>CP050901.1:0-4371795 GCA_050916095.1 Rhizobacter sp.
ATGAGTGCCGACCTGTGGCTGCGGGGCTGCGAACGTTTAGCCGCCGAATTGCCCGAGCAACAATTCAACACCTGGATCAAACCGCTTCCTGCGGCTGATTTCAGCGACCAAGGTGCGTCTGGCGCGGTGGTCACCTTAAAGGTACCCAACCGCTTCAAGCTGGACTGGATACGCACGCAATACGCCAGTCGAATTGAAGCCCTACTCAGTGAATTAGCGGGAAAACCGGTTCGGCTGGACATCACCTTGGGGGTTCGTGAACCGACCCTCTCGGGTCAGAAACCACCCTCTTCCAGGTCATCTGATTCCGTTGGTCACATGCCTTCGCTGACAACCAATGGCCACGACAGCTTAGCCAGCCCATCCACAACGGTGGGACGCGTGATGCACAGTCCGGTGCAAAACACCAACCGCCTCAACAGCCACCTGACCTTCAACAACCTGGTTCCTGGTCGTGCCAACCAGATGGCCAGGACAGCCGCCTTACACGTCGCTGGTGCCCCTGGGCGGATGTACAACCCACTTTTTATTTATGGTGGTGTGGGGCTTGGAAAAACCCATTTGATCCACGCTGTGGGCAACGCGCTCTTGGCAGATAAACCCGACGCGCGAATCTTGTATCTGCATGCCGAGCAATTCATCACCGATGTGGTGAAAAACTACCAACGCAAAACGTTTGACGAACTCAAAGCCAAGTACCACTCGCTGGATTTGCTCTTGATCGACGACGTGCAGTTCTTCGCTGGCAAAGAGCGCACCCAAGAAGAGTTCTTCAACGCATTCGAAGCTTTGTTGGCAAAACAAGCCCACATCATCATGACCAGTGACACCTATCCCAAGGGACTGGTGGACATCGACGAGCGCCTCACATCACGGTTTGACGCTGGATTGACGGTTGCGATTGAACCCCCCGAGTTGGAGATGCGCGTAGCCATTCTCATGCGCAAATCTGAGCTGGAAGGCACGCCCATGCCCGAAGACGTGGCTTTTTTCGTTGCAAAAAACGTTCGAGCCAATGTGCGTGAATTGGAAGGCGCACTGCGCAAGGTTTTGGCTTACTCGCGGTTTTCACACAAAGAAATCAACATTGGCTTGGCGCGCGAAGCGTTGAAAGACCTGCTGTCGATCCAAAACCGGCAAATTGGTGTCGAGAACATTCAAAAGACGGTGGCTGACTTCTACAAGATCAAAGTTGCCGACATGTACAGCAAAAAAAGACCGGCCAGCATTGCCAGACCGCGTCAGATCGCCATGTACTTGGCCAAAGAAATGACACAAAAAAGCCTGCCTGAAATTGGCGAGCTTTTTGGGGGCAGGGACCACACCACCGTCCTGCATGCGGTTCGTAAGATAGCGGCAGAGCGGCAAAAGAACACCGAACTCAATCAGCAGTTGCACGTGCTGGAACAAACTCTGAAGGGCTGAACACCATGATGGGCCTTGTACAACCCTGGGGACAGTTTTGGGACAACGTTGAGCTTGTCCACAGGCGCGAATCGTCCGGCGAAGTTGTTGTACTTGACTCCCGGCGAGCAGTTCAACCGACACACAGGGTTGACCAGTGTTTAAGTCATTGATGGAACAAGAGAAAATGCAGTTCTCCACAGAAAACTGCTTCCCCTACTTACTACGACTACATTAAGAGGACGACATGATTGTTTTGAAGACAACACAAGAAAAAATCTTGAGTTCGTTGCAATCGGTCTCAGGCATTGTTGAGCGCAGGCACACTTTGCCAGTGCTGGCCAATGTGCTGATGCGCAAGAGTGGTGGGGACGTGGAATTCACCACCTCGGACTTGGAAATTCAAGTTCGTACCACCACGGCCTTCGACGGTGATGCTGGAAACTTTTCGACCACAGTGGGTGCTCGCAAGCTGATCGATATATTGCGTTCTTTGCCAGCAGATCAGACGGTTACTCTCAGCGCGGCGCAAAACAAGCTCACCCTGCAAGGTGGCAAAAGCCGCTTCACGTTGCAAACATTGCCCAGTGATGACTTTCCTCTTGTTCAGGAAGCAGCTGACTTTGGCCCCATGTTCAGCGTTCCGCAAAAAACGCTGAAGATGCTGATCAACCAAGTGCACTTTGCAATGGCCGTGCACGACATTCGCTACTACCTCAACGGCATTTTGTTTGTGGCCGAAGGCAAAAGTTTGACCTTGGTGGCGACCGATGGGCACCGTTTGGCATTGGCCCAAGCGAATTTGGATGTGGAAATTCCTAAACAAGAAGTCATCCTGCCGCGTAAGACGGTGCTCGAGTTGCAGCGTCTGCTCAAAGACGAAGACACCGCCATTGAAATGCGTTTTGCTGGAAACCAAGCCAAGTTCAGTTTCAGTGGCATGGAGTTCGTGACCAAATTGGTTGAAGGTAAATTTCCTGACTACAACCGTGTGATTCCAAAGAACCATAAGAACGCCATTGTTCTTGGCCGTGCACCGCTGTTGTCCAGCCTGCAGCGGGCGGCGATTCTCACAAGCGAAAAGTTCAAGGCAGTGCGCGTCAACATCGATCCCGGCGTGTTCCGAATTGCGTCGAGTAATGCCGAGCAAGAAGAGGCCAAGGAGGAGTTGGAGATCGATTACGAAGGTGATTCGATCGAGATTGGTTTTAACGTCACCTACCTGATGGATGCGCTTGCCAATATGAGTGTTGAGATGGTGAAGATTGAACTTCACGACAACAACTCCAGCGCTTTGATCACCGTGCCTGAACAACCCGGGTTCAAGTATGTGGTGATGCCAATGCGTATTTGAGCATTCGGTTTTTGATCCAAATTTTTTAGCCGCCTATCGCTTGGTCCATGTGACCAAGTGGAGGCAGATGTTTGAGTTCACGTGGTACATCAGGCCTGTTCGAGGGCATTGATGCGATGCAGAGGGAATGATTTCAATGAGCCAGAACAACGACAGTGGAAACAACAGCGGCGCTCAAGATCCAAATGCCGACAATAAATCTGCTGAAGACACCGCGAATCAGCTGGCCAAGACCGTTGCCGCTGCCGATGCCAAAGCGGCCGACGTAGCAGCCTATGGCGAAGGCAGCATTCAAATTCTGGAAGGCCTGGAGGCGGTGCGCAAACGTCCGGGCATGTACATCGGTGATACCTCTGATGGCACGGGTTTGCACCACTTGGTGTTTGAGGTTGTAGACAACTCAATCGACGAATCGTTGGCAGGACATTGCGACGACATTGTGGTGACCATACACACCGACAACTCCATCAGCGTGACTGACAACGGTCGCGGTATTCCGACCGGCGTGAAGATGGATGACAAACACGAGCCCAAACGCTCGGCCGCTGAAATCGCTCTGACCGAATTGCACGCGGGTGGCAAGTTCAACCAAAACAGCTACAAGGTGTCGGGCGGCCCTGCACGGTGTGGGTGTGAGTTGCGTGAACGGTTTGTCTAAATGGCTGCGCATGACCATTCGCCGTGATGGCAAAACCCATTTCATGGAATTCAAACAGGGCATTCCACAAGACCGCCTGATCGAAAAGCGCGATGGGTTCGAAGTCTCACCCATGAAGGTACTCGGTGACACGGAAAAACGTGGCACTGAGATCCACTTCCTGCCCGATTTGGAAATTTTTTCCAACATTGACTTCCACTACGAGATTCTCAGCAAACGCCTGCGTGAACTGAGTTTCTTGAACAACGGCGTGAAGATTCGCCTGGTGGACGAGCGCAACAACAAGGAAGACAACTTTGCATTTGCTGGTGGCGTGAAAGGTTTCGTTGAATTCATCAACACCGGCAAAAAAGTGCTGCATCCGAACGTATTCCACGCCACGGGCGACAAGATAAGCGACCAAGGTACCAACATCACCGCAGAAGTGGCCATGCAGTGGAACGACGGCTACAGCGAGAACGTTCTTTGTTTCACGAACAATATTCCGCAGCGCGACGGCGGTACCCACTTGACGGGCTTGCGTGCGGCCATGACCCGCATCATCAACAAATACATCGAAGACAACGAGCTGGCCAAAAAAGCCAAGGTGGAAGTCGCTGGTGACGACATGCGCGAGGGCTTGTGCTGCGTGCTGTCGGTGAAAGTGCCTGAGCCGAAGTTTTCCAGCCAAACCAAAGACAAACTCGTGAGCAGTGAGGTGCGTGGTCCGGTGGAAGAGGTGGTGAGCAAAGCGCTGACCGACTACTTGCTGGAGAACCCGAACGACGCCAAGATCATTTGCGGAAAAATTCTGGATGCGGCCCGCGCCCGTGAGGCCGCGCGCAAAGCCCGCGAAATGACGCGCCGCAAAGGTGTGCTGGACGGCATGGGCCTGCCCGGCAAACTTGCCGACTGCCAAGAGAAAGACCCAGCGATGTGCGAGATTTACATCGTCGAGGGCGACTCCGCAGGCGGCTCAGCCAAACAAGGCCGCGATCGGAAGTTCCAAGCCATCTTGCCTCTGCGCGGCAAGATTTTGAACGTGGAAAAAGCGCGCTACGAAAAACTGCTGTCGAGCAATGAAATCTTGACGCTGATCACAGCACTGGGCACCGGTATCGGCAAAGTCGGTGGTGTGGGTGGCAGCGGGGGTGGGGCGGACGACTTCAATCCCGACAAGCTGCGTTACCACCGCATCATCATCATGACCGACGCCGACGTGGACGGCGCTCACATCCGCACCTTGTTGCTGACCTTTTTCTACCGTCAAATGCCGGAGCTGGTGGAGCGAGGTCATATCTACATCGCGCAGCCGCCGCTCTACAAAGTGAAGCTGGGTAAAGAAGAGCAGTACCTGAAAGACGGTCATGAGCTGGATGGTTACTTGCTCAAAGTAGCACTGAAAGACGCCAGCCTCGACACAGGTGTGCCGGGTGCCGCCGTGTTGCAAGGCGAAACTTTGGAAACCTTGGCCCGCCAATATGTGTTGGCCAACAATGTGGTCGAGCGGCTGTCGAGCTGGATGGACATTGAAGCCCTGCGTGCCATTGCCAACGGCCAGGCCCTGGACTTGGACACGCTGGAAGCGGCCGAGCGTTCGGCACGCGAGCTGGCCACCAATGTGCACGACGCCCAAGTGACCGCCGAGTTTGATGCCCGCACCGACAAACACATCCTGCGCATCAGCCGCATGCACCACGGTAACGTCAAGAGCAGCGTGATCACCGCTGACTTCGTGCACGGTGCTGACTACGAAGCCTTGAGTGTGGCGGGTAAAACTTTCAAAGGCTTGGTCACCGATGCCGCCGTGGTCAAACGCGGCGAAGGCGAAAAACAAAAAGAGTCCAAGGTGGGCGACTTCCGCCAAGCCATGGCCTGGCTCATCACGCAAGCCGAAAACGCCGTGGGCCGTCAGCGCTACAAAGGCTTGGGTGAGATGAACCCGCAGCAGCTCTGGGAAACCACCATGGATCCGCAAGTGCGGCGTTTGCTCAAAGTGCAAATCGACGACGCCATCGAAGCCGACCGTGTCTTCACGATGCTGATGGGCGACGAGGTGGAGCCGCGCCGCAACTTCATCGAGATGAATGCGCTGCGGGCGTCGAATATTGATGTGTGATTGCTTTGGCAATCATCGTTTGTTGCGTTCACCCTGTTTGCCGCGCTTGACCGTATCAGTGACCTGAAGCCCCAGGTGTGCTGGGAGCAGGAGAGACGCATGTCGAATCGTTTTTTATCCCCCCTTGTCTGTGCTGCCCTTGCTCTGGGGTTTACTCAGGCGCTCACGACCCCTCAAGCGGTTGCGCAAGGTCCCACCAAAAGGTTGGCAAGCACCGCACCAGCTGAGCGACGCAGCTCGCTGGATGATCAACAAGCCGTGGCCGTCACCATCTACAACCAAGATTTGGCTTTGGTTAAAGATGTACGCAAGGTGCAAATCGACAGCGGCGTGAACCGCTTGGCCTTGCGTGATGTCAGTGCCATGATGCGCCCGGAAACCGCCTTGTTGCGCAGCTTGTCACACCCCGGAACGTTCAGCTTGTTGGAGCAAAACTTTGACTTTGATTTGTTGACGCGAGCCAAGCTGCTCGAAAAATACGTGGGCCGCAGCGTTCGCATCGTCAAAACCCATCCCACCACCGGGGCGGAAACCGTGGAGGTGGCCCAGGTGCTCAGCGCCAACGAAGGCGTGGTGCTGCAAATGGGTGATCGCATTGAAACGGGCGTGCCCGGGCGCATCGTGTTTGACGGCGTGCCGGCCAATTTACGCGACCGGCCCACCCTGGTGACCGATTTGCAAAGCCAACGTGCGGGCCCGCAAGAGGTGGAGCTGTCTTACCTGACCAGCGGCCTGTCCTGGCGCGCCGACTATGTGGCGGAACTGAATGCCGACGACAGTGCCTTGGACCTCAACGGTTGGGTCACCTTGAACAACCTCAGTGGCACCACCTATGCCAATGCCCGCTTGCAATTGGTGGCGGGGGATGTCAACCGCGTGCGGGAAGAATTTCGTGCGGACAAAGCCGAGTTGCTCATGAAAAGCCGAGCGGTAGCTGCACCGGCATCCATAGCCCAAGAGTCCTTGTTTGAATACCACCTCTATACGCTGCAGCGCCCCACCACCTTGGCCAACCAACAAACCAAACAAGTGGCCTTGCTGAGTGCAACGAGTGTGCCGATCAAAAAAGAGCTGCTGCTCAGTGGCAGCGACCACTACTACCGAGGCAGCGCCGGTGACTTGGGCCAAAAAATCAAGGTCGGTGTTTATGTGGAGTTCAACAACAAAGAAAGCGCCAACCTGGGTCAACCCCTGCCCAAAGGCGTGGTGCGTGTCTACAAACGCGACAGCGCCGGACATGCACAGTTTGTAGGTGAAGACCGCATTGACCACACGCCCAAGAATGAAAAAGTGCGCCTGCATTTAGGCGATGCGTTTGACGTCACCGCCGACAAAAAACAAACCGACTTCCGCCGCCGCGAGGCCACCAATGTGGCCAGTTATGTGCACGAAAGCGCCTACGAGATCGTGCTGCGTAACGCCAAAGCCGAAGCGGTGACCGTCACCGTGCGCGAACCCGTGCCCGGCGACTGGACCATGCTGCAAGAGTCGCAAAAACACAGCAAGGTCGCGTCCGGTACCGCACAGTGGCAAGTGGCGGTGCCAGCGGGTGGCAGTGCCACGTTGAAGTATCGGGTGTTGGTGCGGTATTGAACCAGAGAACGGCGGTGTTAGCTAGACAGGTGCATCCCGCTTGCGTCAAGGCCAAATGCTGGGTTGATTGTTTCGCTATGCCCTGAATTTTCTACATCATCGCTTTTGTAAATGCACCTGCATGTAGTCGGCCCTGCAAAACCCCTGCAACCCGCATGAATGCTGGCGATATGGGGTAAATGCTGACGACGGGATCTCTCAGGAATCGTTATCGGAGAGTAATTTTTCTGGGGGATTTGCATGACAGCCACCGCAGACTTCTTTCGCGCACGCCTGGACGGGATGGTCGATCACAAACATCCACTGGTGGTTTTGAGCAAACGGCTGCCCTGGGCCGCGATTGAACAAGCCCTGGCACCGCACTTCGCTCGCCAGGCTCGCCCAGGCTCCAAGCGGGTGACGGCGGACTTGTTGGGAGCGCATGAAGTCGAATTTGGCAACGGCATCAGCCCCGCAGGCCGCCCGCGCCTGTCAATTCGGCTGATGGCCAGCTTGCAGTACCTGAAGAACTCCTTCAACCTCAGTGACGAAGAACTCGTTCAGCGCTGGAGCGAGAACGTGGTGTGGCAGTTCTTCAGCGGCATGGAGTATTACGAACCACGCTTGCCCTGCGATCCAACCCAGATCGGCCGCTTTCGCCGCGCCGTGGGCGAAGAAGGTCTGGAGCAGTTGCTCAAGGCCACCATCGAGACAGCGGTGCAGATCAAGGCCATCAAGCCCAGCGAGCTGGAACGCGTGATCGTGGACACCACCGTGCAGGAGAAGGCCATCGCCCACCCGGTGGACAGTCGGCTGCTGGAGATTGCGCGGCACAAAGTGGTGAATGCTGCCAAACGAGTGGGCATCAGTTTGAAGCAGACATTTGCGTTTGAAGCCAAAACGCTCAGACGCCAGGCCGGGGGTTACGCCCACGCCAAGCAGTTCAAGCGTTTGAAGAAAGCCGTCAAACGCCAGCGCACAATCCTCGGGGTGGTGATGCGTGAAGTGCAGCGCAAGCTTGATGTGTTGGTGGCACCCGGGCCGACAGCGCTGAGTGCGCTCAAGACCTGGTTGGAGCGGGCCGAACGCATCCGCACGCAACAGCGAGGCGACAAGGGCAAGCTGTACGCGCTGCATGCGCCTGAGGTGGAGTGCATCGGCAAGGGCAAGGCCAGGAAGCCCTATGAGTTTGGTGTGAAGGTCAGCCTGGCTGTCACGCACCTGCGTGGTTTGATGGTGGGGGCCAGAAGTTTCCCCGGCAACCCGTTTGATGGGCACACATTGGCTGCGCAACTGGAGCAAACCAACAACCTGATGCAAGACCTGGGGCGTGTGCCCAAGCAAGTGGTCGTGGACTTGGGGTTCCGGGGCGTGGACGCGGACAACCCGAACGTGGAGATCATCCACCGTGGCAAGTACAAGTCACTGACCAAGGTGCAACGCAAGTGGCTCAAACGGCGTCAGGCCATCGAGCCGCTGATCGGCCACACCAAGGTGGACCACGGCATGCAGCGCTGTTGGCTCAAAGGCGAGTTGGGTGATGCGCTGCACGCACTGAGTTGTGCGGCGGGGTACAACATCCGCTGGCTGCTGCGGGCTATCGCGGCCAAGTCTGCAAAAGACGCGAAGGCGTTTTTGTTGACCCTGCTCGGGCTGAGCTTATGGGGTCAACTCAGGGCAGCCAGGGCACGGCTCGGCGCAAAAAACTTGCTCGGTTGGAAATTCACGCCATCGTCAGTAATGGCTTGCGGGGTGAAATGAATTTTGCAGGGCCGACCATGTAGCCACTGGGTTGGTCTTCGGCGACTGAGAATTGCACAGGCAAAAACGCCTCAATCACCCCCGCATTGCTTCGTGCATGGTCTGTCCACTCCGTGCAGGTGAAACTTGCTGAAGCCTGGGCTTGACCGGTGTCGCACAAGGCCAAAGCCAGCGGCAACATCCACTGGTCGGCCAGGTAGGGGCCGAGGGCACCCATGCTGCCCTCAAACTGGCGCACCTCTTGCGCCAACAACTCGGCCACACGTTCGGCGCTCTGACCTTTTTCACCGATGCAGGTGAACACCTCGCTCAGCTCTTGGTAGACCAAGGTGGCCATGAGCGCGTTGCCCGGGCCTTCGTTTTGGCGCACGGCGGGGGTGAGCAACTGGCTGGGTGCCCAGTTCAAGGCCTCGCCCAAGGCGGTCAGCTCTCGTTGCGCCACTGAGCGCGGCAAGGGCCGGCGCCAGGCACTCTGCATAAGAAGCCAACAAGGGGCCACGCTGCAGCATGTCCACCGGCGTCAAGCCTTGGGCGGGTGGTGTGATCTCGGCCACCACTTCACCCCCGCCTGCTGGATAAAAACCATGGCGGCGCAGGGTCAGGTCCAGACCCACACCCAAACCGCGCAGCAGCGGCGCGAAGCTACGCTGTAGAAACTGAAACGGTGGCGCCATCGGGTTGTGCGTCCCACCGCCCAAGGTCACCCGGCTGGGCTCCGCCGCACGCATCAAGGCGGGCAGCACGGTTTGCAGCACCAGCGTGCAGCTGCCCGCCGTGCCCACTTGAAAGAGGTAGTCGCCCGCCCGCACGGGCCCGGGCTCAAAGACCAAGGTGGTCGAGCCTAAAACATCCCCCTCGACTGCCGCCCCACAGACCTTGGTGGCCGCTTGCACGCAGGTGAGGTGTTGGCGCATCAGACCAGGCTTGGTGCGTTTGGCGCGAATGTGTTTGAAGCGAACCGGCTGGCCCGTGCACATGGACAACGCCAGGCCGCTGCGCAAAATTTGGCCGCCACCTTCAACGGTGGCGCCGTCGAGTTCGATCATGGTGGTTCTCGTTATCTTTAGGCGGGTGATGCTGCACGGGCTTCGTACAACATCACCGTTTCGTACAAATAGCGGTCCAAGACCCCGGTGTCCTTGGGTGGTGGGGCAGGCAGGTCTTGCGCTTTCGCTTGGGCCATTGCCAACTCGCTGGTGATGAAGGCATGCAGACCTTCCCAGCGCGGGCTGGTGGCGGCTTCGCCGGCGCGCATTTTCACGTCGAGCAGGCGGTTGATCTCAGCGATCAAGCCCGTGTCGGTCAAGGTGCTTTGCGCCAGCTCGGCAAAACGCATCGGCGGCACGCCCTGGCCCTCGCTGATCCAGCGTGCAGCCAGCAAGGGGCGCAACACATAGAGGTATTTTTTGTAGCGCACTTCGTCGCCTTGCAGGTGCTCGCGGAAGTTTTTCTTGGCCATGGACAGATAGTGGTGGTAACCCCGCACGGCTGAAAACCCGTCTTCTGCGAGTGTGCGCAGACGGTGGGTGGCCGCGTCGTTTTGCCGATAAACAATCGGCGAGCGCAGCCACTCCAGCAGCGTGGGGTTGGAGTCGCGCAGTAACTGCAGCGCCTTGCGCAAATCCCAGCCGTTCACATCCAGCTCACCGCTGATGGGCTGCTCGATCACATCGCGGCCAGGCTCCACCCGCAGGTACCAAGGCAAGCGGTTCACGTAGATGAAACGCACGTCGTAGTCGCTGTCAGGCGAAGCAAAACCCCAACCTCGGCTGCCAGACTCGCAGGCAAACAGCACCTGCACATCATGGCGGGATTCGATGTCGGCCAAGACGCCCAGCACGGTGTGGCGCATGGTGTCGCTCACGGGGTGGGCGCTGAGGATGGCTTCGGTCATTTTGATATCTCGCTGTTTTTTGAGTCCGCGCAAGCGAAGACCTTTTGTCCGGGGTGAATCTTTCGATATTGAGTGATTTGTTCCAACATCCATCGCGCCTGAACCCTGGTTCTGGTCTCAGCGGCACATGTCAGTTGATGTAAACGGTCCAGAAATGGTTGGTCCCAAACCAGGCATGCCAAGCGGGAGTAAGAACGGAACTCTCTTCGAAGTCGAGTCGTTACTGCATACAAAAGAATTTCCTGAACACGTTGTGTCTCTCGGGGCGTCAGTGACGCCTGTTTCAGTACATGACACAGCTTCTCTTTGAGGTAACCCGAACGAAAAAACCAGGGGTCGACCTCTAAGAAGAGCAGCGCCGTGTTTCTCCAAACACCCGACGATTGTCGAATTTCTAACAACACGGCAGGGTCCCACAACTTGAACAGATCGTGCTCGAACGAATGAAACTCCGTGCAAGCACGGTGCCATGCTTCGTGCTCTGTTCGACCCTTATGGCGAACTGCAAAGGTCGACTGAATTGCGCAATGAAGTCGTTCAACTTCGTTGGCTACACGGCGAATAGATGCGTCTGAAAACATGCTCGTAATCTCGTTCCATGTGAGCGAGCCTGTCTTCGCTCCTCATCACCCCTTCACACACACCACCTGCTTCAAGGTGTGCACCACTTCGACCAAATCTTTCTGTGCCGCCATCACCGCGTCGATGTCTTTGTAGGCCATGGGGATCTCGTCGATCACGTCCTGGTCTTTTCGACATTCCACGCCTGCGGTCGCCTTGATCTGGTCATCCAAGGTGAACATCTTTTTGGCTTTGGTGCGGCTCATCACACGGCCAGCGCCGTGGGAGCAGCTCTCGAAGCTTTCCGGGTTACCGAGTCCGCGCACGATGTAGCTGCGCGCACCCATGCTGCCCGGAATGATGCCGAGTTCGCCCTTCTTGGCGCTCACCGCGCCCTTGCGGGTGATGAACACGTCTTGCCCGAAGTGGGTTTCCTTTTGCACATAGTTGTGGTGGCAGTTCACCGCTTCCACATGGGTTTCAAAAGGTTTGGTGATCACTTGGCGCACGGTGGCGATCAAGTTGACCATCATCACTTCGCGGTTGCGCGCCGCGAACTTTTGCGCCCAACCCACACCACGCACATAGTCGCCAAAGTACTGCGCCCCTTCTTCGAAGTAGGCCAGGTCTTGGTCCGGCAAGTTGGCGTTGTTGCGCAAGGCGTCTTGTTTGGCCAGCTCGATGAAGTGCGTACCAATGGCATTGCCCACGCCGCGCGAACCGGAGTGCAACATGAACCACACGACGCCGTCTTGGTCGAGACACACTTCAATGAAGTGGTTTCCACCGCCCAGGGTTACCAGGTGTTTGCGGTTGTTCGTATTCTTCAAGCGCGGGTGCAATTCGCACAGAGCGTCAAACTCGTCCACCAAGCCAGCCCAAATCTGGTCCACCGACTCGGGCGGGTTTTCCCAGCTGCCGTGGTCGCGGCCACGTGCGCGTGGCGTGGAGCCATGCGGTACGGCCTTTTCAATGGCAGCGCGCAGCGGGCCGAGGTTGTCGGGCAAGTCTTCGGCACGCAGCGTGGTTTTGCAAGCCATCATGCCGCAGCCGATGTCCACCCCCACGGCCGCTGGAATGATGGCCTTGAAGGTCGGGATCACCGAGCCCACAGTGGCACCAATGCCCAGGTGAACGTCGGGCATGGCGGCAATGTGTTTGAAGACGATGGGCAGGCGCGCCGCATTGGCGAGCTGTTTTTTGGCGTCGTCTTCCACCGGCACACCACGTGTCCACATTTTCACGGGCACGCCGCCTTCGATGTCTTCTTGGTTGTAGTTGGGTTGTTCCATGTTCTGTCTCAATATAAAAATGATGAATGCCTTGCTGCGACCAGGGTTGGTGAAACGTCGTGCTCTACCGCTGAGCTACGGTCCCCCTGTATGGGACCGGCGGGAGTCGAACCCGCGACCACGAGATTAAAAGTCTGTAGCTCCACCTGCACTCGGAGCAAGGCATCAAAAAGTGCGCGACAAGAATTGGCAAGACGTTTCACATTTTGAGCCCCTGGGGGTTCCATGTAGTCTTATCTGCATTCGCGCGAAATCAATTTCCTTTGTTATTCACAAGCCTGCGCACGACGACTAAACAATGGCGTGAGACGTTGGCGGTTGCAGCGATGTAGTCTCCCACCGCATTCGCCGTGCGTCGGCATTCAAATTGGGGTGGTCGGTGCCACCAGCGACCAGATTCACAAGAGCGGCCCACGGGTTGCCCCGTGGCGGGTTTGCAGGCCCGCGTGGCCAATAGGTGCTGTACTCCTGTGTGCATTCGCTGGTGACACCTTCCTTTTCTTTCTTACTTTCGCATTTCAATCACTGTGCATCGAGCGAGATCTTGTCGATCTCACCCACCCAGTGGTCGGCAGCCATCTTTCCTTCAGCAAAGCGTGCCAGCATCGTGAACACGGCGTCGGAAAAACCGCCCACGTTCATGATGTCGCGACGCTCGGCCGCTTGCGTGGTGCCGTAAGGCTGGATGTCGATGCACACCAAACGCGCTTGGGGGTTGCGGTTTTTCAACTGCTCCCATTCACGCATGGTTTGCGTCGCACCGTGGCGGCGCGCGTCCATCCACGATTCGTTGTCCGGCACCATCACCACCACATCCACCACCGCACGCTCCTTGTTCAAGAGGGCCAGCGGCGCACTGCAGTTGGTTCCACCGCCACCGATGGCGGCCAAGGCTTGTGCATTGGTCATCACCGAATCGCGGGCGTTCAAATGCAGCGGCACCACCGCCTGCTCAAACGGCAGGACGCGCGCACCACGGTTCTTGCGCAACACCGCCGCGGCCACCAAAGCCGCCACGTCGATGCAGCGCACGCTGGAGGTGGCTGAACCGCGTTGACCCGTCACTGCCGAGCTCATCGAACCCGACACGTCAGGGCACACCACCACACGACCCGCAAGCGCCGGCACGTTGACCAAAGCCGCTTCCATCGCGTCTTGCAAGGCCTCCAGCACCAGGGCAGGCACACCGTCGCCGGACGCTTTGAATGCCGACATCAATTGATAGGGCATCACGCGCGCCTTGGCCACGGCTTATGGGTCACGCAGCTTGGCTGCGATCACCTCGGTCAAACCTGGCAACTCAAACACGCCGTGGCGTGCAAAGGTATTCAGGTTCTGACGCACCATTTGCCACGAACCGGTGCGGGCGATTTGCCCCCACTGTGCGGCCGTCAAGTTCAGCGCGGTCAACATTTGGAAGGGCACGTCGGGCACCTGCGGCGCCAGAGCCAACGCGCTGTCGCGTTTGAAACGCTCGAACGCCTGGGTGATGGGCGGCAGCGCCGCTTCATCAAAGGGCTTCCCGATCAACCATGCAAACCACGCAGCACGCCAGGCCTCCGTGGGTTTGGGGTGAACCATCTTCACCACATCGGCCAAAGACGGCGCATTGCCCACCGAGGCGTTCAGCAACTGCTTTTCCGTGGCGGTGAGCAACCACTGTTGCACCAGCTTCTTGGGACGTGAGCCCAAAGACTTGCGACCCAAGGCACCGCTGCGCACGATCTGCACAAAGTTGCGCAGCATCTTGCCGTTGTCCACCACGCGGCCAAACACATGCTTCAACAGCGCCACATCACGCACGGCCAAGGCCGCTGCCAACAGCGCAGGCATGTCCTTCATGTAACCCGATTCGCGGGCAAACACGGCGGTCTTGGCAACGAAGTCGGCATCCACGGCCAACGCCAAAGCACGCACCGTTTCCAGCTGGTCTTCAGCGCTGGCGTAAAAAGTTTGGTTCAAACAACCGGTGGCGGCCAATTGCGCCAACTGGTGGCGTGGGCTCAAGGCATAAGCCGGGGCCTTGCCCTGGTTGCGCGCGTCGGGTTGCGGCAACAAGGCTCCTTTGAAAGACTGAAACAACGTGGTGTTGACCATGGGGTTCTCCTACTTCATTCAACAACGTGATGCCTTCTCTATTGCAACAGGTGTGCCAGGCACGCCTGATGGATCATTTTCTGCATGTAAGTTATTGATGCGTAAGGATTAATTTCTATTTCAGTCTGATCTTTAAGGTGTTGAGGTCATGGCCTTGTCGCCAATAGGCTATATTTCAAGCTAAGTAAATGGCTTTATAGCTAGATCGTTGAAAGGTGGCGCGTCAATACAAGGTGGACAGTGGCAGAGCGTCACGACGGCATGCCTGCCGACGACCTTCTGCCGCCGACGCTCGTCATCGCCACATCAGCCGATCCAGCGCCCCACCAGCACCCGGCCATCGAGGGTGCCCATCGCCAAGCGCTCGCCGCGGATCGACATGGACATCGCCATGTTCGGCAAGCCATCGATCCGCAAAGGCTCGGCCCACAGCGTGTCTCCGCTGTCCAGGTCGATAACGCCGACCAGCCCGTTCGTGAGTGCATACGCGATGCGGCCGGGCGTCGACGGCAACTCGGCCAGGGCCGTGGCGGGTGCCTCCAGTTCACGCGTCCAGAGGGATCGTCCGTGCTCGTCGAGCCGCTCAACGAAGAACCCACCCTGGCCCTGCGAGGGATAGCGACTGCAGGCCCGCACCCAGCCGCCGCGCTGTGTGAGCCGGCATGCGTGGGCGTCCATCAGATGGCCACCGATGCGACCATCCCAATCGAACACGGTTTGCACGCTGCCGGACGCATCTATTCGGCATAGCACCTTGTGCTCGTGCGAGGACACCGGTGTGCCCCGCAGGAAATAAAGCGCATCCGCGCCGTCGACGCGCATGTGGTGGTTGAAACAGTCGAAGTGGCCCAGGTTCAAGGCGCGGGCTTGCCCGGAAGCCTCGACGACCACGTCGTTGCCGCGTGACACTCCGGGCCGGGCCGTGCGGGTGGTGTTGCGGCACAGCAGGCGGCCGGTCCGGTCGATGGAAATGAGCGGCGTATGGTCGAAAGAGCACCACTTGCGTAGCGAACTGTCGACGACCTCCATCAAGTGGGAGGTCGACTCCCAGGGCGGCGCCGTGTCGCGCCGCATCACATGCACGAGGGTGCGCCCACCCTGTTGGAGGATCTGAACGCCGTGGCCGACGCCCTGTGCCTGCCAAAGCAATTCGCCGTTGGTCGTACCCCACACCTCGGCATGGCACGTGTCGTGAACAGCAATGACTTGGTCGTCATCCAGCCAAGCCACATCCCATACCCGGTGGCGCCGGGCGAGCGGCTGACCTTGGAAGGCGGCGTCGAAACTGTTTTTCCGGGTGTCGACCGCCCATTCGCCGACGTCGAAACCCAGAGCCCTCGGGTCGACAGGCGCAAAAGAAGACAGGCGGGGGTCGGGCGCGCACCAAGGCAGGCCCAGCGCTTCATGGCCCCGCAAGTCGTTGATGTAGCCACCGAGGTAGGTGCCGAAAGCGTCGCCTTCGAAGTCCCCTTCGTCGGGTGGATGCAGCAGCACGACCAGCCGGCCGTCGTCGAGGTAGCGTACCCGCGTCGCGTCTCGGTTCTCGGACAGCAGTCGAAAAGAGTCGCCCGACTGCCAGTTCCACAACCACAGCTCGCCCTCGAACTGGTATCCGCCGTCGTATCTGCCGGTAGCGATCGCCACCCACGGCTCGTGTGGATGGAAGGCCACATCGTTCACGGGGAAGCGCGCTTCATCGAAGACCGCCCAGCGTTCAGTAAGGTCAGGCGCATAGATGCACACCCGCTCGCGCAGGCGGTGGCCGTTGTAGAGCGCCCGGCCGGGCCAGTAGAGGAGGTCGAAGGTGCTGGTGACCGCGCACACGCCGTCATGGCGCAAGAAGGCCGCCTGGGGGCGGCCGAGTTCGGCCCAGCGAGCGGGCGAGAGCTGGGCGTCGAGGTGCAGTACGGTCATGGTTTTGGAATTTCAGTTGCTTTCTTCAAGATTCCCCAGGTCGTCGTGTCACGACCCAAGGCCTTGAAGGCTGGCATGGTCACGATACGATCCAATCAAACACCGCCTCCGACATGTCCTTCAGCCCAAGGCGTTTGCAACATTCCTTGGCACAGGTTTCATCGCCCACGTCAGACAGGTCGAGCGCCAGGATTCGCTGCGCGAACACGCTGCGGTGGTCGACATCTTGCATCCAGTCGGCGATCGTGTCCTGGAAGCCAGGCCGTTTGTCGGCGAATGGATTGCTGAACGGCTGGTTGCACCCCAGCGCCCAATACCTCGCCCAGACGTAATGCATGGTCGCGGTCGGTGCTTCGTTGTCCAGCCAATGCGCCAGAAGCCGTGCGACGTCGATGCCGCCGATGTTGAACATCAGCAGAATGCTCACCGCATCCTCACCCATGAAGCGGCCCGCCGAATCCCTGGGCGACTGCGCCAGGCCCTCGGCGAAAAAGGCCAGCGCATAGGCATCGATGGCGGCGCGTTCAACTTTGGAGAACTTCGCGGCGTCGCAACGCCCCAATCGGTCGAGGTACAGCTCGGTGGAGTGGTGCAGGTTGGCACCCTGTGCCATCAATTCCAGCAGGCGGGGCAGGAAGTACAGGAGCTCGGCGGCCGGCTGCTGCTCGCTTTTGGCGGAGGTGTTGTATTCGTAGAAATGGTGTGCTTTCAGTTCGCGCAGCGGCAACTGACGCATTTCTCGCTCTAGGGCGGGCGACATGCAACAGTTCAGGCACACGTCCAAACACTGCGTCGGCGGTTTGTGGCGGCGCAACGCCTGATAGGCATCTGCGACCACGGATCGCAGTGGTTCGCCGCCGATGGGTTGCTTAACGTGGTCTTTCATATGGCTCTCAATTGGTGGACGCGACGGGATTCGAACCCGCATCAATGCAGCAACCATGGTTTCGACTCCGATGGCCTCGTTGGCGATTGGAAACGCGCGCCAGTGACAGACCCGTCATCGGAGCCAGCACCTGCATCCTCAACCTTGCTCGCCAACCAACTTACCTGCTGCACCTGGTTTTACCCAGACTGCCGGCATGATCAAAACATTTTTGGCAGTGGCGCTCCCTTCTGTGCCAGCGCGCCCGTATTTGTCTGTTTGTCACCGTGCTGGACCGGTTCTTCGCCGGTCCAGCATCACTCTCAGCTCAACGCAACTTCACCAGCCCGTTGAGCACCTGGTCCAGCCCGCCGAAGACCGAGATCTTGTCGATGCGTTCGGCCACACGTTCCAGCGTTTCCAGCTCTTTCAGGCGCAGGGCGATGGGACTGTCTTCCATCACCTTGGCGGTGTTGAGCAAGGAGCGCGTGGCGGCGGTTTCTTCGCGGCGGCGGATCACGTTGGCCTCGGCGGACTTCTGGGCCTGCACCACCTCGGCCAAGATGGTTTTCATCTCACCGGGCAGTACGATGTCCTTCACGCCCACACTCTCCAGCACCATGCCCACCTCGGCCAGCTTGCGGCTGGTGTAGGCAGTGACCACCTCGTCGATCACCGACTTGTTTTCCAGCAACTCGTCCAAGGTGCGGGTTCCCACTGCGGCACGCAGCCCCAGTTGCAGCTCACGGTACAAATGTTCTGCAGGCTTTTGCAGCTGGGTGTAGGCCTTGTAGACATCGGTGGTGCGGTAGTTGGCCAGCAAGTTCAAACGCAAGCTGACTTTGTCGCGGGTCAAGATTTCTTGGCCCGACACTTCCACCGTTTGCACACGCAAGTCCACCAGGTCGACCGCGACGTGGCGGTTGAACTTCCAGTAGGCGTAGGAGCCCGGTGCCAGCACTTTTTCCAACTTACCGTCCACCCACAACACGCCAGCGCTGTGCTCAGGCACTTGCACTTGCAACACCGAAGACAAGCCCGCCACCTGGCGCTGGCGCAGCTGGGTTTGGGTCAGGCGCGACACCACCGCTGCAGGCACTTCGGCCGAGGTGCTGAGGTCGATCACCTCCACCTGCACATCAACCAAACCTTTCCAGTAGAGGCGACGCGTGGCGGGGGCCAAGACTTCGACCAGCACACCGTTTTCGCTGCGCAAACCAACTTGGGTTTCGCTCAGCTCCACGCGCACAAAGTGTTGTGCCACCACCTCGGGCTCTTTGGCCAATAGGTAGTCGCTCAAGCCGTGCGAGAAGGCGGTTTGTTCCATGGCGAAAGTTTCTACGCGCAGGCGGTCCATACCGACGAACAGCCAGTGGGTGCCGGGTTGCAACACGCGCTCAAAGTCGCCGTTGCGCAGCAACAGCGCGCGTTCGTTTTTCTTGACGAGGACTCGTTTGATTAAAGCCATTTCCTTCTCCTTCTTTTCTTTCAACACTTCTTCACGAATAGGTGCCGTTACAGGGGCCGCACGGACGCCGAGGGCTGCTGCGGTTGCGCGCAGTGCGCCTGTGCCGCTGCGCCCCAGGTCCTCCCTGGGCACAGCGCCATGGCTGGCTGCGCGCGCTGGCAGGGCGAACTCGCCGCACAAGCGCTGGCCGCTGACGGGGTTGGCTGAACCAGCCCAACCCCGCGTTCGGCGGGTGGTCTTGCGACCGTTTTCAATCACCGATTGACTTCGGTTGTTCGGCAGGAGTCGAACCTGCGACAGGCTTTTTGAAAAAAAGCTGCTCTACCAGACTGAGCTACAGAACATGGCTGACCCCTCGGGAATCGAACCCGACGCCACGAGGACGCCACCACGGAAGGCCCAATGAACAGTTCCTCAGCGGTGCGGCATGCAGGCCTTCAACGGGCTTCCCCGAAAACCTGCACCGGCGCGACGGGCTTGTGGCCCTAGCCGCTTACCTGTGAGCAGTCGCTGCGGTGGTCTGTTCTGCTTTTTCTATTGCAACGGCTGTGCCAGAAGCTATGGTTGGTTCATCCCCAATGCTTCAAGTTATTGTTTTGATTCGGAAAAAATGTTTTCAGACCAGCCATTGCCGCACTCCCGTGGGCGGCAGGTGTCGCCTTAAACTAGCAAAAAAAATAGCCACCTATCCAAATGACCTCAGCCCTACCTACCGTTGTGATTGGTTTCCTTGGCACCCAACTCGACGCCGGCCTGGGTGCCGGTCGCTGGGAGAAGTGGCGGCCCACGGTGTCCTTGGTGCAGCAGCCCGACATGGTGGTGTCGCGCCTGGAGTTGCTGCACACGCCGCGTTACTTGGCGCAAGCCGAGCAACTGGTGCAAGACGTGACCCGTGTGTCGCCCGACACCGAAGTGCGCCTGGTGGCCATCGACGTGGCCGACCCCTGGGACTTTGGCGAGATGTACGCCGCGCTCTACGACTGGGTGAGGCGCTACCAGTTTGCACCTGAGCGCGAGCAGTACTGGGCCCACATCACCACCGGTACCCATGTGGCGCAAATTTGCATGTTCTTGTTGGTCGAGTCACGCTTCATCCCCGGCGTGTTGCTGCAAACCGCGCCGCCCAAAAAGCAGGTGGTCGGCAACCCCGGCAGTTATGCCTTGATCGACCTGGACCTGTCGCGTTACGACGTGCTCGCCCAGCGTTTCCATCAGGAGCAAAACGACGCGGTGGTGTTTTTGAAGAGTGGCATTGCCACGCGCAATGCACGCTTCAACGCTTTGATTGATGAGATTGAACGCGTGGCGGTGCGCTCGCGGGCGCCCATCTTGCTGACGGGGCCAACCGGCGCGGGCAAGTCGCACCTGGCGCGGCGCATGTTCGAGTTGAAGAAGGCACGCCACCAAGTCAGCGGTGAGTTTGTGGAAGTGAACTGCGCCACCTTGCATGGTGATGGTGCGGCCTCTACGTTGTTTGGCCACCGCAAAGGGGCGTTCACCGGTGCCGCTGCCGAGCGCGCCGGGCTGCTGCGCAGTGCCCACGAGGGTGTGCTGTTTTTGGACGAGATTGGTGAGTTGGGCTTGGACGAACAAGCCATGCTGCTCAAAGCGGTGGAGGAAAAACGTTTCTTCCCCATGGGCAGCGACCGCGAAGTCAGCAGCGACTTTCAATTGATCGCTGGCACCAACCGCGACCTGCGCCGCGATGTGGCGGCAGGCCGTTTCCGTGAAGACTTGTACGCCCGCATTAATTTGTGGAGCTACACCTTGCCCGGCTTGGCCCAGCGCCCCGAAGACTTGGAGCCCAACATCGAGCATTTACTTGCCAAAGTGGCGGTGGAGAACGGCCGTGTGGTGCGATTCAACGCCGAGGCCAAAACCCTTTACCTGCGCTTCGCGGCCTCGGGCGAAGCGCATTGGAGCGGCAACTTCCGCGACCTGGCCGCCAGCATCACCCGCCTGGCCACGCTGGCCGATGGCGGGCGTATTTCCACCGAGCTGGTGAATGCTGAAATCCAGCGCTTGCGCTGGTTGTGGGACCGGGGTGCATCGACCCCAGCAGGGGATCAAAACGCGCTGAGTTTGGAACAACTGCTGGGTGAAGAAGCGAGCGCAAAGCTGGACCTCTTCGACCGCGTTCAGCTGCAAGCCGTGCTGCAAGTTTGCGCCCAAGCCCGCATCTTGTCCGATGCCGGGCGTCAGCTTTTCAACCACTCCCGCACCCAGCGTGCCGTCGTGAACGATGCCGATCGGCTGCGGAAATACCTGGCCAAGTTTGGGCTGAGCTGGGAGCAGGTGAGGGCCTGTTCACCCTGAGCTTGTCGAAGGGCCTTGCACCGGGGTACGCGCTGGCTTCGACAAGCTCAGCCCGAACGGTTTTGTTGGCGGCACTAAAGATGCACTGGCATCTTTAGTGTTAACAGGCCCTAACGCGCCCGCCGCGCCGTCGGGCTCGTGACCATGCCGCGCTGGGCGGCCCAGGTGGCGACGTCGTCCCGCCGAATCGCCGCCGCCATCAACTCAGGAAATGCATCTGGTGTGCAGGCAAAGGAGGGCACGCCCAAGGCGGCGAGTTTGGCGGCCAGCCCGTGGTCATACGATGGCGCCCCCTCGTCGCTCAGCGCCAAGAGGGTGATGAACTGCACGCCACTTTCCACCAATTCCACTGCACGTTGTAGCAAGTTGGCCTCGACGCCTCCTTCGTAGAGGTCTGAGATCAAGACGAGGATGGCGTTGCGAGGCTCGCGAATCACACTTTGGCAATATCCCACTGCACCGTTGATGTCAGTGCCGCCGCCCAATTGCACGCCAAAGAGCAATTCCACCGGATCGTCGAGCTGTTCGGTCATGTCCACCACAGCGGTGTCGAACACCACCAAACGCGTGGACACCGCAGGCAATGAGGCCATCACCGCGCCAAAAATGCTGGAGTACACCACCGAGTTGGCCATGGAGCCGCTCTGGTCGATGCACAGCACCACCTCACGTTGAGGCCGCCTGGCCTTGCGGCCATAACCGTGCAGAGTTTCTGGCACTACGGTTCGGTACTCGGGTTGCCAATGTTTCAGGTTGGCTTTGATGGTGCGGTGCCAATCAATCTCGGCGTGGCGCGGGCGGCGGTTGCGCTGGCTGCGATCCAGCGCGCCGCTGATGGCTGAGCGCATCGGTTCGTCCAGGCGTTTCATCAAGGCGTCCACCACCTGCCGCACCACCGCGCGCGCGGTGGCTTTGGTGTTCTCGGGAATCACCCGTGACAGGGCCATGAGGCTGGCCACCAAATGCACATTGGGTTGTGCACTGCCCAACATTTCTGGTTGCAGCAGCATGTCGCGCAGGTTCAGGCGCTCCAAGGCGTCGCGTTGCATCACCTGCACCACAGCGCTGGGAAAATATTTGCGAATGTCACCCAACCAACGGGCCACGCTGGGGGCCGAGCCCCCCCGACCCCCGCGCCGGTCTTTGGACTGAAAGCCGTGTGGGCCTTGCGGTTCATACAGCGCGGCCAGGGCTTGGTCCATTTCAACTGCCGCACCCATGGGCTTGCCGCAGTGGGCATCGGCTTCGCTGCCCAGTACCAAACGCCAGCGGGCCAGGCGCTGGCTTTCATCCCCATGGGGGTTTATTTGTTCAACTGCGCCGTTTGGATCACTCATGCGGGGACTCCCAAGATCTGACGCAAGACGGGCAGCACCAAGGCGGCGCGGTTCTCATCCCAAGTCGCCGTGGTCACCGGAGCGGCGACGCGTGTGATGCCTTGACTTGCGCGTTGGGCGAGGTCACGACGCTCGCTGCCACCGAAGGCGGAAAAGGTTCGACGCACCATGGGTAGCACGCGAACAAAATGGTCGGGGCTCAAGCGGGCCAGCCAGGCATCCACCAACTGCCACACGGTGGCATCGTGCAAAAGCACCACGGCGTTGCGGTTTAAAAATCCATCCAACCAAGCAGCGGCGCAAGCCGGGTCTGCTCCTGCAGACAACTGCAAGCCCAGGGTTTGGGCGACCCGGTCAGTGGGCCAGTCTTGGGCGTCGGCATCGAGCAGGAGGCGAATGGCCAAACCTTGCAACAGCTCATGCGTGCCTGAGCGCACGGCCAGTTGCGACAAGGCTTGCTGCCAGAGCACGGTTTGGTCGACGTCTTGCCTCAGGCTCACGGCCCCGTGGGCGGCCAGCAGTTTGTCGCGCAGCACCTCGGCGGCGCTGTCATCCAGGGCCTGGCAGGCCAAGGGCAGGCTGATGGTGGCGCGCAGGATCAGGCCATCCAGCACTTGGCCGACCACGCTGGCATCGGTCTGGCGCACGCTGCCATAACGAAACACATTCGCCAAAGGCGGTAGGGCGGCCAGCAGTTGCAGGGCATCGCCTGTTAACGCGGCCCGGTCTTGCAGTGCCTGGGTCACGGCTTGCACGGCTGGCGGTAGATCGGCGAGCAATACCCGATCCACGAGCGCTGATAAATCGGCCAGGTCTTCGGTGTGTTTGCACTGATTCATCACCGCAGCCGTTGCCGCCTGTTCCAGTGTTTGACCCCACTGGCTGGCTTCGATCACACGCAGCGCAAATTCCGGTTGCCACTGCATGGTCCAAACTTCATGGAAGGTGCCGCGTGAAGAGCGGCCCACTTTGGCGACGGTGCCCCAAGGAATGTCCAGCAAGCTCAGGCGGTGCAGCAAGTGACTGCGTGCCAGGTCGTTGGCATTGCGCAGGTCCAAGTCGAGATTTTTTTCCAGCGCTTCGGGTTTGAGACGCAATGACTTTTGCGCTTGCTCTACATCCCGCTGTAGGGGAACCGTGGGCACGTCGGACGGCACTTGACCCAAGCGGTCGCCCACGACCAAAGCGTCTTGGATGAAATGCAGTACCGCATCGTCGCCCAAGGTCAGCACCGCGCGGCTCGCCTCGTGCAGCTCGTCCAAACCTGGCGCAGGTCGATTGCGAAGCGCAGCGAGGGTGTCGGCAAGTCGAGCGGCTTCGATCAAATGGGCGCTGGAGCAGTCGAGGTCACGTTCGCGCATCAAGCGTGCGACGCGTGCGAGCCAGCCCACGGCGCGCGGCGTGCGGCTGTCGTGGCTCTTCCATAGATGTTCATACCAGCCCGGCGAGGTGATGCCTGCGCCATAACCGCTGGCACGTGCAAGGTGGCGATAGGTCCAAGGAACCCAGGTGCTTTGGACCTTGACCTTGTGTAGGCCTTTCAGCAGTGATTGGTCTGACTTGGCGGTTGTCTCTGCCTGCAAACCGCCCAAATGCCAGGCTCCACAGATGACAGCGATGCGTTGCAATCCCTCTTTCTGAGCGGCGCGTAAGGCCTGGCGCATGTGGGCTTCGCGCCAGGCTTCCTGCTGCTGTCGCTCAGGGCTCTCGTGGTGTTCGCCCCATTCAGACCGCAAGGTGATCATGGCCTCTGCAATGGCTGCAAACAACTCTTTGCCGTCACCACGTTCTTCGACCATGTGGTTCCACCATGTTTCGCCGTCGGCGTAGCCGGCCGCCTGCGCGAGCCAGTGCAAGGGGTCGTGAATGCGGTGGTCGTGCTGTGCGGCTACGAGGGGATCTTCGTGCGAGTCGTTGGCCGACTCCGGCGCATCGTCGCCGACTTCACCCGCAGGTGCGGCGTCTGCCGCGATCGTTCTCTCAGCCGCGCGCCGTTCTTTTTCAGCCGCCAAACTGTGGGCCAAAGGCAAATCGATGAATCGCGTGGTGACACCCGCTTGGCTCGCCCAGCGCATGGCCTGCCATTCGGGGGAAAACTCAGCGAAGGGGTGGTAGACGGCCAGTGAGGGGTCGTCCGGGCAGTAGGTCAAGATGGCCACAGGGGGGCGCATCGACGGCGACAACACCAGTGGCACCAAGGCGTCCGCCTCGGGTGGGCCCTCGATCAGCACCGCGTCGGGTTGTAGTGCGTCCAGGGCTTTGACGAGGCTGCGCGCGCAGCCCGGGCCATGGTGACGCACCCCAAAAAAATGAACGTCAGAGAACGAAGACGCGGCCATGCGGAATGTCAGTTCAGGTCTCGAAACGCGCGGTACAGGTCTTTCCAGTCCTGGCGTTCTTTCACGACCGTTTCCAAGTACTCGTTCCAAACCACTTGGTCTTGCACAGGATCTTTGATGACAGCGCCGATCAAACCAGAGGCCATGTCGTGGGGCCTGAGCACGCCATCACCGAAATGTCCTGCCAAGGCCATGCCGTTGTTGATGACGGAGATGGCTTCGGCGCTGGAGAGCGTTGCGCTGGGCGATTTGATTTGGGTCTTGCCGTCTTCCGTCTTGCCGTTGCGCAGCTCACGAAAGATTTGCACGATGCGCCGCACTTCTTTGAGTGCGGGAGGCTCTGCTGGCAGTTGCAAGGACCGGCCCATCTCTGCCACGCGCTTGACGACAATGGCCACCTCTTCGTCTTCTGTGGCGGGTACCGGCAGCACCACCGTGTTGAAGCGGCGCTTCAATGCCGATGACAGCTCGTTCACCCCCTTGTCGCGGTTGTTGGCGGTGGCGATGACGCTGAAGCCGCGCACCGCTTGCACTTCACTGGCCAGTTCTGGAATCGGGAGGGATTTTTCTGACAGCACCGTGATCAAGGTGTCTTGCACATCGGCGGGAATGCGCGTCAACTCTTCCACCCGCGCAATCTTGCCCAGGCGCATGGCCTGCATCATGGGGCTGGGCACCAAAGCTTTTTCAGACGGACCGTGGGCCAGCAACTGCGCGTAATTCCAGCCATAACGGAGTTGTTCTTCACTGGTGCCGGCGGTGCCTTGAATGAGCATGGTGGAGTCGCCGCTGATGGCTGCCGCCAAGTGCTCCGATACCCAAGACTTGGCAGTGCCCGGCACCCCATAAAGCAGCAAGGCGCGGTCGGTGGCCAAGGTGGCCACTGCAATTTCCATCAAACGTGGGTTGCCGATGTATTTGGGGCTGAGTTCAAAGCCGTTGTCCAGTTTTCCGCCCATCAAATACTTCACCACGGCCCAGGGTGACAGGGCCCAGTTCTCAGGCCGGGTGCGGGTGTCGTGTTTGCGAAGTTCTTCCAGCTCGTGCGCAAACTGGTGCTCGGCATGCTGGCGCATCACAGAAGTGGGGGAAACAGTCATGGCGATCTCGTTCAGTTGGATATGTTGAGTAAGGACTGACGCACGACAATCACCTGCGTCAGGGTATGCAGGTTTTCTGCGAAAGAGGCTGTTTCTGCGTCGTGGCGGGGCAGTTGTGCCAACACAGGTAGGACGGATTCATGCAAAGCGCACGCCAAGTCTGGCAGCAGGCCTCGCAAAGAGTAGTCTTCGCTGAGTTTGTTCGCGGTGGCGAGTTGCACCACGGCATGTGCCAAGGTTTGCGACAGAGACGCCGACAAGGTTTCGCCTGGAGGGCAGGCCTGCAGCACTTGGTGCACCAACGATGACAGGCTGATTTGATTGGCGCGCCACTGTCGCTCCCAATGCTGCTCACGCTGCGCCAGGGGCAACAGAGCCAATACTGTGGCCGCGTCGTCGCGCACGCTGTCGGGCCAGTGGTTAAGAAAAGCGTCACACCAAAGAGGATTGGGTGCCGCCAAGAGCACATCGTGCCAGGCTCGGCAAAGGCTCGGGGCCCAGTCGCCTTGGTGGGCCCAAGCCAGCAATTCTTGGGGCGACATGCCTGTGTGTTCACCCCACCAGGCCAGCGGCACCTGTCGCGCCAACTGAAACAACCACCAAGCCCGTTCACCCAGGCTGTCGTGTGTGGGACGTGTGACCTCCAGGTTGTCTGCCGCCCAGTCTTCAGCGGCACTGGCGGGTGCGGCGATCAACCAGGTTTTTCTCAGCAAAACGCGTTCTTGCGTGAGCAAGGCCCGCATGCGTGTGGTTGCACGTTGTGGATGCGCAGCCTCAGGCAGGTTCAACAGCAGCTTCAATGCCACTTGCCGCACCTCTTTGCTGCGGTCGCTACGCATCTGGTCGATCAGGTTTTCATCGTTTGCGCTGAGTTGGTTGTTCAGCACCAACAGCAACTCTGCGCGTTCTTTGGCGGGCACTTCCGTCAGCACTGCGGCCAAGCGTTCACGGGCGGCATCGGGACTCTGCGACCGTTCGCGACGCAAGAAAACGAGTCGCTGCTCCAGGCTGCCTTCAGTCCACCCGGATTCTTGGGGCTCTTGTTCGCTCACCGCCGCAGCAAAAGCCCAGGTCTCACGCTGACGTGCCAACCACCAGCCGCGCTCACCCAAGGCGGCGTGCAAGCTCGCACGCAAGGCAACAGACCGACGGGCTTGCTCCAACGCCAAGGGCAGCAGGGCGGCCGGTAAAACATGGCCCGATTTGGTCAAGGTCAGGCCCATGAAGTGAAGCAGGCGCTGGGGGCCGTCCTTCAACGCCCAAAACAGCGCGCTGAAAAGCGGCCCCGGTGGTACAAGACGAATGTGTGTCGGGTGTGGCGGCTTGAGGTACCGTGGTCCAAGGTTGACCGTTCAAACCCGCACGTTCTGCTGTCGCCAAGACAGCCGCCCCACGCAATACCGCCACAGGCCAGTCTGCAAGTGAACTTGGGCCTATTTGAGCCAGCAGTGTGCCGACATCGCCTGGCCACTTGGGCCAGGCTGCGTCATGGCGCTGGGTGCCAACCAATGCGACAGGGAGCAAAGGTGTCCAGACAGAAGCAGTCATGCCATACCCTGTTGCCAAAGCAGTTGACTGTTGGCTGTCGACCAGGCACTGGTGGGGCTGAAAGCCAGTCCATTCCATTCGCCAAACAGCATGTGAGCGTGACCTCCAGTGCACGCGATCAGCGTCCAGGTGTCCGCCTCGTTCAGGGCTACCGGCCAAGCGGTCGCCCCAGACGCCACCAAAGTGGCCTCTTGTTCGCGCAACACCACAGCCTGCGCCAAACACAGTGTTTGTAGAGAGGACCAAGGGCAAGCAGCCACTTGGCGCGCCGCATTCCACCACTCCTCTTTGGCGTTGGTGGACGGCAGTGTTGGTACTTGAGGCTCTGTCGAGCGCTCCACCAACAAGGCACGCATCCCATCATGGCCGGGGAAGTAGGCCAACTGTGCGGTGGCTGCTGTGCCGACTGACCAAGCGGTGTCAAAACCACGGCCACCGAAGGCGTGTTCCAACAGCAAGGCCCGGCGGCTACTGCGTTGACCATGCAGCCAGACGCGGCGTTCCGTGAGCTTGCCGTCACGGTCTTCGTTCACCACGCCCATGACCGTCCACGTGTCGGTGAGGCGTTCACCTTGTGACAAGACCTCTGCTTTGTCCAGCGGCCAACCCAAGGCCACACGCAAATCGGCCAGTAACGCGGCCGGCAGGTCTGCGCGGCGAACCACGGCATCGCTGAGTAACTGCAACTCTCCAAGCTGTCTCAGTGTTGATTCGATGAACTCATTGCCACGCTTCAAGCTAGCTGCTGCATCGCGCACGCGTTGCCCGAGCCCCGGCGCTTGAGCGTCCACCAAACGAGCGGCCATGGTGTTCCAGGTATCCAAAGCACTGCCTTGGATGCTGCCCAAACCGTGTTGGAGCTGATCGGTCAACCAGCGCTGCAGCTCCTGAATGGCAGTGTCGATGCGATCCCAGCGTTTAGCCTCACGCTTGGCGGCCGCTTGCAGATCGGCGGGCGCTGTTGCCTTTTCTTGCTGGCGTTCCTCTTTTTTCTGGGCCTTTTCGGCACGCGAACTCAGCCACTCGCTGACCCAGGCGGGAGGTGCTTGGTCCGTAAAGAGTTCCGGGCTTTGAGCACGAATTAGCAACAAAGCCAAACCATGCTTGCAAGGAAACTTTCGGCTCGGGCAGCTGCATCGAAACACCGGACCGGTCAAATCGACCTGGGCCTGGTAGGGCTTGGACCCGCTTCCCTGGCACTCTCCCCAAGCGGCGGTGCCATCGGTGCCGAGCAGCGGCCACTTGGTCGGCGCGGTGAGCCCACGAGCGGCCTTGGCCGAAGCGTCATCGGGCGCCAAGGCGAGCACCCCTTCCATGGTCAGCGTCATGCCGGCCAGCTCCCTGATGTTGTTTTGCCTGGGGCGACAGTCTACGGCAACGCGGCTGGTTTCCTAGTTCGCGAGGACCGCAGGTACTTTCGCATCAAGCATGCCCGATGGAGGAGTCGAACCTCCAGACCCATGGCCGCTGTGAATCGATCACATGCAGCGTTGTTCATGGCCTTGATCGGACGTGCGTTGGCACCAGCTCAATCGCGCCGGTAGTGGTGGCGGTTGATGCCGTCAAAAACTACCTGACTTCAAACAGCAGCGCTTGAACAGTCGGCCCGAGCCACAGACGCAGGGGTCGTTGCGACCCAAACGTTCGAGCAGCTCTTTGTCGACATGCACAAAACGGTCGCCACGTTTGACGCCGGTTTCAGACGGGAAACCTCACCTGCGTTTGCTCATGGTTTTGAAAGCTGATGGTGTCTTCAAACTTCGGTTTCATGTTGTTCTCCTTGGTTGTGAAAATATGAAAGCATGTGTTTGGGGTGACCGGCCGGAGTCGAACCGGCACCAGCGGGATCACAACCCGCGGCTCTGCCATTGAGCTAGTACACCGACGCACAGGTATCGGAACAAATGAAAGCGATGGATTCACCCTGAGGGCAAGGCGCAAACCACAGCGATACCGATGGGTATCGCGAGGATTTGCAACGCTGCCATCGGGGTGAAGACACGTTTTCATGTTTCGAAACCTGTGCGTCGGTGTGCTTGGGCCACACCCAAACACACGCCTCCTGGATGGGTCTCGGCGGCAGGGTTCGAACCTGCGACCCCATGCTCCCAAAGCAAGTGCGCTACCAGCTGCGCCACACCGAAATAGAACCTTCGACTCCCGACACTGGCATCAAAGCCCCGCTTCGCGCAAACGCTGCAGCAAGTCTTTTTCCGCTTTGTCATCGGGCCGCTTGTCTCGCTGATGCGATCCGGCCGAGCGTTGTTTGGCCAGCACCGCAAAGGGATTGCGCGGCTTGAGTGCCGCGATGCGGATGGCAATGGTTTTCTTGTTCATAGCGGCACTCCTTGTTAAACACACATCAAAAAACTTGGTCCCTCGTGCACGACTCGAACGTGCAACCTTCGGTTTCGTAGACCGACGCGCTGATCCATTGCGCCAACGAGGGTGCTCTGGCGCCCCGTGCGGGGCTTGAACCCGCGACAACCGACTAGACAGGCCGGTGCTCTACCACTGAGCTAACGGAGCAATTCCATCCGGTCACGGGTTCCGGAACCGCCCAATCGTTGCGGTCGATTTCCGTCGTTGAAGCTGGCGCTCAACAACGACTTCTCTTTTTGGCGTCGCGTGCGGGAGTCGAACCCGCGTACCCGGAATGAAACCCCGATGTCCTGAACCACTAGACGAACGCGACAAAACTGTTTCGATAAAACACGATTCCCTGTGGCTGTGTCCAAGCGCGAGCATCCCGTCGGATGTGGTGTCTCGCTGCACGAAGGCCGGGTCCGGTCCGCGCACATCCCGGGCCACTCACACCATCGGTGCGGCTCGGAGTGCAAGGGCACACCCACAGAGAATCAAACAACTAAAAACAAAAAGGCCCGAAACCTGTTGGGGTTCCGGGCCTCTGGTGAACAGAGCGTGGAGGGTGTGCGTCTAAGCGCTGCCCTCTCCCGGATGCGTGGGGTATTCACGATCAAGTGATGAATCAAACAGGTTCATGCCAATGGGTTGCATCGTGACCATGACACAACCGCGCACGAACGCAGCCGATCCCTGAGTGGGTCGGTGGTTGGCGGTGGTGTGGTTGGATTTCACGATCTTGCCTTTTGAGTTAGCAATGCTATTTCGAGCGACGCAGTGGACTGTAAAGATTCTTTACTTTGGCGTCAAGCCCTTGAGCCCATCTTTTTTACTCGTTGCGTTTGATGCACACGCGGCGTGTCGCCGTCCCTGTGAAAACAGGACGAACATGGCGCTTGCCGTCGCTGTTTACCGTGTGGAGCAAGGGCTCTGCTTCGACACAGGTGACGGTGGGCAAGATGAAGTCTTCCCGCCCCGCCGTTGGTGCGGCCCTGGCCCGCATATTTCATCAGCTGGCAGCCGACGAGGTCCCATGCCCCTGCATGATCAACAAACGCGGTGGGCTGATGCGACGTTGTGTCGTCAGTTGGACGGGCCCCATTTGTGTTTGAGGTGGGGATGGAAGTGCCAAGGCGCGAAAGATTCACGCCAAAGAATTCTCAGAACCGCGACGCGTTTGTTTTCGACCTTCATTTTTTGGCCGCCCGACCGATAGAGTTGGCACGTCCCTTCCGCAAACCGCGTGAAAGCGCGGGACGCAAAGCCTCCGGCCTACAGCGCTGCCAACAAGCAGTGCCACGGTAGCGGGGCTGCCAGCGAGCCGCCTTGGGCCTGCTGGCCTCTCACCTCAAGAGGCTTGTTCATGTCATTTCGTCCCACCCCCGCGTCTCGTACTTGTGTCTTGCCATGCCGCCCCTTTTGGGTGGCTTCTTCGTTGACGTTGGCGGCTGTCGCCGCCTTGTGGTTGATGGCGGGTTCGGCCCGCGCGCAGGCTGTGCTGGATGCGGCACCTATGCGCATTAACCACAGCGACGAACTTCCGGGCACCGACCGTGTGATCGTGAAGTACCGCGACGGAGTGGATTTGAAAGAGCGCAGCCGTCGTGCATTGTCCAAACCCTCTGCTTCCGAGGCTGCGGTGCAGGTGGCTGCGAATCGTTTGGGTGTTCGTTTTGATGTGCTGCGCAAAACCGCCAGTGGTTCGCATGTGCTGCAGATCAACCGCCGTTTGAATGCTGCTGAAGCCGAGGCCTTTGCGCAGAGTTTGCGCAGCGGCGATACCAACGTGGAGTACGCCGAGCCCGACAAACGTGTGGTGCCGATGTGGATGCCCAACGATGCGATGCTCGCCCAGCAGTGGAGCTTGTCTGATGCAACCGGCGGCATTCGTGCGCCAGCGGCATGGGACCGGGCCAGCGGTGCAGGTGTCACGGTGGCCGTCATCGACACTGGCGTGCGGCCGCATGTGGACTTGGCCCCCAATTTGTTGCCGGGGTATGACTTCATAGTCGACACCAAGATTTCAGCCGATGGCAACGGCCGCGACGCCGACGCCTCCGATCCTGGTGATGGTGCGACGGCTGGCCTGTGTGCCGCAAACAGCCCCGCCAGTAACAGCTCCTGGCATGGAACCCACGTGGCCGGTTTGATTGCTGCCGTGGCTAACAACGGCATAGGTGTGGCAGGTGTTGCCCACGGTGCCAAAGTATTGCCCCTGCGAGCGGTGGGGCGCTGCGGCGGTTATTCGTCTGATGTGGCCGACGCCATCATTTGGGCTGCGGGTGCGGCCGTGGCCGGTTTGCCTGCTAATCCGAATCCAGCGCGTGTGATTAACCTCTCGTTGGGTGGCAGTGGCAGCTGCGACCGCACCACGCAAACCGCCATCAACACCGCTCGCGGTTTGGGCGCGGTCGTGGTGGTAGCGGCAGGCAATGCCAATGCCAACGCAGCGACAACGTCACCCGCGAATTGCCAAGGTGTGGTCACCGTGGCCGCAACGGCCAAAAGCGGCGGCAAGGCGTCTTACTCCAACTTCGGTGACAACGTGACCTTGGCCGCCCCAGGGGGTGACCGCGACGCAGGTGTGTGGTCCACCTTGAACATGGGCACCATGGCACCGGGCGCAGATGCCTATGCTTCTTATGCTGGCACCTCCATGGCCACACCCGTGGTCAGTGGTGTGGTGGCCTTGATGTTGTCCGCCAACAAAAACCTCACGCCCGACCAGGTGGCAGCATTGCTCAAGTCTTCGGCCCGTGCGTTTCCTGCGGCGTGCAATCTCTGCGGCGCTGGGTTGGTAGATGCCAACGCAGCGGTGCTTGCCGCGCTGGGGCAACCTGCTGTGCCTGTACCGGCCCCAGCGCCCAGCACGGCAGCCGCCACCGATGCCGAGCCCAACGACAGCATGGCCAGCGCCGTGAAAGTTACTGCGGTGCCGACGACCATCGCGGGCACCTTGAGTAGCAACAGCGACAACGACTATTTCATCGTCAGTGCCAATCCTGGCAAGGTACTGACCATCACGCTCGCACCCAACACCACTTTGGGCACAGCCTTGGGGCTGTACCTGAGCAATGGCCAACAACTCGGTCTTTTCAGCGGCGCGGTGGGACAAGCCCAGCGGGTGCAGTTGAACAACTCGGGCACCACCGCCGTGCCCGTGGCGGTCCGGGTGTTGCGCAGCGGTGGGGCGGCCGGGGCCTATCAGTTGGTGTTGACGCAGTAGACAAGGGCATTGACCGCCACCGTGTCCTCACAGCATGGCGCGGTGCAGTCCCCAGTGTTCGACGGCAGCACCCATCACGATGGACTCGCCTTCTGCCAGGTGATGGTCAGCTTCGACCGCTGCGGCGCACAGGTGTAAGAGCTTCACTCTAAAGTCGGGATCGTCGATTTCTGCCATCAACTCTGACAAGGTTCGTTCATCGACCCGGCAGGCCTCTTGCCAGTCGCCGTGTGCGGTGGCCAGCAGGTCTTGGCACAGTGTGTTCATCACGCCGTGCATCTCCACCCGCTCCATGCCGAGTTGGTCGTGGGCATTCAGGCGGTCCAGGGTATCGACTTCAATTCTCGACAAATTGCCGTCCGACAGAGCCGCCAGGGCGAGGATTCGGGCCCCGGCTTGGGGGCTGTTTTTGAGGTAATGGCGCATGAAAAATCTCCTGATTCAACGCGGATGAAAACGACTCAAATTTGAGGCAGTTCAGTCAAACGCGCTGTCATGCGTGTGCGTCCGCTGCCGTGGCTGCGTTGGTCCAAACGCAGCAGCGCACGTGCGGCTCGCGACAACGCGCTGTCCAGCGCCGAACGCCAGTCACGTGCCATGGCGGTGATCACCACCGTGCCGCTGCCGTCGGTTTTCAGTTCGATCTGACAACGTTTGTCCACGCCGCCGCGCGGACCATTCACGTCTGACAGCTGCACTTTGGCGCGTGGCACGAGCCAGGTCAGGCGGCGCATTGAAAATCGGACCCGCTTTTCGGCCAGTTCGCGCATGGCCATTGCTTCAGGGTCCCGGGATTCAAACAAAACTTGCATCGAAGTTCTCCAGAAGTTGCAAGGAGCCTCGACCTTAGAGGGGATCAAATTTCCAAAAAAGCAGATAATTAAGTATGAACGTTTCGTAAAAAGCAGAATATGAACACGCCCTTCAGTTATCGCCATTTGTATTACTTTTGGGTGGTGGCCAAAGAGGGCGGCATGTCCAAGGCGGCAGCCCGCTTGGACATGGCGGTGCAAACGGTCAGTGCGCAGGTGCATGAGTTGGAGCGGTCCTTGGGTTACACCTTGCTCAAACCGGCTGGGCGCGGCTTGGAGCTGACTGATGCGGGGCAGGCGGCATTGCGCCAAGCGGAGCAAATTTTTCAACTCGGAGAGCATCTCCCCGCCATCGTGCGTGATGCGGTGAGCCTGCCCCAGGTGCGTTTGTCTGTGGGAGTGGCCGACAGTTTGCCCAAGCTCGTGGTGAGGCAACTGATGCAGCCCGTCATATCCGCCCCTAACTTGAAACTCTTGTGCCATGAAGGCGAGTTTGAAGACTTGTTGGGCGAGTTGGCCTTGCACCGCTTGGATGTGGTGCTGGCCGATCAAGTGCCGCCGCCTAACCGCAACCTCAGGCTGTACTGCCACGCTTTGGGTTCATCGGCTGTCGCTTGGTATGCCCTGGCGGCCGTGGTTGCATTGGTCAAAAAAGGTTTTCCGCACTCGCTGGAACAAGTGCCGGTGCTGCTGCCCACGGCCCACGCTCCTGTACGTGCCCGTCTGGACCGCTGGTTTGAGAAAAATGGCATTCAACCCAAGGTGGTTGGTGAGTTCGAAGACAGTGCCCTGCTCAAAACCTTCGGGGCCAGCGGCATGGGCGTTTTCCCGGCCGCGCAATCCGTGCACGACGATTTGGTGGCGCGTTATGGCGTCAAGCTGGTTGGTCTTGCGCAAGGCGTAGAAGAACATTTCTTTGCCATCGGCACGGAGAAAAAAGTGCTGCACCCTTTGGTGCAGCGCCTGCTGACGCAAGCCAAACCCTGAGCGCTTGTTCGCGAAACGCCTGATCTGAAAACGACAGCTTCTGCTATCGAGATGTCCCGCGAGGACGGTTGCTTCAGCTGTTGAAACGGGGGCTGCCGCTGTGGCATTGATCCGCACCCATTCGCCGATTTGTCAAAATAGCGGGTTCTGCACCTTTGTCGAGTTTTTATGGCCACCCACGCAACCGAGCGCGTTCTTGATGTTCATCACTGGAACGACACCCTCTTTTCCTTTCGCACCACGCGCAACCCGGCGCTGCGTTTTCGCAATGGCCACTTCATCATGATTGGTCTGCCGGTGGACGGCAAACCACTGCTGCGCGCCTACAGCGTGGCCAGTCCCAACCATGACGAACACCTGGAGTTCTTCAGCATCAAGGTGCCCAATGGCCCTTTGACCTCGCGGCTGCAGCACTTGAAGGTGGGTGATGAAGTCATCGTGGGCAGCAAACCTGTGGGCAGTTTGGTGATTGACGATTTGCGCCCCGGCAAACGCGTTTTTTTGCTGGCCACCGGCACGGGCTTGGCACCTTTCATGAGCATCATTCAAGACCCGGAAACTTATGAACGTTTCGAGCAAGTGGTCTTGATCCACGGCGTGCGCCAGGTGAATGAACTGGCTTATGCCGACCTGATTGAACACGGTTTGCCCGAGCACGAGTTCTTGGGTGAGTTTGTAAAGGGCAAGTTGCTCTACTACCCCACGGTCACGCGCGAGCCCTTCCGCAACCAAGGTCGCCTCACCGAGTTGCTGGATTCCGGCAAGCTGTGCCAAGACCTCGGCATTGCACCGCTGAACCCAAAAACCGACCGCGCCATGATTTGCGGCAATGCCGCCATGCTGGAAGACTCCTGCAAGGTCTTGGACCGCCACGGCTTCAAGATCAGCCCACGCCAAGGCGAGCTGGGTGACTATGTGATCGAGCGCGCATTTGTCGACAAGTAAGCACACCGCGAGGGTGCTGGGGATCTTGTTGGATGTGAGCCCTGAATGACGGTGGCGGCAAAAATGCCCGCTACAGTCCGCCATGACTTATCAATTGCATGACGGGCCCGCAGGCCAAGGGAGCGGTGAATTTTTGCGTTTGGCCCTGGAGGCCGCGGGCGCACCGTATGTTGATGTTGGGCGCGGCACGCAAACGAGCTTGCACAGTTTGGCGCAAGACAGCCGCCAACCCCACCCTCCTTTTGCCACGCCCTTTCTCCAAGACGGCAACCTGGTGATGGGCCAGACGGCGGCCATCCTGCATCACCTCGCTCCCACTCTCAAACTGGTGGCCCGCAGTGAACAAGCCCGAGTGTGGACGCAGCAAATTCAGCTCACCATTGAGGACATGTTGTTGGAGACCGAAGCAGCCCGTGCACCGGAGGCCTCGGCCGACTTCGGCCACAAGCGCATGCCACAGTGTTTGCAATGGTTCGAAACCATCATCACCCGCAACCCTGCCGGCCCACGCCATTTGGTGGCGGGTAAACTCAGTTATGCCGACCTGTCACTGTTGCAGCTGATCGAGGTTTGGCGACAACAATTTCCCGGCGCGACCGATGCCGCCTTGGCCCAAACGCCGATGGTGGCAGCGCTCCTGCGGCGAGTCGCTGCCCTGCCCAAAGTGGCGGCGTATTGGCGCAGTGAGCGGCGGGTGCGCTTGGGGGCACCGGGCGCTGAACGCGGCGGGGTTTAACTGGCGATCACCCCCGATCCTGGTCGATCCGGACGCAAGCCGAGAGGGGTTTTGCGGCGGCTCCTCAGCCTGCGGCCAACTGCCCCATCACTTCACCCATGCGAATCCCGCCCCTTGCCATCCAGGCAGGGTTGAATTTCAGGGGCCCTTTGGGGAACAGCATGACCACCGTGGAGCCCAGCAGAAAGCGCCCCATCTCATCGCCCTGTTTGAGCGACACGCTATTTCCCTCATAGTTCCAAGTGCGCACATCCTTTGTACGTGGCGGGTTGACGATGCCATGCCAGGTGGTGGCCATGCTGCCAACGATGGTTGCGCCCACCAGCACCAGCACCATCGGTCCGTGCGGCGTGTCGAACACACAGACCACACGTTCGTTGCGTGCAAAGAGGCCGGGCACCCCTTGGGCGGTGGTGGGGTTGACCGAGAACAAATCGCCCGGCACATACACCATGCGGCGCAGCTCGCCATCGCAAGGCATGTGGATGCGGTGGTAGTCGCGGGGGCTCAAATACAGTGTGGCGAAGTGGCCGTCTTGGAATTGAGCGGCCAAGGCGGCGTCACCACCCACCAAGGCGGTGCTGCTGTAGCGGTGGCCTTTGGCTTGGAAGATTTGGTCGTGCTGGATGCGGCCAAACTGACTGATCGCCCCGTCCACCGGGCTCACCCAAGTGGCTTGCGCCATGGGCCGTGCGCCCGGTTTCAAGGCGCGTGTGAAGAAGTCGTTGAAGCTGGCGTAGTGCGCGGGGTTCGGGTCCAACGCTTCAGTCATGTTCACGCCATAACGGCGGATGAACCACTCGATCAAACGTGTGGTGCGCGCACCGCTGCGTTTGTTGGCAATGAAGCCAGCGAAACGTGTCAGGCCGTGCTGCGGGGTCAGGTACTGGGGCAATACACGCCAACGTGTTGCGGGATCAGCAGGCGCGTCGAGGTCGAAATCTGGCGGAGAAGAAGACAAAGTGCAGCCCAATACCATGGGACCCAGGAGCAAAGTGGCTGCAATTGTATCGAGCGCGTGTTCACTCCTGACGAAGGGATGACACCTTCGTCAGACGCCTTAACGCGACACCCGGCCGAGACTCAAAGGCCTGCTTCGCGCAAACGCTGAACCAGGTCTTTTTCTTCGCGGGTGACGGCGCGCCGCTCGGGCCGGTGCTCACCGGCTTTGCGCCTCATCATGAAGGCGACAAAGGGGTTGCGCGGTTTTGGCGCGGTGACGGTAATTTTGTTTTGGTTTTTCATATGGACTCTCCCTGTTCTATCGGACGTTCTGTAGCAAAAATTTAGCCAGGTCTTGGGTTCATGGTGACTGGGGTTGACAAAAAAGCACGAAAAAAAGGCCCGATCCGCTGTTGGGAACCGGGCCGCTCTTTGGTGAGCACGAAGGATGCGCTTTTTAAGCTGCATCCTCTCCCGGGTGGTTCGTAATTCGGTGCTTGACGGTGAGTGTGTGGTTCAAGGAGTGGTGGTTCAGTCGCGACGCTCGCTGTGTAGTCAGGCCGACCATGCGCTGCCACAGTGAATGGGTGACGAAAACGTTGATGAAGGCCGGGGTTGATTTCACAATGGGTTGCGCAAGCAAGTTGTCGCGAGTGGTTTAATTTTGTGGCTTGGGTGTGATGTTGAAGTGCAGTGTGTATGGCGTCAATGTCTGTGAGCCCCTCAAATAAGGGATGCATGAAAACAAGCGGGTTGTATGACGCAAGGCTGCTACAGCAGCCGGCAGATTCGAACGTTTTGAAACGCCGAGAATGGCTGCGTCGCACGTTGTTGGGTATCGCCACGATGGGTGGGTTGACCGCATGCAACACCGTCCCGAGTTCAAGCCAGTTGTGGGCTCGGCGGCTGCGTGGCGACACTGTTGCCCTGTTGGGCGAGGTGCACGACAACGCCCCTCTTCACACCCAGCGCTTTCGGGGTCTGCAAGCGGCGATTCAAGCGGGCTGGCGACCCACGGTCGTGATGGAACAGTTTGATACCGACCAGCAGTCAGCGATGGACGCTGCCCGACGTGAGCGGCCCCGTGATGTCGCGCACTTGATTGCGCAGGCCAGTCCACGCAGCAGCAGTGGTGCGCAGGCTTGGGACTGGCCGCTGTACAGCCCCCTGATCGAGCTCGCGCTGCTGCACAACTTGCCCCTGCGTGCGGCCAATTTGCCACGTAATCAGGCCCGCCGTTTGGTGCGCGGCGGCTGGGCCGAGGTGTTCAGCGCCGAGCAACAAGATGCCTTGGGTCTAAATGGTGCCGTGCCCGCCGCGCTGCAAGCCGCTCAAGAACGGGAAGTCGACCAGGGCCATTGTGGTGCGTTGCCATCGTCTGTTTTGCCCGGCATGGCCCGAGCGCAAATGGCGCGTGACGCCGTGATGGCGGCCGTGCTGCGCGAAACACTGCAGATTCGTCCGGGACAGGGTGCGGTGTTGATTGCGGGCAACGGCCATGTGCGGCGCGACCTCGGTGTGCCGCAGTGGTTGGCTGCGTTGCCTGCCCAGCAACTTTGGGTGGTGGGTTTTGTGGAGGCTGCACCGACTCCTGGGATCTACGACCACGTGGTGCAGGGTGAGGTGGCCGCACGCAGCGACCCCTGTGCGGACTTCAAACCTTCTTCGGCAACACAGAACTCGGTGCCGTGATCGTCTCCATCCCTCCCAACCACCGCATGGCCTGTTCGCGTGAATCGCCGCACATGTCTTCAGCTGGTTGAAGTGAGCTGCACACCGCTGGTCGGTCCGGGTGCCCGAAGATGGCGCAGCGCAAATCAGCAGTCAATTGCACACAAGGCACGCCCGCAGGTTTGCCACTAGGCATGCCGGGAATGGGGCTGGAGATGGACGGCGCAATACAGCAGGCGGCGCAGTGGGGGCGGCAGTTCATGTTGTTGACTTTATTTGCTGAAAAAGGCACGACTTCACCCCGTCAAGTCGCGCTCCGGATCACCGCAGGTCGAAACGATCCAGGTTCATCACCTTGGTCCAGGCAGAGACGAAGTCGCGCACAAACTTCTGGCCGTTGTCGTTTTGCGCATAAACCTCCGCCAAGGCTCGCAGTTGCGAGTTGGAACCGAAGGCCAAGTCCACCCGGGTGGCTGCCCACTTCAGTGCGCCGGTTTTACGGTCGCGGCCCTCAAAGGCGTTGTCGCCAGTGGGTTGCCATTTGGTGGCCATGTCCACCAGGTTGACGAAGAAGTCGTTGGTCAACTGGCCGGGCCGCAGCGTGAACACGCCGTGGTCTGTATCCCCGACGTTGGCTCTCAGCACCCGCAGACCACCCACCAGCACGGTCATCTCCGGGGCGCTCAAGTTCAGCAACTGTGCTTTGTCCACCAGCATTGTTTCGGGGGAGACGCTGTAAGCGGCCTTGCTGAAGTTGCGAAAGCCGTCGGCTTGCGGTTCCAGAACGGAGAAGGACTCCACGTCCGTCTGCGCCTGCTCTGCGTCTGTGCGTCCGGGCGAGAAGGGCACATCGACGACATGCCCGGCGGCTTTGGCGGCTGCTTCCACGCCGGTATTTCCCGCCAGCACGATCAAGTCTGCCAGCGAAATTTGTTGGCTGCCGCTGTGCGCCTGATTGAAGTGGCTTCGGATGCCTTCCAACACCGCCAGCACCTTGGCCAACTGCGCCGGTTGGTTGACTTCCCAGTCTTTTTGCGGGACCAGGCAGATACGGGCCCCATTGGCGCCACCCCGTTTGTCACTGCTGCGGAAGGTCGAGGCGGAGGCCCAGGCGGTGGACACCAGTTCGCTGACCGAGAGGCCGCAGGCGAGCACGCGGGCTTTCAGCCCGGCCACATCGGCCGCGTTGACCAGCGGGTGTTTGACGGCGGGCAGTGGATCCTGCCAGATCAGGTCTTCGGCGGGCACCTCCGGGCCCAGGTACAAGGTTTTGGGCCCCATGTCGCGGTGGGTGAGTTTGAACCAGGCACGGGCATAGGCGTCGGCGAACTCGTCGGGGTGGGCGGCGAAGTGGCGCGATATCTTTTCGTAGGCCGGGTCAAACCGCAGGGAGAGGTCGGCGGTGGTCATCATCGGCGCGTGTTTTTTGGAAGGGTCGTGCGCGTCGGGAATCATGTCTTCGGGCTCTATGTCCTTGGCTCGCCATTGGTGCGCGCCCGATGGGCTCTTGACCAGCTCCCATTCGTACTTGAACAGCATCTTGAAGTAGCCCATGTCCCAGGTGGTGGGGTTGGGTTTCCACGCTCCTTCGATGCCGCTGGTGGTGGTGTGCGCGCCGTGGCCGCTGCCCAGTTGGTTGATCCAGCCGAAACCCATGTGTTCCATGGATGCTGCTTCGGGTTCGGGGCCCACCAGCTTGGGGTCTCCGGCGCCGTGGGCTTTGCCGAAGGTGTGGCCACCCGCCACCAGGGCTACGGTCTCCATGTCGTTCATGGCCATGCGGGCAAAGGTTTCACGCACGTCGCGGCCCGAGGCGACCGGGTCGGGGTGGCCGTCTGGGCCTTCCGGGTTCACATAAATCAGGCCCATCTGCACGGCCGCCAGTGGGTTCTCCAGCGTGCGTTCGCCGCTGTAACGGCTGTTGGGCTGTGTGCTGGTGGCCAGCCACTCTTTTTCGGAGCCCCAATAGATGTCTTCTTCGGGCGCCCAGGTGTCAACGCGGCCGCCGCCGAAGCCGAAGGTTTTGAAGCCCATGGTTTCCATGGCCACGTTGCCCGCCAGAACGAACAGATCGGCCCACGAGATGGCGTTGCCGTACTTTTGTTTGATCGGCCACAGCAGGCGGCGCGCTTTGTCCAGGTTGCCGTTGTCGGGCCAACTGTTCAGCGGTGCAAAACGCTGGTTACCGGTGCCTGCTCCACCCCGGCCATCGGCCGTTCGGTATGTGCCTGCACTGTGCCATGCCAGGCGGATGAACAGGCCGCCGTAGTGGCCCCAGTCGGCGGGCCACCAGTCTTGTGATTGGGTCATCAGGGCGGCCAGGTCTTGCTTCAATGCGGCGTAGTCGAGTTGTTTGAATGCCTTGACGTAGTCAAAGTCGGCGTCCATGGGGTTGGACACCGGCTGATGCTGGTGCAGGATGCTGAGGTTCAGCTGGTTGGGCCACCAATGGGCGTTGGATTGCGCGCCTGGTGTTGTTCGGCCGCCCGCGGTGTGGAAAGGACATTTCGCTTCTTGGCTCATCGTGGTTCCTGGTGATTTGAAACAGAGATTGATAGTTTTTGGCAAATAAGCGGCCAGGTCCAATTGTTGTGGACAATTAAGAGCATAGCGACCATTCATCACCACATTGCATCACCTCCCGGTGATGAGAAGATGACGGGAACGGCCCCACTCCCTACAATCAAGGGCTGCCCAAAAAAGAGGCAGGCAAAGGGTTTGTGATGCTGTTTCCCAAAGAGTTTGATGTGATCGTGATTGGCGGTGGCCACGCGGGCACCGAAGCGGCGCTGGCCGGTGCGCGTGCTGGCGTGGCGACCTTGCTGCTCACCCACAACATTGAGACCTTGGGGCAGATGAGCTGCAACCCATCCATCGGTGGCATAGGCAAAGGCCATTTGGTCAAAGAGATTGACGCCTTGGGCGGCGCAATGGCTTGCGCTACCGATGAAGCGGGCATTCAGTTCCGCATTCTCAATGGCTCCAAGGGCCCCGCCGTGCGCGCCACCCGAGCGCAGGCCGACCGCGTGCTTTACCGCGCGGCCATTCGCCGCCGTTTGGAAAACCAGCCCAATTTGTGGCTGTTCCAGGGCGCATGCGATGATTTGCTGGTGCAAGGTGATGCCGTGACCGGGGTTGTCACACAAGCGGGCGTTCGCTTTGCTTGTCGCGCCGTGGTGCTGACCGCCGGCACCTTCTTGGATGGTCGAATTCATGTGGGTCTGCAAAACCACGCTGCCGGTCGGGCCGGTGACCCGCCGGCAGTCACTTTGTCGGCCCGGCTCAAGGAATTGAAGTTGCCCCAAGGCCGCCTCAAAACGGGTACACCGCCGCGTCTGGATGGCCGCACCATCGACTTTGCCAAGCTCGCAGAACAACCCGGCGACCTCGATCCTGTGCCGGTATTCAGTTTCTTGGGAGACGTGTCGCAGCACCCCCGGCAAGTGCCCTGTTGGATTACCCACACCAACGAACGCACCCACGAGATCATTCGTTCGGGGTTTGACCGCAGCCCCATGTTCACGGGTGTGATTGGTGGCGTGGGCCCGCGGTATTGCCCCAGCATTGAAGACAAGGTGAACCGTTTCGCCGACAAAAACTCGCACCAAATCTATTTGGAGCCTGAGGGCCTGACCACCCACGAGTTTTATCCCAATGGCATTTCCACCTCCCTGCCCTTTGATATTCAACTGAAAGCGGTTCACTCGATGCTGGGTTTGGAGCAAGCCCACATCCTGCGGCCGGGTTATGCCATCGAGTACGACTACTTCGACCCACGTGCTCTGAAGGCCAGCTTCGAGACCAAATCCATCAACGGTTTGTTTTTTGCTGGGCAGATCAATGGCACGACAGGGTATGAAGAGGCGGCAGCTCAAGGTTTATTTGCCGGATTGAATGCTGCGCTGCAAGTGCGGGGCCAAGCCGCCTGGACACCGCGCCGCGACCAAGCCTATTTGGGTGTACTGGTCGACGACCTCATCACCAAAGGTGTGAGTGAGCCCTACCGCATGTTCACCAGCCGGGCTGAGTTCCGCCTGCAGCTGCGAGAAGACAACGCCGATATGCGCTTGACTGAGATCGGCCGTGAGTTGGGTTTGGTGGACGATGTGCGTTGGGATGCGTTCAACCGCAAACGGGATGCTGTTTCACGTGAAACACAGCGGCTGCGCTCCACCTGGATCACGCCCGCCAAGCTGTCGGCTGCGGACGCTGAACGTTTGGTCGGCAAGGCCCTGGAGCATGAATACAGCCTGGCTGATTTGTTGCGTCGCCCTGGTGTGGACTTCAACGCCTTGGTGGATGTGGCCGCCCTGGCTCGCCCCGAGGCCGGTGTTTCACGTGAAACCTTGGTGGCCGAGTTGGGTGAAGTGTTGGCGGCGGCCGTGGTGGAGCAGATGGAAATCAGCATCAAATATGCGGGTTACATCGACAACCAAATTGACGAAGTTCAGCGTGCCGCTCACTACGAGACCATGCGTTTACCCGAGGACTTGGACTACGCCCAGGTGCATGCTTTGAGTTTTGAGGCCCGCCAGAAGTTGGGCCAACACCGGCCAGAAACCTTGGGCCAGGCCTCGCGCATTTCGGGGGTGACACCAGCGGCGATCTCCTTGCTCTTGATTCATTTGAAAAAAGGTAAGTTCAAAGGTTTTGCTAAGAGCAACGCCGCCGCCAACGATCCCATCCCTGGAAGCGATGCTGCTTGACATGGGCGCTCCTCTACTGCGGGATCGCCTGGAGCAAGGCGCGGCGGCGCTGGGTTTGTCGCTCAGCGCTCCCCAATTCGATGCCCTGCTCGCTTACTTGGCTTTGATCGAGCGCTGGAATCGCGTCTACAACCTGACTGCGCTTCGTCAACCGGACGAGATGCTGACGCACCACCTGCTCGACAGCCTGGCCATCGTGCCCGCACTGCAGCGCCATCTGGGCTCTGCCGGGTTGACGGCTGATGCCCGTTTGCTCGACGTGGGCAGCGGCGCAGGTTTGCCCGGTGTTGTGCTGGCCATCGTATTGCCTCGGTTGCAAGTCACCTGCATCGATACCGTGGGCAAAAAGGCCAGCTTCATTCAGCAAGTGGCTGCGGAACTGGGTCTGCGTCATTTGCGCAGCCAGCACGCGCGCGTTGAGGTTTGGGCCGGGCATGGGGGGGGTGCACTGTTTGACGTCGTGACGTCCCGAGCTTTCTCATCGCTCCCAGATTTTGTGGATTTGACCCGCCGCCATCTGGCCCCGCAAGGGGTTTGGCTGGCCATGAAAGGCAAGCGCCCGAGCGATGAAGAGCAAGCGTTGCCAGCAAACTTGGATGTGTTTCACGTGGAACAACTGCAGGTGCCTGGACTGGACGCTGAGCGCTGTTTGTTGTGGATTCGGCCGCAGCAAGCCGAGAACGCGACCATTTGAATGCGCTTTTTGCCAGACCTGCTGACGTAAACTTCAACGTCATCCCTGTCCCGCTTCGCCCTCGTTTTTGAACCTTTCAGGACCCGCATCATGTTCGGTGTTGCCGATTACGGTCAGTTTGTGCTCGCTGTGGTGGTTTTTTTAGCGATTCCAGGGCCTGGCAATTTGGCGCTGATCACCTCCACCAGCAAGGGCCGTCTGCTTGGCGGGCTGGCTGCCACGCTGGGTGTGATCGCAGGTGACCAAGTACTGATGTGGCTGGCCGTGGCCGGCGTGGCTGCGTTGCTCGTCGCCTACCCAGCTGCTCTGACGGCAGTTCAGTGGCTGGGCGCTGCCTACTTGGTCTGGTTGGGTGGAAAGATGCTGATGGCCAAACCGGGCGCGGCTCCCATCCTGAACATCAATCCACGGCACTACTTTCGCCAGGCCCTGGCCATCACCTTGCTCAACCCCAAAGCCATTGTGTTTTACATGGCCTTCTTTCCCTTGTTCGTGGATCCCGCACACCACCAGGGACTGGTCACGTTTGGCGTGATGGCGGGAACGATTGCGCTGCTGACGTTCCTGTATGGCTTGGCGGTGGTTTTACTCACCCACTTTTTGGCTGAACGCATGCGTGCCAACCCCGTCGTCTCTCGCACCCTGGAAAAACTCGCCGGGGTGTTCTTGATCGGCTTCGGCATCAAGCTGGCCATCTCCAAATAACCCCCCAAACGATCCAAGCGCATGGCCCGAATTTTCTGTATTGCCAACCAAAAAGGTGGCGTTGGCAAAACGACCACCACAGTGAATTTGGGCGCCGGTCTGGCCCGCATTGGCCAACGTGTGCTGGTGGTGGATTTGGACCCCCAGGGCAATGCCACCATGGGCTCGGGTGTGGACAAACGCGCTCTGGAGCTGACGGTATACGACGTGCTGCTGGAAAACGCCTCCATCGCGGAAGCCCGGCAAAAAGCCGACAAAGCAGGTTATGACCTCTTGGGCGCGAGCCGCGATTTAGCCGGCGCCGAGGTGGAGTTGGTGCAGCTGGAGCGCCGCAACCAGCGACTCAAAACAGCGCTGGAAGCGGTGGACGGCGACTACGACTTCGTTCTCATCGACTGCCCGCCCAGCTTGAGCATGCTCACCCTGAACGGCTTGTGCAGCGCCCATGGCGTGGTCGTGCCCATGCAATGTGAATACTTTGCGCTGGAAGGACTGAGTGATTTGGTCAACACCATTAAACAGGTGCATGCCAACCTGAATCCCAAACTGGAGATCATTGGCCTCTTACGTGTCATGTTTGACCCGCGCATAACGCTGCAGCAGCAGGTCAGCGATCAGCTGAAAGCGCACTTTGGCGACAAGGTGTTCAACACAGTGATTCCGCGTAACGTGCGTTTGGCTGAGGCGCCGAGTTATGGCCTGCCGGGCGTGGTGTTTGACCCGGCATCCAAAGGTGCCCACGCGTTTGTCGAGTTCGCCGCTGAAATGGTGGAGCGACTCGGCCCCAGCGGCCAAGGTTTGAGTCGCACCGAGCATGTGTGCGCACACTCCGTTTTTTGCTTTGAATTTATTGAGGGTTTGATGTGACGCCTGGCTTCCGTGTCCTGTCCGTCATTCCCCCGATGACGCAGCTCAACACGCCTTATCCGTCGACCGCCTACCTCACTGGATTTTTGCGCTCGCGCGGCGTGGACGCAGTCCAAGAAGACTTGGCCTTGGCTTTGGTGCTCGCCTTGTTGTCGGTGCCGGGTTTGAAGAAGGCACACGCCCAAATCGAGGTTTTGCCCGAGAAACAGCGTAGCCCGCGGGTGCAGGCCTTCATGGCCCAGTTCGACCGCTACCTCTCCACTGTCACGCCGACCATCGCTTTTTTGCAAGGGCGAGATTCCACCATCGCCCACCGAATCGCCAGCCGCAGCTTCTTGCCCGAAGGCCCGCGTTTTGCGTCGCTCAATGTCTATGTGGACGACGAGGGTGGCGATCCTTTGGCCTGGGCATTTGGCGCATTGGGCGTGCAAGACCGCGCCCGTCACCTGGCCACGCTCTACCTCAACGACCTGGCCGATGTGCTGCGCGACGCCATTGACCCACGTTTCGAGTTCGTGCGTTATGCCGAGTCCCTGGCGCAAAGCCAGCCCACCTTCGATCCGTTGGCAACCGCTTTGGCCGCACCGCTGAATCTGGTGGATGAAACCTTGGTGGCGCTCACCTTGGCCGCGGTTGAAAAACACGCTCCCAACCTGGTGCTGGTCTCCACCCCCTTCCCCGGCTCGGTCTACGCCGCTTTTCGCATCGCACAGGCCATCAAAACAACGCATCCTCACATCCACTTGGGCCTGGGTGGTGGGTTCGTCAACACGGAATTGCGCGAGCTCAGTGAGCCCCGTGTGTTCGACTACTTTGACTATGTGACCCTCGATGCCGGTGAGCGTCCCCTGCTCGCCCTGCTCGAGCACCTGCAAGGCAAACGCTCGCAGCAGCGCCTTGTTCGCACCTATGTGCGTGATCGTGAAACACAGGCCGTGCGCTACATCAACCTGGTCGAGCCCGACATTGCTTTTGCCGAGGTCGGCACACCCACCTGGGATGGCCTGCCCCTGGACCAGTATCTGTCGTTGCTGGACATGCTTAACCCCATGCATCGTCTGTGGTCAGACGGCCGCTGGAACAAACTCACCGTCGCCCACGGTTGCTACTGGAAAAAATGCAGCTTCTGTGATGTGAGCCTGGACTACATTTCGCGCTACGAAGGCGCGTCGGCGGCGGTGCTCGTGGACCGCATCGAGTCCATCGTGAAAGAAACCGGTCAAACCGGGTTTCACTTCGTAGTCGGCCCTGCAAAACCCCTGCAACCCGCATGAATGCTGGCGATATGGGGTAAATGCTGACGACGGGATCTCTCAGGAATCGTTATCGGAGAGTAATTTTTCTGGGGGATTTGCATGACAGCCACCGCAGACTTCTTTCGCGCACGCCTGGACGGGATGGTCGATCACAAACATCCACTGGTGGTTTTGAGCAAACGGCTGCCCTGGGCCGCGATTGAACAAGCCCTGGCACCGCACTTCGCTCGCCAGGCTCGCCCAGGCTCCAAGCGGGTGACGGCGGACTTGTTGGGAGCGCATGAAGTCGAATTTGGCAACGGCATCAGCCCCGCAGGCCGCCCGCGCCTGTCAATTCGGCTGATGGCCAGCTTGCAGTACCTGAAGAACTCCTTCAACCTCAGTGACGAAGAACTCGTTCAGCGCTGGAGCGAGAACGTGGTGTGGCAGTTCTTCAGCGGCATGGAGTATTACGAACCACGCTTGCCCTGCGATCCAACCCAGATCGGCCGCTTTCGCCGCGCCGTGGGCGAAGAAGGTCTGGAGCAGTTGCTCAAGGCCACCATCGAGACAGCGGTGCAGATCAAGGCCATCAAGCCCAGCGAGCTGGAACGCGTGATCGTGGACACCACCGTGCAGGAGAAGGCCATCGCCCACCCGGTGGACAGTCGGCTGCTGGAGATTGCGCGGCACAAAGTGGTGAATGCTGCCAAACGAGTGGGCATCAGTTTGAAGCAGACATTTGCGTTTGAAGCCAAAACGCTCAGACGCCAGGCCGGGGGTTACGCCCACGCCAAGCAGTTCAAGCGTTTGAAGAAAGCCGTCAAACGCCAGCGCACAATCCTCGGGGTGGTGATGCGTGAAGTGCAGCGCAAGCTTGATGTGTTGGTGGCACCCGGGCCGACAGCGCTGAGTGCGCTCAAGACCTGGTTGGAGCGGGCCGAACGCATCCGCACGCAACAGCGAGGCGACAAGGGCAAGCTGTACGCGCTGCATGCGCCTGAGGTGGAGTGCATCGGCAAGGGCAAGGCCAGGAAGCCCTATGAGTTTGGTGTGAAGGTCAGCCTGGCTGTCACGCACCTGCGTGGTTTGATGGTGGGGGCCAGAAGTTTCCCCGGCAACCCGTTTGATGGGCACACATTGGCTGCGCAACTGGAGCAAACCAACAACCTGATGCAAGACCTGGGGCGTGTGCCCAAGCAAGTGGTCGTGGACTTGGGGTTCCGGGGCGTGGACGCGGACAACCCGAACGTGGAGATCATCCACCGTGGCAAGTACAAGTCACTGACCAAGGTGCAACGCAAGTGGCTCAAACGGCGTCAGGCCATCGAGCCGCTGATCGGCCACACCAAGGTGGACCACGGCATGCAGCGCTGTTGGCTCAAAGGCGAGTTGGGTGATGCGCTGCACGCACTGAGTTGTGCGGCGGGGTACAACATCCGCTGGCTGCTGCGGGCTATCGCGGCCAAGTCTGCAAAAGACGCGAAGGCGTTTTTGTTGACCCTGCTCGGGCTGAGCTTATGGGGTCAACTCAGGGCAGCCAGGGCACGGCTCGGCGCAAAAAACTTGCTCGGTTGGAAATTCACGCCATCGTCAGTAATGGCTTGCGGGGTGAAATGAATTTTGCAGGGCCGACTTCGTAGACGAAGCCGCACCGCCCAAAGCCTTGAAGGCCTTGTCCGCTGAGTTGATTCAGCGCCAGTTGGCTATCTCCTGGTGGGGCAACATCCGTTTCGAAAAGTCGTTCAGCCCCGAGTTGTGCCAACAACTGGCCGACAGCGGCTGCATTGCCATTTCAGGTGGGCTCGAAGTAGCTTCGGACCGCTTGCTGCAACTGATGAAAAAAGGCGTGTCGGTGGAACAGGTGGCACGTGTCACCAAAGGCTTTTCGGACGCGGGCATTTTGGTACATGCCTATCTGATGTATGGCTTTCCGACGCAGACGGTGCAAGACACCGTGGATGCGCTGGAGTACGTGCGCCAACTGTTTGAAAACGGCTGTATCCAATCAGGCTTTTTTCACCGCTTCGCTTGTACCGTGCACTCGCCTGTGGGCAAGAACCCGCAAGACTATGGCGTCACCTTGTTGCCGCTGCCCGCAGTGTCATTCGCGAAAAACGATGTGGGTTTTATCGACCCCACGGGTACCGACCACGACGTCCTCGGCCAGGCCCTCAAGAAAGCGCTCTACAACTACATGCATGGCATCGGGCTGGAAGAGGATGTGCGCACGTGGTTCACTGGCAAAGTCCCCAAGACCACGGTGCACCGGCACCGTATAGCGCGGGCATTGGGACCGACAACTCCCGACGAGAACGAAAATATCTGAGCCAAGATACTACTTTGTAGTACACCGCTACTGGTTAAACAAACCAGTTTTTTGCTTCACGTCGGACTCACTCATCGAGAACCGTTTTGTGATGCCCGCTGAATCGAACAGAACTACAAGTTCTTTCTTTTTACCCGAGGCGCTTGATCCGAGCATGCTAACGATTGGAATGTACGAAACAGCATCCGCTGAAACGTTGCTGAACTCGTATGTCCAAACCTCAAGTCCACCATCTGTAAAAGTTGTTTTGAGAGGAGAGCCAAAAATAGATCGAACTTCCGACTTGGTTGTCTTTCCCTCAACTATCTTCCCCTGTACTGAAGATTCCGTCTCGGCGCGGAGGGTCTCATTTCCAACGCTGGCACAGCCAGAAAGAGCAATAGAAAAAACCACTGATGCAAATATAAACTTCATGCTTTTCCTTTTTTGTAGATACGTTTGCAGAACAACGCTGAACTCGTCGGAAATGAACATTTTGAGTGCGATGAACTTAATTGTAAAGTCTCAGTGCTGAATTGCTAAGTCCGATTGGATAGAAGCCGATATCAGTTAAAGCCCCAGCGCCTCATCCAAACCCAAGTGCACATTCATCGACTGCACCGCCGCACCGCTGGCCCCCTTGCCGAGGTTGTCCAGGCAGGCCATCAGCAGCACCTGGGTATCGTTGGCAAAAACATGGATGTTCACGCGGTTGGTGTCGTTGCAGGCTTGTGCGTCATAAAAGCCGCTCTCCAGCACAGCAGGGTCACGCAGCGGTTTGACGTTGATGAAGGGCTCAGCCGAATATCGCGCTGACAGCGCGGTGTGCAGGGATTCGGCTGTGGTGCCGGCAGGCAGTTGCGACAAATGCAAGGGCACGGTCACCGCCAGGCCTTTGTAGAAATTGCCCACGATCGGCATGAACAGTGGCGCGTTTGCCAAACCCGTGTGGGTTTTCATCTCGGGCAAATGTTTGTGCGACAAGCTCAGGCCATAGGGGCGAGGTGATTGCAACTTGGCATCGCCCCCCGCTTCGTACTGCGCAATCATGCTTTTGCCACCACCCGAATAGCCGGTGATGGACGTGGCTGATACCGGCAGTTCACGCGGCACCAATCCTGCATCGACCAAGGGGCGCAACAACACAATGAAGGCGCTGGCGTGGCAACCGGGGTTGGCGATGCGTTTGCTATTTCTCAGCAGCTCGCGCTGGCCAGGGGCCAACTCTGGCAGGCCAAAGGCCCAACCGGCTACTGTGCGGTGGGCGGTGCTGGCGTCGATCAAGCAGGTGTTGGTATTGGTGATCATGCTGGCCGCTTCGCGCGAGGCGGCGTCGGGCAGGCACAAAAAGGCCACGTCAGCCGCGTTGAGCAGGCGTGCGCGCTCTGACGGGTCTTTGCGTTTGTCGGCGTCAATCTTGAGCACTTCAATGTCAGGGCGCTGCGCGAGATACTCATGGATGCGCAGCCCAGTGGTGCCTTCCTGGCCATCGACAAAAACTTTGTAAACCATGTCAACCTCTTTGCTGTTCTGTGTAAGAAGTGAAGGATAAGCCAGCGATATGACCGACGTATTGCCGCCCTCACAAAACCCCCGTGTCCTGCTGCTGCCAGGTTGGCTGAACTCCGATGCGGCCCACTGGCAAAGTCGCTGGGAGGCCCTGCATGGCTATACCCGAGTCGATCAAGACGACTGGACCTGGCCGCGCCGGGGCGACTGGATGGCGCGGCTGGACGAGGTGATACAACAACAAGACGCACCCGTGGTGCTTGTGGCCCACAGCCTGGGCTGCCAATTGGTGGCCGCCTGGGCCGCGCACTCGCAACACACGGCCCGCGTGGCGGCGGCTTGGCTCGTGGCCCCGCCGGACACTGAACGCGAGGACATGCCACCTAACCTCTTCAACTGGCGGCCCATGGCGCGCAGCAAGTTGCCTTTCGCCACTCGGGTGCTTGCCAGCAGCGACGATCCCTACTGCGCGCTTGAACGCGCCGAGGGCCTGGCGCGGGATTGGAGCAGCGAGTTTGAGTCGGTGGGGCCGCGTGGGCACATCAATGGCGAGTCGGGTTTAGGGGATTGGGCCGCAGCGCATGAGGCCTTGATTCAGTGGTCGCGGGCCCGATTTAAAGCACTTTGAATCAACGAGCACCCTCGCATGTTTCTACGCCAACGCCTTGTCTATGGATTGCTACCCGCAGCGGCGGCTTGCGTCTTGATGCTGATGTTTGCGGCCAGCCGATGGCCGTTGTGGGAGCAGGCTTTCTATTCAGACCAGTCGCCAGCGGCGTGGTTGTCCAGCGCACAGCTTCTTGGTGCTGCTCTGCTTGCTTTGTGCTTGAGTCAACGCCGGGAGCTTCCCCGCCTTCTTGGTTGGTGGCTGGCGGGGGCGCTTTGGGTCTTGGCGCTTGACGAGCAGTTCATGCTGCACGAGCAGTGGAAATTCGGCTGTGTGCAATGGTGGTCGGCGTGCTCCCAGCGATGGGTTGCGGAACTGCCCACGATTGCGGTTGGAGTGGTGGGCAGCGTCACCGTGCTGGCGTTGATGCGTGTGGTGCGAGATGCGCTGTTCCGAAGCCAGGTGATAAGTGGTCTCGCGGTAGGTTTATTGGCGTTGTTGGTTGACTTGGCCCAGATGCCAACTTCCCTGTTGCCGCTGGAAGAAAGTTTGGAAGTGTTGGCTGAGGCGCTGTTTATTGGGGCACTGCTGGCCATCCCCGGGGCTTCAACCCCGACGCGACTGGGCGGACATCAACTGCACTCGGCATAGAAGACGAAGCCCGTGTACCACCACTGCCCAGCGATGTTGAGGAATTCGTAGCGATTGCTTTGTAGTTGTTCTGAGACGAAAGCCGGCGCTTGCCATTCGATCACTGCCATGTCGGCAATGCCATCTTGGTTCAGATCCACGCTGTGAACCACAAACCGCTGGAGCTTAGGGTCTTGATGGGTGCTATTTGCGTCTATTCGGAACACGGATTGGCGTTTGACGCTGGTGATATCCACTTTGGCGCGTGGTAACGCTTGCGGCAAGAAGAACCCCAACAGGCGATCCTGATCTTTGATTCGGGCGAAACCCGGCAAGGGGTACCCCTCTGGTAAACCGCCGTAGCCTTCCGAGCATCCTTCGTCTGATGAAGGAGCGATGACAGAAGCGGTTTCAATTTTGCGTGCTCCGATCAACGCGTGGCGTGACACCGCGTGTAGAACAACCGGGTCTGCATAGTGGATTCTTACTTCTCGTACGTCCCAGAACGACGAGACCCCTTCACTGTGACGACCCTGTACCCACTGTGCCTTGCCATGAAACGAGACTTTGCTGGGCTTTCCCAGCATGGAGGCTGCGGCATCAATGGAGGGTTCGTTGTGCATGACCACATCCGCATGTTGGCGAAACAGCGACCGTTTGGCAGGTGGCAAGTGCTGCAGCGGAGTCATTGACTTCAGGTGCTCGATACGGTCCGCACCGATTTTTGTGACATCAATGTCGTCAAAACTCGTCCAGGTGAGCAGGTTCAGCCGCGCCACTTCTTGTTCTATGCGCGGCAGTACCCCGGTCGCCAACCGCTGTTTCATCGCCTCAAACTCGGGTATCGGAAAACGAATCGGGCGCTGGGTATTCCGTTCGCGTTCTTGTTGCTCTGCGCTGAGGGCCGAGTAGTTCAGGGACCGGCCGACCTGCGCGAAGCGGTATATCGAAGGCGCAACCCAAAACGAACGGGCTTCTACCGACGGTAAGTAAGAGCCCGTTATTGGATCGGTTTGTAGTAATGCTTTCAGCGTGAGCGCTTCTTGCCCGAGGAACTCACACGCCACCCAACCGATCAGGTGTTCCGGGTTGCGAATCTGGCACCATGCGCCACTGCGCTGCAGCAAAAGAACCGGTAGGTTGGTCACCCAGTTGGCCAAGACCTTGCTCGATTTGTCGGGCTCTGCGCGCACGTTGACCCAGGAGCCATGAATCCAGCGTTGGTTGGTTGTTTTGGCGAGGGGCTCCGCCGAAGACAGTGAAGAACCGGTCTGCGCGTTTACCGCACTTGCCAACAACAAGCAAAGCGAGACGCTAAGGTGCAACGTCTGTTGCCAAGGGGCACAAGCAGTTTTCATGGGCCGTGTCTGGTTTTGATAGAGCAGTAATTCAGCGTGCTGGTTGAGGGGTCAGCCATCGGCCTTGGTCATCAACCAGGGCCGTCTTCACTGAGTTGGTTATAGAAGGGGTCGGCGTGTCCGCTTGGCGTGTCTGCATGGCAGACCAGTCGGTCCGCACAGGCCGCACCGCCCCCACGGTGGTCAATCCCGCATGAAGGTGACGCTGAACCCGCACTGTGATCCAGAGCTGACTGGCCTCAGGTGTGGCCGGTGGCAACTCACTGCTAGCAATGGCCCATTCCCCCTTAAAAGGCGAGGCTGTGATGAACTGCGGCGTGATGGCCCAAGCTTGTTCTTTCATATCCAGGTAGCCCCAAAGCGCAACACCAGAAGCTGCGGACTGCTGACCCAGTGCCCAATCCCCATCGGTACGGGTGACTGACAACAAACCAGGCAGGTCTAAACAACTGCCGTCACTGCGCATTAAACAAATCTCATCACGACTGCGTTTTGCGACGGCCAAACCCATTTCAAACAATCCGATTTCTTCAAATTCTGGCGCTGATAGCCACTTGCCATTGCGGTTGATAAGACCCCACAGACCTTGCTTTTTGGCGGCTGCCACCTCCCCTTGAAACCGCTGCATTTCCTCGAACTGAGCGGGCAACACCCACTTGCCCTGTCTGTCAATCAAGCCCCAACGCATCGTGGCTTCGGGGGACGGGTCGACCTCCGTGGCTTTGCTTCGCAGCAACATGGCTGCGGGCGCGCGATCACCGTAAAAGTCGTCGGCATCGTCAAACTGGGGCTGAATCACCCAGGCCCCATCCACCTGAAACCCCCAAAGGCCATCTCGGGCTACGGCAACAGGTCCGCTCCCTAAGGTTGCTGAGGCGCTCGCCTTACTTGCGGACAAGGAAGGCGGCAAAGTCGAAGGCAAGTTTTGGCTCTGTCCCAGCGAGCGTCCTTGTGGCGACAGGCGTTCGCAAGCAATCTCAAAAAGACCGGTGCCTGGCATGCAGGCACGCAGGGTTCCATCCGTGTTCCAGGTCAAATGACCAAACACGGCGGGCACAACCCATGCGCCCTGGCGGTCAATCACGCCTTGGCCGCGATCTGTGCCGCCCATCAGGGGTTGAACGACGGCGCGTTGGTGCGACTGCGATATCAGGTCGCCCTCAGGGCCCGGCGTCAGCAGCCGTCCCTCCGCGTCAATTAACGCGGGCAGGCCGCGATCCATCACCTCAGCGATTTGGCCCGCGAAAGGCCATGCCAACCGAAAGCTGCCCTTCACGCCACCATTTCCTAGCCACGTCGTATAGCGGTAGCTGCGCGGTCGATCTGTACCCGTTGATAACGTGGGCAAAGGCCGCTCGGTACGAAGACACTCAGCTTTGACTTGGCGCAGATCGACTAAACAGGGCGCGGTGTCATCAGCTCCTTGCATCAGCACCAAATGTTCGCCCCAGGGGTCTACGGTACGAAACTTGGGCTGCATCCACCATGCACCCTGGGCGTCCAAAATGCCGCAGCGGTATCGATTGATCGCCTCGCCAAGGTGGCGACTGAGGTCGTAGGCAGAAAAAACCGGGTCTGACACAGGTGCATCGCAAGCAATGAATCGGCTGCTGGTGAGTGCTTTGCCAAACCCTGGAACTTCGGCAACCACCCGACCGCTGACATGAAAAATCGCCGAACCACCCGAAGTGGACGCGGGCGCCACATAGAGTTCGCTCGATAACGGAGCGGACGGCCGCCGACCTTCGGGCACAGAGACAAAGCCCCCCTCCGGTCGCCACAGGCGAGCGCCTTGATCTGTCTGCAATAGCCACAATTCGCCATCAGGCGAATGCATGGCGTTGACGCCGGGAACTGGCCGCACTTGTTGACCGTCTGTGAGGTGGCTATGTTGCCCCGAATGGTTGACGTCTGTGATGAGAGTCCATCTGCCTACCCGGGCCAATCTTTTGCTGGAAATGCTGTGGGTGAAGTGCGCCTGAGTTTGTGATTGGTGAATGGGTTCCCATTCCAGAAATTGACCGCGCCGGTCGATAAGCCGAAGTTTCTTTGTGCCGTCTTGTAGGACAGGCAAGGCCAGCGCCACGTCGCCAACAAAGTGGCTCGCTTCAGAAAAAAGTGCTTGAATTACCCATTGCCCTTGTGCATTTACATAGCCCCACAAGGTTGCGCGCTGCACCGATGCATTCGCAGCATCATTCATGACCTCCAGGCGCGCGGGTGCTATGCCCATATGAAACAGACCCAACTCCCTCAACTCAAAGCGCAGCGTAGTACTGCCGTCGCTTAGCACGTAGGGGGCAACCTTCACGACCTTACCGCTGGCTGGAAGATAAATCAACGGCTCGCCGCTTGGACTGGTTGGGTTCAGAGAGACCACAACTTCGCCGTCTGCAGCGCCGGGCCGAGACACATGCACCGAGCGCCAGGCAAAAGCGGCATCACGTTCTTCAGCAGAAGCCGTTTGCATCGGGACAGACTTCATCTCCAGACGGTCTGGAGGCGCAGATGCCTGCCTTACTGCTTGTAAATGATTCCATCCACCATAAAGACCCAGAAGGGTCAACCCGGCGAGTACGACGCGAAACGCAATCTGAGCGCTGGCCAGCTGACGCTCTGCATTTTCTAGATTGAGCATCTGAAAATGATAGCGGGTGGTTTTTGGCCTCACGAATCAATTTACGATGCATTGACCCCCAAACCTCAGTTCTGACGATCACCGACAATCTCGCCATGGTCACCAAGAAACCCAAAGGCCTCGGCCTGGGCCTCGAAGCATTGCTCGGCCCGAAAGTCAAAGATGTTGCGCCCGCGGCAGAGACGGACATCAATCTTTTGCCCTCCAAGCTCAAGCTGAGCCAACTGCGCCCGGGCAAGTACCAGCCACGCACGCGCATGGACGAAGGCTCGCTGTATGAGCTGGCCGAGAGTATCAAGGCCCAGGGCATCATGCAGCCCATTTTGGTGCGCCCGCTGAGCGGTGGGGTATACGAAATCATTGCGGGTGAACGCCGCTCCCGTGCCGCCAAACTGGCCGGTCTGGACGAAGTGCCGGTGTTGGTCAAAGACGTGCCCGACGAGGCCGCCGCCGCCATGGCGCTGATTGAAAACATCCAGCGCGAAGACCTCAACCCGCTCGAAGAGGCGCAAGGCCTCAAACGCCTCACCGACGAATTTGGTTTGACCCATGAACAAGCCGCCCAAGCGGTGGGTCGCTCGCGAAGCGCTGCGAGTAATTTGCTGCGCCTCTTGCAACTGGCCGAACCCGTTCAGGGCATGCTGATGGCCGGTGACTTGGACATGGGCCATGCACGTGCGCTGCTGCCCCTGGATGGGGCGCAGCAAATCCTGAGTGCGACGGAAATCGTCGCCAAAAAACTCAGCGTGCGCGAGGCCGAGAAGCTGGTGGCAAGGCAAGCGCCGTCGGCAAAGCAGAAAACCTTGGCTCGCAATACAGCCACCAAATCACGCGACTTGTTGCGCATTGAGGCCACCTTGTCCGACGCTTTGACCGCCGCCGTTGAAATCCGTGTGAAGAAGCGCACAAAACGTGGCGAACAAGGTGAAGTCGCCATTGCATTTGGTTCGCTGGACGAGCTCAATGGGCTCTTGGAAAAGTTGGGTCTGGGTTCGACCTGAGTCATTCCTACGGAACTTCGGGATCGCGATGGGACTCATTAACAGGTGCGCAGGACATGTTTTTGAATTAGGCCCGTTTTTTGCTGTTCTTCTGGGCATTGAATTGATTGCAATAGGAGATGCTACAAACGCGTATTGATGCCACTGTGTGTTGATTCAGGAAAGCTCTGATGGAGCCTTGAGGGGTTTCATCAGAACTTCCCCAGACGCTGAGCCAACCGGCAACGGTTTGTTTTGCGCCTCCTTGAACCCTAGGAGATCAGCATGGACGTCATCAGCCATCTCAAAGCCCGTTACGAACGCACGCGCGAAGAAGAGCTTTCACTCGAGGACTACCTCAACGAGTGCAAGCGCAACCCGGTCGCTTATGCCACCGCCGCCGAGCGCATGCTCAAGGCCATAGGCGAGCCGCAAACCATCGACACACGCAACGACCAGCGCTTGTCCAGGCTTTTCGCCAACAAGGTCATCAAGATCTACCCTGCTTTTGCCGAGTTCTACGGCATGGAGGATGCCATTGAGCAGGTGGTGTCTTACTTCCGGCATGCGGCGCAGGGCCTGGAAGAGAAAAAACAAATCCTCTATCTGCTGGGGCCGGTGGGTGGCGGCAAGAGTTCGATTGCCGAGCGTTTGAAGTCGCTGATGCAGGACGTGCCCTTCTACGCCATCAAGGGCTCGCCTGTGAACGAATCACCGCTGGGTTTGTTTGACGCGGCGGAAGACGGCCCCATTCTGGAAAAAGAGTACGGCATTCCGCGCCGCTACCTCAACCGCATCTTGAGCCCCTGGGCTGTGAAGCGCCTGGAAGAGTTTGGTGGCGACATCCGCCAGTTCAAGGTCGTCAAACGTTATCCGAGTGTGCTCAAACAAATGGGCATCGCCAAAACCGAACCCGGCGACGAAAACAACCAGGACATCAGCTCCCTCGTGGGCAAGGTGGACATTCGCAAGCTGGAAAGTTTTTCGCAAGACGATCCCGATGCCTACAGCTTCTCCGGCGGCCTGTGTTTGGCCAACCAGGGCTTGCTTGAATTCGTGGAAATGTTCAAGGCACCCATCAAGGTGCTGCACCCCTTGCTCACTGCCACCCAAGAAGGCAACTTCAAAGGCACGGAAGGGTTTGGTGCCATTCCATTTGACGGCATCGTGCTGGCCCACAGCAACGAGAGCGAATGGAAAGCCTTTCGCAACAACAAAAACAATGAAGCGTTTTTGGATCGCATCTACATCGTCAAAGTGCCTTATTGCCTGCGCGTGAGCGAAGAGGTGCATATCTACGAGAAGCTGCTCAAAGGGTCGTCACTGGCACAAGCCACTTGCGCACCAGGAACACTCAAGATGATGAGCCAGTTCGCCATATTGACGCGCTTGAAGGAGCCCGAGAACTCATCGCTCTACTCCAAGATGTTGGTCTACGACGGTGAAAACTTGAAGGACACTGACCCCCGCGCCAAGAGCTACCAAGAGTACCGCGACTACGCCGGCGTGGACGAAGGCATGAGCGGCATCAGCACGCGCTTCGCCTACAAAATTCTCTCCAAGGTGTTCAATTTCGACAGCACCGAGGTCGCAGCCAACCCCGTGCATCTGATGTATGTGCTGGAGCAGCAAATTGAGCGCGAGCAGTTCCCCGCTGAGACTGAGCAGAAGTACCTCGCTTTCATCAAAGAACACCTGGCCGTGCGTTATGCCGAATTCATCGGCAAAGAAATTCAAACGGCTTACCTGGAGAGCTACAGCGAATACGGCCAAAACATTTTTGACCGTTATGTGACCTACGCTGACTACTGGATCCAGGACCATGAATACCGCGACACCGACACCGGCGAGGTGTTCGACCGCAGTTCGCTCAACGCCGAATTGGAGAAGATAGAAAAGCCCGCTGGCATTGCCAACCCCAAAGATTTCCGCAATGAAATCGTCAACTTCGTGCTGCGTGCCCGGGCCAACAACGCCGGCAACAACCCGGTGTGGACCAGCTACGAAAAGCTGCGCACGGTGATCGAGAAAAAAATGTTCTCCAACACCGAGGAGCTGCTGCCCGTCATCAGCTTCAACGCCAAAGCCAGCGCCGACGAAGCCAAAAAACACGAGGACTTTGTCACCCGCATGGTGGCCAAGGGCTACACCAGCAAACAGGTGCGGTTGTTGTGCGAGTGGTATCTGCGCGTGCGCAAGAGTTCGTGAGGTCACCATGACTGACTTCCCAGCGGCCACCCCGAGCTCGGTTGAAGGGCCCCCGCCAACGCGCTGCGGGGACCTTTCTTCTGGCTCAGGGTGGGCTGTGGTCGGCGGCGGCCCAGTGACCACTTATTGCTCCGGCTCGATGAGGCCTCAATTCCCGTTCGGGCTGACCCTTCGACGGGGCTCAGGACAGGACTTGTCGAAGCCCAGGTTGTACGCGCTACCCTTCGACAAGCTCAGGGCGAACGGTTCAAACTTCGTCGATCCGAATCTATAAGCGCCAGATCCTTTCGAGACACTCACCATGCAACAGATCATTGATCGGCGTCTGGCGGGAAAGAACAAATCCATCGGCAACCGCGAGCGTTTCTTGCGGCGGCACAAGGACCAAATCCGCGAGGCCGTGAAACGTGCGGTGGATGGCCGCAGCATTCGGGATCTGGCTCAAGGCGAAGACATCAAAATTCCCAAAAAGGACATCAGCGAACCGGTGTTCGGTCACGGCCAGGGCGGAAAACGCGAAATGGTGCATCCTGGCAATGAAGACCATGTGCGCGGCGACCGCATCGCTCGGCCCAAGGGCGGGCAAGGTGGCGGCGGTGGCAGTCAAGCATCCGACACGGGCGAAGGTGACGACGACTTTGTTTTTCACCTGAGCAAAGAAGAATTCATGCAGGTCTTCTTTGATGATCTGGCCCTACCGAATCTGGCACGTACCACGCTCGCCGAAACCCCCGAATTCAAGACCCACCGAGCCGGTTACTCCAGCGACGGCACGCCCAACAATTTGCACGTGGTGCGCTCCATGCGCGGTGCCATCGGTCGGCGCATTGCGCTCAGTAGCCCAGGTAGCCGTGAGATCAAAGCGCTTCAAGAGCGTTTGGCGGAGTTGCGTGCCGCACCCGAGTTGCACGCGTTAGAAATCAAAGAACTTGAAGAAAAGATAGGCGCATTAAAAGCGCGCATCGAACGCATTCCTTACCTGGACCCCATTGACCTGCGTTTTCGCAGCCGCGTTCGTGTGCCGGTGCCCACGGCCAAAGCGGTGATGTTTTGTTTGATGGATGTGTCGGGTTCAATGGATGAAGCACGCAAAGACCTGGCCAAACGGTTTTTCATCCTGCTGTACTTGTTCCTGACCCGGCACTACGAAAAAATCGACATTGTTTTTATTCGCCACCACACACAGGCCCAGGAGGTGGACGAACAGAATTTTTTCCACTCCACCGAGACCGGCGGCACCGTGGTGTCGAGTGCCCTGGTGTTGATGGAAGAGATTGCCCGTACACGCTATCCCACCAGCGAATGGAACATCTACGGCGCCCAGGCCAGTGACGGCGACAACTGGCACCACGACAGCGGCCGTTGCAGGGAGTTGCTTGCCAACCAGATCCTGCCGCTGTGCCGCTACTTTGCTTATGTGCAGGTGGCCGAGGAAGAACAGAATCTGTGGGACGAGTACGTGGCCCTGGCGGCCGAGTCGTCCAAAAGTTTTGCGGTGCGCAAGGCCACCGAGGCCTCGCAGATATACCCGGTGTTCCGCGACTTGTTCAAGAAAGAAGGAAATGCCGCATGAGCGCCGTGCCTGAGCAAGAGAGCAAAACTAGCGCCGGGCTGGACACCCCCCGACGTGACAAACGTGCGGCTGACCTTGTCAAGCCGCCACGTGCCGCAGCGCCCTTGCCTGCGCCCAGCGACTGGACTTTCGAGCTGATTGAGCAATACCACACCGTCATACGCGAAACCGCGGAGTGGTATGGCCTGGACACCTACCCGAACCAGCTCGAGATCATCACCGCCGAACAAATGATGGACGCCTATGCCTCGGTGGGCATGCCGGTCCACTACCGCCACTGGAGTTATGGCAAAGAGTTCATCTCGACAGAGAAGAACTACCGCCGTGGCCACATGGGCTTGGCCTATGAGATCGTCATCAACTCCAACCCCTGCATCAGTTATTTGATGGAGGAAAACACCTTGGCCATGCAGGCCCTGGTGATTGCCCACGCGGCCTATGGCCACAACAGCTTCTTCAAGGGCAATTACCTCTTCCGCATGTGGACCGATGCCGCCAGCATCATTGACTACCTGGTCTACGCGAGGAACTACGTCACCGATTGCGAAGAACGTTATGGCCTCGACGCCGTTGAAACCTTCCTCGACAGCTGCCACGCCTTGATGAACCACGGCGTGGACCGCTACCGCCGGCCCAGCCGCAAGTCACTCGCCCAAGAATTGGCCGAGCGCAAAGACCGCGAGGCGCATGCACAGCAGCAAGTCAACGACATGTGGCGCACACTGCCGCGCAAGGCCGAGAAAGCTGCTGAGGAAAAAGAGGCCCGTCGTTTCCCGTCCGAGCCCCAGGAAAACTTGCTCTACTTCATCGAAAAGAACGCCCCACTCTTGGAGCCCTGGCAGCGCGAAATCGTGCGCATCGTGCGCAAGGTGGCGCAGTACTTCTACCCCCAGCGCCAAACCCAAGTCATGAACGAAGGCTGGGCCACCTTCTGGCACCACCGGCTGCTCAACACCTTGTACGACGACGGCCACTTGACAGACGGGGTGATGATTGAATGGCTCAAGTCCCACACCAATGTGGTCTACCAACCCAAAGTAGGCGACAAACACTACAGCGGCATCAACCCCTATGCCCTGGGTTTTGCGATGTACACCGACATCAAACGCATTTGCGAAGAGCCCACAGAAGAAGACCGCGCTTGGTTCCCCGACATGGCCGGTAGTGACTGGTTAGAAACCATCTCCCACGCCATGCGCAATTTCAAAGACGAAAGTTTCATTGGCCAATACCTCTCGCCCAAGTTGATGCGCGACTTCCGTTTGTTCGCAATCAAAGACGACGAGAAGGAAGACGAACTGGAAGTCTCGGCCATCCACGACGATGCCGGCTACCGCCAGGTACGTGAGGCCCTGAGCCGCCAGTACGACCTGGGCCAGCGCGAGCCCAACATTCAAGTGTGGAATGTGAACCTGCGCGGCGACCGTTCCCTGGTGTTGCGCCACACCCAGCACAACGACAGACCGCTGCACGACAACGCCGACGAAGTGCTCAAACACGTGGCCCGCCTGTGGGGTTTTGGCGTGCAGATGGAGAGTGTCAACAGCGCTGGTGACGTGACGAAGTGGTGGCGGGTGGATGCGCCACCGAGCCGCGACGATTGATAGTTGGCGCGTTGCCCGCTTACCAGCTGAATATCTTCCCCGGGTTCATGATGTTCTTCGGGTCAAGCGCTTGTTTAAGCGAGCGCATCATGGTCACGGCACCACTGCCCGCCTCCGTCACCAAGAAGTCCATCTTGTGCAGACCAATGCCATGTTCTCCAGTGCAAGTGCCGTCCATGGCGATAGCCCGGGTTACCAGTTGATGGCTGAGTTGTTCAGCCAATTCGCGTTCTGCCGGAATAGCTGGGTCGATTAAATACCCCATGTGGAAGTTGCCATCGCCGACATGGCCGACCAAAAAATAGGGCAGGCCTGCCGCATCGGCTTCAGCCACGGTTTGATTCACGCACTCGGCCAAACGTGAGATGGGCACACAGGTGTCGGTGGTCACGCAGCGGCAGCCGGGTTTCGTTTGCAAGGCGGCCAAATAGGCATGGTGGCGGGCGGTCCAGAGTTTGTTGCGCTCTTCAGGGGTGGTGGCCCAGGCGAAGTCTTTGGCGTCGAACTCTGCAGCAATGGCCTGAACGGTGGCGGCCTGTTCCGCCACGCTGGCCGGGCTGCCGTGGAACTCCATCAATAGCATCGGTTGTTCGGCCAAGTTCAGCTTGTCGTGGCGGTTGACGGCACGCACCGCGTTCGCATCCAACAATTCACAGCGCGCAATCGGCACGCCCATTTGAATAATTTGAATCGTGGTTTGTACAGCCGCGTCGATACTAGTGAATACACATACTGCAGCGGAAATGGCTTCCGGCTGAGGATAGAGCTTGAGCGTGATTTCGGTGATGACACCGAGCGTGCCTTCGCTGCCCACCATGAGCCGAGTGAGGTCGTAACCAGCGGACGATTTGCGGGCGCGCGTGCCGGTGTGAATCACTTCGCCTTGTGGCGTGACGACAGTCAGCCCCAGCACGTTCTCGCGCATGGTGCCGTAACGCACGGCATTGGTCCCGCTGGCTCGGGTGGCGCTCATGCCACCGATGGACGCATCGGCGCCGGGATCTATGGGAAAGAACAGGCCGCTGTGACGAATTTCGTCGTTCAGTTGCAGGCGAGTGACACCGGCCTGTACCGTGGCGGTGAGGTCTTCGCTTTGCACCGCCAGAACCCGATTCATGCGGCTCAAATCAATGCTGATGCCACCTTGAACCGCCAGTAGATGTCCTTCCAAGGACGAGCCCGCGCCATAGGGGATGACGGGCACGCTGTGCTCGTGGGCCAAACGAACCACCAGGGCCACTTCAGTCGTGCTCTCACAAAAAACGACCAGTTCGGGCGGTGCGACATCGAAGGGAGATTCGTCACGGCCGTGCTGCTCTCGCACCGCCAGGGCAGCGGAACATCGCCCGCCAAAGGCGGATTGCAACGCGGCTGCCATCGTGGGTGGTACTGACCTCGGGCTGTAAGGGGGAAGGATGTGGCTGGGCAGGGGTGCGTTCAAGGGGCTTCTCCAGGCAGTGGCTCCCACCTTGTGGGCCCGAAAAAAGCCCTCCAGATCGGACGGCTTGGGCCCCCATTTTAGGAACGACACACGAAGCGGCTGCTAGCATCAACCCCATGGCAAATCGACTCACACAAATCGCCACTCGAACGGGCGACGACGGCAGCACCGGCCTCGGTGATGGCAGCCGCGTCGGCAAAGACCACGTACGTGTTCACGCCATGGGCGAGGTGGACGAACTCAACTCTGGTTTGGGTGTTCTGCTGGCCGAACCTCTGCCCGATGATGTGCGCGAACTGCTGGTGGTGATTCAACACGAACTCTTCAATTTGGGTGGCGAGTTATCGATACCCGGGTATGAGTTGCTCAAAGCGGACGCGGTGCTGCACTTAGATCAAGCGCTCGCCCACTACAACTCGGCTTTGCCGCGTTTGAAGGAATTTATATTGCCCGCAGGCACTCGCAGCGCTGCGCTGGCCCATGTGAGCCGTACCGTGGCCAGACGTGCTGAACGTGCTGTTGTGGCCTTGTGTGGCTTAGACCCAGTGCGTGCGGAGCCGCGCCACTATCTCAACCGGTTGAGTGACCTGCTTTTTGTATTGGCGCGTGTACTCAACCGTGCCAACCTGGACGGTAAGGGTGGCGACGACGTCTATTGGAAGAGTGAACGTTTGGCGCGCGATGGGGTTTGACACCGCCATCGCGCGTTGCTCGCCTTAAGCGCTTACTTCGCCGCTTCGAAGTAACCCACACTGAATTCAGCTTTGCTCAACGCGCCATCCGTGTTTTTGTCCAGTTCAGAGAACTTGGCTGCGATGGCTGGCATGCGGCTGGCTTCTTGCGGTGACAACGACCCATCGTTGTTGGCGTCAGCCCGAGTGAAGGCTGACTCCATCGCCGCGATGTCTTTGGCGGACAGGGTTGCCGACGGCGTTGGGCTGGGCGTGCTGCTGCCTGGGCCCATGGTTTGCGCTTGAGCGCCAAAGGACAGGGCCAGCGCTGCGGCGGTGACCACCAGCAAGGTCATAGGGGTACGAGAGAGCATAGAGGGGTTGTGCATAAACAATCCTTGAAGGAGTGGAAGGGAGTTCCATTGAACCCCGCTCCAGTCCCTGCCACCAGCATTATTGCTTGCGCTCACCTGCGTTACCCCTAAGCCGCTATTGCTCACATCGACTTGCAAGCGCTTACTAACATGCTTTTACTTGCTGGCGCGTCTGGCCTGTACCGCCTGGGCCAATACGTCCAACACCGCCACTGAATCGTCCCAACCGATGCAGGCGTCGGTGATGCTTTGTCCATAGGCCAGGCTGCTCACCTTGTCTTTGCCGGGCGAGAACTTTTGGGCCCCGGCGTTCAGATGGCTTTCCACCATCACACCAAAAATACTGCGGCTGCCGTTTTGTAGCTGACCGGCTATGTCCTTGGCCACGTCGATTTGCTTCTGGTGCTGTTTGCTGCTGTTGGCGTGGGAACAATCGACCATCAGTGTGGCGGGCAGTTTGGCGGCCTCTAAGTCTTTGCATGCCGCTTGAACATGGGCAGCGTCGTAGTTGGGTGTTTTGCCGCCGCGCAAAATCACATGGCAGTCTTCGTTGCCGCGTGTTTGAACGATGGCGACTTGGCCGTTTTTGTGGACGGACAGGAAGTGGTGGGGTCTGGCGGCAGCTTGGATCGCGTCGGTGGCGATGCGGATGTTGCCGTCGGTGCCGTTCTTGAACCCGATCGGGGCAGAGATGCCCGAGGACAACTCGCGGTGCACCTGGCTTTCCGTGGTGCGTGCCCCGATGGCGCCCCATGAGATCAAGTCACCGAGGTACTGCGGGGAGATCACGTCCAAGAACTCGCTGCCTGCGGGCAAGCCCAGGCGGTTGATTTCGACCAGCAATTGGCGACCCATGCGCAGGCCTTCGTCAATGCGGTAGGTTTCATCCAAGTAGGGATCGTTGATCAAACCCTTCCAGCCGACCGTGGTGCGGGGTTTCTCGAAATAAACCCGCATCACGATTTCCAGCGAACCCGCCAAGCGGTCGCGCTGCTCCTTCAGTCGCCGTGCGTACTCCAAGGCTGCGCTGGGGTCGTGTATGGAACAAGGGCCAATGATGACGAGCAGCCTGTCGTCCTTGCATTGCATGATTTCGCGGATGCGTTGGCGTGTTTCGCTGACCAGGGTTTCAACCGGTGTGCCGTGGATGGGGAAGAAACGAATCAAATGCTCGGGGGGCGGCAGCGGGGTCACGTTTTCTATCCTCTCATCGTCGGTGCGGCTGGTTCTTTCGGTGCTGGCGGACCAAACGCCTGGTGTGTTCTGGTTGGACATGCGAGGCTCCTTCAAAGGGTGTGGGATGTCTGAACTGGAAAACGAAAACGGAAAGGCAAAAAAAACCGCCGGGGGGTGAGCCCGGCGGTTTGGAGATTTGGTGTGCGTTACTTCTAACCTACGCGCTCGCCTCTGTAGCCACCGGTGCGGTGTGAGAACCAAAAGTAGGTAAAAAAGAAACGTGGCTGGTAAAGCATGTGTTGAAATCTACCACATGCCCACTACGCGGTCCCGCCGACGGTCAAACCGTCGATGCGCAGTGTCGGTTGACCGACGCCTACAGGCACGCTTTGGCCTTCTTTGCCGCAGGTGCCGACGCCGGTGTCCAGTCGCATGTCGTTGCCGATCATGGTCACCCGGGTCAGGGCGTCGGGGCCATTCCCGATCAATGTGGCGCCTTTGACGGGATACTGAATCTTGCCGTTTTCTACCCAAAATGCCTGCGATGCCGAGAAGACGAATTTGCCGCTGGTGATGTCCACCTGCCCGCCACCAAAGTTGGTGGCATAGAGGCCGCGCTTCAGGCCTTTGATGATCTCTTCGGGTGTTTTGTCGCCATTGAGCATGTAGGTGTTGGTCATGCGTGGCATGGGCACCGCTGCATAACTTTCGCGACGGCCATTGCCTGTCGGTTTGACCTTCATCAGTCGGGCATTCATCGAGTCTTGCAAATAGCCCTTCAAGATGCCGTCTTCGATCAACACATTACGTTGACTGGCGTTTCCTTCGTCGTCCACGTTGAGTGAGCCGCGCCGATCTGGCAAGGTGCCGTCGTCCAACACCGTGACACCCTTGGCCGCCACGCGCTGGCCGATTCGGCCGGCAAAGGCGCTGGAGCCTTTGCGGTTGAAGTCGCCTTCCAGGCCGTGGCCGATGGCCTCGTGCAACAACACACCTGGCCATCCTGGGCCGAGGACCACATTCATTTCCCCTGCTTTGGCCGGGCGAGACTCCAGGTTGGTGAGTGCTGCGCCGACCGCTTCTTCCACGTAAGAGGCGATCACTTCGTCATGGAAATAACCCATGCCGTAACGCCCCCCACCGCCGCTGCTGCCGGTTTCGCGGCGCACTTGACCATCGACCGTTTGTTCAGCGATGACGGTCAGACTCAGGCGCACCAAAGGCCGCACGTCGGCCGCCAAGGTGCCGTCGGCGCGGGCCACCAAAACCACGTCGTACTCACCTGCCAGGCTTGCCATGACTTGAACGACGCGCGGGTCTTTGGCGCGCGCCAGCTTTTCTACTTTTTCAAGCAAAGCGACTTTCTGTGTACTGTCGAGCGTCGCGATCGGGTCCATGGGCGCGTAAAGCACCCTGCTGCTGGCGATCTTCTGGGTCTGGCCGCCTACCTTGATACGGCGGCTTTGACCGGCCGATGCGATTGTGCGCACAGTGCGAGCGGCATCCATCAACGCTGCTTCGGAAATGTCGTCTGAATAAGCAAACGCGGTTTTTTCGCCTGCCACCGCCCGTACACCCACGCCTTGGTCAATGCCAAAACTTCCACTTTTGACAATGCCCTCCTCCAGGCTCCAGCCTTCGCTGCGGGTGTACTGGAAGTACAGGTCGGCGTCGTCAATGCGGTGGGTGGCGATGGTTTGTAGTGCCTTGCTCAGCGTGGCATCGGTCAAACCAAACGGTTCCATCAACAGCGCACGTGCAATGGCCAAACGTTCCAAGGTGGGTTCGCGAGAAATCATGACGGAAGTTTCTCCAAGGGTGATGGGGCATTGTAGAAGTGGCTGGCTCGGGGTGGTTTTGCTGGCGGTTTGACGCTAGTACTGCGACTCTGAAATAACGGAACAAATGAAAGCGGTGAATTCGTGCCGATGGCAAGGCGCAAACCGCAGCGATACCGGGGTATCGCGAGGATTTGCAACGCCGCCATCGGTGCGAAGGCACGCTTTCATGTTTTGTTATTTCAGAGTCGCAGTACTAGGCCCACGACCGATCGGTTTTCAAAACGTTGCCGTCCCTTCATGCTTCTTTACGTTCGCGCGGTCAGCGCATGGAGCTGCGGCACCGTTGATGGAGGGCGAGCTGTACACGCAACCCCCATCGTTTCATTCATAGGAGATTTGCACCATGTCCCCGATCAAGACCACGTTGTTAGTCGCTGTTTTTTCCGTTGCAAGCTTCACGGCATCGGCCCAAACCGCGTTCAACCCAGCCGGCGCGCCAGGCATAGACCAGCGCCAAGCCAACCAAGAAAAACGCATCGACCAAGGTATTGCCTCGGGTGCATTGACCCCGAAAGAAGCCCAGCGCATGGAAAACCAACAAGCGGCCGTGGACCGCGCCGAAAACAAAGCCAAGGCCGACGGTGTGGTCACAGCCCAAGAGCGCAAACGTCTGCACAAAGCGCAAAACCACACCAGCCGCCATATTCACCGTCAAAAGCACGACGCGCAAATGGCACCCAAGCCCTGAAGATCAATCGTCGCCTTGACCTTGTTTGAGCTGTAACGCACGTGTATATAAGCTGTTGCGCGGTGCGAGCGTTAAGGTGGCGGCGATTGATACCGCCTGCTTCAGTGGCAATTCGGCCATCAGGGCCAGCAGGACGCGGTCGCTCGCGGTGTCGGCTTGTTGGTCGTGCGCGGTTGCAGGCAGTGCATGCAGCACCAATACAAACTCGCCGCGTTCACGGTGCGGGTCGGCGGCCAGCCAGCCAGGCAGTTCGCTGGCGGCCAGGGTCACCACGGTCTCAAACTGTTTGGTCAATTCGCGGCACAGGGTGACGCGGCGAGCCCCGCACTCAGCGGCAATAGACGCGCACAAAGCGCCGATGCGGTGCGGCGCTTCGAACAGCACCTGGGCTTGGGTCTGGGTTGCCAGGCGCTTCAATTGCGCTGTGCGGGCCGCGGCTTTGCTGCTCAAAAAACCTTGGAAAGAGAATCCGGCACCGTGATCGCCTTCGTTGGCGTCAAGGCTACCCGCCACGCTCATCGCAGCCACTGCGCTGCTTGCGCCGGGGATGGGCAAGGCGCGGTAACCTGCGGCCTGCACCTGCGCCACCAGAACGGCACCCGGGTCGCTGATGGCCGGAGTGCCGGCATCGCTCACGTAGGCCACCCGTTCACCTTGGGCCAAACGTGAAATCACCGTGTTGCTGGCTTCACGTTCGTTGTGCTGGTGCAATGCCAAGAGAGGTTTGTGCAAGCCCAAGTGCTGCAAGAGCGAGGCACTGTGGCGGGTGTCCTCACAGGCGACCGCATCAACCAAGGACAGCACATGGATCGCGCGTAAGGTGAGGTCGGCTAAATTGCCTATAGGCGTGGCCACCACATAAAGCGTGCCCGACGGAAAATGTTGCCCACCGGCAGCTGCCGCAGCGGCTTGCAACAACACAGGGCTCAAAGACATGCTCAAAGGTTTGCTCAAAAAAATGGCTGCCGCACCCGGCTCGACAACACCCAGCCGCGCCTTGATCGGCCAAGAAGGTGAAACCCAGGCCTTGCAGTATCTGCTGGGATTGGGCCTGACGCTGGTGGAGCGCAATTATCGTGTCGCTGCTGGCCCCAGCCGCCGCGCTGGCGAGGTGGATCTGATTCTGCGCGATGTGGACGGCACTTTGGTGTTTGTCGAGGTTCGCACACGCAGCGGCCACGCCTATGGCGGGGCCGCTGACAGCATTCAAAGCGCCAAGCGCAGGAAAATTGTCTACGCGGCGCGGCACTTCCTGCGCCACTTGCCTTCGCCACCGCCTTGTCGGTTTGATGTCGTGGCGATTGACGGCCCGCAGTTGCAGTGGGTTCGCTCGGCGTTTGATGCCAGCCCATGGAACTGAACTTTGTTACGGTGAATCACAAGGCCTGACTTATGATCCCGCCCCATGTTTGAACAACGCATTCAGCAACAATTCTTTGACAGCGCAGACTTGCTTTATGCCGCTGCCGAGTCTTTGAGCAAGCCCATCAACGAAGCGGCCCACGCCCTGGTTGGCTGCATCACGGCCGGTGGCAAGGTGTTGACCTGTGGCAACGGTGCTTCGGCCAGCCAAGCGCAGCAATTTGCGGCTGAGTTCATGGGGCGGTTTGAGCGTGAGCGCCCCGGCTTGGCGGCCCTGGCCCTGACGAGCAACACGGCCATGCTGTCTGCCCTGAGTGAGCAAGGCGAGTTTGACGCCGCTTACGCCAAACAAATTCAGGCCGTGGGGCAGCCCGGCGATGTTCTCCTGGTTTTAAGTGCTTCGGGTGGGCCGCCCAGTTTGTTGGCCGCCATCGATGCAGCACGCGCCAAGGACATGGTTGTACTGGTTTTGACTGGTCGTGCGCCCAACCTGCTGACAGCCCGTCTTGTCGAAACTGACGTGGCCATCTCGGTGCCCCATGATCGCGCCGCCCGCATTTACGAGGTTCACACGTTGGTCGCGCATTGTTTGTGCGACGCGGTGGACCTGCAATTACTTGGAGAACAGGATCCGCTATGAATTTGATCAATCAACCGCATCGACTGCTTCGTCTGGCTGCCGCCTTGGTGGCGGTAAGTTTGACCTCGGCTTGTGCCCCCTTGCTGGTCGGCGGTGCCATGCTGGGTGGGGCCATGGTGGCGACGGACAGGCGCACTTCCGGCACCCAATTGGAAGACCAAGGCATTGAATTCAAATCGGGTCCTCGCGTGCGTGAGGCTTTAGCCGACCGTGGTCGCGTCAGTGTCAACAGCTACAACCGCATGGCCTTGCTGACGGGTGAGGTCGCCAGCGATGCCGACAAAATGGCCGCAGAGCAAGCCGTCGCACGGGTTGAAAACGTGCGTGCCACGGTCAATGAATTGACTGTTTTGGGCTCGAATGCTTTCGCAAGTTCTTTGGCCAACCGCTCAAACGACTTGATTCTGACGGGCAAAGTCAAGGCGACTTTTGTAGATGCCAAAGACTTGCATGCGAATGCATTCAAAGTTGTTACTGACAGAGGTGTGGTTTACCTGATGGGCCGGGTGACCGACCGGGAGGCGGACCGCGCCAGCGAGCTGACCCGCTCTATCAACGGCGTCCAAAAAGTGGTGCGGGTCTTTGAAATTGTCAGCGAGGCTGAGTTGGCGAACAACCGGCCAGCAAACGACAAACAATAAAACAGTTCAGCGCAGGCGACGCACCAGGCTGGAAGTGTCCAAACGGCCTGCTCCCTGCGCCTGCAAGTCGGCATAAAACTGATCCACCAGCGCGGCCACGGGCAAACGGGCCCCGTTACGACGGGCTTCGTCTAGCACCAAGCCCAGGTCTTTGCGCATCCAGTCCACCGCAAAACCAAAGTCGAACTGGTCGTCCACCATCGTGGGCCCGCGTTTGTCAAGTTGCCAACTTTGCGCCGCACCTTGTCCAATGACCGCTAATACTGCCTTCATGTCCAGCCCGGCTTTTTGGCCAAAAGCGATGGCTTCGGCCAAGCCCTGCACCAAGCCCGCGATGGCAACTTGGTTCACCATCTTGGCCAGCTGACCCGCACCGCTGTCGCCCAAACGTGTCACCGCTTTGGAAAACGCTTTCATCACGGGCTGCGCGCGCACAAACGCCGCTTCATCACCGCCACACATCACAGTGAGCGTTCCGTTGATCGCACCAACGTTGCCACCCGAAACCGGCGCATCGATGAAAAACAAACCCCGTTCAAGTGCCTCGGCCGCCATTTCACGCGCCACCGTCGCTGACGTTGTGGTGTGGTCAATCAACACCGCGCCGGGCTTCATCGCCGACAACGCACCACCACGCTCGCCGCCCAAAGCGATGTAGCGAAGGTCGTCGTCGTTTCCTACGCAAGAAAAAACGAAGTCCGCGTCTTTTGCTGCTTCATGGGGGGAAGGTGCGTGGCTGCCCCCGAACTCTGCGACCCAGCCAATGGCTTTGCTTGCCGTGCGGTTGAAGACCGTGACGTGGTGCCCGGCCTTCGCCATGTGGCCTGCCATGGCGTAACCCATGACACCCAGTCCAATGAAGGCCACTCGGTATGTGGATGGTGATTTGGAGGATGTGTTCATGCCGCAGATGTTGCCATGTTCCGGGCAACTCGATCAAACCCAGCAAAGACAACCCCAATAAAAAAACGCACCCGAAGGTGCGTTTTGCGGGTCAGCGGGCTGGCTGTTTGATTAGGCCGACTTGCGACGGCGCACTGCAGCAGCAGCGGCCAAACCCAAACCCATCAAGGCCAATGAGGCTGGTTCGGGTGTTTCGTTCACACCAGAGAAGGAGCCGGCTTGAATGAACACACCAGAGTCCAATTGGCTGTCGCCCCGGTCAAAAATCAGAAACTCAAAGGTGTTCACGCCTGCGTTGAGCAAGGCGCTGGCCGTCAGGACCGTGGTCAGGCCGTCGTATTGAACGTCGAGGTTCTGGTTCACGCAACCGGCTGTCTGATTGGCTTCGCCGTCACGGTTGTTGCGGTAGAAGCTGGAGTTGGCGGTGCAGTTCACGTTGTTGATGGACACCACACCGGCACCGCCCGGCAGCACAGCGATGTTCACACCGTTGAGCAGCAGTTGGAACTCATCGTTGAAGCTTGAATTCACGTACTGGGTGTATTCCTCAGACCCGAACACGTAGTTGAAGAAGATTTGACCCGTGGTGGACGTGAAGTCGAAACGCAACGAGGTGGTGGTGCCAGCGCCCGAGCAGCCCCCTACGGTATTCGGCCCCACCACGCAATCGGTGGTGCCTGTGGTCAGAACAATACCGGTTTCAAAACCCACTGAAGCTGCGCCGCCAGTAAAGGTGGCGGAGGGCGAGGTGGTGTCGGTAGTAAGAGTGGCGTTGCTGATGATCACGCCAGAGCCGGCGATGGCGTTGGCCAACGCCGTGGCATTGGTTTCATTGGTGACGACCAAGGCGTGGGCCGTGCCCAAGCCCATGGCGCACAAGGCAGCAAGAGACAGTTTGCAAAGTGTATTTTTCATGCGACTTCCCTAGAGTTGAGTGATCTAACCTAGGTGGAATAGCATTTTTTGTGCCATCTTGATCGATGCCATTTTCATGTTGCAAATCAACGATTTAGATTACGGTCATGCTCAAGCCCCTGTTCCATGTAAAACAAATCGACAATTTGTGTCGAAAAGTTAGCGCCCGCTTGTGGCGTGCCTGCTTGATGCCCGAGCGGGTTTGATCGGCCTCCAGGGCGCTATTCGCATGGTGCGCACGTAACCAACTCGGCCCGCAAGACGTTGGTTGCCACAGCGTGTTGTGGGCATGGTCGCCACCACAGCGAACCCTTCACCGAAAAGACCACAACTTATGGCATTCCAAATGCCGGGTGTTACACCAAGCCTCGCGGATGCTGCCCCGCGTGCTGGCCTGCACGAGCACATTGCGGCGCAGCAGCCGGCGACTTCGGGTTTGTAGGGGGGCAGGATGTCTTGGTTGGCGTTCCGATCGGTTCGATTAAAACGGCGGCCTATGTCTGATGCCAGTCAGTCACTCTCAAGAAAACGCCGGGCCGTTCCCAAGCTTTCTTGACCCCCTCGGGGGGGGGGCTGACGCGAAGCGACAGGTCTGGGGGCGCTCATAAGTCAGAAATTTAGACGACAAAACCCTCCTTACCTTCTGAAATTTTCATGTGTCGCTGCCAATCCATATCCGCTCACCCCTGTCGAAGGGCCTTGACCCACGGATACGCTGGCCTCGACGGGTTCAGCCCGAGCGGCTCTTCTGTCGCCACCCTTGAAAACATCAATCACCAACGCATGACGCTTGTCCGCTTAACTTCTGACTTGTGAGCAAGAACTGATGGGCATTAGGGCAGGGCTGCAGTTTCGCGCTGTGTGTGGCGGGACGCAACAAGCATGCTTGTACCGATGCACGTTCTGCTTGCACCACCGTCAGGCGGCCGGGCGACAGTTGCATGGATTGGCCCGCTTTCAAAAAATGGTCGTGGTGATCGCCGGTCTGGGTCACCCACAGTACGCCGCTTTGCAGGTGCAGGGTGGTGGGCTGGGTGGGGGTGAGTGTGAGCAACTCGCCGAGAGACAGGCTCAAGTGGATCGGGTGGGGTGGGGGTGTTGGGTTGATGAACATGGAGACCCTTTCAGGGAGCGTTGAACGGGTTTCAGTGTCTTCAAACCGCCGCTAACGCGAAAGCTGCAGCGCTGCACAAACGTGAGCGGTACAGACGTCGCGCCAACCATCTGTGCTGGTGATAAGAGGAGCCCTCTGTATCTGTTGCGCCTGCAGTGTCCAAGTGGACAATGCCACCATGAACAGCCCGACCGACCCTGGCTTGCAAGTGGCGTTGCCGCTGTACCAGGCCGTCGCCGCGGAACTTGAGCGGGCCATGGCGGCCGGTAGCTTGCGTGCGGGTGACCGTTTGCCATCGGTGCGGCAACTGTGCGCACAGCATCGCGTGAGTGCCTCCACCGCCACCTTGGCCTACCGCTGGCTGGAGAACCGAGCGCTGGTGGAGGCGCGGCCCAAGTCGGGCTATTTCGTGGCGGCGTGCAAAACGGTGTTGCCGGAACCGGAGCTCGACACCCGCATGGGCAGTGCCGGTTTTGTGGAACCGAGCGATCTGCGGCGCGAGTTTTTGTATGGCTTGGACGACCCCATCGCTTTGCCGCCCCTGTATCCCGCACCCGCGCGCTCTTTGCTGCCAGAAGCCAAGCTGCGCCACCTGATGGCGCGTGCCAACCGCTTGCACCCGGAGTACGCCACCCGGCCCCATATTCAAGGCAGCTCGGCTCTGCGCCAAGAGGTGGCACGGCGCTCGGTGCAATCGGGTGTCCGTCTTCACCCGGACGAGGTGTTGCTCACCAATGGGGGCACCGGGGCCATCTTTTTGGCTTTGCGCTGCGCGGCGCAGGCCGGTGACACGGTTGCGCTGGAGTCACCCACCTACTACATGCTGCTGGAGATCATCAAGGGCCTGGGGATGAAGTCGCTGGAAATCCCCACGCACCCGCGCCACGGCATGTCGCTGGAGGCCCTGGACTTCGCCACACAAACGCCCGGCGCGATAAAGGCCTGCGTGGTGATTCCCAATTTCCACAACCCCCTGGGTTGTTTGATGCCCAAGGACAACAAAAAACAGCTCGTTGCAATGGCTGCGCAGCGCGGCTTCACTTTGATTGAAACCGACATTTACGGCGACGCGTATTTCGGCGAGGAGCGCCCGCCGGTGCTCAAGAGTTTTGACGCGACGGACGATGTCATCTTGTGCTCGGCCTTCACCAAAACCGTGGCTCCAGGCATGCGCGTGGGCTGGATGGCACCGGGCCGCCACTTCAAAACGGCGGAATCACTGCGCCTGCAGGCTGCCGCCACCAGCCCGTTCTTGCAGCAAGAAGTGATGGCCGAGTTTTTGTGCGACGGCGGTTATGACCACCACCTGCGGCGTTTGCGTGCCGCGCTCAAAACCCAAGCGCAACAACTCTCGGACGCAGTGACGCGCTACTTCCCGCCTGGTTGCAAACTCAGCCGTCCGCAAGGTGGGCTGATGTTGTGGATCGAGCTGCCTACTGGGGTGGACTCACGCCGCTTGTACGACCAGGCCCGACGCGAACACATCGGTATGGCCCCTGGGGCGAGTTTCAGTTGCAGCCAGCGTTACAACCACTTCATTCGTTTGCACCACGGGCAGCCGTGGACGGTTCAACTGGAGGCCAACATCAAACGTTTGGGGCAGTTGGTGGAGCAGCAGATCAGGCGGTAGCAATTACCAATCCGCTTTGCTGAGCTTGCGCTCCACACCGCCTTGGTCGGTGAAGACGGTGGAGGGTGCTTCCAAGAAGATAAAACGTTCGGGTGCCCAGCCCACCTTGTCGCCGTCAAAGTCGCGTTCATACAGCGGGTAAAGGGTGGACTTGGTTTTGCCTTGCTTGAGTGCGGCCACAAACTCATTCAGTTCGTACACCTCTTCGCCTTTGCTCTCCAGGTAGTCGGCAAAGTCCCCGGCGATGTTGCCGGCGCTGCTGTGCGCAAACCAGGTGATGTAGCGGCGGAAGTACTTGGGGTGGATGAACTTCTTGGTGCCTTCGTCTTCCAGAGCCGAACCACTTTTGCGAAACACCAGTTTCTCAAACGGCTCGAACTTCGCGCGGTACATCTTGCGGCTGCCCTTGCCCCGGCCTTTGCGCCAGGCTTTGAGCGTGGTCTCGATCTCGTCGGCCAACATGCTGTCGTACAGCGCCACCACGCACCAGCCTTGCTCCAACAACCACAGGTTGAGGTTGACTGGGTTGGGGCCAGCGCCGACCCAAATGTCGCCCACAAAACGGCCATATTTGTCCACCACATCACCTGGGCCCTGGGTGGGACCCAGGTTGGAGTCAAAGGTGCAGGCCACGCGGCCATCTACATCGGCCAAACCTTGCAAAAAGCGGCCCAGTGCGTTGGTGCCAGTTTCCGCTTGACGCTGCCGATACTTCAAGAACAAACCTGTGCCAGCCAAAGATTTGCCTTTGATGGGGCCGGGCGCAATGTGCAACTCTGGTGCATCCACACGCTGCAAGCGCACCGTGATTTGGCCCTTGGCGTTGATCAGTTTGTCTTGTTTGAAGCTGCCATCGGGCTTCTTCTCGCCCCGCTGGTAGGCATGGTCAAAAGCGGGGGTGGGCACGTGCACGTCGGAATTCGGCATCTTCACTTTGAAGCTGTCTTGACCCACGCTGACCACAAGTTTGGTGGTGTCGGCATCGCTTTCGCCGTCAGGCCAGAACTGGGCCACTTGGATGTGACCGTTGATTTGCAGGTTGATGAGCTTGTTCATAGGGTGGCTCCTGAATTCGGGTTGGTTTCATGTTGTTCGCGACCAGGTTCTAAGCCCTTGATGTGACCCCACCATGACCTGTCGAGTGTGCTACTGGGCCCCACCTGCTGCCATCCCACAAATGAAAATCTGGAACGCCCTGTGTTACGGTGTGTGTGCATCGACCAGAGATGCCTCTGCCCGCGTTTTTCAATCCAGATTCAATCGAGACACCCCATGGAACTTTCCACCTGGCTCACTTTTTTTCTGGCCGCTTGGGCCATCAGCTTGTCGCCCGGGGCGGGGGCTGTCGCTGCCATGAGCGCGGGGCTCAACCATGGTTTCAAACGCGGGTATTTCATGACCTTGGGTCTGGTGCTGGGCATCTGGACGCAGATCGTTGTCGTGGGGTTGGGCCTGGGGGCCTTGATTGCTGCGTCGAGTTTTGGTTTTGCTGCCGTCAAGTGGTTGGGCGTGGCCTACCTGGTGTGGCTGGGCATCAAACAATGGCGCGCGCCGGCTGAGCCCATGGTGGCGCTGGACAACACCGACACACCGCTTGTGGCCCGGCATTCCTTGGTGCTGCGGGGCTGGATGATCAATGCGGTCAACCCCAAAGGCACGGTGTTCTTGTTGGCGGTGGTGCCACAGTTTCTGGACCTGGGGCGTTCATTGGGCCCTCAGTACCTGGTGATTGCCGCGACCTTGGGTTTCACCGATTTGGTGGTGATGGCGGGTTACACCTTGCTGGCCGCCAAACTGTTGCGTTTGCTTAAATCACCCAGCCACATCCGGTTGATGAACCGTGCCTTTGGCGGATTGTTTGTGGCTGCGGGGTTGCTATTGGCAAGCTTCAAGCGGCACTGAGGCCGCGCAGGCAATCAAGCCGCGTCTTTGACTGCGAAACTCTCGGCTTGTGCCATCGGCCAATACACACTGAACACTTGATGCGGCAGATCACCCTGCAAGAGTGAGCCGGGCTTTACAAACGGCAGCAAGTTGGCCAGCAACTTCACGCTGTTCTCGCCCGTTCGGCGCACGATGTGAGACGCGCTGATGTCCTGCGGATGCTGCAGGCCAGCCGCCTGAACCAACTCTCGCAGCGCCATCAATGTTTGTTGATGGAACTGATAAACCCGATCGGCTTTGCTGGGCACCACCAAGGCTTTTTGACGTTCTGCGTCCTGGGTGGTCACGCCGGTGGGGCAATGGCCGGTGTGGCAGGCCTGGGCTTGGATGCAGCCCAGGGCAAACATAAATCCACGAGCCGAATTGCACCAGTCAGCACCCAAAGCCATCAAACGCGCAACGTCAAATGCGCTGATGACTTTGCCTGCGCAACCCAGTTTGATTTGCGAGCGCAGGTTCAAACCCACCAGCGTGTTGTGCACGAGCAGAAGTCCTTCTTGCAGCGGTGCGCCCACATGGTCGGTGAATTCCAGCGGCGCAGCGCCAGTGCCGCCTTCGGCACCATCGACCACGATGAAGTCGGGTGTGATGCCGGTGACGAGCATGGCCTTGGCCATCGCAAACCACTCCCACGGGTGGCCGATGCACAGCTTGAATCCGGTGGGTTTGCCGCCCGACAGCTCACGCAGTTTGGCAATGAACTGCATCATTTCAATGGGCGTGGAAAACGCGCTGTGGCTGGCGGGGGACACACAGTCTTGCCAGGCGGGCACACCGCGCGCTTCGGCGATCTCCGGCGTGACCTTGGGGCCGGGCAACACACCGCCGTGGCCTGGTTTGGCACCTTGGCTGAGTTTGAGCTCGATCATCTTGACCTGCGGGTCTCGCGCATTGGCCGTGAACTTGTCTTCGTCAAAACCGCCGTCGTCGCGGCGGCAGCCGAAATAGCCGGAGCCAATTTCCCAGATCAAGTCCCCACCATTGGCGCGGTGGTGGCGGCTGATGGAGCCCTCGCCGGTGTCGTGCGCAAAGTTGCCGCGTTTGGCTCCGGTGTTCAGCGCCAAGATGGCATTGGCGCTGAGCGCGCCAAAACTCATCGCCGAGATATTGAAGATGCTGGCGCTGTAGGGTTGGAGTCGGCTTTCACCAATCACCACACGAAAGTCGTGGCTGGCAATGTGCGTCGGCGCAACCGAATGGTTGATCCACTCGTAACCCACAGCACCCACATCTTTCTGTGTGCCGAAGGGCCGTTTGTCGGGTTCACCCTTGGCCCGCTGGTACACCAGGGAACGTTGCTGGCGCGAGAAGGGAGCGGCCTCGTTGTCGCCCTCAATGAAGTACTGGCGCATCTCCGGGCGAATGAATTCCAGCAGGAACCGCATGTGGCCTATCACGGGGTAATTGCGCAGTACCGCGTGCCGCGTTTGCCGGGTGTCACGAAACCCCAGGCCCACCAAAAACAAAAACAACAGCGCCCAGCCACCCCATTGATCAAACGCCACCCAGGTGAAGGTGCACAACAAAAAGCCGACGGCACATAAAAACCAGGTGCTGTAGCGCACGGGCACATGGTGATCCAAACGGTTGAGCCAGTTGAACATCAACACACTCCTTGGTGATGGCCTGAAGCCGACCGGATGGTAGCTGTGTTTGAACGTCCAGGAACCTGTGACTTGCATGGGGCGGCGTACCGAATACTTTGCGCTTCAGATGGGCTGCAGCGTGCCGATAAAGCATTTGATACACCGTTTCATTAACCAACTCTCGCGGGCCGCCACCCATGCGCGGTCCAGGAATGCAGACCATGAAATCTTTGAATGACATGAAAGTGGCCACCAAACTCGGCCTTGCGTTCGGGACTCTTGTTCTGTTGGGCGTGCTTCAGGGGACATACAGCTGGTGGAGCTTGCGCAGCCTAAGCGCCGACCTGAGCACGTTAATAGACGACCGCATGGTCAAGGTGGACCATTTGGCGAACATGAAAGACAACGTGAACCTGGTTGCCCGCGCGGTTCGCAACATGGTGTTGCTGGACGACCCGGCGCAGGTCCAGGCCGAAAAAAAACGCATCGACGAGGCCAATGCCAAAAACAGCAAAACTTTCCAGGCCTTGACCAACGCCACACACAGCGACAAAGGCACGGCCATGCTCAAGGCCATTGCCGACGCGCACGGGCCCTATGAAAAAAACATGGGCAAGGCGGTGGCATCTGCGCTGGCGGGGCAGGATGCAGAAGCCACCGCCTTGCTGCTCAAAGAAGTCAGGACGGCCCAGTCGGTGTATTTCAAAGCACTTGATGCAGCCATCGATTTCCAGCGGGTCGCTGCCCAGACGCTGGGCCAACAAGCCCGGGATGACGTCTCCGCCAAAACTCTGGCGCTGATCGTGGCGACCTTGGGCACTTCCGTGTTGGGGGTTGTGATCGCGTGGGCGATCAGCCGTGGCCTGACCCGCCAACTGGGCGGCGAGCCCAGCCAGGTGGTGCACATTGCCAATGCGATTGCGCAGGGTGACCTCAGCGTGGCTGTCCAGAATCAAAGTGGCGACAGACACAGCGTGATGTTTGCAATGCAAAGCATGAAAGAAAACCTGGCTCAAATTGTTTCCCAGGTCCGCAACAGCAGCGACAGCATTGCGACCGGCTCTGCACAAATCGCCACTGGCAATGCCGACCTCAGCCAGCGCACGGAAGAGCAGGCCAGCAACCTGCAGCAAACCGCCGCGTCCATGGAAGAGCTCTCCAGCACGGTGAAGATCAATGCCGAGACCACCCACCAGGCCAATGTCCTGGCGGTGCAGGCGTCCGCCGCTGCCGCCCAGGGCGGCGAGGTGGTGGGCGCGGTGGTGGCCACCATGCAGGACATCGCGGCTTCGTCGAAAAAGATCTCCGACATCATTGGCGTGATCGACGGCATCGCCTTTCAGACCAACATCCTGGCCTTGAACGCTGCGGTGGAGGCCGCGCGAGCCGGCGAGCAAGGGCGGGGATTCGCTGTGGTGGCCAGCGAAGTGCGCAGCCTGGCGGGACGTTCGGCCGAGGCCGCCAAAGAGATCAAGTCACTGATCGGCAACAGCGTGGACAAGGTCGAGGTCGGCGCACGCCAGGTGAACGATGCGGGCGCGTCCATGAATGAAATCGTGGCCCAGGTGCGGCGTGTCACCGAGTTGATCAGCGAAATCTCAAACGCCACCGCCGAGCAGTCGTCTGGCATCGGTCAGGTAGGAGACGCGGTCATGCAGTTGGACCAAGTCACCCAGCAAAACGCGGCGCTGGTGGAAGAAAGTGCCGCAGCGGCAGAAAGCCTGCGTTACCAGGCGGCCAAGTTGGCAGAGGTGGTGAGCGTCTTCAAGCTAGGGTGAACGTCGATCGAACGTTGATGGTGCCCCGACGCTTCCACGGATCCCTGCGCACGTCGCTATACTTCCTGCCAGCGCTGATTTGTTCCGGCTTGCGGGCGCTATAAAAATGCAGCTAAAGAGACCAGGTGAAGCACCCGGCTCCTTGCAGCATTCATGCAAGACAAGCCGGGTTTTTCTTTTGGGGATGCCGTTTGTCTATCGCCGCTGCTTCCATCTCTGGCAACCTAGGCCATGTGACGCCACAGAGTTGGCACTTCGATGCGCCGCTGCCACTGCAAAGCGGTGCGCAACTGGCCGACTACACCTTGGTCTATGAAACCTATGGCCAACTCAATGCCGACAAGAGCAATGCCGTATTGGTCTGCCATGCTTTGAACGCCAGCCACCACATCGCCGGAACCTATGAAGGCCAGGCCAAAAGCGAGGGCTGGTGGGACAACCTGGTGGGGCCAGGCAAACCGCTGGATACCAACCGCTTCTTCGTCATTGGCGTGAACAACCCGGGCTCGTGTTTCGGCTCCACCGGGCCCATGCATGTGAACCCCGCCACGGGCCGTATTTACGGCGCGGACTTCCCCGTGGTCACGGTGGAAGACTGGGTGGATGCGCAAGCACGCCTGCTGGATGCGCTGGGCATTGAACAACTCGCGGCGGTACTTGGCGGTAGCCTGGGTGGCATGCAGGCCCTGAGCTGGTCGCTGCGTTACCCCAAGCGCCTGCGCCACTGCGTGGCAGTGGCCACGGCCCCCAATTTGTCGGCACAAAACATTGCCTTCAACGAAGTAGCGCGCCGCGCCATCATCACCGATCCCGAATTCCACAGGGGGCACTACCAAGCCCTGGGTGCGATCCCTCGCCGCGGCTTGCGTGTGGCACGCATGATCGGCCACATCACTTACCTCAGCGACGACGCGATGGAAGCCAAGTTTGGCCGCACGCTGCGCAATGGCCAACCTGGTTACACCACGCAAGACATCGAGTTTGAAATCGAAAGTTACCTGCGCCACCAAGGTGACAAGTTCAGCGACTACTTCGACGCCAACACCTATTTGCTCATCACCCGGGCGCTGGACTACTTTGATCCGGCGCGTGCGTTTGCAGGCAACCTGAGCGCCGCATTCGCGGCGGCGATGTGCAAATTCCAGTTGGTCAGCTTCACCACCGACTGGCGTTTTTCGCCCGCTCGCTCACGGGAGATCGTCAAAGCCTTGCTCGACAACCAGCGCGACGTGAGTTACGCCGAGATCGACGCCCCCCATGGCCACGATGCTTTCTTGCTGGACGATGCGCGTTACCACGGTGTGCTGAGAGCTTGCTTTGAGAACATGGCGAAGGAGTTGAAATGAGCAGCACCGCGACCATGAAGTTGATCGCCGACTTGGTGCCTGCGAAGTCACGTGTGCTCGACCTGGGTTGCGGCAGTGGTGAGGTGCTCGCACACTTGACAGCGCACCAAAAGTGCAGCGGCTACGGCATTGAACTGGATGACGTCAACGTGCTGGCCTGCACCAAGCGTGGCGTGAATGTGATTCAACTCAACCTGGAAGATGGACTGAACATCTTCGACGATCAAAGTTTTGATGTGGTGCTGCAACTCGACACCATGCAACACCTGCGCAACACCGAACGCATGCTCAAGGAAACAGCGCGTGTGGGCCGCATCGGCATCGTGAGTTTTCCCAACTTTGCGCACTGGCCCAACCGCCTGAGTGTGGCGCGCGGCCGCATGCCGGTCACCAAGGTGTTGCCCTACCAGTGGTTCGACACACCCAACATCCGCGTCAGCACCTTTGCTGACTTTGAAGTGTTGGCGCGGCAATGTGGCCTGCGCATCCTCGACGCCTTCGGCATCCAAGACGGCCAGGCGGTTCGGCTGTGGCCCAACCTCAGGGCCAGTGTGGCGGTGTTTAAGTTTGAGCGGGCCGTTGAGGGGCCCTTGCCATGAACCCAACCTCTCTTCCTGTTGCCCCTGGCGAACAACGTTTCGGCCGCCCCTTGTCCGGCTGGCGTTTGCGCCTTTACACCATCATTTTTGAAGCCGACACCCGCGCCGGAAGGTTGTTCGACTTGCTGTTGATCGCTTTCATCCTGGCCAGCGTGGTCGTGGTGGTGCTGGACAGCATTGCACCCATCCATGCACAGTACGAGCCCCTGTTCACCGCGCTGGAGTGGACCTTCACCGCTGTCTTCACCCTGGAGTACATCGCCCGTTTGGCCTGTGTGCGGCATCCGCTGCGGTATGCGCGCAGTTTTTTTGGTGTGATTGATTTGATCGCGGTGCTGCCCACCTACCTGGCCATTTTCTTTCCGGGTTTGCATGCACTGATTGATGTGCGCATCCTGCGTTTGTTGCGTTTGTTCCGAATCTTGAAGCTGGGTGCTTATGTGCAGGAGTTTGCTGCCTTAGGTCGCGCCTTGAGTGCGTCGCGCCGCAAGATCACCGTGTTCTTGAGTTTTGTCGTCATGGTGGCCCTCATCATGGGCACCTTGATGTATGTGGTGGAGGGGCCTGCCCACGGCTTCACCAGCATTCCCACCAGCGTGTATTGGGCCATCACCACCATGACCACGGTGGGGTTTGGTGACATCACGCCCAAAACCGACCTCGGCCGCTTCATTGCATCGCTGATGATGTTGATGGGTTGGGGCACCCTGGCCGTGCCCACCGGTATCGTCAGCGCCGAGTTCATCGCACAAAAAACCCCGCGCGAACCGACCACCCGCACCTGTCACCACTGCCTGAGCGAAGGCCATGGCCCCAATGACCGTTTCTGCCGCGACTGCGGGGCGGAGTTGCCGGTGTGGTTGCGGGATGGGGCTTGAAGAATTCAACAAGTTAAGGATGCCCTGCACACCACATTGCGGGCTGTTTCAGCACGGACTCGGGCGGGTCTACGGTGTTGCTTTGCTTGCCAATAGCCCAAGGGGCCTGCTCCGAGGTGCGCGCTGGCTTCGACAAGCTCGAACGGTTTTGTTATTCGCCCTAAAGGCTTTGTCGAAGGGTAGCGCGTACAACCTGGGCTTTAGCTGGCCCAGCCCGAACGGGAGTGGAGCCTTCATCAGGCGGAATCAATAGGGATGCGTCTGCACCAGTGCTGGCGGTTTGACCATCAACCCGCTGGATGGGCCTCAACCCATACGCACTTTCATCCGATAAAGCGGCAAGGGCAATCTTTTGCCGCGCTTTCGGGAGCTTTTATGTCGCTGTTCGTGCATCGGGTTCTCACACCGTTGGTGTGTGTCTTGGCCTGCTGGGTGCTATTGGGCTGCGGTGGCGGCGGTAACAGTACCAGCACCAGCACCAACCCCAGTGCGCCTCAAGCGCCAGTTGACGCTGCACCCTCCGACCCTGTGACGCCCCCGCCCGCAACGCCGTCACCCACCGCGCCACCAACAGCATCTGCTGCGCTGGTGCAAGGGCGTTACGACATCGGCAACCCCGTCCTCACGACCTTGTTCGTGAGTCCCACCGGCAACGATGCACATGACGGCCTGACCAGTACCGCCCCCTTGCGCACCTTAACCGCAGCATGGCAAAAGGTGCCTCGGGGAACGCTCAGCGGCACCGGCTACCGCATCTTGCTCGCGCCTGGCACCTACCCCGAGGCCAGTCTGCCCAATTACATGGATAGTCGTCACGGGACACGTGACTTTCCCATTCTCATCACCGCCGCGACGGCGGGCACGGTGACTTTGGGCGGCGACTTGAACGTGTACGACGTGCGCTACCTCTACCTCGTCAACTTGACCATCGCGCCCCAACCGGCTGGCGACGCCCTGCACTGTGAACAGTGCCAGTACCTGCTGGTGCGCGACAGCACACTGAGTGGGGGCAACCGCGTGGCGCAAGAAACCATCAAGATCAACCAGTCTCAGCATGTGTATCTGGAAGGCAATGACGTCTCGGGTGCATGGGACAACGCGATCGACTATGTGGGCGTGCAGTACGGCCATGTCGTCGGCAACAAAGTCCACAACGCAGGCGACTGGTGTCAGTACGCCAAAGGCGGCTCGGCCTATTTGCGCGTGGAAGGCAACACCTATACCAACTGCGGCACCGGTGGTTTCACTGCAGGCCAGGGCACAGGCTTTCAATTCATGACCTCGCCCTGGTTGCACTACGAGGCCTACGACATCCGTTTCATCAACAACCTGGTGCACAACGTGGAGGGCGCGGCCATCGGCGCGCAGGGTGCGTTCAATGTGCTGTTCGCCCACAACACCTTCTACCGCATTGGCAGCCGCAGCCATGTGTTTGAAGCCGTGGCTGGTTTGCGTAGTTGTGACGGGCAGCCCGGTGATGCCGGTCGCGAGCGTTGCCAACAGTATTTGAACCTGGGTGGATGGGGCACCACAGTGGTGGACAACGGCAGCAATGCGGCGCGCATTCCGAACCGCAATGTGCTGGTCTTCAACAACATTTTTTACAACCCAGCCAGCGCACCCAGCCGCTGGCAGCACTTCCAGATCTTTGGTGCCCTGAGCAATTCGGCCAGCAGCAATGTGCCAACAGATGCTCGCAGCGATGCGGGCCTGGTCATTCGCGGCAATGTGATTTGGAACGGGCCGACGACGCACCCCTTGGGCATAGAGGATGGCAGCGCCTGCCCCGCAAGCCACACCACCTGCACACCTGCTTTGCTGGTGGCGCAAAACAGCATCAACACCCTTGAGCCGCAATTGGTCAACGCAGCAGCCGGAGATTTTCGCCCCCTCACCGGAGGCAACCTGGATCGCTTCACCGTCTACGCCATCCCCAACTTTGGATGGAGCGAGCTGCCAAGTGCCCCTGCTGTTCCGGCCGGCGGTGTGGACAACACCGTCAGCAAAAACTACCTCGGCGAGTCACGCAGCCCGATCAACCGGCTGGGCGCTTACTGACCAAGGCGCGACGCAGTTGAAACTGCAGCGGCCGCTGCTATGGCGCGGCCCCTGAATTGGGGGCCACGCAGGTCCTCCAACGCCAGGCCACGGTTGATGTCCAAGCCCGTCACCCACCAATCGTGGGCGGGCAGTCGCAAGGGGTGCACCACTTCCTCGTAAGAGCGCATCGGCCACAAAACGCCAAAGTGCCGCTCGAAAGCCAGCACATCGACCTCGGCCACCGCACCTTGTGTGCCGGGATAACCTTCCAGCGTGAAACGAAGCCGACGTGTGATGTGGTCTTGTTTGTCGATGCACAGTGAAATGCGGTCCATGGTCGCGCGCCCAAAACCGGGCGACAACCACGCGTGGACCACGTCGCACAAACGGTCGTTCACGCGCTCGGTGCCGCCCATCACCAAAACCAAGGGCTTTTCCGCTTGCCGACTGCTCAGCCAAAGAGGGCCCAAAAGAAACAGGCCATAACACTCCGCCACCATGGCGGCTGCTGCCTCCACCGAGGCGCTTTTGCTGGCCGACCCGTTGTACCAAACGCCAATGTCGGCTTGGTTGCGCTGCCAAAACACGTGTTTGTTGCCCTGAGGTCCGGTGTAACTTTGCGCCACCACACCTAACGCTGGCAACAAACGTTCTTGAGAAGAAATCCTGAAGGCGGAATCGACGACCTCGGGCTGGATGCGGCCGATCAGCGGTCGCCATTGCCCGTCGTAGCTGATGTTGATGTCGGTAATTTGTTGGTAGGCCGCCAAACCGTGGGCTTGGGCGCTGTCAGCCAGTCGGGCGGCGGCTTCCGCCGATGACGTACCTTGCCTGTGCAGTGGCAAAGGAGTTCCGCAGGCCGCCAGCAAGGGTAACGTGGCTGCCGCTAAAAAACCTCGTCGTGACCCATGCCAAGAATTCATTTTTTCCTCGTTGTTGGTCTTCAAACGGAATCCCACGAACCTCCAAGTGCAGCAGCTTCCAGCGCGTCAGCCCTTGCCTTTCATGGCAACGAGCACCGCCTCCGTGGGAGAGTGTGTGCACTTAGAGCCGCTAACAAAACACCGCATACACCGTTCGCCCTGAGCTTGTCCAAGGGCCTTGCACCGAGGTACGCGCTGGCTTCGACAAGTCCTGTCCTGAGCCCGTCGAAGGGTCAGCCCGAACGGTTTTGCTAGCGGTTTTTATCGACGGTTTTATAACCCATGATGCACCAAACCCCGTTCGCCGTGAGGTCGAAGGGCCTTGCCAATCAAATCAAGGACTTCGACAACCTCAGTCCGAACGGTTGTGTGCTGCTGTCAACTGGTGATCGGAGATTCGACTTGCTGAGCGGTGCCTGAACTCAAGAACGTCGGGCTTATATTGCCATGGACAGCGCAACAATTTTCTCGACCAGTCGAATCCCTAGCCCGGATATTTCATCTGGTTGCTTTCTTGCGCCGGCCGACCGGATGCGGCATCAACTACCCGCCAACACCTTGCGAGTATTGGTTGCGGCCGTCTCGAGCACCACGTCTCGCCAATGCACCGCAGCATGCACACGTTCTTGTTGAAATATGCGGACTAGATACGTTGCAGCCGGGTAGTCGATTCAAGTTGGAGCGGCCACCTTCATTGTCGTTAGAGGTTATCAAACACGACGGGCGGAAGTTGGAATGGCGTCACCTCCTGTTCAGTTCGCCATTGCTCAAACAAAAAGCGAGGCCGCTGCCTCGCTTTTCTTGTTTCACGGTGGAGAACGGTCAAGTCCCAATCACGCCGCCATCCTTCTTGCGGATCACCACCGTCGCTGAGCGTGGTCGACCGCCGTTGGGCCAGGCAGAATTCTTGGTGGGATTGGTCGGATCGCTGCGCTCCGAGGGGCTCTCGCCGGGATGCTGGATGTTGACGAACATCGTGCGGCCGTCGGGTGTCGCGGTGGCACCGGTGACTTCACAGCCGATGGGGCCGGTAAGGAAGCGCCGGATCTCTCCCGTTTTTACATCGGCTGCCAGCATGGCGTTACTGCCCAGGCGGGCCAAGTCGCCTTTGCCCATGGCGGAGGTGGACATGTCGGTTTGAATCCACAGCACGCCGCGTGCATCGGTCCACAGGCCATCGGGGCAGCCGAAAGCATCACCTTTCACATTTCCTTTGGCGTCACCACGCTCGTTGGCTGGGTCGCCTGCGAAAACGAAGTGGTTCCACTCGAAAGTCTCGCCGTGGAAGTCGCCCGCGTCTTTCCAGCGGATGATGTTGCCCATGGTGTTGTTGACGCGTGGGTTGGCGGCGTCGGTTCCAGGCTGTTTGTCGCCACCGCGGTTGCTGTTGTTGGTCAGCGTGCAATACACCCAGCCTTGTTTGTCGATGTCGATCCACTCGGGCCTGTCCATTTTGGTGGCACCCAAGGCATCGCTGGCTTGGCGCGCTTTGATCACCACCTCGCCTTGGTTGGTGAAGCCATTGGCCGCGGTGAGCGGGCCTTGGCCGTGGGTCAGGGCCAGCCAGCGGCCCTTGCCGCCTTCGTTGAACTGGGCCACATACAAAGTGCCGTGGTCCAGCAGCTCGGCATTCGCAGCGGTACCACCGGGTTTGATTTTGTCGCGGCTGACGAATTTGTAGATGTACTCGAAACGCGAGTCTTCACCCATGTAGACCACCGCACGGCCATCCTTCGTGACGGCGGTGGTGGCCCCTTCGTGCGCGGCGCGGCCCAGGGCGGTGCGTTTGATGGGCGTATGGCTGGGGTTGTTCGGGTCGATCTCCACCACCCAACCAAAACGGTTGGGTTCGTTGGGGTTTTTCACCGCGTCAAAACGGTCATCGAACTCATGCCAGCGGTAGCCCGCACCGCCTTTGCGCAAACCCCAGCGGCGTTCATGGGCGCTCAGGTTGTCGCCGCCGCTGAAGTAGTTGATGAAGTTTTCTTCGCAGGTGAGGTAAGTGCCCCAAGGGGTGATGCCACTGCCGCAGTTGTTCAGGGTGCCCAGCACGCGACGGCCGGACGCGTCGGCAGCTGTACGCATCAGCTCATGGCCTGCAGCGGGGCCGCTGACGGTCATGGGCGTGGTGGCTGTGATGCGCCGAGCCCAGGGGGAGGGGCGAACGACTTGCCACTGGTTGTTTTTCTGCTCAATTTCAATCACCGACACGCCGTGGGCGGCCTGGGCCTTGCGCACTTTCTCCAGGTTCCAGTTTTGCATGCCGTCTTTGTGCAGCAGGCCATCGTCGGTGTACTCGTGGTTCATCACCAAGAGCCCGCTCGTGGAGCCGTTTTGTGCAAAGTAGTGGATGCCATCGTGGTGCATGCCCATTTGCACGGCCTGTTCGGCGGCCGTGTTGCTGGCGTCTTCTTTGAACGCGGCGTTCTCGCCCGACAAACCCACGGGCTCGCCCCAGGCGGCAATCACTTGCGCGATGTAACCCTCGGGCACCACCACGCTGTCGGCGGTGGAAACCGGGATGCTCTTGAAGCCCAACAGGCTGCTGCCGCCTGTGCCGGTTGCACAACCTGACAAGGACACCCCAGCCAGTGGAGCCAACAAGCCCGTCAATGCGGCCCCCAAACCCCCTTTGAGCACGATACGGCGCGAGGGCTCGGACACTTCGTGAATGCTGCGGTTATGGGAGGAGTTGCTGTTTTCCATTAAGTCAAAATTTTTGGCCAAGGTGGGCTCCACAGAATTGAATCAAACGATGATTCTCGTTGTTACTGGATGACAGTTTTGTGACAGTCCTCGTACTGACCATGCCATCTCGCTAATTTGCGGTCCATGGCCGCTGAGCCAAAATTCGAGCCATGAAGCCCATCACCGTCATCACCGGCGCTAGCCGAGGCATAGGTGCCGCCACCGCGCGTTGGTGTGTCACCCAAGGCCACGCCGTGGTGTTGAACTACCTCGCTGACGAATCCGCCGCCATGGCTTTGCAAAAAGAGTTGCTTCAACGGGGCGGAACGGTTTTGATCGTTCAGGCTGACGTGGCGCTGGAGGCTGACGTGCAACGTTTGTTTGAAACAGTGGACGATGCCCTCGGCCCCTTGAGCTTTTTGGTCAACAACGCGGGCGTGGTGGATGTCCCAGTCAGGGTGGACGAACTCACGGCTGAACGGTGGCAACGTCTGTTCAGCGTGAATGTACTGGGCAGTTTTTTGTGCGCCCGCGAAGCGATCCGGCGTATGAGCACCAAACATAGCGGGCGGGGTGGCGCCATTGTGAATGTGTCTTCCACCGCATCGCGGCTGGGTGCGCCAGGGCGTTATGTGCACTACGCTGCCAGCAAAGGGGCCATCGACAGCTTCACCATCGGTCTGGCGCAAGAGGTGGCAGCCGAGGGCATCCGTGTGAACGCGGTGCGCCCCGGCATCATTGCCACCGACATCCACGCCAGCGGCGGCCAGCCGGACCGCGCACACACCGCCGCCCCACAAATTCCGATGCAACGCGCAGGTACTGCCGAGGAAGTGGCGCGCGCCATCGGTTGGTTGCTGACGGACGCGGCGAGTTACACCACGGGGGCGATCTTGGATGTGAGTGGCGGGCGCTGAGGTGCTGAACGAACACGCTGGTTGGCACAGATTTGAAGCCATTGTTCAACAATGACCTGACTCAGCCCGAAACGGTTCATCAGGCCGGATCAATAGTACTTACCGGTGAACGTGACGGCTCCGCAGCGGCATTACCCAAATCACAGGCGTGTGGAGTGGCAATGGCTGTCTCGGCATTAGCGTCAGCTCGCTGCCGAGTAGCTCAAGCGAATTACTTGTCAGTTTTTGTAATGGTGCCGAGGGTTAGCGTTTTCACGTGGTATTTGCCTTTGTAGTCCTCGATCTTGGCAATCGCGTTGCGTGCCATGATCAAACCCATCGATGGCTCTTGTTCAATGAAAACAATATCGCCAGCCTTGACTGAAACCTGTGTTTCTGCCCAATTTTCTGCTTTGGAGTAAATCTTGTGGTCGCCTGGTGTCAGGTTGAAGTAGATGTACTGACTGCCCCGGGTAAAGCCCATTTCAGATGCAGCCTCTTGGTCATTGACGAAGACGTTAAAACGAATGAGTGCACCCAGGCTAGAGGGGCGAACGACATAAACGATGGCCTTGCCCTCAGGAGGTAGTTTGGGTAGTTGAAAAGTTGCCGTTTCGGCCTTCATGACCTCTGGAGATGGCAATGTGGAACACCCGGTGAGTAAAGAAAAAGCTGCGACCATCAAGACGGTGACGAAAGACTTTCCAATTGGCATTTCTAATTCGTCGGCCCTGCAAAACCCCTGCAACCCGCATGAATGCTGGCGATATGGGGTAAATGCTGACGACGGGATCTCTCAGGAATCGTTATCGGAGAGTAATTTTTCTGGGGGATTTGCATGACAGCCACCGCAGACTTCTTTCGCGCACGCCTGGACGGGATGGTCGATCACAAACATCCACTGGTGGTTTTGAGCAAACGGCTGCCCTGGGCCGCGATTGAACAAGCCCTGGCACCGCACTTCGCTCGCCAGGCTCGCCCAGGCTCCAAGCGGGTGACGGCGGACTTGTTGGGAGCGCATGAAGTCGAATTTGGCAACGGCATCAGCCCCGCAGGCCGCCCGCGCCTGTCAATTCGGCTGATGGCCAGCTTGCAGTACCTGAAGAACTCCTTCAACCTCAGTGACGAAGAACTCGTTCAGCGCTGGAGCGAGAACGTGGTGTGGCAGTTCTTCAGCGGCATGGAGTATTACGAACCACGCTTGCCCTGCGATCCAACCCAGATCGGCCGCTTTCGCCGCGCCGTGGGCGAAGAAGGTCTGGAGCAGTTGCTCAAGGCCACCATCGAGACAGCGGTGCAGATCAAGGCCATCAAGCCCAGCGAGCTGGAACGCGTGATCGTGGACACCACCGTGCAGGAGAAGGCCATCGCCCACCCGGTGGACAGTCGGCTGCTGGAGATTGCGCGGCACAAAGTGGTGAATGCTGCCAAACGAGTGGGCATCAGTTTGAAGCAGACATTTGCGTTTGAAGCCAAAACGCTCAGACGCCAGGCCGGGGGTTACGCCCACGCCAAGCAGTTCAAGCGTTTGAAGAAAGCCGTCAAACGCCAGCGCACAATCCTCGGGGTGGTGATGCGTGAAGTGCAGCGCAAGCTTGATGTGTTGGTGGCACCCGGGCCGACAGCGCTGAGTGCGCTCAAGACCTGGTTGGAGCGGGCCGAACGCATCCGCACGCAACAGCGAGGCGACAAGGGCAAGCTGTACGCGCTGCATGCGCCTGAGGTGGAGTGCATCGGCAAGGGCAAGGCCAGGAAGCCCTATGAGTTTGGTGTGAAGGTCAGCCTGGCTGTCACGCACCTGCGTGGTTTGATGGTGGGGGCCAGAAGTTTCCCCGGCAACCCGTTTGATGGGCACACATTGGCTGCGCAACTGGAGCAAACCAACAACCTGATGCAAGACCTGGGGCGTGTGCCCAAGCAAGTGGTCGTGGACTTGGGGTTCCGGGGCGTGGACGCGGACAACCCGAACGTGGAGATCATCCACCGTGGCAAGTACAAGTCACTGACCAAGGTGCAACGCAAGTGGCTCAAACGGCGTCAGGCCATCGAGCCGCTGATCGGCCACACCAAGGTGGACCACGGCATGCAGCGCTGTTGGCTCAAAGGCGAGTTGGGTGATGCGCTGCACGCACTGAGTTGTGCGGCGGGGTACAACATCCGCTGGCTGCTGCGGGCTATCGCGGCCAAGTCTGCAAAAGACGCGAAGGCGTTTTTGTTGACCCTGCTCGGGCTGAGCTTATGGGGTCAACTCAGGGCAGCCAGGGCACGGCTCGGCGCAAAAAACTTGCTCGGTTGGAAATTCACGCCATCGTCAGTAATGGCTTGCGGGGTGAAATGAATTTTGCAGGGCCGACTGTGTAGCATCGTCGCTTGGTCCGCAATTAATGGTGTCATCAGCTCTCATTGCGCCATACTGATCGCCCCATTCGGACGCAATTCCATTACTCCATTTGAACCTGATGGCTTGGATTCTATTGCCTCTATCGCAGACCTTGATTGCGCTTAGCTCCTTATTCGCAGGTACTTTTTCAACATACGGAACGCCATCAATTTCAACCAACTGATCGTCGTAGAGCGTCTCGGTCGGTACGAGTGCTTCAGACTTATTCCCGGCGGCCTCAGAACGTTTCGGTGATTCGGACGCACTGATTTTTTCATTATCATTATCAGAGCCACCACAAGCGCTTAAAAATACAGCCAGCGTAATGCTGCTGAGTGATGTTCTACAGGTATTTTTCATGCTTTTTTTACAATTGGTAGTAAGGAATTTTGAATTTTTCTGCTGGCTCGCCTACATCGCCATGTGTATACCGAAGCAAGCGTGAATTACGGGCATGAATTTATTGGCTGGATTGCGCCCATTGCCTGATTTAGGGGCGCAAATCCACCCCACACAGCCCGCGATGCTTGCGGACGTGAGCGAATGAACGAGGGGATACGGGAGGGGGTTTCAATCCCCCTGGGCATTGGTCGCTCAGGCCGGGCCAGCCCGTGGTTGGGCAGGGATACCAATCTGCGTGAGCGGTTTGGCTGCGCGAGTTCGCATGGGCTTGCCATCCAAGGCGATGGGTAAAGCGCATGAAGGCGCACAGAGTATTAGAAACTCAGAATAATTGGCAATAGAATGCCACGGTCTTGCATACACAAGACCCTCTCTCTTGGTGCGAGTGGACAAAATTCCCTCCAACGACGACTATTTTATTTTTTGCATGAGCCCATGCATAAAAAACATATAGAATGATTTTTGCGGTGTATTGCTCAAAGTCAGCTCAACTTCTCTTGAAGTGAAAACTGAATAAACACTTTAAGTCGCGCTTAATCCATGCCGCCATTCGGGTTTGTACTTGAAAACCATCCATCCGATACCGAATCTTCGAGAAAAGTGTATCCGAATGTTTATACTCGAATGAGTTGGGTAAGCCGCCCAGGTAATGGCGCCTGATATTTGATAATTAGTCGGCCCTGCAAAATTCATTTCACCCCGCAAGCCATTACTGACGATGGCGTGAATTTCCAACCGAGCAAGTTTTTTGCGCCGAGCCGTGCCCTGGCTGCCCTGAGTTGACCCCATAAGCTCAGCCCGAGCAGGGTCAACAAAAACGCCTTCGCGTCTTTTGCAGACTTGGCCGCGATAGCCCGCAGCAGCCAGCGGATGTTGTACCCCGCCGCACAACTCAGTGCGTGCAGCGCATCACCCAACTCGCCTTTGAGCCAACAGCGCTGCATGCCGTGGTCCACCTTGGTGTGGCCGATCAGCGGCTCGATGGCCTGACGCCGTTTGAGCCACTTGCGTTGCACCTTGGTCAGTGACTTGTACTTGCCACGGTGGATGATCTCCACGTTCGGGTTGTCCGCGTCCACGCCCCGGAACCCCAAGTCCACGACCACTTGCTTGGGCACACGCCCCAGGTCTTGCATCAGGTTGTTGGTTTGCTCCAGTTGCGCAGCCAATGTGTGCCCATCAAACGGGTTGCCGGGGAAACTTCTGGCCCCCACCATCAAACCACGCAGGTGCGTGACAGCCAGGCTGACCTTCACACCAAACTCATAGGGCTTCCTGGCCTTGCCCTTGCCGATGCACTCCACCTCAGGCGCATGCAGCGCGTACAGCTTGCCCTTGTCGCCTCGCTGTTGCGTGCGGATGCGTTCGGCCCGCTCCAACCAGGTCTTGAGCGCACTCAGCGCTGTCGGCCCGGGTGCCACCAACACATCAAGCTTGCGCTGCACTTCACGCATCACCACCCCGAGGATTGTGCGCTGGCGTTTGACGGCTTTCTTCAAACGCTTGAACTGCTTGGCGTGGGCGTAACCCCCGGCCTGGCGTCTGAGCGTTTTGGCTTCAAACGCAAATGTCTGCTTCAAACTGATGCCCACTCGTTTGGCAGCATTCACCACTTTGTGCCGCGCAATCTCCAGCAGCCGACTGTCCACCGGGTGGGCGATGGCCTTCTCCTGCACGGTGGTGTCCACGATCACGCGTTCCAGCTCGCTGGGCTTGATGGCCTTGATCTGCACCGCTGTCTCGATGGTGGCCTTGAGCAACTGCTCCAGACCTTCTTCGCCCACGGCGCGGCGAAAGCGGCCGATCTGGGTTGGATCGCAGGGCAAGCGTGGTTCGTAATACTCCATGCCGCTGAAGAACTGCCACACCACGTTCTCGCTCCAGCGCTGAACGAGTTCTTCGTCACTGAGGTTGAAGGAGTTCTTCAGGTACTGCAAGCTGGCCATCAGCCGAATTGACAGGCGCGGGCGGCCTGCGGGGCTGATGCCGTTGCCAAATTCGACTTCATGCGCTCCCAACAAGTCCGCCGTCACCCGCTTGGAGCCTGGGCGAGCCTGGCGAGCGAAGTGCGGTGCCAGGGCTTGTTCAATCGCGGCCCAGGGCAGCCGTTTGCTCAAAACCACCAGTGGATGTTTGTGATCGACCATCCCGTCCAGGCGTGCGCGAAAGAAGTCTGCGGTGGCTGTCATGCAAATCCCCCAGAAAAATTACTCTCCGATAACGATTCCTGAGAGATCCCGTCGTCAGCATTTACCCCATATCGCCAGCATTCATGCGGGTTGCAGGGGTTTTGCAGGGCCGACTAATTAATGATAATCAGGCCGGGTAGCCCACCTGATTTAATGGGCGCCCGCAAGCCGAGATGCAACCCAAGGCCCGTGCGCCCAGTGGTCTGACTGCCCGTTTGCTAACCGACAGCCCATCTGCGGAGTCGACACCGCCACCAAGAGCGTGTTCAAGATGGGGTACTCCGATGACTTGGGGACGGCCAACCACCCCTAGCCAACCGTGCATGCCAAGGTCAACGCAAGGTTGACGCAAGGTTGACGTATTCGCAGCCCCTGTCGCCGACATCCAATGTGGCTGCCGCGACCTCGCGCCCGAGAGGCTGCTGCGCGCCATGCCGCTTGAAGGTCGCTACCGGATAAATGCCGGAAGCAGGTTCAACTGCCGTGTCTATCAATAGCCTTGGTCGCGGCTGAGCAAACCGGCAATGGGTTGTCCACGCTCGAGGCTGTTGATTTTTTCAGCAATCTGCCTCACGCATGGGTCCACCAAGTTCACCGCTGAAATGTGAGGCGTCACACTGATGTTGGGATGCCGCCAGAAGGGATGGCTGCTGGGCAAAGGCTCCACCTCGGCCACATCAAGTCGAGCCGCCGCGAGTTGCCCATCCTGCAAGGCGTCCAAAAGATCGGCTTCGACCAAATGCCCGCCGCGTGCCACATTGATGAGATAGGCTTTCGGGGCCAACTTTGCAAAATTCTTCTTGTTAAGAATCCCACGTGTTTCTTCCGTCAACGGAAGAAGATTAATCAAACATTTCACGCCCTGAAGAAAATAAGGTAATTCTTGCATTCCTTCATAGGTGACAAATGGGGTTTCTGATTTCTTACTCCGGCGCCATGCTCGAACGGGAAATCCCAGCGATTGCAAAGTGCCAGCAACCTCCGAACCAAGCACACCCAAGCCTAAAATTCCGACCTCGAATGTTTCTTTGTCAGGAGGGGGAAGTTGAAACCACCGCGAAGCCTGTTGTTGGGCATGATAGACATCAAAACGTCTGAAATAGTGAAGAACTGCATGCACCACATAATCCACCATTTGGGATGCCATGCCAGCGTCTTCGAGGCGGATCAAGGGTAAATTGCCGGGAATATTGGCCTCGGGAGACCGAAGCGCCTCAAGCAATCCATCTGCACCGGCACCCACATTAAAAACAGCGCGTAGGCCTTCGCGATGACTCAAAATTTTGATCGGTGGATTGCGAACAAGCAAATAATCGGCTGGCCTGTTGTCACCCTCCGTCCAAAGTCGAACTTGGCACCCTGGAATATGTTTTTTAATTGAATCAACCCATTCCTGTGAGTTTTCCAAATAAGCGTGAAAAATAATATTCATTGCGGCCCTCAGTGTCAATAAATTAATATTATTTTTATATTTTATATTGGCACGGTATTGCCCGCAATTAAAGTCTCATTCGCTTACCACTTACTGCGCGCCAAGGATCGTTTCGACGATTTTCTACGTATATTTACTTGTTTAATTTGATGATAAGCAAGGGCTGCGGTTGCCGCCACGCAACACTATGCAGAAAATGCATTTTCCACAAACCAAGGCATCGGTGGGTGGGGCGTGGGATTCAGGTATTGGTTGCAAGAAATCATCGGTGTTAAGGATGCTCTGCATAACTCATGCGAGGCTGTGGTGGTGCGGATCGGGATGGGCTACAAGGCACTTTTTGCGGCCAATAGCTTGGGCTATTGGCAAGAAAAGCAACGCCGTAGACCGCCCGACTCCGTGCTGCCACAGTCCGCAAGGAGTTATGCAGAGCATCCTTAGTCGGCCCTGCAAAATTCATTTCACCCCGCAAGCCATTACTGACGATGGCGTGAATTTCCAACCGAGCAAGTTTTTTGCGCCGAGCCGTGCCCTGGCTGCCCTGAGTTGACCCCATAAGCTCAGCCCGAGCAGGGTCAACAAAAACGCCTTCGCGTCTTTTGCAGACTTGGCCGCGATAGCCCGCAGCAGCCAGCGGATGTTGTACCCCGCCGCACAACTCAGTGCGTGCAGCGCATCACCCAACTCGCCTTTGAGCCAACAGCGCTGCATGCCGTGGTCCACCTTGGTGTGGCCGATCAGCGGCTCGATGGCCTGACGCCGTTTGAGCCACTTGCGTTGCACCTTGGTCAGTGACTTGTACTTGCCACGGTGGATGATCTCCACGTTCGGGTTGTCCGCGTCCACGCCCCGGAACCCCAAGTCCACGACCACTTGCTTGGGCACACGCCCCAGGTCTTGCATCAGGTTGTTGGTTTGCTCCAGTTGCGCAGCCAATGTGTGCCCATCAAACGGGTTGCCGGGGAAACTTCTGGCCCCCACCATCAAACCACGCAGGTGCGTGACAGCCAGGCTGACCTTCACACCAAACTCATAGGGCTTCCTGGCCTTGCCCTTGCCGATGCACTCCACCTCAGGCGCATGCAGCGCGTACAGCTTGCCCTTGTCGCCTCGCTGTTGCGTGCGGATGCGTTCGGCCCGCTCCAACCAGGTCTTGAGCGCACTCAGCGCTGTCGGCCCGGGTGCCACCAACACATCAAGCTTGCGCTGCACTTCACGCATCACCACCCCGAGGATTGTGCGCTGGCGTTTGACGGCTTTCTTCAAACGCTTGAACTGCTTGGCGTGGGCGTAACCCCCGGCCTGGCGTCTGAGCGTTTTGGCTTCAAACGCAAATGTCTGCTTCAAACTGATGCCCACTCGTTTGGCAGCATTCACCACTTTGTGCCGCGCAATCTCCAGCAGCCGACTGTCCACCGGGTGGGCGATGGCCTTCTCCTGCACGGTGGTGTCCACGATCACGCGTTCCAGCTCGCTGGGCTTGATGGCCTTGATCTGCACCGCTGTCTCGATGGTGGCCTTGAGCAACTGCTCCAGACCTTCTTCGCCCACGGCGCGGCGAAAGCGGCCGATCTGGGTTGGATCGCAGGGCAAGCGTGGTTCGTAATACTCCATGCCGCTGAAGAACTGCCACACCACGTTCTCGCTCCAGCGCTGAACGAGTTCTTCGTCACTGAGGTTGAAGGAGTTCTTCAGGTACTGCAAGCTGGCCATCAGCCGAATTGACAGGCGCGGGCGGCCTGCGGGGCTGATGCCGTTGCCAAATTCGACTTCATGCGCTCCCAACAAGTCCGCCGTCACCCGCTTGGAGCCTGGGCGAGCCTGGCGAGCGAAGTGCGGTGCCAGGGCTTGTTCAATCGCGGCCCAGGGCAGCCGTTTGCTCAAAACCACCAGTGGATGTTTGTGATCGACCATCCCGTCCAGGCGTGCGCGAAAGAAGTCTGCGGTGGCTGTCATGCAAATCCCCCAGAAAAATTACTCTCCGATAACGATTCCTGAGAGATCCCGTCGTCAGCATTTACCCCATATCGCCAGCATTCATGCGGGTTGCAGGGGTTTTGCAGGGCCGACTCCTTAACCGTTTATGCAGCGAAACTTGAGCCTCGACTTTGATTCTTTGCGTTTTTGGAATGTTGTGACCCATCAGATAAGGTCTTTGGGATGCCCTGCACAACTCTTGCCAGGCTGTGGTGATGCGGATCGTGATGGGCTTGCAAGGCGTTTTTGCAGCCAAGCCAAAGCTATTGGCAAGGAACACAACGTGGCAGACATGGCATTCGAAGCCAAGAAAGTGAGCATTCATGCCGTGTTGCGGGGCATAGAAGAGCGGCTTGGTGAAACATGCGGCCAAATGTCGCGGCTCATGAACAACGCGATATGAAAGCGTGTATTGGACCCAATGGCCGCGTTGCAAGCCTTGCCATTGGCTCGACCCCACTGCTTTCATTTGTCCCGTTGTTCATGAGTCGCGAATCTGCCGATCGCGCCAGCGCAGGTCGCAGGAAACAGCCTCAGTCGGCGCTGACGGTTCGTTCCTTGGCCCAGTCGCGCAAAGCCGTGACGGCTTCTGAGCGGGTCACCGACAAGGGTTTGGTGCGCAGCAACTCCAGCATCACCAGATTAGGCTGGGGCGCTTGCTGGCGCGCATGGGCTTCATAACGGGCCGCCACCACGGCGGCTTCGATTTCGGCACCTGAGAAACCCTCGCTGCGTTCCACCAGCGGCGTCAATTCCGCGTCATCGAAAGTCACTTTGTGTTTCGCGAGGTGAATGCGAAAAATGCCCTCACGTACCTCTGCACTGGGCAGATCAACGAAAAAAATCTCATCAAAGCGCCCTTTGCGCATCAGCTCCGGCGGCAGGCTTTCAATGTCGTTGGCGGTGGCCACTAAAAAGACGCTGGAGCGCCGCTCTGCCATCCACGTGAGCAAGGTGCCCAGCATGCGTTTGCCCGCACCGGTGTCACCATCGCCTTGGCCACCCGCCAGGCCTTTTTCAATCTCGTCCATCCACAGCACACAAGGCGACATCGCGTCGGCCACCTTCAAAGCCTCGCGCAATTTGCGTTCGCTCTCGCCTTGGTATTTGTCGAAGAGCGCGCCAAAGTCCATGCGAAAGAGCGGCACCTGCCAAGACGATGCAATGGCTTTGGCCGATAAACTTTTGCCTGCGCCTTGCACCCCCAACAGCAAAACACCACGCGGGGGAGGCAGGCCGGATTCATCGGGCATCAAAAAGGGTTCGCGGCGTAGCAACAGCCAGCGTTTGAGTGCCTTCATGCCCGCCACCTCGTCCAGCGCCGGCAGTTTTTGCTCAAACACCAGCAGCTCTGCCACGCCCAGGGTTTCTTGTTTGGCGGCCAACACCGTGGCCAAGTCGGCGGTGCAAATTTTTCCATCGCTCAGGGTCAAACGCGCCAAGTGGCGTACTGAGTTTTCAGGCAACCCCACCATGTGCCGCAGCAACGACTCCAGCGTGCTGCGTGAGCCACCCACTTGGCCTTTTTGGGATTGGTGCTGAGCCATCTCTTCTTTGTACACCGCCCTCACCCGCTCGATGGTCATGGGTTCCAACTCGAAGCGACTGGAAAAAGGCAAGAGTTCGTCGGGCAAAACAATGTCGTGCCCCACAAAGACCATTTGCTGTTTTTTGCTCTCGCTCTTGAGCGCAATCTCTTTGATCGCGCGTGTGACCAAAGGGTTGCTCAGGTAGGGGTGGATGTCCAAGAAGACAAACAACGCTTGCCCGGAGCTGCTGTCCACATGGCGCAGCGCGTCCGGCAGCTCCTTGGTTTCATTGGCGTCGGCCGTAGGATTTTTGTTGAAGTCCAGCAGCGACAGCTTGAGCCCATGGCTGACACGCAAACCACGGCTGGCCGACCAAGTCCAGACCTCACGGTCACTGAGATTGGACACCCGCTCAAACAGCGCCATCACACGTTTTTCTTCATGGGTCTCGATCACCATGATGGCTGTCTTGGTATCGATCAGGGAAATCAGGTCGTTGACTTGCTGGGTGGTCGGCACAGGCTGCTCCTAAGTGACCCACTGGGTTTGGTTCATAGGCGGGCAGGGATTCTTTCATGGCACGAGAGGGCTTGCTCAACTTGAAACACCCGCCCACTGCAGCTAACCTTGCGCCATGCGCATCGCCATCCTCACCTTCGACGGCTACAACGAGTTGGACTCTTTTGTGATCCTCGGCCTGCTCAACCGCTTGGGCAACCTGGGCTGGAAAGCAGAGATCACCAGCCCCAGCAGCCAAGTCACCTCCATGAATGGCGTGACGGTGCTGGCGCAGCAGCCGCTGGAGTTTGCCAACGAAGCGGATGCGGTGATTTTCGGTAGCGGCATCTACACCCGCGCGATTGCGGAAGACTCGGGCAAACGCGGCGCGGTGCTCGACCGCTTGCAACTCGACCCGGTGCGGCAGTTGATAGGCGCGCAGTGCTCGGGCAGTTTGTTGCTGGCGCGTTTGGGACTGCTGGCCGACGCACCCGCCTGCACCGACCTCACGACCAAACCTTGGTTAGTCGAAGCAGGTGTGCGGGTGCTGGACGAGCCCTTCCATGCGCGCGGCCCCATTGCCACGGCCGGCGGCTGTTTGGCCTCGCAATACTTGGCGACCTGGTTGATGTGGGTACGCGCCGGGGAAGAAGCAACGCGGCAAGCCCTGCTTGACGCCGCGCCCGTCGGCGAAAAAGAGGCCTACGTGGAGCGCTTGTTGGCTCGGGTCCGACCTTTTTTGACAACTTGATGGGCAATGCTCCTGCGTTCGCCTTGCGCCTGTCAATTGGCGTTTTCAAAAAATATGACAAACACCAATCGGTTCGCCCTGAGCCGGTCCAGGGGCCTGCACCGAGGAGAGCGCAGGCTTCGACAGGTCCTGTCCTGAGCCTCGTCGAAGGATTAGCCCGGATATTTCACCAGGTCGCTCTTCTATGCCCCGCAACACCGCACAGCTGCTCACTTTCTCGGCTTCGAGTGCCAAATCCAATTTGGTCCGAGCGCTACACACCCGATTGAGCTGTGCTGCGGTGCGCTGGCCGCGTTGCTCCTCCTTGCGGGCACAAGCCTGCAGCGTCGTCACGCCTTGCCAGCGCACCGCAGCACAGCCCACTCGGGCGCGTCCCTGGTGAAACATCCGGGTTAGCCCGAACGGCCTGTAGTGTTGGGATTTAGAGCCGCTAACAAAACACTGCATACACCGTTCGCCCCGAGGTCGAAGGGCCTTGCACCGAGGTACGCGCTGGCTTCGACAAGCTCAGCCCGAACGGTTTTGTTAGCGGCTCTTATGAAAATATCAACAACGGCGCGGTCTGCCGGGGTGCAAAGCAACCAGGGCCCGCATCAAGGCGCACTGCGAACCAGCCTGATGTCGACTTCATGCGCCACATACGTCCACTCCTGCGAAGCACGTAGCGCGGCCAGAAGATCTTCGAACGCGCCCTCATCAGTGGGCGCGTACTCAAACCAAGTGAGGAAATCGAAAGCTTCGGGCTCGGCCAAGTCGCGGCAGTGGTGAAGGCGGCGGGCGATGGCGGGCAGGTATTTCATGCCGATGCGCATGTGCTGCGACTGCTCTTCAAACACCGCGCGGCGCTCGTCCTGGGTCAAGGCCCACCAGGCGCTGGTCTTGCGAATGGGAATCAGCGCGGCGTAGCTGGCTTCGGGTCGGCCCAGGCCCTGTTGCTTGGCGACCAGTTCTTGCTTTTCAGGGCGTTCGACGTAGCGGTCGTTGCTGGTGATGCCGCGCAGCGCCCACCCCCCTGCGGGTGCCGCCGCGTTTCCATGGATCACATCGACGAACGTCACCGGCGTTAACGCTGGACCGATGTAAGGCCATTGGGTGCGAACTCTCCAGCGGCCGCTGGTGCCGCCGACGAAGGTAAAGAGGCGATTGGACATGGCACGTTAGGAAAATTTGGGTGTTGAAATGGCGGTGAACAACTTATCGCTACTTCCTATTGATTCGGTCTGATGAAGTCTCCACCCCCGTTCGGGCTGAGCTAGTCGAAGCCCAGGTTGTACGCGCTACCCTTCGACAAGCTCAGGGCGAACGGTTCAGACTTCATCAGACCGGACAATGAATTCATGGCAAACCACCCCCCGTTCGCCCTGAGCTTGTCGAAGGGTCGGTACTGAGGCATGTGCTGGCTTCGACAGGCCTGTCCTGAGCGCCGTCGAAGGGCTCAGCCCGAACGATGTGGGATGTCATGTTTTACGGAAACCTCAATAGTGTTGCGATTCAGCGAGCATCAGGCAATGCAACGATGCTATCTGTCTGCTTTGCATCGAAGCAAGGGCGCCTCAAGCCGCCGCCAACCAGCCCTCTTGCAGCCACCCCTGAAACCACTGTGCCAGCTGTTGCGGGTCTTCGAGAGCGGGTGTTTCCACCAACTGCTCGCACGATGTGGTGATGGAAGCACCTTCCATCAAACGCTGCAAAAAGAGCGCTTGTGCAACATCCACCGTTTGGAATTGGGGTTGCAATTCTTTGCGCCACACCACCAGGCTGGCGGGTTGTTCCAGGGGTTCGATGGGCGGAACGTCGGTGTCGGCGTCTATCGCACGCCACACTTGAACCACATTGGTTTGAATCGGCCGCAGGCGCAGGCTGTGGTGCAGCGGGGCGGGGCGCGCGAGCCACTGGCCCGCGGCGTCGGCTTGTGCATCGGTGGCGCTGAAGGCGGGGGCATCGGGGCCGTCAAAGCAATGGCGCAGGTCCCAGTCGAGGCGGGCGAGTTCAAACAACTCGGGGTTGTCGGGGTAACGCGTGGCCAAGTGCTCGGGAAAGTTGTGGCCGTACCGGTTCAGGCTGCGTGCAGTGGGCGGGTTGGCCACGGCGAACGCAACGGCTTCTTCATCGAACAGGTCTGAGCCCATGAACAAATAGGTTTTGGCAAAGGTGTCGGTGAGCACTTCATTGAGCCGTGCGCGGTAGGCGTGGTGGTAGATGCCCAAGCGGCGCGCAGCGTCCACGCCAGCGCGTTCTTTCACCAAGGTGCGGGCGGTGAACGAGTCGTTGTTGTTGTTGGTGGTGGTGGGCAGGGGCGCAAGGATGTAGTCGCTGAGAACGGTTTGCGTCTGTGCCAGCGCGGGTTGAATTGGGGTGGCGGTGTGGGCGTGGTTGTGGTTGTGGTTGTGGTTATCGACGACAGCCGATGAGGGTGGCACCAGCCTTTGCGCATCGGCGTGCGCGGCAACTTGTCGTGCACGGTCCAGCTCGGCCAGCAAGGTGGGCAGGGCCGGAATGTCCGCATCGCGTTCGATCATGGCGGCCACGGGGCCGAACAAACGTCGGGCTTGGGCATACAGGTCCCACACCGCTTCGGCCACCGGGTGGTCGTGGGTGTCGATGATGTGGTCGCCCAGATCGGAATGTCCTGCCAGGTGAATTTGCTGCACCCGGTGTGCAGGCAAACCTTGCAGGAACACAAGCGGATCAAAGCCGTGGTTCACGCTGCTGACGTAGATGTTGTTCACGTCCACGAGCAAGAGGCAATCGGCTTCGTTGGCGATGTGGCTTAAAAACTCCCACTCGCTGCGGCTGGAGGCTTGGTAGTCGATGTAGCTGGACACGTTTTCAATCACGAGCCGGCGCTGCAAGACGTCTTGTGCCTGGCGGATTTTTGCAATCACGTGGCGGGCGGTTTCGTCGGTGTAAGGCAGCGGGTACAAATCGTGGAGCTGGGTGGGGCCGGTGCCAATCCAGCACAGGTGGTCGGACACCCACAGCGGCTGCACACGGTCAGCCAGGCGTTTGACTTGGGCCAGGTAGTGGAGGTCCAGCCCGCCCGCCGCGCCTATGGACATTGCTACACCGTGCATGGCCATGGGGTAGTCACGCCGAATTTGGTCCAGCACCACCAAGGGCTTGCCGCCCTCGACCAGGTAGTTGTCGGTGATGATCTCCAGCCAGTCCACCGGCTGGGGCTGCGACAAGAAATCACCATAGTGCGGTGTTCGCAGGCCCAGGCCAAAGCCGGTGTGGTGTTGGGCGACAAGAGACGTTGCGTTCGACATGGTGCTGTTGTTGGTGATGCCAGATAAACCAAGAGCCGCAATGCGGCCCTGGAAACGTCATGAAGAGCGCTTAGCGCTCGAATTCATCAGCCCTTGATGTCGCCGATGGTGCCGTTTTCTTTCAAGCAAGCGCCTGCGGTCTTGGCTTTGAAGCCGTGGCCTTTGCAACCGTTTTGGCCTTTGCAGCTGTGCTCTGCGGTTTTGCAGTCGCTGTTGCCTTTGCAGTCATGCACGTTGTAGCAGTGCACGGTGTCGTTGGCAGCGATGGCGCGACCGGTCGAGCCCTTGGGTGCGTCAGCAGCGAAGGATGCAGCCGAGATCGCCAGGAGGGCGGCGGTCATGGCAAAAGAAGCAACGTTTTTGGTGGAAGTGGCAATCATGATGAACTCCGAAAAATCAATGAAGAAAGTTGGGTTGTTTAGAAACAGCCCATCAGATGAAAGACCAAGGGGCCAGATCTGTTTGAGCTGAAACTTTGTACGTTCCAGGGATCAAGTTCTTACATGGCTTTTTGAAGAAAGTTGGGACTCGATGGTTGTGCAGCACCGGCAAAACGCTTCACCAACCACGCATCCAGCGACCAGCGCTGTGCGCCGAAAAACACAATGCCCAGAAGCAGCACACCCCAAAGCTGGTGCTGTGCCAACGCAGCGGGCGCAATGTCGGACAACGACAGCACAGCCACCACATTCACGACCGTCAGGCCCAGGGCCGCGAAGCGCCCGAACAAACCCAAGGCCAACAATACCGGGAGCGCCAATTCACCCCCGGTACCCAGAACGGCGGCCACGTCTGGTGACAGCAGCGGCACCTGGTATTCATCGTTGAACAAAGCCAGCGTGGTTTCCCAATCTCGGATCTTGGTGAGGCCCGACAAGAGGAAAGCTTTGGCCACAAACAGACGTGCGGCCAAGGCGGCAGCGGGTTGCAGCTTGTCGAGCCAACCCGTGAGGGTCAAGGCGCGGTGACTGGTGCGTTGGAGCAAGGTGGCGGTGGGCGTCATGGCGATGTTCCTGGTGGTGGACGACGGTCAAGCCGTTGTCGGCTTGGTTGGGTGTCGCGGTGGCGGGTATGGATCACACCGCCTTGGTAGGGCGCAAGGCCACACTCCTTACAGCATCGAGCCCAGATCGTCTGTCCCAGTGGGCGCACGCCCAGGTGGAATAGGCGCGCGGGATCTTCACGATTCCGTGCGGCGCCTCACACCTGGCTCGTGGCCTGGTTCCTGGTTGACACCGGATGGGCGGCAAGTTGGGTCAATGCCGCCTCCAGCGATCCAAACCGATACCGGTACCCGAAGCGCTGCGCTAGCTCGGGTACCGCGTTTTGACCGTCAAGCAGCAGGGTCGTCATTTCTCCGCCCAACAGCCGCAGCGGCCAGGCCGGGACACGGAGGTGAACGCGGCGGCCAAACGAGGCTGCCAAGGCATGTGCAAATTCCGCCTGTGTTGGCGTGTGGGGGGCCACCGCATTGAGTGCACCGCTGACGCGGTCGTTGTTCAGTGCAAAGCGGATCAAGCCCGTGGCATCTTGCAGATGCAACCAGGGCGCCGGTTGTTTGCCTGTACCCAGCACCGCGCCCAAACCCAGTCGGCTGCTCAGTGCCAGCATGGGATAAGCGCCATCGCTGCGACCCAGCACCACGCCCAGGCGCAAGCGCACCACACGCACGCCCAAGGCCTCGGCGCGGCGTGCCTCGTGTTCGGCAGCGGCACACAGGTCGGACTGAAACTCGCCTGGCCTGGGGCCACGGGCTTCGGTGCACGGCTCGCCACTGTTGACGGCGCCATAAAAACCAACGGCAGAGGCGCTGACCAGCACGCGGGGGCGCTGCTCCAGTCTGCGCATCAGGGCCACCAAGGCGACGGTGATGTCAACTCGGCTGGACAGCAAGGTGCGCCGGCGTGAGGCTGTCCAAGGCTGGCCCAGGACACGGGCACCGGCGAGGTTGACGATGGCGTCGATGCGGGTTTCGCTGGCGATGTCGTCCAGGCTTTGCACCACACGCACAGTCGGGCCAAAGTGCAGCCGCGCTTGGCGGGCATCTCTGGACAACACGATGATGCGCCGCCCCTCTTGGCGCAGTTCCTCCACCAAGGCCTGGCCGACAAAGCCGGTGGCGCCGGTGATCAATATGGCCGACGGGAATCGCGTTGCCAGCATTGGTGGCGTGGGCTGCTGTTCGCGTTGGCGACCCAGCTGCCGCACGGCCAGCGCGTTACGCACACTCCATGCCCACACGCCCAGGGCGTAGAGCGTGAACAGAAAGGACACCCAGCCGTGGTCACTCAGCACAAGTGCGGTGGGCTGCTGCCACCAGGTCCACAGGATGGGCGCGAAGAGGCCCAGGAACAGTCCGTAGGTGATGGTGAGCACGGTGTGCAGCACACGCTCGAAAGCGGGCAACCGACGGGTGCGGTCTTCCTCCAAAAAATCCGCCAGCGTGACCACCAGCTCCACGGCCAAAAGCAAAGCGAGCAGAGCGGCCCATGCACCTTGCCAACGGGCCCAGGCCAACCCCATGAAGACCACGCCGTAGATGGCCTCACGCACCGCGTGGAGCGCCAACTCCTTGCGCGCCGATGGACGCTGCGGCAGTTTGGCTTGCCACTCGTGGTGCCACAGGTTGTCGAAGGCGCCGAGAACGGCTTGGACTGAGAGCAATAGGAAGATGACATTCATGATGGGTCCCTGAAAACGCCGGTTTGGTGAAAGGTCTCGCCCAGAATCGGATGCCGCATGGACAAGGTGAAACGAAATTGGCCCTCGCCCAGATCGCGGTGCTCAACGCGGCACACGCCGGGGCTCAGCCATGACGGCACGGGAAGCCGAAAGCGGCCGCAGGCCAAGAAGTAGCGGCGGCTTTCAAACACCAAGGCACCGTCCTCTTGGAACACGGCCAGTGCCATCGCCAAACCGCCGTCGGTGCGCTCTTGCAAGCCGCCATCGGCGCCCAGTTCTTTGGTGGAGCGCACCGTGCCCACACCGTTGGCAAAACAGCGCTCCCACACCACCCCGTTGCCCACCGCGTGCACCGTGACGGTGGCAGGCACATTGACCGCGCGGCGGCTGGACAGCGGGCTGCGCAAGGGGCGAACCAACCAGGCCAAGCAGCGGCCCCAGGCAGAGCAGTGCAAGTCCATCTGGCCTTGGTAAACGGTGGCTGTCGTTCCATGCGCAAAGCGGCGCTGAACCGCCTGGGGCAGCCGGGCCCAGTCTTGGGCACCGACCAGGGCGGCCAGATTCAGGGGGGAGGAAGCGTTCATTTGGAGGGGCTGCTTGGGTTGACTTGCCCTTCTCTTTGCGAGAACCGGGCCAACCGCAAACAACGATCTAAGTCATTGATTTCATTGACTTTGCCAACCGAGCCTGTATACCTGGGATACACTGCCCGACCCCTTGCTTGTCAACCTCGTTGACACCCCCTTCATGCTCATCCGCTACGTCTTAGGCCTGGCTTTGTTTGAAACCCTGGTGCTGGCCGGTGTACTGCTGGCCTGGGCAGACCGGGTGGCAGGCGGGCGGCTGCTGGCCGCGTTTTTGCTGGGCATTGCGGTGTGGATCACTGGCAACGAATTGCCCAACTGGTTCGGAACCGCTTTCGCGCCACAGGCCCTGCGGCTGCTGGCGCTGGCTCCCGCCATTTCCGTGCTGTTTTTTCACTTCTGCGTGATGTTCTGCCGTGTGAACATCGGCCGCGCGGGCATCGCCGCGGCCTATGTGCTCGGCGGTGGAGCCTCGCTGGTGGCGCAGTGGTTGACGCCAGGACATTTGATGTGGAGTCCCCACGTCGGCTGGGTGTTCATCGCAGGCACCGTGGGTTGGCTGGCCAGCATCGCCTGGATCATCTTGGGCGTGGCGGGTTTGGCCGTGCTGCTCAGGGGCCTGGCCCAAGCCAAGCCCCCGGTGCGACAACAAGTCGCCGCAGTGACGGCCTCTTGTATTTGGGGTTTGTTGTGCCTGAGCGGTTATGGCTTGGTGCTGCTGCAATCGCCTGTGTACCCCTACCCACTGTTGCTGTTGCCGCTGTACCCGGTGATCCTCGTTTACGGCATCTTGCGATATGGCGTTTTTGTGGCCAACGCCTGGGCCGGGCGCGCCTTGGTCTGGGCGCTGTTGCTGGCGATGGGGGCGGGCATTGTGGCGCTGATGCCGCTCTTGCTGCCGTTCGAATCCCGCTGGCTCAGTGGCCTGGCGGTGGCGGTGGGATGCCTCGCCATGGCGGGGCCGGTGCGGCGTTTTGTGCAGCGTTTGATTTACCCTGGCGGCGAAGTCTCGGTGGCGGATTTAGCGGCCTGGCGCCAGGCCCTGCGCAAAGCGGAAACCTTGGAGGCCTTGGGCACACAGGCGAGCCAGCTGCTCAGCCAGCGCCTGGGTACAGCGGTTGAAGTGGCCTTCACCCCGCGCACCGACCTGCCCCTACCGGTGATGGTTTGCCACCGCACGGATGCGGGCTGGCAACTGCAACTCGACAACTGGGAGTCCGCCCCGCCGGGCCAGCGCCATGTGGCCGGTCTTTTCGGTGATGTGGTGCTGGAAGCCGCAGCGCAAGTGGAGCAAGCGCAACAAGCCGCTGCACGCGAACGCGAGCGCCAGTTGCAAGCACGTTTGGCAGAGCTGGGGGCTTTGGCCGCCACGGTGGCGCATGACATTCGCAACCCGCTGAACATCATTTCCATGGCCGTGGCGGCCGCGCCCACGGACACGAGACGCGAAGTGGCCGACCAAGTGGCGCGCATCGCCCATCTGACGCGGGATTTGCTGGACTACGCCAAGCCCTGGAAGCTGAACCCGCAGCGTACGGATGTCGCCGCACTGGTACGCCAACAAGCGGTGCGCCAACCTGGTATCGAACTGGGCGACCACTTGCAGCAGCCGCTGTGGGCCTTGGTCGATGCGCCGCGCGTGGAACAAGCCTTGATCAACCTGATTGAGAACGCACGCAGCGCCTCGGCCGATGCCCAAGCAGGCGCCGTACACATCGAAGCCGAAGTGCAAAACAACCAGCTGCTGCTGCATGTGTGCGACAACGGACCCGGCGTGCCCGAGGCCATCCGTGACCGGCTGTTCGAACCTTTTGCATCGCGCAGCCCCGGCGGGACGGGCCTGGGCCTGGCCATCGTGGCGCGCATCATGACGGCGCATGGTGGCAGTGCCGCGCTGACCGAACGTGCCGGCTGGCGCACGTGTTTCACCTTGAGGTTTCCGCTGTGAATACACCCGTCAATGAAGTCGGCCGCGTTTTGCTGGTAGACGACGAAACTGCGTTTCAGCGCCTGGGCGGCAATTTCCTGCGCAGCCTGGGGCACGAGGTTGATCTGGCGGGCGATGGCGAACAAGCCTTGGCCCAGTTTGCCGCGCACCGGCCCGATCTGGTGCTGCTGGACCTGGCCATGCCACCCCACATGGACCCCGAACGCGGCCTGGACATGATCCCGCTGTTGGCGGGCGTGCCTGTCATCGTGCTCACCGGCCACGGTGAACACGAACTCGCCCTGCGCGCTGCGGAGTTAGGTGCCTGGGACTTCATCACCAAACCCATCGACCCCGACCTGCTTCGGTTTGCGGTGGCACGTGCGCTGCGACAAGCCCGCCTGGAGGCCGAACTCGCCAAGCTGCGTGCCGAACAAAGTGCCGATGACCTGGGGCTCATCGGCCACTCACCGTCCATGAACCAACTGCGCGCCATGGTGCGTCGGGTGGCGCCCACCCGCGTCAGCGTATTGGTGTTGGGGCCCACAGGCACGGGCAAGGAGCTGGTGGCCCGCGCCCTGCACGATGGAAGCAGCTGCAGCCACGGCCCCTTTGTAGCCGTGCACTGCGGTGCCTTGTCGGCTGAACTGCTGGAGAGCGAATTGTTCGGTCACATGAAAGGCAGCTTCACTGGCGCCTACCGCGACCAACCCGGCCTGGTGGAAGCGGCCCATGGTGGCACGCTCTTTCTGGACGAGGTGGGTGAGATGCCGCCCCCGATGCAAGTCAAGCTGCTGCGTTTCTTGCAAGAAGGCAGCTTTGTCCCCGTGGGCGGGCGAACACAAAAAACCGCCGATACCCGCGTGGTGGCGGCCACGCACCGCGACCTGGAGGCCATGGTGCGTGCAGGCCAGTTTCGAGAAGACCTGTACTACCGCCTCAAAGGTGTGGTGCTGCGCACCCCTGCGCTCACCGAGCGCATGGCCGATGTGCCCATGCTGGCCGCTCGTTTCGTGCAGCGTGTGGCCCCACGTGTGGGCCTGTCGGCTGGCGCGATCGCTTGGCTCACCACACGCGAATGGCCGGGCAATGTGCGCGAACTCAAAGCGGTGGTCGAATCGGCCGCAGCACTGTTGCTACCCGACCAACATGAGGTCGATGCCGACCTGCTGCGTTTGGCGGCTGGTGATGGCACCGAAGCATCAAGCCCTGAACCTGTCGAAGGCCGCGGCTTGTTGGACACCGCACTGACCGAGTTGGAATGCCGCCTCGTGCGGGATGCGATGTCGGCAGCCGGAGGCAACCAGTCAGAAGCGGCGCGTCAGCTCGGCGTCTCGCGCGTGGGGTTGATCAAGAAGCTCACCCGTTTGGGATTGCGCTGAGGTCATTGGGCTTGCCGTTGAATCAGCGGCTTGGATTCAAAGTGATGCGTCGTCAGCGGCTCCGTCACCCGATAATGCAAAGCTGATTTTTACGCTTCACTTTTGGCGCGCCTGTAGAAAAACTCCCCCATGTCCCTCGAATCCCTCTTCCCAGTGATGGCCAAAGAAGTCAAGCGCCGCCGCACCTTCGCCATCATTTCCCACCCCGATGCCGGCAAAACCACGCTCACCGAAAAGCTGCTGTTGTTCTCGGGCGCGATTCAAATCGCCGGTTCGGTGAAGGCGCGCAAGGCCACGCGACATGCCACCTCGGACTGGATGGAAATTGAAAAGCAGCGCGGCATCTCGGTGGCGTCGAGCGTGATGCAGATGGAATACCGCGACTGCGTCATCAACCTGCTGGACACCCCGGGCCACCAGGACTTCTCGGAAGACACTTACCGCGTGCTCACTGCGGTGGATGCCGCGCTGATGGTGATTGACGCCGCCAATGGCGTCGAGCCGCAAACCCGCCGCCTGCTGCAAGTTTGCCGCGCCCGCAACACGCCCATCCTCACCTTCGTGAACAAGATGGACCGCGAGGTGAAAGACCCGCTCGAATTGATGGACGAGATCGAACGCGAACTCGGCATGGAAGTGGTGCCTTTCACCTGGCCCGTGGGCATGGGTAAGGCCTTTCACGGCGTGATGGATTTGCGCGAAGAACAAATGCGTGTGTTCAGCCCCGGTGAAGACAGAAATCACAACGACGACGAAATCCTGCAGGGTCTCGACAACCCCGCTTACGCCGAACGTTTTGGCATGCAGTACGAACAAGCCCAGGGCGAAATTGAACTGCTGACCGATGCGGCTCCGCCCTTCGACAAAGACGCTTTCCTCACCGGTAAACAGACGCCCATGTTCTTCGGCTCCGCCGTGAACAACTTCGGCGTGCGCGAGGTGCTGGATGCCTTGGTGGACTTAGCCCCGCCGCCCGGCGAGCGCGCGTCGATACAACGTGTGGTGCAGCCTGACGAAGCCAAGTTCACCGGCGTCGTGTTCAAGATTCAGGCCAATATGGATCCCGCCCACCGCGACCGCATTGCTTTCCTGCGTGTGGCCTCGGGCCACTTCCAGCGCGGCATGCGGCTCAAGGTGGTGCGCTCGGGCAAAGAGCTGCGGCCCAATTCAGTGGTGAGTTTCTTAAGCCAGCGACGCGAGTTGTTGGACGAAGCCTATGCCGGCGACATCATCGGCATTCCCAACCACGGCGTGCTGCAACTCGGTGACACGCTGACCGAGGGTGAAGCGCTGCAGTACACCGGCCTGCCCTTCTTCGCCCCCGAAATGTTCCGCTCGGTGGAAGTGGCCGACCCACTCAAAACCAAACAGCTCAAAGCAGGCCTGACGCAGTTGGGCGAAGAGGGTGCGATTCAAGTATTTCGGCCATTGGCCGGTACCGTGCTCTTGCTTGGCGCAGTCGGTCAATTGCAGTTTGAAGTGGTGGCCCACCGCCTGGAGCACGAGTACGCCTGCAAAGCCCGCATCATGCCCAGCCGTTTTCAGGTGGCGCGTTGGGTCACCGCCGACACCGGCGAAGGCGCTGCGGCCGATGAACGCGAACTCAAACGTTTTTTGGATGCCAACTCACACCGCGTGGCTTACGACGCGGTCGATGCACCCACGGTGCTTGTCGAATACGCGCCCGAACTGCGCGCCATCGAGGCCAACTGGCCCAAGATCAAATTCCACGCACTGCGTGAGCATGCGGGGCTGGTGTTTCAGAAACGTTTGGAGGGGTGAGTGGTGGCACTTTCGGGGAAACCCCTGTGCCGCCAAAAATAATTCGGTCTTTTCTTCACAGGCTCACGCCATGAGCTTGTGAGTCGGCAGAATCCTCCCAAACTTCTGGAGGACAAGATGACCGACGATCCGCAAGACCCCGACTGGGCCCACACGCCACCCGAAGGCAGCCCGGCAGGCGATAGCGGTAAGCATGGCCGTCCTCTTGTCAAGGAAAGGGGTCTCATGAAAAAGTCCCACCCAACCTCGCTCACCACCCATATTCAGATGACTCTTGGCAATCACTGTGTGGCATCGATCCTCAGCATGACGGGCATGGATTGGAACCGGCACGGGTCACGCCCCCCGCGCAGCGCACGATTGCCTGAGGCATTACATAAACTTACAACACCGAAAGCAAATGTGACGGCGTGGGTGGGTGTGAAACATAGAATCACCTGCCCGAAATAACACTCTGGAAGAAGTATGAAATTCAGCGGACTGGCTTTTTCTGTCGCACTGACAGCGGCTTTGATTGCGCCTGCGGCACACGCGGTGGTGTCCTTCAACAATCCCGACAGCTGGGTTTTGCCTTCAGGTGCCTTGGAGGGAACGGCCCGCGTGGAGTTCTCCAACGCCTCAGGAAATTTCGTTTGTTCAGGGTCGTTGTTGCAGGGCGGCTCCTATGTGCTAACTGCCGCGCATTGCGTGGATGACTTCACCAGCTTGTCGGTTAACTTTCGGCAAGGCAGTGTGGCGCGCACGGGGGCTGAAGTATTCATCAACAGCAATTGGAACGGTCAGTTTGCGACCGGCGCTGACATTGCTTTGATTCGCTTGGATCAAGCCGTCAATGACATCCAAGGGTTCGCATTGGCTGACGGCAACGTCATGGGCAACGTCTTTCTGATGGCGGGACATGGCCTGATCGGCTCCGGCAACACCGGTGGCACGGGCTTTGACGGCTTTAACCGCCCCCACTATGGCTACAACGTTTATGACGTGGGTTTTGCCGGTGCCTATGGATTCACTTACGTCTACGACTTTGACAACGGAACGGCGAACCAAAACACGCACTGCCAGATTTATTTGGTTTGTGGCGCGGGCTTAGGCATCAATGAAGCGCTGATTGCAGGTGGTGATTCGGGTGGCGGCAGTTTTGTGTGGGACGGTACTCAATGGTTGCTTGCGGGCGTGCATTCATTTGGCCGCACCTTTGGCCGCTTCGAGTGCCCCTTGAACCCCGGGCAAATTTGCGGCGATATAGACAACATCACCCTGAACAGCAGTTTTGGTGAAACTGCGGGTGACACCGCTGTTTTTTCACACATGAACTGGATCAATGCTTTTATCAACCCGGTCAACACCGTTCCCGAGCCGTCCACTCTCGCTTTGGTGCTCTTGGGTTTGACGGCAGTGGCTTGGCGCCGCCGAGACTGAGGCCGATACCGCTGAGCCTACAACGCCCCGCATGCGGGGCGTTTTTATGTGCGCCCAGCATGGGCGCACTCCTGCGGGTGCAAGTCCCGCCACGAGCTGGTCACAGCGAGTGAAGTCAAGCGCAACTGCATGAGGGCGACCGAGTGTGGGAAGGAAGCGTGGAGCATAAATCGCGAGCCGATGAACAAGAACCGCATAGAAGGCGCAGCCAAGCAAGGCGAGCGGGCATGAAACCGCGAAGCTTTTGTGACCAAGGCCTTGGTAGCGTAAATGCGGCGGTTGTGCGATGAAGGAGTGCGACCCTTACCTGGGGAGATCTCGCCTTGTTTCTGAAAGGAAGACGGCATTGCCGGAGCGAGAAGTCAGCAAAGGTCGTAGTAGTGGATGCTGGGGCTGATGAGGCCGTAAGGCTGCCACGAAGGACCGAACGAGAGTGAGTGAACGGGACATGGGGATGCATAAGGCCATGCGTCAGATGCCGGCAGCGTCCGGGCGGGTGGGAGTAGCACGCGGTGAAGCCGCGTGTGAACCTACCAGCGACGAAGCCTGCGGCCCGCCCCATGAGCACCCGGACACAGGGTCGGCAAAGCCCCAGGCAGGTACAGGCGGCTTGCTGGAGGCGGCGCTGACGAGACAGAACCTGCAAGCAGCATGGAGGCGGGTCAAGGCCAACCAAGGCGCAGCCGGGGTCGATGGACTCGATAACGAGCAAACCGCCCAATGGATGCGCACACACTGGCTTGATACCCGCCAAGCACTGCTGGCGGGTAGGTACCGGCCCAGTCCGGTACGCAAAGTATTGATTCCCAAGCCCGATGGCGGCCAGCGCGAGCTGGGCATCCCCACGGTGCTGGATCGACTGATCCAGCAAGCCTTACTACAAGTGCTGCAACCGCTGATCGATCCCACCTTCAGCGAACACAGCCACGGGTTTCGTCCTGGCAGGAGGGCCCACGATGCGGTCAAGGCTGCCCGGGGCTACGTCCAGTCGGGCAAGCGCGTGGTGGTGGACGTAGACCTGGCCAAGTTCTTCGACAGGGTCAACCACGACATCCTGATCGACAGGCTGCAAAGGCGCATCAAAGACGCTGGCGTGATCTGGCTGATTCGGGCGTACCTGAACGCAGGGATCATGGATGGAGGGGTGGTGATCCAGCGTCATCAGGGCACGCCGCAAGGCGGGCCACTGAGCCCATTGCTGGCCAACGTGCTGCTCGACGAGGTGGACAAAGCGCTGGAGGTGCGAGGCTACAGCTTCGCCCGCTATGCGGACGACTGCAACGTGTATGTGGGTAGCAAGAAGGCTGGGGAGCGCGTGATGGCCTATCTCAGGAAGCAATACACCCAACTCCAGCTTCAAATCAACGAAGCCAAGAGCGCGGTGGCCAGCGCCTTTGGGCGCAAATTCCTGGGGTATGAGCTGTGGGTTGCCAAAGGCAAAGAAGTCAAATGTGCTGTGGCGCACAAGGCCCGGGACGACTTCAAAGCCCGAATCCGGCAACTCACACGCCGCAATGGTGGGCGCAGCATGGCGCAAGTGGTGGAGAAACTGCGGCCCTACCTGTTGGGGTGGAAGGCTTACTTTGGGTTGGCGCAAACGCCGCGCGTCTGGCGAGAGCTGGATGAGTGGCTGCGTCACCGCTTGAGGGCCATCCAACTCAAGCAGTGGAACAAGCCCAAGGTCATCTACCGGGAACTCAAAGCACTGGGGGCGAAACAGAGCGTGGCAAAGCGGGTGGCAGGCAACAGCCGCTGCTGGTGGCGCAACAGCGACGGATTGCTCAAGACGGTGTTGACCGTTGCGTACTTCGACCGGCTGGAGGTACCCAGGCTGTCATGACCTCAAACTCTCGAACCGCCTGGTGCGGACCCGCATGCCAGGTGGTGTGGCAGGGGTGCCTCCGATAATGGAGGCCCCCTATGCCGATTGGCCGAGCAGAATGTGCACTGCAGCATTCCCGTCCCGCATGTGGACATGAACATTGACCATTGGATACATGGTCCGCGCAGCCCTAGAGTCCGCCCCCATCGGTGCAAGCAGCACCGAGCTTTTAAACAGACTTTAGGAGACTTCCATGCGCTTGAATCGTTTTTTCACCGCCCTGGCCCTGGCGGCCGCCGCTGCCACCACCATGGCCCAAACCACGTTTAAGCTGGGCCACCCCCAGTCCAGCACCTCGGCCTTCCACGTGGGTGCACAGGCCTTTGCCGATGAGTTTGCCAAGCTCACCAACAATCGATACAAGATCGCCCTCTTTCCCTCTGGCTCCCTGGGCGGCGAGCGTGAAATGGTGGAAAGCGTGCAACTCGGCACCTTGGACTTGGTGGTCACGTCCACTGGCCCTGTGGGCAACTTTGTGCCCGAAACCCTGATCACCGACATTCCTTTCCTGTTTCGCGATTACGACCACGCCCGCAAAACCCTGGACGGCCAAATTGGTCAAGACCTGTTGTCCAAATTCCCCGGCAAAGGCATCGTCGCTCTCGCTTGGGCCGAGAACGGATTCCGTCACTTGACCAACAGCAAACGCGCGGTGAACACACCCGAGGACATGAAGGGCTTGAAACTGCGCACCATGGAAAACCCGGTGCACATGACGGCCTTCCGCGCCCTCGGCGCATCGCCTGCCCCGATGGCATTCACCGAACTCTTCACCGCCTTGCAACAAGGGACCGTGGACGGTCAAGAAAACCCGATTCCTGTCATCACGTCGTCCAAGTTCGGCCAGGTGCAAAAAAACCTGTCCCTCACAGGCCATGTGTACTCGCCAGCGCTGATTTTGGCTTCGATGCAAATGGTCAATGGCCTGTCCGCTGCTGACAAAAAGGCGCTGCAAGACGCCGCGAAGTTTGGTGCCCAAGCCATGCGCAAGCGCGTCAATGAAGTAGAGAGCTCAGGCGTCTCTGAACTCAAAGCCATGGGTGTGAATGTGATCACCAACGTGGACAAGTCGAAGTTCCAAACAGCCTTGGCCCCGGCTTACGTCGAATACGCAAAACGTTTTGGCGAGGCCAACATCCAGCGCATTCGCGACGTCAAGTAACTCAACGCATTTGAATCGAGATTCACCATGAGTTCTGCTGCCAGTGCCACAAAAGAAGCCACCAAACCCGCCCCCTCGGGCTGGGTGAACGCCCTGATCGCTTTGGACAAACGCACCACCGGCTTTGCCATGAACACCGCTGTGGCGATGTTGGTCTTGGCTGTGTTTTGCGGCCTGTTTCAAGTGTTTGCCCGTTTCATCATGGACACACCCTCCGATTGGACCGAGGTGCTCACGCGCTTCGCGTTGATCTGGATGGTGTACATGGGTGCGGGTGTGGCGCTGCGCAACGGAGCCATGGTGTCGGTCGATTTGATGCACCGCAAACTGCCGCCGGTGTGGCGCAAGAAGTTGGAGTGGTTCATTGCCACGGTCACGTTGTCGATGCTGGGCGTGATGATTTACTGGGGCGCATTCATTGCTTGGCGCATTCGTTTTCAGAATGTGGCTGGCCTGGAAATCTCCATCGCTTGGGCGTATTTGGCCATTCCCATCGGCGCGCTCTTTGCGGTGATCGCGGTCTTCGCCCACTTGTTTGATCCACTGCGCAACGAGTTGGACACCGCGCTTTGATCTGCCGCCAGCGCAGCCTGCGCTGGCTCTCGAATTCAGCTTCTGCCTCGGGGGTCTTGAGAACCCTGGGCGGAGCACATCTCTAAAGGAAAAATCATGGGCTCCATGATGTTGACCGCGATGCTGGTGCTTTTTGCATGCAGCGTGCCCGTCGCCATTGCCATTGGTCTGGCCAGTGTGGTTGCCGTGGGCACCACCCCCAACTTATCCATGGTCGTCATCCCGCAGCAGCTGTTTATCTCGATTGATAAATACCCGCTGGCGGCCATTCCCTTCTTCATTCTGGCCGGTAACCTGATGGAAACCGGCGGCATCTCGCGCCGTTTGGTGGACTTTGCCAAGTCCATCGTCGGCGGCATTCAAGGCGGATTGCCCATGACTTGCGTGCTGACCTGCATGATCTTCGCGGCGGTGTCGGGCTCGTCGGTGGCCACCACCTTTGCGATTGGCGCCATCTTGATTCCCGCCATGGTCAAACACGGCTATCCCACCCCAGTGGCCGCTTCCATTCAAGCCTCATCGGCTGAACTCGGCGTGATCATTCCGCCGTCGATCCCGATGATTTTGTATGGCGTGTCGGCCGAGGTGTCGATTGGTGAGCTCTTCATTGCCGGTTTTGGCCCTGGCCTTTTGATCTCGGGCGCGTTGCTGCTGTTTGTTTACATCTACTGCAAGTTCAAAGGCCTCGGTAAAAACGACGGTGACGGCCGCTTGGGTTTTGTCGATGCGACACAAAAAGCGACGCTGGCTTTGCTGATGCCCGTCATCATCCTGGGCGGCATTTACGGCGGCATCTTCACGCCGACCGAAGCCTCGGTGGTGGCAGTGGGTTATGCCTTGGTGGTGGGGTTGTTCATTTACCGCGAGATGAACCTGTCCACTGTCTTGGCCGCCTTCAAGAAGTCGGTGATCTCCTCTGCGGTGATCATGTTCATCATCGCTTGCGCTGGCCTCTTTTCCTTCCTCATCAGCCGTGCGGGCATTCCTGATGCGCTCGGTGCTTGGTTGGCTGAGGTGCTGCAAACCCCGACTTGGTTCTTGTTGGGTGTGAACGTGGCACTGTTCATCATTGGCATGTTCATTGAGACCTCGGCTTCCATCATCATCCTGGCTCCGATCTTGGTGCCGATTGCGATTCACTTCGGCATTGACCCGGTGCACTTCGGCATGATCATGGTGGTGAACCTGGCCCTCGGGATGATCACGCCGCCCTTTGGGGTGAACCTGTTCGCGGCTTGCGCAGTGGCCAAGATATCGCTGGACCGCATGATCGCCTCGCTGCTTCCCTTTGTGGGTGTGATCATCTTCTGCCTGATGCTTATCACCTACTTCCCGCCGATCTCGCTCTTCCTGCGCGACATGGTTTACGGAATACCGAAGTGAGACTATTGCTCCGGCCCGATGAAGTATCAACCGTTCGCCCTGACCCTTCGACAGGGCTCAGGACTAAAGGCCCTGTCGAAGGGTAGCGCGTGAAACCTGGGCTTCGACAGGCTCAACCCGAACGGAAGTTGATACTTCACAGGGCCGGATCAATAGCCACCCCTGACAAATTGAACTTGCACTGGGAGTGATGTCATGAGTGCCTTGCCCAAAGCCGATCCCATGGAGATGGCGCCACACGTCTTGTTGCGGTCTTTATTTGACATAGCGTTGACCGCTGTGGATCCCCTGCACTGCGTGCCAGCGTTTTTGCCACCGCGTCCCAAGGGTCGTACCTTGGTTCTGGGCGCGGGCAAAGCCTCGGCCCGCATGGCCCGTGCCGTGGAGGCGGCGTGGGACGGGCCGTTGTCGGGGTTGGTGGTCACGCGTTATGGCCACGGGGAACGCTGCGAGCGCATCAAGATTGTGGAGTCTGGCCACCCCGTGCCCGATGAAGCCGGTGCGGTCGCCGCCGAACAAATGCTCGCCATGGCCCGTGAAATGGGACCCGACGATCTGGTGTTGGCTTTGGTGTCGGGCGGTGGCTCGTCCCTGATCACCTTGCCTGCCGAAGGTTTGTCGATGACGGAGCTGCGCGCCGTGAACGTGGCTTTGCTGCGCAGCGGTGCCCACATCAGCGACATGAACATGGTGCGCCGCCACCTGTCGCGCATCAAAGGCGGCCGTTTGGCGCAGGCTTGCGGTGCGGCAGCGGTGCACACCTTGGTGGTCTCTGATGTGCCGGGCGACGACCCTGCGGTGGTGGCATCTGGCCCGACGTTGGCTGACCACAGCAGCCCCTTGGAGGCGTTGGCGGTGTTGCAGCGACACCGGATTGAAGTGTCGTCCGCTGTGCTGGAGGTGCTGCGCCGCCCCCCTGTCACGCAACAACGCACCGACGGGCCGCGTCAGGTGCAAGTCATTGCCACGGCCGAGTTGGCGCTGAATGCGGCGGCGCTTGAGGCGCAGCGCCAAGGTTTGGCCGTGATCAACCTGGGCGGCGCGGTGGAAGGTGAATCGCGCGAGGTTGCCGCCGCACAAGCCGCGATGGCCAAGGGCTTGCGAGAAGCCAGTGCCCCTGGTGGGCGACCGAGACTCATGATTTCTGGCGGCGAGACCACCGTCACCGTCAAAGGCCATGGCCGAGGCGGGCGCAACAGCGAATTTTTGTTGTCGCTGGCGCTGGCCTTGCAAGGGCAAGACGGCATACATGCCATTGCCTGCGATACCGACGGCATCGACGGCGTGGAAGACAACGCCGGTGGCCTCATCGACCCCAACTCTTTGCGCCGCGCAGGCAAGCTGGGGCTCAACCCCCAGGCCTTGCTCGACGACAACGATGCCTATGCCTTTCTTTCCGCCCTGGGTGACCTCATCACCACGGGCCCTACCCGCACGAATGTCAACGACTTCCGCGCTTTGCTCATCACCTGAGGTGACCCCATGCTGACCCTTCACGCTGCTGTGCCGCCATTGAAAGACATAACTCAACGCCAGCCACCGCGTCCCTGGCGTGGCACCAAAATTGTGGCCACCCTGGGCCCCGCGAGCCACGGCCTGGCCGATGTGGTGGCCTTGGCCCGCGCTGGTGTGGACGTGTTCCGCCTCAATTTCAGCCACGGCAGCCATGCCGACCACCAGCAGCGCCTGTCCTGGGTGCGCGACGCCGAAAAAGAAGCGGGCCGACCACTGGGTGCTTTACTCGACTTGCAAGGCCCGAAGTTGCGTGTGGGTCGATTGGCCGCACCGATTGAACTGCAAGAAGGCAGCGAACTTGATTTGGTCTTCGGTACCCAACAAGCCAATGCCACCGATCCGGTGCCGGTGCCGCATGAAGAAGTGATTCGCTCGCTGGCTGTGGGCCATCAACTCTTGGTGGACGACGGCAAACTGCGTTTCACGGTGCTTGCCACCACAGGCGAACAAGCGGCCACCCGCGTTCGGGTGCGCAGCGAGGTGGCAGGCCGCTTGCAAGAGCGCAAAGGGCTGAACCTGCCCGACACCGTGTTGCCCATGCCCGCACTCACGCCGAAAGACCTGGAAGACCTGGCCTTCGGTTTGGCCCTGGGGGTCGATTGGGTTGCCTTGAGTTTTGTGCAAACTGCCGCCGATGTGCTGCAACTGCGCGAGCTGGTGCAAGGCCGCGCCGGACTCATCTCCAAAATTGAAAAGCCCTCGGCGGTGGAGCACCTGGAAGCGATTCTGGAAGCGTCAGACGCGGTGATGATTGCGCGTGGCGACCTGGGCGTGGAGTTGCCACCCGAGGACGTGCCCGGTGTGCAGCGCCGCATCGCACAACTGGCGCGCGAGATGGGCAAACCCGTCATCGTCGCCACACAAATGCTCGAATCCATGATTGAAAGCCCGTCGCCCACACGGGCCGAAGCGTCCGACGTGGCCACCGCCGTTTACGACGGCGTGGACGCGGTGATGCTGTCGGCCGAATCGGCCTCGGGCCGGTATCCCATTGAAGCGGTGAGCATGATGGCCCGCATCATTGAGCGGGTTGAAAGCGACCCCCGCCAACAGCGCCTGATGGCCTCCGTGACGGCCCGCACCCAAGCCAACGCCACCGATGCGATTGGCGCGGCCGTTCGAGTCGTCGCACAAACCGTGCCCTTGTCGGCCACCGTGACCTACACCTCGTCGGGCGCAAGTGCTTTGCGCGTCGCCCATGAGCGGCCACGCACGCCCTTGATCGGACTCACACCCAACGCCAGCACCGCTCGCCGATTGGCTTTGGTATGGGGCGTGCGACCCGTGGTGTCGCGTGATGCGGCTGATGTCGATGACATGGTGGCATTGGCCACCAACGCGGTGAGCAAACTCTGCCCCGACACACCCGACCGCGCCATCGCCATCGTGGCTGGCATGCCCTTTGGCACACCAGGGGCCACCAACATGCTGCGCATCGTGACACCGCTGGTGGCGCAGGAGTCGGTTGCCAATCCGTCCGAGGTGCTGCGCAGGGTCTACGTCGAGCGGCGCGACGACGCGAGATAAATCGGGGCGCGCTGGGCTTGCACTGGGAAAGCATCGTGCGGCGCATGACGCATGAAACAACCAACCACACAACCGGGGAAGCCACAAACACGGGCCTCGCTCACACACTATTGAGCCCCCCGACGGGGATGAGAAAACTTGGGCGCGGCCCAGCGTTTTCTTTCGAGCTTTGCAAAATCACGACAATACACACCGTCCGGGCTGAGGTAGTCGAAGCCTGCGCGCGCCTCGGTCAAGCACTTCGACAAGGTCAGTGCGAACGGGTTCGTATTTGTCATGCTTTGTGAAAACATCAATAAGTCGGGAGACAAGCCATGAAGACATTCCAATCGCTGTGGAGTCGCCGCCATCTGTTGGGCGGCCTCGCTGGTTGCGTTTTGGCACCTTGCACCAAAGGCAGTTTCGCTGCGGGCAAGGAGCTCGTGGTGGGCCAAGTGGCGTCGCTATCAGGCAGCAACGGAGCAGATTTGGGGCAGGGCCTCAAAGCCGGTGTCGAGGCGTGTTTTCTAGCGGTCAATAGCAGCGGAGGCATTCGCGGCCAAGCGCTGCGTTTGGTCAGCAAGGACGACCGTTACCTGCCCGAGGAGACAGTCAAACTCACGCAAGAGTTGATCGCACAGGATCGGCCTGTCGCTTTGATTGCCTACCGCGGCACCGCCAATACGCTCGCCTTGATCAAGTCCGAGGTGCTGGTCAAACAAGGCATCACCTTGGTGGGCACCCTCACAGGCGCCAAAGAAGTTCAAGGGGCTGCCGGCGTGCTGAACTTGCGCACCTCGTATGAACGTGAGCTCTCAGAGCTGGTCGGTCAAGTGCAGCGCATGGCGCTGGACAGCATTGCCGTGCTCTATGTGGACGACGCTTTTGGTCGCACGGGCCTGGCGGCCATTGAACAAGCGGCAACGTCCAGTGGCAGCAAACTTCTGGCCAAAGTACCCTATGACAAAACACCAACCAAGGTGGATGCTTCGTTGAACGACGCTGCCAAACAACTCGCTGCGGCAGGTGCGAAAGCGGTGATCCTCGTGGCGGTGGGTGATCCGGTGTATGCCTTCATCACGGCCTTTCGCCCCCTCAACACGGCCAGCCGCGTGTTTTGCATGTCGGTGGTTGACCCGGCTGCCGTGGTGAAACGCTGCGGTGTGGAAGTTGCTCGGGGCATTGGGTTTTCTCAGGTTTATCCCTTCCCCTATTCGGAAAAATACAACTTGGTGCGCGACTACCGCCGTGCCTTGGCGAAACTGCCGAACGCGCCCGAACCCAATTACTTCAGCTTGGAAGGTTATGTGTATGCGCGGGTTTTGGTTGAAGCACTTAAACGTGCGCCCGACTCGCCGAGTGATGTGCAAGTGAGCAACGCACTGATCAACCTGCCCGCCATGGACCTCGGAGGCTTGCGGATGCAAATTGATCCACGCACCCGCAATGGCATGCGTCACACCGACCTGACGGTGCTCACCCGTGAAGGTAAGCTGGTCGGCTAGTGTCGCGTCAACGCACAAATGTCGGTTGATCGCGCAGACATCAAGCCCGAGGGCTAGGCGCGACGAGGAGCCATAGCCTGGGCTATGGCGACGAGAAGCAACAACGCCATCGGCGTTTGAGGGCCAGCGAGCAAGCGGCATTTGTGCGTTGACGCGACACTAGGGCATTTCTATTGATGAATTCATAAGACATGACAAATCCAAATCCGTTTGCACTGAGCTTGTCGACGGGTCAGGCCGAACGGTATGTGATGCCGTGATTTATGTCAGTGTCAATAGTGTGACCGAGCTCTAACCGACCTTTGAGCACCGACACCATGGAAATCTACCAACTGCGCACTTTTCTTGCGGTCGCCCGCCTGGGCCACCTCACGCGCGCGGCGGAGCAGTTGCACCTCACGCAGCCTGCGGTCTCTAAACAAGTCAAAGCGCTGGAGCAAGAGCTTGGCGTGTTGCTGTTTGAGCGCCAACCCACCGGCATGGTGCTGACCAGCGAAGGACGTGCTTTGTTTCCACTGGCCGAGCGCACCTTGTTCGACGCCATGGAGCTGCTCAACCATGCCCGTGTGCTGCGCGGCGAGGTGGCCGGCGATGTGGTAATTGGCACCGTCATTGACCCCGACACGATTCGACTGGGCTCATTCCTCGGTGCGCTGCTGGCTTATTTCCCTAAAGTGCAGGTGCGTTTGCAGCACGGGATTTCGGGCTGGGTGCTGGAGCGTGTGCGTTCTGGCGATATTGACGGCGGCTTTTATATCGGCCCGGTGCTGGACCCTGAGGTCACCAGCCTGCCCATGCGCACCTTGCAGTACGTGGTCATTGCGCCGCCCGAATGGAGCGAAAAAATGGCCCATGCGGACTGGGCTGCCGTGGCCGCTATGCCCTGGATCGGCACGCCCGCAAACAGCTCACAACACCGCTTGGTGCGCACGATGTTTGCCGAACACGGCTTGAGTGTCACGCCGGTGATTGAAGCCGACCAGGAAGCCTCGATGGTGAGTTTGGTACGCAACGGGGTGGGCCTGGCCACCATGCGCGATGACCTCGCCCGCGAAGCACAGCAACGCGGCGAGGTGTGCATTTGGCCTGGCACGGTGCAAGACTGCCCGCTGTCCTTCATCTACAAGACCACACGCCGCGATGATGTGCTGGTGGCAGCGTGTCGAAAGGCATTGGCCGAGGTGTGGCCAGAGGACTGAATACTCGGCTTGCCGGCCTCTGGCCTGCGGTGTTCTGAGGCGGATGCCGCAGACCCCGCAGGCCATCTGACCCGATCAGAAATTGCGTTTGATCACATTGGTCTTGGCGGTCACCACGTTGCCGGTGTAGAGGTTCTTTAAGCGCAGGCGGCCATACACCTCGTCGGTGCCGAAGTCTTCGTTCAGCAAGTTGGTGCCCAAGGTGGCGGTGAAGGTGGCCACTTCGGGGCTGGTCGGGGTGGCGTCGGGGAAGTGTTTGGATGCGTAGCTGAAGATGAAATCGTCTGGGTTGATGAGCGCCCCCAAGCCATTGTCTTCACCCCACAGGGCGCAGTGCAGGGCGAACTTCAAGCCCTCTTTCATTTCGTTTTGTTCGTACTTGGTGAAGGTGACGCGACAGGTCACTGTGCAGTTGGACGTGCCCGTGCTGGCATTGCTGCCGATTTCAAGTTTTGCGCCGGTGATGGTGGCCATGGTGGATCTCCAATCTAAAAAGAGTGAACGTACAAGGCAGCAAACAAAGGAAGCGTGTCGGTGGCCGCTGCCCGTAAGCCTGCCAACCCGCGTGTTGTGAACACGGGGTGAATGTCTCTTCTGAGCGCTGGTTAGGCGATCCCTAGAGTCGCGAATTCACGTCGTGTTCTAGGGGGCACCGCCCGCAGTGGGGCGGTTCATGTTGCCCCCGCTTGGTGCAGCGGCCAGGCCTGGACGATTCATTCAAGGGATGTTGGGCAGCACGATGCGCGTTTCCATCTTGGCCCGGTGCACGCTGAAAAAGCTCTTCACATTGCGCACATTGGCGTCTTGCGTGAAAAGGCGCTGCACTACCTCGTGCCAGGCCGCCATGTGGGCCACTTGCAGCAGCAGCATGAAATCGGGGCCGGGTGAAACGCAATGGCATTGCTGCACGGCGGGGTCCAGCACGGCGCGAGCTTCAAATGCGGCCAGGTGTTCGGCGCCTTGGCGGTCGAGGGTGACTTCGGTGAACACCGTCAGCCCCGCCCCCACAACCTCGGGCGACAACAAGGCCACCCGGCGCAGGATCACGCCCTCATCTTCCAGCCGTTTGACCCGCCGCAGACAGGTGGCGGGCGAGATGTGCGCGGCCTGGGCCAGCGCCTGGTTGGTGAGCGAGGCGTCGGTTTGCAAGAGGTCGAGCAAGCGCCAATCGATGGCGTCGCAAGCGATGGGCGCGGTTGAATGTTCCATGAAACCATTATTCATGAAAGAAAATTCAATCGCCGTGCTTCGGTGAACGAAAATTCCACAAAACAATGAAATAAGAACGCATATTTCTCCCTGCCTTGCCTACCATCGCGGCTCTCGCTCGGTGTATGTCGTCGAATTCGCCCGGGCCTAACCGCAAAAAGGAGGCTTCACCATGTGTGGCATCGTCGGCAGCGTCAGCACCCGCAACATCGTTCCCATCTTGGTGGAGGGCTTGAAGCGCCTGGAGTACCGGGGCTACGACTCCTGTGGCGTGGCCGTGCACCAAGGCGGAGAACTCAAACGCGCCCGCAGCACCGCCCGCGTGGCCGAGCTGCAAACCCATGTGGATGAAGACGGCATCGCCTCCGGCACCGGCATCGCCCACACCCGCTGGGCCACCCACGGCGTGCCGGCGGTGCACAACGCCCACCCGCACTTCTCGCACGGCCCCCATGCCGACCACGACACCGCCATCGCGGGCCGCATTGCCCTGGTACACAACGGCATCATTGAAAACCACGACGAGCTGCGCGCCTCCCTCGTGGCCAAGGGCTACACCTTCACCAGCCAGACCGACACCGAGGTCATCGCCCACCTGGTGGACCACCTGTACGACGGTGACCTGCTCGACGCCGTACAGCGCACCGTGCGCCAACTCAAAGGCGCCTACGCCATCGCCGTGTTCTGCCGCGACGAGCCGCACCGTGTGATCGGTGCCCGTGAGGGCTCGCCCTTGGTGCTGGGTGTGGGCGACGCCGCCAGCGGCGAACACTTTCTGGCGTCCGACGCGATGGCCCTGGCTGGCGTCACCGACCAGATCGTCTACCTGGAAGAGGGCGACGTGGTCGACCTGCAGTTGGGCAAGATGTGGATCAGTCACCTGAACGACATTGGCCGCTTCGAAGCCGTGCAGCGCCCCGTGCGCACCGTGCACGCCCACACTGGCGCGGCCGAACTTGGCCCCTACCGCCACTACATGCAGAAAGAAATTTTCGAGCAGCCCAAGGCCATCGCCGACACGCTCGACGCCGTGGTGTCCATCACCCCTGAACTCTTTGGGGACGGCGCACACAGTGTGTTCAAAGACGTGGACTCGGTGCTCATCCTGGCCTGCGGCACCAGCTACTACAGCGGCTCGGTGGCCAAGTACTGGCTGGAAAGCATCGCCAAAATTCCCACCAACGTCGAAATTGCCAGCGAATACCGCTACCGCGACAGCGTGCCCAACCCACGCACCTTGGTGGTCACCATCAGCCAAAGCGGCGAAACCGCCGACACCCTGGCCGCGCTCAAGCACGCGCGCAGCCTGGGCATGGAACACACCCTCACCGTCTGCAACGTCAGTACCAGCGCCATGGTGCGCGAATGCCGCCTGGCCTACATCACCCGCGCGGGCGTCGAGGTCGGTGTGGCCTCCACCAAAGCCTTCACCACCCAACTCGTCGGCCTGTTCCTGCTGACCCTGGCACTGGCCAAAACACGCGGCCACTTGAGCGAATCCAGCGAGGCAGAACACCTCAAAGCCCTGCGCCACCTGCCCGTGGCCGTGCAAGCCGTGCTGGCGCTGGAGCCCCAAATCATCGCCTGGGCCGAAGAATTCGCGGGCAAAGAAAACGCTCTTTTCTTAGGGCGTGGCCTGCACTACCCGATTGCGCTGGAAGGCGCACTCAAGCTCAAAGAAATCAGCTACATCCACGCCGAGGCCTACCCCGCCGGCGAACTCAAACACGGCCCACTCGCTTTGGTGACCGCCGAGATGCCCGTGGTCACCATCGCCCCCAACGACGCGTTGCTTGAAAAACTCAAAAGCAATCTGCAAGAAGTGCGCGCCCGAGGCGGCCAGCTTTACGTCTTCGCCGACGGCGACAGCCACATCACCCCCAGCGAAGGCCTGCACGTCATCCGCATGCCCGAACACTACGGCGCCCTCTCCGCCATCCTGCACGTGGTGCCACTGCAATTGCTGGCGTATCACACGGCCTGTGCGCGGGGGACGGATGTGGACAAGCCGCGTAACCTTGCCAAGAGCGTGACCGTCGAATGACGGGCGCGGTCTTGTGCGGCGCAGCCGCAGCGCCGTAGGCGCGCAAGGTGACGCGGCTTGGGGGCTCACTCACATCGCAAAGCGATGTGAAGGCACGAAGTGCCGTGTGAGCACCACAAATCTCACTTGGCCAAGAGCGTGACGGTCGAATGACCGTCACGCTCTTGGGCGGCGAAGCCGCGCGCCGCAGGCGCCCAAGTTTCTGGGCTTGCGGCGCAGGCTCACTTGTCGCAGACAAGTGAAGGCGCGACAGCGCCGGCCGCAGCCATAACCAAGAAACCTGGCTAAATCGGTCACTGTCGAGTGACCGATTTGGGGTCGCGTAGCGACCAGTGCGAAGCACCCAGGTTCTTGGTTTAGAGCCGCTAAAAAAAAACTGCATACACCGTTCGCCCCGAGGTCGAAGGGCCTTGCACCGAGGTACGCGCTGGCTTCGACAAGCTCAGCCCGAACGGTTTTGTTAGCGGCTCTTAGGGGCCTGCTCACATCGCTTGTCGATGTGAAGGCACGAAGTGCCGTGCAGGCACCACAACCGCGTAACCTTGCCAAAAGTGTGACCGTCGAATGACGGGCACGGTTTTGTGCGGCAAAGCCGCAGCGCCGCAGGCGCGCAAGGGGATGCGGCTTGGGGGCTCACTCACATCGCCAAGCGATGTGAAGGCGCGAAGTGCCGTGTGAGCACCACAACCGCGCAATCTCAGCCCTTTTGCCATGTGTCGCAAGCCGCTCATCAATGCTTCACAGGCTGCTTACGCTGAGCTGGGGCGCTTGCGGGCGGCGGCGTGAGGTCAGATGGTTTTTGAGAACGTCAATAGCAATCTGCCAGAGCGTGCATCTGAGGGTGGCGTGAACAGATAAAACCCTCAGCCGTTTCAGCCAAGTCAGCGTTTAACGCACAAAGCGCGGCGCTGATGACCCCAGCTTGGTGAAGCTGGTCATGTCCTTCCCCGCTGGGTACGAGGAGTCTGCATATCAATCCAGCCTGATGAAGGCTGAACCGTTCGCCCTGACCCTTCCACGGGGCTCAGGACAGGACTTGTCCAAGGGTGGCGCGTACAACCCAGGCTGCGACTGGCCCGCATATTTCACCAGGGACACGCCCGAGTGGGCTGTGATGCGGTGCGCTGGCAAGGCGAGACGACGCTGCGGGCTCGTGCCCGCGAGGAGGAGCAACGCAACCAGCGTGCCGCAGCACTGCTCAATCGGGTGTGTAGCGCTCGGTACAAATTGGATTTGGTGCTCGAAGCCAAGAAAGTGAGCATTCATCCAGTGTTGCGGGGCATAGAAGAGCGATCTGGTGAAATATGCGGGCTAGCCCGAGCGGACGTGGAGACTTCATCAGGCGGGATCAATAGGAGCCTCACCGCCCTGCCTTGAAACTCGTGAACACCCGCGTCTGCACGCGTCGAATTTGCTGCGGCAGGGCATCTGGGGCATGCATGGTTTTCTTCGCAGCGTCGTCCAAGAAAATGGTTTTGTTCTCGGCCACATCTTTCTTCACAAACTTCAGTGATGCGGCATTGGGGTTGGCGTAGAACACCTTGTTGGTGAGTGACGCATGCACCTCGGGCCGCAGGATGTAGTTGATGAAGAGGTGGGCGTTTTCCACGTTCTTGGCGTCTTTGGGTATGGCCATGGAGTCGAAGAAGAGTGTGGCGCCGGTTTTGGGTACCAAGGCTTCAATGTTGACCGGTGTTTTGCCTTTGGCTTCCAGTGCACGGGCGCGGGCAATGTTGATGTCGCCGGAGAAACCCATCACCAAACAGGTGGCACCTTTGGCCATTTCTTCGATGTAACCCGAGGAAGAAAACCGCGTGATGTGGGGGCGTATGGTTTTGAGCAGCTTGCCCGCTTCTTCGTAGTCGGCAGCCTCTTTGCTGAAGGGGGGGTTACCCAAGTACAGGAGTGCCGCTGGCAAGACCTCGGAGGGAGAATCCAGCACGCTCACGCCACAGCTTTTGAGCTTGCTCACGTATTTCGGATCAAACAGCAGGCTCCAAGCGTTGTCGGGTAGGGGCTCGCTGCCCAAGGCTTTTTTGACCTTGTCAACGTTGATGCCAACCGTCACAAACCCCCACATCCAGTTCACCAAGTGTTGGTTGCCGGGGTCAACCTTGGCGAGCTGCTCCAGCAGGCCTTTGTCCAGGTTGTTCCAGTTGGTGAGCTTGCTGCGGTCCAGCTTTTGCAGCAGGCCGCCTTCAATTTGTGTTTTGGCGAAGTGTGCGCCCGGCACCACGATGTCGTAGCCGGTTTTGCCGGCGACAAGCTTGGCATGCAGCACTTCGTTGTTGTCGTAGTTGTCGTAGTTGACCTTGATGCCGGTCTCTTTCTCGAAGTTCTTGATGGTGTCGTCGGCAATGTAGTCGGACCAGTTGTAAATGTTCAGCACCTTGGACGGTGCACCCTGGGCGCTGGCACTGGCCGCCGCCGCCATGAGCGTCAAGCCCAGCAGGTGAACCAAGGTGTTTTGAACACTGAAAAACCGAGCAGCCATGGTGGAGCGTCCTTTCGCAAAGCCAGTAAGTTAAAAAACAATAAGCAGAATTCTGCCCCAGAGGCCGCATGGTCCCATGCTTTCCCTGCATGCTGCCGGTGTCCACGTGCATGACCTGATTGCATTAGGTTACGCTTGCTGTCCTTTTTCCCAACGATTGGCCCCGAGGTCGTCCAATTGATCGACCGTTGTCATGGGGCCGCTGCGCTTAAAACCACCACTGCCATCCGCAGGAGACAAACATGGAACCCACTTCCGACACCAACCTCACGCCCGCTGAAGCCGCCCTGCGCGACGCCGCTCTGGAATACCACCGCAGCCCAACCCGCGGCAAGGTTTCGGTGCTGCCCACCAAACCTTTGATGAACCAGCGCGACTTGTCGCTGGCTTACTCACCCGGTGTGGCTTATGCCTGTTTGGCGATTGAGAAGGACCCGACGCTGGCCTCGGAGTACACCTCACGCGGCAACCTGGTCGGTGTGGTCACCAATGGCACGGCGGTGCTGGGCCTGGGCGACATTGGCCCCTTGGCCAGCAAACCGGTGATGGAAGGCAAGGGCTGCCTGTTCCGCAAGTTTGCAGGCATTGATGTGTTCGACATCGAGCTCAATGAAAAAGACCCTGACAAACTCGTCGAGATCATTGCGGCGCTGGAGCCCACCTTGGGCGGCATCAACCTGGAAGACATCAAAGCGCCCGAGTGTTTTGTGGTGGAGCGCAAGCTCAAAGAACGTTTGAAGATTCCCGTGTTCCACGACGACCAACACGGCACGGCCATCATTTCTGCCGCCGCGATGATCAACGGCTTGGAACTCACCGGTAAAAAAATCAACGAGGTCAAAGTCGCAGTCAGTGGTGCGGGTGCTGCGGCGATTGCTTGCCTGGACTTGTGGGTGCGTTTGGGTGTGGCGCGCCACCACATTTTTGTTTGCGACAGCAAAGGCGTGATCCACTCGGAGCGCACCGACAAGCTGGACGAAAGCAAACGCGCTTACCAACAAAACACCTCGGCCCGTACCCTGGCCGACGTGATGAAAGGCGCGGACATTTTCCTGGGCTGCTCTGCGGCGGGTGTCGTCAACGCCGACATGGTCAAGAGCATGGCCGATCGACCGCTGATTCTCGCCCTGGCCAACCCGGAGCCCGAGATTCGCCCCGAGGTTGCGAAGGCCGCACGTCCCGACTGCATCATCGCCACCGGCCGCTCGGACTACGCCAACCAAGTCAACAACGTGCTTTGTTTCCCCTACATCTTCCGTGGGGCGCTGGACTGCGGCGCGCAGCGCATCACTGAAGAAATGAAAGTCGCCTGCGTGTATGAAATCGCTGGTTTGGCCAAGGCGGAAATCTCAGGCGAAGTGGCCGCCGCTTATCCCGGTGAGGACATGCGTTTTGGCCCGGAGTACCTGATCCCTAAACCTTTCGACTCACGTTTGATTTTGCGCATCGCTCCTGCGGTGGCCAAAGCGGCAGCGGAGTCGGGTGTGGCCACGCGGCCGATTGCCGACCTGGAGGCCTACCGCCAATCCCTGATGCAGTTCATGACCCACACCGGCATGTTCATGCGTCCGGTTTTTATGGCGGCGCGCAGTGCGCCGAAGCGGGTGGTGTATGCCGAAGGTGAAGACGAACGCACCCTGCGTGCGGTGCAAATTGCACTGGAAGAAGGTTTGGTCAAACCCACCTTGGTGGGCCGCCCAGCGGTGATCGCGCAGCGCATTGAACGTGCGGGTTTGCGCCTGAAGCCCGGCAGCGACTTTGATCTCATCAACCCCGAAGACGACGCCCGCTTCCGCCAATACTGGGAGGCTTACCACGCCATCAAGGGGCGCGATGGCATCACACCCGAGATGGCCAAGTCGGCAGTGCGTCGCTCCAACACTTTGATCGCTTCCTTGGCCGTTCATCTGGGCCACGCAGATGGCCTGCTCTGCGGTTTGGTCGGCCGCTACGACCACCACCTGGAGCATGTGCGTGACGTGATTGGCATGCGTCGCGGCGCCCACTGCATGGCCGCGCTGAACGCCTTGATGTTGGACAAACACACCCTCTTCATCGCAGACACCTTTGTCAACGACGATCCGGATGCACAGACGCTGGCCGAGATCGCCGAGATGGCGGCCGAGGCGGTCACGCAATTTGGCATCGAACCCAAAGTGGCTTTCTTGTCCCATTCCATTTACGGCTCCAGCCAACGCGAGTCGGCCCGCAAAATGCGCGCGGCACGTGCCCTCTTCACCGCCAAACGGCCTGACATTCAGTCTGAAGGCGAGTTGCAAGGCGATGCCGCCTTGAGCGAAGACATCCGCGCCAGCTTCTTGCCCAACAACACGCTCAAGGGCTCGGCCAATGTGCTGGTGCTGCCGAACCTGGACGCAGCCAACATCCTCTTCAACGTGCTCAAGATCACCGGCGGTCAGGGCGTGACGGTGGGGCCGATTCTGCTCGGTGCCGCAGCCCCTGTGCATGTGCTGACGCCATCAGCGACGGTGCGGCGCGTGGTGAACTTGACGGCGTTGACGGTGGCGCAGGGCGGGTTGGGGTGAGCCAGCTGACCTTTTACAAGGTCTTATTTTTCGGTTTGCCCTTGCTCGCTTTGCTGCCGAGCTTGATGCTCCAGTGGCGCTGGTTTTTCGGGGCCACAGTTTTATTTGGTGCGGCGCTATCGTGGATGGTTTGGGAGGTTATTGCGGAGCTGAGTTCGCCAGACGCAGGACCGGGGGAAGGTCCTGCATCCCTCGGCTTTATGGTCTACTTTTCTGCAACCGTCACTGTTTTCTTTGCTTCTTGCGGGGTGCGGCTGATAGTGTTACTGGTGCGCTACCTGCTCGTGAAATAAAGAGCGGGTCGGAAGGCTCTGCCTTAGGTGCGATGGCTCGAAGCGAAACCTGAGGCGGAGTCGCTTGCATCTTTCGCATCCGCTTCAAACCCGCACGGCTCTCTTCAACAACCCCGCCACCCCCCACAGCGCCACCACAGTCAGCACCGCACACACCACCAGCGGCAGCCACAAATCTGGCAGCCCCAGATCCTGACCTTTCAGCACGCGCGTCATCAAGGTGCTTTGCGCCAAAGCAGGCACCCACAAATGCCAAGGTGCTTCGCCCTCTTGGTTGAAGACGGACACCAACGGCAGCAACTGCGCGACCATGACCACCAGCGAGGCATTGACCTGTGCCTCTTTCACGCTCTTGCAACGCATGGCCACGGCCATCAAGGCTGCAGAGAACAGCCCAACCAAAGGCAGCAGGATCAACAAAAACCAAGCAGCTTCCTGCCAGCCATACTGGAACAAGGCTTGCAAGCTGTCGCTTTGAATCAACCACTGCGCGGGGATAAAACTGAAGCAGCTCAAGGCGGCCACCAAGGTGCTCAAGGCGGCCACCGCGCCCCATTTGCCCAGCACGATGCTGCTGTGGCGCATGGGGTTGGTGAGCAAGGGTTCTAAAGACCCGCGCTCGCGTTCGCCGGCCGTGGTGTCTAGCGCCGCATTGAGTGCGCCATAGAGAACGGCCATCAGCACAAAAAAGGGCAGCATGGCGGTGATCTGCAAGGCGCGGCTTTGGCTGTTGGCCAAATCGCGCTCTTGCACTTGCACGCTGCGCAACACATCGGGGGCCACACCGCGCAGGGTCAGGGTGAGCGTGGCGCGTTCCTGGTTGAAGCCTGAGAGCAAACGCATCACACGGCTCACGCCAGCGGATGCGGCTTTGTTGGCGCTGTCACTGACCACTTCCAGGGTGGGCAGTTCACCTTCGCGCAGTTTTTTTTTCAAAATCAGCAGGCACCACGAGCACGGGGTGGGCCAGGCGACCGCTTTTGAGCAGGGCTTCGTAGTCGGCCGGCGCTTCACGCAAGGTGAGGGTTTGGCGTTCCAGGTAGTTGCGCAGGGTGGGTGCTTGCTGCAAGTTGCTGGCCCACAACTCGCGCGACTCGGCCCGGGTTTCAAAGGTGGAGACCAGATGCGACAGTCCCCACAGGACCAATGGGCCCATCAAGACGCTGGAGAAGAGCACCACCATCAAGGTGCGCCGGTCACGCAGTGCGTCCAGCCACTCTTTGCGAAACACGATGGCACAGGCGTGCCAGAAACTGGAAGGGCTCATGGCAAACGCGGGGTGAGGTTCATCGCCAAAGGGTCAGGGATGGTGGCGTCCAAAAGCGCAGGTTCTGCAAAGGCCAGGGCCACGAAGGCGCTTTCAAAGTCGCGCTCGCCGGTGCGTTCGCACAGCTCGGCCACGGTGCCGCTGGCCACGGTTCGGCCTGCGGCCACCACCACCACGTGGTGGCACAGCTGTTGCACCTCTTGCATGATGTGGGTGGAAAACACCACGCATTTGCTGCCACCAGCCGGGCTGGCAAAGTAGCGCAGCGCGTCGCGCAGGGCGCGTGTGGACAGCACATCCAGGCCATTGGTCGGTTCGTCCAGCACGATGTGGGCGGGGTCGTGTACCAAGGCACGGGCCAGTGCGGTTTTCATGCGTTCGCCCTGGCTGAAGCCTTCCACGCGGCGGTCCAGCAGCGGCTGCATTTCCAGCAACTGCGCCAGCAACTCAGCGCGCTGCTGGGCAGCTTGGAGGGTCAGGCCTTGGAGCTGGCCGTAATAAACAATGTTTTCGCGTGCGGTCAGCCGTGGATACAGGCCGCGTGAGTCCGACAGCAAGCCCATCTTGGCCAGGGCGACGCGTGGCTCCAGTCGCACGTTGCTGCCGCCCACGATCAACTCGCCACTGTCCGGCGGTATCAGGCCCGCCAGCATGCGAAGGGTGGTGGTTTTGCCCGCGCCGTTGGGGCCGAGCAGGCCTGTGATCTGTCCGTCTGCAGCGGTGAAGTTCAACCCACGCACGGCGTCGATCACGGTGCGCCCGCCGCGTTGCCACCAAGCACGCTGGTCGTTGTGGCTAACGCGGCCGACAAAACGTTTGGCCAGATGCTGGATTTCGATCATGGGGTGTCGCCTGCGAGCGAAAAACTCAAGGGCCTTGGCAGGGACTGCAGACAACTGCCATCGACTTGGGGCGTTTGGTTGTCCGGGGTGTCGAGGTAACGAAACACCAGGTCGGGCACACAAGCCAAGCCCATGAGGCCATGACTGGCCTGAGGCACGACCACCTGGGTGACTTTGTTGCCCAAGACCTGCGCCACCTGCTTGGCATGCCTTGGGGGCGTGACGGGATCCACGCCACCGCTGAGCAGCAACACCGGCACGCTGCTGGGTTGGAGTTGATAAAACGCGGGCGGTATGCGGGCCGTTGGCCACAGCGGACAAATGGCGGCGTAACGCTGTGACAAGGTGTCGCCAAAGTCGGGTGCTGTATTGGCGGCCGCTGCGGAGGTGGCTGCGCTTTTGACGTCTTCCGCGCAAACCACGGAGAGATGCATGCCGGTGTAAAGCGGCGGGCCCTGGCGTGGTGCGGTGGCACTGGCCAATGCGGCCAAACCCTCCCAGCGTCCGGATGCTGCGTCTTGCACCGCTTGTGGCAAGGCAGCGGCCAGGCTGGGTACATAAAGCGGCGCACGCACTGCGGCGAGCACCATGTCGCGTGTGATGGTGAGCACCTCGCTTTGGCCGGTGCGAGGGTCGTTGACGAGCTGGTCTTTGGGCAAACTTTGCAGCAGCAGCTGCCATGTGGCGCGTAAGTCGCCAAAGCGCTTTTGGCAGGCGGGCTCGGTGCTGCATGCGGCCCACACGGCGTCGAGCGCGGCTTGGGCATCGACCCCACTGCTGATGTGCAAGGCCATGCCAGGGGGCACCACGCCATCGAGCACCAAACGGCGCACGGCCTGCGGGAACTGGCGCTGGAAATCCAGTGCGGCGCGGGTGCCATAGGAGGCTGCGACCAGATTGATTGTTTTGGCACCGAGTTGTTCACGCACGGCGTTCAAGTCCTGCATGGCCTGCGGCGTGGTGAACTGGCCGATATCGCTCGGGTGGTTGACCCAGGGCAAGGCGGTGAGTTGTTTCAAACACGCCTGTGCATCTTGCACAGACTGGGCCAAGTCGCTGCTTTGTGCCCAGGCGACGAGGGTGTTGGTGTTAGGTGGATCGCAGCGGAGTGGGGCAGAACGTCCCGTTCCCCGCTGATCCACAAACACAATGTCGCGGCGTTGGTTCAGGCGGCTGAAGAGCGGCAGCACATGGGGCATCAAGTCGATGGCGCTTTGGCCCGGGCCGCCAGCAATGAAGAACACCGCGTCTTCGCGTTTGCGCCTGGCCACGGCGGGCAGCACCGCGTAGTGAACGTCGATTTGTGTGCCTTTGGGCCGCATGGCGTCCAAGGGACGCTGAACGACACCGCAGCGAATTTCCTGGGCCAGGCCGGGAATGCGGCAGGGCGTGAGGGCGACGACGGGCTGGGCAAACGCGGGGGTCCATGCCAGCAGGCCCACGGCGACCGGCAAAGTTTTCTTAAGGATGCTCTGCATAACTGTTGCGAGGCTGTGGTGGTCCGGATCGGGATGGGCGACAAGGCGCTTTTTGCAGCCAATGGCACTGCTACTGGCCAGAAAAGCAACGCCGTAGACCGCCCGAGTCCGGGCGGCCAAAGTCCGCAAGGAGTGATGCAGGGCATCCTTAACTGGCTTGAACATAAGTCAGGTCACTGTGAGGTGCGGCCCGAAACTCGGGTTGCTGTTCGGCGTGCATGGTCCAAGCGACAAGTGCGGGATACCGCTTCGCATCCACCACCTGAGGCAACATGGCCTGAATGAAGGTCCACGCCACGGCCGTGCTGACACCGGCTTGGTCGATGGCTGGGTGTGGCAAGGGATGTTGGGCGACCTCTCTTTCCAAGGCATCGCAGGCTGCCAGCAGCTGGCCCGTGATACGACCCACCCAGGGGGCGTGTTGTTTGTCGCTGGGGCGCAGCTGTTGTTCGTAGACGAGCTGCACACTTTTTTCGCAAGCTGCCAATGCGAGTCCCGTGGTGCGCAGCGCCTGTTGCCGCAAGGGCAGCACGGTGGGCAAGAGGCTGCGTGGAAAAGCCAGCGTTTCGGCGTAATCAAGAATCAGGCTGGAATCCATGAGCACTTGACCATCATCGCAGACCAAGGACGGCGCTTTCACCACAGGATTGATGGTTTGGAATTCCGCAAACTGCCTGAACACAGACACGCAGCGGTGCTCAAACCGCAGCCCCAGCAGTTGCAGCGAAATGGCCACACGGCGGACATAGGGCGAGTCGAGCATGCCAATGAGTTGCATGGTGTTCTGTGGGAGGCTGAGGCGTCAGGCGCGAAGTATGCCTGCGAGTTGAGCGCACTGATGCGAGGGCAAATCCCCAGGAGTCCGAGCGTCGCCGATGTCAGTCGTTGATCCCCGCACACCTCATGGTGTCTGCAACAAACGTTTGATCTCGCCGCTGGTCACCAAGGCCTGCAACTGCGCCGCGCCGCCGATCAAATTGCCAGCGACGAACACCATCGGAAACGTGGGCCAACCGCTCCACAGCTTCAGCGCCAAACGGGGTTTCCATTGGCTGAAATAGCTGCCGTACTCCAGATAGTGGTGTTCGATGCCCGCGCCACGCAGGGTCTTGCGAGCGCGACGGCAACAGGGGTTTTGGGCCATACCCACCACCAACACCGGGTGCGATTGGGCTGCTGCTTGCACGTTGTGCACGATATCGGCATGCCAGTGGGCAACGCCGTCGCGAATGGAAGGGTGCAGGCGGTTTTCGTCCAACACGGTGCGTGGCATCGGTTGCCTCCAGGAAAACTTGCAGGTTAGCGCACGACGTGGTTGCGCCTGTGACAAGCTGTTTGAACCCCCAAAGCCCGCCCCAGCCGCAGCCCTATTTTTCACAGCAGGCGTGTAATACCTGGCCGCTGCAAACCGACTCCACAGCAATTCGGACTTCAAGGAGCAATCAAGTGAACTGGCATCATCTGGCAATGTCGTTCGCCACAGCGGCTTGGCTTGCAACAGGAGTCCTTGGATTGCCCCATGCAGTCGGCGCAGAAAGCGCACGCGCAGGGACCGCGCCAACGCAGAAGTTTGGACCGCCACCAGCGGGCCGCTACAACGCTCAACTGTGTGTCAGCACCGCCGCAGCTGCCGGGCAATGCGGTCCCGTGGCTTTGCAGTTTCAAAGCGGTGGCGCCCGGGTTCAGGTCAGCGATCTGGTTTATCACCTGAATTGGCGCGCGCCAAATAAACAGATGCTGCTGGTGCTGATGCACGGTCGTGTGCAGGTGGACGAGTTTGTGACCGAGGGACTGTGGTCCCAACAAAGCCTGAGTTTCAAAGATCCCGACAAAGACGTGCGCTACGAAGTGCGCTGGGAAGTGGTCAATCGCCGTTAAGAGCGTTGTTGCATCGCTTTCATTTGCCAAGCGCACAATGTGCGCCGCCAAGGACGTTCCTTGGCCGATGATGCGCGGATCTTCCAACATGGCCCGCTGTCATACGACACAACCATCGAGGAGAACCACTTGAAGCAATACAGCGCTGAGTTTCTAGGAACCTTTTGGCTGGTGCTGGGCGGCTGCGGCAGCGCCGTGCTGGCGGCCGCATTTCCTGGCGTGGGCATTGGCCTGCATGGGGTTTCACTGGCCTTTGGTTTGACGGTGGTCACCATGGCCTATGCCATTGGCCATATCTCGGGTTGCCACCTGAACCCAGCGGTGTCCATCGGCCTGTGGGCGGGCGGCCGCTTTTCGGGCAAGCAACTTTTGCCCTACATCGTGGCGCAAGTGCTGGGTGCGCTCTTGGCTGGTGCGGTGCTCTATGGCATTGCCAGTGGCGCAGCCGGTTTTGATGTGAGCAAGGGTTTTGCGTCCAACGGCTACGGTGCTCACTCGCCCGGCGGCTATTCGCTGCAAGCGGCTTTGTTGTGCGAGGTGGTGATGACGGCGTTCTTCTTGTTCATCATCATGGGTGCGACCGACAAGCGTGCCCCCGCGGGTTTTGCACCCTTGGCGATTGGCCTGGGCCTCACGCTGATTCACCTCATCAGCATTCCCGTGACGAATACGTCAGTTAACCCCGCCCGCAGCACGGGCGTGGCCCTGTTTGCAGGCGGCTGGGCAGTCGAGCAGTTGTGGCTGTTTTGGGTTGCCCCCATCGTTGGAGCCATCGTCGGTGCAGTGGCTTACCGCTCGGTTGCCAGCGAACAGGTCTAAGGATGCTCTGCATAACCCCTTGCGGACTGTGGCAGCACGGACTCGGGCGGTCTACGGCGTTGTTTTTCTTGCCAATAGGCCAAGCTATTGGCTGCAAAAAACGCCTTGTAGCCCATCCCGATCCGCGCCACCACAGCCTCGCAAGAGCCATGCAGAGCATCCCTAAGTTTTTTGCCTCAAACACGGGGTGGGCGCTGCTTGGTGCCCACCCTTTTTTATGTTCCGTGTTTGCGCATCAAGGTGCTCTTGCCAAACAAACTCTCGATCAAATCGACTGCCACCTCGGCGGTGCGGTTGCGCACGTCCAGCGCGGGGTTGAGTTCCATCACATCGAGTGAGGCCATGCGGCCGGTGTCGGCAATCATCTCCATGCACAACTGCGCTTCGCGGTAGGTCGGGCCGCCGCGCACCGTGGTGCCGACGCCGGGGGCGATGTCGGGGTCGAGAAAATCTACGTCAAAACTCACATGCAAATGGGTATTGGCGTCCAGCGTGGCCAGTGCCAACTCCATGGCGTGGCGCATGCCCATTTCGTCGATGAAACGCATGTCGAACACGTCCAAGTCCATCTCGTGCACGAAACGTTTCTCACCTTCGTCCACACTGCGGATGCCGATTTGGCGTATCCATTTCGGTTGGATGGCGGGCACTTGGCCACCGATCTCAATCAACTCTTTCGGACCATGACCGCACAAACAGGCCACCGGCATGCCGTGGGTATTTCCGCTTGGGGTGAGCGCATTGGTGTTGAAGTCGGCATGCGCGTCCAGCCACAGGATGCGCAATTTTTTGTCGGTCTCGCGGCAATGACGCGCCACGGCGCTGATGGACCCGATGCCCAGGCAATGGTCGCCGCCCAGAACGATGGGCAAACGTTTGAGCGCCAACTCGGCGTACACCGCATCGTGCAGCGTCTGGTTCCAAGCCACGACCTGAGGCAAATGGCGGTAGCCGTCTACCGGTGGCAACCACGGGTTGGCGGGCCCGGTCAGGTTGCCTTGGTCCAGCACCTCCAGCCCGTGGCCACGCAATACGCTGGCGATTCCTGCCACGCGCAAGGCCTCGGGGCCCATGCTGGCCCCCCGGCTGCCAGCACCGATGTCTGTGGGAGCGCCGATCAAACTGATAGTGGGTTTCATAGGGTGACTGTTGCAGCTTAGGCTGCAGTGCGCAAGTTGGCCCGAACAGCGCCACGGCGGGTGTGGCGAAACAGGTCTTTCGGGTCGTCGGTGGGTGGGATCAAATCGGTCTCAACCCCAATGCCGCGTTCGCGCGCCTTGCGGTACACATACCGCAGCGCAGAAAAATCTTCCAAAGCAAAACCGACCGAGTCGAACACGGTGATTTGTTGGTCGTCGTTGCGGCCCGCCGCGTGGCCCGACAGCACGCGCCACAACTCCGTCACAGGAAAATCAGCCGACAGCTGCTGGATGTCCCCTTCAATGCGGGTTTGCGGTTCAAATTCGACGAAGACTTTGGCAGCCCGCAACACATCGGGATGCAGCTCGGTCTTACCGGGGCAGTCACCGCCCACCCCGTTGATGTGCATGCCGGGTTCGATCATGTCGGGGGTCAAAATGGTGGCGTAGGTTTTGTCTGCGGTCACGGTGGTGACGATGTCGGCCCCAAGCACCGCGTCTTTCGCCGAGGCGGCGCGAACCACCTTCAAGCCGCGAAACGCGGCAAGGTTGCGTTTGAGTTTTTCGCTCGCCTGGCCGTCCACATCGAACACCCGCAGCTCCTCGATGCCCATCATGTGGTGAAAGGCCAAGGCTTGAAACTCGCTTTGTGCACCATTGCCGATCAGGGCCATAGAGCGGCTGTTGGGGCGGGCCAGCGCCATGGCCGCCATGACCGAGGTTGCAGCGGTGCGAAACGCGGTGGTGAGGGTCAGCTCCGACAGCAGCAGCGGGTAGCCGGTTTCCACATCGGCCAGCACACCAAATGCCATCACAGTGAACATGCCTTTGGCGGTATTGGCTGGGTGGCCGTTCACGTACTTGAAAGCGTAGAGCCGGGTGTCAGAAACCGGCATCAGCTCAATCACACCCACGGGTGAGTGACTGGCCACGCGCGCTGATTTGTCAAACGACTCCCAGCGCAGGAAGTCTTCTTTCAATGTGCTTACCAACTCTTCGATGAAGGTGGTTGCGCCTAATTCTTGAACCAAACGGCTCAAGGCATGGACATCGATGAAACGGGTCATGGGAATTTCCTTAACACAGCAATAGCCACACGGCCCAGCTGCTCGAAAGAAGTTTGACGCGTTCCATTGCCAACAAAAAGGCAGACAACTGATCATTAAGCGTCATAAACTGATCACAGTGTCAGCATTTGGAGTGCAATATGTCAGGCCTAGATGACATTGACCGCGAGTTGATCTCGCTGCTCAGAGACAACGCCAGATTGCCGGTGGCCACCTTGGCCAAAAAGCTGAGGGTGGCCCGTGGCACCGTGCAAAACCGCCTGCAGCGCCTGGAGCGCGACGGGGTGATCGTGGGTTATACAGTGCGCCTCAAACCGCAAGCGGAGTCCCAGCGCATCCGGGCTTTGATGAACGTGGTGGTCGAAGGCAACAAGGACAAGGAAGTTCTGCGCTCCTTGCGTGGAAACCCGCATGTGTTCGCCTTGCACACCACCAATGGCCGCTGGGACATGGTGGCCGAGGTGCGGGCCGACACCCTGGAGGCCTTTGACCGGGTGCTGGACAGCATCCGTCAAATTGAAGGCATCGCCAACACCGAGACCAGCATTTTGTTGTCGACGCACAAGCTGTGAGGGCGCGTTGTGCCGTTCAAAGTGACGGGCCGGGCAGCGGCCAGCCTGGGTTTGCGCTTGCGCTGCGTTCACGCACGGCCTAAATCAGCGTCATCTCGCGAGGGGATTCGATTCCATCTACGACCTCCACCTTCCACTCTTTGTGTCAAGGCTTCAGATGATTCGTTCCATCTTCATTCTGGTCCTCAGCATGGCCCAGAGAGCTGCCGCCAGATTAAGAGCCGCTAACAAAACACTGCATACACCGTTCGCCCCGAGGTCGAAGGGCCTTGCACCGAGGTGCGCGCTGGCTTCGACAAGCTCAGCCCGAACGGTTTTGTTAGCGGCTCTAAGAATCCGCCGCAACGGCCGCAGCTGAAACCACTGGTTTGGCGGTTTACAGGCACGACTGCGCTGCCTCCTTGTTGCCCCGGCCAGATGAAGTCTGAACCGTTCGCCCTGACCCTTCGACGGGGCTCAGGCCAGGACTTGTCGAAGGATGGCGCGCACAACCTGAGCTGCGGTCAGCACGGATGTTCCCCCAGGGACGCGCCAAGTGGGCTGTGATGCGGTGGGGGACAGACCACCCGCTGCTGCGGACGGTGATCAAGGTGCCAATTTCGACCCCACGCCCAATCACATGCTGTACGGCAGCGACGAGTGGTGCAGCACGATGCGCAGTTTGCCGGCATCGTCCTTCACGTACTTCCAGGTCTTGTCGACGGTGGTGACCTTGCCGTCTTTGCCCGTGATCATCACGTTGCCCATGGTGGAGGCGGAGTCGCCAGCGATGAAGACGGCGGCGTTCTTGGACTCGCACTTGGTCCAGCCTTTGAGTGCAAAGCCAGTGTCTTTGGGGAAATTGCTGTCGCCGCCCACAAAGTAGGCCAGCGCGCCGGCGCGGGTGGTGCGGAAGGTTTGGGGGGCCACGGTCAGTGTGGGTTTGAAGAGCACCACGCCCATCTGGTAGCCGTAGGCGGCGTCGATGACTTTTTCAGCCAGGGCCTTGGCGGCCTTTTGGCCGCCCTTGTCGTTGGCGCTGCTGATGTCAACCAGTGCTTGGCACCAGCCCTTCTGGGCGGCGAGCACCTCGGCCTCGGTGATGGCCTGGTTGACCACAGTGGCGGATGCCAGGCCGCTGAAGCACAGGAGCGCTGCGGGGGCGAGGTAGCGAATGGACATGTTGGAAACTCCTTGGTGGATGGGATTGGGAAGTGAGGCCCGGCGGGCCTGACGCCTTCACAGCTGCTATTGAAAGGCGCTCACTTGAACCCAGCTTGAATGGCAGATGAGCAGACCCTGACGTTCACATGAACGCCAGATGAATGCTCCCGCCAGGCCCGCAGCGCCCTGACAATGCCTCCATGTTTCGACGACGACTCAGTGCGGTGCTGGTTCTGCTGGCTGCTGCCGTGGTGCTGCAGGCGGTGGCTGCGGTGCTGGCCGCGCGCGAGGCCGAGCGGCAAGTGGTGCGTGGCCGAATTGCCAGTGATATTCATCAGCGTTTTGTGGAGCTGTCGGCCACCAAGCAGCGCCTGCGCTCCTGGGTGACGCAGTTTCAAATTGGCGCTGGCGGCGACGTGGCCGAGCGCGACGCACTGGAGCAGCGCATGCGCGCCATCCTGAGCGAGCTGGCAAACCTGACCCAGCAAGCTTCGGTGATGGGTCTGGAAGCAGGAGCCACGACAGAGCAGGGCGCGCGACTGGACGCGCTGCAGGTACTCGGGCAGAGCGTGGAGACGCTGAGCACGGCGATCCGCCAGAAACCACCTCTGTCGCCCAACGTGCAAGCACGCCAGGCCTGGGACACCTTGGCCGCCGTGTTCGAGCGCTCAGAAGGACGAGATTTGCGGCAGATCATTGCCCAGAGCATTGAGCGTGAACAAGCGGCGATGGACCGCGAGAGGGCGGCGGCGGATGCGTCGCTGGCGCGCATGCGGGCTTGGTGGATGGGCACTGCGCTGCTGTTGGCCCTGGGCGCACTGAGCGCCACCGCGTACTTTGGCCGCGCCTTGCGGCGCCCGCTGGACGCACTGGCGGCGGGTGCGCAGGCGCTGCAACAGGGCCATCTGGCGCATCGCATCAACTTGACTGTGCGGGACGAGTTTGCCGAGGTCGCGCGCAGCATGAACACCATGGCCGATGAGCTGGAGCAGCACCGGCGGCGCGAGGCCCAGCAGCGTCAATTGCTGGAGGCCACAGTGCGCGAACGCACCACCGACCTGCACCAGGCTAACGACTCACTGCGCCGCACCGACGTGCGCCGGCGTCAACTGCTGGCCGACATCAGCCACGAGTTGCGCACGCCGACCACCGCCATTCGGGGCGAGGCCGAGGTGACGCTGCGCGGGCAGGACAAGCCAGTGTCCGAGTACCGTGCGGCGCTGGCGCGCATTGTCGACATTTCACGCCAGTTAGGCCGGGTGATCGACGACCTGCTGGCCATGGCCCGCACCGACCTGGAAACCTTCAGCCTGGTGCGACAGCCCGTGGCGCTGCAGCAGCCTTTGCGGGACGCTCTGAGTCAGGCCGCAAGCTTGGCAGGTGAGCATGGCGTGATCTTGAAGCCCGAGGGCCAGCCAGAGGAACACTACAAAGTGTTTGGCGACGCACAGCGTCTTACCCAGCTGCTCATGCTGCTACTGGACAATGCCGTCCGCTATTCGCAACCGGGCGGCGTGGTGCGCTGGCAGGTCAAGGAGCAGGACGGCTCGGTGGAGGTGCGTGTGATCGACGACGGCATCGGTATTCCCCCAGACGAGTTGGCGCAGGTTTTTGAACGGCATTTCCGGGGCAGCACCGCGCGGCGCCACCGCGCCAGTGGCAGCGGCCTGGGCCTGCCGATTGCACGCGCGCTGGCGCTGGCGCACGGCGGTTCACTGGAGTTGCTCAGCCCTTACAACCCAGCGGGCGACGGCGGCACCTGCGCGGTGTTGCGGCTGCCCCAGTGGAACGATCCCGACTAGGTGCTGGGTGAGCTGCCCATGGCCTTGAGCGAACATCCCAATCCATGAATATCTTGCTGGTGGAAGACGATTCCCGGATCGCCGATTTTTTGTTGCGCGGGCTGCGGGCCGAAGGTCACCAGGTGCAGCGTGCGGCCAACGGCCACGACGGTCTGGCGCTGGCGCAAGCAACCGCGCGCCAGACCCAGCCGACCGACCCAGCCACTGTGCTGGTGCTGGACCTGATGCTGCCCGGCATCAACGGCATGGAAATCTGCCAGACGCTGCGGGCAGCCGGCGTGGCCATGCCCATCCTGATGCTCACCGCGATGGGCTCGCTGGAGGACCGTGTGGCCGGTTTGCGTATGGGGGCCGATGACTACCTGTGTAAGCCCTTTGAATTCGAGGAACTGCTGGCGCGATTGGAGTCGCTGGCGCGGCGCACCCAGCCCCTGCAACCCAGCCGCTCGGCGCGCTTGCAGGTGGACGATCTGGTGCTGGACCGCGACAGCATGAAAGCCAGCCGCGCCGGTCAGCCGCTGACGCTGACAGCGCGCGAACTGGCCCTGCTGGAGCTTCTCATGAGCGCACCGGGGCGGCTGTTCAGCCGCGAGCGCATTTTGGCCAGCGTGTGGGGCCACAGCGAAGACCCGCTGACCAATGTGGTGGATGTCTATATCCGCCGCCTGCGCAGCAAGATCGACGATGGCCATGCGACCGCGCTGATCCAGACAGTGCGCGGGCTAGGCTACAGGCTGGAGGGACCCGGGCCGGCTGCGCGCTCCCCCCACACCGACGCTTGAGCCTCGCTAGGAACGGACGGGGCGCAGACTTCGTCCAACGCCCGCTGTGACTACACGAAGGAACAAACTCAAGCTTGAATGGTCGCAGCCCCTCAAGTTGGGGGATGCGTAGCCGCTTCGATAGATGCTGCTGGTATCAACAGTCAACACTCGCTCTTTGGCAGTTGAAGCGCGCGCAAGTCGCACGCACGATGCGCCCACCTTCATGTGAAGGTGCCTTGGAGAAATGAGCCCATGGGTTCAGCCATCGGTTCCACCGGAACCAGTTTGATTGCAGCGGTGTTGTTGGCCGACTTGGTGTCGGGTGTGGTGCATTGGGCGGAAGACGCCTATGCACGCGTCAAGCCGCAACGAAAGATTGCCTTGATCAACAAAATTGCCGAAGAAAACGACCTGCACCACGAGCGCCCCCGCGCATTTTTGGCCAAAGGCTGGTGGGCAAGCTCCTGGGATCTGTTTTTCGTGGGTTCTGCACTGTTGTGTTTGGCCTGGGGCTTGGGTTGGTTCAACCCTGCGGTGTTGCTCTTTGTAGTGTTGTCGGTCAATGCCAACCAAATCCACAAATGGACACACCAAAACGCCAGTGAAAAACCGTGGTGGGTGCTGCGTTTACAGCGTGCATATCTGTTGCAAACACCGCGCCACCATGGTCGCCACCATCAAGGGGAGAAAAACTCGCACTACTGCGTGATCACCAATTTCCTGAACCCTCTGTTGGAAGAGGTCGGCTTTTGGCGTCGTTTAGAAAGTGGTGTTGAGAAAGTCACCGGGCGCAAGCCGCAGCATGGCAACAAGCCTACTTCAACGCCCGGTTGAACGCTCCAGCAGCATCGCGTCACCGTAACTGAAAAAGCGGTAACGCTGGTGGATGGCATGTTGGTACAGCGCCATCACGTTGTCATAACCCGCAAAGGCGCTCACCAACATCATCAAGGTGCTTTTGGGCAGGTGAAAGTTGGTGAGCAGTTTGTCCACCACGCGGAAGTCAAATCCGGGCGTGATGAAGATGTCGGTGTCGCGGCTGCCCGCTTGCAGTTCGCCTGTGCGGGCAGCCGATTCCAAGGCCCGTAAAGTGGTGGTGCCCACCGCGAGCACGCGGCCGCCTTGTATTTTGGTTTGTGTGATGGCGTCCACCGTGGCCTGTGGCACTTCAAACCACTCGCTGTGCATTTTGTGTTCAGCAATGTTGTCCACCCGCACCGGTTGAAAAGTGCCTGCGCCCACATGCAGGGTGACGCTGGCGCTGTGTACGCCTTGCGCTTTGAGTGCAGCCAGCACCTGCTCGTCGAAATGCAAAGCGGCGGTCGGTGCGGCCACTGCGCCTGGGTGTTTGGCGAACACGGTTTGGTAGCGGCGTTCGTCCTCAGAGGAGTCCTCGTGGGTGATGTAAGGCGGCAATGGCACGTGGCCGTGGCTGGCCAAGAGCTGGAGTGGGTCGGACGGAAAACGCAAATGAAAAAGTCCACCGTCGGGGCCGCAGCGGCCGAGCACTTCGGCGTCGAATCCTTTTGTGGAGGCGTGGTCTCCAAAGTGCACCGTGCTGCCGGGTTTGGGGCTTTTGCTGGCACGCAGATGGGCCCAAACCTCTTGAGTGCCGGGCAGCACCCGTTCCACCAAAGCCTCCACGTGGCCGCCGCTGTCTTTGCTGCCAAAGAGGCGGGCTTTGATGACCTGGGTGTCGTTGAACACCAGCAAGTCCCCGGCTTGCAGCAAACCGGGCAACTCGCGGAAGATGCGGTCCACTGGCGGTTGTTGGCGCCCATCGAGCAACCGCGAGCTGCTGCGCTCGGGCGCAGGGTGCTGGGCGATCAGGTCGGCAGGCAGGTCGAAATCGAAGTCGCTCAGTGTGAAAGCGCGGGGGGGGTGGTTGATTGAGGAAAAGGTGGACATGCCATTGAGGGCCTGACGCAGCCCGTGCCAAAGGAAGTGATTGAAGGGCAGAATTGTCCCATGCCCCCAACCAGTGCCCAAGACAGCCCCGCGCCGCGCAAGGAGAAATCCGGGCCGCAAAAGGCCATGGAGAAGTTGGGCTTGATGCGTGACATCGACCTGGCCCTGCACCTGCCACTGCGGTATGAAGATGAAACCCAGCTCACTGCGGTAGCGGCGTTGCGGGATGGCGAGTTGGCGCAAGTGGAGGGGGTGGTAACGGACAGCCAAATTCAAAGCCGCAACCGCAGGCAGCTCATCGTGCAAATGCAAGACGAGGCAGGCGATGTCCTGGTGCTGCGCTTTTTGAACTTCTACGCCAGCCACCAAAAAACATTGGCCGTCGGCCAGCGGGTGCGGGTGCGCGGTGAAGTGCGCGGCGGGTTCTTGGGGCTGGAGATGGTGCATCCCCAGTTCAAAGCGGTGAGTAACGGGGCCGCTTTGGCCACCGCACTCACACCGGTTTACCCCACCAGCGCGGCATTACCGCAAGCGTATTTGCGCAAGGCCGTGGCCTCTGGGGTGCACCGTGCAGATTTGTCCGAGGTGATCCCGGCTGAACTCGTGCCGCCTGGCTTGCCCTCGCTGCGCAGCAGCCTGCAACTCCTGCACCAACCTTCGGCGGATGTACCTCTGGCGCAATTGGAGGAGCGCAGCCACCCGGCCTGGTTGCGCCTGAAGTTTGACGAGCTGCTGGCCCAGCAGCTCTCGCAACTGCAAGCGCGGCGCGAGCGCGCCTTGCAACGCGCTCCGGCATTCAAGCTGGTGGCTGGTGGCCTGCATGAACAACTGCTGGCCGCGCTGCCGTTTACGCTGACCGGCGCGCAGCGCCGTGTCGTGGAGGAAATTGCCCAAGACCTGCAGCGCGAGATTCCCATGCACCGTTTGCTGCAAGGGGATGTCGGCTCAGGAAAAACCGTGGTCGCGGCCTTGAGTGCGGCCATCGCCATGGGGCAGGGCTGGCAATGTGCATTGATGGCGCCCACGGAAATCCTGGCGGAACAACATTTCCGCAAACTCATCACCTGGTTGGAACCCTTGGGGATTGGGCTGGCCTGGCTCACCGGCAGCCGCAAAGGCAAAGGCCGCCAAGAGATGCTGGAACGCGTGGCCAGCGGGCAAGCCAAATTGGTGGTGGGCACGCATGCGGTGATTCAAGCCGAGGTGCAGTTTGCCAACTTGGGCCTGGCCATCATCGACGAACAACACCGTTTTGGGGTGGCCCAGCGTCTGGCCTTGCGCAACAAACTGGACGAGCAAAGCCTGGAGCCCCACCTGCTGATGATGAGCGCCACACCCATCCCGCGTACTCTGGCAATGACGGTGTTTGCGGACCTGGACATCAGCACCATCGACGAACTGCCGCCCGGAAGAACGCCCATCGTCACCAAGGTGTTTTCCGACGACAAACGTGGCGACGTGGTGAAAAAAATCAGCCGCGAGGTGGAACAAGGGCGGCAGGTGTATTGGGTGTGCCCGCTGATTGAAGAGTCTGAGAATCTGGATTTACAAAACGCCACCGAGGCCCATCAACAACTTTGCCTGGCCTTGCCTGACACCCTGGTGGGTCTGCTTCATGGCCGCATGCCCGCTGCGGAAAAGGCCGCCGTGATGGCACTTTTCACCTCTGGTCAAATGGCGGTGCTGGTGAGCACCACGGTGATTGAGGTGGGGGTGGACGTGCCCAATGCCAGCCTGATGGTGATCGAACACGCCGAGCGTTTTGGGTTGTCGCAACTGCACCAACTGCGGGGTCGGGTGGGGCGGGGCGCGAACGCCAGTGTTTGTGTGCTGCTCTACACCGGCCCCTTGAGCCCAACCGGTAAAGATCGTCTCAAAGCGATGGCACAAACGACCGATGGGTTTGAGATTGCGCGGCGTGACTTGGAAATTCGCGGCCCCGGCGAATTTTTGGGTGCGCGGCAAAGTGGTGTGCCGCTGCTGCGTTTTGCGGATTTGAGCGAAGACTTGGCCCTGGTGCACCAAGCCCGACAAGCGGCAGAACAACTGCTCGACCATCACCCCAGCGCCGCTCAAAAGCACCTGGCGCGTTGGCGCGGGGTCAGGGCGGAGTTTTTGAAAGCGTGAACCTATGCCATGCTGGAGGCAGCAAACTCCGCAGGGCGCATGTCTCACAATCAGTGGGTCGAGCGCCCAAGCCACCAATTCAGGAGCCCAGGATGAACCTGATCCAACGCATCACTGACTTCTTGTTCAAACTCTGAAGCGGGTCGACAACGTCAAACCACTTACACCACGCCATGACACTGACCGAGTTACGTTACATCGTGGCAGTCGCCCGCGAGCGGCATTTTGGGCGTGCGGCCGAAGCTTGTTTTGTCTCGCAACCCACTTTAAGCGTGGCCATCAAAAAGCTGGAAGAAGAGTTGGATGTCAAACTTTTTGAGCGCGGTGCCAACGAAGTCAGCGTGACACCGCTGGGCGAAGAAATCGTGCGCCAAGCCCAGCAAGTCATTGAACAAGCGGCGGCCATCAAAGAAATCGCCAAACGCGGCAAAGACCCGGTGGCAGGCCCGCTGCGCGTCGGCGTCATCTACACCATCGGCCCCTATTTGTTGCCCGACTTGGTGAAAAACGCCATCACCCGCGTGCCGCAAATGCCCCTCATCTTGCAGGAGAACTTCACCGCCCGTTTGCTCGACATGCTGCGCACAGGCGAACTCGACTGCGCCATCATGGCTGAGCCCTTTCCTGACACTGGATTGGCTGTGGCGCCGCTCTACGACGAACCCTTCATGGTCGCCGTACCCACCACCCACGCCATGGCCCAGCTGAAGTCGGTCAGCGCCGAAGCGCTGAAGTTGGAAACCATGCTGCTGCTGGGCACGGGCCACTGCTTTCGTGACCATGTGCTGGAGGTTTGCCCCGAGTACGCCCGTTTCTCAAGCGATGCCGACGGCATCCGCAAAACCTTTGAAGGCTCGTCACTCGAAACCATCAAATACATGGTGGCTTCGGGCATGGGCATCACCGTGGTGCCCCAACTCAGCGTGCCGCTGGACATGGTGACTTCTCCTCATGTGCGCTACATCCCCTTCAGCGGGACCGCCCCCACCCGCCGCGTGGTGCTGGCCTGGCGGCGCACCTTCACGCGTTATGAAGCGATTGCAGCGCTGCGAAATGCGGTTTATGCGTGTGCACTTCCGGGCGTGGCACGGTTGTCGTGAAGCGAGAGCGGCTCGTTTTGCGGCGGTCTGCCCGCCGAATTCAGCGACTGACCAACAGCTCGGTCTCTTGCGCCAACGCAGCCGGGTCGAGCAAATGTTCGCTCAACCAAGCCAGGTCCACGTGCTCGTGGGCGACCAAATCGGGCTCCGCTTTGCTCAGCGCCTCATGGCCTGGAATGCCTTGATCCAGCGCATCGGCCAGGACTTCTGACAGGTGCAGCACCGCACCCAGCGCAGAAAACGGTTTGGCCGCCAAGGGCTCGGCAGCGCACTGGAAACCATAGACGAGCGGAGTGGGAAACTTCCACCGACGTGCCAGTTCGGCGGTGACATCGCTGTGGGTGCACCCCAGCCGTGTTTGCTCCCAGCCAAAACGTGCGCCCGGCTCGGTGATCAAACCCTCGATTTCCTGCACAGTTTTGGCATCCACTTGCAGCATCAACACCTGCCCGGTTCTGAGCATCAAACCTGCCAGGTAAGCGATCTCGGTATCCAATAAGGCAGCGCGGGACAAGAGTACCGCGTAGTGGGCACAGGCCAGGCCATGTTTCCAAAAACGCTTGAGATCCATGCCGGGCAAGGACGGGAAGGCGCCGGCCATGCAAGCAGACAGGGCCAGATTGCGCAAGGTCACTGTGCCCAATGTGGCGGCCGCGTCGTTCAGGTTGGCCACGTTGTGGGCGGGGCTGTAGCGCGCGGAGTTAGCCAGTCTCAGCACCTTGGCGACCAAGGCGGGGTCCTTGCGCAGCACCTGGGCCAAGTCGTCGAGCGAGGCGTTGTCATCGCCAAAGGTGCGTATCAGCAGGCTGGCCACTTCGGGCATCACCGGTAGATTCACAGAACCTGAAAAATATCGATCAACGCTGCTCATACCAGGGGCCTCCTCAGTGGTTGTTAAGTGATGGTGTGGGGCCCGACATGAATCGAACCCATGCCAGAAAGTCTAGTGACCACCCACTGTTTTGAAGGCCGGAACTGTCGTGATTTGAGGGCGTTTTTCCCCTGCTTGCATCACCGGCAACATGGACGCGCAACAATCCACGTCTGACCACTGCCCCAACACCACAAGGAGAAACTCACCATGGCGAAAACCAAAAGCCGCACCCCAGCGCTTGCTGTAACGCTGAACATTGGCATCAGCGATAAAGACCGCGCTGCGATCACCAAGGGCCTGTCACACCTGCTGGCCGACACCTACACTCTTTACTTGAACACTCACAACTTCCACTGGAATGTGACGGGGCCGATGTTCAACACCCTGCACCAGATGTTCATGCTGCAGTACACCGAGTTGTGGAATGCGGTAGATCCGATCGCCGAGCGCATTCGTTCGCTGGGCCATCCTGCCCCGGGTTCCTACAAACAATTCGCCGCTTTGGCGTCCTTGCCCGATGCGCCCACGACGCCGCCCAAGGCCTTGGAGATGGTCCGCATCTTGGTGCAGGGCCACGAAGCCGTGGCACGCACCGCGCGCAGCCTCTTTCCCACGGTAGACCAAGCCGGTGATGAGCCCACCGCCGACCTGCTCACCCAGCGCCTGGCGGTGCATGAACAAACGGCGTGGATGCTGCGCAGTTTGTTGGAGGAGTGAGGTTTCGCCGGTGGCTGATTTCGTTCTCGTTCACGGCGCTTGGCATGGCGGCTGGTGCTGGAAGAAATTGCTGCCCGGCTTGCACGCTGCCGGGCACCGCGCGTTTGCGCTGACCCTCACCGGTTTGGGCGAACGCGCGCATCTGATGTCGCCATCCGTCACCCTGCAAACCCATGTGCAAGACGTGTGTGGGCTGATCGAATATGAAGAGCTGCAAGCGGCCATCCTTGTAGGCCACAGCTACGGCGGCATGGTGATCACGGGCGTGGCGCAGCAGGTGGTCACCGAATGTCTGTCTCGCCTCGTGTACGTGGACGCCGTGGTGCCAGAACCCGGCGAGTCTTGGTCCAGCGGTCACGCCAGCGAAACCCAAACTGCGCGGCGGGCCATGATCGCCGAGTCGGGACAACTGGCCCCACCCAACCCCAAGGTCTTTGGCCTGCACGGCGAAGACCTCGGTTGGGTGCAACGCCGTCAAACACCGCAGCCTGGCGGTTGTTACGACGCAGCCTTGCCCTTTGACCGCGAGCGGGTGCAGCGCTGGCCCCGACATTTCATCGACTGCACCTCGCCCGCCTTGCCCACCATTGATGCGTCACGCCACCGCGTGCGTGCCGAGCCGGGTTGGACGGTGCACGAACTGAAAACAGGCCACGACCCCATGGTCAGTGCGCCGCAAGATTTGCTCAAGGTATTGCTGCAGTGGGTCTGACCCACCCAAGGCACCCCAGGCAACATCACTCAACCTGCATATTTCACCAAGGACGCGCTCACGCCGCAGTGCGTGGGTGCGCCCCTGATGAAATATCTGAGCCAGCCGTGAATCCGCAACATGACCCGCCTTTGACTCCATTTATGCAACAACATAGATCTATTTGACGGACCGTGACCCCTATATGTCGCGCCAAGCACTACCATTCTGGCGTCAGACATCGACTGCTGCTATGACATTCACTGGTGTACGCCCTCGGCACCCGATGTCCCGACCACCGTCCTACCCGTTCCCTAGTACTGCGACTCTGAAATAACGGAACAAATGAAAGCGGTGAATTCGTGCCGATGGCAAGGCGCAAACCGCAGCGATACCGGGGTATCGCGAGGATTTGCAACGCCGCCATCGGTGCGAAGGCACGCTTTCATGTTTTGTTATTTCAGAGTCGCAGCACTAGCCTCAAGCCAAGGAGTTCCCCATGACCATGCAAAGACGTGTTTTTTTGATGACCATCGTTGCCACCGGCGCTGGCCTCGGCACCGCAGCCCAAGCGCAAGCCCTGCTCGATGAGAAAGACCCGCAGGCCGTGGCCCTGGCTTATGTGGCCGATGCGAAACGAGTGGATGCCAAGAAGCACACCAAGTACGCCCCAGGGCAGGTCTGCAGCAACTGCGCGCTGTACCAAGGCAAAGCCACCGACAAACAAGCCGGCTGCCCGCTGTTTGGTGCCAAACAAGTCGCCGGGCCCGGTTGGTGCACGGCCTGGGCCAAAAAAGGCTGAGATGACAGCGCCGCCACGCACACCGTCCCGCGCGGCCTCATTTCGCGGCAACAAAAGCGCGTTGCCCAGCAAGCTGTGCGGGGTGTGTGGGTTGACCATGACCTGGCGCAAAAGCTGGGCCAAAAACTGGGCCGAGGTCAAGGTGTGCTCCGAGGCCTGTCGCCGCCAAAAAAAAGCGGGGGTCTGATTTGCGTTCATTGGTCATCGTTTTAGGCGACCAACTCGATCTGGACGCTGCGGCCTTCGACGGCTTTGACGCTGAGTTGGACGCGGTGTGGATGGCCGAGGCCCAAGAAGAGTCCACCCATGTGTGGTCCAGCAAACCGCGCACGGCGATGTTTTTGGCGGCGATGCGTTATTTCGCTTGGTCACTCGAAAACGCCGGTCGCCGCGTGCACTACACCCAGCTCGATGCAACAGACAACCGAGGCAGCTTGGCCTTGCAGTTGCAAGCTGACATCGAGCAGTTCAAGCCCCAGCAGTTGGTGATGACCGCGCCCGGCGACTGGCGTGTGTTGCGAGCAATCAAAGCGGTGGCGGCACAGAACGATTTGGTCCTGGACATCCGCGAAGACCGGCATTTCTTTTGTACTGTGCGCGAGTTCGCCGCCCATGCCAAAGGGCGAAAGTCCTTGCGGATGGAGTACTTTTACCGCGAACAGCGCAAACGCCATGGCGTGTTGATGCAATCAACTTCACCCGATCAACCACTGGGTGATCAATGGAATTTTGATGAAGACAACCGCGAGGCCTTCGGCAAAAGCGGGCCTGACGCGGTGCCCAAGCGCTCCACTGTCACGCCCGATGCCCTGACGGCCGAGGTGATCGCCTTGGTTGAAAAACACTTTGCCGCACACCCCGGCCGATTGGACAGTTTTTCCTGGCCTGTGACGCGGGACCAGGCGCTGCAATCTCTGCGAGTTTTTATCAAAGAGCGCCTGCCTCTTTTTGGCCGCTATCAAGACGCCATGTGGCCGGGCAATCCGTGGCTTTACCACTCGCATTTGTCGGCTGCCCTCAACCTCAAACTGTTGAACCCGCGCGAGGTGGTGGCCGCCGCAGAGGCGGCTTTGCATGCGGGCCATGCACCCCTGTCTAGCGTGGAAGGTTTCATCCGGCAAATTCTGGGATGGCGCGAGTATGTACGCGGCATCTACTGGACGCAGATGCCAGGGTATTTGGAGCGCAACGCACTGAATGCCCAAGAGTCTCTGCCTTCTTGGTACTGGACGGGTGCCACCGACATGGCCTGTTTGCGTGATGCGTTGACGCAAACCCTGGAACACGGCTACGCCAACCACATTCAGCGCCTGATGGTGACAGGCCTTTTTGCTCTGATGCTGGGCGTGCAGCCGCAACAAGTGCACGCCTGGTATCTGGCCGTTTACGTGGACGCTGTGGAGTGGGTGGAGCTGCCCAACACCTTGGGCATGAGCCAGTATGCCGATGGCGGTGTGATGGGCAGCAAACCCTATGTCGCCACCGGCCAGTACATCGCCCGCATGAGCCCGCACTGCGTGGGTTGCCGCTACGACCCCAAACAACGCAGTGGTGAGACCGCCTGCCCTTTCACCACCTTGTACTGGGATTTTTTGATGCGCCATGAAACCCTGCTGGCCAAGAATCCCCGCATGGCCTTGCAGGTAAAAAACATCGCGCGGCTGACGCCTGAACAAAAACAAGCGGTGAACGAACGTGCCGCCGCGATACGCTGCGGTGAGGTGGGAGCGATGGCCCATGTTTGAGTCGCACCCACCCACACTGGACGAGGCCTGGGCCCGTATTCAGGCGATTGATCCTGGCGCTTACGCTCGCAGCCGCAACGCATTGAATGGCGCGGTCACGGGGTTGTCGCCTTACATCACCCACGGTTTTGTCTCCATGACCGCGGTGCTCACTGCCGTGGTGGCTCGCCATGCGCTGCCTGCGACTCACAAGCTGGTGTTTGAACTGGGCTGGCGCGCATACTTTCATCATGTGTGGTCGCACCGAGGGGATGACATATTCCAATCCCTGCGCGTGGGCCCGCTGCCCGACGACGCCTACCTTCGCGAGCTACCGCGTGATATTCGCGAAGGCAACACGGGCGTGCCTGCTGTGGATGCTGCCGTGCGGTGCCTGCATGACACCGGCTGGTTGCACAACCACGCACGCATGTGGCTGGCGAGCTACGTGGTGCATGTGCGCAAGGTGTTCTGGCGTGTGGGTGCCGACTGGCTCTATGGCCATTTGCTGGACGGAGACCTCGCCAGCAACCACTTGAGTTGGCAATGGGTCGCAGGCACCGGCAGCACCAAGCCCTATTTGTTCAACGCCGAAAACGTGGCACGTGATGCGCCCGCCGAGTGGCACAGCCCAGGCACCGTGATTGACACCAGCTACCAGTCGCTGGACGAATGGGCGCGAACACCCGCATCGCGCGAAGGGCTGCGGGCTGATGACCAGCAAGGAGACACCGTCCCGGACGCCTTGGTGTTGTCACCAAAGCCGCCAAGCGATCTGCACCTGCAAACGCCCCAAGCCGCTGACACGCACGGCCGCGACGTGTGGCTGGTGCACCCTTGGTGTTTGGGCGCATTGCCCCCCAATTTGCCCTCGAACAGCCTGGTGCTGGGCGTTTATGTGGCCGACTTTCACAGGGCCTGGCCCTGGAGTGACAAACGCTGGCGGTTCGTGGATGCGCGCATGAAGCAATTGACCGAGCTGCGCTGGTGGGGAGACGAGCGCAGCATCGGCCAAGCTTTGTCCGGCGCAAGGCAAGTGCGTAGCATCAGCGAGCCTCATCTGGACCGCTGGCTGAAGGCCTGGTGTGAGTGCGAAGCCAAACCCGCCTTGTTCCCGCCCGTGGACATGCGCTGCAATTCTTTCTCCAAATGGTGGACCCGCGCCTCGCGTGGGTTTGAATCGGCCTCCGAATTACTCGCAGCCAATGAGGTACCCGCATGCTGAAACCACCCGCTGTAGCGTCGGCAGCGCCGTTGACCGTGCTGTACGACGGTGCCTGCCCACTGTGCCGACGAGAGATATCGTTTTATGCGGGCATGCCATCCACCACACCGGTTTGTTATGTTGATGTGAATGCCGCGAATTTGGAATTGCCAGCCAACGTGACCCGAGAACAGTTGCTGGCACGTTTTCATGTACAGGATGAGAGCGGCACGTTAAGCAGCGGTGCCCGTGCTTTTTTGTTGCTGTGGTCGACGCTGCCGGGATGGCGCTGGCTGGCCAAACTGGGCCAGTTGCCCGGGGCTGCGTTCATCATGGAAGGCGTGTACCGTTTGTTCCTCCGTTTAAGGCCCCTGCTGCAGCGGATAGCGCGGCGCTGGGATCAGCCTGAATCGAAGCACTGAAGTCGTAACCCACTTTTGCGTATCAACCCCCGAAAGCACACCATGAGTTCCATTGCCATGATCACAGGTGCAAGCGGCGGCATCGGCCGCGCATTGGCACAGCAACTGCACGCGCAGGGCCACCAGGTAGTGGCGGTGGGGCGTGATGCGGCTCGCCTGACCGATGTCGATGCAGCTTTGCGCATCAGTGCCGACACCACCACGCCCGAAGGGGCGCTGCTGGCCATCACCACTTGCCAAGAGGCGCTCGGCGCTGCTCCTTTCATGTTGGCCCACGCCGTGGGCAGCACCTTGATTGCGCCCTTGCACCGCACCAAGCTGGAGGCCTACCGCGAGGTCATGCGCATCAACCTCGACAGCGCAGTGTTCATGTTGCAAGCCTGGCTCAATGCGCTGCAAGGTGGCCCAGGCGCGGCGGTGTTTGCAAGCTCCGTCGTAGCCCGCATTGGCGTGGCCAACCACGAAGCCATCGCGGCGGCCAAAGGCGGCGTTGAAGCCTTGGTGCGCAGCAGCGCCGCCACCTATGCCAGCCAAGGTGTACGCATCAATGCGGTAGCACCCGGCATGACAGAAACACCGATGACGGCCAACATGCTCAAGCTGCCTGCTATGCGCGAAGGCGCGGGAAAACAGTACCCGCTTGGCGGCGTGCAAACCGCCGAACAAGTCGCCGAGGCCATGACATGGCTCTTGGGCTCTGGCGCTGCGCGCCTCACCGGCCAAGTGATTGCGGTAGACGGCGGCTTCACCACGGTGCGGCCACTGGTGAAGTAAACAGGTTGTTCGTCAGTGGCTGCTGCACTCGTCTGGCTCAAACGCGACTTGCGGGTGCGCGACCATGCACCCTTGGTCGAGGCAGCGCACTTTGAAGCAGCCGCTTGCCTGGTGGTGATCGAGCCACAGTGGTTGAGCAGCCCCGAGTGTGACCCGCGCCATGTCGATTTCTATTTGAGCAATGTGCGGGCCTTACAAGCGGTGCTGTCGGAGCGCGGCTTGCCCTTGCTGGTGCGCGTGGGTGAAGTGACCCAGGTGCTGCAAGACCTGCGGCGCGAGTTTGTTTTCAGCCACCTCTTCAGCCATGAAGAAACCGGCCCGGGTTGGAGCTACAGCCGCGATCTGGCCGTGGCCGATTGGTGCCGCCGCCAAGGCGTGTTGTGGACGGAGGTGGCGCAAACCGGCGTGGTGCGACGGCTGAAGGGCCGCAACGGCTGGGCTGCACGCTGGGCGCAGCGCATGAATGCGCCCGAGGCTGATGTCGGGCTTGGTTTCAAAGCAGCACCTGGCGTGCAGCCTTCGCCCTTGCCCACCTTGACTGAGTTGGGGCTGGCACCTCTGACCGCGCCATCGCCCCCTGCAGGCGAGCAAGCAGCATGGGCGACTTTGAACAGCTTCCTCGCAGGCCGTGGGCGCGACTACCGCCGCGCTTTGTCCAGCCCTGTCTCGGCCGAAGAAGGTTGCAGCCGTTTGAGTGCGCACTTGGCATTTGGCACGATTTCCATGCGCTGTGTTCATCAAGCGACCGAAAGCTGCATCGCTGCCACCACCGACCGAACATTGGCTTATGCCTTGCGTGGTTTCGCAGGCCGTCTACGCTGGCATTGCCACTTCATGCAAAAGCTGGAGGACGAACCCGCCATTGAGTTTCGCAACTTCGCGCGTTCTGCCGACGGTTTGCGTGCCGGTGACGGCGTGAGCCAGGACGACATACACCGCGCGCGTCTGCAAGCCTGGTGCGAAGGCCGAACCGGCTTCCCCATGGTGGATGCCTGCATGCGCCAGTTGCGCGCCACCGGTTGGCTCAACTTTCGCATGCGGGCCATGCTGGTGAGTTTTGCGGCCTACCACCTGTGGCTGCACTGGCGCGAACCCGGCTTGTTTTTGGCGCGCCAGTTTTTGGACTTCGAGCCTGGTATTCACTGGAGCCAAATGCAGATGCAGTCGGGCACCACGGGCATCAACACCTTGCGCATCTACTCGCCATCAAAACAAGCGCGTGACCACGACCCGCAAGGCCTCTATGTGCAGCAGTGGGTGCCTGAGTTCGGTACTCCGGCCTATCCGCCACCCATCGTTGACGAAAAGCTTGCCCTGCAGCAGGCCAAAGACCGTTTGTACGGCGTGCGAAAGTCCAGCACTGCGCATGCGGAAGCGGCGCAGATTCAAAACAAACACGGTTCGCGCAAGAGCGGCTTACCGCCAACGGCATCCAAGAAACGCCGAAAGCGGGCGGCAGATGAGGGGCAAGGTCAGTTGTTTTGACACCGGGCGATTTCAGAACAATCCGATCCAAGCGACCTACCCCGCGAGGTGTCGCCTCCACAGCACCGTACCCCCATGCTGAATTCCTTGCAACGCAAGACCCAGCGCCTGCCGCGCTCGCCCGCATATTTCACCAGGTCGCTCTTCTATGCCCCGCAACACCGCACGAATGCTCACTTTCTCGGCTTCGAGTGCCAAATCCAATTTGGTCCGAGCGCTACACACCCGTAGATGGACGCCCCCGTTGAGCCGCGCTGCGGCACGCTGGCCGCGTCGGTCTGTGGGTGAGGCTGCCCACATAAGCCATGCCCGGGACAATGCCGCACGCCGAGCGCAGCATGCCAGCCATCACCAACTCTTTCACCGCATTCGCATTGGCCCCCGGTGTGTTGAACACCACGATGCCTTGCTGGCTGTAGGCCGGAATCGGCACATTGTTCACGCCGGCACGGGCCACGGCCAGCAGTGAGGGCGGCACCGCCACATCGTGCAGCTTTTGGCTGCGGATCAAAAACGCATCGGGGTGGCCAATGTCGCTGCCGACTTCAAACGATTCACGAGGAAAACGATCCAGGCCTTTGACAGAGATCTGGTTGTAGGTTCTGACTTTGTGCATGACCGTGATCCTTGTAGACGTGTCTCAATCCGTTCGCCCTGACCCTTCGACGGGGCTCAGGACTCAAAGCCTTGTCGAAGGGCCTTCGGCGTGGCGCGCTGGCTTCGACAGGCTCAGCCCGAACGGAGTTCGGTGTCGCACGGATTGCCAGTGAGACTAAGAGCCGCTAACAAAACACTGCATACACCGTTCGCCCCGAGGTCGAAGGGCCTTGCACCGAGGTACGCGCTGGCTTCGACAAGCTCAGCCCGAACGGTTTTGTTAGCGGCTCTAAGCAGCAACTTGCCCGTAAGCCCAAGTCAACCAATGCATCAGCGCCTGCAAGTCGGATTTTTCAACCGTGGCACCGCACCAAATGCGCAAACCTGCAGGCGCATCTTTGTAGGCACCAATGTCGTAGGCCACACCTTGGGTATCCAAAAGTTTGACCATTTGTTTGACTTGGTCTTCCGTGGCTTTCAGGGTTAAACACACGCTGGTGTTGGAACGCGTTTTTTTGTCCTTGGCCAAGAAGGAAATCCAATCATTGGCCGCGACAAAATCTTCCAGCACCTGAAGGTTGGCTTCGCTGCGCGCGATGGTGGCTTGCAAGCCACCTATGCTTTCCACCCACTGCAGGGCGTCCAGGTAATCAGCCACACACAACATGCTGGGCGTGTTGATGGTGTCGCCTTTGAATATTCCTTCGTTCAGTTTGCCGCCGGATTTCATGCGGAATACTTTGGGCATGGGCCAGGGTGGGTCGTAGGATTCCAGGCGTTCGACCGCACGCGGGCTGAGTATCAACATACCGTGACCGCCCTCACCACCCAGAACTTTTTGCCACGAGTAGGTCACCACGTCCAACTTGTGCCACGGCATCTCCATGGCGAATACCGCTGAGGTGGCGTCGCAGAAGGTCAAGCCTTCACGATCATCGGCGATCCAATCGCCGTTGGGCACCTTGACCCCGGAGGTGGTGCCGTTCCATACAAACACCACGTCGTTGTCAAAGTTCACCTGGGCCAGGTCGACAATCTCGCCGTAAGGGGCTTTGAGGATGCGGGTGTGGGGCAATTTCAATTGCTCCACGATGTCGGTCGTCCAGGCGCTGCTGAACGCCTCCCATTCCAGCACATCCACACCGCGCGGCCCCAGCAGGGACCACATCGCCATTTCGATGGCTCCGGTGTCTGAACCCGGCACCACGCCCACCCGATATCCCTCGGGCAAACCCAGCAGCCGAGCCGTTTCAGAGCAAGCCAAACCGAGGGCTTTTTTCCCTATGGCAGAACGGTGCGAGCGGCCTAGGGTGTCGAGTTGAAGCTGGTCCACCGCATAGCCGGGACGCTTCGCGCATGGGCCAGAACAGAAGTTGGGGCGGGCTGGTTTGCGGGTGGGTTGGGGGAGGTTGATTGGCATGGGTGTCCAGACAGATCGCGTGAAACCGGCCGCGAGAAATGCGAGCCTCACGCCCGCAATGAATTGTAGTCACGCAGCCCTGGATGCAGACGCCCGTCGTGACCACAACAACCAGGCCGCCACCGCCCACATCCAGAAACTGAGCATGGACACTGCCAGCGCAACCGGCACCTCCACCGGTAAACGCAGGGCGGGCAGGGAAAGGCCCCCCAGCACCAGTGCGCAAATCAAACCCCAGGCGCACAGCAACATGGGTAAACGCTGCTGCATCCACGCGCCCACACTCAGCACACCCATCGCCGCTGCCATGAACAGACTCACCCCCAGCAACTCACCGATGCCGCCGCCCCATTGGTTCAAAGCCATGAATAAGGTTTGAATCAGTTGCTGCTGACCAGGGTCGGCTCCTGCGTGCGCCACCGCCAGCGCAGGCATCACCGTGAGCCAGCGCAAGATGCCGATGCACCGCGCCAAGGCGGACAAACCCGCCAGCACGGCGACGGTGCAGGCCAGGGCACTTTGAAGTCCGCCGAAGAGGCGCACCGTCAGCACAATCATCGCGGGTGCCACCAGCATGGAGTAGAGCAAGTAAAGGCCATAACCCAAGGCCAAGGCATCAGGCTTGGCAGCGATGGCCTGCAGTTGAGTGGCGGCCGGAAAACGCAGGGAATCGGGCCAACCGAAAGCCGCGCCCAGAATCACCACAGGGGCCAGCGACAGCAGGCCATCCACGATGAGCAAGGTGGCTGCGGTGCGCGACAGTTTTGTTGAAATGGGCGGGGTCGTTGAGACCGGATGAGCGGTATTCATAAAGGTTTTTCCTGGGTGATCTGGCGTGAACAAGTCAGTCGATTGCATGTGCGGCGCGGCTGGAAAATAGGGCGTCAAACAGCCGGTGCAGCAGCTTGCGACGACAGGCGGGTATTCATGTGGTTCAGCAGAGATTGCGTCAGTGCTTGAACCAGTGGCGTGGTGGGCACCTCGCCGATTTGCCTTTGTAAGTCGCTGCCGTCCAGCGCATGCGGCACTCGCCACAGGTATTCCATCTCAACCAGCTCACGCCACATCGGCACCACCCAGCTGCCCAAACGAATCAAGGGCCAGGGCAAGCGGCTGTGTTTGAAGCCTCTGACGGGTGTCAAGCCCAGAGAGGTCGCCGCCGAGGTCAGCGCGGCGAGAAACTCTTCGCCAGTGACTGCATGGCCCGGAAACTGAAACTCACTGAACGCGGGCAAGGTGTTCTGCTGCGCCAAGCGCACCATCGCCTGGGCCAGATCGGGCAGGTAGGCCCAGGCATGCTGCACACCGAGTGGGCCCGGGTACACCAAGCGGCCCTGTTGCAAGGACTTGGCGATCACCAAATCAAACCAACTGCCCGCCCCGCCCCCAAAAAAGTCACCCGCCCGCAAGACCGTGCAGCGCAAGCCTTGTGTGCTGCGTGCCCGCATTTCGGCCTCGAGGTCGGCGCGCAAACGGCCTTTGACGGTGCTGGGTGCTATTGGCGTTTGTGCAGTCAGCAGCGGCGGCATGCTTTCTCCAAACGGGTACACATTGCCCGGCAATATGAAGAGCGCTTTCAAGCGCTGGGCGACGTCCATGCCGGCACAGGCCCAGGGCAACATGTCCTGGGAGCAGCGTGTCAACACCGGGTTCACCGCATACACCACCGCTTGGGTATGGGGGCCCGCTTGCGAACAGAGTTGAGAGGTCGCTTGCAAGGGCTTGGTGATGTGTTTCACCCCTGCTGGCCATCCCGCCGTTGGGGCGCGCCGTGCTTGTGCCACCACGCGCCAGCCCGCGCGGGCGAAAGCCTGTGTGGCCGCGTAACCCAAGCGGCCGGCCGCGCCCAGGATGAGCACGGTTCGCGGGTTTGAAGTGGGTGTGGGGACAGCGGAGTTGTTCATGGTGGACCGTTGTTGAGGCGTTGAAGTGCAGTCAGTGTCTGCCAAGCAATACCATTCGACAATTGACGATGTTTCCATACCAGCTATACATTCATGCATGGATAAAACTCCGTCTGAGCTATTCAACTGGGCGCTCGTCAAGAGCTTTTTGGCGGTACTCGACGCGGGCAGCCTGATGGGTGCGGCCCGCAAAACGGGGCAACAGCAGCCCACCTTGAGTCGCCACATTGGCGAGCTGGAAACGCAGCTCGGCGCGCCCCTCTTTGAGCGCACGGGGCGCGGCGTCACGCCCACTGCTTTGGCCTTGGCCATTGCCGATTCGGCGCGGCAAATGGAGGCGGGGGCGCAAGGCCTCACGCAGCAACTGGTGGGCAGTCGCCGCCGCACCACCGGCACGGTGCGCATCAGTACCAGCCAAGTGGCGGCTACCTATTTGTTGCCGCCCATCTTGGCGGAGTTGCAACGCACCGAGCCCGGCATTCAGATCGAGCTGGTGGCGTCGAACCAAATCACCAACTTGCTGCGCCGCGAAGCCGACATTGCGGTGCGCATGGTGCGGCCCGCACAAGGCTCTTTGGTGGCGCGCAAATTGGGCGAGGTGCACATCGTTGCCGCTGCCCACGACAGCTACCTGGCGCAAGCGGGCACACCGCGCAAACCGCAAGACCTGCTCCAGCACCGCCTGATCGGTTACGACCGCGACACCACCATCGAACAAGGTTTCAAAAAAATGGGGCTGACGCTGACCCGCGAGCATTTCAGCGTGCGCACCGACGACCAAGTGGCCTATGGGCGTTTGTTGGCCGCTGGGGCAGGCATCGGGTTTGTGGCCCGCTACAACCTGGCCCACTGGCCCGGCGTGCGTGGCTTGTTACCCCAACTGGGCATACCCCCCTTGCCTTGTTGGCTGGCGGTGCACCGCGAGATACGCGGCAATGCCGTGGTGCGCCAGGTGTACGACCATTTGGCGGCGGCGATCCCGCCGGTGTTGGAGGCCTGAAATCGCTGTTTATTCTTGTGCGCGTGCTTGTTGATGTTTACCTCACCACGACAACCTCCAGCCCGCTCGCCCTGAGCCTGTCGAAGGGCCTGCACCGAGGCTTGCGCTGGCTTCGACAGGCCTGTCCTGAGCCCCGTCGAAGGGCTCAGCCTGAACGGTGGGTAGTGTTGCAGTTGATGTGAATCTCAGTAGTCGGCCCTGCAAAATTCATTTCACCCCGCAAGCCATTACTGACGATGGCGTGAATTTCCAACCGAGCAAGTTTTTTGCGCCGAGCCGTGCCCTGGCTGCCCTGAGTTGACCCCATAAGCTCAGCCCGAGCAGGGTCAACAAAAACGCCTTCGCGTCTTTTGCAGACTTGGCCGCGATAGCCCGCAGCAGCCAGCGGATGTTGTACCCCGCCGCACAACTCAGTGCGTGCAGCGCATCACCCAACTCGCCTTTGAGCCAACAGCGCTGCATGCCGTGGTCCACCTTGGTGTGGCCGATCAGCGGCTCGATGGCCTGACGCCGTTTGAGCCACTTGCGTTGCACCTTGGTCAGTGACTTGTACTTGCCACGGTGGATGATCTCCACGTTCGGGTTGTCCGCGTCCACGCCCCGGAACCCCAAGTCCACGACCACTTGCTTGGGCACACGCCCCAGGTCTTGCATCAGGTTGTTGGTTTGCTCCAGTTGCGCAGCCAATGTGTGCCCATCAAACGGGTTGCCGGGGAAACTTCTGGCCCCCACCATCAAACCACGCAGGTGCGTGACAGCCAGGCTGACCTTCACACCAAACTCATAGGGCTTCCTGGCCTTGCCCTTGCCGATGCACTCCACCTCAGGCGCATGCAGCGCGTACAGCTTGCCCTTGTCGCCTCGCTGTTGCGTGCGGATGCGTTCGGCCCGCTCCAACCAGGTCTTGAGCGCACTCAGCGCTGTCGGCCCGGGTGCCACCAACACATCAAGCTTGCGCTGCACTTCACGCATCACCACCCCGAGGATTGTGCGCTGGCGTTTGACGGCTTTCTTCAAACGCTTGAACTGCTTGGCGTGGGCGTAACCCCCGGCCTGGCGTCTGAGCGTTTTGGCTTCAAACGCAAATGTCTGCTTCAAACTGATGCCCACTCGTTTGGCAGCATTCACCACTTTGTGCCGCGCAATCTCCAGCAGCCGACTGTCCACCGGGTGGGCGATGGCCTTCTCCTGCACGGTGGTGTCCACGATCACGCGTTCCAGCTCGCTGGGCTTGATGGCCTTGATCTGCACCGCTGTCTCGATGGTGGCCTTGAGCAACTGCTCCAGACCTTCTTCGCCCACGGCGCGGCGAAAGCGGCCGATCTGGGTTGGATCGCAGGGCAAGCGTGGTTCGTAATACTCCATGCCGCTGAAGAACTGCCACACCACGTTCTCGCTCCAGCGCTGAACGAGTTCTTCGTCACTGAGGTTGAAGGAGTTCTTCAGGTACTGCAAGCTGGCCATCAGCCGAATTGACAGGCGCGGGCGGCCTGCGGGGCTGATGCCGTTGCCAAATTCGACTTCATGCGCTCCCAACAAGTCCGCCGTCACCCGCTTGGAGCCTGGGCGAGCCTGGCGAGCGAAGTGCGGTGCCAGGGCTTGTTCAATCGCGGCCCAGGGCAGCCGTTTGCTCAAAACCACCAGTGGATGTTTGTGATCGACCATCCCGTCCAGGCGTGCGCGAAAGAAGTCTGCGGTGGCTGTCATGCAAATCCCCCAGAAAAATTACTCTCCGATAACGATTCCTGAGAGATCCCGTCGTCAGCATTTACCCCATATCGCCAGCATTCATGCGGGTTGCAGGGGTTTTGCAGGGCCGACTCAGTAGAAGCGAGAGTAAAAAATGGAACCCTTCAAAAACTTGTTCTCACCCGAGCTCGTGCGCTGCACCTCACGGCACTTGCGTCGCCACATCAAGCAGTTCGACCCCGTGGCGTTTGAAACCAGCGTGCTGGGTCAACTCGATGCGCTGGAACTCAAAGCCCGTGCCCAACTGATTGCCGACCATGTTCATGCGGCCTTGCCTGCTGACCCTGCTAAACGCGAGCGCATCCTGCTCGCCATGCTGCACCCCGACGAACTGGAGCATGCCAACCAACCCGCCAGCGACGAAGGCATTTGCGGCTGGGGCATCTTGCCGCTGGCCCAGGTCGTGGCACAACACGGCCTGCAGGACTTTGACCGCTCCATGCAACTGCTGCGCGAGATGACCAAACGTTTCACCGCCGAGTACGCCGTGCGCCCATTCCTGCTGGCCGATCAAGGCCGCGCCATCAACATTCTGAGAACGTGGGTGGATGATCCCAACCACCATGTGCGCCGCTTGGTCTCAGAAGGCAGCCGCCCCCGTTTGCCATGGGCCATGCAATTGCCTGAACTCAAACGTGACCCGTCACCCATGCTGCCGCTGCTGGAACGGTTGCGTGACGACGCCTCTCCTTATGTGCGCCGATCCGTGGCTAACCACTTGAACGACATCAGCAAAGACCATCCAGAACTCATCACCACCTTGGCAGCCAGTTGGCGACGCGGCGCCAGCCCCGAGCGCGAAGCCCTGCTGCGCCATGCCTGCCGAGGGTTGATCAAACAAGGTCACGCTGCTGCCTTGGCGGTGTTCGACCGCTATCCGCCGCAGCTCAAAAAAGGCGCACTGCGCCTGTCCACGCCGTCGCTTCGAATAGGTGAGGTGCTGGAGATGCAAATGCTGCTCCGCTCCACCGCCCAAGTGCCCCAGCAACTCACCATCGACTACGTGCTGCACTTTCTCAAAGCCAACGGCCAACATTCACCCAAGGTGTTCAAAGGGGCGTTGCTGACTTTGGCACCAGGTGAGTCAATCACCTTCCGCCGCAGCCACCGGTTTCGTGAGGTCACCACGCGCAAACACTACCCCGGCGAGCACGGGGTTTGTTTGCGGATCAATGGGGTGGATACGGAGGTGGTGGGGTTTGGGTTGACACAAGAAACGGCAGCTCATCCCAGCAGAGGCGGAGGAAATCAGGAACCGGCGTGATGCTGCGTTGATTTGGCAGACAGTTACCCGCTGGATGAATCGACTCGTTGCTCAATTCGATACGTTGGACACGCTGGGCGGGCGCATGCACGTACACAGCCAACTGGTCTACTTTGCTGAGTTTTGGTCGCCACCAGCGTGCCCGAACGCCGGGTGTCGGCTGGGTGCGGTATGGATCAACTTTTTTTGACGGACCGACTCACTCCAGCTCATTGCCCGAGTTTTTACCAAGACCGTGTTTTTTGATTTTGTCGGTCAAGGTGGTTTTGGCAATGCGCAGGGACTTGGCGGTTTGAACCACATTCCCTGCGTGGCGCTGCAAGGCGTCAAAGATCAGGCTGCGCTCAAAGTGGTCGACCGTTTGGGTCAGTGAGGGTTCGGTATCGTCTGGAGAGTTTTCAGGGCCTGCCGCATGTGGCGACACCCACTGTGGTCCCACGCCCAGTACCAAGGCATCGGCCACGTTGCGTAACTCGCGCACATTGCCTGGCCAATCACGGGTCATGAGTTGTCGCAACTGCGCTTGAGGCAGCACGGGCTGGGGACGGCCATAACGGCTGGCGGCCAGCAGCATGAAGTGCTCCAACAAAAGGGGAATGTCTTCGCGCCTGTCACGAAGCGGCGGCAGTTCAATGTTGACCACGTTCAGGCGGTAAACCAAGTCGGCGCGAAAGGTGTTTTGTTGTGCGCGGGCCAGCAGATCGTCTTTGGTCGCTGCCACCACACGCACGTCCACGGGCAGGCTTTGGTTGGAGCCCAACCGTTCGATGGACCGCTCTTGCAACACCCGCAACAGCTTGACTTGCACGCCCATGGGCATGCTTTCGAGTTCGTCCAAAAACAAGGTGCCACCGTGGGCATGTTCGATACGTCCAATGCGCCTTTTTTGTGCGCCGGTGAAAGCACCTGCTTCATGGCCAAAGAGTTCACTGTCCAGCAGGGAATCGGGCAGACCGCCGCAGTTCAGCGCCACATAGGGGGCCTTGCTGCGACGCGAGTGTTCATGCAAGGCACGTGCGACCACCTCTTTGCCCGTGCCAGTCTCGCCGCGTATCAGCACGTCGACAGGGGAGTCGGCCACCTCGAGCACCAATTGGCGTACACGTTGAATGAGGGAAGAACGGCCCACGAGCTGACCCTCCAGTCCTTCACGCAAAGACAGTGCACGGCGCAGTTGCGCCACTTCCAGGGTGAGGCGACGCTTCTCCAGCGCTCGCTGCACCACTTCAATCAGTTGCTCGGGGGAAAAGGGCTTGGTGATGAAGTCGTAGGCCCCACTGCGCATGGCCAGGACAGCCAAACTCACGTCGCCATGACCTGTGACCATGATGATGGGCAACTCGGGATCGATGTCATGTGACTCGCGAATCACAGACAAGCCATCTGCGCCTGGCAATCGCATGTCGGTGACCACCACGCCCGGGAAGCCGGGGCTGATGTGAGGCAACACAGCCTCAGCGCTGTCAAATGCACGCACTGCAATGCCAGCCAACTGCAAGGCTTGCACGCAGCCCAGCTGCATGGCGGCATCGTCTTCCACCAAAAGAACGCTGAGTTCACGGTTCATGGTGATGGCGCAAGGTGGTGCGTCTGAAAGACAGGTACGGTGAGTGTGAAACATGCCCCGCCATCGCAGGCGTTGGCGGCTTGGAGTTCACCGCCGAATTCTCGCGCAATATCACGCGATATCACCAAACCCAGCCCCAAGCCCGCGCCGCTGGCTTTGGTGGTGTAAAAGGGCTCGAACAAACGCCCCAAGTCGGTTTCGCTCAAACCTTTGCCACTGTCTTGAACATGAATGGCGATCATGGGCGGTTGCTGCGCCTGCAGCTCGGCCTGCAACCGCAGTGCTTTTTGCGGCGCGTCGCGCATGGCATCCAGTGCGTTGGCGATGAGGTTGATCAAGACCTGCTCCAGTCGGTTGGCGTCACACCAGGCCACAAAAGCGCCAGGCGTGCAATGGTTATTAACCTGCACCTTCTCATGCCGCAGCCGCAGCTCAAACAGAAACAAGGCTTGTTCGAATATGCGCCCCACATCAGTGGCTTCAGGTCGCGCCGTGGACTTGCGCGAGAAACTTTTCAGCGGGTCAATGATGCGGCCCATCTGGTCGACGAGCCGCGCCACGATGGACAAATTTTCTTGTGCCGCGTCTTGGTTGTTACGGCGCATGAACTCGGCAGCGTTCCCAGACAACGTTCTGATCGCCCCCAACGGTTGTGTCAGTTCGTGGGTGATGCTGGCGGCCAGTTGACCGAGCACGGCCATTTTTCCGGCATGCACCAACTCGTCCTGTGCGGCGCGCAGTGTTTGTTCCGCCTGGTGTCGTTCGCTCACTTCTTTGCGCAGTTGTGAGTTGGCGTCAAGGAGTTCTTGGGTGCGGCGTCCGACTTCTTCTTCCAACTCGGCATTGGCCTCTTCCAGCATGCGTTTGGCACTGAGTTTTTGGCGCTCGATGCGCTGGCGCTGCGCCCAGTACAGCACCAACAAAATCACAAATGCGGCTGCAATTCCGCCCCCTACTCCATCCAACAGCGCTTGATCGCGAACCGGTTTGAGGTCAGAAAAAATAAGCACGCGCCAGTCCATGCCGTCGAGCGTGCGTCCCAGGACCAACACGCCAGCCTTGCTGGGCTGTAAACCTCGCGCCACCGCTGTCGAGGCAGCTCCTTCGTCACGAACCACACCTTGTACTTCTTGGCTGTCCTCGTCAACAACCAATTTGACAGTCAATGGGAACAGCGGCAGGCGCAAGGCACCGTAAGTGCGGTTGATTTGCAAGTCCACGCGACGGTCAGTGGGCAACTGGGTCAGCGAGGTGTAACGCCAATCGGCCTGGGAAGACAAGATCACGACCTGATTGGCATCGGCCACCAAAGCAGGAGCACCCAGCATGGACCAAGTTTCTTCCAGTGCGGCAATGCCGATTTTGATGGCGGCCACCCCCACCACACGCGAGCCGTCGTAAATGGGGTGCGATACAAAGTAGCCCGCCTCGCCGCCGCTGCCAATGGCAAAGTGGCGTGTGCCGCGTCCCGCCAGCGCTTCGAGGTAATACGGCCGATAAGAAACGTCCTCGGCCAGCCGACTGTCGTCAGACTGGCTGTGGTTGCTGGAGGCCAGCACAATGCCGCGAATGTCCAGAACAAACACCGCCACGCTGCCCAAATGGGCATTCAATCGAGTCAGATAGTCATTCGCTGCGATGGCGTGTTCAGCGCTGGGTTGTTGCAGCAGCGTCAAGACTGCTGAGTTGAGCTGAATGGTGGCGGGCACTGGCTCCAGTCGACGCAGCCGCCCCTCAACCACAGAAGCGAACAAATCGAGCCTGTCGTTGGACTCGGCCTTTAGGTTACGTGCACCTTGGCTCAGGCTGCGGTCATACACCCACCCACCTGACGCCACAATGACCAATAAGGCCACGAGCGACCACAGCACTCGCCACAAAACGCGCCACGGTCGGTGAGGGACCTTGGGGTTGCTCGACAATGTTTGCTCAGGTGCGCGGATGGTGACCTCCGCCAAAAGTGATGGGCAACTTGCGACACCTTTTCGCACCCGCGGTCAACGGACCCCGAGATTTCACCCCAGGGCGGAACTCAGTGCGCCAGAATTTTGGACAAAAATTCTTTGGCACGCGGTGAGCGGGCATCGGGATTGCCAAAGAAGTCGTCGCGTTTACAGTCTTCCACGATCTTGCCTGCGTCCATGAAGATGACGCGGTGGCTGACCTTGCGTGCAAAACCCATTTCGTGGGTCACGACCATCATGGTCATGCCTTCTTGAGCTAGTTTGACCATCACGTCCAGCACTTCGCCCACCATCTCAGGATCGAGTGCCGAGGTGGGCTCGTCGAACAACATCACGATGGGGTCCATGCTCAAGGCGCGTGCAATGGCCACACGCTGCTGCTGACCACCGGAGAGCTGGCCTGGGAATTTGTCTTTGTGCGCCATCAGGCCCACACGGTCCAGCATTTTGAGACCGCGGACTTTGGCATCGTCTTGCGATCGCTTGAGCACTTTGATTTGTGCCAGCGTGAGGTTCTCGGTCACCGTAAGGTGGGGGAACAGCTCGAAGTGCTGGAACACCATGCCCACACGGCTGCGCAATTTGGGCAAGTCGGTTTTGGGGTCAGAGATGGAAATGCCGTCCACCACGATGTCGCCCTTTTGGAACGGCTCCAGTGCGTTCACGGTTTTGATGAGCGTGGATTTGCCCGAGCCCGAAGGGCCGCAAACCACCACCACTTCACCTTTTTGAATGGACGTGGTGTTGTCGGTCAACACCTGGAAGCTGCCGTACCACTTGGAAACATTTTTGATATCAATCATGAGAGTCTTTCTTGATGCAACCTAGAAACGGTAGTTGGACACGCCCGAGTGGGCTGCGATGTGGTGCGCTGGCAAGGCGGGACGAGGCGGCGGGCTCGCGCCCGCAACGAGGAGCAACGCCGCCAGCGTGCCACAGCGCGGCTCAATCGGGTGTGTAGCGCTTTCACCCGAGAGGCAATGGTTTTCGTGTGAAGAATTCTGCATGGTCGTTAGGTTTTACCAGCGGAAGTAAGCGGTCAACTGCTGTTTCTAGGTTCACTTAACGAATGATTTGAATTTTCTTCTGCAAGCGACGTACCAACATCGACAGGCTGAAGCACAAGATGAAGTACACCACGGCCGCAATCAGGTAGGTTTCAACCGGACGGTTGAAGTTTTTACCGGCAATCTCAAAACCCTTGAGCATGTCGTAGGCACCAATGGCATATACCAGCGACGTGTCTTGGAACAAGATGATGGTTTGCGTCAGCAGCACTGGCAGCATGTTGCGGAAGGCTTGCGGCAACACAATGAGTTGCATGCACTGCGGGTAGGTCATGCCCACCGCATAACCCGCATGCACCTGGCCCTTAGGCACCGACTGAATACCGGCGCGCATGATCTCGGAGTAATAGGCCGCTTCAAAAAGTGTGAAGGTGATGATGGCAGAAATTTCCGCCCCCATCGGCTTGCCGATCAGCAGAGGAATCAACAGGAAGAACCACAAGATCACCATCACCAGCGGAATGGAGCGCATGGTGTTGACGTAGGCCGCAGCAGGCAAGACCAGCCATTTTTTACCCGACAAACGCATCAAGGCCAACAAGGTGCCCAGCACGATACCGCCAACCATGGCGATGAGAGTCAACTGAATCGAAAAGATAAAACCCTTGACGATGAAGGCCGAAACGACCTCCCAGTTGACGAATGAAAAATCAAGATTCAAATTCATTTGCCGCCCCCAATCATGCCGGGCACTTGAACGCGTTGCTCCAGGAAGAGCGCAAAGCGGTTGATGGTGAATGCAGAGACAAAGTACAAACCTGTCACGGCGAGATAAACCTCAATGCCTCGTGAGGTTTCTTCTTGAGCTTGCATCGCAAACATGGTTAGTTCAGCGATGCTCACCGCAAACGCCACGGAGGAGTTTTTAATGATGTTCATCGACTCCGACGTCAGCGGCGGAATGACGATGCGAAACGCCATGGGCAACAGCACATAACGGTAGGTTTGCGGCAAGGTCAAACCCATTGCCAAACCGGCATAACGCTGGCCCTTGGGCAAGGCTTGAATGCCCGCTTTGACTTGTTCTGAGATACGCGCCGAGGTGAAACAACCGAGTGCGAACACGACCAAAACAAAACTGGGAATTTCACGCAGCGACAAAAAGATCGATGGCAACACGTGGTACCAAAGAAAAATTTGCACCAAGAGCGGGATGTTGCGGAACAACTCCGTCCAGGTTTCACCAATAGCCACCAAGAGTTTGTTGGGTGTGGTGCGGAAGATGCCCATGAAGGAGCCCACCACCAAGGCCACAACCAAAGCAAATGCAGCCACAGACAGGGTCCAGCCCCAAGCCGACATCAACCACTGCAGGTAGGTCTGCCCCCCTCCGGTGTCTTTCAAAAACACCTGCCAGTCCCATGTGCCCAAAACGGCCTCCAGTTCTTATCAATCAATCATTTGTCTAAGCAAGCACCTTGCCACTTTCGTGGAGTTCCTGGTGCGCCAATTAACCAATCACTCTAACCCAGCACCTCTTCAAAATCACTCCAGGTTTACCTGTGTTACCAAAGGTATTTGCGCGCAAAGCATGGGCACGGAAAAATCCAAATCAGACCACCAAACGAACCGGCTGCGTCAGCTTTTCCGGGACCAGCAATGCTTGCATATCGCTGCTCGACATGATGCCCAGCAGTTGCGCTGTATCAGCAATGGTGCCGCCGGACGCCAACGCTGTTTTGGCAATCAAGGCTGCCTTCTCGTATCCGATGATGGGATTGAGCGCCGTCACCAAGGTGACGGACTCGGCCACCCGCTTGGCCAGCAATTCGTGGTTGGCTTGTATGCCTTGCACGCAGTTGTCTTGTAAGGTTTTGCAGGCGTGGGTCAAATGGGTCAAGCTTTTGTGGATGGCCCAGCCCATGATGGGCTCGAAGGCATTGAGCTGCAGTTGACCCGCCTCGCTGGCCATGGTGATGGTGACGTCGTTGCCAATCACTTCAAACGCCACCTGGTTCATGACTTCAGGAATGACCGGGTTCACTTTGCCCGGCATGATGGACGAGCCCGCTTGCCGCGCGGGTAGTTTGATGTCGCCAAAACCCGCTTGCGGCCCACTAGAGAGCAAACGTAAATCGTCGGCCCTGCAAAATTCATTTCACCCCGCAAGCCATTACTGACGATGGCGTGAATTTCCAACCGAGCAAGTTTTTTGCGCCGAGCCGTGCCCTGGCTGCCCTGAGTTGACCCCATAAGCTCAGCCCGAGCAGGGTCAACAAAAACGCCTTCGCGTCTTTTGCAGACTTGGCCGCGATAGCCCGCAGCAGCCAGCGGATGTTGTACCCCGCCGCACAACTCAGTGCGTGCAGCGCATCACCCAACTCGCCTTTGAGCCAACAGCGCTGCATGCCGTGGTCCACCTTGGTGTGGCCGATCAGCGGCTCGATGGCCTGACGCCGTTTGAGCCACTTGCGTTGCACCTTGGTCAGTGACTTGTACTTGCCACGGTGGATGATCTCCACGTTCGGGTTGTCCGCGTCCACGCCCCGGAACCCCAAGTCCACGACCACTTGCTTGGGCACACGCCCCAGGTCTTGCATCAGGTTGTTGGTTTGCTCCAGTTGCGCAGCCAATGTGTGCCCATCAAACGGGTTGCCGGGGAAACTTCTGGCCCCCACCATCAAACCACGCAGGTGCGTGACAGCCAGGCTGACCTTCACACCAAACTCATAGGGCTTCCTGGCCTTGCCCTTGCCGATGCACTCCACCTCAGGCGCATGCAGCGCGTACAGCTTGCCCTTGTCGCCTCGCTGTTGCGTGCGGATGCGTTCGGCCCGCTCCAACCAGGTCTTGAGCGCACTCAGCGCTGTCGGCCCGGGTGCCACCAACACATCAAGCTTGCGCTGCACTTCACGCATCACCACCCCGAGGATTGTGCGCTGGCGTTTGACGGCTTTCTTCAAACGCTTGAACTGCTTGGCGTGGGCGTAACCCCCGGCCTGGCGTCTGAGCGTTTTGGCTTCAAACGCAAATGTCTGCTTCAAACTGATGCCCACTCGTTTGGCAGCATTCACCACTTTGTGCCGCGCAATCTCCAGCAGCCGACTGTCCACCGGGTGGGCGATGGCCTTCTCCTGCACGGTGGTGTCCACGATCACGCGTTCCAGCTCGCTGGGCTTGATGGCCTTGATCTGCACCGCTGTCTCGATGGTGGCCTTGAGCAACTGCTCCAGACCTTCTTCGCCCACGGCGCGGCGAAAGCGGCCGATCTGGGTTGGATCGCAGGGCAAGCGTGGTTCGTAATACTCCATGCCGCTGAAGAACTGCCACACCACGTTCTCGCTCCAGCGCTGAACGAGTTCTTCGTCACTGAGGTTGAAGGAGTTCTTCAGGTACTGCAAGCTGGCCATCAGCCGAATTGACAGGCGCGGGCGGCCTGCGGGGCTGATGCCGTTGCCAAATTCGACTTCATGCGCTCCCAACAAGTCCGCCGTCACCCGCTTGGAGCCTGGGCGAGCCTGGCGAGCGAAGTGCGGTGCCAGGGCTTGTTCAATCGCGGCCCAGGGCAGCCGTTTGCTCAAAACCACCAGTGGATGTTTGTGATCGACCATCCCGTCCAGGCGTGCGCGAAAGAAGTCTGCGGTGGCTGTCATGCAAATCCCCCAGAAAAATTACTCTCCGATAACGATTCCTGAGAGATCCCGTCGTCAGCATTTACCCCATATCGCCAGCATTCATGCGGGTTGCAGGGGTTTTGCAGGGCCGACTAAATCGTTGCAGATTTTGGAGAGCTTGCAGGCCACGCGCTTGAGCACGCCCGAGAGCTGCACAAAAGCACCCGTGTCCTGCGTGGCTTCAATCAGGTTGGGCGACTTGGTCACTGGTACACCGCTGTACAGCGCCAAGAATGCAATCGCTTTTTCACCATAACCTGCTGGCGCATTGATGCCGGTGCCGATGGCGGTCGCACCGAGGTTGACCTCTTCGATCAAGCTTCGCGCTTCGCGCAGACGCGCTTCGTCTTCGCCAATCATCACCGCGAAGGCCAAAAACTCCTGGCCCAGTGTCATGGGCACCGCGTCTTGCAATTGCGTTCGCCCAATTTTGAGGACCTGAGAGAACTCTTGCGCTTTGGCTTCAAACGCACCGCGCAAACTGGCCAGTGCATCGATCAAACGACCCAAACCAAACCAAGCCGCCAAACGCAGCGAGGTGGGATAGACGTCGTTCGTACTTTGTGACGCATTCACATGGTCGTTGGGATGCAGCACTTCATATGCACCCTTGTTCAACCCCATGTGTTCCAGCGCACGGTTGCAAATGACCTCGTTGGCATTCATGTTGGTGGATGTGCCGGCCCCGCCTTGAATGACATCCACAATGAACTGCTCGTGCAGCTCACCGCGAATCAAATCGTCGCAGGCTTGGTGGATGGCATCGGCTTGCACTGAGTCAATGACACCCAGCTCGCGATTGGCTTGCGCTGCAGCTTTTTTGACAAATGCCAAGGCTCGCACCATGTCGGCCATACAAGACACCGTTTGCCCGGTGATGGGAAAGTTTTCTACTGCCCGCGCCGTGTGAACACCCCAGTAAGCTGCGGCAGGAATCTGGCGCTCGCCGAGAAAATCGTGTTCAACGCGGATTTCAGTGTTCGACATGGTGAGCTACGAATAAAAGTAGGGCGCAAAACCCGATCATGGAAACAGCCCACGAAGTTGTTTCCAACTGTAGATTTTCGACACAGCCTGCGCCAATGCTATTTGCCTGCTGCCCCATACGTTTTGTGCATACGAGGGGGAGCTTACCCGCTTTTCAGTCGAAGATTTCTGAGAAGTCTTTCATCAAAGGGCGGTTCGTTGGATTGGAACCGCCCGATGCATTCAAAACAAACCAGGCCGTTGAGCCTGAGGGTTCAACGGCCTGGTTGTTTCACGCCCAGGCCAGGCCGAGGCGCGGTTTCGAATTACTTCTTGGCATAGTCTTCTGCAGGCTTGTCAGTTGGATTGGCCCAAGCGTCTCTGGTTGACGCGCTAACGGCCAAACCGACACGGGTGTTGCTTGGGGGAATGGGTTGCATGAACCACTTGTCCCAGATCTTGGCGATCTCACCAGACTTCATCATGCCCTTGATGCTGTCGTCTACAGCCTTCTTGAAGGCTGGGTCGTCTTTGCGCAGCATGATGGCGATAGGCTCGACGGCCAAGACTTCACCGACGATCTTGAAATCGGCCGGGGTCTTCGAGCGAGAGATATTGCCAGCCAAGATGGCACCGTCCATCACGAAAGCATCCGCGCGGCCCGACTCCAGCAGCAAGAAGCTGTCGGCGTGATCTTTGCCAAACACTTCTTCAAAGTTCACGTTGTTGGCACGCTCATGACGGCGCAGGGTTGGTACAGAGGTGGTGCCTGTGGTGGTGGCAACTTTTTTGCCTGTCAGATCACCAATGCTGTTGATACCGGAATTGGCCTTCACTGCGATACGCACTTCTTCCACAAAGGTGGTCACGGCAAACGACACATCCTTTTGACGGGTGGCGTTGTTGGTGGTGGAGCCGCACTCAATGTCAATGGTGCCGTTTTGCACCAGGGGAATACGATTTTGAGAAGTGACTGGCTGGTACTTGATGTCCAACTTGGCCAGGCCGAGTTGTTTCTGAACATCGGCCAATGCGCGTTGGCAAATTTCCACGTGGTAACCCACATACTGGTTGTTGCCCAAGGTATAGCTCAGTGCACCCGAAGACTCACGAACACCCATGGTCACCGCACCAGTGTCTTTGATTTTCTTGAGCGTGTCTGTGGTTTGCGCTTGGGCCGCAGAGATGGCCCAAAGTGCTGCTGCAACGATCATCGACTTCTTCATTGATTGCTCCTATGTTTTTGGAGGTTGGTGGAAAAAACAAACGGTCTAACGTCACGAACTTCAAACTCCGTCTGCCCCAGGCCTATAACGCGATTGCCGAGGAAACAGGCGACACAAAAAACCTCAACCAGGCACCTGGTCGGAGGGGTATTTCCAAAAATCTTTCAGCAAGTAATTCATGGGCAGGTTCAAAGACTGGTTCTTTGGCGGAATGGGTTTGTTAAACCAGCGTTCAAAAATAGCGTGAGCCTCTCTGGAAAATATCAAGCGCCTCATCTCGTCGTCCACTATCTTTTTAAACTCCGGATCATTCTTGGGCAGCATGATGGCCAATGGCTCAATCGTCAAAAACTTACCCACCACCTTGAGCTTGCTTGGGTCGGGCCGACCTGCGATCAAGCCGTAAAGCAACACGTCATCCATCGCAAAACCGTCAGCCTCACCCTTCTCCACCATCTCCACGCCGCGAGCGTGATCAGTTGCCTCCAGAATGGTGATGCGTAACAAGCCTTCATTGTTAGCGCGGGTGATGGCTTTGAGCGGTGTGCTGCCCTTGGTGGACACCAACTTCAGGCCTTCAAAATTTCGCAGCTCTTGCACCTTGCTGTCGGCCCGCACCAAGTACCGCGCGCCCGTGATGTAGTGAGGCACGGTGAAAGCCACTTTCTCACGGCGCTCAGCGTTGTTGGTGGTGGAGCCGCATTCCAAGTCGGCTTTTCCCTCGGCAGTCATGGGAATGCGCGTTGCACCGGTGACCATCACATAGTCGGGCGTGATGGTTTTCATCTCTAATTTTTTGCGTACTGCTTCGGCCAAAGTGAGGCACAGCTCAACGGCATATCCCACCGGTTTTTTGTTGGCATCCAAGTATGAAAACGGCACTGACGATTCACGGTGGGCAATAACGATCTTGCCAGTCTGCTTGATTCGATCCAACACAGGACCTGCTTGAGCTGCCAGTGGTGCCACCACCAACAAAGCGGCAAAAAATGAACGCTGCACCTGCATTAATCTGTACTGCATGACAAATCCTTCGCTGTTGAGGCCTTTGGGCAAACCATATGGTTCCGCTGATATCGGCAAATGCTCACTGTCCTTTAGCCTAAAGGCTGGTCCGTGGGCAGACGATACAACTCCATCAGCGCGTCGGGTGGCGGCCAGTTCAAATTCAAACCCTTTGGCGGAATAGGGCTTTGAAACCACCGTTTATAAATTCTTAAAGCCTCTCCAGATTGCATAAGCCGGGTCAGGCTGCGATCCACCACCGCCTTGAACGCCGGGTCATCCTTGCGCAGCATGCAGGCATAGGCCTCGGCCGCTAAGGGCTTCCCCACCACGTGCCAATCGTCGGGGTTGTCAGCCTTGGCCCGCAAACCATAGAGCAGGCCGTCGTCCATCATGAAAGCATCCACTTGGCCTGATTGCAGCAACATGAACGCTTCGCCGTGGTCTTTGGCGGTGACGGTTTTGATGCGCTGCCCCAGCGATTCGTTTTGCAGCAAGAGTTGCCGCTCTGTGGTGGTTCCCGATGTCACCACCACCTTGCGGCCGGCAAGGTCTGAAAAATCTGAAATTGAGGAGTTCTTGCGCGTCATCAAGCGCGAGCTGGCCAAAAAAATAGAAACCGAAAACGATACCTGACGTGCCCTGTCACGGTTGTGGGTGGTTGACCCACACTCCAAATCCACCGAGCCGTTTTGCACCAAAGGGATCCGGTTCTGAGCGGTCACCGGAACAAGCTTGACCGCCAACGCGGGCAGCTTCAAATCGGCCTTGACATCCTCCACCACTCTGAGCATCAAGTCTTGCGAATACCCGACCACCTGACGTCGTCCGTCGTAATAGGAAAAGGGAACCGACGATTCGCGGTGCCCTAAGTTAATGGTGGCGGTTTGGGAAATCTTCTGCAGCGTGCTGAGGGCGGGCGTTTCCGCCAGCACAGGTAATGTGCCTAGGGTCAGCAGCAGGATGAAGAGGTTCATGTTGAAGGGGGGGGTGATTTTGAGCTTCTATTGCATGTGCCGTGCCACCTGGGGCAAACCCTGGAGTTTGTCTGCATCCGGTGCCCGAACGCCCCGCAAACCAACCTCACTCAGCCCGTGACGGAGACGATTCGACGGAAAACCGACCGCCACCAATTGCGCGTCGACGGATTTCCGCCAGTCATCGTCGCAGGCAAGCTACTTACCACCCAGCAGAAAGCTCCAAAGAAGATTCGCCCCTGATTTGTTGTGGCGAGACATTTCTGGTTTCTCGCGGTAGATGCGAATCTCCATCTCAAGCTCGAACTGCCCGACCGGTGCCGCACGAGTTAGACGCCTGGACTTGAGCTCCTTCTTCACTGAGCTGGCTGGCAAGAACGCCAAACCATGACCCTCCAAGGCCATGGCCTTGAGGCCTTCCGCCATGTCGGTCTCGTAGATGGCGTCGAGGTTCAAAGGTGCCCCAGCCAGTTTGGTGATTTGCTCCACAAGGCGGCCCAAGTACGCACCCGAGGCATAACTGAGCAGAGGCACCTTGGCACCGGGGCGAGAGGGCAGCGTGAACATCGGTTGCCCTTGGGTGTCAGCCTTGGCATAAGGGGCCAGGGTTTCTCTGCCCAGGCTCAGCATTTCATAGCGGTCCGGACTGAGCTGCAGCGGCTGGGAGGGATGGTGGTATGCGATGAGCAAGTCGCAGCTTCCCTCGGTGAGTTGCATCACGGCATCGTGCACATTCAGCGCGGTGAGGCGGCTTTTGACCACACCAAAAGAGCCACGCAGGTCCATGATCCAGTGCGGGAAAAAACTGAATGCCAGGGAGTGCGGGACGGCGAACTCGATCATGTCTTGGCCGGCCGCTTGGTGCGAGCGCATCATGTTGCGCGTGGCTTGCAGAGAGCCCAAAATTTCCAGCGCCTGGAGGTGAAATGTTTCACCTGCGGGAGTGAGCTTGGTGGGGTAGAGCGAGCGGTCCACGAGGTCAATCCCAGCCCATGCCTCGAGCGCTTGAATGCGGCGCGAAAAAGCGGGTTGGGTGACATGCCGGAGCTGGGCTGAGCGCGAAAAACTGCGCGTCTCGGCCAAACTCACAAAATCTTCAATCCATTTAGTTTCCACGGTTTCAGTGTAATTGCGTCATGCCAAAAGCGGCGGTGACGGCAATGCGAGCAAGATGCCTGCCAATGACTTCAGGGCATACCCGGATTCAAGTGGGTTCGGTCTCGGTGTTTTGTTCGCCTTGTTCAGCACCGGCTTGCTGTAGTGCCCACATCTGCGCGTAGCGCGACTGCAGTGCCAACAACTCATGGTGCGTCCCGCGCTCGACAATGCGGCCATGCTCCATCACCAAGATCTGATGGGCGTCCACCACAGTGGACAAGCGGTGGGCAATCACCAACGCGGTTTTGTTTTTCGCCACGCCTTGCAACTCAGCCTGGATGGCGCGTTCGTTGGCTGAGTCCAAGGCCGAGGTCGCCTCATCAAAAATCAAGATGGGTGGATTTTTCAGCAAGGTGCGCGCAATGGCCACGCGCTGCTTTTCACCGCCTGACAGCTTCAGGCCACGTTCGCCCACCATGGTGTCATAGCCCTTGGGCGTGGACGTGATGAAGTCGTGGATGTGCGCCGCTTGCGCAGCCTGTTGCACCTGTACATCAGATGCGTCGGTCCGACCATAGGCAATGTTGTAGCGCACCGTGTCGTTGAAGAGCACGGTGTCTTGCGGCACGATGCCAATGGCCTCGCGCAGGCTGTGCTGGATCACCTGGCGGATGTCTTGGCCATCGATTCGGATCTGGCCTTGGTTCACGTCATAAAAACGAAACAGCAGCCGCGCCAAGGTGCTCTTGCCCGAGCCCGAGGGTCCCACCACGGCCACCGTTTTTCCGGCGGGAATTTCAAAGCTGATGTTGTCGAGAATAAGTCGGTCCGGGTCATAACCAAAGCACGCCTGGTCGAACTGCACAGCCGCACCTTTGGTTTTCAGAGGCGGAGCACCCGGCGCGTCGGCCACCTCGCGGTGCTGGCCAAGCAAGGTGAAGAGTTTTTCCATGTCGGTGAGCGACTGCTTGATTTCGCGGTAAATCACACCTAGAAAATTCAGCGGGATGTAGAGCTGAATCATCAAGGCGTTGACCAAGACCAAGTCGCCCAAGGTCATGGTGCCGCCTACCACACCCAAGGTGGCACGCCAGACCAACAGCGTCACGGCGGTGGCGATGATCAAACTTTGGCCCAGGTTGAGCAGCGACAGCGAGGTTTGCGATTTCACCGAGGCTTGCTCCAACCGCTGCAAGTTCTCGTCGTATCGTGCTTGCTCAAAACTCTCGTTGGAGAAGTACTTCACCGTCTCGTAGTTGATGAGCGCGTCCACCGCTTTGGTATTGGCGCGTGAATCTTGTTCGTTCATGGCACGGCGGAAGTGGGTGCGCCATTCGGTGACCATGATGGTGAACAGGATGTAGAGCACGAGCGCGCCGAAGGTGATGACCGCAAACCAGCCATCAAACTTGACCGACAACAAACCAATCACCAGTGCGATTTCCACCAAGGTGGGCGCAATGTTGTAGATCACATAGTTGAGCAGCGACATGATGGAACGCGAGCCGCGCTCAATGTCGCGCGACACACCGCCGGTTTGTCGCTCCAAATGAAAACGCAGGCTCAGAGCCAACAAGTGCTCAAATGTTTCCAGCGATACACGCCGCGCAATGCGGGCAGACACCGGGTAAAACAAAAACTCGCGCAGCTCGGTGAAGAGGGTGATGGACACACGCAACGCGCCATAAGCCAACAACAAGGCCACCGGCACCACGAGGACCGCACGTGGATCTCCGGGTTTCAAGTCCAGCGCATCGACCAACTCTTTGAGCACCAAGGGCACACCGACGTTGGCAAATTTAGCCGCGACCAGACACAACAAAGCGAAGGCCACACGCCAGCGCCAGGTCCACAGGTAGGGCAGCAGCTTTTTCAGCGTGGACCAGTCAGACCGTGGGGCGGAAGAGGTCATGGACGGCGAGTCGTTGGGGGCGGGAGCCGCTGCAGCAGACGAGGATGATGGGCGCATGAAAGGCAGTCGAATCAAACAAGGGGCCGCAACAACACGGCCTGAAAACCGAAAGGCGAGACAATGAGGCATTGCCAGTTGACGCCCCACGAGGTCTGGAATATGCCTGAGATTTCTAAATCCCCTGCGCTCACCTATCCACCCCACGATCCATCGGTGCAACTGCCCACCGACCGCGAGTTGGTCATGCGTGTCATGCCCATGCCTGCTGACACCAACAGCAACGGCGCTGTTTTTGGTGGCTGGATCATGGCGCAAATGGATTTGGCCGGCAGTGTGTTGCCCGCCAAACTTTCCAAAGGCCGTGTCACCACCGTGGCAGTGAATGAGTTTGTCTTCAAACAACCGGTGTCTGTGGGCGACCTGTTGAGTTTTTATGCCAAGGTGGTGCGCGTCGGGAATACGTCCATCACTGTGCAGATCGACGTCTACGCGGAACGTAATCCTGCCGATTTACACGTGGTGAAGGTAACGGAGGCGGTGTTCACCTACGTCGCCATTGATGACGCGGGCAAGCCACGCCCCGTCCCCCCACAAACGGAGGGTGGTTGTTGACCTATGGGGAGACATAATCCCATTTGGGCCTTTTTAGGCACCTCACATTAACTTTGACTCCAGGGGAGAAGAAATTGAACCGTCGTGATTTGATCGTGGGAGCTTCTGGTATCGCCCTAATCGGTGGCGCACAGGCATTCGATTTGGGTGGCATGCTAGGAGCGGCCAAAGACGCAGCCAAGGCCGCAACCCTCACTGACGACCAAGTCCGTGAGTACGCCAGCCAAATGGCCAAGCACGTCGATGCGGAGAACCGCGTCGCGCCAGCCGGAAACAAATACGCCAATCGCCTGACGGCCTTGACCGCTGCGGCCAAAGAAGACAATGGTTTGCGGCTGAACTACAAGGTGTATCTGACCAACGAGGTCAACGCCTTTGCCATGGCTGACGGCACCATTCGTTTTTACAGTGGCCTGATGGACATGATGACGGACGACGAAATTCGGTACGTCATTGGCCACGAGATTGGCCACGTGAATGCGGGGCATAGCCGTAAACGCATGCAAACGGCACTCAGCACCAGCGCCTTGCAAAAAGGGGTGGCTTCATCCGGTACCAAGGCTGCTGCGTTGGCTGACTCGCAACTGGGCGATCTCGTCGCACAGGTAATTCGTGCCCAGCACTCTCAAAGCAACGAGCGAGAGGCGGACGATTACGCGCTGCAATTCATGTCGCGTCGCAAGTACGACCGCAAAGCAGCCGTGACGGCATTGGAAAAACTCGACAAGATGTCGGGTGGCTCATCGGATGCAAATTGGCTTTCCACCCATCCGTCGCCTCGGGAACGGGCTGACCGCATGCGCACGCAAATTGGCTAAGACATCGCTGGTTGACTGACAACGGGGGCCGCACCATGTGTGGCCCCCGTTCCGTTTGAGCTCAAATCAAAACTTAGAAAAGTCCGGCTTGCGTTTTTGAAAGAACGCCTGGAACGCTTCAATGGCCTCCGGGCTGCGCAGACGCTGACTGAAGATGCCTGCTTCCACTTCAATGGCCTCTTGAATCGCTGCTGCATCAGCGCGTCGCATCAACCGTTTGCTGTCGCGCACGGCCCCCGGCGGCAGCGCATTGAAGCGCTCGGCCATGCGGCGGGCGTGGTTGACCACCTCGCCGGCGGGCAACACGGCATTGGCGATGCCGAATTCCACGGCATCTGAACCCGTGAACGGGTCGCCCAGCAAAAGTTTCTCTGCTGCTTTCACGTGGCCCATGAGGCGCGGAATGATGAGGCTGGCAGCGTACTCAGGCACCAAACCCAGGCTCACAAAGGGCATGGCCAAACGTGCTTCGTCTGACACATAGACCAAGTCGCAGTGCAAGAGCATGGTGGTGCCTATGCCAATGGCGGCTCCGGTGACGGCGGCGACCACAGGCTTTTCACAGTCTTTGAGGGCGGCCATGAAACGAAACACCGGCGAGTCCATGGGGTTGTCGCTGGAGGGTGCGCGCGCCATGAAGTCTTCCAGGTCGTTGCCTGAGGTGAAGATGCCAGGCTGGCCTGTGATGAGCACGGCTCGCACGGCAGCTTCTTGTCTCGCAGCGTTCAAGGCATCGGCCATGGTTTGGTACATCTCAACCGTGAGCGCGTTCTTTTTCTCAGGGCGCGCGATCTCGATCGTGGTGACGTTGTTGATGGTGGCGACTTTGATGCTCATGGTTGTCCTTTACAAACGCGGCTTCAAACCCGCTCAAAAATACCGGCAGCACCTTGGCCCGTGCCCACGCACATGCTGACCATGCCGTACTTCAGGTTGTGTCGTTGCAGGGCATGGATCACTGTCGCCGCACGAATGGCCCCTGTCGCGCCCAGCGGGTGGCCCAAAGCGATGGCACCGCCCATCGGGTTGACCTTGTTGCGATCCAGGTCCAGGGTGTTGAGTACCGCCAAAGCTTGCGCCGCAAAGGCTTCGTTGAGTTCAATCCAATCAAGCTGAGATTGCTGCAAACCGGCATAACGCAAAGCCGCCGGTATGGCTTCAATCGGGCCGATGCCCATGATCTCGGGCGGCACACCACGGCTGGCAAAACTCACGAAACGCGCCAGTGGTTTGAGGTTGAACTGTTTCACCGCTTTTTCGCTGGCCAGAATCAAAGCGCCAGCGCCATCGCTGGTTTGTGAGCTGTTGCCCGCCGTCACGCTGCCCAACCCGGTGACCTTACCGGTGGGGTCTTTCGGTGCGGCAAACGCGGGCTTGAGTTTGGCCAGCCCTTCCAGCGAGGTATCGCTGCGCGGACCTTCGTCCAAACTCACGGTGCGGGTGCGGGTTTGGGATTCGCCTGATTCAGCATTGGCGAGGTTGGGGAAACGGTCTACGACCTCAATGGGCGTGATCTCGGAAGTGAACTCACCGGCTTGTTGGGCCTTCAGCGCTTTCATGTGCGATTGGTAGGCGAATTCATCTTGAGCCTCGCGCGACACCTTCCACTGCTGCGCCACTTTCTCGGCGGTGAGGCCCATGCCGTAGGCGATGCCCAGGTTTTCATCTTTGGCGAACACCTCGGGGTTGAACGAGGGTTTGGCACCGCCCATGGGCACCAAGCTCATGGACTCTGCGCCGCCAGCAATCATGACGTCGGCTTCACCCACCCGAATGCGGTCTGCCGCCATTTGAATGGCCGTGAGGCCGGAGGCGCAAAAGCGGTTCACCGTGACGCCACCCACCGAATTCGGCAGGCCCGCCAGGGCCACCGCGATGCGGGCCATGTTCATGCCTTGCTCGCCTTCCGGGAAGGAGCAGCCGATGACGGCGTCTTCAATCGCCTTGGGGTCGAGGTTGGGCACCTGGCGCAGCGCGCTTTGGATCACCGCGACCAGCAAATCGTCCGGCCGCGTGTTCTTGAAATAACCGCGCCCGGACTTGCCAATGGGGCTGCGGGTGGCAGCGACGATGTAGGCTTCTTGGGTTTGTTTGCTCATGAATTTCTCCTTCAGAGAATGAACGTTCTTGCCCGTTCGCCCTGAGCTTGTCGAAGGGCAGCGCGTACCGCCACCAAGGCTTCGACAAGCTCAGCCCGAACGGGATTCGGTTTAGTTCCGCACAGGCTTTCCGGTTTGCAGCATGCCCATCACCCGCTCTTGCGTTTTGGGATGCTCCAGCAGGGAACAGAAATGCTTGCGTTCCAGCGCCATCAAATAGGCCTCGTTGACGATGGAGCCTGCATCTACATCACCGCCCGTCAACACGTCCGCAATCAAGGTGGCAATGTGCTGGTCATGTTCGCTGATCATTCCGCCGTCACGCATATTGGCCAGTTGACCCTGGATGGTGGCTTTGGCAGACCGGCCTGTGACGGGAAACATCGCCTGCGTGGGCGGGCGGTAGCCACTGGCATAGAGGGCTTTGGCTTGCGCCAGGGCCACATAGAGCAGCTCGTCCTTGTGCGGAACGATGACATCGCTCCAGAGCAAATAACCCAGCTTGCGGCTCTCGATCGCACTCGTGCCCACCTTGGCGGTGGCGGCGCTCAAGAAGCCATCTTTCAAGAAAGCGAAGGCGTCCAAGCTGGCGTTGCCTGCCGCTGCCATTTCTGCCGCACGGCGGGCAATGTAAGTGAGGCCCCCTGCGCCGGGCAGCAGGCCCACGCCCACCTCCACCAGGCCGATGTAACTCTCCATCGTGGCCACCCGTTTGGCGCAGTACACCGCCAGTTCACAGCCACCGCCCAGGGCCATGCCGCGCACTGCGGCCACCACGGGCACTTGGGCGTACCGAATGCGCAGCATCGCGTCTTGCAGTTTTTTCTCTTCGGGGGCGATGCCTTTGGCACCCATCTTCATGAAGATGGGCATCAGTGCTTCGAGGTTGGCACCGGCTGAGAACACATCGTCGGGCGACCAGATCACGAGGCCTTGGTAACTTTGCTCGGCCAGTTCCACCGCCTTGACCAAACCTTCAGACACCGTGGGGCTGATGAGGTGCAGTTTGGCGGTGATGCTGGCGATCAGCACCTCGCCATCCAGGGTCCAGACACGCAGCTCGTCGTTCTTGAAAACCTCGGTGCCCGCTTTGAGCGGTGCGGTGGCCCCTGAACCGAACACGCTCTCGGGGAAATGCTGGCGCTGGTAGACCGGCAGGGTGCTGCGTGGGACGAATTTGTTTTGTGAGGCACTCCACGAACCTTCGGGGGTGTGCACTCCCCCTTTGTCGGCCACCGGCCCTTCAAAGACCCAGGCGGGCAGTGGGGCGGCACTCAAGGCCTTGCCGGCTTCGATGTCGGCTTTGACCCACTCGGCCACCTGCTTCCAGCCGGCTTCTTGCCAGAGTTCAAACGGACCCTGGGTGGACCCAAACCCCCAGCGCATGGCGAAGTCAATCTCACGCGCGGAATCAGCCACTTCGGCCAGGTGCACGGCGCAGTAGTGGAAGCTGTCGCGCAGAATCGCCCAGAGGAACTGCGCCTGCGGGTTGCTCGATTCACGCAGCAACTTCAAACGCTCGGGCGCAGGTTTCTTGAGCATGCGGGCCACGATCTCGTCGGCCTTGCCGCCACTGGGCACATAGTCCGCCTTGGCAGGGTCGAGCCGCAGGATGTCTTTGCCTACCTTTTTGTAAAAGCCCGCGCCGCTTTTTTGACCCAAAGCACCTTGGGCGATCAAAGCGGTGACCACAGCAGGCGTGGCGTAGCTTGAATAAAACGGATCGTCCTTCAGGTTGTCCTGCAAGGTTTTGATCACATGGTCCATGGTGTCCAGGCCCACCACGTCGGCGGTGCGGAAGGTGCCTGAACTGGCGCGGCCGAGTTTTTTGCCAGTGAGGTCGTCCACCACGTCGTAGGTCAAACCGAAGGTTTCGGCTTCTTTGATCGTGGCCAACATGCCGGCAATGCCGACGCGGTTGGCGATGAAGTTGGGTGTGTCTTTGGCACGCACCACGCTCTTGCCGAGCGCAGTGGTGACAAACGCTTCGAGCTGATCGAGTATTTCGGCTTGGGTCGTGGGCGTGGGAATCAACTCCACCAGGCTCATGTAACGCGGTGGATTGAAGAAGTGGATGCCGCAGAACCGAGGGCGGATGGCTTCGGGCAGCACCTCAGAGAGTTTGGTGATGGACAGCCCGGACGTATTGCTGGCCACGATCGCATGCGGCGCAATGAAAGGCGCGATCTTGGTGTAGAGGTCAAGCTTCCAGTCCATGCGCTCGGCGATGGCCTCGATGATGAGGTCGCAGCCCAAAAGCAAGTCGCTGTGTTCTTCGTAGTTGGCCTGCTGAATCAACGCGGCGTCTTCGGGAATGCCCAGTGGTGCGGGCTTGAGCTTTTTGAGCCCATCGACGGCTTTGGTGACGACGCCGTTTTTGGGCCCTTCTTTGGCGGGCAAGTCAAACAGCACCACCGGCACCTTGACGTTGACCAGATGGGCTGCGATTTGCGCGCCCATCACGCCCGCGCCGAGCACTGCCACCTTGCATACATTGAATCGGTTCATCAGATCGTCCTTTGTCATGTCCACTTCAACTTGCGTTCACCATGAGCCTAACTTCCGTTCGCCCTGAGCTTGTCGAAGGGCTTCGACAGGCTCAGCCCGAACGGAAAAACTACTCCACCCGAATCCACGTTTGCGTGCGACCCAGCATGGGAACACCGACAAAACCACGTACTTCCAGTTTTGCACCGCCGTCAATCGGCTTGAGGCGAACTTTGTAAACCTTGCCTTCTTTGGCATCGGTGATGGTGCCACCACCCCAAACGGTTTTGTCTTCTGCATCTTGTTTGACGCCGCGAATCACTGGCAAACCGATCAGCGGTTTGTCTTTGAGGTCGTCCGTGCACAAATCGCACACGGCATCTTGTTTGGCGTCGGCACCAAGCAGCTTTTCTACCTTGCCGGTCAGCACACCGCCCGCCTCGGTGATGCGAACCAAGGAGCGTTCAGTTTTGGTTTTGTCATCGATGGTTTTCCACAAACCCACAGGCGTGGCCTGCGCCAACGCATAACCGCTGAACATCAAGGTCGATGCAGCCAGAACAAATTGAAGTTGACGGTTGAACATTTTTGTCTCCTGTGATTGTTGAGAGAGATCGTTCAGAACAAAGCTTCGTCCATGTCCATCAAGGACTTGGATCCAGCCCGGGCACTGCGAATCAAGCCCGCCGTTTCAGGCAGCAGCTTGGCGAAATAAAAACGCGCGGTGTGCAGCTTGGCGGTGTAGAACGGATCGCCACTGTCTTTTTTCTCAAGTGCCACCTTGGCCATGCGGGCCCAAAAGTAGGCGAACACCAAGTGGCCGCAAACACGCAGGTAGTCCACTGCCGCCGCGCCCACTTCATCTGCGTTTTGGAAGGCTTTCATGCCCATCTCGGTGGTGAGTTTGGTGACCTTGTCACCCAAGTCGGCCAGCGGATTCACAAACTCTTGCATGGCTTCGTTCACACCTTCGTCTTCAATGAAGGCGGTGACCTTGGCACCAAACTTCTTCAGCTTGGCGCCGTTGTCGCCCAACACTTTGCGGCCCAGCAAATCGAGCGACTGGATGGTGTTGGTGCCTTCGTAAATCATGTTGATGCGGGCGTCGCGAACAAACTGCTCCATGCCCCATTCGCGGATGTAGCCATGACCGCCAAACACCTGCATGCAGTGCGAGGTGGCGAGCCAAGCGTTGTCGGTGAGAAAGGCCTTGACGATGGGCGTGAGCAAGGCCACTTCATCAGCGGCGTCTTTGCGCACATCTTCATCTTCACTTGAAATTTCCTGGTCCAGCAAGGACGCCACATACAGCGCCAAGGCACGACCGCCTTCGGCATAAGCACGCGCCGTGAGCAACATCTTGCGCACATCGGGGTGCACGATGATGCTGTCGGCAGGTTGGTCAGGCGACTTGGGGCCGGTCAGCGAGCGCATTTGGCGGCGATCCTTGGCATAAGCCACTGCGTTTTGATAGGCCACCTCGGTCAGTCCCAAGGACTGCATGCCCACGCCCAGACGCGCCGCATTCATCATCACGAACATCGCGGCCAAGCCTTTGTGGGGTTCTCCCACCAGCCAACCCTGGGCACCATCCAGGTTGATCTGCGCGGTGGCATTGCCGTGGATGCCCATTTTGTGTTCCAGCGCCCCGCAGAAAATCGGGTTGCGTGCGCCCAGAGAACCATCGCTGTTAACCAAAAACTTCGGCACCACAAAGAGTGAAATGCCTTTGCTGCCCACAGGCGCATCCGGCAAACGCGCCAACACCAAATGGATGATGTTGCTCACCAGATCATGGTCGCCGGCACTGATGAAAATTTTGTTGCCGGTGATTTTGTAGCTGCCGTCGGGTTGCGGTTCCGCCTTGCTGCGCAGCAGCCCAAGGTCGGTGCCGCAGTGCGGTTCTGTCAGGCACATGGTGCCTGTCCACTCACCGCTGGTGAGTTTGGGCAGATAGGTTTTTTGCTGCTCGGGTGTGCCGTGGGCGTGCAGGCATTCGTAGGCGCCATGCGTCAGGCCGGGGTACATGGTCCAGGCCTGGTTGGCGCTGTTGAGCATTTCGTAGAAGGCCTGGTTCACCGTGACGGGCAGGCCTTGCCCGCCATAGGTCGGATCGCAACTCAGAGCAGGCCAGCCACCTTGCACATAGGTGTCATAGGCCGCCTTGAAGCCCGTAGGGGCTTTGACTTCATGGGTGGTCTTGTCCAGGGTGCACCCCTGGGCGTCGCCGCTTTGGTTCAAGGGCTGGATCACTTCAGCCGCGAACTTGCCGCCTTCCTCTAACACCGCATTGATGGTGTCTTCGTCCATCTCGGCATGCCGTGGCAGCGTTTTCAGCACGTCACTCAGGTGCAGTACCTCGTGCATCACAAACTTCATGTCGCGCAGAGGGGGGGTGTACTGGGGCATGGTCAGTCTCCGTTTTGAGGATGGGTTAGTTGTTGGGCGTCCGCTTGTTCTGCGGCTTTTTCTTCGTCGAAGCTATTGCTGGTGACTGACTGGCATATCGCGCCACCACCCCCTCAAACGCCCGCAGTGCGTGCGTCACAGCATGAGTTTTGTGCAAAAAACGGGCATCGTGGTGCAAGGCGAGGATCAAGCCATGCACCTCGAACAGCATTTGTTCGGGATCCGTGTCGGCACGCAAATGACCTTGGCTGGTGGCTTGCACGATGGCGCGCGCCAATGCGCTGTGCCACATGCTCACCATGGTGACCAGCGCATCTCGGACCGCACCGGGCCTGTCATCAAACTCCACCGCACCGCTGATGTAGAGGCAGCCCGAGTCAATCTCCACGGACACACGTTTGACCCAATAGGCAAACATGGCCTGCAAACGCGGCAACCCGCGAGCTTCTTGCAGCGCCGGCGTGAACACCTCTTCTTCAAAGCGGCGGTGGTACTCACGCACGACCGAAATTTGCAGTTCTTCGCGTGAACCAAAGTGGGCAAACACGCCCGACTTGCTCATTTGCGTGGTCTCGGCCAATGCGCCGATCGACAAACCCTCCAAACCCTTTTGCGATGCCAAAACAAGTGCGGCTTCCAAAATGGTCGCCCGCGTCTGCCGTCCCTTGAGCAAAGGGCGAGCGGGCACGTAGTCAGCAAGGGCTTGGGTAGAGGGTTCGGGCACAACGAGCTCAAGAAAAGAACGTTCGTTCTATTTTGCAGAAAACCACAGCCTGCAGGGGCACCGACGGCGTCTTTTTCTAGGCGTCGCTGCCTAGTTCGTTGTTACGCACCGTCAATCGCGGGTTAACCCGCAAGGATGCGGCCCCCGGTTGGCTGCGATGAGCGCATGCTGTAGAAGCGCTGCCAACACTGCGTGTCTCTTTGATGAACCCCTCGGCAAAACCACAAGCCCAGCGCTCACTGCACCACGGATATTGAGTCAAGGCGATAGATTGATTACTCTTCGGGTAAGGAGCAAAGCCGTGGAAGTACTGCAACTCGATGTGTCGGGCCGCCCGCAAGCTTGGATCTCTGCCAAAGAGGCCGCCCTGATTTACGCCAGCGATGGGGTGTCTTGGACTCTCGGAGACGCGTTTTATGTGCTGCGCGGTGGTACGCAGCAACGCACCGGTTTGCAGTCCCGAATTGAGGTACATCCCATCATCGCCGTCAAAGGTTCTGTTCCAAGCCGCGCCTGGCGACAAGCCCCTGCCCTGACCAACCCCAAACTGTTTTCACGTGATCGCCACATCTGTGCCTACTGCGGCGGCCACTTCCACATTGACGATTTGACCCGCGAGCACATCATCCCCACCTCACGCGGTGGCGACGACAGCTGGATGAACTGCATCACCGCCTGCCGTGGCTGCAATGGCCACAAAGGCAACCGCCTGCCGGAAGAAGTGAACATGAGTTTGCTTTACTTGCCCTATGTGCCCAGCTTGCACGAAGACATGATCCTGCGCGGCAGGCGCATCTTGGCCGACCAGATGGAGTTCTTGATGGCCAGCGTGCCCAAACACAGTCGGTTGTTGGTTTAATCCAGCTCCTGCAGTTGAACGTCCCCGAGTGGGCCGTGAGGCGGCGCGTTGGCAAGGGTGACCACAGTGCGCACCGATGGCGCACAGGTCGACCAAAATGACCGATTTCCATGCGCGTAGTGCGCAAGGCACCTGCGCTGCATTTGCATCAGTGCGGCCCCCCAAAAAAAACGGATCACTCAGACGCGGCTTCAACCACTGGCGTCGAGAAGGTAGAGTCCGGCACAACCCCGCGTTCGTGAACGCTTCAACTCGCGAGTGAAATCGCGTGGGCACGCTGATAACTCGCCCGCAGTGTTGTTCGTCATCGGCCCGCACGCCCTGCCAGGCCGAGGATTTCGAGGCGATCGCGACCTTGAGACTTCGCCTCAGACCACTGGCTTGGGGCTCGTGCCAAGCGGGATAACGCTACTTCTTGCCTGCCTTGCGCAAAGCCACCAAGCTTTGAGAATCCTGGGCCCAAATTGCCACTGCTTTGGCAGTGAGCGACTTGGGGAGTTCCGCATCGGTCGCTGGGGCCGTCGCGGGCAAATTGGTGGCATCGTCCCAGATCCACACATTGCAACGCTGCTTACCTTCGCAAGCCTTGAGCGCCGCAGCACGCCAAGTGACTTCGTTTTGTGCCGGCGGGCACAACATCAGCACCACCGCCTCGCTGCGCTGGGTGACGTTACAGCTCTGGGTCGCCTGCGGTGCCGCCGTCACAAGGCTGCTCCACAACGACGCACTCAGGAAAAAAAAGAACGAGGGGATAGACCATTGGTTCATCACGAGATCTCCGCTTCTCAATTCACCCACCGGGACGAGCCCATGTCGATGGCAAAAAAAACCCGCCAATCAGGCGGGTAGTTTAGTTGGGTCCGGTTTCCCCTTAGGGCATGAACCATGCCCTAAGGGTGGCCGGTTTTCAATCAGCGCGAAGCGCGACGTTTGGCAACAAATCCCATGCCAAGCATGGCCACAGCAAACAAAGCCGCGGTGCCAGGAATTGGCACTTGGCCCACTGAGGCCTGCACTTTGGCGGCCAGGATGGGGGCCAGAGCGTCAAAGTCGCTCACAGGCACCACCCAGCTACCGAGCAAGGGGTTGGGAATGGCCACACTGTTCACGGGCAAAATGGTCACAGTGCTGGGGAAAGCAATGGCAGCCATGTTGGCCAGTGCCGAAGCGCTGGAAACACCAGTACCAATGGCTTCGATCGACAAAGCGTCGATGCCTGCGGCGAAAGCAGCAGCTCCAGCCGCCACTGCAGCAACTTGCGAGTTGGGCTGCCCATCCGTGGCCAAATTGATGACGGACTTGGTGTCACCCAAAGCAAAGCTGGCAGAGCCGGTCATGAGGGATGTCAAGTTGGTAATGGCACCCGCCGTGTCGGTGCTACCCCCGGCTTTCACGTGACCCAAAATTTGCGCTTGGATGGCGGGCAAAGTGATCGCAGTGAGGATTGTGGGCGCTGTCACCGTGGTGGTGCTGGTGCCGTAAGTGACGATGGTGATTTCCACCGTTCCATCCACAGGCAAACCCGCCAGTGCGTCGCTCAACCCCGTACGCAGCAGGTTGTAGTTGCTGGCGGTCACACTGCCCGAACCATCCAACGCAAAACCGAGTTGGGTGATGGACGCCTGGGCGCCGATTGATGCCAGGGCCATGGACAAACCCATGACCAGGGCAGCGAATGTGCGTCGTAACAAGTTCATAGAACCTCCAAATAAAGTTGAAGTTATCCGGCATCTGGTTTTCGTACCAGTTTGTTACCGGAACCCACGATTTCGTGAATGTATTCACGAAAGCATCAATTGGGCCAACATGAGGGTTTAAGTTAGGGGGGCAGAAAAATCAATGACTTAGGACGCCTTTTCAGGCTAACTCCAAAGCCCGCCCCCCTCGGTTGGTCAAGATGTAAAACAAATCGACAGCGGCGTTGTGCGAACTGCCCCCAAAGAAAAAGAGCGAGGCCGATGGCTTCGCTCTTTCTTTCTGGCTGGCCCATGACCGCGTGATAGGCACCTAAAAGGGGATGTCGTCGTCCATGTCATCAAACCCCGTACTGGGTTTGCTGGCGGGTTTGGACGCCGCTGGCCGCGATGCTGGCGCTGGGGCGCTGGCTGGACGGCTGTTGTAGTTGCCACCACCGCCGCCTTCGTCACCACCACCCATGCCCTCACGCCCGCCTAGCATTTGCATTTCATTGGCAATGATTTCAGTTGTGTAGACGTCCTGGCCTTCTTTGTTTTGCCATTTGCGCGTTTTCAAGCGGCCTTCTACATAAATCGGACGGCCTTTTTTGAGGTACTCACCGGCAATTTCGGCCAAGCGGTCGTAGAACACCACGCGGTGCCATTCGGTTTCTTCTTGTTTTTCGCCGGATGTCTTGTCTTTCCAGCTGCGCGTGGTGGCTACACTGACGTTGCAGATGGCATTGCCATTGGGCGTGTAACGCACCTCAGGGTCCTTGCCGAGGTTGCCTATGAGAATCACTTTGTTGATGGCTGCCATGTGCGGCTCCTGCTTCAAATGAGAATCCCTGCATTATCGGCTGGTTGGTCACAGGGCACTCTCGCTCTTTTTTGGGCCCCCAAGTGAACGAAGAATCCTATGATCTTTCTCCAATGTGCGTCGAACGAGACAGACAAACATCCACCTCATTGATCAGCCCTTGTGAAGCCTCAACCCGCATATTGAACCCGCCGGTCCTGGAAGTAGCTCATCACACACTCGGGGTTTTGTGCCAGCATCACCATGCGCTTGTTGGCCGCGTCGCGCCGCTTGGCCGGGGCTTGCAGCGGCTCGCGCCCGCACATCTCTTGATTCAAGTCGGCGTCGGGCCGCTCCTCAGCGGTTGAGCTGTGGGCTGCAGTAAAAATCCAATCTGGTCTTGCCGCTGAGCGACCCACGCCTTAACCAGCTTGACCTGATCAACCCACTGGATAAATTGATCAACAGGATCGAGAAAATCATGGCCAGCATTAGGACCAAAGTGGAGCACCCGTTTCGGGCTATCAAGCGGCAGTTTGGGCACATCAAGACTCGGTACAAAGGCTTGATGACGATCACGCGGCAATTGCACGAACTGTTCGCGCCGTGCAATTTGTGGATGGTGCGCGGCAAACTGATGCAAGTACAGGTGTAGGGATGTGCGCGCCTGCTGTGACCCAAAGGGCATCAAGCAGTACCAAAGCGGTGGCTTTTGAGACCAGATCAGCTCGTATCGGTTCTCAAAGACACGCCCACAATCGCTTGGGCAGGCATCAAATCAGCAATTGCGGCAGGAGAACTGATCCGAGCGGCCGATCACGCTTCGGATTGAGTTATTTGGCGCATTCCATTGTTGATCCGATCTGTATGTGATCAATCCACACAAACCCGTCGCACTTCATATCCCTTGGCTCCCAATCGTGCGGGCACACCGCCTTCTCCAGCCAAATGAAGTGCGCCCAAGGCGAAGAAAATGGGCTTCTGAGCCGCGCTTTGAATCAGTTGGTCTACTTTTTCAGCCTGACTTGCGTTGCGCTTGAAAACCGTTGCTTCAAGGTAGTCGCCACTGTCCCCCAACATCCCAATGGATTCAAGCAAAGCCTCTTCGTCACCCAGGGCCGCATACCGAACCAGTTTGAGCAGCATGTGGCCGGACTGGTTGAGTTCGTCGCGGCTGCTCAGTGTGGCCAACGCAGCGCCAATTTGTTGGGCATGCATGGGCGCGGTCATGGATCTGAAAAATGCGAACTGCTCTTGCGGGGTTTCCAAACTCGCCGTCGTTTTTCCCAAGAAGCGCGCAGCCATCATGATTTCCGTGTCCAGACCATGGTCAGACCACCCCACTAGGGCTTGGCGCAGCCGTGTTTGGCGGGCGCTTAGATGCTTGATCACCTCAAAGGCATCTAGCGGTGCCAAACGTGTGTCGGGGTTGTGTGTGGTCACCCCGTAAACCCACTGGTGTAATTCCTGCATTTGGGTGTCGGTGAGCAGCGGCAGCACCTGGGACATCGGCAAAGTGGACGGGCGGCCGTCCATGTACTGGCGGCTTGAAGCGGGATCCGCCTCAATCACCACAGTTGCTGACGCCGCCAGTAGTTTTTTGGTGCAGATTCCGAGCTGGACGGGCGCGTTGGAAGGGCTCAAATGGCTGCTGCCAAAAACGTAGGCCGTGTGGCCCTGCGCTGACACTACCCTGTACACGTAGTTGGCTGGGGTCAGTGGCTGGGTTCCGTCTTGATGGACCGAACCCGAGGCATCCGCCTGGCCGGGCAATGCGACAATCGCGGCTGTTGCGGTCAGTGCGGCTGCGCACATCGACTGAACTTGTTTGCGTATGGACAAAGACATGGTCATCTCCTTTCGCAGCGCTTGGTAGGACGCATGATCGGCACGTGGTACTGCGACTCATGAATAACGGGACAATTGAAAGGAGTGGAGTCGGGCCAATAGCAAGACGCGGCCATTGGGGCGAATACACGCCTTCATCTCTCCTTATTTATGAGCGACGTCACCAGCGTTCGTCACATGACCATTAAACCCATTGGAGTTGCCATGTGGTACCGGGAAAAGCAGGCCTTTTCAGGGTCTACCGGGTCTTTCACTGCACCTCCATGCAATGCTATGGTGTAACAACAAGGAGCGCGGATTGATTTGTCGTACTTCGTCACAGAACACCCGGTAGTCTTGGGTGACAAAGCTTGAGCTTGTTACCCTTTGACCCATGTTTGAATCCACCATCCCCCAAGGCCAGCCTGAATTGATGCGCGCCAGCGGCTATGTGCGCTATCTCGATGAGATGGACACTGGTCCTTGGTCAGAGCATGGCATCGTTCTGGGCACGCGTTTGACAAGCCTCAGCCCGTCTTTGCAAGCGGACTTGTTGCGCTATGAGGACAAGCGCTGGGTCGGGGACTCACTCGATGTCTTGGAGGTCGTGGCCGCCAGTATTCGCCATGCCTGCAAGGTCACGATTCATTGCCGCTCGCAAGACAAAGCGTTGCCGTTGACGGTTTTCCCGCAGCAGCACTGGGTGCACTGTCCTTTGTCCCTGGAACACGTAGACGCCGAAGCCTTGGCCAAACTTACCGTGCTGCACGTCGAGCCAGCCGTGTTGCAGCCACCTGGCGAAGAACACCGTGGCATCGTCGGTGAGTTAGCCTGCCACTACTCGCTGGCACCTTGGCTTTGGGCCCTGGCTTGGTACGGCGGGCGATGTGAACTGCTGCCAGAGATTGCCGGGTGCGCCGCCTACCGCGTCGGCCCAAGCACGGAGTGGGAACGTTTCCCCATGCAGGAAAGCATCAAAGAAGCGGTGCAGCGCATGCGCCATGACAGCGTGAATTTGCGCGAGTTGATGATGTGGCCTGGCTTGTCACGCGAGCTGGCGATTCGCCTGCTCAACGCCCTTTACTTGCAAGGTGGCCTCATCGTGAGTCGCACCCACCGTGATGCGTCCAACGAATCGTGGTTTGGGGGCTTGGGGCGTTAAGGTCGAAACCTCAGCTTTGCAGCGCCTCTAACCGCTCCAGAGCCGCCAGCAATTCGTCATCAATTTGCGCCACGCGGGCCTGTGACTCGGCAGCGCGTTTGGGGTCGCTGCTGTAAATCGCACCGTCAGCAAGCAAGGAGTTGAGCGACGCTTGTTCAGCTTCCAGGGCTTGCATCTTGGCAGGCAAAGCGTCGAGTTCGCGCTGTTCTTTGTAGCTGAGTTTTCGCGGCTTCACGGCGGCTGGTGCAGCAGGTGTTGCAGTGGTTTTGGCCGACTTGCCGCTGTCTTTGTTGGCCTCTTTGGCGGCTTCTTTACTCGCCTTGTTGCGCAAACTCTCGGCCCGCGCGCGCTGCGCCTTCCAGTCTTCGTAGCCACCTTCGTACTCGCGCCAAAAGCCCGGCGTTTCTTCGCCTTCCCAGGCGATGGTGCTGGTGACCACGTTGTCGAGAAAACGGCGGTCGTGGCTGACGAGGAACACCGTACCGGGGTAGTTTTGCAGCAGCTCTTCCAGCAGCTCCAGGGTGTCGATGTCCAGGTCGTTGGTGGGTTCGTCCAGCACCAGCACGTTGGCGGGCAGGGCAAACAAGCGAGCCAGCAGCACGCGGTTGCGCTCGCCGCCGCTCAAGGTGCGCACCGGCGAGTTGGCGCGTTCGGGTGAGAACAGGAAGTCGTTCAAATAACTCATCACATGGCGGCGTGAGCCGTTGAACTCGACCCACTCGCTGCCCGGGCTGATGGTGTCGGCCAGCGTCGCGTCAAGGTTGAGTGTGCTGCGCATCTGGTCGAAGTAAGCCACGTCGATCTTGCTGCCCAGGCGCACGTTGCCTGAGGTCGGCTCCAACTGCCCCAGGATGAGTTTGAGCAAGGTGGTCTTGCCAGCGCCGTTGGGACCGATCAAACCCACTTTGTCGCCGCGCAAAATCGTTCCACTGAAGTTGTTGACGATGGTTTTGTCGCCAAAGCGCATGGTCACGTCGCGCAGCTCGCCCACAATTTTTCCACTCGGTGCACCGGCATCAATTTCCAGGCGCACCTGGCCGAGCGAGTCGCGGCGTTTTTGGCGCTGCTCACGCAGCACCTCCAAGCGCTGAATGCGGGCCACGCTGCGGGTCCGGCGGGCTTCCACACCTTTGCGTATCCACACTTCCTCTTGCGCCAGCAGTTTGTCGGCCCGGGCGTTGGCCAGGGCATCCGAGGCCAACTGCTCTTCCTTCATCTGCTCATAGGCGCTGAAGTTGCCGGGGTAGCTGCGGATGATGCCGCGATCCAGCTCAATGATTCGTGTGGCCACACCGTCCAGAAAAGCGCGGTCGTGGGTGATGAGCATGATGCTGCCTTTGAAGCCGCAAAGCAGCTCTTCCAGCCAGGCGATGGAGTCCAGATCCAAATGGTTGGTGGGCTCATCGAGCAACAACACATCGGGCACGGCCACCAGGGCTTGCGCCAATGCCACACGTTTTTTCATGCCACCGGAGAGCTGGCTGATGTCGCGTGTGCCATCCAGATGCAACTGGGCCAGCGTGGTGTCCACCCGCTGCTCCCAGTTCCAGGCGTCCAGCGCTTCGATGCGGGTTTGCAGCGCGTCCAGGTCCACGCCGTCCGCGTGTTCTTCGTACGCTTGACGCACGGCTTTGGCTTCGGCCACGCCTTCACTCACGGCTTCAAACACGGTGTGGCCGGGCTCAAACACCGGCTCTTGCGGCACATAACAAATACGCAGGCCCTGCGTCATTTGCAGCAGGCCGTCGTCGAGTTTTTCCAAACCCGCAACGATCTTGAGCATGGACGACTTGCCCGCGCCGTTGCGGCCAATCAGCCCCAGGCGTTCGCCCGCCTCCAGCGAAAAAGCAGCGTTGTCGAGCAGGGCCACGTGGCCGAAGGCCAGGTGGGCGTTGGAGAGGGATAAGACAGCCATGGGATCTCGATCAGCCAATCCGTGCATCTGGCACGGCTTCGGCAATTTGCAATATGAAGGGGCTTTCCGCCAGGATGCAGCAGCACTGACCCGCTGAACTGCGACTTTGAATTATCAATTGGGTGGGTGGTATTGGCCCTGGTTGGCAAGAAACACCCTTTAGAGCTGACCGTTCAACGTCGCCCATGGCGAATGGGTTTGGTTTGTCATGAGTATAGGATTGTGCGTGTCGGGAGCTCATCAGGAAATCACATGGCGATTCAACAACTGGTCCAGCGCGTACTGTCAGAACGGTCCTCCTTGCGGCGCATGGCAGCGTCTCCGATGTTTGCTGGCTTGCGACCTCTTCTTGGTGGACTTCGCTATCGCCACCTGCGCTTGGCTGATCTGCCCGTACGTGCACACGCCAACCACAGCGTGATCCTCGATCCATTCAAACCACATGATGGGCATGAATTGATCGAGATCGTGATTCAGCTTGATGCGACGCGAGGCGAACTGGGACGCTACCTCTACAGCAAGCTCTACTACAGTACCGATGCGGCTACCGAGTTCAGTGAGTCCGCTGTCGTTTGTTTCGAAGTGCCTGAACGCCATCGCCAGCAGCGACTGCAAATTGCGTTGCCAGAAGATGTTTGGGCTGCGGCACGTGCCAGTGGTCACCTGCGTTTGCGCATTGACGGGCTGCCTTATTCCAAGGGTCGGTGGCAACTCATCGCGGTGAAGCTGGCGCGAGCCGACGATGATGTGACGCTCGCCCGCCACGCCAAACGAGTGGCGCACAGGCAATGGGTTCGGGAACAGGTGCGCATCAGTGAGCGCCATAAGCGAGTTGATCTTGCACATTTCCCAGAGTCCGTGTCGCTGGAGCTCACGCCCGTGTGCAATCTGCGCTGCCCCCATTGCAGCTCGCATGGCATGCCCCATCTGCACAAACACCACAACCGGCAGCCTGAGATGTCGATTGAGCGGCTTCAAGCCATTGGGGCCGAGGTATTCCCACATGTTTCTGTCGTGAGCGCGGTCGGACGCGGTGAGCCTACTTTGGTCAGTGACGAATTGTGGAATTGTTTTACGGGCCTTCTACGCGAACACGATGTTCGCCTGAGCTGCGTGACCAATGGCACCCGCGTGCGGCAACGTTTCGACGCAGGCTTGATGCCTTGGGTCCATGAGCTGATTTTCTCCATGGACGGTCACAAACCAGCGACCTTCGAGGCAAACCGTGCTGGGGCGAAGTATCAAACGGTGGTGGATAACCTGCGCTACTACCACGAGCTTCGCAACCGGCTTCCCCTGTCGCGTCGGCCACAACTGACGATCTCATGGACTTTGAAGAGAAACAATGTGGCGGAACTACCGGAGTTCGCCCGCTGGATCGCTCAGTTCGAGCCTGACCTGATTTCATTGCGTCACTTGGTGGTATTCCAGGACAAGGAACGGGGTGAGAGCCTGCTTGAACACTCCGAGGCAGCCAATGCGGCACTGGCCAAGGCCTATGAGGAGCTGGACAGTCGCGGTATCCGCCACGAGAGCCCGCCGTTGATGATTCCTCAGGCATCTCCTCAGCTGCAGCCGATTCACTTTGTGACGTCCAAGAACCAGGTCTTGCCTGCTCCCCCCGCCGCACGAGCGGAGCGTCATCACATCGAGTTGCAAACAGCTGAACGCGAACCCGAATGCAACTGGATGCATCGGACAGCGATCATCATGGCGGATGGGGAGGTCATCACCTGTGGGAAGCACTACGGCGAACAAGTGGGCCACTTGAATGAGGAGACCTCACTGTGGGACATCTGGAACGGTCCGCGTATGCAGTCGCTCAGAGACGGATATGGCAAACCACACATGTGGGATCAATGCAAAGACTGCTGGCTGCGCGAATTGAAGTGGCATTCGCAGCGTGAGGCGAAAGACTTGTCACGCCCCTATAGCCTGGCAGATGGGATGGACTACACCACTGCATCTTGGGACTACAGGCGCTACTCGGAACTGTAGGGCCTGTTAACAATTAAATTGCCCCTGCGCCGGTAGTCCAAGCAGTGCTGGGGTAGGCGCAGGCCGCCGCCCGGGGTGATCCCCGGGCAAGGGCTGCAACGACGCCCAGCGCGGCTTGGACTACCGGCCCGAAGGGTGAGCCCCGCCCACAGCTGCACTCGTTGTTGCAAATGCTCGCCGGGTGTTCAGCCCGGCTGCGCTTTGCGCCTAGATTGCAGCTGTGGGCGGGGCTCACGCAGGGGCAATTTAATTGTTAACAGGCCCTAGCCTTGTCGAAACGCAAACCCTGCGGGGTGCAGCCAAGAAGCAACCTGCAGGCTCCTGCGATTCTGCACAGTGCGCCAAGGACACCTTGTTTAGACAATTGCTTAGCCGAGGCGGTTGACGGCTGATTGTGAAACCCGTGCCTCCAGCGCATCCACAAACGCCGCAGCCACATCAAACCCCGCCTGCGCCGTGATTTCCTGAAAGCAGGTGGGGCTGGTGACGTTGATTTCCGTCAGGCAGTCGCCAATCACATCCAGGCCCACCAGCAGCAAACCGCGCGCGGCCAGGATGGGGCCGAGGCTGTTGGCGATCTGCCAGTCGCTAGGGCTCAAAGGCTGGGCCACACCCTTGCCACCGGCAGCCAAGTTGCCGCGAATCTCTGTGCCCTGGGGTATGCGCGCCAGCGAGAACGGCACAGGGACACCGTCGATCACCAAAATGCGTTTGTCACCCTGGCTGATTTCGGGCAAATAACGCTGCACCATCACCGTCTGCAACCCGCCTTGGTTGAGGGTCTCGGTGATGCTGCCCAAGTTCAAGCCATCGGGGCCGACACGAAAGATGCCTTTGCCGCCCATGCCGTCCAGTGGCTTCAAGATGATGTCGCGGTGTTCGGCATGAAAACGCGTGATGTCGGCTGCATCGCGTGTCACCAAGGTGGGGCTGATGAACTGGGGGAACTCCAGGATCGAGAGCTTCTCGGGATGGTCGCGCAGTGCCTGAGGTGAATTGAACACCCGCGCCCCTTCACGCTCGGCTTGGCTGAGCAAGTGGGTGGCATAGAAGTACTCGCTGTCGAAGGGCGGGTCTTTGCGCATCAGCACGGCGTCCACATCGGCCAAGGCCACCGGCACTTCATCCGGTGTTTGTTGTTGGGCGACGAACCAGTCGTCCAACAGTCCCGTGAGTTGAATCTCGCGCACATAGGCGGTGACACGACCGCCCTGCTTCCACATCACATCTTTGGGCTCGCAGGCCAGCAGGGTGTGGCCGCGTTGTGAAGCCTCGCGCATCATGGCGAATGTGGAGTCTTTGTAGGGCTTGAAAGACTCGAGCGGGTCGGCGATGAAGAGAAGTTTCATGGTGTGAACTCAGCGAGACGCGGAAGATGCGGTGGGCCGCCACTGTTGCACAAAAAGCGCCAACGCGCCGGCGACCACGCCCCAGAAGGCGGACGCAATGCCCCAGAGGCTGACACCGCTCAAGGTCACCAAGAAAGTGATAAGCGCGGCCTCGCGGGTTGGTTGCTCTTTCAACGCCGCCTCCAGGCCACTGCCTATGGTGCCCAGCAATGCCAAGCCCGCAATCGCCACCACCAGCTCACGCGGAAACGCGGTGAGCAAGCCCGCGACCGCCGCACCAAAGAGGCCAATCAAGATGTAGATCAGCCCACAGCTCACGGCCGCTGTGTAACGTTTGGCCGGATCCTCATGCGCCTCGCGGCCCATGCAGATGGCAGCGGTGATGGCAGACAGGCACAGCGCGAAGGCGCCAAACGGTGCCAGCACCAAGGTGGTCAAACCCGTGATCGTGATGATTTTGGAGAGCGGCATCTCATACCCGGCGGCTTTGATGGCCGCCACACCCGGCAGGTTTTGTGAAGCCATGGTGACCACAAAGAGCGGCAGCGCCAGGCTGATGAGGGCGCTCAAAGAGAACTCCGGTTTCACCAACACGGGTGCGGTCAAGGACCACTGCACTGCGTTCAACTGCAACTGCCCCCGAGATGCGACCAGCGCGGTGGCCAAGAGCAACACCACCGGCACGGCATAACGCGGCCACAAGCGCCGCCCGAGCAAATAGCTGCACAACATCATCAGCACCAAGCTCCAGTCCGATTTCATGGCGACAAAAGCGTCCAGGCCAAAGCGCGCCAACACCCCCGCCAACAAAGCCGATGCGATGGGCATGGGAATACGGCCCATCAAACGCTCAAACCAACCCGTGATGCCAAAGAGGGTGATGAGCGCCGCGCAAACCATGAAGGCCGCCACGGCCTGCCCCATGCTGAATGCATGGCCGTCGGCCGTGGCGGCAGCGGCTGCCGTGGCCAGCACCGCCGCGCCCGGCGTGCTCCAAGCCACCATCACCGGCTTCTTTAACCACAAGGAAGGCAAAGCCGAGCACAAGCCCATGCCCAAGCCCAAGGCCCACATCCAGGAGCTGAGCTGCGCGGGCGTGGCCCCCAACTTGGTAGCGGCTTCAAAGACGATGGCCACTGAACTGGTGAAACCCACCAGCACCGCAACAAACCCTGCCGTGCCCGCTTGAACGGACCAATCTTTGAAAAAACTCACGGTGAATCCAGACGGTGGCACAAGGTCGCACAGGATAGCGGTTGTGCCTAGTGTCGTTTCAAGTCTCAAATGTCGGTTGATCGCGCCGCCATCAAGCCCGAGGGCTAGGCGCGACGAGGAGTCATAGCCCGGGCTATGGCGACGAGGAACAACGACGCCATCGGGTTTGAGGGCCAGCGAGCAAGCGGCATTTGAGACTTGAAACGACACTATTGTGCAGCCGAGCGCTGCTATGCTGGACAGCTCCAACCATTGCAAGGAGTTTTTCCATGCGCACCCGCTTGCCGTCCATTGCCGTCGCCGCCATTGCGCTGAACCTGCTGCTCGCTGCAAGCGCGCATGCCCAGCTTCAAACCCAGATGCAACCCGGTCTGTGGGAAACCACCGTGCAAACGAAGTCGCAAAGTGGTGAGATGGAAAAAGCCATGGCCCAAGCCCAAGCCGCCATGGCCAAGATGACACCCGAGCAGCGCAAACAAATGGAAGCCATGATGGGGAAAAACGGCATGGTCATGGGCGCTGCGCCCAACACGGTGCGCATGTGCATCTCGCCCGAACAAGCCGCCATGCGGCAAGTTCCCGCCCGCGAAGGCTGCACGCACACCATGCAGCACAGCGGCAACACGACCCGCATGCAGTTCAGTTGCGCGGGCAATCCGCCCTCTACTGGAGAAGGGCAGCTCACGCTGCTCAGTCCCAAAGCCTATGACGGCGAATTCACCTTCACATCGCAGCGCAAGGGTCAACCGGAGGTGATACAGATGAAACAGTCGGGCAAGTGGCTGTCTGCCGACTGCGGGGGCATCAAGCCGATAACCGTGCCGCCTGCGAGCAAACAAAAGTAATTCGCTATTGAGCGGCCCGGCGTTTTCTTATTGATGTTTCCGGAATTCAAGACAAAGCAACCCCTTCCGTTCGCCCTGAGCCTGTCGAAGGGCCCACCGAGGAACGCGCTGGCTTCGACAGGCTCAGCCCGAACGGTGAGGGCGTCATGGTTTATGGAAACCTCAATAAGAGCCGTCCATCATTCACGACAACACACACCGTTCAGGCTGAGCCTGTCGAAGCCAGCGTGTGGTGCCTCGCGCTCCCCTTCGACGGGCTCAGGGCGAACGGGTTCCGGTTGGGGAATCGCAGGTTAGGAAACCAAACTCAACGCGAGGCAGGCAGATCGTCCGCCAAGGCATACCCACTGCCCCTGTGCGTGCAAATGGGGTCCAGCTCAGGCGCAATCGCCTTGAGTTTGGCGCGCAGGGTTTTCACATGCGCATCGACGGTGCGATCCAGGCTGTCGCTGGCATCGTCCCACACCAAATCGAGCAACACGTCGCGGGTGTAGACATGACCGGGGCGCGATGCCAAGGTTTTGAGCAACCCATATTCGTAACGCGACAAGTCCAGGCGCTGGCCGTAGTAACGAATCTGGCGTTTGCTGTCGTCAATGGACAGCGGGGTGGAGACAGCGGCTGCCGGCGACGCCGGCACGGCAACGGAAGCGGCCCCTTTGTTGGTGCGACGCAGAATCGAACGCACCCGTGCCACCAGTTCACGCGGGGAGAAGGGTTTGGCCACGTAGTCGTCCGCCCCCAACTCCAGTCCCACCACGCGGTCGATCTCGTCGCTGCGTGCGGTGAGAAACACCACAGGCAAATCAAAGCAGTTCGGCATGGCGCGCAGTCGTTTGAACACTTCGAAGCCCATGATGTCGGGCAGGCCCACATCCAGAATCACCAAAGCAGGCGTTTGTTCGGTCACGCAGCGCAAGGCTTCCTCACCGGTAGCGCACCACAGCGGCTCAAAGCCGTCGGTGCTCAGCGCGTACTGCAAGGTGTCGGCAATGCCGGGCTCGTCTTCGACGATGAGGATGCGGGGCTTGGAGGACATGAAGAGCTTCGCTGGTTTTATTCGGTCGGCAAAAAACCTTCGATAGACAAATAACGCTCGCCCGTGTCGTAATTGAAGCCCAGCACCGTGGCCCCAGCAGGCAAGTCGGGCAGCTTTTGCGCAATGGCCGCCAAGGTAGCCCCACTGGAAATGCCCACCAGCATGCCCTCTTCCCGCGCCGCACGGCGGGCCATCTCACGCGCCGCTTCGGCTTCCACTTGAATCACGCCATCGAGCAAATCGGTGTGCAAATTTTTGGGGATGAAACCTGCACCAATGCCTTGGATCGGATGCGGGCTGGGCGAGCCGCCACTGATGACGGGACTGGCGCTGGGCTCCACCGCAAATACCTTCAGTTTCGGCCACCGGGCTTTGAGCACTTGGGCACAGCCTGTGATGTGACCACCCGTGCCCACGCCGGTGATGAGGGCGTCAATGCCGCTCGGAAAGTCAGCCGCAATCTCCAGCGCTGTGGTGCGCACGTGCACGTCGATGTTGGCGGGGTTTTCAAACTGCTGCGGCATCCATGAGTTCGGTGTTTCAGTCAGCAACTCCTTGGCGCGGGCTATTGAACCGTTCATGCCTTTTTCGCGCGGTGTCAGCACAAAGGTCGCGCCATACGCCAGCATCAAACGGCGGCGCTCGATGCTCATGCTCTCTGGCATCACCAGCACCAGCTTGTAGCCCTTCACCGCGGCCACCATGGCCAGGCCCACGCCGGTGTTGCCGGAGGTGGGTTCGATGATGGTGGATCCGGGTTTAAGCAACCCAGCCACCTCGGCCGCTTCCACCATGGACAGCGCAATGCGGTCCTTGATGGAACCGCCCGGGTTGCTGCGTTCGCTCTTGATATAGACCGAGTGCGTCGCACCAAACAAGCGGTTGATGCGAATGTGCGGGGTGTTGCCTATGGTGGCGAGAATGTTTTGCGCAAGCATGGGAGGGTCTCCAAAGCGTGAGGCACGACAAATGCAGGTGCCGGACCCCAGAGGATAATCCCGCCATGTTTGCCCCTCTTCAGAACGACACTTTCCTGCGCGCTTGTCTGCGCGAGCCCACCGCCCACACCCCAGTTTGGCTGATGCGCCAAGCCGGGCGTTATTTGCCCGAATACCGCGCCACACGCGCCAAGGCCGGCAGTTTCATGGGGCTGGCCACGAATACCGATTACGCCACCGAAGTCACACTGCAACCGCTGGAGCGATATGCGCTAGACGCGGCGATTTTGTTCAGCGACATCCTCACCGTACCCGACGCCATGGGCCTGGGTTTGAGTTTCGCGTTGGGCGAAGGCCCCAAGTTTGCGCGACCTGTTCGCGATGAAGCGGCCGTCAACCAGTTGGCTGTGCCCGACATGAACAGCCTGCGTTATGTGTTTGACGCTGTCACCTCCATTCGCAAAGCACTGCAAGGCCGCGTGCCCTTGATCGGCTTTTCCGGCAGTCCCTGGACTCTGGCCTGCTACATGGTGGAGGGCGGCGGCTCCGACGACTACCGCTTGGTCAAAACCATGCTGTATTCGCGGCCCGACCTGATGCACCGCATGCTGGCCATCAATGCCGACGCCGTGGCCCTTTACCTCAACACCCAAATTGAAGCCGGTGCCCAGGCGGTGATGGTGTTTGACAGTTGGGGCGGTGTGCTGGCCGACGGCGCTTTTCAGCAGTTCAGCCTGGCCTACACCCAGCGGGTGTTGAAACAGCTCAAACGTGAACACCAGGGTGTACGCATTCCGCACATCGTGTTCACCAAAGGCGGTGGTTTGTGGCTGGAGGAAATGGCCGACATCGGTTCGCCCCACGCGCCCGATGTCTTGGGTGTGGACTGGACGGTGAACCTGGGCCAGGCGCGTCACCGTGTGGGTGACCACGTGGCTCTGCAGGGCAACCTCGATCCCAATGTGCTGTTTGCCGCACCCGAACAGATCGAAACACAGGTTCAGCAAACCCTGAATAGCTTTGGTGCCCCCAGCGCGGGTTCGGGCCACATCTTCAACCTCGGCCACGGCATCAGCCAACACACACCACCGGAGAGTGTGTCGGTCTTGGTGGATGCCGTTCACCGGCATTCCAAGCAACAACGAACGGGCACCTGAAGTGCGGGCTTGAACGCATTTGAGGTGGCGTGTCAAGTGCCAAATTTGTCGTCAAATTGGTGTTGTGGGCTTGACTTATCCCCATTTTGGCGCATGCCCCGATTCGGCTTGGTTTTTGTCGCGGTGCACGATGACCATTTCGCGAAATCACTCTAAGTCATTGATTTTATTAAGAAGATCTTGTTGCCACGAAAACAGGCAATCTGGGTACAAGCCAGAGGAATCAAGGATTTAGGCCTTTCTTGACAAGGTTGCCCACAAAGTTATCCACAGAACAAGTGGATGACCTGCAAAGCCCAGCAAAAACATGCACTTAGCCAAGGTTTATGAAAGTCACTTCAACTTGGGCCGACAAGTTTGGCGGCGCACAATTTGAGTAGTCCAACCACGCTTCAGGTGGCTGTGGACGCACCACTGCACAGCGGCTTGAGCGGTCTGCTGGACTACACCTGTGAGCGGCCACTTCCACCTGGAACCCTGGTTCGTGTGCCTTTGGGCAAACGTGACGTGCCGGGTGTGGTGTGGCACACCACACCACCCACCCCGTCCGGCGAGCCCCCACCACGCCACACCATTCGACCGATCACGGCAGTTCTGGATGCACTGCCCCCCTTGTCAGCAGCATGGTGTGGGCTCGCAGAATTTGCATCCAGTTACTACCAGCGCAGCCCCGGCGAGGTGGCGTTGTCGGTGCTACCCCCAGAGCTGCGCAAGCTGGACAACCTTCAATTGCAAAAGCAGTTGGCCAAGTTGCACAAAGCCCAGGCGGCACATCCGGCAGCTACCGATGACGCGCAGTCCACCAGCCTGAGCAGTCCGCCCGTGACGCCAGAACAAGCCGAGGTGCTGGCGCGCCTGGCGGACGAACATCAAGCGCACGCCGCCCCCACTTGCCTTTTATTCGGTGCCACGGGCAGCGGAAAAACAGAAGTCTATTTGCAGGCCGCCGAGGCGGCCTTGGGTCGCGGCCAACAAGCCTTGGTGCTGGTCCCCGAAATCAACCTCACACCCCAGCTGGAAGAACGCTTCAAAGCGCGTTTTGCTGGCCGATGCATCGTGTCGCTGCACAGCGCACTCACGCCCGCACAACGATTGCGCCATTGGCTGCTCGCCCACTTGGGGTTGGCCGACTTGGTGCTCGGCACCAGACTCGCGGTGTTTGCCTCCATGCCGCGTTTGGGCTTGATCGTGGTCGATGAAGAACACGACCCGTCCTACAAACAGCAAGACGGGGCGCGTTACTCCGCCCGAGACCTGGCCGTGGTGCGCGGCAAACGGGAGGGGCTGCCGGTGCTACTGGGTTCAGCCACGCCGTCACTTGAAACATGGCAGCGCGCCAACGAAGGGCGTTACCTTCGTCTGGCCATGCCCACGCGCATCGGCGGGGCCGTGCTGCCGACGGTGCGGGTCGTGGACATGAACCAGCAACCCAAAGGTAAAGGTGTCAACACCGCCCTCTCGCCGCCTTTGCTGGCGGCCCTGCAGAAACGCATTGATGCAGGCGAACAAAGTTTGGTGTTCTTGAACCGACGCGGTTATGCGCCAGTGCTTTTTTGTGGTGATTGCGGCTGGAAAAGTGCTTGCCCACATTGCAGCGCCTGGCGTGTATTTCATAAGCTGGACCGCACTTTGCGCTGCCACCACTGCGGCTACACCGAGCGCGTGCCCAAGGCCTGCCCCGACTGCGGCAACTTGGACATTGCGCCCATGGGTCGTGGCACTGAGCAGTTGGAAGAGCAGCTCGGTGCCCTTTTGCATGCGCAAGGCGACGTCAACACGCCTGCGCGCATCGCCCGCATCGATGCCGACAGCACACGCCTCAAAGGGTCATTGGAAGCGCAGCTCGGGGCCGTACACGCCGGTGAGGTGGATGTCCTCGTGGGCACCCAAATGATCACCAAGGGCCATGACTTTCGGCGCATCACCTTGGTGGCTGCCGTCAACCCTGACACCTCGCTTTTTTCCAGCGATTTCCGTGCGCCCGAACGTTTGTTCGCCCTGCTGATGCAAGCCGCTGGGCGCGCCGGACGCGACGCCGCCCATGCCGCGCAAAGTGAAATGTGGGTACAAACCTGGCACCCGCAGCACCCCTTGTACGCAGCCCTCAAAGCGCACCACTTCGAAGCGTTTGCAAAGAGCCAACTGGAAGAACGTGAAATGGCAGGCCTGCCCCCCTATTCCTATTTGGGACTGATGCGCGCGGAAGCTAAAACCGCGCAAGCCGCGCGCGACTTTTTACATGCGGCCGCTGAAATCGCCGCCGCGTTGCCGGGGCACGAGGCGGTGATGGTTTACCCGCCTGTGCCGACGTCGGTTGCCCGCGTCGCCAATGTGGAGCGCATGCAAATGCTGGTGGAGTCCACCTCGCGTCTGGCATTGCAGCGTTTCATGGCGCTGTGGCTACCAACGCTGCATGAACTCAAACGCGAGCGCGGTGGGCCTGGCGAGCGCATCTTGCGCTGGGCCATGGATGTCGATCCGTTGATGATTTGACGCACGGCCCTGCATCTGCGGGGGGGCTGACGGCTCGCTTCTTTTTGATGTGCCACACTTCGGCCTGTGATGTTCCTGCCACCCGCCCACCTCCACCCCGTCTGCCCACACACATGGGTTTGGCTCGGCGCATGTGCGAAAAAAAGCACCAGCACGCGGGATGCGTGGGGTGATCCGCTCAATCCGAACACCACACCCGCCGCGTGCGGGATGATTGCCTCCATTCGAATTAGCCTGGGTCGTTGAGCTGCGGCTGCGTGCCGGTGCCCTTCGACCCGAATGAATCCTTTGCTGTACCTGCGCCCCGTGCGTAAAAGCAGCCTCATTCTTTGGCCCTGAATTCATTGGAGAAAAAAATGTCCTTGAACCCCACCACCCCCTGGGATTCCTCGCTCGACCTCACCCTGCAAGACTTTCAACAAACCGCTGCCCGCCTGCAAGGGCAGGTGCTCACCACGCCCGTGTGGCGCTGGCAAACCGGCGTGGTGCAAACCGCGCTCAGCCCGCAGACCGAGGTCTGGCTCAAGCTCGAACTCTTTCAAATCGCAGGCAGCTTCAAACTGCGCGGTGCACTGAACTGCATCCAGGCCATGGGTTTGGATGCCAAACGGCGTGGTGTGGTGGCCGTCAGCGCGGGCAACCATGCCATTGCGGTGTCTTATGCCGCACGTTTGGCGGGCACCTCGGCCAAGGTGGTGATGCCCCAGCATGTCAGCCCTGCACGCATTCAAGCGTGTCAGGAACTGGGCGCTGAGGTGGTGTTGCAGGCCGATGTGCACGCGGCCTTCGCACATGCCGATGAACTCGTCGCAAGCGAAGGTCGCACCCTCATCCATCCCTTCGATGGTCCGCTCACCGCCCAGGGCACCGGAACGGTGGGCTTGGAGTTGATGCACCAGGTCAGTGGCCTTGATGCAGTGGTCGTGCCTGTGGGCGGCGGCGGTTTGCTCGCGGGCATCGCCAGTTGCGTCAAGCGCATGAACAAACGCTGCCAGGTCTTTGGCGTGGAACCTGACGGCGCAGATGCCATGAACCGCAGTTTTGAAGCGGGGCAACCCGTGCGCCTGGAACGCGTCAACACAGTGGCCGACAGCCTGGGTGCGCCCTATGCCATGCCCTACAGCTACGGCCTTTGCAAACGGCATGTGGACGGCATGGTGCGTGTGTCCGACGACGCCATCTGCCAAGCCATGCACTACACCTTTCGCGACATGAAGTTGGCGGTAGAACCAGCAGCTGCCACTGCCCTGGCCGCACTTTTGGGGCCGCTGCGCGAGCAACTCAATGGCAAAAAAGTGGCGCTGATTGTGTGTGGCAGCAATTTGGACGCGGGACGGTTTTCGGAGTTGGTGAGCAGGGGGCAAGCCCTGGCCACCAACCACACGAATTGACCGATTCAGTGTGACGACAACCCAGGCGTTGCCGCCAGCAACGCCTGGGCGTAGGCCGTCTTTGGTGCGTTGAACAACGCACCCACGTCGCCCTCTTCCACGATCGAACCATCCTTCATCACCAGCACCCGGTGCGCCATGGCGCGGATGACGGCCAGGTCGTGGCTGATGAAGAGGTAGCTCATGCCATAGCGCTTTTGCAAGTCGGCCAGCAGGGCCAGCACCTGCTGCTGCACCGCCACGTCGAGCGCGGAGGTTGGCTCGTCCAGCACCAGGAGCTCAGGTCGCAACACCACGGTGCGGGCGATGGCAATGCGTTGACGCTGTCCGCCCGAGAATTCATGCGGATAACGCGAGAGCAAATTGGCCGTGCCCGACGCCTCGCTTAAGCCCACCTCTTCCAGCATGGTCACCACACGGGCTTCGCGCTCGCTGCGGCTCAACTCGGGGAAGTGCAACTCCAACCCTTCTTCGACAATTTGGCCCACGGTGCGACGCGGACTGAGCGAGGCAAACGGGTCTTGGAACACCACCTGCATTCGTTTACGCATGGCGCGCAACTCGGTGTTGCCCGCGTTGTCGATGCGCCGACCACCGAGTTGCACCTCACCGCCCACCATCGGTTGCAGCGCAAGCAAAGCCATGGCCAAGGTGGTTTTGCCTGAGCCCGATTCGCCCACCAGCCCCAAGGTTTCACCGCGGCGCACTTGTACCGACACCTGGCGTACCGCATCCACGTGGTGTTTCTTGAACCAACCCTCGGACCGGCTGAAGCGCACGGCCACCTCTTTGGCTTGCAACAAGACGGGGGCGTCTGCCGCCACCTCGGCCACCGCACGCTGCGGGCGGCTGGCGAGCAGGCGTTTTGTATAGGCATGCTTAGGATCAGCGAAAACAGTGGGCGTCTCCCCCACCTCCACGAGGCGTCCTTTTTCCATCACGCCCACCCGGTGCGTAAAACGGCGCACCAGATTGAGGTCGTAGGTGATGAAGAGCAAGGCCATGGCGATCATGGCGCGTGGGCGTTGGCCGCCGGACAGCTACGGCCTGTGTAAACGACACGCGGATGGCATGGTGCGTGTATCCGACGACGCCATCTGCCAAGCCATGTACTACATCTTCCGCGACATGAAGTTGGCAGTGGAACCAGCAGCAGCCACTGCGCTGGCGGCACTTTTGGGGCCACTGCGCAAGCCACTCAATGGCAAAAGGGTGGCGCTGATTGTGTGTGGCAGCAACCTGGATGCGGGGCGGTTTTCGGAGTTGCTACAGCGGGGGCAGCAGCTGGCAAGCTGAGGATTCGGCGCCAGCGATAGAGGGCGTACATGCTCCCAGCTGGCCCGGCCAGCCGGGCACACCGCCGCGCCAGCTCCACATGCTCATCGCTCACAGGGCCTTCCCCCCTGTGGGACAGCCTTGACCGATTTGAATCGCCAGCAGCTTGTTTGGCGGGTAATTGCCCTCAGACATTGTCGTGAGCACCGTCTTTCATCAGCAACTCATCGCCAGCGAACGCTCCTTGAAGCACGGGCCACGCAAAATCCTCGGCGACCAATCACCTCGGCTCAACTCAGCCTAAATCCGGCAGTCTCACACTGCCACTGCCGCGCTTCCGGCCTATAACCGCCCCGCCCCGCGCCCTAATTCAAGAAAAAAAGGCGGGATCCTTGCCATTTCATTTCAATTAATTCGAGCAAGACTTGTCAAAAAATTGCTCAGGCAAGGCCATGTTTCGATCAAGTTTTCATGTCATCGACCGATATGCCAAAGGCATCGTCCGGGTATGTCAAATACCCGAAATCACTTTCCCATCAAAGGAGCCACCATGAAACCCGTACGCATTTTGATGATCACCGCTGCCATGTTATTCGGTACCTCACATGCCCACGCCACTGACCCCAAATCCACCATTGCCGAACTGGATGCCCGTCTTGCCAAGATCGGTGCGCCTCGCCTGGACGGCGTGGACAAAGTGGCCGACAAAGAAGTACCGACAATTTACTTCGGCCAGCGCAAGATCAACAACAACTTCGACGTGGTGGACTCGATTCGCAAAACACACCAGGCCACAGCCACCGTGTTCGTCAGGCATGGTGACGAATTCGTTCGCGTCAGCACCAACGTGCTCACGCCTGAAGGCAAGCGCGGTATCGGTACTCAACTGGCCCGCAACGCAGCATATGAAGCCGTGAGCAAAGGCCAACAGTATTGCGGCCCTATCGACGTGTTGGGCACCGCGTTCGACGCCTGCTACAACCCGATCAAGGATGCAGGCGGCAAGATCATCGGTGCGAGCTACATCGGCCACAAAAAATAACGTAAACCCCGACCCGGAGTCTCCCGCCATGAAACTCTTTAGCCTAGCCGTTCAGCGGATGGAAAAAATATCGGTTCGCCGCCAGTTGTTTGCCGCCTTTGCTGCGATCTTGTTGCTCAGCACCTCCCTGGGGACCGTGGCACTGGTCGGGTTGCGAGTGGTAGATGCCGAAGCGGCCGCCCTGTCGGCCAAATGGCTCAAGGGCGTCGGGGACTTGTCGGACGCTCGAGCTGGGATACAAGAGTCACGGGAACTCGAAGTCAAACACAGTCGCACCGACGATGTCAGCTACCACGCGGAGTACGAAGACAAGATGGCTGAGGTCGCCAAAAGCACATCCGGCCTCATCGATCGTTACAAGGCCCGTGGCGTCGCCCAGGAATCGACCGAGTTGCTGACTCACCTGGAGACATCTTTAGCCAACTACCGCCAAGCACAGGAACGGGTCATCAAGCTGGGTCGGGAAAAGAAGCAGCAGGACGCAGCCGATATAGCCGACGGGATATCCAGCATGGCTTTTGACGAAGCTTTCGACAGGCTGAACAAACTCATCCAGCACAGCTACGACGGCGGAGACGCAGCAGCTACCAATGTGCGGCAGACCTACCAACAGGCCCGCTGGGCGGTCATCGGCTTTCTTGGGATGGTCCTGGTACTCGGCGTGTCGCTTGGAAGCTTGATCACCCAGCAGCTTCAGCGACAACTGGGTGGCGAGCCCCGCACCGCAGTGGCTGTGGCACGGGCTGTCGCGCAGGGCGATCTGAGCACCCCCATCGCGCTCAAGCCAGGTGACACCGACAGCCTTCTAGCCTGGCTTGGCAACATGCAGAAAGGACTCGCACGGGCCGTCAATGATGTGCGCAGCGGTTCCGACTACGTCTCACACGCCAGCCGCGAAATCGCCGGCGGCAACCAAGATCTCTCCGCCCGTACAGAACAGCAGGCCAGTGAACTACAGCAGACCGCAGCCACCATGGAAGAGCTGGGCGCCACGGTACGCCGCAACGCTGACAGCGCGCAGCAGGCAAGCCAGCGCGCGCTCAGCGCATCTGAGATTGCAGCCCAAGGTGGTGAAGTGGTGGGTCGCGTTGTCGAGACCATGAAAGGCATCAACGAGAGTAGCCGCAAGATCCAGGACATCATCGGCGTGATCGACGGCATCGCTTTCCAGACCAACATCCTCGCGCTTAACGCGGCTGTTGAAGCGGCACGTGCAGGTGAGCTGGGACGCGGATTTGCCGTGGTGGCGGCAGAAGTGCGCAATCTGGCCCAGCGCAGCGCAGGAGCGGCCAAGGAAATCAAGGGCCTGATCGCCGTCAGCGTGGACCGTGTGGAGCAAGGATCGTCTTTGGTTAACCAAGCCGGCGCCACCATGCAGGAAATCGTGAGCTCCATCCGACATGTCAGCGACATCGTTTCCGAGATAAGCGCGGCCAGCTCGCAACAGAGCGCTGGCGTGGCCCAGGTGGGGCAGGCAATGTCCCGCATGGATCAGGGCACTCAGCAGAACGCCGCATTGGTGGAGCAGTGCGCAGCCGCAGCCGACAGCCTGAAACAGCAAGCCGAACAGTTGGTCGCTGCCGTAGCGGTTTTCAAGGTCGCCGGATAAGCACCGAAGTTCAATCTCAAGCTACCCCAGGCGTTGCCGCCAGCAACGCCTGGGCGTAGGCCGTCTTTGGTGCGTTGAACAACGCACCCACGTCGCCCTCTTCCACGATCGAACCATCCTTCATCACCAGCACCCGGTGCGCCATGGCGCGGATGACGGCCAGGTCGTGGCTGATGAAGAGGTAGCTCATGCCATAGCGCTTTTGCAAGTCGGCCAGCAGGGCCAGCACCTGCTGCTGCACCGACACGTCGAGCGCGGAGGTTGGCTCGTCCAGCACCAGGAGCTCAGGTCGCAACACCACGGTGCGGGCGATGGCAATGCGTTGACGCTGTCCGCCCGAGAATTCATGCGGGTACCGCGACAGCAAATTGGCCGTGCCCGACGCCTCACTCAAACCCACCTCTTCCAGCATGGCCACCACGCGGGCTTCGCGCTCGCTGCGGTTCAACTCGGGGAAGTGCAACTCCAACCCTTCTTCGACAATTTGGCCCACCGTGCGGCGCGGGCTCAGCGAGGCGAAGGGATCTTGAAACACTACCTGCATGCGTTTGCGCATGGCACGCAAATCGGCGTTGCCTGCGTTGTCAATGCGCTGCCCCCCGAGTCGCACCTCGCCACCCACCATCGGTTGCAGTGCAAGCAAGGCCATGGCCAAGGTGGTTTTGCCTGAGCCCGATTCGCCGACCAGACCCAATGTTTCGCCGCGACGCAGTTGCACCGACACACGGCGCACTGCATCCACATGGTGTTTTTTGAACCAACCCTCGGAGCGGCTGAACCGCACCGCCACCTCTTTGGCTTGCAGCAACACAGGGGCGTCTGCTGCCACCTCGGCCACCACACGTTGCGGGCGGCTGGCGAGTAAACGTTGGGTATAGGCATGCTGGGGATCAGCAAAAACAGTGGCCGTCTCGCCTACTTCCACGAGATGCCCTTTTTCCATGACTCCCACGCGGTGTGTAAAACGGCGCACGAGATTGAGGTCGTGGGTGATGAAGAGCAAGGCCATGCCGAACTCGCGCTGAAGGTCGTCCAGCAAGGCCAGGATTTGCGTTTGCACCGTGACATCCAGCGCCGTGGTGGGCTCATCACAAATGAGCAGCTCAGGCTTGCAAGCCAAGGCCATGGCGATCATGGCGCGCTGTCGCTGGCCGCCGGACAACTGGTGCGGGTAGGCATTTACACGCCGCTCGGGCTCGGGGATGCCGGTGCGAGCCAGCCACTCAATCGCTTTGGCATGCGCGGCATTTTTGTGCAGCCCTTGGTGCAGCCGCAGCACTTCAGCGATCTGGTTGCCCACGGTGTAAAGCGGGTTCAGCGCCGTCATCGGCTCTTGAAAAATCATGCCGACACGAGCGCCCCGCACGCCCCGCATTTGTCGTTCGCTGTAGGCCATGAGGTCGTCACCCGCGAGGCGAATCGCGCCCGAAGTTTGTGCGCCCTCCACCAAACGGAGAACAGACATGGCCGTGATCGACTTGCCCGAACCCGACTCACCGACGAGGCCAAACTTTTCGCCCGCAGCAACGCTGAACGACACGTCGTTCACCACGGTGCTGGCGCCGAAACGCACGCTCAGGCGGTCAATCTCTAAAAGAGCTTGGTTCATGATTTGCGGGTGTCGAAAGCGTCGCGCAAGGCGTCGCCAATGAAGGTGAGCAGCAGCATGGTGAGCACCAGCAGCAAGAAGGTGGGGACGATGATCCACCACGAATCGAGATACGCCTTGCCTTGTTTGAGTAACTCGCCCAAGGATGGCACCGTGGGCGGCACGCCAAGCCCGAGGAAATCCAAGGACGTCAGCGCCAAAATGGCCGCGCTCATGCGAAAAGGAAGAAACGTGATGACGGGCGTCATGGAGTTGGGCAAGACATGACGCCACATGATTTGGCGGTTGGATAAACCCAGAGCCCGCGCTGCCTTCACATACTCCAAATTTCGATTGCGCAGAAACTCGGCACGCACATAGTCGGACAAACCCATCCAGCCCCACAGCGACAACAGAATCAACAGCAACAGCAGCGACGGGTCAAATATCGAGGCGAAGATGATGAGCAAATACAGCTCAGGCACCGCGCCCCATATTTCAATGAAACGCTGCAAGAACAAATCTGTGCGCCCGCCGAAGTAGCCTTGCAAAGCTCCGGCAAAGACACCAATCAATGTCCCGGTGATGGTCAAAGCCAGAGCAAACCATATGCTGACGCGAAAGCCGTAGAGCAACCTTGCCGCCATATCACGCCCACTCCCGTCCGTACCCAACCAGTTTTTGAGGCTGGGCGGCGCAGGATCGGGGACAGACGAAAAATAGTCAGTCGAAGTTGCAGAGTGAGGATTGAATGTGATCAAGCCCCAGTTCTCAGGCTGCTTCATCAAATCAACAATGAACGGGTCTTTCCAGTCGGTCGGTGTGCCGAAATCGCCACCCAGTGTTTTCTCTGACGGGTTGCTGAACATCGGAAAGTACCACTGGCCTTGGACACGTGCGACAAGTGGTTTGTCATTGCTGACCAGTTCGGCAGCGGTTGAAACCAGCAACATCGCGATGAAGGCCCATAGAGACCAGTAACCCAGACGATTGCGCCGAAATCGTGCCCATGCTCGTTGCATGGGAGACATCGAACGGCTCACCGAGCCGCTCGCATGTGCAGCAATAGATGAAGAAACCAAAGTCGGGTTGGAGATCGTCATGCCCGCCTCATCATTTGGCAACGCTGGAAAACTGCACGCGGGGGTCCACCCACACGTAGAGCAAATCGGAAATCAACTTCACAGCCAATCCGATCAGCGTGAACAAGTAAAGCGAACCCAGAACCACAGGGTAGTCTCGCCGAACCACCGACTCAAACGCCAACAACCCCAAGCCGTCGAGAGAAAACAAGGTTTCAATCAACACAGAGCCTGCGAAAAATGCACCGATGAATGCTGCGGGGAAACCAGTGACCAAGGGAATCAGCGCATTTCTGAATACATGTTTGTAAAGCACGCTGCGTGATGAGAGACCTTTGGCCCTTGCGACCAGCACGTACTGTTTGCGCATTTCTTCAACAAAGGTGTTTTTTGTGAGCATCGTGACCACCGCAAAACTACCGATGACGGTGCAAATCAAGGGCAAAGTCAGGTGCCAAAAGTAATCTGCGATTCGTGCGGGCCAACTCAATTCGTCCCAGTTGTCTGAAGTGAGTCCACGCAGGGGAAACCAATCGAAAAAATTTCCGCCCGCGAACAGAACAATGAGCAGAAGACCTAAAACAAAACCCGGAATCGCATACCCGAGCAGGACCACGAGTGTGGTGATCGCGTCAAACCGCGACCCCTCCGCCACCGCTTTCGCAACGCCGAGCGGAACGGAGATCAAGTAAGCAATCAAGAAACTCCAAAGTCCGAGAGAGATGGACACAGGCAATTTTTCTTTGATCAAGTCCCACACCGGTTTGTTTTGCAAGAAACTGCGTCCGAGATCAAAGCGGGCAAATTGCACCAGCATTTCAACGTAACGAACGTGGGCTGGTTTGTCGAAGCCGTAGAGCTTCTTCAACTCCTCCACTTGCTTTTTATCGAGGTCACGACCGGCTTTGTAGCCGCTGCCGGACTCCCCGCCTTTCTGAGAAGCACGCGCCTCGGCCATGATTTGCTCCACAGGGCCGCCCGGCACAAACTGCATCACGATGAAGGTGATGGTCAGCGCCCCGAGCAGCGTGGGAATCATCAACAACAGGCGCTTGAGCACATAAACCAACATGTCACTTCTTCCCCTCAAGTGATTTGTCCCACCATGTCCAAAGTGGCCAGGGGGCAAATTCAAGAATGCCGTTGAACAAGGTATCAGCCGCAAAGTACAGGGGCTGCTTGGATGGAATGCCGAATTTGTTCCAGTAAGACACGTTCTCGGTATTCATGTACAAGTCGGGCACTTGCCAGTGGTTCCACATCACCACGCGGTCAAAGGCGCGGGATGCCGCACGCAACTCATCCAAGGTTCTTGCTCCCGCCATCTTTTCCAGCAAATGATCTGCGGCGCGGCTTTTCACACCTCTGTAGTTCTGATTGCCTTCTTCGTTGGCAGAACCGCTGCCATAGGTGCTGCTCAAGTCAGCGGCCTTAGGTAGAGTGAAATCGCTCTCGACGATGGTGGTCATGTCGAAGTCGTATTTCTCGAGTCGCCTGCGATAAACCGCAAAGTCAACTACACGGTCTTTGAGGGTGATGCCGAGCTTCTCCAGGTTGCGCTGGTATTCGGTGAACCTGCCCGCCGATTGCGACATGTACTCAAATTCGAAGGGTTCGCCTTTGGAGTTGCGCAGCTTGCCTTTTTCGTCCAGCGTCCATCCGGCTTGCGCCAACAACTCTCGAGCTTTCAACAAATTACGTCTCAACCCGTTTGGGTTGCCATCGGTGCGCGGGGCAACAAAGGCGGGGCCGAAGACTTCGGCAGGCAATTCGGCTCTGAAGGGCTCCAGCAAGGCTAACTCAGCAAGACTTGGCATACCTTGCGCTGCGAACTCTGATTCATTGAAGACACTGGAAGCGCGTTTGAACAAGCCCAGCTTGTTCAAGGTTTCAAAGTCATAGGCCAAACCGAGTGCCTCGCGCACACGTCGGTCTTGAAACAGAGGGCGCCGCATGTTCAGCACATGGGCTTGAAGGCCTTGTCCGGTTCCCGTTTCAAAACGCTTTTTGACGATTCGGCCATCATCCCATTTCACGCCTTTGTGTAAACGGGTCCACCCCTGGCTGCTGTACTCCTTGAGGATGTCGTACTCCCCCGTTTTAAACGCTTCGCGAGCCACCACGCCATCTCGGTACATTCGGTAAATCACGCGTTCAAAATTGAAATGGCCCCGGCGCACGCCCAAATCTTTGGCCCAGTAATTCGGGTTCAACTTGAATTCAATGCGGCGCGGCATGTCGACTTTTTCAATGGCATAGGGACCGCTGAGGATCGGCCACTCGGTGACGATGTCGTCAAATTTTTTCCCCTCTCCCCATTTCCGAGAAAAAACCGGCATGGTGCCTGCGATAAACAGTTGATCTTTGCTGCGATCTCGTAGATTGAAGCGGACGGTCCGTGGGCTCACAGCGGTGGCTGATTCAATACCCACGAGCTGAGTTTGAATGTCCGGTGACGCCTGCTTTCCACTCAGCGTGCGGAAACTGTGCACCACATCGTCTGCCATCACGGGGTCACCGTTATTGAACTGGGCTTGCGGACGGATGCGGAAAGTGATCGATGAAAAGTCCGGCGCGATCAGCATTTCTTCCGCCAGCAAGCCATACATGGTTTGCGCTTCATCTTGGGCTAAATGCGCCAATCCCTCCGACATCCAAATCACGATTCCCGCTGGCGCATTGCCCCGCACCGTCCACGGGTTGAACTTGTCAAAGCTGCTTCTGCGGTCGGGATTGCGCAGCCTGAGCACACCGCCCTTGGGCGCATCCGGGTTCACATACTCAAAGTGGGTAAACCCCTTGGGATACTTGGGTTCGCCATAGGCCGCATAGGCGTGCACCCACTGGCCTTCGGCGCTGTGGGCCGACGCAGCAAATAACAAAAGCGCCAACGAGAGGACAGCGCCACAAAAACGAAAAGCTGGAGCCAAGATCTTCATTGTCATGACGCGCATGCTAACCAACCCCGCGTATTGAACTGGCACCCGCGCCCTGCCCTGTCCCCAATAGCCAGGCCAAAAAGCTGAACGTCACAAAAGCCATCACCGTACTGGCCATGATGATGCGGGCGACCCGGCCGTTGTCGGCTCCGTAGCGCTCAGCCAGCAGCGAAACGTTGCTGGCGCTGGGCAGGGCAGCGGCCAGCACCAGCACGGTCAGACCAAAAGAAGACACCGGCAGGCCCAAGGCCCGCGCCATCCAACCCACCAGCAAAACCAAGAGCGGATGCAGCAACAGTTTGATGAGGGCAACGGGGACGAAGTGGCGTGGCGGCGTTTGGGTGTGGCTGTGCTGGCCGGAGCGCCAAAGCACCGCGCCGATGGTGAAGAGGGCGACAGGCGATGCGGCATCGGCGAGCATCTTGATCACCTGGGCCACGGGGCCAGGCAGGCTGATGTTCAGCGCGGCGACCAACGCGCCCAGGCCGATGGCCCACGGCAGCGGGTTGGTCAACGCGCCCCGCAAGGAACGCGACACGGTGTGCCAGGTACCGGAGGAGATGGACGAATGGCCCGCTGTGGGTTGCACTTGGGCCAGGGCAATGCACAGGGTACTGGTCAGCACCAGATCCACCAGGACGGTGCCGATCACCGGCCCCGCTGCGGCTTGGCCGAGCAATGCCACCAAGAGAGGCACACCCATGAAACCGGTATTGGGGAAAGCGGCCACCAGGGCACCAAAGGCAGCGTTTTTAAGGTCCACACCCTGTTCGTCTTCACGAAGACGCCAAGTCAGCATCACTGTGAACAATACGATCACCAGCGCACAGACGGCATAGATGCCAATGAGCACCGGGTCAATCAACTGGGCGAAAGGCATGCTGGAACCAAAACGAAACAGCAAGCAAGGCAACGCAAAAAAGAGAACGAACACATTCAAGCCCGGGATGGCCGCTTCCGGCAACACCCCTCTTTGGGCAGCGAGGTACCCGCACAGCACCAGGGCGAAGAAGGGGATGGTGACGGAAAGAATGGCTTGCATGGCTCGGATTGGGTTTGGCAAGCGGGAGTATCGCAAGGAAAGGCAACGGACCTACCGCTATGATCCGCCGCCCCCGTTCTCACTGACCCATTCCCCCAAAGCCCTCCCGTGTCTGAACCCGCTACCTCACTGAACAACGCCCAGATGGAAGCGGTCCATCACCTCAGCAGCCCCTGCCTGGTACTGGCCGGTGCCGGCTCGGGCAAAACGCGGGTCATCACCCACAAGATTGCGCGGCTGCTGCAAGCGGGTTATGAGCCTGGGCAGATCGCGGCCATCACCTTCACCAATAAAGCTGCACAGGAAATGCGTGAGCGATCCAAGGCGCTGGTGGGGCCGCGTGCGGCGAAAAACCTGGTGGTGAGCACGTTCCACTCGCTGGGCGTTCGCATTTTGCGTGCCGAAGGTGCGCGGCTGGGTTTGAAAGAACAGTTCAGCATTCTGGACAGCGACGATGTGCTGGGTGTGCTGAAAGACGCCGGATCCACCAGCGACAACGCCCTGGCGCGGCGCTGGCAATGGACGATCAGCTTGTGGAAGAACCAAGGGCTCAACAGCGAACAAGCCGAAAGCGTCGCCACCAACGACGACGAACGTGTAGCCGCCCGCGTGATGAAACGTTTTGAGGAACGCTTGGCCGCCTACCAAGCGGTGGACTTTGACGACTTGATCAGCCTGCCGCAGAAACTGCTGGCCCGTGATGCCGAAGCGCGTGCCAAGTGGCAAAACACCTTGCGTTATGTGCTGGTGGATGAATACCAAGACACCAATGCCACGCAATACGAGTTGCTGAAGTCCATCGTTGGCGAAGCGGGCCTTTTCACTGCCGTGGGCGACGACGACCAAAGTATTTATGGCTGGCGCGGCGCCACGATTGACAACTTGAAACGCCTGCCGCAAGAGTACCCGCAGCTCAAGGTGATTCCACTGGAGCAAAACTACCGCTCCACCGGCCACATTCTGCGAGCGGCCAACCAAGTCATCGGCAACAACCCCAAACTCTTCGAGAAAAAACTCTGGAGCGATTTGGGCGATGGTGAACCCGTGCGTTTGTTGGAAGCCGATGGAGAAGAACATGAAGCGGAACGTGCCGTGGCAGCTATTCAGTCACGGCGAGGAACAGACGCTCAATCCAAGTTCTCCGACTTCGCCGTGCTCTACCGCGCCAACCACCAGGCGCGCATTTTTGAGAAGGCGCTGCGCAAAGCCAACATCCCCTACAAGGTGTCGGGAGGCCAAAGTTTTTTTGACCGCGCCGAGATCAAAGACCTGTGCGCGTGGCTGCGACTTTTGGTGAACAACGACGACGACCCAGCGTTTTTGCGCACCGTGACCACGCCCAAACGCGGCATTGGCCACCAAACTTTGAGCAGCCTCGGAGAGTTTGCGGGCAAATGGAAAACCAGCCTGTACGAAGCCTTGTTCGCTGAAAGCCTGGGCACAGCCCTGAGCACCAAAGCCGTGGGCTCGCTGCATGAGTTTGGTCGGTATGTGAACGACCTGGAGTACCGCGCCCGCCACACCACCGGGGCCGAAGATGCCAAGGCGTTACTGATGGGCTGGCTCAAGGACATCGATTACGAAAAACATTTGATGGACGGTGAGGACAGCGAAAAACTCGCCGCCGCCCGCTGGGGCAATGTGCTGGACTTTGTGGACTGGATTGCCAAACGCTGCGGTGGCGAGATTGAAAACGACGGTGGCATCAGCGTAGAGACGGAAAAAAAATCCGTGCTTGACGTGGCGCAAACCATCAGCGTCATCATCAGCCTCGCAGAACGAGGCGACGAACAAGACGTGGTGACCTTGAGCACACTGCATGCCGCCAAAGGGCTGGAGTGGCCGCATGTGGTGCTGGCCGGTGTGAATGAAGGCCTGCTGCCCTTTCGAAGCGAAGACGACGAGATGACGCCTCAGCGCCTGGAAGAAGAACGACGCTTGATGTATGTGGGCATCACTCGCGCCCGGCAAAGTTTGATCGTCAGCACCTTACGCCGCCGCAAAAAAGGCCGCGACACCGTGCAGGGCGTGCCCAGCCGTTTCATTGCAGAGATGAAACTGCACGAGAGCCAGACCAAAGAAGACCCTCGAGAAAAACTCAAAGCCTTGCGCGCCGCAGCCGCCTCAAGGGCAGCTGTCGCTCAGCAAGCGGCAGCGAACAAAGCCAGCTGACCCGTTCAAAGCGGGCTGCGGTCATCGCACCGCCAAGCACGCATCGTGTGCTTGTGTGCCACACCACAACGCCCTGAACCGTTGATCAGCGTCGGCAAACCGCCCGTCTCAATCCGCCCGTAACAAAGTATTTCGGCGTGGTGTGCCCGCCTAGCATCCGCAGCACTTCGCAGAACATCTCCATTGACCACATTCATCAGGCGAGCCACATGAATCACACCACACAAGCCAGCCACTCTCTTGTGCATGACCGTTCGTCGAGCTTCAGCCTCACAAGCGGACGTGGCGGTTTTTGGAATCGGTTGGCCCTGGTGGCTTGTTTGGTTTTGGGAGCCACTGGCGCAGCCGCGCAAACCGCAGGCGCACTCACGGTTCGTGCTTGGGCCACCTTGGCAGCGAACGTGGGCCCGCAAATGGAGGTGCGTGTCAACGGTGCGCTGGTGGGCAGCACTGAGGTGCGTGCAACGGGTTATCAGAACTACTCCTTCCCCGGCCTGAGCGTTCCCACTGGCGCCAAGCTGGAGCTGGTGTTCAACAACGACGCCTTTGCTGGCGACGGTGACCGCAACCTCTTTGTTGAATCGATCACCGTCAACGGCACCACCATTGCTTCCGACGCCCCCGGCGTGGTGTTTGACCGTGGCGCAGGCGCGCTGGCCTTTGACAATGCAGATGTGCTGCCGGGCTTGAGCACCTTGTACTGGAACGGTGCGCTGCGGTTCACTGCGCCTTCTGCAAGTACAACGCCTCCGACCCCACCGCCAACAACACCCACGGACAAGCCGCCCGCAGGCTACAGCCGCTGCGCGTCGGAGTGGGAAACCTGTAGCTTCACCGGTTCGGCCAATGTGGTGTACGGTGCGCTGTCTACCTGGACCAGTCCACGCAGTTTCACCGGCGGCACGGCCTGCACCAACACGGTCTTTGGTGACCCACTGAGCGGCACCGTCAAGGCGTGTTACGTGAAGCCGACGGCCACAACACCCACTGCACGGGGCTTGAACCTCACGATTGCGGGTGCGGGCGGTGTGGGCTTCTCCGATGGCAGTTCGTGTTCGGCCAGTTGTGCCAAAACCTTCAACAATGGCAGCACCGTCACCTTGGCGGCAGCGCCCGCTGCGGGCTCCACCTTCGCGGGCTGGGGCGGGGCTTGCGCGGGCACCTCGTCCACCTGCACGGTGACGATGGATGCGACCAAGACGGTGTCGGCCACATTCGCTGTGAGCCCTGCCACGCTGAGTGTGGCTGTCACGGGTTCGGGCACGGTCAATTCCACGCCCTCTGGGATCAACTGCACCAGCAACTGCTCGGCACCGTTTGCGGTGGGCTCGAATGTGACCTTGACTGCCACCCCAGCCACAGGCTTTACCTTCAGTGGCTGGAGCGGTGCTTGCACAGGCACGGCTGCTTGCACGGTGACCTTGAGTGCATCTAGAAGTGTCAGCGCAACCTTCGTGTCTGCATCGGTGGCGGGCTCTTGCCCCACCACCAACACCACCGTCGCGTCAGCCGGTGGGCAACAACTGGGTTTGAATGTCAGTCGCAACTCGGGCGTGGCTCCTCTGGCGGTATTCTTTGATGCGTCTGGCACTACGGCCACCGGCACGACACGGCCTTTCCACGAGCTGGAGTACCGCTGGAGTTTTGGTGATACCGCCAGTGGCACCTGGACGTATGGTGCCAAGGCCGGCACGGCCAGCCGCAATGAGGCCATGGGGCCTGTGGCCGCCCACGTGTTTGAGAACGCGGGCACTTACCCCATCACCGTATCGGCGTTCAACGGCACCTCTACGGTGACCTACAACTGCAACATCACGGTGTTGCCTACGGATGTGGAGTTTGCGGGGAACAAAACCATCTGCGTCTCCGGTATCGGAAACTTTGCGGGCTGCCCGGCTGGCGCACTTCGGGTGACCAGCACAAACCCGACCACTGCGGTGGGCAGCAACATGGGCACGGGCAATAAACGCATCTTGTTCGCTCGAGGGGAGACGTTCAGCGTGGCCTCGACCATTCAGATCAACAGGAATGGGCCAGGCCTGATAGGTGCCTTCGGCAGTGGTGCCAAACCAAACTTCGTCAATGCAGTTGAAATCGGCACCATCGCGCTGTCGTCGATGACAACACCCAACATTGCCGACTGGCGCATCGTTGACTTGAGAATTGATGGCAATGGATTTGGGGGCAACAGTGTGGCCGTCTACGGCGCGGGGTCCATCAACAACTCGCTGGTCAGTCGCCTGGACATCCAGAACTTCAACTCGGGTATCAAATTCTCGGGGTCGAATTTGGACGCCATCAACAACAACGGTTTCACCTCGCCGATGTGGGACGGCGTCTTCCTCACCGACAACACGGTCTACAACCTTGTGGGCACGGGTGCCAACGGCGGCAACGGCTTTTATGTGGGTGCATGGCGCTTGGCGGTCATGGGCAATTCCATCGACAACAACTTGAATGGCGAGCACGGCATGCGCTCGCCGCATTCGCGTTTCAGCGTATGGCAGCACAACACCACCCAGCGTATTGCCAGGGCGCACATGACATTGCGCTCGGGTGGGCAAGGTGGCTCTACCCTGACCGCACAACTCGGTTCCGGCATTCACTACACGGAAAAGCTGCTGGCGTCTGAAAACCGCTTCATCGGCGGCCCGGAGCCGCACGCCTTCGGTGGCACTGGCCCCACCAATTCGAGCTCCAATGGCCGAGCGCGTGAGCAAATTTGGGAGAAAAACTTGATGGTCGGGGGTGCCGGCACCAATGGTTTCATTGGCATCACCGGCTCCGAAGTGACGGTGCGCAACAACGTTTTGCTGATGCATCCTGGCACGGGGTGGTCGCCATTTAACGTGGGGGCCTACGACACCGCCTATGCAGCAGCGCAAGGCATACCGCAGCCCACCAACATTTGGTTCTACCAAAACACCATCTACTACCCCGCAACGAGCCCGTTCTGGCTGATGCAGTTGATTGGTGACCCGCTGACCAACAGCGAAATCACGGTCAAAAACAACCTGATGCACTCACCCAACAACGGTGCGACCCAAGACGGCAGAGACTGGCTTTGGAACCCCAACAACACCACGGTGTACCGAACGCCGCTCAGCACCAACACGTTGATTGCCGAGCTGCAAACCAGCCCGAACTTCACTGTCAACCCGCCCACCAACGCGGCGCATCTGAAGCCACTGGCGGGAAGCTACGCGATTGGACGCGGCGCACCGGTGCCGGTCTGGTCAGACTATTTCGGTGTGCCCATCAACCCAGGGGCGAGGGATTTGGGTGCGGTGAAACGTTGAGCCCAGCGCGCCCGTAACGCGAGGCTGTGGGCATCAGATCGGGCGGGGCTTGGTGGCGTGTTCGGTAAACGCCGTTAACAACGCCAAGACCTTGCTGTCCAAGCTCAGCCACTGAACACCAATTTGGTAGTCATCGCCTTTGAGCACCTGGAACACCACTTTGCCGGACCCCGTGATCACGTCATACTGACCCGGCATCTTGGGCTTGGGCAATTGCACGGCAATTTGCACCATGGATTGCACGGTCAGCGGCTGTCGCAATATCAAGCCAACGCCCCCGGCGCTGAGGTCGTGGGTGCGGCCCTCCAGCATCGTTCCGCTGCCAAGCAAAACACGCGCTTTAAGCGAGACCACCTTACGAACGGTGGCCCGCATCTCAACACCAGACGCAGGTTTGGCCTTGGCAGCAGGGGCGGCTGCATTGGGGACTGGGCTTTCCAGGGGATCGGTCATGGGCAATCAAAAATGTACGCGCCCTGCATGTTAGACCAAGCGTGCGAAACACCGCCGTGCAAAAAAGCGGTCAAGCCTTGCAGGACAAGCTCGGTGGTACACCCCTTCAACAGGGGCCGGGAAAGTGAGTACAAACGTGAATTCATCCCCTCCACACCAAGCCGCGCCTGCGCTAGCATGCGCGGCCTGAACGAAAAGATGCGTCCTCACGGGCCAGCTATTGACTCGTCAGCGAGCGTCTTCATTTCCAGGTTTTTTCTCCCATGCGCCAGATTTTTTTTCCATCCGTGGTCACGCTGAGGTCGGTCCGACGCACTGGGCTTGCCTTTTGTGCGGCGGCGTTGGTCAATGGTTGGGTGGCACACAGCGCTTGGGCAGCGGGTGACCCCAAGGCCTCGCGCTTTTACGAAGACGCCCTCACACGCTATGAAAAACGTGACATTCCCGGCGCCATCATTCAACTGAAGAACGCGCTGCAAATCGACAAAAACATGCTGCCCGTGCAGGTACTGCTGGGCAAAGCCTTGTTGGCCAATGGTGAAGCCGCCGCAGCCGAGGTCGCCCTGAACGAAGCGCTGCGTTTGGGTGTGAACCGCGCGGAAATTGTCGTCCCCCTGGCCGATGCTTATGTCGGCCAAGGCAAACAGCGGCAAATGCTGGATCAGCCGCAGTTCAGCCCTGCGGGCCTACCGCCCACCACGCAAATGCAGCTGATGTTGGTTCGCGCTTCTGCGATGGCCGACTTGGGAGACTCACGGGGCGCACTCAGCGGCATCGAAAGCGCCCGAGCCATCGATCCTCGTTCGCCCGACACCTGGTTGGCAGAGGTATCGATTCGTATCCGTGGCAGGCAGTATCAACAAGCTGAGGCGGCCGTGGAGCGAGCCTTGTCTTTGGCCCCCAATGCCGCTGAGGCTTGGTATCAAAAAGGGGCTGTGGCCCACGTCCAGGGCAACTTGAAGCAGGCGGTGGCGTCATACGACAAGGCACTGCAGCTTGATGGGACACACGTGGAGGCTCGTGTCGCGAGAACCGGCTTGCGCATTGACAATGCGCAGTTTGGCGAGGCTGAAGCCGACGTGCTGGAGTTGCGCCGGGTTGCGCCGCGTGAACCTCGTGGCGCTTACATGCAAGCGCTGTTGGCAGAGCGCGAGGGCAAGAAAGAAACCGTCAATAAGGCGTTGGCCGAAGTCACCAGCTTGATTGACCCCGTCCCGCTTGATTTCATCCGCTATCGCCCGCAGCTGCTCATGCTCAATGGACTGGCCCACTTTGGTTTGGGGCAGCGTGACAAAGCCAAAGCCTATTTGGAAAACTTCCAAAAGGTTCAGGGCAACAGTGCCGCCTCCAAGCTTCTGGCTCAGCTCTACCTGGACGAGCCTGATGTCGCGCGTGCGGTATCGGTTCTGGAAGGGTATGTCGCTGCGCAGCCCGCCGACTCGCAAGCGCTGACTCTCCTGGCCTCGGCTTACATGGCCCAAGGGCGCAGCAACCGCGCCACCAACTTGATGCAGGACGCGCTGAAAACGCGAGATGACCCCGCGTTTCGCACCGCACTCGGCTTGAGCTTGATTGGCGGAAAACAAAGCGGGCTCGCTTTGAAGGAATTGGAAGAGGCCTGGCGCAAAGACCCCAAGCAGACGCGCGCTGGCATGGCTTTGGTGAATTTGTATTTGCGCTCCGGGCAGGCCACCAAAGCCCTGACAGTGGCAGAAAGCCTTGTTAGACAACAACCGAACAACGCGGGCTTGCACAATCTACTCGGCATGAGCCGCGGGGATGCCAACCAACTGGAGGCGGCCCGTGCCTCCTTTGAGCAGGCACTCAAGCTGGACCCCAACTTGGTGGCCACACAACTCAATCTTGCCCGCCTGGACATCCGCAGCCGCGCTTTTGATGCCGCCCAAACCCGCTTAGCTGCCCTCATCAAGTCGGATGAAAAAAACACTGAAGCACTTCTCGAAATGGCGGCACTGGCTCAGCAGCGGGGTCAAACACAGGATGTCCTGCGTTGGCTGGACAAAGCCAATGATGTCGAGGGCACCAAAGGCACCCGCGCGGGTTTGGCACTGGTGGACTTCCACCTCTCTCAGGGCCGCGCCCTGCCTGCTCTCGATGCAGCCAAACGCCTGACAGCCCGGGCAGCCCCAGACAACCTCAGCGTGCTGCTCGCAACCGCCCGCGCCTTGATTGCGACTGGCGACCAGCCCGGTGCGCGCGCCACACTGACCAGCGCAGCCCGTTTCGCAGAGTTTGATGCGCCGCAACAATTGCAAGTCGCGTCCTTACAACTGGCCGCTAACAACCCACCGGGTGCGGCCTACAGCCTGGACAAAGCGCTGGCGGGCCGACCCGACTATTTGCCGGCATTGGCCTTGTTGACGGAAGTGGAGTTACGCCAGGGCGATGCTGCGGGCGCGGAGAAACGCGCACGAGACATTGTGGGCAAACACCCTCGGCTGGCCATCGGACACAGCCTGTTGGGTGATGTGGCGTTGTCTCGCCAACAACTCTCACCTGCCATCGAGCACTACCGCCGCGCCCACCAGACGGAGCCTTCGACCGACACCTTGTTGCGCTTAATGCGCACCCAACTGCGTGCTGGGGAAGCACGAAGTTCGCTCGGTTTGGCCGAACAATGGGTCAAATCGCGCCCCAAGGACTTCATGGTTCAGCGTGCACTGGCCGAGGCCTACAACAACCAAGGGCAGTTCAAACAAGCCAAAGCCACCTATGAGAACTTGATCATGGCTTTGCCTGAAGATGCGCCGGCCATGAACAACCTGGCCATGGTGCTGACCCGACTCGGTGACCCCGCAGCCGTGGCCATGGCCGAACGGGCATTGAGCAAGGCACCCAACCAAGCCGAGGTCATCGACACCCTGGGTTGGGCCCTGTTTCTGAACGGCCAAACCGACCGTGCCCTGCAACTGCTTCGAGATGCCCGCCTGCGCAACCCATCCAATCCCGACATTCGTTACCACTTGGCGGCAGTTTTGGCCCAAACCGGCCGTTCGGCCGAGGCCAAAGCAGAACTGGAGGCAGCTGTGCAAGCGGGCCCCTCTTTTGATTCCTACTCCAATGCCGATAAGTTGCTGAAGTCCCTACAAGCACGGTAGTGCCCCCGGATCTCGGGATAGCCCCCTGCGTCGAACCTTCTTACACTTTGCCACGAAAGCGAATGATTGGTAACCCTAAGTTCCTGATTCAAAATGAAAATAAGGCTAGGCGTGGTTCTTGCTTAACAGAAGCATCTGTCAGTCAGTTCTATTCAAAAGAGTTCAAAATGAAAAAATCAGTCTTTCTTCGCAGCGCCCAAATCGCGATCGCGACAGCAGCTCTGGCCGTCACTCATATCGCAAGCGCGGCGACTTGGAATTTCGCCAACAACGGTGTGGCCATCTCGGGAAGCAATCAAACCACCGTCAACGTGTCTGGTTTTTTCGTCAACAACACATCCAGCGGTGTGATCAACAGCGGCTCCACGTTCACGGCAGCATCCCTGAGTAACCAAGGCGGTTCGGGTCGTGGCATGAGCACCGGAACCGACTCGGGTTCGCCCCAACACGCCTTTGATAACAACGGCACCACAGAAATGTTGTCCCTGCAATTCGGGACGAAAGTGGATCTGGACTCCGTCACTGTCGGCTGGTCCAGCGGCGATGCCGACCTCAGCGTGCTCGCCTATACCGGCAGCGGCTCAGCAACCCCCGTCGCTGGCCAGACTTGGTCTCAGTTGGTGTCCAACGGTTGGTCTCTCATCGGACACTATGCTGGCTCGGGTAGCGGAAGCCGCAACATCAATTTGAGCAACATCACATCCAGCTGGTGGTTGATCAGCGCCTTCAACTCTGGTTTTGGTGGCATCAGCTCCGGCCTGAGCAACCATGACGACTATGTGAAGCTGTTGGCCGTTGCAGGTTCTGCCGTATCGGTTTGCGCTCCAGGCACGGCGGGTTGCGGCGGACAACAAGTCGCAGAACCTGCCACTTTGGCCCTGTTTGGTTTGGCAGCCTTGGGTGTGGTGGCGGTGCGTCGTCGTAACGCCAGCTGATATCTCTTCGGGTCTCCTGGCCTCAACAAACGGCACCTTCGGGTGCCGTTTGTATTTGTATTGGTCGCCGCAAGTCAGTGCCCTGTGGCCATGACGGCGGCCATAGCGACTGCGGTCGCTTCGACGTTGTTGGAGTTCAACCCCGCCACACACATGCGGCCTGAACGGAGCACATACACCGCGTGTTCCTCACGCAAACGATCCGCTTGGTCGGCGGTGAGGCCGGTGTAACTGAACATGCCACGCTGCGTCAGGAAATAGCTGAAATCTCGATCTGGCAGCTTGGCACTGAGCACGTCATGCAGGCGTTTGCGCATGGTGGCAATGCGCGATCGCATGGCACCGAGTTCATCCGCCCACATCACGCGCAGTGCGGGCGTCTGCAAAACACGCGCAACAATCTGACCGCCGTGTGTGGGTGGGCTGCTGTAGTTTTTGCGTATGGTCGCTTTGAGCTGACCCAATACCAGGTCGGCTTGTTTTTTGTCTGGACACACCACGCTCAAACCGCCGCAGCGTTCACCGTAGAGCGAGAAACTTTTGGAGAACGAACTGGCGCAGAAGAAGCTGACACCGGCGTCTGCCAAAGCGCGGATCGCAAAAGCGTCAGCCTCGATGCCATCACCAAAGCCTTGGTAGGCGATGTCGAGATAAGGCAGCAAGCCGCGCTCTTGAATGACTGGAATCAACTCGGCCCACTGCGCAGCAGTCAAGTCCACACCAGTCGGGTTGTGGCAACAAGCGTGCAGCAAGACGATGCTGTTCTTTGGCAGCACCCGCAACGCGGCCAACATGTCCGCAAACTTGAGTCCACCCGTTTTTTTCGTCGTAGTAGGGGTAGGTGTTGACACTGAAACCAGCCCCTTCAAACATCGCGCGGTGGTTGTCCCAGGTGGGGTCACTGACCCACACGTTGGAATTGGGAAAGTAGCGCTTGAGAAAGTCTCCACCCACTTTCAAACCGCCGGATCCGCCTATGGTTTGGATGGTGGCGATGCGACCGCTGGTCACCGCTTCATGCTCCGCGCCGAACAACAAATGCTGCACCGCTTGACGGTAGTTGGCGGCACCTTCCATTGGTTGGTAGGGGCGCGCACCTAAGCCTTGCAACATGGCTGTCTCGGCCTCGCGCACTGCATTCATCACAGGCAGCTTGCCGGCGTCATCAAAGTAAATGCCGATGGAAAGGTTGATCTTTCCTGGCCGAGCGTCTTTGCCAAAAGACTCGTTGAGGGTGAGGATGGGATCGCCAGCGTAGGCGTCGACGTGTTGAAACATGGTGGGCCACAGTCCTAAAACAATCGGGGCTGTGATTATCGATGCCGAGGTTCATCGGCCGTCAGATCGCTACCGCATTGAGTTGCCCCCGACTGACGGTCGCTTTCTCAGCTTGCGTGGCACTGACCGTTCGCAGGTAGTAGGTGGTTTTGATGCCTCGCAGCCACGCCAGGGTGTAGGTGTCATGCAGCTTTTTACCCGAGGCACCTGCCATGTAGATATTGAGCGACTGGCTTTGATCCAGCCATTTTTGCCTGCGCGCGGCGGCTTCCACCAACCACTGCGGTTGAACTTCAAAGGCTGTCGCGTACAGCGCCTGGAGTTCTGCGGGCACACGGTCAATCTGCTTCAGCGATCCGTCGAAATGTTTGAGGTCCATGAGCATGATCGGGTCCCACAACTTCAGGCGTTTGAGGTCGCGCACCAAATAGTCGTTCAAAACGGTGAACTCGCCCGACGCATTGGACTTCACCGACAAATTGCCGAAACAAGGTTCGATCGATGCACTGCAGCCGACGATGTTGGAGATGGTGGCGGTTGGCGCAATGGCTGTGCAGTTGGAGTTGCGCATGCCATAGGTGCGGACTCGCTCGCGCAAGCGGTTCCAGTCCAAGGTGCTGCTGCGATCAACCTCCAAGTAGCCGCCACGTTGCTCAGCCAGCAGTGCCATCGAATCGATGGGCAAAATACCTTGGTCCCACAGGGAACCTCGGTAGCTGCAGTAACGGCCTCGTTCTTGTGCCAGCTCCGTCGATGCCCAGTAGGCGTAATAACAAACCACCTCGGCGCTGCGGTCTGCGAACTCCACCGCCTCTTGGGAGGCATAGGGGATGCGCTGTTCATAGAGTGCGTCTTGAAAGCCCATGATGCCAAGGCCCACCGGGCGGTGGCGCAGCGTGGCATCTCTGGCTTTCTTCACCACGTAATCGTTCAAGTCGATCACGTTGTCCAGCATGCGCAGGCCGGTACGAATGGTTTTTTTCAGCTTGGCATGGTCGAGCACAGGCCGACCATCGGGCCCGGGGGTCAGGTGCTGCGCCAAGTTCACCGAACCGAGGTTGCACACGGCGATCTCGTCGGCGCTGGTATTGAGCGTGATTTCCGAGCACAGATTGCTGGAGTGAATCACGCCCACATGCTGCTGCGGTGAGCGCAGATTGCAAGCATCTTTGAACGTGATCCAAGGGTGACCGGTTTCAAAGAGCATGGACAGCATCTTGCGCCACAGGTCTTTCGCCAGCACGGTTTTGAAATGTTTGATTTCACCGCGTGCCGCTTTGGCTTCATAGGCCGAATAGGCTTTCTCGAAAACCAAGCCATAGAGGTTGTGCAGGTCGGGGCAGTCATGGGGCGAGAACAAGGTCCACCGTCCTTTGTGTGCATCGTTGGGATGCTCAAAGCCCTCCATGACCCGCTTCATGAACAGGTCGGGAATCCAGTTGGCCGTGTTCATGTCGTGGGTGCGGCGGCGGTCGTCGCCGGTGTTTTTGCGCAACTCCAAGAACTCTTCAATATCGAGATGCCAGGTTTCCAAATAGGCACAAAAAGCACCTTTGCGTCTGCCGCCTTGGTCTACCGCCACCGCGACATCGTTGGCGATTTTCAAAAACGGCACCAAGCCCTGGGTTTTGCCGTTCACACCTTTGATCGGGCTGCCCAGCGCGCGCACATGGCTCCATGCATTGCCCAAGCCGGCCGCATGTTTGGACAGCAGTGCGTTGTCTTTGAGTGACTCAAAAATGCCATCCAAATCGTCTGGAATAGAGGTGAGATAACAACTGGACATCTGCGAACGCCTGGCCGCGCTATTGAACAAGGCGGGGGTGGAGCACATGAAGTCGAAGCTCGAAAGCACCTCATAAAACTCGATGGCACGCGCCTCGCGGTCGATCTCGTTCAGCGCCAGACCCATCGCCACACGCATGAAGAAGGCCTGGGGCAACTCGATGCGCCTGTCTTCAATGTGCAGGAAGTAACGGTCGTACAGGGTTTGCAGGCCGAGGTAGTCAAACTGCAGATCGCGCTCGGGTTTGAGTGCGGCACCGAGTTTCTTCAGATCGAACTGCAGGACTTTTTCGTCCAGCAATTCGGCCTCCACACCCTTTTTGATGGCCCCGGGGAAATACTCGGCGTAGCGGCTGCTCATGGCTTCGTGCAGCACCTCTTCACCCAGCACTTCTTTGCGGATGGTGTGCAGCAGCAGACGCGCGGTGGCGCGGGTGTACCCAGGGTCTTTTTCGATGAGGGTGCGGGCGGCCAGGATGGCGGCTTTGTGCACTTCGTCGATGGGCACGCCGTCGTAGAGGTTGCGCTGGGTCTCGGCCACGATGGGCTCGGGCTGCACGTCTTGCCCCAGATCGGCACAGGCCGATTGGATGATGCCGCGCAGGTGGGCCATGTCCAAGGGGCGCTGCTGGCCGCCCTCGGTGACCATGAAGGTGTGGCTCGCGGCCACAGGTTCTGCAGAGCCTTGTTTGGCTCGCTCTTGGGCGCGCCGCTCGCGGTAGAGCACATAAGCACGGGCCACTTCGTGGTGGCTGCCACGCATCAGGCCAAGCTCGACTTGGTCTTGGATGTCTTCGATGTGGAAGGTGCCGCCGGCGGGGCGCGAGCGCAAGAGCGCACGCACCACAGACTCGGTCAAGCCATCCACGGTCTCGCGCACGCTGGCCGAGGCCGCGCCTTGCGTGCCGTGCACCGCCAGGAAGGCTTTCATCAACGCCACCGCGATCTTGCCCGGCTCGAAGGCCACCACCGCGCCGTTGCGGCGGATGATTTGGTATGCGGCGCGCATTCCTGGGCTGTCCACAGCCAGCGAGGGTTTGTTGATCGGTAGCAGCACCCGGGACTGCGCAACAACAACGGGGATGGTCGGCGTGGCGATCGCGATGGGTGCGAAAACACTTTGCATAGAGGAACCCCTTTTGCGTCTGCAATTGACAGATGCCGTGACCGCACACCTGCCCGCATGAGCCAACGGTCCCTCAACCGCTGCCCACCTGATCAAGCCCAACATGTTTCTGGTTCGATCTAAAAAACAAATTGTTTTTGTTGGTTTGGGATATTTTTAACAAACTATATCTGGGCGTAACAAGGTGTTCAAGCACTATCCCTGGTGTTTTGGTGTTTTCCCCAGCCAGGACAGGCCCGGGAGACCTTGCCAGCAAGCGGCTTCAGCCGCCCGGTGCAGCGAGCGCTTTTTCGATGTCCGCGGTGATGGACTGCGGTGTGTCCGTGGGCGCATAACGCCGTAGAACCTGACCATCACGGCCTACCAAGAATTTGGTGAAGTTCCACTTCACCGACTTGCTTCCCAGCAAGCCCGGCGCTTGCACGGTCAGCCATTGCCACAACGGGTGGGCCGCTTGGCCGTTCACTTGAACCTTGGCCATCATGGGGAAACTCACGCCGTAGTTCATTTGGCAAAAAGAGGCGATCTGCTCGTTGCTTCCTGGATCTTGTTCACCAAATTCGTTGCTGGGGAAACCCAAGACCACCAGCCCTTGTTTTTGATGCGATTGCCACAACTGTTCCAGACCCGCGAACTGCGGCGTGAAACCACAGCTGCTGGCGGTGTTGACAATCAACATCACCTGTCCACGGTACTTGGACAGAGGAAGCTTTTTGCCTCGGATGTCGATGGCATCAAAGTCGGCAATAGTTATGGCGGGCATGGGCGACTCCAAAGTGAAACACGCCAGCCCATGCTACGCCGAAGCAGTTTTGTGTGACGACGACAGGGTTGCCAAGAGCGCTGCGCTCACAATCAAAGTGCCGCCAATCCAAACCCTCAGCGTCAATTCACCCGCTCCCAGCAAAGACGCTGAGGCTGAGGCAAAAACCACCTCGCTGAGCATGATCACCGACGTCACATTGGCGGGCAAACGCGCAGCACCATATTGCAAAGCCATGTTGCTCGCCAGAAACAAAAAAATCAAAACCAAGGCAGGCACCAGCCAAACGAAATCCACGGCGGGCGGCATTGCCACGGAGCCCGCAGCGGTGAGAACAGAGGCCAAAATGCCCGCCACCAACACCCCACCAAAAAACATGGCCCAGCCGCGAGCCGCTTCGCTGCGATGGGCTTCTTTGCGCAGCATCACGTTGTTCAAAGCAAAAGTTAAACCGCCCAGCACGCCCAAAAATTCTGCCAAGTTTCTAGGCAAGGGCAAGTGTTGCCACCAGGACGACGCCAAGGCCTCTTGGGGCCATAGCACGACCGCCGCACCCGTGACGGCCAGCATCACTTGCAGCGCAGCACGTGCCGTAAACGGCTCACGCAAAAGCCAGCGGGCCAACAGCACAGTCCACAACGGCATCAAATAAAACAACAGCACCACGCGCACCACGTCGCCAATTGACACAGCCCAGTTGAAGGCGGCATTGGTGGTGCCGGCGGCCAGCACCAACACCCACAGCGCCGGTGTACGCAACACCTCTTTGACGGCGTGCGGTCGCCAGCAGGTGATGATGACCGTGCACAGCGTAAACACGAACACAGTGGCCCACAGGGGATGCAGCCCTTCGGCCTGCATCTGCCGAAACAGCCACCACGACACGCCCCAAACCAAAGCGTTGAACACCAAAGCCAGCGCGGGCCAAACCGGCGTGCATGCGGAAAGAGATGCCAAGGACACAGTCAGTGGTGGGTGTCGCTGCGTGCCAGTTTCAACAAGTGCTCCAGCTCATCGCGGTGAAGAACACAGTTGCGTTCGTGCCAGCGTTTGATCCACCACATGGTGCCCGCGACCAAGGCACCAATGACGGTAATGGCAACGTAAGCAGACAAGCCAGTCGCCTTCATCAAGACATACAACAGGCCCAACACCAAAATACAGGCTTGTTCATTGAAGTTTTGCACGGCAATCGAGCGCCCGGCGCCCATCAAGTTGTGGCCCCGGTGCTGGAGCAAGGCGTTCATGGGCACCACCAAATAGCCCCCGGCGGCTCCCAGCAACACCAAAAAGGGCGCGGCGATGCCCACATGCGAAATGAAGTTCAAGCCGATGACCAGGATGCCCATGAGGATGCCTAAGGGAATCACGCTGGTGGCTTGATCCAAGCGCATGCGCATGGATGCAAAAACCGCACCGAATGCCGTGCCAAGCGCCACAACGCCCACCAGCATCGAGGCCTGGGTGGTGTCGTAACCCAAAGCGACCGCCGCCCAAGCGAATACGATGTAGCGCATATTGCCCGACACGCCCCAAAACAGCGTTGTCGTGGCCAGCGAGATTTGCCCCAGTTTGTCGTTCCACAAGCGGTGATTACAAGCGCTGAAGTCACGAACCAGACCCACCACGCCATGGGTCACCGCCAGCAAGGGGGCCGCCGTGCGAGGAATGCGAAGGTTAAACAGCGCCGCCACCGCGTAGAGCAAGATGATGGATGCAACTGCGGCTTCCGGCGCGGTGTTGATGTGGGTTTGAACCCCGGGCATGTCGATGGACAACAGCAGCGTAGAAACCGTGTGGCCCACCAATTGCCCACCCAAAAGCACACCCAAAATGATGGATCCGATGGTGAGGCCTTCAATCCAGCCATTCGCTTTGACGAGCTGGGAGGGCGGCAGCAATTCCGTCAGGATGCCGTACTTGGCAGGGGAATAAGCCGCCGCGCCCAAGCCGACAATCGCATAAGCCAGCAGTGGATGAGAGCCAAAGAGCATCATCAAACAACCCACCACCTTGATCAGGTTCGAGAAGAACATGACCTTGCCCTTGGGGATGGCATCGGCGAACGCCCCGACAAATGGGGCCAGTACCACGTAAAACAAAGCAAACATTGGCACCAAAGCGGCACGTTGCCACTCAGGTTGACCGGAGGTTCGCAGAAGTTCAACTGCAGCAACGAAAAGCGCGTTGTCAGCCAGCGAGCTGAAAAACTGCGCTGACATGATCGTGTAGAAGCCTTTTTTCATTCAGTCTGGTGCATCGCTTCAATCACTCGCTGTCAGCGCGTGGGACATCCGTTTTGTCATGTCTTTTGGGATGCCAATGGGCTTGTTTCCCTCTCGGGCGGGGTTATAGCACGCAGCCTGTGAAATTCGCTATCGGCGGACCTGGCTGGCAGAATCAAGCCCGCCATCGATCGAATATCTCACACGCCCATGCCACGTCCCCTACACGCACTGATTCACCCTGATGCGCTGACACACAACTTGCTGCGTGCCCGAGTGGCTGCGCCGGATGCAAAGTGTTGGGCCGTTGTGAAAGCCAACGCCTATGGTCACGGATTGGAGAGGGCTTACGAAGGGCTGCAAGGCGCAGATGGCTTTGCGCTGCTGGACTTTGACGAAGCCGCCCGCATTCGGGCCCTCGGATGGCGCGGCCCCATTTTGATGCTCGAAGGTTGTTTTGAAGCCCGCGATTTGGAATGGTGCTCGCGGCTGAACCTGTGGCACACCGTGCACCATGAGGCGCAGATTGACTGGCTGGCCGCGCACAAAACCAACGCCGCCCAGCATGTGTTTTTAAAAATGAACAGCGGCATGAACCGATTGGGTTTTGCCCCCCAACACTACCGCCATGCTTGGTTGCGCTTGTCAGGCCTCACACAAGTGGACGACATCACCTTGATGACCCACTTCGCCACCGCCGACGGCGAACAGGGCATCGCCCACCAGCTTCAGGTGTTCACCGATACCACCTCGGATTTGCCCGGTGAACGCTCGCTGTGCAACAGCGCTGCAACGCTGCGTTTTGCAGGCAGCAATGAAAGCGTGCGCGCGGACTGGATACGCCCGGGCATCATGGTCTACGGCTCATCGCCCGATCACCCGACGCACAGCTGCGCCGACTGGGACTTGTGGCCGACCATGAGTTTGCGCAGTGAAATCATTGCGGTGCAAACCCTTCAAGCCGGTGACCATGTCGGGTACGGCAGCAGCTTCACGGCACAGCAGCCCATGCGCATCGGCGTTGTCGCTTGCGGTTATGCCGATGGGTATCCGCGCGTGACTCCGAATGGCACCCCGGTGTTGGTGGCGGGTGTGCGTTGCCCCATGGCAGGTCGGGTCTCGATGGACATGATCACGGTGGACCTCAGCCCTGTGCCTCAGGCGCGGGTGGGTTCGCTTGTCACACTATGGGGACAAGATACGAGCGGTGCCCGCCTGTCTATCGACGAAATTGCACAAGCCGCCGGCACGGTCGGCTATGAATTGATGTGCGCCTTGGCCCAACGCGTACCCACCCGCATCGAACCCTTGAAGAAGAACTGAACCATGGACCTGCCCAACCACCAACTCTCCATGACGGTGCTGATGACGCCTGACATGGCCAACTTCTCCGGCAATGTGCACGGCGGCAGCATTTTGAAATTGCTGGACCAGGTGGCTTACGCCTGTGCCAGCCGTTTCGCAGGGCGTTATGTGGTGACCCTGTCGGTCGACCAGGTCACGTTCCGGCAGCCCATTCACGTGGGCGAGTTGGTCACCTTTTTGGCCAGCGTGAACCACGCTGGCACGTCGTCGATGGAGGTGGGCATCAAGGTCGTGGCAGAGAACATTCGCACCCAGGTCATGCGCCACGCCAACAGCTGCTTCTTCACCATGGTGGCGGTGGGCGACGATGGCAAACCGGTCAAAGTGCCGGCCCTGAAACTGGAAACCGACGAAGAACGCCGCCGCTTCGAAGCCGCCAAGCTGCGCAAAGCCCTGCGCCAAGAACTGGAGCAACGCTACCTCGCCGCGCGGGATGGCAACCCTGGTGCGGCCACCTGATCGGCCATCGCCTTGGCCTCTTGAGACTCAAGACTCTGCAAGGCAGCTGCCACGCCGTGGCGATCAACTTCTTTTTTGTTCTGGCTGACTTTCCACTTGCCGGTCAGTGAGGTCAAAACGATCTCAATTCCCACAATCGCGGCGAGCATCTTGTCGATGTAAGCCTTGGGTGCGTCGTTCACTGACCAGGGCTGGGCTTGGTTTTTCTCGTGCGTGTCGCTCAGGCGCGTGATCAGGTCCAGCACCCAAGCCGCCTCTTCGTGAACTTGAAGCAAACCCCGCGCATGCACCATGCAGTAGTTCCAAGTGGGCACTTCCTGGTGGGTGATGGCTTTGCTCGGATACCAGTTCGGACTGATGTAACACTGGGGCCCCTGAAACACCACCAGTGAATTCACATCGCGCCGCGCCCGCTGCCACACCGGATTGGCACGCGCCACATGGGCGCGCAGTATCCCCGGCCCACCAGCGGGATCGGGGTCCAGCAGCCAGGGAATCGGATTGGCTTCGACCTCCTGTCCATCATGCGTGATGAGCAAACCCAAGGGGTGGGCTTGCATCAACTGCTGCAGCACCTCGGGGCGTTCTTCAACAAAGTGGGCGGGCGAGTACATGGGGGCACCTCACAGACCAACGATGGATGGCTCGCAGCGAATCTCGGTCTTCACCGAATTGGCGATGAAACATTCCTCATGCGCTCGGTGGTGCAGTTCAACCAAGGTGGGCATGTCGGGCTGTTTGCCGCCCACAAAACGACTCGCTGGCCGCAGGCACACCGTTTTCATCACCATACGACCCGATTCATCCGGCCCCATCTCGCCCACGGCCACATCGCTGTAGGACGCCACGTCAAACCCGGCGCGGCAGGCCAGGTCCAGAAACCACAGCATGTGGCAACTCGACAGCGAGGCAACAAAGGCCTCTTCGGGATCGACCGCGCTGGCGTCGGAAAAAGGCACGGGCACTACATGGGGAGAGGATGAACCAGGCACCACCACACCACCATCAAAACGCCATTCGTGGCGGCGGCTGTAGCGCTTGGTGGCAAATTCGCCCTGGCATGTCCATTGGATTTCAGCGGTGTGGGTTGACATCAAAGGCTCCTTTTAATGAATTTGAACGCACGGTCATCGGTACGACTTCAGACCGACGGCAAACGCAAGTGGTAAGTGAAGAACTCACTGTCACGCAACCAGCCCAAACTTTCGTACAGCGCCTGCGCACGGTGATTCTCCTGCTGCGTGCAAAGAGTCAAACGAATGGCCCCCGCACGGCGGGCCGCTTCGGCAGCCGCCGCCAACAAAGCCCGGGCCGCACCGGAGCGCCGGGCAGCTTCGCTGACGAACAAATCATTCAGCACCCAAATCGGCGCCATCGAAACCGAGGAAAAACTCGGGTAGTTCTGACAAAAACCCACGGCCTGTCCAGATGCATCACGTGCCAAAAGCAACACGGACTGGCCCAGCTCCCCACGCTGACGCAAGAAGTTACTCGCCGCACCCAGGTCGCTGGGTTGTCCGTAAAACTGACGGTAGGCATCGAACAGCGCAGCGGCGGCTTGCAGCTCATCAGGACGCCGCCAATCGGCGACGGCCACATGAATGGGGATGGTGGGTGGGGTCATGTGTTTGATCTGAGGATGGTTTGACGGCTTTGCATTGGCACCCTATCGTAGTGATCATCCAGCCACTTCAAGGTGCCAATTTTTCATGCGCCACGGAACCATTCCCAAGCCCGACTCGCTGCGCCAGCAGGTGTATTTGCGGCTGCGGCAAAGCATCGAACGCGGCACTTTTGCCCCTGGCGGCAAGGTACCTGCATCCCGGGAACAAGCGCGTGCCTTGGGCGTATCTCGCAACACCGTGTTGTGGGCCATGGAGCGGTTGCAAGCCGAGGGTTATTTGACGGCGCGGGTCGGCGATGGCAGTTATGTGACCCCACGCGAGACAGTCGCACAAGGAAAGTCAGCGCGTCACGGATTGCGCGCCGATGTGAATCCCCCACCGCTGTCCCAACGCGGGCGTTTGATTGCACAAACCGCCCTGCACTGGAAGCCGCCCACCGGACTGCCCAGTGCTTTTCGCATCGGCCAACCCGCCATCGATCAGTTCCCCTTTTCAACCTGGCAAAAGCTGGAACGGCAGACACCCCTGGACCAAACCGTCCGTTTGGCCCACTACCAAGACCCCGCAGGCCACCCGCCCCTGCGCCAGGCCATCGCGCAGTGGCTGCTGGTGTCGCGCGGCATTCAGTGCGATGGCGAACAAGTGCTCATCACCTCGGGCTCGCAGCAAGCCATCGACCTGCTCGCCCGCTTGTTGCTCGACCCGGGCGACGAGGTGCTGGTGGAAGACCCGGGTTACCCCGGCATCCGCGCCAACCTGATCAGCCAGGGCGTACACGCGCGACCGGTGGCGGTGGACACACAGGGCATGTGCATCACGCAAGGCTCTGAGCAGTGGCCCGAGGCGCGGATGGCGGTGGTCACGCCCACCCACCAGTTCCCGCTGGGCGTGAAGATGAGCCTAGAACGCCGCACCGAATTGCTGGCCTGGGCAACACAGCAGCAGGCCTGGGTGGTGGAAGACGACTACGACAGTGAATTCCAATACGGCGATCAACGTATTCCCGCCCTGTGCAGCATGGCCCACGGCGCGCGGGTGCTGTATGTGGGCACCTTCTCCAAAACCCTGCACCCCGGCCTGCGGCTGGGTTTCATCGTTCTGCCGCCGCATTTGGTGGACGCCTTCACCAGCGCCAAAACCCTGGCCGACCGGCATGCCCCTGGTGCCGTCCAGGACGTGCTGGCGCGCTTCATCCAGGAAGGCCATCTGCTGCGCCATCTGCGCCGCATGCGCGCCCTGTACCGCGAGCGACAAGAAACGATGATTCATGCCCTGTCCAAAGCCACGGGAGGTGCCATGCAAGTGCCCTTCAGTTGGCAAGGCATGCATGCCACGTTGGAGACACGCTCGTCCTTACGCGACACGCGGCTGTGCGAAGCCGCCGCAGAGGTCGGCGTCTACCTGGCCCCGCTGTCACGCTACTGCATCCAAGAGGTTCGGCGCGGCTGGCTGCTGGGGTATGCGGGGTATCCGGAGAAAGAACTGATTGCGGCGGCGAGGCGGTTGGGGAGGGTTTGGCGGTAAAGGCTCGCGCAATGCGCGGCCATAATCAACGAACACCTGGGACATGAAATCCCGGGATTCTCTATGGAGCGTTTACATATGGAATACGAAGATGGCTTCGTGGCAGGAACATTAGTTCACACAAATGACGGATTAAAACCAATTGGCGATATCGAGGTGGGTGATTTTGTGTTGTCGCACACCGAAGATCCATTGAAGGGAACTGAACGCGGTTACAAGCGCGTGATTCGAACGGTTAGCTTTGAGGATCGACAGGTACTGCAATTCTGCTGGTGTCGAAATTATGGCGATGGAGAGTTCGATCACGCCTTTGCAACTCCAAATCCATTGGTTTGGAGTTATCCGCAAGGTTGGCTGCCCATCGGAAAGGTTCCGTACACAAGCAGCGGTAGCGAGGAATGGTTTGGACGCAACCTCGTGATGGCCGACGGCAGTGTAGGAGAGAGGTACGAGATTAACGGCGTTTACACGACCAAGAATAAGAATGTCGCCTACGTGCATTGCGATGGATTCGGTTCCGGAAACTACGTAGATTTGTCCTTGTCTCCGCACAGATTCCTCAAGGAGGACGAGGAAAGTCGATACGAGAGCGGGCGTGAAGATCAGGATAGTGATGATTGGCTGGCCTACACAACCAAGGTTTGCCATTTGGAAGTTGAAGGATGGCACACGTTCTTCGTCGGCAAAACAGGCTTGTTGGTTCACGATACTGCACTAAGGCTGGCAACTGTTCCAACGCATTTGGTTGATGTTGATTCCGTGCGATGAAGCTTGACTTGATCCCTTTAAGTCGTGTGGATAAGAAGCGACTATGGCATTGCCATCCAACCGATTCTGTCTAACTGATCCGCCGAACTCGCCCGACAAATAGAAAGCGCCGTCCATGACCCTCCCCCAAATTCCCAGCAGCGGCGCCAGCGCCAAACGTGACCTCACGGATACCGAGTTCGCTGAACTCGACGAACTGCTGGCCGCCACGCCGAAACCGCTGGAGGCTTTGGATGCGGTGATGTTGGACGGTTTCCTTTGCGGCGTGCTGGTGCAGCCTGTGTTGCTGGACGAGGCGCAGTGGCTGCCTTTTGTATTTGATGCCGACGGCCAGCCGCTGCCGGACAACGTCGACGCCGCCTGGTTGGCGCGCACGCACAGCCTCATCATGCAACGTTATGCGGCGCTGAACCGCGCGATGGCTGAAGACGGTTGGTTCAACCCCCTCATCCTGGAATTGGACGACGAGGCGACGCCAGAGAACGACGGTGCCGATGCGCAGGTTGAAAACCCGGACGAAGCCGATGAAGCGGCCCAAACACTCCAGTCCTTGCCGCCCGTGTCACGGCCGCTGATGCCTTGGGTGTCAGGGCTGTTCTTGGCCAATGAGCAGTTCCCTGCCCTGTCCGACATGCCCAACGATGCGGTGCATGTGGCCCTGGCAAGGCTGTACCGTCATTTGCCAACACAAACCGACGAAGAAAAAAGCCTCGTGGCCCTGCTGGACCAAGAACACCCGCTCACCACGCTGGATGCCGCGATTGAAGAACTGGTGGTGACGGTGGCCGACCTGTGGGACATGACCCGCGCGTCACGCTACAAGGTAGAGACTGTCCAGCGCGACACCCCCAAACAAGGCCGCAACGACCCCTGCGCCTGCGGCAGTGGCAAAAAGTACAAGGCCTGTCACGGTGCGGCTTGAGGTGAACCTTCCCCATGCGTTTGCAACTGCTGTCTGACCTGCACTTAGAAACCGAAGACTTCACCGCCCAACCAGCACCGGGTGCCGAACTGCTGGTGCTGGCGGGTGACATCGACAGCAGTTGGGCGGGTTTGTCGCAGTTTGCGAACTGGCCGGTGCCGGTGCTCTTCGTGGCGGGCAACCACGAGTTTGATCGCCGCGAGCTGAACGAGGCCTGGCCGCTTTTGCGCCAGCGCTGCGAGTCGATGGGCATCACTTTGCTGGAGCAACAAAGTTTCCACTTCACCAGCAGCACCGGACTGCGGGTGCGGTTTCTGGGCACCATACGCTGGTGTGACTTTGACACCTTCGGCCCGGCACAACGTGCCAAAGCGCAGCGCGCTGCGAGTTATTTCGTCAGGGTGATGCAGGCCACCCATAACGGCCAGGTGTTTGACCCCGAAGCAGTGCGGGCCGAGGCGCTGCGCTGCAAGAGCTGGTTGACCCAGGAACTGCAACAACCCACCGGCGACTGGGACCGCACCGTGGTCATCACCCACTATGCACCCAGCCTGAAAAGCGCCGACCCGCGATATGGGCAACAGCCCACAAGCGCCAGCTTTTGTAACGCCGACGACGATCTGCTGCCCTGGGCCAACCTGTGGCTGCACGGCCACCTGCATTGCCGGCACGACTACCGGGTGGATCACAAGGGCATATCCACGCGAGTGGTGTGCAACGCACGGGGCCATGCACACAAGGGCGAGGCAGACCACTACGACGGCCAGCGTGTGGTGGATGTGGTGTGATGGTGTGGCCTGACCGGCCAAAAAATGCAGCAGGTTTGATTTGGCACAGACGCGCGTGAAAACGCTCTGCCACACTCACAGTGTTGTGCCCCACTTTTCAACCAGGAGACCCCATGAAAATCCTCATCGCCGTTGATGGCAGCAGCTATACCAAAAAAGCGCTGGCCTACCTCACCGCCCACGACGAGTGGCTGGGTGCGGCCCATGACTACACGGTGCTCACCGTCGTCCCCCCGATTCCTCCCAGAGCGGCAGCGGTTTTGGACAAAACAACCATCAAGAGCTACTACGAAGCAGAAGCAGAGAAAGTCCTCAAGCCCATCCGCAGTTTTTTCAGCAAACGCGGCATTTCTTCGGAGTGCATCAGCAAGGTGGGTTCGGCAGCCGACGTCATCTCCAAAACCGCTGAATCGGGTGACTTCGATTTGCTGATGATGGGCTCCCACGGCCAGGGAAATTTGATGAATCTGGTGCTGGGATCGGTGGCCAACAAGGTGTTGGCCCACTGCAAAACGCCGGTGCTGTTGGTGCGCTAAGCGGCACCGGGCGCACGGCCAGCTTTGCGCCCTTGTCTGGACTACCTGCTCGCCAGCCCGCGGAAGCAGGTGATCAGCAGCATCTCGATGATGCGCTCGTTGCTGTACTGCCCACCTGCTTTGAGCAAACCCAGTACCGGGTCGCAGGCGCGGGCGTACAAGGTGTAAAGCACCAACTCCGGCGGCAGGTCCGGGTTCAAGTCTCCGGCCTTTTGCGCCGCCGTGATCCACAGGCCCAGTCGCTCGCTCAGCTCCATGAGCCTGTCCAGGTAAACCTTGTGGCCCATCAGCGCGGTTCGCAGCGCTGAGTTTTGTGCTGGCAGCGACGGCATGTCGCCTGCCAGTTGCACCTGCATGGTCCAGCGCGCCACCGCCTGCAGTTGCTGAATGGCGGGTGCTTCGGCATTGGTCTGCAAGGCATCGAGCTGCGCCAGGGCCCGCTCCAGCATGGACACCATGGCCGCCGCAGCCAATTCTTCTTTCGACGTGAAGTGTTTGTAAAGACTCGCTTTGGCAATGCCGACCTCGGCAGCCACTTCGTCCACCGTCATCGCGTCGAAGCCTTTTTCTGCGAGCAGGCGGTTGACCGCGCTCACGATGGCGTCTTCACGCGCTTTGAGCACCTGTTGCCGGAAAGAAACCTTGACCATCCACCTATTTTAAGCAGCAAAGTCAGGTTTCAGACTCAGCAGTCAAACAGTTACCCAAAAGTGTAAATAAATACTAAATAGTTGACATAGTGAACTGACTAGTTCATATTTCGACTCCATCGACAGGTCGAGCTGAACACCCATCCGGGCAGCGTCCCTGGTCTGTCGAAACAAACCTCAATAACAAGGAGCCCCCATGTTTCATTGGATAAAAGCTGTTGTTCCCGCGTTGTCACTGACTTTCCTCGCTGCTTGTGGTGGCAGTGACGACCACCCGGCCGAGACCCCTGCCGCACAACCAACCCAGAACATCGTCCAACTCGCGCAGGCGCAAAACCTGAACGCGCTGGTGGCTGCGGCTACCAAAGCGGGGCTGGCTGCGACATTGAGCGCCCCCGCCGCCAACTTGACCGTGTTCGCTCCGACGGACGCCGCTTTCAACGCGCTGGCTGTGCGTTTGGGTTTTGCTGATGCGAACGCGCTGGTGAACGCCTTGCCCGCCAGCGCTTTGGCCAACATCCTGACCTACCATGTGCTGCCAAGCCGAAAAACGGCGGCTGATTTGACGGCCGGCGGCGCAACGCAAACCACGCTTTACAGTTTTGGTGGTTCCGCCACCACGCTAGCGCTGAACACCAGCTCGGGTGTTCGTATCACGGACGCCGTTTTGACCCAGGCCAACGTGACCGCCGCCAACGTTCAAGCCACCAACGGCATCGTTCACGTGGTCGACAAAGTGCTGGTGCCGCCGGGTGTGTTGACTGTGGTGCAAATGGCCCAGGCCAACCCTGTTTTTTCCACCTTGGTCGGGGCGGTGGGTTCAGCGGGTCTGGTCAGCACACTCAGTGGTGCCGGGCCCTTCACGGTGTTTGCCCCCACCAACGACGCCTTCAGCGCCATCGCGAGCACGGTGGCTTCACTGACGCCCACGCAGCTCAGCACCGTGTTGACTTACCACGTGCTGGGCAGCCAGGTGCTGTCCACGCAAATTCCTTTTGGAACAGCGGTGGCCACCGTGTCTGGACAAACCCTGACCATCAACAACAGCCCCTTGCGCATCACCGACAAGACGGCCACACCCGCCCCCATCACGGCCACCGACATCCGCGCCAGCAACGGCGTGATTCATGTGGTCAGCAAGGTCTTGATCCCCACGCTCTGATTTCTTCCCACCCCTGGTGATGGCAGGTCTGTCACCGGGGTTTTTCACCCTGTACCACCACTTGAAAGAAACCAACCATGAAAAAACTCCTCGCACTGACTGCCTTGTCCTTCGCCGCTTTGTCGGTGCAAGCCAAAGACATCGTTGACACCGCCGTAGCCAACGGCAACTTCAAAACCTTGGCCGCAGCATTGCAAGCCGCCGGTTTGGTTGAGACCCTCAAAGGCAAAGGCCCCTTCACGGTGTTCGCACCAACGGACGCCGCTTTTGCAAAGATCCCTAAGGCCGACCTGGACGCCCTGCTCAAAGACAAAGCCAAACTGACCGCCATCCTGACCTACCACGTCGTGCCAGGCAAAGTCATGGCCAAAGACGTGAAGGCAGGCAAAGTCAAAACGGTTCAAGGATCGGAATTGACAGTGACCACCACCGGTGGCGTCATGGTGGACAACGCCAAAGTCACTGCTACCGACGTGGCCGCCGACAACGGCGTGATCCATGTGATCGACACCGTGGTCATCCCGAAGTAAAAAATCCTGTTATCGAGAAGCAAAAAGCGGCCTTTGCGGCCGCTTTTTTTGATCCGCACGAGGTCGCAGACCTCAAATCACCGATCGACCATTCAAGCGATTGACCGCCCACAAACTCTCCAGCATGTTGGGTTCCGCTGAGGTAGAGGTTCGACCGGCCAGGCCCTGCGGGCCAACGGGTACGGCTGGGGGGTCAAAGGTCGCATCCAAGCCGAAAGCTGTGCCCATGTCGGCGGGATCGGGTTGCGGCCGGCGTGGCGCACTGTGCTGAGTGCCGAGGCGCCAGGTGCGTTGCCAAAAACTTTTCTGTTCATTTGCCATGACCATCCCCTTTTGCAGCTGCGGCTTGTTCTTGTGCTTGAACCTTGGCCTGCCCTGAGATGATGGCAGTGTCAGATGACAAGCGGGTGACTGATTCGGGGAATAGGGCAGGAGTTTCCGTGCAGTTCGTAACGGGTGGTGAGGATTTGATTCAAGCAGGTTCAACACCCGGTTCGTTCGCCTGAACCACGAGACGCGCTTGCGAATAAAGCGTGGCGTCCGAACGGGCCGGGAAAGGCGTGGCTCGAAAGTCGCAGGTGGCTGAAGTCGGCGTGATGTCCACCAGGGCGTAACCCCGTTCGTCGCTGCGCGCGTGCACCATGTCGGGATTGGCGCTGCGCAACAAGGCCATGGCGGCATCGGGCAAGCTGCGCGAGGAAATCGAGCTACAAACAAACTCGCTGGCCAACACGGGGGATTTTTCATCACCCGCCACAGCACGCAAATTAGCCGCCACGTGGCGGTGCACGTCACCGCCCAAGCTGAGCACCCCACGCAACTTGGCATCCGCCAGAGTGCGCAGGAGTTGTTGCCGCGCTACCGGGTAACCGTCCCAACCGTCAGACTGGATGCGCCGCCCCAGCGGCGAGGGCAAGGTCACCTCGCTCATTTGACTGCCCTGCCCGAGCAACTTCCAAGGCCGGGTGCTTTCCACCAAGCCTTGCTGCAACCATTGGCTTTGGTCGCTGCCCAAGACGGTTCGGCTGGAGTCCAACATCTCATGGCAACTGCCCACCAAACGACCGCCTGCCCTGCCGTCGGCACAGGCTTGCACACTGCGGTACTGGCGGCAGTCCAGCGTCCACAACTCGGCCAGTTGTCCCCACAAATAGCGGTCATGAATGCGCATTTGAGGGCCGCTCGGGGCCATGTGGGGGGACACGGGCATGTGCTCGAAGTAGGCCTTGTAGGCGGCTGCGCGGCGCTGCAAAAACAAACGCGGGTCTTGGCCATCATCACCGCGAACGCGGTCGCCGGCGTAGTCGTTCACCACCTCGTGGTCGTCCCAGGTCAGGACCCAGGGGTGGGCGGCGTGGGAGGCCCGCAGGTCGGCATCAAGTTTGTACGTCGCGTGGCGCGCGCGGTAACCCGCCAGTGTGGTGGGCGGCGGGCCTTCGTGGGGTCGCAACAAATAACGGGGATTGGTGCTTTCGTAGATGTAGTCGCCGACAAACAGCACAAAGTCCAGGTCTTGGGCGGCGATGTCGCGGTGGGCCACATAGCTGCCTTGTTCATAGTGCTGGCACGAGGCCAGCGCCAAACGCAAACGCCCGACTGCAGCGTCAACGGCGGGCGCGGTGCGTGTGCGCCCGATTGGGCTGGACACCGCCGCAGCGCCTTTGCCCATGATGAAACGGTAAAAGAAACGCCGATCAGCGGGCAGCGCTTTGACCTCCACATGCACGCTGTGCCCGTGTTCAGGCAAGGCCTTCACCTCACCCGACCGCAACAGGTCGGAAAACCTATCGTCTGCGGCCAGCTCCCAGCGCACAGCGATAGGCGCATCGGGCAACCCGCCGAGGGGTTCGTAGGGACGCGGCACCAAGCGGGTCCACAACACCACAGAGTTGGGGCGCGGCATGCCGCTGGCCACACCCAGACGGAAGGGGTCGTCGGAGGTGTTGATCGACACCGCCGCACGTGCGGCCCCGGCCAAATTCGTGGGCGCCGCAAAGAGTGAGGTCAGTGCCACACAGGCTGCACGGCGATTCAGCCGACTTTCCATCCATTGCAAATTCATGCATCCATTTTGGGGGCGACACCAGAATGCTCAAGCGGCTATGCTTGCGTCGCTTTTTTACCGAGTCCATTTTCCGTGACCCCTTCCGCCCTGGCACCACTCAAAGCCTCCACCTTTCGCATGCTCTGGTTCGCCTGGTTGGCGGCCAACATCACCATGTGGATGAACGATGTGGTGGCCGCTTGGTTGATGACCTCACTCACCCACAACGTGGTCATGGTGGCTCTTGTGCAAGCGGCATCCACCTTGCCTGTCTTCTTGCTTGGGCTGCCAAGCGGTGCACTGGCCGACATCGTGGACAGGCGGCGTTATTTCGCTTTCACCCAGTTGTGGGTGGCTTTGGTGGCGGTGGTACTCGGGCTGTTGTCGCTCACAGGTCAGTTGACCGCGCCGCTGCTTTTGGCCCTCACCTTCGCCAACGGCATTGGGCTGGCCATGCGCTGGCCGGTGTTTGCCGCCATCGTTCCAGACCTCGTGCCACGCGACGAATTGCCCGCCGCTTTGGCACTGAACGGCATTGCGATGAATGTGTCGCGTGTCGTGGGTCCGGTTGTCGCCGGCGCGCTCTTGGCCAGTGCTGGCAGCGCATTTGTTTTTGCGCTGAATGCGGTGCTGTCGGTGTTTGCACTGGTGATGATTCTGCGCTGGAAGTCACAGCAAAAAGTCAGCGCTTTGCCGGGCGAACGTTTTGTCGGCGCAATGCGTGTGGGGTTGCAGCATGTGGCGCAATCGCCCCGCATGAAAGCGGTGCTGGTGCGCATCTTCACGTTCTTTTTCCAGTCCACTGCGCTCACGGCCTTGATGCCGCTGATCGCACTGCGCCTGAATGGCGGCGCAGGCGTCTACACAGCACTGCTGGCCGCCATGGGTTTGGGTGCCGTATTGGCGGCTTTGGTACTGCCCCCACTGCGTCAGCGCATAGGACGTGACGCCTGTGTTGGTTGGGGTACGGTTTTACATGCCATCAGTTCCATGGTCGTGATCATCGTGCCGAATTTCTGGTGGGCATTGCCGTGCATGCTGCTATCGGGCATGGCCTGGATCATCACCGCGAATTCTTTGACGGTAGCGGCGCAAATGGCCTTGCCCAACTGGGTGCGGGCGCGGGGCATGTCAATTTACTTGATGTGCATGATGGGCGGGAGCGCTGCGGGCGCCACATTCTGGGGGTTTGTGGCCCATGCCAGCTCCATTCCGATCAGCCTCCTTGGGGCTGCACTTGTTGGTTTGGTGTTGCTGTTGGCGACAAGGAATTTGAGCGTGGGAACGGATGACGCCATACAAGGTGAGGAAGACTTTCGGACCGTACACCCCCAATCACCTCTTCCTGTGCCTGATATCGAGATCGACCCCAACGATGGCCCGGTGATGGTGACCGTTGAGTACATGATTCACGCTGCGCGTGCGAGGGAATTCGAGGCCATCATGCAAGAAACGAAGCGCGCCAGGTTACGCCAAGGCGCGCTTTCATGGGGGTTGTTCCGGGACACCGGCGTGCGAGGTCGCTACATCGAATACTTTCTGGATGAGACCTGGGTCGAGCACCAGAGACGCTTGGAACGCTTCACCGCAGCAGACGCTGGCTTGCGCGAACGCAGACTGGCATTTCACGTGGCCGCGACCCCTCCCATCGTGAAACGTTACGTGGCGTGAAGGGCTGAGGCTTCGTCCAACACCCGCAGCCGCTCATGCAAATGTGGCACCACGGCGGCGCCTTCACCAATCGCACCGCCCACCCGTTTGACGGAGCCGGCCCGCACATCGCCCACGGCAAACACGCCGGGCACACTGGTCTCCAAAGCCCCACGGTTTTCTCCCGCCCCTGCTGCTGCGCCCGTGAGCACAAAACCCGCTTTGTCACGCTGCACGGGACAGCCGCGCAACCAAGCCGTGGCCGGGTCTGCGCCAACAAAAAGAAAGAGGTTGCGAATCGGGTGTGTTTGCTGTTCACCGCTCACACGGTGTTGCCACGTCAGCCCTTGCAGGCCGCCTTCGGTTTGCCCTTGCAGCGCGACCACCTCGGTTTGTGTCACGAGTTCAATGTTGGGCGCTGCGGCAATGCGGTCGATCAGGTAACGCGACATGCTCTCGGCCAAACCCGGTCCGCGCACCAGCATGTAGACCTTGCGCGCATGGGCAGACAAAAACACCGCCGCTTGCCCGGCTGAATTGCCACCACCGACCAGCGCCACGGTCTCGTTGGCGCACAGCTTGGCTTCGATGGGCGACGCCCAGTACCAGACGCCGTGGCCTTCAAACTCGGACAGCCGCGGAATTGGCGGACGGCGATAACGCGCACCGCTGGCGACCACCACGCAACGTGCATCCACCGCCTCGCCATCGACCAAATGGAGTTTGAAACCGCTGTCCAGACCGCATTCCATGCGGCAGACCTCGGCCGGAATCAGCATGTCGGCACCAAACTTTTGCGCTTGGCCAAAGGCGCGTCCCGCCAAGGCCTGGCCAGAAATTCCGGTGGGAAAACCCAGGTAGTTTTCAATGCGTGCACTGGCACCGGCCTGGCCACCATAAGCGCGTGCATCCAGCACCGCCACGGTCAAGCCTTCAGAGGCCGCATACACCGCCGTGGCCAAACCGGCCGGACCGGCACCGACCACGGCCACGTCATAAGGCTGGTCACGCACCGTGCGGATCAACATGCCCAAAACGCGTGCTAGATCGGTTTCGCTCGGATTGCGCAGGACCTGCCCGTCCGGTGTCACCACCAAAGGCAGGTCGTTCGGCGCGGGCGCATAACGGGCCACGATGTCGGCCGCTTCGGCCTCCACCTCCGGGTTCAGCACCGTGTGCGGATGGCCGTTGCGGCTCAGGAAGTTTTGCAGGCGCGGCATGCCCGCCGCCGAGGGCGCGCCCACCAGCACCGGACCGCCGGTGCCGGTTTGAATCAAGTTGACGCGGCGCAGAATCAGCGCGCGCATGATGCGTTCACCCAGTTCGGCTTCAGCCACCAACAACGCGCGCAGTTGTTCCGGCGGGATCAGCAAAGTTTCCACCGGGCCTTCGGCATGACCGTCCACCAAAGCCGCGCGGCCCGAGAGTTGGCCCACCTCCGCCAAAAACTGCCCCGGTCCTTGTTCCACCACCGGCGTCACATGCCCCAATCCATCACGCTGTGTGATGGACACCAGGCCCGACAACACCACAAACATGCCCGGCCCGGGCTGACCTGTCTCGAACAAGGCTTCACCGTCGGCGTAGGATCGAACACTTGCGAAACGACGCAGGCGTTCGATCTCGCGCTCGGTCAAGACGGGAAAGGTTTGTTCGTGGCGGGCGTGGGCCGTGGTTGCTCCACGTCGCAGCACCGAGTTTTCAGAGATGTGGGATGACATGCGCAGTCACTTCAATCAGAGTCCGCCAAACAGCGCCGTGGCGGAAACGGCGCGCCAGTCTAGCGGGGCCGGCGTCTCAGCGAGCCCGCGTGAAAATTTGCTCCACGAAAAGTCTCTCAGCGGTGCCTGGGGACTTCACGAAGATGCGCTGCAGGTTTTTATCAGCACCCATCATTTCAAATTCGAAACGCAGGTCACGCTTGCGCCCGGTGGGGGTGGGGCCCATGCCAGCCTCGGTGTTTTCTCCATGCAGTTCAAAGCGGCTCGGCGAACCCGCCGAGCGGCCGGCTCACCACATCTGGCCGGACTCGAATGAATCCATGGTCGACAGCTCCCAGCGTTCGTCCAGGTTGTCGAAACTCAACACGGCGATGCGGCTGGAAGGGTAACCCGCGAACGTGCCTTGCAGCTCTTCGCGCAGGTAGCGCCCGTCCAGCGACCACTCTCGCTTGGCGCTCATTTCCATGCTGACGATGGGCACCTGCTCAGGTGCGGGGTAGACGCGCATCTCCACCGCCCACTGCCCCACCAGGGGGTTCAACCACTGGCGCTGGGGGCCAGGCAACGCCAAACGGGTGCTCGCAGGCAGGGCCGGCGTGGCGACAGGGGCCGTTTGGGCCGATGCGCCGTTGAATGTACCCAGCGCGACGAGCGCCAGACAAAAGCGGTGCAATGAACGGGACAACAAGACCCGGGTCGGTGTGTGCATGGGACAACTTTCGATCAAGGGTCGAGGAAGGATGAATGAAAAGGAATCCATCGAACGCGCGGCCGTTCAATGGAAGTCGATCACGGTCGAACAGAAACCGCCAGCAGCCGCGCCTTTTGTACGCCTTGCGGCGGCGGCAAAAACATGCCACCGTTGGTCGTCACGAAGAGTGTTTTCCCATCGCCACTCAGCGCCGCCGAGGTGCTACCGGCAAACCCCTGCGATTCCTCGGCCACCACAGCCACGCCGCCCTGGGGATCGATACGCACCAGGCTGTTGTAAATGTGGGTGGCACCCCACACGGTGCCGTCCCTGGCGACGGCGAAATCGTCGATGTTGAGTTTTTCTTTCCACACACTCAGTTCGCCTGCACCACCATCTGACCTTAAGGGCACCCGCAGCAACAGCATCTTCGCGGTGTTGGAGACCAGCACCTCGCGGCCATGCAGGCGCACGCCGTTGGCGGCTGGCACCGGGTTGCGCTCGTCTGAACGCTGCAGCAGCGGTGAATCGAGCCAGACCGTGGCCTGACGTGCCACGGCGTCGTATTTCCAGAGCACGCCCTTGTAGGAGTCAGCGATTAGATAGCGGTCCGGGCCGATGCGCTCAATACCGTTAAGAAACACAGCGTCCCGGATCGCCGTGGTGCTCAACACGGTGCCCCGCTTGTCCACATGGTGGACCACGGTCAGCCCCGATGGATCGAAGCCCGTGAGCAAGAAGCCACCGCGCACAGCAGGCGCGATGCCCGTCACCTTGCCCGGCAGGACAGCCAGCAGGCGCGGCGGCTGGCTCGGGGACAGTCGGTACACCTTACCGTCCTCATGGCTGGTGAAAACGATGTCCTTGCCGGTGACCACGAGGTTCTCCAGAAAGGTCATCTCGGGAAACTCGGCCTGCACCTTGACGGCCAAAGGCAGGCGTGGCACCGACGAAAAGATGTCCGGCAGGTTTTGCGCGAGAACTGGCGCGGCGCAGCACAGCACCAAGGCACCCCAACAGCGCATGAAAGGGCGAGAAACGGATGGCGGCTTGAGGGGCATGCGAGGAGTCCTTAGCGCTTGGTCAGGGGCCAGCGGCCCAGTCGAAGCGGTGGACTATATTGCGCGGCGGTGTGGCCACACCGCATGCGTCTGCACTGGAAGTGGCAGGCCCGGCCGAGGCCTTCGCACTGGTCCGGCACAAGTTGCAGGAACTGGGGCGGGTGCGTGCGCGTCCTTACGAGGTTCACCTGCTGTCAGCGCAGGCACACACCCTGGAGTTGGGCGGCAGCGGCATCGGGCTACGGGCGCGTGGCAGTTATGCTGACTTTGACCAGCCTATCGACACCCTGTTGGTGGCTGGTGGCATGGACATCTGGACGGGGCGAAGCGAACCCGACTTCTTGAACTGGCTGAAAACAGCGGCGGCCAGCGCGCGCCGTGTGGGATCGATCTGCACCGGCGCTTTCGTCTTGGCCGAAGCAGGCCTGTTGCAGGACCGTCTGGTGACCACGCACTGGTACTACTGCGACCAACTGCAGCGCGACTACCCGACACTGAAGGTGGATGCCGAGCCCATCTTCGTGCAGCAGGACCGTTTGTGGACGGCGGCCGGCGTCACCACCGGTATGGACCTGGCGCTGGCCATGATCGAAGACGACCTCGGCATGGACATCGCCCTGCGCATCGCCCGCGGCCTGGTGCTTTACTTGCGGCGGCCCGGTTGGCAAGCCCAGTTCAGCAGCACCCTGGCGCTTCAGTCCTCCACCCGCTTGCAGTTCCGCGACCTGCCGTTCTGGATTCTGGAAAACCTGCGCGAGCCCTTGCCCACCCAAAGAATGGCCGAACGTGCGGCCATGAGCCCGCGCAACTTCAACCGGCGTTTCGTTGAAGAGTTTGGCTGCACGCCCGTCCGCTTCGTGTCTGAATTGCGTGCGCAAACCGCCCGCCGCTTGATGCTGGAGAGCAACCGCAGCCGCGCCGAGGTGGCGACCGAATGCGGGTTTGGCTCTGTGGATGCGATGGAGCGTTCGCTCAAACGATATCAGCCCGCCGGGGTTGCGTGAACTAAGCGTCCGCAACGCATCGCACGTCCGAATTCAATCAGGACTTTTTTTCAGCTTTTGACCTGCTCGACAGTTTAGGGCGAGGCCGAATTGATTGTTCCAGCGCTTCATGCGCCCCCACCTCCAATGCCGCGCCTACGGCGTCCAACATCGCGACACGCGCTGTGGCGGCTTCGGCTTCGGGCCCCAGTTTCCACTGGTGCCAAAACAAAGCAACTGGCAGGGTGCACTGCGGCAACAGTTGCACCAAATGCCCCTCGTTGAGCAGCGACCGCACTTGCAGCAGTGGCACCACGCCCACGCCCCAACCGCGCACGGCGGCTTGCACATAGGCTTCTGACGACGGCACATGGCGTTCTCGCAGGCGGGGCGAGCGCACGCCGAAGGCCTGCGACACCCACTGCTGTTGCATGTCGTCTTTGCGGTTAAACACCAAAAAAGGCAACTGGGACAGGTGCCCACGGTTCAGCCCTTGGGGCAGGTGCTGCTGGGCGAATTGCGGGCTGGCCACCGCGCCATAACGCATCACCCCGAGCGGCGTCACGCGGCAGCCCCGCAGTGGCTCGCGCACCGTGCTGACACAGCCCAACACCGCGCCTTCGCGCAAACGTTCATGGGTGAAGTCTTGGTCGTCCACCAGCAATTCCAGCGACACGCCTTGCTGCACCAAGGCGTCCAGCGCAGGCAGCACCCAAGTGGCCAGGCTGTCTGCATTGACGGCGATGGGCAGGCGGTGACTGCTCTGGGCGTCCACCTCCAGTTCACGCGCCAAGTCGACACGCAAGGCCTGCACTTGCCGCGCATAACGCAGCAAGACTTTGCCCACCTCGGTGAGGCGCAGTGGCCGGGCCCGCACCACGAGCGGCTGGCCCATTTGCGCCTCCAGCGTGCGCAAACGCTGCGACACCGCCGATTGCGTGACCGACAACTGCGCCGCCGCACGCTCAAAGCTGCCCTCGTCGATCAGGGCTGTGAGACAGTCGAGTGCCGCAGGGTCCAGGTCTTTCACGGTGTTTGGGTGGGCAATTCAGTCATTAGCAACTCTAATATTACCTAACAATAATTACTGGGCCTTCATTTTTGAAGGTGCCTTGCCGACAATCCAAAGATGACGTCTGCTGCCACCGCCGTTTTCATCCAGGGCCTGCTCATGACCGCCGGTTTGATCATGGCCATCGGTGCACAAAACGCGCTCGTGCTGCGCCAAGGGTTGATGCGCCAGCATGTGGGACCAGTGGTGCTGCTGTGCACCCTGTCGGACTGGCTTTTGATTGCCCTCGGCGTGTTTGGCCTGGGCAGCTTGATTCAATCGTCACCCGCGTTGCTGGACGTGTTTCGTTGGGGCGGTGCGCTGTTCTTGCTGGTGTACGGCGCCTTGGCAGCAAGGCGCGCTTGGCGGGGGGCCGATCAAGCCTTGCAAACCAACAAACAAGGCGCGACCCTGTCAGCCACATTGGCCAGCGCTTTGGCGATGACGTATTTGAACCCCCATGTGTACCTCGACACGGTCGTGTTGCTCGGCAGCTTGGGGGCACAACATGGGGGGCTGCGTCCGGCTTTCACATTGGGTGCCGGTCTGGCGTCCTTGCTTTGGTTTTCTCTCCTGGGTTTTGGCGCGGCTGCGGCGGCGCGGTGGTTGGCCAGACCCGTGGTGTGGCGGGCGATTGACGCCAGCGTGGCCGTGGTGATGTGGCTTGTGGCAGCGCAATTAGTACTCAAGCCCCTCACGGTTTGAGTCGAAGAACGAATTGAAGGGGAATCATCATGAAAATCGTGGTCATGGGCGCGGGCATCATCGGCATCAGCACCGCCTGGTATTTGCTGGAGGCAGGCCATGAGGTCACCGTGATCGACCGCCAGAAAGACGCCGCACTGGAAACCAGCTTTGCCAACGGCGCACAAATTTCGGTGAGTTTTTGCGAGCCCTGGGCCAATGCCGAAGCCCCGTTCAAAGTGGCCAAGTGGCTGCTGCGCGACGATGCGCCTTTGCTCTTTCGTCCGCGTCTGGATCCGCAGCAGTGGCGCTGGGGTTTGAGTTTCCTCACCCAATGCACCGACGCTGCGTTTGAGCGCAACGTGGCTCAGCTTGTCGCATTGGGCCGCTACAGCCACGAATCGCTCAAAACCTTGGTGGCACAAACCGGCATTGAATACAACCGCCTGGAGCGCGGCATCCTGCACTTTTTCTCCAGTCAACAAGACATGGATGCGGGCGCCAAAGGTGCCGAGCTGATGCGCCGCCACGGCGTGGACCGCCGCGTGCTGTCACGCGACGAGGTGCTGGCCATAGAGCCCTCGTTGAAGAACTACGGCGTGCACATTGCCGGCGGCACCTACACACCGAGCGATGAATCCGGTGACGCTTGCGTCTTCACCCAGGAACTGGCCAAACGCTGCCAGGAACGCGGCGCTAAGTTTTTGTACGAGCACGACATCCTGGGTTTTGAAACCGCAGGCGGCAGCGTTCAAGGCGTGCGTGTGGGCGACCAACTCACCGGTCGCCGCCAAACCGTCAATGGCGATGCCTTTGTGGCGGCCATGGGCAGCTACACCGCGCCACTCCTACGTCCGCTGGGGGTGAACCTCAACATTTACCCCGCCAAAGGGTACTCCGCCACCCTGCGCCTGAAACACCCCAACCGCGCCAGTACCGTGAGCCTGCTGGACGACTCCCGCAAGATCGCCATCAGCCGCCTCGGTGACCACGTGCGCATCGCAGGCACCGCAGAGATGGCCGGTTACGACGTGAGCCTCACCGGCAACACCTCGCGCCTGCGCTGCCAGGCCTTGGTGAAACGCTACGAAGAGCTCTTCCCTGGCGTGGCTGAAACCGGCAAGGGCAGCGACCCCCATTTCTGGGCCGGCCTGCGCCCCAGCACCCCCACCAACATCCCCTACATCGGCCGCAGCAAAGTCCCCAATCTGTGGATCAACGCCGGGCACGGCACCTTGGGCTGGACCCACGGCGCGGGCTCGGGACGGGCGTTGGCCGCACTGATGGACGGCAAGCGGCCGGGGTTGGCGTTTGGTTTTTTGGGGGAGGCGCAGGGTAGCGGGAGTGGGTGTGTGGCGGCGGCTTGATAGAGCACTCTGTCTCAGGGCAACCGACTGAGCCAGTATTCTGGCAAACGCCGAGTGTCGGCTACCGCGTGGATGAGGATTCCATAGTCGGTCTCGGTGTACACCAACGCGAACGGAAAATCAGTCACGAGCCGTCTTCGAGTGCCGCCCGCCGATGGTTTTCCATGCAAAGGATAGGCGGCCGACCGTTGAGCTGCGGCTTCTACTTCGTAACGAAACCGGGTGCCAAGACCCTTTTCCAGGGATTCGTAGTAGGTTGTTTGCGCCAGCAGCTCAGATCGAGCAGTCTTGGTGAAACGGGCCAGCTTCAAGGGGCAATGCGGCGGGCAGCTGCGAAGACTTCTTCGGCGGAGAAAGTTTCTACTTCACCTCGCTGGTAAGCCTCAACCCGCCGACCGATCTCAGCATCCCAGGCCGCTTCAATCTCGGCCAGCGGCGACTCATGCAGAGACTCTAGTAGCAATTCAACAAGACGCGAGCGGTCTTCGTGAGATAGCGATCTGCCGCGATCTGCGAGTTCAGCAACGAGGTCGGACATGGCAAATCTCCTTGTATGGACTCATCATAGTGAAAACTTGTAGATCATGGCGACGCCGAGCCCGATAGGCTGGGCGGGCTGCACAAGATAGCATCAAGTGGCGGCTTGTTCGGGGCTTCATGTTGTTTTGGCATCTTCAGTTTCCTTCCGCAAAAAGGCACACGGATCCAAAGTAAAGCGCGCCGCGTTACATTCCGCCGCAGCCCTCAGCAATGACGCAAGTTCCGCGCCAATGATCTGCTTTGCGCCGAGATCCAAAACAGCAAGCCTCAGATTTTGAGCTTCATCGGCTACTGCCGCGAATAAGGTCATATTGGGGCTACGCAAATCAAACCGAATGGTGAGAGATTGCACTTTGCCGTGCTCACACCAAAGTTGAATGTCATTGGTTGAATCTAAGCCCCAGCATGTAAGGTCGGAGTTCCAGGACTTGCTAGCAGGAAGAAGCGAGCCAATGCGCTCCTCCAGCAACTCATTTGAGAAATCAACCCATGCAGCGGATGATTCTTCGTAGCCCTCGGCATTAAACAATGCCAAGACTGCGCCTCCAGTATCAACCCACAGCTTGGGAATGAGCGCGATCTTGAACTGCCACACTGCCATTGCACACTCCGAAGAAAGATGAAGCCTTATGGATTTTCGCAAGTCCTGGAGAAACCATCTCGGGCGAAGTGGGTGTACATCGTCGGGGGTCTGACACCGAGTCCCCGCAGTAAATGTGTTCGGACAACGGGTTCGCTTGCAACAAGTTGCCGGACATGGAGCTCGCACGAGGCACCATACTCAGTCGGTGTAGTCCTCCCCGCCTCACTTCGCCACATACCGATTCCCCGCCGCCTTGTAGCGCTCAATCGCCTGCTTCAAGTCGGTGTATTCCTCACAGCCAAAACGGCAGGCTTTGTCGAGAACAGACAGGCGTTGTTCGGCCTGGGCCAAATCGCCTTTCATCAAATACAACTCGCCGGAGTACTCCAATGCACCGCGGTGTTGGGGGCTGATGCGCAGGGCTTCGTTGTAGTACTTCTCGGCAGCAACGAGATCAGGCGGATTGCTTTTGCGCAGGCTGTAACCCATGAGGTTGTTCCAGTCGGCGCTGGCTGTATCGTTGACTTTGCGCAGTTCCTCCAGGGCAGCGGGCCATTTTTTGGCGACGATTTGGGTTCGGGCGGTGGCCAGGGCGTCCGGGGCCGACGTGGTGGGGCCGGTGTCGGCGGCGAAGCTGTTGGCCGCCAGGGCCAGGCTGAGAATGACGAAAAATTTGTGCTTGCAGGTCATCATGGTGGTCTCTCCTGTGGTGGTTAAGAACCTATCGGTGAATAAGTTCTGGAAGCATCTGCTTGGATGCTTGCTCTGACTTACGGGGTAGCGCCCCGTACAGACGCACCCCTCCTCAAGAAAATTTCACCAGAGTTTGACGCAGTGCCCTGACAAAACAAAGTCAGCGCTTGGTTTTTCCCCGGGTTGGGCTGGGGCCGCTTCAAAACTCACCGCCAAACGCGACACTTTGAAGAAAAGTTTCTCCGAGGTGTCGTTCAAGGTGAGCGTGGCCGAACCGCTGCTTGGCACCACCGCCACGGGGAACGGCGCGCTGCCGTCTTTGGGCAAAGCCCACAACTGGGCCACCTGTCCAGCGGGAACCGCCACCGGTTGAAGCAGCTTCACCGTGAGTTGTTTGCCCTGGCGGCGCGAGCTGGCGAGCACCGTGGGTTGGCCTTGGTTGTCGGTGAGCAGCCCCACATAACTGGCCGGTAAGCCATCGATCAAGGGCTCTACGCCAAGCAGGGTCGGCTGCAAACGCAGCACCGCCACGCACAAGAGCACACCGGCCAAGGCACCACCGAGGCTGCGTGGTGAGAACAGGTTTTGCAGCCAGCGGCCGATTCTGGTGCTGGCTTTTTCGGCCCCAGGCGGACTCGTCTGCGATGCAGAGGGTGCAGCAATGCGGCGCTCCAGCGCCGCCCACACTTGCGGCCTGGGAGCGACTTGGGGCGCAACCGCTTCCAAAGCCATCAATCGTTCTTGCCAAACCGCCACGGCCACACGCGCGGCGGGGCTTTGTTGCAGCAGCTTCAAGAAACGTCGGCGCGCAGGGCCCCTCAGGGTGCCAAGCGCAAACTCTTGCGCCAAGGCATCCAGCCTGTCGGGTTGCAGGTAGTTCATGCGCCTTGCACTCCGGCGGCCAGCATGCAGCTTTTGAATTTGTCCAGACCACGGCGCACCCAGGCCTTGGCCGTGCCCAGGGGCACTGCCAAAGCCTCGGCAATTTCTGGGTGCGCGAGGCCCCGGTAATAGGCCAGGGCCAAGGCTTGGCGCTGTGCAGCTGTCAAGCTGCTCATGCAAACATCAATGTGGGCGTGGGTCAGGCTGCGGTCCAGCCACTGCTGGGGCTCAAGTGCCATGTCGCCTGCCACTTGCAGGCTGTCGTCGTCCAGCGGCTGGGTGCGGTTGGCTTCGGTTTTGCCCGAACGCAGGGCGTCAATGGCTTTGTTGCGGATGATGTTGATGAGCCAGGTCATGGGCTGGGCCACACTCTGGTTGTAGCTGCCTGCGTTGTGCCAGACATTCATGAAGGCGTCTTGCAGCACTTCCTCGGCGCGGTCGGTGTTGTGCAGCACGCGCACGGCCACCCCGAGCAAATGGGCGCAAGTACGTTTGTAGAGTTGCTCGAAAGCCGCGCGGTCCCCGACGGCCACATGGGACAGCAACTGGGACAAGTCGGCTTCAGGCACTGACATGGCAAGGCCTGAAATGGCAGCTCTTAGTTTCCATAAAACATGACGCCCCACGCCGTTCGGGCTGACCCTTCGACGGGGCTCAGGGCGAACGGAAGGTTGCTTGCATTGTCATGAATTTCGGAGCAATCAATAACAGCAATGGATGGCGACACCCTCATCGAATGACTGGACCTTGAAGAAGTGAATGACCAAAGCACCGGTTTGCGTCAACCTGCCGTGCGTACTGTCTACGCTGCTACTGCCAACGGGGTTCGCTTTCACCTTCAGCACCCGTGAGACGGTGACGCTGATTGATCATAACCACTCGGCACGGCAGCCACGTCTTCACGAAGCCACAGTCCGCATGCCAGCCTGCAAGGTCTGGACAAGTTTTTGCACTTGCAAGGGTTTAGCCAGAACGTCAATGCCGAGCGACCGTGCCGCTGCGCGTGCGGGCCCAACGTTGGCGGTGATCAACAGCGCCGGCACGTCCTCGTCGATCAAGGCCCGGACCGCTGTGATGGCCTGGGCGCCGTTGTCGGCGTCGCCGAGTTGAAAGTCGCTGATCAGCAAGTCGGGTGTTCGCAAACAGCCGTCCACCACCTGCAGAGCCGAAGCAGTCGAATGCGCGACCAGAACTTCGCACTGAAATGCACGAAGAAAAACCTGCATGCTCTTGAGCACCGTCTCATCATCATCGATCAGCAATACAAGCTGACCGCTGAGCAACTGCAGCAGCCTGGCCTCGTGGTTGGCTTGCGAAGGGGTGCGGTGGGTATGGGGATGGACCAGCGGAATTCCCAAGGCGAACAAGGAGCCACGCCCAGGACGAGAGTGCAAACGCAGTGGGTGGTGCAAACGCTGCGCCAAACGGCGCACGATGGACAGCCCCAAACCCAGTCCCTGTGCGCTTGTTCGCTGCGTGTCGGCGATCTGTACGAACTCTTCAAAAATGCGCTGTCTGTCATGGCGTGCAATGCCCAGCCCGCTGTCCCAGACCTGCAACCACAGCAGGTTGGTGCGAACACGGCAGCGCACGAGCACCCGCCCGTTGTGGGTGTAACGAATGGCATTGGCCACCAGGTTGTCCACGATGCGCCGCAATTGAAACGAATCACTGCTCACTTGCGCACCACAAGGCAGCACCCGCAACTCCAGCCCTTTGGACAAGGCCTGGGCCGCAAACTGCAATTCAACCCGTTTGAGTAGGGGGTCCAGAGCCAGTGTTTCGACGTTCAGGGGCAGGGTTCCATCATCGAGTTGCGATACTTCAAGAAGTGCCGCCAGCATGTCATCCATGGCATGGACTGAGGCCCGAATTTGCACGAGCAAGTCAGTTTCGTCTCCTGTGTGCAGTCGCAAGGAGCGGGTCAGCGCTGCGATGGTTTGCATGGGCGCGTTCAAGTCTTGCCCCACCGAGGAAAGGAAACGCGATTTGACCTCGTGGGCATGTTGGGCTGCTGCGCGTTGACTTTCCAATTCTGTGAGTAGCTGGACTCTTTCTTCAGCCACCTGCATGGATTGGGTGGTCAGTGTGTTCTGCATCCAGCCCCAGCGAATCATGAACACCACCACAGCAAAAAACGCCAAACCATGAATGGCGTGGTAGGCGGGGCCACTGGTCATCAAGCTGAATGTGGTGCGCGCCATGCATGGAAGAGCAAACCAAGATAACGCAGGGCGGTAGCTGGTTTTCAAGCGCAGGGAAACCACGATGACCAACAGCAGTGCCATGGCAATGTAGGGGGTCGGTGCTCCGTCCCCCTTTGCCGCATCCGGCCAGACCAACCACACGGACCCGACTAAAAACCCTTGCAAAATGCTCCGGCGACCTTGTCCAACCTCCCACGGCCGAAGCGCTTCATCGGCGGGTTTCTCGCGTCGGTAGCGGCGACCATCCAGCCAGGCCGAAGCCACCAACAAGGCCCCGCAAGCCCCCCAAATTCCGGGAAGCCATCCCGGATAGAACAAGAACAAGGCGATCGCACCCGAGGTGGTAATCAGCAAAGCGCGCGTCGATCCTTCCAGCGTCGTCTCGTAAAAGGCACGAAACTGTGACTGCGCGATTCTCCGATCGATGGGCGTCGTATTCAGGCTCATGGACAGCGTTGGCAAATTTCGCCAAGGCGACAACAAATCGAAAACAACCTGGCGCAGCCCCTTGAACAGCCTAGGCCACGGCGAGTTGGTTGGCCTTGTTGGCTGTGGGTTGCCGAGGGTGTTTTGCATTGACATGCAGCGCACGGCACTGGGCCTTGTATTGCCATCGACGGAACCCGGTGAGGCAGGCTGTCCGACGTTTGAACCGGGCAGGTGACTCAAGCCATGCAGCAGATCGTTCATTCCCTCCACCGACTTGCTCAGTTGCTGAACGATGCCGAGCTGGTCGGTTGGTCCGCGCGACAACGCGTCGGTCAAGAGCGCCATGGAATGCATGGGTTGGCGCAGGTCGTGGCTCACCGATGCGAGGAAGCGCGTCTTGGCCTCGTTGGCTTGCTGGGCGGCCCACCGTTGTTGCTCGAGTTCGTTCAACAATCCAAGCCGCTCTTCCGACGCAAGCATGACTTGGGTCATCAAGGTGTTTTGCACCCACGCCAACCTGAGCAACAGACCCACCGCCAACAGATAAGCCATCGCCACACCGACATCGAGCGCACGGCCAAACGTGGCCTGTTGCAAGGCGGTGAGCACAGCGCATGGCACCACCGCCCAAACGATGGACGGACGGTACGGCGTATGCAAGTGGATCAGTGATGTCACGACCAGCAACGAGCCGAGAGCAAGATAGGGCTGTACGAACGCGTGTTGTTGGGCCACAAAGTAGGCGCCCCCCCACGCAGCCCCCATGGCCCAATTCCAATAGCCGCAGCGAACTTCCCACCGACGAAGCAATTCGTCCGCAGGTTGGGAATTTAGGAAGCGCCGCACAGCAACGATTGCGACCGCGATCAGGCTGAATGCGACCGCCCCCCACAAAGCCGGGGCCCAACCTGGTTTGTAAATCCAGATGATCAGAAACTGCAGCAAAACGCCCAAGGACTCAAGCAACAACCTGGATGGGTAATGGTCAATGAGGTTTCTGAATTGCTGGTGTGCGATGCGACGATGCGACTCAGACGCACGGCCATCCAGCGCCACGAGCGACAACTGCGACAGCCGCATGGCAGGCGAGAGCCAATACGCTGCCGTCTGACGAACTGCGCGACAAAAATCAGGCCACCAAGCCATCGGTCTCAACGCATCCCACAAACGACTGTCCAGCGACGCGGGGTGATGCAAGCAAAAGATGCGGTGTTCATCCGCACAAACCGGCGTCAACGTCCGAAGACGATTTGATTTTTAAGCGGGCTGCGTTACCGCCGCACACGACGCACTTCAACGCCGACGCGCCGTTCCAGGTGGCCTGGGCCGAGCAGGCCGATGCCCGGCGGTACTGGCCTTGGAAGCCACAGGACGAGAAACATCAGCCAGCAACAAGGTGGCGCGGACCAGTTCTTCCACAGCAGCGGCCAGATCCTCCGGAGGCTCCAGCGTTTCAATCTCAGCCAGTAACGCGTCGGCGTCTTCCAGGTCGTCGGGGTCCAGGTGGCGGTAGAGCAAAGCCAAGGGTTCGGTGAGTTCTCCTTCGTCCAATTGCATCAAACCTGGGAACAACTCAACAGCGGTGGCAAAGCCCGCCACCCAGGGGTACACGGCGTCGATGGTGGGAGGCGCATCGTCGTCCTCCTCCAGGTGGTGTTGCAAGCCGGCGCCTGGGGTGGACTCATCGCTGTCCATCTCGAACACCCAAGGATCAAACCACAGGCGGCGACCAATGGCCTCGTTCAAGTCGGCATGGCGGCGCCGCACCAGCTGGTGCAGGGTGTGCGCATCAAACTTCGGCGGCAAAGTGCGGCCATCCACATCGGCAACATGCGGCAACCACTGCGCTTCGGGCACAGGACGGGGCTGCAAGAGCACGCCGCACAAAAAGCCGTCGAGCATGCTGACATCCAGCGGCTCCAGCGGCGCGGGAATGCGGTCGAGAAGAGCTTGCAGTTGGTCGATGTCGCGCTCAGACCATGGGGCGCTGCTGCCGCTCTTCAACATGCAATCACCTTGAATTCCACACGCCGGTCAAGGGCGTCCGAGGCATCGTCTTTTCCGTTGCCCACCAAACTCTCTTTGGAGCCCGCGCCATTGGCGATCATGCGTTTCTTAAGGCCAGGGGCGCGGCGCTCGATTTCATTCTTGACGTATTCAGCGCGCAGCAACGACAGCCGCTCGTTCATCGGCTCAGGTCCACTGGTGCTGGTGTGACCCGTGACTTCCATACAGGCGTTGCGCTGCCGACTGCGCTGTGCCAATTCGGTCAACCACAAGGGATAGAGCTTGGTGCTGGCATCGGCACCCCATCTGGTAGAGCCCGGGCGAAAGAGAAACTTCACGCCCAGCTTCTTTTGCTCCAAGCCATGGTCCACGATTTGTCCGAATGCTTCCATGGCAGGCTTTTGTTTGCCAAGTTTCAGGTGGGTGAGGTACAGCCCCGAGTAGGTGCGCAACTGCTGGCCAGCAGGCAGCTTGGCTGCGCCTTCGTAGTAGGTCAGTGCTTGGGCAAATTTACCTGCGTTGTAGGCATCGATCGCTTCACTCAACCACGCGGCAGCAGCCAGACGTTCGATGTATTCAGGATGAATGGCGTCCCCCGCCTTGGTGCCTTGGCAGGTGCGGATGTAGCCGGTGGTGGCGGGATCTTCAGACCACACGGGGTTGTCTCGAAAGTAGGCGGTCGGGGTGGTGTCCACCCCGTCGGCTGCCGCAAAAGCCAAGCCTTTGCTGACGAGCTTGCCGGTTTTGAGGTCGGCCAAGGCCAAGCAGATGCGGTAGGCCTCACGCCGACCTTCGGCTTTGCGCTCTTTGTTGACACCCGTGAAGGTGCCCACCAACACCAAGGGCGACTGCGCCACGGTGGTGGCGTTGAAGGGTTGAACGTCGAACTGGTTGTAGCGCTCACGAATGAGCCCGGCCAAACGCACGCCCATGGCACGGCTGGCTTGTGTTTGTGCGCCCGTGACCCCGTCGATCAGGGGGTCAATCACCAAGGGAGAACGGCCAGAACTGGCAGGCGCATTGCTGAGCAAGGAGGTGGCGGCGCGCAGCACAGCCTCATCAAAGGGCAAGATGGGCGGTGGTGCGGCAGGTGCCGGTGCGACGACTTCCGGATTGGACGCGGGAGCAGAAGCCACCTGCGTTGCCGAAGCCGCTGAGCGCTGGTCTGCTGGCGCAGTGGCATCGGGCGCTGCGCAGGCGGCCAGCAAATACACGGCCGAGGCCAGAATCCAGCTGGGCGTGACGTTGAAGTGGGGGGGCTTTGTCATGGGTTGTCTCCGACTTTGAACTTCATCAACGCAAGAGGGGTATTGGATGCCATTTGGACCGTGAGCACCAGTCGCCAGAACCAGTGTGGTGTTGCATGTTTGATGGAACAAATAAAAATGATGCGTTTTGCCCGCAACATCCACTGGTATGGCTGTGCTCTGCGCCTTGCTGCTCGCTCCAATAGACCATTTTCTGACCGACGACTTTCTGAACAGGCCCTAGCCTGCGAGCCAGTCCTTCAGCGGCACTGTGTGCGCAAAAACTGGCGTTCTTCGGCATTCAGGTCTTCAAGGCCCGCGCGTTGTCGGATATCAGCGCAGCGCGCAATGGAACGAGGGCTGGCGCTGGGAGTAGCGACCACCGGAGCCGGGGGCTCTGGGTCCAGTTTGGCGGGCCCGGCCACCGTGGCAGTGGGTTTCGTCAACACAAGGGGGGAATCTGACTCAACACGCGACGTTGAGGCGTTGCCCAAACGAATTGGCGGCGCGCCCCTTGGCGCAGCGCTGACGGGATGGGTCTCGCCGTTTTGGGCAGCCCCTGGCGCGGGATCGTTTGGTAGTGCTGATGGTGCCGGTTTAGGTGCAGCGGGTGGCGGTGGCAGACTTTTCGCTGACACGAGGTCTACCGGGGGAGCCGGTACGGGTGCTGGCGTCAACGGCAGCTCAGTTCCGGCCGCAGGCGACGCTACTGAATCAGATGGAGTCGATACCGTGTTGGGCGTGACCGGGGCAGGCGCTTGAGGCTCACTGGTGAGAGCATCGGTGTCGGGCCGAGTGAAGGTCCAGATGGCAGCAGCAGCTGCCAGCACAAAGGCAGCCGAACTGAGCAACAAGGCCCAGTTCAACCCCTGCTTGCTGTTGGCGACGGGAGGCAGAATCGAGCTTGATTGTTGCGCTGCGCCCATCGGCAAGGCCGCTTGCAACGCCGCTGCGGTGGGCAACAACGAGGGCATTGCCGTGCGCTCGGCAACAGGTGGGCGCGGCGGCAAGGGTGCAGGGAGGCCCAACTTGTGAGGCTGCTCCGCAGTCTCGGTAGCGCCAGACAATGGTGCCAAACCCGCACCTGAACCCATGGCCACCGCTGTTGGGGATCGGGGCATGAACTGTGTGCGCGGTTGGTCGTCGGGCAACGCCTTCGGTGTCTTTATCGTCGGCGCGGGGGCGGGCACGGTAACAGGCGGTGGAGCAACGACTTCGGGTTGCATGGGCACAGCCAGCGGGCGGGGTTCTGGCGACGGCAAAGGGCCCAAAGGCGCATCAGGCAGCACTGCATTTATCGCTGCCGCAGAGGACTCATGGGCCGTGTGCCCGGTTGGCAACGTGCGCGGCTGGCTGTGAGAAGAATCGCCCAATGCCCCTGGAGCGGTAGCGGCATCAAATGCTGTGGGCGCGTCGTCCTCGCCCCAGAGGCTCAGATCGGCGCTTTGTCCATCGGGCGCAGCATTGAGCATGGCGCGAAAATCCGCCACACTTTGCGGACGGTCTTGCGGGCGTACACACAGCGCGGCATCCACCGCGGCCAGCAAGGCAGGGCTGTAGCGACCCGCGACACGGTGGCTCAGAGGCTCCAGCCTGTCGTCCATCAACCTTTCCACCGCGCTCATTGGTGGACGCCCGGTGATGGCGAAGTGGACCACACCGGCCAATGCGTACAAATCAGTCCACGCACCTTGGCTCATGGTGGCTGCGTCCCCGTACTGCTCAATCGGTGCAAAGCCCGGTTTGAGTACCACAGTCAAGGCCTGTGTCATGTCGCCGATCACCCTTCGTGCCGCGCCAAAATCCAGCAGCAAGGGGCCGGCCGGGGTCAGCAGAATGTTGTCGGGGGCGATGTCTCGGTGGTAGCAGCTGGCGCGATGAATTTCTTCCAAGGCATCGAGCATGGGCAAAAGCCACGAACGCAAGGTCGTTTCATCGGGAGGTCCCTCCAGGGCGGCCAGCGCCTGTTTCAACGTGGGGCCCTCGTAATAAGGCATGGTCATGTAGGCCGTTCCGTTGGCCTGCCAGAACCTGTACACCTTCAGCAAAGAGGGGTGGTCAAATCGGGCCAACAAACGCGCTTCATTGATGAAGCTTTTGAGGCCAGCCTCAAACGTCTCCTGATGTTGTTTGGACTTGACCACGATGGCCAAGGTCGAGTCCTGCCTCGCGGCCAAAGTGAACGGCATGTACTCCTTGAGTGCCACATAGCGGTCCAGCGCTTGGTCGTAACAAAGGTAAACAATACCAAAACCGCCTTCGCCAATCAGCCGATGTACCTCGAACTCACCAATGCGTGCGCCGACTGGCAACGCATGGGGCGATGTCGGAAAAACCGATTTAGGCAGACGTCCAGGCGCGACAACCTCGGTCATCCCATCGGAGACCGAATTGCTGTCAGGCGCGAATGATGGCGGTGGAGGAGATGTCATGCAACTCGGGTGTTGAACAGGTGCGTTCGGCTGCGGGAGGGACGGCGGGATTGTGGCAGAGCACACCGCCCCCAACTCGCAAAACAGCCGCTTGCTAGCATCCATCCAACTATGACGACACACAGACCCAAAAAACGCATCGCGATCATCGTTCAACGTTACGGCGACGACATCAATGGCGGAGCCGAGCTGCACGCTCGCATGCTGGTCCATGCTTTGAGCACTTCATACGAGGTCGATGTGTTGACATCCAAGGCGCATGACTATCGAACTTGGGATTGCCATTACCCAGCCGATACCGAAACGCTGAGCAACTGCCGCGTACTTCGATTCGATCACGGGCCCAGAGACAGTGGACCGGATCGGCGCATGCCACTGGATGCAAGATTGCGTTGGAAACTTCGCCGGCTTTTACGATGGCTGAAGGTGCCGCTCGTTCGACAACCCGACGGCAATCCGCACACTGACGGCATCCTTTGCCTGCAAGCCCAAGGCCCCACGATGGAGGGGTTGATGCGGTACCTGCGCGACCACGGCCCCACCTACCAAGCCCTCATTTTCATGACCGCGCTTTACCACCCCGCTGCTATGGGCGTGCTCGTGCATCCACAACGCTCTATCTTGATCCCGACTTTGCACGACGAAAAAATGATGTACCTGCCTCATTTCCATCGCGTGTTTCGAGCGCCGCGCTGGATACTGTTCAACACAACGGCAGAGGCGCAAGTTGCAGAGGCCCTCTATGGAAAAAATTTAGCTCCCTCCAAAGTCTGCGGGGTTGGCATTGACATGCCGCTGTCCGATAACTCGGTCGATTCGGCCACTTTCGTGGCCAATGAAAACACGAAGAAGTTCGGCATCAATCAGCCTTACTTGCTGTACCTTGGCCGAATCGACACAAGCAAAGGTTGCGGAGTTTTATTCAAACAGTTTTCACGCTTTGCCAAAAAGAACCGCCAACCTTTGCTGTTGGTGGTGGCCGGGAAAGCTTTCATGAAACTGCCCCAGATTCCGTCCATTATTTACACCGGCTTTGTGTCCGACGAAGAACGAAACTCTTTGATCGCCAACGCGTTGGCACTTGTCGTTCCCTCTCGCTATGAAAGCCTCTCCTTGGTCGCGCTGGAAGCGATGTCTTTTGGTAAACCTGTCATCGTCACACGCCATTCCGAGGTATTGGCGCAACACATTCATGACAGCGGTGCAGGTTACGCCTACGGCGATTTTTCTGAGTTTTCGGACGCAGTGAACTCTGTACTTTCGATGCCCGAGAGCGACCGGCAGCTCCAAGCGCAACGTGCTCGACATTACGTTAGTGATCGATACAGCTGGCCTCGGGTTACGAGCATCCTTTTGGAAACAATTGACAGCGTGTCGGCAGCCACCAGCAGCAATCCGTCGAACCCGTGAATGATCCCGACGTGGTTTCAGTGGCAACACGGGAATTGGCGTGGTGATACCGCACCCCAAGAAACAATTCGTTTCGACGCTGTGGGTGGCATCCCCCTCCTTGTAGGGATGGCCTCAAGCGCAGTGGCACTCTACAGTGTGTCCACTGCTGTCACACGGTGCCCTTTCAAGGGCCTCGCGCAAACCAAAGCCCAATAAGCCTGGCACAGGGTGAGAGGCTGCATAGTCGGCCCTGCAAAACCCCTGCAACCCGCATGAATGCTGGCGATATGGGGTAAATGCTGACGACGGGATCTCTCAGGAATCGTTATCGGAGAGTAATTTTTCTGGGGGATTTGCATGACAGCCACCGCAGACTTCTTTCGCGCACGCCTGGACGGGATGGTCGATCACAAACATCCACTGGTGGTTTTGAGCAAACGGCTGCCCTGGGCCGCGATTGAACAAGCCCTGGCACCGCACTTCGCTCGCCAGGCTCGCCCAGGCTCCAAGCGGGTGACGGCGGACTTGTTGGGAGCGCATGAAGTCGAATTTGGCAACGGCATCAGCCCCGCAGGCCGCCCGCGCCTGTCAATTCGGCTGATGGCCAGCTTGCAGTACCTGAAGAACTCCTTCAACCTCAGTGACGAAGAACTCGTTCAGCGCTGGAGCGAGAACGTGGTGTGGCAGTTCTTCAGCGGCATGGAGTATTACGAACCACGCTTGCCCTGCGATCCAACCCAGATCGGCCGCTTTCGCCGCGCCGTGGGCGAAGAAGGTCTGGAGCAGTTGCTCAAGGCCACCATCGAGACAGCGGTGCAGATCAAGGCCATCAAGCCCAGCGAGCTGGAACGCGTGATCGTGGACACCACCGTGCAGGAGAAGGCCATCGCCCACCCGGTGGACAGTCGGCTGCTGGAGATTGCGCGGCACAAAGTGGTGAATGCTGCCAAACGAGTGGGCATCAGTTTGAAGCAGACATTTGCGTTTGAAGCCAAAACGCTCAGACGCCAGGCCGGGGGTTACGCCCACGCCAAGCAGTTCAAGCGTTTGAAGAAAGCCGTCAAACGCCAGCGCACAATCCTCGGGGTGGTGATGCGTGAAGTGCAGCGCAAGCTTGATGTGTTGGTGGCACCCGGGCCGACAGCGCTGAGTGCGCTCAAGACCTGGTTGGAGCGGGCCGAACGCATCCGCACGCAACAGCGAGGCGACAAGGGCAAGCTGTACGCGCTGCATGCGCCTGAGGTGGAGTGCATCGGCAAGGGCAAGGCCAGGAAGCCCTATGAGTTTGGTGTGAAGGTCAGCCTGGCTGTCACGCACCTGCGTGGTTTGATGGTGGGGGCCAGAAGTTTCCCCGGCAACCCGTTTGATGGGCACACATTGGCTGCGCAACTGGAGCAAACCAACAACCTGATGCAAGACCTGGGGCGTGTGCCCAAGCAAGTGGTCGTGGACTTGGGGTTCCGGGGCGTGGACGCGGACAACCCGAACGTGGAGATCATCCACCGTGGCAAGTACAAGTCACTGACCAAGGTGCAACGCAAGTGGCTCAAACGGCGTCAGGCCATCGAGCCGCTGATCGGCCACACCAAGGTGGACCACGGCATGCAGCGCTGTTGGCTCAAAGGCGAGTTGGGTGATGCGCTGCACGCACTGAGTTGTGCGGCGGGGTACAACATCCGCTGGCTGCTGCGGGCTATCGCGGCCAAGTCTGCAAAAGACGCGAAGGCGTTTTTGTTGACCCTGCTCGGGCTGAGCTTATGGGGTCAACTCAGGGCAGCCAGGGCACGGCTCGGCGCAAAAAACTTGCTCGGTTGGAAATTCACGCCATCGTCAGTAATGGCTTGCGGGGTGAAATGAATTTTGCAGGGCCGACTGCATACGATCCCAACGACGTCCTTCCCTGAAGGACTTGTCCACCGCCCACCCTTCACCGGGTGGGCGTTTTTTTGAGCCTAGAAACGGCAGTTGGACGCGCCCGAGTGGGCTGCGCTGCGGCGCGCTGGCAAGGTTTTAGCAGGGATTTGTCGACACTTCGTTTTCGGGCAGCTTGCTGTCCGCCTGCGGAATTAAGCAGTCGATTGTCGTTTCTAGCCCGGACATTTCACCAGGTCGCTCTTCTATGCCCCGCAACACTGCATGAATGCTCACTATCTTGGCTTCGAGTGCCAAATCTAACTTGTACCGAGCGCTACACACCCGATTGAGCCGTCCTGCGGCCTGCTTTCCGCGTTGCGCCTCCTCGCGGGCACGAGCCCGCAGCGTCGTCACGCCTTGCCAGCGCACCGCATCACAGCCCACTCGGGCGTGTCCCTGGTGAAATATTCGGGCTAGGTTGCATTCACCACAAAACCATTTGGGTGCAGCGAAACAAGGCCATCTTTTTGCCTTCGGGGCCAAACACCGTGGCTGACCACACTTGGGTGGTGCGACCCAAATGTTCGGCATGGGCTTCGCACCGCACCAAACCACTGCGTGTGCTGCTGAAAAAATTGGTTTTCAGTTCAATCGTGGTGAAGGTTGTGGCACCCTCGGGCAAGTGCGCCATCGTGGCATAACCCGCACAGGTATCGGCCAATGCGATCACGCTGGCGGCATGAAAAAAGCCGTTGGGTGCCATCATCCACGGTTGCACTTCAAATTGACCGTGCAACTGGCCTTCGGCCAAATGCGTCAACAACAAACCGTAGTGCTCACCCAAGCTGCCGGTTTGAAAACGGGTCATGGTCTCCAAAGAAGCATCATTTCTCAACATGGCATTGGCCTTCAATCAATTCATTTTGGCAAGCCCTGGCACAAACGCTCAAAGACCTGGGCAGCTGGCAAAGCCGGTGCCAAACGCGCCGATTGCCCCGCCCAGGCTTGCATGCCTCTCAAGGTGTTGTGGCTGACGGCATGCGCCCGCATGGCGTTGGTGAGTCCGCGCTGCACCGGATAGGGTGCCGGTGTCGGTGCATCTGGCGCAGCCGCCGCACGAACATAGTGGTTGACCAAACTGCGTCCGGCACGGCCGCTGAACGCACGCGTCAGTTGGGTGTGCTCGGGCCAGGTTTGAGCCAAAGCATCGGACCAAGCGCTGGGCAGGCCCGCCTCCGGTGTGCGCAAAAACCCCGTGCCGATCTGAACTGCGCTGGCACCCAAGGCAAACGCAGCCGCCACACCACGCGCATCACCAATACCGCCCGTGGCGACCACCGGAACATCGACAGCATCCACCACCGCTGGTAACAAGGCCATCAAGCCCACTTGCTGCGCTTCAGCGGCGGCCGCATCAAAACAACCTCGGTGCCCACCTGCCTCCATGCCTTGGGCGACGATGGCATCTGCACCCGCAGCCTGCGCCGCCCGGGCTTCCGTCACGGTGGACACATTGGCAAACCAATGGATGCCTGCGACCTTCAAGCGCTGCACAAAAGCTGGGGGGAACAAACCCATGACCGACGACACCACCGCAGGTTTGATCGCCAAAAGCGCTTCACATTGCGACTCGAAGTTCGGCGGCCTCGCGTCACCCGCATCGACCGACACGGCAGGCCCCCAATCGGCGAGCCAATCGCGTAAACGTGCCTCTTGGGCGGCGTCCCGACGCGGTGGTGGATCAGGGATCCACAAATTGATCTGAAACGGCGCGCTGGTTTGCGAACGAAGCTGTAGGGCCCAGTCGGCCATGGCCTGTGGCTGCATCAACAGCGCACCGCACGAACCCAAACCGCCCGCCTGCGCCACCGCAATCGACAGCGCTGGTGCAGGCACCCCCGCCATCGGGCCGAGCAAAACCGGATACCGCAAACCAAAGTGTTTGCAAAACGCATCGCTTCGTTGTGCTGCGCTGGTCATCGTCGGCCACACGGGGTGAACTACGCGGGTTATGGAGGTTTCCATAAAACGCGACGCCTCATACCGTTCGAGCCTTTCGAGGGCAGCGCGTGCCCCAGCAACAACCCTTGGTCAGGCTGAGGGCGAACGGAGAGTGGTTTGTCATGAATTTCGGAAACACTTGTAGGTTAACAGCAACTTCACGCCTGCCACGACCAACACCGCCCCCAGAAACGTTTGATCAACGCAGGCGCAAAACGTTGGCTGCCCCAGGCTGCGCCCGGGCAACCACCCAAGGCAGCCACGCCATCAAGGGCCAGGGCCTGTTCGGAAAGTCCTCGCCAGCCATCAAACGGCCTCTTGAATCGATCTGCGGCGTTGCGAATGCTCGTAATACCCACTGGCATTGCTTTGCTTTGCGCCTTGCTGCTCACTCCAATAGACCATTTTCTGACCGACGACGACTTTCCGCACAGGCCCTAGACTGATGAAAAGAACACACTCGATTCCCATGACCACCTACCTGCTGCGTCGCCTCTGGCAAGCCCTGCCCACGTTGTTGGGCGTGGTGCTGTTGGTGTTTTTATTGTTCAAAGCTTTTGGGGGCGACCCGGCGGAGATCCTGGCGGGGCGCAACGCTTCTCCCGCGCAAATTGACGCGGTACGTGAGCAGCTCGGTTTGAATAAACCCCTTTGGGAACAATTCGGTTTGTTCTTAAAGCAAATCGTCACCCTGGACTGGGGGCGCAGTTGGGCCACACAAGAGCCAGTAGCCGAACTCTTTGCCAGCCGCCTGCCCGCCACGCTGACCATCATGGTTCCCATCTTGCTGCTCGATGTATTTTTGGCGGTGCCCTTGGCGTTGTGGGTGGCGCGGGTGCGGGGCTCGCTCACCGACCGCGCCATCATGGGCGTGTGCACCGTGGCGCTGTCGATCTCTTTTTTGGTTTATGTGATCGTGGGCCAGTATGTGCTCGCCTACCGCTGGGGATGGTTCCCGGTGCAAGGGTGGACCGACAGCCTGTGGACCAACCTTGCCCACTACACGGCGCTGCCGGTGCTGCTGACCGTGTTCGTCGGCCTGGCACCTCAAACTCGGCTCTACCGCAGTTTTTTCTTGGAGGAAATGGGCCAAGACTATGTGCGCACCGCCCGGGCCAAAGGTTTGACGCAGCCGCAGGTCATGCTGCGCCATGTGCTGCGCAACGCCTGGTTACCCATCCTCACCAACATCGCCGTGGCGTTGCCGAGTTTGTTCGTGGGGTCGTTTTTGATTGAAGTGTTTTTCTCCATTCCAGGTTTGGGCCGCGAGGTGTTGTTGGCGGTGAGTCGCAGCGACTATCCCGTCATTCAAGCCATCACTGTCTATGTGGCCGTGCTCACGCTTGCCGCCAATTTGCTGGTGGATGTGCTGTACACCCGCGCCGATCCGCGCGTGGTGCTGAAATGAGGCCATCCGTGCGCAGCAACGCTTGGCAACGGCTTTGCGCCGACCGCGTGGGGATGCTTGCTTTGTTGTGGGTGTTGCTGTTTGTGGCCATGGTCACAGCATCGAGCAGCGGTTGGTTGGCCAAGCAGTGGCAGCGTGAAGTGGCCGAGCCCAGCGCACCGCCCAGTCTCTTTGCTGGAAACCGCGCGGATACAGCAACCTCAGCGGCAGCCTCAACGGCAAACGCCACGCCCTTGCCAGAACGTATCGACCTGAGCGCCATCGACCCACTCGCGCCCTACTACGCCGAGTGGGCCGCCAAAGCGGCCACCTACCCCCAGGTGGAGGTCGTGCGTGCCGCCACCTTGCCCTTTGGGGCCGACCGCCTGGGGCGGGACGTGCTGAGCAAAGCCGTCAAAGGCGCAGAGGTGTCGATCACCGTGGGCTTGTTGGCCGCTTTGCTGGCCACCGCCTTGGGCACCTTGTTGGGGGCGTTGGGTGGCTTTCTGGGCGGCAAGGTGGGTGATTTGTTGGAGTGGCTCTACAACGTGTTCACCGCCATTCCGGGCATCTTGCTGGTCTTCATGTTTGCTGCCGTGTTCAACCGCAGCGACTCCATTTTTCCGCGCGGGGTGGTCACGCTCACCTTGATCTTGGGCCTGACCAGTTGGACCGGTGTGTACCGCCTGGTACGCGCCGAGTTCATCAAACACGCCGGCCTGGACTATGTGCGTGCCGCACAGGCCCTGGGTGCCTCCAAGACCCGGCGCATGTTTGTACACATACTGCCCAATGTGAACCACGTGGCCTTGGTGCAGTTGTCGGTGTTGGTGGTGGCTTGCATCAAAGCCGAGGTGATCCTGAGTTATCTCGGCTTGGGTGTGGCGGTAGACCAGGTGAGTTGGGGCTCCATGCTGGCCGAAGCGCAAAGCGAACTCTTGCTCGGCCACTGGTGGCAACTGGCCGTGGCCACGGTCTTCATGGCGGCGTTTGTGACGGCGTTTTCGTTTTTCACCGATGCGCTGCGGGATGCACTGGACCCTAAACTTGTCGCATCAAATCGCTAGTACAGCGACACAGAAATATCGGAACAAATGAAAACGACGATTTCGCGCCGATGGCAAGGCGCAAACCACAGCGATACCCGCTGGTATCGCGCGGATTTGCAACGCCGCCATCGGTGCGAAAGCACGATTTCATGTTTCGATATTTCTGTGTCGCTGTACTAGGGCCTTCACCTAAGCGAAGTCCGCATAGCGCAGTGCCGCGTGTCCGCTGAACGCGCAGTCGGCCTCCACTTACGGCCCGGCTTCACGGGGCGTCAGCGTCGATGTACTGGGCAGACGATGACCACCTGTTGATGCCGCCTCAAGTCTTTCTTTTTTTGTGCCGATAACGTGTCCAAGGGTATCGGCCCTTGCCATGAAAGTTTGGCATGGCTATCGTGAATTTTTCACATGTTCTGAGGCGGCGATGGTCGCTGCCAACCATTCGATTGAAAGGCAATCACCATGAAATCTCTGTTTCGAATGATTTTGGCCGCCGTGGTTTCGGTGGGCTTTTGGGCCAGCAGCGCCCATGCGCAAGACAACGGCACACGCGACGAGGCCAGGGCCATGGTCGAGGCCGCCATTGAACATGTGAAAAAAGTGGGGGCCGAACAAGCCTTCAAAGACTTCACCGACAAAGGCAACAAAAACTGGCAGAAGAAAGACCTCTACGTTTTTGCATACAACATGGAAGGCGTGAACGTCGCCCACGGCGCCAACGACAAATTGATCGGCAAAAACCTGATCGAGTTGAAAGACCCTGAAGGCAAATTGCTGATTAAGGAATTGCGCGACACGGCAGCCAAAGGCGGCGGCTGGGTGGAGTACGAGTGGCCGCACCCCCAAACCAAAAAAATTGAAAGCAAAATTTCCTACACCAAGAAAATGACCAACTACGAGGGCTTTGTAGGCGTGGGCGTTTACCGCTGAGGTCTGGAGAGTTCCAGGACTCCGCAAGCCGCAAACATCACCAGCAGCTCGGTCCGGTCTGACCCGTTCTTGACCCGCTAAGCCAAATCAATCCACGTCCTGACCGATCGCAGGAATTGGCAAGAAGCCCGCATTTGCGGGCTTTTTTCTTGTGATCAAAAACGGCCGATTGCGCTCAACATGAACACCCATTGATCCGATATGGGATGACGGGCTCATTGTTGAGTGGCAACGCCAGCAGCGAGCCCAGGCGGTGAGCTTGCAGTCTGCCACCCTCCAAGTTGCCTTAAAGAAAGCCTGCTGCACGCCTGGCGGGGCTGGAGACAAATCATGTTTGATTGGATACGAAACGCGTCGGTCGCAATGAAGGTGGCGCTTGCGCCTGGCTGCGCGATCGCTTGTTTGGCCACGGTCGGGGCGATCGGTTTCGTTGCCAATGAGCACCTGAGTGCCTCACTCATTTCATTGGGTGAAGAACGGGTTCCACGCATCGTGTCGGCCACAACGCTGTCGGAGCAAGTCACGTCTATACACGCCTCGGTCAACAAAAGCTTGGCCTGGGAGGGTGCGGGCTACAAGGCCGCAAAGATTGAGGCCTTGGATAAAAAAATCATCGCCCAAGTTAACGAGTACAAAAAAACATTGGCTGCGCGCCTGCAAGAAACCTCGCTCGACCCAAATGAACGGCAGCACCTGGAAACGGCGTTGGCCGAGTTCACCAAGTATGGCAACAACGCCAAGTACGCCCTTGACATCAAAACCGGCATGCTCGGCAATGCAGCGTCTTACATGACGACCATGGACGATGACTACGCCAAGCTCAAAGCGGCCTTACAGGCTTTGGCCAGTGAGCAGACCGAAGCCTCCGCAGCTGCGGTGTTGGCTGGACGAGAACAAGCCACACGCAATCGTATTTTGATTTTGACCGGGTGCCTCGCCGCTTTGTTGGCAACGGCTGGCATCGCGTGGTTCATGACACGAGCGATCGTTCGTCCCTTGACCGAAGCGTCGCGTTTGGCGCACGCGGTGGCTGAAGGTGATCTCAGCCATCAACCGATGAACTGCTCAACTGATGCGACCGGCCAGGTACTGTCAGCGCTTGGTCAGGTGTCGGTGGGCTTGTCCGCCATCTTCGAAAACATTCGTCGCTCGGCGGAGAACGTCAATCTTTCGTCAGCGGAAATCGCCACGGGCACCAGGGACTTGTCGGCGCGCACGGAGAACAATGCGGCCTCCCTGGAAGAAACGGCTGCTTCGATGGAACAGCTTTCGGCCACCATCCGCAACAGTGCCGACAATGCTCGCCAGGCCGACGTGTTAGCGCGCGATGCGTCCGAGGTGGCGCGTGAAGGCGGCACCGTGGTGGGTGATGTCATCACCACCATGGAAGCCATCAACGCCCAGGCCAAAAAGATCGGCGAGATCATTGGTGTGATCGACAGCATTGCCTTTCAAACAAACATCCTGGCCCTGAATGCCGCCGTGGAAGCCGCTCGAGCCGGTGAACAAGGCCGCGGCTTCAGCGTGGTGGCCAGCGAGGTGCGCACGCTGGCACAGCGCAGTGCCGATGCCGCCAAAGAAATTCGCACCTTGATTCAGTCGTCCGTGGATCAAATTGGCGTGGGCGCGAAAAAAGTTCAAGTGGCTGGCGACACCATGACGCGCATCGTCAACGCGATTGAAAAGGTGTCGCACACCGTGGGTGAAATTTCTCAGGCCAGCAGCGAACAGTCCAGCGGCATCTCTCAGGTGAATGACGCCGTGGCTGACATGGACCGCTCCACCCAACAAAACGCCGCCTTGGTGGAAGAAGCCACCGCAGCGACCGAAACGCTGAAGAACGAAGCGCAGAATTTGGTAGGCCTGCTGGCGCGGTTTCGCACTGCGGCCTGACGGCGCAAGGGCCGAAGGGCTCTAAGAGCGTGTTTACGATCTCCTGAGGAGCAACGCCAAGAATGCCAAGTGGACGAACTGTAGGCTGATATTGAGCAGCCGCTCGCAGTTCTTCCACAGCCGCCGGTTCTTGTCCAACCAGGCAAAGCTGCGCTCGACGATCCAGCGCTTGGGCATGACCTTGAAGGTGTGCAACTCGCTCCTCTTGGCGATCTGTACCGTCACATGCCCTCCAAGAACCTCTTGCACGCCCTGCGCGAAGGGCTCTCCCACGTACCCGCTGTCAGCCAGCAAGCTTTGCACCCGTGCCAGTCCCGGTTTGCAACGCTGCAGGGCCTGCAGCGCCCCCTTGCGGTCAGTCACCTCGGCCGTCGTCACCGCCACTGCGTGCGGCAACCCTTGCGTGTCCACTGCAATGTGTCGCTTGATGCCCGAAACCTTCTTGCCCCCGTCATAGCCCTTGAGCGCCGCCGTGTCCGTATTCTTCACGCTCTGCGCGTCCACGATCAACAGCGTGCTGCATGCGTTGCGCCCCAGTCTGTCTCGGGCCGCGCCAACCTGATTTTTTTAAAGCCCGTTCCAACACGCTCACACCGTCCTGGTCAGGCTCACTCCATTTGCGCCAGTAGGCATAGACCGTCGTCCACTTCGCAAACTCGCTCGGCAAGAACCTCCACTGGCAACCCGTTCGCAGCAGGTACAGCACCGCGCAGAACACCTCATACAGATCCACCTTCGTCGGCTTGGTCGCCTTGCGCACGCTGCGCAGCAGCGGCTCAATTTGCTCAAACTTCTCCCGGCTGATGTCGCTGGCGTATCTCTTTCTCTTCATCTGCCTATTTTCGGGTCAGAAGAAGATCGTAAACACGCTCTAAGAGCCGCTAACAAAACCGTTCGGGCTGACTTTGTCGAAGCCAGCGCGTACCTCGGTGCAAGGCCCTTCGACCTCGGGGCGAACGGTGTATGCAGTGTTTTGTTAGCGGCTCTAAGTGACCGCTGCTTCATCGCTGCGTTTTGCGCCGCGATTGTCTACCCAGCCCAAGCCAATTTTGTCGCCTGCCTTGGCGGACTTGAGCGCAAACTGAACCAACGGATTGCGTGAGACCGAGCCGCCCCATGAGGCGCTCCACACGGTGCGTCCGTTGTGGGTGGCCTGCACGTCGGTGATGTGCCAAGCCGCCAAGTTTTTGCCGCTGGCGTCTTTACGCTGGCCGGACTCCATCTCGTGGGCCAAGAGGGTGCGCACCACGGCCCCGCTGCCGCTGACTTGGGCGCGAATGCGCGTGGCCTCGGCTGCGGTGGTGGGTTTGTTTGCAGCACTGCCATCGTCTACTGCGCAGCCACCCAAGGTCACGCGCACCTCTCGACGCGCCGAGATGACTCGGCCGTCGGCCAGCACGGCCAGGGCCAGCACATCGCCGCTTTGAGCAATCTTCACAGGCCAGGCCAAGCGTGGCTCCAAGGCGTCTGACAACTCAAACACGGCTGACAGCGGCGCGGGGTTTTTGTCCACCAGCAGAATCAAACGCCGCACACCCACGGCCGTCCACGACAGGCTGACCGACACTTTGGCACCGTTCTCGGACAACTCGTCGGCCATCACCTGCAATTCTTTGCTCTCGATCGCACGCGGCAAACCCAGGGCTTTAAGGGCTGCCTCAACGGTTTTCGCTTCGAATGCGGCTTTGTTCCACGTTGAGCTGGGAGGTGGGGTTTGCGCGTGTACCAGGCGTGCGCCCGAGGGAAGCAGCAAGGTGCCCAAGGTGGTTTGCAGGAGCTGGCGTCGTGTTGTGATCATGTTGTTTGCTCAATATCAACGACCACCTTGTGCCGACTCGCCACGTGCTACAGCCGCTTCAATCTGCGCCTGTACTTTGCGTGCGCCGCGCAGCACCAAGGTGGCGTCCAACCCTGCTTGGGGCGCCACTGCCTGGGCCACTTCGTCCAAGGACTCGGGGTCTGTCATCAACGCATAAGCCAAAGCCGAGATGGCACAAACACTGCGTTTGTCTTCGTGCGTAGGCAACTGCCGCGTGGCATTGACCATGACGTGGTAACGCACGCTGTGCACCGCCGACGGAGCCAAGCCCCAGGTTTCGCACAAAGCGGCACCGAGTGAATCATGACTGACACCATAGGTTTGGTGTTCCAGCTCCAGCAGCTCGGTGTCGTCCGCAGCCAAGGCCAACAATTGGCGGTAGCCGGTAGGGTCGTGCTTGAAGAGCACGGCTTTGCCGCATTCTTCAAACAAGCCGGCTGAATGCGAAGCCCAAGGGTTCACCGCCACGGCTTGACCAATGCGCCCCATCAGCAAACCGCGCACGGCGGCACGCTCCCACACCGGCTCCAACTCGGGCGCTGCAGGGAACATGGCTTTGAGGCCCATGGCAAAGGTGACAGCCGCCACTTCGCGGGTGCCCAGGTAGGTGATAGCCTGGTGCACGCTTTGCACCCGACCCGACACCCCATACATGGACGAATTCACCGCCTTGAGCACCGCAGAGGCCAAAGCCATGTCGGTCTCGATCAGGTGGCTGACCGCTTGCAGGTTCACATCGTCTTCACCCAGCAGCCCCGACAGCTGCACCAGCGATTCGGGCTGGGCGGGGATGTCAATGTTGAGTGATCGCAGTTGAGGGTCGATGGACATGGTGGTCAGGGACGTGACGGGGTTGATCGGACCGAGGTGCCAATGGTAGAGCCTGTGGCGCTCATCCGGTTCGATCTTTCAGCGAACACCAAACACCCGCCCGGCGTGCAGTCCCAAGCCCTGTGCGACGCTGGCGAGGCGGTCGCCACGCACCACGCGGGCCGCAGGGAATCGTGCAGCGATGGCCGCAGACAAGGGCGACAAGCCAGTGGATCCGCCGGTGAAGTAGAGCGTACTAACTTGCGCGCGATTCAGCCCGGCTTGGTTCAGCGTTTCATCGGCGGCAGCGGCGATGCGCTGCAGGTCAGCAGCAATCGCCTGAAGCAATACGGTTTCATTCAGGGTGACGCGCAATTGCGCGTCCAAGCAACGCAGGTCGATGTGGGCTTGCCCATGTTCGGCAACTGCGATCTTGGCGGCTTCCGCATGGGCCACCAAGGCGTGGCCGAGGTGCTCCTGCAGCACCTTCATCAGGCGTTGGTGCAACAACTTGTCGCCGTAAAAACTTTGCATGCGGCGCAACTCGGCGACACGGCTGGGAATGTAGACGGTGTTGATCAAATGCCAAGTCGCGAGGTCGAAGTACACCCGGCTCGGCACTTCGCGACCTGTCGGGCCGCGTGCGCCAAAACCGCAGTGCGGCAAGATGCTGGTCAGCTCAATTTGGCGGTCGAAGTCGGTACCCGCTGTATGGACCCCGTGGTTGGCCAGGATGTCCTGGCGTCGATCAATTTTTTTGCGCTGCTCGGGGCCCACCCGCACCAGGGAGAAGTCCGAGGTGCCGCCGCCGATGTCCGCCACCAGTACCACTTCTTCTTGGGTGGTGCTGGTCTCGTAGTCGAGTGCAGCCGCGATGGGTTCGTATTGGAAACAAACTTCAGAGAAGCCCACTTGTTGTGCGGCCTGCGCCAAGGCCGCTTGAGCGGCGGCGTCGCGCTCTGGGTCGTCATCCACAAAAAACACGGGGCGACCCAGAACCACGCGTGCAAGGGTTTGTTGCGCCTGTTTTTCGGCGCGGGCTTTCAGGTGGGCCAGGTAGTGGCCGATCACGTCCAAATAAGCCACCGAGCGCCCTGCCCCCACATCTGTGGTTTGTATGGCCAGGCTCGAACCCAGGATGCTTTTCATGGACCGCATCAAACGGCCTTCGACGCCTTCAACATAAGCCGCGGCGGCGGCTCGGCCCAGGTACTGCTGGGGTGCCTGGTGTGGGGCTAGGTTTTCCACGGCATAAAACAGAGCTGTGGGCATGGTGCGGTGGCCCTCCTCCAGTTCCACCAGTTGCACACCATCGTCGCGGGGCAAGGCGATGGCCGAATTGGAGGTGCCAAAATCAATCGCACAAAAATTTTTAAGAGGCATGGATTCAGCGCAAAAAGCCGTCGTAACCGGTCTTCAGAATCAAAAGGCTCACCACGAAGATGAACACGGCACGCACAAAACCCGCCCCGTGTTTGAGTGCCAGCCGCGTGCCAAGCACACTGCCGACGACATTGGCCACCGCCATCACCAAAGCCAGGTGCCACCACACATGGCCCTTCCAGGCAAAGAGGGCCAGGGCCGCCACATTGGTGGCGGTGTTGAGCAACTTGGCGCTGGCCGAGGCATTCAAAAAATCAAAACCCAGTAAGCGCACAAATAAAAACACGAAAAAACTACCTGTGCCAGGGCCGAAGAAGCCGTCGTAAAACCCCAGCACCAGCCCAATGCCACTGGCCACCAGAGCTTGCGTGCGACCCGCCATACTCGGCGCATGGTGACGCCCCATGTCTTTTTTGGCCAAGGTGTAGAGCAGCACCGCGAGCAGGATGAAAGGCAACAGGCGGCGCAACTGACTGGCATCCACCAAGGTCACCGCCCAGGCCCCACAAAAACTTCCGATCAAAGCCGCCAGGGCGGCGGGCAGCAGTGCGCTCCAGGCCATTTGCACCCGGCGCGAATACTGCACCGTGGCCCAGGCGGTGCCCCACACCGCCGCCCCCTTGTTGGTGCCGAACAAAGTCGCCGGCGCAGCGTTCGGAAACATGCTGAACAAGGCCGGCACCAGCACCAAGCCGCCACCGCCGACGATCGCATCGACAAAACCTGCAAAAAGCGAGGCCAGGGCCAGGAGGGAGAGTTCAAACATCAAAGAAGAGAAAAAGGCGGGCGAAGAAAAAGGGCACTGGCGCTTTGGATGTCAGCGCCAGTGCCCCTGCTTCACGCTATTGCGTCATTTTGACATGGTGCCCTGGTCGGGCCCTGTCGCGTCACATGTCAGCCCGTGGCCGCTGTGCGCTGTGTGTCTCCTACCACTCCCGCTGGGCGCCCAATGCACCTTGACGGTGCAGGGCGGCGAGTGACATCACTGTAGAGCGCCCCGTTCTGGGGCGCATCAGGGAGAACCCGGTTGAGGACTAGGCGTTGTTGGCCATTTCGATTTGTCGTAATGTGAAAACCAGAGCGATGCCGGGGTATTGAACGGATTTGCAAGGCCGGCCTGGGTCCAAAGATGCGCTTTCATGTTTCGTTATCTCTGACGCGCGAGAGTGGCCCTCTTGCTCGGTAGATGAGTGGCGTGTCGGCCTCGAGCTCGTGAAGGGCCTCGTCGCTGATGGATCGCATTCTTTCAATCCGTTTGCTGCGTAGCCCTTCCTTGTTTGTTCCCGCGCTCACGCCTACGGCATGCTGGGTCAATCGCGGTCGATCTTTGTCAAACCACATTGGCAATCACCACTTGCCGCGTGACCTCATCTGCTGAGAAGACGTGCTCTACCCGCAGCGATGCGAGCGTGATGTCTTGCGGTGTGCCAAACGTGGAAAACATGCTGAAAAACGCCAGTTCGCCAAGCGGGGTGGCGAAACGGGTCGTGAGGACGGGGGCCATTTGGCGTGGCCAAGGGGCGAGTGGTTTTTTCCCCAGGCGCTGCTGTAGTTGTGCGGCGAAGCGCTCCACGCGTGGCAGCAGTTCGGGCACCACACTGGCGTCATCGCGCAAATGCGCGAGCATGGCGGGCGCGACCTCTTCGAGGTTGGTCATGTGCCGCGTCATGCCTTCGGGGTGCAGCATGGCGTCGAGCAAATTGATGGGTTGATCCGGTGGCAGTTGTGCGATCCAAGGCATCAGCGTGGTGGCCATCCACCGCGCGCCTCGGTTCATCTGCAATACGTTCCATGCGGCGTCCATCACCATGGCGGGCATCGGGTCATGGGCAAGCAGCAAACGCCCAAGTGCCTCGCGAATGGGGGCGAGGACGGCATCGCCCAGTTCGCTGCCTCGGTACACAGGCGCAAACCCAGCTTGCTGCAAAGCCACATTGCGCAAGGCCAAGGGCGCTTGCAGTTCACTCAACCAAGCGAGCAGCAACTCACGGCTGGGTTGAGCGCGGCCGCTTTCCACAAAGCTCACATGCCGCTGGCTCACCCCGATGCGCAGCGCAAGTTCAAGCTGGCTCAAACGCTTGGATTTGCGTGCCGTTTGCAATGTGACTGGAAGGCTGGGTGATGAATGGGTTTGCATGTTCACATTCAATCACAGGCTGTCATACGGGCAATTACCTGCAACGTAATTGCGTTGATTCAACGCACAGCACAAACTGGCTTCACCAATTGAAACTTTCTAAATTCATGACAAACCACTCTCCGTTCGCCCTGACCCTTCGACGGGGCTCAGGACAGGACCTGTCGAAGGGCCTTGCACTGAGGCGGGCGCTGGCTTCGACAGGCTCAGCCCGAACGGTATGCGGGGGTGTCATGTTTTACGGAATCCTGAATGGAAAGGAACCCTCATGAACAAAGCTCTTTTGATCCCTGTGCTCTTTGCCTTCAGCGCATTGACGGTCTACACCGTGATGCACCACGGCGGCCTGATTCAATGGCTGCTCTTTTACACGCGCGATCCGGCCAGTTGGCAGATTTTTGCGGATCTGCTGATCACCCTGTGCTTGCTCTTGGTCTTCATGAGAAAAGATGCCCAGGCCAACGGCCGCCCTTTCTGGCCATGGGCAGTTTTCTCGATGACCTGTGGTTCGTTTGGCCCCTTGCTGTACTTCATCACCGCCAAGAAAAAAGCATGAACGCGCCTCGCTGGACAGAATGGCTGATCCGCTTTGCCTTTGCTGCAACGGGTGTGATTCATCTGCTGCCTTTGGTCGGTTTGCTCGGCCGCCCACTGCTGGAGCGCGCCTATGACATTCATCTGGGCGAAGGCCAAGATTTGGTGATCTTGATGCAGCATCGCGCATTGCTGTTTGGCTTGCTGGCAACGGCTTGTCTGTTGGCCGTGGCTATGCCCAGTTGGCGCACGCCGGTTGGCATGGGGGTGGTGATCAGTATGTTGGGCTTTGTCCTGATCGCGATCTGGCAGCCGCATGGTGCGGCGGTGGCCAGGGTGATGTGGGTAGACGTGGGTGCCTCAGTGCTGGTGGCTGTCGGCTTGCTGCTTCACATCCAACCTCGCCTCAATTCTTGAACGAGAACACATTGCTTCAGAAGTACGTCGCCCACGCCACCTGCCCATAAGCCCGCGTCGGCACGCGCCCGTATTCGCTGCCGGGCCTGCCGGTGTACTGCCCCCAGATCAATGCCAGGCTGTGGCGGTCATTGAGGTGCCAGCGCGCATCCACTTGCCACAGGCGGCTGTGGTCGCTTGAATTGATTCGGGCGAAGGCGGCGAGGTTGATGTGGCGCAGGCCGAAGGCGTTGTCCCAGGCCAGGCGGGTGAACCAGGCATCGGTGCTGCCTGCGACGCTGCTTTGGTGGCGTTCCACGGTGGTTATCCATCCCCAAGGGGTGGTCCAGCTGGCGCCCGCGACCAGTTCTTGGTCATGGCGTGATGACGCTGTGCTGGTGCTGGGTCCAGTGCTGCTTCTGGTTGCACCGCCACCTACTCGCCCACCTGCCCATTCAGCGTGAACGATCCACGCATAGCCGACCGCGCCGGTCATGTTGATCGCGCTGCGTAGGGGTTCTCCCGCGCTGGCATAGAGCAAACCTTCGGCTGTCCATGTTTCACCGGTCTTGGGCGCAAACCGCAATAGCGCGGCGTCTTCGGCGTTGGTGCGCTCCCAGGCGGGGGCACGTGGGTTGGCGTCCGGTGCGTTGGGTGGCTTGGACGACAGCTTGGGGATGTAAGCCAATTGCAGGGAGCCGAAGTGGCCCAACCACTGCTGGCGCAGCATCACCGTGCCGAGGCGGTTCTCGCGCAGGGCTTGCGGGTTTTGGGTACCGAGGTCGAGCACGGCTCCACGCTTCAAAAAGTCGCTGGGGTTGAAACCACTGGCCACGCCACTACGCCATTGCAGGCGGCCGATGTCGAGGTAGCTGTCCGCGCCATCCTCACCACCCCAACGCCAACTGGCATAGGCTTCGCGCAGGGCGTGGCGGGTGACGGAGCCGGTGTCGGCAAACACCTGCTCCAGGCGGTTGGACAGGCCCAGTTTCAAGTGGGGGTGAACAGTCCACTCGCGCCGAAAGTCCAGCACGCCGCGCTGTTGTTGACGGGCTTGGCCGGCTGGCTTGAAGCGCAGATCCGCCGTTTGAGCCTGCACCTCTAGGCGCAGGCCGCTGCTGCGGACGGGGGTGGGGGCTGGGGTGTCATCGGTGGGCGTCAAGGCCAAGGGGTCGATGGCCTGGGCCTGCGCGCCAGATGCCAGGGCACAGCACACGACCAAACCGCCAAGATGCTTGACTAAACCCGTTCGCCCTGAGCCCGTCGAAGGGCCTGCACCGAGGCACGCGCTGGCTTCGACAGGCTCAGCCCGACCGGTTTTGATGATTTGCGGCTCACGGTAACACCATGGGGCAAGGCCACACAACAGGTCATGGAGACACATGGTCACTCCCAGTGAAACGTGCGAGGTAGTCGCGCTGCAACCAACTGTCGGGCACGTCGCGTGAGGTGACCTGGGTGCTTTGCATCAAGGTGACCCAGTCGGGGTCCAGGCCGTCGATGATCACCGTCTCGCTCGGGCGTTGCAGGCCGAGCACGTCTTGGAACTTGCGGAAGTAGGCGGTCTTGAGCAATCGCCCTTCACTGGTGAAAAACCGTGCCATCACGGGGCGCTGGTTGCTGGGGTTGATCCAGTACTCCAAGCTAGGGTAGGGCACATGGGCGCCGGTGCTTTGCAGTCGCAAATGCACGCAGGCGCGTTCGTGGCCTTCGCCGTCTTTCACCACGGCCTCGCCCACCCACTTGGCGCTGTAGTCGCGGGCGAGTTGGGTCGCCATCACGTCGCCATTGCTGGCCTGGCCCAAGAGGCGCTGCTGGGCAGAGATGCGCACGCTGGCTTTGGTGGCGGGGTCGTAAAACCACAGGTCGTTGCCACTGCGCAGCATCAGTTTGTTGGCGTCACGCGCCGGGGCCATGAAACGCACCAGGGTGTTGTACTGGCCGCTGCTGGCCGAGGGTTTGGAATAGACCAGCAAGCCGGAGCGGTTGTTCTGCACGCCCTTGCGAAACTCGGTGAGGGTGAGCTGCACCGAAAAACTGCCGGGCGGGTTGCGCACGGCGTCGCTGGCGGCGAGCAGGGCCTGGGCGTCGGCGTCGGTTTGCGCCATCACAACGTTGGCTGCGAAGATGCAGAACACAGCAGTAATCCAGGCATGTGAACGCCCTGCACGAGCGACACATGACACCCCACACCGTTCGGGCTGAGCCTGTCGAAGACAACGCGTACCTCTACCAAAGCCCTTCGACAGGCTCAGGGCGAACGGAGAATGAGTTGTCACGAATTTCGGAAACGTCAATAAGTTGGCGAGATCAAGCATGGCGCAAAGCCTCCACAATTTCCATTTGTGATGCGCGGTGGGCGGGCCACCAGGACGACAAGCAGGCGATCTTGGTGAGGGTGAGCACCACGCCCAGGCACAACATCCCGCTGCCTGCCACATCAATGCCCACAGGCACCGCACTGGAGTTGCCGGGTGGTGTCCATTGCAAACCAGCAGGGTTGATGCCGTACTGCGCCACCAACAAGGCCAGCACCACACCGAACACAGCGCCGCCCACACCGATCAAGCCCCCTTCGGCAACAAACAGGCGGCGAATGTCACGCTGCTTCAAGCCCATGGCCTGCAGGGTGCCGATCTCAGCGGTGCGCTCGCTCACCGCCATGTTCACGGTGTTGGCCACCGAGAACACGGTGACCACGGCCATCAAGAGCGAGACAAAACCGAACATGCTCTTGAACATGCCCACCACCTGGTTGTAGGACGCCGCCACATCCTGAAATTCACGCACTTCCAGGTCTTGCGGTTCATTCCCCTCAATGCCAGGCGTGGGTGAAGATGACATTCGGGACGCCAGCAAGGCCTCGATGCGTTGCTTCGCGAGCGGCATGTCGGCGGTGCGATGCAGTTGCACGACCAGCGCCGATGCACCTGCTGGGTCGCTGCCAAACACCAACCGCTGCGCCAGGGCCAGCGGCAGACCGACGTACATGCGGTCCACATCACGCACACCCTGGAGCTCGGCGCGGGTCACATTCATCCGGATCACATTTGGCGCGCCGCCCTGGCTGCTGGACAGCAGCTCAATCGGCACCTCGTCGCCACTGGTGGTGGGCGCGGCAGTGTCTGTGCGCACCTGCTGGCTCAAGAGGGCCAGGTCATCGGCCAAACGCGGCCCGGTGGCTGCCGCCGGGGTTGGCGGCCGAGCGCATTGTTTGACCTCCAGCGCATCACACAAACCCAGCAGCTGCGCCAGGCCCACGCCGATCACACCGCTTTCGGGTTGGTCCTGGCGCAAATGGTTGGCCGCTGGCGGGAAGCGCATGTTCTGACCGTCCCAGGCGAGCATGTTGCTGCGGTCCTGTGGCACCCAGGCACTGCCCACAAAGTTGCTGGACAGTCCCGAGGCGAATTGCCCGGCGACGCCCTGCACATGCAGCACCGGCGTCACCACTTGCACCCAGGGCTTCAGGACAGCGTCGGATTTCAGCGCCGTCACCAGTTCGTCCACATCGCGAATGGCATAGCCGCTCGGATTGCCGCGACCAAAGTCCAAGTAACCCCGGACCATGATTTGCAAATGCCCGGTTTGCCGAACGGTGCTGGTTTGCAGGCCCTTGATGGTGGCGCTGACATAACCGCCCAACATCACCATGGCGGTGGCTGCGACACCCAGCGCAGCCAAGGTGAGCACTGTGCGGCGGCGGTTGCGCAGCACATTGCGCAGTGCCAAGGAAAAAATGCTCATGCGTTCACCTCTTTAGTTGGGACGTGGTTGACGTGTTCGACGCGTTCGATTTCGCCGTCAACGATGAAGACACGCGTGTCGGCCGCCGCCAGCACCGCCGGGTCGTGCGACGAGAACACCACGCTGGTGCCGGTGCGGTGTTTGGTTTGTCGCAACAGGTCAATGATGTCGGCGCCGGTTTTACGGTCGAGGTTGGCGGTGGGCTCGTCGGCAATCAACAGCTCAGGGCTGTTGGCCAGGGCGCGTGCAATGGCCACACGCTGGCGCTGACCACCGGAGAGTTCGCTGGGTTTGTGCGCCTCTTTGCCCGCCAGCCCCACGGCTGCCAGCAAGGCCATGGCGCGTTCGCGGCGCTCGGCGGGCGGAACGCTGCCCAGCTGCATCGGGTAGGCCACGTTCTCCAAAGCCGTCAAGACCGGCAACAGGTTGAAGCTCTGAAAAACGAAACCAATGCGGTGGGCGCGGAACTCGGCGAGCACGTTTTTGGACAGCCCCGCCAAGGTTTGCTGCGCGACTTCGACCTGGCCTTGGTCTGGCCTGTCCAGGGCACCCAGCAAATGCAGCAGCGTGCTTTTGCCGCTGCCCGAGGGCCCGGCAATCACGGTGAATTCACCGGGCCGCACGTCCAGGTCCACCTGGTGCAAGGCACGCACGTCGGTGGCACCCATGCGGTACCGTTTGCAGACGCCACGCAGCCGAGCGATGGGCAGCAGGGCCACAGAGGGTTGAGTATTGATCATGCTCTTCTCGTTCAGCGGAGTTGCAACTGCACGCGGTTGTCGCCTTCTTTCACTTCGAACGCGGCGTCGCGGAATTCGGGCGGGCCGGCCATGCCGCGCGCATCACGGCTGAAGCCGTAACGTTCTTTAGGAATACCGAACATGCCGCGGTCCAGCTTCTGGTTGTTGTTTTCATCGTGGTAAGCCGAGAGCGCATACCGCCCCGGCGCCAGGTTCTTGAACACCAGTTCCACCTGCGCGCCAGCGGGCGCGCGCTGGCCCACCGTGGGCGTGTCTGGGAATGCAGTGGCAGCGTTGAACAGCCCCACAGCGATTTGCCCTTTTTGTTGGGCAGCTCCGGTCACTGTGACCGTGAGGTCGGCGGCTTGGCAGCTTGTGGCCAGGCCACCGAACAGGCAAGCAGAAAGGGAAATCAAGAGCACCGTTTTCATAGAAATCCTCCAAACAGGGGTTGCGTTGAGAAGGACTTCATTGAAGCGGCCGCATGTATGCGCGGTGTGTCAACAAGTGGAGAGATTTGTACCCGTCTGCCGCAGCTTCCCGGCCAGGACACTTGGCGACAAAGCGTGCTACATGGCGATACATGAAAGGGCCACGGGCCCCACGGCGGCCCGCAATAATTGCCCCACCATGAATCCAGCCGACCACGTTCTCATCGTTGACGACGACCCCGACATTCGCCAACTGCTGGCCGACTACCTGCAGAAAAACGAGCTGCGGGTGAGCTGCGCCGCCGATGGCAAACAAATGCGTTCGGTGCTGCTGAATCAACCAGTGGACGCCATCGTGCTCGATTTGATGCTGCCGGGTGAAGGCGGCCTGAGCCTGTTTCGCGCCCTGCGCGAACAAGCCCCCTTTGCACAGACCCATGCCCACATCCCGGTGCTCATGCTCACCGCCCGCGCCGACGACGTGGACCGCATCATCGGCCTGGAACTGGGAGCCGACGACTACCTCGGCAAGCCTTTTGTACCGCGCGAACTGCTGGCGCGGCTGCGTGCGGTGTTGCGACGTGCCCGCATGCTGCCACCCGGCACACCACGCGCCGAAGATGCACGTTATTTGGCCTTTGGCGATTGGTTGCTCGACACCGTGGAGCGCCACCTGATCGCCCGGGGCGGCACGGTGAGTCCGCTGCAATCCGCCGACTACACCTTGCTGCGGTTTTTGCTGGACCACCCCCAGCGCGTGGTCACGCGGGAACACCTGCTGGTGGCCTTGGCCGGTCGCGAGGCCGACGTGTTTGACCGTTCCATTGACTTGCGTGTCAGCCGCCTGCGCAAACGGCTGGGCGACGATGCCCGCGAACCCGAGTACGTCAAGACGGTGCGCAACGAAGGGTATGTGCTTTCAAAAGCCGTCGACCCCCATGCGCAAAAGCCGGCTGGGTTTCAAACGGGAGCAAGCGCATGAAATCACTGGCCGCCCGCTTGTTTTTGATACTGGTGCTGGTGACCCTGGGCATTCAAGTGTTCAGTTTTGGTGGCGTGGTGGTGCTGATGGGTCGCGAGGGCCGCACCAGCATGAATGAATTCATGGCCACCGATGTGGTGTTCACGAAGACACGTTTGCAAAACCTGCCGCAGGCCGAACGCACTGCGCAATTGAACGAGCTCAATCAACGCGGTCAGTACCGGTTGACCTTGGAGGATGTGGGCAATGCCTCCCATCCCTCACTCGCATCGGCAGCATTGGAAGACACAGCGGCTGTGCTGCAAAAGCACCTGGGGCAAGCGGGCCTTCGGTCTGATAAACCGGCCCGCCCCATACTTTGGCGACCACAAGACGAAGCTTGTCCAGCGATTGAGTTGCCCTTCAACGCGCAACAAAATCTGATCGTCAGTTTCCCCGGTCGCAAGCCCCCGTTTGCACCGCCGTCCATGAGCACAGCGTTGGTCTACCTGTTGGTCGTGTCGCTGCTGGTGATGGCTGCCGCCTGGTGGGCCGTGCGCCTGGCCACCATGCCCCTTACCCGCTTGGCCAACGCGGCGCAGTCGCTGGGACAGAACCTGGATGCACCGCCACTGCCAGAGACCGGCCCGAGCGAAGTGCGCCGCGCCAGCAGCGCCTTCAACACCATGCAACGTGCCATCCAGGCGCATTTGAATGAGCGCACACAGATCCTCGCGTCCATTTCCCACGACCTCAAAACACCGCTGACCCGGCTGCGTTTGCGTTTGGGCACGCTGCCCGAGGGTGAGGACCGCCAGCGGCTGGAGCAAGACATTGATGCGATGAACCTGCTGATTCAAGAAGGCCTGGACTACGCCCACAGCAGCCAATTGCGCGAGCCCCTGGTGCCGGTGGACATCAATGCCCTCTTGGAAACCTTGGTCGAGCGCTACACCGACATGGGGCAGTCCGTTCAACTCGAAGGCAATGCCAGCAACCCGGTGCAGTGCGCCCCGCGTGCCCTGGAGCGTGCGCTGCAAAACCTGGTGGACAACGCGGTGAAATACGGCGAGCGCGCCCGCATTCAGTTGCGGCAGGACGGGCAAACCCTGCACATTCGCATCGAAGACGATGGCCCGGGTGTGCCACCTGCGCTGCTGGAAAAAATCTTGGAGCCCTTCTTTCGCACCGAGACCTCACGCAACCGCGACACCGGCGGCACGGGCCTGGGTTTGGCGATTGCGCACAACTTGCTGCGAGCGCAAGGCGCTCAGCTCAGTTTGAGCAACCGCCAGCCGCAGGGGCTGGTGGCGACGGTGGTGTTGGCGCGGCCGTGACCGCGTGGCGTTGCGGTCGCTACTGCTTGGCGTCAAACGGATTAAAGAGCGCCACACCAAAGTGCGCAAAGTCACCCACGTTGCGGGTCACGACGGTCAGTTGATGGCGTTTGGCCGTGGCAGCAATCATGGCGTCTTCATACAAGGTGTCGGAGCGGCGGTGCATCAGGCGCGCCCAAATGCGAAAAGTCTCGGCGTCCATGGGTAATACGTTGTACGACGCAGCCACCTGCTCCACCCATGACTCCAGCGCATCGGCTTTGGTCGGGTCCTGCTCACGTGTGAGTTCAATGCCCGCTTGAATTTCACCCAAACTGACCGCCGACAGATGCAGGTCTTGTTCCGGAGCCGCCCGCAACCATGAAAGCACCGCGCCATGCGGCTTGGCGCGGCGCAGTTCGGAAATCACATTGGTGTCGAGCAGAAACATGGGCTCAACCCAGTGATAACACGCGCCGCCTGCGTGCTGTGCCCCTTGGAGGCACCAAGGTTTCGGTGCGAGCGGTGTCTGACAACAGCAGTTCTTTGAGCGACGGTTTGGCCAGTGATTGCAAACGGTGCCACTGCGCAGCTGGCACCAACACCGCTGCCTCCGCCCCTCGCCGCGTCACCATTTGCGGGCCATCAGAGAGGCAGGCATCCAGAAATTCACTGAAACGCGCTTTGGCGTCTTGTACGGGCCAAGTATTCATGACGCACCCTCAATCAAACCAGTCAGATGACTAGTTTAAGGGGTCACTTTGGCCTTGTCCACATTGCGCCACCGCCTGCACCCGCGCCGCATGGATCGCCGCGCCAATGGCCGGGCCGCTTTGGCCTCGTGAGGCGGCCAAAGCGGCCACCGAGGCGGTGTCCACCGCTTGAGCCAAGACCAAAGCAGCACGCAAACGTGGCGCTTGCGGATAAGGCTGATCTTGCAAACCCAATCGGCCACGGGCATCACATTCACAGGCCAGCAACATTTCGTTGAACTGCTGCGGTTTTCGCCAGGCATCACAGCGGTCGAACAAACGCACGGTGGCGGCAGCGCTCAAATCGAGTGAGCGGTGTACGTTGCCATGCTCACGCGCCACGAGTTCAGCGAGTTGGCGGCAGTCCAGTGGCACACGCAGGCGCTCACTCAGGGCACGCACCAGCTGCACACTGCGTTCTTCATGGCCGATATGGCGTGGCAATAAATCCGCGGCTGTCGTGCCCTTGCCGAGGTCGTGGCCCAAACAGGCATACCGCACCGTGAGGGGCGCTTTCAGTCGGGCGGCCATGTCCAGCACCATCATCAAATGCACGCCGGTGTCCACCTCGGGATGGTGGGCTGCGGGTTGGGGCACGCCCCATAGGCGATCTACCTCGGGCAAGAGGCGCGCTAAAGCACCACAACTGCGCAGCACCTCAAAGAGTCGTGACGGCTTTTTCTCCATCAAACCACGCGACAGCTCCTGCCACACGCGCTCGCTCACCAGCGCATCCACTTCACCGGCCGACACCATCTGCTGCATCAAGGCCAGGGTTTCAGGGGCCACGGTGAAGTCGTCAAAACGCGCCGCGAAACGTGCCAGCCGCAGGATGCGCACCGGGTCTTCGGCAAAGGCCTCAGACACATGGCGCAGCACCTTGGCTTGCAAGTCGCGCTGCCCGCCATACGGGTCAACCAAGGTGCCGTCTTCGTCTTGCGCGATGGCGTTGATGGTGAGGTCGCGGCGGCGCAAATCCTCTTCCAGCGACACGCTGGCATCCGCATGAAAAACAAAGCCGTGGTAACCCTTGGCGGTTTTACGTTCGGTGCGCGCCAGCGCCACTTCGTCGCGGGTTTCGGGGTGCAAAAACACCGGAAAGTCTTTGCCCACGGGGATGTAGCCCAGGGCCATCAAGGCCTCAGGGCTCGCCCCCACCACCACCCAGTCGCGGTCTTGAACCGGCAAACCAAGCAGGCTGTCACGCACCGCACCACCGACCATCCAGGTTTTCATGGGGGGAGTTTAGATCTGAGGTCTGAGCTCACACCAAACCCTTCAGCGCCGCCGCCACATGGTCGCCAAACAAACGCACCTTGGCAGAGTGCTTGCGCGCGGGTGGGCTGACCAAGTGCATGGGCAAGGCGGGGGCTTGCCAGTCGGGCAGCAATACGTTCACCTGTCCCGACTGCAGCTCGGCGCTGAAGAGCCAACTCGGCGAGTAGCCCACACCGTGGCCATCGAGCACGGCGGCGCGCACCACCTCGGAGCTGTTGCTTTGAATATTGCCCGCCACGCGCACCGACTGCGTGGTGCCCACCGGTGCGCTGGCACCCGCCCCGGCGACAAAACGCCATTCATTGCGGGTGGCCAGTTCGGTGTAGACAATGCAGTTGTGTTGCAGCAGATCAGCGGGCTCACGCGGGGCTTTGGCTGCTTTGGCGTGGCGACGCACATAGTCGCGGCTGGCAACGACAAGCCGACGGGTTTGGCCGACGCGCCGCGCCACAAGGCTGCTGTCAGCCAGCTCACCCACACGCACGGCCACGTCGATGCCTTCTTCGATCAGGTCCACAAAACCATCGTTGAGCCGCAAATCCACCTTCACGCCGGGGTGGGCCGCCAGAAAACTTTGCACGATGGGCAGCAAGGTCATGCGGCCAAAACCCACAGCGGCCGCCACACGCAACCAGCCAGTGAGCTGTTGTGAGCTGCCGCGCACCACACTTTCGGCCTCTTCAATTTCGGCCACCAAACGCTGGGCTTGTTCGAAGTAGCGCTGGCCTTCTTCGGTCAGCGCCAGCGAACGTGTGGTGCGACTAAGCAGCCGCGCGCCGAGCTGGCGCTCCAGCGCCGCCACCTGTTTGCTGATGGCGCTTTGCGTGCTGCCCGCCTCACGCGCCACGGCAGAAAAACTGCCCGCTTCCACGACACGCACAAAAGTTTGCATGGTTTGCAGACGGTCCATGGGTGATCCTATTAATTCCTGAATGGACTATATGTTAGGCCAAATCACCGTCTAGTGCGATTGATTGGAAGCAATCACAGTTCACCCCATGGCAAACGCCATTCATCGAAACCGACAGACCACCGACACCCCTACCCATTCACCAGGAGTTTTCAAATGAACCCGTCCACCGTTCTCATCACAGGCGCACTCACCGGCATCGGCCGCGCCACGGCCCTCGCATTTGCACGCGAAGGTGCCAACCTCATGGTCAGCGGCCGCCGTGACGACGCAGGCCAGGCCCTGGCGGCTGAACTGCGCGTTCTCGGCGTTCGCGCCGAGTACCTGCGGGCCGACGTGCGCATTGAAGCGGAGGTGCGCAGCCTGGTCGAACAAACCGTGGAGCGTTTTGGCCGCATCGACGTGGCCGTTAACAACGCGGGCACCGAGGGCCAACTCGGCCCGATCACCGAGCAGTCCGAAGACAACTACCGCGCCACCTTCGACACCAATGTGCTTGGCGTGCTGCTGGCGCTCAAACACGAGCTGCGTGTGATGCAAAAACAAGGCGCAGGCGCCATCGTGAATTTGTCCTCGGTCGCCGGTCAAGTGGGTTTTGCCGGCGCGTCGGTGTACGTCGCCAGCAAACATGCGGTGGAAGGGTTGACCAAGAGCGCGGCGCTGGAAGGCGCTGCTGCAGGCGTGCGCGTCAATGCCGTGGCCCCAGGCCCAATTCAAACCGACATGCTGGACCGATTCACCGGCGGCAACGCGGAAGCGAAGAGCGGCTTTCTGGCCAGCTTGCCCGCAGGCCGTGCTGGTACCCCCGATGAAATCGCCCAAACCATTGTGTTCCTGGCCAGCGACAAAGCGCGTTTCCTCACGGGGCAAAGCGTGGCCGTCGATGGCGGTTTTACCGCGCAATAAGTGCGGCTTTTCTTTACTTCAACCTTTCCTCACCACCTTTTGGAGAAACAACATGACCACTACATTCAACATTCCTACCCGCGACGAAGTCTCCCCAACCAACCAAGCCTTGTTCGACAACCTGAAAAAAGGCCTGGGCATGGTGCCCAACCTGTACGCCACCTTGGCCCATTCCGAAAACGCTTTGTCGAGCTACTTGGCGCTGCAAAACGCCAAGAGTTCTTTGAACGGACAAGCGCGCGAGGTGATCAACCTCGTGGTCAGCCAGGTCAACAGCTGCCAGTACTGCCTGGCCGCACACACCGTCATCGGCAAGATGGTGGGGTTCAGCGATGAACAAGTGCTGGAAATTCGTCGTGGCGGCGCATCGTTCGATCGCAAGCTTGACACCCTGGCCAAACTCGTGAAAAGCATCGCCAACGAGCGCGGCCATGCCGACCCGGTCCGCCTGCAAGCTTTCTTTGATGCCGGTTGGACGAAAGCGAACCTGGTGGATGCCATCGTCACCATTGGCGACAAAACTGTCACCAACTACCTGCATGGTGTGACGAAAGTGCCCGTGGACTTCCCCGCTGCACCGGCCATCTGACCGAGCCCACCAGGAGCCCACCATGCAAACCGGTTTGAGCTCACGCTTGAGCGCCACCACGCCCGCAACACCAGTGGCAGTCGATCCCGCCCGAGCGCAGTTTTTGCGTGGTGTGGCCACCGGTTTGGTGGCCGCCAGCATCGGCGCGCTGTACACCGTGTTTGCACGCTGGAGCGTGGCCCACGGCCTGGCTGCACCGGACATGACGGTGCTGCGATTCGGCGTGGCGGGTTTGGTGACCTTGCCGGTGCTGTGGTGGGCGCTGCGGCGCGATGCGGCCCAGTTGCTCGCGCGTTGGCGTGTGTGGCTGGCGGTGTCGCTGCTGGCGGGGCCGCCGTTTGGCCTCTTGATGTTTGGCGCCTTGCAGTGGGCACCCGCCAGCCACGCAGCGGTGTTCCCCTTCACCGCGATGAGTGTGATGGGCACTTTGATGGCCGCTGCTTTCTTGGGTGACCGCCTGACGGCTCGAAAACTCTCTGGCATCGCCATCGTCGTGGTGGGTTTGGTGGTGCTGTCGGGTGTCAATCTGGCCAGCCTCACGCCCCAAGCCCTGCTCGGCGACGCCATGTTCCTGGCTGCTGGCAGCTTGTGGGCGGGGTTTGGCATCGTGTCGCGCAAACACCAGTTGCCGCCCTTGCTCGCTACCGCGGTGATTTCATTCTTCGCGCTGATCACCTATGTGCCAGCCTATTTTGTTTTTGTAGGTGCCGACCGATTGCTCGCCGCCGCACCCCAAGTGCTGGCCGTCGAGGTGCTGGTGCAAGGCCTGATCGCGGGTGCGGGCACGCTTTACACCTACTCGCGCATGGTGGCTCTGCTGGGGCCAGCGCGGGCGGCGGTGTTCCCAGCCCTTGCACCCGGCATCGCCGCCCTCATTGCTTGGCCGGTGCTGGGCCATGTACCCACCACGGTGGAATTGGTGGGCATGGGTTTGGCGATGGTCGGCTTGGCAGTCAGCGTCACCGCCGCCACCGCCGTGCGGCGTTGAGCACCTGCGTTTCATTCACTTTCAATATCAACACCGCGGAGCGTATTCATGAGCACATCAACAACCACCCTCGCCGACCAACTGGCCGAGTTCAAAACCAATTTCAAACAACGTGTGGCCCTTGACCGGGTGGCCATGGTGGAAGCGGCTACCGCCGCACTGCGCGCCACAGGCATCGAGTCCCGTGCGCTGCAAGTGGGCCAATCGCTGCCCCACATCACCCTGCCTGACGCCACCGGCGGCTTGATCAACCTGGCCGACCTTTGGCAACAAGGCCCTTTGGTGGTGGTTTTTTACCGAGGCGGTTAGGGCCTGTTAACACTCAAGATGCCAGTGCGAACGAGGCCATTGGGGCGCGGAGCAAGGCGCACGGCGCTGCCAAGGCTGTTCGCCTTGGCGAGACGTGCAACGCCGCGCTGCGCCCCAATGGCCTCGTTCCCGAAGGGTTGTTCCCCAAAAGACCTTGCGCGGCGTTGCAAAGCCTCGCCGGGGCCGAGCCCGGACATCCACAGTCCAGTGGACTGTGGATGCCTGGCGAGGAACCTTCGCCATGCGAAGGTGCGGCCTGCAAGGCCTGCCCCGGCTTCGTTTTTCGCCTTGCTCAAGGCCTTTTGATGAACAACGCATCTGGCATCTTGAGTGTTAACAGGCCCTAGTGCCCGTACTGCAACTTGGAACTGCGTGCATGGCAAGAACGTTTGCCTGCACTGCGCCACAGGGGCGCGCAGTTGGTCGCTATCTCACCGCAGTCGCCCGACAACTCACTGACCACCGCTGAGAAGAACCAGCTCGCCTTTCCTGTACTGAGCGACACCGCCTTGCAAGCGGCACGCACCTTCGGCATTGACTTCACGCTGCCACCCAGCTTGGTTGATCTCTACGCCAGCGTCGGCAACGATTTGCCCGTGATCAACAACAACGGGTTGTGGGTGTTGCCCATTCCCGCCACCTATGTGATTGACCACCAAGGCCGCATCGCCTTCGCCCACATCGAAGCAGACTACCGCGAACGTGCTGAGCCTGAGGCGGTGCTGGCGGTAGTGCAGCAACTTCGGGATGAGGCCTTGATGTGAGGGGCTGAGGCGAGGTCCCTTTGTCGCTGAGATTTCGGCGATCAGTCCCACGCCAAACCCTGCCATCACTGCCCCGGCAGCGCCACACCTCTATCAGCTGGCCGGACGAGACGGGCCGCTTGGTCAACTTGGCGAGCCTGTGGCAACAAGGTTCTCAAAGGCTGATCCCACCACGGCGTTTCGTGCTGGTGCGACCGCACGAGGGGTCAGGAGAAACCAATACGCCGTTGTTGACGAACTTCGGGTTTGACGCGGTGTTCGCCTTCGAGTTGGTTCAAAAACTCGTCTGACGTGAACTCTTCGCCCAGGATTTCGATTTGGCGTTTAACGGCCGCAAAGTCGCCCGGCACCAAACACTCCAGTTCACGCAACCTGGCTTGGTGCTCTGCCGACAACAAAGCAGCGTCACCCGCCAAAGCTTCGCGAACAAACATCCGCATGCGCTGCTCGGCAAGTAAGGGCTGAAAACGAATCTTGAAGGTGAAGCGGCGCAGCGCCGCCTCGTCGAGTTCGGCGAAGAGGTTGGTGGTGCAAATGAAAGTGCCCGCGAAACGTTCCATGCCTTGCAGCATTTCATTGACTTCACTGACCTCGTAGCTGCGTTCGGCCATTTGGCGGCTGCGCAAGAAGCTGTCGGCTTCGTCGAGCAAAAGCACCGCTTCCTCGTTTTCTGCTTCGGCGAACATCTTGGCCATGTTTTGTTCGGTTTCGCCGACAAACTTGCTCATGATGTCGGAGGCTTGCCGAATCATCAGAGGCCGCTGCATGGCCTGGGCAATGTGCTCGGCCAAGGCGGTTTTGCCTGTTCCGGGCGGGCCGTAGAAACACAAGCAGCCGTGGCCCTTTTTCTTCAAGGCCTCGACAATTTTGGGCACAGGGAAACGCGATTCGGTGTTGAGCAAGTCGAGGTCATAAGACGTCACCACCAAACGCGCACCTCGTTCCTTTTGGTTTTGACCCAAGGCACGGTCGGCATTACTGAGTTGGCGTTCAATCAGCGATTCGATGGCCTCGTCGTTGTCGCTGGACAAGCGTGCAAACTTCACTGCGGTGCGCACTTGGGCGGGCGTCAAACCACGCCGTTCAGCCAACCTTGCGACGAAGCTGCTGCTTACAGGCACGCCCGACAAGGCACGGGTGACCAAGGCCTCGCGTGCGCCAGGAGGCGGGCTCTTGAGCTCCAAGTGGTACTGGAAACGGCGGCGAAAGGCGGGGTCTATTTGCTCAATGCGGTTGGTCACCCAGATGACGGGCACCGGATTGGTTTCCAAAATTTGGTTCACCCAGGCTTTGCCGCTGACACTGCCACTCAAGGTGCCGTCGCTGGTGTCCATGCGGGCCATGAGCTGGGCGGTATCGGTGGAGATGGGCGGGAACACATCTTCCACTTCGTCAAACAACAGGGTCACATTGCCACTGCTTTTGAGAAACACTTGACTGATTTGCAAAGAACGGTAGCGGTCTCGGCCTGACAGAGAATTGCCATCGCGGTCGGCGTACTCCACCTCGTAGAGTTCCAAGCCTGCCGCTTGTGCTGCCACTTTCGCCAATTCGGTTTTTCCCGTGCCGGGCGGCCCGTAAAGCAGCACATTCACACCAGGCTCTTTGCGGGCCACGGCGTTGCGCAGCATGGCGGTGAGCACCTGTTGGTCTTGCATCACATATTGAAAATCAGAGGGCGTCAGTTCGCTGCGTTTGGCGGGGCGCGTGAACACGGCCATCAAGTCCGAGGGGCCTTCGTAGTGGCGCATCAGCACGGGGGGCATTTGATCGCTGACTTTCATCAGGTCAGCCAAGTCGGTGATGTTGTGTTCGGAGATCAGGTTCTCGACCATGCCGATGCGCTCCAAGCGCGAACCCGCTCGCAGCGCCTCGGCCAGCTCGGTTTCGTTCACGCCTGCGACCGCTGCAATCGCTGCATAGGCTTCTTGGGCATTGGACACTTTGAACTCAACCAAGAGGCCGCGCAACTCACGCTGATATCGCGCCAACGTGCCGTAAAGCAAAAGCGCGCGCTCGGCCGGGTTCAGCTGCAACAAGCCGCCCAAAGCATCGATGTTTTTCTGCACCAGGGTGGACTCTTTTTTGAGGCTGCGGTCCAGCCATTCGGCCGTGGCGCCTAGCACAGCGAGCAAGTCTTTGGGGGTATCCTTGATGTATTCGTCCAGGTAGAAAAACAACGTGCCTTCTTCGTAGGGGCCGCGCCATTCACCGTAACGCTGCATGAAGGCCTCATGGCCCAAAGCCTCGTGACCACGCCACTGCTCGTTGGTTTTGCAGCGTTGACCCAAAAACTCACGCACACGCAGCAGCACCGACTCTGGCCAAACCAAATGTTTGCCAGTGAGCGTGAGCAGACTGTTCCAGTCGCGGCGCAAGTTGAAACGCCCCGCGTGACGCATGGTCAAGGTGAGCACGAACTGCGAACACATGCGGTCTAACACCGGGGCCTCGTCCAAGCCCGGAGACAACCACAAGCGAGCAGTGCCCGCTTCACGGTGCACAGCAGTACGTGCCATCCATCACCTCCTGTCGCGCCACCTGCCTCGGCTGGGCGGGCGCATAACCCACGTTTGAAACCACGATACCGCAAGACGCGCCACACGGGCAAGCGTTGTCGCTGCTGGCGTGTCAATGTCACACTTGCTGCATTACAACAAGGTGGCATCAACGTTTGCACTTGGTGCGCGCGAGGCTTTACCTGGACTCAAAACCCGGAGGTTGACAACAGGACGGGGTAAGCGAAAACGAGCGTGTGGATACCACCCACCAAAAAACCCCGCCCCCGGCAGGTGATTCAGTGAACCACCACCGGGTGCTGCATCAACGAGGAAAATCGAGCGATGTAGTCATCGATTTCCTCCTCGCTGGGTTGGGTGAGGATGAGTGCGTCCACCCCTTCTTTGAAACTGTGGGCCAGCGCACCTTCAATGAATGTTTCTTTGCGTGCGAATTTATCCACGATCTCAAAACCACCACGACTGAGCACGGAGTCATCTTTGAGCATGGTCATGTTCTCGTCGTAGACCGACACCGAACCAAACAAGGACGTGGGCACGTCAAACTCAACCACCACAAAACTCTCAGAGTTGTAAAGCATTTGCATGGCAAGGCTCCGGGGTGAGTGAAACAAAATTCCGTCTAAACAAACTTATGTGTCACTGAGTTATGGTCAGTATCGCAAGTTTCAAGGCCGTCTGGGGTTGCGCGGAACGGACAACCCCCATGAAAGCGGGGGTTCTACTCAGTCTCGCAGCAATTCCCATCGGTTGGCGTCGTTTTCGTTTCCCAGACGAATGCGCACCGGGACGTAGTGGAGCTTTTCGTCCATCCAAATCTCAGCTGCTTGATCGGTGGGTTTTCGCATTTCGCGCAGCAGCCGTACAGCTCGAACCTCACCAGATTTCGTTTCCACTACCTCCCAGCCCACGATGCGGAAGGTCCAGATGTCCGCATCGCCGCGTTCACTGACCACGGGCACACCAAACCGCTGGCCTTGCGCCAAACGTGAGGACTCTGCCGCCAGGATGGCCGCGAGCTGGACATAAATGCTGACCCGGTCTTGAGCACCCAAGCGCCACGCATATCGACGATTAGGTCCCGAGAAACTGATCACCCCCTCTTGTCGCTGAAAGTTGGCCGCCAGCGCCGCTCGGCCTGAGGTTTTTGACGTGAAACGCTCAGGCTCCAAGCCGGTGACATCAAAACGTCCTTGGCTGTGTTGCGTCAATACCTGCTGACCGAAAAAGAACGCGTTCAACTGCACCTCATAACGCCCACCGGCAGGTGTCCACGACAGCTCACCGGTGCCTGTGAGCAAGCCGCGTTTAACGGAATAACTGTGTTTGAAACTTGGCGGCAAGGCGACGCGGTAGACGGGGGCGTCGGAATCAACACCCGGCCACGCTTGGACGCTGCCAGGGTCCGAAGCGGCTTGGATGGGAGGCTCAGTAGGTGTCATGGGATCCGATTCACTCGCCGCTTGGGCTATCGGGACGGGCTCCGATTCCTGTTTTGGCACGGGGACGGGAGCGGGTGGCACCACAGCAGGATCGCTCGTTTGTGCAGATAGGGTTGGGGAGGGCGTCTGGGTGCGCTGAGGGCGAGGCGAAGGAGGTGTGGCTCGGGCTATCGCCGGCGAAACCTCAGTTGCTGTCTGTGCTAGAGCAGGCGGCAAAGCGGCGGCCAAGGTGACTTCACGAAACTGAATCAGCCTTGATGGCGGCGCATCGGGCGGGGGCTTGCCACTGGCACCCAACAACCAACCACTGAGAAAAGCCCAATGCAACAGCAGCACCAACAACAAGGCTGCCAGCAAGACACGCTTGCCTGAGGCAGGCCCAGAGCCCGACTGCACCGACAATAGCGGCGTGGCTTGCATCAAGCCGTCCTCGGTCTGAAGGAGGCGGTTTGCGAGCCCAACGACATTCACTTCCTCTCAAATCGATGAAACTTGCCAGCTACAAAGACGGTTCACGCGACGGCCAACTCGTGGTTGTTTCGCGCGACCTGAGCACAGCCCATTATGCGACCGGCATTGCCACACGAATGCAGCAGTTGCTCGACGATTGGAACTTCCTGTCGCCGCAGTTGGAGGATCTGTACACCACGCTCAACCACGGCAAAACACGCCATGCGTTTGCGTTTGATTCCAAGCTGTGTATGGCACCCTTGCCTCGTGCTTTCCAGTGGGCCGACGGCTCCGCTTACATCAACCACGTGGAGCTGGTGCGCAAAGCACGCAAGGCCGATATGCCTGAGAGCTTCTACACCGACCCTTTGATGTACCAAGGCGGCAGCGACGACTTTTTAGGCCCTTGCGACGACATCGTGGTGCCGAGCGAAAAAATGGGCATCGACTTCGAGGCCGAGGTCGCCGTCGTCACTGGCGATGTCGCCATGGGTGTGGAGCCCGAGGCGGCGCTTTCCAGCATCCGCCTCTTGATGTTGGCCAACGACGTCAGTCTGCGCCACCTGATTCCGAGCGAGTTGGCCAAAGGGTTTGGTTTTTTGCAAAGCAAACCCGCCACCAGCTTCAGCCCCGTTGCCGTCACACCCGATGAATTGGGAAGCGCTTGGTTGGGCGGCCGCGTGCACCTGAGCTTGCAAAGCAGCTGGAACGGAAAACGTGTGGGTTTGTGCGAGGCCGGGCCCGAGATGACCTTCCATTTTGGGCAGCTGATTGCCCACCTGTGCAAAACACGTCGCGTGCGTGCGGGCAGCATCATTGGCAGCGGCACCGTGAGCAACAAAGATTGGACGCGTGGTTACTCCTGCATCGCCGAGAAACGCGCCATCGAGACCATTGAACAAGGCGAGCCTCAAACAGAGTTCATGTTGTACGGCGACACCATACGCATTGAGATGAATGGACTGGACGGACACAGTGTGTTTGGTGCCATCGACCAGACCGTGGTGTCGCCCTGAACTAGACGACGGAATGGCGAAACAGTGAACGAGTTGCCGCGCACATTCAAGGTGGTCACGGTCTGGCTGTTGCTGGGCCTGGTGCTTTTCCTCGGTTTTCAGTATTGGGAACATCGCCAACAGAAAAGCAGGTTCATGGCTGACAACGGCGTGATTGAGATTCGCCGGACACCCGATGGCCACTACCACTGGCCGGGAAGCATCAATGGCAAAGCGGTGGATTTTCTGATCGACACCGGCGCCACGCGCAGCGCGTTGCCCATGGATTTGGCAAGGCGTTTGAATCTGGACGTGTTGGACACCGTGCAAAGCAGCACGGCGGGTGGTGTGGTCACGGGCGAGGTGGTGCGCGCTGATGTCGAGCTCCAAGGGGGTGTGTTGGCGCAGCGTCTGCCGATGGTGGCACTTTCCGGCTTGTCCGACCATCCCTTGCTCGGCATGGACGTGCTGGGCAAGTTGCGTTGGTCCCAGGGCGAGGGCATCTTGCGAATCGACGCTGCGACGTCGCGGTGATCCATTTTGCGCACCATTTGTGGTGCCCTCGCGTGCACAATCAAATGGTCCTGCGACCCCTTTGCCCCACTATCTTTGGAGACACGCCATGGCCGACGCAAGCAGCTTTACCAAATTGGTTCCCGGTTTTGACTTTCTGCAAGGCCTGGTGAAAAACGCCGGGGCCGCTTTGCCCAACATGGGGCAATGGGTGGCACCCACGCTGAACCCAGAGGAACTCGAAAAACGCATTGAAGAGCTGCGCACCGTGCAGTTTTGGCTGGAGCAAAACGCGCGCATGCTGGGCGCCACGATCCAGGCACTGGAAGTGCAGCGCATGACCTTATCGACCCTCAAAACCATGAATGTGCAGATGGAAGATCTGCGTGACTCTCTGAAAATCAAACTGCCTGGTGCAGAACTTGCCAACCAAGCCTTGGCAGAGGGTGCCGCCGCCGCTTCAGCGGTCAAGAAGGAGACCCCAGCGCGCAAGTCCAGCTCGAAAAAAGCGGACCGGCTTGCAAGCAGTTTGCCCGGCGTGGACCCGATGCAGTGGTGGGGCGCACTCACCAAACAGTTCACCGAATTGGCTACTACCGCCATGAAAGACACGGCCACGGATGCGGCTAAAAATTTGGGTGGGGCCATGCTCAAACAGAGTGTGGAGGCGGCCAGCGAAACGCTCAAGAAAGCATCTGCCGTCCCAGCGCAAATGGCGCGTTCGGCGGCGAAAGCCGCGGGCGATGCCGCCAACATGGCTGGCGCTGCGGCAGTGGGTGCAAGAAAAGCCGCTGCGGCAAGCAAGGCCGCTCGCCCGGGTGCACAGAGAAGCACCCGCACCTCCAAACGCTGATTTCATCAACGTCCCTATGCCGCAATTCGTTCACGCCCACGCCACACATCCCGATTGGCGGGTGGCCCTGGCGCTGGTGGCCGCGCAGATCGACGCCCAACGTCACGACACGGCTGGGCTGCAGGCACCTCGCGCGCCCACCTTGGGTTGGGTCTATTTCACCGAAGCCTATGCTTTTGATGCCGAGATGTTGCTCGCCGAGCTGCGTTTGCGCTGGCCTGGGGCGGCCTGGGTGGGTGGGGTGGGGGTTGGCATCTGCGCGACCGGATGCGAATACTTCAACGAACCCGCCTTGAGCGTGATGGTGTGCGACCTGCCCAGTCAGCAGTTTCGCGTTTTCTCGGGTGCCAAACCTTTGGCGCACTTCAAAACCACCACAGCGCAAGTGCATGCGGACCCTCAAACCACCGATCTCTCGGACTTGTTGTCCGAGATGGCCGAACGCACGGATAGTCACTACCTGTTCGGTGGCGTCTCCAGTGGACGCGGCAGCGCCGACAGCCCTCGCGGACGGGCGGCCCACATTGCCGATGGGGTGTTCACCGGCGGCCTGTCTGGCGTGGCGTTTGGGCCCGAGGTGGGCTTGGTCTCGCGCGTGACACAAGGCTGCCAGCCTGTCGGACCCACTCGGCGCATCACGCAAGCCGAGCACAACTTGGTACTGGCGCTGGACGACGAACCCGCATTGGATGTGTTGCTGCGCGATTTGTCCTTGGGCGAATTGACCGACCAAGACGCTTTGCCCCGATTTCGGCAAACCTTGGCTGGTTTGAGCGATGCCAACTTCGACTCAAACAAACACCCCCGGTCTGGCCAGTTCGGAGCGGACACCCGCGTACGGCACCTGGTGGGTATCGATCCGGTGCGACGCGGCGTTGCGATTGCGGACCGCGCCACCCTAGGTCAACAACTGGCCTTTTGCCGCCGCAACCCGCAAGCGGCACAACAAGATCTGGTGCGCATCTGCACCGAAATTCGCGACGAGTTGGAACCCGAAAACTTGCCCTTGACCGCCGAACACGCTCTGCAGGGTGCCGAGGGCTTGGCGGCTGCGGTGGCCGCCGCGCCGCGCATGGCGGGGGCCATTTACATCAGCTGCGCGGGTCGCGGCGGCCCTCATTTTGGTGCTGCCCACGCTGAACTGGCCGTGGTGCGGCGGGCCTTGGGCGATGTGCCTTTGGTGGGATTCTTCGCGGCCGGTGAGGTCGGACGCCACCACTTGTATGGCTATACCGGGGTGTTGACGGTATTCACGCGATAAGGAAGCAGAGCATCCTCAAAACAACCGTCCCACATTCAACAAGGTCAACACCCCCAGCGCCGCAAAAATCAACGCCGCGATGCCATGCACCAGGCGCATAGACACGCGTTTGGCGATTTGGTCGCCCATGAAGACGGCGGGCACATTGGCCAGCATCATGCCAAGTGTGGTGCCCATGACGACAGCGAAAAGATCGTGGTAGCGGGCGGCGAGGGCCACGGTGGCGATCTGTGTTTTATCGCCCATCTCGGCCAGGAAGAAGGCCAGCACCGTGGTGCCGAACACGCCCCAGCGCAGCTTTTCAGAGTGATCGCCGTCATCGACCTTGTCGGGAATCAACATCCACACGGCCACGGCGAGGAAGGAGCCACCCACCACCCAGCGCAGCAATTGCGGGCCGAGCGCCTGCGCCACCCAGTCACCCACCCAAGCGGCCGCCGCGTGGTTGGCCAAGGTGGCGACGAGGATGCCCAGGATGATGGGCAGGGGCTTGCGAAAACGCGCGGCCAGGATGATGGCGAGCAACTGGGTTTTATCGCCCATTTCGCCAAGGGCGACCACGCCGGTAGAAACAAGAAAGGCTTCCATCACTCTTCCGTAGAAAATTCAGCACTGACAGCAAAAATGTTGACCCATGCCCATTCTGCGCCCTCTGCCTTCCAACGAGCTGTCTGATGCGGAGCAGGTCGCCGTGCCCGCAGGTTCCGGGCGTCCACGCGACACTCAAAAACACCCGGTGGTGGTGGGCGCCAGCCGCATCGAAGGCCAAGGCGCATTTGCCGTGAGCGCCATTCCCGCGCGACAAAAAATTGGTGAGGTGCGCGGTGAAAGTGTGAGCCAGCGTGAAGCCTTTGCGCGGGCCCGTGTGGCACGCCAGCAAAGCGGCCATGTCTTCATGATTGCGGTCTCTGACAGTCGCGCCATCGACGCCACGGCATCGACCGACCCACTGCGTTTTGCCAACCACGCTTGTGCACCCAACATGGTGCTGAAGATTCAACAAGGCCGTGCCGCGTTCTATGCATTACGAGACATCGCTGCAGGCGAGGAACTCACTGCCGACTACGGCGCCACCCACCATGCGGGCAAGCTGGCCTGTCGTTGTGGTGCTGCTCGTTGTAGGGGTTGGCTGTAAGAACCTGTCCGTGAATGAGTCGGCACTGTGGATCAACGCGGGCCGGGCAAGGCGTTCAACGGAATTTTCAGGTAACGCACACCATCATCTTCTGCGGGCGGCAACTGACCCGCGCGCACATTCACTTGCAGTGAAGGCAGGATCAAGGTGGGCACCTCCAGCGTGGCGTCGCGGGCTTGGCGTTGGGCGACAAAGGTGGCCTCATCCACACCATCGTGCACATGAATGTTGTGGGCGCGTTGTGAGGCGACGCTGGTCAACCACTGCGGCGCACGGTTGGTCGGCGGGTAGTCGTGGCAAACGTAGAGCGTTGTCGTGGGCGGCATGGACAAAATGCGCTGAATGGAGCGGTAGAGCTGGTGCGCGTCACCACCGGGGAAGTCCGCCCTTGCGGTGCCCACGTCGGGCATGAAAAGGGTGTCACCCACGAACAAGATGGCGTCGTCTGGTGGGCCCACGCGATAGGCCATGTCCGCAGGGGTGTGACCGGGCACAGCCAGCGCCTGCGCTTGCAGTGTGCCGATCTGGAACGACTCGCCGTCTTGGAACAGGTGGTCGAACTGGCTGCCGTCGGGCAAGAAACTGCGCTCCAGGTTGTAGAGCTTTTTGAACACGGCCTGCACTTGGCGAATGCGCTCGCCTATGGCAATGCGGCCCCCATGCCGCTCGTACAGCAAACGTGCGCCGGAGAGGTGGTCGGCGTGGGCATGGGTTTCCAAAATCCACTGCAGTTGCAACTGGTGGGTTTCAAGGTGCTGGGTGATCTGGTCCAGTGACGTGGTGCGTGTGCACCCGGACTTGAAGTCGTAGTCGAGCACCGGGTCCACCACGGCTGCCTGCAGAGTGGCTGGATCCCACACCACATAGGACACCGTCCAAGTCAATGGGTCAAAAAAAGCCTGCACCTGGGCTGGGTTGCGGATGGCGTCGGCGGTGGGCATGGCGGCTCTCCTGTTGCAATCAGTTGGCAAGATGATATTATGTTTGTAAATATAATGTTTGCGCTTGATCAACAACCGCACCAACAACTGCGTGTTCAATATGCCCAAAGCCGCCGCCCCATTGCCTCAACCCCATGCGCTGCGGCGCGCTGCCGGACAAGCCGTCGGCGCGCTGAAACTGCTGGCCAATGAAGACCGGCTGCTGTTGTTGTGCCAGCTGTCGCACGGCGAAATGTGCGTGAGCGAGTTGGAGCAACATCTCGACATCAGGCAGCCCACCTTGTCGCAGCAATTGGGCGTGTTGCGTGGTGTTGGGGTGGTCGCCACGCGGCGCGAAGGCAAGAACATTTACTACAGCGTGGCTGACCACTCTTTGCTGGAGATTCTGGCGACGCTGAACCGCCTTTATTGTTCGACATAAATCTGTGCGAGATAAATGCTCGAATTGAGCGCAAAGGAAACCACATGAACATCGCCTGGGAACAGTTCACGCCTTGGTCGGCTCTCGCTGGCGGGCTGCTCATTGGGCTGGCGGCAGCGCTCTTTGTATTGCTCAGTGGCCGAATCGCAGGCATCAGTGGCATCTTGGGCGGATTGCTCAGGCCGCAGCGTCACGACATCGCCTGGCGGGTGGCCTTTGTGTGTGCCTTGGTGGCTTCCCCTGTGCTGTTGGCGCTGTTTCATCCGGTGGTTGCACCGCAAATCGATGCCGGGTGGTCGACCTTGGTCGTGGCGGGACTGGTGGTTGGCGTGGGCACCCGCTATGGCGCGGGTTGCACCAGTGGGCATGGGGTGTGTGGGCTGTCTCGGCTGTCGCCCCGGTCATTGGTGGCCACCGCGCTGTTCATGGGAGCTGGTTTTGCGACCGTGTGGTGCTTGCGCCACGGCGGCCTCGTCTGAAACATCGACATTCAACTGCAGGAGTCTGCGCATGAACATCCTCATATCTGCTGTGGTGGGTTTGATTTTTGGCCTGGGCTTGATCGTCTCTGGCATGGCCAATCCCGCCAAGGTGCTTGGCTTTCTGGACTTGGGCGGCGCTTGGGATCCTTCACTGGCGCTGGTGATGGCGGGCGCTATCGCTGTCGGGATGTTCGCGTTTGCTGCGGCGAATAAACGCACCATGTCCATGCTGGGGCGGGAGATGAAGTTGCCCCACTCGCGCGTCATCGACCGCCGGTTGGTGCTGGGCAGTTTGGCCTTTGGCGTGGGCTGGGGTTTGGCTGGTTTTTGCCCAGGGCCAGCTTTGGTGGCATTGGGCATGGGCCAGGTCAAAGCCTTGGTGTTTGTGCTGGCCATGCTCGCCGGCATGGGTTTGTTCGAGGCACTGGAGTGGTGGCGCCGTGCGCGTCAAACGGAGGTGGCAGCATGAACGCCTGGTGGCCTGTGGCGGCCACGTTGTTCATCATGCTGGCCTATGAAGTGGTATTGGCTTGGTTGGAGCGATACCGTCCACAGCACTTGGCGCGCACCGTCAACGCCCGTTTGCGCGAAGACTGGTTCGCAGCGGTCTCCGCCCATGTGGGATCTGAGTTGCTGGCCGTGCAAACCCTGCGCAACTCTGTGATGTCGGCCACCATGATTGCATCTACAGCCGCGCTGGGCCTGATGGGTGCCGTCACCTTGGCGGCACCGAGCTTGCGAGAACAAATGACGGGCCTGGTGCTTGGGCCGAACCTGCCACTGTTCAGCGTGCAATTGGGCCTGCAGTTCGTGCTGATCGCACTGCTCTTTGGTTCACTGGTGGCTTCCGCCATGGCGGTGCGCTTTTACAACCACGCCGGTTTTGTCTGCGCTATTCCCGTGGGCAGCAGCGCACGACAGCAATGGACAGACGCAGGTCGCCACTATGTGCGCCGCGCCGGTTTGCTCTACAGCTGGGGATTGCGTCACTTGATCCTCGTGGTGCCCATTCTGGTGGCACTGTTGCACCCCACTGCCGGTCCCGTGGCCGCGCTGGTGGTGGTAGGCGTGTTGTGGCGGTTTGACCGCTATCGCCAGCCAGCCGAAAGCATCACCGCCTGAAGACTTTTGTAGACCTGCATCAAATCTTCCCACAAGGGCTGCGCGAAAACGGCATTCTGGCTGCGAGGTTTTTCTACCCTGCTGTTCCCCACATCAAAGCACGCATTCGCCTACAGCTTTCAGCCACCCATGAAACGGCCCATGCAGACTCTGCCGTGGCGGCTTTTGCCAGGGTGGGGTGGCGTTTGGGGGTCATTGGATGATTGATGACCGGAACCTACACAAAACACCACTCTCTTGATCGCCACCACCAACCGCCTCAGCAGGCGATTGGTGTGGACTCAAATCAATCAACGCGTATTGCGGCGGCGCGTGGCAGCAAAGCCCAGCATACTCAAACCAAGCAACGCCAGCGTGCTCGGCTCTGGCACGGTGTTGGCAACGGAATCAAAAGCGACTTCACCCATGCCACAACCACCACCGGCAACGCTCAGAGGCTGAGGACATCCACTCAAGACCAGTTGCACGTACTGCGCCGATGTGGCGGAGAACGAGAAAACGTCGGCGCTATAGGAAGTGACGTTGGTAGCCCAGTCCGTCGGCGTGAAGGATCCAACACTGGAATAGGCCAGACCATCGAGTGACGTGAAGACAGCGATGTTGCCAGCGCCCCAGAACTCATCCACCCAAGCGGCAACACCGCCGATGGTCAGCACGGAACCGAGGTTGAAGGTGAGGGTTGCAGCGGTGTTGCCAAACGGAGTGAACCACTCCGCGCCAGCGGATTGGGTCGTGTGCTGGGGATTCGAAGCGAGGTAAGTGGCAAAGTCCGTGACACCCGACACAAAACCGGCTGCCAACCCCCCTTGATTGATCAGGTTGTTGGGGTTGCCGAATGTTGCATCTGGGAAAGAATCGGCCGTGGTGACGGCTGTCGCACTGACGATCACACCTGCTGATGCGACTTGCGGCAATACGCCACAGGCCAGCAAGCCAGCGGCAAGAAAGAATTTGGAAATGGCTTTTTTCATAATTAAAAACTCCCGGCGGTTGGCACAAACTTTGCGCTCGTGATTGACAAGAAAGACTCAAATAACATCCCTTTGCAAGCAAGACTCGGGCCCCGACCAGAAACCCTTTAGCGCTCAATGACTTATCTCAGCCTGAGATGGCTCTTTCCGATTCAGTGTAAAAACTTTCGACAAATCCTGGGGTGCCGCGCGAAACCCCTGCCACCTACCGGGCTGCGGTGCCCCCGTTCGGGATGGGCCATGTGGCCTTTTTTGTAGCCAACAGCAGCGCTGTTGCCAAGCAAATCAACGCAGCTAGCTAGTACTGCGACTCTGAAATAACAAAACATGAAAGCGTGCCTTCGCACCGATGGCGGCGTTGCAAATCCTCGCGATACCCCGGTATCGCTGCGGTTTGCGCCTTGCCATCGGCACGAATTCACCGCTTTCATTTGTTCCGTTATTTCAGAGTCACAGTACTAGCCCGGATACTTCACGGTAGTCACCAGACCGTGGTGCCAGCAAGAACGCGCGCATGTGCTGGGCGATGTTGCAGCATGGAGAGGATTTCAAGATGCCGGCGTGAGCTGCGCCTCCAGCGCTGAATTTCTTGATGTGGCGGTCACCGTGTGACGACTGTCATTCACGAGTAAAAGGTTTGGAGCTGCGCTGGGGAATGCTCTTTTAGATCAAGGAGGTCAACAGGGTTGTGCAAACGACCCTGACCCTCGAGTAACGAATGGGGCCCTCCGCGTGCGTATTTCGTCAGGGTGCGGTTGCAATCACTGCTCAACCATCAATGACCGTTTGTAGGCTCAAAGTGCACACACTTTTGCTTGACCACAACGACACGCCACACTGAAGACATGAGAAGAAAAATGAAATAAATCTCCGCAGTCAATCGCTGCGAGATTCACCACGGCGGGATGATGTTTGATAACGTGGCGAAGCTCTTGTGGCTCGAAGTGACCGGCGGCCCTTGGGCCGTCCGGTTGACTGGCCGCACCTCTTGCCTACCTCAAGACATAGCTAGCCAAGACAGCCTGCACCTCGTAGATGCTCAACTTCCTGTTGAATTTCTTCATGATTGGCACCGGTGTTCCGGAGAGCCAGATCTTCAACTCGGCATCAAGGTCGAAGGTGCCTCCAGTCTCAATGCTGAAGTGAGTGATGCTTTTGTAAGGGATGGAGTGGTACTCCATCTTGCTTCCAGTGAACCCTTGCTTGTCTACGAGAACGAATCGTTTGTCAGTAAAGACAAAGTAGTCACGAATCAACTGGTACGCGTGTTCGACTTTCTCACCCGGCGCAAGTATTCGACCGAACTCCTTCTGAATCTCGGCGTTGTCGACTTTTGACGCGTTCCCAAGCATTCCATCCATTAAGCCCATATCGATCTCCTGGTGGTAGTGCAAAGACTCTGCCGACACATTTGTTCCGCCTAATGTACAGAACCAACTTCACTGCCCAGCAGCAGAGATGTTCCATCCTCCGCCCAACGCCCTATAAACGCCCACCAGGGCAGTCACGGCCCCGGTTTGCGCCTGCACCAAGGCATCACGCGCTTGCAGCACGCTGCGTTCTGCATCCAGCACGGTGAGGAAATCGCTGGCACCGGCTTCGAAACGAATGCGTGCCAAACGCGCGGCTTCTTCTGAAGCGATGGCGGCGTTTTCCAAGCGCTGCGTTTGTTCGGTGTTGCGGTTGAACTGGGCCAGCGCGCCTTCGGTTTCTTCCAAGGCCAAGAGCACGGTTTGTTCGTAGACCAACAAGGCTTGTAAGGCACGGGCTTCGGTGGCGACAATGCGTGAGCGCACGCGGCCGAAGTCCAGCAGTGGCCAGGTCAGGAAGGCACCTGCGCTGTTGTTGCGTGAGTCAGCGTCACCAAAGTTAGAGATCCGGTTGCTGGTGAAACCCAGCAAACCCGTCAGGCTGATGCGGGGAAATAAATCGGCCCGAGCCACATCGGTGTTGGCACTGGCAGCCACCCACTGCGCCTGCGCCACGCGCACGTCGGGGCGGCGGATGAGCAGGGTTTGCGGTGTGCCCGCAGCCACTTTGCCGAGATCGGTGAAGGGCAGCGTGGGCAACAAACGGGTGTCACCGGTGGGGACCGCCACCGCAGCGATCACGCCACGAGGGGGTTGGCCCGTCAAAGTCGCCAGCCGGTACGTGCTGCGCTCCACCTGCGCCTGCAAAGCGGGAATGCTGGCCTCAGTCGATTCCACCAAGGCCCGCGCCCGCGCCACATCCAGCGGCGTGCCTCGGCCCAGCTCTTGGCGGGCGGTGACGATGCGCAGCGACTCGCGCTGATTCATCAGCGCTTCTTGGGCCACACGCAGCCGCAGTTGTTGGCCGCGTAGGTTGAGGTATTGCGTGGCCAGCTCAGCGGTCAGCACCCGTTGGGCTGCACCCACACCGGCTTGGCTTGCTGTCACCAGGGCTGCCGCCGCGTCACTGGCCCGGCGGTTGCGGCCAAAGAAGTCCAACTCCCAGTTAACGTTGCCTCCGGCTGAATACTGAGTGCTGCTGCCCACCGCGCCCGGTGGATCCACCCTGGCCACGCTGCTGCTGATGCCCACGCTCGGCAAACGCCCTGCACGCGCTTCGCCCGCGTTGGCTTCGGCTTCTTTCAAACGCGCCTGGGCCAGTTTCACATCCACATTGCCTTGCAAGGCTTGTTCGACCAAGGTGGTGAGGACGGGATCGTTGAATGCACGCCAGAAGGTGACGGCATCTTGCGGTTCTGTTGGTGCAGCGTTTTGTGTGAAGCGCTCGTCCAGCGGGGCGGACAAGGATGGGGCGGTGCTTATCGGGCTGGCACAAGCTGCCAACGCCAGTGCGGTTGCAGCCACGACGAGTTTGCACAAACCTCCACCGTTCGGACTGAGCTTGTCGAAGTCCTCTCCGTGTTTGTCACGGTCCTTCGACAGGCTCAGGGCGAACGGAGATTGAGTGCGTGACTCTGGGTTGATGGTCAAAGGCTTAACCATGAAGCGCTCCTTTGGCCACATCGGCCGCGTGGCGGCGTTTCGATGTGAGCTTGCGCAGCAGCACATAAAACACCGGCGTCAGCACCAGGCCAAACACTGTGACGCCCACCATGCCCGAGAACACCGCAATGCCCATGGCGCGGCGCATTTCTGAACCGGCCCCAGTGGACAGCACCAAAGGCACGACGCCCGCAATGAAAGCAATCGAGGTCATCAAGATGGGGCGCAGCCGCATGCGGCAGGCATGCACCGTGGCTTTGATGAGTTCCTCGCCGCGGTCCTCCAGCTCCTTGGCAAACTCCACAATCAAAATCGCGTTCTTACACGCCAGCCCCACCAGCACCACCAGGGCCACTTTGGTGAAGATGTTGTTGTCACCGGGGGCACCCAAAAGCCCGCTGATCCACACACCCAGCATGGCGCTCAAGATGCACAGCGGCACGATGAGCAAAATCGCCAGCGGCAAGGTCCAACTCTCATAGGTGGCCGCCAGCACCAAAAACACCAGCAGCACACAGAGCGGGAAGATGTAGACCATCGTATTGCCCGCGATTTTTTCCTGGTAGACCAGCTCGGCCCATTGGTAGCCGACGCTGCGTGGCAGCGTCTCGGCCAGGATTTTTTCCATCTCAGCCTGGGCCTGGCCTGAGCTGATGCCGGGTTTGGGTGCGCCGTTGATGTCAGCCGAATAAAAGCCGTTGTAGCGGGTGACCGAGCCCGGTCCGAACGAGGGCTCCACCGTCATCAGGGCACTCAAGGCCACCATCTGGCCTTTGTTGTTGCGCACTTTCAGGTTGCCGATGTCTTCCGCTTTGGCGCGAAACTCGGCATCGGCCTGCACCACCACCTGGTAGGTTTTGCCAAACCGATTGAAGTCGTTCACATAAAGCGAGCCCAAATAGGTCTGCATGGTCTCGTACACATCGGTGAGGCTCACCCCCATTTGTTTGGCTTTGGTGCGGTCCACATTCGCAAAGAGCTGGGGCACGTTGATTTGATAGTTGGAAAAGAACTGGGTGATGCCACCATCAGGGTTACCGTACACCCGGCCCATCAGCTGCTGTACCACGCCATACAGCGCCGCTTCACCGGCACCGCTGCGGTCTTGCAGCTGCAGTTTGAAGCCGCTCGCATTGCCCAAGCCACTCACCGGGGGCGGCGACAGCACGAAGATGAAAGCGTCCTGAATGCCGCCCAGTTTCATGTTCACCTGGCCTGCGATTGCGTCGGCGCTTTGGCTCGGGTCTTTGCGCTGCGCAAAGTCAGACAGGCCGAAGAACACAATGCCGGCATTGGGAGCGGCGGTGAAGCCGTTGATGGACAACCCTGGGAACGCCACCGAGTTCTCAACCCCGGGCACGCTGGTGGCGATGTCGCTCAAACGGCGAATGACCTCGGTGGTGCGCTCCAGGCTGGCGCCGTCGGGCAGTTGCGCAATGCCAATCAAATACTGCTTGTCTTGCTGCGGCACAAAACCGGGTGGCACGCGCATGAAGAGCAGCACCGCAGCGGCAACCAACACAGCGTAAATCACCAACGAGATGGACTTGCGCTTGACCACCACCGTGGTCACCCCATTGCTGTAACTTTCAGAGCCGCGTTTGAACACGCGGTTGAACCAACGGAAGAAGCCGCCGAACAGTTTGTCCATGCCGCGTGTGAGCGCGTCTTTGGGCTGGTCATGGCCGCGCAGCAAAATGGCCGCCATGGCCGGTGACAAGGTCAGCGAATTGAACGCCGAGATGACGGTGGAGATGGCAATCGTCACCGCGAACTGGCGGTAGAACTGCCCCTCCAGGCCCGATACAAATGCCAACGGCACGAACACCGCGCACAACACCAGACCAATGGCGATGATGGGCCCCGAGACCTCGTGCATGGCTTTCACCGCCGCATCGTGCGGAGACAGGCCCGCCTCAATGTTGCGCTCCACGTTTTCCACCACCACGATGGCGTCGTCCACCACGATGCCAATGGCCAGCACCAAACCGAAGAGGGTCAGCGTGTTGATGGAAAAACCTAAAGCCAGCAGCACCGCGAAGGTCCCCACGATGCTCACGGGCACCGCGAGCAGCGGGATGATGGATGCACGCCAGGTTTGCAAAAAGACAATGACCACCAGCACGACCAACAGCACCGCCTCAATCAAGGTCACGATCACTTTTTCGATCGAGGTTTGAACGAAACGTGTGGGGTCGTACACGATGCGGTATTCCACCCCCGGCGGAAAGTCCGCCTTGAGCTGCTCCATGGTGGCGCGCACATTGTTGGACAGGGCCAGTGCGTTGGAATTGGGCGCCTGGAACACCGCCACCGCAGCCGCTTCTTTGTTGTTGAGCAAAGAGCCGAGTGAATAAGAGTTGGGACCGAGTTCCACTCGGCCCACATCCTTGAGACGCACCAACGCACCGGTGGCGTTGTTGCCTGTCGTATCGGCACTGATGATGACTTCGCCAAACTCAGCTTCTGAGGTCAGCCGTCCTTGGGTGTTCACCGCCAGTTGAAATTCAGTGCGGTTGGGCGCAGGCGGTGCGCCCACCACACCGGCTGCCACCTGGGCGTTTTGTTCGCGCAGGGCCTTGACCACGTCGCTGGAGGTGAGGTTGCGTGCAGCCAGTTTTTGCGGGTCCAGCCAAATGCGCATGGCGTAGTCGCCCGAGCCGAAGGCCTGTACCGAGCCCATGCCGGGGATGCGCAACAAAGCGTCGCGCACGTTCAAGCTCGCATAGTTGCGCAAGTACAGCGCGTCGTAGCGGTTGTCGGGCGACACCAAGTGCACCACCATGGTCAGGTTGCTTGAACTCTTCTCCGTGGTCACGCCGATTTGCCGCACCACCTCGGGCAGGCGTGGAAGGGCGCGGTTGACGCGGTTTTGCACCTCAGTGGCGGCGCGTTCGGGGTCGGTGCCGATTTTGAAACTCACCGACAGCACCATCGAGCCATCGGCGGTGGCCTGGCTGCCCATGTAAAGCAGACCTTCCACACCGTTGATTTGCTCTTCGAGTGGCGTGGCCACCGTCTCGGCAATCACGCGGGGGTTGGCGCCTGGGAACTGCGCCCGCACCACCACCTGGGGCGGTGCAACTTCAGGGTACTCGGAGATCGGCAGGCGGAAAATGGAAATCGCGCCGATCAGGAAAATGATGATGGACAGCACCGCCGCGAAACGCGGCCGGTCAATGAAAAAGCCGGAGATGTTCATGGTGCATCAGCCTTTCTTGGCCGGTGCGGATGCCGCACCGCCGGGTGCGGGCGGCGGGGGGGTGATCGGCAAACCTGATGCATCCACCTTCAACTCTTGCGCATTGAGCGGCGCGCCAGGACGCACACGCTGCAGCCCATTGACCACCACGAGTTCACCCGCCTTGAGGCCTTCGGTGATGACACGCATGCCTCCCTCCAGCGCGCCCAGCTTGACCTCGCGGAACTGCGGCATCTTGTCCGCGCCCAGCACCCAAACGAAACGTTTGTTCTGGTCGGTGCCGATGGCTTTTTCGGGTGTCATGACCGCATTCATCGGCTCGCCGCTGGTCAGTTTGATTTTGGCGAGCAGCCCGGGGGTGAACTGACGCTTGCTGTTGTCAAAAACGGCACGTGCACGCACGGATGCGGTGGCGGGGTTCAAGCGGTTGTCGAAAAAGTCGATCACACCTGCGTGTGCAAAACCTGTTTCATTAGACAAACCCATTTGTACCGAGGGTTTGGTTTTGCCATTGAGTGCCGATGACAAACGCAGATAAGTTTCTTCACTCACATCAAAGTAGGCGTAAACCTTGTCTTGTGACACCAAGGTGGTCAACACCGGGTCACCCATCGCCACCAAATTGCCGACACTGATGTTGTTGCGAGAGGTTTTGCCTGCAATGGGAGCGCGAACTTGGCTGTAGTCCACGTTCAGGCGGGCCGCCGCCACGGCGGCCTCGGCGGCTTTGACACTGCTTTGGTTGTTGCTGGCACTGGCCGTGAGCGCATCGGCTTCTTGCTGGGAGATGGCGCGCTGGGCCAGCAGTTTTTGCGCCCGTGTTTGTTCAGTCGTCGCCAGGGTCAAAGCGGTGCGTGCGGAGGCCAGTTGCGCCTCAGCCCTGGCCAACTCGGCGCGGTAGGGGCGCGCATCAATGGTGAACAACAACTGGCCGCGTTTGACCTCATCACCCGCTTTGAAATGCACAGCCTCCAGGGTGCCGCCCACACGCGGGCGAATGTCCACGGTTTCTGTGGCTTCCAGGCGACCCGTGAACTCGTCATGGGCCTGGACAGGCCGTTGCACGGTGGGCGCGACAGACACCGGCGGGGCCATCGGCGGCCCCCCTTGTGCGTCGGCGCGGCCACAACCCGATAGCACAGCAGACAACACCAGCATGGCGGCCACCGGCCAAGTGGCTTTGAAATGAAAGGAGACGGGCTGACTGCGACGCGACATGGGCTTGTCCTTGAAAGTGCCAAAAACCGCACGCAGTCTAATGACATCAGCCAGTTCGTGTTGTGTCAGGGTTTTGACAGCAACGTTCAAGCCCTTTGAAGTAACTATTGATCTTTTCTCAATTCACGACCCATTGAGTTGCGCAGGTCCGCACTTATTGATGTTTACCTTATTCGCGACAACCTCCAGCCCGTTCTCCCTGAGCCTGTCGAAGGGCCTGTACCGAGGCACTCGCTGGCTTCGACAGCCCGAACGGTTTTGTCAGCGGCTCTAAAAGAGCAGATCCCTTTCGGCACCCTCTGGTCACACCGCCTTCGCAAAGCTTCTTCCCAAGTGAAGCTTCTACGGGATTTCGATGCTGATGTGTCGACGCTTCAGAGCCAGCCCGGCATTCAGTGGGTGCCGACGCCGCCGTCAGCGCGAATGCATGAATCTTGCGATGGTCGCCGCCACGTTCGCAGTCAGGTTGATGAACTCACAACCCCACATGAAGCCCCCCTCGATCTTGTTGTAGTTGCAGCTCACCACACGTGCCAGAAGTTCGACAGGTATGGCGTCACTGCTGCCGTCGGGGATGGCAACATGAATCTTGCAGCGGGTGTCCGTTGCAATTTCCTGCGAAGTGAGAACGCTGAGTCCACCTACGCTGATGTTCCGAGTGCGCACGGATATCGGCTTGGCGCCTATGGTTTGTAATGTTGCATTGCTGTTGAACGCCACGCGTTGATGGTGACGGCGTTCGACTTTGGGGTTGTCTGAATTGGTGTTCATAAGTCTTCGGATGGAAATTGTCTTTTGTTCAATGAAGTTCCCGAACAATCATTCATACGCTGGAGTCAGTTTCGCACCTGCTTTTTGAACTGCAACTCGAACGGCAGGCCTGTCTATGATCTCGCCAAAGTGCAGTACGGGCAACGACTTTCCTTCTCAGGTCGAGTCTCGTTGCGAATCACGGCCAAGTTAATCGTGTCATTTTCCCGTTTTACTTGGTGCGAGAGCAATGGCTTGCGGTGACGGCCATGAGACAGGCGGCATGCGTATAAGGCCCTGTAGCCCATCTCGACCCGCGCCAGCGCAGCCTCGCACCTGATGCAGATCATCCTTAAACGATCGCTCTACACTGCAACCACCTTCTCTCCTCGCCAGGCCACCGCCATGAACATGCCCACCGCCACGCGACAGCCCGTGTCAACTCCGGATCTCACCGCGTTTGTGGATGAGCGATGGGACCAAACCATTATCCCGGCCCTGACCGACTACATCACCATCCCCGCCAAAAGCCCGATGTTCGATGCCGACTGGTCGGCGCACGGCTTGCTCGACAAAGTGGTCTGTGATGCGGCTGCCTGGGTGGAGGCGCAAAAGGTTCAAGGTTTGAAGCTGGAAGTGCTGCGTTTGCCGGGCCGCACACCGCTGCTGTTTTTTGAGGTGGCGTCCACCCACACCAGCGACACCCGGGCGGCTGGCAACACCGGCACTGTGTTGTTGTACGGGCATCTGGACAAACAACCCGAGTTCAACGGCTGGCGCAATGGCCTGGGGCCGTGGGCCCCCAAGCTGGAAAACGGTTTGCTCTATGGACGGGGCGGGGCCGACGACGGGTATGCCGTTTACGCCGCCATCACCGCTATCCAGGCCTTGCAGCGCCAAGGCCTGCCGCACCCGCGCTGTGTGGGTGTGATTGAAAGCTGCGAAGAAAGTGGCTCAGGCGATTTGCCCGCCTACCTCGGTGTGCTGCAAGCCCGTTTGGGCGACGTGGCCTTGGTGGTGTGCCTGGACAGTGGCGCGGGCAACTATGACCAACTCTGGCTCACCACCAGTTTGCGCGGCATGGTCAGTGGTGTGCTCAAGGTGGAAATTTTGTCCGAGGGCGTGCACTCGGGCGATGCCAGCGGCGTGGTGCCGTCGAGTTTTCGCATCCTGCGCCAAGTGCTGGATCGTTTGGAGGATTCCAAAACAGGACGGCTGCTACCGCAAAGCTTGCACTGTGAGATTCCCGCCGAACGCATCGAACAAATGCGTGTGACAGCGAAAATTTTGGGTGAACACGCCTGGCGTGGTTTCCCGTGGGCGTGTGGTGCCGATGGTCAGCCGACACTGCCCACCACAACGGATCCTTTGGAGGCCTTGCTCAACCGCACATGGCGGCCTACGCTGAGTGTCACGGGCGTGGACGGTCTGCCTCCCATGAACAACGCGGGCAATGTGCTGCGGCCGCACACCGCCTTCAAACTCTCGTTGCGCCTGCCGCCTTTGATCGATGCCGCTCAAGCCGCGCAAGAACTCAAAACCTTGCTCGAAGACAACGCCCCTTACAACGCCAAAGTGACCTTTCAAGCCGATGGCCGTGCGGGTGCCGCCGGTGCGACGGGGTGGAACGCGCCGCAACTGTCCCCCTGGTTGGAACAAACGTTGCACCAGGCGTCCATGGATCACTTCAACGCACCTTGCGCCACGGTGGGGCAAGGCGGCACCATTCCGCTGATGAATCTTTTACAAACCCAATTCCCGCAAGCCCAAATGATGGTCTGCGGTGTGCTGGGCCCTAAAAGTAATGCCCACGGCCCCAACGAGTTTTTGCACATCGCTTACGGCAAAAAACTGACCGCAGCGGTCGCGCAAGTGATTGCCGCTTGCCCCTGAACACCGTTTGATTGTTGTCCCTCATGGCCCCACCCGCTCGCCCCCAGAAGCCAGCCAAAAGCGCCTGGACGGTGCTGTTCTACATCCTCTTGGGTGCCTCGCCCGTGGTGATCGTCATGGCCCTGGCGTGGTTTGATTTCGACACCCTCTCCCCTGGCGAAGTACCCAAGCCCGTGTGGGTCAGCCCCGGCACCATCTGCGCCACCACCACCGACGGCGTTCCGGTCAAAACCAAGGTGGCTATCAACGCCGCAGACACCTCGGCCAAATTGCTGATGGAACGGCAACTGAACCAGGTGGGTTTGGTGCTGCAAAACTCATTGGCATCCAAAAGCCGACAGCAATTGACCGGGCCCCAAGGCATTTCTGGTTTGTCTGAAGACATGCTCACCCAATTGAACGGCTACTTGGGCCAACAAGACATCGCGCCCGCCAAAGCCGTGGTGGTTCAAGACTTCTTGATGGGTTCGCCCTGAGTACGTTTATTCAGATTTACATAAATTGCGACACCACACACCGTTCGGGCCGACCCTTCGACGGGCTCAGGACAGGACCTGTCGAAGCCAGCGCGTGCCTCGGTGCAAGCCCTTCGACAAGCTCAGGGCGAACGGGCTAGGGACCCTGTGCATCAGTCGGGTGCCGATGGCGCGCCTGGGATTGGGGCGAGATGCAAGGCGCAACACCACAGCCATAGCCCCGCTATGGCGAGGATTTGCAACGCCGCAGATCGCTTCAATCCGAGGATGCGACGTCGGTAAGCGATTTGTGCAGCGGGGTCCCCAGGGGTTGTCGTGACTAAGGTAAGCATCAATAGCAGCAACCCCCATTCATTTTCCGAATAGCCCGCCAAAATTCTTGCGTCCACAAACCGCCTGGCACTCGTTACGCTGAAGGCCTTCATTGCGTCACGAGGCCACCATGTTGAAATTCATCAGCGACGAACAAGTTGCACAAGCCCTGAGCTACGCGGCCGTCACGGCGTCCATTGAGAAAGCCTTCGAGTCCTTGGCCCATGGCCGCGCCGCCATCAAGGCTCGCCAGCGCATCGACTGCGGTGCCGTCAAACTCAGCTCCATGGGCGCCATTTGGTTGGATGCCGGTTTGGCCGCCGAAAAGGTGTACCCCACGGTGAACGGCCAATTCGGTTTTGTGCTCAACCTGTTTGACACCACCACGGGCGCACCACTGGCCGTCATGCCCGCCAACGAACTCACCCGTTTTCGCACCCCCGCCCTCACGGCCCTGGCCGCCCAGCGTGGCTGCGTGGCCAGTCGCAAGCTGGCCTTGTTCGGTGCCGGTTTTCAAGGCCGCGCCCACCTGGAAGCCCTCGTTCAGGCCCTGCCCTTTGAACAAGTGGATGTGGTGGACCTGGCCGATGTGTCGGCCTGGTGTGCACAGGCCACCCAGCAGTTCGGCATTGCGGTGCGCCAAACATCGGCGCCCCAGGCCTTGCAGGGCGCCGACGTGGTGGTCACCGTCACCCGCGCCAAAACCCCCCTCTTCGACGGCAGCTTGCTCGAGCCTGGCGCTTTCGTGGCCGCTGTGGGCACCAGCCTGCCCACGGGCCGCGAACTGGACGACGCCACCCTGGGCCGCGCTGCCCGCATCGTGGTCGAGTGGAAACCGCAAAGCCTGCAAGAAGCTGGCGAAGTGGTGCTGGGCAAAGCCGCCGGTGTGGTGAGCGACGACCGTGTGGTCGACATGCAAGAAATCTACGCAGGCCAGGCGCGGTGGCGCGAAGCGGCCGACGAAGTCGTGGTGTTCAAAACCGTCGGCGTGGGCCTGACCGACCTGGCCGCCGCTGCCTTGGTGTGGCAGCAGTTGGGCTCGGCATGAAATCCGCCGCCGCACCCGGCACCAAACCACAACATGTTTGCGTGATTGGCGCCGGCATTGTCGGCAGCGCCACCGCCTACCTGCTGGCCCAAGCCGGGCACCGCGTGACGCTGCTGGAGGCACTGGACGCTCCCGGCCAGGTCACGAGTTTTGCCAACGGCGCCCAGCTCAGCTACAGCTATGTAGAACCCCTGGCCACACCGGCCACCCTCCGCAAAGTGCCCAGCATGTTGCTCGACCCCGACTCGCCGCTCAAATTCCGCCTCACCGGTGAGTTAGCCCAAATGCGCTGGGGCCTGCAATTTTTGGCCGCCTGCCGCCAAACCCAAGTGCAGCACGCCACCAAGTCGCTCTTGGCCCTGTCTTTTTTGAGCCGCGACGAACTCAACGCCGCCCGCGAAGCACACAACCTGCAGTTTGATTACGCACAGCCCGGCAAACTCGTGGTCTACGCCGACGAAGCGGGCCTGGCCGGTGCGCGCCAGCAAGTCGCCTATCAAAAACAACTCGGCTGCGAACAAAGTGTGATCTCCACCGCCGAATGCCTGGAGCGTGAACCCGCCTTGGCGGCTTATGCCGAGCATGTGCGCGGCGCCGTGTGGACCCCCGGTGAAGCTGTTGGTGACGCCCACCTTCTGAGCCGTGCCTTGGTGGCCCGCGCACAAGCCCTGGGCGCCCAGGTGCACTACCGCAGCGAGGTCAAGCAGGTGCAAACCTTGGGCGACCGCATCACCGCGGTGACCACCTCGCAAGGCCAATTCACCGCCGACACTTTCGTGCTCGCCAACGGTGCCGATGCGGCCCAGCTCGGCCGGCAAATGAAGCTGAACCTGCCCATCTACCCCATCAAGGGCTACAGCATCACCCTGCCCATCCAAAACCCGCAGGCCGCGCCGCAAATCAGCGTCACCGACCTGCGCCGCAAAACCGTTTACGCCCGCCTGGGCGAGCACCTGCGCATCGCCGGCATGGCCGAACTCGTCGGCCACGACCTGCGGGTGCAGCCCGAACGCATCCGGTTTTTGGTGAAATGCGCCGCAGAAACATTTCCCGGTGCCTGTGATGTGGACGCCAACCCGCAAGCCTGGGTGGGCCTGCGCCCCGCCACCCCCACCTCCATGCCCATCCTGGGCCCCGCGCGCTGGCGCAACCTGCTGCTCAATGTGGGCCACGGCCCCTTGGGTTTCACCCTGGCCATGGGCAGCGCACGGTTGATCGAGCGGCAGTTGGCTGGCGCGCCCAGTGCGGTGGCACAGCCTTTCGCGTACCGAGGTTAGAAGGATTGACGCGGTACCCGCCCAAGCACAGCCCCCCATACCCATTTGGCCAAGCGCGTGTTCTAGCATGAACCGCTTGCATCGCAGGCAAGCGCGCTCCATCTTGGTGTTTGGGGCTTGAGGTTGAAGACGGTATCTGACCCTGTAGCCGTGACGCGGGGGGAGGCATCCGCTCTTACTTGGGCACCATGCACAAGCAAGGCATTTATCTCTTTGAAGCCCTGAACAATACCTTGACCGGCTCTGCTCCTCAGCCTAGGCTTGCTTGACGTGATCCACCGCTTGCGGTGTTGGATGGGGCTGAGTGGCTACGTTTAGCGATTCTTAAGGTCCACCCTAACGCGAAGTACCGGCCCTGGGATCCAGACATCAAAGCCTTTTGCCAGCCCGACTTGTGGTTGTGCCATCATCCATAGATGCTCCCGGGGTATTGTTCCCAACTTGGGTATGGTCAGATTTATTTTTCCATCCCGAGAAAAATCATAGTAGTCATAGCCAAGCCACTGTATTTGCGCGTCGATTGAGACAACCTTTCCGGTGGAGTCCCTTTTTGCCACAAATTCGCCAGCCATCCTGGTGTAGAAGCTACCCAGCGCGAAGAAGGAGTCATCGACATTGCGGCCAAGGCTGTTAACCGGCGCCCCTTGCTGCTCCCTCCATTTGGTGCTGGCGGTGACGGACGTGGCCGTAGGATTGTCACGAAAGTACTGGACAACATGCCTTTCGAGAAGGCTTCTCAACACTCCGTTGTTCGGGTCATAAGGGTTGCCGGGATCCGTTGTGGAATTAATAACTTGACCCCAGCCGGTCAAATTCGGCGAAACGATCATTGGCGTGCCCGTATTGTCAAAATAGCGAGCGAGAAGCTTGCCGGCCAGCGGGAAACCTGCCCATTGCGCGGCCTCTGCTGCAACTCTCCCTTGGATGCTCTCCGTCCGTAGCAGCTGCAGATCAATCTTGCGCATGTCAAGATGAACATCCGGTTCTTTGGTGTTCGGATGCGGCGTACCGGTTTTGGGTGAGAACGGAAATCCCTTGCCAACGCCCACGCGAAAAGTAGTCCCATCTTTGTCTTTCCCATTGAGCGGTTTACGCTCGCTTTTTGGGACGCCGGCTAGAAGCAACTCTGCTGGCTTCGTCTTTGTAGAAGCTGTTGGGCTTTTGTAACCCCTGCTGGCGTCGAACAAGCTGGTCCAAGTGGGCACGGTTCCGAGCGCCGAGGTGTTCAGCGCATTCGAAGCCTGGTGCGGGGGCACAGGCACGACGCTCAGAGGATTGCCGCGCACTGCCTCGCGAGGCTGGTCCATGGTGTCGAGTTCCAGCAGGTGATCGGTGGCGGACGTCCCCACTGGCGAGGTGGAATGGATAGTCAGTGACATAGAAGATGGTCCTTGTTCTCCCGAAGAACGGCGCATAGAACTATCGGAATGCGCAGGCTTCCTGGACTTGGTGGGGGAACTGTTGTGCAGCCGTTGCCCTATAGGTTGAGTCTTCGCCAATTTCAAATCCTGCCCTTTGTCCTGGTCAAGTAATTTTGCACACACCGATAGGTAAGGTGATTGCCGATTTCTGCTCAAAGGCATCGGGATCGGGGTCACAGATCGGGGTCAGATACCCTCTTGAAAGTCAAGCTGATTTCCATGGAAATTGCGCTTCAGGGTCAGGTCTCCCATTTCCCCTAACCGTGCCCGCAAAATCCCCCATGGCTCGACCGCCACCCCCTGCGCACCGCATCCCCCGGTGATGGGCGGCCTGCGGCCCTACACGACCGAGCTTTTGAAACCCGACCGCGCGCAAGAAATTTTTGGCCATTGGCACCATGTGGCGCAAGCCAGCGGTTTGCCCTTTGCTGCGAGTCCCCATACCGCACTGGACGAGCCGGGCTTCATCTACGACACCGAGCCTGCCAGCCGGGCCGCCATCACAGTGCGATCACTTTGGCCGCAGCACACCTGGCGCTATTTCAAAGCGGTGCAAACTGCTTTTTACGCCGAAGGAAAAAACGTCACGCAAGCGGCGGTGCTGGCCGACGTGGCCGAGGTGGTTGGTCTGCCGCGTGCGGACTTCGCCAAAACTTTTGCCTCCACCGCGTTGCGTGAAGCCACCGCCAAAGACTTTGCACAAAGCCAGGCCTGGGGCATCACCGGCTTCCCGGCTGTGATCGCGCAAAAGGGTGACGAGCTGCACTGGGTGTGCCGCGGCTACGCCCCGGTGGAGACCTTGCGGGCGCAGATTGCGGCCCTCATGGCGTCGACCTGAATCGACTGACCGTCCTCAAATCAACACCGTATCAACAGCGTATTTTTTTCCGCGCTGCGGCGAGTTGTTCTGCCGTCATTTGCGCTTGTGTTTTTTTGTCGATGCTGTTTTCAATTTCACGCAGCAGCTTGAACGAACCATCCGCTTGTTCTTGCCAGAACAACTTGCCGCAGTGAATGTCGGCGTTGCGGAACTTGCCGCTGTGATCAATGGCTGCAAACACCTTGCCCGGCCCCCCGGGGACGGGTTCTTGTCCCCAGGTGATGTTGCGAATGCTGCGCTCCACCAACTCCCCCATGCGGGCATTCCATTCGGCCTGCCGTATCGACCAGCGCTCCAGGCTGATGGTTTGCTGCAGGTCTTTGGACAACATGGCATAGGCCGCAGTGAAATCCCCCCGCTCGCTCAGGCGGAAGTACTGTTGTGTGGCCAGATTGACGTTCAGTTTTTGCTGCTCGCTGGGTGTCCAACTGCCGCCACTCTGGGCAACGGTCAGCGCGGGTGCGCAGCTCAGGAACCACCCCAGGGCAGATACTTTCAACTTCTGCATGACCCTGAAAGACCTCAACTCCAAGCCGCCAACGAACGTTTCACCACCGCCACATCCAGTCCTTGTCGGTCAGACCACTCCTGCAACTGGTCGTCCCCCACCTTGCCCACATTGAAATAAACCGCTTGCGGGTGGGCCATGTAAAAGCCACTGACGCTCGCGGCCGGGGTCATGGCCCAGCTTTCGGTCAGGCCCATGCCAATGTCGTCACAAACCAAGGCGCGGAACATCTCGGTTTTGACGGTGTGGTCGGGGCAGGCGGGGTAACCGGGGGCGGGGCGTACGCCTTGGTACTTTTCGGCAATCAAGTCATCAAGGCTCAAGGCCTCGTCCGGCGCATAACCCCACAACTCGGTGCGCACACGCTGGTGCATACGCTCCGCAAAGGCTTCTGCCAGGCGGTCGGCCAGGGCTTTGAACATGATGCCGCTGTAGTCGTCTTGGGCGTCCTGGAATTGTTTGTCCTTCTTCTCGGCGCCGATGCCCGAGGTCACCGCAAAGAGGCCGATGTAGTCCGCGACGCCGCTGTTTTTGGGGGCGATGAAGTCGGCCAGGCAGCGGTTGGGGCGCTTGATGCCGTCCACGGTCGGCCGCTCGCTTTGCATACGAAGCGGTGCCCAGCGCAGCAGCACCTCGGTGCGTGACTCGTCGGTGTAGACCTCGATCACATCGTCATCGACGGTGTTCGCGGGGTACAGGCCGATCACGCCGTTGGCGGTAAGCCAGCGGCCTTCGATCAAACGTTTGAGCATTTGCTCGGCGTCGGCCAAGACGCGGCGGGCCTGTTCGCCGACCACGGCATCGTTCAGGATGGCCGGGTAGGGCCCCGCCAAGTCCCAGGTTTGGAAGAAGGGGCCCCAATCGATGCTAGTCGCCAACTCCGCCAGGTCGTAGTTTTTGAAAACACGGCGGCCGAGGAATTTGGGCTTGGCCGGTTGGTAGGTCGCCCAGTCGACGGCGGTTTTGTTGGCCCTGGCCTGCGCCAAACTTACCAAGGGCGTTGCTTTTTTTCCAGCGTGCAGTGCACGTACTTTGTCGTAGTCCGTTTTCAGCTCGTCGATGAAGGACTTGGCGCGTTCATCCGACAACAAATCACTGCACACGCCCACGCTGCGACTGGCATCGGGCACATAAACCACCGGGCCTTGGTAGTGGGGCGAAATTTTCACAGCGGTGTGCACGCGGCTGCAGGTGGCGCCGCCGATCAACAGGGGCGTCTGGCGTTCGCGGAAGTAATCATCCCGCTGCATCTCAGCCGCGACGTACTGCATTTCCTCAAGGCTTGGTGTGATGAGGCCAGACAGGCCAATGATGTCGGCCCCTTCTTCTTTGGCTTTGGCGAGAATGTCCTTGCAGGGCACCATCACGCCCATGTTGACCACTTCAAAGTTGTTGCACTGAAGCACCACGGTGACGATGTTTTTGCCAATGTCGTGCACATCGCCCTTCACGGTGGCGATGACGATCTTGCCCTTGGCTTTGGCCTCTCCACCTGCATCGACCAGGGCTTTCTTTTCTTCCTCGATATAAGGCAACAGGTGGGCCACCGCCTGCTTCATCACACGGGCGCTCTTGACCACCTGGGGCAGGAACATCTTGCCTTGACCAAACAAGTCACCCACGATGTTCATGCCCGCCATCAAGGGGCCTTCAATCACATGCAAGGGGCGGCCACCGCCTGCCTTGATGCGCTGGTAGACCTCTTCGGTGTCGGCATTGATGAAGTCGGTGATGCCGTGGACGAGCGCATGGCTCAAGCGGTCGTCTACTTCCTTGCTGCGCCAGGCCAATTTGGCGCTGTCGTCTTTGGCGGCACCTTTGGCGTTTTCTGCCACTTCGATCAAACGTTCGCCTGCGTCGGGCCGGCGGTTGAGCACCACGTCTTCCACACGTTCGCGCAGCACCGGCTCCAGGGCGTCGTACACGCCCACCATGCCGGCGTTGACGATGCCCATGTCCATGCCCGCCTTGATGGCGTGGTACAGGAACACGGTATGGATGGCCTCACGCACCGGCTCGTTGCCGCGGAAGCTGAAGCTCACATTGCTGACGCCGCCACTGACCCGCGCACCAGGCAGGTTTTCTTTGATCCAGCGCGTGGCGTTGATGAAGTCCACCGCGTAGTTGTCGTGTTCTTCAATGCCGGTGGCAATGGCGAAGATGTTCGGGTCGAAGATGATGTCTTCCGGCGGGAAATCCACCTCGTCCACGAGGATGCGGTAGGCGCGCTCGCAAATTTCAATCTTGCGCTGGTAGGTGTCGGCCTGGCCTTTTTCGTCAAAGGCCATCACCACGGTCGCCGCGCCATAACGTTTGATGAGTTTGGCCTGGTGCTTGAAGGGCTCTACGCCCTCTTTCAGCGAGATGGAATTGACGATGCCCTTGCCCTGGATGCACTTCAAGCCCGCCTCAATCACGCTCCATTTAGAGCTGTCCACCATGATGGGCACGCGCGATATTTCCGGCTCAGACGCAATCAAGTTCAAAAATCGAACCATGGCGGCCTGGCTGTCCAACATGGCTTCGTCCATGTTGATGTCGATGATTTGTGCGCCGTTTTCCACCTGCTGGCGGGCCACGCTCAGGGCTTGCTCGAAGTCGCCGCTCAAAATCATGCGTGCAAAGGCCTTGGAGCCAGTGACGTTGGTGCGCTCGCCCACGTTCACGAACAGGCTGTTCGCGTCCAGCGAGACGGGCTCCAAGCCCGACAAGCGCAGGGGCGGCGGGGTGGCTGGAGTGGCGGGTTTTTCGGTCGCGTTCATAGGGGATCTAGGCTCGGGTTGGATCAACCGCAGCCCTCATGGTCAGCCAGCGTCACCGCGGCCAGCACCAAGAGGGCGGTCGGGTGAGCGCGGTTTCACACGGCAGGCGTCAAGGCCCGTGTACCGAGCCTGGCTACCGTCCCGTTTGGGGTGGCAGTCGCAACGCTCCTCGGTTTTTGTGGAATTGTAGAGGTGCAGGGCCGCGCGGGGGCTGATGCTGGCCAAATGCATCGACCCTTGCATCAAAGTGCCACGGTTTCATCAGACAATGCGACTTGCTACAAAGCCGTCCTGCCCAGGCTGTCTCGTCGTTGTTCCCATGAATTGCCCATGAAGGTCATCGCTCTGCCCGCCAACGCCATCCGACTGGGCGTTCCGATTCCGGTCTCGTTGAGAGACGAGTCGGGCCGCCTGTTGTTGGCCCGGGGCTCAATCGTTGAGACCGAAAGTGCCCGGCAACAGCTGATGGCCCGTGGCGTTTATGTGGACGAAGCCGAGTCCGAGCCCTTTACCCGAGCCCTGGCCGGCAAACTCGACAGCATGGTGCGCGGCAACGCGCTTCTGGGTGAAATCGCCAATGCCACGGCCGATGGCTCCGCTTTTTATGGCACGCCCGAGAAGCCGCGCAACCCGGAAGCCGTTTGGCCCGACTTGGTGTTGCGGGCCAGCAGCTTGCTGCGTGATGCGCCAAGCAGCGACTTTTCCCCGCGTTTGCTCAAGCTGCAAGACGATGTGCTCGACCAGATCGAGCGGCATGCTGACATTTCCCTCTTGATCTTGGTGCAGCACAGCATCACGGACGCGCGCGACTACAGCGCCAAACATTCGCTGTTGGTGGCCGTGGTGTGCGAATTGGCCGCACGCCACCTCGCCCATTGGCCCGAGGGTTGCCGCTTGTCGCTGCGCTGCGCCGCCATCAGCATGAATGTGGCGATGACGGCCCTGCAAGACCAACTGTCTACCCAGCACGTAGCCCCCAACCCCAAACAGCGCGAGCAAATTGAGACCCATGCTGCACGTGGCGTGGCGCTGCTGACGGAGTCTGGCGTGTCGGACAAACTCTGGCTTGATGCCGTGGCATTGCACCACGACACCGACAGTGGCCCGCTCACTGCCATGCCCCCCGGCATGCAGTTGGCTCGTTTGCTGCAACGCGCTGACATCTTCACCGCGCGTCTGAGCCCGCGCGAGGGTCGCAAGGCGCTTTCTGCCACTGCCGCTGCGCAAGCCGCCTATTTAGATGAGAACGAGCAGGCCGACGACGCGGGCGCTGCCATCATCAAAGCCGTGGGCCTTTACCCACCGGGCACCTATGTGCGCTTGGGCAACGGTGAAGTGGCCTTGGTGCTGCGCCGGGGACGGCGTGCGAACGAACCCAAGGTGGTCAGCATCATTGGCCGTGAGGGACTGCCACTGGGCGCCCCTGCAGTGCGCGACACGCGCGTGAGCCCATTCAATGTGACGGGCAGCGTGGCACCGCATGAGGTGAAGGTGCGCATCAATATTGAGCGCATGACACGTTTGGTGTGAGGCTTTGCCCCGCCATCAAGCGGCGAGCAACTTGCTGAACACACCGTCGTGCAAGCACCGAGGCTGGTACTTGCCCACCCGCTGTGCAATCTGCGCAATGTGATCGGGCGTGGTGCCACAACACCCACCCGCGATGTTCAGAAAACCCGCCTTGGCAAACTCTTCGACCAAACGCCCGGTGACATCGGGTGTTTCATCAAAGCCCGTGTCGCTCATGGGATTGGGCAAGCCGGCATTGGGGTAGCAGCTGATGAAGGTATCACCCGCCACTTTGGACAGCTCTTCAATGTAAGGGCGCATCAACGTGGCCCCCAAGGCGCAGTTCAAGCCGATGGCCAGTGGCCGGGCATGGCGCACGCTGTGCCAAAAAGCAGTCACGGTTTGTCCGGAGAGGATGCGGCCTGACGCATCGGTCACCGTGCCCGAGATGATGACGGGCAAGCGCTCCCCGGTGTTTTCCATCAACTCGTCCAACGCGAAAATGGCGGCCTTGGCATTGAGGGTGTCGAAAATCGTTTCAACCAAAAACAAATCCACACCGCCCTCTAACAAACCCTGGGCTTGTTCGTAATACGCGGCCTTGAGCACATCAAAGTTCACATTGCGTGCACCAGGATCGTTCACATCGGGGCTGATGCTGGCTGTTTTGGGGGTGGGGCCCAGTGCACCCGCAGCGAAACGTGGTTTGTCCGGTGTGTTGTATTTGTCACAGGCCAAACGAGCCAAGCGGGCCGCAGCGACATTCATCTCATGCGCTTGCGCCGCCAGGCCGTAGTCCTCTTGAGCGACCGTGGTGGCTCCAAAAGTATTGGTCTCGATGATGTCGGCACCCGCGGCCAGGTACTGCTCGTGGATTTCGCTGATGACATCGGGCCGCGTGAACTGCAGCAACTCGTTGTTGCCCTTGAGGTCACTGGGGTGGTCTTTGAACCGTTCACCCCGGTAGTCGGCCTCCAGCAATTTGTAGCGCTGAATCATGGTGCCCATGGCCCCGTCGAGCACAACGATGCGCTCTTTCATGATGGCAGGCAGGGCTTGGGCGCGGGTGTAGGTCAGGGGTTTCATGGGTAGGCATCCGTTCTCAAATGGCCCAAAGGCAGGTTAATAAAGAGCTGCATAACTCTTGCAAGGCCGTAGCGGCATCGATGAGGATGGGCTGGAAGGCGTTTTTTTCAGCCAAAGCATCAGCTATTAGCAACAAAAACAACACCTTAGACTGTCCAAACCCACGCGGCCAATGTCAGCATGGGCTCGCGCCCGGCATCCCTAAGGATGCTCTGCATAACTCATTGCGGACTGTGGCAGCACGGACTCGAGCGGTCTACGGCGTTGTTTTTCTTGCCAATAGCCCAAGCTATTGGCTGCAAAAAACGCCTTGTAGCCCATCCCGATCCGCGCTACCACAGCCTCGCAAGAGTTATGCAGAGCATCCCTAACAATAACAAAACAACTGCCGCAACATGCTGTGTCGGTCGACATCACCCCAATGGGCTGTAGAAAATATGGTTCTTGTTGCACCAAATGGCCGAAGAACATTCGGTGGCCCACGCCCCACAATGAGCCATGGACATTTACAAGCCGCTGATCGCCCTCTTGGCCATCGTCAACCCGATAGGCGTGGTGCCCTTCTTCATTCACTTCACCAGCCACTTCACACCGGCACAGCGGCGACGCACGATCAAGGTCAGTGCCTTCACCGCCTTTTTGGTGGTGTCCATCAGTGCGTTGGCGGGTCTCAAGATCATTGAGTTTTTCGGCATTTCCTTGCCCTCGTTCCAAGTGGGTGGCGGCATTTTGTTGTTGATCTCGTCCTTGCAGATGCTCAACGCCCAACCTGCAGAAGGGCGCAAAGAAGACGTTGCTGAGGGCTCGAACAAAGTCGATGCGGGTGCCAGCATTGCAGTGGTACCTTTGACCATTCCTTTGCTCACAGGTCCCGCCACCATCTCCACCATGGTGATTTACGCAGAAAAAACACAGGGCCATGTCTGGCAACTGGCGGTGCTGGTGGGGTATGGCGTGGTGGTGGCCTTGGCCACAGCGGCCGCGTTTGCTGCATCCGGAAGAATTGCCAAGGCTTTGGGTTCTACCGGTATCAACATCATGACGCGTTTGATGGGTTTGATTTTGGCGGCCTTGGCGGTGGAGCTGCTCACGGACGGTCTCAAACTGCTTTTCCCAGTCCTGGCGCGTTGAGCCGCTTTTGTATCGGGCCGCATCGTTGCGCAATCCGTTTTGGCTGGGCATCAGACGCAGCTGCCGTCGTTGACGCCCGCCAGCACGAGTGGCCACACCAATTCAACCATCTTGATGGTTGCCGAGCCGACGGCGAGCTGGGTGTTGGCCGATGCGAAAGGCTGAGAGGCCGTCAGCCCCCACGCGCTACCAACACCCGCTGCATCAAAAGCTGCAAGCGCTGTTTGGCCTCGATGGGCATCGCAGCGCCAGGGGTGATCAAAGCGCTGTCCAGTGCGTTGTGGGCGATGGAGGTTGGCGGCGCGGCGTGCAGGCGCTGCACCACCTCGCGCACCAAAGCCTGGGCGTTGCCGGCGTTTTGCGTCAGGTTGGCAATCGCCATGTCGGCAGTCACATGGCCGAAACTCTCGTGCCAGCAGTCGTAGTCGGTGACCAAACCCACGGTGGCATAGGCGATCTCTGCTTCGCGGGCGAGTCTGGCCTCAGGCATATTGGTCATGCCGATGATGTCGGCACCCCAGCTTCGGTAGAGCTTGCTCTCGGCCAGCGTGGAAAACTGCGGTCCCTCGATGCACACATAACTGCCACCACGGTGCAGCCGGCCTTGGCCGAACTTCCCCTTGCCGTAGATAGCCTCGGAAGCGTCACCCAACACCTGATGCAGTGCGGGGCAAACGGGCCGGCCCATGGCCGCATGGGCGACGATGCCCTGGCCAAAAAAAGTGCGCGGGCGCTGCCGGGTGAGGTCGATGAACTGGTCGGGCAGCACCGCATCGAGCGGGGCCATTTCTTCTTTCATGGAGCCGACGGCCGATAGCGACACCAAGTAGCGCACGCCGAGTGACTTGAAAGCCCAGACATTGGCCAAGAAGGGGATTTCACTCGGTGTCAGGCTGTGGTGACGGCCGTGGCGGGCCAGAAAGACCACGGGCACGCCTTGCAATGTGCCCATCATGAAGGCATCTGATGGCGGGCCGTAGGGCGTCTCCACCTGGATTTCACGGGCATCTTCCAACCCCTCAATGCGGTACAGGCCGCTGCCACCAATCACACCGATGACGGCGACTGAAGAATGGGCGATGGATTCAGGCTTCACAAAATTCACAAAAGGGGCTCCCAACAATTTTGGTCGCGCTGCTGTAAGGTAGCAGCTGTTCGATACGACATGGATTGTCCACCCCTATTTTGCTTGGAGCCCCACCGCATGCACGCGATGATGCCTTTGTTGGCGCAAACCACCTTCCCTGCCCTGCGCCGCCGCCGTGTGGAAACACTTCAAGTCAATTTGGGTTACACCTGCAACCAGTCCTGCCTGCACTGCCATGTGAATGCCAGCCCCCAGCGCACCGAGCAGATGGACCTGCCCACCGTGAATTTGGTGTTGCAGGTGTTGGCCCACCTGAAAACCAGCAGCCCAGCCCTCACTTTGGATTTGACGGGCGGCGCTCCCGAGATCAATGCCCACTTTCGCCACCTGGTGCGCGAGGCGCGGGCGTTGGGTGTGCATGTGATTGACCGCTGCAACCTCACCATCTTGTTTGAACCCGGCCATGAAACCCTGGCCGCATTTTTGGCTGAGCAGGGCGTGGAGGTGGTGGCCTCCTTGCCCTGTTACTTGGAAGACAACGTCGACCGTCAACGCGGCGATGGTACGTTTGCCAAAAGCATTCGCGCCTTGCAGCAGCTCAATGCCCTGGGTTATGGCAAGAGCGCCCAACTCCCTTTGAGCTTGGTTTACAACCCCCAAGGCCCGAGCCTGCCGCCCAACCAAGTGAAGTTGGAGGCCGACTACCGCCAATTCTTGGGCGAGCGGTTCGACATCACCTTCACCCGACTTTACGCTTTGGCCAATATGCCGATTCAGCGGTTTGGCAGCACCTTGGTGTCCAAGGGGCAATTCAACCAATACATGACCTTGCTGCAAGGTGCCCACCGCGATGAGAACTTGGACGGTGTGATGTGTCGCAGTTTGGTCTCTGTGGGTTGGACGGGTGAACTGTTTGATTGTGATTTCAACCAACAACTGGGCTTGCCTTTGCGCGGCGCTGCTTTGAAAGCGCCAGCACCGCATCTGCGTGACTTGCTACGCGAAGACCTGACGGGTCGGCCAATTTCTGTGGCCGACCATTGCTGGGGGTGCACGGCGGGGCAGGGAAGCAGCTGTGGGGGGGCCTTGGCTTAAGGCTTCGATCATCCATGACGCTCTATTCATTGCGTGCTGCTGACTCGTTGCATCACGGAGGAGCCGCGCCATGACCCCCGGCCGCTCCTGTCCTTTGCACTACCGCTACGCCGCCACGACCTTCGCCCAAGCGGCGGGCATCCACGCGGACACGCTTTATGTTGTCGGCGGCCTCTACGGCAACATCGAAGCTTGGCGTACCGTGGCCGCTTTGTTCGAGCAGGAAACAGCCACGCAAAAGCAGTTGGTGCTCAACGGCGACTTTCATTGGTTTGACATCGACCCCGCGCTATTCGCCGAGGTCGAGGCGGCCACCGCGCACCACCACCGTTTGCGTGGCAACGTCGAAACCGAAATTTCCCAGCCCAGCAGTGGTGCGGGTTGTGGTTGCGCTTATCCAGACGAGGTGGACGACGGCACGGTCGAGCGCTCCAACCGCATCTTGGAACGTTTGCACATCACCACCCAACAGCACCCCAATGCCGCAGCACGCTTGGCCGCTTTGCCCATGTGTGCCACAGCAGAAGTCGCAGGCCAACGAATCGGTTTGGTGCATGGTGATGCCGAGTCCTTGGCGGGCTGGGGGTTTGACCCCGCCGCACTCGACGACACCCACCACCAAAGCACAGTGGCGCGCTGGTTTAAGCAAGGCCAGGTGGACGTGTTTGCCAGCAGCCACACCTGTGCCGCTGGACTGCGGCGGTTGAATGTGATGGATCGGGAGCGTGTGGTCATCAACAACGGCGCAGCAGGCATGCCTTGTTTTTCCGGGCAGCGGTGGGGTGTCATCAGCCGCATCGCCACCACACCCGCGCCACCCCATTTGCAACGTTTGTATGGTGTGGTCAATGGCGGCCCTGCACATCGATGCCATTGCGGTGCCTTACAACGCCATCGCGTGGGATCAACGTTTCTTGGCCATGTGGCCCGAGGGCAGTGATGCATACCTTTCTTACTGGGGGCGCATTCAGCACGGTCCTGGCCAAAGCATTGTTCGGGCTGACCCCTCGACGGAGCTCAGGACCAGGCCTGTCGAAGCCCGGGTGATCCCCACCACCCTTCGACAAGCTGAGGGAGAGCGGTAGGAGATGTCAAGGTGCTGAACCCGAAACGCCAAACAGCCAGCAGCCTGGGCATCGTCGTGCCCATACTCAACGACGTAGACGCCTTGGCCGCGTTGGCACCACAACTGCGCGCCCTGCTGGAACGCGGCGTGCGTTTGGTGGTGGTGGATGGCGGCAGCCACGAAGATGAACTGCTGCGCTGCCAGTCCTTGACCCACGCGGTAGGCGGTGTTTGGGTGAACGCGCCGAGGGGCCGTGCCCGACAAATGAATGCCGGGGCTGCTGCTTTATTGGCGCGGTCAGAAGTGACGGCGCTGTGGTTTTTGCATGCCGACAGCGGTTTGCCACTCCATGCCGATCAGCTCATTTGCCGGGCCTTGGAGCAGCACGCTTGGGGCCGCTTCGATGTGCGCATTCAAGGCCAATCGCGTTGGCTGCCCATCGTGGCCCGAATGATGAACTGGCGCTCACGGATCAGCGGCATGGCCACCGGTGACCAAGGCCTTTTCATGCGCCGGGCCGTGTTTGAAACCTTGGGCGGTTTTGCGCCCATTGCTTTGATGGAAGACATTGAAATCAGCCGCCGCCTCAAACGAATCGGTCCGCCCGCCTGCCTGCATGAGCGCCTGACCACCAGCGGCCGCCGCTGGGACGAACACGGCGCGCTGCATACCATCGCGCTGATGTGGGTGATGCGCTGGCGTTACTGGTGGGGCACCTCGCCCGACGCGCTGCGCCGCCGCTACTACCGGCACCAAGACACCGAGCTGGGCCACCCACGTGGTCCCAACCCACCTCATTCCACTCAACCGTAGCTCGCCAGATAAAAATTCAATGAAACGCCGTACCTTGCTCGCCGCTGTTCCCGCCTTGACCTTGCCTGTGCTGCCCATACCAACATGGGCACAAGACACCAGCCCCCTGCGTTTTGGCGTGGGCCTCTTCCAGCCCGACCGCGAAAAAAATCAATCCACTTACCTGCCCTTGGCACAGCATTTGGAAAGCCGCCTCGGTCGCAAAGTCATCCTGAACACGGTGGACACCTGGGAAGGGCTGGCCAAGTCGCTCGCCGCTGGCGAAACTGACATCGGGCTGATGGGTCCTTGGGGTTATGTGTTGGCCAACCACGAGGCCGGCGCGCAGGCCGTCGCCACCATCCTCTACGAAGGCAAACCCGAGTACTTCGCCATCATGGTGACGCACCCGCAAAGCGGCATTCGCAGCATTGACGATTTGAAGGGCCGCTCTTTTGCTTTTGGCGACAAAGGCTCCACCTCAGGGTATTTGATCCCCTTCTACGAATTTCAGAAACGCGGCATCGACCCCGACAAATTCTTCTCGCGCGTGCTCTATACCAAGCACCAAGCCATCGAAACCCAAGTGGTGCGCCGCGAACTCGATGCCGGCGCCGACTTCAACCGCAACCGCGACGCCATGATTGACCAGGGTTTGATCAAAGCAGATGAGAGCCGCATCTTCTGGACTTCAGCGCCGCTGCCCAACGACGCGGTGGCAGTCAGCAGCCGCTTGGCCAAAGACAGCGCCTTCGTAAAAAATCTTCGCGGCGCATTAAGCGAGGTCGGCCCCTTGCTCAAAACCCAGCCCCACCTGCTGCCCGCCCGTTACACGGGTTTTGTGGACAAAGACAACACCTACTACGCCCCCATTCGCGAGGCCGGGTTGGCGACGGGCAAGCTGGTGCCCAAACGATGACAGGCGAGCTTTATCCAAGTGTCGTCATGCCCGCGCAGGCGGGAATCCAGAACAGTGGCCGTTGCGCGGAAGTTCTGGAAATTGAACCCGCTGGATTCCCGCCTGCGCGGGCATGACGACAAATTCAAAGCCATTGGCAATGCCGCTGTCCACCCCCCGCCTCCAACAACTCGCCCTGCGTGGCCTGTTGTTCGCCTACGCCCTGCTGCTGCTTGCCAGCCTGTGGAGCTTTGCCCACCAAGGTGATTTAAGCCTGGGCCGCAACCCTTGGGCCAACCTCACACGCACGCTGGGCGAGTTGTCCAGACCCAGTTTTTTGGATGTGTGGTTCGGCGAACCGCGCCTGGAGTACAAAGCCGACGATGGCCGCGTGTTGCGTGTGGAAGACCGCCGTGCGGTCGAGGCCCGTTACTTGTGGGGCGTTCTGGAGGCCACTTGGACGACGATGAAAATCGCCACCGTGGGTTCCTTCTTGGCTGCACTCTTGGCCTTGCCGTTGGGTTTCATTGCGGCACGCAACGTACAAGCGCCTCGCTTTTTGGTGCTGCCGGTACGTGCACTGTTGGACGCCAGCCGCGCCATCCACACCTTGGTGTTCGGCCTCATTTATGTCGGCATTGTGGGCCTGGGGCCCATGGCCGGAATATTGGCCATTGCCTCGCACTCGCTGGGCACCTATGGCAAATTGTTCGCCGAGCACATTGAAACCTCAGACCCACGTTTGATGCAAAGTGGTTTGGCCTTGGGGCTCAAGCCCTGGCAGGTGCTGCTGCATGGCATGCGGCGTGGTTTTTATCCCGCTTTCACCTCCACCCACCTTTACTTGTGGGAGTTCAATGTGCGCGACTCCACCGTGTTGGGTTTGATCGGCGCGGGCGGCTTGGGCTTGTTGGTCTCAGAAGCCGTGTCCCTTTTTCAGTGGGAACGCCTGGCCACCTTGCTCATCGTCATCGTACTCATGGTCTGGTTGCTCGACCGCCTGAGTGCGCGTGTACGCCAGACGCTGATGGTGCCGGTGCAGCATGACTGAGTTGCCGCCGGTATCCCCTCGTGCCTACTTGCATAGGTCAACAACATTAAAAATGCCTTGGCATCCCGCATTGCGTCGTTGCAAATCCGCGCGATACCCAAAGGTATCGCTGTGGTTTGCGCCTAGCAGTGCGGGCGCCAAGCCTTTTTTAACTTGTCGCTGACCTATGCAAGTAGACACTACCGCAGTCGGCGTTTTTGCCCGCGCGCCGATACCCGGTCGAACCAAAACGCGCTTGATTCCAGCGCTCGGTGCCCAGGGGGCGGCCGATCTTGCCATTCGCATGCTGCGCCATGCTTTGCGCGTGGCGGTGCAGGCTCAGGTCGGCCCCGTTACCCTGTGGGCGGCTGGCGATGCGCAGCATCCTTTGCTGCTTGAAATCGCTCAAGAAGCCGGCGTGCCTGTTCGACCCCAAGTGGAAGGCGATTTGGGTGAACGTTTGCACCAGGCCCTGTTGTCGATGCAATCGGCATCCTCTGCGCGTGCCATGGTGATTGGCTCCGATGTTCCCGCCTTGCAACCACGCCACTTACATGACGCAGCAAGATCCCTGAATACGAACGACGTGGCGGTTTTCCCCGCCGACGATGGCGGTTACGTGCTGATTGCCTGCAAACAAACCCCCGCAGCGCCCTTCCAAGAGGTGGACTGGGGCGGCGAACAGGTCCTGCAGCAAACCCGCGAGCGCTGCCGCACAGCCGCCCTTCGTTTGTGGGAAGGCGAGATGCTGTGGGATGTGGACAGACCGGAGGATTTGCTGCGGTTGAAGGAAACAATGCCTGGGTAGTTGGCATTTGCCGCACCGCATCGCCTCCTCCTTCAGGATGAGGCGGTACCAATCGATTTGGCTGAACAATACGGTGTGCCGGTTTGCTGGAGCGATAAGCCCAGTGCAGTATTGCGCTAGCGAGCCAAGGTATTCCATCTACACAAACTCAGAGAGCCGAGGAATTAGTCGGCCCTGCAAAATTCATTTCACCCCGCAAGCCATTACTGACGATGGCGTGAATTTCCAACCGAGCAAGTTTTTTGCGCCGAGCCGTGCCCTGGCTGCCCTGAGTTGACCCCATAAGCTCAGCCCGAGCAGGGTCAACAAAAACGCCTTCGCGTCTTTTGCAGACTTGGCCGCGATAGCCCGCAGCAGCCAGCGGATGTTGTACCCCGCCGCACAACTCAGTGCGTGCAGCGCATCACCCAACTCGCCTTTGAGCCAACAGCGCTGCATGCCGTGGTCCACCTTGGTGTGGCCGATCAGCGGCTCGATGGCCTGACGCCGTTTGAGCCACTTGCGTTGCACCTTGGTCAGTGACTTGTACTTGCCACGGTGGATGATCTCCACGTTCGGGTTGTCCGCGTCCACGCCCCGGAACCCCAAGTCCACGACCACTTGCTTGGGCACACGCCCCAGGTCTTGCATCAGGTTGTTGGTTTGCTCCAGTTGCGCAGCCAATGTGTGCCCATCAAACGGGTTGCCGGGGAAACTTCTGGCCCCCACCATCAAACCACGCAGGTGCGTGACAGCCAGGCTGACCTTCACACCAAACTCATAGGGCTTCCTGGCCTTGCCCTTGCCGATGCACTCCACCTCAGGCGCATGCAGCGCGTACAGCTTGCCCTTGTCGCCTCGCTGTTGCGTGCGGATGCGTTCGGCCCGCTCCAACCAGGTCTTGAGCGCACTCAGCGCTGTCGGCCCGGGTGCCACCAACACATCAAGCTTGCGCTGCACTTCACGCATCACCACCCCGAGGATTGTGCGCTGGCGTTTGACGGCTTTCTTCAAACGCTTGAACTGCTTGGCGTGGGCGTAACCCCCGGCCTGGCGTCTGAGCGTTTTGGCTTCAAACGCAAATGTCTGCTTCAAACTGATGCCCACTCGTTTGGCAGCATTCACCACTTTGTGCCGCGCAATCTCCAGCAGCCGACTGTCCACCGGGTGGGCGATGGCCTTCTCCTGCACGGTGGTGTCCACGATCACGCGTTCCAGCTCGCTGGGCTTGATGGCCTTGATCTGCACCGCTGTCTCGATGGTGGCCTTGAGCAACTGCTCCAGACCTTCTTCGCCCACGGCGCGGCGAAAGCGGCCGATCTGGGTTGGATCGCAGGGCAAGCGTGGTTCGTAATACTCCATGCCGCTGAAGAACTGCCACACCACGTTCTCGCTCCAGCGCTGAACGAGTTCTTCGTCACTGAGGTTGAAGGAGTTCTTCAGGTACTGCAAGCTGGCCATCAGCCGAATTGACAGGCGCGGGCGGCCTGCGGGGCTGATGCCGTTGCCAAATTCGACTTCATGCGCTCCCAACAAGTCCGCCGTCACCCGCTTGGAGCCTGGGCGAGCCTGGCGAGCGAAGTGCGGTGCCAGGGCTTGTTCAATCGCGGCCCCAGGGCAGCCGTTTGCTCAAAACCACCAGTGGATGTTTGTGATCGACCATCCCGTCCAGGCGTGCGCGAAAGAAGTCTGCGGTGGCTGTCATGCAAATCCCCCAGAAAAATTACTCTCCGATAACGATTCCTGAGAGATCCCGTCGTCAGCATTTACCCCATATCGCCAGCATTCATGCGGGTTGCAGGGGTTTTGCAGGGCCGACTCCTTAATACTCACATTCCTACCCACGACCACGCTCACCGCTTGGGTGAAAGCGCGACACACCCGATTGCGCTGCGCTGTGGCCTGCTTTCCGCGTTGCTCCGGACTCAGCCTCGAGGGATCGAGGTTGCCGTGAATGCGGTGAATATCCACAGGGCCCGCATTTCGCCAGCACGCTTTCTTGCGCCCCGGCAGCACGGCATGAATGTTTGGTTTGGTGGTTTCGAGTGTCAAATCCGGTTTCTACAGCGTGCAACGCAGCCACCGGGACACGGCAGAGGGTCAAAACACATCGCTAATCGCGGCGACTGAGCTTATTGCACTGCCCATTTGAGCGCGTGCACTGCTGGGTGAGGCTCTTATGCCATCGGCCTCAAAATTTATCAAAACGCTTGAGATTATTTTCAAAATACTCCACATATTTTGCATAATTAAACCCCTTCCTTGAAATGCTGACTGCCCCATGCTCAAAGGACTATCAGTAATCATTTTGTTACAGCTTTTTGGTGAGTTGATTGTCAGCGAGCTTAATTTACCCATCCCGGGAGCCATCCTCGGATTGATCTTTTTCCTGATTGCGCTTTTCGCGCTTGGTAGAGTTCCAAAAGACTGCGAATCGACAAGTGATGCCTTACTTGGCAACCTGTCCATACTTTTTATCCCAGCGGGGGTCGGGATCATGGCAATTTGGAGTGACTTTTCCAGCGGTGGCATTGCAATCATATTTGTAATTATTATCAGCAATTTTTTTGCAATTGGTGCTACAGCAATCACCATGGACTATATGTCTCGCAGGCGTCGGCGAAAGCGAGTTGACTAAATGTGGATGCAAGATCCGGTTATTTTTGCCATTAAATCATCTCCATTGTTCAGTGTGGCAGCCACTCTATTGGCCTACGGTTTTGCTTTATGGTTATATAAAATTTCCAAGTACAACCCATTGGCCAACCCAATACTTATATCAATTGCCCTCGTTTCAATCGCGCTTATTATTCTTGAGGTGCCTTATGAAAAATACAATTCTGGCACGCAGTTAATTCAGTTTCTTTTGGGGCCAGCCACGGTAGCCTTGGCTGTGCCACTTTATCGGCAGTGGCCACGGATAAAGCGGCAGTTGTTTTCAATCAGCTGCTCATTGATGGTGGGGTCAGGGGTTGCTATATGCAGTGCGCTAGGAATGGGTTATATATTTGGGTTTTCAAACCAACTATTAATATCACTGGCGCCGAAATCCGCAACCACAGCCATTGCCATGGGAATCAGCGAAAAAATGGGTGGACAGGTCACCATGACAGCCATCATCGTGGTGGTGACCGGCATCACTGGAGCCATGATGGCCAAATTTGTCCTGGACTTCTTGCTCGTCCGTTCTCATGAGGCCAGGGGGTTTGCGATTGGCTTGGCGTCTCACGGCGTAGGAACCGCGCGCGCTTTCAACGTCAGTGAGGTGGCCGGCACCTACGCCAGTCTGGCGATGGCACTTAATGGCGTCTTGACTGCCATTGCACTGCCTGTGGTTTGGTGGGCTCTGAAGTGAGCAGCCTTGTGACGCTGCGGATCACTCCGCACGGGCAGCAGCCAAGCATCTAAGCGTCATCCTATTGATCCGGCCCGATGACGCATGAACCGTTCACCCTGACCTTATCGAAGGTTAGCGCGTACAGAGTCGGCCCTGCAAAACCCCTGCAACCCGCATGAATGCTGGCGATATGGGGTAAATGCTGACGACGGGATCTCTCAGGAATCGTTATCGGAGAGTAATTTTTCTGGGGGATTTGCATGACAGCCACCGCAGACTTCTTTCGCGCACGCCTGGACGGGATGGTCGATCACAAACATCCACTGGTGGTTTTGAGCAAACGGCTGCCCTGGGCCGCGATTGAACAAGCCCTGGCACCGCACTTCGCTCGCCAGGCTCGCCCAGGCTCCAAGCGGGTGACGGCGGACTTGTTGGGAGCGCATGAAGTCGAATTTGGCAACGGCATCAGCCCCGCAGGCCGCCCGCGCCTGTCAATTCGGCTGATGGCCAGCTTGCAGTACCTGAAGAACTCCTTCAACCTCAGTGACGAAGAACTCGTTCAGCGCTGGAGCGAGAACGTGGTGTGGCAGTTCTTCAGCGGCATGGAGTATTACGAACCACGCTTGCCCTGCGATCCAACCCAGATCGGCCGCTTTCGCCGCGCCGTGGGCGAAGAAGGTCTGGAGCAGTTGCTCAAGGCCACCATCGAGACAGCGGTGCAGATCAAGGCCATCAAGCCCAGCGAGCTGGAACGCGTGATCGTGGACACCACCGTGCAGGAGAAGGCCATCGCCCACCCGGTGGACAGTCGGCTGCTGGAGATTGCGCGGCACAAAGTGGTGAATGCTGCCAAACGAGTGGGCATCAGTTTGAAGCAGACATTTGCGTTTGAAGCCAAAACGCTCAGACGCCAGGCCGGGGGTTACGCCCACGCCAAGCAGTTCAAGCGTTTGAAGAAAGCCGTCAAACGCCAGCGCACAATCCTCGGGGTGGTGATGCGTGAAGTGCAGCGCAAGCTTGATGTGTTGGTGGCACCCGGGCCGACAGCGCTGAGTGCGCTCAAGACCTGGTTGGAGCGGGCCGAACGCATCCGCACGCAACAGCGAGGCGACAAGGGCAAGCTGTACGCGCTGCATGCGCCTGAGGTGGAGTGCATCGGCAAGGGCAAGGCCAGGAAGCCCTATGAGTTTGGTGTGAAGGTCAGCCTGGCTGTCACGCACCTGCGTGGTTTGATGGTGGGGGCCAGAAGTTTCCCCGGCAACCCGTTTGATGGGCACACATTGGCTGCGCAACTGGAGCAAACCAACAACCTGATGCAAGACCTGGGGCGTGTGCCCAAGCAAGTGGTCGTGGACTTGGGGTTCCGGGGCGTGGACGCGGACAACCCGAACGTGGAGATCATCCACCGTGGCAAGTACAAGTCACTGACCAAGGTGCAACGCAAGTGGCTCAAACGGCGTCAGGCCATCGAGCCGCTGATCGGCCACACCAAGGTGGACCACGGCATGCAGCGCTGTTGGCTCAAAGGCGAGTTGGGTGATGCGCTGCACGCACTGAGTTGTGCGGCGGGGTACAACATCCGCTGGCTGCTGCGGGCTATCGCGGCCAAGTCTGCAAAAGACGCGAAGGCGTTTTTGTTGACCCTGCTCGGGCTGAGCTTATGGGGTCAACTCAGGGCAGCCAGGGCACGGCTCGGCGCAAAAAACTTGCTCGGTTGGAAATTCACGCCATCGTCAGTAATGGCTTGCGGGGTGAAATGAATTTTGCAGGGCCGACTACAGACGGCAAGGTCACCACCGCCGACAAGACTTGGCGGTGCGTGAAGGATGACGCCAGCAGACTGCGTATCGTACTGCACCACTCGTCGCTGCCTCACAGCATGTGATCGGCTGGGTGGTCGAAAACGTGCGTTGACCACCGTCTACAGCAGCGGGCTGCTTATCCCAAACCAAAAGCGGTGTGCGCCGTGAACATGGCGCTGGTCGGATTTTTTCACTTCCACCAGAAGGTGATGCACTGCGACAATTGAACGTTCAGGCAGTGGCTGAACGCTTTCCTCCCCGATGAGCGCAGTTGCCGACCTGCCTCGGCCCTGGCGTCTGGCGCGCTTGTGACAGCGGTCATGTCGTCGGTTCAAACAATCTCAATTCGTTGGCAGCGGCCGTTTCAAGGTTTCTTCTATGCTGAGTTTCGATCTACTGAAGACTGAAGGCCACGCCCGCCGTGGTCGTTTGACGTTGAACCACGGCGTGGTGGAAACACCGGTCTTCATGCCCGTGGGTACTTACGGCACCGTCAAAGGCGTCATGCCACGCTCGCTGCAAGAGATGGGCGCACAAATCATTCTGGGCAATACGTTTCACCTGTGGTTGCGGCCGGGGTTGGATGTGCTCAAACAATTTGGCGGCTTGCACCGTTTTGAGAGCTGGCAGGGTCCCATCCTTACCGACAGCGGCGGCTTTCAGGTGTGGAGCCTCGGCGAAATGCGCAAGATCAGCGAAGAAGGCGTGAAGTTTGCGTCGCCGGTGAATGGCGACAAACTTTTCCTCACGCCCGAAGTCAGCATGCAGATTCAGCATGTGCTGAACAGCGACATCGTGATGCAGTTTGACGAGTGCACGCCCTATGAAACCAAGGGCCATTTCACCACCGAGGTGGAAGCCCGGGTGTCGATGGAGTTGAGTTTGCGCTGGGCCAAGCGCTGCCTCACCGAACACCAGCGCCTGGAGAATCCCAACGCGCTATTCGGCATTGTGCAGGGCGGCATGTTCGAGCACCTGCGTCAAGAGTCGCTTGATGCTTTGGTGGATTTGGACTTGCCCGGTTACGCCGTGGGCGGCGTCAGCGTGGGCGAGCCCAAAGAAGAAATGATGCGCATCATGGCGCACACGCCACACCGCCTGCCAACCCACAAGCCGCGCTATTTGATGGGCGTTGGAACACCGGAAGATTTGGTGGAAGGTGTCGCCCAAGGTGTGGATATGTTCGACTGCGTGATGCCCACTCGCAATGCGCGCAATGGTCATTTGTTCACCCGGTTCGGCGACTTGAAGTTGCGCAACGCACGCCACAAAACCGATGAACGTCCTGTGGATGAAACCTGCACTTGCTACACCTGCAAAAACTTCTCACGCGCCTATTTGCATCACTTAGACCGCTGCGGCGAAATGCTCGGCCCCATGCTGGCCAGCATCCACAACCTGCACTACTACGTGAACTTGATGCGCGAAGTACGCGAAGCCTTAGATGAGGGGCGATTTGCAGCCTTTGTCACTCAGTTCAAGGCGGACCGTGCACGCGGCGTTTGAATCTGCCTGGGTCTGGCTAAAGTAGGAAAGTTCATCGATCCCTTGTTGAATCCGGTCTCAGTGAGCGACCCCTATGAGAGACAACACCATGACATTTCCATCCGTCCGCATGTGGAGCTTGCCGCCCCGTTGGTCTCATTGGCCTTTGGTCGCTTGTGTCATCAGCGCCAAGCGGGTTGGTCGGACTCTGGTTTGGCAACTCCTACAGGGCTGCCGGCGCTGGTGTGGTGTTTCACTCTATCTGGAACATAAAAACGCGCCTTTTGGGCCATGGCCGCGTTGCAAATCCGCGCGATACCAATGGGGTATCGCTGTGGCAGCCCAAGCAAAGCGCAGGGCTAACCTGCGCAAGGCCTTGCCCTGACCCAAAACGCATCGTTTTTATTTGTTCCATCAAGAGTGCAACACCACACTAGCTGAATGACTGCTAAACCCCACATTCAACTTCTGTTTCCTGAAGGCACCGAGTCGTTGGACTCGGTGCGTGACATCTTCCGCGAGTACGCGGCGAGTTTGGGTGTGGACCTATGTTTTCAAGGCTTTGAGTCCGAGCTTGCTACTCTGCCTGGTGACTATGCTGCACCGGCTGGTCATTTGCTGCTTGCTTGGGTCGATGGTCAAGTCGCGGGTTGTGGTGCCTACCGACCGTTCCCCGACTCCGACTACGCTGATGCTTGCGAGATGAAGCGCCTCTATGTGCGCCCGGCGTTCCGGCGTTTTGGTTTGGGCCGTTTGCTGGCCGAAGCGCTTCTCGATCAGGCCGCACAAACCGGCTATTCCACGGTGCTGCTTGACACCTTAGATGACATGGAGGCCGCACGAGAGTTGTATGCGACGCTGGGGTTTGAAGAAATCCCGCCGTATTACTTCAATCCGATTCCGGGTGCCCATTACCTCAAAGCCGACTTGAGTGGTGGGCTATCACGCTACTAGTACAGCGACACAGAAATATCGAAACATGAAATCGTGCTTTCGCACCGATGGCGGCGTTGCAAATCCGCGCGATACCAGCGGGTATCGCTGTGGTTTGCGCCTTGCCATCGGCGCGAAATCGTCGTTTTCATTTGTTCCGATATTTCTGTGGCGCTGTACTATTGCTCCGGCCCGATGAAGTATCAACCGTTCGCCCTGAGCTTGTCGAAGGGTAGCGCGTGAAACCTGGGCTTCGACAGGCTCAGCCCGAACGGAAGTTGATACTTCGTCGGCCCTGCAAAACCCCTGCAACCCGCATGAATGCTGGCGATATGGGGTAAATGCTGACGACGGGATCTCTCAGGAATCGTTATCGGAGAGTAATTTTTCTGGGGGATTTGCATGACAGCCACCGCAGACTTCTTTCGCGCACGCCTGGACGGGATGGTCGATCACAAACATCCACTGGTGGTTTTGAGCAAACGGCTGCCCTGGGCCGCGATTGAACAAGCCCTGGCACCGCACTTCGCTCGCCAGGCTCGCCCAGGCTCCAAGCGGGTGACGGCGGACTTGTTGGGAGCGCATGAAGTCGAATTTGGCAACGGCATCAGCCCCGCAGGCCGCCCGCGCCTGTCAATTCGGCTGATGGCCAGCTTGCAGTACCTGAAGAACTCCTTCAACCTCAGTGACGAAGAACTCGTTCAGCGCTGGAGCGAGAACGTGGTGTGGCAGTTCTTCAGCGGCATGGAGTATTACGAACCACGCTTGCCCTGCGATCCAACCCAGATCGGCCGCTTTCGCCGCGCCGTGGGCGAAGAAGGTCTGGAGCAGTTGCTCAAGGCCACCATCGAGACAGCGGTGCAGATCAAGGCCATCAAGCCCAGCGAGCTGGAACGCGTGATCGTGGACACCACCGTGCAGGAGAAGGCCATCGCCCACCCGGTGGACAGTCGGCTGCTGGAGATTGCGCGGCACAAAGTGGTGAATGCTGCCAAACGAGTGGGCATCAGTTTGAAGCAGACATTTGCGTTTGAAGCCAAAACGCTCAGACGCCAGGCCGGGGGTTACGCCCACGCCAAGCAGTTCAAGCGTTTGAAGAAAGCCGTCAAACGCCAGCGCACAATCCTCGGGGTGGTGATGCGTGAAGTGCAGCGCAAGCTTGATGTGTTGGTGGCACCCGGGCCGACAGCGCTGAGTGCGCTCAAGACCTGGTTGGAGCGGGCCGAACGCATCCGCACGCAACAGCGAGGCGACAAGGGCAAGCTGTACGCGCTGCATGCGCCTGAGGTGGAGTGCATCGGCAAGGGCAAGGCCAGGAAGCCCTATGAGTTTGGTGTGAAGGTCAGCCTGGCTGTCACGCACCTGCGTGGTTTGATGGTGGGGGCCAGAAGTTTCCCCGGCAACCCGTTTGATGGGCACACATTGGCTGCGCAACTGGAGCAAACCAACAACCTGATGCAAGACCTGGGGCGTGTGCCCAAGCAAGTGGTCGTGGACTTGGGGTTCCGGGGCGTGGACGCGGACAACCCGAACGTGGAGATCATCCACCGTGGCAAGTACAAGTCACTGACCAAGGTGCAACGCAAGTGGCTCAAACGGCGTCAGGCCATCGAGCCGCTGATCGGCCACACCAAGGTGGACCACGGCATGCAGCGCTGTTGGCTCAAAGGCGAGTTGGGTGATGCGCTGCACGCACTGAGTTGTGCGGCGGGGTACAACATCCGCTGGCTGCTGCGGGCTATCGCGGCCAAGTCTGCAAAAGACGCGAAGGCGTTTTTGTTGACCCTGCTCGGGCTGAGCTTATGGGGTCAACTCAGGGCAGCCAGGGCACGGCTCGGCGCAAAAAACTTGCTCGGTTGGAAATTCACGCCATCGTCAGTAATGGCTTGCGGGGTGAAATGAATTTTGCAGGGCCGACTACTTCACAGGGCCGGATCAATAGTTTTACTGACACAGTAAGACTCGGGCCTGTTCGGAAAGTCCTCGCCAGCCATAAAACGGCCTCTTGAAGCGATCTGCGGCGTTGCAAATGCGCGCGATACCCACTATTGCTGTGCTTTGCGCCTTGCTGCTCACTCCAATGGACCATTTTCCGACCGACGACGATTTTTCAAACAGGCCTTAGTGTGGTTCAAGAAAGCGATCTATCAGTGGACCAGCGCCGCGCTTCGCAGACGGAGCAGTATGCGCGTCCATTGGCTGTTGTTTCTCACGCCCGACACCGCCCTCAAGCCGTAACTGGAACGCGCTGTTCGCGCAAAGGGGGCGTCGGCGCTGTTGTTCGCACTTTCAGGAGGGCGTCCAAGATCGCGTCACACAACTGCCCGCCGGATTCTTGATCGAATCTTGCGAACATAGGTTGTTCGTTGACTTCCAAAAAGACCAGTTCACCTGTGCCGCTGTCGGTCTTGAGATCGGCTGCACAAAAATCCAGCCCCAATGCCCCAGCCAATGCTTTGAGCGGTTGCAGCACTGCAGCGATCGCTGCCATGCCGACATCAACTTGGGTGACGCCAACGCAAGACTGGTCTGCGCGGTAGTCCAGCAAAGGAGAGTCCACTCGGAAGGCCAGCGTGGCATCGCCAATGAGGAAGATTCGATACTCCGGTCCGTCAAGCCGGGATTGGACAATGGCCGGCATCAAGCTGGCTAGAGCGTCGGCTGGGCAGTTCAGCAGCGTGCTGGACAGGCAGGCCGTGAATTGACCGCCCTGTACCGGCTTGACGATGCAGTTCTCCTCGGCAGCGCGTTCGCGCAGCGCCGCCATGTCGTTCGCGATCAAAGTGCGCGGAATCCGCAGGCCTAGTCGGTGAGCGAGGACCAACTGGTGCGGCTTGCTGAATACGCGCGCCAGAAACCCCCGGTTCAGTACGCGCGCCTCAGAGTGAACCAAAAGCCACCCTCGCCATGTCGCTTGCCATCCATCGGCCTGCTGGGCGCAGGCCTCTTGTTTGACTGCGTCGTGATCAAAAGACAAAGCGTTGAACACATCATGGCGCAAGAACAAGGCCTGCGGTCTGACCGGGATCCCCTGCAGCAGCAGCTCGTCCGACATCAAGTCCCAAGACAAAGCAGGAATTTGATGAGGGTTGAATTGACACGCGACAAAAGCACACTGCCTGCGCTCTGCCGCAGCTACCAGGCGGCAAATTCCGGTGTCGCGCGACCCCCCTGCTATCAGCAGGGCGGGTTCGATGGATTCACTGGCTTTGTTCCTGGTATCCATGTTTTCAGTCATCCTTGTGAATAACGTGTGATCTGTTTTGCCTAAATTCAAACACCATCCTCAGGCTTCTGCGCAGGGTTGGTTAGATGGGGGCGTATGGATCCGCTGTCACCCTAGTACTGCGACTCTGAAATAACGGAACAAATGAAAGCGGTGAATTCGTACCGATGGCAAGGCGCAAACCGCAGCGATACCGGGGTATCGCGAGGATTTGCAACGCCGCCATCGGTGCGAAGGCACGCTTTCATGTTTTGTTATTTCAGAGTCGCAGTACTAGCCCAAACCAAAGGCCATGGTGATGACATCGCCGCTGTCGAAGCCAGCAGGTAGTGGTTTGGAGGTGACGATCTCGCCGATGTCGAAGCTGGGAGGTGGTGTCTTGGTGGCTAACATGTTTCTGTGGCTGTCCGACATGCCTCTGACAGCCTGAATCAAAGGACTGTTCGCCAGGGTGTCGGCGCTGCGTTTGGAGTTCATCAACGCGGCAAAATCTGATCCAGCCACACCACCGTGTCGAACCGCTGGTGAAACATCGGCCCCCGATGTTGCTGTGCTTTTGGCAACGGCCATGATCAAGTCCATCTGTTTTCTCCTGAAGTAATTCAAGCCACCCGAAGAATCACTGAGATTCTTCGGGTGAGTTTGCCTCAACCCTGTGGGTCATGTTCAGGTATCTTTCGCCTCGTCGAGCTCGTCTTGATAGTCATTGAGCATTTTGTTGAGTGCTTCAATCACACCCTTGTTCATTTGACTTTGGCTGATCTCATTGCCAACCAAAATGCCTCGTGCTCCGACATTACGAATGGCAACTTTCGTCCAAGCGCCCGGCATTTCCATCGTTCCAATGCTGTACTTGTTGATGTCGCCGTTACGAATGGACCGCTGCAGGCTGGAGTTCACGTCGTCCATGCTTTTCAGTGCGCCGTAAATATCAGCAGAAAGACCTGACAACGAAGGTTTGGTGTTGCTCGTGGTCGAACCCGTGGTTCTGGGGCCACCCACATTCACCGTCACTTCCACATTGGTGCTGGAGCCGGTGTTTGCTTCAGGTTTTGGCACCACAGGTGCACTGCTGCCGAACAGGTCCAGCCTTTTTTCCAAGGTGGCAAAGTTTGGTTTCCCAGATGCCAGCTCGTTGTCAAACGACTGAGCCACAAAGGCCAAGTCACTGGCATTGAAGAATTTGGCTTTCAGTTTCTCGCCCAGGGAGTCAGTGAATTTCGTCACCTCCGCATCAGAGAAAACTGCGGCTTTTTTGTCCGCTCCCTCCCCGGTGGGCAAGGTCAGTGCATTGAGTTTTTTCTCCCAATCGATGAAGAACTTGCCCTCATCAGCGGAAATCTCGCCGATGTCGAGGCTGGGAGGTTGTGGACTCTTGGGTCGAACGCTGCCGCTGTCACCTTCGCCCATGCCAAAGGCCATGGTGACGACATTGCCGCTGTCGAAGCTGGGAGGTAGTGGTTGGGGGCGGACGTTGCCGATCCCACCCTCTTCGCCCACAGCCATGGTGGTGATCTCGCCGATGTCGAAGCTAGGAGGTAGTGGTTTGGGTCGAACGCTGCCGCTGTCACCCTCGCCCATGCCAAAGGCCATGGTGACGACATCGCCGCAGCCGAAGCTGGGAGGTAGTGGTTGGGGACGGACGTTGCCGATCCCACCCTCTTCGCCCACAGCCATGGTGGTGATCTCGCCGATGTCGAAGCTAGGAGGTAGTGGTTTGGGTCGAACGCTGCCGCTGTCACCCTCGCCCATGCCAAAGGCCATGGTGACGACATTGCCGCAGCCGAAGCTGGGAGGTGGCGGCTTACGCCGATCGCAGCCGATCTCACCCTCTTCGCCCACAGCCATGGTGGTCATCTGAATGTCATCGTGAACACAGCGGCCTGGGGACGGGAAAGGCATGGGCAAAGGTGAGCAGTCCGAGCGTTGCCCCTTTTTTAGATTGGAAACGGCGTTTTCCTCACCGAGTGCCAGTGTGGTGGCGGCGTCCTTCAGAACATAGTCACCACTTTTGGACAACTCGGCAGATCGTCCCTGACTGGATTTGAATTCAAGCCCGCCGCGCGCATTCTTGGTCACTTCCCAGGTTTCGTTGCCTTGACCGCGGGCCTTTCCTTGAACGGCCCACTCTGGGATCAGCGCCAAATCTTTGGGGGCTGACAGACCCAACTGGCCCGGCTTGGGCATTGACACGAAATACTGCAGCAAGACACCGCCGCCTTGCTCCTTGGGCAAGTTGGTGGCGGTCATTTGTTTGTCATTGATCCCGTTGAACGGATCGCGGCCCAGCCGTTTTTCGCGGCTGCCTGGCGTCGGTGTGTCAGGCAGTTGAAAAGGCTGCGGGGTCCAATTGATTTTTTCGGTGCCCATTTCTCTCTCCGTCTGGTTTGAATCTGTACTGCTCACATAGAACACCGTTTCTGTTTTTTCAAATGAGACGGCAGGCGTCACTTGATCGCGCTCCTGTGGCTGGTAACAGTTCATCCATGCCCAGAGGGGACAAGGCTCAAAGCCTGTTTGTTTCGAGTGCTACCCATCGACAATGGATGCTCTTGCCCAGCTCTTACAGGCTGATGGGATGTCGCCGTCCGCAGGGAGTTTTGCAGATCGCATGGCCTAGCCCGCATATTTCACCAGGTCGCTCTTCTATGCCCCGCAACACTGGATGAATGCTCACTTTCTTGGCTTCGAGTGCCAAATCCAATTGGGTCCGAGCGCTACACACCCGTACATGGACGCCCCCGTTGATTGAGCCGTGCTACGACCTGCTTTCCGCGTTGCTCCGCCAAAGCCAGAGGCTTTGGTCCGGACTTAGCCTCGCGGGCACAATCCATTCGCACCTGTGCGCCCTCGGTGCTCACCGTCGTCTCCCTTGCAGGGCGCACCCGCGCTTGCAAGCGCGGGTCGTTCCGCAGATGGACAGCAGGCTGTCCGAAAACGAAGTTTTGACAAAGCCCTGCTACATCCTGGCCAGTGCGCCGTATCACAGCCCACTCGGGCCTGTCCCTGGTGAAATATGCGGGCTAAGAGCGCCAACGCATGCGACGGACTTCAAACAACACACGGGCGAGGGGTCGCGGCGGCGGCCATGTGCCACATTGAACACTGAACATCGGGAGCTTCGGGTTTGCCCCAGCGCTTCGCTGCTACACTTTTCGTCTATGTTCACGCACGCAATCCACAGCAAAGGGTCGGCCGACCGAGGAGCCTGGCCCTGGCGGTGCCGCGTTCGCGCCACCTGCTGAGCTGCGCCCGCGCCGCTTCGTTAGGGTGGCCACCGATGTTCGCGTGCCGTGCCTGTCGCTGATGCGACGCCCGGTTGCCACGAGGCACTGCCTCAATCACCAGACCTTTCGAGACAGCGCGGCACAAGCCGCCGCCAACTCGGGCCGTGGAGGGCCACCATGATTTCTGAAGCTGAATTCAACGCCTTGACATCTCAAGGCTACAACCGCATCCCGGTGATGGCACAGGCCTTCGCCGACCTTGAAACCCCGCTGTCGCTCTACCTCAAACTCGCCTACGCCGATGGGCGTGGTGCACGCAGTTTTTTGCTGGAATCTGTGGTGGGCGGCGAGCGTTTTGGTCGCTATTCATTCATTGGTTTGCCCGCGCGCACCTTGCTGCGTGCCCAGGGGTTTGGCAACAGCGCCGTGACCGAAGTGGTGACCCATGGTGAGGTGCTTGAAACCCATCAAGGCAACCCCCTTGATTTCATCGCCACCTACCAACAGCGCTTCAAGGTGGCCCTGCTGGATGGCATGCCACGGTTTTGCGGCGGCTTGGCGGGTTATTTCGGTTATGACGCCGTGCGGTACGTCGAGACCAAATTGGCGCATCCAGCCAAACCTTTGCCCGACACCATAGGCACGCCCGACATCCTGCTGCTGCAGTGCGAAGAATTGGCGGTGATCGACAACCTCTCCAACCGTTTGTCCCTCATCGTTTATGCCAACCCCGCCGAACCGCAGGCCTATGAGCGGGCTTTGCGTCGGCTGGAAGAACTCACGGCAGCTTTGCAGCGTAGCGTCGCTGCGCCGGCCGTGAAGCCAACCGCGCCGCAGCCCGTGCAGCGCTCCTTCGCCAAAGACGACTACATCGCCGCCGTGCTCAAAAGCAAAGACTACATCGCTGCCGGCGACATGATGCAGGTGCAAATTGGCCAGCGCCTGTCCAAACAATACGATCAAAGCCCTCTCAGCCTCTACCGTGCACTGCGCTCGCTCAATCCGTCGCCTTACATGTATTTCTACGACATGGGCGACTTCCAAATTGTGGGGGCCTCACCCGAAATTTTGGTCCGTCAAGAGAAAACGCCGGATGGGGCCAAAGTCACCATCCGCCCTCTGGCGGGCACGCGTCCACGCGGCGCTACACCCGAGCTCGACAAAGCGCTGGAACTGGAGCTGAGCGCCGACCCGAAAGAACGCGCTGAGCATTTGATGCTGATCGACCTGGCCCGCAACGACATTGGCCGCATTGCCCAAACCGGCAGCGTCAAAGTCACCGAAGCCTTTGTGGTGGAGCGTTACTCCCACGTGATGCACATCGTCAGCAACGTTGAGGGTTTGCTCAAAGAAGGCACCACCAACCTCGATGTGCTCAAGGCCACCTTCCCGGCCGGCACGTTGACGGGCGCGCCGAAAGTGCGGGCCATGGAAATCATCGACGAGCTGGAGCCTGTCAAACGCGGCATTTACGGCGGTGCGTGCGGCTACTTGAGTTTCGCTGGTGACATGGACCTGGCCATCGCCATTCGTACCGGCATCATCAAAGACGGTGTGCTGCATGTGCAGGCTGCGGCGGGTGTGGTGGCCGACTCTGTTCCCGAGCTGGAGTGGAGAGAAACCGAACACAAAGCCCGCGCACTATTGCGCGCGGCCGAACTCGTTGAGGAAGGGTTCTGACATGTTGATCATGATTGACAACTACGACAGCTTCACCTTCAACCTGGTGCAGTACTTTGCAGAACTGGGTGAAGATGTTCGGGTGTTCCGCAACGACGAAATCACTGTCCAGGGTGTGGCTGAGTTGAAGCCTGACCGGCTGGTGCTCTCGCCCGGCCCATGTTCTCCTGCGGAAGCTGGTATTTGTATTGAAGCCATTCGATATTTCACCGGCAAGTTGCCGCTGCTGGGGGTGTGTTTGGGTCACCAAAGCATAGGTGCGGCCTTGGGCGGGAAGGTCATCCGTGCCCAAGTGCAAATGCACGGCAAGGCCAGCACCATACGAACGGACAAACGGGGTGTGTTCAGCGATTTGCCCGAGCAGTTCAGCGTCATTCGTTACCACTCCTTGGCGATTGAACGTGAGACGCTGCCTGCCGTACTGGAGGTCAGTGCCACCACGGACGACGGCGAAATCATGGGTGTGCGCCACCGCGAACTGGCCGGCACGAAAACGCCACTGGAAGGTGTGCAGTTTCACCCCGAGTCCATCCTGACCGAACATGGGCACGCCATGCTGAAAAACTTCTTGGAGCTCAAGCCGTGATGCCGATCGTGGATTTACGCAGCGACACCGTTACTCGGCCTACTGCGGGTATGCGCGAGGCGATGATGGCGGCCGAGTTGGGGGACGATGTCTTTGGCGATGACCCCACGGTGAATGCCTTGCAAGAGCGAATTGCCGCCGACCTTGGCAAAGAAGCTGCGCTTTTCCTGCCTTCTGGAACACAGAGCAATTTGGTGGCCATCATGAGCCACTGTGCACGTGGTGACGAATACATCGTCGGCCAGCAGGCGCACACCTACCGCTGGGAGGCGGGCGGCGCAGCGGTGCTGGGCAGTGTGCAGCCCCAGCCCATCGACCATGAAGATGACGGGACTTTGTCATTGGACAAGATTGCCGCCGCCATCAAACCGAACGATGCCCACTTCGCCCCCAGCCGCTTGCTCTGCCTGGAAAACACCCTGGGTGGCCGGGTCATGCCGCTGACCTATTTACAAGCGGCCACTTCGTTGGCCAAAAGCAAGGGTTTGGCGACGCACCTGGATGGCGCACGGCTGTTCAACGCGGCGATTGCATCTGGCGAGTCTGCGAAAACCATCGCGGCAGGTTTTGACAGTGTGTCGGTGTGCTTCTCAAAAGGATTGGGGGCACCCATCGGTTCGGCCTTGGCGGGCTCGCGTGAGTTCATCCAACGCGCCCACCGCTGGCGAAAAATGGCCGGGGGCGGAATGCGCCAAGCAGGCTTCTTGGCCGCCGCCGCCGACTATGCGCTGACCCACCATGTGGAGCGTTTGGCGCAGGACCATGCGCTCGCCACTCAAATGGCAATGGCCCTGCAAGGCATTTCCGGCGTGACGGTGCAAGTGCCGCAAACCAACATTGTCTTTGCCGATCTGGACCCCAGGCTGGGCGATGGGTTGCTCGCGCATTTGAAAGCGCGAGGTGTCCTTGCCACGGGCTTGTATCGTTTGCGTTTTGTCACGCATTTGGATGTCGATGCCGCTGGCATTGAGCGCGCTGTGGACGCCGTGCGTGACTACTGTTTAAAAACCAAAGTTTGATTGGAGCACCGCGATGAGCATCACCGACCACGAGGCTTTGGCCCGCGTCATCGAACACCGCGAAATTTTTCATGACGAGATGTTGGCGTTGATGCGCCGCATCATGTCCGGCGAGATGTCGCCGGTGATGATGGCAGCGCTGCTGGTGGGCTTGCGAGTGAAGAAGGAAACCATCGGCGAGATCACCGCCGCAGCGCAAGTGATGCGTGAGTACTCCACCAAAGTGGAGGTGGCCGACCGCCAGCATTTGGTCGATATCGTGGGCACTGGCGGGGATGGGTCGCACACGTTCAACATCTCCACCTGCACCATGTTTGTGGCTGCTGCGGCAGGCGCACGAGTTAGCAAACATGGAGGCCGCAGCGTTTCCAGCAAATCGGGCAGTGCCGATGTGCTGGAAGCACTGGGCGTCAAGCTCACCTTGTCGCCCATCCAGATTGCCGACTGCATTGCCGAGACCGGCATCGGTTTCATGTTTGCGCCCAACCACCATCCAGCGATGAAGAACGTTGCGCCGGTGCGCAAGGAATTGGGTGTGCGCACCCTCTTCAATATCCTGGGGCCGCTCACCAACCCAGCCTCTGCGCCCAACATCCTGATGGGTGTTTTTCACGCCGATCTGGTGGGCATTCAAGTGCGTGCTTTGCAGCGTCTGGGTGCGGAGCACGCGCTGGTGGTGTATGGCCGTGACGGGATGGACGAAGTCTCTCTCGGTGCGACGACTCTGGTGGGTGAATTGCGCAACGGCCAAATCAGTGAATATGAGATCCACCCGGAGGATTTCGGTTTTTCCATGAGTGGCCAGCGCGCCTTGAAGGTGGACAACCCCGAGCATTCCAAATCGATGTTGATGGCGGTGCTTCGCAACGAGGCCAGCGCCGCGCGTGACATCGTTTTGCTCAACGCCGGCGTGGCCCTTTATGCGGCCAATGTCGCACCTGATATTGCGCAAGGCGTGAACTTGGCGCGTGAGGCGCTGGCTTCAGGCCACGCCCTGCAGAAGCTGGAGCAGTTTGTATCGCGCACCCAGACTTTCGCATCGTCGGTCAGCGCACCATGAGTGACATCCTTAACAAAATCGTGGCCGTCAAACACGACGAAATTCGTGCCGCCCGGGCCCATCGTGATCTGGTCAGTCTGCGCCGTGATGCAGAGTCCTTGGGTGGCCAGCGTGATTTCGTTCAAGCGATGCGTACGCGCATCACGCAGGGTGACGCAGCCGTCATTGCCGAAGTCAAAAAGGCCAGCCCGAGCAAAGGCGTGTTGCGCGAGCGTTTTGTGCCAGCCGAGATCGCAAGCAGTTACGCCGAACACGGTGCAGCCTGTTTGAGCGTGCTCACCGACGAATCCTTTTTCCAAGGCTCTGCCGCCTACTTGCAACAAGCGCGCGCCGCTTGTGCTTTGCCCGTGCTGCGCAAAGACTTCATGGTCGATGCCTACCAGGTGTTCGAGGCCCGTGCCATGGGGGCCGACTGCATCTTGCTCATCGCGGCCTGCCTGGACGATGCGCTGATGTCAGACCTGGAAGCGCAAGCGCTGGAGCTGGGCATGGCCGTGCTGGTGGAAGTGCACGATGGGTTTGAGTTGGATCGCGCTTTGCGCTTAAAAACGCCGCTGGTGGGCATCAACAACCGTAACTTGCGCAGCTTTGAAGTCAGTTTGGACGTGACGCTGGGGCTTTTGGCGCAGGTGCCGGCGGACCGCTTGCTGGTGACGGAAAGCGGTATTTTGCAAAAAGCCGATGTGCAGCGCATGCGTGCCGCACAAGTGCACGCCTTTTTGGTGGGCGAAGCCTTCATGCGCGCCGACAACCCGGGACTCGCCTTGGTGGCGCTCTTCGGATGAGCTGGTGGCCCGCCAGCGAGTTGCTGACCCGATTCCATGTGTGGGGACGGTTTTACGAAGCCACCATCGCCGGAACGCCTGAGCGACTGCGCAGCCACCTGGAGCTTTTCCCGGTGGATTGGAGTCCCGAACAAGCCATCAACGCACCCGCTGACTTGGTTGTGGTGATGATGAATCCCGGGTCGTCACAGCCTTTGCCCAGTATGGACAGTCACGACGGTTTTGTGCCGACGCGTCCAGACAACACGCAGTACCAAATACTGCGCTTGATGCTCCGGGCCCAAGCCAAGGGCAAAACATGGCGGCACGCCCGGGTGTTGAACTTGTCGGATTTGCGCACACCCAAAAGCGCCGAGCTTTTCGTCAAGCTGGGGAAGTACGCTGCGGACCCCAGCCACTCCATGTTCTCCCCCGAGCGTCAAGTCGAACTGATTCAAGCTTTGGGACCCACTGCCACCCCGGTATTGCGCGCCTGGGGCTTGAACCCGACCCTGCAACCATTGGCGCAACAAGCGCTGAGCGCCATGAACGGCCACCCGATTTTGGGTATTCCCGAGGGTTTGACGGCTTTTCGTCACCCCCTGCCGCAGCGGGCCGACCTGCAAAAAATTTGGCTGGATCAGGTTTCAGCCCAGGTTGAGGCGGGGTGCCGCATTCCGTAACTTGCCCAAGTCTGCGCAGGGGTGCTATACTAGAAGGCTAGCCGGAGGGGTGCCCGAGTGGCTAAAGGGGGCAGACTGTAAATCTGTTGGCTTACGCCTACGCTGGTTCGAATCCAGCCTCCTCCACCAGGCGAGACCTGATTTTTTGAGGTTGAAAGTGATGTGAAGTGGGGCTCCCGAGCGGGAGTAGTTCAATGGTAGAACCCTAGCCTTCCAAGCTAATGACGCGGGTTCGATTCCCGTCTCCCGCTCCAGGATTGATGGGTTGCCTGCTGGTAGAGGTTTGATTGAATTGGAAGGGTCAAGCCTGTGCCTGCATGCAACGTTGTGTGTTGGTTGGTTTTGTGTGTCGCCCATGTGGCTCAGTGGTAGAGCACTCCCTTGGTAAGGGAGAGGTCGCGCGTTCGATCCGCGCCATGGGCACCAGAATTTGTGTTTTTTGAATCCTTTTTCGAACATTTTTCTCGCGATTTGAGGAGCTGAGCATGGCAAAAGGCAAATTTGAACGTACCAAGCCCCACGTGAACGTGGGCACGATTGGGCACGTGGACCACGGCAAGACCACGCTGACAGCGGCCATCACGACGATTTTGGCCAGCAAGTTCGGCGGCGAGGCCAAGGCCTACGACCAGATTGACGCGGCACCCGAAGAAAAAGCGCGCGGCATCACCATCAACACCGCCCACGTTGAGTACGAAACAGCCACCCGCCACTATGCACACGTCGACTGCCCTGGGCACGCCGACTATGTGAAGAACATGATTACTGGTGCTGCACAGATGGACGGCGCTATTTTGGTGTGCTCGGCCGCTGACGGCCCCATGCCACAAACCCGTGAGCACATCCTCTTGGCTCGCCAAGTGGGCGTGCCTTACATCATTGTCTTTCTCAACAAGTGCGACATGGTCGATGACGCCGAGCTCCTGGAGCTGGTGGAAATGGAAGTGCGCGAGCTGCTCGACAAATACGACTTCCCTGGCGACAAAACCCCCATCGTTCACGGCAGCGCCAAGCTCGCCATGGAGGGTGACAAAGGCGAACTCGGCGAAGGCGCCATTTTGAAGTTGGCCGATGCGCTGGACAGCTACATCCCTACACCTGAGCGTGCAGTCGACGGTGCATTCCTGATGCCTGTCGAAGACGTTTTCTCCATCTCTGGTCGCGGCACCGTGGTGACGGGCCGTATTGAGCGCGGCATCATCAAAGTCGGCGAAGAAATCGAAATCGTCGGCATCACCGCCACCCAAAAGACCACCTGCACCGGCGTGGAAATGTTCCGCAAGCTGCTCGACCAAGGTCAAGCTGGCGACAACGTCGGTATCTTGTTGCGCGGCACCAAGCGCGAAGACGTGCAGCGCGGCCAAGTGCTGTGCAAACCCGCCAGCGTCAAGCCCCACACCCACTTCACCGCTGAGATCTACGTCTTGAGCAAAGACGAAGGTGGTCGTCACACGCCATTCTTCAACAACTACCGTCCCCAGTTCTACTTCCGCACCACGGACGTGACCGGCGCGGTCGAGCTGCCCAAAGACAAAGAGATGGTCATGCCCGGCGACAACGTCAGCATCACCGTCAAGCTGATCAACCCGATCGCGATGGAAGAAGGTCTGCGCTTCGCCATTCGTGAAGGTGGTCGTACCGTCGGTGCGGGTGTCGTGGCTAAGATCATTGAGTGATTTTTGATTAATTCCTGGTGCCCGCGTGGTGCCAGGGATCGTCTGTTCGGACCCAGGCGCTGGCTCTCAAAAGGAGTCGGCGCTTTGAAGTCTCAAAGTTTGAAGTTTTGATATCTGGTTTGAATCGTTAGGGGCGTAGCTCAATTGGCAGAGCGCTGGTCTCCAAAACCAGAGGTTGGGGGTTCGATGCCCTCCGCCCCTGCCAAGTCTTCTTGTGACATGGAAGGCTGGTGGCTAACGGTTCAAGGTTGTTGGCAGCTGCAGTCCGCAATGCACCAAAGTGTGCGCAAGCGTGCTGTTGGTGACAACGATCTGCCTTGATATTGATGCTGAAGACGGTAGTTTTTGCCTTGGAGTGGCCGTGTAAGGTGCTGCTCTCTTGGTCAGTTGAAATAGAGAACACATGTCCAACACTTCTGTAGAAACCATTTCCACAGGCGCTGACAAAGCCAAGCTGGTGGCCAGTGCGGTGCTGGCTGCAGCCGCCGTGGCGGCGTTTTATGTCTTGGGCAAACAAGACCTGTGGTTGCGTGTGTTTGCCATGCTCGGTTTGTTGGTCGTCGCTGCTGCTGTGTTTTTTGTCTCCGAGCCCGGAAAACAGCTCATTGCTTATGGCCGCGATTCGGTGCGCGAAGTTCGTAAAGTTGTTTGGCCCACGCGAAAAGAGGCTGGACAAATGACGCTCTATGTGTTCGCTTTCGTTTTTGTGATGGCGCTATTTTTGTGGGTGACGGACAAAACCGTGGAGTGGGTCCTTTACGACCTGGTGTTGGGTTGGAAGCGTTGAGGACCAAGACATGAGCGATCAAAACCTGCTGCCTGAGGCTGTACCTGAGGCGTTATCCGCCTCGTTGGCACCCGCTTCCAACAAACGTTGGTATGTGGTGCATGCTTATTCGGGCATGGAGAAGGCCGTCGAGCGCAATTTGCGTGAGCGCATTGACCGCTCCGGCATGCAAGACAAGTTTGGCCGCATCTTGGTGCCGATGGAAGAAGTGGTTGAGCTCAAGAACGGCAAGAAGTCTGTGACCGAGAGACGTTTCTTTCCTGGTTACGTGCTGGTTGAAATGGAAATGGCCGACGACTCTTGGCATTTGGTGAAGCACACCAACAAGGTCACCGGTTTTGTCGGCGGCGCCAAAAACCGTCCGGCTCCCATCTCGGAAGCCGAGGTCATGAAGATCGTCAGCCAAATGCAAGAGGGCATTGAAAAGCCTCGGCCCAAGGTGGAGTGGTCTGTGGGCGAAATGGTTCGAGTCAAAGAAGGTCCATTCACCGACTTCAACGGTGCTGTCGAGGACGTGAATTACGACAAGTCCAAAGTCCGCGTATCGGTCACGATTTTTGGTCGTGCAACGCCTGTGGAATTGGATTTCGGACAGGTTGAAAAGGTTTGATGATGAAATCATCAGACCTTTCGCCGATCATTTGTTTTGCGTTTGTATTGAGACAAAAAGTCTGACGATTTCATCGTCAGACTTTTCACCAAAGGCCCGAAGGGCCGGCAGGTAAAAGGTTAGAACGAGCCGGTGTGTGCTCATGTTGGTTTAAACGCTGACAAACAACGCACCCGTTGCTGCTGGTGACGAGATACCGGCAAGAGGAGCCCCAGTAACCAATCTTGGGCGTTTGAACTCAAGGGCCGCTTAACGTGCAAGCGTCGCGTGGTTCGATTTAAAGAAGTGAAACATGGCAAAGAAAATCGTCGGCTTTATCAAGCTGCAAGTACCGGCCGGTAAGGCCAACCCCTCGCCACCGATCGGCCCAGCTCTGGGTCAGCGCGGCCTCAACATCATGGAGTTCTGCAAGGCATTCAATGCCCAGACCCAAGGCGTTGAACCCGGCCTGATGCTGCCGGTGGTGATTACCGCTTTCGCGGACAAATCCTTCACCTTCATTCTGAAGACGCCCCCAGCCACCGTGCTGATCAAGAAGGCCATCAAGTTGGACAAGGGCTCGCCCCGCGCTAACTCGCAAAAGGTGGGCAAACTCACCCGCGCCCAGATTGAAGAAATCGCCAATATCAAGTTGAAAGACTTGACCGCGGCCAACCTGGATGCGGCAGTTCGCACCATCGCTGGGTCTGCCCGGTCCATGGGCGTGACGGTCGAAGGAGTCTAAAGAATGCCTAAGCTCACAAAAAAACAAAAAGCGCTGGTCGGCAAAGTCGACAGCCTGAAGCTCTATGCCATTGACAACGCGCTGAGCATTGTCAAAGAGTGCGCCACTGCCAAATTCGATGAGTCCATCGACGTGGCGGTGCAGCTCGGCATTGACGCCAAAAAATCTGACCAAGTGGTGCGTGGTGCCGTGGTGTTGCCTAACGGCACCGGCAAAACCAAACGTGTGGCCGTGTTCGCTCAAGGTGCCAAGGCTGAAGAAGCCAAGGCAGCTGGTGCTGACATCGTTGGCATGGAAGACCTGGCCGAACAAATCAAGGCCGGCAACATGAACTTCGACGTGGTGATCGCATCCCCTGACACGATGCGCATCGTTGGTACCTTGGGTCAAGTGCTGGGCCCCCGCGGCCTGATGCCTAACCCGAAGGTCGGTACCGTGACCCCTGATGTCGCTCAAGCCGTTCGTAATGCCAAAGCTGGCCAGGTGCAATTCCGTGTCGACAAAGCCGGCATCGTGCACAGCACGATTGGTCGCCGCTCGTTTGATTCGGACAAGCTCGTCGGCAATTTGCGCGCGCTGATCGAAGCTTTGAACAAAGCCAAGCCTGCATCGAGCAAGGGTGTTTACCTGCGCAAGGTGGCGGTCTCCTCCACCATGGGCGTGGGCGCCCGTGTGGACGTGGCGTCGATCAACGCACAAGCACAGAACTAAAGCAATGCAGGGCAAGCGCTGGTCTGGCGCTTGCCCGAAGAGTTTGGTGGACTGAGGGCGAGAGTTCTCAGGTCATCCAAGACCGCAGGTGCGACCAGCAGGTCGCTTAATCGAGAGCCAGGTGCAAACCGAACTCGAAGCCCGCGCAGATGGCGATCCCACTGATCAAGGAACTCAAATTCCTGAAAGCAGAGGTCGCTGATTCGTGGTGTGTTTGGAGATTGCCGTGTTGCAAAAGCGGTGGTCAAAGAACACGTGATGTGAGGAGAAGACCTTGAGTCTCAATCGCAACGAGAAAGCAGCCGTAGTGACGGATGTGGCAGCCCAAGTGGCACGCTCGCAAACGCTCGCGCTGGCCGAATACCGTGGCCTCACCGTGGCTCACTTGGACGCGCTGCGTAAGCAGGCGCGCGACAAAGGCGTGTACCTTCATGTATTGAAGAACACCCTGGCTCGCCGCGCTGTGGCTGGCACGCCGTTTGAAGTGGCCGCTGAGAGCATGGTCGGTCCGCTGATCTATGGTTTTTCAGAAGACGCCATTGCTGCGGCCAAAGTCATCGCTGACTTCGCCAAAGGCAATGACAAGTTGATCGTCAAAGGTGGAGCCTTCGGTGGCAAAGCACTCAATGCTGATGGCGTAAAAGCCTTGGCTGCTGTGCCCAGCAAAGAAGTGCTGCTCACCCAAGTGGCTGGTTTGCTGCAGTCGCCCATTGCCCGCTTCGCGCGCGTGCTGGGTGCAGTGGCTGCCGCCAAGGCCGGCCCAGCCGAAGCCGCCGCTTGATCCTGACAACGCATCCTGGCGTTTCAAACTCGCGTTTCAAACAATTCAACCTCTGTATTGAAAGATATTCAAAATGGCATTCGATAAAGACGCATTTTTGTCTTCCCTGGACTCCATGTCCGTTCTCGAACTCAACGACCTGGTCAAGGCCATCGAAGAGAAATTCGGCGTGTCCGCAGCTGCTGTGGCTGCACCTTCCGCTGGTGGTGCTGGCGGTGGCGCTGCCGCTGCTGCTGAAGAGAAAACCGAGTTCAACGTGATGTTGCTCGACGCTGGCGCCAACAAGGTGTCGGTCATCAAGGCCGTGCGCGAATTGACGGGCTTGGGCCTGAAAGAAGCCAAGGACTTGGTGGATGGCGCTCCAAAGGCCGTCAAAGAAGCTGTTGCCAAAGCTGATGCTGAAGCTGCACTCAAGAAATTGGTCGAAGCCGGTGCCAAGGCCGAGATCAAGTAAACATCGTTTTGCTCAAGGGCTGGGTGCTTTTTTGGCACCCAGCCTTTTGTTCTTTGTTCATGGCTTGTTTTTTGCCTTGACGACAGGTGAGACGCACTTGAAAACCCATCACGTTGCGACGTGATGGGTTTTCAAGTGAGTTTTGAAGTTCTCTGAACCGACTGCAGAGAGCGAGTTTGGTCGGACTGTGGTGCAAGGCCACGGTTGTCCGCCAGCGATTGGTAGTGGCCAATCACCAAACTTGAGAAGCCGACCCTTTGGCGTTGTCCAAAAGGTTCAGGCAGACAGTTGCCGACGAATGCGCTCCCTAGGCCAGGGAGCAATTTCTGAGATGGAGTGAGAGTACCAATGGCACAGCAGCACGCAAATCCCTACAGCTACACCGAACGCAAACGCATTCGCAAAAGCTTCGGCAAACGCGAGAGTGTTCTCAGCGTTCCCTATTTGTTGACGATGCAGAAGGAGTCTTACGTCGCCTTCTTGCAAAAAGACGTTCCACCGCAAAAACGCAAAACCGAAGGGTTGCAAGCTGCCTTCGTGTCCGCTTTTCCCATCGTCTCGCACAATGGGTTTGTGGAGATGAAATTCCTCGAATTCAACATGGCCAAACCGGCCTTCGACACGCGGGAATGCCAGGTGCGTGGCTTGACCTACGCATCGGCTGTGCGTGCCAAGTTGCAAATGATCATTTACGACCGTGAGAGCCCGCAGGCCAAAACGGTCAAGGAAATCAAGGAGCAAGAGGTTTACATGGGCGAAGTGCCGCTCATGACCGACTATGGCTCTTTCATCGTGAACGGTACCGAGCGCGTCATCGTGTCGCAGCTGCACCGCTCACCTGGTGTGTTCTTCGAGCACGACAAAGGCAAAACCCACTCCAGCGGCAAGCTCTTGTTCTCGGCCCGCATCATTCCTTACCGTGGCTCGTGGTTGGACTTCGAGTTTGATGCGAAAGACATCCTGTACTTCCGCGTTGACCGCCGCCGCAAGATGCCGGTGACGATTTTGCTCAAGGCCATTGGCCTGAATCCAGAGTCCATCCTGGCGCACTTCTTTGTTTTTGACACCTTCCGTCTGATGGACTCAGGCGCTCAGCTGGAGTTCGTGGCCGACCGCCTGCGTGGCGAGGTGGCACGTTTTGACATCACCGACAAAAACGGCAACGTGGTGGTGGAAAAAGACAAGCGCATCACCGCCCGCCACACCCGCGCCTTGGAGCAATCCGAGACCCAATTCATCTCCGTGCCCGAAGACTTCCTGGCCGGCCGTGTGCTGGCCCGCAACATCGTTGACGCTGACACTGGCGAGATCATCGCCAAGGCCAACGAGGAATTGACCGAAACCTTGCTCAAGAAGCTGCGTGTTGCTGGTATCAAGGACATCCAGGCGCTGTACACCAACGAGTTGGACGAGGGCGCTTACATTTCGCAAACCTTGGCTGCGGATGAAACTGCCGACCAGCTTGCTGCCCGTATTGCCATCTACCGCATGATGCGCCCTGGCGAGCCGCCCACTGAAGATGCAGTGGAAGCGCTCTTCAACCGCTTGTTCTACAGCGCCGACACCTACGATTTGTCGCGTGTGGGTCGCATGAAGTTCAACGCCCGCGTGGGCCGCGACATCCCCGAAGGCCCCATGACCTTGTCCAACGAGGACATCCTTGATGTGGTCAAGATTCTGGTGGAGTTGCGCAACGGTCGAGGTGAAGTCGACGACATCGACCACCTGGGCAATCGCCGTGTGCGCTGCGTCGGTGAGTTGGCAGAGAACCAATACCGCTCAGGCTTGGCACGTATCGAAAAGGCAGTGAAGGAACGTTTGGGCCAGGCCGAAACCGAAGCCCTGATGCCGCACGACCTGATCAACTCCAAGCCTATCTCTGCGGCTTTGAAGGAGTTCTTCGGCGCGTCGCAGTTGTCGCAGTTCATGGACCAGACCAACCCACTGTCCGAGATCACACACAAGCGCCGTGTCTCGGCCCTGGGCCCAGGCGGCTTGACCCGTGAGCGTGCTGGCTTTGAAGTTCGTGACGTGCACCCGACCCACTATGGCCGCGTTTGCCCGATCGAAACCCCAGAAGGTCCGAACATTGGTCTGATCAACTCGCTGGCGCTGTATGCCCAGCTCAACGAGTATGGTTTCCTGGAAACGCCTTACCGCCGCGTCGTCGATGGCAAGGTCACCATGGACATCGACTACCTGTCCGCCATCGAAGAAGGCAAGTACGTCATCGCCCAGGCTAGCGCCACGCTGGACAAAGAAGGCCGTTTGATCGACGAGCTGGTCAGTGCGCGTGACAACGGCGAGTCGGTGCTGACCTCGGCCGAACGCATCCAATACATGGACGTGGCACCGACGCAGATCGTGTCGGTAGCCGCGTCGCTCGTGCCCTTCTTGGAGCACGACGATGCGAACCGCGCCTTGATGGGCGCCAACATGCAGCGCCAGGCCGTGCCCACACTGCGTCCTGAAAAAGCGCTGGTCGGTACCGGTGTGGAGCGTGTGGCCGCGAAAGACTCCGGCACCGTGGTGGCGGCCAAACGTGGCGGCATCGTGGACTATGTCGACACCAACCGCATCGTGATCCGCGTCAACGACAAAGAAACCGTGGCCGGTGAAGTCGGTGTAGACATCTACAACCTCATCAAGTACCAGCGTTCCAACCAAAACACCAACATCCACCAGCGCCCCATCGTCAAACGCGGCGACAAGGTGTCTGCCGAGGACATCATCGCCGACGGCGCATCGACCGACATCGGCGAGCTGGCCCTGGGCCAGAACATGCTGGTGGCCTTCATGCCTTGGAACGGCTACAACTTCGAAGATTCGATCCTGATCAGCGAACGTGTCATCGCCGACGACCGCTACACTTCGATCCACATCGAGGAGTTGGTGGTCATGGCACGTGACACCAAGCTGGGTTCCGAAGAAATCACCCGTGACATTCCAAACTTGTCCGAGCAGCAACTGGCTCGCCTGGACGAGTCGGGCATCGTCTACGTGGGTGCTGAAGTCGGCCCTGGCGATACGCTTTGCGGCAAGGTCACTCCCAAAGGCGAAACGACGCTGACGCCAGAAGAAAAACTGCTGCGCGCCATCTTCGGTGAAAAAGCCTCCGACGTGAAGGACACCTCCTTGCGCGTGGATCAAGGCACCATGGGCACCGTGATCGACGTGCAGGTCTTCACCCGTGAAGGCATTCCACGCGACAAACGCGCCCAGCAGATCATCGACGACGAACTCAAGCGCTACCGCCTGGACTTGAACGACCAGCTGCGTATCGTGGAAGCCGACGCCTTTGACCGGATTGAGAAGCTGCTTGTTGGCAAGGTGGCCAACGGTGGTCCGCAAAAGATCGCCAAAGGCACGACCATCGACAAGGCCTATTTGACGAGTTTCGACAAATACCATTGGTTCGACATCCGTCCTGCTGATGAAGACGTGGCCAATCAGTTGGAGTCCATCAAAAACTCCATGGATCAAACGCGCCACAGCTTTGACCTGGCCTTTGAAGAAAAGCGCAAGAAACTCACCCAGGGCGACGAACTGCCCGCGGGCGTGCTCAAGATGGTCAAGGTCTACTTGGCGGTCAAGCGCCGCTTGCAACCCGGTGACAAGATGGCCGGTCGCCACGGCAACAAAGGTGTGGTCTCCAAGATCGCGCCCGTGGAAGACATGCCCTACATGGCCGACGGCACACCGTGCGACATCGTGCTCAACCCACTGGGCGTGCCATCGCGCATGAACGTGGGCCAGGTGCTGGAAGTGCATTTGGGCTGGGCCGGCAAAGGCATTGGTCAACGCATTGGTGACATGCTGCAAGCCCAAGCCAAGGTGGCCGAGATGCGCCAGTTCCTGGACGAGCTGTACAACAAGTCCGGCGGCAAAACCGAAAAACTCGACCACTTGAGCGACGCCGAGATTTTGGAAATGGCCGGCAACCTGAGCAAAGGCGTGCCGTTCGCGACGCCGGTGTTCGACGGTGCTGCCGAGGAAGAAATTCGCGGCATGCTCAAACTCGCATACCCCGACGACATCGCCAAGGCCAAAGGCTTGACCGCTACGCGCACGCAAGCCACCTTGCACGATGGTCGCACGGGCGACGCTTTTGAGCGTCCTGTCACGGTGGGTTACATGCACGTCTTGAAACTGCACCACTTGGTGGACGACAAGATGCATGCCCGTTCCACCGGCCCCTACAGCTTGGTTACCCAGCAACCGCTGGGCGGCAAGGCCCAGTTCGGTGGTCAACGTTTCGGCGAGATGGAGGTCTGGGCACTCGAAGCCTACGGCGCCAGCTACGTGCTGCAGGAAATGCTGACCGTGAAGTCCGACGACGTGAACGGCCGCACCAAGGTGTACGAGAGCATCGTCAAAGGCGAACACGCCATCGAAGCCGGTATGCCGGAGTCGTTCAACGTCTTGATCAAGGAAATCCGTTCCTTGGGCCTGGACATTGAACTCGAACGCAACTAATTAAAGGACAAGAGAACATGAAAGGTTTACTCGATCTGTTCCGCCAGTTCACGCCCGATGAGCATTTCGATGCCATCAAAATTGGCCTGGCGTCTCCCGAAAAAATCCGGTCTTGGTCCTTCGGTGAAGTCAAAAAACCCGAAACCATCAACTACCGTACCTTCAAGCCCGAGCGTGACGGCCTGTTCTGCGCCAAGATTTTTGGCCCGATCAAGGACTATGAGTGCCTGTGCGGCAAGTACAAACGCCTCAAGCACCGTGGCGTGATCTGCGAGAAGTGCGGCGTTGAAGTCACACAAACCAAGGTTCGCCGTGACCGCATGGGCCACATCGACTTGGCGGCTCCTTGCGCCCACATTTGGTTCTTGAAGTCGCTCCCCAGCCGTTTGGGCCTGGTGCTCGACATGACGCTGCGTGACATCGAGCGCGTGCTTTACTTTGAAGCTTATGTGGTGGTGGATCCCGGCATGACCCCGCTGAAGAAATTCAGCATCATGACCGAGGACGACTATGACGCCAAGCGTGTGGAGTTCGGTGACGAGTTCATTGCGCTGATGGGTGCCGAAGGTGTCAAGAAGCTGCTCGAAGACATCGACCTCGACCAAGAAATCGAGCGTCTGCGTGGCGACATGACGGGCTCCGAGCTCAAGGTCAAGAAGAACTCCAAGCGCCTCAAGGTGATGGAAGCCTTCAAGAAGTCGGGCATCAAGCCCCAGTGGATGGTGATGGACGTGCTGCCTGTGCTGCCGCCGGACTTGCGTCCCCTGGTGCCACTGGATGGCGGCCGTTTCGCCACGTCGGACTTGAACGACCTCTACCGCCGCGTCATCAACCGCAACAACCGTCTCGCACGTTTGCTGGAGTTGAAGGCCCCGGAAATCATCGTGCGCAACGAGAAGCGCATGTTGCAGGAAGCCGTAGACAGCTTGCTGGACAACGGCCGCCGCGGCAAAGCCATGACGGGTGCCAACAAGCGTGCACTGAAGTCGCTGGCCGACATGATCAAAGGCAAGAGCGGTCGTTTCCGCCAGAACTTGCTGGGCAAACGCGTGGACTACTCCGGTCGTTCCGTGATCGTGGTGGGCCCAACGCTCAAGTTGCACCAGTGCGGTTTGCCCAAGTTGATGGCCCTGGAACTGTTCAAACCTTTCATCTTCTCGCGCCTGGAAGCCATGGGCATCGCCACCACCATCAAGGCGGCGAAAAAGGAAGTGGAAGCCGGCACGCCGGTGGTGTGGGACATTCTGGAAGAAGTCATCAAAGAGCACCCGGTGATGCTCAACCGTGCGCCTACGCTGCACCGTTTGGGTATTCAGGCGTTTGAACCTGTCTTGATTGAAGGCAAGGCCATTCAATTGCACCCGCTCGTTTGTTCGGCTTTCAACGCCGACTTCGACGGCGACCAGATGGCTGTTCACGTGCCGCTGTCCATCGAAGCGCAGATGGAAGCACGCACCTTGATGCTGGCATCGAACAACATTTTGTTCCCCGCCAGCGGTGAGCCTTCCATTGTTCCTTCGCAGGACGTGGTGCTGGGCCTTTACTACGCCACCCGTGAACGTATCAACGCCAAGGGCGAAGGCATCATCTTCTCCAACATTGGTGAAGTCGAACGTGCGCTGGACAACAAGGAAGTGGAAATCACGACCAAGATCAGCGTGCGCTTGACCGAGTACACCAAGAATAAGGAAACAGGTGCCTTCACGGCATCGACCAAACTCGTGGACACCACGGTGGGCCGCGCCTTACTGTCTGAAATCTTGCCCAAGGGCTTGCCGTTCAGCAACATCAATAAGGCATTGAAGAAGAAAGAAATTTCTCGCCTCATCAGCACCTCCTTCCGCAAGTGCGGCTTGAAGGACACGGTGGTGTTTGCCGACAAGTTGTTGCAAGCAGGTTTCCGCTTGGCCACGCGCGCCGGTATCTCGATCGCCATCGACGACATGTTGGTGCCCAAAGAGAAACAAGGCCTGATTGAACGCGCCGAGAAAGAAGTCAAAGAAATCGAGCAGCAGTACGTCTCGGGCCTGGTGACCGCTGGCGAGCGCTACAACAAAGTGGTGGACATCTGGGGCAAGACGGGCGACGAAGTGGGCAAGGTCATGATGGCCCAGCTCAGCAAGGAAAAAACAACCGACCGTCACGGCAAACAGGTGGATCAGGAGTCCTTCAACTCCATCTACATGATGGCCGACTCCGGTGCCCGTGGTTCTGCAGCGCAGATTCGCCAGTTGGCCGGTATGCGCGGCTTGATGGCCAAACCTGACGGCTCCATCATTGAAACCCCCATCACGGCGAACTTCCGTGAAGGCCTCAATGTGTTGCAGTACTTCATTTCCACCCACGGTGCTCGTAAGGGCTTGGCCGACACGGCGCTGAAGACTGCCAACTCGGGTTACCTGACCCGTCGTTTGGTGGACGTGACGCAAGACTTGGTTGTGATCGAACAAGACTGCGGCACCGAGAACGGCATGAACCAGCGCGCCTTGGTTGAAGGCGGTGAAGTGATCGAGTCCTTGCGTGACCGCATTTTGGGTCGTGTCACGGCCATCGAAGTGCTGCACCCTGAAACCCAGCAAGTGCTCGTGCCCAAGGGGCAGATGCTGGACGAAGATGTGCTCGACGAGCTGGAAGCCGCAGGCGTTGACGAAGTCAAGGTCCGCACTGCACTGACTTGCGCCACGCGCTTCGGTATTTGCGCCAAGTGTTACGGCCGCGATTTGGGCCGTGGTGGCTTGATCAACGTCGGCGAAGCGATTGGTGTGATTGCGGCGCAGTCCATCGGCGAGCCAGGCACTCAGCTGACGATGCGTACATTCCACATCGGTGGTGCGGCTTCTCGTGCAGCAGTTGCTTCCAGCGTGGATGCCAAGTCCGACGGTTTGGTGGGCTTCAACGCCACCATGCGTTATGTGACCAACGGCAAGGGCGAGTTGGTGGTGATTTCTCGCTCCGGCGAGATCATCATCTCCGACCAGCATGGCCGCGAGCGCGAGCGCCACAAAGTGCCTTACGGTGCGTTGTTGTCGATCAAACCCGACCAGCAAATCAAAGCCGGTACGGTGCTGGCCAACTGGGATCCATTGACCCGCCCCGTGATCACGGAATTCGCCGGTAAGGCGAAGTTCGAGAACGTGGAAGAGGGCGTGACGGTTGCCAAACAGCTCGACGAAGTCACGGGCTTGTCCACCCTGGTGGTGATCGATCCGAAACGCCGTGGCGCAACCAAAGTGATTCGCCCCCAAGTCAAGCTGCTCGACGTGGCTGGCAACGAGGTGAAGATTCCTGGCACCGACCACTCGGTGACCATCGCCTTCCAGGTGGGCTCGCTCGTGCAAATCCGCGACGGCCAAGACTTGTCCCCGGGCGAGGTCCTCGCGCGTATTCCGGTCGAAGGCCAGAAGACCCGAGACATCACCGGCGGTCTGCCACGTGTGGCCGAACTCTTCGAAGCCCGCACGCCAAAAGACAAGGGCACCTTGGCTGAGATGACCGGTACCGTGTCCTTCGGCAAGGAAACCAAGGGCAAAGTGCGCTTGCAGATCACCGATCCCGAAGGCCACGTGTCCGAGGAACTGGTGCCCAAGGAAAAGAACATCTTGGTGCACGAAGGCCAAGTGGTCAACAAGGGCGAATCGATTGTGGACGGCCCGGCCGACCCGCAAGACATTCTGCGTCTCTTGGGTATTGAAGAGCTGGCGCGTTACATCGTTGACGAAGTCCAGGACGTGTACCGTTTGCAGGGCGTGAAGATCAACGACAAACACATCGAGGTGATCGTTCGCCAGATGCTGCGTCGCGTTCAGATCGTCAACGCAGGCGACACGGGTTACATCATGGGCGAACAAGTCGAGCGGTCCGAGTTGTTGGACCGCAATGACAAAGCGATTGCCGAAGGAAAACTGCCTGCGACGCACAGCGATGTGCTGATGGGCATCACCAAGGCATCTTTGTCCACCGACAGCTTCATCTCGGCGGCGTCTTTCCAGGAAACCACCCGCGTGCTCACCGAGGCTGCCATCATGGGCAAGCGCGACGAGCTGCGTGGTTTGAAGGAAAACGTCATCGTGGGTCGTTTGATCCCCGCTGGCACCGGCATGGCTTTCCACCAGGCTCGCAAAACCAAGGAAGAAATGGACGACGCCGAGCGCCGCGCCATTGCCGAGCAGGAAGCGCAAGAGAACGCCGACATGCAAGAGGCTGCGGCGGAACCTGCGGGCGACGTGCAAGAGTAACCACCTTCGCGTTCAACCAAAAGGGCAGCTTCGGCTGCCCTTTTTCGTGTGCGCCCAGCATGGGCGCACTCCTGCGGGTGCAAGTCCCGCCACGAGCTGGTCACAGCGAGTGAAGTCAAGCGCAACTGCATGAGGGCGACCGAGTGTGGGAAGGAAGCGTGGAGCATAAATCGCGAGCCGATGAACAAGAACCGCATAGAAGGCGCAGCCAAGCAAGGCGAGCGGGCATGAAACCGCGAAGCTTTTGTGACCAAGGCCTTGGTAGCGTAAATGCGGCGGTTGTGCGATGAAGGAGTGCGACCCTTACCTGGGGAGATCTCGCCTTGTTTCTGAAAGGAAGACGGCATTGCCGGAGCGAGAAGTCAGCAAAGGTCGTAGTAGTGGATGCTGGGGCTGATGAGGCCGTAAGGCTGCCACGAAGGACCGAACGAGAGTGAGTGAACGGGACATGGGGATGCATAAGGCCATGCGTCAGATGCCGGCAGCGTCCGGGCGGGTGGGAGTAGCACGCGGTGAAGCCGCGTGTGAACCTACCAGCGACGAAGCCTGCGGCCCGCCCCATGAGCACCCGGACACAGGGTCGGCAAAGCCCCAGGCAGGTACAGGCGGCTTGCTGGAGGCGGCGCTGACGAGACAGAACCTGCAAGCAGCATGGAGGCGGGTCAAGGCCAACCAAGGCGCAGCCGGGGTCGATGGACTCGATAACGAGCAAACCGCCCAATGGATGCGCACACACTGGCTTGATACCCGCCAAGCACTGCTGGCGGGTAGGTACCGGCCCAGTCCGGTACGCAAAGTATTGATTCCCAAGCCCGATGGCGGCCAGCGCGAGCTGGGCATCCCCACGGTGCTGGATCGACTGATCCAGCAAGCCTTACTACAAGTGCTGCAACCGCTGATCGATCCCACCTTCAGCGAACACAGCCACGGGTTTCGTCCTGGCAGGAGGGCCCACGATGCGGTCAAGGCTGCCCGGGGCTACGTCCAGTCGGGCAAGCGCGTGGTGGTGGACGTAGACCTGGCCAAGTTCTTCGACAGGGTCAACCACGACATCCTGATCGACAGGCTGCAAAGGCGCATCAAAGACGCTGGCGTGATCTGGCTGATTCGGGCGTACCTGAACGCAGGGATCATGGATGGAGGGGTGGTGATCCAGCGTCATCAGGGCACGCCGCAAGGCGGGCCACTGAGCCCATTGCTGGCCAACGTGCTGCTCGACGAGGTGGACAAAGCGCTGGAGGTGCGAGGCTACAGCTTCGCCCGCTATGCGGACGACTGCAACGTGTATGTGGGTAGCAAGAAGGCTGGGGAGCGCGTGATGGCCTATCTCAGGAAGCAATACACCCAACTCCAGCTTCAAATCAACGAAGCCAAGAGCGCGGTGGCCAGCGCCTTTGGGCGCAAATTCCTGGGGTATGAGCTGTGGGTTGCCAAAGGCAAAGAAGTCAAATGTGCTGTGGCGCACAAGGCCCGGGACGACTTCAAAGCCCGAATCCGGCAACTCACACGCCGCAATGGTGGGCGCAGCATGGCGCAAGTGGTGGAGAAACTGCGGCCCTACCTGTTGGGGTGGAAGGCTTACTTTGGGTTGGCGCAAACGCCGCGCGTCTGGCGAGAGCTGGATGAGTGGTTGCGCCACCGTTTGAGGGCCATCCAACTCAAGCAGTGGAACAAGCCCAAGGTCATCTACCGGGAACTCAAAGCACTGGGGGCGAAACAGAGCGTGGCAAAGCGGGTGGCAGGCAACAGCCGCTGCTGGTGGCGCAACAGCGACGGATTGCTCAAGACGGTGTTGACCGTTGCGTACTTCGACCGGCTGGAGGTACCCAGGCTGTCATGACCTCAAACTCTCGAACCGCCTGGTGCGGACCCGCATGCCAGGTGGTGTGGCAGGGGTGCCTCCGATAATGGAGGCCCCCTATGCCGATTGGTGCGGGCGATCAAACCCTTGAGTTCAATTCAGCCACCCAAATATCGAGCCATCGGGACGGAGTGAGGACAGTTAAACCCAACTTGGCGCATCGCGAAGCCAGTTTTAAAACGGCTCGGTCGCGACTGATCAGCCAGCGGGCCTGTTGTTGAAGTGCGAAATCGATGAACTTCTGATCGTCTTTGTCGGTACAGCGAGGCCAGTGCGCAGCTTTGTTGGCCTCCGATGAACGCGCAGTGGCATGTGAATCCCAGCGTTCTTGCAAGGTGCTCCAAGACGCAGGCCACCGTGGTCCAAGCCCGCGATCGAGCACATGTATCAATTCATCGCGCATCTCATGGGTCGCCAGCCACTGAAGTTTGCGTGTGCCCACTGCCCGCATAAGTGATATCGAATCGTCATTCTCAAAAACCCAGGCTTCCAGTACGACATTCGTATCCAAAACAACAGTGGGAGGTGGCCGTGGCGCTGTTTGCTGCATTTGTGTCACGGGTCGGGTTCCGGGTGGGTGGGGTATGGGCGACTCAGCACTGGCCGCCACAAAATCACTCGACTTAACCTTGCGGTCGTCGCGTTGAACCAATATAATCGAAGGCTTTTCCAAACATTTTCGTGCTGCTGCGCGACTCAACACCATGAGGCGTGCTGTGGGGCGTTTTTCGAAGGGTGCCGTATTTTGGCGGTATTCCTTGTGCGGAATGAGACGAATTCAAAGTGACTTTAAACGGGAACAAGTCCAACCATGCCAACCATCAACCAGCTCGTGCGCCACGGTCGTGAGGTCGAGGCCACGAAATCAAAATCCCCGGCGATGCAGAACAGTCCGCAGCGCCGTGGTGTGTGCACCCGCGTGTACACCACTACCCCTAAGAAGCCAAACTCTGCGCTGCGTAAAGTGGCCAAAGTTCGTCTGACGAACGGGTTTGAAATCATTTCCTACATCGGCGGCGAAGGCCACAACCTGCAAGAGCACAGTGTGGTGCTGGTGCGCGGCGGCCGTGTGAAGGATTTGCCAGGTGTGCGTTACCACATCGTGCGTGGCTCGCTCGACTTGCAAGGCGTGAAAGACCGCAAGCAATCGCGCTCCAAGTACGGTGCCAAGCGCCCCAAGAAGGCTTAAGCCTTCGTCATAGAAATCGTTGATGCCTGTTGGCGTCAGCATCATGTGGCTGCCGTAAGGTCGCCAAGTAAGTGGCAGGGCGCGTTGCCCCGCCTCGGCCAACAACTTTGGCCAACTGAAGCAAAGGAAGAGAAATGCCTCGTCGTCGCGAAGTCCCCAAACGGGAAATACTGCCTGATCCAAAGTTTGGTTCAGTCGATCTGTCCAAGTTCATGAACGTGATCATGGAGTCCGGCAAAAAAGCCGTGGCTGAGCGCATCATTTATGGTGCCTTGGAGCAGGTCGAGAAAAAGTCGGGCAAAGACCCGCTGGAAATCTTCACCGTGGCTTTGAACAACATCAAGCCCATGGTTGAAGTGAAGTCACGCCGCGTCGGCGGTGCGAACTACCAAGTTCCCGTGGAAGTTCGCCCTGTGCGCCGCGTGGCTTTGGCCATGCGCTGGTTGAAAGAGTCTGCGCGTAAGCGCGGCGAGAAGTCGATGGCGCAGCGCCTGGCCAACGAGTTGCTGGAGGCTGTTGAAGGCCGTGGCGGCGCGATGAAAAAGCGCGATGAAGTGCACCGCATGGCCGAGGCCAACAAAGCGTTCTCGCACTTCCGCTTCTAAGCGATTGGCGGGCCCTGGCCGCTCTTCGGGTTTTTACGAACCCGCGAGCGGCTCGCGTTTTTGGCCTGCATTTCGAGAATTTGTCACCACCCGTTTTTTTGGAGTGCCACCATGGCCCGCAAGACCCCCATCGAGCGCTATCGCAACATTGGTATCTCGGCTCACATTGACGCCGGTAAAACCACGACCACCGAACGCATCTTGTTCTATACCGGTGTGAACCACAAGATTGGTGAAGTGCATGATGGCGCGGCCACCATGGACTGGATGGAGCAAGAGCAAGAGCGCGGCATCACCATCACCTCGGCAGCGACCACCTGCTTCTGGAAGGGCATGGATTTGTCCCTGCCCGAGCACCGCATCAACATCATCGACACCCCTGGGCACGTGGACTTCACGATTGAAGTCGAGCGTTCCATGCGCGTGCTCGACGGTGCCTGCATGGTTTATTGCGCTGTGGGTGGTGTGCAGCCCCAGTCGGAAACTGTTTGGCGCCAAGCCAACAAGTACAAAGTGCCGCGTTTGGCCTTTGTGAACAAAATGGACCGCACGGGTGCCAACTTCTTCAAGGTCTATGACCAGATGAAAGTGCGCCTGCGCGCCAACCCCGTGCCTGTGGTAATCCCTATCGGCGCTGAAGAAAACTTCACCGGTGTGATCGACCTCATCAAGATGAAAGCCATCATCTGGGACGAAGCGTCGCAGGGCATGAAGTTCAACTACGAGGACATTCCCGCGAACTTGCAAGCCGACGCCCAAAAATGGCGTGAAAACTTGGTTGAAGCCGCCGCCGAATCGTCGGAGGCCATGATGAACAAGTATTTGGAATCGGGCGACCTGTCCGAGGACGAAATCAAGCTTGGCATTCGCACCCGCACCTTGGCCGCTGAAATTCAGCCCATGTTCTGCGGCACCGCCTTCAAGAACAAAGGTGTGCAGCGCATGCTCGACGGCGTGATCGACTTCATGCCTTCGCCTATCGACATTCCGCCTGTGCCTGGAACCGACGACGACGACAAAGACGTGGTTCGTCGTGCCGCCGATGATGAGAAATTCGCTGCCTTGGCGTTCAAGCTGATGACCGACCCCTATGTCGGTCAGTTGACCTTCGTGCGTGTCTATTCCGGCGTGCTGAAGTCGGGCGATTCGGTCTACAACCCGATTCGTGGCAAAAAAGAGCGTATCGGCCGAATTTTGCAGATGCACGCCAACCAGCGTGAAGAAATCAAAGAAATTTTGGCTGGCGACATCGCCGCCTGCGTAGGCTTGAAAGAGGTCACCACGGGCGAAACCCTGTGTGATCCAGAAGCCATCATTACCCTGGAAAAGATGATTTTCCCGGAGCCTGTGATTTCGCAAGCTGTTGAGCCCAAAACCAAAGCCGACCAGGAAAAAATGGGCATCGCCTTGGGTCGTTTGGCTCAGGAAGACCCGTCTTTCCGTGTGCGCACCGACGAAGAATCAGGCCAGACCATTATTTCCGGCATGGGCGAGTTGCACCTGGAAATCATTGTCGACCGCATGAAGCGCGAGTTCGGCGTGGAAGCCAATGTGGGCAAGCCGCAAGTGGCTTACCGCGAAACCATCCGCAAACCCGTGTCCGACATCGAAGGCAAGTTTGTTCGTCAATCAGGCGGCAAGGGTCAGTACGGCCATGTTGTGCTGAAGATCGAGCCGCAAGAGCCAGGCAAAGGGTTTGAGTTCGTGGACGCCATCAAAGGCGGTGTGGTGCCACGTGAGTTCATCCCAGCGGTGAAGAAGGGTGTTGAAGACTCCCTGCCTAACGGCGTGCTGGCCGGTTACCCAGTGGTGGACGTGAAGGTCACGCTGACCTTCGGTTCGTATCACGAGGTGGACTCGAACGAAAACGCCTTCAAGATGGCGGCCAGCCTCGGTTTCAAAGACGGTTGCCGCAAGGCCACGCCTGTCATTTTGGAACCCATGATGGCAGTTGAAGTGGAAACGCCTGAAGACTACGCCGGTAACGTGATGGGCGATTTGTCCTCACGTCGCGGCATGGTGCAGGGCATGGACGACATGCCTGGCGGCGGCAAGGCCATCAAGGCTGAAGTTCCGCTTTCAGAAATGTTCGGCTACTCGACCACGCTGCGTTCCATGTCGCAAGGTCGCGCCACTTACACGATGGAATTCAAGCACTACAGCGAAGCGCCTAAGAACGTGGTGGACGCGATCATCACGGCGCGTGGCAAGTAAGTAATTCAAGCCGGTCTTCGGTGGGGTGTCCTTGGTTGCCAGTGGCCAAGGAATTCACAACCTGCTGGAAACCTTAAACAGCACACTGGCTTCGTTCTTTATCCGGAGATTTGAAAATGGCAAAAGGCAAATTTGAACGTACCAAGCCCCACGTGAACGTGGGCACGATTGGTCACGTGGACCATGGCAAGACCACGCTGACGGCGGCCATTACCACGATTTTGGCCAGCAAGTTCGGCGGCGAGGCCAAGGCCTACGACCAGATCGACGCGGCGCCCGAAGAAAAAGCGCGCGGCATCACCATCAATACCGCCCACGTTGAGTACGAAACAGCCACCCGCCACTATGCACACGTCGACTGCCCTGGGCACGCCGACTATGTGAAGAACATGATCACCGGCGCAGCGCAAATGGACGGCGCTATTTTGGTGTGCTCGGCCGCTGACGGCCCCATGCCACAAACCCGTGAGCACATCCTCTTGGCTCGCCAAGTGGGCGTGCCTTACATCATTGTCTTTCTCAACAAGTGCGACATGGTCGACGACGCCGAGCTCCTGGAGCTGGTGGAAATGGAAGTGCGCGAGCTGCTCGACAAATACGACTTCCCTGGCGACAAAACCCCCATCGTTCACGGCAGCGCCAAGCTCGCCATGGAGGGTGACAAAGGCGAACTCGGCGAAGGCGCCATTTTGAAGTTGGCCGATGCGCTGGACAGCTACATCCCTACACCTGAGCGTGCAGTCGACGGTGCATTCCTGATGCCTGTCGAAGACGTTTTCTCCATCTCTGGTCGCGGCACCGTGGTGACGGGCCGTATTGAGCGCGGCATCATCAAAGTCGGCGAAGAAATCGAAATCGTCGGCATCACCGCCACCCAAAAGACCACCTGCACCGGCGTGGAAATGTTCCGCAAGCTGCTCGACCAAGGTCAAGCTGGCGACAACGTCGGTATCTTGTTGCGCGGCACCAAGCGCGAAGACGTGCAGCGCGGCCAAGTGCTGTGCAAACCCGCCAGCGTCAAGCCCCACACCCACTTCACCGCTGAGATCTACGTCTTGAGCAAAGACGAAGGTGGTCGTCACACGCCATTCTTCAACAACTACCGTCCCCAGTTCTACTTCCGCACCACGGACGTGACCGGCGCGGTCGAGCTGCCCAAAGACAAAGAGATGGTCATGCCCGGCGACAACGTCAGCATCACCGTCAAGCTGATCAACCCGATCGCGATGGAAGAAGGTCTGCGCTTCGCCATTCGTGAAGGTGGTCGTACCGTCGGTGCGGGTGTCGTGGCTAAGATCATTGAATAAGGATCAGCCATGTCAACCAAACAAAAGATCCGCATCCGCCTGAAGGCGTTTGACTACAAACTGATCGATCAATCCGCTTTGGAAATTGTTGACACCGCCAAGCGCACGGGTGCGATTGTCAGGGGCCCCGTGCCTTTGCCAACGCGCATGCAGCGTTTTGACATCTTGCGTTCACCGCACGTCAACAAAGCCTCGCGTGACCAGTTCGAAATTCGCACCCACCAGCGTTTGATGGACATCGTGGACCCCACCGATAAAACGGTGGACGCCCTGATGAAACTCGACCTGCCAGCGGGCGTGGACGTCGAAATTAAGTTGCAGTAATTCCGCTGGTTGAGTGCGGGGCAGTTGCGGCTTTTGCCGCAACTGCTATACTCACAAGCTTTTCTTGGTTTGAAGGCCCTGCGCCTGAACCTTGAGAAGATAAATGTCAGCCCGGCCAATCGATGTCGGGCCTTCGTAACAAAGGCTTCCTCGCCGTTAGGGTGGTGGGGGCTGGAGAATATTTATGACGACCACTGATCCAGGCCATCGCCTGGGATTGCTGGGCCGCAAGGTGGGCATGATGCGCATCTTCACAGACGACGGCGACGCCGTTCCTGTGACGGTGCTGGACGTGTCCAACAACCGCGTGACCCAGGTCAAAACCGCAGAGACGGACGGCTACAGTGCCCTCCAGATCGCATTTGGTAGCCGCAAGGCATCCCGTGTTTCCAAGCCTGAGGCGGGTCATTTGGCCAAAGCCGGTGCTGAGGCTGGTGAGTTGCTCAAGGAATTCCGCGTTCCTGCCGACGTTGCTGCTGGCTACAAGCCCGGCGCACAAGTGCCTGTGAGCGTATTTGCTGTGGGCCAGTTGGTGGACGTGCAGGGTACCTGCATTGGTAAGGGTTTCACCGGCACCATCAAGCGCCACAACTTCAGCTCGCAGCGCGCGTCGCACGGTAACAGCTGTTCGCACAATGTGCCGGGCTCGATTTCCATGGCGCAAGATCCTGGTCGCGTGTTCCCTGGCAAGAAAATGTCAGGCCACCGTGGCGATGTGACCAAAACCGTTCAAAACCTCGACATCGTGCGCGTTGACGAAGCTCGTCAGCTGCTGCTGGTGCGTGGTGCGGTACCTGGCTCCAAAAATGGCCATGTGGTGGTGTGTCCTGCCATCAAGGTCAAAGTCAAGAAAGGAGCCAACTGATGCAGCTCGAGCTCCTGAATGAGCAAGGTCAAGCGACCGCTAAGGTCGAGGCGCCTGATACCGTGTTTGCTCGTGAATACAACGAAGCCCTGGTGCACCAGATCGTTGTGGCTTTCCAAGCCAATGCGCGCCAAGGTACCCGCGCTCAGCTTGATCGTGCCATGGTCAAGCACTCCACGAAAAAGCCTTTCCGTCAAAAGGGTACGGGCCGCGCTCGTGCGGGTATGACATCTTCGCCTCTGTGGCGCGGGGGCGGTCGTATTTTCCCGAACAGCCCGGACGAAAACTTCACGCAAAAAGTCAACAAGAAGATGTACCGCGCCGGCATGGCGTCCATCTTCTCGCAGTTGGCTCGCGAAGGCCGTTTGGCTGTGGTGGACTCGCTGACCGTTGATTCCCCCAAAACCAAGGTGCTGGCCGCCAAGTTCAAGGCCATGGGTCTGGACTCTGTGCTCGTCATCACCGACGACCTGGACGACAACCTGTTCTTGGCCTCGCGTAACTTGGTCAACGTTCTGGTGGTGGAGCCCCGTCACGCCGACCCCCTGGCGCTGGTGCACTTCAAAAAGGTGTTGGTGACCAAGGCTGCAGTTGAGCAAATCAAGGAGATGTTCGCATGAGCACCTCAACACAAGCTGTTGTGCGTCCTAAGCACAGTGCTGACCGCCTGGCCCAAGTGCTGGTGGCCCCCATCATCAGCGAAAAAGCCACTGCCGTTGCAGAAAAGAACAACCAAGTGCTGTTCAAGGTTCTGCGCGACGCCACCAAGCCTGAAATCAAGGCCGCCGTTGAACTGATGTTCAAGGTGCAAGTGGAGTCTGTCTCCACCGTGATTCAAAAAGGCAAGGTCAAGCGTTTTGGCAAGTCCATTGGCCGTCGTGACCACGTCAAGAAAGCCTATGTCTCGCTCAAAGCCGGACAAGAACTGAACTTCTCCGGGGAGGCTGCGTAATGGCCGTCGTTAAAGTCAAACCAACTTCACCTGGCCGCCGTGGCGTGGTCAAGGTGGTGCATGCGCACCTCTACAAAGGCCGTCCTGAGGCGTCTTTGCTTGAGCCGCAAATGCAAAACGCTGGCCGTAACAACAACGGTCACATCACCATCCGTCACCGCGGTGGTGGTCACAAGCAGCACTACCGCGTGGTCGACTTTGTTCGCAACAAAGACGGCATCCCCGCGAAAGTCGAGCGCATTGAGTACGACCCCAACCGCACGGCTCACATCGCTTTGGTGTGTTATGCCGACGGTGAGCGTCGTTACATCATTGCGCCTCGTGGCATTGAAGTCGGTGCAACCGTTTTGAGTGGCGCTGAAGCGCCGATCAAAGCAGGAAACACCTTGCCTATCCGCAACATTCCCGTGGGTTCCATCATCCATGCGATTGAAATGCTGCCTGGCAAGGGCGCACAGATCGCTCGTTCGGCCGGTACTTCAGCGACGCTGTTGGCTCGCGAAGGTGTTTACGCCCAGGTGCGCTTGCGTTCCGGTGAGGTTCGTAAGATCCACATCGACTGCCGCGCCACCATTGGTGAAGTGTCCAACGAAGAGCACAGCCTGCGTCAATACGGCAAGGCTGGTGCGATTCGCTGGAAGGGCATTCGCCCAACGGTTCGTGGCGTGGCCATGAACCCAGTGGATCACCCGCACGGTGGTGGCGAAGGCCGCACTGGTGAAGGTCAGGCCCCTGTATCTCCGTGGAACACCTTGACCAAGGGTTACCGCACTCGCAATAACAAACGCACGCAGACGATGATCGTCGCGCGTCGTAAGAAGTAAGGGGAACGGACAATGACTCGTTCACTCAAGAAGGGCCCGTTTGTTGACCAACACTTGCGTGTCAAGGTCGAAAAAGCGGTTGCCATCAAGGATAAAAAGCCGATCAAAACCTGGTCGCGCCGGTCTACCATCTTGCCCGATTTCATCGGCGTGACAATTGCCGTGCACAACGGCAAGCAACACGTTCCGGTGTATGTGACCGACCAAATGGTGGGTCACAAGCTTGGCGAATTTGCGCTCACCCGCACATTCAAAGGGCATCCGGCCGATAAAAAAGCCAATAAGAAGTGAGGATGACGACGATGGAAACCCGTTCAATCGTCCGTGGTGTTCGGCTGTCTGCCGACAAAGGTCGCCTGGTGGCGGACTTGGTGCGTGGTCGCCCTGTGGCCCAGGCCCTGAACATCTTGACATTCACCCCCAAAAGAGCAGCTGGCATCATCAAAAAATGCTTGGAGTCCGCGATTGCGAACGCTGAGCACAACGATGGCGCTGACATTGACACCCTCAAGGTCAAAACGATCTATGTGGAGCAAGGTGCCATCCTGAAGCGTTTTTCCGCTCGGGCCAAGGGCCGCGGCAACAGCATCAGCAAGCCGACTGCCCATATCTACATCACCGTGGGCAACTGAGAGCACGACCATGGGACAAAAAATTCATCCAACAGGCTTCCGTCTGCCTGTCACCCGTAACTGGGCTTCCCGTTGGTACGCGTCGAACGCCAACTTCGCCACGATGCTGGCTGAAGACCTGAAGGTTCGCGAGTACCTCAAGGCCAAGCTCAAAAGCGCAGCCGTTTCGCGCATCTTGATCGAGCGTCCTGCCAAAAACGCGCGCATCACCATTTTCTCGGCACGTCCGGGTGTGGTGATCGGTAAGAAGGGCGAGGACATTGAAAAACTCAAGTCTGAGCTGGCGCTGATTTTGCGCGTGCCCGTCGCTGTCAACATCGAAGAAGTGCGTAAGCCCGAAGTCGATGCGCAATTGATTGCAGACTCGATCACTCAGCAGCTTGAAAAGCGCATCATGTTCCGTCGCGCCATGAAACGCGCGATGCAAAACGCCATGCGCATGGGCGCACAGGGTATCAAGTTGATGTCCTCTGGCCGCTTGAACGGCATTGAGATCGCACGTTGCGAGTGGTACCGCGAAGGTCGCGTGCCTCTTCACACCTTGAAGGCCGACATCGACTATGGCTTCTCCGAAGCCAAAACGACCTACGGCATCATCGGTGTGAAATGCTGGGTTTATCGTGGTGACCGTTTGGCCAATGGTGATGCCCCTGGCATCGTCACGCCTCCCGGCGCTGAAGATGACCGTCGTCCACGTCGTAACGCACGCCCAGGTGGTGCGCCTGATGGCCGCGGCCGTCCCGCAGGAGGTGCGTCTGACCGTGGCGCACCACGTTCGGCAACACCTGCTGCTGCCCCTGGTGACGCCCCCAAGACGCCAGCCGTCAAGCGCGTTCGTAAAGTGGCGGCACCTGCTGCTGCGTCCGACGCCAAAGGAGAATAAGAATGCTGCAACCTGCACGCAGAAAATTCCGCAAGGAACAAAAAGGCCGCAACACAGGTGTTGCCACCCGTGGTGCAAAAGTGTCTTTCGGCGACTTCGGCCTCAAGGCGACCGAGCGCGGTCGTTTGACTGCTCGCCAAATCGAAGCGGCTCGCCGCGCGATTTCTCGTCACGTCAAACGTGGCGGTCGGATTTGGATTCGCATCTTTCCGGACAAGCCCATTTCGCAAAAGCCTGCTGAGGTTCGTATGGGTAACGGCAAGGGCAATCCCGAGTACTACGTGGCTGAGATTCAGCCTGGCAAGGTGCTGTATGAAATCAACGGCGTTGCGGAATCGTTGGCTCGCGAGGCGTTCACCTTGGCTGCTGCCAAGTTGCCGCTGAAGTGCACCTTCGTTGCTCGTCAAGTTGGCGCTTGAGCGCTACGGAGAATTGAATATGAAAGCTTCTGAACTCCGCGCCAAAGACGTCGCTGGTCTCGAAAAAGAGATTGCCGACTTGCTCAAAGCGCATTTCGGTCTGCGCATGCAGCGGGCCACCCAGCAGTTGACCAACCACACGCAACTGGGCAATACCCGCCGTGACATCGCGCGCGCCAAAACCATCTTGGCTGCCAAGAAGAAAGAAGGAGCCGCCAAATGAGCGCATCCACACCTGAAGTTGCACCAGCCGCCAAAAATACCCGCACCCTTGTGGGCAAGGTGGTAAGCGACAAACGCAGCAAGACCATTACCGTGCTGATTGAGCGCCGCACTAAGCATGCGCTCTACGGCAAGATTGTGGCCAAGTCCAGCAAGTATCACGCCCATGACGAAAAGGGCGAGTACAAGATGGGCGACGTGGTTGAAATCGCTGAAAGCCGTCCCATCTCCAAGACCAAGTCTTGGGTCGTGACACGTTTGGTGGAAAAAGCACGCGCGGTTTGATTCTGCTTTGAATTTGGCGGTAACCCCGCTACACCGCAGGCCCTTTAAACGCCTCGACAACATCAAGGCTGGTTCGCTGACAAAATGGCGACCAGCCTTTTTTATTGACCGCGCCATACGCGGCACACTCATTTAAACGTCCGGAGAACATCATGCTGAAAATCGGTGACAAATTGCCTGCTGCTTCGCTCAAAGAATTCATTGAAGTGGAGGGCAACGGTTGTTCTCTCGGCCCGAACAGCTTTGAGATTGCCGCGCTGACAGCCGGTAAAAAAATTGCCTTGTTTGCACTGCCTGGTGCCTTCACGCCCACTTGTTCTGCGCAACACGTGCCTGGTTATCTGGCCCAGTACGACGCTTTGCGTGCAGCCGGTGTTGACGAAGTGTGGTGCGTCTCCGTGAACGACGCTTTTGTGATGGGCGCTTGGGGCCGTGATCAAAAAACGGGCGGCAAGGTTCGCATGATGGCCGACGGCAACGGTGATTTCAGCAAAGCGGTCGGTTTGACCGTGGATTTGGGTGCACATGGCATGGGTCAACGCTCACAGCGGTATTCCATGTTGGTGGTGGACGGCGTTGTCAAATCCTTGAATATCGAGGGGCCGGGTAAATTCGAGGTCAGTGATGCCTCGACGATGCTCAAGCAAGCGCAGCAGTTGCTGGTCTAAGGTCTAAATTGAGCAAAGTCTCTCTACTAAAGGCGCCTAGTACCTGTCAGCACCACAAAAAGCTTTTGCAAAAGGCTTGACAGGGGTCTTTCTAAAGGTAGATAATCACAGACTTCGCTGAAAGTTCTGGTTCGCCGCAGCGGCAAACAAAGAGTTTGGCTTCGCCCCAAGTGGGGTTTGTGGGTTGCAACTTCTGGGTGCCGATAGGCGCAAAGAACTTGCAGTTGCAAACAACAACGGGCCCAAGACTGATCGCGACGTACTGGCCCTGGTGGCGGGTGCTCGAGGTGCAAGTTGGGAACACACAATGATTCAAATGCAATCGCGACTCGACGTCGCAGACAACACTGGCGCTAAATCCGTCATGTGCATCAAGGTGCTCGGCGGTTCCAAGCGTCGTTACGCTGGAATTGGTGATGTCATCAAGGTCAGCATCAAAGAAGCTGCGCCGCGTGGCCGCGTCAAAAAAGGCGAGGTATATAGCGCTGTGGTCGTGCGCACTGCCAAGGGCGTTCGTCGTCAAGACGGCTCTTTGGTCAAGTTCGACGGCAATGCTGCTGTGCTTTTGAATGCCAAGTTGGAGCCTATTGGCACCCGCATCTTCGGCCCGGTCACGCGCGAATTGCGCACCGAGCGCTTCATGAAGATCGTGTCGCTGGCCCCTGAAGTCCTTTAAGCGCGGCTTTAGCCGCAGCTTCAAGCGCGCCCCCATTCGGCAATAAGCCCAGCCGCAGCTAACAAGCAGCCAGGCCCTAGCAGGACAAAAGCTCATGAACAAAATTCGCAAAGGCGACCAAGTCATCGTGTTGACTGGCCGCGACAAAGGCAAGCGCGGGACTGTGTCCCGGCGCGTTGATGAAGACCGCATCGTGGTGGATGGTGTGAACGTGGTGAAGAAGCACGTCAAGCCCAATCCTATGAAGGGCACCACGGGTGGTGTGGTCAGCAAGACGATGTCGATTCACCAATCCAATGTGGCCATTTTCAATCCGGCAACGGGAAAAGCGGATCGCGTTGGTATTAAGTTGCTCAGCGACGCTGAGAAACAAGCCCGCAAAACCCAGGACAACGGCGTTCGCGTCTACAAGTCCAGCGGCGAAGAAATCAAGGCGTAAGAGGCGGCATATGGCTAAAGAACAAGCTCAACAACAGGCTGCCCCGAAAGTGGCGCGTCTTCAAGCGATTTATCGCGACAAGATTGCTCTGGAACTGTCCGCCAAATTTGGCTACAAGTCGCCTATGCAAGTGCCGCGCTTGACCAAAATCACCTTGAACATGGGTGTGAGCGAAGCGGTGTCGGACAAGAAGGTCATGGAGCATGCCGTCAGCGACTTGACCAAAATCGCCGGCCAAAAGCCTGTGGTGACCAAGTCCAAGAAGGCGATCGCTGGTTTCAAAATCCGTGACGGTGTACCGATTGGCTGCATGGTGACTTTGCGTGGCGTTCAAATGTATGAATTCCTGGATCGTTTCGTGACCGTGGCCTTGCCTCGTGTGCGCGACTTCCGTGGAATTTCTGGTCGCTCATTTGATGGTCGCGGCAACTACAACATCGGTGTCAAAGAGCAAATCATTTTTCCTGAAGTCGATTACGACAAGGTGGATGCACTGCGCGGTTTGAACATCAGCATCACGACGAGCGCGAAAAGCGACGAAGAGGCCAAAGCCCTTCTTGCAGCGTTCAAATTTCCGTTCAAGAACTGAGGGGCAGAACGTGGCCAAGACATCGCTTATTCAGCGTGAACTCAAGCGCACGCAGCTGGTTGCGAAGTACGCGAAAAAGTACGCAGAGCTCAAGGGCACTGCCAACGACGCGAAAAAGTCCGACGAGGAGCGTTATGCCGCTCGTTTGGCGCTGCAGCAGTTGCCCCGCAACGCTTACCCAACACGCCAGCGCAACCGCTGCGAGTTGACGGGTCGCCCTCGTGGCACCTTCCGCAAATTCGGTTTGGGTCGTAACAAGATCCGTGAACTGGCGTTCAAGGGCGACATCCCCGGCATCATCAAGGCCAGCTGGTAATCGGTAGGAGATATTCGAATGAGCATGAGTGATCCTATCGCTGACATGTTGACCCGCATCCGCAACGCGCAGATGGTCGACAAGCCCAGCGTTGTGATGCCATCGTCAAAAATCAAAGCTGCCATCGCGCAGGTATTGAAGGACGAGGGTTACATCGACGGTTTTTCTATTCAGGGCGAACCCGCCAAACCTCAGCTGCAAATCGCGCTGAAGTATTACGCCGGCCGTCCCGTGATTGAGCACATTGAGCGTGTGAGCCGCCCTGGCTTGCGCATCTACAAAGGCCGTCACGACATTCCTAATGTGATGAACGGTTTGGGCGTGGCCATTGTCACCACTCCCAAAGGTGTCATGACCGATCGCAAAGCGCGCCAAGTGGGTATTGGTGGCGAAGTGCTGTGCTACGTCGCTTAAGAAAGGAGTCAAGCAAATGTCCCGCGTAGGAAAAATGCCTATCTCCATTCCCAAGGGTGTGGACGTGTCGGTGAATGCCGAACAAATCACTGTCAAGGGCGCCTTGGGCACCTTGATTTGCGTTGCCAATCCTTTGGTCAGCGTGAAGAATGATGCTGGTGTGCTGAGTTTTACCGCCGCCAACGACTCTGCCGAAGCCGATGCCATGACCGGCACCATGCGTGCTCTGTTGGCTAATATGGTCAACGGCGTGAGCAAGGGTTTCGAGAAAAAATTGAATTTGGTTGGCGTTGGTTTCCGCGCGCAAGCCCAGGGCCAGAAGCTCAACCTGCAAATTGGTTTTTCACACCCTGTTGGCAAAGACATGCCTGCTGGTATCAAGGTGGAATGCCCGTCGCAAACGGAAATCGTGATCAAGGGCGCTGACCGCCAAGTGGTAGGTCAAATTGCTGCTGAAGTTCGCGCCATCCGTCCGCCAGAGCCCTACAAAGGCAAGGGCATTCGTTATTCCGACGAAAAAGTCTCCCTCAAAGAGACCAAGAAGAAGTAAGGGGCGTTTGACATGTTGAACAAAAAAGATCAGCGCATTCGTCGCTCACGCCAGACTCGGGTTCGCATCGCCATCCAGCGCGTTGCGCGTTTGACGGTGTTCCGTACCAATCTGCACATTTACGCCAGTGTCATTTCTGACGACGGTGCCAAGGTGTTGGCGAGTGCCTCCACCGCCGAAGGTTCGGTTCGTAAAGAGCTGGGCGCTTCGGGCAAGGGCGGCAACGTGGCCGCAGCAACGTTGATCGGCAAACGCATCGCAGAAAAAGCGAAGGCTGCTGGGATTGAAAAAGTGGCATTCGACCGAGCAGGTTTTGCCTACCACGGACGCGTCAAGGCTTTGGCCGATGCGGCTCGTGAAGCAGGTCTCCAGTTCTGATCGCCAGGCAAGCGCATAGCAAGGATTCAAAATGGCTAAATTTCAAGCACGTGGCCCCCAAGAGGGTAGCGAAGACGGCCTGAAGGAAAAGATGATTTCCGTCAACCGCGTCACCAAGGTGGTGAAGGGTGGTCGGATTCTCGGTTTCGCAGCGTTGACCGTGGTCGGTGATGGTGATGGCAAGATCGGCATGGGCAAAGGCAAATCCAAGGAAGTGCCTGTGGCAGTGACCAAGGCCATGCAAGATGCACGTCGCAACCTGTTCAAGGTGTCGCTCAAGAACGGTTCTATCCACCACAAGGTTGAAGGTGAGCACGGCGCTTCACGCGTGCTGATGGCCCCCGCCGCACCAGGCACCGGCATCATTGCTGGTGGCCCGATGCGCGCAGTGTTCGAAGTGTTGGGCGTGACTGACATCGTGTGCAAGAGCCTGGGTTCTAACAACCCCTACAACTTGGTTCGCGCCACCTTGGACGCTCTCAAGAACACCACCACGCCTGCGAACATTGCAGCCAAGCGCGGTTTGACGGTCGAACAGATCTTCAACTGAACCCGCAGGCACGGAGAAACATGATGAGCGACAAAAAAATGGGCGATAAAAACACCGTGACGGTGAAGCTGGTGCGCAGCATTGCGGGCACCCGTGAATCCCACCGTGCCACCGTGCGCGGCTTGGGTTTGCGCAAGCTGAACAGCCAGTTCACATTGGAAGACACGCCTGCTGTGCGCGGCATGATCACCAAGGTGGCTTATCTGGTGAAGGTGCTTTAAAGCACTGCTGCGAAGGAATTGAAGATCATGGAACTGAACACCATCAAGCCTGCTGAAGGCTCCACCCACTACAAACGCCGCGTCGGTCGCGGCATTGGTTCGGGTTTGGGTAAAACTGCAGGTCGTGGCCACAAGGGTCAAAAATCGCGTGCAGGCGGCTACCACAAGGTGGGCTTCGAAGGCGGTCAAATGCCTTTGCAGCGTCGTCTGCCAAAGCGTGGCTTCAAGTCCGCACAGTTGCAGTTCAATGCAGAGGTCACGCTGACGGATCTCGAACGCCTTGGTGCCGATGAAGTGGATCTGTTGTCATTGAAGCAAGCACGCTTGGTTGGCGAGTTGGTCAAGACAGTCAAAGTCATCAAGACCGGCACATTGACCCGCAAGGTTGTTCTCAAAGGCATTGGTGCCACAGCAGGTGCCAAGGCTGCTATTGAGGCATTGGGCGGTTCGATCAACTGATCGTTGAGCTTCGCATTCTTTTCGGAATCTAATCCCAGTGGCTACCAACGCAACCCAGCTCGCAAAAAGTGGTAAGTTCGGCGACCTCCGTCGTCGGCTTGTCTTTTTGGTGCTCGCTTTGGTGGTGTACCGGATTGGCACACACATCCCAGTGCCCGGGATTGACCCGAACCAGCTGGCACAGCTGTTCAAGAGTCAGCAAGGCGGCATCCTGAACCTGCTGAATATGTTTTCCGGTGGCGCTTTGTCGCGTTTCTCGGTGTTAGCGCTGGGCATCATGCCCTACATTTCTGCTTCGATCATCATGCAGTTGATGACCTATGTGGTGCCGACGCTGGAAGCACTGAAGAAGGAAGGCGAGGCGGGTCGTCGGAAGATCACCCAGTACACGCGCTATGGCACGTTGGGTTTAGCCATCTTTCAGGCGTTGGGTATCGCCATTGCACTCGAGGGGTCTGCGGGGCTTGTGATCGCCCCGGGCTTTGGTTTTCGTTTGACTGCGACCGTTAGTTTGGTGGCTGGCACCATGTTCCTGATGTGGTTGGGTGAGCAAATTACCGAGCGCGGTTTGGGTAACGGCATTTCTATCCTGATTTTCGCTGGTATTGCGGCTGGTTTGCCGGGGGCATTGGCGCAGTTTGGAACCTTGGTCAGCGGTGGTTCAATGAGCATTTTTGCTGGGCTGCTGATTGTTTTCTTGGTCGGTGCTGTGACCTACGCTGTGGTGTTCGTTGAGCGTGGCCAGCGGAAAATTCTTGTTAATTACGCCAAGCGTCAAGTGGGTAACAAAGTTTACGGCGGTCAGTCGTCGCACTTGCCACTCAAGCTCAACATGTCTGGCGTAATTCCTCCGATCTTTGCGTCCTCGATCATCTTGCTGCCTGCAACCGTTGTTGGTTGGTTTGCCACCGGTGATGGTATGCGTTGGTTGCGCGACATCGCCGCCATGGTCTCGCCAGGCCAGCCTATTTACGTATTGTTGTATGCCGCCGCGATTGTTTTCTTCTGCTTCTTCTACACAGCACTGGTGTTTAACAGCAAAGAAACGGCAGACAACCTGAAGAAAAGCGGTGCCTTCATTCCGGGTATTCGGCCGGGTGATCAAACGGCGCGTCACATCGACAAGATCCTGTCTCGTCTGACTCTGGCTGGCGCTGTTTACATCACTGCAGTGTGTTTGCTACCAGAGTTCTTGGTGCTCAAGTACAACGTACCTTTCTATTTTGGTGGTACGTCGCTCTTGATCATTGTGGTGGTCACCATGGATTTCTGGGCCCAAGTACAGAGTTATGTGATGAGTCAGCAGTACGACTCTTTGTTGAAGAAAGCCAGTTTCAAGCCGAGCTGATGCTCGCTTGAACTGATTGATAAGGCAGGCATGGCGAAAGACGATGTCATTCAGATGCAAGGCGAGATTCTTGAGAATCTTCCCAATGCCACATTTCGTGTGAAGTTAGAAAACGGGCACGTGGTGCTCGGGCATATTTCAGGAAAGATGCGCATGCACTACATCCGCATTCTTCCGGGTGACAAAGTCACCGTAGAGTTAACGCCCTATGACTTGACGCGGGCGCGGATTGTTTTCAGGGCAAAGTGACCGCCGCCTGTAGGCGTCAGTTGTTTGAGCGATTGATTTTGATTTTTGAACGAGTCCCCTCTGGGGCTCAGAGCTTAAGGCTTAGGAGAAGAGCATGAAAGTTGCAGCATCGGTGAAGAAGATGTGCCGGAATTGCAAGGTCATCCGTCGCAAGGGTGTGGTGCGCGTGATCTGTACTGATCCGCGCCACAAACAGCGTCAGGGCTGATTTTGCCCTGCGATTGAACGAGACGCGACGAGCGAATTAGAGGACGAACATGGCACGTATTGCTGGTATCAACATTCCCCCGCACAAGCACACCGAAATTGGCTTGACTGCGATTTACGGCATTGGTCGCACCACGGCGCAGAAAATCTGCTCCAGCTGCGCCGTACCTTTTGATCGCAAGATCAAAGACCTAACCGATGCTGATCTGGAAAAGATCCGTGAAGAAATTGGTCGTTTGACCATCGAAGGTGATTTGCGCCGGGAGATGTCCATCAACATCAAGCGTTTGATGGACTTGGGCTGCTATCGCGGCTTCCGCCATCGTCGTGGTCTGCCCGTTCGCGGTCAGCGCACAAAAACCAACGCACGCACCCGCAAGGGTCCGCGTAAGTCGGGTGCCCTGGTGAAGAAGTAAGCTGTTTAAGCCTACTTGAACACCACCCGCTTGATCGCCTATTTATCGATCAAGATTTGACAGAAAGAGCATATGGCTAAAGCACAGAATACCGCCGCACAACGTGTGCGCAAGAAAGTCCGCAAGAATGTTGCTGACGGCATCGCCCATGTGCATGCGTCGTTCAACAACACCATCATCACCATCACAGACCGCCAAGGCGGCGCACTGTCCTGGGCTTCCAGTGGCGGCCAAGGCTTCAAAGGCTCACGCAAGAGCACGCCTTTCGCGGCCCAGGTGGCGGCTGAGGTGGCTGGTCGTGCGGCTCAAGAGCAAGGGATCAAGAACCTTGATGTGCGCATCAAGGGCCCAGGCCCTGGTCGCGAGTCGTCTGTGCGTGCGTTGGCCTCTCTTGGTATCCGCATCAATTTGATCTCTGACGTGACGCCGGTGCCACATAACGGTTGCCGTCCTCAGAAGCGTCGCCGCATCTGATGCAGCCAAAGATTGGCGACTGATTTGTTTTCCCTTTGGTCGGCGTTGCCTTGAAGGCACCGTCGGCTTTGTCGTTTCAGTGCTTTGCCAATACAGCAAAGCATTGAAGTCTTGAAGCCCACCGTCTGAGCGCAACAAAAGCATTCGCCAGACTCGCGCAGCCTGCCATTGCGACAGATGCTGCGTCAGATTGAATAAGGAATCATCGTGGCACGATACCTCGGCCCCAAGGCCAAACTCTCACGCCGTGAAGGCACTGACCTCTTCCTCAAGAGCGCTCGCCGCCCCATTGGTGACAAGGCCAAGTTCGACAGCAAACCCGGTCAGCATGGCCGCACGTCCGGCACGCGTACCAGTGACTTCGGTCTGCAGTTGCGCGAGAAACAAAAAGTCAAGCGCATGTATGGCGTCCTGGAGCGCCAATTCCGCCGCTACTTCGCAGAAGCCGAGCGCCGCAAAGGCAATACCGGTGCGAACTTGCTGCTGTTGCTCGAATCCCGTCTCGACAATGTGGTTTACCGCATGGGTTTTGCTTCCACCCGCGCTGAAGCCCGTCAGTTGGTGTCGCACAAAGGTGTGACGGTCAACGGTGAGGTCGTGAACATCGCGTCGTTTTTGGTCAAGGTGGGTGACACCGTGGCCGTGCGCGAAAAAGCCAAGAAGCAATTGCGCGTGACTGAAGCCTACAAACTCGCTGAGTCCATGGGCATGCCTGCTTGGGTTCAAGTGGATGGCGCAAAGCTCGAAGGTGTGTTCAAAAAGACGCCTGACCGCGACGAGTTCGCTTCTGATGTCAAAGAAGCGCTCATCGTCGAGTTGTATTCACGCTAAGTTCGTCATGTGGCGGCCCACTGTGTGCGGCAGCTATGCTGCACACAAAGGCCGCTGGTGTCGCGTCCAAGCGGCCCTTTCGTCGTCACTTGGAACCTGCTCAGCCTTATCGGTGTAACGAACCGAGGGTATTGAAAGAAAGACCTCATGCAAACCAATCTGCTCAAACCCAAAGCCATCCAAGTTGAACCCTTGGGTCAAAACCGTGCCAAGGTGACCCTCGAGCCTTTCGAGCGTGGTTACGGTCACACCTTGGGCAACGCGCTGCGTCGCGTTCTGCTCAGCTCCATGGTTGGCTATGCACCGACCGAAGTCACTATCGCAGGCGTTCTGCACGAGTACTCCGCCATTGATGGTGTGCAAGAAGACGTGGTTCACATCATGCTGAACCTCAAAGGCGTTGTGTTCCGTTTGCACAACCGTGACGAAGTCACCTTGGTTCTGCGCAAGGAAGGCGAAGGACCTGTGACCGCCGCCGACATTCAAACGCCACACGACGTTGAAATCATCAACCCGAGTCACGTCATTGCCAACCTGTCGCAAGGTGGCAAGCTTGACATGCAAATCAAGGTTGAAAAAGGCCGCGGTTATGTGCCCGGCACCATGCGCCGCTACGGCGACGAGCCTACGAAGTCCATTGGTCGCATCGTGTTGGATGCTTCCTTCTCGCCCGTGGCCCGCGTCAGTTACACCGTGGAAAGCGCACGTGTTGAGCAGCGCACCGACCTCGACAAGCTGGTGATGGAGATCCACACCAATGGCGCGATTTCGCCCGAAGAGTCGATTCGGGCGTCGGCCAAAATTTTGGTTGAACAGCTGGCGGTCTTTGCACAACTCGAAGGCAGCGAGATTGCGGCTTTCAGCGAGCCTCAGCAAAACAACACCCAGTTCGATCCGATTTTGCTGCGTCCGGTGGACGAGCTCGAACTCACCGTGCGTTCGGCCAACTGCCTCAAAGCCGAGAACATCTACTACATCGGCGATTTGATTCAGCGCACCGAAACCGAGTTGCTCAAGACGCCAAACCTGGGTCGCAAGTCGCTCAACGAAATCAAGGAAGTTTTGGCTTCGCGCGGCCTCACACTGGGCGCACGCCTGGAAAACTGGCCACCACAAGGCCTCGACAAACGTTAACTTTTGAAGCCGACCGATTTTTAAACCGGTCGAGTTAAACCCTAGGGTTGCAATGCAACCCGGTGCACCCGGCAGTACCTGATACGGCTGTCGGTTTTATAAAGAAAGGTCAGCACCATGCGTCACCGTCACGGACTCCGTAAACTCAATCGCACCTCCGAGCACCGCCTTGCGATGCTTCGTAATATGTGCGTCTCCTTGCTTCGCCACGAAGCCATCAAAACCACGGTGCCCAAAGCCAAAGAGCTGCGCCGCGTCGTGGAGCCACTCATCACCCTGAGCAAAGAAGCCACACTCGCGAACCGGCGTTTGGCCTTTGACCGTTTGCGTGACCGCGATATCGTCACCAAACTCTTCAACGAACTCGGCCCACGCTACAAGGCTCGTCCTGGTGGCTACACCCGAATCCTGAAGATGGGTTTCCGTGTGGGCGACAACGCACCCATGGCGTTTGTAGAGCTGGTGGATCGTCCGGAGATCACAGAAGTGCCCGAGGCCGACAAGGCAGAGTAATCGAGCGTGAGGGATCACCCGGCAGCATTGCTGCAGCCAAACAAAAGCCGACCTTGAGTCGGCTTTTTCTCGGGCGGCTGCTCAAATGAATTGAGCAGAACAATTTCTCTTCTTTTCTTGCGGCCATTCCATTGAGAGGCGCTATCTTCCTTGCATTCATAAAGTTCATGTGTCATACTCGAAGGCTCAGTCGCGGGGTGGAGCAGTCTGGTAGCTCGTTGGGCTCATAACCCAAAGGTCGTAGGTTCAAATCCTGCCCCCGCAACCAAATTCACGACTTGATTTGTCTGCAACGACGCCCACCTTGGATTGAACCGATGTGGGCGTTTTGTTTGGCGCTTGAGTTTGTTGTCTCCGCACTGGTTGTCCCCGCAGCCGCAGGGGAATGCGGCTAGCGTCGCACGAATACAATCAAAGGGTTACTTAGACATGGCGGCGCTACGCGCTTTCAACTGCATCGACGACCTGTCCTAACGCTATCAACAGAAGGAATATCCCGTGTTCATCTCTAACGCATTCGCACAAACTGCCCCCGCCGCAACGGCCGGTGCGGACTCCATGTTTGGTAGTTTGGGTTCTATGCTGCCTTTGATTTTGATGTTTGTGGTGCTCTACTTTGTGATGATCCGCCCACAAATGAAACGCCAGAAAGAGCATCGCGCGATGATCGATGCGTTGGCAAAAGGTGACGAAGTAGTGATTGCTGGCGGTGTGATTGGCCGCATTGCCAAGATGGGTGACAGCTATGTGCATGTGGAAGTGGCCAACGGCGTTGAGATGCAAATTCAACGCGCATCAGTGATGCAAGTGTTGCCCAAAGGCACGTTTAAGTAAGCGTCGTTCACTGCCGCCTTTGCGTGAGTGAGTCGCCCATGAACGCCGCGCGTTCAGCCCTGCAAGAAAGTTGAAATGAACCGCTATCCTTTTTGGAAGTACGTGCTGCTGGCACTGGCCCTGCTGCTGGGGGCCGTCTACACCTTGCCCAATTTTTTCGGCGAAGCCCCTGCCGTGCAGGTGAGCAGTGGTAAGACCACACTCAAGCTTGACGAGAGCATGGTCAACCGCGTGCAAACCGCACTCGATGAAGCCAAGATCGCCAGTGATTTTGTGCAGTTCGAGGGCGCGTCTGTTAAAGCGCGCTTCGCCAACACCGACACACAAATCCAGGCCAAAGACGTCATCAACAAGGCCTTGAACCCTGACCCCAGCGACCCCAGCTACATCGTTGCGTTGAACTTGCTCTCACGCTCGCCGCAGTGGCTGACCAAACTTCATGCGCTGCCCATGTACTTGGGTTTGGATTTGCGCGGAGGTGTTCACTTCTTGATGCAGGTGGACATGAAGGCCGCGCAGACACAGGCCATCGATACCTATGCCAGCGATGCGCGCAGTTTGTTGCGTGAGAAAAAGGTTCGTATTTTGGGTGTGACCCGCGACACGGGTGGTTTGGCCATTGAACTGGGTGATGCCGCCGAGGGCAAGCGCGCGCAAACTCTGTTGTCGGATCAGTTCACCACGCTGCGTTGGCGGCAAGAGCCTGCTGCCACTGGCGGGAACATCAAGCTGGTAGCGGAGTTCGCGCCTGGTGCGTTGTTGGACATTCAGAAGCAGGCGCTTGCCAAGAATATCGAAACACTTCACAACCGCGTCAACGAGTTGGGGGTGGCCGAACCTGTGATCCAGCAACAAGGGCTTGACCGCATCGTGGTGCAGTTGCCGGGTGTGCAAGACACTGCGCGAGCCAAAGACATTCTGGGCCGCACGGCCACGCTGCAAATTCGACTGGCGGAAGCGTCACCCGATGGTGCCGCTGAGGTTGTGCCCCAGCGGGAGCGTGATGGGCGAGTCACCCGAGTCGGTTTGAAGCGCGAAGTGGTCGCTACCGGGGATCAACTCAAACAAGCATCCTCCACGTTCGACCAGAACCAGCGCCCTGCAGTGTCGGTGCGCCTGGACGATGTCGCCGGTAAAAACATGCGCCGCGTCACCCGTGAAAACCTCGGAAAGCCGATGGCCATCGTGCTCTATGAAAAGGGCAAAGGCGAAGCCATCTCGGTGGCCACAATTCAAGGGGAGTTTGGTGACCAGTTCCAAATCACTGGCAACTTCACGCCCCAAGAAACTGCCGACATGGCGCTGTTGACGCGTGCGGGTTCGCTCGCGGCGCCAATGGAAATCATCGAAGAGCGTACCGTGGGCCCGACCTTGGGCGCTGAGAACATTCAGATGGGCTTCAACAGTGTGCTCTATGGCTTCGCCGCCATCGCGGTGTTCATGTGCGTTTACTACATGCTGTTTGGTGTGTTCTCCACCTTGGCGCTGGCGTTCAATCTCTTGCTTTTGATTGCCGTGTTGTCCTTGATGCAGGCGACCTTGACCTTACCAGGCATCGCGGCCATCGCATTGGTGTTGGGCATGGCCATTGACTCCAACGTGCTCATCAATGAGCGTATTCGTGAAGAGTTGCGGGCTGGGGCATCGCCGCAGGCCGCCATCAACGTTGGCTATGAAAGAGCCTTTGCCACTATTGTGGACTCCAACGTCACCACCTTGATTGCTGGATTGGCTTTGCTGGCGTTTGGTTCGGGCCCGGTGCGCGGTTTTGCGGTCGTGCACTGCCTGGGCATCTTGACTTCGATGTTCTCGTCCGTGATGTTCTCGCGCGGTTTGGTGAACCTGTATTACGGCGGCAAGAAAAAGCTCAAAACCCTGTCGATTGGTCAGGTTTGGAGGCCCGAGGGCAGTACCTCGAATGCTGGCGCAGAGCTGACCAAATCCTGATCGGCTCGCCGTTCAATCGCAGACTAAAAGGACAAGCACATGGAATTCTTCCGCATTCCCCGCGACATTCCGTTCATGCGGCACGCTTTGGTGCTGAACGCGATTTCGATCGTGACGTTTTTGGCTGCTGTTTTCTTTATCGCTACCCGAGGGGTGCATCTGTCGGTGGAGTTCACTGGCGGAACGGTGGTTGAGGTGAAGTACTCACAGGCAGCCGACATCAACAAATCTCGGCAAACCGTGGAGGCACTCGGCTTTGGCGAGGTTCAGGTGCAGAACTTTGGCAGTTCCAGGGATGTGTTGATTCGCCTGCCCATACGCGCGGACGTCAAGCAGGCGGACGTGGTGGCCCGTGTGTTCGATGCGCTATGCAAAGCGGAGGGCAGCGCTGTCACCACTCAAGAGGTGCAAACCGAAAAGGGTGAGTCGCTGCGCCGGCCAGTATGCGGCACGCTGGGATCGGAGCCGGTGCATTTGCAGCGCAGTGAGTTTGTGGGGCCGTCTGTGGGCGCAGAGCTGGCGCGTGATGGTGCCATTGCCTTGGCGGTGACGGTCATCGGCATCATGATTTACTTGGCGGTGCGCTTCGAGTGGAAGTTTGCGGTCGCGGGCATCATTGCCAATTTGCACGACGTCATCATCATCGTCGGCTTCTTCGCTTTCTTCCAGTGGGAGTTCTCTTTGGCGGTGTTGGCGGCGGTGTTGGCTGTGCTCGGTTACTCGGTGAACGAATCGGTGGTGATTTTTGACCGAGTGCGCGAAGCATTCCGCAAGTACCGCAAACTGAACTCGCGGGAGGTGATTGACCACGCCATCACCAGCACCATGAGTCGAACCGTCATCACCCACGGCAGCACTTTGATGATGGTGGTTGCAATGCTGATCTGGGGCGGCCCCACCTTGCACTACTTCGCATTGGCGCTGACCATTGGTATTTTGTTTGGTGTTTACTCGTCTGTGTTCGTCGCGGCGGCCATTGCCATGTGGTTGGGCGTCAAGCGTGAAGACTTGGTCAAAACCAGCCCAGGCAAGGAGGGCGACCCCAACGATCCAAATGCGGGTGCCGTGGTGTGAAGGGTGGTGTAGAGTTCAGCGGTCTTCACCCTATGGTTTACCACTGACTCTTCATGGCGAAAGACGCCAATTCTCTTGCCCTGGCCGCACGTGCCCGGCGCAGCTACGTTGAGGGACTGCTCAACGCCGTACCCAGTGTGGTTCAGGCGGTAGAGCAAGCCGCTCGTCATCAGCTCACCCAAGTGGCCGAGCGCGGTTTGGTGATGCGCCGACGTGACTTGGTAGACGATCTGCAAAAAGCAGCGCCTTTTTGGCTCAGCGCCATGGTGGCCACCTTGCAAGAAGCTTTGAGCACAGGCTCCGTCCCCATGTCGCGTTTTGGCGATCTGTCTGGGCCTGATGGCCGGGCCAACAAGATGAGCCTGGTTGACAACGACACCATCGAAGGCGAAATCCTCAGTTCCAGGCTGGCCTTGGCCATGATGGACCGCGCATCGTGGGAATTCACGGACCTTCGCTCACGCATCAGCGCACTGGAAGGCCGCGACGAGTTTGAGAGCAATGACATCCTGCGTCCCCATGTTCTCGCGCGCATTGCGACCAACGCTTGGCGGCAGGCGGGTCTGAGCCATGACGGCTGGCAGCTGCTGCAAATCCCGCTACACGATGAGTTGTCGCATTTTGCCGAAGAGGCTTATCACGAGACCAACCGCTGGTTGATTGCTCAGCATGTGTTGCCTGAGATTGATCTGCGTCCTTTCATCCGCCGCTCGCGTGCGACCGCGGTGCCTGCGCACGCAGGTCCATCCCATCATGCATCGGCCGCTGCCGCTGGTTATGACGACACACGTCCCGTTACCCAAGCCGGCCCGTTGGCGCGTGGCGCTGATCATGCCCAGGCGGTGTTGTCTCGTTTGAACAAGATGGTGAGCCGCCATTTGCCAGAATTTGCGGATACGGCGCACGCCCACCCGACTTCTGCGGGTTTGAATGCTGCCATTTCCTTGGCCCAACAGGGGGTGGTTCAGCGGATGCAGCCCGCGTTGAGGTCGGATGCAGTGTCCGCTACGCAGAACGAGGCCACCAGTGCGCCGATGATGATGGAGGAGCTGGCCCAGCGCAAACAAGCGCTCAAGCAAGCCGCCGCCAGCCCGGTGGAACGGGCCACGATCGAGATCGTGGCGTTGCTGTTTCAAAGCATTCTGATGGAGGAGCGCATTCCAGCCTCGGTGCGGGTGTGGTTTGCGCGCCTGCAAATGCCGGTGCTGCGGGTAGCGGTTTCTGAGCCCGATTTTTTTGCGGCGGCTGAACACCCAGCGCGCCGCTTGATTGACCGCATGGGTGCCTGTGTCATGGGATTTGACAGCCACAGCAGTCCTTTGGGTGAAACCTTAGAGAAGGAAATCAAGCGTGTCGTGCAGGTGGTGGAGGCTTACCCTGATACGGGCCGCCGTGTTTTCCAAACGGTGCTGAACGAGTTCGAGAAGTTTTTGGAGAACTACTTCAGCAAAGACAACGAGACCACCCGCAAGGGCGTGTCATTGGCGCAGCAGGTGGAACAGCGCGAGACCTTGGCGATTCAGTACACCATCGAACTGCGCAAAATGCTCAGCGACGTGCCTGTGCAGGAGGGCGTGCGCGACTTTTTATTCCAAGTCTGGGCTGACGTGCTCGCGATGACAGCAGTCAAATCGGGCAAATTCGGTGAAGACATCAAGGAAATGAAGGGTGCGGCAACCGACCTGATTTGGTCGGCTAGCGCGAAGGTGACACGTGATGAACGCGCGGACGTGATCCGGCGCTTGCCCCCGTTGCTCAAGCTGCTGCGTGATGGCATGCAAAACGCGGGGGTCCCCGTTGCCAAACAGGACGAGCATATTCAAACTTTGAACGACTCTCTGGCCGCCGCCTTCACCGCCAAAACCGCCGCCATACCGCACGCGCGCCTGGAAGAACTCAAAGCGCGCCTGGAAACGCTGGAGGAGTTGCTGCCCGAAGCCGATGACATGGAAATTGACAGCAACATGGTGATGGACCTGTCGGGCCACGAAAGCGCCGAGTTGGAGGTGGTGGCTTCCGGTGGATCGGCACCGACGCCTGCCATGTTGGCCTGGACCAAGGATTTGCAGGTGGGTGGCTGGTACAAATTGGACTACCGCGACCGCAACGAAGCCGTGCAGCTGGCGTGGCAAGGCATGCGCAAGCAGCTGCATTTGTTTGTATCGCCCCAAGGTCGCGGCATCTTGTTCCAACAGCACAGACTGGCGGCATTTTTGCAGTCAGGTCTGCTGGTCCCTGCCCAGGACGAGTCCCTCACAACGCGCGCCACACGTAACGCCATGGCCAAATTGGACGCCGACCCCAGCCGTTTGTTGAGCTGAGCCTAGAAACGGCAGTTGACCGTTCTTCTCCGTAGAAAACACTTGAAGAACTCAAAGAGTTATTCACACGAGCCAGATCAGCTCTTGGGTGAAAGCGCTAGGTAGCCGATTGAGCCGCGCTGCGGTGCACCGGCGGTGTAGCCCACTCTGGTGCGTCCAACTCCCGTTTTTAGGAGAGCACAGGCGGGCGCTGGTGACGCCCGTCACGAGGAACGAATCAGTGGATCAGCCGGTCTTCTTCGTCAACGAAGAGTTCGTCCAGAATGAGTGCGTCGGGCTCCTCGCCCAAACTCCAGAACACCATCAAAAGGATGATTTTCAGGTCTTCCAGATCCAGTGGTCCACCGGAAATGGCGTTGGCACGGTCTACCACCATTTCACGCATGGGGGGTGGCAAGACGCCAGCAGATTCCAAGAAGCTGATGAAGCTGATGGACTCTTGTCCAAGGTGATCTTGTTCTGCAGGTGAGTAAACACGCACACTGTGTTCGTCTTGTTCGCCCACATACGACTCAAGCGCACCGGCCAAACCATCCAGCCAAGTCAGCGCTTCTTGAATCTCGTCAGACTCAAAACCGACCGAAGAAAGTTTGCGGGCCAACTGATCGTGACCTGGACAGGCGTCCGGTCGCCAGTAGTTTTCGTACAGGTAGACGAGAACATCAAACATGGGTTCACTATACATGCACTGGCCGCGATCGGCGAAGTCAAAAAACCCGTTTGAAAGCTTGATCACCCCCGGCTCAGGCGCTGAAAAAGCTGACCCGGCAGGCGGGCGACATGACCGTCTAGCTCCAATTCGAGCAGTTGTGCGCTGAGTGTTGCTGGTGAAGTGCCGCTGCGCTCGGACAAGCCATCCAAGCTGATCAGGTCGTATCCCATCAATTCGAGCAGGGGCTTGTCGATTGATGAACCTGATGCTGGGGTGTCGCGGACAGTCTCTCTGCCGGGCAAGCCCGGCATCTGCGGGAGTTCTTCCAAGACGTCTGACGCGGTCTCGACCAGTTTTGCACCTTGCTTGATCAGTGCATGGCAGCCACGCGACTGGGGGGCGTGAATCGATCCCGGAATGGCCAGTACTTCACGGCCGCACTCGGCGGCCAGCTTGGCCGTGATCAAGGAGCCCGATTTCAGTGTTGCCTCGACCACCAGGGTGCCACTGGCCAAGCCCGCGATGATGCGATTGCGCTGCGGAAAGCAACCCGGCAACGGGGGTGTGCCCAATGGGTACTCGCTTAGCATCAAACCCTGCAGAGAAATCTGGTGTGCCAGTGCGTGATGGTCTTTGGGGTAGACCCGATCCAACCCCGTTCCAACGACAGCAATGGTGCTGCCCTCACCTTGAAGCGCGCCTTCGTGAGCGGCTCCGTCAATGCCCAGCGCCAACCCGGACACAACGGTCCAACCCGCTTGGCTCAAGTGTCGAGCGAAGGCGCGGGCGTTTTCCACCCCTTGGGCCGTCGGGTTTCGGCTTCCGACGATGGCGATTTTGCGCGTTCCCAGCAGAGACAGATTGCCCTGGGCGTAAAGCAGCAAAGGCGGATCGGCCGTTTGTAGCAAGTCACTCGGGTAGTGCGGATCGCCTAGGGTGACGATGTGCCGCGGCGCGCTGGCGGACTCCGCGAGCCAACGCTGTGTCAAATCAAGAGTGGCTTCGAGGTTGTCCGCCGACCTGACCAGCGCAGCCATGGCTTTTTTCGCGCCGATGTGGTCTTGCAGCGCGTTTGGCGGTGCCAGAAAAATGGCTTGGGGCGAACCAAATGCCGCCAGCAAGCGCCGCATGGTGTCGCGCCCCAAACCTGGCGTGGTGACCAAACGCAACCAAGCTGACAGTTCATCTCTGTCCATCATGTGGGTGTGATGTCCCGCCGCCCCGCAGCACCAGAACTCAGGGCTGGGTAAAACGATCCCCGACCTTGACGGGTTCCTGGACGTTCAAGATCAATGCATAAGACATGCGATCGAAGACGCGGAATACAAAAAGCAGGCCGTGCCGCTCGTCAGGCAATTTGAGCAGTGGGCGCGCCGGGTCGGTGCGATCCACTGCACGTGATCCATCGCGCCAAAGCGCCAGGACGTGGCCGCGTTCCAGTCCATCACGAGCGCCTTTGTTCAGCGCAACAATCTGGTTTTGCCCAGCGTTGAGGCCCTCACCATAGATCGAAGCCAACTGCCCGCCAATGGGATTCTGTGGTGGGCGTGGCACGTAGTTGGTGAACTCTCGCGGAGGCACAGGGGCCAAGCGGTCACCCACACCCGCTTCCATGCGCAAACTGCCGAGACGGAATGTCGCCGGAACGATCTCGGGTTGGCCGTCTGCGCCGGTGCGAGTTTCACCGGCGCGGATGTAGTCCGCAGTGCCAACATAAGCGGCTTCAAAACCGAGCACTTCTTTGGTCGTCGGGTCCAGCAAGGCGCGTGGTTCGCGGAAAACACGGTAAGCAGTGTTGGCACCCAAATCACCACGGACATAAGCGGTTTCGCCTTTACCCATCATGACCCTGCCCTCCTGCGCCGCCACGACGCGAGGAGCACTCTCTAACTCATTTTTATCAAAAATCACCGCTTCATTCAAAAACGGTTCAATCAGGTGAAACGGAATGGATGCGATGGGGTTGCGGCCAAGGTCCGCACCCCGAACCCTTGGTGACAGCCGAACGGTGTCACCCACGGGCTCGCCAACGCGCAGGCGGGCGCGATCACCAATGCGTTCCAAAATCAGGATCTGTCCAGGGTAGATGAGGTGAGGATTACGAATTTGCTCCAAATTCATGCCCCACAGCTCTGGCCAACGCCAGGGGCTTTTGAGGAACAACTTGGAGATGTCCCACAGCGTGTTGCCACGCTTGACGACATGTGAATCGGGCGCGTTGGGGGCCAACTCTGATAATGGAATACCCGCAGAAGCCACTTGCTGCGCCGTGCTTCGCTGATTCGGTGTGATGGGGAAATTGGTGGCGTTGGCCTGCTGAGTCGCTGACACACCGAGCGCGGCGCTCAGGCCCCACATAAGCCAGGTGCCGCGTGAGGTTAGGCGCTGGGTTGGTAAGGGCTTGAAGGCGGGGCGGCTTTGTTGGGTCATGGACGACTGTCTCCGAGGGCGGTGCGAGTCACCGTTCGATGGGAATGAATCAAAAGAGTTTGCCGCGTGGGGATTTCCAAACGGCCACCAACCTAGGTAGCCCAAGATCAGCGAAAATTCCTCAATCAGTTTCACAGATTCTGCCTCTAAACCCTTGATATCGCAACGAAACTGACCCGCTGAAACAAATCAAATCGGCTCGGTTGCTGGCTTCTTCGTTGCGTTGCACCCACAAGTTGTTTCAGATTGATGAGCAACGGTGAGGGCGGTTTTGGGTTTTGCCTACTCGTTCGTCGTTTTTCCGTGGATGTATTTTTATGGCCTTGCTGCGTATCCTTCGATATCCCGACCCGCTGTTACACACCGTGGCTCGGCCTGTATTGGTGGTGGATGATTCAATCCAGAGGTTGCTCGACGACCTGTTGGAGACCATGTATGCGGCCGAAGGAATAGGCCTTGCCGCCACGCAGGTGAATGTGCACCAGCGTGTCATCGTGGTTGATGTCTCGGAAGAGCGCGACCAGCCCTTGGTATTGATCAACCCCGAGTTGATGGAGGGCAGTGAGGACATGGTTGTAGGCCAGGAAGGTTGCCTCTCTGTCCCCGAGGTCTATGACAAAGTGCCTCGCCACGCCAGGGTCCGCGTGCGGGCACTGGGCCGCGATGGACAACCTTTCGAGCGGGAAGCTGACGGTTTGTTGTCGGTTTGCATACAGCACGAAATGGATCATTTGATGGGCAAGGTGTTTGTCGAGTACCTGAGCCCGCTCAAACGTGACCGCATCAAAACCAAGATGATCAAAAAAACGCGTGATGAGCAGCGGTGAAGGTGGCGTGTCCGGTACCGAGTTGAGGGTTGCCTTCGCAGGCACCCCCGAATTTGCCAAGGTCGCACTGCAAGCGTTGGTTGAAGCCGGTTTCGTGGTGCCCTTGGTGCTGACGCGGCCCGATCGGCCCGCGGGCCGGGGTATGAAACTGCAGCCATCCGCGGTCAAGGCCTACGCGCTGTCCCAGGATTTGCCGGTGATTCAACCGCGCAGTTTGCGCCGCGATGGCAAAACGCCCGAGGATGCGGTGGCCGCGCAACAGGCCTTGGAGCAGGCTCAGATTGATGTGATGGTGGTGGCCGCCTATGGCTTGATCTTGCCTCAATGGGTGCTGTCTCTGCCTCGGCTGGGTTGTTTGAACATCCATGCGTCTTTGCTGCCACGTTGGCGCGGGGCGGCACCCATACACCGCGCCATCGAGGCCGGTGATGCACAAACCGGCATCACCTTGATGCAGATGGACGCGGGTTTGGATACTGGTGCCATCTTGCGTATGGCCACAGTGGCCATCGAACCTTCTGACACCACCGCGTCCTTGCACGACCGCCTGGCCGCATTGGGTGCCGATTTGACCGTGGCCGCGCTGCCAGAGCTGGGTACGGCGAGTCTGTTGCCGCTGCCGCAACCCTCGCAAGGGGTGACCTATGCCCATAAGATAGAAAAAGCTGAGGCTGGGCTTGATTGGGCGCAACCGGCCCACGCCATTGAGCGCCGTATTCGTGCGTTCGATCCGTTTCCTGGTGTGGCCATGTTTTGCGCGGGCGAGGTGGTGAAGGTGTGGCGGGCTGAGGTCGTCTCGGGAACAGGGCCAGCGGGTGAGGTGTTGCACAGCGGCCAAGGTGAGCTGATCGTGGCGTGTGGGCAAAACGCGCTGCGCTTGCTGGAGTTGCAGCGTCCCGGTGGAAAACGTTTGCCAGCGGCCCAGTGTCTTCAGGGCCGCTGGCCGGCACAGCACAGTCGGCTGGAAGCTCCGGCGCCGTCCTGAGAAATTCCATATCAATCGTTGCCATGGTCCTCAAGTTGTTCGGACTACAACCGATAAAGCAGACATGGAAGGAATCCCCATGTCACGTTTGGCACTCACCATCCTGATGTTGTCTACCGCCTTGTTGGCGGGCTGCGAAATGCTGGGCATTGAATCGCCCGAAAAGGTGGCGGCTGCGCGTGATGCCGAAGGCCGCGCGGTCGGCGGTGCTTGTCGTCACGCGGGCCGTGCCATCGAAGACTGTTATGTGATGAACCGCAAAGCCGATAAAGCAGCCGTGTTTGCGGGCTGGCGTGACATGAACGACTACATGCGCGAGAACAACATGGAAGCCGTGGTGCCCGAGCTGTCAGCTCAAAACGCGACCAAAGCCGCGGATGCGTCGGGCGAAAAAACGGGTGACAAGGCCACAGGGAAAAGCGGCGACAAGAAGTCAAGCGACGCGGCCGCTAAGCCTAAAGACGGCAAGGGCTGAGGCCCTTCACCGGCTCTAGGTGGGAGAAGCACCCCGCGCCAAGCGCACGGCCTTGGATGCCGCCACAATCGCCGGATGGCTTCTCTGCGCAGCACCTTCACCCACCCTCAATTCATCGTCGGCGCGAAAGACATGGCTGCGGTCAGCCTGGGCATCTCTGCTTGGGGTTTGGTCACGGGCGTGGCCATGGTCAAGAGCGGGCTGTCAGTGCCCCTCGCTTTGGTGATGACTTTTGTCGTATTTGCCGGCAGCGCTCAATTGGCTGCGTTGCCCTTGATCGCAGCGGGTGCGCCGATCTGGGTGGTGTGGGCCACCGCTTTTTGCGTCAACTTGCGGTTTGTGATTTTCAGCGCGCAGTGGCGACCGTATTTCATGTACCTGCCCCTGCCCAAACGTTTGGCCCTGGGCTATCTGGCGGGAGACCTGAACTACGTGCTCTTCATGAAACGTTTTGAAGAGCCGCGAGGTGATCAAGGGCAAATCGAATACTTCCTTGGTGGGGGTGTTTTTAATTGGTGGGCTTGGCAGATCCCATCGGTGGTGGGTATTTTGTTGGCCGATGTCGTGCCGACCCAATGGGGCTTGGGGTTCGCTGGCGTGCTGGCACTCTTGGGTTTGGTCTGTGCTTTGTTGTCAGACAAAGCCACAGTGGTCGCTGCGGTGGTCGCGGGATGCGCAGCGATTGTCGCGTTTGCGCTGCCGTTCAAGTTGCACATCGTGGTGGCGATTGCCGCTGCAGTCTCGGTTGGGTTGATGATGGACGGGGGGGATGACGCAGGCCGAAAAATGCGCAAATGGCTGGCCAGTCGTCCCGGATCCAAGTCGGGCGGCCAAGGGCAGGAGTCGCCCAAGCAACAAGAAGGTGCAGCGCAATGACCGACGCAGAGATCCTGATCACCTTTTTGGGATTGGGTGTGATTTCCGTTTTGACGCGAGGCTTCTTCCTGGTGTCGCAGCAAGAATGGGTGCTGCCCGATTGGGCGCAGCGTGGGCTGCGGTATGCCCCGTTGGCCGCATTGGCTGCTGTGGTGGTGCCTGAAGTGCTGCTGACTCAAGGTCAACTCATCACCACCGGGTTAGACGCCCGGCTCTTTGGCGCTGCGGCAGCGGTTGCCTACTACTTTTGGCGGCGCGGTTTGTTGGGCACCATCCTGGCCGGCATGGCCGTTTTTTTGCCCTTGAGGATTGTTTGGGGCTGGTGAGCGGGCGGCCGTGTGGCCAAGGCATGCGCCTATCGTGTCCAATATGGTTTTGGCCCGTCAGCGTTTGGGAACCGCTTGGTAACTCAAAACGCCGTATTCGTTGCCACTCGTCCCTAGAATCCACCCACTCTTTTTAGACCACCCATGAACGTTCTCCGATTCCAAGACCTCGTCGCCCACGGCCAAGTCGCCGCCAAGCGGGTATTCATTCGTGCCGACCTCAATGTGCCGCAAGACGATGCGGGCCGCATCACCGAAGACACCCGCATTCGCGCCTCGGTGCCTTGTATTGAACTGGCTCTGAAAGCTGGTGCAGCGGTGATGGTGACGTCGCACCTGGGCCGCCCCACCGAAGGCGAGTTCAAGCCTGAGGACTCGCTGGCACCCGTCGCCACCCGTCTGGCCGAACTGCTCGGCAAGCCGGTGCGTTTGATCGCCAATTGGGTCGATGGTGTGACGGTGGCGCCTGGCGAGGTGGTGCTTCTGGAAAACTGTCGCGTCAACAAAGGCGAAAAGAAAAACGACGAGACGCTCTCGCGCAAGATGGCCGCTTTGTGCGACATCTATGTGAACGACGCTTTTGGCACCGCCCACCGCGCCGAAGCCACCACCTACGGCATTGCGCAGTTCGCCAAAGTGGCCTGCGCCGGGCCACTCCTGGCGGCCGAGATTGACGCCATCACCAAAGCGCTCACGGCACCGAAGAGGCCTTTGGTGGCCATCGTGGCGGGCAGCAAGGTCAGCACCAAACTCACGATTTTGAAAGCGCTTTCCACCAAGGTGGATCAGCTCATCGTTGGCGGGGGCATTGCCAACACCTTTATGTTGGCGGCTGGTTTGCCCATAGGCAAATCATTGGCCGAAGCTGATTTGGTGGACGAGGCCAAAGCCGTGATCGACGCCATGAAAGCGCGCGGCGCGGCTGTGCCCATTCCCACCGATGTCGTCACCGCAACTCGCTTCGCAGCCGATGCCCCCGCCACCGTGAAAGCAGCCAAGGATGTGGCCGCCGACGACCTCATTCTGGACATCGGCCCAGAAACCGCGCGTCAACTCGCCGAACAACTTCAGTCCGCCGGCACCATCGTTTGGAATGGACCCGTGGGTGTGTTTGAGTTCGACGCCTTCTCGCACGGCACCGAAACCTTGGCCCGTGCGATTGCAGCCTCCAGCGCTTTCAGCATTGCCGGCGGTGGAGACACCTTGGCCGCCATTGCCAAATACGGCATTGAAAAACAAGTGGGCTACATCTCGACCGGCGGCGGCGCTTTCCTGGAAATTCTCGAAGGAAAAACGCTGCCCGCTTTTGACATCCTGCAAAAACGCGCAGTCGCCTAAAAAGTCTCAGGCACTGCTTCTTCTTACCGACGAAAGCCTCCCATGTCCCGTGCCACCAAAATTGTTGCCACCCTGGGCCCCGCGTCCAGCTCCCCCGAGGTGCTGGAGCGCATGATTCGCGCCGGGGTGGACGTGGTGAGACTCAACTTCTCTCATGGCAAAGCCCAGGACCACATTGATCGGGCGAACTTGGTGCGTGAAGTGGCGGCGCGTGCGGGCAAAGAAGTGGCCATCATGGCCGACCTGCAAGGCCCCAAGATCCGCGTCGGCAAATTTGAAGGTGGCAAAACCGAACTCACACCAGGCCAGAAATTCATTCTGGACGGTGCGACGACAGAACTCGGCAACAACGACCGCGTCGGCCTGGACTACAAAGAGCTGCCACGCGATGTGAAGCCTGGTGACACCCTCTTGCTCAACGACGGCCTGCTCAGGCTCACCGTGGACGCAGTGGTGGGTGAGTTGGTTCACACCACGGTGGTGGTGGGCGGTGAGTTGTCCAACAACAAAGGCATCAACAAAGCCGGCGGCGGCCTCACAGCGCCTGCGCTCACCGCCAAAGACATGGAGGACATCAAAACCGCCATGAGTTTCCAGTGTGAATACCTGGCGGTGAGTTTCCCCAAGAATGCCACCGACATGGAGATGGCCCGCCAACTGGCCAATGTGGCTGGCGAGCCCTGGCGCCACAAACCCGCCATGATTGCCAAGATTGAACGCAGCGAAGCCATTCCGGTGCTGGAGTCCATCATCAAAGCCAGCGACGGCATCATGGTGGCGCGGGGCGACTTGGCCGTGGAGGTGGGCAATGCGGCTGTCCCCGCCTTGCAAAAACGCATGATCAAAATGGCCCGGGCCTTGGACCGTGTGGTCATCACCGCAACCCAAATGATGGAGTCCATGATCGTCAACCCAGTGCCCACGCGGGCCGAGGTCAGCGACGTGGCCAACGCGGTGCTCGACGGCACCGATGCCGTGATGCTCAGCGCCGAAACCGCGGCGGGCAAGTACCCGGTGGAAACGGTGGAAATGATGGCCAGCATTTGCATCGAAGCCGAAAACGCCGAAGACGTGACCCTGGATGCCGATTTCAGCAACAAAACTTTCGGCCGCATCGACCAGTCCATTGCCATGGGCGCACTCTTTACTGCGCACCACTTGGGGTGCAAAGCTATTTTGGCGTTGACCGAGTCAGGCTCCACCGCCTTGTGGATGAGTCGCCAGAAAATTCACGTGCCCATTTACGGACTCACCTCGCAACTGAAAAGCCAGCGCAAGATGGCGCTGTACCGCAATGTGCGGCCCCTCTTGATGCCCAACTGTGAAGACAGGGACCAAGCGCTGGCACAAGCCGAAGCATTGCTCGTTGCCAAAGGCGTGCTCAAACCCGGTGATACCTATGCCATCACCTGCGGCGAACCCATGGGCCACCCAGGCGGCACCAACATGCTCAAGGTGTGTCAGGTGAGGTGAGGGGTTGTAGAGAAGTGCATAGGGCTTGGTTTGCGGGGGTGAGTGTGTGAATGTTGGAGTTGACCCTGGGCATGCATTGGTCTGCGCGGTGAATGTATAAATGTGACACTCAGCCCCCCGGCCCCGGTTAGAACGCACGCTCACTGAGGCGACCCACGGCATTAGGATCAAGCTCCATTCCATGAGATTTCAAAAATGGAAGTGAAGAAGGCAGCCTTCAAGGCAATCCGCACTTCGTGTGATTAGTTCCTTGGCCCTGCACTCACCTCGCGAGCCAGATACCCGAGCCAATCAAAATTCCGGTCATTCGCCACTGCGTCGTGTCCCTGTTTGGCACACAGGCGGACGCCACCTGTCCGGTCCCCGAGTGCGTCGATGAGGATCGGTAATGCACGCTCGATTGTGAAGAGTTCGTCTCCAGATGTCGTGTCAAATACCTTGGCTCGAATGCGTGCCGTCCAATGGTTCCGGTCTTCGCGCGTCGAGACGTCCGAGACCTCCAGCCCGTAACGCGCCAAAGGCTTACGCGGCTGGTGCCCGATGAAGTGGTTGGCCGCCCCCCGGCCAATACTGCCGCTCAATTCCTGCCTGCTCTCGTCATCAAGACGAGGGACTAAAGTGCGCCAATATGCAGCGCTCGCCACGGCATAGAGCCTCCCATCCTCGTCGGCATGTTCAACATAGTCGATTTGCTTGCTCATGTCATTTACACGGTGGCGCTCAAAATAGGATTGCTCGAACCGCAGCCTTCGCAAGTCGTTCTGATAAGCCGTATCGAAAGCAAGTACCACCCTGTTCATGGGTAGCGGCCAGTCCATAACGCTTGGCGGTACGTCCAACGCCGTCGAACGCGTAACCACTCGACGTTGCACAGAGCGCTGCAGGTCCACCGTGCGTGGTTCGCGTGCCTGAAGACCCGCACAGGTCGCATCAATGCGCTCCTGGGCTACGCGAATGACGGCTTTATTCGCCTCTATGAGTGCTGCGCGGGCCTCTTTGTTATTGCGGTCGAGGTTCACAAAGTACATCACGATTGCAACGATCGGCGCCAGCCCGCCTGCCAGTGCAAAGAGCGGCTTGTAGCGGGGTGGGTAACCAAGCCCATAGCCGACGAAGCCCGTAATCACGGAGATTACCAGCACACCGAGCAGCAACAGCATGCCGATGGCGCTCACCAATCCGGTCGCGCCGCCCCACGAACCTTGACCCTGCGCCGCGGCTCCGCTGGACCACCCCAGAAATACCGCGCCAGTGAGCAGAGAGAACGTGCTTCGACAGGTGGTGCGTTTCATGCGGTCTAACCAAGCTGTCAAAAAAACCCCCACTGACGCCGAAGCACCAGGGGTTTGAGCGCTCTGGGAGGCTGTGGTGTTCATCGACGGACTTGGTTTAGAAATTTGAATGTGTGAAGCGCATTTTGACGCCAAACGCTGCTCCAAAGGCCTCAGCACTTGCCCTGAGGCGGCGAGGCAGCAAGGCAGCATTGGTGCCCAGCATTGGTACCAGGTCTCACATTCATACATTTCTCAAGGTAGCTACCGCCTGAGCCACGGTGACAATGTCCACGCCTGCGTGGTTTTGCAGCGAGAGCAAGTGTTTGTCACCCGAGACAATCAGATTGGCGTGCCCTGCCAGCGCGGCGGCGATGATGTGATCGTCGTCGGGGTCGTTGGGCACCACGCGGGGCGTGTGCAGCGGTGATACCTTGATGGTCAACTCACCGTAGTAAGCCATGGCCTGATCCACCGACGAGCGCTTCTCGGTCAAACGAGCGGCCAGGTGGGTGCGCTGCAGCACCTCGCACAACTCCGCGAGCAACACAGGCGACGTGACCAATTCAATATCGCCCGCCGTGGCCGCTTGCAACAGCTTGAAAGGTGTGCCGCCCCAGACGATGGCCGAGACGACGACATTGGTATCGAGTAAGTGCCTCAAATCCCCCCGCCTCATTCGACGTTACTGAGAATCTTGCGGCTTGTTCGAGATTTGATTCAAGCGGGCACGCCGCTCGGGCCCGCACCGCCTTGACCTCGGCGACGATCTCCTCATCGCTCATCGGTGCAATGCCTGCGGCTTGCACATGCGCGTGAATTTGCTGGGCAGTCTCCAGCAACTTGCGTCCCGCCTGGCGGCGCATAGCATCTTCCAGCAGCTGCTCAATCGCGCTGTCAGACAGCAGCCCGGCATTCCTGGCCCGCTGCGCCAATTCATCGGGTAACTTCAAAACCCATTCCGTCATGATTTCGGCTCCCTGATTCAAACGTGACTCCAACGCGCACCGCCGTGCGTTTGGTCGTTGGTTTGGCACGGGCGGTAAACGTTGAAGCCGCAGTTTAGTCCTTCAGGTTAAACCCGCACACTCTCCACCATGTCCGCCACAGCGGCAGTCATGTTGATGGGCACCAGATCCAGTTCTGGCGTCTGGGCGCGCATCACACGAAAGAGTTCGTCAGCAAAACTGTGGCCGACTTCTTTCACGTCTTTGAAGTCCACCTCTGCACGTTTGAATAGACCCAAACGTGACGCCACACGCCGTGCTTGCGCGCGCGACTCCAACCCCAGTTTGTTTGAGGTCAGCAAACGCAGCGGCACCACGGTGCGCTCGAAGCCCAGGGTTTGACCACTGATGCTGTACTGGCGCATCACTGCATCCAGCGTGATTTGGGAGTCCAGCGCGAAAGCCGCGTAAATGGAGGTGCCTTGGCGCTTCAGTGCGCGCCCGGGCATCCAACCCCTAGCGTCCCAGCCACGGTGCTGAAACGCCAGTTCATTGGCGTGCAAGTCAAAAACATCGGCCAGTTTGGAGGTGAAGAACAAACCACGTCCCGTGTGGCGCTCGGGGGCGGAGGTCAACTTACCTTTGCTCAGCTCCAGCATCGCAAGTTGTGGATCGTCCAAGGAAAAGGCTTCGTGCACTTTGTTGAACAAGCCGCGACCATCGTCAGACACCAACAACTGCACATGCGATGGCGTTTGCCTCAGCGACACCGTCACCTGGGTGCCTTCGCTGTGGTCGATGGCGTTGTTGAGCAACTCGCTGAAGGCGTGTTGTGCGATGCGCTGAACGTTGGCCGGTAGATTGAAGTAGGGCGCAAAGTCGCGTGCCCAAGGAACGTCCTCGGACAAACCGGTAATGGAATAGCGCTGCACCACTTGGCGCAACAAACCGGGTTTGTAGTGGGCGCGGCGCGAAACGCCGTCGCGGGTCAACCATTGTCCTTGCACCAGGCGTTGCAACACTTTGCTCGCGGTGCTGCGAGAACAGCCCAGCTTCTCGGTCACGATGCGTGGCAGCTCGTGCGGGTGGTCAACGGCTGCCGCCGCAATCCATAGAGTGATCGAATTGAAATCAATGCGAGCCATGACAGCCCCTCTTTTCGAGTGTTCGGGCGTTCAGTGTCGGCGTTGTAGCGCAGAACTGAAGCCTGAAAAGAGGGGTGTTTGGGGGTCAATTGAACTCCGAGGTTGCGGAGTTCATCGTCAGGCGCTACTTGTCGAACAGACCCGCTTTTTTGCCACGGCAGGCCAAGGGAACTTGGTTGCTGCGCAGCTCATTGCTGTGGCTGCATGCCCAAGAGATTTTTCCGTTGCCTTCGTCCCCCGGTGTGAGGATCAGCTCCCCATAAGGCGTGATGACGGTCAGCGTCATGTTCTCGGGGTCCAGCTCCAGCGTGGATCCATCGGGTTGTTCGGGTTTGATTCCTACTTCTTTCAGTGAGTCGGGCACCGTTTTTGTTTTGGCGTAGTGGGCGCTCAACACATTGCGCACTGCAGCGCTGTGGTCGTAGGCGGCGCTCACTTTGGCGCGCACCGTGTAGTCCTGGTACGCCGGTAAGGCCACGGCGGCCAAAATGCCAATGATGGCCACCAACATCAGCGGCCCCGCCGCTCCACCCAACCGTCCGGCATAGGGAATAAATGCGGCCAAAAAGCCAGCAAACTTGTTGCGAGGTGGCATGACGGCCTGCGGATTCAGCACACGCAGTACACGTTTGCTGGTCCAGGGATAGCCGCTGGTGAGCTCGTGGTAGGACATCCAAAAACCACTGCTGCTGCGGACTTGCTCACTGAACGCTGCAAGGTTGATGGTGCGCCAGCGCCGTTCACCAGCAGCAATCGCTGCCAGGGCGTGGGCTGCGTGTTGGGGTGAGGTGCTGCAAGCGGCGCCGTGGCGGTCGCAGGTGGACTCTTGCGCACGCGCATACGCAGCACCGAGCAACGGAATCCACAGGGCAGGCCAACGCCAGAAACGTCCGGTGAAATGTTTCATTCGGATATGGCCCAACTCGTGGCCGATGTAAAAGTTCACACCATCAGGATGGTCTTCCAGCGCATCGACCACGTTGGATAGCAACAGCACATAGTGGCGACCCAAGAACCGGGTGGCGAAGGCGTTGAACATGCCATCACCCATGAGGACATAGGCCTCGGGTTTCTCGGTCATGCCCAACTTGTCACAGCAAGCTTCAAATCGCTCGTGCAGGTCCGGGAACTGCGCGGCACTCAGTGCCACGCCGTTGCCCTTGACATAGGCGATCAAGGCCGACTGGGCAAACAAATAAATGACAAAAAAGAACAAAAGGTAGATGAGCGCCAGCCCCAAGGTGCCCAGCACCATCAAGGCCCAAAACAACAAACCAATCACCAGCGTGATGGTGCCAAGCGTGCGTTCGCGTGGATAAACCAATGGATCCATGTTTCCTCCTGGGTATGTTCTGTGTATTCCAGAGCGGCCGGATGATACGGGCGGTGAAAGTTGTTTCTCCCTCAAGTCCCCTGGAACAGGGGGGGCCACAGGGCAATGGGAGTCCGTCGATAATTGCGCAGTTGCAGGGGCTTTGTTTGTCAAAGCAGTGACCCACCTGGGTTCGCTTCAGCCGAGCCTGGTTTGCTCTCGCCGATACCGCTTTCCAATTTCAATCCCTCGGTTGTCTATGTCACTTCTTTCCCCGCCCACCTCACTTCATCACGCCGCGAGAACCAGAACGGAGCTTCGTTTGTCTGCATCTCTACGCTCCATTGCTGGTTTGATGCTGTTGACTTTGGCCGCTTGTGGAGGAGGTGGTGGTGATGGCGCACCAGCACCAGCACCAGCACCAGCACCAGCACCAGCACCAGCACCAGCACCAGCACCAGCACCAGCACCAGCACCAGCACCAGCACCCGCACCCGCACCCGCACCCGCACCCGCACCCGCACCCGCTCCCGCACCCGCACCCGCTCCCGCTCCCGCTCCCGCTCCCGCTCCCGCTCCCGCTCCAGCTCCAGCTCCAGCTCCAGCTCCAGCTCCAGCTCCAGCTCCAGCTCCAGCTCCAGCTCCAGCTCCAGCTCCAGCTCCAGCTCCAGCTCCAGCTCCAGCCGCCGCGCGGATCGAGGGGATGGAACTTGCTCAATCCATGCTCTTTGCCAGCAACGATCCAGCCTTGGTGTTGGTGGCCGACAAAAGCGTGTTGGTGAAGGTCAATGTCACGTCCAGTCAGCCCGGTCAAGCCAAACCGACAGGCCAGTTGCGTGTTGAAACTTCGGCGGGGACGTTGGTTCAGCAAATCCCGCTGGTGGCTCCGTCCAATGCGTTACCTGCGACCGTCCCGTCAGTTCCTGCTTTGAACAACGCCTACACAGCGGTGGTGCCGGCCAATTTGGTCAAAGCAGGCTTGCGCTTGACTGCTACCTTGTCTGCTGGGCAGGTCACAACGCTCACCGTCAACCCTCGCGTTGGCGGTGGCGTTCCCATTACCGTGGTGGCCCTGCCATTGCAAATTGCCGGCACGACGGCGGGAGCGATCCCGAATTTTGAATCGGGCTTGAGGTCTCGGTTTCCCGTTTCAAGTGTCACGCAACAAACCCGATCACCCTACGTTTCTCAAACTGTGACGGCCATGCCCACCGCTCCTGAGCAAGGCCCGGCGGCTTTGCTGAAGTTGCTCAGTGAGATCAATGCTTTGCACGTGCTGGAGAGCGCCAGTTCGCGAACCTACTACTTGGCCGTGCTCCCGGATTCTTTTCTGACCACGAATTCGGGTGTCGCCAATCTGCAGGGCAACGCGGCCATTGTTCAACGTACTTTGATGTCTTTCGTCCATGAACTGGGTCATAACCTCAGTTTGTTGCATGCGCCTTGCGGGACAACTGTCGCTGTGGATCCGAACTACCCCTATGCCAATGGATTGATGGCGTCTCCTGGTCGCGCTGTCTGGGGGTTCAATATGGATACGCAGGTGTTCGTGAACCCATCCATCACTTACGACACGATGTCCTATTGCGGTGAAACCAATTTCTCTGACTACAACTACGGCTTGATTCAGGCCTACCTGACGCCTGCTGACCGGGTTCCAAGGAAGACAACCGCCTCTGCGAAAGATGGGCCTCAGGAGTTGCTGCTGATCAGTGGCAGTATCGATTCGGGACGGATATCACTTTTGCCACTCAAAAGTTTGTCGGGTGTCCCGAAAGTTGAACCGCCCGGAGAGTACCTGTTGCGCATCGTGACGGACCAAGGCGTGGTTGAACATCGGTTTGTGAGTCAAGAGGTTTCTCACCTGCCCGCTACCCGAACCTTTGCCTTCACAGTGCCGCACCCTGGTCCTGTCCTCAGCCTCTCGATTGCACGAGACGGCGAAGTGATGTTTTCCAAGCAGGCCGACTCTCATGTGCGCCGCAAGGCTATTCAGTCACTCGAATGGACAGAATCAAAGCCGGTCCTCGTAGAGGAGGCCGACGGCGTGATGACCTTGAAATGGGATCATGGTCGTTATCCGTTCTTGACCGTGACCCACGAAGGCCAATCGCGCACAGTCTTGGCGCAGGACTTGGAGGGGGGCGCTGCCAAACTGACCACATCCAGCCTGGCCGATAAAGGGCGTCTGGATTTCAGCTTGTCCGATGGGCTCAACACGCGGCGTTGGTCTCAGGCGCGTTGAAGGCGAACAATTCCATTCGTCCGATCGAGCAATTTTTTGCTTGTTTGCATGCGGCCACCGCAAATGCGGGGGGAACAAGGTCGCTTCTGTCAGGCCCACTGCACTGAGCTACCACCGCCCCGCTAAAATTCCAGAATTACAGCAGGGCTGTGGCTGCAGTTGTCGGCCAGTTGAGGCTGCTCCCATTTTTATTCAACTTCCAGGTGAACCCATGCCACTCGTCTCCATGCGCCAATTGCTCGACCATGCTGCTGAACACGGCTATGGCATTCCGGCTTACAACGTCAATAACCTGGAGCAAGTTCAGGCGGTGATGGCGGCAGCCGATGAAGTCGGCTCCCCTGTCATTCTTCAAGCCAGCGCGGGTGCCCGCAAATATGCAGGTGAAGCTTTCATCAAACACTTGATCTCAGCAGCCATCGAGACCTATCCGCACATTCCCCTGGTCATGCACCAAGACCACGGCCAAAGCCCCGAGGTGTGCAAAGGGGCCATCGACCTGGGCTTTAGCTCGGTGATGATGGACGGCTCGCTGCAGGCCGATGGCAAAACCATTGCCAGCTTCGACTACAACGTGGACGTGACCCGCAAAGTGGTGGACATGGCCCACGCGCTGGGCGTGACGGTCGAAGGCGAACTCGGTTGCCTCGGTTCCTTGGAAACCATGAAGGGCGACAAAGAAGACGGCCACGGCACCGAAGCCACCATGACCATGGACCAGTTGCTGACCGACCCCGAAGAAGCCGCTGAGTTCGTCAAACGCACCCAGCTCGATGCCTTGGCCATTGCCATCGGTACCAGCCACGGGGCCTACAAATTCACCCGCAAGCCCACGGGCGACATCCTGGCCATCAGCCGCATCAAAGAAATCCATCGCCGCATTCCCAACACCCACTTGGTGATGCACGGCTCCAGCAGCGTGCCGCAAGAGTTTCTGGCTGAAATCCGCAAATACGGCGGCAACATGAAAGAAACCTATGGCGTGCCGGTGTCGGAAATTCAAGAAGCCATCAAACACGGCGTGCGCAAAATCAACATCGACACCGACATTCGTTTGGCCATGACCGCTGCGGTCCGCAAATTTTTCGTCGAGAACCCGGAAAAATTCGACCCCCGCGACTACCTCAAACCCGCCCGCGAAGCCGCCAAGGCCGTGTGCAAACAGCGTTATTTGGAGTTCAACTGCGAAGGCCAGGCTGCCAAGATCAAACCGCAAACCTTGGTGCAGGTGTCGCAGCGTTACGCCACGGGTGAGTTGGCGCAGACGGTGAATTGAGGGTCCGCACTGCGGTGGGCCAGCCATCGACAGTGCGCTTCGAGCGAGGACTAGGTTTTGCCCCAAAAGCCCAAACCGCTCCTCGTCACTCAGAAGGCGCAGTGCCAGCAAGACGAGGGTGTTTTGCTGGTCACAGGTTTTGAGCCTTTTGGCGGCGAAGAGACCAACTCCTCCGAGCTTGTAGCCGAGGCTCTGCACGGGCAAGTGATTGGTGGATTGACGGTGGTGTCCGTCGTGCTGCCCTGTGTTTTTGCCACCGCGCCCGGTGTACTCCAAGAAGCGCTTGAGCAGTGGCAACCCCGTTTGGTGCTGGCCTTGGGCCAAGCGGCAGGTCGCAACGAGCTGTCGCTGGAACGAGTGGCCATCAACGTGATGGATGCGCCGATAGAGGACAACGAAGGGCAGCAACCCACCGATGTTCCCGTCGTTGTCGACGGCCCGCCCGCCCATTTCACAACGTTGCCGGTAAAGGCCATGGTAGATGCCATGCGAAACGCTGGCCTGCCCGCTGGTTTGTCAAACAGCGCAGGCACCTTTGTCTGCAACCAAGTTTTTTACTGCTTGCAGCATCAACTCGCATCCATCCAATCGCGGGTGCCCAGTGGGTTCATGCACTTGCCCATGTTGTCCGCCCAGGCGGCCCAACTCAGCGCAAACGGTGGCTCAGACAAGCAACCGCCAAGCATGTCGCTGAACGACATGGTGTGTGGAACTCGCATCGTGCTGAACGAGGCCGTACAGGCGCTGCGCAAGACGAATTCGGCAGCGGCTTGATTCCTTGGCCGCGCCAGTTTGATTACAAATTCAAGCAGCAAGTTTTTGGCTGCTTGGACGCAATTCCTGTGAATCAGCTGGAGCAGCGTTCTGGGCCGCCGAGGCAAAAGGCAAGGCTTGACCCCAGTTTTGGATGACCCCAGCTTCTGATGACTCCAGCTGTCTGACTGTGACTGTCAGTCAGACAAGCCTCCACGGTTTAGCTGTGCATCGCGCCGCTGGTACTGCGACACAGAGATAACGGAACAAGATGAAAGTGCTGCTTCGTGCGTATGGCAAGGCGCAAACCACAGCGATAAAAGAGTATCGCGCGGATTTGCAACGCTGCCATAGGTGCGAAGATGCGCTTTCATGTCTCGTTATCTCTGTGTCGCAGTACTAGTGTCGCGTCAACGCACAAATGCCGCTTGCTCGCTGGCCCTCAAACCCGATGGCGTTGTTGCTTCTCGTCGCCATAGCCCAGGCTATGGCTCCTCGTCGCGCCTAGCCCTCGGGCTTGATGTCTGCGCGATCAACCGACATTTGTGCGTTGACGCGACACTAGGTTCTGCCGTGCAGACGTCCACTGCACGGCATCCCTGCGGTTCAACCCGGCATGCGTGGCTTTTTCAGCAGCTCCAGCGCTCGCTCAAAGTGAGCATCGCCTGCGCCGTCTTTGAGCGGGTCGGAGTTCATGGATTTGTCTGCCGAAGACTTCAGCAGCTCTACGGCCTGCTGTGGCGTGATCTTCTTGCCTGCACGTGCACTGGCGCCAACCAGCAAAGCCACTTCCGCCAGCGCGGCGGGTGTGGCGTACGAGGTGCCTTCGTCATCAATTCCGGGTTGCTCACGCAGATCAATGCCGGTGTTTTGGCTGGAATAGCGCGCCGCACCTCCCGTCTGGCGGTCGGTCGCCCCGACGGTGAACACCTGTGGCACCAGCTCACTCAGAAGAGTGCCCTGGGCGCCGGAAGGCTTGGATCTTTCGCTACTTGCCTGGTTGGAAAAATTGCCCGCACCTTCGGCGTAAACAATGCCGCCATCACTCAGTTTCTGCTGAATCAGCCGAATCTGGCGCTGCACGTCGGGGTCGGTGGAAGCCAGCTCGCGTACATAGTTGGCCCAGGCCACAGCGCGCTGGTCTGGCGTGACGGCACCCGCTTGGCGCATCACGGCATTCAATTCTTTGGCGACCTGTGGGTTCTTGGACGCGGGCAAGAGGCTGTCGTACATCAGCACCGACGACGACGAGATGTATTGCGCACCTTCGCTGGCCGCCGAGTCCACCACTTCGATCTTGTCTCGCAAGTAAGCCAAGAGTTGCGCCTTGGTTCGATCGCGCAGGTTGGTCGATGCGAAGTCGCCACGATCAGATTTCAACTCGCTGTAAATCTCATCAAAGCGTGAGCCGCGCATCTGGCTGCCGCCCGCTTCGGAATCGATGAGCCGAACTTTGGCATCGGGCAGCATGGCGAGCGGGATCGACGATGTGGCCAGCCGATGGTCGCTGGGTCCCTCATCAATAAAGAAGACAACACCCTTGCCGGTGTTGCCCTGGCTGTGCTGATCCTTCAAAAAGCCCAGTGCCGGATTGGCCATCACCTGAGCTTTGTAGCGCTCGCTTTGGTGATACAGGGAAGGAGCATCGCCGTAGCTGTAGACCGCACCCACAGGGCTCCAATCACTCACCGGGAACCGGGAGGTCAGCCAATCCTCACGCTTGTTGAGAAGTGCCGGAACATTCAGTCCGGAATCAGGCTTTTGAGACGGCACAAAGGCCAGTCGCTGGGCGGGCTCTAAAGCCAAGGAGGTCAAAGCAAGGGTCATGTTAACGAGCAATCAAAACAACGAGGTGCCTCCCTATAGGGCAGAAAAGCGAATTTCTCAACTCATTTGTGTTTATGGCTTGAACGTGCGCGGCAAGCGGACCAGCCAGCTGACCAAGGGGGAAAGCTTGATAGAGGAGCTACAGTCAAAGCGGGCTGAATCACTGTCTCACCGTGCAACCGTCGCCACCGGTTTCACGCCGCGGGTTCCGTTGCTCTCAATCCCACGTTGAACGAGGTCTGCCATGCACGAAAACATCCTCGATTTGAAACAGCTTGCCTGGTCCCCACAGAAAGAGGCCGTTCGGGTTTTCTACAAAGAAATGTGGGACAGGGCCGACACGTCGCTTGTCGCCAAACTTTTCCACCCGAACTTCACATTCCGTGGGTCTTTGGGCCCGGAGCTTGTCGGACACGAGCAATTCATCGGCTACGTGCGCTTGGTGACCGGCGCGCTGGGCCAATACACCTCAGACATCCTTGCCATGGCCGAAGAAGGTCATCAGGTTTTTGCGAAGCTGCGTTTCCACGGTATTCACCGCAGTGAGCTTCTGGGTGTTGCGCCCACAGGTCGGCATGTGTGGTGGCACGGCATGCCGATTTTTACCTTTGACGGCCCCCTGATCAGGGACTTGTGGGTGATGGGCGATCTGTACAACCTGGCAAGCAGGCTTCGCGGCGATTGCGCCTGATGCGTGCTCGCAGTTGCCGTCAACGACGGTAGAGCGCGCCCACGTCACGCTCGCTGACCATGTCCACGAACGGTTGGCCTGCAAAACTACCGTCAGGCCGAACCACACGCAGGATTCCATGGATGCCGGATGTGACGGGGTCGTACTGAATCGCATCCTCTCCGTCTGACACCGTGCTGCGTATTGGCTTGCAGGGATTGAAGTGGGGTTGGTTGTCGTCAGGCTGTATGGCCAAACGATGCAGGGGCACGACATCGCCAGGGCGCATCGTGCCGTAGTCAACATGCGCCAGCCGTTCCTGCAGGAATACGTTGTCGAGAGTCACCACCGGTACGCCAACGCCCAGGCAACCGCGGGCAGCGTCGCGAAAATTCACCAGGTAGCTGTTCGCGTCGAGCAATGAGCCCTCGTAGCGAAAGTTGGTATTGGTCAGGTTCAGTCGATCAATCGGCGAGGCCTGTGCCGTCAGCATCATGGCTTGATAGGCGGTCCGCACCGTCACGGTGTGGATGTTGACTTCTCCCAAGCGGCCACTGGCAACGGTGCCAGCGGCTGCGTAGTCGCTGGTGCGTATGTGAAAGCCATCGGCGTGGCGGGCTGGCCGACCGGCGGTATTTTTGTTCATGCCGTGAACGCCTTTCATGAGCGCACGGTACAGCACGATGTGGCCTTGACCATCGTTCTGCTGCACGGGGATGGCTGCGATGCCGTCGGCGCCGCGTGCCAGGCGGGTGTCGGTCAGAACGCCCTCCATGTGCGCAGTGCCCGAAAAACCAGACACCCGAAGCGCGGCCTCAGTGGCACTATCGCCGCGCTGTGATGCGTCTGCTGTCCAAAAGAGAACGGGGTAAGGTTTGAAGTGACCACCCAGCACCGTGATGTCATTGCCGCCTCTGACTCTGAACATGGCACCGTAGATGCGGTGACGTGGTGGTTTGACCCACACATTGGTGTTCGCTGGAGCGATGACTTCATTTGTTAGCTCGTTGGGCACTACCTCTAAAGCATCCCCAAGGTTCGGAAAATCAAATGCCGGACCCGCTGGCAACGCAAGGGATCCCAAGTCGCGAGCGAAACGCAGCCGTTGTAGGCGAAAAACTCCATCGTGCATGGCCTCATCAGGCCAAGAAAAACGCCAGGTTCCATTCTTGGCCTCCACCTTTTGCACATAAGTTTTGACTGGCGTTTGAATTGCCACCAGCCAAGAGCCGTCAGGCAGGTCGATGTCCAACTGGTCTGCTGACCGATCTCCGCTGAGGCCCACAGACGTGGGGGTGGATCCGGTCTCAAATTGCAATCCCGAGAGCCTCAGTGTGAAGTCATAGGTCGCTGAGTTGGGAATGCTAACGCGCAACTGAGGGCGAACACGAACGATGCCATTGCGCGAAGGCGCTTGTTCGGTGAATGCTTGCACCGTCGCTTGCGTTTCGATCATGAAGTTGCGCGAAACATTGACCACGCTGGAGTTCGCAGCATTGAGGTAGTCAAAACGCAGCTGCGTAAACGCCAATTCTGGCGACGCATTGGAGATGTTGACCGCGGGCACGCTGATGCTGCCTGACAAATACTGAGTTGCCAGTGTCAGCGCAAAGTTGGTGCCGGGTTCGACCCTCAGCGGATTGGTTGCACCGCTCGACTCAATTCCAATCACGTAGGTTCGGTCTAAATTTCTCCTCACCGGCATGCCCGGCGCGTCCGTGGTGTCAAGAGGCTCGGAGTTCACGCCGTAAAACCTCATGTCAACGTAAGGCAGCCCGTCGGCGCTCAGGCCTTTGCCCGAAATCTCCAATTTCATCTGACCGTCGTCCGAAGGCAAGACCACAGACCAACCAATTGGCATGTCGGCGTTGCTGATCACGGTGCCCGAATCCCGACCACCGAGCCCCCCAGGGTTGCTCAGCAGGTTGCGTGTTGCGGGTTCAATCAGCAGACCTTTGCGTGGATAAACCTCTGGCGCGGTGCCACTGAACCGTGGTGTGCCCAGGGTGTGGGCTCCAGTCGGCAGGCTGTCTTGCGTGAAATCAAACTCCAGTGCCGATTGGCCGTTGCTGTTTACCCCTGGGGTGCGCAGACCCGTTTGGGCACGGCTTCTGGCTTCGTTTGCGCTTCGATTTTTGTCGCCGCCCAAGCTTTCCGTGCTCAACCCACCGGAACCATCACCACCGCCACAGCCCACGACCGTGACCAGCAACATCGTTGCCACACCCACCGTCCAACCGAAACCACTTTGCATGCATTTGCTCCAACACGTTTCAATTTCAAAGCCGGTTGCTGGGGCAGTTTTCTTTGCAACACAGCACGATCAGGGGTTGGATTCTTGCGGCGCTGTTTGACGTCGAAGCGACTCAAAAGGAAACACTTTCACAAGTTACCGTTGGGTTCAGGTTTGGCTCGTCAGCGGTTGGTTGGGGGGCTACGGTAGTCGCGAGTGTCGTCAAAAAACAAACAAGGCGATTGGTCTACGCCAGCCGAATTGGCCCGGCGAAGAGCTCGAGGTCTCCCAGTGCCACCAACCCCAACCACACCAGTCGGCGCATTAAATCTATTGCCACATAGAAGGTGGCACGAGTCGCTGTTTTGACGGAAGCAATCGGGGCATTACGATCGCGTATCGAGTTCTACTTGACTCCGACCAGCTACGAACCGCAGTGCCTACAGATATGGTCGACCTCCAGGGAGGTGCCTCCAGCACCCTACAATTCGCCCAAACTAACCAATACCTCATCCATGCCCCCCGCCGCCAGCCCCTCCCTGTTAGAAAGCCACCTCACCTCCTTGCCCCTGCTCGCGCGCGGCAAGGTGCGTGACAACTATGCGGTGGGCAGTGACCGAATCTTGATGGTGGCGAGTGATCGCTTGTCGGCCTTTGACGTGGTGATGGGTGAGCCCATTCCTGGCAAGGGCGCGTTGTTGACCCAGATGGCGCTGTTTTGGTTTGAGCGGCTGGGCCACATCGTGCCTCACCACTTGACTGGTGAGTCGCCCGAAGCTGTCGTCGCATTGGAGGAGGTCGAGCAAGTGCGAGGCCGCTCCATGCTCGTCAAACGTTTGAAGCCGCTGCCAGTGGAGGCCGTGGTGCGCGGATATTTGGCGGGCAGTGGGTGGAAAGAGTACCAAGAGAATCAAGCCGTCTGTGGTGTGAAGTTGCCGGCGGGGTTGCGCAACGCGAGCCGCTTGCCTTCCCCCATCTTCACGCCCGCCACCAAGGCCGAGATGGGTGACCATGACGAGAACATCAGTTTCGACCGCATGGTGGAGATCATCGGCCTGGACTTGGCTGCGCGTGTGCGTGATACCTCGGTCAAGCTCTACCAAACCGCTGCCGAGATGGCGCTGGCCAAAGGCATCATCATTGCCGACACCAAATTCGAGTTTGGTCTGGATGACAAAGGCACGCTCACACTGATGGACGAGGTGCTCACCCCCGATTCCTCACGCTTTTGGCCGGTGGAAGGTTATGAAGCCGCTTTGAGCGAAGGCCGCAATCCACCCAGCTACGACAAACAGTTTGTGCGCGATTGGTTGGAGCAAGCCCAAGTGGGCGGCCAGCCCTGGAACAAACAAGCCCCTGCACCAACTTTGCCTGCCGATGTGGTTGAGCACACAGCTGCCACTTACCGCGAGGCCTTACAGCGCCTGACCACATGAGCGGTTCGGGCCATCGTTTGCGCTCCAAGCTGCTGCAGCGGCTTGACGCAGACATTGCCCGATTGGTGCATGCCGTGGATCAAGGCTGTTTGCGTGCGGAGCGTGCAGGCTATCTTGCGCGCCTAGGGTGTTTTCAAGAGGCGCGCACTGAAATTCGAGATCTGCAGGCCTTGTTCTACGCCCAGCCTCATCCCGCTGTCAGTGGCAGTTTGACCATGGCGGAAGGCTTGCTGGCTTTTCATGAAGGCGCGGACGCCGCAGCACGCGACAAGTTCAAGCGTGCCCAAGCCTTGAGTGCCCTGGCCCGGCTACCGCAGGCTGAGGCATTGGCTTGGGCCTGGCTGGCACAAATCGATTACGTTGCACTGGATTTTGCTGCCATGACCCGCCATGCGCGCAAAGCGTTTGAGCTGACCGCACCCGGCGACCACGCCGCCCGCGCCCGCGTTTGTCTGGTGGTGGCTAACGCGCTGCACTTTGCGGCCAGGTTGGATTTGGCGCAGCCCTGGTATCTCCGTGCGCGTGAGCATGCGAACGCAGATGGGGATGACACCACGCTGAGTGCTCTGAACACCGACATGGCCTCTCAGTTGTGTGACCACGCTTTGCGTGCCAGCCTTTTTGGTGGCGCGGTGGACGAGGCGGCTCGACATGCCGTGGCCAGCGCCAACTCGGCCGAGAGTTTCGAGCAATGGGTCGGCTCGGCATCGCTGACGGCTTGGGTGCCTATGCTCAGGGCCGTGGCGCTTTCAGTGGCCGGTGAGCCCGAGGCAGCGTTGGCGCTTTACAAGGTCCATTTGCCCATGGCCGAACAACAAGGGTTGGCCCGTTTGGCATCGACCTATTTGGCGGACATGGCCTGGTGCGAGTGGCGTGTAGGCCACAGCGACGCCGCCCGACAGTGTGCGCAAGCCGCGGTGGTCAGCTTGAAGTTGACCACGCACACCGACGACCTCGCCGTGGCCCATGCCCGGTTGGGCCAGGTGTTTCGCGCGCTGGGGGATGATGCGGTTGCGGTGATGCACGAAACCCAGGCCCGTGTTTGTTGGGCTGCGCACCAAGAGGTGCAATCCGAGGTGGTGTCTCAGTGGGGTACTTGGCCGGTTGACCAGTAAGCGCTTTGCTGTTTGCTGGTACTAAAAAAGCGCCATGCTGAGCTTGCGCCGATAGCCATCCACCACTGGATCGGCTGGTGCGGTCTCGACCTTGCCCGTGATTTCCAGCGCACCCTTGGCTGGGGTGGCAGCAGCCGCTTTGGGCGGTGCGGTGGGCGTCATGATGTCCAAGATGGCGACATAAGTTTTGCGCGCCAACTCGTCTTTCCAAGTCTTGTCGCGCATCAAAATTTCCAGCAGCTCATCCATCGCTTGCGTGAATCGTTGTGCAGCAAAGGCTTGTTGCGCCAGTGCGAAGCGGGCGTCAAAGTCGCGTTTGTTGGCTGCGATGGCGGCAGACAAGCTTTCCGCAGAAGCAGTGCCCGGCGCCTGTTCGCAGGCCAACAGCCAATGGCTACAAGCGGCCAAGCGCGCATCCAGCATCACTTTGCTGGCCACGGGATCAAAAGCGGCGCGAGCTTCCGACACTCGGCCAGCACGCAACAAGGCGCGCAAGTAGTCGACACGTGCCGCGTCGTTGCCTGGGTTGATCGCCACCGCTTCTTGCAGCTTGGCCAAGGCACTGTCTTCGTCGCCCTCGGCCAGCAGCTCGGCCGCTTCCTCAACCTCTTCTTCTGCGGCCAGTTCGTCGGCGGTGGGCACGTGTTTGTCCAGGAACTCGCGGATTTGGCCCTCGGGTACAGCGCCAACAAACCCGTCTACGGGTTGTCCGTCTTTGAACATCACACAAAACGGAATGCTGCGCACGCCAAAGAGTTGTGAGAGTTGCCCGGCAATTTCGGGTTGTTCGTCCGAATTGAGTTTGGCCAGACGGAAGCGGCCCGCATAGGCCACTTCCAGTTTTTCCAGCACAGGGCCCAGCGATTTGCACGGGCCGCACCAAGGGGCCCAAATGTCGAGCAACACAGGTTGGGTCGTGGAGGCCTGAACGAGCTCGGCCTCAAGGTTTTGTAGGGTGATATCGATCATGGCATGGATGTGTGTATCGGCCTGAGGGGCGAATCCAAGCGTTGGCAAAACACGCTTAGCGCAGTGGAAATGAGATGGTGGCGTGCAGCCTACAATTCAAGCCAGTTTGAGGAGCACAGCGGCATGAGTGGGGACGTCAGCGGGAAAGCGGTGGTGGTGGGTGTGGTCATGGGGTCGAGCAGCGACTGGGAAACCCTGCGCGTTGCGACCGACATTCTCGCTGAGTTCGGCGTCCCGCATGAAGCCCGTGTCGTTTCGGCCCACCGCATGCCTGACGATATGTTTGCTTATGCAGAAACGGCGGCGGCGCGCGGCCTGCATGCCATCATTGCTGGCGCGGGTGGCGCGGCACATTTGCCGGGGATGTTGGCCGCTAAAACCACGGTGCCTGTATTGGGCGTGCCGGTTGCAAGCCGCCATTTGTCTGGGGTTGATTCCTTGCACTCGATTGTCCAAATGCCCAAAGGCATTCCGGTGGCCACCTTCGCCATTGGGGCAGCAGGCGCAGGCAATGCAGCCTTGTTTGCGGTGGCCATGCTGGCCAACCACAACCCGGCTTTGCGTGCTCAATTGGATGCCTATCGGGCGCGTCAAACCGAAGTAGCCCGCGCCATGAGCGCCGATTTGAAGTGACGTCTGTTCGTCAGTCGATTCCTCCCGGGGCCACACTGGGCGTGATGGGCGGTGGTCAATTGGGCCGCATGTGGGCACATGTGGCGCAGCAAATGGGGTACTTCACAGCCGTGCTGGATGCGGATCCCCACAGCCCCGCTGGAACGGTGTCGCACCATCATTTGCAGGCCGGCTATTTGGACGAAGCAGCCTTGGTGGCCTTGGCGCAGTGTTCTGCGGCCATCACGACCGAGTTTGAAAACGTTCCAGCAGCGGCCTTGCAGGCCTTGGCTGAGAAGCGGCCGGTCGCACCGCCCGCTCATGCGGTGGCCATTTGCCAGGATCGTGTTCTTGAAAAAATGCACTTCACACGCTGCGGCGTGCCCTGCGCGCCATATGCGGTGATTGAAACTGCGCAACAACTGGCCGCAGTGCCGAGCGACCTCTTGCCCGGCATTCTTAAAACCTCGCGTCTGGGTTACGACGGCAAAGGTCAGGCCCGTGTGAGCACGCGTGAGGAATTGGAAATGGCCTGGTCAGCGCTTCAACACGCGCCGTGCGTGCTTGAAAAAATGTTGCCTTTGGCCTTGGAGGTTAGCGTCATCGTGGCACGTGGGCACGATGGTCAGGTGGTGCATTTGCCGCTGCAACAAAACCTTCACCGTGACGGCATTTTGGCCGTCACTCAAGTGCCAGCGCCTGACGTGAGTACGGCGCTGCAAGAGCGCGCCGTCGCACAAGCCACTTCAGTGGCGGCATCGATGAACTATGTGGGCGTGTTGTGCGTGGAGTTTTTTGTACTCCAAGACGGCAGTTTGGTGGCCAACGAGATGGCCCCCCGCCCGCACAACTCCGGTCACTACAGCATGGATGCTTGTGATGTGTGCCAGTTCGAGTTGCAAGTGCGCACCATGACAGGCAATCCGTTGACGGCACCGCGTTTGCATTCCAGTGCGGTGATGCTGAACCTGCTGGGTGATTTGTGGTTCGACCCTGAAGGCTGCGAGCGTCCACCGCCCTGGGCCGACGTGCTGGCTCTGCCTGGAGCGCATCTGCATCTGTACGGCAAAACCGAGGCCAGAATCGGGCGCAAGATGGGGCACCTGACCGTCACGGCCCCCTCGCCCAACGATGCAAAAAAAGTGGCCTTGCAAGCAGCAGCCCTGCTGGGCTTGCCCGCTTTTTGATTTGAGTTGCTCCACAGAGCATCATGCGGCTTGACGGCACTTCTGCGGACGTCATCCAACAGGCGGCGCAGCGCCTTGCCCAAGGCGAGTTGGTCGCCTTTCCTACAGAGACGGTTTATGGACTGGGTGCCCGTGCGGACGACGACACTGCGGTAGCGAAGATTTTTTCAGCCAAGGGCAGGCCCAGCGACCATCCTTTGATTGTTCATGTGGTTGATGCTGCAGCGGCGCTGGCTTTCACGCCGCATTTACCCGAGTCTGCGCAAAAGCTCATGAAGGCTCATTGGCCCGGTCCGTTGACACTGGTGCTGGATCGCCATCCACACATGGGCGCGACGGCGGCAGGCGGGCAAAGCAGCATAGGTCTGCGTTGTCCCGCTCACCCCGTGGCCCAAGCCTTGCTAAGAGCCGCGTTGGACCTGGGTGTACCCGGTGTGGCAGCGCCCAGCGCGAACCGTTTTGGCCGCATCAGCCCGACCACTGCGGCGCATGTGGTGGCCGATTTCGACCCTGAACTGTGGGTGATTGATGGAGGGCCTTGCGACGTGGGCATTGAATCGACCATTGTCGACTGCCGCCCCCACCAGCCTGTGCTGCTGCGGCCCGGGCAAATCAGCCGTATTCAGCTTGAATCGTTGCTGAGCCAACCACTGGGTGTGCGTGATGCGCACTCCCCGCGTGTCTCTGGCAACCTGGTGTCGCACTATGCGCCGCGTGCGCCGCTGCGCTTGATGACTGCGCCCATGATTGGCCAGGCTTTGGCGGTGCTGTTGGGAGACAGCAGTCAGGCGCCATTGAAGCTGGCGGTATATTCCCGCCATCCCCCCTCGCGCCCAACGCCTGGGATGCTGGTGCACCGTATGCCCGATGTGCCTGATGCTGCAGCACACGAACTTTTCGCTGTGCTGCGCAATTTCGATGAGCAAGGTGCTCAATTGATCTGGGTAGAAGAGCCCCCCGACGCCCCCGAATGGGAAGGTGTGCGTGACCGTTTGCTGCGTGCTGCAGCGAGTTGAACTGGAGTTTGTATGTTCGTATTGCGTGAGATGCTGAAGTCCTTTTTGGCACGCCAGCGGTTTTTTTGGGGCACGGCGGCGACTTGCGCCCTGCTGGTGGCTTGCGGTGGCGGCGATCAAGTAAAAAAGTTTGAGCCCGTGCGGGTTCTTTCTTTCGGCGATGAGAACAGCGTGATCACCAGCAGCGGTCAGAACTACAGCATCAACGGACTCAATGCGGACAAAACCGCCATCGATTGCGGCCTGAACCGCGTTTGGAATCAAATTCTGGCGAATTCTTATGGCCTGAATTTCCCGCAGTGCGCAGGTACAGCCACGGTGACCAACAGCCGCATCCTGGCGGTGCCCATGGCCAAAGTGGCCGATGTCAAAGCCCAAATCGACCAGTTCGTCACCACGGATCGTTTCGGCAGCAATGACTTGGTCTCTGTGCTGGTCGGCCAAAACGATTTGTGGGCGCAATACGCGCTTTACAACGGCAGCAACGAGTTGGCTCTGATCACTGCGATGGAGGCCGCTGGCGTTCTCTATGCAGAGCAGGTGAACCGCATGGCCAATGCGGGTGCGCGTGTGATTGTGTCCACCATTCCGGACCAAAGCCTCACGCCCTTTGCCTTGGCCGAAAAAGCCGCGTCGACCGATACCGACCGAGCCGCATTGATCAAACGATTGATGAGGGCGTTTCATCTGAAATTACGCATCACCCTCATCAACGATGGCAACCGAATCGGTCTGGTGCTGGCCGACGAGCTGACCCAACAAATCGCAGAGTTCCCCGCCAACTTCAGCTACACCAATATCAATACCGCCGCTTGCCTAAGCACAGCAGTGCTTCCCAATTGCACCAGCGCAACGCTGGTCTCTGGCGCTGATGCGGGCGCGTGGTTATGGTCGGATGCGACGCACTTGTCTGCGGGCGGCCACTCCCGTTTGGGTGAGGCGGCCAGGGCGAGGGCGACGGGCAACCCGTTCTGATGAAGAAGACAGGATCGGGTTTTGTGCGGTCCAATTCTTGAGTCACTCTTGGTCTTGCTCGCTCTTTGACGAGTGCTCTGGCCACTTTTTCGGGTTTGCCCTGCTTATGGGTGGGCGCGACCGGTTCTATAGTCGAGCAAGAAAAAGAACGATCGTTCTTTTTCCCGCCATGGGTGGCGATGATCGCCTGTCCTGGGCTTCCAAAACCAATCACGCTGCACACCACAAGAAGGGGACTCCATGAAACTGATTCGCACTTGGACGGCCATTGCCGTTGCTTCAGCACTGCTGGCCGCATGCGGCGGTGGTGGCTCCGATACGCCAGACACGGTGGCCCCTGCTGGCGCACCAACCACCAAAGGCAACTTTGTATCGGTGGTCTCGTTCGGCGACAGCTTGAGTGACGCTGGGGCTTACACACCGGCCACGTCAGCCACGGCTAACGGACAAGCGCCGTTCATTGGCGGTCGTTTCACCACCAATGCCACGGGCTCGACCGTGTGGGTCGAGAACGTTGCGACGTCGCTTGGTTTGGTACTCACGCCCCATGAGGTGGGTTTTGCCGGTGCGTCGGCCAAATGCCCTGCTGCCGCCAATCCGGCGCTCGCGAACTCTTGCACCGCCTACGGCATGGGCGGGTCACGGGTGACAGACCCCAATGGCATCGGCAAATCGGGTGGCGCGTTGACGGTTCCAGTGAAAACGCAGATTGCCAACCATTTGGCGCGTTTCGGAAACTTCAAGGGCACGGAGTTGGTGCTGGTCTTGGCGGGTGCCAATGATGTGCTCACGCAGTTCAGCGTATTCGCCGCCAAAGCCACGCAAAATGGAATCGATGTGGCCGCTGGGCGCTTGACACAAGCCCAAGCCGATGCCGCCAACCAGGCCAACGCTTTTGCCGCGCAAGGCGAAGTGAAAAAGGCGGCTCAAGAGCTGGCGGGTTATGTCCGCACCGACATCTTGGGCAAAGGCGCCAAGTACGTGGCGGTTGTCACCGTCCCTGATTTGGCGGCTACACCATTTGGTGCATCGGTGCCTGCCTCGGCACGGCCACAACTGACCGCCATGGTGGATGTGCTGAACCTGTGGCTCAAAGATGGCTTGAACGGCCAACCGGTGGGAATCATCGACGCCAACGGCATCTTCAAGAACATCACCGCCAATCCGGCAAACTTTGGCATCACCAACATCACCTCGCGGGCTTGTGATGTCGCCAAGATCCAGGCCATTACCGCCGGTGCGGTCACCGATGGCTCTTCCTTGTTCTGCAACAGCACCGCCGGCGCGCCGTTCAATGGATTGGCCACAGGCGCCAGTGCCACGACCTGGTTCTTCGCCGACGGTGTGCATCCAACTACCGGCGGACACAAAGTGTTTACCGATGAAGCCGTGAAGGTGTTGCGCGCCTTGGGTTGGATCTGAGTTTTTGCGGTTTTTTGATGGCCTATTGCTCCGGCCCGATGAAGTCTCAATTCCCGTTCGGGCTGAGCTTGTCGAAGCCCAGGTTGTACGCGCTACCCTTCGACAAGCTCAGGGCGAACGGTTCAAACTTCATCGGGCCTCCTAGGCGCTGGACGCGCCTGGGCGTTCATTGTTTAGGCGACGTATCGTGGCGTTTGCCTGCAACACGGCGCGGGTAACACGCTTGCTGTTGCGAGGCTTACCCCGGCGGAGACTGGCGGATGAGCAATTTCATTAGCAAGATGCTGATCGCCAGCAGCAGCGTCACGAAGTTCGCCACAACAATCGGCCAGGCCTGCAGCACCCAACCGTAAGCCAACCAGAGTGCAACGCCAGCGGTGAACGCGCTGTACATGCCCAGAGAGATGCCGCTGACATCGCGGGTTCGAAACGTCAACCATGCTTGGGGCACAAAGGCAGCCGTTGTCAGCGTAGCGGCCACGTAACCGAGCCATTCGGTCCAAGCGGTCATCGGTTCTCTTGCCCTGCGTTGCCATTGGGGTTCGCGGCCCACTGCACCAAGGCATCCAGTGCAGGTCGGGCGGCATTGGCGTTGGGGTGGTTGATGATGCCCACCAAAACGAAACGCTGCCCGTTGGGCGCGAGCACGTAACCGGCAATGCCCGCCACATCGCGCAGCGAACCGGTTTTCAGGTGGGTGCGGCCGGTGGCGGATTTGCTGCGGCGCATGGTGCCGTCCACCCCAGCTATTGGCAAAGAGCTAACAAGCTCTGGCATGGTGGGGCTGTTCCAGGTTCGGCGCAGCAGCTGGGCCAGCAGTTGCGCGGTGACGCGGTTGTTGCGTGACAGGCCGGAGCCGTTATCCACGACCAAGCCCCGTCCGGCGTCACCCACCTGTTCCAGCACCCATTGTTTGAGCACCTCTCGTGATGCGTCTAACCCTGCAGGTGTGCGCTGTTGCGCGGCCAGGGTGAAGAAAAGCTGTTGTGCCATCACATTGTTGCTGTACTTGTTGATGTCGCGTATCACTTCCGACACAGCAGGTGATGCGAATTCAAACGTTGGTGGCGTGCTGGGCGCATTTCCATCACGCACCACACCCGTGAGTTTTCCACCCAGGTTTTGCCACAGACCGAGCACAGCTCTCTCGTTGTAGGTTTTGGCATCGGTGTAGGCGACGGGCCAAAACTTTTCGCCGCAGCTACTCGGATAGCTTCCACCCCAACGCCATTGGGTAGCGCTGGAGAAGTCCGCTTTGAGGCCACCGCGCCAGTCACCACAAGCGGCCGTGCTCAAAGGCACGCTGGCGGGTAAGCTGTGCCCAGCCAATGGCAAGTCCGGGCTGACCCAGGCCACGCCGCGTGCGGTATCGGGCGTGAAGGTCATCACCATGGCCTTGTAGTTGATCAACAGCGCATCAGCCGATGCGTTGTAGGGGCGCAGCGGTTCGCCGTCGAAGTCGGCTGGATTTTGCTCAGGCACCACAAAGGCGCTGCGGTCCAGCACGATGTCGCCGCGTATCTCGCGCACGCCCAACTGCTGCACGCGGCGCAGCAAGAGCCACAGCCGCTCCACCACCAGTTTCGGATCGCCGCTGCCTTTGATGACCAGGTTGCCTTCCAGCACGCCGTTGGGCTGCACGGTGCCGGTTAACCACACCGGTGTGTTCCACGTCCATGCAGGACCGAGCAGATCAAGTGCCGCTGTGGTGGTCAGCAGCTTCATCAGTGAAGCGGGGTTCACCGGTGTTTGGTTCTGCCAAGACAAACGGGGCTGCGCTGCGCCAAGGTCGTGCACCACCGCCACCATGGCTTCTTTGGGCACCTGGGCGCGCTGCAGAGCGGCTTCAACGGTCGCGGGGAGGGTGAGTTGCTGCCCCGCAGGCTGTGCTTTGCATGGGCTGCACGCCAGCGCCGCCAAGGTGATGGCGACCAGACGCATATGACTGGCCGAGTCGAGGTCGCGGAGCGAGTAAAAATTCATAGGCAAGATCATCGCATGTGGGCAAGGGCCGCCACTGCAGCGGCAGATGCTTGTTCGTTTGTGCGGGCGATAAACTCGCCCCTTCCTTCCCTATCTCCCATCCTTGCGACATGAGCTGTCTATTGGCCTTTGATACCTCAACCCAAACCATGAGCGTGGCGCTTTGGGTGCATGGGGAGGTGTTGGCATTCGACGGGGAAGGAGGTGCGGCGGCCTCGATTCATTTGATTGCGCAGGCCCAACGTTTGTTGGCCGAGGCAGGTATCAATTTGAGCGCCTTGGACGCGATCGCATTTGGCCGCGGTCCTGGCGCTTTCACCGGTTTGCGGACGTCTTGTGCGGTCGCTCAAGGACTGGCTTTGGGTGCGGACAAGCCCGTGTTGGCCTTGGATTCCTTGTTGGTGGTTGCCCAAGATGCATGTTTGTCGCAGGGGGCTTTGGCACAACACGATGAACACCCGATATGGGTGGTGAATGATGCACGGATGGGTGAGCTGTACGCCGCACAATACCGCTGGGAACGGTCGATCGCACAGTGGCATCAAATCACCGCGCCTTTGCTCACCCGCCCCGATGAGCTGTGTGTGAGCTGGAATATTGAACCTCCCTGTGCCATTGCAGGAAATGCCTTGTCGGCGCTGGCAACGGAGTTCACGCAGGCGTTCGTGCAGTCGCCGCAATTGCAGACGGCCCAGCAGTTCGCTCAAGCCCAAGTGCGCGCTCAATCGCTGGCACACTTGGCCGAGCAGGCGTGGACGCGGGGTGAGGCGGTGGATGTGGCATTGGCGCTGCCTTTGTATGTGAGGGACAAAGTGGCTCAAACCACCGCTGAACGACAAGCAACACAGTCGACCACCAGGGCAGAGCGTCTTACATGAATGCCCTGCTGCGGCCCGCGGGGATCGACGGTCATCGCCTTGTTCCGATGACGACAGCATCGTTGGACGCTGTGGTGCAGATTGAGCAGCGCGCCTATGCCTTTCCATGGACGCGTGGCAACTTCATTGACTCGCTGGCGGCCGGATACGCCGCGCAGCTCTTGGTCAACCCACAGCAGCAGATCCTGGGCTATTTCGTGGCCATGGAGGGCGTGGAGGAAATGCACCTGCTCAACATCACCATAGACCCCCCCTTTCAAGGGCGCGGTCACGCGTCGACGCTGCACCATGCCTTGTGTGCGCACTCGCTGAATCTGGGTGCTCACAAACTGTGGCTGGAAGTGAGGAAGAGCAACCAGCACGCTCAGCAGATTTATCGGCATTTCGGATTTGAACCCGTCGGTGTGCGTAAAGGGTATTACCCCGCACCCTTGGGTCAAAGAGAAGACGCACTGGTGATGGGACTGCAGTTGATTCGCGTAGAACGAGGTCAGCCATGAGTTGGACGCCGCGGCAACGCGCCATGCTCGCTGAGATGGGCACGCCCCTTTGGTTTGCACCAGAGGTCGCGGCCTCGGCAGTGCCACCTGTCGCTGCGCTCAAGCCACCGGAAAAAAAACTGGAAGAGTCGGCTTCGGCTTCGGCAGCGGTGGCATCGGCGGACGCGGGAAGCGCTGTGACCTCACGCACAACTGGCGTCGCAACCATGGGCTGGTCCGCCTTGCGCGCGGCAGTTGCCGACTGCCGCGCATGTCCATTGGGTGAAAGCCGCACGCAAACCGTTTTTGGCGTGGGCCATCTCGAGGCGCATTGGATGATCGTCGGCGAAGCGCCGGGCGAAGAAGAAGACCGACAAGGGGAACCCTTTGTCGGCAGGTCTGGCCAGTTGTTGGACAACATGTTGCGTACGCTGGGTTTGTCTCGCGCGGTTGTTGACGGCGTGGCTGATCCTGCCAAGCAAGTGTTCATCGCCAACACCTTGAAGTGCCGCCCGCCCGGCAACCGCAACCCAGCGCCACAAGAGCTGTGTGAATGCGAGCCCTATTTGGTGCGCCAGATTGAACTGGTCCGCCCCAAAATCATCCTGGCCATGGGCCGCTTTGCCGTACAAAGCCTCTTGCGCAGCAACGAGCCCATCGGAAAACTGCGCGGACGTGTCCATCGTTTCCAGGGCGTACCCCTGATCGTCACCTACCACCCTGCCTACCTGTTGCGAAATTTAGAAGACAAGGCCAAGGCTTGGGATGATTTGTGCCTGGCTCGTATCACCCACGAGGGGGTATGAAGCGCAGGCTCCTGTGTGTAATCTCACGACATGCCTGCCATGACTCTCCTTCAAAAGCCCAGTCCTGCTGCTCTGTCGCTCACAGAATCTTCTCTGTGGGACGCCTTGCCCAGCATGGCCGTCATGCTGTCGGACGATGGCCAAGTGTTGCGCAGCAACCGTGCATTTGATCGCTATTTGTCGCAGCGTGTGCCTAACGTGGCCACTCGCATTGAGCACAAGTGCCAGTGGCTCAACGAGGAGTCCTGCCAATCTTTGTTGCTGGCACTCGCGCAATGCCAAGATTTTCGTTTGCTTGTTTACCCCCGCAGAGAGTGTGAACCAGACGACGTTCCCCCGTGTTTTGAGTGCGAGGCTCGGTGGTTGCCACAGGAGGCCATTTACAGCTGCGTGCTACACGATGTCGCGCAAGCGCACCACACCGCCCAGTTGTTAGAGGCACAAGCCCAGCAGTTCCGTTTGTTGGCCAACAACGTCCCCGTATTGATCGCCTACTACGACGCCATCAATTTCACTTGCCAGTTTGCTAACAGCCAATACGCCTGTACTTTTGGGTGGGACGAAAACAGCATCATCGGCCGTACTTTCGCTGAAATCATTGGCGAAGAAGCGGCCGCGCAAATTCAGCCTCAAGTCAACCGTGTGCTGCAGGAACGCAAGGGCGTTTCATACGAACGTCAACTGCCTACCGCGAGCGGTGGCACCAAACACATCGAAGTCAATTTGCTGCCGCACTTGGACAACCGAGGGGTTCCCGTTGGCGGTTATGTCCTGATCTCAGACATCACCCGGCACCGTGTGGCCGAACAAGCGCTGCGTGAATCGGAAGAACGTTTAGCCAAGTTCATGCAGGCCAGCGCCGAAGGCATCGTTTTCCATCAGAACGGGGTGGTGACCGACGCCAACCCCCCTATTTGTGAGCTCTTGGGTTATGAGCTGCATGAATTGTTGGGCCGCAGAACTCTGGAGTTCATTGCGCCGGACCACTTGGCCAAAGTCGCCACAGTGATGGCCGCCGGGCAGGAGACCACCTACGAGAGCGTACTCATCGACAAACAAGGGCGTCGCCTGCCGGTGGAGTTCATTGTGCGCACGATCATGCGTCATGGCGAGAAGCTGCGCATGACCATCGTGCGCGACTTGCGCGACCGCGAGGCGGCCCGTGCACGCATTCACTACCAAGCCCACCACGACGCGCTCACGGGTTTGCCCAACCGCACCGCATTCATGGAGCGACTGGATCACCTCATCGCCGCTTCGCGGAGCAATAGCCGCAAAGGTGATGCCGTGCAGTCGATGGCCTTGTTGTTCATCGACCTTGATCACTTCAAGCGTGTCAACGATTCGCTGGGGCATCTGGCCGGTGATGTCTTGCTGCGAACGGTGGCAAAACGTATCACGGGCTGTTTGCGGCAAAGCGATTTGGTGGCACGTTTCGGGGGTGATGAATTCATGGTCCTTCTGCCTCAAATGAGCAGCCGTGCCGAAGTGGAAGAAGTGGCCAGCAAACTGCTCAGCGAAGTGGAAGCTCCGGTGTCCGTGGAAAGTTGGCCGCTGTCTGTGACGCCTTCGGTCGGCATTGCCTTGTTCCCGGACGATGGAACCACGGCTGACGCCTTGATCAAAAACGCTGACACCGCGATGTACCAGGCCAAAGCGCGAGGACGTGCCAGCTATTGTTTTTTCACCCCTGAAATGGCGAGCAACGCATATGCCGACTTGGTGATGGAAGGCGAGCTGGCTCAGGCACTCGCGCGTGGCGAATTTGAGCTTTACTTTCAACCTCAAGTCAGGGCCGACAACCGGGCGCTTGTCGGCGTAGAAGCGCTGATTCGTTGGCACCATCCGACCCGTGGTCTGCTGATGCCCGACGACTTTATCCCCGTGGCTGAACAGCAGCGTTTGATGTTGCCAATAGGGCAATGGGTATTGCGCGAAGCGGCGCGGGCAGCCACTGGCTGGCAGCAGCAAGGCTTGCAAATGGGACCAGTGGCGGTCAATCTATCCAACATGCAGTTTCAGTCTGGTGGTTTTGTGGATGCGGTTGCAGCCATCCTGGCAGAGGAAGGTGCCCAAGGGGCTTGGATCGAGTTTGAACTCACTGAGCGCATGTTGATGGATGACTTGTCCGGGGTTCAGCGTCGTTTGAGGCAGCTCAGCACTCTTGGGATTTTGATTTCAGTAGATGACTTTGGGACAGGTTATTCATCTCTCGGTCACTTGAAAGAGTTGCCCATCGACAAGATGAAAATTGACCGCTCCTTTGTGCGGGATTTGCCTGGGGACACTGACTCCGCAGCTATTGCCTGCGCCATTGTGCAGATGGCACGCAGCCTTGGCATCACAGTAATGGCCGAGGGCGTGGAGACCGAGGCACAGCGTGCGTTTTTGGCTGCACAAGGCTGCCACGAGCTTCAAGGCGACCTCATCAGCAAGCCCTTGCGCGCAGCTGACTTGATCAACTGGGTTCAGGCCCGCAGTGCTGCCTGGCACCAAAATGTCGCCACCGCACCGGCCTGAAGAGCAGATCGCGTGCAGGCGTTGTATCAGCGCTGTGCCGCCGACGCCGCGGATTGCGGCAAAGCCAGCACTGAACGTTGATCCGCTTCCTTCGCCTTGGTAGAGGATGCGACCGCTTGTTTCGTATGGGTTGCTTGCAGGGCCTGTTGGAGCGCAGGCCCGAACAGGTCAGCGCTGGACGGCAGCTCACCTGCTGCACGGGCGCGAAGAAACTCGGCCTTGACTTCCGCACGGCTCAGTGGCGTCGTCTGAGCATGTGCTTCGCTAGGGAGGAGGCATGCCGCCAGTGCGAGCAGCAGTACGGAGGGCAGCAGAGAGTTCTTCATGGTCTTTCCTTTTCTGCTCAAACCCTAAGCGGCTGGCAACAGAGCCAAACCATCGGCGGTTGAAGCATGGCGCCCACTTTATTGATGTCAATAGAAAAGATAAACGATCAAAAAAAGAATCATGAATTTCTATTTCTGCAACAATAAGAGCTATAGAAATTCCTTTCTTGGAGGCTGCCCTTGGATCGACTTCACTCTATGCGGGTGTTCGCCCGCGTTGTTGACGAAGGGAGTTTTGCTGCAGCGGCCAGAGCCTTGAATCTCTCTGCGGCAGTGGTCACGCGTTTGGTCGCGGACCTGGAAGAACACCTCAGCACCCGACTCATTAACCGCACAACACGGCGCTTGGCGCTGACCGACACGGGCGAGCTCTATCTGGAGCGGGTTCGGCAAATTTTGTCTGAGGTGGAGGAAGCCGAAGCGCTGGCCAGCGCAGCAACGTCTGAGCCGCGGGGCATCGTGCGTGTGTTGTCGCCGCCAGCCTTTGCGGTGCACCAACTGGCGCCCTCTTTGCCTGGGTTCCGAGCGCGCTTCCCCAAAGTATCCATCGAGTTGTCTGCCCCTGGACCCGTTTCCACGGTGGATGAGAATTTCGACATCAGCATCCTGATGACGCAGCGCCCACCTGATGGTGAATTCATCGCCCGGCTGCTGACCAGAACCGCTTGGATTGTGTGTGCGGCACCGAGTTATTTGAATGAACGAGGGCGCCCCGCACACCCTGGCGACTTGATGCGGCACCGGGTGATGGCGCCGAGCACGGTGCGCGAGGTGTCCTTCCGTGCGGATTCGTCTCACCCCTCGCAAGGACAGACGGGCGCCGTCGTGGCAGATGAGACGGTGACGCTGTCATCGGTGCGAGCTGCCCTGTCCACCAGCCACATCGATACCTTGTTTGCGGCCGCGCGGGCTGGGTTGGGCATTGCTGGCCTGCCGTCTTTTGTGGTGCATGGCGCTTTGCGCGATGGCAGTTTAGAGCGCGTGCTGCCGCATTGGCGGCTGCTTACGGCGTCGATCTACTTGGCTATGCCAACACGCAAATACGTTCCAGCGCGCACCCGCGCACTGTGGGACTTTTTGTTGGAGTCGCTGGGAGGACAAGATCGGGACCCGTGGTTGGATGTCTGAGTCCCGCTTGCTGCCGGGCGGGTATCAATCAGTAGAAAGCCTCGACTCGGGTTGTTCCCATCAAAGGCTCCAGCAAACGCGCTAACGGCCGCAGGTTGTTATAGCGGTCGGCTGTTTTGTGGGCATAGGCAAAAAAGCGCGGCAGATCCTCGCTGTACTTGGGTTTACCGTCGCGATGTTTCAAGCGGCAGAAAATGCCGAGCACCTTGAGGTGGCGCTGCAAGCCCATCCACTCCAGCTGCTGCCAAAACTCACCGAAGTCTTGATTGACAGGCAGCTTTGCTTTTCTGGCCGCTTCCCAGTAGCGCACCGCGATGTCGATTTCCTGCTCTTCGTCCCAACTGAAAAATGCGTCGCGAATGAGTGAGGCGATGTCATAGGTGATGGGGCCACGAACCGCGTCTTGAAAATCCAGCACGGCCAATCCTCGCGGTGTGACCATGAGGTTGCGCGGCATGAAATCACGGTGTACCGCGACCGTAGGCTGAGCCAAAGCGCTGCGAACCAGCAAGTCGCAGGCGGTATCCCATAGCGACTGTTCATCGGGGGTCCAGGTGACTCCCCGCTCTTGCTGGACACACCACTGAGGAAAGAGGGCCAATTCGCGACGAAGAAGGCTCTCGTCATAAACCTGCCAAGCGTCGCATGCCATACCCACCTGCCATGCCACCAAGGTGTCGACGGCCGAGCGCATGAGCGCCAGGCTCTCCTTGTGCTGGTTTTGCGATGACTGCGTTTGCAGCTGACCCAGCATCAAGCCTTGGCCGAGATCGCTGAGCAACAAGAAACCTTGAGCGTCGTCTTGCGCGAGTACCTGTGGCCCCAGTATGCCGGCTTGTTGCATTTCATTTGCCAGAAGAACGAAGGGCCGCACATCTTCCAAGGGTGGGGGAGCGTCCATGACGATGAGGCTGCCGCCACTGTGTCGATCGACTCGCAAATAGCGCCGAAAACTCGCGTCGCTGGAAGCCGCGCGGAGCGTGTCGGGCAACAAGCTGTGCGGTCCAACGAGGGGTGCCAACCACTGCTCAAATGCAGTCAGGCGCTGTGCACTGGGCCAAGAAACGGGGTGAATTGGATCGGATGCGATGGACATGGGTGTCAAGGGCCTTTGCGCAAAGCGTCAAAGATGCTCTGCATGACTCTTGCGAGCCTTTGGTGGTACGGATCGGGATGGGCTACAAGGCGTTTTTCTTGCCAATAGCTTGGCCTATTGGTAAGAAAAACAACGCTGTAGACCGGCCGAGTCTGTGCTGCCACAGTCCGCAAGGAGTGATGCGGAGCATCCTCAGGTAAGCCCGCGTGGAATAATCAATTCTACAAATCACCCGTCTCGGCGCTGCCGAGGCCCAGTTGGTTGCCCGCGCCCCTTGTTGATTTCTTCTCATTCCCCTACTGCAGCCATCCATTGGCGCGACTGGCTTTGCCAAAGCGGGTCCGTGGTACTCGTATTTCTCAATGCGTCTCTTCTTGGAGGCAGTGCCGGTGCGCAAGAAACGCCAGTGGCTCCATCGGCAGTGACAGCTTCTGGGTCAACACACGCACCCATGCTTCAGGCGACTCCGCGCTTGCCCCTGGTGCGGCCCAAACAACCCGACCATTCCTTGCCCATATTCCTCTCCGCCGGTGAGATACGTGGACGCCCTGGCTTGGATGTCAGGGGTGAAGACAATGTGGAGTTCTATCAGGGCGACTTGTTCGTGCGGGCTGATCGTTTGCACTATGACATCACGCAAGATTTGGTGCGCGCCATCGGCCAAGTTCGCATTGAGCGCAACGGGGATCTTTTTACTGGACCCGAGTTGGAGTTTCGAGTCAACCAGTTCCAGGGCTATTTTTTGAACCCGACCTATCGTATTGCCGCAATGCAGGCAGGCGGGCAAGCCCAAAGATTGGATTTCATCAACGACCAGCGTTTGGTGGCCACAGGGGCGACCTACAGCAGTTGCCCACCCGACGGCTCGCAAGACCCGCCTTGGTTACTCAGCGCTGACCGTGTTCGCTTGAACATGGACGAAAACGAAGGCATTGCCGAAGGTGGTGTGCTTCGGTTTTTTGGTGTGCCCATATTGGCAGCCCCGGTGCTGAGCTTTCCCGTCTCCGACGAGCGAAAGTCGGGCTGGTTGCCCCCGAATTACACATTTGACACGCGAAGTGGGGTGCAACTGGGCGTGCCCTACTACTGGAACATTGCACCCCAGCGCGATGCCACCTTCACGCCAACCATCGTTTCACGCCGGGGTTTTGGCCTGGAAAGCGAGTTTCGGTATTTGGAGCCGAGGTATGCCGGTGAATTGCGTCTGAATCTGCTACCAAGCGACCGAATCACAAACAGCAACCGATATGGCTTGAACTTCAGCCATCAGGCCGACGCGCTTGAAACCACCCAATACGGTTTGAAGCTGCTGCGCGTGTCAGACGACGACTATTGGAAAGACTTCCCTCGCAACATTGGAAGCGCAACCCCTCGCCTTTTGCTGTCTCAGGCACAACTTTCCCAACCCCTCGGTGACTGGACTGCTTATGCGCGGACCATGAAGTGGCAGGTGTTGCAAGGCACCGACGCCTTCGCAACGTTTGAGGCCCCGTATGAACGCGCTCCGCAGTTGGGCGTGCGAACACTGCAAGCGGTTGCTGGCGGCCTGGAGTTGGCCATGGAGGCCGAGGTCAACCGTTTCATCAATCCCACCGGCACGCTGAACCCGGCTCGAGTCACTGGTACGCGAGCGCACAGCATTGCCAGCTTGAGTCGACCTTGGCAGAGCCCCGGCTGGACGCTGACGCCGCGTCTGTCGGTCAACGTCGCCAGCTATGACCTGGACCAAACCATAGCCGCCGGGCCCTGGTCGGGTAAACGCACCGCTACCCGTGTCATTCCAACGTTCAGCTTGGACAGTCAGTGGGTGTTTGAGCGTGAAGCCAATTTGCTAGGCCGCTCCTTGCGTCAGACTTTGGAGCCCAGAATTGTTTATGCCCGCACGCCTTACAAAGATCAAAGTGGTCTGCCCGTGTTTGATTCGGCGCCGAAAGATTTCAACTTGAATGCTGCTTATTCGGAGAACTTGTACTCAGGCGTCGATCGCGTGTCTGATGCCAATCAGGCGACTGTGGGAGTGACCACCCGGTGGTTGGATCCGTCCAGTGGTGCCGAAGTGCTGCGACTGGGCTTGGCGCAGCGTTATTTGTTCGCGACCCAACGCATTACCGCAGATGGCGGACCCACCACGCAGCGTTTGTCTGACATCTACTTTGAAGGGGCGACAGGGTTGATTCCCCAGATGACGTTGTCATCGTCAGTTCAGTACAACCCAGATTCAAATCGCGCTGTACGTTACTCCAACACCGCCATCTATACGCCGGGACCTTTCAAGGTGTTAAGCCTGCGTTACACCGGTCAGCGAGACGCGACAGAACAAATCTCTGTCGGTGGGCAGTGGCCCCTCTTCGGCCCTGTGGTCCACAACAGTGACAGTGCACCGCTGATTCGTCGTTCATCAACAGGGGGATCCTGCACGGGAACGGTCTATGCCGTAGGCAACGTCAACTACAACCGCAGGGACAGCCGCGTGACAGACTCCTTGGTTGGATTGGAGTACGACGCGGGTTGTTGGATAGGCCGTTTGGTGGTTGAGCGTTTGTCCACGGGCCTCAGTGAAGCCAACACGCGTATCTATCTTCAATTGGAGTTGGTAGGCTTGTCGCGCCTGGGAACCAACCCCTTGCAGCGCTTGAAGGACAATGTGATTGGCTACCGACTGTTGCGCGACCGTGCCAATCCGCAGACGACCCCTGGGCCTTATGACTGAAGCGACCTCCTTTTCTCTCAAATCTTCAATGCCAACCGCGATGTCCACGCTCTTGCTGGTGGTTGGACTCTTTCTGCTTGGCAATGCGACGGCTCAATCTGGCGGTGCTGCAAATCGGCAAGGCGACTACATCGTCGCTGTGGTGAATCAAGAGCTGGTCACGGCGGCCGAAGTCGATCAGCGTATGGCTGCAGCGCGCGCAGCCAATCGTGGACAGACGCTCCCACCCGTCAATGAGTTGCGTCAGCAGGCGCTGGACTCGTTGATTGAAGAGCGCGTGCTCGTGACCTACGCTCGGGCCAGTGGCATCAAGATCGAAGACTCTGAGCTTGAGCGGGCAGTTGCCAATGTCGCTGCGCAGAATCAGCTCACCGGTCAGCAACTGCGGCAACGTTTGCAGCAAGAAGGCATTCCCTACGAACGTTTTCGCAGCAATTTGCGCGATCAGCTCTTGGTGGAAAAAGTGCGTGAACGGGAAGTGCAAGGCCGCGTCCGTATCAGCGACAGCGACGTTGAAAACTGGCTGGAGACCAAAAGGCGCGAGCTGAAGGGACAAACCACCTTGGATATTGCGCAGATCTTGGTGCGCGTACCTGATGGCGCCAGTCCTTCTCAGGTTGCCGAACGCAAAGCACGCGCTGAAGAAGCTTTGGCGCGTTTGGCCGCAGGTGAGTCCTTTGAGGCGGTGGTCAAGCAGTATTCGGACGATGCCACGACCAAGGAGCAGGGTGGACGTCTCGGTGCCCGAAGCATCGATCGTTTACCCTACTTGTTTGTTCAAGCGGTTGCGAATTTGAATGTCGGACAGCGTACGCAAGAATTGTTGCGGTCAGGTGCGGGCTTTCACATTCTGAAGGTCATCGAACGCAGTGACACCACAGGTTTCGCCGTCACCCAAACAAGGGCACGTCATGTCCTGCTGCGGCTCTCACCTCAGCTCAGTCGAGACGCCGTGGTGCGTCGGCTGCAAGGTTTCAAACGACAGATCGAATCCGGCCGACAAAGTTTCGAACAACTGGCCAAAGAGAACTCCGAAGACGGCTCTGCGGCACAGGGTGGTGATCTTGGTTGGGCGTCGCCGGGCACTTTTGTGCCGGAGTTTGAGCAGATCATGAATACCTTGCCCCTGGGCGGCATTTCCGAGCCCGTAGTCTCTCGCTTTGGTGTTCACCTGATACAGGTGTTGGAGCGGCGCAATCAGGCGCTGGACGTCAAACAACAGCGGACGTTGGCGCGCAATGCACTTCGCGAACAAAAGTTTGAAGAAGCCTATGTTGAATGGATTGCCGAGTTGCGGGCGCGCGCTTATATTGAGCTGCGCGAGACCATTCAGTGACGACAAATCGGATTCCCACATTGTTGTCGCCATGATTGCGTCTACATGAAACACGCGCCGCGCAAGCGTTTTGGGCAGCACTTCCTGGTTGATGGTGGCGTCATTGACGCCATCGTTCAAGGCATCGAACCCCGTCCTGGTGACGCGCTCATTGAGATCGGACCGGGGCTGGGTGCACTTACCGATCCGCTGGTACGCGAGTGTGAGCACCTCACGGTGGTGGAGTTGGACCGAGATTTGGCAGCCCGCCTGCGCAAACGAGTTGAATTGCGCGTGGTCGAGGCTGATGTACTCAAAGTGGACTTTGCTGCTTTGGCGGCCGAACTGTCCGCGCCGCTGCGTGTGGTGGGCAACTTGCCCTACAACATTTCCACGCCCATCCTCTTTCACCTGATGGATTTTGCACATCATGTGCGGGATCAGCACTTCATGCTGCAAAAGGAAGTGGTGGACCGGATGGTGGCCGAGCCCGCCACCAAAGACTATGGCAGGCTCTCCGTCATGCTGCAGTGGCGTTATGAAATGGAGACGCTCTTGGATGTGCCTCCCGAAGCGTTCGATCCGCCCCCACGGGTGGACTCCGCAGTCGTACGCATGCTGGTGCGTTTGACGCCCGCAAAAGTCGACGCCCAACTGCTCCGCGAAGTTGTTGCTGTCGCTTTCTCACAGCGTCGCAAGCTGATACGACATACCTTGGGTGTGTACCTGCAGAACCAAGGGTTCACCGGCCAATTTGACCTTCAGCGCCGCGCCGAGGAGGTTTCTGTGGTGGAGTATGTCGCCTTAGCGCAGGCACTATTTTCGACCAACGAAGAGCAGGAATAAAAAAAGCGGCCAGCGGCCGCTTTTTCACACCCGTGAGGCATGCATCACTTTAGGCTGCATTGAGCCACATGGATGTATCGAATGCGCTGCTCATCATTGGCATGTTCATGCCAAAAGTGGCGGCTGCTGCAGCGCTTTTTGCTGCTGCCTTGGCTGCTGCTTTGACGGGCTTTTCACCCGTCTTGTCGCTGCTGCTGTGGGTCACCTCAGTGGCCCGCTCCCATGACCCTGATTCTTGGGAGCGGGCTACTGAAAAGAATAGAAACACCTGAACGGAATTTTTCGTTCAGCCCAAAAGTCGGCCGCATCTCGAAAAACATCCAGCAGCTGCTCGCGCGCTTCCCGGTCAAAACGTGGGTTGTCAGGCAATTGCTCCAGCACCACTACAAAACCGGTTTGACTCCCTGATTTATGGACCAAATCGGTCATGCAATCGTAGAGCGCATCCAAATTCTTGCCAAAGTGTGCAGGGAACAAAAATGCACTTGCGATGGCTTCGAGCACGTCCTGCTTGGACTGGGGCCGCTGCCAAACTCGCATAGAGAAAATGCTGCTCAGCAGCTTGTGCTGCTTGCTGCAAATCCTCTACGCGGTAAGCGCGGATCGATTGAACAATGTTCGGACGTACGGTCTGCAACTGCATGGCCTCGTTCCTTCGTTGAAGTCAAAAAAATCGCACTAAAAAACTGTCACCGCCGATCACGGCGCCAAAGCATCATGGGGTGATGACGCGAAAACTGGCGTAATGATCGTCGGTGTAAAAACACGCATCGGGGCGCTTGACCTCTTGCCCGCCGCAAACAATTCGCCTGGCACCACGGTCACGGGACCGCGGTGTTTTGACGGTGTATTCGCGGTAGTAGCCACGAGGCTGCGCTGGAAGAATCCGCTCTCGGTTGCCAAAAACCGATCCATCCTTGCGGTATGGATGCGGCCCACCGGCCCGAATGGCACGTTCCGTCGCCTGGGCCTCCTTGGGCAACTCCGCCAGACTGACTTGCGCCATTGGCAGCGGCCCTTTGGCCCAAGCGGTTTGATCCGCGCCCGCTACAGTGAGGATCAGAACCGACGCAAAGACGGTGAGTCCCCACTTACTAACGACATCACGGGCCGAAAACAGGCCAGAAAGCATCACGGGTTTTCCCAGTTCCACAAGCCGACATGGTACCGAATTGACCCGAAAACCTCAAGTCTTTCCTTGACCTAAGGGCTCCCACACGGTTGTGTGTGTATGGACACACATCGAAAAAATCCTTGCCAAATATGATTTATGACAAACTTTCTTGTGCTTCCACAAACCCAAACCGTGCTTTCCGAAGTCGCCCAATTCCGGTGATCCAAGCCAGGAAACTTCCTGGATTGGTGCGCGTTTGGGTTGTTTAACGTGCTGCGTTCGCGTCGGCCACGGTGAGCGCTGTCATGTTGACGATGCGGCGTACAGTGGCAGAAGGCGTGAGGATGTGAACGGGTTGGGCCGCGCCTAGGAGCACTGGCCCGATCGCGATGCCGCCACCAGCCGCTGTTTTCAGAAGGTTGTAGCTGATGTTGGCGGCGTCGATATTGGGTAGCACCAGCAAATTGGCTTCCCCGACCAAACGGCTGCTGGGCATCACGTCGCGGCGGTAGGCCGCATCCAGTGCGGTGTCACCATGCATCTCCCCATCGACTTCCAGCCACGGCGCTTGGGTTTGTAGCAGGGCCAGGGTGTCGCGCATCTTCACTGCGGAGGGTTGGTTGCTAGAGCCGAAATTGCTGTGAGACAGCAGGGCCGCTTTGGGTTGAAGACCAAAACGCATCATTTCTTCGGCAGCCATGGTGGTGATTTCTGCGAGCTGCTCCGCGCTCGGGTCGTAGTTAACGTGGGTATCGACCAGCATGACTTGCCGGCTCGGCAGAATCAAACCGTTCATGCAGGCGTAGGTTTTTGCTCCGGGACGCAAACCCACTACTTGGTCAATGTAGTGCAGGTGCAGTGCGGTGGTGCCCCAAGTGCCGCACAACATCCCGTCAACTTCGCCTTTCTTGAGCAGCATGGCAGCGATCAAAGTCAATCGCCGGCGCATTTCAATCTTGGCCAGTTGAGCCGTGACTCCTTTGCGCGCCGTGAGTTGGTGGTAGGTTTGCCAGTAGTCGCGGTAGCGGTGATCGTTTTCGGTGCTGACCAAGTCGTAGTCGCGGCCGGCTTGCAAACGCAAACCAAACTTTTCGACGCGCTGTGCGATGACCTCAGGGCGGCCGATCAAGGTGGGCCGTGCCAAGCCCTCGTCCACCACCACCTGCACGGCGCGCAAAACGCGCTCTTCTTCGCCTTCGGCGTAGGCCACCCGCTTATTGACCGCGCGCTTGGCGATGTTGAAGATGGGCTTCATCGTCGTGCCGGAGGCGTAGACGAAAGCTTGCAGCTTCTCGCGGTAAGCGTCGAAGTCTTTGATGGGGCGCTGTGCCACACCAGAGTCGGCGGCTGCCTTGGCAACCGCCGGGGCGATTTTCATCATCAAACGTGGATCGAAAGGCTTGGGTATCAGGTATTCAGGCCCGAAGCTCAAAGTGGCACCGACATAAGCTGCGGCGACGACTTCACTTTGTTCAGCTTGAGCCAATTCTGCGATCGCATGCACGGCAGCGATTTCCATTTCCACCGTGATGGTGGTGGCCCCACTGTCCAGCGCACCCCGAAAAATGTAGGGGAAACACAGGACATTGTTGACCTGGTTGGGGTAGTCGGTGCGACCTGTGGCCATGATGGCATCGCTTCGCACCTGTTTGACTTCTTCAGGCGTGATTTCCGGTGTGGGGTTGGCCAGTGCAAAGATGATGGGCTGGGCTGACATGGTGGCCACCATGTCTTTCTTTAGCACGCCAGCCGCAGACAAACCCAAGAACACATCAGCGCCTTGAATGGCTTCTGCCAGAGTTCGCTGCTGGGTTTTCTGAGAGAAGACGATCTTGTCCTCATCCATGAGTTCGGTTCGGCCCTCATAAACCAAGCCCGCCAGGTCAGTGACCCAAATGTTTTCGCGCGGCACGCCAAGTTTGACCAGCAAACCCAAACAAGCCAGTGCAGCGGCACCTGCGCCCGATGTGACAAGCTTAATTTTCTTGATGTCTTTGCCCGTCACCTTAAGGGCATTGAGCAAGGCTGCACCCACCACGATGGCTGTGCCGTGCTGGTCGTCGTGAAAGACCGGAATCTTCATCCGCTCGCGCAACTGGCGTTCGACATAAAAGCAGTCAGGCGCTTTGATGTCTTCCAGGTTGATGCCGCCAAAGGTGGGTTCCATGGCGGCAATCATGTCCACCAGTTTGTCGAGGTCGTTCTCGGCCAGCTCAATGTCAAAAACGTCGATCCCGGCGAATTTTTTGAACAGCACGCCCTTGCCTTCCATCACCGGTTTGGCTGCGAGGGGGCCAATGTTGCCCAGCCCGAGTACCGCCGTGCCGTTGGTGACCACGGCCACCAAATTGCCGCGCGACGTGTAGCGATAAGCGTTGGCGGGGTCGGACACAATTTCTTCGCAAGCCGCAGCGACGCCAGGAGAGTAAGCCAGTGCCAGGTCGCGCTGGTTGACCAACTGTTTGGTCGCCGCGATGGCGATCTTTCCTGGTGTTGGGAACTCGTGGTACTCGAGTGCTGCTCGGCGGAGTTCGGCGGCTTTTTGTTCTGAGTTCGGCATTGGATGTCTCTTCTCTTTGGGAGTGGGGAAGGGCGGACGAGCTGGCCACTGCCGACTGCCTGATGGGCAGTCAAGTCATGCGGCGGGATATTCGTTCGATTCTAGGAGCGTCAGGAGGAGTACGGGTGTGTCCACGCATGTGAAGCGGGCATGCTGTCATGTGGATGGCTGATGAGTGCCCCCAGACCTGGAAGGGCCCCTTCATCGTTGGGGGTTGATAAAACTTGGGAGCGGCCCGGCGTTTTCTCAAGAGATGCCGATCAATGCGCGAAACTGCGTATCTGTTTGAACCTCAAACCGGCAATACTTCACTCATGCAATCCGCTACGGCCGCCGCCATGGATCCCCCGCCTCGCCACCGACGCATTCGTCGTGTTTGGTTGTGGATGGCGTTGGTGGCTTTGTTGCTGGTTGCGCAGTCGCTGCTTGTGTGGCTGACGCTTCGGTATGAAAGTGCCCGAACACAGGAGCAAGTCGAGAACACTTCAGCGGCGGTTGCCGCGGAGGTGAAGCAGAACCTTTCCCGTGTGTTGCAGAGTTTGCAAGCACTGCTTTGGAATGACCCGCCCTTGCCGCAGTGGCGGCTTGACGCGGCTGAGCTTTTGCGGCGCTGGCCCGCGTTGCTGCGCGTTGAATGGCGCGATCAAGGGGACCGTATCTTGTCGGCGGTCGACAGCCCGTTTCGACCGCCTATCTTCACCCGGATTGCTCGCTCGGACCTTGATTTGGAGGTTGATTTGGCCTGTGTATCAGCCGCACGGTTCTCAAGTCCAGCCTACTCACGCAGCTACTTTGTTCCTCTGCCTGACGGTTTGGGCCTGGAGGTGATTGACGTTTGCATTCCGATCCAAAACGGCGGCCGAACAGATTCCTTCATGACGGCCACCATCGGGCTGAGTGCTTTGCTGGCCGACGCGGCCAACGCCGAACAGCTCAGGGACCATGAAATAACGTTTGTCGAGGGTGACGGTACACGTTTGGCACGTGCCGGTTTGCCGCGCGGCGCCGGTGTTTACTTGTCCGATCGGGTGGTTGATTTGCCCGGCAACGCTTTGCAACTGCGTGCCGACAGCCGTGCCGGTGGCCCTCGTTTGATCCCGAACTTGGCCGTTGCCTTGGTCCTCGGCTTGTCGCTGGCCTTGGGTGCGGTGGTGACACTCTTGGTTCGTGATGTTCGTAAAAGAGCGGGGGCTGAGGCGGCATTGGCGGAGTCTCTGGCTTTTAGAAAGGCGATGGAGGACTCGCTCGTCACGGGTCTTCGTGCTCGTGACCTGCAAGGCCGCATCACCTATGCGAATCCCGCTTTTTGCAAAATGGTAGGGCACCCACCTGCTGAGTTATTGGGTCATTTGACACAACCCTACTGGCCGCCCGAGTTGGTCGAGGACTACACGTTGCGCCAAGCGCAGCGGTTGGCGCGTGTAGTGGACGGTCATGCAAGAAAGAAGCTCGTGCAAGAGGCCCGCGAAGGTTTTGAGACAGTGTTCATGCGCGCCAATGGCGAACGATTTGAGGTGCTCATTTTCGAGGCACCGCTGGTCGATGGCGCGGGGGTGCAAACTGGTTGGATGAGTGCAGTGGTGGATGTCAGCGGACAACGCCGCGTAGAGGAGTTGTCGCGGCAGCAGCAAGAACGTCTCGCCGCCACCGCCCGTTTGGCGACCGTGGGGGAAATGGCGTCCTTGCTCAGCCACGAGTTGAACCAGCCCTTGGCGGCCATCGCCAGCTATGCGACAGGTTCACTGAATTTAATGCAGTCGCAGGAGCCGTCTGTGGGTTTCTCGCCGAGTGGATTGCATTTGGCGGCGGCCGAATCCGAGTTGCAGCAGAACTTACGGCAAGCCCTGCAGCGAATTGCTGAGCAGGCCGAACGTGCGGGTCGGGTCATCAAGAGCGTGCATGATTTTGTTCGACGGCGGGAGCAAGCCCGCGAGCCGATTGCGCCACAGTCTTTGGTTGACGCGGTGTTGCCGCTGGTGCGCTTGCAAGCCAGAAAAAGTGGCACGCGAATTGAGGTCTCTATGTCCGAGCACTTGCCTCGGGTGGTGTGCGACCGCACCATGGTTGAACAAGTGCTGCTGAACTTGACGCGCAATGGCATCCAAGCCATGGACGATGCCGTGGTTGGCCTGTCTGATCGCGAGCTGCATCTGGTGATCAACCAATTGCATCGAGACTGGGTGCATTTTTACGTCATTGATAGAGGTCCGGGAATTGCGCCCGAGGTCGCCAAGCAACTGTTCACGCCGTTCTTCACCACACGCACCGAGGGCATGGGTTTGGGGCTGAGTCTTTGCCGCACCGTGATTGAGCAACATGGCGGTGCGCTGGACTTTCAAAGTCCTGCGGGTCGCGGCGGCAGCCCAGAACGTGGGACCGCTTTCAGCTTTACCTTGCCTGCGGAGCGAAAAAGCAATACAAACACATCCCGTTCGGAGTGACAACGCAATATGACCCTGCAACTGGATCCCCAACTGGGTTTACCCATGGTCTACCTTGTCGACGACGAGGATGTCGTGCGCGACGCCTTGGCTTGGTTGTTGCGCTCTCGTCGCCTGCTGTCCGAGGCCTTCGGCAGCGGTGAGGCGTTTGATGCCATGCTGTCCACGCGCCTCGCCGTCGATGGCCCCAGTGGCTGGCCCCGTTCACCCAGTTGTTTGCTTCTGGATGTACGCATGCCCGGCATGAGTGGCCTGATGCTATTTGATCGTTTGATTCAACACGGTTTGCTGCAAGTGATGCCAGTGATTTTTCTGACTGGTCACGGTGATGTGCCTACTGCCGTGGCTGCGGTCAAACAAGGTGCTTTTGACTTTGTGGAGAAGCCGTTTGCAGACAATGCCCTGGTCGACCGTGTGGAGCAAGCCTTGATGCAAAGCGCTCAGGCATTGAGTGCGCGGCGCGTTGTGGTTTTAAATGCAAAACGTTTGGCCGAACTTACCGACCGAGAGCGCGACGTGATGCGTTTGGTCATCGCAGGGCGTCCCAATAAACTGATTGCTGACGAATTGAACATCAGCGTGCGCACAGTCGAGGTTCACCGCGCCCGGGTGTTTGAAAAGATGGACGTTAAATCGGCGGTCGAGTTGACCAATCTGTTGCGCGCTGCGGGTCAGTTGTAGAAAGACCCGTGCGACTGCGGCTGCTTCGCGGTAGGCAGCGCGCACCCTTCCAAGCAGCGACAATCTCGTCATGCCAAACCCTTCTTCTTTGGGCGAGTTCGACCTCATCGCCCGCTACTTCACTCGCCCGTTGCGGCGTGCCGCATTGGGTGTTGGCGACGACTGCGCCTTGTGGACACCCGAGCCCGGTTTGCAGTTGGCGATTTCAAGCGACATGTTGGTGGAGGGGCGGCATTTCTTGTCCACCGTGGACCCAGCGCGTTTGGGACACAAAGCCCTGGCGGTGAACCTGAGCGACTTGGCCGCTTGCGGCGCGCGGCCGGCAGCGTTTACGTTGGCGCTTTCCCTGCCGCGTGCGGATCCTGAGTTTTTAGAAGGTTTCTCGCGTGGGCTGTGGGCCTTGGCCGAGACCGAAGGATGTGAGTTGATCGGTGGCGACACCACCCAAGGGCCGCTCAATGTCTGCATCACCGTGTTTGGCGAGGTGGCTCCTGGGAAGGCCCTGCTGCGCTCTGGCAGTCAAGTGGGCGACGACATTTATGTGAGCAACACCGTGGGCGATGCACGTTTGGCTCTGGAAGTGTTCCGAGGTCGTTTGTCTTTGGCTGGGAGCGATTTCGAATTTGTCCGCCGGGCCATGGAATGTCCCCAGCCGCGGGTTGCTTTGGGGCAAGCACTGCAGGGCTTGGCGAGCAGCGCCATTGATGTGTCCGACGGCTTGATGGGTGATCTCTCGCATATCTTGAAGCGCTCCAAGCGGGGTGCGTTGGTGAATGTCGATGCCGTGCCGCGCAGCAGTGTGCTGCGACAACAACCGCTCCAGATCCAGCGCCTTTGCACCTTGGCGGGTGGGGATGACTATGAACTCGTGTTCACCGCGCCCAGCAGCGCTGCAATCCAGTTGCACACCCTGGCGAAAGGGCTGAATCTGCCTTTGACGCGCATTGGCCGCGTCGAGGCTGAACCAGGACTGCGGCTTGTCGATGAACAAGGGCGCAGCGTTACGAACAGCTTTCCGTCGTTCGATCACTTCCGAGTGTCAGACTCTCCTGATGAATGAGGCACTGACCCCACCTGACAGCACGCCGCGTCGGCCCAACGTCCCATTCATGCTGTCGCACCCGGCCCATGTGTTGGCCTTGGGGTTTGGCAGTGGGCTGTCACCCGTGGCGCCTGGCACCGTCGGCACCTTGTGGGCCTGGCTCGCCTATTGGGCGCTGGATCCGTATCTGAGCAAGTCCCAGTGGGGCATCGTGTTGCTGGTCGGTTTGTTCGTGGGCTGGTGGGCATGCACCGTCACTGCGAGGAATTTGGCCGTGGCGGATCCCAGCGCCGTGGTGTGGGACGAGGTGATCGCCTTCTGGATCATTCTGTGGCTCGTGACACCTGCCGGGTTTTGGGCACAGTTGTCGGCTTTCGTTTTGTTCCGCTACTTCGACGCAGCAAAACCTGGCCCGGTGGCATGGGCCGATGCCCTCTTCAAGGCCCGTAGCGGCGCGCCTGTGGGTTTTGCCCAAGGTTTTGGCATCGTGCTCGACGATTTGGTGGCGGCTTTGTGCACCTTGGTTGTCATCGCCTTGTGGTGGCGTTTGGGGGCGGGTTTGTCGTGACTCCATCGCCTGTTCTATGGCCCGATCAAACTTTGAGCGATGTCGGCCCGCTGGCAGACATGCTGCGTGCTCGAGGGTGGACATTGGCGACGGCCGAGTCCTGCACGGGCGGCTTGATCGCAGCAGCGTGCACCGCCTTGGCCGGTTCCAGCGATTGGTTTGATCGCGGGTTTGTGACCTACAGCAATGCCTCGAAAACCCAAATGTTGGGTGTGCCTGCCGCGCTCATCCAGACCCATGGCGCGGTGAGCCAAGAGGTGGCCCTGGCCATGGCGCAAGGTGCTTTGGCCCACTCGTCTGCCCATCTTGCGGTGGCGGTGACCGGGGTTGCGGGACCAGGCGGTGGTAGCCCAGAAAAACCCGTGGGCACGGTGTGGATCGCCACCGCCCGGGTGGGTGCGCCTTGTCATGCGGAATGTTTCTTGTTTGCTGGAGAACGAGCCAGCGTGCGGATGCAAACCGTGGCCCATGCGGTGCTGGCCCTGCGAGCCCGTGCTGCGGAGGTTTGATCATCAGGTCAGGTGTTGAGTGCTGCGATCAACACTGAACCTGTGCTACACTGATCCTGTGTTCAGTCAGGGCTTGCGCCATGAGCAACCTCACCATCACGATTGACGACCAATTGCTGCGTGCCGCGCGCATCAAAGCCGTTCAGCAGGGCACCAGCGTGAACGAGGTGTGCCGACAAGCCATCGCCGCTTTCGCCTTGAACGATCCAAGCCTGGCCACCGCCCAGGCCCATGCGCGCGCGCAGGCGTTTGTGGAGTTGTCCGAGCAGTTGCGGCTGGCGGGTGAGGACAAGGCCCGCCGCGCCGCCAAAGCCAAAGTTTTGCCAAACAACATCCCGCCATCCCGGCGAACCCGCTACCCAGCTGATCCCAAAGAGAAGGCCGCCGCTTCAATGTCGCACGGATTCAAACGATGAGCGTTCCGACCAAAACCGCGTTGCCTGGCGGCCGTTTCTTCGACACCAACATCTTGATCACCACCCAAGACCCGGTGGAGGGCTACCGACGAATGTGCGCCCTGGCCGCGGTCGAAGCGGCCATGAAGGCCGACTGTTTCGTCATCAGCACCCAGGTGATGCAGGAGTTTCACGACTTCATGCTGCACAAAAGGTGGATCCAGGCGGACCAGTCGATGGCCCTGCTGCAGCAAATGACCGAACACACCGTCGTGCCTGCCAGCAGCGAGTCCGTGTTGCGTGCGGCTGCCCTGCAACAGGCCCACGGCTTGTCGCTTTGGGACGCTTTGATCGTGCAGGCGGCTTTGGATGCCCGATGCACCCTGTTGTTCAGCGAAGACTTGGAAGCGGGCATGCGCTTTCCAGCCTTGCAGAAAAGCGATGCTGACCTGGTGGTGGTGAACCCCTTCACCGCCAATGCAGCCGGTTCAGTCTGGGCTTTGCACGAGGCACCGGGCCGCTATGAAGTGGCCCCGCCAAAGCGGAAAGCGAAAGCGGTTCCGGCCGGTAAGTAGACCGATCAAGTCGACGTCGAACCCGTCAAGGCCAGCCGCTGTTTCGCCGCCGGGTTGGACTTCGGCGAGTGCGCGGATGTGCCGCTCGCCAGTTCACACACCATCAACACCAAACGCTGCAGCCCAGCCCAAGGATCGGTGGGCCAGTGGGGGTGACGCAGGCCTTTGACCAAGCCGTCGCAGATGTGGGCGGCTTGCACCAGGTCGGTCAAGGCGGTGGGTCGCAGCAGCGGCACGATACGTTCAAACAAACGTTCTTTGGCGCCCCACACCCTCGCATCACGCAGCGCCATGGGCAAGGGCTGGCCGCCGGCCACTGCGTCTTTCACACGTTTTAGGGCGCGAATGTCTTCACTCAAGGTCCAGTGCACCAACACGGCCGCCTCACCTTCGGCCTGCAAACCTTGCAGCATGCGCAAGGCCCGCCCCACCTGACCGGCCAGCACGGCTTCACCGAGTTTGAAAACGTCGTAACGCGCCACATTGAGCACAGCCGCTTCAATGTCTGCGGCGCTTAGCTCGCCAGCGGGGTGCAGCAAACCCAGCTTCATCACTTCCTGGTGGGCGGCGAGCAAGTTGCCCTCTACCCTGTCGGCGAAAAAGTCCAGGGCCTGTTGTCCTTCAACGCCACCTTTGACGCGTTGCCCTTGTTGCGACAAGCGCTGCGCAATCCACGCGGGCAAGGCTTTGCGCTCTACGGGGTCTACACGCACCATCACGCCGACTTGATCGAGTGCGACGAACCAGGCACTTTGTTGCTGTTGGCGGTCGAGTTTGGGTAGCTGCAGCACCGTTAATACATCATCCGACACAGTGTCGCAATAACGCTGCAAGGCCACCGAGCCATCTTTGCCCGGCTTGCCTGATGGAATCCGAATTTCTATCAGTTGTTTGTCGGCAAACAAACTCATTTCTTGCGAGGCACCGAGCAAGCCACTCCAGTTGAAATGGGCACCCGCGACCGTGTGAACTTGGCGTTCGTTGTATCCGAGGCTGCGTGCAGCCACCCTCAACAGGTCGCCGGCCTCTTGCGCCAACAAGGGCTCGTCGCCCCACACGGTGTAGATGGGCCGCAGGCCTTTGCTGCTGGCTTGCTGCAAGTGGGCAGCGAGCTGTTCGGCCTTGATCTGCATAACGCTAAGAGCCCGGCAGCTTGACCGTGGCCAAGCGGCGCATCACTTGCGCCACGATGTCACTTTGCATCACGCGGTAAAGCTGCGCTTCTTCTTGTTCCTTGGCCAGGGCCTGGCTTTCGTTGTAGCTCATGTCGCGCAGCAACAGAAGTTCAGCAGGGGGCTGAAGCACCACACCGCTGGGTGTGCGCACAAGGTATTTCAAACGCACACGCAGTTGGAAACTTCTCACCAAGCCAGCCGATGTACTGGCGGAGGCTACCCGTTCACGTGCGTCTTGAATGGCCTCAAATACGACTTGCGCTTGCGCCGTTGAATCCACTGCGGTGGTGGTTTTGCTGGCGCTGAAGTTCAGTTTTAACTCTTCCAGCATCAAGGAGCGGGGAGCGAAGCCGGTGAAGGCTATGGTGCTGAATTGCAGCTCGGGAACGCGGCGCAACTCAAATCCACAGCCCATCAGCAATGCGCCCGAAGAGACTGCTCCCAGCCAGTGGCGACGCGAGAGGAGTTTTTTCATGTCGTGCAGTGTCAAACCACCACGTTGACCAAACGCCCCGGCACCACAATGATTTTTTTCACGGGCTTGCCCTCGCAGAATTTGATGCAATCCGGATGGGCCAGCGCCGCCGCCTCAATGGCGGTTTTGTCTGCGGCCGCAGGCACTTTGATGGCCCCGCGCAGTTTGCCGCCGACTTGCAGCATCAGTTCGATCTGATCTTGCACCAGTGCCGACTCGTCTACTTCAGGCCAAGGCGCGTCCAGCAGATCGCCGTGCGCATCGGCGTAGCCCAGGTCACGCCACAACACCCAGGTGGTGTGCGGGCAAGCGGGGTAAAGGGCACGCAGCAAGATGCCATAACCCTCGCGCAGAACGCTCGGGGCATCACCCTTGAACGACTCCAGCGCGTTCAGCAACTTCATGCAGCCTGAGACAACGGTGTTGTACTGCATGCGCTCAAAGTCGTAGCTGACTTGGCGCAGCACGTTGTGAATTTCGCGGCGCAGGGTTTTGGCGTCGTCAGCCAAGGTGGTTGTCGCGGCGGTCGTCGATTGCAAGGCCGCAGTGTGTTTGGCCGCAAAGGCCCAGACCCGTCTCAAGAAGCGGTGTGCACCTTCGACGCCCGCGTCGTTCCATTCCAAGGTTTGTTCGGGAGGGGAGGCGAACATGACAAACAAACGCGCTGTGTCTGCGCCGTACTGGTCAATGAGGGCTTGCGGATCAACGCCGTTGTTTTTGGACTTGGACATCGTGCCCACGCCCTCATAGTCCACCAACAGGCCATCTACTTTCCGACGGGCACCGTTGACTTTTCCAGTTTCATCGAAGGTGTTGTCCACTTCATGCGGCCAAAAATACTCGATACCGCCTTTGTCGCCGCGCTTGGAATAAATGTGGTTCAGCACCATGCCCTGTGTGAGCAGCTTGGTGAAAGGCTCATCGACCTTCACCAATTTCAAATCACGCATCACCTTGGTCCAAAAGCGTGCGTACAGCAAATGCAAGATGGCATGTTCAATGCCACCGATGTACTGGTCCATCGGCATCCAGTAGTCGCTTCCCGCGCCCACCATGGCCTCGTTGTTGCCCGCATCGCAGTACCGCATGAAGTACCACGACGAGTCCACAAAGGTGTCCATCGTGTCGGTTTCGCGTTTGCTGGGTTTGCCGCAAATTGGGCAGGGCGCGTTCACGAATGTCGCGTGTTTGTGAAGCGGGTTGCCTGAGCCGTCGGGTATCAATTCTTCCGGCAGCACAACGGGCAAGTCTTGCTCGGGCACGGGTACCGCGCCGTGTTCATCGCAGTGGATGATAGGAATGGGCGTGCCCCAATAACGCTGGCGGCTGATGCCCCAGTCGCGCAAACGCCAGGTGGTTTTTTTCTCGCCCAGGCCTTTTTCTTCGAGTGCTTGGGCCACGGCATCCACGGCCACCTGGTAGGGCATGCCACTGAAAAAGTCGGAGTTGATAGTGAGGCCGCGCTGCTTGTCGGCGTACCAGTCTTGCCAGTGGTCGTAACTGAACTGCTCGCCATCCACATGCACCACTTGCAGCAAGTCGATGCCATATTTTTTGGCGAAAGCAAAGTCGCGTTCATCGTGGGCGGGTACGCCCATGACGGCACCGTCGCCGTAACCCATCAACACATAGTTGCCCACCCACACCGGTACTTTGGCGCCGGTGATGGGATGTTCCACGGTGAGGCCTGTGGGGACGCCTTTTTTCTCTTGTGTGGCCAGCTCGGCTTCGGTGGTGCCGCCTGCTTTGCACTCGGCCACAAAGGCCGCCACCGTGGGGCTCAGGGACGCCGCATGTGTGGCCAGTGGGTGCTCGGGCGCGACCGCGCAAAAGGTGACACCCATGATGGTGTCGGCCCGTGTGGTGAACACATACAGTTTGCCGTCGCCGATGGGCTGGCCCTGTGCGTCATCGATGTCGTGGGGAAAAGCAAAACGCACACCTTCGCTCTTGCCGATCCAGTTTTCTTGCATCAGTTTGACGCGCTCGGGCCAGCCAGCGAGTTGGTGCTGCACATGGTCCAGCAGCTCGGGGGCGTATTTCGTGATGTTGAGGTAGTAGCCTGGAATCTCGCGTTTTTCGATCAAAGCGCCTGAGCGCCAGCCACGTCCATCAATCACTTGTTCGTTGGCCAGCACGGTTTGATCCACCGGATCCCAGTTCACCACTTGCGTGCGGCGCTCCGCAATACCGGCTTCCAACATCTTCAGGAACAACCATTGGTTCCATTTGTAGTAACTCGGCGAGCAGGTGGCGACCTCGCGGCTCCAGTCGATGGCCAAGCCCATGGCCTGCATTTGCCCTTTCATGTGGGCGATGTTGTCGTAGGTCCACTTGGCGGGTGGCACCTTGTTTTTCATGGCCGCGTTTTCCGCCGGCAACCCAAACGCATCCCAGCCCATGGGCATGAGCACGTTGAAACCCTTCATACGCAGTTGCCGGGCCAGCATGTCGTTGATCGTGTAGTTGCGCACATGACCCATGTGCAGCTTGCCGCTGGGGTAGGGCAGCATGGAGCACGCGTAGAACTTGGGTTTGGTTTTGTCTTCGGTGACGAGGTAGGCGTCGGCCTTGTTCCACGCGGCTTGTGCAGTGCGCTCGATCTCTGAGGGTTTGAAGTCGGGAGTCATTGGAAGAGTGGTGTGGAGTTCGAAAGGCCGGCGCGACGAAAGTCGTCTGTCAAATTATAAAAAGCGCCAAGTGAAGTCAGCGCCCCGAAAAAGGCCCGCTCGAGTACAGGCTACACGTGAGATGTCAAACTTTCTCAGCGTGTTTAACCCACCCCATCGGATTCAGTTCGCAAGCCGATATCCTGCGGGAAACTCGTCCGTTGTACAATCAACTTGCCCACGTGATGCGCTTAATCACGAACTCGTGAATGATCAAGGAAAAAAACAGGCTGAGGCAGCAAACCAGAGCAAATTTCAATGCTGCTGGCCATTGAAAATCCAGCAGGGCAAAACCTATGAATGCCACGGCAAAATGGTGAAACAGGAAAATCGTATAAGAGGCTTCACTTAGGCGCGTGATCCAAGGGTTGACAGATCTGACACTCTGTTGAAGGAAACGGATTAAGCCCGCCAGAAATAACCATATCAGCAGTATCTTTGCGATAGAGTGGAGCTCCGCTAACCAGAACACGCTGGGCAGTGGATACTGAGTTAATGTCCATGCAGCCAGAAGCGCCGAGAGGCCCACCCAGGGCGGGACACCCAGAAAATTCTGCTGCAAAGCCGGGTATCGGTACATCGCGTAACCAACCAAAAAGTACGGCAGGTTATCGGCCAAGCGGTATATGGAAGTTAAACCCGCCCATTCGTAATAGGCCACACCTGTGGCGCGCGCCAGCAACATCAAGCAAAAGCCAAACAACACAATCAACGGTATCAGCAGGTACCAGCTGATGGTGTTGATTCGTCGGAGGTTAATCCACTCGTAAAGCTTGAATTTGTGACAGATCTGCACGCCCAGACCGATCAGCAGGGAATAGATCAACAAGTCCATCAGGAACCACAAATGGAAAAGCGGAACGCCAGCAACTACCGCCGCCCAGCCCGACTGCCCTTTCACCCACGCCAACCAGTATTGCTGCAGCACATTAAGAGAAAACCAAGTCGTTAGCAGCGGAATGGCGATGCGGGGGATGCGTTTTTGCCACAGGCCGGGCAGCCCCCAGCGAGTTACGGTCAGGGCACAAAAATAACCGGATAACCAGAAAAACGCCGGCATTCGAAACAGGTGAATCAACAGAGCGACGCGATCAAACCAAATGCTTTGCGAAGCATCGGACACCAACCAATGCGCGGACGCGCCATAAACTCCCGCGCCGTGTAGTGCCACGCCCAAGAGCATGAGAATTGCCCGAGCAGCGTCCAAAGCCGTGTTGTTCTGGTGGGTGCTAGCTGTAGATGTTTGTAAGGAGTGTGGCGTGTTCATCAACGTATAGGGCAATTCACGGGCGCTGGAGTGTTGTTGTTTGTGGTTCGGCCACAAACGCAATTCGACTCAACCCAGACTGCTGCACCTGACCAATCAGTTCGGCTACCCGCCCATAAGCCACGCTTTTGTCAGCGCGAAGTTGCACCTCAAGCAGGGCATTTTTCTTGGCTTTGTCGGCGAGCCGGGCGCTCAAGGTTGCTGTGTCCAGCAGTTCGTCACCCAGGTAGAGCTTGCCTTGTGCGTCAATCGCCACGGCGATGTAGGGGCTGTCATTTGTGGCCTGGGCTGCTCCGCTTTGCGGCAGGTCCAGTTTCAGGCTGCTGGTCATCAAGGGGGCTGTGATCATGAAGATGACAAGCAGCACCAGCATCACATCGATCAACGGTGTCATGTTGATCTCACCCATGGGTTGTGGGCCAGTGGTGCGTTCCAAACGACCGAATGCCATGATGCCTAGGGCTGCTTCAAGGCGTCGAGCTGAAACTCGCGCAGGTCATGGGCAAAACCTTCGAGTTCCGCCTCACAAGCGCTCACCATCTTGCCAAAAATGTTGTAGGCCAGCACCGCAGGAATAGCCACAGCCAGGCCAGCGGCCGTCATGATCAGCGCCTCGCCCACCGGGCCCGAGACACGTTCAATGCTCAGCGTGCCTGCGGTCGAAATGCCCACCAAGGCGTGGTAGATGCCCCAGACCGTTCCAAACAAACCGATGAAGGGTGCCGTGCTGCCGATCGAAGCGAGCATCACTTGTCCCCATTGAAGCTGGGACAGCACCGCATGCAAAGCGTCGCGCAAACGGCGAGTGAGTTGTGAGGCAGCGCTGCTGCTGGAAGCCAGCGTCGCAGGCCCGGACGCTGTCGTGGCAGCTTGCAGCAACGGCGTGAGCACGCCGCTGCGGTCAAACGCCAGAAGCTGTGCCCGACCCGCTTGCAGATCGGGGGCTGCCCAAAACGACGCCACCGCGCGGCTGATGTCGGCGCGCACGCGCCGCAGCAACCAAGACTTCCAAAGAATGAGCACCCACGCGCACACAGACATCAAGAGCAGCAACAGCGCGACAGCCTTGATGACGGCATCACCTTGTTGCCAGAAATGTTCAAAACCGTTCATGGTGTCAAAGGTGGTGGGTCAAGTTGTGCCAAGCACGTCGTTCATGTCAAACAACCCGTGCGCCTGCTTCATCAAAAACCGCGCCGCACGCAAACTGCCCTGGGCGTAGCCGGCGCGGCTGGAGCTTTTGTGACTGATTTCAATGCGCTCGCCTATGCCTGCAAACAGCACGGTATGGTCGCCGATGATGTCACCGCCGCGTATCGTCGCGAAGCCGATGGTGGAGGGGTCGCGGGCACCGGTCACGCCTTCACGGCCATAGACCGCACATTTGTCCAGGTTGCGGCCCACGGCTTTGGCCACCACCTGACCCATTTGCAGCGCAGTGCCGCTCGGCGCATCGACCTTGTGGCGGTGGTGGGCTTCAATGATTTCGATGTCGTAGCCTTCATTCAGTGCACGCGCAGCGACATCAAGCAAACGCAGCACCACGTTCACCCCCACGCTCATGTTCGGTGCCATCATCAATGCGATGTGCTGGGCGTACTGGGTGACGATGGTTTTCTGTTCCGGCGAGAACCCCGTGGTGCCGATGACGGCTTTCACACCCAAGTTGCGGCACACGGCCAAATGGGCCAGCGTGCCTTCTGGGCGTGTGAAGTCGATCAGGACCTGAGCGTCCTTCAAGCCCTGGTTCAAATCGGCGGTGATGAGAACGCCACTTTGTTTTCCCAGGAACGCTGCTGCATCCAGGCCCAGACTCGGGCTGCCTGGAACATCCAACGCGCCTGCCAGCACCATGTCAGGGGATTGGTCGATAGCCTCAATCAGAACCCGGCCCATCCGACCCGAAGCACCGGCAATCGCCACTTTGCAAGGTGCTGCCATCAACGAGCCTCCAGCGGTGGATAGTCGCGTGCAGGTGGATTCGCAGCGACCGTGGTGGATGGGGTTGTGGGCGGTTTGGCGGCGGGTAGGGCTTTGACTTGTTCTTCGGTGAGTGCCAGAACAGGGACTTTGCTACCGGACTTTCGTGTGTCGATAGAGGTCACGAAGTCGCGCTCCGTCGGCAGATCGGGAGCGTCTATGGTTTTGAGCGTTTCACCTTCAAATTTCACCACCACCAAACGTTGCTGCGAGGTAGCGCCTTGGCGGCGAATGGTGAAAGGGTAGTCCCAGCGGTCCACGTGGAAAATGTCGGTCAACATCGGCGAACCCAAGATGTCGCGCACTTCGGCGCGTGTCATCCCAGGCTTAACCAAAGCGGCCATTTCTTTGGTGACCACATTGCCTTGCACCACCTCCAACCGGTAGGGTGTGATGAAGCCCAGCAAGTTGTCTGATGACTGAGACGATTGACAGCCGACCAGCAGCGCTGTCAACACGATGAAGCCGGTCAGCATGGCGATGCGAATCATCCTTGTGGAGCGGCTCAGGGGCAAAGACAATGGCATGAATAGGGGGCTTTTTCTGAAACGTCGGCTGCGTAGCGGCTGGTTGCCAGAATGGCACGCGGCAGATGGCACCAACCTCGATATGATGAGGCATTCTAGCGGCAGCACCCTCAACGCCAGCTAAGCCGCCACACGGATCGAATAGGCTATGCACCATGCCCCCATACACCACCAACCACGCAGAAGAGCTCAAGAGCAGCGGCCTGAAGGCCACGCTGCCGCGCATCAAGATACTGGAAGTGTTCCAGCAGTCCACCCAGCGCCACCTCACCGCAGAAGACGTCTACAAAATTCTGCTTACTGAAGGTGCCGACGTGGGTTTGGCCACCGTCTACCGGGTGTTAATGCAGTTTGAGCAGGCGGGCTTGCTCTCTCGTCACCATTTTGAGGCGGGCAAGGCGGTTTTTGAGTTGAACGAAGGCCAGCATCATGACCATTTGGTCTGCCTCAGTTGCGGCAGGGTAGAGGAATTTTTTGACGCCGAAATTGAAAAACGCCAGCGGGCTGTGGCCACATCGCGGGGTTTTGAACTGCAGGATCACGCCTTGTCGCTGTATGGCGTTTGCACCAAGAAGAACTGCCCGCACAAACCGAAACAACCATAGAACCTATCGGTCAATCAGGCAACCCTGCGGGTCGGCGTTCCGTAAAGCACGAGAAGGTTGCTCCCAGCGCGGTGGACTATTGAGCCCCGGCGCATGGCTGTTTCATTGACGGATAGGTTCTTAGCTGTCACTGCCTTTGGACAAAGCCCTTTGGTGACGTTCAACAAACTCGCGGTAGGTGTCAATGCCGCGTAATTGCAAGATGGTGTTTCGCACCGCCGCTTCCACCAAGACTGCCAGGTTGCGGCCAGCATCGACCGCAATGATGGCTTTGAGCACCTGCACACCCAAAATGTCTTCGTACAAAGGCTCATAGGGCAAGCGTTCAAACTCCCGTTCCAGCGTTTCTTTGCGCACCAAATGCACGATGAGTTTGAGGCGCATTTTTCGGCGCACGGCCGTTTCACCAAAGATGGCTTTGATGTCTAGCAAGCCGATGCCGCGCACTTCCAGCAAATTGATGAGCAATTCTGGGCAGCGCCCTTCGAGCGATGTTTGTGACACGCGAAACAGGTCCACAGCATCGTCAGCGACCAGGCCGTGCCCGCGCGAGATCAGCTCCAGGCCCAATTCACTCTTGCCCAGTCCCGATTCGCCGGTGAGCAGTACGCCGAGCCCGAGAATGTCCATGAACACGCCATGGCGCGTGGTGCGTTCGGCAAATAGCTGCGCCAGGTAGGCGCGCACCACGTCGATGACGTGACCAGCGGACTCGTGAGTAACAAAGAGTGGAATGTCGGCCCGGTCACACATGGCGACCAAACGGTCGGGTGCTACCTGACCATCGGCGACGATGACCACCGGAGGTTCCAACGTGACGATGCGCTGGATGCGGCGCTCCTGGTCGTCGTCGTTGCAGTCAAGCAAATATGCGACCTCGCGGCGCCCCACAATTTGCACGCGATAGGGGTGGATGTAGTTGAGGTAACCGATCAAGTCGGCGGCCGACTGGGCGCTGCGCACCGCAGCTTCGTCGAAACGGCGCTCGGGGTGTGCATGGCCCGCCACCCACTCCCAACGCAGGTTGGGTCTGTGTTCTTCAAACAGCGCTTCGGCGCTGATGACGGTGGGTTTCAATCGTGTCGCCTGTGCGTGTTGCTGTGAAAACCGCTAGCCCACATATTTCACCAGGGACGCGCCCGAGTGGGCTGTGATGCGGTGCGCTGGCAAGGGTGTAGCAGGGCTTTCGGACAGCCTGCTGTCCGCCTGCGGAACGACCAGCGCTTGCAAGCGCTGGTGCGCCCTGCAAGGGAGACGACGCTGCGGGCTCGTGCCCGCAAGGAGGAGCAACGCCGCCAGCGTGCCGCAGCACGGCCCAATCGGGTGTGTAGCGCTCGGACCAAATTGGATTTGGCATTCGAAGCGAAAAAAGTGAGCATTCATGCAGTGTTGCGGGGCATAAGAGAGCGACCTGGTGAAATATGCGGGCTAGGCCACAGACTGCAGCGGTTCCCAGCGTGAAATCAATTCGTGCACTCTTGCCGCGTCAGGTTCGGTTTTGAGTCGTTCTCGCAGCTCTCGATCACTGAGCATTTCAGCAATTTCAGACAGGATTTCCAAATGCCGCTGTGTTGCAGCCTCGGGCACCAACAAGAAAATCAACAAGCCGACTGCCTCGTCGTCGGGCGCATCAAAGGGGATGGGTTGTCGCACGCGCAGTACAGCGGCCAGTGGATTTTTCAAACCTTTGATCCGACCATGGGGGATCGCAACGCCATGCCCCAGGCCTGTGGACCCCAAACGTTCCCGAGCAAAGAGGTTGTCGGTGACCAACCCTCGAGCCAAGGTATGTTGGTTCTCGAAAACCAAACCTGCGTGTTCAAACGCTCTTTTTTTGCTGGTTGCATCCACGTCCACCAGGACGTTGGTTGCGGGCAATATCGCGGCAAGACGGTTCATCAGTATTTCCTGCGCACCACAAAGGTGAGTCGGTGCGTCCCTGTGTCGTGTGGCAAATTATAAAAACCTGCGGCGCATGCACCAGTCTCATCATTGATCGGGCCGCCACCTTCGTAGCTTGATTGTGCACAGGCTGTTGCGTCGCAGCAATGCCCCGACTTGGGGAGTGTGTTGCTTTTTGAATAACGTTTGGAGACAAAAAAGCGGCCACAGGGGCCGCTTCATGCTGGTTGAAGTCGTGACGCAATTCACATCACGCTGGCGTCCAATCGTTTCGCAGACGCGTGGTGGTGGTTTTGCAGCTTGTCTTTGTGACGAAGCACTTGCCGGTCTAGTTTGTCCATCAGCTGGTCAATGGCGGCGTACAGGTCTTCGTGCGACTGTTCTACGAAGATTTCTTTGCCCTTGGCATGAAGAGTGACCTCGGCGCGCTGGCGACGTTCTTTTTCCTTTTGCTTTTCGACCGATAACAACACGCTGACATCGACTACTTGGTCGAAGTGGCGGGTGACGCGGTCTAGCTTTGTGAGTACATACTCTCTAAGAGCTGGCGTGACCTCGAGGTGGTGACCACTGATCGTCAGATTCATGAAGACTCCTTTTCAACGGGCTGGGGGAAACGCTGGAAGGTCGATCGAATGCTTGAATTGCCGAACTGTTGAATGCAGTGTGCGCCTGTTTTCTAGGGCTGGCAAGGCCCCCCGACGCAACTTTTTGTGAGATTCAGCCCAAATTTCAAGCCACCATTGATTCTGTGGTTCTGTGTGATTTATTCATTGAAGTCTGTGTTTCAGCTGTCGATAAACAGACAGATGAACAGGAGACCCAAATGCATGCGACATTGACCGAATTGCTTGAAAACCTCAGCACAGGCATGTTGTGGCTGTCCGGCGACGGGCAGGTGAGGTACGCCAATGCACGGGCCGTCGCTCGAACCCGTCTGACGGTTGGTCAAGCGGTGAACCATGCCGGGCTGGCCCAGGCTGTCAAAGCCGCGGTCCTGCTCAAGAAGGCCAGTTGGGTCACCATGGCCGGTATGCCCGCTGTTTCGGGGGGCGCGGCGCCAGAGCTCAAGTGCAAAGTCTTACCCGGCTTGTCCAGTGACGATGCAGTGGTACTCATCAACGATGTGGCTGAGGAGCAAGCCACTGTGGGATTCGACAACCTGATGATGGTGATACGCAGCGACTTAAAAGAGCCGTTGCAAGATCTGACCGATGCCCTGGCCCTGGCTCGCAACCAAGGCGATGTGCATGCGCTAGAGGCCCTGTGCGACCGCGTGGATGAAACGAGGGAAATACTGTCTCACTTGGTGGAGCTTGGGCAAGTTTGGAACAGCGAATCGCTGTTGGCCAACGACCGCATTGAGTTGTGGTCCTTGTTGCAACAAGCCTGGACACAGGTTGAGCCCGTGGCACGCCAACGCGGGGTGAAGATTCGGTTCAACTCGCAAATCCCAGCCGCCGATTTGGCAACCTTGTACGGCAGCGAGCCTTGGTTGCGCCGCGTGATGGTGGAATGTTTGCTTTCTGCAGTGCGTGGATCTCGAACCGGATCGACGCTGGATATTGAGCACCGACAAATGGGGCCACGCGCCATGATTGTGCTCAGAGACAGCGGTGCCTTTGCTTCGTCGCCTCAAACTGCTGAAAGCGAAGTGCTTGGTGGTGAACCCAAGAAGGGGCAAACCTCCCCCGAACCTCGCTTGAACGCCCGCGACATGATTGGCCTGAAGTTGTGTCAGCAAATTGTGGCTTTGCACGGGGGGCAGTTGCGCGAGGAAAGAGACGACGAATTGCGTAATTTCCTGATCGATCTACCGACTGGCGCACCGCACCGCGCGGGCAACGCCGAACTGGATATTGCGCAGGCTCAACGTTACGCGAGCGATCTGGCGGAGCTGATGGCCAGACGGCGCAAGGCTGCCAACAACGCGCCCAAAGCCAATGCGGCTTGATGCATCACTTGACATTGCGAATTGATACGCCCAAGGGAGAACGCTGTGAAACGCATATTGATCGTTGAAGACCAGCCCGACATCCGCAAGCTCATCAGCATGACGCTGGAGTTTGAGCAGTACGAAATTCACGAAGCATCCGACGGTGCTTTTGGTTTGCGCATGGCGTCCGCCGTTGCGCCCGACCTGATGCTGCTGGACGTGATGATGCCCGGCGAGATGGATGGTCTGCAGGTGTGCAAACGGATCAAAACTGATCCCAAGCTGCAGCACATCAAAGTGGTGCTGCTGACAGCGCGTGGTCAAACCCGCGACCGAGAAGAGGGCCAACAAGCCGGTGCCGATGAATACTTGATCAAACCTTTCAGTCCTTTGCAATTGATCGACACGATCGAAGGTTTGCTGCAGTGACTCTCGTTGCTGGTGACTTACCAGAAAGAACCGTCTCGTGAGTTAGCTGTCTAGTACGGGAGTTTGACCATGGATAAGCTGAACCTCTATTGCAAGCGTGGGTTGGTTTTTTTCTGGGCGCTGTTGATCCCAGTCTTGTCGTGCGCGCAGAGCTACACCGTCGCTGTGGTGCCGCAGTTCCCCGCCGTGGAAATTCACAGGGCTTGGACACCATTGCTGGCGTACTTGAGTGCGCAAACGGGATTGGAGTTGAAGTTGGTCACTTCCGCTTCCATTCCTGAATTCGAACGTTCCTTTCAAGCCGGTCAGCCCGATTTGGTGTTTCTGAACCCGTACCACATGGTGATGGCGTCGAAGTCTCAGCAGTACATGCCGCTGGTGCGCGAGAGCAAAGAATTGCTTGCGGGCATTGTGGTTGTTCGAGCCGACAGCCCTGTCAAAAATTTGTCTGATTTGAGCCAACAAACCATTGCCTACCCGGCACCAAATGCGTTTGGCGCTTCCCTATACATACGCTCGTTGTTAGCGGAACAAAAAATTCAAAGCCAGGCCAACTATGTCAAAACGCACAGCAATGCCTACAGGCATGTGATCGCTGGTCAAGCCGCAGCAGCCGGAGGGATTCGCAGCACGCTGGACCGAGAGTTGCCCGAGGTGCGTGCGCAGCTCCGTGTGTTGTTCGAGACCCCTGCTGTTGCGCCCCACCCGCTGGCAGCTCATCCGCGGGTGTCGGAAGCACATCGCAAGGCCATCAGGGAAGCTTGGCTATCGCTTGCTCAGAACGACGCGGGGCTCCCGCTGCTCAAAGCAGTCCAGATGACCAGCCCCGTTGCCGCTGACTACAAACGTGACTACGCGCCGCTGGAGCGTTTGCGGTTGGAGCAATTCGCCGTTGTAGAGGGTGCTGCGCCATGAATCGACGCCTGATGGCCACGGCCTGGGGCGCTTGCATGTTTTGGTGGCCCAGACACTTGCGGCACCAGATGCTGCTGCTCTTGGCTGGGGTCACCGTGCTTTCTATGGTGGCTTTGCATTGGCTGTCTGGTCAGCGTGCGGCTCAGGCATCGTTTGAAGCGTCCAGGCATTGGGCGCAAGCAGTGGCTTCGACGGCGGCCAGTTCAGGCGCACAGGCCATGGTGCTGACAGACTATGCGCAGTTGGAGACCACCTTGCGCGATATCGCGCGTTTGCCTGGTGTTTTGAGAATTGACGTGGTGGATGCCAAAGGCAGCGCCTTGATGTCTTTGCAAACTCAAACTCAAGGTCAGTCGATTGTTCGCTATCGACCGACCGATGTGCGAGCACCCATGCTTCCTTCAGGTGGCGCAGATGTCATGCCTGAGCCGGTTGCTGTCAAAGTGGGTGGACACCAGGCCCTGCAAGTTTGGACGCCAGTGGACAGCACAGTGCCTCTGGGTTCTATCGGTGTGTTGTTCAGCCAGGAAGCGGAGCGCACGACCATGGGGCAAATACAACGGGATTCCTTCTGGGTTGCGGCAGCGGCCGGTGCTGCAACCATTCTCGTGGTGTATGGCTTTTTGCTGCGGGCTTTGAACCCCTTGCAAAGGCTGGCGAAGTTTTCGCAACTTCTGGGCAGTGACAGCGGCCAAACGTTGCAGCAACGCACAGGCAGCCAGGAGGTTGAAGACCTAACTGATGCGTTGAACGATGCTTCCGTTCGTTTGATGACCCAAATGGAGGCCCTGCGCCGCAACGAAGCCAAAACCCATGCGATTTTGGATGCCACGCCGGATGCCATCTTGGGTTTAGATGACCATTGCCGGATCACGCTGATCAATCCGGCAGCCACCAGCATATTTGGTGTGCAACCCGAAGACATAGAAGGGGCGCTTCTGGCGACCTTGCTGCCGCAGCTTGACGCCAAGACCATTGAAGAACTCACCATGCAAGGAACGCTGAACCATGCTAGCCAAAGCCGCATGGCCCGGCTGGACAGCGAGGCCACGCGCCGTGACGGCACGCCGTTCCCTGTTGAGGTGGCGATCTCGCGGGTCGAAACGCCGGATGGCATTCGTTACACCTGCGTGGTGAGCGACGTGACGGACCAGCGCTGGGTGGACAGCATGCTGCGCCTGTACAACCGTGCGCTTGAATGCACGGCCAACGGTGTGGTGATTTCGGATGTGCGCAGCCCGGGGCAACCTCTCTTTTATGCCAACCCGGCTTTCGAAAAAATAACCGGTTATCCGACCTTTGAGGCCATTGGCCGCAACTGCAGCTTCTTGCAAGGCAACGATACCGAACAAAAAGAGATTACCGTGTTGCGTGACGCGATCAGCAAAGGCGAAAGCGCCACGGTTGTTCTGCGCAACTACAAAAAAGACGGCAGTTTGTTTTTCAACGAATTGTCTATTGCGCCCGTGGCCGAACCCGATGGCACGGTGACGCACTATGTTGGCGTGCAGTCTGATGTGAGCGAAAGAGAACGAGCGCGGTTTGCCTTGGCTGAACGGAATGCCCGCTTGAATGCAGTGTTCGACCGCGATCGTCAGCTGGTTTACTGCAACCCTGCTTTCATGCAGATGACGGGGTGGACTGATTTGGCAGCAGTCGCTGATTTAGATTTGCCTCGTTTTGATGCGCAGATGCAAGCCCTGTGTGATCCAGCACAGCCCTATGTGTCTGTGGTCGGTGCCATGAATTCACAAGCCAACAGTGACATGCTGACCTTGATGCACCCGGAGCGCAAAATTCTTTCCAGGGTGGTTCGGTTGAACATGGATGGACAGGGCGAGTCGGTTCTCTACTTCCGCGATGTGACGCGTGAAACCGAGGTCGATCGCATGAAGAGTGAGTTCCTCACCACTGCGGCGCATGAGTTGCGTACGCCTATGGTCAGCATATTTGGGTTTGCTGAGCTGATGCTCAAGCGACCCATTCCGCCTGAGCGCCAGCGTGATGTGATTGAGACCATTCACCGCCAATCTTCGCTGCTCATCAACATGATCAATGAGCTACTTGACCTCGCGCGCATTGAAGCGCGGCAAGGAAAAGACTTCCGAATGAAGCCGCAGCCGCTGCAGTCTTTGATTGACGATGCGGTGGCCGTGATGACGGTGCGCAAGGAGTCCCACCCGGTGGTCGTGGACTGCGAGCATGGTGACATGGTGTTGATGCTGGACAACGACAAGTCGCGGCAAGCCCTGGGCAACGTGCTGTCCAACGCCTACAAGTATTCGCCCCAGGGCGGGGTCATTAAAGTTTCTACTCAACTCCATCGCTCCGGTGCCGAGACAAAGCTGGGTGTATCCGTCACTGACCAAGGTATCGGCATGACGCCGGAGCAGCAAGCCCGTTTGTTCGAGCGTTTTTTCCGTGCCGACCCGTCTGGCAACATTCCTGGAACGGGGTTGGGCATGTGTCTGGTGAAAGAAATCATGGCTTTGCACGGCGGAAGCATCGACGTGCAAAGCCAGATCGGTGCTGGAACCACCATCACACTGTGGTTTCCTCTTTCCGAGCGCACGCTGACTCGCCCCATGACCTTGACATGAGGCAATGCGCCTCGTTCCAGGGCGGGCACCACCGTCGTCCGGTGACATAATTCCCCGCATCCAAACTTTGGAGCCCATTTTGGACGTCCCGCCTAGTCGCTGACCGTCCGCTCCTAGGGTGTTGCGCTTGTGGCGCACGCCAGCATGAAGGGAGTGAGACGGTGCGTGTTTACCCCGCTGCCTTCACCCCCTGTCGCACCCGATGCGCTGCTGGAGCCCTTATGCTCAATGTGTTTTCGCTGGCCAATGGCCGCTTGTTCCAAGAAGAAATTGAAAGCCTGGCCGAGTTGGCGCAGGCGCAGCCCGTTTGGGTGGACTTGGAGTCCCCGACTGCTGAAGAGAAAAGCTGGATCACTCAGCACTTCGAGCTGACCATTCCTGAAGACGCGGTGGATGACGACTTGGAGGAGTCGGCGCGTTTTTACGAGGAAGACAACGGCGAGCTGCACATCCGCTCCGACTTTTTGATCGATGACGATGTCACGCCACGCAACGTTCGTGTGGCTTTCATCTTGCATCGCGGCGTGCTGTTCTCCGTACACGAAGAAGACTTGCCGGTTTTCCGTCTACTGCGTCTGCGCGCCAGGCGCATTCCGGCTTTGATTGAAGACGCAAAGGACGTGCTGCTGAAGTTGTATGACGCGGATGCCGAGTACAGCGCCGATGCGCTGGAAGGCATCTACGACAGCCTGGAGCTGGTCAGCCGCCGTTTGCTCAAACAAGATGTGAACGACACCGCCGCTGGCGAAGCGCTGAATGCCATTGCCAGAGAAGAAGACTTGAACGGCCGCATCCGCCGCAACGTGATGGACACCCGCCGCGCGGTGAGTTTCATGATGCGCAGTCGCATGCTGGGGGCCGAGCAGTTCGAAGAAGCGCGGCAAATTTTGCGCGACATTGACTCGCTCGATAGCCACACCACCTTCCTCTTCGACAAGATCAACTTCTTGATGAACGCCAGCGTGGGTTTCATCAATATCAACCAGAACAAAATCATCAAGATTTTTTCTGTGGCCAGCGTCGCGCTTCTGCCGCCAACTTTGATCGCCAGTGTGTATGGCATGAACTTCGCCGCGATGCCCGAGCTGAACTGGAAGTACGGATATGCTTTTGCGGTCAGCTTGATGGTGGCTTCTGTCGCGGCACCTTTCATCTACTTTCGGCGCAAGGGGTGGTTGCGTTGAGGGTTGGTTTGCACAACCTGGACGCCGCGTTTCTACTGAAAATAACATGGAGTCGCGTCTTCGTCCGTTTTGTTTTGTGCGCAGCCGAGAACGACCGTCCGTTTTATTTCGGCCATGTTCTGCTGGGCTGCGGTACTGGCTCCGGACAAGCCAGTGATTACAAAGTGGTCAGCGCTCGATTTTGGTGCTGTCGATTTTCTTTACGTCCAGCAACTCGAAAGCTGGCTTCAACGTAAGAAGTCATTGCAAATCAATTGCTTACGATTCTGGCACGCCACTTGCTTTATGCGTTCATGAGTGCGTATGTGCAGTGTCTGCATCTCAAACAGTCAAAGCTTAAATTTATCTGCCAATTTCAAGGAACAAAAATGACAGTACGTAACGCGATTGCATCAGCCCTGTTGGGTTTGGGTTTGGTCGGTGCTGCGGTTGCAGTGCCTGTGGTGACCGTCGGTGGCACAGTCGTGCCCGGCCAAGGTCAAACCTCCAGCCAGGCCGGCGTGACAGTGTTGGACTTCAACACAGATGTTTTGCCCTCAGGTGTGACTTTCTCCGCTTCAGCCAGCAACCTGGTCACAGGTAGCTTGGCGAACGTTTACGCCGCTCCTCCAGGAGATACATCGCGCTACCTGACCGTGAGTCCCACTTCTGGCTCACCAGTCACCATTACCTTGTCCACTGCGGCCAACTACATTGGTTTTTACGCTGGTAGTTTGGACGATTACAACCTGATTCAGTTCTTCAGTGGCGGCAACTTGGTGTCCTCTTACACCGGTACTCAGTTGGCCAATTTCGCGGGTGTACCTGCTGTCGGCGATCAATCCATTGGTCGATACTTCAACGTGTTTGAGTCGGGCAACACCTTCACGACCGTTGTACTCACCTCTTCCCAGAATGCATTCGAGCTGGACAACTTCGCCATTGGCGTTGCTTCTACTTCGACGGAAATCCCGCTGCCTGGAACCTTGTCTTTGTTCGGTTTGGGGCTGATTGCCGCTTCTGTGTGCCGCAAATCGAAGAAGTAATTCGATTCGTTTTCTTCTGAGACAAAAAGAGGCTTGAAGATTTCAAGCCTCTTTTTTTATGGTGCGGCCGGTAGGGCGCACCTACTTGGAGGTGAAAGTCCTCTACTCGCCCGGCAAGTGGAAGCCAAGTGGTGGAGAAACTGCGGCCCTACATTGGAGTGGAAGGCCTACTGTAGGCTTGCACAAACGCCGCGTGTCTGGCTGGACCTGGACGAATGTCTGCGTCACCGCCTGCGGGCCATACAGCTCAAGCAGTGGAACAAGCCCAAGGTCATCTACCGGGAATCCGCGGCACTGTGAGCGAAACAGAATGAGACAAAGCCGGTGGCAGGCAACAGTCGCAGCGGGTGGCGTAACGGTGACGGATTGCGCAAGACGGTGTTGACCATTGCGCACTTCGACGGGTTGGGAGTACCCACACTGTCATGAAGTTAAACCCGCGAACCGCCAGGTGCGGACCCGCATGCCAGGTGGTGTGGCAGGAGCACCTCCGACAATGGAGGCCGCTATGCCGATTCGCTGAGAGATTGGCGCATCTCAATCAGTCAAGATCAACTGGATAAATTCTGAAAGTGCTGAGCCAGTGCCGTAGCGCTGAGCCAAGCTCGCTCCAAACCCAAAGGGCCTTTGCCCCCATGCCAGGCATCTCCGCAGGCAGCCAGTTGAAGTTCCTCGTCCCAGCCAAAAGGCTCGGACCGTGCCGTCGGTACTTGAGCGTACCGCCAGCGGTGTGCGGCGCTCCAAGAAGGTCTGGCCAGGCGCAAGCCAGCAGTTTTCGCAAGGGCATCCAACAAACGCCGCGTCACTGCGTCGGTGGTTGTGTCCAGATTGTTGGCAGACCAGTCGGCACCGGCGTGCAATACCCAGCGTGTGCTGCCATCGTTTGTAGTAGCCGCACCACGGCCCCGGTAGGTGATCCTGGCAAATTGCCAAACCAAGCGCCGCCAATGGGTCGTCATCGCGTATCAGGGTGGGTTTGATCGGCAATGGATTCGGCCAACGCGCCATGACGGTCCAGCACGGGTCGCTGCGTGTCAAGCGCATGGCTTGGGTCAGAGCGTCCGACGGGGCGAGTAGTGGCGAAGCCTGCTCCGCAGGGGTTGCGACCACCACCATGTTGAATAAGCGTGGCGGTGCGGCGCGTAAATCGGGGCCGTCGAGTGCTCTCAGCTGCCAGCCGCTGGGTTGTCGTTCTATGGCTGCGATATGGGTGGAGGTATTCACTGCCAATCCTTCGGCCGCATGACGCATCCATGCGTTCATGAAGGGTTGGCCGACCCACGCCGTGCCCTCGTTTAGGCTTGCGACGACGCCCGCGTTTTGCCACCGCTGGAGTTGTTCTGTGAACTGCGGCGTGTATGCCTGGATGAAGGGCGCACCATGGTCAAACCAGCCAGCTGAGTTACGCCGTGTCGCGCAGCGCCCGCCGGGGCCTTTGCTTTTGTCGAATACCACTACCTCATGGCCCTGGGTTTGCAGGTGAGCAGCGACTGTCAGTCCAGCAAGCCCTGCCCCAATGACAGCCACCGAGCAGCCTGCCTTGGCAGCATCTGTCATGAGTTGGCCTTTCTCTTGACCCAACGCATCAGACCACCCAGCAGGGGCAACTTCTCATACAGCTCTTCAGCGGCATCCCAGTAGTCACGGTGCCAAGTGACTAGCCCTTGGGCATCGAATTTCATATGTGTTGCACCACGGATGGTTTGGAGTGTGTCGCGGCTGCGTTGAAAGCGAAACAAGAAGTCCCAGGTTAAAAAACACTCCTGACCCTGAACCAAGGCGTGGTTCACCACAAAACGTGGTTCGTGCAGCGTGCTGAACATGTGCTGGAACACGCGCTGCACGGCTTTTAATCCTTGCACGTCGTTGAACGGATCTTTGAATTTGATCTGCGCGTGGTAGATGCGGTCCAGGTGTTTCAAGTCAGACGGGCTGAGGGTTTCAAATTGCATGATGATGCGTGCCACGCGCACATCGCTGCACTCTACGGTCATGGTGTTGCTCCTGTGAAATTTCGGGCGTGATGCTTCTCGATCACAGCCCCGTGAACCTGCGCACCACCGCGAAATACAGGGCGTAGGGCAGGTGACGCAAGGCTTTCATCCACAGGGTGAACCGTTTGGGAAAGTGAATTTCAAACTGCCCTGTGGCCCAGCCCTTCAATATCGCCTGCGCGGCTTCTTGGGCGCTGATCAGGGCAGGCATTTTGAACTTGTTTTGCGCTGTCAATGGCGTCTCCACAAAACCCGGGTTGACCAGCGATATGCCAACGCCCATTGGATGCATGTCCAGGTACAGGGTTTCTGCCAAATTGATGAGCGCGGCCTTCGTCGGTCCGTAGGCCAGTCCTTGTGGCAGGCCGCGAAAGCCCGCCACGCTGCTGACCAAACTCAAATGGCCACGGCGCTGCTGCGTGAAGATGGGCAAGGCGACATCCAACAAATGCAAGGCACCCACCACGTTGATGTTTTGGTGCTTGAGCATCTCGTCCAGGTCAAACGCATCGCCTCGCATGGCTTTGTAATGGCCCGCGCAGTACATCGCCAAGTCCAAGTGGCCATAGAGCGCGAGGATGCGCTGCATCGCCCCTTGCATGGAGGCACGGTCCGTGGCGTCCAGGGGCAAACCGACGCTGCCAGGGAAACGTCGCTCGAACTCCGCCAGGCTGGTGGCATTGCGTGCTGACACGATGACCTGCGCACCCAAGGCATGCAACTGTTCCGCCAGCGCACGGCCAATGCCGGTCGAGGCACCCACCAGCCACACCACCTGGCCGCGCCAGTTTTTGAGTACAGGGTTCAGCGCCATGGTTTATTTTTTGTAGAAGGCGAGGGTGACTTCACCCAAGCGAAAGCCAAACTTGCTCATCACCGCCTTGTTCAGCATGACGCGCTCGTCCATCAGATACATCCAGTCATCGAACTGCACTTCATAGACCGTTCCATCTACTGGGAGATTCAGGGTGTATTTCCACTGGAAAGCATTGCCCGCCACTTGGCCAAACGCTTGGCCTTTCACATCGTCTGCTGTGCCGGTGTAGCGGCCGTCCGGCAGTCGAGTCAGGCGCCAAATGCGGCGCTCTTTTTTTCCGTCGCTGTAGGTGAAGTCTTCATCCAACACGCCTTGGTCACCTTGCCAGCTGCACTTCATCAGCACGGTGAAGCGCCGCACGACTTTGCCTGAACGGTCGGTGAACAAACCGTGCGCGACCAACTCGCCGTTGAAGTACTCGCGCAGATCGAGCAGCGGTTGTTCCGCGGCGTAGTCGCTCGGTTTGGGGTCGGACGCGCAGCCGCCAAGCCAACCCGCAGTGGCTACCACGGCCAGCGTTGGCAGTGCGGTGGTGCGCAGCCAGTGGCGGCGGGAAAGAGGTTGTTGTGACATCCGATTACTCCGGTGTTCGGGGTTTGATCCAGTAGCGCCACAAGAGGCTGGCGGCCACTAGCTTCAAGGCGCACGGCAAAAGACAGTAAGCCCAGGTCAATGCTGCAAGGGCTTGTTCCGACTGGTTGCCGGGCGTGTAGCCCCACCACTGCAACAGCGGCAGCGCCAGGCCGGCAGCCAGGGCCAAATTGAGTTTGGTGGCAAAGTTCCACCAACCAAAGTAAGCGCCTTCGGCCCGACCGCCGTGGCCTGCGCGCTGGATCACGCCAGCTAAGAGGGCGCTGGGCAAGGTCAAATCGGCTCCTAAGGCCAGGCCACTGAGCATGCAAACGGCAGTGAAGCCCACGACATCGCCCGCCCCGAGGGCAGTGGCCCACACGAAAACGGCCACGGACAGCCCCATGCCCAGCAACCAGCTGCGCGACAAGCCCAGTTTCTTCACCGCATGTACCCACAGCGGGACGGAAATGCCTGCCGCTGCAAAGTAGCTCGCCAGGAACAAGGCCTCGTGCTGCGGCGACTGCAGTCTGTCGGCGATGAAAAAAAGCACCAAGGTGGCGGGTATGGCACTGGCAGTGCCATTGACCAGGTACACCGCCAGCAAACGCCGAAATGCGGTCGTCTGAAAGGGCAGACTCATGGGCACCGAGTGGACTGCACTACCTGATGAAGCGGGTGGGCGCGGGGAAAACCACAGCAGGCTCAGCCCCAAGACCAGGCTCAGTGCGAACACAGCTGCCGTGATCGCCATGCCCGCTTGAGCACTGAGAACGCTGGCCAGCAGCACGCCAGCAAGCGCCAATCCCTCGCGCCAGCCCACGATGCTGGCCCGCTGCGCACCGTCACCACCGAGCCGCGCCCCCCAACTTTGGTGAACCACGGTGACCACACTGAAACTCAAATAGGTCAGCACCAAACAAGCAGCGCACCATAACAACACGGTGTTGGTATCCACACGTGCAAATTGCAGGGGGAAAAAAAGCAGGAAAAATGCCAACGCGAGCAAAACAGCGGCTCCGGCGGCACAGCGCCATGCATGCGATGCAGACCGTCCCAATACACGGTCTGCCCATCGACCAATGAAGGGGTCGGCTACCGCGTCGAGCAGCCGTGTGAGCAGCAGGACTGCGCCCAAAGAGGCCAAGCCCACACCAAACTCGCGTGCGTAATAAGGCGGGAGCACCACGTACAGGGGCAGCGCCACAAACGCCAGCGGCATACCCAAGCCACCATAGGCCAAGCCTTGCCGCCAACCGCCTTGCCACAAGCGGGTATTGTGAGTTTCAGCTTGTGTTGAAACTGGGTTCAACGCGGCGGTCATGGCCGCCCCAGGTGGGGCTTGAGCAAAGCCAATCGCAGCTTGGGTTCACTGGTACGGGGAGACAACCAAATGGAGAAAAAGGCGCGCGTGAAGTCGGCATCGCGCACTTCGCCGCGCAGCTTTCCGTTGAAATAAAAACGGGTGGACTCACCGGGAAACTGCAGACCTGTGATGCGATCGCCAGCGGCTACGTCAGGGAATACTCTTTTCATCTCGGCCAACCACAGTTCCGCTTGCGGTGGGGACACTTCGATGTGTTTGCGCATCTCCACCAAGGAGCGCTCGGCAATCAAATCGCCCTTGATTTTTCTGGCGTACTCCAACTCCAGTGCCAAAGCTTGTTGTTCAAAGCTTTCGGGGTTGAAGTCGTTCTGTACCCAGAGCCTCGCGTCGTACACATGCAGACGAAGAAAAGTCAGCTTTCCACTGCCGCGGTAGTAGGCGTCGGGCAGGGCCGCTGCCACCTCTGCGGGTGGTTTTCTCGCAGTCGTGGAAGACGTGGCCCAGGACCATGACGTTGCTGCTGACAGACCGAGGGCGAGCCCGCCTTGGAGCCAATCCCGGCGTTTGATGGATGTTGGCAACTTCATGGGTTCACCTCAATCTCGCTGCAACGTGAACTGCATGACCGAGGTGTTGCCGCAAGCGAAAGCGGCTTCGCAGTAGGCCAGGTAGAACTCCCAGATGCGCATGAAACGGGTGTCGAATCCGAGCTGGCGCACCGTGGGGTCTTGCCTCAGAAAAACCTCTCGCCAGCGCTTGAGTGTCTCTGCGTAGTCCAAACCAAAGTCAAGTTCGTTTACCACGCGCAATCCTGCTTGGCCTGCTGCCTTGCGGAACTCTGTTGGACTGGGCAACAAGCCGCCGGGGAAGATGTATTGCTGGATGAAGTCTGTGGATTTCACGTAACGCGCGAACAAATCGTCGCGGATGGTGATGCTTTGAATACAGGCTTTGCCACCAGGTTTGAGTTGGCGATGAACGGTTTGGAAATAGCCCGCCCAATACTCTCGGCCCACGGCTTCAAACATCTCGATGGACACCAGAGCGTCGAAAGGTCCGTCGTCGATATCGCGGTAGTCTTGAAAACGCAAGGTGCCGGGCAGCTTGGCACGCTTTAATCGCTCTTGCCCCCATGACAGCTGTTCACTGGACAGCGTCACACCGGTGACTTCGGCCTTGAACTCCCGAGCTGCGCACTCCGCCAACGCACCCCAGCCACAACCAATTTCCAGAACCCTGTCGCCAGGACGCACGTCGGCCTCTTGCAGTGAGCGGCGCACTTTGGCCCACTGCGCGTCGATCAACGGTTTGCTGGTATCACCCTCGAACCAAGCGCTGCTGTAGTTCATACTGGGATCGAGCCACAGCCGATAAAACTGATTTCCCAAGTCGTAATGCGCGTGGATGTTTTTCTTGCTACCCCTGCGCGAGTTGCGGTGCAGCAGGTGTTTGGCGCGGTAAAACAAGGCACCCCACCAGGAGCCAAACACCAAGTTATCAATTTCCTCGCGGTTGGCCAGGAAGAGTTTGAGCAAACGAGTCAGGTCTGGGGTCGTCCAATCGCCTGCGATGAAACTTTCTGCCAAACCAATGTCGCCAGACTTCAACACGGCGGGACAGACATTCCAGTTGTGCAGCCGCAGGGCCGCGTGCAACTCATGGCTGGTGCCACTGCTGGCGTCCATGTGCGATCCGAACCGCACATGACTTCCATCGGGAAGTTGCAAATCCAGCACGCCATGGCGAAGCTTTTTGAGCAACCGGAATACCGCCTCTGCCGCAGCGGGCGCATTGGACGGCAGGGTGGTGACCGGTGTGAAGGTGGCTGAATTCATGGCGTCAGTCGATTGGAGGTGCCGACAATGGCGTGCGGAGATTGTCAGCGTGTGACGAACACATCAGGCGCTGGCGGTTTGTTCACAAAAGGAATACGTTTGACCCACAACTTCATCGCCTGCCAGTGGATGCGGGCGATCACGCCCCAGGTCATCAAAGGCATGCCGAGGAACGCGGCACGCAGGCTGCGGCGTGTCAATGGTTGCAATTGACCCGACACGCTGGTTTGAATCAAAGGTCCTAGCGCGTCATCGTGGTCGATGCGAACAACCGTGCGCTGGTTGCTGCTGCGCATGAAGCGAAAGCGGTAAGTCCCGGTCACTTCACAAAAGGGTGACACGTGGAAAACTTTGTTGGCGGTGCACTCTTTGCCCCAGCCAAGCTGAGATCCTTGCAGCAGATAACAGTGTTTTTCGCCAAAGGTGTTGTTGACTTCGACCACGATGGCGGCCAAGCTGTTGTCTGCGCGGTGGCAGTACCAAAAACTCACAGGTTTGAAGGTGTAGCCCAGCACGCGCGGGTAGCAGTGCAACCAGACTTCACCCAAGGCATCGTCAATGCCTTCTTGGTGCAGCAGCTCTTCCAACCACTGCAGGCAATCGGCGCGTCCGTCGCCGTGGTCGCTGTCCGAAAAACTGATCAAACCCCATCGATTGCGTGGCAGATCGGCCGCAGGATGGCTGCGCAATTGCCTGAGTGGCAACATCAAAAAATACGTGGGATAAGAAAAGGCGTGGGCACGAGGGCGCAAACGGCGGTGTCGCACTTGTCCACGTCCCAGCAGTGCTTGGGCAGGCGGTGCTAGCGGGGTTTGGACGGTGCTCAAGCGGCCTCCATGTGGGCCACGCGCTCATGCGTTGCCAATGTCCACTTCTTGCGCAAGCCCTCCAGTACAGCCAGGCCTGACATCAAACCATCCTCGTGAAAACCATACCTTGTCCAGGCACCACAAAACCAAATCCCGCCATTACCCTGCAGTGATGGCACCCGCTGTTGGGCGGCGATGGCTGCAGCGTCAAACACGGGGTGGGCGTAGTCGTATTCGCCTTGAATGGTGTCGGCCTGTGGTTCGGTGATGGGATTGAGTGATACGACCACAGGAGTCTCAAATGGCAGAGGCTGAAGTTTGTTGATGAGGTAGTGCAAACAGACGGCGGACTCTTCTTGGTCTGGATGCTGTGCGCGTTCATAGTTCCAGGCGGCCCAGGCCAAACGGCGCTTCGGTAACACGGTGGTGTCCGTGTGCAGCACAGCACGGTTGCGGTGGTAACGAATGGCGCCGAGCACTTCTTTTTCGGCTTGGCTGGGTTGGGCGAGCAACTTCAGCGCTTGGTCGCTGTGGCAAGCCAGCACCACGTCATCAAACCGTTCGCTGCCTTCGTCGGTGCTGACCGAAACGCCAGTGGAACCGGCGTCTGGCCCCAAGCGCGTGATGCGGCGCACCGGTGTGTTCAGACGTGCATCGGGAATGACGCGCAGCATCTTGTCGACATAATTTCTGGCGCCCCCCACCACCGTGAACCAACGCGGCCGATTGGCCACTTGGATGAGGCCGTGGTTGTGGCAAAACCGGATCATGGTGTGGATGGGGAACTGCAGCATTTGTGCTGTGGGGCAAGACCAGATGCAGCCGATCATCGGCAAAAAATACCAGTCGCGGAACACCTGGTTGAAACGATGCTGGTCTAAAAAGTCACCGATCGACTGCTGCAGTGCTGTCGCGGAGTGGCTTTGCGCCAATGCGGTGCACAAACGATTAAAGCGCAGCACGTCGGACAACATTCCCCAAAAGGCAGGCCGCGCCAAATTGCGGCGCTGTGCGAACACGGTGTTGAGCGTGGAGCCATTCCACTCCAGATTGGCCTGCGGAACCTTCACCGAGAACGACATGTCCGAGCCGATTGTTTCCACCTTCAAATCACTGAAGAGACGAATCAGGTTCGGGTAGGTGCGTTCGTTGAAGACCAAAAAGCCAGTGTCCACACCGTGGCGCATGGCACCTTGGGGTGTGTTGACCTCGACATCGACCGTGTGGGTGTGACCCCCGAAATAGTCGCCCGACTCAAACAGGGTGACCTGGGCAAGGCCCGCCAATCCATGAGCGACTGACAGACCGGAAATGCCTGAACCGATGACTGCAACGCGTCGCATGGCTCAGGCCGCCGCTGCCGCGGGAATAAAGGTTGTTGCACAGCGCCCCGCAGCGAACTCGGGAGGGAGGGAGGAGGAGGAAAACCGCTGTGGGATTTCTGACAGACAGGCTGTCAGGCTGTGCAACAAAAAAACGGGTTTGGCACCGAGGTGCAGTGCCAGCCAACTTACCGATGTCAGACGAGCGGGCTCATAAAGAGTTCCACCACGGCCATATTTTTTTTTCAATTCAGCCACGGCGCTCTGGACCATCGAAACTCTCCTTTAGCCTGGTAAGTTCTAATCGTAGACGACATGGTATCAAAAAAAACTACGCGGTAACAAAATAACGAGCGCAGAGATGGATTGTTGTTGCGAAAAGTTGTCCAGGACAAACCTGCGCTTTTGTCTGCATAATAGGCTCTATGAGCACCGTAGTAAATGGTTTGTCCAAGACGATGCCGTCCAGTAACGGCGGCGGTTTGACTTTGTCGATCGCCGCCGTGGAACGTGACACCGGATTGTCTAAAGACACTCTGCGGATTTGGGAGCGGCGCTACGGTTTCCCCACGCCCGACCGTGATGGGCAAGGCGAGCGTGCCTATCCTTTGGATCAAGTTCAGAAATTGCGGGTGGTTAAACGTTTGCTTGATGGCGGCCATCGTCCCGGCCGCGTGGTCCCTATGCCCATGGAGGCGCTGCTGGCGCTGAGCGAAAACAGCTTGGGCGCGGTCAAACAGCTGTCCTCTCAGGAGTTGCCTGATGTGCGCCCGTGGGTTGGTTTGTTGCGTAGCCATGATGTGGAGGCGCTGCGGCAGCAACTGGTGCAAGCGCATATGCGTTTGGGATTGAGTCGGTTCGTGACCGATGTGGTCACGCCTTTGAATACGCTGATCGGTGACAGTTGGATGCGCGGTCAGCTGGAAATTTTTGAGGAACACCTCTACGCCGAAGTGCTGCAGGGCGTGTTGCGCTCCGCCTTGTCGCAGTTGCCCCGGCCTGAGCCCGGTGGTGGTCCCAGGGTGTTGCTCACCACCTTCCCTGGAGAACCCCATGGCTTGGGCTTGTTGATGGCCGAGGTGCTGTTCGCGCTTGAAGGGGCAGAGTGTGTGTCACTTGGCGTGCAAACGCCCATTTGGAACATCGTTTTGGCCACCCAGGCTCTGCGCATAGACATCGTGGCTTTGGGATTCACCGGCTGCATGAACCCCAATCAGGTGGTGGACGGTCTTGCCGAGCTTCGCGGCAAGTGTTCTCCCGCTACGGCTATTTGGACTGGCGGCGCGGCACCCGTCTTGCACCGCAGGGGTGTACAAGGTGTCGAGGCGCTGTCTTCACTGCGCGAAATTTCGGAGCACATCGTATCCTGGCGAGCTGCTCATCAACCTGCCGTCGCGGCTTGACCTTGCACTGTCCTTCGCAAAACCTACCGTCAAAGGGGGCATGGTGAACGACATTCACCATCGGTGACTAGAATTACCGCAAATTACCTCGCGGAAAACTCTCATGGCCTCCATGCTGTACCCGGAACTCTTCAAACAACTCGAAGCCGTGCGCTGGAGCATGGACACGGACATTCCGTGGGATCGTTTTGATGCTGGCCTGCTCACCGAAGAGCAAGCCCAAACCATCAAGATGAACGCCATCACCGAGTGGGCCGCACTGCCGGCCACCGAAATGTTTCTGCGTGACAACCGCGACGACAGCGATTTTTCTGCCTTCATGAGTGTGTGGTTCTTTGAAGAACAAAAACACTCCTTGGTGCTGATGGAGTACCTGCGTCGTTTCCGGCCCGAACTGGTGCCGACCGAAGAAGAGCTGCATGAAGTGCGTTTTGAGTTCGACCCCGCGCCGGCGCTGGAAACCCTGATGCTGCACTTTTGCGGCGAAATTCGCCTCAACCATTGGTACCGCCGGGCTGCCGAATGGCACAGTGAACCGGTGATCAAAGCCATCTATGAAACCTTGGCCCGCGACGAAGCCCGCCACGGCGGCGCTTACTTGCGCTACATGAAGCGTGCCATGCAAAAGTTCGGTGACGAAGCGCGTGCCGCGTTCGCCAAGGTGGGTGTGCTCATGGCCAGTGCCCGCCGCACCGCCCAGGCTTTGCACCCGACCAATTTGCATGTGAACGAAAAATTGTTCCCCCGGGACACGGTGCAAAGCCGCATGCCCAACCCGCTGTGGTTAGAGCAGTGGCTGGACAAACAAATTCAGTTTGATGCTGTCTGGGAAGGCAAGGTGGTGGAGCGCATCCTGCACAACATGAGTTTGCTGATGGAACGCAGTTTTGTCAGCGTGCAAGAACTGAACCGTTTTCGTAAAGAAGTGACTGCTGCAGTGGCCGCCAAAGCCGTGCTGGCGGGTGGTTTGCAGCCAAGTTGATCACCAAGACACCAAGAAAAAAGCCCGCGTGATGCGCAATGCCAGTCAGTTAAGGGGCAGGCATTCAAGGCCGGGTAAAAAGGGACGTGTTGATCACGTCCCTTTTTTATGGAATTTCAAGTAGAGCTGTCGCAAACGCTAAACAAGACCCCAGCGTGTTTGGACGGATTGAGCGAGCTGATTGACCCGTTGTGGATCCACCAAGCCTTGGCGGCCACAGGTAAGGCCTCCATCAGGCGACGAAGACTACCCGCTGAGCATGTGGTGTGGCTGGTCATTGGCTTGGCGCTGTTCAGGAATCAGCCCATCTGGCATGTGGTGCGGCAACTCGATTTGATGCTGGACACACCAAAGCCGGTGTGTGCTGCGAGCGCGGCGATACAAACGCGCCAGCGTTTGGGCGATGAACCGCTGGCGAACCTGTTCAAGCAGCTCACCCAAGCATGGGGCGCGCAGCGCGACTCTCATGACACGGGATTGAACGGCCTGCGCGTGCTGGCCGTGGATGGCGTGGTCTGGTCAGCCCCGGACACACCTGAGAATCGCGAAGGTTTGGGTTGCTGCGCCAACCAGCATGGCGCGGGCAGTTGGCCCCAACTGCGTGCCGTGTGCCTGATGGATACGCACAGCCACGAACTCATGGATGCTCAATTAGGAGCCATGACGCAAGGCGAGCTCACCTTGGCCGCCAGTCTGCAAGTGCCCGACGAGTCCATCACGGTGTTTGACCGGGCCTACTTCTCAGCCGCTTTCCTGCTGCAGTGGCAGCAACAGGGCAGGGATCGTCACTGGCTCATGCGTGCCAAGGACAACTTGCGCCATGAGATCGTCGCCACCCACGGCCCAGGGGACTACACGATACGCATGCCCGTATCGCAGCAAGCACGCAAGCTCGCACCAGAACTGCCGCTGTGGTGGCAGGCGCGCCTGATTGAAGTACAGCTGGGTACACGCACGCGTCGCTTCATCACCTCGCTGAACGATCCCAAGCGTTATCCGGTCAAACAACTGGCCGCCCTGTACTGTCAGCGCTGGGAGATTGAGCTGGGTTTTCGGGAGATCAAACAGTCCTTGCAAGCCAACAGTTTTGTCTTGCGTAGCAAACAACCAGGCTTGGTGCGACAAGAGATTTGGGGCGTCCTCATCGCCTATACCTTGTTGCGTCGGCAAATGCGGCTGATGGCGCAGCACCTGAAAGTGCCACCTGTACGCATCGGCTTTCATGTGGCCTGTATTGCCATCATTGAACTGCTGCGCTTTGCGCCGCTGGAATCTGCCGCTACCTTGCCCAAGCGATTGAGCGTGCTTTACGAGCAGGCCCATATCTTCCTCCTGCCACCTCGGCGCTCTCGCTCTTGCCCCAGAGTTGTCAAACACAGAGCTTCCAAGTACCCAAGAAAAATGCCAGTCAGTTCTTAACTGACTGGCATTACGCGTGATGCGGGCTTTTTTTGTGGCAAGCGCCACAGCGTCACAGGATGTTGCCCTTGGCGATCATCGCTTTTTGCACCACTTCACGCTCCGTCTTCACGCGTTGTGCGCTGGCTCGTTCTTCAATGAGTTGGGTATAGGGCCTGATGTCGATGCCTTGCGTTTGCAGGAAATTTTCCCCGTAAACCGCTTTGGTCGCCAATCCCAAGAGGGGCAGTGATACCCAAGCACAGCAATCCGCCCATGTGAAGTGGTCACCCGCGACGTAGGGGGAAAAACGCGCCAAACGTTTGAAGCCACTCAGGTTTTTTTCCAGCGTTGGACGAATCCACGCGGCCAGCTTTGAATCCGCTTCGCCACCAAAAAACGCTTGTGCATAGAGGGGGCGCACGACAAGTTCCAAGTTCAAATCGATGAAGAGGCAAAGCTCTCTGACCTTGACTGCTGAGTAGGGGCTGGATGGCAACAACGGCGGTTGAGGTTGCAGCGCTTCGAGGTACTCCAAGATGGCTTGGCTTTCGCTAAGCGGGCCATCGGCGGTCAAGAGATAGGGAATTTTCCCCAGCGGAGAAGCCGCCAGCACGGCCGGGTCGGTCGTGCCGGGGCGCACCATGTGTTCGGAAAACTCCAAACCTTTTTCTAGGAGTGCCAGTTTGACCTTGTTGTAGTAGTTGGAAAGTGGGGTGCCGTGAAGTTGAATCATGAGGTGCCTTGAAGCCGCGATGACAGGTACGCAGTCTAGAAGCGAAGTGCGTGGGCATTGCAGCCAATATCAGCAATGCTGAGTTTCAGCTTTTTTGCCGCTGTGCGCAGACCCGCAGTGCTGCGGTCGTGAGGAACGCGCAAATGACGCCGGCGACCACTCCGCTGGCGTGGGCCCAAGGCACCACAGCGATGTCCCAGCCGGCGACAACCCGCAACCCCTCTCCCCAGGGTGATTCAGTCCAAATTTTGGCGATCAAGCCCAGGCCGAGGAGGGCGGCAATTTGGCGTTGAATTGGCAGTCCGTGAATCATCAGCCAAGTCACCACCACGGCCACACCCGCGTGGGAGATGCCCGACAGGCCGCCGTAGTGCAACACCTCGGGCAAGGCCAGCAAGGCCAGGTGGCACAGCGGCATGCTCAAGAGCCATGCCAGCGTGGCGGGCCAGTGCATGCGGGCGGCGACGCCCAACCAGGCCACCAGCGCCAGTGCCAATAAGTTGCCAACCAAGTGCATGGGGCTGTAGTGCACCCAGGCTGCGGTGTAGAGCCGCCAGGGCTGTGACAGCCACAGTGTGGTTTGCCAATCTAAGTTCGTGCGCGACAGGCCCAGGAGGACGAGCCACCAGCTTGCCAGGCTGCAGACCCCCAACACGCTGGCGACAGCGCACCAGGATCCGATGGGCTGGGCCCAACGATTGTTTCCCCGCATGGGCGATCAACCAAACACCGCGTGCCACAAGGCCAATATGTGGCCGCGCTCTGACGCAAGAACGTCGGGCGTTACTTGGGTGGGTTTTTCGTCCAACCTGGCCTTGTGCTGGGCCCGGCGCAATTCGCGGTAGGCGTCGGCTGCGTGACTGCCTATGCCTGCGGGCAGCAAGCCGCAGCGCTCGCATGTGCGCAGCAGGGCAATGTTGCCGGCATTGGCCAGCAGGTCTGCATGTTGCTGCGCATGGGCCAGCACCAAAAACTGCACGCAGAACTCTGCGTCCATCATCCCGCCCGGGCTGTGTTTGACGTCGAAGAGTTCACTTTTGATCGGATGGGCGGCGCGGACTTTTTCGCGCATGGTTTGAATTTCGGAGCGCAACTGCGTTTGGTCACGCGGCGCGCACAAGACACTGCGCCTGACGGCTTCAAAACGTTCACCCAGACGCTTCTCACCGGCGCACAGCCTGGCGCGGCTCAAGGCTTGGTGTTCCCAGGTCCAGGCGGTGTTGCTGCCCCGGCCTGTTTGGTAGTTCTCAAACGAAGTGATGGACGTGACCAATAGGCCCGAGTTGCCATTGGGGCGTAGCGCGGTGTCAATGTCGAACAACTCGCCGGCCGAGGTGCGAACTGTCAGCCAAGTGATGAGCTTGCGAACGAAGGCACCGTAGACCTCGGCCACGTGGTCGGGGTCGTCTTCACCGCTGTCGTCGTATACAAAAACCACGTCGAGGTCGCTGCCATAACCCAACTCTTTGCCGCCCAATTTGCCATAGGCGATGACGGCGAATTGCGGGTCGCTGCGGTGCGCTTGTTTGAGGTGGCTCCAAGTCCATTGCAGCGTGCAGTCCAAGGTGGCATCGGCCAAGGCAGACAGGTCGTCTGCGACTTGCTCTACCGAAATGTGGCCTTCCACGTCGCGCACCAAGGTGCGAAAGAGTTCGGCATGGTGGGCGCGGCGCAGGGTGTCAATCAGCGATTCTTCATGAGCCTCACCGCTGCGCTGCCAGGCGCGGTGGCGCTCTTGAAGTTCGGCGGTGAATTCGGTGGCCGCAAAACGACTGTGGAGCAGGCGCTCGTCGGCGAGCTCATCCACCACGCCCGGATGGCGCATGAGGTAGCGCATGGGCCAACGTGCCATGCCGAGCAAATGCAGCAGGCGATGCTGCACCTCGGGCCGCTCCACCAGCAGCGCCAGATAGTTCTCGCGCCTGAGCAGCGGCTCCAGCCAATCGATGAATCGAATGGCGGCGTCCGTGTCGCAGCGCCCTTCGCTGATGGCTTGCGCGGATCGGCCGATCAGCTTCGCCAAACGCATCTTGCTCTCGTCGCGCAGCGACTGGATGCGGCTTTGTTCGGCCCAGGTTTGCACCCGTTGACTCAAACCGGGCGGCAGTCGTTCGATGAACTCGTCGCTGTCGACAGGCACTGGGGGCAAGCCGCAGCCTTTGCCCTTGCATGCGCCAGCAGCAGAACCTGTTTGTCCCACGCTGAGCAGGGCGTCGAATTCCATGGCGACGAACTCGCGCACCTCGCCGAGTTTGTCCAGCAATTCGCAGGTGTCTGCTTTGCAAGGCAGATCAAGGCTCAGTGCGATCCAGCGCAAATCCGCATCGTCGGTGGGCAGCAAGTGGGTTTGTTGGTCATCCAAAAACTGAGTGCGGTGTTCCAGCCGGCGCAGGAAGACATAGGCGTCGGCCAGTTTGTGGGCCTGCTCGGGGCTCATCAAACCCCCGGCAGTGAGTTTGTCCAAGGCCTTGAGTGTGGAACGTGTGCGTATTTCAGGAAACTGCCCGCCGCGCACCACCAGTAGCAGTTGAACGATGAACTCAATCTCGCGGATCCCACCACGGGAAAGCTTCACATCGTTGGCCCGCTCGGGACGTCCGGCGGCACGGCGCTGCGCTTCATCGCGCACTTTGCGGTGCAGTTGGCGTAATCCTTCAAACACGCCGTAGTCGAGGTAGCGGCGGTAGACGAAGGCGGTGATCAAGGGGCGCATGGGCAAGGCCCTGCCACTGGCAACGCTCTCGCGCGGTGCCACCACGCGGCTTTTCAGCCAGGCAAAACGCTCCCACTCGCGGCCTTGAACTTGCAGATACTCCTCCAGCATGGCCATGCTGACAGCCGCAGGGCCAGAGTTGCCGTTGGGGCGCAGTGCCAGGTCCACACGAAACACCTGGCCATCTTCGGTGGTTTCGCCGATCAGGGCATACAGCTGCTTGGCGACTTGTGTGAAGTACTCGTGGGCTGTGATGGGGTTCGCACCATCGGTCTGACCATCTTCTTCGTAGACATAAATCAGGTCGATGTCGGATGAGACATTCAGTTCGCGGGCACCGAGTTTGCCCATGCCCACCACCCAAAAATCGATGCGCTCTCCCGCCGTGTTGCGCGGCACGCCGTGTTTCTCGTCCAGGTTTTGGCGGGCGTGCTGCAGGGCCAGGTCCAGGGTGGTTTCGGCCAATTCCGTCATGGCCAAGGTGATGTCCTGCATCACCGCACCGTGTTCAATGTCCAGGACCGCCAAGCGCTCCAACACCAAGTGGCGGGTGATGCGCAAGCTGCTGGCGAGGGTTTGTCCTTGCGCCAGCAGGGCGTTGACCAGTTCGTGCACATCCTTCGTGCGCGGGATGGCGCCACAGGACAGTGGCAAATGGCTCAACAAAGCCAGTTCATTTGCGTAACGACGGCGAATGCGCTGCACATAGCGGCTGTGGGTAGCCAGTGCTCTTGGGTTGTGGCTGAGTGCGGCGGGGGAGTCTGAGGTGTCCATGGACTTCTACACCGGCATAGGTGGGGGCAAACGGCCACCCCCTGTGCTAGATTGCCCGCCAGGCCATCCGACGGGTGGTCGTTTTTGTATCGCTGCTTTCATGTCATCCCTCCCGTCGGCCCCTAAAGTTCTCTTGTCACGTCGCTGGGCTGGCTGGTGGCCGCCTCTTCGCCACGGGTTACGTTGGTTTGTCCGACTCGGTCTGGGCGTGTTGGTGGCCGTGTGGGGCCTGTTGTTGTTGGCTTGGTTGTCGCTTCACTGGCTGATTCTGCCCCATCTGGAGCGATGGCGTGACACCCTGGAAACCCATGCCTCGAAGGCTTTAGGGGTATCCGTGAAGTTGGGCCACATCCAAGTCCGTTCTAGCGGCTGGGTGCCGTCCATTGAGTTGCGAGACGTGCAGTTGTTGGACAAACAAGGCCGGGTGGCGTTGACGCTGCCTCTGGTGACGGCAGCCGTGTCGCCACAATCGCTGCTGCACCTGGATTTGCGGTTCGACCAGCTCATCATTGACGGCGCGCAAATGGAGGTCCGTCGCGACAAACAGGGTCACGTGTTCATTGCTGGATGGGATTTGCGCCTCGCGCATCCGAACAGCCACGTGGCGCAGGACTGGTTGTTCAAGCAGCACGAGGTGGTGGTCCGTGGTGGCAGTGTGCAGTGGGTGGATGAGTTACGCGATGCACCGCCACTGGCGCTGACCGACGTTCAACTGGTGGTGCGCAACAGCTTGCGTCGCCACCACATTCGATTCGATGCCACGCCACCGGCATCCTGGGGGCAGCGCTTTTCGCTGCGAGGCCGTTTCACACAGCCCCTCTTAGCGCGCCCTGGGGACTGGCGGCGCTGGACCGGGGCGGGTCATCTGGATATGCCGCAGGCCGACATCAGCGAGTTGCGCCGCTACGTGGCCCTCCCGTTTGAAATCCAAGAAGGCCAAGGGGGACTGCGTGCGTGGGCGCAGCTCAAATCCGGGGCTTTAGAGTCCGCCACGCTTGATGTGGCACTGCGTGCGGTGGGCGCGCGGTTGGCGCCGGGTTTGGAGCCCTTGCGGCTGGAGCAGGTGGCGGGGCGATTGATTGGAAAGCGACACACTCGTCCAACAGGCAGTTTTTCGAACAAGGCGGGCCAGCAAGAGCTGGAGTTGGCGGGCAAGGGCTTGAGTTTTGCAACCCATGATGGTTTGGTGTGGCCGAGCAGCGATTTTTCTTTCAAGGTACAGCAACACACCATGCCCGATGGGCAGGTGGTGGTCACGGGCGGGGAACTGCGTGCGCCACAGATGAACCTTGGCGTCTTGTCGGACATTGGCAGCCGTTTGCCTGTGGGCAGTGCGGTCAACAAACTGTTGCAAGAAGCACAACCTCAAGGCGAGATGACAGGCCTGATGTTGAGCTGGCAGGGGCCGCTCGACGCGCCGACCGCCTACCAAGCACGTGCCCGTGTCACCGGCTTGTCCTTGGTGGCAAAACCGTCCCCTGAAGAACAAGGTGTGGGGCGGCCAGGTATTGTCGGAGCCAACGTGGACGTCGAAGCGACACAGGCGGGGGGTAGCAGCAAAGTCACGCTGGACGCAGGGCGTTTGCTTTTACCTGGTGTGTTCAGCGATCCCGTGCTGGCGTTCGATCAGTTTTCTGCCAATGTGCAGTGGCGCGTGGAGAAGGTGCCTTCTGGCCTGCCTCAGGTCATCGTTAAATGGAATCAAGTTCGTTTTGCCAACGCGGACATGCAAGGCGAGGTGTCGGGCCAGTGGCGAACGGGCGAGGGCCTCTCGCCAATGGCTGATTCCAGCAGTGCTGCAGTGCTGCCAGTGGAGGTGCGTGGCAAAGGACAGCGCTTGCCGGGCCACTTGCTTCTTGATGGTCGATTGACGCGTGGTGATGCCGCCAAAATCAGCCGCTACTTGCCACAAAAAATTCCCGAAAAGGCGCGTGACTACTTACGCCGCGCTCTGAATCAAGGACGAATTTCCGAGGCCACGGTGCGGGTACAAGGGGATTTGGCAGCGTTCCCTTTCGTCCACGTGAAAAACAAAAACGAAGGCGAGTTTCGTTTCGCTGGAAAAGTGCAGGGTGCGACGTTCGCCTATGTGCCTGACATGCCGGCCCACGACGATGTGCCAGCTTGGACCTCTCCGTGGCCAGCGCTGACCGATGTCCAAGGCGAAGTGGTCATCTACCGCGACCAGCTCGATATTCGCAATGCGCAGGCCAAGGTGATGGGTGTGTCGCTGAGCAAGGTCAACGGTGAAATCCGCGACCTCGGTCAGAAAGGAAAGACCAGCGTTCGAATTGACGGCCAGGGTCGAGGCGAGTTGTCCAAGATGGTGAATTTCGTGAACACCTCGCCGGTCGGAGCGTGGATCGGGCAGGCCTTGGCCGGTGCCAGTGTCAGCGGAAACAGCGACCTGAATTTGCGCTTGAACTTGCCGATTTTTGATTTCCCAGCCTCGACCGTGCAAGGCAGTGTCGATCTGCTGGGTAACGATCTTCGTTTGCGCGCTGATTTGCCCCTGCTGGCTGACGCGCGAGGGCGGGTGAACTTCTCCCACCAGGGGTTCTCGCTGCCTGGTGGCATCGTCGCGAAGGCGATCGGCGGTGAAGTGACCGTCACCGGTGGCAGTCAAGCGGATCACAGCGTGCGATTGTCGGGCTCTGGTATGGCCACCGCCGAAGGATTGCAGGCCACCACCGAGTTGGGAACACTTGCGCGTTGGGCCACCCACTTTGGTGGACAAACCCGGTACCAACTGGATGTGGGAGTGGCAGGCGGGCGCACAGAAATTGATCTACGCAGTGACCTCGTCGGGTGGTCATCCCAACTGCCAGACCCCCTGCGCAAGACGGCGCTAACCAGCTGGCCCTTGAGTGTTCAAACCCGCTGGTCTGAAGACACACAAGATGCATCGGCACGCACCGAGACGGTCAAAGTAGAGGCCGGCCAAGCGCTGCAAGCCTTGTACATCCGCGAGTGGCCGACGGGTGCCGGCTCAGGCCCTGCACGGGTCTTGCGCGGCGCTGTGGGTTTGGGCGTGGCCGCACCACCCCTTCCAAGCGTAGGCGTGGTGGCACAGGCCGCATTGCAAAAACTCGATGCGGACGAGTGGGCTGCCGTATTGCAACCGTCTGAAAGCGCGACCACCGCCTCTTCCGATATGGACCTGGCGACCGCCTATTCACCCACACAGTGGCGCGTTCGCGCGGATGAAATTCAAACCAATGGTTTACGTTTGACTGAGGTGGAGGCCAGTGCCGCGTTGGACCGTGGTGAGTGGCGTGGTGTGGTGAACTCGCAGCAAGCCAAAGGTCAGCTGGCATGGCGTCCTGCCACGGCCGCGCAAGCCAGCCGTCTTTTCGCGCACTTGTCCCGCTTGTCATTGGGTGCCACCCGTCAAATTCAGCCCGCCGGTGCTGCCTCGCCGACTTCAACCGCATCGAGCAGCACCGCGCCGACATTGGACGTGGTCGTAGACGACTTCGAACTGCGTGGCAAAAAGCTGGGTCGTTTGGAGGTGCAGGCCGTCAACGCTGCAAGTGCCACACGAGGTGGGTTTGACTGGACCTTGCAGCGCCTGGAGTTGACCACGCCCGAGGCTCGGCTGTCGGCGACCGGGCACTGGTCGGCCGTGAACCCCATTTCAAGTGGCTCCAACAACACTGCACCAATGCCTGCGCGTCAAACCGAGATGGACTTCACCCTCAACGTCAGCGACGCAGGTGCGTTGTTAGAACGTTTGGGGCAACCCCAAACCGTGCGCGGTGGCAAGGGTGAACTGGTGGGGCAGTTGCGCTGGCGTGATTCCCCCTTGAACCCCGACCCGCTGAGCATGAGCGGCCACATGAAGGTGGACATCGGCGCAGGCCAGTTTTTGCGTCAAGACCCAGGTGCCGCACGGCTGCTGGGGGTTCTCAGTCTGCAGGCCTTGCCAAGACGTTTGTTGTTTGATTTCCGTGACCTGTTTCAAGAAGGGTTTGCCTTTGACAGTGTCACCGGCGATGTCGACATGCGCCAGGGCGTCGCATCCACCAATAACCTGCGCATGCGTGGTGTGCAAGCGGTGGTGTTGATGGAAGGCCAAGCCAGTTTGCAAAACGAAACCCAGGACCTGCGTGTTTATGTCGTCCCGGAGATCAACGCTGGCACAGCATCCCTGGCTTATGCAGTGATCAACCCGGCTTTGGGCTTGGGTACTTTCTTGGCGCAAATGTTTTTGCGCAAACCCTTGGCCGAAGCCAATACACGCGAGTTCCGGGTGACAGGCCCGTGGGCCGATCCCAAAGTGGAGCGTGTACAACGATCGCCTCCTCCGCCAGACAGCGCATCATCCGAACCCAACAGTGCACCAGCGGCAGCATCGCCCCGCGCGGCTGGGCCCAACAAACCCTGACGAACACAGAACCATGCGAATCGCCGCCTTGCAAATGATCTCTGGTGCCGACGTACAAAGCAATTTGGACCGCGCTGCCGCATTGATTCAAGAAGCCGCCGCCCAGGGCGCAAGCATGGTCGCCTTGCCCGAGTACTTTTGTTTCATGGGTGCCAACGACCGCGACAAGCTGGCCATTGCAGAAGCGGCGGTGCCCATCGGTGCGCGGCCAGGCTCCCAAACCCCGTTGCAACAACATTTGTCGCAGTGTGCGCAGCAGTGGGGGGTGTGGATTCTGGGTGGCACCGTGCCCATTGCTGGCAGCGACGCCGACCATGTCTACAACGCCAGCATCGTGTTTTCCGCGACGGGCCAAGTGGCCGCGCGTTACGACAAGATGCACCTCTTTTGTTTTGACAATGGCCGCGAACGTTACGACGAAGGGCAGGTGCTGCAAGCGGGGCAAACGCCTGTGGCCTGTGACATGCCCATCGAGGGGGCCGATTGGCGTATGGGCCTGAGCGTCTGCTATGACCTGCGTTTCCCCGAGCTTTACCGCCATTTGATGAAGCCCCCCTGCGATATCCTGGCCGTGCCCGCCGCCTTCACCTACACCACGGGCCAGGCGCACTGGGAGTTGCTGCTGCGGGCCCGCGCGGTGGAAAACCAGTGTTATGTCATTGCGCCTGCACAGGGCGGTCGCCACGACAACGGCCGCCGTACCTGGGGCCACAGCATGGTGATCGACCCTTGGGGCGAGGTGCTGGCGGTTTTGCCCGAAGGCGAGGGGGTGGTCATGGCCGAGGTCAAGGCCGAACGCTTGGCGCAGGTGCGCGAGCAGTTGCCGGCACTCACGCACCGACGTGGGATTTGAATTCGTTCGCTAAAAATCACGCAGGTAATACAGTCACTTTTGCTGCATAAAGTGGGTCGGGAGTCGTTGGATCTGCGCACTTCAGACCTGTCCCCGGCGCCGATTGCTGAGAGTGACATCCTGTGAAAAATCGCATGCCTCATTCGCTTCAGCTTGGGTTTTGCAGATGGTCCTTAATTCACGAACAATTTACAAAGGTTTGAACACATGAAAATTGTCAAGGTCATCGCTGCAGTCGGTCAACGTAAAGAGGCCCCCGAGGTGGATGAGCTTGTTGTTCAGCTCGGCGGAAAAATTCCGCTGCCCTCCAAAAGAGAGGGTTACTTCAGTGCGAAGAAGTACGGCGTCGTGCTGGCTTGGCACTGGGAAGTATTGGCGCCAGCGTTCTATCCGCCAAAGAAAGAGGGGCGCAAAGATGTTTCCTACGTGAGAAGTATTTGGTTCCCGTCCAAAGATGTTGACTTAACCGGATTACCCGCAACTTTTGCCAGTATTTCCCCTCAAATGCCGCAGTCAGATTGGGCGGCACTGCCCGGGATAACGATCCACCACACCCGATTCGGCAACACGATATATGAACTGCCAGTGAGCGACCTTGCCACATTGGATGTTGCATTTGACGAGGACGGCGCGATGAAGCCTGACTGGACGATCTCGGTGCGGGACCACAATCGGCATGCATATGTACGATCGTCAGCGCGTTCGCATGCGTTCAGCCCATGGAATCCGTCGTGGCCCGATGATCAAGCTGATTTGCCAATGGGCATGTTCATGGCTTGGTGCATTGATCGAGACAAAATCGGTAAGCGGCACTTGGAGAATCACGCTTCACTTGTGGAGGCTGTTCGCGAACGCAAGATGACTGGTCGAGAGTTTCTCTACCGTGTGGCGTACTGCAATGAGGTTTGGAGTTGGGATGTCAGCGAAGCAGCACAAGCCTTCACCCACAGCTACCTCCACTGTTTGTGCCACCGCAACAGCTCGACACCCCTATTAGGACGGGCTGACCGCTGCGGTGTGGACGACGATTTCATGGCGGTTTTCACGCCCCATTTCAAAGGTCGCGGTTTGGATGCCGGGGACACTTGGGAAAACTACGAACGATTCGCGTTGTTTCTCGATGCCCGATATCGCGACTTTGAGTTGACCCAACTCGAAACTGACCTTGCCCCCGAAAACCGTATCCCTTGCTGAGTGATTCAATCGCAAGCAAAGGAGAGCGGAAATGACGAAGAGAGCCAAAAGGGCGAGGTACACGCAGGAGTTCAAGTTCGAGGCGGTGCGGCTGGTGGAAGGCGGCCAAAGCATGGCGGCAGCGGCCAGGACGCTTGGGGTGGTTGAGCAGACGCTGTTCAACTGGATCAAAGCGCACCGCGAAGGCAAACTCAAGGGCGCTGACAGCCGGGTCAAGGTAAGCAGCGAACAAATGGAGATCAGCCGCTTGAGGGCAGAGCTGGCGCGGGTCAAGATGGAGCGCGACATCCTGGAAAAGGCCACGGCGTACTTTGCAAAGGGATCGACGTGAAGTACGCCTTCATACAAAGCCACCGGCGGGTGTGGCCAATCTCTGTGCAGTGCCGGGTTCTGCGTGTCAGCGTGGCCGGGTATCACGAGCACTTCCTGCGGCGGGCCAGTGCGGCGCAACGACGCCACCTCAGTGATGACGCCTTGCTGGTACACATCAAAGCAATTCACGCCCAGGTCAGGGCCAGCTACGGCTGGCCTCGCATGTGGAAAGAACTGCTGGCACGCGGCATCCGGGTGGGCAAAGACCGGGTGCAAAAGCTCATGCAATTGCACGGCATTCGCGCCAAAGGCAAACGCAGATTCAAGATCACCACCGACAGCAAACATGATTTGCCGATTGCACCCAACCTGCTGGAGCGGCAATTCAACGTTCAAGAGCCTGACAAGGTGTGGGCGGGGGACATCACCTACATCGACACCCAAGAGGGCTGGCTGTACCTGGCAGTGGTGATTGACCTCTTCAGCCGTCAAGTGGTGGGCTGGAGCTTGCGGCAAGACATGACACGCGACATCGTCATTGATGCGCTGCGCATGGCATGGTTCAAGCGACATCCAGACAAAGGCGCAGGGCTGATCTTCCACAGCGACAGAGGCAGTCAATACGCAAGCCAAGACTTCAGGGACGTGCTCAGTGAGTACGGAATTCAGGCGTCCATGAGCAGGCGGGGCAACTGTTGGGACAATGCGTGCAGCGAGACCTTGTTCGGGTCACTGAAGGTAGAACGCCTACATGGGCAGCGCTTTGAAACCAGGCGGCAAGCCAAAGACGAGGTCATGGCCTGGCTGCTTTGGTACAACCAAGCCCGGCTGCACTCGACTCTGGCCTATGTCAGTCCGATGCAGTTCGAGCAAAGCTGGTTTGCGGCCCAGGCCATGCAAGCCAATTCGTGACTCGGTTATGGGATACGGATTACAGAGGCAAGGTCACACTTCAGGGACGTGCTCAGTGAGTACGGAATTCAGGCGTCCATGAGCAGGCGGGGCAACTGTTGGGACAATGCGTGCAGCGAGACCTTGTTCGGGTCACTGAAGGTAGAACGCCTACATGGGCAGCGCTTTGAAACCAGGAGGCAAGCTAAAGACGAGGTCATGGCCTGGCTGCTTTGGTACAACCAAGCCCGGCTGCACTCGACTCTGGCCTATGTCAGTCCGATGCAGTTCGAGCAAAGCTGGTTTGCGGCCCAGGCCATGCAAGCCAATTCGTGACTCGGTTATGGGATACGGATTACAGAGGCAAGGTCAGTAGAAGCAGCTAACGGGGAGTCAGCGGAGCCCATGCTCGTTATGACGCCATCAGACCTCACCTACCGCCTTGTCAACCTGCTGGGAAAGCTGACAACCGCAACAGAGGTCACCGAATTCATCGAGGAGCTGAAGCTGAATATTCCATCAACAGCTTGGGACACTTACATTGATGCACCCGCACTTGGATTTTTTATCCATTTGACCAAACCGTGGGTTCACGAGCGTCTTGGCGAAATTTATGCTCGTGAGAAGACCACACTTCAGCGCAAAAAAATCAAACTCATAGAAGCTGTCGAGTTCACTGCTGAAGGCTATGCCAACGTGAGTAACAGCACTGGCAATTACCTACTGTGCTCGGCTTTCAAAGATGACCTGCCATTTGGCTTTCGGTTCGACGAGAGTTTGGCTGAAGCAGACCAACGTTTGGGTGAAGATGATTTTGATGAGCACACATGGGATACCTACGATGGCGATGGCAGCTTGACTCGTCGGTGGCAGTTTGAAACGGTAGAAACGTCTCCACAAGCGAGTTACATGGTCATTGCGGAGTACGAAAAGTACAGGCTGGTTTCGTTGCGACTTGTGTTGACGTAGCTGGTTTTGTGAGATGCCACATGTTGTGCGCAACCGAGGCGCGAGGACCTGGGGTCAGGGGCAGCAAGGGGGTCACGAGCCAGCGGAAGCCCGGCAAAGCAAGGGCCTTGCCTTTTGCCTCCTCCGAACAAGCCCGAGTGTTCTCCGCCACGGGCCAGGTGGCCGTGCGCTACGACAAGATGCACCTCTTTTGTTTCGACAACGGCCGCGAACGTTACGACGAAGGCCAGGTGCTTCAAGCCGGACAAACCCCAGTGGCCTGCGACATGGCTATTCCCGGGGCTGCATGGCGTCTGGGCCTGAGTGTCTGCTACGACCTGCGTTTCCCTGAGCTGTACCGCCACCTGATGAAACCACCCTGCGACAACTTGCCCTTGGAGTTGCCGCTGAGGTGCCCACAGGGCAAGGCCTAAAATTCCCGGCTTATCCCAGAAAGCCCTGCATGTCTGATCCCAAAGCCCTTGACCACATCCCCGACGAAAACCAGCTCATCACCGAGAGACGCGAAAAACTCGCAGCCATCCGCAAACAAGGCGTTGCCTTTCCCAACGATTTCAAACCCACCCACCATGCCCTGGATTTGACGCAGCAGTTTGGTGGCTTCAGCGCCGAAGAACTGGAAGCCAAAGCCGTGGCGGTGTCCCTGGGTGGCCGCATGATGCTCAAGCGTGTCATGGGTAAAGCGAGTTTTTGCACCTTGCAGGACGGCTCAGGTCGCCTGCAGCTTTTCATCACCAAAGAAGCGGTGGGTGAGGAACGCTACGAAGCCTTCAAACACTGGGACCTGGGTGACATCCTCGGGGCACAAGGCACCCTCTTCAAAACCAAAACTGGCGAGCTCTCGGTGCGGGTCAACGTGCTGCGCCTGCTCACCAAAAGCCTGCGCCCCTTGCCCGACAAATTCCACGGGATGGCCGACCAGGAGCAAAAGTACCGCCAGCGTTATGTGGACCTGATCACCGACGAACATGCCCGCGCTCGTTTTGTGGCTCGCAGCAAAGCTGTCAGCGCCATACGCAGCTTCATGGTGGAGCACCAGTTCTTGGAAGTGGAGACACCCATGCTGCACCCCATTCCGGGCGGTGCCAACGCCAAACCTTTCATCACCCACCACAACGCGCTGGACCAAGAAATGTTCTTGCGCATTGCGCCCGAGCTGTACTTGAAGCGCCTGGTGGTGGGCGGTTTCGAGCGCGTGTTTGAGATCAACCGCAACTTCCGCAACGAAGGCATCAGTGTTCGGCACAACCCCGAATTCACGATGATGGAGTTTTACGCCGCCTACTGGAACCACCACGACCTGATGGACTTCACCGAAACCGTGTTGCGCCATGCGGCCACGGTAGCGACCGGGTCGGCCGCCATCACCTACAACGGCCAAGCCGTGCATTTGGACCAGCCGTTTGCACGGTTGTCGGTGCGTGATTCCCTCGTGGCCCATGCCGGGTTGACGGCTGAGCAGGCCGACGATGCACAAGTCCTGCACGCCAAACTCAAGTCCTTGGGCGAAGAGCCCCCTGCCCACTGGAAGCTGCCTGAATTGCAGTTTGGCCTCTTTGAAGCGGTGGTGGAAGAAAAGCTGTGGCAGCCGACTTTCATCATCGACTACCCCGTGGAGGTGTCACCTTTGGCACGGGCCTCGGACAGCAACCCCGCCATCACCGAACGGTTTGAGCTTTTTATTACCGGACGCGAATACGCCAACGGCTTTTCCGAGCTCAATGACGCTGAAGACCAAGCCGCGCGTTTTCACGCCCAGGTGGCCAACAAAGATGCGGGCGATGAAGAAGCCATGTTTTACGACGCCGACTTCATCCGCGCCTTGGAATACGGCATGCCCCCCACCGGCGGCTGCGGTATCGGCATCGACCGCTTGATGATGCTGATCACCGACTCACCCAGCATCCGCGACGTGATTTTGTTTCCTTCGCTGCGCAAAGAAGGCTGATGCCATGAACCCAGAACGGCTGACCACCTTGGACGCCGTTCTGAATGCGGTGTGGCGCGAGCTTGCGCTGGCGGTCCGCGACAAAAACAACCCCTGGCGCACGCCCGTGTTGGCAACGCGCGATGGCGAGGCCGTCGATGCGCGAACGGTGGTGCTGCGTGAAGTCAACGCTGATCAGCGTCAGGTTTTGTTCTACACCGACCCTCGGGCCGGCAAGGTTCGTCAGTTGCTCGCGCAGCCCGAGGCGGTGTTGGTGCTGTGGTCGCCCCAGTTGGGCTGGCAGCTCCGGGCGCGTGTTGCCTTGACGGTTCAAACGTCGGGCCTGGACGTGACTTCGCGCTGGGCGCGGGTCAAACTTTCTCCTGCGTCTCAGGACTATCTCTCGCCACACCCACCCGGCGCGCGATTGGGGGACGTCTCAGCCACGCCAAAAAATGAGATCAATGAAATGCCGCATGCCGAGCGAGACGTCTTTTTTGGTGTCATCACCGCGCAAGTCAGCAGTTTCGATTGGCTGGAGCTGCACCCAAACGGCCACCGGCGAGCACGTTTTGATCTCGACGGTTCCTGTTGGTTGCAGCCATGACACCCGGTCAATCCAAATCGCACCGCGTTGGCAACAGGTTTTGGTTCAACCAGCCCGTCCAGAGCGCCAACCAAGGTCCCCAGTCATGCCCTCCTGGAATGACGCGCACTCGGTCGGTTGGTAGTGTGCTTGCCAAGAGGCGGTGACCAGGCGCGAAACGGTCGGTCGCGCCGTAGCCCAAGTGAATGGGCAAGCTGGCCGAGCGCTCCTCGCTCAACCAGCCCCAGAGTTTGAGGTCCAGTTCAGTCGCCCCACCCGCTCCAGGCCGCGCGGCGAACATGGCCTTGCGCTGTGCTGAATCTGTTCTTTGTTCCAGTGCAGCAATCCAACCCCGGGGCCCGAGGTAGGGGGCCAGTGCGACCACGCCTTCGATGTCGCTGGGATGATCCCTGAGGTAGTTCAGAGCGACATACCCACCAAGCGAAATGCCGACCAGCCAAATACGCCGATAGCCTTGAGCGCGCGCCGGGGCCAAAACGTCTTCATGCAAACGCCGACCCATGCTGCCGTCGTAGGCGTAGCCCAGGTGGGCGTCGGCGATACGCATGTCGACCGCCAAGTTGCGCGACCGAACCGCAGCGAGGAAACCTTCGCGTACGAATTCTTCGGGAGCCATGTGCGCACCGGGTAAAAATACCAACAGCACAGGCGCAGGTTCTGCGCAGACCTGTTGTTCGTCGTACAAGACATTCATGGTGTTGCCTAGAAACAATGGGGTCGAAGTGCAGCCCCACTGGCCAAGGGCTGATACCAAGAAAGTGGCGCAGGCCAGTCGCCTGGTCGCGTAGCGGTGCGTCATGTCAGCGATAGCCTGTCTCGTTATCCCGCATATTTCACCAGGTACTGTCGCATGGGCGACCGGATGCGTTCTCAACTCCTCGCCAAGAACTACAGGCATTGGCTGCGGTTGTCTCGATCACCCCGGCCCGCCCACGCACAGCCGCATCAGCGCGTCCCTGATGAAATATGCGGGCTACCCCGTGATGTATCCGCCTTGGTGGGTTGGTTGCCCAACGATGTCGCGGGCCTGTGCCAAGCTCATGCCAATTTGCAAGCGCGTGAACTTGTTGTCGTGTCCTACTTGGGGTGTTGTGAATGCAGCAGTCGGTGCTGCGGCCCATGGACATTCGCTGTTTGAATGGCTGGATGTTGCAAAACAACCGCCAAGTAGAGGGACACAGGCAGTGATTGAGACGAAGTTGGTGCATCGAAAAATCCGACATCACGGCTCCTGAGGAGGAAAAAGTGGATTGGGATGCACTCTGGTATCTTAAAGGCGACAATAGGTCCACAAAGCCCACCAAATCGCCCCAATGTCGCAGCGATAACCCTTGGTTTATGCCGATGGGCTGCGCTGCATCAATCCCCCAGACACGCTCTCGTGGCTATGTATTTTGGCCACAGGACACGGGCATTAACGACGAACAAATATGTTGCCCCTTACATCACAGCCGAGTCCTGTCAAATCCGACGCCGCCTCCATGGTGCTGGCCTCACGCCTCGGCTACGCAGGATTGTTGCCCTTCGCTCTCGGTGCGGCGCTGGTCTGGTTGGTGCGCCCGGACGCACACCCCTATGCCACCTTGATGCTGTCTTGTTATGCCGCAGTCATCGTCTCTTTTCTTGGTGGGATTCATTGGGGCTTGGCCATGCGACAAACCCCGCACAGCGTGCCCGCGTGGTTCTATGTCTGGGGTGTTCTGCCGTCTCTGGTGGCTTGGGTGGCCGTCGTGATGCCGCCCTATGCCGGACTGGTGGTGCATGGTGTCATGCTGGTCACTTGTTACTTGGTGGATAGGCGCACTTACCCCATGCTCGGAGTGGCACCATGGCTCACCTTGCGTTTTCGGTTGACCGTGGTGGCCAGTGTGAGCTGTTTTGTGGGCGCGGCCGGAAGTTGAACGCCCCGCCCAGCGTATTCTTGTGTCGCCCCCATCAGTTTGGCCCCGTCCATGATCACCTACCGCGTTGACGTTTCAGATCTTCACCAACACGAGTTCCAAGTTACTTTGACGGTGCAAAACCCGCAAGCGCAGCAGAGGCTGAGCTTGCCGGTGTGGATACCCGGTAGCTACATGGTGCGCGAGTTCTCACGCCACATCAGCCGTTTGCAGGCCCAACAAGGGGGGCGCACGGTGACGTTGGTGCAACAGGACAAAGCCACCTGGTTGGCCACCTGTACCGGTCGGCGGCCCTTGGTGCTGAGTTACCGGGTTTACGCCTTTGACAACTCGGTGCGCACAGCTTTTCTCGATGCACAACGTGGTTTCTTCAACGGCAGCAGCTTGTTCCTCAAAGCCCATGGTCACGAGTCGCAAGCCCATCGGCTCGAACTCAAAACTTTGCCCAAGGGCTGGGAGGTGGCCACTGCCTTGGTCGCCGTCAAGGTCGATGCACGAGGTCGCGGCTGGTACGAGGCCGCCAACTACGACGAGCTGATCGACCACCCCGTTGAACTGGGTCAGTTTTGGCGCGGGCGTTTTCTTGCCCACGGTGTGCCCCATGACTTCGTGGTGGTGGGCCATTGGCCTGACTTTGACTGCGAACGTTTGCTGGCGGACACCAAACGCATCTGCGAATCACAAATAACGTTTTGGCACGGCAAAAAGAAACCGCCTTTTGACCGCTATGTGTTTTTGCTCAATGCCGTGGACGAGGGTTATGGTGGGCTGGAGCACCGCAACAGCACCGCCTTGATTGCCGCGCGCCGTGACCTGCCGCAGTTGGGCAAGCCACATGAGTTGAGCGATGGGTATGTCACCTTGCTCGGCCTCATCAGCCACGAGTACTTCCACACCTGGAACGTGAAGCGACTGCGGCCCGCCGAGTTTGCCCAGTACGAGCACAGCCGCGAAAACTACACCGAACTCTTGTGGTTCTTTGAAGGTTTCACCTCTTATTACGACGATCTGTTTTTGCTGCGAGCAGGTTTGATTGACACGCCGCGTTATTTAAAACTGCTGTCCAAAACCCTCAGCACCGTTCTGGCCACGCCGGGCCGTCACGTGCAAAGCGTGGCGCAGGCCAGCTTTGATGCCTGGGTCAAGTACTACCGCCAAGACGAAAACAGCGTCAACGCCACCATCAGTTACTACACCAAGGGCTCATTGATTGCCTTGGCAATGGACCTGCTGCTGCGTTGCGGCAAACAAGGCACGCTCGACGATGTGATGCGTTTGCTTTGGAAGCAAAGCAGTGGTGGTCCGGTGAGCGAGACCGACATCCAACAAGCGTTTAGCGAGGTGTCGGGTATTGATGCGCTCACAGCGCTGCAAACCTGGGTTCACGGCACTGAAGATCCACCCTGGCAGGCGCTGCTCGGGCGGTTGGGCATCGCCTGGAAAACCGAGGCACCCAGTTTGGCACTGCGCTTGGGCGTGAAGGTCAGCGAAAGCGCGCTGACCGGCATCAAGGTGACCCAGGTGCTGCGCGGTGGCGTGGCGGAAACATGCGGTATGGCCGTGGGTGACGAGCTGTTGGCGCTGAACGGCTGGCGTTTGCGGCGTTTGGACGATGCCCAGCGGCTCTTGAACGTGCCGCCCGTCAGCACCTTGTTGGTCTGCCGTGACCAAAAAGTGTTCGGTCTCTCACTGCGTGCCGTGCCAAGCCAGGAGGAGGTACAAGGCGCTGTACAACTGGCCGAGGCACCGCTGGCACCGCCGGCGGTGGCTCTGCAACGCAAGGCATGGCTCGCACCCTGATTCAGTCACCGGACGAGTTGGTGCTCGGCCAAGGGCGGTTACGTTCGCAAACACCAGGCCTTTCGCCGCCGTTTGGCATCATTCTGTCGGTGGTGGTTTTGCTGGCTCACGCTTGGCTGGTGAATGCGCTTGGCGACGGGTTGGCGCAGATGCATGAAGACACCCTGATGCCGCAGCGCGTGCAAGTGCGTTATGTCAGTGAGATGGTGGTGGTTCCGCCCGCACCGCCCCAGCCACAGGGGCCAGCCATCCGTCCTCGTGTTGGTCCTCCCAAACCGCGCCCTCAAGCCCTTCTCAAGGCTGAGTCATCTGCTGCTGAGGTCGTGGCTGCGGTTGCCCCCGCCGCTTCAGATCCTGCTCCGCTCGCTGAGCAGGCTGCTTCCAGCGCGCCGGTGCCGCAGGCAGATGTCCCATCCATCGCGACGGGCCCAGCGGTCCTGCCGCCAGAAGCACCCATGATGGTCGATCCCGGTGGTTCGGAGCAGGCGCTGTCGGCGGTGGACAGCCTGTGGCCACAAACCACACGCGTGCGCTACAGCGCCAAGGGCTACTACCAAGGCGACATCTATGGTGACGCCACGGTGGAATGGGTGCTACAGGGCGACCGATATCAAATGCACTTGGATGTGAGTTTGGGCTTGGGCCTGTTCAGTCGCAAAGCCACGAGCCGAGGTCGTATTGCGCCCGAGGGCGTCGTACCCGAACGTTACGACGAAGCCACTAAGACGCCATTTCGTAGCGCGCGTCGTTTGAGCGTGGTGCTGGGTGACGACTTGGTGACCTTGGCACAAGGTCAAACCACCGCCCGGCTTGCCGGGCTGCAGGACACGGCCAGCCAGTTTGTACAACTGACCTACCTCTTCACCACCCAGCCCGAGTTGGCCCAAGCCGGCCAGCGCATCGAGTTTCCCTTGGCGTTTCCGCGTGCTGTACGAGCCTACGCGTACCAGGTTCAGGGACATGAGGTGCTGCAAACGCCGATGGGCCCACTTGATACCTTGCATGTCATCCCACGGCGGCTGCAGGCCAAAGACAAAGACCTGGTGGCACAGGCCTGGTTTGCACCGACTCTGCGTTACTTGCCAGCCCGCATCCGCATTACCCAGGGTGACGAAATTTACATCGACTTGCTGATCGCGGCCCCACCGCAATTGGCTGCCAATTAACGCAGTGGCTCATCGATTCTGTGGGTTGTCTATGAAACGGCTGGCAAACTCCAAACCAACCGAATCGCCTCGGGAACGCGAGATCGCCTGCTGAGCCAAAAGCAAAACGGGGCGGCATTCGTCCCAGTTCTTGGTTTTTTCGATGCGAATGGCAAGCGATTCGGCCTCAGGGCCCAGTTGGTCATTCAGAAAACGCAGGGCCTGGAGTCGCCGGGTTTGGAAAGTGACGGGGCTTGTCGGTGCGTTTTCTGCTGGTGCCTTGCGGCTTTTGGCCACCTCCGGGGTGATCGGCATCTCTCTCGAAACCGAAGTCACTTCGATGTAGTCCATGTCGAGGAGGGTCTGCAAAACTTCTTCGGCATCCCCCAAAATCATTCGGCGCAGATCATCATCCGTAGTTTTGCCATCAATCAGAATCAAGGCGGCTCGCAAACGTTGTGCCAAGCGGTTGGCACGCGTTTTGATCTCACTATGGCCTTTTTCGGTCTTTCGATAGATGATCGACATGAGTAAATCCCAGCGAACGAAGGCTCTAGGCCACAAGCAACAGTGTGTCAGATTTGAATGCTTATGCACACTTACAAACCAGGAGTACACCATGATTTTTGAAAACATTCTCACGGAATTTCACGGACAGGACTCTTTGAGAACCGGCCTCATCACCCTGAACCGCCCCAAACAACTCAACGCCTTGAACGACGCCTTGATGAGTGAACTCGGTCAGGCTATGCTCGCCTTCGAGGCCGACACCAGCATTGGTTGCCTCGTCATCACCGGCAGCGAAAAAGCCTTCGCGGCGGGGGCCGACATCACCGGCATGGCTCCGCTCGGTTACATGGATGTGTACAAAGGCGACTTCATCACACGCAACTGGGAGGCGATTCGTTCGGTGCGTAAGCCCGTGATCGCGGCGGTGAGCGGGTTCGCCTTGGGCGGCGGTTGCGAGCTGGCCATGATGTGCGACTTCATCATTGCTGCGGACACCGCCAAGTTTGGCCAACCCGAAATCAAACTCGGCATCATCCCGGGGGCTGGCGGCACGCAGCGCTTGCCGCGCGCCATCAGCAAAGCCAAAGCCATGGACTTGGTGCTGACCGGGCGCATGATGGATGCCGAAGAAGCCGAACGTTCAGGTTTGGTCTCGCGTGTGGTGCCTGCCGCCGAATTAATGGCCACCACCTTGGCCGCCGCCCAGCAAATTTGTGAGTTCAGCGGCCCGAGTGTCATGATGGCCAAAGAATGCGTCAACCGCGCCTTTGAAGGCGGCCTTGCCGACGGTATTTCTTTCGAGCGTCGGCTCTTCCATTCTTTGTTTGCAACGGAAGACCAAAAAGAAGGCATGGACGCCTTCATCAACAAACGCAAGCCAGCGTTCAAACAGCGCTGACACCCCAGTCTGTTCACACCGTTTCACGAGGCCCACCATGCTTTACAAATTCAAATCCCAAGCCACCAGCGACCTGATCATGCTGGGCACCCAGGGTGACCAGTTGCTCAAGCTGCTTGGGCGCAGCCCCGCTGCACAAGGCATCTTCGAGCCCGAGACCATGCCCCAAGCGTGGGGCGTGCTCGAACAAGCCGTGAAAGACGAAGAGTCCGCCCTCCGCGATGCGAAGCCACCCCACCCCATGGAGCCCAATGCCGAGGAAGAGCCGCAAGACGCCACGGCCACCGCCGCAGTCAGCCTGCGCCAGCGGGTGTGGCCTTTCATTGACATGCTCAAACGCGCCCATGCTGAACAACAAGCGGTGGTGTGGGGTGTATGAAAATCCCATCCCGATAAAACGCAGACGCCCAGGAGATCCCCCATGAAACTCACCAGCCAAAGCTGGGCCAACGGCGAGCGCATCCCCGCGCTGCACGCCGCAGGCCGCTTGGACGCGGCCAGTGGCGTGGCCTTTTCAGACAACGTCAACCCCCACCTGGCATGGACCGAAGTACCCGCGGGCACCCAGTCCTTTGCCCTCATTTGCCACGACTTCGACGTGCCCAGCCGGGGCGACGACGTGAACCAGTTGGATCGCGAAGTGCCCGCCGATTTGCCCCGCGTTGATTTTTTCCACTGGGTGATGGTGGACCTGCCGCCCACGCTCACAGAAATCAAAGAAGGCGAGTTCTGCCGTGGTTTCACCCCACGCGGCAAAACCGGGCCCGCCACCTTGATGGGTGCCCGCCACGGCCTGAACGACTACACCGGCTGGTTCGCCTCTGACCCTGAGCGCGCAGGCGACTACTTCGGTTACGACGGCCCCTTTCCGCCCTTCAACGACTCCCTCATCCACCACTATGTGTTCACCCTGTATGCGCTCAATGTGGCGCGTGCGCCGGTGGAGGGCCACTTCACCGGCATGCAAGTGCGCGAGGCCATTTACCCTCATGTGCTGGTCGCTGCGACCCATTCCGGCACCTACACCTTGAACCGCCGCCTGGCGGGTTGATCCTTGTCCCCGGCCATCACCCGCATCCTCGCCATCCGCCACGGCGAAACCGACTGGAATGCCAGCACGCGCATCCAAGGCCACATCGACATCCCGCTGAACAAGATGGGCCGCTGGCAAGCCCAACAATTGGCGCAGGCCTTGACCCACGAAACGATAGACGTCATTTACGCCAGCGACCTGTCACGCGCCTTTGAAACCGCCCGCGCCGTGGCCAAAGTTCAGCGCAAACGGGTGATCGCCGTGCCCATGCTGCGGGAGCGGCACTTCGGCGTGTTTCAAGGCCGACAGTTCAAGGACATCGAGGTGGAGTTGCCCGAACAAGCCGAACGCTGGCGCAAACGCGATGTGGACTTCTGTCCCGAAGGCGGTGAGTCTCTGCGCGTGTTTTACGAACGCTGCGTGAACGCAGCACGTTTGCTGGCCGCTGCCCACCCCGGCCAAACCGTGGCCCTGGTCGCCCATGGCGGCGTGATGGACTGCCTCTACCGCGCCGCCCTGCGCATCGACCTGCAAGCCCCCCGCAGCTGGGCCTTGGGCAACGCCAGCATCAACCGCTTGCTGTACACGGGCGAAGGGTTCAGTTTGGTGGGCTGGAGCGACACGGCGCATTTGGACCATGCGGTGTTGGATGAGATTCCGGATTCATTGGGTCAGCAGAATCGGCATGTTTGAGGGCTCGATTGACATCAGTTGGAGATCACCTGTAATGCACATGCTGAACGACAGGGTGGTTTCAAACCTGAAGCGCCAAGTGAGCTTGAATGATTGTTTTGACGACGATGTGGGGGCGAACAAGGGCTGCTCCCATCGGCGGATAAGCAAGTAGCCCTCAAGCCACCGTAGGCCGTTAGTTTTCAAAATAATCACTGAGAGCGAAGCGGGACTTTGGGTGTAAGCGTTTATAGAGCTTTGATACCATATCGGGCGTTTTATTGCTTCTTGGCGGGGGGCCTTCACCGCAACACCAAGAGCGTCAGAACCAATACCTTCCCAAGCCAGTCCACTCTCACCACTTAAGAATTTCACAAGGGAATCTCATGAAGACAGTGCGCTCACTTAAAAACGTTGCTTTGCTTTGCGGCCTGGCTGCATTGTTTGCCCTCTCGGCGTGTAGTACGGCCCCCAAAGCAGGCGAGTACGACAGCTTCAGGATCAAGCAAGTTGCCCGCGGCGTGCAAATCACCGGCGATGACAAGGTTTTGTTTGATACCGGCAAAGCTGAGATCAAACCTGAGGGGCTGAACTTCATCGCGCTGTTGGCCAAGGCGCTGAACGAACGCACGAAAGCCAATGTGTTGGTAGAGGGGCATACCGACAACGTGGGTTCTGCGTCCCTCAACCAGACCCTGTCCGAACAACGTGCGGCTTCCATCAAACAAGCCTTGGTTGCACGTGGTGTGAACGAGTCGCGTATTCAATCGGCAGGTTTGGGGTTCACGATGCCAGTGGCTGACAACAGCACCGCAGAAGGGCGTCAAGCCAACCGCCGTACCGATGTGATCTTGTTGGGCGAGAAGGTTGAATCCGTTTTCCCAAAAAGGTGACGTGACACGCCAGGTATCGGACTGCCCAGTGCCTTGTTTGTCGCCCAGCGTTCCGACCGTCGGGACAGCGAGCGGCTTTGCATGCAAGCACTTGGCAGCTAAGCGACGACGGTACCTCGGTCGCAGAGTGAGGGCGTCGCTGCTGGCTGTGCCGTTTTTGTGGGTCGCTGGCACCGCCCACGCCCAAGAATCTGCCGCCAATCTTCGAGTCGGAGTCAACAGCCAAGCCATTTTTGTTTCCGGTGAATTTCCGCCGCCGCTGGACTCTGTGGTCGTGCGAATGGCCGAAAGAGCGGGTCAGCTCAGCGCTTTGCACATCACGCATGGCCGAGGCACTGTGGTGGTGCCGCCGAATCTGATTGAGGGCTTGGTCGCATCGACCAACGTCGATTTAACTTGGTACCTTGGTGCCGATGACAAGCTCCATGCATCGATTCAAGTCCCGTGCAAAGGGTGGTCAGACAAAGCGCCCGCAGCACAGGCGTGCAAAAAGGTTTTCATCCTGATCGATGGCCAACTCAGACGGATTATTTCTCATGCACCGACGGAGGGCGGAAACGCCCTGACCTATACCAACCTTCCTTGATGTTGCGGTATCGCATATTGGGTTCTTGCCGCATCGAAAAACGCAGAAAACCCCTTACACTGCGCGTCCATGACGTCCCGCGACAAGGCTGCTCCAGCCGCTGCACCCAGCCAGCTGTCTCTGTTCGCTGAAGCAGCGGCACCGGTGTCCGGATCGTCAGCCGCTTACGCTCCCAATGCACCTTTGAACACCTCGGCTGCTGCCGAAGCGGCGGGCGTCTCGGGCACCGACTTTGCTGGCTCCAGCGGCGCGTCTTCCAACAACACACCCATGGCGCAGCCCATGCAGGCGATTTTTCGCCATCCACAAGCCGAGCGCGAAATCCGTTTTGGCGAACATGTGGTCGCCTATGCTTTGCGCCGTGCCAAACGCCGCAGCATTGGTTTCATCGTGGGTGCCGAAGGGCTGAGCGTGAATGCACCCAAGTGGGTGGGTGTTGGCGACATTGAAGCTGCGCTGCGCGAGAAGTCCAACTGGATCCTGCGCAAGCTGCGCGAGCAACAAGAACGTGCCCAGCGTCTGCAAGCCGCCAAAGTGGACTGGCGCGACGGCACCAGCATTCCTTACCTCGGTGAAAACATCATCGTGGTGCTCGACCCACGTGCGGGTGTGAGCGAAGACGGGGCCGTGCTCAATACCGATTCCAGCAGCGGGCCTGACAGCCAACAAGGTCAGCTTGCCGGCTTGCCGCAACTGACCCTGCACATCGGTTTGCCTCACACCGCCACGCCTGCGCAAATACGCGATGCGGTGCAAAGCTGGTTGCAGCGCCAAGCCAAACGTGTGTTTGCCGACCGCTGCCACCATTTTGCTGACCAACTCGGTGTGCGTTTCACGCGGCTCACCTTGTCGTCAGCGCAAACACGTTGGGGCAGTGCCAGCGCAGATGGGTCGATTCGACTGAACTGGCGTTTGATCCACTTCGCCTTGCCCACCATCGACTACGTGGTCACCCACGAACTGGCCCACCTGCGAGAAATGAACCACAGCCCCCGTTTTTGGGATGTGGTGCGCTCCGTCATGCCCGACTACGAAAAAGCGCGTGGCACGCTCAAGGATGATGCGGTGCCGGTGTTTGATTGAGCGCTTGCGCGTCTTGCCGCTATCTGTTGTCTTTCATCCATCCCCGGGGCGACACCCCCACCACCTGTGTGAACACCCGGGACAGCGACGAGGCATTGGCATAACCCAGATCATCGGCAACGGTTTTGATGCTGTCGCCTCGGCGCAGTTGGTTTTGGGCCAAGGCGATGCGCCATCGGGTTAAGTAGTCTGCGGGTGTGGTGCCGACATGGGCTTTGAAGGTGGTGGCGAAGCTGCTGCGGGACAAGCCAGCGCAGTCGGCCATGCGTTCCAGACTCCAGCCATCAGCGGGCGCTTCGTGCAAGGCGACCAAGACGCGAGCCAATCCGGGATGGGACAAACCCGTGAGCAAACCCGCCGGCATGCCGGCCTCCTGCGGGTGGTCCAACAACCAACGCAGCAGTTGCAGCAGCAGCACCTCAAACAATCGGTCGGCCAACAAACGTTGCCCGCAGCGCTGTTGATCGGTTTCCGAAAACAGCAGGGCCAAGGTGTGCTGTAGGCCGTCAATGGCGTGCAGTGGCAGCAGCACCAGGGGCGGCAGGGCGCGGGCCAAAGGGTGGTGCTCACCGCCATCAAAGTTCAGTGTCGCGCAGACCAGGTCGGACCCCTCTTTCGGTGCATTGTGAAAGTCGTGTGCCAACGGCCGGGCATAAAACAGCAACGTGGGCTCGCTGAGCTGGATGCGGCGCGGTGGTCCGCTTTTGGGCTTGTGCGTGACTTGCATCTCGCCGCGCCGCAGCACATGCAAAAAGGCGCGCCCGGGTTCCGCTGAAAAATGCGTGATGCCGCACAGCGGTCCGGCATGGAAGAGGTGGGCGTGCACCCGAAAACGTTCCATCAAGGACGAGAGGCGGTCGACCGGTGCGGTGGGGATTGTCGGCATGACGAACAGTCTTTCTGGATGAAAAGATGCGTTTCATGCACGAAACGTATCCAATGGTAGCGCTTTGCGTCAGACACTGACTGGGCTGGGACGCAACCGCATCCCGCGAACCAACCACCTCCAGGAGATTCACGATGAACCGCATTCCCTTGATCGACCGCACCGCCACCACCCCTGACCGCCAGGCCGTGCTGGACCAAATCCATGGCGCTTTCGGCACCGTGCCCGCCATGTTTCGTGTGGTGGCCAATTCGCCCGCCGCGCTCAAAAGCATGTGGGGCGCATTCGGTGCCCTGGGCGGTGGTGTGATTTCACCGAAGCTGGGTGAACAAATTGCAGTGGCCGTGGCCGACCGCAACGCCTGTGAATACTGCCTGGCCGCGCACACCGCATTGGGCCGCAAAGCCGGTGCGAGCAGCGAAGATTTGCGTCATGCGCAGGCCGGTGAGTCGTCCGACCCCAAAACCCAAGCCGCGCTGCGTTTTGCGCTGAAGCTTGTCAATGAGCGCGGGCAGGTCAGCGAGGCGGATGTGCAAGCCATGCGCACAGCGGGCTTCAGCGACGAAGAAACCGTGGAAGTGCTGGCCCATGTGGCGCTCAACCTCTTCACGAACTATGTGAATGTGGCCTTCAATACGCCGGTGGACTTCCCCGTCGTGGCGCTGCGCCGCGCTGCTTGAACCTCACCATCGGGTACTGACGACTGGTCGTGCCCTTTGTGCTCCGAGAGCCATGTCTGTGCGAACAACTCTCGGAGCGTGTGAAAGACGTCAGCCCGTCGATAGTGCATTGAAGCGCCAAACCCCAGCGTCATCAATGGCCCGCCGGAGTTTTCCCTCCTGCCACAGCGCATGCAAATGCGCAATCGCCTCGCCCATCGCGAAAGTGGTTTGGTGCAAGTCGAGCGGGCGTTTGAACAGCACGGGCAACAAGTCGGCGGCGCTGCAAGGCGAAGCGGTGCAGGCTTCAATCACCTCGGCCAGCCTGTCGTCGTGGTGTTGATGCAATTGGTTGATGCGCGTGTGCAGACCCTCAAAGGGCTTGCCGTGCGAAGGCAGCACCAGCGTGTTTTCGGGCAACACCTTGAACCGCTCGATGGACTTCAAATACAACGGCAGCGGGTCGGCCTCAGGCTCCAGGTCGATCACGCTGATGTTGGTGGAAATGCGTGGCAGCACCATGTCGCCGCTGATCAGCACATGGAGCCCCGGGCAAAACAAGGCGATGTGCTCGGGTGCGTGGCCGTAACCGGCATGGCAAGCCCACTCCATGCCGCCAATGTGCAGCACATCGCCATCCATCATTCGGCGGTAGCTGGCGGGCAAGGCAGGCACCATGGTGGGGTAGTAGTTGCTGCGGCCGCGTATTTTGTTTAGCGATTCTTCGTCAACCAGGCCGTGGCTGGCCATGAAAGCAGCGCTGCGCTCGCCGCCAAAACCCGTGGTGCTGAGACTGGCAATGCGGGCGGCGGCAAAGTCGGTGCCGCTCATCCAGAGGCGGCAATCAACGCCGTTCTTGGACCAATGCGCCGTGAGCCAATGCGCCAACCCCACATGGTCAGGATGCATGTGCGTGACCACCACGCGCAGCACGGGCAGGCCTTGTAGTTCGTTGTCAAAAATGCCCTGCCAAGCCTCGCGCGTGGCGTCGTTGGCGATGCCGCAATCCACAATCGTCCAACCTTCTCGGCCCTCGATTTGATCGCGCAGCAGCCACAGGTTGATGTGGTTCAGCGCAAAGGGCAGCCCCATGCGCAACCAGCGCACGCCAGGCCGCAATTCGATGGTGCGGCCCGGCTCGGGCAGGGTGTCGCCCAGGGGGTAGTGCAACTGTTGTTCCAGTTCATTCATCGTTGTTCGACCTCGGGCTTGTGCTGGGCTGCATCAATTGGCTACACTTGACGTATACGTCAATTAAGATCAAGTGTACGCCGTCATGGTCACTTCTGCTGCTCAAAGTTTTTCCGAGGAACCCGCCGCTGGCGCAACCTACACCATTGGGGACTTGGCACGCGAGTTCGACCTGACCACCCGCGCTATTCGGTTTTACGAAGACTGTGGCCTGATCACGCCGCAGCGCAGTGGCCGCAACCGGGTTTATTCATCGCGTGACCGCACGCGTTTGAAACTCACTTTACGCGGCAAACGCCTGGGGCTGACGCTGGCCGAGGTGAAAGAGCTGGTCGACATGTACGAGTCCCCCCGCGACACCGAAGCGCAGCTGCGCAAGTACCTGGTCGTGCTCGGTGAGCACCGGGCACAACTGGAGCAGCAAGCGGCCGATTTACAAATCACCTTGGACGAAGTGCGCACCCATGAAAAAGAAGCCAGGCGATTGCTGGCGGCTGATGTCAAAAGCGCGACCAAACCGGCCGTGCGAGACCCCGCAAGAAACAAACGTTGATCCACCGCCCCTTCAAGCTAAAGCTTGAAAGCCAAAAACAATTCCTGGAGAACCGCATGAACCTGCCCGGCCTGAACTTTTCCTTAGGCGAAGACGTCGATGCCCTGCGTGAAGCCGTGCGCGACTTTGCGCAAACCGAGATCGCCCCGCGCGCCGCCGAGATCGACCGCAGCGACCAATTTCCCATGGACCTGTGGCGCAAGATGGGCGATCTGGGTGTGCTGGGTGTGACGGTTTCCGAAGAATATGGCGGCGCCAACATGGGTTATGTGGCCCACATGGTGGCGCTGGAAGAAATCAGCCGTGCCTCGGCGAGCGTGGGGTTGAGTTATGGCGCGCACAGCAATTTGTGTGTGAACCAAATCAAGCGCAATGGCAATGAGGCACAAAAACAGAAGTACCTGCCGAAGCTAATCACCGGAGAGCATGTTGGTGCACTGGCCATGAGCGAGCCAGGCGCGGGCTCTGATGTGATCAGCATGAAGCTCAAAGCCGAGGACAAGGGCGACTACTTCCTGCTCAACGGCAACAAAATGTGGATCACCAACGGGCCTGATGCCGACACCCTGGTCGTCTACGCCAAGACTGATCCCGAAATGCATTCACGCGGCATCACGGCTTTTTTGGTTGAGAAAGGCATGAAAGGTTTTTCCATTGCCCAAAAACTCGACAAACTCGGCATGCGCGGCAGCCACACGGGCGAGCTGGTGTTCAACAACGTGGAAGTGTCCAAGGAAAATGTCTTGGGCGCAGTCAATGGTGGTGCCAAGGTGCTGATGAGTGGCCTCGACTATGAACGTGCAGTTCTGGCCGCTGGTCCCATCGGCATCATGCAAGCCGTGATGGACAACGTGGTGCCATATATCCACGACCGCAAGCAGTTCGGCCAAAGCATTGGTGAGTTCCAGCTCATCCAAGGCAAGGTGGCCGACATGTACACCGTGCTGCAAGCCGGTCGTGCCTTTTGTTATACGGTGGGCAAGAACCTCGACATGCTGGGCTCGGAGCATGTGCGCCAGGTGCGCAAAGACTGCGCATCGGTCATTCTGTGGTGCGCCGAGAAAGCCACCTGGATGGCGGGCGAGGGCATTCAAATTTTTGGTGGCAACGGCTACATCAACGAATACCCGCTGGGGCGTTTGTGGCGTGATGCCAAGCTGTACGAGATTGGCGCTGGCACGTCCGAGATTCGGCGCATGTTGATTGGGCGGGAGTTGTATTCGGAGACGATGTGACACACGATTGAATTCCTCCGAAACGCAACAACACCCTCCGTTCGCCCTGAGCCTGTCGAAGGGTCTTGACCGAGGCACACGCTGGCTTCGACAGGCTCAGCCCGAACGGTGTTTCTCGTGTTGACCCAATTCGCAATCATTAAAAAACCATGCCCCACCGCCTCCTAGACCTCTTCGAAAAAAACAAAGACTGGGCCGCCGACACGGAAGCGCGCGAGCCCGGTTTTTTCACGCAGTTGCTCAAGCAGCAAGCCCCGCAGTATTTGTGGATAGGCTGCGCCGACAGCCGCGTGCCCGCCAATGAAATCGTCGGCCTCTTGCCGGGCGAACTTTTCGTGCACCGCAACGTGGCCAACGTGGTCGTGCACTCGGACCTGAATGCGTTGAGTGTGGTGCAGTTCGCCATCGACATGCTCAAGGTGCAGCACATCATCGTCGTGGGCCATTACGGCTGCAGCGGTGTGCGTGCAGCCATGCTGGACATCCGCATTGGCCTGGCCGACAACTGGCTGCGCCATGTGCAAGACGTGCGCAACAAACACCGTGACTGGTTGAGCAGCATCGCCAACGAAGACACCCGCCTGTCCGCCCTGTGCGAACTCAATGTGCTGGAGCAATCCCTCAATGTGTGCGAAACCACCGTGGTGCAAGATGCGTGGCAACGTGGTCAAAAGGTGGTGGTGCATGGGTGGATTTACGGCCTGCACAACGGATTGCTGGAAGACCTGAGCATGACCGTGCTGAATTCAGACGACGTGCTCGTGGCCTATGACAAGTCCTTGGCCGCCGTGAAAGCACGCTACCCCCAAGCTGGCGCTGCCCCCCGTTCGCCCTAAAGAAGAGGTCCACGTGTTTCCGCCCAAACTCAACGACTCCGGCGCTTTTGACATCGCCCAGGCCATGCTCGATGGTTTCAACCGCCACTACCGCTTGTTCCGTGAGGTGAGCACAGACGCCAAAACGCGTTTTGAGCAAGCCGATTGGCACGGCCAGCAGCGCGCCCAACGTGATCGCATTGAGTTTTACGATTTGCGGGTGGATGAATGTGCGGTGTCGCTGCAAACGCTTTACAAAGCGAGCGACTTGTCGATGGACGTGTGGCAGCAGATCAAGCTGCATTACATCGGTTTGTTGACCGACCACCATCAACCAGAATTGGCGGAAACATTCTTCAATTCGGTGACCACCAAAATTTTGCACCGCAGCTACTTCCACAACGATTTCATCTTCGTGCGCCCGGCGGTGTCCACCGAGTACATCGAAAACGACGAATCCGAAGCCACCCCCACCTACCGCGCCTACTACCCCACACAAGAAAGCTGGCGCGACACCTGGTTGAACATCGTGGCCCATTTCGATTTGCAGCGCCCTTTTGAAGACCTGGGCCGTGACATTGACCATGTGCTGGCGGCGGTACACCAGGAACTTGGCGAGTTCCGCATGCGAGCCAATTTCCAGGTGCAGGTGCTGTCCAGTTTGTTCTTTCGCAATAAAGGCGCCTATGTGGTGGGCAAGATCATCAACGGCTTTCGCGAAACGCCGTTTGCTTTGCCCATCCTGCACAGCAATTCACAACGCGGTCAAGGCCAATTGGTCATTGATGCCGCGCTCTTCAGCGAAGACGATTTGTTGATGCTGTTCAGTTTTGCCCGCGCCTACTTCATGGTGGGCATGGAGGTGCCGTCGGCCTATGTGCAGTTTTTGCGCTCGCTGATGCCGCGCAAGCCACGGGCCGAGCTGTACAACGCACTCGGTTTGCAAAAACACGGCAAGAGCCTGTTCTACCGTGACTTCCTCTACCACCTGCGCCACTCCAGCGACCGCTTTCGTATCGCACCCGGCATCAAGGGCATGGTGATGTTGGTGTTTGACTTGCCGTCCTTCCCCTATGTGTTCAAAGTCATCAAAGATTTTTACCCGCCGCAAAAAGACACCTCACGCGAGCTCATCAAAAGCAAATACCTGCTGGTGAAAACCCACGACCGGGTGGGGCGCATGGCCGACACCCTGGAGTACAGCAATGTGGCGTTTCCGCGTGATCGGTTTGACGACGAGTTGATCGCCGAGATTCAGAAGTTTGCCCCCAGCCAGTTGGAGATATCAGACCGCGACGGCGACGGCAAAACCGAAGTCATCCTCAAGCACATCTACATCGAGCGCCGCATGATTCCACTCAACATCTTTTTGCAGGATGCCAAGCCCGAACAAATTGAGGCGGCGGTGGTGGAGTACGGCAACGCCATCAAAGACCTGGTCGCCGCCAACATTTTTCCCGGTGACATGCTGTGGAAGAACTTTGGTGTGACCCGCCACGGCAAGGTGGTGTTCTACGACTACGACGAGATTGAATACCTCACCGACTGCAACTTTCGCAAGGTGCCTGAGGCGCGCAACGAAGAGGAAGAAATGTCGGGCGAGATTTGGTACAAGGTCGGCCCCAAAGATGTCTTCCCCGAAACCTTTGGCCCCTTTCTGCTCGGTCACCCCGGCGTGCGGGATGTGTTCATGAAACACCATGGCGACTTGCTGGACGCCGCGTTTTGGCAAGGCCACAAAGAGCGCATTGCGGCGGGTGACGTGCTCGATGTTTTTCCGTATGACCCTGCCAAGCGGTTTGTGCATTTGCGCAGCCAAGGGGTTACGCCGCTGCAGGTGTCGTTCTAGGTTTTGGTGCCCCCTCACCCCTTCCCTCTCCCCCGGTATTCGGGGGAGAGGGAAGGGGTGAGGGGGCGTTTGAGTGAAGTCACTGTCTTGTTACCAAGGAGTCCACCATGTCCCACGACCCCATCGTCATCGTGTCCGCCGCCCGTACGCCCATCGGTGCTTTGTTGGGCGATTTTTCTGCGCTGTCGGCGCATCAACTGGGCGCAGTCGCGATCAAGGCCGCGGTTGCACGTGCTGGCATCACTGGTGATGCAGTCAATGAAGTGCTGATGGGCAACTGCCTGATGGCCGGTCAAGGCCAAGCCCCGGCGCGGCAAGCAGTGCTGGGCGCAGGCTTGCCGCAATCGGCGGGTGCCGTCACCTTGTCCAAGATGTGCGGATCGGGTATGCGCGCCATGATGTTCGCCCATGACATGCTGCGTGCCGAGTCGGCCGACGTGATGATTGCGGGCGGCATGGAAAGCATGACCAATGCACCCCACCTCACCTTTGCACGCAAGGGCGTGAAGTACGGCATGACAGCGCTCTACGACCACATGGCGCAAGACGGACTCGAAGATGCTTATGAACGTCTGCCCAACGGCACCGGCAAGGCGATGGGTTTCTTCGCTGAAGAGTGCGTGGCGAAGTACCAGTTCAGCCGCGAGGCCATGGATGCGTTTGCCATCACCTCCACCGAACGTGCCAAACGCGCCAACGAAGACGGCAGTTTTGAATGGGAGATCGCGCCGGTGACCGTGGCGGGCAAGGGCGGGGACGTGGCCATCAAATTCGACGAGAGCCCCTTCAAAGCCAAGCTCGACAAAATCCCCGGCCTCAAACCCGCGTTCAAGAAAGACGGTGCCATCACCGCCGCCACCTCGTCCAGCATCTCCGACGGTGCCGCTGCATTGGTGATGGTGCGCGAGTCCATGGCCAAAAAATTGGGCCTCACGCCCCTGGCACGCATCACCGCCCACGCCGTGCACGCCCAAGCCCCCAACTGGTTCACCACCGCTCCCGTGGGCGCGATTGAGAAAGTGCTGGCCAAGAGTGGCTGGAATGCCAAAGACGTGGATTTGTGGGAGGTCAACGAAGCCTTTGCCGCGGTGACCATGGCCGCCATGGCGGAATTCAAACTCCCGCATGAGATCGTCAATGTGAATGGCGGTGCCTGCGCCTTGGGTCATCCCATTGGGGCCAGTGGTGCGCGCATTGTGGTCACCTTGCTAGGTGCGCTGCGCCAGCGTGGACTCAAACGCGGGGTCGCGGCGCTTTGCATTGGCGGGGGTGAGGCGACGGCGCTGGCGTTGGAGATGGGTTGAACTGACACGTTCAATGAAATGCCAAACGTATGAGAAAAAAAAGGATCATGATGAATCGACACAATGGATTTTCAAAAATCGGTAAGAACGTTCTTCTGAGCGGCGTACTGGCCCTCGGGTGCTCGCTACCTAGCGTCGCCGATGGCCCGTCAAGCTACGAAGGCGCAGGGTTCGTTGATGCAACGATCGACGTTTGCACAAAGTCATTTCCCGCCAAGAAAAAGTATTACCGCGACGCGACTCTCAAGTCATTCAGCTGTGGAAGGCCGTTGGCGGAGATGGAAAAACAACTGACCGATATACGGCAGCACGCTGACCCGCGTGTTGTTGCTGAATATCGCAAGGGATATGACCCGGCGGCAAAACAATTCGCAGAGATTCCAAAGTCTGACCTGCCGAAGTTCTGTGAAATGGTGATTCAAAGTAAATGCTGAGACAGCGGAGCTTGTTGTAGCCCACGTCTTGAATCTTTTTAAGCTTGTCTCGGTATCTATGCATCAGCAAATTCTCATCATCGGCGCGTCACGCGGCATCGGCCTGGAACTAGCGCGCCAGTACCGCCAGCAAGGTGTGCGTGTCACGGCCACAGCGCGCACGCAGGCTGGCTTGGATTCGCTGCGCGCACTGGGTGCCACCGCCTTGTCGCTCGATGTGGCGAGTGCAGAAAGCGCCTCCCGCCTAGCCTGGCAACTCGATGGCTGTGCATTCGATGTGGTCGTGTTCGCTGCCGGGGTTTACGGCCCACGAACCCAGGGCCTGCAAGCACCGCCGTCGGCAGAGTTCGACCATGTGATGCACAGCAATGTGCTCGGTGCCATGCAGGTGCTGCCTCAGCTTGACGGCTTGCTTGCACCCGGTGCCAAGCTGGCGGTGCTGTCGTCCCTGATGGGCTCCATTGGGGCACGAGGTAATGCGGGTGGTTGGCTCTACCGCGCATCGAAGGCGGCGCTGAACTCGGTGGTGAAAGATGTGTCCTTGGTGTTTAAAAACCAGGCCATCTGCGTCAGCCTGCACCCGGGTTGGGTGCGAACCGACATGGGCGGCGCAGGTGCCGACCTCAGCGTTGAACAAAGTGCGTCTGATTTGCGGGCACTGATTGCGGGTTTGAAACCCGGCGACAACGGCCAGTTCTTCAACCACGATGGTCAGCCCATTCCCTGGTAAATCGGCTCGTTGGCATCCATCATTCATTGGATTTCTGTATGTACCTCAGCGAAGACCACCGCGCCATTCAAGACGCCGTTCGCACCTTTGTGCAAGAACAAATCGCGCCCAAAGCGGCGGTGTGGGACAAAACCCATCACTTTCCCAAAGATGAACTGCGAGGCCTGGCCGAGTTGGGCTGTTATGGCGTGGCAGTGCCCACCGAGTGGGACGGGGCGGGGCTGGACTACTTGAGCCTGTCGCTCATCCTGGAAGAAATCGCGGCCGGTGATGGCGCCACCTCCACCATCGTCAGTGTCAACAACTGCCCGGTCTGTTCCATCTTGATGGCCTGGGCGAATGAAACCCAGAAAGCACGCTGGCTCAAACCCTTGGCACGGGGCGAGATGTTGGGCGCGTTTTGTTTGACCGAACCCCATGTGGGATCAGAGGCGGCAGGCCTCAAAACCACCGCCACCCGTGATGGTGACGCCTATGTGCTCAACGGCGTCAAACAATTCATCACCAGCGGCAAGAACGGTGACGTGGCTATCGTCATGGCGGTCACTGACAAGACCGCCGGCAAAAAAGGCATCAGCGCCTTCATCGTGCCCACCAACACACCGGGCTACACCGTCGCCCGCATTGAAGACAAGATGGGCCAGCATGCGAGTGACACCGCACAAATCTTGTTCGAGAACTGCCGCGTTCCAAAGGAGAACCTGCTGGGCGAAGAGGGCCAGGGTTTGAAGATTGCCCTCTCAGGCTTGGAGGGCGGCCGCATCGGCATTGCCTCGCAAGCCGTGGGTATGGCACGCGCCGCATTTGAAGCCGCCCTGGTCTACAGCAAAGACCGCATCACCTTCGGCCAACCCATCTTCCAGCACCAGGCCGTGCAGTTCCGCTTGGCCGACATGGCCACGCAAATTGAAGCCGCGCGCCAGCTCATTCACCACGCCGCCAGCCTGAAAGACGCGGGCCAACCGTGCTTGAAAGAAGCGGCCATGGCCAAACTCTTCGCCACCGAGATGGCCGAGAAGGCGTGCAGTGCCGCTATTCAAATCCACGGCGGCTATGGGTATGTGAGCGACTTCCCGGTGGAGCGCATTTACCGCGATGTGCGTGTGTGCCAAATTTACGAAGGCACGTCGGATGTGCAGAAGATATTGATTGGGCGGGCGTTGGCGACCTGACCGCCACGCAAGCCATCGCCCACGAGACCTGGGCGGTGCGTCACTCAAGCTTCAGTTTTGTCTAAGACAGCCGATACAGCGAGTATTCCCCGCTGTTCCGGCTCTTTCTAGCGCCGGCTCGGTGGTTTCCTGGCTAACCGGAGCAGCAACATGCCATCCTCTTCCCGTTTTACCTTGGCGCAGCGTCTTTATGCGACCAGCACAGCCCTGGTTGTGGCTTTGCTGCTGTTGTCGGGCGGCGTTTGGTGGCTGATGAAAAACGTTGCCGCTGACGCTGCTGACGTTGGACATCACCGCGCGCCACAGTTGCAGCGTATTGCCCTGATTGAGCTCAATGTCACACGTGCCTCTTTGCAACTGCGCCACGCCATCTTGGCCCGCAACCCCGAAGAAATGAAAACCGCCTTGGCCGACATAGGCGAGAAGCGCCAAATTCTGGATGCCACCTTTGCGGAATTCGGCCAATCCATGGCCGACGCCGCCGACCGCGAGGCTTTCAAACCCTTGCCCGCTTTGGTCAAAGAATTTTGGGCTGTGGGTGGCGAGAACATCAAACTGATCGAGGCAGGCCAAAAAGAAGAAGCCTTCGCTTTCCTCGCCGAAAAAACAGTGGCCGCCCGAAACCGATTGCTTGAACCGGTCACTGCCGAGAAAAAGCGCCAGACTGAGCAGTTGAAGGCTGAATTGGCTGCCATTGAAACCAGCGCACTGAATGCCCGAACATTGGTGCTGTCTGGCGTGCTGCTGGTGGGTTTGGGTGTGGTGGGTTTCGCCTGGTATGTGCTGCGTGTCATGCGCGCCCTGGGTGCCGAGCCGGAGGAACTTAAACAAATTGCCGATGAAGTGGCGGGCGGCAATCTGGCCACGCCTATCACCTTACGGCCAGGCGACACCGACAGTATTTTGGCCGCCCTCAAAACCATGCGCGACAGCCTGGCCACCACGGTGCGCGCCGTGCGCCAAAGTGCCGACAGCGTGGCCACGGGCAGCACCCAAATCGCCATGGGCAATGCCGACCTGTCTGCACGAACCGAACAACAAGCCGCCTCGTTGGAAGAAACCGCAGCCTCCATGGAAGAGCTGGGTTCTACCGTGAGCCAAAACGCCGACAACGCGGCCCAAGCCAATCAGTTGGCGGCAGGTGCGTCTGCCGTTGCAGTTCAAGGCGGCGAGGTGGTGGCCGAAGTGGTGCAAACCATGAAGGGCATCAACGACAGCTCCAAGAAAATTGCCGACATCATTTCGGTGATTGATGGCATTGCCTTCCAAACCAATATCTTGGCCCTGAATGCGGCGGTGGAAGCGGCGCGTGCGGGTGAGCAAGGCCGTGGTTTTGCTGTGGTGGCCGCTGAAGTGCGCAGCTTGGCCCAGCGCAGCGCTGGTGCTGCCAAAGAAATCAAAGCCTTGATCAGTGCCAGCGTGGAGCGGGTGGATGCGGGCACCGCCTTGGTTGACCGCGCCGGTGCCACGATGAATGAGGTGGTGCAATCCATCCGCCGCTTGACCGACATCGTGGCCGAAATCAGCAGCGCCAGCCGCGAACAAAGCAGCGGTGTGTCACAAGTGGGTGAAGCCGTTACTTTGATGGACCAGGCCACACAGCAAAACGCTGCCTTGGTGGAAGAAAGTGCGGCCGCCGCTGAAAGCCTGAAACAACAAGCCCATGGTTTGGTGCAGACGGTGGCGGTGTTTCGGTTGGTGGATTGAACCGGCGTGACTGTCCGACCACGGCACTATTGATGTTTACCTTATTCACGACAACGTCCAGCCCGTTCGCCCTGACCCTTCGACAGGCTCAGCCCGAACGGTGTGTGGTGTTGCAATTGATGTAAATCTCAATAGCTACCGCTTCAGCACCTTCTCCACCGCATGCCGTCGCAACCGAAATGCATCCGGCATGCCAGACCCCAAGAGGGGCCGCAAATACAAGCGGAACAAATCGGTCACGTCGGTACCACTGTCGGCGATGAAGTCGTCTTCCAGTACCCGGGTTTTGCCCGCCACCTGGTCCAGCGGGAGCAGGTTGTAGTCCACTGAGTAGAAGCCTGTGCGCTGAATGGCGACTGAGCCGTTTCGGTTGCCCCACAGGGCGAACTGCACCGCCTTCTCGCCCACTTCACGGGCTTCGCGCTGATCAACGTCTGACACACAGCCGATAAAGGAGCGCTGCAGATAACCGAAGGTGTCACCGCGCACGCGTTTGATGCCCAGTTTGGATTTGATTTCTTCGCAAAGCAAATCCGCCAGAGCACCGGTGCCGGACAGCTGCACATTGCCGTGGGCGTCGTGCTCCAAATCTTGGCTCAGTTGAGCCAACATCGGGCGGCCTGGTGCGTCGTGAATGCCTTCCGAGACGGCCACCACGCAGCGACCGAAACGTTCATAGGTGGCTTTGACGTCGCGCAGAAATTGTTCGATGGAAAAGTTGCGTTCCGGCAGGTAAATGAGGTGGGGGCCGTCCTCAGGAAACTTCTTGCCCAAGGCGGAGGCGGCGGTGAGAAAGCCCGCGTGGCGGCCCATCACCACGCCGACGTACACGCCGGGCAAAGAGGCGTTGTCCAGATTCGCCCCGGCAAAGGCTTGGGCCACAAAACGGGCAGCCGAGGGGAAGCCCGGCGTGTGGTCGTTGCCCACCAGGTCGTTGTCGATGGTTTTGGGAATGTGGATGCAGCGCAGTGGGTAATTGGCCTTGTGCGCCTCGTCGCTCACGATGCGCACGGTGTCCGACGAATCGTTGCCGCCGATGTAAAAGAAGTGGCCGATGTCGTGGGCCTTGAGCACCTTGAAAATCTCCTGGCAATAGGCCAGGTCGGGTTTGTCGCGCGTGGAGCCCAGGGCCGATGACGGCGTGTTCGCCACCAACTCCAGGTTGTGGCTGGTTTCTTGGGTGAGGTCGGTGAAGTCTTCATTCACGATGCCGCGCACGCCGTGCATCGCCCCATACACCCGCTCAATGCCGTGGTGGCGTCTGGCCTCCAGCACCACACCTGCCAGCGACTGGTTGATGACGGCGGTGGGGCCACCGCCTTGGGCGACGAGGATTTTTCCTGAGGACATGAGGGGCTCCGGAGGTTGGGGGCGATGTGCAGTCTATCGCTGTGCCGAGCGCGTCGACTTGTGCTTTCATGTGCTGTCGCCATTGATGTGAAGCGCAATAAGCGACGCGGCCAACGAGCAAATAGCGGTGCTCGAACAAATCCCCGCGCTTGCGATGAGCCACTTCCGGGGGCTAGCCCTAATATTTCACCAGGTCGCTCTCCTATGTCCCGCAACACCGCATGAATGCTCACTTTCCTGGCTTCGAGCACCAAATCCAATTTGGTCCGAGCGCTACGCACCCGATTGAGCGGTGATGCGGCCTGCTTTCCGCGTTGCTCCGCCAAAGCCAGAGGCTTTGGCCTTCGTCAGGCACAAACAGTCCTCAAGGACTGTTTGTGTCCGGTCTCAGCCTCGCGGGCACGAGCCCGCAGCGTCGTCTCCCTTGCAGGGCGCACCCGCGCTTGCAAGCGCGGGTCGTTACGCAGGCGGACAGCAGGCTGTCCGAAAGCCCTGCTACACCCTTGCCAGCGCACCGCATCTCCGCCCACTCGGGCGCGTCCCCGGTGAAACATCCGGGCTAGAAAGGGCGGCATGCACCACCACATGAGACCACCGGCCGCCTTTCGTGGTGAAGACCAAGCCAAAGGCTGCAGGCCCTTTGGGTGCCCTCAGCCTGTCGATTCAATTCGAGGCTGGTGATGGGCATGAACAACGCCATAAAAATGCGGATCATGTTTTTGCTTGCAATGCAGCTTCTCCGGGGCTCGGCCGCCAGCGCCGCAAACTCAAAGCATTGAGCACCACACTCACGCTGGACAGTGCCATCGCCCCTCCGGCCAGCATGGGGCTCAAATAGCCCAGGGCGGCCAGTGGAATGCCCACCAGGTTGTAGACAAAAGCCCAGCCCAGGTTTTGTTTGATCTTGGATTGCGTGCGTTTGGACAAGGAGATCGCCTGGGCCACCAAACCCACATCTCCTCGTAACAAGGTGATGCCCGCCGTGGCCATGGCCACATCGCTGCCGCTTTGTCCGCCGTCGAGGTGCGTATTGGCCATGGCGATGCCGACATCTGCCGCCGCCAGGGCAGGTGCGTCGTTCACGCCGTCGCCCACCATGGCCACCTTGGCATGCGCCTGCCCTGGAGTTTGCTGAAGTTGCTGGCGCAGCTGCGCAATCAAAGCCGCTTTGCCTTCGGGCAGCACCTGGGCCTTCACGTCGCGTATGCCCAGTTGGTCCGCGACTGTTTGCGCGGCCTGCGGGTTGTCGCCACTGATCAGCATCGTTCGCAGCCCCATGCTGTGAAGTTGCGCGATGGCCTGGGCCGCCTCGGGTTTGATGCGATCACCGAAAGCCAAGAGGGCCAGCAGCTCGGGTGCGCCTGTTGCTTGGCTGGCAGCCAGCCATGACACCGTGTGGCCTTGCCGGGTGAAGGCTGCGGCGTGTTGTTCCAACACCGCGGCATCGACCCCCAGCTCATGCATCCAGGCGGTGCTGCCGAGTTGCAGGGCTGCTGTTTCTGAGGCCGTTTGAATACTTAGAGCCGCTAACAAAACACTGCATACACCGTTCGCCCCGAGGTCGAAGGGCCTTGCACCGAGGTACGCGCTGGCTTCGACAAGCTCAGCCCGAACGGTTTTGTTAGCGGCTCTTAACCGTTCGCCCTGAGCTTGTCGAAGGGTAGCGCGTGCCACCGGGGCTTCGACAGGCTCAGCCCGAACGGAGATGGCAGGTGCATCGGGTTGGGGGGGCAGGTCATCGCCTGATGGCATCGACGGCGTCGAGGGGGTGATGTGGTGGCTTTGAGTGCCGGTTTGAATCTGCGCTTGCACCCCACGCCCGGGCAAGCTGCGCAACCCTCGCACTTTGCCCGCCACCACGTTCTGGCTTTTTGCGGCCACCATCACAGCATGGGCCAGCGGATGTTCGCTGCCAGATTGCAGTCCTGCCGCCCAAGCCAGCGCTTGGCCTTCGGATAGACCGGTCTGCAGTGGCAGCACAGAGGTCAGCGTGGGCCGCCCCATGGTCAGCGTGCCCGTCTTGTCAAAAGCCACCAGCCCGACCGCTTGTAGGGCTTCAAGTGCCACCGCATCACGAATCAAGATGCCGTGTTTGGCGGCCAGGCCTGTGCCCACCATGATGGCTGTGGGCGTGGCCAAACCCAGTGCACAGGGGCAGGCAATCACGAGCACCGCCACCGCATGCAAGATGGCGATGGCCACGTCACCTTGAACCCACCACCACGCCAAAGCCGTCAGCAGCGCCACCCCAATGACCACGGGCACGAAGACACTGCTGACTTGGTCCACCAAACGTTGCATGGGCGTTTTGAGCGCCTGGGCTGATTCGACCAGCCGCACGATGCGCGACAGGGCCGTTTCGGCCCCCACCGCCGTGGTGCGCAGCCGCAGCAGGCCGTCGCCATTGATGGCCCCACCCGTCACACCATCGCCTGGCTTTTTGAGCACAGGCAGGCTTTCGCCTGTGAGCAGGGACTCGTCCATCTGGCTCTGGCCCTCCAGCACCAAGCCATCGACCGGCACACGCTCGCCAGGGCGCAGCTGCACTTCGTCGCCGACCACCACTTCGGCCAGTGGCAGGTCCAGCACCACGCCGGCGCGCAACACCCGCGCCCGCTCGGGCCGCAAGGCTTGTAAGGCCCGCAGCGCGGCAGTGGTTTCACGCTTGGCGCGGGCCTCCAGCCACTTGCCGAGCATCACGAGGGTGATGACAACCGCTGCCGATTCGAAATACAGCGCTGGCATGACGGCGCTTGTGCCATGGGGACTCGTGAGCCAAGTCCAAACACTCAGCCCAAAGGCCGCACTCGTCCCCAGCACCACCAGCACATCCATGTTGCCGCTGCCCGCACGCACCGCGCGCCAAGCGGAACGGTAGAACGGCGCACCGAAAAAAAACTGCACCGGTGCCGCCAAGACAAACTGCCACAACGCGGGCAACATCCAATGCCGCCCGAGCAAATCGCCGACCATGGGTACCACCAAAGGCGCACTCAACAAAGCGGCAACCACCACCGCCCAACCACGCAGCCGAGTGGTGGAGGCGATGTTGGCCGCTTCCTGTGATGCATTGGCGCTCGCATCCACCGCACGGGCGCTGTAGCCCGCCTTCTTCACGGCCACTTGCAGTGCCGCGAGCAGGGAAGCCGCATCCCGCATGTCCGGCGCGATCTGTACCGTGGCCTTCTCGGTCGCCAAGTTGACACTGACCGATGCGACACCACCGACCTGGTTCAACGCTTTTTCCACCCGCGCCACACAGGACGCGCAGGTCATGCCGTCGATGGCGAGTTGTAAGGTGGCGGCGGTGGAGGGGGCCGGGCTCCCACTTGCGCCGGGCGCGGGTGTGTCGGTTGGCAGCATGGAGGTCATGGCGTGAGCATAGACCTCACCATCGCCGCGTGTTTTGCGTCAGCGCAGAAGCCTTGCACACCACAAGGCTCAAAATCAGTAGACGAGCCACCTTGCGACAACTTTGGAGATCCCATGGAATTCACCCTCCCCACCATGACCTGCGGCCACTGCGTGCGCACCGTGACCGAAGCCATCCAACAGCTCGACCCCAACGCGACAGTGACCGTCGACTTACCGACACACCGGGTTCAGGTGGTGACAGTCGAGAGCCAAGCAACGGTGGGCGCGGTATTGGCCGAGGCGGGTTATGAGCCTGCGCCCTGAGCATCACCAAGCTGCTCGCTCAATCTCCTGTGGCGCAGTGGCTTTGCAAGGTTCCATCTTGACAACTATTGATACCCGCAGCGATGATGCGAACCATGAGTACCAACACAATGAGCTTTGCACTTCCCGAAGCCCTGCGCAGCTACGTCGATCAGCGTGTGCGTTCCGGCCAGTACGGCAATACGAGCGAGTACCTGCGTGAGTTGATTCGGCGGGATCAAGAAGAGCAGGCCAAGAAGCGCCTGCGTGAGTTGATTGAGGAAGGGTTGAACTCAGGCAGCGGTCGTGTACTCACGCCCAAAGTCTCCGCCCAGTTGAAGAAGCGCGCCCTAGGGCCTGTCATCAAATGAATCGCAGAGGCGATTCAATTGATGACAGGCCCTAGGCGATTTGTTTTGAAAGCGGCCAGGCTTCGCCCCCTGGCGGAAGAAGATTTGGTAGACGCGACACGCCACTACGCTCACGAGGGGGGTGCTGTGCTGGGCGAGCGCGTGTTCGACGCCGCCTTGGCTGCGCTCCAGCCGATTCAACGTATGCCCACCATAGGTTCACCACAGCTGGGTCTTTTGTGTGAGGTTCCCGGACTGCGGTCTTGGCGAGTCAAGGGTTTCCCAATGCAGTGGCTCTACTTCGAGGCGAAAGATCATCTGGACGTGGTTCGCCTGCTGGGTGATCGGCAGGACATCATGGCCATCCTCAGCCAAGAGGACTGACCTCACCCCCGCGTCGCTCGCTTCCTCACCGCCTCCAAATAAGCCAACCCGTCGGGCGGCAAGCCGCTGCGCTGGGAGGCCCAGACCATCTCGCCCAAACACTCCATCACCTCATGGTGGGCGTCATGCAGCGAGCCGCGTTTAGCGGCCAGCAGTTCCACGGCTTGGCGGATGCCGCTGGGTTGGTCGATGGAGACTTGTTCGCTGATAGACAAGTGCATGGACAAATGCAAGAAGGGGTTGGTGCGGCCCGCTTCTACGTCGTACACAGCCGCCAGCGCGGCGGGCAGGTCGGCCAACTCGACGTGGTACTCGGGGTGCGCTGCAATCCAATCCAAGGCCAAAGCGTCCATGGGGCTGAGCACGGCGCTGCCCGCGCGTTGTTTTTGATAGGCCTCGCAGAAGAAAGTGCGAACGTCGTTTTGGGAAGGTGCAAACATTCCACAATTGTCGCTTTGTCGGCGCCGCTCCTGGCGGCGCTTTGACCCAACGAACACTCCAACCCTCACCATGAACATCAGCACAGACCAACTCTTCACCCAAGCCCGCACCCACAGCGCCTTCACGGCCCAGCCGGTGAGCGACGACATCCTGCGCCAGGTCTATGAGCTGATGAAATGGGCCCCCACCTCGGCCAACAGCAACCCGGTGCGTCTTGTTTTTGTGCGCACCCCTGAGGCCAAAGCACGTTTGTTGCCCTGCATGGCCCAAGGCAATGTGGAGAAAACCCGCGCTGCGCCGGTCACCGCCATCATCGGCATGGACATGGCGTTTTACGAACAACTGCCGACCCTGTCCCCGCACAACGATGCCCGCAGTTGGTTCGCTGGCAAGCCGCAAGCCATTGCTGACACCGCATTTCGCAACAGCAGCTTGCAGGGTGGGTACTTCATCCTGGCCGCCCGGGCCCTGGGTCTGGACTGCGGACCGATGAGTGGTTTTGATGGGCCCCAAGTCGACGCTGCGTTTTGGTCCGGCACCGAGGTCAAAACCAACTTCATTTGCAACCTGGGTTATGGCGACGCGAGCAAGCTGCACGCCCGTGGCCCGCGCCTTAGTTTTGAGCAGGTTTGTCGTTTGGTGTGACGGCGGCTCGTCTTGGCCTGGTGACCAGCCCAAACACCAGTGCCGATGCACCAGAGACCACCGCCAAGAGCCACAACAAATGTTGCACGTCGCTGAAGTCCGACAACACCCAAGCCGCCGCCACGGGCCCTGCGGCTTTGGCCCATTGCACGGGGGTGGCCAGCGCACCGTTGACCGCGCCGTAGTGACTGCGCCCGTACAACTCCATCGGCAAGGCACCGCGTACCAAGGTCATCACCCCATTGCCCACGCCATAGAGGAAGGCAAATAGCAGCAGGCCTGGCAGTTGTGTGTCGAGCATGGACAACAACAGCAGCGAGCAAGGCAGCATCCACATGGCGACCCGGCCCACTCTGGATGCCGCCCAGTGGGACAGAAACTGATGCTCCAGCAGACGTCCCAGCACTTGCATCGGACCGATGCAGGCCCCGATCCACGCGGCTTGCGCCAAGCTCAAACCCTTGCTGTGGATCAGCGAGATGAAGTGCACTGCCATGGCAGAGAACACCAGCGCATTCCCCGTGAAAGCCAGGCAAAGGCCATAAAAAACAGGGTCACGCAGCAGTGCAGTGCGTGGTGCTTCGTGCGCCTTGTGGGCAGCAGCCTGCGGTGATTCCCTCAACATGCGGCCCGAAGCGGTGCGCGGCAGCATCCAGGCGTGCACCGGCAGGTTCACCAGCAGATGCAATGCTGCCAGCACCCACAGGGCCTGTTGCCAGCCCAAGTGCTGCACCAGGGCCTGAGTCAGTGGCCAAAACACGGTGCTCGCCAGCCCGCCAAAGACCGTGACCACGGTGATGGCTTGGCGGTGTTTGCCGGCGAAAGCTTGGGCCAGCACGGCGAACGCGGGGTCGTAGAGGTTGGCAGCCATCACCGCACCCAAACCCATCCACACGACATACAACTGCCATGTGGTGGTGACTTGGGTCAAGGCGACGAGCAAGAGCGCAGCCGCCAGCGAGCCCGCACTCATGAGACCGCGGCCGCCATGGCGGTCAATCCAGCGCCCCACGGGTGTCGAGCACAAACCAGACACCAAGAGTGCCATCGAAAACGCACCCACCACCATGGTGCGGTCGGTGTGGGTGGCTTGCCCCAGCTGAGAAATCACCAAGGAGAAGGCGTAGTAGACCGATCCCCAGGAGATGAGCTGGGTGATGCCGATGGCGATGGCCAGACGCCAAGGCGGGCGGGGTGTTTCTGCGGCGCTCACCAGGTCAGGCCGGGTGGGCGGCTATCGCTTGTCGGTGAGGTGGTGGTCATGTGGGGTCACTTATTGAAACTTACATAAATCGCGACACCCCAAACCGTTCGGGCTGAGCTTGTCGAAGCCTGCGCGCACCTCGGTGAAGCATTTCGACAAGGCCTTTAGAGCCGCTAACAAAACCGTTCGGGCTGAGCTTGTCGAAGTTAGCGCGTACCTCGGTGCAAGGCCCTTCGACAAGCTCAGGGCGAACGGTGTATGCAGTGTTTTGTAAGCGGCTCTTAGTCCTGAGCCCCGTCGAAGGGTCGGTGCGAACGGATTTGGATTTGTCATGTTTTGTGAAAACATCAATTGGGTGAGGGCGCCGCTGACGCGGATGTAGGTGCAGACGCGTGTCTGCCCCGCAGTGTTTCGTACAAACCCCAGCCGATGAAGGCACCAGCCAACTGCGCCACCACAAATCCCGGCGCACTCTGCGGTGCAATGCCGGCAAAACTGTCGCTGAACATGCGGCCAAAGGCAGCAGCCGGGTTGGCGAACGAGGTGGAAGCGGTGAACCAATAGGCCGCACCGATGTAGGCCGCCACCATGGCCGGCGCACGGCCGGCCGGCGAGCGCAAGATGATGAAGAGCAAGCCCGCTGTGGCCACCGCCTCGGCCACCCATTGACCCGTGCCGCTGCGCAGTTTGCTGGACCACTGCATCACCGTCATGTCGAACATCAGGTGGGCGAGCCAGGCGCCGAGCATGGCGCCCAGCAATTGGGCGGCGATGTAAGGCAGCAGTTGCGACTTGGGCAAAGCGCCGCGCAAGGCCATCACCAAACTCACCGCCGGGTTGAAATGCGCGCCGCTGATCGGGCCGAGCGCTTCAATCAGCACATAGAGGCCGCCGACAGTGGCCAAGGTGTTGGCCAAGAGGGCGATGGCGACGTTGCCGCCCGAGAGCTTCTCGGCCATGATGCCCGAGCCAATGACAACCGCCAACAAAAGGGCCGTGCCCAGCAGTTCGGCCAGCCATTGCTGGGGTGGGGTGTGATGGGTGGACATGTCGAATTAGCTTTGTCCGATGGCCACCAGGGCCTCTTTGAGCGCAGCGGGCGACAGGGTTTCCAGGGGCAACGACAGCAGTTGAAGCATGCGGTAGCCGATGGCCTGACGGGTCAATTCAAACGCGCGGCGTTTGCCTTCGTCGCCACCTTCGGCATTGGACGGGTCAGGGTAGCCCCAGTGCACCTTCACGGGTTGAGCGCCGCTTGGGCCGCCAAAAAACACGGGGCAAGTTTCCGCTGCTGCGCTGTCGCACACGGTGATGACGATGGACAAAGGCACCGCGCCATCTTGGCTGAACTCATCCCAACTTTTGCTGCGCGTGTAGCTGGTGTCGATGCCGACCTTGTTGAGTGCCTCGAGGGCAAAGGGATTGATGCGACCACTGGGCGCGCTGCCTGCGCTGTGGGCCACCACATCGCGACCGAGTTTTTTGGCCCAGTGGTTGAGCATGGCCTCGGACAGCACGCTGCGGGCGGAGTTGTGGGTGCACAGAATAAGAACGTGGGTGGTCATGATGAGAACAACAGGTCAGGGGTTCAGGCCTGGGTGCGGCCGATGGTGTCGAGTTCTTTTTGCAAGGACAAACGCGCCAGCGTGGCGATGGGCAAGGCCAGCATCAGCTCAATGCGGCGTTTCAGAACGATGGCGGTGTCCATGAAGGCTCTGCTTTTTTCATCGTCGCCACCGGGCGCATGGCCGGGGTCGGCGACACCCCAATGGGCCGTCATCGGCTGGCCGGGCCACACCGGGCACACCTCACCGGCAGCGTTGTCGCACACGGTGAAAACAAAGTCGAGCGCGGGCGCATCTTCCTGCGCGAACTCATCCCAACTCTTGCTTCGGTAGCCATCGTTTGGAATGTGCAGCGCCTTCAACGTGGACAAAGCGAAGGGGTTGACGCTGCCATTGGGATGGCTGCCCGCAGAGTAGGCCTTGAACTGGCCTTTACCGAGTTGGTTCATCAAACCCTCCGCCAAGATGGAGCGGGCGGAGTTGCCAGTGCAGATAAAGAGGATGTTGTAGGTGGGTGTGCTCATGAATACCTCAGCAACATGAAGTGGATGACTTGACGGGAATGTTGATGGTTTTGCCGCGTGTTGGTGGGCAACACGCGGCAACCGGTTCTGCACTCACTGTTGGGGCGCAGCATGCAGATGCAGCCGTGGGCGCTTCGGACTTGACCGCTTCTTTTTCGTTGAACACGGGGATGTTGCCCAGCGTTTGGAAATGTTCCCAGGCAATGCCTTGTGGGTCGGTCACCCAGTGTTTGTCGCTGCGGGCGTAGCAGCAGGTGGTGGCACCTTCATCGAGAACGGCCATGTCGGCCGATGAGGCGCGTGCTTTCAACTCAGCCAATTCGGCTTCGTTGTCAGCCTGGATGCCCAGGTGGTCAATGCCGGGTTTGTTGCCGCGCGTGGAAATTGCAAAGTTCACCGGCGGGTCTTGCAGCATCCACTTGGCGTAGTCGCTCTCCGCCCGGGTGGGGTCGGCCGCAAAGAGTTTGGAATAAAAGCCGATGCTCTGGGCGAGGTCATCGACATGCAGGTGGACGTGGAAACGTTTCATGCAGAGTTCTCCGTTCAGCAGGTGGTGCAGTCAGGTGCTGCGGTGGTGGCGCACGACGTGCCTTGGCAGCAGTGCGCGGTGAGGTAAGCCAAGAGTTCGTTCATGTGGGCCAGCGAGGGCTTGTAGATGAGGTTGCGGCCCTCTCGTTCTTGAGACACCAAACCCGCATGCGTCAACTCCTTCAGGTGGAAGGACAGCGTGGAGGCCGGTACATCCAAGGTGGCGCACAGCGCGCTGGGCGTCAGCCCTTGCGGCGCTGCGCCCACCAAAGCACGAAAAATTCGCAGCCGCATGCTTTGGGCCAGGGCCGCAAGAGAGGTGATGGCTATTTGTTCTTCCATGTTTCCATAATCATGGAATTATGGAATCTTGTCAACGGTGTGTTGCCCGTGGAATTGCTTTTTTCCAAATGGCAGCCCGTGAAAACCCGAGGTGGATCAATAAAAATGCTCACCCAACACTTTCATAGCTCCTGGTAAGTGCTTGTTTTTGAACGACTTTCCAAATCGAAAATCACTTGCCGCATGTTTGCTAAGTGCTTGATTTAATTGATTTTTCTTACACATTTCATTGACCTTGCCAAGAGGAATGCGCTAAAGTGCATCAAAGTGCATTTTTGTGGGTTTTTGTGGTGATGGCGACGCGTTGCGATCGCCCAACGAATGGTTCTCTCAGTGGCAAACATCGTCTTCCAAGGGGCGTCGGCGCTGACTCTTGATGTCAAGGGTCGCATTGCCATGCCTGCGCGGCACCGGGAGGTGTTGGCGGCTATGGGGGTGAGCGAGTTGACCATCACCAAACACCCCGAAGGTTCGTTGATGATTTTTCCGCGTCCGGCGTGGGAGTCTTTCCGCGACAAGGTGGCTGCGCTGCCAATGTCAGCCAGCGGCTGGAAGCGCATCTTTCTGGGCAACGCCATGGACGTGGAGATCGACGCGGCTTCACGTGTGTTGATCTCCCCCGAACTCCGCACGGCCGCCGATCTGCACCGTGACCGAGGTGTGATGTTGCTCGGCATGGGCAGCCACTTTGAACTCTGGGACAGTGCGCGTTACGCCGAGCATGAGGCGCGCGTGATGCAGTCCGACATGCCTGACGCGTTGAAAGACTTCAGCTTCTGAGCGGCATGCTGATGAACGCCACGTCCGTCACCCCCACGTTCGCCCACACCACGGTGCTGCTCCACGAAGCGGTGGATGCACTCGTGAGCGATCCGCAGGGGACTTACGTGGATGGCACCTTCGGACGAGGTGGCCACACCCGCGCGCTCTTACAGCGTTTAGGCGAGAAGGGCAGGGTGCTCGCCCTGGACCGCGATCTGGATGCAGTGGCTGCTGCAACATCAGGGCAGACGCGGGTCGATGACCCGCGTTTTTCCATTCATCACACCGCATTTGCGAACATGGTCGATGTACTGGCGGCGCAGGGCATTCAACAGGTGCATGGTGTGCTGCTGGACTTGGGCGTGTCGTCGCCGCAAATTGACAACCCAGAGCGTGGTTTCAGTTTTCGTTTTGATGGCCCGCTGGACATGCGCATGGACACCAGCCGTGGCGAAAGTGCGGCCGACTACCTGGCGCGTGCCGACGAATCCCACATCGCCCAGGTGATACGCGACTACGGTGAAGAACGATTTGCCGTACAGGTGGCCAAAGCCCTGGTGGCGAGACGTGAAGCCGGCCAGCCCGTGCGCACCACACGCGAGTTGGCCGACGTGGTGGCGCGCACTGTCAGAACGAGGGAGCCCGGCCAAGACCCTGCGACACGCACTTTCCAGGCCCTGCGCATTTTTGTGAACGCAGAGCTGGACGAGTTGGAGCGCGCCTTAAAGGCGTCCTTGAACTTGCTGATGCCGGGCGGCCGCTTGGCGGTCATCAGTTTTCACTCACTCGAAGACCGCATCGTCAAAACCTTCATCGCCCGCGAGAGCAAGGCTGAGTTTGATCGCCGTGCGCCATTTGCGCCCGAAAAAGCCATGCGCCTCCAAGCGCTGGCGCGTATCAAGCCCAGCGGCGCGGAGGTGGCGGCCAATCCGCGCTCGCGTTCCGCCATCTTGCGTGTCGCACAGCGCACGGCGGTGGTTGTATGACCCGCTTTAACGTGCTGTTGTTATTGGCCTTGATTGTCAGCAGCCTGTACCTCGTACGAGTGTCTTATGACGCGCGTCGCCAATTCACACTTCTGGACAAAGCTAAAAGCGAGGCTCGCCAGCTCGACAGCGATTTTGAGCGCCTGAAAACCGAACAACAGTCCCAGGCCACGCCGCTGCGTGTGGAAAAAACCGCGCGTGAAAAATTGGCCATGCGCACTGCATCACCCAATGTGACGCACTATGTCAGCGGCCCGGCCTCAGCGCCGACTTCTGGCAATACGACACAGGAGGTGCGCTGATGGCTGGCCGCATGCCCACCAGCCACCGCAGCGCGCCTGGCGCTACCGGCCACAGCAGCGTGCGCAGTGTGAACTACACCAGCAGCCCCCTGCTCGCGTCCAAGACGCCACCTTGGCGCTCGCGTTTTTTGGTGGCGCTGATTGGTTTGGCTTTTTGTGTGCTGCTCGGCCGCGCACTCTATGTGCAGGTGATTGGTGCGGACTTTTTTCAGCGCCAAGGTGAAATGCGTTTCGCGCGCACTTTGGAGCTGTCAGCCAGCCGAGGTCGTATCACTGACCGCAATGGCTTGTTGTTGGCATCCAGTGTGCCCGCTCCATCGCTGTGGGCCATTCCGAAAGATTTCGAAGCCGACAAAACACAGCGCCGTCAGTTGGCCAAGTTGTTGAACATGACGCCTGCCGAGTTAGACAAGCGCTTGTCGGATAACCCCAACTTTGTTTGGCTGCGCAGGCAGGTGGACGACACCGTGGCCCAAGAAGTGCGGGCACTCGGCGTGCGCGGGGTGCACCAGGTGCGCGAGTACAAACGCAAATACCCCGAGGGTGAGTCGGCTGCCCACGTGGTCGGTTTCAATAACATCGAAGACAAAGGCCAAGAGGGCATTGAGCTGGCGTTTCAAAGCGAGCTGTCAGGCCGCGATGGCAGTCGCCGTGTCATCAAGGACCGATTGGGCCGTGTGGTCGAAGACATCGGCGAGAGCGTGGCACCGGTGGATGGACGCGACATCGAGCTGTCCATTGATTCCAAAATTCAGTTCTTTGCTTACCAACGTGTGCGCGATGCAGTGGCCCAACACAAAGCCAAAGCGGGCAGTGTCGTTGTACTGGACGCACAAAGTGGTGAAGTGCTGGCCCTGGCCAACTACCCCAGTTTTAATCCTGACGACCGAAGAAATCTCACCGGTGCGCAACTGCGCAACCGCGCACTGACCGACACCTTCGAGCCGGGCTCCACCATGAAACCCTTTGTGGCTGCACTGGCCATCGAAAGCGGTCGTGTCAAACCGTCCACGGTGATTCCAACCGCGCCCGGCCGCATGATGGTGACGGGTTTGCCGATTACTGACGCACACCCTCACGGCGACATGACCGTGGAGGAGGTGATTCAAAAATCCAGCAACGTCGGCACCGTGAAGATGGCCATGCAAATGCAGCCACGCGAGATGTACGACATGTTCACCGACGTGGGCCTCGGTCAGCGGCCTCAGCTCAACTTCCCCGGTGTCGTCACGGGGCGACTGCGCCCTTACAAAACATGGCGGCCGATCGAGCAAGCCACGATGAGTTATGGCTATGGCTTGTCCTCTTCCTTGTTCCAGTTGGCACGTGCCTACACGGTATTCGCCCACGATGGCGAGCTGATGCCTGTGTCCTTGTTGAAACAAGACCAGCCTGTGTCCGGCACGCGTGTCATCTCTCCAGCAACAGCGGCCGCCATGCGCAAGATGCTGCAGATGGCCGCAGGTGATGGCGGCACCGCGCCGCTGGCGCAGGCCATTGGTTATTCCGTGGGCGGCAAAACCGGTACGGCGCACAAACAAGAAGGTAAAGGTTACGCGGAGAAAAAATACCGCGCTTGGTTTGTCGGTTTGGCCCCCATCAAAAACCCACGCATCGTGGTGGCCGTGATGGTGGATGAGCCCAGCAATGGCCAGTACTACGGAGGTTTAGTGGCGGCCCCGGTATTCAGTGCGGTGGTGCAGCAAACCTTGCGTACTTTGAATGTGGCGCCTGACATGGAGGTTCGCCCCCACATCGTCACGCGCCAACTCCCTGCGGTGGAGGAGAGCTTCTGATGGCACCGCTGCATTTGGCCACTATTGAAGAAGCATTGGCTTGGCTGCAGGCGCAAGGAGCAGTGCGTCTGTGTGCCGACAGTCGGCTGGTGCAGGCCGGCAGTGCCTTCATCGCCTGGCCTGGTTATGCCACCGATGGTCGCCGTTTCGTGGATGCGGCCTGGGCAGCGGGCGCTGTGGCCTGTTTGGTGGAGGCCGAGGGTGACCGGGCGTTTGGTTTTATCGACCCGAGCAAAGTGGCCACCTTCACTGGGCTGAAACAACACACGGGTGTGTTGGCGTCTTTGTTCGAGAAAGAGCCCAGCACCCAGCTGAAGATGGTGGCGACCACGGGCACCAATGGCAAAACGTCCACCGCGTGGTGGATGGCGCAAGCGCTCACGGCATTGGGTCAACGCTGCGGTGTGGTGGGCACCTTGGGTGTGGGTGAGCCGCCTCCCGTGGGCTCGTCGGTGGGCGAGAGCGCCCAGGTGTCACCGACCGGCCTCACCACGCCCGACCCTGTCACCTTACAAGCAGCACTGCGTTCGTTCGTGCAGCAAGGTTTCTCTGCTTGCGCTTTGGAGGCCTCTTCCATCGGCTTGTCAGAACACCGACTGGCTGGCACCCACATTGACGTGGCCCTGTTCACCAATTTCACCCAAGACCACTTGGACTACCACGGCAGCATGGATGCCTATTGGCAGGCCAAGGCAGCGCTCTTCGCCTGGCCGGGTCTGCGCTCTGCCGTGGTGAATGTGGACGATGCCCAAGGGGCCTTGCTCGCAGAAAAATTGGGCGGCAAGCCGCTTGAGTTGTGGACCTATTCCACCAGCGGCAGCGCCCGTTTGTCTGCGACCCACATCATGAACGACAGCGGCGGTCTGCAGTTCACGTTGAATGAAGGTGAACACCAGCACCAGGTACGCACCCGTTTGATCGGCGACTACAACGTCGCCAACTTGCTGGCTGTCATTGGCGCTTTGAGGGCCCTTGCTGTGCCCTTGGCCGACGCCGTGGCCGTTTGCACGGGGCTGACACCGGTGCCCGGCCGCATGCAGCGTGTGGTGTTGGATCACAAAACCTCCACCATCGATTTACCCGAGGTGGTCGTGGACTATGCCCATACCCCCGATGCGCTGGAAAAGGCGCTGCGCGCTTTGTTGCCCTGGTCTGCACACAGGCAGGGTCAGCTGTGGTGTGTGTTTGGTTGTGGCGGCAATCGCGATGCGACCAAACGGCCCTTGATGGCAGCGGTTGCCCAACGGTACGCGGGCCAAATTGTGTTGACCAGCGACAACCCCCGCGACGAATCCCCAGCAGCCATCTTGGCGCAAATAGCAAGCGGGCTTTCATCGCAGAACCGTGCCATGCAAGTTGAAGACCGCGCAGAAGCGATTGCCTACGCCATTCAGCAGGCCAAGGCGCAGGATGTCGTCTTGCTGGCCGGCAAGGGCCATGAAGACACGCAGGAAATCCAGGGCCGAAAACTGGCTTTTTCCGACATCCACCAGGCACAGTTGGCGCTGGCCACGCGGGTGCAGCGGTTGCAACAGGAAAAGCGCGCATGATGACCTTGGCCCAGCTCCATGCCATGTTGCAAGCGCAACTGCCCGGTGGCGCGCCCTGCCTGCTGGTCGGAGATGGGGCAACCCGCGTGCAGCGGGTTCACTCGGACACGCGCAGTGTGCAGACGGGTGATTTGTTCGTTGCCTTGAAGGGCGAGCGTTTTGATGCCCACGAGTTTTTGCCCCAGGCATTTGCCAGTGGCGCGGTGGCCGCACTGGCTGCATCAGGCTTGAGCGCGGTACACCCTGGCGTGCAAGTGGCAGACACACGACTGGCTCTGGCGGCTTTGGCGGCGCAGTGGCGCGCCTCGTTCACCTTGCCATTGATCGCAGTGACCGGAAGCAATGGCAAAACCACGGTCACACAAATGATCGCGTCCATCCTGCGCGCCTGGGTGGGTGATGCTGCTTTCTCCACGATAGGCAATTTCAACAACGACATTGGCGTGCCGCTCACCTTGTTGAGGCTGCAGGCCGAACACCGTGCGGCTGTCGTGGAGCTGGGGATGAACCACCCCGGAGAGATCGCTGGCTTGGCAGCGATGGCGGCGCCCACGGTCGCCTTGGTCAACAACGCCCAGCGCGAACACCAAGAGTTCATGTCGACCGTGGAAGCGGTTGCCTTAGAAAACGGCGCGGTGATCGAGGCCTTGCCGTCGGATGGCGTGGCGGTGTTTCCAGCCGATGATGAATTCACGCCGGTGTGGAAGCGTTTGAGTGGCGCGCGCCGCACCATGACGTTTGGTTGGAGCGACGCGGCCGATGTGTGGGGGCAAGCCCATTGGGTGTCGGCTGTTCATGGATTGCCGCACTGGTCTGTTGCCATACAAACCCCTGTGGGCCGTGCCGACCTGCATTTGGCCGTGGCCGGGTTGCACAACGTGAAGAATGCTTTGGCTGCCGCCACCTGCGCCTTGGCTGCGGGTTGCCCTTTGGCTGCCGTGGTGCAAGGCCTGGAAACATTCACGCCCGTCAAGGGTCGCTCGCAGCTCAAACAATTCGTTCAAGCAGGGCGCACCGTCACCTTGGTGGACGACAGCTACAACGCCAACCCCGACTCAGTGCGCGCCGCCATCGATGTGCTGGCCGCGCTGCCAGGACCACGCTGGTTGGTGCTGGGCGACATGGGCGAGGTGGGTGACCACGGTCCCGCCTTCCACCGCGAGGTGGGGGCCTATGCCCGGCAACAGGGCATCGATGCCCTGTGGACCGCAGGCGCGGCGTCCATCGAAGCGGCCAGGGCTTTCAGCGGCGCCCAACATTTCGACACCGTGACCGAGTTGCTGTCCGCTTTGCCACAAGCGCCTGAATGCACATCGGTGGTGGTCAAAGGCTCGCGTTTCATGAAGATGGACCAGGTGGTGGACGCACTCATGCAAGACCAGAACAAGAACGGAGAAGCCCATGCTGCCTAGTCTGGCCGAGTGGTTGCAAACCATGAACCCCGACTGGGGCTTCATGCGCGTATTTCAGTACCTCACCTTCCGCGCCGTGATGGCCGCGATGACGGCGCTCTTGATTGGTCTGGCCCTCGGCCCTTGGGTGATACGTCGTTTGGCTGCGTTGAAGATAGGTCAACCCGTGCGCGACTATGGCGTGCAAAGCCACTTGGTCAAAAGCGGCACACCCACCATGGGTGGCGTGCTCATCTTGTTGTCCATTGCGCTGAGCACCTTGTTGTGGTTTGACTGGACCAACCGCTTCGTGTGGATCGTCATGCTGGTGACCTTCGGATTTGGAGCAATCGGTTGGGTGGACGATTGGCGCAAGGTGGTTCAGAAAAACCCCGAGGGCATGGCGTCCAGGGAAAAGTATTTTTGGCAATCGCTGATTGGTTTGATCGCCGCGTTTTACTTGGCCTTCAGCGTCTCGGAAACCTCCAACGCCCGCGTCGCCGAGTTGTTTTTTCAATGGGTGACCAGCGGCTTCACCTTGCCCTTGCCCAACAAGGCCGACCTGATCGTGCCCTTCTTCAAAACGGTGAGTTACCCGCTCGGAGTCGCCGGCTTCATCATCCTGACCTACCTCGTCATCGTGGGGGCCAGCAATGCCGTCAACCTCACCGACGGTTTGGATGGTCTGGCCATCATGCCGGTGGTCATGGTGGGCTCGGCGCTGGGCGTGTTTGCTTACGTGACCGGCAATGCGGTGTTCAGCAAATACCTCTTCATTCCGCACATTCCGGGTGCAGGGGAGTTGCTGGTGTTTTGCTCAGCCATGGCCGGTGCCGGTTTGGCCTTCCTGTGGTTCAACGCCCATCCGGCCCAAGTGTTCATGGGTGATGTGGGTGCGCTGGCTTTGGGGGGCGCACTCGGAACCATCGCCGTGATCACACGTCAGGAAATTCTGCTGGCGATCATGGGCGGCATCTTTGTGGTCGAAGCCATGTCGGTGATGTTGCAGGTGACCTACTTCAAATACACAAAGAAACGCTATGGCGAAGGCCGCCGAATTCTGAAGATGGCGCCGCTGCACCACCACTTTGAAAAATCGGGTTGGAAAGAAACCCAGGTGGTGGTTCGTTTTTGGATCATCACCATGCTGCTGTGCCTCGTGGGTTTGGCAAGTTTGAAGTTGCGTTGAGATGAGTTTGAGCGACACATGAAATTCTTGAGTGGCATCACGGTATTGGTTCTGGGCTTGGGCGAGTCCGGCTTGGCCATGGCCCGGTGGTGCGCGCGCTGCGGAGCAAACGTGCGGGTGTGGGACTCGCGCCAGTCGCCACCGCAGGCCGGTGCTTTGAATGAGCATGTCCCAGCCGCAACGCTGATCACGGGCGACTTGGGAGAAGCGGCCTTCGACGGCGTGCAACTCATTCTGAAAAGCCCGGGGTTGGCGCCCAACGATGCACGCATCGCTGCGCCGCTGGCAGCAGCGGTAGAGCGGTGCATCTTGCTGCAAGGCGAGTTGGATCTCTTTGCGCATGCGCTGGCTGACCTGAAGCTGGAGCGGGGCTATGCGCCCAAGGTGATTGCCATCACCGGCACCAATGGGAAAACCACCACCGCGTCGATGACGGCCATGTTGGTTGAGCGCGCCGACAAACGCGTGGCACTGGCGGGCAACATAGGACCGACCATGTTGCAGACCTTGTCGGACGCGCTGGATTTGGAGCCCGCCTCCCCCTCCGTTCACCCTGAGCCTGTCGAAGGGCCCGAGGGTCCTGAAGCCGCAGAGGCCGAGCACACGGCTTCGACAGGCTCAGCCCGAACGGAGGTGGGATCCGAGGTCACGACCATTGAAACTGCGTCCGAAGCCCTGGCGTCGACCAACGAGCCTCTCAGCGCGCTGGCTTCGACAGGCTCAGCCCGAACGGAGTTGGCGGTGGAGTCTGCTGCGCAAGTGGATGAGTCTTGTGCCGATCCGGCCACAGACCCAGCCAACGAACCCAGCGACGATACCCCCATCAACATCGACGGCCAACTCCCACCCGGTCTCATTCCACCGCCACCTCCTGGCCCCGTGTTTGAGCACCTGCCCGACGTGTGGGTGCTGGAGCTGTCCAGCTTTCAGCTCGATGAAGCCAAAGGTTTTGAGCCCAGCAGTGCCACCGTTCTCAACCTCACCCAAGACCATTTGGACTGGCACGGCGACATGGCCGCGTATGCGGCAGCCAAAGCCCGTGTCTTTGGCAAGCAGGCCGTCATGGTGATCAACCGCGACGATGTTTTGGTGGAGAACATGGTGCCCAAAGCACCCACGCCCCAAGGCAAAGCCAAAGCACCCAAGTGGATACCCCGCCAAGTGGTGCGTTTCGGTTTGAACGCCCCCGAACACCCAGGCGACTTTGGTTTGATCCAAGAAAACGGCATGGCTTGGCTCGTGCGCGCCATGGAAGCGGACGAAACCATCAAACCCAAAAGGGGCGTGGTCCTGGAAGAAGAAATCATCATCCAGCGCCTGATGCCCGCCGATGCACTGCGGGTGCGCGGTCGCCACAATGCCGCCAATGCCTTGGCAGCGTTGGCCCTGGCCACTGCCGTGGGCTGCCCTTTGGCTCCCATGCTGCACGGTTTGCGCGAATACAGCGGCGAGCCCCACCGCGTGGAGCATGTGGGAACCATCGATGGGGTCGATGCGTTCGACGACAGCAAGGGCACCAATGTCGGCGCGACCGTCGCAGCGATCGAGGGACTCGGTGCCGACCGCACCCCGGCGAAGTTGGTCGTGATTTTGGGTGGTGACGGCAAAGGCCAAGACTTCGCCCCCTTGCTCGCCCCGCTGCAGCGCCATGCTCGCGCAGTGGCCACCATTGGCCGTGATGCCGAGGTGATTGAACGCGTGTTGGCGGCTTTGCAACTCCCGGTGCAGCGGCACGAAAGTTTGGAGTTGGCAACAAACTGGTCTTTTGACCAAGCGCAAAGCGGCGACGCGGTGTTGCTCAGCCCAGCCTGTGCCAGCTTGGACATGTTCAAAAACTACGCCCACCGCGCCGAAGTGTTTGTGAACACGGTGCTGACCCGAGCACAAGACAGGGGGCAAGCGTGAACACCAGCCTCGCCGCCAAATCGGGATGGAATCCCTTGCGTAGCCTGGGGCAGTGGTGGCGCAAGCGCCGTTCCGCGGGCGACGAGGCCAGTGGCGCGCAGGTGCCGATTCGCGACTGGGTCAGCGTGGGCCGCAGCGAGCCCACCCGCATCTCCGGGTTTGACCAAGTGCTCGTGTGTTTGGTTGTGGCTTTGCTGGCCCTGGGATTGGTCATGGTTTACAGCGCCTCGGTGGCGCTGCCCGATAACCCCAAGTTCGCGCGCTACCAGCCCACACACTTTTTGTCGCGTCATGTCTTGTCCATCGTGATCGCCACCTTGGCCGCCTTGGTGGTGATTCAAATCCCGGTGGCTGTGTGGGAGCGTTTCGCGCCGTGGTTGTTCGCTTTTTCTTTGTTGCTGATGGTGCTGGTGTTGATTCCTGCCATTGGCAAAGGCGTGAACGGTGCGCGCCGCTGGATACCCATTGGTGTGATGAACTTTCAGCCGTCCGAATTGGCCAAACTTGCCATGGCTTTGTATGCGGCGGGTTATATGGTTCGCAAGATGGAGGTCAAAGAAGACTTCCTGCAAGCCGTGCTGCCCATGGCCGTATCGGTGGCTGTGGTGGGGCTCTTGCTCTTGGCTCAGCCTGACATGGGCGCATTCCTGGTGATTGCCACCATCGCCATGGGCATCTTGTTCTTGGGTGGCGTGAATGGCCGTATGTTTTTCCTCATCAGCGCCGTGCTGGTGGGTGCTTTTGTGCTGATGATCACGCTCAGTGATTGGCGTCGTGAACGCATCTTTGCCTACCTCAACCCTTGGGACGAAAAGTACACCTTGGGCAAGGCCTATCAACTCTCACACTCGTTGATTGCGTTTGGCCGGGGCGAACTGTTTGGTCAAGGCTTGGGTGGCAGCGTTGAAAAACTCCACTACCTGCCCGAAGCCCACACCGATTTCTTGCTGGCCGTCATTGGCGAAGAGCTCGGGTTTGTGGGCGTGGCCTGCGTGGTGCTTGCTTTCTTTTTGCTGGCTCGCCGCGTCTTCGTCATCGGCCGCCAAGCCATCGTGCTGGATCGGGTCTTTGCGGGTTTGTTCGCGCAGGGTGTGGGCGTGTGGATGGGCGGCCAAGCCTTCATCAACATGGGCGTGAACTTGGGCGTGTTGCCCACCAAGGGATTGACCTTGCCTTTGATGAGCTTTGGCGGCTCAGCCATTCTGATGAATATCGTGGCCCTGGCGATTGTTCTCCGAGTTGATATTGAAAACAGACAACTCATGCGCGGAGGCCGCGCATGACCGCGTTGTTCAAGCGCAGCGCAGAAAACGCGGGGGCACGCCGCAGGCGTGACCGTTGGCTGTTTCGGCGCAGCCAAAATCGAGTCCTTGTGCGCGGAGGCCGCGCATGACCGCGTTGTTCAAGCGCAGCGCAGAAAACGCGGGGGCACGCCGCAGGCGTGACCGTTGGCTGTTTCGGCGCAGCCAAAATCGAGTCCTTGTGCGCGGAGGCCGCGCATGACCGCGTTGTTCAAGCGCAGCGCAGAAAACGCGGGGGCACGCCGCAGGCGTGACCGTTGGCTGTTTCGGCGCAGCCAAAATCGAGTCCTTGTGCGCGGAGGCCGCGCATGACCTCCTCCAAACACCTGCTCATCATGGCCGCAGGCACCGGCGGTCACATCATTCCTGGCCTGGCTGTGGCGCAGGAAATGCAAAGCCGTGGCTGGACGGTCAGTTGGTTGGGGACCTCTCATGGCATGGAGAACAAGCTCGTGCCCCCGGCGCAAATTCCGCTGGACACCATCACCTTCAGTGGCTTGCGTGGCAAGGGTTTGCTGCACACCCTGACGGGTGGGCTGCGTCTGCTGCTGGCGTTTTGGCACTGCTTGCAAGTCATCCGTCGCCGCCAAGCCCGCGTGGTTCTGGGCATGGGCGGTTATGTGTGTTTTCCGGGTGGCTTGATGGCCTCCCTGTTGAACAAACCCCTGATGCTGGTCAACGCCGATGCGGCATTGCTGATGAGCAACAAGAGCTTGTTGCCCGTGGCAGACAAAGTGGCGTTTGGGTTTGACGGACCAGCCGTTGGCAGGGTCAAACAAGGCGTGGTCACCGGCAACCCTGTGCGGGCCGAGATCGAGAACCTGCCGCGACCAGAGCAGCGGTTTGAAGGACGCTCAGGTCCTTTGCGCATCTTGGTGGTGGGCGGTAGTTTGGGTGCCAAAGTCTTGAACGAAACGCTGCCTGCAGCGCTGTCGTTGTTGGTCGCCAGCCAGCGGCCCACCATCATCCATCAAACAGGTGCAAGCAATGTCGAAGCCGTGCAAGCGGCCTACGCGGCATCCCAAGTGCAAGCCGAGGTGCTGCCCTTCATCGACAACATGGCCGACCGTTTGGCTGCCTGCGATGTGATCGTGTGTCGTGCGGGTGCCATCACCGTCAGCGAGTTGTGTGCCGCGGGTGTCGCCAGTGTGCTTGTGCCTTTGGTCGTGAGCACGACCAGCCATCAACGTGACAACGCCGCTTGGTTGGCGGCACAAGGTGCGGCGATTCATCTGCCGCAGACGGAACTCACGCCGAAACAACTGGCCGAGTTCTTCAAAACATTGACACGCGAGGCTTTGCTGATCATGGCCACCAAGGCACGCGCCTTGGCCAAACCCAAAGCGGCTGCGCGTGTGGCCGATGAACTAGAAAGATTGGTGGTTGCATGAAGCCAGAGCGCACCCAAAAAAAGCCGTTCGCCCTGACCCTTCGACGGGGCTCAGGACTAAAGGCCTTGTCGAAGGGTGGTGGCAATCAAATCAAGGACTTCGACAGGCTAAGTCCGAACGGTTTGGGGATTTGTATCTCGTGTTTGGTGTGTGTTTTCGCCGCCGCAAGGGGGATTCAATGAAGCACGCCGTCAAGCACATCCACTTCGTCGGGGTGGGCGGCGCCGGCATGAGTGGCATTGCCGAAATCCTGCACAACCTGGGTTATGTGGTGTCGGGCTCAGACCAAAACGACAGCAGCACTTTGACACGTTTGAAGTCGATCGGTATTCGCATTCATTTGGGCCATGACGCCGCCCACGTTCAAGGTGCCGAGGCCGTGGTCACCTCCACGGCTGTGCAACCGAGCAATCCCGAAGTGCTGGCCGCGCGTGCGAAACGCATTCCTGTGGTGCCACGTGCCGTGATGTTGGCCGAGTTGATGCGTTTGAAGCAGGGCATTGCCATTGCAGGCACGCACGGCAAAACCACGACCACGAGTTTGGTGACCAGCGTTTTGGCCGAAGCCGGTGTGGATCCCACGTTTGTGATCGGGGGCCGATTGAATGCGGCTGGGGCCAACTCGCGTTTGGGCTCGGGCGACTACATCGTGGTAGAGGCTGACGAGTCTGATGCCTCCTTCCTGAACTTGCTGCCCGTGATGGCGGTCGTCACCAACATCGACGCCGACCACATGGACACCTATGGGCACGACTTTGCGCGTCTCAAGTCCGCCTTTGTTGATTTCATCCACCGCATGCCGTTTTACGGCGCAGCCGTGTTGTGTGTGGACGATCCAGGCGTGCGTTCCATCATGCCCATGATTTCCCGGCCCGTGGTCACCTATGGATTCGCGGCTGACGCCATGGTGCGGGCGGTGAACGTGCGTGCCGATGCGGGGCAAATGCACTTCACTGTGCAGCGGCGCAACGGCGCTGTCATGCCGGAGTTGCAGGTCACCTTGAATTTGCCGGGCGAGCACAACGTGCTCAACGCCTTGGCCGCCATTGCGGTGGCCACGGAGCTGGAGTTGCCCGACGGCCCCATCGTCAAAGGTTTGGCCGAGTTCAACGGCGTGGGTCGCCGTTTCCAGCGGTATGGCGACTGGACGGCACGTCAATCCCAAGAGACTGTCGGCATGTTCACGCTGATAGACGACTACGGCCACCACCCGGTGGAGATGGCGGCCACTTTGGCTGCCGCACGTGGTGCGTTTCCGGGGCGGCGTTTGGTGCTCGCATTCCAGCCCCATCGCTACACCCGAACGCGCGATTGTTTCGAAGACTTTGTGAAAGTCATTGGCACCGCCGACGCCGTGCTGCTGTCCGAGGTGTATTCGGCAGGCGAGGCCTCCATCGTTGCGGCCGATGGCCGCTCGCTGGCGCGGGCCTTACGGGTCGCGGGAAAAGTAGATCCTGTTTTTGTAGACGACATCAACGACATGCCACAAACCATTCTTGACCAAGTTCATGCGGGTGATGTGGTGATCACCATGGGTGCGGGCACCATAGGCGCTGTGCCCGGCCAGGTGGTGGAGTTGCTGAAGGAGGCCGTATGAGCACAAACCATCACTTTGGCAAAGTCGCCGTGCTGATGGGGGGCACCTCCGCCGAGCGCGAGGTGTCTTTGATGTCGGGCAACGGCGTGTTGGCAGCCTTGAAGTCGCAAGGGGTGGATGCCCACGCCTTCGATCCCGCCCAGCGCGGCCTGCATGAGTTGAAGGCGGAAGGCGTTGCCCGCTGTTTCATTGCATTGCATGGCCGCCATGGTGAGGACGGCACAGTGCAAGGCGCGCTGGAGTTGCTCGGTATTCCCTACACCGGCTCGGGCGTCATGGCGTCTGCGATTGCGATGGACAAGGTGATGACCAAACGGGTCTGGATCGCCGAAGGTTTGCCCACGCCTCGCCATGTCTGGCTCGCGCCCGGTCGGCAAAACAATGAACAGACGCGCACCGTGCCCGATGAGTTGGGTCTGCCGCTGATCGTCAAACCGCCGCGCGAGGGTTCGTCCATTGGTGTCAGCAAGGTGCGTGGTTACTCGGACATGCAAGAGGCCGTGAAGCTGGCGGCCCAGTACGACCCCGATGTGTTGTGCGAAGAGTTCATCGACGGCGAAGAAGTCACCTGCGCGGTTGTCGGCAGCGGGGAATCTGCGCGTGCTTTGCCCGTGATCCGCATCAAGGCACCCGAAGGAGCCTACGACTACCAAAACAAGTACTTCACCGACACCGTCCAATACCTGTGCCCAAGTGGCTTGCCACAGAACGAGGAAGCTGAAATTCAGCGCATCGTGCTGGCCGCCTACCAGAGCCTGGGTTGCAGAGGCTGGGGCCGGGCCGACCTGATGATCCGCGCCAGCGACCGAAAGCCCTTCCTCCTCGAAATCAACACGTCGCCTGGCATGACCTCGCACTCTCTGGTGCCCATGGCGGCCCGGGCTGCGGGCGTGAGCTACGAGGCCTTGTGCCTGCAAGTGCTGTCCCTGGCGACGCTGGACAGTCAGCCTACCCCTCCTTCAACCACCACCTGATGGCCTGCCGCCACCACACACCATGCTGCTCCGTTCTCCCACCCCTGTTGCCGCTGCGGACCCATCCGCAGACGCCGAGGTGCGCTGGATGAACGCGACCAGCCAAGTGCTGTTTTGTGTCGCGGCTGTGGCTGCCCTTGTGTTGCTCGGGCAATGGTTGATGCGCCAACCCGTGTTTCAACTGCGTGGCATTTCTGTCATTGGCGATGTGACGCACAACAGCGTGGCCACGATACGCGCCAACGCCTTACCCGCCATGTCTGGCAACTACTTCACGATGGATTTGCAGCAAAGCCAAAAAGCCTTTTCGGCCGTTCCGTGGGTGCGCCAAGCCGTGGTGCAGCGCGTCTGGCCCAACCGCATTCGTGTGCAGTTGGAAGAGCACCGCGCGGCGGCGATGTGGTCGCCGGACGAGTCCACTGCACGCAGCGGCAGCAGTGCCATCGACCAGCTCGTCAACACCTATGGCGAAATTTTCGACGCCAATTTGGGCGATGTGGAAGACCAAGAGCTCATCACCTTACGCGGCCCGGAAGGCAGTGCGGCGCAAATGTTGATGATGGCTCGAACCTTGGCACCTGTATGGAACCGCCTGCAAGCCACGGTGGATGAGCTCTCGCTGTCAGGGCGCGGTTCTTGGCGGGTGGAGCTGGACACGGGTGCGGTCATTGAGCTCGGGCGTGGCAGCCCGACCGAGGTGCTGGCGCGCTGTGAGCAGTTTGTGGCAACAGTGGGCCAGTTCACCGCCCAATACCAACGCCCTGTGCAGTACGCCGATTTGCGACACCGTGATGGATATGCACTGCGTCTGCGCGGTGTGTCTACCAGCTTGAGCGCCGCTGAGCGGGCAGCGGTGGATCCCAAGCCAAAACGCTGAGCCTAAACACCAAAAACATGCCAAGAGGAAGCTAACAACATGGCCAAGGAATACAAAGATTTGGTGGTGGGTCTGGACATCGGCACGGCCAAGGTGATGGCGGTGGTGGCCGAAGTCATGCCCGGCGGCGAGCTGCGTGTCGCAGGTTTGGGCGTGGCCCCCAGCCACGGCTTGAAACGTGGCGTGGTGGTGAACATCGACGCGACCGTGCAGTCCATTCAACAAGCCCTGAAAGAGGCCGAGATGATGGCCGACTGCAAGATCACCCATGTGTACACCGGCATCACTGGCAGCCACATTCGCGGTCAAAACAGCACCGGCATGGTGATCGTGCGGGACAAAGAAGTCACCCCGATTGACGTGGCCCGTGTGGTGGAAACCGCCAAGGCCATCAACATACCCAATGACCAGCGCCTGCTCCTGGTTCAAGCGCAAGAGTTCGTGATTGATGGCCACGAGGTCAAAGAACCCATCGGCATGAGTGGCGGTCGTTTGGAAGTGAAAGTGCACATCGTGACCGGCGCCCAAAGCGCGGCTGAGAACATCATCAAATGCGTTCGCCGCTGTGGCCTGGAAGTGAACCAGTTGGTGCTCAATCCGAGTGCGTCCAGTCATGCCGTGCTGACGGACGACGAAAAAGACCTGGGCGTGGCCTTGGTCGACATCGGGGCCGGCACGACCGACGTCTCCATCTTCACCGACGGTGCCATCCGGCACACCGCTGTCATTCCGATTGCGGGTGACCTCATCACCAGCGACATCGCCATGGCGCTGCGCACGCCGACCAAAGACGCCGAAGAAATCAAGGTCGAGTACGGCATGGCCAAACAATTGTTGGCAGACCCCAGCGAGCAACTGGAAGTGCCAGGCCTGGGCGACCGCTCACCACGTTTACTGTCCCGCCAGGCCTTGGCCGGTGTGATTGAGCCGCGTGTGGAGGAAATTTATTCCCTGGTGCACCAAGTCATCCGTGAGAGCGGCTATGAAGAGTTGCTGTCCTCAGGCATCGTCATCACCGGCGGTGCGGCTGTGATGCCGGGCATGGTTGAACTCGGCGAAGACATTTTTTTGAAGCCGGTTCGCAAAGGTTTGCCCACCTACAGCGGCGCACTTTTTGACATGGTGGCCAACCCCCGTTCGGCCACCGTGATGGGTTTGCTGGAAGAGGCCCGTTTGGGCCGCGCCCGTGGCATGCGCGCTGCGCAACAAGCCGGTTCGGTCAAAACATGGTTCGGTCGCGCCAAAGACTGGTTCTTGGGCAACTTCTGAATCTGTGCCATTCAATACAAGGAATTGATCATGAAACGAACAACAGGGATGGCATGGACTGGTTACTTGAACTCCCGATTAGGAGGTTGCGGACCCCCTGATGGATAGACGGTTTGAAACCAAATTCAAAAACAAAGCGGATGCAAGAACACCCGCAGATCGAAGTGAACAAAGAAATATTCATCATCGTTAGGCAAAGCAACATACCGATTGGAGAACACCATGGCTATTGAAATGATCGAAGAGTTTGACCTGAGCACCCAGATCAAAGTGATTGGCGTGGGCGGTGGCGGCGGCAACGCTGTCGAGCACATGATTGCGCAAGGCGTGCAAGGCGTGGAGTTCCTGTGCGCCAACACCGACGCGCAAGCGCTGAACCGCTCTGCGGCACACAACCTCATCCAACTGGGAAGCACCGGTTTGGGCGCTGGCGCCAAACCCGAAGCGGGCAAGGCGGCCGCTGAAGAAGCGGTTGACCGCATCCGCCAAGCCATCACCGGTGCCAACATGCTTTTCATCACGGCGGGCATGGGTGGCGGCACCGGCACGGGCGCTGCGCCCGTGATTGCCCGCGTCGCCAAAGAAATGGGCATCCTCACCGTCGGTGTGGTGACCAAACCTTTCGACTTCGAAGGTGGCCGCCGCATGAAAGCCGCTGACACCGGTTTGGCCGAACTGGAAGCCAATGTCGATTCGTTGATCGTGATCTTGAACGAGAAGCTGCTTGAGGTTTTGGGCGACGATGTCACGCAGGAACAAGCTTTCGCCGAAGCCAACGATGTGCTCAAGAACGCGGTCGGCGGCATCAGCGACATCATCCACGTGCAGGGTCTGGTGAACGTCGACTTCGAAGACGTCAAAACCGTGATGAGTGAACCCGGCAAGGCCATGATGGGCACCGCCCAAGCCACGGGTCCTGACCGCGCCACCAAGGCAGCCGAGATGGCAGTGGCTTGCCCCTTGCTGGAAGGGATCGATCTGTCAGGCGCACGCGGTGTGTTGGTGCTGATTGCAGCCAAACGCAGCACCTTGAAATTGGCCGAAAGCAAAAACGCGATGAACACCATCCGCCGCTACGCGGCAGAAGATGCTCACGTGATTTTTGGCACCGTCTACGACGACGAGTTGGGCGACCAGTTGCGCGTGACGGTGATTGCAACGGGCCTGTCTCCCGCCAAACGCCAACAAACGCCGATCACCGTGGTGCACAGCGCGCCCGTGCTGCGCACAGGTACGGACAACATCCCCGTGTTGACCCAGCCCGTGAACACCATGGCCGCACCCGCGCACGACTACACCGGACTGAACACGCCCAGTGTCTGGCGCAATGGGCGTACCGCTGCAGCTAAGGTGGATGCGTTGGCAAGCAATGGCATGGATGAGATTGAGATTCCGGCGTTTTTGCGCAAGCAGGCAGACTGAAACTTTGTTCAGTGTTCGTGACTCCCGCAAAAGCGGGAATCCAGTAGCCACGGTGCTGTTTGCTTGGCACTTTGGTGATGTCCCCACCTGCTGGATTCCCGCCTGCTCGGGAATGACCTCATTGGAGAGACTTGGTGAGTGACTTTCCTACAATCCCCCCATGCTCGCCCAACGCACTATCCAATCTCTGACCCGCGCTGTTGGCGTGGGCATGCACAGTGGGCAACGTGTGGAATTGACCTTGCGTCCAGCGCCGGTCAATTCCGGGGTGCTCTTTCGCCGGGTTGATTTGCCTGCCCCGGTTGACATCAAGATGGCGGTGCATGCGGTGTGCGATACCCGCATGGCGACAACATTGTCGGCCAAAGGCGACCCGGGAATGCCACGGGTCGCCACAGTCGAGCATTTTTTATCTGCGTGCGCAGGCTTAGGCCTCGACAACCTGATCGTCGACATCACCGCTGACGAAATGCCCATCCTCGATGGTTCCGCCGCGTCTTTTGTTTATTTGCTGCAAAGTGCAGGCATTGCAGTACAGGACGCGCCGAAACGTTTCATACGCATTAAGAAAGCCGTTGAAGTGCGCGAAGGCGAAGGGCGCACGCTGAAGTGGGCCCGGTTGGAGCCGTTTGAGGGCTACACCCTGACGTTTGAGATTGACTTTGACCACCCCGCCGTCAATCAAACTGGCCAGCAAGTGAGTTTTGACATGGGCAGTGGTCTGTACAAACAGCAGATTGCGCGTGCCCGCACTTTCGGTTTCACCAAAGACGTTGAAATGATGCGCTCGCGTGGCCTGGGCTTGGGCGGCAGCATGGACAACGCCATCGTCATCGACGATGCCAAGGTGCTCAACCAAGACGGCTTGCGCTACGACGACGAATTTGTGAAGCACAAAATTCTGGATGCCATTGGCGACCTCTTTGTCATCGGCCATCCCTTGCTCGCGGCCTACAGCGCCTTTCGCAGCGGTCATGCACTGAACAACAAGCTGCTGCGTGCCGTGCTCGACGAGCCAGGTAGTTATGAATGGGTCAGTTTTGATGATGCCAAGTTGGCCCCCGTCGGTATGGCCGAGCTGGCCCCCGCTTGGTGACCGGAACAGATCAACATGCTGCTATTCCGAACCCTGGTTTTGCTGCTCCTGGTTGCTGCTGTTTTGTGTTTTGCTCTGTACATCGCCACTCGCCAAACCCGCTGGCGGCAATGGGGTCTGGTGATTTTGAAATGGACGGTGATCGCCGGACTGGCCTTTTTTGCCGTGCTCATTCTTGAGCGTGTGGTTGTCGCGCTTTAGCCCGCATATTTCACCAGGTCGCTCTTCTATGCCCCGCAACACCGCATGAATGCTCACCTTCTTGGCTTCGAGTGCCAAATCCAATTTGTACCGAGCGCTACACACCCGATTGAGCCGTGCTGCGGTGCGCTGGCTGCGTTGCTCCGCCAAAGCCAGAGGCTTTGGCCTTCGTCAGGCACAAACAGTCCTCAAGGACTGTTTGTGTCCGGTCTCAGCCTCGCGGGCACGAGCCCGCCGCGTCGTCTCCCTTGCAGGGCGCACCCATGCTTGCAAGCATGGGTCGCTGCGCAGGCAAGCCGCATGCGGCTTGAAACCCCTGCTTCGCCCTTGCCAGCGCACCGCATCACAGCCCACTCGGGCGCGTCCCTGGTGAAATATGCGGGCTAGCCTACTCACCCCAACTGACCAACTGCCATGACCGTACTACGCTGGATTTTGGGCGGAATCTTTTTGCTGGTGCTGTCCGGCTGGCTCGTCACCGTGCTGTCTTTTGTGGTCTCGGGCGACGACCGCTGGGGCGAGCTGGGTCTGAAGCTGCGCCGCTACTGTTACCTGGTGGGTTTGTTCTGGTTCAACACCGAGGTGTGGGGCCGCGTGGTGTTGACCATTGTGCGGTGGTGAATCGACCAGCCACTGCGATCAAACCCGGTCTGCCAAGACCTTCATCAACTTGGCGTGAATGCCGCCAAAGCTGCCGTTGCTCATGCACAGCACGTGGTCACCTGGTTTGGCTTGCGCCGCCACGGCTTGCACCACGGCATGAAGGTCATCAAAGGTTTGTGCGTTGCGGCCCAGAGGGGCCAGCGCTTGGGCGGCGTTCCAAACCAACCCCGCACTGTGGCAAATGGAAAAATTGGCCTCTTCCAGTGCCCACGGCAGCATGGCCTTCATCGCACCGACCTTCATGGTGTTGGAGCGAGGCTCAAAAACCGCAATGATGCGTTCGTCACCCACCTTGCGCCGCAGGCCATTGATGGTGGTGCGCATGGCGGTGGGGTGGTGGGCGAAATCGTCATAGACCTTGATGCCTTTGACCTCGCCGATCAACTCCAAACGCCTACGCACATTCACAAATGATGACAGCGCCTGCGCCGCGACCTCGGGCGTGACACCCACATGCTCGGCTGCGGCAATGGCAGCCAAGGCGTTGAGTTGGTTGTGCTCTCCGAGCAAGCCCCATTCCACGCGGGCAATCTTCATGCTGCCGCGCAGCACATCAAAAGCGTCCGGTTCACCCCGTGCGCGCAACTCGCCGGGCGACTCTTTGCGCGCCCCAAACCGCACCACGGGCGTCCAGCAGCCTTTGGCCAGCACGGCTTGCAGGTTCTCGTCACGACCGTTGACCACCAGGCGACCGTTGGCGGGAACGGTGCGCACCAGGTGGTGAAACTGTCGTTCGATGGCCGCCAGGTCGTCGAAGATGTCGGCGTGGTCGAACTCCAGGTTGTTCAGCACGGCCGTGCGCGCGCGGTAGTGAACGAATTTGCTGCGTTTGTCGAAGAAGGCGGTGTCGTATTCGTCGGCCTCAATTACAAAGGGGCCGTTGGCCCGTGTATCACCCAAACGGGCCGACACACCGAAGTTCAAGGGAACACCGCCCACCAAAAAACCCGGTTTCAGTCCGGCTTGTTCCAAGACCCAAGCCAGCATGGAGGTGGTGCTGGTTTTGCCATGCGTGCCGGCCACCGCCAACACATGACGGCCTTGTAATACATGCTCGGCCAACCACTGGGGGCCACTGGTATAGGGTAATCCTGCGTCCAAGATCACTTCCATCAATGGATTGCCACGGCTGACCACATTGCCGATCACGAACAGGTCGGGCTTCAGGGCCAGTTGTTCAGTGCCGTAACCTTCAATCAATTCAATGCCCAGCGCCCGTAGCTGGTCGCTCATCGGGGGGTAGACCCCTGCGTCGCAGCCCGTGACTTTGTGTCCCGCTTCGCGCGCCAAAGCGGCCAAGCCGCCCATGAAGGTGCCGCAAATACCCAGAATGTGAATGTGCATGGTTCGTGATGTGTTCAAGCTTGTAGTGCTTGGCGTGCCGCTGCGACAGTCGCGGCGATGTCGGCTTCTGTGTGGGCGCTGCTGACAAACCCGGCTTCATACAAGGCCGGTGCCAAATAGATGCCGCGCTCCAGCATGCCGTGGAAAAAGCGGTTGAAGGCTTCTTTGTCCGTCGCCATGACTTCGGTGTAGTTTTGAGCCATGTCTGAGGCAAAGAAAAAGCCGAACATGCCGCCTTCGCAGTCCCCCACCAAAGGCACGTGGGCTTCCCGCGCCGCAGCCAGTAAACCGTCGACCAATGAGCGGGTGCGGCGGCTGAGTTGCTCAAAAAAACCAGGGCGCTCAATTTCGCGCAGCGTCGCCAACCCGCAGGCGGTGGCCACGGGGTTGCCTGACAGCGTGCCCGCCTGGTAGACAGGTCCCAGCGGTGCCAGTTGTTCCATGACCTGGCGCGACCCGCCAAATGCCGCCAAAGGCATGCCGCCACCAATCACTTTGCCGAAGACACTCATGTCGGGCGCAAAGCCGGGAATCAAGCTGGCGTAGAGACTTTGAGCGCCGCCGAGGGCGACGCGAAACCCCGTCATCACTTCATCAAAGACCAAGAGCGCACCGTACTGGCTGCACAGCTCACGCAACCGACGCATGAAGGGCACCGTCGCACGGACGAAATTCATGTTGCCGCAGATGGGCTCGATCATCACGCATGCCATCTTGTTGCCGTGCAACTTGAAAGCCTCTTCCAGCGCATCGAGTTGGTTGTAGGGCAGTACCAAGGTGTGTTGCACCACTTCTGCTGGCACACCGGCGCTGGTGGCATGACCAAAGGTGGCGAGCCCGGACCCGGCCTTGACCAACAAGGCATCAGCATGGCCGTGGTAACAGCCCTCAAATTTCACAATCAAACTGCGACCCGTGACGCCGCGTGCCAGGCGCAAGGCGCTCATGGCGGCTTCCGTTCCCGAACTCACCAGGCGGACCTGTTCCATGCTCGGAACCAGTTTGATCAGCTCTTCCGCCAGTTCAACTTCGCGCTCGGTGGGCGCGCCGTAGGACAAACCTTCGTTGATGGCCTCATGCACTGCGGCCAGTACCGCAGGATGGCCGTGGCCCAGAATCATCGGACCCCAAGAACCGATGTAGTCGATATAACGCTGCCCTTCGGCATCAAACAAGTAAGCCCCTTTGGCGCGGGCGATGAAACGCGGTGTTCCCCCCACAGCGCGGAAAGCGCGTACCGGCGAGTTAACGCCCCCAGGGATGACCCGTTTAGCGCGGTCGAAAAGTTCAGCGTTGGTGGTGGTCACGTTGTTCGGAGTTCAATGAAATGGAGGCAGATCGGACGATCTCGGCAGAGGACGAGGCAGCCGCCAAGCGTCGTTCAATGCACTTGGCGAGGCGGGGCACCCGGAGCGGCGGGTTCGGCCAGCTCCAACTCGTCCTCGCCCTCTTCGCCGGGAGGCAGGGCCCAGAAGAAGCGGTCCGGGACGACATTGCCCATGCCGGGGCGAAACCCGGCATCCAAGGCCTGGTCCAAGAAAGCCAGGCTTTCGCCAACAGCGGCGGGCAGATCGGCACCCGCCGCGAGTAGCGCAGCCAACGCGGCGGACACGGTATCGCCGGCCCCGACGAAACTCACATCAAAACGTTCGAACTTCTCGCCCGTGATGGCACCTTGCGCGGAGGCCAGTACGTTGTCCAAGTTCTGATCGGGCAGGGGCACACTGGTGACCAATACGAAACGAGTGCCATGTTCGGCGGCGGCGACCGCCAACTCGCGTGGTGATGCGGGGCGGTCCGCTTCCCAGTCGGGCAATAAAAAATCGCTCAGGGTTTGGTGGCTGCCGACCAACACCTCTGCCTGCGGCAGGACCAATTCGCGGAAGGCCTCCAGATAGGCTTGTTGGGCTTCTTCCTCCACCCAGGGCAGAGGCGGCATGTAGGCGACCAGGGGAACTTCCGGGTAGTCCGACAAAATTTCGGCCACTGCGCTCACGCCTTCCGCCGACCCCAAAAAACCCACCTTCCATCCCGAGATGGTGATGTCCTCCAGCACGCTGCGCGCTTGTTCAGCCACCACATCGGCATCGATCACGTGGTAATCGAAGACCTCAGCTGTGTCTCGCATGACCACCGCAGTGATGACGGGCAGGGCGTGTGCGCCCATGGCTGCGACGGTGGCAACGTCGCCCGCCAACCCTCCCGCGCCAGTGGGATCGCTCGCGTTAAACACCATCACACAGCCTGGCGCGCTGCCTGCGGCGTCTTGCAGGCTCGGCTCATCAAGCGCGGTGGTCGGGGATGCGGGATCGGAGGATTTCATTCAGGCTCGTGTCCGGTGGATCAAAATTAAAGCCGACAACAACGTGCCAAACTTCTACAAAGGCGTGAGGAATGTTGCGTATGTGCCTACAAACTTTTGGCTTTTTGCTGCAGGGCGTCGCTACAATCCAAGCCCATTGTAGTGAACCCAAGAAAATCAAGTGACCGAACCGCGTACCTGGATGTGTTTAATTTGCGGCTGGATATATGACGAAGCAGCCGGCGACCCCGATCATGGCATTGCACCGGGAACATCCTGGGAGGCTGTTCCGATGAATTGGACCTGTCCAGAGTGTGGTGCACGGAAAGAAGACTTTGAGATGGTGGCACTCTGACCGTAACTCCTGGCCGCAAACAGCGCAGCTGTGAGTGCACACTCGTTACATTTCATAATCGTTGAGGAGAGCGTTCGGTGATGGATGCAAGCCAAGCGAGTGCAGGCCCAGCTGGCGGTTCTTCAGTCAAGGTGCTGGTGATTGACGACAGCAATACCATTCGGCGCAGCGCCGAGATTTTTCTTAAACAGGGCGGCTATGAAGTTTTGCTCGCCGAAGATGGTTTTGATGCCCTCTCCAAAGTCAACGACCACCAGCCCGATTTAATCTTTTGCGATATTTTGATGCCGCGCCTGGATGGTTATCAAACCTGCGCCATCATTAAAAGAAACGCGAAATTTGCCGAAGTACCTGTCATCATGCTTTCTTCCAAAGATGGCTTGTTTGATAAAGCGCGAGGTCGGATGGTCGGATCGCAAGACTATTTGACCAAGCCATTTACCAAGGATCAACTTCTTGCGGCGGTGGAGCAGCATCGCCGTAGCCCTTGACTGGGTGGCCGCAAGCGCTGGTTGATTGAGAAGTGTCTTTGCTGACGCTGGATCTGGATGGAGATACCGACATGCCTGTGAAGAAAATTCTATTGGTCGACGATTCGAAAACCGAGTTGCACTACCTCAGCGATGTGCTGGGCAAGTTGGGGTTTTCTGTCCGTACCGCCGAAAATGGTGAGGACGCCATGCGTCGTTTGGGTGAAGAAAAACCCGATCTAATCTTGATGGATGTGGTGATGCCTGGACAAAACGGCTTCCAATTGACCCGTGCCATCACCCGCGATCCCCGTTTTGCGGATGTGCCTGTGATCATGTGCACCAGTAAAAATCAAGAGACGGACCGCGTTTGGGGTATGCGTCAAGGGGCAAGGGACTACATCGTCAAACCCGTTGATCCAGACGAGTTGGTCGCCAAAATCCGAGCTTTCGGATAGGCGAGCCCATCACTCAGCTAACACGCCTACCACCTTGAACGCGCATTTGACAGCCGGACCCCTACCCGATGGCCAATAAGGAAGCACTGCGAGAACTGCAAAGTCGACTGGCTGAGCGCCTTAAGTTGGCGCGTACGCAAGATCGCGGAAAGTCTTGGTTGGCGGTGGAGTCTGCCGGTAGAGGCTTTCTGCTGCCTCTGAAAGACGCTGGCGAGATATTTTCTCTTGTAGGTGTTCTGCCGGTGCCACATTCTTTGCCCTGGTTTTTGGGCGTGGCCAATCTGCGTGGACATTTACATGGCGTCGTGGACCTGGCGCGTTTTTTGGGACTGGACCCCGTTGGAAGGCACCTCGGAGAGACAGGAAGAGAAACCGCGAGGTTGGTGGCGTTTAATGCGGGACTTGATATCAATTGCGCCTTGCTGGTGGAGAAGCTGGCTGGTCTGCGTAACGCATCCCAGTTGCAGCCCGAGGACCGCCAGACGGACTCCGCGCTCCCCGCTTTTGTTGGGCAGCGATTCCGAGATTCGAGTGGGCGTTTGTGGCAAGAGTTGAGTCTTTTCGCGTTGTCGGAAAACGAAGCGTTTTTGAAAATCGTAGGCTGATCATTTGGCCTGTTGTTTGTTTGAAGTGGCACGAGACCTGACGAGGGACATATGAGCTTCCTGAAAAAAATCGGTTTGGGCAAAGACCGCGATGCAGCGGACCGCGGGGATTCCCTGCTGGATGTTGCGAGCTTTGATGCGGTGGACGGCCGCCCGGCGATGGACTCGATGGAGTCCCCTATGGAGCGAACCGCAGCCATCATGGGCAGCCCCGCTCAAGCAGGCCACTCCATCATCACTGAAGCTGCTCCTTCTGAGTTGGCTGACTTTTCAGAGACCCGAGTGCAGGGCGGTGATGGCTCTGCATTGGTTGGTGGCGACAGCGGTTTGCCGCTGATTGGGCACCGTCCCGCAGCAGAACAGCAGCGTATTCTGGGCTTCTTGGGCCTGCTTGGCCTCATTGGCTTGGTCGCCACCACAGTTTATTCACTCAACGCAGCCGAGAAAGGTGCGGCCCAGGTGGGTGCGACTGGTCAAGCGCTGATGCAGTCGCAGCGACTGGCCAAGTCGGTCTCACAGGCGCTGGTTGGCAGTCCCCAAGCGTTCCCCGAGGTGAAGGAAAGTAATGAAGTGTTGGCGCGCACTGTGCGCGGACTCAAGGACGGCAATGCGGATCTAACGCCAGCGCCCGCAGGCGCTCAGGAGGTGTTGACTCCGCTGGTGCCTCTTGTGGAGAGGGCCGAGAAAAATGCACAAACCGTGATTGGTCAGCAACAAATTTTGACTCAAGTCGGTCAAGCTTTGCGTACGATCAATCGTCAATCGTCTGACTTGCTTGAAACAGCGGAAACGGTCTCATCCCTGAAGTTGCAGCAAGACGCCACGCCAGCTGAATTGTCTGCTGTTGGCCAATTGGTGATGTTGACGCAGCGCATTGGCAAGAGCGCGAACGAGTTCTTGACGGTCGAGGGGGTGAGCCCCGAAGCTGTGTTCTTGCTGGGTAAGGATTTGAACTCTTTCCGTGAAATTGCCCAAGGCCTGCTACAGGGAAACGCTGAGTTGCGTTTGCCGGCTACCAAGGACCCACAGACCAAAGAGCGCCTAACGTTACTTGTCAAGCAGTACGAAGAAACTCGCGAACAAGCCGGTACGATTTTGGGCAACTTGCAAGGCTTGGTGTCTGCCCGTGAAGCACAGGCGGCCATCATTGCTGACAGTGAACCGCTGCGTAAAGGTTTGGAAGGCGTGCAAGAGCGGCTGGCTAAAGAAGCCGGTTTCGGCGGCTTGTCGCTCTTGTTGTTGGTACTGTCTGCGGCGGTGATTGTCGCTGCAGGTGTCGGTTTGTTGCGCCTTTACGTCAGTGATCAGCGCCAACGTGCTGCTTTGGCTGAGAACCAGCGTTTGGAAGCCGAACGCCAGGAGCAAGAAGCCAAGCGGGTGAACGACGCCAATCAGGCTGCAATTTTGCGTTTGATGAACGAATTGCAAACAGTGGCGGAGGGTGATTTGACCCAGCAGGCCACGGTGACAGAAGACATCACAGGCGCCATCGCCGACTCGGTGAACTACACGGTGGAAGAGCTGCGCACCCTGGTGTCTCAGGTGCAAGGCACAGTAGGCCGGGTGACGGAAACCACGCAGCAAGTGGAAGCGACGTCCACGGAACTGCTGGCTGCCTCTACAGAGCAATTGCGTGAAATTCGTGACACCGGCGAGTCGGTGCTGCAAATGGCGGGTCGAATCAACGAAGTGTCGGCCCCAAGCGCAAGAAACAGCCCAGGTGGCGCGGCAATCGCTGGACGCTGCTGAGACCGGACTGCGCGCTGTGCAAAACACCATCGGCGGTATGAACTCCATCCGCGATCAGATTCAGGAAACCTCCAAACGAATCAAACGCCTGGGTGAGTCGTCGCAGGAGATTGGTGAAATCACCGAGCTGATTTCTGACATTACCGAACAAACCAACGTGCTCGCATTGAACGCGGCCATTCAAGCGGCGTCGGCGGGTGAAGCCGGACGAGGCTTCTCTGTGGTGGCGGAAGAGGTGCAGCGATTGGCTGAACGCTCTGCCGACGCAACGCGCCAGATTGCGGCGCTGGTGAAAACCATTCAAACCGACACCCAAGACGCCGTGGGCGCTATGGAACGTTCAACGCAGGGTGTGGTGGAAGGTACAAGACTGACCGACGCCGCAGGTTCCGCGCTGGGCGATATTGACCGCGTTTCACGCCGACTGGCTGAGCTGATTGACCACATTTCCAACCAGGCGCTCAGCGAAGCGCAATCTGCCAACGTGGTTGCAGCGAACATTCAGCACATTTTTGCAGTGACAGAACAAACCGGTGAGGGTACCCGCTCCACGGCTCAGATGGTTCGTGAACTTTCTAAAACGGCTGAAGAACTGAAGCAGTCGGTAGCCCGATTCAAGATTGAGTGAGTTTGCTCTTGAACTGAGCACCCCCAACAAGCAGGTTGCGATCAAAGATGTTTGCTCAGTTGATCGACGAGTCTGACCCAAGCATGGGTTATTGCGCGGCTTGTGTGCTTGGGGGCATTCAACATGTGACGATAGACAAGGCACCGGATGCAAACTACCAGCCCTGAGACCACCTCAAGTACCGACCTGAGCGCATTGGCTTGGGTTCACGATGAACTGCGCCGCTCGCTCGATTCGGCGCATAAGTCTTTGCGCCGATTTGTGAAAGAGTCGGACGCTATGGCGGGTGCCGACGTGGATGCTGTGGATCCCAGCGTCTTGCGAAGCGCCAGGGCTCAAATTCACCAAGGTGTGGGCGCTTTGGAATTGGTTGGTTTGTCTGCCGCTGCGACCTTGTTGCGCGCGAGTGAGGCTGCGGTTCAGCGGTATGTCGCCAAACCAGGAAAATTAACGACTTTGGTGGTGGACGACATCGAAAAAGCGTCTTTCGCTTTGCTCGATTATCTTTCCCGCATGCTGGCAGGTGGACAGGTTTCTCCACTGTCGCTGTTCCCGCAGTACCGTGCGGTGCAAGAGATAGCCGGCGCGGATCGCATCCACCCGGCCGATTTGTGGAGTGTGGACTGGCAATGGCACGCGCTGCCGGATGACCCATCCGCCAGTCCGCGCAGTGCAGATGCTGGGACGCTTTCAGCCTTAGAACAGCAGATGCTGACCATGATGCGAGGTGCTTCCAGCGCCGTATTCAAGCGCATGAGTGATATTTTTGCGGGACTGGGTGCTGGGGCTGAGCAAGCCCAAACTGCGTCGCTCTGGAAAATGGCGGCGGGTGCGTTTGAGGCGCAGGCTGCAGGGCTTTTCAAGTCTGATCTTTACAGCAAACGATTGGCTTCTCGTTTGCTCACCCAATTGCGCATCGTGTCCCGCGGACAGAATGATGTTTCGGAGCGCTTGGCACAGGATATTTTGTTCTTTTGTGCGCAGGCTGTGCCTGATGCCAGTGGCGACCTCACGCCGCGTTTGCGAGCGGTACGGCTGGCCTGGCATCTCGATCAGCACGCCGCAGCCGACTACAACACCAGCACCCTGGGGCGATTCGACCCCGCCATGCTCGCGCAGGCACGCAAACGTGTGGTGGCGGCCAAAGACTCTTGGTCTGCGGTGGCAGGTGGCGAAATGCACCGCCTGGCAGGTTTGAACGAGCAGTTCTCGTTGGTCAACGATTCTCTCAAACGCCTTTTCCCCGGTGGTGATCTTCTTGCTTCAGAGCTGCAGCAAGCGGTGGCAGTGCCTCAGCATTCTGGTGCGGCACCGACAGCACCTTTAGCGATGGAAGTGGCTACCAGTTTGCTTTATGTTGAGGCTTGCCTTGAAGATGGTGAGCTGGACGTTGATGGACAGCAAAACCGAGTGCAACGTTTGGCGCAGCGCTTGGCGGCGGTGCGTCAGGGGGCTGCGCCCGAGCCGCTGGAGCCATGGATTGAGGACCTGTACCGCCGCGTCTCTGATCGGCAAACCATGGGCAGCGTTGTGCAGGAGCTGCGCGCTTCGCTCTCTGAGGTAGAAAAACAGATCGATCAGTTCTTCCGCGACCCGAGCAAATCCGAGGTGCTTATCTCAGTGCCTAACCAACTTGCGTCCATGCGCGGGGTGCTGTCAGTGCTTGGGATGGACCAAGCGTCCACAGCGCTGCTGCGCATGCGCGATGAAGTGAACGGCCTAGCGTCCACCGAAGTGGACGGAGTTCATATTCAACAGGCGGAAGTTTTTGATCGTCTGGCTGGTAACTTGGGTGCCCTCGGTTTCCTAATTGACATGCTCAGTGTTCAGCCCAATTTGGCCAAATCGCTGTTCGCCTATGACCCCGCTACTGGTGTCCTTGCCCCCCTCATGGGGCGGGGCCCGCGTGCTGGGGGGGAGTCGCTGCGTTCGGCCTCGAGCCTGCCCCGGGTCGAGTCTCGACTGATTGAGCAGGTTCAGCAACTGTCCTTGAGTGCGGCGAGCGACCAGGTCTCGCTTGCGGATGTGGCGCGTGATCTGGAACGGCTTTCACAAGAGGCGCATGTTGCAGATCAACCCTCTTTGGCGGCGATGGCCTTGAGTGCGCAATCCGCTTTGCAACAAGCACCGGATGACCTGACTGCCTCTGCCATGCGGGAAGACGTATCTGAGGCTTTGGCGGACTTTGTCAACACTGCATCCGGCCCAGTGGGCTTGGACTTGGATCTGCCGCAGGTCGCACCCACGCCGTCAAAACAGGACAACCCTCCGCTTTTGACCACGGTCAATCTCGATGAAGACATCGAGATGAAGGAAATTTTCCTGGAAGAAGCCACAGAGGTACTGGAAAACGCAAGAACCGCTTTAGCAAGTTTGAGAGATGAGCCAGGCGAGTTAGAGGAACTCACCACGCTCAGACGCGCCTTCCACACTCTCAAAGGCAGTTCACGCATGGTGGGTTTGCGCGAGTTTGGCGATGCAGCCTGGACTGGCGAGCAGATCTACAACACACGGTTGGCAGAAGCGTCTGCCGACGACAGTGCACTGTTGGAATTCACGCAGTGGTCGATTGACCACTTGTCGGACTGGGTTCTTGCCGTTGCTTCTGGACAGGACGCCGGATTGACCGCGCATGCCATGGCCCAAGCCGCACAAGCGCTTAAGGGCTCCGCTCCGCCAGTTCGGTTGGAGTCTCAGGCGGCCGCCTTGACTCAACCGGGTTCTTTGACTCTGCCTGCGGTTGCTACCCCAACACCAGGGTCAGCGGTAGATAGTTTGCTGTCGAAGATAGATCTGTCGTTCGATAGCCCTGGGGCTGGTCGCTCGTGGTCCTCGGCGGTGCCGTCCCAAGAGCCACCCTTGTCTGAGTTGTCATTCGACACCCCGTTGCGAGCGAGCGACCCCGTGCCGCCCATTGAAGTGGCGGAAATCGAGTTCGATTCGTCGGTGCCGGAAGAGATCGCGCCCATACCTGTCCCGGTCGCTTCGGACTTGTTGGCAAATCAAGAGGCCAAAGCGGCCGCGCCAGCGACAGACGGAATCCCGAGCGTGCTGGACAAACCAACCTGGGCCAACACGGACTATCCGCTGATGCTCGAAGCTTTTGAGCACCTGTCCACCGAGCCACTGCCTTTGGACTCCTTGGGAGGGCCAGCCAGCCGCCGCATGCCGCTGGTAGACGAATCGATTGAAATGATTGAGATCGACTTGGTCGATCTCTCTGAGGAAGTCGCTGCGGTGCCGCCCGAAGAGACTGCCGTCCAGCAGACAGACATCTCCAACAGCTTGCTGAACCTTGAACCGGAACCGCTGCCTGAGCCTGTACAAGAGGTTTCGACAGCGGACGACGATCAATTCAGGTGGGTCGGACCGCTGCGTATCAGCATTCCACTGTTCAACATCTATTTGAACGAGGCCGATGAATTGTCGCGCCGCCTGAGCACCGAATTGGCCGAGTGGTCGCTGGAATTGCACCGCCCGGTTGGTGAACCTGCTGTCGCTTTAGCCCACTCCCTTGCGGGCAGCTCCGCCACGGTGGGTTTTGCGGACTTGTCCCAAATGGCCAGGTCTTTGGAGCATGCCTTGATGCGCTCTCAGGCGATTGGTCATGGCACCGACGATGAGGCCTTGCTCTTTGGCGCAGTGTCTGAGGAAGTACGGCACCTCTTGCACCAGTTTGCCGCCGGTTTCCTCAAAGAACCCGAACCCGAGTTGCTGCGTCGCTTGGCGGAACATGAGATCACTTCAGCCAAACGTCTGGAAGAAGCTGCGGCTGCTCAAGAGCGCGCAGCACAGGAGTTGCAAAGTGGCGTTGAGTTAACCAGCGCAGCGCCAGAAACACTGAAAGCTGCCGACTCCGCTTGGGGTGCCTTGCCGCCAGAGGTTTTGGTTGATGCTCTGGCCGGCGCTGAACTCAAGCCACTGGTTGCTTTGTCGCCCGATGCGGGTCGTTCCAACGTTGTCCGTGCGGCGCTTCACGAAGAGGGTGAAGAAGACATTGACGCAGTCGATGCGGTGGACATCGATCTCTTCCCAATTTTTGAAGAAGAGGCACAGGACCTGCTGCCCCGCCTGTCGACCCAGATGCGTGATTGGCTGGCTGCGCCTGGTGACAAATCCTTGGGGTCTGCTTGTATGCGAACCCTGCACACCCTCAAAGGTGGTGCGCGATTGGCCGGGGCGATGCGCTTGGGTGAGTTGGCCCACCGTTTGGAAACTCGGGTTGAGCATGTCATGGCGTTGGATGAGCCCATGGCCACTGATGTGCGCGCCCTGGAATCACGCGCCGACGCCTTGACCCATACCTTCGATGTGCTGCGCGCCCGCGACGCGGCGTCTTATGAGCAGGCGGTGACGCAAGCAGAAGAGGCTGCCAAGGCCGAGCCTGTGATCGAGTCGCGCGACGGACTGTCGGGCCTGATGCCACTGGTCTCGCTGCCCGAGGCGCCCGTTTACGCATCGGTATCTTTGGTTGCCAAAGACATCCACCCAGTTGCGACCGAAAAACCCAATCAATCGGTTCAAGCTGCAGCAGCGACCCAAGCGCAAGAACCGCCGGTCGTGGTTCCGCTGGACCCGGTCACTGCCAACCTGCCTGAAGTGGATTGGACCCGTTTCGCCAACTCCGCAGTGATTGCCCGGCAAACACAGGGCGCACTTGGCAATGCTCAGTCTTCAGTCAGGGTGAAGGCACCTTTGCTGGACCGGCTGGTGAACGAAGCGGGCGAGGTCAGTATCACGCGGGCTCGAATTGAGTCTGAGGTGTCGCAAATGCGTTCCACCTTGGGCGATTTGACTGACAACTTGGAGCGTTTGCGCATGCAACTGCGCGACATCGAGTTGCAGGGTGAAACCCAAATGACATCGCGTCTGGAAGCCGCCAAAGCCGCAGATCAATCGTTCGATCCCCTTGAGTTTGACCGATTCACGCGGTTCCAAGAACTCACTCGCATGATGGCGGAGTCTGTCAACGACGTGGCCACGGTGCAGCGTACTTTGCAGCGCACGATCGAGGGAGCCGAGGACGAACTGGCTGCCCAGGCGCGTTTGACGCGTAACTTGCAAGATGACCTGCTGCGGACCCGCATGGTGGAGTTTGAGGGTTTGTCGGACCGGCTCTACCGTGTGGTTCGTCAAGCAGCCAAAGAAACAGGGAAACAAGTTCGTTTGGATTTGGTGGGCGGCTCCATTGAGGTGGATCGCGGTGTACTGGACCGCATGACTGGTGCTTTCGAGCACTTGCTACGCAACAGCGTGACCCACGGTGTCGAGTTGCCCGACGTGAGGCAGCAAGTGGGCAAAGACCCTGTAGGGTCCATCACCGTTGCCTTGTCGCAAGAAGGCAATGAGGTGGGTTTGGAATTCCGAGACGACGGTGCGGGTCTCAATCTCAAGCGCATCCGCGAAAAAGCCGAGGGCATGGGTTTGTTGCAGCTCGGTGCGCAAACCACCGATGCTGAGCTGGCCAACCTGATCTTCACCCCGGGTTTTTCTACCGCCGACAAGGTCACCGAGTTGGCTGGGCGCGGCATCGGCATGGACGTGGTGCGTTCCGAGGTCAATGCCATGGGCGGACGCATCGAAACCGCCACCTCGATCGGCCAAGGCACCAGCTTCAAACTTCTGTTGCCGTTAACCACCGCCGTGACGCAGGTGGTGATGCTGCGCTGCGGTGATGTCACCGTGGCCGTGCCGTCGAACCTGGTCGAAATCGTTCGGCGCACGCCGAGCGCTGAAGTGGATAAAGCCTACGCAACCGGCACCTACATTTTTGGTGAACGTCCTGTCGCGTTTTTCTGGTTGGGCGCGTTGTTGCAGGTCAGTGCCAAAAGCGAACAGCCGTCTTCACGCATGAAGCTGGTCGTGGTGGTGCGAAGCGCGCAGCAGCGTGTGGCCGTACACGTAGACGAAGTCTTGGGCAACCAAGAGGTGGTGGTGAAAAACCTTGGCCCTCAGCTGTCCCGCATGCCTGGCTTGGCTGGTATGACCCTGCTCGCATCAGGTGGCGTCGCGCTCATTTACAACCCCGTGGCTCTGGCCACGCTTTACGGCGAGTCAGCGCGTTCTGTCACGCACGCTGCTTTCCATACACCTGCGCTTGGCGTCGCGGTGCCGGTCGTGACGCAACCCACTGCGCCTGCCGCTCCCTTGGTCATGGTGGTGGACGATTCACTCACGGTGCGTCGCGTCACGCAGCGCCTCTTGTCGCGTGAAGGTTACCGGGTGGTATTGGCCAAAGACGGCTTGGAAGCGCTTGAGATGCTTGCGGACGAAAAACCCCGTGTGGTGCTCAGCGACATTGAAATGCCACGCATGGACGGCTTCGACTTGGTGCGCAACATTCGCAACGACGCACGACTCAAAGACCTGCCCGTCATCATGATCACATCGCGCATTGCGCAAAAACACCGTGACTATGCGGGCGAGTTAGGCGTTGACCATTACCTCGGCAAACCCTATGCTGAAGATGAACTCTTAGCTTTGGTCAGCCGGTACACATCGATGAACGTCCTGGTGTAATCAAAAGAAACAAGGCAAATCCCGGGTTATGCTGCCAATATGTCTCAATTAGTTGACCACCTTGCCGACCTCACGGGATATCGCGACCGCGATGTCCTGGATGTGACCCTTGTCGGTGCCATGAAGGATTTGCTGCGGCCTGAGTCTGTGGTCATATACCGCCCCGTCGGGGACAGCGGTCAAGAGCGCTGGCTGACCCGGGCCCGTCTGAATGCCCAAGACGTGGTTGCCACCGCTGACCCGGCATGGGTGGACATTGACAGCCTGCCCCTGCTGAGCCAGCACCCCCACCGTGTCTCGGCGATGAACTCTCGCGAGATCACCCAAGTGCCCGGGGCCTCTTCTCACGTCACGGTGTTTCCCGTCGCCACGGATCGTGATGTGGTTGCTGTGATGGAAATTCAGTCCAGCATTCCTCTGTCCAACGATGAGCAGCGTTTGGTCGGCAGCATTTTGCGCATCTACCGCAATTTCCAGGGTCTGCTCGACTACAGCGAACGTGACACCCTGACGGGATTGCTCAACCGCAAAACCTTCGACGAGAGCTTTCTCAAGGCGACTGCTGAACCGCAAATGCCTAACGCGGGTGACGCCGAGCGGCGCGGTGATCAAACAGGGGGCACCTACCTGGGCGTGCTCGACATTGACCACTTCAAGCGCGTGAATGACACCTACGGTCACCTCATTGGTGACGAAGTGTTGTTGCTCTTGTCGCGTTTAATGCGTGCCACCTTCCGTTTTCACGACCGCCTTTACCGTTTTGGCGGCGAAGAGTTTGTCGTTTTGATGCGTTGTGCCAATGAAGATGATGCCGCACAGGCTTTCGAGCGACTGCGGTCCAACACAGAGGCCTATGCATTCCCGCAAGTGGGCCGCATCACGGTGAGTATTGGATTCACGCTGGTCAAGACGGGTGATACGCCCAGCGGCGCATTTGAACGTGCCGACAAAGCCGTTTATTACGCCAAAGGCCACGGCCGCAATTGCGTGCACAGCCACTCAGACTTGGTGGCCAAAGGTGAACTGGAAGACGACTCCAAGACGGGCGACGTCGAGCTGTTCTGACCCTCCACGGGTCGCACAACGTCTGTTCCAGTCGGGTTGTTTGGTGATCGACCACCATTCCCCGTTGTCTATCAAAATCAGGCAGGTGTGATGGTCGACCACCCTTACCCTCGTGATCTCGTTGGATATGGCTGCAGGCCACCCCAGGCCCAGTGGCCCAAGCAAGCGCGAATCGCGCTGCAGTTCGTGCTGAACTACGAAGAGGGCGGCGAGAACTGCGTGCTGCACGGTGATGCCGGCAGCGAGCAGTTTCTGTCGGAAATGTTCAACCCGCCAAGTTATCCGGCGCGCCACCTCAGCATGGAAAGCATTTACGAGTACGGCTCGCGTGCCGGGGTCTGGCGTTTGCTGCGTGAGTTTGAACAGCGTGGCCTGCCGCTCACTGTCTTTGGTGTCGGCATGGCTTTGCAACGTCACCCTGAGCTCACCCAAGCCCTGGTTGAACTGGACCATGAAATCGCGTGCCACGGTTGGCGCTGGATCAACTACCAAACCGTGGATGAAGCCACCGAGCGTGAGCACATGCGGCTTGGTATGCAAGCCATTGAGCAACTGACTGGTCAGCGCGCTGTGGGTTGGTACACCGGACGCGACAGCCCGGCCACACGCCGTCTCGTGGCTGACTTTGGCGGCTTTGAATACGACAGCGATCACTATGGCGACGACCTGCCATTTTGGTTGCGTGTGCGCAAAAGCAGCGGTGAACATGTCCCGCATTTGGTGGTGCCCTACACCATGGACAACAACGACATGCGTTTTGGTCTGCCGCAAGGTTTCTCGCAGGGCGATGATTTTTTCACCTATCTGCGCGACAGTTTTGATGTGCTTTACGCCGAAGGTGCACAGTCGCCCAAAATGATGAGCGTCGGCATGCACTGCCGCCTCTTGGGCCGTCCCGGTCGCCACCGGGCATTGCAGCGTTTTCTCGACCATGTGCAAGCCCACGATCACGTGTGGGTGTGTCGCCGAATTGACATTGCGCGCCATTGGCGCAGCGTTCATCCGTTCAACGACACAAAAGCGTTTGAATGGAACTGAACATGTCGCCCACACTGCAGCATCTCAACACCCTGGACCAAGTTGGCTTCACGGCCTTGCTCGGCGGCATTTACGAGCATTCGCCATGGATCGCCGAGCAGGCCTGGTCATCGCGCCCCTTTCATAGCCTGGCGCAGCTCAAATCCGCCTTAGTGCAGGTGGTGCGCAACGCGCCAACCGAAACGCAGTTGGCCTTGATTCGAGCCCACCCTGAACTGGCCGGTTTGGCCATGGTGGCCAACACCATGACGGCGGAGTCCACCAGCGAACAAAGCGGTGCGGGTTTGGCGCACTGCACGCCGCAAGAGTTTGTGTTGATCCGCCAGCTCAATGACGATTACCGCAGCAAGTTTGGTTGGCCCTTCATCTTGGCGGTGCGCGGGCCCCGTGGGCTGGGCTTGTCACGCGGGGACATCATCGCCACCTTGCAGCGCCGTCTGCAAAACCCGGTGGATTTCGAGCGCGCCGAGTGCCTGCGCCAAATCCACCGCATTGCAGAGCTGCGCTTGAACGACAAACTGGGTGTGACTCCCAAGCAAGGACACCAGGTGTGGGACTGGAGCGAAGCGCTGGCTGTCCACAGCGACCCGGGCTTCAAGGAACAAGGCCAACTCACCGTTACTTACCTGACCGCTGCCCATCAAGCCTGCGCACAGCAGCTGCAAGATTGGATGACCCGTTGCGGTTTTGATGAAGTGAGTCGAGATGCCGTGGGCAATGTCGTGGGCCTTTACCGTGGCAGCGATCTCAGCGCACGCCGCTTACTCACCGGCAGCCACTTCGACACCGTGCGCAACGGCGGCAAATACGACGGTCGTTTGGGCGTCTTGGTGCCCATGGCCTGTGTGCAAGCCCTGCACCAAGCCGGTCGGCGTCTGCCCTTTGGCATCGAGGTGGTGGGTTTTGCCGAAGAAGAAGGCCAACGCTACAAAGCCACGTTCTTGGGCTCGGGCGCGTTGATCGGACAGTTCAACCCGCAGTGGCTGGATCAACTTGACGCCGATGGCATCTCCATGCGCGACGCGATGTTGCAGGCCCATTTGCCTGGCGATCTGCAAGCCATCACCGCACTGCGTCGCGACCCCGCGAACTACCTGGGCTTTGTCGAACTGCACATTGAACAAGGCCCCGTGCTCAACGAGCTGGACCTGCCTCTCGGCGTGGTCACCTCGATCAACGGCAGCGTGCGTTTTTTGGGTGAGGCCGTGGGTGTGGCCTGTCATGCCGGCACCACCCCCATGAACCGCCGCCATGACGCCGCCGCCGCCGTGGCCGAGTTGGCGCTCTATGCCGAATCGCGCGCGCTGGCTGACGGTGACTCGGTGGCCACTGTGGGCCAACTGCAAGTGCCTGGTGGCTCCATCAATGTGGTGCCCGGGCGTTGCCAGTTCAGCCTGGATGTGCGCGCCCCCACTGATGCGCAGCGCGACCGCCTTTGGGCCGACATTCAAACCCAGTGCCAAACCATCGCGGCGCGGCGTGGTGTCACTATCAACATGGAAGAAACCATGCGCGCCTCGGCTGCACCCAGCGATGCGGCCTGGCAGCAACGCTGGGAGGCCGCCGTGCGGGCAACAGGTTTGCCCGTGCACCGTTTGCCCAGTGGTGCCGGTCACGACGCCATGAAGCTGCACGAGCTGCTGCCCCAGGCCATGTTGTTCGTGCGTGGTGCCAATGCCGGCATCAGCCACAGCCCGCTGGAGTCCATCACCAGCGACGATGCACAACTCTGTGTGGAGGCTTTTTCACACCTCCTGGAACAAACCGCGATGGAGTTCCCATGACCTTGCCTGTTCACGAGTTACTCGATGCCTGGATCAACGCCCACTTCAACGAAGAAGTCGCGTTCTTGCAAGCCCTGGTGCAATGTCCCACCGACACACCGCCCGGCAACAACGCGCCCCATGCCGAACGCACTGCGGGTTTGTTGCAAGCCATGGGTTATGACGCCGAACGCCATGTGGTGCCACCTGCGCAGGTGCACGCAGCCGGTTTGCAGTCCATCACCAACCTCATCGTTCGCAAACGTTTTGGTGACGGGCCCACGATTGCCCTCAACGCCCACGGCGATGTGGTGCCCCCGGGCGAAGGTTGGACCCACGATCCGTATGGCGGCGAGGTGGTCGATGGCAAGTTGTATGGCCGCGCCGCCGCCGTGAGCAAAAGCGACTTCGCCACCTACACCTTCGCGCTGCGCGCCTTGGAAGCGGTGGCCCCCTCGCTTCGCGGCAGTGTGGAGTTGCACTTCACCTATGACGAAGAGTTTGGCGGTGAGTTGGGCCCGGGATGGTTGCTGGAACAAGGCCTCACCCGCCCCGACCTGCTGATCGCCGCAGGCTTCAGCTACCAAGTGGTCAACGCCCACAACGGCTGCTTGCAGCTCGATGTCACGGTGCATGGACAAATGGCGCACGCGGCCATTCCCAGCAGCGGCGTTGACGCCTTGCAAGCGGCGGTGCACATCCTCAACGCTCTGTATGCGCAGAACCAGCTTTATCAATCCGTGCGCTCTACCGTTGCGGGCATCACCCACCCCTACCTCAACGTTGGCCTCATTGAAGGGGGCACCAATACCAATGTTGTGCCCGGCAAAGTCAACTTCAAACTCGACCGCCGCATGATTCCCGAAGAAGACCCGGCGGCGGTGGAGGCCGAACTGCGGCGCGTCATCGCAGAGGCTGCGGCGGTGATGCCCGGCGTCACAGTGGATGTGCGCCGTTTGCTGTTGGCACGCGCACTGAAACCATTGCCTGGCCACGAGGCGGCGGCGTCTGTTTTGCAGCGCCATGCACATGCCGTGTTCGGTGAGCACATCGACATCACCGGCACGCCGCTGTACACCGATGCCCGGCTCTACAGCGAACGTGGCATCCCCGCCGTTCTATACGGTGCGGGCCCGCGCACCGTTCGCGAGAGCAACGCCAAACGTTCTGACGAACACCTGGTGCTTGAAGACCTGCGCCGGGCGACTCAGGTGGTGGCGCGTTGCCTGGCTGATTTGTTGGGCTGACGTGGGTCAGCCCGCAGCCTTCACCACCGCATACCGCGCCAGCGTCCGCAGCCGCGCTTCATCGTGCTGTACCACGGGCAGTGGGTAGTTCGCGCCGAGATTCACACCGGCTGCGGCCAGCGTGATGGGTTGGGCCAGCCAAGGGGCGTGGATGTCTTTGTCGTTCAAACCCGCGAGCTGAGGCAAGTAGCGGCGAATGAATTTGCCCTGCGGGTCGAACTTTTGGCTTTGGCTGATGGGGTTGAAGATGCGAAAGTAGGGCTGGGCATCGCAGCCGCTGGAGGAGGCCCACTGCCAGCCGCCGTTGTTGGCGGCCAGGTCGAAGTCGTTGAGTTGTTCGGCGAAATACCGCTCGCCCCAGCGCCAGTCCAATCCCAAATCTTTGGTTAAAAAACTCGCCACCACCATGCGCAAGCGGTTGTGCATGTAGCCGGTCTGGTTGATTTGTGCCATGGCTGCATCCACCAGCGGGTATCCCGTGCGGCCTTCGCACCAGGCGGCGAACAACGCTTGTGCTTGCGGCCCTTGTTCCCACTGAATGCCGTCGTAGGCTGGCTTGAAGCTGCTGGACACCACATGGGGGTGGTGGTGCATCACCTGGTGATAAAAATCGCGCCAGATCAATTCGGACAACCACACGGCCGCGCCTTCAGAGCCCGCCTGAGCACGTTCAAACGCCAGCGCGGCCAATTGGCGGATCGACACCGTGCCGAACCGCAAATGCACCGACAAGTAGCTGGGGCCTTTGACGGCAGGAAAGTTGCGGGTGCGTTCGTACTCATCCATGCGCGACAAGAAATCTCGCAGCAGCACCTGTGCGCGGTCTTGCCCCCCTTGCAGCCCCAAGGCCACCAGGTCCACATCTTCAAAACCCATTGAAACCAACGAGGGCAGGGCGCAGGAGTCGGCCGGGCAGGGAGCGAGGGCATCCGCATGCGCCTCAACCGGATACGGCTTGAGATAGAAAGGATTGAGCTTTTTCAGCCAGGCATTTTTGTAGGGCGTGAACACGCCATAAGGTGTGCCGCTTTGCGTCAACACCTCGCTGCGTTCAAACACCACATGGTCTTTGCTGCAGTGCCAGGCGATGCCTTGTTTGGCGAGTTGCTGCTGCACAGCCGCGTCGCGTGCCAGGGCTTGTGGTTCATCATCGTGGTTGGCGTATACGGCTTGCACGCCCAGTTGAGCGGCCGAGGCGGGTACTTCATCGCGAGCCACGCCGTGTACCACCCGCAACCCACCGCCTTTGGCGCGTAGAACCTCGCCCAAAACCTGCAGGCTTTGGTGAATGAACACCACCCGCCGGTCGCGCCGTGGCAGGGCATCCAGAATGTCGCGGTCAAAAACAAAAACACAGTGCACCTGGCGCGCCGCCTTCAGGGCGTGAAACAAGGCGGCGTTGTCATCCAGACGCAAATCGCGCCTAAACCACATGAGGGCTGAATTCAGTACTTTGGTCATGCCGTTAGTGTGCCGCAGAGGATCTTTTCTCCTGCGCGCCGTGGCATCAACCCGACCATCTATGTCGCCGCCACGTTGCTGGTCGTCACGCGAAGGCCGCTGTTACAGCGCCGGTTCAACTTCCCGCAGCTGGTCGTACAAGCGCGTGAACGCGGCGTTGGGCTGGCCGCTAGGATCGACCCACTTGGCGTGCACGCTCGGCGGTAAGGCGGCCAAGGCGGTCTCGGCGGCGTCGCCGCGCGTCACGGCCGCAGCGAGCTGGCAGCCGCTGTGCAGCGCGAGGTCCAGCGTGTCGGTCAACTCGGCCAAGGGCCGTAGCGATTTGCCGATCGCGTTGGACACAGCTTGCGGAAATCCCAGCGAGTCGACCCATATCGCGCCAACCTGTGCGTGATCAATGCCGAACGAGTCCATTTCGATGGCGGCGAGCTCCGCGCCGCGAACCGGCGCGAAGCCGGTGAACATGGCGTCGGCGATCTCCGGGTAGCTGCGGCACAGGATCAGGTGGCCAGCCGCGTGCAGCAGGCCGCAGACATAGGCCTCTTCGGGGTCGGCCGAGCAGATTGGAGCCAGCTTGTTCGCCGCGGTCGCAGCCACCAGCGCTTCGCGCCAGAACAGGCGCAGGTCGATGCCGGGGACGGCGTCGAACGACGCCGAGACCCCGCAGGCCATGACGACCTGCGTCAACGCCCGGACGCCGATCAACGCGACCGCGTTGTCGATCGACGCCATCGAACGCTGGCCACCGAAAAACGACGAGTTGGCCATGCGAAGCACTTTGGCGCTCAGGACGGGGTCCTGAGACAGCGCCTCGCCGATCTTGCGAAAGTCGATGTCCGGGTCGCGCAGCGCGGCGATGAGGCGTTGCACAACGCGCGGGATCGTCGGCAACTCGACGCGACCGGCAGCTACATCGTCGATGAAGCGAGGCGTGCGCGCCGCGCTCCCCGCCTCTGGGGCGGGGGCAGCCGCTCGTTTCTCAGGCTCGAGCGTGAACGCCGGGATGTAGGTGTGGTCCATGGTGCAGGTGGGTGTGGCAATGCGAGAGCGACACCGCCATTGTTCGCGAGCTCGCGGGCCACTGCGCGCGGATCAGCGGGGCAAAGTCGGCCCAATCCTGCGTTTCCGGGATGCGCGCGGTGCGGTCATGGATTACGAACAGCAACAACAGCCTGGTCGTCGCGCTGGAGGGCAGCAGGCGCTCGAATTGCAGGCCCACGGCATCGATTCCGGGCGCTGCGGGCGGGGTCGCCAGCGGTGCTTCAAAAAACCTTGGTGACCGGTTGCGAATCCAAGAGAAGCGCTGGCGAAGCAGATACCGCCGGCCACTCCCGCGAAGGCGGAGATGACGAGGGATGGTTTTTGCACAGCCCAATCGGGCGTGTCCCTGGTGAAATATCCGGGCTAGTGTGGTGTCCCGCTGATAGCTGACAAAAGTGGAATCGATGGATTTCGAGTTTGGGCAAGGCGCAAACCTCATCGATACCAGGCGGTATCGCGAGGAATTGCAACGCGGCCGAGGCTTGCAAGACACGATTCCATTGGCAGTTATCAGTGGGACACCACACCAGTGCCGCAGCGAATAAAATGCGGCCATGGTCAACACCCCCATCAACCTCACCAACCAGTTTTTGATCGCCATGCCCGGCATGGCGGGTGACACCTTTGAAGGCACGGTCATCTATTTGTGCGAGCACACCGAGAACGGGGCTTTGGGTTTGGTGATCAATAAACCCATCGACATCAAGCTGAAAAACCTGTTCGAAAAGGTGGAGCTCAACCTCGACCGGGGCGACATTTCCGACAGCCCGGTGTTTTTCGGCGGCCCGGTGCAAACCGAACGTGGGTTTGTGCTGCACGAGCAACTGGATGAAGAAGGCGGCCACTACAGCTCGTCGCTCAAAATTCCCGGCGGCTTGGAGATGACCACCAGCAAAGACGTGCTGGAGGCGCTGTCGCACGGCGCCGGTCCCAAACGCATTTTGGTCACGTTGGGCTATAGCGGTTGGGGCGCGGGCCAGCTCGAAGACGAGATGGGCCGCAACAACTGGATCAATGTGAACGCCCAAACCGACATCATTTTTGACACCCCCGTCGAACAGCGTTACGACAAGGCGCTGTCCCTGCTGGGCATCGACGTGCGCATGCTCAGCTCGGACGCAGGGCACGCATGATGGCGGCTCCACCCGCTTCCATGCAACACAACCCTCTATCCCCAACAGCGCCCCGTTCATTTTTGGCTTTTGACTTTGGCACCCGCCGCGTGGGGGTGGCCACGGGCAACACCTTGCTCGGCCGGGCGCAAGCCCTGCGCACCGTGGCCGAGGTGGGCGATGCCCGCTTCAAAACCCTGGGAGCTTTGATTGCCGAATGGCAGCCCGATGCCTTGGTGGTGGGTGTGCCTTTTCACCCCGACGGTGCGGAGCATGAAAATACACTCAAAGCCCGCCGTTTTGCGCGCCAACTGCATGGCCGATTCAATCTGCCCGTGCACGAGGTGGACGAGCGTTACAGCACCACCGAAGCCCTTGCTGATCGGGCAAACGCGGGCAGTACCGATGTTGACGCTGCCTCGGCCGCCATCATCCTGGATCAATTTTTGAGAAGCCTGGAGCCGCCACCATGAGCAGCCTCTTGTTTGACGCCGAAGCCCTGTACCAAGACCTGTTGACCGGCACACGTGGCCTGCTGCGACCGCAAAGCGCTTTGGTGGGCATTTGGTCGGGTGGCGCTTGGCTGGCCGAACGTTTGCAGCGCGATTTGCAACTGCCTGGCGAAATAGGCGTGATTTCCAGTGCCCTGCACCGCGACGACTTCAACTCGCGCGGCATGAGTGGCGGCGCCGACCACACCCGCTTGCCCTTTGAAGTGGAGGGCCGCGACATCGTGCTGGTGGACGATGTGCTCTACACCGGCCGCACCATCCGCGCCGTCATCAACGAACTCTTTGACTTCGGTCGCCCGGCCAGCGTCACCTTGGTGGTGTTGGTGGACCGAGGTGGCCGCGAGTTGCCCATCCACCCCGCTTACTCGGCGGCTCGCGTCACGGTACCCACGGGCCAGCGTTTGTCGCTGGCGCGCGCCGCCGATGGTCGCTTCAGCTTTGACATCAAGGAAGGCACCTGAGATGTTGTCCAAACGTAATCCGCAGCTGAACAAAAACGGCGAGCTGATCCATCTGCTGTCCATCGAAGGCCTGCCCAAGGCGGTGCTGCACCACATCCTGGACACGGCAGGCACCTTTCTCAGCGTGAACGAACGTGAAGTGAAGAAGGTGCCTCTGCTGCGAGGCAAAAGCATCTTCAACCTGTTTTTTGAGAACAGCACCCGCACCCGCACCACGTTTGAAATTGCGGCCAAACGCCTGTCGGCCGATGTCATCAACCTGGACATTGCCCGCTCATCAGCGGCCAAAGGCGAAAGCCTGCTCGACACCATTGCCAACCTCTCGGCCATGCATGCCGACATGTTCGTCGTGCGCCATAGCGAAAGCGGGGCGCCCTATTTGATCGCCCAGCACTGCGCGCCCCATGTGCATGTGGTGAACGCGGGTGACGGGCGCCATGCCCACCCCACCCAGGGCCTGCTCGACATGTACACCATCCGCCATTACAAGAAGGACTTCACCCAGCTGCGTGTGGCCATCGTGGGCGACCTGGTGCACTCGCGCGTGGCACGTTCGGACATTCATGCACTCACCACCCTCGGCGTGCCCGAGATCCGCGCCGTGGGCCCCAAAACCTTGGTGCCGGGGGACTTGAAGGAGATGGGTGTGCGCGTGTGCCACGACATGGTGGAGGGCATCAAAGACGTAGACGTCATCATCATGCTGCGCTTGCAAAACGAACGCATGAGCGGGGCCATGTTGCCCAGCAGCGGTGAGTTCTTCAAGAACTACGGCCTCACGACCGAAAAACTGCAATACGCCAAACCAGACGCCATCGTCATGCACCCTGGCCCCATCAACCGGGGCGTGGAAATTGATTCGCGTGTGGCCGATGGCAGCCAAAGTGTCATCCTGCCCCAGGTGACCTTCGGCATTGCGGTGCGCATGGCGGTGATGTCCATCATTGCGGGGAACGAGGCTTGACATGAAACTGCCCTCGCCCTCCTATTTCGCATTCAACCTTTTTACCGTTCGCACTGAGCCTGTCGAAGTGCTATCGCGTGCGTACGCCGGCTTCGACAAGCTCAGCCCGAACGGTCTGTTTGCACTGACCGCCAAGGCTTGACATGAAACTGCTCATCAAAAACGGCCGCTTGATCGACCCCGCCTCTGGGCTGGACACCATCGGCGATTTGGCCATCGCGGCCGGCCGCATCGTCGCCATCGGCAAGAGCCACCCGGACTTTTCTCCGCAGCGCACCCTGGACGCCACCGGCCTCATCGTGGCCCCAGGTTTGGTGGACTTGGCCGCCCGATTGCGCGAACCCGGCCATGAACATGAAGGCATGCTGGAAAGCGAAATGGCCGCCGCACTCGCAGGCGGGGTGACGAGTTTGGTCTGCCCGCCCGACACCGACCCGCCGCTGGATGAACCCGGCCTCGTGGAAATGCTGAAGTTCCGCGCCCGCAACCTCAACCAGGCGCGTGTCTATCCGCTGGGCGCACTCACACGCGGCCTGGCTGGCGACACACTCACCGAGATGGCCGAGTTGACCGAAGCTGGTTGTGTGGGCTTCTCGCAAGCCGAGGTGCAAATTCCTGACACCCTGGTGATGCAGCGTGCCTTGCAGTACGCCGCCACGTTTGACTACACCGTGTGGTTGCGTCCGCAAGACCCCTACCTGGGCAAAGGGGTGGCAGCCAGCGGTCCATTGGCCACCCGTTTGGGTTTGTCCGGTGTGCCCGTCATTGCTGAAACAGTGGCCCTGCACACCTTGTTTGAGCTGGTGCGTGTCACGGGTGCGCGGGTCCATCTGTGCCGCTTGAGCAGCGCCGCTGGTGTGGCTCTGGTACGCGCGGCCAAGTTGGAAGGTTTGCCCATTTCCTGTGACGTCAGCATCAACCAGCTGCACCTCACGGAGATGGACATTGGTTACTTCAACGCCGACATGCGCCTGACCCCCGTGCTGCGCCAGCAGCGCGACCGCGACGCCATACGCCAAGGTTTGATGGACGGCACCATCGATGCGCTGGTCAGCGACCACACGCCTGTCGATGAAGACGCCAAGAACCTGCCTTTCGCCGAATCGGAACCCGGTGCCACTGGTCTGGAGTTGCTGCTGAGTTTGGCGCTCAAATGGGGGCAAGAGCAGTCGCTGTCGCTGCACCAAACCCTGGCCACGGTCACGAGTTCGCCCGTGAAAGTCATCGGTGCTGCCTTGGGTTCACTGGCGAGCAGCGCCGGCCGCCTCACGGAGGGCGGCATGGCCGACCTGTGTTTGTTCGACGCCAACGCCCGCTGGGTGGTGGCACCCTCTGAGCTTCGCAGCCAAGGCAAACATTCCCCCTTCTCCGGCTACGAAGTACCGGGCCGCGTGCGCTACACCGTGGTGGCGGGGCAGGTGGCGTTTGAACTGGCTGAATCCGCGGGTGGCACTGCGCTTTGAGCTTGCACAGCAACATTGAGGCAATTGGCCTCAGTTCGCGCCAACCCTCACTTGCAGTGCGCACCTGGGCTTGTAGGCCCAGGTGCGCACTGCAAGTGAGGGTGGTGTGGCACCACTAAGCCGAATAGTCCAACCCACATGATTGTTTTTCTCCGAGCCCTCTGGCGCTTGTTTCGCGTCCTGCTGCACATCGTGCAAGCCGTCTTACGCTGCGGCTTGTTGTTCCCCTTCCTGAATGGCCCGGCGCGGCTGCAACAAGTGCAGCGTTGGTGCGTCGGCCTGCTGCATTGTTTAGGCATCACCGTGCGCACCACCGGCAGCGTGCGCAGCGGCCCGGTGCTTGTTGTGGCCAACCACATTTCGTGGCTGGACATCATGGCCATCATCGCCGCGCACCCGGTGCGGTTTGTCTCCAAGTCCGATGTCAAACACTGGCCTGTTCTCGGCTGGATCGTGGCCTGCGGTGGCACCCTTTTCATCGAACGCGAAAAAAAGCGCGATGCACTGCGTGTGGTGCACCACATCGCCGAGGCACTAAAAACCGGTGATGCCGTGGCCATCTTCCCCGAAGGCACCACCGCCGACGGCCACGCCCTGTTGCCCTTCCACGCCAATTTGCTGCAAGCCGCCATCGCCACCGAAACGCCGGTGCAGCCTATCGCCTTGCGTTATTCGGACGCTACGTCGGCCATCAGTGCGGCCGCCGCTTATGTGGGCGACACCACCTTGTTGCAATCACTGTGGATGGTGGCCTCGGCGTCGAAGCTGAGCGTGTCCGTACAGGTGCTCCCCCCCGAAGGAACGCGTCACCTGGATCGGCGAGCACTCACCGAGAAGGTGAGGGGGGAGATTGAGGGCGCGTTGAAATGACCGCAAGGTGTCAACCTGAAGACAGCGACCCAAGGACCAATACCTTGCCCCGTGTGCCACAGACTTGCATGGGAAACAGCACGGTGCAGGAAGGTCCGCAGCGGTCGCATGACTGTGGAGTGAACTCGCGGTCCTGCTGACCCATTTATTGGATCCAGCCTGTCGATACCAGCCAGCACCCTTCGTTCGTCATAGGGGTTGGAGGCGTTAAGAGCCGCTAACAAAACACTGCATACACCGTTCGCCCCGAGGTCGAAGGGCCTTGCACCGAGGTACGCGCTGGCTTCGACAAGCTCAGCCCGAACGGGAGTTGATCCTTCACAGGGCCGGATCAATAGGGTCAGGCAGTGTTTCATCTCGGTGTCAAATTCCGGCTGCGACAAATGTGCCAGCAGTTCTCTGTCACGCCCTATCGGCTGTGAAGCGGTCATTCCGCGCAGGCGGGAAACCAGTCGGTGGTGGCTGGACAAACGGCGGATGCGACCCGGCACATTGCTGGATTTCCGCCTGCGCGGGAATGACGGGGGGTCTCTGTCTTGCAACAAATCACTTTCAATCGCACCCGGGGCGGGGAACAATCTCCGTTTCTACCGTGACCGCTATTCGAGTTTTTCACCTGGAGTTCTCACCATGCCATTGATTCGTTCCTTGATCGCCACCATGATGGTTTTGTCCGCCTTCACCAGCCAAGCCCACAACTTCAAAGTCGGTGCCATCGACATCGGCCACCCTTGGGCGCGGCCAACTGTGGCCGGACAAGCGACGGGTGGGGGCTACCTCAAACTCACCAACGCTGGCGCAACCGACCGCCTCGTGTCTGCCAGCACCGAGGTCGCTGCGTCGGTGGAGTTGCACACCATGAGTATGGATGGCCATGTGATGCGCATGCGCCAGGTGGAGGGTATTGATTTGCCTGCGGGTCAAACCGTGGAGCTCAAGCCGGGTGGTTTTCACATCATGTTCATGGGATTGAAAGCACCATTACAGGAGGGGAGCAAGTTTCCGGTCAAGCTGAAATTTGAAAAGGCGGGTGAGGTGGTTGTGGAGGTGAAGGTGGAGCAGCCCAAGGCGGCGGGTGCGCAGCACAAGCACTGAAAGCTTTTTGCGCACCAACCCTTTCTCGCGCTGAACACGGCAGGTCCGCTTGACATTGACCCACCATCCTTCATTTGCCCGTCGGCTGTGCAAAGCGCGCTAGCCGTGGCGGTCGGTGCCGACGGACCGCCTCCTTGAGCCGCTTGTCCAGCAGTGGAAGATCGGCTCGGCGCGGCTGGTATTGCAGCACATGGGTGCACCCAGGTTTTCGCAGCCCCTGTGCTGCTGTTTGAAGGCAGCCGAACACAGTTCTTCGCGGTCGCGATGGCTGTGTGTTTTGGTCGGTGCCGCCCAAACGCTTGAAAACGCGTCTCGCTTGTCCTATGTTCCAGGTATGAGGGAACGAGAGGGAGTTGATGATGGCAATCGGAAATGATTATTCGGTGAATGTGGCAATTCCACTGCTTCCAAATTTTGCCGTTCAAACTGCAGACGTGAATGTGAACATTCGCAAGCTGCTGCCGACCGGACCTGATTGGGGCGTCACAACAGCGGCTGATTCGCAAAGCAAATCGGTGGACTTTGGGAACGGTTGGAAACTCAATCTGAACCACAACGGCGGTATCGTCGAGTTGCTTGGCCCTACCGGAAAGGGCGGCGAACTCAAAGGTTTCCAGGGCGCGTGGGACCCGCACTTGTACGAGATCAAAAACGATGGTTCTCTGCGCCATGTGGGTGACATCAAGAGAAATTACACACTTCAACCTGCGGGCAACTCAGAGTTCAAAATCACTGTCGAAACGGCACAGTCCAAAGTCGATCCCAATGCTTGGTACAACGCGAAAGTTGTCGCCACGAACATTGCCACGGGTCAATCGCTGGTCGTCGATGGGTTGAACCCTGAGGTGGCCGGTCAACTGACAGAATCCTTGCGTAATGGCCGAGGCAAAGGCGATCGCGATGAAGTCAATCGCCTGGACGCTGGGCTCAAAGACGGTTTGGTCATTCGGGCGAACAACGACAGCAACGGCGCACTGAAAAGTTTTACGGTGGTGGGTGCGGATGGCATGTCGACGGAGGTCAACCAAACCACCATCAACCAAGCAGATGAAGGCTTTGATAAAAGCAAGGATGTGTTTGCCCAAGACCCTCGGGAACGGGTGGCGGCCGAGGTGATTCGGTCACTCAACCTGAAGATGCTGTTCACCCAAGCCCAGCCCTCCGCTCAGACACCGGACAAAGGCACAGAGATTTCTGCCATCACGGTTGACAACCCATCCAAGGTCAACCCTCCTTCTGCTAACGCAGCGATTAAAAAGCCTGTTGAAAGCACCAAGCTCCAACGGCTTAAGGTCAATGTCAACATCGACAGCGAACTGCCCTTGCCCAACCCCGCGTCAACCTCCGTCAAAACCAAAATTTACAGCTGATGGCAGATCGACGGGAAGGAAGTGTCTCCGGTCGTCATGCCTCTGTACGGCCCGTATCCCTCGCTTTGCCAGGGCAGATGTCTTCAATGCGCGCCCACTGGCTATTGGATAGCCATTTACGCACCATTTCCCGACTCCTTCAATGGGTTGGAGGCTCATTTGTTGAGCCTCGTTGAATTCGTGACACGTTTTCCTATGGCAGCGCTGGCAACTCAACCTGTGCTCTTTCCTGTTCCGCATGGGTGCGCAGTGAACCTGCGAGGTCAATTTGGTTCGTGCGCCCTAGTACTGCGACTCTGAAATAACGGAACAAATGAAAGCGTGCCTTCGTGCCGATGGCAAGGCGCAAATCCTCGCGATACCGGGGTATCGCGAGGATTTGCAACGCCGCCATCGGTGCGAAGGCACGCTTTCATGTTTTGTTATTTCAGAGTCGCAGTACTAGCATCTCCAGATGCTGACAACGCTCTGTAAGTGCTTGAGCACCAACATAAGTTGCACTTGATTTCAACGTATGCGTGGCAAGACGAAGTGCATTGGCATCTTGCTTTTCAACCGCCGAAACTACGGCAGCAAAACCACTCTCTGCAGAATCAAAAAGCGCTCAATACCCGCAAGAGCGGAGCGTTACTTCCGGGCTTGTCGAGCTGTGGCTACGTTTTTATGGCGCGGGGGTTGATGGCCGGTGCTGAAGGAACAGCCGGTGCAGAAATTGGTACCTGCAGTGCAACGTTGGCCTGCCCCGCAGGGGTAGAAAGCTCCGGCAACCACGCTTTGATTGCAGCATGCAGTTGCATCATGGAGTAGGGTTTGGCGAGAAAGGCGTTCATTCCAGCATCAAGGCACAGCTTTTCATCGCCCTGCATTGCGTTGGCCGTCAGCGCAATGATTGGAAGCTTGAGGCCACTGCCGTTTGGTAGGTCGCGAATTGCGGCTGTAGCCTGGTAGCCATCCATGATGGGCATTTGGCAGTCCATCAACACCAGATCGAAATGACTGGCGGTCACAAGCTCAATTGCCTCAATTCCGTTGTTCGCGACCACGCATTCCAGATTGAGTTTTTCCAGTAAAAACTTGGCCACCTCTTGGTTGACAAGGTTGTCTTCCACCAGGAGTACACGGGGCAGTGCGGCCACAGCAGTGCTGGCAAGCGCGGGCTTAGCAGTTGCGTTTAACGACGAGATATCTACGCTGTTGTCCAACAACCGCTTCAGGTCAGCAGGCCTGACAGGCTTGTCAACATGCTGAAAAGTGTAGCCATCCAAGCGCTGGGCTTTAACACCACTGGAATAGTTTGCACGCAACAACACCAATGGCGTTGTGATGGCGGCAGGGTGGTTGCCGCTGATTTCGTCGACCAATGACGCCGCGTGTTCGTCCAAACTATCTGCATCAATCAGGGCGAGATGAAAAGGAACACCTTCGCTCTGGGCACAGGACATTGCCTTGAGACCTTGCGACAGCCCGTCTACACACTTGGCGTGTATTTGCCAGTGCCGCAATTGCAGTTGCAGTAGAGATCGTTCGGTCTCATCTTGGCTGATGATCAACAAACGAACATCACTCAAAGACGAATCGTCAGAGGCAATGGTGGTCGGAGATTGGGCCAATTCCAAGCGCAAGTGCATGCTGAATGTGCTGCCAGCGCCGGGCGTACTCTCCAGTGTGATGTCGCCTCCCATGAGGGTCAGTAAACGCCGACAGATTGCCAAGCCAAGGCCTGTTCCACCATAGCGGCGTGTTGTTGATCCGTCAGCCTGCGCAAAATGGCCGAAGATCTTTTCTTGTACCTCTTGCCCAATGCCGATCCCGGTGTCATGCACAGAGATACAAAGTTCGGCGTCCGACAATGATTGTTTTTTCAGTTCCACGCGCAAAAGTACTTCACCGCTGTCGGTGAACTTGATGGCGTTGCTCACCAGATTGGAAACCACCTGTCTTAAACGAAAAGCGTCTCCACGAAAATCAAATGCTGCATCAGGGGGTGTTAACTCCATGCAAAGCCGAAGTCTTTTGTGATGAGCCATGGGTGCAAACATGGTCAGCACTTCTTTCAGCGTGTCAATCAAATTGAAATCGATAGCCTCTAAAACGAGGTGCCCAGACTCGATTTTGGAGAAATCAAGAATATCGCTGAGCAGCGTCAACATGGCTCCTGCAGATGAACGCAAGGACGTCGCAAAATGCTGCTGATCTGGTTTGAGTGGCGTTGACAAGAGTAAATCTGCCATGCCAATGACGCCGCTCATCGGAGTGCGGATCTCATGGCTCATGTTCGCCAAAAATTGCGACTTGGTCTGATTGGCCAGTTCAGCGGCCTCTTTGGCCACGCGCAGATCGGAGGTCCTGCGCTCGACAGTTAACTCGATCTCGCTGCGCGCCATTCGCTCTCGCTCCAAAGCAAACGCGGCAGCATCCAAAAGAGAGTTTGCGCCTTCCACGAGAACACCGATCTCGTCGTTGTGGTGGCCCATGGGCATACTGAGCCTCTCATCCGTGCCTGGTGATATCGCGTTCAGTTGCGTCGCCAGCTTGATGAGTGGACGCGACACGAGCCGCGCCGCCAGAAAATAAAGCAGCACTGCAACCAAGATCACCTGTCCAACCATCAACGAAGCAAGGGTCAAGGCTTCATTTTTGGCTTGTGCATAGATGCGTTCATCATTGCCGAGTATGTGAAAAACCCCAACGCGCTCTGTGCGATCAAACGGCGAGACCAATGATTTTTCAACTGATATCTCATAGTCGATGTTTGAGCCCGCCTGGCTACGCACCTGCGCCAACAGGTTGCCGTCAGCAGACCATACCGCCACAGAATTAATCAACTGGTTTTGCGACAGTCCCTGAGCAATTTCGGTCAACAGCACGGTATCTTTTGCATAGGCACCTACCGCTACAGTTTTTTCAACTGCACGGGCCAAGTCCTCAATCACGCTGAGACTGTGGGTCATGGCCCGGGTATGGCCCAAACGGTAGGCCATTGCGCCTGCCACGCCAGCGAACAATACCGCCCCAAGAACAGCGGTCAGCATAAAACGCATTTGCAGACTGCGCCACCGGCCGGTTCGCGAAAGCGGCTTCAACTCAGTTATTCCTTGATCACCAACAGCGTGCGAAGCTGCTTGTCGTTGGGCTCTTTGGACAACCAAGCAATGGCATTTTGATTGCGCTTGACAATCTCAACGATGGTGGTCTCGTCGGGTAAGGGGTGAGGTGGCATGTTCTGGCCAGAAAACATCAGGCGCGACCAGTGGCTGTTGACTTCAGCAGCATTCATTCCGGTCAGTGCCTGGTAAAACGCCGCTCTTCTTGGACTGTCTCGGGGCAAATCGAACGGCAGTGCGAAATCGCCATTGGGAAAAGCGCGGCTACGCCCCATGAAAAGGTCCACAGCTTCTTTGCGCGTCAATGCAGTCAGCGAATTGTTGGCCTGTACAACAATATAGAAGTCGGCATACGCCGGCGGTGCAACTGCCGCTGCTATTCCCAACAAGAGCGCCTGAGTGATGATGCGCACGGTTGGCCTCAGAAGACAAAATCGACGACAAGGCTGCCCACGTTGGCACGGGTGGGCTGCGTAGAAGCATTCCCCCAAAGCACACTTCCATTGGGTTCGACGCGAATGTGGTCCCACTGCAACTTCAACGAGACCTGAGACGCCAGATCCCAGCGGGCACCAAGCGAGAAAGATTTTTGTCGCGAACGAAAGCTCTTGATCGCGTCAGCAGATGACTCTCCAAGCATTTGCGCTTGTTGGGCCAGCGAAGGACCCAGCACCGGCTCTAGCTGGGTGGTCCAGGCGGGAGATTCCAACGGTGCGTTGGTGGTGGCTACGCGGCTGACCAGGCCGTAAACCGTCAGCGGTCCCAAACGTCGGCCAATGCTGGCGTATTCGGCTGAAAAAGCAATCTGACGGCTGCCCGTGACACGCAGCAATTCACCACCAAACACCCAGTCCCGGGCCTCGTACCGGGTGCCGAGCGACACATACCTGTGCCGGAGATCTTCCACCATCAGCCTGGATCGCAGCGCATGGGCTTGTTCCGCAACGCTTGGGATGGGTAGCGCGGTTAGAGAAACCAGGGCATCAGCCGCAGAGCGAAGTTGTGCTGAACGAAACGTCAAGTTCGCCTGAAACAAACTGGCCCGCAACAGTAAACCTTCCGCCTCGCGTGAGACCATCCCGCCGAAAACCTGCCCCGCGTAGAGACTGTCATCTCCGATAGCTTTTTTTGTCTGTCCAGCAAAAGCCTTCGCCCGCCAAAGGGCACCGTCGATGTTCCAAGTTCGTGTTGCATCCGCGCCGTCCAGGGATGATGGCAACTGAGCGTAAAACTCAACAGGCGGTCGTGCATACACGTAAGCGAAACCAACGTTTCTGTATTCAGACAATACAAAGGCATCCAAATTCACCCGACCCAACCGCACCGTCCAGTCAGCATTGGGTCGATATGCAGCAAATGCCCACTCGATGGCGGAACCGTCGTTGGCAGCGGGGGCGCGTCGGTTGACAATGGCCTGAGCGGTCAGCTCAAAATTTGGGCTGGGAACATAGTTCAGTTGCAAGCCCAAGCGAGAGTCCAGATCCAGTCGTTCGCTGCGCTGACTTTGCGAGTGGGCTAAATCGCGGCGGTAGGCCCACCCCTCGGGCGCGGCCACATGCGCAAATCCGATCGTGCCAAAACCACTGAAACGAAAGTTGCTGTACTCCGGTAACTCAGCCTGTGCAAGGCAACTCCCCACGCACGAGATCAGTACAAAGCCTAACGAGACAGGCAAGCACGAAAACCGGAGTGGACCAGTGAATCTCATTGACGGGCGCACCGAAAGTAAATGGAAACTACCAACGCAGTATCGGACATCCGACAGCGTTACGAGGCGCTGATTTCGAGCCATCCATCACGCAAACAAACCCTGTGCGCATTCGCACTGCACCTGTCGGCACTAACACTCGTCAACGCCGGTGGATGATGGGCCTGTTTCGAACTTGGGCCGCCTGTTGGGGCGGTATCAGTGAACTTGTAAATCCCGTATCGGATGCCCTTTGGACGCGCTTAGGGCGAAGGGTTGCGCGTGGCACCGCATGCAGGCTTCGACAAACTCAGGACGGACCGTGTTTTGTGGCGGCTACTTAACGCGCCAAGGCCTTCAGCGCCAGTTTGATGCCCTCGCTGACGCCCACATCCACGGGCAAAGCCTTGAGGCTGGCTGCCGCTTCGCGGTCGCTGTAGCCAAGGGCCAGCAGGGCCTGCAAGATGTCACCTTGCGCGTCGTTTTGAATGCTCGCGCTGGGTGAGGCCAAGGCATCGCCGAGTTTGCCTTTGAGTTCCAGCAGCAGCCGCTCGGCCGTTTTTTTACCAATGCCGGGCACTTTAATGAGGCGGCCACTTTCTTGCAGGCTCACCGCATGAGCGAGTTCTGCCACGCTCAAGCCCGATAGGATAGATAAGGCGGTGCGCGGCCCCACGCCGGAAATTTTGACGAGCTGGCGAAAGGTGCTGCGCTCTTCATGGGTGAGAAAGCCAAACAGCACCTGTGCGTCTTCACGCACGATGAAGTGGGTTAGCAGGGTGACTTTTTCACCGAGGCCCGGCAGGTTGTAAAAGCTGCTCATCGGGACATCGACTTCGTAGCCGACACCGTTGACATCGAGCATCAATTGAGGCGGGTTTTTTTCAGCCAAAAGGCCGGTGAGGCGACCGATCATCTTCTGAACAAGCCCAAACGTTGCGCTTCAAGCGCCGCTTCCGCGCGCGAGTTGACATTGAGCTTGCGGTAGATCTGTTTCACATAGTCGGCGATGGTGTGGCGCGAAAGGTTCAGTTGCACGCCGATTTCGGGCAACGTGAAACCTTTGGCCACACGCAGCAGCACTTCGCTTTCGCGGTCGGTGAGGGCCACATGCGGAATGCTCTGTGGTAACTCCGCAGGGCGGGTGTGGGTGGCAAAGTAAGACAGCACACGGCGCGCGATAGAAGGAGACAAAGGGGGCTCTCCTTGGCTCATGCGGTTGAGTTGTTCGGCGATCAGATCACGCGCCTGCTCTTTTAGCAAATAACCAAAGGCACCGGCTTGCAGCGCGGGGAAGAGGTGGTCGTCGTCGTCGTGTATGGTCACCACCACCGATTGGCAGTCGGGCTGGTTGTCACGCAGGGCCGCCACCACATCCACGCCTGATCCATCGGGCAACCCGAGGTCAACCAACGCCAAGTCGAACTTGATGGCGCTGACCAGCTCCAGTGCGTTGTGGATACGCGCCGATTCATGAATTTGGGAGTCGGGAAACACCTGGCGCACCAGGACTTTGAGCCAAGCGCGAATCTCGGGCAGGTCTTCCAAGAGCAAGATGTTGTTCATCGGGTTCTCCACAAAGATGGTGTGGATCGTAGCAGCGGCAGATTCAATCTCTTGAGTGCCCCCAGACCTGTCGCTTTGCGCCAGGCCCCCCGAGGGGGATGAGAAAACTTGGGAGCGGCCCGGCGTTTTCTCATGAGGTTTCCATAAAACGTGACACCCCACCCCGTTCGTGCTGCGTCTGTCGAAGCCTGCGCGGACCTCGAAGAGCCCTTCGACAGGGCGAACGGGGTGGGTGTGAATTTGGGAAACATCAATAGGTTCAAAGCGGCAGGGTCAAACGAATGACGGTGCCATATCCGGGCCCTGATTCCACCAAACACTGACCTTGCAGCTGTTTAGCGCGGTGTTTCATGCTGGCCATGCCGTGACCACGGTCGAGTTTGCCGTCAAGCTCCATAGAGATACCTTTGCCGTTGTCTTGAATGGAGATGCCGAACTCATGGTCTCCCACACTGCAACGCACCTTACACAGCGTGGCTCCGCTGTGTTTGATGATGTTGCTGACCGCTTCGCGCATGATGCGCGTGGTTTGAACATAGGCGCGGGCGGGCAAAAGCTGATCCAAGTCTTCGCTTGGGTGATTCCAATCCGCTTCAATGTTGGTTTGGCCCAAGCGAGAGACGATTTCCGCACGCCAGTCGGCCAAGGCGTCGGCCAGTCGAACGGGCTTGCCGGTCAGGCCGCGAACGGACAGCCGCATTTCTTCCAGGGCTTCACGCGCGAGCGTCGAGATGCGGTCGCTCTCCGAGGTGTGCACGATGGTCAGTAACTTGGCGCCCAAGTCGTCGTGCAGATCAGCGGCGATGCGTTTGCGTTCTTTCTCCGTGATCTGTTCAACCCGAAGTTCGGCCAGTTGCTCAAAGTTGCGCTCAATCTCGGCGGTGGCATCACGCACCCGCCGTTCCAGCGTGGCGCGCCCGGCCTCCATCAGCGCCAGGTTGTGCTCGAAGCCATGCAGCAATTTAAAGGCGATCACGGTCAACACCAAGGGGAATCCCCACTGGGCATACAGCATGGGCGGTAGTGGTGACCAGTGATGCTGTGTAGCAATTTCCAGAACCATGGGGATGGCCAAACAAGCCATCAGCATTGCCATGCTGCGCCACTGGGCTTGCTGCTCTCGCCGGGCAATCACGAGGTAGAGGGCGATGGCACCCAGCACCTCCAGAGCGAGCAGCATGTACCAAGCAGTACTCACCAAGTAGGTGCGCTGCGGTCCTGCCAACCACAAGGTCAGCGGCACCAGCAGCAGTTGCGCCGACAAACCCCACTCCAACACTCGCGAACGCCTGCCCGCGTAACTGAGCAAAAACTGAACTGCGGCTGCTGCAATCCAAGGTGCCGTGCTTGCGGCCAACCACTCCACCCACTGACTTGGTAGTGGCACATAGCGGCCCCAAATCCGCACCGACAACAGAGCCCAACCCACGCACAGCAAACCAAAGTAGGTCAGGTAGGCTTCGCGGCGGTTGAGTTGGCCCAGCACCACCAAATACCCACCCAATACCAACAGCGTCAGGGCCACCAGTTGCAAGGCCGTGCTGCTCCACCACGCTTGTCTGGCATGCCGTTCGGTCAACACCAATTGCGGACCGATGATCAACTGCGAAAGACCACCCCCCCGCAACCTGGCAGAAACCCTTTCTTGGGCATGCCCAAACACCCGCAACTCCAAACGATTGCCGGTGGTGGTTAAGAGGTGAGTTGGCAGGGGAACCAGCAGCGGCTGGTAGCAGTTGCGGGTGATGGGCTCCTCCACTTGACCGCTTTGCATCAGCAAGTTCCCGTTCAGCCACACCTCGGCGTTATGGCATACACGTTCAGCATAGAGGGCCAGCAAACCGTCTGGTGTATTGCCCTGCGATTCGGGAAGCGGGCTGTCAAAGAACACCCTGTACCAGCGGCTGCCGCTGTAGCCCGGCGCGGTTTGCGACCAGTCGTCGGGCAAAACAAATTCTTTGGGGTTCTCCCCGCTCACTTCCGCCGTGCCAGGGAAGGTGGGTGTGTCGGCATTGATGACCAGCGCACGCTCGACGACCAGGTTCACCGGGGCTGCGTTGATGCCCAAGGGTACAAACAAACACCACATCAGCAGGGCCCGACAAACCCAAGCGGCATGTCGGTGTGGCGGCGAGGCCCATGGCCTGCTGGAAAACAAAGAGGTCAATCCAAGGCTCAACATGGGCGCTGATTGTGCAGGAGCTGTCAACGGCTTCGTCGGATGACCCGCCAGGCTGTCCCGGCCGTTGCGGCGACAATTCACGCCTGTGCTGCTTTGTTGGACACTTGCCGTGATCGTGCGCCATGTTTTTTCGCCGCTGAACAACCAACGTCTGGCCCATTTATGCGGCGGCATGGATGTGCATTTGCGAGCGCTTGAAGAAGGGCTGGCGGTTCGTATTCAGCGCCGCAATGAGGCGTTTCGGATTGAGGGCGACAAAGATGCTGCTGAGCGCGCCACTTGGTTGCTTCAGTCGCTGTACGAAAAGGCCGACGAGCCCATTGCGCCGGAAACCATGCAATTGGCCTTGGTTCAAGCGCGTGCCTTGGCGACCGACCGGCCCCTGCCTGGGGTGGCGGGGGCCGGTGTGACGCCTGCCAGTCACAAACCTGCCTTGGCCGGGGTTCAGGCTGAGGAGTTGGCGGCGTTGGCCTTGGCCGAGCCGCCCCAACTGCACACCCGCCGAAGTGACCTGACGGGTCGCACGCCCAATCAGCAGCTTTATTTGCGCAACATCCTGTCCCACGACATCACCTTTGGCATCGGCCCAGCGGGCACGGGGAAAACATTCTTGGCCGTGGCGTGTGCCGTGGATGCTTTGGAGCGCAGCAGCGTGCAGCGCATCATCCTCACCCGGCCAGCAGTCGAGGCGGGAGAGCGGCTGGGGTTTTTGCCCGGCGACTTGGCGCAAAAAGTAGATCCCTATTTGCGCCCACTCTACGACGCGCTTTACGACCTCATGGGGCTGGACAAAGTCACCCGCGCTTTCGAGAAGGGTTTGATCGAAGTGGCCCCGCTGGCCTTCATGCGCGGCCGCACCTTGAACCATGCCTTCGTGATCCTGGACGAGGCTCAGAACACCACGCCCGAACAAATGAAAATGTTCCTGACCCGGATTGGCTTTGGCAGCAAGTGCGTGGTGACCGGGGATGTGAGCCAAATTGACTTGCCCAGAGGCACCGAAAGCGGTTTGATTGATGCAGAGCGTGTGCTGCGCCGAGTCAAGGGCATGGCCACTACTCGATTTGCCTCGGTGGATGTGGTGCGTCACCCCTTGGTGGCACGCATCGTGGAAGCCTACGATGCCGCGCGTGGCAGTGATCGTTCCTGAAGAGTGCAAATTGTGATGGCTCAACCACCCCTCACCCTGTCTTTGCAATTTGCGCGTGACCCGCAAGTGGCACCTCACCGTCAGGCACTTCCACGCGCTTTTGTGAGTCGCTGTATTCGCGCCGCCTTGCAATCTCCCGCAGAAATCACGGTGCGCATCGTGGGTTTGGAAGAGGGACGTAGCCTGAACCTGGACTACAGAAAAAAAGACTACGCCACCAATGTGTTGACCTTCGACTACGCGCACGAGCCCGTGGTGATGGCGGATTTGGTGCTGTGTGCCCCAGTCGTTGAGCAAGAAGCCCAGGACTTGGGTGTGCCCTTGTCTGACCACTACGCACATTTGCTGGTACACGGAACATTGCATGCACAGTCTTACGACCATGAGACCGATGCCGAGGCGCTGGAGATGGAGTCTCTAGAGGTGGCTTTACTGGCCGGATTGGGTGTTGGCAATCCTTACCAGCGCTGACGGTTTTCACAAGAAATTCATGTGGTGTTCACCGTGGTGGGAAAAACTGACGGGATGCACACAAAAAACAAACGTCGCACCCTTGCCGTGATGGTTCTTCTTGTTGTCGGAGCAATCAGCATGTTTGTGCTTGACCGCCAACAGCGTGCGTGGATTTTTCAACCACGCACAAGCCAAAAGCCCATCTCGGCTGCATCCGCAGGCGCTGCCGACGTGTGGATTGCGTTCCGCTCCGCATCCGCCAAGCGAGATGTTCAACTCCACGGTCTTTGGCTACCGCAAACCAAAGCGGATGCCCCGGTATTGCTTTACCTCCATGGGGCGCGCTGGGATGTGCGCGCGAGTGAAGCCAGAATGGGGCGAATGCACAGCTTGGGGTTTTCCGTGCTGGGTATTGACTACCGTGGGTTTGGACGCAGCTCGCCAGCTCTGCCGTCTGAAAAAATCGTCCAAGAAGATGCCCAAGCGGCCTGGGACTGGTTGGCTGAACGCCACCCCAAATCGAGACGGTTTATTTTCGGGCACTCTTTGGGCGGTGCCATCGCGGTGCAACTCAGTGTCAACGTGAAGGACGACGCGGGTTTGTTGCTGGAGGGGACTTTTTCATCCATTCCCGATGTCGTCAAGGCCAGCAAATGGGGTTGGTTGCCAGTAGATTGGTTGATCACGCAGCGTTTTGATTCACTCTCACGCATCGACCGGGTTGGTGTGCCGGTGTTGGTGGTTCATGGCGGTCAAGACAAGCTGATTCCGGCAGCGCTGGGTCGTGATCTTTACCAGCGTGCAGCAGAACCGAAACGTTTCGAATTGGTTCAAGGTGGTGCCCATCACAGCACCAATGTTTTGGGGCAGACCCAGTACCGACGGGCACTGCGTGACTTGTTTGGTTTTTCAGGTGGATGAGCCGCGCCCGAGGTAGCGTTTACGCCAAAAGAAAAAGCTCAAACCCACGCCCAGCGCCAGCATCAAACCTAAGATCACCCAAAAACCGGTCATGCTGTGTATCAGGGGCAGGCCTTCAAAGTTCATTCCAAAAAAACCTGTGACCAAGTTCAAGGGCAAGAAGATGGCGGTCAGCACGGTGAGCGTGCGCATGATGGTGTTGGTGCGGTGGCTTTGTGCGGCGAAGTGCATTTGAACGGCGGTCTCAGCAGACGATTCCAGCCGCCGCACATGGCCCAGCACCCGCTCAACATGCTCCAGCACATCCCGTGAACGCACCCGAAGCAATTCACGCTCTCGCCGGGCAGCTTTGTCTGGCTCGTCGGGCCACTCGTCGAGCGCGTCGATCCACTCTGTGATGGCGCTGCGCTGGTCTTCGCAGGTGTCCTCCAACACGGTCAAAGCGTTGCGTGATTCGAGCAACATTTGCCAGTTGTCAAAGGGGCTGCGTGGGTTGAACAGCTCTTGCTGTACGTAACCCAATTGACGGGTCAATAGGCGGCGCAACTCCAAATAGCCGTCCACCATGTGGTTGATCATGCGCAGCATCAGGTCGGCCGAACTCGGTGGCAAACGGGCGGCGCTGCGGCTTTCTCCATGGGCTGGCGCTTGAAGCACTTGTTGTTGAAAACGGTTGGCAAAAAAGTCACGCACCTGGCAGTCGGTTGGGTGCACCGTGATCAATACCCGATCGAAAAGGGCAAACCCGACTGGGCTGGTGTCGATGGCTTGCAGTGCGGCACGTGCCGAGCTGGCGGTGCCTTGGGTGTCGTCCATGAACAGGGCGGCACTGCCCGCGCCCGCAGCGAGGCGGCGAAACACCATGACGTCGTACCAGGAGGTGTAGTCAAAGTGCGAGGGCAACTGGTTGTTCAGCAAGTCAGCCACATGCAGATCGACCAGCTGGCCGCCGGTCCAGCGCTGCAAAGAGGCCTGCAAAACGGGCGTCCCCACCTCGAACTCGCGGCGCGCACTGCCCACCCACAGGTAACCTGCGGGCGGCAAAGACTCTGGCAAGTCGGCCAGCTCTGTGAACTGGTCGCCTTGGATATGGAAGATGCGCATGTCAACGGAGATGTTCAGGTCTTCAACAGACGCGCAGCGTCGCGTGCAAAGTAAGTCAGGATGCCGTCTGCGCCTGCACGTTTGAATGCCAGCAGGCTTTCCATCATCACCGCGTCATGGTCCAGCCAGCCGTTGGCGGCTGCCGCTTTGAGCATGGCGTACTCCCCGCTGACTTGGTAGGCGAAGGTGGGTACGCGAAACCGATCTTTCACGCGGCGCACGATGTCGAGGTAGGGCATGCCCGGCTTCACCATGACCATGTCCGCGCCTTCGGCAATGTCCAACGCTACTTCACGCAGCGCTTCATCGCTGTTCCCGGGGTCCATTTGGTAGTTTTTCTTGTCGCTCTTTCCAAGGTTGCCTGCTGAGCCCACCGCATCTCTGAAGGGGCCATAAAAGCTGCTGGCGTACTTGGCGCTGTAGGCCATGATGCGGGTGTGAATCAGGCCTGCCTCCTCTAAGGCCTTGCGGATGGCGCCGACGCGGCCGTCCATCATGTCACTGGGGGCAACGATGTCGACGCCGGCTTGCGCTTGCACCACGGCTTGTTGCGCCAACACGGCCACGGTGGCGTCGTTCAGGACATAGCCACTGTCATCAATCAAGCCGTCCTGACCGTGGCTGGTGTAAGGGTCCAGTGCCACGTCGGTCATCAGTCCGAGACCCGGGAATCGCCGCTTGAGTTCACGTACCACGGTGGGCACGAGCCCCTCCGGATTGAGGGCTTCTTGCCCGTCTGGTGTCTTCAGCGATCTATCCACGACAGGAAACAGTGCCATCACCGGAATGCCGAGTTGCACACACTCCTGGGCCACAGGCAGGAGCTGGTCCAGGCTCAGGCGGTGAACGCCCGGCATCGACGCGACAGGCTCTGTCCGTTGTTGTCCTTCCAACACAAAGACCGGAAGGATCAAGTCACTGGATGTGAGCTGATGTTCGCGAACCAAGGCGCGGGTGAAGGCGTCACGACGCAACCTGCGTGGGCGGTTGGCGGGGAAAGATGCAAAAGAATGCACACTGGTCTTTCTCAATAAAAAGGGCTGAGTACAAACTGAAATTGTGGGCTCACTCGACCGCCAGTGTGACGCAATTCATGCAAACCCCAGCGAAATCAAGAGGAATCGATTGTGTTTACGTTCTGCAACATCTGCTAACATTTCGATTGAGTTCTGGCTGTAACGTCTGGACTCCCTGCTTTTCCTCCCTGAGCAGGTGCCTTGCCGTGATGACAGCGTTAAGGCATTCACGCCCTGGCCTGAAAAGGCCGGGGCTTTTTTTTAGCTGTGTTTCGCCACGCCCGCCCCACGGATAATGCGGCATGCTCTGGATCAAAGCCCTGCACATTGTTTTCGTGGCCAGCTGGTTTGCTGGTTTGTTTTACTTGCCGCGCATCTTCGTCAATCTGGCCGCTGTGCCTTCCGACAGCCACGCCGAGCGCGAGAGGCTGCTGCTCATGGCGCGCAAGCTGTACCGATTTTCCAGCTTGCTTATGCTGCCCGCTTTGGGATTTGGGCTGTGGTTGTGGCTGGCCTACTGGGGCAACGTTCATGCCGTGTGGCTGTATCTCAAGTTGGTGCTGGTGGTGCTGGCCGTGGGTTACCACCATGCTTGCCGGTCCTTGCTGCGCAAATTTGAGCAGTTCACCAACCGCCGCAGCCATCGCTGGTTTCGGGTGTTCAATGAAGTGGCCGTGCTGATTTTTGCGGCCATGGTGGTCTTGGTGGTGGTCAAGCCTTTTTGACTCGCAAGGCCAAAGCCCATGAAACACCGCAGCGCCGCCGTGCCCATGAGCCTGCTGGCTGCGGCCGTGGTGGTTTATGCGAGTCTCTATCCCTTTGAGGGATGGCGCTTGCCACAAACCACATGGTGGCATTTTGTGGTGGCGCCTTGGCCGCGTTATTGGACGGGCTTTGACGTGGCCTTCAACTTGGTGGGCTACATGCCGCTGGGGTTGCTGGTGTGTTTTGCCGCGGTGCGCAGTGGTGGCAGTCCCTTCGGTGGTTGGCGCTTGGCAGTGGTCGTCGGCAGCGCCCTGTCCATGGTGATGGAGTTGCTGCAGAACTTCCTGCCCAGCCGTGTGCCATCGAATGTGGATTGGGGCTTGAACACGGTGGGGGCGGCACTCGGCGCGACCTTGGCGGTGGCGGTTTTTCGCCTTGGCGGGGCGACACGCTGGCAAAGCTGGCGAGATCAGTGGTTCTTGGCCCAAAGTAGCGGTGGTTTGACTTTGTTGCTCTTGTGGCCGCTGGCCCTGCTGTTTCCGCTGCCTGTACCTTTGGGTGTCGGGCAGCTTGCTGATCGACTTCGGGAGATCGTCACCGACTGGGTGGCCGGGACACCGCTGCAAACAGGCTGGGCCGCTTGGTTTACTCGCGATGCGCCAGCAACGCCTTTGGTGTCCTCGGCCGAATTTGGGGTGGTGGTGATCGGTCAGTTGCTGCCGTGTTTGGTGCTCTACGCGATCTCACGGTCCGGCTGGCGGCGAGTGGTGTTGGCTTTGGGTGCTGCGGCACTGGGAATGGCCACCACCACCTTGTCGACCGCATTGAACTTTGGCCCCGAACATGCGCTGACCTGGCTCACACCCTTGACTCTGGCTGCTTGGGGCACGGGCACCTTGCTCGCCGTGTTGTTGTGGTGGATCTCTAGCCGCGCGGCCGCCGCGCTCGGGTTGGTGGCCGCCACAGCGCTGGTTGGATGGATCAACCAAGCACCGCCCGACCCCTACTTCGCCCAAAGCCTGGCAGCCTGGGAGCAAGGCCGATTCGTGCAGTTCCACGGCGCGGCGCAGTGGGTGGGTTGGTTGTGGCCCTATGCGGCCATGCTGCATTTATGGGTGATGGCGGTGGCGCGGTTCAAGCGCTGAGTTTCACAGAAGGCTAACTTGTACTCAAGTTACGCCGGAACTAAAGACCTGTGGTGCAAAGCGCAGGGCAACACGGCAAAGAAAGGAAGGGCTTCGTCGAGCGAGCCAACTTGTTGAACCGCCCAATGCGGACCCGCATGGTGGGGGGTGTGTGGGCGACGGTTAGAAGCCGTTGCATACCCGATTAGGTGCGTATCTCATTGTTTCGACCTAGCCCAAAGTTCCTCAAATTTCTCTTTTGTTAGCTCCACAAGATCAAAGTTATCGATTAGATCCATGATGTCTTGATCTCTAAATTCAGGCTGATCTGTAAATTCATGGCGCTCATCCTTAGCGGAATCCGGAGTAGACCAATACAGCTGTGCGCCGAATTCATTGATCACTCTGGTGATCATTTCGTTAGTCACCTCACAGTAGAAGTAACCTACTTCTCCTTCAGCGCTCTCGTTATATGTTCTGTAGTATTTTGGATCCATCGATTTGGCTCACAAATAGCGTTTATCTGCCGCGCCGCCCAGCCCTGAAGCTGCGCCGATGCGCATCGCGGTAGATAGACCGTGTTGAACTGAACCATAGCGCAAGCGGTGGCGGTACGACGGGTGGCCAAAGGGGATTGGATCAAACCACGTCCCGGGCTGGTGCGCATTATGGTTGCTGGTGATCCTCGCATTTCCCGGGGCATCCCTGACGTGCGGACCTCGTTGCCGCTGTTTGCGGTGATGACACGACCCACATCCACTGGTGCGCTGACTTTGCGTGGCAACGCGCCACTTGGGCGCAGGTCATCTCCCCACCGCGCTGGCGTTGCGGCGGTAAGTTGTTTGTTTTCGCAGTACCCCTCGAAACATGGGGGCCGAAGGCGGGTCTCTAAAATGGGCTTATGAGTTATTACGAACGCCATATTTTTTTCTGCCTCAACCAGCGTGAGAACGGCGAGGACTGCTGCGCCAAGCATGGTGCCCAAGCCGGGTTTGACCACTGCAAGAAGCGCATCAAACAAGACAACCTGTCCAAGCCGGGTGGTGTGCGCGTCAACAAAGCGGGTTGTTTGGACCGCTGCGCCGGGGGGCCAGTGGCTGTGGTCTACCCGGAAGCCGTTTGGTACACCTTCGTGGACGAAGCCGATATCGACGACATCGTCGACCAGCATCTCAAAGGTGGTCGTGTGGTGGAGCGCTTGCTTTTGCCGCCTGATGTAGGTCGCTGATTGCCCCCATGAACCCGAGAACCCTGAAACAAACCGTTGTCGGTGCAGCGGGCCTGCTTGAATGCGCCATTGACATGCCCGGTGACGGTAACGCCCCTGTGGACCCCAAAGGCTGGGCTTTGATTTGCCACCCGCATCCCCAGCATGGCGGCACCATGGACAACAAAGTGGTGCAAACGGTGGCGCGCGCGTTGCTGCAACTGGGCTACCAAACCGTGCGTTTCAATTACCGTGGCGTTGGCGCGTCACAAGGCCATTGGGACGAAGGACGTGGCGAGTTGGACGATGTGATGTCGGTTCTCGCCGCACACCGCAAGCCGGGTCTGCCTTTCGTATTGGCCGGCTTCTCTTTCGGTGCCTACATGGCATCACAAGCCATCCAGCAATTGAGCGATGATGAAAAACCCCAGCAACTGGTCTTGGTGGGGCCGTCCACCCAGCGCCAGGTGATGCCCAACGTGCCATCTCACACCGTGGTCATTCATGGGGAATCCGACGAGGTCGTGCCCTTGACGGCGACCATGGACTGGGCGAGGCCGCAGGCCTTGCCGGTCATTGTGTTTCCTGGGGTCGGGCACTTCTTCCACGGCCAGTTGGCTTTGCTCAGAAGCACGGTGGTCCAGCAGTTGCAAGCCCGGGGCATTTGAGTGTCGCTCGCTGCACGGAAGTGCGGCGTTGCATGGCTTTACTTTCTCTTGAACTTAAGAATCAATTTCATGAAATCACTATTCGCTGCGGTACTGCTTTCTACCGCGTCTGTTCTGAGCTGGGCCCAAGCGCCCCAACCGCCCGAGGTGGCTGCCAAGAGTTATTTGCTGCTCGACATGACCACCCAACAGGTGCTGGCCGAGCGCAACGCTGACACACCCGCCGATCCGGCGTCGCTGACCAAACTGATGACCGCGTATGTGGTGTTTGCCGCCATTCGCGACAAAAAGCTCTCGCTGGAGCAACCCATCTCTGTGTCCAAACGCGCATGGGAAGAGCGCAAAGGTGGCGGTTCCTTGATGTTCATCGACACCACCATGACACCCAAGGTGGAGGAGCTGCTGCGCGGCATGATCGTGCAGTCGGGCAACGATGCGTCGGTGGCTTTGGCCGAAGCCGTGGGCGGTACGCTGGATCAGTTTGTGTCGATGATGAACCGGCAAGCCGTGGCCTTCGGCTTGAAAAGCACCCAGTTCAAGAATGTCACAGGCCTGACAGAAGCGGGGCACCAAAGTACCGCCCGGGAATTGGCAGTGATCGCCACCCGCATCATTCGCGACTTCCCCGATTTCTACACCTATTACTCCATCCGCGATTACAAGTACAACAATATCAGCCAACCCAATCGCAACCTTTTGCTGCGCCGCGACCCCACGGTGGACGGCATGAAAACAGGTTTCACTGAAGCGGCCGGTTACTGCCTGATTGCCAGCAGCGCGCGTGAGTTTCCCAACCTCGGGGCCACAGGCAGCGCGGTCGGAAAACGTCGCTTGCTCAGCGTGGTGCTCAACACCTCGTCGATGGAAGCACGCGCCAGCGAAAGCCAAAAACTCTTGAACTGGGGGTTCCAAGCATTTGATGTGGTGCGCGCCTTTGAGGAAGGCCAAGCTGCGGCCACCGTGGAGGTTTGGAAAGGCAAAACCAAAGAAGCCAAACTGGGTGCTTCGGGGCCCGTGTTCCTGAATTTACCCAAAGGCGAGTCGGGCAAATTGCAAACCCAAATTGAACGCACCGATCCTTTGGTGGCCCCCTTGGCCGCAGGCCAGCGTGTGGGGACACTCAAAGTTAAAAGCGCAGCAGGCACCATGCTGGCCGAGCTGCCCTTGGTGGTGCTGCAGCCGGTGGAAGAAGCCGGCTTCTTTGGACGCACCTGGGATGCACTGCGTCTTTGGATCAAGTAAGCTGACACCATACCGCCAGCACCACCATGACCCAATTGCCGACCACCGCCTGTTACCTCAACGGCGACTTCATGCCCTTGAACGAAGCCAAGGTGTCGGTGCTGGACCGGGGGTTCATTTTCGGTGACGGCGTTTACGAGGTGGTGCCGGTTTACGCCCGCAAGCTTTTTTGTTTTGACCAGCACATGGCGCGGCTCACGCGCAGCCTCGCCAAACTGCGCATGCACAACCCACACAGCAGCGAGCAATGGCTGGATCTGGCTCGGCGTTTGGTGGCGACGCAAACCGTGTCCGACCAACTGCTGTACATCCAAATCACCCGGGGCGTGGCGCTGCGTGACCACGTCATGCCTGAGGGCATCACGCCCACGGTGTTCATGATGACGAGCCCCATGAAGGGCCTCTCGCCCGAACAGCGCCACCGCGGTGTGTCTTGCGTGACGGCACGCGACTTCCGCTGGGAGCGTGGCGACATCAAAAGTACGTCGCTGCTCGGCAATGTGCTGGCCCGTCAACTCTCCGCTGACCACGGCGCGGTGGAAACCATCATGTTCCGTGATGGGTTTCTGACCGAGGCGTCGTCCAGCAACGTGTGGGTGGTCAAGGAAGGCGCTTTGCTCGGCCCACCCAAAAGCGAGGTGGTGCTGGAAGGCATACGTTACGACCTGCTGCGTGGTTTATGTGAAGAAGCGGGCGTGGCCTACCACCTGCGGCCCATCTCAGAGGCCGAAGTCTTGGCGGCGGACGAATTGCTGCTGAGCTCAGCCACCAAAGAAGTTCTGGCCGTCACCCACCTGGATGGTCAACCCGTGGGCCACGGTGCGCTCCATGGCAAACCCGGTCCCGTGTACGCCAAACTCTACGAGGCCTACCAGCTGGCCAAACTGACTCTGATCATCTGAACTTGACCACCTGAGCGCGTCATGCAAGACATCCCGCCCGAACAATCGCTGATCGAATACCCCAGCAGTTTTCCCATCAAGGTGATGGGGCTGAATGTGGATGGTTTTGCCGATGCCGTGGTTCAAATCGCCAAAAGTTTTGACCCCGGCTTTTCGGATGATTCTGTTGAAACACGCCCCAGCAGCGGCAATAAATACCTGGGTGTCACCGTCACCATCACCGCCACCAGCCGCGAACAATTGGACGAGATCTACCGCACCCTCACCACGCACCCGATGGTGAAAATGGTGCTGTAGGCGGCAGCGATGTCGACTCCTTTGTTGCGCAGCCTGGGTTTGGTGGATTTGCCATCCACGGTGGCCGCTATGCAAGCGTTCACAGAGACCCGAACTGCCGATACGCCTGACGAAATTTGGCTGTGTGAGCACTCCCCGGTTTACACCCAAGGGCTGGCGGGTAAGGCCGAACATTTGCTGGAGCCTGGAAACATCCCTGTGGTGCAAACCAATCGGGGCGGGCAAGTGACCTACCACGGCCCCGGGCAAGTGGTGGCCTATCCGCTGATTGACCTGAAGCGCTTGGGCATCTATGTCAAAGAGTATGTCTACCGCCTGGAGCACTGCGTGCTGAAAACATTGGAGCTGCAGTGCGTCACGGGCCATCGCGTTCCAGGTGCACCCGGCATCTATGTTCGCCTGGCAGACCCGTTTAGCCACGCGCCGCTCGAAGCGGCCGCGCCCAAGGACCGTTTGGGCGTGAAAGCCGATGATCCTTTTTCGGGCTTGGGGAAAATTGCTGCACTGGGCATCAAAGTCAGTCGCCACTGTAGTTACCACGGGCTGGCGCTGAACGTGGCCATGGATTTGCGTCCATTTGGTCACATCAATCCCTGTGGCTATGAGAGCCTGCAAACGGTGGACTTGGCTACACTTGGGGTCTCTACGAGTTGGGCCGATGTGGCCCGGGCTTTGGGTGACAGGCTGCAGTCCCACTTGAGTCCTTAGAACCCCAAACACGGCACAGAAAGCCCCACATGGCCACCGAGAACCTTCCCCGCGAAGTTGTCCGCGAAACCCAAACAGGCGCCGACTACGACGCCACCGCCAAACAAAAGTCGCAGGCCAAGACCGCGCGCATTCCGATCAAGATCGTTCCGGCAGAAACGCTGAAAAAGCCAGACTGGATTCGCGTCAAGGCGGGCTCGCCCACCACGCGGTTTTACGAAATCAAAAACATCCTGCGCGAGCACAAGCTGCACACGGTGTGCGAAGAAGCCTCTTGCCCCAACATTGGCGAGTGCTTCGGCAAAGGCACCGCCACCTTCATGATCATGGGCGACAAATGCACACGCCGCTGCCCGTTCTGCGATGTGGGCCATGGCCGCCCCGATCCACTGGATGCTGATGAACCGCTGAACCTCGCCAAAACCATCGCCGCGCTCAAACTGAACTACGTCGTCATCACCAGCGTCGATCGTGACGACCTGCGCGACGGCGGCGCAGGCCATTTCGTTGAATGCATCCGGCAAACCCGCGCGCTATCGCCCAACACCACCATTGAAGTGCTGGTGCCCGACTTCCGTGGCCGCGACGACCGTGCCCTTGAAATTTTGAAAGCCGCACCGCCCGATGTGATGAACCACAACATGGAAACCGTGCCCCGCCTCTACAAAGAAGCGCGCCCCGGCAGTGACTACGCCTTCAGCCTGAATCTGCTCAAAAAGTTCAAAGCCTTGTTTCCCGATGTGCCTACCAAAAGCGGCCTGATGGTCGGGCTTGGCGAAACAGACGAAGAAATTTTGCAAGTGATGCGCGACATGCGCGAGCACCAGATCGACATGCTCACCATCGGCCAGTACCTGGCCCCGAGCGGCCATCACTTGCCAGTGCGGCGCTATGTGCACCCTGATACCTTCAAGATGTTCGAGATGGAAGCCGCCAAGATGGGCTTCACTCACGCCGCCGTCGGCGCGATGGTGCGCTCCAGCTACCACGCAGACCAGCAAGCCCATGCGGCGGGTGTGGCGGGTGCGCTGAGCTGAGCGCACTCAGCCCGAGGTCGTGACGATCAATACCCGGTCAGTCGCAAACAAGCCGCCAGTGGCGTGCGGCAACTGCGCTCAGCCGATGTCGAGTTTCAAGCTCGCCGGGCACTACGGTCAAACGGTGGAGATCGACTGCTGCGCGCCTTGCCACCTGCTGTGGTTCGACACCGTGGAGTCGGTGCGCCTTACCGGCGCTGCCATGCTGGAGTTGATTGGGGCCATGGCTGCGGCGCAGCAGCATCCCCACCAAACCTTGTCCGCCAAAATTCAATGCCCACGTTGCCAAGGCGGCCTCAAACTCATCCACAACCAAACCCGCTGGGGCCCGACGAGGCAGCTGGAATGCTTGAAGGGCCACGGCATCCACCAAACTTTTGCGCAGTTTTTGTCTGAGAAGGGGCTGCTGCGTGCGTTGACGGCCATGGACCGCACCCTGTTGTCGCGTCAGGGGCAGGAGCTGCATTGTTTGAACTGCGGTGCGGCTCTACCGGTTGAACAGGAAAGCGCGCGCGGGACCACTTGTCACTATTGCGAAAGCGTACCCGCCTTGATCGACATTGCGCGCTTGGCCCGCGCGCTTGATCCGGAAGGCGCGACCGCTCAGGACCCCCAGCACCAAACGGTGCATCGTGCGTCAACGCAGCACCGTGTGCTCAATTGCCATGCGTGTGGCGCCGCCTTGGCTGACGAACACGCGCTGAGTTGTTCGCAGTGTGGGGCGACGCAAGTCGGCACAGGCTTGCAACAAGCCCATCAGGTACTCAGTGCGTTGGCTCCGGCGTTGCGTCGCCACGCCACCCAGCCCGATCCCCATGTTGTCGCCAAGCGCTTGGGCGCGCTGCGCCAAGACACCGCCAAACGCCGCGACTGGGTGCGCGACATGGAAATGAACACCCATGCGCGTCGTGACGAAGCATCTCGTGGCCATTGGCTCGCGCGATTGCTCGGGGACCGTTTCGACCCTGACACCACGCGCCAGTGGGAAACCGTTGCAGCTTGGTTGTTGTTCGCTGCGCTGATCGGGTGGTGGCTGGACTGAGTTGACCGCTGAGGCTGCTGTTATCCCTCGGCCAACAACTTCTCAATCAGCAAATGCAGCGCCGTGAAGTCCGGCTCACCCACAAACTGTTTCACAATCTCGCCGCGTTTGTTCACGATGAAGGTGGTGGGTGTGAGCTGAACATCCCCAAACTGGCGGGCAATCTCACCCGTGTTGTCGATAGCCACACCGAAAGGCAGTTGGCGTGATTCGGCAAAACGTGCCACATAAGCCGGGGGGTCGTAACTCATGGCCACCGCCAAGGTGTCGAAGCCCTGGGTTTTGTACTTGTTGTGTGTGGCCACAATCTCAGGCATTTCTTTGACGCAGGTGACGCAGCTCGTGGCCCAAAAATTGACCAAGGTGACTTTGCCTTGCCACTGGGACGTGGCGGGCGCTTGCGCGTTGAGCAAGGTGTAGGCGATGGTCGGCGCGCGCTCCGGGGCCAAAAAAATTGGCAAACCGAAGTAAGCTCCCAGCCCGAGCGCTGAGGCCGCTACAGCAGCGGCCACCACACGTTTGACATTCATCGAGGAGTTCCCATGTTGAAAAGCAGCACCCGTCGCAGCAATTTGCAGCAGATTTTCGCAGTTTTAGCCGTGAGCGTTTTACCCGGCAAGGTATGGGCTCAATTCAGTCAGGGGGATGCATTGTCCGGCGTGAAAACCGCGTTGGAACGTGGCGCAGATGCAGCCGTGTCGTTGCTGGGCAAAAACGGCGGCTTTTTGGATAACCCCAAAGTTCACATACCGTTGCCTGGTGTGCTGAATGACGCCGCCCAAGTGCTCAAGGCCATGGGGCAGCAAAAAAAGGTGGATGAACTCGTGACGGCGATGAACCGCGCTGCGGAAGCTGCGGTGCCGCAGGCCAAGGCTTTGCTTAAGAGTGCGGTCAAAAACATGGGTGTCGATGATGCCCGCAAGCTGATCAGCGGCGGCGACGACTCCGTCACCCGTTTTTTCGCTGAGAAAACCCGTGCACCATTGGCGGAAAAATTCCTCCCCATCGTCACCCAACACACCCAACGTTTGGCGGTGGCAGAGAAGTACAACGCCTTGGCCTCCAAAGCCTCGGGCTTGGGTTTGCTGAAGAAGGAAGACGCCAATGTGCAGCAATACGTCACCGGCAAAGCGCTCGATGGCCTGTACCTGATGATTGCTGAAGAAGAACGCAAGATTCGCCAAGACCCGATAGGCACTGGCAGTGCGATTCTGAAGAAGGTGTTTGGTGGTTTGAAGTGACGCGGTGAGTTGACCGGTGTCGACTCACAAACTTTTCGACAACTCAAACATCAAAACCGAGGGCAGGGCGGATTCAATCGCCCCACGCCCGACCCGCGCCACGCTGCGGTTGCCTGTGCCCGACATTTCGAACTGACTGCCTTCTTCCACGATCTCCACGAAGGCAAAGTCGGGGACTTCCGCGATGATTTCCAGTCGCAGTTGTTTCAAGCGCTCGCCGCGCAAAATGCCTTCCACGACGATGGCGTGTGGCAAGCCTTCGTGGCAAAAATCGGCCGCCTCCTCGACGGACGCCACCATGTCGATGATGAGGCCCATGTCTTTGATGGAATCTCGGAGTTGCATGCGAACCTCTCGCCGTGAAGCCACGATGAGCACATGGCTACCCGCCAGCGGTTTGGAATTGTTGGATACCGCAAATCCCTCGTCCAACTCGATGGTGGTGACGCCCTCCATCGTTTCGTGCGCGGTGCGTGGGAAGTCCACTGTGAGCAGCGCAACACCCGCTTCCGACAAACGACTCACCGGCAGGCCCATGGTCCAGGCGGTTTGTTCCAGCAAGCGCCAGGTGAGGGAGTCCAGCTTGGCTCGCGACGCGTCCACGTTGGCACCATCGTTGAGTTGCTCAGCAGAAAACGGTGCAAAGCGGCAGGTCAGGCGACCCGTGCGCTCTTTGGCCAACATCTCCACTTTGAACTCGATCTCCGACTTGCTGTGGCGCAGCGCCCAATCCAACAAGGTGTTGAGCAAGCCAAACAACAACGACGCATCAACGATCACCGGCAGGGCTTGAAGACGAGGTTTGACGCCAATGCCTCGCGCCTGGGTTTCTCTGGCACGGTGGGTGAGCACATTGTTCAGCAGCTCCGCCACATCCAAGCGCTCATGTGACTGTCGCAGGCGACCCGATGCCAAGCGGGTGATTTGTTGCGCGATGATGCCCACCGCGCGCGCTGTTTCAACCTCTTCGCGAAGGGCGCGCAAGCTGCTGCGGTCGATGCGCCCACTGGTTGTCAGCGCGTGAACACGTTCCAGGGCTTGGGTCAGGGGCGTGGAAATCTCTTCACCGACGGCATTGACCAATTCGCGCCAATGGTTCGCCTGCTCATTGCCAGTCGCTTCCGCCAAAGCGCCCCCCACGTGGGCCGCACGATTCTCAGATGGAGTCATGGATATTCCCGAAATTTCTTGCACATCCTGCTTCGCCACGGGCATGCTTTTGTTCGAAGGGTGCTGGATCTGCAACGCCTTCGGGGCATATTAACTGCCCGTTTCAATTTCGGCATCGGTTGAAGATGGATTCCTGCGCTTCAAGCACTTGAATGAGGGGGGCGTTGATGCGGGTTTTGATCCTGCAAGCCGTTCGCAAATGCGGAATCGCTGATAATTTTTTAGTGCACACTCTCCCTTACAAGCTGACGAGGAACCCCCGACTGTGGGTGTTGATGATGTTTTCAGCCCTTCTTCTGGGCTGTTCTCCGGCCCTGGATTGGCGCACGACACCTGTTTCAGGCACGGCTTTGGCGGCGCTCTTTCCCTGTAAACCGGATCATTTTTCTCGTCGCCTGAACCTGGCCGGACAGTCGCAACTTGTCACGCTCACATCGTGTAAAGCAGCTGGACAGACCTTTGCAGTCGCCGCCGTTGATGTGCAGCAACCGTTGCCAGTGGCCACGGCGTTGGCGGCACTCAGGGAGTCGGCCGAGCAAAACTTCGGGGGAGCGGTGCAACTTCTCCCTTCCCGAATCGTGCGGGGGGCGGACGCCGCAGGTCGCACGCAGCTTGTTTCTGCCGAGTTGGTGCCTAACGAAGGTGGCCCGCTGCGCGCGCAGATGCTGTTCTTTTCCCAGGGCTCTTGGGTTTTCCAAGCGACCGTGATGGGTACCACGCCAACTGCCGAAGCGGTGGAGTTCTTCTTCGATAACTTGAAGTTGGCACCTTGAGGTGCGCATGGGTACGCCCAAACTACCGATAATGGCCAGACCATGACTGCAATGTTGATCGTCGCGCACGCACCCTTGGCTTCTGCCCTGAAGGCGGTGGCCATGCACACCTTTCCCGACTGCGCGCGTCGGCTCGTCGCGATGGATGTGCCCGCAGACATGTCGCCTGAAGACATGGCCCTGCAGATGCGCAGTATGTTGCTGGGACTGAACGACCCAGAGGTGCTGGTGCTGACCGATGTGTTCGGAGCCACCCCCTGCAATGTGGCACAACAGTTGGCCTTGTCCGATGACCTGGGCTCCATCAAAGTCGTCACCGGCGTCAATGTGCCCATGTTATGGCGCTCGCTTTGTTACGCCGACGATGCTTTGGATGCTTTGGTGACCAGGGCGGTGGCAGGCGCTAACCAGGGCATCATGCAGGTCGCGGTGTCCAAGCCACAAAATCAAAGCAACAAAATCAGCCAAAACAAGAACACCCATGATCAAGACCCCGATCACCATCAGCAATAAGCTCGGCCTGCATGCCCGAGCATCCGCCAAACTCACCAAGTTGGCGGGCAGCTTTAAGAGCGAAGTCTTCATGAGCCGCAACGGCCGACGTGTCAACGCCAAAAGCATCATGGGCGTGATGATGCTCGCGGCGGGTTTGGGCTCCGAGGTCGAGCTTGAAGTGGATGGAGAAGACGAAGCCGTCGCCACACAAGCTTTGGTTCAGCTTTTCAAAGACAAGTTCGGCGAGGGGCAATAAGCCTCTTGCCTTTGACGCTGCCGCAGGCTCAGCGCCCCAAGAAATGCCTGCGATAGCGCGCAGGCAAATCCTGCATTCGCATCATCATCGGCAGATCGGCCGTATTGAAGTCTGGATCCCAAGCGGGTGCCCCCAACACCTTGGCCCCGCAGCGCAGATACCCTTTGATCAGAGCAGGCACTTCAACCGGCAAGTCTTGCCGCAATTCTTCCACCGGCAGCGGTAAACGCGGGTGAACGTGCCATTCGATGGGTGCCAGGTGGGTTTCACGCAGTTGCCTCCACAGGCTCGCAGCCATGTGGCCGCCGTCGCGCATGGTCACGCTGGCGCATCCGACCATGGTGTCCAGGTCATTTCGCACCATGAACTCGGTGAGAGCGCCCCACAGCGCCATGATGGCACCGCCGCTGCGCCACTCTGGGTGCACGCAGGAGCGGCCCAGCTCCACCATTCGGCTTCGCAAGGGGCGCAGCCGCGTCAGGTCAAACTCCGTATCGCTGTAAAGCCCGCCTGAGCGTTTGGCCGCCTCTGGTGTCAAGACGCGGTAAGTGCCGATTACTTCCTCAGTGTTGCCATCGTCCGTCACGGCGCGCACCAAGAGGTGTTCACAGTAAGCGTCAAACATGTCGGCGTCATGCCCGTCTGGTGTGCCCGTAGGCACGGTCAACCGCGCACCCATCTCCTCAACGAACACCAAATGACGCAGCTGCTGCGCCTGCCTTACCTCGTCTTCATCGCGCGCCCAAACCACGTCATAGCGAACCTCGCCGCGCTGGTGGGCCAACTCGGTGCGCTCGTCGAAGTCGGACCGTCGATGAAGTGACCTCCGAGGTATTGCGGGGGTCAGCAGATCAGACAAAGGCAGTGTAGGCAAGGGAATTTCCCGCATGGTTTTCTCCGTCAGTACTTGTCCATGTTGCCGCGCTCGCATGACGTCACCATGACTGACGCATGACGCAACGATGACACCCGGTAAGCCGGCATACTTCACCAGGGACACGCCCGAGTGGGCTGCGATGCGGTGCGCTGGCAAGGGTGTCGCAGGGCTTTGTCAAAACTTCGTTTTGTCGAAACTTCGTTTTCAAGCCGCATGCGGCTTGCCTGCGCAGCGACCCATGCTTGCAAGTGTGGGTGCGCCTGCAAGGGCGACGACGGTGAGCACCGAGAGCACACAGGTGCGAACGGCTCGTGCCGCGAGCAACGTGGAAAGCAGGCCGCAGCGCAGATCAATCGGGTGTGTAGCGCTCGGCGCAAATTGGATTTGGTACTCGAAGCCAAAAAGGTCAGCATTCGTGCAGTGTTGCGGGGCATAGAGGAGCGACCTGGTGAGATATTCGGGCTGGCGTCACACACCAATGCATCTTGTGGGGCCTGGCATGGGGCGTTGTTCCAAGTGATGTGTCCCAACAGCACCCTTGGGGCCAGGCCCCAGGAGAGCCCCCATGCAGGCCAAGCGGATCAGTGGTCGGCATTCAACGTGCCGGCACCACAATCACAAGCACCACAACAACCAGGAGACCCGTGCATGCAACGCCGACACTTTCTCGCCACCAGCGCCTTGGCCCTGGGTTCTGTCAGTACCTCGATACGCGCCGCCAACCCCAATTGGCCGAACCAGCCCATCAAATGGGTGATTCCCTTTCCCGCAGGCAGCTCGCCTGATTTGATTGGCCGTTTGATTGCAGAACCGCTGGCCAAGGCCTTGGGCCAGCCCGTGGTCGTGGACAACAAACCCGGCGCAGGCGGCAACATCGGCACCGGCTTGGTGGCCAAAGCCGCACCCGATGGCTACACGTTTTTGTTCACTATTCAAGGCCCTTTGGTAACCGCGCCGCTGCTGTCCAAGGCCTTGCCTTACGACCCAGCGCGTGATTTGGCACCCGTTTCGCTCGTGGCCACCTCACCGAATGTGCTGGTGGTAGACCCCGCCCTGGGCGTGAACACACTGGCCGAGTTTGTGGCCTTGGCCAAAACCAAAAAAGGGAGCATCAACTACGGCAGCGTGGGCAACGGCAGTGCTGCGCATTTGGCCATGGAGCTCTTCAAAACCCGCGCGGGGATCGACCTGTTGCATGTGCCCTACCAAGGTTTTCCGCAGGTGGTGAACGCCCTGCTCGCAGGCCAAGTGCAAGCCGGTTTCATGGTGCCCGCCATTGCCATGGCCCAGGTGCGTGCCGGCAAACTCAAAGCCCTGGGCGTGACCACCTTGAGCCGCAGCAGCACCTTGCCCGAGATGCCCACCTTGGTGGAACAAGGTTACCCCGGCTTTGAAGCCATCTCGTGGCAAGCCGTTCTAGCACCTGCCAAAACCCCTGCCGCCATCGTGCAGCGTGTGGCCAGCGAGTTGGTGCGCATCATCAAAAGCGATGAGGTGCGCAGCCGCATGCTGGCGCAGTACTTCAATGCCGTGGGCACCGCACCCGACGGGTTGGTCAGCATGATGAAGACGGAGCGCGAGCGCTGGGGCCAGGTGATTCTGGCGGCGGGCGTCAAACCCGAATAGCGTCCAAGCAGCGTCAACCGCGTTTCACACCAGGCCGCACCACAGCGGCCTCTTCCCAAGCCCCACTTTCAAACCACGGCTCTGTGCGCAGTGCAGCGCTCAGAAGCTCCAGCCCTTCCAGGCCAAAGTAAAGGCGTCCGTCCGCTTCCACATGGGGCACACCAAACACGCCCAGCGTAATCGCATCTTGCGTGGCTTGCTTCAAGGCCTGTTTGATGGGCTCGGTTTGCGGGTCGGCCAGTTGTTTGCCGCGTTGTTGCATGGACGCTGACAGTCGGGCCGTCAACGCAGCCACCTGCTCCGGATCGTTGGCATCTACCGAGCCCCCTTCGTTTCGCCACACGTGGTGAAAAATTTGCTCACACACCCAGCGGTTGGGCGTGTGCCCCGGGGCGCTGGCCGCCAACGCCAATCGAAGCAGGCCCAGCGGATTGAAAGGATGCTCGGCGGGTACGTGTAGCAGCACACCATGTTGGTGGGCCAACCAGGCCACGTGGCGAAACGTCCAGGCGCGTTTCGGTTCAATTTCTGCCGGGCCCTTTTGACCAAAGTGCGAGAGCATGCCAGCGAGCAACACAGGCTGGTAACGCACCTCGTAAGACAACCCCGCCAGTACCTGGGGCAGCCGCTCAAATGCCAGGTAGGCGTAGGGGGAGATGAAGTCGAGGTAGAAGGTGATGCGTTTCATCAGGAGCCTGCGTGGACAAAATAGGTCAGCCTATTCTGTTCGCATTGGCAACTGCGACCACACCCAACGTTTTTCGGCTTCGGGCATCACAGACCAGCGGGCTATTTCATCCAGGTTGCGTTTGCAACCTTCGCACCACCCTGTGGTGGGGTTCATACGGCACACATTGATGCAAGGGCTGGGGACGAGGGCGGGTACTGCGTCGGGCATGGATCAGGCTAAGTGAGAACGAGTTCGGCGATATCGTCCCACAACTCGGCCGGAATGCGGCCACGAATTTCTTTCTCCAAATGGCCTTGGCGATTCAACAAGAACGACGTGGGCGCTTTGGCCACTGGACCGAAATTGTCTTTGTGCACTGGGTCGGCCCGCCACAAGGAAGGAAACTGCTGTTTCATCGGCACGGTGTGGCTCAAGATGCGGTCGTAGGCTTGGACATCGGCCAAGTTTTTGTCCAAACTCACCGCCACCAACTGAAAGCCCTTGTCGCGCCAAGCACTGTAGTTGCTACGCAACTCAGGCATTTTGTCGCGGCACACCGCGCAATCAGTTGACCAAAAGAATACCAAGACGGCTTTGCCTTGTTCTTGGCTCAGGTCATAGGGTTTGGCGTTGAAGGTTTGTCCGCTGAGTTGGAAGGTTTTGCTGCTGGGTTTGGTTTGGGCATGGCTGATGGGCCCAACGCTTAACGCGGCGGCTGAGGCCAAGGCTTGGAGCAGGAATCGGCGGTTCATAGGGCATATCCTCTGTGTTGCGTGGGGATCAGTCGTTGCATTGGGGGTGACCTTACGATGCAAAACTCAAGTCGCGGTGCATTTCGTCACAAAGGCCTTTAGGTCGGGGGCTGCACCACATCCACCACCGGTGCACCGGTGAGTGCCACCAATTGATCCGGCGACAGCGGGAACACACCGTGCGGGTGACCAGCAGCGGCCCAGACCACATCAAACCGGAAGAGGTCGCGGTCAATCAAGGTGACTGGTTTGCTGAGGTGGGCCAGAGGCGACACCCCACCAATCGAAAAGCCGGTTTTGGTTTTAACGAACTCTGCATCAGCGCGGCCCAGGTCGCTGTTGCTGCGCGCCGCCAAAGCAGCCACTTTTTTCTCGTCCACACGCCGATCGCCCGATGTAACGACGAGCACCGCCACATCGTCACTCTTACGTCGAAAAATCACACTCTTGGCGATTTGACCGAGGCTCACACCCAGCACATCGGCGGCCTCTTGGGCGGTGCGTGCCGCCGTGCTCAGGAACTGCGGCGCGTGGGGGTGTTTGAGTTCGGCCAGGCGGGCGGCCACGCGCTGGAAGCCTTCGGGTTTGTCGTGGTGGGTGTCGTTCATGGCACCGATTGTGCCGACCACGCCAGAGGGCGCTGGCCGGAATCATCGTCGGCCAGCACCAAACCCGCAGGCGCTCACTTCTTGGCAGCAGCCTCGGTCAAACGGCGGCCCAGTGACAGCGCATAAGGCGCGGCACGCGCCAACAGCACCGGGTCAGCCGAGGGTTTGATGCCACGTGGCAACACCAGCGGATTGAAGGTGATGTTCTCGCAGGCACCACCCGCGCCGGCTTCCACTTTGTCGATCACAAGCTTGCCTGCGGGCAGCACAACGCGACTGTCAGGCCAGACCTTGGTGGGGTCGGTCAACACATCGACAGCCTCTGCAAGCTGCACGCTGAAGCTGAAGCTCACAGGGGACTTGGCCACACGCTGGCGCAACTCGTCCGCCAGAAAATCATCGGGCAGGGTTTTGAGCTGGTCTTCGGTCAAACCCAGGGTGCCTTGCTCCGGCATGAACTGCCAGCGAACAAACTGGCTGGCACCTTTGGCGTTGACGAATTCAAACGCGTTGGTGCTCCAGTAATTCACCGCACCATAACTCGCGGGGATGGGTGCCTTGGCCAAATACGCTGCTTGCAGCAGGGTTTCAGGGTTGGCGTCGTTGAAGGCTTTGAGCTTGGCTGCGTCAGGCTTGCCAGTGGCAGGGTCCGGCGTGCGGGCTTGCAGGAAGGGTGCGAACTGCTCGGGCCGCGCGACAAAAAACACCGGTGCCGAGACATTGGCCATCATCCATTGCTCGCCATTGGGCAGGTTGAATTGCAAGGCCAAACCACGCACCGAGCGGCTCTTGTCGCTGGCTTTGGCATTGCCACCACCCAGCGAAAACCGCGCCACCACGGGCACCTTGTCGCCGTTGAACACAGCCGCACTCGACAGCGTGCGGCCCACGGTGTTGCCTACAAAATAACCACTGGCACACAGGCCCTTGGCCCCTGAACGACGCGAACCGGGGTGTTTGCCGAAGAGTCCTTCCAGCGCATCCACCTGTGCCTGCGGCTGAGCCACTTGGGCCGCAACAGGCAAGGTCAAGCTACCAATACCAACGGCGGCTACCGCCAACAACAAATTCTTCATGAGTGCTGCCTTTTTTGAGTGTGGTTTGAAGTGCTGACCCCTGAAACACCATGGGCCGCGCAGCCTTTGTCGGCATGCGAGTGAACTTCTTACAAGCCATTTGGTCGTGGCGGGATTTGGCGAGTGGCAAAAAACAAGGCGTGACCCCAGCCACTGCGCTCAATCCAACTTCAGCACACCGCCCACCGCACGCTCCAGCATCTCCACCAGCTCCGCCTCCATGTAGCGGTACTCGTCGGGAATGTCGAGCACATGGACCGGCTTGCCGAGCAGCATGCTCGTGAATTCCGCTATCAGCCGGGACTTGTGTTTTTGCTCCATCACCAAAATCACATCGGCCCATTGGATGTCTTGGCCCGACACCGTGTGCCGCGCGTTGGGGCTGGTGCCGCCCGAACGCACATTCAACGCCGGGTGCCTGCGAAACACCTGCTCGGCGGTGGGACTGCGCCACTGGTTGCGGCTGCAAACGAAGAGGACGTTCAGTCGGTTCATGGTGTCGCCAAAAGACATCAATTGTGGCGTGCGGTATTGCCCTACATCGCACGACACCGCTACAGTTCGTCCCTCGCAGATTGGCCTCGGGCTTGTATGAGCCTTTGAGCGCTGCGATCCCCACCCCCTCAACCACTCAACAGGAGTTCAACATGCAAAAGAACACGACCTCCCTGTGGGCCAGGTCAGCGGTGGCGGGGCTTTAACTTAAGCCCCCCTTCTCTGCTGCGCGCCCCTCGGTGCTCTGCCAACGCCATGACGTTGGTGGTGTGCTGTGGCGTGCGCGAGCGTTCTGTCCTGGTCCGGTTTCAACTCATTTTTGAATCTGGATTTTTATGGGCAATTTTGTTCAATCATTGTCGGAGCGCGCCTGCGTGGTGGCCTCCGATTCCACGTGGATGGAAGACGCTGCCACCGCGCAGCTGATCACCACCTCACAACTGGAGGGCATGCAGCGCGTCGCAGGCATGCCCGATCTGCATCCCGGGCGCGGCTACCCCGTCGGTGCGGCTTTCTTCTCGGTACAACGTTTTTATCCTGCCCTGGTCGGCAACGACATCGGCTGCGGCATGGCGCTGTGGCAGACGGACTTGAAGGCCAGCGCCATCAAACTCGACAAGCTGGAAAAGCGCGTCGGCAACATCGACGGTCCCATGGACGACGATGTGGCCCGTGCCGAAGCCATGACCACCTGGGGCGTGCTGCCTGGCGATCACGACAGCTCGCTGGGCACCATCGGCGGCGGCAACCACTTCGCCGAGTTTCAGCAGGTGGACACGGTGTTTGACGCCGCCGCTTTGGAGGCGCTGGGCATCAATGTGCGCTGCCTGCAATTGTTGGTGCACACCGGCTCGCGTGGTTTGGGTGAACGTGTGCTGCGCGCGCATGTCGATGCCTTCGGCCATCACGGCTTGGAGGCGGGCACGGCTGCGGCAAGCGACTACCTCGCGCAGCACGACGCCGCATTGCGTTACGCACAGTGCAACCGCGCGCTGGTGGCGCAGCGGCTGCTGGGCCATGTGCGCGCACAAGGGCAGCAGGTGCTGGACGTGCACCACAACTTTGTGACCCGCGCGGACATCCACGGCCAATCGGGTTGGTTGCACCGAAAAGGCGCCACGCCGTCGGACGCCGGACCGGTGCTCATCCCGGGCTCGCGAGGCGACTTCAGCTACCTGGTGCGCCCCACTCGCTTGTGCCACGACACCTTGTTGTCACTCGCCCATGGTGCCGGGCGCAAGTGGATTCGTTCCGCCTGCAAAGACCGCCTGTTCAAGTTGATGACACCCACGCAGATGGGTCGCACCGCCTTGGGCAGCCGCGTGATTTGCAACGACCGTCAACTCATCTACGAAGAAGCACCGCAGGCCTACAAAAGCATCGACAGTGTGGTGCAGGCGCTGGAAGGCGCAGGGCTGATCGAGGTGCTGGCACGCACCCGGCCCGTGTTGACCTACAAAACACGCGGGGAGTGCTGCGAATGATTTTGCTTCAACTCACGGCCAACACGGGGCCTGAAGAATGTTGTCGTGCGGTTCGTTTGGCGCTGGTGAAATTGCTGCACGATTGCGAGGGTGCTGGCGTGACGACCCAAGTGCTGGAGCACACCGCCAGCGAAGTGACGGGCAATTTGCGATCGGTACTGCTCGCATTGGAAGGCGACCAAGCTGCGGCCGTCGCCCTTCGCTGGCGCGGCAGTGTCTTATGGATTAACCCCAGCCCTTACCGGCCGGGCCACAGGAGAAAGAACTGGTTCATCGGCGCGGAGGTGTTTGAAACCGATGCACCGCCAGCCACCGGCAACGCCAGCCCACTGCGCCTGCAGGACAAAGACATCCGCTACGAAACCTTACGCGCCAGCGGCCCGGGCGGCCAGCACGTCAACAAGACCGATTCAGCCGTGCGGGCCACGCACGTGCCCACCGGCTTGAGTGTGAAAGTGCAAACCGAACGCAGCCAGCACGCCAACAAACGCCTCGCCCGCGCCTTGCTGGCCCACAAACTGGCGGCGCTGGAAACTGATGCCGCCACGTTGGCACGGCAACAGCGCTGGTTGCAACACCACGGTGTGGAGCGCGGTAATGCTGCTCGGACGTTTGTGGGGGCTGGGTTTGTGGAGCGGGTGGCGACGGGTTGATGGGCGTCGAGTCGAGGTGACTGCTGGTCTATTTGGAGCTGCGGAAGCGGCTCAACCATTTGCCGGTTGAGCCGCCGTTCGCGCAAGCGCCCGAATTTCATACCGGCTTGACAAAGCATCGATGCCTTCAACGCGTAGCCTGAACCGATTGGGGTCACGGTCTCTCGAGGATTGTGGACGGACTATTTCAGGAAATGGAGCGGTCGTTGGGAAGAGAGCGACCGAGGCACAACAACGTCTTTATTCAGCAAATGGAAGACTGTGACCTTGCCCCCGAAAACCGTATCCCTTGCTGAGTGATTCAATCGCAAGCAAAGGAGAGCGGAAATGACGAAGAGAGCCAAAAGGGCGAGGTACACGCAGGAGTTCAAGTTCGAGGCGGTGCGGCTGGTGGAAGGCGGCCAAAGCATGGCGGCAGCGGCCAGGACGCTTGGGGTGGTTGAGCAGACGCTGTTCAACTGGATCAAAGCGCACCGCGAAGGCAAACTCAAGGGCGCTGACAGCCGGGTCAAGGTAAGCAGCGAACAAATGGAGATCAGCCGCTTGAGGGCAGAGCTGGCGCGGGTCAAGATGGAGCGCGACATCCTGGAAAAGGCCACGGCGTACTTTGCAAAGGGATCGACGTGAAGTACGCCTTCATACAAAGCCACCGGCGGGTGTGGCCAATCTCTGTGCAGTGCCGGGTTCTGAGTGTCAGCGTGGCCGGGTATCACGAGCACTTCCTGCGGCGGGCCAGTGCGGCGCAACGACGCCACCTCAGTGATGACGCCTTGCTGGTACACATCAAAGCAATTCACGCCCAGGTCAGGGCCAGCTACGGCTGGCCTCGCATGTGGAAAGAACTGCTGGCACGCGGCATCCGGGTGGGCAAAGACCGGGTGCAAAAGCTCATGCAATTGCACGGCATTCGCGCCAAAGGCAAACGCAGATTCAAGATCACCACCGACAGCAAACATGATTTGCCGATTGCACCCAACCTGCTGGAGCGGCAATTCAACGTTCAAGAGCCTGACAAGGTGTGGGCGGGGGACATCACCTACATCGACACCCAAGAGGGCTGGCTGTACCTGGCAGTGGTGATTGACCTCTTCAGCCGTCAAGTGGTGGGCTGGAGCTTGCGGCAAGACATGACACGCGACATCGTCATTGATGCGCTGCGCATGGCATGGTTCAAGCGACATCCAGACAAAGGCGCAGGGCTGATCTTCCACAGCGACAGAGGCAGTCAATACGCAAGCCAAGACTTCAGGGACGTGCTCAGTGAGTACGGAATTCAGGCGTCCATGAGCAGGCGGGGCAACTGTTGGGACAATGCGTGCAGCGAGACCTTGTTCGGGTCACTGAAGGTAGAACGCCTACATGGGCAGCGCTTTGAAACCAGGCGGCAAGCCAAAGACGAGGTCATGGCCTGGCTGCTTTGGTACAACCAAGCCCGGCTGCACTCGACTCTGGCCTATGTCAGTCCGATGCAGTTCGAGCAAAGCTGGTTTGCGGCCCAGGCCATGCAAGCCAATTCGTGACTCGGTTATGGGATACGGATTACAGAGGCAAGGTCACTGTTACTAAAAAGCAAATACAAACCGTACCTGACCATGTACTCCAGCGAGGCGGCGCACTTCATCAACAAAATAAGCGAAGTCCTCCGTGAAGTCATAGTTCCACTGGGCCAGAACCTCTGACTCCCCGATCAGGACATTATCCGGCTCTCCAACGGTATGTCCGAAGTTCGCTGTTGCCCACTGCCACGGCGTGTATTCCGACCAATCCCAATCGTCAAATTCGTTTCTCGGCGTTCGCACCGTTCGCACTGTCTTTGGCGCAATAGCCTGAAGAATCTCATCAGACAAGAGCCAGGATTCGCCGGACTCACCCATAAAAACACAACCAGGGTGGGTATCAGATTTCCTGATGCCTGCAAGCGGCGTTGGATGCCAACGCTCCTCGACAAGCTCAAAGTCCGCTGGGAATCCACGCAGTGAACTGGAGCTGAGAGGTTGTACGCAACATGTGCCCATGCGGTCACCTCCACCAGTAGTGAGCCAAGAGAAGAGTTCATAGTCACGCGCCCGGTTGTATTGGTCTGGAATATCAACCCACTGGGAAGCCACTCTGCACTGAAACACGTGGAAGATGTCCATGCCCACTTATGATTCTCCGAAAAATAAGCAACGAATTTCGTTACCGGGTACGCCACTCAGCCCTGGATTTGCGCGACGACGCTCCGTAACCGGTAAATTCTGTTCAAACGATAACCCGGATAGTTACAGAACGAAGAACCGCTCAGGAGAATCGGTCAAGTACGAGGCCTGCCGCGAGAAGTTATTTCTACTGGGCTCGCAACAAAATCAGGCCAGCCCTCACCCCATCCTCTTCGTCAAGAGTGCACTCCCCACCCGCGACACCGGCTTGCGCCCCAGCACCTCGGAGATGAAGGCCGCCGCGTCCACCAGTTTGTCGATGTCCACCCCGGTTTCGATGCCCAGCCCATTGAGCATGAAGAGCACATCCTCGGTGCCCACATTGCCAGTGGCGCCTTTGGCATAGGGGCAGCCGCCCAGCCCCGCCACGCTGGCGTCAAAAATATGGATGCCCATTTGCAGGCAGGCATACACGTTGGCCAAGGCCTGGCCGTAGGTGTCGTGGAAATGGCCGCTGACTTCGTGCAGGGGGAAGTGCTTCAGGGCGCGCTCCATGGCGGCTTGCACTTTGAGTGGGGTACCCACGCCAATGGTGTCGGCCACGCCGCAGTGGTCCACTTGGATGTCCTTCATCAAACGGGCCACACGTTCCACTTCATCGGGGCTGACATCGCCTTGGTAGGGGCAGCCCACCGCGCAAGAGATGGCGGCGCGCACCTTGATGCCCTGGGCATGTGCAGCGGCCACGACAGGGCGAAAACGTTCAATGCTTTCTTCAATGCTGCAGTTGATGTTGCGCTGGCTGAAGGCTTCGCTGGCGGCGGCGAAGACGACGATCTCGTCGGGTTTGATTTGGCTGTTCGCGGTGGCAGCCTCAAAGCCTTGCATGTTGGGCGTGAGCACCGAGTAACGCACACCGGATTGACGCTGCACACCCGCCATCACCACCGCGTTGTCGGCCATTTGCGGCACCCATTTGGGGCTGACGTAACTGGTGACTTCGATCTCTTTCAGGCCAGCCGCTTGCAGGCGGTGAACAAGTTCAATTTTGTGTTCGCTGCTGACGGGTTGTTTTTCATTCTGCAGGCCGTCGCGGGGGCCGACGTCGACGAGGGTGACTTGGGTGGGCAGCATGGGGGTTCCTTCAGGGTATCGACTGAACGCATTCCTATTGAGCGTGAATTCGCTGATGACGCTTGATGCAACTTGCGCTACCCCCCTCACCCCAACCCTCTCCCCCGAGTACGGTGGAGAGGGAGCCGGAAACTCCCTCTCCCGCTTGCGGGAGAGGGTTGGGGTGAGGGCGGCAGCGGGTCATACTGCGGTAAGTTTCAACAACTCCTCACCCTCACTCACCTGATCCCCCACCGCATAAAGCAACTCGGCCACGAGGCCATCGCGTGGGGCGGTGATGGTGTGTTCCATTTTCATGGCCTCCATCACAGCCAGGGGCTGGCCTTGTTTGACTTCCTGACCAGGCTGGGCCAGGAAGGCGATGAGTTTGCCGGGCATGGGGGCGGTGAGACGACCGCCCTCAGACGCGCCTTCACCGGCATGGGCGATAGGATCAAACTCGGTGAGGGTGGCTTGAGCCTCCAGGCCAAAGACGGCGTAGCGCTCGCCCTGCAGGTAGACGGTGAGAGTTTGGCGATTGGGTCCGAGTTGCACGTCGAACATGTCGGCATTCAACGCGGTGAAACTCAAAGGCCAGCGTTCGCTTGCCGCGCCCAATAGAGTCAGACCATCGTGGGTGCGCTCCAACGTCACCACCTCGTTCTGGCCCTGCCAGTTCAGATGCAAGCGCCGCTGTGCCCCACCTTGCATCCGCCAGCCGTCGCGGCGTGACCAGGGGTCGTTGGTTTGTTGTGTGGCTTCATCACGCAGCTTGTGCGCCACCACCGCCGCAGCGGCCAGCGGCAGGGCCAAGGCGGGGGCGTCAAACAAGGCTGCTCGTTCGCGCTCGATCAAGGCGGTATCTAAGTCGGCGGTGGAGAAGGCCTTGCTTTGCACCACACGGCGCAGGAAGGCCACATTGGTGTGCAGGCCAACGATGTGGGTTTGGGCGAGTGCCGCTTGCATACGCGCCAGGGCTTGTTCACGGTCGGCACCCCAGACGATGAGTTTGGCGATCATGGAGTCGTAGAAGGGAGAAATGGCATCGCCTTCGCGCACGCCAGCGTCCACACGAACATTCGTTGCAAGATCAGAGCGCTCAAAACGCGTACACGGCGGCGTGCGGAACACATCGAGCGTGCCGGTTGCGGGCAAGAACTGCGCGTCGGGGTTCTCAGCACAAATGCGGGCTTCAATGGCGTGGCCGTGAATGCGCAGTTCGTCCTGCTTCAAGGGCAAGGGCTGACCTGTGGCCACACGAAGTTGCCACTCCACCAAATCGAGGCCAGTGATAGCCTCGGTGACGGGGTGCTCCACTTGCAGGCGGGTGTTCATTTCCATGAAATAAAAACGCAGGTCGCCCTCCGACGACGCGCCGTCGGCGTCGGCTCCTGATGCGGGTTGTGGCTCTGCGATGAACTCCACCGTGCCAGCGCCCACATAACCGACGGCCTTCGCAGCAGCCACGGCGGCCGCGCCCATCTCGCGGCGGCGGGCCTCGCTCATGCCCGGGGCGGGGGCTTCTTCCAGCACTTTTTGGTGGCGGCGCTGCACCGAGCAGTCGCGCTCGAAGAGGTAGACCACATCACCCTGGGTGTCACCGAACACCTGAATTTCAATGTGGCGCGGGCGGGTGACGTAACGTTCAATCAGCACCGCGTCGTCACCAAAACTGTTGATGGCTTCGCGCTGGCACGAAGCCAGTGCGGCTGCGAATTCTGGCGCGCTGTTCACGATGCGCATGCCTTTGCCGCCACCACCTGCGCTGGCTTTGATGAGCACGGGGTAACCGATGCGGTCGGCCTCGCGCTGCAAGAGGGCGGGGTCTTGATCGGCGCCGTGGTATCCGGGCACCAAGGGCACGCCGGCCGCGCCCATCAGGCGTTTGCTTTCGGCTTTGAGGCCCATGGCTTTGATGGCACTGGGGGGCGGGCCGATGAAGGCGATGCCTGCATCAAAACAGGCTTGCGCGAAGTCTTCGTTTTCGCTGAGGAAGCCGTATCCAGGGTGCACGGCTTGTGCACCCGTGGCTTTGGCGGCAGCCAGGATGGTGTCGGCTTTGAGGTAGCTGTCTTTGGGTGACGAGCCGCCGATATGCGCGGCTTCGTCACAGGCACGCACATGGGCGGCCTGGGCATCGGCGTCGGAGTAAACCGCGACGGTGCGGATGCCGAGGCGACGTGCTGTGGCAGCCACCCGGCAGGCGATCTCGCCCCGGTTGGCAATGAGGATTTTTTTAAACATGAACAGCTCCGAAAACTACTTGCCCGGTTTCACCACCCTCACCCCAACCCTCTCCCAGAGGGAGAGGGAGTCAGTCGGCCCCCTCTCCCTCTGGGAGAGGGTTGGGGTGAGGGTGGTAGCACACAATAAATAATCACTTTGCGTTTTCACGCCTCATTGGCTTGAGTTGAGCTTGCACCCAAAAAACCACGCACACGCCGAAACACCGCACGCAGAAACTTAAACAACATCCAAGTTACTACGGCCATCAAGATCACAACGATGGTGAGCAACACGCCAAAGACCAAGGGGTGGTTGGTGGCTAACCACACGGCACCAACAACGAGACCGTCTTCGAGCAAGCTGGCGGCAATGTTTGAGAAAGGTTCGGGCGAGGTATTGATGGCCGCGCGGGTGGTGGTTTTGGCGGCCTGGCTGCTGGCGGCCAGGGTGCCGCCCATCAAAGCAGCCACGGTGGCCATGGTGGCGTTGTCGGCGCCGAACACGCCAGCGGCCAGTGCAGCGCCTGCGGGAATGCGCACCACGCTGTGCACCATGTCCCACAGGGAATCGACGCCAGGAATTTTGTCCGCAAAAAACTCGGTGAGCAGCATGAAACCGCTGGCGGCCAACATGGCGGGGTGCTCTAACAAGTGCAGGCCGGTGGGCAAATCCATCCAACCGATGGCCCCCAAACCGCCGACGAGAAACACCACGGCATACAAACGGAAGCCACTGGCCCACCCCAGCGCTGCGGCCAAGGCCAAGAGGCTGGGCATGTCGAGTTGGCTGGCGACCGCTGTGGCGCCATCGCTCACCACTGCGCCCACTTGGGCGGCAGCGTTCTTGTCAATGTGCAGGCCAGCGCCGTGCAGCCACTGAACGATGTCATGCCAAAGTGATTCCATGGTGAACGCTTTTCCTTGAATGCTCAGGGCCTGTTCACCCTAAGGCGCGAGCCACGACGGGCTGCGTTTGCCCAGGAAGGATTGCACACCTTCTTGGCCTTCTGTGCTGGCGCGAATGTCGGCAATACGTTTGGCGGTGTCTGCACGCAGTTCGTTGGTGATGGGGACACCACTGAGGTCTTGCACCAGCCGTTTGCAGGCACGGCTGGCCATGGGGCCGTTGGCGACCACGGCGGCCACGATGTCGGCGACTTTGCTGTCGAGCTGGTCTGCAGCCACCACCTCGTGAACAAAACCCATGGCCAAGGCCTGGGCTGCGCTGAAACGTTCTGCAGTGACCATGTAGCGCCGTGCTGCTTGTTCACCTAAGGCACGCACCACATAGGGGCCGATGGTGGCGGGCAAGAGGCCGAGTTTGGCTTCGCTCAAACAGAAGGTCACCGCATCGGCAGCGACCACCACATCACAAACCGCCGCCAAGCCCACACCCCCGGCATAACAATCACCCTGGATGCGGCCAATCACGGGCACCGGGCAGCGGTAAATGGCCCAGAGCATGTCGGCCAGGGTCTGCGCATCCGCCCGGTTTTGCTCCCAGGTGTAGTGGGCCATTTTTTGCATCCAGGCCAAGTCGGCTCCCGCACAAAACGCTTTGCCGTGGCCGCCCAGTACGACGGCGCGCAGGGTGTTGTCTTGGCTGAGTTGGGTGAAGACCTCAGTCAGTTCTTGGATGACTTCTTCATTGAAAGCATTGCGCACATCGGGGCGGTTGAGCCAGACGTGGGCGACGTGGTCGTCGCGTTCAAGCAGCAGGTGAGAGGGTTTCATGGCAACCTCAATGTCGCAGCGCACGCAAGCCGCGCAAGTCTTCAAACGCATCGAAATCACGGTCGCGATGCAGCAAGGCATATCCGCGTGCGATGCAAAAGGTAGCCACCAGAACATCGATGGCGCTGCGTACCGTGATACCGACTGCGCGCAGGCTGCGGTAGTGCTGAGCGGCTTGTTCCGCCAAGGCTTGGCCACCGGTGTCCTCAATGGCCATGGACAGCATCAAACGCCGCGCTTGCAAGTAGTCGCGCTCGTGGCGAAAGCCGCGCAGCACTTCATAGAGCACCACGTCTGGCACCACGAGGGTGGCTTCGCCGTGGGTGAGTAAGTCGCGCAAGGCATGTTTTTGTGGCGTGTCGGCACCGTTGAAAAAATCAATCCAAACGCCGGAGTCAACGACGACCATGGGCACCCTTCTTGGCCGCCGACGTGGCACGCGACACGGGTGGCTTGCCCACGGGCTTCACGTAGGGTGTGGTCGATGACTCTTGCACCGACCAGGCCGATGTCTGTGTTGGCGTCGCCCGAGAGTCAGCGTCATCGTCGCCATCCCATTGCAGTTTGCCTTCCCACTTCAGGATTTCGCGGTAAGCCGCCTGGCGGGAGAGCAGCTTCAAACCCGCCTCAACGGCGTCCTTTTTGGTTTTGAAGGGGCCCGCACGCATCGCAGCCTCCAGTGTTGCGTCGTCAATATCAATGTTGGTGCGCATGATGTGCATGAATAGTGATTTATATACACATCGTACATCACATCCGGAAGATTCCAAATTTTGTGTCGTGAATGGGCGCATTGAGTGAGGCGCTCAATCCCAGCGCCAGCACGCGGCGGGTGTCTGCCGGGTCGATCACGCCGTCGTCCCACAAACGCGCACTGGCGTAGTAAGGGTGTCCTTGGGTTTCGTACTGGTGGCGAATTGGCGCTTTGAAAGCCTCTTCTTCCTGGGCGCTCCACTGACCGCCCTTGTTTTCGATGCCGTCACGCTTCACGGTGGCCAGCACACTGGCCGCTTGTTCGCCGCCCATGACGCTGATGCGTGCGTTGGGCCACATCCACAAAAAGCGCGGGCCGTAGGCGCGGCCACACATGCCGTAGTTGCCCGCGCCAAAGCTGCCGCCAATGATGACGGTGAACTTGGGCACCGCCGCGCAGGCCACGGCGGTGACCATCTTGGCACCGGCCCGTGCAATGCCTTCGTTTTCCACCTTACGGCCCACCATGAAGCCGGTGATGTTTTGCAAAAACACCAAGGGAATCTTGCGCTGGCAGCACAGTTCAATGAAGTGCGCGCCCTTGTTGGCGCTTTCAGTGAACAAGATGCCGTTGTTGGCGACGATGCCCACCGGCATGCCTTCAATGTGGGCAAAGCCGCATACCAAGGTGGCACCATAGCGGGCTTTGAATTCATCGAACTCGGAACCATCCACGATCCGGGCAATGACCTCGCGCACGTCGAAAGGTTTGCGGGTTTGATTGCCTTGGGCGTCCAGCGGAATCACGCCCTGCAACTCGTTCACATCCAACGCGGGCGGGCGCGGTGCCTTGAGGGCCATGCCTACTTCTTTGCGTCGATTCAAACCTGCCACGGCGGCGCGCGCCAAAGCCAAAGCATGGGTGTCGTCATTGGCCAAGTGGTCGACCACGCCGGAGAGCCGGGTATGAACATCGCCGCCGCCCAAGTCTTCTGAGGTCACGACTTCGCCGGTAGCCGCTTTCACCAAAGGGGGGCCACCCAAAAAAATCGTGCCTTGGTCTTTGACGATGATGGTCTCGTCGCTCATGGCGGGCACATAAGCGCCGCCTGCAGTGCACGAGCCCATCACCACCGCAATTTGCGCGATGCCTGTGGCGCTCATGTTGGCTTGATTGAAAAAGATGCGACCAAAGTGATCGCGGTCGGGGAAGACCTCGTCTTGGTTGGGCAGGTTGGCACCACCGCTGTCCACCAAATAAATGCAAGGCAGGTTGTTCTCTTGCGCGATCTCTTGCGCCCGCAGGTGTTTTTTGACCGTGAGCGGAAAGTAAGTGCCGCCCTTCACCGTGGCGTCGTTGCACACCACCATGCACTCCACCCCACTGACGCGACCAATGCCGGCGATCACACCCGCCCCAGGTGCGGCATCGCTGCCGTCTTTGTCGGGGTACATGCCCAGCGCAGCCAAAGGCGCGATCTCTAAAAATGGCGTATCGGGGTCGAGCAGCATTTCCACCCGGTCACGCGGCAGTAACTTGCCACGCGCCACATGTTTGGCACGGGCTGCATCACCCCCGCCATGAGCAATACGCGCGAGCTTGGCATTGAGATCATCGACCAATACGCGCATGGCAGCGGCATTGGTTTTGAAGTCGTCAGAACGTGGGCTGAGTTTGGAGGCGAGCTGGGGCATGGGGTCTCCGAGCGGGTCGTTTGGGTCTCGGCCTTAATTGACGTATACGTAAAGTAGATTCTAAGCGCCGCGCTGGGCACGGCACAAGCCGGTCAGGCGTCACTTGATCGGCACACCCTCTCATTGGAGCGAAGGCTTGCTTGATGAATAAAGGGGCTGGACTCCATTCAGCCTTCACAAAGACAGTGAAAACCACCTTGAACATTGTTGATGGCTGTCGTTGAATGCTGCACCGGCCCATTTCTAAAAATCAACGGAGACAAGCTTCATGACATTCAATTCAATTCGCCGCACGTTGGCGCTCACGGCCAGTCTGATGTTGCTACCCACTGCGTGGGTGCCAGCGCAGGCCCAGACCTACCCCACGAAACCCATCAACTTCATCGTTCCATTTCCAGCGGGCAGCGCCACCGACTTGATGGCGCGTGTACTGGCCGAGCACATCGGGAAATCTGCTGGACAGACCATCGTGGTGGATAACAAAGCCGGAGCCAACGGCACCATTGGCACTGCCGCGGCGGCCAAAGCTGCGCCGGACGGCTATCACTTTGTGATCGCAACCAGCACCACGCACGCGGCTAATGCATCGCTCTACCGCAAACTGCCTTATGACCCGATCAAAGACTTCACGCCCGTGTCGCAGTTGTCTGATATTCCCTTCGTGATGCTGGTGCATCCATCGGTACCTGCCGACACCGCACAGAAGTTTGTCGCCCACGCTCAAGCCAACCCCAACAAACTGGCTTGGGGTCACGGTTCCAGTGGCAGCCTCATCCCAGGCAACGCCTTGATTACCCACAACAAACTCACCATGGTGGCCGTTCCCTACAAAGGTGTGCAGCCTGCGGTGGCCGATGCCTTGGGCAACCAAGTGCAAATGGTGTTTGCTGACATTGCCAATGCCTTGCCGCAAGTCAAAGCCGGCAAATTGAGGGCGCTGGCGGTGACGTCGGCCACCGAGCATCCGCTGTTGCCAGGCACAGCGCCTTTGTCGGCTGTCGTGCCGGGCTTTGAAATGAACTCCTGGTTCGCCATGTATGCCCCAATCGGCACAGCAGCGCCCATCGTCAACAAGATGAACGAGTGGGTGCGCGCCGCGCTGAAAGACGCCGCCGTTCAAACCAAGCTGAACGCCTCGGGATTTCGTCTCACACCGAGCAGCCCGGCTGAACTCGGTGTTTTTACTGCCAAAGAAACCATCAAATGGGCCAAGGCGGTGACGGCAGCGGGCATCACGCCGGAGTGATGGGGGACAGCTGCTACAGCGCCCAGAGCAATCACGGAATCGTGCCTGCCTGCGACCGGTATCGTCAACACAGTTTCAAAGATCATCATGAAGACGTTGATCCTTGCCTTCGTACCGTCAAAGATCATCATGAACCGAGCCTAGGCCCACCATTCAGGGCTGACGTGTAACGACCAAGTTGTTAACCTGAGTACGCGAAAAAATCACGCTGCGGTGCCTTCCTCTTGAACTTGGCACCCAGCAGGTGGTTAGTCGAATACACAGGCAGATTCAACATTGGAGAAGGTTCATGTCCACACTGAGGTTTCCCATTTGGCCTAACGTCCGGTCTTATAAGACGGCTTTTTTTCATTCGGGACAAGCCGTTAGCGCCCGCGACTTTCAACACACCCAGCCTGCAGCGTCCCCGTTCGCAGGCCAAACCACCCTACCCACACTCCATGAGTCCTTCGGACGGCTCCTGAATTTCGGGGCGATTGGTACTGCAGCCGGTATGGTTTGGTTGTGGTGGATGACTGGCGCAGCGGCTTCAGATTCAAGCGCAAGGTCGACTTCTTTGATTTACCTTGCGGCTGCATTGTTTGTTCTGGGCATGTTTTACGTCATTGCACGTGGACGCATGGCGGCGCTGCTCAACCCGCTGGAGCAACTGGCGCAGCGCATGCTCAACGACGATGAATTGGGCTTGGAGGGAGAAGTCATCACGGCCCCCCACTCGCTGGAAGAAGCCGTGCTGAAACGTGGCGTTCAGAAAATGGCCTTAACAGAGCGCAAACAAACCCGAGACATTGCACATGCCTACAGTCAATGGAATTTGGCCTTGATTGGCACCATGGCCCGAATGCACAACCGCGAGGAGATGACTCAAGCCTGTTCTGCTGCAAGGCTTGAGCTGTGGAACACCATCGATCACGAGTTACGTCAACCGCTGTCGGCCATCAAAAATATGTCGGGATGGTTGAGCGATTCCGGGCTGCTACCGCACCAAGCGGAACAAGCCAAGACGTCGATGTCCTGCGCCGACATGTTGCTTGAGTTCTTGGACGATACCGCTGCGAGCCTCACCCCCGCGCAGCGGCATTCAACGCCTTGCGACAAACCCGTTCCATTCAATTTGGGCGAGACGCTAGAAGACTGCGTGGCCATCTTTCACAGCTCGGCCAAAATTCTCGGTGTTGAACTGAGTTGCCGCATTGATGCCGATTTCCCCAACAGCGTGACGGCGCAACCCGTGAAGTTTCGCCGCGTGATCAGCGCCTTGTTGACCCAGGCGCTGTCGGTCACATCACAGAAAACACTGAAGGTTCGCCTGCGTTCTTCTGGTGCAGTGGATGACGGGAACCGCAGGTTGTCGATCAGCATTCGCGACCTGGATTGCCCGGCTTCGCCTGATTCCACAGCATCACTCACGATGGATGGCAGCGAGCCCACCGGCCCTCAAGCGTCAATCAATGACCTGAACGCATTGGTGGGTGAGTGGGTGCTGGCCTTGGGCGGTACCCTGACCGCATCAAGTTTGTCTGACCAAGGGGTTGCCATTCGTTTGGAGCTGCCGCTCGTTGGCGAGCCTTCAGCAGCTCGCCCTGAGGCACCGACCCGCATGCTCCCACAAGCCGATACCGCTTGGCGCGTTCTGGTAGCCGAAGACAATGCGGCCGCGCTGATCGTCTTGCGCCACTATTTGAATGATTTCAACGTCGTCGTGACGGTGGTGTCTGACGGCTCACAGGCCTGGTTGGCCATGAACAGGGCCCACTTCAATGGGTCGCCCTTTGACCTGGTGATTGCCAAGTCGAACTTGGCCAAGATTGACGGCGTGACCTTGGCCAATCGTTTAGCCCAAGACGAGAAACTGCGCCAACACACACGGATCGCGTTGTTGGCTTCCATGGACGAAATTCCGCCTTCAGATCAACACGTTGCCGTGTGCGCCTGGATCCCCAAACCAATACGCCGGTCCACTTTGAAAGCGGCGCTGAGCAATGTGCTGGAATCCAACTTGACGTGGCGCTCACCAACGGCGAAAAACCCCCGACCAACCCAGCGGTTGGAGTCTTCTCGATGGCTCGCCCAGCAATTTGTATGACGACAGCAACTGGATTCCCAGTCCAGATTCAACTACGCCCAGACTGATGCGCTCGCCCAGCCCAACCATCACGGACTCCAATCGAGCGGGTGGCTCTGTCCTGTGGTGAGCCCAGGATCGGGATTGTGTTGACCCAACGAGCGCGTGTCACGTCTTGCGCTCGTTGGAACCGGCTCAAGCCGCAGCGGCAAGAGGCATGGTTCCACCCTCGGGCAGCTCGCCGCCCAAAGCATCAATCAAGTCGGGCAACAACAACCGCAGCTCCCCGGTGGCAATCGCCACATCGGCATCAAATCCACCATCGTCCTTGCCTGTGGGGGCGCTGCTGCTCTGCAGCACCACATCGAGCAGCTTGATCTTTTTGATGACCAGCGCCTCATTCATCACGAAAGAGACACGGCTGTTCCAAGTCATGGCCAACTGCGTGGGCAGTTTGCCTTGGTTGATGTGCTCCGCGACTTCGTCAATGTCCAGTGTGTGCCGCGCATAACGCACGGTGGCTTTTTCACTGTCGGGTTGTTTCAACTCGCATTCGCGGTCGATGGTGAAAAACGGCGGGGCTTCTTTGGTTTTTAGCCACTCGGCCATGGCCGTGGCGGGTGAAATCTGCGTGTTGATGGGCCGCAGCACCACACCACCGCCCAGCGCCGCCACCAGCAAGGTCACGATGCGGTCGGCACTTTTGATGCTGCCTGCATTGATGACCACCAGACCCGCTTTCTGATCTATCCACACCAAGTTGCTGCTGCGTTTCGGGAAGGCGCGCGGCATGAGGTCTTGAACGATTTCTTCTTTCAGTTCCTTGGCCATCTTGCCCTTGGGGCGGCGGCCTGTTTCTTGTTCAATTTTGTCGAGCCGTGCTTGCAGCTGCGTTTTGATCACCGAGCTGGGCACGGCTTTGCGCTCCACACACAGCTGCAAAATCAACTGCCCACCCACACTTTCCATCAAGCTGCTGTGTTTCTCACCGCGAGGTTGCACCCATCCTGCGGACTCGGGTTGGGTTGCGCCACACTCGGCAAAACGGCCTGCGGCCAAGCGCTCCTCCAGGCTGGACAGCGCTGTGCGGTCCCACTCGGTGATGCGGTAAATCAATGCGTTTTTGAACATGGGTGAACCTCAGGTAGGGGGCGGATTCTATTGAGTTTTTCATGAAACATGACACCCCACACCGTTCGGGCTGACCCCTGGACGGGCTCAGGACAGCACCTGTCGAAGCCAGCGCGTATCTCGGTGCAGGCCCTTCGACACCTCAGGGCGAACGGAAGGTGGTTTGTCATGAATTTCGGAAACGTCAATAGGTTGAAACCGCGTCTGCGTGAGCGAACACCACACTATTGATCCGGCCCTGTGAAGTATTAACTTCCGTTCGGGTTGAGCCTGTCGAAACCCAGGTTTCACGCGCTACCCTTCGACAAGCTCAGGGCGAACGGTTATGACTTCACAGGGCCGGATCAATAGCGATGCCGTGGCCGATGTGGGGCCTCAGGTCAGGCTGGGCATGAAACAACATCCGGGGTTTGTGGAGGTGGGCAAACGGATGCTCATGGCGTGGACACAAGGCGTGCGGGGGGTGCGGGTGTAGGCGGTGGGGTATTGGGCGGCAAGCCCCTCTTTCAACGGCTTCTCCGATCCACCTAAACTCGCTGCCAAAACCACCAAGCTCGGTCGATCACCTCTCCTCGGAAAACGGTAAGTCGCACGACCAATGGTTCTCTGCTTTTGATCTTCCCCGAAAGATACTGAATGCCGATGCAAGATCTTTTTCCCAGCCCGTGGTTGGTCAACACACTCTTGGACGAGGCTTTTGTAGCCAACAAAAAGAGCGAGCTGGGCCAGCAAGCCATACCTTGCGACTTGGACACTTGGCTGCTTGACCATTTCGACCCGGACATTCTGGCCAACCGCAGCGAGGCCCAACTAGAAGAGAAATTCATTGGCCCGTTGCTCTCCCAACTGGGTTGGGTCACGGTGAGTCAGCAAAGCATCACCGTGCAGGGAAAACTTGCCAAACCCGACTGGTGCCTTGTGCTGCAACCGGGGCAAGACGACGCCCTCATCACCAGCAAAGACCACGCCCTCATCACCGCGATATGCGAGTCCAAGGCATGGGGGAAAACGCTCGACACCGGCAAGGCGGATCGCGCTAAAAACCCCCACCACCAGTTGCAGGACTACCTCAGCACCTTGCGCGTGCGTTTTGGGCTTCTCACCAACGGTCGCATATGGCGTGTCTATGACACCGACAAAGTCACCGCCAAAAAAACTTTCATTCAGTTTGACCTGCAGGCCATATGCGCACTGGAAGATGGCACAGAGAAAAAACAAGCGCTGGCGCTGTTTGGATTCTTCTTTGGGCGCAACACCTACTTGCCACCCGAAGTGCCCGGCCAGAGCAGCGCCATTGAGCAGACCATCGCAGACTCGGCTGATTTCACCCTGGAGGTAGAAGAAAACCTCAAGGCGGTCATCTACGGTTATGCGGGCGAAGACTCCTTGTTTGAAATCATGGGCCGCGCCATTCACCGCGCCAACCCCAAGGCGAGCATGGCCGAGGTGTACGAAAACACCGTGGTGCTGTTATTCCGCCTGTTGTTCGTTGTTTACTTTGAAGACAAAAACCACGAGCTGTTGGCCAAACACCCGTTTTACAAGCGCTACAGCCTGGGCCATATTTTTCAGAGTCTGTCGGCCAAGCTTGATGCACGCAGCAAGCAGCACGACGGCGTTTATGCCCTTAAGCAGCTTTTTGAAATCTTGGACGAAGGTGCCGAGGACATTGACATCCCGCTTTTCAACGGCGGCCTCTTCGACCCGCAGCGTGCGCCCCTCCTCGTTCAGCCAAAAATTTTTGACAACGCCACATTGCGCGAGTTGCTGGAGAAACTGCTTTACAAAACCAACCGTGGTGAAACCTTGTTCGACACGCGGCGCGACTTCAAGAACATGAGCGTTACCCACCTGGGGCGTATTTACGAAGGGCTGTTGGAATTCCGCTTTGAGAAAGCCGTAGAAAGTGCGGTTTACCTGGAATACGTCAGCGCAGCCACGAAGGGTAAAACCGTTGAGGCCTATTTCGACGCCTATGACACTGCGCTCCTTCGCAAAGAAAAAGGCTTCAAGGCGCTGCGTGAAATTGGGGTGAAGAAAGGCGACGTCTACCTCAAGAGCGCCAGTAATTCGCGCAAAACATCTGCCAGTTATTACACCCCCGCCTCGCTCTCTCAGCCACTGGTCAAAGCCGCAGTAGACCAGGCCCTGGCCGGTGTGAACGCTCCAGGCAAAGCCTTGATGGAGATCAAGGTGCTCGACAACGCCTGCGGCAGTGGGCACTTTTTGGTCGAAGCGCTCAACCACCTCACGGACCTCGCCTTGGAACGGCTCGACGGCGACGCTGACCTCCAACAACTCGTGGCGCAAGAAAGCGAAAAAATTGCCGAGCAGCTCCAGTTTTTAAACCTGGACTACGAGCCCGATGACGCCCAAATTTTGAAGCGTGCCTTGCTCAAACGCTGCATCTTCGGGGTGGACCTGAACCCCTTTGCCGTTGAACTGGCACGCTTGAGCCTGTGGATGGACAGCTTTATTTTCGGCACACCGCTGTCCTTCATCGAGCACCATGTGCAACACGGCAACGCCCTCATGGGTGCCAGCGTGCAAGAGTTCATCAGCTACAACGCGGTCGAGGTCGCTCAGAACGATTTATTCGTTGAAAACCTCAGCGCCCGGTTTGATGAATTGCGCACCGTGATGCAAGAACTGGACGCCATGCGCGACACCACCGCGCAAGAAGTGGAGCAGTCCAAACTGCTGTGGAAGACCCGCATTGCGCCCAAGCTCAACTTGCTGGCACGGGCACTCAGTTTCATTTGCACCCGCCGCGCACTGCTGGCCGAAGGCGACAAGGCGGGCTGCGAAGCACTGAGCAAGACGCCCAACCTGGTCAACGAGTTGTTTGACGAGTCCAAAACCAAAACCGCTGCGCTGCGCCAGGTGGAGGCCTATGCCAAGAAGTACCGCTTCTTCCACTATGAGGTGGCTTTTCCCGAGGCGTTTGCGGGGGAGCGCCAAGGCTTCGACATCATTGTTGGCAACCCACCTTGGGACAAAACCAAATTCGCCGATACCGACTTTTTTCCGCAGTACCACAGCAACTACCGCAGCTTGAAGAACTCCGAAAAAGCGGTTGTGCAGCAGCGCCTTTTGAGTAGCCAGCACATTGCAACCGCTTATGAGGAAGCCCAGCGCAGCGCAGAGGCGGCAAACAACTATTGTCGAGCTGCTTACCCTTTGAACAAAGGGGCTGGCGACGGCAATCTGTTTCGATTCTTTGTGGAGCGAAACCTGGGTTTGCTCAGACCCGGCGGCAACCTCAGTTATGTCTTGCCGAGCGCCCTGATGTTTGAGGAGGGCTCCATGGCGCTTCGCAAGCACATTTTTGAGCAATGCCAACTGCGCTTCTTTCACAGTTTTGAGAACCGTAAACCCATTTTTTCAGACGTGGATTCGCGCTACAAGTTCGCGATGATCCAGGTGTTGAACCTACCACCGAGCCCCGATGCGCCACCGATCGACACTGCCTTTTACATTCTGGATGCAGCCGATTTGTTGCGGCCCGAAACGCACGTTGCGTACCCACTCGCCACCGTGAAGGCGCTGTCTCCTGAGCAGTGGGCCTTCATGGAGCTGCGCAATGGCGAAGACCTGCCTATTTTGCAAAAGTGCTACGGCGCCTTTCAGCCGCTACGTGCCAATTGGTTGGATTTCCGCAGCGAATTGCATTTGACCAACGACAAAGACTTATTCCTAGAGCAGAAGGCAGCGGAACTGTTGCCATTGATTGAGGGCAAGATGATTTGGCAATATAGCCACTTGTTTGAGCAAGCGCAGTATTGGATTGATCAGGAAGCTTTTGACCAACGATTGCACAGCAGAGAATTGCATCGAATGGCGCAAGACCTGGGTGTGCCCAAAGCTGCGGTGACCAAGCATGCTGCGGCGGTGCGATATGACCGAGAGTTTTTCCGAATCGGCTTTCGAGACATCGCTCGCGACACCGACGAAAGGACGTTGATTTTTGGCATGCTTCCACGTGGCTGCGGCGTTGGAAATACGATCAACGTCAGCATTCCAAAGACCTATTGCTTAAACGAACTAGGCGATGTGGCGATTCGTGCAACGTCGAATCTGCGGCTACTGCTTGCTCTGGCGTGGTTCAACAGCGTGCCTGTGGATTGGTTGGCCCGGTTCATGATTCAGATTCATGCCAACAAAACTTACCTGTTCCGTTTGCCGACCCCACAACCCAGCGATACCGAAATACGCGCCAATGCCGATTACGCCCAGCTCGCCAAAAACGCTTTGCTGCTGACCCTGGCCGCGAGTTGGGATGATTTCGCGGAACTGGCGCCGCTGTTCAACGTGCAACGACATGACGTGCCCATCACCGCCAAAGCCCAGGACACCCTGCGAGCCGAGAACGACAAAATCGTCGCGAGGCTCTATGGCTTGACTGCTGATGAGTTCATCCACTTGTTGCGCAGTTTCAAAGGCATGGCCAACAAACGCCCCGAGTACTTGGCTCTGCTGCAGTAACGTGCACTTCAAGTTATTCGACTTGTGGGTCGAGCGAGCACTACGACAAACTCACCGACCAAGCGCGTCGTCGCCTGCCGCTGCGGCCAATCCAGTTTTTGTCACCGGGCGGCTGATGGGGGACCCAGCGGTTGTTGCAAGCTGCACGCCTCACCACCCGCGTTCAACATGACTTGCAAGGTGCTGTGTTGCACGCCAAAGGTGTCGCGCAGTTGTTGGCTGATGTGGATCAGCGCTGCATCACCAGGGTGGCCCGCAGGCATCAGCAGGTTCACGGTGAGGGCGCTTTCTGTGGTGCTCAAGGCCCACACATGCAGATCGTGGATGTCGGACACGCCGGGCATGCTGCGCAGGTGCTGCGCCACGGCGGCGGGGTCGATGTGGGGCGGCACCGCGTTCAGGGCGAGTTGTACCGATTCGCGCAGCAGGGCCCAGCTGCCCCACAAAATGACAGCGACGATGACGAGGCTCGTCAACGGGTCCACCAAAAACCAGCCTGTGTACAGCATCAACACGCCGGAGAGCACCACGCCGAGCGACACCGCCGCATCGGCCACCATGTGCAAATAAGCGCCGCGGATGTTGAGGTCGCCCTTGCTGCCTTTCATGAATAACCAGGCCGACAAGCCGTTGATCACAATGCCCAAACCCGCCACCCACATCACGGTGGTGCTGACGACGGCGGGCGGGTGGGCCAGGCGCTGCACCGCTTCCCACCCAATGGCACCGCAGGCCACAAAAAGCAACGTGGCATTGCCCAAGGCCGCGAGGATGGAGCTGCCGCGCAGGCCATAGGTGTAGCGCTGGTTGGGTGGTTTGCGGGCCAGCAGCATGGCGCCATAGGCCAACACCAAACCCAGCACGTCCGACAGGTTGTGCCCCGCATCGGCCATCAAGGCGGTGGAGTTGGCGAGGAAGCCGTAGATGAACTCCACCGCCACGAACACCGTGTTCAGTGCAATCGCAATGACGAAGGCGCGGCCGTGGTGTTGGGGATCGCCATGGTGGTGACCGTGGTGATGGCCATGCCCGTGGCCTGCGTGGGCGTGGCCCGTGGCCGCTGCAGCAGGGGCATGATTGCCGTGGTCGTGATAACCGTGGTCGTGTCCATGCGCGTGGTCATGGTCGTCGTGATGAGGGTGTGCCATGGCGTGTCGGTCTGCGTGGTGTGTGGCGCTGCGATGGCGTTGATGTGGCGGCCTCAGCGGTTGAGTGGGACTATTGGATTTCCTACTGATTGATGTTTACCTTACTCACGACAACCTCCAGCCCGTTCGCCCTGACCCTTCGACGGGGCTCAGGACAGGACCTGTCGAAGGGCCCTGCACCGAGGCACGCGCTGGCTTCGACAAGCTCAGCCCGAACGGTGTGTGGTGTCGCAATTGATGCAAATCTCAATAATCCGCTCAACACTCAAGCCGGGCGCTGAATCAACTCAATCTTGTAGCCATCGGGGTCGGTCACAAAGGCAATCACGGTGCTGCCGCCCGCGACAGGCCCGGCCTCGCGTGTCACTTGGCCGCCTGCCGCTTTGATGCGGGCACACGAGTCGTAAACATCTACGACTGCAATCGCAATGTGGCCATAGGCGGTGCCCAGTTCATAACTGCTCACGCCATGGTTGTAGGTGAGTTCCAGCTCGGCATGGTCGGGGTTGTTGCCATAACCCACGAAGGCCAGGCTGTATTTCTGCTCGGGCCGTTCGGTGGTGCGCAGCAGTTTCATGCCCATCACCTGGGTGTAGAAGTCAATCGAGCGCTGCAGGTCGCCAACGCGCAGCATGGTGTGGAGAAGTCGCATGGGTGTGTGGGGCGGTGAGCCCAAGTCGTTCAGCCCTGAGCTTACCGCGCCATCCATTGGCCTTGCTGCCGCACCGCGATTCCGTCGGGTGGGTCACGACGACACCTTTTGGGCATCGTCATTCCCGCGCAGGCGGGAATGACAGGCGGTTCACGGAGGTTGTCGCGCTCCGACTACCCGCCGAACACGTTCAGGGCAAACGACGCCCACCCACAGCCAACAGTCCCAAGGCCATCAACATCAGCAAGGCGGCTCGGGGTTCAGGCACCGTGTTGCTCAGTTGCACCTGGTCGACGGACAGGGAGGACATCACGGACCCATCGAACACGTCCACCACACCAAAAACCAGCGTGTGCAGACCGCTGCTGGCGAACTGAAAGCTGTAGGTTTGATAGCCGGTTTCCAACAAGTTGTCGCCGCTGCCAGGCAGCAAGGCGTCGGGCACGCCGCCCAAACGCATGACCACACCATCGATGGCGACGAAGCTGAAGTCAGCCAAGGTGTCACGGGTGCCGAAGTTCCAAAGAAAACTCAGCGTTTGACCGGCGGTTGCGGTGAACGACTGCAAAGCCAAGGACCCTTCGTAGGCGAAGCCACCCACGGGGTCGAATGCGCCTATGGCAAATCCGCTCTGTGTTTCCAGCCCACCCGGCGAACCCACCAGCACCGGGCTGTTGCCGGAGCGGTTGAAGGGGCCGATGGGGGCGCCGCTGCTGTCGAACTCGTCGGCCACGGTGTCGGCCGTGGTTAACAACAAGCGGGCGTTGCCTTGCGGTGCGCCCGCTTGGGTGCTGACGTCGCCCAAGGTGCTCCAACCTGCGAGGCCGCTTTCAAAACCACCGTTGACGATGGCGGCGTGGCTGGGGGCGTTGTACAGCGCCAGGGAAACCAAGGCGGTGGCAATGAGTTTGATGGTGTTCATGGGAGATTCCTGAGTGAAGCTGATTCGCGACATTCTTGAGATCTATCCATTGCGCTGTTCGGGCTGACCCTTCGACGGGCTCAGGGCGAACGGATTCAGGACCGAGGAATGTTGCTAGTCCGGTGAGTGAATGAAATCAACGCGACAGCACGTCGCGGTTCAGGTCAATGGCGGAGGCACTCCTACTACGCAGCAGGAGCAGGTTGCGAAAGCTGCTGCCGGGGCCTGCGGTGGCAATTTGCACTTGTGCGCCGCTGGTGGTGTCGATCACCCGCACCCAGTCCGCCGTGTTGGAGGAGGCTCCCACAAAACCCAGGCTGCCCAGCAGGGTGCGCAGGTCCACTTGGTCGCGCCCAGGCAAGAAGTCGGTCACCGTGTCCCCCGCTTCCAGCATGCTGAGGTAGCGGTACACATTGATGCCACTGCCGCCTGTCATCACATCGGCCCCAGTGCCACCGGTGAATACTTCGTCAGCAGCGGTGCCGATCAAGGTGTCGCGTCCTGCGGTGCCATTGATGGACTTGAAGAGGGACAGGCCAATGACGACGGGGTCGTGGTCGGAGGCGCGGTAGGGGCTGATGGTGTAGGCGTCGGGCGCACAAGCCGCGCAAGTGGGCTGTTTGAACTCCAGGTTGTAGTCCAGCACCGAGGGCTCGTCGGCGTTGATGTGCCATTCGATCGCCTTGGTCACCTTGGGCGAGAGTGACGCGGTGGTGATGGCGTGGTCCAAGCGGCCCGCGTCGCCATCGAACACATAGGAATAACCGAAGGTGTTGAAGCGCGCAATCTCGTCGACATAACCGCTGCTGGTCAGGTTGTAGACGGGGTCTTCCTGGGCGTAGGCATTCAGGTCGCCGATGATGAGAACATCGTTGCTTCCACTGCTGTTTTGCAGTGTCGCCACAAAGTTGCGCAGGGCTTGCGCTTGTTGCAAACGCAGCGCATTCCAGCAGCCTTGCCCGTCGCCGCTGTCCACATTGCCAGCGGCGTCAGCATCCCCGGCTGCAGGGCAACTGCTTTTCGATTTGAAGTGGTTCACCACCAAGGTGAACTTCTCGCTGTTGGCGCCGCCGTTGGTCAGGCCAAAGGTTTGCGCCAGAGGTGGCCGGTTGTGGATGGCCGTGGTGTCGCTGACGGTGGGGCTGGCCAAGGTCAAACGCGCGGGTTTGTAAATCATGGCCACTCGGATTGCATCGGTGCCCGTCGAGCCGGCCCCCGCAGGCGCGGGCACGGCGGCATAGGTGCCGCTGCCCAAACGGGTGTTCAGCGCGTCAACCAGGTTTTGCACGGCGGTGTTGCCGTTGTTTTGAATCTCCATCAACCCGACCGCGTCGGCGTTGATGGCGGCCAGGGCTTCCACGATCTTGGCGCGTTGGCGATTGAATTCGGCCAGGTTGTTGGCACCCCGGCAGTTGCTGGCCGCTGTGGATGTGCCCAGTGTGCAGCCTTGTCCGGTTTGTCCCGAGGCGGTGCTGCCATTGGTGAAGGTGGTGAAGAAGTTCAGCACATTGAAGCTGGCCACCTTCACATTGCCGCCGACGTTCTCTGGCGCAGCACTGCGCGGGTTGGCCCGCACGAAGACCGGTGCTGTGGTGGGGTGCAGTTTGTAGTCACCCAACCCGGTGTTGCTGGCCGTGGCCAAGCCGTAGTCGAGCACGCCGGTGAGGGAGGCAACGGTGTCGCCAGCGCGTAGGGTGTTGTCTGCGGCGAAGTAAGGTGTGGGGTTGGGGTTTTGCGACGAGGTGCCGTCGTCCAGAATCAAACGGCGGCGTGCGTTTTCATCCGCCTGCGCGATGGCTTGGGGACCAGGGCGGTAGCGGTTGGTGGGCACCTCCAGGCGACCACCGACGGACAAAGTCACTTGGCCGAAGCGCCCTTGAAAAAAGTTTTGCGACACCGTGAGCGGCCCCGCCATAGAAATCAACATGCCCTCGTAACGCTCCAGCTCGTCGTTCACCAGCTCGGGCAAGGTGACGGGGGTGGGTGCAATGGTGTAACCCGTGCCCAGCACCTGCAAATTGCTCAGGTTGGTCAGCTCGGTGATGGGGCGTGTGGCGGTGATGGCATTGCTGGCTGCGCCGGTGTTGAACTCGGTGACGCGCCCGGTGATGCGAATCAACTGGCCCACCGCCACGGTGGGCGCGCTGCTGGTGAAGATGAAGACACCGTCCGAGGTGGCCGGGTTGCCGTCACCCACCAGGTCTTGAATGAAGTAGCCGTTGTTGATCAGCCGCGTGACCACGCCCGTGGTGGTCACAAAATTGCCCACCAGCGAGCTGGTGATGCCTGAGCCCTGAATGGTGTAAGTCGCTGTGTCGGTGGTTTGGGCCTGGACGCTGCCGTGAACCAGCGCAAAGGCCAGCAAGAAGGCCAATGATGTGGCGGCAGCGCCGCGCAAAAACAGCTTCAGGTGAGGGGGCGTTGAACGGCGCATGGCGTAGGCACTCTTTGAAAAGACCCAGGTCATGGACCCTGCATTGACAAGGTCCGACCACACGCTACGCAGTCTGGTGGCTGACTGTGACATCCGCATGTCGGTGCGAGTGTTTTCTGCGCGCAGCGAACTTTGCCTCTGTTTGTCACGCGACGGTCACGCCAACCGACGTAGTCGGCATCGCCTCAACGTTTTCCCGAGCGCTGTTTCCACAGCTTGAAGGCGCTGGGGGTCAACTCACGTTTCATCAAAGGCAAGAGCTGGCCTTCACTCAAGCCGTGTTGCATCAGCACGCGGTGAAACGGCGTTTTGTCTTCCCAGGCAGTGGCCACAATGCGGCTGACTTCGTCGGGTGTGAGGCGGGGTATCGGTTTGGCCATGGCGCATTGTCGCCAAGTTGGGCGGCTTGGCGACCCATCAGTATCTGTTTTCGAGCCCTAGGCCGGGAGCGAAGCAACTTTTTCGTCATTCCTGCGCAGGCGGGAATGACGGCCGTCATAGGCAGGTGTCCGTGCTCGGTAATGCTTGGCGTTGTCTCTTGGTGCGGTCGTCACATCCACGACTGAAACAATGTCCGCAGTCCGACGAAAGGCAAATCGAAATCCCGCCAGTCCTTCCGTCATCGCTTTATTCGTGCCATCCTGGTCGTATCCAACCCAGCGCCACGCGCAAGCCCATAGTTGTTGAAGCGCATTGGTGCCGTTTTTCTGGCCGGGTCGGGTGGTGTGGACGTTAACGAGGCACGGTGGATAGTTTGCCGACTGGTGGAGAGATTGGAGGCATTGGCGTGCCAGCGTGAGCATTTGAAAAGTCGTGTGGGACGCTACGCCCGGTCTCTTCACTCGGGGATATTCCACCTGGAATGGGGATTGAACACGCCGAGTGCCCGGCAATAATGCGCCAAGTTTTTTGGCATTCACGGCACATCACCGGGTCAGTTGACGGACGTAGTGCGGGAATGCCTCTGCCTTGCTGGGCGATTAACTTCGCATGCTGCACGCCCGAACGATTCACTTCAACAACGGAAGGTTTTATGGCAATTGACGAAACGAAGGCGAACTCTGTCGGCGCAAGCTCAGCTGATTTCCAGTTGACCCCGCCCGAAGTGGTCGTACCTGTTGGCCAGGCCGTTGCCAAGACAGCCGTACCCATGCCTCCCGCTTTGACCACCGCTGTGGAGGAGCAGGTCGATCGTTTCGTTCACAGCCTCATGACGGAAGACTTGCAAAGCGAGGGCTTTCGCGCCAAGCTCGACAGTGCCTTTGCGTTGGGCAGAGAGGAAGTTTCCGTGGCTGCCAGCCTGATGCAGGGCCGCTTCATGGAGCGCAACTTCGTTGGTGTGGAGGACAACCAAACCTTCAAGGCCATACAAGAAATGAGGGGCCACCTGGATGAGCTCAATCCAGGCAAGGAAGGTGATTTGTTCCAGCCCCAAAAGCTATTGGGGATTATTCCTTTTGGTAATCGCTTGCAGACCTACTTTCGCAAATTTCAAAGCGCGGGTGGCCAGTTGCAAAAAAGCATGAATCAGTTGTACGCAGCACGCGATGACATGCAGCGCGACGTGATCGAGATTGAAGCAACGCGGGGCAAGCTATGGGATGCGATGCAAAAACTGGCGGCTGCTATTCGGTTCTCGGAATCGCTGGATGCAAAACTCAACGCCAAGGTTGAGGCGCTGCGTGCAACTGACCCGCAGCGAGCCAAAGCGCTGGAACAGGAGGTGCTCTTTTACGCGCGCCAAAATTTGCAGGATATGTTGACGCAGCAGGCTGTGTGCACCAATGGTTACTTGGCGCTGGACGTGCTCAAGAAAACGGGCCGTGAAATGATGAATGGCTGCACCCGGGTGGCCACTACCGGTATGAGTGCGCTGGCCGTTGCTCAGACTGTGGCCAGAGCCACCGGCAATCAGATCAAGGTGATGGAAATGCTGTCGGGCGTTAACAGCACCATCGAAAACTTAATCACTGAGACCGGCCGACAGCTGAACAACCATGTGGACAAGACCACTCAGTTTGCGCAGAACCCGATGATTGGTGTGGAGAAGCTCAAGGAGATGTTTGACCTGACCTTCAAAGCCATGGACGCGATGGACGATTTCCGCTCCAAGTCCATTGCCGTGATGGGGCAGAACAATCAAATGATCGCAACCGAAATCAAGCGTTCTGAACAGTACCTCGATAAAGTTCGCATGCAGCATGCCCGCGCGGCCACGACTGAGCAACTCAGCGGCCCTGTCAAGCTTTGAGTATTCAATTTATTCCATCTGTCCATCATCAAAAAAGGAGTTTTTATGGCGTCCCGTTATGTCATGCAACGAGATACACCCGCTTGGCGGCTACAGGTTCGTATTTCGTTCGGTCTGGCCGTGGTGTGCGTCGGGCTGGGGGTGGTCGGGTTGCCAGGCCAAGAGCTGGACCGAGCCTTCCTGGCCATTGGTATGTTCTTTTGCTTGTTTTCAACTTTTGCCGTGGCCAAAACCCAGCGTGACAACCGCGATGGCCAGGTAGATACAGGTCAATGGATCATGACCGTGTGGGTAGCTTTTGCTGCGGCTATTCTGTTGACGGGTTGGGGTTTGTGGCGCATGCAAATTGAGTTTTGGCAGAAGAACTACATGCTGGTCAGTTGGTTGTTCTTGGTCAGCTCGAGTTTCACCTTGTCCAAGACGATTCGAGATGCACAAGAGGCCGATCTGCTGGCACGCCGCTCGGCGGCCACGCGCGAGGCGGGCGGTGGCAAAGAAGTGGAATGAAACTCAACGCGACCGCTTAGCTTCTAAGAAGCGGTTCTGTTTCATCAAACCTTCGGCCGCACTGCGGCCGATTTTTTTCTCGCGCAGTGCCACCTCCTCTTGGAGTGCAGCCAGTTGATCTAGCAGCAATGCCTGCGCCGATGCCTGACCATCCAGAAGTTGCGTGTTGCGTTGATTCGCTGGAACGCGCATGAATGCGTCCAAGGTGTCCGGTATGTAGCGCCGCAGGCACTCTCGTAAAAACAGCCGATCTTCATGGGTGAAGTATTCGTCTATGCCCTGGGCATGTTGTGCAATGTGAACGACGGACACCTTGATCGATGTGAGCCGCTCGATGGCGTCATCCCCCAAGGCTGTGGATGATTCGTCGAGCAAACGATCAAATGCCTCCAAGATGGCGCGCTCAAAGAGCGGCGGGGCGCTGCTGGTGAGGTCTTGTTTTTTTCTGTTGGTGCGCTGAGAAAAAAAAGAACAACGGCACCCACCAACGCAATACAAAGTCCGCCCGCAGTTGCAACCACCGACGATTCAATCAGGCCAAGCACGCCCAGCACCGCGCCGCAGGCAGTGACCACGCCCGAGGCAATCATCGGACCGCTGATGGCTTGGCGCGCATGAGCGGGCTCAAACCCAATCTGCTGCGCCAGCGGTTCACCCATCGCATTTCGTCGCTGCATGCGCAGGAGTCGGGCCTGCATTTCCGGATGCACGGGCGTTTCGGATTCTTCCAAGCGACGCTGCTGAATCAAAGCGGTTCGCCGATTGACAGGCCCATCTGCGCTGATCAGGCGGGATTCATCTGAGGGTGGATGCATGGGAGCCGAGGGGTTGGTGGTGTCTGAGGGCGCTCGATTCAAATACAAAAGCGCTGTTGGATTGTGCCTGTTCAGTTTGATAGGGTCCAAGCAGGTTTGATGGCGACATCGTTCGTATTGCGCGCTCGCGGATGCCGATGCCACTGCTTTGACTTGTTTCGCTCGCGCCGTGTCGCACGACCCGCTCAATGAAGGCTCTGCTGGAATGAAAAACCTTTCAAGCCCGCCTTCATTGGCGCGTCCCGACTGACACAATCCCCACCATGTCTGACGAAAGCCAAATCGAAGTCCCGCCTTCTTTCATTACCTTGTACGTGCCCCCCGGCCGCATCAAACCCATAGCCTCTGCTGAGCACATACGCCAGCGCTACGAGTTGTGTGAGGACTTGGCCACGATGTTTGTCGACACCGCCCAAACCAAGTTGTGGGAGTTGGGCATTTCTGAGTCTGATGTGCTGGAGCGCATTCACGCCGGTTTGTTGGCGGGGGCAGGTGGGCTGCAGGCGAACGAAGCACAGTGGGTCATGTGTCGCTTGGCGGAGTTGTTGGGGTGGGATGATGTGGCGTTGCCGGTCTTTGGCTCGGCACCAGATCCCGAGTGAAAGAGGCCGGCCAGACATTTGCTGCTGAAGTGTGGCGCGTACCGCAATACCGCATGAAGACTTGTTTTGCTTGCGGAGCAGCGGTGGTGCCGCTCGGTATCTGACGTGGGGTAAGTGTCAGCAACTCATGACAAAGCAACAATCTCAAGCTGCTCAACCCAGATCACCTCACAGGCACCTGCCCCGGAGTCTTCGCGAGTCAAGGAGCTGGACCACTGCCAGCCCGAGGGCTTGCTGGCGTTGATCAGGTGGCCGGACAGTTGAACCAGCTGCCCTGGGCGCACTTTCTTCAACGCAGCCTTGACCGTGTCGTTGGCGGGGATCAGATGCATGTTGGCACTGGAGCGGATGATTTGCGCTGGGGCAATGGGCGGGCTGTCGGTGAAGCGCCAAAAGTAAAAACGGTTGCTCTGGCTGATGTTCAGTTGTTGGTAGATGCGAGGGTCGGACATGTCCCCCCAACCAAACACCAGATCAGTGGGCGAGAGCTCAGCCTCTGCGCCCAAGCGGTAGTCTTTTCGCGCCAAAACCCGTGCCCGTAGGTCGATTCGGGCTTTGGGCGTGATCGTGAAGCCTTCGTGCTGAAAAGCGGCTGCGCTGGTGACTGTTTGCACTGGATCGGCAGGGGCCACTACACCGGGTGCTACGTTGGACAGCGGTCGGGTGCCGTGCCAACTCCAGGCGCCCCAAACGCAGGCCAGTATCGCAGCGTATTTGATCCAACTCATCTCGCGGATTCAACCACCCGGGCCAGTGCCGCGTCAAGGCTTAGGCTTCAGGTTCCTTGGGCATAGCGACATTTGTCACCGCTGGCAGGTCGTTCAACGGTCACAGCGTGCAGCCCGATCAGACGCGGTGAGAGTTGTTTGAAAATGTAGGCACACAGGTTTTCCAGCGTGGCAGGTCCAAGGTCTGGGACTTCATCGAGGAAATGGTGGTCGAGCTGCTCGCGCACTTGTGCAATGGCGGCGCGCACGTCGGCCAAGTCAACCAACATGCCAGTGTCCGGGTTGACTTCGCCGCGCAAAAAAACCTCTGCGTGGTAGGTGTGGCCGTGAACGCGGCGGCTGCCCTCGGCTTCTACCTTGCGGCGCAGGGTATGGGCGGATTCAAAATAAAAACGTTGACTCAACTCGCAGAGCATCTGGTTCATCCTGAGGGGATTTAACGAATGCCAATGACCTTGTGGGTTTGCACGCTCAAGCGCCATTGGGGATGGGCTTGGCAGTAGGCGATGGCAGCCTCTGTATTGTCTCGCTGATTTGGACCGTCCATGGGCTGCAGGAAAAAGTGCTGAAAGTTCCAAGCCAACAGGTCTGTTGGATCCAGCCCCTTTTGCGGGAACACGAGTTTGAGTTCCTGTCCTTGCCGTTGCACCACCGGCGCATCCGCTTTGGGGCTGACACACAGCCAGTCGATGCCCGCTGGTGCGGCCACGGTGCCATTGGTTTCTGCCGCTACTTCAAAGCCTTGATCGTGCAAGGCATCGAGCAGTTCGCGGTCGACCTGCAACAAGGGCTCTCCGCCAGTCAGCACCACAAAACGGCGCTGCTGCGACAGGCTGTTGGTGGATGCGGGCCACATTGATCCAATGGCTTTCGCCAGTGCTGTGGCTTGTTCAAATTTGCCGCCGCCAGTGCCGTCGGTGCCTACAAAGTCGGTATCGCAAAAACGGCAGATGGCACTGGCGCGGTCTGCTTCGCGGCCACTCCACAAATTGCAACCGGCAAAGCGACAAAACACGGCGGCACGTCCGGCCTGGCCGCCTTCGCCTTGCAGTGTGTAAAAAATTTCTTTGACGCTGTACATGACAAGAGGGCTGGCTCAGCCCAGCGCGTGCGAGTCGGTTCGGCCCCAAACCTGGGGGCGTTTCATGAAACTCTCGTACCCTTTGGAGCGCAAGTCGCAAGCAGGGCAGTGGCCACAGCCATAACCCCAAGGGTGACGCTGGCTGCGGTCGCCCAAGTAACAGGTGTGGGTGTGTTCAATGATGAGCTCGTTGAGCGGGTCGCCGCCAAGCACGTGGGTGAGTGACCAGGTCTGCGCTTTGTCCAACCACATCAAAGGGGTTTCAATGGTGAGCTGAGTATCCAGCCCCAAACTCAGCGCCACTTGCAATGCTTTAAGAGAGTTATCGCGGCAATCGGGGTAGCCGGAGAAGTCCGTTTCGCACATGCCGCCCACCAGCACGCTCAAGGAGCGCCGGTAGGCCACTGTTGCCGCAAAACCCATGAAGAGCAAGTTGCGCCCGGGCACAAAGGTATTGGGCAGACCGTCGTCGCGCATTTCAATGGCGCGCTCTTCTGTGAGGGCGGTGTCGGAAATTTGCCCTAGCAAGGACAAATCCAATTCATGGTCGGGACCCAGCCGATTCGACCAAGGTTGAAAACGCTGGCGCAATTCGGCCCGCACAACAGGCCGACAAGCCAGCTCCACCGCATGACGCTGGCCGTAATTGAAGCCTATGGTTTCAACATACTCATAGCGATTCAAGGCCCAAGCCAAACAGGCGGTGGAGTCTTGACCTCCGGAGAAAAGCACCAGGGCGCGTTGGGGCAACATCAGGCTCATGACAACGAGGCGGATTTGGTGACCAGTTCAAAGTGCTCCACGACGGGTGGCGCAGCGAAAAAGGGCCCGACGATGGCGCGCCACTGTGCGAACAGTGGCCCTTGGCGGAAATCGACGGTGTGGTTCTCCAGGGTTTCCCAATAAATCATCAAGACGTAGCGCTCCGGCGACTCCACACTTTTGTTCACTTTGAATCCGCGAAAGCCTTTGGCTTGTGAAATGACGGTGTTGGCACCAAGGGTGATCGCCACTTCAAATGCCGCTTGCTGGCCGGGCTGAATACGGATGTCGGCGTGCTCAAGAATCATGGACGGCCTCGCTGGAACCTCTATTGATATTTGCCTTCATCACGACAACCTCCAACCCGTTCGCCCTGACCCTTCGACGGGGCTCAGGACAGGACCTGTCGAGGGGCTGGCACCGAGGCACGCGCTGACTTCTACAGGCTCGACCCGAACGGTGTGTCGTGTTGCCATTGATGTAAAACACAATAGGTTGAATCAAAGAGGCCTATTGTCGCCTGACCTGACGCAGGCGAGACGCGTTGTCAGCCCCACAAATCCAGGGGTGGGTCGGCAACGACCGCACGCAAAATGTCGCTGCGTGCAATAAACCCGGTGACTGTGCCTGCCTCATCGGCCACCGGCAACCCGGGCAAGTGCCACCGCAACAAGGCCTCCGCCACGTGGCGCAGATCGCCATCCATGCTGACGCTGGGCACCGGTGTCCACATCAGCTCACCCGCCGTTTGTCGCCAAAAGGCCAACCAAGCTGCCGGGTCTCTCCCTGGGTGGGGAAGCGCGGCACCTTGCATCAGGTCGGCCTGCAACAGCAGCCCCACCAGACTTTTTTGGGCATTCAGCACAGGGGCTTGGCCGACACCGCTGTCCGCCAAGAGCTGCCAAGCGTCCACCAAAGGCATGTCGTCTTGCACGGTTGTGACACGTGGGCTCATCACGTCAACAACGTGTGTGAGCTGGCGTTTGGTAGCCTGCGTCGGTTGTTGGTGTGTGCTGAGGTCTGCATAGGCCGCCAGGGCCGACTGTGCCGATCCGGGCGTTGCGCTGAATCCCCTGGATGGGTCGCTGCTTCGACCTCGTCCGATATGAACGAAGTCGTGGCCGTTTTGCCACCGGGTTTGGTCTGCGGTTTCTTGTTCGGAGCCGGCGGGAGATACGCCACGCAGACGACTGGCCGCCCGCACGGGTGCCACGTCACGCAGCTGCTCCAGCGTGCCGCTCACCATACGACCCGAAACACTGAACACAGCAAACATGCCGGCAGCATAACGCGGCTGCCAGCTCTAACCCGGATATTTCACCAGGCACGCGCCCTTCCACCGCCGCATGTGCGCGTCCCTGGTGAGTGCGGGCTGATCCTCCAATACAAGTGGCAAGGCCGGCGCAATTTCGCGCCGCTTCTGTGACAAACCGAAGCAGCAGCGTCTTCGCAGGGGTATCAAGCGGGCCACACCATGGCGTCCAGCCTGTCGCAGACGCCATCCACATCCAAACCCAACACAGGCTCGCCATGGTTGTAGCCATAACTCATCAGGACCACGGGGCAGCCGGCAGCACGGGCGGCTTGGGCGTCGTTGCTGCTGTCGCCCACCATCAAAGTTTGCGCGGGTGTGGTGCCTAGCGCTGTGCAGGTGTTGATAAGTGGTTCGGGGTGGGGTTTCTTGTGGGGAAAAGCGTCCCCACCGAAAACCACCTCAAAGTAGCCGCGCAGCCCCTTGCGTTCTAGCAGCGGCTCGGCCAAGGCGGTCGGTTTGTTGGTGACGCAGGCCAAACGTAAGCCGCGTTCTTTCATGGCCAGCAGGCCCTCTGGTACCCCAGGGTAGACAGTGGCGTAGCGGCCGTTGATGTCGAGGTAGTGCTGCATGTACAGCGCAAGGGCCTCGTCAAAGCGCCCCACGTCGGCAGTCACTTTCGCCAGCGTGCAACGGATCAAATGTTCAGTGCCTTTGCCCACCGTGTTCTGAATGAAGGCACGCTCGATGGTTGGCAGACGCAAGTCGCGCAACATCGCGCCCAATGCCGCCTCGAAGTCGCCCACGGTGTCGATCAGGGTGCCATCCAGGTCAATGATGGCGGCTTGCAGCCCGGCGGGAAGTGGCATGCGGGGCAAGGCCTCAGGCCACTTTGGCCAGCTCGCCACGCATGGCTTGCACCACCTTGGCATAGTCTGGCTGGCCAAAAATGGCGCTGCCCGCGACAAAGGTGTCGGCACCGGCAGCCGCCACTTGGGCGATGTTGTCCACCTTGATACCGCCGTCAACTTCGAGTCGGATGTCGCGACCACTGGCATCAATGATGCGGCGGGCTTGTTCAATCTTCTTCAAGCTGCTGGGAATGAAACTTTGGCCACCAAAGCCGGGGTTCACGCTCATGATGAGCACAAGGTCTACTTTGTCGATCACCCACTCCAGCACATCCAGTGGCGTGGCCGGGTTGAACACCAAACCAGCCTTGCAGCCCTCGGCGCGGATCAATTGCAAGGTGCGGTCCACATGGGTGCTGGCATCGGGATGAAAACTCACGAGGTCGGCGCCCGCTTTGCAAAAGGCTTGCGCCAATGCGTCCACAGGTTGAACCATGAGGTGGACATCAATCGGCACGGCACGGCCATCGGCCCGCTTGGCATGGGGTTTCAGTGCCTGGCACACCATGGGGCCGAAGGTGAGGTTGGGCACATAGTGGTTGTCCATCACGTCGAAGTGAATCCAGTCCGCGCCTGCTGCAATGACGGCGCGAAGCTCTTCACCCAGACGGGCAAAGTCGGCGGACAAAATACTGGGAGCGATGCGGTAGGTGGTGGCGTGTTGATTCATGGGTGCGGTCTCAGGTTGTTCGGATTCTAGAAGCCCTGTTTGCAAGGCCCTCTTTGTTTGTATGCACTGCTGGCCTTCTAGAATGGTCGCATGCCCAAACCCGAATTCACTTGTACCGTCGAAGTTCAGTACCTGGCTGAACAATCTCAACCCGAAGCCGATCAGCATGCGTTTTCATACACGGTGCTCATCACCAACACGGGCGATATCACCGCTCAACTGGTGGCACGGCACTGGGTCATCACCGACGCGACGGGCCTGGTCCACGAGGTGCGCGGTTTGGCCGTGGTGGGGCACCAACCTGTGCTCAAGCCCGGCGAGAAATTCGAGTACACCAGCTGGACGCCATTGACCACACCACAAGGCACCATGCGCGGGACGTTTTTTTGTATGACCGAAGACGCCAAGTGGTTTGATGCGGTGGTGCCCGAGTTCCTGCTGTCGAGACCCCAACTTTTGCATTGACATGGCGCTCAACATGCGGTCAGCCGTGGAGCCAAGCCCTTGGGGCCTGACCGCGCTGCTCAACGCAGCCGACCCCAAATCGCCTCGCGCAGAGCGTCATTTGTGGTTGGTGCGTTTGATGGAGTGGCTGCGCCACGCCCCGCTTAAAAAAAATGAGCTGCTGGTCAACGCGACACCGGCAACGCCACGTGCCATCCTGCGCTTGCGTCATTTGCTCAGGGTATTGGCACAGCATCCCGAGCACCGCGAAAGGGTGCGCGGTGTTTGGCAAGCGTTTTGGTCGCAGATTGATGCATCCGCCCTGTTCGCCGATTTTGGATTCGCACCCCGAACGGCGCTGTTCAGTGAGATCGGAAACCGCCTGCGCGAACGGCTGTTGCCTGGCACGCCAGACACCTCAGACTTCGCTGAACTGTTTCAATTGCTTTTTGTGCCCGACGATACGCTGTGGCTGCAAACCCTGAATGACAACACCCTGGGTGAGCTGTCCCAGCTCATGGCTTTGAATGGCGATTCGGACGCCAAGGCAGGCACCGCAGCGCCGACAACCACCTGGCGCAGCAGCATGTCGGATGCGCTGTCCCTCTTGGTCGCGGCCATTCAAGGCCAAGGTCTCGCGGGGCCGCTACGCAAACGCATGAGCACCGAGCTGCTGGCCGACGAGCCTTTTCGCCAATTGCCGCGTGTGGTTCAGCGTTTGCGGCAGGCCTTGCAAGACGGTGAACAGGCCGTGGTTTTGCAAGAAGCCGCCTATTTGCGCGCATTGCTCGACCGCTGCCGCGAGGCCACCAGCAGCATCACTCAGCACCTGGAAGAACATGGCGTGTCGGTGGACATCGTGTTTGCCATGGAGCAATTGCGGGCACGCACGGTGAGGGTGGAGCAGCTGCTGGAGTGCCTGTTGTCACCCCAAGCGCAACCCGACTTGCTGAGGCTGTTGCTGAGCTTGCTACAAAGTCAGGCCCAGCTGCGCAGCGTGCGCAGTCTGCTGGCACGGCAGTATTCGCTGTTGGCACGCCAGGTGGCCGAACGCAACGCTGAAACCGGCGAGCACTACATCACCCGCGACCGCAGCGAATGGCGCGACATGTTGCGCCGAGCGGCGGGCGGCGGTGCGGTGATCGCAGGCACCACCTTCATCAAGTTCGCGATCATGGCCTTGGGGCTGTCCGCCTTTTGGGCTGGTGCGTGGTCAGGCGTGAACTACGCCATCAGTTTTGTCGTGGTCATGCTGCTGCATTGGACGGTGGCCACCAAACAACCCGCCATGACGGCACCCGCGATGGCCGCATCGCTGGGTGACTTGAGCAACGATGACTCGCTGGCCCGGTTTGTGGACAAAGTGGCCCAGCTCACCCGCTCTCAGTTCGCAGGCATCTTGGGAAACTTGATGCTTTGCGCGCCTTTGGTGCTGGCTGTTCAGTTGTTGTCCCACCTGCTATTTGGTGCAACACCTGTGGGTTTGAAGGAAGCCGCTTATGTCAAACACAGCATCACCTTGCTCGGCCCCACCGCACTCTTTGCCGCTTTCACGGGGGTGCTGCTTTTTGCCAGCTCTCTTTTTGCGGGGTGGGTAGAGAACTGGTTTGTATTTCACCGCCTGGACAGTGCCATCGCTTGGAACCCGCGTTTCGTGGCGCGTTTGGGCCCTGCGCGCGCGCGGCGCTGGTCGCTGTGGTGGCGACAGAACATCTCCGGTTTGGCCGCCAATGTGTCGCTGGGTTTGATGCTGGGGCTGGTGCCTGCATTGCTCGGGTTTGTGGGGCTGCCTTTGGATGTGCGCCACGTGACCTTGTCGGCCGGACAACTTGCGGCCGCGTTGGGCGCGGAACTGCCTGTGCTGGGCTGGCGTGCCTTGTTGGATCCTGCCGTTGGGTGGTGCGTGGCCGGCATCGCCGTGATTGGGGTGCTCAACCTCAGCGTGAGCTTTTTGCTCGCCTTCCACGTGGCCTTGCGCTCGCGTGGTTTGAAGCTCGGTGACCGCAAACGCATTTACGCTGCGGTGATGGGTAGGTTGGTGCGGGCAACGCTGTCGTTTGTACTGCCGCCCCGCGACTGATGTCAGTCCCGACAAAACTTCGTTTGTGCTGAGCCTTACCAAGCTGGTGTGTACTTCGGAAAAAGACTTGTGTACAGGCTCAGGCGAACGAATCCATTGATTTCATTCCGACATTTTTGATGAAGCGCAGCGTGCCGAAGTCAGTTGTTCATCCCACCGTTGAGCGATGCGCTGATGTTTTTACTCGGCAACTCATGGTTTGATATTGCGGTGTGCGTCATACGTTTTTTTTTCGAGTCAATCGTATTGCGTGCACTGGGTACGCGACCCGCTTAAAAATGCGGGCTAAAGTGCCACCATGATTCGTTTGGTTTACTCGGCGCCTGAGGTTCCTGCTGCGCTGGAGGGGTTGCGCATTTTTGAGCGGGGCTGGCTATCGGCCAACAATGTGCTGCTGCTGGGTGAGCAAGGCCACCCAGGTGCGGCCCTGATTGACACCGGCCACGCTGTGCACGTGGACCAAACGGTGGCCTTGGTCAAACATGGCTTGCAGGGTCAAGCGCTGCGCTGCGTCATCAATACCCATCTGCATTCTGACCACTGCGGCGGCAATGCGGGCTTGCAGCGGGCGTTCAGTGTGCCGGCTTTCATTCCGCCTGGTGGTTTTGAAGCCGTTCGTCGTTGGGACACCAAGGCATTGAGCTACCGCGCCACAGGCCAAACCTGCGAGCGTTTTGAGGTGCATGGCAGCTTGCGACCTGGTGAGCATTTTTTTGGGGGAAAGAGGCGCTGGGACATTCTGGCTGCGCCGGGGCACGACCCTGATGCCATCATGTTGTTCGACGCCGCCAATGGCGTTTTGATTTCCGGTGATGCGTTGTGGGGAAACGGATTTGGCGTGGTGTTTCCCGAGCTGGACGGTGAGCGGGCCTTTGACGATGTAGGCGCTGTTTTGCAGCAGATCGAAACGCTGGATGTGCAGTGGGTCATCCCCGGGCACGGGGCACCATTTGCTGATGTGAGGCAGGCACTGGGTCGAGCACAGAGCTGCTTGGCTCAATTCCGTGCTGCACCAGCAGAACACGCGCTGCATGCCGCCAAGGTGCTGCTCAAGTTCCATGTGCTTGAATTGCACAGCCAGTCTTTGTCGGCCTTGCACCTTTGGGTGGGCGACACCCCCCTGATGCGGAGCATCTGGGAGTCTTTGGGGCGGCCGCATGCCAGCATCCACCTTTGGTGCGATTACCTGGTCGAAGCCTTGGTACGACGGCAGGTTCTGCTGCACCGTGATGGGGTGGTGAGCAACCCGACTGTCCCAACATGAGCCTGGCCATGTGAAATTGTAAGTAACTGTTAGTCTGGGCTGTTCTCGGCATCAGGATTGCATTGCATACGATGTTTCTTGCATCCCTCCAGGTTCCTGACGCTTTTTGGCAGCCGCCACCGCAGCCTTTGTTTCGATCGCTTACAAGATTGACGCAGCTGGGCGGTCGCATCGCTTGAAATTCGGAACCACGCCTGCCTGCGGCGGGAAAGTGTGTCGGGATGTCCGGTGTTCATAGCCAATGAAGGTCGTCAATATGCGTGTCAATGCTCCTTGGATACATGGTTTGTTCGTGGCTGTCGCAGCGGTAGGCTGCGGCGGTGGCGATACGGGGTCGGGAGGTTCGGATGCCTCTTCTGTCCCAGCGACGACGCCTAGCGTCACCGTGTCGGTGTCCCCTGCGCCTGCCCCTGCGAGCGGCATGACACCCGCGCCCACGCCTGCACCGATGACACCCGTGGCGGTGACCATGACGCCCCCACCTACGCCTGCGCCTGCACCCGTGAGCGGCACGACACCCGCGCCCACACCTGGACCGATGACGCCCGTGGTGGTGACGGGTACGCCCGCACCGGTACCGGCACCCACACCGGCACCAGCACCTGGACCAGCACCAGCACCAGCACCAGCACCAGCACCAGCACCAGCACCAGCACCAGCACCAGCACCAGCGACGCCACCCCCCGCTCCGCCACCCGCACCCGCTGTTTCTCAGCGCAATGCCGTGCGTTTGGCAGAACAGGCCACCTTTGGTGCGACCGAGGCTTTGCTGGTGGACATCAAGTCCAAAGGTGTGAACGCTTGGGTCGCTGAACAAATGACCTTGAACACCTCAGCCTACACCGCTGGTGGCGGAGATGGCATCCACAAGGTCACCAGTAAAACCGAGGGCTTTTGTGACCTGGCGGCCAACGCGGGGCCGCAATGTTGGCGTGACAACTTCTCTTCGCAACCCTTGCTGTGGGATTTTTACCGCAACGCGATGGATCGGCCCGATCAACTTCGCCAGCGCGTCGCCTTCGCCTTGCAGCAAATTGCGGTGATCAGCAACCTGGAAGTAGAGGGCACCTACGGGATGCGCTACTACCACAACACCTTGCTGCAAAACGCCTTCGGCAACTACCGGCAAATTCTCAAGAAGGTGTCTTTGTCCCCGGTGATGGGTGACTACCTGAACAATGCCAACAACAATAAGTCGGCCCCCAATGAAAACTACGCGCGCGAGTTGTTGCAACTCTTTGCCATCGGAACCTGTGAGTTGAATATAGATGGCAGTTTGAAGGGCGGTGCATGCGTCCCCACCTATGACAACGACGTCGTGCGTGAGTACGCCTATGCGCTCACCGGTTGGACCTATCCCGCAGGTGGCACCTCCGGTTGGGGGTGCTACCCCACTGGGGCCAATTGCCGTTACTACGGGGGCGACATGGTGCCCGTGGACCAGTACCACGACAGCGCCTCGCGCAAGTTGTTGTCCGGCATCACCTTGGCGGCAGGGCACAAAACCGACGTCGCACTTGAGCGTGTGCTGGACAGCCTGATGGCGCATCCCAACATTGCGCCATTCATCAGCAAACAACTGATCCAACATTTGGTGATGAGCAACCCAACGCCCGCCTACGTCACACGCGTGGCCACAGCGTTCAATGCTGGCAAGTTTGGCAATTTTGGAACCGGGCAAAAAGGCGACATGGCGGCCACGGTGGCGGCCATCTTGCTCGACGCCGATGCCCGCAGCACAACGGTCACGTCCACGGGAGGGCGCTTGCGCGAGCCGGTGCAAATGTTCACCGGTGTACTGCGCGCCATGAAAGGCCGAACCGACGGTGACGCGCTGGGCTACTGGTGGGGCACCGACCTCAAACAAATGGTCTTCCGGCCACCTTCCGTATTCAACTTTTTCCCGCCTGATTACCCGGTCGCCAACACCGGCAATCTGGTGGGGCCGCAGTTCGGCATTCACAGCGTGAACTCCGGGTTGCAGCGGCTGAACTTCCTCACTTATGTTTTCGACTGGAACGGTTCCAACCCCGATGCCAACGTGCCAAATGCCATCGGCACCAAAGTGGACTTGACGTCTTTCTTGGCCGATGCACCGGACGCGGAAAAACTCGTGGACCGCATTTCGCTGATGGTGTTAGGTGCACCCTTACCAACAGCATCGCGCACCAAAACGATCGAAGCAGTGTCATGGTGGACCTCCTCCAGAGACTCCACCAACTGGCAACTCAACCGAGTCAAGGCTGCCGCCTACTTGGTCTTTGCTTCCCCCCAATACCAAGTTTTGCGTTGAGGAAACCATGTCCTACAAACACGATCACGACCATCCATCACGCCGCTCCTTCTTGCGCCATGCCAGCACCCTGGCGGGTGCATTGGGTTTAGGCAGCACCGGCAATTTGTTGCTGACCTCTGGCGCTGCGGCGCAAAGTGACTACCGAGCCTTGGTCTGCATTTTTCTGTACGGCGGAAACGATGGCATGAACACCATCGTGCCTGCTGAGGTGGCGACGCATGCCCAGTACAGCGCGGTGCGTGCAGGCTTGGCCATACCGCGCAATGAGCTGGTGGGCATGGACGGCAAACTCGGGTTGCATCCCGCCATGTCCGCCTTGTCCTCGGTCTGGGGGGCTGGGCATTTGGCACCGGTGGTGAATGTGGGACCGCTCTATCAGCCGATCACCAAGGCGCAGTATCAAGCGGCACCCTCCAACTCGCCGTTGCGACCTGACGGTTTGTTCTCTCACTCCGACCAGCAAATTCTGTGGGAAACCGGCACCAGCGATTCGCTGGCGCGCACTGGTTGGGGTGGCCGGGCGTCGCAGCAAATTGGCACCACCAATCCGGTCATTTCCGTGGGCGGAACCGCTCGTTTCGGCACCACTGCTCTGACCGCACCGTTGGTGCTACCTGGTCCGGGCTCCACCTTCGGTGCCTTCGGCTTGCAAGGCACCGACCTGAACCAAGCCTCCAACCTGGCTCGCAAAGCCGCGATTGACGCCATGTACAACCCAGCGCAAGACACCGTGTTGGCCGAGGCCTATGCCAAGATCCACCGCGATGCGTTTTCTGCGTCAACCCGCCTGGGTCCCATTGTGAAAATGCAGCCTGGTGATACTGGCGCGTCGGCCGCCATCAATGCAGGTTTTGCCCCTTTGATTGCCAACGGCAGAGTTAATACCGGCATCGGCCAGCAGCTCTATCAAATCGCCAAGTTGATCGAAGCACGGGCCACGGTGCAAGGCAGTCGTCAAATTTTCTTTGCCCAAATTGGCGGCTTCGACACCCATGCCGACCAAGTCATCACCGGCACACCCAGCCAAGGTGCCCATGCGCGATTGCTTAAACAATTGGGCGACGCGATGGCTGCGTTTTACGCCGCCATGAACCTACTCAGTTTGGGCAATTCAGTCACCGCCTTCACCCAAAGTGATTTCGGCCGCACCTTCAAACCCAACAGCAGCACCGGCACCGACCACGCCTGGGGCAACAACCACTTGGTGATGGGCGGTGCGGTCAAGGGCGGCAAGAGTTACGGCACCTATCCCGAGCTGGTGCAAGGCGGTGCGAATGATGTGAGCAATTCCGCCACTTCAGAAGGCCGCTGGATTCCCACCACCTCGGTGGACCAATATGCTTCGACCCTGCTGCGTTGGTGGGGCGTTCCTGATGGGCAACTCAATTCGGTGCTGCCCAACCTCGTCAACTTTGGCGCGGCGCGTAATGTGGGATTTGTTTAAGAACCTAACCGTCACAACGCAGGGCTGCCGCCATTGGCGGATAGGTTCTAAAGTCAAGCTGGAGACCGCCGCCCGAGTCAAGAACAATCTTCCTCAACCTGTGACCGCCTGGCGCACGGCTTTTTCCCATCGAGCCATGAGTTCGGCGGCAGCTGCGGCGCGAATCTGGGGTTCAAAGCGGCGCTCCAATTGCCACAGCCGCGTCACGTCGTCTCGGGTGGGATAGACACCGCAGGCCAAACCAGCCAGCCAAGCGGCCCCCAAAGCCGTTGTTTCGCTCACAAGAGGTCGCAGCACGGGAATGCCCAGCAGGTCGGCCTGAAACTGCATCAGGCTGTTGTTGCGGCTGGCGCCACCATCCACGCGCAACTCGCTCACGGTGGACAAACCGGCAGCCCGGGCATCGCGGTTCATGGCTTGAAGCAAAGCGGCACTTTGAAAGGCGATGGACTCGAGTGCCGCGCGCGCAATGTGGGCGCTGGTGCTACCTCGGGTGAGGCCGAGGATGGCACCACGCGCATCGGCTTGCCAGTAAGGCGCACCCAGCCCGACAAATGCGGGCACCATGACGACGCCGCCGCTGTCCGGCACGCTGTCGGCCAGGGCTTGCACTTGCTCGCTGGATTCAATCACCTTCAAACCATCACGCAACCACTGCACCACCGCACCGCCCATGAACACACTGCCTTCCAGTGCGAACTGCGGCGCCATGTGGTCGACGCGCGCCGATTGGGTGCTGATGAGCCCGTGTTCGGAGGTCACCACCTGCTCGCCACTGTGCATCAACATGAAGCAGCCGGTGCCATAGGTGTTTTTGGCCATGCCGGGGTTGATGCAGGCTTGACCGAAGAGTGCGCTTTGTTGGTCCCCCACCAATGCACCAATCGGAATGGCTGCGCCTAACAAGTTGGGTGCGGTGTGGCCATACAAAAAACTGGATGGACGCACCACTGGCAAGACCTCGCGTGGAATGTCGAGCAGCGACAGCAACTCCTCGTCCCAGTCTTGCGTGTGCAGGTTGAACAGCATGGTGCGCGAGGCATTGCTCACATCGGTGGCATGCACGCCCGCGCCACTTTGACTGCGCGTGAGCTGCCACAACAACCAACTGTCCACCGTGCCAAACGCCAAATCGCCTTGCCGTGCCAAGTGGCGCGCGCCTGGCACATGGTCGAGCAGCCATTTGAGTTTGGTGCCAGAAAAATACGGGTCGATCACCAGCCCGGTTTTGTCGCGCACCAACTGCTGCAGGCCGCGTGCGCGAAGTTCGGTGCACAGAGCTTCAGTGCGCCGGTCTTGCCACACGATGGCGTGGTGCAGCGCCTGCCCCGTGTGCCGGTTCCACAGCACGGTGGTTTCACGTTGATTGGTGATGCCTATGGCTGCGATGTGTTCCGCACTCAAGCCAGCTTGCGCCAGAGCATCTTGGGCTGTGGCGAGTTGACTGGCCCAAATCTCATCCGCATCGTGCTCCACCCAGCCGGGTTGCGGAAAAATTTGTCTGAACTCGCGCTGTGCCGTGGCCACAGGGCGGCCCTTGAAGTCGAACACGATGGCGCGGGAACTGGACGTGCCTTGGTCCAGGGCGAGCAGGTGAGTGGGTGTCTTCATGGTGGCATCCGTGCAAAAAGCTGCGGCCCATTGTTGGGTTTGTTCCGCGTTTGCGGATAGGGGGCATCCCGGAGAGGCGCAGCAGCATACTTGCGGTGAGAATCAGCCCCCATGAGCACCCAACCTGTTTTTGATGTGTGGCCCAGCGACGCATGCTGTGATGTGCTCGTGGTGGGTGGCGGCATCAACGGCGCGGCCATATCGCGTGACCTGGCGGGCCGCGGTTTGAAGGTGGTGCTGTGCGAGAAAGACGACCTGGCGCAGCACACCTCGTCCAGCAGCACCAAACTCATCCACGGTGGTTTGCGGTATTTGGAGCACCGCGAGTTTTTGCTTGTGCGCAAAGCCCTGGCCGAACGTGAGGTGCTGCTCAAAAGTGCGCCCCACATCATGTGGCCGCTGCGTTTTGTGATGCCGCACGACGACGGCATGCGGCCCGCCTGGATGATTCGCCTGGGTTTGTTTTTATATGACCACCTCGCCCGCCGCGAGGTGCTGCGTGATTCGCGCGGCGTGAACTTGCGTAAGCACCCGGCTGGCGTGCCACTCAAGCCGCGTTACACCCAAGGTTTTGTGTACTCCGACGGCTGGGTGGACGATGCGCGTTTTGTGGTGCTCAATGCCTTGGATGCCCACGAACGTGGAGCACAGGTGCTCACTCGCTGGGCGTGCACACGCGCCGAACGTGGGCCCAGCGCCTGGGCTGTTCAGCTCACCGCTGCCTCGGGCGAGACGCGATCGCTTCAAGCCCGCGCCGTGGTCAATGCAGCCGGGCCTTGGGCCGCGCAGTTTTTGAACCAACACTGTGTTGACACCGCCCGCAACGCCACACCCCCGCGCAAGCTGCGTTTGGTCAAGGGCAGCCACATCGTGGTCAAGCAGCGATTCACCCACGACCACGCCTACATCTTTCAAAACCCTGACCAGCGCATCATCTTTGCCATTCCCTACGAACAACACTTCACCTTGATTGGCACCACGGACGTTGAACACTTGGGGCCACCGGGCGACCTCAGCATCGACCAAGCCGAGATCAGCTACCTGTGCGAACAAGCCAGCCGCTATTTTGAAAAACCCGTGTTACCCAGCGATGTCGTTTGGCATTACAGCGGCGTGCGGCCTTTGCTGGATGAAGAGGGCGCAAACGGCGGCAAATCTGCCAGCCAAGTCACCCGCGACTACGCGCTGGAACTGACCCAAGACGGCGCACCCTTGTTATCGGTGTGGGGCGGAAAAATCACCACCTGCCGCAAGCTCGCGGAAGAAGCCGCCAACCTGCTGGCCCCGCTGCTGGGCGCAACACCAGGCCCCTGGACGCACGACAACGCGCCGCTGCCGGGTGGCGACCTGAGCGCCTGGATACGCGAAGCCCACCGCCCCGACACCGACTTCTCCCGCTTTGAACAAGCGCTGGCGCAGAAGTACCCGGCGTTATCGCGCACCTTGCTGCACCGCTTGGCCCGTGCTTATGGCTCACGCGCGGGAATGATCTTGGACGGCGACTTAGGCCCCGCGGTGGCGGGCGACTTGCACGAAGGCGAGCTGCGTTACCTGCACAACCACGAGTGGGCACGCTCAAGCGACGATGTGCTTTGGCGGCGCAGCAAGTTGGGGTTGCATTTGAGTGCGCAGGAGCGGCAAATAGTGGCCGATTGGTGTCAACGACACTGGGGCCGCTGACAGCATCAGCAGAGCACCTCAATGCGCCGTATACCCTCCGTCAATCACCAACTCCGCCCCCGTCACAAACTTGGCCTCTTCGCTGGCGAGGTAGACCGCGCCCCAGGCGATGTCGTCGGGCTCGCCCATGTGGCCCAGGGGGTGCAATGCGCCGACGGCTTGGCGTGCGGCGTCCAGGTCGGGGGCTGAGCCCAGGTGTTTCTCCACCATCGGTGTCCAGATGAAGCCGGGGTGTATGGAGTTAACGCGGATCTTGTCGACTGCATAAAGCAGGGCATCGGTTTTGGTCATCAAACGCACCGCGCCTTTGGACGCGTGGTAGGGCGGCACGTCGGGTGCGCTGACCAGGCCGTAGATGGATGAGAGGTTGGTGATGCTCCCACCTCCAGCTTGGCGCAGGTGGGCGATGGCATGTTTGGTGCCGAAGAAAACGCCCTTCACATTGATGTTTTGTACCCAGTCCCATTCGGCTTCTGTGATCTCGTGGGTGGGTTTGTTCACGCCGGCCACGCCTGCGTTGTTCACCACCGTGTCGAGGTGGCCAAAGTGCTTGGCAACTTGGTCGAATACGGCTTTCACCTGAACTTCATTGCTCACATCGCAATGCCAGTACTCAGCCCGCAGGTCGCGGGCTTGCAGTGCCTGGGCCAGGGCTTGTCCCTGCGCATCGAGTTGATCCAACAAGGCAACTGCGGCACCTTCTTCGGCCATGCGCGTGGCCATCGCGGCACCGAGGCCCAATGCAGCGCCGGTGACGATGGCGACTTTTCCTTTTAAGCGGTTCATGCTGATCTCCTGGTTGTTTGTTCAAGCTGATCATGAGACTGTGTTTCCCCCCTGGGGCGTTGATGCAGGTCAAGCATCCATGCCTCTATCGCCCACATGCTTGCGCCAGATCAAACGCCTGTGAAGCTGTACACCTCAGCATGGGTCTGCACCCAGGAGAGTGTCATGTTGTTGACTGAAGAACTGAACAAGCTGCACGACCTACATCAACGTGGCGCGTTGTCCGACGAGGAGTTCGTGCGTGCCAAAGCGCGGCTGCTCGACAGCACAATTCCCAACGGGAATGACGCACCATTGCATGCTGTTGCTTCGCTCAACGCCCTGCGGCGCAGCCGCAGCGACCGCTGGATCGCCGGGGTGTGTGGTGGTATTGCAGCGGCCACAGGCATGGAATCTTGGTTGGCACGCTTGCTGTTCTCTGTGTTGTTGCTCTTCGGCGGCGCGGGTTTGTTGCTCTATCTTCTGTTGTGTTTGTTTGTTCCCAATGAGTAGGCCTTGCTGCGATGCCTCCGTGCATCGTCAAGGGGCTTGTTGACATGACGCACTGTGCCCATGCCTATGCGACGTGATGAAGAAGTCGGTTTGTCCGCCGCTCAGGCGGCGGTGCGCCTTGCGCAAGAGGGTGCCAACGTGCTGCCGGGTGGCCGGCGACGCAGCAGCTGGCACATCACCGTCGAAACGCTGCGCGAACCCATGTTCTTGCTGCTGCTGGCCGCAGGCACGCTTTACGCGGTGTTTGGGGATCTGCAAGAGGGTTTGAGTTTGTTTGGTGTGGTGCTGGTGACCTTGGCGCTGACCCTGTACCAGGAAGGCAAAACTGAACGCGCCATTGAAGCCTTGCGCGACTTGACCAGTCCGCGCGCCTTGGTGGTTCGGGGTGGCCAACCCGAGCGCATCGCGAGCCGGGAAGTTGTGCGGGGTGACCTGTTGCAACTGAATGAAGGCGACCGGGTGCCCGCCGATGCCTGGTTGTTGCAGGCCAACGGGCTGCGTGTGGACGAATCGCTGCTCACCGGCGAGGCGGTGCCCGTGGACAAAACGGCATCGCCGGCACCTGCCTGGGTGTCGTTCGACGCCGCAGCCGCCGACGCCCAAAAAGAGTTGCTGAGCGCGCGCCTGAAACCCGGCGGTGATCAGTTGCCGACGGTTTACGCCGGTACGCTGGTGGTGCAGGGACAGGCGCTGGCCCGTGTCATCGCCACCGGCGCACACAGTGCCATTGGTCGCATCGGCTCGGCCCTGGGCCAGGTGGTGGCTGAACGCTCGCCATTGCAAAAACAAACCGCGCTCCTGGTTCGCAACCTGGCCCTGCTCGCCTTGGCCTTGAGTGTGACCTTGGTGGTGGTGCATGGTGTTTTGCGCGGCGACTGGTTGGAGGCCCTGCTCGCTGGCATCGCGCTGGCCATGGCCTTGTTGCCGGGCGAGTATCCAGTGGTGCTGACGGTGTTTCCCGCTCTGGGCGCGCGCCGCTTGGCGCGTGAGGGTGTGTTGACCCGGCGCATCAACGCCATCGAAACACTGGGTGCCACCACGGTACTTTGCAGCGACAAGACCGGCACCTTGACCGAGAACCGCATGACGGTGTCGCACCTGGTGGCCGGTGGTGTGGCGCTGGATGCCCAGTTGGCGGTGGCGACCGTCACGCACGATGAGTTGCCCGAGGCCTTCCACACCTTGGTGGAGTACGCCATTTTGGCCAGCGTGGCCGAGCCCTTCGACCCGATGGAGAAAGCATTTCACCAACTGGGCCAACGGTTTTTGACGCACACCGAACACCTGCACCGGGATTGGCGGCTGGTGCAAACCTATGCGCTCACCCCTGCTTTGCGGGCCATGTCGCACGTATGGGCGTCGGATCAAGGGGGTGTGCAGGTGGTGGCGGCCAAAGGTGCTCCCGAAGCGGTGGTGGATTTGTGCCACCTCGACAGCGCCACACAAAGCCGCATCGCGGTGGCGGTGGACTTGCTCGCCGCGCAAGGCCTGCGTGTGCTGGCGGTGGCCGAGGCCAGGTTTCAAGGCCGTGATTGGCCCGCCAGCGAGCATGACTTCAATTTCACCTTCATTGGCCTGCTCGGTTTGTCGGACCCGCTGCGCCAACAAGTGCCCAGCGCCATCGCCGAGAGCCACGCTGCTGGCATTCGGGTGCTGATGATCACGGGCGACTATCCCGCGACAGCCCGTGCCATAGCGGCCGAGGCGGGCCTCTTGACCCGTGGGCAAGAAGCCAAGCAGGAGGTGCTGTCTGGCGACGACATGGCACAACTCAGCGATCAAGCCTTGCAGCAGCGCCTGGCCCATGTCAGCGTCTGCGCACGCATTGCGCCGGAACAAAAGCTGCGCATCGTGCAAGCCCTGAAAGCGCGGGGCGAGGTGGTGGCCATGACGGGCGACGGTGTCAACGATGCCCCCGCACTGCGTGCCGCCCATGTGGGCATCGCCATGGGCGGGCGCGGCACCGATGTGGCGCGTGAGGCTGCCTCACTGGTGTTGGTGGACGACGACTTTTCCTCCATTGTTTCCGCGGTACGCGTTGGGCGGCGCATTTTTGACAACCTGCGCAAGTCCATGTCTTACCTGTTGGCCGTGCATGTGCCGATTGCGGGCATGGCTTTGCTGCCCGTCCTGCTGGGATGGCCGGCGCTGCTCTACCCCATGCACATTGCCTTCTTGGAGCTGGTCATTGGCCCGACCTCCTCACTGGCATTTGAGAGTGAACCCGCAGAAGCTGACGTGATGCAACGCCCTCCGCGCAATACCAAGGCCGCGCTCTTCGGTGGCCGCACCTTGGGCTTGGCATTGCTGCAGGGGCTGGGCGTGCTGGCCCTGGTGGTGGCATCTTTCGTTTGGACAAAAACGGCGTTGTCCGTTGAACAGTCGCGGGCTTTTGCCTTCACGGTGCTGGTGGTGTCCAACCTGATGCTGATTTTGTGCAACCGCTCCATGTCGCAACCGCTGTGGGCCTCACTGCGCAACCCCAATCGCAGGCTGTGGATGGTGCTGGGCTTCACCGTGGTGATGTTGCTGGCCGCTTTGTACCTTCCGTGGGCGCAGGAGGTATTGCGGTTTGCGCCGTTGCCACCAGCGCATCTGGCCTTGGCTACCGGGATCGGCTTATTGAGTTCGTTGTGGTTCGAAGCTTTGAGAAGTGCAGGGCGCCGGGGAATTTTGAAACAGGCGGGCTGGTGTGCAACGCCACACGATTGAAATTCAAACAAGCCGCGAAAAATTCCGTTCGGGCTGAGCCTGTCGAAGCCAGCGCATGCCTCAGTCAAAGCCCTTCGACAGGCTCAGGGCGAACGGGGTTGGTTTGTCGTGAATGAAGTAAACGTCAATAACCATTTGTTGACCTCGATCAAGCCCCATCGGCGTGAGTGGAACAACATCAAAGCTCCGCCTTTGATTGAGGGTTTAAACCATGTCGATACCGTCCACCAGTGATCTCTTCTTTCGTTTCTCATGCAAGGGGGTCTTGCTGACGGCAGCGCTCTTGCTGTTGCCCCCGCCATTGCTTGCCCAGCCACGAGCGGAACCCGTGCCCGGCGACTATCGACTCGTCAATGGCAAAGTTGACAGCGGCACCTACACCGGCTGGCGCATCTTCCACACCACTTGTTTTGCTTGCCACGGTGTAGGCGGTGTGGGCACCGATGTGGCGCCGAATTTGGTGGAGCGTGTGCAGCAAATGACGCCCCGCGCATTTGCCACCAAGGTGCTCACGAGTTACCGCATCGTGCCGCCCATCAGCGGCGCCAATTCGGACGACACCGCCGCGCTGCGCGAGGCCATGCTGCAAGACATCCTGCGGCGCGAGCGCGGTGTGGGCGCGCCAGTCCGCATGCCCGCATGGGAGTTCGACCCCGAAGTGAACCCCCATGTGCTCGATTTGTTCGCCTACCTGTCAGCACGTGCCGATGGGCTCGGGCCAGGCAAACCGGAGTTGATTGCGCCTAAACAAAAAAAGCGCTGAGTCAGCGCTGTGGTGATAAAGGCCCAGGCCAGCCAACTGCAGGTGGTGTCAGGCCGCGCCCTGACTCATTCGACTACAGGCGCTCCCCACACTGTTTGTAAGGGGTATCTCACTTCAACTCGCACGGCATCACGCATGAGCGCTGAGAGATGACTTGCGCTTTCTCGTTGATTTGAATGTGGGTTTTGTCGCGTTGGGCGCATCCCAATTGCGCAGCCGTCCTGACAGCAGTGGTTTCAGGGTGAGGCCTATTCCCTTACCTGTATGCGCGCTCAGATGGCTTGATTTGACAGAAGCGGGATTCGAGGAACGGCAAGGCAGCACTCAAAGCAATTGGGCCCGTTGAATTTGCGGGAAACGAACTGAGTGAGCAGGCAAGCGTTTGGCCTGTATCAACGCGTGACTTGGTCGGCCGCAGTTTCTGGGTGGTGCACAGCCATGAGATCGCCATGAACCGTCTCAAAGCAACCCACTGTGCGGCCAGGTGTTCGTGGTGCATGGCGAACTGGGTTGATTGGGGCCAAGCGCAACAAACGCCGAGCGAGTGGCTCAAGTTGCATTGCGCCGGAGAACCATGGCCCCGGCGGCACGGGGTCAGTCAAACTTGTGGTCGATGACCACCACCTCACCCTTTGTGACTTGCACGGTTTTCGTTACCTTGGCACCGTCCGCGTTAGAAATTTCGATTTGATGCTGCCCTTCTGGCAAATTCAACTGCGTCAAGGGCGGGGTGCTTCCCACGGGAGAACGGTTGACGCGCACATTGCCCCAGGGTGTCACTCTGAGCGAGACAGTGCCCGTGGCGATCTGCGCAGGGGGCTTGATTTCGACCGCAGCGGCGGCGGGGACATCCGTTCTTGGTGTGGCCTCAGGCCTAGGACGAGTCACAGCAGGCGCGGGGCTCGGACTGGGATTGACGGCTGCTTGAGGATTGGTCGCTGCTGGGGCAGGTGTCGATTTGACCGCGCTTTCCGGACTGGGAGGTGGCCGCACCTCTGCTGGCGTACTTACTTTTTCTTTGGCAGCGGCGTCAGAAACAGAAGCCTCCATGCCCTGCGCCACCGGTGGCACCGCTGCGCTGGCAGGCGCCGCTGGGGGTTTGGGCGGGCTCAAGCTGGCCAGCATGGTTCGCGCGGTGGCGGCCTGCTCACCCGATGGGTGAGCAGCCAAGTAGGCCTGTAAATTCGCCACGGTTGGAGACTTCTTCACAGCCTCCCAAGCTTTTTGGTCGGCAACAGACGCCAAGGGCTGCTGTGACATTGGCGTCTTCGGTGAGCGCTGGCTGTCCAGCAACAGCCAGAATCCAGCCAGCATCGCCACGGCTGCGGTCATCGCAGCCGCCCTTACCCAATACACCGTGGGGTTTTTGCTTGGCGCGTTCGGGGCATCATCTTGCTGTGTCGCAAGGTAGGTCGCCGGTGGCTGCCACAGTGTTGTGTCAGCGGGCGCATTCACGATGGATTCATTTGGCCGCAATGCGGGCGGGTTGGCGGATACAGCGGCCTGGCTGCCCGACTCCAGCCCCACCTTGCCCGTGGGCGCGAGCGCCTGGGTTGTAGGCGCAACGGAAATCTCTGTCGCATGCGCAGATTGAGGCGGGCCTGAGTGCAAAGCCAACGTGATGGTGTGCGAGGTGGTCTGACGCGGATGCAAAGAATTCGGCAAATCCTGTGGCACTGGACTGGTCGCGAGGCTGGGGTCCGCTGCTGTCGGGATGAGGGTCTCATGGGCCAGCGAGTCAGCCAGCTGAACAGTGGTGAACTCTGACGCTGGAGAGTCTGCAATGGTTGCAGACGCGCGAGACTCTGGATCGGGGTATGCATTTTCATCGTCGGGCGTCAGCAGCAGATCGACTGGCCTGGCATCAAACTCCGAGGCAGCCCAAAACTCGGACATCGAGAAGCCTTCTACACCCAACAAGACTTTGAGTTCGGCGATGGATTGCGGTCGGTCCGCTGGCATGACAGAGAGCGCTTGATGTACCCCCCGCAAAAACTGTGCGCTGTAACCCGGGTATTCAGTGGGTGTGAGCATGCGAATCGGATCGTTGACCATCCGAGCCACCGATGTGGTGGGCACATGGCCCGTGATCGCCCTGAACAACAAGGCACCCAATTGATAGATATCTGTCCATGCGCCTTGGGGCATGGCACCGTCATCGGCATACTGCTCAATGGGGGCATACCCAGGCTTGAGCACCATGGTCAAGGCTTGTGTCATGTCGCCGATGATTCGCCGTGCTGCGCCAAAATCCAAGAGCACCGGCATGCCAGAGGCACGCAGCAGAACGTTGTCAGGTGCAATGTCGCGGTGAAAACAATCCGCTGCGTGCAGCATCTCCAGCCCGTCCAAAATTGGACACAGCATGGAAGTCAACCACCGCTCGTCGATGCCGTTGTGCTGCTCCGCCAAAAAAGCGCGGAAGGTCTGGCCCTCATAGCTGCGCATGACCATGTAGGCCGTGCCGTTTTCTTCAAAGAACCGGTACACATGCACCAATGCCGGATGAGAAAACTTGGCCAGCATTCGCGCTTCGCTGATGAAGCTGCGCAAACCTGCATCAAATGCATCGCGGTGTTGGGGATGAACCTCGATTTGATTTTTTATCCCTCGGCGGGCCAACGCAGAAGGCATGTACTCTTTGATGGCGACCGTCCGGTGCAGCCCCGAGTCATAGGCACGATAAACAATGCCGAAACCCCCTTCTCCAACAACACCCAGCAAGCGGTACTCCCGCAACTCAAAGCCGGGCGCGATGCAGTTACCGGAGCCTATCAATTCCATTGGAATGCCACCAAACTCAAAACCCGAATTGTCCCAGGAGACTCTCGAATATTGGGCTCTATTCGCACCCGCACCCCCCAGTTGAGTGGGGTGGTCTGATTCGGCATTCAGCGCCGGACGTTTTGCATCAACCCCCAAGGGCTTGAGAAAGCCGAGTGATGGAGGGGCAGTTTTTCAAGGGGAATCCTGATTAGCGACATTCTTCAGCCCTCCTCCGTTCGCCCTGAGCCTGTCGAAGGGTAGCGCGTTCAACCTGGGCTTCGACAGGCTCAGCCCGAACGGTGGTGAGGTGTTGGTGGCTGAGGAATGTCGCTAATCAGGAGGGGAATAGGCTTGTGGATCAATGCGCCGCATTTCCGCTTCGATCCAATTTTCCACCTCGCGCATCAACTCGTCGGGCTCACGGCCCGCAGACGGAATCATGGGGCCGACTGACACATCCACCACACCAGGTCGCAGCACAAAGGATTTACGCGGCCAGCATTTGGCCGAGTTCACGGCGATGGGCAGCACCGCAGCACCCGTGGCCACCGCCAATCGAGTGCCACCTGCTTTATAGGTGCCTTTTTGGCCGCGCGCGATGCGTGTGCCTTCCGGAAACATGATGACCCAGGTGCCGTGGCTCATGTGTTTGCGGCCTTGTTCGGCCACGCGGGTCCAAGCTTCGTTGCGTTTGCTGCGGTCGATGTGGATCATGTCCATGCGCGCCATAGCCCACCCAAAAAAGGGGATGTAGAGCAGCTCGCGTTTGAACACATAAGCCAGCGGGTGCGGCATGAGGCAAGGAAAGGCGAAGGTTTCCCAAGTGCTTTGGTGCTTGGGCAGCAAAACGATGGCGCTTTTTTTGTCGGCGTTCTCCAAGTTGTCCCAGCCGAGCACCCGGTAGCGCACGCCGCAAATCACCTTGGCGCCCCAAATGGCGGTGCGCAGCCAACCGACACAGGCCCAGTAAAGGCGGTCGCCGCGAACGAAGATGGAAAAAATCAACACCGCCGTGGCCCAGGGAATGACGGTGACTGTCATCCATACAAACAAGAGTGCCGAGCGCAGCACGGCCAACAAATAAGCCATCAGCTCAGGTCTCCATGTTCGGAATCGGTGATGTCGGACAAACCTTTGGCGGCGCGTTCGCGGCGAATCAAGAATTCAGCGAACGCCATCAAGTCGTCGTGCACTTCGGCGTTGGGGGCATGGACAAGCAGATCGGCCAGTTCGGCATCACCGCGCAAACCTTCACGTCCACGACGCAGTACATGCGGCTCGCAACCCGCCGCTTGGCAGGCTTGCAGGTCTTTCAAACTCTCGCCAACCGCAGGAATGTCCTCTGGGGACATGCCATAACGTTTGGCGATGTCGAGGAACAAACCGGGCAAAGGCTTGCGGCATTCACACTGGTCTTCGGGTGTGTGGGGACAGAAGAACACGCCATCAATACGCCCTCCAACGCGGGCCAGCATCTGGTGCATTTTGAGGTGCACGCTGTTGAGTGCGGCCATGTCGATCAGGCCCCGGCCCAAACCCGCTTGGTTGGTGGCCACCACCACATGCCAACCGGCATGGTTGAGTTTGGAGACCGCCTCTAGCGCACCAGGAATCGGCACCCATTCTTCCGGCGCTTTGACGTGGTCATCGCGGTAATGGTTGAGCGTACCGTCTCGACCCAGGATAACCAGTTTCATGGCGTTGCCCTTGCCGTCAGAGTTGCGGTTCATGAGGCCAACTTCGACAGGTCGGCCACGCGGTTCATGGCGGCGTGCAGTTGGCCCAATAGAGCCAGTCGATTGGCACGCAAAGCCGGGTCTTCGGCGTTGACCATGACGGATTCGAAAAAGGCGTCCACGGGGGCCTTGAGGGCGGCCAGTGCTTGCAGCGAGGCGGTGTGGTCGCCTTTTTCAAACGCGGCGTTGGCAACGGGTTGCACTTGCGACAAGGCCGCATGCAGCGCGGTTTCAGCAGGTTCTTGGAACAAGGCGGGGTTGACGGCGGCCAGCGACACATCAGCCGCGTCTGACTTCTTCAGAATGTTGCCGACACGTTTGTTGGCAGCGGCGAGGGCCGGAGCTTCTGGCAGCGCCGCGAATGATCGAACGGCGGCCAAACGTTTGGGAACCTCGGCCAAGTATTCCAGCCTGGCCTCAATGACCGCAGCAACTTCTTGCGCCGAGTATCCCTGTTCGCGCAACACGCCAGACAGTCGATCAAACACGAAAGAAACTACCTCAGTCCCTGTCGTATTCATGACGCCAAAGTGTTCGTTCAGCGCCTTCATGTAATTATCAGCAGCGACCGAACTTGCATGAAGCAAAGGTGGCAACTTCATTTCCATGAAGCGATCAATGAAAACAGTCGCCGAAATTGCCAGCAACTTCCATACGGGAATCGCTAGATCACGCTCCATCAACATACGAATAACTCCGAGCGCATGCCGCCGCAATGCAAACGGGTCTTTGTCACCTGTAGGCACTTGGCCAATGCCAAACAACCCCACCAAGGTTTCGAGTTTGTCCGCCAACGCCACCACCACACCCACCTGGTTACGAGGCAACTCGTCACCCGCAAAACGCGGCTTGTAGTGGTCTTCCACCGCTTCGGCGACAGCAGCATCCTCTCCGTCGAAACGCGCGTAGTAGCCGCCCATGATGCCTTGCAATTCCGGAAACTCGCCCACCATGTCAGTGAGCAAATCGGCTTTGGCAAGCAAGGCCGCGCGATCTGCTTTTTCGGCAAGGTCGGCACCGCCCAGCAACTGACCAATGCCCTTGGCAATGGCGCGCACGCGCTCCACCCGTTCGCCTTGGGTGCCGAGCTGCCCGTGGTAAACCACCTTGGACAAACCCGCCACACGGTCTTCCAATTTCTTCTTGCGGTCTTGCTCAAAGAAAAACTTGGCATCGGCCAAACGCGGGCGCACCACACGTTCATTGCCTTCGATCACGCGGCTGGGGTCTGCCGGGTTGATGTTGCTGACCACCAGGAACTTGTTGGTCAACTTGCCCTGGGCATTGAGCAGCGGGAAATACTTCTGGTTCGCCTTCATCGTGAGGATGAGGCATTCCTGCGGCACCGCGAGGAACTCTTCTTCAAACTGGCAGACGAGCACATGCGGGCGTTCGACGAGGCCGGTCACTTCGTCGAGCAAGGCGGCGTCTTCAATGGGTGTGAGGCCCTGGCTGTGGGCCGCCGCATTCAACTGGCGCACGATCTCACCGTGGCGGGCGTCAAAACTCGCGATCACCGCACCCTGTTCTTTGAGCTGCTCGGCGTAGTGGTCAGCATGTTGCAGCACCACCGGGTCCATGGCGGCTTCAAAGCGGTGGCCGTGAGTCTCGCGGCCTGCCGTCAACCCCAGCAATTCCACCGGCAGCACGTCGGCACCGTAAAGGGCGACCAGACCGTGGGCGGGACGAACAAAATTGACGCTCTTCCAGCCATCGGCGAGTTGGTACTGCATCACTTTCGGGATGGGCAGCTTGGCCAAGGTGTCGTTCAGGGCGGCTTGCAAACCTGCTGTAAGCAGAGCACCTTCAGCCACGGTGTCCAAGAACAGCGCCTCCGCTTTACCGTCGACCACACGTTTTAGCTGGGGTACACAGGTCGCGTCTTGACCAAGGCTAGCGAGCTTCTTCAAGAGTGCCGGGGTGGCTTGTCCTTGCGCATCCAGGCCCACGGCCACCGGCATGAGTTTGTGCGACACCGCTTTATCTGCCGCTTGCGGCAGCACGCCGCTCAAGTGCAACGCCAAACGGCGTGGCGATGCGAACGACGTGCTGGCAGACTGGTCGGTGGCCAGGCCCTGTGCTTTGAGGGAGTCGGTCAGCAACTGCGCAAACGATGTGCCCAGTTTTTTGAGCGCCTTGGGCGGCAGCTCTTCCACAAACAATTCAACGAGCAGGTTCTTGGTAGTCATGCCGCATCGCCCTTCGGCTTTCTCTTTTGGTTCTGCAAATCAATTTGCGTCAGCACCTGGGTGGCCCAGTCTTTGGGTGCCATGGGGAAACCCAGGCGGGCGCGGCTGTCAAGGTAACTTTGCGCCACGGCACGGGCCAGGTTGCGGATGCGACCGATGTAAGCGGCACGTTCGGTCACGCTGATGGCCCCGCGTGCATCGAGCAAGTTGAAGCTGTGGCCCGCCTTGAGCAGTTGTTCGTAGGCGGGCAAAGCCAGTTGTTGTTCCATCAGGTGTTTGGACTGCTTTTCGTGTGCGGCGAAAGCGGTGAGCAGAAACTCCACATCGCTGTGCTCAAAGTTGTAGGTGCTTTGTTCGACTTCGTTTTGTTTGTAGACGTCGCCATAACTCAGGCCCTCGGTCCAGGTCAGGTTGTAGACGTTGTCCACGCCCTGCAAATACATGGCCAGGCGTTCCAGGCCGTAGGTGATCTCACCCGTGATGGGCTTGCAGTCGATGCCGCCGACTTGCTGGAAGTAGGTGAACTGCGTCACTTCCATGCCGTTGAGCCACACCTCCCACCCGAGGCCCCAGCAGCCGAGGGTGGGGTTCTCCCAGTCGTCTTCCACAAAACGAATGTCGTTGGCTTTGAGATCGAAGCCCAGGGCTTCAAGCGAACCGAGGTACAGCTCCAAGATGTTGGCCGGTGCGGGCTTGAGCACGACCTGGTACTGGTAATAGTGCTGCAAACGATTCGGGTTCTCGCCGTAGCGGCCATCTTTGGGGCGGCGGCTGGGCTGCACATACGCGGCCTTCCAGGGCTCAGGGCCAATGGCGCGCAAAAAGGTGGCTGTGTGGCTGGTGCCTGCGCCGACTTCCATGTCATAGGGTTGCAGCAAGGCACAGCCTTGTTGGCCCCAGTAGTCTTGCAAGCGCAGGATGATTTGCTGGAAGGTCAGCATGTCGGGTTCCGGGGGTTGATGTTTCAAGGTTCAGCGAATGGCCAGGCCAGATGATGGGGCCGCAGCGGACCAGTGGGCGATGGATTTTAGGGGTGCCAGGAGCCGGGGGAGCAATAGCGCCGTTTTCCAGCCGCGAACCTGTCCTGTGCCCGTCAAACGTTGCAGGCTAAAGCGAGGCCCTGGAAGCAGACAAGGAAGCTATCCTCAAATCACAGGATTGACGCCGCAGCGCGACGACCTCGTTCTGATGGAGAGGCAAACACCATGGCTCTGGACGAACTGATTCGATGCGTGCAAAACACCAAAGCACGGCGATTGAGTGACCATGAATCTTTCATGTCAGTGCAACAGGCCCTGTTGGACTGGGTGGCACAACGGCCGCCCACGGCATCGGTGGGCGATGGTGCACCTCAAACGCCCTACCGACGCCGATTGTTGAACAACCCCCAAGACGATTTTCAAATCGTCCAGGTCTACTGGGCACCAGGGCAAACCAGCCCCATCCACGACCACCAAGGTGTTGTTGGCGCGGTGGCGGCGTTGCGGGGGCATTCCGTTGAAGTGAAGTACCGCGTGACCGACGATGACGGCGAGCAGGTGTGTTTGATGCTCGGCGAACAAACCGAGTTGTGCGAGCGGATCGCGTCGCCAATTTATCCCGACAAAACAGGCCAACTGCATTGCATGCGCAACCCCTCTACCACTGAGCCCTCAGTGACAGTCCATGTCTACCTTCGCCCGGTGATTCAGTTCAATCAATACCAACCCCAGCTGAGTGGCTGGTACCGGCGGGTCCCGACCGTGTTGTGGTTTGACGCCGCATGAGGGCCGTCAAGCGGCCATCATGCGGCGAATCCAAACAAAAGCCGGCCCGCACAAGGCCAGCACCCAAAGCGGCCACAGGCCCCAGGCGCTGAGCCACCGGGCATAAGGCGTCTCGCCAGTGCGTCCCTCGACCTGCGACTCCAGGGTGCCAAACTCCCAGGCTGGCAAGCGGGCGACAACGTCACCCAAATGGTTGACCACGGCAGTGGCACCCGTGTTGGTCGCACGCACCACAGGCCGTTGAAACTCTAAGGCACGCATCTGGGAAAACTGCAAATGTTGGTCTTGCACCAACAGGCGACCAAACCAGGCCAGGTTGCTGGCGTTGGCCAGCACGGTGGCAGCCTGCGGGCCCACCATGCTGGACGCCATGTCTTCGCCAAACAAGTCCTCAAAACAAATCAAGGGGCGGATGCGCTGGCCCGCCAATTCAAACGCGGCGGTATTGCGGCCTCGGGCTTGATCGGCCAAGGGAATGTTCATCATGCGCACAAACCAGCCGAAGCCGGGCGGAATGACTTCGCCAAAGGGCAAGAGGTGGCGTTTGCCATACTGGTAGGCCTCGCCGGCAGCCGACACACCGACCAAGGAGTTGACATACCCGCCTTCATCGTCGCGAAGAAAAATGCCGAGCAAGGCACCGCGCTGGTTGTCGGCACCACGGAAGGGGGCACTCATCTGGCTCCATGCAGCGTCGCCCAAATCTTCTCGCGACAGCGGCACCACCGACTCGGGCGTGACAACCAGCTGGCCCTTGGCGGCACGCAGTTGTTCTGTCAAGGCGTTCAGGTTGGTCTCCATGCGCGCCAAGTCAAATTTCAAGTCTTGCGAAACATTGGGCTGCAAGAGACTGACACTCAAAACGCCCGACGATTGGGTGAAGTTTTTTGGAAGAACCGCCCCGAGGGCAAGCAACACGACCATGACGAACGACAAGGTGGCTGCCTGTGCTCGGCTCAAGTCCACACGCCACCACGCACCCACCGCAAACGCACAGGCGGCCGCCAAAGCGCACAGACCGTAAATGCCAACATAAGGCGCAAATGCCGCCAATGGGCCCACCGTGTGGGCATAACCTGAAGCGATCCAAGGAAAACCCGTCAAGAAGGTGGCGCGAGCCAGCTCTGCGAGCAACCAACACGACGACCACGTCAAGGCCTGCAGGCCCAGCCCCCAGGCACTGTCAGCGCGGGGCTTGCAGCGTGCCCACAGCCACAAGGCCAGCGCGTAATAAAGCGACAAAGCCGCCGCCAGCAGCACCACGGCAGCCGCAGCCATCCAAGGCGGCAAACCGCCAAACTCGTGCATGCTGATGTAAAGCCACCAAAAGCCGCTGACCAACCACCCCACACCAAAAACACTGCCCAGGTAGGCCGCGCGGCGCGCTTGCGCCGCAGAAGCTGCTGCGGCGAGGCAGGCAAGAGACAGAATTTGCAACCACCATGCGTGGCTGGGGGCGAAGGAGAGTCCATGCAGCACACCGGCCAGCAGCACCGTCCACGCAGACCCGGTCCAGCGGGCCAACCCCATCCTCAACTGCATCAAGCCGCCGTGTCGTCATCACCGCCAGGCGCGGCACGCACCACCTTGAACCAGCGCACCGCACCGCCTCGGGTGAGCATGACGGAGAACACCAAGCCGCCCAGCGTCACCGCCTCACCGCGCCTTGGCACGCGCCCGAGTTCGTGGGCCACGAGGCCACCGATGGTGTCGAAATCATCCTCGGGAAAATCCACGCCGAAGGCTTGGTTCACCGCAGCAATGTCGGCATCACCCGCCACACGCTGCGCACCGTCAGCCAGGGTGTAGATGCTGCTGCCTGCGTCTTTGTCGTCAAATTCGTCTTCGATTTCGCCGACGATTTCTTCCAGCACATCCTCGATCGTGATCAGCCCTGCCGTGGCACCAAACTCGTCGATCACGATGGCCAGGTGGTTGCGATTGGAGCGGAAGTCGCGCAACAACTCGTTGAGTCCTTTGGACTCGGGCACAAACACCGCGGGGCGCAACAAAGTGCGCAGGCTCAAGTCGGGCGAGCGCTGCACCTTGAGCAGGTCCTTGGCCATCAAGATGCCAATGATGTTGTCGCGGCGTTCTTCAAACACCGGAAAACGCGAGTGGCTGGTCTCAATCACCACGTGCAAAAGTTCGTCGTAGTCCGATGCGATGTCGAGCAGATCCATGCGCGGCGCGGCGACCATCACGTCACCCGCCGTCATGTCGGCCATACGCAGCACGCCCTCCAGCATCATGCGCGACTCGGGCTCGATCAACTCGCGGTGCTCGGCGTCAGCCAGCGTCTCCATCAGCTCGTCACGCGAATCCGGGCCTGGTGAGACGAACTCAACCAGGCGCTGAAACAAGTTGCGCTTGTCGCTGGCGCGGTCTGGCCGGCGTTCCTCGCCGGAATCCAGGGCGCTGAAACGCGATCGGGGGGAGGATGGGGGGTGAGGGTCTGACATTGCCTGGGTTGCGAGCGCCACGCGTTTTATGCGCCGCACTGAAAATTCTATTGGGGGAGAAGCTTAACTGATAGGGATTTGACAACTGTGCTAGTTTGTCGCCTTTGATTCATTCGACGGAACTCTTCCCATGGCCCTCATACCCGCCACCATCCTGACCGGTTTTCTCGGCTCAGGCAAAACCACCTTGCTCAAACGTGTGCTGACAGAAGCCCATGGCCAGAAAATTGCTGTCATTGAAAACGAATTTGGTGACGAGAACATCGACAACGAAATTTTGGTGCAAGACAACCAAGAACAAATCATTCAGCTCAACAACGGCTGTGTGTGCTGCTCCATCCGCGAGGACCTGCGCACCACGCTGGCCGACCTGGCTGAGAAAAAACGCAAAGGCGAGTTGAGTTTTGACCGGGTGGTGATTGAAACCACGGGCCTCGCAGACCCCGGCCCCGTGGCTCAAACCTTTTTCATGGACGACGAAATCGCGGAAACGTACTTGCTGGACTCGATTTTGACCCTGGTGGACGCCAAACACGCCGACGAGCAGCTCAATACCCGCCAGGAAGCGCGCCGCCAAATTGGTTTTGCCGACCAGATTTTCATCAGCAAGTCTGACCTCGTCGACAAAACCACCCTCGACGCACTGGCCCACCGCATCAAACACATGAACCCACGCGCCCCGCAACAGGCGGTTCATTTTGGCGAGGTGCCCATTGCCTCGGTGTTTGACCTCAAAGGCTTCAACCTCAATGCCAAACTGGACATTGACCCCGACTTTCTCAACGCTGACAGCCATGCGCACGACCACCATGACCACGAGCATGGCGAACACTGCGACCATCCCAGCCACAGCCCTGGCCAAACGCACCACCACGTCCACGACGACGACGTGAAATCCTTCGTTTTCCGGGCGGAAAAGCCGTTCAACCCCGCCAAGTTGGAGGATTTTTTGGGTGCCATCGTCCAGGTCTATGGCCCCAAGATGTTGCGATACAAAGGGGTTCTGGACATGAAGGGCAGCACGCGCAAGGTCATATTCCAAGGCGTGCACCAGCTCATGGGCAGCGACCTGGGGCCTGCGTGGTCGGCGGGGGAGAAACGGGCGAGCAAGATGGTTTTTATCGGCATCGACTTGCCCCAAGACATCTTGCAAGACGGTTTGCAGAAATGCCTAGATTGAATGCCAATGCCCCGCAAACGCGCTCTCACACCGGGGCAAGTAGCCGCTGTTTGGCTACACACAAAAAAATAGCGCCCTGCGCCCAGTTAACGTGGATACAATCCGCCCCGCCTGAGCCGAGCCCGGAGTTTGACTGCCGGGCGAGGGACACAAATTAACACCGTTGAAGCAAATGAAACAGCGGCAGTTCGGCATTGCGAGGAGACTTTCGTGAGCAAAACACCGGCGAAAAAGAAAAGCGCAAAAAAACCTGCTGTCGCAATTGGCAAAAGCCAGGGCAAGAATACGGTTAAGACTGTGGTGAAGGCGGCGGCAAAAACGGCTGTCAAATCACCAACCAAGCCGCCGGCAAAAACCCCCGTGGTCAAGAAGGCTGTAGTTCAAAAAATACATGCTAAAACGCCCAGCAAGTCCGTCGTGAAGGCCAAGGCCCCAGCAGCTCAAAAATCAGCCCCCGCTAAAACACTGACAAAAACAACGGCCAAAGTTGCGAGCACATCGGCGACACAGCCCCCCTCTTTTGAAAAGAAAAAATCTCCGGTGATCGTACCCAGCACAGCCAAATCCAAACCAGAAGCGGCCGCTTCAACGCCCGTCTCTGCGCCAGTGCCTGCCTCCGCAGCCAGCCCCGCTCCCGCCCGCCGTGCGGGCAAAGTGGTGACGCCTCCACCCGCCCAAGCTCCACTTCCTCTGCCAACTTCTAGATTCGCCGACCGGTTTGCACCGCCTCGGCCACCCACCAGACAAATGAACAACCTCGGATTGGATACACCCAAACACGCTCAGATTTCCGACCCCAAGCTGGTCAACGCCTGGCAAACCAAGGCGGGCAAAGACTTGACCGAGGCGGAAATTCTGGCCATGCCAGAAGCGCAATACATGAACGAGAAACAGCTGGATTTCTTCCGCTCACGGCTGCAAACGCTCAAAGACGACTTGCTGAGTAATGCGGGTGAAACCACAGAACACCTGCGCGAAGACACGTCCATCGTGCCCGACCCCGCCGACCGGGCGACGATTGAAGAAGAACACGCCCTGGAGCTGCGTACCCGCGACCGCGAACGCAAACTGCTGAAGAAGATTTCCCAGTCTCTGAACCGAATTGATGCTGGCGACTACGGTTTTTGCGACGAAACGGGCGAGCCCATCGGTTTGGGTCGCCTGATTGCACGTCCGACGGCTACACTGTCTCTGGAAGCCCAACAACGACGTGAGTTAAAGCAGAAAATGTTCGGCGACTGAGATCGGCATCCAACCGCACGACATCCGACAGCGCTTCCCCCGTCAACCTGACCCTATTTATGGCGGACCCCAAAGACACCAGCAGTTTCTTCCTTAAGGTTGTCAAATTCGTGGCCAATCCGTCTACGGAGTGGAACGAGCTGGACAGCGGTGGTGCGGGCACCCGCGAGTCTGAGTTCGCCAAACACGAACTCAAAGCCATGATTGAGCGCAAGCGCCGCAACGACTTTGTGCGCAAGCGCGAATTCGACATGCTGCGCAAAGTCCGCCGCGAGGGTTTGAGCGGCGATCAACTGGCAGCTTTGGGCGGATCGTCCCGGCTGGACGACTCCGAGGTGCGTGCCGAAAGCGGCGCCAAACCCGACAGCGGCGTCAAAGCCAAAATCGACGAAATCGAACAGCAGATGGTGGGCGACAACCAGCTCAACTCTCGCCGCCGAACTCCCGAGTTCTACAACGCACCAACGCAACCCGCACCACTGGACACCACTGCAGCCGGAAAACCACCAGCGGCCCGAGCAGCTCTGCGGCCAGAGGCGAACGCTGAAGCAGCGCCCGTGCCCAGCAAAAATGGCAATGCATCGGCAGCGCCGCACATGCATGCTTTTCCGATGGACACGGCGGCCGCTTCATTCTCCAATCCGCTGGCGATGGAAGTCAGCGAGGTTGTGCACGACCCTGAGCTCGACGAGGCGGTCATCTCGTTCGCGAACGCAGACTTCGAGAGCTGCGAGCAGTCGCTCAACACCCTGATTGAGGGGCAGGGTCGCCGTGTTGACCACGCCGAGACATGGTTGGTGCTGTTTGATCTTTACCGCGCCATTGGCCAGCAGCCGAAGTTTGACAGTTTGGCCATGGACTATGTGCAGCGCTTTGGGTGGTCGCCCCCCCAATGGTTCTCCATGCCGAAAATGGTAGCCAATACCACCAGCTCCCATCCTCAAGTGCCCAAGTCCAGCGCCGACATGAACGGTCAGGTGGGCTGGGCCTGTCCGGAGCATATCGACGCCGAGGCGGTGAACAAGCTGCGGTCACAGTCACTGCAAATGCCGCTGCCTTGGGTGTTCGATTGGAGCGCGCTCAAAACCTTGGATGTCGAAGCCAGCGTGCTGATGAGCGATTTGTTCCGCAGCTGGATGCCGCAAAAACTCGACCTGCGCTGGCTGGGTGGCGACAGGCTTTTTGCTGTCTTGCAAGAAGCAGCCCCTACGGGCGTGCGTGATGCCGACCCCGCCTACTGGCAATTGCGCTTGGACGGCTTGCGCATGGCCAACCGGGCCGACCAGTTTGACGAAGCAGCCATTGATTACTGCGTGACCTACGAGGTGTCGCCCCCTTCCTGGGAGCCCACCACATGCCAAGTTCGTATCAGCGGCTCGGGACAAAGTACGAATTCGCCGTCGATGTCGCTGGTCAGTGAAGTGTCCACCAGCTTCATGGAATCGCAAATCCTGGAAGACCAAGACATGGTCCAGGTGGCTAGCATGGAACTGTCCGGTCAGTTGGTGGGTGATATCGACCAGATTTTGGTGCGGCTGACCGCCAAATTGGGTTCCAGCAGCGTGGTGAACGTTTCTTGCACCAAGCTGATCCGGGTGGACTTCATTGCCGCCGGTGACTTGCTCAACTGGGTGCTGGCCCGCCGCAGTGAAAACCGTGCCATCACCTTCACCGACACGCACCGTTTGGTGGCCTTGTTCTTTGGTGCCATGGGCATCAATGAACACGCCAAGGTCAAGGTTCATACGGTTTAGGGCCTGTTAACACTGAAGATGCCAGTGCGAACGTGGCCCTTGGGGCGCAGAGCAAGGCGCACGTCTCGCCAAGGCTATTCGCCTTGGCGAGACGTGCAACGCCGCGCTGCGCCCCAAGGGCCACGTTCCCGAAGGGTTGTTCCCCAAAAGGCCTTGCGCGGCGTTACAAAGCCTCGCCGGGGGCCTACCCCGGCTTCGTTTTGCGCCTTGCTCAAGGCCTTCTTTTGAAGAACAACGCATCTGGCATCTTCAGTGTTAACAGGCCCTAATTTGCCCACCGAGGCTTGAATTTCGCTGGTTCGACTTCACCTTTGTCCGATGGATCAATTTCACGGCACCACCATCGTCAGCGCTCGGCGCGGCAAGCAGGTGGCCCTGGGCGGAGACGGTCAAGTCACGCTGGGCCACATCATCATCAAATCCAGCGCACGCAAAGTGCGTAAGCTGCACCGAGACCAGGTGCTGGCCGGTTTCGCAGGGGCGACGGCTGACGCCTTCACCTTGTTTGAGCGTTTTGAAGCCAAGCTGGAAAAACACCAAGGCCATTTGGTGCGTGCGGCCATTGAGCTGACCAAAGACTGGCGCACCGACCGCGTGCTGCGCCGCCTGGAAGCCATGTTGGCCGTGGCTGACCACGAGGCCTCGCTCATCATCACCGGCAACGGCGATGTGCTGGAACCCGAAAAAGGCATCATCGCCATCGGCTCGGGTGGTGCTTACGCACAGGCTGCCGCGCGTGCTTTGCTCGACAACACCGAAATGACCCCGGCCGAGGTGGTTAAAAAGTCACTGGAAATTGCGGGCGACATCTGCATCTACACCAACCAGAGCCACATCATTGAGGTGCTGGAATGAGCGCGGGCAGAGCGCCGGGCCGCCCCAAGCCTGACCGCATCCCCTCGGGGGCGGAGCCCGGACACAAACCGTCCTTGAGGACGGTTTGTGCCTGGCGACGAGTCGGGCCTCTGGGCCGACGCGACCTGCAAGGTCGGCCCATGTACTCGTGGGACGAGGGGTCAACATGAGTTCGATGACACCCAAAGAAATCGTCTCCGAACTGGACCGCCACATCGTCGGCCAAGCCGCTGCCAAACGCGCAGTGGCCATTGCCCTTCGCAATCGCTGGCGTCGCCAGCAAGTGGACGCCAGCTTACGCGGCGAGATCACCCCCAAAAACATCCTGATGATTGGCCCCACCGGCGTGGGTAAAACCGAAATTGCGCGGCGTTTGGCCAAGCTGGCCGATGCGCCCTTCATCAAGGTGGAAGCCACCAAATTCACTGAGGTGGGTTATGTGGGCAAAGATGTTGACACCATCATCCGCGACCTCGTAGACATGGCCGTCAAACAAGCCCGCGAAGCCGCCATGAAGCGCCACCGCAGCCTGGCAGAAGACGCCGCAGAAGACCGCGTGCTCGACATCCTGGTGCCGCCCCCGCGCTCGGACTTCGGTTTGAACGGCGACACCAGCACCGAAAACACCGCCCGCCAGGTCATGCGCAAACGCCTGCGCGAAGGACTGCTCGCAGACAAAGAAATCGAAATCGACCTGGCCGAGCCCAAAGCCCAGCTGGAAATCATGACCCCACCGGGCATGGACGAGATGGCTGAACAGCTCAAGGGCATGTTCGCCAACATGGGGGGCGGCAAACGCAAAACCCGCAAGCTGAAAATCGCTGAGGCGCTCAAACTGCTGGTGGATGAAGAAGCCGCCAAGCTCGTCAATGAAGACGAGATTCGCAGCACGGCCCTGGCCCACACCGAACAAAACGGCATCGTCTTCATCGACGAGATCGACAAAGTCGCCTCCCGCAGTGGTGAGGGTGGTGGCAGCGGGGCCGAGGTATCACGCCAGGGTGTGCAGCGTGACCTCCTGCCTTTGGTGGAAGGCACCACGGTCAACACCAAATACGGCATGGTCAAAACCGACCATATTTTGTTCATTGCCTCGGGCGCATTTCACCTGTCCAAACCCAGCGATTTGATTCCCGAGTTGCAAGGGCGTTTCCCCATCCGCGTCGAACTGAGTTCACTCAGCGTGGACGACTTCGAGGCCATCCTCACCAGCACCCATGCCAGTTTGGTCAAGCAGTACCAAGCCTTGCTGGCCACCGAGGGTGTGCTCTTGGAAATCAAACCCGACGCCATCCGCCGCCTGGCGCAAATGGCTTTTGAGGTGAACGAACGCACCGAAAACATCGGTGCCCGCCGGTTGGCTACGGTGATGGAACGTTTGCTCGACGACGTGAGTTTCAACGCGCCGAATTTGAGTGGTCAAACGGTGAGCCTGGATGCCGAGGCGGTGAATGCCAAGTTAGCCGACTTGGCCAAGAACGAGGATTTATCGCGTTATATCTTGTGAAATGTCGGATGAATCAACATCCTGGCGGTGACGTTGACGCGAGATACAGGGCCGTCCAAGGCACCGCAGCGGCAGCACGAGGTTGAGTTCAGGGGAGACTTCATGCGGTCATTGGAGGCGGAAGATTTTGGGTGGTTTGTGGTTAGAAGCCAGTGACCATCTCGGCGAGGCATGTCACCCTCATTGCGACTGGATCTGGTTTTGCTGTGAATTCTCTAAAGATCAACATCGCGCCGTCTTATTCCTGCACCTTGCCCCACTCCGCTTCAAAGGTTTGCACCAAACCTTGGTTGGACAGGCGGTTGGGCGGCATCTCGACCCGGGCCATGTCGGGTGGAAAGTTGAAGAGGGCGGGCAATCCGTCCACACTCAAAAACTTCAAGCCCTCGGGCAAGGCAGAAGGTGCGCGGTAAGGCCGGCGGCTGGCCAGGATGAAACCCCATTCACCAAAACTTGGCACATGGGCGTGGTAGGGCGTGGTGCTTAAACCCGCCGCTTCAATCGTGGCCACCACCGTCCAGAAACTTTTGCGTGCCACCAGCGGTGAGGTGGTTTGCACCACGGCATAACCACTGGCTGCAAGGTGCTGGTCCAGCAGTTGGTAAAAACTGGTGGTGTAGAGCTTGCCGATGGAGAAGTTGCTGGGGTCGGGAAAGTCCACCACGATCACATCAAAACTGCCGGTGTTTTGTTCCAGCCAGGCGAAAGCGTCCTGGTTGATGATACGCAGCTTGGGTGAGTGCAGCGCGTCGTTGTTCAGTGCCCGCAAGCGGCTGTCTTGGGCAAAGAGACGCGTCATGTGCGGGTCGAGTTCCACCAAGGTGACTTCTTGCACGCTCGGGTACTTGAGTACCTCGCGAACGGCCATGCCGTCGCCCCCACCGAGCACCAGCACTTTCTTTGGAGCGCCCTGGGCCGCCATGGCCGGGTGTACCAGGGCCTCGTGGTAGCGGTACTCGTCACGCGAGTGGAACTGCAAATTGCCGTTCAGAAAAAGCCGCACACCCGAGCGCCCGTGGGTCACGACCACACGCTGGTAAGCACTGCTTTCGGCAACGATGATGTTGTCGGCGTAAAAGCGGTCTTCAGCCCAGCTGTTGATTTCACCCGCGCTGGCAAACGCCACCGCCAGCACAGCCGCACACAACAAACAGGCCAGGGTATGCGCTGCCACATGGCGCAGCTCTGAGCGAAACAACCACAGCGCCCAGACCGCCACCATCACATTGATCAAACCAAAGAGCACACCCGTGCGGATCAACCCCAGCTGCGGCATCAAGAGCAGCGGGAAGGCGAGCGACACCGCCAGTGCCCCGAGGTAGTCAAAGGTGAGCACCTGCGAGACCAGGTCTTTCAGTGCGTAACGCGACTGAAAGTGTCGCTTCAAAATTCGCATCACCAGTGGAATCTCTAATCCCACCATGGTGCCAATTAGCAGCACCAAGCTGTACAGCACCAGCCGAAAACTCCCGGGCGCGGCACTGTGCAAGGCAAAGAGTAGGGCAGGCATCAAGCCGCCCACCACGCCAATGAGCAACTCAATGCGCAAAAAGTGCGCGATCAACTGCCGCTCAAAAAACCGCGACAAATAAGAGCCCACCCCCATCGCAAACAAATAGGTGCCGATGATGGTGGAAAACTGCAAGATGGAGTCGCCAAGCAACATGCTCGCCAGTGCGCCTGCGGCCAGCTCGTACAGCAGGCCGCAGCCGGCGACGACGAAGACGGAGGCCAGGAGGGCGACTTCGGCGCGGCGGATGGTCGACGTGCTTGGTTGATCAGCCAGTTGTTTTCTTAAGCTCAAGTTGGGATCAGGCTAATCGATCAAAAAAGAGTTGAGGACTATTTCTGGGGCGATGTGGCGTGCGCTTGCAGCAAACGCACCATTTCGACAGCTTTAGGGTTGTCGGGGTATTTCTCTTGAATGCGTAAGGCGATATCCAACGCTGTCAATCCTTGGGTGTCGCGCAAATCGGTTCGTGCTCCGTACTTGAGTAGAAGCTGTGCTTCGTGTAGGTGACTGCCGATAGCCGCGCTGTGCAAAGCTGTCCAGTTCCTCGTGCGGATGTCTGTCGCATTAATGTCGACGCCTCTGGACAGAAACAACTTCAGCCGCATGTCTATTTCATCTGCTTCGGGGGCGGTTTTAGGGGGCTCTGCACCAAAAGCAAAGCTAGCTCCCGCACTTTCGTTGAGGCGGCGGACGTGCTCTGCACTCCAGGAGGAATGGTAGAGAACCTGTTTACAGGTCCATGCCATCCAACGCATTTCGTGATGATCTATGCAGACGACCAAAGTCAGTGGGTCGTCGCGCATTCTGATCCCAACGAAGGTCGCATAAAGCACCGCTAAGGCAAAAATGATGCCGGCAACGCACTTCACCAGGAGATGTCGTGAACGCATGCTTTGTTAAGCCTTATACGAACGGCACAAGGTGGTGTAGCTGAACATGACGCCCTTACTGCCGAGGTTTGCACCCTGCGTCGACAAGTCAAGTTTTCGTCTCAATTCTCTCGATAAATGCCTCCTCACAGATTCATAAATCTTGGCATTCTGAAGGTCTTTGGGTTTGGTGTGCTGCCACCATTTTTGTGCGAAGTTCTGTCCCAGTTTTCGGATCAGCGATTGAAGACTAGAGCCTGGATTTGCAACTGTCTCCGTCAAACCTGCGATAAAACTCATTGCGTAAGTACCGTCGACGCCCGCAATCAATGCTGTTTGTGCAAGGCGCCTCGAATCGTTAGTGACAGACATTTGGTCTATCGAGGCCGATTGCTCAGGCCAGAAAAACTTCAAGATTTGTTTGGTCTCAGCCTCGTTGAAAAGTAATTCGCCGTCTTCGATGTCAGGCACGTTGATCAGAATAGAACCCAAAACATCCTCCTTGTTGCTTTCAAAATGATCATTCTACTGATGCTTCGTATAAGGTTTTTGCACCCTTACCCATGCACCGCCGCCGAGACAATCAACCCAATCGCAATGCACATCGCCCCCACCACAATCGCCAGGGCGACATTTTTTTCTTCGATGATTTCTTTCCACAGGTCGTAGGGGGTCAGCTTGTCGACGATGATGAAGCAGACCCAAAACACCAGCACGCCGATCAATGCAAACAAAATTGAGCCGACAAAGATGCCGGGTTTCATCCATTCAATGCCCATCATGGTGATTCTCCTTGGGGTGGGTAGTGGTTCGGTTGATTCAGTTGGCGCAGAAACGCTTTGACTGCTGTAGCCGCCGCTTCTGGCTGAGTCTGCAACAGGAAGTGTGGGCCAGACAGTGAAGTGACTCTGGTTTGCGGCGCAAGTCCTTGTACCTCGTTTGCTGACCGCGCCGATACCAACAGGTCTTGGGTCGCACGCAGGTAGAGCAGCGGCAAGGTGACCCGCTTCAGCAGGTCGCGGGTGTCCACTGCCAGCACTTGTTTCATGCGTGCTCGCAGCACATCAGCCCGCACGCTGGCGAGGGCGGCTTTCAGCGCTTCTTTTGCGCTGGGCGTGGCAAACCGACCCATCAAGGCTGTGCTGATCATTCCCAGGGGCGGCAAAGGGCAACGCCAGTTCAGCAATGCCGAGGCCAGCCTTGCAAGCCGCGCTTGGGGGTTGCGCGCGAAACTGCAGCAAAGCACCAAGGCGCGAAGGTGGGGTGGGCGTTCATAGGCCAGGCGGATGGCGATGGGGCCGGAAAAAGATTCGCCGAGCAAGACATAGGGCGTTGTGCTCGGCAATGCATTACGGGCAATGGCAGTGAGTTCCTCGTCGGTGGTGATGCGGTCTGTCGGGTAGCGAACGATGTGGGTGGTGTACTCCTTGCCAAGCGCCGCGACGAAAGGCGCAAACAAATCCCCCGTGCCGTCCATGCCGGGCAGCAATACCAAGGTGGTGACGCCACTCACTTATGCCCCCCACCCGAGCTGTACCCACCCCATGACCCACCGCTGCTGCGGTAGCCACTGCTGCTGGTGCGGCAACTGCGGTATTCGGACGAGGCCTCGCCGTAGGTGGCTCGCACCTGGTCGCAGTCGTCTTGGCTGTCGCAGCGCCACAGGATGAGCAGCACCAGGATGACCACGCTCCACAGCACGATTTGCTGCAACAGATTGGAGCCGCCGAGCGCAGTGGGCAGGGCGTCGCGCTGCAGGCTGGCGCGTTTGTTGGGGTCGAGTTTGAAGGCTTGCATCACCTCGTCAGCGGTGAGGGTGGAGCCCAAGGACCAGGTGATCTCATCGCCGGTTTGTTCGCGGTTGAGCCTCTGAGTTTTTGCGTCGCCGCCGCCGATGAAGTCGCTGTTGACAGTGCGCTCGTCGCGTTTGAGTTGCCAGTAGAACTCGCCCAGCACGTAGGTGGTTTGGCCGGTGTAGTCGTAGAGCTTCTTGTAGAGCACACCGTCCAGTTTCACGCTGTCGCCAAATTTTTGCGGCACGCCGGTGATGGGCGTGGCCCAGCTCCAGCCGTCTTGGGCGTCGACCAAGAATGCGAAACCGGTGCCCCGGTGGTAGAGCAGGTACTCGCGCCAGAAGGTTTGCTCGTCCTCGCCTGTGTCTACTTCGCAGCGCTCGGCATACCCCACCACCTGCCAGGGCAAGACGGTGGCGGTTTTGTCCAGGCTGAGTTTCAAGCGGCCGATGCTGCCTAGCGGAATTTGCGGCTCGCTGCCGTTTTCTTGCGCGTAGTGGGTGAGGTCACCGCCAACGCCTTGCGACAGGTCCACCACCGCATGGCATTGGTGGCAGGCGATGGATTGGGTGGTGGAGAGGGTGACGTTCAGTGCCGTGCCGCAGCTCGGGCATTCCACGCCGCGCGCTTTCAGGCTCTTTTCGCTGCCCTCGGCCAGGCCGCGCAGGGCGAGTTCACTCAAGGCGACAGAACGGCCCACAGACCACTGGGGTTGGTCTGGGTTTTGATAGTCCAGCGTGCCGACCTCACCGCGTGGATTGCGCAGGTCCACCACCATGAAGCCGCGCTGCGTATTGGGTGCAAAGGGCAATTCACCCTGTGCGGCAATCAGTTTGGCCGCCGCCACCGAGGCCACGCTCCAGCCTTGTCCGGCCAGGGTCAGTGACTGCCCGGGGCGCAGCTTTTCTGCTGGCGGCGGGGCTTCGCTCAGCGTCGCATCAAAGGCCAGCACATAACGGCCGTTGTCTTCGGCCAACCAGCCGGAACGGCCGCTGTCAAAAAGCGCATGCCATTCGTTCCAGGTGCCGTCTTTGTAGCGGTACTGCAAGCGCCCCACCAACGTGAAAGCCGCGCCTTGCACGCTGCCGCTGGCCCCAAGTTGGAGTGGCGAGTGGTCGTCAAACAACTCGGCGCTTTCGCCGGTTTTGCGCAGTGCCTCGCCATCGCGCACGATGGTGCTGCGGCAAAAACTGCACACCGCAAAAGCCGACGCGCTGGAGCGAAACTCCACCGGCGCGCCGCAATTGGGGCAGGCGGCTCGGTAGGCGCGTTGAGGGGAGGAGGTGGGGTCAGTTGCCAAGGGTCAGTAGCTACTCAATGGAATCGTTATGTCCCCAGTTTTGACACACCGACTGACGCCGCAAAGGTGGTCAGAACTTGCTCGATGCATCGGAAGGGAGGACTTCTACTTCTGACGGACGCAAACAAAACCAAGGATTGTTGTCTCCGAACCAGACATACCCACCTGAGTCCAGTTCCAGCACACGCATCGCCCGTCCTTCACGTGCTTTGAGGCGCAATACATCTTCTTCGGGCAGATCGTGTATTAACCAATCGGGAATTGTGAGAATGCGGACCAACGAACCCTCGAAAACAGCAACTCCGTTCACATCGTGCGCGGGAAGTGGAGTTCCCGGGCGCGATGAACGACTGGGCGGAGGAATGACCGACATTGAACGTCTACTGCAAAGAGTTCAAACCAACTTCTTCAACAACTCCGCCTTCTTCGCATCAAACTCTTCGGCGGTGAGAATGCCCTTGGCCTTGAGGCCGGCCAGCTTTTCCAGGGTAGCCATGACTTCATCCGGCCGCACGCCCACAGGTGCTGCCGCCGCAGCAGCACCCGGCTGCGCACCTTGCAGCCCATGCGACAGCTGCTGCGCCATCACCTGGCCCAAGGCCACGCCCGCACCCAGGCCCATGGCGTCGCCCACCACCCCGCCGCCGCCGCCACCGGCGGCGCCTTCCGCAAACTTGGGCATGGCCTGCGCGGTTTGGTATTGCATGAATTTGCCCATGTCGTTGCCGACCATGCCCATGCCGATTTTTTGGTCCAGGATTTTTTGCAGCTTTTCGGGTAGCGAGAGGTTTTGCACCGTCACGCCTTCAAGCGCCAAACCGATCTTCTCGAACGACGGCGCAGTCGCGGTTTTGAGTTGCTGGGCGAATTCCACCTGGTTGGCGGCGAGGTCCAGAAAAGCCAGGCCGCTGCCCGCCACCGCGTCCGAGATGTGCTGCAGCATCAGTGCACGCAGTTGACCGTCCAGGTCTTCCACCGTGTAGCGCTCGCGGGTGCCGGAAATTTCAGTGAAGAATTTTTTCGGGTCGGTGACGCGGTAGCTGTAGTTGCCGAATGCGCGCAGGCGCACCGCACCGAAGTCTTTGTCACGGATGGTGACGGGCTGGGTGGTGCCCCAGCGCTGGTCAATTTGCTGGCGGGTGCTGAAAAACACCACGTCGCTCTTGAACGGGCTTTGGAAAAGCTTGTCCCAGTTCTGCAAATAGGTCAGCACCGGCAGCGTGCTGGTGGTGAGGGTGTAGCGGCCGGGGCCAAACACATCGGCCACCTTGCCTTCGTTGATGAAGACGGCCATTTGGCTTTCGCGCACGGTGAGCGAACCGCCGTATTGAATTTCGTTGCCCGCCATCGGAAAACGCCAGGCCAGGGTGCCGTCGCTGTCCTCCTGCCATTCCAGAATGTCGATGAACTGTTTCTTGATGAAATCCATCAGTGCCATGGCGGTGATCTCCTGTAGCCCGCAGGGTGAATAGAAGGAGGAACAATTGCGGGCCAGCGAATAATAGGACAAGCTTTTCCACCTTGGCCGCGCAAGTCCGAATCCTGTGCCGTTCCCGTCACAGATTCCCGCTTTTGCGGAAATGACGTTGTTTTTGATGCAGGACTTTGTGATGAACACCACCGCTTTGAAACTGGCCGTCGTCGGCGCAGGCCCCGTGGGGCTGACGCTGGCCTTGGCTGCTGCCCGCCACCTGCCCCAGGCGGAGGTGACGGTGTTCGATGCACGCGCCGCAGACAAAGATGTCTCGCTCGACCCTCGCACCCTGGCGCTGTCCTTGGGCAGTGTGCAACTGCTGCAACGCTTGAGCGCGTGGGTTCCTGGCGCGGCTCAGCCCATCAGCGCCGTGCATGTGTCGCAGCAGCAACCCTCGATGGACGGCTTGTTGGGCGGCCTGTTCGGCGAGCCCGAAGTGCGTCTGAGCGCGGCTGAGGAACAAGTGCCCATGTTGGGCGCCGTGCTCAGTTATGGCGCCATCACCGCACCCTTGCAAAAGGCCTGGGAGGTTTTGTGTGCCGCCGAACCCGGCCGTCTGCGCAGCCGTTTCTCCACGCCGGTGCAGGCGCTCAAGAATGTGGGGGACAGCGTGGAGTTGGATGCGGGCATTGCCGAGACCTTTGATTTGGCCGTGGTGGCCGAGGGCGGCGTGTTCTCCGATCAAGTCAGGAAGAGTTCCAAACGCGGCCTGACCCACGACTACGGCCAAACCGCCTGGGTTGGCACGGTGCATTTGAAGCAACCTCATGGCGGCATCGCCTATGAACGTTTCACCCGACAAGGCCCTGCAGCGTTATTGCCCCTGCCCAAAGATCCCCGCGACGCCGATGATTCGCAAGCCCGTGCTGCTTTGGTCTGGTGCGTGCCGAGCCGAGACGACCCGGTCGCGGCTTTGAACGACGCACAGCGCCTGACGGTGCTCAACACCGTGTTCCACCCCCAGGTGGGCGAGATCACCGCGCTGTCGCCGCTCAAATCCTTCGCGCTGGGCTTGAACGCCGAACGCACCCTGACCGATGGTCGCACCGTGCGCATCGGCAATGCCGCACAAACCATGCACCCGGTGGCGGGCCAGGGTTTGAATCTGGGGCTGCGGGATGCGTTTGAACTGGTGCAGGCGCTGTCGCGCAACAGTGATGTGCCTGCCGTGCTGCGCCGCCTGGAGTGGCAACGCGGCCCTGACCGCTGGGCCTTGATCGCCGCCACCGATTTTTTGGCCCGCAGTTTCACGTGGACGCTGCCCGGTGCCAGCACCGCTCGCGGTTTAGGCATGGTGGCGCTGCAGGCACTCAAACCCGTGAAGTCGGCCCTGGCCAGGCAGATGATGTTTGGTGCGCGGAACTGACGGGGTGGAGTGGCTCAGGTCTTGAGCCACTTCAACAACTGCGCGCCCACCTCGGGGCTGCTCAGCAACGCCATGTGATTCGTGCGGTAGGCGATGAAGGTGGAGGTTTTGGCGAAGTGCAAACGTCGCGCCGCATCGTCGTGCTGACCCAGTGCACTGTCCAAAGGCACCAGCCCATCACCCACCAATCGTTCCGCGAGCAGACCACGCGTTCTTGATACCGCGCCCGCCACGGCATAACAGGCCACACCTTCGGGCAGGGGCAGCGTGGTGCGGTGATCGGGTGCGCGGCTAAAGCGGTCGCGGCCTGCCCAGTCTTGGTCCAGCAGCAAGCCGTAACGTAAGTCGGTGATGCCGCTGCTGCGCAACTGGGCCAAGCGGCTGAAAGGGGCGGTGTAGGGCGTGCTCGCCAGAATCACGTCCACCCGGTTGCCCGCACGCTCCAGTGGCGCGCCGTGGTGGGGGGTGCCGAGGAAAACGATGGTTTTGAGTTGTTGGGGCCAACGCATCTTCGCGAGAGTGGCGGTATGCACGCCGCTGCGGATGACGAGTCCCCCCATGCTGTGAGCCAGCACATGGATTTCTTTGATAGGCACTGGCCAGTCGGCCAGCAGCTTTTCTAGCTGCTGGGCTAAGTCTTGGCCGTTGCTGGAGATGTGCAAGCCGGTGTTGTAGCGCAGGGTGAGCAGGCTGCAACCCATCGCCTGGGCCAAGGTCTCGCCGTGGTTCACGGCGCGGCCCTTGTGTTCGCTGTTCCAATGCAAATCATTCATGCACAGGCCGTGGATCAGCAGCAGCACCTTGGGCAAAGCGGGTGCTTTCGCCTCTATTGATTCAGCCGAATGAAGACTGAAGCGTTCGCCCTGAGCTTGTCGTAGGGTGGCGCATGCAACCTGGGCTTCGACAAGTCCTGTTCTGAGCCTCGTCGAAGGGTCAGCCGGAACGGGAGTGGAGACTTCATCAGGCCGGATCGATAGGGGGTTGTGGGGCAGGTGTCCGTCGCTGCCCCACAATGGCTGCCCCGCAAAACGCAAGGTCATGGCGGTGGCCAAGGGGCTTTGTATTTGATGAAGGTGGTCGCCCATGACGCCATTGAGTGCGGCCAGCACCGCTTCACGCTCGGGTGAACCCTCAGCGCTGCCTTCTAAACGTTCTAAGGTGGGTTGCAGGCGGGCCAATGCGGTGTCGATGCCACGCCCGACGGCGAAAGTCAGGCCATGGATGGTTTTGTATACCCAAGCCGTCAGTCCCTGGGTGCGCTCAGCTTGTGTGGCGTTGCGCACCCCAAGCTGGGCCCACACCGATTGATGCACACCTTCGGTTACCCGTGTGATGCTGTGCACAGCGGTGGTGGCGAGTTGGGCCACCGCGCGGGCGTCAGAGGCACGAAGGTGTTTGGTTTTGGATGGCGGGTGTTTTTTCATGACCGGGCGTCGTTGTGATGGATGGGCGCGATCATTTCAATGCGATGTTGCGGCTCAGTGCCGCAGCACATACAAAGTTTCAAACAATGGGAAGGTGTGGAACAAGTAAGCCAGCACAACCAGACACAACAGCAGGCTGCCCAAGGCGGCCAGGCCATGCCACAAAGCCTGTTGCTCCGCGCTTGCGCCATGCAGTAGAGGTGTTGCACGCAGCACGGGGTAACCCGGTGGCGGGTAGCAGGCCGCCTTGCGAATGCGCCATGCCATGGCGGCAAGCCAAGTGGCGATGATGAGACCGATACAGCTCACGAGCGCTACCACGGCCACCACGAACCATGCCGTTCGCACCGCACGCTCATCGGCGCTGGCAGTGCTGTCTGTCAACCAGGCGGTTAACCAGGGTTGACCCCAGACCAGCCCCGCCCCGACCAGCGGCAAACACAAAAACACCAGCACCAGCGCCCACTGCTGATGTTCAAGTTGAGCTTGAACCACGGTACGTGGTGTGGCGGGTGTGTCCATACGTCATTTGCTTCTGAGGGTTTGGCTGCGGGTGCGCCAGACGGGCGAGATGTCGAGGTCCCGCCGCCGCATCAGCGTCACCTCTTCTTGCACATGGTCACCCAAACGCAGCCTGCCCCGCACTTCGAAGTGGTTGCTTTTGATGTCGGCTTGAGCGGGGTCGATGTTGATGCTGGGCGGCAGGACGGCTTGCGCTTCGGCAATGCTCTTGAAAGGGTTGTTGGTGCGGCGCTGTACCAGGCGGTCTGCGCTGCCCAAATCGATGTTCAACACCGCAGCAATCACTTCTCGTGAAGCGGTGTTGAGGTTGATGGGCGTGGGCGTGCCGCTGTCCCGGGGCAAGATGGTGGCATAGGACAACATTTTGTTGATGGAGGCCTCATCCACGCCCAACCATCGCAGTTGGGTCATGGTTTGAGGAGCAAGTGGTGTCTCGCTACTCACCGCAGTGGCCGTCGTGTCCCATGCCCGTAGCAGGTTGGCCGACATGCTGTCGGCCAGTTCAGCGGGCAACCGAAGGTGGCCGAACAAACGGCGCAAGGTTTCCAACTCGGCCGGTATCAGCACGGCGAAGACTCTGTTGTCTTTGCTTTGTTCACCGACAAGTCGCCGCAAGTCGTAACGCGACTGCGCGTCTTCAATGCTGCCGGACAAAAATGCCTCCAAATCGCTGTCGGCGGTGTTGTCTTTGTCGGCTGCCAAAAACGTGCTGAGTTTGGCCTCGGCCAAGGGTGTGGCCCAGGGTTCTCCTAAATGGTCTGGTCCCTTGTTGCGACCATCCTCGCGCAGGATGATGCGGGACCAATCCAGCGCACCGTTGAGTATCCAGGTGGATTGGGCGCGGGCACGCTCTGCGGTTTCAATGGCGACGGCCGTCGATTGTTGCCACACCATGCCCGCTGCCAGGGTGGCGACGAGGGTGAGAATGACCATGGCCATCAGCAGCGCCGCGCCGCGTTGACGACACCCGTTTTTTTTTGCAATGTGAGCGGTGCAGCGGCGTCTCATGGCTGAGGCCCCAGCACCAAATCACGGGTCAGGTTGCCCGTGTGGCCACTGCCAGGGGTGAAGGTGAGTACCAAACGCACACCAGTCGGAAGGCGCTCACGCTGACGTGCTGCGTTGGCACCCGCGCTGGCCGCAACGTCCACCGGCGAAATGTCACCACTGGACTGCGCATTGGTCCACGCGTTGACACGGTAGTAATAAAGCTGCCACTGACTCACCCCGGGCAGCATTTCCAACTGGCCCGCCTCACTGCCCTGAAATTGTTGGCTGCGCAGCCAGTGCTCTTGCAGCTCGCCGCTGCGCTGGGCGATGGGGCTGGCCCAACGCAGCCAGCGTGTTGCACCCGTCGCGTCAGGCTTCAAGGACCACACGACGAGCTGCATGCCAGCTTCTGCTCGACGCGTCAGGCGCAGGCTGGCCCCGTCAAAGCCCAGAGGGGGCACGACACCGCTGTCTTGGATGGCGGCCAGGTCCACATCCCATTGGGCCAGCACCGTGCCGAGTTGTAGGTTGTGGCCCAAGCGCTGCTGGGTAGCGTCGCGGGCACGCACCATGCCATCTACACCTTGCCATGCCATCGTGGCCACAATGGCCATGACCATCAAGGCCACCAGCACCTCGACCAGGGTGAAGCCTTTGTGTTGTCGTATGGCCATCAGATTCTCGGCACCACGGTGCTCAGCGTGAGCACAGGACGGCCACTTTCATCGAACAACTGCGCGTCTACGCGCCGAAAGTTGGGGTTGGGTGTGGCGCGCACCAGGCGCTTACCTCTCAAGGCAACGCCCAATTGCTCGCAGCTGAAGTCGTAGTCGCCCACGCTTGGAAACTCCTTCGCCAAGCGCAGGCCCACCAAATGGTTTTCTGCACACCACTGCGCCACGCTCACCAAGCCTGCACGTTCGGTGTTTTGTGTCAGCGCACCGGCCGCTTTGATGCCCGCGCCGAGCGTGACCGCCACGATGGCCAAGGCCACCAGCACCTCAATCAAGGTGAAGCCGCGTTGTGTTTGTTGAGCCTGCATCAGCGAGGACGTCCGGTGTTGCGGTCTAAATCTGCAACCGTGAAGGGCGCCAGTCCATCGGTGGCCAGCATGAGTTGCTGTGAGCCCAGGCTCAAAACGATGCGCTGCGGGCCAATCACGGGTTCGGGCCCGAGGCTAACGCTGCGTGCGCCGACCACGTTGGCCGTGGTATTCCCGTCCAACCAGCGTGTGGGGAAGTTGATGGCTGTGGGCAGCCCCACAAAACGAAAGTCTGCGGCGACCACCGCATTACCGGGGGCTTGTGCTGCAGCGCCCGGAACCCACTGCACGGCCAAGCCGGTGCTGCGCGCTGCAGCGCGGGCAGACTCCAAAAGCGACACCAAGCGGACCGCCTCACGTTCGAGTTGCGTAGCCTGCGGGTCACGCAGCGCCAGCGAGGCCACACTGGATGCAATCGCGATCAACGCGACCACGACCAGCAGTTCAATGAGCGTGAATCCACGCGACGAGGGGGCCATGGGCATTCCTCGCATGGACTGGATCAACCGTTCACTGCCAAGACCCGACCTCTGCATTGTTGCCCTCGCCGCCCACAACACCGTCGGCCCCTAAGCTGTAGACATCAATCTCACCTTTCACGCCAGGATTGGCGTATTGGTAGGGGCGGCCCCAGGGGTCGTTGGGCAGCTTGTCCAGATAGGGACCGCGCCAGTTCGGTGCCGATCCGACTGCCGGTTTCGTAGTCAACGCTTGTAGCCCTTGTTCTGCACTTGGGAAGCGTTGATTGTCCAGTTTGTAAACTTTTAAGGCTTGCATGACGGTGTTGACGTCGGCTCGCGCAGCAGACACCCGGGCATCATCTGCGCGATTCAATATGTTGGGCACGATCAGAGCGGCCAACACGCCAATGATCACCAGCACCACCATCAACTCAATCAAGGTGAAACCGCGCGTTGCGCGAGCAGTGGATGAACGAATGAATTGGGTAGGGTGTGCAAGCATGGGTTCTTCGGCAACAAGTGAAGGTGTAACGACAGTGGAACAGCGCGGCCGGTAAGACCAGCGTCGTACAACATGGTTCCCGGAGGCTTGAATCATAATGGGCCCATGCTTTCACGTGCTGCTGCGTTTTTGATTTGGGCTTTGGTAGCCGCTTCAGTTGTGTTTTGGTTGCTGCGGCTCACAGCCCAAGGCCCCACCATTCAACAGGCCACCTTGGCAAGTCCCCAAGCGTTGCCGTCGCGCGCGGAGCTGTCGCGTGTGCTTGGAAGCACGCCAGTCACGGCAACCCCTGCTATGGTCGCCCCGGAACTGAGCAGCCGTTTTGTACTGACCGGTGTGATGGCACCCAAGAAGCCTGCCGCAGGTGCTGCGAAATCACCCGCTCAGGGAGCTGGTTTGGCGCTGATTGCGGTGGATGGTCAGCCTGCCAAACCCTATGCGCTGGGTGCCAAACTCGATGGCAACTTGACGCTTTTGGCGGTGACGCTTCGCACCGCCTCGATTGGCCCGCAAGGCGGATCGCCTGTCTTGGTTTTGGAGCTGCCCGTATTGCCACTGCCGGCCACTGGGGTGTTGCCGACGCTGTCATTGGGTCAAGCAGAACCGTCATTCGCGGCACCGCCTGCAATGGATGGCGGTGTTGCTCCCAACAATCCACCGCTGGTGATGCAGCGAGCGCAGTGAGTTCGCTAGCTTGGTGCCTGAGTCCGGCTTCCAGCCGGTGTGGCAGCGCCACTTGGGCGGCTATTCCAATCTGAATCCAGATTTCAGCGCCGGTTCCCAACCGGTATTGGCTTGGCCCGGCGATGGGGGCAGGGCGTCCAAACCGGCGGGCAATGTGGGACCAGCGTCTTCGCCCTCAGCCACTTCGGTGAGCAGCGCTGCTGCGGAACGAACCAAAGGCCAAGCCAAAGTTGCGCCTGTCCCATCAACACTGCCTATGCCCAACTCCAGCAAGGCCGAGGCTTGGAACAGGCTCAGCGCACGGTCCAACCCGGCGTGGCTGTGGCTGCGGCAAAAAACGCAGTAGTCGGTGATGGCTGGCGAGATGCGGGAGGCGACCATGAGGGCCGCCAACGCCGGAATCCCGTCCACCAAGATCAGGTGCCTGCGGCTGGCTGCGACCAGCAAGGTGCCCACCATCACCGCCATCTCAAACCCGCCCAGGGCCGCCAGCAGTTCGACAGGGTCTTCCAGCTCGCGGTGCCGATGTTGCGCCGCATGCAATACCGACAGTTGGTGGGTTAAAAAATCGGGTGATGTCGCTGGGTTGTTTTGCAGGAGGTTGGATACCGGCATACCCGATAGGCTGGACATCAGCGCGGCGGCGACTTCGGGCGACCCTTCTCCAATGGCTGCGCAGGCCACCACATTGCCAGGCAGCGAGTCGCCAATCTCCATGCCAGCACGGATGGCTGCATGCACTTGTTCAATCGACATGCCCGGTGCCACACGTGAGTTTCTGGTGCCGTGGGCGATTTTTCGTGCCAAGAGGCGCGCATGGCTGCTCGTGGGCTCGGCCATGCCGCAGTCCACGACGGAAAGTTCCAGTCCATGAATGCCGGCAAAAACCGACAGCGGGAGCTGCGCGGTCAATAGACGCATCACCAGTTGCATGGTGGTGGGTCGCCCCGGCTCCACAACACTGTCGACCACCAGGCCGTGGTCACCCGCAAAAACCACCAACTGCGGCGCACGAAAACGCGGCTTCAAGCTGTTTTGAATCAAACCCAAACGCACCGCCAGCGGCACCAGCTCGCCAAGCGATCCCGCCGCGTCCGCCCGGCGCCGCAGCTTGTCGCGCAGTGCCGCGTCCAGCTTTGGATTGGCGGTGGGGTTGATGAGGGAGCGGTTGGTGGACGACATGAAGGAACAATTGTGCGGCTGAAGCACCGCGCGTCAAGATGGCTGGCGCAGAAACAGGCGATAGACCGGGTTGTCCGTCTCGTCTACGTAGACATAGTCCAGGCCGTCCAAGAAGGTGCGCAACGCTTTTTTGTCTTGTTTGGGCACCTGGATCCCAACCAATATGCGACCGTAGTCCGCGCCCTGGTTGCGGTAGTGGAACAAGCTGATGTTCCAGCCCGGGTGCATGCTGGACAAAAATTTCATCAAGGCACCAGGCCGCTCCGGGAAAACAAAGCGGTACAGACGCTCATCCTGGGTCGACTCGCTCGCACCACCCACCATGTGCCTCAGGTGGGCTTTGGCGAGTTCGTCGTCGGTGAGGTTCAGCGTCGCAAAGCCGTGCTTCTCGAAATTCAAGGCAATTTTTTTGGATTCGCCCCGGTTCGTGGTGGACAACCCCACGAAGACGTGGGCCTGTGGCCCTTGACCCATGCGGTAGTTGAACTCGGTGACCGAACGCGGCCCGATCAATTCACACAAACGTTTGAAGCTGCCGCGCGCCTCCGGGATCGTGACCGCAAACAAGGCCTCGCGCTCTTCGCCAACTTCCGCCCGCTCCGCCACAAAACGAAGCCGGTCGAAGTTCATGTTCGCACCACAGGTGATGGCCACCAAGGTTTGACCTTTGAGCTTGTGGGTCAACGCATACTGCTTGATTGCCGCCACACCCAGCGCACCGGCAGGCTCCAGGATGCTGCGGGTGTCTTGAAACACGTCTTTGATGGCGGCGCAGACCGCATCGGTGTCCACCAATACAAAGTCGTCCACGAGTGCGCGGGTCAGGCGGAATGTTTCTTCGCCCACCATCTTCACGGCAGTGCCGTCTGAAAACAAACCCACGTCTTGCATTTGCACGCGTTTGCCTGCTTTCACTGAGCGCTGCATGGCGTCTGAGTCGGTGGTTTGCACACCGATCACTTTGATTTCCGGGCGAACTGCCTTGATGTAAGCAGCAACCCCCGAAATCAACCCGCCGCCGCCGATGGCGACAAACACCGCGTGAATCGGCCCTTGGTGCTGGCGCAAAATTTCCATCGCGATCGTGCCTTGCCCCGCAATCACATCCGGGTCGTCGAAGGGGTGTACGAAGGTCAGGCCATGACGTTTTTCAAGTTGCAGCGCATGTTGGTAGGCGTCGGAATAACTTTCACCGTGCAGAACAACCTGGCCCCCCAATGCCCGCACTGCGTCGATCTTGAGTTGCGGTGTGGTTACCGGCATCACGATCATGGCGGTGCAGTCCAGGTGTTTGGCACTGAGTGCCACGCCCTGGGCATGGTTGCCCGCCGAGGCGCAAATGACACCTTTTTTGAGTTGAGCGGCATTCAGGTGCGCCATCTTGTTGTACGCGCCCCGCAGCTTAAAGCTGAACACCGCTTGCGTATCCTCGCGTTTGAGCAAAACGCGGTTGGCCAGACGCTTGGACAGGTTGGGCGCCAGTTCGAGCGCCGTCTCTATTGCTACATCGTAGACCCGCGCGGTGAGAATTTTTTTCAGATAGCGCGACAAATCGGTCGGCACATCAAGGGTCTTGGTTTTCACGGTGACATCATGCTGTTGAAGCCGTCGCATGATACGGGAGGGCTACGAGACACAGCGCGGCAGCGCTCGCCCATAAAAAAGCCCAGAGCATTGCTGCTCTGGGCTGAATCCACCAAGAGGAGGTGGAGGAGACAATCAAAGAGGGCTCAAACAAGCCCCCGCGCACTGCAGTGTAGCGCCATAAATGCTGCGCTGCAATATATACGCTGGAGTTGGATTTCGCATGGGGCCCTGTTTTTCGTAAAAATTAGCCATGCGCTGGTCTGCAAAATCACGCACAACGAAGCGCTTTTTTAAGCAAAAAACCTAGAGGACATTGAGATGGAATGCACGATCAACTGGCAGCCCCAATCTGGTATGGCGTTCATCGCCGAAACCGGCAGCGGGCATGTTCTGGCGATGGATGGTGCCGCCGATGGCGGTGGTCGAAACCTGGCGCCCCGCCCCATGGAGACGGTATTGGCGGGTACTGGGGGTTGCACGGCTTATGACGTCATCCTCATCCTCAAACGCGGCCGCCACGACGTGACCAACTGCCAGGTCAAACTCAAGGCCGAGCGTGCTGACACCGATCCCAAAGTGTTCACCGGCATCCACATGCACTTTCTGGTCAGCGGTCGCGGTTTGCCTCAGGCGGCTGTGGAGCGAGCCATTGCCATGTCACACGAAAAATACTGCTCCGCCAGCATCATGCTGGCAAAAACAGCAAAGATCACCACCAGCTTTGAGTTGATTCAGACCTAAGCTGGCGTGACGAAGGGTTTCGTCGCGGCTCGCTAGATTCGGTGCGCCACGGTCGTCATCACTTTCGCGGCCAGCTGCATCATGGTCTTCACCGGGGGTGGCAGTTCGACCGCACCTGCCGCTTGCGCCATAGCTGCGTGCGCAGCTTCATCGGTTTTCATCTGCTGCACGATGCTGCGCGATGCTTTGTCGTTCAGCGGCAGGCGATCCATATGCCCGGCCAAATGCCGCTCCACTTGTCGCTCTGTTTCCACCACAAAACCCAGGCTGACTGAGTCACTTTGGCGAGCGGCGAGCAAACCCAGTGCAAAAGCACCGGAGTACCACAAGGGATTAAGCAAACTCGGTCGCGCTCCCAACTCGTTCAGTCGTTTTTCCGTCCACGCAAGGTGATCGGTTTCCTCTTCGCTGGCCGCTTTGAGTTTTTGCTTGAGCGCCCTATCGCGCGTGCCCAAAGCCTGTGCGTTGTAAAGCGCTTGTGCGCAGACCTCGCCAACATGGTTCACACGCATCAGTGAACCTGACAGCGCACGCTCAGCCTCGGTCAGTGCCGGACTTTCTTGGTGGTGGCAAGGGCATGGTCGGCGGCTTTGATGCCTCGCCGTCAATGTCCGAAGCATGCTGTCAGCTGCAACCGTTAAATCATCCAAATTAAACATTGGGTCGCCGTGTGAGGTGAAGTCTAAATCCAGGTGCGAGGCTCCAAAGAGCAGGTCCAATGCCAGGGGATTACCCCAGTATTTTCTCCTGGATTGAGTTGCAAAAAGCGCACATACAGTCCGCAACAACTGTAACAAGAGGGCTTGATTCGCAGCAAATTGCCCTCGATGTCTGGCTGTAAGCGAGAAGGTGTCGCCTATCGTTGTTCACTCGCAACATGCCGCGTCTTTTTCGGGCTCTAAGGCTTCTCAAGGAGGGTCCTGTCTGGTGGAATACGTGCAACTTCCGAAACGGGGGTTCGGCCCGGTGAGCATTTTTGCGTCTTCACCGGGACCTCTTTTCTAACCTAGGAGATCGTTGCAATGAAAAAATCTCTTCTCGCCCTGGCAGTGCTGGGTGCTTTCGCTGGTTCCGCTGTGGCCCAGTCTTCCGTGACGCTGTACGGTGTTGCTGATGCCAACTTCACCAGCGCAAAAGGCTATAACGCAGCTGGTCAAAGTCAGCGCCTGAGTTCTATCGGTTCTGGCGGTTTGCAAGGCAGCCGTTGGGGCTTGCGTGGCACTGAGGACCTCGGTGGTGGTGCTCGCGCTACTTTCAACCTGGAGTCTGGCTTCTCTATTGACAACGGTTCTAGCCTGCAGGGCAGCCGTCTCTTCGGTCGCCATTCCTGGGTTGGCGTGGGCTGGGCCGCAGGCGGCGACATCCGTTTGGGTCGTACCCTGACACCGATTGGCGTTGCGACCGACGAGTTGGGCCCCATGAGCACCAAGGGTGCAGACATCATGGCTGTGGCGCAAACCTTGGGTGCAGTTGCAGCTTACCGCACTGACAACGCTATCACCTACGTGTCGCCAAACTGGGGCGGTTTCAGCACGCAAGTGCAGTACTCGCTCCGCAACGATGGTGCAGAGCAGAACAAGCCCAACGAGAAGTTTGGTCGTCACTTCGGTTTTAACGCCATGTTCAAGAACAAAATGTTTTTGGCTGGCGTTGGTTACCTGAACATTCAAGACCTGAACAGCACGCTCGTGGGTAACCAAAAAGCTACCGGTCTTCTGGCGTTTGGTGGCTTGGATCTCGGATTTGCTGCGTTCAAGTTGGCGTACAACCGCGACGAACGTAAAGATCTGGGCTACTCTAAAAAGCCTACGACCATCGCTGGTTCAGTCGAAGCACCTTTGGGCCCTGTCACTTTGGCAGCCGCTTATGGCATCAACAAAGACGTGACTGGTGCTTCTGGTAGTGTCAAAGACGATGCCGACATCGTGACTTTGCAGGCCGTTTACAACCTGTCCAAGCGTACTGCTTTGTATACCTTCTACACCTGGGTCGACAATGAAGCAGCCACGGGCGGTCAATCGCGCGGCTTCAACAGCCCAGCGCAAAACAAATCGTCGGATCAGTTGCAGATTGGTATTCGTCACCGTTTCTGATTCCGTTAATCCGGCGCAGTCAAAAAGCACCCCTCTGGGGTGCTTTTTTTTCGACCCAGCAATTTGAAAGAATAAGTGGCACTAGGGATACTCTGAGAGGTTGAAGTCCCGATGTCACACGGATGTAGCGCGGCGACCTTGTTTTGGCCCTGTGTTTTTGGTCTGCGAGTAAGGGAAACTGAGTGTGAGAATCCAGCAACAGCGGCGCGCATGCCGTAGATGAACCGCGCAAAATAGAACGATCGTTCACTTGGAGACTGTTCATGAAAAAGATCTTGACGGTGGGTGCGGTTGCGGCGGTGGCGTCATCGGTTGTGATGGGGCAAACGGGAGCACCAACAGTGGAGCTTTATGGCATTGCTGACGCCGGTGTGATGCGGGTCAGTGGCTTAAAGGGTGGATCGAATAACTTCGTAGCCAGCGGCGTCATGGAAGGCACGCGGTGGGGCTTGCGTGGCAACGAAGACTTGGGCGGCGGTTACCGCGCACTATTTCTCCTGGAGAGCCGGGTGGAGATAGACACCGGTGGTACCAGCAACCGGCCACTGTCCGGAACACAACTGCCTGACCGAGCGAGTGTCGCTACCTTGATGGGGCTTCCCGCCACGCTCCAGCCCTTTGTGACTGCGGTGGGTGCCAGCATCGCCACTGCTGAAGCCGGTGTGAATCTCCCGAATCGATTGTTTGACCGGCAAGCCTATCTGGGCATGGTCACACCTGTCGGTGCGGTCTTGGCGGGGCGCATGTACACCCCAGCTTACGAGCTCAACGCGAACTTCGACATCATGAAAACGGAGTCGAGTTTGGCAGCCGGGCAAGTCGGCTCCTTCCCGCCTACCATCGATATTCGCTTGTCAAACTCCCTGGCCTACCGAATCCAGGCCGCTGGTTTCACAGGATCGGCCATGTACAGTTTGGGTGAGGTGTCCGGTGCCGCAACCAAAGGGCGTTTCTGGGGTGTGATGGGTATGTACAAGAGCCCTCGCTTTTCCGCAGGCGCAGCGCACAACACCCGCAACAACGAGCTTGGCGCTACCGCATTGACCAGTTCCATTGCAGGCGTATCAGTCAACATTGGTGATGGTGCTTTGAATTTCATGGGCGCAAAAATCAAAGACAACAACCCAACGGGTCTGTCAGGCATCGCAGCGAGTCTGCCCACGTCTGTAGGCCTACCTGTTCAAGATGCGTTTATCCGGGCATTTAAGCTTGACGGGGAGTTGTTGCATGTCGGTTACCGCCACGTGTTCGGCCCGAGCACCGTTTCAGTTGCCTATACCCAGTACAACGACAAACGACCGAACAATGCCGACACCCGGTCTTATGGGGTGGCTTACACCTACGCACTGTCCAAACGAACCGACATCAACGCCGTGCTGACCCAGTTCGACAACTCTGGTCTGGGCCAGTCAGCACCGGGTCAAGCCGGGTTTTTTGGCGGGGTGACGGAGAGCGCTGGCAAAGACTCTACAAGTGTCGCACTCGGTTTGCGCCATCGATTCTGAGCGGCTCGTGTCAACAACCACCCTGCTGCGGCAGGGTTTCTTTTTTTGAGGGGCTTGAGAAAGCGCCGGTTCTGCCGAACAAAGGTTGAGAACCGTTGATCAACAACTCGATTCGAGTTGCGGTTGAGGATGGGGCTATGGGTCGTTTATGTGCGCAATGGCGCGTGTGTGGTGCATGTTTTGCGGGGTACTACGCGGCAATCGTCGTGTTGGTTCAGCTCGCGGGCTGTGCGACGTCAACGCCAGAGCCCGCCTCTGCGATAGGTCCTGCAGCGGTGGAGCGGTCCGCACAACCCGCCGCCTCGACAGACTCTGGATTTGAAGGGTGGACGCACAAACGACTTCCCGGAAAACGCGCCACCAACTACCAGCTGATGCAGTTGGACGGTCGTTGGGCGGTGCGCGCAGATGCACAAGCGGCGGTGAGCTTGTTCCGACGTGATGTGCGCGTTGAACCTGAGGATCTTGGTTCGATCGAGTTTGCGTGGCGGGTGCAGGCCATGCTTGACAGCGCGGATCTCACCCAACGTAGCAGGGAAGACGCTCCCGTGCGGTTGCTACTGGCGTTTGAGGGCGACCGAAACAACTTTTCAGCAAAAAACCGCATGCTGTCGGAGCTCTCCCAAACCTTCACAGGTGAACCCTTACCTTATGCGACGTTGATGTATGTTTGGGACGCCCAGGCCAGCGTCGGTTCGATCATCTCAGCGGGCAGCGGCACCGACCGCATACGAAAGCTGGTGTTGGACTCGGGTGCCACCCATGTCAAAACGTGGCGTACCCACGTACGTGACATCGGCCAGGATTACCGGGTTGTTTTTGGCGAAGAGCCTGGTGCTTTGATTGGCGTGGCCTTGATGACCGACAGCGACAACACCCGAGCACGTGCACAAGCATGGTACGGCCCCGTTCGCATCCTGGACAACACCGGCCAGTTGCGATAAAGCCATCTCAAGCGCAGGCGCGTGCTTACTGAAACGCCACCTCGGCAAAACTGCGTAACTTGCGGCTGTGCAATTGGCCACCTCCCGCATCGCGCAGCAACTCAATGGCGCGGATGCCGATGCGCAGGTGTTGATCCACCCGTTCGCGGTAAAAATGATTGGCCATGCCGGGCAGTTTGATTTCGCCGTGCAAGGGCTTATCACTCACGCACAACAAGGTGCCATAGGGCACACGAAAGCGAAAGCCGTTGGCGGCGATGGTGGCGCTTTCCATGTCCAGGGCAATCGCGCGGCTCTGGCTGAATCGGCGCTCCGGCGTGCTCTGTGCATTTCGAAAGGGCAGCAGCTCCCAGTTGCGGTTGTCGGTGCTGGCCACGGTGCCGGTGCGCATGATGCGTTTGAGCTCGTAACCTTGTAGTTGTGTGACCTCTGCCACGGCGGCCTCTAGTGCCACTTGCACCTCGGCCAGTGGCGGGATGGGTACCCACAGCGGCAAGTCTTCGTCGAGCACATGGTCTTCGCGTACATAACCATGGGCCAGCACATAGTCCCCAAGGGCTTGTGAATTGCGCAGGCCAGCGCAGTGGCCGAGCATGATCCAGGCGTGGGGTCGCAGCACTGCAATGTGGTCCGTGATGGTTTTGGCATTGGCCGGTCCGACGCCAATGTTGACCATGGTGATGCCCGTGCCGTCTTCTCGCATCAAGTGGTACGCCGGCATTTGTGGCAAGCGCGGGGGCGGTGTGCCCGTGTTGTCCCCCGCCTTCGGTGGGAGACCCGTTCGACGCGTGACCACATTGCCAGGCTCAACAAAAGCGCAGTATTGGCCCTCAGCCTGGGCCATGTGTTCGTGTCCTAGTCGCACAAACTCGTCGATGTAAAACTGGTAATTGGTGAATAGCACGAAATTCTGAAAAAACTCGGGCGCGGTGCCGGTGTAGTGGCGCAGCCGGTGCAGCGAGTAGTCCACGCGCGCTGCGGTGAACAGCGCCAGGGGCTGGGCCTCACCGGGGCGTGGCTCGAACGTACCGTTGGCAATGCCGTCGTCCATCGCGCCAAGATCGGGCAAGTCGAACTGGTCACGCATCAAGAGTCGGCGTGAGGCATCAAGCGACCCCTCGAGGTGGTCGTGTTCACCCAGCGAAAAATGCACGGGGATGGGCTGGCTGCTGGTGCCAATTTCCAGCGCCACTTGGTGGTTGCGCAGCAGCAGCTTGAACTGTTCGAGGTAGTAGTTGGCGAAAAGGTCGGGCCGGGTGAGGGTGGTCTCAAACGTGCCCGGCCCTGCAACAAAACCATAACTCAGGCGCGAATCGGCACGCACCACGGTGTCGGTATGGACGCGCACAAAGGGGTAACAGGCCCGGATGTGTTGATCGAGTACCTCGCCCGCGACAAAACGCTGCAAGGCGCCGCGTAAGTGATCCACGCTGGACTGATAAATCGATTGCACTTGGGCCAAGGCCAGTGCAGGATCACTGAAGCGTGCGGGGGCGATGAAAGGTGGCGCGGTCGACATGGTGCTCCTTGGTGAGTTCAGCGTATTTTGAACGCACTGAGGCGTGTCGCCATCGAAGCGGGTTGGCGCATCAGCCACAACACCAGGCGGACCTATTCACGGAGAGATTCTTAGAGCCGCTAACAAAACCGTTCGGGCTGAGCTTGTCGAAGCCAGCGCGTACCTCGGTGCAAGGCCCTTCGACCTCGGGGCGAACGGTGTATGCAGTGTTTTGTTAGCGGCTCTTAGCCGCGTGACCACTGGGCGACGGGTGACAGCCCGACAGGCGCGCGCAGCCAGTTGATGGCATTGGCGTCTAAACGACGGTAGGCATTCCACCAGTCCGTGCTGATACTGAACTCGTTCATAGAACATCTTTCAAAAACTGCCACAACAACCCCAAGATTCCGGCCCCCAAGATCACGCTGATCACGCCTCGCTTGAAAACAAAGAGCGCAGCCGCCGCCAGCGCGCCGATGAGCACGGCCGGCCATTCAAACGGTCCCGAGAACCCTTCTAGCCACAGCACGTGGTACGCAAAAAACAAAGCCAAGTTGACGATGACCCCGACCACGGCGGCGGTGATGCCCGTCAGCGGTGCCGTGAACTGCAGCTTGCCGTGGGTGGACTCGATGAAAGGGCCGCCCAAAAAGATGAAGAGGAAGGACGGCAAGAAAGTGAAAAAAGTCACCACGCTGGCAGCTGCCGCTCCCGCCAAAAAAAGTGAGTCAGTGCCAAAAATGGCTTTGGTCCATCCCCCGACAAAACCGACAAAAGACACCACCATGATCAGCGGGCCAGGCGTGGTTTCACCCAGCGCCAAGCCGTCCATCATTTGCGCTGCAGTGAGCCATTGGTGGTGCTCAACCGCGCCTTGAAACACATAGGGCAGCACCGCATACGCACCACCAAACGTCAACAGCGCCGCTTTGGTAAAAAACCAGGCCATTTGGGTGAGCACGGCGTTCCAACCGACGGCCAGTACCAGCCCGACCATGGCGAGCAGCCACAGGCCCAGACAAAAGGCCAATACGCGGGCGAAGCGCCCCCAGCCAAACTGCGCATGAGCCGGTGTGGGTGTGTCGTCGTCAATCATGGACGCCGGTTTTGAATCCGGCGATTCGCCTTTGTTCTTGGCGGCACCATGTCCGCCACCCAGCGCAAACTTGGACGGTGCCCAACGCCCACCCACATAACCCGCGAGACCAGCCAGCAGCACGATCAAAGGGAAGGGCAACTCAAGCGCAAAGATGGCTACAAAGGCCGCGATGGCGATGGACCATGTCCAGCTGTTTTTTAAGGTGCGCGAGCCAATGCGGTAGGCCGCTGATACGACGATGGCGATGACGGCTGGCTTGATGCCATACAGCACACCGGCCACCGCAGGCAGCTGCCCATAGGCCATGTAAACCCAAGCCAGGCCGATCAAGATGAAGAGTGAGGGCAGCACGAAGAGGACGCCTGCCACGATGCCGCCCCAGGTGCGGTGCATCAGCCAGCCGATGTAGGTTGCCAGTTGCTGCGCCTCGGGGCCAGGCAACACCATGCAGTAGTTCAAGGCGTGCAAAAAACGCTGCTCGGAAATCCAGCGTCGGCGTTCGACCAACTCGGTGTGCATCAAGGCAATTTGACCAGCGGGGCCGCCAAAGCTGATGAAACCAAGTTTCAGCCAATAGAGCAAGGCTTGGCGAAACGACACCGTGGGGGCGGAGGAAGCGGGTGCTGTCATGTTTACGCTTTCAGGGCGGCATTCAGGCGGTCAAAAAGAGGCAGAGCCGCCGCCAGCAGCGCATTGTCATCCGCGTGCATGGCCTGCAGTCTTTCGGACATGCCTGTTTCGGAGGCAGCAGGCTCAGTATCCAAGCATTTTGTTGACAACTCCGCTGACCGCTTCCCCTCGCTCCAAGCGTTCCAACTTGTCCGAGATTTGTTTGACCGTCGCTTGCAAGTCGTTGAGCGCGGACAGGTGAGGCGTCAATGTGATCGCCGGGTGGGTCCAAAACGGATGGTCATCCGGCAAGGGTTCTTGCTGAAACACGTCCAGGGCGGCACCCGCCAGGTGACCGCTTTGAAGCAAGGCCAGCAAATCGCGTTCCACCAGTTGTGGCCCGCGTCCCACATTGATGACATAGGCTTGTGGCAACAACCGCGCCAAGTTCGACTCGCACATCAGCCCTTGAGTGGACTGGGTCAGTGGAAGCAGGCAAACCAGTATGCGGGTGCCAGCGAGAAATTCGCCCAGCTGCTCGTCGCCATGGAAACACTCCACACCGGGCAGATTTTTGGGTGTTCTGCTCCAACCCCGCAGCGGAAACTCAAACGAAGCCAGTGTGTGAAGAACTCGTTGTCCCAAAACCCCCAGCCCCATCACTCCGATGGGGAATGCCGACCGATCAGGCAAGGGCCATGTCTGCCATTGGCGGTTGCGGATTTGGGATTGCACCGCATCGAATTGCCTGAAATGGCGAATGACCATGTGGCATACATACTCGGCCATCTGTACGGCCATGCCACCATCGTCAATGCGTATGAGCGGAACTTCCTTGGGAAGCGTCAGCGATGCGAGCGCATCCACACCCGCGCCCAAATTAAAAATGCCACGTAAGTTCGTTTGTTCGTCGAAGAAGCGCTGCGGTGGAGCACGAACAACCGCATAGTCGGCGGGCGGATCGCCTGCCGACCACTCATGGACACGCGCTTGCGGCAGTTGACGCTGTAATGCCTCTACCCAGGGTGCGGCGGGGGTGTTGCTCAGAGCACAAGAGATGTCCATGTTGAAGCGCTTGAGTGAAGTGGATTTTTAAAAGCGATCGCAGGGCATGACTGCAAGCATCACGGTGCGTTCTGCGCCAAGCCCACTACCAAGTCCAACTCCACCGCCGCCCCTTTGGGCAACTGGGCCACGCCCACCGAGGTTCGGGTGTGTTTGCCTGCAGCGCCCAACACGTCGTGCAGCACCTGGGAGGCGGCATCGGCCACCTCGCTTTGTTGGGTGAAGTCGGCGCTGCTGCGGGTGTACACCGTCATGCGCAAGGCTTGCTCAATGTGCGACAAACTTCCTAGACCGGTCTTGAGCAAGGCCAGCGCCCGCATGGCGCAAATTTGGGCCCCGACTTGGGCTTGCGCCAACGACACATCACGGCCCACTTCGCCCACCACCATCACGGTCGTTCCGACACGCGGCACCTGGCCGCTGACAAACACCTGGTTGCCATGGCGCATGGTGGAGGTGTAGTTGCCGCCGATCACCAATTCACCGTCGAAGCGGTGGCCGAGTTTGTCGGCCCAGGCGTCGAATCGGGTATCGGGCGTGGAGTGGGGTTCTGTCATGTCGTTTCCTGCTGTTGTGATGTTGATGAGGTTTGATCTGTGGGTGACTGTGTCAACAAGGTGGCGTATTGGTCCAAGTCCACATTGCCCCCGGTGAGGATGACGCCCACACGTTGCCCCTTCAACTGCGGTGCGGCCTTCAGTGCGCCCGCCCAGGCCAAACAACCCGTGGGCTCGACGACCAATTTCAACGCCTCGGCGAAAAAGCGCATGGCCGCCACCAAGTCGGCATCACTCACGGTGAAGATGTCACGCACCTGTTGCGCAATAGCGGGGAAAGCCCGTTCCGCGAGTTGCACAGCTTGCGCGCCATCGGCCAAGGTGCGGGGGGTGTCGATGCGCACACGGTGGCCCGCCCGTAGCGACTGTTGGCCGTCGTTGCCCGCTTCGGGCTCCACGCCAAAAAGCTGGCAATGGGGCGCGCGCTGCGCCACCACCAGTGCGCAACCGGCCAGCAAGCCACCGCCGCCCAAACAAACGAAGAGTGCATCCAGAGGGCCCGTCACGGCCAACAGTTCCTGCGCCGTGGTGCCCTGGCCGGCAATCACGTCCGCATGGTCAGCGGGTGGAACCAAATGGAGACCGTGTTGCTGCACTTGTGCTGCCACCACGGCATCTCGGTCTTGCGCATACCGGTCGAAAGAAATCACGGTGGCCCCGTGCCGCCTGACGGCATCTAACTTGCTGCGCGGAGCGTCCAGCGGAATCACCACGGTGGCCGCGACACCATGCAGACGCGCGGCCAAGGCCAAGGCCTGGCCGTGGTTGCCTGATGAGTAGGTGACGACACCTCGGCGTGCTTGCTCAGGGGTCAACATGGCCACTGCGTTGTAAGCGCCCCGGAATTTGAAGGAGCCCGTGCGCTGCAGGTTCTCGCACTTGAAGTACACCTCGGCGCCGAGCAAATTGTCCGCCGCCTCAGACCGCAGAACCGGCGTGCGCTCGGCATGGCCCTCCAGGCGCGCAGCGGCTGCGACAACATCGGCATAGGAAGGCAACGCCAGTTCATGCTTCATGGTTGTCGCCCACCCGGTGTGCCGCTCGCCAATGCCTCGGGCGTGATCGCCTGCAGATTCATCGTCAGCAGCGCCCCCGTTTTGGGCAAATCGGCCACACCGATGACGGTGCGTGCCGGACGGTGCGCACCGATGGTGTCCTCATAGGCTTGGTTCATGGCCGCGAAATCGCCGACGTCTTTCATGAAAATGTGGATGTGCATCACATGCTCAAAACCTGCGCTCTGACTGGCGAGCAAGGTGCGGAAGTTCTCGATGATTTGCCGGGTTTGGCTGGCCACATCAGGGCCGGCCATGTGCCCGGTGGCGGGGTCCACGCCAGGTGTGCCTGAGATGTGAATAAACGGTCCAGCCACCGTCATGTGGCTGTAGGGACCAATGGGCGGGAAGAAGTTGTCAGGGGTGATGGTTTGAACGCTGGTGGGCATGGTGCCTCCTGGGGTGTGGTGTTGAACGATCAAGCGGTGGATACCCGGCCTGTGGGCAAATCCGAGGCAATGCGACCCAAAGTGGCCACAGCTTGCGCCACCTCGGGTGTGAACGCTGTCCCACAACTCAAGCGCAAAAAGTGGTCGTAGCGGCTGCTGTTGGCGAACAGGGTGCCGGGCGTGATGCGCACGCCGCGCTTCAGCGCGGCCTCAAACAAGGCCCAGCTGCTGCGTCTGTCGGGCAGTTCAATCCACAACATCATCGCGCCCTGGGGTGGGCTCAACCGCGTGCCGGGCGGGAAGTGCTGGGCCACCGCTTCGGCGATCTGTTCGCGCTGCTGATGCAGGCGACGGCGCAGTTTGGCCAGGTGGCGGTCATAACTGCTGCTGGCCATGTAGCTGGCCACGGCGGCCTGTGCCAACACATCGTTGGGGCGGCTTTGCGCGTGTTTGAGCATCTTGATGCGCTCAAACCAACGGCCTCCGAGCATCCAACCCAAGCGCATGCCGGGCGCCAGAATTTTGGTCAGCGAGGCGCAGTAAATCACCTGGCCCTGGCCGGGTGTTAGGTTGTCCCACGCTTTGGCGGCCTTCAAGGGGGTGTCGTCTTTTGTGAGTGCGCCGTAGGTGTCGTCTTCAATCAACGGGATGTTTTGCGCCGTGCACAGGGCCACGAGACGTTCTTTTTCCGCATCGGGCATCACGCTGCCCAGGGGATTCTGAAAATTCGGCACCACCACCACGGCCTTGACTGATGGATCGTTGCGCAGAGCCAGCGCCAACGCATCCACCGACAACCCCGTTTGCGGGCTGGTGGCCACCTCCAGCGCGCGCAGACCGAGGCTCTCCAGAATTTGCAGCAGACCAAAGTAGGCCGGTGATTCGACGGCCACGGTATCGCCGGGTTGCGTCACTGCACGCAGTGCGAGGTTCAGCGCTTCAATGCAGCCGTGGGTGACGATGATGTCGTTGCTGTTCGGAACCAAACCCAGGGACAAAGCCCGGCGGGCCAGCACGGCACGAAAGTGCGCATCACCCAGGGGAGGCACCGGTTCCACCAGGCAGTTGGGACGTTGCCGCAGCACCCGTCCCGCCGCGGCACGCAACGCTGCTCCCGGGTAACAGTCGGCGGTACCAAACGCCGCCGCCAGATTCAAAGCTTCTGGATGTCGTTCGCACTGGGCGGTGAAGTCGGAGATGCGGTCGTGGATGCCCACATACTGGGCTGGGTCAGGCAGCGTGAGCGTCGACGGTTCAGCCACCCGGGGCAGGTGGTTGCGGCGCGGCTGGCGAACGAAATAACCTGAACGTGGCCGTGCTTCCAACCAACCCTCGCTCTCCAGTTGCCGACAGACCAGCAAGGTCGTGCTTAGGCTGACCTGGTGCAAACGGGTCAGAGCTCTTACCGAGGGCATGCGGTCGCCAGGATTGAGAGCGCCCGTTTCCATCGCGCGGCGGTAATGCTGGGCCAAGCGTTGGTAGATTGGGTGTGGCGTCGCCGCCTGGCCGGGGGCAACGTCAGGCGACAAGACCGGCGAGTGCAGGGGTGGTTTCATCAGTGCTGATCTTGATCTTCGTGCACCCAGATGTACAGACACAGTTCGCGCAAAAGTTGACCATAACAGTGCGGGCGTGTGCGTCTTCCCCAATACGGCTTAAGTTCTACGCCAAGTTGCCGAAATCGCAGACACCACCGGCTCTTTGCGCTGCGCAAGCAGCACCACCGCCATGAACTCAACCTTGTCTATTGCGATGTCGGGATTGAACGCTGCCAGCACACGCTTGAACGTCTCGGCGCACAACATTGCCAATTCACAAACCCCCGGGTTCAAGCGCCAGCAGGTGGAACAGACGGCTTTGGCCGAAGGTGGGGTCAGCGTCACCCTGGACAGTGCTGAAACCGCCCAAGCCGCGCCACTGGACAACCTGACCGAGGATTTGGTTGCCCAAATGGCGGCAGCCTATGAGTTCAAGGCCAATCTCAAGGTCATCCAAACGCAGCAGGACTTGTTAGGCCAGTGGTTGGACGCCCGCGCCTGAATGCAGGCACCGGCCTCAGCCTGACTGGCGCGGCCAGACCGTTTTTTTCTCCAACGCGATGGAGCGGGTTCGCGCGCTGACCTCCTGAGGGGCTATGCCTTAGCATTGCGCCCTGGTCCACAGGCCGATGCAACCTTTTGCATTCGGCTGGCTCGAATCCCCCGATGAATTCAACCACCGCTGTCTCTCCCGAGGTTTTGGCCTCACCGATTCCCCTGTTGGGCGACTTGCTCGTTCGTGCGGGCAAGCTCAGCAGCCGCGACCTGGACCGGGCGCTGGCGGCACAAACAGAAATGGGCGGCGCGCTCAGCCGTGTGCTGGTTCAACTGGGTTTGGTGTCCGAGTTGGACGTGGCCCGTACCCAGGCCGAGAGTCTGGGTTTGCCTTTTGTGGCCGCGGATGATTTTCCTGATGTGCCGCCGGAGGTGGAGGGTTTGCTGCCCGAGTTTTTGCAAACCCATGGCGTCTACCCATTAAGGAAAGAAGGTGGCGTGCTGGATGTGGCGGTCACTCACCCCGACGATGCGTTTGTGCTCAAAGCACTGCGCCTGTCCACCGGCTTGCAAGTGCGGGCCCATGTGGCGCTGGACACCGACATTCAAAAAGCGTTGCAGCAAATGTTCAACCCGTCCCAGGCCGAAGCCCAGGACGACGAGTTGACCGGTGAATTGGATGCGGGTGATTTCGTCGAACACCTGAAAGACTTGGCCAGCGAAGCGCCGGTGATTCGTTTGGTGACGTCCATCATCGCCCGCGCCATCGATTTGCGCGCCTCTGACATCCATTTGGAGCCCTTCGACGACGGTCTGCATTTGCGTTACCGGGTGGATGGCGTCATCCACACCGCCGAGGTGGTGCCTCCCAAACACAGCGCGGCAGTGAACTCTCGCGTGAAGTTGTTGGCCCATCTCGACATTGCCGAGCGTCGCTTGCCGCAAGACGGCCGCATCAAAACCCGAGTCAAAGGCCGCGAGCTGGATTTGCGTGTTTCTACTGTGCCAACCGTGCACGGCGAAAGCGTGGTCATGCGGGTGCTGGACCGCGCCAGCGTGCGTTTCAGCCTGGAGCAAATGGGTTTTGCGCCGGACAACCTGGAGCGTTTCAACCAGTTGCTGGCTCGGCCCCATGGCATCTTGCTGGTGACCGGCCCCACGGGGTCGGGCAAAACCACCACGCTGTATGCGGCGCTGTCCAAGCTCGACAACACCTCGCAAAAAATCATCACCGTGGAAGACCCGGTGGAGTACCAGTTAGAGGGCATCAACCAAATTCAGGTGCATACACAAATCAACCTGAGTTTTGCCAACGCGCTGCGTTCCATCCTGCGCCAAGACCCCGACATCATCATGATCGGTGAAATGCGCGACGGCGAAACCGCGCAAATCGCGGTGCAATCCGCGCTCACCGGCCACCTGGTGCTCTCCACGCTGCACACCAACACCGCCGCTGGCGCCATCATTCGCATGCAAGACATGGGGGTGGAGCGTTACCTCATCACCTCGGCCGTGAACGGTGTGTTGTCCCAGCGTTTGGTGCGTGCCTTGTGTTCTCACTGCAAAACGCCGGTGCAGCCATCCGCCACGCTGTTGCAAAGCTCGGGTTTGCACCGCCATGTCCAACCGGGCGCGGCCATTTATCAACCAGTCGGTTGCAGCCACTGCAGCGGCACGGGCTACCAAGGCCGCACCAGCATTCACGAGTTGCTGGTGTTGGATGAAACTTTGCGCGCTGCAGTTTTGCAAGGGCGTGATGCCAGCACCTTGCACAACCTGTCCATCCAGAACGGCATGCTCACCTTGTATGACGACGGGCTGCGCAAAGTGGCCGCTGGTGTGACCAGCCTCGAAGAATTGCTGCGCGTGACCCAGGACCAAGCCGATGCCTGAGTTCGACTGGCGCGCCGCCGACGCCAGCGGGCACATCACGCAAGGTCGGCAAGAGGCAGCGAGCAACCTCGCGCTGATGAAGCATCTGCGCGAGCGTGGTCTCACGCCCCTGAGCATTGATGCGGCAGGTGCGGGTGGCGCTGCGGTGGCTGCGGCCCCTCGTGCCAGCAAAACGCCGCGTGCGGGCAAAGGGCCGGTGAACCAGGCGGATGTGCTGGCCATGACCTCACAACTGGCCATCATGGTGCGGGCCGGATTGGCGCTCGACAACGCCTTGCGCGTGCTGATCGGCATGAACAACAAGCCCTCGATGGCAGTGCTGACCCAGCGCATCCTGGACGACGTCAAAGGCGGCGCTGCCTTGAGCAAATCCTTGGCCAAAGACCGCAACCTTTTTGGCGACTTCTACATCAACATGATCCGCTCGGGTGAGGCCAGCGGCCAGCTCTCCAATGTGTTGACCCGATTGGTTGAACACATGGAGCGGCTGCGGGCGCTGCGCGACAGCGTCATCTCCGCCACCATTTACCCGGCCATTTTGCTGGGCGTGTCTGTCTTGTCCTTGATCGTGATGCTGGGGTTTGTGGTCCCTCAGTTCAAGCAGCTGTTCAAGGACATGGGTGACGCCTTGCCCGTTCCCACTCGCATCGTGATGCAAATGGGTGACGTGTTCACCCAATATGGGCTGTTTATTTTTGTGGGTCTTGTGTTGCTCGGCGTTGGGGTGATGCGTTGGCTGCGCTCACCCGCAGGCAGCACCTGGTTTCAGGCGCGTTTGCTGCGTCTGCCCGTGCTGGGCACCTTGATGCACAAATACGAAATGACCCTGTTTTCGCGTTCACTGGGCACCTTGCTAGGCAATGGGGTGCCTTTGCTCACCGCCTTGCAAATTGCCACAGAAACCGTGGGCAACCAAAGCTTGCGATTGCCCCTGCAAGCCATGTCGCCCAAAGTGAAAGAAGGGGTGAAAGTGGTGGAAGCCGCCACCGCCACGGAACTCTTTGAGCCCTTGGCAATCAACCTCATCCGTGTGGGCGAGGAAACGGGCCGCTTGGGCCCCATGATGCTGGAGCTGGCCAATGTGCTCAACCGCGAGGTGGAAACCGGCATCAAACGGGCCCTCACCATGCTGGAGCCACTGCTGATTTTGGTGTTGGGGGTGATGATCGCCGCCATCATCGTTTCCATTTTGCTGGGCATTTTGTCGGTCAACGACTTGGCTGCTTAAGCTTTGCACTGTTTATTTCTTGAGGGAGTTTCATGAGCACCGCATCTTCTATTTTTTTTGCGCCCACCAAACCATCACGCCGTGGTCGCGGTTTCACCCTGATTGAGCTGCTCGTTGTTTTGGCCATCTTGACCCTGCTCGCAGGCATTGTTGGCCCCAAGGTGCTGGGCCAACTGGGTGGCGCCAAATCCAAGACCGCTGGCGTGCAAATCGCCGACATCGAAAAGTCGCTTGACCTCTTCAAACTGGATGTGGGCCGCTACCCGACGAACGACGAAGGCCTGCAAGCCCTGGTGACCAAACCGGGTTCGGTGGGCCAGTGGGCTGGTCCTTACCTCAAGGGTGAGTTGCCCAAAGACCCCTGGGGCGAGTCCTACAAATACGCCAACCCCGGCCCCAAAGGCGGCGTTGAGATTCTGACCTTGGGCGCAGACAAGGCGCCTGGTGGTGACGGTGAGAACGCTGACGTTCGCAACCAGCAGTGATTCCGCCGTGCGCTTGCGTCCACACGCAGGCTTCACCCTGCTGGAGTTGCTGGTGGTGCTGGCCATCGCCTCGCTGCTGATCGCTTTGGTGCCCATCGCCTTTGATCGTTTGCAAGAAGGCACCCAGTACCGCAATGCCTTGCGCACCATGCAAAGTGAGATGCGCCAGGCGCGCCAGCAGGCGGTCACCCAGGGCAGCGCCGTGCGTTTTCAGGTGGACCTTGCGGCTCGTACCTATGGCCTCGTGGGCAAGGTCGAACACCCTATTCCGGAAAAAGTGCAAGTGCGTGCAACCGTGGCGAGCGTCGAGTTGAGGCCGGACCAAACCGCAGCCATACAGTTTTTGCCAAGCGGTGGCGCGACTGGGGGCAGTGTGGATTTGTTGCGTCCTTCAGGCGCAGGGACGCGCTTGAAGGTCGATTGGTTGTCGGGCCGCGTCATGCAAGAGCCGATCACACCATGAGGCTGTCGGTGACTCAGGGATCACGCGTTTCGCAGCGAGGCTTTTCCTTGCTGGAACTCCTGGTCGCGTTTGCCATCATGGCGATGTCGCTGGGCTTGCTCTATCGAGCCGCTGGTGGCAGTGTGCGTAACGTAGGTGATGCGGAACGTCACGAGTACGCGGTTGCTTTGGCGCAGGCGCTCTTGGCTTCTTATGACGTTGTCCCTGCTGGCGGCTTCAGCGGCAGCGGTGAATCTGCAGGATTGCTGTGGCAGATTCGCACAGAGCCCTTTGTCAGCCAAGTCAAAGATCTCAAGGCACCTCCTTTGCATCAACTCACCGTGCAAGTGAATTGGGGCGAATCCCCACCATTTCGTCAAATTGAACTCGTGACTTTGTTGCCGCAGCAAATTCCACTGCCTGGGACGGTGGTTCGATGAAGCTATTGCGCGCGCATCGTCAATGGGCCCACGGCTTCACGCTGATTGAGCTGCTGGTGGTCATGACCATGGTCTCGCTGATCGCCCTCGCCATGGCGGGTGCCATGCGCACGATGGCACAAACTGAGGCCCGGGTTGACGAGCGCTTGCTGCGCGCCGACGACTTCAGGGTCGCGTCTGACTTTGTACGACGTACTTTGGGCCGTGTGTCGATGCGCAGGGTGGAGCCACCACCTCCGTTGGGCGAGAACCTGTTTGCATTTGCCGCCCAGACTTCGAGTTTGAGTTGGGTCGGCGTCATGCCTGCGCGCCACGGCGCTGGTGGCCGCTCTGCATTCCGTTTGGCGGCTGAGGGGCAACCAGGTGCTCAGGATTTGGTGATTCGTTTTGCCCCTTTGGGCGATGTCAACGCATTCCCTGAGTGGTCCACTGCGCAGTCACGGGTGTTGGCAAAAGATGTGACAGAGTTTGGAATCGCTTATCAAGACGCTCGGCAGACGCCATCCCAGTGGATGCCTCAGTGGAATGTTCCCAACCGTTTACCCAGCAGGGTGAAGCTCACGGTTCAAACCAAAGCTGGAGGTTGGCCGGATGTGGTTGTGGTGCTGCGTCCCTTGCCTTCCACCAGTGCGAGTGAAGGCGCGACCTTTGGCGGCGGTAGCGGAGATGCGCTGTGACACGGCGCGCATTTTTTTATCCGAACCGGCGCGGTGTGGTGCTGGTGGCCGTTCTATGGGTCGTGGCCGCTCTCAGCATCCTCGTGGTGGGGATGATTCATTCTGTGCGTGTTGAGGTTAAGCAGGTGTCTGCGGCCACTCAACAGGCGCAAGGCAGCGCTTGGGGTGGTGCGGCGATCGCCATTGTTTTGCAGGGCATGTCCACGGAGGTGGGTAGCGCCAGCAGTTGGAATTCGCAAGACGTGCAGTTCCAGGGTTTGGTTATCCCGGTGCGAGCCATGTCGCTCCATGGATTCATTGACCTGAACGTTGCCGCACCCGCCTTGCTCGAAAAGTTATTCCAATTTGCGGGAGAGCTTTCGCCGGCTGAGGCTGTTGCTCTCGCGCAAGCGGTCATGGTGGAGCGAGATCGTCCAGTGCAGAGAGGCCGCTCACGGCCATTCCAGTCCGTGGAAGACCTTCTGAGGTTGCCGCAAATCGATTACGACACCTACGCCAAAGTGGCTGATCTGATCACGACTGACTCGCGCGGCACTGGACGAGTCAATGTCCAAGCAGCCCCGCTGGGGGTGCTGCGGGTGTTGGTCGATGGCAATCTCGAGTTGGCAACCCGACTCCACCAAGCACGCGAAGCAGGTGCTGTCGGCGTTGACACTTCAGCCATGAATCCTGACCTTGTGGATAATCTGTCGTCTAAACGTTACCTCATGCAGGCCCGTGTGCCCTTGTCAGATGGTCGTTCGCTCGTTGTCAACCATTGGGTGGACATCAACAGCGGTAGGTCCGATGGTTTGCCTTGGCGCATTTTTCACGCTGAGAACCGCATCGAATCCGCCCCCCTCACTCTAAGCACACGCTGAGCTACAGCTTTACTCAATTTCCTATGGCGTCAATCGAAAACGACTTGCGGTTATTCGGTCTCGATCTGCGCCATTTAGGGCGTGAATCGCGCGCCGCGTGGTCTGCGTTGCAACATTCCTGGCTGTTCTCTTGGCTCACACCTCGCCCCCTCGTTCGACTGTTGCTAGCGAATGAAACGCAGCGCTTGTGTCATGCGGACCATGTTCAAGAGGTGTTGAGTCCCAAGAAGGGCGTCGCCAGGTTCACGGCAGTCGAGTTACCGCAGGAGTTTTTCTTGATTCGCCAGCTCAAGCTGCCCCGTGCGCTTGATGCGACACAAGTGCGCGTGGCCGTCGAGTTGGATGTCAAAAACGCCAGCCCCTTCGCAGAGTCCGATTTGGCCTGGGGTTACGCCCTGCGAACCGGTGCCGATGGCGCGTATCAAGCGTGGGCCGCCATCGCGTCACGCAAGCAAATTCAATCGTATTTGCTGGCCCAAGATGCCAAGCTGATCCCTCTGTTGTCCAAAAAAGGCAGTGCGGAAAATCTTGCAAATGACTCGAATGCGGTCGAAGTTTGGGCTTGCCCCCCGGATTCTGAACATGCTGTGGTACTGCAAGGTTATGCAGAAAAAAGCCGCGAGCGTTATGTCTCTGTGCGGCGCAACTGGGCTCTTTTCTTGGTTCTGCTCTTGGTGGCCATCTTGGCTTTGATTGCCGTCACGCCGACCGCTCAGTTGCGCTTGCTGGCACTGGATGCAGCGCGTCAGCATCAGGCTTTGGTTGAGGGTGCCAGCGCCACGGTTAAAGAGCGCGAATCACTTTTGCAAACGTCCGAAAAACTCAAATCGCTGTCGACTGAGCTGTCCGCCCGCATTGATCCTTTGCGTGTCCTGGAAATGCTGACCTCCGTCATGCCAGATGACACCTACGTACATGCCTTCAAACTTCAGAATAACCGCGTCACGTTGATGGGACAGACCGCCAATGCGTCGGCGTTGATGCAGCTCCTGGGTAACCAACCCGGTTTGCGTGACGTTCGTGCACCGTCGGCCGCCAATCGTTCGCCAGGCGCAACAAAAGATTCTTATGTGATCGAGTTTGTTCTTGATCCAAGTGCTTTTGCGGTTGCCACTTTGAAGCCCGATTTGCCCACGCCGAATCCCGTGGCTCAGTCAGCTTCTGAGGCGAGCACCGCCGCGCCGCCTGCTCCACCTCAAGGAGCAGGGCCTCCCTCTGCCGCTTCCGTGGTGGCCACCCCCGCCCACGCTCCAGCGCCCCCCCCTGCGGCTGACGCAGTGGCGGGGAGGGCGGTTTTTGGTGGCACAACCGTTGTTAGACGTCCGTCCCCTGTACCTTCAGACGCTCCTGCTTCGGGAGGTCGCAAACCATGAAAGTCCGTTCCCCGAGTGGTAAGGGTCTCTTGTTTGTGCTTTGTGTTGTTGTTGCATCGGTGCTCGCCTATGCGGTTTACCTGGTTGCACAAAAGCATCTTTGGGCGCAAACGCTGCTGTCTGAAATCTCGCCTCGTCATGCCAGGCTGTCCGGCCTTCAAGCTGCCAAGCCAGATTTAGAGGCAGCAATTGCACGCGCACAGCATTTGCACTCACAACTGGTGTACCCGAGTACCCAAGACACCAACCAAACAGGCAACGCCGCTCAGCAACGAATTCGAGACATTTTGTCCGCCTCCGGGTTGCAAGTGCTCAGCAGTCAAGTGCTGCCGCCCTCCAGTGCAGGTGGTGCCAAAGACCCCGCATGGGACCGAATTGCTCTAAACGTCAGAACAGAAGGCGATGCCCTTGGTCTGTACGCCGCTTTGTCCGCTTTGTCGATGCAGCTTCCGGTCATTTTGGTGAAAGAGATGGACGTGCAGTTTCAATCACAACCCACCTACGCCCCGGCGCGCTTGTCAATGCAGTTCAGCCTTGTCGTATTGAGGGATCCCTCCTGATGCGACGTTTTGCTTTTCCAATCCTGGGCGTATTGATCCTGGCCCTGCTCCTTGCCTTGGCATGGTTGTGGCTCACCCCTCAGGGAAAGCTACGCCAATTTCTTTGGCAAGCGCCTACGCCGAAGCAAGTCAATTTTGATGACGTGGTTCCTCCTGCAATGCAAGTTGCTGCCATTGAAAATATGCGACTCATTGTCATGCAGGACAAACCTATTTTTGCTGTGACCCGCCGCCCCCCTCCTGCGCCCCCTCCCCCTGCAGCACCACCGCCGGTGGACGTGTTCAGCGGCGCGAAGGTCACGGGGCTGTATTCCAGTCCTGATGGTGCCGGCATATTTCTAAATTTGGCGGGGAAAAATCGCCGGGTCAGATTGAATGAAAGTGTCGATGGTTGGGTGCTCACCAGTATTGAAGGCCGAAGCGCCAATTTCACTGCGGCAGGACAGCTCCGTACATTGCCGCTGAGTCGAGCTGTATTGGCGTCTGGACCTGCAGGGGCGCCGCTGTCCGCAGCAGCGCCCCCTTCTCCGCCCCCCCCGGCAGCAGCACCTTCTGAAGCCGACAACCCTCCAGCCAGTCGCCCGCGATCCACCGGAGCCGTTTTTGGTGGGACGCGGGTCAACTAACCTAAAAAAAACATTGCTCACCATGAAACCCTATCAGTACGCCGTCACGGCGCTAGCCGCGGTCACATGCCACTGGGCAGTTGCTCAGGCACCGGTCGCCACGCCGGCCTCTGCAGCAACACCCTCTGTGTCAACTGCCTCTCAAGAGCCTCGCATCCTCCGGGGCAATGATCGAATGATCGCGCCGAGTGCGGCAGCAGCCCCCATTGTTGGCGCTCCCAGCGTATTCAACTTTGAAGAGACGCCAATCGCCGATGTCGTGCGTGTCGTGCTGGGTGACATTCTCAAGGTGAACTATGTGTTGTACCCGCCCTTGTCGGGGACCGTAACGCTCTCGACCCGTGAGGCGGTTTCGCCCGATCAAGCCATTTACTTGCTGGAGAGTGCGCTTCAAGCCAATGGCCTCGTACTGGCGCGCGATGCCCGTGGGACTTATCACGTTGGCCGTCCGGACGCTGTGAAGGGTGCAGGAACGACATCAAGACAAGTGGTTTCAGGTGCTGTTTTGCAGCCTGGGTACGGTGCCATCATCGTGCCTTTGCAGTTCATCGGCGCTAACGAAATGGCCACCATCTTGCGGCCGCTGTTGCCGCCTGAGGGGTTGGCCAGGGTGGATACAGTCAGAAATTTGTTGGTACTTGTCGGCACACGCTCTCAGGCTGAGGGTTGGCTGGATTTGGTGAACACTTTTGACGTGGACCTGCTCAAGGGAATGTCCGTGGGCGTGTTTAACTTGAAACATGCCAGCGTCAAAGAAGTCGAGGCTGCTTTGCGTTTGATGTCTCCTGGTGGTGCGGCTGCACCGCCTTCCGGCAGCGCGGCTGCCGGCACTGCACCCTCTGGGGCAAGATCTGCGCCGGGTGCCACCGCGCCTGCCGCAGCAGGTGCCAACGCGCTGGGCGATGGCAACCCGCTCAGCGGCGTTTTGCGCATCATGCCCATTGAGCGCCTCAACAGCATTTTGGTCGTGACCCCGCGCGCAGCCTACCTCGATGAGGTTCGGCGCTGGATTGAGCGGTTTGACAAACCGAGCGACAACACTGCCGAGGCCCAGTTGTTCGTGTACCCCGTACAAAACGGTTCGGCCAAACACTTAACCGATGTGTTGAACGGCATCTTTGGTGGTACCCAGTCGGGTAGTTCAACCAGCACCCCGGGTACCGGGGTTGCGCCGCGTCTGCCGTCCTCCACAGCGTCTACGGCACCTGCTACAGCCAATTCACCGCTCAACCCGGGGGGCGCTGGAGCGGGTGGTTTGGCCGCAAGCGCGACTCCGGTCGCTCGGCCAAACCAGGCTGGCGTCTCTGCTTCGACGCTCGGTCTGAGCATCCGGGTGGTGGCCGATGACCGCAACAACGCTGTCCTGATATACGGTACCCGGGCCGAGTACAACCGCATCGAATCCGCCCTGAAGCGACTGGACACCCCCCCAACACAAGTTCTGATTGAAGCCAGCATCATCGAAGTGACATTGAATGACTCTCTAAAGTACGGTGTTCAGTGGATGTTCAACGACAACGACAGAGGCGGGCTCTCGGGAGTTGGCGTGCTTGGGAGCACCCGAGCCGACGGCTCCCTCATCGGTGGAGGGGGCAGCGGTGGGTTTTCCTACACCTTGCGCAACCCGCTTGGAAATGTGCGTGCGGTGCTCAATGCCCTCGCCGGAAAAACCAACTTCAACGTGATCTCCAGCCCCTCTTTGATGGTGCTGGACAACCACACCGCGAACATCAGCTCTGGCACGCAGCAGCCTGTCAACTCGGGCAACACGGTTGGTCTCGGAGGGGTGACCACCCCCAACATTCAGTACCGCGACACAGGCGTCACCCTGTCCGTGACGCCCTCCGTGAATGCGGGCGACATGGTCACCATGGACATCAACCAATCAGTCACCGATGTCGGCGCAACCGACGTATCCAGCGGCACAGGCAATACCGGACAGCCCACTTTTTTGCAGCGTCAAATCAACAGCAAGGTCGCCATTCGATCTGGTGAAACCATTGTGCTGGGTGGTCTGATGCGCGAAAGGGCCACCTCAAGTGACGGAGGCGTTCCTGGGTTGCATAAACTGCCCTTGATTGGTGCACTTTTTGGCAACAAAGAGAAGGGTTTGGACCGCACGGAGTTGCTCGTGGTGATCACGCCGCGAGTCGTGCGCTCAGATCAGTCAGCACGCGAAATCAGCCAAGAGCTGCGCGAGCGCATGCGAGGTTTGGCCGGGATGCCTTGGCACCCTGTTGGAAGCAGCACGTCGCCAAATTTGGCGAATTAAACTTGTAAATTGGAAGGCAGAGATGTTGAACTTGAAAAATCACCTAACCCGCGTCACAGCAGCCGCGCTGCTGATCGGCCTCAGCGGCTGCGCCACCACGGGGGCCTCGACACCCGAGCAGGCGGTTGAGGCGCGCGCCAAATCGTACTGGGATGCCCGAGTGAAAGGCCAAACCGACAAAGCCTATTCCTTGCTCGCACCCAGCTACAAAGCGGTGCGAACCTTGGATCAGTACAAGGCAAAATTTGGCACGGCCGCCATGATCAAGTCATTTGAGGTGGCCAAAGTGACTTGCGAGCCGTTAAAATGCACGGCTACACTCAAACTCGGTGTGCAGGCTGCCCTGGCCTCACTGAATCTGCCTGAAATAGCCACCTATGTCGATGAAGTATGGTTGTTGGAGGATGGTTCTTGGTGGCGCTACGAGGAGCTGTGATAATTCGTTCTTGTGCGAGTGAATTCACTTGCGGGAGGTGAGTGCGTAACATCGATCAGTATTGTTGTTATTTTTTAACACTGGCGAGTGTGTTTCATCAGCTTAAGCAGCGCCACGTTGGTGTGCTGTGTTAGTATCTGTGAGCGTAATCAATCGTGGTAGTTGCGCTTACCAACTTTTTTTAACAGGAGTTCTTTAATGAGAAAAAATGTTCTTGCCCTGAGCATCGCTGCCATGATTGGTGGCTTGGGTTTTGCTGGTGCCGCATCAGCTGACGTGATCATCGGGACGGGCGTTGTTAACGTTCCAGTTGGTGCCACCATCGACGCTACCACTGGTCAGTGGTCAGCTGCGAATACAGCCATCCCAAATGCAAACTTGTTTTTGACCCCCACCACAGCTCGTGGTTTGGCTTTGAACCAGGCGGGTACCGGCCATTCGCTCGTGGTGCCCTATTTCAACGCGCAAAACGGCAACATGACCGTGTTGCACGTTGTGAACACCGACCAAATCAACGGTAAGTTGACCAAGGTTCGTTTCCGTTCCGCTGCAAACTCTGACGACATCTTGGACTTCCAGGTTTTCCTGTCCCCAGGTGACGTGTGGACCGCCGCTGTGACCGCAGGTGCTGACGGCGTGGCCCAGTTGACAACCGCTGACAAATCTTGCACTTTGCCTGTCATCACCCCAGGCACCCAAGTGCCGTTCATCACCCAGCGTCTGAGTGCAGCAGCTGGAAATATCAACGCTCAAACCCGCGAAGGTTATGTTGAGATTTTCAACATGGCTGACATTGACTCTTTGAGCATGTACGGCACAGGCCGCACCGCCAAGTCCGCCCTGTGGACCGCCACCAAGCACGTCAGTGGCACCGCGCCTTGCACCGAGTCCGTTCTGAACACCACCTTGGTGAACTTCACCACCGAAGCTGCTGCTCGTACGATTGGTCTGGACACGCCTACCGGTGGCCTGATGGGCGACTGGTACATCATCAACGTACCGCAGTCCACCACCTACGCTGGTGCGGCTACAGCTCTGTCCGCTGTGGCGAATGCTGATGGTACGGGTGCCGTTAGCCGCGCTAACTTTGTGCACTTCCCACAAAATGCCGCTGCTGCACCAAACCCTGACGCAAACACGTCAGATCCGTTGTTCCGTATTTCGTTTGTTCGCGACCAAGCGAATGCCCAAGTGACAGCTCCTGCTATCGTGGCTGGTAACTATGACCTGCCAGACATGTCCACGCCTTACACGCTGGCTGCTGCTGGTGCAGTTGCAGTTGACACCCGCGTACAGGCATTCAACCTCACCCGCGCTTTGGCGGTGACCTCCATCACCAACCAATACGCGAACGACGCGGTCGTTTCTGCCAAGACTGACTGGCTGTTCTCTATGCCAACACGTCGTTATAGCGTTGCTGCCAACTACACTGCTGCTACGCCTACTGCGGCGACCTATCGTTTGTACACGGCGTTGACAGATGCCGCCGGTTTGGCAGCCGCAGCTAGCCCAGCAACCGCTGGCAACTACAAGGCCTGGTTTGCACCTACCAATACTTCTTTGGAAGGTGGTTTGATTTGCGTGACCGCTAACAGCCAAGCTTTCTACGACCGTGAAGAGACCAGCCGCACAGCTGCTGCCGTGTTCTCTCCAGGCCTCACAGCCACGGCTCGTTTCTGCGGCGAGACCAGCGTGCTGGCCTTCGGCGTTGACAACACTGATGTGTCGGTGTTGGGTGCCTCTGTGGCGCGTCAGTCGATCAAAGCAAATGCTGGCAATACGTCTGGTCCTTTTGTTAACGGTTACGCAGTTGTTGGAACCGCCAACGGTGGTAACCCCACTGTTCTCGGCCCACGTAATGCTTTGACCGGATTGGGTACGGACGCATACAACGCTGCTGCTTACAACTTGGAAGCTGGTCTGCCTATCATTGGTCAGTCCTTCATCAAGTTGACCAACGGCCAAGCTACCCCAGGAACGGTTGGTACCTACGGTATCACTTGGCAGCACCGCGTGACCCGTCCGTAATTTTTCGGGCACTTAATCGCAGAAATGCGATCAAAAAAGGCGGGGTTTCCCCGCCTTTTTTTCATTTTTGCTGGAAATTCGTCAATGAAACTGTTTATGCACTCTTCTATTTCCAAAAATCTAAGCGCATTGGTCGTTTTAGCGGGCGTTCTTTCTGCCTCTGCCTCTGCCTCTGCTTGGGCCACGGGCTCAACGCTGGTTCTGATTCAGGGCGACAAGACCGCAATCACAGAACAGGACATGCAGGCAGACTCTTTGCGCATGCCACTTGAGATGCGTTCGCTTGTGCTGCAAAAACCGGAAACCGTCTTACAGATCGCCTCCAATCTTTATGCTCGCCGAATGTTGGCTGAGCAAGCCTTGGCCGCAGGCCTGGATAAAGATCCCCAAGTGATAGCCGCCTTGCGTGTGGCGCGAGACAAAGTGCTCTCAGATGCCCGGCTCGAACAGATTGATAAAAAAACAACCCCTGCTGATAACGTCGCAGAAGGCCTCGCGCTGAACAGCTATCGTGCGAAGCAAGACCGCTTCAAAGTCGGCGAAGAGGTTCGCATCCGGCACATCTTGATTTCCGAGGTCACGCCGGAATCCCGTGCCAAAGCGGAAAAGATATTGGCCGACCTCAAAAGTGGCGCTGATTTTGCAGCAGTAGCCAAGGAGCACTCTGCTGATAAAGGCAGCGCAGAAAAAGGCGGCGACCTGGGTTACTTCATGAAGGGCCGCATGGTTCCAGAGTTTGAGGCAGCTTCTTTCTCATTGAAGAACAAAGGCGACCTCAGCGACATTGTGCAGACAAGCTTTGGTTACCACATACTCAAACTAGATGATCGCCGTGAACCGCGTGTTCGTGCCTTCAGTGAGGTTAAAGACGAACTCATGAAAGAGGTGCGTTCAACCGTGACGCAAGAGGCGCGCGCAGTGGAAGCACAAAAAATTGAACAATCCGCAAAAATCAACAAAGAAGCGGTGGAATCGTTTGCCAGCAGGTATAAAAAGCCTCAATAAACAAGAATTAAAAATTATTGATTCCGGTCGACGATAATACTGAATACCCGCCCATTGGGCGGGTATTCTCGTTAGAAATGATCACGGAATTCCATATTTAGATCGCATGCGGACCCTAATAGGTGAAATTAACGCCGTGTGGCGTGGCCGTGCACTGGTTGGTGTACTTACACGAAGAGAAGTGAGCGCTCGCCATGCTGGCACGGCCCTTGGTTTGATTTGGCCGTATCTTCAGCCCCTGCTCACGATTGCCACCTTTTACCTGGTATTCGACATCGTTTTTGCCATGCGCACGGGTGAGGCGGCCACGGACAAGGGGCTCGGAGTATTCCTGATTGTGGGTATGTTGCCCTGGATGGCATTTTGTGATTCTATTTCGCGAGGAATGAACAGCCTGATCGACGCTGGCAGCGTGTTACAGAAAAGTCCCTTGCCACCCGTGTTGTTCGTCACGCGTTCCGTCCTGGCAAGTGCGGCCATTTACGGACCGTTATTCGCACTGATGGTGGCCCTATATACCTTCTGGAATCCAGGCGGGGCAGCGACCTTGGCACTTCCGGTGTTGGTCCTGCTGCAATTGCTGATGTCCCTGGTCATGGCTTACCTGCTTGCAATACTCGCCGCAGCGCTGAGAGACGTGCTTCAGTTGGTGGGTTTCCTGCTATCAGTTGGTATCTACCTTTCGCCCATACTATTTCCGACTCGCCTTTTTCCAGAAGCGTGGCGTTGGGTGCTTTGGTTGAACCCAATGTCCGGATTGGTAACGGCCTATCAAGCGGTGCTGCTGGAGGGCAGGTGGCCACCAACCAGCAGTTGGTTGATTACCCTGGCGTGGTTGGTGGTGTTGGCATTGGTGCTGAATCGCGTCTGCGCAAGAAGCCGCGATCAACTCGTGGACTGGCTGTGATGACAGAAAAAGGCTCGGAAAATGTCTTGGTAGTCAAAGAGGTCGGTAAAGAGTACCGGCTTTATGCCTCGCCGCGCGAGCGACTTAAATCGCTGGTAACTGGAAAGGCCAATTACCGCAGCCATTGGGCGGTGCGTGAGGTTTCATTCAGTTTGAAACGTGGTCAATGTTTAGGGCTCATCGGTGACAACGGAGCCGGCAAGAGTTCCTTGCTCAAACTCATCGCAGGAACCATCCAACCGTCCGTCGGAAGCATTGAAAGAGTAGGGCGTTTGACGGCGATTCTGGAACTGGGGGCGGGCTTTCATCCCGACTTCACGGGTCGAGACAATCTTTATTTCGCAGGAAACCTGATTGGACTGAGTCGCGACCAGTTGAACGACCTAGAACCCAGCATTCTGGAGTTCTGCGAGTTGAGCAATGCCATTGACCGTCCTGTAAAAACGTACTCTTCGGGGATGACGGTACGCTTGGCTTTTGCGTTGGTGACCGCAGTGCAACCCGATGTGCTGATCATTGACGAAGCGCTGGCCGTGGGCGACCAGCATTTCCAGAAAAAATGCGTTGAACGCATCACGGCATTTCGCAGCAACGGTTGCACCATTTTGTTCTGTTCGCACAGCCCGTACCACATTCGCCATCTCTGCGACACGGCGATGTGGATAGATGGCGGGCGGGTTAGAGAATTTGGAGAAACCGAAGCCGTGCTTGGTGCCTACGGCGTTCACACCCGATTGCTCAATGGATCTGCTGACGACGCATCGTCTCAGGCAGACTCTGAATTCACCGAGGAAGCAAACGAGGACGGCGCGCTAAAAACACCGGAAGCTGTGCAAAACGCCGACGTGAAAGCGACTGAGGTGGTTGACGATGGAACCGCACGCATACTCGGCGTTGAACTTGCCAACCTCGGTGAAGGTGATCCCCAGTTGCTGACAGGTCCCGACCTCATTGCCACGATCACCGTTCGAGGACGTGGGCAGGAGCGTCCCAATGTGGGGTTCATGATTGAACAATCCAAAGGTGTGGGTATCACTTCGTTGGCTACCCACGAGGAGGGCGCAGTTCCAAGTGACCTGGGCGAAGGAAAGTGGCAATCTGTTCTGACTTTCCCGAACCTGCCTTTGCACAGCGGCGAGTATGTCGTGAGCGCTTTTTTGTTTGATGAGAGTGGCCTGGTGGTTTACGACCAATGGTTCCAGTTTTTTCACTTCAAGGTGGTCTCGCCAACACTGATGCCGGGGCTTGTGCGTTTGCCACACCATTGGTCTTAGGGTCCGTGTTCACACAACGAGTGCGTGCGACAACCCCTCCACACGATTTATCTACTCTTCACGAATGAACCATCCCAACACTGCTGTGCCATCTGTCCAAGAGCGCTTGCGCCAAGCCCAGCAACACCTGGCTTGCGGTGAGCGCGACATGGCCACGCCGCTTTTGCAATCCCTCCTGTCGGACTCACACGCAAGGCTAGAAGCGCATCACTTGATAGAAGCGCATGGCTTGTCAGGTTCGTTCACCAACATGATGGGATTGAACTGCCAAATATCCCCGGAAGACGACATCTTCAGATTCTTCTGCTCACATCCTTCCAGCCAGAACCCTTTGCGTGACTACTTCGCCGATGGCTGGCGTACCTTGTCCGAGTTGATGGTCCTGCTTGAGGAAGTCGACAAACCGCTGCTCAAGACAAGTAGTTTTTTGGAGTTTGCCAGTGGCCACGGACGTTTCACCCGTCATCTGGTGAAAGCGATAGGCGCGCAGCGTGTCACGGTCTCAGACGTTGTTTCTGACGCTGTCTCGTTTTCTAGTCGTACCTTTGCTGTCCGTGGTTTTCAGTCTTCACTGGTCCCGGAGCAGGTCGTTTTTCCGCAAAAATTTGATGTGGTGTTCGTGCTGTCCCTGTTCAGCCACCTGCCCAAAAGTACCTGGGGCCGATGGTTGAAATGTTTGTACAACGGCGTAGCACCGGGCGGTGTGTTGGTGTTTTCGACGCACGGCATGAAGGCCGCAAAACATGACAACGTCACGCTGGATGACGAAGGATTCTTCTTTGCGCCATCGAGTGAATCCTCGGCGATCGACGTCGAGCAATACGGCACCACTTTCACCTCCGAAGAATTTGTCATGTCTCAAATTGACAAGACACTCGGTGCTGCGGCGCTTCAACACAAAGCCTTGCTGCAGTTTTGGAACCATCAAGACGCCTACGTCCTGCGTTGCCCTTGACGCAGTTGTACCAATCGAGAGCACTGGAGACTCAGCGCATGCATTTGTTGGATCGACTGTCAGACCGTCTGTACGGCCCACCCACTTGGAACGCCGAGCTCATTTCCGATGAATGGTTTCGCGCCCACTTCCACTATGCCACCGACTTGGTGAACCACTGGTTGGGCAGTGTGCTCGATCTGCGCACCGCCAAGTTGTTGAGTTTTGGCTGCGGAGATGGCATCACCGATTTGGGTTTGGTGCTTCGGTACGGTGCGACTGATATCTACGGCATCGACATTCGCCAAGAGTACGACAAGCTCAAGCGCATTTCCAAGGAGCAGTTGGGTTTGCGCCGTGTGCCGCGCAGCTTGCGCTTTGACACCATCAAACCTGGTGCGCCATTGAGTGGACGCATGCAGGTCAATGGCATTTTCAGCTGGTCCACCTTTGAACATATTCAAAAAGACCAACTGGAGCCGATAGCGCGTGACCTCTACAACACCTTGCTGCCGGGTGGATTTTTCTTTCTCCAAATTGAGCCTTTGTTCTATTCACCGTTTGGCTCGCATTTGCGCCGCTATGACGATGTGCCCTGGCACCATTTGTTGGCGAGCGATGAAGAACTGTGGCGGGTCATACAGGCCCACCAAGGCGAGATCGACGGTGCCGAGCGTGATTTTGGTTTCGACGATTTTGGGGTGGAAGGCTACAAACATTTCGTCTTCAATGAGTACCGCACGCTCAATCGTTTGACGGCTGATCAACTGGTGGACTTGATGACCCGTGTCGGTTTCACCGTGGCCAAACAAGAGCGTCGCCGTGTGGACATGGCCGTGCCTGAGTCACTGAAAGGCCGTTATCCTGAAGACGACCTGCTGACCAACGAAATCATCTTGTTGCTGGCGAAACCTTGAGACCGTCACACCAGCAACACTTTCTGCAGACATGAAAAAAGGGCCGCTTTCGCGGCCCTTCGTTTTGCAAGCGGGAGGTCCCGACTTACATGTCCATGCCCATGCCGCCCATGCCACCCATGCCGCCGCCGCCAGGAGCTGGTGCTTCGTCTTTCGGTGCTTCGGCAACCATGCACTCGGTCGTCAACATCAGCGACGACACCGATGCTGCGTTTTGCAGTGCGGTGCGAGTGACCTTCGTTGGATCCAAGATGCCCATTTCGATCATGTCGCCATAGGTGTCGTTGGCGGCATTGAAGCCGTAGTTGCCTTTGCCGGCCAACACTGCATTGACCACCACGCTGGGCTCGCCGCCTGCGTTGTAGACGATTTCGCGCAGTGGGGCTTCAACGGCCTTGAGCACCAGCTTGATGCCGGCGTCTTGGTCAGCGTTGTCGCCTTTGATGGTGCCAGCAGCTTGGCGTGCGCGCAGCAGTGCCACACCACCACCGGCCACGATGCCTTCTTCCACCGCAGCGCGGGTGGCGTGCAGGGCGTCTTCCACGCGGGCTTTTTTCTCTTTCATTTCGACTTCGGTGGCTGCGCCAACCTTGATCACTGCAACACCGCCAGCCAACTTGGCCACGCGTTCTTGCAGTTTTTCGCGGTCGTAGTCAGACGTGGCTTCTTCGATTTGAATGCGCACTTGTTTGACACGCGCTTCGATGTCGGCAGCGGCACCAGCGCCATCAATGATGGTGGTGTTTTCTTTGCCCACTTCGACGCGTTTGGCTTGGCCGAGGTCGGCCAGCGTCACTTTTTCGAGTGTCAGGCCCACTTCTTCAGCAATGACCTTGCCGCCGGTCAGGATGGCGATGTCTTCCAGCATGGCTTTGCGGCGGTCGCCGAAACCAGGGGCCTTCACAGCCACAACCTTCAAGATACCGCGCAAGGTGTTGACCACCAAGGTGGCCAGGGCTTCGCCTTCAACTTCTTCGGCAATGATCAGCAAAGGACGACCGGCCTTGGCTACTTGCTCCAGTGTGGGCAGCAGGTCGCGGATGTTGCTGATCTTTTTGTCGAACAGCAGCACGAAGGGGTTGTCCAACAAAGCGGATTGCTTTTCTTGGTTGTTGATGAAGTAAGGCGACAGGTAGCCGCGGTCGAACTGCATGCCTTCAACGACGTCGAGCTCGTTGTCCAGGCTCTTGCCGTCTTCCACGGTGATCACGCCTTCTTTGCCAACCTTGTCCATCGCGTTGGCGATGATGGTGCCGATGGAGTCATCGCTGTTGGCAGAGATGGAGCCAACTTGAGCGATTTCTTTGCTGGTGGTGGTGGCTTTGGAGGCCTTCTTCAGCTCGGCCACCAAGGCGATCACAGCCTTGTCGATGCCGCGCTTCAGGTCCATCGGGTTCATGCCAGCGGCCACGTACTTCATGCCTTCGCGAACGATGGCTTGGGCCAGCACGGTGGCGGTGGTGGTGCCGTCGCCAGCGTTGTCGCTGGTTTTGGAGGCCACTTCCTTGACCATTTGGGCGCCCATGTTCTGGAGCTTGTCTTTGAGCTCAATTTCCTTGGCCACGGACACACCGTCCTTGGTCACGGTGGGGGCGCCGAAAGAGCGCTCCAGTACCACATTGCGGCCTTTAGGGCCCAGGGTCACTTTGACTGCGTTGGCCAGGATGTTCACACCCTCAACCATGCGTGCGCGGGCTTCGCCGCCGAAAATAACGTCTTTTGCTGCCATGTTTATTTCTCCGGATTCAGTAGGTTAGTTAGTCGCTTTCTTTACCCACTCAGTTGTTGTTGGGAAAGAAAGCGTAGCGAGCGGTGTGATGGCGCTTTGGGGTGATCCATCGCACGGAGCACAGCAACCGGAACGTACTTCTGTACGTGAGGATTGCGAGCACCGCGCAACGCCGCCAGCGCGCCGCGCAGTAGCTTTATTTCTCGACAACCGCGAAGAGGTCTTCTTCGCGCATGACCAGCAACTCGTCGCCATCAACCTTGACGGTTTGGCCGCTGTACTTGCCGAACAAAACGCGGTCACCGACCTTGATGTTCAAGGCAATGAAGTCGCCTTTGTCGCTGCGCTTGCCTGGGCCCACGGCCAGGACTTCACCTTGGTCAGGTTTCTCGGCGGCGTTGTCAGGAATGACGATGCCCGAGGCGGTTTTGGTTTCTTGTTCCAGGCGCTTGACAATGACGCGGTCGTGCAGAGGACGAAGTTTCATAGCATCTCCTTGATGACTGATAAAGAATCTTAAAGCTCAGGCGCAAAGTGTGCGCCCATTCACTTCAACAGGCAGATCCCGTTCTGGGAAGTTAAGCTGTTATTAGCACTCGGGTAGACCGAGTGCTAATAAATTCATTATAGGGATGGATCACGGGGATTCAAGAGGGAGCTGCGTGATGTGCCGGGGCGGCCGATCTGGAAGCTTGCTGACTGGGGTCGACTTTGCCAGCACACCCTCCGGCGCTTGAATCGCATCAAGTCGCACGGCAACATCACCATGCGCAGAGGCCCCCATCGGCTGAATAACCCTTTGTGGACTGCGGCGGCAAGGACTCTGGCAGCCTACGGCGTAGTTTGACTCGCCAGCAGGCGTGGCATGGTTTGCAAAAAACGCCTTGTAGCCCACTTCAACTTACGTTGCCCTAACAGCGCAAGAGTCACGCAGGGCCTCCCTAGAATGGACTTGCTCCAGGATGCTCTTCATAACGCCTTGCGGACTGTGGCAGAACGGACTCGGGCAGTCTACGGCGTTGCTTTTCTTCAATAGCCCCAGTGGCTCCGAAAAGCGCTTTGTAGCCCGTCCCGATCCGCGCTACCACAGCCTCACGAGAGTTATGCAGAGCATCTTTAAGTCAACCCAGAAGCGGCATTTGCCAGCTTTGCATCGTTGAAAAAATCAAATGAACATTGAACGTTCTCTGCAAGCCAGTACTGACCCGCAGTGTCAACATGGCGCAATGCCTATGGACCTGGGGCGTGCATTTGTTCCACTGTGGCTTCTGGGTTGAGGGCGCAATCAATGACCTCCGGCCTCATCCGCATCCGTGGTGCCCGTCAACACAACCTGAAGAACATCGACCTCGACATCCGCACCGGGGAGATGACGGTGGTGACGGGCCCCAGTGGCTCGGGCAAATCGAGCCTGGTGTTTGACACGCTTTATGCCGAAGGCCAGCGGCGTTATGTAGAAACTTTCAGCGCCTACGCCCGCCAGTTCCTCGACCGCATGGACAAACCTGCGGTGGACCGCGTGGACGGTGTGCCGCCCGCCATCGCCATCGACCAGACCAACCCGGTGCGTACCTCGCGCTCCACCGTGGGCACGATGACGGAGTTGAACGACCACCTGAAGTTGCTCTTTGCCCGGGCGGCCGATTTGTTTGACAGCCAGACCGCGCAGCGCGTGCGCCACGACACGCCAGAGACGATTTACGCCGACTTGTTGGAGCGCACGAAGGCGCACGACCCGCGTGTGGTCATCACCTTCCCGGTGGAGTTGCCCGGCGCGACTTCGCCCGAGGAAATTGAGCAGTGGTTGTCGGCCAGCGGTTACACCAAGGTGCATGCGCAGCGTGAGGTGGCCTCGCCCACCGGGCCGCGTCAGTTGCTGGACGTGGTGGCCGACCGTTTTCGGGTGCAAGGTGCGGAAAAAGTGCGGGTGATGGAGGCCATCGAGGCGGCGCTCAAACGGGGTGGTGGGCGGGTCAGCGTGCATGTCATGGCGGAAGGGCTTCGACAAGCTCAGCCCGGCCCTTCGACAGGCTCAGGGCGAACGGAGAGTGGTTCAGGTTTGGCGGAGGGTGTGTCAGGTCATGTGGATCAACAGGGCTTGTCGCCCCCCCAACCCGTTCGCCCTGACCCTTCGACGGGGCTCAGGACAGGACTTGTCGAAGGGTCGGCGCATGCCAAAACCGTTCGGCCTGAGCCCGTCGAAGGCCCCACCGAGCCAACCCTCTGGCGCTACTCCACCGGCCTGCACTGCCCCGACAGTGACTTGCGCTACAGCGACCCGCAGCCCGCGCTCTTCTCTTTCAACTCGCCCATGGGCGCTTGTGAGACCTGCCGTGGATTTGGCCGGGTGATTGGTGTGGACTATGGCCTGGTCATTCCTGACCCCAAAAAAACCCTGCGCGCCGGTGCCATCAAAACCCTGCAAACCCCGGCTTGGGCGGAGAACCAGGACGACTTGATGCGCCACGCTGGTGATGCCGGCATTCCGCGCGACACGCCGTGGTCGCATCTCACCGAAGCCCAAAAAAGCTGGGTGATCGACGGCGACCCGAACTGGACGGGCAAAGCCAACGCCTGGAACAAACAGTGGTACGGCGTGAAGCGGTTTTTTGAGTACCTGGAAAGCAAGGCCTACAAGATGCACATTCGTGTGCTCTTGTCCAAGTACCGCAGCTACAACCCCTGCGGGGTGTGTGGTGGCGCGCGGCTAAAAACCGAGGCATTGCTGTGGCGCTTGGGGACGAAGGTGGACGCGGACAGGGTGCTGGCATCCAACTTGGTTGGCAGGGCACCCCAATCCGTTCGGGCTGAGCCGCCATTCTCCGTTCGCACTGAGCCTGTCGAAGTGCCCCCAGCCAGTGACGCGCTGGCTTCGACAGGCTCAGCCCGAACGGAGGGTGATGTTACAGCCGCTGTTAATCACATCAGCAGTCGGCATCAACGCTTCATGCCCCGAGGCGTGTTGTGGTCACGCGAACAACTCGAGGCCTTGCCCGGCCTCACCGTGCATGACTTGATGCTGATTCCCATCGACCGCATGCGCGTCTTTTTTGAAACGCTGCAACTGCCCAGCACCTTGCTGGACGACGCCCTCAAGCTGCTGCTGGATGAAATCCGCACCCGCTTGCGTTACCTCTGCGAGGTGGGCCTGGGTTACCTCACGCTGGACCGCCAAAGCCGCACCTTGAGTGGCGGTGAGGTGCAGCGCATCAACCTGACCACGGCCTTGGGCACCTCGTTGGTGAATACCTTGTTCGTGCTGGACGAGCCCAGCATTGGTCTGCATCCGCGTGACATGAACCGCATCGTCGAAGCCATGCACCGCTTGCGCGATGCGGGCAACACTCTGGTGGTGGTGGAACACGACCCGGCCGTGATGTTGGCCGCCGACCGGCTGATTGACATGGGCCCCGGGCCCGGTGAACGCGGTGGACAAATTGTCTTCGACGGCACGCCCGAAGCCATCCGCCAAGCGGACACGCTGACCGGCGCTTACCTCGGCGCGCGCAAACAGGTGGGCTTCGGGCTCAAACGACTCGTCACGCCCGCCACACCGAAGTTGATTCTTCAAGGCGCGACCGAGCACAACCTGAAAAACATCACCGTCGAATTCCCGTTGCAACACCTGGTGTGTGTCACGGGTGTGAGTGGTTCCGGCAAAAGCACCTTGATGCAAGACGTGCTGCACCCGGCGCTGTTGCGCCACTTTGGCAAAGCCACCGAGTCGCCTGGGGCGCACGAGGCCTTGCTGGGCGCCGATTGGTTGTCGGATGCGGTCTTTGTGGATCAATCGCCCATCGGTAAAACCGCGCGTTCCAACCCTGCCAGTTATGTCGGCGCGTTTGATGAAATCCGCAAGCTCTTTGCACAAGCACCACTCGCGCTGGAGCGTGGTTATGGCGCAAGCATGTTCAGTTTTAATGCTGGCAATGGGCGCTGCCCGACTTGCGGTGGCTCTGGCTTTGAGCACGTGGAGATGCAGTTTTTGTCCGACGTGTATTTGCGTTGCCCTGACTGCGACGGCAAACGGTTTCGACCTGAATTGCTGGAGGTGAAAATTGACCGGCGGTTGCCTGGCGACATTCTGCGCGATTTGTCGGTCGCCGACGTGCTCGAACTCACGGTTTCAGAAGCCGTGCAACTCTTCGCCCAAGACCGCGAAGTGTTGCGTGTGTTGCAGCCCATTGTCGATGTGGGGCTGGACTATGTGAAGCTCGGCCAGCCCGTGCCCACCTTGAGTGGTGGCGAAGCGCAGCGCTTGAAGCTGGCGGGTTTCTTGGCGGAAACAGCCCAAGCGTCCACCGCCAGCAAACAGCAGGTGGCCAAACGCGGCACGCTCTTCATGTTCGACGAGCCCACCACCGGCCTGCACTTTGACGACATCGCCAAACTGATGCGCGCGTTTCGCAAGCTGCTGGATGCAGGCCACTCCATCATCGTCATTGAACACAACTTGGACGTGGTGCGTGCCGCCGATTGGTTGATCGACCTCGGCCCCGAGGGCGGCGATGCGGGTGGCCAGGTGATGTGCGTGGGCACACCGGAGTCTGTCAAACGTGATGCGTTGTCACACACCGGCCGGGCGCTGGCGGAATACGACGTCGCCATGGGGTTCGACGGGCACGAGGTCAAAGAAAAACTCCCTCTCCCTCTGGGAGAGGGCTGGGGTGAGGGAACTCCACTCCAAGCCGTAATTCGTGGTCGCAGACCGAGCCCTCACCCTAACCCTCTCCCAGAGGGAGAGGGAACCAACTCCATACGCATCGTCAACGCACGCGAGCACAACCTCAAAGCGCTCAACGTCAGCATTCCCCGCGACAAATTCACTGTGATCACCGGCGTGTCGGGCTCGGGCAAAAGCACACTGGCGTTTGACATTTTGTTCAACGAAGGCCAGCGGCGTTATTTGGAATCACTCAACGCCTATGCCCGCAGCCTGGTGCAACCGGCGGGCCGCCCCGAGGTGGATGCGGTTTACGGCATACCGCCCACCGTGGCCATTGAGCAGCGACTGTCGCGTGGCGGCCGCAAAAGCACGGTGGCCACGACCACCGAGGTGTGGCATTTTTTGCGCTTGCTCTATGTGAAGCTTGGTTTGCAACACTGTGTGAACGATGGCGCCGAAGTGCGCCCGCAATCTGCCGAGAGCATCACCGCACAAATCCTGCGTGACTTCAAAGGCCAGCACATTGGTTTGCTCGCGCCCTTGGTGGTCAACCGCAAGGGGCTGTACACCGATTTGGCGCGTTGGGCCAAAAACCGGGGCCACAGCCATTTGCGTGTGGATGGCGAGTTCATCAAAACCGCGCCGTGGCCGCGCCTGGACCGCTTCAAGGAACACACCTTGGAGTTGCCGGTGGGCGAGCTCATCGTCAGCGCCAGCCATGAATCCGAGCTGCGTGCCTTGCTGGCGCAGGCGCTGGATGCGGGCAAAGGCGTGATGCATGTACTGGCGCCACTGGATGGTTTGAAAGGCGCCATGCTGACGGACGCACCCACCGGCCACATTGGTCAGGTGAAGGTGTTCTCCACCAAACGCGCCTGCCCGGCGTGCGGCACGAGTTACCCAGAACTAGATCCGCGCCTTTTTAGCTACAACAGCAAACACGGCTGGTGCACCACCTGTGTGGGCACAGGTTTAGCGTTGACGCGCGAGCAACGCAAAGCGTTTGACGACTCGGTTCGGGACGATGAGCAAAAAGGCCGCGAGCAAAGTTTCCCTTCCGAAGAAGCCGACGTCGACGGTGTGGTGGATGCCCCTTGCCCCGACTGCCACGGCACACGCCTGAACCCTGTCTCACGCGGGGTGACCTTTGACGGCCACTCCATCGCTTGGGTGGCGCAGTGGCCGGTGAACGAGGCCAAAAAATGGGTGGATAGCTTGCGCCTGACGGGCCGCGACCTGGAGATTTCGCGCGACGTGGTGACTGAAATTCAAAGCCGCCTGGCCTTCCTTGAAGAAGTTGGCCTGGGCTACCTCACTTTGGATCGCGCCGCCCCCACCCTGAGCGGCGGCGAAGCCCAGCGCATTCGTTTGGCCGCACAGCTCGGGAGCAACCTGCAGGGCGTTTGTTATGTGCTGGACGAGCCCACCATTGGCCTGCATCCACGTGACAACCAGATTCTCCTGAATGCCCTGCAAAACCTGAGCGACAAAGGCAACACCTTGGTTGTCGTGGAACACGATGAAGACACCATACGCCGCGCCGAACACCTGATCGACATTGGCCCTGGGGCTGGGGTGCGCGGCGGGCGGCTGGTGGCCCAAGGCTCTGCGGCTGATTTGTCGGCCAATGCCGATTCGGTGACAGGGAGAGTGTTGGCGCATCCGCTCAAGCACCCGCTGTTTCCAAGGCGCGCTGTATTCCTCCCTCTCCCGCTTGCGGGAGAGGGTTGGGGTGAGGGAAAGCAACTTGGCCCGTCACCAGTCTCCCCTCACCCCAACCCTCTCCCCGAAGGGGCGAGGGAGTTAACACCCCACCTCCACATCGTCAACGCCTCGCTGCACAACTTGAAGCAACTGAACGTGCGTGTGCCCCTCAAGCGCTTGGTCGCCGTCACCGGCGTCAGCGGCTCTGGCAAGTCCACCTTGGCACGTGACGTGTTGCTGGCCAACTTGCTCTTCATCAATACCACCGGCGCCAAACGCGCCCGTGAAACTGGCGCAGCGTCCGCCATCTGGGGCGGTTGCCAGGAAGTGCAAGGCTGGCAGCAAATCGACCGTGTGCTCGAAGTGGACCAAACCCCTATCGGCAAAACCCCGCGCTCCTGCCCTGCCACCTACATTGGCTTTTGGGACACCATCCGCAAACTCTTCGCCGACACCCTGGAGTCGCGTGCCCGTGGCTACACACCGGCGCGCTTCAGCTTCAACACCGGAGAAGGCCGCTGCCCTGATTGCGAAGGCCAAGGCATGCGCACCATCGAGATGAGTTTCCTGCCCGACGTGAAAGTGCCCTGCGGCACCTGCCACGGCCAGCGATTCAACCCAGAGACGCTGGCCGTGACTTGGCGCGGCAAAACCATCGGTGATGTCTTGCGCATGGAAATTGACGAAGCCGTCGAATTCTTCGGCAGCATGCCTGCCATCTCCTACCCTTTGCAATTGCTCAAAGACGTCGGCTTGGGCTACCTCACCTTGGGCCAACCCTCGCCCACCTTGAGCGGTGGCGAAGCCCAGCGCATCAAGCTGGTCACCGAACTCACCAAGGTGCGCGACGACGTCACTCGGCGCGGCAAAAAATCGCCGCACACGCTTTATGTGCTGGACGAACCCACGGTCGGCCTGCACATGGCCGACGTCGAAAAACTCATCCAGGTGCTGCACCGTTTGGTGCAGGGCGGTCACAGCGTGGTGGTCATCGAACACGACCTGGATGTCATCGCCGAAGCCGACTGGGTCATCGACCTGGGGCCTGAAGGGGGCGTGCATGGCGGCGCGCTGGTGGCCGAGTGTCCACCAGAGGCATTGGTGAAGAATCCGAAAAGCCATACGGGCGCGGCGATGAAGCGGGTGTTGGAACGATGAGTGGTGCGGAGTCCGAACTAAAAACATCGCCAGCCAACAACACCTTGCTTGGTTTGGGTTCGGTATCGAGAAGCTGGCTCGCCGACATGGGCTTCCACACGGCCAACGATTTGCAATCGGTCGATGTCTTTGACCTCTACCGCCAACTCAAACAACGCCACAGCGAAGTCAACCGCAACCTGCTCTATGCTCTTATCGGTGCTCAAGAAAACCGCGACTGGCGGGAGGTATCACGCACCGACAAGACGTCGATATTGTTGCGCCTGGAGCAGATGGGTTTGCTACAAGAACGTTGACGGATGTGCGCGGTCGCTGTGCTGTGGTCAACGGGTCGGGGCAGGTGGGGCGTGAGCGCGTCAATGGGCCAATGACACATGGCGCTGGGGACCACCCAGTGCATCGTTCGCCGAGGGGAGAAGGGGTTGCGGGCAACATCAAACAACACGAATTTGCGCCATGAAATGGGCACCGCTTTGGCGGAGTCATGGAAGCATCTGCTGTCACCATGGCGGCATTTGCCCGATCTATCCCTCACTGTGGGTCAGTCGCCGCTGTCACAACGAATTGCGCGGCAGCAATTTCGGTCCCTGATGGCTGAAAGCACACACAACGTGGTTGCCACCGTTGGTGGCGTTTTACTGTGGTTTGTGAGTTTGTGGCACATCAATCCGAGTGTCTGGGTGATTCTTTGGGCGGTGTTCAGTCTCTGCTCCCTCGCGCTGATGGCTAATTTGTTTGCGCGCTTCGCCAAAGCCAATGTTCCTGACGATGATTTGAGGCGCTGGGAAATGGGTGTGGGCACGCTGCAAACTGTCGCGGGTCTTCAATTTGGAGTGGTCGGATTTTTGGTGCTCAAAGACATGACGCTTTATGCGCCGTTCATCACGATCGGTTTGTTGCTGATCGTCGTCGGTTCTTTGAGCTTGCAAGTCACTTACCGCCCTAGCATTGTTGCGGTGGCTGTCCCAGTTGCGCTGCTGCATAGCGCAGCCATGTTGCGCAGCGGTGAGTTGCTGCCCAGTGTCTTAGAGCGTGTTTACGATCTTCTTCTGACCCGAAAATAGGCAGATGAAGAGAAAGAGATACGCCAGCGACATCAGCCGGGAGAAGTTTGAGCAAATTGAGCCGCTGCTGCGCAGCGTGCGCAAGGCGACCAAGCCGACGAAGGTGGATCTGTATGAGGTGTTCTGCGCGGTGCTGTACCTGCTGCGAACGGGTTGCCAGTGGAGGTTCTTGCCGAGCGAGTTTGCGAAGTGGACGACGGTCTATGCCTACTGGCGCAAATGGAGTGAGCCTGACCAGGACGGTGTGAGCGTGTTGGAACGGGCTTTAAAAAAATCAGGTTGGCGCGGCCCGAGACAGACTGGGGCGCAACGCATGCAGCACGCTGTTGATCGTGGACGCGCAGAGCGTGAAGAATACGGACACGGCGGCGCTCAAGGGCTATGACGGGGGCAAGAAGGTTTCGGGCATCAAGCGACACATTGCAGTGGACACGCCAGGGTTGCCGCACGCAGTGGCGGTGACGACGGCCGAGGTGACTGACCGCAAGGGGGCGCTGCAGGCCCTGCAGCGTTGCAAACCGGGACTGGCACGGGTGCAAAGCTTGCTGGCTGACAGCGGGTACGTGGGAGAGCCCTTCGCGCAGGGCGTGCAAGAGGTTCTTGGAGGGCATGTGACGGTACAGATCGCCAAGAGGAGCGAGTTGCACACCTTCAAGGTCATGCCCAAGCGCTGGATCGTCGAGCGCAGCTTTGCCTGGTTGGACAAGAACCGGCGGCTGTGGAAGAACTGCGAGCGGCTGCTCAATACCAGCCTACAGTTCGTCCACTTGGCATTCTTGGCGTTGCTCCTCAGGAGATCGTAAACACGCTCTTAGGGGTGGCGTTTTTGGTTGGCGTCGCATTGCTGATTCGTCTGGCCTATCTTCAAAACACGTTGATTTCACGGTCGCTGCATGACGCGGAGGAGCGGCTGGCCTTGTTGAGTGAACTGGAGGTTCGGCGAGCGGAGGCGCAGCATGCAAGTCAGGCGAAAACTCGGTTCCTGGCGGCTGTCAGTCACGATCTTCGGCAGCCCATGCATTCCATTTCTCTGTTGACCAAGGCGCTGGCAAGGCGTGTCGATGCAGACATGGTTGTGCACCGGCAAATCAGTGCATCGGTTCAGGCCATGGACGACATGCTGGATGGTTTGTTGGAGGTTTCCAAGCTCGATATCGGCGATTTGCCCTTGCGCGTGGGCCCGGTTCATGTGCCCGCGCTTTTGGCGAGGCTGCAGCTACAGTTTCAAGCCCAGGCGCAGGAGAAGGGCCTGAGCCTGACTGTGCAAGCTGCGGCATCGTGGGCCTACAGCGATGCGGATGAGTTGCACCGGCTGTTGGCCAACCTGGTTTCAAATGCGGTTCGTTACACATCGCAAGGCCATGTGTTGATTCGTGTGCGTGAACGCGGTGCGAGTTTGTGGCTGCAGGTGTGGGACAGTGGCCTGGGCATTGCACGGCGGGACCGTTTGCGTATCTTTGACGAGTTTGTCCAGATTTCGCCCCTCAAGTCCGGGCTGGCCCAGGCGAGTGGAACAGGGCTCGGGCTGTCCATCGTTCAGCGTGTGGCGCAGCGTTTGGATCACCGCGTGGTTGTTCGCTCGCGTCCAGGGCGGGGATCGCTGTTTGCGGTGTGTGTTCCTCGGGTGAATGCACCCGGCGTCACCGACGATGCTGTCCTGGGGGATCGTGCGCTGGATCACTACCTCACGGGACTGCTGATTTTGCTCATTGAAGACGATGTCGCCGTGCGCCAAAGCATGAGGCTTCTGTTGTTGTCTTTCAGTTGCCATGTGCTGGAGGCCGACTCGACCAGATCGGCATTGGCCGTGGTGGACAGCACCCTGCGAACGCCTGACCTCATCATCACGGACTACCGACTCAGCGACGCCGACAGCGGGCTGAACGCGATTGTGAAGGTGCGTGAAGCGGTTGATGAAACCATACCTGCGTTGCTCATCACGGCGGAACGACAACCACCGCACGACGCGGCCGCCCGGCTTGGCGTCCCTGTACTTTCCAAGCCATTGAACACCCGGGCACTGACCATCGCTCTGTCGGGGTTGTTGGGCAGCGACCTGGCATCACCCCGCTCGACCAACTAACGCCGAACGGTCGTGTCCCTGCTGAAGTAGGCGGGCTGGCGCATGCTGGATGAGCAACCGTGTGTCGCTGGAGTACACCCTCAGCACAGGAGACAATCAGCGCTGCACTCACCCCCTTTTTTGATTGAAACAGATGTCATGAAAGTTTTGCTCGTCGATGATCATGTCTTGTTCCGGCAGGGAATGCAGCTCATGCTCGAGCGACTGGCACCCTCCATTGAAACATTCGAGGCAGGTGATTTGCCGTCAGCGCTTGTGATGGCGCAGACGCAGTCGGATTTGGACATGGTTTTTTTTGATTTAGGACTCCCAGGCGTCTCTGGAATGGACGCTTTGGTCGCTTTCAAACAGGCCCATGACGGCCTGCCTGTGGTGGTGTTGTCTGCGCTGTCAGACAAACAAACGGTGCTGGATGCGCTTTACCACGGGGCAATCGGCTTTATTCCCAAGTCGGCGTCTATGCTGGCGTTAGAGGGGGCGTTGAAGGCGGTGGTTTCCAACCGCATTTATTTGCCGGCGACCGCGTTGGATGTGCCCGATGCTTCGGTTCTGCGGGACAGCTCGACTTACAAAAAACTCGCCGAGTTGCCACTGACGGACCGGCAGAAAGAAGTTTTCAAATTGATTTTGTTGGGTAAGTCGAACAAGGTGATTGCCCGTGACTTGGGTGTGGCCGAGTCCACCATCAAGTCCCATGTCAAACCCATCCTCCAGGCGCTGAACGTGACCTCCCGTGTTCAAGCCATTGTGGAAATGGGGCGCTTGGGTGTGGAGCTGGACTGACGCCGCCGCATGATGGCGTTCGTGAATCGCGACGCCAAACACCGTTAGAGTCGATCCCGCCGAAGCCAGCGCCTGCCTCGTTGCAGGCCCTTCAACAGGCTCAAGGCGAAGCGGCTGGCGGTTGTCCTGAACACCGTCAAAATCAATGGCACTGCATGATCAGCCGCAGATTAGGTCTGCTTGAGTGATGCTGACTTCTCGCCCAGAGTCATCCCGAGCATCAGAAAAAAGAACATCAAAAAGCCGATGCGTGGGACGTCCAAGACGCTGCTCACGAGTCCCACTGTCAATACGCCTGCGACGCTGGCCAGGAGCGCAGGAACCAGTCCACCGCCTTGTTCGTCTGGCAGGGCCAAGGCCCGGATCAGTCCGCGCACGGCCACAACCGCCAGGGCTGCGAATACCAGCAAGCCAAGCAAGCCCCGTTCTATCAACAGCTCCAGCATCAAGTTGTCGGTGTGCCAGGGCAGGTAAAAACGCTGGGCACTAGGAAACCAGTGTGCCAATCCGGCAGCGAAATCGCCGTTGCGCAGCAAGGATTGGCCCTGTGGGCTCACGAGTTCTACACCGCGCAGCGCCACGCTTTTTTGGACGTCCAGCACCGCCACCGAAAACACGGCGCTGCGCGACGCCCACCAAGCGCCCGGATCCAAGTGCGGACCGCGCAGCAGGCGTGTGAGCTCGGTCCAGTTGTCTGTAGACGCTGGCACACGGACTACTGCGGTTTGGCAATTTCTGTCGTACAGCAAGTGTTTTTCACAGACCCGCAGCAAGAGGGACGTGGGTTGTGCCGCTTGTAGGTTCAAACGCACGCTGTACCGGCCGGTGGAGGTCAAAGGCACACGCTGGGTGATGGAGAAAAGCCCGCCCAAGTCGTCTCGATGACGCGGCCCCTCCAAAATGATGTGCGCTGTGTTCGTACCCGTGGCCAAACGCAACCGACCCGAGAAGTCTCGGTTTGGGTCAGAGGCTGCGTAGGCGGCGGGAAACCGCCCCGCGCCGAAGCCGATCAACCAATCGCGCGGTGTTTGCAGCAAACCCAGGCCGTGCTGCCAATGGGCCATTCGGTTGTCCAGGTCGGCCGGGCCTTCTTCCAGCCGTTTGTTCATGAAGGAGTCTCCGCCTAACACCGCTGCGATCTCAATCAACAACACGGTACCTAAAACTAAACTGGCTGGCAGCCGCCAGCCTTGATGCTGCGAGCGCCATTTGAGCCAAGCTGCCAGAGTCGAGAGAATCAGTGCGCACAACACGGCACCCCATGTGCCTGCAGCTTCAAACGACAACAGCAGCAAACCTGCGCAAGCGCACAGCGTCAGCAGTACCAGGCAGCCGCGCGCCAACCAACGCATTCCCGGGGATGCCTTGCCTTGCCACGTGAGTTGCGTATACCGGGCCAGCAACCACACCAACAGGCCAACCAGCACAGCGAGGTAAACGCCGCGTGCAAAGGTGGTGAGGCAGGCATAGGTCACGCCGACTGCCAGCAGGCTGGACAAGCCCCACGCCATGCCCTGGTTGCGCCACAGCGCCCACACCGCAAAAGGAGTGGCCAAGGCCAGATAGGCGTCAATGGCTGCGCCGCCGACGTGCATGTCCCAAAAGAGGGCAGTGGTTCGGTAGTGGCTGACAAAGTCCGTCAAGCCAGGGTAGGCCAGTCGTTCATTGATGGCCACCAAGCTGACCACGGACAGCCCCACCACCATGCCAACGCCAATTCGGTTCAAAGTGGCTAGCGGTGCGTTCATGAGGCTGTGACGCAACCATGGCCACAACAAAACGGCCCAGAGCCAGGCCTTGCTGGCCCGCAAGGCCCACATGCTGTCTTCGTGGGAAGCGAACAGATCCCAGCGCCCACCACCTGCGGCGTGCATGCCCCAGACGGTGCTGCCCACGCCAAAAGCAAGCAACCCCGCGACGATGGTGAGGTGTTGGATTGGAGGGGCTGCTCGTTGAAGTACGGGCTGGTGCGAAAAGCGCTGGTGCGTAAGAAGCGCGCTGAGTGTTGCCAATATCAGCAGATCGAATTCCTCGAACACCAACCAGCCCGTCCAGGGCGACAGGTTGGCCAATGGCAGTGCAGCCGGCAGTGCCCAAAGCCAAATCTGGGGTCGCCAGACCAGCAGCATGGTCCATAGCAACCACAGTGAGACCATGGCCGTGGGCCACAGCGGGTGTTGTGTGGCCAAGCCCAGGCCCAGCGCCACACAGGCCAGCAGCAGAAGTATTTGCGCTCTGCCTAAAAATGATTCGTGGCGTGTGACCAAAACAGAATCTGATGGGTGAGGAGCTAATTAGCGCCGTTCCAGCAGCTCGGTCACAAAACGAACTGGAATGGCGTAGGTGATGCCCGAAGGGTTGCTGAGGGCCGACTCTTTGCTGCTTCTGACCACGACAGAATTGATCACGCCAATGACCTCTCCCGTCTCAACGCTCAGGAGCGGGCCGCCGCTGTTGCCAGGGTAGGCGGTGGCGTCCAGTTGGTAGATGTCGTAGCTGCCCTCACGCAAGCGAAGAATGGCTTGAGGGTTGAGTTGCTGTGCGCTGGCCATGGGCGGCGCAATGGCCGTGACGGATGAGACGATGCCGCGGTGGGTTACCGGCGAGTAGCCCAATGCGCCGCCTATAGGAAATCCAATGAAGGCGACCGCTGTGCCTTCTGGCGCATAGGCTGGTTTGCCCAGCGTGAGTGCTGGAACGGGTGATCCTTCTATTCGCAGCCAAGCCAGATCGCGGTTTCTGTCCACGCTGACCACGGTGGCGACGCGCATCTCCAAGCCTCCAGGCCTTCCCAGCAGTTGTACGACCAACTGGCGCACGACCGTCGGGTTCGAGGGGGCTTCTGGAAGTACATGCGCGTTGGTGATCACCGTGGTCCCATCCCCTACGACAAACCCAGTGCCACGCAAGTTAAAGCGCGGGTTGTCTGTGGGGCTGTGGGTGCCCACAATCACCACGCTGGGTTTGGCTTTGGTGATTAAGTCGACGAGGCTGGCTTGGCTGATGCTGCATGCGGTGAGGCCAAACACCAAAACAGCGGCATTCTTGAAAAATCGCGAGATGATCGACATGGTTGCTCCAGTTGGCGCTGTCTTGGTTTACCGGCAGTTGGAACCGCCACGAGGCTGTCAGTGGCAGCCAGACAGGGGTGAGCATGATGCCGCATTCCCCTGTGTGGGTACTTGGGATGGCGCAACGGCGAATAAAAGCGCTTCAGGCCTAGCCCGGATATTTCACCGGGGACGCGCCCGAGTGGGCGGAGATGCGGTGCGCTGGCAAGGGTGTAGCAGGGCTTTCGGACAGCGTGCTGTCCGCCTGCGGAACGACCCGCGCCTGCAAGCGCGGGTGCGCCCTGCAAGGGTGACGACGCTGCGGGCTCGTGCCCGCGAGGCTGAGACTGGACACAAACAGTCCTTGGGGACTGTTTGTGCCTGACGAAGGCCAAAGCCTCTGGCTTTGGCGGAGCAACGCGGAAAGCAGGCCGCATCACCGCTCAATCGGGTGCGTAGCGCTCGGACCAAATTGGATTTGGTGCTCGAAGCCAGGAAAGTGAGCATTCATGCGGTGTTGCGGGACATAGGAGAGCGACCTGGTGAAATATTCGGGCTAGAACTGCGCCTTGCCATACGCACGAAGCAGCACTTTCATCTTGTTCCGTTATCTCTGTGTCGCAGTACTAGCCGAGGCTCTTGCCTTGTCGAAGCGTTGAGATCAGCCCTTTGGCTCCCGCCTCGCATAAGTCCAAAACCCGCTCAAAACCTTGAGCGCTGCCGTAGTAGGGGTCCGGTACTTCGTCGTCTTCAATCTCGGTGGCATAGTCCAAAAACAGGTGGAGCTTGTGTTGATGCAATGCAGGGCACAGGGCCTGCAAGCTTTTCAGGTTTTGTTTGTCCATTGCCAGGATTAAATTGAAACGCTCGAAGTCACTGTCCACAATGCGGCGAGCACGGTCGTCACCAGGTTCGTAACCGCGCCGAGCCAGTGCCGCGCGTGCACGAGAATCACTTCGCTGCCCGGCCATGCCTGCGTGCGTGCCAGCGGACTCCACATGCAATCCAGGCAAGCCGGCTTGCAGTTCGGCGTGGTGCCTAAGCACCACTTGCGCCATCGGCGAGCGGCAAATATTTCCCAAACAAACGGTCAAGACATGGATCATGGGCGTGCAGGATACTGCACCGAGGTGGCCACGCTGTTGTTGGGCTGTGATCGATTCAAGGGCGAGCTTTTGGAGGCTTTGTCGCCTATTGATCCGGCCTGATGAAGTCTCCACGCCCGTTCGACTGAGCTCAGGCCTAAAGGCAATGTCCAAGCCCAGGTTGCGCGTGCTGCCCTTGGCAAGCGCAGGGCGAACGGTTCAGGCTTCATTGGGCTGAATCGATAACACCAAAGCATGAAAATCAAGTGACTACTTGAACGCGACTCTAGTTTTCGACGAACGGCTGTGTGCGTGATTTATTCGCCCAAACTGGACATTTACAGTTTGGCCCCTTGCTCAAGGGATGGTCAAAGGGCGGCTGGCATTGTCCAATCGCGAGCGAAATCAGACCTGCGGGGCTCCTATTCTCGGATTGGCGCTGTTACAACGAGTGCTAGCGCATACATAATCCGACTCTTAGTTTTGTATGCGTTAGGGCAGTCCTTGGGAACGGACGGTTTCCCCAACTGTCGCCGCCACATCCATCGTTTTTGCATCTCAAGAGGTGAGTTTTGAACATGTTACTGAAATCGCTTTTACTGGGACTGTTGGTGGCTCTGTTGTCTGCTTGCGGTTCGGCCAAGTACCCACCGGCCCCGCTTTCGGCTTCAACGGACGATTACAACTACATCGTCGGTCCAGGTGACTCGCTGAACATCATTGTTTGGCGCAACCCTGAGTTGTCTTTGAGTGTGCCAGTTCGTCCTGATGGCAAGGTCTCTACCCCGTTGGTGGACGAGTTGGTGGCGCAAGGGAAAAATTCCAACCAAATCGCTCGCGAGGTCGAAAAGCAACTGAGCAAGTACGTTCGAGACCCGGTGGTCACCGTCATCGTGACTGGCTTTGTTGGTCCTTACAGTGAACAGATTCGCGTGGTGGGTGAGGCGGCCAAGCCCCAGTTCCTGGCTTACAAGCAAAAAATGACCTTGTTGGACGTGATGATCGCTGTGGGAGGCCTCACTGATTTTGCGGCTGGCAACAAGGCGACCATCGTGCGCAGTGGTGAAGGCTCCAAGCAGTATTCAGTTCGGTTGAGTGATTTGATCAAACGAGGCGATGTGTCTGCCAATGTGGAAATGAAACCGGGCGACATCCTGATCATCCCGCAGAGCTTCTTCTAATCGCGACGCGGGTACTGGCATGCGCACTCTTGGCGCTTGCCGCCCCCATCATCTATTGACAGATCCCTTGAGCTACGCCAAACGATGGAAGAGTTGATTAACCAGGTATCCGCGATCGTTCGCGGCATGTGGAAATTCAGGTGGCAAGGCATCCTTGCCGCCTGGGTCATTGCTGCAATTGGTGTGGTGGTCGTGCTGCGGGTCCCTGACCGTTATGAGGCCTCTGCACGGGTGTTCGTTGATACGCAGTCCATCTTGAAGCCTTTGATGTCGGGTTTGGCCGTGCAACCGAATGTGGAGCAGCAAGTGGTGATGCTTAGCCGCACCCTGATCAGCCGCCCGAATGTGGAAAAACTCGTTCGCATGGCGGATTTGGATTTGAAGAACAACTCCAAAGCGCAGCAAGAAGCATTGATCGAGCAGTTGACCAAGACGCTGGCGATTCAAAGTACTGGGCGTGACAACCTTTATACGCTCTCATTCCGCGATTCCGACCCACAGAAAGCCCAGCGTGTGATTCAGTCCTTGGTTTCCATCTTTGTGGAATCGAGCTTGGGTGCCAACCGCAAAGACACCGCTTCTGCCAAAGTTTTTTTGGATGAACAGATCAAGGGTTACGAAACCAAGCTCGAAGAGGCCGAGGCGCGACTCAAAGAATTCAGAATCAAAAACTTGTCCCTGCAAAGCGCTGATGGCAAGGACTCCACGGCTCGTCTGGCGGAGATGAGCAATCAGTTGGATGCGGCGCGGCTGCAGCTGCGTGAAGCGGAGAATGCGCGTGATGCCGCCAAAGCACAGCTGGCCACCGAGCGCAACCAGAGCGCGGACGTGCTGACCAAGAGTTTGTTGCAAGAATCGGCCCTGTCCATCTCAACGCCTGAGATCGATGCCCGCATTGAAGCGCAAAGGCGTAACTTGGACGGGTTGTTGCAGCGATACACAGAGCAGCATCCTGAGGTCATCAGCACCCGGCGCTTGATCAAGGATTTGGAAGATCAAAAGAAGAAAGAGATGCAAGACCTGCGCAAGTCGGCGATTGCATCGGCAACCGGGGTCTCTCCGGGTCAAAGCAACAGCCTGGCTGCGCAAGAACTGAACCGCGTGATGGCCATGGCCGAGGTTCAGGTGGCTTCGTTGCGTGCGCGGGTGTCTGAGTATTCCGCACGCTACAGCCAGGCCCTGAGCATCATGAAAACTTCGCCTCAAATCGAAGCAGAGGCGGCCCAGCTCAACCGTGACTACGCCATCCACAAGAAAAACTACGAAGACTTGGTGTCGCGTCGTGAGACTGCAGCCATGTCGGGTGAGTTGGAAGGTGCCTCAGGCGTTGCTGACTTTCGCCTGATTGACCCTCCGCGCGTGTCTCCTAAGCCTGTTTCTCCAAACCGGTTGTTGCTTTTCCCCTTGGCACTCGTCGCAGCGTTGGCGGCTGGCGGTTTTGTTGCATTTGCCATGAGCCAATTGAGGCCGGTTTATTTCTCAGCCAATGACCTGCGCATCAAGACCGACTTGCCTCTCTTGGGTGTGGTCACCAAGGTCATGACCCCGGCTGCTAAACGCAAAGCGCGCGGCAGTTTGTTGCGGTTTTGCATTGCGTCAGGGAGTTTGGTTGGAGTGTTTGTTGTTGGAATGGTTGTGATGACGATCTTGACCCGCCATGTCGGAGCTTCTGTATGAGTAGCCTGATCGAACAAGCCGCTCAGCGTTTGGAGCAGTTGCGCCAAGCCGGTATCAGTGTGCCAGGCATGCCTGCATCAGCGCCGGTTCAAAGCGAGCCTGAACAACCACGCGCCGCCGCCGTTCCTGTTGAGGCACCTGTTGCCGCACAAGCCGTGCCGAGTCAAACCAGCGTGCCAACGGTGGCAACTGGACCGACTGAGCGGGCGACCAAGCTGCCTTTGTTTGGAGATGGCGCGGTAACGTCCAAGCGTGTCGATTTGAATTTGACTGCCCTGCACCAAGCTGGCTTTGTGACACCCATGGCGGAGCGCTCGCGCATGGCCGATCAGTACAGGGTGATCAAACGGCCCTTGATCAGCAATGCAATGGGAAAGGGGGCCGCAACGATCAACCATGCCAACCTCATCATGGTGACCAGCGCGCTGCCAGGCGAGGGTAAAACCTTCACGGCCATCAATTTGGCCATGAGCATTGCCGCAGAGCTGGATAACTCCGTGATGTTGGTGGATGCCGACGTGGCCCGTCCTTCTTTGCTGAGAACGTTTGGGCTACCCGTTGGACCCGGTTTGCTTGATTTGTTGCAGGGCCGGGCGCAGATGTCTGACGTGCTGTTGCGCACCAATGTTGACAAACTCACTTTGTTGCCAAGCGGCCATCCGCAAGCGCGTGCCACTGAAATGTTGGCCAGTGATGCCATGCGGCAATTGTTGGATGACATGGCGCAGCGCTACTCCGACCGCATCATTATTTTTGACTCGCCGCCCCTTTTGCTCACCACAGAGGCGCGAGCTTTGGCGGCCCACATGGGCCAAATCGTTGTCGTGGTCCACGCTGGAAAGACGCTGCAGCGCGAAGTGCATCACGCGCTGTCAACGATTGAAGCATGCCCCGTGAAGCTCATGCTACTCAACCAGGCCACCGAAGACGCCACGGGCGATTACGGCTACGGCTATGGATATGGTTACGGTTACAGCAAAGAAAAAAATCAGGAGCCGGCCGCGACGTCCTGAGTCAACGGGACAAGCGCTCTCTTGTGAACGACACCATGCCAACGCGTTTTGCTCCTGATGCCCGCACACCTGTGACTGTTGCTGCACGCCATGGCCTGATCACCGCGACACTCGTGGCCGCTGCTACTTTGGCGTTGATGCCCCGGAGTGATGTGCGTGCGCAAACCAGTGCTTCATCTTCAGAGGCCGGTCCACCGCGCAAGTTCGTGTTGACGCCGCGGTTCTCTAACTCTGTGGTGGCAACGGACAATGTCAATTTGTCGACGGTCGGCAAAGAGTCTGACGTGTATTTGCAGCTCAGTCCTGGTCTTAGCCTTCAAAGTAACGGTGGACGGGTTCGTGGTTCCTTGGATTACTCGCCATCTGCCTATGTTTACAGCAAAGCCAGCGAGAAGAATCGGGTGTCGCACGCGCTGAATGCTGTGTTCACCACCGAGGGCCGTTGAGAATTGGGCCTTTGTCGACTTGAACGCCACCGCATCGCAACAGTCGATTTCAGCATTAGGAACGCAGACTGCCGACACAGCGCTGGGCACCAACAATCAAACTCAAGTTTTTACTTACGCAGTTTCGCCGTACATCAAGGGCCAAATTTCCGGCACTGCTGACTACGAGTTCCGGCTGCGTGCGGGTGAAAGTCGAACCGAGTCATCGACGGTTTCAGACTCCAGGTCTGGATTGGTGTTGCTTCGGGTCAATGGCGCGACCGGTTGGTCGCCCCTGGCTTGGGGAACAAGTTTGCAGCGCCAGGTGGACGATTTTTCGGCCGGCAGGCGGACAACGGCGGATCGTTTCAGGGGCTCACTGAGCTACGACTTCTCGCCTCAACTTGGTTTGTCCTTGCTCGGTGGTTACGAGTCCAGTGACCAAGTGGGCAGTACACGTCTGGACGGTGAAACACACGGATTCGGTTTTAACTGGCGGCCAACCGACCGAACCAGGTTCACCGGCGAGCGAGAGCAGCGTTTGTTTGGCAACACCTATGCGGTGTCTTTTGAGCATCGTATGCCGCGCTCGGTTTTTCGTTATGGTGCCGGGCGCGAAGTGTCTTCGGGTCTGAATAATTCCACTGGCACGGTGGTGAGCGCCTACGACTTGTACTTTGCACAGTTTGCATCGCAAGAGCCCGACCCTGTGCGCCGGCAGGTGCTAGTGAACAATTTTTTGCTCGCCAATGGCATCAGCCCCACCAGCACAGTAGGTGGAGGTTTTCTCACCTCTGCATTGACGCAGCAGCGCCGTCAGAATTTGTCAGTCGGGCTTTTGGGTGTGCGCAGCACCGTCACTTTTTTGCTGACTCGCAGTGATTCTCGTCGGCTTGACGGGGCCAACTCCAGCGGTGGAGATCTCGCCGCATTCGCTGGCGTTGAACAAAAGGCGGTCAGTGTCAATGTGGCCCATCGATTGACGCCCATCTCCTCACTGAGCCTGCTGTTGTCTGAGCAGCGCGCCTCCGGCAATAACTCCCTTGCGTCCAGCAAATTGCGACTTGTCTCGCTCACGTGGGCCAGTAAATTGGGGCCTCAGTCGTCTGTGTCTTTGAGCGCACGTCATTCAGCATTTAGCAGCTCGACCGCGCCTTACGACGAGTCTGCCCTCACTGGTCTTTTCAGCTTCCAGTTCTAAGCTCAATCGTTCGCTACAAGCCTCATCGTCAGCGCACCACCTACCCATGTACGAAGCCTTTTATGGATTGAGCAACAAGCCGTTTCAGCTCAATCCCGACCCCAGTTTTTACTTCAGCAGCAAACAGCACCGTCGCGCCAAGGCTTACTTGGACTACGGTGTCATGCGCAATGAAGGTTTCATTGTCATCACCGGCGAAATCGGCGCTGGGAAAACAACCATCGTGCGTGGGCTGCTCGACAGTTTGAACCGCAGCAACGTGGTGGCGGGACATTTGGTCTCCACCCAACTCGACGCGGAAGATACGCTGCGCATGGTGGCTGCCGCTTTTGGTGTGCGTGCCAAGGACATTCCAAAGTCTGAGCTGTTGATGACACTGGAGGCTTTTTTCATCGGGCAAGTCAGCCAGGGAAAGCGTTGCCTCCTGGTGGTGGACGAAGCCCAAAATTTGACCCTGCGAGCGGTGGAGGAGTTGCGCATGCTCTCCAACTTCCAGTTCGGAAAACAGTCGCTCTTGCAAAGTTTTTTAGTGGGACAACCTGAGTTCCGGGACATTTTGCAGCGTCCGGAAATGGAGCAGTTTCGTCAGAGGGTCACGGCGACTTGCCACATCGGCCCGCTGGACACCGACGAAACGCGCCAATACATTGAACATCGGCTGAAGTGTGCTGGGGCAACTGACAAGCCCACCTTTGACGTCGCTGTTTTTGAGCAGGTGCACCAGGCCAGCCGAGGTATTCCCCGCCGCATCAACGCCATTTGTGATCGACTGTTGTTGCTCGGTTTCATGGGTGGCAAAACCCATTTGTCGGCGGAAGATGTCTCCGAGGTCGTCAAAGAGTTTGCTGAGGAATCCAAATCCAGCGGAAAGCGCCGAACGGCAGGTGCCAGTGTGGCCTATCAAGCGTTTTCCGATCCTCAAGCGGGTGCTGACGATGTGGACATCGACTTGTCAGGCAGTCCATCCTTGGATGAAGCGACCGCCAAAGACCTCGAACTTGACCTGTCTGCCATTGGTGGGGCTATGAATGCCGGTCGCATCGAACGCATTGAGCAAAGCCTCGCGCGTCTTGAGCAAACCAATTTGCAAACGCTGGGGCTGATTCAAAAGCTGGTTCAAGCCATGACGAAGTCGACCGGAGGTCAGCCGTGAACGGACCCGTACTCTGCGTGGTGGGTGCTCGCCCCAACTTCATGAAAATGGCGCCGATTCTGCGTGCCTTGGCCCATCACACGCCCCCGATTCCAAGTCTCCTGGTGCACACCGGGCAGCACTATGACCAGGACATGAGCGACCGACTCTTTGAGGCCTTGGGTTTGCCGCGCCCCGATGTGAACTTGGAGGTGGGCTCAGCCAGCCATGCTGTGCAGACGGCTGAGGTCATGAAGCGTTTCGAGCCTTTGGTGGACGAATACAAACCGTCTTGTGTGTTGGTCGTGGGCGACGTGAACTCCACGCTGGCCTGCACCTTGGTCGCGGTGAAGAAGAACGTGCCCGTGGCGCATGTTGAAGCTGGCCTGCGCAGCGGCGACAGAAAAATGCCCGAGGAAATCAACCGGGTGTTGACGGACCAGGTGGCTGACCGCCTTTACACCACCGAACGCAGCGCCGATGCCAATTTGCGTGCTGAAGGTATCGCTGCGGAACGTATTGTCTTCGCGGGCAATGTGATGATTGACTCCCTCGTGAGCCACCGCGCCCAAGCACCCGGGCCTGCGCAAACCTTGGCCGCTTTGGGTTTGGATGCCGCGGTACTGAACCACCCCAAAGGGTATGGGGTCGTGACCTTGCATCGGCCCTCCAATGTGGATGACGCTGCGAGTTTGACCCATCTGCTGGATGTGTTGATCGAAGTTGCGGCGCAGTTGCCACTGGTGTTTGCCATGCACCCCCGCACCCGGGCCAATTTGGAGCGGTTCGGATTGATGTCTCGCATCAACCCTGCGCAAATGGTGTGTTTGCCGCCTCAGGGTTATCTGGAAATGTTGGGTCTGATGGCAGGTGCCACCTTGGTGTTGACCGACTCGGGTGGATTGCAGGAAGAAACCACTGCTTTGGGCGTGCCTTGCCTGACGTCGCGCGAAAACACCGAACGCCCTATCACCATCGCTCAAGGTACGAATACCTTGGTTGGCAGCAGCCGTGACTTAATTTTGCAAAGCGTCGCTGAGATACTCAGTGGCCACGGAAAGCGTGGGCGAATTCCGGAATACTGGGATGGTCATGCAGCTGATCGAATCGCAGCCGACCTGTGGCGCTGGTTGCACACCGAACCCGCTGCGCTGTGAACCCGCTTAACCGACCCCCAAAACGGGTCTTCTAGGCAAAACGCATTCATGCTCGCACCAACATCCATCAACGCGATCACCAACGCCCTGACCATAGACGTGGAAGATTACTTCCAGGTCTCTGCATTTGCGCCCTACATCGCGCGCAGCCAGTGGGATAGCCAAGAGTGCCGTGTGCAGCGTAATGTCGAACGCATTTTGGAATTGCTGGCGGTGCGCCAAACCAAGGCCACCTTCTTCACCTTGGGTTGGGTGGCTGAGCGGTATCCGCACTTGGTGCGCGCCATCGTCGATCAAGGTCACGAGCTGGCCAGCCACGGTTATGGCCACGAGCGTGCCAGCGATTTGACCCCAGCTGCTTTCCGGCAAGACATCGTGTCTGCCAAAAAAATTCTGGAAGACTTGGGTGGTGTTGCCGTGCAAGGCTACCGGGCACCGAGTTTTTCCATCGGCAAAGGCAATTTGTGGGCTTTTGACGAGTTGCTTCAAGCAGGTTACCGCTACACCTCCAGCGTCTACCCCATTGCCCATGACCACTATGGCATGCCCGACTGGCCGCGTTTTGCGCAGCCCGTGCGCGAGGGATTGCTCGAAGTGCCGGTGACCACCTTGCGCAAATTCAACCGTAACTTTCCATCCAGCGGCGGCGGCTATTTCCGCTTGCTGCCCTATGCCTTGTCGCGATGGATGATTCAGCAAGTTAATGCGCAAGACCTGCAACCCGCGATTTTCTACTTCCATCCGTGGGAGATTGATGCGGGTCAGCCGCGGGTTGCTGGCATCGACGCCAAAACCCGGTTTCGCCACTATGTGAACATTGGCCGCATGGACTCACGCTTGCAGCAGTTGCTGGCTGACTTCCGCTGGGGTCGAATGGACCAGATTTTTCTTGGCGCGCCCCAAGCAAGCGCCCCTGCCACATCCCCAGCGATCTCCCGCTGAAGCCCTTGGAATTTTTGTCTCTGTGATCACCGTTCAACAACTCGCCTTGGGCGACGCCAAAGCCCATCAACGCTGGGACGAGTTCGTCTTCGCCTGCCAAGACGCCACGTTTTTCCACCGTGCTGCGTGGCAAGTATTGATGCACAAGGTGTTCAAGCACCGAACCTTTTTTCTTTACGCTGAAGAAAATGGCGTGATTCAAGGTGTGTTGCCCTTGGCCCAGGTCAAAAGCAAACTCTTTGGCCATGCCTTGGTCGGGTTGCCATTTGCGGTTTATGGTGGAGTGGCAGCGGCCACTCCTGAGGCGGCCAACGCTCTGGAGAAAGAGGCACAGCGCGTTGCGCAAGAGATCGGGGCCGAACATTTGGAGTTGCGCAATGTGCAGCCGCGCCATGCCGATTGGCCCAAACAAGATCTCTATGTGACCTTTCGCAAAGAAATTTTGCCGGAGGAAGAGGCCAATATGCTGGCCATCCCGCGCAAGCAGCGGGCCATGGTGCGCAAGGGGCTGAAGAACGAATTGAAAAGTGAAATCGATCCCAACGTGGATCGGTTTTTCGCGCTTTATGCCGACAACGTTCATCGCCACGGCACGCCCGCTTTGCCCAAGCGCTATTTCCAAGCCTTGCTGGACACCTTTGGCAAAGACTGCGAAGTGCTCACCGTGGTTGGCCCGCAGAACCAGTTGCTCAGCAGTGTTCTCACCTTCTACTTCCGCAATGAATGCATGCCCTATTACGCGGGCGACGACGAAGCCGCCCGCGACCTGGCCGCCAACGACTTCAAGTACTGGGAGCTGATGCGCCGCGCCTGCGCACGTGGCTACACCCTGTTCGACTATGGCCGAAGCAAAGTCGGCACCGGCCCCTATTCCTTCAAGAAGAACTGGGGCTTTGAGCCACAGCCGCTGCACTACGAGTACTGCCTCTACAAACGCGACGCGATTCCGCAGAACAACCCGAACAACGCCAAGTACCAGTTGCTCATCAAAACCTGGCGGCGCATGCCGCTGTCTTGGGCCAATGCGCTGGGCCCGCACATTGTTCGCAACCTTGGCTGAGCATGGGCAATTTGCTTTATTTGGTGCACCGCATGCCTTACCCGCCCAACAAGGGCGACAAGGTGCGCTCCTACCATTTGCTCAAACACCTGGCTGCGCGGCACCAGGTGTTCCTCGGCACCTTCATGGACGATCCCGAGGACGAGGCCCACATCGCCACCCTGCGCAGTTTGTGCGCGGATGTGCATGTGGAGCGCTTGCATCCCAAACGGGCACGGGTGAGCAGTCTTCTGGGTTTGTTGGGCCGTGACGCATTGACGTTGCGCTACTACCGCAGTCAAGCCTTGAGCGATTGGGTGGCACGCACCACTGCGCAGCACAAGATGCAAGCGGCCGTGGTGTTTTCCTCGTCCATGGCGCAGTACGTGGAAGGCGGCGAGAACTTGAACGGTGCCCCGGTGCTGGTCGATTTTGTCGATGTGGACTCTGCCAAGTGGAGCCAGTACGCCAAAGAACGCCCGTGGCCGCTGTCTTGGTTGTATCGCCGAGAAGGCCGCACCTTGCTCAACTACGAGCGTGATGTGGCCTTGTGGGCGCGGCGCTCGTTTTTCGTGACCGAAAGCGAAACCAAGCTCTTCAAACAATTGGCACCCTCTGCTGCCGACCGTGTTGAGGCGGTGAGCAACGGTGTTGACGCCCAGTTCTTCACGCCCGAACCGAGCCGTCGGAGCCCGTATTCGAAAGACGAACAAACGGTGGTGTTCACCGGAGCCATGGACTACTGGCCCAATGTGGACGCGGTGACGTGGTTTGCCCGGGACATCTTGCCGGGCTTACGTCAAAAACACCCCGGGCTTCGTTTTTATATCGTCGGCCGCAGCCCCGATGCCGCCGTGCAAGCGCTGGCCAGCGACGCCGTTGTGGTCACCGGCACCGTGCCTGATGTGCGCCCCTATTTGCAGCACGCCGACGTGGTGGTCGCGCCTCTGCGTTTGGCCCGGGGCATCCAGAACAAAATCCTGGAGGCCATGGCCATGGGGCGGCCTGTGGTGGCGTCAACCGCTTGTGCATCGGCGTTGAATGCGAACGTGGGCACCGAATTGGTAGCAGCTGAAGAGGTTGCGGACTACACACGAGCCATCAGCGCACTGCTCGCCGACCGCGAGGTAGCAGGCCGCATTGGCAGCGCCGGGCGCACGTGCGTATTGCAGCGCTACAGCTGGTCGGCGCATTTGGCGGGCATGGACCGGTATTTGAACGAGGCTGTTGCGGCCCACGGCAACCGGCCCAAGGAGATGGCGTTGTGAAGGCCTCAAGCGGATCGACTGCCTTGCCCACCACGATGCCGAACCCGGCTTGGCGGCGCAGCTTGCCTGCGCTCGCGGTTTTGCTCATCGCGGTCGTGCTGCTTTACCGCGATACGTTTTGGGGCATGGCACAAATTTGGCTGCGCTCGGAAACCTTCACTCATGGCCTTTTTGTTCTGCCCATCAGCCTGTGGTTGATTTGGCGAACTCGTGCCACGCTACAGCCGCTGCAACCGCGAACCGCACCGTCGGTGTTGATCGGCGTGTTGGTGGTGGCTGCGGTTTGGTTGTTGGGCGAGTTGGTATCGGTCAACTCGGTCACGCAACTCAGCGTGGTGGCCTTGCTGGTGTTGGCGGTCTTCCTGATGCTGGGCTGGCGGGTTGCTGTGGCCATGCTCTTCCCCCTGGGATTCCTGTTTTTCGCCGTGCCCCTGGGTGAATTTTTGATGCCGCAGTTCATGGAATGGACGGCGGACTTCACGGTGCTTGCGCTGCGCCTGACAGGCATACCGGTGTACCGCGAAGGTTTGCAGTTCGTCATTCCGTCTGGTCACTGGTCGGTGGTGGAGGCGTGCAGCGGTATTCGCTACCTGATCGCATCCCTGGTGGTGGGCACCTTGTTCGCTTACCTCAACTACAGAAGCACTTGGCGGCGCTGGGTGTTTGTTGGCGTGTCCATCTTGGTGCCCGTGGTGGCCAATTGGTTGCGTGCTTATTTGATCGTGATGTTGGGGCACGTGTCGGGCAACAAACTCGCTGCGGGTGCCGACCATCTGGTCTACGGTTGGGCTTTTTTTGGCGTGGTCATGTTGCTGATGTTCATGATCGGCGCACGGTGGCGTGAAGACGATATCCCTGAACCCGCAGTTGTTTCGCCGAAGCTGGTGGGGACCGCGCCCATCATTGGCGGCAGCGCTGCTTTTTGGGGCATGGCTGCTGCCGCCATCTTGGTGGCAAGCCTGCCTCACTGGTGGTTGAACCAACTGAATCAGCAGCAAAACAGGGCGGCCGTGGTCCTGGAATTGCCCCCGTCCTTTGGCAGCGGCTGGAGTCGTGGTGGGGCAAATCTTGCCGCGATGGAACCCGCTTTCAAGAATCCGTCTGCTCAGACCTCGGCAACCTATACCTCAGACGGTGGTCTGCTCGGCGTGCATGTGAGTTACTACCGTGCCCAGGATGCGCAGCGCAAACTCGTCAGCTCACAAAACATGGTGGTTGCCAGTGACGACAAACGCTGGGCGAGGGTGGATGGTGGCATTGAAACCGTTTCGATGGCTGATGGCGCCGCCCTTGCCGTGCGCAGCATTGAGTTGCGTCGAGTAGAGAACTTGGGGACATCACCGGAGCAAAATCTGCTGGGCTGGCAACTCTATTGGGTGGATGGTGCTTGGACTGCCAGCGATTTCAAGGCCAAGTTGTATGGCGCTCGGCAGCGCCTGCTTGGACGCGGCGACGATGGTGCGATTGTCTTGCTCTATGCGGCGCGCGGAAACCAAGGCCAAGGCCGTGCGGCCATGGAAAAATTCTTGAGTCAAGAAGGCCCGGCCCTGACCCAATGGTTGAACCACGTACGTGATGCCGCCGCCGTGGCGAAACAGTGAACATTCTCAAATACTTTATTTTCAGCAAGAGGAATCAAACATGAGCACAGTCGCAGTCATTGGTTTGGGGTATGTGGGCTTGCCCTTGGTGGTGGCCTTCGGCAAAAAAGTGCGCACCATTGGGTTCGACATTTCTGTGCCCAAAGTGGAGTCGTGCCAAAAAGGAGTGGACCCTTCTCGCGAGTTGCCGGATGAAGAACTCAAGGCCGCCGTCCATGCTGTTTACACTGCAGACCCAGCGATGCTGGCCGAGGCCGACATGATCATCGTCGCCGTGCCCACCCCGGTAGATGAAGCCCACATTCCCGACTTCAAACCGCTGATAGGCTCCAGCACCAGCGTGGGCCGCCACATGAAAAAGGGCGTGACCGTGGTCTATGAGTCCACCGTCTACCCCGGCGCCACAGAAGAAGTGTGCATTCCTGTGCTCGAAAAAGAGTCGGGCCTGAAGTGGAAGAAAGATTTCTTCGTGGGTTACTCGCCGGAGCGCATCAACCCGGGCGACAAAGAACACACCCTCACCAAGATTTTGAAGATCGTGTCGGGCGACACCCCCGATACGCTCGACAAAGTCGCCAAGCTCTACGAGCAAATCATCATCCCTGGTGTGCACCGCGCCTCCAGCATCAAAGCCGCCGAAGCCGCCAAGGTGATTGAAAACACCCAGCGCGACTTGAACATTGCCTTGATGAACGAACTGGCCATCATCTTCGACAAACTCGGCATCGACACGAGTGAGGTGCTGGAAGCCGCAGGCACCAAGTGGAACTTCTTGAAGTTCAAGCCCGGCCTGGTGGGTGGCCACTGCATTGGTGTGGACCCCTACTACCTCACCCACAAAGCGGAAATGTTGGGCTACCACCCGCAAGTGATTCTGGCGGGCCGCCGCATCAACGACAGCATGGGCAAGTTCATCGCCGAACAAACCATCAAACACATGATCGCCTCGGGCAGCACCATCAAGGGTGCCAAGGTGAATGTGCTCGGCCTGACCTTCAAAGAAAACTGCGGTGACCTGCGCAATTCCAAGGTCATCGACATCATCAACGAGTTGAAGTCTTACGGCGTTGAAGTGTGCGTCACCGACCCACAGGCCGAAGCCCCCGAGGCCATGCATGAATACGGTGTGAAGCTGCTGACCTGGGACGAATTGCCCGAAGCCGATGCCATCGTCGCTGCGGTTGCCCACAAGGAATATGCCGCACTCAACGTGGCTGACTTTGGTAAGAAGTTGGTGGCTGGGGGTGCGTTCATCGACGTCAAAGCCGCGTTTGATGAAAACAGTTTCGTCAAAGCGGGTTACAAGGTTTGGCGTTTGTGATTCCGATTTGTGCCTGAGCTTGTCAGATGCCCGTTGACAACCGCCCTCTCGTCGCCCACGTCGTCTACCGTTTCGATACCGGCGGCCTGGAGAACGGCATCGTCAACCTCATCAACCACATGCCGGCGTCCAGCTACCGGCATGCGGTGGTGGCGCTGACCGAGGTGACGGATTTCTCCAAGCGCATCACACGCGCTGACGTCGAGTTCATCTCCCTGCACAAGCAACCGGGTCATGGCGTTTGGCTTTATCCCAAGCTCTACCGTCTGTTCAAAAAAATGCGTCCTGCCATTGTTCACACCCGAAACTTGGCGGCACTAGAAGCTCAGGCTCCTGCTTGGGCGGCTGGGGTGCCGGTGCGCTTGCATGGTGAACATGGCAGGGATGTGAGTGACTTGCATGGCGAAAACCGTCGCTTGCAGCGCGTGCGGCGTGTTTATCGGCCTTTTGTTCACCACTACTTTGCGCTATCGCGTGACTTGGCCGGTTACTTGAAAGACAAGGTGCATGTCCCCTCAGGCCGCATCACCCAGGTTTACAACGGTGTGGATGTGGGGCGGTTTTGTCCGCCACCGGGTGGAGTGCGTGCTGCCATTGCTGGCTGCCCCTTCAATGCACCCGAGCACTGGTTGATCGGCACCGTGGGCCGCATGCAGGTGGTGAAAGACCAAACCAATCTGGCGCGTGCTTTTGTATTGGCCTTGCAGCAACAGCCTGCGCTGCGCGAGCGCTTGCGTTTGGTGTTGATCGGAGAGGGCGCGCTGCGAGAACAATGCGCCACCATCTTGCGCAAGGCGGGTGTGCTCGATTTGGCCTGGTTGCCGGGCGAGCGCAGTGACGTGGCCGATGTGATGCGTGGTTTGGACTGTTTTGTGCTGCCATCGCTGGCCGAAGGCATCTCCAACACCATCCTCGAAGCGATGGCCGCAGCCTTGCCTGTGATAGCTACCGACGTGGGTGGCAATGCCGACCTGGTGGTGCACGGGCAAACCGGCGAAATCGTGCCGAGCAAAGACCCTCAAGCCTTGGCGCAAAGTTTGTTGAGTTTGGCCATGCAACCGGACGCAACCAGGGCCTTGGGTCTGGCTGGCCGTCAGCGCGTGCAGGCACGCTTCAGTTTGCCCGCGATGGTGGCGACTTACCAATTGGTTTACAACCAGCAGTTGCGGTCACCCGGCCACAATAGCGGCCACGCCGATCCCCAATAAATCAAAAAGACGACCACCTATGTGCGGCATCACAGGCATTTTCGACACACGCAGCAACCGCGAGATCTCGCATGCGGTGCTGCACCGCATGAACGAGTCGCAGTTTCACCGTGGCCCCGACGAGGGCAGCCTGCACCTGGAGCCTGGTGTGGGCCTGGGCCACCGTCGTTTGTCCATCATTGATGTGGCCACGGGACAGCAACCACTGTTCAACGAAGACGGTTCTGTGGTGGTGGTGTTCAACGGTGAGATCTACAACTACCAGGACCTGATTCCTGAGTTGCAAGCCCTCGGTCACGTCTTCCATACCAAGAGTGACACCGAATGCATCGTGCATGCCTGGGAGGCCTGGGGCGAGGCGTGCGTCAAGCGCTTTCGCGGCATGTTCGCGTTTGCGCTGTGGGACAGAAACAAACAAACCTTTTTTATGGCACGCGACCGCATGGCGGTCAAGCCGATGTATTACGCGGTGCTCGACGACGGGCACTTGCTCTTCGGCTCTGAACTGAAGTCGCTGTTGGCCCACGGCGGCCTCAAGCGCGAGATGGATCCGCTGGCCGTCGAAGAGTATTTCGCTCTCGGTTATGTGGCCGAGCCACGCACCATCTTCAAACAGGCGCTCAAGTTACCGCCTGCCCACACCCTGACCATACGCCGTGGCCAACCCATCCCACAGCCCAAACCGTACTGGGATGTGCGATTCACTTTGGGCAACCCGGTCGGTTTGAATGAAGCGTGCGAGCAGCTCAACGCCAAGCTCAAAGAGTCGGTGCGGCTGCGCATGATTGCCGAGGTGCCACTGGGGGCATTTTTGTCGGGCGGTGTGGATTCCAGCGCTGTGGTGGCCACCATGGCGGGTTTGTCTGACGCCCCGGTGAACACCTGCTCCATGGGTTTTGACGACCCGGCTTTCAATGAAGTCGAATTCGCCAAAATGGTGGCCGACCAGTACAAAACAAACCACTATGTCGAAACTGTTGGCAGCGACGATTTCGATTTGATCGACACGCTGGCGCGGCTCTATGACGAGCCCTATGCCGACAGTTCGGCCATTCCCACTTACCGCGTTTGTCAGCTGGCGCGGCGCAAAGTGACTGTGGCGCTGTCCGGCGATGGCGGTGATGAAGTGTTTGGCGGCTACCGGAGATACCGCTTGCATTTGATGGAAGAGCGCATGCGTTCTGCGTTGCCGCATGGACTGCGTCGGCCGCTGTTTGGTCTGCTCGGCAAGGTCTACCCCAAAGCCGATTGGGCGCCGCGCATGTTCAGGGCCAAAACCACATTTGAAGGCATGGCGCGCTCAAGCGTGGAGGCCTACTTCCATTCGGTGTCTATCCTGCGCGACCCGATGCGTGCTCAGTTGTTCAGCAGCAAGTTCAAGAACGAACTGGCTGGGTACTCCGCCGAAGAGGTGTTCAAACGCCATGCGGCCAAAGCAGCGACGGATGATCCCCTGGCCCTGATTCAGTACCTGGACATGAAGACCTATTTGGTCGGTGACATCAACACCAAGGTGGATCGTGCCAGCATGGCCCATTCGCTTGAAGTGCGTGAGCCGCTCATGGACCATGAACTCATCGAATGGATGGCCACCATTCCGTCCAGCCTCAAGGTGCGAGGGCAAGAAGGGAAGTTCCTGTTCAAGAAAGCCATGGAGCCCAAGCTGCCTGCCGACGTGCTCTACCGCCCCAAGATGGGTTTCGCTGTGCCTTTGGCCCGCTGGTTCCGAGGCCCGCTCAAACAACGTGTGCAAGAGGCCGTGCTGGGTTCACGGCTTGCAGACACCGGTTGGTTCGAGCGCAGCTATTTGGAGCACCTGGTGCAGGCCCACCAAAGCGGTGCGCGTGACTACAGTGCGCCGCTGTGGACGTTGCTGATGTTCGAAGCCTTCCTGCGCCGCGTGATGGACGATACGAGTGCTGGGCAACAGTTGGCCAAGCCTGCGGCGGAAAAGGCGGTGGTTTGATGAGCTTGCGAGTCCTTCATGTGCTGGATCACTCGATTCCTCTGCACAGCGGCTACACCTTCCGCACGGTGTCGCTGTTGCGTGAGCAGCGCAAGCTGGGTTGGCAAACCCACCACATCACCAGCCCCAAGCACATCAACTGCACGGTGGCCGAGGAAGAGGTTGACGGGTTTTATTTCTACCGCACCCAAGCAGAGCCGTCTTTAGCGGACAAAGTGCCTGTGCTGAATCAATGGGTGTTGATGCAGCAACTGGAGCGGCGTTTGCTTGAAGTGGCGCGTAATGTGCAGCCCCACATCATCCATGCGCATTCACCCGTGCTCAATGCCTTGCCGGCCTTGAACGTGGGCCGCAAACTGAACATTCCGGTGGTTTACGAAGTGCGTGCGTTTTGGGAAGACGCGGCGGTGGACCATGGCACGACGTCCGAGGGCAGTTTGCGTTATCGCATGACACGCGCCCTGGAGACCCGTGCCCTGCGGCGTGCCGCCCACGTGTTCACCATTTGTGAAGGTCTGCGCCATGACATGGTGGGGCGCGGCATCCCGGCAGACAAGATCACCGTCATTCCCAACGCGGTTGACATCGAGTCGTTCAATGTCAGCGGTCAAGCGGACGACGCGCTCAAAAACAAGCTGGGGTTGGCGGGTTGCACGGTGGTCGGTTTCATCGGATCGTTCTACGCCTATGAAGGCTTGGATCTGTTGCTCGATGCCTTGCCCCAAGTGATCGCCAGATTGCCCGATGTGCGGGTGCTTCTGGTGGGCGGTGGTCCGCAAGACGCGGCACTGAAGGCGCAGGTGGCGCGGCTGAAGCTGGAGTCCTATGTGGTGTTCACAGGTCGTGTACCGCACTCGGAAGTGCAGCGCTATTACGACCTGGTGGATGTGCTGGCCTACCCGAGACACTCCATGCGTCTGACTGAGTTGGTCACGCCGCTCAAGCCCTTGGAGGCCATGGCACAGGGGCGTTTGCTGGTGGCCTCCGATGTGGGCGGCCACAAAGAACTGATCCGCCACGGCGAAACCGGCATGTTGTTCAAAGCGGGCAGCGCCGAATCGTTGGCCGACACCTTGCTTCAAGTGGTGGCCAAAAAAGACTTGTGGCCGCACCTGCGCCGCGCGGGCCGAGAGTTTGTAGAAGTGGAGCGCAATTGGCGCACCTCGGTGGCCAACTATCCCAAGGCCTATCAGTCCGTATTGGGCTTGGCGCAAGTAGGAGACCTGAATGGTCTCTGAGGGGGTTGCCACATTTGCAGGCATGCGAGTCGGCCTGGTCGGCCCCTTGCCACCACCAGCTGGTGGCATGGCCAATCAAACCCGGCAGCTCGCGGAACTGCTGCGCTCGGCGCAGGCCGAGGTGGCATTGGTGCAAACCAACGCGCCCTATCCGGCCTGGGTGGCCGCCTTGCCCGGTATTCGGGCGGTGTGGCGCCTCTTTCCCTATTTGTTGGCGCTTTGGCGCACCGCAGGTCGCAGCGATGTGTTTCATGTGATGGCCAATTCGGGTTGGTCTTGGCACTTGTTTGCCGCGCCGGCGATTTGGGTGGCCCGCAGCCGGGGTGTGCCCGTGGTGGTCAACTACCGGGGTGGCGAAGCGGCCGAGTTTTTAGACAAGGCTCGCCAAGTGGTGGTGTGGTCCATGCGCAGAGTCACGGCTTTGGTGGTGCCCTCCCGATTTCTGCAAGAAGTGTTTGACCGCCACGGCATGCCCAGCCAAGTGGTGCCCAACATCATTGACCTGTCGCGTTTTTCTCCGGCAACATCACCGCGTGAGAAGGCCGCGGGGCTTCACCTGGTGGTTGCACGCAACCTGGAAGCCATCTATGACAACGCCACCGCCTTGCGGTGTTTTGTCCAAGTGCGTGCAGCGCATCCCACCGCAACCTTGACGGTGGCGGGCAGTGGCCCATTGGCTGCCGAACTTCAGGCCCTCGCTAGCGAGCTGGGTGTGGCCGACGCGGTCACCTTTGCGGGACGCTTGGACCGCGATGCCATGGCCAATCTTTACCGACAGGCCGATGTTTGTTTGAACCCGAGTTTGGCCGACAACATGCCCAACTCGGTGCTCGAAGCCTTGGCCAGTGGGGTTCCCGTGGTCAGCACCCGCGTGGGTGGCGTGCCGTTCATCGTGCAAGACGGGGTGACCGCGCTTTTGGTGCCGCCGCAGGATCCTACTGCCATGGCGCAGGCGGTGAAGCGTCTACTGGCCGAACCACAACTCAAGTCAAAACTGATCGAGGCGGGATTGATCGACGTGCAGCGCTACACCTGGGCTCGCGTGGCACCGATGCTGGCTCAGGTCTATCGCCAATCACAACAGTCTCTTCAATAAGGTCAACGATGAAAGTCACAGTCATAGGCTCAGGGTATGTCGGCCTTGTCACCGGCGCATGTTTGTCTGAAATGGGCAACCACGTGGTGTGCCTGGATGTGGATGCCAACAAGATTCGCATCTTGAACGAAGGCGGCATTCCCATCCACGAGCCGGGGCTCGAAGCTTTGGTCAAGCGCAACAAAGAAGCCGGGCGTTTGCAGTTCACCACCGATGTGGCCGCAGCGGTGGCACACGGCACCATTCAGTTCATTGGTGTGGGCACACCACCCGACGAAGACGGCTCGGCTGATTTGCAGTATGTGCTGGCCGCGGCTCGCAGCATCGGCCAACACATGACGGACTACAAAGTGGTCGTCGACAAAAGCACCGTGCCCGTGGGCACCGCCGACAAAGTTCGTGCGGCCATCGGGCAGGCATTGAAAGACCGAGGCCTGTCCATGGACTATGCCGTGGTCAGCAACCCCGAGTTCCTGAAAGAGGGTGCGGCCATTGACGACTTCATGCGCCCGGATCGCATCGTGATTGGTGCGGACGACGAACGCGCCGTGCTCATGATGCGTGCCATTTACGCCCCCTTCAACCGCAACCACGACAAGCTGCAGATCATGGACGTGCGCAGCGCCGAGTTCACCAAGTACGCAGCCAACGCCATGCTGGCCACACGCATCAGCTTCATGAACGAGCTGGCTTTGTTGGCCGAGCGTGTTGGTGCCGACATTGAACTGGTGCGCAAAGGCATAGGCAGTGATCCACGCATTGGCACGCATTTTTTGTATGCCGGCGCTGGTTATGGTGGTTCTTGCTTCCCCAAGGACGTCAAAGCCTTGGTCAAAGCCGGTGAACAAATGGGCGTCAATCTGGGTGTGTTGACTGCCGTGGAAGCGGCGAACGAGCGACAAAAGCGGGTGCTGGTCGACAAGGTGGTCGCGCGTTTTGGTGAAAACCTCCAAGGCAAAACCTTGGCCCTGTGGGGTTTGGCCTTCAAACCCAACACCGACGACATGCGTGAAGCCCCCAGCCGCGTCATCATCGACGAGTTGCTCAAACGCGGCGCCCAGCTGCGTGCCTATGACCCCGTGGCCATGGTTGAGGCCAAACGTGTGATGGGTGACCTTGCCGGCCTGACCTTTGTGGCCAACCAAACCGAAGCGCTGCAAGGCGCAGACGCCTTGCTCATCGTGACCGAGTGGCGTGAGTTCAAAAGCCCGGACTTTGACTCTATCCGCACCCTGCTCAAAACACCATTGGTGATTGATGGTCGCAACTTGTTCGAGCCTGAATTGATGCGCAGCTTGGGGATTGAGTACCAGGCCATCGGGCGTGGTGAGTCGATCAAACCCGCGGCAACCTGATCTGCACTTCATGTCGTCCGTTTACACCACGCTCGTCTCCAAATTTCTTTTTCCGCTGCACGAGCGGTTGAAGAAACACAGCACCGTGGGTGTGCGTCGTGACATGGAGCAGACACAGTGGTGGTCGCCGGATAAGCTGCGGGCTTTGCAATTGCGCAAACTCCAAGCCTTGCTCACCGAGGTGGGTGTGCAGGTTCCTTACTACCGTGACCTTTTCAAGCGGCTGGCATTTGACCCGCGCGAAGTCCGGTCGCTGGACGACTTGCGCCAACTCCCCTTTCTTACAAAAGCCGAGATTCGCGCTCACACCGACGCGCTGAAACACGAACAAGCATCAGGCTTGGCTCGATTCAACACGGGAGGCTCCTCCGGCGAGCCCTTGATTTTTTTCATTGGCAAAGAGCGCGTCAGCCACGACGTGGCGGCCAAGTGGCGTGCCACGCGCTGGTGGAATGTAGACATTGGCGATCCGGAGATCGTGGTTTGGGGTTCTCCCATTGAACTTGGCGCTCAAGATCGCGTTCGCTGGTTACGCGATCAACTGATTCGCACCGAACTCTTGCCTGCGTTTGAAATGTCAGATGCCAAGCTCGATGGTTTTCTCGAGGCCATCCGCAGCAAAAAGCCCAAGATGCTTTTCGGTTATCCGTCCGCCTTGACCCACATAGCCAAACACGCGCAAAAGCGAGGCCTGGCGATGAACGATCTGGGTATACGTGTGGCCTTTGTGACGTCCGAGCGTTTGTACGACGAGCAGCGCGCCACCATTAGCCAGGTGTTCGGCTGCCCGGTGGCCAATGGGTATGGCGGGCGCGATGCAGGCTTCATTGCTCATCAATGTCCAGAAGGCGGCATGCACCTCACGGCCGAAGACATCATCGTGGAGCTGGTGGATAAGAGCGGTGCGCCTGTTCCCGAAGGCAGTCCCGGCGAGATCGTGGTGACCCACTTGGCGACACGCGACTTTCCCTTCATCCGCTACCGCACTGGCGATGTGGCGGTGATGGACACAAAAAAATGCGCCTGTGGTCGCGGCCTGCCCATGCTCAAAGAAATCCAAGGCCGCACCACCGATTTTGTGGTGGCGCAGGATGGCACGGTGCTGCACGGCTTGGCGCTCATCTATGCGATTCGTGATTTGCCGGGTGTCGAGTCTTTCAAGATTGTTCAAGAAACGTTGGATTTCACCCAGGTGTACTTGATCACCACCTCGGCGTTTGACTCAGCTTGCATCAACGGCATTGTGCAAACCTTCAAAAAACGTTTGGGTGCAGCGGTTGAGGTCAGCGTTGAACAAGTGCAAGCCATTCCGCCTGAAAAATCAGGCAAATTTCGCTACGTGGTGAGCCGCGTCGCGCAACCGGGATGAACTGCCATGCGTGACATTCTGGTTGTTGGCATTGTGTTGCTGGCCGCGTTGATCTCGCTGCGTCGGCCCTGGGTGGGCGTGATGTTGTGGACGTGGCTCAGCATCATGAACCCGCACCGCTACACCTACGGGTTTGCGTTCTCTGCCCCTTTGGCGGCTTTGGCCGCTGGGGTCACCTTGCTCGGTTTGTTGATGACGCGGGACAGAAGCTCGCCATTCAAAGGCCCAGCGGTCACGGCTTTCGTTTTGTTCACGGCGTGGGTCACCCTGTCCTGGGGATTCGGTTTGAGCCCTGCTGCTGACTTTCCGCAGTGGGACAAGGTCATGAAAATCAACCTCATGGTTTTCGTGGCGCTTGTTTTGCTCAACAGCAAAAAGCACGTGTTTGCACTGGTTTGGGTGGCTGCGGGATCGTTGGCCATTTTGGGTGCCAAGGGTGGCGTGTTCACTGTGCTGACTGGCGGGAGCTACCGAGTTTGGGGTCCGCCAGGCTCTTTTATTCAAGACAACAACGAGTTCGCCTTGGCGTTGGTCATGACCATCCCGTTGCTGCGATTCTTGCAGTTGCAACTGGCCAAAGGTTGGGGGCGACACGGTATGACCGTTTTGATCCTGCTATGTGCCGCTGCTGCTTTGGGTAGCCATTCCCGTGGGGCTTTGTTGGCCATCTCCGCCATGCTTTTGATGCTTTGGTGGCGCGGTAAAAGCAAAGGTGCAGTGGGTATTTTGATGATCGTCGCCGGTGTGGCTTTGGTTGCCTTCATGCCGGACGAATGGACACAGCGTATGTCCAGTATCGACAACTACCAAGAAGACCGCTCCGCCTTGGGACGCATCAGCGCCTGGTGGACGGCGTGGAACTTGGCGTTTCACTACCCTTTGGGTGTCGGGTTTAACTTTGTGCGTCCGGAGCTGTTCGCCCTTTATTCGCCAACGCCAGACTACGTGCATGCGGCCCACAGCATTTACTTCCTGGTGCTGGGCAACCACGGCTTCTTTGGTTTGTTTTTGTTCTTGCTCATTTGGTTCTTTACCTGGAGCTCGGCGGGGTGGTTGCGTAAGAAGGCGGCTGGCAACCCTCAAACCCAGTGGGCCGCCGACCTCGGTGGTATGGCCCAGGTGTCGTTGGCGGGTTATGCAGTCGGGGGGGCATTTTTGAGTTTGTCTTACTTCGATTTGCCCTACTACATCATGGTGGCCGTTGTGGTGACCCGTGTGTGGGTTCAAACCAAGGGCTGGGAGCGTGAGCCGGTGTACCCCCTCGGCTGGCGCACCATTCCTGGACTGGCCACGCCTCCTGAGCCAAGCGACAAAGCCCCTTCCAAAAAGAAACTCGCCTGATGTTGATTCGACGACTACTCGGTGTGATGTCTCCCGGAGCAAGCCGTGGCCGACTGTCCATTCTCATTTTTCACCGCGTGCTGCCCGAGGTCGATCCGCTGTTCCCGCAAGAAATGCACGCACAGCGCTTCGACGCAGTGTGCGCCTGGTTAGCCAGTTGGTTCAATGTGCTCCCACTCGATGAGGCGGTGCGTCGTTTGAAAGACGGCAGCTTGCCCCAACGTGCATTGGCCATCACCTTCGACGACGGCTACGCAGACAACCATGACGTCGCCATGCCGATTCTGAAGCGCCATGGTCTGTGCGCCACGTTCTTTATCGCGACCGGTTTTCTGGATGGCGGTCGCATGTGGAATGACACCGTGATTGAGTCGGTGCGTCACACGCCGCTGCACACATTGCCCTTGCAGCAACTCGGTGTCCCGGGTTTGGATGAAGTGGCGGTGGGCAGCGTCGCCGCCAAACAAGACGCGATCACGCACATCATCCGAGCGATCAAGTACCTTGCGGTGCCACAGCGTTTGACGCTGACTCAAGAATTGGCCGTGTTGGCCCGAGCCACTCTCCCTACAGACTTGATGATGACAGGCAGCCAGGTGCGCGCCATGCGCCGTGCAGGCATGCAAATTGGAGCCCACACCGTGTCGCACCCGATCTTGGCCAAGCTGAGTGACGAAGAAGCGCAAGAAGAGATACGCAAAAGCAAACACCATCTGGAAGATTTGCTGGATGAACCCGTGACGCTCTTCGCCTATCCCAATGGCAAACCCGGTGAAGACTACTCGCCCAGTAGCGTTCAGATCGCAAAAGACTTAGGTTTTGAGGCGGCCGTATCCACCGCATGGGGTGCGTCCAACGCGCAAACCGATTTGTTCCAAATCCCGCGCTTCACGCCGTGGGACACGGGCCGCTGGCAGTTCGCGGCACGTATGGCGCACAACTTGATGCGCTGAGAGCCCTCAACTTATTCTTTTCGGGACAGCGCCTGCGCCGCCGCTGTCATCAACAACGCAATGCCTTTGCGGTTGAGGTGTTTGTCATAGGGCCCCACGTCCAAACTCAAGTGCGACGTTTGAAAGTGTTGGTCGTAGATGGGGCCGGCGTCCACCACGGTGACACCTGCTTCTCGCGCCAAAGCCATGAACCGTAAGCGCTCCGGGTCGTCTGGGCGCGACTTGTTGGCGCGCTGATTGCTCGCGGTGTCGATGACGATCATCAACCGACCTGGCTCTGCGTTGTCGATGCGCTTGAAAAACTCTTTCGACACGGCATTGACGACGGAGAAATCGGTTTCCAGTTTTTTTGCAACTGGCTTGACGGCTGGTTTTCCCACATCGTGGCCTTGCGCCGGACGTGATTGACTGACGGCCGTTGCCCACATTCTTTGTGGACTGAACTTGAGTTGGCTGTTGATGTATTGAGCCAAGGCTGAACGTCGTGCCCAACGTTTGATCGCTGACGGGGCAGGTCTGGGTTCGCTGCGGGGTGCGAGCGTTTTGGCGTCCAGGCACTCGCTGTGTATGTTGCCGGAGCCGCACAGCGTTTGTTGGATGTCGCCGGGTTCCATCAAGATGACAACATCCTGAATCCCGAAGGTTTGCCTCGCCCAGCGCACACGTTCTGCGTAGTCAAGCAGGGCGGTTCCGGGGCTGCCCATGGCATACACGGGTTTGCCGCCCAGCAAACTCTCCAACTGCACAGCCGGGCGGTCTTTTGTATTCAACATGGACGATTCGCTGTAGCTGTCACCGATCAAGGCAATGGCGTTTGGGTTGTGCGTGAAGTTGTGTTCGCTCACGAAGCCTTGCTCGTTGCTGCGCAGGGTTTGTGCATCTCGCAAGTCCCATCCGGTGGAGATGCGCCACTGGTGGTGCGGCGGGTAAGTGAGTAGTTTGTTGCCCAAGTGGTAGTCGGTTTGGGTCGAGGTGGATACGGGCAACAGGCGAAACACCACTTCTGCCACCAACAGCATGGTGACCACGCCCCCTGCAAACCAAAAAGACCGACGCCACATCTTTCAGCGACCTAAAAGTTGAAGTAAATGAAAGCACTCACGCTGTCTCGCGCGGTGTTCACGACGATCAGAAAAGCGACTGTGCACAGCCCTGCACCGCAGAGCCAAGCCGTCCAAGTTGCACTCGATCTGGCTCGCCGCATCAGCCACTCGCCGATGGCGTTGCTGTTCGGGACCAGCACCGCCATCGCAGCAAGAACGGCGCAGCACACCCAACCGACAGTCAATTGCAGACCCGCGTTCCACAACAGCGGCTGAACGCCTGTCTCCAGCGAGTCGGTGACCGCGCCCGCTTGACCCATCATGCCCTGGACCATGCGCAGGGCACCCCCCAAGGTTTCTGCGCGGAAGAAGACCCAAGCGACGACCACGCACAACATGGTCAAACCCCAGCCACCAATTTGAACGATGCGGCTGCCATCCCAGCGCGCCAAGAATACTTTTCCTAGCGCCGCTTCGATGGCCGCTCTGAAACTGTGGTTCAACATGAGGGCAGCACCATGCAGTCCACCCCACACCACAAAAGACCAACTGGCCCCGTGCCACAAACCACCGAGCAGCATGGTGGTGCCGAGGTTCACATATCGACGCACCGCACCGCGGCGGTTGCCGCCCAGTGCGATGTAAAGGTAGTCGCGCAGAAAATTGGAGAGCGAAATATGCCAGCGCCGCCAGAAGTCGCTGATGCTGGTGGCTTTGTAGGGCGAGTTGAAGTTGAAGGGCAGCTTGACATTGAACATCCAGGACAAACCGATGGCCATGTCAGAGTAGCCAGAAAAATCAAAGTAAAGCTGCAAGGTGTAGGCCACTGCCGCGAGCCAAGCTTCGGTTGTGGTGGGCAGTGCACCAAGGTCCACAGGCTTGAAGACGGCATCGGCGTAGGGGCTAATGCCATCGGCCAGCACCACCTTTTTGAACAAACCCATCGCAAAAATGGCCAGCCCTGCGGCCACATGGGCATGGTTCCAGCGGTAGATGGCGGGGTTAGCAAACTGCGGCATCATTTGCCCGTGGTGCAACACGGGGCCAGCAATCAGGTGTGGGAAGTAGGTGACAAATAGGCCGTAGTGCACCGGGTTGAATTCGCTGACCTTACGCTGGTAGGTGTCGGCCAAAAAAGCGATCTGGGTGAAGCTGTAAAACGAGATACCAATCGGCAGCACCACATGGGCCAACTGCCAGTCGCTGCCCATCACCGCATTCAGATTGTTCAAGAAGAAGTTGGCGTACTTGAAGTAAGCCAGCACCAGGATGTTCAGCGTGACGCCCAGCACCAACCACACTTTGGGTGACAACATCGTCGGCTGTGTTCCCCGGGCATGACCTTTGGCGATGTGCAGGCCCACCACGAAATTCATCGCAATCGAGCCCAGCAACAAGAGCGTGAACTCGGGCATCCAAAAGCCGTAGAAGAACAAGGAAGCGAAAAACAACCAAGCGGCTGCTGCGCGTTGCGAGTAGCGCCCAAGCGCAAAGAATCCCGCCAAGGTCAATGGCAAGAACAGCAGAACAAAAGGGACGGTGGTGAACAGCATGGGCTAACGCAGGGCTGTTTTATTCACGGATAGGTTCCAAGCCCGGCCTACTTCATGGCGTAACCAGGTGCGGCGCGCTGCAACCACTGCTCCAGCATCATCAATATCCACACCATCTCGCCATAGTAGCCGGGGTGCTCGTTCAGGCGTTCATTCAGCAGTGAGTGGATGAAGGCGGGGCGAACGATGTTGCGCTGGGCGAGGCTGGTCAATGAGGACTCGGCCAACTGGCGCAGTGCCGGTGTTCGGGTGAGCCACACGCCAAAGGGCAATCCGAAACCTTGTTTTTTCTTGGTGATGATCTCGTCCGGCAGAAAGCCGCGCAGCGCTTCTTTGAAGAACCAGCGCAGCTTCAAACCTTTGAGTTTGTAGTGCAGCGGCAGTCTCAAAGAAAAGTCGAGCAGTCGGTCGTCCAAAAATGGGAACCCCACGGCCACGTTGGCCAGCCGGGTGGTTTCACGCACTTTGGGCAAGTCGCTCTCTCCCAAGGTGTAGCGCCAATCAAAAGCCAAGGTGCGGTTCAGGTCGCTGGCGTTTTTCACCTCGGCCCAAACTTCGCGTTGATGCTGGGCTGGGCCCTGCACATTCACTTGCGACAAGAAGGCTGGTGTGAGGACGTCCTGCACACCCAGTCGCAGCAGCAGGTTGTACATCTGCAAGCGGTCGGGCATGGGTACTTTGGCTTGTTCGATGTAACTCGTGCCTTTTTTCAGCAGTGGCAGCTTGCCCACCGGTGTTTTCTCAAAGAGGGGCTCCATGACCAAAGAGCGCAGCGGCGAAGGAATGGCCTGGTACCAGCCAAATACCCGCTGCTTGGCATAACGGCTGTTGCCGCCAAAGAGCTCGTCGCCACCGTCACCGGCCAAGAGTTTGGTGACACCGTCGTCGTGGGCCATCTTGGCGCAGTAGTAGGCGGGCAGGGCGGAGGAGTTGCCAAAAGGTTGGTCGTAGTGCTGCGCCACCTGCGGGATGCTGCGCACCAAATCACCTGGCGTCACGTAGTACTCGTGGTGTTCGGTGTTGAACTGTTTGGCAGCGATGCGGGCAAAGGCCATCTCGTCATAGCCCTCGGCCTCAAACCCGATGGAGTAAGTCGCAGCGGGCTGACCGCCAGCGCGCCCGATCATGCCGGCGACGGTGGAACTGTCGGTGCCGCCGCTTAAAAAACAAGCCGCTTTGCTGCCGTCGAGTTGCGTGGCCACCGCTTGTTGGAGCAGCGACTGAAACTCGTTTTTGAGCTGCTCAAAGTTGCCACTGCGCGGCTCTTCAAATTTCGGTGTGGCGTAAGGCTGAACCGAGAGTTGCCCCGCCTCAAACCAGGCACAGTAGCCCGCAGGCAAGCGGTAAACGCCTTTGAAAATGGTACGGGGCGAGGGAATGCAGTGAAAGTAGAGGTAGTCAAAGATGGCTTGCGGGTCGATCTCTGCAGCGGTTGCGTCAAGCGCGGCCAGTGTGTCGGCGCGTTCAGCGAAACGCAGTTCAGTGCCGCTGGCTGTTTGAACGATGCGATAGCAGAGTGTTTGCTGGGCAAACCGGTCGACGGCTAAAAAGGTGCGGCCCGCGGCGTCTTGCAAACCCACCGCGAAAGCGCCTTGCACCCCCTGGGCTGCGTTCTTGCCTTGGCGCTTCACGGCCTCTAACCAAGCGCTGGTCAAGCCTTCTTTCTGAACCAGCGCTGTCAAGCTGCTGTCGGAAAAAACAGGTGCACCCAGGGTGAGGGCTAGGGAGGGTGTGGAGGGCTTCATGTGATGGACATCAAAAAACAGCGAATCGGGGATTGTCACTGCATAAACGCGCCAAGGTTTTTGCTCGGTGCCAATGGCGCAGACACTTGCCGTGGGTGGCGGTACTCTTGCTTGGGCTGAATGGACCATTCGCCCGCGTCGTTTCCTTGAAGTTGGGGGCCCGCGCCTGGATCCACCGCACGTCCACGAAGGCGAGACTTGGGTTTGAGGCGAAAGTCCTCACGGGCGGCCAGCACAAAGTCATCCCAATCGGCTTTGACGTTGTTGAACACCCATCCCGCCTTGAACGGGGCAATGTCTTCTTTGCCACCGACCAGCAGGTTGTTGACCGCTTTGATGACTTGCGTGCCAGGCGCGGTACGTAGGTACACACCGCCCTTGGGCAGGTTGTCCACCAAGGTGTTGTTGACGATGTAAAGCTCGCTGCGCGGCCAGCGCAGGCCTTCCGCCCCGAAGGCGATGAGGTGGGGGTTTTGGGTCTGTGAGCCTTGAATAATCAGGTTGCCGACCACGGTGGCGACGCCGCCCTCGGGAAACTCCAACTCGTAGCTGGCGTTGCCGCCAAGCTCGTCGGTGAGGCGGTTGTAATGGATGTGGTTCACTGCGGCGCGGCTTTTCAGCAAATGGCCGACGCGGCCGTGGTGAAAATAGCTGCCGGTGACCGTGAGGCGGGCCATGCGGCCCACATAGAGCTGGTGGTTGTGGCCGTCGGGGCGGCTGTTGTGCGAGAACTCACTGTTCTCGACGTCCAGGGTGGACTGAGGTGTGGTGCCGGGGTCGTCGGCGGTGAGCACGCCCATTTGGTTGTGACTGAAGCTGCAGTCGCGGATGCGCAGTGAGCCCCGCTCGAAGCGAATGCCCGCACCGTTGTGGTGGGTGGACGCCGCGCCTTCAAAGTCAAAACCTTCCACGGTCATGTTCTGCGCCCGCACGACCCAGGTGGCTTTGTTTTCTGCAGAGGCGCCACCGGCCACCAGTTGGGCGCGGCCGCCCACCGCGCGCAGCGTGAGGTTGTTCTGCGTCCAGACAGCGACGTCGCGGAAGTAACGTCCGGCGTCCACCTCAATCAGCATGCCGTCTTGGGCTTGGCGTGCCGCTTCACGCAGCGTGGTGATGGCCCGACCTGGCCCCACCTGCATCACCGCTTGTTTGGGCACTGCAGCGGGGTCGATGTTTTGGTCGTTGGCGGATACCGGTGCGGTCCAAGCGCTGGCCGAGAGCAGCATGGAGGCTATCCATATGGTCGTGCCTCGACACAGAGAGCTTATTCTGAAAGGCCAGCCGTTCATCGCGACACTCCATGGTTAACGTGTGAGGGGCGTAGCACCAGCGCCACCAACACCAGCAGGTAATAAAGGGTGGCCAGGCGCGGCACATCCAGCAAGCTGTCGAAGAGTCCCACCACTGCAAAACCCAACAAGCTGCCCGCGATGGCGGGTGACAGGCTGTGTTGACGGCCACTGCCCAAGGTAACGCGCCACAAGGCACCGGCACTCAGAGCCAACCACAGCAAGAGACCGACCCAACCTTGGTCAAAAAATACATGCATGAACACGCTCTTGATGTGCCAGGGCATGTGGTGGCGGTCACTGGTGAAAAACCACTGGGCCATGTCCAGTGAGAAGTCGCTGTTGCGCAGCAAGTTGGCACCGGTGCTGTCCAGCAGCTTCAGGTTGTCGACCTCGGCCACAGCACCGTTGGTGTAGACGCCGACAGAGAACATGATGAGTTTCGGTGCCCAACGAGGTCCTGTGCTTGGGTTGCGTTCGCCATCCAACACGGCGCTCAAACTCTGCCATGCGGGGCTGCCCGAGGCAGCGGGTTTGACCTCGACTTTTTGGATCAGACAGGCATTGTTGTACAGCAGGTGTTTTTCGCACACTTCGAAATGCAAGGTGACAGGCGTTTTGACACGCGCATCGAACTGAACTTGGGTGGTTCCAAGCGGTGCGGTGACACGCTGAGAAATACGGAACATCTCTCCCCATCCCAGTATGTGTTTGCCGCCACTCATCGCCAAATAGTGGTTGCCAGCCGGGTCTTGACGCAAGCGGTAGTCGCCGGTTTGGTCTTCAACCAGCCCGGAGTTGAAGTGGCTGGCGGGGTAACGGCCCTGTCCTTTGCCCAAGGCCCAGTCCCAAGGGCCATTCAAGGCGTTGATGCCGATTTGCCAGTGCAACAAGCGCCCACCGAAGTCTTTTCCGCCAGTGGAAAAACGCTCGCCCATGTAGGCACCACCCGCAAACACAGCCACCAGCGCGCCGCTGATGGCCATGGCGCCCAGGACGGCGAGTTGACCGCGCCATGAAGTGGTGGGTGGATCGCTCTGAATTTTCTTGCGACCCCGAAGCAGCACCCACACGAGCATCAGCACACACAGGCCGACGGCGACCGCAGCAGCGCGCTTGGCCGCCTCGTTGCCCCCCCAGTGCATGGCGACTGCGAGCATGGCAGCCCAGGTGGCAAGCAGGCCGATGGCCGCTGTGATGTTGCTGCGTGTCGTCGGCGGCTGACTTGGCCTGAAGTAGCCACTGGCCACGGCCATCGCGGTGCCGGTCGCAACCAAGGCATAAGCGATGTAGGCTCCTTTGGGAACAAACCAAGCCACGCCCCAGGCACAGGCAGACAGAAATGCACCACCGAAGCAAACGCTGGCCCAGTGGGCGGGACCCAGCAACAACAAACGTGGCAACAACAACATCAGCAGCCCCACGCTGCCCAGCAAGGCCAGCATGCCCCGGTAACCGCTGGTGGGGAACATCCATGTGGACAGCGCCATGAAGAGCAGCACCCAACATGCGCTGCTGCGCCAGCTCAGGCGGCCACGGGGTGACTCCGTTTCAGACCTGTTGTCGTCCTTGCCAAGAGGGCCATCCTTCCCGCCTTCGCGGGAAGGATGATTGATTTGTCTTGTGTGCAGCCATGCGGTCAAGCCCAGACCCAAAGGCACAGCCAAGTAAACCCCGCGTGAGAAGGTGGTGAGACTCACGTAGGCCGCCAGCAGCATCACACCAGCCGCCAACATCCATTGACGACTGGACCGCGCCAGCATGAGCTCGCGCAGCACAAAAGGCACGGTCAAGGCCAAGAAACCGTCCAATGCCGCGCCACCCACATGCATTTCCCAGAACAGCGCCGTGGTCCGGTAGTCGGTAGAAAAGTTGAGCAAACCTGTGAAGGCCAAACGCTCCCACAGCGCGACCAAGCCGACAGTGGCCATGCCTAGAAGCAAGCCCAGGCCAAGCGCTTCGTTGGATGCCTCGGGAGACGTTCGCTGCGCCGCGCGCCACAAGGGCCACCACAACAAGGCCAAGAAAAATGGTTTGGCCAAACGCAGGCTGTTCATGGGCTCGTGGTAACCCTGAAACCAGCCAAAGGAGAAGCCACCGGCGTCATCAAAACCACGGAACATGGAGATGAGAACCGAGGTTGCGAAGAGCAGCACCGTCAATGCCACCAGCGCATACGCACCCTGCGGGCTTCTTCGGTGGCGTCGCGACTGGTTGCGGTCAGCAACAACACCAGCCGCTGTCTGCCGCATCGAGTACATCCACCGGGCATAAGCCCCGGCCAGCAAAGCCAAGAGCAGCAGATCGAATTCCTCAAAAACAATCCAACCGGTCCAAGGGGCCAAACCAATCAAGGGCAGCAGCGCCGGCGGCAACCACCAAACGCAGCGCGGCTGCCAGACGCCCAAACCGACCAGCACAGCCACACTGGCGGCAGCCCATGCAGGCGACAAAGGATGGTGGTAGGCCAAGATGCAGGACAGTGTCAAACACAGCAGGCCGGCCAGCGCAGCGAGGAATGCGCCTGCTGCACCACTATTTTTTGTTCTTTTCTCGGCGCGAGTTGCAGTGGTCATGGTGCGGTGTGGTGCGTCACGGTTGGCGTGCTGCCTTGCTGTTGTTTGTAGCGACGACGTATCCACGCCATGGCGGGGCGCTCTACCAGCAGGGTCAGCACAGTGGCCAGGAAGAGAGACAACACCAGTGCGACAAAAATAGAAGCCAGACTGGACCACCCGGCGGCTTGCAAGGGTCGCATGACCGCCCAGCCGATGTTTTCATGCACCAAGTACAAGGTGTAGGAAATGATGCCCAGCCCGAGCAACACGCGATTCCCAAGCCAAGGCAGGTGGCCGCTCGCAGCGCCCCACAACACAGCGGTGAAGACCAACGCCAACACACCGATCCAGGGTGTGTGCACGATGCTGAGTAAGCCGATGGCGCATGCCATCACGACGAGGTCGGCTCGTTTTGTGGGGCTGCTTGATGCCGCACGCCCCGAGAGACGGTAGACCATGACACCGAGTGCAAACCAAGCGATGAAATTCAGGATGAGGTAGCGGCTGGCGATCCAGGGAAAGTCCACACGGAAGAACTCTGCGGCGATGAAATACGCCAGGCGCAAGGCCATGGCCGCCAAGAGCAACGCATGAACTCGGTGCAACCAGCCCAGCCGGTAAGCCAGAAACGCCCATGCGTAGAAGAGCAACTCGACTTCCAGCGTCCAGTACACACCGTCCACATGCGGCACATTGAAGAAGCTGTGCACCATGCTCAAGTTCGCCAGGGCTTGACTCCAGCCGACCTCTTTGCCGGGAAGCCCCAAGGCCAAAACGACACCGAAGGTGACTGCCACCGCCACCCAATAGGCAGGAAACAAACGGCTGAAGCGCGACACCACAAAGTCCATGGGTTTTTTCGTTCGCTCCAAAGTCATGAAGATGACAAAACCACTGATCATAAAAAACAAGTTCACCCCGAAATGCCCCAACGAGAACAGGTTGACGCCGTTGGTATTGCCCCAAGGCAGTATCAACATGGGTGGAGTGCTGTGCCCAAACAGCTCGTCGAACTTCGTGAAGTAGTGAAACAGCACGACAGCCATGGCAGCCAAGCCGCGCAAGGCATCCAGCTCGGCCAGACGGGCATGGGGCAGGTATTGTTTGGGGTTGGTTGTCACAATGAAAATCAGATGCCGTTATCTCGAATTCGAGGGCTGGTCAGGGCGCAATGAAAAGAACTCGTAAGTCTCTATCTTTAGAACAGACTGGTAGTTTCGATGGATGAAATTGGTGAACTCTGGGGCGTAGTCAGACATCAATTGATCGTCTGAGGGCCAGTTGCGAACAACGACCCAGGCCACGCGCTTTTTCTCAAGCAAGTCCATGACCTCTTGCATCGTGCCTGATTCGTAGTTGCCCAGCATCAACACCTCGTAGCGGGTTGGGTTGGGAATATCAGCCAAGAAAAACAGCAATGGTGCATGGGGTGTGATGAATACCTCTTCACCCGAGGCTTTGATGTGTTGCAGCTTGAGCAACACCTCGTTGAGTGCGTTGGCTGCGGTTACAGAGACTTTGATGCCAGCCCGAGGGCTGTTGAGCAACGACTCCCGGACTCCCAGTGTCCAGAGTGTGTTGCGGATGCCTTGCTCGAACAAGGGTCGCGCCAGAACAAGAGCCGCAAACGCCATGACCACCGTGGCCGCAGTCCTTCCAAAATGGGTCTCAGAAAAAAAATGCACCCTGCTTGCAAGAACCATCATGGTGATGAAACCAGCTGACATGTTGAACACCAAATGCCCGTAGTCGGGTCTTGGAAAATTACCCAAAAACGCAAACCCGCTGTACAGCACGATGAGCGCGTCAAAGGCGGCAGCGCGTTGCTGGTCGGTGGTGGGCACCCGGGCGCGCGCGTTCAGTCTGTCTTTGAACCACAGCAGACCCAAAGCCAAGTATGTGAATGGGATCAACGCGAGGAAAACCGTGCTGACTTGCAAGTTCACGTGAGGGAATCCTGGCCATACGGGCCAGAGATCAGGGTAGGGCAGCGCAGCGTCTTTGGCGAAGTCCGACATGGGGATTTGCAGGATGTGCCTGTACATGGCCTCCAGCGAGTCGTTCCACCCCATCCAGATCAGAACGGGAAAGTTGGCTAAAAAAGTACCTGCGCAAATTGCAGCCAGCACATACAGACGTTGTTGCCCCTTCTCGAACCAACAGAAAAAAACGAAGAGGGCAATGAAGGCATAGCCGCCGATGTTTTGTTTGAATAGCACGGCCAAGCCCAGGCTCAAACCCGTTAAAAATGCTGTGCCCATCAACCTTTTCTTGGTCGTTGCCGACGGCGTTCTGATGGACAGGTCGATACCGATCGACGCCAGCCACAAACCGATCAATGCAAAAAAGTGCGACAACCAGTTGTAGTTGGCGTGGTTGATGTTCTCCAAGGCGCTGGGTCCCCATATCAGGCTCAGCGCCGCTGCCGCCAAAGACGGCAGCGGATGCAAACGTCTTCTCGCAATGGCATAGATCAACACCGGAACGGTGCTTGCTATCCCCAACAGAACATAGCGCCCAACCAGCAAAGAGGGGCCAAATAAGTCGTAGAGCCCAGCATGAAGCAGAAATACGCCTGGCGTGATGAGCGTGAAGAAGTCTCGGTAAGGAAGCTCGCCGCCGAGGACCCGCATAGACAGTGACGCTATAAATCCTTCGTCGACCACGCTGAGGCCACGGTCGAAGAAGCGGCTCACCCAGTAGAGGCTGATGCCAGCCACCGCCGTCAGCAAAAAGCGGTCGAGGCGTTGGTTCATTTGGAGCACTCGGTACGGAAGGCCCAAAGGCGGCTAAGAGCAAAAGAGGTGAGGGTGTAGGGCGGAACGCCCAAGGCTTGTGCCACGTAGCTGTTCATGCCCAAGCCGTGTATGCACAGCATGACCGTGAGTAAATTCATGAAGTAGGCCATGACCGCGACGACCAAGAACCGAATGGCCGCAGGTGCGATGGCACCGCGGTGGTCAAACGTCCATCGGCGGTTGAGCGTGAAACTCATGCACAAACCGATGGCGTAACCGCAAGCGTTGGCGGCCAAGTCACCCAAGCCGCCGAAATACTTGAATGCATAGATGACGCTCAATCCCACCAAGGTGTTGACCACGCCGACACACAAGAACCGCAGGAGCTGGGGCCATGCCTTGGGTGCGCTGCGCGCTGCGTTCGGCGAGATTTTTGTCGGCGTGATCATGCGGATGCGTTCACCTTCGGTGAGTTCCCAATGGCCAAGGCGCTGCGCTCAGCTTGCAGCACTTGGTGGATGCCGATGTGCAAAGGGGTGAGGCCATGACCATGAAGTGTTTTGATTGGATGCTCGCTGCGAAAGATCATTTGTGGCCGATAGACGGAACCCGCCGCTGAAGCACTGGTCACGATGCGCGGTGCGCGGCGCATCAAACGAGTGAAGATACCCAGTATCTCAGCCACTGTGGTGGCATGCTCCGATGCGATGATGTGATGCGCCACGTTGTCACGCATTTGGCGTGCCCCTTGCACCATGGCCCAGGCTGCGTCGTCCACATGCAGGTAGTCGCGCTGGGTGCCCAGGGGCACATAAATGTGCAGGGGTTTGTTGCGAAGTAGCTGTCTGGCCAAGTGTGAAATCAGACCTTGTTGTTTGCCCCATGCCTGGCCTGGTCCATAGAGTGTGCTCAGTCGCCCGATGAATGCATGGCGACCGGCGTGTTCCAAGGGGCCTTGATTCCTCGCCCAAGCAATCAATGCAGCCTCGTTGCCGAGCTTGGCGTGCCCATACGGCGTGGTGGGAGAGTCGCTGCTGCATTCGGAGATGGGTCGATCCAGGCACCCAGCGTAGACCGCCCCCGCTGAGCTGGCCAGGGCAATACGCCCCTGGCTGGCCCGCAAGGACGGCTCTGTGTTGATGGTGGCCAAGAGCGTATTGAATGCGGTGTTTTCGGCGACGAAGTCTTCATCGCGGCTGTGCAAATTGCCTTGGCCCGCCGCCCAATAGATCGTCCAGCCTTGACCCGCCGCCAGCTGCTGCGCAAAACGTCGGGTTTCACTTTGGATTTGGTCGCATAGCTGATTGCTTGACGACCACTGCCAGGGTTGTTTCAATGCAAAAGGAATTTGTCCTTCTTGTCGCAGTAAACGCGACAGGGCCGATCCCAGCAGGCCGCCTTGGCCAATCACCCAAACCTGGCTCATGTTGAAGCGCCGGGCTCAGTGCTGCTCGTCCGGCGGCGCAGGGCACGTCGGCACTGGGCTCACCACATAAAGCGGTTTACCCAAGACGATGCTCATCGTGACAGCCAGGTATTCGGCGATGATGCCCAGAGCCATCAATACCGCCCCATTGAAAAACGCGAGCGTCATCAGTAAGGATGCCCATCCCGGAACGGCTTGCGCTGAGAAGAAACGGCCGTGTAATGCATAGATCATCAGCAGCAGTGCCATGCCGACAGACAGCCCACCCAATAGCGTGATCAAACGCAAGGGCCGGGTGCCCGTGGAAAGAAGCAGATTCCAAAAATGCCCCATTAACTTGAAATAAGAATAGCCCGAGGGTCGGTCCATTTCTTGGCGCAGTTGAATGGGGCAGTGGCTGACGCGTCCTGCCACCCAAAACAAGGCCACGTCTAGAAAAACACCGTTGCCGCAGTAAGCCGCCAAGGTTCGGGCAATGTCACCACGTACCAAGCGAAAACTGTTGAAGCGTCCCGCTTGTGGGTTGCCCAGCAATTTGCCAGCGATGCGCTTGGCGGTTGCGCTGAGCAGATTGCGTAGCCAACCGTGTGGGGGTGGGTTGCTGGGCCGCGCGTACACCACTTGCAGGTGTTGATCCAGTGCAACATCGAGCATGGCACCGACGTCTGCAGGGTTCTGCTGCCCATCTTCGTCCAACGTGACAACCCAATCGCCCGTGGCGCTGGCCATTCCCGCCAGTGTGGCGGGGTGTTGACCGCTGTTGCGGGTGAGCCAAACGGGGCGCACAAAAGCATGCTCGGCGGCCAGCGCTTCGATGACGCGGTCAGATCGGTCTGGTCCGCAGTCGTGAACAAGGATCAACTCCGACACCACAAAGGGCCGCCCCGTCGGCGTTACGTTTTCCTTGGTCCAGGGAATCACTTCGCGAGTTAACGCCGCCAAGGTCCTTTCACCCCTGTACACGGGGATCACCAAAGACAGGCGAATGATGGACGTGGCCAACGACATGCAATTTTTGAATTGAAGATAGAGGCATGATACGCAGAACATGCCCTGCCTTAAACTGGTTCCCATCTCTCAAGCAGCGGCCTATGTAAATCTTTCACGATGACAACCACTGATTCAAGCGCCGATGTGGTGTTTTTACCCGATTGGCGCGCCGGTAATCCGTATCAATTGCTGCTGGCTCAAGCGTTGGGAGCGCAGGGTGTGCGGGTGGGTTTTCATGCCATGCCCCGAGGGCTGTTTGCATTGAACCGTCTGCCAGCGCTTGTTCGCAACAACAAGACCTTGCACTTGCACTGGGTGAATGACCTGATCGCTCACCTTGTTTGGCCGCAGAACGCGGTCTTGCGCCGTCTCAAACGCTGGTGTTTGTGGATGGACGTGATGCTGATGCGTGCCCGAGGAACGCGCGTGGTGTGGACCGTTCACAACCTCGTGTCCCACGAAAGCCCAGACCCCACGGCGGAGGTGGCGGCTCGGCGTCTGTTGGCAGGTTGTTGTTCTCACCTCGTCGTGCACAGTGCCAGTGCGGTGCGTGAACTCGAAGCCGCGTGGGGCATGAACTTGTCGCAGCGGGCCAGCGTCGTGCCACACGGAAACTACGATGGTTGTTACCCCGTCGCTGATGGGCAGTCGAACGCATTGCGTGAACGTCTCGATGTACCGGCCGATGCACTTTGCATTCTCTTTTTCGGGGCTGTCCGCCGCTACAAAGGTGTTCTGGCCTTGGTGCGTGCCATGAGTAAGGTGCAACGCCAAGATCTGCGCCTCGTCATCGCGGGCAAACCCAACGAAGCCAGCTTGAAGGCAGAGCTAGAAAGTAGCGCTGCCGCCGACAAAAGAATCGTCTTGGCCTTGGAGTTCATTCCAGACGAGGCGGTGGCTTCTTTCTTTTCTCTTGCGCATGCGGTGGTAGTGCCTTTTGAGCGCACGCTGACCTCTGGTTCCGTGGTGTTGGCCATGACGATGGGCAAGGCCACACTGCTGCCCAACGAGGCCCGAGTGTTTGACTTGGCCAATCAAAATACATCCTTGTTTTTTGAATCGATGGATGATCTTGCTGCCGTCATTGAGGTGTTAGACGCATCGGATTTGCACCAGCGAGGCCTGGGTGCGAGGGCCGTTGCCAATAGCCTGGCCTGGTCAGGCATTGCATCGGCCTTGAAGCAGGTTTATGCCGAACCTTGTTGACATGACCCGAGCCCGCATCTCTCGTCAGGTCGCTTTCTTGGCCCCGGCAATGCCGCATGAACCTTGACACCTCATAACCAGAGCGCGATCTACTGGTAGCTGACCACCCACCGTTGCACGCGAAGCAGTTGATAGGCCACATGGAAGAAAGGCAGCTTCAGCGCACAGCGCAAACGCCACGCGGTGTTCACAAGCGCCGTGAGGTTCAGGCGAACCTTGTTGGAATGAAGTGCGGTGTTGACCCACTGAAGTCGCTGCGCGCTGTTGCTGCGCCATTGGGCATCGCTGGTTTCTGGAAAAAGATGGGCGTGTCGAAGTTCCAGCCATTCCAAATATCGGAGCCTGGATTCGTGCTTCTCTTTGCTCAACTTGCTGCCCGCACCGCTGATGTTTTGAGTGGACGATCGCCAACGCGCGCAGGCCTGGTTGCCAGCAACTGTTCTTATCCCGACACCCGCTGCCAAAGACAACCAGGTTGCATCGTCGGAGCACCATGCCAAGGGAAACGGTACAAACCCACCGTGGGCCTCAAGCAGGGATTTCTTGAAGACGTACTCGCAGGCGAAGCTCTCCACTTCTCCGGCCAGCCGAGCCGTCAGGTAGTCGATGGGCTTGAGCAGCGCGGGCCAAGGTGGGCATTCCTTGATGACTTCAGCATTGGAATTGATTTTTCGGACGTTCACCCGCCACAGGCCCGTCCAGTCGGGTTGCTGCGAGATTGCTTGGCGCATGGTCGCGATGCACTCGGGTTCCAGCTCGTCGTCGTCGCCCATGAACCAGATCCACTCATGCGACGCCAATTGAACCGCACGGTTCCAGTGCGCACATAAGTTTGTCGCGCCGAGGTTGGTCTCAAAGCGCACGTAACGCAAATTAAGTCGATCTGAAAAGAGATCAACAATCGATGCCAAATCGTGAGGGCTGGCGTCATCCGCAAGAATCAATTCAAAGTCTTTGTCTGATTGCAGACTCAACGAACGCAGCGCCCGCTCAAGAAAATCAGGTTTAAAGCAGGGGATCACGACACTCACATGGCAAGCCATTGAGACAGCTCCGAGGGTGTTTTGTGGTCTGTGAGAACCGATACGAACATGTGCCTGAATCCTGCCGTTACGGGTCGATCCATGTTCATGGGGTGCCCGTGTAGCGTTTGGGTTTGATCGCTGCGAATAGCCTGCGCAGTTCACCGACCAGCGGGTGTTTGACAACAACCGCTGCAATCAAAAAGGCCGCGATGGAAGAGGCAACTGTCGCCAGCAAGGTGATCCATGGCGCGATGCCAAGGGAGTTCAATGCAAGCCGCGCTGCCAACGCACATAGGGCCGCAGTCGTGCATGCCACGGCGGTCGGGCCCAGCTCGGCCAACACGCTGCGGGTGGAAATGCCGCACAAATTTCGCGTGGACGCGCTCAGAAAGGCCAATCTCACCATGTGCGCTACCACCGACAAGACGGCGGCCGCCTCCAGGCTGTGAGCACAACCCAGCACCAAAGCGGCGACCAGGGCGACGCCGTAAATGGCGTTGACACGAAGCTGTGCGCCGGCAGCACCGCATGCCGTGAGCAGCGGGGCGCACAACATGAATGGTGCGTACATCAAGCCCTGTACTGCCCCGATTTGTAAGATCGGTACCGCTTCTATCCACTGCGCGCCAAACAGCACGGGCACCAACTCCGGGGCCGTGATGCCCATCAATCCAAAGAACACCCATTGAACGGCGGCCATCATGACAATGGCGTGGCGGTAGCCGTCTGCGACAGCATTGTTTCCGTGGCGGGCCGCCGCCAAAACGGGTGTGGCGACACGCACCACCGCCGAGGCAAAAAAATCATAGAAACCGGCATTGAGGCTGCTGGCTTTGCTGAGCACACCACCCGAGTGAAAACCAAGCGTGCCGCTGACGATGAAGTCCGGGCTGCGGTTGGCGATGCTCTCAACGATGCGGGCGACAGTCAGTGTGCCGCCAAAACGAAGCACGTGCCGCAGGTCATGCAGGCCTGGAACCATCAACACCGAGCGGGGGTTGCGAACAAACAGGATAACTACGGTGGTGGCGATGCCAGCAACAGATCCCCATGCTGGACTTTGCGAACTCAAACCTGCCACGGCGCAGCCGACCGTGACAAGTGCGCTGACCACCACCGAGAGGGTTTGAATCCAGAACAACACGTCGAAGCGCAGCGACTTGGTCAGTAGTGCCGTTGCGGTCGAGCCCAGTGGCACCAGCATGAAGTTCAAGCACAGCACATGCATCACGGTCGCCAGGTCGGGTTCTTTGTAGTGGTTTGCCAGTGGGTAGGCTGCGGCAAAAAGAACCGCTGCGGTAGCCCAGGCAAAACCCACAGTGACGGTGTAGGCCGCGCGCAGTTTTTCCGGCGAGATGTCTTTTTGGCTCACCACGTAGTCGGTGGTGCCAAACTCTCGCAAGATGGTGCCGATGGCCACAGCGGCAGCGGCCAGTGAAAACACACCGGTTTCTTCCGGGGTGAGCAGCCGCGCCAGGATGATGGAGGTGGTCAGCTGAACGACAAATGCCAAATAGCGCTGACCGAAAGAGTAAAACACGGCCCTGCGCGTGGAGGGCGCTGCCTGCGACACCGTTACGCCCCTCGACGAAGCAGTTTATTGACCACCACTTTGATGGGCACCCATGGCATCAAGGCCAAGATCATGGGGTCCATCTTGATGATGTCGCCAAGCAACCGTCTGGAAATAGGGCGCCGGTGGCGCAGTCGGTGCAGGAGGTCACGCACCACGCCTTGCTGCAAGTTACGGATGGTGCTTTTGTTCGCGTCCAACAGGGTGGGGCTCATGGCGTAAAACTTACGCGCTGAGGTCCACACAAAAAGTTCGTTGCGCAGGCGCTGCAAAGAGCGTTCGGTGCCCCAGCCTGCGCCTTGGTAAATGTTGATGCCCTCGCCGTTGTCGCAGTCCACTTCGAACGAGAAAACGAACTTGGCCCCGAGTTCACCGAGATCCATCCAGAAAAAGAAGTCTTGTCCGTTGTAGAACTGCTCGCGAAAACGCAGTTGGGGGTACTTGTGAAAACGGTAAACGACGGTGGAGGTTTGAATCACACCGCCGCCATCTTTGATGATGTGTTCAATCGGCGTGACACCCAGCGCGTAACTTCTCTTGGCACCCGCCACCGCCACATGGTCTTCGGCTTTGAGCGCCTGAATGCGCTCAAAGTTGGTTTGCTCGGGGAAGTTGTAAGACCACCAGTCCGCAAAATAACCATCAAACCCTTGGTTGAGTGCCGCCACCGCGTTTTCAAGGTGTCCCGGACGCCATGAGTCGTCGGAATCCAAGAAAGCCACAAATTGAACGCCCGCTGGCACGTTGTCCAAGGCCTTGTTGCGTGCTGAACCTGCGCCGCCGTTTTTTTGCCGAATGATGGTGATCTGATTTTTCGGAATATCGCTGAGTTCATCGACCTCACTCTGGGCAGACACAGGCGATTCGTCATCCACCACCACCACGTGCACCTGCGACGCAATGCTCTGCGCAAAGATGGAGCGCAGCGCCACCCCGAGCAAGCCAGGTTTTCTTTGGAAGTGGGGAATGACAACAGCTATTTGTGCAGAACTCATGGAGCCAATATTCAATTCAAGGGTGTTCGGTGTGACCAATACCGATCAACCACACAGTCAAACTTTAGGTGTGGCGTCAGCGGATGGCGTTGGTAAGGGCGCGCCGCTTCCGACGGGCCTGCGCGAACTCGCCAGCTTGCGGTGCAAGCTTTGGACAAGCCCCCATCGATAGGATGTGAGGTGGTAGACGCTGCGCGCATTATCTGTCCAGCGCGTGTGCCACTCCATGACCTTGCCGTAGAACTCAATGCGCTTGAAGGTTTTTTCGCCAAATAGTTCCTGGAATTCATCCTGCCGCATCAACGAAGAGGGCGAAACAGTTTTGTAAGACTCGTCGTAAGCCGTCTTCAAAATGACGATGGTGGTGCCGCTTTGAATGCACAGGTCCATGGACACCACTTTGTCATTGAAGCGGTAGCGGTAGATGCGAGCGCGGCCCTGTTTGCAAAAGTTCTCCAACATGGCGCGGTAGAAGCGACCTTGGGCGTTTCCTGGCAAGACGGCGGTGCCGTTGGCGGCTTTCCAGCCCGCTCCTTCCAGGCTGCCATAGTCCACCATGGCCTGCGCCACAGCGTCAGGTGTGGTGATGCACTCCAGCACGACAGCAATGCCATCGGTTTCCAACTTGTTGCGCTGCTTGCGGCAATTTTGTTTGAGGTTTTTACCGCGCTCTTCCCAGTACTCGTCGAACGATTGATTCACATCGACCCATGCGGTGTCGATGTAGTCCATTGAGCGCCAGGTTGAAACATCTGCGGGGCGCGGGTGGGAGCGGCTGTCCAGTTGAGTCAAGCCCACGCTCAAACAGAAACCCGGTAGCGCACCGCACAAGCCTTCAATTTGTTCGGCCCAGTGCGGGCTGGCCATGCTGTCTTGAGGCCCCACCCAAGCGCCCAGGGGCAGTTGCGAGGGTTGAAACGTTTCCCAGGCACCTCTGCGCTTCGGAACGAGGATGGCGGCGCAGTGCCAAGCGCCACCGCGGAGGTCCACGGCCACAACTTCTCGCCCACTCGAAAACTCTTTCAGAAGCGGCACAAGGAACAAGGATTCCAAAAATGGCAAGTCTGCGCACTGCTGTTGCAGACGGTCCCACTGTGGTGCGAGTTCGGAAAAACGAGAGATAGGAAATACTTGCCAAGTCATCTAGTGCCTGTATTGAGTTGGGTTTTTGCGCGTGTCGCGACACAGGTCCGGTGCCCAGAGCATGCAGCTGATGTCACTGCCATGCTGTTCCATACACGGGCAAAACACATTCATTGGACCTTGCCCGGTGATTTCGTGGCAACACACGCAAATTGAGGAAAGCGAGTGTCTTTCAGTGCGTTTCCAGACAAGGCGTTGAGCACGCCGAGTTTCCAAGGAAACTTGATTCCGTTGATGCCCTCAAGGGTTTGGACTGTGAAGCCTGTAGACGCAAAAAGATGTCGCATGCTGCAGGTTGTGAAGAAGCGCAAGTGGGTGCGATCCAACACACCTTGCTGTTGGTACTCCCATTGGCCTCGGAGAATCAAGTCTTTGAGCACCGGGAAGTAACGCACATTGGGGATGGAGGCGACGACCAGTCCACTGTCGCGCAGCAGTGGTCTGATCTGCGACAGCGCCGCCCAAGGGTCCACCAGGTGTTCCAGCACGTCGTTGAAGACAACACAATCAAACTGTGACACTGCCAGCTGTGGGACGGCTTCTTCGAGGCTGGCGTTGATCAGCTCATCAACCCGAGGCCGAGCCGCTTCAGCGGCGGCAGGGTGGGCTTCAATCGCCACAACCTGAACGGGTCTTTGAGACTTCAGGTAAGCCGCAAATGATCCGTTGCCGCAACCGACTTCCAGCACGCGCTTGGTGTTGAGTGGAATGTAAGCGAGCATTTCTTGGCGTCGCTGCTCAAAGTAGCTCGCCGGCTTGTTGGTGTACGTGGTGTCCGACATGTTCAGGCGACCGTGTTGGCAGGCTCAGGGAAAAGTGCGGTCAAAACGTCGACCATGCGCCTGATGTCGGCTTCTTGCAGATCTTGGTGGCAGGCCAGCTGAAGCACGTGATGGGACCAACCTATCCCGGTGTCGCTTGGCATGACCGGCACCCCAGGCCAAAGACGATCCCACCGAGACACTGGAAACTGCATGGCGCGCAGTTGGGAATAACCGGGGTCGGGGTGTTGTACCCAAAGCGGAAATACGTAGGGCGCGCTGTGCGGTGACAGCTCTGGAAACAAGGGGCGTAATGCCGCATTTGAAGGCAATAACTTCGAGAACAGTTCGTAGTTTCGTCGCCGGGTCGCGACGTTGCGCTCACGGGGTGCGGCTTGACTGATCCAGCGGCTGGGGCTGCTGAGTTCGCGATGGGCCAGTGTGCTGTCGATCGTGAAGCCGTCCATGGCTTGCCCCGTGTCATCGGACATCAGGGGTGTCTGCTTGGACGGGGCGGCAGGAACCGTTCCTGGGCGCAGCCGGCGCATGACCGCTAAAGCGCCGCGCGAAAGCATGTTGATGCCCCAAAGGCGTTGGTAGAGAACACCAACGTCCAGCATGTCCACAGCGGCTTTGATGTGAACCATGCCGCCGGTGGGGGTCAACATGGGCTTACCCAATCTGGGTTGATTGCTGACCCAACAACCCCCTTCAGGCACCGGCAAAAACTTGGTCAGACTGCCGATGGCGACATCGCCCCAATGACCAATGGGTCGGCCTTCGCTTTGACCAAAGAGTGCGTGGGCGCAGTCTTCAATCAAGGCGATGCCACGCTCATCGCACCACTGTCGAATCGCAGCCATCGGCTGGGGCAGACCAAAAAAGTGCGCGGCCAACATCACTTTGATGTCGCGGCTGTCCAAGCGCGTCAGCCACTGCATGTCTGGGGCACCACTGGTGGAGACAGGGTAAAAAACGGTCTGCGCTCCCAATTCGTCCACGGGCGCAATCATGGTCGGGCAGTGGTAGGTGGGCATCAACACCTGAACGCCCGGGCCCACGCCCAGTTGTTCCATGGCCAAGAGGATGGAGGCGCGGCCACTGGTGGTGTAAACCAACTGTTCGTGGTCCAACAAACACGGTACAACCGACGACTTCTTGCCCGACCAGGTCGCCCAACCAAACACCGGCAAACGTGGCGTCAAGGGAAAGGCGTGAGGGGTGGGCTGCACCGGCATGGCAACCCGCTACTGCGGGCCCTTAGGGCTGCTGGCGCTCTCGGCGCTGACTGGCGCTGCCGCCTCTTTCCACTGGCCAGCACCTTCCAGGCGGATTTTCAGATCTGGCATCAGGACACCTGCGGCATAGGCCTTATGGGCCTGAAGCAGCGCTTTGTCATAGTTTTTCAGCTCGAAGTGCATCATGCCGATGTTGTATTGGGTCAGAGGGTTGTCTTCGGCGGTGCGTTCTGCGATGTCGAGTTGAGCTTTGGCGTCGGCAGTGCGGTTTTGTTTGATCAGAAAGGAGACGTAGATCATGCGGGCGATGGTGTCGTCTGGCATGAAGCGCAGCGCACGTTCAAACCAGCACTCCACGCTGTAGCGCATGCCACGCGGTTGCAGTGAGTTTTGTTTTTCGGCCAGGCGAATCAAAGCAACCAAGGCGCGATGGTGGTTGGGGAAGGCGCGCAGGGTGTAGTCAAACTCAGGACCGACTTCACTCCTGACCCCCTGACCGCCGCGTATCAGTGCCTCCATCTCGGGACGAAAGTGAGCGATGTGTACCAAACGCAGTTTTTCTGCATGGGGTTCGTTGTCGCCTGGCGCCGCTTTGTACTTGTCCGGTCTGTAGTCGAAGGGGCCAAAGGTATTGTTCAGGCTGCCACAACCCAGAGCGGAGACTTGGCTCAGAACGGGCGTGGCCACCATCAGCGAGCAACACAACAAAAGCGTCCACCGAAGCAGTCGTGCTGGCGGGTTGGTGAAAGCAAAACAGGTCGTCATGTCATGTCCTCGTTGTTGGCGCTGCGGCGACCCCTGCGGGGTAACGTCGCCCCAGTTCATCTAACCAATTCACTGTGAGCTCCTCCAGCTGCAAACGTGTCGCCAAGCCAGAGAAGGTGTGGTCTGCTTGCGCCACATCGCGTCGGGTGACATCGGCTCGCTGCAAACAACCCTTCCACAAGGCATCTTGCTCTACCGTTTCAAGAAACTCCTTGGCGGTGAAATCGTCACCACTCAAAACCAGCAGTATCGCGCCGGAATATTTCTTCCACGCCAAAGCCATGCGCGACTGAAAGGGGAGGTCTACTCGATTCGGCTGATTTTGGCTGTTCCCGCCTTGGGCGTTTTTGCTGCGCCATATGGTGCGCACGGCGCGGGCCAGTTCAAGAACTGCCGTTGCCGCCACCTTGCCGGTCAGGAGCTTGCGCCAAAACGCCGCTTGTTGGAGGCGCTGGAGGTAGTAGTGCTTGACCTGGGTCTGGGCTTGGCTGGCATCGGACCGCACCCATGGATTCAGCAGACACAAACCCCTGATGCCAGCGTCGCCGTTGGCGTGAACGTAGAGCAATGCGGCCGATGCACCATCGCACAGGCCCCATAACGCCAGGGCGTTGACGGTGGGTAAGCGCTCTCGCACAAACCCGATGGCGGCCCCGATGTCCTCGTTGATGTTCAAAAAATTGCGCAACTCTCCCGGACTGTCGCCCATGCCGGTGCAGTCAAAGCGCAGCGTGGCGTGACCTTGCAGTGCCAAGGCGCGGCTGAGCTGAACGAATTGCCTGTGACTGCCAACACGGTACTGGGGACCACCGACAACCACGATCGCCACTGATTTGGGCGTGCCGCTGGGCACACTGAGCACGCCAACCCAACGGCCCTCGCCGAACATCACTGCTTCTTCGCTGTAGGCGAACGCCACGCTTGAATCAAGGGAAGCTGCGACGTCGTTCATGGCAAGGATGTGGCACACGCCACAGACTCGGCTGGGTGGTGGTTGGGTTGCTGAAGCGCGGACAGCGTCGCGGCGAACAGCGCTGGAGCGTCCTCAATCTCAGTGGTTTGCCAGAAAGCAGGGCCACCCACAACGTGGCTGCGAACTGCACATCCCTCTTGGGTCCAAGCGGTCAGAGCGATCGAGGATGCTGGCATCAAAGTGGCTTCTTCCCGTGTGGACAACTCCAACCACTCCAAACGACGAGCGCCGGTTGGAGGTGCCAAGGTGGCTGTCTCTAGCCCCTGCGCCACCGAGGCGCTCAATTCGTAACCCGCCACCTCAACAGATTGCCCGGCCGCCAGTTGGCCACGCAGTGTTTCCATGATTTGTTTGCTTTGACCACTTTGAAGGTCGGCAGCCGCTTTCAGGCGCAGAAACTGCTGCAACACGGTTTTGCCACTGGGTGTGGGTTGCCAAAAGATGAATTGCGCAGGGGTGCTACGTGCTTTCGCAGCAGCCACGGCCAACAAACATCCGCTGCGCAGACCCCACCACCACAAGGGTGCGCTGGATTGGCGCTCAAGCCACAAGGCAGCTTGTTGCAAGTCGTTCAACCAGTCGTCCCATGCCGCGTCTTTTAACTCTCCCGAACTGTCTCCGCACCCGAACAAATCCATTTGCAAGACGTCGTAGCCCGAGGCGGCAAGCGCACGAGACTGCATGGCGACCATGCGACGGGACTTGTTCATCTCTTCCGCAAACGGGTGAACATACAAAATCGCGCCGCGCGGCTGTTCTGAATGCGCCGGATGGAAGACGCAAAAGCGCTGCCCGCCAGCTGGACTCGCGGCAGGGAGAAAGAAAACTCGCATCGAATGGCCCATGGGCTCGCACAGACCTTGGGTTTTCACGCGGCCGACATCAATCCGCGAGCTTGGCGTTCATGAAGCCGACCAGTGAGCCAACGCTGACGAAAGTCTCACCGTCGATGTCGTCATCTTCCACCGTGATGCCAAAACGCTCTTCGAGTGTTGTGATCAGGGAGACCACCGCCATGGAGTCAAGCTCGGGAATGGCACCCAACAGGTGGGTGTCAAGGGTGAAAGCCAGCGCACGGCCATTGAGGCTCAGTACCTCATCCAGCACACGCAGAACTTCTTGGGTCACGTCCATCATCATTCCCTAAATACACAGTGCGCAAAGCGCGAACTCTTCACGCGACGTAGCGCGCAGCGGTGCGAATTCTAGGCGGTGTGTCTCTGGCCGATCCGGTTTCTTGTACGCCCAACGCGGCATTGCTCCACGAATCGGCGTTTTGCGGCTTCATGACCCCCTGTTCAGGTGTCAATCAGGGCAAGCGTGAGCGTGAGATACTTTTTGGCTGTGCTGATGCAGCACGCGTTTCGACCCGGCCTCGGTCTTTCATCTGATGTTTCCCATGCCTGAATCCACCCTTCTGCACGAGCTGATTGCCTGCTCCGCAGCCAAAACGCCCGATGCCTTGGCGCTGACCCATGGTTCGTCGTCCTTGACCTATGGTCAGCTTCAGTCTGCCGTAGAAGGTTTTGCCAACGGCCTGCTCGCGTTGGGCCTGCAGCGTGGTGAGCGTGTCGCCATTTACCTTGAAAAACGCTTTGAATGCGTGATTGCCAGTTTCGGAGCGCCTGCTGCAGGGGCGGTTTTTGTTCCCCTCAACCCCTTGCTTAAACCGGAGCAAGTGGCTTTCATCTTGCAAGACTGCGATGTGCAGGTGCTGGTCACGTCGCCGGAACGGTTGACTCAATTGCAGGAAGTGCTGGCCAGTTGCCCTCGTTTGAAGCAGATCGTCGTTACAGGCGATGTCACCCCAGGGCTTGAGTCGCCCTTGCTGTCTTCTGCATGGAACAACTTCCTGCAAGCACCTCCGGGCAAGGCGCACCGCATGATTGATACCGACATGGTGTCCATCTTGTACACCTCGGGCAGCACAGGCAAACCCAAAGGGGTGATGCTGTCACACCGCAACATGGTGGCCGGCGCCAAGAGCGTTGCGTCGTATCTGGAAAACCAGGCGCAAGACACTTTGCTCGCGGCTTTGCCCTTGTCGTTTGACGCCGGGTTCAGTCAACTGACCACCGCATTTCACGTAGGTGCGCGTGTGGTGCTGCTGAACTATCTGATGCCGCGTGACGTCATCAAGGCCATGGAACGAGAGCGTGTCACGGGGCTCACAGCGGTGCCACCCCTGTACATCCAACTGACCCAACTGGATTGGCCTCAAACCGTGGTCGACAACTTGCGTTACTTTGCCAATACCGGTGGGCGCATGCCCGGTGAAACACTCGCCGCCCTTCGCCAACGCGCACCCAAAAGCCAACCGTTTTTGATGTACGGCCTCACCGAGGCATTTCGTTCGACCTACTTGCCGCCCGAGGAAGTGGACCGTCGTCCCGACTCCATCGGCAAAGCCATTCCCAATGCGGAAATTTTGGTGCTGCGCGACGACGGCAGTGCCTGTGCGCCTGAGGAGCCCGGTGAGTTGGTGCACAGGGGGGCCTTGGTCGGTTTGGGTTACTGGAACGATCCTGAAAAAACGGCCGAGCGCTACAAGCTGGTTCCTGCCAGCGCGCCTGGCCGCCAAATCGGCCTGCAGTTGCCCGAGTACGCAGTTTATTCGGGTGACACCGTGCGCCAGGATGCACAAGGTTTCCTCTACTTCATTGGCCGTCGCGACGAGATGATGAAAACCTCGGGTTACCGCGTCAGCCCGACCGAGGTTGAAGAGGTGCTCTACGCCACCCACTTGGTCGGAGAATGTGCTGCTTTTGGTGTGGACCACGCCAGCTTGGGGCACGCGATCGTGGTGATCGCAACACCCAACGCAGACAGCCCCGAGTTGGATGTGCCCGCCTTGCTGGCGGAGTGTCGACTGCGTATGCCTGCCTACATGGTGCCTTCGACTGTCGAGGCCACAACAGGGCCGTTGCCGCGTAACCCCAATGGCAAGATAGACCGCAAACTTTTGAAAACTCAGTGGCTGGAACAGCACGCCCCACGTTCCTAATTCATTCTTGTCATGTCCCATTCCACCAGTCCAAATCCAAGCCCCAAGGCAGCGCCCGTTCACGCGCCCATGGACCAATATCCCGTTCAAGGCAGTGAATTGCTGGTGGGGGGGCAGCCTCTGTCCTTGCTGGCGGCCCGGGTCGGTCAGACCCCGTTTTTCGCCTATGACCGGCGGCTGTTGCGCCAGCGGGTGGGCAGCTTGCGCGCCGTACTGCCTCAATCGATCAAGCTGCATTACGCGATGAAAGCCAACCCGCTTCCGGCCGTGGTTTGTTTCATGGCCGCGCTGGTGGATGGCATCGATGTGGCTTCGGCGGGCGAATTGAAGGTGGCCTTGGACGCCGGTGCAGATCCACGCGAAATCAGCTTTGCTGGCCCCGGCAAAAGAGACCAGGAGCTTTGGCAAGCGGTAGCTGCTGGCGTGTTGGTCAATTTGGAGTCGCCCCGTGAAGTGGGTGTTCTGGCCGATGTCTCCCAGCGCTTGGGTGTGCCTGCCCGTGTGGCGGTGCGTGTCAATCCAGACTTCGAACTCAAGGGTTCGGGCATGAAGATGGGCGGTGGACCCAAGCAGTTTGGTGTCGATGTAGAACAAATGCCGGCGTTGATGGCCTCCATTGCCAGTGCCGGTTTGGCTTTCGAGGGTTTTCATTTGTTCGCTGGATCACAAAATCTCAAAGCCGAGTCGATTTGTGAAGCGCAGCAAAAGTCTTACGAGCTCGCCTTGCGTTTGGCGGAACTCGCGACCAGCCCGGTCAAGTTTTTGAACCTGGGTGGCGGGTTTGGTATTCCGTATTTCCCAGGTGAGCAGCGCCTTGATCTGAGTCCGATTGGCGAGAACTTGCATCAGCTTTGCCATCGCGCCAAGACCGATCTGCCGCATGCAGAGTTCGTGATTGAACTGGGCCGCTACTTGGTTGGCGAAGCGGGTGTGTACGTGACACGTGTTGTCGACAAAAAAATTTCTCGCGGTCAAACCTACCTGGTAACCGATGGCGGCTTGAACCACCACCTTTCCGCTTCCGGCAATTTTGGCCAGGTCATTCGTAAGAATTACCCGGTAACGATAGGTAATAGACAGGGTGCCGCCCCCACGGAACAGTCCTCGGTGGTGGGGCCCTTGTGTACTCCTTTGGACCTGCTGGCCGACCGCATGGAACTGCCCGCCGCCCAAGTCGGTGATCTGGTGGTTGTTTTCCAGTCGGGTGCTTACGGCGCCAGCGCCAGCCCGCAGGCCTTTTTGGGGCACCCTGTTTGCGTTGAGGTGTTGGTCTAGGGCCTGTAACACGCCACGCATTTGAGCCGCAAGGTGGCCTGAATCGGGGTCCAGGGGGATTCAGGGTTGTTGTTCTGGCGCGGCGCGGTCCGTGAACTAGTTTGCGTAGGCCTGGATTGTGACCCCCCGGAATGGGGGATCCCCCCTATTCGAACGGTTACGCCGTCACGTTCATCTGATATTTTCCGGCCCTGGTCAGTTGAATGAGGTCGCTGTCGACTGCGGCAAAAGGCAAAGTGACCATCAAGTGCCCTTGGTAGGGGCCGATAAACAAAGTGGCAGTCAATAACGATGAAGTGCATGCGCTGTTGTGAGTGGGATGTTTGCTTCTGGGTTGAAACAACTTGAATAGCGCCGATTCACAGCCGTCTAAAGATGACACCGAGACACAACGAAGCGCGGAACAAATCCCCAGTGGGTTTCAAGATCCGGCTACGTTAGTGCCTCGGAACGAGGGAAAGAAAAAAATGATACGCATCTTCAATCACTACCTGCACCGTCGAACACTGATGCAAATCTTGTTTGACTGTGGCTTGATCATTGCAGCAGTTTTGGGTGCAGTGTTGTCCCAAGTTCAGCTAAGTAACGCAGTCCCCAACGCCGTGACCTACGGAATCATGTTGGCTTTGTCGATGTTCGTCATCAACACAGCAACAGGCTTCTACGAGCGCACGCCAAACCGCTCTTTGAACCAGTCATGCGCTCGGGCCGTGTTGGCCTTGCTCTTGGTGCTCCCGCTGGAATATGTGTTTAACGGTTTGTTGCCACTGGCCATGCCCAACCGCGACGCGATCAAGTGGGCGGCACTGCTTGGGGTTGCTGCGGTGATTGCACACCGCGTCTACGTGACCCATTCCAGCAGCCAAACTCGCTCGCGCACTCGCATCATGGTGTTTGGGTCCGGCACGGCGGCGGCTTTGGTGGGACAAACTCTCAAGGCCAATGATCCGAATGCAGAAGTCGTCGGCTATTTCCCTGGTATCAATGAAGACAAGCCTTGCGTTCCAATGGCGTCGGTCTTGAGCAATAACCGGTCGCTGGCCGAAACCGCATTGAGTCTGGATGTTGATGAAATTGTGGTGGCGCTGACCGAGCGTCGCGGCGGCAGCATGCCCATGCGCGAGTTGCTGGATTGCAAGGTCAACGGCATTCGTGTCTACGATATTGCCACCCACTTTGAGAAGACACTGAGCCAGATCAAAATTGAATACGTCAACGCGGGTTGGCTTATTTTTGGTGACGGTTTTAACCAAGGCTGGACACGGACGTTCGGCAAACGGTTGGTCGATATCGTCGGATCGCTGATTTTGTTGGCGGTTTCTTTACCCTTCATGCTCATCACTGCACTCTTGATCGTTTTAGAGAGCAAGGGCCCGATCCTCTATCGTCAAGAGCGAGTGGGCCTCAACGGCAAAACCTTCAACGTGGTCAAGTTTCGCAGCATGCGCACCGATGCTGAAAAAGATGGCAAGCCGCAGTGGGCCAGCCTCAAAGATGACCGCGTGACCCGCATTGGTCACATCATTCGGAAACTGCGGATCGACGAGTTGCCACAAATTTTCTGTGTCCTCAAAGGCGACATGAGTTTGGTCGGCCCCCGCCCCGAGCGTCCGTACTTTGTGGACAAACTGACCCAAGAAATCCCTTTCTACGCCGTTCGCCACAGTGTTAAGCCTGGTGTCACAGGCTGGGCGCAAGTGCGTTACCACTACGGCGCGACTGTTGAAGACTCCCGCGAGAAACTCCAGTACGACCTTTACTACGTCAAAAACCACACCCTGTTCTTGGACTTGGTCGTGCTGTTTGAGACCGTCGCGGTGGTGCTGCTCGCCAAGGGCTCGCGCTGATCGATTGCCCGCCAACGGCCTGGATGGTGGTCGTTGGATCGCGCTTCGCCGCAGCGTTATTCTGGGCAAATGCACGTGGATAACATCAGTCTCGCAGGGTATAGCTTTTTGCTGGCAGCACTGGGTTACGGTGCCTTTGCGGTTCAACTGACCAAGAGCGCTGCTGCCCAACCGCAATTTGGCAGAACCAGTCTGCTCTTTCTTTTGTCTGTTCTCGCAACCGCGCTGTGGGCGGGTTGTGCTTTGTTGTTGGAGCTGGATTCAAGTGTCTCCGCGCGGGTTTCCGTCGCCGCCTTCGATTGGCTGCGTTATGGCGGTTGGTTCTTTTTCTTAATCCAATTGTTGTCGGTCCAGCCACTTCGCGGACGGGCCACACAGACACAGGTTCTTGCGGTGGTCGCTGCGGTGCTCATGGTGCTGGGCTTACTCGCGTTGCCAAGCTCATGGACCTCCTCGGAAGCATCTGACATCACACGGTGGATTCACTTCCTAACCTTGGCACAGGCGGTGCTCGGGCTCTTGTTGGTTGAGCAGTTGTTTCGAAACCTCGCTGAAGACTCACGCTGGAACGCCAAACCGCTTTGTTTGGGTCTGTTGTGTGTGTTTGGGTTCGATGTGTATTTGTACTCTTACGGTGCCCTGTTTGGTCGGCTGGACATGGACGCTGCGCAAATTCGCGGTGCGGTTCATACGCTGGCTGTCCCGCTGCTGTTGGTTGCAGCGAGTCGGCGGGCCGACTGGCTGACCAAAATACAGGTCTCTCGCAGCGCCGTTTTTCATTCGGCCACTTTCTTGCTGGTGGGCAGCTATTTGCTCTTCATCTCGGCTCTCGGTTACTACGTCCGGTTTGTCGGAGGCGACTGGGGTCGGGCGCTGCAGCTGGGCCTGTTGGTGGTTGCTTTGGTTTTTTTGTCTCTGCTTGCGCTGTCCGGGGCGGCACGAGCCAAGTTGCGGGTTTGGGTGGGGAAGAATTTTTTTCGCTACCGCTACGACTATCGACACGAATGGCTGCGCTTCACCCACACCTTGTCCACCAAGTGCTCTCCTCACGAGGTGGGCGGTTTGGTCATACGTGGCCTAGCGGACATGTTGGAGAGTCCAGCAGGTTGTTTGTGGACCCTGACGACGAGCGGCCAAGAGATGAATCAATCGGCGCACTGGAACTTGCCCAGCAGAGCCGACCGTGAACCTGTGCAGTCGGCCTTCTCCCGTTTTTTGCGAACCAAGGGTTGGATCATCAACCTGGACGAGTTTCGCGCCTTCCCTCAGCGTTATGACGATCTCCAGCTACCGGCCTGGTTGTTGAGCGATCCACAACTTTGGTTGGTTGTGCCCTTGCAAGTCGGTGATGAATTGGTCGGCTTTGTGGTGCTGTGCAAGGCGCGCACGCCCGTCGAGGTGAATTGGGAAGTGCTGGATTTACTCAAGACTGCCAGCCGGCAAGCAGCCGGTTACTTGGCCCAAATGCACGCCACCGAGGCTTTGTTGGAGGTGAGGAAGTTTGATGCATTCAACCGAATGTCGGCATTTGTTGTTCATGACCTCAAAAACATCGTCACCCAGCTCTCCTTGATGATGAAAAACGCCAAACGTTTGGCGGACAATCCAGAATTCCAACAAGACATGTTGATGACGGTAGAAAGCTCGCTGGAGAAGATGCGCCAGCTCATGTTGCAGCTGCGCGAAGGGGCCCGACCTCCCGGTGGCATGAGTGGTGTGAATTTGGTGGAGATCGTGAACCGATTGGCCCAAGTGGCACAAAGCCGCGGCCGCCACCTGGAACTGCGGGTTCAGGGTACGGTCGTGGCTCGCGGTCACGAAGAGCGCGTCGAACGGGTACTTGGGCACCTAGTCCAAAACGCTTTCGATGCCACCCCTTCGACGGGCCGTGTGTGGTTGAGTTTGGAGAGATCCGTGGGCAGTGCCCAGGTGGTGGTTGCAGATACCGGGGCCGGTATGTCTGAGGAATTCATGGCCAATAAGCTGTTCAAGCCCTTTAACACCACCAAACAAACGGGCATGGGTATTGGTGCCTATGAGAGTTTTCAATACATTCAAGAGTTGGGTGGTCGTATCGATGTGAAGAGCGAGGTCGGTCGTGGTACGGTTATCACGATGTGGCTTCCTTTGTTTGACACCCAACAGATCTCCGATTTGCAGATGGCAACCCCCCCATGAGCGCAGCCAAGTTACCCCAGTTGTTGATCGTTGAAGACGACCCGGGTTTACAAAAACAAATCAAATGGTCGCTGGATCGTTTCGATTCGGTGACCGCCGGCGACCGTGAGTCTGCACTGGTGCAGTTCAAGCGCCACAACCCCGCAGTCGTGACCATGGATTTGGGCTTGCCGCCGGATCCGGACTCTGTCTCCGAGGGCTTCAAACTGCTCAGCCAGTTGGTGGAGCTGGATCCCATGGTCAAAGTGATCGTGCTCACCGGCCAGAACGACCAAGCCAATGCCCTGCGCGCCATTGCCATGGGCGCCTACGATTTTTTCGCCAAACCCTTTGAGCCCGAATTGCTGGGTTTGACGATAGACCGCGCCTTCAGGCTGTTTGAGTTGCAGCGCGAAAACCAACGCTTGCAATCTCTTCGCCAACCGGATGCGATGTCGGGCTTGATGACACGTGATCCCGAGATGATGAAACTGGCGCGTATGGTGGAGCGCGTCGCATCCAGCAACGCCACGGTGCTGCTCTTAGGAGAAAGTGGCACCGGCAAGGAAGTATTGGCTCAAGGCTTGCATCAGGCTTCCAAACGAGGCGGTCGTTTCGTTGCCATCAATTGCGCTGCCATTCCTGACAATCTGCTTGAAAGCGAATTGTTTGGCTATGAAAAAGGGGCGTTCACTGGGGCATCCAAAACAACACCGGGCAAGATTGAATCCGCGCATGGCGGAACCCTCATGCTGGACGAGATCGGCGACTTGCCACACCCTTTGCAGGCGAAACTGCTGCGTTTCTTGCAGGAGCGCACCATCGAGCGCATTGGCGGTCGCCAGGAAATCCCCATTGACGTGCGGGTGGTCTGCGCCACCCACCAGGATTTGCAGGAGCAAATTAAAGAGGGTCGGTTTCGCGAAGACTTGTTCTACCGTTTGGCAGAGATCGTGGTCAATATTCCGCCCTTGCGCGCGCGGGTTGGCGATGCGGTTTTGCTGGCGCACAGTTTTTTGCGCCGTTTTGCCCAAGAACAAAACCGTGGCTCCATGGCCTTCACGGAAAACGCGATTTCAGCCATAGAGGCGCACCCTTGGCCTGGAAATGTGCGGGAGCTGATCAACGTGGTTAAGCGCGCGACCATCATGGCCGAAGGGAGTCGCGTGGGCTGTGAAGACTTGGGTTTGCCCAGCACTGCCGATGCTGCGAACAGTGCCGAGACGCCGGTGCTGGACTTGCGGACGGTGCGCGAGAACGCCGAGCGTGAAGCCATCGTGGCTGCATTGGCCCGTTCAAACGGTAACATCGCCAAGGCTTCTGAGGCGCTTGGTGTCAGTCGGCCAACGCTTTACGACTTGATGCACCGGTTGGCCATCAAGTAGGCTCTGCGTGCTGTGCACGCGCTTCAACGTGTTTCTTGTGCAAAAGGTTGCGTCGTGAACAGCTCATTTACTTTTCGATTCTGTGTTGTGGCTTTGACATGCGCTTTGGTTGTGGGCTGCAGCGGTGGTGAAGACCCTGACAAACTCGTCGCTTCGGCCAAAGAGTATCTGCAAAAGAACGACTCCAAGGCAGCCGTCATCCAGCTGAAGAACGCGCTTCAGCAAAAGCCCGAGATGGGCGAAGCGCGTTTTCTGCTCGGAAAGGCCATGCTGGACAGTGGTGATGCCCCATCGGCCAGTATCGAGTTGCGCAAAGCCCTCGATTTGAAGTACTCCCCTGAGGACGTTGTTCCTTTGCTCGCCCGTTCAATGGTTCTCGAAGGGCAAGCGACCAAAACGATCGAGCTTTACGCGGCCACCCAACTCACCGACCCCCAGCGCCAGGCGGAGTTAAAAACAGCCCTCGCCAGTGCCTATGCCATGGGGCGTGATCTGCCTAAAGCCCAAGCGTCGGTAGCCAGTGCTTTGCAGTTGGCTCCCAAGTTGGTCTCTGCCTTGTTGATGCAAGCTCGGTTAACTGCGTCCGCACGCGATTTTGATGGTGCCTTGGGTCAAATAGACAAACTGCTTGAGGAGTTCCCTTCTGAGGTAGAGGCATGGCAACTCAAGGGTGATTTGCTCGCGGCAGCAAAAGCTGACGCCACCGGTGCTTTGGCCGCCTACCGAAAAGTGCTGGAGTTGCGCCCCGAAGGCCTGTCTGCACTCGCAGGCATTGTGGCGGTTCACCTGTCGAAAGATGATTTGGCTGCCGCTGAGGCTGCGCTTGAATCATTGAAGAAAATCCAGCCCAAGCATCCGCAGACTCTTTATTTCACCGCCCAGCTCGCGTTTCAAAAACGCGACTACAAAGCGGCTAAGGAGTTGTTACCCGCTTTGTTGGCTGCTGGCCCAGAAAACGCCCGGGTTCTGCAATTGGCGGGTGCCACTGAGCTGTATGGGGATGGGTCCTTGGCTCAGGCTGAGATCCACCTGAGCAAAGTTTTGCACACCGCACCGAATGTGGTGCTTGCCCGTCGGATGCTGGTTCAAACCTATTTGCGTAGCGGCCAGAGCGCCAAAGCCTTGACCACGTTGGAGCCGCTGCTGTCGCTGGACAAACCGGATGCCCAGGCACTGGCTTTTGCGGGCGAAGCCCACTTGCAATCTGGCAACGCGGCCAAGGCCGAGAGTTATTTTGCGCAAGCGGCCAAGATCAATCCAGGCGACGCTCGCAGCCGCACGGTATTGGCTTTGGCGCAGTTGTCTCGTGGTGCGGGTGACGTTGCCTTCGGCGAGTTGCAAAGCATTGCTGAATCTGACAAGGGAGCCACAGCCGACCTCGCGCTGATCAGCGCGTTCATGCGCCGCAATGAGTTAGATCGTGCACTCAAAGCCATTGACGACCTCGAAAAGAAGCAGCCCGATAAACCTTTGGCCGCCAACCTGCGAGGGCGTGTGCATCTTGCCCGCAAGGATGTTGCGGCGGCGAGGCAGAGTTTCGAGAAAGCGTTGACCATCGACCCCGCTTTTTTCCCCGCAGCCTCTAGCCTTGCGGCCTTAGATTTGGGCGACAAAAAGCCGGATGACGCCAAAAAGCGCTTTGAAGCCATGGTGGTGCGTGACCCTAAAAACGCCCAGGCCTTGTTGGCGCTGGTTGGTTTGAAGGCTGGAAGTGGCGCAACAAAAGATGAAATCACTGCGTCGCTCAAGAAGGTCGTTGACACCATTCCCGACCAAGTACCGCCGCGCTTGGTATTGGTAGATCACTATTTGTCCTTGAAGGAATTCAAACAGGCGGCCGTGGCAGCCCAAGAAGCGGTAACCAAGTTCCCTGAACGGGTCGAAGTTTTGGAAGCTTTGGGACGTGCGCAGTTGGCGTCAGGCGACTTGAACCAGGCGAGCAAGACGTTCAACAACCTGGCCAGCTTGCAGCCAAATTCAGCGTTGCCCCATCTTCGTATGGCTGAAGTCCATATGGCGGAGCAGAAACCCGATGCGGCAGCTCAGAGTCTTAAACGCGCCTTGGTCATCACGCCAGATTTGCTTGCCGCGCAAAATGCTTTGGTCCGTTTGGACAGCAATGCAGGGCGCGTTAAAGAGGCCCTGCTCATGGCCAAAACGGTTCAAAAGCAACGCCCGGATGAGGCCATTGGCTACCTCCTTGAAGGCGACATCGAGGCCAAACGCAAGTCGTGGGACGTCGCAATCGCTGCATATCGTGAGGGGCTCAAGAAAGTTCCTTCTGCAGAATTGGCAACCAAGTTGCACGCCCTGTTCCGAGCCGCGGGCAAAAGTGGTGAGGCCGATAGGTTTGCTGCCGGTTGGATCAAGGAGCGTCCCAATGATGTGGCCTTCGAGTTTTACCTCGGTGATCTGGCCGTTCTCTCCAAAGACTATCCAGTTGCTGAAGCCAAGTACAAACGGGTACTCCAGGTGCAACCTGACAATCCTACCGCGTTGAATAATCTCGCTTGGGTCAGCTCCAAGCTCAAACGAGATGGCGCTTTGGCTTACGCGGAGAAGGCCGATTCTCTGAGGCCCAATCAACCGGCATTCTTGGACACACTGGCGATGGTGCAATCCGAGGCTGGGCAGCACGCCAAAGCCATAGAAACGCAGAAGAAAGCACTTTCTTTCCGACCTGATGATCCGATTTTCCGCTTGGGATTGGCGCGCATTTATGTTGCGGCAGGCGAAAAAGCGCTTGCCAAGCCAGAGCTTGAGACACTTCGTAAGCTGGGCAACAGTTTTTCAGGACAGGACGAAGTGGGTGAGTTGTTGGCTAAGTTGTGAACTTGGCCACGGATGATCTCCGATCGCTGAGGGATTGAAAGTGCCCAAGGTTGTCGGAGGAGCTTACACTTTTGCTTCAAGTGGCTCTTTAAAGATCGACCGCGAAAAAAATCTCAATCAAATCATTGACTTGGGACATTTTTATAAAGCGGCTCAATTCTTGCTTCTGCAACAAGCTATGCGGCTGTTGCTTGCAGTTGAGATCGGAGGTGCGCCCTTGTATCTGCTGCCTCCAAGAAGCTTAAAAAATATCGTAAAAAGGTGATGACGTGACCGAAGGCGAAAAATCCATTCCATCCGAGTCCAGCCCGATCCCGGCTGTTGTCTCGCCAGACGAGCAGGCTGCAAAGCATCTGACCAGCCGTCGCCGCCTGATCAAATTGGGTGGCGCTGTTGCCCCAGTAGCCTTGACCTTGACCAGCCGTCCCGTGATGGCGTGGCATTGCAACACCACCTCTGCATGGGGTTCGGCACAGATTAATCCGAATCAGAGCACAACTGCACGCAACAAGAAAAACGAGCTGCCCAACGAAACCTGGACGATTGACAACTGGAAGCACAACTCCAGTCGCGCTGGGCTGCCGAGTCCCTGGACAGCTTTGGGACAGTCGTTTGGAGTGCACATTCAAACGAACAATCCCAGTGGTGAAAACTACTACCAGAATTTCACGGCTGCATGGCTATTTGCTTCCGTCGGTTTGCCCACTGGAATTGGGGCCAACGACAAACTCTGGGACAGGATTTGTAACGGCTCACAGTGGCAGAAGTACATGATCGTCGCCCGCATGAACACCAGGCTCATTCACAACGTGAAGAGCTGTTTGACATCATCTACTTATGTGGATGAATTGAGTTTGATGGCCACTGGCACGTATAAACCCAATCACTTGGGCGGTGTTGTTTGGAACCAGCACATGATCATGCAGTATCTGGAGCAAAACTGGATTGTTCGCGAGGCATAACGCGGCCTTTGCCCATCGATGATTGCCACGGTGTCTGCAATGGCCACCTTGGCAAATGCCGAATCCGCGTTTTGGTACGCTCCTGAGGGCCGGACGCTCTTGGTTCGGCAGTGGGAAGAAGAGGCGCTGTGCGTTGTCTACCACCCTCTAAACGGTGACACGCATCTGCTGGATGCTTTGCCAGCCGAGCTCTTGCGTTTGTTGACTGACAAGGCCTACACCTCCTCTGAGCTTCTCGCCGATTTGAGTGATGTTTTCGCCGATGTGGATGCCCAGCAAGCGGCAGATTCGCTCGAACGCAGCTTGGCTACACTGCGCGAGATGGGCTTGATTCAAGCCGTCTCAAACGCCTCAATTTGAAAGTTTCTGATTTATTACCCGGGCAGCTGTCCGAGCTGCTGCGAAACGGCGACCTGTTGCTGAACCTCGCGCCATTTGTGGCACGACTGCACTGTGATGTGCCCTCGGTCGCAAACCACATCGCACTTTTGTATCCTGATTTCGAGTGTTTGGAAGAGACGGCGTTTGCCGACTTTCACGTACAAGTTTTGCGCGAACCCGGTTTGCGGCGTTGGTACAAACCTCAGGCGCGTTTTTACTTTGACGGGCAAGCCTCGTTCACACCGCTACCGGCCGAGCAAGGCATTGCGATGATTGAATGGGGATTGAATTGGTGCGTCGCAGCTCACGCCCATCAATACCTGGTGATTCATGCGGCAGTGATTGAGAAAAACGGCGTCACTGTGGTCATGCCTGCGCCGCCCGGCTCAGGTAAAAGCACCTTGTGTGCGGGGCTCGTTCACTGCGGCTGGCGTTTGTTGTCCGACGAGCTGGGGCTCTACGATTTGGAGACCGGTCTGATATACGGCATGGCCCGTCCCGTGAACCTGAAGAATGCGTCCATCGACGTTATTCAGCGGTTCGCGCCCGAGGCCGTGTTGACACCACCTGTTCCAGACACCACCAAAGGCACCGTCGCCCTGATGCGCCCACCCAAGGAAAGCGTGGTTCGACGCGCCGAGCCCGCCCGTGTGTCCTGCGTGGTACTGCCTCGCTATGAGCGCGGTAGTAGCGCCACATTGGAGCGGCACAGTCCAGCACGCACCTTCCACCTGTTAGCGGAGCAATCCTTCAACTACGACATTCAAGGGGTGCGTGGTTTTGAGGCCGTCGCGAACTTGATCGATCAGGCGCGTTGTTATCAATTCACCTACAGCGACCTGAACGATGCACGTGCGAGATTTGACGCTTTGGTGCAGGAGTGCCTGCATGGCTGAATCCATGAACACGGCGCTTGATGAGCGGCAGTTGATTCGCCAGGCCGTGCTCGCGCCCAAAGACACTTTGAATTTCTACCCTCGTCAATGGGACTTGTTGATCCGCCAAGGTCGCCGTGCGAGTTTGTTGGCACGATTGGCCCATGAATTGGAAGCTGCTGGTTGTATGGGCGCTGTGCCGGTCGCACCAGCCCATCATCTGCGCTCGGCGCAGCAAGTGGCGTGTCGCCAAGCTATTGCGGTGCGCTGGGAAGTGGGCTGTATCCAAACCGCACTGCGCGATGTTGGCGTGCCCGTCACCTTACTCAAAGGCGCGGCTTATTTGATGGCGGGCCTGCCGCATGCGGCGGGCAGAATTTTTTCTGATGTCGATATTCTGGTTCCAAAATCTGCGGTTGCAGAAGTTGAAAGCGCGTTGATGCTCAGCGGTTGGCAGCATGGTGAGGTCACAGCCTATGACCAGCGCTACTACCGCCAGTGGATGCACGAGATTCCACCCATGACCCATGTGCGGCGTGGCACCACCATCGATGTGCACCACACCATCTTGCCGGACACCGCGCGCATCAAGGTCAACACCCCCGCGCTGTTCCAAGGCATAGCGCCACTTCCCGATCACCCAGGCATCTATGTGTTGGCCCCGGTGGACATGCTCCTGCACAGCGCCACGCATTTGTTCCACGAAGGCGAGTTTGAAAACGGCCTGCGCGATCTGTTTGACCTCGACGGCTTGTTGCGCCACTTTGGCAAGGAGCCAGATTTTTGGTCTGCCTTGGTGCCTCGCGCCATCGTCTTGGGTTTGACCGGGCCCTTGTTCTACGCCTTGCGGTACACCCGTTTGTGGTTGAACACCCCCGTGCCGCAGGAGGTTTTAGCCGCAGCGCAAGAGGCCACCCATGCGCCCGCTTGGCGACAGCCACTGATGGACGCCTGTTATGCCCACGTGCTGCGTCCCATGCACCCGAGCAGCGAGTTGCCGATGTCGGGATTGGCGCGGGTGGCGCTTTATGCGCGGTCACACTGGTTGCGCATGCCGCTGCACCTACTGACGCTGCACCTGGCCCGCAAAGCGGTGGTGCGCCCCAAGCCACCCGAACCACCGGCCACTCCCATTGACGAAGCCAAACAAGCGTTGGAGGCGACCAGGCCGGGTCAACTCACCCGACCATAGGTGTCTTCAAAACGAACGATGTCGTCTTCGCCCAAATAGCTGCCCGACTGCACCTCGATGATTTCGAGCGGCACTTTGCCGGGATTGGCCAGGCGGTGCACCTGGCCCACAGGAATGTAGGTGCTTTGGTTTTCGGTGAGCAACAGCACTTGGTCGCCATTGGTGACCTCAGCCGTGCCGGTGACAACGATCCAATGCTCCGCCCTGTGGTGGTGTTTCTGCAAACTCAAACTCGCCCCGGGTTTGACCATGATGCGTTTGACTTGAAAGCGCGAGCCCGAGTCAATGCTGTCGTACCAACCCCAAGGCCGGTGCACTTGGCGGTGCAGGGTTTGTTCGCTGCGACCGGAGTTTTGCAGCTGCCCGACGATGTGTTTGACTTCTTGGCTGCGGCTGCGCGGGGCCACCATCACGGCGTCGGGTGTTTCCACAATCACGACATCGTGCAGGCCGATGGCACCCACGAGGCGGCTGGTGGCGTGGATCAGGCTGTTCTGACAATCATGCAAGAGCGCGTCACCGACGGAGCCATTGCCCTGAGCGTCTTTGCTGGCCACCTGCCAGACGGCATCCCACGCACCGAGGTCGGACCAGCCTGCGTTCAACGGCACCATGCGCAAATCAAATTCCGGCACGGCGGGGCATTTCTCCATGACGGCGTAGTCCACAGACTCTGAAGGCACGGCGGCAAACTCGGCTTTGCCCGGACGGATGAAACTCGTGTCCGCGCCTCGCGCGTTCCACGCCGCTTGCGTGGCGGCCAGGATGTCGGGTCGAAACTTCGCCAACGCTTTCAGCCAGACGGACGCCTTCACCACGAACATGCCGCTGTTCCAGTAGTAGTGGCCATCGTCCACATAACGTTGCGCGGTCGCGGCATCCGGCTTTTCGACAAACTCTGCCACCTTCTGCGGCCCCGAGGTTTCGCCCTGGGCACGGATGTAGCCGAAGCCGGTTTCCGGACGATCCGGTTGGATGCCCAAAATCACAATGGAGCCTTGAGCCGCTTGCTGGACGGCATCGCGAACAGCATTGGTGAAAGCGGTCTCGTCGGTCACAGTTTGGTCAGCGGGCGTGACGACCAGCACCGGGTCACCAAACGCTGCTTGGGCGTGCAAGGCGGCCAAGGTCATCGCTGGTGCGGTGTTGCGGCCCATCGGTTCCAGCAACAGCTGCGCTTGCGTTTGTTGCAACTCGCGCAGCTGATCAAGGGCCAAAAAGCGATGCTCCTCATTGCCCACGACACAAGGTGTGAGCACCTGAATGTCGTTTTTGGCAACCGAGGCCAAACGCTGCGCCGCTTGTTGGAACAAACTTTGGTTGCCCTGCAGAATCAAAAACTGTTTGGGGTACTGAGCGCGCGACAGCGGCCACAGCCGCGTGCCGCTGCCGCCAGCCATGATGACGGGGAGAACTGTAACTGGGTTCATCGGATCAACTCGTGTAGCCATGGGGATTCATTTCTTGCCAGCGCCAGCCATCAACACACATGTCACTCAGTGTGCGTGTGGCGCGCCAGCCTAGCAGTGTCGCAGCAGCGGCAGGGTCCGCGTAACAAGCGGCGACATCGCCAGGGCGTCGCGCCACGACCTCTAAAGGCACACGGCGGCCACTGGCTTGCTCGAACGCTTTGACCACCTCCAGCACGCTGTAACCCTGTCCCGTGCCGAGGTTGACGGTCAGCGATTTTTTTTGCTCCAACAAATAACGCAGCGCTGCCACATGGCCAGCGGCCAAGTCCATCACATGGATGTAGTCGCGCACACCCGTGCCGTCTGGCGTGTTGTAGTCGTTGCCAAACACGCGCAAGCAGTCTCGCTGACCCCAAGCCACCTGGGACAAATAGGGCAGCAGGTTGTTCGGTGTGCCTTGCGGTGCTTCACCCATCAGGCCGCTTTCGTGCGCACCGGCGGGGTTGAAATACCGCAAGATACCCACGCACCAGCGGCTGTCGGCGGCCCCCACATCGCGCAGGATGTTCTCACCCATCAGCTTGGTGGCACCGTAGGGGTTGGTGGTGGACAGCGGTGCGTCTTCGCGCAGCGGCAAGGTCTCCGGCGTTCCGTAAACGGTGGCGCTGGAGCTGAACACCAAACTGTGGCATTGGTGTTGCTGCATGACCTGGCACAGATTCAACAAGCCGCCTATGTTGTTGGCGTAGTAGGCCAGCGCCTGCGCATGGCTCTCACCCACTGCCTTGTGTGCGGCGAAGTGCACCACGGCGTCCACGCGGTGCTGTGCAAAAACTTCACTCAACCCAGGTGCTTGGCAAACGTCAATTTGATGAAAAACCGGCGTTTGACCGCTGAGTTTTTGTATGCGCGTGAGCACCAACGGCGAGCTGTTGTAAAAGTTGTCCACCCCCACCACCCGAAACCCGGCTTCTAGCAAGGCCAGCCAGGTGTGTGAGGCGATGTAGCCCGTGGCGCCGGTGAGTAAAACAAGAGGGGCAGTGGAGGAGGTCAAACCGCAGGTGTCCAATAGGTCGGTAACTAGAGGCGGGAAGCGCCCGCACAAAGACTCTGAATTGTGCTGCATCTGGCGTGATGCATTGCTGATTTGACCCAGGGCCTGCCTACAATGCCCGCATGCTTGAATCACTGCAGTCCCTCGTCACCCCAGCGGTGATGCAACGCCTGACCCTGTTGCTCAACCACGTGCTCTCCTCGGAAGCCGTTGCCACCGCCAAACTCCAACCCCACAGCGGTCGCCGTTTGCAGCTCAATGTCGTCGATTGGCCTGCTAGCCTGCCATCTCTCCCCTCCTTGGTGTTTGTGATCACGCCGGCCGGGTTGCTGGAATGGCAGTCCGATGTGAGCGGTGCAGCTCTCGGCGCCGTGCCCGACCTGACCGTGAACATACAAGCCAGCAACCCTGCACAAATGGTGCTCCAGGCGCTGTCCGGTCAGCGACCGCGCATCGATGTTTCAGGCGATGCCGCACTGGCAGGCGACATCAGCTGGTTGATGGACAACCTGCGCTGGGACATTCAAGACGATATCGCGCGTTGGGTGGGCCAAGGTCCTGCGCACCAACTGGGCGTGTGGGCGAACGCAGCCAAGGAGGCATTGGCTGCTATGGCACAACGCTGGCGTGGCGGTGCTTCTGCAAACGATAAATCGCCGCCCCCATCCACCCCATGAGGCACGTCGCTCGTTTGGTGGTCATTGGGGTGACCGTATGGCGATACGGTCTGGATGAATTGGTCTTGTCCCATTTCAAGCAGCGCTGGGTGCGTGGCTTGGTGCGTGTCATCACCATTGGCCGCCGTTTGGATGCGCCGCGTGGCGCGAGGTTACGTCTGGCGCTGGAGCGTCTGGGGCCCATCTTCGTTAAATTTGGTCAAGTGCTGTCCACCCGGCGCGACCTGATCCCGGCCGACATCGCCAACGAGTTGGCCAATCTGCAAGACAACGTCCCGCCTTTCCCCGCCGCACAGGCACGCCAGCTGATCGAAAAAGCATACGGCCGCACCATTGAGCAAGTGTTCGCGACCTTCGCGGCGGAACCGGTGGCCAGCGCATCCATTGCCCAAGTGCATTTCGCCACCCTGAAAGATGGCCGTGAAGTGGCGGTGAAGGTGCTGCGGCCCGGCATGCTGGCGGTGATCGAGGATGACTTGTCCTTGATGCGAACCCTGGCGCATTGGGTAGAAAAACTCTTTGCCGACGGCAAACGTTTGAAACCCAAAGAGGTGGTGGCCGAGTTCGACAACTACCTGCACGACGAACTCGACCTGGTGCGCGAAGCGGCCAACGCCGCGCAGCTGCGGCGCAACATGGCCGGTCTCAACATCATCATGGTGCCTGAGATGCACTGGGATTTGTGCACCCAAACTGTTCTAGTGATGGAGCGCATGAAGGGTGTGCCCATCAGCCAAACCCAGCGTCTGAAAGATGCAGGTGTTGATATCCCGAAGCTGGCTCGCGACGGCGTCACCATCTTTTTCACGCAAGTCTTTCGCGATGGTTTTTTCCATGCTGACATGCACCCGGGCAACATCCAGGTCAGTATCGAACCCGCCACCTTTGGCCGCTACATTGCGCTGGACTTCGGCATTGTCGGAACCCTCACCGAGTTCGACAAAGAGTATCTGGCGCAAAATTTCATCGCGTTTTTCCGCCGCGACTATAAACGTGTGGCCGAACTGCATGTGGAGTCAGGCTGGGTGCCGGCTAATACGCGGGTTGAAGAATTAGAAGGCGCGATCCGCGCTGTATGTGAACCGCACTTCGACCGCCCGCTCAAGGACATTTCTCTGGGGCAGGTGTTGTTGCGGCTTTTTCAAACGTCTCGCCGCTTCAATGTGGAGATTCAACCTCAACTCGTGCTGCTACAAAAAACTTTGCTCAACGTAGAAGGCCTAGGCCGCCAGCTCGATCCCGACCTCGACCTGTGGAGCACCGCCAAACCGTTTCTAGAAGACTGGATGAACAAACAAGTCGGTTGGCGAGGCCTGGTGGAACGCCTCAAAAACGAAGCACCGCGTTATGTGCAACTGCTGCCCGAGCTGCCGCGTTTGTTGCACCAAGCGTTGACCCGACCGGCGGCGCCGGCTGCGCTGGACAACCTGGCTTTGGAAGCGCTGCTCAAGGAGCAAAAGCGAACCAATCGGCTCCTATATGCTGTGGTGTTTGGTGGACTTGGATTTTTTCTGGGGGTGCTTATGATGCAAGTGCTGTTACGTTCCAGGGCACTTGGTGGATGATGAACGCCACGTGCACCGGTGCATCAACACCCGCCCTCTGAATTCACCTTAAAAAGTAGCGCCACGCGCTCACGACATGCCACCCCAAATGCCGCCACTGCCTGTGGCTGGCGCGCTGGCTGTCGTGAATGACGTGGGTGGTGGTGTCCCACAGCACTTTCCATCCCTTTTGCCTCAGGCGGCGGGCTAAATCCACGTCTTCCATGTACATGAAATAAGCCTCGTCAAAGCCGCCTACTTGCTCGAAAGCTTCACGGCTCAGCACCAAGAAATAGCCTGCGGCCCAATCGATGATTTGAGGGCCTGCCTGGTGGTCGTAGCAGGGTTCACGAACACCCGTGAGAACGCGTCGGGCCAGTGAGAGCAGCGTCGGAAAGCGCCTCGCGTTGTCTTGCAAAGCACTGGCACTGTCATGGGCCAAGGGTGCGCAGGCGGCGACCTGGTTTTGACCCAAGGGGGTCAGCCAAGCGTCTAGGTTCAAGTGGCGCAAACGCACATCAGGATTCACGACTGCAAAAGCGGCGCCACGACTGCGCTGGAAGGCGGCGTTGTGGTTGGCGCCGAATCCTTTCGCTTCAGGGTTGGTGATGATGTGCAGAGGCAGGGTGGTCTGAAACGGTGAGAAGACTGCGGAATCTTCGGGTGTGTTCAGTGTCAGCAGTACCTCAAAAGCATCTTGTGGCCACTGCAGCGCTTGCAGGTCGCTCAGCAAGTTCACCACCATCGGCCCATGGCCATGGCTCACGATGGAGAGCGTGACGCGGGGGCTTTGATTTACGGTGGACCTCATTGCGGAGAGATCACGGCCTACAACTCATTCGGGCAGGCGCACTTGAAGTAAGACCGGAGCCTGTGCGTCTTTGTCGGCCAGGCGAGGGGTGATGCCCGCCAGCACGGGCCACTCGATGCCGATCTGTGGGTCGTTCCAGACAATCGCACCTTCGCAGTCTTTGGCATAGACGTCGGTGGTTTTGTAGAGGAAGTGGGTGTCGTCTTCCAAGGCCATGAAGCCATGGGCGAAGCCTTCGGGGATCCAGAGCTGATGGTTGTTTTGGGCATCCAACATGGCACCGGCCCATTGTCCAAAGGTGCTTGAACCAGGGCGGATGTCCACTGCCACGTCGAAAGCTGCGCCTTTGACCACACGCACCAGTTTGCCCTGCGCATGCGGTGGCAACTGGTAATGCAGGCCGCGTAAGACACCTTTGGCTGAGCAGGAGTGGTTGTCTTGCACGAAAGGGCGGGGCAGGGGCAAGCCCAGTGCGGTCAAGCCATCGTGGAATTTCTTCTCGTTGAAACTTTCCATGAACCAACCCCGGTCGTCTTTGAAGACGGCGGGTTCGATGATGATCACATCAGGCAAGCGTGTTGGAATGAAGCGCATCAGTACACCTTGTCTTTGAGCATTTTCAGAAGGTACTGACCATAGCCATTTTTCAGCATTGGTTGCGCCAGTTTTTCAACTTGCGCGGTGTCAATCCAGCCGCTACGGTAAGCAACTTCCTCCAAACAGGCGACCTTGAGGCCTTGACGTTTTTCCAGCGTGGCGATGAACTGGCCCGCTTCCAAAAGGCTGTCGTGGGTGCCGGTGTCGAGCCAGGCATAGCCGCGACCCATGATTTCTACGCTGAGTTGCTGCTGCTTGAGGTACTGGGCGTTGACGTCCGTGATCTCCAACTCGCCGCGAGCGCTGGGTTTGATCGCAGCCGCAATGTCGCAGACTTGTTCGTCGTAAAAATAAAGCCCGGTGACCGCGTAGTTGCTCTTCGGCACCTTGGGTTTTTCTTCAATGCTGAGCGCGCGTTGCTGGTTGTCAAAGTCCACCACGCCATAACGTTCGGGGTCGGTGACGTGGTAGGCGAAGACGCTGGCACCCTCGCTGCGGTGCGCTGCGTTTCGCAGCAAACCTTGAAAGTCGTGGCCGTAAAAAATGTTGTCGCCCAGGACCAAGGCGCTGGGCTGGCCGCCGACAAACTGGCGCCCCAGGATGAAGGCCTGTGCCAAGCCATCGGGGCTGGGCTGCACGCAGTACTGGATGTTCACACCCCATTGATTGCCGTTGCCAAGCAAGGCTTCAAAACGCGGCGTGTCCTGCGGTGTGCTGATGAGCAGAATGTCTTTGATGCCCGCCAGCATCAAGGTGGCCAGCGGGTAGTAAACCATCGGTTTGTCGTACACCGGCAGCAGCTGCTTGCTGATGGCCAAGGTGGCGGGGTGCAGGCGGCTGCCGGAGCCTCCGGCCAGAATGATGCCTTTGCGTGCAGGGGTATGGGGGGTGTTCATGGGTGTTCAGTGCTCATATGGAAGTTAAGCGCAATGCTATTCACCTAACGCCGTTCGCCCTGACCCTTCGACCGGGCTCAGGACAGGACTTGTCGAAGAGCCTGCACTGCGGCACACGCTGGCTTCGACAGGCTCAGCCCGAACGGTTTTTTGATGATGTTTGCTCAAAGTAAATAGCATTGAAGTTAAACGAGTACTTCGTTCAGCATGCGTTCCACGCCGAACTGCCAAGCCGGTAGATTCACGCCGAAGGTGTTTTGTAACTTGGTGGTGTCCATGCGTGAATTGGCGGGGCGCTTGGCGGGTGTGGGAAAGGCCGATGTGGGCACCGCTGCGATTTGATCGGCAGCCACCTTGATTGCTTGGCCCGCCGCACGCGCAAACTCAATCACATGCTGGGCGTAGCCGTGCCAGTGGGTGTGGTCCGAGGCCACTGCGTGGTAGGTGCCGCTGACTTGCGGTCGCTGCAAGGCGGTGCGCAGTGCATGGGCCGTGAGGTCGGCTAACAAATCGGCGCCCGTTGGCGCGCCCACTTGGTCGTCGATCACGGTGAGGCGGTCGCGCTCTTTGGCCAAGCGCAACATGGTTTTGGCGAAATTGCCGCCGCGTGCCGCGTAAACCCAACTGGTGCGAAAAATCAGGTGTTGGCAGCCACTTTGGCGGATCAAGTTTTCGCCTTCCAGTTTGGTGAGGCCGTAAACACTCAAGGGGCCGGTGGTATCGTCTTCTTTCCAAGGCTGGTTGCCCTGGCCATTGAAAACATAGTCGGTGCTGTAATGCATCAACCAAGCGCCGCTGGCAGCCGCAGCGCGTGCCAGCACACCGGGTGCGGTGGCGTTGATGGCACGGGCCAGGTCCGGTTCGCTCTCGGCTTTGTCTACGGCAGTGTGTGCTGCGGCATTGACGATGATGTGTGGTGCGACCGCACGCACCGTGGCACTGAGCAACTCAGGTTGGGAGAAGTCGGCACGCAGGTCCCCTGGGCTGTCAAAGTCCAGTGCCACCACCTCGCCCAGCGGGGCCAAGGCGCGTTGCAACTCCCAGCCGACTTGCCCGTTTTTGCCCAGCAGAAGAATTTTCATGGGGTGCTTGGTGCTCGGGGTTCAGGGCTTGGGGGCGTACTGGGTATGGACCCATTCTTTGTAGGCACCGCTTTGAACGCGTGACACCCACTCCGTGTTGTCCAGATACCAACGAACGGTTTTGCGTATGCCGGTTTCAAAGGTCTCTGCGGGCCGCCAGCCGAGTTCACGCTCTAGCTTGCGTGCATCAATGGCATAACGGCGGTCGTGGCCAGGCCTGTCTTTGACATAGGTGATGAGCCGCTGATAAGGGCCTTCGCTGCTGGGGCGCATCTCGTCGAGCAGGGCACACACGGTGTGCACGATGTCGATGTTGGGCTTTTCGTTCCATCCGCCCACGTTGTAGGTTTCACCCGGCCTGCCTTTTTCCAGCACCACACGAATGGCGGCGCAGTGGTCTTTCACGTACAACCAATCACGAATTTGTTGACCGTCGCCATAGACGGGCAATGCCTTGCCAGCCAGGGCATTGACGATCATCAGTGGAATGAGTTTTTCCGGGAAGTGATAGGGCCCGTAGTTGTTGCTGCAATTGGTGGTCAGCACCGGCAGGCCATAGGTGTGGTGCCAGGCCCGCACCAAGTGGTCGCTCGCTGCCTTACTTGCTGAGTAAGGACTGTTGGGCTCGAACGGGTGGGACTCGGTGAAGGCGGCAGCGTCTTTACTCAAAGAGCCATATACCTCGTCGGTCGATACATGCAAGTAGCGGAAGTTTTGTTTGTCCGCGCCTTCCAGGCTCATCCAATGTTGGCGTGTCGCTTCCAGCAGGTTGAAGGTGCCTTCGACATTGGTTTTGATGAACGCACCAGGGCCATGGATGCTGCGGTCCACGTGACTTTCGGCTGCAAAGTGCACCACGGCGCGGGGGTGATGTTGTTTGAAGAGTTTCTCCAGCAACGCCGCATCAACAATGTCGCCGTGCACAAACACATGGCGCGGGTCGGATTTCAGCGAGGCCAGGTTTTCCATGTTGCCCGCATAGGTGAGGGCATCCAAATTGAGCACAGGCTCATCATGTTGGGCCAACCAATCCAGAACGAAGTTGGCGCCAATAAAACCGGCGCCGCCAGTGACAAGGATCATGGAAGTGGAGGCCGCTGGAGCAGGCCTGTAGTCAAGAGGTGGCAGGCATTCTAGTGGGCCGGTTTGACGCCAAGGTTAGTCCGAATGGATGGGCAAATCAGGCGGCAGCGAGCGTCGCCGGCAAGCCTTACAAGGTGAAATTGCCCGACAAGACGATAATCCCCCCATGACAGAAACCACTTCCTTGTCCGAGCAACCCACCTCATCCACTGAGCCAGCCCCGCTGGTTGCTCCTCGTTTTGACACCCTGCCGCTGGACCCCAAGTTGCTGCGCGCGGTGCTCGACTCGGGCTATACCGCGATGACGCCGATTCAGGCCAAGGCGATTCCCATCGTATTGGACGGGCGGGATGTCATGGGCGCGGCACAAACCGGCACGGGCAAAACAGCCGCGTTTTCCATCCCGCTGCTGCAGAAAATGCTCAAGCATGAAAACGCCAGCATGTCCCCCGCTCGCCACCCTGTGCGTGCCCTCGTGATTGCACCGACGCGGGAGCTGGCCGACCAAGTTGCCAACAACGTGAAAACCTATGCCAAACACACCAAGCTGCGTGCGGCTGTGGTGTTTGGTGGCATCGACATGAAACCCCAAACCGTGGAGTTGAAGGCGGGCGTGGAGGTCTTGATCGCCACGCCAGGCCGCTTGCTCGACCACATTGAGGCCAAGAACTGCTCTCTCGGTCAGGTGGAATATGTGGTGTTGGACGAAGCCGACCGCATGCTGGACATCGGCTTCTTGCCCGACTTGCAGCGTATCTTGAGTTACCTGCCCAAACAGCGCCAAACCTTGTTGTTTTCGGCAACGTTTTCGCCAGAAATCAAACGACTCGCCGAGAGTTATTTGCAAAATCCCATTCTGGTTGAAGTTGCTCGGCCCAACGCCACAGCGACGAATGTAGAGCAGCGTTTTTACAGTGTGGGCTCTGATGACAAACGTGGGGCTGTTCTCAAAATCATCAGAGAACGCTCGTTGACCCAAGCCATTGTGTTTGTGAATTCCAAGCTGGGCTGCGCACGATTGGCCCGATCATTTGAGCGTGATGGCTTGAGAACCAACGCACTGCACGGAGACAAATCGCAAGACGAACGCCTGAAAGCCCTGGAGGCATTCAAACGTGGTGAGGTGGATGTGCTGGTGGCCACCGATGTGGCCGCACGCGGCTTGGACATTGCCGACTTACCGGCCGTGTTCAACTTTGATGTGCCCTTCAATGCCGAGGACTATGTTCACCGCATTGGGCGCACCGGCCGCGCCGGTGCCTCTGGGTTGGCGGTGACCTTGGTGACACGCGACGATGCTCGATTGATCTCCGACATTGAAAAACTCATCAAGAAAAAAATTGATTTAGAGCCCATTGAACTGAACGACGAACGCCCGGCGCGTGAACCTCGCCGTCGCGAAACCTCCACGGCAGACGAAGCACCTCGCCGAGCCTCGGCCCCCAGCTATACACGGCCCTCAGCCCCGGCTGTGTCGCGCGACCCGTTTTTCGACCGTCCATATGAGCCCAGCAGCAGTGTGGCGACGACGACGGCCGACGCGCCGACTCCTTCTGCCAGAGGCGCTTCGCCCAACATCAAGCCCAAGAAAAAAGTAGCGGCGTTGTTTGGTGCTAAACGTACCGAGGAGTCTGCGGGTTAAGCGACTCGCGACACTAGGTTCAGGCGTCGGCTAAAAAACAAAAAACCGCCGGTGTGTCGTTGGGCAACTGCAAGGTTTGTTGCCGCCACTGGGCCACTGTGCGCGTGATTGAAAAGCCCCGCGGCAAGGTCAGGCCGCAACTGACCGACACCCTGGTGCTGGGTTGCAACTGCGAAATCAAAGCAGTCCAAAGCGCCGCGTTGCGGTAGGGCGTTTCAATCAACAACTGGGTTTGTTGTTGTCGTTTGGACAGCGACTCCAATTCGCGCAACTTGGCTGCACGCTGGCCGTCGTGCACCGGCAAGTACCCCACAAACGCAAAACACTGACCATGCAGCCCACTGGCCGCCAGGGCGAGCAGCAGGGCGCTTGGCCCGCACAAAACCTGTACCTCTACGCCAGCCGCATGGGCCGCCTGTACCAAGGCCGCGCCGGGGTCGGCTACGGCGGGTAGCCCTGCTTCGGAGATCAGCCCTACATCATGACCCGCCAAGGCCGGTGCCAGCAATGGCTTCAAGTCTTGCGGCAGGGGGTTGGTTTGCCCCTTGGGCGGCCTGGGCAGTTCGACGATGGATACGCTCTGCAAAGGTTGAACCAGTGGCACCACCTCGTTCACCCGCTTGAGAAATGCGCGTGTCGTCTTCGCGTTTTCAGCCACCCAATGGGTCAGTTGGGCCGCTTGTTCAATCACCGCCTGCGGCAATGCGTTCTGAATGCTCGGCACTGCGCTCAAATCGCAGCCGAAATCCAAGGTATTGGGCATCAGCACCAGTTTCCCCAGCGGGGCGGCGTTGGTTTTTTCCATGGGCTTCTTTTGTTCGCTCAATAGGGTGGTGTATCCAAGGGGTCCAGCCCCGCATGTCTGAGCATGGCGCAGGTTTGAATCAAGGGCAGGCCAATCAGCGCTGTGGGGTCGTCGCAGCGAACATACTCCAGCAGCGAGATGCCCAGCCCTTCACATTTGGCGCTGCCCGCGCAGTCATAGGGACGCTCTTGGCGCAGGTAGTTCTCGATGTGGGCATCGCTCAACAATCGAAACTTCACTTCCACAGTGACCACTTCCACGGCCTCGGTTTCGCGGCTTCGGCAGACCACTGCCACCGCCGTGTGAAATTTCACGGTTTGACCGCGCATGGTGCGCAGCTGCGCGACGGCATTTTCATGGTCGCCTGGTTTGCCCAGGGCTGCACCGCCGAGGTCTGCTACTTGATCGGAGCCAATAACCACCGCGTGTGGGTTGGACCGGGCGACTGCTCGGGCCTTGAGCAAAGCCAGGCGGCGTGCGGTGTGGGCTGGTTCCTCGTCGGGCAGCGCCGCTTCGTCAACCTCGGGCGCACAAACCGTAAACGGCAAACGCAGTCGCTCCAGCAACTCTCGTCGGTAGGCTGATGTGGATGCGAGGATGAGCTGGGGCATGGGGATTGGAGTTTTGTTGTGGGTTGGCAGCAGCACCGCATTGTCCAGGAACGTACACTTTGCCCATGAAATCTCGACACTTCGACCCTTTGCATTTGGATGTGGAAACTTTTGCGCGGGACGGCGCAAGTTTGGAAGGCACTTGGCCTTTGATTCAGTTGGAGCGCTTGAGCGCTTGCGCTGCCCCTGAACAAACGGTGCAGCCCGAGGATCTGCTCACGTGGCAAATTCAAGGCGAGTTGCGCCAAGTGCACGGCAATGAATCGGAAATTTGGCTGGTGCTGCGCGCACAAACCGAACTGTCCATGACCTGCCAGCGGTGCTTGAAACCGGTTCGGTTTCCTGTGAATGTGGTGCAAAGTCTTCGTTTTGTTCAAGGGGAAGACGCTGCTGCGGCTTTGGATGCCGAAAGCGAAGATGATGTGCTGGCCTTGAGCCGGTCATTGGATGCTCGGGCACTCCTGGAGGACGAACTCTTGTTGGCTCTGCCCCTCGTACCTAAACATGAGCGTTGTCCCGAGCCCTTGCCTGTGACCGCACCCACGCTCGTCGACGAAGCCAGGCCAAACCCGTTTGCTGCTTTGGCGGGTTGGAAGAGTGAGCAAGGACACTGACACAACCTTGGGCTAGATGCGAACTTGCTTGGTGTATTGCACCATGCCATAATCACAGGCTTTTCGGCTCACTGGCTTGGCTCGCGCGTTTCGCAAGAAATGTCGCGGCCTCCAAAGACCGTTTGCTCACAAGCCTTAGTTAAGCCTCACTCAAGGCTGTTTAGGAGAATTTCATGGCCGTTCAACAGAACAAGAAGTCGCCCTCCAAGCGCGGCATGCATCGCTCACACAATGCCCTGAATGTCCCGGGTACTGCGGTCGAGCCGACCACCGGCGAAGCGCATTTGCGCCACCACATCAGCCCAACCGGTTTTTACCGTGGCCGCAAGGTTTTAAAGTCTAAAGTCGACGCGTAATCGCCCGATTCGCGAGTTGTCCCGGATGGCCTGCCCGGCGGTGACCGAGCGCGGTGAAGCACCTTGCTGCGGGCTTGGTAACCTGCTGGCCATCGCCTTCGAAAATCCATGAGCAGCGCTTTCCAAGACCTGCAAGGCCCTGTTCGACTGTCTGTCGACTGCATGGGTGGCGACCATGGACCATCGGTGACCCTGCCAGCCTGCAAGGCCTTTTTGGCTAAGCACACTGAAGCGGAATTGATTCTGGTTGGCAATCCGCAGGCATTGGCTGTTGCTGCGCAGTGGCCGCGCTGCGTGATCCAAGCAGCCAGTGAAGTCGTCGAAATGGACGACGCTGTTGAACTGGCGCTGCGGCGCAAAAAAGACTCCTCCATGCGGGTGGCGATTTCGCTGGTGAAGACCAACGAACAGGGCGCTGTTGCGGCCCACGCTTGTGTGTCTGCCGGCAATACTGGCGCGCTGATGGCGTTGTCACGTTACCTGCTTAAAACCGTGGAGGGCATTGACCGCCCGGCCATCGCGTCTGTCATGCCCAATGAAAAAGACGGCTACACGACCATTCTGGATTTGGGGGCCAACGTCGATTGCAGTGCAGAACATCTGTTGCAGTTTGCCGTCATGGGCAGCGCCTTGGTGTCGGCGGTCGAAGGCAAAGAGAACCCGAGTGTCGGTTTGCTGAACATCGGGGAAGAAGTCATCAAGGGCAGCGAAACCATCAAACAAGCCGGCGAGTTACTGCGCCAGGCGGCGGGTCAAGGTGTGCTCAATTTCCATGGCAACGTGGAAGGTAATGACATTTTCAAAGGTACCACCGACATCGTGGTGTGTGATGGGTTTGTGGGCAATGTGGCGCTGAAAACCGCAGAAGGTTTGGCCTTGATGCTCACCCGTTTTATCAAACAAGAGTTCACCCGCAATGTTTTCACCAGGCTGGCTGCGGTGGTGGCATTGCCGGTGCTGAAACATTTCAAAGCCAGGGTCGACCATAGGCGTTACAACGGTGCTGCACTGCTTGGGCTCAGGGGTTTGGTGTTTAAGAGTCATGGCTCGGCCGATGCCTTTGCGTTTGAGCAGGCGCTCAATCGTGCCCACGACGCGGCAAGGCACCGCCTGCTGGACCGCGTGCACGATCGGATTGCCAAAACCTTGTTGCTGCATGCGGCACCGGTGGCTGCGGGAGTGGCCCCGTCCGATGAGCCCGATCTCGCAGCGTAATCGTCAAGCGCTGGTACACCGACTCAGAGATATCGAAACATGATGAAAACGATGGATTCGGCCCGAGGGCAAGGCGCAAACCACAGCGATACCGCGTTGTATCGCGAGGCCAAGCCCGGACACAAGCAGTCCCTGCGGACTGCTTGTGCCTGGCGAGGTGCAGGGCCTGTGGCCCTGCGCGGCCTGCAAGGCTTGCAACGCCGCCATCGGGTCGAATACGCGTTTTCATGTTTCGATATTTCTGAGTCGGTGTACTAGGATGTTGGCTCTATGACCCCACGTTACGCACGAATCATCGGAACAGGAAGCTACTTGCCCGAGCAGCGCCTGAGCAATGCCGACTTGGCGGCCCAACTGGCAAGCCAAGGCGTGCAAACTTCGGACGAGTGGATCGTCGAGCGCACCGGCATTCGATTCCGCCACTTCGCTGCCAAAGACCAGGTGTGCAGTGATTTGGCGTTGGCTGCATCTCAAAGAGCGATCACGGCGGCGGGTTGTACTGCAGCCGATATCGATCTCATCATTGTGGCCACGTCAACGCCTGACATGGTCTTCCCCTCTACCGCTTGTTTTCTCCAACAAAAGCTGGGCGTTCCCGGTGCCGCGGCTTTCGACGTGCAGGCGGTGTGCTCCGGATTTGTGTATGCGCTGACGGTGGCCGATTCCATGATTCGCACCGGTGCCGCGAACAAAGCTTTGGTGGTGGGTGCGGAGGTCTTCTCCCGAATCCTGAATTTCCAGGATCGCACCACCTGTGTTTTGTTTGGAGATGGTGCTGGCGCGGTGGTGCTGGCCGCCAGCAACGAGCCCGGTATCCTGGCCTGCGAACTGCATGCCGATGGACGGCACAGCGATGTGCTTTGCACGCCAGGCACCGTCGCGGGCGGGCAAGTGACCGGTGACCCCCTGCTGCGCATGGAAGGACAGGCCGTCTTTAAGTTGGCTGTGGGGGTGCTCGAAGACGTGGCGCGTTCTGTGTTGACCAAAGCGGGGCGTCAGGCGGCCGACATTGATTGGTTGATCCCGCACCAGGCCAACATTCGCATCATGCAAAGCACGGCGAAAAAATTGCACTTGCCTATGGACAAGGTGGTGGTCACGGTGGATCAACACGGCAATACGTCCGCCGCATCCATTCCCTTGGCGCTGGACACTGCGGTGCGTACAGGCCAGATTCAACGTGGCGAGACCTTGATGCTTGAAGGCGTCGGTGGCGGCTTCACCTGGGGCGCAGTGCTGCTCGACTTCTAAGCGCTTTGACGCGTCGGCTTTTCAAAAAAACAGAGACTCATTCCATGACAGCGTTTGCCTTTGTATTTCCGGGTCAAGGTTCCCAGTCCGTCGGCATGCTCGATGTGTGGGGCGACCATCCTGCGGTGCTCGAAACCCTGGCCGAGGCTTCTGACGTGTTGGGGCAGGATATGGCGGCGCTGATTCGCAGCGGCCCAAAAGAAGAACTCGACCTCACCACCAACACCCAGCCCGTCATGCTGACCGCTGGCATCGCTTGCTACCGCGCGTGGTGCCATGAAGGAGGTGCCGAGCCCACGTTGGTCGCCGGACATTCGTTGGGTGAGTACACCGCTTTGGTGGCGGCCGGTGCGCTCACGCTGGCGGAGGCCTTGCCTTTGGTTCGTTTTCGCGCGCAGGCCATGCAGGAGGCGGTTCCCGTCGGCTTGGGCGCTATGGCTGCCATCTTGGGTTTGGATGCACAAGCCGTGCGTGATGGGTGTGCTGAGGTGGTCAAGAACAGTGGTGCGGTGGTGGAAGCTGCCAACTACAACGACCCCAAACAAACCGTCATTGCCGGTACCAAGGCCGGTGTGGATCAAGCTTGTGAGCTGCTCAAAACCAAGGGTGCTAAGCGAGCATTGCTTTTGCCCGTGTCTGCACCCTTTCATTCCAGTTTGATGCGTCCCGCCGCTGAGAAACTTCGGCCGCGCTTGGCTGCAGTGGCGTGGCAGAGCCCGCGCATTCCCGTTTTGAACAACATCGACGTTCAAGACCCCAGGGAAGTTCCGGCCATTTGCGATGCACTTTATCGCCAAGCATTTGGTCCGGTGCGCTGGGTAGAAGTGGTGCAGACCATGCGAGCGCGTGGCCTGACTCATATTTTTGAGTCTGGTCCAGGCAAGGTGTTGGCTGGTATGACCAAGCGGGTCGATACCGAGGTGGTCGGTGCTTCTGTCTTCGATCTGGCCTCATTGAACGACGCAAAAGGTTTATTGGTATGAGTGAAATCAACGCAAGCGCAAACTCAAAACAAGTCGCCCTGGTAACAGGAGCGTCGCGTGGAATCGGCCGAGCCATTGCGCTGACCTTGGCGCAAAAAGGCTACACCGTTGTTGGTACGGCCACCAGCGAAGCGGGTGCTAGTAGCATCACGCAAGCCTTGGCGCAGCCGTTTGGCGGGTCCGGCCTTTGTTTGGATGTGAACGATGCAGCCTCTGTAACTGCTGCCGTTGAGAGCATCGTCAAACAACATGGTGGCCTGCACGTGCTGGTCAACAACGCGGGTATCACCCGAGACGGACTTTCCATGCGCATGAGGGACGATGACTGGGACGCGGTCATGGACACCAACCTCAAAGCGGTGTTCCGCACCAGCCGCGCCGTGATGCGGGCGATGATGAAGCAGCGGTTTGGTCGCATCATTAACATCACCTCTGTTGTAGGTGCCAGCGGAAACGCGGGACAAGCCAACTACGCGGCCTCCAAAGCGGGCGTGGTGGGCATGACACGATCGTTGGCGCGGGAATTGGGCAGTCGGAACATCACCGTGAACTGTGTAGCGCCCGGTTTCATCGACACCGACATGACCAAGGCTTTGTCCGAGGCCCAAATTGCTGCATTAACTGCGCAAATCCCCTTGGGCCGTTTGGGCCAAGCGGATGACGTGGCCCACCTGGTTGCATTTTTGGCCTCCGAGCAGGCGGGTTACATCACCGGCAGTGAGTTGCATGTCAACGGCGGCATGTTCATGAACTGAGCGCACGCCAAGGTTAGAAAAAAGCCCGGAATCGCCCGACCGGAGCACGGTGCGTCGCACCGCTTAGAATCTCGGGCTGTTTATGACCACACTCCTGGAGGAGTTATGAGCGATATCGAAGCACGTGTTAAAAAAATCATTGCCGAGCAACTGGGCGTTCCTGAAGCCGATGTGTCTCCTGAGAAAGCCTTCGTGGCCGATTTGGGCGCTGACTCTTTGGACACCGTTGAGTTGGTGATGGCCTTGGAAGACGAATTCAGCATTGAAATTCCCGACGAAGAAGCCGAGAAAATCACCACAGTGCAGTTGGCGATCGACTACGCACTGAAGCACCAAAAGGCCTGAGTTTCTGTCCCGAGATCACATGAACCGTCGCCGCGTCGTCGTCACTGGACTCGGCCTGATCAGCCCCGTGGGCAACACGGTGGCGCAAGGTTGGGCCAATTTGCTCGAGGGAAAATCGGGCATCGCCAACATCACCCGCTTTGATGCAAGCAACTTTGCTTGCAAATTTGCGGGTGAAGTCAAAGGCTTCAATATCGAGGATTACATCCCCGCCAAAGAAGCCAGGCACATGGACACCTTCATCCACTTCGGTTTGGCTGCGGCCATCCAGGCGGTTGAAGATGCGGGCCTGCCGACAGGCGACGCACTGACTGGTGAACAAGCCGAGCGCATCGGCTGCGTTCTGGGCTCGGGCATTGGTGGTTTGCCCTTGATCGAGGCGACACATGGCGAGCTCACAGCCAAGGGGCCAAGGCGTATCTCGCCGTTTTTCATTCCAGCCTCCATCGTCAACATGATCTCTGGTCACGTGTCGATTAAATACGGCTTTCAAGGCCCCAACTTGGCTGTCGCTACCGCCTGTACCACGGGCTTGCATGCGATTGGTGAAGCGGGGCGTCTGATTGAGTACGGAGATGCCGACGTGATGATCGCGGGGGGGGCCGAGGCAGCGGTATCGCCTTTGGGCTTGGGTGGTTTTGCCGCTGCCCGCGCTTTGTCGACGCGCAATGATGACCCTTTGACCGCGTCTCGCCCCTGGGACAAAGACCGAGACGGTTTTGTTTTGGGTGAAGGAGCGGGCGTGTTGGTACTTGAAGAGTACGAGCACGCTAAAAAGCGCGGTGCGAAAATTTATGCGGAGTTGGCGGGGTTTGGTATGGGTGCGGATGCTTTCCATATGACTGCTCCCAATGTCGATGGCCCCAAACGTTCCATGAACGCGGCCTTGCGAAATGCCGGTGTCAATTCCGATGAGGTTCAGTACCTCAATGCCCACGGTACCTCCACGCCCTTGGGCGACGTCAACGAAACCAATGCCATCAAGCTCGCTTTCGGAGCGCATGCCAAGAAACTGGTGGTGAATTCCACCAAGTCCATGACGGGGCATTTGCTTGGTGGTGCGGGCGGCATCGAATCGGTTTTCACTGTGTTGGCCATCGCCAAACAAATTTCGCCCCCCACGATCAACATCTTCAGCCAGGATCCCGAATGTGACCTGGACTACTGCGCCAACGCCGCGCGCGAAATGAAGATCACTTATGCCCTCAAAAACAACTTCGGTTTTGGTGGCACCAACGGCAGCTTGGTTTTCAAGCGCATCTAGAACTTTGATGCGCCGTACCGCACCCCCGGTGCACGTGCTGGTTGATCGTTTCACCGTGTGGACGGTTGCCGTGGCAGTGTTGTGGCTCGTCGCGGTGTGCAGCCTCGCCGCCTGGATTGTCGGCTGGTCCCAATCCGTGACCTTGGGCTCCAGCGGCCCTGTTCATTGGTTTGCCTTGGGGCTGTCGGTGCCGGTGTTGTTTGCTGTCCCGTGGTTTACTTGTTTGAGGGCGGTGAGCTTGCGCTGGGATGGTGAACGGTGGTGGTTGGGTGAGCCGAGCGAAGTGGGCGTCGAGCCCTGGTGTGTTCAGCCCTTGGTTCGCATTGACCTGGGTCATTGGATGTTGCTGCAACTGAAGCCGCAAGCCGCCGGATTGCGCCTATCGAACCGGTACCGCTGGCTGCCCATACAGCGACGGGGACTGGCGACGCAATGGCATGCCCTGCGCTGTGCATTGTTGACGTATCCCGAGCCTCCAAGAGGCCTGCTGTGACGGACCGTGAGCTTTTGCCAGACGTTGACGCACCCTTGATAGAGCGTGTCAAACAGGGCGACGTCAAAGCGTTCGAGATGTTGGTCGTCAAGTACCAGCGGCGCGTCGAACGTTTGGTGGCCCGCATGGTGCGCGATGTGGACATCGTGCAGGACATCACCCAAGAAACCTTCATCCGGGCCTACCGTGCCATTCCTCAGTTTCGGGGGGAGAGCGCCTTCTACACCTGGCTGTACCGAATTGCAGTCAACACCGCCAAGAAGGCTTTGCTGCAGCTCAAACGGGATCCTTTGGTCACCGAGTCGGCGCGGCTGTCCCGTGACGAGGACGATGAAACTTCTCGGGTTGAGAACGAACTAACGGACGGAGAAACGCCCGATGCAGTCCTGGCCAGTAAACAAGTGGCTCGGGCCGTGAACTTGGCGGTGGAGGCGCTGTCCGAGGACTTGCGTCAAGCCATTACCTTGCGGGAGATCGAGGGTTTGAGTTATGAAGAGATTGCCGAGATGATGAACTGCCCCATTGGTACCGTGCGCTCCCGGATTTTTCGAGCCCGGGAGGCCATTGCCCAGCGCTTGCGTCCCTTGCTGGATACCCGTGATGGCGGGCGTTGGTAGGCCTTGAAAAGACCTTAGCGATTTTTCCCGCACGCCATTTGTTGATTTGAAACTGGAGCCAGGAATGTCCAACCCTTCACAAACCCAGCCATCGAGGGCAGAACTTTTGTCAGCGCTGGCCGATGGCGAGCTGGACGCAAGCGGCACGCTCGCCGCATGCGAACTCTGGCGCAGCGATGAGCAGGCCCAAATTCAATGGGCCGACTACCACTTGATTGGCGATGTATTGCGATCAGAAGACCTCGCACGCAGCGGTGCCCACGAGTCATCGCTTTTTGCCAGAATCCAGACCGAATTGGCGCAGCAAGCGGTCGTGCTGGCACCGCGGACTTCTCGAGCCCTGAGCCCTGGCGAGCCTGTTGTGGCTGCGAGGCACTTGGCGGCACGACATACCCGTCGGGCTTGGTGGACTGTGTCGGCTGTTGCGGCCGGATTTGTTGTGGTGGCGGGTGCTTGGTCCGTCTTTCGTGTGCCTTTACCTGTGGACTCGGGCGCTCTCATTGCGCAATCAGAGCCTGCCCCGCTTTCTGTATCTGCTTCGGCTGCGACGGCCCCCGAGATCCATGTGGGTGCTGGCATGGTGGTGCGCGATGTCGAGCTTGACCGCTATTTGGCAGCGCACAAACAGTTTTCATCCACTTCTGTTCTGGGTGCCGCTTCTGGTTCGCTTCGCCAAGTCGTGCTTGAGTCGTCGGGTCGCTGAGCGTTATGGGTTTATTTCGTTTCTTCAAGCGCGGCGTGGTGATGTGTTTCGTGGGTGTGTTTGCGTCTTTGGCCGTTGCGCAGTCAGCAGTTTTTGGTCCTGCTACCCACATGCCGGACAGTGAGACTCGTGCTTGGTTGCTGCGCATTCAGGAGGCAACGAAGAAACGCAGTTTCAGTGGCACTTTTGTATTCAGTGCTGGTGGCGCGATGAGCAGTGCGCGTATCACGCATTTCGGCCAGGGACTAAATCAATTCGAGCGAGTTGACTCCTTGGATGGACCGCCTCGCCTATTGCTGCGCCACAACGATGTTGTGCACACCCTCTGGTCGCAAAGCGGTGTGGTTGTGGTGGAAAGGCGTGACAGCCGTGTCACGTTTCCTGCACTGTTGCTCGGTGCAGATGAGCAGCTTTTCTCCAACTATGAAGTCCTTGGTTTTCAAGGGGCTGAGCGTGTGGCAGGTCACGATGCCATGGTGATACTGCTCAAGCCCAAAGATGAGCATCGGTATGGCTATCGCCTTTGGTCCGACAAGTTGTCGGGACTTTTACTGCGCGCCGATGTTGTAGGGGAGCGCAACGAAGTACTTGAATCTTCTGCTTTTTCCGAAGTCACCATTGGGGTGAAAGCGCAACCAGAGCAGATTTTGTCCGCCATTAGAAAACTGAGTGCACACCGGTCTGTCAAAGTTGAGATGACCCCCACCACTTTAGATGCACACGGATGGCAGCTGAGGCCGCTTGTTCCTGGCTTCAAGGAGATTCGTTGTTTCGAACGTCCATGGGATGCGTCGAAGAATGCAGGCAGCAATGAGCGGCTGCAAACGGCCAATGTCGTGCCGACGAAAGCACTTCAAGTGATCTACTCGGATGGCCTGACGCATGTGTCGGTATTCGTCGAACCTTTCGACGGTGCACGACATGGTCGGCAAGTTCCTGCTTTTTCGGGCGCTACACGAACCTTCTCAACGCGCCAGGCAGACTGGTGGATCACTGCCGTGGGTGATGTGCCCTTAGCGACCTTACGGTCCTTGGCGCTGAGTTTGCAAAAAAAGAAGTAGGACTATTTGACGGTGATGACATTCTTTTTGGATGGCTCGGCTGCTTTTGACCTGCGTTTAAGCGACATGAACAAGCTTTTCTCTCACTCATCAATTGTTTTTCCATGGGGTTGAACATGAAACGAATGACGCATTTTTTTACTGCTGCGGCAATGAGCGTGGCCTTGATGTGGTCCGCGCCGTCAATCAGCTTGGCCCAGACCCAAGCTCTGCCAGATTTCACTGACTTGGTGGAGAAGGTGGGACCGGCGGTTGTCAATATCCGCACGACAGAGCGTGGCCGCAATTCTCGAGGTGGCGCTGCGCCAGAGATTGACGAGGACATGCTGGAATTCTTCAGGCGTTTTGGCCTGCCGATTCCCGGTAACCCGGGCGGCGGGGGGCGTGACCCGCGCCGCGCAGTGCCTCAGCCAGAAGCAGAGGCTCAACCGCGCGGTGTGGGCTCGGGGTTCGTCTTGAGCGCAGATGGTTTTGTGATGACGAATGCCCATGTGGTTGAAGGTGCTGAGGAGGTGTTCGTCACACTGACGGATAAACGAGAGTTCAAGGCACGTGTGGTTGGCGCTGACAAACGTTCTGATGTCGCCTTGGTCAAGATTGAAGCCACGGGCCTGACGTCGGTTCGTATTGGGGATGTCAACCGTCTCAAAGTGGGTGAATGGGTGATGGCCATAGGCTCGCCCTTTGGTTTAGAGAACACCGTCACTGCAGGCATCGTCAGTGCAAAAGCCCGCGATACCGGTGATCTGGTACCGCTGATCCAAACCGATGTGGCGATCAACCCCGGGAATTCGGGCGGCCCATTGATCAACCTGCGTGGCGAGGTAGTCGGCATCAACTCGCAGATTTACAGCCGCTCAGGCGGCTTCATGGGCATTTCATTTGCCATTCCGATTGACGAGGCGTCGCGTGTCGCTGAGCAACTGCGCTCCAACGGCCGCGTGATTCGTGGCCGAATTGGTGTACAGATCGAGCCGGTGAGCAAAGAAGTTGCGGAGTCCATTGGGCTTGGTAAGGCGCAAGGTGCGATGGTGGGCAGCGTGGAGGCTGGGGGGCCCGCAGAGAAAGCAGGCGTAGAGCCAGGTGACATCATCACCAAGTTTGAGGGGCGTGCCATTGAAAAGACCGGTGACTTGCCGCGTATCGTGGGTGCTATCAAGCCTGGTCAAAAGGCGACCATGCAGGTGTTTCGCCGCGGCAGTTACCGCGACTTGGCGGTCACCGTTGTCGAGTTTGAGGCGGATCGACCCCGCAAACCCAACGACAAAGAACCTAAAGCTGCGCCAGCGCCAGTGGCGAGCAGTTGGGGCCTATCGGTCACCGATCTGACCGACGCGCAGCGCCGTGATCTGAAGGTCAAAGCTGGTGTACGTGTGGAGGCGGTAGAAGGTGCGGCGGCACGCGCGGGTCTGCGCGAGGGAGATGTGATCTTGGCGCTGGAAAACAGCGAGGTCAGCAGCGCTAAACAGTTTGAAGCCTTGTTGTCCAAGGCCGACAAAAACAAGTCTGTCAATGTGCTGGTGCGCCGCGGGGAGCGCGTGAGCTATCTCATCATCCGGCCGTCACGTTGATGTCTTTGAGTCGATAAACAACCAAGCGCGTTGGCAGGTCTTTCCGCATTGCGGATTTTTGGCTGGGCGCCGCCGTGGCGGCGCCATTTTCTTGAAAAAGAAATCCTGCCTAAACCAATGTGTGTGATGGCTAACTCCGAAATCAAAACAAGCATTGAACGCTGGAACTGCTGCAATCGCGGCATCTATTGGCCGCTTTGGCCTTGTTTAGCGCAACGCTGCGGGGGTTCAAAAAATGTCCCCAAACACTCCACAAGGGTTTGTGGATAAAATGTGCACAACCTTTCTTGTTGGAAGCCCGCAACGAGAAGAAATCCAGCATTGGTGCGGTTTCCAGCCGGGCGCTTTTGACTACAATGAATCACCAACATGCAGTTGCCATACGTTTTGTTGGAAGGCGCGTCGCTCAGTCGACGTGCCTTTTTTTTAGCTTCGGCACGGCGCGAACGCGCCTTCACATCGCAAACGATGTGAGCCTGTGCTGCAACAGCTTCGCTGTTGTGACGGTGCAGTCTTCAACGACCTGAAGCAACACAACTCTTATATGAACCACATCCGCAACTTCTCCATCATTGCCCACATCGATCATGGCAAGTCCACGCTTGCTGATCGATTGATCCACCGCTGCGGCGGCTTGTCTGACCGTGAAATGGAAGCGCAGGTGCTCGACTCGATGGACATCGAGCGCGAGCGCGGCATCACCATCAAAGCGCAAACCGCGTCGCTGCAATACAAAGCGCTCGACGGCATCACCTACAACTTGAACTTGATCGACACGCCGGGGCATGTCGACTTTTCCTACGAAGTCAGCCGTTCGCTGTCGGCCTGCGAAGGCGCGCTCTTGGTGGTGGATGCGTCACAAGGCGTTGAAGCGCAGACCGTGGCCAACTGCTACACCGCGCTTGATCTGGGTGTTGAAGTCATTCCCGTTCTGAACAAGATGGATCTTGCGCAGGCCGATCCAGAACGCGCTAAGGAAGAAATTGAAGACGTGATCGGCATCGACGCCGAACATGCCATTCCTTGCTCTGCTAAAACCGGCATGGGTTTGGACGAGATCCTCGAAGCGGTCATTACGCGCATGCCTGCACCACGCGGCGATGCAGACGGTCCGCCGCGCGCCATGATTGTCGACAGCTGGTTTGACAACTATGTCGGCGTGGTGATGTTGGTGCGTGTGGTCGATGGCAGCCTGTCCAAGGGCGAGCGCATTCGTATGATGGCGACCAGCTCGGTTTATGCGATTGAGCACATGGGTGTTTTCACGCCGAAGTCGGTGCCGCGTGACTCACTCAAGGCGGGTGAGGTGGGTTTTGTCATTTGCGGCATCAAGGAGCTGCAAGCGGCCAAGGTGGGTGACACCATCACCTTGGATAAAAAACTTCCGAACAACGCAGGGCCTGCCACTGAGCCGCTGCCTGGTTTCAAGGAAATACAGCCGCAGGTTTTTGCGGGGCTCTACCCGACAGAGGCCAGTGAGTACGACCAGCTCCGAGATGCGCTGGAAAAGCTCAAACTCAACGACTCTTCGCTTCGCTACGAACCTGAAGTGAGCCAAGCCTTGGGTTTTGGTTTTCGCTGCGGTTTCCTGGGCTTGCTCCACATGGAGATCGTGCAAGAGCGCCTGGAACGCGAGTTTGACCAAGACTTGATCACAACAGCGCCCAGCGTGGTTTATGAGGTGCAGCTGGGCAATGGCGACGTCGTCCAGGTGGATAACCCGTCGAAGATGCCAGACTTGGGGCGCATCAATGAAATCCGTGAACCCATCGTCACGGTGCACCTTTATATGCCCCAGGACTATGTGGGTCCCGTGATGACCTTGGCCAACCAAAAGCGGGGCAACCAGCTGAACATGGCTTACCACGGTCGCCAAGTGATGCTGACCTACGAGATGCCGCTGGCCGAAATCGTGCTCGACTTTTTTGACAAACTCAAAAGTGTGTCGCGTGGTTATGCATCCATGGACTACGAGTTCAAGGAGTACCGTGCAGCCGATGTCGTGAAGGTGGATATTTTGCTCAACGGTGACAAGGTGGATGCGCTGTCCATCATCGTGCATCGAGCTCAAAGTCAGTTCCGGAGCCGGGCCGTGGTGGCCAAGATGCGGGAGCTGATTTCGCGCCAGCAATATGACGTGGCCATCCAGGCAGCCATCGGTGCCAACATCATTGCGCGTGAGACAATTAAAGCGCTGAGAAAAAACGTGATCGCCAAGTGCTACGGTGGCGATATTTCCCGCAAGCGCAAGCTGCTGGACAAACAAAAAGCCGGTAAAAAACGCATGAAACAAATCGGCTCGGTTGAAGTGCCGCAGGAAGCGTTTTTGGCCATCCTTCAAGTGGAAGACTGATGAGTGCTTTGACCGGATTGCTCTATAGCGTGTTGGTGATTTATTTGGGTGGTTGGTACATCGGCAAATGGAGTGGAAATTTCTCTTTGCTGTTGTTCTGCCTGACTTTGTTCACCTTTGCTTACTGGTTGGCAGAGCGCTTCGTTTTTGCGCCGCGTCGGACTCAAGCGGCTGCGATGCTCGACCAACAAGCACAGGCTCGCCGAGACAGTCTCGCGCAACAAGGCATCAGCAAGGTCGACGACGGAAACCTAGCGCAAGCCAAACAGGCTTTGATGGCCCAGCCGTGGTGGCTTGACTGGACGGCGGGCCTTTTCCCTGTGATCTTGGCGGTGTTCTTGTTGCGCTCATTCTTGTTTGAGCCGTTTAAGATTCCCACGGGTTCGATGATTCCCACCTTGCTGGTTGGCGACTTGATTCTCGTGAACAAGTTTCACTACGGGATCCGGTTGCCTGTGATCAACAAGAAAATTGTCTCCAACCATGATCCCAAGCGTGGTGATGTGATGGTGTTTCGGTACCCACTGGATACCAATGTGGACTACATCAAACGTGTGGTCGGCGTGCCCGGAGATGAAATTCGCTACAGCAACCAGCGTCTGTACCTGAATGGTCAACTGCTCAGCACCACCGCCTTGCCTGATTTTTACGACGACGACTCGCGCCGCTACGCCAAACAGTTCAGCGAAAAGCTCGGCGAGGTTGATCACCGTATTTTGGTGGATGTTGATCGCCCGTCATTCATCCCTGCCAATAGCAGCTTTCCTTTCGCTGAGAACTGCCGTTACAGTGCAGAGGGTATGACCTGCAAGGTGCCGCCAGGACACTATTTCATGATGGGCGACAACCGCGACAATTCTCAAGATTCTCGTTATTGGGGTTTCGTACCCGACGAAAACATTGTTGGTAGGGCCTTTTTTGTATGGATGAATTTCGGTAACCTCGGCCGTATTGGTGCGTTTCATTGAAACCAAGTACCACGTGCTGCCATAAGAATTGAACGAGGAGAAAAGCTGATATGAATCAATCTCAAACACGCCTACATCATCAACGCGGCGTGACCCTGCTCGGTCTGATGTTCTGGGCAGTGCTGATTGGAATAGTGGCCATGTTGGTGCTTAATGTGCTGCCGACTGTTAACGAATACGCCACCATCCAGAAGGCGGTCACCAAGCTCGCGAAGGAGGGTGCGGGTACCGTCCCTGAAATTCGTGCTGCGTTTGAGCGCACCAAACAAATCGAGTACTCCATCAGCTCGATCAGCGGCAAGGACCTCGACATCACCAAAGAGAACGAAAAACTCGTCATCCGTTTTGCATACGACAAAGAAATCATGCTGTTTGAACCTGTGTACTTGCTCATCAAGTACAAAGGTGTCGCTCGCGCCAACTGAGCTTGTGTAGTTTGTGATGAATACCATGCTGGACGCTCTGCAAGCCCGACTGGGCCATGCATTTGAGCAGCCCGCCCTTTTGGCCCGTGCACTCACCCATCGCAGCTTTGGTTCCGACCACAATGAGCGACTTGAGTTTTTGGGCGATGCGGTGCTGAGCCTGGCCATCTCCAGCATCTTGTTTGGGCGATTCGCCGGCTCTGATGAAGGCGATTTGACCCGCGTGCGCGCTCATCTGGTGCGTGAAGACAGCCTGCATAAGGTGGCTGTGGCATTTGGATTCCCGGATGTCCTTCGTTTGAGCGAAGGCGAAGCGCGTGGTGGAGGTGCCCAGCGCCCGTCCATCCTGGCCGACGCACTGGAAGCCGTGATTGGTGCTGTGTTTGTGGATGCTGGATTTGACGTCGTGCAAAGGGTGGTGGAACGCATGTTCGGCGACACCATCGCCAACACGGATTTGTCCAGTTGGACCAAAGACGCCAAAACCGAACTTCAAGAGTGGCTGCAAGGCCGTCGTTTGGCTGTGCCGCTCTACCGCATAGTTGCCACACGTGGTCAAGCCCATGCACAGACCTTCGAGGTGGAGTGCAGTGTTCCCGCGCTCAGTCTCAAACACAGCGGTGAAGGGCGTTCTCGTCGGACCGCCGAGCAAGAAGCAGCCGGACGCATGCTTGACGCCTTAAAAGCAACGGATCGCCCCGGCGGTCCTTTGCAGTCCTGATTCATTCAGCCTTTTTTCTGACCTTCCCATTGATGCCAAATACTCCTGAAGCGGTCGCCCCGCGCCGCTGCGGTCTGATCGCCATCGTTGGACGTCCCAATGTGGGTAAATCCACTTTGCTCAATGCGCTGGTGGGTCAAAAGGTCAGCATCACCTCGAACAAAGCGCAAACCACACGGCACCGAATCACCGGCATACGCACCGTTGATGAAACGCAGTTCGTTTTTGTGGACACGCCTGGTTTTCAAACCAAACACAGCGCGGCCTTGAACCGTAACCTCAACCGCACCGTGACCTCGGTGCTGGGTGATGTGGACTTGGTGCTCTTCGTCGTGGAGGCCGGACGCTTCGGCCTGGACGATGCCAAGGTGCTGTCCCTCATGCCCAAAGGCGAGTTCGCAAAACCTGTTGTCTTGGTGGCCAACAAGCTCGACGCTGTTCACCGCCGCGCCGAGTTGGCACCCTGGCTCAAGAGCATGCAAGAGCGCCATCCCTTTGCCGAATTTGTACCCCTGACTGCCCGCAAAGAAGCGGATGTGGGCAGATTGCTGGACATCTTGAAACCCTACTTGCCTGAGCAGCCCTGGTTTCACGAAGAAGACGCGCTCACTGACCGCAGCGAACGCTTCTTGGCCAGTGAAATCATCCGCGAAAAACTCTTCCGTTTGATGGGCGACGAGCTGCCTTACACCTCCACCGTCGTCATCGATAAATTTGAAGAAGAAGGCCAACTCAAACGAATTGCGGCCAGCATTGTGGTGGAGCGTGATGCTCACAAGGGCATGGTCATTGGTGATCATGGCGCTGTACTCAAGCGCATCGGCTCGGAAGCCCGCGTGGAGCTCGAAAAACTCATGGGTGGTAAGGTGTTTTTGGAGCTGTGGGTCAAGGTGCGTTCGGGTTGGGCGGACGACGAAGAGCACCTGCGCAGCTACGGCTATGAATAAGCTGCCCGCGCAGTGACACGCAGCAACGCACCGCTCCACGCCTTTGTACTGCACCACTACATGTGGAGCGAGTCCAGTCTGATTCTCGATGTCTTCAGTCGTGAGCAAGGCCGGTTGGTGTTGGTTGCCAAAGGCGCCAGGAGACCGTATTCGCAGTTGCGTTCGGTGCTGTTGCCGTTTCAGCGCCTGCTGATTTCGTTGGGGCGTGCGCCAGCGTCCGACTCTGCCTCAGAAGTACAAAACCTGCGCAGTGCCGAGTGGGCAGGTGGTCAGGCCATGCTCACAGGCGCGGCGTTATTCAGTGGTCTCTATTTGAACGAGCTGCTGATGAAGCTGCTCGCCAGGTCCGATCCCCATGCCGACTTGTTTGACAGCTACGCACAAACCCTGCCGCACTTGACCAACCCGTCTGAGGCGGCGGTGCAGGCCAGCCTGCGCGCCTTTGAGCTCAAGCTATTACAAACGCTGGGCGTGCTGCCCGATTTGAGTTTGGTGACCTTGACCCAACAAGCCGTGCAGGTGGATGCCAGCTACACACTTGATCCACAGGCTGGTGTGTTGAGGGCTCAAGCATCCGACACAGGCTCGGTCAGTGGTTATGCACTGGTCGGCTTGCAAGCCGCATTGCAACACGGCAGCCTTCTCGCATTGCAGCAGGCTTGCGCCGCCCATTTGGCTGAGCTGCGCGCGGCACTGCGCGGCTTGCTTCACTATCATTTGGGTTCCCCCCATTTGCGCACGCGCCAGCTGATGTTGGACGTGCAAGCACTTGAACCTAGATCCGGCAGTTGACCGCTTTCTTCCGCTTGCAACCTCACATGAGTATTGAGATTTATATTCACGATGAACATCACCTCTTGAGTGAAAGCGCTACGCACCCGATTGAGCAGCGCTTCGGGGTGCTGGCGGCGTTGTTCCTCCTTGCGGGCATCAGCCCGCCGCGTCGTCGCGCCTTGCCATCACCCCGAATCACAGCCCACTCGGGCGTGTCCAACTGCCGGATCTAGGTTGAACGCTCACCCTCATCATGAACCCACTCATCACTACAGGTTTTGACAGCCACCGCGCTCACACCACTTTGTCGGTCAACCTCAACAAAGTCGCTCTGCTGCGCAATACGCGCAGCCTAGGAATTCCCAGCGTCACCCGTGCGGCCACCCTCGCGCTTGAGGCGGGGGCGCAAGGTATCACGGTGCATCCGAGGCCCGATGAGCGACACATCAGGCCGCACGATGTTCTTGAATTGGCCGAGTTGATGAAGGGCTGGACGCAAGCCGAATACAACATTGAGGGCAACCCCTTTCACAACCTGATGGATGTGGTGCGCGAGCTCAAACAGAAAAACCTGCCAGTTCACCAATGCACCTTTGTGCCTGACAGTGTGAGCCAGTCCACGTCCGACCATGGTTGGAACCTGCCAACGGACATGGACCGCCTGCGGCCCTTGGTTGCAGAACTGCGCGAGCTGGGTGTGCGGGTCAGTCTCTTCATGGACCCAGAGCCTCAGGCCATGGCCTTTGTTCGCGAATTGGGTGCTCAGCGTGTGGAGCTGTACACCGAAGCTTATGCCCGCGCCCATGCCAGTGCCGACCAGGCCGATGTACTGGCCCGTTACACCGCCACGGCTGATGCGGCGCTGCGTGAAGGCCTGGAGCTCAATGCGGGCCACGATTTGAACCAAAACAACCTGACCGATTTTTTGCGGGCCGTGCCTGGGGTTCTGGAAGTGTCGATTGGTCACGCCTTGATTGCAGACGCTTTGGAATTTGGCATGCAGGAGACGGTGCGCAGTTATCTGCGCTGCATCCACCGCGCCAACAGCGCCACACACGCAGCGCCATGATCTACGGTGTAGGCACCGACATTTGCGATATTCGCCGACTGCGCGCCACCTTCGAGCGTCGTGGCCAACGTTTTGCGGAAAAAATTTTGGGGCCCGACGAGTTGGCTGTTTTTCATGCTCGAAGCAGCCAACTCGCCGCCCGAGGCATCAGCTATTTGGCCACGCGTTTTTCGGCCAAAGAGGCTTTCTCCAAGGCCATCGGACTGGGCATGCACAGCCCCATGGCGTGGAAGGACTGCGAAATTCTCAACGCGACCAGCGGCCAGCCGCAAATCCAATTGCATGGCCCCTTGAAGCAGTGGTTTGAAGCGCGGCGTCTGCAAGCGTTTGTGAGCGTGACCGATGAAACCGATTACGCCACCAGTTTCGTGGTGGTTGAAACTTTGCCGGAGATTTTTAGATGAACGCACAAGAAACAGTGCACGCCCCCGTCGTGCTCGATGTGGCCGGGCTCACATTGAACGAAGACGATGAACGTCGTTTGAGGCACCCTCTCACGGGTGGCGTCATATTGTTTTCTCGCAACTGGCAAGACCGAACCCAGCTCACCGAGTTGTGCGCCCAAATCAAATCCATACGGACCGACCTGCTGATTTGCGTGGACCACGAAGGAGGCCGCGTTCAGCGTTTCCGTACCGACGGGTTCACCCATTTGCCGCCGATGCGCACCCTGGGTGAACTCTGGATGAAGAGCCCTCTCGTCGCCACCGATGCCGCTACAGCCGCTGGTTACGTCCTGGCCGCTGAGCTTCGGGCCTGCGGTGTGGACATGAGTTTCACCCCTGTGCTCGACCTGGACTGGGGCAACAGCAGCGTCATTGGTGATCGCGCGTTCCATGGCGACGCCCGCGTGGCGTCCATGCTGGCCAAAAGCCTGATGCATGGTTTGTTGCAGGCCGGCATGAGCAACTGTGGCAAACATTTTCCCGGCCATGGCCATGTCGCAGCCGACAGCCACGTGGCCGTGCCCGTTGACAAACGCAGCCTCAAAGCGATCTTGGCTGATGACGCAAAACCCTACGAGTGGCTCTCTACCAGCCTCACCAGCGTGATGCCTGCCCATGTGATCTACCCCAAGGTAGACACCCTGCCGGCGGGTTTTTCATCTCGCTGGCTGCAAGAGATCCTGCGCCAACAACTCGGGTTTCACGGGGCCATCTTCAGTGACGACTTGAGCATGGAAGGCGCGCGCCATTTGGCCAGCAGCGTACTGAGTTACAGCGAAGCCGCTGCCGTGGCCTTGCGCGCGGGTTGCGACATGGTGCTGTTGTGCAACCAGTCCTTGGATGGCGGCCAAGCGGTTGACGATTTGTTGCAGGGCCTGCAGGCTCTAGAGGCAGCGGGCCATTGGCAAAGTGATCCCGACAGCGAAGTGCGTAGGCGCACCTTGTTGCCCAACGTGCCTCCCTTGAGCTGGGATGACTTGATGCACCAAGCCGCCTACCAACACGCGCTTGAATGCCTGCCCTGAACGCAGGGGTGACAGCGCAAGGAGCTTCGTTCCCCTATAGGACAATCTGCGTCGTTGGCGCGCAAGTCTGTTGGAGGAATTTCTGGCGGTAGCTTGCGTAACCAAGTGGCCGAAATCCCATGTTCCCAGGCTGTCACAATCCGAATGGCCAGGTATATGATGAACCCATCAAGTAAATAGGGAATCGGGAAAGTCGGCGCTTGGCCGGGTGCTCCGTGTTCGGAGGCAAGCAGTACGGTCTCTTTGTCGGCGGCACGCCCGAAAGGGGCAGCGACATGGTGGGTAAGGCAGAACCGTCGAATCAAACGGGCCGGGCGGCTGGCTCGGATGGCGCTGCATTTGCCCAAGGTTCCTCGCAGGCATTGTCTGAGCTGCCGGATGCGACCGTTTCTCCGACGGGTCTTCAGTTGGTGGCCAAAGCGGTGGCTGCAGCGGATAACTTTGTCTACCCTTACTCACTCGGTTTGCTCAGACCCGTGCTGGATCGTTTGGGTTTGGCCTACCTGGTGTTGGCACGGTCAGGGGCCGTGTTGGCCGGAACCGAGGCCGCAGTTCGCCTCATGGGTGCAGAGGAATTGGGGTTGATTGGGCGCGAGGTTCTGGCCTTTTTTGATCCAGCCGATCAAGCGGCGATCAACGTGGCCCACCGGAAGGCTTTTGTCAGCGATGCACCAGTGGTGCTGTATGTGATGCGCGATGCAGGCAAACATGGGACCACACGGCATCGAGCCGCTCTGCATCTGGAGTGGGTTGCTTGGCCAGATGACGAGGCTTGCCTAGTTTTGGTGAGCGAGGCCTACAAACGCGACCAGAGCGGTGCGGTCTCGATTGAATTGCACAAGGAAATGGGCGCACTGCGCGAGTCGCTGGACTTCGCGATGTCCACGCTGGACGGATTGTCAGCCCATATCTGCGTGGTGGACGACGCTGCCACCATCGTGTGGGCCAACGACGCTTGGCGGCAGTTTGGGCAGCAAAACGGCGCGGTGCCTTCTTGCATAGGACCAGGAGTGAATTACCTGGCCATTTGCGATGGGGCCAGTGGCCATGGTGCTGGCGACGCGGCCCAGTTGGCGCATGGACTTCGTGACGTGCTGCAAGGTCGGCAACGTGCCTTCGAGATGGAGTACCCCTGCCACTCGCCGACGGAGCAGCGCTGGTTCATGGTCACCGTCACTCAGGTGCCCTACCGCAGCCCGCCGAGGTACATCATTGCCCATCAAAGTGTCACCTCCCGCCATTTGGCGGAAGAACAATTGCGTGAAGCGCAGAAGATGGAATCACTCGGTACCTTGGCCGGGGGCGTAGCCCACGACTTCAACAACATTTTGGGCACCATTTTGGGCAACGTGGCCCTGGCACGAGAAGATGCTATTTCAGACCCCCAAGTCTTGAAGCGCTTGGAGCACATACACAGGGCCAGCGTTCGAGGGCGCGACCTGGTGCAACAAATTTTGAGTTTCAGCAGGCCGCAAATCTATGAAAACAAAACTTGGAATTTGTTGCCCCTGCTCAATGAAACCGCAGAACTGCTGCGAACCACTTTGCCTGCCGGGGTGCGTTTGGAGGTGAGCCTCACGCGCACACCCTTGCATGTGCGCGCCGACGCGACGCAGATTCAGCAGGTGCTGATGAACCTGTGCACCAACGCCTGGCACGCCATGACACGTGGCGTGGGTGTGGTGCAGGTGATGTTGTCTGAAGATACCCGTGACCCGGTGTGTGGCAGAGGCAGAGTCAGTGCACATGCAGAACGTTTTGCGCATCTTTGTGTATCAGACGATGGTTGTGGCATGGACCAGGCAACGCAAGCACGCATCTTTGAGCCCTTTTTCACCACCAAACCCGTCGGCAAGGGAACAGGCCTGGGTTTGTCTGTGGTTCACGGCATCGTCACCGGCGCTGGCGGGTGGATATCCGTGGACAGCACCCCGGGTGTTGGCACGGCCTTCCATGTTTACTTGCCGACGGTGGATTCGAGCATCCGCCCCGAGGAGCCCGAATTGCCGCAAGACAGAACGGTGCAACGCGGCCAAGGGCAGCACATTTTGTGTGTCGATGATGACGAGTTGATGCTAATCGTGATTCAAGGCAGCCTTGAGCGTACGGGCTACAAGGTGACTGCAGTGACGCACCCAGAAGAAGCCTTGGTGCTGATTCGGCACGCGCCAAAATCTTTTGACCTGCTGTTCACCGACTACAACATGCCCACCATGTCGGGGCTTGACTTGGCAGCGCAGGCTTTGGTGTACGCGCCCAAGTTGCCTATCGTCATGTCTTCCGGCCACATTTCCGACGATATGCTTGCCCAAGCGCGCGACATGGGATTGCAAGCTGTGCTCAGAAAAGAGCACCTGATGGAAGAGATGACGCTGGCGGTACACGGTGCACTGCACAGTGACCGCACTCGGTCAGTCCATCGGCGGCGCACTTCAGATCGTCGTTGAGCTGAGCTGCGCACCGCAGAGGAATTGCTTAGAGCCTCTTTTCAGAGTTGAGAGGCCCAATTCCGTTCAGGCACCTGGTTGTTCAAACGGCAACTTCACTTGGCTCAGATCCTTGCGCGTTTCTACCAGCACCAAGGGACCATCGTCAGGCAACACCACAGGTGCAATCACGCGCGGCAGGTGCACGGGCTTGGGTTCGCGGGCCATGGCCTCTTGAACGGCGCGAACTTTTTCTGCATCCGAGTTCACCCACTCCAAGCCAGCTGACTGTGCCACCTGTTGCAACTGCGGTAGCGGCAGCTCAAAGGCCGGCAGCTCTTTCCCCGTTGTCGTGGCGGCAGTCCGCGCTGCCACCTTCTCTGGTGCGGCCGTGGTCGTGGCCACGGCGACTGCAGCCACCGCCGATGTCGGCATCAAGAAGCCCGAGTGGACTTCGGTTGTGTCGATGGCTTGCGCTTGGTGGCTTGTCGCGGCTTGGGTCGGGGCCGCGTCCATCGCGTTACCTTCCACGCTCTGCACGTCTCCCTGTGGGTTGTCCCCCTGGGGATCTCGGCGGTTGCGGTCGCGGCCGCCACGACCACGACGGCGTCCGCCGTCGCGCTCACCGCGTTCCGGCTGCTCGCTGTTGCTTCTGGGCGGCTCGCCGCCACTGGTTGCTGAAGACTGCACATCTGGGGCCGGTGCTGCCTGGCTGGATGCCATCGTGGCCGCCAGTGCGGGCTCTTCCACCGGCGACTCTTCAAGGCCCGGCGCCGTGGCCAAGCCCTCACCACGATCAGCCCTGTCACGACCACCGCGACCACCGCGGCCACCACGTCCGCCACGGCGGCGCGTGCTGTCGCGTCCCTCGGTGGTGGTGGGTGATGTTTGGCCCTCTTGGGGCTGACCTGGCACGGTGTCCACAAACGCGGTATCCGAGGCTTCAGCCTCGGCTGCGCGTGCCGGGGCCGTCTGTGCTGAGAGTTTGCGTTCAGGCCGGGCCTCACGTGTCTCACGTGGCTCACGTGTTTCACGGTCGGGGCGGTCACCGCGGTTGCGGCCGCGCCCTTGGCCACGTCCCTCTGTGGACGGTGTTGGCTCGGTAGCCTCGCCCGTCGGCGCAGTGCTTTGTGCAGCACGGGGCTCGGTCGTGCGCTCACCGCCACGGCCTCTGCTGTCCCTGTCGTTGCGACCACGGCCACCTCGGCTACCGCGCTCAGTGCGTTCTCCGCGCTCACTTCGACCGTCGCGGTTGTCACTTCTGCCTTGGCGGGTACCTTCTTTGGCCGCATCTGCGGTAGAGATGGCTGGGGCCGGTTCAGTGACCGCCGGTGGGGTACTGAACAAACTCTTGATCCACGCAAAGAAACCGCCGCCTGCTGGTGCAATCGGTGTGGCAACAGCGACTGGGGGTGATGCTACAGGCGCAGGTTCGACTTTGGGGGCTGCAATCGGCGCAGGTGTCTCAGGCAGGATGCCTTTGATCACGGGCTCTTGTTTTGCCTTGGCTTGCTCGCGGCGGGTGAAGCCCACTTCGTCTTCGACCTCTTCCACCATGGTGTAGCTGGCTTGCAGGTTTTCCAGGCGCGGGTCGTCGTGGCGCAGACGCTCCAGACGGTAGTTCGGTGTGTCCAGGTTTTTGTTGGGCACCAGCAGCACGGTGACGCGCTGCTTGAGCTCAATCTTGGTGATCTCGGTGCGTTTTTCGTTCAGCAAGAACGAGGTCACTTCCACTGGCACTTGCACGTGCACGGCGGCGGTGTTGTCCTTCATCGACTCTTCTTGCACCATGCGCAAAATTTGCAAGGCGCTGGATTCGGTGTCGCGGATGTGGCCCGTGCCGTTGCAACGTGGGCAGGTGATGTGGCTGCCTTCAGACAGGGCAGGGCGCAGGCGCTGGCGGCTCATCTCCAGCAAGCCAAATTTGGAGATGGTGCTGAACTGCACGCGGGCGCGGTCTTGGCGCAGCGCGTCTTTCAAGCGGGTTTCAACTTCGCGGCGGTTCTTCGACTCTTCCATGTCGATGAAGTCGACCACGATCAAACCGCCCAGGTCACGCAGGCGCATCTGGCGGGCGATTTCGTCAGCCGCTTCCAAGTTGGTGCGGGTGGCGGTTTCTTCAATGTCGCTGCCGCGCGTAGAGCGCGCAGAGTTCACGTCCACTGACACCAAGGCTTCGGTGTGGTCGATCACGATGGCGCCGCCCGAGGGCAGGTTCACAGTGCGTGAGAAGGCGGTTTCAATTTGGTGTTCGATTTGAAAGCGCGAGAACAGGGGCGCATCGTCGCGGTAACGTTTGACCTTGTGCGCCGTCTCGGGCATCACATGGGCCATGAACTGCTGGGCTTGGTCGAAGATGTCGTCCGTGTCGATCAAAATTTCACCGACGTCGGCGGTGAAGTAGTCACGGATCGCTCGGATGACGAGCGAGCTTTCCTGGTAAATCAAGAAAGCACCTTTGCCTGCTTTGGCCGCGCCGTCAATGGCGCTCCACAGCTTGAGCATGTAGTTCAAGTCCCACTGCAACTCGGGGGCACTGCGGCCAATGCCAGCGGTGCGGGCAATCAGGCTCATGCCCTTGGGGTATTCGAGCTGGTCGAGGTTTTCTTTCAGCTCTTCGCGGTCTTCGCCTTCAATGCGGCGTGACACACCGCCCCCTCGGGGGTTGTTTGGCATGATGACCAGGTAGCGCCCGGCCAAACTCACGAAGGTGGTGAGCGCCGCACCTTTGTTGCCACGTTCTTCTTTTTCTACCTGGACCAACAGCTCTTGGCCATTGGAGATCACGTCCTGAATGCGTGCATCACGGACACTGACGCCTTCACGGAAGTAGTTTTTTGAGATTTCCTTAAAAGGCAAGAACCCGTGGCGGTCTTCGCCGTAGTCCACGAAACAGGCCTCAAGCGAAGGCTCTACCCGCGTGACGACCGCCTTGTAGATGTTGCCTTTACGCTGTTCGCGCCCTTCGATTTCGGTTTCAAAGTCGAGCAGCTTTTGGCCATCGACGATTGCCAGGCGACGCTCTTCGGGCTGCGTCGCATTGATCAGCATGCGTTTCATGTTTCAACTCCTTCTCGCAGGCAGGCTTCGTTCTCGGAAGGCACTGCCGTGCTTGCACAACAACGTCCAGCACTTGGAAATCAAGCGCTAACCGCAAATTGATGCACGAAAGAACGCGAGAGGAGTCGGAAAGGATCGCCCTGGACTGCTGGCTTGGGCGGCATCAAGCCGTTGGAGCGGGCAGCGTTGGCGCGTGCGTGAGGGTAGAGTGGGCGGTTGCTGGCAGGGGACGGCGCTGAACCAGCGCTTGAAAAAAGACTTGCCAGGTGGTGGTGTGGACTGTCTGTAAGCACCGCGAAACGCGGCTGAGTGCTGCGGGCGAGACGTGGTGTCTGGCGGGCTGCGGCCGGCTTGGGGTGGGCAGATAAGTCAACATTCGCTTGAATCTACTGAACGCGAACAGCAGCTTGATCGTCTTTCGGCTGCATGCTGGTTTGGCATGGACCACCGTGGACTGTGAACTCAAGCTGGCATTCTTTAGAAACCTTGTTGGATAACCGCAATGGTTAAAGACTCGTTCTTGGTTTTTTCTTCCACCAAGGCAGATTGACCGCCGCGCGCTTTTGCGCTTGGCCTGTCCAACTTTCCCGGGTGTTGCATCTCCGAATGGTTCAAGCTCGTTGAACCCTCACCCTGTTACGCCGTTAAACTCTGAAGAATCAATCACTTACGGCAGCAACGTGGTGCAACGCATTATAGGGGGCAAAGCAGGCAACCGCCGCCCCACAAAAGCCCCGGGTTTGCCCGCCAGTTCTGTGGCTCACCGCCCGGCGCCAGCTGTTACTCCCCCGTCCGCCCCCGAGGTCAGCTGGGTTCGCGTGGACGAGGACGGAGACGGGCAGCGCCTGGACAACTTTCTCATCAAACGCCTCAAGGGTGTGCCCAAAACCCATGTTTACCGCGTGATTCGCAGTGGCGAAGTCAGGGTCAACAAGGGCAGGGCGTCGGCGGATACGCGTTTGAACCTGGGTGACGAGGTGCGTGTGCCGCCGGTGCGGGTTTCCCAAACCTCTGCCGGCCAGCCCAAGGCCGTGAGCGCGCCGCCGCGTGAATTCCCGGTGGTGATGGAAGACGAAGCCCTGATCGTCATCAACAAACCCGCCGGCGTGGCGGTGCATGGAGGCAGCGGTGTCAGCAGCGGCGTGATCGAGCAATTGCGCCAAGCCCGGCCCCAAGCGCGCTTTTTGGAACTGGTACACAGGCTGGACAAAGAAACCTCGGGCCTGCTCATCATCGCCAAAAAACGCCAGGCGCTCGTCTTGCTGCAAGAGCAGTTTCGCCAGAGAGAAACCGGCAAAACCTATGCCGCCCTGGTCACAGGCGAGTGGCCACGCAACAAAAAGGTGATTGATGTGGCCTTGCACAAATACCTCGACGCCGCCGGAGAGCGCCGCGTACGTGTAGTGGACGATGACCATGACGAGGGCCGCCGCTCCATCACCTTGGTTCAGGTGCGTGAGACCTATCCAGGCTTCACTTTGTTGGATGTCACCATCAAAACCGGTCGCACCCACCAAATTCGTGTGCATTTGGCAAGCCAAGGCCACCCCATCGTGGGCGATGAAAAATATGGTGACTTTGCGATCAACAAGTCCTTGGCCAAGGGTGAGTTGGTGCCCAGCCACCGATTTGACCGCATGTTTTTGCATGCGGCACAGTTGCGTTTTGAACATCCTCAAACCGGCGATCAAGTGGAGCTGCAAGCACCCCTGCCGACCGAATGTTTGAACTTGATTGCTCAGTTAAAAAATAAAACCTCATGAAAACACAACGCCGTTTTGACCTCATCGTGTTCGACTGGGACGGCACTTTGTTCGACTCCACGGCCCTGATCGCACGCAGCATTCAGGCTGCCTGCGCCGACGTGGGCACCAGAATTCCAACCGACACCGAGGCTCGTTACGTGATTGGTCTGGGTTTGAACGATGCGCTCGCCCATGCTGCGCCCGAGTTATCGCCTGACCTCTATCCCTTGCTTGGCCAGCGTTACCGCTTTCATTACGTGCAGCGCCAGCACGACATCACCTTGTTCGACGGCACGCTGGAGATGCTGTCGCTGCTCAAGCAGCGCAACCATCTGCTGGCGGTGGCCACGGGCAAGTCGCGGCGTGGGCTAGATGAAGCCCTGGCCACCAGCCGTTTGCACGACGTGTTTCACGCCAGCCGCACCGCCGACCAAACGGCTTCCAAGCCGCACCCACAAATGTTGTTGGAGTTGATGGTGGAACTGGACGTTGCGCCCGAGCGCACTTTGATGATTGGTGACACCACGCATGATTTACAACTGGCCGCCAACGCGGGAGTCGCCAGCGTGGGCGTGGCTTACGGCGCGCATCACCACGAGACATTCGCCGAGTTATCGCCCCTGCATGTGGCGCATTCGGTGACGGATTTGCAAACCTGGTTATTGGCCCATGCTTGATACATCGAACACTGACCCAGCGCCACAGCGCTTGTGTGCATCTGAAGACTTGCAAGAGCGCGGCAAGGCCATCACTTTCGATGTACTGCACCACCGCGAACCTGCGCGCGCGTTTGCGCTGCGATTTGAAGGCCAGGTGGTGGCCTACTTGAACCGCTGCGTGCATGTGCCCACTGAAATGGACTGGCAAGACGGCGAGTTCCTCGACATGGACAGACAATTCATCATGTGCTCCATCCATGGCGCGGTCTATGAGCCCGACACAGGCCGCTGTGCGGGTGGCCCCTGCGGACGCGGCAAGCTCACCGCTCTTCAGGTGAAGGAAAGAGATGGCCAGGTCTATTGGTATCCTTCCTTTGACACGGAACCCGCATTTGTTGATTGATCTTTGACACCGAAAGCCCCGCATGACGCAAGAAGATACCCGGCCCATGGACTTTGACGCAGCACCGGCTGCACCCGCTGCAAAAGTCGCAGCCAGCAGCGCGCCTGTCGCCACTGGCCTGGAGCCTGTGATGGAACAGTTCGCCCGCGACTACCTGCGCGAGCGCCGCAGCGAGCGCCGTTGGCGCATCTTCTTCCGCCTGGCATGGCTGGTGTTGTTCGCTGTCATTGCCTGGGGCTTGCTCAACGCCCGTGGACACTCCAATGCCCCTAGCGGCCCCCACACGGCCTTGGTTGAAGTGCGCGGTGAGATTGCGGCGGACACCGAGGCCAGCGCTGAACAACTGGTGTCCGCGCTGCGCAGTGCGTTTGAAGACGTGGGCGCCAAAGCAATCGTGTTGCGCATCAACTCACCCGGCGGCAGCCCGGTGCAGTCCGGCATCATTTATGACGAAATCAAGCGCCTCAAAGCCCTGCACGATAAAAAAGTGTATGCCGTGGTGGAGGAAATGTGCGCATCAGGCGCTTACTACATTGCTGTGGCAGCCGACGAAATTTATGTCGACAAAGCCTCGCTCGTGGGCTCCATCGGTGTGCTCATGGACGGTTTTGGTTTCACCGCCGCAATGGAAAAACTCGGAGTTGAACGCCGCTTGCTCACTGCCGGAGCCAACAAAGGCATGCTCGACCCCTTCTCCCCGCAGAATGCCAAACAAACCGCCTTTGCCAAAGCCATGATCGACCAAATTCACCAGCAGTTCATCGCGGTGGTGAAAGAAGGCCGAGGCGACCGTTTGAAAGAAACGCCGGAGACCTTCTCCGGTTTGTTCTGGAATGGCGAAGAAGCCGTCAAACTGGGTTTGGTCGACCGCATTGGCAGCCTGGATTTCGTGGCCCGTGAAGTGGTGCAAGCCCCTGAGGTGATCGACTACACGCCCAAAGACAACGTGGCTGAACGTTTGGCTAAACGGTTTGGCGCGGCGGTGGGGGCAGGGGCCGTGAAGGCCTTGCAGTCCAGTACCCACATTCGTTAAGCGGGAGTGGCAAAACGTTGAAGCGGACTTCTGTGTTGTGAAACATCTCGCTCGTTGGGGGCCAGTAGCAATTGCTCTCGGCGCTTTGCTTGCTGCTCATGGTTGGTACGCGGTGTTTTTGTTCAGTGGTGCGGCACCCATGCAGAACGGGCTGCCTCTCCAAACTGCACTCATGGCTTCATTGCGCGACATTCCGGACACTGCACTCTTATTGTTGCCCGCTTGGTTGCCTGCTGTGGTTCCTACGAGAATGGTGCACCTCTCTCGTTGGGTCACGGTTGTATGCGGTGCAGTTTCGCTCGCAGTCGCTCTATCTTTTGGGGCTATTGTTGTCTTGCGGCAAGAGAAGTTTTTTGCGGTAGTGGTTTTGGTCTATGCATTAGTCGGGTTTTTACACCTCGTTCCCTGGCCTAGAGCGGTGTCAAGTTCTGCCGCCAGAAAACACAGTGGCTCGCCCTCCTGATCATTGCTGGATTTGCGAAGTCAAACACTTCAACGACTGATCCGAGTCGACAGTACCACCGACGTGGTCGTTCGCTCCACTCCATCGAGCTGCCCAATCTGATCGATCAGTCGATCGAGCCGCTCGATCGACTCCGCCGACACCACGGCAATCATGTCGTACTCGCCGCTGACGGACAGCAGCGAACGCACCTCGGCAATTCGACGGACGCCCGTTTCCACGGTGGCAGACAGCTTGGGCCCCACCTTGAGCATCACATGCGCATGCACCAGGCCTTGCTCAAAGGCGGCGCCCGTGCGCAAGGTGTAGCCCGCAATCACCCCATCCCGCTCCAGGCGTGCCAGGCGTGCCAGCACCGCCGTGCGCGACAAGCCCACCTGCCTGGCCATCTGGGCCACCCCCGCGCGGGCGTTTTCTCGCAATTGGGCCAGCAGATTCTGGTCGGTGGCATCGAGTTGCATGATGTGTCTAATATAGGACGTCGAAATAACTATAGTTTCGCGTCTTTTCGACGAAATGCAACTACCAATCGACAAGGCTCTCTCCAACAATGGCCTGCATACGCGGGTGCAGATGGGCTGTGCCGGAGTTCAATGGGGTGGTGTCATGAAGAAGGTGATGGTGGTGGGTGCGGGCAAGATCGGTTCCACCATGGTGGCGCTCTTGAGTGCCACTGGGGACTATGCGGTGACCGTGGTGGACGCATCCGCTGCCCATTTGGCGGGGGTGCAAGGCCTGCCCCTGGTCCATCCTTTGGTGCTCGACATTAGCGACAGTGCCGTGTTGCAAACAGCACTGAAAGGCCACTTCGCGGTCCTCAGCGCCGCGCCCTACCACCTGACCACACGCATTGCTGAAGCCGCCGCTGCGGCGGGTGTGCACTACCTGGACCTGACCGAAGACGTGGCCAGCACGCGCCGCGTCAAAGAGCTGGCGGCGCAGGCACAAGCCCGTGGTGACGCCACTGCCTTCATTCCTCAGTGCGGCCTGGCACCGGGTTTTATTTCCATCGTGGCGGCAGACCTGTGCAAACACTTCGAGCAGGTCAACAACCTGCGCATGCGGGTGGGTGCGTTGCCGCAGTTCCCATCGAACGCGCTGAACTACAACCTCACCTGGAGCACCGACGGCGTCATCAATGAGTACTGCGAGCCCTGTGAAGCCATCGTGGAAGGCTCGCTGCGCCAGGTGCCGCCGCTGGAAGGTTTGGAGGAGTTCTCGCTCGACGGCGTCTTGTACGAAGCCTTTAACACCTCGGGCGGTCTGGGTACCTTGTGCGACACCCTGGCGGGCAAGGTGGAGAACCTGAATTACAAAACCATCCGCTACCCCGGGCATGCCGCCATCATGAAGGCCCTGCTCAACGACTTGCGGTTGCGTGACCGCCGCCATGTGCTCAAGGACATTCTGGAAAACGCCTTGCCAGGAACGATGCAGGATGTGGTGATTGTGTTTGTCACTGCCAGCGGCTTTTGTGAAGGCCAGTTGATGCAGGAAACCTATGCCCATAAGGTGTACAGCCGCCGCCTCCACGGCGTTTTGCGCAGCGCGATTCAGGTGACCACGGCGTCGGCGATTTGTGCGGTGCTCGACATGCTGAGCGATGGCACCTTGGCCGCGCGGGGTTTTGTGCGGCAGGAACAAATTCCCTTGCCCGTGTTCTTGAACAACCGTTTCGGACAGGCCTTTGCACGTTCGCACGATCTCGTGGGAGTCTGACTGGTGAAACACAGTGACATGCTGACCGCTCTGCTGCAACCCGTGCTGGGCAGTGTCAACACACAGCAAGTGCAACAAACGGTGGTGATCAACGCGGCCTTTAAGGAGGCTGCTGACGATGTGGTTTCGCGTGACCTGCTGGCTCAGGCCCTGGCCTTGGTTCTGTTCCAGCACCTGCTGGACCGTGTGCCCACTGGCAGGGCCTATGTGGATGACTGCGCCGCCCAAGGCCAAAAAGTGATGTTCGACCACGGCGCGGTGCGCACCGTGGCCTGGCCTTGCGGTGCCTTGCCACGCGGTGAGGCCGCCATCAGCCGGGTGCTCAGGCCCTTGGGTTATGCCCTGGCGGCGGTCTACCCCTTGCCCCGTCTGGGCATGACGGGCCGGGCCTGGCGGCACCGCGACTGGCCTGAAGACCTGCCGCAGTTCTTCGTGTCTGAGTTCCACCCCGAGCGGTTTTCTTCGGGCTTGCAGGCCGCGGTGGACCGCGTGGTGGGGGCCTCCACCGACCCTTTGCGTCCTGACGATGTCGCTGCTTTAGAGCAACTCGACCGCGATGGCCAGTTGCCCTTGGCGCAAGCGACAGCGCTGCTGCCGCAACTCGTCGCTTGTTTCGACCGCCAGCATGCCGAGCCGCATTGGACGGATTACCAGGCCTTGCTGGCCGAGTCGCCCGAGATGGCCTGGATCAGCACCGAGGGCAATGCCTTCAACCATGCGACCGACCGGGTGGCCGACCTGTCCGCCTTGGCGCAGGTGCAGCGCGATTTAGGCCGCCCCATCAAGGACCGCATCGAGGTCTCGGCTTCGGGCCGTGTGCAACAAACCGCGTTTCGGGCTGATCCCGTGCGCCGGCGTTTTGTGGGTGACGCCGGATGGGTCGAGCATGATGTGCCCGGCTCGTTTTACGAGTTCATTCAGCGCGCGCACCTGCCTGCTGAGTCGGGCGAAACAGCAGCTTTGGATTTGGCCTTTGATGCGGGCAACGCCACCGGCATCTTTGGCATGACGGCGGCGAGGCAAGCGCTGGTTTCGACAGGCTCAACCCGAACGGATTGGTCGCATGTCACCGTTATCCGTTCGCCCTGAGCCTGTCGAAGGGTTCAACCCCAACGGGGTGTGATGTCGTGATTGATGCAATGCTCAACAAAATACCGGTGACTCCACATGACCACTTTTCCTGACCACCGCCAAGACATGGCACACCTCTTGAGCAGCTTGGGCCTGACCTTGCCCGATGTGCCTGCCCCCGGTGTCAATACCCTGGATGTGTACACGCCGATTGATGGCAGCTTGCTCGCGCGCTGGCCTGTGAGTTCTGTGGCCCACGTCCAAGCATCCGCCGCACAGGCGCATCAAGCCTTCCTGCGCTGGCGCTTGTGCCCCGCCCCCCAGCGTGGCCAGGTGGTGCGTTTGTTCGGTGACAAAGTGCGTCAGCACAAAGCGGCGCTCGGGCGCATCGTCTCGCTGGAGACCGGCAAGATCCTCTCCGAGGGTTTGGGTGAAGTGCAGGAGGTGGTGGACATTTGCGAGTTCGCTGTTGGCCTGTCGCGCCAACTGCAAGGGCTGACCTTGCCCAGCGAACGCGCCCAACACAAGCTGCTCGAAACCTGGCATCCCCTGGGGGTGGTGGGCATCATCAGCGCCTTCAACTTTCCGATGGCGGTGTGGGCGTGGAATGCCAGTTTGGCCCTGGTCTGCGGCAACACCCTGGTGTGGAAGCCGTCCGAAAAAACACCGCTGTCCGCCTGGGCCTTGCACCATTTGATGGAGCAGGCGCTGGTGGAGTGCGGTCACAGCATCGCGGGCATTTCCAGTGTCGTGTGGGGCGGACGTGAGCAGGGTGCGGCGCTGGTCGATGCCACTGAGGTCAAGCTCGTCAGCGCCACCGGCTCCACCGCCATGGGCCGCGCCGTGGCCCAGGCCTGCGCGCCTTATTTCAAACGCACCTTGCTGGAACTGGGCGGCAATAACGCCGCCATCGTTTGTCCATCGGCCGACCTGGATCTGGTGGTGCGCGCCGTGACCTTCTCCGCCGCCGGCACCGCTGGCCAGCGCTGCACCAGCCTGCGCCGCCTCTTCGTGCACCGCTCGCTCTACCGCGCCTTGATCGACCGTTTGATCACCGTGTTTGCACGCCTGCCCGTGGGCAATCCGCTCGACGATGGTGTGTTGGTGGGGCCCCTGATCGATGCGGCTGCGTTGGCACGCATGCAAAACAGCCTTGGCCGCGCGCGTGGGGTGGGTGCGGTGGTTCATGGCGGGCAGCGGCTGCCTGTCGCCGGGCAGGGGGCTTGTTATGTGCAGCCTGCGCTGATTGAGATGCCCCGCGACACCGGCCCCATGCGCGAGGAAACCTTCGCCCCCATTCTCTATGCCATGGCCTACGACGACTTTGACGAGGCCATCGCGCTGAACAATGAAAGTGCCCACGGTCTGTCGTCCGCCGTGTTCACCAACGACCTGCGCGAAGCCGAAACCTTCACCGCCAGCAGCGGATCGGACTGCGGCATCGCCAACGTGAACATCGGCACCAGCGGCGCTGAAATCGGCGGTGCCTTTGGCGGCGAAAAAGACACCGGCGGCGGCCGCGAATCAGGGTCTGATTCGTGGAAGGCCTACATGCGCCGCGCGACCAACACCATCAACTACGGGCGGGATTTGCCACTGGCTCAGGGGGTGCGGTTTGAGGTGTGAACCATGGTTCTTTGGCCACTCCATGTGACAGCGGCTGGGAAGGGTTCGAATACGTTATGGCGCGACAGGTGAAAACACTGCGACGTCAAACCTTCGGTCTTTGCGTGGATGCAAGGGCTCCATGCGTAGCGTGCGGGTTTCGGGGGCGTACTGGAATGGCGTGGCGCTAGCAGGGTGTCGTGCCAATGGGTTGCTTGGCAATTGAGCGGCCAGTGTTGCGGCAGGTAAGCCTTGTGCGCGCCACTGGTAAGACAAGAGCACCAACTGTTGGTAGGCGAAAACGTCGTAGATCCGCTTGAGGTACTCCGAATACGGGATGGGAACAGAGAGCGTTGTTCTTCCTACCGGATTGCGCAAATAGAACCACCACCGCGATGTTCCATTGCCGCTCGTTGCATTCCAGTTTTCGAGAGCTTTCAATGCCTGCGGTGGGGGTAGCTTGCTCGCCGCAATGAGTTGGGAAAAGTAATCGGCGCTGAGGTTTTGCGTGTCGACCAGATCAAAAAACCACTGCCACGCAGTGTTCCGCAGCGATCGCAGGGTGCTGACCACTGCGTCCCAGTTCTCTTCGGGTGTATCAAGTGACTGTCCCAAGCCCTGAGCGTCCATAGATTTATGCACGTGATTGATGAGCTGATACTCATGTCGCCACATTCCAGACACATCGGGAATGGCAGTGTCTTGCAGCGCCACTGCCAGCAAGGAGCCATCCCGCTCAACATCGAAGCGAGGGTGGTTGATGATTTCTCCGATGAGTGCGAGAGATTGATGCAGGTGGTATGCCGCGATCATTTTGTCGATCAGGCTGCCGTAGCTGGCTAAGGTTCTCCGCCATACGCCGAGATCGTCGCTGAGTTGGCGAAACGCCGTGGCGCGTTCTTCTTTCGTACCCTGCATAAAGGCGTCACCGACGTGGCTTAGAAATAGGCGACGTATGTCAGACGACTCCGTGACCAGAGGTGCGTATGGACTGGCCGCGGTGATGTCGTGTGATCCTGGGAATTTGGGTAATTCGAGATAACGTTTGAGGAGAAGCGCATTACTGGTTTTGCTGGTCTCGATGGCCGCATGTTGCTGGCTGATCTCTGCAAGACAGGGGCGAACGGCCGGGTTGCACCATTCAACGCTTTTGGCAAAAGCAATGACCTCATGCGCCGCCTTTTTGGCCTTGAACTGTTCTGCGTTGAGTTGGCGTCGAACGAAGTTCTCAGTCCATTGGGACTCCAATACCAAGCGCTTCCTCGCCTCGGTCAACCGATTCTCCATGTCGGGCAGGTTGATCGCGCTGCGGGCCAAAAACAGGTTGTCGCTGTCGGGGTAGGGATTGGCGGGTACTTCCGCCAAAACGCGGCTGGTTTCTGAGGGTTCACTTTTGAACCCGTTGATGATGACCAGCGAAGCGACACCCAGCAGCAAGAGCCCCAAGGCGTAGAGCAAAACGTTTCGTGTCAACTTCCACATGGTTGGCAGGCCTTCGTTGTTCTGAGGGGTGGACGGGTTGTGTCTGAATCAGGCCATTGAATGTGTTGCATCTTTTTGCCGCGCGCCTTTTTGTTCGCATCAGCAGTTGCTGTGAATGGCAATGTCCTTGGACAGTTTCTGTGGCGCTGGAAACACCGTGATCGTTCGCGCCCGCAACTGCCCACAGCCGCCGTCCACCTCCTGCGCGGCCGACTGACGCAAGGTGGTGAGTACGCCCTGCTTGCGCAGCGATTCCGCCAACTCCAGTGCCAGTGCCCAGTCAGGCCGCTGGTAGGGCAGGTCGGCCACGGCGTTGTAGGGGATCATGTTCAGGATGGCGTACTTGCCTTGCAGCAAACGGGCGACGCCGTCCATTTCTTGTGGCGTGTCGTTGATGCCTTTGAGCAGCGTCCACTGGTATTGAATCGGGTAACCCGTGGTGCGGGCATAAACCTCGCCCTGTTCAACCAACTCGGCCACCGACATGTTCGGTGCGCGGGGCAACAAACGGCGGCGCAAACCATCGTCTGTTGTGTGCAGCGACAGCGCCAGTGCCGGTTTCACACGGCCCAGCGGCAGGCGCTCAAACACACGCGCATCACCGACCGTGGAGAAGACCAAATTTTTGTGGCCAATGCCACCTGCTGTGCCCAACAAGTCGATGGCTTCCAGCACGTTGTCTAGGTTGTGCGCAGGTTCGCCCATGCCCATGAAGACCACTTTTTTGACGGGCTTGTGGGCACGCGCCAAGGCTACCTGGGCCACGATCTCAGCGCTGCTGAGTTGCCGCAACAAACCTTCTCGGCCCGTCATGCAAAACACACAGCCCACCGCGCAGCCCACTTGGGTAGACACACACAGCCCGTCTTTGGGCAGGCGCACGCTTTCCACGTTTTGGTCATCGGCTAACCGCAGCAGCAAACGCGAAGAGCCGTCTGCGGCGGGGTGCTCCGACTGCAAATGCAGCAGTTGATTCAGTTCCGACCAAAGTTCAGGCAGCGCTTGTCGCATCCGCAGCGGCAAAAAGTGCTCCGCTTTGCGGCGACCACTGTCATGCGGCAATGCTTGCGCCCACAAGCGCAAAAACCGTTCTTCGTGGACGGGCAGTGCACCCAACGAGCGCAACTGCTCGCGCAGCTCGGCAACGCGTAAAGGCAAGGTCATGCCTTGAGCAAACCTTTGGCCTCGATGAATCTCACCACTTCATCCAAACCCGCTTTGGTTTTGAGGTTGGTCATCACAAAGGGCTTGAGCCCCTGTTGCCCGGTGCGCATGCGGGTGGTGTCCGCCTGCATCACGTCCAGGTTCGCACCCACGTAGGGTGCCAGGTCGGTTTTGTTGATGACGAAGAGGTCGCTCTTGGTGATGCCGGGGCCGCCTTTACGAGGAATTTTTTCGCCTGCGGCCACGTCGATCACGTAGATCGTCAAATCACTCAGCTCGGGGCTGAAGGTGGCGGCCAGATTGTCGCCGCCGCTTTCGATGAAAACGATGTCGGCGTTGGGGAATTTCTCCAGCATGCGGTCCACCGCCTCCAAGTTGATGGAGGCGTCTTCACGAATCGCAGTGTGCGGGCAACCGCCGGTTTCCACGCCCATGATGCGCTCGGCATCCAGCGCACCGGCTACGGTGAGCAGGCGCTGGTCTTCCTTGGTGTAGATGTCGTTGGTGACCACGACCAAGTCGTAGTGGTCGCGCATGGCCTTGCACAGCATTTCGACCAACGTGGTTTTGCCTGAGCCGACCGGGCCGCCCACGCCGACGCGCAGCGGGGGCAACTTTTTGCTGCGGTTTTTGATGTGGTGCAAGGCGCTGCCGTTGTCGCTGGTGTGAAGGACGGTGGTGTTCATGATCGGAAAAGCCTGGAGTATTGGGTTTCGTGTTGGGCTGACAAGATGGCCAGCATGGGGCTGTGGGCCTGGCGGTCATCATCGTGCAAGTTCAATGCCTGCTCTACCGCTGCGGGAATTTGTGCGCACAACGCGGCCAACACACGCTGTCCCGCACTTTGGCCCAAGGGCACGGCTTTGAGCGCAGCTTGCACCATGTTTTCGGCCCAGCCAAACGCCAAACTCAAAAGTGCTTCGCGCACGGGGGCTCCGGTTTGTTGCGCCGCCAAAGCAAATGCGACGGGCCAGGTGGGTGAGGGTTGCAGTGTGGCGAGTTGCTGCACGCGAGGGTCGCGTTCGCCACCGTGTTCGTCGGTCACGGTTTGGTTCTTCAACCACTCGGCCAAGGAGCGGCCCATCTGCTGGGTTTGTTGGCGAAATTCACTGCTTTCGCGTGTGGCCAGCACCCAGTGGTTCAAGCTGTGCACACGTTCCAGGTTGCCGTCACGCCAAGCGGCAAACGCCTGCGCGACCACGGCCAGCTCGCAGCGTGCGAGGCTGAGTTGCAATTGGTCTTGCAGCCACAGGCTGGCTTGCGCCTCGGTGCTGACACGCCCGCTGTCCACTGCCGCTTCGAAACCTTCCGAATAGCTGAAGCCACCCACCGGCAAGGCGGGTGAGGCCAGCCACATCAGGTGGAGCAGGGCGTGGGCGCTGAGCGAGGCGCTGTGGGGTGGTGGCACTGCACCGTGTTCCATCGCTGCCAAGGGGTCAGTGGTGGTCGTGGTCGTGGTCATGGTCGTGACCGCAGCCCGGGCCATGCACATGCGGCGCGGGTGCGGATTGAATGGGGATGGACAGTGGCTTGCGTGGGCTCGCCACGGTCGCAGCCTGTTCTGCGGGGGACGTGGGATGTGCGTGGCTGTGCGCGTGACCATGGTCGTGGCCATGGTTGCAGCCCGGGCCATGCACATGGGTGTCGGCGGCGGGGGAGGCTGTGGTGTGGTGTGCATGACCATGGTCGTGCTCGCCATGCCCATGGCCGTGTCCACCACCCGTTTGGCCATAAGCCCCCGCCCCAGGGTCAAAGGGTTCGGTCACCTCCTGCACCGTCAAATGCATTTGACGCAGCATGTCGGCCAGCACATGGTCGGGCTCCAGCTTCAAGTGATCCGGTGCCAGTTGTAGGGCCACATGGCGGTTGCCCAGGTGGTAGGCGGCGCGGGTCAAATCGAATGCTGATCCGTGGGCGCTGCAAAACGTCACCTTCAGCACGGGCTGCGGCGCGGCCAGCACCCGAATCAGCGAACCGTCTTCTGCCACCAACACATCGCCACCGCGCACCACGGTGCCACGCGGCAAAAACACACCCAGGGTGCGGCCGGAGGAATCAAGGGCATCGAAGCGGCTTTTCTGGCGCACATCCCAGTCCAGCTCGACGCTCGCGGCGCGTTTGAGCAGCACGGGGGCCAGGCCTTGGCCTTGGGGGAGGAGTTTGTTGATGGTGAGCATGGGGCAATCAATCTGATTTGAAAGGGTTGACGATCTTCACACCCGCCATCGTGGCACCGTGCTGAAGGTCTTCGGTGAGCAATTCGGCGCAACCACTTTGGATGGCGGCCTGCACAATGAGTGCGTCATAGAACGACAAGTTCCAGCGCACCTTGACCTGCAAGGCTTGCGAAATCATCAGCGGCGAGCTGTTCACAATTTCAAAGCCCGCAAAAAAATCCAGCCGCTCATGAATCACGGCGGGCGGCATCAGCAGCTTGCGCAGCGCCGTGGACGCGAACTCTTGCAGCACCTGGGTGGACAGCACACCGGAGCCCGCAATGTGGTGTGTTTGGATCAAGTCAATGGCGCGGTGCTGTTTGTCGGTTGCGTCGCTGGAGTCGGCGTAGACGAGCACATTGGTGTCAATGAAACTACGAACGCTCATTGATCTCGTCTCGGTTGAAGCGCCAGCCCTTGAGTTGGTAGGGCGAGGCCAGCGCCGACTTTTTATAGGCCTCGGCGGCCGCGATGCGCTGCTGCTCGCCACCCAAACGCTCCAGGTATTCGCGCACCGCCTGATTCAGGCTTTTTCCCATGGCCTGCGCCGCTTGCCTTGCGCGCTCGGCCACCTGTTCGTCTACAGCCAAAGTGATGTTCATGGTGTTTCGCTCCTTGTTCAACGGCGCGCAAAGCGCGCGTGATATGTGAACACATAATACGTGTAAATTGTCGGTGGCTGTGCTTCAAAAATCAAGCGGCGCAGCGCCGTTTCCACTGTTCAAGAGGTGGACTTGGCCTGTCCGCCCATGGCCGTCAACACGCCCAAACCAATGAACGCCCCACCCGCCACACGCCGGCCCCAGGGTGCTTGTCCGGCGCTGCGCGCCAAACGCGGTGCGAGCCAACTGGCCAGCAGCACATAGGCCAAGTCCGTGCAGGCGGCTACCGCCACGAACACGCTGCCAAGCAACAGGCTTTGTTGCAGGTGGTTGGCGTGCGGGCTCATGAACTGCGGCAAAAACGCGGCGAAGAAGAGGGCGGTCTTGGGGTTGAGCAGGGCCACCACAAACCCATCGCGGAACACCTTGCCCAAGGCGAGCCGGGGCACTTGAGCCGCGCTGGCGTTGGTATCGTCTTTTGCGCGCAGCAAACGCAGGCCCAGGTAAATGAGATAGGCCGCGCCCGCCCACTTCACCACCGTGAACGCCAGCGACGACACCGCGAACAACGCGGCCAGCCCCACCGCCGCACCCACCGCATTGCCGAGGTTGCCCAAGGCCACACCCAGCACCGAAGCCAAGCCCGACGCCCGGCCTTGCGACAAGGTGCGCGTGAGGATGTAAACCACGGCAGGGCCCGGCGTCAGCGCCAGGGCCAGGCTGGCGGCGACGAAGGTCAGCAGGAGGGGGAGTGGGGGGAGGATGTCGGTGGGCATGGGGTGATTGGTTTGGGGTTGGTCTTGTCGAGGCAAGTTTTGTTCCCAGAGTGCTTGGGAACCTCTGCAAAACCCGTCGCGGCGCCGAATCGTTCGGACTCGGGCGGTCTGCCGCGTTGAGTTCCTTGCCAATAGCTTCGGCTTTGGCTGCGAAACTCGCCTTGCAGCCCATCCCGATCCGAACGCTCGGCATCCACGACAGGTTTTGCAGAGGTTCCCTTGGTGAGTGCGAGTTTGCGCCAGCGGTGGAATTCGAGGATGGTCTTCGGTTTGGTGGTTTGCATTGCAAATGCACTACACTGTCGTCTATGAAAACCGCCACCATCCCCTCTGTCCGTGTTGAGCCCGACCTGCGTGCCGAGTTGGAGTCCCTGTTGGGTGACGGCGAAACGGTGTCCGAGTTCGTTGAAACGTCGGTGCGTGCCGCTGTGTCGAGGCGACGGTACCAGGCTGAGTTTGTGGCGCGAGGCTTGCAGTCCTTGGCGGATGCGCGTCAGAACAACGACTATGTGGATGCCGATGTGGTCATAGCGCAATTGCAGCGCAAATTGGATGCGGCGCGTGGCCGCAAGCCTGCAAGACGCAAGTAACTAGCGGCAGATGACGTTTCGTGTTCGACTGACACGTGGTGCCCAAGACGATTTGCAGCGTCTGTTCGACTTCATTTTGGAGCGAGAGCTCGCGCGTGACGGTGGCGACTTGCTTTTGCCTGAGCAAGCCTTGGCCGCCATTCAAGCGGGCATGGGCATCCTGAAAACCTCGCCTTTCACCTGCCGCAAAGTCGGTGCCAGCCCTTTCCTGCGCGAGTTGATCATCTCGTTTGGTGGCTCAGGTTATGTGGCGCTGTTCGAGATTGTGGGCAGCGACGAGGTGGTGGTGGCTGCCGTTCGCCACCAGCTTGAAGAGGACTATCACTGATCACTGATCACTGATCACTGATCGGTGGTGGTGGGGATTTGTTTGACCAGCAATGTCCGTCAAAACAAAAAATACCGCTGCGCCATAGGCAACACAGACGCCGGTTCGCAAGTCAGCAGCACCCCATCCGCCCGCACCTCATAGGTCTGCGCATCAATCTCCATGCGCGGCGTGTAGTGGTTGTGCACCATGTGTTCTTTCTTTACGGTGCGGCAACCTTTGACGAGGCCGATGTGTTTGTGCAGGTTGAGCATGTCTTGCACATTGCCGGTGATGGCGGCTTGGCTCAGGAAGGTGATGGAGCCTTTGTGCAGCGCGCCGCCGAAGGCACCGAACATGGGGCGGTAGTGCACGGGTTGTGGCGTGGGAATGCTGGCGTTGGGGTCACCCATGGCGGCGGCGGCGATGAAGCCGCCTTTCATGATGAGTGAGGGCTTCACGCCGAAGAAGGCGGGTTTCCAAAACACCAGGTCGGCCCATTTGCCTTCTTCCACGCTGCCTACCTCGTGGGCGATGCCGTGGGCCAGGGCGGGGTTCATGGTGTATTTGGCGATGTAACGTTTGACGCGGTGGTTATCGTTGCGCGAATGGGCTTCGACAGGCTCAGCCTGAACGGAGGAGGGTGGGGGCAACCATCCGCGCTGCACTTTCATCTTGTGCGCCGTCTGCCAGGTGCGGATGATGACCTCACCGACGCGGCCCATGGCCTGGCTGTCGCTGCTCATCATGCTGATGGCGCCGAGGTCGTGCAGGATGTCTTCGGCGGCAATGGTTTCGCGGCGGATGCGGCTTTCGGCAAAAGCCAGGTCTTCGGCAATGCTGGCGTCCAAGTGATGGCAGACCATAAGCATGTCCAGGTGCTCGTCGATGGTGTTGACCGTGTAGGGCCGCGTGGGGTTGGTGCTGGAAGGCAGCACATTGTTTTCGCCCACCACCTTGAGGATGTCGGGCGCATGCCCGCCACCTGCGCCTTCGGTGTGGAAGCTGTGGATGGTGCGGCCTTTGAAGGCGGCGATGGTGTCTTCTACAAAACCGCTTTCATTCAGCGTGTCGGTGTGGATGGCCACCTGGGTGTCGGTCTCTTCGGCCACGCTCAGGCAGGTGTCGATGGCGGCGGGTGTGGTGCCCCAGTCTTCATGCAGCTTCATGCCGATGGCACCGGCTTCAATTTGCTGGCGCAGGGCTTCGGGGCGGCTGGCGTTGCCTTTGCCGAGGAAGCCGAGGTTCATCGGGAAGGCATCGGCCGCTTGCAGCATGCGGGCGATGTTGGCCGGGCCAGGCGTGCAGGTGGTGGCAAAGGTGCCGGTGGCGGGGCCTGTGCCGCCGCCGAGCATGGTGGTGACGCCGCTCATCAGGGCTTCTTCAATTTGCTGTGGGCAAATGAAGTGGATGTGGCTGTCGATGCCGCCTGCGGTGACGATCATTCCCTCGGCTGCAATCACTTCGGTGCCGGGGCCGATGATGATGTCCACCCCAGGCTGCACATCGGGGTTCCCGGCTTTGCCGATGCGCACGATGCGGCTGCCACGCAAGCCGATGTCGGCTTTGACGATGCCCCAGTGGTCCACGATGAGGGCATTGGTGATGACGCAGTCCACCGCGTCGTGGCGGCCCGGGCCATTGACCCGCTGGCTTTGACCCATGCCGTCGCGGATGACTTTGCCACCACCGAATTTCACTTCTTCGCCGTAACCGCCGGCTTTGAGCGTGTAGTCCTGTTCGACTTCAATGATGAGTTCGGTGTCAGCCAGGCGAACGCGGTCGCCTGTGGTGGGGCCGAACATTTCGGCGTAAGCGCGGCGGTTCAGTGTGGTCATGGTGTACGGATCTCGATTATTTTTAAAGTGCGCCTTGCACCAAGCCGCGAAACCCCCACACCTGCCGCTCGCCCGCATAGTCCACCAATTCCACCGTGCGCTGCTGTCCCGGTTCAAATCGCACGGCGGTGCCCGAGGTGATGTTCAAGCGTTTGCCACGCGCAGCGGTACGGTCGAATACCAATGCTGCATTGGTTTCTGCAAAGTGGTAGTGCGAGCCGACTTGTATCGGGCGGTCGCCGCTGTTTTTCACCACCACGGTGAGGGTGGGGCGGCCTGCGTTGAGAAGGTGTTCGCCCTCGTCGGTGAAAAGTTCGCCAGGGATCATGGTTGATCCTTGTGTTGCGATGGACGTGTCGACGATGCGGCTCGTTTGGATTTTTTGTGGAACCAGCGCAGCGTCAACCACGCACAAACCGCCAAGACGGGCGGCAATACCACCCAGGCTTCGAGTTGGACTTGTGCGAGCCAGTCTTGTAAATCCGTCAGGTGATGGGCTATGTTCAGCAGGTCGTGGTGGTGGCCACCGTCTGCCCCAGTGTGGGCAAAAGCGCCGCTGGCCAGCAAGGTCAACGTGAGGGCCGCAATCAGGGACAGGGCAACTGTGAGCGTGGTTTGCACTCGGGGTGTCAGTGGGCGCATGGGCATCTCCATCGGTGGGGTGGTTTGGGGCAGCTCATGAGAAAACGCCGGGCCGCTCCCAAGTTTTCTCATCCCCCTTGGGGGGCCTGGCGCAAAGCGACAGGTCTGGGGGCGCTCAATACTCAAGCGTCAAGCGTTGACATTGAATGACGCACCAAATGCAGCATTCATGGAATAGGTTGGTGCACGGTCACCAACTTGGTGCCGTCTTGGAAGGTGGCTTCGACCTGGATGTCGGGGATCATTTCGGCCACGCCCTCCATCACATCGGTGCGGGTCAGAATCAATTTCCCGTCACTCATCAACTGGGCCACGGTCTTGCCGTCGCGGGCGCCTTCCATGATGGCGGCCGATATCAGAGCCACCGCTTCCGGGTAGTTCAGCTTCAGGCCACGGGCTTGCCTCTGCTGCGCCAACAGGGCGGCGGTGAAGATGAGCAGCTTGTCTTTTTCTCGAGGTGTGAGTTCCATCGTGCTTCGCACGTCCTTGTTAGTTTGCTCGAGCGGTCGTCAAAGACGACCGAACTCGGGGAGTCAGTTCCATCTTGCTACGCTCGAAGTTGTTCAATTAGACCGAGCGGTCGTGACAATCGAACTCGGAGGAGTTCCATGAGGCAGTGCTTTGCACGAGGTGTGCCAGATCGTAGCGGCGGTCGCACCCCCTGCCGTCATTCCCGCCTGCGCGGGAATGACAGTGCGGTAGGGCGATAGCTTGGTCGCGGAGGTGGCACGGCCCTTGCCCTGCAAGGTGGTTATGACAGCGCCTGAAAACCTGCTTCCCCCCGCCCCACTCGGCCCCGGCATCACACCCGAGCGCCTGCCGCAAGACGCCGTGCAGCGCGTGGTCAAGGTGCGCCGTGACTACAACAGCTGGGTCGCCCGCGAAACCATGGAGGACTACGCCCTGCGGTTCACGCCCCACGGTTTTCGCAAATGGTCGGAGATGCGGGTGGCGAACACGGCGTTCGGTGCGTCTTCCTTTTTGGTGCTGGAGGCACTGGGCGCGACCTTGCTCCTGAGCTATGGCTTCACCAATGCCTTCTGGGCCATTTTGGCCACGGGTTTGATCATTTTCTTGGCCGGCTGGCCCATCAGCGTTTACGCGGCCCGTTATGGCGTGGACATGGACTTGCTCACACGCGGCGCCGGTTTTGGTTACCTCGGCTCCACGCTGACCTCGCTGATTTATGCGAGTTTCACTTTCATCTTCTTTGCCTTAGAGGCGGCCATCATGGCCTATGCGCTGGAGTTGGTGTTTGGCATTCCACCGGCTTGGGGGTATTTGATTTGTGCGGTGGTGGTGTTGCCCTTGGTCACCCACGGTGTCACTGTGATCAGCAAGTTCCAGGTGTGGACACAGCTGCTGTGGCTGGTGCTGATGATCACGCCTTTTGTGGTGGTGTTTTACAAACAACCGGGCGTTCTGAACGAACTGGCAGCCTACGCGGGCGAGAATGGCCAAGGCGGTCAGTTCAATGGGCTGCTGTTTGGTGCCGCCTTGACGGTGGGTGTGGCCCTTGTCATGCAAATGGGCGAGCAGGTGGACTACCTGCGTTTCATGCCCGCGCAAACACCGCACAACCGCAAACGCTGGTGGGCGGCGGTGGCTATCGGTGGGCCGGGGTGGGTGGTGCCGGGTGTGTTGAAAATGCTCGGTGGCGCACTGCTGGCTTATTTGGCACTGAAGCAGTCGATACCTGCAGACCGTGCGGTGGACCCGAACCAGATGTACCTGCTGGCCTATGGCGAGTTGTTCCCGCGTGAATCGTGGGCCATTGCCGCCACGGCGCTGCTGGTGGTGGTGTCCCAGCTCAAGATCAATGTCACCAATGCCTATGCGGGCTCGCTCGCGTGGTCCAATTTTTTTGCACGGCTCACCCACAGCCACCCGGGCCGTGTGGTGTGGATGGTGTTCAACCTCTTGATCGCACTGATGCTGATGGAGCTCAACGTCTTCCAGGCCTTGGGCAAGGTGTTGGGGCTGTATTCCAACATCGCCATCAGTTGGATCATGGCCGTGGTCGCTGACCTGGTCATCAACAAGCCTCTGGGCTGGTCGCCCAAGGGCATTGAGTTCAAAAGGGCTCACCTATACGACATCAATCCAGTGGGCGTGGGGGCGATGGGGCTGGCCTCGCTGTTGTCGGTGGTGGCCCACCTCGGGTGGTTCGGGCCTGAGGCCCAAGCGTTTTCTGCGGTGATTGCCATGGCCACAGCGTTGATCGTGTCGCCTTTGATCGCTTGGGCGACGAAGGGGCGTTACTACTTGGCGCGTACCAAGGCAGTGACCAGTACCAACACGCACCCCCCCTCCGTTCCTAACCCGCTTCCCACCACCGTTCGCCCTGAGCCTGTCGAAGGGTCTGTGCAGCAAGGGCTTCGACAGGCTCAGCCCGAACGGAATTTGGGTGTATGCAGTGAGACCGCTGACGATGACCCAGGCCGCTACCGGCTACTTCGCTGCACCGTCTGCGAGCGCGACTACGAAGGCCCGGACATGGCCTACTGCCCCGCCTACTTGGGTCACATTTGTTCCTTGTGCTGCTCGCTCGATGCCCGATGCAACGACATGTGTAAGCCGCAGGCCAATTGGTCGGCCCAGTGGCAAGCCAGCGCCCAGGCGGTGCTACCGGTTTGGGTGTGGCAACGATTGAACTCCGAGCTGGGCCGTTACCTGCTGTTGATGAGTGCGATCTTGCCCTTGCTGGCGGCCCTCTTTTATTTGTTGTGGACGCACGAGTTTGCGCAACAAGGTGGTTTGAACCAGGCACTCAAACAAGCCCTGGGTTTGGGGTTCACCAAAGCGTTTGCGGCCTTGGCCGTGGTCACCGGCATCGTCACGTGGTGGCTGGTGTTGACGCACAAAAGCCGTGAAGTGGCGCAAGAAGAAAGCAACCGCCAAACCCAAGCCTTGAATGAACAAACCCAAGCGCTGCGCCGCGAGGTGGAGTCGCACCAACGCACCGACGAGGCCTTGCAACTGGCCAAGCAGCAAGCCGAAGAAGCGCGCCACCACGCCGACCTGGCCAACCATGCCAAGAGCCGCTACATCACCACCATCAGCCACGAGCTGCGCACGCCGCTGAACAGCATCATTGGATATGCGCAACTGTTGGACGAAGACCCCAGCATGCCTGCCCACCGCCAGCAAGCGGTGCGTGTGATACGCCGTGGCGGCGACCACTTGTTGTCGCTGATCGAAGGCACCATGGATATTGCGCACATTGAAAGCGGCAAGCTCTCGCTCGATGTGAAGCCCATGCGTTTTCGCGAGGGCCTGTTGGAAATCGCGCGCATGTTCGAGTTGCAGGCCGTGGGCAAAGGCATCGCCTTCGTCCACGACTTCGGGGAGGCCGTGCCGGAGGTGGTGCGTGCTGACGAGAAGCGGCTGCGGCAAATTCTCATCAATGTGCTGGGCAACGCCGTGAAATTCACCCAGACCGGACGCGTGGAGTTTCGTTTGACTTATGGCCGTGAAATGGCCGTGTTTGAAATTGACGACACCGGCCCTGGCATCACACCGCAAGAGGTGGCACAAATTTTTGAACCCTTTGCACGCGGCTCGGCAGCGGGCTCGGGCGGTGGCAGCTCGCCCGGTGGGGGCACGGGCTTGGGGCTGACCATTGCCAAGATGCTGACCGACTTGATGGGCGGCGAGATGACGGTGAGCAGCCGGCCCGGTGGTGCTGCCGACGACACCCACAGCGGCACCATCTTCCGCATCCGTTTGTTCTTGCCTGAAGTGCGTGCCGAGATGGTGGCCAAGGTCATGCCCGAACGTCAACGCATCGGCTACGTGGGCCCGCGCCGCAAGGTGCTGGTGGTGGACAACGAAGAGGTCGACCGCGAGCTCATGCGCAACATGCTCACGCCCCTGGGCCTGGAGGTGCATGTGGCGGATTCAGGCACTGCCTGCCTTGAACTGCTGCGCCAGAGGCGTTTTGATGCTGTTTTGATGGACCTGGCCATGCCGGGCATGGACGGCTGGCAAACCATCGCCCAAATGCGTGAACAAGAACTCAGCGACGCGCCGGTGGCGGTGGTATCGGCCAATGCGTTTGAAAAAGGCGTGGACAACGCGGTGGGCTTGCCCAGCACCGACTTCATCGTCAAACCCGTGCGCAAGGCCGAGCTGCTGGATTGGTTGGGCCGCGCCATGCATCTGCAGTGGATCGACGCGCCCGTGCGCGCCGTGCTGGGTGAACCCCAATCGTCAGGGAGCATCTCCAGCACCACGCCCGAACTGGCAGGTGTGCAGGTGGAACCATCTGGGCCTTCGGCATGGGTGTGGCCCGACCGAGACCAACGGCTGGCGTTGCTACAGGTGATCGAATTGGGGTATTTACGCGGCGTCGTGCAGCAACTCGATGCGATCGAGAAAGCGGATCCCACTACCGCCAGCTTCATCGCCCACATGCGTGAGCTGGCGCTGAGTTTTCAACTGGATGCCATGATGGGCGTCCTGCATAAGGCAGACCATGAACACCCGTTCCCCTGAACCCGTTGCGTCGTCGGTGAACGAAGATATCTGGCACACAGGATTGCCCGCTAGCGCAGCCGGCGTGGTGCTGATCGTGGACGACGTGCCCGACAACCTCTCCGTCTTGCACGATGCGCTCGACGAAGCTGGTTACACGGTGCTCGTGGCCACCCACGGTGCGGCCGCTTTGCAGCGCGCGGCCCAGGCCCAACCCGACATCATTTTGCTCGACGCTGTCATGCCCGGCATGGACGGTTTTGAAGTGGCTCGCCGTCTCAAAGCGCAGCCCAATACCGCCCACATTCCCATCGTCTTCATGACGGGCCTGACCGAAACCGAACATGTGGTCAGCGCGTTTGCGGCCGGCGGTGTGGACTACGTGACCAAACCCATCCGTGCGCGCGAGGTGTTGGCCCGCATGCAGGTTCACATGCAAAGTGCACGCCAAGCCAGCCAAGCGCGCAACGCACTCGACGCGTTTGGCCACGCCACCCTGGTGGTCCACGCCAGCACGGCGCGCGTGGTTTGGCAAACGCCCTTGGCACGTGAGCTGATGCAGCAGCACTTCGGGGCCAGCCAGTTGCCAGCGCAGGCCATGGCGTGGGTGCGCGACTCGGTGCAGCGCTTAAACAGCGGTGTCTTGCCCCCCACGCTCACGCTCGACCACAGCCCGCGCCGTTTGATCTTGGCACTGCATGAACAAACCGGTGACGATGAATGGCTGGTGGTGATGCGCGAGCGCTCCGACGAGGCGGTGATTGCAGCCTTGGCCAGTGCCTTCAAACTCACCGCCCGCGAAGCCGAGGTGTTGTACTGGGTGGCCAAAGGCAAAACCAACCGTGACATTGGCGACATCTTTGGCACCAGCCACACCACCGTCAAAAAACACCTGGAGCACGTGTTTGAAAAGCTCGGTGTGGAGACGCGCAACGCCGCAGCATCGATGGCGGCATCTCGGGTGCGTGGGTTGGTGGTGGAAGTTTGAGTGCGCGAGACTAGACACGATCCCAACTGGCCTGTTAATCCACCGCCTTGGCGCGAAGGCGCATCTCCAGCGACCCGATATCGACGCCCTGGCGCTGCAGCATTTCCAGAACCTGTGCCGTGTGGGTCAAAGACGGCTGGTAATGGTTGAGACACGCTCATTTTCTGAGGATCCATGACCTGGTCCTGCCGATCCAGGTCGAGAGGAATGATCAGTTGTTTGCTGCCTGGAATCACATCCACCAAAGCACCTGGTCTTACTGACACAGTAAGACTAGTAGTCGAGTCGAAACCCGCAGCGCCCACCCGTTTCCGATGAACTGTTCGATGGCATGTGTGAGTTGCGGAGAGCCCTTCAGCACCCTGCCCAGAGGCAAGTGGGCCGGTTCCGACAAAAACACCGTGGTCTGCAAGGTGAGATTGCGCAAATCGACGCCTGGTTCGATGCCTGCCTTGGCACCCTCACTTCATCGTGTTCCGTATATCCGGGCAAAGTTGATGTCATTCAGTGGGACACCCTGCGAGCGCAGCCAAATCAGAAAGGCTTCGGTGTGTTGAAGCCGAGGCTCATAGGCTTCGCTGTAGTCGCTCAAAGTGGTGATGCGACCCTGTGCGTCCGTGCCCAAAACACCGGCATAGAGCACGGGTTCCCCTGAGGACAAAGAGCTTTCCTTCAATACGCCACGACCGGGAAGAATCTGCAAACCGTTGGCCACATAAAACTCGCCATCGCTTGTGACAACGAACATACCCATGCCTTTGCCAACTTGGGTGTGCATCCCAGAGGTGTCCAAAGCGTTGCCATCCGCCCTTATCAAACGACCATTTTTTAGTTCGACGCGGTAACTCAACCGTTCCGCGTCGTTCAAATAGGGGGTTTTCTGCACCTGGTCCCTGTGCCGCATGCTCGGAACCATAGTCAGTGGCCGAGGTTTGATTGACGCTTGTAAGTCTGACGCTCCCATCACGCGTTCATACAGTCCAGCCATCCGCTCGACACCTTTGATCGATTGTCGTAGGCTGAAATGGATGTCTGCGGGAGCCATGGGTTGGCCCTTGGAGTCGGTGCCGGATGTGACCACAATGACCTTGCGTTGTGGGTAAAGGCCATCGACTTCTTTGCCCGGTGCGGTTTCCAGGCGCCATCCTTGCTCCTCCCAACGTTTGAGATCGTTGTACAAGTGGGGATCCGAGCGCAACGCGTCGGCGAATTGGGGGAGCTTTTGTAGCGATTGCAGCCCAGACGTGGCCGATGCCTCATGGGACGTCTTGGTTGTGGACGACGCGCCCGTACCATGAATCAGGTCAAACAATGCCAGCCGTCCGCTGGAAACACGTGAGCCCTGGGCTTGTTGCTCAGCCAGCCCGAGCGTTTTGTACAAGTTGGAGATGGCCACGGAGATGGTTTGTTTTGTAACGTAGCGCCCCCTTTCTTGAGCCAGGGCCAGCAGTTCTGCATCACTGAACAGCGGATAGGTCGATATCGTTTCAAGTAAAAAATACTGCAAGTGTGAAAAGCGGTGAGAAGCGAAACGCTCTGCCAGCTGCTGGCTCGTCAGCGGCGCCAGTGCAGGGTTTCGAGCGCCGGTGCCCAGCACATCAAACAGGGCCACCCGCCGCGACTGGTGGCTGTCCTTTTGGGTATTGGGGCCGAGCAATTGGTTTTGCAGGCGGCTGATTTCGGTTGCCGTGGCAGATTCCCCTAATGGAGGCTTAACCGAGGCACCCAATTGGGTGTTGGAGCGAAATGGGTCCTGCAGTATTTGGAAGGCCAACTGCACTTGGTTGTCGGTCAGTCCCCATGACCGGTTGCTTCGCCAAAAAGTTTGGTAGTCGTGCGGTAGATCGCGGTGGCGGCCTCGCGCCAAGGCCAGCGGTAAATCCAGACCCAACTTTTCGCCGATGCTGGACAAACGATTTTGAGCGCTCGCCTTGGAAATACCAACGCTGGATTGAAACTCTTCGAATGAGAACTGTCCTTGCCGCCGAACGATCCAATCCACCGCCTCCAACTCTTTGGCGGTGAGCTCAAAAAGCCCGGTAGCAATCCGATCCGCATCCTGAGGCAGCAGTGACTCGCGGAGCGTCAACACGCGCTGCACAAAGGCTGGTGGTGTTGTTGGATCTGATGTCGATGCTGGCAAAGCCGCTTGCAGGCGCTGCAAGCCCTGACTGCCAGGCCGCAAATCAAGGGTCATGATCATGTCGATTGGATGATTGACGACATGGTCTTTCCACTTCGCACGCAACGAGGGGTTGTTCATCAGCTCACTGATGCGGTGCGGTTTGGTCTTGTCCAACCCCAATGCCGCCAAGCTATCTAAAGGGACCGCCGCATCAAAGCCATAAACTGCCCAAACGTAAGGGCCTACGAACTGACCTTTTCCGTCCGCGTAGGCATCAGAAATGATGGAAGACATGCCTTTGTTCTGCGCCGACATGGCTTGCCTTAACAACAGTTGCCCGCCCGTTCCCGAGGGAAGTCCGGCCCTCAATGCGATGTGGCGGTTCACCAGGTAGTTCTCAGTTTTCGCAAGAATTAACTCGGAGCGTGCGGGCTTGTTGAACCAGGGATGCTCAACTTGAAAGACCGCACGTGTCATGCTTGGCATTGTTTCAACGGTGATGTTTACGACAGCCCCAGGTGGTGAACGGGCGAGAAGGGCCAAGTCCAGGGGGGTGAACCGTTGCCCGCCAATTTCAACTGCCCGATTGATCTGTTGGCCATTCACGCGCACCTGAAGCTCCTGCGCCGGCGTGATCGGCTGCTGGATCAACCGGTTGATGGTTTGCACCTTTTGCTCAGGCGTCATCGAGTTCCAACCGGGAATGTTGTTCCCCCCCTCAGGCCGATTCGGATTGCGCTGGGCCCCGACGGTGCCCGCAGGCACTTGGTCGATGTAAGGCGAAGGCCCGCCATAGCGGCTGTCTTCAAAGAGCGGGGTTGGCTTGTTGGGGACCTTGACGGGCTGTTGTGCGGTGACGGGCACAGGCGTAGGCGTCGTGGTCTTCACCGCAGGCAAACCAATGGCACGCTGAATCAACTCCCTGCGCTGCTTGTCGGTGGTCAGCTTGTCTGCGCCACCGATCTTGTTGACCTCCTGCTCGAACTGCCTCAAGGCATCCGAGCGGGCCAAGGACGGTGCGCCCAAACCGGCCTCCTTGAGCATGGGCTCCAGCAGCGCATCGAGCTTGACCCGGGATGGGTGCACCGCAAAAGGCTGCAGCGGCTGCAGCGGTGTCGCTGCAATGGACTTGATCGGTGTTGGGCTCACCGGGGCAGGCTTGATCGCTGGTGTGGGCTGATTCACCCCGGTGGGGTGGGGCTGGGGCACCACCGCAGTAGGCTTCAAGCGGCCGTTCAAGCGCTGATCCAACTGGGCCCGGATGTCCGCCAACTCCTTGTACCGCGCCGTGCCTTTGGGCGTGGTTTTGAGATCGTCCGTGATGTCGATCATGTACTGCCGCAGCTTCTTAACGACATGGGATGGGGTGACCTCATTCCCCAAAGAGCGAAGCGTCTCTTTGATCGCTTGCAGCCTGAGCCCACCTTGACCCGCAGTAGCCACCGCAGTCGGCGTTTGTTTGATTGGTTGAATCGCACTGCCTGGATTGCCCTGGAGCGCCTTGGTGACTTTGCGTGTGACGATCACTTGCGCGATCAGCCCCAGCCCCCGGCCTGCCAGCTGTTCTTGAAAGTCACGGTCATTCCTGACCTTGTGAGAGAACTCCCGCAGCATCTGGGTTTGAGGCTGCTTCATCAGCTCCGCTTTGTAGGCCTCAGCCCACTTCTCCGGCGGGTGGCTGAACACCCGGCCCCAGGTGGCGATGGCGTTATTCCACTGGCCCTTGGGATTGCTTTCCAACCAATTCTTGATGTCGTCAATCGGTTTAATCAACCGAGACGGGTCACGCACAATCTTTTTGAGCTGCTCGATCTCCGCTTTGAAGGTATCGCCTGCAAACTGATCCCATGCACCGCCCACCACATTACGCAGAGTGTCCAAGGGCCCACGCTCGGACTTCGGGGTTGGGAGCTTTTGCACCTGTTGCAAGGCTTGCCCGGCCCAGGCTTGTTGCTGTTTGGGCGTGTTGGGCTGGGTGGGCGGTAGTTTTTGAGTCTCGACCAAAGTGCGCTCAAGCTGGCCGCGCTCGGCAGCAGTGAGCACCTGTTTCCAGTTGCTAAAGCCACCGGCTTGGGCAGCTGCATCCTTTTGCAGCATCTGCGTGACTTGACCGCGCAGGCGGTTGGCGGCTTTGTTGTCGCCAGCGAAGTGCACCAAGTCCGCCACAGAGTCGAATTTGCCTTTGGAGGCACGGGCCACCCACGAATCGGCGCGGGCGCGCACGCTCTCAAAGCTGCTGGCAGGCTCTGCCACGGGCAGCACGGGGGCGCGCACGGTTTGGTTGATGGTGCGGGCACCGGCGTTGATGCTACCCTTGAGAACTTGACCGGCCTGGTTGGGGGTCAGGCCGCCCAATAACGGGTTGGGGACGTTTTTGACGCGGTTCCAACCTTCGCGAGCCACGGCACCCACATCGACGCCTCCAATCTTCCAGGGCGTGTTGCTGGGCGCAGGCTTGTTGGTCGGCGGGTTGGACGAAGCGGTTTGTCGCTGCAGGGCCTCGCGGCCCGAGGCGCTGAGCAGTTGGCGCCAGTCGGAGAGTCGCCCGCCAGAGGCGCTGGCGACTTCTTTGTTGAGGCTGGCTTCCAACTGGGCGCGGCGTTTACCGTCGAAGTAGACCAGACGCTCAATGCCGTCGATCTTGCCGCCGGTGAGGCTGTTCAGCACCTGCCCCAGGTAGCTCTTGACTTTGCCGTCGCTGGCCCCTGCGCTGGGCTTGCTCCAGCCCATTCCTATCGCGCTGGCATCGGCCAGGAGGAGCGGGGTAGAGGAGAACGACTCAGTGGTTTTTGTCTCCATGCATTGACCGAAATAGGGCTCCAAATCAGAAATGGCGCTGGCCCGAAGGTAAATCCGAGTGAAGTACGCTGCGCCGTGTGCAATTACGAATAGGTGTTAGACGCTGCAATTTCAATCAAAGCACCATTGAAGTTGTCGTTGATCAAACCGCTGTTGTGTTGATGAAAGATGGGTGGTGCGTCTTGGTTTCTTGATTCCCTGGCTCGACGAGCTGTGGCTACTTCGCAACCACGTTAAATCGCATTGCTCTCTTTCTCCCAAAAACCGAATAGTTGTTGCATTGAAGGCCAAAATCGTTTTTCTTGCTGTAAGTTGCGGATCCCACGCTAAAGCGCGATGTGGGCTGGGTGCGGTCTCCTTTGCTCCCTACTGAACTTCCTTGCAAGATCATCCCGAGTGAAGTGTCCAGGCTGAACCAGCCACCCCACTGCACGCCTCCTAGGGCCGTTTCCAGATACATCCAAAAGCACAAGGTCAGCTACATGCCAAAGTCTGTTGTTGCAGCACTTCAGATGGGTTCTTCTCCTGAAGGAAAGGAGCAAACCCTATTAAATATTCTCTCGTTCGAGTCCACCATTGCAGCATGCGGTGCCTCGGTCGTTGTGATGCCCGAGGCCCTACTGGGCGGTTATCCCAAAGGGGAGGTGTTTGGAACAAGGGTGGGCTACCGTCTGCCCGAAGGACGCGAAGCATTTGCGCGTTACTTTGCTAACGCGATTGATGTGCCTGGGCCAGAAACCGATGTGCTCGCAGATCTTTCCCGTCGTACAGGTGCCAGTTTGGTTGTGGGTGTGGTCGAGCGAGATGGCAACACGCTGTACTGCACCTCGCTTTTCCTTGATTCAGCCCAAGGGTTGGTCGCGAAGCACCGAAAGCTCATGCCCACGGGAACGGAACGATTGATTTGGGGTCAGGGTGACGGCTCCACATTGCCTGTGGTGGACTCCCCAGCTGGGCGAATCGGGTCAGCCATCTGCTGGGAGAACCACATGCCGCTGTTGCGCACAGCAATGTATGCGAAAGGGGTTCAGATTTGGTGCGCGCCGACGGTCGATGAACGTGATGTCTGGCAATGTTCCATGCGCCACATTGCCCAGGAAGGGCGTTGTTTTGTGATCAGCGCTTGCCAGGTTCAACCGTCACCGCAGTCTTTGGGCACAGAGTTTCCGGGATGGGCCCAAGACCGTCCTTTGATCAAGGGTGGATCGTTGATTGTCGGCCCAATGGGGGATGTACTTGCTGGCCCGCTGTTTGAGCAGACAGGCCTACTCACGGCTGAAATCGACATCGATGACCTGATTCGTGCGCGCTACGACTTTGACGTGGTGGGCCACTACGCAAGGCCCGATGTGTTCAGCCTCAACGTTGACGAGCGCTTGAGGCGGGCTGTGACCTTTGTCGAATGAGGCACGGGCAGGTTTTCAATAACGACACCATTGATGTTTCCGAAACTCATGACAAACCACCCCCCGTTCGCCTGTCGAAGGGCTTCTATGGAGATAGGCGCAGGCTTCGACAGGCTCAGCCCGAACGGTGTGGAGTGTCATGTTTTATGAAAACCTCATGAGAAAACGCCGGGCCGCTCCCAAGTTTTCTCATCCCCCTCGGGGGGCCTGGCGCAAAGCGACAGGTCTGGGGGGCGCTCAAGTTAGGACGACCCTTGCCCGTTTGAGTTACACCAACGGGCAGCCCCGCTCACACCCAATGACGATGGATTGAGCGTGATACCCAGTGCGAAGTCTGATCGAGGGGGTCACTTTGACTCAAATGCGACAGTACCCACTACTCACTGCTTCACCGCTTCAACCTGAATCAACAACTTGACGTTGTCAGAAGCGGCTGGAATGGTGGAGGTCATGCCCCAGAGACTGCGCTGAACGATCGCTTCAAAGTCACCACCGCAAACCTCACGTTTAACAAAGGGGTTGTCGTAGCAATTGAACCGCACGGCGGTAACGGTGACAGGCAGGGTTTTGCCCAGCATGGTTAACAGACCGGTGGCGGACTGCACATTGTTGCCCTCGAAGTTGATTCGGTCTGCTACGAAACGTGCAGTGGGGTGGTTGTCGGTATCGAAGAACTTTTTGCCGCGCAGTTCTTTGTCAAAAAAAGCGAGGCCGGTGCTGACAGAGCCCGTGTCGATGGTGACATCAATGCGCCCGGTTTTGGCAGCGCGGTCAATTTGAATGGTGCCCTCTTTTTTATCGAAGCGGCCACGGCTGGTGCTGGTACCAAAGTGCATGGCCTCCCAAGTCACGAAGGTGTGGCTGGCGTCAATGCTGTAGGTGGTGGCTTGCGCATGGGCAGATCCTGCTGCGCCGATGCTCAAAAAGAGACTGGTCAGGACGGCGCCGAGGGCGGATGGGATGGCTTTGTGCATTGTTGAACTCCTTGGTGTGGTGTGGTGTGGTGTGGGGGGCTGGGGGAAGTGGTTGCGCTTACAGAGGGCCCAAGCCCGCCAGTTGCAGCTTGAATTTAACGATCACATCGTTGGCCAACAAAGAGGTATCGGCCCATTCGGCCTCGCCTACTTTGAACTCCAGTCGTTTGATGGTGAAGGCCCCGGTGGCGGTGCTGTTCGCACCAGTTTGAGTCAACTGGACTGACACCACCACATCACGCACTGAGCCCTTGATGTTGAGTTTGCCGCTGACTTCAAACTTGCCGCCGCCAGCGGACTTGATGGCAGTGGATTGAAAGCTGGCCTGGGGAAATTTGGTGACGTTCAACCATGTGGCTTTAGGCACTTCGGCGTCCAATTCGGCACTGCCAAACCGGGCGCTGCCGGTGTCAACGCTGAAGCCGACGTGGCCGGTTTGCGGTGCTTTCGGGTCGAGGCTGATGTTGGCGCTGAATTTGCCAAACCTCCCTTCAACCGGAACGCCCATTTGGCGTGTTGTGAAGCTGATCTCGCTGCCCGCAGGTACCAGTTGCGCGGCTTTGCCTTGCGCGTGAACCAAGGGCAGGGCGGCGGCGGCCAACGTGACGGCCAGTGCGGCAGACAAGAGTCGTGTTGTGGACATGGTTTGATTCTCAGGCCTTGGTGTGAAACTGGGAGTGGGTATTCAAACGGGGACGCATTCGGTTCAGCAAACCATCGCGGTCAACAAAATGGTGCTTCAGCGCGGCAGCGATGTGAGCAACGATGAGCGCCGCCATGGCATAGGCGAAATAGTGGTGACATGCTTTGAGGACATCGGCCAACTCACGGTTCACAGGCACCCAATCAGGCAGCGGCAATACACCGTAAAGCACGATGGGAAATCCCGCCGCCGAACTGTAAGCCCAACCTACCAGCGGCACCGCGAAGAATAAAGCGTAAAGGGCCCAATGGGTGCCGTGGGCCGCCAATCGCTGCCAAGCCGGCATGGGTAAGTCTGGCGGTGGACGGTGTGTGAGCCGCCAAAGAAGGCGCATCGCGGACAGGATCAGGATGGTCATGCCCGCCCACTTGTGCCAGTTGAAAAGCTTCAAACGTGTGGGGGAGAAGGGCAGGCTGGTCATGTACAAACCCACGCCCAAAGTGCCGATGATGGCCAATGCCAACAACCAATGGAGCCACACAGCGGTGGCGCTGTAACGAGGTGAGTCAACTGAAGCGTCGTGATGGGGCATGGCGGAGCAAGTGTCCAAGGCAAGTGGGCGCAACCAATTCAATGGCTTTGATGTCATCGGTCAATGCCCGTGAATGGTGGTGACGGGCTCACCCTCGTGTCAGTCGCTGCATCCAAACAGTAGCGCAGTTTTCTGCTGCGGCGAAGTCACTGTCAGAAGATTGAACCGCGGCAGGCGCTGAGGAGTGCCTCTCGCTTTTCTTTCTCAAAGTTTTGGGGGCTTCAGGCACTTCCGGTTTTAACCTCCTTCTGGGCTGTACCAGGCTTCACCACAAACCAAATGCCACCTTGTCCTTCTCCGGCCATGTCACCTGGTTTTGTGTCGGCAGCGTAGACGTACAGGACCTGGCCTTTGTGGGCCCACTGTTTGGTGCCATCGTCACGAGCCATGATGCTGAAGTCACCACCCGCAAGCGCGCGGTCGGCAACGGTGAAAGCGGGCCAGGCCGCGGCGTAGCCGACGTTGCAATTGCTTTTGCCGGGGGTGTCTTTGGTGAATGTGTGGAGCGTTTTGCCATCTTTGCTTGTCAACATCCCGCTGGACTCAAAGGTGGGGTTGGCCTGAGCGGTGCAGCAAAGGACCCAGGTGGTGAGTAACAAGGATGGGTTTTTCATGGGGCATCTCCGTGCGTATTGATGGGCGTCGCGTTTTGTAGTGTTGGCAAAAATGACTGACGAGTGGGTCGGTTGGTTAGACGCACCCCGGCGGAGAAAAAGAACGGTGTCAAATGTTGGTCGTCCCTGGGCATACCCAAACGTTGTGTGCTCAGTGACATTTGAGGCCCCAATTTCATGATCTGGGTGGTTATAATGAGCCTTGACGCGACACTGAATTCCACGGGAGTTTTGGCATGAAGTATTTGGCGATTTTGTTCGTTGTGGCGGCTACTCTCACGGCCTGTGGCGGCGGCGGAGATTCAGCACCAGCACCAGCACCAGCACCAGCACCAGCACCAGCACCAGCACCAGCACCCAGTGGATTTACCAATGTCACTGGAAAAATCACCTTTGACTACGTTCCTGTGACCATCAACGGCTCGAATGTTCCGCGCCTTGATTTTCCGGCCACCACCAAACGTCCGGCCCGTGGGGTGTTGGTTCAAGTGTTGGATTCGAATTCCCGCACCGTCTTGTCGAGTGGCAGCACCAATGTGTCGGGTGACTACACCATTCAAGTTCCCGAGGGCCGAAGCGTGTTCGTGCGTGCAAACGCTGTTTTGTGGACAGACGCTGTGAGCTCGCCCAATGTGGTCGAGGTACGCGACAACACGCAGAGCGACGCGCAATGGGCGGTCGATGGCGCTGTTTTTTCAACGGCGGGTGGTTCGGTCACTCAGAACCTCAACGCCCCTTCGGGTTGGTCTGGCAACGCCTACACCGGGTTTCGCGGTGCGGCACCGTTCGCGATTCTTGACACGATTTACACCGGCATCCAAAAGATTCGCTCCGCTCAAAGCAACGCCAGCTTTCCTAAGCTGACGGTCTACTGGAGTCCGAACAATACCTCCGCCTCGGGCGGCAACGTGTCGCTGGGTCAGATCGGAACCTCGTTCTTCCAGATTTCAAGTTCTGGTGGCGTGGTTCAGCGCTCTCTCTATATTTTGGGCAAAGCAGACAACGACACAGACGAGTTTGATGCTCACGTGGTTGCGCATGAGTTTGGGCACTATTTGCAGTCCGCCTTCTCTCGTGATGACTCTGTGGGGGGGCGGCATTCCCCAGCCGACCTCTTGGACATGCGCCTGGCATTTTCCGAAGGATGGGGCAATGCCTGGGCCGCTATTGCACTGAATAACAAGTTTTACGCCGACACCTTGGTCGCAGGTTCTTCAGCAGGTTTCTCCATGGACATCTCGGTTGGGGCAACCACCAATCCCGGCTGGTTCAGAACCCCCAGCATCCAACGAATATTCTGGGACTTGAGCGCCAGTCCTTCGATGGGGTTCACGCCTGTGTGGACGACCATGCGCACCGGACTGACGACCTCTCCCGCACTCACCAGCATCCACTCTTTTGCGTTTGCGTTTGCACAGGGCAATTCATCCATGGCACCTTCGCTCTCCGCCATCCTGACGAATCAGGGCATCGTTTTGCCCACCGATGCTTATGGAGCCGGAGAAACGAATTTCGGCAACCCCGTGATTGCGGCCGTGACGCCGCTGTATCTCAACTATCCCGGCCTGGGCAGCGTTTTGCAAAACGTTTGTTTGAGTGATGCCGCAGATCAAGCAGGCGACGGCAACAAGGCGGGCCAGTATCGCTTCATCCGAATGACACTGCCTGCAGGAAGTCGAACATTCACCGTGACGCGCACCAACTCCACCACCACCGAGACTGATCCCGATTTCTACTTGCATAACAACCTGGGGTTGCTGGCCTACAGCGAGAGCACCGGCGCCAACAGTGAATCGGGATCGATCACATTGACGGGGGGAAATTATGTGTTGGCCATCACGAACTACAACTTCAGAACCGATACCTTCTTCAGTAGCCCCTGTTTCAACGTCGTGGTGAACTGATGCCAAAAATCAAATCAGGAGGATCTATGAACAACTGTCTTCGAGTTTCTTTCGTTGCCGCGATTGCACTTTTGATGCAGGCTGCCGTTTTTGCCCACCAACCGCCCACGCCGCCGAAATCAGCGCAGCACACCCAGGCAAGCCTGAGCACTCACAAGGCGGGCACTGTGCCGAGCATTTTTAAACGTGGCATGTTGAGAACCACAAAAACCAATTTGGGCGTGCGCGTGTTTTACGAGTTTGTGGGCACCGGCGTTGATTCGGCCGGTTTGCTCACACTCAAGATCATGCGTTTGGGCGGCGGTGAACCAGCTACCTTGGAGCTGCGCCCCGATGCCGCCATCAGCTTGCCCACGGGTTTGCCCGCATCCCCCTCGCCCTTCCATGCCGGTGCCGAGTATGTCGTGAAGGTCAAACCCACAGCAGACGGGCTGCACTACATCAATGTGTTCATTCAAGCGGGAACGGCAACCGAGGCCATGGCGATTCCTGTTCAAATCGGCAAGAACGCCAAGCTGTCTAAACCGGGCAATGTGTCGGTGATGCCCGATGGGCAGCGCGTGATTTCAGGCCCTGCGCAGTGACCACTCCTGTTTACTTGAAAGCTCGGTTGTTGCCGAGCTTTCTGTGCCGATGGTGTCACAACCCGGTATTGATGGCTCGGGACTGGAGTTCTTCTAACTCTTGCATCGTGTTGAGATTGGCGAAGCCGGTGGAATCGTCAAACGACACCTGCAGCGCACCCGCTTGCTTGAGCCATTGGTGCATGCTGCGCCCACCGCCTTCTAAATAGGCCACCAGACTGGTTTTCAGCGAGCTGTGCAACAAAGAAAAAACCGGGTGTGTTTGGTGACCTTTGGCGTTCGGTGTGATGGCTGTCGCTAAAGTTGGCTGGCTGTCTGCTTGCATGACGGCTCCCACCAGCCTAGCCACCAAATTGTCAGGCAGCTTTGGGCTGTCGCAGGGCACGGTGACTATCCACGGTGTGGTGCAAACCCGCAGGGCGGCCAATACGCCTGCCAAGGGGCCTGCGTAGGGGATGGTGTCGTTATCGCTTTCGTCGCTGACCACCCGGTGGCCGAGTGCGCGGTAACGTGGCAGCTCGCGGTTGGCATTGATGATGAGTCCGCCGACCTGGGGCTTTAGACGCCGCAGCGCGTGAACAATCAAGGGCTCTTCGCGGAACAAGACCCACCCTTTGTCTGCCCCGCTCATGCGCTGGCCTTGTCCGCCGGCCAGCACAACGCCGGTGATGTCGTGGCGTTGGATGGTCATAGATCCCTACCGCTTGACCACCACACTATCCACCGATGTAATGCATCTCGACCTTGGCCGGTCGCTCAGCACCCTGAGACGGGAGGATTTGCGCTCGTTCTTCGGAGTAGCGGTCCTGCCTTTGCTGCCAGATCTCGGCCACCGCGTCGCTGATGACCTCCTTGCTTGCACCGCCGCGAAGCAGGTGGCGCAGGTCGTGGCCCTGGTTGGCAAACAAGCACAGATAGAGCTGGCCTTCGGTGGACAAGCGGGCGCGGTTGCAGTCGCTGCAAAAGGCTTTGGTCACGCTGGAGATAAAACCCACCTCTCCCTCACCATCAGCGTAGAGGAAGCGCTCGGCTGTTTCGCCGGGTTGAATTGAAGGTACTGCCACCAAAGGGTGCTCGTTGTGCAGCCGCTCACGCACTTCGTCGGAGGCCAGCACGTGATCGAGTTGCCAGCCATTGCTGCTGCCGACGTCCATGTACTCGATGAAACGCAGGACCACACCCGTGCCGCGAAAGTGCTGCGCCATCGGCAAAATTTGAGACTCGTTGACCCCGCGCTGAACCACCATGTTGACCTTGATCGGCCCCAGCCCCACTTTTTGTGCGGCTTCCAGTCCATGCAACACGGCCGCCACGGGATGGTCGGCGTCGTTCATGCGGCGAAAAATCGCCTCGTCCAGGGCGTCCAGGCTGATCGAAATACGTTGTAATCCGGCCTCTTTGAGCGCTTGCGCTTTTTGAGCCAACAGTGATGCGTTGGTGGTCAGGGTCAAGTCAAGGGCCTGCCCCTTTGGGGTACGCAAACGGGCCAGCATCTCGACCAAGCGCTCAATGTGTTTGCGCAAAAGCGGCTCGCCCCCTGTGAGTCGAATCTTCCGTACCCCGTGCGCGACAAACACCTCGGCCAAAGAGGTGATCTCCTCAAAGCTCAGCAATTCAGCTTGTGGCAAAAATTGGTGGTTGGGGCCGAATACTTCGCGTGGCATGCAATAGGTGCAGCGAAAATTGCAGCGATCGGTGACCGAGATGCGCAGGTCGCGCAGCGGTCGTTGGTGCGCGTCCAACAGGTGGCCGTTGGGGGGTGAAGTAGCCTCAGTCGGGGTTTTGAGCCACCCTATTCGTCGGTGGTCTTTCAGTGGAATCACAACACGCTCGCTCATGGGCGCATTGTGCCGCGCCCAAACGAACTCAGTTGTTGCCGGAATAAAGCGGCCCGGTGGTCTGTGTGGCTGGCTTGGGGATGGTCGTCGGGGCAATCGTCGCGGCAGGGGCTGCTTGCATCTGCGGCGCACGCCTGGCACCCGTGAAACGTTGATTCCAGTAAGCCACACGCATGTCTTCCACGCGAACCAAGGCACCTGCTCTCGGCGCGTGGATGAATTTGCCCTCGCCGACATAAATGCCCACATGCGAGAAAGTGCGTCTTAGCGTGTTGAAAAAAACCAAGTCGCCAGGTTTGAGTTCCTCGCGCGCGATGGTCAAGAGGCTGTTGGATTGCGCTTGTTCATCGGCACGGCGTGGCAGCACCAAGCCCAGCGTTTTCTCGAAAACAAAGCGTGTGAATCCACTGCAATCGAAACCCGTCTCTTCGGTGTTGCCTCCGCGTTTGTAGGGCACACCTAAAAAATTCATGGCTGTGAGCACCATGTCAGACGCGCCGTCGCGCATTTGCTGCACCAAACCCGATCCGGGCACTCTGGCGAAGTTGGCAATCGGATCGACCGCATCTCCACCGTTCGTGCTGGGCGATGCGGCTGGGGTTCCGACCAGACCTTTTTCCGCCAAGAACCGGGTCATGGGGTCAGCGGTTTCGGTTGGCGAGCCAAAACTCACTTGATTCGCCAGAAAAGCCGCCGACAGCAAAGCCGCACCGACCTTCGGTGTGCTGTGCGCAATCAGGGTGAAGAGGGCGTTAGGCTTTGGCATGGCGCGCAGGATAGGCCAGTGGTGATTGGGCGTCAACTTTGGGTGGTCTGCCGTTCTGAGGGGCCAAAGACGGAGGTACTGCGATAGTACTGCTTCCCACTCCCACCACTGCACGAGTCGTCGTTCGGGGTGTTCTGGCAATGCTTCTCCAGCAAGTCAGCGCGATATCCCGGCGTATCGCCGTGGTCTGCGCCTAGCCCGGATATCTCACCAGGTTCTCGACTTCGAGTGCCAAATCCAATTTGTACCGAGCGCTACACACCCGATTGCGCCGTGCTGCGGTGCGCTGTCTGACGCGATGTTGCTGACGTCACTGGCGTTGGCGCTGATCGTCACCATGATTCCTGTGTTTATAGGCAAGTTGGTGCGGCTGATACAAGCACAGGACCGCACAGCCGCGCTGACCGATGCATTTCCGGCCCATTCTGGCGATGGCCGCACTGGTGCTGCTGGCCCTGGATGGGCACCATGCAAAGCGGTGGGCCCATCAGAGCGGGGGGTTTGGGGTGGATGATTTTCAGGACGAAGAGGCCACCGCTGCGCAAGCCATGCCTTGATCCTCGGTGAGCAATCGACCGTTGGCGGCGGTGTGCAAGCCCGGGATTGCGAGCTCACTGAGTGCGTCAGACAACCGTCAGCCAACTGGCGTGCAATCGAGGGCAGTTGGGCAATTGGTCAACAAAAACGATGTGCCTGCCCCGTTAGTACTGCCACACAGAGATAACGAAACATGAAAGCGCATCTTCGTACCGATGGCAGCGTTGCAAATCCGCGCGATACCCTGGTATCGCTGTGGTTTGCGCCTTGCCATACGCACGAAGCAGCACTTTCATCTTGTTCCGTTATCTCTGTGTCGCAGTACTAGGCCGCACCGGAGATATCCATGACCCGCTACGCAGACTTTTACCGGCGCTCAATACACGAGCCCGACGCTTTCTGGGCCGAACAAGCCGCCTTGATCGACTGGCACCAGCCTTTCCAGCAAGTGTGCGACCACACCCAGCCGCCGTTTGCGCAATGGTTTGTGGGCGGCCGTCTCAATCTCTGCCACAACGCCGTGGACCGGCATTTGCCGCATCGGGCCCAGCAGGCCGCGCTGATTGCGGTGTCGTCGGAAACCGATTCCGAGGTTGTCTACACCTTCGCCGAATTGCACACCGAGGTTCAGCGCATGGCCGCTTGTTTGCTGGCCTTGGGCGTGAAACAAGGCGACCGCGTGCTGATCTACATGCCCATGGTGGCCGAGGCCGCTTTCGCCATGCTGGCGTGCGCGCGCATCGGTGCGATTCATTCGGTGGTGTTTGGCGGGTTCGCCAGTGGCAGCCTGGCCAGCCGCATTGACGATGCAGAGCCTGTGGTCATCGTCAGCAGCGATGCGGGCAGCCGCTCAGGCAAGGTGGTGCCCTACAAGCCGCTGCTGGACGAAGCGATTGCATTGGCCAAGCATCAACCCGGCAAGGTGTTGTTGGTGACCCGTGGCTTGAGCCCGATGACCTTGGTGCCCGAACGTGATGTGGACTACGCGGCCTTGCGCCAAACACACCTCCACACGGTCGTGCCCTGTGTGTGGTTGGATGCCACCGCGCCCAGCTACACCCTCTACACCAGCGGCACCACAGGCAAACCCAAAGGGGTGCAGCGCGACACCGGTGGTTATGCCGTGGCCTTGGCGGCCAGCATGAAACACATTTATTGCGGCCACCCGGGTGAAACCTACTTTTCCACCAGCGACATTGGTTGGGTGGTGGGCCACAGCTACATCATCTACGGACCCTTGATTGCGGGCATGGCCACCATCCTCTACGAAGGCCTGCCGACCCGCCCAGACGCCGGCATCTGGTGGCGCTTGGTTGAGAAGTACAAGGTGACAGTCATGTTCAGTGCACCGACAGCAGTGCGAGTACTGAAAAAACAAGACCCCAAATTCTTGAAGCAGTACGACCTGAGTTCACTGCGCGCACTCTTCTTGGCCGGCGAACCGCACGGCCCAGTGGATCGCAGCGGCCTTGGGCAAACCCATCATCGACAACTACTGGCAAACCGAAACCGGCTGGCCGATTCTGTCGCTGGCCCAAGGCGTGGAGTCTGCCAAGAGCAAATGGGGCAGCCCCGGTGTTCCCATGTATGGCTACAACGTCAAGTTGCTGAACGAAGTCACAGGCGAAGAACTCACCGGGCCGAATCAAAAAGGCGTGCTCGCCATTGAAGGCCCACTGCCGCCGGGCTGCATGCAAACCGTGTGGCGCGACGATGCGCGTTTCGTCAACACCTATTGGAACAGTGTGCCGGGGCGATTGATCTACAGCACCTTTGACTGGGCGGTGCGTGACGAAGATGGTTATTACTTCATCCTGGGCCGCACCGACGACGTCATCAATGTGGCCGGCCACCGTTTGGGTACGCGCGAGATTGAAGAAAGCATCAGCAGCCATCCGGGCGTGGCCGAAGTGGCCGTGGTTGGGGTGGCTGATGCTTTGAAGGGCCAGGTGGCGATGGCTTTTGTGGTGCCAAAAGACAACGGCGTGCTGGTCGATTCTTCAGCCCGTTTGGCGCTGGAGGGCGAGCTCATGAAAACCGTGGATCATCAGCTTGGCGCGGTGGCCCGTCCTTCACGGGTTCACTTTGTGAGTTTGTTGCCCAAGACGCGCTCAGGAAAAATGCTGCGCCGTGCGATAGCGGCGGTTTGCGAACGACGTGATCCGGGTGACTTGACGACGATGGACGATCCATCGGCGCTGCAGCAAATACGTGATTTGTTGGCTGAAGTTGTTAGACCCGGCAGTTAAGGATGCTCTGCATAACTCATTGCGGACTGTGGCAGCACGGACTCGGGCGGTCTACGGCGTTGCTTTTCTTGCCAATAGCCCAAGCTATTGGCTGCAAAAAACGCCTTGTAGCCCATCCCGATCCGCGCTACCACAGCCTCGCAAGAGTTATGCAGAGCATCCTTAAGCGTTTTCATCTGCTCGCAACAGCGCGTGCATCTTTGAATTGGTGGCTTCGAGTGCCAAATCCAGTTGGTACTGAGGTCCCGGTGATTACGTCATGGGCGGCAAGCCGCCGGGTTGCTGGTCGGGCCAAACACACGGTCCAGCTTGACCGGTCCGATGGTGGCCTTTCCAGAGGCGTCGCGCAGTGTCACCTCCAGGCTCTTGCCGTCAGCACCAGTAGCCAGTGCTGTTACTGTGGCCAGCACGGACGTACCATCGTTCGCCGTGGTGTACTCGCCAAAGAAGCGTGCATCCTTATTGCCGGTGACACCCCAATTCCCATCGAACTTCAGGTTGGAGCAACGTTCAATCAAGGTGGCGCGGTTGTCTTCAAGAAAAAGATTGATGTTGCCGCTGCCGTTGGCGAATATAAGTGGCCTTTCCGATGCGTTTCCAGGCGATGGTTGAATCACTGCACCGACCGCGCCCGGGTTACTCGGTTCTGTGCAAGCCAGCGCTGATGTCGGACCCGATGTGCAGACGTTGGCGGGTGTGGCACCGAAATAGTCAAGAGCCGAAGAACTCTGCCCGGTTCCGGTTCCGCCTGTACCTGGGCCGCAGCCGGCGATGACGGCCAAACCACAAACAAACGCACACCAGAGCGCAGCGGTTCGAGCGCGGAGGAATAAATGTTGAACCAGGCTCATCGGTCTTTCCCATCCATCGGGGTGTTGTAGAAGTAAATGCCAAACCGAGCACGCTGGTTGCGCTCGTCGGGTTCGGCTTGGTGTGCGTCGGTATCGAAACGTTCTTGTGCCTGGCTCATCACGGTTTGGAACGCCTGCTTCCAAGCAAGCACCGCAGCTTTTTGCAACTGGGCCGCAGAGGCTGCAGTGATCTGATCGACAAAAATCGACTGCTCCAAGAAGTTCGCATCTCCCTGCAAATTCGCCGTTGCAGCAGCCAAGTGGTCGTGCAGGTTGTCAGCGAACAAAGATGACATCTCGGCGAAGCCTTCGCGCGGTATGAACCCGTCGGCGACGAGCTCCACGCCTTCTTCAGTTTCCTTCGCCACACCCAAGCGCAGCAGTTCATCCAACATGGCGCGGGGCCGGATGTCTTGGCTCACGCTGGCCACCAAGCTGTCAAAGCTCCCCGCATGTTGACCGCGCGCCAGTGGTCGTGCAGGTCCTTTGCGTTTGCCTGCCAGGTGACGGTAGGCGGGATCGAACATCCAGCGCGCCACCACCTCTGAGGCCAAGCTCTTGGGTTGGCGCGTTGCGGCCGCTTGAGATGCCACCTCGTCCCGCAGCAACTCCCTCACATCACGCCGGTGCACGCCTGAAAGCAGGGTCAGCGCGCTGTCGGTCTTGGGCATTTGGCGTGAGTCCAGTTCTTGTTCGGCGGCGTCCAGAAAAACCCGCTTCAAAGGAATACAGAACGAGCGGTAGTTCACCCCGTGGCGCAGAAGCAAACGTGCCGCCGGCTTGAACAGCCGAAGCACGCTGGAGAGAACAAGGCTTGAACGATCAGTCACAGCTTATTTCAACACGAATGGCTTGACATGGCTTTGTAAGTTGTGGGATATTATCACACAACAGCAATTCTTCTTGCTGATTCGAGCAAACATCAGGAGGGTGGTCATGGATAAAACACGGTTTGCTGCGCCAAGCAGCCGGCAGTCGATGCCGAGGTCAAATTGGATCGTGCAGGCGCCGACTGCGGTGCTCGCCTTGGTACTTGCGCTGGCGTTGGCATGGGTGCTGTCAGGCTGCGGTGGAGGCGGTGCGTCGGATTCGGTGGGGGCGGCGACAGCGCCAGCGGTGAATGTCAATCAAGACCCCCCTGCGACCTCGGTGGTGAATGTCAATCAAGAAACTCCCGAAAGCTCTGTCGTGGAGCCAATAGAAAAACGTGCTCTTCAACCGTCTCAGCCCGGGGAGTTGTTGGCCTACGTCAAAAACAAGCTCGAGCAGCGCCAGCAGTTGCGTGCAGACAGAAGGTCCAACTATGTGAACTTTTCGACGGCAGGCGACCCATCCGTGGCGGTTGCCGTCTTCAGTGCCAGTCTTGCGCCGCCTGCGCCGGAGCGCTCAAGCACCGTGATACAAGAAGATGGGGTGGATGAAGCCGACATCATCAAGAGCAATGGTTCCATCATCGCCACGCTGGACAAAACGCAAGGCGCTTCCCTGGTCGATGTTCGTCGTGTGCTGCCCACCGGGGCAGTGGAGGTGGCGGCACAACTGCCACTCAACAGCGACCCTGAACTGACAGCAAGCTATACAGGCATGTACCTGACCAACAAACCAGCTCGTCTGTCGGTGCTGGGTTGGAGCAGTCGGTCGATACCGTTGGACGTCTGCGCACCTGCTCCTCGTTGCGTGAGCGCGAGCTTGTTGGGTTCTGCGCCTCTCCGGTTTCGACCGACCGTGTTGCTGGACCTTGTGAACGTCGCCAACCCCAACTCTCCCTCTGTCAGCGACAAGCTGCGTATTGAAGGCAGTTTGGTGGGCAGTCGCTTGATCGGAAACTCCCTGGTATTGGTCACCCAGTTCACACCAGCGTTGGTAGCAGATTCACTTCCGTGGAACGCGCCCACGGCGGAGCGCGAGGCCGCCATGAGCCGAATCACAGCTGCTGAGTTATTGCCAACCATCAGCATCAACAACGGCCCAACCAGTCCTTTGGTGCAAGAGACCGACTGCTTCATCGAACCCAAGAACGCAAACTATGGTTTGGAGGTGACCAGCATCACGGTGCTTGACTTGTCGTCTGCCACCTTGCAACGCAGCACCAGGTGCTTCGTCGGCGGCAGCGATACGCTTTACATGTCCACTTCGGCGCTGTATTTGGCCACCACCAGTTACGCGGTTCAACCGGCGGGAAGTAGCAATCGTTTGGTCTACCCCACGCAGATCAGCACGGACATCCACAAGTTTGCCTTCATCAAAGGCCCCAACGATCCCGTCGCCACGGTGGATTTTCGTGGTTCGGGTTCTGTCATTGGGCACCTCGGGTGGAGCACCCAGCAACGCTCTTACCGCCTGAGCGAATACAACGGTGACTTGCGGGTGTTGACCTTCACCGGGCAATCGGGCTGGGGCGTATTGAGTGATGCCAGCAGCGCCACGGCACCCGCTCCATCTCCCGCCACACTCACGGTGTTACGCGAAGCCACCACAGGCAAGTCACTGAAAGCGGTTGGGCAGATTCCCAACAAAACCCGCCCTCAGCCCATAGGCAAACCAGGTGAGCAGGTGTATGCGGTGCGATTCATGGGCGACCGTGGATATGTGGTGACCTTTCGCCGCGTGGATCCGCTCTACATACTCGACTTATCCAAACCCACCGACCCCCAAACCACCGGCGAGTTGACCATTGCGGGCTTCTCCGACTACCTCTTCCCCGTGGGGCCATCGGGCAGTGGCTTGTTGCTTGGCGTTGGTAAAGACGCCGACGATCGGGGGGCCATCACCGGCGTCAAGGTGGCGCTCTTTGACGTGGCCGACCCGGCCAAACCGACGCAGAGGTCAACAGTCACGTTCCGCGGTACTTCTAGTCACTCTGGGCTTGACGCCTCGCGTCATGGCATTGATCTCTTCACGCGCGGCAACCAGACCAGGGTCGCGTTGCCGGTTGTCTCCATGGAATACATCACCACGACAGCTGGCGCGCAGTACTCATATACATCGGCGCTTCAGCGTTTCGAAGTGGATGCCAACGCCCGATCGATGAAGCTACTCGCACCCTTGGCGCAAACCCCGGGCTACCGCTGGGTGTTGGAAGACCGATCACTGCAAATCGGCAACATGCTCCACCACTTCGTTCCAGGCAATGGCCGTGAACTGGCAGGCTCTTTTTCCTCCTACACCTGGTGAGTTTCACGCGGTGGCCTCCAACATGGACAACATGAAGCAATCAAAAAATGAAATCAACTGCTCAGGGAATTTTCTAGTGAAACGCTTATGTCAACCATGGGGCCGCCGCGTTTTTCTATTGAGTGCACTCGCTGCCTGCAATCTGGCCACAGCAGGCGTCATTCAAGGCACCGGAAGCACCCCAACAGCCACGCAACTGGGGGCGACCGACGCGGTTCGTTTTCAAATGGTCGAGAGCGGCTCGGGCCACCTCCTGGTGGTGCCCTACTTCACGGCCCAAGCAGGGCAAATGTCAGTGCTGCATCTGGTCAACACCGACCTCGTCAATGGCAAAGCCGTGAAGCTGCGCTACCGGGGTGCGGGCAATGCCGACACGTTGTTGGATATGGTGGTTTTTCTCTCGCCCGGTGATGTGTGGGCAGGCGCGGTCAACGCAGGTGCTGATGGCAAAGCGCAAATTACCACGGTGGATAGAAGCTGTACGCTTCCACGCATTGAGCCGGGTCAAGCGCAGTCGTTTTCCGTGGCGCGACTGAGCCCCAAATGGACAAGCGAGGTACAGGCCAACAACACCCGTGAAGGGTATGTCGAAGCCATCGTCATGGCAGACATTCCATCCCGCGCTGTCTATGGGTTTAAAGGCAGCGAAAAATCAATGCTTTTCACCGCCATCAATCATGTCGCTGGCGTTGCCCCTTGCACCACCAGCGTCATCGATGCTGCCTTGCTCAACGACACCAGCGTAGAGGCCGTGGCCGCCAGCCGTGGGTTTGCCACGCCCACGGGTGGGCTCACCGGCAAGTGGTACATCATCGACGTACCTGGAAGCACCACGTTCTCTGGCTCAGCAACAGCTTTCAGGGCAGTCAATAGCAGCGGTAACCCGGCGCGAGGCAACTACGTGGTGTTTCCGCAAAGCACCCAGTCCGTCACAGAACCAGAACGGTTCACGGCAGACCCCTTGTTGGTATCCGCCGGCTTGGCTGGCCGAAGCAAAACCGTTGATGGCGTACTCGACGACCTGACCACGGCACCTGTGTTGCAAGCCCAATTTTCAGACTTGCCGGATTTATCCACGCCTTATTACTTAACAGCCTCGGCGTGGAATGCACGTCGCACTGCGGGTGACTTGACGCAAACCATGGCGGTCAGGTCGGTGATGAATGAGTACGCTACCGACGAATCCGTCGCTGCCAAAACGGACTGGGTTTTCTCTATGCCCACCAAGCGTTACAGCGTGGCGGTAGACCATGCGGCCACAGCCCTATCTAAGGCCCGGGTCTATTCTTCTCTCCCGTCTTCGATCGGGAATGCGCAACACTTCAGTAGCAACAATCTGTCCATATTTTCAGGAGGATTGGTGGCTACATCCACGAATTCCGTTGCCCTGGATCGAGAGGGTCAGACAAGATCTTTTTTCCCGATGTTCATGGTGGGCAACTCGCCGTATCTCATTGGTGCGGTGAGCGTCATCAGTGTCAACAAAAATGGTTCGAATCAGCGGACTGCTTTGAACGCATCAGTGACCGTGGCCCCTGAGTCTTTCAGGCTTGAGCAGCGGGGCTTCAACAAGTGGTTTGAAAACGGTCGGGCGCGGGTTTTTGTTGCTTACGACGAACAGCCTGGCCTGCCCATCCTCGGTGCCTCCTTCATCAAGCTGACCAACCCTGCAGCCCAGCCCGGTGTCTCGGGCAACTATGGCCTGACCTGGCCGCACACCTACGACACCCGATGACGTCAACCTGATTGCAAGCGCTCGACCCCCTGTGTTTTTCACTCACTAAAAAAGGAAACCATCATGAATAAAAATCGCTGTCATCACTTCCTGTTCCACTCGGCCATGTTGCTGGGTGGCGCGTTCTTCGCTGGTTCTAATCATGCTGCCGTTCTGCAAGGGACGGGCACTGTGCCGAGCAAAACCCAACTCGGTGCGACTACTGCGGTGGCCTACAAAATGAGCGAGAGCGGCCCGGGCCATGCGCTGATCGTGCCCTACTACACGGTGCAAAACGGGCAGATCACGGTGCTGCATTTGGTCAATGCCGATGAGAACAACGGCAAGGCCGTGAAGTTGCGGTTTCGGGGGGCGGGCAATGGGGACAATTTGCTCAGCATGTATGTGCTGCTGGCACCTCGTGACGTTTGGACGGGTGTGTTGACGGTCGCCAACGATGGTCGTGCCCAGCTCAGCAGCGCAGACAGCAGTTGTACCTTTCCCCGGTTGCCCTCTGCCGGAGGAGAGCCCTTTGGAACTACACGTTTGAATGCCACCTGGAGTCAACAGGTTCAGGCCAACGCCACTCGCGAGGGGTACATCGAAGCGCTGGTGGCCGCCGATGTTCCTGCCAGTTCGGTGTACGGCGCTGGCAGGGATATGCCCTCAGCCCTCTACTCTCAGGTGAAGCAAACTGCCAGCACAAAGCCTGCTTGCTCCACCATGGTTTTGAACGACATATTTCTCGAAGACCAGGAGACCGAGGCATCTGCTGCCGAGGTGGGGTTTGCCGCCCCGACCGGCGGGCTCAGTGGAAGTTGGTACGTCCTGGATGCACGGAGCAGCACAAACTATTCAGGTGCGGCTACCGCGTTTCGTGCGATTGATGCACAAGGCAAATCCGCACGCGGCAATTTTGTGGTCTTTCCTCAAAATGCTTTGATCGTGAGTCAGCCTGAGCGGTATACCGCCGATCCGCTGCTGGCCTCGGCAGGGTTGGTGGGGCGCTCGAAAGACGCCGACGGTAATTTGTCCGGCCTGACCACCTCCCCATCTGTGGTGGCTCGAAACCATGATTTGCCTGATCTGTCCACGCCTTACTATTTGCCAGCATCTTTGGTCAATGCTCGCACTACCGCAGGTGACCTCACGCGCATGCTTGCCGCCCCTGAGGTCCGCAATCAATATGCGACCGATGTGTCGATTTCGGCCCAAACCGATTGGTTGATGTCCATGCCGATGCGTCGCTACAGCGTGGGTTACGACTACAGCCATCCGTCAATCGCAGCACGGGTTTTTTCAGTGGTACCGGCAGCGGCCAGCAACAGCCAGTTCTTTGATTCAAGCAACACCACGGTGGATGCCAGCGGCTTGCAGGTTTGCCAGCTCTACAACTCGAACCAGCATTTTGGTTTCTCGCGTGACGGGCTATCCCCCGAAGAGCCCTTGACCGCTGTGGTGACTGATGTGCCTGTTTGTGGTGTTGCTCATGTGATGTCCTTTGGTGCTCAGTCGGCTTTAAGCGCCAGTGTGGCCCAAAGAACCGTGAAGGCGGCCTATGTGAACGGGTGGGCGAACTTTCGCTACAGCAACACTCGCGCGAGCGGTTTACCAGTGATGGGGGCGTCCTTCATCAAACTGAGCAATCCAAACGCCAGTCCTGGTGTGGCGGCCAACTATGGCATTGCCTGGCCGCACAGTCTGGAGCGTTGAGCGTCGCCGCTGTCAACAAACTGTGCCAACAGACACGCCATGGTTTCGACTGAAGCTGTGGCTTGTCTCCCACCCCTGCAGTGAAGGGCATGTGCTGACACGACACAAAGCCTCGGATTCTTCGTGGCTGGGCAACCGCAACTACCCACGCGCGTTGATCACGTGTCCTTCACTGCAGGATGGGAGGTGACACCTTTCACCCCCCCCCCTATCTGTCGACAACGCCCCCCACTCGGGTGGATGTCAGATCAGCCCTTCAGAGGGTGCAAAAAGCAGCACTGGTCCCAACTACCGAGGGATGGCCTTGGCGCGCCCCGCTTGCAACACTTCATTGCACGAAGAAAGCAATGAATTGATATGCAGGAGGTGGCCCAATGGCACGAATGAATGAAGGTGTTTCCAGGTACTTGCACCAAGAGATCTGTGTACCGAATTGGTCCCTGGTCCCGATGAACGATCAGCCTACATCATCAGGCAGCAATGTCGAACCACCCTGGGCCCCGCAGGGCCCAGGGTGGTTCGACTCTTCTTGGCTTTTGCGCCAAGGCCTGGAAGTGACTGAGCTGTGCTGATTTCCCATGTGGAGCGCCGTGCTCAGAGCACGTCAGATGCAAAGTCCGCCAAACGAGAACGCTCACCTCGCGCCAGCGTGACATGGCCCGAATGTGGCCAGCCTTTGAAGCGGTCTACCGCATAGGTCAAGCCTGAACTGCCCTCGGTGAGGTAGGGCGTGTCGATTTGAGCCAAGTTACCCAGACAGACGATCTTGGTGCCGGGGCCGGCACGTGTGATCAGCGTTTTCATTTGTTTGGGCGTCAGGTTTTGCGCTTCATCAATGATGACGAATTTGTTCAAGAAGGTGCGGCCGCGCATGAAGTTCAGGCTCTTGATTTTGATTTTGCTGCGCACCAGGTCGTTGGTGGCGGCACGGCCCCATTCGCCAGCACCACTGTCGTTCTTGGCCAGCACTTCCAGGTTGTCGTCGAGCGCGCCCATCCAAGGGCCCATTTTTTCTTCTTCGGTGCCGGGTAAGAAACCGATGTCCTCGCCCACAGGCACGGTGACGCGGGTGACGATGATTTCTGAGTAGCGGCGGTCTTCCATCACCTGCGACAAACCAGCGGCGAGCGTCATCAAGGTTTTACCAGTGCCTGCCGTTCCCGTCAGCGTGATGAAGTCGCAATCGGGGTCCATCAGCAGGTTCAGTCCAAAGTTTTGTTCGCGGTTGCGTGCCGTGACGCCCCATACGGCGTTCTTCTGATGTGTGTATTCACGCAGCGTGCGCAGCACCGCCGTCTTGCCCGTGATCTCGGTCACCTTGGCATACAGCGGCGCTGCGCCGGGGGCTTCCAAGAAAACAAACTGGTTGATCAAAAGCGAAGGCACCAAGGGCCCGCTGATGCGGTAGTAGGTGAGGCCGCCTTGCTGCCAGCTCTCCATGGTTTTGCCGTGGCGATCCCAAAAGTCGGCCGGCAGCGGCAGCACGCCGGTGTAAAGCAAGTCACCGTCGTCCAGGGTTTTGTCGTTGAAGTAGTCCTCCGCAGGCAAACCCAAGGCACGCGCCTTGATGCGCATGTTGATGTCTTTGGACACCAGGATGACATCGCGCTCGGGTTGCTGCTCGCGCAGCGACTTCACCACGCCCAAAATTTGGTTGTCGGCCTTGCCTTGGGGCAAACCATCGGGCAAGGTCACGTTGACCAAATGGGTTTGGAAGAACACTTTGCCCAGGGCTTCTCGGTGGCCGGTGCGGTTCAAGGGCAAGCCATCGGTCATGCCGTTGGCATCGCGGGCACTCATGTCGGCGGCCAAGCCATCCAGGTCACGGCTGACTTGGCGTGCGTTGCGTGCGACCTCGGTCATACCCTTCTTGTGGCCATCCAATTCTTCGAGCGTGATCATTGGCAAGTAGATGTCGTGCTCTTCGAAGCGGAACAAGCTCATGGGGTCGTGCATCAGCACGTTGGTGTCCAGCACAAAAAGTTTGGGTGGGCCTGACGGTTTGGATTTGGCTGTACGCGCTTTGGCCTGGGGGGCTGGCGCTTTTGAGGCAACACCCGGAGCAGCGGCACGCGACGGCGCTGGATGCGGAACCGTTTGAGGGCGAGGGTCGTACAGGTTCAGGTCTGCAGACGGTTCGGTGGCGGTTGACGAAGACGCCTGGCTGGCCGACCGTTTGGTGGGTTTGGGTGCGGCTTGCGCATCAAATTCAGCAGGGTTGAGGAGGGCGGCTCGTTTGGCTGGCGGCTTGGGCAGTGGCATGTGGGTTCAACTCGGCTGAAGAGGCTGAAAAAGAAAAAAGCCGCACAGTGGCCTGTACGGCTTTGTTGGGGAAGCGGTCAATGCACATCGCATGGGCATGAACCATTATGCACAAGCATGAAGACGCATCCAATGCGCTGTCGGCTTGTTGGCCCTTGAGCGTGGCTGAAAAACAAAAAAGTCGACACCAAGTCGACTTTTTTGGGGCAGTGTAAGCACTGATGTCTAAGCAGCTTTCTTGATCGCTTTGACCGCCTTGAGCACTTCTTCTACATGGCCGGCCACTTTCAAGCCGCGCCACTCACCAACGAGCATTCCTGTGCCGTCGATCAAAAAAGTGCTGCGCTCAATGCCCTTGACCTTCTTGCCGTACATGATTTTGTTTTTCACCACACCAAACATGTGGCAGAGCTTCTCTTCGGTGTCGGCGATCAGCTCGAAGGGCAACTCCAGGTTTTGCTTGAATTTTTCATGCGACGCCATGTTGTCGCGCGATACGCCAAACACGACCGCGCCGGCTTTTACAAAATCTTTGTGGTGGTCTCGGAACTGCATGGCTTCCGTGGTGCAGCCGGGGGTGTTGTCTTTGGGGTAAAAGTACAAAACGATGTTTTGACCGGCAAAGGCTTGCGGTGTGAACTTCACACCGCCGGTTGCAAGCGCTTCAAAGTCCGGGAGGGGTTTGTTGAGAGCTGGCGTCATGAAGTCTTCTGTGCAGTTGGCACCCGTTGGGCGCGTAACCGTAGATTATAGCGGCTGAGCGTGACGGGCCCGGTCCGTGGGTGTAGGAGGGGCTGGTTGGCGCTCACTCGGGTGTTTGCGCTTGGCTTGGCGCGACAGGAGCGTCAAAGAGCAGGGCCGCCACCACGCAGCGTCCTTCGCCCAACAGCACGTTGTACGTGCGGCAGGCGGCTGCGGTGTCCATGGTTTCGACGCCAATGCGTGCGTTGATCAAAGCGCGCTGCAACCGGGGCGCGGCAAAACGCAAGCGGCTGCCGCTGCCAAAAACAATCAATTCGGGTTTTAAGGCCAGTAATTGGCCAAAGTCATCCTCACAAAGTCCGTCGAACCCGCCTGGGGCCCAGGAGATGACCTCACCCTGCCAGGGAACCACCAGGTTCTGGGTAAACGTTTGCCCGTTGATCACCACGCCCTCCAGGCTGTGGCGTGTGATGGCATTCGTGCCTTCTATGCGTTCGGCGTTGAGTTTCAAGAAAGGAGCTTTTCAAGACGTTGGCTGCGCGGATGGGCCTGCCTGCGCCTAAAATTATAGTTTTTGTGCAGTGCACACCCCCCGGGCATTTCCATGTGGGGATGCCGCCAGGAGCGCCGTGTTGAAACCCATCGTCAAATCCAGCAAACTCGCTAACGTCTGTTACGACATCCGTGGCCCGGTGCTGGACAAAGCCCGGCAGATGGAGGAAGAGGGCCACAAAATCATCAAGCTCAACATCGGCAACATTGCCGCCTTTGGTTTGATGCCGCCCGACGAGATCGTGCAAGACATGATCCGCAACATGCCCGACGCGGCCGGCTACACCGACAGCAAAGGTTTGTTCGCGCCCCGCAAAGCCGTGGTGCATTACACCCAAGAGAAAAACATCCGCGGTGTGACGGTGGACGATGTTTACCTCGGCAATGGTGCGTCCGAGTTGATCGTCATGAGCATGAACGCCTTGCTCAACGATGGCGACGAAGTGTTGATTCCTTCGCCCGACTACCCGCTGTACACAGCAGCTGTGGCGTTGTCGGGTGGTACGCCTGTGCACTACATCTGCGACGAGCAATCAGGTTGGTTGCCTGACATCGCCGACATGAAAAAGAAGATCACGCCGAATACGAAGGCGATCGTTGTGATCAACCCCAACAACCCCACTGGCGCGCTTTACCCGGACAGCGTGCTCCTGGAGATCGTGGAGTTGGCTCGCCAGCACCAGCTCATTGTTTTTGCCGACGAGATTTACGACAAAACGATTTACGACGGCATCACCCACACCAGCATTGCATCACTGGCGGATGACGTGCTCTTTGTCACCTTCAACGGCTTGTCCAAAAACTATCGCTCGTGTGGCTACCGCGCTGGGTGGATGGTGGTGTCGGGCGAAAAGCGCCATGCCAAGGACTACATCGAAGGGCTCAACATGCTGGCCTCGATGCGCCTGTGTTCCAACACACCCGGGCAGTTGGCGATTCAAACGGCACTGGGTGGCTACCAAAGCATCAAGGACTTGGTGGCACCTGGCGGCCGTTTGTGCCGCCAGCGTGATTTGGCCTACGAGCTGATCAGCCAAATTCCGGGTGTGAGTGTCGTCAAGCCCAAAGCAGCGCTTTACATGTTTCCCAAGTTGGATCCTCTGATGTACCCCATCGCCGACGACCAGCAGTTCGCCTACGAACTGCTTGCCGAAGAGAAGGTGCTGATCGTGCAAGGCACGGGTTTTAACTGGGCCAAGCCCGACCACTTCCGAATTGTTTTCTTGCCCAACTCCGACGACCTGGCCGAGGCCATTGGCCGCATTGCCCGGTTTTTGGATGGCTATCGCAAGCGCCATGCTCGTTAGTTTTTTTCGTTAAATTCAGGCGTTCATTTTTTTGACCACGATGGAGCCCCACAGGGCAATCAGCATGAAACCCATACAAGTAGGCCTACTCGGCATTGGCACCGTTGGCAGCGGCACCTTCCATGTGCTCACTCGCAACCAAGCAGAAATTCAGCGCCGTGCCGGCCGTGGCATTCAGATCACGATGGTGGCGGATTTGGACGTGGCGCGCGCCAAAACCATCGTGGGCGATGCCGCGAAGGTGGTGGCCGATGCACGCGACATCATCGCGAACCCTGACATTGACATCGTCATCGAGTTGATCGGTGGATACGGTGTGGCCAAAACCCTGGTCATGGAAGCCATCGCGGCAGGCAAACATGTGGTCACTGCCAACAAGGCGCTGCTCGCCGTACACGGCACCGAAATTTTTGCTGCGGCAAGCGCCAAAGGCGTGATGGTGGCGTTTGAAGCCGCAGTGGCCGGTGGCATTCCCATCATCAAAGCGCTGCGTGAAGGCCTCACGGCCAACCGCATCGAATGGATCGCCGGCATCATCAATGGCACCACCAACTTCATCTTGAGCGAAATGCGCTCCAAGGGCCTGGGCTTTGACGCCGTGCTCAAAGAAGCGCAGCGTCTGGGGTACGCCGAGGCGGATCCCACCTTTGACATCGAAGGTGTGGACGCCGCGCACAAAGCCACCATCATGAGTGCGATTGCCTTTGGTATCCCGGTGCAATTCGACAAGGCTTATGTTGAAGGCATCACCAAGCTGCAAGCCGCTGACATTACCTATGCAGAACAACTCGGCTACCGCATCAAATTGCTCGGTATCGCACGCCGCCGTGACGCGGGCATTGAGCTGCGTGTGCACCCCACCTTGGTTCCGTCTGAGCGCTTGATTGCCAGCGTCGAAGGTGCGATGAACGCCGTCATGGTGCAGGGGGACGCGGTGGGCACCACGTTGTACTACGGCAAAGGTGCCGGTTCCGAGCCCACCGCCTCGGCCGTGATTGCTGATTTGGTGGACATCACCCGCCTGCACACCGCCGACCCCGACCACCGTGTGCCCCATTTGGCCTTCCAAGCCAATGCACTGGCCTCCACGCCCATCTTGCCGATCGACAAGGTGGTCACCTCTTTCTACCTGCGCCTGCAAGTGGCCGATCAAGCCGGTGTGCTGGCCCGCATCACTGGCATCTTGGCTGAGCACAACATCTCGATTGATGCGCTGCTGCAGCGTGAGTCGGCCCAAGGCGAAACCCACACCGACGTCATCATCCTCACCCACAACACGTTCGAAGGTGAAATGAGCAAAGCCGTGGCGCAAATGCAAGCCTTGCCTACGGTGCTGGCACCTATCGTGAAAATTCGCAAAGAGGATTTGATTTAAGGTCGAATCGAAACCTCGGTACTACCCTCCATGCCCACCCTGGTGACTGCGTTGACCTTGGTGTCTTTGGTCAAACTCAGCCACCTGGGCTACAAACCGTGGGAGCTGTCTTTCTACTTGGCGTTGATCTTGGGTGTGGTGCTATGGGGCAGTTTGTCTTGGCCCCACTGGCTGTTCAATGTGTCGGGCATGTTTGGCGCATGCACTGCTTGGCTCACCGGATTGCAAGCCACTGACCACATGGGCGGTCAAACCCTGCATTGGTTGCTGTTGATCGGTGGTTTTTGTGCGCTGGTTGGCGCACGTTTGTTTTTAGACGTGGTTTTTTACGGCAACGCTCTGTGAGCGTATTGCGGAGATTTTTGTGAAATACATCAGCACCCGAGGCGATCAAACCCAGCGCGGTTTTTGCGACATCTTGTTGGAGGGCTTGGCCCCCGATGGCGGCTTGTACTTGCCCACCCACTATCCGCAAGTCGATGCCGCCACGTTGACGAAGTGGCGCAGCCTGCCTTACGCCGATCTGGCGTTTGAAATTTTGTCGCTCTACATCGATGACATTCCGGCGGATGACTTGCGAACGCTGGTGCGCAAGACCTATACCGAACAAGTCTTCGGCACGCCGGAAATCACGCCCTTGAAGCCGCTTGAACCCGGCCTTGCATTGCAAGCCCTGTCCAACGGCCCTACCTTGGCCTTCAAAGACATGGCCATGCAGTTGCTTGGTAACTTGTTCGAGTACGAACTCGCCCGCCGTGGCCAAACGCTGAACATCTTGGGGGCCACCTCGGGGGATACCGGCAGCGCGGCCGAGTACGCCATGCGCGGCAAAAAAGGCATCCAAGTTTTCATGCTCAGCCCCCATGGCCGCATGAGCGCGTTCCAGCAGGCTCAGATGTTCAGCCTGCAAGACCCCAACATCCACAACATCGCCATTGAAGGTGTGTTCGATGACTGCCAAGACATCGTCAAAGCCGTCTCCAACGACCTGGCCTTCAAACGCCGCCATCAGATTGGCACCGTCAACTCCATCAACTGGGCGCGGCTGCTGGCCCAGGTGGTTTACTACTTCGCGGGTTACTTCCAGGCTACCAACCCTTCGACAGGCTCAGGGCGAACGGATTTGCAGCAAGTGAGTTTCGCCGTCCCCTCCGGCAACTTCGGCAATATTTGCGCGGGCCATGTGGCGCGTTCCATGGGGTTGCCTATCAAACAACTGGTGCTGGCAACCAACGAAAACAACGTGCTCGACGAGTTCTTCCGCACCGGCACTTACCGGGTGCGGGGCAGCAGCGACACGTTTGAAACGTCCAGCCCGTCGATGGATATCTCCAAAGCGTCGAACTTCGAGCGTTTTGTTTTTGACCTACTAGCGCGCGACGGCGCTCGCGTCAAACAACTTTTCAAAACCGAGGTGGAAGAAAAAGGCTCATTCACCCTGTCCGCCGACGAATTCCAGGCCATCAAGAAGTTTGGTTTTGTCTCCGGCACCAGCACCCATGCTGACCGCCTGGCCACCATCCAGGCCACCTGGCAACGCGCGGGCGTGATGATCGACACCCACACCGCCGACGGCCTCAAAGTGGCGCATCAGTTCGTCGAACAAGGCGTGGCGATGTTGGTACTGGAAACCGCACTGCCCGCCAAATTCGCCGAAACCATCGTCGAAGCCATCGGCCAACAACCACCGCGCCCTGCGGGCTTGGAAGGCATTGAGAACCTTCCTAAGCGGTTTGTGGTGATGGGGGTGGATGTGGATCAAGTCAAAGCAATGATTGCCGAACGAAGCTGAGTTCCGGTGGCCTACTTCTGTGAAGTGGCCACCATCCGAGAAAGTTGTACGATAATATGTACAATTCATTCGGGACATCATCATGGATGCCATCACCTACTCCTCAGCCCGCGCCAACCTCGCCCGCACCATGGATCGCGTCTGCGAAGACCACGAGGCTTTGATCATCACGCGCAATGGTGAGCAGTCGGTGGTGATGCTGTCCTTGGAAGACTACCAGGCGCTGGAAGAAACCGCTTACCTGTTGCGCAATCCGGCCAATGCCAAGCGCCTGCTGGGCGCGGTGGAGCAACTGGGTGCGGGCAAAGGCGTCGAGCGGAAGTTGGTCAAGTGAAGTTGATCTTTGCTGACGAGGCTTGGGAAGACTATCTTTATTGGCAGAAACAAGACAAGAAGATGGTGGAGCGGATCAACAAGCTGATCGCCGAAGTGAAACGCGACCCCTTTGCCGGTGTTGGAAAACCCGAGCCACTTAAACATGCCTTGTCTGGTTATTGGTCGCGGCGCATCAATGATGAGCATCGGATGGTTTACAGAATCGAGGGCGGGGCACTTCTGATTGCTCAGCTTCGTTACCACTACTGAGTGCTCATAATGATTTCGTTGAATGACGCAGTGACAATGCTAGGGCAGTCGTTGGCATCATCGAATGCCCTTGCGACCGAAACCGTGCCCGCAGCCTCTGCCCTGGGCCGTGTCTTGGCAGCCGACGTTGTTTCCCCCCTGGACGTCCCTCCCCACAACAACAGTGCCATGGATGGTTATGCCTTGCGCGTGGCCGAGGTCCAAGAACTGGGCACGGTGTTGCCGGTGAGCCAGCGCATCGCGGCGGGCAGTGTGGGCGTGCCGTTGCAACCCGGTACCGCTGCCCGCATCTTCACTGGCGCGCCTGTTCCCGCTGAGGCGGATGCGGTATTGATGCAAGAACAAACCGAAAGCCTGGATGGCGCTGTGCGGTTCTTGGCTGTGCCGTCTGTCGGCAATGCGATTCGACAGCGCGGTGAAGACGTGGCCGTGGGGCAGGTGGTGCTTGAGCGAGGTACACGTTTGACGCCGCAGGCGCTGGGCATGGTGGCGACAGTAGGTGCCACCACGGTGACCGTCTACCGCCAGCCGCGTGTGGGCGTGTTCTCCACCGGGGACGAGTTGGTGATGCCAGGGCAACCTTTGCGGCCCGGTGCCATCTACAACAGCAACCGCGCCACCCTCATCGCCTGCGTGCAGGCCTTGGGAGGGCGCTGCGAAGACCTCGGTCTGGTGCCGGATCGCTTGGAGGCCACCCGCGCGGCGCTGCGCGAAGCCGCTCAAAAATTCGATCTCATCATCACCAGTGGCGGTGTGTCGGTGGGTGAAGAGGACCACCTGAAACCTGCACTCGCTGCTGAAGGCGTGCTGCATGATTGGCAACTGGCGATCAAACCCGGCAAGCCCTTGGCGTATGGGCAAATCCAAACTGGTGACCACCGATGCCATGTGATGGGCCTGCCGGGCAACCCGGTGTCGAGTTTTGTCACCTTCTTGCTGCTGGTGCGGCCAGTGTTGTTGCAACTGCAGGGCTTGTCGCCTGCAGCACCGTCAGGTTATGCCTTGCGTGCGGATTTCAACTGGCCACGTGCAGACAAACGGCGCGAGTTCTTGCGGGTGCGGCGCAATGCCGATGGCGGGCTGGACTTGTTCCCGCACCAAGGGTCGGGTGTCCTCACGTCCACCGTGTGGGGTGATGGGTTGGTGGACAACCCACCGGGCCAAACCATTCAATCCGGCGACCTGGTGCGTTACCTGCCCTACAGCGAGTTTTTCTCGGGGCTTGCCTGATGAGTCTGCGCATACGGTATTTCGCCTCGGTGCGCGAGGCCTTGGGTGAGGGCGAAACCGTGCCGCATGTGGCCGGTGAAACCGTCGCAATGCTGCGCCAACGTTTGCGTGCCAGCAGTGTGCTTCACGCCGTGGCCTTGGACGACGACAAAGCATTGCGCTGCGCGTTGAACCAAACCTTGTGCAGCATGGACGCGCCGCTGCCAGACGGTGCCGAAGTCGCTTTTTTCCCGCCCGTGACAGGGGGCTGACGTGACTGCGTTTATTGAGACTTTCATTGTTGATCCTGCTCTGTGAAGTATTAACTTCCGTTCGGGTTGAGCCTGTCGAAACCCAGGTTTCATGCGCTACCCTTCGACAGGCTCAGGGCGAACGGTTATGACTTCACAGGGCCGTACCAAGAGTCCCGACAAAACACCGTTCGGGTTGACCCTTCGACGGGGCTCAGGACAGGACTTGTCGAAGCCAGCGTATGCCTCAGTGTCGGCCCTTCGACAGGCTCAGGGCGAACGGAGGGTGGGTGGTTGTCTTGAATGAAGTAAAGGTAAATAGGTTGACAACGAGCGTGCGCATCCAAACCCAGGACTTCGACCTGAGCACCGAGGTGGCCGCTTTACGCGCCGAGGTGGCAGGCGCTGGCGCGGTGGTGAGTTTTTTGGGCACGGTGCGCGAGCACAGCAGCGGTGACGCCATCCAGGGCATGACCTTGGAGCATTACCCCGGCATGACGGAATCAATGATTGAGGCCATGATTCACGCCGCCCGAGCACGGTTCAACATCCTGGCCGCACGCATCATCCACCGCGTGGGCCCGCTGTTGCCGCAAGACCAAATCGTTTGGGTGGGCGTGGCGGCGGCGCACCGGGGTGAAGCGTTTACGGCCTGCGAGTACCTCATGGACTACCTCAAAACCCAAGCGCCGTTTTGGAAGAAGGAACACACCGCAGACGGCGGGCGTTGGGTGGATGCGCGGGCGAGTGATGACGTGGCGCTGGCCAAGTGGGTTCCCGGGTCACCCACCACTGCGCTATGAATGCACTGTCCCTCACGTCGCTGTTTGCAGTAGCCACAGGGGCGGCGCTGGGCGCAGTGTTCCGTTGGTGGGCGGGCCTGTGGCTCAACACCGGCGGCGCGGCCTTCCCTGTGGGTACGGTGCTCGTGAACTGCGTGGGCGGCCTGTTGATCGGCATGGCCATGGTGTATTTCGAGCGCCAGCCGAATGACACCTTACGTTTGCTCCTGGTGACCGGCTTTTTGGGTGGCCTGACGACCTTCTCAGCGTTTTCGGCTGAATCGTTGAACTTGTTGCAGCGGGGTGATTGGGCTTGGGCGCTGCTTCACACCTTGGCCCATGTGCTGGGCGCCCTGGGCTGCGCGGCGCTGGGCTTTCGCCTGGCCAAGCTGATTTGGGCCTGACTTTGATCTAAATCAGGGCTTGCGGCCTTGCGCAACAAATTGAGCGCTTGAAAAACCGCCGGTTGTGCCCCACTCTTAGGGCATACGGAGGTATTACCCATGCGACTCGACAAACTCACCACCAAATTCCAAGATGCCCTGTCTGACGCCCAAAGCCTGGCGATTCAGCGCGACAACCCCTACATCGAGCCCGTCCACATCCTGGCCGCCATGCTGGCCCAGACGGACGGCCCCAAGGCGCTGCTGGAGCGCGCCGGGGTCAGCACCGCCAAGCTGCAAGAAGCGCTCGAAGGGGCGATGGCCAAACTGCCCCAGGTGCAAGGGGGCGAGCAGGTGCAGGCCAGCCGTGACACGGCGGCGGTGCTGCAGGCTTCGGAGAAAGAATCTGGCAAACGTGGCGATGAGTTCATCTCCAGTGAGATGTTCTTGCTTGCGGTGGCCGAGCACAAAACCTTAGGGCCTTTGGTCAAAGAACATGGCCTGACCCGCAAGGCCCTGGAAGCCGCGATCGACGCCGTGCGCGGTGGTGCCAAAGTGGACAACCCGGAAGCCGAAGGCCAGCGCGAGGCGCTCAAAAAATACACGCTCGACCTCACCGAACGCGCCCGCGCAGGCAAGCTCGACCCGGTGATTGGCCGCGACGATGAAATCCGCCGCGCCATCCAGGTGCTGCAGCGCCGCACCAAAAACAACCCGGTGTTGATTGGTGAGCCGGGCGTCGGCAAAACCGCCATCGTCGAGGGCCTGGCCCAGCGCATCGTGGCCGGTGAAGTGCCCGAGTCGCTCAAGAACAAACGGGTGTTGGTGCTGGACATGGCCTTGCTCTTGGCAGGCACCAAATTCCGTGGCGAGTTTGAAGAACGTTTGAAGGCCGTGCTCAAAGAAGTGGCCCAAGACGAAGGCCAAACCATCGTCTTCATCGACGAAATTCACACCATGGTGGGCGCGGGCAAAACCGAAGGCTCCATGGACGCGGGCAACATGCTCAAACCCGCCTTGGCGCGTGGCGAGTTGCATTGCATTGGGGCGACCACACTCAACGAGTACCGCAAATACGTCGAAAAAGACGCTGCGCTGGAACGCCGTTTTCAAAAGGTGCTGGTGGGCGAGCCCACGGTGGAGGCCACCATTGCGATCTTGCGCGGCTTGCAGGAAAAATATGAAGTGCACCATGGCGTGGAGATCACCGACCCGGCCATCGTCGCGGCGGCTGAGCTCAGCCACCGCTACATCACCGACCGTTTCCTGCCCGACAAAGCGATCGACCTGATCGACGAAGCGGCAGCCAAGGTCAAGATAGAAATCGACTCCAAACCCGAGGTGATGGACAAGTTAGATCGCCGCTTGATTCAATTGAAGATTGAGCGCGAAGCCGTGCGCCGCGAGAAAGACGAAGCCTCGCAAAAACGTTTTGTGCTGATCGAAGAAGAAATCAGCAAGCTCGAGCGCGAAGCCTCTGACCTGGACGACCTGTGGAAAGCCGAGAAGGCTGCCGCGCAAGGCTCGGCCCACGTCAAAGAAGAGATCGACCGCATTCGCACCCAAATTGAAGAGTTCAAACGCAAAGGCGACTTCAACAAACTCGCCGAGTTGCAGTACGGCAAGCTGCCCGACCTGGAGAAAAAACTCAAAGAGGCGCAGGCCAAAGAGCAAGGCAAAGCCAAACAGGTGGGCGGCAAACCGCAACTGCTGCGCACCTTGGTGGGCGCTGAAGAAATTGCCGAAGTGGTGGCCCGCGCCACTGGCATTCCTGTGGCCAAGCTGATGCAAGGCGAGCGCGAGAAGTTGCTGCAAATGGAGGGCCGCCTGCACGAGCGTGTGGTGGGCCAGGACGAAGCCATCACTGCGGTGGCCAACGCCATTCGCCGCTCGCGCTCGGGTCTGTCGGACCCCAACCGCCCCACTGGTTCCTTCCTCTTCCTGGGCCCCACAGGCGTCGGCAAAACCGAGCTGTGCAAAGCGCTGGCGGGCTTCTTGTTCGACGGCGAGGACCACATGATCCGCGTTGACATGAGCGAGTACATGGAAAAACACAGCGTCAGCCGATTGATCGGCGCGCCACCAGGCTATGTGGGTTACGACGAAGGCGGTGCGCTGACCGAAGCGGTGCGCCGCAACCCCTACAGCGTGCTCTTGCTCGACGAAGTGGAAAAAGCCCACCCCGACGTGTTCAATGTGTTGCTGCAAGTGCTGGACGATGGCCGCCTCACCGACGGCCAAGGCCGCACCGTGGACTTCAAAAACACCGTCATCGTGATGACCAGCAACCTGGGTTCACACCAAATCATGAACCTGGCCGGCCAAGACAGCGAGGTCATCCGCGAAGCCGTGTGGGTCGAAGTGAAACAACACTTCCGCCCCGAGTTCCTGAACCGCATTGACGAGACCGTGGTCTTCCACGCACTGGACAACAAGAACATCGCCGCCATCGCCAAGATTCAGCTCAAGGTGCTGGAAGGGCGCATCGAGAAAATGGACATGAAGCTCGAGGTGTCGCCTGAAGCCTTGGCCGAACTCGCCAAAGTCGGCTTCGACCCCGCCTTCGGTGCCCGCCCCCTCAAACGCGCCATCCAACAGCGCATTGAAAACCCGGTGGCCAAGCTGATTCTCGAAGGCAAGTTCGGGCCGAAGGATGTGATTCCGGTGGATGTGCAGGATGGGGAGTTTTTCTTTGGGCGGGTTGTGCATTGAGGCTGGTTTGACTTTCATGAGTTGTTGGTAAGTTCGGTGAGGCGGCTGTTCAAGCTTGCGGATTGAAAATCTGGACACGACCGCTTGCGGATCTTCGCGTAGATAACCTGGCCCTATTGAAGCAGACATTCGCAGGACCCTCACGCCCAGCCAGCCTGCAGCTCGATGATCGCCTTGGTGAGCAGACTTATTATCGTCCAGCCGGGGTCTTGACTGCCTTCTTGCGCACCGGTGTTCGTGAAGGCGCTGATGGCGAACTGGCCATCCAGTGCGATCACGCTGTAGGCAGTGAAGCCGTCGCCGGTGCCTCCATGGTGGAGACAGACCTTTTGCTTGAAGGCGTCTGGCAGCGGGCCCACGTCCCAGCCCAATACATAGTCGCCCACAGGATTGCGAAGACGCTGCACATACGCTGCCGGCAGTGGGGTGGGCTCACCACTCAGGGCCTGCTGGTGCAACTGCTGCCACTTGGCGTAGCCGGTCACGGTGGCGAACACACCGCCTGCGGCCTCGCCCAGCACTTCATTCCAACCCTCCAGCTCGGGCGGGTTCCATTCGAAGAACTGCACTGCACCCGGGGTGCCGACATGCCCGCGCTGTATGGCCAGGCCTGCCGTGGTTGGCAGGCCCGGGCTCAAGCCAGGTCCGCCAGGCATGCCAACCAGGGGAACGATCAGTTCGTCGAACAAGGCGGTGAAGCTCTTGCCACTACGGGCTTCCAGAATCATGCCGACCAGCATGTAGCCGACGTTGGAATACAGAAAGTCCTGGCCCGGCGTCACGCCCGGCTGGGCCTGTTGCAGCGCCCAGGCAGCCGCGAAGCGGCGACGACCCGCGAGGGTCTCGGGCACGGGCTCGGTCTGCGTGGCGAGGAACTCCAGGAAGAGGCCGATGTCGGCAGCGTTGTTCATTGCGATCAAGCCGCCGCGATGCTCGAGCAGTTGCACGACTGTCACGGTCCGAAACGCCGGAAGCATGCTGGCAGCCAAGTCCGGCAGGGCATCAGCCAGGCTGAGCGTCCAGCTCAGTTGCCCACGGTCAATCAGCTTGGCGGCCATGCAGGCCGTCATCGCCTTGGAGACAGACCCGATGCGCAGCCAGTCGCCGATGGCCGTGGCAGCAGGCGCGCCCTTTTGCCGAAGGCCGGCGGCGGCCGCGGCGCTGGATTGGCGATCGGCGTAGTGAAGGCTGGCCGACACCAGACCGGCGGCCACCGCCTTGCTGGCCAGTCGATCAAGCAGCTCTTGTCGTCGGGCGGCGTTGGCGGCGTTTTTGATTTCGGAGTTGCCGCCGCCACAAGCGGCCAAAGCGGCGGTGGCCAGAGCCATTGAGAGCAGGTGGCGGCGATTGATCCGGGCAGAGGTGGCACATCGGGTGGTTGTCATCGGTATTCCTTGTGAGGTGCTGTGCCCGGACGCGGCGGATGCCAGTCTCGGGAACAACTGACTTCACTGTAGAAACGGTCGATGCAAATCCGGTGCACCCTGGATGGAGACTCTGTGGAGAAGCTGGAGGCTGGGCGGGAAAGAATTTCAGGTCGATGCAGGCAACCGGACTTCCAACACCGCGCCCCCATCGGGCCGATTGGCCGCGTGCGCCTGTCCGCCGTGGGCGTCGGCGATGGCGCGGACCACGCTCAGCCCAAGGCCGCTGCCCCCGGTCTGACGCGAGCGTGACGCCTCGCTGCGCCAGAAGCGCTCGAACGCTCTCTCGGCGCTGCCTGGCGGAAAGCCGGCGCCACGATCGAGCACACGCAGCACGCCCGCACTGCCTGATGCGTGGGTTTCGATGCGCACCACGCCACCTTCGCTGGCGTAGCGGCGCGCGTTGTCCAAGAGGCAGATCAGCATCTGGCGCAAGCGCTGCGGATCCGCATGGACCCGCACCGGGCGCAGGTCCAGCTCCAGCCGCATGCCCAGCGCATGCAGGTCGGGCTCGATCACTGGCAGCAGGCTTTCCACTTCATTGGCAAGTTCCACTTGGCAGCACTGCAGCGCCAGGCTGTTTGCGTCGGCCAGGCTGACCACGCGCAGGTCTTCCACCACCCGGCTGAGCGAATCGACCTGCTGGATGAGTGCTGTGATCTCGGCCGGGCCGCTGGCGAACACGCCGTCGTGGATCCCTTGCAGCCTCCCGCGCAGGATGGTGAGCGGTGTGCGCAACTCGTGCGCAATCGCGGCGGTCGACTCCTTCAACTCACGCCGTGATGCGGCAAGGCTGTCGGCCATGTGGTTGAAGTCATCGACCAGTTGCCTTAGTTCCAGGCTGCTGTCGCGGCCCGGCTCAGCGCGGGCGTCCAGGTCGCCCTGCGCCACGCGACGCGCTGCCTGCGCCACGCGTTCGATCGGACGGGCCAGCCGCTGACCCACACCCATGGCCAGCCAGAGCGCCACGCAGGCAGCCAAGACCGTCAGCACGGCCAGGCCCAGGTCGCTGTACAACTGCCCCTGTGCATGACCGGCCTCCGAGGCCTCCTTGAGCACCCGCAGATCAGCCGGATCGGGCAGCCGCAACGCTTCGAGGTCGCGCCCGGCACGCTGGGCTGCTGGTGGCAGGTTGTTCAGGTAACGGGACATCAGCCACTCGTCCAGTGTGCGGGAGCCGCCGTAGATGAAGCCAAATGCGCCAACGAAGAAGATCAGCATGCCCAGCGTCAACTGGGTGCGCAAACGGCGAGCCTTCATCGCGACGCTTCGAGGCAGTAGATCTGCGAACTGCTCATGTTGACTTCAGGCGGTAGCCCACGCCGCGCACGCCTTCGAGCCAGCCAGGTCCGTCGGCGGCTTCCAGCTTCTTGCGCAACTTGGACACGTGACTGTCCACCGTGCGTTCGAGGGCCTCTCCCTCAGGGGGCAGGCAGGCATCCAGCAACTCAGCACGACTGAAGGCCTTGTGCGGGCTGCGCGCCATCAAGCTCAGCAGGCGGAATTCGGTCAGCGTCAGGATCAGCGCTTGCCTGGGGGCATTGGCCGTCTGCAGGCTCGCGCTGTGCGCGCTGGTGTCCACGGTCAGACCGGCTACTCGCAGCAAGGCCGCATCGCTGCCCTCACCTCGTGTACGGCGCAGCACGGCTTTGGCCCGGGCAACGACCTCCACCGGGTTGAAGGGCTTGACCACGTAGTCGTCGGCCCCAATGCGTAGCGCACTGAGCTTGTCCAGGTCCTCGCCCATCGCGCTTGCCATGATGACAGGCGTGGTGCCGCGTGCGCGCAACGTTGCCAGTACGTCGAATCCATCACGTCGGGGTAGTTTCACGTCCAGCACCACCAAGTCCGGCGACAGCATCTGGTGGTGCTGAAGCGCCAGATCACCGTCGCCCGCCGTCACCGTTCGGAAGCCCTCACGGGCGAAGTAAGCCACCAGAATATCGGCAATCTGCGGCTCGTCTTCAACAATCAGGATCAGGGCGTTATCCATGGTCGAGCGGTGATTGAGGTCGGGTCAGTCGCATCCCAGTATAGGCAGGAGTGTGGAGAGTGTGTGCATGGAGTGAGCGCGATACGTGGAGATCACACTGGCACTTTAGGTCAACGGCCAGACTCACTGAATCGACAACGGCCTGACTGGTCATCGCCAGGTCGGTTTCTGGGTTGATGGACTGGCGTGCCAGGAAGCCGCTTCTCGCGACCAACCGCAATTGACCGGATGGAACCATAGACCATCGTTCTGCAACGGCTTGCAATGCGTCACGTTGCTGACATTATTGACGTTTGCAAAATTCATGACAAACCACCCTCCGTTCACCCTGAGCCTGTCGAAGGGCATTTGCCGAGGTACGCGCTGGCTTCGACAGGTCCTGTCCTGAGCACCGTCGAAGGGTCAGCCCGAACGGTGTGGGGTGTCATGTTTTATGGAAACCTCAATAATCGTACTCAGTGCAATGCAAACTGCATCGGCGAAGTCATTGACCGTTCGAGTCGCTAAGGTCGGCTTCGACGACCTCTTTCGTGCGAGGCCCCTCAAACGCGCCACCCAACAGCGCATTGAAAACCCGGTGGCCAAGCTGATCCTGGAAGGCAAGTTCGGGCCTAAGGATGTGATTCCGGTGGATGTGCAGGATGGGGCGTTTTTCTTTGGGCGGATGGTGCATTGAGGGCGGTTTGACCTTTGCGAAGGTTTGGCATATGCTCTGTCATATGCCAACTTGAGGAGACTGACCATGCTCCACCCTGAACGCCCCGTTTCCCTGTTCCGCAATGGCCGCAATCAAGCGGTGCGCATTCCGCGTGAATTCGAGTTGGACGGCCAACAAGCCCTGATGCGCAAAGAGGGCGACAGCCTCATCATCACACCCATCAAGTCACATCGTTTGCTCGAATTGTTGGCGCAGTGGGAGCCGCTTGCGGAGGAATTTGAACTGCCCGACGATCCTGCGCCTCAAGAGCGGGATTTTTTCTGATGGCAAAACTCGCCTGGATGTTGGACACCAATATCGTTTCAGCGCTCATCAAGAACCCCGCAGGCCCAGTGCGTGACCGTTTGGCCGCTGCTCCCCCCGAGACCGTTTGCACCAGCATCGTCGTTGCTTGTGAATTGCGTTTTGGTGCGCTCAAGCGTGGCTCAGTGCCGCTGCAAAACCGAGTGGATGCACTGTTGTCGAACCTGACAGTATTGGCCTTGGACGGTGAAGCAGATCAACACTATGCCGAGATCCGCTTGCTACTAGAAAAAGCGGGCACACCGATTGGTAGCCATGACTTGTTCATTGCGGCGCATGCGCGTTCCGCAGACTTGACTTTGGTGACGCATAACTTGAGGGAGTTCAAGCGAGTTCCCGGCTTGGCGGTGGAGAGTTGGCTCGACGGCTCTTGAAAGCAATGGAGCTGCACCGCCCTCTGGGTTGACAGAGGTACCCAGGCGGGCGTTCCGCAAGGGTACCTCTCTAGTACAAGCCGCTTCACGCCTTGTCCCGCGTCAGCCTCTCTGCAAACGAGATGCCGATGGCGGAAAGCACGAAGGTGAAGTGGATGACAGCCACCATGGTCACGATCTGGATGTTCTCCAAAGTCAGGTCACCACTCAGGTAGGTCTTCAATGCATGAACGCCTGAGATCGAGATGATGGCGAATGCAAGTTTCAACTTCAGGTTGTAGGTATTGACGTGGTCCAGCCAGTCAGGCTTTTTCATGTCTTTGCTGTCAAAGTGCCCTGTTGTCACAAACAGCGAAACGCCGGCCAGTGCGACCACCCAGACGAGCTGGGCCACCATGGTCATGTCCACCAACTCCAGCACCTTGATGATGAGGTCGATCTTTTGCAGATCTCCATACAGCAAGGTGGTCATGAGCTTGTAGGTTTCGATCAGGAACTTGCCGAGAATGCCAAAAATGATGCCGACCAGGCCCACGTAGAAGAACAGCATGGTGAACCTCATGCCGTAAAGCATTGAGCCGACGCTTGAAAGAAGCTTTTCCAATTTGGGTTCCTTGATAAAAACGAGATATAGATTTTGCAGGTGGCAGTGTGACGACTCAATGTGCCGCCTTTGGCACACCCCCACGGTGTGAAGGGCCGATGGCGCTCCACAACCGGTTTTCCCCCAAGACGGCGGTTGATGCGTGTGCCTTGAAAGCCGCTCTGACCTTCGAGTCGCCTACCCGGCTTGTGTCGCAGGGCCCGCATCATGGCACAGCGCCGTCCGCGACGGCCAGCTTGTGTCGGTGTTGTTGGTGGGTGATTGCGCCTGTGGGCGGGGCTCACGCAGGGGCAAGTTAATTGTTAACAGACCTTTGTCGCATCTCCACCAGCCCTTCAGGCCGGCGCAGCAGAAACAGCACTTCCAACCCCAAACGCTGCGCCATGGCCAGTCCTTCGTCGGGGCCCGCCACTAGCAGGGCCGTGGCCCAGGCGTCGGCCTGCATGCAGGTTGGTGCCAGCACCGTGACGGACGCCACCTCGTTGTTCACGGGCGCGCAGCGGTGCCCGTCCATGGTGTGCGCCAGGCGTGTATTGCCCACCTGCAGGTAGCGTCGGTAGTCGCCCGAGGTGGCCACCGCCAGGTCCTCCAGTTCGAGGACGCCTTGCACAGATCGGCACCCCACCTCGGGACGTTCGAGTGCCACAGCCCAGGGCTGGCCGCTGGACTGAGCGCCCACGGCGCGCAACTCACCATCCAGGGCGGCCAGCGCATGTTGCACACCGTGCCGTTGCAGCACCGCGGCCATGCGGTCCACCGCGTAACCCTTGGCAATGCCGCACAGGTCAAGCTGCAAGGGCGCGTGCAAACGCGCGCGGCCTGCGGGCCTGTCCAGCTCCAGGCAGCGGTCCGCACCGAGGGGCAGTGAATGGCGTGCGGCGCGGATCGCTTGTGCGTCGGGTGCATCGCGCTCCGCGCCAAAGCCCCAGGCATTCACCAGCGCCCCAAGGCAGGGGTCAAATGCACCTGCGCTCAGGCGGTGGACATCCAGCGCACAGTCCAGTACCTCCAGAATTTCAGCAGGCAGATCCACCCAGGTGTCCACAGGGGCACGGTTCAGGCGCATGAGGTCGCTGTCGGGTTTCCAGGGTGACATCTGCGTGTCCACTTGCTCTACCGAAGCGGCGAGGTCCCGGTGCAAGGCCGCCAAGTCCATGGTGTTGTGGGCATCGACACTGGCCGACCAGCGTGTGCCCATGGCCGGGCCGTGCAAGGTGGTGCGCTTGCAGGCGGCAAGGGGCTCAGAAGACATCTTCGGCATATCTCTCTTTGGCTTTCAACGTCGATACGTCCAAGTGCAGGGGGGCCAGCACCATGTCCAAGGCCTGCGCCACGCCCTGCGCCATGGCACGGCTTCCGCAAACGCGCACGATGGCGCCCTGTGTCACCAGGTCGCGTACGCGCTCGGCGTCTCGGCGCAGGGCGTCCTGCACATAACCGCCGCCGTTGGGTACTCGCGAGAAAACCGTCGTCAGCGTTGTCAGGCGCCCTTCGCCGAGCCAGCGCTGAAGTTCGGGCCCAAAGTAAAAATCTCGCGCCGGGTCGCGCCCACCAAAGTAAAGGTGCATGGGGGTGAGGTTGTCGTTGCGGCGGATGAAACCAGCCAGCGGTGCCACCCCTGTGCCCGCGCCGATCAGCAACACAGGCTTGCGCGTCTTGGGCAACGCAAAACCGGGGTTAGGCCGAATGAAGGCGGCGATGGAGTTCCCTATTTTTAGACCCAGCAGGTGGGTTGAACACAGGCCACTGGGCATCTGACGCACGCAGATTTCCAGAAACCCGTCTTGCCAACCCGACGCCAGCGAGTAGTAACGCGGCACGGCCGAATCGGGCGGCATGATGCCCACGAGATCGCCTGCCGCAAACCGCGCCAGACCGTGCCCTAGCCCGGATATTTCACCAGGTCGCTTTCCTATGTCCCGCAACACCGCATGATTGCTTGCTTTGATGGCTTCGAGTGCCAAATCCAGTTTGTACCGAACGCTACGCACCCATGCGACAGTGCCTGATCGGCCGGATGCGTTCTCAACTCCTCGCCAAGGCCCACAGGCCTTGGCTGCGGCCGTCTCGATCGCCCCGGCTCGCCCATGCACCGCCGCATGAGCGCGTCCCTGATGAAATATCCGGGCTGGCCGGCGTGCCCAAAGGCCCTGTACAGGCCACGCAAAGCGCAGGATCGCCGTGGCCTGCTCGGTCGCACCCAGGTAATCTTGGCGTGCTATGAGCGTGAGCGCAGTGGTGGGAGGCACGCGCGGCACATGCTCCAGCACCACTGGTTCGCCAAGCGCCTGGGCCAGGGTGACGCCCCAGCGCGCGAACTGCTGGCTTGATTGCTGATGGATGCACTCGAGCGGCAGCAGCGCTGGCCAGCCCCGGGCGCGCAGCGTCTGCTCGAGCGCGTCGGCAAAGGCACAGAAGGCGGGAAACTGCCGATCGCCAAACCCCAGCACGGTCACCGGCACAGCGCTCGCTTTGAGCTTGGCGATGTGCGCCAGGGCGTGGCTGGCGTGGGCGGGTGCCTGGCCTTCGCCATAGGTGGCGGCAAGCACAAACACATGGCGCGTGGCGGCCGTGGTTTGAAAGTTCTCCAGCGCGCTGGTGTGTACGCGGTGGCCGCCACGGCTCAGCGCGTCTTGCAGCGTTTGCGCAAAACCCCAGGTGCTGCCGCCTTCGCTGGCAACGAAGATGAGCGCGTCGGCCTGCGCCATCGGCGTATTGCCTGTGATGTGTGGGGCCAAGCGGCGTGCCTGCCACCAAATGACAACGCCCGACAGCCAAAAGAGCAGCACGCTGGCACCCACAGGCCCGAGCACCAAGGCCCAGAGCCAGGCGGCCTCGCCAGTGTGTAGCACCACCGCCAGGTCGTTCACGCGCTGCGCAAAGGGGGTGTCCTGCCAGGCCAACATCTGCCCGGAGTAGCGGTCTATCCAACCTTGCCCTTGGGCCGTGTTGACCTTCCAGGTGTCCTCGGGGTCGGTGGGGCCAGGAAAATTCAGCTTGCGCAAATCCTGTACAGCCAGGCTTTGCAGCGCGGCAATCTGCGCGCCGGGCAATGCAGGCTGGGTGGACACCACCGACAGCACCTCGGGCTCGGCCCGGGTGTCTCGCGCCATCAACCCCAGGGTGGAGGCGCTCATGGTCAGCGCCGTGAGCGATGTCAAACAAAGCACGGCGAGCACCACTCTGCCGGCGACCACGTGAATGCGTTGGGCGAGCGAACCACGCACCCGCATCGCCAAGCGCCGCCAGCCGCCCATGCGCCGAAGTAAAAGCACAAGCGCGGAAACGCACAACACGGACATGACCAGTGCAACGCCCGCTGCACCCCAGCGCCCGGCGTCGCCCAGCAGCAGCGAGCGGTGCAGGTTCTTCACCCAGCGCGGCAGCACCGACGCTTGCCATGCACCGAGCACGCGGCCATCGGCCGGATCCACGTATGACGCCTGCGGTTGGTCACCGGCAAAACTGAACACCACGATGGCACCCGAGGGCAGGCGCCGAATTTCCTCGGCCTGCGGGACCGTGCGTGCCACGCGCTCCACCAATGTGGCCACCGACAGATGGCCCGGTGCCGTGGGGGCCTGCCACGCCTGCTGCACCGGATCGATCGCCAACACGGCGCCAGTGACGCCCAGCACCACGGCCAGCAAACCAACGGTCAGGCCCAACCAGCGGTGGATGGCTTTCCAACTCATGCGAGTGCCTCTACTTAAGTTGGAAGCTCACCGATTGGATGTACTGCTTGCCGGCCTGCGGCTTGCCGACGTTGGCGGTGGACAGCGGCACACGGACCTCAGCCGGACTGTCGCGCATGTCCTCTGCAGCGGCGTCGATGCGGATTTCATAACCTGCGTCGATCAGTGCATCTGCCAAATCGGCGGTGACCGTGAGCGTGCGCCCCGCGCCCACGCTGGCGCCAGTGACACCGTCCAGGCGTTTGGTGTCACCCGCCGAAAGGCGGCTCCAGTCAGACAGGTGCTTGTGGTACTTGGCTTTGCCACCGGCCACCCACAGCGTGCGCACATAGACGCCTTTGGCATCGGTCAGGTAGGCCGCCAGGTAGGCACCGTCGCCGCCGTAGTTCTTGAGCTGGGCGGTCAGCGTGAGCGGGCGGCTGTGTGCCAGGGAGGGAAGGGCCAGCGCGCAGGCGGTGGCCAACAGGGTCAGAATGGGTTTGGACATGGTGATGCTTGGTGTGGGTCAGGTTGGAAAAATAGGGGCTCGATCTGGCCTCGCGGTGCGGTGTTGGAACTCACCAAAGGTGAGTGCGCTGTTGTGCAGTCGGTTCAGGGCGGTCGGCTCCGTGGCGTGGCACCTTCGTCATCGTGTTCACGTTCCCGGGCACGCCGGTGCTCGTCTTGTTTCATCTTCAAAACCTTCAAGGTCTCCGGGTCGATCTTGGCTTTGAAGCTTCGTCCTTGGGCGTCGGTGCCGCGAATTTCGTAGCAGCCGTCGTCAATCTTCAGCCTTTGAACCTGCCAGCCCTTTGCGGCCGCCATTTGCAATACAGCATCACGCGTTTGCCAGCGATTCAGCGGCGCATCGCAATCGTCATCGGCCCATGCGGGCAGACAAACCAATCCCAATGCAAGGACCAGCAAGCCATGACGCAAGGTGGGGAGGTATTTCATGGGCGTCTCCTTGGGGGTGGGCGAGCATGCGACAAACGGTTGGCGATGCAGGTGAGCCACGGCTGCGGGCGACCCAACTCAATCGCAACTTGGGGCTGTGGAATAGCGGCTCTCGATCCGCCTGCGCGACGGCGAACCACGCGCGGGTTGGCGCTATTGAGATTTACATAAACCGCGACAAAAAATCCGTTCGGGCTGAGCCTGTCGAAGCCAGCGCGCGCCTCGGTCAAAGCCCTTCGACAGGCTCAGGGCGAACGGGATTGGTTTGTCATGAATAAAGAAAAGTCAATAAGCGAGAGGTCTGAGGGCACTCACAAGGTATCTGCTTTACTGCTCAATGGCATTGCGCTAAGTCAACCTTGTACGCGGGACCCAACGGAGCGTTCAGCTTGTGTTCATCGACTCAAGGGCAGAATCACTCACCAATGGTGAGAACCTGTGTACTCGCAAGGTCGGTGTTGAGCCCGTGCTGCCACAGTCCGCTATGAGTTGTGCAGAGCATCCTTAACTCGACAACAACTTGTTCACCAACTCCGGCGTCGTCGCCGCCCCGTACTTCTTCATCAACCGCGCTCGGTAAACATCGACTGTTCGTGGGCTGATGTCCAGCCGTTTGCCGATCAGTTTGCTGGTTAGCCCTTCAATCAACAGGGCGGCGATCTCGCGCTCACGCGGTGTCAGGTCGGCGCGCAGTTGGCGGCGCGATGAGAGGTCTTCAAAACTCCAGATGCCTGCCGCGTGGGGTTCTTTGGCATTCAGGGCGCGGCCGCTCACGTGGCACCAAAAGAGTTCTCCCGCTTGGGGGCCACCCACACGTTTCATGATGCGCTCATCGGCATACCAACCTTGTTTGTTGAGCTGGGCCGCGATGCGCTCACCGGTGCGCTCGAACTCATCGAGGGTGGGGTAGAGCACCTCCAGGCTGCGGCCCACCAGCTGGCTGCGTGTGGCACCAAACATGTCGAGCAAATGCTGGTTGCAGTCCGTGATTTGCCGCTGCCGCGACAGCACCAAGCCGACGGGGGCCAGGTCGAAGGCGGTGCGGTAGTCGATGTCGTCGCTGGAACGGGTCATCAGGTGTGGGTTTAGGGTTTATGCGGGGTCGGTTTAGTTAATTTTACGTAGGCACTACGTAATGCATTACGTAGTAACCTGCGGGCCATTCGATACCAACGTCAGGAGGTTCTTCCATGAACAAGGTTTATCCCAGTGCCGCTGCGGCGCTCAAGGGGCTGGTGGCGGACGGGCAGTTGCTCGCCGTCGGCGGGTTTGGTTTGTGCGGTATCCCCGAGGCGCTGATCGCGGCGCTGCGCGACTCGGGCGTCAAAAACCTCACGGTGATATCCAACAACGCGGGTGTCGATGGTTTTGGCCTGGGGCAGTTGCTCGAAACCCGGCAGATCAAAAAAATGATCTCCAGTTATGTGGGCGAGAACAAGGAGTTCGAGCGCCAGTACCTGGCGGGTGAGCTGGAGCTGGAGTTCACGCCGCAGGGCACGTTGGCCGAGAAGCTGCGTGCCGGTGGTGCGGGCATCCCGGCCTTCTTCACGAAAACTGGTGTGGGCACCATCGTGGCCGAAGGCAAAGAGTTGCGCGAGTTCGATGGCCACACTTATGTGATGGAACGCGCCTTGTTGCCCGAGGTGTCGCTGGTCAAAGCCTGGAAGGCGGACAAGAGCGGCAATTTGATCTTCCGCCGCACCGCACGCAACTTCAACCCTGCCGCAGCGATGGCTGGCAAGGTGACGGTGGTGGAAGTGGAAGAGATTGTCGAGACGGGCACGTTCGATCCGGATGCGGTTCACCTGCCCGGCATTTATGTGCACCGTTTGGTGCTCAATGCCACGCCCGAAAAACGCATTGAAAAACGCACCATCACCGAAAAGGCGGGTGTGTAAGGCAACCCTCCTCACTCCGTTCGGGCTGAGCCTGTCGAAGCCGTGTGTGACTCGGTGAAGACCCTTCGACAAGCTCAGGGCGAACGGACTCTTTGATTTTCTACGGAGCAAATATGAGCTGGACACACGACCAAATGGCGGCCCGCGCCGCCCAAGAACTGCAAGACGGTTTTTATGTGAACCTGGGCATTGGCCTGCCCACGCTGGTGGCCAACCATGTGCGTGCCGACATTGAAGTCTGGCTGCAAAGCGAAAACGGCATGTTGGGCATCGGCCCTTTTCCCAATGAAGATGAAGTGGATGCCGATCTGATCAACGCAGGCAAACAAACCGTCACCACCATACCCGGCTCCAGCATTTTTGGATCGCACGAAAGTTTCGCGATGATCCGCGGCGGCAAGATCAACCTGAGTATCTTGGGTGCGATGCAGGTCAGCGGCAAAGGCGATCTGGCCAACTGGATGATTCCCGGCAAGATGGTCAAAGGCATGGGCGGTGCCATGGACCTGGTGGCCGGTGTGGCCCGCGTGCTGGTGCTGATGGAGCATGTGGCCAAGAAAAAAGACGGCAGCACGGACTTGAAAATTTTGCCCGCCTGCACCTTGCCGCTGACCGGTGTGGGCGTGGTCAACCGCATCATCACCGACCTGGCGGTGATGGACGTGACGCCCGCGGGTTTGAAACTGGTGGAACTGGCCGACGGGGTGACACGCGACGAGGTGCAATCCAAAACGGGCGTGCCGCTGTTGTGAAACAGCCAGAAAGTCTCAACAAAACCTTTAACCGTTCGGGATGATCCTTTAACGGGCTCAGGCCGAACGGGGTTTTGCTGCCTAGCTCAACCGCAGCGCGACCCAGTTGGATGTGGCCTCTGGAATCATCAAGGCACAGCCTGCGCCGCCGTGGTACATCAAGCGGCTGTAGATGAACATGGGGCGGCCAGGCACTGTGCCTGCAATGTTGCGCACGGTTTGCACGAAGACGAGCGGGTCGGTGATGCTCCCTGACCCACTCACCGGCCTGGGATCCACGCTGTAAATTTTGTTGCGCTCGCTGGCCTGGTAATTCCAGCGGCGTATGGCCTTGCCATCGTAAAAACTGGGGATGGTTTCCTGCGTATTGCTGAAGGCGAAGGTGGAGCCCTGCGTGTCACCGGTCAGCACAAAACGTTTGAAGGTTTTGCTGTCCATATTGAAGACAAAACCCTGGTTCATCAGTGACGGTTGGCCGTAGTTGCCAATTTTGTTGAAACAAAACAGATCCCGGCCTACGCGGCACATGTTCAGCGATTCGCTCACCAAACCGAAGGTGGAGGCATTGCTCTCGTGCACCGACTCAATGGTGCGTGTATTGGGGTTGAACACCATCATGGCGTTGCGCCAACCACCGCCGGCGTCACCCGGTGTGAGCGTGACAAACATGCGGTCGGTCACTTCGTCGTACATGGCCACCGTGCCTTGTTGCAAGGGCACGGTGCCGTATTGGGGGCGGAACTTCACCAACTGCGCACCTAGATCGACGCCTCGGCCCATCCACTGCCCAGTGGCGGTGTCGAACTCGGCGTAACCCGCATAAAAGTAATGTAAGCGTGTGCCGCGTTTGACGGCAGAGGCGTACATATGGGTGGACATACGTGCCAAAGCAGGCGCGGCATGAACATGGTCGCGTGAATCGGGCAGTTCACTGGCGGGCAGGAACCAGCCGTCAAAAGCCCGGCCCGATGGGTAGGGCTTGGTGTTGGGGTAACCCGGCAGGTATACCGAGGGTGGTGTGGGCAAACCCACCATAGACCAAGCCAGGTTTTGGTGGTCAAACTTCAACACGGCGTTGCAACTGCCGTCGCCGTGGCCGCCGCCAAAAAAATACTGTGCACCCAACCAAGGGTCGTTGGCAGGGTCGCAAAACGCGTTCACGATGGAATTGAACGGGTCGGTGCCGTAATAAGTGCCTGCCGGGATGTTGGCTTTGGCCCAGGGCGCGAAGGCGGTGCCGGGTAAGGTGGTCCAGGTATCCGCTGGGATGGTGTCCGCCCATGCGGGTTTGGCTGGTGCGGGTGGCACGGGAAGCGCGCCTTGTGGTGCAGGAGAGGGAGAAGTTGGGCTGCCAGTGCTGGAGCCACCAGGCGAGGGGGCAGCAGCAGGTGGCGCCGCGCTTGGTGCCGGTGGGGTTGGTGTTGTGTCGTTTGTGCCACCTCCCCCCCCGCAGGCGCTGAGGGAGGCGGCCCATCCGCCCACTGCAGCAGAGCTGAGCAGCAATTGGCGACGGCGGCGATTGAACCGATTGGCGGAGGTTTGAGGGCGGGTGTTCAATTTGAAATCTCGGCAGCGTTGTCAGCGGCTATCTTCGCCTATGCCTTGCCTGCTGCCCATTCCCTCGGCCCCAGAGTGGGCATCTCAGTTGTAAAAAGATGCTCGTTTTGGTGTCGGCAGACGTTGTGCTGTTTGGGGAGCGGGCCGTGGACAACCATTTTGTAACCATTGAACCCGGGGGAGGGTGCAACATGGGCGAACTACCATGTACCAGCCGCATAACGGGAAGAACAGCATGTCACCTCGCCTGACTCAACAAGAACGAAGAGCATTTTTGCGCCGCGCTGCAGCTGCACTCACGAGCATTTCCGCCGTGGGCTGTGGAGGTGGTTCGGGGGACGCATCTGCCAGCGCCAACACCCCACCGGCCGCTGGCAGCCCGGCACCTGCGGGTGGCGCTGGCACTGCGACGCCTGTGGCGGCCACGCCAGCGCCTGCGCCAGCGCCGATTGGCGCGATGCAATTCAGCCTGGTCAGCCCGCTGACCAACACCTTGACACCCTTCACGCTGGGTTTTGCGTTCCGTGCGGGTGATGTTGCGTCTGGGCAAACGGTGATCAGCCCGGACGTGCCACGCTTGCAAGTGGTTGCCAAAAACCGCTGGCCCGATGGCTCGCTCAAATTCGCCGTGGTGTCTGGTTTGGCCTCCATGAGTGCCAATGCCCCGCTCACCGTGCGGCTGTCCCCCGTCGCTTCTGCTGGTGGCGCTTCTGCACTGACCTTGGCTGAACTCAAGGCCACAGGCATCACCGCCGCCGTCACCGCCAGTGCTTTCGGTGAGGCCTCTTGGGCTGCGGCCGACTGGGATGCGCCATTCAAACAGTGGGTCAGCGGGCCCGAGATGTCCTCATGGCTTTATCGCAAGCCCATCGGCAGCGACGCCCATTTGGTGGCGTGGCTCGAAGTGCGCCTTTACGCCGGTGGTGCGGTGGAGGTTTTGCCCTGGATAGAAAACGGCTACCTGATGGTGCCAGGCCCGACCAGCAAAGCCGCCACCTATGGGTTCACCCTGGGCGGCACGTCACGTTTCAATGCGGCCATTGATTTACCCAACCACTGCCGCACGCCATTGGTCAGCGGGGCCAGCACCTCGTTTTGGTTGGGAGCAGACCCCCAGGTCACGCCCAAGCACGACACCGGCTACCTGCAATCCACCGCCCTGGTCCCTTCCTACCGCGCCAAAGTGGCACCCGATGCCGCACGGGTGCTGGGCCTGCCCAGCACCTACACCCCTTTGCAGCAGGGCAACATGCCCACCGGTATGGGTGGGGCGGGTTACCACGGCTCCATCGGTTTGTTGCCCGAGTGGGATGTGCTCTACCTCACCACCACCAGTGCCCGCGCCTACAACGGTTTGATCTTCAACGCCTACAGCGCCGGGCGTTACGGCATTCACTTTCGCGACGAAAAAACACAACGACCGCTGCGCTTTTCAAGCTATCCCAATTTAGTGGTGGGTGGCGGCAGCAAGATCAACGACAACGGTGCCTCCACCACCAACAGCTTCACGCCAGCCTCCACCGGCACGCCGCCAGCCACCTGGGCGTTCACCCACCATCCCTCGGTTGGCTTCATGGCTTACCTGGTGACGGGTCGCTGGTACTTCATGGAAGAGTTGCAATTCGCCGCCACCTTGCACTTTTTGAAGACCACCGACTGGCGACGCAAATTCACCCAAGGTGTGATGGAAACCCAGGCCAACACCACACGCGGCATCGCCTGGATCATCCGCACCTTGGCGCAAGTGGCTTGCATCACCCCGGACGACGACACACCGCTGCGAGACGAGTTTCTCGCCTCCTTGCAAGCCAACATTGACTGGAACCACGCGCTGTATGTGGCGCAGCCCAACAACCCCTTTGGCTGGGGCCGAGCCCTACAGCGACTACTCCGGCGCGGGCAACAACGTTTACTTCGAGGCCACCTGGCAGCAAGACTTTTACACCGCCGTGTTCGGCTACATGAAAGCCATGCAGCCTGCGGTGTCCGCTGCCAGCCGCACCAAGCTGGACGAGTTTTTTGCCTGGAAGGCCCGCAGCATCGTGGGCCGTTTGGGCGGCACGGGCCCCAACGAGCACCCCTTTTATGAAGCGGCTCCCTACACCATTGCGGTGGCCCCCACCGACAAGCCCGACTTCCTCAAAGGCACCGGCCCCTGGTTCACGGACTGGGGTGCGGTTTACAAAGCACAAACCGAAGTCCCCAACCCACCGGGCACGGGTGATCAACTGCGAGGCGGTTACTTTCCCGAGGCCACCAGCTACTGGGGCAATTTGCAGCCTGCGATTGCCTATGCGGTGCAGCATCGGGTGCCCGGGGCGCTGGAGGCCTACCAGCGTTTGACCTCGGCCAGCAACTGGTCGCGCCTGGCCAACAAATTCAACACCAACCCGGTTTGGAGTGTCATGCCAAGCAACCTGCCGTGATGGATATTCCGGCGGTCACGCGGGCTTGGTTTACCCGCAACTTTCTCCAGGTCGCTCTGTTACTTCAAATAACTCCGCATGAGCGCTCACTTTTTTGGCTTCAAGGATCAAATCCAAATGGGGTCTGAGCGCTACGCACCCATGCGACAGTGCCTGGCCGACCGGATGCGGTTGCGGGTATTGGCTGCGGCCGTCTCGACCACCCCGGCGCGCCCATGCACGGCCGCATCCCTGGTGAAACATGCGGGTAAAGTGGCTTCATGAACCCAACCCCATCACCTGAATCCACTGGCGCCCCACGTTATGCCACCCTCATGGTGGCGACCTGCAATGTGCTGAATTTGGCTTTGCCCAATCGCAGCTTTTACCCTGGTCAAGACCCCTACAGCAGCCCTGAGTTTGAACGGAAGGTGAATTGGCTGGGCGAGCGTTTCAAAGTGCTCAATGCCGACGTGCTGGCGGTGCAAGAAGTGTGGGACGACGCGGCCTTGCGCACAGCGGTGGCCCGCAGCGGTTTGCACTACGACACGGTGTTGGTGCCTGGTGCTGAAAACGGGCCTGCCCGTGCGGGTGTGCAAGCCGGCGCGTTAGGCACACCTCGGGTGGGGTTGGTTACTCGGCTCAAGCTTGAGGGCAGTGAGTCCATGCCCGACTTTCCTGCGCAAGCGGTGGTGCAAGTGCCTGGCCTCGGGCCTCACACCCGTTTTGAACGACCGCCCTTGGTGGCCACGCTGCGCCTGCCGCACGGGCAGGCTGTGTGTGTGGTCACCGCCCACCTCAAGTCGAAAAGACCGAAGTTCTTGCAAGACGCCCAAGGCAAGCCCTTGGAAGATACCGACGATCCCACCGTGCAGGCGGTGGCCAGTTTGCGATCGCACATCATGCGTGCCGCCGAGGCGCTCGCGCTGCGCTTGAAGGTGGTGGAGCTGCTGCACCGCACCCGTTTGCCACTGGTGCTGATGGGCGACTTGAACGACAGCCCACACAGCGTCACCACGCAGCTCATCGCCGCCACCAGCCAGGTGGCGTTTGACAGAGGTGCGCGCGACCATGCCCTCTTCAGTGCCTGGGATGTGCAGGGTGATGCGGCATTGCGGCGCGATGTGGCTTACTCCCACATTCACCAGGGCTATCCCGAGGTGTTGGACCAGGTGCTGGTGAGTGAGGAGTTCGTTGCCAGCAGCCGCGTGTCCCTCGGTGATGTACGCCGGGTGGAGGTGTTCAACGACCACCTGCACGAGGGACGCGATCGTTGCCGCAGCGACCATGGTTTTGTGCGGGCGTTGTTGCGTTTGAAGTTACCTCCTGATGAGGGACACCCCTCAGCCGTCCTCCGTTCGCCCTGAGCCTGTCGAAGGGTAGCGAGTGGCACTGCGCCCAAGGCTTCGACAGGCTCAGACCGAACGGTGGTGAGGGTGGCTGAGAAATGTCGCCAATCAGGAGTTACCTGGACCGCCCTGTTCAAGCGCGCGCCACAGGCGTAAGGTAGAGGCTCATCCAACCATCGGGAGTGCGCCATGTTCAAGATTTTGATTCCCACCGACGGTTCGGCTGCTGCACTGCTCGCCGCCCAGCACGCCTTGTTGTTGGTCAGCAAAGGGTTGCACGCACGCTTTGTTGTCGCCAATGTGCAAGACCCCGCCACGTTGTATGAAATGGTGGTGGCCCACGACCCCGAGGTGCTGGAGAAAATTCGCGAAGCGGCTGGTTTGGATTTAATGAGCCAGGTGGTGGCCCTGCTGCGCGACGGTGGACAGGAAGTGGAGACCGAAGTTGCCACTGGCGATCCGGCACGACTCTTGGTGGAAATGGTCGAGGCCCACGGCTGCCAGGCCGTGATCATGACCGCGTCTGGCGATGGTCATGCGGGTGGGGACGGCGCGTTGAGCACCGCTGCACTCGGAACAGTGGCACGGGACATGCTGGCGCTGTGTCCGGTGCCTGTGACCGTGGTGAAACCGCCTTCGGTGGACGACAGCAGCGATTGAGCATTTCCGGCATCATGGCTTTTTTGCAGGAGCCGCCATGCCGCTGATTACCCTGACCGTTCGTAAGCCAAAAACCAGCGCCTTCAAAACCAAGGTGTTGGACGCAGTGCACGCCTGTTTGGTCTCCAGCGGCGTACCCGCCACCGACCAGTTTCAGCGTGTTCTGGAGTTGGATGCGGACGATTTCCGTTTCGACGCCCGCTACCCCGACTTACAAAGCGACCGCGATCAAGACTTTGTGCTGATTGAAATCCTCTGGTCGGTGGGCCGCAGTGTGAAGGTCAAGAAAAAGCTGCTGAACGAGTTGATGGAACTCTTGAGCCAGGCCGGCTTGAACACAGAAAACGTGATGGTCTGCTTCGAAGAAACAGCCTGGGAGAACTGGTCGTTTGGGGGGGGGCGCTTGATTCACACCTGATGGCTACTGCGGCCCTGTCTTTAGACTCGCTAACAAAACCGTTCGGGCTGAGCTTGTCGAAGCCAGCGCGTACGTCGGTGCAAGGCCCTTCGACAAGCTCAGGGCGAACGGTGTATGCGGTGTTTTGTTAGCGGCTCTTAGAACCCGCCCAGTTCATGGACAGGTTCTTCAACGCACAGGCCTTGAACGCGTGCCGATCGCACGTCCGTTCAAAAGTTTAAAAACGCCAGCCCACGCCCACACCCAACAACACAGGGTCGATTTTGAATTCGCCTACCTTGGTTCCAGCGGACTTCACGTCGGTGCGGATCTGTACTTTTTTGATGTCCAGGTTCAGGTAGGTGTTCTTGGCGATTTCATAGTCGAACCCGGCTTGCACGGCAAAACCGAAACTGTTTTTCTCCAGGCTGGGTTGCAGGGCGGATTGCACTGCAGGGTCGAATTTCACGCTGGAAATCAAGGTGTAGTTCACCCCAGCACCCACGTAAGGTTTGAACGCGCCCATGCCGGTGAAGTGGTACTGCGCTGTGAGGGTGGGTGGCAGGTGTTTGAAGCTACCAATTTTGGTTCCGTTGGAGCGGATGTCTTGTTTTTGCGGGTAGGTCAGCACCAACTCTGCCGCCAAGTTGGGAGAGAAGAAGTAGGAGATATCCAGTTCCGGAATGACCTTGTTGTTGATCGACAAGCCCAGGCCTGTCGAGTCTTTGTTGCTGCTGTCTAGGTTGACGGCACGCACACGCACCAGCCAAGGTGAATTTTGCGCTTGGGCAGCCAAAGGCACGACGACGCCGCCCACCAAGGTCAGTGCAAGGATGGCCCGCTGAATTGCATTGGTTTTCATGGTTGTTTTCCTGTTGTGAGAGGGGTGTTCCTCCAACAGAATTTCACAACCGCGGTCTTCTTTGCAACTTGCGCCAAGTCAAAAACGAACAAGGCGGTGGGCGGCGAGGCGAACGACTTTGACCTGGCGCAAATTCAAGGCAGATGATTGGTTCCGAAACAGGCCCCAGCCGTCACAACGTACATCACGCAACACCCACTTGCAGCAGCAACCACTGCTTAAAAATCACCAGAGCCTCCAAGTGGGCTTTGTTCTCGGGGTAACAAAAGAAGTACCCTGCTTGCGCGGTTTCGTGTTGTGCGGCGCTCCATGGCGGCGACACCACTTCGCCACGCGCCAATTCTTCTTCGATCAAACAGGTGGGCACCAAAGCCAGTCCCATGCCAGCGGCCACCGCTCGAATGATGGCCACGTACTGATCCAATTGAATGCCGCTGTGCGGATTGACCCCCGCTACTTCATGCCGTTCGCACCAGTTCACCCATGCGGCAGGAACGCTGACATGCTGCAACAAGCGGTGGTGCACGATGTCGGCGGGTCGTTTCAAGGGGGCGTCGCCCGGTTTGCGTTGTGGGGCGATCAAGGTCATGTCGCGGCCGATCACATACTCTGATACCGCGCCTGGCCAGCTCCCTTCGCCGTAGCGAATGGCGCAGTCTAGGTCAGGGCGCGTGAAGTCGTAACCTTGCACATAGGGCACAAACTGCAGTAGCACTTTGGGGTGCGCTTTTTGGAATGCGGGCAAACGCGGAATCAACCACTTGGCACCGAAGGTAGGCAGCACCGACAGATGCAGCACACCGCCGTCTGCGGGCGTGCTCATCACGTCCAGCGTGGCAACCTCCAGCTGCGCCAGCAGCGGCTGAACGGCCAGCAAGTAGCGCTGGCCGGGCGGTGTCAGCTGCAAACGTTTTTTGACTCTGGCAAAGAGGGTGATTCCCAACCAAAGCTCAAGTTCTTGCACCTGTTTACTGACCGCACTTTGGGTGACGTGCAAGGCATCTGCTGCAGCGGAAATCGTTCCCAATTGGGCTGTTGTGACAAAAGCACGCAGCAGATGGGTAGGTGGGTGCAGGCGTTTGGACATGGTGTCAGCTCATTCTGCCCTGGAATGTTGTATCACCATATTTTCGCTTTACTTGCGCTTGGATCTGCCGAAAATGAAGACATCGCAATCCCTCAACCTCAGCTCGGAGAGCCTCACTATGCAACGTCGCCACCTTATCGCAGCAGCATCCGCCTTGGCCGCCACCGCCGTGGTTCCCAGTGTTTCTTGGGCACAGGCCAAACCGATTCGTTTGGTCGTGCCTTTCCCACCCGGCGGTGCCACCGATATCACAGCCCGCTTGGTGGGCGAGGCGCTAGCTAAAGAACTGGGTCAACCCGTGATTGTGGAGAACAAAGCCGGTGCCGGTGGTTCCATCGGCATGGCAGAGGTGGCCCGTGCCGCGCCTGACGGTTTGACACTGGGTGTGGCTACCTTGTCCACCCATGGCGTGAACCCTGCTGTTTACAAAACCTTGGCCTATGACGCTGACAAAAGTTTCACCCCCGTGGCCGAGTTGGTGAAAGCGCCTGGTGTGCTCATCGTCTCCGACAAGCTGGGCGTGAAAGACTACGCCTCCTTCATCAAGCTTTTGAATGCAAACCCCGGCAAATACACCTACGCCTCGCCTGGCAACGGAACCATCGGCCATATGTGGGGCGAGATCTTCAAAGCCTCGACCAAAACTTTCATGCTGCACATCCCCTATCGGGGCGCGGCACCGGCCATCACCGACTTGATTGCCGGACAAGTGAACGCCTATTTCGATCAAGTGGCCTCTGCTCTACCCCACATCAAGTCAGGCCGTGTGCATGCGTTGGCGGTGTCGTGGCCAGAGAAGCTGGACGTGTTGCCGAATGTGCCCACGTTCAGTGAAGTTGGCAACGACAGCAACAACCTGCCGTCTTGGTTCGGTTTGGTGGCACCGGCTGGAACGCCCGAAGATGTGGTCAAGCGCCTTCATGCAGGCGTGGTCGCCGCACTCAAAGCGCCTGGCGTGAAAGAAAAACTCGCAGCCCAAGGCCTTTACCCGTCCACCTTGACATCGCCCCAGCAGTTCGGCGTACAGATCCGCAAAGAGATCGACCGCATGCAACGCACCTCGCGTTTCGCCAAGATTCAGCTCGACTGAGTCGAGCCCGGCATCTGGCCGGGTCATCTTTCCCTGTTAACTGCGACAGCCTGCGGCCGATTCGGCCCAGGTTGAGCGCCAGCCTGTTTGGAGCAGCCATGAACAGATTCTTGATGTTACTTTGTCGAGTTTTCGCTGTTGTGTTGACGGGGATACCGCTGCATTTGTTGGCGCAGAGCGGCAGCCCAGGCGTCACCGACCGCGAGATCGTTCTCGGTCAGTCGGCTTCATTCACCGGAAGTTTTGCCTCGCAAGCCACGTCCTACCGCGATGGTGCCTTGGCCTACTTTGAGCACATCAACGCCAAGGGCGGCGTGGCCGGGCGCAAGATCCGCCTGATTAGTCTTGACGACGCCTATGTCGTTGACAAAGCCAAGGTCAATACGGAACAGCTGCTGAACAAAGACAAGGTGCTCGCCCTGTTTGGTTATACGTGGACTAACACCGTCAAAGCCACGATCCCAATGGCCGAGGCAGCGGAGGTACCGATGTTTGCACCCTACACAGGCTATGAAGAGCTGTATGCCAATCATTCGCCCTATGTCTTCACCACCCGGGCCAGTTTTGCTGACGAGTTGGGTCAGATCGTTCAACACTTGCGCACTATAGGGCTGACGCGTATCGGCTTGCTGCACTACGACAGCGCGTCTGGCAAGGAATTGCTTGCAGAAACCCAAGCCCGCATGAATGCGGCCGGTTTGACGCTGAAGGCCATTGGCAGCATGAAGACAACGTCCAAGAACCCGGCTGCGGCCATAGAGGCCCTCAAGGGTGTGGACTTACAAGCGCTGATCATCGGTGCCTCCGGCAGCGATGCGGTGTCTTTCATCAATGATTTTGAAAAAGTGCGTTCCGGAAAAACCCAGTACTACGCCCGCAGTCTGATCGGCGTGAAGCAATTGGTGACCGAGTTGGGGCCGCTGGCGTCGGGTATTTCTATCAGCCAAACGGCACCAAACCCGCACAAGAACAAACTGATAGCGGTCGAGTACCGGCAGGTGTTGGCGAAGTTCAACCCCCAGGCCAAACCTGACTACATTGGTTTGGAGGGAATGATGGCCGCCAAAGTGATGGTGGAGGCACTGCGCCGCGCTGGCACCACGCCCAACCGTGACAACTTGATTCAAGCCCTGGACCGCATGGCTGACTACGACCTCGGTGGTTACACCGTGAGGTTTGGCCCCAAAAAACACCATGGTTCAAGGTTTGTAGACATCACCTTGATTGGCCGGGATGGGCGCATCGTCGACTGATGTGCTGTCGCTCCCTCCATTTTTCTTCAGCAACTCTGACTCCTTGAGTCTTGATCGATCATGACCGCAACCAAACACCCGTCTCATGTGGATGTCGACATCGGTAACACCGCGTTGGTGCTTGACTCTCCGCACAGCGGTACCGCTTACCCAGATGACTTTGATCACAGCTGCTCGCAACGCGCCTTGCGCGGCGCGGAAGACACCTATGTGGAAGAACTCTGGGGTTTCGCCGTGCAAATGGGCGCATCTCTGGTGCAGGCCAGGTTTCCGCGCAGCTATGTTGATGTGAACCGTGCTGTTGACGAGATTGATGAAACCTTGTTGAGTGGCCCCTGGCCTGGTCCCGTCAGCGGCGGCCCAAAGGTGCGTTTGGGCAAAGGGCTGGTCTGGCGCATGCTGGACGATGGCACGCCTATTTACAGTCGCCAGTTGTCGGTGCAAGAGGTGCAGTCCCGCATAGACCACTGCTGGCACCCCTACCACCAGGCGCTGGACGAGGCCGTGCGTTCGGCACGCCAGAGACACGGGTTTGTGATCCACATTGACTGCCACTCCATGCCCGCGGTGGCCCAGGCCTATTCCACCGATCACCCCTGGCTGGTGCATGCGGACTTCGTGCTCGGCGACCGCGACGGAACGAGCGCTGATCCGCGCCTGACCCACTGGATTGAACGTTTTTTGAACAGCCGGGGTTACACCGTCAGCGTCAACCACCCTTATAAGGGCGTCGAAATCGTACGCAAACACGGCAAGCCATTGGCACATCAGCATTCCATTCAGTTGGAGATCAATAAGCGGCTATACATGGACGAAGGCACGTTGGAGCGCAACACGGGTTTCGCACCGCTGCAAAACACCTTGCGGGAATTGACGCAAGCGCTGCTGCGCCTTGATCCGCGGACGGCCTCTTACGAAGAGGAACGGCTGCAGGGAAGTGATGCTCCCATAGGTGCTGCGACGACTTGATGCTGACGCCGTCATTCCCGCGAAAGCGGGAATTGAGTTAGGGCTGCGAGTTCCACCGACAGGTTCTTTAGCAATCACCGATTGGAGTCCCGCTTTCGCGGGGTTGACGGCTCGATGCAGGGTGAGCCCCCGAGTGTCTGGCACACTGGCGGGGATGAACAATTCCACTGCCACATTCGTTGTGCGTACCTTCACCCCATCCGATTGGCCTGGTGTGTGGGCAGTTTTGGAGCCGATTGTTCGCCGAGGCGAGGCTTATGCGTTTGCGCGCAACATCTCCGAGAACGAGATGCACAGCATCTGGATCGAGCTGCCCGCAGCCACCTATGTGGCGTGTGATGCCTGTGGCGACATTCTTGGCAGCTACTTCATCAAACCCAACCAGCCGGGCTTGGGCTCCCATGTGAGCAATTGCGGTTATGCCACTGCCGCCCAAGCCCACGGGCGTGGCGTGGCCTCAGCGATGTGTGAACACTCCCAGCAGCAAGCACTGGCGATGGGCTTTAAGGCGATGCAGTTCAACTTCGTAGTGGCCAGCAATGAAGGTGCGGTGCGCTTGTGGAAGAAGCATGGCTTCAACGTGGTGGGCACCGTGCCCCAAGCTTTTCAGCACCACAGCTTGGGGCTGGTGGATGTGCTGGTGATGCACAAATTCTTGAGTTGACGTGAGGAGTTGTCCTCTGGTGGTCGTCTGTCAACGAGCTGCCTTCACCGCCTTTGCGGCTTCGGTGACCAAACCCGGACCCTTGTAAATGAAGCCGGTGTAGATCTGCACCAAGTCCGCCCCCGCCTTGCGTTTGGAGACGGCATCTTCGCCGCTCATCACCCCCCCTACGCCAATGATAGGTACCTTGGCACCGAGGGCCGCACGCAGTTGTGCGATGACACGATTGGAGGCTTGTTGCACGGGCGCACCTGACAGCCCACCCACCTCGGCCCCATGCGGCAAATGCGCCACCTGGTCACGGGCAATGGTGGTGTTGGTGGCGATCACGCCGTCCATGCCGTTGTTCTGGATGGTGCGTGCGATGACTTGTACTTGGGTCTCATCCAGGTCGGGCGCGATCTTGACGAAGATGGGCACTTGTTTGCCGTGTTGTGTGGCAAGTTCACTGCGTCGGGTTTGAACGGCACCGAGCAGCGCATCCAGCGCGGCATCACTTTGCAGCTCGCGCAGGTTTTTGGTGTTAGGGCTGCTGATGTTGACGGTCACATAGTCGGCGTGCGGATAGACGCCATCCAGGCAGGTCAGGTAGTCGTCCGCTGCCTGTTCAATGGGGGTCGTGGCGTTCTTGCCAATGTTCAGCCCCAGGATGCCGCCTTTTTGACGAAACTTGGCTTGTTTGACATTGTGCAGAAAGCTGTCCAACCCCTCGTTGTTGAAGCCCAAGCGGTTGATCAGGGCGTTGGCTTCGGGCAGGCGAAACATGCGCGTTTTGGGGTTGCCGCTTTGGGCTTTGGGCGTGACGGTGCCGACTTCTATAAAACCAAAACCCATAGCGCCCAAACCATCAATGCAACGGCCGTTTTTATCCAGGCCTGCCGCCAAACCGATGCGGTTGGGGAATTTCAAACCAGCCACCGTCACCGGATCTTGAACGCGGGATTGAGCCACCGCGCAAATCAATGGCGTGTGTTGAATGCGGGCCAGGGCACCCAGTGTGAGGTCGTGCGCGGCCTCCGGGTCCAGGCCAAATAGGAAGGGACGTGTGAGGGCGTAGGGAATCAAGGGCATGGTGTGCGCAGTTCGGAGCGAGCGTCTTGGATAATGCGCTGATTGTCTCAAACGCTGCATGCATCACTAACCCTGTACCTTATGAACCAAGATCAACTCAAAGCCCTCGTGGGTCAAGCGGCCCTGGCCTATGTGGTGCCGGGCTCCATCGTGGGGGTGGGCACAGGTTCCACCGTCAACTGTTTCATTGATGCGCTGGCCTCAATGAAGGACCAAATTCGAGGCGCGGTGTCCAGCAGCGAAAAAAGTTCAGAGCGGCTGCGCTCTCACGGCATCACGGTGCTGGACAGCAATGCCGTGGAGCGCATTCCGGTTTACATCGACGGCGCTGATGAAATCGACGCGCGGGGCCACATGATCAAAGGCGGTGGCGCAGCACTCACGCGTGAAAAAATTGTGGCTGATTTGGCGCAGCAGTTTGTATGCATCGCCGATGCGTCCAAGTTGGTGGATGTATTGGGTGCCTTTCCCTTGCCGGTGGAAGTGATCCCGATGGCGGCGGCACAGATTTCGCGGCGTTTTACCGCACTGGGTGGCCAAGCCACCTTGCGGGCCGGCGTGGTCACCGACAACGGTTGCCAAATTTTGGACGTGCGCGGTTTGCGCATCAGTGACCCGCTGGCGATGGAGACAGAAGTGAATCAGTGGCCGGGTGTGGTGAGCGTGGGTATTTTTGCCCGGCATCGCGCTGCCATTTGTTTGCTGGGCGGCGCCGACGGTGTGAAGACGCTGCGCTTTTAGCGACTATTTCTGCAAGCCGAGGTCAAGATTGCGCCTGAAAAGCGCGTAACCTCGCAGTTGTTGTCGGGCTCTGAGTTCCGATTCTCTTTTTTGCCGCTGAAGGATGGTGCATGGCCAAGCCGAATTACTCTTTTGAGAAACGTCAACGTGAGTTGGCCAAGAAGAAAAAGAAAGAGGAAAAACTCAAGGACAAAGCGGCTCGCAAGCCGGGGCAAGACCCAGAAGCGGATGCAGCCGATGCGGCAGAAGCGGCGGCCGAAGCCCTGGAAGCTGGTGAGGGCGCGCCGGATGCGCCTGCAGCAGGCTCCAACCCTTGAGGCTGTTTCACAGAGGGCGAGTCGATTGGCGAGTCCGACAATCCAGCGGGCGTGTTTCGTCGCAGCGTCCAGGCCAGGCTTCATTGAGCTATCCAACGACGCTTGATTCACGGCCATCCGCCGGCCAACCCATCGTTCGGTTTTCGGCGAAGCACCTGGACCGCGCGCTGCTGAATGCGCCAACGAATTCGCCAACGAACGCGATGGCCGCTAAGCCATCCGACGCGCCGCGCGGGCCAAAAAGCGGCCCGGGTCGATCGCATCGAGCAAGCTGGACTCCAGCGGCATAACCGCTCCACTGATACCGCAAGCCACCACCTCTGCCAGCAGTGGTGCCCAGGTGATGCCCCGTGATCCCAAGGCCGTGCAGACATGCAGGCCTTGAACTCGGGGCACGAGTCGTGGTTGATCGGTGGTGCTGGCGTGCGCGTCCGGAACAGGGCCAGCAATCGGTAGCCGATCCTCGGTCATGCAGCGCCAGGCGGTGCGGCCCTGCCACTGGTTCGACGTTTTTATCGTTTCAGACAAGGTTTGCCCCAGCAGTTTTTCCAGTTGCGCCAGGTTGGTTTGGTGATCGCACAAACGCACGGCCGTATCCATGTCGCCTGCGTGACTGGTCGCACCGAAGATCAAACCATGCGCGGCCAAAGGCAACACATACCCCGCTCCCGCCAAGGGCAGTTTTGGCAACACCACGCCTGCTGCGTCAGCGAGGGCCGCAGGCAGCTGGCTGATTTGCCCCCGCACCGCCTCCACCGTCCAATCAAGCTCTCCGAGCCAAGGGCTGAGCAAGGGCAGCGCGTGTTGTGCATTGGCCAATACCAACACCGGCGCTTGCGTGATGGTGTTGCCGTCGGGGTCGAGCACCTGCCAGCGTCCCGCTTCCTGTGAAATGGCGCTGACCTGGGTGTTGCCGACAAAATCGGCTCGCGATTCACGGAGCCAGTATTGGCAAAGCAATCTCGGTTGTACCCATCCGCCTTGCGGATAAAACCACGCCGGATGGTTCTCGGGCAGGCCGCTCAGGTGTGCCACTTGATTTTCATCAAGCGCTTGAACGTAGTCGCTGCTCAAACCCAAACGGGTCAAGGTGTGGCGCATCTCAGCGACTTTCTCGCCGTCAGTTTGCAGCCGCAGCAGACCGTTCACCTCGCCCAAAACCTGGGTCGGGTCACGTCCAGCGTGGTGTGACAAGGCATCACGAATCCAGGGCGCCCCAAACAGAGCCGCTGCGCGGCCAAAACGGGCATGGTGGCCGTCGTGACCATGCACCACGCCATGAAACAGCCCGGCCGCATTGCCTGAGGTTTCTTCTGCAGGGCTGCTGCGCCGGTCAATCACGGTGCTGCGCCAACCCTGGCGTGCCAATGCCAGTGCGGTGGCGCAACCGGCCAGTCCTGCGCCGACGATGAGGGCGTGGCGCTCACTGACCTTGTCCCGGCTGTTGCGGTGCGCGGTCGCACGTCCCGGAGGCACGCGCGGCATAAAAGGCGGCTGATAACGGGCCGTGGTGCAGCCGGGCTGATCAAACGCCGTTGCCTCCACCACAAAACCAGCGGTTTTGAGCGTGCCGTGCAAGGACACGAGGTCATCGGACGGATGCCGGGCCCATAACCGTGCCCGCGTTGCCGCCAAACGGGCCAAAGACTTGCAAGCGCGGACATCGAAACTGGGGTCGATGACGAAGGCATCCACAGTCGCCACCAACTCACGCAGCCACAGTCTGGGTGTCCCCAGCGCCAACAGCAGCCGGACACGTCCTTGCTCAAACGACAGCAGGTGCAAATTCGGGGTGAGCGCAGGCCACTGCGCTTGAAGAGACTCAGCCAGTGTCACCCATTGCGAACGCGGCAGCAGGGCGTGCAGACGCGCGAGATCGTCGTGGCTCAGCGGCCGCGCTTCCACGGCAATGAAGTCCAGCGCCGCCTTGGGTTCAGCTTGTTCGCGCCATGCGGCCCAGGCTGCTAAAAACCGTTGGCCCAAGGCAAAACGGGTGTCCAGCACCGTAAACCGGGCGTCGGTGTTTTGGAGCCATTCAAGGCCAATCAAAAAACCAGTTGAATGGCTCAAGAAGTGTTCGTGACGCGGGTCACCATCTTCGCCGTGCCCAGGCGAGCAGGGCTGGCCTTGGGCATTCAAGGACAGGGCTGCGAGTTCAATGGCTTGCGTGTTCAAGTCAGGCGGGCGCAAAAAAGGGCACCGAAGTGCCCTGATTTTGGGGTGTGTTCAACTATTAAGCTTTACATCAATCACGACACCACACACCGTTCGGGCTGAGCCTGTCGAAGCCAGCGCGTTCCTCGGTGCGGCACTTCGACAGGCTCAGTGCGAACGGATTTGTGTTTGACATGATTTTTGAAAACGTCAATAGCGCAAAAATCACACGCGCTTGCGGTACTCGTGGGTGCGGGTGTCGATTTCGATTTTGTCGCCGGTTTCCACAAAAAGCGGCACCGAGATTTCAAAGCCGGTGGCCAATTTGGCGGGCTTCAACACCTTGCCCGATGTGTCGCCCTTGACGGCGGGTTCGGTGTAAGTCACTTCGCGCACCAAGCTCGTGGGCAGTTCAACGGAGATGGCCTTGCCGTCGTAAAACACCACTTCGACGGGCATGCTGTCTTCCAGGTACTGGATGGCATCACCCATGTTTTCGGCTTCAACTTCAAACTGGTTGTAGTCGGCGTCCATGAAGGCATACATCGGGTCGGCAAAGTAAGAGTAGGTGCACTCTTTCTTGTCCAAAATGACCTGATCCATCTTGTCGTCGGCCTTGAAGACAACTTCGGTGCCCGAGTTGTTCAGCAAACTCTTGAGCTTCATGCGCACGGTGGCGGAGTTACGGCCGCCACGGCTGTATTCAGTTCTCAAAACAACCATCGGGTCTTTGCCCTGCATGATGACGTTGCCGGCGCGAATTTCTTGAGCGATCTTCATAACGAGTTCCGTGTGCAGTGCATCCGACAAAGGCCGAGTACCTAGAGGCACCGCCGGATGCGGTGAAAGCGCGCCCTGTGGACGAACGTGTGGGCGAGCTTTTCCCCAACAGTTTGCGCAAAACCGCTGATTTTACCGTTGTTCTGAGCAAAAACGCATCAACTGGGTGCACAGATCGTCTTGTGCTTGCAGTTGAGTGCGCCACTTTTGACACCGAGCCGTCCAGGCCTTGGGCTCTGGCAGGGCCACGTTCGCAGCGGATTGCGCGTTGCGCAAACCGTTCCAAGCCAGGTGCAAGGAGGTTACAGCCTGGGACAAGATTGGTTCTGCATCTGACAAAAAACGCATCAGGAATGCTGTGAGTTTGGTGGCGTGGGCGGCATCGTCTTGGGGGTAGATTTGCCACACAAAAGGACGGCCCGCCCACTGGGCGCGCACGAAAGAGTCTTCACCTCGCACGAAATTCAAGTCGCAGGCCCAAAGCAAGTGGTCGTATTGCGTCTGGTCGACATGGGGCAGGGCGTGCATTTTCAGCTGCGGGTAGATCGTTCCGTCCGCCAGCAGTTGTTGGGCCTTCGCCCCCAAAGGGCCCGGTGGCACGAGCAGACGAGTGGGCTGTGCGGACAAGGCTTGCAGCAGTTGCGGCAGGGCGGGGTTGTCGTAAGCGAAGAGGCTGACCCAACGTTCGCCAATGCTGATCGGCAGCCCCTGCGCTGCCCGCCAGGCGTTGGCGTCAAACTCCTGCTGGCGCTCTAACAGCCCGCGTTCACGCAACAGCCCGCCTGTTTTGGCGGTGAAACCCGGGTAAAAAAAATGTTTGATCAAACCCTGCCCCGGCCCGCTGAGTTGTGGCGAGGGCAAGCCGTGGCAGCGCTCCACGTAGTCTTCGGCGCTGAGGTATTCCAGGTTGATCCAGCGGGGTGGTGGGTTCTGCTGCTTCATCTGCTGAATGATTCCGCTGGGCAGCTCGCAGCCAAAGGCTTCAATCACGACATCGCAGGGTGCAAGTTCGGCCCCCCCGGCAGGCCAGGGCAACACCGTTACGCCCGCCGCGCCTTGCGGTGCCATCCAGGCCAGGGCGGACGGATCGTCCACCCACAAGCGCACTTGTTCCCCGTGTGAGGCCAAGTCGGCACTGAGCCGCCAACAGACACCGATATCGCCGAAGTTGTCGATGACGCGGCAAAAAATATCCCAGCGTCTGGCCGCCGTGTTGGTGGGGTGGAGAGGTGACATCGCCAAATTATCGAGCGCGGCAAAATGGCGGTCATGTCAGACACGATTGAGCCTACTCAGCCACCGGCCAACCCGGTTGACGACCCACGCCGCCAAAAAGTGCTGGCTGACGTGTCCGCCTTGCCGAGTTTGCCCGGGGTTTACCGTTACTTTGACGCTGCAGATGCGATCTTGTATGTGGGCAAAGCGAAAGACCTGAAAAAGCGGGTGTCGAGTTATTTCCAGAAGAACCACGGCGGCACGCGCATCGGCCACATGGTGAGCAAGATTGTGCGTTTGGAAACCACCGTCGTGCGGTCCGAGGCCGAGGCGTTGCTGCTAGAAAACAACCTCATCAAAACCTTGCAACCGCGCTACAACATTTTGTTCCGCGACGACAAGAGTTACCCCTATCTCAAAATCACCGGCACGCGGCGCAGCGTGAAAGACGAGGGCATCAAGCCGGGGGCCTATCCGCGCATGGTGTACTACCGCGGTGCGGTGGATGCGCGGCACCGTTACTTTGGCCCTTACCCCAGTGCCTGGGCGGTGAAAGAGTCGGTGCAGTTGCTGCAGAAAGTCTTTCGTCTGCGCACCTGTGAAGACACGGTGTTCAGCAACCGGTCGCGCCCTTGTTTGCTTTACCAAATCAAACGTTGTTCGGCCCCGTGTGTCGGCCACATCAGTTTTGACGACTACGCCCGTGACGTGGCCAATGCCGAACGTTTCTTGAACGGCGAGCAGCAAGACATCATGGACACGCTGCAAGCCCAAATGATGATGTTGGCCGATGCGCTACGTTTTGAAGAGGCCGCAGAGATACGCAACCAACTCGGGTCGCTGTCCAAGGTGTTGCACCAGCAGGCTGTGGAAGACAACAGCGACAGCCGTGTCAAAGACGCCGACATCTTGGCGGTGAAAGTGCAAGGTGGCCGCGCCTGCGTCAACTTGGCCATGGTGCGCGGCGGCCGCCATCTGGGCGACCGGCCCTACTTTCCGGTGCACATTGAAGCCGCCGCCCAACCAGCGGAAACAAGTTTGGAAACGGAAACCGGATTGAGCAATGAAGCTGCAGACCCTGAAGCCCTGCCACGCCAGGTGCTCGAAGCGTTTTTGGCACAACATTATTTGGACGGCGATGTGCCACCGCTGCTGGTGCTGAGCCACGCAGTCGACAAAACCTTGATTGAAACCCTGGGTGAACAAGCTGGCCACAAGGTCGCGGCCCAGCACCAGCCGCGGGATGCCCGCCGCGCCTGGTTGGACATGTGCCAACGCGGTGCCGAGTTGAAGCTGGCACAGTTGCTGGCAGAAGAGGGGTCGCAGCAGGCGCGCACGCGGGCCTTGGCGCAAACCTTGGAGCTGGACCTCGATAAATTGGAGCTGCTGCGCATTGAATGTTTTGATATCAGCCACACTGCGGGTGAGGCCACACAGGCCAGTTGCGTCGTATTTGAGGCCCACAAAATGCAAAGCGCCCAGTACCGCCGCTACAACATTGAGGGCATTGAAGGCGGTGACGACTACGCCGCCATGCGCCAGGTGCTGACGCGTCGTTACGGCAAGCTCGCCGCTCTGTTGGCGGAATCCTCTGCACCCGCCGAATCCACTGCTGGTGCCCGGCTGCCCGACCTGGTGTTGATCGACGGTGGAAAAGGCCAAGTGGGTGTCGCCCGTGCGGTATTTGAAGAATTGGGTCTGGACGTTGGAATACTGGTGGGCGTAGAAAAAGGTGAGGGCCGCAAAGTGGGCCTGGAAGAGTTGGTGTTTGCGGATGGCAGGCCCAAAGTGACACTCGACCCCACCTCGGCTGCACTGATGCTGGTGGCGCAAATCCGCGACGAAGCCCATCGTTTTGCCATCACCGGCATGCGGGCCAAACGGGCCAGCGTGCGCACTGGCGGCAGCCAGCTTGAAGACATTGCTGGCATCGGCCCACGCAAGCGTGCCAAACTCTTGCAACGATTCGGCGGCGTGCGCGGCGTGATGGATGCCAGCGTGCAAGACCTGCAAACCGTTGACGGCATCTCAAAAACATTGGCCGAGGAGATTTACCGTGTCCTTCATTGAACCCGTACGCCGCTGGGGGGCACGATTGCTGGCCTTGTCGCTTGCGGCCTGCTCCAGCTCCGTGCCGCAGCGTGAACCCACTGCAAGCCCCTCGCCGGTCCCAGCGCCAGGCAGCACCAGCAGCCTTGAGCGCGGTACGTTGCCATCGGCGGCCAATACGCCCAAATTGACAGCGGCCACAGCGTCACGCAACTGGGACGAATTTCGCAAACAAGCGGGGCGGCGTTTGGTGGCAGCGAACCCTCAGCTCAGTTATACCGGTGCAGTGCCTGATCAGTTGCTGGCCATCCCAGTGATCACGGTAGAGCTCAACGCGGACGGCAGCATTCGCCGCATGGAAGTCATGCGCCACCCTACTCAGGCGCAAGAGACGACCCAACTGGCGATGGACGCCTTGCGCCGCGCCGCGCCCTTTGGCGACGTAAGCCGCCTGCCCAAACCCTGGAAGTTCAACGAAACCTTCCTCTTCAACGACGACCGCCACTTCAAGCCGCGCAGCTTGGATTGACACCGTCTGAACCACCAGTGTCGCGAGTCAGAAATATCGATACATGAAAACGTGCCTTCACTCCGATGGCCGCGTTGCAAATCCTCGCGATACCAAGTGGTATCGCTGTGGTTTGCGCCTTGCCCTCGGAGCGAATTCTTCGTTTTCATTTTGTCTCGATATTTCTGACTCGCGACACTAACGCTCGACGGTCATCGTTTTGTCGGCACAATCCAGCCATGTTTTTTAATTTACCGACACTCCTGACCTGGGCGCGCATCGTGGCGATTCCACTGGTCGTGGGCGTGTTCTATTTGCAAATTGCACCCAGCATGCAAAACCTGCTGGCCACCGTCCTGTTCGTGGTGGTGGCCCTGACCGACTGGGCCGACGGCTATCTGGCCAGGCGTTTGAACATGACATCGTCGTTTGGCGCTTTTCTCGACCCGGTGGCGGACAAGTTCTTGGTCTGTGCCGCTCTTTTGATCCTCGTACACCTGAACCGTCTGCATGCCCTGGTGGCCTTGGTCATCGTCGGGCGCGAGATTGCTATCTCAGCCTTGCGCGAATGGATGGCCCAGATCGGGGCCTCACGCAGTGTCGCCGTGCACATGCTGGGCAAGGTCAAAACCATGGTGCAAATGGTGGCGATTCCCTTCTTGCTGTTTGATGGCCCCTTGTTCAAAGTGATTGATACGCATTTTTGGGGCACGGTTCTGATCTATGTCTCGGCGGTGCTCACGATTTGGTCCATGGTGTACTACCTGCAAAAAGCCTTGCCGGAAATTCGCGCCAAGGCCAAATGACGTGAGGTGCTTGTCGCGCCTGTCCTCCAATGGATAAAGCCACCAACACCGCCTGGCTGCGCGCCATGCCGCTGGTGTTTGTGCTGATCTGGAGCACGGGCTTCATCGTCGCTCGTTTTGGCATGCCGCATGCGCCTCCCGGCACGTTTTTAGCTATTCGTTATGCCTTGTCGCTGCTGTGCTTGGGTGGTTGGATCGTTTGGGCGCGTGTGCCCTGGCCTCAAAGTCGCTCGCAGTGGCTGCATTTGAGTGTTACCGGTGTGTTGATGCATGCGGGGTACCTGGGTGGTGTGTGGGCTGCTGTGAAAGCCGGCATGGGCGCGGGCACCATCGCCTTGCTCGTCGGTCTGCAACCGGTGCTGACGGCGTTGTGGTTGGGTTCAACTGTCCGCGCCGGTCAGCACGTTGGTCAACGCGCTGGTGGCGATAGCCAGGTCTCGCGTCGCCAGTGGCTGGGTTTGTTGTTGGGGCTGCTTGGCCTCACGCTGGTGGTGTGGCGCAAACTCGGATCGGGCGAGGTTAATCACTGGAATTTGCTGCTGGCCCTGGGTGCTTTGCTCAGCATCACAGTGGGCACGCTGTATCAAAAACGGCATGTGCAACCCTGCGATGTGCGCAGCGCCAATGCGGTGCAGTTACTGGCGGCCTTGGTGGTCAGTGTGCCTTGGGCCTTGATCGAGAGCGGTACCGTTGATTGGCACATCGAATTTTTCGGCGCCATGGCCTGGTCGGTGCTGGTGCTTACCTTGGGCGGCAGCTCCTTGCTTTATCTGCTGATTCAGCAAGGTGCGGCGACGCGAGTCACCAGCCTGCTGTACCTGGTGCCGCCCACCACGGCCTTGATGGCATGGGTGATTTTTGGAGAGTCTTTCACCCTCTTGATGTCGCTGGGCATGGTGCTCACGGTGCTGGGGGTCGCCTTGGTGGTGCGTGCGCCAGCCAAGTAGCGGCAAAAGCACAAAAGCCGGGGAGCACATCAGCCCAGGGGTTGATTCCAAGGGCAGGCTTGCAGTGCCAACGTCAAATGCTGATGCAGTTGCTTCAAGCGTTGTGGCAGCGGCGAATCGGTGGTCCGAGGTGGCAGCACCCACTGGACATCGGCATCTCGAATGCCCCAATCAGGCAACACCTGGACCAACTCACGGCGTTTCAGCGCTTGGTGCACATCCCAAACGGATCGCAGCATGATGCCGTGGCCTGCCAACGCCCAGTCTCGCGCTACCTCACCACTGTTGCTGGACAGTGCGCCGGCAATGCGAACGGAGACCGGCTCCGAATCAATGGCAGATCGCCTCTTGTGCAGCGGTTGCAGGGCCCAAAGTGAGGGTGTTTGATCGCCCTCGCGTACGGCCAAACAAGCGTGCTGTGTCAGGTCTTGAGGGGTACGAGGAAGGCCCGCGCGTTTGATATAGGTGGGTGCGGCCACCAACACCCGGTGGTTTCGCGCCAGGGTTTGAACGCGCAAATTCGATTGTTGGGGGTTCCACAACCAGACCGCCGCATCGAAGCCCTGTTCCACCAAATCCGGCAATCGGTCAACCAGTTGCAGTTGGATCTGGATCATCGGATGCTCGGTCTGAAAATCCGCCAGCAGAGGTGCCAGTACATGGCGACCGAAACCGAAACTGCAGGCCAGGCGAATGTGGCCACGCAGGCCGCTGTGTCGATCCAGCATGTGGTCGGTGAGTTGCGTGAAGGCGGCCAATACTTCTCGTGCATGTTGCACGAAGGCTTTGCCGTCGTTGCTGACTTGCAGCCGCCTGGTGCTTCGGTGAAAGAGCTGAAATCCCAGGCGCGACTCCAAGTTCGCCAATTTTTTGGAGACCGCTGGTGCTTCAATGGACAACGATCGCGCAGCGCCGATCAGACTGCCGGCGTCGAACACCGCCACGGCCAACGCCAAGTCGCTGCGGTCCAAAGAGCTGAGGTTTTGGGCTTCTTTTTTCATGCCAAATTGGAATTTCTGAAAGGGTCAATTGTTTCTTGATGGATGTTAGTCGCTCGCGCAGAATCTGCCCATGTTTGAAACTTTTCAAGTTCACGATTTCCAACTCGCAGCAGGGTGTATCCGTGGCCGCGTCGGTGGGAAAGGCGCACCGCTCGTGCTGCTTCACGGGCACCCGCAAACCCATGCCCTGTGGCATCACGTCGCGGAAGAACGCCCCCAAGAACTGCTGGCCGAGATGTTGAAATTTTTTAACCCGAATGAAGGTGGTCACCCATGAACAAAACCCATCGCATTGCCGTGATCGCCGGTGACGGCATAGGCCAAGAGGTCATGCCTGAAGGCATCCGTGTGCTCGACGCCGCTGCTCGCCGTTTTGGCATCTCGCTGCAGTTCGACCATTTCGATTTTTCCAGCTGCGACTACTTTGAGCGCCACGGACAAATGTTGCCCGACAACTGGAAAGACCAAATTGGCGGCCACGATGCGATTTACTTTGGTGCTGTCGGCTGGCCCGCCAAAGTGCCTGACCATATCTCTCTGTGGGGGTCGCTGCTGAAGTTTCGACGCGAGTTCGATCAGTACGTGAATTTGCGTCCCGCCAAGTTGATGCCGGGCATCCGCTCCCCTTTGGTCAATAAACTGGGGCAAGCCCTTGCGCCTGGCGAGATTGACATGTTGATCGTGCGCGAAAACACCGAGGGCGAATACTCCAGTGTTGGTGGGCGCATGTTTGAAGGCACGGAGCGTGAGATCGCCATTCAAGAGACGGTGATGTCGCGGGTGGGTGTTGACCGTGTGCTCAAGTTCGCATTCGACTTGGCACAAACCCGGCCGCGCAAAAAACTCACCTCCGCAACCAAGAGCAATGGCATCGCCATCACCATGCCGTTTTGGGATGAACGTGTGGAGGCCATGTCCAAGCAATATCCCGACGTCGCTGTGGACCGCTTTCACATCGACATTTTGACGGCCCACTTTGTGCAGCGACCACAACAGTTCGATGTGGTGGTGGCGAGCAACTTGTTTGGTGACATCTTGTCAGACCTGGGACCCGCTTGCACCGGCACCATAGGCATTGCGCCATCGGCCAACCTCAATCCAACGCGTCAATGGCCTTCGTTGTTTGAGCCCGTACACGGGTCAGCGCCCGATATCGCAGGCCGCTCCTTGGCCAATCCAATCGGTCAAATTTGGTGTGGGGCCATGATGTTGGGTCACCTGGGTTACGGCGACGCCGAAGGTGCCATCATGAAGGCAATAGAGGAGTTGTTGTGCTCAAACTCGCAAGCGCCAAAGACCCCCGATATCGGAGGCGCAGCGACAACCTCTGATGTAGGTGCCGCGATCGCATCGATCGTCTGACGATTCGAGCGTGCACGATGCAAGCTGAAACTGACTTTGAAGATGCTCTCCACCAACCTTACGGTGTGCTGCCACGGATTCAGGCGTTATACGGTGTCTTTTTCTTGCCAACAGCGAAGGCGATTGGCTTGAAAAAATGCCATTTAATCCAACCGATCGGCGACACCTCAGTCTCGAAAAGCCTACGCAGAGCTACCTTCAGCGAGCATCAGGGAAAGCAAGGATTTCAGGGGAATCGATTCGCATAGAATGCGACCTCCGCGCTTGACACATCAGCTTGGCAGGACTGTAATCACTGAGCTGTAAAAGCGCGAGATGTGAGCATCTATCCGAATTGAATCCGGCGGGTGACGAGCAATTGAAAGCGCCAAAAATAGCGCGGACAAACGAACCGCTCTGCATCCATGTAAGAAACCTTTGAGAGGGGGCCCTTCGTGAATAAATCTGAATTGATCGAGCACATTGCCAAGCAGGCCGACATTTCTAAAGCTGCGGCCGCCCGCGCTTTGGAGGCTTTGATTGGTGGCGTGAAGTCGACGCTCAAAAAAAACAACTCTGTCTCTTTGGTGGGTTTTGGTACCTTCAGTGTCACAAAACGAGCGGCTCGTTCTGGTCGTAATCCGCGCACTGGCGCCACCATCAAAATCAAATCGGCCAAGGTTCCCAAGTTCCGCCCTGGCAAGGCTTTGAAAGACGCCTTAAACTGATTGCGGTTTCTACCGGGTGCTTAGCTCAGTTGGTAGAGCGGCGCCCTTACAAGGCGTAGGTCGGGGGTTCGAGCCCCTCAGCACCCACCACCGGTTAAAATCCATTTCAAGCTCTATACAAAGGCGAACCTTGGTTCGCCTTTGTTGCATTTGTGTATGGCTAATACTGCTGTTTCACCGTTCGAGGCGAATTGATGTTTGATTTCATACGTTCCAACACCCGAATCCTGTTTTTTATCTTGTTGGTGTTGATCATTCCGTCCTTCATTTTTGTGGGCGTCGATGGTTATCGCAACATGGATGAGGGCGGCAATGTGGCGGTCGCCAAGGTCATGGGCCAGAAAATCACCCAAGTTGAATTTGAGGCAGCCATACGCCAACAAGGCGATCGAATTCGCAGCCAACGTCCTGATGTCGATCCCGCGCTGCTGGACGGTCCAGAATTCAAGCAGCAAGTGCTGGATGAGTTGGTTCGTCAACGGGTGATGACAGCGGCGGTCAATGACCTTCATTTGGTCACCACTGATGAACGTTTGAAGCGTCTCTTTAGTACCGATCCCCAATTCGCTTCCGTCCGCAACCCCGACGGCACCGTGAACAAAGAACTGCTCGCCACGCAAGGCATGTCCTCTGACATGTTCGCGCAGCGCCTGCGACAGGATTTGTCCGTGCAGCAAGTATTCCGAGGTGTCGTGGGCAGCGCGGTGGCGACTACGGCGGTGACGCAAGCGGCCTTAGACCCACTGTTTCAACAGCGCCAGGTTCAGGTGGTAACTTTCCCCTCGCAGCGCCACTTGGCCAGTGTCAAACCTACGGACGCGCAAATTGAAGCCTTCTACGCCGATCCTGCCAACGCGTCGCGTTTCAAGGCACCGGAGCAAGCGGACATCGAGTTTGTTGTACTGGACGTGGAGTTGATGAAAAAAGGCATCACCGTCGCGGCGGACGATGTGCAGAAGTTCTATGACAAAAACATCGCTCGGTACACCACACCGGAGCAGCGGCGCGCCAGTCATGTGCTTGTGAAAGCCGGTTCAGATGCGTCGTCTGACGACAAGGCCAAAGCCAAAGCCAAGGCGCAGGCTTTGCTCGAGCAAATTCGCGCCAACCCCACCACGTTTGCAGAGGTCGCTCGCAAAAACTCTGACGACACCGTTTCCGCTGAACGTGGAGGCGACCTGGATTTCTTTGGGCGCGGCGACATGACGCAGTCGTTTGAGAAGGCCGTTTTTGAATTGAAGAATGACGGTGACATCAGCAATTTGGTTGAGACCGAGTTTGGTTTTCACATCATTCAATTGACCGGCAAACGCGGTGGAGAAAAACGTGCACTTGATACCGTTCGCTCAGAAATTGAGAGTGAACTTCGCGCCGAACAGGCCCAGAAAAAATTCACCGAAGCCGCTGTTGACTTTTCAAACATGGTTTACGAGCAAGCCGAGAGCCTCAAGCCTGTCGCGGACAAATACAAACTCGACATTCAAACGGCCAAAGCCGTGACACGCGACGCTCGGCCCGATCCCGCGAGCCCCTTGGCCAACAAACGTTTCATAGAACAACTGTTTGCCGACGACGCGGTACGCAACAAGCGCAACACGGAGGCTATCGATTTGGGAGGGGGGCGTTCCGTTGCAGGGCGGCTTGCGAAGCACACGCCATCGCGGCTCATGCCTCTTGAGGAAGTCAGAGAGACCGTCCGCGGCGCTCTAATGGTCAGCCAGGCAGCGGCCTTGTCGCGTCAAGAAGGCGAAGCCAAGCTTGCAGCGCTCAAAGCTGCGCCAGAAACGACGTTGACTGAACCGATTCAGAAGATTTCTCGCTTGCAGCGCAACGAGCTGCCCCCCACCCTGCTGGATGCCGTCATGCGCGCTCCAACCACCAAACTACCGAGTTTGGTGGGCGTTGATCTTGGCGATCAGGGTTATGCGGTGATCAAGGTATTGGAAGTATTGCCCCGTGACTCCGTGGTGGCCGATCCCGAGCGCAGCAGCAGTCAGTACAGGCAAACCTGGGCGGATGCAGAAGCACAGGCCTACTATGCCGGTCTCAAGAAGCGCTTCAAGGTCGACATCAAAGCCAAGGCCGTAGCGGCTGCGGCGAGTGCCGCGAACTGACCGAAGCTTCCTGCTGTCTATGCGTGGTGAGCTATAATAGAAAGTCTGCGGTGGCTGTAGCTCAGTTGGTAGAGTCCAGGATTGTGATTCCTGTTGTCGTGGGTTCGAGCCCCATCAGCCACCCCAAGGTTTAAAACTAAAAAACGGTCCTGTTGGGCCGTTTTTTTATTGACAGCACGCTTAGCCGGTGCTTTCAGGCGCTGCTGAAGTTCTCCACCAGCACTTCGCAGCAAACGCCTCCAGCGTCCAATGCGCGCCACTGAACGCTGCCGCCCAGTTGTTTGACTCGTTTTCTAACCCCGCCCAAGCCCAGGCCGTGCGACCAGGTTTGCGGATTGGTGCCGGTGCCGTCGTCGGACACCAGAACATGCAGTCGGTTTTTTTGCAACTGAATGTGGATGGTCACCGTCTGCGCTTTGGCGTGTGACATCACGTTGCTCACCAGTTCCCGCAGTACCCGCGTCAGTGCCGACCATTGCACGACCGACAACAATACGTCGTCGTCGGCATTCAATTCCCAGCGCAGCTGAAGATCTGCGGCTGACAAACGCTGCGTGAGATCGGCTTTCCATTCAGCCGCAGCATGCGACAGGCGTTGATTGGCCACCGCCAAGCCGCGGGTCAGTGTTTTGAGATCCTGCAGGGTGTGCCGTACATAAGCTTCCATCTCGGGTGTGCTGGCCTGGTACATCAGGGTGAGCAAGCGCGCGCCGATGTCGTCGTGCAGGTCTTGCGCTAAACGCATGCGTTCTTCGCTGCGGCCTTGTTCTACCGCTTTGTCAAATGCGACTGCCCTGCGCAGCTGGTCAATAATGCGCCCTGCCAATACAGCGTCGTCGCTGTGAAAGAGGCGCTGGCCCTGCTGCGCATAACGCATCACGATGGACAGCGGCGCACTTTGACCCGGTTGACTCCAGCTCTGAATGGCGAGCAGCAACGTGGATCCACCATCGACAATTCGCGGTGCCTGCAGTGCTTTGTCGGAAGTGCTGATCTGCAAGGGGTTGAACAGGTCACGCAGGAGTTGCACGATCATGTCAGCACTGCGTTCTGGGTGCGCTTCGATCGCACGAGCACTTCGGTACAGCTGTTCGAACATGCGCTCTGTGGTGTGCAGGCGCTGGCCACGCACACGGTCGATCAACCACTGCCGGGTTCCAGCATAAACAGCGAGAGATAAGAACAGGGCCAGCGTCAGTGACGTGAACTGACTTAAAGACAACAAGCTCACAAAACCCAAATCGAGCAGTGTGGCGATGCTGCTGACACCGGCCAACAACATGAACTCGCGCAGCATTTGCTGAGAACGCGCCACAAACGGCATGACCAGTAGCAGACAAGAGAAGAACACCCCCCAAACCACTGCCGCTGTCGGGATCAACTTGGTTTGCAGCGCCGCGAGCCCCTCGCCGGCGGCGGCCAGTCCGATCAGCGTCAACAAGCCCAACAAACCCGCCAATGTGAAGCGCTGAGTAACCAAAGTGTATGGGTGGGCAAGTAAGCGATAGGAACTACGTTGCACCCACATGGACACCGCCGCCGCCAGCACCAGTGCGGAGTGCACCGACCACCAACTGACTGCGTGCCCGTCTCGCACGATCAATGCACCCAAAGAAGCAGCGATGAGCCAAGCGCCGGTGACCCAAGCGCGTGCAGTGGGCAAGCGTTTTGGATGAACGCAGCTTGCGTGAACCATGGCTGCTGCGGTTAACAGGTCCAGTACCAGCGGCAGTGGTACCTGCAGCGCGAGCCACATCCGGGGCAGGTCCAGTGGGGGCTGGGATGCAACGCCAGCGAACACCAAGTTAATTGCCTGGCACGCTGCCATCAGCGCATAGAGGGCATTGCCTCGGTTGGGTTGGGCCAAACACAACACGGCGGCAACCAAGTACAGCAACAAAGCCATTGCGGACAGCAGCCACAACACCGATGGCAAAGACAGCAGACCGCGCGCTTGGGGCATCACTTGGACGACGTCGCCATGGTCAAAAACAAGCTCTACCGTGGGCTGGGCCAAGAGGGCATTCAATGACTGAGCCTGTGCCGTAGCTTGTTCACGGGCACTTTCACTCGGCGTCCAGCGCGCGGAGCGCAGCAAAGGCGCTACCGTAAGCAGGGGGTTGTCACCAGGGGCCTTCAAGCCTTGAAGTGTCTGCCCAACATAGGGCTGTAGATCTGAGCTGTTGTTCGCTCCGATTAGCAGCAGTTGACCCGTGGTGCTGGGCTTCCATAGCCCTGGGAGGGCGGGAGATGCGGCGAGCCAACGCAGCGTCACAAACAAGGCGAAACAACCGAGCAAGGCCACCAAAACCAAGATGCGCATGCGCCAACCCATCCATCTGGATGGCGACAAGTTGGCTTGAGGTGACTCGTCAGCGGTTTCGTCTTCAACAAGCAGTTCGTGGGTGCTTTCGCGGGCCACTGGGGGCGCGGTCATGGGTTAGGGCCTGTTCACACTAAAAAGGCACCCGCGCCAGGCCACAGGCAGGCGCTGGGCAAGGCGTGGTTGAGGCCGTGTGCCTCGGGCACACAACGAAACCGCAACGCCACCCAACGCCTGCCTGTGGCCTGGCCCTTCGGGTGATCTCAGGAAACGGACACCCTCGGCGTTGCAAGTGCTCGCTGTAGTGCACTGCAGCTGCGCCTTGCGCCTTGATGGTGTCCGTTTCCTGAGTCACGCGGGCGCCTTTTCAGTGTGAACAGGTCCTAAACCAAACCCTGCTTGCTGGCCAAAACAGCGGCCTCGGCTCGGCTGGAGACATTGAGTTTTTTGTAGATGGACTTGATGTGGTCGTTGACCGTGAACCACTTGATGCCCGTGAGGCTGGCAATCTCTTTGATCGTGAAACCCTTGCTCAAGTAGGTGAGCACTTCAGTTTCACGCGGCGTGAGTTTTTCGTGGTCTAGCGGTGCGCCGCGTCCCATGGGCATGGGGCGGCTGCTGGAGAAACCTGAAGGTGCTGCTGGTTTGGATGGGCTTCCTTCACCGATCGCGCCAGTGGTGCTGCTGCGGAAATGGGTCAGCAGGCGTCTGGCGATGGCGGGCGACAGGGGGGGTTGGCCGCGCACAATTTTCTGCAATTCTTCAACCAGCACTTCAAAGCGGTCTTCCTTGAGCAAATAGCCGTCAGCACCGCACTGCAAGGCAGGGAAGAGGTGGTCGTCATCAGAGTAAAGCGTGGTGACGATTTTGGTCGCCGGATAACCTGCCAATTCCGCGAGCAACTCCATGCCGTTTCCGTCTGGCAGTTCCAAGTCCACCAACACCAACTTGAAAGGGCGACGTGCAGGATCAGTCTCGTTTTCTGCGTTGCTCTTTGGTTCTGCCGTCTGCGTGGCTGTCACGTGCTTGCGCGCAGACTCCAAATCGCCAGCTTCAAAGATGACGATCTCATCGCTGAAACTTTCGCGCACCACACGCCCTAGGAAGCTGCGTGCCACCGGGTTGTCTTCAACAATCAGGACCTTGATTTCCATACCTGTATTTATTCCGAGTTCGCAGTGAAGGCGTACCGCGCGACAGTTAAAAAGCCGAACCATCGTTGTGATTGAATGCTAGCAGGCTGATCACGACGGCTGAGCGATAAGTTAGGGGGTAGAGGGACCCCAGGCCCGAATTCAAATTTGCCTGTTGTTTGTTTCGTGGCGGCCCGACCCCTGGAACGCGAGGGACTCTCTACAATGCCGCCATGAGGATTCTCGTTGCCAATGATGATGGGTACCTGGCGCCCGGCTTGGCTGCCTTGGTGTCGGCTTGTGATGGTTTGGGTGGTGTGGATGTGGTCGCGCCCGAACAAAATGCCAGCGGCACATCCAATTCGCTGACCCTGAACAGACCGCTGTCGGTCTACACGGCACCGAACGGAACCCGTTACATCAATGGCACACCGTCGGACTGCGTGCATGTGGCGCTAACGGGTTTGCTGCACCATAGGCCCGACTTGGTGGTGTCTGGCATCAATCAAGGTGCCAACATGGGTGACGACACCCTCTACTCCGGAACTGTCGCGGCTGCTATGGAAGGGTATTTGTTCGGTGTGCCCGCCATTGCGTTTTCTCAAACGGAAAAGGGCTGGACTCACCTCGACGTCGCCACCCGTGTCGCTCGTCGCCTGATTGAGCATGTGTTGCAGTCGTCCGATCCAGTTTTTCAAATTGGCAAGCCTTGGTTGTTGAACGTGAACATTCCCAACCGCGCGGATGCCGACCGATTGCCTTGGCGCATTACCCGCTTGGGGCGTCGTCATGCCAGCGAACCGGTGATACGCCAGACCAGTCCACGCGGAGATACTCTCTATTGGATAGGCTCCGCCGGAGACGCTCGTGAAGCCGGCGAAGGCACCGACTTCCACGCGACGGCGTCCAACATGGTGTCCATCACGCCGTTACAAGTGGACTTGACCGACCACGCGAGTCTGCCCGGGTGGGCTACGGCTTTCGCTGGGCACGGCGTTTGAGTATGAGCGACCAGCCTCGGTCCCCCAAGTTCCCGTTGCGATTGGAGCAAACCGCGCCCAAACGCGGTGAGGTTGAGGGGGCGCGGCGGTCATCAGGCCTTGCTGGGGCTGCCGTCTTGCGACCACAGGCCCCTTTGGCCCACGCGGCCAGCGCCACGCAAACTGTCTCGATACCCACCGGCTTGGGTTTGGACTCGGCCGATGTCCGTCGGCGTATGGTGGCGCGTTTGCAGTCCGGGGGTATTACCCACGGTGGCGTGTTGGGCGCGTTTCAGGCGGTTCCGCGACACTTGTTTGTGGATACGGGTTTGGTCAACCAAGCCTACGAGGACACCAGTTTGCCGATTGGCCACGGCCAGACAATTTCCAAACCTTCGGTCGTTGCCCGCATGCTGGAGCTGCTGACCCAAGGAGAAAACGCCGCCTTGGCGGCTCAAGACGGCAGCAGCAAATTTCTTGGTCGTGTGCTTGAGATCGGCACCGGTTGCGGCTACCAGGCCGCACTGCTTTCCTTGCTCGCCAAGAGTGTGATCTCGGTGGAGCGACTCAAGCCCTTGCATGACAAAGCCCGGGAGCATCTGGGGGCCTTGCGATCAGACAACCTGCGTTTGGTTTATGGTGACGGTATGTTGGGGCACCCTCCCAATGCCCCTTACGACAGCATCATCGCTGCAGCTGGTGGGCAAGCCCTTCCTCAAGCCTGGCTGGACCAGTTGGCCGTGGGAGGTCGTTTGATCGCGCCAGTGGCTCAGGAGGGCGGTCAACGTGCCGCCCAAGTTTTGGTGGTGGTGGACCGAACGCTCGGAGGTTTTCGCAGTCAGATCTTGGAAGGCGTGCTTTTCGTCCCTCTAAAATCTGGATTCATTTGACAGGTAGTGTGTTTCTTGTGATTGGTTTTTCGATGCTTGGTTTGAGTTTTCGCGCTAGTCCGCCGGAGTTGGCGACCTCCCGCTTGCAGTCGCTGTCGGCTTGTTCGCTGCTGGTGTTCGTATTGGCCCTGGTCGGTTGCGCTTCGAGCGAGCACCAGGCCCCTGTCGAGGACCGGGGCGTGGCAACGCGGCCAGTAGCTGTCGCCAACACGGCATCTGCCGCACCCACCACCACCGAGGCTGCCAAGCCCCTGCCGGGTGCCGAGAATGCGGGCAAATCCGGCTACTACACCATCAAACCCGGCGATACCTTGATACGCGTCGGGTTGGACCAAGGGCAAAACTGGAAAGACATTGCCAAGTGGAACAACATTGACAACCCCAATCTCATCGAGGTGGGGCAGGTGCTACGTGTTGCTCCCCCTGGCGCGGAAGCCGCGCCGATGGGCGCTCGGCCGGTGACTACCGCCAAAGTGGAGTCCAAACCCCTGGATACCAAACCCGCTGCTCCGAGCGCGACGACCGCGCCCGCTGCGGTGACACCCACTCCGGCGCCGGCCAGTACCCCCGCCGCATCCTCGGCCACATCCACTGCGGCTTCCCCCAGCCCCCCTGCGACCGCTGGAGTGCCGGGTGGCAAAGACGCGGATGACGACGTGAATTGGCAATGGCCCGCGACTGGTTCGGTGGTGTCGCAGTTCGACGAAGGCAAAACCAAGGGCCTCGCGATTGCAGGGCGCGCGGGGGATCCCGTGTTGGCCGCCGCCGACGGCAAAGCGGTTTATGTGGGCTCGGCGATTCGCGGTTACGGCAATCTGATCGTGATTCAACACAACGGCCGCTACCTGACCGCCTATGCCCACAACCAAGCTTTGCTGGTCAAGGAGGGCCAGACGGTTCGCCGTGGGCAGCGCATTGCAGAAATGGGCTCGACTGATGCGGACCGGGTGCAGTTGCACTTCGAGATTCGCAGGCACGGCAAACCCATAGATCCCGCCAAACTGCTACCGACGCGTTGAGTTATTCGGCTCGGTACCTGTGGGGGTTGTTGCCTGACGGCTTCTGCCCTCGATGTTTGCCCGTTAAGCGTTTGCGCATCCAACCCCATGACTGCATCCGACGAATGGCTCCGCGTAGAGTCACTGGACTTAGACGCCCAAGGCGTGGCCCACAACAGCGAAGGCAAAGTTGTTTTTGTTGAGGGCGCATTGCCGGGCGAAGAAGTTCGTGTGTCGGTGTTCCGCAAGAAAAACAATTGGGAACAGGCCACTTTGCAAGCGTTGCGCAGTGAAAGCTCGCAGCGTGTCCAGCCTCAATGCCGTCACTTTGGAAACTGCGGTGGTTGCAAGATGCAGCACCTGCACATCGACGCCCAAGTCGCCAGCAAACAGCGCGCGGTTGAAGATGCCTTGTGGCATCTTGGCAAGGTCAAGCCACAACAGGTGCTCAGGCCCATTGCGGGGCCGGCTTGGGGCTACCGCTACCGGGCGCGACTGTCGGTCCGTTATGTGGTGAAGAAGGGCGTTGTTCTCGTGGGTTTTCACGAGCGCAAATCAAGTTATGTGGCGGACATGGACAGCTGTGAGGTGCTGCCACCTCATTTGAGCCGCATGCTCGTGCCACTGCGCCAATTGATTGCTCAAATGCAGCAGCGTGATCGTTTGCCACAAATCGAGGTGGCGGTGGGTGACCAAGTCACCGCCTTGGTATTGCGGCACCTGGAGCCACTTGTTGAGCACGATCTGGATTTATTGCGTGCGTTTGCCGCCTCCCACCAAGTGCAGTGGTGGCTGCAGGCCAAGGGCCCCGACACCGTGGTGCGGCTTGACGACGTCGGCCCCCCGCTGGCTTACACCTTGCCTGAATTCGGCGTGACGATGCCCTTCAAGCCCACTGACTTCACCCAAGTCAACCACGAGATCAACCGCACCTTGGTGGGCCGGGCGCTGCGCTTGCTACAGGTCCAGAAAACAGAGCGGGTCATTGATTGGTTTTGCGGTTTGGGAAACTTCACCTTGCCGCTGGCCACCCAGGCACAAAGTGTGTTGGGCTTAGAAGGAAGTGCCACCTTGGTGGCGCGGGCCCAAGACAACGCGCGACTCAATGGTTTGTCCGAACGCACAGCGTTTGCGACCCAGAATTTGTTTGAAGTAACGCCCACCGATTTGCTGGCGCACGGGGCCGCGCAAAAATGGCTCGTTGATCCACCCCGCGAGGGCGCATTTGCTTTAGCCAAGGCCTTGGCCGATGTTCACGCTGACCTGGCGCTGGCACCGGGTTATGTGCCACCGCAGCGCATCGTTTACGTCAGCTGCAACCCGGCCACCTTGGCCCGCGATGCCGGGCTGCTGGTGCACCAGGCGGGTTACCAATGCACGGCGGCGGGCGCTGTCAACATGTTTCCCCACACGGCACACGTCGAGAGCATTGCGGTGTTCGATCGGCTTTGAGGATTTGAATTGCGGATGTTGGGCGTGACCCCGATGGCTTTGCGCCGTGTTGGAATGTTGGATTTGGCACCATCGCTGTCGCAGCAAGACCAAGGCCGGTTCAGCGGTGGCTAAGAAGAAGTGAACGGGGGCTTGGGTTGTGGGGTAAATGTTGGTTTGTTAGACCTGACACTCTGCTTCCGTGGGTTGCGGGGTAGATGTTCGTTTGTTAGACCTGACACCAGCGCCCCATTTGTTAGACCTGACATCAGCGCCCCACTCGGGTGGCCGGATTACCCCGACTCATGACATCAGTGAATTCGGCGTTCAATATAACTTTGTGGATACTGAAAGGTACAGAAGCACATGAGATTTTTGTTGCTTTCCCTTATTGTCATCGTTCTAATCAGGCCAGCAATAGGGGCTGAAATTTACATCAAAGACGTAAATTCTTTGCATATTGATGGCGACATTCGTGATGGGGACGCAGAAAGAGTTGCAAAATTACTGTCTCAGTCGCAGAGAGTCGATATATTTTTTGTCAATTCGTTGGGCGGTGATGTGCTCGAGGCGATAAATATTGCTTCTTTGGTGGAAGGTGCGAAAGCCCAGGTTGTTGTAAAGAAAGGCGAGCTCTGCGCAAGTGCGTGTTTTTTTGTTTTCATTGCGGGCACCTATCGATTTGCAACTGGTTTTCGTGGGGAACAAGGGGAAATGCCGTCCCAAGTAGAAAGACGAAAAGGATTCCGGTTCGTCGGAATTCATCGCCCTTACCTCAGCTCCAAAAGTGAGACAACGGCGAACTCAATTAATAAGCAAAAGAGAATCATGGAAAATGTTAGGGGCTATTTATCTGAAAAAGCTGTTCCTCAGTATTTAATTGATGAAATGATGAGCCGTCCTTCAAATGATACATATTGGCTTAGGCCAAAGGATTTGGAGATGATCGGAGATTATGAATCTGGCTTCGAGGAGGTTCTGATAAAGCATTGCGAATATAGTCGCGAAAGTTGGAAGTGGAGCAAAGATCGACAAATGATATTTGATGCTTGCGAAAATAATCTGCGCGAAAAAGAATTTCATCCGGTACAGGATAGATTCATCGCAAGGTTGCGGTCGGGCTGGAGACCCTGGGCCAATAAATAGTCGGCCCTGCAAAAATTCATTTCACGAGAAAACACGGTTAACCAAAGGTGCCGACGAAGCCAATCGCACTGTCACTCAGTTATTCAACCCTTACTCGCGGTGCCGTCGAAAAGTACATGAGTCACGGCAACCAGGCGTGAATTGAATCGGAAAGCAAGAAGAGAGCATGACTAACTTAAATTCCCCGGAGCACGTGCTGGATCTCCGGAATACCCTGATTTCCGCAACGATCGAGTCGGCCAGTCCCGGTCAGAAAATTGACGTATTGGTGTACCTCGAAAACGACCCAGCCCGTAAATCTGTGCGCGCCGTTGGTCGCCGCAGCACGGATGGAGGGACGTTCGAGGTGTCAGTTCCGACGCCTAATGGAGATGAAAAGCATTCGTGGTCTTGGTGGATTCTCGAGATTGCACTTAAGAGCCATCGACCAAAGTAACGAAGGCCATCGCGCTGCGACCAAACGGCAAGCCACCAAAAGGAGCGGGGTCTAACATTCCAACACTGACGCCAAACGGAAGGGTTTGATCCTCACGCCGACCCGATGAACGTCGGCGCAGTGACAGGTGATAAAGCCGGGATGCCCTCAAAGGTATGGAGCACGAGCAAGTCGTTGTCGCCGGAGGCGATCAAAACCATTTGCGTTGCTAGGGCCAAGGCCAGCGCCATGTCGTCGTTCGAGTCATGGCGCAACGACTCTTGACGACGCCCATAAGAAAAAAGACCTCGCATCGCGAGGCCTTTTTGTTTTGAGCTGAACAACTCAGTCGTTGCTGCTGGTCAATCCCAGAATGGCAAGCAGAGACTGGAACACGTTGTAGATGCTCAGGTACACACCCAACGTGGCGGTGATGTAGTTGGTTTCCAGGCCGTCTTGCACACGCTTCAAGTCGTACAAGATGAAGGCTGAGAAGATACCCACAGCCAGCACCGACAGGGCCATCATCAACGCGGTTGACTGGAAGAAAAAGTTCGCGATACCTGCCACCAACAGCATGATGGCGCCGATGAAGAGCCACTTGCCCATCGACGTCAGGTCACGTTTGATGATGGACGACAAGGTGGCCATGCCCAAGAAGATGGTGCCGGTCCCGGCAAAAGCCATCATGATCAGGCTGGCACCGTTGTTCAGGCCCAGCACGGCACCGACGAGCCGGGACAGCATGACACCCATGAAGAAGGTGAAGGCCAACAAGATGGGCACACCGGCGGCAGAGTTTTTCGTCTTTTCAATCGCAAACATGAAGCCGAAAGCACCAACCAAGAAAACGATCATGCTGATGCCGGGTGACATCGCACGGGCAATGCCGGTGCTGACGCCCAGCCAAGCGCCCAGCACGGTGGGCACCATGGACAGCGCGAGCAGCCAATAGGTGTTGCGCAGCACGCGATTGCGTTGTTCGACGGAAGAGCCGTACCCGGCAACCCCGGCGTAGGCGTTTTGCAGGCTTTGGTTCATTGATCACTCCAAGTGGTTGTTGCAAGTCATCTGACTCGACGCGCGGATTCTAGTTCCCGGGGTAGCGCCCGATCTAATTCCCTGTTCGTTGTGGATGAATTGCCAGAGGCAGGGATAAGGGGTGCTCTGCATAAGCCCTTGCCGACTGTGACAGCACGGGCTCGTGTGGTCGACGGCATTGCTTTTTCTTACCAAGGGCGGCGGCTATTTGTTAAAAAAAGCCGCCTTGTGGCCTATCCCGATCCGAGCGACCAAAGCCCCGCAAAGTGACGCAGAGCTTCCCAAGGTGCTGGCAGTTTTGCAAAAAACAGGGGCAAAGTGCTCATTCCGAGTCGTTACAGTGCTGCTTTCTGTCCACGACTTGATCGGCCACCATGATCCAAAAGCCTGCACTCACCCTCGACGACATCAAGCGTATGGCTGCTGCCTGCGAAAAAGAGGCGCAGCAAAACCAATGGGCGGTGACGTTTGCCATCGTCGACGACGGCGGCCACTTGTTGTGGTTGCAGCGGTTGGACGGCGCCGCGCCCCTGTCGTCTCATATCGCACCCGCCAAAGCGCGCACGGCTGCTTTGGGTCGACGCGAGAGCCGCATTTACGAAGAAATGATCAACCAAGGGCGCGTCTCATTTTTGAGCGCGCCTGAAGTCAGCGGATTGCTGGAGGGAGGCGTCCCCATCATGGTGCAAGGACATTGCCTGGGTGCCATCGGCGTGAGCGGTGTGAAGTCCACCGAAGACGCTCAAATCGCCAAGGCGGGCATCGCCGTTTTGGACGCGTGAACGGCTGAGAGAAGCCAGCGTTTTGGGAGTCGTGCGGGGCATGTGAACAGGCCTGAGGCGTGTCTGACGAGGCGGTGTCGGCTATACTTGACGGGTTTACCCGCAACCACACCGCCCGCTCGAAACCCGTCGCTGTTTCTGCCACCAGATTCATGCCGAAAGACGCACCAAAACGGCGTCTGACACGGCCGAGCTGGGCGCGCACATACCGGAGATTTCTGTGCTGCCCGTTCTGGCCCCCGCTCTACTCGCTCTCGCAGACGGCACCACCTTCCAGGGCACATCCATCGGCGCTTCTGGTCATACCGTGGGAGAAGTGGTGTTTAACACTTCGCTCACCGGATACCAGGAAATTCTCACTGACCCCAGCTATTGCCGCCAGATCGTCACCTTGACGTATCCCCATATCGGCAACACGGGTGTCAACGAAGAAGATGTCGAGTCCTCGAAGGTTTTTGCCGCCGGTTTAGTCATCAAAAACCTGCCGCTCCTGGCGTCCAACTTCCGCATGGGTTTGACGCTTTCGGCGTATTTGCAGCGTGAAGGTACTGTCGCCATTGCCGACATTGACACCCGCCGGTTGACGCGCATTTTGCGCACCACAGGCGCACAAAACGGCTGCATCACCAGTTTCACCAGCGGCCATGTCATCAATGCCGACGACATCGCCCAGGCCGTGGCCCGCGCCAAAGCCGCCCCGAGCATGGCCGGTTTGGATTTGGCACAAGTGGTCTCTCAAAAAGAGCCCACTTCTTGGACCGAGTCCGAGTGGGTGCTGGGCAGCGGTTACGGTCAACAAGCAGCGCCACGTTTTCATGTGGTCGCCTACGACTTCGGCGTCAAACGCAACATCCTGCGCATGCTGGCCAGCCGTGGCTGCAAAGTCACCGTGGTTCCTGCGAAAACACCTGCCGCGGAAGTACTCAAACTGCGGCCCGACGGCATCTTTTTAAGCAACGGCCCTGGCGATCCAGAGCCTTGTGACTACGCCATCGCTTCTGCGCGCGAATTAATCAATACAGGCACGCCCACTTTTGGCATCTGCCTCGGCCACCAAATCATGGCCTTAGCCTCGGGGGCCAAAACTTTCAAAATGAAGTTTGGCCACCATGGCGCCAACCACCCGGTCAAAGACCTCGACTCTGGTCGCGTCAGCATCACCAGCCAAAACCACGGTTTTGCGGTAGATGAGAAAACCTTGCCTGCCAACTTGCGTGCCACCCATGTGTCGCTGTTCGACGGCACCTTGCAAGGCCTGGCCCGCACCGACCAACCCGCTTTCTGTTTTCAAGGCCACCCCGAGGCCTCGCCTGGACCCCATGACATTGGTTACTTGTTTGACCGCTTTATTGCGTTGATGGAAATGGTGTTGACAGAGAAAGCGGAGAAAAAAAATGCCTAAGCGCAGCGACCTCAAATCCATCCTCATCATCGGCGCTGGCCCCATCGTGATTGGCCAGGCCTGTGAATTCGACTACTCTGGTGCACAAGCCTGCAAGGCGCTGCGTGAAGAGGGTTACCGCGTCATCTTGGTCAACAGCAATCCTGCGACCATCATGACCGACCCCAACATGGCCGATGCCACCTACATCGAGCCCATCACCTGGCAAGTGGTTGAGAAAATCATTGCCAAAGAAAGGCCCGATGCGGTGCTGCCCACGATGGGTGGCCAAACTGCGTTGAACTGTGCGCTCGACCTGCACAAACACGGCGTGCTGGCCAAGTACGGTGTGGAAATGATCGGTGCCAATGAGCATGCGATTGAAAAAGCCGAAGACCGCCTGAAGTTCAAAGACGCCATGACCAAGATTGGCCTGGGCTCCGCCAAAAGCGGCATCGCCCACAGCCTGGAAGAAGCGTGGAGTGTGCAGAAATCCATTCAAGCGGAGATTGGTGGATCGGGTTTCCCGATGGTGATTCGACCCAGTTTCACACTCGGCGGCACCGGTGGCGGTATTGCTTACAACCCCGAAGAGTTTGAAGAAATTTGCAAGCGTGGTTTGGACTTGTCCCCTACCAAAGAGCTGCTGATTGAAGAGTCGCTCATTGGCTGGAAAGAGTATGAGATGGAGGTGGTGCGCGACAAGGCGGACAACTGCATCATCGTGTGCTCCATCGAAAACCTCGACCCCATGGGCATCCACACCGGCGACTCGATCACCGTGGCCCCGTCGCAGACGCTCACTGACAAGGAGTACCAACTGCTGCGTAACGCCAGCATTGCCATCTTGCGTGAAATTGGTGTGGACACGGGCGGCTCCAACGTGCAGTTCTCGATCAACCCGAAAGACGGCCGCATGGTGGTGATCGAGATGAACCCGCGTGTCTCGCGTTCATCCGCCTTGGCTTCCAAGGCCACGGGTTTTCCGATTGCCAAGGTCGCGGCCAAGTTGGCCGTCGGCTACACCTTGGACGAGCTGCGCAACGACATCACTGGCGGCGCAACCCCCGCGAGTTTCGAGCCCAGCATTGACTACGTGGTCACGAAAATCCCGCGTTTTGCGTTTGAGAAATTCCCCGCTGCCGATTCCCACCTGACCACTCAAATGAAGTCGGTCGGCGAGGTCATGGCCATGGGCCGCACCTTCCAAGAGAGTTTCCAAAAGGCGCTGCGCGGTTTGGAGACCGGCATTGACGGCCTGACCGAGAGAAGCACGGACCGCGACGAAATCATCGAAGAAATTGGCGAAGCCGGACCCGAGCGCATTCTCTACGTGGGGGACGCATTCCGCATTGGTTTGAGTCTGCAAGAAGTCTTCGAAGAAACCGCCATCGACCCGTGGTTCCTCGCGCAAATTGAAGACTTGGTGAAGACTGAAAGCAATGTGGCCAAACGCTCGCTCGACAGCTTGTCGGCTGCTGAGTTGCGCTATTTGAAACAAAAAGGCTTCTCAGACCGCCGATTGGCCAAGCTGCTGGCCACCAACCAGCACGAAGTGCGAGCCAAGCGCCACGCGCTTGATGTGCGTCCGGTTTACAAGCGTGTGGACACGTGTGCGGCAGAGTTCGCCACGCAAACGGCCTACATGTACTCGACCTACGAGACTGTCGAAGGCGAGTGTGAAGCTGCACCCACCGACAAGAAAAAAATCATGGTGCTCGGCGGTGGCCCGAACCGCATTGGTCAAGGCATTGAGTTCGACTATTGCTGCGTGCATGCCGCGCTGGCGATGCGGGAAGACGGCTACGAGACCATCATGGTCAACTGCAACCCAGAGACCGTTTCCACGGACTACGACACCTCTGATCGCCTGTACTTCGAGTCAGTGACTTTGGAGGACGTGCTGGAAATCGTCGACAAAGAAAAACCGATGGGTGTGATCGTGCAGTACGGTGGTCAAACGCCTTTGAAATTGGCGCTGGATCTGGAGCGAGCTGGTGTGCCCATTGTGGGCACCACGCCCGACAGCATCGACGTCGCCGAAGACCGCGAGCGTTTCCAAGCGCTGCTGCACACCTTGGGATTGAAACAGCCGCCTAACCGCACCGCACGCACCGAAGAGCAAGCGCTCAAACTGGCCCAGGAAATTGGTTATCCACTGGTGGTACGCCCGAGTTATGTGCTTGGTGGCCGCGCCATGGAAATCGTGCACGGGGACAAAGACCTGGAGCGTTACATGCGCGAAGCCGTGCGTGTGTCGGAGAAGTCGCCTGTGCTCTTGGACCGGTTCTTGGACGATGCGATCGAGGTCGATGTCGACTGCATTGCTGACGGATCCGATGGCCCAGCAGGTTGCATGATCGGCGGCATCATGGAGCACGTCGAACAAGCCGGTATCCACTCCGGTGACTCGGCCTGCTCGCTGCCACCTTATTCGTTGCCGAAGTCGCTGCAAGATGAATTGCGCCGCCAAACCGTGCTGATGGCCAAGGCCCTGAAGGTCAAGGGTTTGATGAATGTGCAGTTCGCCATCCAAGGCGAAGGTGATCAGGCCGTGGTGTACGTGCTGGAGGTCAACCCACGCGCTTCACGCACGGTGCCCTTTGTGTCCAAGGCAACAGGCCAACCGCTTGCCAAGATTGCCGCCCGCTGCATGGTCGGGCAGTTGCTCAAAGACCAGCAGGCCCTCAACGGCAAACCACCGGTCGAAGTGATCCCGCCTTACTTCAGCGTCAAGGAAGCCGTCTTCCCGTTCAACAAGTTTCCAGGCGTAGATCCCATCCTCGGCCCAGAGATGCGCTCGACGGGTGAAGTCATGGGCGCAGGGCGCACCTTTGGTGAAGCCATGCTCAAGAGCCAGTTGGGTGCCGGTTCTCGCTTGCCACGCTCCGGAACGGTGTGCATCACGGTGAAAAACACGGACAAAGCCCGGGCGGTGGTCGTGGCCCGTGATCTGGTGGCCTTGGGGTTCAAGATTGTGGCTACCAAGGGCACGGCGGCTGCCATTGCAGAGGGCGGAGTTCCCGTGACTTTGGTGAACAAAGTCAAAGATGGCCGACCCCACATCGTGGACATGGTCAAGGCAGGCGACATTCAGCTCGTTTTCACCACGGTCGACGAAACCCGCACAGCGATTGCTGACTCGCGTCACATTCGCCAGGTCGCTTTGGCGAACCGCATCACCTACTACACCAGCATGGCGGGTTGTGAGGCGGCGACCGAAGGCATGAAACACCAAGACGGCCTGACCGTGAAGTCACTGCAAGAACTGCACACCGAGTTGCACTAAACTCCCGATTTATTGACTTCGGCCGCCGCCAGAGCTCCTGGCGGCGGCTTCATTTTTGCCCCAGGATTTGCAATGACGACCATCCCCATCACCAAACGCGGCGCCGAAAAACTCAAAGATGAACTTCACCGCTTGAAGACCGTTGAGCGCCATGCGGTCATCCAGGCCATCTCTGAGGCGCGTGCGCAAGGGGACTTGTCTGAGAACGCCGAGTACGAGGCCGCCAAGGACAAACAAGGCTTCATCGAAGGACGCATTCTGGAGATTGAAGGCAAGCTGGCGGCCGCGCAAATCATCGATCCGTCGAGTTTGGATGCTGGGGGGCGGGTGGTATTCGGCTCCACGGTGTTGTTGGAAGATGAAGCCAGCGGGAACGAAGCCACGTACCAAATCGTTGGTGACGATGAAGCCGACATCAAGCTGGGCCTCGTGTCCATCAGTTCGCCCATCGCGCGTGCCTTGATCGGCAAAGAAGCCGGTGACGTGGCCGATGTGCAAGCGCCCGGTGGCGTGAAGCGCTATGAAATCATGGAAGTCCGCTATCTCTGAACACCGTGTATCGCCCATGCCAACTGCTCGGCGCGTAGCGTTGATGCTGGCAGTGGCGTGGCTCGGCATGCTGCTTACGCTGGCTTTCTTGGCCGCACCCAGCGCGTTTGCCGTGTTGCCGCGTGAACAAGCAGGCCAGGTCGCCGCCCGGCTGTTTCAACAAGAGGCCTGGTTCAGTTTGGCGCTCGGGGTGGGTGTTTGGTTGCTTCAGCGGCGCGGTGTCGGAGCACCCCGCGCCGGCTGGCAGGCGGAGAACGTCCTCCCGGGAATCGCTGTACTTTGCACCGCTCTGGGCTACTTTGCCTTGCAGCCGGTACTGGCGTCGGCGCGGGCCGGACAAACTGCTTGGTCGTTTGCAGTTTGGCACGGCGTTTCGATGCTGTTTTTTGCTGTCAAAACTTTTGCGGTATCGCTGCTGGGCTGGCGTCTATCGAATTCGGCTCAGCGCCGCTGACGCAGCAGCCCCCCGATTCAGTCAGCCGCCGTCTTCTTCACGCTGGTATTTCGTTTGCGGGCACGTTTGATTTCTCCGGCGGCGGTGACGCGCTCATTGCCGAGTACTTTGATCTTTTTCACTTGGGCGCGGTGGTTGCCGCTTTTGGAAAACTTCAAGATCTTGACGATCTTGGGGCCAGGCATGCGGTCCTCGCGTTCTACTTTTTCTTTCTCGGGCATGGGTCGCCACAGCACCAGCAGCTTGCCGATGTGCTGTACGGGGGCCGCACCGAGTTGTTCGGCCAAAGTATTGAAGATGGCTTCCCGGGTTTCCCGTTCGTCAGAAAAAACGCGGACTTTGATCAGCCCGTGGGCATTCAGGGCAGCGTCCACTTCTTTCTGGACGGCAGGCGTGAGCCCGTCGTTGCCGATCAAGACGAGGGGGTTCAAATGGTGTGCATCAGCACGTTTGGCGCGGCGCTCGGCCGTCGAGAGAATGAGTGCAGGCATCCCTCTATTATCAAGCCAGTATGAAAATTCAATCCAAAAGTAAAAAAGTAAAAGCTTGGTTGCAAGACCATGTGAATGATCCCTACGTCAAATTGGCGCAGCGAGACGGGTACCGAGCCCGCGCGGCTTACAAGCTCAAAGAGATCGACGAAGCACTGGGTTTGCTCAAACCCGGCCAATTGGTGGTGGACTTGGGCGCGGCGCCTGGGGCGTGGAGTCAGTACGTGCGTCGCAAATTTGCACCAAAACAAGCGGGCTCGGGCGGTGCCGCTGTGGGCGAGCTCAAAGGCACCATCATCGCGCTGGATATCCTGGACTTTGAGCCGCTGGAGGGCGTTCACTTCATTCAAGGTGATTTTCGAGAAGAGGCTGTAGCCACGGAGCTGGCACAAGCACTGGGTGGTCGGGCGGTCGATGTCGTTGTTTCCGACATGGCCCCCAATTTGACTGGCATTGCCACTGCTGACGCAGCGGGTGTCGCGCATTTGGTGGAACTGGCAGTGGAGTTTGCTCAGGCTCACCTCACCGAAAAAGGTGCTTTAGTGTGCAAAGTGTTCCACGGCAGTGGTCACAGCCAGTTGGTCAAGTTGTTCAAAGACAGTTTTAAGGTGGTCAAACCCATCAAGCCCAAGTCGTCCAGGGACAAGTCGGCCGAGACTTTTTTGGTGGGCATGGGCCTGAAATCTCCCAAATTGAATCGCCCAAGCGAGTAGACGTTTTTCCAACAAGGGCTTGAGCAAGCCGCCAAGGGCTTGACTGGCATAAACTACGCCCCATATACGGGCTGTGCACCCTGCCAGTTGGGTTGCGGGCCAAAGTTTTGAACAGAAGGACGCGCGGTGAACAATCAATGGTTTTCTAAGGTCGCTGTGTGGTTGGTGATTGCTTTGGTGCTTTTCACCGTCTTCAAGCAGTTTGACCGGGGTGCTGCCCAAGCCAATCAAATTGGCTACTCTGACTTTTTGGAAGAGGTTCGCAGCAAACGCATCAAGAGTGTGGTGTTGCAAGAGGGCCCGGCGGGGACTGAAATCGTTGCTGTCACCACCGATGACAAACGTCTGCGCAGCACGGCCACTTATTTGGATCGTGGTTTGGTGGGCGACCTGATCAACAGTGGCGTGAAGTTTGATGTCAAGCCACGCGAAGAGCCGTCCATCTTGATGAGCATCTTGGTCTCTTGGGGCCCCATGTTGCTCTTGATCGGCGTCTGGATCTATTTCATGCGCCAAATGCAAGGCGGCGGCAAGGGCGGTGCCTTCAGTTTTGGTAAGTCCAAAGCGCGCATGCTCGATGAGGCCAACAACACCACCACCTTTGCCGACGTGGCCGGTTGCGACGAAGCGAAAGAAGAAGTCAAAGAGTTGGTCGACTTCTTGAAAGACCCGCAAAAATTCCAAAAGCTCGGCGGCCGGATTCCGCGCGGCGTGCTCTTGGTGGGCCCGCCCGGAACCGGCAAAACCTTGCTCGCCAAAGCCATTGCCGGCGAGGCCAAGGTGCCTTTCTTCAGCATTTCGGGTTCAGACTTTGTTGAAATGTTTGTCGGCGTGGGCGCAGCCCGTGTGCGCGACATGTTTGAGCAGGCCAAGAAAAGCGCACCTTGCATCATCTTTGTGGATGAAATTGACGCGGTGGGTCGCCACCGTGGTGCTGGCCTGGGCGGTGGCAACGACGAACGAGAACAAACCCTGAACCAGATGCTGGTCGAGATGGACGGCTTTGAAACCAACCTGGGTGTCATCGTCATGGCCGCCACCAATCGGCCAGACATTCTGGATCCAGCGTTACTGCGCCCCGGACGTTTCGACCGCCAGGTGTATGTGACACTGCCCGATGTGCGTGGCCGTGAGCAAATTTTGAATGTTCACATGCGCAAGGTTCCTGTGGGACAGGACATCCGCGCCGACATCTTGGCACGGGGCACACCAGGTTTTTCTGGTGCAGACCTCGCCAATCTCGTGAATGAGGCCGCACTCTTTGCCGCTCGCCGCAGTGGCCGTGTGGTGGAAATGGTGGACTTCGAGAAGGCCAAAGACAAGATCATGATGGGCCCAGAGCGCAAGTCCATGATCATGCCGGAGGAAGAGCGCAAGAACACCGCCTACCACGAGTCCGGACATGCCTTGGTGGCACGGCTGATGCCCAAAACCGATCCCGTGCACAAGGTGACCGTCATTCCTCGTGGCCGGGCCTTGGGCGTGACGATGCAATTGCCGGAAGGTGATCGCTACAGCCTCGACAAAGAGCGGATGCTGTCCACCATCAGCGTGCTGTTTGGTGGTCGTATCGCCGAAGAAGTGTTCATGAACCAGATGACGACAGGTGCGTCGAACGACTTTGAACGGGCCACGGCGATTGCTCGCGACATGGTGACTCGCTACGGCATGACCGACGAACTGGGCCCCATGGTCTATGCAGAAAACGAAGGCGAAGTGTTCTTGGGCCGATCGGTCACCAAGACGACCTCCATGTCTGAAGAAACCATGCGCAAGGTGGACATGGTCATCCGCCGAATCATTGACGAGCAATACGCCATTGCACGCAAATTGATCGAAGACAACCAAGACAAAATGCACACCATGGCCAAGGCGCTGCTCGAGTGGGAAACCATTGATGCCGAGCAGATCGACGACATCATGAACGGCCGGCCACCGCGCCCACCCAAAGACTGGACACCGGGTGCCAACAACAAGCCACCGGGTGGCCCTGCCGCACCCGTGGCCGATGGTGCACCAGCAACTGCCTAACGAAATCGAGAGACTAGAGTGAAAACGGGGCTTCGGCCCCGTTTCCGCGTTCGTAGCGTGATGCCACCGAAACGAGTCATCGCAATCCCAAGCACATGATTTGGCAAACCTCCCGCCATCGCCTGGACCTCACTGAGCCACGGGTGATGGGCATCGTCAACCTCACGCCGGACTCGTTTTCTGATGGGGGGACTTTGGCGCAGGTTCGGCAGACTATAGCGCACTGCGAAAAGCTGCTGATGGATGGGGCAGATATTCTGGACATTGGCGGCGAGTCCAGTCGCCCGGGTGCGGCACCGGTGTCGCTGGAAGAAGAAACACAACGTGTATGGCCGGTGCTTGAACAAGCGCTGCGCCTGCAATGCCCCGTGTCGTTGGACACCGTCAAGCCCGAACTGATGCAGCGGGCACTGGACGCCGGTGTGGACATCATCAACGATATTCATGCCCTTCGTTCACCGGGCGCGGTGAAGGCAGTTGCCGCCCACCCGCAGTGCGGGATGGTTCTCATGCACATGCAAGGTTTGCCGGGCAGCATGCAGCTTGCGCCCCATTACAGCGATGTGTTGGACGAGGTGCGGGCGTTTTTTGAAGAACGTTTGGAGGTGTTGCAAGACGCGGGCGTTTCCCGCGGGCGCATCGTCCTGGATCCGGGTATTGGGTTTGGCAAAACCGTGGACCACAACTGGACCTTGTTGCGCCGGCAGGCCGAGTTGCTGACGATGGATCATCCTTTGCTCGTGGGGTGGTCTCGCAAGTCCACCTTGGGAGCCTTGACGGGCCGCGCTGTGGGCGATCGTCTGGCCGCGAGCGTCGCGGCGGCTTTGGCGGCCATACAGCATGGTGCACGCATCGTGAGGGTGCACGATGTGGCACAAACGGTCGACGCCATTAAAGTTTGGCGGGCAGCGGGGCTGCTGAGCCTCGCCACCAAGATGAAAGACAATCTCCCGCATTCCTAACAGAGCGCCTATCGGCAGAGCATCGTTGGTCAGGCTCGATAAGAACAAGGACAACCCATGACACGCAAATTTTTTGGCACCGATGGCATCCGTGGCACAGTCGGCCAGTACCCAATCACGGCTGATTTCATGCTGCGTTTGGGGCATGCCGTGGGGCGCGTATTGCGCAAACAGGAGTCGCGCCCCACGGTGTTGATCGGCAAAGACACACGCGTTTCGGGTTACATGATTGAGTCCGCGCTAGAAGCTGGTTTTGCCTCAGCGGGCGTGGACGTGTTGCTGACCGGCCCTTTGCCCACGCCTGGCGTGGCCTACCTCACCCGAGCACTGCGTTTGAATTTGGGGGTGGTGATCAGCGCCTCCCACAATCCCTTCGGCGACAACGGCGTCAAGTTCTTTTCTTCACGCGGGGAAAAGTTGTCCGATGAGTGGGAGCACAGTGTGGAGGCAGCCATAGGCGAGCACCGCCAATGGGTTGATTCCACCGCGCTGGGCCGCGCTCGACGCCTGACTGACGCGCAGGGCCGCTACATTGAGTTTTGCAAAAGCACCATTGACAGTGACTTGAGCCTCAAGGGTTTGAAGGTGGTGGTCGATGCCGCCCACGGCGCGGCCTACCACGTGGCACCCGATGTGTTTCATGAGCTGGGGGCCGAGGTCGTATCCATAGGTTGTCGGCCGGACGGCTTCAACATCAACAAAGGTTTTGGCGCGACCGCACCTGGCGCATTGTTGCAGGCAGTCAAAGACAATCGCGCCGACTATGGCGTGGCGCTCGACGGGGATGCCGACCGCTTGCAGTTGGTGGATGCGGCCGGACGCCTCTACAACGGCGACGAACTGCTTTACCTCATGCTGGCCGATCGTCTGGCACAAGGCCAACGCGTTCCCGGTGTTGTGGGTACCCTGATGACCAATATGGCGGTGGAGCTGGCGGTTCGAGGTCGAGGCGTGGATTTTGTCCGTGCCAAGGTCGGGGACCGTTATGTGCTCGAAGAGTTGTCGGCTCGCCAGTGGCTACTCGGCGGTGAGGGTTCGGGCCATTTGTTGGCACTGGACAAACACACCACGGGTGACGGCATCGTCAGTGCGCTGCAGGTGTTGCAGACTGTTAAGCGCAGCGGCCTGTCCTTGGCTGATCAGCTCAGAGATGTGGTCCTGTTCCCTCAAGTGCTCATCAATGTGCGTTTACAGGCAGGGCAAGACTGGCGGGCCAGCCCCGGCCTGGATGCGGCGCAAGCAGCCGTGGAAAAAGAACTCGGCGGCAGTGGTCGTGTTTTGATTCGTCCCTCCGGAACGGAGCCCCTGGTTCGGGTCATGGTGGAGGCGCGTGAACTTGGGCAAGCGCAGCAATGTGCCGAGCGCATCGCAGCGACTTTGCGACCATCAGGTGTCGACGACAGTTCGGCGCATTGATTTGTTAGTGGCTCCCCTGTGTCTGAATGCAAGTGCCGCAGTGTTTGGGGTATCCGGGCACTGCTCTTGCTTCGTTGACTTCGCTTTCGTTCTGCACCTGTTTCAGGTGCCCGGAGATGCACTTCAAGCGACAAGAAGGGAGACCGCATGGAAATCAAAAAACCACCGACCTTGCGAGAGGGCTCAACGCAGCCAGTGGCTCCAACTCCTTTGGTTGGCGATTGGCTGCATGAAATCAAGCAGTGGTACTTCACCGGCAGCCGACGGTTGGCCCAAGAGCGGCAACCGGCGCGCTTCGTGGCCTCAAGGGCAGCCGAAACTCCACCGCAGGGCGCTGTTCCTGATGTTGGGAGTCGACGACCCGAATGACATGCGCGAACGGGTTTTGTGACAGCTTCGTGAAATCCATGTGACAAACTAAGTGATTGATGGAAAAGGAAAAATTCTCATTTTCCAGGGTCAAGCAGTGCCTGGATGGGTGCTTGTCACGGACTTGTCACAAACCTGTTCTACATTCTCGCCATCCCATCCAACAACCTATCTGGATTGAAAGGCGAGCAAATGACCTCTTCCCTCTTCCGTACCGCAGTCAGCGGCATCGCACTCGGTTTGTGCAGCACCCTGGCGTTGGCCCAAGACGTGACCGGCGCTGGTGCAAGTTTCCCAGCGCCTCTGTATGCCAAGTGGGCTGACGCCTACAACAAAGCCACTGGCGCCCGCATCAACTATCAATCCGTGGGTTCCAGCGCCGGCTTGCGCCAGATTCGCGGCAAGACGGTTGATTTTGGTGCGTCCGACATGCCTCTGACCGACGAAGAGTTGGCCAAAGATGGTTTGGTGCAGTTTCCTACTGTCATCGGCGGTGTGGTGCCCGTGGTCAATATTGCTGGCATCAACCCCGGTCAGATCAAACTGACCGGCCAGGTCTTGGGCGATATCTACTTGGGCAAGATCACCAAGTGGAACGATGCGGCCTTGACGTCCATCAACCCTGGCGTTCCCCTGCCTGATGCCACCATTCAAGTGGTTCGCCGTGCAGATGGCTCGGGTACCAGCTTTATTTTTACCAACTACCTCTCCAAGGTGAATGCTGAGTGGAAGGCCAAGGTCGGTGAGGGCGCTGCGGTCAACTGGCCCGTCGGTGCGGGTGGCAAAGGCAATGAAGGCGTGGCTGCATTTGTGGGTCGCCTGCAGAACTCGATTGGTTATGTCGAGTACGCCTACGTCAAGCAGAACAAAATGACCTACACCTTGTTGCGCAACAAGGACGGCAACTTTGTGCCACCGGACGACTTGAACTTCAAATCTGCTGCTGCGGGTGCTGACTGGGCGAAAAGTTTCTACCAAGTGCTGACGGAGCAGCCAGGAAAAGAAGCGTGGCCCTTGACTGGTGCGACCTTCATCATGATGTACAAGGCGCAGGAAAAACCCGTCCAAGCGAGTAATACCCTCAAGTTCTTTGATTGGGCCTATAGCAATGGCGACAAGATGGCGGCTGACTTGGAGTACGTGGCCTTGCCTGACTCGGTCGTGCAGTTGATCCGCAAGCAGTGGGGCGAGATCAAAGACGCCTCCGGTAAAGCGATCGCTTTCAAGTAAAGCTTCAACTTATTGCGTTTCCGCTGGCTGGGCCCTGAGGGGCCCAGTCTTGCGTTACAGCTAAACCCCAACCCGATCGGAGACGACGTGGCCGCTACACTTCCTGCCTCTCCATTTGACAAGACCGAGATGGAACGAACTACCCCCATGGGCTCCCCGCCAACAGAGCGTCGTTCCTCTGCGTGGCCTGACCGCATATTTTCGTTTTTGGCCCATGCCGCAGCCTGGGTCACCCTGGGTTTGCTGGCGGCCATCATTGGTTCATTGGTGGTGGGCGCTTGGCCATCCATCAAGGAATACGGTCTGAGTTTCCTGTGGCGCACCGAATGGGATCCTGTCAAAGACAGCTACGGCGGTCTGGTGATGATTTACGGCACCTTGATGACGTCCTTCATCGCTCTGGTGATCGCGGTTCCGGTGAGTTTCGGCATTGCCCTGTTCCTGACGGAAATGTCGCCCGGCTGGCTGCGCCGCCCTCTGGGCACGGCCATTGAGTTGCTGGCTGCCGTCCCATCGATTGTTTACGGCATGTGGGGCTTGCTGGTGTTTGCCCCCGTGCTCTCCAAATATGTACAAGCGCCGATGCAAAGTTTGCTCGGTGATGTGCCCGTGCTGAAAGAATTGGTTTCCGGTGCGCCGGTCGGCATTGGTGTGCTGTCGGCGGGCATCATCTTGGCCATCATGATCATTCCTTTCATTGCGTCGGTGATGCGTGACGTGTTTGAAGTCACGCCGCCGATGCTCAAGGAATCCTCTTACGCGCTGGGTGCGACCACCTGGGAGGTGGTCTACAAAGTAGTGTTGCCGTACACCAAAACAGGTGTCATTGGCGGAATCATGTTGGGCTTGGGACGCGCACTGGGTGAAACCATGGCAGTCACTTTTGTGATCGGCAACTTCAATCAACTCGACAGCTTGTCCTTATTTGCCGCAGCGAACAGCATCACCTCGGCGCTGGCCAATGAGTTTGCGGAAGCGAACCCGGGCCTGCACCAAGCGTCTCTCATTTACCTGGGATTGGTGCTGTTCTTCATCACGTTTGTGGTGTTGTCTTTGTCCAAGATTTTGTTGTCGCAGCTGAAGAAGAATGAAGGAGCACGCACATGAGCACCTCCATTGCACTGTCTGCGGACAAACTCAAAAAGCACCAGCGCCGCAAGGTGGTCAATGTGGTGGCGCTCACGCTGTCGCTTTCGGCCATGGCGTTTGGCCTGTTTTGGCTGGCGTGGATTCTGTTTGAAACCATCCGCTTGGGCGTGGGTGGACTTGCGGTGACGGTGTTCACCCAAATGACACCGCCACCTCTGTCCGAGGGCGGTTTGCTCAACGCCATCATTGGTTCCTTGATGATGGTCAGCTTGGCCACGCTATTAGGAACGCCGATTGGCATCATGGCCGGCATTTATTTGGCCGAGTACGGCCGCAACAACTGGCTCGGAACCGCAGTGCGTTTTATCAACGACATTTTGCTGTCGGCTCCGTCCATCGTCATCGGTTTGTTCATCTACGCGGTCGTGGTGGCACCCATGCGCAGTTTCTCTGGCTTTGCGGGCATCTTGGCTTTGGCCTTGATCGTGATTCCGGTGGTCATTCGCACCACAGAAAACATGCTGACCTTGATTCCCAACGCCTTGCGCGAAGCGGCCTATGCGCTGGGAACGCCGAAGTGGAAGGTGATCCTGAGCATCACCCTCAATGCGGCGCGTGCGGGTGTGATCACCGGTGTCTTGTTGGCTTTGGCCCGCATTGCTGGAGAAACGGCGCCGCTGCTGTTCACTGCGCTGTCCAACCAGTTCTGGACATCGAACCTGGGCGAACCCATGGCCAGCTTGCCGGTGACGATCTTTAAGTTTGCGATGAGCCCGTACGAGAACTGGCAAGACCTGGCCTGGGCTGGTGTGTTCTTGATCACTCTGGGTGTCTTGGCACTCAACATCTTGGCGCGGGTCTTGTTCCGCAACAAAAACTGAACCGAGGGAAACATTCCATGGATACCAAAGTCGATATCCCCGTGACTGAGAAAATCAAACTCTCGGTGCGTAATTTGAACTTCTACTACGGCAAGTTCCTCGCGCTGAAAAACATCAACCTGGAAATTCCGGAGAAAAAGGTCACCGCTTTCATCGGGCCTTCGGGCTGCGGCAAATCAACCTTGTTGCGCACCATGAACCGCATGTTTGAGCTGTATCCCGAGCAGCGAGCAGAGGGCGAAATTTTGCTCGACGGCCAGAACGTATTGCAGTCCAAACTCGACGTCTCCTTGATTCGCGCCAAGATCGGTATGGTGTTTCAAAAACCCACGCCTTTCCCGATGTCGATCTACGACAACATCGCTTTTGGTGTGCAGTTGTTTGAGTCGCTGCCACGGGTTGAAATGGATGAGCGTGTGGAATGGGCGCTCAAAAAAGCGGCCTTGTGGAACGAGGTGAAAGACAAACTGAATCAAAGTGGCTCCGGTTTGTCAGGTGGTCAGCAGCAGCGTTTGTGCATTGCACGTGGCATTGCCATCAAACCAGAAGTGCTCTTGCTGGATGAACCTTGTTCAGCCTTGGATCCGATTTCCACGGGCAAGATTGAAGAGCTGATTCACGAACTGAAGAACGAGTACACCGTTGTCATCGTGACCCACAACATGCAGCAAGCTGCACGCTGCTCGGACTACACCGCCTACATGTATTTGGGCGACTTGGTGGAGTTTGGCCCCACGTCAGAGCTCTTCATGAAGCCGAAGAAGAAAGACACAGAGGATTACATCACTGGTCGTTTTGGTTGACACTTTTTAGGTTTCGTAGTGGCCAGGGGCACTACATTAGTGCCCGCTTTGGTTGACAGAGTTCGACACCATTCGATCTGATTCACGCAAGGGAACACCATGACAGAAAAACACTTGTCCACCCAATTCGACGCTGAACTCAGCGCCATATCCACCCGCGTGCTCGAGATGGGCGGCTTGGTTGAGTCGCAAGTTTCCCAAGCCGTTTATGCCCTGACGAACTTCAGTGGCGAGATTGCCTCCGAGGTGTTGGCCAAAGAAGAGGTCGTTAACACCATGGAGATGGAGATTGACCGTGATCTTTCCAGCATCATCGCGCGCCGCCAGCCCACCGCGCGCGATCTGCGTTTGTTGATTGCCATCAGCAAGGCGATTGCCAATCTGGAGCGTGTCGGTGATGAAGCGGCCCGTATTGCCCGAACCGTTCAACGTTTGATCAATTCGGGTGTATCGACCCGCATGCGTTTGCCGGTCAATGACTTGTCGTTTGAGTCGGAGTTGGCCGTGGCGCAGTTGCGCAAGTCGCTGGACGCTTTTGCCCGCTTGGATGTGGACAAGGCACTCGAAGTGCTTAAGCAAGACGACCAGATCGACCAAGAGTTTGAAGGCCTGCTGCGTAAGCTGATCACCTTCATGATGGAAGACCCACGCACCATTTCCTCCAGCATCGACTTGGTATTTGTCGCTAAAGCGATTGAACGTGTGGGCGACCACGCGAAAAATTTGGCCGAAGTGATCATCTATGTGGTCAAGGGCACTGACGTCCGCCACAACCCGATCGATGCGGTTGAAAACATGATGCGTTGATTCGCTAGGCCTGATTGCATTTCTTGTGAGGATGACGCCATGAGCAGAGTTTTGATCGTTGAGGACGAGTCAGCGATCGCGGAGCTGATCTCCATCAACTTACGTCACGCGGGTTATGAGGTCACCGTCGCTGCGACCGCGGACCAAGCCATTTCTGAAGTTGATCGGGTGTTGCCCGATTTGGTGGTGCTGGACTGGATGTTGCCAGGGCAACCCGGTGTCGCCCTGGCCAAGCGTTGGCGCAGTCAGTCGCGCACCCGTGATTTGCCCATCATCATGCTGACGGCGAGGGCCCAAGAGATTGATAAAGTGGCCGGTCTCGACGCCGGGGCTGACGACTACCTGACCAAACCGTTTTCCACCAACGAACTGCTGGCACGCATTCGTGCGGTGCTGCGCCGCAAAGCGCCCGAGGCATTGGATACGCTGGTGACGTTGGGTGGCTTGTCGGTTGACCCCGCTACCCGCCGCGTCATGCGTGATGACAAGGAAGTCAAGGTCGGTCCGACTGAGTTCCGCCTGCTGCATTTTTTCATGACCCATCCTGAACGGGTACACAGCCGTGCACAACTCCTGGATCGGGTTTGGGGCGATCACGTCTTCATTGAAGAACGAACGGTGGATGTTCACGTCAAACGGTTGCGTGAAGCGCTGGAACCCGTTCAGTGCTCACGCATGATAGAAACCGTGCGGGGTTCGGGCTATCGCCTGACCCAGCATGCACCCGCCCTTGCTGACTAGTGTTGCGACTCAGAAACAACGAAACATGAAAGCGTGTACTCGACCCACTGGCGGCGTTGCAAATCCGCGCGATACCTCGGTATCGCTGTGGTTTGCGCCTTGCCACTGGGCCGACTCCACTGCTTTCATTTGTTCCGTTGTTTCTGAGTCGCAACACTAGGTCTTGTTAACACTCAAGATGCCAGATGCGTTGTTCTTCAAATGGCGTTAGTTCACTCCTCATGACGATGGCACTGCGATGACGGAACTGGTTGCCCGGCTGACCTGGGTCGCATTGCTTGCATTGCTGGGTGGTTTTATCGGTTTTCTGGTGGGCAATGGGTTCGAAGCACCGACCTTGACGGCTGTTGTGGGTGCAGCCTTGGGGGCCTCCTTGAGCGCATTGCGCGACGCGGTTCACCGCCGTCGTTTCATGGATTGGCTGCGTCACCCCGCCGAAGCACCAGCGCCTCGAAACCAGGGTTTTTGGGGTGAGGCTGGATACCGCGTGGAACGTGCGGCACGCCAGTTGGAGCAACGCGCGGTGGGCGAACAAGTGCGACTAGCTCAGTTTCTATCCGCCATTGAAGCGTCTCCCAATGGCGTGATGATGTTGGATGCTGGCGATCAAATTGAATGGTGCAACTCGGTCGCGGCCGATCATTTTGGTCTTGACCCTCAGCGCGACAGAAGGCAGTACGTGACCAATCTGGTTCGTGCCCCCGTGTTTGTTTCCTATCTTCAGTCCAATCACTATGTTGAACCCATCGTGATGTCCGGGACCGGTTACCACGGCACCTTGTCGGTGCTCATTCGTCCATACGGTGAAGGCATGAAACTGGTGTTGACCCAAGACATCACGGAGCGCGAGCGCAATGAAGCCATGCGCCGGGACTTTGTCGCCAACGTATCACATGAAATCCGAACGCCATTGACTGTGTTGTCAGGTTTCATCGAAACCCTGGGCCAGTTGCCATTGACCGAGGTGGAGCGCCGACGCGTCATTGAGTTGATGTCCCAGCAAACCAACCGCATGCAAACCTTGGTGGCCGACTTGCTGATCTTGGCTCAACTTGAGGGCAGTCCACGGCCTGCAGCGGATCGTTGGGTGTCGCTGCAAAAACTCATGGCACAAGTGCAGGCGGATGCGCAAGCCCTGTCCAGCGGTCGCCATGATTTAAGTTTTAACGTGGACCATGATGTTGACCTGGCAGGCCTAGAGAGTGAATTGCTCAGCGCCATTGGCAACTTGGTAAGTAATGCGGTTCGATACACGCCGCCTCAAGGCTCGGTCCAGGTGCGCTGGGTCAATCGACACGATGGTGGCGGTGAGCTGGAGGTCATTGATTCCGGTGGTGGCATTGCCAAAGAACACTTGCCGCGCTTGACGGAGCGGTTTTATCGCGTGGATGGAAGTCGTTCACGCGATACCGGCGGGACTGGCCTCGGTTTGTCCATCGTGAAGCATGTGATTCAGCGTCACGGAGGTGAGCTGGAGATACGCAGTGAAGTTGGCAAGGGCTCTGGCTTCAAGTTGGTGTTTCCGGCGCTGCGTGTTCGCCGTGGACGTGGACAAGTGTCGGCAGAGACGGGCTCGGTCCACGCTGCGGTGCCTGCATCTCACCCTCAGGCCGCAGACCCGCTTCGTTTGGATGCGTGAAACCTGCTCGGTTGGGATCGACGTCAATCAGGGAAGTTTGCGCCGATAGATGCCAATACGATCGTCTTTGTCTGAGGGGCGATGTACCTGGGCTACTTCGACCCAATTAGAGTCCAAAGTCTCGCGTACCGACCTCGATCCCTCGCCGCGCAGTAGAAATTCACAGGTACTCGCCGCCGACGCACCCGCTGCCGCTTCAACCCGCATGCGCCCCATGTATTCCAGCGCGGCCAGCAAGGGGCGGCTCACGCCGCTGCCGACTACACAGGCGTCGCGTGGTACGTGCTCCGCGATGCGCTGGACCAGGGCACGGTCGCTGCGGGCGTAGTTGACAGGGGAAATCAACAGCGTGGCAACCAAGGACCAGCAAAGCGCCACGCCCCCGGCTGGCAAGACCAAACTCTTCCACAGTGGGTGGCGATGCCGTCCGATGCGCCACGCGACCAAACCCAACCACGCAACTGTCGCCGCACTGCCGATGAGCAAGCCCAAGGCGGAAAAACTCGGCTCATATCCAGGCACCAAACGAGCCATGTTGGCGGCTGGTTTGACAGGCATGCCGGTTTGCTGCGCCACGTAGTGCACCCACAGCAACAATGCCCCAGCGGTGAACAGAAAAACCGAAAACCAGTCGATGGCCGATGAGGTGGCCCGTTGTAGGGTGGGCAATGCGAAGGCCGCGAGTATGGCCAGTGCCGGCACCCCCAGCATCAGCGCACGATCCGACCCTCCCATCACGACATTGCTGACCAGGCAGACCAGCAAACACGAAAGCGGGACGGAGATGTGCCGGTTGCGCCAGTATTTGCGCCATCGCCAAATGGTGAGCGCTGCCAGTGGCCAAGCGGGCCACAAAAACCAAGCCCACTGCTTGAGCACACCGGTTACCTTGCTCCAATCGCCGAAGGAACCAACACGCCAGCCCCAAGCGTCGAGCAACACGCCCACGGCGCAAGCCAACAAAGTACTGGCCAACACCCAAAGTGCAAAACGTCGAACCTGGTCGTAGCTGGACGCGGCACAAACCGCAACGGCGCACACACCCATGGCCAGGGCCATGCTGGGGGCACCGCTGGCGACCAAGGCGGGCAGCGATGCAAGTACGGCCAGTTTGGCCTGCAAGCCGCGGTAAGGGCTTGCCGACAAAGCGTAGAGGAAGAGGCCCACGCAGGCTAACTGCAAGAGTTCAGGTGTGGTTTCATGCCCCAGCTGCAAAAGCCCCAGGCTGGCGATGACGGCCAGTACCGCGCCATCGGCAATGGCCCGCGCGTAGTCAACTGGGTTGGCTTCGCCGCCGAAAGCAAATGGAATGGGCTGGGCGGCCTCGGTTCGGGCCAGGTGGTAGGTGCTGTACCAAGTGAGCATCAGTACCAGGCCCAACAGGGCGGCAAATGGTAGTCGAGCGGCCAATGCGGGATCGACCCAAGGGGAAAGCAATTGAATGAAACCCGCACCCAACCAATAGGGCAGCAAAGCAGAATCGGCCGCCAACTGCGCGATGGCGGGGGCCGTCCAGGGGCTGCGTCCCTCGGCGATGCTGAGCATGTAGCCAAACGAGGTGGCATCTGCACTGCGCCACGGGTCGCGGCCCAAAAGGCCGGGCAGTACATAAGCCGCACAAAACAACAACAGCGCCCAACGCGGCATGCATTGCGCGGCGCGGTGTGAAACCAGGGCAGGCTTGGGTGTGTTCAAGGAAAGACGAATCGACAGGCGAAGTAGGAATCATGCCGCATCGCGGCTGTCTGAAATCCAATGGACAAGAAAAAAGGCAGCCGCAGCTGCCTTCTTAGAGTTTGACCGAAGAATTACTTCTTCATGCCCACGTGGGCGAATTTGTTGCGGAACTTCTCGACGCGGCCGCCCAGCGAGTCCACGCTCTTTTGGGTGCCGGTGTAGAAGGGGTGCGATTCGCTGGTGGTTTCCAGCTTGAAGAGGGGCACTTCGCGGCCGTCTTCGAGCTTGATGGTCTCTTTGGCTTGGGCGCAAGAACGCGTCACAAACTTAAAACCATTGGACAAGTCGACGAAACACACGTCGCGGTAGTTGGGGTGAATGCCTTCTTTCATAGCCGATACCTTTTTGGATTGAGCTTCTGCGCGCTTTTTGCGCGCTTTTTGCGTTTCGGGAGCCACGCCAAACCATTTGGCGCACTTGCCGCGTGGGAAACCGCAGATTATAGCCTTCACCCACCATGAAAGTCGAGGAGTCCCGGTGAACCACGTTTTGTTGCAGCCCGGTCAGGCTGCAACAAACCACCCATCACCCGCCTCGACGCATCATGTCGAAGAAGTCGTGGTTGTTTTTGGTGGATTTCATTTTGTCCAGGATGAACTCCATCGCCTCGATCTCGTCCATGGGGTAGAGCAGTTTGCGCAGAATCCAGGTTTTTTGGAGGATTTCGGATTTGAGCAGCAGTTCTTCACGACGCGTTCCGCTCTTGTTCAGCAAGATAGACGGGTAAACACGTTTTTCGGCCATGCGGCGATCCAAATGGATTTCGCAGTTGCCGGTGCCCTTGAATTCTTCGTAAATCACTTCGTCCATGCGGCTGCCGGTATCGACCAAGGCGGTGCCGATGATGGTCAGCGAGCCACCTTCTTCAATGTTGCGGGCCGCGCCAAAAAAACGTTTAGGGCGCTGCAGGGCGTTGGCGTCCACACCACCGGTGAGCACCTTGCCACTGGACGGCAGCACGTTGTTGTAGGCACGGGCCAAACGTGTGATGGAGTCCAGCAAGATGATCACGTCTTTTTTCAACTCGACCAGGCGTTTGGCGCGTTCAATCACCATCTCTGCCACTTGAACGTGACGTGCTGCAGGTTCGTCGAAGGTGGAGCTGATGACTTCGCCTTTGACCGTGCGCTGCATTTCGGTCACTTCTTCCGGGCGCTCGTCTACCAGCAACACGATCATGTGGGCTTCAGGGTAGTTGGCCGTGATGGCGTGGGCCAGTTGGGTCATCATCACCGTTTTGCCGCTTTTCGGTGGCGCCACCAACAAAGCGCGTTGGCCTTTGCCGAGCGGGGCGATCAAGTCAATGATGCGTGCTGTGACGTTTTCATCCGACTTGATGTCGCGCTCCAACTTGAACTGCTCTTTCGGAAAGAGCGGGGTCAAGTTTTCGAACATGATTTTGTTCTTGCTTTCCTCGGGCGTGAGGCCATTGACCTTGTCCACCTTGACCAAAGCGAAGTAACGCTCACCGTCTTTGGGAACCCGCACTTCGCCTTCAACGTCGTCACCGGTGTGCAAATTAAAGCGGCGAATTTGGCTGGGGCTGAGGTAGATGTCGTCGGTGGAGGCCATGTAGCTGGCATCGGGTGCGCGCAGGAAACCAAAACCGTCGGGCAGCACCTCCAGAACGCCGTCACCAAACACCTGCTCGCCGGCGCGGGCGCGCTTTTTCATGATGGCGAACATCAGCTCTTGTTTGCGCATGCGCGCCACGTTCTCAATCTCCAGGGCTTCGCCCATCTTGATGAGTTCAGAAACGTGAAGTGCTTTGAGTTCGGATAAATGCATTGGTGCGACCCCTGAGGTGAGGGCTACATGCCACGAGAGGCACATAGACAATGGAAGGCTCAAATCGCGAAGCGGAATGGGTGATCCTGCTTGCTTTGAGTTTGCGCTGCCTTGACGTTTTTGGAAAAGCGCGAGGCTGAATATGCGCTACGCAAAGAACAAAGGGTTGGAGGTTTTTGCCGACTCCACGCGGGGCCGGATTCGTTGCTCTGTGCAACGACCCGCTTGCTGTGCGCGTGGGGGCTGGAATTTTTGGCTCTGCGACCAAGCCTACAAGGCCCGTGCCGCAGATATTGGAGCGGATTATAGATTACCGTCGATGAAGGCCGTCAATTGGGCTTTGGACAGGGCACCGACCTTGGTGGCGGCGAGTTGCCCATCTTTGAAGAGCATCAATGTGGGGATGCCACGAATGCCAAACTTGGCAGGCACGTCGCGGTTTTCATCCACATTCATTTTGGCGATTTGAATTTTGTCGCCGTACTGTTCAGCCACATCATCAAGAATAGGCGCAATCATTTTGCAAGGGCCGCACCACTCGGCCCAGTAGTCCACCAGCACGGGCCGGTCGGCCTGCAGTACGTCGGCGTCAAAAGACGCATCGGTGGTGTGTTTAATCAGTTCGCTGCTCATTGGCGTGTCCTCTTGCTGAATTTGCACTGCGTCTTGTGGAATAGAGGCCAAATGACGCGCAAGGCAAAATTGTTGAAACCTATTCTGACATAGACCCTGTGGCCGCGTTGGCCCAGGGGCGTCTCCCACCTTCGGGTTTTCGCGAGTTCCGCAGCCAAACATGACCGTACAAGCGATCAACCCCCTGTCATCCCATGTATGGGATGACATCGCCAATTCAATACGTGTTTGGTGCGAGGCGCAAACAATTTCCCTGCGTGACGTTTGCATACTCGTGCCCCTGACCGCTCATTTGCCGCTTGCCAAGGCGGCCATGGCCCGTGCCTTGTCTGCGAATGAATGGATGCCGCGGATTGACACCGCACAAACCCTGGCTGCGGCGCTGGCCCCCCCACCCTTGGCGCAGCCGGGGCAAATCAGCTTTGATGTGGCCAGTGACCGCTTGCTGGCACAGGGTCTTTTGGCACCGCACCTGGCCCGTACCGCTTGGGCCAGTCGGGATACGCCGGGACACGCACTGATGGTGGCTGAGGTGACCGACCTGGCGCATCAACTGGCTCGCGCTGCACAGGTGTTGCCGCCGAGTCGCCGTGAGGCCTATTGGTTGAACGCCCGATCACGTTTGATACAAGCCAGTGTTGCCGGGGCCCCGGGCCACAGCGAAAGCCTGTTGGCGCAGGTGGCGCTGGCTTGGGCCGCACTGACTGGCGCACCCGCCACCGATGCTTTGTTCTCGCACCGCCCCGCTGCTTGGGTAATGGTGGAGGCTGGCGGCCCTGATGCGCTTTTGAGCGCTGTGGCCAGCGACGCGATTGAACAAGGCGTTGCAGTCTTGCGGCTTCAAGCGGATGTGATGTTTTCTGACGGCTCAGCTTGGCCGCAAACCTGGGCCGACAGTGGCCGTGCCGTGTTCGAAGCAGCCTGCCTGGACTTCGAAGACGAGGCGCAGCGCGCTGCGGCTCAGGTGCTCGCGCATGTGGAGGCCGGTGAAGTGCCTGTGGCCCTGGTGGCACTGGACCGCTTGATCGTGCGCCGTGTCCGCGCCTTGCTGGCACGCCAGTCGCTGGCGGTTCTGGACGAAACAGGTTGGACCCTGTCCACCACACGCGCTGCGGCCTTGGTTGCAAGTGCACTGCGTTTGGCAGACCCCATGGCCAGTGCAGACGATGTATTGGATGCGCTGAAGTCCATCGCTGCACCCTTGGGCCAGGCTGCGTCTGTGTCGCCGCAGGCGGTGTCGGAGTTGGAGGTCACCTGGCGCAAAAGGGCTTGGCGTCAACCACAGGCGGTGCAGCCGGAACGTTTGACCGAGTCGGCGGCGCTGTTGTGGCAAGAGCTGCAATCGGCGGTGCAGCCGCTGCAAGCCAGCCGCACCCGAACACTCGGTGACTGGCTCGATGAGCTGCAAACGCTGTTGAATCGGCTCGGTTTGTTGCCCCCTTTGCAAGGCGACGATGCAGGCCGCCAGGTGTTGCAGCGTTTGTTCGCGGCCCGCAGTTGGGCGAACACGCTGAGCAGCCATTTGGGCTACACGGCGTTTTGCCGCTGGTTGGACGATGTGTTTGAGCAGGCCAACTTTGTTCCGCCCACGCCCACCGATCCCATGGTGGTGATCACCCCTTTATCGCGCACGGCCTTGCGTGCCTTTGCGGCGGTGGTTTGTCCAGGCGCGGATGAACGCCAACTGGGTGCGTGGCCTTCGTCGCCCCCTTTGCTGAGCCGCAGCATGGCGGACTCTATGGGGCTGCCCACTGCCGAGCAGCAGCGCCATGCGCAGTGGCTGGCTTTTTGTCAGTTGCTGTGTGCCCCGCGCATCACCTTGTTGCGTCGCATGACCGAGCAAGACGAGCTGCTTTCTGCCAGTCCTTTTGTTCTGGCCCTGGGTGCGAATTTGACCATTCAAGAGCCGAGCGATCCACGGTCCGCGGTTTCCGTCACGCGCGCTTTGGTTGCGCGGCCAACGCCCAAGGCCCCGCACCATTTGCCCAAACAACTGTCGGCCAGCAGCTTGGAAATGTTGCGACAGTGCCCTTATCGATTCTTCGCGCTGCAAATGCTCAAGCTGCGTGCCAACGACGAGTTGGACGAGGCGCTGGCCAAACGTGACTACGGCACCTGGTTGCATCAGGTGTTGCTGCGTTTTCACCAGCAGCGCGCTCAAAACGGGCCCGCCGAATTGGCGCAAGAGGTGAGCATGCTGCACACATTGGAAAACGAGGTGCTTCACGAAGAAGGGTTCGATGAAGCCGAGTTCTTGCCTTACGCCGCCACGTTTCGTCGCCTGGTTCCACGCTACTTGACCTGGCTGCGTCAAAGGGATGCAGACGGTGCGTTGTGGCTCGATGGCGAACGTGCGCTGCGCGCCGAGCCTGCCGCCTGGGAGGGCGTGGCCATGGTCGGTGAGATCGACCGCGTGGACAGTGTGGAGGATGAACACGCGGGTCCCGTGATCCAGCTCATCGACTACAAAACCGGCTCGGTGGCCGAGCTGCGAAAAAAAATCAAACAGCCCCTGGAAGACACCCAACTCGCGTTTTATGCCGCCCTGATGAGCGAACAATCACAGGCCATTGGAACCTTGGCGGCCGCCTACTTGGCGCTGGACGACAGCGAAACCATTCACGTGCTGGCCCACCCCGATGTCGAGCATAGCGCCGAGCAGCTGTTGGCCGGCGTGGCCCAGGACCTCAAACGGATACGTGCTGGATCTCCCTTGCCGGCTTTGGGCGAAGGTGCGGCCTGCGAGACCTGTGAAGCGCGTGGCCTGTGCCGGCGTGACCAGTGGGCGGGCGGCGCATGACCTCCGCGCACCAAACGCCGGCCTACCGCTGCAACGGCGAGCCCACCACACGCGAGGCGTTTTATGCCTTGGCCTGCGACCCATCGCGCAGCGTGGTGGTGGAGGCTTGCGCAGGGGCGGGAAAAACCTGGATGGTGGTGTCGCGCATTCTTCGCGCCTTGCTCGAAGGCGCCGAGCCCCATGAGGTGCTGGCCATCACCTTCACCCGCAAAGCGGCAGGCCAAATGCGCGAACGTTTGAATGATTGGCTTTGGGCCTTTTCGGCACAACGTGCAAGCGATGAGCAGCGCAGCAAGGAGCTGCAAGCACGCGGCATGAGCGCCGAACAAGCGGTGTCCTTGGCCCCTCGTCTGGGACAGCTGCATGGGCAACTGCTGCAAAGCGGTCGACCACCGCAGATCTACACCTTTCACCGCTGGTTCTTTCAGTTGTTGCGCGCGGCACCGCTGGAGTTGTTGGGCGAACTGCAATTGAGCAGTGACATGCAATTGGTGGAGGAATGGGCTGACCATGAAGACGAGGTGTACCGCCGCTTTCACGCCGCTGTACTGCGCGACGCCGACCTGCTGCAAGACTTCAACGCCTTGGTGCAAGACCATGGCCGAAGTCAGTTGCGCAAGTGGTTGGATGCCGCCTGGCAAAAACGCATTGAACTGGCCCTGACCGACGAGGCGGGACGACTCGAAAGCAGCGTGCCACCCGCTGCGGCTCTGGGTGCGCCCTTTGATCAATTGGCCCACCCGGCTGAAAGATTGACCGCGCCGGTGGTGCGGCAAGTGCTGATTGAAGTCGCCGCGCAACTTGGTCGCAAAACCACGGCCACCGCAAAAAAACAAGGCGTGGCGTTGCAACAGGCGTTGTCGCTAACTGATGTCTCGGCGCAGTGGACCGCCGTGCGTTTGGCGCTTTACACCGCGGCGGGCACGGTGCGCAAAAACATCGAGGTGGACAGCCTCGGGCTGGCACTGGCCCACCTTGACGACATCCACGCCGCCTGCGAACAACACGCGGCCCACGAGCGTCACATGCGCATGGTGCGCCTGTCGCGCTGTTTGCTGCGTGAACTCAGCCTGTACAAACGCGCCCGTGGTTTGGCGGACATGGCCGACCTGGAGCTGTGCGCCTTCAAATTGCTGAGCAACGCCGACCTCTCCGGCTGGGTGCAAGAACGTTTGGATGCGCGCACCCGGCACCTGCTGATCGATGAATTTCAAGACACCAGCCCCTTGCAGTGGCATGCCCTGCAGGCCTGGTTGTCGGGCTATGCCGGTGCCGGTGGCGGGGCCAGTGGGCAACGTCCGCCTTCGGTCTTCATCGTGGGCGACCCCAAACAAAGCATTTACCGTTTTCGCCGCGCCGAACCCAAAGTGTTCGAGGCCGCTCAGGTGTTTGTGCAAGAGGCCATGGCGGGCGTATTGCTCGCCTGCGACCACACCCACCGCAACGCCCCGGGTGTGCTGCAGGTGGTGAACACGGTGTTTGAGGCCGCACAAGCTCAAAACGAATACAGCAGCTTTCGTGCCCACACCACGCAGCAGGCGCATCGCGACACCCACCACCCCGCGCTGTGCATGCTGGCACCACCTCAGACAGAAGAAGCTGAAGAGTCTGCCAACCAAGCAGCAGATGATCGCTGGCGCGACACGTTGAGCCAGCCACGCATCGAACCCGAACAAGCCCGCCGCGCCTTGGAAGCCGAACAAGTGGCCGGTGCCATCGCGCAACTCGTTCAAACGCAAGGGGTGCCGCCACAAGACATCAAAGTGCTCAGCCGAACCCGTGCTGCTTTGCTGGCGCTGCAACCCGCTTTACAAGCCCGTGGCCTGCCGTTTGCGGCCGTGGGCCAGTACGCCTTGGCGGACGAGATGGTGGTGCGCGATTTACTGGCGTTGCTGGATGTCCTGGTATCGCCGCAAAACGACCTGTCGTTGGCGCATGCACTGCGGTCCCCGATTTTTGGCGCATCGGATGCGGATTTACTCACCCTGTTCGATGCCGCCTCCCGTCCCGCATCGACCGCGTCCGTGCCAACCTCGTGGTGGGCGGCGCTGATGGAGCTGCCTTCACCAAGCGCCGAGTTGGCCCGCGCCGCCAGCTTGCTCAGACGATGGCAACTCGCCGCAGAACAACTGCCACCGCACGACCTCTTGGACCGCATCGTGTCCGAGGCCCAAGTGCGTGAACGTGTGGCAGCTGCTTGGCCTGCCAGCAGCGCGGCCCAAGCATTGGCATCGGTGGATGCACTGCTCGCGCAAGCCCTCACCCTGGACGGCGCACGTTACGCCACCGCCTACCGTTTTGTGCGGGCTTTGCGTCGCCGCGCCATCCAAGTTGCTGCACCCACGCCGCCCGGCGCCACCGCTTTGCTCACCGTGCACGGTGCCAAGGGCCTGGAGTCGCCCTGGGTCTTTTTGATGGACACCGACCCCGCACCCCCAGCGGCCGAGAGCGTGACCCTGCTCGTGGATTGGCCGGTGCAGGCCCTCGCACCCTTGGCCTGCGGTTTTGTTTACTCCACCCGCCGCTGCCCGCCGTCCTTGCAGCCTTTGCTCGACATCGACAACCAGGCCCGGCAGCGAGAAGAGCTCAACGGCCTTTACGTCGCACTGACCCGGGCCGAGTCCCATGTGGTCATCAGCGCCACGCCTTCGGCGAGCAAAAGAAGCACGGCAACACCGTCCTGGTGGTCACGCTTGCTGCCGCATGCCTTGCCTTGGCCCGAGGCTCAGGTTGGGCTGACTCAAACCACAACAAGCTCAGCGCACACCACGTTGTGGCAACTGCCCACCTTGAATGCGGATGCCAATTCGGTCTCGCCTGAAACATCCGCAGCCGTCAGCGCCACGCTACAACAAGGCGCACCCTTACGTTTACGCCTGAGCTTGTCGAAGGATCGGCCCGAACGGAATGACGAAGTCCTGTCCGGCTTAAAGCGAGAGAGAGAGCAAGAGCAAGAGCAAGAGCAAGAGCAAGAGCAAGAGCAAGAGCAAGAGCAAGAGCAACAGCACGACGCGAGACCCATCCCCCTCACCGTTCGCCCTGAGCCTGTCGAAGGGCAGGGCGCTGCACCCAAGTTTCCAAACGACGCGGTTCTCCCCTCCGGCGACAACAACAGCCAGCTCGGCGAAGCCATTCATTTGGCGCTGCAATGGGCCACGCATGCGCTGGATGTGAGGCGTGGCGCGGCCCCAAACGCCGCGCCTACCGCGCCCGATCTGACCGCGTGTTGTGAGGCCGCCGCCCGGTTTCATGCCGTGCCAATGGATGCGGTGAGTGCCGTCGTGCAACGCATTTGGAACAGCCCCCAGTGCCAACCCTTTTTCAACAGCCCCCAATTGCGCTGGGCAGGCAACGAGGTGCCGATTGCGGTGGAAGGCAAAAGCCAAAGAATCGACCGTTTGGTGGCCTTGGTGGCAGATGGCATCACCACCTGGTGGGTACTGGACTACAAACTCCATCCAGCACCACAAACCGTTGCCGATTACTGCGATCAACTGAAGGCCTACGCCCTCGCTGTGTCAGCCCTGCAAACGCCACAAACCGTGCGCTGCGCTTTCATCACCGGTGAGGGGCGGGTGCTGGAGTTGGTCGAACAGTCATAGCCGCACTGGGCCCACACCTTCAGTTCGGCGCGCGCCCGGCTGGCAGGTGAACGCGGGTCACGCCAATCCTGTTCACATGCAATGGTGTCGTGAACAGTGGCACGGCGTTCATTCGATTTCCCAGTTTGGCCATTCGATCACACCGCCATCCAAAGTCGCAAACAGACTCTGGAAAGACGGTAAACCGCTTTTGTTTGCCTGGTCAACATACGTCCTACCCCCTACGCCGATGGCCTCTCGGTGGTGGAGTCAATCGATCCGATTCGGTTCGTTGGATGGCCGCTGCCGGCCAGGAGCGGACGCTGGTGAATGACAGTTTCCTGACATCACATCGATAACTTTTGTGTCGAAAGCCATCGCAAGCTGAGCACCCGAAGGGGCCACCCAGCTAGGCGATAACATCAGAGGACTGCAGTGAACGGCCGGGCGCGCCACGCGCGCATGAAGAAGTCGTTGCCATTGCGCTGGTCGAACGCGGCGGACAAGGTGAGGCCCCTGTCCTCAATCCTGGCCGCCAGAGCATTCTGGCGCTCCTCGATTGAGGCGCCCTCGGGCTCGGCGCCATACTCGCCCTCCAGCGCTTCCAGCAGCTTCGTACGCCACGCCGAGGCGCGTGCCGGTACCACGCGCAATGCATCGAACAGGACATGAATTGCGCGCAGGTAATGCAGTTGCGAGTGGTCGCTGGTGGAGAGTTTCAGCCACGACGCGTGGCGCGCAGCGATGCGCGAGGCCTCCGGTAGATCGCCGCGTGCGACGTGCAATTCGACATGCAGCGAAACCTGCTGCAGGAAATCCGGATTACGCTGCACCAGGCGTTACTCCACCATTGCGAGCTGACTCTCATCGGAGGGCGAAGGAGCGCCCTTCATGCTTTCAGCCGATAGCGTTCTGTAAGTTGAGCAATCTGATGTAGTAGACGCCTCTCTTCGTCAGGCTTTGCGACAGCCGAGGACAGGTCCCCATAGTGCGCTTCAAGGCAGTGCAGGAGGTGCGATCGGATCAGTTGCTCGTCGGGTGCGTAGGGCACGGCACTCGAGTGGTACACGGCTTCGAGCTGCTTTTCCTTTTCCTGCGCCCATTCTTCAAGTTGCGGCAGAGTCCACTCACCACGCCGGATGGCTTTGAGCTGCTCGCGATCGCGTTCTAGGTCGATGTCGCGACTAACCAAGATCTGCTCGACCTCGAGCAGCAGTCGCACGACGTGGTAGGCGAATTTCACGTCGTACCCGTGCGCCTCGACCAATTCCGCCCGCTTTCCGCTAGGAGATTTGGTTCGGATCTTGTTGAGCTGACTGTAAGCGTAGCCCTTGAACTTGTGCCACGCACCTTTATGCAGGAAGTCGCGACGGTGTTCCCGGATGTACTCACCGACCGCTGTGGACGAAAGCACACAACGGCGAGGGGTGAACAGGGAGTCGATGACATTCGGGTTGTTTTCCATCGCGAGCTGGAAGAATTTCACGATGCCAAAAACCTGGAAATCCCAAACCCTATCCAACGCCGCGACATGATGCTCCTGCCATTGCTCAAAGCGTTTTAGCTGCGCACCAAAGCCGAATATTTCGCCCGCGAGGTGCGGAAACACGATTTCCTTCGGTGGCAAGCAGATGCCATAGACGTCGACGTCCGACTCGTCAGACGAGACACCGTACGCCACGCTGCCCATCACCGTTTCAAAACATAGGTTGTTGGGCAACCACGAGGGTGGCTGGACACTGGCGCCAGCCGCTATCACCTTGCGCAGACTCATTGACTTCCTCCTTGCAGATATCTCGAGGCGAGCGCCTGGAGACAGCCGGGCATGGTCACCCTCCTGCCTTGGCCAACCCCACCGAAGCCGCGTTCGCGGCGATCACAGGCTCTCATGCGCCCTCCTTACGAAGAAACCAAGAGCGCGCCATGGCCCGAACAGCCTTATCGACTTGAGCCCAGGTTAGCCCAGAGGCCTCAAGTTCGGCCACCGATTCCTTTTGCACGTCGGCTGCAACCCAAGCAATGAAGTCTGCCGTCTGCCTCGTGTTGCGTTCGCCACCGCAAACCAATTCCAGCCCCTGATGCAGGCGCGACTCGGTCACCATCAGCTCGGCGAACTCCTGCACCGATGCGGCCGCGGCAGCGTCAATTGAGACGGCAGTCTTCGTGCCTGCGGTTCGATGCTTCTCCCCCTTTGCCTTGAACATCAACACGGCAAGGCTCTCCTTTTCCAAAGCAGTCGGGGTCGCATTGACGCTCACCGGATATAGCACCAAACCCTCTCCCAGGCCGGAGATACCGAAGGTCTGCTTCACCCATGGGTCCTCATGTTCCACCGTTGCCACACGGTGATTGAGTTCCGCCGCTGCGTGCTCGAGACTCGCGCGCGAGCCATAGTCGATCAGGATGGGCGAGCCCTCCCAGGGCAATATGTGCAACTCGGACGGAGCCCCCTGACTCGGCAACTTCGCTCGCAGTGCTTCAGGCTCAATCAAGATTTGCTCGCCGACCTGGATGGCGAAGACAACAAAGTGCTTCTTGGGCGCACTTGAGATGGCCATGCCTTTTTCGATGCCAGGACCACACCACTCGCCAAAAACGACGATTCCAGGTTCTAAAGAGGTGAACCAACTTAGGTTCGAATGCACCCACGATGCGAAGCCCTTGTAGTCTGCATCGGGCGCCAACAGTTGTGTGCGACTTTGCGCAACGACGGTATCGGGCCAAACCTGAACGGCGCAGTTCGTACCGTGCAACTTTACCTTGGCGCGGTATTCGACCACCGGGTGTGGTCTGCCAAGAGCAGCAAGATGATCAAGCGTACGAACGCAATTGTGGAAAAGCTCAATGCTGAGCCAGGAGATGTGCTGGATGGACATGGACGTGCTTTCACATTACGCCCTGCGACCATTCGCGGGACGTCCACCAGCGCTCTCGCGCGGCGCAATTTTAGCAACAACTCACCGTCCACCAAGACGGTGAGTGCGCCTGTTTCTGCGACAAGCACCATTTCTCGCTGTTCGTCGCTGCAGCGAAGTGAGCGCAATTCGACGGCCCCGAGGCGTCGAGCTTGTGGGTAAAGAGGCTCGTTGCGGCAAGGCTGCGAATTCTGGTCAGGGCAACACTGTTTGGTCGCGCGGCCGACTGCTTTGGTTCGATAGCAGCCGCACAAGCTCTCCCCGACAGTTTCAAACAGTGCCGTCCGCACAAGACCGCGAACGGGCCGGCGCTGTTCAAAACTTCAATCGCCAGGACTATCGGCAAATCCGAATTGCCCCCGATTACCCGTCCATCTCCACCTTTTGAGTCAGCGCACCACGCGCTCCAATGGAGGCCAATTCGTCTCCATCCGAATGGCCACCACTTTGCCCCACTCCCCCAAGGCGTCCGCCAGCGCGCGGCCGTCCACGGCGCAGGCTCCGCGTTCAGCGGGGCCGCGTGCGTTTGGGCGGTTTGTCTTGTTGCAATTGCTGGGCAAAAGCGAACTCACGATGTCGTGGTTGGCCAGCGACCCGCGCTCGGGGCAAGAGGTCATTCTGGCCATGCCCCGCGTGCAACCCGTGGACGAATTTGCCCTTGAGGTGTGGCAGCGTGACGCGCGCAAAGCATCGCGACTGAACCATCCGCATTTGGCCCATGTCATTGAATCGGGCGTGCAAGACCACTGGCCTTACTTCGTGGTGGACCGTGCACTGGGCGTGACATTGCCGGAGTGGTTGGCTGAGCACTCGAACAGCACCGCGCTGGAACAGGTCGGCTGGTTGTGCCAGGCCTTGGAGGGGCTGGCTTATGCCCATGAGGCCGGTGTGTCCCATGGCGATTTACAACTCCACCAACTGCTCATCAACGAACACGGCACGGTGCGGGTGATGGCCCTGGCCTGTGCCAACGAGCCCAGCAGAGGCGAAGGTGGCGGGCGTGGCACCACCCACTCCATGCCTCTGGATCCGGCAGAGCTGCGCACACAACGTGCCACGGCAGAACGTGATTTGCTGGGCTGCGGACTTTTGCTGCACGTATTGCTCTCGGGTGAGAGTCCGTTGAACGAAAACGATTTTTCGCGTGTGATCCAGCGCATGCCTCCTTTGGGACACGATCTGTTGCGCCTGCCCTGGACGACCCCGGCGCCTGTGTCAGAGGCCCTGCGCGCGATTGCCAACCGTGCGGTGGCTTCCCAGCCGCGCCAGCGGTACCTGAATGCCCGCACCTTTTTGCGAGCGCTGCAAGGTTGGTGTGAGGTTGAAGGCCAAGACAACGGTGGCCCGCTGGTGTTGCTGCTGGACCGGCTTCGCACTGTGGGCCACTTGCCCGCCATGCCGGGTGTGGGCCAACGTGTGGCGCGGCTGTCCAGCATGGACGGGCAACACACCGACGCCATTGCCGAACAAATTTTGCAAGACATGGCCCTGAGTTTTGAGTTGCTGCGCCAGGTGAATGCTGTGTCTATCAGTGGCGGGCAGCTCGCGGGTGGTGGCCCGGTTCTCACCGTGCGGCGAGCTGTGGCCATGTTGGGTCTCAACGGCGTTCGTTTGGCGGGCAACGGTTTGCGTGCTTGGCCTGGCCCTTTGTCTGAGACCGGTGCCGCGGCCATGGAGCGCACCATGGAACGGGTCCGTTTGGCGGGTCATGTGGCTCAGTTGCTGCGGCCTGCGGGGTTTGACCCGGAAATGGTTTACCTCGTCAGCGCCTTGCAGAATCTTGGACGTTTGCTGGTGCAGTACCACTTTCCCGACGAAGCGGAACAAATCCGCCAGCTCATGCGCCCCGCGCCTGCACCGCCGGGGAGCGAGCTCGGCACGCCGGAGTTACCCGGCATGAGCGAATCCATGGCCTCTTTGGCGGTGCTGGGCGCAGACATTGAGTCCCTCGGTGCCGCAGTCGCCAAACACTGGGGCCTGGGCGAAGAGGTGCAGCACATGATGCGTCGCTTGCCCACCACGCGGCCTGTCCGCAGCCCCGATGGCGACGCCGACTTGATTCGCGCCGCAGCCAGTGCCGCCAATGAAGCCGTAGACGTGCTGACCTATTTGCCGCAGTCGAAAATGGGCAATGCTTTGGCCCAGGTGACACAGCGGTACGCGCGTCTTTTGCACCTGGAGACCACCAGTTTGGCCCAGGCCTTGGGGCAGGCTCGAACAATGTTGCGGCAAGGCGCGAGCCCATCAGCCCCAACACCGGCAGTGGGTGCCGCCCCGGGCCACACACCGCGGGTTCAGGCAAATGTTGGTGCAGGAACTACAGCTGCCGTTTCCGCCGTTGCAGTAAAGCGAAATGTCGGCGGCTGAGTGAGCACCATGACATCCAACACCGCCCTGGCTGAACCCACCCACGTGGGGCGGTTCGAGTTGCGCCGCATCTTGGGCCAAGGTGCGCAAGCAACCGTTTGGCTGGCATTCGATCCGCGCTTAGAGCGTGAGGTGGCCGTCAAGCTACTGCGTGGCGACACGACCAAACCCTCTCAAGGCGACCATCCCTGGCTGCAAGAAGCGCGGCATGTCAGCCGTTTGAAACACGCCCACATCGTTCCCGTCTACGAGGCAGACACCCACCAAGGTCAGCCCTATTTGGTGTTCGAGTACGTGGCTGGGCGCACCTTGTCTGACCATTCGAAAAAACAAGGTGCCATGCCGCCTCGCCAGGCGGTTCCCTTGATGCTGGGCGTGCTCGATGCCTTGCAGGCAGCCCATGCCAGCGGGGTGGTTCATCGTGACCTCAAACCGTCTAATGTGCTGGTGGATGCGGCCGGCCTGGCCCGAGTCATGGACTTCGGCATTGCCGCCCGCGTTCAAGGCGAACCTCAGCCTGGCAGCGCCGCAGTGCTCAGCGGAACCCCGGGTTATATGTCGCCCGAAGCGGCTGACGGCGCACCTCCAGCTCCAAGCATGGATGTGTTCGCCGCTGGCTTGGTGCTGGCCGAGCTGCTGACTGGCAAACCCCTGGTGTCTGAGAAAGACCCTTACAGGGCGCTCTACCGCATCGCCCACGAAGACTTGCAGTTGCCAGCCAACCTCAGCAGCGAGGTCGATGACGGCTTGCGCGCCATCGTGCAGCGAGCCCTCGCCCGTGACCCTGCCTTGCGTCACAGCAGCGCTGCGGCATTTCGCGACGCCTTGCAAGCCTGGATGTCACCGCAAGTCTTGCCGTCCGAGTCTGGTGACACGGCCAAAGCCAACAGTGGCACCCTGGAGTTCCTGCTGCGCCGCATGCGTCACAAGAGCGACTTCCCTGCCATGTCAGACTCGGTGGGCCGCATCCAGCGCGTGGCCAACTCTGAGAACGAAAGCCTGGGCAGTTTGTCCGCAGAAATTCTGCAAGACGTGGCATTGACCAACAAGCTGCTGCGCATGGTCAACACCGCACATTTTTCGCATGCCAGTGGTGGCGGCATCAGCACCGTGTCGCGTGCGGTGGCTTTGGTGGGCTTTGCAGGCATCCGCAACATGGCGCTGAGTGTGGTGCTCTTGGAGCACATGCAAGACAAAACCCATGCCGTTGTTTTGAAAGAAGAGTTTCTGCGCTCACTCATGGCGGGCTCCTTGGCCACTGAGCTGTGCCCGGTCGCCCGTGAAGGTGAAGAGGCTTTCATTGGGGCCATGTTTCAAAACTTGGGCCGCTTGCTCACGGAGTTTTATTTCCCGGAGGAAGCGCGTCAGGTACGCAATGCGGTCGCAGCCAGCGCCGCTCACAACAAAGGCACGAATGCCGAAGAAACCGCCGCAACCCATGTTCTGGGTTTGAGCTTTGAAGACCTCGGGCTGGGGGTGGCAAAAACTTGGGGTCTGCCTGAGAGTTTGCAGAAAACCATGCGCAAACCGCAGGGCGAGCCGCCGCCGCAACTGCCGAGCACCCCCGCCGAGCGCCAACGCTGGTTGGCACTGGCCTGCAACGACATGGCCGACGCCATGATCAAAACCGAGGGCCCGGCGCGGGGCAAAGCCGTGTCTGAGTTGGCCAAACGTTACGCCGCCACGCTGGGCGTGAAACCTAAAGACATCGAAGCCGCTGCCGTAAACGCCCAGCAAAAACTCGCCGCCATGGCCCAGGCCATGGGCTTGCAGCTGCATAAAAGCAGCAAGGCCAGCTCCTTGCTCGATGTGGCCGATTCGTCCCGCAGTGATGCGGGCGGCGATTCGCTCAGTCCACACGCCTTGCAGGCGACGGTTACTGCCATGCCACGACCCGCATCGGGGCAGGGCGAGGCGACATCGACCGGCGAAGCCCAGAACCGTTTAGGCAGCAGCGCCCCTGCAGCCGACGTGTTGGCCGCTGGCATCCAAGACATCACCAACAGCATGGTGGAAAACTTCAAGCTCAATGAAGTGCTGCGCATGATTTTGGAAACCATGTTCCGCGCGCTGGAGTTTCGCCGCATTGTGTTTTGTTTGCGCGACCCCAAAACCAATATGCTGACGGGCCGCTTCGGTTTGGGCGACAACGCCGCCAGCGTCGCCCAAGCCTTCAAAGTGTCACTCAACCCCACAAGTGATTTGTTCACTGCCATTTGCCTCAAAGGTATGGACACCTTGATAAGCGACAGCAGCACCGGCACCGTGGGCCAGCGCCTGCCCGATTGGTACCGCAAAGAAGTGAACGCGCCGTGTTTCCTGCTGCTGCCCTTGCAGATGAAGGGCGCCACCTTCGCCCTCATTTACGCCGACAAAGCGCAGGCGGGCGATATGGCCTTGGGCGAAAAAGAGTTGTCGCTGTTGCGCACCTTGCGCAACCAAGGCGTGATGGCTTTTAAACAAGCCAGTTGAGCAGCATCGGCTTGATGCATGCGATGGGGAATAAGGTTGACGAGCCTGATCTCGGCACTGGTCACAACAGTTAGGGCTGCTTCGTTCCCGACCTGACCCGGTTGGCCGTGCTTCCATGCGAGGAGGCCCGTCGGGGCTGATTGTAGTGGCTGGCTTGGAGAGGGATGGGCCCCAACGTCCGAAATCACTGGATCGATGTCCCGGGTGTTGCCATCCAACCCGACCATCGCAACAAAAAAAAGGTGGGGCCCTATGAGCCCCACCCTTTTGATTCATCGAAGGCCTGCTTCGGCCTTCGATTGAATGACAGCGTTTACTGCGCTGGTGCGTCGCTCAATGCTTTCATGTTGGCGCGCAATTCGTCGTTCATCGGCAGGTTCAAGTTAGCACCGCGCGGTGGAATGGGTGACTGGAACCATTTTTTGTACAACTTTTCGAAGTCACCGCTCTTGATCAAGCCGGCGATCGTATCGTCGACCAGCTTTTTGAACTCTGGATCGCCCTTGCGCACCATGATCGCGTAAGGTTCAACCTGTAGCGCGTCACCCACCACTTCCCACTCAGCAGGGTTTTTAGCATTGGCCGCCAAGCCGAAGAGCAGGATGTCGTCCATTGCAAAAGCAACTGCACGGCCATTTTCAACGTTCAAGAAAGAGTCAGCATGGTCCTTACCGGCAATCACGTTGATGTCGGTGAAATTGTTGGTGGTGATGTATCTGCGCAGCACCTGGAAGTTCGTGGTGCCAGAAGTCGTGGAAACCGATTTGCCGCGCAGGTCCGGGTAATTTTTGATGCCTGAACCTTTTTTGGTCAGCAATCTTGTGCCGGTGTAGAAATAGTTGATAGCGAAATCAACTTGTTCGTTGCGGGCTTTGTTGTTGGTGGTGGAACCGCACTCAATGTCGATGGTGCCGTTCATCAAAAGCGGAATGCGGTTTTGTGAGGTGACGGCTTGGAGTTCAACTTTTAAATCAGGCTTCTTGACTTTGGCTTTGACTGCATCGATCACACGTTCGCAAATCTCGACGCCGAAACCAATCGGCTTGGCGTTGTCGAGGTAGCTGAACGGCACCGACGACTCGCGGTAGGCCACACGCATGGTGCCGGTCTCTGCAATTTTGGCCAAGGTAGGTTTGCCATCTTGAGCTTGGGCGGCGGGCCACAACAGTGCACCTGCCGCGATGACGGCCAGGGTTTGGCGCAAAGGAGAGTTGAACAAGGGCATGGGGGCATCCTTTCGGGAAACGGGTGAATGACGAATTCAGTTTAGGCATGGTGCCATGACTGTGCAACTGTCAAATTCCCTTGCGGGTATGTTGTGACGGCATATCTGAAACGCTGCAACAAGGTGTGGCGATGCCCCGGGGTTTTCCCGCGTAGTGCGCCCTACTGGGCCTGCAGCAATACCTCTCGCATGCGCTCGGTCAGTTGGTCCACGGCGGCACTGGAGGGCAAGTCGCGTGGCCTGAGCATGTAGACGGAGACAGCGATTTCTGGGTCCAGTGGCAGCACACGCAGTGCCGAGTGGCGCTGTGCATAGGCAGCGGTGTAGTTGTCCACCAAAGCCCAACCAAAGCCGTGCGCTGCCAACTCAATGGCGGCGTGGTAGCTGTGGGCGGTGACGCGGGCCAGGGGTTCGATGTCGTGCACTTGACAGGCCAGGTGCAACAGACGCCCCAAGGGGTCGGCCGGATCCAGATCGACGACGGGGTGGGTGGCCAGGTCGGCCAGCGGGACACTGGCGCGCGGAAGGTCTTTGCCCACGGCCACCATGCGTCCCACAGCGATCACCTCGTTGACCAGGGCAGGGTGGTTGGAGGGCTCGAAGGCAAATCCGATATCGGCCTCGCGCAGCACCAGGCTCTCGGCAATTTGGCGCGAGTGCAAGGTGCGCAATGTGAGCCGAACTTGTGGATGTTTGACGCTCCAGCGACCGAGTGCCTGCGGCAGGGCTTCGAGCGCCAAACCTGGCACGCAGAGGACACGCAACAGTGCATGCGAATGTTTGCCCAGGTTGGCCGTGATGCGACGAACCGCGTCGAGTTTGAGGTAGAGCTGTTCCACCTCAGGAATCAACTGGTGCGCCTCGGCCGTGGGTACCAGCCGCCCACGCACCCTTTGAAACAAGGCCACGCCGACATGTTGTTCAGCCTGTTGCAAGAGCCGGGTGGCCGCAGGTTGTGTGATGTGCAGCATGTCGGCAGCACCTTTGACCGTGCCCGCTTGCATCACCGCGTGGAAGATTTCGATGTAGCGGATGCGCATGGTGGATGGGGTTAGTGTTCAGTGTTGTGAATTCAAAGGACCGCGTGAGATTGTGTGGCGGCTCAGTTGCAAAACTCAGCGCTTGGGCTTCGAACCACCGTGACGGTGCAGTCCGATTCAGCCGCCACTTGGGCCGATACGCTGCCCAAATAGCGCCGCAAACGGCCCTGGTCACGTGCGCCCATCACCACGTGGTCCACTTGGTTTTTCTTGACATACTCGATGATCGCCGTGGCGGGATCTGGGGCCTCCAGCACATGGAAGGTGAGGCGACCGTTTTCCTTTTTCAGGTTCAGTGCCTGTGCGATGGGCCGCGCCCAATGTTTGAGCTGAACCAGCAGATTCATGTGTTTGCTGGCGCCTTGGGCGTCGACCAATTCGTCCATGCCGATGCGGTTTGTTTTCATGACGGTCAAACAAGCAAGGCGCGCGCCAGCTTCGGTTTGCAAGATGCGGTGGGCCATGAGTCGCACGGCTTCCAGCAACTTTGGCTCCGCGCCCTGGATGTCCAGGGCCACGAGGACGATGGGGCTGCGCTGGGTTTGCGACGTGGCGCTGGCCGCCTCGTCAGGCTCAGACCCCATGGCGGAAAACCAGCGGCGGAATTGGTGCACGAAGCCACTGGCCTTGAGGCGCTCGGCACGTGCCGTCAGAGGGACCTGTTCCGGGTGCAGCAAGTCAAATGCCAGCTGCGCTGCGCTTTGATGTCGCAACTCTGGTTTGACTTCCAGGCAGCGCAGAATAATTTCTTGCAGCCACGGCGGGCACTGCGGATTGAGTTTGCGAGGTGGCACGGGGTCGACGTAAAGGCGACGGCGCAAGCCGCGCACGCTGTTTGGCGCGCCAAAGGGGCGCTGGCCGGTGATGAGGTAGTACAGCATGACGCCCAAGGCAAACAAGTCGCTGCGCGGGTCATTGCGGATGAACTGGATTTGCTCGGGCGACATGTAGGGACCCGTGCCCATCGGCAATTCAAACTCTTCTTCCAGTAAATCAGGCAATTGATCGTGGCGGGACAGGCCGAAGTCCACCAGCACCGCCTCACCGCCCTGGCCATCCACGACGGGACGGAACATGATGTTGCTGGGTTTGATGTCGAGGTGCACCACGTGCTGTCGGTGCAGTTCGTGCAAGGCGGTGGCTACCTTGTGCCCGATCTCGACCACCTCTGGCACGTTCAGCGGCGCCGCATCGAAACGCGGTTTGAGCGAAGCGCCCGCTATGCACTCCATCACGATGTAAGGCCGCCTGCTGAGGTCACCCTTGGCGATGAAACGCGGGACATGCGGACCTGTCAAAGTGGGCATGATCATTTGCTCCACCTCGAAACCCACCACGGTGGCTGGGTCATCCCCGCCCTTCACCCGCGGTACTTTCATGATCAAGTGGCCGGCATTCGGATCATCGACTCTCGTGACCCGCCACAAATTCGCCATGCCGCCTTGATGGGCGTGGGCCTCGACTTTGAAGCCGTCGATGACTTGACCGATTTCAACGCCAGGCGATGTATTGAGTGTTTGCTGCAAGTCGATGCTCATGGTCAGTGCCCATCGTCCAAACGCTCAGCCAAACGCTGCGGCAAACCAGCCGCCCGAATCTTCGCGCCGGCAGCCTCCACGTCATACGGCACACGGTGGTAGGTGAGGGTGGCGGTTTCCACTTCAAAGATGGCATAACAGGCCGCCGGGTTGCCGTCACGCGGTTGTCCGGCAGAGCCTGGGATGGCCAACCACTGGCGCTGCGGTGACAAGGGGATGGGTACGCCTGCGGTGGGCACAAACTCGCCCGCTTTTCCGGTGCTGCTCAGGTGGAACAATTTCGGCTCGTGCACATGGCCACAAAAGGTGTAGCGGCAGTCTGTCATGTTCAAACTTTTGACTGCGTCCATTCGACCGATGACATAACCCCATTGGGCAGGCAAGAATGCGTTGGCGTGGACAAAAAGGCAACCGAGGTCTGTCGCCATCATCGGCAAATCGGCCAGAAACTGCAGTTGCGCTCCACTGACGTGTTCGCGCGTCCACGCCACCACTTGGCGCGCCTGGGCCACCATGGTGGGCATGGGGCCTTGCACCACAGCTGAGTCGTGGTTGCCCATGACAGCGATGGCACCACGTGCGACCATCTCCCGGACGCGATCCACCACCCACCCGGGGTCGGCACCGTAACCAACAAAATCGCCCAGCAAGGCATACCGCTGGGCGCCTTGACGAGCGGCATGATCCAGGACCGCTTCGAACGCCTCGCGGTTGGCGTGGATGTCGGTGATGAGAGCCAGCTTCATGTTTTTACCGACCTGAAGGAGAGGGCTGGGCTAAGTTCAGCCTATGCGCCCGAGCAGTAAATACTCCATCAGCGCTTTTTGCACATGCATGCGGTTCTCCGCTTCGTCCCACACCACCGATTGCGGGCCGTCGATCACGTCGGCGTCTACTTCTTCACCGCGGTGGGCAGGCAGGCAATGCATGAAGAGTGCATCGGGTGCGGCCACGCCCATCATGGCGTTGCTGACACGCCAGTTGGCAAAGGCTTTCAGGCGGGCTTCGTTTTCAGCCTCGTAACCCATGCTGGTCCACACATCGGTCGTCACCAAGTGAGCGCCACGGCAGGCGTCCAGGGGGTTCTTGAACACCTTGACGCAGGCTGTGTTCGTCACACCGGCCACCTTGGCGTCAATCTCATAACCACTGGGGGTGCTCACATGCAGCGTGAAGCCGAGCAAGTCGGCGGCTTGTAGCCAGGTGTTGGCCATGTTGTTGCCATCGCCCACCCAGGCCACCACCTTGCCTTTGATGCTGCCTCGGTGTTCGATGAAGGTGAAGATGTCTGCCAGAATTTGACAGGGGTGGTACTCGTTGGTCAGCCCGTTGATCACTGGCACCCGCGAGTTCGCGGCGAACAGCTCAATTTTGGTTTGTTCGTAAGTGCGGATCATCACCACATCCACCATGCGGCTGATGACACGTGCGCTGTCTTCTATCGGCTCCGCACGCCCCAACTGGCTGTCGCCCGTGGTGAGGTTGACCACTGAGCCGCCCATTTGATACATGCCGGCTTCAAAACTGACTCGTGTGCGGGTGCTGGCCTTCTCGAAAATCATGGCCAAGGTGCGGTCCACCAGTGGCGTGTACTTCTCGTAGTTCTTGAAGCGTTTTTTGATGGTGGCCGCGCGCTCGAAGAGATAGCTGTATTCCTCAGCCCGCAGGTCTTTGAACTGCAGGAAATGCCGGATCAGGCTGTTGCCGGGTTTCATGGTGTTCATGGGGTTTTGGTCGACGATTGCAGGAAGGCCCGAACGAGCGGTGCGAGCAGTGCCACGATTTGAGCCGCTTCGTCTTCGGTCAAGATCAATGACGGGACGAGGCGTATGACCTTGTCGGCGGTGACACTCATCAACAGACCGGCTTTTGCCGCCATTCCCAACAAATCACCGCAAGGCCGATCCAGCTCGATGCCCAGCATCAGGCCTTGGCCCCGAATTTCCACCACACCCGGAACCTGGCTCAGTTCGCGCTCCAGGCCTGAACGCAAGGCAGCACCCACGTGGCGGGCGTTTTCAAGCAGTCCGTCTTCTTCCATGATGCGCAGCGTTTCCACGCCCGCCCGCATGGCCAAGGGGTTGCCCCCAAAGGTGGTGCCGTGGTTGCCGGGTTGCAGCACCGTGGCCGCCCGCAGGCCACAAACGACGGCACCTACGGGAACACCCGAGCCCAGGCCTTTGGCCAGCGGCATCACATCGGGCTGGATGTCGGCCCATTGGTGAGCAAACCACTTGCCCGTGCGGCCAATGCCGCATTGCACCTCGTCCAGCATCAAGAGCCAGTCATGCTGGTCGCACAGTTGGCGCAATGCTTTCAGGAACTCCACGGTGGCGGGGTTGACGCCGCCTTCACCTTGAATTACCTCCAAAAATACGGCCGTGATGTGAGGGTGGTTCTTTGCTGCTGCTTCAATGGCCGCAATGTCATTCAAAGGCACGCGAACAAATCCCTCCACCAAAGGTCCAAACCCGGCTTGAACCTTTGGATTCGCGGTGGCGGAAAGCGTGGCGATGGAGCGGCCGTGAAAGGCTTTCTCGAAAACAATGACCTCAGGCGTGTGGTTGCCTCTGTCGTGCCCAAATTTGCGTGCGATTTTCAAGGCCGCTTCATTGGCTTCGAGCCCCGAGTTGCAAAAGAACACCTTGGTCAAACCAGACAACTCACACAGCTTGGCCGCCAATTGCTCCTGCAGTGGCACGTGGTAGTAGTTGGAGGTGTGAATCAGCTTGGCCACTTGCTCTTGCAAAGCGGGCACGAGTTTGGGGTGGGCGTGACCCAGGGTGTTGACAGCGATGCCACCCAAGCCATCCAGGTATTTTTTGCCCTCTGTGTCCCACACCCAGCAGCCTCGGCCATGCGACAGTGCGATGGGCAGACGCCCATAGGTGGACATCACATGGGGTTCCGGGCTGGTAGGTAATTTTTCGGGGGCGTTCATGGCGGGCTCCGTGCGCTTGGCCACAAGCGACTGATGAATTGAAAGACTTGATGACTTGGCCTGGGAGAATTCTACGGCTCACCCCGCAGACGCGAGCTTCTTACCCATCCTGCCGATTCCATTCGTTCTCAGCCGGTGCGACGCAGCAAAGGCACGGCACAATCCGAATCACGTCGATTGATTATTGAAGTTACCCGAACACAACCGCCGCATGACCGTCTCCAAACCCAGAGAAGTCTTTATTCAGGGCCTGACCTTGGATGGGAAAACATTTCGGCCCAGCGACTGGTCCGAACGTTTGGCGGGTGCCATGTCCTGTTTCAGGCCGGGCGGCGGCAAAGGTGGCATTGGTGCCTACATTGGCTATTCACCCTACTGCGTCCCCCGGGTAATCAATGGCATCAAGTGTGTGATCGTCAATGAGCAGTTGCGCGACATCGAACCCATGGCCTGGGATTTCGTCATGAATTTCGCGCGTGACAATCAGCTTCAAGTGGCTGAAGCTTGTCTGTTGCCTGAACCGTCTCCATCGAAAAGATAAGTGGTGTTCAAAAAGCAAAAGGGCTCGCAATGCGAGCCCTTCTTTTCTTTGCCTCGTTACCCTGGTATCAAGCGGCGAGTGCTTTGACCTTGGCCGACAAGCGGCTCTTGTGGCGAGCTGCTTTGTTTTTGTGGAACAGGCCTTTGTCGGCCACAGAATCAATCACGCTTTGGGCCGTGGCAAACAACTCGCTTGCTTTGGCTTTGTCACCTGACAGAACGGCTTTTTGCACATTCTTGATCACGGTGCGGAATTTAGAGCGCAACGCGGTGTTCGCGGCGTTGAGCTTGACGTCTTGACGTGCGCGCTTGCGACCAGAGGCAATGCGAACGGTTTTTTTCTTGGCTTTGGATGAAGTGGCCATGCTGTATCTGTATATCCAGGGTTGGGCAAAGACCGCGAGTATAGCAGGGCGCGGGGCCGACAAGCAAGCCTGCCGCCCGGGTATCCCGGTGGGTGGTGGGCGCCTACCTATAATCGGGCAGTGATTCCTGCATCCCCTCTCGGCCTTTTGGGCCTTCCCTCGCGCCCATGAACTTGTTGCGGGCCGCTTCCATGGTGTCTTTGCTGACCTTGGCGTCGCGCGTCACGGGTTTGGTGCGTGAGTTGCTGGTGGCCTCGCTATATGGAGCCAGCGCTTGGACGGATGCGTTTCAAGTTGCATTTCGCATCCCGAATTTGTTGCGGCGTTTGTTCGCCGAGGGTGCGTTCTCACAGGCCTTTGTGCCCTTGTTGGCAGAGTGCCGGACCCGTGATGGTGATGAGGCCACGCGGTCGCTCATTGACGCCGTCGCGACGGTTTTGTTTTGGGCGCTGCTTTTGACCTGTGTGATCGGCGTGGCTGCGGCGCCCATCCTGGTGTGGTTCATGGCTTCAGGGCTTGAGCAGTTCGACGGTGCGGTGTGGATGACACGCCTGATGTTCCCCTACATCGGTTTCATGTCCTTGGTTGCGCTTTCTGCGGGCATCTTGAACACCTGGCGACGTTTCGCGGTTCCCGCCGCGACACCTGTTTTGCTCAATCTCGCCGTGATCGGTTGCGCCTGGGGCTTGACGCCGTGGTTCAAGCGCTGGGGCATTGAGCCTGTTTATGCCTTGGCGGCCGGTGTGCTGCTGGGCGGTGTTTTGCAGCTGGGTGTGCAAATACCGGCACTGATACGCATTGCTTGTTTGCCTCGCATTGGGCTTGCGCCCAGCAGTTTGGGTTCCGCATGGCAACACCCCGGTGTGGGTAGAGTGCTCAAACAAATGGCACCTGCACTGCTGGGTGTGTCTGTTGCCCAACTCTCCTTGCTCATCAATACGCAGATTGCATCGCATTCGGGTGTCGGCGCAGTGTCGTGGCTGACTTACGCCGACCGGTTGATGGAATTTCCAACCGGTTTGCTGGGTGTAGCCCTCGGTGTGGTGCTGTTGCCGCAGTTGTCGGCAGCCAAGGCCCAGGCTGATGCCAGGGCCTTTTCCGGTTTGCTCGATTGGGGTTTGCGGCTGACCTTGCTCTTGGCCTTGCCCTGTGCCGTGGCGCTGCTGGTTTTTCCGAAAGCGTTGGTGGCTGTGCTGTACCACTATGGTGCTTTCACAGCCTATGACGTCACTCAAACCACCCCGGCGCTGCAGGGCTACGGTGTGGGTCTCTTGGGTTTGATTGGCGTGAAAATTTTGGCCCCCGGTTTTTACGCCCGGCAAGACACCAAAACACCTGTGAAGATCGCCATCGTGGTGCTGGTGTTCACGCAACTCATGAACCTGGTGCTCGTGCCCTATATCGGTTTTGCTGGCCTGGCGTGGTCCATTGGTTTGGGTGCCTTGCTTAACGCCGCGTGGTTGTTCGTTGGATTGCGCCGCGCAGGGTTGTACACGCCCGAGGCAGGTTGGTGGCTTTACGCCGCGAAAGTGGTTTGCGCGACCACGGTGTTGGGTGCGGTACTGTGGTTTTCCGCGTCTGAGGTGGATTGGCTTGGTTTGCGCTCACAACCCTTTGTTCGCATCGGTATTTTGATGGGCACCTTGGCGCTGGCGGCCGCTGTTTATGCCGCCATGCTGGCCTTGCTGGGTTTGCGTGTGCGAGACTTTAGGCGTCAGGCACACTGATTTTCTGACCCCGCATTTACCACTGGTTCGCACATGCCTTCCCCGCTACTTTGGCCTCCCGCTCCGCCTTCCCCGCTGGAATACTTTCGCACCCTGGTAGCGCGTGACGCGGGGTTGCCGCTGTTGGAAGCGGCCGTCTCGATTGCGCAAGATGCGCAGCCGCAGCTGGATATTCAGGCCGTTCTGGGTGAGGTTGAAAACCATGCAGAAGTGCTGCGTCGCCGGTTGCAGTCCGATGCACCCAGCCTTCACAAACTGCAACGTTTGAACCATTACTTTTTCCAAGACTTAGGCTTTGCAGGCAACGTCAACGACTACTACGACCCGCGCAACAGCCATGTGCACCATGTGCTGCAAACGCGCCGTGGCATCCCTATCACTTTGGCAGTTCTCTACATTGAAATCGCCCAACACATTGGCCTGCGTGCGCGCGGCATTTCCTTCCCCGGTCACTTCTTGATCAAGGTGAGTTTGAGTCGTGGCGATCAACGCGGTGAAGTGGTGGTCGATCCATTCACAGGCCACTCGCTGGCCCGCGAAACGCTCGACGACATGTTGGCACCGTACAAACAGCAACACAGCGAACTGGAAAGTGCGCAGATTCCATTGGAGTACTTTCTTCGTCCCGCAAGCGCTCGGGAGGTTCTGAACCGGATGTTGCGCAATTTGAAAGAGATTCACACCACAGCCCGTGACTGGCCAGCGCTGCTTGCTGTGTCACACCGCCTGGTGGCGCTGTTGCCCGACGCGCCCGAGGAGCGCCGCGACCGGGCGTTGCCTTTGGAGGCGCTGGGACATTTGTCTGAGGCTGCGGACGACCTGCAGGCCTACTGGGATGAAATGGGCGAGCACACTGACCCCATGACGCAAGAGAAATTGCGTGCCCGGTTGAATGCTTTGCGTGAGAGTGCTGGCAACGCCGAAAGTGGCCCCAACGCTGCGCCTCCGGCTTCTAGCTGAACAACTTGCCAATCGCCACAACAAATCACCAGACCATGAAACTGACTTCAGCACAGCGACACAGCTTGACCTGGTTAGCGCTTTTTATTGGGGGTGGCTTACTTCTGTGGTTGCTCGCACCCGTGCTCACACCGTTCCTGGTGGCCGCGGTGCTGGCTTATGCACTGCATCCGCTGGTAGAACGTTTGGTGGCTCGTCGTTGCCCTCGGCTCTTGGCTGTGGTGTTGGTGGAGGCGGCGGCGATCTTGGCGTGTTTGGCGCTGTTGCTGTTGATGGTGCCCATCTTGTCCAAAGAACTGCCGCTGCTGCGCGAGCAAATTCCACTCTTGGCCGATCGCATCAATGCGGCGGCGGCGCCTTGGCTGGCTCAATTGGGTGTGAACCTGGCCTTGGACACCGCGAGCATCAAGGCTTTCGTATTGAAGAACCTCAATGCCAATATGGAGGACTGGTTTGCTGCGTTGCTCAGCTCGGCGCGTATCGGTGGCAGCGTACTGATCACCATGCTCGGAATGGCCATGTTGGTGCCGGTGGTGTTGTTCTACCTGCTGATGGACTGGCCGCAGTTGGTGCAGCGTGTCAGGGCGCTGATACCACCACGTCGATTGCCTGTGGTGGAAAGTTTCTTGCAAGAGAGCGACCACGTGCTGGGCCAATACTTGCGGGGGCAGTTGTTGGTCATGGGCATTTTGGCGGCCTATTACGCGATTGGGCTGGCCGTCTTCGGTTTCGACTTGGCGGTGCCGGTGGGCGTGTTCACCGGCCTGGCCATTTTTATTCCCTACCTGGGATTTGGTTTGGGTTTGATCTTGGCCCTGTTGGCCGGTGTGCTTCAGTTTGCCAGTCTCTATGCTGTCGTGGCGGTGGCCGTGGTGTTTGGATTGGGCCAACTGATTGAAAGCCTTTACCTCACGCCCCGTTTGGTTGGAGAGAGAATTGGGTTGTCGCCACTGACAGTCATTTTTGCCTTGTTGGCGTTTGGTCACTTGTTTGGTTTTGTGGGCGTGCTTGTTGCGCTGCCTGTCAGCGCGGTCATGGTGGTGGCAGTGCGCCGCGCTCGCCAGCTCTATGTTGAAAGCAAATTGTTCCGCGAATGAAACAAATTCCCCTGAGCCTGGGGCTCGAATCCACGCTGGAGCTAGACGATGTGGTGCAAGGTGCCAATGGACTGGCTTTGTCGCATCTGAAGGCGCTGAGCCCGCGGGCGGCTTGGGCTGCGTCGTCGAACACTATCCCAGAGCAACCCGCGCCCATTTACCTTTGGGGCCCGCAAGCCACAGGCAAAACCTATTTGCTCAAAGCGCTGGCCCGTCGCTGGCGCAGCGAAGGCGCTCATGTGGGTTTTTTCTCAGCCCTCGACCCAGCGCCGTGGTTGTTGGACGATTCCTGGTCGCTGGTCTTGCTCGACGACTGCGATCGTTTTGACGCCGAACAACAACAAGCGGCCTTCACCCTTTTTGTGGAAGCGGCCACCCACGGCTTCAGCCTGGTCGCCGCCGGTCGCTTGCCCCCGGTCGATTTACCCTTGCGCGACGACCTGCGCACCCGTTTGGGCTGGGGCCATGTGCTGGCCTTGTCGCCGCTGAACGAATCTGAAACCCGCGCGGCGGTGCGCCAAGAGGCCGACAGGCGCGGTATTTTTCTGTCTGATGAGGTGATGAACCACTTGCTCACCCACTTTGACCGAGATCTCAAAAGCCTGATTGGTTTGCTGGATCGTTTGGATGAGTATTCACTCTCCCACAAACGCCAAGTGACCGTGCCTTTGCTAAAAAAAATGCTGGCCGAGGAGGGCGGTTTGGAATGAATCTGTGCCTATTCGACTTGGACGACACCCTGTTGCCCCTGGACTCTGACCACGCTTGGGGGGGATTTTTGGTGCGCAAAGGGTGGGTGGATCCGATAGCCTTCAAACAAGGCAATGACGCGTTCTTCGCGCAGTACCAGGCGGGCACGCTTGACATCCACGCCTACATCGCATTTGTGACCAAACCGCTGCGAGTGCGCAGTGCTGCGGTACTGGCAGCGGCGCACGAAGAATTCATGCACGAGGTGATCAAACCTCAACTGCGCCCGAGTGCGCTGGCGCTGGTGGCAGAACATCAAGAACAAGGCGATAGCGTGGCTTTGGTCACGGCCACCAACGAGTTTGTCACCGCGCCCATTGCACGGGCCTTGGGCATCGACACCTTGATCGCGGTGCAGTTGCAGCGCGACGCAAGCGGTACCATCACGGGCTTGATTGAAGGCGTTCCCAGCTACCGCGAGGGCAAAGTCACTCGTGTTGAGCAGTGGTTGGCTGAGCAAGGCAGGCACTGGCAGAGTTTTGAGCGCATCAGCGTTTACAGCGACTCGGCCAATGACCTGCCATTGCTTGAACGTGCCACCCATCCAGTGGCCACCAACCCATCATCCTCGTTGCGAGCCCTCGCGCAAGCGCGTGGCTGGCGCATCTTGAACTTGTTCGATCCCGACCCTGCATCCACCCACCCATGATCAAAAAGTTCATCGACAAACTGCTCGGTAAAACCACGTCCGTCGGCGCGACCAAGGGCACACCGCTTGGCAAACGTGTCGAGGTACCGCACAGCGAGCACGCGATCGATTTGTCCCTGGTGGACGACCGTGCGGTGAAAGTGGTGCAAACACTCAGCGAAGCGGGGTTCGAGGCCTACATCGTCGGGGGCGCAGTTCGTGACTTGCTGCTGGGCTTGCGCCCCAAGGACTTCGACGTGGCCACCAATGCCACGCCCGAACAAGTCAAAGGTTTGTTTCGGCGTGCCTTCATCATTGGCAGGCGCTTTCGTATCGTGCACGTGGTTTACGGCCGAGGCCGTGAACACGAGGTGATTGAGGTCTCCACTTTCCGTGCGATGGTGGATGCCGCGGCTTCCGAACAAGTGGCGGGCAACGAAAAAACGTCCAAGAGCGAGTTGGCGGGCAAAACCCATGTGGTCGATGCCGAAGGCCGTGTGCTGCGCGACAACGTGTGGGGTCCCCAAATCGACGATGCAGCGCGGCGCGACTTCACCGTCAACGCCATGTACTACGACCCGCAGCGCCAAATCGTGGTCGATTACCACAAGGGCATTCAAGACGCGCGCAAAAAGCTGCTGCGCATGATTGGCGACCCGACCAGCCGCTACCGCGAAGATCCGGTTCGTATCATTCGCGCGGTTCGTTTCGCAGCCAAATTGGGTTTTGAAATTGAGCCCAAAACCCGCGCCCCGATCAAAGAGATGGCCACGCTGCTGGAAAACGTGCCTCAGTCTCGGCTGTTTGACGAACTCATCAAGTTGTTGCAAACCGGCCATTCACTCAAGAGCTTGCAGGAGTTGCGCAAGCAGGGCTTGGACAAGGGTGTGTTCCCGCTGTTGGACCCCATCCTCGTGCACAGCGCCGAAGGCAGTGCCCGCCGAAAATTCATCGAACTGGCCCTGACCGACACCGATCGACGTGTTGGCGAAGGTAAACCCGTGGCGCCGAGTTTTATGCTGGCCTGCATGTTGTGGCATGACGTCCTTAGTCAGTGGGCCGTGTTCAAGCAGCGCGGCGAGGCTCCGTTCCCCGCTTTGCAACAGGCGGTGGATGCGGTTTTTGACGCACGCATAGGCGACATCTCCGGTCGCGGCAAACTCGGTGCCGACATGCGCGAAATCTGGATGATGCAGCCGCGTTTTGATCGCCGCGTTGGCAGCTCGCCTTTCAGCTTGATCGATCAACCCCGTTTCCGCGCGGGATTTGACTTCCTGCGCTTGCGTGCCGATGTGGGCGAGTTGCCCGTGGAGTTGGCCGAATGGTGGGAAGATTTTTCGCTGGGTAGCGAGGAAGAGCGCCGCGCGTTGATGGAGTTGGCCCAAGAGCAACAAAGAGCGCAGCAAAAGTCGCAAGCCAAACGAGTGCCTCGCCGAGTTCCTGGGGCGTCTGATGCCACACCTGCTGTGCCGGTGGCTGCAGTGGCACACGAGACAGCTGAGCCAGGCGCGTTGGAAGAGGTCGTCAAGAAACGCCGCCGTCGTCGTCGCAAACCAGCCGGCGGTGGCTTGGGCGCGTCTGCCAGTGTTGACGCAGGGACTGCGACGGGCGACTGAAAGGCTGCACTTTGAGCCGCCTCGCCGCAGTGTCTACGGCCTCCTCGGCGCCGCTGTCCTATGTGGGGCTGGGGGCCAATTTGGGTTCGCCCATCGAGGCCTTGCGGCAAGCATTGGTGGCCCTACGCGGTTTGCCAGAGACCCACCTTGAGGCTGTCTCCTCGCCCTACCGAACTGCGCCGTTAGAAGCCAGCGGCCCCGACTTCATCAACGCCGTGGCGGCGCTGCGCACGCGCTTGGCCCCCGAGGTGTTATTGCGGCACTTGTTGTCCATCGAGCAGGCGCACGGCCGCGAGCGGCCCTATCGCAATGCGCCACGAACGCTGGATTTGGATTTGCTGCTCTTCGGCGACTGCGTGCTCAACACGCAGTCACTGATCCTGCCCCATCCGCGTTTGCATCTACGACAGTTTGTGCTGGTGCCGCTGTTGGAGCTGAACCCGCAGCTCAGCGTCGTGGGCCTGGGCGCGGTGCGCGACCTGTCCAACGCGCTGCCCGATCAACCCATCGAACGCCTTGACGAAAGTTTGCTGTCGTGACGATGCTGCCTGTGCCTGGTTCCGTGCAAACCGCCGGGCTGCGCATTTTGTCCAATCCGTTCATGACCCACAGCGTCTGGGCAGACTTGTGCCCATGGGGTTCGGTACCTCAGTTTTCAGAATCTGATGCGTTCAGCGCTTGGCTTCTTCAAGCACCTGGTTTTCAAAGTACCGCTGGGCGCTGAAGGCGATGGTGGCCATCAGCGCACTGCCGCCGAGCAACAAGGCCAACACCACACCCAGCACAGCGCCCCAACCGCTCTCGCTGGTGGTTTGTCCGGCGTTGTGACGCGCATTCCATTTGTCATCCGGCGTCAGGCCATAAACGATGGCGGTGAGCATGGTCGCCGCAATCATGAAACCCAGCAGGGGGATCAACACCCAGGCGAGTTTGTCGTCTTGCCCCAGGGTTTGCATGCGATGAACGCCGATCCAACCCAGCAAGCTGGGCCATGGGTGCAGCCAGCCCCAGCGGTCTTGAAAACCATAGAGATAAAAGCGGTGCAACCCCAGGCAACCGCCCAGCACGGTGATCCAGGTGGCCCAGGTTTTCGATTTGGTGGAGGTGTTGGCGGCCATATCAGCTGCCGTCCACGGGGGTTTGGCTGTTGCCCCAACCCAAGGCGCGCTGCATCAGCACCACATCGCGCCAGGCGTCCATCTTCCAGCCCGCCGCTTTCATCACGCCAATATGCTCAAAACCCAAAGCGCGGTGAACACCCACCGAAGCCGCATTGGCTGAGTCTCCAATCACCGCCAACATTTGCCGTGCGCCACGGGCTTCACACTGCGCGATCAGTTCAGCCAACAAGGCCCGTCCGAGGCCCTTGCCAGCGGCCTTTTGCGCCAGGTAAATCGAGTCTTCCACACAAAAACGGTAGGCGCGGCGGGGCCGAAAGGTGTTGGCGTAGGCGTATCCCAACACTTCGTCGCCTACTTGGGCCACCAACCAGGGCCAACCATTGGCCAGCACGCTGTCGCGGCGCTGCTGCATTTCTGCCAGGTCGGGCACATCAAGTTCAAAGGTGCCCGTGCCATGCTCCACATGCCAGCCGTAAATGGCGGTGATGGCGGCCAGGTCTGTGGGCAGGCTGGGACGAACGATGGTGGAGGGGGGCAAGGGCGTTGACATGGGCGCTCTGGTTGGTTCGTTCGGGCACGCTGGCGTGAAGGCAGGTGCTGAGTTTATAATCAGAGGCTTCGGTGGCGGTCGCATGTTCGATGTGGTTGCGAGGGTCTTCCCCCAACCCCTTTGGCACGCGGCGTATCTACGACACCAAACCTGGTGGCTTCGCGGTGGTGAGAGCTTCGTTTTGACAAGGCTTTGAAACCCCCATTAGGCCGCTCCATGCTCTGCTCGCTGCTTGGGTGTCTCCTTGTGCGGTAGGCGAACTGTCAAACTTGAAGGAAACATCATGGTCGTGATTCGACTCTCCCGCGGCGGCGCCAAGAAGCGTCCTTTTTACAACCTGGTCGTGGCCGACTCCCGTGAGCGCCGTGACGGCCGCTTCATCGAGCGCGTGGGTTTTTACAACCCAGTCGCTGCCGGTGCCGAGCAGCCTTTGCGTGTGGCGTTTGACCGCGTCGAGTACTGGAAGAGCAACGGCGCCCAGCTGTCGCCCACCGTGGCACGTTTGGTTGAACAAGCCAAGGCCAAGGCCTGAGTTTTATCGGACCTCGATTGAATCGTTCTTGAAGGTTAGGCAGTGAACCCGTCGTCGAGTGCGAAGGGCGCTCAGTTCGAAGAAGGCTCTGCCTGGCCAGATGATGCGGTGGAAGTGGGCCGCATCGTGGATGCCTGGGGTATCAAAGGTTGGATCAAAGTCCTTCCCTTTGCCAAAGACCCCCAGGCCTTGTTCTCGACCACGCGCTGGTTCTTGAAAGCGCCCGAGAGCCGCTTGGGTCAACCCAAGCCCCCTGTTTCTGCGAAGTACCCCTCTTTGCTCAAGGTCGTCGAGGCCAAAGCACATGGCGAGGTGGTCGTCGCCCACGTCCGCGATGTGCCCGACCGAAACGGAGCAGAGGCGCTGATCGGATGTCGCGTTTTCGTTCCTCGCAGCAGTTTCCCAACGCCCGAGGCCGGCGAGTACTACTGGACAGATTTGATCGGCATGGCGGTGGTTAACCGCCAAGGCGATTCGCTGGGAACCGTGACGGGTTTGCTCGACACCGGCCCGCACAGCGTCTTGCAAGTGCAACTGCCTCAAGCCGATGAGCGCTTGATCCCGTTCGTCGCCGCCTATGTGGACGATGTGAACGTCGCCTCTCGCGTGATCACGGTTGACTGGGGTTTGGACTACTGAGTCGCTGAAGGGCGAATGTGCGCTTTGATGTCATCACCCTGTTCCCCGAGCTTTTTGCGCCCCATCTGACGCAAGGCATCACCCGCCGTGCGTTTGAGTCGGGACAAGTCGACGTCAAACTCTGGCCACTGCGGGATTTCGCCCAAAACAACTACCGCCGTGTGGACGACCGTCCTTATGGTGGTGGACCCGGCATGGTCATGATGGCTGAGCCATTGGCTTTGGCGTTGGCTGCGGCCCGCCAAGCCCGTTCAGGTCTGGCAGGCCCGGTGATTCATTTCACGCCCACTGGACAACCCATCACCCAGGCCTGGGTGCGTGAATTCGCTACTTCCTCTGGTGCAGTGCTGCTGTGCGGGCGGTATGAGGGCATAGACCAGCGATTGCTCGAGCGGCATGTGGACCTGGAATTGAGCCTTGGTGATTTTGTGCTGTCTGGGGGCGAGCTGCCTGCATTGGCCCTGATTGATGCCGTGGCCCGCCTGCAGGACGGTGTACTGGGCGATGCTCAGTCTCACCTGCAAGACAGTTTTTCCGATGGTTTGCTCGACTGCCCGCATTACAGCCGCCCCGAAGTGTGGGCTGTGGATGGGCAGGAACAGCCCGTTCCGGAGGTGCTTTTATCGGGCAACCACGCCGCCATTGCGCGCTGGCGGCGCGAGCGCTCCCTGGAGATCAGTGCCCGTCGTCGGCCCGATTTGATTGCTGCCGCGCGGGTTGCTGGGCGTTTGTCGGCTCAAGATATTGCCTTTCTGGCCACACTGGGGCTATAATCAAAGGCTTTTCGATCCTCTGCCACGCCGTACCCAGGGCTTTAGCTTCTTGGTACACCCAACATTTTCAAACCCAGCGTGGGCACGATCACTGGAGTAAAGCAACATGGATTTGATCCAAACCCTTGAGCAAGAAGAAATTGCTCGTCTGAACAAGACCATCCCTTCATTTGCCCCTGGCGACACGGTTATCGTGAGCGTCAACGTGGTTGAAGGCACCCGCAAACGCGTGCAGGCCTATGAAGGCGTTGTGATTGCCAAACGCAATCGCGGCCTGAATTCCAGCTTCATCGTGCGCAAGATCTCCAGCGGCGAAGGCGTGGAGCGTACCTTCCAGCTTTACAGCCCTTTGATTTCCTCCATCGAAGTCAAACGCCGCGGCGACGTCCGCCGCGCCAAGCTGTACTACCTGCGTGACCGCTCCGGCAAGTCGGCACGTATTAAAGAAAAGTTGGCTTGATGCAGTCACCGCAGCGATAGCTGCGGCAAGGCGAAGCCTTGAGGCGACTTTCGACAAAAGCTCGCCTGACGTTAGGCAAGGCCGCGTCAGCGGCCTCAATGCGCGAGCATTGAAGCGAGGTTTCGATAGAAATTGGCTTAAGCCCAGTTCTCTTGCCAGAAGGAAGCCGCCTTTGGGCGGCTTTTTCACGTCCAATAGCGGAATGGCCCTGAGCTTCAATCCCCACTTGCTTCCCGCCTTGCGCGTGGACAGCCATTTGCCGCCGGTGGCGCCTGAGCACCTGCATCCCCAGGCTTTGACGCAGCGATTTCGCAGTCCGCCCGCATGGCAACCCGAAATCCGAACTGACGGTCGCATTGGCAACCGGCCACCCGCGTTTGCTTCGGTGTTGGTGCCCTTGGTGCAGCGTGGTGAACTGACCGTGCTTCTCACACGGCGCACCGACCATCTCACCGACCATGCGGGGCAGATCAGCTTTCCCGGCGGGCGTTCAGAGCCAGAGGATGCAGACGCGGTGGCCACCGCCTTGCGTGAGGCACGCGAAGAAATCGGACTCTCGCCCGAACACGTGCAGGTGATTGGAAAAATGCCCACCTACACCACGGTGACGGGTTTTGTGGTGACTCCCGTGGTTGCCTTGGTGGACGCATCCATAAGCTTGCAGGCCGATCCCTTTGAAGTCGCCGAAATGTTCGAGGTACCACTGGCGTTTTTGATGAATCCCGCCCACCACCGTCACCATGCGATCGATGTGGCGGGCGTGCGGCGTGAGTTTTTGTCCATGCCCTGGCAGGGCCATGATGCCGAAGCACCGCCTTATTTCATTTGGGGTGCCACAGCGGCCATGTTGCGCAACCTCTATCGTTTTTTGATGTCGTGAAATCCCATCGACCGACCACGGGTCGCGGCTATCATCACCGCGCATGAGTTTCTTCGCTGTACTGCTGGCTCTCCTGATTGAGCAACTCAAACCACTGCCCCGCCGCAATGTGGTTCACGAAGCCCTGACCGCCTGGATGCGCTGGACAGGCCGTAACTTTGATGCGGGACGAGACCATCACGCCTGGGTAGTGTGGCTCATCACCACCATCGTCCCCGCCTTGCTCACAACAGCCGTTTTTTGGGGTCTGGCTCATTTCAGCTTGATTCTGGCTTTGCTGTGGAATGTGGCGGTGCTTTATGTCACCTTGGGCTTTCGGCAATTCAGCCACTACTTCACCGACATCCGCGATGCGCTGGAACGTGGAGACGAACGTACCGCACGCGAGCTGTTGTCGCACTGGCGTCACCTGGACGCCAGCGAATTGCCGCGCACCGAATTGCTGCGTCACGTGATTGAGCATTCCCTGCTCGCTGCGCACCGCCATGTGTTTGGCGTGTTCTTTTGTTTCGTCGTTTTTTCCGCGATTGGTCTGGGGCCTGCAGGTGCGGTGTTCTACCGCTTGGCTGAGTTTGCGAGCCGCTACTGGGCCTATAAAAACCGAACCATGGGCGCGGCCTCCAACGAACAGTTGATGGCCTTGTCGCAACGCCTTTTCAACGCCATCGACCACCTTCCCTCACGCCTGACGGCCTTCGGTTTTGCAGTGGTAGGCAATTTTGAAGAGTCGGTGAACTGCTGGCGCCGCGATGCCAGCCTGTGGCGGCACCCGAACGAAGGCATCATTTTGGCCGCCGCCGCTGGTGCCGTCGGTGTGCAATTGGGCGGGCATGCGGCACCTGGCGTGACGCCCGATCGCTCCAAAACATTTGACAGCGGAGACATCGCTGAAGTGAGCGGTGCAGAGGGCTCAACCCCCGGCCAACCGCCCGTCCTTGGGCATTTGCGCAGCGTGGTGGGTTTGGTGTGGCGCTCTTTGGTGCTGTGGATGTTGCTGCAAGCCTTGTTGTCCTTGGCCAACTTGGCACCGTGAAAGCCACTGCCGCTACCAGCGTGTTTGCGTCAACTCGCGCCGAATTTCCCCGTAAATGCGGTAGCGCGAAGCGTTGATTTTTCCGGCCTCGACGGCCGCGCGCACCTGGCAGCCGGGTTCATGTTGGTGGCTGCAGTTGTAGAACTTGCAGCCCTCGCTGTGTAAGCGCATATCGGGCATCCAATCGGCCAATTTGGCGGCGTCTATCTGTTTCAAACCGAATTCTTGAAACCCGGGTGAGTCGAGCAAGGCCGTGCCAGAGTGTCTATCCACCCAGTGCCACTGCGTGTGCGTGGTGGTGTGGCGGCCCGAGTTCAAGGCTTGTGAAATTTCACCCACCGCCGCGCGGGCATGGGGTGCGACCAGGTTGATCAAGGTGCTTTTCCCGGTGCCGCTCGGACCCAATACCAAGCTGGCGCGGCATTCGAGCAAGGCGCTGAGCCGGGTGCGTGCCGCGTCGGGCTTAGCCTTCAGGGCCAGCTCCACCACCTCGTAGCCCATGGCCGCATAGGGTGCCAAGCGGGTTCTCGCCGATTCAATGGACGGCAGATCGGCTTTGTTCAGCACGATGCGCGCCTCAATGTGAGCGCTGCCCGCCGCTATCAAGGCCCGTGCAAGTTGGCTTTCGCTGAAAACGGGTTCACTGGCCACCATCACTAAAATCTGATCGAGGTTGGCGGCGAAGGCTTTGGTCTTCCATTCGTCCTGCCGAAAGAGAAGGTTGCGCCGCTCGACCACGGTCTCGATGACCCCTTCTTCGCCGGAGTCGGTGGTGGGTTTGAACAGTACCCGATCGCCGACGACACAGTCACTTTTTTTCCCGCGAGGATGGCAGGTCAGGCGTTCACCATCATCAGTCTCCACGCTGTAGTGGCGGCCATGACCGGCCACCACCAACCCTTGGATCAAATTCACGCCGCCCCAGCCACCAAAGCGTTGGCTTTGGCGGCGCAAATGAAGTCGTTGATCGAGATGCCACCGACCGAATGGGTGTCAAAACGCACCACGCATCGGCTGTAAAAAACACGCAACTCGGGATGGTGGTCTTCTGCGTGGCAGATGTAAGCCAGCGCGTTCACAAACGCCATGGTTTCGTAGTAGTTTTTGAAGCTGAAGGTTTTCTCCAGCGCACCGTCGGTATGGGCCCAACCCGCCACTAGGTGCAGGTGCTGCTCGATTTGAGCGGCGGGCATGGACGGCTGCCCTTCTAGCGGCAGGCAGCGTTGATTCAGCAGTTCGTTCATGGGTAATTCCTCAAGCCTTGGTTTTTACGCAGCTACCGCCACAGCGGGATGTAGTTGCAGCGCCGCCAAACGTTCCGATGCTGGAGGGTGCGAATAATAAAAACGCACATACACCGGGTCTGGTGTCAGCGTGGACGCATTGTCTTCGTGCAGCTTCAGCAGGGCCTGTGCCAAGTCGCCGCCGCTGCTTTGGGCGCAGGCGTAAGCATCGGCCTGGAATTCATGTTTGCGTGACAACTGGGCCATCAGCGGCGAAACAAAACTGCTGTACACCGGCACCACCAGCATGAAGAGCAACAGCGCCAGTGCATCGGGTGCCGCGCCCAAATGAGGCGTGACGCCCAGCGCCGTGTAAAACCAAGTTTGGTTGGACAACCACCCAAGCAGTGCAAAGCCGGCCAGGCTCACCGCGAACATCATCACCATGCGTTGCTTCACATGTTGGTGTTTGAAGTGCCCGAGCTCGTGCGCCAACACGGCCTCCACCTCTCCCGGCGTGAGTTTGTTCAAGAGGGTGTCGAAGAACACCACTCTTTTGGCCGCGCCCAGGCCAGTGAAATACGCATTGCCATGGGCGGAGCGTTTGCTGCCGTCCATCACAAAAAGGCCTTTGCTCGCAAAACCACAGCGTTGCATCAAGGCCTGCACACGTGTTTTGACGCCTTCGTCGGCGAGTGGCTCAAACTTGTTGAAGAGGGGGGCAATTACCGTCGGGTAGGCCACCATCAACAGCAAATTGAAACCCACCCAGGTGCCCCAAGCCCACAACCACCACTGTGGCCCGGTGGTGCCCATGATCCACAACATCAACCAAGCCAGCGGCAGGCCAATCACGCTGCCCACGACCAGGCCTTTGAGCATGTCGGTGAGGTAGAGCTTCCAGGTCACGCGGTTGAAGCCAAACTGCTGCTCGATGCGAAAAGTCGAGTACAGCTCAAAAGGCAAATCCAGCAAACTGCCAATGAATGCAAACGTCACCAACAAGGTGAGCTGGTAAGCCATGCTGCCCCAGCGCGGCTGCACTTGGTCAAACACCCAGGTGTTCAAGGCGTCCAGGCCGCCGAGCAGGGTCCAGCCCACCAGCATGGCCACACCAAAGGCCGTGGCTAGCAAACCAAAGCGCGCTTTGGCAACGGTGTAGTCGGCGGCTCGCTGATGCGCCTGCAAACTCACGCTGGATGAAAAGGCCGGAGGCACCTGGTCACGGTGCGTTGCAACATGGCGAATTTGCCGCGAAACAAGCCACAGTTTGAGCAAGGTGGACAGCACCAACGCCACCACGAACGACCACAACAAAACAGTAGATTCCATGACCGGGAAGTTTAATGTGGAAGACACCTCTCGCGGGACGAGACCATACCCGACCTAAAGACAGCCGGTGAAAGAGCAGAGGGGATACGGGTGAATCAGCCCCGATGGGCTCAGAGCGTGTTTACGATCTTCTTCTGACCCGAAAATAGGCAGATGAAGAGAAAGAGATACGCCAGCGACATCAGCCGGGAGAAGTTTGAGCAAATTGAGCCGCTGCTGCGCAGCGTGCGCAAGGCGACCAAGCCGACGAAGGTGGATCTGTATGAGGTGTTCTGCGCGGTGCTGTACCTGCTGCGAACGGGTTGCCAGTGGAGGTTCTTGCCGAGCGAGTTTGCGAAGTGGACGACGGTCTATGCCTACTGGCGCAAATGGAGTGAGCCTGACCAGGACGGTGTGAGCGTGTTGGAACGGGCTTTAAAAAAATCAGGTTGGCGCGGCCCGAGACAGACTGGGGCGCAACGCATGCAGCACGCTGTTGATCGTGGACGCGCAGAGCGTGAAGAATACGGACACGGCGGCGCTCAAGGGCTATGACGGGGGCAAGAAGGTTTCGGGCATCAAGCGACTCATTGCAGTGGACACGCAAGGGTTGCCGCACGCAGTGGCGGTGACGACGGCCGAGGTGACTGACCGCAAGGGGGCGCTGCAGGCCCTGCAGCGTTGCAAACCGGGACTGGCACGGGTGCAAAGCTTGCTGGCTGACAGCGGGTACGTGGGAGAGCCCTTCGCGCAGGGCGTGCAAGAGGTTCTTGGAGGGTATGTGACGGTACAGATCGCCAAGAGGAGCGAGTTGCACACCTTCAAGGTCATGCCCAAGCGCTGGATCGTCGAGCGTAGCTTTGCCTGGTTGGACAAGAACCGGCGGCTGTGGAAGAACTGCGAGCGGCTGCTCAATACCAGCCTACAGTTCGTCCACTTGGCATTCTTGGCGTTGCTCCTCAGGAGATCGTAAACACGCTCTTAGCGCGGATCGACCTTCATGTCCTTGCCCAACCTCCAAGCCAACCCCCCCAGCCCCACCACCGCCAACGCGAGCACCCCCCACAACAACCAGCGCCGCTGGTCTTCAGGCGTGGCCGCTTGGATGCGCTCATTGAACTTGGGTTCAGCAACCACCTGTTGAGCCAGTGGCCCCAACCCCGCTTCGGGCAAACGTTGGAGTGCGGCTTCGTCAGCCCCAGGCACCAAGGTTTGCCAGGCCACGGTGGCGCTTGTATCGCGTTCTCGGCCCACGGCCAAACGAAGAGCGCCGCCGCCTTGCGCCACCAACAGCAGTTGCGGGCTTTGCCAGCCGATGGTGGCGTTCAGGGGCTGGGCGGGCAGTTGGGCGGTGCGGTCGTCGGGGATCAAACGCCAATAACGTGCGGCATGGGTTGCAGAGGTGGCGATGGTGGAGAAGGATGTGCGCCATTCGATGGCGTTTGACTCTTGTTCGCGGCCGTCGCGTTGCAATCGCCAAGCGACGAAAGAGCTCACGTGTTGCCAGGCCTCGCGGCCATCGTTGCGCTGCTGCAAACGCAAGCCGAGCACGGTGTTGACCTGCGGCAGTTGAAGTTTCAATTGTTGGATCGGCACCGCGCCTTGCAAATCCAGGGCCCAGTGGGCGGGCTGTTTGTCGTCTGCCGGGACAGCTTGGAATTGCACAGTGGCGGTGGACAGTGGCACGGGCTTTTGGGTGGCCGTCCAGCGCAGTTGCGCGCTGCTCAAGGCCAAGGGCTGCTCAAAACTCAAACGCAGGTAACGCGGCACGGGGACACCCGTGGGCCAGTCCACGTGTTTGACGCTGGGCGCGCCCTGGGTGGAGCTTGGCGGCGCGGATGCGTCCGAGGCAGTTACTGCTGGGTTGATCGCGGGCAGTTCCAGCAAGGGGCCGGAGGTGATGCGGCTCCAGCGCTGAGCGTCGTCGCTGCTTTCCACATCAACCCGGCTGCTCACGCCTTGCGGCTGTGCAGGCCAGTCGAGTTGCAGCCGATGAATGCTGCGCCCAGTGCGGGGCAGGGCGCTCAAGTCCAGCAGCCACACCCTTGGAGCTACAGCTGCATTGGCACTTGCCGCAGGGCTGGGTCTGGACGACTCAATCTTGACCACGGCACCGCTGCTGTTGATGTGCACGCGCAAGTCGGCATGGTCTGCTGCCAGGGTGGTGTTGCCGCTGTTGGTGCTGCTGGGCCACGCGAACTTTGGCAATGCGGCGGAGGTGAGTTCGGCCTCTGTTTGTGTATTCACCGGTGCGCCGGCGGGTAACCAAGCCGTCGGCACGGGGCGGCCCCCGGCGTCGAGCACCCGCACATCGGCCCACGCGGTGTTCGGTGTGCTGCTGCTTGAGGCTTGCAAAACCGGCAGGGGCAGGGTCAGCCGCTGCAGACCTTCTTGTGGAACCAATTGAATGGGTGCGATGGCGGCATAACGAGGGCTCAGGTCAGCAGACGGGCTGGTCGTGTCGCTTGCAAAACCCGACATCGCGGGCGCCAACAACATCACAACGCAAGCGGTGCGCCCCAAACCTTGCAGTGCGCCGATCAAGGGTTGTGGCTTCATGGGGTTTTCTCCTTGTGGGCCTGCGCTGCCGCAGGCGGCATGGGCGAGACATAACCAATCACCAACATCAAGCCACCCACCGCCAGGAAGGAGACGATGCGCTGCAAGGTGCCGACGTTGGAGAGGTCCACCACAAACAACTTCAGCACCACGACCGCCAGCAAGGCTGCGCCCACCATCCATAGCTTTCTGGCGCGGTCGGCAGCGGCTTTGCGCGTGGCGTACAGCATGGTGACCAAGGCGCTGAGTGTCCACAAGACGGTGAGGCTGGTTTGCACCAAGGCGGAGTCCAGTGCGCCGTGTTCCCACATGGGCGTGCCGGCCCAGTGGTGCAGGGTGCGGATCAAGAGTGAGTTGAGCCACCAAAAGGCCAGGGCAGCCATCACGCCGTTGGCAAAACGCCCGTGTGGGGTGTCTGCGCCTGTTGACTCGCTCAACGTGCCGAGGCGGGACAAACGCAGGCAGTAGACCAAGATCAATCCATGCCCGAGGTCGATGGGGTTGAGCAAGGGCAAATAGGGCAGCGGTGCCATGCGGGCGTCTGAAAAGGCGTTCACCAACACCACCCACAGGCACAGCAGCACTTGCCAGGGTTGAAAGACAGCGCGGCGGTAGAGCATGAGGGCCTCGCCCACGGGCCAGCGCTGCAGGGCGGCACGGCCGATCAAAAAGAGCGCGATCAAGGTGGGCAAGAGGATGGCGGCGGTGGGTGTCCAGCCTTCGTGGCGTGCCACGAGGTGCGCGCCTGCGGTGTACAGGAACGAACCACTTTGCAGCATGGCGTACCAAGTCAACACCACACCTTCGGGTGCCAACAAGGTGTCGCGTTCGCGGTTTTGTTGGCGACGGTGCAACCAGCAGCCCAATGCGGTCAAGACCAGCGCTTCAAGCCAGCCCCAGCCTTGAGTCAGGCGTGTCCAACTGGCATGCACCGAGCCGAAGTGGTTCAGGACGCCGGATGTGGATGCCAGCAAGGCCGTCAGCATGAAGGCGCGTGCCGGCCAGCGCAGGTCTGGCCAACGCAGCCCCCGCTGTGCAAGCTCAAACCCCACGACCAAGAGGGCGCTCCAACAGGCACCCAGGAAGGCCATGTCCAGTGTTGATTGGGGCCAGGCATAGAGCTCCAACCAACCGAACCACCAAAGTTGGAATGCGCCCACGCCCATCATCAACAGGTGCAGGGGTTGCAGCCCTGAGGCCACGCTGGTGGGGGCTTCATGCGGCAGTTGCTGCGTTTGTTGCTTCAACAAACGCGCACTGAAGAGCGCGGCACCTGCCAAGACCAGCACGCCAAAAAACTCTGCATTGGCAAACGGTGTGAAACCTTGCGCCGCTGCCGGCACGATGCCCTGTTCCACCGCCCAGCCCGAGGTGCGTGTTGAAACCGAGTTCCAGAACGTCACCGCCGCGCCACCTTGCAAAAGCAAGCCCATGCCTGCTGCCCACCAGCGGCGCTGGCGTAAGCCCACCCACAGGACACCGGCGCCCTGTATTGCCCAGGCGGCAGCCGTCCAGCGTGCATCCAGTGCCAGTGGCACCACCAGAGCGAGAAAGATCACGCCCAGGGCGAGCAGGCCTTCCACCAACAAGAGCATTCGCTGCCCCGCTTGCCGCCACAACCAGCGGCCCACCAGCAAGTAAATGGCGGACAGCACCGCTGCGCTGATGGCGAGCGCCAGCGGTTGGTCTTTCAACATGGCCGCTTGCAGGCCAAAGGCCACGATGGGCACACCAAAGAGCAAGCTGCCATCCACCGCAGGCAAGGTGCTGCCTGATGTGGATTCAGCCTTCAAGATTTGCTGGGTGTACTGCACCGCGATGAAGAGGTAGAGCAAAAAGTGAATGACTAAGAAGGGCTCCGTCGTCCAAAAATGTTCTGCCGTGTAGGCCTTGGCACCCCAAGCGCCCGCCAGCGTGAAGGTGAAGAAAAAGCCGACCACGTTCAGCAGCTTCCAGGCTTGGCGCTGCGCGATCCAAGCAATGGCCAGGTTCAGCAGCAAGCAGTAGCTGAACAAACCCACGTGGCTGCCCTGACCGGTGCTGGTGAGCACGGGTGCGAGGAAAGCACCACCAAAACCCAGTACCGCGAGCGGCAGCGCGTTTTGGCTGACAGCCAGCACGGCGGTGATGGCCGCCATCAGCCCCAACAGAGCAAAGGCCAATCCAGCGGGCATCAGGCCATACAAACGGTAAGAGGCAAAGAGCGTGAGGTACACCATGCCCACGCCGGCGCCTTGCAATGAGAGCGCATACCCACGCCGCTTTTGAAGCAGCCGTCTGCCCAGTGCCACAAGCGCCACACCAGCCAACACAACACCCATCAGTCGAAACTGGATCGGTACCGTGGTGTGCTCGGCTGCATAACGCAACAAAAAGGCCACGCCGATGAACAGAATCAGGACCGCCACACGCACGATGGTGTTGCCGCCGGTGAACCAGGCACGCAGGCTGGCACCGAGGGAGCTGGTGATGTGCAACGACTTTTCGTCGACTTCGGGTGTGCGGCGGATGTTGTTTGTGTTGGCGGGTGACGATGGCGCTGAAGTGGAAGGACGCGCACTGTCCACAGGGACCGAGCCCGGCAATGTGTCGAACCAGTCAGATTCCGAGTTCTGGGCTGACGGCAGGCCCGCAGGGACAGCGCTCGCCGCGGTGGCGACCGCCGGAGTCATCAAGGTTGGAGCGACGGCAGCAGCAGGGGCACTGGTCTGAAGGGGCTGAAACTGCGGCGTGCTAACTACAGGGTCAAGCTGTGTTGCCGACGTTGGCGCGGCTTGTGGCGCCTGGCTCGCCGATGTGGTTTGTAAGGCCGCCACCTGTTCGCGCAGCGTTTTTAACTCCAGCTTGAGTTGGTTCTCACTGCGGGTGAGCCGTTGCTGCAAACGGTTGATTAACCAACCGCCCAGTCCACCCATCACCACCAAACCGCCACCATGCCATCCCACGATCTCGCCGATGATCCACGCGGCCAAGAGGCCCAGTACCAAACCCATCCAGCCCATAGTGTTCCTCGGTTGATTCTTGTCTTGCGCGGATTCTAGGGATGGTGGTGCATGTGTTTCGTGGGTCTTCGTGAGGTGGCTTGATCAGCATCCGGTGGTGGCGTGTGGTGCGACTGGAGTCAACCTTCCGGGTGAGTTTGAGCGGTCCGAGACCAAAAAGGCTTCACGACGAATCGCAGACATAATTCTTGCGTGGCATTCGCTGCTATTTTTGAAGGGATGTTTATGCTTTTTCGTGTGTTGACGGGGTTGGTGCTGATTGTTGGTGTTGTGCTCATGGTGACCAGTTGCGGCACCGTTGAATCTGGCAATGTTGGTGTTCGCACGACGCTTGGAAAAGTTAATCTGGACGAGGTTGAGCCTGGTCTGTATTTCGGGGTTCCTGGCGTGAGCAGTGTTCAGGAGTTCTCGGCAAAAGAGATCGGCTTGGATCTGAATGACCTGACCCCCAAAGCCCGCGACAACCTGTCGCTGCGTGACCTGGATGTCACTGTGTATTACCGTGTTGCTGCGGGTTCCGTCGCAGACTTGTACGTGAAGTACGCTGGCCAGCACACCCGTGACGAAGGCAGCCGAGTGAACCTTCCTTCCTATGCCATGCTGCAGCGCTTGGCTCGTAACTCGGTGTATGAAGAAGCTTCACGCATTGACAGCCTGATCATGCATACACGCCGTGATGAATTGGCTTCGGCCGTGAGCAAGGCGCTCCAGGTCGAGCTGGATGCGAACGACAAAGGCGTCTTTACGATCACACGTGTGGTCATTCGGGCCTTGACCACCGACCCAGCGATTGAAAAAGCCATTCAAGACTCGGTGGCCGCGCAGAAACAACTGGAGACCACCAAACAACGCATCGCCATTGCGGAAGCCGAAGCGCAGGTTGAGGTGAAGAAGGCCGAGGGCATTGCCAAATCAAACCAAATCATCAACCAAAGTTTGACTCGCGAGTATTTGCAACATGAGTCGAATCTGGCGCTGCATAAGTTTGCGGAGAAAGGTGGTACCACGACAGTGGTGATTCCGGCCAATATGCAAACTGCACCTCTGATCAATATCGGAAAGTAAGTGTTGCGTGCGAGTCCCCCTGCCATCGAGCCTGGCGGGGGACATCAGGCAGGAAAACGCTCACGCCACGTCTCAACCGCGCGAGCTAACTCGTCGCCCAGAACCGAGCCTTGCGCGTGCAACCCAAGTCCCCGCAAAGCTACTTGCACCGCTGACAATCCGGGCAATATGGGAGGCGCGTCACTGCTCTTGGACAACTTCTCCCCCGTCGCGTCCAAGACCAGCGGCGTGTGCAAGTAAATCGGCGTTGGCACGCCGAGTTGACGCTGCAGATGAATTTGACGCGGGGTGTTGTCGGCCAGGTCTTCCCCGCGCACCACATGGGTGATGCCTTGTGCGGCGTCGTCCACCACCACCGCGAGTTGGTAGGCCCACAGGCCGTCGGCGCGTTTGAGAACAAAGTCGCCCACCTCGGTGCTGATGTTCTGCATTTGTGCACCCAAGCGGCGGTCTGTCCATGGCACGATCAAGGGGTGTTCCGGGGTGCCGCAGCGCAGCCGTGTGGCACGTGCTGGGCGGCCGTGCAAGCCGCTTCGGCAGGTGCCGGGGTAGACCCACTCGGCATGGCGCGGTGTCTGCTGGCCACGCGACAGCCAATACGCTTGGATGTCTTTTCGGCTGCATGCGCAGGAGTAGGTGGTGCCTGCTGAATTCAGCAGATCCAACGTTTGTTGGTAAGCCGCGCTGCGTTGTGACTGAAACCACGGCGGCTCGTCAGGCAACAAGCCGCAGTCAGCCAGTTGTGACAGGATGGTTTCGGCCGCACCCGGCACGCAGCGCGGTGTGTCCACGTCCTCGATGCGAACCAACCAGCGTCCAGCATGGGCTTTCGCATCCAACCAACTTGCCAGCGCTGCAACCAAAGAGCCTGCGTGCAATGGGCCTGTAGGTGAGGGCGCGAATCGGCCCACGTAAGCGCTTGGCGTTGCCATAGAAGGGATTGAATCTCCCGCATTCACGACAACACACACCGTTCGGGCTGAGCTTGTCGGAGCCTGCGCGCGCATTGCTCAAGGCACTGCGACAAGCTCAGTGAGAACGGGGTTTGGTTTGTCATGGTTTATTCAGGTTGCCATACAACATGACATTCCACACCGTTCGGGCTGAGCTTGTCGAAGCCTGCGCATGCCTCGGTACCGACCCTTCGACAGGGCGAACGGCGGTTGGTTTGTCGTGAATTCAGGAGGCATCAATAGAAGGCGTCAATAGCAAGTCCACTGGCTGCTGTGCCGCTCCAGCAGCGCTTTTTGTGTGGTGGGACTTTGCAATTGTTGCAGCCACCACTGCAGGCCCAGGCCCAAGGATGCGTCTTGGTTGGAGTTGGCGCGCCAGGCATATCCAAACTCTGCGCTGTGGCGTGGCCGATGCACGGGTTTGACGACTAAACGCCCTGCGTCAATGTGATGGCGTGCCAAGGGTTCAGGCAGAAAGCCGCAGCCCATGCAGCGCAGTTGCGCCTCCACCTTGGCCTGCATGCTGCTCACGGTGAGCACCTCTTGTCCGGGCAGCAGGTTGACCGTGATGGGCGAAAGCTGTTTGGCCGAGTCGGCCACGGCCACGGCGCGGTGCTTGAGGATGTCGGCGTCGCTCAAAGGGCCGTCAAGGTTCGCCAAAGCGTGGTGGGGCGCCACTGCAAAAACAAAGTCCATGCTGCCCAAGGAGGCGACTCGCACACCCGGTGGCGGCGAGGTTTGCATGTTGGTGGCCACACCAATGGCGAGGTCTGCTTGACCGGAGGACAGCGCCTCCCAGGTGCCAGCCAAAACTTCGGTGCGCAGGCGCAGCCGTGTACCTGGTGGGGCGTTGTCAGCACGGGCGTGGTCGCACAGGGCGAAGAACGCTTCACACAACTCGAACACGGTGACCTGGGACATGGCACCATCCACCGCGACGGTGAGTTCGGTTTCCCACCCTGTGGCCACGCGGCGCACGCGGTGGGCCATGGTGTCCATTTGGGCCAACAAGCGGCGACCTTCGTTCAGCAGTTCAAGTCCGGCAGCGGTGAACTGGGCTTGGCGCGAGGAGCGGTCAAAGAGCAACACATCCAGCGCTTCTTCCAACTGGCGCACGCTGTAGGTCAGCGCCGAAGGCACCTTGCCCAGCTCGCGGGCAGCCGCCGCAAAACTGCCAGTGCGGGCAATGGCGTCCACCATGGACAGGGCTTCGGGAGTGAGGGCGAGGTGGCGTGGGGTCATGGGCGGGTGTTCCAGTCGGGCGTTCATCTTATTTGAATGAGGCCTTCAATGCACCGCAGCCCGAAATTCTGGTGCCGCACCTACATTGACTTCACGGCAGCAATGCAGCCCGCCGTGCACAGCAGGAGATTTTCACCATGATGACTTTGCGTAAGTCCAGCGACCGTGGTTTCGCTGACCACGGTTGGCTCAAAAGTTTTCACAGCTTTTCTTTTGCCGACTATTTGGACGAAGCCCATATGGGGTTTGGAAATCTGCGTGTTATCAACGAAGACCGCATCGCTGCAGGCACCGGATTCGGCACCCATGGCCACCGCGACATGGAAATCATCAGCTACGTGCTGGAAGGTGCGCTGGGCCACAAAGACAGCCTGGGCAATGGCACCAGCATTTTGCCGGGTGATGTGCAGCGCATGAGTGCGGGCAGCGGCGTGCGCCACAGCGAACAAAACCACGCACCGAAACAAACCACGCACTTTTTGCAAATTTGGATTCAACCCAATGAATTCGGCATTGAGCCTGGCTACGAACAAAAACACTTTGAAACGGCGGAGAAACGTGGCCGTCTGCGTTTGGTCGCCAGCAACGATGGGCGCGAAGGTTCGGTCCGCCTGCATGCAGATGCAGCGCTCCACGCGGGTTTGTTCGATGGGGCCGAGTCCACGCGCTTGGAATTGAATCCAGCGCGTAAGGCCTACGTGCACTTGGTGCGCGGTCAACTCACCGTCAATGGACACGACCTCGAAGGTGGCGACGCACTCAAGCTGGAAGGTGAGACCGCTTTGACCTTGAACCAAGGCGTCGATGCCGAGGTGCTCGTGTTCGATTTGGCCGCTTGATCTACCTTCCAAAAAAAGGACATATTCATGTGCGGCGCTGAACTCCATTCCATTCGTCAGGTGGCGCAGGTTTTTGCCATGCCTTGGCATGCCTTCAACGAAGGCTCCGGTGCATGGCTGCTGCACCCGAACGACTTGCACGCACTGGATCCATTTGTTTTGGTGGACCACTTCATCATGCCCACGCCCACCTTCGCCCCCCATCCGCATGCTGGGTTTTCAGCAGTGACCTATTTGTTCGAGGACAGCGAGGGAGGTGTCCACAACCGCGACTCCCTGGGCACCACCTGTCACATTGAACCCGGTGCCCTGCATTGGACGCAAGCCGGGCGCGGCATGTTGCACGAAGAGTTGCCAAGCCAGACAGGCCGAGCGGCCCATGGCTTGCAGCTCTTCATCAATTCACGTTCAAGCGACAAAGACGCCGAACCCTCCGCTTTCCATTTGCGTGCTGCTGACGTGCCGGTCGTCGTGACCGAAACGGGTGCCAGGGTGCGTGTGGTGCAAGGCGAATTCTCCGGACAACTTCGTCGTTTGGCAGCTCACACACCTGTGACTTTGCTGGATGTCCATTTGCCCGCAGGCGGCAGCATGGGCATTCCCGTGTCGAGGGGGCAACGTGCGTTCGCCATCGTGGTTCAAGGCGAACTCGTGACGACCGATGGCCAGGTCGCCGCCCACCATGCACTGCGTTTCTCGGACGATGGTGCCATCGTGCGCCTGCAGGCAGGCCCATCGAACGCCCATGCGGTGGTTCTGGCCGGTGTGCCCCTGGGCGAGCCCATTGTTCCGCGTGGCCCCTTCATCGCCAACACGCCCGAGCAAGCCGCCGACATGATCCAACGTTTCCGCCGCGGTGAGATGGGCACGTTGTCCCCCACTGCGTTTACATGATTTTTTTACAACCACGAGAAACCGATGACTGCAATTTCGTCCCCCCCACCCAACCCCACCCTCGCCCTCATTGGACGTGTTTTGCTGGCCTTGATGTTTGTATTGGCTGGCATCTCAAAAATCGGCGGCTTTGACGGCACCGTGGGTTTCATCGCCTCCAAAGGCCTACCCCTGCCAAGCCTATTGGCCGTGGCTACCATCGCGCTGGAATTGTTGGGCGGATTGGCATTGATGGTCGGTTGGCAGACCCGCTGGGCTGCCTTGGCCCTGGCGCTGTTCACACTGGTCGCCAGCGTCATTTTTCACAACTTCTGGGCCTTACCTGCTGAGCAACAAATGGTGCAGCAGTTGATGTTCATGAAGAACCTGTCGGTGGCCGGTGGCATGCTGGTGCTGTCAGCGTTCGGAGCGGGTGCGTACAGTTTGGATGGGCGCAGTCGCGCGGTCTGAGAGAGTTTTTCCGTTCGTTTTTTGTTGATTGACCCACAAGGAGTAGACATGAGCAAAATCGCCGTTGTTTTTCACAGTGGTTACGGCCACACCGCCCGCATGGCCCAGGCAGTGGCTGAAGGAGCAGGGGGTGAGTTGATCGCTATCGACAAAGAAGGCAACCTGACCGATGCCCAATGGGCCAGCCTGAATGCGGCTGACGCCATCATCATGGGCTCACCCACCTACATGGGCAGCGTTTCCTGGCAGTTCAAAAAGTTTGCCGATGCCTCAAGCAAAGCGTGGTTCACGCAAGGCTGGAAAGACAAAATTGCAGCGGGTTTCACCAACTCCGCATCGATGAACGGCGACAAGCTTTCCACCTTGCACTACCTCTTCACCTTGTCACAGCAGCACAGCATGATTTGGGTGGGCACCGGCATGATGCCCAGCAACAGCAAGGCCGCTACACGCAATGATTTGAATTACGTGGCTTCTTTCGCCGGCGCCATGGCCAGCACGCCGTCGGATGCCAGTGTGGATGAAATGCTGCCCGGCGACCTCGAAACTGCCAAGCAGTTTGGCGCCCGCGTCGCTGCAGCCGCCGCACGCTGGAACAAGTAAGCGCATTGTTCGGCGCGTTGTCCTGTATTGACATGCGGCCGATGCCCGCACTGCCGAGTGCTGGCATCGGTCTTGCTACATTCTGGGCATGAATACTCTCAGCGTGCTCGTGAACGTCTTGCCGTTGGTGGACTGGCTTGCTTTGGTTTTGTTCGTTGGTGCGTGGGCGGGTTACGCCTGGTTTGCACGGCGTTGGGCACTGACTCGGCCCTCCGTGCTGGCCAGCACCAACCGCATTCGCCACCAGTGGATGTTGCAAACCACCTACCGCGACGTGCGGGTGTTTGACGGTGTCGTGGTGCAAAACTTGTCTACCAGCCCGTCGTTTTTCGCATCGACCACCATCCTCATCATTGGCGGTTTGGTGGCGGTGTTGGGCATCACCGATAAAGCCACCGAGTTGGTGCGTGAAATCCCCTTTGCAGCGCGCACCTCGAACTTGGTGTTCGACATGAAGATCCTCATTCTGTTGGCGATCTTTGTCTACACCTTCTTTCGTTTTACCTGGTCCATGCGCCAATACACCTTTGGTGCCTTGATGGTGGCCTCGGCACCCGAGGCCAAGCAGTTTGAAGAGCAGGGGCTGTCTCGTGAAGCTTTTGCCGACAAAGCAGGCCGCATCGTGAGTTTGGCGGCTGAAACCTTCAATGACGGGCTGCGTGGTTATTACTTCGCTTTCGCCGCCATGGCCTGGTTCATCTCACCCTGGCTCTTCATGGTGGGCACCTTCACTGTGGTGAGTGTTCTTTATCGCCGCGAGTTTCACTCGGATGTGCTGGCGGTGATGGACGATCGTGGTGTGTGAGCACACAGCGGCCCGAGGGCCGCGAACATGGTTCTTTCAGCGTTTCCTTTACTTTTTCTTAAAGAAAACATACTGCGTGTAGTAAGGAACGCGAGCCACGCGGCCGAGGTCGGCCGGTGTGGCGCACGATGAAGTGGGTGCCGCGCCTCCCGCTGTGTTGACGCGCTGAATGGACGAGGTATTGGCCAACTGCCCTGTGGTGCCCACCGACCGCGTGTTCAGCAACAGCCATGGGATGGCACCAGACAGAGGAGCGTTCTCGCGGGCTTTCACAGTGCCCACCACGCGGCTGGCGTCGTCCAGCTCCCAGGTGGGACCTGCATAGTGGCTGCCGACGTGTCGACCTTGTTCGTAAAGTTGGGCTTCGGGTGCCAAGAAAACCCACTCGGCCTTGTCGTCTTTGCTGCGGCACTCATAAATCTGCACCCCATGGGCTGCCAGAGTGAGGGAGGCTTGTTCATCAGCCCCGGGCTTGAGCGTGTCCGGAACGGATTGCGCCCACACCAAAGGGGAGCTGGCTACCAGCACGCAGGCGGTCATCATTCGAGCAAAAGGGGTCATGGTTGTCCTTGGAGGAGGTCGTGACGAACCCGTCACACTGCGTCAGTCGCGCGTACAGGTGAGGTCTTACAGACTTCCGTGCGCCGACATGCGCCAGCTGTTTGTAAACACCACGGGTGACGGGCACGAAAGGCCCCCGCTCGCGGTGGTCCACACAATCAATACGCTGGAGCAGCGCAGGGGCGTCCTCAGGCCTCTTTTGTTGCGGAGCCTTCAAGGGCCCGGGGCGAATCGACATGAACCGACCCGTGAGCGGGGCCGGGCGCCAACAGCGAGTCCACCTCGCGTCGCTCATCAAAGACAAAACAGTTGCCGCTGAAATGCCGGCTGCCCTGCAGCTCAAAGTATTTCAAGATGCCGCCATCCAGTTGCAGCACGTGGTCGACGCCAGCCTCGGCCATATAAATGGCGGCCTTTTCGCAGCGGATGCCGCCGGTGCAATAACTCACCACGGTTTTGCCTTGTAGCTCTTGCAGGTGCGCCGAGACGGCGGCCGGAAAGTCGCTGAATTTTTCAATCCGCCAGTCGATGGCACCCTCGAAGCGGCCATGGTCGACTTCAAATGCGTTGCGTGTGTCCAGCATCACCACGGGTCGGCCGTCATCGTCGACTCCTGCATCCAACCACCGGGCGAGGGTGGGGGCGTCCACCGCAGGTGCGCGAGCCGCCTGTGGCCGGATGGTGGGGTGGTTCATGCGGATGATTTCGTTTTTCACCTTCACGAGCAGTTTGCGGAAGGGCACGCTGTTCGACCAGCTCTCTTTGGGTTCCAGCGCTGCCAGGCGGCTGTCTTGTCGCAGCCACTGCAGTATGCCGCGAACCGCCTCAGGGGCCCCGGCCAAAAATAAGTTGATGCCCTCCGCCGCCAACAGTACCGTCCCCCGCAGTCGTCGGCTCGACGCCTCGGACTTGATGCGTTCACACAGGGTGTCAGTGTCGTCCAGTTGGACAAAAAGGTAGGCGGAAATATTCAGTACGGTTTTCACGCGGGGGATTCTATTCGCCGGGTTGTCGATATCACAGGCAGGGCAGCCTCCTAAAATCACCCGATGACCTTCGTTCACCTGCGCACCCATACCGAGTTTTCTGTTGTTGATGGCACCTTGCGTGTGGATGATGCCGTCTCGCGTGCAGCTGCTGATGGCCAAGTGGCTTTGGCCATCACCGACCTGAACAATTTGTTTGCCACCGTCAAGTTTTACGGCAAGGCGCGGAAGGCGGGCGTCAAGCCGCTGATCGGGGCTGATGTGTGGTTGCAGCCTCAAGGAGACGAGAAACAGCCTTCACGCCTGCTGCTTCTGGTGCAAAACAAACAGGGTTACCTCAACCTGTGCGAATTGCTGTCGCGCGCGTGGCTGTCCAACCAACAGCGCAGCCACGCGTGGTTGGAGTGGGACTGGCTTGAACAGCTCAGCGGCGGTTTGATTGCGCTCTCGGGTGCCGACATGGGGGCCATAGGCCAAGCCTTGTTAGGCCGTGATGTCGAACGCGCACACACCTTGGCGCAGCGGCTCAGCGCCTTGTTCCCGCAGCGTTTCTATATGGAGCTACAACGTGCTGGCTTGCCCGGACAGGAAGCCCATGTGCGCGCAGCAGCCAAGCTCGCCTCCGCCTTGCAATTGCCCGTGGTGGCGACGCACCCCGTTCAATTTGCTGAGCCCGACGACTTTGAAGCCCACGAGGCCCGCGTCTGTGTGGCCGAGGGCGAAACACTCACCAACCCGCGTCGCGTCAAACATTTCACACGCGAGCAATACTTCAAAACACAGGCCCAAATGGAGGCGCTGTTTGAAGACATTCCAACCGCCATCACCAACACCGTCGAGATCGCCAAACGTTGCAACCTGAGCCTGGTGCTGGGCAAGCCGCAGTTGCCCGACTTCGCCACGCCGCTGCAAAACGGCAGCCCGATGCCCATGGCGGACTACTTTCACCTCGCTTCGCATGAAGGGTTGGAAGAACGCTTGCGTCAGCTTTACCCTGACGCTGCTGAGCGCGAAAAACAAAAGCCGCGTTACGTGGAGCGCCTGGACTTTGAGATCCAGACCATCTTGAAGATGGGATTCCCGGGTTACTTCCTGATCGTGGCCGACTTCATCATCTGGGCCAAAAGCCATGGCTGTCCGGTGGGCCCTGGCCGGGGTTCGGGCGCAGGCTCACTCGTGGCCTATGCACTCAAGATCACCGACCTCGACCCGCTACGCTACAACCTGCTGTTCGAGCGTTTCTTGAACCCGGACCGGGTCTCCATGCCCGACTTCGACATCGACTTTTGCCAAGCCAACCGCGACCGCGTGATCGACTATGTGAAGCAAAAGTACGGGCGCGACGCCGTCAGCCAGATTGCCACCTTCGGCACCATGGCTGCCAAAGCCGCGCTGCGTGATGTGGGCCGCGTGCTGGGCATGGGTTATGGGCATGTGGACGGGATTGCAAAGCTCGTCCCTGCGCCGCCCGGAAAATCGGTCACCTTGGCGCGTGTGCCTGAGCAGCCGGATCCCGGCCTCATCTATGCCCGCAAAGAGTCGCCCGAGATCGAGCAGCGCGAAAAGAACGAAGAAGAGGTCGCTGAACTCTTGAGCCTGGCCATGCGCTTAGAGGGCGTCACCCGCAACATCGGCATGCACGCAGGGGGCGTGTTGATTGCGCCGGGCAAGATCACCGACTTCTGCCCGCTCTACATGCAACCCGGCAGCGACAGCGCGGTGAGCCAGTTTGACAAAGATGATGTCGAGTCCATTGGCCTGGTCAAGTTCGACTTCTTGGGCCTGGCCACACTCACCATTTTGGAGATGGCCAAGGACTTCATCCGTGCCCGCCACACGGACCAAAAAGACTTCGTGCTGGAGGGCATTCCGCTGAACGACCGCGCGGCGTATCAGCTGATGAGCGAGGGCAAAACGGTTGCCGTGTTCCAGCTTGAAAGTTCGGGCATGCAGCGCATGCTCAAAGACGCCAAACCCAGCGTCTTTGAGGACATCATTGCCCTGGTGGCGCTCTACCGCCCCGGCCCCATGGACTTGATCCCCACGTTTTGCGCCCGCAAACATGGCCGTGAAGAGGTGGAGTACCCGCACCCTTTGATGCGCGAGGTGCTCGAAGAAACCTACGGCATCATGGTCTACCAAGAGCAGGTGATGCAGGTGGCGCAGCGCCTGGGTGGTTACTCGCTCGGCGGCGCCGACTTGCTGCGCCGGGCCATGGGCAAAAAGAAGCTGGAAGAAATGGTGGCCCACCGCGCCACCTTTGCCGAAGGTGCCGCCAAGAACAACATTCCCGAGCCCAAGGCGAACGAAATTTTCGACTTGATGGAGAAGTTCGCGGGCTACGGCTTCAACAAGTCGCACGCAGCAGCCTACGCTCTTTTGGCCTACCAGACGGCCTGGCTCAAGGTGCACTACCCCGCCGAATTCACCGCTGCCAACATGAGCGTGGCGCTGGACGACACCGACAAGCTCAAAATTTTCCACGACGACGCGCTGGCCTTGGGCCAGCGTTTTGAGCCGCCCAACATCAACACCGGCACCAGCTTGTTCGAGCCCGTGGCCGATGGCGTGGTGCGTTATGGGCTGGCAGCGGTCAAGGGCACGGGCCAAAGTGCGGTCGAGGCCATCGTCGCGGCGCGGCAGGAGGGCGGCCCTTTCAAATCGTTGTTTGATTTTTGTGCGCGTGTGGACCGGAGTCGCATCAACAAACGGTCGGTGGAGGCCCTCATCAAAGCCGGTGCCTTTGATTCGCTGCACCCTGACCGAGCGTCATTGGTGGCCAGCATCGGTTTGGCTTTTGAATATGGCGACACCCAGGCCGCCCATGCCGATCAAGGCGGGCTGTTTGACTTTGACGATGCCCATGGTGCCTCCACCCAGGAGCCCGATTTGGTGAGCACCCCGCCCTGGAGCATCAAAGAACGCCTGACCCACGAGAAAGCCGCCCTCGGCTTTTACCTGTCCGGCCACATGTTCGACCAAAGCGCTGAGGAAGTGCGCCGCTTCGTCAAACGCAAAATCGCCGACCTGATCGACACCCGCGAGCCGCAACTGCTGGCCGGCATCGTCAGCGACCTGCGTGTGATCAACGGCCAGCGTGGCCGCGTCGCCATCTTCAAGCTTGACGACAAAAGCGAGCCCATCGAGTCCGTCGTCAGTGAAGACCTGCTCAACGCCAACAAAGACCTGCTCAAAGACGACGAACTTCTCATCGTGCAAGGCAAGGTGCAGCCCGACCGCTTCTCCGGTGGCGTGCGCCTGAACGTCACCGGGCTGTGGGATTTGCCCACTGCACGCTGCCGTTTCGGCAAGTACCTGCGCATCGCTGTCAACGGCAGCGCACCGCCGGTGGCTGAGTTGCTGCGTGACCACCCGGCGCGGCGCGTGAACACTGAACAAGGGATGGTGTCACAGGGGGTGTCGGTGAGGCTGCAATTGCATCGACCCAACGTCGCGGCTGAAATTGATCTTGGAGAGGACGCGCGTTTTTTCCCCAGCGACCAAGCCTTGGACGACTGGCGTGCTTGTGCGTATGCAGGTCAGGCACAGATGGTTTACGAGGGCGCTAACTGACCGCCAGATAGGGTACACACCGTGTTCGCGCAGCGCTCGCAGCGTGAATAATGCCCCTATGCAAGGCACCCCACCTTCCCCTCATCGCACAGGCCTGATTCTGACAGGGGGTGGGGCGCGAGCGGCCTACCAGGTGGGGGTCCTCAAAGCCATTGATCGTATTCGGCGTGACTGCAATGCATCGGGTGCCAACCCCTTCCCTGTGATTGCAGGCACCTCAGCAGGAGCCATTAACGCAGCGTCGCTGGCTTGCAATGCGGACCAGTTCGAGGCCTCAGTGCAAGGTTTGGTCGATGTTTGGAGTCATTTCCACGCAGACCAGGTTTACCTCTCCGATTCTCTTGGCGTGGTGCGCACAGGTGCGCGCTGGCTCACCATGATGTCCATAGGCTGGATGGTGGCGCGTTGGCGCAAGTTGCGGCCCAAGTCGCTACTGGACAACAGCCCGCTGCGCGACCTTTTGAACAAACTGGTGCCCGTGCATCGGCTGCCTGATTTGATGCGCGAAGGCCACTTGCATGCCTTGGCGGTCACGGCGTCGAGTTATGGTTCAGGGCAGCACGTGACCTTCTATGATGCGGTGGAGCCCATCGCTCCTTGGACGCGTTCCCAGCGGCTGGCTGTGCCTGACGCAATCACGGTGGATCACCTGCTCGCCTCGGCCGCCATCCCCTTTGTTTTTCCTGCCATTTCGTTGGCCATTCATGGTCGCAACGAGTTTTTCGGTGACGGATCCATGCGCCAGTCCGCACCGATCTCACCCGCAGTTCATCTTGGCGCTGAACGAATTTTGGTGATCGGTGCGGGGCGCATGCACGAACCGACCGCCGCATCTGAGGCGCGGTCTGGCAGCGACGAATACCCCAATATTGCCCAAATTGCGGGCCATGCACTGTCAAGCATTTTTCTGGATGCACTGGCCGTGGACGTAGAACGCTTGCAACGCATCAACAACACCTTGTCCATGCTGCCGCCCGAGGTGCGCGCACGCAGCAACCTCAAACCGATCGAGGTGCTCGTCATCGCCCCCAGCCAACGCCTGGACGACATCGCCACCCGCCATTTGCATTGCCTTCCCCCGGCCGTGCGCGGTTTATTGCGTGGTGTGGGTGTATCAGGTGAGGGCCGAGCCGCCCGTGGTGCGGCGCTGGCCAGCTACTTGTTGTTCGAAGCGCCCTACACCCAAGAACTCCTGGCACTGGGCGAAGCCGACACCCTGTCCCGCCGCGACGAGGTGGTGAAGTTTTTCGGCTGGGAACGCCGCAACCGTGATCGAGGGCCACGAACGGGGGCAGAGTTTCGGACCAAGGCGTTGGAGTGAGCTGTCACCGCTTGCTTGGGGGCCTTGTCATCGGTCAATGTGTTTGCGGCTGCAAGGGTTCGTCGAACGAATTGAGCCAAAACCTTTGTGATGGCGTCGCTGGCAGGCAAGTCTGTGAGCACGCCCACCTCCGGGCCTTGTTGGCGCAGCATCAAGTAGGCGAGTTGCTTGTTCGCGTCGCATTCCCTTATTTGCGTCCTTGCATCACCGCGGCGAGCATCAAGGCTGCTGCGCCCGCCGCCGCAAAGAGGTGTTTCAGCGGATGGCTGCCCATCAAGTGCAGTATTTCCATGGTGGCGTGGTCGCCCACCTCCAGCACCTTGGCGATGGCATAAAGGCCTAACGCCCACCACGCGGCGCTGGCCGGGATCGCATGGGGGTGCTGGGCGGGCAGCTTCATGCAAAACAACAAGGGAACGAGCAGCATGGGCAAGAACTGCACAAACAAGTAGGGTCGCAGGTCGCCGCCGGGTAGCGAGCCTTGTGGGGCCAATGTCCACCACCACCAGGCCACGCTGAGGGTCGAAAACACCATGGCGGAGCCCAGAAACCAGCCGCTACCAAAACGCGGGTGAACACGCTCGGCGAGCAAGGCCAAACTGAGGCTGGCACAGGCCCAGGCGATGGGCAGGCGGTCCCACAGCAGGGTGGCATTGGTGGGTGCCCAGTGGTAATAGGCGGATCCGAAACAGGTGCATGCGATGGCCAGGGCAAATACACACCAGGCGTGAAAACTGGGGCTGCTCGTGCTGGGATGAGGTGAGTGTCGTGCGCGCTGTTGCCACAGTGCTGACAGGCCCCAAATTCCAATCCACAAGAAGGGCAAATTGCTCAGCACATTGGCTGCATTGGGTATGCCCCACAGTGCGTCTACGTCGGCAAAGTGGTGGTAACTGACCTTGCCTCTGTAATCCGTATCCCATAACCGAGTCACGAATTGGCTTGCATGGCCTGGGCCGCAAACCAGCTTTGCTCGAACTGCATCGGACTGACATAGGCCAGAGTCGAGTGCAGCCGGGCTTGGTTGTACCAAAGCAGCCAGGCCATGACCTCGTCTTTGGCTTGCCGCCTGGTTTCAAAGCGCTGCCCATGTAGGCGTTCTACCTTCAGTGACCCGAACAAGGTCTCGCTGCACGCATTGTCCCAACAGTTGCCCCGCCTGCTCATGGACGCCTGAATTCCGTACTCACTGAGCACGTCCCTGAAGTCTTGGCTTGCGTATTGACTGCCTCTGTCGCTGTGGAAGATCAGCCCTGCGCCTTTGTCTGGATGTCGCTTGAACCATGCCATGCGCAGCGCATCAATGACGATGTCGCGTGTCATGTCTTGCCGCAAGCTCCAGCCCACCACTTGACGGCTGAAGAGGTCAATCACCACTGCCAGGTACAGCCAGCCCTCTTGGGTGTCGATGTAGGTGATGTCCCCCGCCCACACCTTGTCAGGCTCTTGAACGTTGAATTGCCGCTCCAGCAGGTTGGGTGCAATCGGCAAATCATGTTTGCTGTCGGTGGTGATCTTGAATCTGCGTTTGCCTTTGGCGCGAATGCCGTGCAATTGCATGAGCTTTTGCACCCGGTCTTTGCCCACCCGGATGCCGCGTGCCAGCAGTTCTTTCCACATGCGAGGCCAGCCGTAGCTGGCCCTGACCTGGGCGTGAATTGCTTTGATGTGTACCAGCAAGGCGTCATCACTGAGGTGGCGTCGTTGCGCCGCACTGGCCCGCCGCAGGAAGTGCTCGTGATACCCAGCCACGCTGACACGCAGAACCCGGCACTGCACAGAGATTGGCCACACCCGCCGGTGGCTTTGTATGAAGGCGTACTTCACGTCGATCCCTTTGCAAAGTACGCCGTGGCCTTTTCCAGGATGTCGCGCTCCATCTTGACCCGCGCCAGCTCTGCCCTCAAGCGGCTGATCTCCATTTGTTCGCTGCTTACCTTGACCCGGCTGTCAGCGCCCTTGAGTTTGCCTTCGCGGTGCGCTTTGATCCAGTTGAACAGCGTCTGCTCAACCACCCCAAGCGTCCTGGCCGCTGCCGCCATGCTTTGGCCGCCTTCCACCAGCCGCACCGCCTCGAACTTGAACTCCTGCGTGTACCTCGCCCTTTTGGCTCTCTTCGTCATTTCCGCTCTCCTTTGCTTGCGATTGAATCACTCAGCAAGGGATACGGTTTTCGGGGGCAAGGTCAAACTGACCCACTGCTCAATTGGGCCGTGCAGCCAAAGGAACAGTGCAAGGGTCAGGGGCGCTGCCCACAGCGCCATGAGACGGTTCAGTGCGGGGCGTGAAGAGGGTTCACGTGTTATTCGTTTGGGGGGTGGCTGAGGCATGTTGGATGGGCATGATGGTGAACAAGGCCACCATCTTCAAACCCCAAACCAAAATCGGCAAGCATTTGTGCTCGCGTATTCCCAATTGCAACGAGCGGTACCGCCCGTTGCACTTTTGGCCTCGAGCGGCAAGTCTGGTGCCCCACTCGAATCGCAGCCACTTGGACTCAATTCAACGAGTACATCACGCCGTCTATGAAGATGTACTTGGGCTTGTTTGGATCGGCCACAACCACACGTTCTTCTTTGCTGCCGTCTTCGTAAGTGATGCGCAACATGTGGCCGTTGATCGTGTAAGTGCCTCGATTGTTTGGCGTCGTGGTGAAGGCGCTGACATTCGCGCTGTTGCCGACGTTGTACCCGCCTCGGGCCACAGCGCCGACATTGGTGAAGGTGTACTTGTCTGATGCGATGATGCTCAAACCAAATGAAGCGGTGGATGAAACGCTCAGCGACTCGTACACGCCAGCCAACCGGGTATTGCCGACAGCTTTGGGCATGATGTTGGCGGCTGTGATGGTTTTCCAACTCCCATTGCTTTGCAGTACCTGCACGTCGGCACCGCTTTGACGCCATTGGCTCCAAAGGGCCGGGAACTTGCTGCGGTGGGCGTCCAATCCGGCGGGGTAAATCAAGCCGGTGGTGTCGCTCAGCGCCCCCCCGTTTTTGAATAGTGCAACAGGGAAGACTTCAAGGTACACACTACCCAAGGCAGTGAGTTTTAGCCGAGAGTCGACAGCAAATGAAACGATGGATTCGGCCACTGGGTCCACTTGTGCCGTTGGCGCCCCTGTGGTCGATGGGGGCGTGTTTGTAGTCGGCGTGGTCGGTGTCGTGGGGGTGATGGCCGGATCAACGGTGCTCGTTTCGTCACTGCCCCCTCCGCCGCAAGCGCCGAGTGCAAGAGTGGTGCTCAGGACGAGCACTTTGAGGTAAGGCAGATTTCGTGTGTTCATGTTTTCAGACTCCCCTGACATTATTTGATGTGAATGAGTAAATGCCACTATCCCAAGGGGTGGTGTCGTGGCGCCATGAGTAACCAAAAGCAAAAAGCCGCTTCTGTTCCAAGTGACGTTTCTGTGTGAGCAAGATTGATCGTGCCGAAGCAAAGCGCCGAGTTTTGTTCAGTCGTCCAGGCTTGGATAGACTCGGCACCTCGTTACCCTGTCGCCATGTACGCTTCATTCTTTGGTCTTCGCCAAGAACCCTTCTCCATCGCGCCTGATCCTCGCTACTTGTTCATGAGCGAGCGGCACCGCGAGGCTTTGGCACATTTGTTGTACGGCTTGCGCGGTGGTGGTGGATTTGTACTGCTCACGGGCGAAGTGGGCGCAGGCAAAACCACGGTGTGTCGGTGTTTTTTGGAGCAGGTGCCCAAACGTTGCAACGTGGCTTACATCTTCAACCCCAAACTCACGGTCACGGAGTTGCTCAAGACGGTATGCGAGGAGTTTCGCATTCCTCACCCCTTGATGCGAGCGGATGGACGGCCTGAGACGGTCAAAGATTACCTGGATCCGATCAACGAGTTTTTGCTGCGCACGCATGCGGTGGGGCAAAACAATGTGCTCATCATTGACGAGGCCCAAAACCTCTCTGCTGATGTGCTGGAGCAACTGCGCCTGCTGACCAACCTGGAAACCAATGAACGCAAACTGCTGCAAATCATTTTGATTGGCCAGCCTGAGTTGCGTGGCATGTTGGCCCGGCCCGAATTGGAGCAACTGGCGCAGCGTGTGATTGCGCGTTACCACTTGCAGGCTTTGTCTTCGCGCGAAACCTTGGTTTACATCCGCCACCGTTTGGGCGTGGCCGGTTTGAAAGGTGTGCTGCCCTTTGACCGTCGGGCGGCGCAGCAGGTGCACACGCTGTCGCGCGGTGTGCCGCGTCGCATCAACTTGTTATGTGACCGATCCTTGCTCGGGGCCTACGCCGCAGGCCGCAGGCGTGTAGACCGTGAGACGGTGAATAAAGCAGCCGCAGAAGTGTTTGACCGTGGCGAGATGGCGATGCTGCCACCCTCAGGTGCCAGGCGCTCCTTGGTGCTGGCTTCGGTGGTGGGTGTGATGGTGGGCGCAAGTTTGGTCGCTTTGCTGGGGTGGCGCGGTGGGTGGTCCTGGCCAACCGATGCGGCTGCCAAGGCCGCTTCGCATACACAGGCACGCTGAGAAATCTGCAATTGAAAGGCGACCCCTTTGTCTTACATCCTTGATGCTTTGCGACGCGCCGATGCCGAGCGTGAGCTGGGTGAAGTGCCTACTCTTCATACCCAGGAGATGCCGCTGGCGTCGTCTGATGACGGGTTCGATGCACCGCCCGCCCCGTCCTGGCGCTGGGTGGGTGTGATCCTGGGTTTGTTGACTGCTGGTGCCGCAACGTGGTTTTTGATGCGCCCTGACGCCTCAGCGCCTACTTCAGCGGTCGTGTTGACCGCGCCCGCAGTTCAGCCCGTGGCGCAGGCACCCGTGCCATCACCACCGTTGCCCCAGCTTGCGCCGACAGCTGCTTTGCTTGCCGAGAAGGCGTCCGAGCTGCAGGCGCAACCGCCCGCCACCCGGTCGCAGCCGGTCGCTGCTCCAGACGCATTGCAGAAAAAAGCACCCAACCCTGTGGCAGGGCTTGCTGCATCGGCCGGGTCACCAAAAACGACGACATTGCCCGTCTCACCGCGTACCGAGTCCAAATCAACAGCAAAGGTGGCTGCGGCTGCGGCGCTGGATGCCGTCGGCACACTCAATGACTTGCCTGAGGCGATACGGCGCGAGCAACCGAAGCTGAGCGTGAGCGGTGCGATGCACTCTGCCAACCCAGCGAACCGCATGCTCATCTTGAACGGACAGGTTTTCCACGAGGGTGACCAGGTCACGACCGACTTGGTGCTGGAGCAAATCAAACTGAAATCGGCGGTGCTGGTTTACAAGGGCTACCGCTACAGCATCAACTACTGAGCGCCCCCCAACCTGTCGGTTGACGCCAGGCTCTGCAAGTGGATGTCTATGGATGACCTTAACCGCGCAGCATCGTTTTCAAATTGTCTGGCGTGAGGCGTCCTTCGGCGACTTCACGTAGCAGATGCTTGAGATTTTTGCGTCCGACCGAGTTGGTGGCCCGCCAGGCTTTGAGCATCAGAGCCAGCATTTGCTGCTCCCCTTGTGATACGCCGCTGGTGCCCTGATCTCGGTCTTCGTCCAACCAACCCTTGGGTTTGGCGCAGGTAGATTCAATTTGCCTTGCAATTTTATCGCCGATAGGGCGTGCGCTCTTGATCTGGCTCCACATGCTGGGCGACACCTGGATCGTCTTTGCAAAGGCCTGCTCCAGTCCATTCGGTGCGGCGCCGGCCAAGAGCTGCGTTTCTGCGTACTCTTGAAAAAGAAGTCTTGCATTGCGCTGCCGCGTCGTGGTGATGTTGGCCGCGGGCTTGCCAGGAGGGTTGTCGCTCAATGAGCTGCTTGTTTTTGACATGGGTTGTAAAGAAACTTCACTTTTTTACAAAATCTATTGTCGCATCGGTTGACGTGAACAGTAAAGTTGCTTTACTATTCGTTTGTCGGTTGCAAAAGCATTGCAACCTTTACTTTGAACTCTGATGGTCGCGTGGCGATCATCGCATTTGAACCCAGCCCACTTGGAACTCACCGTGAAATTCGCAAACGCTTCAATGACACCACTGGCATCCCTGTGCGGGACGTCGGCCACTGTCTGTTCGTTCGTGCTTGCGGATTGCGGCAGTTCCAGCGCGTTCTATGGCAGTCACAGCCCCGCCAACACCGCCGCCTCGCTTCCGCTGTCGAACGCGGGCAAACAGTGGGGTGGTGCGTATCAGACTGAACCGGGAGAGGGTAACGCTTAGGCGACCACCCTCCATCTCTTACCAAGAGAGGCCCGGTTCCCACAAGGACCGGGCCTCTTTGTTTTTCAGCTCGGGTTTTTCCAATCAAGGCGTTTTTGAACGCCGCACCGAATCGACAGATTCAACGATTGCCGCTTGGCGGGCGCAATCACCCAGCCCTGGCATTGGCCGAGGCTTTGCTCTTTAACAATTCAACGCGAACGCTCGGCAGCACTGGCTGCTGGAGTGGTTCGCACCATGCAGGCGTACCTCAGTCGGTAGAGGAGTGCGTTGCCAACGCGAAAGTCGCGGGTTCGATCCCCGCCGCCTGCTCCACTTCGGGTGTGCCCTTGCACTCCGTTTTTGCGCAACCACGGGAATGGTTGAGCGGGATGTGCGCGGCTGGTCCGCGTGCAGCGAGAGCACCCACACAAGACCTTTGTGTGCTCGCGCTTGGACACAGCCGAAGTGGTTGAAAGACTCCACATTGGGGATTGGCGCAATTTGGAAGCGCAGCTGCCTTGCACGCAGAAGGTTGCCGGTTCGAACCCGGCATCCTCCACCAGATGGAGCGCCTTCTGCAATGAAGATTGCTAGGCGCGCTGTCACGAAACGAACGCAAGACGACATAGAAAAACACGGGGGCATAGCTCAATGGGTTCAGAGCAACCGGCTTTTAACCGGTAGGTTCTCGGTTCGAAGCCGGGTGCCCCCACCAGCTTGACGAACAAATCTCAACGATCAAATCCGATGTGGGGGAACCGGTAGACCCACCTGGCTGTTAACCAGGCGCAGCAACGCAATTGCAGGTTCGAAGCCTGCCGTCGGAGCCAAATCCAGCGATGCGAATTCTTCAATTTTTTTGCGGGTGGTCAATTGGTGAACAGTCGGTCTTCCAAACCGTCACAGACGAGTTCGAATCTCGTCGCCCGCTCCAACTTCATTTTCTGGGTGCTTAGCTCATGAGAAAACGCCGGGCCGTTCCCAAGTTTTCTCATCCCCCTCGGGGGGGCCTGGCGCAAAGCGACAGGTCTGGGGGCGTTCAATTGGCAGAGCGCTGGTCTCCAAAACCAGAGGTTGTGGGTTCGATGCCCTCAGTGCCCGCCAAACGTTCACACATGTGCTGTATGTGCGTGCTTGTCACGTCCAAGCTGTCAGGTGACGGCTCACATTTCGGTGATGTAGCTCAGTTGGAAGAGTGGCCGTTTCATGGGCGGCAGGTCATGGGTTCAAGCCCCTTCATCACTACCAAGCAACAACATATTCGGCGGTCTAGCCCAGCGGCCAGGCATTGGATTGCAAATCCAACAAGATCAGTTCGACTCTGATGACCGCCTCCATATAGATAAGCCCGGGTGGCGAAACAGGCAGACGCGCCACCTTGAGCGGGTGGTGGACGACCGTCCTTGCAGGTTCGAAGCCTGCCCCGGGCACCAGTGATTGAAGCTATGCCCAGGTGGCGAAATTGGCAGACGTACCAGACTCAGAATCTGGCGCCCTTCGGGGCATGGGGGTTCGAAGCCCCCCTTGGGCACCACTATTTTTTGACGGCGAATGAGGCCAAAAAGCCAGCGCTCTATATGAGTGCACACAGGCGGACCGTCAAGCGCATCAGGAAGATTGGCAGAGCGGTAATGCAGCGGTTTGCTAAACCGTGGTTCCTCACGGGGCTCAGAGGTTTGATCCCTCTATCTTCCGCCATCACAAAGGCGGTGTCATCGAGTTGCCTCAGATAGCCGGCTTTGACCCGGCGTACACAGGTTCGAATCCTGTCACCCCCGCCACCAATCAAGGTTTTTTATACAACTCAGTTGCCCGCTTCCCATGGGCACAACAACAAGAGGGAGGGTTCGATGAATGTGCTTCAACTGGATGTCGCGGGCACTCCGCAGCAATGGCTGGATTTCGACAAAGCCGCCCACTATTTGAGCTCGGGCAAGGTGGCTTGGTCTGTGGGCGAGCCCTTCACCGTGTTGCGTGGTGGTGTGAACGCTTTGACCGGAGTTCAGTCTGTGCTCGCGTTGCCACCCATCATGGCGATTCGCGGTGAGGCCCATGCTTCTCGTGCCTATCGCCCCATGGCCTGCGAGCGCTCACGTTTGTTCAAACGCGACCGCTACACCTGCGCTTACTGCGCCAACGTCTACCGCGAATCAGAACTCACCGCTGACCACGTGATCCCCGAGTCGCGTGGCGGGCCTTGGAGTTGGGCGAACCTGGTGTCGGCCTGCGCCAGCTGCAACGGCATCAAGGCGAACCGCACGCCTGAAGAAGCCAGCATGCCTCTGGTTTATGTGCCTTACGTGCCCAATGTGCACGAGGCCTTCATTCTGGAAAAGCGCAAGATCCTCGCGGACCAGATGGACTACTTGATTCAGGGCGTGCCATCGCACAGCCGACTGCGAAACTGACATGGGGGTGACCTTGACGGGTCGCCCTCATTGTCTTTTGTGCGCCCACAAGGTGCCAGCGAAGTCAGCGAACCTGCAGACGTGGTCCTTCAGTGGGCATTGCCAGGACTTGACCTATAGGCGTGGCGTGGGCGAACCCATGGCGACGGAATACGTCAATGACCTCACCAACGGCTGAAGGCTCGCACGACACCAACAAGCCTCCACTCGTCTGCGGGTCGGACAGCAAGGCTTGTTGAACGGGGGTGAAGCCGTCGGACAGGGCAACGTCTGCACCATATCCATCCCAATTGCGACCCGATGCCCCAGTGATGCAACCTTGTTCGGCCAATTGCAAGACGCCAGGTAACAGCGGCACGGCGGACCAGTCAATTTGCACCTGGCATTTCGCTCCACGTGCCAGTTCCAGCGCATGACCCGCCAGACCAAATCCGGTGACGTCGGTCAGCGCATGCACGCCGGCCAAGGCGGCCAAGTCCGGTCCGGGGGTGTTGAGCTGTGTGGTCACGTCGATCATCTGGTCGTAGCCGGCGGCGCCGAGCATGTCTTTTTTCAAAGCGGCCGACATCACGCCAACACCGATCGGCTTGCCGAGCACCAGCACGTCACCAGGCCTCGCGTCGGCATTACGTTTGACGCGTTTCGGGTGCACCAGCCCCAGGGCCACCAGACCGTAAATGGCTTCCACCGAGTCGATGGTGTGGCCGCCGGCAATCGGAATGCCCGCCGCACGGCACATCGACGCGCCGCCTTCGAGCACGCGGCCGATGGTTTGTGTGGACAGCACCTTGATGGGCATGCCCACCAGGGCCAAGGCCATGATGGGGGTGCCGCCCATGGCGTAGACATCGCTGATGGCATTGGTGGCGGCGATGCGGCCAAAGTCGAAGGGGTCGTCGACGATGGGCATGAAAAAGTCGGTGGTGGCGATGAGGGCTTGGTGCTCGTTGAGCTGATAAACGGCCGCATCGTCTGAGGTTTCAATGCCCACCAACAGCTCCGGCGGCAAGGGCATGCCAGCCGTGCTCTTGAGAATTTCCGACAACACCCCCGGCGCAATCTTGCAGCCGCAACCGCCGCCGTGAGATAGCGAGGTGAGGCGGGGTTCGGCGGTAGTCAATGCGGTCATGTTCATCTTTCGTGGTCGCAGTGGTGATTGCGCAGCGCCAAGGATAGCTGGGGCCACATGACCAGGTTCTGCCCCCAGTTAGCATGCGCACCTTGTCCAGCCTTTTTGCAATCATTGAGAACCCCATGAAATCTTGGTCCCCCGCTCGCATCATTCAGGCTTTGTTGACCTGCACATTTTTGAGTTTTGCAACGCTCTCCCAGGCCCAGCAGGTGCTGCGCATCACCACCATTCCCGAGGAAGTGGCCACCGAACAGGTGCGCAAGTTCACGCCTTTAGCCAGCTACTTGGAAAAGCGCTTGGGTGTGAAAGTGGAATTCACCCCCGTGAGCGACTACCCCGCAGCCGTCGAAGCCTTGGTCAACAAAAAGGTGGACGTGGTGTGGTTTGGCGGCTTCACCTATGTGCAAGCGCAAATCCGCTCGGGTGGAAAAATTGTGCCCATCGCTCAGCGCGAGGAAGACACCCGATTTCAGTCGGTGTTCATCACCAAGACCGACTCGGGCATCAAAACCCTGGCCGACATGAAAGGCAAGCAGGTGTCCTTCGGCTCACAAAGCAGCACCTCGGGTCACCTGATGCCGCGCAGTTTTTTGCTGCAAGCCAAGATCGATCCGGACACTGACTTCAAACGTGTGGCCTACTCCGGCGCCCATGACGCCACCATCGCTTCGGTGGTCAGTGGCAAGGTGGACGCCGCTGCACTTGACATCACCGTGTGGCGCAAGTTTGTGAATGAAAACAAGGTGGACACCAAAGCGGTCGATGTGTTCTACACCACGCCACCTTATTTCAACTACAACTGGTCCGTGCATGCCGACATGCCCATGGACTTGCGCAACCGCTTGCAAAAGGCTTTGCTCGACCTCGATATGAACACGCCCGAAGGCAAAGAAATTTTGACGCTCAACCGTGCCTCCCGTTACATCGTCACCCAGCCTGACAACTACAAAGGCATCGAGGCTGCGGCGCGCAGCGCGGGTTTGTTGTGATGGCGACGCCAACGCGTCAAGCGTGTTGGAGAAGTTTTGAAGATTGAACTGCGCGGCGTTACCGCACGCCACCCTGCGGCGCAGGTTGATGCAACCGCCGCCATTCGTGACCTGAGTGTGTCGGTTGCGTCTGGTGAGCACGTGGCCGTTATTGGCCCATCAGGTGCTGGGAAAACCACCTTGCTGCAGTTGTTGGCCTGCGCCTTGCAGCCGCAGCAAGGCCGCTATCAATTGAATGACCAATCCCCTTGGGCCTTGTCGCGTTCGTCCTTGCAGAGGCTGCGCGGGCGGTTGTTTTTAGCTCCTCAGGTGCCGCCCTTGCCACCACGGCAGCGGGTGGTGACGGCGGTGTTGGCGGGACGTTTGCCCGCCATGGGTTTGTGGCAAAGCCTGCGGTCATTGTTTTATCCCAGTGACATTCCTGCCGCATGGCGCGCCCTGCAGCGGTTTGACTTGGCCGAGAAAATTTTCGATCGTGTGGACAGGCTGTCTGGCGGCGAGCGCCAGCGTGTCGGCCTGGCTCGCATTTTGTTGGCGCCGGCCGCGTTGTGGTTGGTGGACGAGCCCTTGTCGGCGCTCGATCCTACCCGCGCCAAGTCGGCTCTGACTGCCTTGGTGGACGAGGCTCGCGCCCACCAGGTGACCTTGGTCGCCAGCCTGCACCAAGTGGAGGCTGCCTTGGCGCACTTTCCTCGCATCATCGGTTTGCGCGAGGGTTCTTTGATGTTTGACTTGCCCAGCTCCCAAGTGACAGAGCATTTGTTGGCGCAGCTCTATGCGCAGCACGAACACGAATTGTCGGGCGCTCCTGGGCAGCCGCTGGACCTGCTCGCCACGCCTGCCTCACCTGCGGCGATGCATTGCCGATGAGTGGGTCGGCCAACCACTCGAAGCTTGCTCCCCCGCAGCGCGACCCTGCGTGGTGGGGGCGGGTGTTCTGGGCGACGACGGCGTTGGTTCTGTTGTGGCCGCTCTTCGTCGCCACCGAATTTCGGCCTGCGTTATTACTGCAAGCCGACAGCCTCCAAACCAGCGGGCGGTTTTTGGCGAGCTTTTTTCCACCTGCGCTGGGCCTGGATTTTCTGAGTCTGGTGGCGCGTGAAACCTGGCGCACCGTGGCCATGGCCACGGCGGGCATCACGCTGGCTCTGGTGGTGGCGGTGCCGCTGACCCTGCTGTCTAACCGGGCGATGTCGGTGTCCTCGTTGTCGGGCCGCATGGCGCGCGGCCCGTTTTTTTGGCGGCTGGCGGTGCGCTGGTTGCTGGTGCTGCTGCGCAGCGTGCCCGAACTGGTGTGGGCTTTGGTGTTTGTGCGTGTGGTGGGCCTGGGGCCCACGGCGGGTGTGCTGGCCATCGCGCTCACCTATGGCGGCATGTTGGGCAAGGTGTATGGCGACATTTTGGAAAGTAGTGACCCCCACGCCACCCAAACCTTGCTGCGCAATGGCAGCGGGCGGCTGCAAGCGTTCTTTTATGGGCTGCTGCCGCAAAGCGCCGCAGAGCTGACGTCCTACACCGTCTACCGCTGGGAGTGCGCCATTCGTTCGTCTGTGGTGCTCGGTTTTGTGGGTGCGGGCGGATTGGGTCAACAACTCGACAATTCCATGAAGATGTTCAACGGCGGCGAAGTGGCCACCATGCTGTTGGTCTTCATGGCCCTCGTCGCGCTGGCCGACGCGCTCAGCACTTGGTTGCGCAAAACGCTTGGATGACGGCCATGGATCAACAACCGGATCGCCGCGCTGCCCAGCCACTTGCCGTTCAACTGCCGCCACCGCTCTTTCAGGCTCGGCGCAAAGCCTGTTGGATGGCGCTTGTGCTGGTCGCTTGGATTGCCGCCAGTTTTTGGAGCCTGGACTTGCAGTGGGCGCAGTTTTTGTCACTGGATGCGTTGCGCAGCATGGGTCGTTTCCTGGCCGAGTTTTTCCCGCCCGACCTGAGCCCGAAATTTTTACGCAAAGTGGCCTCGGCCACCGCCGAGACCCTCGCCATGTCTGCGTTGGGTACGCTGCTGGCGGCCATGATGGCAGCGGGCTTGGCGCTGCTGGCCAGTCGACCCGCGGGATGGGTGGAGGCATCGCAGGCGTCTCGTCCCGAGCTGGTGAGAAGGCTCATGCGCGTGCTACTCAACGCCCTGCGGTCCATACCAGAGTTGGTGTGGGCCGCTTTGCTTTTGATCTGCGCCGGCCTCGGGCCCTTTGCGGGCACGCTGGCCTTGGCCCTGCACACCAGTGGCGTGCTCGGGCGTTTGTTCACCGAGGCCCTCGAAAACGCGCAGCCGGGCCCCAGCCTCGCGCTGCGTGCCCAGGGCGTGGGCGGCATCAAACTCTTTTCGTACGCGCTGCTGCCCCAAGTGTTGCCACAGTGGCTGAGTTACACCCTGTACCGCTGGGAGAACAACATTCGCGCGGCGGCGGTGCTGGGTGTGGTGGGGGCAGGGGGCTTGGGCCAGCTGCTGTCCTTCCACATGGGCCTTTTTCACATGGGCAAGACGGCCACCATTTTGGCGGCCATGTTGCTCTTGGTGGCTTTGGTGGATGCGGCGAGTGACGGGCTGCGTCGATGGTTGATGCGCTGAGGCACCAAGCGCCCGTGGTGCACGGACGATCAGTGGCGAGGGACTGACATCGGGGTGATGCCTTCGTCGCCATTCTCGAGAAGCATGTCCTCTGGGCTGGGGGCCGCCTCCATCCGATAACTTTCGCTGGCCCAGGCACCGAAGTCTTGGTTTTTACAGCGCTCGCTGCAAAACGGGCGGTAGGGGTTGTGGGCGGCGTAAACACTGTCACCCTTGCAGCGTGGGCAGGGAACGATTCGTTCAGTCAAGTTGGTACTCATCGCGGCCTGAAAAACAGGGTGTCAAAGGCAAAGGGTCAACTCGAATGTGGTGTCCGCCAGTCGCTGTTTAAGGCGTCCTTCGCCATCTTGCTGCATGAAACGCACCGACACCATCAACCTGTGGCCAGAAATTTCAGGCACCAGTTGTAGATCGGGGTTGATGCGCAGCCGGAGCAACTGGTAGGCACGTCCTGCGGGCAAGGTTTGTTGGAATTGGCCACCTGCTGCGACCACTTTTTGCGCAATGCCGGAATCACGCAACAAGCTGAGCAAGACGTTCAGCGCCTCGGCCAGTGGCATCAGCGTTTCAGCCCAGTGCAGCAGGTCGGTGCGGCGTTTTTGCGCGGGGTGCTGCTGCCAGGCGTAATAGGCAGGCAAGTCAAACTCGCAGGTGCCGCCCGGGATGCTGATGCGGCTGCGTATGCTCATCAGCCATTCGTTGCTACTCAGGCTGTGACCGGACTTTCCTTGAAGTTGATTCAAACCATTGAATGCGTGGTCGATTTTTCCAACCACTTCATTGAGCACCTCTTCGGAGATGGAGGGGTTGCCACGGTAGCTGTTCATCACGCCGCGCTGGCGGTCCAGGTCTTTGAGCAAATCGGACTTCAGGTCGGCACGCGAGGCCACGTCCACGATCTCAAAGATGGTCGCCAAGGCATAGTGGTGATCGACCGCTGCATCGCGCACCACGAGCTGTCCCAAACGATCGAACAAATGCTCCAACCGCAGCATGGTTCGAATACTCTCGTTGAACGGGTATTCGTAGAGAACCAAGTTCGGTGTTACGGAAGAGTAGGAGGACATGGTTTGCGATTGTTCCACACGGGACTATGGGCTGGGGATGAGTGACCCGGCCAATTCTTGCCACAGGCCTTCCACTTGCTGCGCCAACTGTGCGAGGTTGATGCGGTCGTTGTAGATCACCACATCGGCGGCGCAGCGCCGCTGCGCACGGCTGGCCTGTTGTGCCAGAACAGCGCGTACGCCTACGTCCGTCCACCCCGGTCGTTGCAGAACACGCGCCACTTGTGTTTCTTCCTCGCAATCGACCAGCCAGACCTGATCCACCCGGTCTCGCCAGCGGCCAGACTCTACGAGCAGCGGTACATCCAACACCAATACCGGCGTTGCGCAAGCGATGGTTTGTTGCTCAACCCGCTCACGTATCAAGGGATGAAGAATGGCTTCCAGTTGTTGTTTGGCCCCAGGGTCGGCAAAGACCAAACCACGCATGGCGACACGATCCAGTGCGCCGGTACTGTCCACGACATGGGAGCCAAAGTGGGCTTTCAAGGCAGGCATCGCTGGTCCGTCAGGTTCTGTGAGGCTGCGTGCGATGGCATCGGTGTCAACCAAAGTGGCACCATGGTCAACCAATAGACGGGCCACCGTGCTTTTCCCGCTGCCGATACCACCTGTCAAACCAATGCGCCACACAGCGGGCCCTTCAAGCCCAGCCCAACCAGGCCATCACACGTGTTTGTCCCGCCAGCATGACCACTATTCCCGCGCCAGCCAGGAAGGGTCCGAACGGTACATAACGCCCTTCGCGCAGCTCTCCGGTGAGCTTCATGGCAATGCCGACCACAGCGCCAATCACAGACGCGGCCAATACGATGGGCAGCAACATCTGGACGCCCAGCCAGGCCCCGAGTGCTGCGAGCAACTTGAAGTCGCCATAGCCCATGCCCTCTTTGCCTGTGACGAGTTTGAACACCCAGTACACCAGCCAAAGCGAAAGGTAGCCGGCAACAGCACCCCAAACAGATTGCGATAACGGCAGTGTCCAGCCCAGCGCAGCACAAACCAGGCCGGCCCAAAGCAGCGGCAGGGTCATGTTGTCGGGTAGCAGTGTGGTGTCCCAATCGATTCCGCTCAGAGCCACCAAGGTGGCCATGAATCCGCACCAGACCACGACTTCAGGCACCGGCCCCAGTCGCCAAGCTACCAAGGCAAACAACATACCCGTGAGGATTTCAATCAACGGGTAACGCAGCGGAATTCGTGTTTTGCAGGCGGAGCACTTTCCGCCCAGCCGCAAATAGCTAAGAACCGGAATATTTTCGTGCCAAGCGATGAGGTGGCCACACGCGGGGCAACGAGAAGCCGGCCGTGCCAGAGACAGGCCTGTCGCGTCGGGCGGTGGCAGGCCCATCACCTCGGCGCTTTCTTGTTTCCACGCCTGCTCCATCATCAAGGGCAGTCGATGGATCACGACGTTCAAAAAACTGCCCACCGCCAAACCGAACAACCCGACTACCCAAGGCGACAAAAAATACTCAAGCAGCAGGGGTTCCATTCGTAACGTGAATCAGACCACTTGACCCAGTTTGAAGATAGGCAGGTACATCGACACCACGATGCCGCCGATCAACGTGCCCAGGATCACGATGATGAAGGGCTCCATCAGGCTGGACAGCCCCTTCACGGCTTCGTCCACCTCATCTTCATAAAACTCGGCTGCTTTGCCCAGCATGTGATCCAGCGAACCGGATTCTTCGCCGATGGCTGTCATTTGCAACACCATGCTTGGAAAGATGCCTGTGGTTTGCATCGAGGTCGTGAGCGCGGCACCGGTAGAGACGTCTTTCTGTATTTGTTCCGTCGCATCTTTGAACACCGCGTTGCCAGCCGCGCCGCCGACGGAGTCAAGTGCTTCCACCAATGGCACACCCGCAGCAAACATGGTCGACAGAGTTCTCGTCCAGCGGGCAATCGCCGATTTATTGACCAGATCACCAAAGACAGGGACTTTGAGCAATAAACGATCCATGGTTCTTTGCATTTTTTCCGAGCGTTTCCAGGACTCGAGAAAAAAGTAAGTTCCGCCGCCCACGAACGCAAAAATTGCCCACCAATAACTCACAAAAAACTCAGACATGGCCATCACCGCTAATGTGGGTGCGGGCAAATCGGCGCCGAAGGAGGTGAACACCTCTTTGAATGCGGGAATCACGAAAATCATGATCACGGCCAGCACCACAAAGGCCACCACGATCACGGCCACGGGGTAAATCAAGGCGGACTTGATTTTGTTCTTGATGGCCATGGTCTTTTCTTGATAAAGCGCCAGCCTCTCCAGCAGCGCCTCCAAGATACCGCCCGCTTCGCCCGCTTCTACCAAGTTGCAATACAAAGCATCAAAGTACAGCGGATGCTTGCGCAAGGCCGACGACAAACTGGTGCCTGTTTCGACGTCGGAGCGGATGTCGGTGAGCAGTCGGGTCAGCTTGGGGTTGGGGCTGCCCCGGGCCACGATGTCGAAAGACTGGATCAAGGGCACGCCTGCTTTCATCATCGTCGCCAGCTGACGGGTAAAGATAGCAATGTCTTTCTGTTTGATGGAACGGCCACCACTGGTGCGGCGCTTTTTGACTTTGGTGGTCAAGATACCCTGGCGGCGCAAACTTGCGCTGACCATGGCTTCGCCGCCGGCACGCATTTCTCCGCGAACGACTTTTCCGTTGCGGTCTTTGCCTTCCCACTCGAACACCAATTCTTTGATATTTCTTTTCGCGGCTACTGCGGTCGCCATGCTGCCTCCCAAGAATGGGGCCCCGGTTCGGGGCAACTTTTCGGATTGTGCTGCCTATTGCGTGGTATTACTCATTTGTGACCGAGATCACTTCTTCAAGTGTTGTGACACCGGCACGAACTTTGATTAAGCCCGATTCGCGAAGATCACGCACCCCCTCGGATTTGGCTTGTGCGGCGATGTCCATGGCCGTACCTTGAGTCAGAATGATGGTTTGAATCGCGTCGGTGATGGGCATCACCTGGTAGATGCCTACCCGCCCCTTGTAACCGTTGCTGCATGAGGAACAACCCACCGCGCGGTAGGGGCGCCAACTGCCATTGAGGTCTTCCTCGGTAAAGCCCGCTTTGACGAGTGCTTCTCTTGGGTAGTCGGCGGGAGCCTTGCAGTTTTCGCAGAGTTTGCGAGCCAAACGCTGCGCTGTGATGAGCAATACGCTGGACGCGATATTGAACGGCTGCACCCCCATGTTCATGAGCCGCGTCAATGTCGTGGGCGCGTCGTTGGTGTGCAAAGTAGACAAGACCATGTGGCCGGTTGACGCCGCTTTCAGTGCGATGTCAGCAGTTTCTAAGTCTCGAATCTCGCCCACCATGATGATGTCAGGATCCTGGCGCAAGAATGATTTCAGCGCCACAGCGAAAGTCATTCCTGCACGGTCGTTCACGTTCACCTGGTTCACTCCAGGCAAGTTAATCTCGGCTGGATCCTCCACAGTTGCGATGTTCACACCCGGTTGATTGAGGATGTTCAAGCAGGTGTAGAGCGAAACGGTTTTTCCTGATCCGGTTGGCCCCGTCACCAAAATCATCCCGTAGGGCCGCTTGATGCACTCCAGAAGGCGATCTTTCTCGATTTTTTCGTATCCCAGCGCATCAATGCCGACTTTGGCGCTCGATGGATCCAAGATACGAATCACGATCTTCTCGCCAAACAGGGTCGGCAGGGTGCTCACCCGAAAGTCGATGGCTTTGTTTCCAAATTTCAGTTTCATGCGGCCGTCTTGGGGCACGCGCTTTTCTGAAATGTCCAAACGCGATATCACCTTGATGCGTGAGGCGAGTTTGTCTTTGATGGCAATGGGCGGTTGCGTGATTTCACGCAGCTCACCGTCAACCCGAAAACGCACGCGGTAGTGGTACTCATAGGGCTCGAAGTGCAAGTCAGAGGCCCGCGCATTGATGGCGTCGGACAACATTTTCTGCAAGAAGCGCACGACGGGCGCATCCTCCACATCGGTGGCTGCCTCGGCAATATCTTGGGCGGCGTTTTGTTCTTCGGTGACCTCGAAGTCGAAGTCCCCACTGGCTCCCATGGCGTCAATGGCTTCGTTGGCACTTGCCCCAGCAGCCTCCAGCATTTTGTTGAGCTTGTCTTGCTCAACAATGACCCACTCCGGAGCGAGTTGAGTTGCAAATTTGATTCGTTCTACGGCCTCTTGATCGGTTGGATCAGAACCGCCGATAAAAAGTCGGTTGCCCCGTTTTCCAAGAACAACGACATGGTACTGAATCGCGAGTTTGGCATCGATGATGTCGCGAGGCAGACGGTGGACATCAACCGCGTTGAGGTCCAGGAGCGGCAAAGCCAGTGCTGAAGAAAGGGTATGCGCCAAGTCTGAGGACGAGACCAACCCGTTCGCAATCAATGACGTCACAAACCGTGTTTTCTTCTCACGGGAAGACTTGACCAAGTCATCAGCAGATTTTGCACTCAGTTTTCCAGCGTTGACCAGGACGCGGGCAACCCCGGAGAGCGACGATTGTGTGGATTCAGCCAGCGCATCCATAACTTAACCCCTCGCCGTTAAGGTAGGGCGCTCGAACCAAAAGCAAGAGCCTAACCAAGCGGCTAAGTGCCTAGCGCAAAAAACGAAAAATTGCATAAAACACAGACATGTGGAAGGTGAAGTTAAACCAATTGTTCATCATCTACGATTGGCGTCCAGATGTAAACGGCAAAAACGCCGGGGCACTATGTTTTGGGCTCAACAAGGGGGTGAAAACCAAGGCAAATGCAGCGCAGTGGGGTTGAGGCACCAAAAGTGTGGTCGGGGTGAGAGGATTCGAACCCCGGCCTCTACGCCCCGAATCTATTGATTCGGCCAAATGAAGTCTCCGGCCCCGTTCGGGCTGCACCAGTCGAAGCCTAGGTTGTACACGCCACCCTCCGAACGGTTCACGCTTCATCAGGCTGGATCAACAGTGTGGTGTTTCATCTGTGCGGGCAACAACGAGAGCGCAGGTGAACGCAAGAGCGGGTGTGTTCGCAAGGGCAACGCCTGGGTCAGAAGCCTGCTGTGCGAGTCCGCTCAGGCCGCTCTTGAACGCGCTGCGCGCTCAAGGCCAAGCGCGGCTCGCTGGCCATCCACAAGAGGCGCAAGAAGTCGGTCGTGGCGTTGGCCCACAAGGTGCTGCGCACTGTCTACGCCATGTTGGCCAACGGCACCCACTACCAGAATAAGGAGGTCGACTACGAGGCGCTGAATGTTCAGCGCAACGCCCCGCTCTGGATCAAAATGCTGCACAAGCACGACTGCATCACCACCCCCGCTGCCGTCCGATTCACCCACATACCCACTGCTCTCGCACTGGCCGACTTCAGGGCAGGGGTGGTCACGTCCCGCGTGAGGTGTCTTCCAAATTGACGCTCACGTCGAACGCTCGGCTGCACCGGCGCAAAAATCAATCAGAAGGTCGCGTGCCGGCGAAGGCTGCAAAACATGCAAACAAGCTTGCGCTTCTGCAGCTTGAGCCCGCGCCGCAGCGCGGGTACCTTCAATGGCACCCGTGCGCCGTACGATGTCCACCACATCGGCCAAGCGAGCGACTTCACCGTGTTCAATGGCATGGCGAATCAATGCTGTCTCGCTCGGCGACCCCTTGGACATGGCCAACAACAGGGGCAGTGTAGCTTTGCCTTCACGCAAGTCGTCGCCCACATTTTTCCCGAGCTGCTCCGTGGCGCCTTCATAGTCCAGCAGGTCGTCCACCAATTGGAAGGCGGTGCCCAAGCATCGACCGTAGTGGGCGCATTCATCTTCGACAGCAAGGCTCGCTGCACCCAAGACTGCGCCCAGCCTGGCACTGGCTTCAAAAAGCTTGGCCGTTTTGAATCTAATAACCTGCAAATAATCCTCAATGGCCAAGTCTGCGTCGTGCATATTCATCAATTGCATTACTTCACCTTCGGCAATCACGTTGGTGGCGTCCGCGAGTACGTCCAGCACCCGGAGGTTGTTCGCAGAAACCATCATCTGAAACGCCCGGGAGTACAAAAAATCGCCGACCAGTACGCTGGCCGCGTTGCCAAAATGAGCGTTGGCTGTGGGGCGCCCACGCCGCAGTGAAGACTCATCCACTACGTCGTCGTGCAGCAGGGTTGCTGTGTGTATGAACTCAACTGCGGCGGCCAACTCCCATCGTTCAGGGCCCTTGAAACCCAGTGCTTGGGAGAACAGCAGCACCAACATCGGGCGTAGGCGTTTGCCTCCTGCGCCGACGATGTAATGAGAAATTTGTTGGATCAGGGCGACATCTGAATGTAAGCGTTGCTTTATAACGGCATCCACTTGGGCCATGTCGTCGGCCATGGTGGCGAGTTCGGAAACGTTCACGGGATCATTGTCACTGGTGAATGGGCGGGCACCGGCCGAGGGATGTCGGCGAGCATGCAAACTGGTTCAAATTATAGAAATGGTACTGCGGCATTGCGTTTAGACGCGGCTGTCGGTCAACTGGCTGGCGCTGTCCGCGCCAAATTTCGTTGATCATGCTATAATTCTAGGCTTCGCTCGATTTGATTGCTGATCAAAAATAGTCGGGTCGGCGCGAATTTAGATGGCGCTGCAGTTTCTCATGGAGGCTGCGGCGCTCGTTGTTCATTGAAAGGCTGATATGTACGCGCTCATCAAAACCGGTGGCAAACAATACAAAGTTGTCGCTGGCGAAAAAATTAAAGTAGAACAGATTGCTGCGGATGTTGGCCAAGAGATCACGATCGACCAAGTACTTGCCATCGGTGCGGGTGCGGACCTGAAGATTGGGACTCCCTTGGTGACAGGTGCCAGTGTGAGGGCCACGGTGTTGGCCCACGGGCGGCACGACAAGGTGCGCATTTTCAAAATGCGTCGCCGTAAGCACTACCAAAAACGTCAAGGTCATCGTCAAAACTACACCGAGTTGCAAATCGGTGCGTTCAACGTTTGACTCGCCGCCGTTAACCTAAGGAGTAATTATCCATGGCACAGAAAAAAGGCGGCGGTTCCACACGGAACGGCCGCGACTCTCAACCCAAGATGCTGGGTGTCAAGGCCTTCGGTGGTCAGGTCATTTCAGCTGGTTCCATCATTGTTCGTCAGCGAGGCACACGTTTCCACCCAGGTGTGAACGTTGGCATTGGCAAGGATCACACCTTGTTCGCCTTGGTCGATGGCGAAGTGAACTTTGCTGTGAAGGGCCCTTTGAATCGCAAGACGGTGAACGTCAAGTCAGCTTGAGGTTTCGCTGCGGCTTGCCGACACAAACCCCGGTTCGCCGGGGTTTGTGCTTTTTGAGCTCCGCAATGCCATTGGCTCAGCGAGATGTCTGGGCTACCATGACCAGTCGGCGTTGCGCAAACAGGTGCGGGAGAACCCATGAACAAGAGTGGATTGATCTTGATCGCCGTGGGCGCGGTATTACTCGCTCACAACTTTGGTTGGTTCAGTTGGGGGTGGTTGCGGCAATGGTGGCCCTTGCTGCTGATCGCACTTGGACTGTGGTCCATATTGATGCACCGTCCCGGTGACAAATCCCCATCCGATGATTCCACCGACAAGTCTTGAAGTGACACCATGAAATTTGTTGACGAGGCCGTGATCGACATCATCGCTGGCGAGGGTGGCAGCGGTTGCATGAGTTTTCGGCGAGAAAAATTCCTGCCCTTTGGCGGCCCCAATGGTGGCGACGGAGGTCGCGGTGGCAGCGTTTACGCCGTTGGTGATCGCAATCTGAACACGTTGATTGATTACCGCTACGCGCGTCGGCATGAAGCACGCCGAGGTGAAAATGGTCGTGGTTCAGACCAGTTTGGTGCAGCCGCAGAAGACATCGTCTTGCGCATGCCCATGGGCACCATCATCAAGGACTTTGAAACGGATGAGGTGCTGGCTGAACTCTTGGTGCCTGACGAAAAAATCCTCTTACTCAAAGGCGGTGATGGGGGTTTTGGAAATCTGCACTTCAAAACCAGTACCAACCGTGCGCCCAGGCAAAAAACACCTGGCTGGCCGGGTGAACAGCGCAAGGTCAAACTGGAGTTGCGTGTTTTGGCAGATGTGGGGCTGCTTGGCATGCCCAATGCCGGCAAATCCACGTTCATCACCGCCATTTCGAATGCGCGCCCCAAAATTGCGGACTACCCCTTCACCACTTTGCATCCCAACTTGGGAGTCGTCCGCGTCGCGGCGGAGCAGAGTTTTGTGGTGGCCGACATCCCCGGCCTGATCGAGGGGGCTTCAGAGGGCGCTGGCTTGGGGCACTATTTTTTGCGTCATTTGCAGCGTACCCATTTGCTTTTGCATCTGGTCGATTTCGCGCCTTTTGACGACAACGTTGACCCAGTCAAACAAGTCAAAGTCATTGCGGCGGAGCTTAAGAAGTACGACGCTTCGCTCGCAGACAAGCCGCGCTGGATTGTTCTGAACAAGCTGGACATGGTTCCTGAAGAGGAGCGTGCTGCTCGCGTCAAAGATTTCGTCAAGCGCCTGAAGTGGAAAGGGCCCATTTTTGAGATTTCGGCTTTGAACCGTGCGGGATGCGATGCCCTGGTTCGAGCGGTTTACGAGCATGTGGCCAAGCTCAAACAAGTGATTCCCGACGATCCCGATCCTCGGTTCACTGCGGCGAGCCCGGAGTCCGAGTCGCCATGAATGCCAGCGTCATGCAAACCGCCCGCCGCATTGTGGTGAAGGTGGGCTCTAGTCTGGTTACCAACGAAGGCCGCGGTGTGGACGAGCAGGCCATAGGCAATTGGTGCCGTCAAATTGCGCACCTTGCCCGAGATGGCCGCGAGGTGTTGATGGTGTCCAGCGGTGCCATTGCCGAAGGCATGAAACGCCTTGGGTGGTCGCAGCGCCCCAAAGAAATCCATGAACTTCAAGCCGCCGCCGCAGTGGGGCAAATGGGTTTGGTGCAAATTTATGAAAGCAAACTCAAACAAGAGGGCATGGGCAGTGCGCAGATCCTGCTGACCCATGCCGACTTGGCCGACCGCGAGCGCTACCTGAACGCACGTTCCACTTTGGTGACCTTGTTGGGTCTCAACGTGGTGCCCGTCATCAACGAGAACGACACCGTCGTCAACGACGAAATCAAGTTCGGTGACAACGACACATTGGGGGCGCTGGTGGCCAACTTGGTGGAGGCGGACGCACTCGTCATCTTGACCGATCAAAAAGGACTCTATTCGGCAGACCCCCGGCGCGACCCCAACGCGCGTTTCATTCACAACGCGCAAGCGGGTGACGCGGAACTAGAGCGCATGGCAGGCGGTGCGGGCAGCAGCATTGGGCGCGGCGGCATGCTTACGAAAATCCTGGCCGCCAAGCGTGCCGCGCAAAGCGGCGCGAGCACCGTGATCGCTTGGGGACGCGAGCCGGATGCTTTGATTCGTTTGTCTCAGGGCGAAGCCATTGGGACCTTGTTGCTGGCCACCACGGCGAAACTCACGGCACGCAAGCAGTGGATGGCCGACCATTTGCAATTGCCCGGTGCGGTATTGATTGATGCCGGCGCCGTGATCAAACTTCAAGGCGAAGGCAAGAGCCTCTTGCCCATAGGCATGGTCGAGGTGCAAGGTGAGTTTCATCGTGGGGACGTGATTGCAGTGAAAGACGAACAAGGCCGAGAAATCGCGCGAGGCCTTGCGAACTATGCCAGCAGCCAAGCGCGTTTGATCGCACGCAAACCATCGACGGAGTTTGAGCGCCTATTGGGTTTTACCGGCGAGCCAGAAATGATTCACCGTGACAACCTGGTGCTCAGCGCTTAATAAGTTATCTGACCGCGTACCTCAGGTGTTCAGCGGTCGCCTTCGTCCTTGGGCGCGGGAGGATTTTCCAAGCTCTTGAATGACTGTGGCGCTTGCGCTAAATCGTCCTCGTGCGAATGGGAAATGGTCCCGCCGCGCAGGTAACGGTTGTGCACACCCGTTCGAGGAATGTGGCGGGCCAACTCCGTCAGTGCCATTTGGTAAACATCGCGCTTGAACTCGATCACGGCTTCCAGTGGAACCCAGTAGTCGTTCCAACGCCAGGCGTCGAACTCGGGATGGTCACTGGCGCGCAAATTGACGTCTGTATCGCGCCCGGTGAGTTGCAACAAGAACCAAATTTGTTTCTGGCCTTTGTAGTGCCCACGGGCGTCGCGGCGAATGAAATGATCCGGCACTTCATACCGCAGCCAGTCGCGGGTGCGTGCCAAGATGCGTACATGGTAGGAAACGAGCCCCACTTCTTCGTGGAGCTCACGGAACATCGCCTGCTCGGGCGTCTCGCCATACTTGATGCCCCCTTGCGGGAACTGCCAAGAATGTGTCCTGATGCGCTTGCCCCAGAAAACCTGGTTGCGCGGATTGAGCAGGATGATGCCGACGTTGGGCCTGAACCCATCACGGTCGAGCATAATCAACCCCAAATTTTTAGTTAAAAACATTATTGCACCGGCATGACAGGAATCAAGCCTGTCGCGGGTTTACCTGAGCAATCTGTGCGCCCGCGTTGCGTCGCCTAGCTCCTGCCGAGCCGTGTGCCCACCTTCCCTTCGAACCATTCAACAGCAAGCAGCCCGCCCATGAAAGCCACAGAGTTTTTTATCTCCACCCTCAAAGAAGCCCCTGCTGATGCCGAGGTGGTGAGTCATCAATTGATGATGCGGGCCGGGCTCATCAAACGATTGGGTGCGGGCATTTACAACTACATGCCCATGGGCTTACGCGTGATCCGCAAGGTTGAGGGCATCATCCGCGAAGAGATGAACAGGGCCGGTGCGGTCGAGTTGCTGATGCCTGTGGTTCAGCCTGCGGAACTTTGGCAGGAGACGGGGCGCTTCGAAAAAATGGGGCCAGAATTGCTGCGGGTGAAAGACCGTCACGACCGGGATTTCATCATTCAACCCACCAGCGAAGAGGTCATCACCGACATCGCCCGCCAAGAGCTGCGCAGCTACAAACAACTGCCGAAAAATTTCTACCATATTCAAACCAAGTTTCGCGACGAACGGCGTCCCCGATTCGGCATCATGCGGGGACGTGAGTTCACGATGAAAGATGCCTATTCATTTGACCGGGACTTGGAGTCCGGCAGGCGCAGCTATGACGCGATGTTCAAAGCCTACTGCAGGGTTTTTGATCGCATGGGTTTGCAATACCGCGCAGTCTCGGCAGACACGGGTGCCATTGGCGGGGATGTGTCGCAAGAGTTTCAGGTCATTGCGGACACTGGCGAAGATGCCATTGTTTATTGCCCCAGCAGCGACTATGCGGCCAACATCGAGTTGGCCGAGGCGGTCAGTTTGATCGCACAGCGCGCTGCTGCGATGCAGGCGCTGACCAAAACACCGACGCCGAGCAAGAGCACCTGCGAGGATGTGGCGGCACTGCTGGGTGTGCCCCTGGACCAAACGGTCAAGTCCTTGGTCTTGGCCACGGATGAAAAGAATGAAGCCGGGGATGTGCTCAAGACCACGGTGTGGCTGCTGCTGGTGCGTGGCGACCACATGCTCAACGATGTGAAGGCCGCCAAGATTGAGGGCCTTAAAGAGGGTTACCGTTTCGCAACCGCCGCTGAGATTGAGGAACACTTTGGTTGCCGCCCCGGCTACCTTGGCCCTATCGGACTGAAAAAGCCCGTTCGAGTGGTGGCTGACCGCACCGTGGCCGCCATGAGTGACTTCATCTGCGGGGCCAATGAAGCGGACTTTCACTACAGCGGTGTCAATTGGGGCCGCGATTTGCCTGAGCCCGATATGGTGGCCGACCTGCGTAATGTGGTGTCAGGCGACCCATCACCCGATGGGCAAGGCGTGCTGGCCATCCAGCGCGGTATTGAAGTGGGTCATATTTTTTTGCTGGGTACCAAGTACAGCGATGCCATGAAGGCAACGTTCTTGGACGAGAACGGCAAGCCCCAGGTTTTCGTGATGGGTTGCTACGGCATCGGTGTGACGCGCTTACTCGGTGCTGCTATCGAACAAAACCACGACGCCCGCGGCATCATTTGGCCCTTGGCGATGGCTCCGTTTGCCGTCGTGATTTGCCCTATCGGCTTGGATCGGTCGGCCGAAGTGCAAACTGCTGCGCAAACCTTGCACGATGAACTGCTGGCGTTGGGTGTGGACGTCATGCTTGACGACCGAGGCGAGCGCCCCGGTGCCATGTTTGCCGACTGGGAGCTGATCGGGGTGCCGTGGCGTGTGGTCATCTCAGACCGTGGCCTCAAAGAGCGCCAAGTGGAGTTGCAAGGCCGCCGCGAAGCTGCTGCGCGCACCATCCCTGTGGATGCAGTGCTGGCAGAGTTGAAGGCGCTGCTGCAAAAATGAGCGAGGCAACTCCCTGCCCGGCGCTGACGCGCCGGTCTACCCTTGCGCTCGCTGCGGCCCCCTTCTTGGCGACCTGGTCCCAAAGCAGTCGGGCGGGTGCTCAACTTGAAGAAGACATGGCCGATTCCGTGCGCTCCGCACTCTCGGCCGCTATCGCCAACAACGCGCCCCCCAAGCCGAGTTTTTCCGACACCGCTTCACGCATCGCCTACTTGCGCTGGTTAGGCGAAATGAGTCAGCGCCTGAAAAAACGCAAACCTGAAAACGTGGCACGGGTGGATTTTTTGGAGACGGTTTGGTACGAAAGCAAACGCGCAGGCCTCGAAACCGATTTGGTGTTGGGTTTAATTCAGGTGGAGAGCGGATTTCGCAAATACGCCATCAGCAGCGCCGGCGCGCGTGGTTACATGCAGGTCATGCCGTTCTGGACCCGCGTCATCGGTGACGGCGACGCCACCCGACTCTTCCACATGCCCACCAATTTGCGTTTCGGTTGCGTCATTCTTCGCCACTACCTGGACCGGGAAAAAGGCGACCTCTTCATGGGCCTGGGCCGCTACAACGGCAGCCGGGGTCGGGCGGAGTATCCCAATTTGGTGTTTGGGGCGAGGAAGAGCTGGGAGTTTGCGGCGGCGGGGTGATTTGGAAGAGCCCAACCCCTGAGGTCAGGGGGTGTCCAACCTGTGGCCTGATGCCAAAATTGTCAACTTGAATTCAACGAAAGCCGCTCATGTTTGCAAAGATTGCCCTGGTTGTTTTGTCCCAATTGCTAGCGGTTTCCGCGATATCAGCACCGATTACGTACAGTTTTTCGACCGCAGCGAACTCGTTTAGCGGTGTGTCAAGTTCTCCTGCCAGCGTGCCGTTTAGCAATCCGTTCAGTAGCAGCGCAACGGTTTCTGGGACATTTGTTTACGATGCCAGCGCAACATTGAACTCATCTGTGTCCTCGGTGTACGGTTCTCGCTACGGCAGCTATTCGACCACTTCAAGCTTGGTCTCAAGTTTTAACAACTTGACGGGCTCTGTGGCGGGAAGGACGTTCTCTGATACGAGCGGCGTCACCATGGTTGGCAACGATCGCGGTGGCATCGGCGCTTTTCCCAGCCCTATCGACTATCTAGGCCTGTGGTCCGACAACCCGACGCCAAATAGCACCAGCCCTGACAATTTCACCGGATTTTCGATCGGGGCTTTCACGCTCATCAACGTGCGTTTTTTTTGGGCCGAAACCCAAAGTACGCCGACTTTGATCACCGATTTTTTGAGCGATGAAAGCATGCCAGCCACACTGCCCACTTTTGCTGGTCGCTTGGCTTTGGATTTCATAGAGACCGGCACCAACCCCTCTGCCCAGCATGCGTTCGTTTTTTTCGACGGCTTGACTGTTGTAGCAATGAATCCAGTATCCGAGCCGGGAACTTACTCCATGATTTTGATGGGTTTTGTCGCGGCAGGTTTTGTCGCTCGTCGTCGCGCAGTGAAGCGCGCTTAAGAGCCGCTAACAAAACACTGCATACACCGTTCGCCCCGAGGTCGAAGCGCCTTGCACCGAGGTACGCGCTGGCTTCGACAAGCTCAGCCCGAACGGTTTTGTTAGCGGCTCTAAGTCACGGTGCGGGGGCGTAGGGCCGGAGTCTGACTGGGTCTATAGACCTACCCAAGATTTCGGCGCCGCCTGCGCCACCCCCAACAAACCCAACACCCGCTCCACCGTGTCATTGACCAAATCGTCGATGTTTTGCGGCCGGTGATAGAAGGCGGGCAAAGGTGGAAAGATGATGCCGCCCATCTCGGTCACCGACGTCATGTTGCGCAGGTGGGCGAGGTTGAAGGGCGTTTCTCTGACCATCAGCACCAAGCGGCGGCGTTCTTTCAAGGTGACGTCGGCGGCGCGGCTGAGCAGGTTGTCGGACAGACCGTGGGCGACGGCCGCCAGGCTTTTCATGGAGCAGGGGGCCACCACCATGGCGTCGGTCACGAACGAGCCGCTGGCCAGGGCTGCACCGACATCGGCGGGGTTGTAGGCCACGTCGGCCAAAGCCTCCAGGGCTTTGCGGTCCAGGCCCAGTTCATGGTGCACGTTGAGCACACCCGCCGGGCTGGCGACGAGATGGGTTTGCGCGCCGACTGACTTCAGGCGCTCCAGCAAACGCACACCGTAAATCGCACCTGTGGCCCCGGTGATGCCGACGACGATGCGCGGAGTCCGCACTGGGGCGTGGTCGCTCACCGGTCTCAGGCTTGGTTGCCGAGGATTTGCTGCAGCTCGCCGGCTTGATACATCTCGGTCATGATGTCAGAGCCACCCACGAATTCACCATGGACGTAGAGCTGTGGAATGGTGGGCCAGTTGGCGTAGTCTTTGATGCCTTGACGCACGCCTTCGTCTTCCAGCACGTTGACGGTGGTCAGGTCGCTCACACCGCAGGCCTTGAGGATTTGAACCGCGCGGCCCGAGAAACCGCACATCGGAAACTGAGCGCTGCCTTTCATGAAAAGAACCACGCGGTTTGATTTGACGAGGGTATCGATTTTTTGCTGAACGTCGTTCATGGCGGGATGCCTCCTTGGGCTGGGGCAATGGGGATTGGGGTTAGGAGCGAAGTTTACCGGTTGGCATCGGCGGTGTTCTGGCCAACCTGGCATAACCCCACATGGCGACTTGGATCGCCTTGCGTCATGTGCGCGCCCAGACCTGTCGCTTCGCCTTGGGCCCCATCGGGCCCTTGGTGTTGAGAAAGCTTAGGAACGGATCCGCGTTTCTTAAGAGCCGCTAACAAAACACTGCATACACCGTTCGCCCCGAGGTCGAAGGGCCTTGCACCGAGGTACGCGCTGGCTTCGACAAGCTCAGCCCGAACGGTTTTGTTAGCGGCTCTAAGTAACTGCAATGACGCCACTCGCAGGCGTAATCGTTGGTTATTTTTTCGGCACTAAGGCAGCAGCCTCGACAAATCCCCCTCCGCCACCGCTCGCCCGGTGATGTCTAAGCCCTACAGGGTTGGTTGCACGTAAGCGGTCCATAGATCAGTCCGATCATTTTGTGAGCGATGGCCACGATCGACTATTTGTGTGACTTGCGCACCATCAAACTTTTGTACTGGGCCGCCAACTTGATTGGGTGCTCGAAGCCATCAACGCAAGCATTCATGCGGTTTCGCCGGGCCTCAGAAAGCGACTGAGTGAACTATGCGGATTGGTGTACCGATGCGCAACGAGAGGTTTCCGACGTTGTTTGCTACCTTCTGAAGCAACCGTTACATGCCGATTTTGTCTTGTCAAATCAGTCGCTTAGCCTTGGTTTACGGGGCATGTGGTGGCTTGTGACTGAGTTGTGATGGCCCAGTAGTCCATACGGACTATCGACACGGGATAACCCTAGCTCCTAGGATGGCCTCGTCATCAACTTACGAGGAGTCAGCATGCAACTCAATCAAGTCTCCAAGGTCGCAGCAGCGTGTGTGCTGCTTTGGGGAACGGCCTTTCAAGCCCACGCCGCCACCTACAACTTGGGCACCGTTTCTTCCGGCGCGCCACTGTCCTTTAACGCTGCCGTCACATCCGCTGGTGCCTTCAGCGACATCTTCACTTTTACCTTACCCGCTGCTTTTGGCACAGGCTTCAGTCTGCTGAATTTCCCTGTGGGTGGCTTGTTCAACACGGTATTGACCTCCGCCACTTTGTTCAGCAACGCTGATGGTGCACTCTTCAGCAGTGACGACACCATTGCGAGGTCTGGAACCATCACATCCACAGGCATCAGCTTCACCGGTGGCGCGAGTGCTGCGGGCAGCTATTACCTGAACGTGACCGGAATTGCGACGGGCCCACAAGGCGGCCTGTACAACGGTGCCATCAGCGTTGCTGCAGTGCCTGAACCTGAGACCTACGCCATGTTGCTGGCCGGCTTGGGAGTGATGGGTTTCATTGCGCGTCGCAGAAACAACGCACAACAGTAATCGACAAAGAACCCCACTCCCCCAAGCGCTGGTCGCGGATCTTGCTTCGCACCCATGAGGCGTGTGCTCAAGATCCGGGGTGGGACTGAGGCAGCCGCTCAACCAACGTTCCGTTGAGGCCGCAGCGAGCATCGAAGTGCGGCAACACGGGTGGGTATCGCGACTGAAAAATTGGACGTAGCTATCCAGGCGGGTCAAGCAAGAAAAACGGGATTGCGCTTGCAGTCCTTTTTTTCTCACAGCTCGCTACCTGGCCTTACACATCTCATCTGTATTGATACAGCTTGGTCATTGAAAAAATGGTGCGTCGCAGCAAGAATCAACCGGCCATTTGGTGATCGAGAAGTATTCAGTGGCACCTGCCGCTCTGCGTGGAGCGAGGATTGCCGCACTTGACTCTGAACAGGACAGATTGGCACACATGGGCTTTTTGCCTTCGCTCTCATCGGCTGAGATTCAGAACTACCACCGCGTGGTCATGCGGTCTGCGGAAGTGCGCAGCCATTTTGACTTGCTGCTGTGGTTGCAAGGTGATGTGCAGCGTTACCTGCCGCACCACATCATGGTGGCCGCCTGGGGTAATTTCCAAGGCGATCAGGTTCAATACGATGTGCTTTCACCCTTGCCCGGCGTTCGCTCACACACGACACAACCTGCGGCGATACAACCCATGCTGCGCAGGCTGTTTTTTCGTTGGTCTGAGTTTGGAAAAAAACCATTCGTTCTGAGTGCCGGGCAGGAGGGTTTCTTGCTCAACAATGAAACCAAATCCTGTGCACTGGGCCGATCTTTGCTGCAAATGCGCAGTGCGATGGTGCATGGCATCAGCGATGCCCGAGGCAACGTGGACTGTCTCTACATCGCTTTCGGCATGAATGCGCCATACACCGACAAAAACAGCAGTGCGATGACTGCCGTTTTGCCCTACATCGACATTGCGTTAAGGCAAGTCGAACACCTGCCCAACCAAACGTTTCCAGTGGCCCCGCTGACAGCCAGCACGCCACCCGCACCGGTATACGAAGGTCTGCCACTGCAGCAGTGGGGGCTGACCAGCCGCGAAGCCGAAATCGTCAGTTGGGTGGCCATGGGTAAAACCAATCCCGACATCGGCATGATTCTCGGCATCAGCGCCTTCACAGTGAAAAACCACCTGCAGCGCATCTTCAAGAAGCTGGATGTATCGAACCGCGCCCAGGCCGTCGGAAAACTGAATACTTTGTTGGTGGATGCTTGATGTTGAAGTCGAACACTTCGCTGCTCAGCATCCCACTGGTCAAACGTGCCGACGCGCCGGCGCTGGGCAAGGACAACTTGCTGAGTTTGTTTGAAACCTCGGTCGGCCCTGTGGCACTGGCTTTGTCGTTGTGGGTCTGCGCATGGGTGGTCGAAGGCGGCATAACACCGCCTTATTTGATTCTTTCGGTATTGGTTTTCGCGTTGACTTTTCCGGGAAAGTCGCGTTTGCACGCGTCGCTTTCGGCGGTGATTCTGGACATCGTGGTCAGTTGGGTTTCGTTGGCGGCCCTGCTCTTGATCACAGGTTGGGCCACACGTTACGACCGCGAGTTCTCCGATGACGCCATCATCATGTGGTTGTGGCTGGCCCCGCTGAGTGAACTGGTCGCCTACCTGGTTCTGCGCTTGGTTGCGCCCTATTTGCTCAAGCTGCAAGGGCCGCCACAGCGGGCGGTGATTGTTGGTATGAATGAACAAGGCCTCGCGCTGGCCCAAAAAATCAGTTCGTCACGCTACGCCCACATCGAATTGACCGGCTTCATCGACAGCCGCATGCCCGATCGTTTGAACGGTGAGCATCGCCACTTGCTGAGTGGGCAATTGGATCAACTCGCCGCACTGGTTAAAACCCGGCAGATACAGCTCATCTATCTGTCTCTGCCGATGGCATCGCAGCCCCGCATCTTGCGCATCTTGGACGACCTGAAGGACACCACCGCCTCGGTTTACTTTGTGCCGGACATGCTGGTCACCGACCTCATTCAAGGTAAACAAAGCGCGGTCTGCGGGATGCCTGTGATTTCCGTTTGCGAGTCGCCTTTCAAAGGGCAAGACGGGGCCATCAAACGTGCCAGCGACATCGTCATATCGCTGCTCATCTTGCTGCTGATATCGCCCTTGCTGCTGCTGATCGGCATCGCGGTCAAACGCAGCTCACCCGGCCCCATCATCTTCAAGCAACGTCGATATGGTTTGGATGGCAACGAGATTCTGGTTTACAAGTTCCGCTCCATGACCGTGACCGAAGACGGTGGTGACATCAAACAGGCGCAGAAGAATGATTCGCGCATCACGCCACTGGGTGCTCTTCTTCGACGCACTTCTTTGGATGAATTGCCGCAGTTTTTCAACGTCTTGCAGGGAAGAATGAGTATTGTGGGTCCACGACCACATGCCGTGTCGCACAACGAGATGTACCGCAAGCTCATCAAAGGCTACATGGTGCGACACAAAGTTAAGCCGGGCATCACCGGGTGGGCGCAGGTCAACGGCTACCGAGGTGAGACGGAGACCTTGGACAAGATGCAAGGCCGCATTGACTACGACTTGGACTACCTGCGCAACTGGTCGTTGCGCTTGGACTTGTACATCATTTTGCGCACTGTCCGTCTTGTTCTCAAAGACCAGGCAGCCTACTGACCATGTTTGCCCCAATGATCCGGCACGTGGGCGTTTTGCTCCTGGTGACTTTGACCACATCAGCCCATGGCTTTGGTGATGATGCGGTGAAAGTCAACGCCGGTTACTCGCTCTTGCGCGACAGCAACCTCTTTCGTTTTTCGGGCAACACCGACTCGCAGGCGCTGACCGGGCGCTCAAACAGCGCTGAATCCATCGGGATATCAACCGTTGGGCTCGCGCTGAGCAAGACCTACAGCCTGCAAAAGTTCGACCTCTCATTGAACGTAGTTGACTACCGCTACCGTCACTTCGATTACCTCAGCTTTACCGCGAGCAACTACAAGGCGGATTGGTTATGGAGCCTCACTCCGCGCTTGCGCGGCCTGGCAAGCTCGGAACGAACCGAGGTGTTGAACAGCTTTGCTGATTTCCTGGGCATCAATCAACGCAACACACGTGTCAATCTGACAACCCGCCTGGATGGCGAGTATGAGTTGGATGGCGTCTGGCGCCTGTTGGGTGGCGTCTCACGCTCTTCTCAAACCAACGAGGCTCCGGTCGTTTCGGGTGACGACACGCGCACCACCGAAGTCAATGGTGGCGCGCGTTATGTTTTTTCTTCTGGCAGCGCCATCGGTTACGTCTACAGCAATGCGCAGGGCCGCTACACCAAGCGGGCCATGTCACCGCTGCAAGACGACCGCTTTCGGCAACAAAACCATGAACTGCGTTTGAACTGGTTGTTCAGCGGAAAGAGCAAAGCTGACCTGAGCGCCGCCTACTTTGAACGCGCCCATCCCAACGTGCCACAGCGCGATTTCAGTGGCTTGGTGACACGCGCCAGCCTGCAGTGGAACTGGACCGAAAAAACGTCGCTGGCAGCAGACTTCAATCGAGAGTTGGCAGCCTACCAAACCAACGACAGCAACTACACGCAGACGCACCGCATTTCAATTGGTCCGATATGGAAGATCACGCCGAAAGTCACGATGCGCATGCGGCACGAGTTTGCAAACCTTGACTACCGTGGTCAACCCAGCAACTTACCAGCAAGTCAACGTACTGACGAGACCCACGACTCGCTGATTGCGATGGATTGGCGGCCCGTGCGCTCGTTGCTGCTGAGTGGATCTGTGCAGCATTCCCGGCGCTCGTCTAACCAAGCGAACCTCGACTTTCGCAGCACGCAGACCAAGCTGACGGCCCAGCTGAGCTATTGACCCCCTACACCCCCTTTTGAGCTGACACCATGACCACATCTTTGCTTCGCTACCTCCTGATTCCTACATCTGCAGTTCTGGTGCTTGGCCTGACGGCTTGCAACAAGACGCAGGAGGCAGCATCTACCCAGGTGGCGGCCAAAGTGGGCACCGAAGAGATTTCTGTGCACCAGGTGAACCAAGTTTTGCAGCGCCTGAACCCAAGCGATGGCTCTGCGCAGTCCATGCTGGCCATGAAGCAAGGAATCCTTGAGAAGTTGATCGACCAAGAATTGGCCGTCGAGCAAGCCACAGCGGCCAAATTGCACCGGTCACCCGAAGTGCTCGCACAAATTGAAGCTGCTCGCCGTGAGGTTTTGGTGCGTGCCTATATGCAGAAGGTCGGAGCGAGCCAACCCAAACCCACGGCCGAAGAAATCAAGAAGTTCCACCAGGAGCAACCCCAACTGTTTACGCAGCGCCGGATCTTCACGGTGCAAGAAATCTTGGTTCCCGTCGCAAAAGGCATTGAAGATCAAATGCGCCGATTCGCTGCCTCCGGTCGTTCAATTGAGGACGCTACCGAGTGGTTGAACAGCCAGAGGATCAAGTTCAATTCCGGCGGTGCGACACGTGCCGCAGAACAAATCCCACTGGACTTACTGACCCAATTGCACGGACTCAAGGATGGGCAAAGTTTGGTCATGTCGGCGCAACAAGTCGTGACACTTGTGCGCGTCACGTCTTCCGAGCCCGCCCCCATTTCCGAGGCCGATGCCTACACGCGGATTGAGCAGTATTTGATGAACAAGCGCATGAGTGAAGCCGTGGCCACCAACTTGAAACAGCTCAGAACCACCACCAAGATTGCCTATGTTGGTGACTTTTCCAACGTCTCAGAACGCGCAGCGGTGCCTGCCATGACTCAACCTACGAGCGGTCAATCGGTGATTGAAAAGGGCGTTGCGGGAATGCGTTGAGGCCTTCATGCCAGTGCCTCGCAAACACGCCAGCTTGTACAAACCACAGCAATACGCCTCATGAAATCTCGTACCCTTGCACCCATCACGCTGACCCTTGCCATCGTGTTGCTGATCGGCGTTTGCCTGGCCGCGCTGCCCCGCACCGCCAACGCACAAGCCACGGTGGACTACACGCTCGGTGCAGGAGACACCATTCGGGTGCAAGTCTTCCAGAACCCGGATCTGACGATTGAAACCCGCGTATCCGAGGGCGGCAGCATCACCTACCCATTGATCGGTGCGGTTGAGCTTGGGGGCTTGTCTGTCGGTGCGGCAGAGAAAAAGATCGCCGATCGGTTGCAACAAGGAGGCTTCATTCAACGGCCCCAAGTGAACATCGCCATCATTCAGATTCGCGGCAACCAAGTCGCCGTTCTGGGCCAAGTGGCGCGGCCAGGCCGCTTCCCGCTGGAAACGGTGAACACCCGGTTGAGCGATGTGCTGGCCATGGCCGGTGGCATCACGCCCACTGGCGACGACTTCGTGGTTGTGTCGGGAACTCGCGCTGGCCAAGCCTTCAGAAGACAAATCGATGTCCCCGCCATCTTCCTGAGCGGGCAAGTGGAAGACAACCTCGTGCTCAGGGGGGGCGACATCGTTTACGTGCAACGTGCACCGATGTTTTACATCTATGGCGAAGCGCAGCGTCCCGGTGCATTCCGTGTCGAACGAGGCATGACCGTCATGCAAGCGCTTGCGCTGGGGGGCGGGCCCACCGCTCGGGGATCTGAGAAAAGGCTGCGCTTGCATCGCTCCGCAGAAAACGGCCGCATCTTCCAAAGCACGCCACAGTTGACCGACTTAGTGCAAGCCAATGACGTTATCTACGTCTCTGAAAGCATTTTCTAGACCGGAAGTGAAGTCATGACACTGCAACAGTTTTTGCGCATCCTTCAGGCACGCTACAAAGCGGTTCTGGTGACGTTCGTCCTCACGGTTTCTTTCGCGGTTGGATTGAGCTTGTGGTTGCCCAAACAGTACACCGCGTCAGCCGCCGTCGTGGTTGATGTGAAGTCGCCAGACCCGGTGTCCGGTTTGATGCTGCAGGGCATGGTGGCACCGAGCTACATGGCGACGCAGGTGGACATCATCAAGAGCGACCGGGTCGCAAAGAACGTGGTGAAGCTTTTGAACATGGCATCCAGTCCCGTCATACAGCGCCAATGGCAAGACGCCACCCAGGGAAAAGGCGAACTGGTGGACTGGCTGAGCAACTTGCTGCAAAAGCACCTTGACGTGAGGCCGGCACGTGACAGCAACGTGATTGACATCGCCTACACAGGAGCCGACCCCGTTTTCTCCGCCACTGTTGCCAATGCGTTTGCGCAGGCCTATATGGATGTGAACTTGGAACTGCGCGTTGCCCCTGCGCGGCAGTACGCAACTTTTTTTGAAGAACAAACCCGAACTGCCCGAGACCGGCTTGAATCCGCACAAAAGGCATTGTCTGCCTACCAGCAAGCCAACGGCATCACGTCCACCGACGAACGATTGGACTTCGAGACCGCCAAACTCAACGAGACCAGCAGTCAACTCACTGGATTGCAAGGTCAGACGACTGACAGCCAAAGCAAACGAGGCAGCGAGCAAGCAGACACCGTGGCAGAGGTCATGCAAAGTCCGGTCATCAATGGTTTGAAAACCGACATTGCCCGGGTGCAGGCCAAACTGAATGAGAGCAATGTCAACCTGGGGAAAAACCACCCTCAAACACAAAGCACCGAAGCGGAGCTGGCCTCATTGCGCAACCAGTTAGACGCAGAAACACGCAAGGTGACACGCGCCATCGAGACCACCTACCAAGTCGGCAAACAACGTGAAGCTCAACTCAAGGCTGCACTGGCTGCACAAAAAGCGCGTGTGCTGTCCCTGAACAAACAACGGGACGAACTCAATGTGTTGAGGCGCGACATCGAGTCAGCCCAACGGGCCTTTGAACAAGTGAGCCAGCGCGCTTCTCAATCCAACATGGAAAGCCGCGCCAACCAGACCAATATCGCCGTGCTCAATCCAGCGGTTGCACCGGCATTGCCGTCACGTCCGCAGGTGCTGCTCAATGTCTTGGTCTCGATCTTTTTAGGCGCGGCCTTGGGTGTGGGATTGGCGCTGATCTTGGAGCTGTCAAACCGCCGGGTTCGCAGCACGGAAGACTTAAGCCTTTCTTTAGGGCTGCCCATTTTGGGTCGCATCGCCCACACCGGAGCACGCGCATGAACGCCAGCATCACCAACTTCAAACCGGCCTGGACGATGCCCACGCGTGCCGAGCACGCGAGTATTGGAGAAATTCTGGTGGCCTCGGGACGGCTCGATGCTACCGACGCGAACCGCATTGTGGAGCGCCAAAAGAAAGACCAGTCACGGTTTGGTGATGCAGCCTTGGCGCTCAAGTTGCTTCGCAAAGACGACATCGACTATGCCTTGAGCCAACAGTTTGGCTACGCCTACCTGTCAGTCAAGGATTCAACCCTCAGCCACGAGTTGGTAGCGGCCTATAAACCGTTTGGCCGAACGGGAGAGAACCTTCGTGCACTGCGCAGTCAACTGATGTTGCGCTGGTTGAATCCGCAGACCCAGCGCAAATCACTGGCCGTGGTCAGTGCAAGCCGTGGTGAAGGACGCAGCTTCATTGCAGCGAACTTGGCCATCGTCTTTGCCCAGCAAGGCGAACGTGTCTTGCTGATCGATGGTGACCTGCGAAACGGGCGGCAGAACGCGCTCTTTAACTGGGGCACAACCGCAGGCCTGTCCGAGTTGCTCGTAGGCCGCACCACATTGGGCGAAGCAGCGCTGAGGGTTGCGGGACTGCCAGGACTGGCTGTGCTGCCAGCCGGTGCCTTGCCCCCCAATCCCCAAGAGCTGCTGGGGCGCCCTGCATTCTTGGCTTTGCTCAACGAAGCGTCGCTGATTTTTGATGTGATCATCCTCGACACACCGGCTGCCGAACACTTTGCCGACGCCGAGATCATCGTCGCGCGCGCGGGAGCCGCCATGGTGGTTGCCCGACGCCACGTCAGCACCATGCAAAAAACAGCCACCTTAACCAGCAGACTTCAGGAAAGCGCTATGGCCACCCTGGTGGGTGCCGTGCTGAACGAGGCCTGAGCGCAAACCATGATGCCGCGCTGCCTTTTACTTTCCAAGTCGTTCGACTTGTTCGGTGGCCTGGCGCAGCCGCAACAAAAACGCACCTACAGCAGAACCGATGAGGTCAGCCGCCAAGTCGTCCCAGCCTGCTTGGCGTCCCAGCAAAAACATTTGATGCCATTCGTCCGCCACGCCAACCAACAAGGCCCCGAAGAAGGCCGTCAACACCATGGCCCAGCCGTTGAGGCCGCTGGCATAGCCAATGGCCGCAGCGAGAAAAGCAAAGACAAAGGCATGAACCACCTTGTCCCAAGGGCTTGGAATCAGACCCACGGCAAACGGTTGTGAGCCCCCCAGCCACAACGCGACACAAAAAATCACCACCAACGACAAACAAAACCACCTCGCCTTTCGGTTTGACCAGCGAGTGATAGCTTGAATGAATAACACTGAAATCAACCCTTTGAAGAACAGGACACCATACGCATTGTGGCTGCCTGTGGTGCTGGGTTTTGCAGTGTTGTACGGCCCCAGCCTTTTCGACCTCTTGCGAGGCGTGTGGGCGACCGATGCCCAAATGCATGGCCCCATCGTGCTGTGTCTCTCGATTTGGTTGCTCTACAAAAACTGGCCAAGGATGCTGCGCGTGGCCGAAGGCACCTCGCCCAGTGCCTCAGGTTGGCCGCTGGTGGTGCTGAGTCTCACGATGTACGTGCTGGGCCGTTCACAAGACATTTTGGTGCTTGAGATCGGCTCGGTCATGGGCATGGTGGCGGGTGTCATTTTGCTCAACTTTGGAACCCGGGCGCTCAAGACGCAATGGTTTGCTTTGTTTTTTATGCTGTTCATGGTGCCGCTGCCAGGTTTGGTGGTGGACACCTTGACCATGCCGATGAAGATCGCTGTGTCCTACGTCGCAGAGCACGCTCTTTACTGGGCTGGATACCCCATCGCACGCAGCGGCGTGATGTTGCATGTGGGTCAGTACATGCTGCTGGTGGCGGACGCTTGTGCGGGGCTGCACACCTTGCTGACACTGGAGGCCTTGGGGCTGCTGTACCTCAGCTTGGTCAAGAGCAGCTCCATGTTCAGAAACGTCACGCTCGCGCTGCTGATCGTGCCGATCTCTTTAACCGCCAATGTCATTCGCGTCATCGTTCTGACCTTGGTCACCTACCACCTTGGAGACGAAGCAGGGCAAGGTTTCCTGCACGGCTTTGCGGGCATGGTTTTGTTCTTGAGCGCTTTGTTGTTGATACTGGGGACAGACGCCTTGCTGCAACAAGTCCCCGCCTTTTGGCTCCCCGTTCGCTGGCGGTCCTTGGCGCTATGAACACGGTTGCGACCCGTTGGACCAATTGGGCACTGCTGTGCCTGATTCTGTTGGCTGCGGGCCTGGGGCATCTGCTGCGCCCGAGCAACTGGCTCGGTGAGCAGCGCGCAACATTCGAAATGGATCAACAGATTCCCCGCCAGTTCGGGGACTGGCGCGAATTGCGGCAAACAAACAACCTCATCATCAACCCGCAACTGGCGACTCAACTCAAAGAGATTTACACCGCAACGCTCTCGCGCACCTACGTCAACTCCGCCGGGGCAACGGTGATGTTGTCCATTGCCTACGGGACCAACCAATCCCGCGATCTCCAGGTGCACCGACCCGAGGTTTGTTACTCCTCTCAGGGTTTTCAGATCATGAGCAGCGAGAAAACCCAGCTGAAGCTGCCCAACCAATCGATTCCATCCATGCGCTTGGTTGCCAAAATGGGCAGCCGCAATGAGCCCATCACCTACTGGGTACGCATTGGCGAGAGACTTGTTCGTGGCAACGTGGAACAAGGCTTGGCACGCGTGAGTTACGGTTTGCAGGGCTACATCCCTGACGGATTGTTGTTTCGAGTTTCCAGCATCTCAGAGAACTCGCACGCAGCGTTCGACGTACAAAAAAAATTCGTCGAAGACTTGATGGCCTCCTTACCTGTGGACAGCAAAAACTACTTGCTGGGCTCCGATGCACTCTGAGCCCACCGCCGTGCAGCGCTCAAGCATCAATGCAACGAGGGCACTCGTTTCCATCGTGATCGTGAACTACAACGGGCTTCGGTTCTTGCCTGCATGCCTTGATTCGCTGGCTGGTGCCTTCAGGCGTTACGACACTGAAATCATTGTGGTGGACAACGCATCCAGCGATGGCAGCCAAGCATGGTTGCGGCAACGCACAGACATTGTGTACGTCGAGTCGCCGACCAATACAGGCTTTACCGGAGGGAACAACCTCGGTGCCTCCAAGGCACGAGGGGAATTGCTGCTTTTTATCAACAACGACACCCTGGTGCCCGGACCACTGGATGCCATGCTGGATGCATTGCAACGGCCATCCGTGGGTGTCAGCGCCTGTCGGCTGCGCTATGGTGACCAACGCCAGCAGTGCTCTTTTGGCTACGACCATACGCCCCTGCGCCTGGTTCTTTCTTGGTTGGGAACCGAAAAAAACTTTCGGCTGCCCACTGTCTTTCGGCGCATCGAAACCGACCCCAAGAAGTACGAGGTCGATCACGACAACCTGGCCTGGGTGTCGGGGGCTTGTTTTGCAATGCGCCGCTCAGACTGGCAGGAGGTTGGCGGATTTGACACCCGATTTTTCATGTACTGCGAGGACGTTGACCTTTGCGTTCGCGTGCGCCAACGGGTACTGCAAGTGGCGTACACCGCGCAATGCACAGTCATTCACTTTGAAGGCGCTGGCAAAGCCTGGATAGGCCCTGCGGCATTGCGCCGCACCGTTCGCTCCTATCAACTCTTCACGGAAAAGCACTGCGGCCACGCCTGGGCTGTGGTTGTCTCGGTCTGCCTCGGGTCGATATTTTTCCTGCGCTCCATGGCCTTCAAGATGCAATCCCGTCGGGCCAGCGCCAACACGAAGATTCATCAAGAGAAGTCCGCCGGGTACTTGGGCAGTGCCAAACTCTTGTTCACGTCCTTGTCTCGTGCATCGATGAAAGAGGGCAACCCGTGAAGTTGAGTGGGGTGCTGCTGCTGTGCTTGGTCTTACTGACAACGCTGGGGGCGTTCGTCAAGTCCATGCTCGACAACATGGGCTTGCCCAACCTCACGCTTGCCCTGCGTGAACCCTTGATGCTCGGGCTGTCCATTTACGGTGCCAGCAAACTCGACTTGTTTGGATCAAAACAGTGGGTTGCCTTGATCGCCGCCGTGATGGCTTTTTCGGTCCCCTACCTGGTGTCCGCCATGGTGCAAGACCGCACGGTCGTCGGCTTGTATTACTTGCGAATCTACCTGTACCCGTTTTTGTTTTTCGTTGGCTGCCTGGGCATTTTTTCCTCTCAGCCCAAGGATCTCTTGGGTAACGCCTTGCTGCGGTTTCTCGTTCAATGGAATGCTGTTTTATTTGTCATTTCAGCGGCACTTTATGTGCTGATTCAAACCAACCCGGCGCTAACAGGCGCTTTGATTGGACCTGAGCCGCTGCCTTCCGCTTGGTTTATTTCAGGAGGAACCTGGATGCGCATGGGTCTGCCGATGGTGGGCCCGAATACGCTCGGCCTCATCTTTGCGCTGCATGCCTTCGTCTTTATCGGCGTGCTGCTGACCAGAAAAACGTTGCTGCCGGCCGTTAACGCCTCCAACCGATCCCTTTTTTTGGGCGCGATGTTGGCCCTGCTCGGCCTCATGCTGACCTTCTCGCGCAGCAGCATGCTGTTGTTGATGCTGGGTGTGCCGCTGATCTTCTTCCTGCCCAAGGTACTGAACTTCTCGCGCTTTTTCAGCGTTGGTGCTTCCGGGCTGGGTATGTTGCTCGTGGTTGTGTTGATTGGCTTGGTGGTGGACAACGCCAGCGAGGGCTATATCGGTCGTTGGATTGGCCTCAATACCAACTTCAGTGACCCCTCGATGCAGGGCCACGCCTCCAGCATTGACGACGCCCTTCGAGATGCCCATGAATACATGGCCTGGGGTTATCCCAAGGGATCGGTGGGGCCGAAAGCGGTTTTGTTTTCGAGCACGATCAACAACGTCGAGAGCAGTTTTCTCGGCATCTTCTACGACATGGGTTTTCTTTTTGGCATGTTGTATTGGATTGCGGTTTTTGTTCTTTATCTGACTGGCTATCGCAACAAGCTTCAAGCGTTTTTGGCATGGGGTTTTCTGTTTCCCTGCTTTTTGTTGCCTTACGTCTTCGAGACCGACGTACTCATCTATTTTTCCTTCATCTACTTGTTACTCGGCCATTTGACGGCCCACCCCGCCGCCGTCACTCAATCGAAGCAACAGCGTTCACCGCATCCGGCTTGGGCCGTCAAACCATGAAGTTGCTTCTCCTGTCACCCTCTCCATTTGGTGCGGCCCTGGGTCAAGGCGGTGCGACGGCCTGCGCCAACGCGCTACAGGCACTGGCGCACGTTCACGAAGTGGTCATGCTGTGTTTCAGCGCGGGAACCACGGCAGACAACGCGGCATTGTTGGAAATGTCCAAGACGGGATGCCAAGTTTCGTCGGTGCCTCTCAAAGTCACCAAGTTCAAGGTGCTAACCGCCAAGCTGCGAAGTCTGGTGACAGACACACCAGAGCAGGCCATCTACTTTGAATCAGACGCCTTTCGCGGCGCATTGGCGGCTCAGCTCAGTGCATTCAAACCCGATGGGGTCATCGTCTTCTTTCCGCAAATGGCGCAGTACCTGCAGTACTGCGGCTCGGTCCCCAGCGCCCAAGACGTACAAGATGCTTTTTCTGTGTCTTGGTACCGTCGTGCACTGACGGCACCTCGTGGCTTGCGCGCGTTGTACGCAAGAAAGCAGTGGCGAAATTGGGTGGCCTATGAGCGCAAGCACTACCCACGAGCGACGCTTTGTTGGACGCTCAGCGAACAAGACCAGTATGGCTTGAATATTTTCAATCCGGGTCTTCGTGTTCGGTCGGTCGGCATTCCTTTGGCACAACGCACCACGCAGCGACTGGCGGTGTCCACCCATGCCGCCACAGTCGGTTTCATTGGCTCATTCAGCTACCCGCCCAATCACGAAGCGATGGTCCATTTTTTGACCCATATCGTCCCCCGTGTCAACGCGCAGTCGCCCAGTGTGGAGTTCGTCATCGCCGGGCGCGCGCCACCGGATTCGTTGAAGGAATTGGCCCCTGCCAATGTCCGCTTCGTGGGTTTCGTCGAATCGCTGCCGGAGTTCTATGCGAGTTGCAGCGTCATTGTTGCTCCATTGTTGTCCGGCGGTGGCGTGAAGATCAAAGTGGCCGAAGCACTTTGTTTTGGCAAAGCGGTGGTCACCACCTCTGTGGGGGCAGAAGGGATGCCAATAGAAAACGGCATTCACGCCATGGTTGAAAACGATCCCCAGCGGTTTGCGCAGGCCATCAGTGAATTACTCGCCAACAGCGCATTGAGAGAGAAATACGAACAAGCCGCCGGAGCGTTGGCGGATCAGACCTTCTCGATTGACACGTGGTTGTCGCGGGTGAATCATCACATCGATCAGATGGTCCAGGCCCCCAAGCTGGCACTGACTCATGGCTGAGTCACATCGGTTCGGTCACGGTGTGGCCTGGTCCTACCTGCAATCGTGGGCTGCACGCGGCATCACGTCAACGAGTTTCCTCATCGTTGGGTTCATGGTGGGACCAGAGGAATTCGGTCTCTACGCCTTGGTGGTGGGCATGTTGGCGCTGACGGAGATGGTCTGCGAGCAGGCTTTGTCGCAAACAGTGGTGCAGCTGCAAATCAGCGACTCGCATCGTTTGTCCACGGTTTTTTACATGGGGCTGATTTTTGGCACCACGATGTCTGTGCTCTTGTTTCTGAGCGCCCCGCTGATCGCTTCGGTCTTTTCGTCCCCAAACGCGGTACCGTTGCTGATGGCATCCGCGATCTGCCCCGCCTTGATGGGGCTCTCCGTCGTGCCCATCGGCATTATTCGCCGCCAACTCGATTTCAAAACTTTGGCCAAACGTACACTTTTGGCCAGCGGGATTTCTTCCCTGCTGGGCATTGTTTTGGTGTTCCTTGGTTATGGGGCCAAAGGTTTGATTGCCCAAGCCATCACCTACCACCTGGTGAGCGTCGTGGTGCTGTGGGTGAACTGCAGTTGGCAACCACTGGCGAAGGCCAGTTTTGTCGAAGCCCGCACGGTCGGCAAACTGGCCCTGACCAACGCCAGCGGTAAGTTGCTTGATTTCACCGAAACACGTGGCGTTGAGTTGATCATCGGCGCTGTCGCTGGCGTCCATGCCTTGGGTGTTTATGCTTTTGCCAACAAGGTGGCGCAAACCGCATTTCAAGCCTTGGTGTCGCCAGTTCTTGAGGTCATCTTTGCTGGCGTTGCACGCCCCGGTGACGACAGAGCCAAGTCGCTTCGCACGGGGCTGCTCATTCTGTCCTGCGTGCCCATTTGCGGCCTGCTCTTTTTGGCGTTTGCTGCCCATCCACTGCTCACACTGCTTTACAAAGACCGTTGGCAAGAAGCGGCAACACCCTTGCTGCTCTTGTCTTTGGCCTACGTGGTGCGAACTTTTTCGTATGCCTATGGTGTCGCTTTGCAAGCCACCGGAAAGGCGCAAGTCTGCCTTGTTCTAGACGCTTTCAGAGTGCTGAGTTGTTGGGTCATTTTGATGTTGCTGTTGTTGGTGGAGCGCCATGACCTGGTCGCAGTCGCCTACCTGTGCAGTTCTGTCCTGGTGTTTCCGGTGCTGCTTGAAGTCAGCTCGAAACACCTGCAAGTGTCCAGGGCCGAGCTCCTGGCGGTGCCTCAAAGGACGTTGATCGCGTGTTTGATCGGCGCAGCGCCGCTGGTTGTTGCTTGCTACTTTTCGGCACCCAGTCTCTACAGCGACACCACCCGATTGCTCGGTGCCGCCGCCGCCGCCGTGGTTTTCTTGGCGCTGAGTTTGAAGTTCAACGCCCATCAATTGCGAGACAGCTTGGCCACGGCAGGTGGAGGGCGAATCACGTTCGCCATTCAGCGATTGATGCTTCTGCTGCGCATTTAGCCCGGATATTTCACCAGGTCGCTCTTCTATGCCCCGCAACACTGCATGAATGCTCACTTTCTCGGATTCGAGTGCCAAATCCACTTTGTACCGAGCGCTACACACCCGATTGCGCCGTGCTGCGGTGCGCTGGCCGCGTTGCTCCTCCTTGCGGGCACGAGCCCGCAGCGTCGTCTCGCCTTGCCAGCGCACCGCATCACAGCCCACTCGGGCGCGTCCCTGGTGAAACATCCGGGTTAGCCTGGTGTTTCGCTCCCTCGCAAACATCAGAAACCTCATGCAGCTTCATCTTTTAAGGTTCTTAGATTTTTTGTCCGCGACCAAAAACCGCTTGCTCTTGCTCGGGTTAGCTTTCGCCGCGCCTCTGTGCGCGCAAGCGCAGGAGCCTCGCTATCTGATTGGCACCTACTACTTTCCCGGCTGGACCTCCCAAGCCAAGGGTCTTGAGTTCCCCGAGCCCTGGAAACCAATACAAAAGTACCCCGAAAAACAACCCAAGCTCGGCTGGTACTCCGACAGTGACCCTCAGGTGCTGCGCCAGCAAATTCAATGGATGCGTGACCACGGCATCGGCTTCGTTGCATTTGACTGGTACTGGGATGGACACAACTCCTACCTGGAGCAAGCGCTCAACGCCTTTCGAGCCTCCAAGACCGAAGGCCAGATGAAGTTCTCATTGCTCTGGGCCAACCACTATCCGTTTCCAGGGGGGCTGCCACAGTTCCGTTTGATGGTGCGTTACTGGGTGGCCCGGTATTTTTCAGATCCGGATTTTTTGACCATTGATGGTCAACCGGTGGTCTTCATCTTTAGCATTGACTTCGTTGTCGATGCAGCAAAAACCATCGGGGTAACACCCACAACTTTGATCAAAATCGCCAACGATATCGCTAAGGAATCGGGCCTACCGGGTATCTACTTCGTTGGAGGTACACCTGCCCTGGAGTACTGGGCCAATGGGGTTGCGCCCACGATTGGCATGTCGGCATTGTCCGCTTACAACTACCATTTTGGCTACAACGGAACGGCGAAAAGCGAAACGTCAGGTGGCCGAGGTTTTGCGCGCTTGGCGAGCGCCTACAGGCAAAACTGGCAATGGTTACTCGGCAAGGGAACCTTGCCCTATATCGTGCCCATGACGGTGGGCTGGGACAAACGCCCCTGGGGTGGAAGCTCAAACCCTGAGCACGACAACGCCATCGCCAGCGCAGCCGAGTTTGAAGCGCATCTACGCGAAGCCAAAAGCCTGATGGACGCCTATCCCGCCAAAACAAAACGGATGGGTGTGATTTGTTGTTGGAACGAGTTTGGCGAAGGCTCGTACATCGAACCCACCAAGAAGGACGGCCTCGTTTACTTAGAGACCATCAAAAAAGTATTTGCGCACCATGACTGACATTTCACCGACACGCGCTGGAGCGCGTCCCCCACCTTCGCTGCGTATCTTGGGCACACGTGGTGTGCCCGCTGCCCACGGTGGCTTCGAAACCTTTGCAGAATTCCTGGCTCTTTATCTGGTGGGCCGAGGTTTGCAGGTGACCGTTTACTGCCAGGAGGATGGCGGTGGGCCCGTCTTTGAGGACCAGTGGTGTGGTGTGCACCGCGTACACATTCCGGTCGCCGCGTCGGGGCCCAAAGGCACCATCGTGTTCGACTGGCGTGCCACGGTGCATGCCGCACGCAAGCCCGGGCTTTGCCTCACGTTGGGCTACAACACGGCGGTGTTCTGCGCCTTGCTGCGCTTGAAGGGCATACGCAACCTGATCAACATGGACGGCATCGAGTGGTCGCGCGCCAAATGGGGCGCACTGGCCAAGACCTGGTTCTGGCTCAACGATTGGGCGGGCTGCTGGCTCGGCAACCACTTGATCGCCGACCATCCGCAAATCAAGATTCACCTCAGCACGCGCGTATCACCCAGAAAAATCACCACCATCCCGTATGGGGCGGACACGTTGGCAGCAGTGCCACCGACTGCGGTCACTGAGTTGGGACTGGAACCCGGACGGTTTTTGACCGTGATTGCGCGGCCCGAGCCTGAAAACTCCTTGCTTGAAATTGTTCAAGGCTTCTCGCAAAAGAAACGCAATGTGGTGCTGGTGGTTCTCGGCAATTACCGCGAGGACGATGCTTACCACCGCGCTGTCAAAGCGGCCGCCAGCGATGAAGTGCGTTTTGTCGGGGCCATCTACGACAAGGCCGTGGTGCAAGCCCTGCGCTTCCACAGCATGGCCTATGTGCATGGCCACCAAGTGGGCGGAACCAACCCGTCCCTGGTGGAGGCCATGGGTGCTGGCAACGCCGTCGTGGCCCACGACAACCGCTTCAACCGCTGGGTACTCGGCGACGCAGCGCTCTATTTTTCCGATGCCAGCAGCGTCGCTACGTGTTTAGAAAAGCTGCTCACGGACACAGGTTTCCGACTCCGCATGCAAGAGCACACACGCTCGCGTTTTGCGCAGGAGTTCACTTGGCCCCACGTGTTGGCGCAGTATGAAAAGCTGCTCTTGTCCCACCAATCCGAATGCGCGCCTATGACCCCGTTGGCGGCCAACGGTCGCACGCCGCAGTTAAATCAAGAGACAGTCGATGGAGATCAACGCCACCTCACATACAAGTCGAGTGCGAGCACGCGCCATGACAACCACATGAGCAAGTCAAATGACCCTAACAGGGTTTGACGCGACTGCGAAGCACCGACTCGTCCCACAACCCTCTTTGTCACCCCATCAGCGCAACACCACATGATGTCGAACACCGCAAATGCACCGCTGAACGAGTCCGCACGAGGGCGCACGGCTTCGATTGACGTTGAGATGCCGGGCCTTGACCAAAACCATCGCCAAAGCCATCTAACATCGGTGGCCAGCGTTGACCATGCCGCAGACCATTCCAATCATGTTCTATTCGTGCATCAATCGGCTGATCTGTATGGTTCAGACCGTGTTCTCTTGATGCTTGTCATTGCGCTGAAGGCTGAGGGCGACTTCAACCCCATCGTTCTGCTGCCTTGTACCGGACCGCTGGTGGCCAAGCTCAAAGCCGCGGGCATTGAAGTTCACGTGGGTTCCGTGGCCAAAATCAGTCGGGCCATGTTCACGCCCTTTGGGTTTCTCCGCACTTTGAAAGCGTTGCGAGATGGCTTGCGCACCATCGACCACATCGTGGCAGAACGAAAAATTTCGCTCGTGCACTCAAACACCTTGGCGGTTCTTGCGGGAGCCACTTGGGCGTGGCGTCGCCGCGTGGTTCATGTATGGCATGTGCATGAAATTTTGCTCTCCCCACGCTTGGTCAGTTGGGGGCTGCCACGTTTGGTTCATTGCTTGTCTGCCGGGGTGATTGCCAACTCAAGCCAAACCAAAGCGTGGCTCTTGCGCATGGCGTCCGGTTTGGCACCCAAGTGCCAATTGATCTTCAACGGCCTGCCTCCTGCCCCCCCGAGTGCACCAGGGGCTGTGCAGTCATTTCGAGACAAGCTCGGCGTCAAAAACACCGATGTGGTGGTGAGTTTGGTCGGGCGCATCAATCGCATGAAGGGGCAAGGCGTCCTCATCGAAGCCATTGCGATTCTGAAAGCACGTGGTGTTTTGGGCGGCACTCGTATTGCCATCGTTGGCAGTGCTGCCCCAGGTTGCGATCACATCCTCCTCGATTTGCACAACAAGACCGAGGCGTTGGGGCTGGCAAGTGCGATCACTTTTCTCGATTTTGATGCAGACATCTGGCCCATTTGGTACGGCTCTGACATTGCTGTGATGCCCAGCACCGAACCGGAGTCCTTTGGCATGGTGGCCATTGAAGCAATGGCCGCATGCCTGCCCGTGATTGCCTCCAATCACGGCGGCGTCTTAGACATCATTGAAGATGGGAAAACAGGTTTACTGGTTTCAATCAACGACGCCGGCGCACTGGCCGACGCTCTAGAACGCTTGATTGGCGACGCGGTACTGCGTAAAAACATGGGCCGACAGGGCCGTCAACGTCAGTTTCAACTGTTCTCAATCGACACACAAGCTCAGCAAACTGCTGACTTGTATCGAGACCTTCTGGACTCACCGCTGCGGTCAGGGTCTGTCGATTCAGGGTCAAGAAGTATTACCCGTCACAGTACATAACCCCATGCAAATAAAAGACGCGACTTGCTAATCACCGCAGCGGTTGCAAGACTTGCCCAAGCAAGTGGGCTAGGACTGCCGCACCCTCATCATCCTAGATTCAGCAGTTGGACACGCCCGGGTGGGCTGTGATGCGGTGCATTGGCAAGGGCGAAGCAGGGGGTTATCGAAATTTCGTTTTATCGAAACTTCGTTTTTAAGCCGCATCGACATTGAATTACGGGTGCAAGGCCCCGCTTTTCGAGCTTACAGCGTCTGCCTAAAGCGCCGACACTGCAAACGAGCGTCTGAAAACCTCCCCGTGAAAGTCGGCCTAATTGGTATTGGGATGGCCTGCAAGGCAACTTTCGTGGCCAGCACCTGAGCGATTGGCCGCGAGCAAAGCGCCGAACACGGCCTTTGCTCCAAAGCATGGGTGCCACGGGCGGTTTTTCAGCGATTGCCAAGCTGCAACCGTATTGGAGTGCCATGACCGCCATCAACAGAGAAACGTCGTCCGGTGTCGACATCTTGTGCCGCACCTTGGCGACAGCCGTCAAACAGCACGGCCGTACCGCCTGTGGAGTCGTGGCTGGTGTCAGTCATGTGGTGGGACTGATCGCCCAGTGCCAACCATTGTCAAGTAGCTACCCACATCAGAAAACGATCAAGTTCCGCTCGGATCAGCCGAGATTGACGGTGTAGACCTTTCGGACAAAAAAATCATGTCGATGCTACTTATTCCTTTTATTTTCTTGGTGTTGTGCTCACTCCACTGCGGCGCTGCGCGGGCTGTGGAGGCAGGCTGCAACCGCAAGCGCGTATCACAGCAGACACGTGGTTGCGAATTCCAGTCAGTTGCCGGGGATGTGACCCTTGGGTGTCACCAACGTGGAGCAGTCGGACTTCCTGTAACGAGGCGGACATGATCGAGTTTCTCTGCGGCCTTCTCATTGGTGCGATCTGTGTCGCCGTTCTGGTTTGGGTGCGCTCGCGCCGCGCTCTGCGCCATGCGGCCTCAGGCCCTGAAACAGCTGCTGTTGAGCCATCGGAGGAAGTCGCCGCCGTGAGTGTGTCTGAGGAAGACCCCCACGCGCAACAGGCCGAAGTCGAACGCTTGCTCAGCGAAAGTAGCAACCAAACCATAGAAATCCAGCGCGAACACGAACTTGTGATGGGTCAGATCAAGGAGCACATGGCCCAGGTCAAGGGCCAGGCCCTGAGCAATTGCGATTCGCTGGCCGCCGAGATCAATCAATTGTTAGGCGTCGTCAAGACCTTTGAACGTTGGCACACCGAGATGAACACCCTGTTGGCCCACAACCGGGAGATGCATGCCAGGAGTGAAGAGTTCTCTGCCATCGTCAAACAAGTGGTGATCGTTGCACTGAACGCGTCCATTGAAGCGGCACGGGCCGGTGAACACGGTCGCGGGTTCGCCGTGATTGCCAACGAGATTCGCACCTTGGCCAGCCGCGCGGAAAAGCTGTCAAAAGAGTACCGCGAGAACCTGTACAAAAACGACTTGATCACCACCACGACGTTCCAGGATCTCCAGGCCGGTGGGAAGATGATTGTTGGTGCCATGACTGGCCTCGAATTGATCAACAACAAATCTAAGAATGTGCTGGCGGAAGAGGTGGCCCAGACATGATCACCGAACGTGGCAAGACAAGTTTCGAGCATCTGTTGGTGTCGTGCCTGAAAAACGGCATGCCCGTCGGCGGAGCGAGCGTCACAGTTGAGCCCATCGCGACGCTAGCCAAGATCAAAGAGAAAAAGATTGTGATCTTGACGGTGTCGACTTACCTGTTCCGAGCTATGGTGATTCTGTACTTCAAGCCTGACGCCGCCACGCGTGCCTACTTCAACCGCAACGCGGAAGAAGGCGCTCCGGAGCTAACCGACGAAGAGTTCTACGACCGTGTCGCTGAGTGCGGAAACATTTGCTGCGGCGCTCTCAACCGAGGCCTGGGCGAACACTTTCCGCATGTAGGCATGTCCACGCCTAACATCATTGACAGAGACTGCATGCACTACACCGAATTGCTCGAGTGTGGGCTTGAAAGGCACTACATGATCACACTGGACGGCAGCCTCACGATGTACGCCAGCCTGTGCGTGGCCGACTACGGCAAGGTCGATTTTCACGTTGACCCCATCGCTGAGGAAGACCAAAGCGTTGGCGAGCTTGAAATGTTTTGATGCACGAGGACCAGTGAAATGAATGCACCCATGAAAGATGATGACGCCAGATTGGTCAGCAAAGTGCTGCTGCTGGAACGCGATCCGCGCAGTCTGGACCGGCTCAGGCACTTTTGCGAAAACCACGACCTCGTTGGCTTGAAGGTTCAGCCCGACAATGTGATGTCGGTATTGAAATCCAACGTTGATCTCGGAGGCATCTTCCTCGCCGAGGATTTTGGCGCAACAAAAGCGGCCGGCAGAGCGCTTGCGCACACCATTCACAGCGTTCGCCCCGAGTTGCCTATTTTTCTGCGGTGCGAAACATCATCCGAACTGTCGGACAGTGATGCGCGTGTGGTGCGTGCTGTTTACTCAAACGCCGACATCGAGGTGTTGGGGCCAGTCATCGAAGCCTCCATCTTCAGCCTGGTTTATCCGAACAAGCTCGTGCGTGGCATCAGCGAGTTCACGATTGAAGCACTCCAATCGCAGTTCAAGCATGTCACCGTGCAGGGAGAGACGCCTTATATCGTGCGCGACCGCATCATTCATGGCGAAATGTTCACACTGATCCCGCTGGAGAGCAACTGGTGCCGTGGTTACATGATGCTGCAAGCCAAGGAAGAAGAAATGCGCCACGTGCTCGGCTTGAGAGATGCCACCGACATGAGTCGTCCAGGGCTGGACTTCCGTGATCTGAACAATGCGCTCGGCGAGGTCACCAATCTGATATGGGGTGCGTTCAAGAACCGCTACATCACCTACGGTGACAGTGGCGACCAACACCTGACACAGATTCCGATCGTGATAAATCACATGCACAACTACATCTCGTTTGGATCAGAAGATCCGCAGCTTTGTTTTCGGTACACGCTCACCGATCTAGACAATCCCGATTCACCGCCGACACACATCTATCAACGTTTTGTGTTCAACCTGAGTTGGTCACCAGATGACCTTAAGGAAAACCAGTCGTGTGTCGAAGAACTGTTTAAGTCAGGTGAACTTGAGTTGTTCTGATCCCCAAACTTTCGCAACAGGAGAATCCCCCATGGCAAAGATTCTGGTAGTTGATGATTCCAGCACGGTCCGCGACGAGGTTGCAGGCTTTCTAAAACGCAATGGCCTTGACGTAGCCACCGCCATCGACGGTAAAGACGGCCTCGCCAAGTTGCGCGCAGACCCGAACGTCAAGCTCGTTGTCAGTGACGTCAACATGCCTAATATGGACGGCCTAACAATGGTCGAAAACATACGTGGCGCATTGAACAACAAGACAGTCAACATCATCATGTTGACGACTGAGAACAGCCCCATCATGAAGGAGCGCGGCAAGGCCGCTGGCATCAAGGGATGGATCGTCAAGCCCTTCAAAGGCGAAGCCGTTCTGGCGACCTTCAAGAAACTTGCGGAAACTTAAGCTTGCAGGGTGAGCGCCACATTTGCAATCGACTTTGCTTGCAAATCCGGGCGCTGCTGATCGTCATCAAAAAGGTTCTGTATGTTTACTTCTTTATTTGCCTCTATGTCGCTGGCTCGCCGACTTTCGTTGGGTTTTCTCAGCGTTTTGGCGCTGTTGTTGGCGGTTGCGATCACCAGCTCCTATGCCATCAAGTTGCAAGGGGAGCGTGTCCAGCGCATCGTGCAGATCAACAACGTCAAGACGGCGATGGCCAGCCAGTTGATGGAGGACATCAGCGACCTGGCAACCCGCGCTCGTTCGGCCGCGTTGTTCACCGACATGGACCACAAGCAACTTGATGTTGAGTTCAAAGCCGCTGAGAGTGCTGTCAGTTCTTTCTCCAAGACCGAGCAGGCGCTGACTGCCATGATGCTGGGTGTGAACGGGACGGACCAAGAACGCCAACTCATGGCGGACATCTCAGCAGCAGGGAAAAAACTGCTGCCCGAGACCAGGGACGCTTTGGAAAAGGCGATCGATGCGGACATCGTGGGCTCGGTGATGACGTTGAGCAACCGGGTGCGCCCCGCCGAGGCGGTTTTGCGCACCAAAGTCACCGAGTTGATTGATCTGCAAGCCAAAATCAATGAAGAGGCCAACAGCGACATGCTCACCATGCAGCGCAATGTTTTTGCGACTGTGGGCATTTTGGTTGTGGTGGCGCTGGTGGGCGGTGCCCTGATCGCCTGGCGCATCACCAAGAGTGTGACGGGCCCCATCACTGGCATGCAGACAACCATGACCGACATCGCGACCAGCCAAGACTTTTCTCGCAGAGTCCCCGTGGATCGCATGGATGAAATCGGGCTGTCTATCGTGGCCTTCAACGCCATGATTGGGAAAATTCAGGAAAGCTCGGCCCAGTTGAAGCAAAAGACGGCCGACATCCAGGCCATGATGCAGTACATAGTCGGCCCTGCAAAACCCCTGCAACCCGCATGAATGCTGGCGATATGGGGTAAATGCTGACGACGGGATCTCTCAGGAATCGTTATCGGAGAGTAATTTTTCTGGGGGATTTGCATGACAGCCACCGCAGACTTCTTTCGCGCACGCCTGGACGGGATGGTCGATCACAAACATCCACTGGTGGTTTTGAGCAAACGGCTGCCCTGGGCCGCGATTGAACAAGCCCTGGCACCGCACTTCGCTCGCCAGGCTCGCCCAGGCTCCAAGCGGGTGACGGCGGACTTGTTGGGAGCGCATGAAGTCGAATTTGGCAACGGCATCAGCCCCGCAGGCCGCCCGCGCCTGTCAATTCGGCTGATGGCCAGCTTGCAGTACCTGAAGAACTCCTTCAACCTCAGTGACGAAGAACTCGTTCAGCGCTGGAGCGAGAACGTGGTGTGGCAGTTCTTCAGCGGCATGGAGTATTACGAACCACGCTTGCCCTGCGATCCAACCCAGATCGGCCGCTTTCGCCGCGCCGTGGGCGAAGAAGGTCTGGAGCAGTTGCTCAAGGCCACCATCGAGACAGCGGTGCAGATCAAGGCCATCAAGCCCAGCGAGCTGGAACGCGTGATCGTGGACACCACCGTGCAGGAGAAGGCCATCGCCCACCCGGTGGACAGTCGGCTGCTGGAGATTGCGCGGCACAAAGTGGTGAATGCTGCCAAACGAGTGGGCATCAGTTTGAAGCAGACATTTGCGTTTGAAGCCAAAACGCTCAGACGCCAGGCCGGGGGTTACGCCCACGCCAAGCAGTTCAAGCGTTTGAAGAAAGCCGTCAAACGCCAGCGCACAATCCTCGGGGTGGTGATGCGTGAAGTGCAGCGCAAGCTTGATGTGTTGGTGGCACCCGGGCCGACAGCGCTGAGTGCGCTCAAGACCTGGTTGGAGCGGGCCGAACGCATCCGCACGCAACAGCGAGGCGACAAGGGCAAGCTGTACGCGCTGCATGCGCCTGAGGTGGAGTGCATCGGCAAGGGCAAGGCCAGGAAGCCCTATGAGTTTGGTGTGAAGGTCAGCCTGGCTGTCACGCACCTGCGTGGTTTGATGGTGGGGGCCAGAAGTTTCCCCGGCAACCCGTTTGATGGGCACACATTGGCTGCGCAACTGGAGCAAACCAACAACCTGATGCAAGACCTGGGGCGTGTGCCCAAGCAAGTGGTCGTGGACTTGGGGTTCCGGGGCGTGGACGCGGACAACCCGAACGTGGAGATCATCCACCGTGGCAAGTACAAGTCACTGACCAAGGTGCAACGCAAGTGGCTCAAACGGCGTCAGGCCATCGAGCCGCTGATCGGCCACACCAAGGTGGACCACGGCATGCAGCGCTGTTGGCTCAAAGGCGAGTTGGGTGATGCGCTGCACGCACTGAGTTGTGCGGCGGGGTACAACATCCGCTGGCTGCTGCGGGCTATCGCGGCCAAGTCTGCAAAAGACGCGAAGGCGTTTTTGTTGACCCTGCTCGGGCTGAGCTTATGGGGTCAACTCAGGGCAGCCAGGGCACGGCTCGGCGCAAAAAACTTGCTCGGTTGGAAATTCACGCCATCGTCAGTAATGGCTTGCGGGGTGAAATGAATTTTGCAGGGCCGACTTGATAGGGCCCGCTGAAGTTTCAACCGTTCGCCCTCAGCCTGTCGAAGGGCCTTCACTGAGGCACGCGCCGCTTCGACAAGCTCAGCCCGAACGGGTTTTGGTTCTATTTGGTTTAAACGAACATCATTGTTTCTAGGGTCGAATCAACTGCGCCGACTATTGACATCAGCCGTACTTGCTCGGCCGCCTCGGTCCCTTGGGTAGCGGTGGCCTGGTTCCTTTTTCAGCGGTTCGACCCGCAGCATCTTTGCCAAGTGGGGGGCGCTTCTTCGCAATCTCTGGAGCAGCCACGTCAGGGGTGACGGGCGGCACAGAGCCCTCCACTTTGCCCGGTGGTGGGGAGCCTTCTGCGGTGAAATCAGCCTTTTGTTCGACCAGGGTTTTGGTGTGAACGGGGGCGTCAAGAGGGGGCGTTTTCATGGGTGTCTCCAATAGGTTGTATTGAACGTTGGCGAGCCCGGATATTTCACCAGGTCGCTCTTCTATGTCCCGCAACACCGCATGAATGCTCACTTTGTTGGCTTCGAGTACCAAATCCAATTTGTACCGAGCGCTACGCACCCGATTGCGCCGTGCTGCGGCCTGCTTTCCGCGTTGCTCCACCAAAGCCAGAGGCTTTGGCCTTCGTCAGGCACAAAAAGTCCTCAAGGACTGTTTGTGTCCGGTCTCAGCCTCGCGGGCACGAGCCCGCAGCGTCGTCTCCCTTGCAGGGCGCACCAGCGCTTGCAAGCGCTGGTCGTTCCGCAGGCGGACAGCAGGCTGTCCGAAAACGAAGTTTCGCTAAAGCCCTGCTACACCCTTGCCAGCGCACCGCATCACAGCCCACTCGGGCGTGTCCCTGGTGAAACATCCGGGCTAGCGTTTTTACCTAGTCGTATTTGTCCACATGGACACCCACTTCATCGCGCTTGGTTGCATCATGTGGCTATCGCAAACCCCAGGAGACCGAGATGCGTCGTGATACCTTTTTGAAGTCTTTGTTGGCCGCTATGGCGGTGCCTTCTTTGCCGTCTGCGGCATGGGCTTCCACCAATGTGAAGATGATGATTCCTGCCAATCCTGGCGGCGGATGGGACGGTACCGGCCGTGCGCTGGGCAAGGCCCTGCAAGAGGCGGGTGTGGCTTCCTCTGTGAGTTACGACAACAAAGGCGGTGCAGCCGGTGCTTTGGGACTGGCGCAGTTTGTCAACGGCAGCAAAGGTGACCCCAACGCCATGATGATGATGGGCGCGGTGATGCTCGGCGGCATCATCACGGGCAAGCCGCCAGTCTCTCTGAGCCAGGCCACACCGCTGGCACGTTTGACGACGGACTACAACGTCTTCGTATTGCCCGCAGAGTCACCACTCAAAACTATGAAAGACGTGGTGGAGCAAATGAAAAAAGACCCTGGTAGCGTGAAATGGGGCGGTGGCTCGCGCGGATCGACCGAGCACATCGCGGCGGCCATGTTGGCGCGTGCGACTGGCGTTGATGCAGCCAAGATCAACTATGTGCCCTTCCGTGGCGGCGGTGAAGCGGTCGCGGCCATCTTGGGCAACAACGTGACCGTGGGTGGCAGCAGCTGGGGCGAATTCCAAGCCCACATTCAAAGCGGCAAGATGCGCGCCATCGCAGTCACATCGGCCACACGCTTGAAAGGCATTGATGTGCCGACGCTCAAAGAGCAGGGCTACGACGTCGTCATCGGCAATTGGCGCGGTGTGTACGGTGCGCCCGGTATCACGCCTGAGCAGCGTAAGGTGTTGACCGAGATGATTGTCAAAGCCACCAAAACAAAATCCTGGGCCGCCGATGTCGAGCGCAACGGCTGGCTGCCTGCAGTGTTGGCTGGCGCGGAGTTTGAGAAGTTTGTTGACGATGAATTCGCCAGCCTGCGTGCAACCATGGTCAAGGCCGGAATGGTTTGAGATGAGTCGCTCTCAACTGCTGGTGGGGCTGAGCACGCTCGTTTTGGGCGTGCTCTTTTTCGTTGGAAGTTTTCAGCTCTCCTCCGATGCTGGTTACGGCGGGGTGGGCCCCAATTTCTTGCCACTTTTGGTTGGCAGCATGTTGAGTCTGTGTGGGCTCTTTCTGCTGTGGGAAGTGCGCCGTGGCGGCTTTCGCAACATGGAGGAGCCGTCGGGCGCAACGCAGGGTGATTGGCAAGGATTTGCCTGGGTGACCGCAGGCATATTGGCCAATGCATTCTTGATCACCACGCTGGGCTTCATTCTGAGCTGTGCTTTGTGTTTTGCCCTGGCGGGCCAGGGCTTTCGGCGCTCTCAACCCAGTGGCGGCGGTTTGAAATCGCTGGGGAAGGATCTGGTGTTGGGCATGGTCATCGCTGCACCCGTTTTTTGGATGTTCACCCAGCTGCTGGCCATTAACTTGCCTGGCCTCACCCAAACGGGATGGCTGTGATGGAGACTTTGAACAGTCTGATGCAAGGTTTTGTCATTGCTGGAACGCCCATTAATTTGTTGTGGGCGCTCTTGGGTTGCACCTTGGGCACGGCAGTGGGCGTGTTGCCTGGGATCGGCCCAGCGACGGCGGTGGCCATGTTGTTGCCGATCACGCTCAAAGTGGATCCCACCGCGTCCATGATTTTTTTTGCCGGCATTTATTACGGTGCCATGTATGGTGGTTCGACCACATCAATTCTGCTGAACACGCCCGGTGAGGCCGGTTCCATGGTGACTGCCATGGAAGGCAACAAAATGGCCAAGAGCGGTCGTGCGGGTGCTGCTTTGGCCACTGCGGCCATCGGCTCTTTTGTGGCCGGCACCATTGCCACCGTTGTTGTTACTTTCTTGGCTCCTGTGGTGGCGAAGCACGCCGTCAAACTCGGCCCGCCGGAGTACTTCATGCTCATGGTGCTGGCCTTCACCACGGTCAGTGCGGTGCTTGGGAAAAGCACCTTGCGAGGTCTCACAGCGCTCTTCATTGGTTTGGCCATGGGCATCGTGGGCCTGGATCAAATCTCCGGAACGCCACGTTTCACCGGGGGCGTCCCCGAGCTGATGGACGGACTGGAAGTCGTGCTGGTAGCGGTGGGTTTGTTCGCGGTGGGTGAGGCGCTTTACAACGTGCTTTATGAAGGTCGCATTCAGTCCACCCAGAACAAGCTGACTCGTGTGCACATGAGCAAATCCGACTGGAAACGTTCTTGGCCCGCGTGGATACGCGCGACCTTCATCGGCGTGCCCTTTGGCACCATTCCAGCCGGAGGCAGCGAGATACCTACCTTCTTGAGTTATGCCACAGAGAAAAAACTCTCCAAACACAAAGAAGAGTTTGGCCGTGAAGGGGCCATTGAAGGTGTGGCGGGTCCAGAAGCGGCGAACAACGCGGCCATCACAGCCACCTTGATTCCATTGCTCACACTGGGCATTCCCACGTCCAACACCACAGCCATTTTGCTCGGCGCTTTTCAGAATTACGGTATTCAACCGGGCCCACAGCTCTTCGACACGAACGGGGCCTTGGTCTGGGCCTTGATTGCCTCGCTCTACATCGGCAATGTGATGTTGCTGATCCTGAACTTGCCCTTGGTGGGTTTGTGGGTGAAGCTGCTCAAAATTCCGCGTCCTGCGCTCTATGCAGGTATTTTGATTTTTGCCACCGTCGGTGTTTACGGCATGCGCCAGTCGGCGTTTGACTTGGTGCTCATGTACGCCATCGGCATTTTGGGCGTGGTGATGCGGCGTTTTGATTTTCCAACCGCGCCTGTGGTGGTCGGCATGATTTTGGGTCCCTTGGCCGAGTCGCAGATGCGCAATGCCTTGTCCATAGGCGAGGGCCACTGGAGCATCTTCCTGACCCGTCCGGCATCAGCCACCTTGCTCGCCATCACGGTGGCCGTGGTCGTTACGCCGTGGGTGCTGCGTTGGCTTGGCAACCATCGCTCAAAGAACAAGGCGGGGTCCATGTCTGAGTGATGACGCGCGTTGGGCTTTGAATCTCGACTTCACTGTTTTGCACCCGCTGCCAGCGCCAGTTGCTGCTGTTGTTGGCGATTGTTCTGCATCAACGCGTCGCTGCGCGCGGTGGCTGTGTCCCAACCCTGCAAATGCCGCGAGGCAATTTGGCTCAGCGCCACGATCCATTCGTGTTGGTCATTCAAGCAGGGGATGTAGTGGAACTGCTCGCCACCGGCGTGCAAGAACGCCTCGCGCGCTTCCATGCCAATTTCTTCGAGTGTTTCCAAACAATCGGAGGTGAAGCCGGGGCAGGCAACATCCACCCGTTTGATCCCTTGTTGAGCCAAGGCAATCAAGGTCGGTTCGGTATAGGGCTGCAGCCATTTGGCTTTGCCGAAGCGACTTTGGAATGTGACCACCATTTGGTCTTTGCTCAGCCCCAGTTTTTCGCCAAGTAACCGGGCGGTTTTCAGGCACTCGCAGTGATAAGGGTCGCCCAGCATCAGGGTTCTTTCGGGAACACCGTGAAAGCTCAGCAGCAGTTTTTCCGCGCGGCCCTCTTGTTGCCAGTGGTCTTGAATGCGTTTGGCAAGCGCGGCGATGTAACCGTCGTCATCGTGGTAGTGGTTGACGAAACGAAACTCAGGCAAATGGCGAGTTTTCTGTCCCCATTGGTAAACCGCGTCACAAACACTGGCCGTGGTGGGGCCGGAGTACTGTGGGTACAGGGGCAACACCAGAACGTTTTTCACGCCACCTTTTTTCAGCTCGTCCAGCCGGCTGGCAATGGATGGCTTGCCATAGCGCATCGCGTGTTGCACCACCACATGGTGGCCCCGTTCACCCAAATAACCTTGGAGCAGCTTTCCTTGTTTTTCGGTCCACACGCGCAGCGGGGAGCCTTCACTCGTCCACACGCTGGCGTACTTGCGCGCTGATTTGGCGGGCCGCACCCGCAAGATGATGCCGTGAAGTATCAGCATCCATAACAAGCGTGGAATCTCGACCACGCGGCGATCCGACAAAAACTCGGCCAGGTAGCGGCGCAAGGCCGATGCGGTGGGCTCGTCGGGCGTTCCCAAATTGCATAACAGGACCGCTGTGGCGGGCAGTTTGGGTGTTTGGCCGTGCTTGTAATCGGGCTCTGTGGAAAAGCGCATGGTGTTTGGCGGTGGAGATTTGGCGACGCAGTATGGCGTCGCCAGATTGTCGCCCCATCGGCGTGTCAAGCGCGCGTGCTTCGCCAGTGGTCGATGTCGTTGTTCACCTGAGTCAGGTCCAAGGGTTTGGTCCAGTAACCCTCAAAACCAGCTTCACGTGCGCGCCTGAGGTCGTCGGCATAGGCGTCGGCAGAACACATGAATACCGGGGTGTGTCGCAGGGCCTCGCGTGCGCGCAGTTGCTTGAGCAAGTCGTAGCCGGTGCCATCGGGCAGGTTGGCATCCAAAACAATGAACTCAGGCCGCCAAGCGGGCTCGGCGTGCAAGAAGGCCAGGGTCTCGGCGGCGGTTTCAAAACTCACCAATTCAATGTCGCCCCGCATCCGCATCGCCTCTTCAAACAACACGGCGTTCAAGCGGTTGTCTTCGACGTGGAGCATGCGCAAACATGGTTTGGCAGTCGGTTGCGCGTCATTGGGCTTGGGTGTGTTCATGGTGCGCGAGGCGTTCGCTGATCAGTCAAACGGCTGAAAGAAGCACAGCAACGAGCGGCGACTCTAACGGACAATCCCTACACACTTTGATGATTGGCCGCGAAGGCGCGAATTTGTTTATCAATGAAGAAAAATTTCCCATATATTGCCGCGCTGACCATCGACTTGGACGACACCTTGTGGCCGGTGTGGCCTGCGATACAAGGGGCCGAGCAGCAGTTGCACGCCTGGCTTGCGGATCACGCACCGCGCATGGCGCAAACCTACGATGTTCAAGGACTGCGAGCGCTGCGTGACCAAGTGGCCCAAGAGCGCCCAGAGTGGAGCCATGATTTCACCGCCGTTCGTTTGGAGAGCTTGCGCCGTGGATTGCTCGAACATGGCTACAGCATCGATCTGGCAGAGCCTGCTTTCGAGGTGTTTTTTTCGGCCCGCCATGAGGTGAGCTTTTACGCTGACGTGGAGCAAGCGCTGGCACGGTTGTCGCAGCGTTTTCCACTGCTCGCACTGAGCAATGGCAATGCGCGCTTAGACCGAGTGGGCCTGGACGGATTTTTTGTCGGCGCGGTCAGCGCCAAACAAGTGGGCGTGGCCAAGCCCGATGCCCGCATCTTCGACCACGCATGCAGCGTGCTGGACTTGCCCGCAGCGCAGGTTTTGCACGTGGGTGACGACTTGGATCTGGATGTTGCCGGGGCCTTGGCGGCGGGTTTGCAGACTGTTTGGGTGTGCCGCAGCGACACCGCGCATGCGCACAGGGCAGCCCCGTTTGGGGTGCACACGGTTGCAGACTTGCTGTCGTTGGCCGACCTCTTGGGTTGTCCTGATTAGTCGGCCCTGCAAAATTCATTTCACCCCGCAAGCCATTACTGACGATGGCGTGAATTTCCAACCGAGCAAGTTTTTTGCGCCGAGCCGTGCCCTGGCTGCCCTGAGTTGACCCCATAAGCTCAGCCCGAGCAGGGTCAACAAAAACGCCTTCGCGTCTTTTGCAGACTTGGCCGCGATAGCCCGCAGCAGCCAGCGGATGTTGTACCCCGCCGCACAACTCAGTGCGTGCAGCGCATCACCCAACTCGCCTTTGAGCCAACAGCGCTGCATGCCGTGGTCCACCTTGGTGTGGCCGATCAGCGGCTCGATGGCCTGACGCCGTTTGAGCCACTTGCGTTGCACCTTGGTCAGTGACTTGTACTTGCCACGGTGGATGATCTCCACGTTCGGGTTGTCCGCGTCCACGCCCCGGAACCCCAAGTCCACGACCACTTGCTTGGGCACACGCCCCAGGTCTTGCATCAGGTTGTTGGTTTGCTCCAGTTGCGCAGCCAATGTGTGCCCATCAAACGGGTTGCCGGGGAAACTTCTGGCCCCCACCATCAAACCACGCAGGTGCGTGACAGCCAGGCTGACCTTCACACCAAACTCATAGGGCTTCCTGGCCTTGCCCTTGCCGATGCACTCCACCTCAGGCGCATGCAGCGCGTACAGCTTGCCCTTGTCGCCTCGCTGTTGCGTGCGGATGCGTTCGGCCCGCTCCAACCAGGTCTTGAGCGCACTCAGCGCTGTCGGCCCGGGTGCCACCAACACATCAAGCTTGCGCTGCACTTCACGCATCACCACCCCGAGGATTGTGCGCTGGCGTTTGACGGCTTTCTTCAAACGCTTGAACTGCTTGGCGTGGGCGTAACCCCCGGCCTGGCGTCTGAGCGTTTTGGCTTCAAACGCAAATGTCTGCTTCAAACTGATGCCCACTCGTTTGGCAGCATTCACCACTTTGTGCCGCGCAATCTCCAGCAGCCGACTGTCCACCGGGTGGGCGATGGCCTTCTCCTGCACGGTGGTGTCCACGATCACGCGTTCCAGCTCGCTGGGCTTGATGGCCTTGATCTGCACCGCTGTCTCGATGGTGGCCTTGAGCAACTGCTCCAGACCTTCTTCGCCCACGGCGCGGCGAAAGCGGCCGATCTGGGTTGGATCGCAGGGCAAGCGTGGTTCGTAATACTCCATGCCGCTGAAGAACTGCCACACCACGTTCTCGCTCCAGCGCTGAACGAGTTCTTCGTCACTGAGGTTGAAGGAGTTCTTCAGGTACTGCAAGCTGGCCATCAGCCGAATTGACAGGCGCGGGCGGCCTGCGGGGCTGATGCCGTTGCCAAATTCGACTTCATGCGCTCCCAACAAGTCCGCCGTCACCCGCTTGGAGCCTGGGCGAGCCTGGCGAGCGAAGTGCGGTGCCAGGGCTTGTTCAATCGCGGCCCAGGGCAGCCGTTTGCTCAAAACCACCAGTGGATGTTTGTGATCGACCATCCCGTCCAGGCGTGCGCGAAAGAAGTCTGCGGTGGCTGTCATGCAAATCCCCCAGAAAAATTACTCTCCGATAACGATTCCTGAGAGATCCCGTCGTCAGCATTTACCCCATATCGCCAGCATTCATGCGGGTTGCAGGGGTTTTGCAGGGCCGACTGATTAGCGACATTCCTCAGCCACCAACACCTCACCACCGTTCGGGCTGAGCCTGTCGAAGCCCAGGTTGAACGCGCTACCCTTCAACAGGCTCAGGGCGAACGGAGGAGGGCTGAAGAATGTCGCTAATCAGGTGGGTTGTTAGGTCGGCGGCTCAGAGATCACGCGGTTGCGTGTCTGAGAATTTCAAAACTTCGAAATGCACGCAGGGTGCGGTGATGTCGGTGGGCGGTGCACCCAAGCCGATGACGCCGCTGCCGTGCAAGGTGCAGCTGCTGCGGCGCAGATTGACCACCTCTTTGTCGTTGGCGAAACGAACATAGGTGCCGTTGTAGCTGAGGTCACTGAGCGAAAAAGTGCCACCGTGCCAGTCAATGCGGGCATGGGAGCGCGACACACGGCCGTCATCAATGCAGTAAGTGGCCTGTGAACTGCGCCCCAAAACCACCGGCAAACTCTGGGGGGAATAAACCCGGTTCAAATCCATCCATGTCAGGCGTATGCCTTCAGGATCGGGTTGTGCAATGAGTTCACCATAGGCGGTCGCGGCGGAATCACTGGGGCGCAAAGTTTCCAACAGGTACACGTGCACCGGCTCGGCGCGACCGCGCAGTTGCATGCGGTCCAGGCTGCGAAAACGGGCCTGCGAGACCGCCGGTAAATCGTCCACAACGACCGAGGTCGCCAAGGTTTCGTTGTCGCCGGCGTGGTCCAACAAACGTGCTGCCACGTTGACCGCATCGCCAAAACAATCGCCGGACATCTCCACCACTTCGCCACGAGCCAAGCCCACTTGCAGCTTGAGCGCTGGCAGTTTGCTGAGCGCACTTTCGATGCCCGGCAAAGGCATGGTGGAGGAGGCGTGTCCGTGCGCGGCAATGCGTTCGAGCGAGTCGTGCATCTCGTCGGCTGCTTGGATAGCAGCAGCCGAGTCAGCAAACATGGCCATCAGGCCGTCGCCCAGTGTTTTGACGACCGTCCCGCCGCAGTGGCTGACCACACGGCAAGCCAGTGCCACGCTTTGAGTGACAACCGCCGTGGCATTGGCGTTGCCCATCAACTCATACAGCGCCGTGCTGCCGCGCAAGTCGGCAAACAGCACGGTGCGTTGAATCAGCTCGGACACAGCGATGTTTCTTTCGTTTGATCAGAACTTATACGGGTACGTCCGCAGCTTGTGACGCAAACTGCGGGACATTTGCTTCGCAACTGCCATCTGCCTTGGGCAGATACGTCCTAGTCCAATCTCTTTCATAGATTGTCCAAGTACGTCCGCAGCTTGTCCGAGCGACTTGGGTGCTTGAGTTTTCGGATGGCCTTGGCCTCAATTTGGCGGATGCGCTCACGGGTGACGTCAAACTGTTTGCCGACCTCTTCCAAGGTGTGGTCCGTGCTCATCTCGATGCCAAAACGCATGCGGAGGACCTTGGCTTCGCGTGGGGTCAGGCTGTCGAGAATGTCTTTCACCACATCACGCAAACCCGCCTGCATGGCAGCTTCAATCGGTGCGGTGTTGTTGGTGTCTTCAATGAAGTCGCCAAGGTGAGAGTCGTCGTCGTCGCCAATCGGTGTTTCCATCGAGATGGGCTCTTTGGCGATTTTCATGATCTTGCGGATTTTGTCTTCCGGGATCTCCATCTTCTCGGCCAGCGTCGGTGCGTCAGGCTCGAAACCAAACTCCTGCAAATGCTGACGCGACAGGCGGTTCATTTTGTTGATGGTTTCGATCATGTGCACCGGAATACGAATGGTGCGCGCTTGGTCGGCGATCGAACGTGTGATGGCCTGGCGGATCCACCACGTGGCATAGGTCGAGAACTTGTAGCCACGGCGGTATTCGAATTTGTCCACCGCCTTCATCAGGCCGATGTTGCCTTCCTGGATCAGGTCCAGGAACTGAAGGCCCCGGTTGGTGTATTTCTTGGCAATCGAAATCACCAAACGCAAGTTGGCCTCGATCATCTCTTTCTTGGCATCACGCGAAGCCTTCTCGCCTTCGTTCATGCGTTTGTTGATGCCCTTCAAGTCTTCAAGCGGCACCACGGCGCGCGCTTGTTGGTCCACCAGCTTCTTTTGCAGTTCTTGAACGGGAGGCAGGTGGCGAGACAGCACCAAGCTGTAGGGCTTGCCAGAGGCCGCTTCCTTTTCCGCCCACTTCAGGTTCAAGATATTGGGCGGGAAGTTCTTGATGAAATACTCTTGCGGCATGCCGCATTTATCGACCAGGATTTTTCGCAGCTCGCGTTCATAGCGGCGCACGTCATCCACTTGCGAGCGCAAAATGCCGCAGAGTTTTTCAATGGTTTTGACGGTGAAGCGAATCGTCATCAGCTCACTGCTGATGGCTTGCTGCGACTTGTTGTAAGAGGCGGACTGGTAGCCTTCTTTTTCAAACGCCTTGCGCATCTTGTCAAAGTTGATGCGCAGGTTGGCGAACTTGGTCAGGGCCGCGATCTTCAACTCTTCTAGTTTTTTGGTGAGCGCTTTGCTGCCGCCTTTGCCGTCGTCGTCATCGTCGTCGTCAAAGAAGTCCACGTCTTCCTCGGCCACATAGTCGTCGGCCTCGCCTTCGGACACAAAGCCGTCCACAGCCTCGGAAATTTGCATCTCACCGGCAGCAATCTTGTCGGCGTAAACCAGAATTTCCGCAATCGTGGTGGGCGAGGCGCTGATGGCCAGCATCATGGCTTGTAAGCCGCCCTCAATGCGTTTGGCAATTTCAATTTCGCCTTCACGCGTGAGCAACTCCACTGTGCCCATTTCACGCATGTACATACGCACCGGGTCGGTGGTGCGGCCAAACTCGGAGTCCACAGTGGACAGCGCCGCTTCCGCCGCTTCTTCAGCTTCTTCTTCAGTTGCGGTCGTGGCACCACCACCGGCGATCAGAAGGGTGGCTGCATCCGGTGCTTGTTCGTACACCGCAATGCCCATGTCGTTCAGCATGGACACAATGGCTTCCAAGATTTCTTCATTGATCAGCTTTTCGGGCAAGTGATCGTTGATTTCCTGGTGCGTGAGGAAGCCGCGTGTCTTACCCATCTTGATGAGCGTTTTCAGCTCTTGACGGCGTTTGGCGGCTTCTTCTTCGGTGAGTGCGGTTTCTTCAAGGCCAAATTCGCGCATCAAAGCGCGTTCTTTGGCGCGCGAAACCTTCATGCGCAGCGGTTTGGCCTTGACCTCTTTGGCGTCACCGGCGTCGGCTTCGGGCTCACCTTCGAGGTCGGCTTCAATGTCGGAGAAGTCCTCGTCCAGCGCGGCTTCTTTTTTGGATTTGTCTGCGCCCTTGGCTGCCTTGCCAGGTTTGCCCTTGGCTGGCGCTTGGGCCGATGCTGCGGCTTTGCCCTTCACGGCATCCTTGACGGCGGCTTTGACCGTTGTTTTGGCCGACGCGGCTGTGGCGGGCGTGGCGGTAATTTTGGTCTTCGTTTCCGGCTTGGTCGCTACGGCGGGAGCGTTCTTTTTCGCAGACATGCAAATCCTTGGCAGTGGTGTGGGGCTGAACAATGAGCCCGGCTGTTCTATGGTGCGAACCGGCATGGTGTATGTCCATCACCCCGCACTTGTCCGCTGGATGGTGGCCTTGCATTCATGCCAAAGCCCGCAAGCCCACACCAATCCACGACTGATAACCAGGGGTTAGGAGTCGCATCGAGGGGTAGGCCACATGGGGCTAACAAGGTTCGGCGTGCAAGTTCGGGTGAACATTTGTACGTGCAACCCTTGCGGATAGCCGTGCAGCCCTTGCGGGTGAGGGGTGGCCTTCAGTGGGGACCCTGGGTCAGAGGGTGGCCGGGGCCCGGAGGTGCTGCTGTCACTCTTGACGCGCGAATCAAGGCATGGATTATTACCCAAGCGAGCCCAAGCCGTCAAAAGTGCGCTTTTGACGCTGCTTAGCCCGCGTCTTGCGGGTGAGTGGCCAGCCGTGCCAGTCGGGTCTTTCTCTGAACGTCCAGTTCGCGGTAGCGCTGCAGCGCCTTGGGGTCGCTGGCGGCCAGGGCGATCAGTTGTTGTTGTTCCTCGGACAGGCGCTTGACCCACATGCCGTCCAGGAGCTGGCGCAGCTCATGCAGTGTCATGGTGTCGGCCAGTGCCGATTCGTTGACCCAGGGCGATGCCTCGTCTTGCAAACCATCCGCGATCAATCCCTGCTCTAAAACGGCCCAGGATTGAGGGCCGTGTTCTGCCATTTGGCGTTCTAACCAAGCAAACACGCTCCCATGCGGCGCAGGGAGGTGGTGCAGCAGCTCGTGGTCGTCCGCATTGAGCATGTCCCACCAGCTGCTGTTGAGCAGCAGCATGCGCAGTGCTTGGGCGGCGGGGCTGGCCGGCGCAATGCGGGCGTTGCCGCGCTTTACAGGACGCCGAAATGCTTGGGTGGGCGGGTTGTCCCCGCCCGAAGAGGGACGAGAGTCCGCAGGATTGACTGCAACGCGGGCACCGGTTTGCCACAACGACGCCAAGTCGGCTGCGACCAGGCCCCCTTGGGCCGCGAGTTCCGGCAGCATTTGTCGCTTGAGTGCACCGTCCGGCAGGGCCAGCCACAGCGGTTTGGCTTGTGTGAGAAAGCGCGCTCGACCTTCGGCGGCAGACAAGTCGCATCCGTCCTTGGCTTGTTCTACGAGCTGCTTGGACAAAGGCACGGCGCTTTGCACCAGGGCGTCAAAGGCGGCAGCGCCGAACTCGCGCACGTAAGAGTCGGGGTCATGCTCTTGGGGTAAAAACAGAAAACGAACGGTGCGCGTATCGCTGGCGTGGGGCAGCGATGCTTCGAGGGCGCGGCCTGCGGCGCGCCTGCCTGCTGCATCGCCGTCAAAGCTGAAGACCACCGCGTCGGTGAAACGAAAAAGTTTTTGTACGTGGTCTGCCGTGCATGCGGTTCCCAAGGTGGCCACCGCGTTTTCAAAACCCGATTGTGCTAGCGCCACCACGTCCATATAACCTTCGACTACCAGTGCATATCCCCGGCTGCGAAGCGATGCCCGGGCCTCAAAAAGCCCATACAGCTCGCGGCCCTTGCTGAAGACGGGTGTCTCGGGCGAATTGATGTACTTGGGTTTGCTGTCATCCAGCACCCGTCCACCAAAACCAATGATCTCCCCGGACACCGCACGGATGGGAAACATGATGCGGTCACGAAACCAGTCGTAGCGACCCCGGTCTTGTTGACTTGTTTCGTGCGCTGGCGTTGCCGTTTCCTCGTCCACACGTTGGCGTACCAAACCGGCTTCTTCGAGCAAGGGGTCGTCGTATTGAGGAAAAACGCCGGCAAGGGTGCGCCATCCAGGTGGCGCATAACCCAAACCAAAACGCGCTGCAACGTCGCCCGTGAGTCCGCGGTTTTTGAGGTACTCGATGGGGTGCTTCGAAACGGCCTGGCCTGCTTTGAGTTGCTGACGGTAGAACTCAGCGGCCTTGGACAGTACCTCCGACAACGAGAGCCGCCGCTTTCGCAGCGTGTCGCGGCGTTGCCGCTCGTCTTCACTGACCTGTTCTTCGGGCACTTGCATGCCAACACCCTGGGCCAGTTCACGCACGGCCTCAACAAAACTCAAGCCGACGTGTTCCGTGAGAAAACGAATCGCGTCGCCGCTGGCCCCGCACCCAAAGCAGTGATAGAACTGTTTCGACGGGCTGACTGAAAAGCTGGGAGATTTTTCCGCGTGGAAGGGGCACAGGCCCATCCAATTGGCACCACCACGTTTGAGTTGCACGTGGTGGCCCACCACGTCAACGATGTCAACGCGGGTCAGCAAGTCTTGAAGGAAGCCAGCAGGGATCACAGGAGGAGTCTATCGGGCGAGGCAGCCAATTCCAGCCAGGCGCTGTAAAACTTGCGCTTCGTTCAAGCCAGCATGTCGGGGCTGACCGACAACGGTGCGCCACGGTAATGCTGTACCCAGCCATTGACCTCGTCCGCTGGCATGGGTTTGGAGATGCCATGGCCCTGTCCCACATCACAGCCCAAGCTGATGAGATGACGGGCTTGTTCCGCCGTTTCAACGCCCTCGGCCACCAAGGAGCAGCCAAAGGTGTGAGACAGGCCAATGATGCCTTCAACAATGGCCATGTCTTGTTTGTCAATGAGCATGTTGTGTACGAAAGAACGGTCGATCTTGAGCATGTCAAACGGCAAACGCTTGAGGTAGGTGAGTGTGGAATAACCCGTTCCGAAATCGTCCAGCGCAAAGCGCACACCGAGTTCTTGGCAGTGCTGCATCAAGGCCCCGGTGTGGTCGATGTCGGCCAGCGCGGCGGTTTCCAGCACTTCCAAAATGAGGCGCTGAGAGACCGGTGTTTGATGTCTGCCTACCAACGCGGTCAAGCGCTGGGAAAAAGTGGGATCTTGCAAGTGCCGTGCGGACACGTTGATGCTGAGTGTCAGATCCAAACCCAAGCGCTGCCACTGCGCCAGTTGTTCGATGCCTTGCTGCATCACCCAGTCACCCACCTTGGCACTGAGCGCACTGTGTTCGATCAATGGCAAAAACTGCGCGGGTGGAATCACGCCATGCACTGGATGGCTCCACCGCAACAGCGCCTCCATGCCGAGAACGCGACCCGTGCGCATGTTGACCTTGGGCTGAAAGTAAAGAACAAATTGATCGCGGTCCAAGGCTTCTTGCACCCGCGCAATGGCCTCAAATTGAGCTTCAGTGCGCCTGTCGTGCTCCGCGTCGAAGAACAAGTAGCCATTTCGGCCTGATTGTTTGGCGCCGTACATCGCATGGTCGGCATGGCGCATCAAGGTATCGGGATCCACATGGTCCAGCGGGTACACCGTGGCGCCAATGCTGGAAGTCACCACCACAGGCGGCAGACCGAAACCCAAGGTGTACGGTTCCGCCAGGTTGCGCAAGACACGTTCAACGGCTTGGCGACTCTCCTCAACGGTGGCGGTGCGCAACAAGATCACAAACTCGTCACCACCCAGCCGGGCGACCGCATCGCTGCCGCTGGCCCAGTTGCGCATCGAGCGGCGCAGCCGATCTGCCAACTCGATGAGCAGGCGGTCTCCACCATCGTGGCCGTATTGGTCGTTGACGGGTTTGAAATGATCCAGGTCCAAATAACAAATGGTGAGCAAAAAGCCTTCGCTCTCGCTGGTTTGCATCGCCTCGCTGATCATTTGCGCAAAACGCGCTCGGTTCGGCAGCCCGGTCAGTTCGTCGTAGTGGGCTTGACGTTCGAGTTGTTCGCGCTGACGCTGAGCTTGCGTGATGTCTGAAAGCGCCAGCGCGTGAAAACGAACCAATCCTTGAGGGTTCTTGACAGCAGACACCGTGACCTGGAAGGTGCGTGGCTCTCCGTTGCGGTGGCGGGTGTGAACTTCGCCGCGCCAGTGGCCGCTGTTTTGCACGCTGTCGTGCATGGCCAAGCGTTGCTCGTCGCTCATTGAGCTGGGTGCTGCAGGTCGCAGCAGCGGGGGAATGCTGCCCACCACCTCTTGCCGCACATAACCTGTGATTTGGCTGAACATGGGGTTGGCGTCCAGCGCACGGAACTGACCGTCCGTGATCAACAAGCCTTCATCCAGGTGCTGAAACAGCTGGGAGGAGAGTTGGTTTTTTTCCTCGGCGGCGCGTTGTTCCGAGACATCACGCGCTGTGGCGATGACGCGCTGCGGGGATCCGTCAGTCGCTCGCTGCGCCACGACGGCGTTGCCCTGAAACCAGTGCCATTGCTCGTCACTGCACTGAAGCCGAAACTCAACCAAACTTGTTTTTACTGAACCCATTTGCAAAGGCGCCAAAGCCTTGAGCAAGGTCGTTCTGTCATCAGCGTGTACCCGAGACCACAGCACGGCCGGCGTGGTTGTCCACGCTTTGGCCCGATGCCCAAGGAGCGACATCCAACGCGGTGACAAGGTGACCACATCCAAGCGCGCGTCCCACTCGGCAACCCCCACATTGGAGCTGTCTAGCGCCAATTGCCATCGCCTGTCGTTGGCCGACAACTCCCCGACCAAGGCCGTGATCAGCATGGGCATCGCTCCCAGCGTGCAAACATAGGCCCAGAGCATGACCAAACTTTGAGATGGTTGTCCGAGGTAAAAGGGACCGAGCCCGTGGGCGGTTGCAGTTGCCGACAAAGCCGCAATGCTCAGAACCGATATCGCCGAAATAAACAACCCTCGGCTGGCAGCCAGCCAGCACAACAACAAATGGGGCACGAAGAGCAAGGGCGAAAGTGGCGCATTTTGATCGCTGGTTTGCGCAAACGGCAGCAAGGCGAGAACCACGATGCCGCTGGCCGCGATCAATCCAGATAAATCGCGTTGGCGTTGTGAAGCTTGTGTCCAGTCGGGGCGGTTGATCGTGAGCAGTGGCACGCCCACCAACAAAACGCCCGCTGCGTCACCCAACCACCAGTAAAGAGCGGTTTGCGACCAGGATTGCGCGGATACCTGGCCAGAAAAGTAGAGCCAGGTCGCACCGTTGACCGAAGTGACCAGGGACAACAAAACCATACCGAAAGCGAAAAAAAGCAAAATGTCTCGCCGTTGGTCAAGCTCTCGTCGAAACCCTTGGCGAGTCAGCAACCAAGCTGCTATGACTGGACCGATGGTGTTGCCTGCCGCAATGCCAACCGCCGTCGTCCACGGCGCGCCCAAACCAAAAGAGACAATGAATGCGGCGACCGTGATGGCCGGCCAAAGCGGCATGCCAAAACGAATCAAAGCCACCAATGCCAGGCCGCTGGGTGGCCAAACCAAGCTCACCAAGTCACCGACCTGTGGAACCGACAGGCCCAGGCGACCGCTCTGTACATAGAGCAATGCCAGCACTGACAGTTGAACAAGCCAAACAAGAGAGTTCAGCGGCTGTCGCCAGGTCAACAAAGCGAAGAAGGAGGGAGTCGGTACGGCCACGTGAGATGCAGGTGAGGGCGGTGCTTCAGGATGCTCTGCATGACTCCTTGCGGACGCTGGCAGCACGGCCTGGGGAGGTCTGCGGCGTTGTTTCTTCCCAATAGCCCATGCTACTGGCTGCGAAAAACGCCCCGCAACCTATCCCGATTTCCACCGCCTTGCCAGCGTGATGCAGAGCATCCTTCAAGAACACAGCCCGCAGAATATACGGCGCTAACTCCGCCGCACAGCGGCCAAAACTCACACGCCCCCCGATTTGCGGGGTCGTTTTTTGCAGTCTTTGCTTATCCGGCCCATACCGCGCAAAAAGGCGAGCCTCCCGGCTCACTATCTTATTGATTCAGCCCGATAAAGCCTGAACCGCTTGCCCTGAATCTTTTCAAGGCTCGGGCGTGAAATCTGGGTTTCGACAGGCTCAACCCGAACGGAAGTGGAAACTTCGCTGGGCCGGATCCATAACAACAAAACTAAACCGCAAAGTCTTGCAGCTTCTTGCCGGTTGCCAGCGCTGCCTTGAGCCACTTGGGCTGCAGCCCACGGCCGCTCCAGCTGTCACCGGTGGCAGGGTTGTGGAACTTGGCCGCTACTTTGCCGCCTTTGGTCGCAGAGCCCGTCTTGACACCGCTGCGTCCACCCAGATCGGCGGCTGTCAAACCAAACTCTGACATCAGGGCTTTCACGCGGGCAATGGCGTCGGCCCTTGCTTCCTTGCGCGTGGCCTCGATTTGTTTTTCAAGCGCTGCTTTTTGGTCGAGTAATTGCTGCAAACTGGACATGGTTAATTCCTTTTATTCGGGGTTTCATCATTCAGGCACGAGGTTTTAATAAAAAAACTCGTGCCGTTATTGTATCGAATACTTTTTCACCCGATAGGAATAGTTTTGTACCCACCTTGCAAGTCGAGATGCCTACTTGTAACCGACTTGATCCAGCAAACGCTGAACTTTGACTTGATTCAAGCCGACCACGGATGAGGCAATGGTTTCAGATTTGAACGCGCCCATTTTCTCCAGCGCCGGATTGCTGACCTTCAAACCCGTCACCACCGGCCATTCGTTGTTACCGTCGGCAAAGTAGCGCTGTGCAGAATCACCAGCGAGATACTCCAGGAATTTCACAGCAGCGTCTCGATTCTTCGCATGTTTGGCAATGCCAGCGCCTGAGATGTTGATGTGGGTTCCCCAGGTCTTTTGGTTTGGGAACACGATGCCAATTTTTTCCATGGTTGCGCGGTCTTCTGCTTTGTCAGAGCGCATCAACCGTGCCAAGTAATAGGTATTGGTCACTGCAATTTGGCATTCGCCGCTGGCGGTCGCCCGAATTTGATCCGTATCGCCGCCCTTGGGCGCGCGGGCCATGTTGGCCACCACGCCAGCCAACCAGTCTTTGGTTGCGGTTTCTCCCAAATGCTCCATCATCGACCCAAACAGGGACAGGTTATAGGGGTGAGAGCCAGAACGGGTACATACTTTACCTTTGTTCACTGGCGCAGCCAGGCTCTCGTAAGTTTCCACGTCGGTGGGTTTGACCGTTTGTTTGTTGTAAACAATCACACGCGCTCGGGTAGAAAAACCAAACCACTGTGAGGCACCTGCTTCTTCTTTGCCACGTAATTGGGCAGGAATTTTGTCCCTGAGTAGTTTGGCGCTCACCGGTTGGAAGAGACCATCGACTTCGGCACGCCACAGGCGGGCGGCGTCCACCAGCAAAATTAAATCAGCCGGGCTGTTGCTGCCTTCACTTTTCAGTCGCGCCAGGATGCCCGCGTCGTCAGCGTCAACGCGGTTTATTTTGATACCGGTGGCTTTGGTGAAGTCAGCGTAAAGCGCTTCATCGGTTTGGTAGTGGCGCGCGGAATAGATATTCAAGGTTTGGGCTTGTGCCAGGGCGCTGGGTAATGCCGTGACGGCAAGTACAGCAGCGCCCAAAGCCAACAAACGGCGGCGCAAGACGGTGGGGGACATCAACATGAAGAACTCCGGGGCAGTCAAAGATGACCCGGAGTGTATATCTAAATGAGATTGATTCGCAATAACAAAATTTGCAGCGTGCATCCCAACCCGTATGCGCCTGCTAAGAGCGATCGAAAACCGATCCTCAGGTCGTTGGAGGAACGTAGCCTGCAGGCTGATCGGCCCCGGTACCAAAGAAAAAGTTCTCCATCTGCCTGGCCAGGTACTGGCGTGCACGGGCGTCGGCCAAGTTCAGGCGGTTCTCGTTCACCAGCATGGTTTGGTGTTTGAGCCACAAGCCCCACGCTTCTTTGCTGACTTCGCTGTAGATGCGCTGACCCAGTGGGCCTGGGTAGGGCGAGTAATCCAGGCCCTCGCCTTCTTTCTTCAAATGCACACACTGAACGGTTCTGGCCATGGTTGAACTCCTGATGTAAAAAGTGGACGAGGGGGGCCGTTGCGCTCGCGGCGGCCCGCGCTACTTGAATTTTTTGACCAGCACCTGAGACCTGCGGTCCCAGTTGTACTTGCGCTTGCGTGCATCGGGCAGCCACTCGGGCTCTGCGGGAGAAAAACCGCGTTTGATGAACCAATGCATGGTCCGTGTGGTGAGCACAAAAATACTCTCTAAACCGGCCGCTTTGGCACGTTGTTCAATGCGCTTCAAGATGCGGTCGCCATCGCCTTGGCCCTGAACTTGGGCCGACACCGTCAGCGCTGCCATCTCGGCGGTGCGCGCTTCCGGGTAGGGGTAAAACGCCGCGCAGCCGAAGATGACGCCGTCGTGCTCAATCACGGTGTACTGCGCAATGTCGCGCTCAATCTCCGTACGGTCGCGTTTGACCAAGGTGCCGTCGCGTTCGTAGGGTTCGATCAACTGCAAGATGCCGCCCATGTCGTCGGCGGTGGCTTCGCGCAGGCTCTCCAGCTTTTCGTCCACCACCATGGTGCCGATGCCGTCGTGGGTGAACACCTCCATCAAGACCGCGCCGTCGGTCGCAAAGGGCAAGATGTGAGAGCGCTCCACGCCGCCTTCGCAGGCCTTGGCGCAGTGCTGCAGATAGAAGGCCACATCGGTCGGTTGGCTGGGGTTGGGCAAGTCGGCCAGCAACAGTTTGGCCTGTTCCAGCGACAACTCGGTGTCGATGGGGCTGTCTGCATTGCCGGCGTCCTCGTGGATGCCTTCGACTTCCGTCATGAAAATCAGCTTGTCGGCTTGCAGCGCCACCGCTGTGCTGGTGGCCACGTCTTCCATCGACAGATTGAAGGCCTCACCTGTTGGAGAAAAACCGAAGGGCGACAGCAACACCATCGCCCCGATGTCAATGGCGCGGCGTATCGCCACGCTGTCCACTTTGCGCACGACGCCGCTGTGGATGAAATCAACACCGTCCACGATGCCCACCGGCCGCGCCGTCAAGAAGTTGCCCGACACCACACGCACCGTGGCATTGGCCATGGGCGTGTTGGGCAAACCTTGCGAAAACGCCGCTTCAATTTCAAAACGCAATTGCCCCGCCGCTTCCTGGGCGCAGTCGAGCGCCGTGGCATCGGTGATGCGCATGCCGTGGCTGAAACGTGAGGTGTGGCCCTTGGCCGCCAGCTGTTCGGTCAGTTGCGGCCGAAAGCCATGCACCAGCACCAGCTTGATGCCCATGGCGTGCAAGATGGCCAGGTCTTGGGCAAACGAGGGCAGCTTGCCCGCTGCCATCAACTCGCCCGCCATCGCCACCACAAAGGTTTTGCCCCGGTAGGCATGGATATAAGGCGCCACGGAACGGAACCAGGGCACAAAGGTATGGGGGAAGACGAGGCTCATGGTGTTGGGTCTAAGAGGTGGCGCATTTTGCCCCAGCGCGGCCCAATGACGAGCAACCTCTGGAAACGTTGGATAAGTTCCCGCAGATGCGCGGGCCTCGAATCGGGATGGGCTGCAAGGCGAAAAGCGCAGCAATACCCGAAGGTATTGCGAGCATTTTTAACGGCGAGTGGTGAACAGAGCCACGAGCGACCGCCCGAGTTCGAGGATGCGCGCGCTGCGAGGGACTTGTTCAGCGTTTCCCTCTTCTATGGCCGCGTCATCAAAATGCCCAACTGCCGAGCTGGTACCAGTCGAAGCCGCTGCTGCGGCCGCCCAGGCATCGGCTGAGGAAATCTTCGGTGTGTCGGTAGTAACTCAGTTTGTCACTCCATTTTTGAAAGCCATGGCCTGCGCTTTTGTAGACCACCAGTTCCACGTCCTTGCCCGCGGCTTTCAACGCATCGGCCATGCGCGTGGACTGGTCCAGTTTGACGCGCGGGTCATTGACCCCGTGCAGCAACAGCACCGGCCCGCGAACATCTTTTGCGCGGTAGAGCGGAGACTTGGACGCCATCACCGCCCGATCATCGGCGTTGGCCGGGTCGCCCACAAACCGAACCCACCAGGGTTTGCCCAGAGCCCAATAAGGCGGTGCCTGGTCGAGCAGGCTGCCCAGCTCCGACATGCCCACCAGACTGACGCCGCAACTGAAACGCTCGGGTGTGAAGGTCATGCCCACCAAGGTGGCGTAGCCGCCGTAGCTGCCGCCCATGATGGCGGTTTTATTCGGATCGGTGATGCCTTGGGTGACGAGGTGGTCCACGCCATCGATGAGGTCATCGTGCATCTTGGCGGCAAATTCGCCGCGTGCAGCGTCCTGAAACGCCCGGCCATAACCGCTGGAGCCGCGGTAGTTCACCTGCAGCACCGCGTAACCTCGATTCGCTAAAAAAGAGGGCATGGGGTCGCCGCCGGCCCAATAGTCCCTTGCCCAAGGGCCGCCGTGCACATAGAGCACTGTCGGCAGTCGCTTTGGCTGTACACCAGCGGGCAAGGTGAGGTAGCCGTGCAGGGGCAAACCATCGCGACTGGTGTACTGGATCGGCGTTTGTTTGGGCAAGGGACTGCTGGCATGCACTCTGCTGCGTGTGGACTCGCCCAGCACCGTGAAGGTGTCGGTGTTGGCGTCGTACAGCAGGTGCTGCCCACCGCCTTCGATATTGGTGGTTGCCGTGAAAAGCCGCTCGTCGCGGCTCATGCTGGTGAGGTGAAAACGCAGGGGACCCTGGTGTTGGGCTTGTAAGCGTGCAATGGCCGCTTGCAGGCGCGGCTCGAGAATCTGCAAGGTTTGATAGCCTGGGTCTGCACTCCACATCAGCGGTTCCAATGTTTTTTGGCTGATCAGTGCGCTGCTGAGGTCAACGCGCGGATCCTGCGCCACCACCTGTTCAGCGCCGGTGTCGAGGTCTATCTTCACCAGCGCCAGTTTGTCGCGTCCTCGGTTGGACAGCGCCCACAAATACGCGTTGTTCTTTCCCACGTGCAACGGGGCCACGTTGTCAAAAAGGCCCACGCTGAACATTTTTTTCCAGCCACCTGGCGCTTGCGGCAGGGCTGTTTCGAACAGCCGCTCGTTTGCGGTTTGCCGCACGCGCCCCAGGAGCTGACCCTGGCGGTTGGTGATCCACACCAGCACATCGCCAGGGTTTTGTGACACCAGCTTGAGCTCGCCCGAGACCTGCTCATGGCGGTAAAGGTCAAACACCTTGGGGTCGCGGCGGTTGCTGACGATGAGCAAATCCGCGCTGTCCTGGATCAGGCTGTGCACATGCGAGCGGGCGCCCGCAAAAGGCGTCAGGTCGCGCCCACCGGCTTGCAGGTTGGTGCTGTCGTACTGGAAGACGTGAACGTTTTCGTCACCTGCGCCATCGCGCATCACCAGGATGTGCCTGCTGTCTTCGGCCCACATGGGGAAGCCCATCAAACTGATGCTTTGCACACGCCCACTGGACAAATCTTTCACGAACAGGCCCGGCCCCAGCCCTTTGCGTGCCAGCCACAACAACCGCTGGCCATCAGGTGAAATCTGATGTCCTCCATTGCCGTCCCAGTCGGCCACATACTGCCTCACCGGAACCAAAGCCGGCATGGCTGCGGCGCTGTCGGTAGGTGGACGCAAGCTGGGGTGGGTGGCCACTGTGCCGCAAGCCGTGAGCAGGGCGCAGAGCATCAAAACAAGGGCACGAGCGTGGAGTGGAAGTTTCATCATGGGCAGGGGGAGGTTGGTTGCTGCCAATCGTACTGGCGTAGAGATGGCGCTTTCTTAAGGCCGGCCAAAGGGCAGGGGAGGCCCTGGGGTTGTGTTCATCCATTCATGGCTCAGGGTCAACAGATGCTGTGCAAACCGGACGCGCTCGGCCTGATGGTTCGCCATCTTCGATAATCCACCCCCTGTGACTGATTCCTCTACGCCTTCCCCCAAGCGCCGCCCGGCTTCAACGGCTGCCGCACCAGCGGCCACCCCGGTGCCTCCCATCACCTTCCCCGAATCGCTGCCGGTATCCAGCCGGCGCGAGGAGATCGCGCAGGCCATCCAAACCCACCAGGTGATCATCGTCTGCGGCGAAACCGGCTCGGGCAAGACCACCCAGTTGCCCAAGATTGCGCTGAGCCTGGGCCGCGGCTGGGGCGCGGGCGGCAAGGGCTTGATCGGCCATACCCAGCCCCGGCGCATTGCAGCCTCCAGCGTGGCCAAACGGATTGCGCAGGAGTTGAACTCGCCGCTGGGTGAAGTGGTGGGCTACAAGGTGCGGTTTCAAGACCGCCTGCAAAGTGGGGCGTCGGTCAAGCTGATGACCGATGGCATCTTGCTTGCCGAAACCCAGAGTGATCCGCTCCTCAAGGCCTACGACACCCTCATCATCGACGAGGCCCATGAGCGCAGCCTGAACATCGATTTTTTGCTGGGTTATCTGCGCCAGCTGCTGCCGCGCCGGCCGGATCTCAAAATCATCGTCACCTCGGCCACGATTGATGCCGACCGGTTTGCTCAGCACTTTGCAGGCGCTCAAGGCCCCGCGCCGGTGATTCAGGTGTCAGGCCGCTTGTTCCCGGTAGAGCAGCGCTACCGTCCTTTTGAAGAAAGCCGCGAGTACGGCCTGAACGACGCGATTTTTGATGCGGTGCAAGAGCTGTGGCAGGGCAGTTCAGGTGATGTTTTGGTCTTCCTGCCCGGCGAGCGCGAAATCCGCGAGGCGGCTGACCATTTGCGCCGCCACCACCCGCCTGGCGTGGAAGTGGTGCCCCTCTTCGCGCGCTTGAGCCAGCAAGAACAAGACCGTGTGTTCGAGCCCCACAGCGCGCCCCGCATCGTGCTGACCACCAATGTGGCCGAAACCTCACTCACCGTGCCCGGCATCCGTTATGTGATTGACGCCGGCAGCGCGCGCGTCAAGCGCTACAGCTACCGCAACAAGGTAGAGCAATTGCAGGTCGAGCCCATCAGCCAGGCGGCGGCCAACCAGCGCGCGGGCCGCTGCGGCCGGGTGTCGGACGGCATTTGCATACGCCTCTTTGACGAAAAAGACTTCGCGGGTCGCCCACGTTTTTCCGACCCCGAAATTTTGCGGTCCTCGCTCGCCGGTGTGATCCTGCGCATGAAGTCGTTACACCTGGGCTTGGTGGAGGATTTCCCTTTCATCGACCCCCCACCTCGGCGTGCCATCGCCGACGGCTACCAGTTGCTCGCCGAACTGGGTGCGGTCGACGAGGCGAATGAACTCACGCCCATGGGCCATGCGCTGTCGCGCCTGCCGCTGGACCCGCGTGTGGGCCGCATGATTCTGGAAGCCAAAGACAGGCAGGCTTTGAGCGAGGTGCTGGTGCTGGCCGCCGGCATGAGCGTGCAGGACGCCCGCGACCGGCCACTGGAACACCAACAAGCGGCTGACCAAGCCCACAAAAAGTTCGACGACGAACGTTCGGAGTTTTTGGCGGATTTGAAACTGTGGAATTGGTTGGAGTCGTTGCGGGGTGGCGTGCAAGTTCATTCGCACGCTGTTCGTCCAGAGACCACCTCCAACTCCGTTCGCCCTGAGCTTGTCGAAGGGCCTTTGTTGGAGGCACACAGGCCTTCGACAGGCTCAGGCCGAACGGTGAGGGCACGCTCAGGGCGATCGGAATTGGCGTCAGGGTCTAATCAAGCCCAAGCCCAAGCCACCCCCGAACACAAACTATCCCACCGCCAACAAGAACAAAAACTGCGCGAGAACTTCATCTCGCCGCGCCGCGTGCGCGAGTGGCGTGACATCCACTCGCAGCTGCTCACCGTAGTCACCGAACACGGATGGCGTTTGAATACCAGCCCCGCCACTTACGAACAACTGCACTTGTCCATGCTCGCCGGGTTGCTGGGCAACATTGGTTGCAAGAGCGACGACGAGGATGTCTACCTCGGTGCACGCGGCATCAAGTTTTACCGCCACCCGGGTGCGCATTTGTCCAAAAAGCCAGGCCGCTGGATCGTGGTCAGTGAACTGGTGGACACCACGCGCCTCTTTGGGCGCGGCATCGCCCACATCGACCCCGCCTGGTTGCCCGGCATTGCAGGCCATGTCATCAAAAAACAATTGCTCGAGCCGCACTGGGAGAAAAAAGCTGCCGAGGTCATCTCGCTGGAGCGGGCCACGCTGTACGGCATCGTCATCTACAACCAAAAACGCGTTGCGTTCTCGAACGTGGACATGCCCGCCGCGCGCGACATCTTCATTCGCCAGGCACTGGTCGAAGGCGAGTGGGAAACCCGCTTGCCGTTTTTGTCCGCCAACCAAAAACTCATCGCCTCGGTGCAAGAGCTGGAGCACAAATCGCGGCGGCAAGACGTGCTGGTGGACGACGACCTGATCCACGCCTTTTACGACCAACAACTGCCGCGCGACGTCTGCAGCGGCGCGAGCCTGGAGCGCTGGTACCGGGAGGAAGTCAAACGCCAACCGAAGTTGCTGCTGCTCAGCCGCGACGAACTCATGCGCCATGAGGCCGCAGGCATCACCACCGCCACCTTTCCCAAAATGCTGCGCCTGGGTGGGGTGGACTGTGTGGCGAGTTATTTGCACGACCCGGGCGACGCCAAGGACGGCGTCACGGTCACCGTGCCCATCTATGCGTTGAACCAGGTCAGCGATGAACGCTGCGAATGGTTGGTGCCGGGTTTGCTGCAGAACAAAGTGCTGGCCTTGATCAAAAGCCTGCATCAGCGGCCGCGCTCTCGCCTGGTGCCCTTGCCGGACTGGGCCGAGAAGTTTTCTGCATCGGTGTTGCAGGAAGACCGTTTCGGTTCCGGCAGCTTGCTCGACGTGCTGGTTAAAGCCGTTCGCGAGTCCACTCAAGTGGAAGTTAAACGCGGCGATTTCAAACTGGAAAGCCTCTCGCCCCACCTCTTCATGAACTTCCGCGTGGTGGACGAACATGGCCGCCAGCTCGCCATGGGGCGCAACCTGGCCGCGCTCAAAAGCGAACTCGGTGGTCAGGCACGGTCGGCGTTTTCTGCCTTGGCGCAAATCAAAGTGGGTGCTGCGGTGACCACGACAGATACCCAGGGCTGTCAACCCAACACCGTTCGCCCTGAGCCTGTCGAAGGGCCCTCCCAATTTAACAAAGGACTTCGACAGGCTCAGTCCGAACGGGGGGTGGAAAAACGCGCAAGCAGCGTTTCAGCCCTGGATGCCACCCAGCGCCATGTCGATTGGTCTTTCGGCGAACTGCCGGAGTTGCTTGAAGTGCGCCGTGGCGGCCAAACCCTGGTGGGGTTTCCTGCGCTGATCGATTGTCAAACCCACGTCGAGATCGAAGTCTTCGACGAACCCGAACTTGCCGCACAAAAGCACCGCGCGGGTTTGCGGCGTTTGGTGTCTTTCCAGATCAAAGACGCCCTGAAGTACCTGGAAAAAAACCTGCCCGAGCTGCAAAAAATGGCCGTGCTCTACATGCCACTGGGCACCTCAGAAGAGCTGCGCGGCCAAATCATTGATCTGGCCCTGGACCGCGCATTTTTGCTCGACCCTTTGCCCACGGACGCAGCCGAATTCAAACGCCGAATCGAAGAAGGCCGTGGCCGGCTCACCTTGATCTGCAACGAAGTCGCCCGCGCCGCATTGACCGTGCTCGTGGAATACGGCGCGGCGGTTCGCAAGCTCAAAGACGCGCGTGCGCCTAAAGACGTCGCCGACGACGTGCAAGCCCACCTGCAGCGCCTGGTGCCCAAACGTTTCATCGCACAAACCCCGTGGGCGCAGTGGGCCCAACTGCCGCGTTACCTCAAGGCCATCACCCTGCGCCTGGAAAAATGGCGCAGCGACCCCACGCGCGATGCCGCCCGCTTGGCCGAAGTGCGCCCTGTCGAGCAGCGTTTCCTTCGCACCCTGCTAGAGCGCAAAGGGGGGGTCGATGCCCGCTTGGATGAATTCCGCTGGCTGCTGGAGGAGTTGCGCGTCAGCCTCTTCGCACAGGAACTCAAAACCAAACAACCGGTCAGCGTGAAGCGCCTGGAGAAGGTGTGGGAGCAGATGCAGCGGTAAGGATGCGCCGCATCAACCCCAATAGATATCGGGTTGTTGTTGACGATGCGACCGTTCCGCTAGAGTCGGTCAACAACCCGGAGGTTTCATGCCCAAGTCCTCAGCCGCCGAATGGGTCGTGGTGCCGCAAACACCACAACAAATTGCCGACATCACCCGCTACTGCCGCAGGCTGGTCAACCGCCGTGCCTTGCTGGCCGCCGGCGTGGCCATGGTGCCTGTGCCGGGCCTGGACTGGATGGCAGACGTGAGCGTGCTGCTCAAGGTCATACCCGACATCAACCGTGCATTTGGTTTGACGCCTGAACAAATCGAGCGGCTCGCACCCGACCAAAAACTCGCCGTCTACAAAGCCATTTCTGCCGGTGGCAGCTTGCTCGTTGGTAAGTTGCTCACGCGCGACCTCGTGATACGCGCACTCAAAATGGTCGGTGTGCGTTTGACCACCCAACAAGCCGCCAAGTACGTGCCACTGGCAGGCCAGGCGGTGTCGGCATTGCTCACGTTCTCGGCGCTGAAATACATCTGCGAGCAACACATTCAGCAGTGCGTGGCAGTGTCCAACATGCTGGCTTTACCTGCGCCGGGCCAAGCCAATCACGCACCTTCCATGGCCGAAGTGGTCTGATTTTTTTGCAACAAGCCGATAGCCCCTCAAACACCGGCTACAATGCGCAGCTGTTCGGGGCGTAGCGCAGCCTGGTAGCGCAACTGGTTTGGGACCAGTAGGTCGCGAGTTCGAATCCCGCCGCCCCGACCACCTTCTTCTGACGACAGTCCTGTTTTCAAACAAACATCGCTGTCGCTCCCACCTCAGTCTGACCCAGCAACTGCCCGTAGCTCAACTGGATAGAGCACCAGCCTTCTAAGCTGGGGGTCGGGGGTTCGAGTCCCTCCGGGCAGGCCAATAACGCCGTTTGGGGCATGGACCTGACGTTTCAAATAGATGCCCAACGTCAATAACAAACCGCCCTGGGCATCATCGACCATGGCTCAAGGGCTTTGCTGTGTTTGCAAACCATTGCCAACAAAAACAGTTGGACGCTGTTGGGTCAACTCTGCTTAGCCATAGGCCAGCACGGCAAACCCAAGGCCGTACGAACCGACAACGAAGGCGTGTTCACGAGCAAGTTGTTCAAAGTTTTTTACAAGGCGGCGGGCATCAAACACCAGCGCATTGCGCTGCACTCACCTTGGCAAAACGGTCGCATCGAACGTTTGTTCGGGACGCTCAAGCCGCTGCTCAAACAACTCGTGATTCCCGGTCAAGTGGCATTGCAAATGGCGCTGGATGAATTCAAACTTTTTTACAACCACTGCCGCACACACCAAAACCTGGATGGGCTCACGCCTGCGCAGTCCTGGAACAAAACCACCTGGGCTGACCTGAAGCAGAACCCGCCGAAAGAAATCATCTTGGTTCAAGCACTGGACGGTGCGTGCGTGGGGTATCACATTCGGCGTTAGCGGCAATACACCCAAAGGCGAGCCACCGGCAGCCCAAAAGAACGCGCAAATTGTTAAAGAGCGCACTGTCCAGGAGAGACAGGGAGGCCACACGCCTCAGCAGCAGAAACTGCCTTCAAAACGAGCACAGCGATCAAAGAAGTTCACTGAAAAACGGAAGAACCTTTATTGATTGCCAAGTTTTAAGCCCGAGTTTTTGAAAAACGGGCTTGAAAATTAACGCCGAACTTCTCCTGGACGGTTGGACATGACAATCGAGCGCATCGCTTTATTGAATCGGTAATGCGCTCAATGCTGGTTTGTTAGACCTGACACCGCAGCCACTTGACACCGCAGCCACTGACACCGCAGCCACAGCCGCAGCCGAGCCCGAGCCCCCGCGGGGGCACCCCTCTTACACTCCAACTCCAGAGATATCGGTCATCGGAAACTTCCATTCGGAGAGCTTTTCTCCATCTTCGCTATAGGCCCGGTAGGGCCGAATGAACGAGTAAATATCTTCCTCGTTGAACGGTTGCTTCAAATCTTCAAGCAAAAGCATCTGATTTTGCAAATGGACTTGATTTTCTACTGGGTACAAAAGCCACCAATTGATAAAGTTGGCTTGCTTTGGATCACGCATGGAGACAACCAGTGCGGATGAATCTCCACCAAGCAATCTCGCTACACCATCCTTCCATTGGGCCCTGTACTGTTCGGCCTGCCAATAATTTAGAGGAGACCAAAAGTCCTCACTAAGTCCTGGCCCTTCAATGCTGCCCAAGAGCAAGTTTTCACCATTGCGCTCGAATGGGGTGCCTTTGAAATTAATCGTGAACATTTTCAATCCTTGATTCTGTTGAGATTGCTGTCATAGGTGCCGAGGCGATCACCTTGACGGCTAAATTTCTTCCACCCGTTTGTAACGTTGTGACCATCGATATCGGGAGTGATGTAGTTTTTCCCGTCGAAGTAAACGGGTTGTCCATGCGAATCGAAGGGAGCTTTTTGAGGCGATATGCGTCGGCTATAACCAAGTGTTTCGGCGGCCTGCCCATGATCGAACCCACCATACAACTCATTTGCTTTTGAAATGCGAGCATTGACTGCATCGGGATGATACGGATCTCCTTCCAAAACTGGGGATGACCTCTGACCAAGGCTATGCAGGCGGCTGCATGTTGGGCAGTGCCAAACCCTGTTGCTGTTGCGGGCAAGAGAAAAAGTCAGTAGCGGGGGCGACCGGGTGCGATGGTAGTGAGGTGACCGCAGCAAGTGGTCAAGTCAACGAAGGAGTCAAAAAAACGAGCGTTGCAGTTGTGACTGAAACGCTTGGCATAGCGGCTGTTTGAAGTGGCGCAGCAAGGCAGCCCATGTGGAAGTCAACAGCTTGAGATGGGGCCAGGCGTGGGGGAAATCACGGGACGGGATGCAGCCCTGCGGCGCAGGCTCGGTGGGGTGTGTTGGCGCAGACTCCAGCAGTGGTTGATGGAACAGGCTGCGGTGGATGGTGATCTGGACAAACAGGCGCTGCACCCAGCGATAGGCATGGCGCGGTGTACAAGCGCCGGTAGCTTGCGTGTAAGCCGCACAGGTGGACACGCCAGTCAGCAGCAACAGCACAAAGATCACCACGTTGCGGCCCGCATAGTGCAAATAACGCAAGGTTGAATCCAGGTAAAGCTGCATGGTGCGACCGCAGCCGCTGTGGTGGTGTCGGTTGGAGCAAAACACGCGCTTGCCGACCAAGCGAAGATCGCCGCAGCGCTGTTTTTTACGGATGAAGCCGTGCGAGACCAATTGATGGGTTTGTCCGCAATGCGTGCAGCGCTCGGATTGCAATTGCATTGTTTGTTGGTGTATTGCTTCGATGCTGGGGTAGTAGGTTCGCATGGACTGACCAAGGATAAAAAGGCGCTATCTTGGCGGGTTCATAGGCAGAGCCCAATCGACAGAGGGCGGGGTGCCTCCGGCGGCCTGGCAGGGGCCTTCAAAGAATAAAAAGGACGCGCAAGAAATTCACACGCGTCGAATTCGCGTCATGGCAGCCAGTTGTCTTTACGGCGACAAGTAAGTTCAGACTGCTTGCTTTGGGCGATGGGAGGGGGAGAAAGCACACTTGCCACCGCGTAGCCAGATGTGAACCACCGTGTCAGTAATATTTGAATCGGCAGTGGTCAACAAACGACTCGCCAGCTTGGCACTGTTGCCTTTCGCGCTCCCCATGCGCGTATTCCAGCAAGTCACCGAGCCACCCATCAACCCGCCGCTGAAACCGTCCGCGTTGTACGACCCGGCACAGCAACAGCAACCACCACGCCAGCGCACCGACTGCGATGCTGTGTAGCCATCCCGCCCCATAGACACCTACCCCCACGCCAATCACGATGCCCAACAGCATGTCTCTGACTTTCCTCACCCCGACTGGATCGGTTCGTGCGTAGTTGATAACCTCCTTGGTGCTCAGGTTGCAAAGTCCGACCACCGTAGCCTCGTACACCAGCACCGCCAAGCGATGCCCCTTGCGAGCTGGTAGCCACTGGCTGTGGATGATGAACCTGCATTCCTGACCAGTGGTGGCCTGCATCCACAGCTCTCGCCGCTCCGGATGCTCTGGCGGGCGACCCCAGCGGTTTTGTGGGTTAATGAAGCGCTGCGCTTCCATCACGACACCCTCCAAACAATCGAATTTCCACATGATGTGAACCTCCTTGCGTGGTTTGTTGAATTGAGGCTTCAGGTTCGCATCAGATTGCAAGGATTCAAGTGCAAAAAGTGACCTTGCCTCTGTAATCCGTATCCCATAACCGAGCCACGAATTGGCTTGCATGGCCTGGGCCGCAAACCAGCTTTGCTCGAACTGCATCGGACTGACATAGGCCAGAGTCGAGTGCAGCCGGGCTTGGTTGTACCAAAGCAGCCAGGCCATGACCTCGTCTTTGGCTTGCCGCCTGGTTTCAAAGCGCTGCCCATGTAGGCGTTCTACCTTCAGTGACCCGAACAAGGTCTCGCTGCACGCATTGTCCCAACAGTTGCCCCGCCTGCTCATGGACGCCTGAATTCCGTACTCACTGAGCACGTCCCTGAAGTCTTGGCTTGCGTATTGACTGCCTCTGTCGCTGTGGAAGATCAGCCCTGCGCCTTTGTCTGGATGTCGCTTGAACCATGCCATGCGCAGCGCATCAATGACGATGTCGCGTGTCATGTCTTGCCGCAAGCTCCAGCCCACCACTTGACGGCTGAAGAGGTCAATCACCACTGCCAGGTACAGCCAGCCCTCTTGGGTGTCGATGTAGGTGATGTCCCCCGCCCACACCTTGTCAGGCTCTTGAACGTTGAATTGCCGCTCCAGCAGGTTGGGTGCAATCGGCAAATCATGTTTGCTGTCGGTGGTGATCTTGAATCTGCGTTTGCCTTTGGCGCGAATGCCGTGCAATTGCATGAGCTTTTGCACCCGGTCTTTGCCCACCCGGATGCCGCGTGCCAGCAGTTCTTTCCACATGCGAGGCCAGCCGTAGCTGGCCCTGACCTGGGCGTGAATTGCTTTGATGTGTACCAGCAAGGCGTCATCACTGAGGTGGCGTCGTTGCGCCGCACTGGCCCGCCGCAGGAAGTGCTCGTGATACCCGGCCACGCTGACACGCAGAACCCGGCACTGCACAGAGATTGGCCACACCCGCCGGTGGCTTTGTATGAAGGCGTACTTCACGTCGATCCCTTTGCAAAGTACGCCGTGGCCTTTTCCAGGATGTCGCGCTCCATCTTGACCCGCGCCAGCTCTGCCCTCAAGCGGCTGATCTCCATTTGTTCGCTGCTTACCTTGACCCGGCTGTCAGCGCCCTTGAGTTTGCCTTCGCGGTGCGCTTTGATCCAGTTGAACAGCGTCTGCTCAACCACCCCAAGCGTCCTGGCCGCTGCCGCCATGCTTTGGCCGCCTTCCACCAGCCGCACCGCCTCGAACTTGAACTCCTGCGTGTACCTCGCCCTTTTGGCTCTCTTCGTCATTTCCGCTCTCCTTTGCTTGCGATTGAATCACTCAGCAAGGGATACGGTTTTCGGGGGCAAGGTCATACCTCGCCCTTTTGGCTCTCTTCGTCATTTCCGCTCTCCTTTGCTTGCGATTGAATCACTCAGCAAGGGATACGGTTTTCGGGGGCAAGGTCAAAGTTCGAAATGAACTGGTTTTGATTTCTTCGGGACCAGGCTCGCACTCGGGAGATACCGCAGTGCTTTTGTACTGCGCTGTAGCGATTCCCAGTCGTGGTGTGGTCGCATCTTTTTGAGGTGGAGCGAAAAACACGCCTCGGTTTGACCATCCAAGTCTCACCTCAGTGGCAAGGTGCTTAGACTTCGACGGCACGACGCGTTTTTTTGATCTCACAAGCGCCACAGTGGCAAGCGCAAACGCCGCGCATCAGCGAGGTTTTTGGGTGGCCTGTACCAGCCGTTCTTTTGGCGCTTTTTGATGGCCATTTGGCATGCCCAAATCACGCCACCAAAAAGGGTTCCAAGCCGCAGCGCTTTCGGCTGGCGTCCTATTTCAACGCATTGACGCGCACCGCCACCGCTTGCACACTAAAGGCTCCCCCCCGTGCTTTCCTTATGTGCCAGTCTCCTACGAGAAACACCCTCGCGGAAACAAAAAGGCGTCGCAGTCGTTACCTGCCTCAGAGAATTTTTTCAGTGCCCCCTCGTGCACAGGCGCAAGCCTCTGCACCCGTTCAAAAGACGCGCTGCTGTGCACCGGCTGAGCAGCGACAGTCTCGTGCCCTCGCGGCTTCTGTGCCCGGCGCTTTTGCGCCGCCCGGTAAAGAAGGCCACCGCATTTTTTTAAGCGCACCCAGCCACCGCTGCTTGCGCCGCGACAAACAAGAGCCAGCGTCGTCACTGGCGGCTGGCTGACAGTGACGACGCTCTAACATGGCTTTCTTCCCTGTCAAGGGCGCATTTTTTGCCCCGTGACGAGGTGAAGTGACGAGCAAATTGGCGGCCCAAGCCTTCGTTGGCAACGGACGCAAAACGCCGTTGTCAAGGCTGCAGATGAGCGCCGCACAGAGCCCCGAGGTCGCAGATTTTTGTGACCCCACCCCCACTGCTGAATTTTTACTCCCACCCCCCCAGGTCAGTGGGACAGAGCACCCCGGCCCTGCGCCGTCGGTTTGTGTCTGTGATTTTTTAGTGGATGAGGGCGTGATGCCCTTGTCCCTCGGCGCGGTTGAATCTGCGCCCGATTTACTTGCGTGGTGACAGCCCTGCTGTGACCACGCCGCCGAGTCCCCCGTCAGAGGACACCCGAAGGTCAGGCCTTCGATTCGCAAGGGGTTGTCCCCTTCACACTGGGGTGCGGTGTTGAACCGCCCCCGCTTTGAGTTGCCACGGCTTGACCGTGGCTGTCTCCGCCAGATTCCCCGTCAGAGGATCAGCGAAGGTTAGTTTTTTGCCTTTGCAGCGGATGAGGGTCTGATGACCTTCATCCAGCGGCGCGGCTCACTTCGCGCCCAAAGTCTCCGCATGGCCACAGCTCCGCTGTCGCCATGCCGCCAGGTTCCCCGTCAGAGAACTTCAGAAGGTCAAGCCTTCGGATCGCAAGGGTTTGCGCCCTTCACCTTTGGTTGCGGCTTGTCCCGCACCACCTTGAGTTGCCACGGCTTGACTGTGGTGGCCCACGTCAGATCCCCCGTCAGAGGATCAACCACTGAACGTGTGCGAAGCACACCCCTTGGACCCTGGGTTAATGGTCTGCTGTGTGGTCCCTCGTGGACGCCGTGCCTACAGGCACAACACACAGTGCCACATGCGCGTGCAACGCAGGCAAGCGGTAAAAAAATTTGCACGAACGGGATTGGTGTCCCGTGTCCCTTGTGATTCCCACTCGCTGCGGCGTTTGGGATGGACAGAAACACTTACCGAATTTTTGGCACCACGTTTCTATTTTTTGATTGCTTGTTTATTTGTTCGCTTCTCTGCTGTCGTCTTACTCGTTTTTTTTTGCTGTTTTGAAGAGGTACCCCATGCGCGATCTGAACCACGATTTCAAGAACTTGGTCCCTGATACGTCCTCCACCACTCTGGCGGCTTTAGGTGCCACAAGCTTGAACGGATTCGGATTGGAATAAAAAACAGATGCATCTGTGTTCAACTCAATGGAGTATTCGCCGAACCGTTTTAATCCATACCCCATGGCGATGTTGGTGAGCATTCCGACGCCCGCCTCACCTTTGCTGTCGTATTTGACAAGCGGCGTGATGGTGTAAGGATCAGTCAAGCGGAAGCCTTCAAACCTGCCATCACCAGCACCGGCTTTTTCAGCCAGGAGACTCCACCCGTTGAGGCTGGTCTTCAAGCCATAAACAGCAGCATTGAAGCCGTCTGGCCCAAGGTTCACCAAAGTCTTAGGAACGCCCATCATGCTGGAAGGTTTTTCGTAGATGTCCATCGCCGCTTCCGCCGCATCGTAGCCAACACCAGCCAGCACTCGCATCGTGCCGCCGATTCCGTACTGTAGGAACCCCAAAAGGCTGTTGCGTTTAACGCCAGATTCCTGAATATCACTCCAGTAGTCGTAAGCCGAAGAACGGCCATCCGCAAAACGTTGCTGCTGACCCACTGGCATTGACCACGGCAGATCACGCGACTCGACGGGATGAGTCAATACGCCACGGGAGACTGCACCTGTGTCGTATTCAGCCCATGGACGACCGATGGCGTCTACACCCTGCGCAACGACGGCACCAGTTGGATTTGCGTTAACGCTTAGCGCTCCGGCTGGCAGAGGGGAGTTCATCTGATAGTCATTCAACCAACTATTGGCCCCTTGCACGTTGAGTGGTCCCTTACCTGCAGCCCATGCCTGTTGTTGAGCTTGGCTCAAACCCGTCTGTCCCGGCATGTTCATCAAGCGCGTCATCTCCGCATCGCGCATGTCTTCCTGGCGCATCAATGCAGACTCACGAGCCCAGCCGTCTTGCTGGCCATAAATCCCATACTCGTGGTCCATGCCTGAACGCGCGATTTGCTGTTGCTCTGCCTGCTGCGCCCGTTGCGCCTGCTGACTCTGCCCACTGGCCCACTGGCTGGCCGTGGAACTGGCGGCACTCAGGGCGATGTTCCTGAAGGTAGAGCCACTACTGAAGCTGTCGCCACTGATGACGGAGCTGACAGTGCCCAGCGCCACGTTGCGCCCAAATGCTTCACCAAACTTGCCCCAGGTGGCACCGGTGCTGAAGTCGGGTGAACCCCATTGGGTGCCCAGGTAAGCAGTGACCCCGGCTGCGACGGTGCTGCGCCAATCAAAGTCCTCTTGCTGGCCCAGGCTCACCGCCACGCCTTGTTGCACCGCGTTGGCCGCGATGGCCACGGTGGCGTTGCCCACACCCACGCCCAGCGCTGCATTGGCGGCAAGGCCCGCCGAGCTGTTGACGGCTCCAGCGATGCTGCTGGCCGCGCCACTCATGCCCCAAGTCACCGCAGCTGCTGCCAAGCCCGGTGCCGCTCGGCGTGCGCCTTCATTGGCGCTGCCGGTTTGGTACCAGCCGTATTGAAGTGAATCCGATGCGGGGTCATAGCCGAACTCTCTGCACGCGAGCAACGGCGGGGCTTTGCGAGGGGTGTGCAGTGCGAGCATGGCGCGAATTGTGCCCCGCCCGCGCGCGAGGCGCGGTTTTGAAGAATCACCACTTCTTTAAGGTCGCAATTTGCAACCTTAAAGAATCGGCAAACGGGTGCGAGGTGGTCACAGGTTGCGACCACCTCAGCCAGGCCACCACGGCTTGGCAGCTAAAAGAAGAAGTTCAGAGCACGTCACAGCAGCTTCATCCCGTGAGCGTTTTTTTCTTTAGCTGCTCGCTTGGCTGGTGGCGTGCCTCGGTGGCGCATCGAGTCAAGGGCGCGAAGCGGCGCAGCGAACCCTTGACGCGCCACCGTCTTCAACACGCTGGCCACTGCGGTGCAGGCCGAGACTTCGGCTTGCACCGCATGAGAGCGCGTTGGCTCTTTTGTCGATCACTTATTCATCGACTGTTGGCGCTGCGCGAAGTGGTCAGCGTGGCCACCACGCATAGCCCACTTGCGCGTAATACCAGCGGGCCAGGTCGCCGGCTTGTTCGCCATTGGCCAGATAGCCAGCCTCCGGTTCATTCAAACCGCACAGGTCAGCAATGAAGCCTTGCAGCACGGTGCCGGGCTGCACCTGGTGGCCGTGGCACAGCTCGATGAAGACGCCGGGCAATGTGAGCGTGACCGTGGTCGGTGGTGGTGGATTTGGCGCGTGGTTGTTGGTGTCGTGTTTTCCGTTGGTGGACATGAGGCTGCTCCTTGCAGTGAATGCCCAGCCGTTCACCGTGAGCGGCTGTAAGCAGCGCCTCATGCGCGACCTACTTGCCCTTTGAAGGGGCTGCGGCCACGCTGGTTTGAAGAACGTTTTGCGATGAGGGCGGCGCAGCCGCCCTCATGGGTTTTGCTTTTGGTTTTCGGGTTTGCTTTTGCAGTGGTGGCGCACCACCGATGACTGCAAACGAACTGCTGCCGCGCCGTGTGGAGGGAGCCCCCTTGGGGGGCGGACGGGCCACCACGGCGCGGCCTGTGCGCGTCAGCGCCAGGCCCACAGGGTGGGCGGGGGCCAACCACCATGACCGCGCTGCTTGCAGCGCCTGGCTATGGACTTGCGGCCTTGCCGCACTGACTTTGCTTGAGCAGCGGCAAGGGGCCCCCGCCGCCGCGGCCCAAGAACAGACGGGCTCAATGCCCGGCTGGGCTTGTCCTCGTGTAGCTGCGCGAAGCGCCTGGCATTGCGGTGTCACGAGTCCGCGCCGCTGTCACGCTGTCTCGTCACTGTCTCGCGCCGCCTTGTCCCGCGCTTTGTCTTTCCTCGCCTGACTCGCCGCCTGGTGATACGCCCGCGCCGCCTCTTGCGCCGCCGCCCCCAAACTCCCGTAGCGGCTCGTGCTCGTCCACGCAGGTATGCCGCACAGGTCGGCTATGAAGTCGCGCACCAGGTCACTCGGCGCCACTTGCTCACGCTCGCACAAGTCCACCAACTCCTTGGGCAATTTGAGGCTCAGCGACACCCCCTTGGCCCGGTACGCCCGTGGCTTTTCTGGTTTGCTGGGCTTGGGGCGGCTGAACAGCGATGTTCGGGTCGGTGCGGGTGCTGTTGGTTGCGTTTCATCAGTCATGGTCGCTCTCTCGTTGTGGATGGTCTCGGTGGTGTGGTGGTGATGTGGTGGTGGTGTCAGCGCGTTGGGATCAATCTCCGAACTGCGCCTCTTCCCGCGCCTCGCTGTCCAGCTGCTCATGCAGGGCGTCTAAATCGCCGTCTGGCGCGTTGTTGGGCGCTGGCCAAGGGGCAGGCAGGGGTGCAGGGGTTTTTTCTGCCTGGCTGCGCTGTTCTTGCCGCGCTTGCAACCTCTCGGGCAAGTGCACCCCCGGATGCGTCTGGGCATGCACCTTGGCGAGCATCCCCACCGCCACCTGCGTGTAAATCTGCGTGCTGCTGATGTCGCTGTGTCCGAGCATGGCTTGAATGAACCGGATGTCGGCACCGCCCTCCAGCATTTGCGTGGCCATGCTGTGCCGCCACAGGTGGCAGCCGCCTTGTTTGCCGAGCTTGGCCGCCCTGATGTAACCCGCCATGCGGCCTGTGAGTTGCGCCAGGCCCAGCGCATACCCCTCTTGCCCCAGGAAGAGTGCGCGCTCGTTGTGGTTCCACGCCAGGTGCGGCCTCACCTCTTCTTGATAGCGCTGAACCCAATAGAGCGCCCGCTGGCCCAGCGGCACCAGGCGGTCTTTGCCGCCCTTGCCTTGGCGGATGAGCACCAGGCCACGGTCTGCATCAATGTCGTCGGTACACAGCCCGGCCAGCTCCATGCGCCGCATGCCGGTGGCGTACAGCACTTCCATCATGGCCCGGTCGCGTAAGCCCACCAGCGTGCTCAGGTCGGCCAGGGCCAGCACTTGCTGCGCCTCGTCGTGTGAGAGGACTTGGCGCGGGATGCGGTGGATTTTGCGGGGCAGCTCCAGGTCGGCGGCGGGGTTGGCCGCGATCTCGCCTTGGCGCGTGAGCCACTTGAAGAGCGCCCGCACGGGGGCGAGTTTGCTCTTTTGGCTGACGGTACTGAGGGGCTCACCGTTCTTCTTGCGGTAGTGGTGCAGGTGGCGCTGGTAGCGCTCCAGGATTTGGCGGCTGACCTGTTCGGGGTGGCTGATGCCTCGGGATTCAGCCCACTCGATGAAGTCGCGCAAGTAAACCTGCAACTGGATCAAGCCCCCCTCGGGGGTGCCGCGCACAGCACGCGCCTCCAAGAAGCGGCGCATGGCTGCGAGCAGACCGCGCAGGTCGCCAGGCGCTCCAGCCGTGGGGCTGTAGACCGTCCAGCGCTGGGTGGTTTTGGGGGTGTGGGTGTAGGCCCGCTTGCCGGTCTTCATGTGGGTCAACCCCTCAGTGCGCCTGTACGACTACGACAGGCGCGGAACTGACTTCGCCGTATCTATGCACTTTTGCGCCGTTGATGGGTGAATCGGCCTCGTCGTCAAGGTTGGCGCGGGATGGCGACTGATTCACCAACCCCAACTTGGCCCCAACTTGAGGGCAACTTGGGCCCAACTTGGCACCAACTTGCGCCGCTTGAACCCCAACTTGCGCTTGTCGTACTGCCGCAATTTCATGCCCGCCGTCATGGTTGGTGTCGTAGTTCGTGCCGCTGTTTCGTCCCAGCTCGGCAGGATCAAGCAAACCGCACAGGTGGCGGCGCTGCTCGCTACCTGCCGCTTCATCGCCACCGTCCCACAGCAATTCATAACGCAAGCTGTGACCCCGGTTGCCCGCGTGAACCAGCAGGTATTCCATGTCGGCCAGCCTGGCGCAATGCACCTTGAGCTGGTTGTCACTCCACTGCGTGGCGTCGCGTATGTCCTTGCGCGTGAAGCGCACATCACGGGGACGCACCTGCTGTGCGGCAGCACGCGCATGCACCATGGCGCGGGTGAGCTGGAGAAGCCTTCGTGTCTGCGGCGGCAATTCGTCCAGCGTGCGGCCCAGCACCTCGTGCGCAATCTGGTTGGCCAGCTCGATGTCGCTGCGGCTGACCTCGATGTAGCGCAGCACTTGGCTTGCGTGCACCACCTCCTTCACCTCACGCTGGTGCTGATGCAACAGCGCAATGGAACGGATCAGGGTGAGGTACTTCATATGGTCGCGCCGCGTGCGCGTCTTGTCCGCCAAGAAGGTGAGCTGGTCCGCATACGGATTGACCACCGCCACGCTGGCCAAGAGTCGCTGCGCGTTGTGGTGCACCGCTTCAATGGCCGCCCGCTGCGACGATTGCAGCAAACCCTCCAGCGTCTGCTTGTGCCGCTGCCGCGCATGGATGGCGGCGGTCTGCTCCCGGCTTTCGTTCACGGCCAAGACAAGGCACCGGTTCATCAGCTCTTCGTCCACATCGATGGCGGTCGTGGTCAGCATCAGCATCACCGGGCCTTTGACGGTGTATTGCCGCGTCCGCAAGTCGCCCGTGGCTTCGTCCTTGGCGGTGCTGGCAATGGTGAGTTCTCCATCGGACTGGAGCAGTTTCAACGCATAAGCGGCTTGCCTCACGCCTTCCTCTTCCGCAATGGCCAGAATCTTGTGCTGCACGTTCGTCTCGCCCAGGTAGAACAGGCTCTGGCCCGTCATCGCGCTGTACCGAATGCGCTCCTCCTCGGGGATCAGTTGAAGCACCGCGTCCATCAAGGAAGACTTGCCTGCCGCGCTGGAGCTTTGAATCAGCACGGCCAAGGGTGCATCCAGCTTGCGACTGACGGCGGCAAGGTAAGCGGCCATCAGGTTCATGTCCTCGCCCACCACACCCAAGGCGTGCAGGTCGTCCACCACGCGCTGCATCAGGTTCGGCGTGCGCAGCAGTTCCAGGGCCGCACGTTCATCGTCAGCGGACAGGATCGGGGCGCGGGCCGTGGCGTTTCCGCGCTGCTCCCGGCCTTGCGCCAAGAGTTCGTCTTGCAGCGTCTCAAGCCGCAGCAGCACCGCACCGAGTTCGCGCTTCACCGCCTCTTCACCCATGCCCAGCTCCACACTGGCCGCACGCAAGAAGGAACCCCGGCTTCTGGCGGCGTACAAGTCCAGGGTGTCCACGAAGTACGCCTGTCCTGAGCCTGACGAAGCGGCGCCCAGCGTGCTGTCTGCGGAGGCACCTGGTTCAGCCTTGCGCCGCGCTTGCAGGTTCACTTTCATCTGCTCGGCGCTGGTGTTCTTCTTCCAGCCCCGCACGCGCCACGTGATGCCGCCGGTGTCGATGTGCATTTCATCGGGAAGATCAGCAGGCAGCGCCTGCACGTCTTTGGATTGCGCCTGCGGCGCGACCAAGGGCGCGGCGGCTAAAGAAGAAGCCTCCCGTGCGCTGTCCGTGGTGGCCCGCGCTACATCATCAACCTGGGAGATTTTTTCTTCAGCCGCTGGCTGCTTTTGCGGTGGCGCGGCTTGCTCAATCTGCGCTTTGAATTTCGGCACACCACCAATCCACACCGCCTGGCGCAGCACCAAGGCCAAGGCTTTGTCGGCGGGCTGCATCTTCTGCGCGTACTCGTTGGCGTCCATGCCTTTGGGGAACACCACGCGCAGCACCTCCAAGCCTTCGGCAATCAACAGCGCGGCCAGCTTGTCCGCCGCACGGTCACCGGCTTCATCACGGTCATAGGCAAGGAACACGCGCTCGATCTGGTTCGCCTTGAAGGCCTGCAAGATGTCGTCGGTGAAGCCCTCCACGCCGTAGCTGCTGGTGACGTTTTGGAACCCCGCACACCAGAAGGTCATGGCGTCAATCAAGGCTTCGCACAGGATCACTTCGCGCTGGCCGCTTTCACGCTGTCCAGCCGCCACCACACCCGCCAGGTTGAACACGCCTGCATGCGGACCCGGCAAGTAAAGATGCTTCGGCGTGCCAGGCCGCAAGTCGTCGCGCAGCTTGCGGCCATACACCTCGACCACGTTTCCAGCCGCATCGAACAAGGGCACCACCAAGCTGCCATTGAAGTGCTCATGTCCGCTCTCCCGAATCAATCCCACCCGCTGCAACTGGCTGCGCAAGCTGGCCCCGTCCTTGGACTTCTTCACCGGCAAGCGCAGCCCCAAGGTGCGGTCGGCCACGCCCAAGCGGAAGTTGTCCACCAGGCCTGGGTGCGTGAGGCCACGCGAGACCAGGTAAGCCATGGCCGAGCCCTCATGCGTGGCGGTGTCCTTCAAACGCTGGTGGTAATAGTCGATGGTTTGCACCAGCAAGGCCTGGTCGTCGGCGTCCAATTCCACTGGCGCGGGCAAGGCGCGCACGGTGCTGTGCTTCGGGGGTGTGGTCGGTTCAGCCGATGGAGCCACAGCAGCAGCTAAAGAAGAAGCCCCAGGCTGTGCACCCATCTCCGCCTTCAGCACCTCCACCGCATGCCGGAACGACAGGCCCCGGTGTTTCATCACCCAGTCAATCGCACCACCACCGACCTGACACCCAAAGCAGTGCCACAGGTTTTTGCGTGGCGTCACCACCAGGCTGGCTTGATCGTCCGCGTGGAACGGGCACCGCCCCAGCCAGTCCTTGCCTGACTTCCTGAGTTCCACCCCCGCCGCCTCCACCAAGCGCAACACGCTGACTTCTTCTTTTAGCCGCTCAAGCTCTTGCTGGGGGATGCGTGCCATGGGTGCTTGTCCTTTCCTGACCGCGTTGTAGGGTCAATTCCTGTCAAGGGCCTTTATAGTAACTTATAAAGGTTCCTGTTATGCTACTTTACCTCCTGGATTAAAAACGGCTCCCTACACTCATGGACACTTCAAGCATCAGGTTTTTCTGCCCATGAGTTTTTCAGAGCGACTGTCTGCGCTGCGCAAGGGAATGCGGCTTCACGCAGCAGCAAATGGCCGACAAGATCGGCATGCATGTCTCCCAGCTCAAGCGCTATGAGTCCGGCGCTTCGCAACCCACCATCGAGGTTTTCAGGCGTATCGCTCTGGCGCTCAATGTCAGCGCGGACATGCTTCTTTTTGAGGAGAACGAGCGTGGCCCCGATGAGCGAATGAAGCTGCAATTCGAGGCGCTGTCTCATCTGGACGATAAAGAGCGCGACGCCGTGCAGACCATGATTGCGGGCGTCCTTCACATGCACGACGCCAAGCGCTGGACTCAGGCGGCCAGTGCTGCTTCCGGTAGCTCGGCCACCATCGCCACCACCACTGCCGCAGTCAAGACGCCCAAGCGTCAGAAGGTCAAGGCACGATGAGCCGGGCGGACGAGCGCGTGCGTGATGTGCGCTTCAGCGAAGACAGCTTGATGGTGGAGTTGATGGATGGCCGCGCCATCCATGTCCCACTGGCTTGGTACCCGCGCCTGAGCAATGCCACGGCGGATCAGCGCAACCACTGGGAGGTCTGCGGCGGGGGCTTCGGCATCCACTGGCACGAGCTGAACGAAGACCTGTCCACCGAAGGCTTGCTGCGTGGTGCCCCTGCCCAAGTGGCAAACTGAAGTAGCGGCTGAGTTTGCCAATGATCCGGCGTTTGGCATGTGGCGCGACCGCGAAGACATGACCGACGTGGCCGCTTATATCCGGCGCATTCGTGAGCCGCGTTTTAATCGGGATGGCTTGCACAATGAGCGGCCCGAGGCCACCCCTGCGACCCAAGCACAAACCACCCCGCCCGCACAGAACGAGGACATGCCTGCCGAGATTGATTTTTCAAGCGGCAAGCGCGGGCAGTTTTGTAAAGCAGGCACGCAAATCAACTTGCCCGATCCCTCGTCGCTTTCTTCACAGGCCCGTCTCCGTGCAGGCGAGGAACTGCGGGCTTTTGGGGATCGGCTGCCGCTTGATGAACTCACGCCTGAGATTGAGCAAGAGATCGTAGACCTGGTGCGTACCGTTCGCGCTGAGATGCGTGCGCAACGCGACTTGATAGCAAACCGTCCCACCTTGGCCATGACCACCATTCAAGTTGAATTGTCCGACGCCATCGCACAGGCCGCAAAGGACGCAGGACTGCTCACACCACAGATGCTGGAGCGACTGCTCACCCGGGCCATTGAGCAAAGACAAGCCGCCGATGCCCCCTTGTCGGTGGCCGAGCGCGTGGCCGCTGCAGGCATTGCGCCCATGAGCATGGAAGAGATCAATGCAGAGGTGAAGGCCGTCCGCGCTGAGCGCAGGCAGCGCGCTGAATCAGGCCATGTGCCAACTGACAATGCGCCCACTGACACCATGAAGGATGAATACGATTTTTTCTAATGCACAGCAGGGAAAGTTTTACAAGCCCGATGTGCGACTGATTCCGCCAGCCACCGATGAAGGACAAGCGGTTGATGAATTGAGGGCTTTGCTGTCTGAGCGCCAGGCCCAAGCGCAGCGCGGCGAGTTGATGGGTGGCAGCAATCACCGATGTGGCCGCTGAGGCGCTGACATCTTCACCGCCAAACTCACAGCACAACCCCGCCGCAAAAACGGTCAACCAACGTGGCGGCCGTATGCATGGTCGTCTGCCCTCACCACGGGTTTGAGGTCACACACTGTGGACCTCAAACGCAGGCTGCCCCCCCCGTTTAATTGAACCCGCCGCGCTCGGCCAGCGCAGCAGTGTCGCGGGCACCATGCAAACACACGAACAATCACCAGGTGCTCGCAGTCGCGGTGTAGTAAATCGCGTAGGCCCCGTAAAACGTCACCCGAAGGCCGGGGGCAAACATGTCGCGCTTGGCACCAATTTGCGGTGAATGCAGCAGCGGCCTGAATGTGTTTTCAACGGCGTCACGGAACCGCGTCGCAACCGCCTCAGAGGCTTCCAGTGCGATGTACGCCCACAGCTCTGCCAAATCGGTTTCGGCGGCCTCCGTCAGCAAGAGGGTCAGCGGCTGGCTAATAGCTTTCTCCCCCGTTCAATGATCTTGGCCTGGTCGAATGCGCTGGTCTTGCCCGCCTCTAAATCTGCCAAACCTTTGTTGATGTCAGCCTTGAGCGTAGCGAACCCATGCAGTTGCAAGGCTCGTTTGGTTTGCCAATCGTGAATTGCCTCGCGCACCACCTCGCTGGTGGTGGTGTAGTCGCCACCAGCCACGGCGTCCTTCAGGAGTTGGGCCATGTCGGTCGGCATGCTGATGGTCAAGCGTTCAATGGACGGGGTAGCCATGATGAGAGACTCCTTAAGCGAGAAGCCGGTTGTTTGTGTTTCATCATACTTTGCACAGGGCGTGGCCGGGTAGTTGTTGTGTTGCGGCCAAGTAGTGATCCCGCTACCTCGTGGCCTGGCGCTGGCCTTGACCTTGCCTCTGTAATCCGTATCCCATAACCGAGTCACGAATTGGCTTGCATGGCCTGGGCCGCAAACCAGCTTTGCTCGAACTGCATCGGACTGACATAGGCCAGAGTCGAGTGCAGCCGGGCTTGGTTGTACCAAAGCAGCCAGGCCATGACCTCGTCTTTGGCTTGCCGCCTGGTTTCAAAGCGCTGCCCATGTAGGCGTTCTACCTTCAGTGACCCGAACAAGGTCTCGCTGCACGCATTGTCCCAACAGTTGCCCCGCCTGCTCATGGACGCCTGAATTCCGTACTCACTGAGCACGTCCCTGAAGTCTTGGCTTGCGTATTGACTGCCTCTGTCGCTGTGGAAGATCAGCCCTGCGCCTTTGTCTGGATGTCGCTTGAACCATGCCATGCGCAGCGCATCAATGACGATGTCGCGTGTCATGTCTTGCCGCAAGCTCCAGCCCACCACTTGACGGCTGAAGAGGTCAATCACCACTGCCAGGTACAGCCAGCCCTCTTGGGTGTCGATGTAGGTGATGTCCCCCGCCCACACCTTGTCAGGCTCTTGAACGTTGAATTGCCGCTCCAGCAGGTTGGGTGCAATCGGCAAATCATGTTTGCTGTCGGTGGTGATCTTGAATCTGCGTTTGCCTTTGGCGCGAATGCCGTGCAATTGCATGAGCTTTTGCACCCGGTCTTTGCCCACCCGGATGCCGCGTGCCAGCAGTTCTTTCCACATGCGAGGCCAGCCGTAGCTGGCCCTGACCTGGGCGTGAATTGCTTTGATGTGTACCAGCAAGGCGTCATCACTGAGGTGGCGTCGTTGCGCCGCACTGGCCCGCCGCAGGAAGTGCTCGTGATACCCGGCCACGCTGACACGCAGAACCCGGCACTGCACAGAGATTGGCCACACCCGCCGGTGGCTTTGTATGAAGGCGTACTTCACGTCGATCCCTTTGCAAAGTACGCCGTGGCCTTTTCCAGGATGTCGCGCTCCATCTTGACCCGCGCCAGCTCTGCCCTCAAGCGGCTGATCTCCATTTGTTCGCTGCTTACCTTGACCCGGCTGTCAGCGCCCTTGAGTTTGCCTTCGCGGTGCGCTTTGATCCAGTTGAACAGCGTCTGCTCAACCACCCCAAGCGTCCTGGCCGCTGCCGCCATGCTTTGCCCGCCTTCCACCAGCCGCACCGCCTCGAACTTGAACTCCTGCGTGTACCTCGCCCTTTTGGCTCTCTTCGTCATTTCCGCTCTCCTTTGCTTGCGATTGAATCACTCAGCAAGGGATACGGTTTTCGGGGGCAAGGTCACCTTGGCGGCAAACCCTGCCATCAATCCATCGCGAGCCGTGTTTTTAAGCAGCCCGGTGCTGCTGGATGAACTGGCGCACACGCTGGGTTATGCCAAGTTCACCGAGCGCATCAAGCTGTACGGCAGCACCGTGCAAGCGCTGGTGGCGCAGTACGCGGCCTTGGTGTCGCTGGTCAGTCCGGCAGCGGTGCCGCGTGTGGTGGCCAACGACCCAGACGACGACCATGTGATTGCCGCCGCTGTGGCCGCACGGGCTGACCTCATCGTCACCGGGGACAGCAAACATTTGTTGTCGCTCGGTAGTCATGAGGCCAGCCACGGCAGCATCGGCATCGTCACGGCGGCTCAGGCGCTGGCTACCTTGGGGGTCAGCAGTGAATCGAAGCAGCGGCCTTCTTGATACCCCAACTTGAGGTCACAGTTTGTGATCTCAAGCCCGTATTTGTCCAACTACCTGATGCAATGCATCTTTTCGCACCACCAGCCAAGCGTCGGCGTCGCTTTGAATCAAGAGCCCTTCAACTTCTGGTGTGGCGCAAATCATCTGAGCTGCACGTATGAGAGGCATGCCTGCAAAGCGCTGAGATAGCCTTCGATCACCTCTTGATGCGTAAAACAGCGCCATCGGCCCAATATCCAGCTTCGCAAGCTGTAGCCGAACATCTGCCCCAGGGGATGCTTCCAATGGACCATCCTTTAACTGGGTATCAGGCTCATCAATTGAGAAGAACACTTCTTCTTGGCCGAATGTGCGTAAAAAATTTTCGTCACTCACACCCTTATCAGCATGAGCAATGATGTAGTCGTTGAATTTCATGGTGTGGTGTTCGAGTAAATGGTTATCCATTGTTTGGACTGCTTATTTGCGATGCCAACTGTGTCAAACACAAGATTGGAATTCGTGGCTCTCCAGTTGTAGGTGCAAGCAGCCCAACTGCAATTACCCATTCCAGGCATCAGTAGATCCGTTAGAGGCGTAGGCGAATTGACGGTAAACGGGTTACCTTGGATGGACAGCCCATTCGGCGCATGCAGTGTGTAATTCGGAAGTTTTTCACCTGCACTGTACGTACGTCTATAGACATTCGAGAGATCACCACCGGTTTCAATGATGTTCCCAAGTCTGTCAGTGATCGTTGATCCAAACTTGGAATAGACAGTGAGTGATGTGCCCTCAGGAACCACCGCGATTCCGCTTCCTATCTCGTAGCTTCCATGGCCGCTAAAGACTGTTCCGGTCGATCCTCGCTGAGAGTTCAGCAATTGACTGTTAGCACCTGTTGCGCTGGAGGTTGACCTCACCGCCGCCAACTCCTGCGCCGTCTGAGCCGTCACCGTGGTAGCACGCATGCCGCTCACTGGCAGCGTGAACACTGTCAAGCCCGCTTCCATGAAGCTGGTCAGGCCATAAATGGCGGCATCACCGTAGTGGCCTTGCTTAAAGCTGGCCGTGGCTTGATCCGCTGCTCGCGCACCACTCATGGTGTACGCCAAGTTGGTGGCACCACCTTTGAAGTCACGCCACAACTCATTCAAGGCTCGGCTGGCACTGAACTCAGGCACCGGTGCGATGGTTGATGTCCCGTAACCACCACGCGGAATCAAGTCCACGCCCGACATCGCCCCCGCAGGCACATTGCCCTGGCCACCCTGCATCACTGGCCTGCTGGCCAGCCTTTGCAACTCGCTCGCGTTGTCCCGTGCATTGGCCGCTGCCACACGCTGCGCCGTCTCGCCCGAGATCAACACACCACCACGCCTGCCATCGGTTGACCTCAAGTCGTCCAAGTCGGCATAGAACTGCTGACCCGCTTGCAGTCCGCCGGGGCTCAAGCCACCCAGTTGCCCATAGCGCTCAAGCTGCCCCATCAAGGCCCGCTGCTGGGCCGTGCTGTAGCCCTGAGAAGCCATCGAACCGAGCAAGCCTTTGTTTGGCTCGATGGTGATGGTGCGTCGCCCGCCGCTGTAGTTGTCGCTTTGCAAGTCGCTTTGGTTTTTGTAATCCCCGGCTGACCAAGGCCCGATGCCTTGCGTTGGCACCGATTCAGGCAAACGCATCAAGCGCGTCATCTCCGCATCGCGCATGTCTTCCTGGCGCATCAATGCAGACTCACGAGCCCAGCCGTCTTGCTGGCCATAAATCCCATACTCGTGGTCCATGCCTGAACGCGCGATTTGCTGTTGCTCTGCCTGCTGCGCCCGTTGCGCCTGCTGACTCTGCCCACTGGCCCACTGGCTGGCCGTGGAACTGGCGGCACTCAGGGCGATGTTCCTGAAGGTAGAGCCACTACTGAAGCTGTCGCCACTGATGACGGAGCTGACAGTGCCCAGCGCCACGTTGCGCCCAAATGCTTCACCAAACTTGCCCCAGGTGGCACCGGTGCTGAAGTCGGGTGAACCCCATTGGGTGCCCAGGTAAGCAGTGACCCCGGCTGCGACGGTGCTGCGCCAATCAAAGTCCTCTTGCTGGCCCAGGCTCACCGCCACGCCTTGTTGCACCGCGTTGGCCGCGATGGCCACGGTGGCGTTGCCCACACCCACGCCCAGCGCTGCATTGGCGGCAAGGCCCGCCGAGCTGTTGACGGCTCCAGCGATGCTGCTGGCCGCGCCACTCATGCCCCAAGTCACCGCAGCTGCTGCCAAGCCCGGTGCCGCTCGGCGTGCGCCTTCATTGGCGCTGCCGGTTTGGTACCAGCCGTATTGAAGTGAATCCGATGCGGGGTCATAGCCGAACTCTCTGCACGCGAGCAACGGCGGGGCTTTGCGAGGGGTGTGCAGTGCGAGCATGGCGCGAATTGTGCCCCGCCCGCGCGCGAGGCGCGGTTTTGAAGAATCACCACTTCTTTAAGGTCGCAATTTGCAACCTTAAAGAATCGGCAAACGGGTGCGAGGTGGTCACAGGTTGCGACCACCTCAGCCAGGCCACCACGGCTTGGCAGCTAAAAGAAGAAGTTCAGAGCACGTCACAGCAGCTTCATCCCGTGAGCGTTTTTTTCTTTAGCTGCTCGCTTGGCTGGTGGCGTGCCTCGGTGGCGCATCGAGTCAAGGGCGCGAAGCGGCGCAGCGAACCCTTGACGCGCCACCGTCTTCAACACGCTGGCCACTGCGGTGCAGGCCGAGACTTCGGCTTGCACCGCATGAGAGCGCGTTGGCTCTTTTGTCGATCACTTATTCATCGACTGTTGGCGCTGCGCGAAGTGGTCAGCGTGGCCACCACGCATAGCCCACTTGCGCGTAATACCAGCGGGCCAGGTCGCCGGCTTGTTCGCCATTGGCCAGATAGCCAGCCTCCGGTTCATTCAAACCGCACAGGTCAGCAATGAAGCCTTGCAGCACGGTGCCGGGCTGCACCTGGTGGCCGTGGCACAGCTCGATGAAGACGCCGGGCAATGTGAGCGTGACCGTGGTCGGTGGTGGTGGATTTGGCGCGTGGTTGTTGGTGTCGTGTTTTCCGTTGGTGGACATGAGGCTGCTCCTTGCAGTGAATGCCCAGCCGTTCACCGTGAGCGGCTGTAAGCAGCGCCTCATGCGCGACCTACTTGCCCTTTGAAGGGGCTGCGGCCACGCTGGTTTGAAGAACGTTTTGCGATGAGGGCGGCGCAGCCGCCCTCATGGGTTTTGCTTTTGGTTTTCGGGTTTGCTTTTGCAGTGGTGGCGCACCACCGATGACTGCAAACGAACTGCTGCCGCGCCGTGTGGAGGGAGCCCCCTTGGGGGGCGGACGGGCCACCACGGCGCGGCCTGTGCGCGTCAGCGCCAGGCCCACAGGGTGGGCGGGGGCCAACCACCATGACCGCGCTGCTTGCAGCGCCTGGCTATGGACTTGCGGCCTTGCCGCACTGACTTTGCTTGAGCAGCGGCAAGGGGCCCCCGCCGCCGCGGCCCAAGAACAGACGGGCTCAATGCCCGGCTGGGCTTGTCCTCGTGTAGCTGCGCGAAGCGCCTGGCATTGCGGTGTCACGAGTCCGCGCCGCTGTCACGCTGTCTCGTCACTGTCTCGCGCCGCCTTGTCCCGCGCTTTGTCTTTCCTCGCCTGACTCGCCGCCTGGTGATACGCCCGCGCCGCCTCTTGCGCCGCCGCCCCCAAACTCCCGTAGCGGCTCGTGCTCGTCCACGCAGGTATGCCGCACAGGTCGGCTATGAAGTCGCGCACCAGGTCACTCGGCGCCACTTGCTCACGCTCGCACAAGTCCACCAACTCCTTGGGCAATTTGAGGCTCAGCGACACCCCCTTGGCCCGGTACGCCCGTGGCTTTTCTGGTTTGCTGGGCTTGGGGCGGCTGAACAGCGATGTTCGGGTCGGTGCGGGTGCTGTTGGTTGCGTTTCATCAGTCATGGTCGCTCTCTCGTTGTGGATGGTCTCGGTGGTGTGGTGGTGATGTGGTGGTGGTGTCAGCGCGTTGGGATCAATCTCCGAACTGCGCCTCTTCCCGCGCCTCGCTGTCCAGCTGCTCATGCAGGGCGTCTAAATCGCCGTCTGGCGCGTTGTTGGGCGCTGGCCAAGGGGCAGGCAGGGGTGCAGGGGTTTTTTCTGCCTGGCTGCGCTGTTCTTGCCGCGCTTGCAACCTCTCGGGCAAGTGCACCCCCGGATGCGTCTGGGCATGCACCTTGGCGAGCATCCCCACCGCCACCTGCGTGTAAATCTGCGTGCTGCTGATGTCGCTGTGTCCGAGCATGGCTTGAATGAACCGGATGTCGGCACCGCCCTCCAGCATTTGCGTGGCCATGCTGTGCCGCCACAGGTGGCAGCCGCCTTGTTTGCCGAGCTTGGCCGCCCTGATGTAACCCGCCATGCGGCCTGTGAGTTGCGCCAGGCCCAGCGCATACCCCTCTTGCCCCAGGAAGAGTGCGCGCTCGTTGTGGTTCCACGCCAGGTGCGGCCTCACCTCTTCTTGATAGCGCTGAACCCAATAGAGCGCCCGCTGGCCCAGCGGCACCAGGCGGTCTTTGCCGCCCTTGCCTTGGCGGATGAGCACCAGGCCACGGTCTGCATCAATGTCGTCGGTACACAGCCCGGCCAGCTCCATGCGCCGCATGCCGGTGGCGTACAGCACTTCCATCATGGCCCGGTCGCGTAAGCCCACCAGCGTGCTCAGGTCGGCCAGGGCCAGCACTTGCTGCGCCTCGTCGTGTGAGAGGACTTGGCGCGGGATGCGGTGGATTTTGCGGGGCAGCTCCAGGTCGGCGGCGGGGTTGGCCGCGATCTCGCCTTGGCGCGTGAGCCACTTGAAGAGCGCCCGCACGGGGGCGAGTTTGCTCTTTTGGCTGACGGTACTGAGGGGCTCACCGTTCTTCTTGCGGTAGTGGTGCAGGTGGCGCTGGTAGCGCTCCAGGATTTGGCGGCTGACCTGTTCGGGGTGGCTGATGCCTCGGGATTCAGCCCACTCGATGAAGTCGCGCAAGTAAACCTGCAACTGGATCAAGCCCCCCTCGGGGGTGCCGCGCACAGCACGCGCCTCCAAGAAGCGGCGCATGGCTGCGAGCAGACCGCGCAGGTCGCCAGGCGCTCCAGCCGTGGGGCTGTAGACCGTCCAGCGCTGGGTGGTTTTGGGGGTGTGGGTGTAGGCCCGCTTGCCGGTCTTCATGTGGGTCAACCCCTCAGTGCGCCTGTACGACTACGACAGGCGCGGAACTGACTTCGCCGTATCTATGCACTTTTGCGCCGTTGATGGGTGAATCGGCCTCGTCGTCAAGGTTGGCGCGGGATGGCGACTGATTCACCAACCCCAACTTGGCCCCAACTTGAGGGCAACTTGGGCCCAACTTGGCACCAACTTGCGCCGCTTGAACCCCAACTTGCGCTTGTCGTACTGCCGCAATTTCATGCCCGCCGTCATGGTTGGTGTCGTAGTTCGTGCCGCTGTTTCGTCCCAGCTCGGCAGGATCAAGCAAACCGCACAGGTGGCGGCGCTGCTCGCTACCTGCCGCTTCATCGCCACCGTCCCACAGCAATTCATAACGCAAGCTGTGACCCCGGTTGCCCGCGTGAACCAGCAGGTATTCCATGTCGGCCAGCCTGGCGCAATGCACCTTGAGCTGGTTGTCACTCCACTGCGTGGCGTCGCGTATGTCCTTGCGCGTGAAGCGCACATCACGGGGACGCACCTGCTGTGCGGCAGCACGCGCATGCACCATGGCGCGGGTGAGCTGGAGAAGCCTTCGTGTCTGCGGCGGCAATTCGTCCAGCGTGCGGCCCAGCACCTCGTGCGCAATCTGGTTGGCCAGCTCGATGTCGCTGCGGCTGACCTCGATGTAGCGCAGCACTTGGCTTGCGTGCACCACCTCCTTCACCTCACGCTGGTGCTGATGCAACAGCGCAATGGAACGGATCAGGGTGAGGTACTTCATATGGTCGCGCCGCGTGCGCGTCTTGTCCGCCAAGAAGGTGAGCTGGTCCGCATACGGATTGACCACCGCCACGCTGGCCAAGAGTCGCTGCGCGTTGTGGTGCACCGCTTCAATGGCCGCCCGCTGCGACGATTGCAGCAAACCCTCCAGCGTCTGCTTGTGCCGCTGCCGCGCATGGATGGCGGCGGTCTGCTCCCGGCTTTCGTTCACGGCCAAGACAAGGCACCGGTTCATCAGCTCTTCGTCCACATCGATGGCGGTCGTGGTCAGCATCAGCATCACCGGGCCTTTGACGGTGTATTGCCGCGTCCGCAAGTCGCCCGTGGCTTCGTCCTTGGCGGTGCTGGCAATGGTGAGTTCTCCATCGGACTGGAGCAGTTTCAACGCATAAGCGGCTTGCCTCACGCCTTCCTCTTCCGCAATGGCCAGAATCTTGTGCTGCACGTTCGTCTCGCCCAGGTAGAACAGGCTCTGGCCCGTCATCGCGCTGTACCGAATGCGCTCCTCCTCGGGGATCAGTTGAAGCACCGCGTCCATCAAGGAAGACTTGCCTGCCGCGCTGGAGCTTTGAATCAGCACGGCCAAGGGTGCATCCAGCTTGCGACTGACGGCGGCAAGGTAAGCGGCCATCAGGTTCATGTCCTCGCCCACCACACCCAAGGCGTGCAGGTCGTCCACCACGCGCTGCATCAGGTTCGGCGTGCGCAGCAGTTCCAGGGCCGCACGTTCATCGTCAGCGGACAGGATCGGGGCGCGGGCCGTGGCGTTTCCGCGCTGCTCCCGGCCTTGCGCCAAGAGTTCGTCTTGCAGCGTCTCAAGCCGCAGCAGCACCGCACCGAGTTCGCGCTTCACCGCCTCTTCACCCATGCCCAGCTCCACACTGGCCGCACGCAAGAAGGAACCCCGGCTTCTGGCGGCGTACAAGTCCAGGGTGTCCACGAAGTACGCCTGTCCTGAGCCTGACGAAGCGGCGCCCAGCGTGCTGTCTGCGGAGGCACCTGGTTCAGCCTTGCGCCGCGCTTGCAGGTTCACTTTCATCTGCTCGGCGCTGGTGTTCTTCTTCCAGCCCCGCACGCGCCACGTGATGCCGCCGGTGTCGATGTGCATTTCATCGGGAAGATCAGCAGGCAGCGCCTGCACGTCTTTGGATTGCGCCTGCGGCGCGACCAAGGGCGCGGCGGCTAAAGAAGAAGCCTCCCGTGCGCTGTCCGTGGTGGCCCGCGCTACATCATCAACCTGGGAGATTTTTTCTTCAGCCGCTGGCTGCTTTTGCGGTGGCGCGGCTTGCTCAATCTGCGCTTTGAATTTCGGCACACCACCAATCCACACCGCCTGGCGCAGCACCAAGGCCAAGGCTTTGTCGGCGGGCTGCATCTTCTGCGCGTACTCGTTGGCGTCCATGCCTTTGGGGAACACCACGCGCAGCACCTCCAAGCCTTCGGCAATCAACAGCGCGGCCAGCTTGTCCGCCGCACGGTCACCGGCTTCATCACGGTCATAGGCAAGGAACACGCGCTCGATCTGGTTCGCCTTGAAGGCCTGCAAGATGTCGTCGGTGAAGCCCTCCACGCCGTAGCTGCTGGTGACGTTTTGGAACCCCGCACACCAGAAGGTCATGGCGTCAATCAAGGCTTCGCACAGGATCACTTCGCGCTGGCCGCTTTCACGCTGTCCAGCCGCCACCACACCCGCCAGGTTGAACACGCCTGCATGCGGACCCGGCAAGTAAAGATGCTTCGGCGTGCCAGGCCGCAAGTCGTCGCGCAGCTTGCGGCCATACACCTCGACCACGTTTCCAGCCGCATCGAACAAGGGCACCACCAAGCTGCCATTGAAGTGCTCATGTCCGCTCTCCCGAATCAATCCCACCCGCTGCAACTGGCTGCGCAAGCTGGCCCCGTCCTTGGACTTCTTCACCGGCAAGCGCAGCCCCAAGGTGCGGTCGGCCACGCCCAAGCGGAAGTTGTCCACCAGGCCTGGGTGCGTGAGGCCACGCGAGACCAGGTAAGCCATGGCCGAGCCCTCATGCGTGGCGGTGTCCTTCAAACGCTGGTGGTAATAGTCGATGGTTTGCACCAGCAAGGCCTGGTCGTCGGCGTCCAATTCCACTGGCGCGGGCAAGGCGCGCACGGTGCTGTGCTTCGGGGGTGTGGTCGGTTCAGCCGATGGAGCCACAGCAGCAGCTAAAGAAGAAGCCCCAGGCTGTGCACCCATCTCCGCCTTCAGCACCTCCACCGCATGCCGGAACGACAGGCCCCGGTGTTTCATCACCCAGTCAATCGCACCACCACCGACCTGACACCCAAAGCAGTGCCACAGGTTTTTGCGTGGCGTCACCACCAGGCTGGCTTGATCGTCCGCGTGGAACGGGCACCGCCCCAGCCAGTCCTTGCCTGACTTCCTGAGTTCCACCCCCGCCGCCTCCACCAAGCGCAACACGCTGACTTCTTCTTTTAGCCGCTCAAGCTCTTGCTGGGGGATGCGTGCCATGGGTGCTTGTCCTTTCCTGACCGCGTTGTAGGGTCAATTCCTGTCAAGGGCCTTTATAGTAACTTATAAAGGTTCCTGTTATGCTACTTTACCTCCTGGATTAAAAAACGGCTCCCTACACTCATGGACACTTCAAGCATCAGGTTTTTTCTGCCCATGAGTTTTTCAGAGCGACTGTCTGCGCTGCGCAAGGAATGCGGCTTCACGCAGCAGCAAATGGCCGACAAGATCGGCATGCATGTCTCCCAGCTCAAGCGCTATGAGTCCGGCGCTTCGCAACCCACCATCGAGGTTTTCAGGCGTATCGCTCTGGCGCTCAATGTCAGCGCGGACATGCTTCTTTTTGAGGAGAACGAGCGTGGCCCCGATGAGCGAATGAAGCTGCAATTCGAGGCGCTGTCTCATCTGGACGATAAAGAGCGCGACGCCGTGCAGACCATGATTGCGGGCGTCCTTCACATGCACGACGCCAAGCGCTGGACTCAGGCGGCCAGTGCTGCTTCCGGTAGCTCGGCCACCATCGCCACCACCACTGCCGCAGTCAAGACGCCCAAGCGTCAGAAGGTCAAGGCACGATGAGCCGGGCGGACGAGCGCGTGCGTGATGTGCGCTTCAGCGAAGACAGCTTGATGGTGGAGTTGATGGATGGCCGCGCCATCCATGTCCCACTGGCTTGGTACCCGCGCCTGAGCAATGCCACGGCGGATCAGCGCAACCACTGGGAGGTCTGCGGCGGGGGCTTCGGCATCCACTGGCACGAGCTGAACGAAGACCTGTCCACCGAAGGCTTGCTGCGTGGTGCCCCTGCCCAAGTGGCAACTGAAGTAGCGGCTGAGTTTGCCAATGATCCGGCGTTTGGCATGTGGCGCGACCGCGAAGACATGACCGACGTGGCCGCTTATATCCGGCGCATTCGTGAGCCGCGTTTTAATCGGGATGGCTTGCACAATGAGCGGCCCGAGGCCACCCCTGCGACCCAAGCACAAACCACCCCGCCCGCACAGAACGAGGACATGCCTGCCGATTGATTTTTCAAGCGGCAAGCGCGGGCAGTTTTGTAAAGCAGGCACGCAAATCAACTTGCCCGATCCCTCGTCGCTTTCTTCACAGGCCCGTCTCCGTGCAGGCGAGGAACTGCGGGCTTTTGGGGATCGGCTGCCGCTTGATGAACTCACGCCTGAGATTGAGCAAGAGATCGTAGACCTGGTGCGTACCGTTCGCGCTGAGATGCGTGCGCAACGCGACTTGATAGCAAACCGTCCCACCTTGGCCATGACCACCATTCAAGTTGAATTGTCCGACGCCATCGCACAGGCCGCAAAGGACGCAGGACTGCTCACACCACAGATGCTGGAGCGACTGCTCACCCGGGCCATTGAGCAAAGACAAGCCGCCGATGCCCCCTTGTCGGTGGCCGAGCGCGTGGCCGCTGCAGGCATTGCGCCCATGAGCATGGAAGAGATCAATGCAGAGGTGAAGGCCGTCCGCGCTGAGCGCAGGCAGCGCGCTGAATCAGGCCATGTGCCAACTGACAATGCGCCCACTGACACCATGAAGGATGAATACGATTTTTCTAATGCACAGCAGGGAAAGTTTTACAAGCCCGATGTGCGACTGATTCCGCCAGCCACCGATGAAGGACAAGCGGTTGATGAATTGAGGGCTTTGCTGTCTGAGCGCCAGGCCCAAGCGCAGCGCGGCGAGTTGATGGGTGGCAGCATCACCGATGTGGCCGCTGAGGCGCTGACATCTTCACCGCCAAACTCACAGCACAACCCGCCGCAAAACGGTCAACCAACGTGCGGCCGTATGCATGGTCGTCTGCCCTCACCACGGGTTTGAGGTCACACACTGTGACCTCAAACGCAGGCTGCCCCCCCCGTTTAATTGAACCCGCCGCGCTCGGCCAGCGCAGCAGTGTCGCGGGCACCATGCAACACACGAACAATCACCAGGTGCTCGGCAGTCGCGGTGTAGTAAATCGCGTAGGCCCCGTAAAACGTCACCCGAAGGCCGGGGGCAAACATGTCGCGCTTGGCACCAATTTGCGGTGAATGCAGCAGCGGCCTGAATGTGTTTTCAACGGCGTCAAGGAACCGCGTCGCAACCGCCTCAGAGGCTTCCAGTGCGATGTACGCCCACAGCTCTGCCAAATCGGTTTCGGCGGCCTCCGTCAGCAAGAGGGTCAGCGGCTGGCTAATAGCTTTCTCCCCCGTTCAATGATCTTGGCCTGGTCGAATGCGCTGGTCTTGCCCGCCTCTAAATCTGCCAAACCTTTGTTGATGTCAGCCTTGAGCGTAGCGAACCCATGCAGTTGCAAGGCTCGTTTGGTTTGCCAATCGTGAATTGCCTCGCGCACCACCTCGCTGGTGGTGGTGTAGTCGCCACCAGCCACGGCGTCCTTCAGGAGTTGGGCCATGTCGGTCGGCATGCTGATGGTCAAGCGTTCAATGGACGGGGTAGCCATGATGAGAGACTCCTTAAGCGAGAAGCCGGTTGTTTGTGTTTCATCATACTTTGCACAGGGCGTGGCCGGGTAGTTGTTGTGTTGCGGCCAAGTAGTGATCCCGCTACCTCGTGGCCTGGCGCTGGCCTTGACCTTGCCTCTGTAATCCGTATCCCATAACCGAGTCACGAATTGGCTTGCATGGCCTGGGCCGCAAACCAGCTTTGCTCGAACTGCATCGGACTGACATAGGCCAGAGTCGAGTGCAGCCGGGCTTGGTTGTACCAAAGCAGCCAGGCCATGACCTCGTCTTTGGCTTGCCGCCTGGTTTCAAAGCGCTGCCCATGTAGGCGTTCTACCTTCAGTGACCCGAACAAGGTCTCGCTGCACGCATTGTCCCAACAGTTGCCCCGCCTGCTCATGGACGCCTGAATTCCGTACTCACTGAGCACGTCCCTGAAGTCTTGGCTTGCGTATTGACTGCCTCTGTCGCTGTGGAAGATCAGCCCTGCGCCTTTGTCTGGATGTCGCTTGAACCATGCCATGCGCAGCGCATCAATGACGATGTCGCGTGTCATGTCTTGCCGCAAGCTCCAGCCCACCACTTGACGGCTGAAGAGGTCAATCACCACTGCCAGGTACAGCCAGCCCTCTTGGGTGTCGATGTAGGTGATGTCCCCCGCCCACACCTTGTCAGGCTCTTGAACGTTGAATTGCCGCTCCAGCAGGTTGGGTGCAATCGGCAAATCATGTTTGCTGTCGGTGGTGATCTTGAATCTGCGTTTGCCTTTGGCGCGAATGCCGTGCAATTGCATGAGCTTTTGCACCCGGTCTTTGCCCACCCGGATGCCGCGTGCCAGCAGTTCTTTCCACATGCGAGGCCAGCCGTAGCTGGCCCTGACCTGGGCGTGAATTGCTTTGATGTGTACCAGCAAGGCGTCATCACTGAGGTGGCGTCGTTGCGCCGCACTGGCCCGCCGCAGGAAGTGCTCGTGATACCCGGCCACGCTGACACGCAGAACCCGGCACTGCACAGAGATTGGCCACACCCGCCGGTGGCTTTGTATGAAGGCGTACTTCACGTCGATCCCTTTGCAAAGTACGCCGTGGCCTTTTCCAGGATGTCGCGCTCCATCTTGACCCGCGCCAGCTCTGCCCTCAAGCGGCTGATCTCCATTTGTTCGCTGCTTACCTTGACCCGGCTGTCAGCGCCCTTGAGTTTGCCTTCGCGGTGCGCTTTGATCCAGTTGAACAGCGTCTGCTCAACCACCCCAAGCGTCCTGGCCGCTGCCGCCATGCTTTGGCCGCCTTCCACCAGCCGCACCGCCTCGAACTTGAACTCCTGCGTGTACCTCGCCCTTTTGGCTCTCTTCGTCATTTCCGCTCTCCTTTGCTTGCGATTGAATCACTCAGCAAGGGATACGGTTTTCGGGGGCAAGGTCACCTTGGCGGCAAACCCTGCCATCAATCCATCGCGAGCCGTGTTTTTAAGCAGCCCGGTGCTGCTGGATGAACTGGCGCACACGCTGGGTTATGCCAAGTTCACCGAGCGCATCAAGCTGTACGGCAGCACCGTGCAAGCGCTGGTGGCGCAGTACGCGGCCTTGGTGTCGCTGGTCAGTCCGGCAGCGGTGCCGCGTGTGGTGGCCAACGACCCAGACGACGACCATGTGATTGCCGCCGCTGTGGCCGCACGGGCTGACCTCATCGTCACCGGGGACAGCAAACATTTGTTGTCGCTCGGTAGTCATGAGGCCAGCCACGGCAGCATCGGCATCGTCACGGCGGCTCAGGCGCTGGCTACCTTGGGGGTCAGCAGTGAATCGAAGCAGCGGCCTTCTTGATACCCCAACTTGAGGTCACAGTTTGTGATCTCAAGCCCGTATTTGTCCAACTACCTGATGCAATGCATCTTTTCGCACCACCAGCCAAGCGTCGGCGTCGCTTTGAATCAAGAGCCCTTCAACTTCTGGTGTGGCGCAAATCATCTGAGCTGCACGTATGAGAGGCATGCCTGCAAAGCGCTGAGATAGCCTTCGATCACCTCTTGATGCGTAAAACAGCGCCATCGGCCCAATATCCAGCTTCGCAAGCTGTAGCCGAACATCTGCCCCAGGGGATGCTTCCAATGGACCATCCTTTAACTGGGTATCAGGCTCATCAATTGAGAAGAACACTTCTTCTTGGCCGAATGTGCGTAAAAAATTTTCGTCACTCACACCCTTATCAGCATGAGCAATGATGTAGTCGTTGAATTTCATGGTGTGGTGTTCGAGTAAATGGTTATCCATTGTTTGGACTGCTTATTTGCGATGCCAACTGTGTCAAACACAAGATTGGAATTCGTGGCTCTCCAGTTGTAGGTGCAAGCAGCCCAACTGCAATTACCCATTCCAGGCATCAGTAGATCCGTTAGAGGCGTAGGCGAATTGACGGTAAACGGGTTACCTTGGATGGACAGCCCATTCGGCGCATGCAGTGTGTAATTCGGAAGTTTTTCACCTGCACTGTACGTACGTCTATAGACATTCGAGAGATCACCACCGGTTTCAATGATGTTCCCAAGTCTGTCAGTGATCGTTGATCCAAACTTGGAATAGACAGTGAGTGATGTGCCCTCAGGAACCACCGCGATTCCGCTTCCTATCTCGTAGCTTCCATGGCCGCTAAAGACTGTTCCGGTCGATCCTCGCTGAGAGTTCAGCAATTGACTGTTAGCACCTGTTGCGCTGGAGGTTGACCTCACCGCCGCCAACTCCTGCGCCGTCTGAGCCGTCACCGTGGTAGCACGCATGCCGCTCACTGGCAGCGTGAACACTGTCAAGCCCGCTTCCATGAAGCTGGTCAGGCCATAAATGGCGGCATCACCGTAGTGGCCTTGCTTAAAGCTGGCCGTGGCTTGATCCGCTGCTCGCGCACCACTCATGGTGTACGCCAAGTTGGTGGCACCACCTTTGAAGTCACGCCACAACTCATTCAAGGCTCGGCTGGCACTGAACTCAGGCACCGGTGCGATGGTTGATGTCCCGTAACCACCACGCGGAATCAAGTCCACGCCCGACATCGCCCCCGCAGGCACATTGCCCTGGCCACCCTGCATCACTGGCCTGCTGGCCAGCCTTTGCAACTCGCTCGCGTTGTCCCGTGCATTGGCCGCTGCCACACGCTGCGCCGTCTCGCCCGAGATCAACACACCACCACGCCTGCCATCGGTTGACCTCAAGTCGTCCAAGTCGGCATAGAACTGCTGACCCGCTTGCAGTCCGCCGGGGCTCAAGCCACCCAGTTGCCCATAGCGCTCAAGCTGCCCCATCAAGGCCCGCTGCTGGGCCGTGCTGTAGCCCTGAGAAGCCATCGAACCGAGCAAGCCTTTGTTTGGCTCGATGGTGATGGTGCGTCGCCCGCCGCTGTAGTTGTCGCTTTGCAAGTCGCTTTGGTTTTTGTAATCCCCGGCTGACCAAGGCCCGATGCCTTGCGTTGGCACCGATTCAGGCAAACGCATCAAGCGCGTCATCTCCGCATCGCGCATGTCTTCCTGGCGCATCAATGCAGACTCACGAGCCCAGCCGTCTTGCTGGCCATAAATCCCATACTCGTGGTCCATGCCTGAACGCGCGATTTGCTGTTGCTCTGCCTGCTGCGCCCGTTGCGCCTGCTGACTCTGCCCACTGGCCCACTGGCTGGCCGTGGAACTGGCGGCACTCAGGGCGATGTTCCTGAAGGTAGAGCCACTACTGAAGCTGTCGCCACTGATGACGGAGCTGACAGTGCCCAGCGCCACGTTGCGCCCAAATGCTTCACCAAACTTGCCCCAGGTGGCACCGGTGCTGAAGTCGGGTGAACCCCATTGGGTGCCCAGGTAAGCAGTGACCCCGGCTGCGACGGTGCTGCGCCAATCAAAGTCCTCTTGCTGGCCCAGGCTCACCGCCACGCCTTGTTGCACCGCGTTGGCCGCGATGGCCACGGTGGCGTTGCCCACACCCACGCCCAGCGCTGCATTGGCGGCAAGGCCCGCCGAGCTGTTGACGGCTCCAGCGATGCTGCTGGCCGCGCCACTCATGCCCCAAGTCACCGCAGCTGCTGCCAAGCCCGGTGCCGCTCGGCGTGCGCCTTCATTGGCGCTGCCGGTTTGGTACCAGCCGTATTGAAGTGAATCCGATGCGGGGTCATAGCCGAACTCTCTGCACGCGAGCAACGGCGGGGCTTTGCGAGGGGTGTGCAGTGCGAGCATGGCGCGAATTGTGCCCCGCCCGCGCGCGAGGCGCGGTTTTGAAGAATCACCACTTCTTTAAGGTCGCAATTTGCAACCTTAAAGAATCGGCAAACGGGTGCGAGGTGGTCACAGGTTGCGACCACCTCAGCCAGGACACCACGGCTTGGCAGCTAAGAGAGAAGTTCAGAGCACGTCACAGCAGCTTCATCCCGTGAGCGTTTTTTTCTTTAGCTGCTCGCTTGGCTGGTGGCGTGCCTCGTGGCGCATCGAGTCAGGGCGCGAAGCGGTCGCAGCGAACCCTTGACGCGCCACCGTCTTCAACACGCTGCGGCCACTGCGGTGCAGGGCCGAGACTTCGGCTGTGCACCGCAGGAGAGCGCGTTTGGCTCTTTTGTCGATCACTTATTCATCGACTGTTGGCGGCTGCGCGAAGTGGTCAGCGTGGCCAACCACGCATAGCCCACTTGCGCGTAATACAGCGGGTCGCCAGGGTCGCCGGCTTGTTCGCCTTGGCCAGATGAGCCAGCCTCCGGTTCATTCAAACCGCACAGGTCAGCAATGAAGCCTTGCAGCACGGTGCCGGGCTGCACCTGGTGGCCGTGGCACAGCTCGATGAAGACGCCGGGCAATGTGAGCGTGACCGTGTCGGTGGTGGTGGATTTGGCGCGTTGGTTGTTGGTGTCGTGTTTTCCGTTGGTGGACATGAGGCTGCTCCTTGCAGTGAATGCCCAGCCGTTCACCGTGAGCGGCTGTAAGCAGCGCCTCATGCGCGACCTACTTGCCCTTTGAAGGGGCTGCGGCCACGCTGGTTTGAAGAACGTTTTGCGATGAGGGCGGCGCAGCCGCCCTCATGGTTTGCTTTTGGTTTCGGGTTTGCTTTTGCAGTGGTGGCGCACCACCGATGACTGCAAACGAACTGCTGCCGCGCCGTGTGGAGGGAGCCCCCTTGGGGGGCGGACGGGGCCACCACGGCTGCGGGCCTGTGCGCGTCAGCGCCAGGCCCACAGGGTGGGCGGGGGGCCAGACCACCATGACCGCGCTGCTTGCAGCGCCTGGCTATGGACTTGCGGCCTTGCCGCACTGGACTTTGCTTGAGCAGCGGCAAGGGGCCCCCGCCGCCGCGGCCCAAGAAACAGACGGGCTCAATGCCGGCTGGGCTTGTCCTCGTGTAGCTGCGCGAAAGCGCCTGGCATTGCGGTGTCACGAGTCCGCGCCGCTGTCACGCTGTCTCGTCCACTGTCTCGCGCCGCCTTGTCCCCGCGCTTTGTCTTTCCTCGCCTGACCTCGCCGCCTGGTGATACGCCCGCGCCGCCTCTTGCGCCGCCGCCCCCAAACTCCCGTAGCGGCATCGTGCTCGTCCACGCAGGTATGCGCACAGGTCCGGCTATGAAGTCAGCGCACCAGGTCACTCGGCGCCACTTGCTCACGCTCGCACAAGTCCAACCAACTCCTTGGGCAATTTGAGGCTCAGCGACACCCCCTTGGCCCGGTACGCCCGTGGCTTTTTCTGGTTTGCTGGGCTTGGGGCGGCTGAACAGCGATGTTCGGGTCGGTGCGGGTGCTGTTGGTTGCGTTTCATCAGTCATGGTCGCTCTCTCGTTGTGGATGGTCTCGGTGGTGTGGTGGTGATGTGGTGGTGGTGTCAGCGCGTTGGGATCAATCTCCGAACTGCGCCTCTTCCCGCGCCTCGCTGTCCAGCTGCTCATGCAGGGCGTCTAAAATCGCCGTCTGGCGCGTTGTTGGGCGCTGGCCAAGGGGCAGGCAGGGGTGCAGGGGTTTTTTCTGCCTGGCTGCGCTGTTCTTGCCGCGCTTGCAACCTCTCGGGCAAGTGCACACCCCCGGATGCGTCTGGGCATGCACCTTGGCGAGCATCCCCACCGCCACCTGCGTGTAAATCTGCGTGCTGCTGATGTCGCTGTGTCCGAGCATGGCTTGAATGAACCGGATGTCGGCACCGCCCTCCAGCATTTGCGTGGCCATGCTGTGCCGCCACAGGTGGCAGCCGCCTTGTTTGCCGAGCTTGGCCGCCCTGATGTAACCCGCCATGCGGCCCTGTGAGTTGCGCCAGGCCCAGCGCATACCCCTCTTGCCCCAGGAAGAGTGCGCGCTCGTTGTGGTTCCACGCCAGGTGCGGCCTCACCTCTTCTTGATAGCGCTGAACCCAATAGAGCGCCCGCTGGCCCAGCGGCACCAGGCGGTCTTTGCCGCCCTTGCCTTGGCGGATGAGCACCAGGCCACGGTCTGCATCAATGTCGTCGGTACACAGCCCGGCCAGCTCCATGCGCCGCATGCCGGTGGCGTACAGCACTTCCATCATGGCCCGGTCGCGTAAGCCCACCAGCGTGCTCAGGTCGGCCAGGGCCAGCACTTGCTGCGCCTCGTCGTGTGAGAGGACTTGGCGCGGGATGCGGTGGATTTGCGGGGCAGCTCCAGGTCGGCGGCGGGGTTGGCCGCGATCTCGCCTTGGCGCGTGAGCCACTTGAAGAGCGCCCGCACGGGGGCGAGTTTGCTCTTTTGGCTGACGGTACTGAGGGGCTCACCGTTCTTCTTGCGGTAGTGGTGCAGGTGGCGCTGGTAGCGCTCCAGGATTTGGCGGCTGACCTGTTCGGGGTGGCTGATGCCTCGGGATTCAGCCCACTCGATGAAGTCGCGCAAGTAAACCTGCAACTGGATCAAGCCCCCCTCGGGGGTGCCGCGCACAGCACGCGCCTCCAAGAAGCGGCGCATGGCTGCGAGCAGACCGCGCAGGTCGCCAGGCGCTCCAGCCGTGGGGCTGTAGACCGTCCAGCGCTGGGTGGTTTTGGGGGTGTGGGTGTAGGCCCGCTTGCCGGTCTTCATGTGGGTCAACCCCTCAGTGCGCCTGTACGACTACGACAGGCGCGGAACTGACTTCGCCGTATCTATGCACTTTTGCGCCGTTGATGGGTGAATCGGCCTCGTCGTCAAGGTTGGCGCGGGATGGCGACTGATTCACCAACCCCAACTTGGCCCCAACTTGAGGGCAACTTGGGCCCAACTTGGCACCAACTTGCGCCGCTTGAACCCCAACTTGCGCTTGTCGTACTGCCGCAATTTCATGCCCGCCGTCATGGTTGTGTCGTAGTTCGTGCCGCTGTTTCGTCCCAGCTCGGCAGGATCAAGCAAACCGCACAGGTGGCGGCGCTGCTCGCTACCTGCCGCTTCATCGCCACCGTCCCACAGCAATTCATAACGCAAGCTGTGACCCCGGTTGCCCGCGTGAACCAGCAGGTATTCCATGTCGGCCAGCCTGGCGCAATGCACCTTGAGCTGGTTGTCACTCCACTGCGTGGCGTCGCGTATGTCCTTGCGCGTGAAGCGCACATCACGGGGACGCACCTGCTGTGCGGCAGCACGCGCATGCACCATGGCGCGGGTGAGCTGGAGAAGCCTTCGTGTCTGCGGCGGCAATTCGTCCAGCGTGCGGCCCAGCACCTCGTGCGCAATCTGGTTGGCCAGCTCGATGTCGCTGCGGCTGACCTCGATGTAGCGCAGCACTTGGCTTGCGTGCACCACCTCCTTCACCTCACGCTGGTGCTGATGCAACAGCGCAATGGAACGGATCAGGGTGAGGTACTTCATATGGTCGCGCCGCGTGCGCGTCTTGTCCGCCAAGAAGGTGAGCTGGTCCGCATACGGATTGACCACCGCCACGCTGGCCAAGAGTCGCTGCGCGTTGTGGTGCACCGCTTCAATGGCCGCCCGCTGCGACGATTGCAGCAAACCCTCCAGCGTCTGCTTGTGCCGCTGCCGCGCATGGATGGCGGCGGTCTGCTCCCGGCTTTCGTTCACGGCCAAGACAAGGCACCGGTTCATCAGCTCTTCGTCCACATCGATGGCGGTCGTGGTCAGCATCAGCATCACCGGGCCTTTGACGGTGTATTGCCGCGTCCGCAAGTCGCCCGTGGCTTCGTCCTTGGCGGTGCTGGCAATGGTGAGTTCTCCATCGGACTGGAGCAGTTTCAACGCATAAGCGGCTTGCCTCACGCCTTCCTCTTCCGCAATGGCCAGAATCTTGTGCTGCACGTTCGTCTCGCCCAGGTAGAACAGGCTCTGGCCCGTCATCGCGCTGTACCGAATGCGCTCCTCCTCGGGGATCAGTTGAAGCACCGCGTCCATCAAGGAAGACTTGCCTGCCGCGCTGGAGCTTTGAATCAGCACGGCCAAGGGTGCATCCAGCTTGCGACTGACGGCGGCAAGGTAAGCGGCCATCAGGTTCATGTCCTCGCCCACCACACCCAAGGCGTGCAGGTCGTCCACCACGCGCTGCATCAGGTTCGGCGTGCGCAGCAGTTCCAGGGCCGCACGTTCATCGTCAGCGGACAGGATCGGGGCGCGGGCCGTGGCGTTTCCGCGCTGCTCCCGGCCTTGCGCCAAGAGTTCGTCTTGCAGCGTCTCAAGCCGCAGCAGCACCGCACCGAGTTCGCGCTTCACCGCCTCTTCACCCATGCCCAGCTCCACACTGGCCGCACGCAAGAAGGAACCCCGGCTTCTGGCGGCGTACAAGTCCAGGGTGTCCACGAAGTACGCCTGTCCTGAGCCTGACGAAGCGGCGCCCAGCGTGCTGTCTGCGGAGGCACCTGGTTCAGCCTTGCGCCGCGCTTGCAGGTTCACTTTCATCTGCTCGGCGCTGGTGTTCTTCTTCCAGCCCCGCACGCGCCACGTGATGCCGCCGGTGTCGATGTGCATTTCATCGGGAAGATCAGCAGGCAGCGCCTGCACGTCTTTGGATTGCGCCTGCGGCGCGACCAAGGGCGCGGCGGCTAAAGAAGAAGCCTCCCGTGCGCTGTCCGTGGTGGCCCGCGCTACATCATCAACCTGGGAGATTTTTTCTTCAGCCGCTGGCTGCTTTTGCGGTGGCGCGGCTTGCTCAATCTGCGCTTTGAATTTCGGCACACCACCAATCCACACCGCCTGGCGCAGCACCAAGGCCAAGGCTTTGTCGGCGGGCTGCATCTTCTGCGCGTACTCGTTGGCGTCCATGCCTTTGGGGAACACCACGCGCAGCACCTCCAAGCCTTCGGCAATCAACAGCGCGGCCAGCTTGTCCGCCGCACGGTCACCGGCTTCATCACGGTCATAGGCAAGGAACACGCGCTCGATCTGGTTCGCCTTGAAGGCCTGCAAGATGTCGTCGGTGAAGCCCTCCACGCCGTAGCTGCTGGTGACGTTTTGGAACCCCGCACACCAGAAGGTCATGGCGTCAATCAAGGCTTCGCACAGGATCACTTCGCGCTGGCCGCTTTCACGCTGTCCAGCCGCCACCACACCCGCCAGGTTGAACACGCCTGCATGCGGACCCGGCAAGTAAAGATGCTTCGGCGTGCCAGGCCGCAAGTCGTCGCGCAGCTTGCGGCCATACACCTCGACCACGTTTCCAGCCGCATCGAACAAGGGCACCACCAAGCTGCCATTGAAGTGCTCATGTCCGCTCTCCCGAATCAATCCCACCCGCTGCAACTGGCTGCGCAAGCTGGCCCCGTCCTTGGACTTCTTCACCGGCAAGCGCAGCCCCAAGGTGCGGTCGGCCACGCCCAAGCGGAAGTTGTCCACCAGGCCTGGGTGCGTGAGGCCACGCGAGACCAGGTAAGCCATGGCCGAGCCCTCATGCGTGGCGGTGTCCTTCAAACGCTGGTGGTAATAGTCGATGGTTTGCACCAGCAAGGCCTGGTCGTCGGCGTCCAATTCCACTGGCGCGGGCAAGGCGCGCACGGTGCTGTGCTTCGGGGGTGTGGTCGGTTCAGCCGATGGAGCCACAGCAGCAGCTAAAGAAGAAGCCCCAGGCTGTGCACCCATCTCCGCCTTCAGCACCTCCACCGCATGCCGGAACGACAGGCCCCGGTGTTTCATCACCCAGTCAATCGCACCACCACCGACCTGACACCCAAAGCAGTGCCACAGGTTTTTGCGTGGCGTCACCACCAGGCTGGCTTGATCGTCCGCGTGGAACGGGCACCGCCCCAGCCAGTCCTTGCCTGACTTCCTGAGTTCCACCCCCGCCGCCTCCACCAAGCGCAACACGCTGACTTCTTCTTTTAGCCGCTCAAGCTCTTGCTGGGGGATGCGTGCCATGGGTGCTTGTCCTTTCCTGACCGCGTTGTAGGGTCAATTCCTGTCAAGGGCCTTTATAGTAACTTATAAAGGTTCCTGTTATGCTACTTTACCTCCTGGATTAAAAAACGGCTCCCTACACTCATGGACACTTCAAGCATCAGGTTTTTTCTGCCCATGAGTTTTTCAGAGCGACTGTCTGCGCTGCGCAAGGAATGCGGCTTCACGCAGCAGCAAATGGCCGACAAGATCGGCATGCATGTCTCCCAGCTCAAGCGCTATGAGTCCGGCGCTTCGCAACCCACCATCGAGGTTTTCAGGCGTATCGCTCTGGCGCTCAATGTCAGCGCGGACATGCTTCTTTTTGAGGAGAACGAGCGTGGCCCCGATGAGCGAATGAAGCTGCAATTCGAGGCGCTGTCTCATCTGGACGATAAAGAGCGCGACGCCGTGCAGACCATGATTGCGGGCGTCCTTCACATGCACGACGCCAAGCGCTGGACTCAGGCGGCCAGTGCTGCTTCCGGTAGCTCGGCCACCATCGCCACCACCACTGCCGCAGTCAAGACGCCCAAGCGTCAGAAGGTCAAGGCACGATGAGCCGGGCGGACGAGCGCGTGCGTGATGTGCGCTTCAGCGAAGACAGCTTGATGGTGGAGTTGATGGATGGCCGCGCCATCCATGTCCCACTGGCTTGGTACCCGCGCCTGAGCAATGCCACGGCGGATCAGCGCAACCACTGGGAGGTCTGCGGCGGGGGCTTCGGCATCCACTGGCACGAGCTGAACGAAGACCTGTCCACCGAAGGCTTGCTGCGTGGTGCCCCTGCCCAAGTGGCAACTGAAGTAGCGGCTGAGTTTGCCAATGATCCGGCGTTTGGCATGTGGCGCGACCGCGAAGACATGACCGACGTGGCCGCTTATATCCGGCGCATTCGTGAGCCGCGTTTTAATCGGGATGGCTTGCACAATGAGCGGCCCGAGGCCACCCCTGCGACCCAAGCACAAACCACCCCGCCCGCACAGAACGAGGACATGCCTGCCGAGATTGATTTTTCAAGCGGCAAGCGCGGGCAGTTTTGTAAAGCAGGCACGCAAATCAACTTGCCCGATCCCTCGTCGCTTTCTTCACAGGCCCGTCTCCGTGCAGGCGAGGAACTGCGGGCTTTTGGGGATCGGCTGCCGCTTGATGAACTCACGCCTGAGATTGAGCAAGAGATCGTAGACCTGGTGCGTACCGTTCGCGCTGAGATGCGTGCGCAACGCGACTTGATAGCAAACCGTCCCACCTTGGCCATGACCACCATTCAAGTTGAATTGTCCGACGCCATCGCACAGGCCGCAAAGGACGCAGGACTGCTCACACCACAGATGCTGGAGCGACTGCTCACCCGGGCCATTGAGCAAAGACAAGCCGCCGATGCCCCCTTGTCGGTGGCCGAGCGCGTGGCCGCTGCAGGCATTGCGCCCATGAGCATGGAAGAGATCAATGCAGAGGTGAAGGCCGTCCGCGCTGAGCGCAGGCAGCGCGCTGAATCAGGCCATGTGCCAACTGACAATGCGCCCACTGACACCATGAAGGATGAATACGATTTTTCTAATGCACAGCAGGGAAAGTTTTACAAGCCCGATGTGCGACTGATTCCGCCAGCCACCGATGAAGGACAAGCGGTTGATGAATTGAGGGCTTTGCTGTCTGAGCGCCAGGCCCAAGCGCAGCGCGGCGAGTTGATGGGTGGCAGCATCACCGATGTGGCCGCTGAGGCGCTGACATCTTCACCGCCAAACTCACAGCACAACCCGCCGCAAAACGGTCAACCAACGTGCGGCCGTATGCATGGTCGTCTGCCCTCACCACGGGTTTGAGGTCACACACTGTGACCTCAAACGCAGGCTGCCCCCCCCGTTTAATTGAACCCGCCGCGCTCGGCCAGCGCAGCAGTGTCGCGGGCACCATGCAACACACGAACAATCACCAGGTGCTCGGCAGTCGCGGTGTAGTAAATCGCGTAGGCCCCGTAAAACGTCACCCGAAGGCCGGGGGCAAACATGTCGCGCTTGGCACCAATTTGCGGTGAATGCAGCAGCGGCCTGAATGTGTTTTCAACGGCGTCAAGGAACCGCGTCGCAACCGCCTCAGAGGCTTCCAGTGCGATGTACGCCCACAGCTCTGCCAAATCGGTTTCGGCGGCCTCCGTCAGCAAGAGGGTCAGCGGCTGGCTAATAGCTTTCTCCCCCGTTCAATGATCTTGGCCTGGTCGAATGCGCTGGTCTTGCCCGCCTCTAAATCTGCCAAACCTTTGTTGATGTCAGCCTTGAGCGTAGCGAACCCATGCAGTTGCAAGGCTCGTTTGGTTTGCCAATCGTGAATTGCCTCGCGCACCACCTCGCTGGTGGTGGTGTAGTCGCCACCAGCCACGGCGTCCTTCAGGAGTTGGGCCATGTCGGTCGGCATGCTGATGGTCAAGCGTTCAATGGACGGGGTAGCTGTGCTTTCTCCCCCTCCCATCGCCCAAAGCAAGCAGTCTGAACTTACTTGTCGCCGTAAAGACAACTGGCTGCCATGACGCGAATTCGACGCGTGTGAATTTCTTGCGCGTCCTTTTTATTCTTTGAAGGCCCCTGCCAGGCCGCCGGAGGCACCCCCCCCTCTGTCGGTTGGGCTCTGCCTATGAACCCGCCAAGATAGCGCCTTTTTATCCTTGGTCAGTCCATGCGAACCTACTACCCCAGCCTCGAAGCAATACACCAACAAACAATGCAATTGCAATCCGAGCGCTGCACGCATTGCGGACAAACCCATCAATTGGTCTCGCACGGCTTCATCCGTAAAAAACAGCGCTGCGGCGATCTTCGCTTGGTCGGCAAGCGCGTGTTTTGCTCCAACCGACACCACCACAGCGGCTGCGGTCGCACCATGCAGCTTTACCTGGATTCAACCTTGCGTTATTTGCACTATGCAGGCCGCAACGTGGTGATCTTTGTGCTGTTGCTGCTGACTGGCGTGTCCACCTGTGCGGCTTACACGCAAGCTACCGGCGCTTGTACACCGCGCCATGCCTATCGCTGGGTGCAGCGCCTGTTTGTCCAGATCACCATCCACCGCAGCCTGTTCCATCAACCACTGCTGGAGTCTGCGCCAACACACCCCACCGAGCCTGCGCCGCAGGGCCGCATCCCGTCCCGTGATTTCCCCCACGCCTGGCCCCATCTCAAGTTGTTGACTTCCACATGGGCTGCCTTGCTGCGCCACTTCAAGCAGCCGCTATGCCAAGCGTTTCAGTCACAACTGCAACGCTCGTTTTTTTGACTCCTTCGTTGACTTGACCACTTGCTGCGGTCACCTCACTGCCATCGCACCCGGTCGCCCCCGCTACTGACTTTTTCTCTTGCCCGCAACAGCAACAGGTTTTGGCACTGCCCAACATGCTGCCGCCTGCATAGCCTCGCCTCCTCGTTTTCAACAACAGGAGGTGACCCCATGGCGTCCAAGCCATCTTTCGAATTACGCCTGCGGGTGCTGCACGCCGTGCACGACGCCCCTGGCTCCACCATGCGCAGCCGCATCAAGTTCGTGGCCGATAAAAAATTCACCGACGTATTGACTGGCACTGAGCACCAGTTCACCTGGAGAACCATCAGCACCTGGCTGTACCGCCACCAACTGCGCGGCATCACCACGCTGGAGAATAAAACCCGCAGCGATAAAAATGCCTACCGCAAGGTGCAAGTGAACCAGCTCGCCGAGGCCCTGCATGAGGTGCTGCCCACACTGTCTGTGAACAAGGTGGGCTTGCTGCCTAAAAGCGTTCTCTACCGGGTGCTCCTGCAGCGCGGCTTGTTTGTCCGCTCTCAGTTGGCGCCCACCACGTTTTATCGCATGGTGCGCACCCACCAGCTGTTGGAGGAGGCCTCTGTGCAAAAGCACCGGCTGTCTTTTGCGATGCAGTTTGCTAACCAGTTGTGGCAGGCCGATACGCTTCATGGCCCCAGCATCAAGCAGCTTGATGGCTCGTGGAAGAAGACATTTCTGATCGCCTTCATCGACGACGCCTCCCGCGTGATCACGCACGCCGAATTCTTCTGGCGCGACAACACGGCCAATATGGTGCAGGCGTTTCGCTCGGCGCTGTACAAGCGGGGCAGGCCTGAGCGGCTGTATTTTGACAATGGGTCAAACTATTCGTCCAAGGAGATTTTGCAGGCCTGTGTGCGCCTGGACATCCATCTATCGCACGCACCCATTCGCGATGGCGCGGCCAAGGGCAAGATTGAGCGGTTCTTTAGAGGGTTTCGGGATCGCTTCTTGACCTTGCATGCCAGCTTTTCCAGCCTGCAGGAGCTCAACCGCCTGACCCACCAGTGGGTCGAGCAGGAATACAACGCCAAACACCACAGCGGCATTCAAATGATTCCGCTGGACCGTTTCAACCTGGACCGCAACCGGGTGAAGTTCTTGAGCGACGACGCCTATTCGGCCGAGGTGTTCTTTGTCGAAGAGGATCGCAAAGTCAGCAAGACCAATGTGCTGTCTATCAACTCGCAGCGTTATGAATGCCCGGTGGATCTGCGGGAGAAGACGGTTCAGGTGCGTTTTGATCGCTCGCGGCTTGATCGAACAAGAGCCGGTCAAACAACAGTGGATCACTTCGTGGTGTATTTCAATGGGCAACGCATGGGGCTGGCCACACCGCTGGATCTGCATGCCAACGCGCGGCTGCGTATGCCTGATGTTGTCAACGGGGGCGTCACAACAGATTCCACTGGAGTTCACTCATGATCAAGTCCAGTTTCGGTTTAACCAAGGAGCCGTTTTATCGCTACGAGCTGGGCCACGAGGTGAGCTTGTTGCCGCAGCAGCTGGAGGCCATCGACATGATCAAGATCCATGCCCAGCATGGCGGCTTCTCGGTGGTCACGGGCAACCCTGGGGTGGGTAAATCCATCATAGGTGACCATCTGGTGCAGCTTGGCAAGCAGCGCGACACGGTCGTGGTGTTCTTCACCCAGACCATGCACACCTATGGGCCCATCCTCAAACAATTGGCCGAGTCGATGCAGTTGGGTACTGTGCCAATGAAGGACATGGAGAAAGAATTGATCCAGGCGGCGTACCGCCATGTGCAGGCCAACAAAACTTTGTACATCGTCATCGACGAGGCACACTTGCTGGACATCGACGTCCTGCGTAAACTGCGCCTGCTGTTCGAGCGCTTTCCTGCCAAACACAACCTGGTCTTGCTGGGACAGCCGGACTTGATGGTCCGCCTGTCGATGATGTGCTGTGAGGACATCAAGAGCCGCATCAGCTACTCCAAGCAGGTGCTGCCTTTGAATGATTCGGACTTGAGCAGTTTCATCATCAATGAGTTGGCTGCTGTAGGTTTAGGGGCCAACACCTTTGACGAGGCGGCCGTACAGGTCATATTGAGAGCGGTGCAGGGCAACCTGCGTTTGTGCCGCAATCTTTGTTATGCCAGCTTGGTCGCAGCCTGCATGGACAAGCAGCGCATCTGCACCGTCTCGCATGTGAACGCTGCCTTGCTGCAACCGCACTGGCGGTCGCATGAGGCGTTGATCAAGCAGCAAAGCCCGGCTAAGCGGGGGGCAGCATGAACATGCGTGTGCACAGGCTGGTCACCCACTTGCAAGCCGAAGAGGCATACACGGTGGTCGAATTTTTAGACCAACTGCGAGCGGTGCTGATGCAGTCCTATGGCCAAGAGATCACCCAGATGCTCAAGCAGGCCCAAGCCCGGGTGTCGCACGATGAAGATGATGATTGGCTGAACCAACATGAGGAACCGTTTTAGGGCCGCTTGGCCAAAACGGTCGTAAAAATGGGAGTCACAAGACTCCCATTTTTTGCACACAGCGGTATGACGAGAATTGGGTTCAGCGTTCGATCAAAGCGTGGCTTGACCGCTGCCATCTTATGACGCCAATGTGGGAAAACAGCTCCCACCTTGCCGAAATCGGGCGATGCCAATTTGGCAGGCAATACGATGGGAGCGAGGTACGCAACACTGCCACTTGCGAAGGCGGAGTAGGTCTCAAGCACACGGCTGTCGCCGTCGGTCCAGGTCCAGGTACTGCTGCTTGCGTTGTAACTCAGCGTGTCATGGGCACCGGTGCCGTCTTGATTGACGTACTGCGTGCCGTTGAAGGTGTAGGTGCGCTGGGAGCCATCGGCCTCTACACGCACCAGGCTGCTGCCTGCGGTGTTGACGGTGCCGGTCAATGAGGACACCTGGCGGTAAAAACCAATGCGCCAGTTGTCGTTGTTGTCGCCATCGAGTTGCGCTTGGCTGTTATATGTGCGCAGCACCTGGGCATCGGGGCCCAGGCCCACGAGCAACTCGTCGGTGCGCTGCACCACCAGGTTGCCAGTGCGGGTGTTGATGTAGAGACTTTCACCCGAGGTGGTGCGGGCAGTTTGACCGACCACGCCTTGGGCACCCAAACGGTCCAGCGAGGAGCCCGTCAGGCCCAGGTCGTTGCCGCTCATCAGGGCGACGGCTTTGGGCAAATAACCGTCCACATCGGCGGCACTGCGGGGCGGTACTGCGGTGGCGCTGTCGGCACCGGCGGCAGCGGTGTCGTCAAAGCGGACAGCGGCGGGCGGGTTGGCGGTCAAGGGTGTGGTGACCACAGGTGATGCCACGGAAGGGGCCTGTGCACCTGACATGAGCGCCGCCCCCGAAAAGGTCAGCGTGCTTGCTGCGGTGCTGGTAGGGCGTGCGGTGGCGAATTCGGTGGCCGTGGTGGTGATGCTGCTGGCCGCCAGCGGTGCAGCGCCTGTGACGGAGGATGAACGACCCAAAGCCGCAGCGGATTCGACAGCGGCCACATCGGAGCCGGACGCAGAGGTGCTCTGCAAGCTGCGGGCGACGTTCGGCGCTTGCGCAACGTAGACAGCCGGGGCGGTGTCTCGATTGCCGCTGACTTCGCTGACCTTGATTGGCGCGAAGGCTTCTTGGTAGGCTGGCAAAGCAGCCAGTGTGGCGCTCGGGATTTCAACCCCTTTCACCGTTGTCTGATCCTCCCTTTGACCGTAGCCCAACAAAGCCATGGCCAAGCGTGCAGCCTCGGGGTCTTTGATCTCCGCCTGCGCAATGCCAGGGGTCACGCCGCTGCCAAAACTACCACCGCTGGGCAGCACGCCTATGCGGTTGGAGACCGCGACACCGGAGTTCGTGGAGGCCTCTGCGTTGTAGAGAAAGTCATAGTTCGGCCCAATCACTGTGGTGCCAACCGATGCGCCACCAGCGTAAGCGATGGCAGCGTTTGCCACTGCGTCCCGCAACAAAGGGATGGGGGTGTTTTGCTCAGCATCGCTAGAGATGCCTGCATAACCCGCGCTGGTCAGGGTAACGGCGCTTTGAGCCTCGGTGCTGGAGGCATCTGCTGCGGCAACGCCGCCGAACACTGGACTGTTAGTGATGGAACTCATAACTTCACTCCCGAGATAATTTTTTGTTGGATCGATCAAAAAATGCTGCATTCGCAGGGAACGTGTTCACCTACTCAATGCCAAAAATTGTGTGTGACTGAGGCTCAAACGACAGTCGTTGTTCGCGCAGCGATGGGGCTGCGAAACGAGCCGTGAAACGAGCAACTGCTCAGCCCGATGAGGGCGTGCTTGAGGGACTACTTTGGCGCGCATGAGAAAACGCCGGGCCGCTCCCAAGTTTTCTCATCCCCCTCGGGGGGCCTGAAGCGAAGCGACAGGTTTGGGGGCGCGCATGAGAAAACGCCGGGCCGCTCCCAAGTTTTCTCATCCCCCTCGGGGGGCCTGACGCGAAGCGACAGGTTTGGGGGCGCTCAATAGCGTTGGCACCAGGAGCAAAGCCCCAGCGCTTGGAAACATAGAAAACCGCTGACCCGCAAGCTAAATCGGCTTCGTGCGGGCGCGTGTTGTGACAACGCATATCAAGCTACTCCCATTCCTTGTTCGTCGCAGGGCCCCGCCTTTGTGGGGGCCCATTGGGTGCCGGCGCGGGCAACTGATTCTTGGATCTGGCTCCGCACAAAACACCCAAACTGATAATGCCAGCATTTGCTTACACAAAAACAGCATCCGTGAAAAACGCCCCTGATCTTACAAAGTGTTTCAATCGCGCAGTTGAGCAATGGCTGGACCTTGCACACACCGTGCGCCTGAAAAACACACCGTTGTTTATGCTCAATGTCAAAGCGCACTCAGCGCACTTTGGTCTATCTCGGCCACCACCATCACATTCAAGTTGGCACGCAGTTCGTCCACCGACAGCACGGCGTGGCCGGTGAGGTCGGACTCTTTGAGCAAATTGCGCAGTGCGGGTCGGATTTCCGGGGTGTGAACGAGCAGCACAGACTTCAGGCCCGCCACTGTTTTGCCTTGGAAAGCGCGGGTGAGTTGATTGAGCAAGGCGTCTTTGGGTATTTGCGGCAGAGCCAGGCTGCTGCCTTTGGAGCTGACGCGCACCGAGGCGGCGAGTTGTTCCTCTAGTTCCGGGCTCAGAATCACTGCGGCCAGTTCGCCTTTGGCATTGGTGTGCTGGTGGGTGATTTGATCGGTCAGGGCGCGGCGAACTTTTTCCACCAACTGGCCGGTGTCTTTCTCTTTGCCGGCGTGGTCGACCAAGGCCTGCGCCAAACCAGACAGGTCACGCAGGCTGACGCCCTCTTCCAACAACCAGCGGCACACCTCGGCCACACGGGGCAGCGGCGCGGCTTGGCGCATTTCGCGGTCGAGTTCGGGCAGCTCGGCCTCCAGCTGGTGCGACAGTACCAGGGCTTCTTGTACCCCAACAAACTTATGTGGCCGTGATTCAATCAAGCGCTGCATGGCCAGTACCAAAGCAGCTTCAGGGCTGTGAACCAAACTCGGGTCCATGTCGTCGGGCAAGTCAGCCACAGGCACCCAGCGTGTGGCCAGGCCGAAGAGGTTGGGGCCGTCCTGCCCACCTTTGATCCGCGTGGCACGCGAGTTGGGCACCAAAGCCAATAAGGCGTGGTCAGCGGGCACCGCAAAACTCAGGGTGGGCACACTGTGTACTTCGAAGGTGACCGTGCCGGCCTCGGTGGCGGTGCCGAGCACCAAACCCGGAAAAGGCAAACCGAGGGTCTCGCGCAATTGGGTACGAGCCAGGGCAACGGCATCGTCCAAACGTGCAGCGTCCAAGGCGGCCATGACATCCGGTGCAATACGCAGCGTGAGCGATGAGGCCCACGCCTGGGTCGCGGCTTCCCCAAAGGTTTGGGCGGCGTCGCTGCCTTCGCGTGTGAGCGCAGGCAAGGGCTGACCGATGGAGCCCTGGCGTTTGCGCTGCTGCCCAGGCGACGCCCACCAGCCGGCCACAAACGCAGCGGCGGCCAGCATGGAGAACTGCAGCAGCGGAAAACCCGGAACAAAACCCATGCCCAGCACCACCGCGCCCGCGATCATCAAAGCGCGGGGGTGGGCTTGAAGTTGCGAAATGATGTCCTGCGCCAAATTGGTGGTCTTGCCGTCTTGTTTTGCCACGCGGGTAACGACAATGCCGGCGGCGACCGACATGAAGAGCGATGGAATTTGCGACACCATCGCATCACCCACGGCGAGCACGGAATACACATGGGTGGCCATGTCGAGTGACATGTCTTTGCGCAGCATGCCCACCGCAATGCCGCCAATGATGTTGACGGCGGCGATGATGATGGCGGCGATGGCATCGCCTTTGACGAACTTCATCGCACCGTCCATGGCTCCGTAGAGCTGGCTTTCGCTTTCCAGCGCATGCCTGCGCGTGCGGGCTTCGTCCTTGGTGATGATGCCAGCGCGCAAGTCGGCATCAATGCTCATTTGTTTGCCAGGCATGGCGTCCAGGCTGAAACGTGCGCCGACCTCTGCAATGCGCTCGGAGCCTTTGGCGATGACGATGAACTGCACCAAAGCGATGATCAGGAACACCACCAAACCCACAATCACGTCACCGCCCACCACCATTTGACCGAAAGTCTTGATGATTTCGCCAGCATCACCGGTGAGCAAAATTTGCCGTGTGGACGCGATGTTCAGCGACAGCCTGAACAAGGTGGTGAACAACAGCAGCGCCGGAAACGTGGACAAGCCCAGTGGCGAGCGGATGTAAACCGCCACGATGAGCACCACCACAGAGGCAGTGAGGTTGGCGGCAATGAGTCCGTCCAGCGCCCAAGGCGGCAGAGGCAACACCATCAGCGCGATGATGGCGACAAACAGGCCAATCAGAAGCAAGTCGGAGTGTTTTCCGAGGTTTCCCCAGCCCAGGGACAAGCCCGAACTGCTGGCCTTGAGCGAAGCCGGGGATTTCCAATCGAGTTTTGGCTTGATCATTATTTCTAGGCCCGGGGGCCTTCCTCCTGTTTTTTCATTCGTTCCACCCACAGCAGCACTTGGGCCACGGCCTCGATCAAGTCGTCTGGGATGTAGTCGTTGATGGGGGTGCCGCTGTTCAAGGTTCTTGCAAGCTGTACATCGCGGTAAATGGGCACACCTGCCTCTTCGGCCGCTTCGCGGATGGCTCGGGCCACCTCGCCTTCGCCTTTGGCGACAACCATGGGGATAGGTGTCTCGTCGGGGTCGTAGTGCAAGGCCACGGCCACATGGGTGGGGTTGACCACGACCACCGAGGCTTTGCGCACCTGGTTGAGCATGTTGTTGAAATTGATTTCTTGGTGCAGTTGTTTGCGCAAGCCGCGCAACATCGGGTCGCCTTCGCGGTCTATGTATTCGCGTTTGACTTCTTCTTTGCTCATCCGCTTAAGCCGCATGTAGTCCCAGCGCTGGTAGAACAAGTCCAGCAGTGAAATCACGCCAAAAACCACGCAGCACAGCAGCAACATGGCTTCAAACTGTTTGCCGCCAGCGATCAACCACCCAGCCAGCGGCACTTGCTGTGCCTGTGCTAACAGCGGCAATTGCGAGCGCGCCAGAATCCACAACACCAAGCCCAAGGCCAGCAGTTTGATGAGCAAGCGGATCAGTTCGACCACCGTGCGCCAAGCAAAAATCCGCTTCAAACCTTCTATGGGGTTGAGGCGGTTCATGTCAGGGGAAAGACGTTCAAAACTCATCACACCGCCCACCTGAATGGCGCTGGCCACCACACTGACCAGCACGGAAATTGCGGCTGCAATCACTGTCCACAGCCCCAAATCCCACATGGCAGCGCGCAATCGCTGCACCATGTTCGTGTCTTTTTGTGTGGACGCCATCACCATTTCACCCAAACCCTGGGCCATCCAAACCAAAGCAGGTTTGGCACCCGCAATCGCCAAAAGCGAGAACACCACGATGGTCACCGTGGTGGTGAAGTCGTGGCTCTGCCACACATCACCTTGCTGGCGCGCATCACGCAGCCGCTTGGGCGTGGGTTCTTCGGTTTTTTCCTGGGCACCGCCCTGACCGGATTCAGCCATAGTGACGCCTCAAAACGTGGCGCAAGCCAATGTCTTTGCAGCCCATGTCAGCCTCCTGCAAACATACGTCGCATGGCACCCGCCACGTCAGGCAGTGAAGAGCCATCGGCCAGTACAAATGCGTAAACGAACAACAGAATCAACAGCACGGCCGCTTTGACGGGCATGGCCAGGAAGAACACGTTGAACTGCGGCGCGTAACGGCCGAGGAAACCCATGCCGACTTCAACCAACAACATCAGCAGCACAAACGGTGCGGCCACACGCAGGGCCAGCTCGCTCAACCAGCGAATCACTTGAACGCCAGCGTTCAGCCAAAGAGTGGGGTCGATCTTGGGGGCCAAGTCAATCACCGGCCAGACGCTGAAACTTTCGTACAGCGCACCGAGGAGGATAAGAAAACCACCCGATGCCAAAAACATGATGGACAGCACCTGAACCAAAAAGCCACCGATCAGGGAGTCTTCTTCGCCCGCCAAGGGGTCGATGCTGGTGGCTGCAGACAAGCCCGCCTGATTTTCAATGATGGCACCGGCCGCATGAACGGCCCAAAAACCCACGCTGCCCACAAAACCCAAAGCAAAACCCAAGGCCACTTCTTTCATCAAGAGCATGGCCAGCGACATGGCATCCAATTGCGCCAAGGCCAGCATGTTGTTCATGCCCACCACGGGCAAGAGGCAAATGGCCAGACCAGCGACGATGCTGGCACGCACGCTGGTGGGCAGCGTGCCAGCGGCAAACATCGGAAACATGAGCAAGGCCGTGCCGATGCGGGCGGACAATACTGCCACCATCAAAAGCAAGCCCGCGCTGGATTCATAGGAGCCCATGGATCAGATCCGCGCAATGGCGGTGAAGATCGAGTCAATGAAATTGAACAGCTCGCTGCCCATCCATTGCGAAGTCAGTGCGATGACGCCCACCCCCGCAATCAGCTTGATGCCAAATCCGATGGAAGACTCCTGGACCTGGGTCACGGCTTGCAACAACGCCACGGCCAAACCCACCACGGCGATCACGATCACCGTGGGCAAGGACAACATCAAAGTCAAGGCCAGGCCTTGTTTCAAAAAAGTGGTGAGGCTTGCGATGTCCATGATCAATCCCTATTGGTAGGTCAAGACCAGACCATGAATCAACTTGCCCCAGCCGTCGGCCACCACAAAGAGCATCAGCTTGAGCGGTGTGGAAATGACCGTAGGTGAGAACATCATCATGCCCAGCGCCGCCAGAATATTGGCCACCACCAGGTCGACAATGACAAAACCCAGGTAGAGCAAGAAGCCAATCTTGAAGGCCTCGGTCAACTCAGTCACCGTGAAAGCAGGCACCAGAATCAGCAAGTCGTCGGACTTGACCGCCGCTGCTTGGTCCGCAGGCCACAAGCTTTTAGAGGTGCGAACAAAAAACTCTTTCTCGCGTTTGTCCGAGTGTTTATCCAAGAAGGCACGCAGCGGTTCGCGCGAAGCCGATAGCGCGCCCATCAAGACCTCAGACTTGACCGCGTTGCCACCCTTGACCGGTGCCTCCATGGCAGCACCCAGTTGCGTCGCCAACGGTGCCATGATGTAAAGCGATAGCACCAAGGCCAAGCCGTTCACCACCATATTGGGCGGCACCTGCTGCAAGCCAAGCGCGTTTCGCACCAGGCTGAATACCACCACCAATTTGGCGTAAGACGTGACCATGACGGCCAGGAACGGCGCAATGCCGATGAGGCCGAGGCTGAAGATCAGCAATAAGGGGTCTTGACCCAACATTTAATTCACTCGCTTTTCTATTGAAATAGTCGTTATCTGCGACGGCTGTGTTTGAACTTTTACGTTCAACCTGTGATAAGCCAGATCACGGCCATCAGGTTGACGCCAAGGCTCTGGAGGTCCATTGGAGGGCTGGTCTATGGCGGCAATGTCGGTTTGTGAGAACTGCCCCCGAGCCTTGCCCCCGAAGCATTCAGCCTCCACATTTCATTGCCGAACGGATCGGGGTGTTCTCCAAGTTCAGCAGCCATTCAAAACACACGTATCACACGCAAACCGAGACGGCGGCCGACCACCAGCAATTGGCCTTCGAAGCGGGCTTTCCCTTGGTCGCTGAGCAACCAAGGCATCGTGAGCGCGGTTTGAGCCAAGGATTGCTGGCCTGGCACGCCTTGGAACCAAGTGCGTTGCACCACCATATCGGGGCTGCTGGCTGTTAGCAGGACACCGGCGTCGTGGCTGGCATTTTCTTGCAAGACCGCGTTTCTTTCTACCAAGGTTTGCCGCTGCATGGTGCTGCGTTTGATCCACACCGAACAGACGGGCTCAGACGCATCGCTGGGAATGAAGCGTGCACGCAAGCCTTGAGGTGCCAACTCGGCGTCGTCTAACCACACCAGGTCGCCCGTTTCCAGGCCAGCACATTCCTCAGCGCTTAAGTGTGTTGATCCGATTTGAAGGTGCCCGCTCAGCGTGGACAAACCGGTGGGCAGTGGCCATTGCAAAGTGGCCAAGGCGTTGATGAGTTGTGAACGTCCGGCTTGGTCAAAAACGGTTAAGCGGCCACGGCTAATTCGTGGCAGCTCGGCGCGTTTGAGTGTGAATTCAAACTCGCCCTCCATGGGCAAGGGGTCTTCATGCCACTGCAAAGATACCAGGGTCATGTCGCCCAAGGGGCTGTCCTTCAGGGGTCGCAAACAATCGTCGGCGAAATGCTGTAACACCAACTGCTGCAGGTGCGCTGGCATGGTTGCGACGCTGGGGGCAGCCAAACGCCCGTCCAGGCCCAACAAACCATCTGCTGCAAACCCCATGTCAAAACCGCGCCAGCGCAATTGACCCGTGACATGAGCCCACTGTTCGGGCGCACCTTGTGGCGACCATTGAAACTCCCAGGCCGACAATGCACCCAACAGCCCCGTGGATGGCGATCCATCGGCAGTTGTGCGCAAAACTCCGTCGCCTTCCATCATCATGTCAACTCCTTGTTAGTGGCCACGGCAGCAACCACTTGGCATCCCAGTTTCTCGGCCAATCCATCCCCCAAGCCTTGCAGCTCATCCTCAAGGCGCGCCCGCTCCGCGCCGTCCACACCCCGTAAGGTGATGCGCAGCACGCCCGCTGCTTTGGCCACTTCGATGGTGGCGCCTGGCATCCAGCGGCCAAGGTCCAACATCACGCCCTGAGGGGCACGACCGCCGCCATCGTTAACCCACAAACGGCTGCAGCAGGACTCGATAAGGGCATGCAACTGTTCCTTGCCGCCCACCGCGCCGACGCTGTTGGTGGCCACCCCGGCATCTGGCGACGGCTGCGCTTGAATGCGCGGCATCAACAGGTCGGCGGTGGCGTTGAGCGCGGTGGTTGCAGCGGCTGACCCTTCGGCATTCACGCGGTCGGGCAAGGCGGCATCAAAGCGGCTCTGACGGTGGTGGGCGTGCAGACCGCGCAGTGCGCTCAATGGCAGTGCCCGTGTGGCATCGGTCTCATTTTGCACCAGCGCAGGCTGTGACTTCAAAGCTGCGGTGGCGTTGTCACCCGCATCGTCACCACAGGTTGAGTCTTCGCGGCGTTGACCGGCGCTTTCTTTGTATTGCTTCGAAGGAACTTCATTCTGCTCAATTGCTGGTTGCAAGCCCACGCCTTTTTTGACCCCGCCACCAACCTCCTCGCCACGTTGCCCGGTGCCTTGCGTGTGCAACGGCACCGGAGTTTCCTGCGCATTGAACGCAACACCGGCAGCCTGACTTCCATCTTGGGGTTGTGATGTGGTGGTGACCTCAGGCTTGGTAGATGTCGGTCTCTGCAGGGCAGCACCGAGGGGAGACACCTCGCTGAACGCGGCCCGCTGGTTGGCTGAAGCGGGCGATGGTGTCGTCGTCGGCTGGGGTTGCAACGAAGACGCATCAGCGGTTTTGGTGTCGGCAAAAAAAGCATTTGCGCGGGACTGAGTGCTGACGGGCGTGAAGGGCAAAGGCTGCAAATCTTCAGTTTCCGGCAGGAACGGCGCGGACAACCGAGGTTGCGCCGCACTTGGCGCAGACGGTGGCTGCCCTGGCGCATTCAGATGACCGAAGCTCGGTTGCTGCTCCAGTTGCCCTGGTTGATGCGGATCAGCTTTTGCAGGAGCCGCAGCAGGTGGGTCCGCGTCTTGCTGTTGCGATGCAGCCGGTGCTGTCACGGCCCGCGTCCAACGTTCCAGGGCCTCGGCACTGACAGGCGCGACTGCGCCCGGCTGCGCGAGCGTCTCGCTTGCCAGACCAGTTGCGGGGTTGATGGTTTGGATGTCGTCGGCCGCCATGTTTCTCAATGCCTTTGTGAGCGGTCAGGGCTTGCGCCCGAATAGGTTGCAGTGGTCAACGCCATCAGAGATTCTTCGTCCCTTTGGCGCTCTGAGGCGCGTTCCAGTGAGGTGCGCAGCACGCGGGCGCGCTCTTCGAGCGATTCTTCAAATTCTTGCGCTGAATGCCAGCGCTTGGCCCACGCGCTGATGTCCTCATTCAGACGATCCGCTTTGACCTGCAACCCAGCCCGACGACGCGCCACCAAAGCCGCCATGTCCACCAGCAACTCCTTGTCGCGGCGCAGCGCAATGGCGTGGCGCACTGCACCGCCATTTTGGGCCCAGGCTTGTCGTGCATTGACCCATTGCGCACGCTGCTGCGCCAGTAAATCCTCATCCAGTCGCTGGTTCTCCCAGGCTTGCTCCATGACACGCTCCCGCTCGGCCAGAGCCTCACGTTCGGTTTGCAAACGAATCTGACGGGCTTGGGACACCGACGTCAATTGTTTGATCGACGTTTGTTCGCGTTGAGTTTGGGGGTCAGTCATAGAAAGGCAAGGACGAGTTCGTGCGGCACAAAACAAGTTGGCGCATCATCAGAGGCGAACTGTAGGGAAAATTGGATCATTCAGCAGCCCCGCAGTCACGGGTTCTTCGTTTTCTCGATGAAGGGTTTAACAGTGGCACTTTGCGTCGGTTGTCCGTGGTCAACCAGGCATCAAACTTTCTTCCTTCGGTATGCTCGCTAACGACACACCGTTTACCCGCTTGCGCTTCGAACACCAACGGCACACCTCCATCGGCCATGCCGGTTCCAACGACCTTGGTGTGCTCAACTTGAACTGTGCGTTTGCCAGGCTCCAGCGCAAGCGATAGAACCCACCGTCAGAGCACCTGTTTTGTTATACGCAATTGCAGTGCCGAGCGGGCTTTTGAAATTTATGGGACTGAATACGAACATATCGATATGGGTCGCGCTGACTCCTACCTGCAATGTTGAAATGTGAGAATTGACCTCATACTGTTTTTATACCGTCCGCCCTGAGCCTGTCGAAGGGCCAGCCCGAACGGGTTCTGGTTCCATCGGACTTAAACGAACAGTGTTGAGACTTGACCCCCAATCCGTGCCGTAAACATAGGGGTTCTAGGCGGACGAATAGTCGGCAGTGTTGGGTAGTCGTGCAATGATGCTTGCAAGCTGAGAACCTGACCCCGAAGTCTTGCTAGCTGACCTTGCCCCCGAAAACCGTATCCCTTGCTGAGTGATTCAATCGCAAGCAAAGGAGAGCGGAAATGACGAAGAGAGCCAAAAGGGCGAGGTACACGCAGGAGTTCAAGTTCGAGGCGGTGCGGCTGGTGGAAGGCGGGCAAAGCATGGCGGCAGCGGCCAGGACGCTTGGGGTGGTTGAGCAGACGCTGTTCAACTGGATCAAAGCGCACCGCGAAGGCAAACTCAAGGGCGCTGACAGCCGGGTCAAGGTAAGCAGCGAACAAATGGAGATCAGCCGCTTGAGGGCAGAGCTGGCGCGGGTCAAGATGGAGCGCGACATCCTGGAAAAGGCCACGGCGTACTTTGCAAAGGGATCGACGTGAAGTACGCCTTCATACAAAGCCACCGGCGGGTGTGGCCAATCTCTGTGCAGTGCCGGGTTCTGCGTGTCAGCGTGGCCGGGTATCACGAGCACTTCCTGCGGCGGGCCAGTGCGGCGCAACGACGCCACCTCAGTGATGACGCCTTGCTGGTACACATCAAAGCAATTCACGCCCAGGTCAGGGCCAGCTACGGCTGGCCTCGCATGTGGAAAGAACTGCTGGCACGCGGCATCCGGGTGGGCAAAGACCGGGTGCAAAAGCTCATGCAATTGCACGGCATTCGCGCCAAAGGCAAACGCAGATTCAAGATCACCACCGACAGCAAACATGATTTGCCGATTGCACCCAACCTGCTGGAGCGGCAATTCAACGTTCAAGAGCCTGACAAGGTGTGTAAGCGTCCGGCAAACCCCACCCTATGCAAAGGCATAGAAGGCTGCGAAGGTTGCTGTTTTGACAACAGCGAAGGGGCGGCAAATGGCAGCGGTGGGATGGCAAGACAAGATCAGGCGACAACTGGACGTGGTTCAGCAGTGGAGGCAGTCCGGCAAAAGCATTGCTGCGTGGGCGCAGGCCCACGGGATGGATGCAAAGCTGCTGATGGGGTGGGTCACTTATGAGGGGCGCTGGCGGCAAAGGCTGGGCCAGGGCCAGTCGCATTTGACCGTCTCGGCAGCCCATGCCGCAGTCGGCGCAACCGCTGATGTTGCCCTCAAACCCAAGGGGTTTGTGGCCGTTCGAAGTAACCCGGTGGGCCCGGTGCAAGCGGTCAGCAGTGCGGCTGCCAACGCGGCACATTCCTGCGCCGTGGCACAAACCAATCCCAACCCCGCCAGCGTGCGCATTGAGTGCGTGGTGGCAGGCGCAGGTCCAGGCGCTGGTGTGGTGCTGCACTGGCCTGTGGATCACGGGCACGAATTGGCGGCCTGGCTCAAGTCGATGGCCGCATCATGATGCGCATCGACGCCATCTATCTGGCCTGCGGCGCAGCAGACCTGCGCGCGGGCATGGACACCTTGCTGGCCCGCGTGGTGCACAGCTTTGAAGCCGGTGCGCAGCCCCATACCGCGTATGTGTTTGCCAACCGCAGTGCCAGCCGCTTGAAGGTGCTGCTGATGGACGGCTCTGGCCTGTGGCTGTGCACGCGCCGCTTGAGCAGTCGGGCTCGATTCATCTGGCCGCAAGATGAAGCTGCTCATGTTCAAATCACCGCCGCGCAGTGGGATTGGCTGGTTGCCGGTGCGCCGTGGTTGCACCTGGGCGCGGTGCAGGCCGTCACCGTGGTGTGAACGCTGTGATGGTTGGTCAATGCGTGTATCTCCCGTCTTGCCTCGCGCGTGCGCGCGAGGCAAGATGCGCACATGCTCAAAGACGTTGATCCCGCATCAATAAAAGCCCAGCTGCAAGCCCTCGGAGACACTGCAGCCGCACAGTACGCACGGGAACTCATTGAGCGACTGCAAATCCAGTTGAAGTTTGAGCACACCAAGAACGCCGCGCTGAACTTCGAGCTGACCCGCTTGAAGCAGTGGCGCTTTGGTAAAAGCAGCGAGAGCCTGGACGCACAAGGCGGCAATCCTCAAACTCAGTTGTTCGATGCAAAAACCGAACAGCTTCTCGTTGAAGAATCCAAAGCCGAAGACCGCGCCGAAGATGAGGCCCGCACCCCAGGGCCCAGCCGCATCAAACGCCAAGCCAAACGTCAGGCTCTGCCCAGCCAACTCGAGCGCATTGAGCACCACTACGAGATCGAGCCCGCCTTGTGCAGTGCAGGGCATCCCTTGAAGCGCATTGGCCAAGACATCAGCGAACAACTCGATTGCGTCCCGGCCCAATTCTTTGTTCACCGTCACATTCGTGGCAAGTACGCATGCGTTTGCTGCAACACCGTGCTGGCGGCACCCATGCCCGCCCAGATCATCGACAAAGGCATTCCCGCGCCAGGGCTGCTGGCCCAGGTCATCATTGCAAAACATGATGACCACCTGCCTTTGTACCGCCAAGAAGAGATTTACCGCAGGAGCGGTGCCTTCATCGCGCGCTCCAGCATGGCCAGTTGGGTGGGGCAGTGCGGTGTTCAGCTGCAGCCCTTGGCGCAAGCGATCAAATCCCACCTGCTGAGCCAAGCCGTGCTGCATGCCGACGAGACGCCGATCAAGCTGCTGGCGCCCGGCTCAGGCAAGACAGACACCGCCTACGCTTGGGTCATCCGTAGCAGCGACTTGGAGGCAACTGAACGCGCCGTATGCGTTCGGTGAACCCACCTTGACCGAATCAACGATCAGGTGTTGACCGGTGCAGTCGCAGCGACGCTGGCAGTCTCGGGCGATACCCAGCGGTGCGGCAGCAACTCGTGCAGTCGGCTGTTGGGCCAGGTGGGCAGCTTGGTCAGCACGTCTTTGAGATAGACCCACGCATCATGCCCATTGAGTTTGGCCGACTCGATCAACGTCATCAGCACTGCCGCGCGCTCGCCAGCTTGCTGGCTGCCCACAAAGAGCCAGTTCTTGCGCCCCAGCGCCAGCGGCCGGATCGCGTTTTCCACCGCGTTGTTGTCAATCGGGATGCGTGCATCGGCGAGGTGTAGGGTCAATGCCGCCCAGCGCTTGAGCGTGTAGTCCATCGCCTTGGCCGTCACGTCAGCATTCATGAGTTGCTGACGCTGGGTGAGTAACCAAGCCTTGAACTCTTGGAGCAGTGTTGTACTGGTGTCTTGCCTGAGCTGATGTCGCTCCTGCAGGGTGAGTTGCGCCCCCTGGCGCTCCACGTCATACAGTTGCTGGATTCGATGGAGCGCCTCTTTGGCGATCTCGCTTTGGTTGAGCTTGTGGGCCTCGAAGAACTTTCTTCTGGCGTGGGCCCAGCATCCGGCCTCTTGTATTGGCTGTTGTTTGAACAAGGCTTTGTAGCCCGAGTAATCATCACAAACCAAGCTGCCTTGGAATCCCTCCAGCAGCGTGGCCGCATGCTGGCCTTGCCGACTGTTGCAGAACTCGTAAACCACGGCGCGTTCAGTTGCCTCCAAGTCGCTGCTACGGATGACCCAAGCGTAGGCGGTGTCTGTCTTGCCTGAGCCGGGCGCCAGCAGCTTGATCGGCGTCTCGTCGGCATGCAGCACGGCTTGGCTCAGCAGGTGGGATTTGATCGCTTGCGCCAAGGGCTGCAGCTGAACACCGCACTGCCCCACCCAACTGGCCATGCTGGAGCGCGCGATGAAGGCACCGCTCCTGCGGTAAATCTCTTCTTGGCGGTACAAAGGCAGGTGGTCATCATGTTTTGCAATGATGACCTGGGCCAGCAGCCCTGGCGCGGGAATGCCTTTGTCGATGATCTGGGCGGGCATGGGTGCCGCCAGCACGGTGTTGCAGCAAACGCATGCGTACTTGCCACGAATGTGACGGTGAACAAAGAATTGGGCCGGGACGCAATCGAGTTGTTCGCTGATGTCTTGGCCAATGCGCTTCAAGGGATGCCCTGCACTGCACAAGGCGGGCTCGATCTCGTAGTGGTGCTCAATGCGCTCGAGTTGGCTGGGCAGAGCCTGACGTTTGGCTTGGCGTTTGATGCGGCTGGGCCCTGGGGTGCGGGCCTCATCTTCGGCGCGGTCTTCGGCTTTGGATTCTTCAACGAGAAGCTGTTCGGTTTTTGCATCGAACAACTGAGTTTGAGGATTGCCGCCTTGTGCGTCCAGGCTCTCGCTGCTTTTACCAAAGCGCCACTGCTTCAAGCGGGTCAGCTCGAAGTTCAGCGCGGCGTTCTTGGTGTGCTCAAACTTCAACTGGATTTGCAGTCGCTCAATGAGTTCCCGTGCGTACTGTGCGGCTGCAGTGTCTCCGAGGGCTTGCAGCTGGGCTTTTATTGATGCGGGATCAACGTCTTTGAGCATGTGCGCATCTTGCCTCGCGCGCACGCGCGAGGCAAGACGGGAGATACACGCATTGACCAACCATCACAGCGTTCACACCACGGTGACGGCCTGCACCGCGCCCAGGTGCAACCACGGCGCACCGGCAACCAGCCAATCCCACTGCGCGGCGGTGATTTGAACATGAGCAGCTTCATCTTGCGGCCAGATGAATCGAGCCCGACTGCTCAAGCGGCGCGTGCACAGCCACAGGCCAGAGCCGTCCATCAGCAGCACCTTCAAGCGGCTGGCACTGCGGTTGGCAAACACATACGCGGTATGGGGCTGCGCACCGGCTTCAAAGCTGTGCACCACGCGGGCCAGCAAGGTGTCCATGCCCGCGCGCAGGTCTGCTGCGCCGCAGGCCAGATAGATGGCGTCGATGCGCATCATGATGCGGCCATCGACTTGAGCCAGGCCGCCAATTCGTGCCCGTGATCCACAGGCCAGTGCAGCACCACACCAGCGCCTGGACCTGCGCCTGCCACCACGCACTCAATGCGCACGCTGGCGGGGTTGGGATTGGTTTGTGCCACGGCGCAGGAATGTGCCGCGTTGGCAGCCGCACTGCTGACCGCTTGCACCGGGCCCACCGGGTTACTTCGAACGGCCACAAACCCCTTGGGTTTGAGGGCAACATCAGCGGTTGCGCCGACTGCGGCATGGGCTGCCGAGACGGTCAAATGCGACTGGCCCTGGCCCAGCCTTTGCCGCCAGCGCCCCTCATAAGTGACCCACCCCATCAGCAGCTTTGCATCCATCCCGTGGGCCTGCGCCCACGCAGCAATGCTTTTGCCGGACTGCCTCCACTGCTGAACCACGTCCAGTTGTCGCCTGATCTTGTCTTGCCATCCCACCGCTGCCATTTGCCGCCCCTTCGCTGTTGTCAAAACAGCAACCTTCGCAGCCTTCTATGCCTTTGCATAGGGTGGGGTTTGCCGGACGCTTACAACGCGCCGTGGTTTACGAGTTCTGCAACAGTCGGCAAGGCCAGCATGCGGCCACGCTGCTGGAGGGATTCCAAGGCAGCTTGGTTTGTGATGATTACTCGGGCTACAAAGCCTTGTTCAAACAACAGCCAATACAAGAGGCCGGATGCTGGGCCCACGCCAGAAGAAAGTTCTTCGAGGCCCACAAGCTCAACCAAAGCGAGATCGCCAAAGAGGCGCTCCATCGAATCCAGCAACTGTATGACGTGGAGCGCCAGGGGGCGCAACTCACCCTGCAGGAGCGACATCAGCTCAGGCAAGACACCAGTACAACACTGCTCCAAGAGTTCAAGGCTTGGTTACTCACCCAGCGTCAGCAACTCATGAATGCTGACGTGACGGCCAAGGCGATGGACTACACGCTCAAGCGCTGGGCGGCATTGACCCTACACCTCGCCGATGCACGCATCCCGATTGACAACAACGCGGTGGAAAACGCGATCCGGCCGCTGGCGCTGGGGCGCAAGAACTGGCTCTTTGTGGGCAGCCAGCAAGCTGGCGAGCGCGCGGCAGTGCTGATGACGTTGATCGAGTCGGCCAAACTCAATGGGCATGATGCGTGGGTCTATCTCAAAGACGTGCTGACCAAGCTGCCCACCTGGCCCAACAGCCGACTGCACGAGTTGCTGCCGCACCGCTGGGTATCGCCCGAGACTGCCAGCGTCGCTGCGACTGCACCGGTCAACACCTGATCGTTGATTCGGTCAAGGTGGGTTCACCGAACGCATACTGACGGGTGTGCTTGCGCGTGGTTACAACGCCTTCAAGCACCTGTTCTCTGCATACCCGGGGTTCGATGCGCTGGTTCGCGGCAACAAGAATGAACCGACCTCGCCCGCTTCGCAAGACGTGCTGCGTTGGGCGCTCCAAGGCATCGAGGACGGCCAGGCGGACCGCAGGCGGTTTCAGCGCTGACGAGCCGCTATGTGAAACCGCAGAGACTGGCCCTTGCAGGAAACTTTTCTTCCGACGGCTGGTTTGTCTGCGATGGGTTGTTCAGTGATGAGCTGCCGTTAGGCCTCCGTGCTCAAGCTGGCATCGTGAAGAAATGCGCTGCCAAGCGCATCACTCGCCGCGCCGCAGGCCAAAGTCCTTTCCCCTGACTTTTTCCAAGCCACCGCGCATCGGCAGCAATGTGCGGTGTAGCCGTTGCTGGGAGTTATTGCGCAGGCTTGATGAAGTATCAACCGTTCGCCCTGACCCTTCGACAGGGCTCAGGACTAAGAGCCGCTAACAAAACACTGCATACACCGTTCGCCCCGAGGTCGAAGGTGCCTTGCACCGAGGTACGCGCTGGCTTCGACAAGCTCAGCCCGAACGGTTTTGTTAGCGGCTCTAAAGGCCTTGTCGAAGGGTGGTGCGTGAAACCTGGGCTTCGACAGGCTCAGTCCGAACGGGCGTTGATACTTCACTGGGCCGGATCAATAGCGTAGCGCCGTTAGCAGCACCTTGTTGTCGGCATCGTTGTCCTGCAGCTCAATCTCGCTGCGGCGTTGTGACTTTCCAGCGCCGTTGCGCTCCAGAGTGGACTGCCAGCGTCGCATAGACAACTTGACGATCGATTTGGCCCGTGAAGGCAGTGGCACATAGCCGTTTGCTATCGCTGTGGCATCTCCTTCGCTCAAGGCCGCCTCGAAGAGGTCAATCACCCAGCTGCTGTTGATGTTGCTCGTTTTTAGCGGCACCAACACGTAAGTGACAGAAGCGATGGGCCAACAACTGGGGCAGGGTGCATCGGCCAAGTCCATCTCAAAGGTGGGGTCCTGGTCGATCAGCATCAGTTCCCAGTCCGCCATGCGCACGGCGTCTTGCATGGACTTGGCGGTGGCTGAAACGTAAATGCCCCAACGGTTTTTGACCTGTGCGGTGCTGATCCCCAACTCACTGGTGAATGAGTAATCGGTGTAGCCAATCGCACCAGTCGTGCCTTGCACCGTGACCACAATCTCGCGGTTGCTGGGGGCTGCTCTACCGCCGACAACCGACAGGTTGGATGTCACGCCCACTTTAGAAGCGAATTCGGAGCTGACCTTGCTGAGGTAACTCGTGAGCACATAGCTTGAGCCTGACCCGTCCGAGCGATGAACTGGAATGATGGCCAGCGACGGAAAACTCAACTCTTGGTTCAGCGCGGCGATGGCGGGGTGGTTCCAATTTTTGATCGTGCCGCTGTAGATGTCTGCCAACACGGGTCCACTCAATCGTATTCTTTCGCTGGGTATGCCTGGCACGTTGGTGACGATCACCACCGCGCCAACAGCGGTGGGGAACTGAGCGAGGGAATTCGTCTCAAGATCTTTTCGGTTCAACGGTCGATCGGAGGCACCAAAGTCTACCGATCGATCAATGATGCGTTTGACTCCACCTGATGAACCGATTGCGCTGTACGACATCTCCATCTTCAGTGGTTTAGCAAACTGGTCTCCCCAGTCAGAGTAAAGCGCAGCAGCAAAGCTTGAGCCTGCACCTTTAACCCGTTGAGCCTGAGCACCGATGGTCACGGTGACGGCAAGAATGAAAACGAGAGTTCGACCAAATCGATGAATCATGAGTTCACTCCAGTGCTAAGTGGCGCGTAACAGATGGTTACGCGATCCGATTATGGAGGTCGGGGTGGTCGGTGAACACTGCTAGGACGCGATTGATACCGACATGGCGTGACAAAATATAGACAATATGTCTATTTCGAACTGTTGAATAACGCGAATCTTGATATATTTTGACGTTTTTAACCTAGATGCTTCTGTTGCTTTCATAAAAATGACAACTGCTCGATGGGCTCGGGCATAAAACAACAAAAGCTAGACAAGATGCCTTTTTCGAACCGACGGCAAACGCAAGCCTTCATACAGAGTCGTCTTGACCCTTGAACCTGTTGATGCTTTCAAAAGACATGACAACTGGGAATCCGTTCGCATTTCGGTAGGCTCAGCCCGAACGGATTTGTATTTGTCATGATGTTCTGAAACGTCAACCAATTGAATCCGTATCGCTTGCCGGGCACGCTCAAGCCAGAGCGGCCATTGAGCTTCGATCACCTCACGCTCGCAATGGTGCGGCGGTCGGATTTGTTGTGCCACGTGGCGCGCTGTTTCCCTAGTACTGCGACACAGAGATAACGAAACATGAAAGCGCATCTTCGCACCGATGGCGGCGTTGCAAATCCTCGCGATACCCCAGTATCGCTGCGGTTTGCACCTTGCCATCGGCACGAATTCACCGCTTTCATTTGTTCCGTTATTTCAGAGTCGCAGTACCGGTCGGGTTCAGCTGCCTTTGCCCCGTGGCGTTTTGCTGCGCGGCGCACTGGTTGCTACTGGGTGCCCCATCGGGCTGTGGCCCCTGTGCAGTTGCTCGGCCCAGGACAAAGCGTCGATGGTGGCCACGAAGTGCTGCAAGTACGCGGGCGAGACATCGCGCATCAGCAGCAATGAGCGGTGCACGAGTTGTTCAGAGTTGAGTGGGCCTGCCTGCGGTGGTTTGCTGGCCAGGGCGTGGGTCACGCGTTGTTGTGCGTGCAGTGCGGACCAGGTGGCGCGTAAGGACGTGGCGTTCTGGGTGCGCCAGGCGGTTCGGGCGGGCGCGGTGGCTTGTGCGTCCAGTTGCTGCCGCAAGGCGGTGAGGGCGTTGATGGCTGTGTCGGTTTCTTGTGACGGGTCTGGCGTGGCGGTTTGTGCGGGCGCGCTGGGGCTGTGCGGGGTGCTTGCGGTCAGGGCTTGAAGTAGTTTTTGATTCAAGTGCTGCCGTGTTTCGCCCTGGAGCAGGGCTGCACGCCGGGCCAGGGCTTCGATGAAAAAAACATGGGTGGCGGGCAGGGTGGGTGCGGTTTGCGCACGCCAGGTGGTGAGTGCGGCTTCGACAGCTTCTGTTTGGAGCGCCGTCGAAGGGGCTACACCGAGGTCCGCGCTGGCTTCGACAAGCCTGTCCTGAGCCCCGTCGAAGGGCTCAGCCCGAACGGACAGGTGGGGCGTGTTGTCTCTCTCAGCCTCAACGGAGGGTGGGGACGTGTTGTCTCTCTCGGCCTCAACGGAGGGTGGGGACGTGTTGTCTCTCTCGGCCTGAACGGAAGGGGTGTGCACGTCGCCTCTCTCCGTTCGCCCTGAGCTTGTCGAAGGGCTTGGAGCTGGGGGCTGTATTCCAGAATCCACACCGAGGTACGCGCTGGCTTCGACAAGCCTGTCCTGAGCCACGTCGAAGGGCTCAGCACGAACGGAGGGGGGAGCTGTGGTGTCGCTCTCAACCATCGACTTCAACCTTCACTCCCGCGAAGCCGCAGGCGCGGCATTCTGCGCCCTGCGCGGCAAGGGCGACATCTCCACGCGCCGGTTGCGGGCGCGGCCTTCGGGGTCGGCGTTGGAGGCCACGGCTTGTTCTGAACCGAAAGCTGCCGCGAAGACCATGGAGGGGGGCACGCCTTCTTCCATCAAGGCGCGGGTCACCGTCAGTGCACGCTGGGCAGACAGCTCCCAGTTGTCGGCAAACTTGCGTGTGCCGCCGCGCATGGGCCTGTCGTCGGTGAAGCCGCTCACCATCAGCATTTGATTGCGTTCGGCCAGGTAACCGGCCAGGGGTTTGGCCAGGCTCTGGAGCAACAGGCGGCCTTCGGGTTGCAGCTCTTCCGAGTTGAAGGCGAAGAGCACGCTGCCGCTGATGCCGATGCGCCCGTCTTGCAGCGTGACGCGGCCCGTGGCCAGTGGCCCGGCCAGTGCCTGCTCCAGTGTTTGTCGCTGCTTCACCTCGGTGTCCAGTTTGTTGGCCAGCTCCAGCTGCATGCCCAGCGCGGCCACGAGGATCAGCACGAAGGCGCCCAGCAGCCCGGCCATCAGGTCGCCAAACACGGCCCACACGGGGGCGGTGCTGTCGGCACTGGTTTCCAGGCCTGCGTCGATGTCGTGGTTAGTCATTTAGAGCCGCTTACAAAACACCGCATACACCGTTCGCCCTGAGTTTGTCGAAGGGCCTTGCACCGAGGTACGCGCTGGCTTCGACAAGTCCTGTCCTGAGCACCGTCGAAGGGTCAGCCCGAACGGTTTTGTTAGCGGCTCTTAACAGTGCGCATGTGAAAGCGCCCATGTCAACAGCGCATGTCAACGTCCACATTTCAAACCGCACTTTCTGCCGGCGAACGGCGGCGTGCCAGTTGTTTCAACTCGTCCACGATGTGGTTTTGCGAGCTGATGCTCAGGTCGATCACCTCACGCGCCTGGGCCACGTAGTAGTTCAGTTGTTCATCGCTGCGCGTCATGGACTGGCTCAGTGCGCCTTCAATGCGCTGCAGCTGCGCCATCAGTTGTTCGTTGGACTGCGCAAAAAGCTGCACCGCCTGCCCAAAAGCTTCGGACAGGCTGGCCACCTCCACCGCATTGCTGGTCATGTGCACGGCGGCCTCGCCCATCTCCTGGGTGTGTTGCTCCAGCGTTTGGGTGATGCGCCCGCCCACGCGCTCCAGCATGTCACTTGAAGCCGTCACCAGCGCATCAATCGCGGCGCGTTGTTCGGTGGAGGCATGGTTCACTGCGTCTAGCAGGGTGGAGAGTGTTTCCAGAATGCGGCTGCGTTCTTCCAGCATGCTGTTGTCGCGCGCCATGCTGTCGGACAACTTCTGCCGCAGCTCGGCCATCACCTCGGCGGCAGCGCGCGGTGCGTCGGACACGGTGCGCAGCAACTGCGCCATCTCGGCCAGCAGGTGCTGGGCCTGCTGCTCGTTGCGTGCGGACATCTCCACGCTGGTTTTCTCCAGGCCCTGGCTCAGGGCCTGCCACTGCTGGGTGGCGGTGGCATGGGTTTGTTGCCACTGCGCCTGCAATTCGCTGCACACGGCTTGCAGCGATGTGCCCCAAGCGGCCAACTGCGCTTTGTCTTGGGCGCTGTGGGTTTGCAAGGCGTCGGTCTGGGCCTGGGCCACTTGGCTGACGAGTAGAGCGGCCTGGTCTTTGATGTCGCGGGTGGTGGCCGTCAAGGCCGCTTGCGTTTGTTGGGTGAGGGCCTCGTGGCGGCTGCTGTGTTCGGCCAGCGCCGCGTTCCAGTGCTGGGCGACTTGGCCCACGGTGTTTTCGAGCTGCTGCGTGACGGCACCGACCAGCGCGGCAGATCGTTCATCAAACCGGCCACTGAACTCGTCCAGCGTGCCGCGCAGGTCGGTGGACACCTGCTGGTAGCCCGCCGTGGCTGCGTTCAATGCTGACTCGGTGTGCTGCGACAGCGCCTGGCTGCATCGTGTTTGTTCGGCCAGCGCGGTTTGCCATTGGTCAGACACGCGGGTCACGTTGTGTTCCAGGCGCTGCGTCACAGCATCGACCAATGCGGCCGATCGTTCTTCAAACGTGCCGCTGAATTGTTCCAAACTGCCGCGCAGGTCGGTAGCCAGTTGCTGGTGGTTGTTCTGCTGCGTGCTGAGTTCATCCTTCCAAATGCCGGCGACCTCGGTGGTGGCCGTTTTGAATTCAGTCCTCAAGCCATCCAGTTGGTGCTGTACCTGGGTGGTGATGGTTTGCTGCAAGCTGGCCGTGTCGCGCGCCAGGCCCTCCAGCGTGCTTTCCACCAGCGGCTGCAATGCGGCCACGGTGAGGCGGGCGCCTTCCTGCACACTTTGCTGCAAGGATCGGTCCACAGAACTGGCAAGGTCCGTGTAGGCCACTTCGGTTTGGCGGTGGAACTGTTGTTGGCCTTCCAGCAGGCCCTCTTTCAGGCGCTGGTCTTGCGCGGCCATGGTGTTCATCCACGACTGCATTTGGCCCACCAGCTCGGGCAGCAGCGCCGCTTGCTGCTGCAACAACTGGAACGATTGTTCACGTTGGTGCGCCCGGGAGAACACCCGCAAGCTCGTGGCCACGCTCGCATCCAGCGCCTGCGAGGCCGCCAGCCGTTCTGTTTTTCGCAAGGCCGACATCAAGCCCAACATGGCCGAAGCCGCCACCCCCGCCACCGAGGTGCCAAAGGCCAGGCCCAAACCCTTCACCGGGGCCGAGAGCGAATCACGAATCGACTGCAAGTCCGTCGCGCTGTCCAGCGCCAGCCCCGTGCCCTTGAGCGTGACCACCATGCCCAAAAACGTGCCCAACATGCCCAGCAGCACGAGCAAGCCCGCCAAGTAGGGCGTGAGCCCCGGCCCAGGCAGGCCCACCCGTTCACCTTCAATGCGCAGGCGCACCGCGTTTTGCAGGGAAGGGGGAATGGATGCGAGCCATGCACTCAATGCGGCGGCAGGGTCCTGGTTTTCAGTTGGTATGGTCGATGACGGGGCGGCTTGAGGCTCACCTTCCCCACCGTTCGGACTGACCCTTCGACTAGGCTCAGGACTAAAGGCGTTGTCGAAGTCCTCGTTGGCGCTTGCGTCACCCTTCGACCGGATCAGGGCGAACGGTTTGGGTGGCAGGTTGAACGCAGAAGCGCTGAGGTTTTTTAAGGCGTGCGACAACCTGTCCGTGGCCTGGCCAAACCGATGCAGCTCCAGCGCCCCCATCAGGAAAAATCCTGTCATCACCACCGTCATCAGCAGTGCCAAGGGGTTCACGCCGACGTAGCCCAGCCCCACCCAACACAAAGTGGCCAGGCCCGCGATCAGCGCAACAAAATAAAGAAATCTGTTCATGTGGTTTCAAGCGCCGCCTCTGGCGTCGCCAACAAAGTCGAACGAAGGGCCGCCATCAGCCCCTCAATGGGTTGAAATCGAAAATCCAGCTCGGCCAACAACACGGCTTCGAGGTCTTGGCGAAACGTTTCCAGCCAAGCGGGGACAGTCGCAGGCTCTTTGCCCCCTCTCCCACTCATGGGAGAGGGTGGGGGGCTGAGTGGGGTTTTCGATTGGCCCGCCACGAGCCCACGAAGCGGTTCCGGCCTGCCAGCCGGAACGCGCACTGCAAGTGAGGGTTCTCCCGTCGCCGCACCCGCTGCCACTCCATCCGCTGCCGCCTGCAACGCCCGAAACCGCCGCTCCAGCAACACCCCCACCGCGGACGTCAACCGCTGCGCCTGCGGCAGCAGCGCCTGCTCCATCACCGCATCCACCGCCGCGAGCTTCGCATGCTGAGGCGAGGCAGCCGCCAGCGCGCCACGCAGCCGCGCGCGCAGGCCGCTCACCGCCGTCTCCATGGCCGGCTGCTGCGCATGCACCCGCCGCCTGTGGGTGGCAAAGTCCGTCGGGTCTTCTTCAATAGTCGCACCCAACCGCGCACCCACACGCGGCTTCACCGGCCAACGCCCAGGGCTCGGAGCATCTGCACCCGGTGCGGACAGCGCTTTCGCCAACGCCGCCCGCACCCGCAACCCTTCCTCCAGCAACTGCGCTGCCGTGTCACCCTGCAAAGGCAAACCCACCGCCGCGCCACCGTCCAAAGCCGAGGCCAAAGCCACCGCATCCGTCCAGCCCAGCCACTGGCTCAATTGCGTGGAAAAAGCAGGCGCCATCGCGCCAGATGGCGCCTCGCCCTGCGGCCCTGCCCACTGCGCCAGCAAACGAATGAGTTCGGAGCCGGTTAAACCTGTGTGCCTGGCCCGCATATTTCGTCAGGGGCGGGCCCATGCGGCGGTGCATGGACGAGCCGGGGGGGGCGAGACGGCCGCAGCCAATACCTGCAGGTATTGGCGAGGAGTTGAGGCCGCATCCGGCCGACCAGGCGCTGCCGCGTGGGTGCGTAGCGCTCGGAACCAATGGGATTGGGCTATCGAAGCCACCAAAGCAAGCATTCGCGCAGTGTTGCGTGACACAGGAGAGCGACCTGGCGAAACATGCGGGCTCAACACTTTTGTCATTTGCCGGATCTGAAAAGGGGCGAAGTTTACATGGGGGGTTGAGCCGCTTCGGCGGCTTAAATCACCAGTGACAAAACCCAAGCATCCCCATCGCCTCGGCGGACGCCTGACTTCCCCATCCCGCTGCATACAGCTATTTTGAGTGGAACATTGCAATTCTTCCGTGGCATGGAATAATTGCAATGATGATTTCTCGTCGTGCCCTCGCTAATTTGCGCCAATTGCTGGCTGAATTTCCCGCCGTGGCCATTTTGGGCCCGCGTCAGGTGGGCAAAACCACCCTGGCTTGGGCTTTGGCCGACGCGCTGCCTGGGTCGAGTTATTTGGATCTGGAGTCACCTGCCGACCTCAGCAAATTGACCGACCCAGCCGCTTACTTCGACGCGCACCAAGATGACTTGGTCATTCTTGACGAGGTGCAGCGTGTGCCTCAGCTTTTTGCGCAATTGCGGGGCGTGATCGACCAGCGTCGTCGTGCGGGCAAGCGGTCGGGGCAGTTTCTGTTGTTGGGTTCGGCCACGGGTGACTTGCTGCAGCAGTCGGCTGAGAGTTTGGCCGGGCGCATCGCCTACACGGAGTTGACGCCGCTGTTGGCCGTGGAGGTGGCCGCTGGTGAGTTGCCGCGCTTGTGGATCAGGGGTGGTTTTCCTGAGTCTTTCCTGGCGGCCAGCGACGAGGCGAGCCAGCGCTGGCGGCAGCAATTCATCAGCACCTACCTGGAGCGCGACATTCCGCAATTGGGGCCGCGCATTCCCGCTGAAACATTGCGTCGTTTGTGGACCATGCTGGCGCATGAACAAGGACAGTTGCTCAATGCGGCCAAGCTGGCCGCCTCACTGGCCGTGAGCGGCCAAACCGTGGCCCGTTACCTTGATTGCCTGGCGGATCTGATGCTGGTGCGCCGTTTGCGCCCCTGGGCCAGCAACGAAGGCAAGCGCCTCGTGCGCTCACCCAAGGTGTATGTGCGCGACAGCGGCCTGGTGCATGCGCTGCTGGGCTTGAGCACGTTTGATGAGGTCATCAGCCACCCCGTGGTCAGTGGCAGTTGGGAGGGCTGGGTGATTGAAAACATCCTGGCCGTGGTGCCACAGGGCACACAGGCATTTTTTTACCGAACCTCCGCCGGCGCTGAACTCGACTTGCTGCTGGACCTGCCCAAGCAGCAGCGCTGGGCCATCGAAATCAAACGCGCCAGCGCCCCCACGGTGAGCAAAGGTTTTCACTTGGCCGCGTTAGACGTGAACGCCACCCACAAATTCGTCGTTCATTCGGGCACCGACAGTTTTCCGCTGGGGCGGGATATTCAGGCCGGCAGCTTGCTGGCGTTGCAGCGGGCGCTGGGTGGTGCAAGAGGCGGTGACGTTTTGGAGTAGGGGCATGAGGGGTGTTTTGTTGGGGCGGCGCTTGGCCAATCGCATACAAAAATCAAGTTAACGTGCCTCACTGAGATAAACCGCGCAGAATTCTGGAATCACCAGCACGGGAGCCAGCCATGGGCTTTTCAGCCAGTGATGTCGTGCCATTCACCCAGGCGCGCGCCAACCTCTCCGAACTGGCCGACCAAGCCAAAGCTGGTGCCGAAAAAATCATCACCAAAAACGGTGAGAGTTATGTCGCCCTGATCGACGCCGATCGACTGGACTACTACCACCTGCTGGAACGCGAGCGCATCCACCTGCTGTTGATCGACGATGCCAAGCGCGGACTGGCCGACATCGAAGCCGGCCGCACCCATCCGGCCGACGCAGTGCTCGCTCAGATTCAACAGCGCCGTGCCCGCGCCACCACGGACAAGGCTGCCAAAAAGCGTGGCTGACGACATCTGCCGCGCGGAGCTGACCGGCGGCTTCTTGGAAGGCCTGGACGTCGTTTAGCCTTTCTTATTGAGTCGGCCCTGCAAAACCCCTGCAACCCGCATGAATGCTGGCGATATGGGGTAAATGCTGACGACGGGATCTCTCAGGAATCGTTATCGGAGAGTAATTTTTCTGGGGGATTTGCATGACAGCCACCGCAGACTTCTTTCGCGCACGCCTGGACGGGATGGTCGATCACAAACATCCACTGGTGGTTTTGAGCAAACGGCTGCCCTGGGCCGCGATTGAACAAGCCCTGGCACCGCACTTCGCTCGCCAGGCTCGCCCAGGCTCCAAGCGGGTGACGGCGGACTTGTTGGGAGCGCATGAAGTCGAATTTGGCAACGGCATCAGCCCCGCAGGCCGCCCGCGCCTGTCAATTCGGCTGATGGCCAGCTTGCAGTACCTGAAGAACTCCTTCAACCTCAGTGACGAAGAACTCGTTCAGCGCTGGAGCGAGAACGTGGTGTGGCAGTTCTTCAGCGGCATGGAGTATTACGAACCACGCTTGCCCTGCGATCCAACCCAGATCGGCCGCTTTCGCCGCGCCGTGGGCGAAGAAGGTCTGGAGCAGTTGCTCAAGGCCACCATCGAGACAGCGGTGCAGATCAAGGCCATCAAGCCCAGCGAGCTGGAACGCGTGATCGTGGACACCACCGTGCAGGAGAAGGCCATCGCCCACCCGGTGGACAGTCGGCTGCTGGAGATTGCGCGGCACAAAGTGGTGAATGCTGCCAAACGAGTGGGCATCAGTTTGAAGCAGACATTTGCGTTTGAAGCCAAAACGCTCAGACGCCAGGCCGGGGGTTACGCCCACGCCAAGCAGTTCAAGCGTTTGAAGAAAGCCGTCAAACGCCAGCGCACAATCCTCGGGGTGGTGATGCGTGAAGTGCAGCGCAAGCTTGATGTGTTGGTGGCACCCGGGCCGACAGCGCTGAGTGCGCTCAAGACCTGGTTGGAGCGGGCCGAACGCATCCGCACGCAACAGCGAGGCGACAAGGGCAAGCTGTACGCGCTGCATGCGCCTGAGGTGGAGTGCATCGGCAAGGGCAAGGCCAGGAAGCCCTATGAGTTTGGTGTGAAGGTCAGCCTGGCTGTCACGCACCTGCGTGGTTTGATGGTGGGGGCCAGAAGTTTCCCCGGCAACCCGTTTGATGGGCACACATTGGCTGCGCAACTGGAGCAAACCAACAACCTGATGCAAGACCTGGGGCGTGTGCCCAAGCAAGTGGTCGTGGACTTGGGGTTCCGGGGCGTGGACGCGGACAACCCGAACGTGGAGATCATCCACCGTGGCAAGTACAAGTCACTGACCAAGGTGCAACGCAAGTGGCTCAAACGGCGTCAGGCCATCGAGCCGCTGATCGGCCACACCAAGGTGGACCACGGCATGCAGCGCTGTTGGCTCAAAGGCGAGTTGGGTGATGCGCTGCACGCACTGAGTTGTGCGGCGGGGTACAACATCCGCTGGCTGCTGCGGGCTATCGCGGCCAAGTCTGCAAAAGACGCGAAGGCGTTTTTGTTGACCCTGCTCGGGCTGAGCTTATGGGGTCAACTCAGGGCAGCCAGGGCACGGCTCGGCGCAAAAAACTTGCTCGGTTGGAAATTCACGCCATCGTCAGTAATGGCTTGCGGGGTGAAATGAATTTTGCAGGGCCGACTATTGAAGGCGGACGCCGCCTTTGCCTTTGACGACCTGCTTGCCGAGCTGCGCGCTACGTTTATCACCAACTTGGCCCGCATCCCACGCATTGGCCATTTCTACCTCGACAACCCACCGCAATCGGCAGAGGCCCTGGCACAACTGGCCCCCCTTCCGCAAGGCGCTGCCAAGGCGCGGCGCGAATACTTGCATGGTGATTGCCTGATGCTGTATGCGGGCATAGAGGCCAATGCCACCGTGTACTTACTGTCCATCCATCGTTAGCTGTCGTTTGACTTTGCCCGGCATTGGCCGATGCCCGGTGCTACATTGCGACCCGCTTATTAGGGGAAACGCTGAACAAGTCCCGCGCAGAGCGCGCATCCTCGAACTCGGGCGGTCTGCAGCGTTAAAAATACTCGAAATACCTTCGCGTATTGCTGCGCTTTTCGCCTTGCAGCCCATCCCGATTCGAGGCGCGCGCATCTGCGAGGACTTGTTCAGCATTTCCTTAGTTACCAGGGGGACCAGATGAGAAAAGTGAAGATCACAGTCGACGGAAAACCAACCGGTCAACAACGAACGTGGGCGTATCCCAGTGGCATTTCGCTCGGTCGGTTTTGGGTTCCCATATACGACTGCCATGTTGAAGGCACTGATGCCGTTGGCAAATCAGTTCGCGAACATTTCAGTGTTCTGCGATTTGGTGTGCAAAGCAAAGACGGAAAAACGGCTAGGGTAGTCGGTTTGGCGGACTTCCAGATGCACGTTATCAAGTCATGGATTCCCAGTTATCAGGTTCACAGCGCCAATTCGCCAGAGAACGGTGCTTGGCAGGTTTTTGACAACTTCCTGATACACGATGGGCCAGACAATGAGACGGAGTTGTTCGCCACCATTGGGTGCATTGAAATCATGGGGCCTAAGGGTTTTATCAGGTTCAATGATCTTCTAATTTCACTCTCCGGGCCTACGGCAAAGACAAGGCCAGAGCAGCTAACGGAAATTGGTGCTGCCAAGAACATCTCCATCACTTATCAAAAGGCGGAGCGTCCTAGCTTGAGTAAGGTGCTTTGAAATGCCTGTGATCTGCCTTTTCCATCGCATATCTCAAAGTGTTTGGCTTGGGCTTGTGGCTTTGGGTTTCATGCTTCCACAGAGCCAGGTGGAGGCTGGAACCGTTAGCGACGTGACCAAAGCCCATTTGGTCAGGCAGCTCTCACTGGAGGCTGCCGAGGGCTCAATTCGACAGCTTCCTCTGAGTGAAAGTGAGGTTGTTGGCATTGTTTCGAAGCACTTGAACTCTGCGTTAAGGCAGTCGGTGAAGTCCGCCCAAGGCCTTCAGTTTTTTTTTCCAGATCACGGACACAGTGGCGAATCACATTTATCGGTTGTGGTTCTGTCATATGCAACGTCGGTTATCGCCACAAACAAGGCTGGTTTGCTTCAGCGCCAAGCTGGTTACTTTGGGCGAACCAAAATCCTGACTCGATTTGCATATGCCGTGGCGGGCTCGCATGTGATCATTGTCTACACCGAAAGCGCTGGAAATGATCGGTTGGTTCAACTGGTCGACCAGTTGCCTAGTCAATTCAAATCCGAAGACCTTGATCGTTGAATCCCATCAAGATCGTCGCTCACGCGGGTGCGGCCGTTCGTGTTGGCTTGATTTGCTCGCACTTGTGGTTCGTCTGCACGCTCTTCGTGATTTGGACACCGTCCGAACTGGAGGTGCAGCAGGGCGTCCGTGCACCAAAAGATGAAAACTGAAACCGATACTTTGGTGGGCGAGACACTTGACGCGTGGTTGCGAGCGTGTATCCAACGTAACGTTTGTTGTCGATCGCAAACGCCAAGAGATTGCTGCGGACCGGTGAAGTTTGAACCGTTCGCCCTGACCCTTCGATGGGGCTCAGGACAGGACTTGTCGAAGGGTAGCGCGTACAACCTGGGCTTCGACATGGCCTTTAGTCCTGAGCCCCGTCGAAGGGTCAGCCCGAACGGAAATTGAGACTTCATTGGGCCGGATCAAAAACTCAGCCTGTAAACTCGCCCCCTTTTCGCAGAGGATAGAGATTCATGGCTGTTGTTGCCAAGGGCAATGCCCCGGCCATTTTTGATCTGAAGAGCGCCACGATGACGCTCGTGGCTTTGGTGCTTCAATCTACCGATCTTGTCGCGCTGGCAGATGAGCTGACCAAGCGTTTTGGCGATGCGCAAGATTTCTTCAACCAGGACCCTGTCGTGATCGACCTCGTGGCGGTGGCCAATGCACCTGCCGAGATAGATTTCGAGGCTTTGGTGCTGCTGCTGCGCAGCTACCGCATGCACCCGGTGGCCGTTCGCGGCGGCAGCTCGGCGCAGATGGAGGCCGCTCAAGCCGCTGGGCTGGCCGATGCGCACGAAACTTCCGCAGTGCACCCACGCCTCGGAGCCAGCGCGGAAACTGTGGCCCGGGAAGTACCTCGCGAAGTGATGCCGACGGCCCCGGCGGTTGCGCCAGGCACGATGGTGATCCACAAACCGCTGCGCTCAGGCCAGCGCGTGTATGCCCAAGGCGGCGACCTCATCGTTCTGGCGGCAGTCAACTTCGGCGCAGAGGCGATTGCGGATGGTCACGTTCACGTTTATGCCCCGCTGCGCGGCAAAGCCATTGCGGGCGCCAGTGGCAACACCGAGGCGCGCATCTTCAGTACCTGCATGGAGCCCGAGCTGGTGGCGATCGCGGGGAACTACCGCACCACCGAGAATCCGCTGCCTGTCGAAGTCGTCGGTAAACCGGCACAAATTCGACTCGATGGCGAACGGCTGGTGTTCGAGCCGATTTCGTAAGCCGCTGCACCGGTGCCTGTGATCGCACGATCCGTGCGACCAACCACCCATCTGACTCAACACAACATCAAACAAGGACTGCCACCATGGCGAAAATTATCGTAGTGACCTCGGGCAAAGGCGGTGTGGGCAAGACCACCACCAGCGCAAGTTTTGCTTCGGGTCTGGCACTTCGCGGACACAAGACTGCTGTCATCGACTTTGACGTGGGGCTGCGCAACCTGGACCTCATCATGGGTTGCGAGCGTCGCGTGGTGTACGACCTCATCAACGTCATCCACAACGAAGCCAACTTGAACCAGGCGCTGATCAAGGACAAGAACTGCGACAACTTGTTCGTTCTGGCTGCCTCGCAGACGCGAGACAAGGAAGCTCTCACGCAAGATGGCGTGGAACGTGTACTCAAGGAACTGGGCGAGATGGGATTTGAGTACGTGGTCTGTGACTCTCCTGCGGGCATCGAAACAGGGGCCCTGATGGCCATGCACTTTGCTGACGAAGCGCTGGTGGTCACCAACCCGGAAGTGTCGTCCGTGCGAGACTCAGACCGCATCTTGGGCATGCTCAATTCAAAGACCAAACGTGCCATCGACAAGGCAGAACCCATCAAAGAGCACCTGCTGATCACGCGCTACAACCCCAATCGTGTGGAAGGTGGCCAGATGCTCTCGCTGCAAGACATCCACGAGATTCTGCGCATCAAACTGATCGGCGTGATTCCCGAATCGGAGTCTGTGCTCAATGCGTCGAATCAGGGCCTGCCGGCGGTACACATGCAGGGCACGGACGTGTCGGAGGCCTACAAGGACGTGGTGGCGCGTTTTCTCGGGGAAGACAAGCCCATGCGCTTCGTGGACCCTGTCAAGCCCAGTTTGCTCAAGCGACTGTTTGGAGGGAAGTGAAGCATGGGTTTCCTTTCCTTCTTCCTCGGCGAAAAGAAAAAGACGGCCAACGTTGCCAAAGAGCGGCTGCAGCTGATCCTGGCCCACGAGCGCAATGGCAAGCCCTCCAGCCCAAGCTACCTGGCCGACTTGCAGCGTGAGCTGTTGGCCGTGATCTCGAAGTACGTCTCGGTGAATCCCGATGACATCAAAGTGCAGATGGAACGACAAGGGGATTTCGACGTGCTCGAAGTCAAGATCGAACTGCCAGAATCGACGAAGTAAGGCACAACCTCCCAGCATGGCGCCTGCACGATGGGAGGCCATCAAACCACGAGGCCTTTTCCGCTCGTATAACGCGTCCTGCCGCGACCATTTCAGGTCGCCCGAAGAGGAGTAGGCATCCATGCGGTGGTCAAACGGTTGATGCGGCGAGCGGCCAAGTCGGCGGATCGCGACTACCAGCATTTATTCGAGCCAAGAGCTGGCCCGCAAGATTGAGGCCATCAGGGGCATGAAACGACAGGTGGTGGCGGTGTCAGCGGGGCCCAAGACCACCGGTACCGACTGGTTCAGTTCAGGACGGTGTGGATGTCCGCTCCACCTACGATAGCGGTCATCGTTGTTGGCCCAGAGATGGATCAGCCAACGGCGAATTCGTGGCTGTGACTGTGAAGCTGGCAACGTCCTGTGAATGACAGCAATCGCTGCAAAGCAGCCGTTCCAATCAAACCGTCTGGCATCGGGCAAGGCTTGCCCCCAGTCATCCCCACTCTTCCGTCCATCTCCCCCACGTTCACTACCAAAACTCCCGCCGCCCCCTCAATACACCCGCACCGCCGTATCAAACTGCCAAGACCGTCGAATTTCAATCACGTCCACCTCACGCGCCAGCGCGGGTGAGAAGGGGGCGTAGGGCACCAGGCTTTGCACGATGTCGCGCACGGCTTGGTCGATTTCCTGCACACCACTGGACTGCACGAAGGTCAGGGACTCTACAGAGCCGTCGCTGCGGATGGCGACGGTGACGAGGGGCGGCGTGTAGGGGCGTCGCGACGCTTCGCGCACTTTGTCGAGCGTGGGGTTGAGCTGGATCTTGCGGGCCCAGGCTTCTGCGTACAGCACGAGTTCTTGGTTGGGGTCGCTGCGGCCCAACAAACGGGCGCGGCGTGCGCCGCTGGCTGAGGGGCCCATGCGAGAGGGTGAGTTTGCGGCGGTTGCCGCTGCGGCGCGCTGGGCCGCTTCTTCATCGAGTTGCCGCCCCATGGCGCGGCGTGAGGCTTCGCGGCGGGCTTCGTCTTGGGCAGCTTCGGCACGGGCAGCGTCTTGCCGTGCTGTGGCTTGGCGGGCGGTCTCCTGGCGCTGGGCTTCCAGGCGTTCAGCTTCGCGACGGCCAGCCTCGATGCGCTGGGTCTCTTGGCGCGCTGCTTCTAGGTGTGCCGCTTCTCGCCGCGTCGCTTCCTGTCGTTCGGCGTCCAAGCGCGCACGCTCGGCTCGTTGGGCTTCTTGCCTTGCAGATTCCATCTGGGCCGTGGCTTGGCGTGCTGACTCTTGGCGTTGAGCTTCCAGCCGTATGGCCTCCATTTTTTGGGCTTCTTGGCGACTGGCTTCCTCTTGCGCTGCTTTTTGCAGGGCGGCTGCTTGTATGGCGGCTGCTTTGCGCTCGGCTTCCAAAGCAAGGCGTGCGGCTTGCTCGGCTTCCTGTTTGGCAGCTTCAAGCTGTGCCGCCGCCTGGCGCTCCGACTCCAGTCGTTTGGCTTGCATGCGAGCTGCCTCTTGCTGCTGCGCCTGTTGCTGGGCCCGCTGTTGGATCTGGGCTTGCGCCTGGCGTTCCAACTCGTCGAGTCGGGCCTGTTCGATGGCTCGCTCCTGTGCGGCTGTCTCGATCTGCTCACGAGCCGCTTCTGCCGCTTCATTGGCCGCGCGTGCAACGGCCTGCGGGCTGGACGCGCTTGGCGCGGCAGTCACGGCTCTTTCTGGTTCGGGCTCTGACGGCGTGGTGATGACGGGCTGTGATACCGGCGCTTGTACAGGCATGGTCGGCGGTGTCGCAGGCTGTGGCGCTGGGGGCTTGGTGGGTGAGGCGCTGTCGGTCTGCGCGGTGGTGATGGCCGCAGCCGGGGTCCTGGGTGCAGGCGGCGCATCCAGGGCGCTTTCCGAGCGCGTCGGCGTTTCTGTGGCGACTGCATCGGCGGCGCTGGTGGGCGCTTCGTCGGTGATGTTCCCAAGCACTGGCGCTGTGGGCAGGATCGCGGCGGGCGCTTGTCTTGTGGAGACGGGTGGCAGCGGTGGTTGAACTACCGGCGAGGCCACTGGGCTCGTTGGTTCCGAACCGCTGACCCGGGGCGGCATGAGCACGACACGCACATCGGGTGTTGCGGCTCGCCGCTCTTGCCAAGGCAGGCCAAACCCCGGCAAGCCGAGCCCCTGGCCGCTGAAGACCAAACTCAACACCAGCGCGTGCATCAGCAGCGAGACCAACACGGCCAGCAGCACGTGTCTGCGTTCGGTTCTTTTGTGAACCTGTGACTTGATCGCTTTCCTTGGTCGCTGTGGCGGAGGGTGGGCGCGGGTGGGCCTAGGGGCGTTGCCCGCGCGATGCGCCACGACGGCAGCGCGCTGCACGTGTTCTTGGCGTGGGCCTGGCCTGGGTGTTGGCTGCGGCGCGTTGTTCTGTGCCAAAAGCTGGCTTCCTGTGTTGTGGTGATGGCAAAGACAGCGAATCCGCTACGGATGGGCTGCCCTGCGCCATGTGTGCTGATCGCATACGACTTGCAGAATTGTGGATGACGCGGCTGTCGATTTTCGGTGAGTGCCGCCACGGTGGGCTCTACCGCCTGCTGCGCAGGGTGTCAGGCCTTGACAGAAGGCGTGTATTGCCGAGCCCAAGTTGTGTCACTGGCGAGGGCGTTTGATGTTCACGCAGCCGAGGGCGGCGTACGCGCCTTGGATTGACTCGCAGCGCCTGCGCAGGGCACTTGAGCGTCTCGCCAAGCTGCGAGCGTGAGCGACCTCACTGGTCTTTGTTGCGCCGCTTTTTGCGGCGTGGTGGGGGCTCAGGAGGGGTTTCGTCTTGCTTGGCAGCGAGGTGCATGTCCCCCACTTGGTGGCGCCAAGGGATGCCGAGCCGGCCTGGACGGGTGGTCACCCACAGTGTGTCACCCACGCGAGCTTCCCGATGGATGCTGGGGTTCACCCCAAAAAAGCCGGCGTTGGTGATCAGTCCATGGTCAACCGAGCCGCTGCGGGTTTGCTGGACCTTTTCTTCAATGTCGCCTTTGACAGTGATGGGCTCGGCGTTGTCGGCCGCACCGTTCACACCAACCGCTGCGCCATAAGCAATCACCCAAGAACCCAATGCAACCAGAGGCAGCATGGGCAGCCAAGCGCGGTGGTTGAGCAGACCACGCCCTCGCAGCCGCCACGACACCACGCCCCAGGCCACCGTGGCCAGCAAGGCAAAGGCAGCGGCGCCACGCATGACCGGGCCGCGTTCTACTGGCGGGTAGGCCATGTCAATGCCGATGGTGGGGAGTGCGGCCAACGCGGGCAGCGCGACGGCCAGCATCACGGCGATGATGGTGCCCCGGCCCTCTGTATTGACCTTGAAGTTGCGCCCGCCAGACCAGACTTTGGACGTCCCGGGTAGCGGGTCAGGGGTGCTGTCGATGGCAAGGGCCAATGCCCGGTGGATGAGTGCGACATTGCGTTTTTCATCGGGGCTGCTGTGTGCGCGCATGATCACGGCTTGGTCTTGCGCTGACCAAATCACGCTGTGCACACCGTCATCAAACAACTGCTTCAATCCCGCTCGCGTTGGGCTTGCAGCCAGCAGGGCTGCTGCCACGGTGGGGTCAGCACATTGGATCAGCAGGCCCTCGTCGAAGGCGGGATCGCCTGTGGCGTAGGGCGCGATCAGCCCTGAGGCGGTGGCGGTGGCGTCTATCAAGTCACGCTGGTGAACCGACAGCGTTTGTTTCACCTGGGCGGGCACCGCGAGTTGAATTTGCGTGGGTCCATGTTTCACGCGGCCCAATGCCACCTCACAGGCGCGGCCCCTGTGATCAAGGTGGATGACGCTGCCGGAGGCAAGTTGACCGCCCAAACTGGTGGCCAGGCTGCGTGCGCGTTTGTTCCATGCATGCAACTCATGCCAAATGATGCTGGTGAAGATGCAGCCCGCTAGCAAAAAAATGGCACCCACCCACCACTGAGCAGCCATGTCTTTCACTGGTGGAGCCGGGTTGTGGTTTTCATACCAAGCATCATCGGCTGTTGGGCCGCAGGCTTGAGACTGAGTCTGTGGCCGCTGTGGCCCAGGCCTCTCTTTAGGAAGCGCTGAACTGAGGCGATTTATTCAGCATTTTCTTGATGCAAAAACAGGACTAGCGCCACAAGCGATAAGCCCAAAACCCTTGGTCCTTGGCAATGCGCTGGTACAACTCCTCGGGCGCGTCCCCGGTGAAATATCCGGGCTAGGCCAAATGCCCCACCTTCACGAAGATCAAACACCCGGCCTCGGAGAACGGCTGGTGTGAACTCAGGTGCGGGCTGCGTATCCAGGTGCCGGTGGGGTAGTTGCCAAACTCGTCTTGAAACTGGCCCTGCAAGACAAAAATTTCCTCGCCGCCGTGGTGTCGGTGTGGGTTGAACACGGTGCCGGGTGCCCAGCGCACCAAGGCGGTGTGGGTGGTGCCGAACTGGGCCAGCGGCAAGACTTCAAGGCCGGCCACCAAGCCGGGAGACCAATGCTGGTCCTGCGGGCGGACAACCACACGTTCCGCATCGTCTTCACTCAACTGACGCAACTTGACGAAAAGCGTGCAGCCGCTGGCGCTGCGCGGTGCATGGCTGGAACCGTGTGGGTTCTTGAGGTAGGTGCCTGCAGGGTAGATGCCATCTTCGTCCTCGAACTCGCCTTCCAGCACGATGATCTCTTCCCCTTGCGGATGCGCATGCTTAGAAAAAGTGGCCCCGGCCTCGTAGCGCACCACGCTGGTGGCCCGCGCCTCTTCACCGCCTTCACGGGCCAGCAAACGGCGCTGCACGCCGGCGGCGGGGCTGGGTTGCCAGGGCAGGTCGTTCGAGTGCAGCACGACGCGCACAGAAATGTCGGTATTCAAATTCATGGGGAGTAGCTTGCGATGTTGACGCTTGTGTCTTTTTCGACGGCTGCAGTATGCGGCGTATCAATTGAACAGACGTTGGGCAGGGGCTTTGATGCGCAATGGGTTGAAGATGGCAAACGTTTCCTCGTGCTGCAAGCTCAGCAGCTTGCTAGGCCCACAAGCGATAACTCCAAAACCCCTCATCCGAGGCCATACGCCGGTACAACTCATCCGGCGCAAATCCGGTGACGCGGCGGGTTTCTCGGCAAAGGTGGGATTGGTCAGCGTAGCCACTGGATTCGGCCACCGCCGCCCAGTTGGGGTGCTGGCCTTGTTCGGCGGCGGCCAGGCCTTCAAAGAAGGCGTGTTCGGCTCGGCCCATGCCGCGCAGCTCGCGCAGGGGCTGGCCGGCCCATTGTTTGATGCGGCGCTCCACTTGCCGCAGGCTGCGGCCCGCGCCGGAGGTGGCGGCACGCAGGGCCAAGGCCTGGGCCCAGTCCCGGACGCGGTGGGCTTGCATGGGTTGTTTGGGCCGTGTGGCGTTCCACAGGGGTTCTAAAAAATCTTGGATCAGTACCACGCGCTGGTCGTCGTCGGCCTGTGCGGCCACGGTGTTGAAAAAATCAACCCAGTGGGATGGGAAAATCTCGCGCACGTTGATGAAACGGTTGACCGTTTGCGGTACGTCGATGCCGGTCAACTGGTGCAAGGCGTCGGGCATGAAGAGCAGCATCATGCCGTGCGCGGGACCGGGGCACCATGAGACGCAGGGCCGGGTTTGTGGGCCACTGAATATCACGCCCGACAGGGTGGTGCGGTGGGCGCTGTCCAGTTGCACCGGCGTGCCAGACGGAAGCAACTCGCTGCTGCCGTGAAACCACCAGTTGATGACGCACAGCGGCGACGCGGGAAAGTAGTTGAAGCGCTGTGCCTCGGTCAATTCAAGGCCCAAGGTGCTGCGGGCCATCACGCCACGCAGGCAGGTGCTCAATGATGTGCGCGGCAACCACAGGCGGTTGATGGCATTAGACAGGGGGGCGGTGGGTGGCATGGTGAAAGTTTAGGATGCTTTGCATCACTCTTGCGAGGCGGTGGTGGCGCGGATCGGGATGGGCTACAAGGTGTTTTTCATGCCAATAGCACGGCTATTGGCATGAAAAACAACGCCGTAGACCGCCCGAGTCCGTGCTGCCACGGTCCGCAACGAATGATGCAGAGCATCCTTTGAGCGCTCCGCTGGTGTTGGTGTCAGGTGGCCACTCAAAACCCTGCCTGATTAGCGACATTCTTCAGCTCGACCCCTACCTCCGTTCGGGCTGAGCCTGTCGAAGCCAGCGTTTAGTGCCAAGCGCTACCCTTCGACAGGCTCAGGGCGAACGGAGGACGGCTGAAGAATGTCGCCAATCAAGAAACCCTGTGATGTCGAAATCCTTCTATACGCGGCGCGGCCGTAAGGGCAGCATGCCAGCCTCATGAACACTTCAAATTTCACTCACCATTCGAGCATGCCTAATACTTCTGCATTGACCGCCACGCCCCGAGCCCCAGGCGAACTGCCGCCCGGGCCGCCTTCACGGTGGTGGGGCTTCCCAATGCTGCGCGACATGAAACGCGACTACCTGGGTTTTGTTGAAAAACTCCAGCGCGACCACGGCGACATCAGTTTCATGCGTGTGGTGAACGAGCGCGCCTATGACTTGTTCACGCCCGAGCTGGTGCGTGAGGCCTTGGTGGACAACGCCCAGCACCTGATTCGCTGGGAGCGTGGTGTGGACGTGTTTGCCGAGGTGTTTGGACGCAGTGTGCTCACCACCGAGGGCAACACGTGGCAAAGGCAGCGCCGCATGCTGCAACCCGCCTTCACGCCGAAACGGGTGGCGGGTTATGCGGCCTTGATGGTGGACGCTGCGGTTGCGGGCCTGGATGCCGCCGTACCGACAGGGCAGAGGGAGGCCCTGGTGCCGATGGATGCGCTGTTCTCCGGCTTGGCCATGGACGTGATTTTGCGAACCTTGTTCAGCGACCGTGTGCGCCCGCAAGACAGCCGGGAGGCCGCTTGGGCCACGCAGACCCTGAGCGAGACGGCCATGCGTGAAATGTTTTGGCCCGTCACCTTGCCCGACTGGTTGCCGCTGCCGGGCAAGGCCGCCAAACGCCGTGCCATTCGCAGCTTGCGGCAATTGGTGGGCCGCCACATCACCGCGCGGCGCGCTGCAGCCGCCTCATCGCATGACGATTTGTTGTCCATGTTGCTGGCCCTGCGTGACGATGAAAACGGGCAGAGGCTGAGCGAAGCCGAGGTGTTTGACCAATGCATGGTGAACTTTCAGGCTGGCCACGAAACCTCGGCCACTGCCTTGTTGTGGTGGAGCCGTTTATTGGCTGAACATCCCGATGTCGCGCAGCGTGCCAGTGAAGAGGTGCACACGGTGCTTGCTGGGCGCAATCCGGGTCCAGACGATTTGGCGGCGTTGCCTTGGTTAACGGCGAGTTTGAAAGAGGCCATGCGCCTCTTTCCGCCAGTTGGTGCGCTCATGTCAAGACGCACGACCCGTGCCATGGAACTGGGCGGCTGGCACATTCCCCAAGGAGCAATCTTGCGCATCACGCTGTGGCAATTGCACCGCGACCCGCGTTCGTTCGCAGAGCCACAAGCCTTTCGCCCCGAGCGCTTTTTGCCCGATGCGCCACCGCCGCCGCGTGGCGCTTGGATGCCCTTTGGTGCCGGGCCTCGGGTCTGCATTGGTCAGCACTTCGCCATGCTGGAAATGACCCTGCTGGCGGCGATGTTGTTGCAGCGTTATCGAATCGTTCTGCCACACGACGCGCCGCCTTGTTCACCGGTGTTGAATGTCACCTTGCGCCCCCAGGGCGGCTTGCGCTTGTGTTTGCAGCGGGTGTCTTGACTGTGCCACCGTCACACCCGGTGGGATCCCGTCCACCGGCGTATTGCGCGTCCAGCTTGCACAGGCTTTTTTGAACTGATGTGCGACATTCCTCAGCCCAAACGCGTCAAGCTGACGAATGTCGCCAATCAAGTTCTGTGGACGGCTACTGCACGGGAGATGGGCTCCACGCAGGCCTCACGCACAAGATTTCTTGCTCAGCAAAGGATGTCTTGGATCTTGGTCAGCTCGTCGTTCAACTTGACCACAGCCCGCCAAGTTCAATGCGCGGCATCTTGAAGGGGGCCTCGTAGAATGTCGGCCATGAGCACTTTGGTTCTGGCCCGCAAATACCGCCCTCGCAATTTTGAGTCCCTGGTGGGCCAGCAGCATGTGGTGCAGGCATTGGCCAATGCGCTGACGCAGCAGCGTTTGCACCATGCTTATTTGTTCACGGGCACGCGTGGCGTGGGCAAAACCACGGTGTCGCGCATTTTGGCGAAAAGCCTCAATTGCACGGGGGCTGACGGCCAAGGAAACATCACGGCCACGCCCTGCGGCGTGTGTGATGCCTGCCGCGACATTGATGCCGGCCGTTTTGTGGACTACGTGGAGCTAGACGCTGCCTCCAACCGCGGTGTGGATGAGATCAGCCAGTTGCTGGACCAAGCGGTTTACAAGCCCGTGATGGGGCGCTTCAAGGTCTACATGATCGACGAGGTGCACATGCTCTCGAACACGGCCTTCAACGCCATGCTCAAGACGCTGGAAGAGCCGCCCGACTATTTGAAGTTTGTGCTGGCCACGACCGATCCACAAAAAGTACCGCCCACGGTGTTGTCGCGTTGCCTGCAATTTAATTTGCGGCCCATGGCCCCACAAACCGTGCAGGAACATTTGGTGACGGTGTTGGAGGCGGAGGCTTTGTCGGCGGAGTTGGGCGCGCTGCGTTTGTTGGCGCGGGCGGCCAAGGGGTCGATGCGTGATGCGCTGTCGCTCACCGACCAAGCGATTGCGTTTGGTGGTGGCGCGCTCACCGAAGCGGGCGTGCGCCAGATGTTGGGTGCGGTGGACCGCAGCCATGCCGTGCGTTTGCTAGATGCGCTGAGTCAAAACAATGGTGCGGTGTTGGTTCAAATTGCTGATCAATTGCGCGAGTTGGGTCTGTCAGCTTCGGGCACTTTGGAAGAAATGGCTGACCTGCTGCAACAAATGGCGGTTGAGCAAGCTGTGCCGGGTGCACTCGATGCGAACGATCCCGATGCGCCTGCGGTAGCCCGTTTGGCTGCTGCGTTTGCCGCCGACGAAGTGCAACTGGCCTACAGCATGTGTTTGCATGGCCGCGCCGAACTCGGTTTGGCCCCGGACGAATACAGTGGTTTGGTGATGGTGCTGCTGCGTTTGTTGGCGTTTCGGCCCGGTGGTACCAAGCCTGCGGCGAGCACGCAGCGGGTTGAATCAAGTGGCGCGGCACAACTGGTGCCCGCGCAGGCCCATGCCGCCGCCGCACCAACGTCTGCAGCGCTGCTGGCCAGTCGGCCAGTGGCGATATCGCGTCCTGTGGTGCCGACCGTGGCACCCGTGCAGGCAGCGCCGACCTCGCTCACGAGACCCGTTGCACCGCCCGCCACAGTGGCACCGAATGAACCACCTGCGTGGCTGGACGAGCCCGCACCTTGGGAAGAAGAGGGCAGCTCCAGCGCCGCTGAACTGGCTGCCAACGTGGCTGCGCCTGTGGCCCACGCTGTGGCCGTATTAGCCAAGGTTGCCAGCCCGGTGATGGCGGTGGTCACCACGCCCGAAGGAGACCGCTGGACCGAGGTGGTGAAGGCGATGGTTGCGGCTGGCTCGGTTCAGGCCTTGGTGCGCGAGTTGGCCATGCAAGCGCAATGCGTGGGCGTGGACGAAAAATCGCAACCGGCACTGTGGCATTTGCGGGTTGAGCGTGAAACCCTGCGCGCGGCCGCCCACGTCGAAAAACTACAAACAGCCTTGAGCCAACTCTTGCAATGCCCGGTTCGTATGGAGGTGCAAGCGGGTGTCGCACTGGACAATCCCGCCTTGCGAGCCCAGGCCGAGAAAGAACGCCGCCAACAAGAGGCTGAAGTGCTGGTGCAGAACGATCCCTTGGTGCGCGAGATGATGAGCCAATTCAAGACTGCACGCATCGTGCCGGGTTCGATCCGGCCGCTTGTTTGAGTTGCATCCAGAACAGAACCAACCCGTCAGATTTTTTTGGAGAGAACACCATGATGAAAGGCCAAATTGCCGGCTTGATGAAACAAGCCCAAGCAATGCAAGACAACCTCAAACGCGCCCAGGACGAGCTCGCCACCATGGAAGTGGAAGGCCAGTCGGGGGCGGGTTTGGTGAAGATCACCATGACCTGCAAACACGACGTGCGCCGCGTCACCATCGACCCGAGTTTGCTCGCCGATGACAAAGACATGCTCGAAGATTTGGTGGCCGCCGCTTTCAACGACGGTCTGCGTAAGGCGGAAGCCGTGAGCAGCGAAAAAATGGGCAAACTCACCGCCGGCATGCCCATGCCACCGGGCATGAAGTTTCCGTTTTGAGGCGGGTGTCTCACCTATTAGCCTTTTTGAAATTTATGACAAACACAAATCCGTTCGCACTGAGCCTGTCGAAGTGCTGCACCGAGGTACGCACGGGCTTCGACAGGCTCAGCCCGAACGGTGTGCGGTGTCCGAATTTATGAAAAGCGCTATAGGTGTGGATGTGACGCACCACCATGGCTGAGCCCGCGCTGCAAGCTTTGATCGATGCCCTGCGCCATTTGCCTGGCGTGGGCGTGAAGTCCGCGCAGCGCATGGCCTTTCACTTGCTGCAGCACAACCGCCCTGGGGCTGATCAACTGGCCAACGCCTTGCAGGCCGCTTTGACGGGCATAGGCCACTGCGAGCGTTGCTACACCTTCACCTCAGATCCCATTTGCCACACCTGCCTGGACCCCACACGTGATGCCAGTGTGTTGTGTGTGGTGGAGAGTCCAGCCGATCAAGCTGCACTGGAGCGCAGTGGCAGCTACAAGGGGCTGTACTTTGTGCTGATGGGGCGGCTCAGCCCACTCGACGGTGTGGGGGTGGACGACATCGGTATCAAACCCCTCTTGGAGCGGGCCAGCGATGGGGTGGTGCAAGAGGTCATCGTTGCCACCAGCTTCACCGCGACGGGTGAGGCCACCGCCCATGTACTGGCGCAAACCTTGAAGGCGCGTGGACTGCGCGTGACACGTTTGTCGCGCGGCGTGCCTGTCGGCAGTGATTTGGAATACGTGGACCTGGGCACCATTGCCTACGCGCTGTCGGACAGACGCTAACCAACCGAATACGATGCAATCACCCGTGCTGACCCTTTGGTGTGTGCTTGCCGCCGCGCTGATGCCAATTCTTTGTGCCGGCATTGCCAAATGGGGCGCGTTCGGCAAAGCTCGCCGCGATGGGGGCTTTGACAACCATGATCCCCGTGATTGGCTGGCCAAGCAGCAGGGCTACCGCAAACGCGCCAACGCCGCCCAGGCCAATTGTTTTGAGGCCTTGCCTTTTTTTATTGGGGCTGTGCTCTTGGCCTTGCAAATGCAAGCGCCACTGGACAAGGTCAATCTCTTGGCCTTGTGTTTTGTCGGTTTGCGCGCTGCGTTCGTGCTGCTCTATTTGGCCGACCAAGCCACTATGCGCACCGCCGCGTGGGTGGCCGCTTTGGCGGTCAACGTGGCGCTGTTGTTTGCGGGGGCCTGAGCCCCTGTTGAATTTCCTCAAACTCAAGACAAACCCAACGCGTTCGCCCTGAGCCTTGTGGAAGCGCCGGTGCCGAGGTACGGGCTGGTTTCGACAAGTTCTGTCCTGAGCGCCGTTCAAGGGGCATTCCGAACGGATTCTGGGTCGTCATGTTTTATGGCAAATTCGCTGGTGTTGCCACGACCTCTGCTTACTTTTTCGCCACTTGCGTGGATCGTTTATTTGTCGTCGTTTTGGTGCTGGGCGCTGCCGTGCGTTTGCTGCCGCTTGACACAGCGGTTTTGCGCACAGGCGCTGCATTTTTTCTTGATGCCGAAGCGGTGCGGGTGCTGGCAGATTTTTTCCCCGACACATTGGGCAAAAACAGCACCAAAGATTCACCGGTTTTGAGTTTGGCTTTGGCGTCCAGTTGATTCCATTCGCGCAACTGCGCCACGCTGACACGGTGGCGGTTGGCAATGCTGGTGAGCGTGTCTTTGGCGCCTACTTTCACTGTGGCGCGGCGTTTGGCGGGCACATCGGCCGCCAAGGTGATGCTGGCGTTGTCCGCAATACGTTCAGACACGTCGTCGTGTTTGTGGGTGCCGCGTGTGACCAGCAGTGTAGAGCCCGCCTTGACCAACATGCCTGACGGAATCCTGTTCACGCTGCGCAGGTCAGCGACTTCCATGCCCACCTTTTGCGCTGCCTCTTGCGGACGCATGGTGCTCGGAGCCACCCAAGCTGTCCATGTGGCCAAGGGGCCTTTGTGGGTTTTGATTTGGCGAACAAACTCTTCTGCGTTGTCATAGGGCAGCAGCAGTTTCGGGGTGGCTGCGGCCAGAATGACTGGCTTGTTCATTTGAGGGTTGAGCGTGCGAAATTCTTCAACGCTCAAACTCGACAATTTGGCCGCCAGTTCCACATCAATGTCACGCTCAATGGGTACCGCCAAGAAGTAAGGGTGATTCTCCAGCGGGGGCAGCGTGATTTTGAAACGCTCTGGCTGCGCAATGATGTTTTTGACTGCTTGCAGCTTGGGCACGTAGTGCTGTGTTTCCAAAGGCATCTTCAGGCTGAGGTAGTCGGTGGGCAAGCCTTGGGCCTGGTTGCGTTTGATGGCGCGCTGCACATTGCCTTGTCCCCAGTTGTAAGCCGCCAAGGCCAGATGCCAGTCGCCGAACATGCCGTGAAGTTGTTGCAGGTAGTCCAGGGCAGCGCGGGTGGAGGCGAGCACGTCGCGCCTGTCGTCGCGGAACATGTTTTGTTTCAGGTCGAAATCCTTGCCTGTTGCGGGCATGAACTGCCATATGCCCGAGGCTTTGGCGGACGAGATGGCTTGCGGGTTGAATGCGCTTTCGATGAAGGGCAGCAAGGCCAAGTCGCTCGGCATGCCTCGGCGCTCCACTTCTTCAACGATGTGGAACAAATAACGTCCACCGCGTGTCGTCATGCGCTGCACGTAGTCGGGGCGGCTGGCGTACCACTGCTCTTGCTGGCGCACGAGGTCGGTGTCCAAATCTGGCATGACCAAGCCGGCGCGCAAACGCTGCCACAGGTCTTTGCGTGCGACTTCTTGTGCGGCTTTGTCGTCCAGGTTGACTTTGACGTCGGGGCGCAGGTCGTCTATGGGTTGCCCCGCCGCCAAGCTGGCGATGGGGTCAGGGGCATCGGCGGCTGCGGATTTCGTTTTGTCAATGTCCGAGGGTGCAGGCGCTTGGGCGTGGATGTCGGCTGTGGCCACCGACACGGGAGCTGGCGCAGCCGGGGCCGTGGTCGGTGGCGTGGAACAAGCGGACAAGGCGACAAGCAGCGCGGCCAGGCCGATTGGGGTCAAAAAACGGCCGATGTTTGAGCGGTGGGTTGGGATCAAAACGTGTTCTTCCATTGTCGAAGTGCTGCAAACACCTGCACGGCTTCGCTGCTCTGCGCACCGTGTTGCAACGCTTGGTCCATGACGCCTGCGACATGCACACGCAGGAACGGGTTGATGCTCAGTTCGCGTCCAATACTGGAGGGCAGGGTGGACGCTTGTTGTTCGCGTGCGCCTTGGCACCAGGCCAGGTGCATAGCGACGTCTAGGTTGTCGGGTTCTACCGCCTGCGCGAAAGCCAAATTCGCAAGCGTGTATTCGTGGCCGCAGCATACCCGAGTGCTGCTGGGCAAGGCTGCAAGTCGTTGCAAGGACTGGTGCATTTGGGCGGGTGTGCCTTCAAAAAGGCGACCACAACCGCCGGAAAACAAGGTGTCGCCGCAGAAAACGATGGGCTCGCCACTGGCTTCGGAAAAATAGGCCACATGCCCGGCCGTGTGGCCTGGAATGTCCATCACCGTCCATGCTTGCCCGAGCAAATCAAAGCTGTCACCTTCCCCAACAGGCGTGTAATGAGAGGCTATGGTTTCGCGGGCAGGGCCCCACACAGGCCCCTTCAAAACAGAACGCAGGCTCTGAAGGCCTGCGGTGTGGTCGTGGTGGTGGTGGGTCACTAGAATGCCCGCCAGCGTCAGATTTTTTGATGCGAGCAGCTGTAGCACCGGCGCACCATCCCCTGGGTCCACGACGATGGCGCGTTGGTCATCGTGCAGCATCCAGATGTAGTTGTCCGTCAAAGCGGGTAGTGCAATCAGTTTCATGGCAGACCAGCGCGCGATTATAAGTTTGGCCCAGTGGCTGCATACCCCTGCCGGTGCGGACCTGCTGGCGTGGGAGCAACAACAGCTCGACGCTGCGGTGGTGGACCTCTTCGGCTTTCACGCTCTGCAGCTGGGCATGCCCGCCTTGCAAGGTTTGCGAGACAACCGCATGCCGCACCGCTGGCTGGCGGTGGATGCATCCGACATCGAACAATTTCAAACGCAGGATGTAGGTGCCACCCAAGCATCGGTTCAATCGCCTCTGTTGCAAAGCCTGAACCACCCCCGTACCGTAGAACCGTGGTCGAGGTCCTATTCCGTTGCGCCATCTATGGTGTGTGACTTTGACGCTTTGCCCCTGGACACCAACAGCCTGGATTTGGTGGTGATGCCGCATTCCCTGGAGCTGGCAGAGGATCCACACCGGGCTTTGGGTGAGGTGGACCGCGTATTGCGACCCGAGGGCCATGCGGTGATTTTGGGATTCAACCCGACGAGCTTGTGGGGCTTGCGCCAGCGACTGGGCCATGTGCGGCGCAGCGTGGGTTTGGGGAAAAACAAACCCTTGTTCATGCCACGCGCCGGTGAATTCATAGGCTACCGCCGCTTGCGCGACTGGTTGCGCTTGTTGAGTTTTGATGTGGTGTCTGCACGTTTCGGCTGCTACCGGCCGCCCTTGAATTCGCCTGTCTGGCTGGAGCGCTGCGCTTGGATGGAAAGCGTGGGCGAGCGTTGGTGGCCGGTGTTCGGATCGGTCTACATGCTGGTGGTGGTGAAACGGGTACGTGGCATGCGCTTGGTGGGCTTGGCCCCTGCAAGCAAAACACGCAAACAAGCGGTCCCTGCAGCAGTGGCGCATCGCCGCAAACAATTTTTTGGTAACGAATGAGCACACTTCCGTCTTCCGAAACAACGCCCCACATCGCCCGTCCCTTGGTCGTCATTTATACCGACGGGGCTTGCAAAGGCAACCCAGGTCGCGGCGGCTGGGGTGCCTGGCTGTCGAGCAAAGGTAAAGAGATTGAGCTTTTTGGCGGTGAGATGTCCACCACCAACAACCGCATGGAACTCACGGCCGTGATTGAAGCCTTGGCATCGCTCAAACGCAGCTGCGAGGTGCACATTTACACCGACAGCCAATACGTTCGTCAAGGCATCACCGAGTGGATACACAACTGGAAAAAACGCGGCTGGAAAACTGCCGACAACAAGCCCGTGAAAAACGCCGACCTGTGGCAGCGTTTGGATGCGCTGCGCGACCTGCATCGAGTGGATTGGCGCTGGGTCAAGGGCCACTCGGGCGATCCCGGCAATGAGCGTGCCGACATGCTGGCCAATCGGGGTGTGGAGTCGGCAGTGGCCCCACCGCATGGGGCTTGAGTGGCATATATGAACAGGAGATAAGCATTCTCAAGTTCATTCATCTACATTAGCCAGTCTTTGCCAATTGTTGTAGTTGAGGTTGTCGGATGGCGTTGAAGAAACTGCACTTTGTTGTTGTCGTACTCGCCATGGGAGCTGCTTTGGGGGCGGCCTATTGGTTGCAAAACCGCGGTCCGTCGGACCTGGCCCGTTCAGCCCCTTCTGTTGGTGCCAACACGCCAGCCACTCCAGCAACGGGTGAACGCAGCGGCCCCGTGGCTGTGGAGGTGGCCAAGGTTGAGTCGGCTGACTTAAAAGACGAAACCCAAGCCATCGGTACCTTGCGATCCAAGCAGGGCGTGATGCTGCGGCCTGAGGTCAGCGGTCGTGTGAAACAACTGGGATTCTCAGACGGCCAAGCCGTCAAACGTGGCCAGTTGTTGGTCCAACTGGACGACGCCTTGCAAGCGGCGCAAGTCCAGCAAGCCTTGGCCCAAGCTGGCATTGCGCAAACCCAACTGCAGCGCAACCGCGAACTCTTGGCGCAGAACTTTGTCAGCCAAAGTGTGGTGGACCAGGCGCAAGCTAATTTGCAAGTGGCGCAGGCCCAGGTGGCCTTGTCCCAGGCGCAGCAGGCACGCATGCGCATCGTTGCACCTTTCGACGGGTGGGCGGGCATTCGTTTGGTGAATGTGGGCGACTACGTCAAAGACGGTGCCGACCTCATCAACGTGGAAGACATCTCCAGCATGCTCGTGGACTTTCGTTTGCCTGAGCGCGTCATCAACCGTGTCAGAACTGCACAGGCCGTCACCGTGGTGCTGGAGTCCTTGCCGGGCAAAACCTTCACGGGCCAAGTTCAGGCGCTGGACTCTCAAGTCGATGCCAACGGACGGTCAGTGCTGGTGCGCGCCAAGCTGCCCAACGCACAGGGTTTGCTCAAACCGGGCATGTTTGCCCGCACCGGCATTGTTTTTTTCCGAGCGCGCGGGTGCCTTGGTGGTTCCAGAAGAAGCGCTCGTGCCTCAGGGCGGTAAGCAGTTTTTGATCAAGGTGGTGAGTGCGTCTGAGCCCGGCAAACCGCCGGTGTCTCAACGCGTAGAAGCCAAGATTGGGTTGCGCGTGCCGGGCAAGGTGGAAATTCTGGAAGGCATTGCGTTGGGAGACTCCATCGTCACCGCCGGTCAAGCGCGACTCATGCGTGCGGACGGTTTGCCGCTGAAGGTGGTGGAGATGGGGCGGGGCCAAGGCAGTGGTGCGCGGCGCGCTGGCGCTGGGGCGTCTTCGCCCGCAGCGGCGGCGGCCTCTGCCAGTGGCGCACCGGGCGTGGCTTCTGGTGCCGCGTCCAATGCAGCTCGCTGAGCCTCACGCCGACTGCATTTTGGAGTTCCGCCGATGAAGTTGTCTGACATTTCAATACGCCGCCCGGTCTTCGCGACGGTGATGTCCTTGTTGCTGGTGCTGCTGGGCGTGGTGTCGTTCTCCAAATTGCAGCTTCGGGAATATCCCCGCATTGACGTGCCGGTGGTGAATGTCTCTACCCGGTTGGTTGGGGCTTCATCCGAAGTGATTGAGTCCCAGGTCAGCAAAATCCTGGAAGACTCCATCTCCGGTATCGACGGCGTGGATGTGGTGACCTCGATTTCTCGGTCCGAGCGCAGCCAAATCACCGTCAGTTTCAAGTTAGAGAAAAATCCCGACAACGCGGCAGCCGATGTGCGCGACCGTGTGTCCCGCGTTCGTGGCCGCCTGCCGCAGGCGGTGGAAGAACCCGTCATTGCCAAGGTGGAAGCCGATGCCACCCCCACCATACAAATTGCGCTCAGCAGCCCCAGTTTGTCGCCGCTGCAGTTGTCCGATTTGGCCAACCGCGTGCTCAAACCCAGGCTGCAAACCGTGCCGGGTGCGGCCGATGTGGTCATCAACGGCGAGCGCAAATTTGCCATGCGTATTTGGCTGGATGCCGACAAACTCTCTTCTTATCGCCTCACGGTGCAAGACGTTGAAGACGCGCTGCGTCGGCAGAACCTCGAGGTGCCGGCTGGGCGCATTGAAAGCCAACAGCGAGAGTTCAACGTCACCGCCCGAACCGACTTGAATACCGCCGCCCAGTTTGGCGAGGTGTCGCTCAAGGTCGTTAACGGCTATGCGGTTCGTTTGCGCGATGTGGCCCGCATCGCGGAGGGCCCCGCCGACGAACGCAGCAGCGTGCGTTTGAACGGTGTGCCCGCCATCTCGGTGGGGGTCATTCGCCAGGCCACGGCCAACCCGCTGGAAGTGGCCGATGGCGTGCGAAAAATTTTGCCCGTGGTGGCCCAAGACCTCCCCGCCAGCGTCAACGTGCAGGTCGCCAACGACAACGCGGTGTTCATTGAGCGCTCCATTGCGGCCGTGTACAAAACCATCGCCGAGGCCATGTTGCTGGTGGCGGTGGTGGTTTTTGTTTTCCTGCGGCACCTGCGTGCGGCGGTGATTCCACTCGTGACCATTCCCGTCAGTTTGATTGGCACGTTTGCGTTGATGGCATTGGCTGGTTTCACCATCAACACCTTGACGCTTTTGGCCCTGGTGCTGGCCATTGGTTTGGTGGTGGACGATGCCATCGTGGTGCTGGAGAATATTTTTAGGCACATCGAAGAAGGCATGGAGCCCTTTCAAGCCGCCTTGCGCGGGGCGCGTGAAATCGGATTCGCGGTGGTGGCCATGACGCTGACCCTGGCCGCTGTCTACGCGCCTTTGGTTTTCACGCCTGGTCGCACCGGACGTTTGTTTGTCGAGTTTGCGTTGACCTTGGCTGGCGCGGTGGTGGTGTCAGGTTTTGTGGCACTCACGTTGACGCCCATGATGTGCAGCAAATTGCTCAAGCATGAATCGCAGCCCAATCGTTTTGATCGCGTGATGGAATACCTGCTAGGCGGTCTGACGAATGGCTACACCGCCAGCTTGCGTTGGGTGCTCATGGGAAAACGCCGGGCCGCTCCCAAGTTTTCCCACCCCCCTCGGGGGGCCTGGCGCGAAGCGACAGGTTCGGGGGCGCTATCAGGTCGCCGCTGGCTCGTGGTGCTGGCGATGCTGGCCAGTGCGGCTGGCAGTGTGTGGCTCTTCCTGAACGCTAAAAGTGAGTTGGCTCCACTGGAAGACCGTGGCGTGGTGGTCTCCAATGTGAATGCGCCTGACGGGTCCACCTTGGCCTACACCTCACGTTACTTGCTCGAGATTGAACGCATCGGCATGGAGTACCCTGAGTTTGACCGTGTGTTCACCGTCAGCGGCAACCCCACGGTGTCGCAAGGCATTGCTTTTTTGCGTGCCAAAGACTGGGACGAACGAAGCAAAACCACGATCCAGTTGGCGCGCGAGTTGCAACCGCGTTTTGCGGGTTTGCCTGGGGTGACCGCATCGCCCATCACACCGCCAAGTTTGGGGCAGGGGTTTCGTGAGCGACCACTCAACTTCGTCATCGTCACCAGCGACAGCTACGACAACCTGTCTCGTGTATCGCAACAGCTCATGGCCGAGATGGCCAAAAACCCTGGCCTGGTTCAGCCCGAAACCGATCTGCGCTTGAACAAACCCGAGATCTTCCTGGAAGTTGACCGCGACCGTGCGGCCGATGCGGGCGTCAGCGTCGATCAAGTGGCCCGCACGGTGGAGACCATGCTGGGCGGGCGCAATGTCACGCGCTACAAACGTGATGCCGAGCAGTACGACGTCATCGTGCAAACAGAAAGCGCGGACCGCATCACGCCGGATCAAATTGACCACCTTTTTGTGCGCGGGCGCAACGACGTGATGTTGCCGCTGTCGTCCATTGTCAAGGTGCGCGAGGCCGTGAGTCCACGCGAGCTGAACCACTTCAACCAGCGCCGGTCGGTGACCATCACGGCCAACCTCGCACCGGGTTATTCCTTGGGCGAGGCGCTTCAGTACATGGACGATGCGGCCAAAAAAGTGCTCAAACCCGGCTATGCCACTGAGCTTGGGGGCTCGTCACGCGAGTTTCGCGAATCCAGCAGCGCACTCGGTTTGGTGTTTGGTTTGTCAGCTCTCTTTATTTTCCTGGTGCTGGCGGCGCAGTTTGAAAGTTTTGTAGACCCTTTGATCATCATGACAGCCGTGCCGCTGTCGATGCTGGGTGCGTTGCTGGCCATGTACTGGACTGGCGGCACCCTCAATGTGTACTCCAAGATTGGACTCATCACCTTGATCGGTCTCATCACCAAACATGGCATCTTGATCGTGGAGTTCAGCAACCAGCTGCGCCAGGAGGGCTTGCCCATGTTGGAGGCCCTCATCAAATCCAGCAGCATGCGCCTGCGCCCCATTTTGATGACCACCGGTGCCATGGTGTTGGGTGCGTTGCCTTTGGCCTTGGCGACAGGCGCGGGTGCCGAAAGCCGCCAGCAAATTGGCTGGGTCATCGTGGGTGGCATGAGTTTAGGTACGCTGCTCACGCTCTTTGTGGTGCCCACTGTTTACAGCCTCTTGGCCAGGCGCGGGGTGCCTGGTGCGGACCAAACGCCGTCCATTGATTCTCTGGCGCAAATTGATCACTGAGTGTTGATGCCCTTCAGGGCAGGGATCCGTGTTTGGGTAAATGACTTTGATGTCAGGTCAACCCCCTCAAGCTCCCCCGCTGTGTACAAAGGAACGGCCTTGAATCCGGTTCTGGGCGCGCATTCACATCAGCCGTTTCAATTTTTCCAAAAGCACATAGTCCTCTGACTGCTCGGTTTGAGCGACTGCTTCTTCCCGAGTCAGTCCTTTTCGGGCGAGGTGACAGGTCATCTTGCCGCACTGTGTGCATGGGTGGTCTTGCATCCTGTTGATCACAGAAAAACGGTAGTCAATCTCGTATTCAAGAGTCGCAATCACGACGTTCTTTTGAGCCAGATTTAACGACTGCCACATCTGCCGGTCTACGCTGGTGGGGGCCTCAACAACGCGCGTCAAAACGAATTCCAACTCCATGCGGCCCAATAAAACGGGCAGGAAAAAACGCAGCCCCTTTTTATCCATAAAACAATGGTGAGAAAAGAACTCATACTTTTCAAGTTCCTTTTTCAGCTGTCTCCAGTCTTCACGATCATCCAGGGCCTTCCTCTTTTGGTAGAGGGGGTCGTCTGGCTTCAAGTAATCATCTATGCAATCGGCCTCGTGAAAACCAATGCCATCTTCCAATTTGACATCTTTGAAGGCGTCGGAGATTTCAAGCTCAAGCAGCTTGTGTCGAGTGTCGGTGGCGTCGGTGAGATTGCACCAAGTCTCATAGCCCAGGGCATCGTCAACGGATGTGGTGATGCGTCTCTTTTCTTCGGTTGAAAAGCGCCCCCAGGTGTCCAGCAGCCCAGCGAAACGGGCCTCGAACTCGTCGTGCTGGCTTACCCAATGAATGAACTGCTCAAGGGAGAGATTGGCTTGCATCGGGCGACTTTAGCGACTGTCGCCCAGAAGGCTTCATTCCCCTGACCTTTGCTTGCGATTGAATCACTCCGCAATGGATACAGTTTTCGGCGGCAGTCCAGCGCGTGCGGTGTTTGTCAACATCACCACATCGCTGCGACAAGCTCTTTCATCTCGTAACCCCTATTGGGGTTGACTCGTATGAAATGCCGAACTGTAAGAAATCAGTAAGCCCTGGAGCCGACAGTCCTTTGCATCCATCTAGAGGGCTTGCATGCTGTTATTTGTTTCCGCTTTGAAGTTGGTGGCCGAGATCGCCTTGATGTGCCTGGCGGGCCAATGGCTGCTGGGTTTGTTGGCCGGTGCCAAGCGTGATGGCAACGTGTTCTACCAATTTTTTCAGGTGCTCACAAAACCTTTCATTCAAGCCGCGCGGTTTATCGCGCCCAAACAAATTCTTGACAGGCACGTGCCCTTGGTGGCGGCCTGTCTGCTGCTTTTCATCTGGTTGTCTGCGTTGATTTTGAAGATCAACACCTGTTTGGCCATGGGTATGGAGGTGTGTCGATGAGTCTGAGTTGTTCTCAGTCCTGGTGGCGCGGCCAAGCCTGGTTGTGGTTGTTGTTGGGCCAAAACGAGCGTGCTTTGGTCATTTACGAACGTTTGCTCAAGCGGTTTCCAGCAGACCAGTACGCGGCCCTCAGTCGCGCTCATTTGCTTGCCACGGCGGGTCGCCGTCCGCAAGCCATCGCGGCGTATCAGGACTTGCTGTCCCAGTGGCCTGAGCACGGTGTGGCGTGGTTCAACCTGGGGTTCTTGCTGGAAGAAGGCGAGTGTTGGCCGCAGGCCTGCCATGCATTCGAGCAAGCAACCCGCTTTCGACCTGAGTTGGACCGCGCGTGGTACGGCCTGGGCCTGGTGCTGATCCGGCTGCAGCGCCACGACGAAGCCGTTGCAGCCCTCAAACGAAACACCGAACTGCAACCCATGAGCCCCTATGGCTGGTACCAGCTGGCGCGTGTGCATTTAGAGCGCCACAACCCGGCAGAGGCGGTGCGCATCATCGCCCACCTCAAAGGCTTCGAGCCCAAGGTGGCCGCGCAACTGGAACGTGAAACCGGTTTGATGGTGGCCGCAACGGCACCGTGAATGTTGAAGTTGAAGCGTTGCGATGCTCCAGCTTAACAAGGGGATGAGTAGGGCGCGAAGACGACCCGCAGTCCAATCCACCCGCAAGGGTGTTTTATAGGGTTCGCACTGGCATCTCTGGTGTTGGCAAGCCCTCAACTAAAAGGAGACAGCAATGCAGGTGTCTGAAAACCACCAACGCTACTGGCAAAAAAACCTCCGCATCACTGGCATCTCGCTGGCGATTTGGTTTTTTGTCACGTTTGTCGTTGCGTACTTCGCTCGTGACTTGAACTTCAATTTCTTCGGTTGGCCGTTCAGCTTTTGGGTCGGTGCCCAAGGTGCGCTGATCGTTTATGTGGTGCTGATTTGGTCCTATGCCCGAACCATGAACCGCCTCGACCAAGAACACAACGTGGCGGAGGAGGACTGACATGGCCGGACTCACACCCCAATCAAGTGCTGGCGGCAGCAGCGCGGCTGCCAAAGGTGCTTTCAAACAGCAACTCAACAAAGTTTATGCCTGGTACACCGGCGGCTTCATCGCCTTCGTGATCGTGCTGGCCATCCTTGAGCAAATGGGCTTGTCGCGCGGCGCGATCGGCATGACCTTCTTGGCCGCCACCGTGCTGCTTTATGCCGGCATCGGCATCATGAGTCGCACGTCTGATGCGTCGGAGTACTACGTCGCCGGTCGCCGCGTGCCTGCCATCTACAACGGCATGGCCACGGGCGCTGACTGGATGAGCGCAGCCTCGTTCATCGGCATGGCGGGTACGCTCTACCTGCAGGGCTACAGCGGCCTGGCCTTCATCATGGGCTGGACCGGTGGGTACTGTTTGGTGGCGCTCTTCCTGGCACCTTACCTGCGTAAGTTTGGCCAGTTCACCATTCCTGACTTTTTGGGCGCACGCTACGGCGGCAATGTGGCCCGCTTTTTGGGCATCTTCGCCGCGATTCTGTGCTCCTTCGTTTACGTGGTGGCGCAGATTTACGGTGTGGGCTTGATCACCACACGCCTCACGGGCGTGGACTTCGCCGTGGGGATTTTCTTGGGCCTGGGCGGCATTTTGGTCTGCTCCTTTTTGGGCGGCATGCGTGCCGTCACCTGGACCCAAGTGGCGCAGTACATCATCTTGATCATTGCTTACCTGATCCCGGTGGTGTGGTTGTCGGTGAAACAAACTGGCGTGCCCGTTCCGCAAGCGATCTACGGCCAACAACTGGCCAAGGTGACCGAACGTGAGAAACAGTTGCGCGCCGACCCGAAAGAGTTGGAGGTCATCAACATCTTCAAAGAACGCGCTGCTGCTGCAGACGCCAAATTGAAAGACGTGCCCGCTGCCATGGCCGCAGACCAAGCCGCAGCGCAAAAGAAGCTCGACGATCTGAAGGCTGCCAACGGCCCTGTGGCTGATATCCAAGCGGCAGAGAAAGCGCTGGCAGGTTTGCCTAAGACGGCGGAGGAGGCCAAGAAGGCCTACACAGCGGCCAAGACGGCCGCCGAGGCCAGGGCCAAACCGCTGGCGGGTATGCCATCACACGGCACCATCTATGCGGGTGACCCCAATGGCGACGAGAAGGCGCAAAAAACCTTCAACGAGTCGCGCCGCAACTTCATGGCCTTGATCTTTTGCTTGATGGTGGGCACAGCGGCCTTGCCGCACATTCTCATGCGTTACTACACCACCCCGTCGGTGAAAGAAGCGCGCGAGTCGGTGACGTGGTCGCTGTTCTTCATCTTCTTGCTTTATTTCACCGCGCCGGCCTTGGCGGTGCTGGTGAAGTACGAGGTCTTCAATGTGCTGGTGGGAACCCCGATAGACCAGCTACCGGCCTGGATCGCCAATTGGCAAAAAGTGGATGCGTCGTTGTTGTCGGTGATCGATGTCAACAAAGACGGCATCTTCCAGTTGGGTGAAATGCGCATTGGCGGCGACATCATCGTGCTGGCCACGCCTGAAATTGGTGGCCTGCCCTATGTGATCTCCGGCATGGTGGCAGCGGGTGGTTTGGCTGCTGCGCTGTCAACGGCCGATGGCTTGCTTCTTACCATCGCCAACGCCCTGTCGCACGACTTCTATTACAAGATGGTCGATCCCAATGCACCCACCTCACGCCGTGTGGCCATCTCCAAGGCCCTGCTGCTCGTAGTGGCGGCTGCGGCGGCTTATGTGGCCTACACGGTGTACATCACCAAACAGGCCGACATCTTGTTCTTGGTGTCAGCGGCGTTCTCGTTTGCAGCGGCGGCTTTCTTCCCGGCCTTGGTATTGGGCATCTTCTGGAAGCGAGCCAGCTCCGCAGGCGCGATTTGCGGCATCGTGGCGGGTCTCGGTATCACGATCTACTACATGGTGATGAACCATGCGTGGATGCGCACGCTCTTCGGCGTGACGCAGCCGGTGGACCTGTGGTTTGGAATCTTGCCCATCTCTGCCGGTGTGTTTGGTGTGCCGGTTGGTTTTGCGGTCATCATCTTGGTGAGCCTCTTCACGCCAGCGCCGAACCGCGAGGTTCAAGAGCTGGTGGAGCATGTGCGTTACCCGAATGTCAAGGGTTCCACCATGTCGACCCAGAGTTGATCTAAATCTAAAGCGACGTTTTTGGCCTGGGTTCTCAGGCCAACTTCACTGTCACTGGGGTTCCGGGCTTGGCCTGGAACCCTTTTTTCATGGGTTTTGGGCTAGAATCCTGGGTTCCCCTTGCCACACCCGGGTTAGACGCTTCGGGGTGGCTTTCACTTCTTCGCTGCTACTGCCTTCAATGTCGAGGGCGGCTGTCGGGGAAGAAATCCACAAGGAGTTATCAATGCGTCACTATGAAATCGTGCTGCTGATCCATCCGGACCAGAGCGAACAAGTTCCAGCCATGCTGGAGCGTTACAAGGGTGTGATCACCACGGGCGGCGGCAAAGTCCACCGCGTGGAAGATTGGGGCCGCCGTCAACTGGCTTACCTGATCCAAAAGCTCGCCAAGGCCCACTACCTGTGCCTGAATATTGAGTGCAGCCAAGCTGTCCTCACCGAGCTGGAAACTGGTTTCCGCTTCAACGATGCGGTGCTGCGCCACCTCACCGTGCTCAAGAGCAAAGCTGAAACCGGCCCATCCGTTGTGATGAAAAACGTGGGCCGTGAAGAAACCCGCCGCGCGCCGCAGGAGATGGGTCTGTAAGAAACATTCCTGTGTCAGCGATGGGGCCCATGAACCGTTTGGTTCTGAATGCACACATCGTGGAACGCAGTGTGTTGCGCTACACCCCGGCCGGCTTGCCAGCCCTGGATTTGAGCTTGAAGCACGAGTCTGAGGTCAGCCAAGAGGGCCAAGCGCGCAAAGTCTTTTTTGAGATCAAAGCGCGCGCGGTAGGCAGCATCACACAACAGCTTCAGGCCTTGGCCCTGGGCAGCGACCACGGATTTGCAGGATTTTTGGGTTCACAGCGCAACGGCAGGGGCATTGTTTTTCACATCACCGAAGTTCACATCACTGCGCCGTAACAGCTCAGGCTTGTTCAGCGCAGATCGATCAACAGCATAGATTTAACGAGGTATCCAACATGGCACCACCACGTGGTAAGGGCAAGTTTTCCAAAGACCGTAAGCCGAAGCGCAATACGCAGTCCCTGCTGTTTCGCCGCAAGCGTTTTTGCCGTTTCACCGTCACTGGCGTGACCGAGATCGACTACAAAGACGTCGATACCCTGCGCGACTTCATTGCCGAAAACGGCAAGATCACCCCCGCACGCCTGACCGGCACCCGCGCCTTCTTTCAGCGTCAGCTGACCATCTGCATCAAACGCGCTCGCTTCTTGGCATTCTTGCCTTACAGCGACCAGCACAAGGTTTGAGGAGTAAACAACCATGCAAATCATCCTGCTGGAAAAAGTCGCCAACCTGGGCAACCTGGGTGACGTCGTCAAAGTCAAAGACGGCTACGCACGCAACTTCCTGATCCCCTCCAAGGCCGCCCGCCGCGCCACCGAGTCCGCGATCAAAGAGTTTGAATTGAAGCGCGCCGAACTCGAAAAAGCCGCCGCCGAAAAACTGGCCGCTGCACAAGCCTTGGGCGAAAAACTCAATGGCCGCACCGTGCACATCACGCAAAAAGCGGGGGTGGATGGTCGCTTGTTTGGTTCGGTCACCAACAACGACGTTGCCGAAGCGCTGACCCGCATCGACTTCAAAATCGCCAAAGCCCAAGTGCGTATGCCCACAGGCCCACTGAAAACCGTGGGTGAGCACACCGTCAGCGTGGCGCCTCACTCTGACGTGGTCGTGGAAGTCAAAGTGGTCGTGGTTGGCGAAACCGACTGATCCTGCGCTTCACCGCACACCCCAAGGGCCGACATCAGTCGGCCCTTTTTCTTGGGCGGGTGGTTGATGCGAGGGCGGGTCAAACTGCCATATTGATCCGGCCCTGTGAAGTCATAACGGTTCGCCCTGAGCTTGTCGAAGGGTAGCGCGTGAAACCTGGGTTTCGACAGGCTCAACCCGAACGGAAGTTGATACTTCACAGGGCCGGATCAATAGGATCTTATTGATTGACATCAATCGCGACAAAAAATCCGTTCGGGCTGAGCCTGTCGAAGCCAGCGCGCGCCTCGGTCAAAGCCCTTCGACAGGCCTGTCCTGAGCCCCGTCGAAGGGCTCAGGGCGAACGGGATGGGTTTGTCATGAATAAAGTAAAAGTAAATAGGATGATTTCCCCCGCTCGCCCACCGAATCTCCACAGACTTACCCACAGCCGTTTTCCACGCCTCGCCGTATGATTCTTTGATGGCCGCCATCTTCTCCCCCACGTCTTTGCCCCCCCAATCCAACACCTCCAGCGCACGCCCCGACGACGAAGTCGCCCGCCTGCGGGTGCCGCCCCATTCCATCGAAGCCGAACAAAGCGTGCTCGGTGGCCTGCTGCTCGACAACACGGCCTGGGACAAAGCCGGTGACTTGCTGGTGGACAGCGACTTCTACCGCTTCGAGCACCGCCACATCTACGCCGCCATCGGCAGCCTCGTCAACGCCACCAAACCTGCCGACGTCATCACCGTGTTCGAGCAACTGCAGGGCCTGGGCAAAGCCGAAGAATGCGGTGGCCTCGTCTACCTCAATGCACTGGCGCAAAGCGTGCCCAGCGCCGCCAATTTGCGCCGTTATGCCGAGATCGTGCGCGAGCGCGCCGTGCTGCGCAAACTCATCGCCGCCAGCGACGACATCGCCACCAACGCCTTCAACCCGCAGGGCCGCCCCGTCGATCAAATTTTGGACGAAGCCGAAGGCACCATCTTTCGCATCGGCGAAGAAGGCAGTAAGTCCAAACAAGGTTTTCAAACCATGGACCACCTGGTGGTCCAGTTGCTCGACCGCGTGACCGAGCTGCACGAGAACGGTGCCGAAGAAGTCACCGGCGTGCGCACCGGCTACTTCGACCTCGACCGCATGACGGCAGGCTTCCAGCCCGGCGACTTGATCGTGCTCGCGGCCCGCCCCTCCATGGGCAAAACCGCACTGGCCCTGAACATTGCCGAACACGTCGCCGTCAACGAAGAGTTGCCCGTCGTCGTGTTCTCCATGGAAATGGGCGCGGCGCAACTGGCGCTGCGTTTGGTCGGTTCGCTCGGCCGCATCGACCAAGGCCACTTGCGCACCGGCAAACTCGCCGACGACGAATGGGGTCGCCTGAGCGAGGCGGTTGAAAAACTCGGCAAGGTCAGCATGTACATCGACGAAAGCGCGGCGCTGTCACCCAGTGAAGTCCGCGCCCGTGCCCGCCGCCAAGCCCGCCAGTGCGGCCAGCTCGGTTTGATCGTGGTCGACTACCTGCAGCTCATGAGCGGCAGCGGCGGCGGCAGCGAAGAAAACCGCGCCACCGTCATCGGCGAAATTTCACGCGGGCTCAAAAGCCTGGCCAAAGAACTCAAGTGCCCGGTCATTGCGCTGTCCCAGCTCAACCGCTCGGTCGAAACCCGCACCGACAAACGCCCCATGATGAGCGACCTGCGCGAGTCCGGCGCCATCGAACAAGACGCCGACGTCATCATGTTCATCTACCGCGACGACTACTACACCAAAGAAGCCTGCAAAGAACCCAACATCGCCGAAGTCATCATCGGCAAACAACGTAACGGCCCCACCGGCACCGTGAAGCTCTTCTTCAATAAACCGCTGACCAAGTTTGACAACTTGGCGCCGGGGAGTGGGGGTGGGTCGGAGTATTGAGGTGGCTTATTGGAGTGCATGTTTTTGCGAATTTTTACTGCATGCTGAAAGCGAGTGCTCATGCAAAAAAACCAAGACTTGTGCATTCTCCGAGTCGGTTTCCATCGCTGGGTTTAAAGAAGTATGCGGCTGAACGATTCAGAAAAAAACTTCGCCACCTAATCAATCGTCGAGCGCTAAGCCGCCATTTGAAAAATTACGTTTAGAGAAAGAAATAATGATGAAAACTCTATTTCTGGCATTGATCCTGATGCCGTTTGGAAATGCGACAGCAGTTGTTGACCGCGTTCAACAACAGAACGCCATTTGTTTCATGAAAATTCATGCACCCGATCTTGTATTTGGTGAGCTTCCATTTTCCTGCGATGGAAAGCCCGAGAAATTTTTAGCTCATGTAAAAAAAGAGACTAGTTTTCTGTCGCAGGCGAAGATTATTCCAAATTTTAACAAATGTCTAACCAGCCTCTTTGAGACAAAAAACATGACAAACGTTGCAAGAGGTGTGTGGGATCTTCGCGACTCCCCGATACTAGCTACAAATGCCGCAACTGCATCAGCTATCTCGGACGCATGCAAAATAATAGAAGGCAATAAGTTATCACAGATTGAGAGCAGTTCTGTTCGCGAGAGGAATGAATCAATGGAAGTCTTTCAAAGTCATGTAAAGAAGACTCATTTGTATAAGTCGTTCTTTATTCTTTCCACTCGACACGGCAAGCAAATGTCGGATTTTTATATGGCAAATACATTTTTATGTAAAACGCCTGCCGAGACGCTGCAAGAAACAATGGACTTACTCAAAAACTACGATTTAGTCGCCACAAGCAAAACAGATGGAACATTGACTGTCACGTCATTTAAGGGTCTCCAGCAAGGAAAAAATGTGACTGTTTCTTTAGCAGTTGACGAACAATCAAATCCAAGAATAGTGCGATATATATTGATTAACGGAATGCCTGCGCTCAACTGTTAATGACTGGTTTGATTTATTTTAATATAGGGCATAAATAGCCGTGCCGCAGTTCGACATTCAATTCTCAAGAAATCTTGCCGAGGTGGCCGTTATGCTTGTTAAGCAAGGGCTTGATACTCTTGAAAGTCGTAAAACAGTGATCTATTTGAGTCGCCTGTCTATGGAGCTATCTTTGAAGGCTCTTCTTGAGGCGGCAGGAAAGTCAATTCCTGAAATAAAAAAATATTTGCATGACCTTCAAAAATTACTCACCGACGTTGAATCCTATGAATTCGAAATGAAGGCTGTAAAGGGTCAGTGGCATTCAGGAACAGAAATTCGAAAGTTATCCGTTCCATATGGTATTCACCAGATAAATAGTCGGCCCTGCAAAACCCCTGCAACCCGCATGAATGCTGGCGATATGGGGTAAATGCTGACGACGGGATCTCTCAGGAATCGTTATCGGAGAGTAATTTTTCTGGGGGATTTGCATGACAGCCACCGCAGACTTCTTTCGCGCACGCCTGGACGGGATGGTCGATCACAAACATCCACTGGTGGTTTTGAGCAAACGGCTGCCCTGGGCCGCGATTGAACAAGCCCTGGCACCGCACTTCGCTCGCCAGGCTCGCCCAGGCTCCAAGCGGGTGACGGCGGACTTGTTGGGAGCGCATGAAGTCGAATTTGGCAACGGCATCAGCCCCGCAGGCCGCCCGCGCCTGTCAATTCGGCTGATGGCCAGCTTGCAGTACCTGAAGAACTCCTTCAACCTCAGTGACGAAGAACTCGTTCAGCGCTGGAGCGAGAACGTGGTGTGGCAGTTCTTCAGCGGCATGGAGTATTACGAACCACGCTTGCCCTGCGATCCAACCCAGATCGGCCGCTTTCGCCGCGCCGTGGGCGAAGAAGGTCTGGAGCAGTTGCTCAAGGCCACCATCGAGACAGCGGTGCAGATCAAGGCCATCAAGCCCAGCGAGCTGGAACGCGTGATCGTGGACACCACCGTGCAGGAGAAGGCCATCGCCCACCCGGTGGACAGTCGGCTGCTGGAGATTGCGCGGCACAAAGTGGTGAATGCTGCCAAACGAGTGGGCATCAGTTTGAAGCAGACATTTGCGTTTGAAGCCAAAACGCTCAGACGCCAGGCCGGGGGTTACGCCCACGCCAAGCAGTTCAAGCGTTTGAAGAAAGCCGTCAAACGCCAGCGCACAATCCTCGGGGTGGTGATGCGTGAAGTGCAGCGCAAGCTTGATGTGTTGGTGGCACCCGGGCCGACAGCGCTGAGTGCGCTCAAGACCTGGTTGGAGCGGGCCGAACGCATCCGCACGCAACAGCGAGGCGACAAGGGCAAGCTGTACGCGCTGCATGCGCCTGAGGTGGAGTGCATCGGCAAGGGCAAGGCCAGGAAGCCCTATGAGTTTGGTGTGAAGGTCAGCCTGGCTGTCACGCACCTGCGTGGTTTGATGGTGGGGGCCAGAAGTTTCCCCGGCAACCCGTTTGATGGGCACACATTGGCTGCGCAACTGGAGCAAACCAACAACCTGATGCAAGACCTGGGGCGTGTGCCCAAGCAAGTGGTCGTGGACTTGGGGTTCCGGGGCGTGGACGCGGACAACCCGAACGTGGAGATCATCCACCGTGGCAAGTACAAGTCACTGACCAAGGTGCAACGCAAGTGGCTCAAACGGCGTCAGGCCATCGAGCCGCTGATCGGCCACACCAAGGTGGACCACGGCATGCAGCGCTGTTGGCTCAAAGGCGAGTTGGGTGATGCGCTGCACGCACTGAGTTGTGCGGCGGGGTACAACATCCGCTGGCTGCTGCGGGCTATCGCGGCCAAGTCTGCAAAAGACGCGAAGGCGTTTTTGTTGACCCTGCTCGGGCTGAGCTTATGGGGTCAACTCAGGGCAGCCAGGGCACGGCTCGGCGCAAAAAACTTGCTCGGTTGGAAATTCACGCCATCGTCAGTAATGGCTTGCGGGGTGAAATGAATTTTGCAGGGCCGACTAAATATGGGAGTAATCATTGAAGCCGAAAAGCATGGCGCTTCACGGTTTCCAAACGAAATTCGGTATGGTGATGACGTTAGGGATGTGGCTCCTGAAATTTTGGCACCCGCCTCTTTAATGTTGGTGAAGTGGGTTCATAAGTGCACAGGAGGCGAGGTGCGGCCCAAATCAAGTAATGCTTGAGATAAATGATTAAATTCCAGATTTCACCTCAAGGACGTAGGCGAACGACTGAATACCGCATTAGATGTGATGCGTAAGCTGCGGTTGAAGGATCCAGAGATTCAAGAAGGGCAGAGCTCAATAACTGTCATCATTCCGCACGAGCGGCTTGCTTCACCAGAAGATCTAGTCATGGAGCTCCTGCGTAACAACCCTGAAATTACCAATCGCGGAAAATCTGCGGCATTCGATCTGAGAACTCAATGAAGGGCGTCTTTAAGCACTTGGAGGCAAAGGGTTTGATCGAGCAGGTTCCGAAACGAACGTGCTTCAAAGCAGCGTGGCGCCGAAAAAATGGCTCTCACAAAACTCACCGCCACCCCCAAGGAGCTCCCATGAAAATCGTCGTATCGACCCTTGTTGCCGCGCCGCTGCATGACGTCTGGCATGCCTACACATCGCCAGAAGACATCAAGGCCTGGAACGCCGCATCGCCGGACTGGCACACCACGGCGGCTTCAGTGGATCTTCGCCCTGGCGGCAAGTTCTCATCGCGCATGGAAGCCAAGGACGGGTCCTTTGGTTTTGATTTCGCGGGCGAATACACGAAGGTGGTTCCCTACCAAGTCGGCCCTGCAAAATTCATTTCACCCCGCAAGCCATTACTGACGATGGCGTGAATTTCCAACCGAGCAAGTTTTTTGCGCCGAGCCGTGCCCTGGCTGCCCTGAGTTGACCCCATAAGCTCAGCCCGAGCAGGGTCAACAAAAACGCCTTCGCGTCTTTTGCAGACTTGGCCGCGATAGCCCGCAGCAGCCAGCGGATGTTGTACCCCGCCGCACAACTCAGTGCGTGCAGCGCATCACCCAACTCGCCTTTGAGCCAACAGCGCTGCATGCCGTGGTCCACCTTGGTGTGGCCGATCAGCGGCTCGATGGCCTGACGCCGTTTGAGCCACTTGCGTTGCACCTTGGTCAGTGACTTGTACTTGCCACGGTGGATGATCTCCACGTTCGGGTTGTCCGCGTCCACGCCCCGGAACCCCAAGTCCACGACCACTTGCTTGGGCACACGCCCCAGGTCTTGCATCAGGTTGTTGGTTTGCTCCAGTTGCGCAGCCAATGTGTGCCCATCAAACGGGTTGCCGGGGAAACTTCTGGCCCCCACCATCAAACCACGCAGGTGCGTGACAGCCAGGCTGACCTTCACACCAAACTCATAGGGCTTCCTGGCCTTGCCCTTGCCGATGCACTCCACCTCAGGCGCATGCAGCGCGTACAGCTTGCCCTTGTCGCCTCGCTGTTGCGTGCGGATGCGTTCGGCCCGCTCCAACCAGGTCTTGAGCGCACTCAGCGCTGTCGGCCCGGGTGCCACCAACACATCAAGCTTGCGCTGCACTTCACGCATCACCACCCCGAGGATTGTGCGCTGGCGTTTGACGGCTTTCTTCAAACGCTTGAACTGCTTGGCGTGGGCGTAACCCCCGGCCTGGCGTCTGAGCGTTTTGGCTTCAAACGCAAATGTCTGCTTCAAACTGATGCCCACTCGTTTGGCAGCATTCACCACTTTGTGCCGCGCAATCTCCAGCAGCCGACTGTCCACCGGGTGGGCGATGGCCTTCTCCTGCACGGTGGTGTCCACGATCACGCGTTCCAGCTCGCTGGGCTTGATGGCCTTGATCTGCACCGCTGTCTCGATGGTGGCCTTGAGCAACTGCTCCAGACCTTCTTCGCCCACGGCGCGGCGAAAGCGGCCGATCTGGGTTGGATCGCAGGGCAAGCGTGGTTCGTAATACTCCATGCCGCTGAAGAACTGCCACACCACGTTCTCGCTCCAGCGCTGAACGAGTTCTTCGTCACTGAGGTTGAAGGAGTTCTTCAGGTACTGCAAGCTGGCCATCAGCCGAATTGACAGGCGCGGGCGGCCTGCGGGGCTGATGCCGTTGCCAAATTCGACTTCATGCGCTCCCAACAAGTCCGCCGTCACCCGCTTGGAGCCTGGGCGAGCCTGGCGAGCGAAGTGCGGTGCCAGGGCTTGTTCAATCGCGGCCCAGGGCAGCCGTTTGCTCAAAACCACCAGTGGATGTTTGTGATCGACCATCCCGTCCAGGCGTGCGCGAAAGAAGTCTGCGGTGGCTGTCATGCAAATCCCCCAGAAAAATTACTCTCCGATAACGATTCCTGAGAGATCCCGTCGTCAGCATTTACCCCATATCGCCAGCATTCATGCGGGTTGCAGGGGTTTTGCAGGGCCGACTACCAAGTCATCGAGTACGTTTTCGGCGACAGAGTCGGGCTGGTCGAGTTCTCGGAAACAACTTCCGGGGTCACTGTGACGGTCACATTCGACAGTGAGACCACGCACTCTGAAGAGCAGCAGCGAAGCGGTTGGCAGTCCATCTTGGACAACTTCTCCAAGCACGTGAAAGGCAAGCTGGCTTCGCAGTAACAACTGCAAGGCCGCTTCAGTTGCTGCGACCCCTGAGGCCCATCGTTCAAACGGAGCGCCAATGGCTGCCCACAGCGCAAACTGCTTGTTCTCCATCCCCCGGTGAACCCGAGTTCGACACCAATCGTCCATTCCGGGCGGTTTCCCTGCTTTGGTCTCAATGAAATCAACCAGTTAGAGGCGCTGAGTTGGATTTTCTGTAGTGGCACGCATAAACATTGAGTGTGTTGGCACTTCGTAGGTGATCGGCTACACTTCGGCCATGTTCATCAAGCTCACCCGATCCGGCGAACGCACCTACGCGCAGCTCGTCGAGTCGTTCCGCGATGAACACGGCAAGCCTCGACAGCGCACGGTGGCCACGCTGGGTCGCATCGACGAGCGTGGCGGCCAGGTCGATTCGCTCCTCAACGGCCTGCTGCGTGCCAAGGGGCGGCCCGTGGTGGTCGCAGGCGATCCTCAGGTGCGCTTCGAGTCGGCTTTGTCTCTGGGTGATGTCTGGGCCCTTGATGCGCTGTGGCATGAGCTCGGCTTCAATCGCCTGGGGGCTGTATTCCGGCGCGCCCGCTTCACCACCGCAGTCGAACAGGCGATCCGCGTGATGGTCTTCAACCGGCTGTGTGACCCCGAGTCCAAGCTGGGGGTGCTACGCTGGCTGCAGACTGTCTGCATGCCGGGCGTCGATCTGGATAAGCTGACCCACCAGCACTTGCTGCGCAGCATGGACGCACTGATGGACCACCAGCATGCGGTCGACGACTGCGTGGCGCAGCTGCTGCGCCCGCTCATCGATAAAGACCTCTCTGTGGTCTTCTACGACCTGACCACCATCCGTGCCGAAGGCCTCAGCCAGCAAGACGGCGATGTGCGCCACTTCGGCATGTCCAAGGAAGGCGTCATCGCTCGGCAGTTCATGCTGGGTGTGGTGCAAACGGCCGATGGCATGCCGATCTACCACGAGGTCTTCGACGGCAACACGGCCGAGGCGCCAACGCTGGAGCCTACGCTCAAGACGGTGCTCCAGCGCTACCCGCACATTCGCCGCCTGGTGGTGGTGGCCGACCGTGGGCTGCTGTCGCTGGACAACATCGAGGCGCTGGCCAAGCTGCACGTGGCCGCAGATCGGCCACTGGAGTTCATCCTGGCGGTGCCGGGACGGCGTTACGGCGAGTTTGTTGATCTCCTGGAGCCCATGAGTGCACGCGCGGCCCAGGCCACGGAAGAAATCATCGAGGAAGAGCAGTGGCAAGGCCACCGCCTGGTGGTGGCCCACAACCCTGTGCGTGCGGCCGAGCAGACCCAGGAGCGACTGGCGCGTATCCATGCCTTGCAGCAGCGCGCTCAAGCGTTGGCCGGCAAGCTCGACGCCCAGGATGAAGGCAAGGTCCAGCGTGGTCGCAAGCTCTCGGATTCGGGCGCAAAGGCGCGCTTCTTCCATGAAGTCAGCGACGCCCATCTGGCGCGCATCATCAAGGTCGACCTTCAGTCCGATCTGTTCACCTACCAAATCGACGAGGCCGCGCTGGCTAGGGCCCAGCTGATGGACGGCAAGCTGATGTTGATCACAAATGTCCGGGACATGACCCCGCTCGAGGTGGTGCATCGCTACAAGTCACTGGCCGACATCGAGCGCGGCTTTAAGGTGCTCAAGTCCGAGATCGAGATCGCCCCGGTCTTGCACCGCCTGCCCGAGCGCATCAAAGCTCACGCCAGCATCTGCTTCATGGCGTTGATCCTGTACCGCGTGATGCGCCAGCGTCTGAAGCTTGCCGGCAGCGAGCTCTCGCCAGAGGCCGCGTTGGCAGACTTGCGTCGCATCCAGCGTCACACCGTCAGCATCGACAGCGGAGCCCCAATCCACGGCGTGTCAACCGTTCAACCACGTCAGGCCGCATCCCTGGCCGCACTCAACATCAAGAAGCCCACCGTCGACACCCAGATGTCCCTGCTGTAGTGGCAATTCCGAAGGCCTGACCTATATGGATCAAGGACTTACAGCAGTTGGTGTCGAACTCGGGATGACAACACCACCACCGAACAAGCACCGCCAACTCGCACAGCGCATCCTCAGTTCGCCGCCAGCGCGCATTGTGTTGCCACCCGTTTGGACGCGGTCGCGCTGATCGGCTGCGATTTGTATGGCGCTGTGTCAGGCGTCGGGTGCAGTATCCGAGGCCCATGTTTCCTGTATGCACGGCGCGGTGGGAACTGCACCATGCGGCACCACTCGCATGGAGATTCTGAGAGGTCGCCCGCTACACTCCTTTTCGCTCACCCGTTGAGGAACAGTTGTTGTAGGGCTTATCCGTTTCGAGGTGTCAGTGGGGCTGTTCGCCCCTCCAATCTTTGTTTTTTTGAGGAGTTTTTTTTGAAACCAGTTTTGAAATTGATGGTCGTTGCCGTTGCTGCCGCGTCTGCATTTGCTGTGACCAGTGTTCAGTCGCAAGCGCCGGCAACATCGCCAGCGCCAGCCACTGCGCCGGCGCCCGCAGTGTTCAAACAAGCGCCTCTGCCTTATGCGTTTGACGCGCTTGAGCCAGTGATTGACAAACAAACGATGGAGTTGCACTGGGGGCGCCATCACAAGGCACAGTACGACGCGTTGAATGCGCTTGCTGCGCAAAACGCGGATGTCGCCAAGCTGTCCATCCCTGAGTTGCTCGCGAATGTCTCCAAGTTCCCAGCAGGCGTTCGGAATAACGCAGGTGGTGCGTGGAACCACGATTTCTTCTGGTCCATCATGGCACCTGCCGACAAGCGCGGCTCGCCGTCGCCTGCGCTGTTGCAGCGCATCGCGACCGATTTTGGCTCGATCGACGCCATGAAAACGCAGTTCAACACCGGCGGCGCAACGCGCTTCGGTTCGGGCTGGGTTTGGTTGATTGTGAAAGACAAAAAACTCGTGGTCACCTCCACACCAAATCAAGACAATCCATTGATGGACGTCGTTGAAACGCGTGGTACACCGATTCTTGCCAATGACGTGTGGGAACATGCGTACTACTTGAAGTATCAGAACCGTCGCGGCGAATACCTCACGAATTGGTGGCAAACGGTGAACTGGAATGAAGTGAACCGGCTCTATGACGCGGCGATGAAGTAGTCGCGTCTATTGAGGTGTCTGGTCTAACATTCCAGCATTCACGATCGATCAGGCGCAGACCGATTCGCCCATGAGCGCCGTGAACTTCAGGCGCTGCAATGATGGACATTCGGGACGAAATGTCGTGCGTTTGCACCATCTTCCTTTCACCCAAATTTCCCATGAGCAACCCAATCAACGTCAGCGAAGCCTGGGCTGGTTTGTACCGCTTGATGGCTTCATCATCCGGGCGTTGGCTCTGCGTTTGTGATGCACAGTCGGACCTCTCGCACACACAGCGGCATGCGGCCGCTGCGCTTTGCTTGCTGCGTGCCAGGGGAGTCCAATCGCTCGAAGGCATCGCTGATCTGCTGCACATCAACCAGGAGTGCTAATTGAATAGACCTTTCTTCGTCGGCCTCATCATTGGACTCACGTCCATTTGCAGTGCTGCCATAGCGCAGTCATATGAGTTCCGAGATGGGTATATTTTTAATCAAGCTTACGTGAAGCGAGTTTCTCTCGATCAAGCGGAGAAGATCGCCAACATCCCGGGCCTATTTGGACCCCTGATGACCTTCGACTGGACACAGCAAAAAGAGGAAATAAAAGACAAACGAGTTAAGCGCCTCGGTAAACGCCTGGTGTTGGAGTTTGGTGGTGATGCGCGCCTTTCGTTAAAAAACTTCTCAACCAAGAAAGGCGACGGAGAGTTGCAGCTCTTCAGATACATCAAAAGCATTCCGGGGTATCACATCGTCGGGGTTGAGTACGGGCACGATCAACCACAATTCATGCTCATTGCTGAATCCGGTAGCCCTGTCTATTTTGTTGGCACGAATTAAAACCGTGGTGCCCAACCCTCTCTAGAGTCGAGCGGGGCTGCACAAAAAAGCAGCGCAGCCCGCTCACTTCCATTGGTTAGCCAGTATGGTTGCTACGTCAAGGGTTTTTGAAGGACGGTGGTTCATGGGTCCACCGAGCTATTTGGTATGCGTTCGGTGAACCCACCTTGACCGAATCAACGATCAGGTGTTGACCGGTGCAGTCGCAGCGACGCTGGCAGTCTCGGGCGATACCCAGCGGTGCGGCAGCAACTCGTGCAGTCGGCTGTTGGGCCAGGTGGGCAGCTTGGTCAGCACGTCTTTGAGATAGACCCACGCATCATGCCCATTGAGTTTGGCCGACTCGATCAACGTCATCAGCACTGCCGCGCGCTCGCCAGCTTGCTGGCTGCCCACAAAGAGCCAGTTCTTGCGCCCCAGCGCCAGCGGCCGGATCGCGTTTTCCACCGCGTTGTTGTCAATCGGGATGCGTGCATCGGCGAGGTGTAGGGTCAATGCCGCCCAGCGCTTGAGCGTGTAGTCCATCGCCTTGGCCGTCACGTCAGCATTCATGAGTTGCTGACGCTGGGTGAGTAACCAAGCCTTGAACTCTTGGAGCAGTGTTGTACTGGTGTCTTGCCTGAGCTGATGTCGCTCCTGCAGGGTGAGTTGCGCCCCCTGGCGCTCCACGTCATACAGTTGCTGGATTCGATGGAGCGCCTCTTTGGCGATCTCGCTTTGGTTGAGCTTGTGGGCCTCGAAGAACTTTCTTCTGGCGTGGGCCCAGCATCCGGCCTCTTGTATTGGCTGTTGTTTGAACAAGGCTTTGTAGCCCGAGTAATCATCACAAACCAAGCTGCCTTGGAATCCCTCCAGCAGCGTGGCCGCATGCTGGCCTTGCCGACTGTTGCAGAACTCGTAAACCACGGCGCGTTCAGTTGCCTCCCAGTCGCTGCTACGGATGACCCAAGCGTAGGCGGTGTCTGTCTTGCCTGAGCCGGGCGCCAGCAGCTTGATCGGCGTCTCGTCGGCATGCAGCACGGCTTGGCTCAGCAGGTGGGATTTGATCGCTTGCGCCAAGGGCTGCAGCTGAACACCGCACTGCCCCACCCAACTGGCCATGCTGGAGCGCGCGATGAAGGCACCGCTCCTGCGGTAAATCTCTTCTTGGCGGTACAAAGGCAGGTGGTCATCATGTTTTGCAATGATGACCTGGGCCAGCAGCCCTGGCGCGGGAATGCCTTTGTCGATGATCTGGGCGGGCATGGGTGCCGCCAGCACGGTGTTGCAGCAAACGCATGCGTACTTGCCACGAATGTGACGGTGAACAAAGAATTGGGCCGGGACGCAATCGAGTTGTTCGCTGATGTCTTGGCCAATGCGCTTCAAGGGATGCCCTGCACTGCACAAGGCGGGCTCGATCTCGTAGTGGTGCTCAATGCGCTCGAGTTGGCTGGGCAGAGCCTGACGTTTGGCTTGGCGTTTGATGCGGCTGGGCCCTGGGGTGCGGGCCTCATCTTCGGCGCGGTCTTCGGCTTTGGATTCTTCAACGAGAAGCTGTTCGGTTTTTGCATCGAACAACTGAGTTTGAGGATTGCCGCCTTGTGCGTCCAGGCTCTCGCTGCTTTTACCAAAGCGCCACTGCTTCAAGCGGGTCAGCTCGAAGTTCAGCGCGGCGTTCTTGGTGTGCTCAAACTTCAACTGGATTTGCAGTCGCTCAATGAGTTCCCGTGCGTACTGTGCGGCTGCAGTGTCTCCGAGGGCTTGCAGCTGGGCTTTTATTGATGCGGGATCAACGTCTTTGAGCATGTGCGCATCTTGCCTCGCGCGCACGCGCGAGGCAAGACGGGAGATACACGCATTGACCAACCATCACAGCGTTCACACCACGGTGACGGCCTGCACCGCGCCCAGGTGCAACCACGGCGCACCGGCAACCAGCCAATCCCACTGCGCGGCGGTGATTTGAACATGAGCAGCTTCATCTTGCGGCCAGATGAATCGAGCCCGACTGCTCAAGCGGCGCGTGCACAGCCACAGGCCAGAGCCGTCCATCAGCAGCACCTTCAAGCGGCTGGCACTGCGGTTGGCAAACACATACGCGGTATGGGGCTGCGCACCGGCTTCAAAGCTGTGCACCACGCGGGCCAGCAAGGTGTCCATGCCCGCGCGCAGGTCTGCTGCGCCGCAGGCCAGATAGATGGCGTCGATGCGCATCATGATGCGGCCATCGACTTGAGCCAGGCCGCCAATTCGTGCCCGTGATCCACAGGCCAGTGCAGCACCACACCAGCGCCTGGACCTGCGCCTGCCACCACGCACTCAATGCGCACGCTGGCGGGGTTGGGATTGGTTTGTGCCACGGCGCAGGAATGTGCCGCGTTGGCAGCCGCACTGCTGACCGCTTGCACCGGGCCCACCGGGTTACTTCGAACGGCCACAAACCCCTTGGGTTTGAGGGCAACATCAGCGGTTGCGCCGACTGCGGCATGGGCTGCCGAGACGGTCAAATGCGACTGGCCCTGGCCCAGCCTTTGCCGCCAGCGCCCCTCATAAGTGACCCACCCCATCAGCAGCTTTGCATCCATCCCGTGGGCCTGCGCCCACGCAGCAATGCTTTTGCCGGACTGCCTCCACTGCTGAACCACGTCCAGTTGTCGCCTGATCTTGTCTTGCCATCCCACCGCTGCCATTTGCCGCCCCTTCGCTGTTGTCAAAACAGCAACCTTCGCAGCCTTCTATGCCTTTGCATAGGGTGGGGTTTGCCGGACGCTTACGCTATTTGCTCCCGCCCTCAGGCTCGTCCAATGTGGTCGCCGTGCGCAGCACGCGTCCGTTGGGGTCAAAGGTCACGGTGAACCAGCTGCTTTGTGTGCCATCCATGTAGCGCCAATCCCAATGTTCTTCATTGGGTTTCAAGGGATAGATGATGGTTTTCGCGGGCTGCCCCAGCAGGCGGCGCACTTGGGCTTTGTCCAGGTCGGTGGTGACTTTGGCGAAGTTATCCGCTTTAAGCACTTGGCGTAGTGCTGTCATCTTGCCATCGCTGCCGATGGTGATCATGTAGTTGCGGTGGCCTTGCGGTTGGCGGGTGTATTCAAAAGTGCGTGCACCGTTGTCGTCGTTGTAAACCACCGTGGGCTCGCCAAATTTGGCCCGCACATCGGCCTCGGTGGCCACCCCTTCTTCCAAGTCGGCAATACGCTGGGAGTCGCAGGCAGTGCCCGCCAGGCCGACCAGCAATGCTGCTATTGCACCCCAGACATGGCGGCGTCCCGATGCGCTGTGTTTCCAGTTCAACCAACGTTGTTTCAGTGTCAGCATGGCCACCCCCGTAAAATGCAGGCCTTAACTCTAGCGCCTCCCGATTTGTGCCGCCTTTGGCCTGACCCGGGACCGCCCCACACCATGCCTCTCTTCTGGACCCACTACAAATCGGATGTGACCTCCTTCATTGAGGAACTCAAGGCTAAAAAGCCGACCCTTGAAGCCGAGCAGCGACAGGGCCGTGCCTTGTTATGGGACAAGCGGGTAGACCGCCAAGCGCAGCAAGACTACAGCGAGGCCGCTGTTGCGCAGCAGCCCTATGTCTACGGCAATAAAGCCGGCTGATCTTCCGCCTTCTTGTTGTGAGCAATGACTCGGTCGCAGTGCCCCAGGTACTGCCTGAAACCCCCGACATGCCTGCCGTGGCCGCTGCCCCTGTGGTGGTTGACCATGTGGCTGTCGCGAGGCTTTATGGCGAGCCGCTCTTTGCCATGCCGCAGGACCTCTACATTCCGCCTGATGCGCTGGAAGTTTTTTTAGAGGCGTTTGAAGGCCCGCTGGACTTGCTGCTTTATTTGATCCGCAAGCAAAACTTCAACATCCTGGACATTCCGTTGGCCGATGTCACCAGACAATACCTGACCTACGTCGATCAAATTCGCAAAACCAATTTGGAGTTGGCCAGCGAATATCTTTTGATGGCCGCCATGCTGATTGAAATCAAGTCACGCATGTTGTTGCCACCGAAGAAAACGGCTGATGGCGAAGAGATTGAAGACCCACGCGCTGAGCTGGTGCGCCGTTTGATTGAGTACGAACAAATCAAACTCGCGGCGGCGCGGTTGGACATGATGCCCGTGGTGGGGCGAGATTTCTTGCGTGCCCAGGTGGTGATAGAACAATCCCTGCAACCTCGTTTCCCCGAGGTGGAAGTGGATGAGTTGCGCGCCGCGTGGATGGATTTGCTCAAACGCGCCAAACTCAACCAACACCACATGATCAGTCGCGAGCAGCTCAGCGTGCGCGAGCACATGAGCATCGTGCTGCGCCGTTTGCAGGGCCAGCGTTTTGTGGTGTTTGAAGACCTGTTTGATGTCAAACGTGGCCCGCCGGTGATGGTGGTGACTTTCATCGCGATGCTGGAGCTGTCCCGCGAGCATTTGCTGGAAATCACCCAGGCCGAAGCATTCGCACCCATCTATGTGCGATTGGCCTATCAGCCGGCTTGAGATCAACCCCCAAATAATTTCAGCACGATCGTTCGATTAGACTGCGGCCCTCTTCCTCCAACCCGAGGTTTTCATGAGCCCAGACCGCAAACCCATCACCTTGCACCGCCTGCGTGAAATGCACGCAAAGAGCGAGCCCATCAGCATGCTCACCTGCTATGACGCGAGCTTTGCGCACTTGCTGGACGATGCGGGTGTGGACTGTTTGCTCGTGGGCGACTCCCTTGGCATGGTGTTGCAAGGCCAAAGCAGCACTTTGCCTGTCACTTTGGACGAAACCGCCTACCACGTTCGCTGCGTGGCACGGGCCAAGAAGTACGCCTGGTTGATTGGCGACTTACCCTTTGGTAGCTACCAAGAATCCAAAGAACAAGCCATTCGCAACGCGACGGTGTTGATGCAAGCAGGCGCGCAAATGGTCAAACTGGAGGGCGGTGGTTGGACCGCGGACACGGTGCGTTTCTTGGTCGAGCGTGGCATTCCGGTTTGTGGCCACTTGGGCCTGACGCCTCAGTCTGTGCACGCCTTGGGCGGTTATCGCATTCAAGGCCGGGAACAAGCCGGTGCCTCGACCCTGAAAGCCCACGCCACAGAGTTGGCCCAGGCGGGCGCTTTTATGCTGGTTTTTGAATTGATGCCCAGCGCCGTGGCCAAAGAAATCACGAGTTCGCTACCTATTCCGGTGATCGGTATTGGCGCGGGGGTCGGCTGCAGCGGGCAAGTTCTGGTGCTGCACGACATGCTTGGAATTACACGCGGCAAGTTGCCTCGTTTTGTTCGCAACTTCATGGAGGGCGCACCTTCCATTGAAGCGGCGGTCGGTGCCTATGTGGCGGCTGTGAAGGCGCGCCAGTACCCTGACGATGTGCTGCACGGCTACTGATCCCCTGGTCACCCGCTGTAGCCCTGAACACCATGAAACTGATCCACACCATTGCTGAACTGCGTTCAGCCCTGCCTACCCCCGGCCGATGCGCGTTTGTTCCCACCATGGGGAATTTGCACGAAGGGCATTTGTCTTTGGTGCGCCATGCCAAAACCCACGGCTTGCCTGTGGTGGCCAGCGTATTCGTCAACCGCTTGCAGTTCGCACCGAACGAAGACTTCGACCGTTATCCCCGCACCTTGGAGCGTGATTGCGAGGGCTTGAGAAGCGCTGGATGTGACCTGGTTTTTGCTCCCGACGAACACGAGTTGTATCCCCAACCGCAGGTTTACAAAGTGCTGCCCGACCCAGCATTGGCCGATATTTTGGAAGGCCACTTCCGGCCTGGATTTTTCACCGGTGTGTGCACCGTGGTGATGAAACTCTTTGCCTGTGTGCAACCTGCCGTGGCGGTGTTTGGCAAGAAAGACTACCAACAGCTCATGGTCATCCAGCGTATGGTGACGCAGTTCGCCTTGCCCATCCTGATCCAGGGCGTGGAAACCTCGCGCTCGGGGGGCGGGTTGGCGCTGTCGTCGCGCAACGGTTACTTGAGCGCGGCAGAGCAGGAGGAAGCTGTGGCCTTGTCGCAAGAGCTGCAGTTGTTGGCGAAGCAAGTGCGTGAGCACCCCGGTGTTCCATTGGCCACTCTGGAAGCGCAAGCCCATGCTGCCATGACCGCCCGGGGCTGGCAGCCTGACTACCTCACCCTGCGGCGTCGCGCCGATTTGTTGCCGCCCACGGCGCAAGAGTGTTCGGCCTTGCCCACAGACGCCTGGGTGGTGTTAGGTGCGGCTCGTTTGGGCACGACACGTTTGATTGATAACTTGGAGTGTTGAGCGCATCCGAACAGGGCGCTTTTCTCCGGCTTTCATGGTGTTCAGTGAGCCTTCATGCTCAACTTGAACGCAATCATGGCGCGCAGTTTGTTGGGCACAACGGGTTTGATCAGCAGATGGAAGTTGTGATCCAGGGCTTCTTTCTCATGTCCTGTCATCGTGCTGCCTGTGACAACGATCGCAGGCAGTTGGGAACCAAAACGCGAGCGCAGTGCCTCAATCGCTTGTACCCCGGTTTGACCATTTTCCAAGCGGTAGTCCACGATCAACAAATCGGGTTTGGTTTGCTCAGGACTGGATGAAGTCGCCCACTCGCTGGCGGCGGCCACACTGTCAAACGATGCGATGGTGGCTCCCCAGCCTTTGAGCAAGGCCTCCAGCCCACCGCGCACCGCCGGCTCATCTTCCACCACCACAATCAACCGGCCCTCTAAGGTGATGCCCAGTGGTCCTTTGCGGTCGTTGCTGGGTGGCCGCACGGCGGAGTGTTCACCCCTGGGAACTTGCAAAGAAAAAACCGTGCCGCGCCCGGGGTCGGAGCGCAATGTGAGGGGCGCATTCATGAGCCCCGCCAATCGTTTCACGATGGCCAAACCCAATCCCAATCCCTTGCGCTGTTCGATGTTGGACGAACGGTTGGTAGCCAGCTGGTAAAACTCTTCAAAAATATGCTGCTGTTCGTCCAGCGGAATGCCTTGTCCCGTATCCCACACTTGCAGCAAGATGTGCTGCTCGCGACGGCGGGCACTGACGAGTACGGTGCCATCGTCGGTGTAACGAATGGCGTTGGATACCAAGTTACGCAGGATGCGCTCCACCAAGAGCGGGTCGGCGAATACGAGGTGGTGCATGCCACGAAAACGCAGCCCCAGGCCCTTCTCAAACGCGTTGGGCTCAAAGTGCAGGCGGAGTTTTCGCAGGATGTCAGCCACAGCAAAGTGAGCGGGTTTGACTTCCACGCCACCGGTATCAATGCGGGTGATGTCCAGCAGCTCGGAGAACAGCCCTTCCAGTGCGTCCACAGAACTGTTGATGCTGTTCACCAGCTGCGACACTTCTTCGTTGTGGCTCTTTTGGCGCAGTGCTTCGGCGAACAAACCCATCGCGTGCAGTGGCTGACGCAGGTCGTGGCTGGCCGCGGTAAAGAACTGGGTTTTGGCACGGTTGGCCACCTCGGCTTGACGGCGCGCGGCGTCGGCTGCCTCTTTCTCATCGCGGACCTGAACCAGCAGCCGATCGGCCTGCAGCTTGAGTTGAATCACACGCTGCAAGGTTTGTCGGTAGGTACGGGCCAATGTCGTGGTGAGGGTCACAATCAACAGCAACAAACCTGCCAATTGGTAGCTATAGACGTCTCGCTCCAGTGCAATTCGGGTAATCAACGGAAGAAAACTCAGCACCGCAAACGCCAGGTAAATTCTGGGTTGAGTGGACAACACAGGCACCGCAGCCACGCAGAAGGTGTAGATCAAAATAATCAAACCCGTCTGCTGGATGTCGCCACCGTTCTCATAGAACAGCCAGGCGGCCAATCCCCACAAAGCGCCTGAACACAGGCTGCCCGTGTTGCTTAAAACCCGCCAACGCAACCAGTCTTCAATTCGTTCAATGGTGCTGCGGCGGTAGCGAAAAAAAATGAACCCCCGATAGCCCAACACCGCACCAAACAGCAGCAACCAAGTCACCATCTGTAGCGCCGGTACACGCTGCCAAAACAAGGCCGTTAGAACCCCTATACCTGCCACGTAGCCCGCCAGCGTCGCTGGCATGTAGTCAAAGGTGCTGCGCACCTCCTCTGGTACGGCCGCGTTGATTTGGGCGGCACCCACAGTCGGAAGTTGATCGATCGGCGGCGTCATGCCCCGATCTTTCGACGCATGGTCAAGCTGCCGGGGGGTTGTGCCATTTGACTCACCGCCAGCACCGCCTGCGTGCGAGAGCTCACATTGAGTACGCGCAGCACAGCGGCTACGTGGTCTTTCACGGTTTCCACTGAGATGGCCAGTTCACGGGCGATGAGTTTGTTGGGTTTGGCTTGCAGCAGCAGGGCCAGCACATCGCACTGCCTTGGCGTCAGGCCCAGGGAGCTTAAATTGACCGGTTCTTGAAATCCCCTGCTTTGTGCCGCGCTGGCCACGCTTCCCGGTCCGTCCTCCAAGGACGCGCCGCTCAGTCCCGGCGTCATGCTCATAGGGGGCACGTAAATGCCACCCGACAACACCATGTGCAAGGCTTCAAACAGGGTTTCGTTGCTGGCCCGTTTGGGCACGAAACCCATGGCACCGAGGTCAATCGAACGAATCACATCACTGGCGCGATCAGAAGCCGAGACCACCACCACGGGCAGGGCTGGGTAGGTGCTGCGCAGTTCCGTCAGCAGGTCAAAGCCGTCGATGTCGCCCAAATGCAAATCGAGCAAGACGAGGTCGAATCCTGGATCTTTTTGCAGCGTTTCACGTGCTGCAGCGCCGCTGGCGACACCACTGACTTGAACATCGTCCCCGAGGCCTCGGATGATGCTTTGCAGGGCGGACAGGATCAAGGGGTGGTCGTCAATTAACAGAATCTTCATGGATGCACTCTTATTTCAGGATTTCAGTGATGAAGAACTTATTCACGGATAAGTTCCAAGCCAAGCGACGATGGGTTCCCACTGCGCCAAATCTCGTTCTACGCGGCTTTTTGCGATGTCCCAAACGGTCAGGCCGCGCGCCGCGACATGCACATAGTTCTGCGTGTCGCGCAAGTAGCCAATCACGGGCACGTTAGCCGAGGCGAGGAATTGCTCAAGCTGCCCGGCTGAGATCGACCCATCACGCACCCGCATGCCCACCACAGCGACTTGCACCTTGTCCTCGCGCTTGTGTTCCAACAACCGGAGCAAAAAATCATGGGTGGCGTGGATGTCAAAAATGCTGGGCTGCAAGGGCACGAGTACTTTGTCGGCCATCTTCATGACCTCGGCCAGTCGTTTGCCGTGCAAACCGGCCGGTGTGTCCAGCACCACGTGGGTGGTGCCCTTGGGTGGGCGAACCACATGGTCATGCGCCACTTCCCAGGCGCGAATCGGCGCTGCCTGCGGGGGCCGCAAGCCCAACCACAAGCGGGCCGACTGCTGCTTATCAATATCACCCAGCATCACCGCATGGCCTTGGCGAGCCAGGTACCCGGCGACATTGGTGGACAAAGTGCTCTTGCCCACCCCGCCCTTGGGATTGGCCACGACGATCACCGGCATGTGAGACTCCTGGCGGCGCACCTTCAATGGTGCTGTGGGGCCATATGTTAACGGCGGCGCGGAGTGGCGGTCTGCCGGGCACGACAGTGGTCATCCAGGGGCACAAGCTGTGAGAGACCGGACTCCCCTGCCGCGATAATTCATGATCACTTCGCGTAGGAACTCCAAAAACTGAATCAATTGAGCGAATCGCATGGGTCCTTGGAGGTGGGGCATGGCCTGGTGTCCGGGGTGATTGCCCTGTCATTGTCGATTTTGTGTTTTCTCGGTGTGTTGGCTTTCCATTTCCCCGAGTACCTCACCACACCACAACTGCGCCAGGCCTATGACGTGGAGCTGATTCGCAGGCTCATGTATTGGTCCATGGTGATTGCCGGGGGCGTCAGTGTGTTCAACCTGATTTGGGGGCGGGCGCGCTGGTTGGCGGCAGCCTCCTTCATTTTGATTGTCCTGACTCTGCTGCTGGGCGGTCACAAGGTTCAGGTGGATGACTTCGCTGACAACACGCCCTACATTGGGTTGGACTGGTTCATTCTTGACCTGCTCGGTTCCGCCTTGATATTCATCTTCGTTGAGAAGTTGTTTGCTTTGCGAAAAAACCAACCCGTCTTTCGGCCCGAATGGCAAACCGATTTCCACCACTTCATCGTCAACCACATGGTGGTGGGTTTTGTGCTTTTGGCAACCAACCTCGTGGTGCACAAGCTCTTCGGTTGGGCGGCCAAGGATGGCATTCAAGGCTGGGTGCAAAACCTGCCATTTGTTGTGGCGCTTTTTGCCATCGTTTTGGTGGCGGACTTGGTGCAGTACTGGACCCATCGCGCCTACCACGAGGTTCCTGTGCTGTGGAGGCTGCACGCTCTTCATCACAGCACCAAACACATGGACTGGTTGGCCGGGTCACGCCAACACATCGTCGAGTTATTGATTACCCGAACCTTGGTGTTGGCGCCCATCTATGTTTTTGGCTTTTCCAAGGAAGTGATCGATGCGTACATCGTGATCGTCGGCTTCCAGGCCGTTTTCAACCATGCCAATGTGAGCGTGCGCCTGGGGCCACTGCGCTACCTCATCGTGACGCCCAACTTTCACCACTGGCACCACTCACAAGACGACGAAGCCATCGACAAAAACTACGCAGCGCACTTCGCGTTTTTGGACCATCTTTTTGGAACTGCGGTGCAGTCCGACCGCAAATGGCCAGACCGTTACGGCGTGGTGGGCGACTACGTGCCGGACGGTTTTTGGAAACAGGTCAAGTTTCCATTTGTGTGGCGGGGATGATTTTTTGAGACTGCGACAAGCAGTGGGCACGCAAAAAAAAACGGGTTCAGCATGAACCCGTTTTTTTCTAAACGTTAAACAGGAAGTTCAGCACATCCCCATCCTTCACCACATACTCCTTGCCCTCGGCGCGCATCTTGCCCGCGTCTTTGGCACCGGCTTCGCCTTTGTAGGCGATGAAGTCATCAAAGGCAATGGTTTGCGCGCGAATGAATCCGCGCTCGAAATCAGTGTGAATGACACCCGCCGCTTGCGGTGCAGTGTCGCCAATGTGGATGGTCCAAGCGCGCACCTCTTTCACCCCTGCGGTGAAGTAGGTTTGTAAGCCCAACAGTTTGAAGGCGGCGCGAATCAGGCGGTTCAAGCCGGGTTCGGTTTGACCCATTTCCTGCAAAAAGAGCAGGCGGTCTTCGTCGGCCATCTCCGCCAGCTCAGCCTCGGTTTTGGCGCAAATAGCCACCACCGGCGCATTTTGGGTTTGCGCGTAGGCGCGCAGCTTGTCCAGGTAAGGGTTGTTTTCGAAACCTGCTTCGTCCACATTGCCCACGAACATCGCGGGTTTGGACGTGATGAGGCAAAGCGGCTTCAAGATGACTCGCTCTTCTTTGCTGAAATCGATGCTTCGTACAGGCTGGGCTTGGTCCAGCGCGGCTTGGCACTTCTCCAGCACCTTCACCAGGGCAGCGGCTTCTTTGTCGTTGCCCGAGCGTGCTGCCTTCACATAACGGTGCAGACTCTTTTCGACAGAAGCCAGGTCCGCCAGGCACAGCTCGGTCTGGATGACTTCAATGTCGGCGATCGGGTCTACCTTGCCGGCCACATGGATCACGTTCTCATCGTCAAAGCAGCGCACCACGTTGACGATGGCATCGGTTTCGCGGATGTGTGCCAGGAACTGATTGCCCAACCCTTCGCCCTTCGATGCCCCGGCCACCAGACCCGCAATGTCCACGAACTCGACGATGGCAGGGACGACACGCTCGGGTTTGACGACGCCAGCGAGTTGTTGCAATCGTGGGTCGGGCAGTTCCACCACGCCCACGTTGGGTTCAATGGTGCAAAACGGGTAGTTCTCGGCGGCGATGCCGGCTTTGGTCAGCGCGTTGAAGAGGGTGGACTTGCCAACATTGGGCAGGCCCACGATGCCGCATTGGAGGCTCATGGAGGTGCTTTCGGTGGGAGGCCGCGCTGCGGCAGCGCACAAGCGGGGTGCAGCGACAGGCCTGAAAGCGCCGTATTTTACGGGGCAGGGCACAGGCACCCTGCCTACAATCCCAAACATGATGCAAGCTGATGTGTTGGTACGGGGCGGGGGCGTGGTCGGGCACAGCTTGGCTTTGGCGCTGGCACGCCAGGGTCTCAAAGTGGCCTTGGCGGGGGCGACCAACAGCCTTTCGGCGGCAAACGTTGATGTCCGGGCCTACGCTTTGAATGCGGCATCGCGCAGCCTGTTGCATACCCTGAAGGTGTGGGATGCGTTGCCACCATCGGCGGTGACACCGGTGCTTGAGATGCGCATTGCGGGCGACGCGCCCGACGCCGCCTTGACGTTTTCGGCATGGCAACAAGCGGTAGAAGCGCTGGCCTGGATCGTTGACGTGCCGGCCTTGGAGCAGGCGCTGCAAACGGCGGTGCGTTATGCCCAGCACATCACGGTGGTCGATGAGTCAGCGGACGCTGTCCAAGCACCACTGACGGCCTTGTGCGAAGGGAAAACCTCCAGCAGTCGAGCGCGTTTGGGCATTGCCGTCACGCGCCATGCATACGGTCATCAGGCCATCGCAGCTCGGTTGGTGTGTGAACACCCGCACAACGGCGTAGCCCACCAATGGTTTGGTAACCCCGAGGTATTGGCGCTGTTGCCTGTTGATGCGCCGCTTGCGGGCCGCACCGTGGCCTTGGTGTGGTCGGTGCCTGATGCGCGAGCTGCCGAATTGCGGGCGTTGCCACAGGCCGACTTTGAGCGGGCGTTGGTCGATGCATCTCAGGGCGCCTTGGGGCGTTTGGAGTTGGTTTCACCGCGTGCCGCTTGGCCCTTGGTGCGCTCCCAGGCTCACACTTGGTGTGGCCCAGGCTGGGTGCTGGTTGGCGACGCGGCCCATGCGATTCATCCTCTTGCGGGACAGGGCTTGAACCTGGGGTTGGCCGATGCCGCAGGTCTGGCGCGGGTACTGAGTGAACGTGAAAGCTGGCGTGGTTTAGGGGATGAAAAACTGCTGCGTCGGTATGGGCGAGCGCGTGCCACCTCCACTTGGGTCATGGATCAAGGCGTGGATGGTCTGTGGCAGCTATTTGCGGCTCGAAGTGTGGGACTCAGGGAACTGCGAAACCGGGGATTGAGTCTGGTCAATGACACGCCAGTGGTAAAGCGTTGGCTGGCTACGCGAGCTTTGGGTTTTTGATTGCAAAGGAATCTTATGAGTTACGCAGAGACTGTTCGAACAGTAAGCCGGTCCCTTGTTTTCCTTTTGCGGCGGGTTGTCGGTGGGTTGTTCTTGTTGCTACTGATCAGTACCAGTCAAGCGCAAGAAGCAGCCATTCAAAAAGCCATTGCTGAGCGTTTTCCCGATTGGCCCAAGATTGATGAAGTGACTAAAACGCCCATGGCTGGAATTTACGAAGTGCGAATTGGGCACCAGCTGATTTACACGGATGAACAAGGCGACTACCTGATCACTGACGGTCACATGGTGGACTCTAAAACCCGAGTCAGCTTGACGCAGCAACGGTTGTCCAAGTTGACGGCGATCAGCTTCAGTGCTTTGCCTTTGAAAGATGCGATGGTTTGGAAAGCAGGCAAGGGCAGCCGCAAAATGGCGGTCTTTGTTGACCCCAACTGTGGTGCCTGTCGTCACTTTGAAGCGCAGTTGCAAATGGTCAGCGATGTGACTGTCTATGTTTTTTTGATGCCCATCTTGGGGCCGGACTCTGTTGCGAAAAGCGAGCAAATTTGGTGTGCCAAAGGCAACAGCCAAGTTTGGTTGAGTTGGATGCTCAAAGGTGTGCCGCCTGCTCGTTTGGCGGGCAAGTGTGATGCGTCTGCCCTTCAGCGCAACCGCGCTTTTGGCGAGCGCCACCTCATCACCGGTACCCCGGCAATAATTTTTGAAGACGGCTTTCGTATCCCGGGGGCGGTCAGTGCCGCGCAAATTGAGAGCCAACTGATTGCAAGCGCCAAGGCGAACAAGAACTGAGACGGAGGCTGCCTTGAGCGATGCCAAGAGGCCGAGCCCTACAATTTCCTGTGTCGCGGTAAGTTCGCAAAGCCGCAAGTCGTAAGCCAAGTTCCGAACAGAACAGGTCTGGATTTTTTCAAAAGGTTGTCTTCATGAGTGCTGATCCCGCCGCCGCCGCCTCTTTGGCCCACATCGCACCGCGCGACAAGGCTGAAATTCTGGCCGAGGCTTTGCCCTATATCCGCAAGTTCCACGGTAAAACCATCGTCATCAAATACGGCGGCAACGCCATGACCGACCCCGCCTTGCAGCAAGATTTTGCCGAGGACGTGGTTCTGCTCAAATTGGTGGGCATGAACCCCGTAGTGGTGCACGGCGGCGGGCCGCAGATTGACGAAGCATTGGCCAAGGTTGGCAAAAAGGGCACCTTCATTCAGGGCATGCGTGTGACTGACGAAGAAACCATGGAAGTGGTCGAGTGGGTGCTGGCGGGCCAAGTGCAGCAAGACATCGTCGGATTGATCAACGTCGCAGGCGGCAAAGCGGTTGGGTTAACTGGACGCGACGGCGGCTTGATTCGTGCCCGCAAGCTCAAAATGATGGACAAAAACGACCCCAGCAAGGAGCACGATGTCGGTCAGGTGGGTGAAATCGAATCCATCGACCCGTCGGTCGTCAAGGCCTTGCAAGATGACCAGTTCATTCCCGTCATCTCACCTTTGGGTTTTGGCGTCGACAACGAAAACTACAACATCAATGCCGATGTCGTGGCAGGCAAACTCGCCGAGGTGCTCAAGGCCGAGAAGCTGATGATGCTCACCAACACGCCAGGCGTGCTGGACAAAAGCGGCAAATTGCTCACCAACCTCACGGCCCGCGAAATTGACGATTTATTTGCCGACGGCACCATCAGCGGCGGTATGTTGCCCAAAATTGCTTCCGCCTTGGATGCCGCCAAGAACGGCGTGAACACGGTGCACATCATCGATGGCCGCGTTCCTCATGCCATGCTGCTCGAGGTACTGACCGAGCAGGCCTACGGGACCATGATTCGGTCGCATTGAAGATGACGACGAGGGCGCCGCGCGGCTCGTTGACAGCGCTTGACTGATGTCCCGCCGACCCGCCCGGGGCATGAAGCGTTTGCCGGCACCGGGGCAGGCGTCAAAGCCGACGGGCCGCCATCGCACCTGGCTCTTCGACCTCGACAACTCCCTGCACGACGCCAGCCACGCCGCCTTTGGTCCGACCAACCAGGCGATGACGGACTACATCGTCCAGCATCTGGACCTGTCGCACGAGGCCGCCAGCACCCTGCGCCAACACTATTGGGACCGTTACGGTGCCACCTTGCTGGGCTTGGTGCGCCATCATGGGGTGAGCGCGGCGCATTTTTTGCACCACACCCATCTGCTGCCGGGACTGGAGGCCAGGCTGCGGACCAGCAGCCATGACCGGGAAGCGTTGAAGCGCCTGCCGGGTCGCAAGGTGTTACTGACCAACGCACCGCGTGCTTATGCCTTGCGCGTGTTGGCCGCGTTGCGGATGACCCGCTGTTTCGATGCCGTGATCAGCATCGAGGACATGCACATTTTTGGAGCACTGCGCCCCAAGCCCGACGCCCGTCTTTTTCGGCGCCTGGCGGTTTGCCTCAAAACACCCGCCCACCGCTGCGTGCTGGTGGAGGACACCCTGGCCCATCAAAAGGGGGCGCGTCAGGTCGGCATGCAAACCGCCTGGATGCTGCGTTACCAGCCGCGTTACCAAAGAGAGGCCCCCAGCGTGAATAACGCAACAAAATCGACGCGAGTTAGTGTTCACCCTTGCGCCAAGCCTTCCTACGTGTGTGCCAGAATCAAACAGATACAAACTCTGCACCGCGTTTGGAGTTCTTCGTGATCAATTCAGATTCAGAACACCTGCCCGAAGACGACGCCACTGACGAGGCCGAACCTGTCGCGACCGAGTCAGCAGCGCCAGTGCGCAAGCGCCCCAAACCGGGTGAGCGCCGGGTGCAAATCTTGCAAACCTTGGCGGCTATTTTGGAGCAACCGGGCGGTGAGCGGGTGACCACTGCCGCGCTGGCGGCACGTTTGCAGGTGAGCGAGGCTGCCCTATACCGGCATTTCGCCAGCAAGGCGCAAATGTTTGAGGGTTTGATCGATTTCATCGAACAAAGCGTTTTCACCCTTATCAACCAAATCAACGAACGCGAAACCGATGGCCGAACCCAAGCGCACAAGGCGGTTCAGGTGTTGCTGCAGTTCGGTGAGAAAAACCCCGGCATGACCCGCGTCATGGTGGGGGATGCCTTGGTGTTTGAGAACGAACGTTTGCTCGCCCGCATGAGCCAGTTTTTTGACCGTATCGAGTCTCAGCTCAAACAAAGCTTGCGTTTGGCTTTTGACAGCGCTGGTTCCAGCACGCCGACGGTCGAGGCCCAACTTCGTTCATCGGCCCTGACCGCCTTGGCGGTGGGGCGTCTGCACCGTTACGCGCGTTCCGGTTTCAAACGTGTGCCGACCGAACATCTGGACGCGGCGCTGAAGTTGTTGTTGGCTTGATTTTTCGCTGACTGTGGGTGGGCAACAGGTTTGCCACAGCCCCTAAACTTGCGCGTATGACTGAATTTGACCGTTTGATCGCGCGCGCCGAGAGCCTCTTGCTTCGCCTTGAGGCGGTGTTGCCCCACGCATTGCAGGCTCCCGAATGGCAAGCCTCGATCGCCTTTCGCTATCGCAAACGAGGTGGCTCTGGTTTTCTACAGCCCGTCCGTCATGTGGCCACCATAGCCCTTGGCGACCTCAAAGAGGTTGACACCCAAAAAGAGCGGCTGCTCGCCAATACGGCGCAGTTTATTGCCAAACAACCCGCCAACAACGTGCTGCTCACCGGGGCACGGGGCACGGGGAAAAGTTCGCTCATCAAAGCTTGTTTGAACGAATTTGCACAACAGGGCCTGCGTTTGATCGAGGTGGACAAAACCGATCTTGTCGATCTACCGGACATCGTTGATTTGGTCGCCGAGCGGCCCGAGCGTTTCGTCGTGTTTTGTGATGACCTGAGTTTCGACGAGGGCGAGCCTGGCTACAAAGCACTCAAGTCCATCCTCGACGGTTCGATTTCAGAGTCCTCGGACAACGTGCTGATCTACGCCACCAGCAACCGCCGCCATTTGCTGCCGGAGTACATGAAAGAGAACCTCAGCTACAAACACACCGAGGACGGCGAGGTGCATCCGGGTGAGGTGGTGGAAGAAAAAATCTCGCTGTCTGAACGTTTCGGTCTGTGGCTGAGTTTCTACCCCTTCACCCAAGACGAGTACCTGGCCATCGTCGTGCAGTGGCTGCAGCACTTGGGGGTAGCGCAAGACGCCATTGCAGCTGCCCATCAAGAAAGTTTGGTCTGGGCTTTGGAGCGCGGTTCGCGTTCCGGCCGTGTCGCATTCCAATTCGCCAAAGACTACAGCGGCAGGCACGCCGCATGACCGCGCAGACAGCACGCACACCCGTCGAAGTTGCTGTGGGGGTGTTGATTGACAGAGAAGGTCAGTTTTTGCTGACCTCACGACCACAGGGCAAGGTGTACGAAGGGCATTGGGAATTCCCGGGCGGCAAACTCGAAGCGGGTGAAACCGTGGAACAAGCCCTTCGTCGAGAGCTGCAAGAAGAGTTGGGCATCACCATTGCCTCTGCTGCGCTTTGGAAAGTGGAGCTGATGGACTATCCCCACGCGCGCGTTCGACTGCATTTTTGCAAAGTGTTTGAGTGGTCGGGTGAACTGCAAATGCGAGAACAACAAAACATGGCCTGGCAACAACTTCCCGTCGAGGTCACGCCTGTGTTGCCGGGCACAGTGCCGGTGCTGCAATGGTTGGCCCAAGAGCAAGGTTTTGTAGGGGCGACCTATCGGGCTTGATTGCTACACTGCCTGCATGAACTGGATTGACGAAGTGAAATGGGACGCGCAAGGCTTGGTGCCTGTGATCGCGCAAGAGCTTGGCAGCAACGATGTGCTCATGTTTGCCTTCATGAACCGCGAGGCGCTGCTAGAAACCGCCAAGCGTGGTGAAGCGGTGTATTTCAGCCGTTCGAGGCAGCGTTTATGGCACAAGGGGGAAGAGTCGGGGCACATTCAGACGGTGCATGAGATACGCCTGGACTGCGACAACGATGTGGTCTTGCTCAAGGTCACTCAGCAGGGTCACGAACCCGGAATCGCCTGCCATACAGGCCGCCACAGCTGTTTTTTTCAGCTGTACCAAGACGGTGCCTGGAAAACCGTGGAGCCAGTTTTGAAAGACCCAGAGCGAATTTACAAGTGATAGACAGCCCAGCCAAACTGCCACATGAATCCTTCAAGCCCCTCGCAAGACATCCTTGAACACCTGGCCGCCGTCATTGAGCAGCGAAAACAGGGGGATCCCGAAAAAAGTTATGTGGCCCGCTTGTTTCACAAAGGCACCGATGCCATTTTGAAAAAAGTAGGCGAGGAGGCCACGGAGACGGTGATGGCCGCTAAGGATGGTGACAAGCAAAAAATCGTGTACGAGGTGGCTGACCTTTGGTTTCACAGCATGATTGCGCTGTCGCACTTTGGTTTGAAACCTGCCGATGTGCTGGCCGAACTGCAGCGGCGAGAAGGGCTGTCGGGCTTGGAAGAGTTCGCGGCACGGAAAATGCAAGATCGGGAAGCCAGCGGCGGTTGATCTGATTTGAGAGAAGGCAACAACCATGAATGACGTGATCGACCTCGATGAACGCGCCCGTTCCCTCAAGACGGTGGGGCACATCAGCTACCTGCTTCACACCATTGTGGCGGTAGGCGCTGTGCTACCTGGTGTGCAAGCAAGTGTTGTATTGCTGATAGTTGCCTTTGTCATTGATTTGGTGAAAAAGGACGATGCACAAGGCACTTGGCAGGAGTCGCATTTCCGCTGGCGCATTCGTACGGTGTTGTGGGCCGGAGGTCTTTACATTTTGACATCGCCCCTGTGGCTGCTGTTGTTTCTACCTGGTTGGATTGCCTGGGCTGTCATATCTATTTGGTTTCTCTACCGGGTCATTCGCGGCTGGGTCAACCTCAATGCCAGCGCGCCGATGCTGCAGTAAGTTTTTGTTTGAACGCTCAAGACTCGCCCATGATTCACGACCCCAACTGTATTTTTTGCAAGATCGTCGCCGGCAAGATTCCTGCGCGCAAGGTGTACGAAGACGAAGATTTGCTTGCGTTCCATGACATTGCGCCGTGGGCACCGGTGCATTTTCTGATCGTTCCCAAAGAGCACATCGCCAGCCTGTCAGACGTGGGTACACAGCACCAATCCTTGCTGGGTCGCATGTTGGTTTTGGCCAAAGACTTGGCTGTGGCGCAAGGGGCCGGCAATGGCTTTCGCACGCAAATCAACACCGGGCCTGACGGTGGCCAAGAGGTGGGGCATTTGCACATGCACGTCATCGGCGGCCCACGTCCTTGGGCTAAAGGGTGAGCCTTGTTCGAAGTGTGTGTATGACCGCGGTCACACCACTGGCCTAGAATCTTTCTATTGTTTTCACAGGAGACACCTCATGGGCACATTCAGTATTTGGCATTGGTTGATCGTTTTGTTGGTGGTCATCTTGATATTCGGTACCAAAAAACTCAGAAATATGGGGTCCGACCTCGGCGGTGCGGTCAAAGGATTCAAAGACGGCATGAAGGACGGCAGCACCTCCGCTGACGCGCCTGTGCAGCAAGTCGGTACCAATAAAACCGCTGATGCCAACACAGTGGACGTTGAAGCCAAAACCAAATCGTGATTTGGTTGAGCCGCTCAGCGACGCATGATTGATTTTGGTTTTGACAAGATTGCCTTGATTGGCGCCGTGGCGCTGATCGTGATCGGTCCCGAGCGTTTGCCGCGTGTCGCCCGCACCGTCGGTCATTTGTTGGGTAAGGCACAGCGGTATGTGTCTGATGTGAAGGCGGAAGTCAGTCGCTCGATTGAGCTGGAAGAGCTCAAAAAAGCCAAGGGTCAGTTTGAAGACGCCGCGCGTGGCATGCAAGAAAGTGTCGCTAACGAAATCCATCAAGTTTCACAGAGCTTGTCGACGAACTGGAATGATCACGCGTCTGACAGCTCCGAAATGGACGGTTTTCGCCCGAACTCTCACTACCACAAGCCCAAAAAGAAGAACTGGCGTCTCAAACGTTCAGCCATGCCCCAGTGGTACAAGCAGCGTCACGGCGTGCGCAGCAAAGCCCAGTCGGGCGCGGCTCGTGTGGCGCGTTTTCGGCCACCACGCCCCCATTCATGAATAACAACAATTCCGGACCCGACGAGCTTGCGGGAACCGAACAGCCTTTTGTCACCCACTTGGTGGAGCTACGCGACCGCTTGATTCGTGCGGTGCTGGCCATTCTGGTGTGTTTCGTTTTGCTGGCGATTTGGCCCTCCCCAGGGGTGCTCTATGACTGGCTGGCGGCGCCCTTGGTGGCCCACTTGCCTGAAGGTGCGACCTTGATCGCCACCAACCCCATCTCGCCATTCATGGTGCCGATCAAGGTCACGTTGATGGCGGCCTTCATGTTGGCACTGCCCTGGGTGCTCTACCAGCTGTGGGCTTTTGTCGCTCCTGGGCTGTACAGCCACGAGAAAAAACTGGTGTTGCCCTTGGTTTTTTCCAGCACCTTTTTGTTTTTGGCAGGCGTCGCGTTTTGTTATTACTTCGTCTTTGGGCAGGTGTTCAAATTCATTCAAAGTTTTGCGCCGAAAAGCATCACGGCGGCACCTGATATTGAGGCTTACCTGAGTTTTGTGATGTCCATGTTCATTGCTTTTGGTGCAGCGTTTGAAGTGCCTGTCGTGGTCATGGTGCTGGCCCGCATGGGCATCGTGTCCATTCAAAAGCTCAAGGACTTTCGCGCTTACTTCATCGTCTTGGCATTCATCATTGCCGCCGTGCTCACGCCGCCTGATGTGGTGTCCCAATTGGCCTTGGCCATTCCCATGTGTTTGCTCTACGAGGTAGGCATTTGGGCCGCCAAGGTATTTGTGAAGCACACACAGGCACCGGCGGCTACCCCATCCGAGACGGACGAGGCATCCAAGGGTTCACCTTGATGCCGGTGACCGTTTGATCCCGATCAGCGCTGTCGATTCGTTGGTGCCTTGGGCCGTTGCGCCACGATGATCTGGATTGACAGCTTGTCGGCACCTCGTTGTACGGCAAAGCGGGCCTCAGTTTGAGGTTTGATCGCTGCCACTGCAGCGAGTAGCTGGGCGGTGTTCACGACTTTCATGTCAGCCACTTGGGTCACCACATCACCCGGGCGCAGTCCCGCGCTGCCAGCAGGCCCGTTCTGCAGCACGCCGGTGATGAGCACGCCTTGTTTAACCGGCAGGTTGAAGCTCTGCGCGATCTCGGGCGTCAGGTCGCGTGGTTCCACACCGATCCAGCCGCGTTTGACGGAACCATCTGCAATCAAACTCTCCATCACCTGTTTGGCGGTGTTCACCGGAATGGCAAAACCAATGCCCAGGCTGCCGCCACTGCGCGAATAGATGGCAGTGTTGATGCCGATGAGCAGGCCACGCTCGTCGACCAAAGCACCACCGGAGTTGCCCGGGTTGATGGCCGCGTCGGTTTGAATGAAGTTTTCAAAGGTGTTTATTCCGAGCTGGTTGCGACCGAGCGCACTCACAATGCCCGAGGTCACGGTTTGCCCCACGCCGAAGGGGTTGCCGATGGCCAGCACCGCGTCGCCGACTGCGATTTGTTCGGTGTTCCCGAGTGTGATGGTGGGCAGTTCGGGCAGCTCAATTTTCAGAACGGCCAGATCGGTATCGGGGTCGGTGCCCACCACCTTGGCAGTGGCGCGTCGCCCGTCGATCAGGGCGATTTCAATGTCGTCGGCACCTTCGACGACATGGTTGTTGGTGAGCAAAAAACCGTCTTTAGACACGATCACGCCCGAGCCCAAACCCGCTTGGGGTTGTTGCTGGGGCATGCGGTTGCCGAAGAAGAACTGAAACCAAGGATCGCCTTCTTGCGGCGAGCGAGTTGCGGTTTTGCTGGTACTGACACTGACCACCGCCGGTGCCGCCAGCTGTGCGGCTGCGCGAAACCCTGTGGCCCCAGTGGATGGCGGCGCGGCCAGTGGGGGCACCGACGCCACGTTGACGGTGGTGGTGTTCAGTGGTGTGCGCTGAAGCCATTCGGGCTTGAGTGTGGTCACCACAAACAGCAGCCCCAAGGCCACCGTGACGGCTTGCGTGAAAATCAACCAAACTTTGCGCATAAAGGACTCAGGCGATGGTGAACCGACAAAACTTAGAGCTTTACCTTCAGCAGTTGTTGTCGGTGGAGTTGTTCAAAGATTATGGGCCGAACGGTTTGCAAGTTGAGGGCAAAACCGAGGTTCACAAGGTGGTCAGTGGCGTGACGGCCAGCTTGGCCTTGATTGATGCTGCCATTGCGGAGGGTGCGGATGCCGTCTTGGTTCACCATGGCCTTTTTTGGCGCGGACAGGATGGCAGGGTCACCGGCTGGATGAAAAAACGCTTGTCCAAGTTGTTGGCGCATGACATCAACCTGCTGGCCTACCACTTGCCGCTAGATGCCCACCCTCAGTGGGGCAACAACGTCCAGCTAGGCTTTCAACTGGGGTGGACCGTAAGCTGCCGCTTTGGAGAACAGCAACTGGGCTGTTTGGCCACGTTGCCTTTGGCGACGGGACTTGAGCAACTGGCATCGCAGTTAGAGCAAACCGTGCGACATGCGGTGGTGGCTGTGCCTGGTGACGGTCGTGTGTTGCGGCAGGTTGCGTGGTGCACTGGGGGTGCACAGAGTTACTTTGAAGCCGCCATCGCTGCGGGTGCGGATGTGTTTGTGACCGGGGAAATTTCAGAACCCCAAGCCCACTACGCAAGGGAATCGGGCGTGGCCTATCTGGCTTGTGGTCACCACGCGAGCGAACGTTATGGCGCGCAGGCCCTCGGTGACCACCTGGCCGCACAGTTTGGTCTGCAGCACGTGTTCATTGACATCAACAACCCGGCATGAACTTTCCATGAATAAACCCATTGCGTTTACCTTGGGTGACCCCGTTGGCATTGGGCCCGAAACGATTGCTCGGTTGTTCGCCGATGGCGGCCCCGAGCTTGAGGGCTGTTTTGTGGTGGGAGATGTGGCGGTGATGCGCCGCGCCGCGTCATTTTTTGGCGCAAGCGTGCCTGTTCCGGTGGCCGAGATTGCGTCGCTGTCTGATCTGGCCAAGGTGCCTCCGCGCTGCATCCCTGTGCTGCAAGCCCTGGGTCTGCAACCTGACTTGGCGAAATTGCACATGGGCGTGGTGGACGCCAATGCGGGTCGGGCTGCAGTTGCCTGTATCGAACAAGCTGTGGCACGCGCGCTGCGGGGTGAGGTGGCGGCTGTCGTCACCGCGCCCATACACAAAGAGGCGTTGGCGGCGGCTGGCAGCCCTTACCCTGGACACACTGAAATGTTGCAGGCCTTGTCAGCCCAGGGCGGCATTGCACCACCTGTGCGCATGATGCTGGCGAACGACGAATTGCGTGTGGTGCTTGTCACCATACACATGTCCTTGCGCAAGGCGATTGAAGCCGTCACCTTCGACGCTGTGCTGCAAACCTTGCGTATCACCCATGACAGCGCGGCGGCATGGGCCCAGCTCAAACCGCGCATCGCTGTGGCAGGCCTGAACCCCCACGCGGGTGAAGGGGGATTGTTTGGTGATGAAGAGCAACGAATCATTGCGCCCGCAATCCAGGCCGCGCGCGAACTGGGCATTGATGCCCATGGCCCCTTTGCGCCTGACACGATCTTCATGCGGGCTCGTCGCAGCGCCGATCGTGCAGGTGAGTTCGATGTGGTCCTGGCCATGACCCACGATCATGGTCTGATACCGGTGAAATACCTGGGTGTGGAGCAAGGTGTCAACGTGACCTTGGGGCTGCCCTTTGTCCGTACCAGCCCCGATCACGGTACCGCATTTGACATCGCTGGCCGGGGGGTGGCGGACGCGAGCAGCTTGTTGGCCGCGCTGCGCATGGCACGTCAACTGGGCCTCGCAAACCTCCCCAAAAACTGAAGAATCAGTGTTTGGTCAGCAAGGACTTGGGCGTTGATTTGAGCGCCGCCAACTGCGCCCGCGCCCGCGCAGTGGCGCGTTCCATCAAGTAGGTGCTTTCAACCGCACGCATGCGACCGCTCTCGCACATGCGGGACAACATGCGGGCAGTCAGCGACACGGTCTGCTGATGTTTGCGGCCGTGGGTGAAGACAAAGAAGCTGCGACCCGGGCTCACAAAACTCAAACGCACCTTTTGCCAGTCGTCCTTGAGGTGCATTTGGTAAGCGAAACCGACCTTGATGTGGTCGATCAGCTGCGCACCTTGGGTGGGCTCGGCCGGGTCTGCGGTGTTGAGGTCCAGGTTGATGTCCACACCCAGGCCCAAATCCAAATCAAGTGGTGCATTGTCGGTGGCGCTCAACATGACGGCGCTGTTGGCCTCGGCGCCGCCTTGCGCCGTGTGAGGAACGGGCTGGGCCACCCCCAGGTCGTCGCTGAGGTCGATGTCCACCACTTCGCCTGCCCAATCGACGGCACTTTCTTCCAGCAGTCCAACGCTCTTCGCTTCTTCGGGCGTGAAGCGTTTTTCAATCTCGACTTCTGACAACGAAGGTACCGCTTCATGGCGTGGGCCAGAATCTTGACCGGGCATGGCCGCATTGAATATGGCGTCTAGCTGCTTGACGAGCAGGTTGTGGTCAAGCTCCGACAGAGCAGGCTGCTTGAGCGACTCGGAGTGCGCGGGCAGCAATTGTGCGAAAAACTGCTTCTGCGCATCCTCGGGCCAACCGACCAAACGCAGACCCTCGTTCAAGTCTTTCATCAAGGCGGGCAGCTGCATCAAGAATTTTTTGCGCATGGGCAGCGAACCCTTGGGCTGCACACTCATCACCAGATCCCGCCCCACCAGTCGCATGCGTTTGGCTATATCAGAGTTAAGTCCATCACGCCGACTTGTGAGCACCAGGGCTTGACTCCACACTTGGGACAAAAAGTCGCGCAAAAACGTGGGCAACTGGATGGGGGTGAGGGCCGACTGCAGTTGCAGCATGTAGCGCTGCTGAATGCGCAACTCCGACTCTTTGTTCTCCAATAGCGCCGCCGCCGAGTTGTTGGCTTGGACGTCGTCATGGGTGAGTTGGGCTACGAAGGCCTCTAACTCGTTGAGTTTGGTGGCATACAGATCGACTTGGTCAAAGTCACCTTCGACCAACTCCTGCACCAACTCACGAACCCTGGCCAAGAATTTTTTACCTGGGCCGTCGTCAAACTCCTCGTAGGCGCAGGCCATCGAGGCCATCTTGTTGACGAAACGCCGCACCGGGTGCTTGCGCGACGAAAAGAACGTCGGGTCGGCCAGTGCCACACGTAATACCGGCAACTGCAAACGTGCAATTTGCCTGGCCATTTGTGGCGGTACACGGTTGTCGGACAAAATTTGGTCGAACAGGCTGCCAACCACATCGATCACCATGTGGTCAAGAGCGCCGCTGGAGGCTTGCCGCAACTCTTCACGGTGGGCGCGAATCAAGTTAACGGCCATCAGTCCGGTCAGGCCATCGCCATAACCTTCTGCTGTGGCGGTTCCACGGTCAGCGCCCAATGCGCCAAGCGCAGTGGCTGAAAGCATGTCACCCATGTTGGTGTCTGGCGGCGATCGCCGCGCACCACCGTCGTCCAAAATTCCCGGTCGGCTGGACAGTGCAGTGAGTCGACGTAACAGCGCCATCAACTGTGCGTCTCCACCGGCACTTGCCGCTACACCGGCGGCGCCGCTGCCGCGCCCTGCGCGAGCCAGTCCGCCGGCACCTTTGCTGGTGGCCCCCACAAGGTCTCGCCCGGAGTTCAGTTCGCCGCCCGAAGAAGAACCGAAACCTGAGGACCCACTGCGCGTGGAAATGCGATCGTCCCGCAGAGGCGCATAGGCAGAATTCAGTCCCGGCAGTTGGTGGCCTGGCCCATCGACAGCCTTGACGCTCAGTCCGAGGGGTTTCACGCCGCGGTTTTTGAGGTCGGTCAAAATATTCTTGTACGAGGCGGGCATCAATTGCGCGAGGGCAAGCCCGAACTCTCGGTGCAATAGTTTGCGCACTTCAGGTTCTGTGGTGATGGCTTGTACGCCTTTGCAGATTGCCGCACCAACGGCAGACCCCCGCACAGGATTTCGATCTTCATCGGCTCGCGACAGGCCCATGAGCGAAGCCATGTAGGCCGCCATCTCCCGAAGTTCCCACTCGCTAGCGTGTGAGATTTGCTGCCCTAAACGGTCAGCAAACATGCGATCTTCCACTTCGTTGTCATCAACCAAACTCAGCGACTGCCAGTCCGTCATCGCCAGTGTTCGTTTTTCGCTGGTGCGCGGGGCAAGCTCGTTCAACGTGTTTTCGGTCAGGGTATCCAACACAACCGAGAGAAACTTATCCGGTTGTTGTTTGAGGTCTTGGCTGGCCTTAAAAAGTGTGTCTCGATCAGTGACTCTAGCCGTCGTAGATGCCTGTCCTGCCATCGCCTGCGAAACCCGCTCAGCAGCAGCGGCAGCCGCCGCCCGCACGTAATCCAGCGATGCCTCTAAGGCAGCGGGTAATCGGGAGTCGGTTGCCTTCATGTCTGGGGAAAATTCATTGCGACAGAGTCAGGCTTTCAAGTATGGACCCAAAACGGTGTTTGTGGCGATCTGTGAATCGCAAACCAACGACGGCCCTGGCAGAGGCCGTCGTTGCAATTAGAGGGCCTATTTCTTAAGCGAGTCGCGGATCTGACGGAGCAGGACCACGTCCTCAGGCGGCTCAGCGGGTGCGGGAGGGGTCTCTTTCTTCAATCGGTTGATTTGTTTGACCATGATGAAGATCACGAAGGCCAAAATCAGGAAATTGATCGAGACGGTAGCGAAGTTACCCCAGGCAAACACGTTCGCAACTTTTTGCGCCTCTACCAACGAAGTTCCCGGCGCAACAGTTCCCGACAGAACCCAGTATTTGTTGGCAAAGTCAATCTGGCCGCCAGCCAACAAATTGACCAAAGGCATGATCACGTCTTTGACCAGTGAATCGACAATTTTTCCGAATGCGGCACCAATGATCACGCCAACGGCGAGATCAACCACATTGCCCTTCATCGCAAACTCTTTGAAATCCGAAACGATACCCATTGTTTTCTCCTGTTGTGCTGAGACCTGATGAGGGCCTCGGCTGTTACGCTCTTGGTTGTTTGATGTTTTTTGCGTTGCTCCCGCCCTGTAGATGATTGAGGCGGCGGCGGGCAGTATCAACCAGAATTTTGGCTTGTCAACCCGGGTTTGAGGCCAGCAATCGAAGCCGCTGCAGCCCTTTTTGTGTGTTTTGTCGAAGCAGGGTTGCGGCCTCCAGTACAATGCCGGGTTGCCCAAGATTCATTCTTCACCTGATGCAACATTCATTCCCGAGGCTTTTTGTATGAGTGACCCCAAAGTCGACAGTGGCAAACGCACCTGGCTGATCGCTTCCACCTGTGCGGGCGTCGTTGGTGGTGCCGCAGTGGCGGTTCCTTTTGTCAGTACCTTCCAGCCTTCGGAGCGCGCCCGAGCCGCTGGTGCCCCGGTGGAAGTCGATATCAGCAGCCTGCGGCCCGGAGAGAAGGTCACTGTGGAGTGGCGTGGCAAGCCGGTCTGGATCATCAAGCGTACGCCGGAGCAGCTCGCCGCATTGGTCAAGGCGGAGGGTCTGCTGGCTGATCCGAAATCGGAGCGCAAGCCGGACGAGTTGACGCCAGAGTACGCCCGCAATGCCCACCGCAGCATCAAGCCCGAATTCATGGTGGCAGTCGGCATTTGCACCCACTTGGGGTGCTCGCCATCCGATAAGTTCACCCCCGGTCCTCAGCCGTCACTGCCCGATGATTGGGCCGGCGGCTTTCTTTGTGCTTGTCACGGCTCCACCTTCGACTTGGCCGGACGCGTCTATAAGAACAAGCCGGCCCCGGATAACCTGGAGGTTCCGCCGCACATGTACTTGTCCGACACGACCTTGCTCATCGGCGAAGACAAGAAAGCTTGACCCCCAGGCGCTGCCGTCAAAAGAAGAAATCTCCAGAAGTAGTTGGTCGTTCAGGAAATCACACCATGGCTGAATTCAAAATCGCCCCCGCTAACGCCACCCCAGCTGAAAAGCTGCTGACCTGGGTGGACAACCGCTTCCCGGCGAGCAAGCTCTACAAAGAGCACCTTTCGGAGTACTACGCGCCGAAGAATTTTAATTTTTGGTACTTTTTTGGCTCTTTGGCTTTGTTGGTGCTCGTGCTGCAAATCGTCACCGGCATTTTCTTGACCATGCACTACAAGCCGGATGCGGCCTATGCCTTCGCGTCGGTCGAGTACATCATGCGAGACGTGCCTTGGGGTTGGCTGGTGCGCTACATGCACTCCACCGGTGCCAGCGCCTTCTTTGTGGTGGTTTACCTGCACATGTTCCGTGGCCTGCTTTATGGCAGCTACCGCAAACCGCGTGAGCTGGTGTGGATTTTTGGTTGCGCTATTTTCTTGTGCCTGATGGCCGAGGCCTTTATGGGCTACTTGTTGCCTTGGGGCCAAATGAGCTACTGGGGTGCGCAGGTCATCATCAATTTGTTTGCCGCCATCCCTTTGGTTGGCCCTGATTTGGCGCTGTTGATCCGTGGCGACTATGTGGTCGGTGACGCCACGTTGAACCGGTTTTTTGCGCTGCACGTGATTGCAGTGCCCTTGGTTCTGCTCGGCTTGGTTGCGGCCCACATCATTGCCCTTCACGAAGTAGGTTCTAACAACCCCGACGGCGTGGAAATCAAGGCCAAAAAAGACGCCAGCGGCAAACCGCTGGATGGCATTCCTTTCCATCCTTACTACACCGTGCACGACATCCTGGGTGTCAGCGTGTTCTTGATGGCCTTCACCGCCATCATCTTCTTTGCACCGGAGCTGGGGGGGTACTTTCTGGAGTACAACAACTTCATTCCAGCAGACCCACTGAAGACACCGCTGCACATTGCGCCGGTTTGGTACTTCACGCCGTTCTATTCGATGCTTCGCGCAGTCACCAGCGAAATGATGCTCGTGCTGATCGCTTGCGTGGTTCTTGGCGCTTTGCTGGGTGTGGCCAAGGCCAAAATCTCCGCCTTGTTCAAGCTCATCATCGTGGGCACCGCCGCTGTGGTGTCGATCATGATGTGGAACATTGATGCCAAGTTCTGGGGTGTTGTGGTGATGGGTGCCGCTGTAATCATCCTGTTCTTCTTGCCATGGTTGGACCACAGCCCGGCCAAGTCGATTCGTTACCGTCCTGATTGGCACAAGATCATGTACGGCATCTTTGTGATCAACTTCTTGATCTTGGGTTACCTGGGGGTGTTGCCGCCTTCACCGGTCGGTGAGCGCGTTTCCCAGGTCGGTACTTTGTTTTACTTTGGCTTTTTCTTGCTGATGCCGTGGTGGAGCAAGCTGGGCGAGTTCAAGCCCGTGCCCGACCGCGTCACATTCGAAGCGCACTGACCCTCAGGCACGCACGGGACTTCTTCAACATGAAAAAAATTATTGTTTCTCTGCTGGCGTCTTGGGGCTTTGCCGCGACGGCTTTAGCCGCTGGTGGCGGTGCGGCATGGGATGTTTTCCCCAAAGAGAAGGTCACTGACGTCTCCGCTTTGCAAAACGGTGCCAAGGTGTTCGCCAACTATTGCTTGAACTGCCATGCGGCATCGTTCATGCGCTACAACCGTTTGCGCGACATTGGCTTGACCGAAGCGCAAATCAAAGCCAACCTGATGTTTGCCACTGAGAAGGTGGGCGACACCATGAAAGTCGCTTTGGATCCTAAACAGGCGAAAGAGTGGTTTGGGGGCGTACCTCCTGACTTGACCTTGATTGCGCGTTCACGGTCGTCCGCTGCCCAAGGACCAGGGACGGATTACCTCTATACCTATATGCGCACCTATTACCGAGACGACACCAAACCCACCGGTTGGAACAACCTGGCATTCCCCAATGTGGGCATGCCACACGTTCTTTGGGAGTTGCAGGGTCAGCGTGGAATAGATCCGAACGATCATACGAAACTGATACAGCTCACACCCGGCAGCATGACCCAACTTCAGTACGACGAAACCGTTGCTGATTTGGTGGCCTTTTTGCAGTGGATGGGCGAGCCCGTTCGCAGCCAGCGCATTGAGTTGGGTGTTTGGGTGCTGCTGTTCTTGGGCGTTTTTAGCTTGATTGCCTGGCGTTTGAATGCGGCCTTCTGGAAGGACATCAAGTAATTCCTCTAAGCTGCAGGCACCCGAGCGGTTCTTGTGGCGCAGTGCGCAGTGGGGGGCCTAACTGGCAGCCCACTGCGTTTTAGTTTTTTTATTGTCATTTGTTGATCACGGGAGCGCTCCACCATGATGGTGCTTTATTCTGGAACCACCTGCCCTTACTCGCACCGTTGCCGGTTCGTTTTGTTCGAAAAGGGCATGGACTTTGAAATCCGCGATGTGGACTTGTTCGCCAAGCCCGAAGACATTGCCTTGATGAACCCTTACAACGAGGTGCCTATCCTTGTTGAGCGTGACTTGATTCTTTACGAGTCGCACATCATTAACGAATACATTGACGAGCGTTTCCCGCATCCCCAGTTGATGCCAGGCGATCCCGTGGCGCGTGCGCGCGTGCGCTTGTTCTTGCTCAATTTTGAGAAAGAGCTGTTCGCACATGTCAACGTTCTGGAAGCCCGCGGCCTGAAACCCAACGACAAACAATTGGAAAAAGCGCGCGCACAAATTCGCGATCGACTTACCCAACTGGCCCCTATATTCTTGAAGAATAAGTTCATGTTGGGTGACGACTTCTCTATGCTTGATGTCGCCATCGCCCCGTTGTTGTGGCGCCTGGATTACTACGGCATCGACATGTCGAAAAACGCTGTTCCGCTGCTCAAATACGCCGAACGTATTTTCTCCCGCCCAGCGTACATTGAAGCGCTGACGCCTTCTGAGAAAGTGATGCGCAAGTAAGGCGCGTTGACCGCAAAGACGTCCATGAGCATTCCTTTGTCCCCGGCTTCAGGCAGCTCGACCAGGCCCTACCTGATTCGTGCTTTGCACGATTGGTGCACCGACAATGGTTTCACGCCCTACGTGGCAGTGTTTGTGGATGCCAGCGTTCAGGTGCCCAGCGAGTACGTGAAGAACAATGAAATCGTGTTGAATGTCGGTTTCGAGGCCACCACCGCCTTGAAACTCGGCAACGAGTTCATCGAGTTCAAGGCACGTTTCGGTGGTACATCACGTGACATCCAGGTGCCGGTCGATCATGTGATTGCCATCTATGCCCGTGAAAATGGTCAAGGCATGGCCTTTCCTGTGCCGACCGACGCCAGCGCGGGGGCAGCCACCAATGCGGCCAAGGAAGAGGGCGAAAAAAAACCCGCTTCCGGATTGCGTTTGGCCAGCGTAGAACCCACAACCAGCGATGACCCGGACCAGGGCACTGATTTGCCGCCGGAAACTCCTCCTCCGGGCAGGCCATCACTCAAACGTGTGAAGTAGTTCAAGACAGAACAGGCCCGTGTCAGGCTAGAATGCGCGGCTAGTTTAGAAATGCCCTTGTAGCTCAGTTGGTAGAGCAGCGGTTTTGTAAACCGAAGGTCGCGGGTTCGACTCCTGCCGGGGGCACCAAATTTTTCAGGCGAACCACAAGGTTATGCCTGACGTTTGCGGCTCCATCGGCTACTTCGCACCTTGAATCTTGATGCGAATCAGGTTAGCCTGCCAGCCTCGCTCCTGTAAAGCGGCTTCCAGTCGTGGTTGCAGTTGACGCAACTTAGCAGCCACTGAGGCGTTTGCGACAAGCAGCGACCATCCCTCGTCGTCGACAGGGCCGGGTTTGACATGAGGTAACAGCAAAGGCGGCAGCAGTCGCTCAATCGCTTCATAGCGTCTGTTGGAGTCGTTCAGACGTTGGCGAAGCAGAGACAAGGGCGCACTTCGCTCCAAGGCCTGGGACAAGGCCAAAGCGTTTGGGACAACCGGGGTGGGTTTGTTGTGCTTCACCCGCAGGAGTTTAACGATGCAAATTCTCATCACCCACGGCAGCTTGGCCAAGGCACGTGTCTTGCACTTCAATCGCTGGCAAATGGTCGCGGCATTTGTTGCTTTGGTTCTTGTTCTCATCGTTTTTTCGGGCACGGCCTACCACATGGTGTTCCTCAAGGCCGCGCGTGAAGGCTGGCCTGTGGTGAGCACCTTGGTGCGGTTGGTCGTGAAAGACGAGTTCGCACAGCGTGACCGATTCATGCGTGAGAACTTGGATGCCATGGCCCAAAAGGTCGGGGAGATGCAAGCCAAAGTGATCAAACTCGAAGCCATGGGCGAGCGTGTTTCTGAGCTGGCCGGCGTCAAACCCAGCGAGCTGCCGAATCCATCGATTAAAAGTGAGCCTCTCAAAGCCTCAGGCCAAGGCGGCCCATTTGTCCCTGTCCACGGGGCTGGAATGGAGCAATTAAGCAACTGGGCCAGCGCAGTCGATGAGAGGGCCGATCAGGGCACCGACCTCTTCACCTTGATCGAGTCGCGGTTGTTCGAGAAAAAACTCGTGTCTCTGATGGTGCCCAACAGCCGTCCTGTTTTGGGGCCTGTGGGTTCCGGATTTGGCTTTCGCGCCGATCCCTTCTCTGGGCGTGCGGCCTTGCACACCGGGCTGGACTTTCCTGCACCCGAGGGCACACCCATTTACTCGGCGGCGGGTGGCGTGGTCATCACCAGTGATTTCCACGTGGCCTATGGAAACATGGTCGAGTTGGACCACAAAAAGGGCCTGATCACGCGTTACGCTCACACATCCAAGGTGTTTGTGAAGGCGGGCGACATCGTCAAACGTGGGCAACTTATTGCTCACGTCGGAAGCACGGGCCGCTCCACGGGCTCCCATTTGCATTTTGAGGTTTTGGTTGATGGGGTGCCGCAGGACCCCGCCAAGTTTTTGGCCAGCGGCGACCCCACCAGCCGTGTGGTCAACTTGGCTAGCAAGCCCACCGACACCAAGCCCTGACGACGACGCCTCGGACGCCGCGGCACAGAGGAAACCCCTTCCCCGGGGTAAACTCGCATGTTTTGAGTGGCTGCTGCGGGCTTGTCTGCGGCGGTCACGTCCCCACATTGAATACTTAAGCGCTGCGGCGTTGCGTTGTGCAGGTGTGCACGCGCAACCAGGTCTGATGGACTCGGACCACCGCAGTGCTGGGCCCCAACCTTTCATTGCGCATGTTTCCCAAGCTTCTTACCCAGATTTTCGGTAGCCGCAACCAGCGCCTGCTCAAGCAGTACCGGCGTGTTGTGGAGCAGGTCAATCAACTAGAGCCGCAATTCGAGTCGCTGGACGACGCCGCGCTCAAAGCCAAGACGCAGGCGTTTCGCGAACGTTTCGCCAAAGGCGAGACGCTGGATCAACTGCTTCCTGAGGCCTTTGCCGCGATACGCGAGGGCAGCAAACGTGCGCTCAAGATGCGCCACTTCGACGTGCAACTCAAAGGCGGCATGACCTTGCACGACGGCAAGATCGCGGAGATGCGCACGGGCGAAGGCAAAACGCTGATGGCCACCTTGCCCGTTTACCTCAATGCATTGACCAGCAAAGGCGTGCATGTGGTCACGGTGAACGACTACCTCGCCAAACGTGACGCCGAATGGATGGGTCGCCTGTACAACTTCATGGGACTGACGGTCGGGGTGAACCTGTCGCAAATGTCACGCGAAGAAAAACAAGCTGCTTATGCGGCCGACGTGACCTATGGCACCAACAACGAGTTTGGTTTTGACTACCTGCGCGACAACATGGTGCAAGATGCAGCCGATCGTGTGCAGCGTCCTCTGGCCTACGCCATCGTGGACGAGGTGGACTCCATCCTGATCGACGAAGCCCGCACTCCGCTCATCATCAGCGGCCAAGCGGAAGACCACACCGAGGTGTATGTGCGCATCAACAAGGTGGTGCCTCATCTGAAGCGTCAGGTGGGTGAAGCCGACCCGCGTACCGGTGAAGGTGTGATTGAGCCGGGCGATTTCACTGTGGACGAGAAGTCGCATCAGGTTTATTTGACTGAAGGTGGTCACGAAAACGCGGAACGGTTGCTCAGCGAAGCGGGTTTGTTGCCCGAAGGTGCGAGCCTCTACGACCCCGCCAACATTTCCCTGATGCACCATGTGTATGCCGCGCTGCGTGCCAAGCACCTGTACAACCGTGACCAGCACTATGTGGTGCAAAACGGCGAAGTCATCATCGTTGACGAGTTCACGGGGCGTTTGATGACAGGCCGCCGCTGGTCCGATGGTTTGCACCAAGCCGTGGAAGCCAAAGAAAGCGTCCAGATTCAAAACGAGAACCAAACGCTCGCCTCCATCACCTTCCAAAACTATTTCCGCATGTACGGCAAGCTGTCGGGCATGACCGGCACGGCGGACACGGAAGCCTACGAGTTCCAGGAAATTTATAGCCTGGAAACGGTGGTTATTCCACCCAACAAACCCACGGTGCGCAAAGACGAACTCGACCTGGTCTACAAAACCGACAAAGAAAAATACACCGCCGTCATCGCCGATATTCGCGATTGCCACGAGCGCGGCCAGCCTGTGCTGGTGGGCACAACCTCCATTGAAAATTCGGAGCTCGTGTCCAAACTGCTGGAGAAAGAAAAACTCCCGCACCAGGTGCTCAACGCCAAACAACATGCCCGCGAGGCCGACATCATTGCCCAGGCAGGCCGCCCCGGCGTGATCACCATTGCCACCAACATGGCAGGCCGGGGAACTGACATCGTCTTGGGCGGCAATGTTGAAAACCAAATCAAAACCCTGGAAGCCAACGAGGCACTGAGCGAAGCAGACAAAGCGGCTGCAGCGCAAAAGCTGAAAGACGAGTGGCAAGGTTTGCATGACGCCGTGAAAGCGCAGGGCGGTTTGCGCATCATCGCCACCGAGCGTCACGAGTCACGCCGCATCGACAACCAGTTGCGTGGTCGTGCTGGACGTCAAGGCGATCCGGGATCCTCGCGGTTCTATCTGTCGCTGGACGATTCCTTGATGCGCATCTTCGCCGGTGACCGCGTGCGCGCCATCATGGACAGGCTCAAGATGCCTGAGGGCGAAGCCATCGAAGCGGGCATCGTCACACGCAGCATTGAAAGCGCACAGCGCAAAGTCGAAGCGCGCAACTTCGACGTGCGCAAACAATTGCTGGAATACGACGACGTCGCCAACGACCAGCGTAAGGTCATTTACCAACAGCGCAACGACATTTTGGAGGCGCAAGACTTGGCTGAACAAATCACCGGCCTGCGCACCAGCACCATGGAAGACGTGGTGCGTACCTATGTGCCTGTGGAGAGCGTTGAAGAGCAGTGGGACTTGCCCGAGCTTGAAAAAGTGCTGCGCGACGAGTGGCAGTTAGAAGTCAATTTGCGTGAGCAGGTTGAAAAAAGCGACTCCATCACCGACGAAGACCTGACCGAGCACGTGGTCAAGGCGGCCCACAGCAGCTTCCAAGCCAAGGTGGACATGGTTGGCCAAGACCAGTTCAATCCCTTCATGCGCATGATCTTGTTGCAGTCCATCGACACCCACTGGCGCGAGCACCTCTCGGCGCTGGACTACCTGCGCCAAGGCATCCATCTGCGCGGTTATGCGCAAAAGAATCCCAAGCAGGAATACAAACGCGAGGCGTTTGAACTCTTCAAGCAGTTGCTCGACCGCGTGAAGATGGAAGTCACCGGCACCTTGATGAAAGTGCGTGTTCAGAGCCAAGAAGAAGTGGCCGCTGCCGCGCAGGCCATGGAAGAGCGGGCCGAAACCATCAGCAACGTCACCTACACCCATCCGGCGGAAGACGGATCGGTGGTTCAAGAAACCGACCCTCGCACGGTCGCAGCAGACGTGCCCAAGGTCGGCCGCAACGATCCTTGTCCCTGCGGCAGTGGCAAAAAATACAAACACTGCCACGGCCAGTTGGCTTGACCCTCAACTGCTTTTTGCACTGAAACATTGAAGAGCCCCGAGTGGGCTCTTCCCAATTCCACCACCACAAAGTGAGATCACCATGCCCGTCAACCTGACCGCACCTTTGCCCCAAGACCTCTTGCCCGTGCCCGGCGTCAAACTCGGCACCACCATGGCCGGCGTGCGCAAGGCCAACAAACGTGACTTGCTGGTGATGCTGCTGGCCCCGGGCAGCCAGGTGGCCGGCGTGTTTACCCAAAACCGCTTCTGCGCAGCGCCTGTGCAAATTTGTCGTCAACACCTGGCCGTTGATGCCGCCAGCCGCGCCGTGCTTGTCAATACCGGCAACGCCAATGCGGGTACGGGGGAAGACGGCTTGGTGCGCGCCCGCACTACCTGTGCGGCTTTGGCCCAGCTTCTGGACATTACGCCGGAACAAGTGCTGCCGTTTTCCACCGGCGTCATCATGGAAACGCTGCCCAGCGACCGCATCATCGCGGGCTTGCCCGCCTCCTTGGCCGACTTGCGCGAAGACAACTGGGCGCTTGCCGCCGAAGCCATCATGACCACCGACACCTTGCCCAAGGCCGTGTCGCGTCAAGTACAAATTGGCGGTAAAACTGTGACGCTGACAGGCATCAGCAAAGGTGCCGGCATGATCCGCCCCAACATGGCGACCATGCTGGGTTTCATCGCCACCGACGTGGCCATTGATGCTGCCTTGCTGCAACCCTTGCTCAGCGAAGCGGCCAACCTCAGCTTCAACCGCATCACCATTGATGGCGATACCTCCACCAACGACTCTCTTTTGTTGATCGCTACTGGTGCGGCCAACAACGCCGCCATCACGTCTTTACAGAGTTCCGACGGCCAAGCGCTACGCGCCGCCCTGATTGCAGTGGCCCAAACCCTGGCCCAAGCCATCGTGCGCGACGGCGAAGGCGCCACCAAATTCATCGCGGTGAATGTGGTGGGCGGCGGCTCCGAACAAGAGTGCCAACAAGTGGCCTACGCCATCGCCCACTCCCCCTTGGTCAAAACCGCCTTCTTCGCCAGCGACCCCAACCTTGGCCGCATCTTGGCGGCGGTAGGTTACGCGGGCATCGCCAATTTAGACCAAACAAAAATCGACCTTCATTTGGACGACGTGTGTGTGGCCAAAAACGGCGGCCGCAACCCAAGCTACCGCGAAGAGGATGGACAGCGCGTCATGAAACAAAGTGAGATCACGGTGCGCGTGAACCTGAACCGCGGCGCGTCTGAAACCACGGTGTGGACTTGTGATTTCAGTTATGACTATGTGAAGATCAATGCGGACTATCGGAGTTGAGTCTTACTCGTTGCGTTTCGCGCAACGAATGGACGGTGCTGAACGTCTAACTCCAAGACTCTCTTTGCAGTAGCGCTCTTCGACCGCGCGCCTTCAGCCTTTGAACGGACATATAGCGTGCCTGAAAAACGATATCTCTTTGGCCACTCAAAAACATGATGTTCAACTTGAAATCAGTTCTTTCTTTACTCATTGCGCTGGCACCCCAAGCTGCGTTAACGCAGACACAACCGGTGACCGAAAGTCAACGTGAGGAGATGCGTAGGCGTGCCGACGACCTTCGAGCGAGGAATGCAAGGGAGCGCGAAGAGATTCAAAAAGGGTTTGTCTCAATCCCTCCTTCTTCAACCTCAAAAGTCACGTCACTCGATGCTGGAAAAATTTGCAAGGCGACTGTTGCTACCGTGATGGCGAGGTCTCCACAGATTATTTCTATTGAATCCGAGGTGGCGGGCGTTGTTCTCCTTTCGTATCGACGTCCAGACGATCGGACGCAGTGGAAAAACAGATGCAAGATCGTCGGTACAAGTGTGGTTTGGGCTTCAGAGTCAGGGCGCTGGCGAGACGGCCCACACGACGAGAAGATCACATTCCAAATGACTTCACCAGATCAACTCGTCATCAAGCAACGTTACTCAGATGGTTCAACTGACGAAAAATCGTTTTTTCTTTCAAAACTCTGATCCTCGTACTTTGTTGTTCTTGCGTCGGAAGTGCCGTGCACAAGTGGTCAAAAAGTCACGACGACTGTTCCAGGCAATTCTCATACGATGCGCCTCTGCCCAAATAGTGACCTTAAAGAATCCTCTCCAACCCCTTCCGATCCAGAAGGTGCAGCAGTTTGGCCTCAGTGCTCATGGGGCTATCGCAAGTAGGCGGGCATCCGCATCTTGACTACGATGCATTCTTCGTTCAAACCATCGGAGTCCGCGATGAACCCACTCCTCAAAACCTTGCTCGCCTCAGCCGCACTGGCCCTGGCAACCCTGGCCCAAGCCGTCACCATCGGCCAACCCGCTCCCGCATTTGAAGTCAAAGACGCCAGCGGCAAGCTGGTGAAGTTGGCTGACTTCAAGGGCAAACATGTGGTGCTGGAATGGACGAACCCGAACTGTCCGTTCGTGGTGAAACACTACGGCACGCAGAACATGCAGGGTTTGCAGAAGGACGCCACTGCAAAGGATGTGGTGTGGCTCTCCATCAGCTCGACCGCGCCCGGCCATGTGGACTATTTGGCGTCCAAGGACTTGGTGGCTAAGTACCAAAGTTGGGGAGCCAGTTCAAGCGCTTTGTTGATGGACGACGATGGCCGGGTGGGCAAAACCTATGCTGCGCGCACCACGCCGCACATGTTCATCGTCGACCCGAAGGGTGTGTTGGTTTATGCGGGTGGCATTGACGACAAACGGTCTGCCAACCCAGCGGATGTGGCCACGGCCAAAAACTTTGTGAAGACGTCGCTGGGTGAGTTGTTGGCGGGCAAACCCGTGAGCACGCCCACCTCAGCGCCCTATGGGTGCAGCATCAAGTACGCGAGTTGATCGCTCGCGTCGAATTCTGTTTTTTGCCTCTTCGCAACACGTTCCGAGTTTCTGGTGCGCTGTGCCAGAAAATCGTCAGGATGGGATGGCAGTTCCCTTTCAATAGGCTGCCTTCAAAAACACCAACGCCCGACCCTTGTAGGCTGCCGCATCAGGTCGTTGCTTGTGGCTCAGATTTTCTTCGTGTAGTGCATATCCCAGGCCAGTCATGTGTTTGCAAAACACGGCGCGGTTGCCTCGGTTGGGGTCCACGATCCACACTTCGGCTGCGGGGGCGGCGTGATAGTTGATGTAGTTCGCCAGGTGGCCTGCATCGTCCCGTTCGTAGAGCACGTCGCTGGCGATGATGAGGTCAAAGAGTCCTGCCAGCGGCAGGTCGGGATCGGCTTGGTGGAGCGGCAACGCCAAGGGCAGTAAACCCCATTGGGCGTGCCTGTATTTGATCGGTGTGAGGTGGTTGAGGCGGCTGTTTTCGCGCAGAAAGCTGGCGGCCAAGGGGTGGCAGTCGCTGGCCGTCATGTCCACGCCTCGGCGGTGGCCGACGAGGCTGGCCAATCCTAAGCCGCACCCTAACTCCAAGACGCGCTCCAGGCTGTTGACTGGGCGAAGCGCCAGGCGCGCCGCCAAGTGCACGCCCGAGGGCCAGCTCAAACCAAAGAGGGGCCAGGCGGCCGACGAAATGCCCAGGTGGGCGGCTGCGCCGAGCGGGTCGAAGAACTGCTGGCGGTCGAGCAGGGATCGGATGATCAAGTCGGCCACGCCGCTGATGGCGATGGGGTCTTGTTTGGTTTGGTAGCCGGTCATCGCGTGGGCGAAACCGGGTCAAGGTCTCGGTGGGGAGGGTGGGGGATTGTGCGCTCGCCCGGCTGTTCGCCGCTGAGAGGTTTTTCACATGAAGCGGTTACATTGCCAGCAGTCGGCCGCGGGCCGGCTCCGTTGAACCAAGGTTTGCACGGACACGAACATCCAAACCAGAAGGAGTAACCATGGGTCTCATGAGTTTTATCAAGGATGCGGGTGAGAAACTTTTCGGCAGCAAAGACACCGAGGCAGTGGCGAAACAAGCCCAGGCCGCGCCGGACGATGCGGCCTTGCAAGCCAAGGTGGCCGATGCCAACCAAACCGCCGGGGCTGCGATTGCCGCTTACATCGCCACTCAGCACCTCAGCGCTGACGGTTTGAATGTGGAGTTTGATGGCGCGTCTGGCAGCGTCACCGTCGCGGGCGTCGCCGCAGACCAAGCCACCAAGGAAAAAATTCTGCTGTGCTGCGGCAATGTGCATGGCGTGGAAAAAGTGAACGACATGCTCACCGTGAGCCAGCCCGCCGACGAGTCACGTTTTTACACCGTGGTGCGGGGCGATACGCTGTCGGCCATTGCTAAATCGCAGTACGGCAATGCCAACGCGTACATGAAAATTTTTGAGGCCAACAAGCCGATGTTGTCGCACCCGGACAAAATTTATCCGGGGCAGTTGTTGCGCATTCCAGCTGCTTGATGCAGTTGGAATGACAGCACGGTGCCATCTGACTAGTGTCGCGTCAACGCACAAATGTCGGTTGATCGCGCAGACATCAAGCCCGAGGGCTAGGCGCGACGAGGAGCCATAGCCTGGGCTATGACGACGAGAAGCAACAACGCCATCGGGTTTGAGGGCCAGCGAGCAAGCGGCATTTGTGCGTTGACGCGACACTAGGTGGCACCGTGTGGGGGCCAGGGTTATTCAGCGCCGCTGGTATTGCTGGCTTCCAAACAAAACTTCACGTTCTTTCTCGCCCGTGATGGGCTTGCGCAGGGTGGCCAGCACCTCCACGCCGCGCTGAACGGCGGGGCGTGCGCTGATCTCATCGAACCAGCCTTTGAGGTGGGGGAAATCATTCCAATCGATCCCCTGGTTTTTCCAGGACCGCAACCAAGGGAAGATGGCCATGTCGGCAATGCTGTACTCGCTGCCCGCGATGTATTTTTGTTTGGCGAGTTGTTTGTCCATCACGCCGTAGAGGCGTTTGGCTTCGTTGGTGTAACGATCAACAGCGTAGTCAATTTTTTCTGGCGCGTAAATTCTGAAATGGTGGGCTTGCCCCAGCATCGGTCCGACACCGCCCATTTGAAACATCAACCACTGCAACACCTCGTAACGGCCACGCGTGGAGTTGGGCAAGAAGCGCCCCGTTTTACCGGCCAAATAAAGCAAGATCGCACCAGACTCAAAGAGTGACATCGGCTGGCCATCGGGGCCGTCGCTGTCCTTGATCGCAGGAATTTTGTTGTTGGGGCTGATGGCCAGAAAATCGGGCTGGAACTGCTGGCCTGCGCCAATGTCCACTGGGTGAACACGGTAGGGCAAACCACACTCTTCGAGCATGATGTGAACTTTGTGCCCATTCGGTGTGGCCCACGAATACACTTCGATCATGGCGGTTGGCTCCTGCAATAAACGGCTGATGGATTAGACAGAACACACTCTAGTGCATCCAAATTAACCATGCTTTACACACTGAAACGATGGATATCCGGTGCCTCGCTTGACGCCGAATGGGGCGGTCTGCCGGACTGGGCCAAGCAGCAAGGCTGGGACATCAAACGCGTGCGTGAAGTCGGCGGATTTGTGATTGACGGTGCCATGGATGGCGCTGCTGGGCAGCTGCCTTGGCGTTTGGAGTGGGGGCCCTCGCAGCGGGACTACATCACGGGTCGCGAGTTGCGCATGCGCATGGAGTTGCAATTGCCAGCCGACTTGCAAATGTTGGTGCTCAGCCGCCCGCTGATGGAAGTGCTGGAAAAAGCCGCTTACGAGCATTTCACTCAAACTTCGCAAACGTTCATCGATGGCACTGCGCCGGAGGAAATGCGTTGGTTGTCCATGTTCAGCAAAGTGGCCATTGCGGATAGAAACTTGCGCAGCCGTTTTGGTGTGGTGGCGAGTGAACCGAATTTGGCCGCCTCTTGGCTCGATGGCGAGTTAACGACGCAATTCAATCAAGCTGCGCAAGATTGGATGGCCAGTGAGCCGCCGCTTGTCTTGATGACCTTACGCGGTCGTTTGTATTTGCGACTGGGTTGTGACGAGCCCGAACCGGGTTTGGTGCGCGCGGTGGTGAGTCTTTTTTCCAAGGCTGCGCAGCACGCTCACCGCGTGGGTCAGTCCTTCGGCCCCGTTTCCACCAACGAGTGGCCATCGACTGCCATCAGTGCATGGCAGGCCCAGCTTGATGCCGATGAGGGCCGCACTCCCAGCGATACGCGCTGACCGTTTTTTGTTTGGCGCGTTTGCAGTGAAGTGGGATGCTAGAGGCTGCTCAGTCGCTGCAAAGCCAGCTTGAGCGTTGCCTCTTTCTTGGCGAAACAAAACCGCACCAGGCCTTGTTCAAAGCGGTCCGGGTAGAAGGCTGACAGAGGAATCGCCGCCACGCCAACCTCCTTGGTCAACCAGCAACAGAAGTCTTCTTCCGATTGATCGCTGATGGCACGGTAGTCCACACACTGAAAGTAGCTGCCCTGGCTGGGCAGCAGCTTGAAGCGGGTTGACGCCAAACCAGCACGAAACAGGTCGCGTTTGGCTTGGTAAAAAGCGGGCAATTGCATGTAGGGAGCGGGCTCTTGCATGTAGTGGGCCAAGGCCCACTGCATGGGCGTGTTCACGGTGAACACATTGAACTGGTGCACCTTACGGAACTCGGCCATGATGGCCGCAGGTGCCACCACATAACCCACCTTCCAGCCCGTGACGTGGAAGGTTTTTCCAAAGCTCGACACCACCACGCTGCGTGCGGCCAGGTCTGCAAAGCGGCACACGCTTTGGTGCTGTTGGTCATCGAAGACCATGTGCTCGTAGACCTCATCCGAAATCACCATCACGTTGGTGGGTGCCAGCAGGTTTTGCAACTGAAGCATGTCCTCGACGGACCACACCGTGGCACTGGGGTTGTGGGGTGTGTTGATCAAGATGGCACGGGTACGCGGCGACAACGCAGCGCTGATGCGCGCGAAGTCTGGCCTGAAGGTGCCGGGGGTCAAGGGCACGTGGATGGTGGTTCCGCCAGCCAGTGCGATGTTGGGCTCGTAGCTGTCGTAGCTGGGCGTCAGCACAATGACTTCGTCGCCCGGGTGGACCAGGGCCAAGATGCTGCTGAGGATGGCTTGCGTGGCGCCCGCTGTGATGGTGACTTCGGTGCCGACGTCGTATCGCCGCCCGTAAAGCCGCTCAATTTTTTGTACCACTGCTTCACGCAGTGCAAGCACACCTGGCATCGGAGGGTACTGGTTGTGGCCCTGCTGCATGGCCAGATTCACAGCGCTGAGCAATTCAGGGTCGCAATCGAAGTCGGGAAACCCTTGCCCTAAGTTCACCGCTTGATGTTCTTGAGCCAATGCCGACATCACGCTGAAGATGGTGGTGCCCACTTGAGGCAAACGGCTTCTTAACTGGAGTGGAGGTGAGTTCGAGTTCATGGCGCTGGAGGGGCTTGGAAGATGGTTGAAGGTTCACATCGATTCGTCTTGGCTGCCGCTTTGCCCCGCGAGCGTTTGTTCAATGAGTTGGCGGCTCAAGCGTGGCGCTACCAATTGTGCAAAGGCGTAAACAAAACTGCGCAGATAGGCCCCACGCTTGAAGGCCATGCGGGCCACATTGGGTCCAAAAAGGTGGCCCACAGGGCGTGCCACCAAATCGCCCCCAGGCGGATCTTCTTTCATGGCCATCTCCGACACGATGCCCACGCCCAAGCCCAAACGCACATAGGTTTTGATCACGTCTGCATCAATCGCTTCCAGCACCACATTGGTCTTGAGCTTGTGTGCGGCGAAGGTTTGATCAATGCGGCTGCGGCCGGCAAAAGAAGGGTGATAGGAAATGAGGGGTTCTTGCGCCAACTGCACGAGGCTCAAACGTTCGACCTGCGCAAAGGGATGGCCAACGGGCACCACCACCACATGGTGCCATTCGTAGCAGGGCAGGGTGATCAGCTCCTCGTAGCTGGAGAGCGACTCCGTGGCCAAACCGACCTCGGCCACGTCCTCCAGCAGCATCTTGGCGACTTGTTCGGGGGTGCCCTGGTGCAGGCTGACATTGACTTTGGGGTAGCGCTTGCGCAACTGGGCGATGGGCCCGGGCAGCACATAACGGGCTTGGTTGTGCGTGGTGGCAATGGACAGCGTGCCCGCATCTTGCTGTGAGAACTCGTGTCCGATGCGCTTGAGGTTGTTGACCTCACGCATGATGACCTCAATGGCCTTGAGCACCTCCTGCCCGGGCTCGGTCACTCGACGCAAACGTTTGCCGTGCCTGGCAAAAATGTCTACACCCAGTTCGCCCTCTAATTCCAAGATGGCCTTGGAAATACCTGGTTGCGAGGTGTGCAGCGCCTTGGCCGCCTCGGTCAAATTGAGTTTTTGCCGGACCGCTTCTTGGACAAAACGAAACTGGTGCAAGTTCATGATTTTGGAGTCATGCCCTTGATGGCTGCATCCGCCATGGCTTGCACCACGCTGGCGACTTCACCAATGGCGGGGCGCAACTGCCACAACACGGCGGGGTGCTGGCGCTTGAGCTGGTCCATCAATTCGGGCAAGTCTTTGCGCACGTGACCGCCGGCGCCCAAAAACAAGGGCAATACATCCACCTCCGTGCAACCCGCTTGCGCCAAACTTGCGCCAGCCTCGATCAAATTGGGTGCCATGAACTCTAGGAAAGCCAGTTCCACCGGCATAGATGGTGCAGTGGCCTGCACGCGCTCTTTGATGTCGATGAAAGGCAATGCCCAGCGGGGATCGCGGGCGCCGTGGGCGAATAAAAGCAAGCCTTGCATCGTGTGTCTTTGGAAAAAGGTTATCGGTAACGAATCAGCCAGGTGAATGCGGCCATGGAAAGCAGCAGATAGAAAACGCTCGGTACAGCCGCAACCATCCACGGCGTCCAGTTTTGCAACAAACCCACGTGCGAGGCCAAGTTGTTCAACAGGACAAAACTGATGCCTATCATGATGCCGCCAAACACCTTCAGGCTGATGCCCTGGCCGCCGCGTGTGTGCATGTAGGCGAAGGGCAGCGCCAGGCCCACCATGACTAAACAGGCCAAAGGGTAAAGCGCACGTTTCCAGAACTGAATTTCGTGCCGCTGCGCGGCTTGTTCGTTGTCAGACAGGTGTGCGACATAACGCCCTAACTCCAAGGTCGACATCGTATTCAATGGCATGACTGCGGCCGTGACCACATCGGCTGACAAGGTGCTGTGCCAAGAGAAAGTGTCCAGCTCTTCAGTTCGCGTTCGCAAGTCAAGGCCATGCGCTGTGGTGTCTCTGCTTGCAATGGCGCTCTTCACGTCGGGTAGCGGCCAATGGGTGATCGTGGCGCGCTTCAAGGTCCACACAGAGTTGTTGCTCACCACGGCGGATTGGGCTTGAATGCGTTGCAAGAGTCGGCCTTGAGGGTCGAACTCAAAGATTCGCACGTATTGCAGTTCGCCTTTGCTTCCGGTGCGGCCCACATGAATGGAGTAGCTGCGTTCTCCCTCTGGTGTAGATTGTTTTTCTTTCATCCAAGCGCCGGCGCGTCCTATGCTGACGCTGCCCTTGAAGCTGGCTCGTAGCTGGTTGCCCAGTCTTTCACTGGCCGGCGCGAGGTAGTCACCGACCAGGAAGGTGAAAAGACCAAAGGCCAGTCCCAAACTTGCAAGCAGTGTCAGTGCACGCTCAGGCCCCAGGCCCGCTGTGCGAAGAATGGTGTACTCCGATGCCTGTGCCATGCGCGCCAAGGTGTAGATGGTGCCGATCAACACAGCAATCGGTGCAAGTTCGTAAAGATGACCGGGTATTTGCAACAGGCAGTAAACCGCAGCGTGCAGCAGGCTATAACCACGCGCGCCCAGGTCGCCGAGTTCTTGGACAAAATCAATGAAGAAAAACAAGGACAAGAAAGCCAAGGCGACAAATGCGACCGAGGACAGGATGTCAGAGAAGAACAGTCGGCGGACGGTTTTCATGAGCGGCCGCCCTTTGACCGCTGCCAGCCGCCGAAAGAAGTGGCATGGTCGCGCCACCACAACATGGCCAGCGCAATGAAGAGCGCAAATCCATGCACGGTGAAAAGCGACTCACCCATGGTCAGTTTGTTCGACGTGACCCAGGCGTTGGAGAGGTTGATCAAGTTGTAGTAAACGATGAATGCCAACAGCGCCAACAACATATTCCAGTTGCTCGCGCGGCGTGGGTTAGATGCGGACAGGACGGTGCCCAGCAGCAGCATGTTGGCGGCGGCCAGTATCAAGCCCAAACGCCAAACCAGTTCGCCCTGGTGTGCAGCAATGGGATTGATCAGCAGTTGCCAAGTGGATTGCGCTTTCGGGGGAAGGTTGGTGGCGTCGCGCAGCACTGCTTCTCCCGCCAGTATTCGGTAGGTCTCGAAGCGAGCAATCGTTCGTTCACCGGTGCCCAGGTTCTCTTCATTGCGCTGTCCATTTTCCAGAACCAAGAAGCGGTCATCGCCCACGACCTCGATGCGGCCGCGTTCGGCCGTGGTGATCGACTCTTTCTCGTCGTCTTTGGACAGGATGAAAACGTTGCGTCCGGTGGCACCGTCCGCGCCATCACGTTCTATGAAAAAGACTCTCTTGCCATCGCTAGAGCTTTGAAATTGGCCCGGCGCGACCCGCGACAAATCAGAGCGTTGCTCGTAGCGGTCCCTGAGCTCCACGCTGCGCTGGTTGACCCAGGGCCAGACCAGCATGGCCAGCACGGCGACAACCAACAGGATCGGCCACGCCATGCGTAGTACAGGGCGCACAAACCTGGACAAGCTGATGCCGCTGGAGAACCAAATCGTCATTTCGCTGTCGCGGTACATGCGGCCCAAGGTGGCGACGACGGAAATGAAGAGGGACAGCGCCAGCATGGTGGGCAACTGCCCAAGTGCGGTGTAGCCCAAATAGAGAACCACATCTTGTGGCGCGATGCGTCCGCCTGCGGCCTGCCCCAGGGTTCGTATTAAGAACATCGTGAGCACGATGGTCAGGACCACCACCAAAGTGGCACTGAAGCTGCGCGCTAGCTCTCGTCGTATGGTGGAATCGAATAACATCGTTGCTTAAATTTGACTAGCGCAGGATTATGGACTTCAAGCATCAAATCGGCTCTTCCCTTCAATTGGCCACTTTGCGGGCCGATGCCTTGCTTCTGGTGGTGACACCCGATTTGTTGGAAAGCGCAAGCTCTCGGCTAGACAAGCCTGGGCTGGATCCCGTGCTCAAGCGATTGATTGCCGACGCTGTCAAGGCGGGTGACTTTGCTCTTAAGTCCGGGCGCACCTTGTACCTGCATCACCCCGACGGGGTGGCGGCGACCCGTGTGGTGATCACGGCCGCTGCGAACGAGAGTGCGAAGGCCTACAAGGCCGCACTGGCACACGGCTTAGCCTTGCTGAAGACAGCGGGGGCAAGCCAACTGTTGGTGGGCGGCACGGTGCCGCTCTCGCAGGAGCACGCCTTTGCTGCAGTCGTGGCCGCTGGTGATGCGCACTATGTCTATCGGCACAGCAAGCCCAGCGCACCAATGGCACCCAAATGGGCACGGGTAACCTTGCTTTGTCGCAAGGAGGAGGTGAAAGACGTCACTTCCGGTCTGGCGCTCGGGCAGGCTGTAGCCAACGGCATGCGTTTGGCCAAAGAATGCGCTAACCGCCCGGGCAACCTCTGTACACCGAGTCACCTCGCTTCTGAGGCTAAAGCCTTGGCCAAACAGCATGGTTTGAAGGTCGAGGTGCTGGACCGCAAAGCGGTTGAAAAACTCGGCATGGGTGCATTTTTGGCTGTGGCGCAAGGTTCGCAAGAGCCACTGCGATTCATCGTGTTGCGCTACGAGGGGGCTCCCGCATCAGCGAAAAAAGCGGCGGCGCCCCCGATTGTTTTGGTCGGCAAGGGCATCACCTTTGACAGCGGCGGAATCTCCATCAAACCCGCCGCCGACATGGACGAAATGAAGTTCGACATGGGCGGTGCCGCCAGCGTGCTGGGCACCATGGCAGCGATCGCGGAGCTTCGCCCCAAGTTGAACTTGGTGGTGATCATTCCGAGCTGCGAGAACATGCCCAGCGGAGCGGCGGTTAAACCCGGTGATGTGGTCACCACCATGTCGGGCCAGACGGTTGAAATTCTCAACACTGATGCCGAGGGGCGCTTGATTCTGTGCGACGCCTTGACCTATGCCGAGCGCTTCAAGCCGCGTGTCGTGGTGGATGTGGCGACGCTGACTGGTGCTTGCGTGATTGCCTTGGGCCACCACCACTCTGGCCTCTTCACGACCGACGAGGCGTTGGCGGCAGACATGCTGAAGTGTGGCGAGACTGCGCTGGATCCATGCTGGCGCTTGCCACTGGATGACGAATACGATGAAGGCCTCAAAAGCAATTTTGCCGACATGGGCAATGTGGGCCCACGAGCCGGCGGTGCCATCACTGCGGCCATGTTCTTGAAGCGTTACACCGCCAAGTACCGTTGGGTGCATCTGGACATTGCGGGCACGGCATGGAAATCCGGCGCAGCAAAGGGCAGCACAGGGCGTCCCGTGCCGTTGCTGACCCAGTTTGTGCTGTCTCAACAAGACTGACCACCCGCGACAAACGACGCGAATGACAGAAATTCAGTTTCACTTCAACGTGCCCGACCGTTTGGTCTACGCCTGTCGGTTGCTGCGCAAGGCGATGCGCAAAGTAGCCGGAATTTCGGTGCTGGGTGATGTTGGGGACATGGAGCGCCTGAATCGCCAGCTTTGGTCGTTTGAATCCGCCGAGTTTTTGCCGCACGTTTTGGTTCGTGGCGATGACGCAGTGGCCCCCGCCTTGGTTCAGACACCGCTGTGGTTGTTGACCGATTTGGCTCGTTCACCATCTGAACACAAGGTGTTGGTCAATCTTGGTGCCGCCCCTGTCAGCGCGGTGGAGCGTTTTGATCGTTTGGTGGAGATCGTCTCTACCGACGCAAACGACCGTGATGCTGCGCGGCTGCGGTGGCGTCACTATGCGGGTTTGGGCTTACCCATTCAAAAGTTTGAGGTCCCGGCATGAGCCTGTTCAAAGCCAATGTGCCGCCAAGCCGAGTGCCGACGTTGACCGAGGTGGTCGAAGTTCATGGTGCTTTGACCGAAGAGGTGATGCCCGCTGCGAGTCCTGCGGATGCGGTTGCCCGCGCTGTGGCGGCCCCTACAGCCCAACCGTCAACGACCGCGTCATTACCTCAACCGCTAAACACCGACCTCCTGACTCAGCAGGTAATGACTGACATTCAGCAGCAAATCGACGCCATGCTGGAAGTGCGGCTGAAAGAAGCCTTGGCGCCCATCGTCACGCGATTGACCGATGCGCTGGCAAGAGACGCACGGTCCGAACTTGCCAAAGTGATGAAGGAAGTGGTTTCTCGCTGCGTGGCTGAAGAAGTTCGTCGCACTCAATCCAAGCGGTGAGACCCTGCCGCAGCATGTGGTGATGCCACGCCATTTTTGCCGGTGCTTAGAGCCGCTAACAAAACCGTTCGGGCTGAGCTTGTCGAAGCCAGCGCGTACCTCGGTGCAAGGCCCTTCGACCTCGGGGCGAACGGTGTATGCAGTGTTTTGTTAGCGGCTCTTAGGCTGTGCGGCCGGGTTGTGTGCGTGACCCCAAGGCAAAGTACTCGGCGCTGCGGCCCGAAAGCGGTGCGCCGATCAGGACGGTTTGCTCGGGACTCTGCGAGATATAAAGACCGCGAATGGCTACTTCGGCCAGATCGATTGATGGGTGCGACCCTGATTCCGTTTCGATAAAAACTACACTATTCTATGGATTCGCCAAGACCAACTACAGGAGTCAGGTTGCATGAAAAAGTCACTGTTCCCTACCGCCATTTTGGCGGCCATGATGCTAGTTGCTTGTGGCAAAAAGGAAGAAGCTCCTTCTGCGGCCGCGCCAGCTGCGGCACCCCCAGCCGCGCCTACTGAACTCGTCGTCAAGATTGGTCACGTAGGACCCACCAGCGGTGCCATCGCCCACTTGGGCAAAGACAACGAGATGGGCGCTCGCATGGCCATCGACGAACTCAATGCCAAGGGCGTCATGATTGGCGGTACCAAGGCGAAGTTTGAATTGCTCGCCGAGGATGATGGCGCAGATCCAAAACAAGGCACCGCCGTCGCACAAAAGCTGATGGACGCGAAAGTCAACGGCGTGATTGGTCACTTGAACTCAGGCACCACCATTCCGGCCTCCAAGGTTTATTCGGACGCAGGCGTTCCACAGATTTCGCCGTCTGCCACCAACCCAATCTATACACGCAACGGTTACAAAACAGCCTTCCGTTTGGTCGCCGACGATGCACACCTTGGTGGTACTTTGGGCCGCTATGCTGTCAACGAACTCAAGGGCAAATCGATTGCCGTGATTGACGACCGCACCGCTTATGGTCAAGGCATTGCCCAACAGTTTGAGAAAGCCGTCAAGGCGGCTGGCGGTGCTGTTGCTGAACGTCAGTTCACCACCGACAAAGCGACGGACTTCGCCGCTATTTTGACCGCCGTGCGCGCCGCGAAAGCCGACGTGGTTTTCTTTGGTGGCATGGATGCTGTTGCTGGCCCCATGATTCGCCAAATGAACCAGCTCGGCATCAAAGCGAAGTTCTTGGGTGGTGACGGCATTTGCACAGGCGAGTTGCCCAAGCTGGCTGCCGGTGCCATGGGGGATGGACAGGTGATTTGCGCAGAAGCCGGTGGTGTAGAAGGCGAGCAAAAAGCCAGTATGGAAAAGTTCAGAGCTGACTTCAAAGCCAAGTTCAACACCGATGTGCAAATCTATGCACCGTATGTGTATGACGCCGTCAATGTCATGGTCGCGGCCATGGAAAAAGCTGGTTCCGCCGAGCCTGCCAAGTACCTTCCCGTGTTGGCCGCAACCGATGGCTACAAGGGCGTGACTGGCACCATCTCCTTCGATGAAAAGGGTGACATCAAGAACGGCGCCTTGACCCTGTTCACGTACAAAGCTGAGAAGCGAGACCAGATCGCGGTTGTTCGTTGAGGCAACCAAGCTCTGATTGAGTGAGGTTTGAACACAAGCACCCCACCCAGGGGTGCTTTTTTTTACCTGTGCTGACCTGGTCTGGCTAGGAGTCTGCGCGGCAGAAGACCAACGCCACAGAAAGTCGTAGTTTCAGGGGTTCTTAACCCCTTGGCACCTTCGAGAAAATCGCACCTGCGCGAGTCTGAGAGGTCGAAATTCGGGTGGTCATTTTGAAATCTTTCTGGCGCGCAGACTCCAAGCACAGCGAGTCGACCATTCAGCGAATTCCTGCGCAATTCGAACCACCACACCCCCACTGTGGTGCGATTCAGGTTCAAAAGTTGATTTGTCAGGGAGTAAATTCGGCTCAATGTCGGTGCATCAGATTTTTTATCTGATTTAATTGAGTTTTGTGAATGATGTTGCACCTCATGTTGATTTTTATAGCTATGAATGCCGTTTCTTTTCGGTTAACGTTCCACCGCGTTGAACATGGTCAAGCGTCTTGATTCAACCATTCTTCGTTTCCTGTTTTCCAACTATTCGTTTTACAACCGGAGGTTCTCATGCAAGTGAAATTGAACGTTTTTGCGGGTGCGGCGGTGTTGGCATTGGCTGGTGGTGCTGGCTCTGTTTTTGCACAGGATGTGGTGGTGAAAATTGGTCATGTGGGGCCCACCAGCGGTGCCATTGCTCACTTGGGCAAAGACAATGAGATGGGTGCCAAGATGGCCATCGATGAACTCAATGCCAAAGGGGTGATGATTGGCGGCAAAAAGGCCAAGTTTGAACTGCTGGCCGAAGATGATGGCGCTGACCCCAAACAGGGCACAGCCGTAGCGCAAAAGCTGATGGATGCCAAGGTCAATGGCGTGATTGGGCATTTGAATTCTGGAACCACCATTCCTGCGTCCAAGATTTATTCTGATGCGGGCGTGCCTCAGATTTCTCCTTCTGCGACCAACCCAAAATACACACGCAACGGCTATAAAACCGCTTTTCGTTTGGTTGCTGATGACGCGCACCTAGGCGGTACTTTGGGTCGCTATGCGGTCAACACCCTGAAGGGCAAATCCATTGCTGTGATCGATGACCGCACTGCTTATGGGCAGGGCATCGCCGAAGAGTTCGAGAAGGCCGTTAAAGCCGCAGGCGGCTCCATCGCTGAGCGTCAGTTCACCACCGATAAAGCCACCGACTTCACTGCCATCCTGACCGCCGTTCGCGCCAAGAAACCCGACGTGGTCTTCTTTGGCGGCATGGACGCCGTGGCCGGCCCAATGATTCGTCAAATGAAACAACTGGGTGTCAATGCCAAGTTCCTCGGCGGTGACGGCATTTGCACGGGCGAGTTGCCCAAGTTGGCTGCCGGTTCGATGGGTGACGGACAGGTGGTTTGTGCCGAAGCTGGTGGTGTGGAAGGTGCGCAAAAAGCCGGGATGGACAAGTTCAAAGCCGACTTCAAAGCCAAGTTCAAGACCGACGTGCAGATTTATGCGCCCTATGTGTATGACGCCGTCAACGTGATGGTGGCCGCCATGGTCAAGGCTGGTTCGAGCGAGCCCGCGAAGTACTTGCCAGTTTTGGCCGCAACCGATGGCTACAAGGGCGTGACTGGCACCATTTCTTTCGACAACAAAGGCGACATCAAAAATGGCGCGCTGACCTTGTTTACCTACAAAGGTGGCAATCGCGACCAAATTGCGGTGGTTCGCTGATACCTCTCGCTTCAGGTAGCAACGGTTCAACCAAAGCACCCCGAAATCGGGGTGCTTTTTTTTCGTGTGCGCCCAGCATGGGCGCACTCCTGCGGGTGCAAGTTCCGCCACGAGCTGGTCACAGCGAGTGAAGTGAAGCGCAACTGCATTAGGGCGACCGAGTGTGGGAAGCAAGCGTGGAGCATAAATCGCGAGCCGATGAACAAGAACCGCATAGAAGGCGCAGCCAAGCAAGGCGAGCGGGCATGAAACCGCGAAGCTTTTGTGACCAAGGCCTTGGTAGCGTAAATGCGGCGGTTGTGCGATGAAGGAGTGCGACCCTTACCTGGGGAGATCTCGCCTTGTTTCTGAAAGGAAGACGGCATTGCCGGAGCGAGAAGTCAGCAAAGGTCGTAGTAGTGGATGCTGGGGCTGATGAGGCCGTAAGGCTGCCACGAAGGACCGAACGAGAGTGAGTGAACGGGACATGGGGATGCATAAGGCCATGCGTCAGATGCCGGCAGCGTCCGGGCGGATGGGAGTAGCACGCGGTGAAGCCGCGTGTGAACCTACCAGCGACGAAGCCTGCGGCCCGCCCCATGAGCACCAGGACACAGGGTCGGCAAAGCCGCAGGCAGGCACAGGCGGCTTGCTGGAGGCGGCGCTGACGAGACAGAACCTGCAAGCAGCATGGAGGCGGGTCAAGGCCAACCAAGGCGCAGCCGGGGTCGATGGACTCGATATCGAGCAAACCGCCCAATGGATGCGCACACACTGGCTTGATACCCGCCAAGCACTGCTGGCGGGTAGGTACCGGCCCAGTCCGGTACGCAAAGTATTGATTCCCAAGCCCGATGGCGGCCAGCGCGAGCTGGGCATCCCCACGGTGCTGGATCGACTGATCCAGCAAGCCTTACTACAAGTGCTGCAACCGCTGATCGATCCCACCTTCAGCGAACACAGCCACGGGTTTCGTCCTGGCAGGAGGGCCCACGATGCGGTCAAGGCTGCCCGGGGCTACGTCCAGTCGGGCAAGCGCGTGGTGGTGGACGTAGACCTGGCCAAGTTCTTCGACCGGGTCAACCACGACATCCTGATCGACAGGCTGCAAAGGCGCATCAAAGACGCTGGCGTGATCTGGCTGATTCGGGCGTACCTGAACGCAGGGATCATGGATGGAGGGGTGGTGATCCAGCGTCATCAGGGCACGCCGCAAGGCGGGCCACTGAGCCCATTGCTGGCCAACGTGCTGCTCGACGAGTTGGACAAAGCGCTGGAGGTGCGAGGCTACAGCTTCGCCCGCTACGCGGATGACTGCAACGTGTATGTGGGTAGCAAGAAGGCTGGGGAGCGCGTGATGGCCTATCTCAGGAAGCAATACACCCAACTCCAGCTTCAAATCAACGAAGCCAAGAGCGCGGTGGCCAGCGCCTTTGGGCGCAAATTCCTGGGGTATGAGCTGTGGGTTGCCAAAGGCAAAGAAGTCAAATGTGCTGTGGCGCACAAGGCCCGGGACGACTTCAAAGCCCGAATCCGGCAACTCACACGCCGCAATGGTGGGCGCAGCATGGCGCAAGTGGTGGAGAAACTGCGGCCCTACCTGTTGGGGTGGAAGGCTTACTTTGGGTTGGCGCAAACGCCGCGCGTCTGGCGAGAGCTGGATGAGTGGCTGCGTCACCGCTTGAGGGCCATCCAACTCAAGCAGTGGAACAAGCCCAAGGTCATCTACCGGGAACTCAAAGCACTGGGGGCGAAACAGAGCGTGGCAAAGCGGGTGGCAGGCAACAGCCGCTGCTGGTGGCGCAACAGCGACGGATTGCTCAAGACGGTGTTGACCGTTGCGTACTTCGACCGGCTGGAGGTACCCAGTCGGCCCTGCAAAATTCATTTCACCCCGCAAGCCATTACTGACGATGGCGTGAATTTCCAACCGAGCAAGTTTTTTGCGCCGAGCCGTGCCCTGGCTGCCCTGAGTTGACCCCATAAGCTCAGCCCGAGCAGGGTCAACAAAAACGCCTTCGCGTCTTTTGCAGACTTGGCCGCGATAGCCCGCAGCAGCCAGCGGATGTTGTACCCCGCCGCACAACTCAGTGCGTGCAGCGCATCACCCAACTCGCCTTTGAGCCAACAGCGCTGCATGCCGTGGTCCACCTTGGTGTGGCCGATCAGCGGCTCGATGGCCTGACGCCGTTTGAGCCACTTGCGTTGCACCTTGGTCAGTGACTTGTACTTGCCACGGTGGATGATCTCCACGTTCGGGTTGTCCGCGTCCACGCCCCGGAACCCCAAGTCCACGACCACTTGCTTGGGCACACGCCCCAGGTCTTGCATCAGGTTGTTGGTTTGCTCCAGTTGCGCAGCCAATGTGTGCCCATCAAACGGGTTGCCGGGGAAACTTCTGGCCCCCACCATCAAACCACGCAGGTGCGTGACAGCCAGGCTGACCTTCACACCAAACTCATAGGGCTTCCTGGCCTTGCCCTTGCCGATGCACTCCACCTCAGGCGCATGCAGCGCGTACAGCTTGCCCTTGTCGCCTCGCTGTTGCGTGCGGATGCGTTCGGCCCGCTCCAACCAGGTCTTGAGCGCACTCAGCGCTGTCGGCCCGGGTGCCACCAACACATCAAGCTTGCGCTGCACTTCACGCATCACCACCCCGAGGATTGTGCGCTGGCGTTTGACGGCTTTCTTCAAACGCTTGAACTGCTTGGCGTGGGCGTAACCCCCGGCCTGGCGTCTGAGCGTTTTGGCTTCAAACGCAAATGTCTGCTTCAAACTGATGCCCACTCGTTTGGCAGCATTCACCACTTTGTGCCGCGCAATCTCCAGCAGCCGACTGTCCACCGGGTGGGCGATGGCCTTCTCCTGCACGGTGGTGTCCACGATCACGCGTTCCAGCTCGCTGGGCTTGATGGCCTTGATCTGCACCGCTGTCTCGATGGTGGCCTTGAGCAACTGCTCCAGACCTTCTTCGCCCACGGCGCGGCGAAAGCGGCCGATCTGGGTTGGATCGCAGGGCAAGCGTGGTTCGTAATACTCCATGCCGCTGAAGAACTGCCACACCACGTTCTCGCTCCAGCGCTGAACGAGTTCTTCGTCACTGAGGTTGAAGGAGTTCTTCAGGTACTGCAAGCTGGCCATCAGCCGAATTGACAGGCGCGGGCGGCCTGCGGGGCTGATGCCGTTGCCAAATTCGACTTCATGCGCTCCCAACAAGTCCGCCGTCACCCGCTTGGAGCCTGGGCGAGCCTGGCGAGCGAAGTGCGGTGCCAGGGCTTGTTCAATCGCGGCCCAGGGCAGCCGTTTGCTCAAAACCACCAGTGGATGTTTGTGATCGACCATCCCGTCCAGGCGTGCGCGAAAGAAGTCTGCGGTGGCTGTCATGCAAATCCCCCAGAAAAATTACTCTCCGATAACGATTCCTGAGAGATCCCGTCGTCAGCATTTACCCCATATCGCCAGCATGACCTTGCCCCCGAAAACCGTATCCCTTGCTGAGTGATTCAATCGCAAGCAAAGGAGAGCGGAAATGACGAAGAGAGCCAAAAGGGCGAGGTACACGCAGGAGTTCAAGTTCGAGGCGGTGCGGCTGGTGGAAGGCGGGCAAAGCATGGCGGCAGCGGCCAGGACGCTTGGGGTGGTTGAGCAGACGCTGTTCAACTGGATCAAAGCGCACCGCGAAGGCAAACTCAAGGGCGCTGACAGCCGGGTCAAGGTAAGCAGCGAACAAATGGAGATCAGCCGCTTGAGGGCAGAGCTGGCGCGGGTCAAGATGGAGCGCGACATCCTGGAAAAGGCCACGGCGTACTTTGCAAAGGGATCGACGTGAAGTACGCCTTCATACAAAGCCACCGGCGGGTGTGGCCAATCTCTGTGCAGTGCCGGGTTCTGCGTGTCAGCGTGGCCGGGTATCACGAGCACTTCCTGCGGCGGGCCAGTGCGGCGCAACGACGCCACCTCAGTGATGACGCCTTGCTGGTACACATCAAAGCAATTCACGCCCAGGTCAGGGCCAGCTACGGCTGGCCTCGCATGTGGAAAGAACTGCTGGCACGCGGCATCCGGGTGGGCAAAGACCGGGTGCAAAAGCTCATGCAATTGCACGGCATTCGCGCCAAAGGCAAACGCAGATTCAAGATCACCACCGACAGCAAACATGATTTGCCGATTGCACCCAACCTGCTGGAGCGGCAATTCAACGTTCAAGAGCCTGACAAGGTGTGGGCGGGGGACATCACCTACATCGACACCCAAGAGGGCTGGCTGTACCTGGCAGTGGTGATTGACCTCTTCAGCCGTCAAGTGGTGGGCTGGAGCTTGCGGCAAGACATGACACGCGACATCGTCATTGATGCGCTGCGCATGGCATGGTTCAAGCGACATCCAGACAAAGGCGCAGGGCTGATCTTCCACAGCGACAGAGGCAGTCAATACGCAAGCCAAGACTTCAGGGACGTGCTCAGTGAGTACGGAATTCAGGCGTCCATGAGCAGGCGGGGCAACTGTTGGGACAATGCGTGCAGCGAGACCTTGTTCGGGTCACTGAAGGTAGAACGCCTACATGGGCAGCGCTTTGAAACCAGGCGGCAAGCCAAAGACGAGGTCATGGCCTGGCTGCTTTGGTACAACCAAGCCCGGCTGCACTCGACTCTGGCCTATGTCAGTCCGATGCAGTTCGAGCAAAGCTGGTTTGCGGCCCAGGCCATGCAAGCCAATTCGTGACTCGGTTATGGGATACGGATTACAGAGGCAAGGTCAGCATTCATGCGGGTTGCAGGGGTTTTGCAGGGCCGACTACCCAGGCTGTCATGACCTCAAACTCTCGAACCGCCTGGTGCGGACCCGCATGCCAGGTGGTGTGGCAGGGGTGCCTCCGATAATGGAGGCCCCCTATGCCGATTGTTCGAAAGGCGACATACGCGAACGCAGTGCCGAGAGGTAGCGGCTTGCTACCTGGTGCTATCTGTTCTGTCCGCGGATGTGTGATTGGATGCAAGGGCACCGGAGGCAATCTGCGGTGCTGCGGACTTCTGCGTCTCCAAAGAAAAAACCCGCCGAAGCGGATGCTTGGGCGGGTTTGACCAGAAACGAACGCTGATTACTTCAGCTTGGTTTCTTTGTACATCACATGCTTACGCGCTTTGGGATCGAACTTCATGATCTCGATCTTTTCGGGCGTGGTCTTTTTGTTTTTGTCGGTCGTGTAGAAGTGACCGGTGCCAGCTGAAGACTCCAGCTTGATTTTTTCGCGTCCACCTTTAGCCATTTGTCAGCTCCTCGATTTCACAATTCGCCACGGGCGCGCAGATCGGCGACCACTTGTTCGATGCCGACCTTGTCGATCAAACGCAGCGCAGCGTTCGAGATGCGCAGGCGCACCCAGCGATTTTCGGTTTCAAGCCAGAAGCGGCGGTACTGCAAATTGGGCAGGAACCGGCGTTTGGTTTTGTTGTTGGCGTGAGAAACATTGTTTCCCACCATCGGGCGTTTACCCGTTACTTGACAGACGCGTGCCATGACGCTTCTCCGTTCGAATCTGGTGTTTCAAAAAAGCGGCCACCGCTTCAATAGGACTGACTTGGTTTGGGGCCGGCAGCTTAGGCAAGAACCTACAAGTGGCCCTGGCTTTTAGCAAAGACAATGATTATAGCTGTTTTTCGAGGAAATAATCAATGGCCCGTGCTTGAGGGCTGCAATTTCAGCACTCCACGATGTTCACCGCCAAGCCACCCCGAGCGGTTTCTTTGTACTTGGTCATCATGTCGGCGCCGGTTTCACGCATGGTTTTGATGACTTTGTCCAAGCTGACATGGTGGCTGCCATCGCCGTAGAGGGCCATTCTTGCGGCATTGATGGCCTTGACCGATGCAATGGCGTTGCGCTCGATGCAGGGAATTTGTACCAAGCCGCCGACGGGGTCGCAGGTCAGACCCAAATGGTGCTCCATGCCGATCTCGGCGGCATTTTCCACTTGGGCGGGCGTGCCGCCGAGCACCGCACACAGGGCTGCTGCGGCCATGGAACAGGCCACCCCCACTTCTCCCTGGCAGCCGACTTCGGCGCCCGAGATGGACGCGTTTTCTTTGTAGAGCAAACCAATAGCGGCAGCGGTGAGCAGGAAATTCACCACGCCGCTGTCGTTCGCCTCTGGCGTGAAACGAACGTAGTAGTGCAAAACCGCAGGAATGATGCCCGCCGCACCGTTGGTGGGTGCGGTGACCACACGTCCACCGGCAGCATTTTCTTCGTTCACGGCCAAGGCGAAGAGGTTGACCCAGTCCATCACTTGCAGGGGGTCGCCAGCCGCTGCGCTCGAACTGGCTTGCAAGCTGGTGTGCAAGGCCATGGCGCGGCGTTTAACCTTGAACCCACCTGGCAGCACACCTGAAGTTGCGCAACCGCGTTCAACACACGCCTGCATCACGGCCCATATGCGCAGCAGGCCAGCGTCGATTTCGGCATCGGTGCGCCAGTGGCGCTCGTTGATGCGCATCACGTCGGCAATGTTGCAACCGTGTTGTTCGGTCAATGAGAGCAACTCGGCCGCAGAATGGAAGGGCAGGGGCAGCACGGTGCTGTCCGGTGCGATTTGTTTTTGACGTGACCCATCTGCGGCTACTTCTTCGCTCACAACAAAACCGCCGCCCACCGAGTAATAGCAGCGCGTTGCCAATACGGTGCCTTGTGCATCCCATGCGGTCAGACGCATGCCGTTGGCGTGGAAGGGCAGGCTCTCCCGGCGGTGAAAGACGAGGTCGCGGCTTTCGTCAAAAACGATGCTGTGCGCGCCGAACAGCGACAACTGCTTCGACTGCCGAATGCCCGCCAGCATCTCGGGGATTTGATCGACCTCTACCGTGTCGGGTTCATGCCCTGCCAACCCAAGCAACACGGCGGTGTCGCTGCCATGGCCTTTGCCTGTGGCTCCCAGTGAGCCGTAGAGCTCGGCCTGCACGCGTTGCGCTGTTGTCAGCAAACTGTCATTGGACAGTCGCGAGACAAAAAGCCGAGCGGCTCGCATCGGCCCCACGGTGTGGGAACTGCTCGGGCCGATGCCGATCTTGAAGAGGTCGAATACTGAAACGGCCACGGTGGCCCTTACTCGTAAGCCGACATCGGTACGCAAGCGCAAAACAAATTGCGGTCGCCATACACGTTGTCCACACGACCCACGGGAACCCAGTACTTGCTGCGACGCAGGCTGGCGACGGGGTAGGCTGCTTGCTCGCGTGTGTAGGCATGGGACCACTCGGCAGCCAGCAAGGTTTCTGCCGTGTGGGGTGCCGCTTTGAGCGGGTTGTCGGCTTGCGGCCAATGACCGTTCTCGACTTGTCGAATCTCTTCGCGTATGGCGATCATGGCTTCGATGAAGCGGTCCAACTCGACCAGGGGTTCGCTCTCGGTGGGCTCGACCATCAAGGTGCCCGCCACCGGGAAACTCAGTGTGGGTGCATGAAAACCGTAGTCGATCAGCCGCTTGGCCACGTCTTCCGCGCTGATGCCTTGTGCGCCGCCTGTGCTTTCCTTCAAGGGACGCAAGTCCAGGATGCACTCGTGGGCGACACCACCGCCTTGCAGCTGGGCCGATCCGCCGGAATAAAGCACCGGGTAGTGCGGGGCCAGCTTGGCTGCGATGTAGTTGGCACTCAAGATGGCAATTTCGGTGGCCGATTGCAGGCCATCAGCACCCATCATGCGGCAGTACATCCAACTGATGGGCAACACGGCCGCATTGCCCAGCGGTGCCGCCGAAATCGCGCCCACTTGGTGGCTGGTTGCAGGCGACAGTTCGGTGTTTTGGCCGGTCTGGTAGCTGCGGTGTGTGGGCAGGTAAGGGACCAAATCAGCCACCACCGCCACGGGGCCAACGCCCGGTCCGCCGCCACCGTGAGGAATGCAAAAAGTTTTGTGCAAGTTCAGGTGGCTGACGTCGCCACCAAACTCACCCGGCGCGGCCACGCCCACCAAGGCATTCATGTTGGCACCGTCCACATACACACGGCCGCCGTGCTGGTGCACCAGCGCACAAAGTTCTTTGACTCGCACTTCAAACACGCCGTGTGTAGAGGGGTAGGTGATCATCACCGCCGCCAGATTGGCGCTGTGCAACTCGCATTTGGCGCGCAGATCATCCATGTCGACATTGCCTTGTGAATCGCACTTCACCACCACCACGGTCATGCCCACCATTTGGGCGGAAGCGGGGTTGGTGCCGTGAGCCGATTCGGGAATCAGGCAAACATTGCGCTGCGCCTGACCGCGGGCCTCATGGTAGGCCTTGATGACAAGCAAGCCCGCGTACTCGCCTTGTGAGCCTGCATTGGGCTGCAAGCTGACGCCGCTGTAGCCAGTGGCTTGGCAAAGCCAAGCTTCGAGCTGTTGACGCAGCAAGTCGTAGCCTTGCAATTGATCGGCTGGGGCGAAAGGATGGATGTTGGCGAACTCCGGCCAGGTGATGGGAATCATCTCGCTGCTGGCATTGAGCTTCATCGTGCAGGAACCCAACGGAATCATGCAGCGGTCCAGCGCAAGATCTTTATCGGAAAGGCTGCGGATGTAGCGCAGCATTTCGGTTTCGCTGTGGTGAGTGTTGAACACGGGGTGGGTGAGGAAGCTGCCGGTGCGTGCCAAGCTCGGAGGCAATAAATTGGCCACGCCTTTTTCAAAGTCCTCGAAACTCGGTAGCACTTGGCCGAGGCCAAAGAGTTTCCACAGGGCACGAACGTCGTCGCGGGTGGTGGTTTCGTCCAGGGTAATACCGACAGACGTCGGGGACGCCCGGCGCAGGTTGTAGCAGCGTTCAGTTGCGGCTTGGAGCAACGCTTCAGTTCCCCGGGAGGTGTTGACTTCCAAGGTATCAAACGCCTCTTCATGAACCAGGCTGCGGCCCAGTTGTTTGAGGCCCTGCGCCAAGATGGTGGTGTAGCTGGCCACCCGCTGCGCAATGCGCTTCAATCCATTCGCCCCATGGTAGACGGCATACATGCTGGCCACTACTGCAGGCAGCACCTGCGCCGTGCAAATGTTCGACGTGGCTTTTTCGCGGCGTATGTGTTGCTCGCGGGTTTGTAGGGCCAATCGAAAAGCAGGCTTGCCATGTGCATCCACACTCACGCCCACCAAACGGCCCGGCATGGAGCGTTTGAATTCATCGCGTGTGGCCATGTAGGCCGCATGCGGACCCCCATTGCCCATAGGCATGCCAAAACGCTGGGTGTTGCCCACCACAATGTCCGCGCCCAATTCGCCAGGGGGCGTGAGCAAGGTCAAGGCGAGCAAGTCAGCGGCCATGATGACCAGGCCACCGCGGGCTTTGTATTGCGTGATCCAGTCGCGGTAGTCGCGCACATGGCCATTGACGCCGGGGTACTGGAGCAGCAGCGCAAAGCTGTCGTTGTGCATTGCCTCGTCGCCAGTACAAACCCGAACCTCAATGCCCAGCGGCTTTGCTCGGGTTTGGATCACTTCCAGCGTCTGCGGCAACACGTCATCCGCCACATAAAACACCTGCGACTTCGTTTTGCCCACGCGCAGCGCCAGGGTCATGGCCTCTGCCGCAGAGGTGGCTTCGTCCAACATCGACGCGCCGGCAATCGGCATGGCGGTCAAGTCACACACCATGGTTTGGAAATTCACCAGGGCTTCCAAACGACCTTGGGAAATTTCAGCCTGGTAGGGCGTGTAGGCGGTGTACCACGCCGGGTTCTCCAAAATGTTGCGCAGGATGACGCCCGGCGTGTGCGTGCCGTGGTAACCCTGGCCAATGAAACTCTTGAGCACCTTGTTTTTCTGCGCGATGGATTTCAACTCCGCCAGTGCCTGGGCCTCAGTGAGTGCGGTCGGCAGTTGCATGGGCGTTTGGCGGGCGATGGAGCGCGGCACGATGGCTTCGATCAAGGCACGGCGCGAAGCAGCACCAATGGCGGAAAGCATCAGGTGCTCGTCCTGCTCGGAAATGCCGATGTGGCGGGCGACGAATTCGCTTTGGTCTTCGAGTTCGGCCAAAGACTTGTGGGCAGACATCAACATGGGTGGCTCGCGCGTTAGATTGAACGGATGATCAGCTGTTGCTGGCGTGGGTGGCGTAGGCGGTTTCGTCCATCAAGCCCACCAGCTCTTGCGCATCGGCAAGCTTGACTTTGAAGAACCAGCCCGTGTTCAGCGGGTCGCTGTTGGCCAGCGCAGGGTCGGCGCGTAAGGCTTCGTTCACGGCCACCACCTCACCGGTGACGGGCATGTAAATGTCAGCTGCCGCTTTTACCGACTCCACCACACCGGCCACTTCGCCTTTCTTGAACGTGGCGCCCACAGCTGGCAAGTCCACAAAGACCACATCACCCAGCGCATCTTGGGCGTGCACAGTGATGCCGACGATGGCGGCGCTGGTGTCAGTGGTGTTGATCCATTCGTGGTCGGCGGTGTAGAGGGTGCTCATGGTGCTGTCCTGAGGGTTGAAGTGAGGATTGAAAAATTGCGGAAATGGTTGTGGCTGGATGAATTCAGCCGCGGTAGTAGCGGTTGGGTGTGAAGGGCATGGCGGTGACCGTCATCGGCAATTTTTTGCCACGCACCTCGGCCCAGACGGTTTGTCCGACAACGGCTTTCGTGGTGGGTAAATAGGCCATGGCAATCACTTGATTGACGGTAGGCGCCAAGGTGCCACTTGTCACGGTGCCGAGTGGCTGCCCCGCCGCATCAACCAGTGGCGCTCCTTCACGAACTGGCGCACGTTCTTGGCCGACCAGCCCCACGCGTTTGCGAGAGGGGCCGCGAAGCAGTTGACCATTGATGACATCGGCCCCGGGGAAACCACCGGCACGGGCGCCGCCGACACGTCGAACTTTTTGAATTGCCCAGGTCAAGGCTGCCTCCACCGGTGTGGTCTCGGTGTTGATGTCGTGGCCATACAAACACAAACCCGCCTCAAGTCGAAGGGTGTCGCGTGCGCCGAGGCCCGCAGGTTTGACCTCAGCTTGCTCAAGCAGCGCGCGCGCCAAAATTTCCGCTTGGTCGTGAGCCACAGAAATTTCAAACCCATCTTCGCCGGTGTAACCCGAGCGGGTCACAAAACATTCGCAGCCAGCCAGTTTCAGATGGGTGCCCGTCATGAAGGTGAGGGCGGCGGCTTGAGGGTTGAGGCGTGCCAAGGCTCGAACGGCCAATGGCCCTTGAAGCGCCAGCAAGGCCCGATCGGCTAGGGATTGCACCAGACAGCGGCCGCCAATATGGCGAATCAGGTGTTCGGTATCAGCCACTTTGCACCCGGCGTTGACCACCACGAACAGGTCGTCTTCGCGACGCGTGATCATGAGGTCGTCCAGCAGCCCGCCATTTTCGTTGGTGAAGAAACCGTAGCGCTGTTTGCCCACCGCCAAATCGACGACGTCAACGGGCACCAAGGATTCGAGCGCCGATGCAGCCTCGCTACCAAGCAGGCGCAACTGGCCCATGTGGGACACATCGAACAAAGCGGCTGAGTCGCGGCATTGTTTGTGCTCGGCCATGATCCCGCTCGGGTATTGAACCGGCATGTCGTAACCGGCGAAGGGCACCATGCGGGCACCTAACTCCAGGTGCAGCTTGTGCAGCGGGGTTTTGAGCAGATTGCTTGGGCTGATTGAGCTGGGCGCGCTTGCGTCGGACATGCGGAAATCTCCAGGGGCATTCACTGAACCAACGTGGTCCTTCACCAAAGGTGATGGGTCACGCAAGGGAAGCCCTCTGCTGTCCGCTTTACCTGAGAGATTGATCGTTCAAACCAAGTCTGAACAACTTGCCCCTTCGGTGGGCCTGCTCTTCGTTTGACGCCGAGCGGGCCTCTCTCCAGCGAGGAACACCTGCCGATACTTTATCGGCGAGCGTTTTTGTCAGTCCTTTTGCCTGAGCGTTCGCGGTCAAGTCACAACCCCTGCGCCTTCGGCGGTGGGCATTGGTGTGCAACGACCACTCTCTCCTGACGGCTGGAGTGTAACAGTGACGCGGTCGTGTTTGGAGTGTGTGCTATCAGAGTCTGTAACCAATCAGCTGCGTGATGCGCTCGCGTCGATCAGTCGCAAGAGCAACTGCCGGGAAGGCAAGCGAAGCGACGTTTCGCGCCGCGAAGGGGCTAGTACTACGACACAGAGATAACGAAACATGAAAGCGCATCCTCGCACCTATGGCAGCGTTGCAAATCCGCGCGATACTCTTTTATCGCTGTGGTTTGCGCCTTGCCATACGCACGAAGCAGCACTTTCATCTTGTTCCGTTATCTCTGTGTCGCAGTACTAGAGCCCGTGGGTAAGCCTGAAAGTTGGGCGGCTGTACGGCAAGCGATTCGCCGCATAGCACGAGGCGATGGACGAAATCATCGACTGGTTGACGTTCTACAACCATCGCTGGCTTCACTCTACGCTGGGCTACATCTGCCCAGTGAAATATGAAGAAAACTGGTACGCGAACCGTGTTAAACCAGCCCCGTAACCGAGTGGCTGTGAACTGCGTCGGACAGGCGCAAGGTCAGTGCGGTGTGAGCGACAAGATCGCCGCAACTCTCTGGCCGTTCATGCGTCTTTGCGCCCTTGCGATGACAGGGCAACTGCCGGACATAGGCTAAATTGCCCACCCGTTGGTAATAAAAAGTGTCTTTCGTTACTTGTTAGTAATGCCGCACTCACTTTTCCAAGGGGCAGTGACGGATTGTCTGTATCTTTCGTTACATCCCAGGGAAAAAATACTGAACATTTGTGTTCCCATACCAGCCAACAACTAACCGCAGGTTTGGGGGCGTAGCAGCATGAACTCCGTTGAACGAAGAGAATTTTTGCGTCGTTTAGGCGTGCTGTTTGGCGGTGTCGCCGCTACCGCATGCGGCGGTAGCGGGTCAGGAGAAGCTGGTGGGGTTGGTGCCAACGCCACACCAGTTTCTGCTGGTCCGGCGGTCACCGCAGGCGGTGGGGCTGCGCCCACAGTGACAGCCCCTGCGCCGATCACTGCCGTGTCATCGCCTGCGGTCACTCCTGCAACAGCCACTGCTCCTTTGGCGGATGCCGCGCCCGTCAATACCGGCAGCACCAGCGCAAATTCACTGCCTGCTCCCGCCGCTTCAGCGGCTCCCTCGCCCAACCGCCTCGTACCTTCACCTGCCACGGCCCCTGTGTCGACAGAGAGTAGGCCACCTAGCATGCCAGCGCCTGCGCCTGCGCCGATTGGCGCGATGCAATTCAGCCTGGTCAGCCCGCTGACCAACACCCTGACACCCTTCACGCTGGGTTTTGCGTTCCGTGCGGGTGATGTTGCGTCTGGGCAAACGGTGGTCAGCCCGGACGTGCCCCGCTTGCAAGTGGTTGCCAAAAACCGCTGGCCCGATGGCTCGCTCAAATTCGCCGTGGTGTCTGGTTTGGCCTCCATGAGTGCCAATGCCCCGCTCACCGTGCGGCTGTCCCCCGTCGCTTCTGCTGGTGGCGCTTCTGCACTGACCTTGGCTGAACTCAAGGCCACAGGCATCACCGCCGCCGTCACCGCCAGTGCTTTCGGTGAGGCCTCTTGGGCTGCGGCCGACTGGGATGCGCCATTCAAACAGTGGGTCAGCGGGCCCGAGATGTCCTCATGGCTTTATCGCAAGCCCATCGGCAGCGACGCCCATTTGGTGGCGTGGCTCGAAGTGCGCCTTTACGCCGGTGGTGCGGTGGAGGTTTTGCCCTGGATAGAAAACGGCTACCTGATGGTGCCAGGCCCGACCAGCAAAGCCGCCACCTATGGGTTCACCCTGGGCGGCACGTCACGTTTCAATGCGGCCATTGATTTACCCAACCACTGCCGCACGCCATTGGTCAGCGGGGCCAGCACCTCGTTTTGGTTGGGAGCAGACCCCCAGGTCACGCCCAAGCACGACACCGGCTACCTGCAATCCACCGCCCTGGTCCCTTCCTACCGCGCCAAAGTGGCACCCGATGCCGCACGGGTGTTGGGCCTGCCCAGCACCTACACCCCTTTGCAGCAGGGCAACATGCCCACCGGCATGGGTGGGGCGGGTTACCACGGCTCCATCGGTTTGTTGCCCGAGTGGGATGTGCTCTACCTCACCACCACCAGTGCCCGCGCCTACAACGGTTTGATCTTCAACGCCTACAGCGCCGGGCGTTACGGCATTCACTTTCGCGACGAAAAAACACAACGACCGCTGCGCTTTTCAAGCTATCCCAATTTAGTGGTGGGTGGCGGCAGCAAGATCAACGACAACGGTGCCTCCACCACCAACAGCTTCACGCCAGCCTCCACCGGCACGCCGCCAGCCACCTGGGCGTTCACCCACCATCCCTCGGTTGGCTTCATGGCTTACCTGGTGACGGGTCGCTGGTACTTCATGGAAGAGTTGCAATTCGCCGCCACCTTGCACTTTTTGAAGACCACCGACTGGCGACGCAAATTCACCCAAGGTGTGATGGAAACCCAGGCCAACACCACACGCGGCATCGCCTGGATCATCCGCACCTTGGCGCAAGTGGCTTGCATCACCCCGGACGACGACACACCGCTGCGAGACGAGTTCCTCGCCTCCTTGCAAGCCAACATTGACTGGAACCATGCGCTCTATGTGGCGCAGCCCAACAACCCCTTTGGCTGGGCCGAGCCCTACAGCGACTACTCCGGCGCGGGCAACAACGTTTACTTCGAGGCCACCTGGCAGCAAGACTTTTACACCGCCGTGTTCGGCTACATGAAAGCCATGCAGCCTGCGGTGTCCGCTGCCAGTCGCACCAAGCTGGACGAGTTTTTTGCCTGGAAGGCCCGCAGCATCGTGGGCCGTTTGGGCGGCACCGGGCCCAACGAACACCCCTTTTATGAAGCGGCTCCCTACACCATTGCGGTGGCCCCCACCGACAAGCCCGACTTCCTCAAAGGCACCGGCCCCTGGTTCACGGACTGGGGTGCGGTTTACAAAGCACAAACCGAAGTCCCCAACCCACCGGGCACGGGTGATCAACTGCGAGGCGGTTACTTTCCCGAGGCCACCAGCTACTGGGGCAATTTGCAGCCTGCGATTGCCTATGCGGTGCAGCATCGGGTGCCCGGGGCGCTGGAGGCCTACCAGCGTTTGACCTCGGCCAGCAACTGGTCGCGCCTGGCCAACAACTTCAACACCAACCCGGTTTGGAGTGTCATGCCGAGTAATTTGGTCTCTGTGGTTGGCGCACCAGTCCCTCCGATTATTTCGGCCACGCCAACCCCGACAGCCCCTCCAAATACCTCAGTCGCCCCGGCCACTCCAGGCACTTCATCTGGCGCTGTTCCTGCGGCACAGCCTGCAATGGCTGTGCCCGCTGCACCCCCTGTTCCGTCTTGGGCCGCAGGTGTGCCAGTGGACACCTGGACGACACTGCCGGGCACTGCTTTCACGCCTTGGGCCAAAGCCAATATTCCGGCCGGTGCTTACTACGGCACTGCACCGTTTGAATCTATCGTCAATGCTTTTTGCGACCCTGCGAACGATCCTGGGTTTGGTGCGCAGTACTTCTTTGGTGGTGGTCATGGTGATGGGAGCTGCAATGCAGTGTGCAAATTCGACCATCAGACATTGAAATGGTCACTGGTTGGGCAGCCGACCCCACCGTCAACTTACCTCAAAGGTTATCCAACAAACCCTGCTTACCCTTCAGGCAAACCCTTTAACGGCTGGTTTTTGCCCAAGAGTGAATTGCCCGATCCGCGTGATGCGGCACATGTCGCCCCCGCGCTGGCGCGTATGTCTACCCACATGTACGCTGCGGCCGCCGTTTTGTTCTCCTCTTCTTCGTTTCAAGGCCGTCGCACCTTCGGTGCTGCGTCGGCACTTTGGGTGCTGCTTTTGTCCGCCGTGGGAGCACCAGCCTGGGCGCAAGCCGCGTCCACCAAACCAGTGCAGCGGCCTATTTTTGTGCTCAATTCGCTGGATGCCAACATCAGCGTCATCGACCCTGTGACCTTCACCCACATCAAGAAGGTGCCCACAGGAAAAGAGCCGCACCACCTGTATTTGACGCCCGACGAAAAATCCCTGGTCGTGGCCAATGCTTTGGGCGACTCCCTCACATTTTTGGACCCGACCACAGGGGATGTGCAGCGTGTGGTGTCGGGCATTCCCGATCCCTACCACCTGCGGTTCTCGCCCGACATGAAGTGGTTTGTGACGGCGGCCAATCGTTTGAACCACATCGACGTCTACCGCTGGGAGCCAACAGACGCCAAGATGCCCTTGAAGCTCGCCGCACGCATTCCCGCCTCGCGTACACCGAGCCACATGGTCATTGACTCGCGCAGCACTGTGGTCTACACCACCTTGCAAGACAGCGATGAGCTGATCGCCATTGACCTCGTCACCCAAAAGCCACGTTGGACAGTACCTGTCGGAAAAATGCCAGCGGACGTGTACTTGACTGCCGACGACAGGTTGTTGCTGATTGGACTCACGGGCGACAAGTTCGTGGAGGTTTATGACGTGATGCAGACGCCAGCACGTTTAATCAAACGCATCGAAACCGGTGCCGGGGCCCACGCGTTTCGCGCCGTGGGTGACAAGCAGCATGTGTTTGTGAGCAACCGCGTAGCCAATACCATCAGCAAAATCGACACCCAAAAATTGACAGTCTTGGAGAGTTACCCCGCACCTGGCGGGCCCGACTGCATGGAGATGTTGTCTGACGGCAAAACCTTGCTCGTGACCTCCCGTTGGGCACGCAAGCTCACCTTCATTGACACCCAGCAAAAGAAGGTGCTGCGCCAAGTGCCGGTAGGCCGCTCGCCCCACGGGGTGTGGACGCTGGACCATGCGCCGCGTTTGTAGACGCCACACCGCCGTGTTGGCGACTGTGCTGGCGTTCAACGCCAGCGCGGCCTCAGCTCAAACCATTTGCGCAAAACAGCCCGCCGACAAACCGCTCTACCTGACGTTTGACACTGGCCACATGGCCATTGCCCCCTTGGTGGCCGAGGTGCTGGCCCGTCAGCAGGTATTAGCCACGTTTTTTTTGGCTAACGAAAAAACCAAATCCGGCGGTGGCAGCTTGGATGCCGACTGGGCCCCTTGGTGGAAGGTCCGAGTGGCCGAAGGCCACGCCTTTGGCTCCCACACCTTCGACCACCATGTTTGGCGGGCTGATGTAGCGGGCGGTTTTGTATTGAGACCCACCGCAGGCCCAAACACCGGCCAAACCCAAACGTTGACCGCCGCGCAGTACTGCGAACAGATCCAGCGCCCGGCGACGTGGTTTGAATCAACCACAGGGCACAAGATGGGCATGGTGTTTCGCGCACCCGGCGGTAAAACCTCCCCCGCCTTGCTGGCAGCGGCGAAACAATGTGGCTGGTCGCATGTGCCCTGGAGCCCGGCTGGTTTTTTGGGTGACGAACTGCCAAGCGACCGCTACCCCAACGCCCAGTTGCTGCAGCAGGCCTTGAACAACATTCGCAGCGGGGACATCTTGCTGGCCCACTTGGGCATTTGGTCGCGCCAAGACCCATGGGCGCCTGCGGTGCTGGAGCCTTTGATCGTCGGTTTGAAAGCCAAGGGTTTTTGTTTTGCCACGCTGCGGGAGCACCCGATGTACGCTGCTGCATTCGTCGCCGATTCGCGCAAGAAGTGACCATGCTGGACAGTCTCATCAACGGCTTCACCGACCAGTTCAGCCTCGCCCAACAAGGTTTGTTTGAGGCCGTGGTTCAGCCCGCGCTGTTTCACTTGGGCATGGGCAATTTGCTGGAAGACGGCTTTGTCGCCACCGGGTGGTTTTTGGTCGGTGTGCTGCAACTGGTGGTGATGTTGCTGGTGCTGTGGCCCTTGGAGCGGCTGCGCCCCGTTGAGGCTGTGCGCGACCGCCAAGCCGTGCGTGTTGATGTGGTCTACACCTTGATCCACCGCCTGGGTTTGTTCCGTGTGGCACTTTTTTTCAGCATTGATCCGCTGTGGGACTTGCTCTTCGCGCAGTGGCACCAATGGGGCATTGCGCCTTGGCATCTCGATGCCTGGCTGGCCCCCGTGTTGCCTGGCTGGACTGACACCGCCTGGTTTGCCTTTTTGGCTTATCTGGTGGTGTTCGACTTTGTGGACTACTGGCTCCATCGCGGGCAGCATCAATTTCAATGGTGGTGGGCGTTGCATGCCCTGCACCACAGCCAGCGCCAGATGACGATGTGGAGCGACAACCGCAACCACCTGTTGGACGACCTGCTTCGCGACAGTATCTTGGTGCTGGTGGCCAAGCTCATCGGCGTCGCACCGGGCCAGTTTGTGGCCGTGGTGGCTTGCACACAGTTGTTGGAAAGCCTGTCCCACGCCAACGTGCGGCTGTGGTTCGGTTCCGTGTTCGAGCGCGCATTGGTGAGCCCGCGTTTTCACCGCCTGCACCACAGCATCGGTTTAGGGCACGAGTCCAAGGGCCAAGGCACCCTCGGTGGCCACAACTTTGCGGTGCTGTTTCCGCTGTGGGATGTGTTGTTTCGTACCGCCAACTTTGAAGTCCGCTACGACCCCACCGGCATTCGGGATCAGCTTCCCGACGCTGGCAACCGCGACTACGGCCGTGGCTTTTGGGCGCAGCAGTCGTTGGGGATGTTGAGGTTGTGGGGGCGGAGTGATGGCAGATCGCCCTGACCTGCCCGACCCGAAGGAAACGCGTCAGAGTCGCCCCACCACCCGCATCGAAAAATCAGTGGCCCGCACGTCTTTGGTCAAGCGCCCGATCGAAATGCGGTCCACGCCGGTAGCGGCAATGTCGCGCACCTGGTCCAGGCGCACGCTGCCTGAAACTTCCAGCAAGGCTCGGCCCGCGTTGACCGCAACGGCCTCGCGCATCGCAGCCAGGTCGAAGTTGTCGAGCAGCACACTCGTGGCACCGTGTGCCAGTGCTTCTTGAAGTTGCGCCAAGGTTTCCACCTCAATCTGAATGCTCACGCCCGCATTCAAAGCGCGGGCTTGTTCGAGGACTTGCGGTATGCCACCGGCTGCCGCGATGTGGTTCTCTTTGATCAAAATGCCGTGCCACAACGCCAGCCGCTGGTTCTGACCACCACCGACTCGCACAGCGTACTTTTGCGCTTGCCGCAAGCCGGGCAGGGTCTTGCGCGTGTCGAGAATCGCGCAGCCTTTGGGGTTGGGTGAAGCGCCTGCAATGGCATCGACATGCTGGCGTGTCAGCGTGGCGGTGGCGCACAGCATCTGGATGAAATTCAGGGCAGGGCGCTCGGCCGAGAGCAGCGCACGGGCCAGGCCTTGCACATGGCAGACCTCGGTGTTGGCAGGGACCACATCACCTTCAGCGGCGTGCCAATCAATGCGGGCTTGGGGATCGAGCGCCTGTACGCAGGCATCGAACCAGTCACGCCCGCACAGCACGGCTTCTTCGCGCAGCAAGACTCGGGCTTTGATCTGCTGCGTGGTGGGCACGAGTTGCGCCGTCCAGTCGGCACGGCCGATGTCTTCCATCAAGGCGTCGTGCACGTTGCGTGTGCGGGCTTGTTCTAGGGTTTCGTTGAATTCAAAGTGATCGACTGCGGCGGTGGGACTCATATCAGGCCGCTCCGATGTTTTTGACGAAGCCAGGCTTTTGAATGCTGGTGGGGTTTTGTTTGACGAAGTCCAGCATGCGGTCAATGCAGGTGAGGGCTTTGGTGCGAATCTGTTCCTCGACCAAAATTTCACCTTGTCCCTTTTCCAGGCAATCGACCACGCCTTGCAGTGCGTTCATTGCCATCCAAGGGCAATGGGCGCAGCTTTTGCACGTGGCACCGGTGCCTGCAGTAGGTGCTTCGATCAGCGTTTTGGTGGGCGCCAGTTGGCGCATGCGGTGCAGGATGCCGTTGTCGGTGGCGACGATGTAAGTCTGCGCAGAACCACGGACCACCGCGTTCAGAAGTTGACTTGTGGACCCCACCACGTCGGCCATCGCGACCACGGCTTGGGGTGACTCGGGGTGTACGAGCACCAAGGCCTCGGGGTGCTCACGTTTGAGCAGTTCCAGCTCCAAGCCCCTGAACTCGTCGTGCACGATGCAAGCGCCGTTCCACATCAGCATGTCCGCGCCAGTTTGTTCTTGGATGTAGCGGCCGAGGTGGCGGTCCGGGGCCCAAAGCACTTTTTGCCCTTGGTCTTTCAAATGGTTCACGATGGCCAGGGCGCAACTGCTGGTCACCATCCAATCGGCACGGGCTTTGACGGCGGCGCTGGTATTGGCATAGACGACGACTTGCCGGTCCGGGTGGGCGTCACAGAATTTGGAGAAATCATCTGCGGGGCAACCGAGGTCGAGTGAACAGGTCGCGTCCAAGTCCGGCATCAGCACGCGTTTGTGCGGGCTCAAAATTTTGGCACTCTCGCCCATGAAACGCACGCCGGCCACCACCAGGGTTTGGCTGGCATGGTCGCGGCCAAAGCGGGCCATCTCCAATGAATCAGCCACGCAGCCACCGGTCTCCAGCGCCAGGTCTTGCAGGTCGCCATCGACATAGTAGTGGGCCACGAGCACAGCGTTGTGGGCCTTGAGCAGTTCGGCCGCGCGGGCTTTGATCTGGCTGCGCTGTGGTGGCGACAGCGGCACTGGTGTTTTGGCCCAGGCATGCGACACGCAGCTTGTTCCAGTGGCGTCTTGGCGTATGTAATCGAATAAAACTTGAGTCATGGGAGCTTTCGCCGCTGAAAAGAAACGGGGTCGTCGCCCCAGCGGCAAAGATGTTAGCTCAGCGCTCAAGGCACTGCTGTTGCAGCGCTATTGCATCAATCGTTCGGTCTCGCCAAGTTGTTTTCGCAAGGTTTCTGTGCGGGCTTGTGAGCGGTCGAGCAAGATCCACAAAAACAAGCGAGGCTGCCGGGCGATCGGTCGCACGACAACTTGCCGAGCACCCGAACGGGCGTTGACTTCGTTAATGCTGGGCGACAACCCCATGGCAGTGGATGCTTGGCGGTGGCTGCGCAACAAGCGGGCGGCTTGCGCCGCAGCTTGGTCGATGTCGATGGCGATGCCCGATGGGCACTCTTGCGCCAACACCTGGCTGTTCATCAAGTCCACCACGGCACAGGCGAGCATTCCTTCCAGGGGGCGCAAGGTCGCCAACGCGGAACGCAGGCGCCCTGCATCAACCGAGGCGTGGGTGGCTTCGGTTCCTATTTGACGAACAGTTGGGGCAGGTTCAGCGGCTGGCTGTGCAGGGCTGTGTGGGGTGGTTTGGGCAGAGCCCAACGAGCCAAACGGATCGAAGGGCTGAAGCAAACTGAATGAAGAGTCGGTGGCATCATGGTGCAGATCGGCCACTTTGATGGGGAAGTCATTCAGGCCCAGCAAGGCGGGGGCGGTCGGTGCGCCGGGGACCCAGTCTTTGACCTCGCCCCAGTGGGCGAGGATGCTGTTCCACACGGCCGAGGCGCTGAGCAAGGATTCGCTGCGGTGGTTGACGCGCACCTTGGGAGGCCACGCCACTGCCGCCACTTTTTCGATGATCCAATCAGAGTCGGGAGGCAACAAGAACAAAAGGTTGGGGCAACGCCAGGTGGGCAGGGCCACTGCTTCTTGAACCGATGCCAGCAAGGCGTCTACCGCATGCGATTGCAGGGTTCCCACGATGACGGTGGTGAGGTGGCTGCGTTCCATCAGGGCCACTGGAATTTCAGCGTTCTCACGGCCTGGTGCCCGCACATCAGCGAACAGGATTTTCAGCGACTCTTCGTGGCGACGAATGAGGGTGGTGCGCTCGATCGTTGCCAGGGTTCGCAGCGTGGTTGATTCGCGCAGGTGCAATCTTTCGATTGGCAGGCCACCTGCGTCAGACAACGCCTTGATAACCCAGCTCGCCCAAGAATTGCTCGGATCAAGCAAGGTGATCAAGTGACTGGCCGACTCCAAATCAGCCCGTGTGGTGGCAAAGTGTTTGCGTATGGCTTGCGCTGGCGAACCCACCACCACCAACTCTTGCGAATGCCGATCCACCATATGACCCGCAGGGGTCACGCGCGTGGATTGGGTTTCCAAAATGGGTGTGGCAGCAAAAGTGGCGTCGGCAGGTGACGCTGCAGCGATGCCGTCAGGGGATCTATTCCCTGTGCTCCCTAGCTCTCCAAACAGCGACTTCAGCACGTGGCCTCCTACAGGTTTTGGGTGTGTGTGCACTATGACTCAATTTGGCACTCTCGGCCACGTCAAGCCGGTGTTCTACACCCAAGGAGGCAAAGACTGTTTCTAAACGAAAGCGAACCCCTTATACGCAGGGGTTCCTTGTCCAGGACAAGCACAAATTGAACGGTTCGGCGCTGCGCTGCGAAGCAGGGCATGCGCCAGCTACCGCCTCATTTCCCGAAAAACCGACTCGGCGGCATACCAACCGTGCGGGTCACCATGGCAGAAAAAGCGCTGGCACTGGCATAGCCGAGGTTGCTGGCAATGTGGGCCATGGGTTGGCCCTTGGCGGCCAGCACCAAAGCTTGAGACAACAGCACCTGCTGCCGCCATTGACCAAAGGTGCTGCCCAGCTCGGAGCGAAACAACCGCGCCACGGTGCGCGCACTGGCGTGGGCCAGGTGAGCGCAGCTGTCGAGGGTGATCCAACGTGCGGGGTCGGCCAGCACCGCTTCACACAACTGGCGCAAGCGTTTGTCCTCGGGCAAGTCCAGGCCCAAGGGCATCGCTCGGGCCTGGCGCAACTCTTCAAGCACCAGGTGAGACAAACTGCGTTCACGCGCGCTGGGCACTTGGTGGTTGGGCACGGTGGGGTCTGCAGGCAGATGCGCCACCAACTCACGCAACAAACTGGAGGCCTCTAGTACGCGGCATTGCAACCAGGCACTTTGTTCGCTGCTGGGGCAAGCCGGCCCGATCATGCGTTCACTCTGATGGATGTAGAGCGTGTGAATGTCCGCGGCTTCAACCACGGCGACGGCGTGCTCCACCCCGGGTGGAATCCACAGTACCCGTGAAGGCGGCACCAGGTAGGTGCTGCGGCCAGCCCGCATGCGGATCACACCGGTGCTGGACATGGCCACCTGGGCCCAGGTGTGTCGGTGTGGCGGTACGTCGGTGTCTGCGGCCAGGTGGCGAAGTTTGGCGCGAACGGGTCGATCCACCGTGGGGGCGTAGCCAGTTTCCAGGGGTGGCACGCTGGTGCGGCGTGGCTGAGGCTTGGTAGGCGTCCGCTGAGCCATCTCGAAATCCTCGGTTGGCAGAAAAACGATAGAAGTTGTCTTTATATCGCAACTCTGCCTCGGGAACGGTCCTTACATTGAAGGCCCGTGTGCAAACAACCAGTGCGGCCTGCGCGGTCAACCAAAAGCGTACGTCTCAGTTGGAGTCATTCATGTCAAAAGGTTATTGGATTGCCCGCATTGAAGTTGCCGATCCAGAGCAATACAAAGCCTATGTGGCTGCCAACGCCGAACCCCTGAAAGCTTATGGGGGGCGCTTCCTGGTGCGTGGTGGCGCCTTTGCTGCAGTTGAAGGCGGCAGCCGTGCACGCAATCTGGTGGTGGAGTTTCCGAGCTACCAAGCTGCGCTGGATTGTTGGAACTCGCCTGCCTACCAAGCGGCCATCGCCTTGCGTCAACCGGTATCGACCGCCGATTTGATCGTGATTGAGGGCTATGACGGCCCACAACCCGGCCAAGTACAAAACCGTTCTGACCAATAACTCACCATGAACACATTGACCCTCAACCCCGGCCAACCCGCCCCGACAAGTGCTCGCCAAGACGCCACCACCATCGGCTTGATAGGTCTGGCGCACGGCACCTCGCATTTTTTTCACCTGCTGCTGCCGCCGCTGTTTCCATTTTTCATTCGCGACTTCGGGCTGAGTTATTCCGAGCTGGGCTTCTTGGTCACGATGTTTTTCGTCATCTCTGGCACCGGCCAAGCTGCAGCCGGGTTTTTGGTGGACCGCATTGGTGCGCGTCCGGTGTTGTTCGTGGCCATGGCTTGTTTTGCATTGGCTGGATTGGCCACGACCTTGGCACCGGGTTACGGCGGTTTGATGCTGGCGGCGGCATTGGCGGGTTTGGGCAACGCCCCGTTTCACCCAGCCGACTTCACCATCTTGAACAAACGTGTTTCTGCGCCACGCCTGGGCCACGCGTTTTCAGTGCACGGTATTTCGGGCAACTTGGGTTGGGCCTTTGCGCCTGTTTTTCTCACTGGCTTGGCGGCATGGAGCGGTTCGTGGCGCGTGGCGGCGGCCTGTGCCGGTGTGGTGGCCCTGGTGGTTCTGGTCGTGCTCTGGATCAACCGAGCGTCCATTGACGACCGTGTGGGCCATTGGGCCCACGATGCGGCGGCGAAATCCGGTCAAGAGAAAACGACCCCTGAGCACCCGATGGCGTTTTTGAAGCTGCCTTCCGTGTGGCTGTGTTTTTCTTTCTTTTTTTGGTCCACCTGTGCCTTGAGTGCGATTCAAAGTTTCGCCAGCCCTGCGTTGCAGCAACTCTTTGGCTTGCCTTTGTCCATCACGGCCCTGGTGGTCACGGGCTACATGCTCTGCGGTGCGGCGGGCATGGTGATCGGTGGATTTCTAGTGGCGCGCATTGAGCAGCTGGAGCGCATCATTGGCGTTTGTTTGCTGGCGTCTGCCGCCATGCTTTGTGTGGTGGCCAGCGGTTGGCTGCCTGGTTTGTGGGCAGCGGGCTTGACCGCCTTGGCTGGTTTTGGTGCCGGTTTGGCGGGCCCGTCGCGCGACATGCTCATCAAACGCGCAGCACCGCCCGGGGCCACGGGCCGCGTTTACGGCACGGTCTACTCGGGTCTGGACTTGGGCTTCGCAATGGCCGCACCGGTGTTTGGCTACATGCTGGACCACGGCTGGGCGGCAGGGGTGTTTTATGGATCGGCGCTGACCTTGGCGATGGGTGTCGCCTCGGCCACCTTGGTGGGCTTGGGTACGGCGAAGCGCAAACGTGATGCCATGGCGCGGTGACAATCGGGTATCGGTTTGGAGGACCTTCACGCCATGCTCATCACCAGCACCCGTGGCTTGTACGACGAGCACAAGAACTCAAGCGATCACAGCCGCTGCGTCCTGCCGCCAGTCTTTCAACACTTTTTAGGGTGGCCAAGACTTTAGGGACCGGTGAGCACGGTCAAGTGTTTTGAAGGCAATTCATTGGTCAAACCCGCACTCGATTCGCACTGCGTGGTGGACACCCCGCAGCGCCAAGACGGTCGGGTCTTGGTAGTCGATGGTGGGGTCATCTGGCCACCGCAGCGGCGAAGAATGACGGGTGCGGCATGGTCGTCAACCGTCGGGTGCGTGACGTAGTCGAGCTGCACCCCATGCCCGCAGCCAAACGGGGCGAAGGCGAGTCTGATGTCGCGGTTGAAGTTCAAGGCGCATTTGGGGGCCCCACGCGATGGGTTGGCGGCGAATGAAGATGGCATGGTGCTGAGGGCAGCAGCCTGAGCGGGCACCGGTCCCGAAATACAGGCATTACCGGCCCCAAGCATCCTTTCACCACAAAATTTTCTTTTTGTGACGACCCGTGGATAAGGCTGTGCATAACTTGAGGGCAAGCGTTTGACAGTACCTGATTGCCTGGACAAAGCCCGGACTGCCGTGTTTTGTGGCACGTGATGCCAAGCCGATTCTGGACGGCTTGATGGCCTTTTCGTGGCCGGTTCTCTTCGGTAAGCTATCGTGATGACAGCCTCAAAAGCACCACCATCTCGAGGCCGAGTCCTGGCTGTTGACGACTGCGACCACATGGGTTTGTTGGTGCAAGCATCGCTAGAGTCCTATGGCTATAGCGTGAAATTGGTTGACAGCGGATTTGCCGCGCTGGATGCTGCCAGCCAAGAACACTTTGATGCTGTGGTGCTGGATGTCGAAATGCCTGGCCTTGATGGTTTGGCGGTGGGCCGCGCCTTGCGCAACGACCCCAAGACCTGCGCTTCCATGATTGCCATGCACACCAGCATTGAAGAAGCCGCTGTGCGCACAGGTTTCGACCAGTACGACGCTTACTTGCCCAAACCCTGCCGCCCCCAGCGCATTGGTGAGTGTGTGGATCAGTTGATACGCGATAGACGTCCGCGGTCGATTTGACGCTCCAAATTCTCAACCACCTGCCCACCTTACAGCGGCCGTGCGAGCCTCGGTCTGGTCACTTACTCATAAGTCAGAAATTTAGAAGACAGAATTCTCTGCACTTTCTGAAACTCTCTCGTGTCGCGACTAGCCCACGTCCGTTCGCCCTGACCCTTCGGCAGGCTCAGGACTAAAGGCAAGTCGAAGGGCTTTGACCGAGGCACACGCTGGCTTCGACAGGCTCAGCCCGAACGGAGTTTTTGTTGTGACTTTTAAAACGTCAATCGCTAAAGCATGGCTCTTGTCCGCTTAGTTTCTGACTTATGAGTAATCATCCGCTGCTTACTGCGCCGCAAAGGGCGGCGCTAATTTGAAGTATCAAACCAGCTTGATCCGTTCATGAAGCCCCAACTGCTCAAACCCCTCTTCGCCGCCACGATTTTCAGCAGCGCGTTCTTGCTGTTTTTGGTGCAACCCCTGATCGCCAAACAAATCTTGCCTTGGTTTGGTGGGTCGGCCGCAGTGTGGTCGATTTGTATGGTCTTCTTTCAGGTGGTCCTGTTGGCGGGATACGCTTACTCGGACTGGCTAACACGCCTGCCTTCCCGTGTTCAGTCGACCTTGCACATTTTGCTGCTGACTGCGAGTTTGACGCTTTTGCCCATCGTGACCAGTGAACGATGGAAGCCGCTAGGCGCGGAGGACCCCACGTTGTGGATATTGGGCCTGTTGGTTACCACGATAGGGTTGCCGTATTTTTTGCTGTCCACGACCGGCCCACTGGTTCAGTCTTGGCTTGCTCGAGCACCCTGGGGTGCCTCGGTTTACCGTTATTTTTCTTTGTCCAATTTGGCCTCGCTGGCATCGCTCTTGGCCTACCCTTTGCTGATTGAGCCCCGCACCGGCCTGCTGCCGCAAGCAATCGGATGGTCTTGGGGCTATGCGGTGTTTGTTTGTTTGTGCATAGGAACCACGTGGTGTGCGGGTCGGCAGGCGCGGGAGTCAGCCGCAGTCAGCGAGGCCGCGCCAACGTCGGACAACGGTTCTGCATTGAACGAAACGCCTCCCAGCCCGGGCACCTACCTCTTATGGCTTGCATTGCCTGCACTGGGTTCGTGGTTGCTGTTGGCCATCACCAACCACCTCACACAGAACGTCGCGTCGATTCCGTTTTTGTGGGTGTTGCCGCTGTCGATATACCTGCTGTCCTTTGTGCTCACCTTTGAAAGTGACCGCTGGTACCAAAGACGCATTTGGTTGCCCGCCACGGCGGTGGTGTTGGTGCTTTGTGCCTTCGGACTTCAAGACAGCCTGGGCTCCGATGTCAAAACAGCACTGCCCATTTACGGCGTGGGTTTATTTGTGCTGTGCATGTTCTTGCACGGTGAAATGGCGTCGATGCGGCCCGGGCCGCGTTACCTCACACGTTTTTATTTGATGCTGTCATTGGGCGGTGCCCTTGGTGGCGTGACGGTTGGTTTGGTGGCACCTCATGTGTTGCCAGCCTATTACGAGTTGGGCGTCGGTTTGGTGTTGGTGGCGTGGCTCGGGGCCTTGGTGTTCAAGCGGTGCAGGCCTTTGGTGCTTGCCTGCGTGGCGGTTTCATTGCTCTGCATTTATTTTCTGTCTGTGCAAGTTCGCAGCGACTTGTCGGGTGCCAGACACATGAGTCGCAACTTTTATGGCACCTTGATTACCCTGGACGACATCGATGCTGCTGCGCCCCGCGACAACGTCCGCCAGATGTTCCACGGCTCTGTGAAGCACGGCGAGCAGTACCTCGCACTTGACCGCCGTCAAGAACCCACCACCTACTACGGCCCCACGTCGGGTGTGGGGCGTGCGCTGGCGTCAGCCCCACAGGCACCGCGTCATGTCGGTTTGATCGGTTTGGGCACCGGCACGCTGGCGGCCTATGGGCGCGTTGGCGATGTGTACCGCGTCTACGAAATCAACCCCCAAGTGTTTGAACTGGCAGACAACGAATTCAGCTTTCTGAAGGACAGCCCAGCCAAGATTGAGCGCGTGTTGGGCGATGCGAGGCTCGCGATGGAACGTGAGTTGCCCCAGGGCATGGACGTATTGGCGGTAGACGCCTTCTCGGGTGGTTCAGTGCCCATCCACCTCATCACCAAAGAAGCCATGGGGGTGTACTTGCGCCACATCAAACCCGACGGGGTGGTGGCGTTTCACGTGACCAATCGTTTTTTGGCTTTGGCCCCCGTGGTGGAGAAAATTGCCCAGTCTCACGGCCTGCATGTTCTCTTGGTTCACGACGACGCCAAGGACTCTGATTTGCGACGTACAGACTGGATCCTGGTGAGCCCAAGCGCGGCGCGTTTGCAGCATCCCCTGATACAGGTTGCGGTGGCACCCATCAAACCCATCCCCGGCTTGCGGCCGTGGACAGACGATTTCAACAACTTGTTTGATGTGTTGAAGTAAAAACCTTCTTCCTCTTTCTTTGTATGCTCACCCGTCTCGCATAGCCACTCAACCCCTTGGAGGTTTCCAAATGACCCGCAAAACCGCCGCAGACTTTGACCAAGAGTTGCTGATTCTTTTTGATGCCTATGTTCATGGCGCGATCGACCGACGAGGTTTTCTGGAACGCGCGCAGCGTTTTGCTGTAGGTGGTGTGACAGCCAGTATGTTGTTGGCGTCGCTGAGCCCCGACTTCGCGTCCGCTCAGGTCGTTCCCAAAGATGATCCCCGCATCAAAACCGAGACAGTGGAGTTTGTTTCACCGAATGGAACTGGCAGCGTCAAAGGCTACTTGGCTCGGCCTGCCAACGCCACCGGAAAACTTCCCGGTGTGTTGGTCGTGCACGAGAACCGTGGGCTCAACCCCCATATTGAAGACATCACCCGGCGTTTGGCACTCGATAACTTCGTCGCGTTTGCGCCTGACGCATTGACCCCGCTCGGTGGCTATCCCGGAGACGAAGACAAAGCCCGTGAGTTGTTTGCCAAACTCGATCAACCCAAGGTGCGTGAAGACTTCGTCACCGCTGCGGGCGTGCTCAAAGCCCGGCCAGAATGCACTGGAAAAGTCGGCGTGGTTGGCTTTTGTTTTGGCGGTGGCATGGCCCACTTTCTGTCCACGCGTTTGCCAGATCTGAACGCCGCCGTGTCCTTTTACGGCAACCATCCTCCCGCCGAGGAGGCGGTCAAGGTCAAGGCACCGCTCTTGATTCACTTTGCGGCCGTCGATGAACGCATCAACGCCGCTTGGCCTGCCTATGAGGCCGCTTTGAAAGCAGCAGGCGTGCGTTACACGGCGCATCAATACGCAGCCGGTACCCAGCATGGTTTTAATAACGACACCACGCCCCGGTTTGATGCCGCAGCCGCCAAACTCGCCTGGGACCGAACGCTCGCTTTCTTTAACCAGACTCTGCGCTGATGGGACGGCCCTGTCGGCTGTTTGTCGGGCTGATCGGTGCCTTATTTCCCACCGAAGGATCAGGGCCGCGCGTTACGTTAGGCTGCTGACAGCCGCACCGGTTTCGGCACCACGCTAAAATACGCGGTTTTCCAAACAAGTTCGGTTCGAAAAGAGGTGCTGTGCGTGGCGCGGCACTTCATTCCTTGTCGCAGCGCGGGTGGCGAAATTGGTAGACGCACCAGGTTTAGGTCCTGACGCCAGCAATGGTGTGGGGGTTCGAGTCCCCCCCCGCGCACCACTGCGTTTTTAGAATTTCCATAGCAGATAGAAAGTCTTCAATACCATGGCCGTTAACGTTGAAACCCTAGAGAAATTAGAGCGTCGCATCACGCTGACATTGGCTGCCGACAGCATTCAAGGTGAGGTGGAATCCCGCTTGAAAAAGCTGGCACGCACGGTCAAGGCCGACGGTTTTCGTCCCGGCAAGGTGCCCATGAGCGTGGTAGCCCAGCGTTACGGCTACTCGGTGCAGTACGAGGTGATGAACGACAAAGTCGGCCAAGCCTTTGTAGATGCCGCCACCGAAGCCAAACTGCGCGTCGCCGGTACTCCCCGTATCAGCGAAAAAGAGCCCACTGCAGACGCACCCGGCCAAATGGCCTTTGACGCCGTTTTTGAGGTGTACCCTGAAGTCAAGCTGGGCGACCTGTCCACCGCCGAAGTTGAGCGCGTCAGCGCCGATGTGTCGGAAGATGGCATCGACAAAACCATTGAAATCCTGCGTAAACAGCGCCGCACTTTTGCTCAGCGTCCAGCGTCTGAAGCCGCAGCAGTGGGTGATCGCGTGACCATCGACTTCGAAGGCAAACTCGACGGCGTTCCCTTCGAAGGAGGCAAAGCCGAAGGGTTCCAATTCATGATTGGCGAAGGGCAAATGCTGGAAGCCTTTGACAGCGCCGTGCGCGGCATGAAGTCCGGCGACTCCAAAACCTTCCCCTTGCAGTTCCCTGCGGATTACCACGGCAAAGAAGTCGCTGGTAAAGAGGCTGACTTCTTGGTCACGGTGAAAAAGATTGAAGGGCAGAATTTGCCTGAGGTGAACGAGGCGTTTGCCAAGTCCTTGGGTGTGGCCGATGGTTCCTTGGCCGGCTTGCGTGCCGACATCAAGAAAAACCTAGAGCGCGAAGCCAAGTTCCGCGTGCAAGCGCGCAACAAAGCCTCGGTGCTGGACGCGGTGCTCAAAGTGGCTGAACTCGATGTGCCCAAGGCCCTGGTGCAAGGCGAAATCGAGCGCATGGTGGAAGCGGCCCGTGCTGACTTGAAAAAGCGCGGTGTGAAAGACGCCGACAAAGCTGAAATTCCTGGTGAAGTGTTCCAGGTGCAAGCCGAACGCCGCGTGCGTTTGGGTTTGGTGGTGGCAGAACTCGTGCGCGCCAACAACTTGCAAGCCAAGCCGGACCAGTTGCAAGCCCACTTGGAAGAGTTGGCGCAAAGCTACGAAAAACCCGCCGAGGTGGTGCGTTACTACCTGAGTGACCGCCAGCGCATGGCGGAAGTGGAGGCGGTGGTGATTGAAAACAACGTGGCAGAGTTTGTGCTTTCCAAAGCCAAGGTCACCGACAAAACCATGCCATTTGAAGAGCTGATGGCTTCCTGATAGAGGCTGTTTCTCCTCGCAATCGCAAGGCGCTGTACTGCATAGTCAGCGCCTTGTTTGTTTGCACAAACGCTTCGCCAGGAAAGACAGCCCTTGTGGCGAGATAATCTGGCCCCAGATGCATACTTCATCCGCGTTAATACCTTTCAACGCAACCAGACACAAAGGATCATTGATGAGCGCGCTAGAAACACAAGGTTTGGGTATGGTGCCCATGGTGATAGAGCAGTCGGGGCCGTGGCGAGCGTGCTTACGACATTTATTCGCGTCTGCTCAAAGAGCGGGTGATTTTCCTGGTCGGGCCTGTGAACGATCAGTCGGCCAATCTGGTGGTGGCGCAGTTGCTCTTCTTGGAGAGCGAAAACCCCGACAAAGACATTTCCTTCTACATCAACTCTCCCGGTGGCTCGGTGAGCGCGGGCATGTCGATTTTCGACACCATGCAATTCATCAAACCCGAGGTGTCCACCCTGTGCATGGGCATGGCCGCGAGCATGGGCTCTTTCCTGCTGATGGCCGGGGCCAAAGGCAAGCGGTTTGCTCTGCCCAATTCGCGCATCATGATTCACCAGCCTTCGGGTGGCGCACAGGGCCAGGCCACCGACATTGAAATCCACGCCCGTGAAATTTTGAAAACCCGTGAGCAGCTGAACCGCATTTATGCCGAGCGGACTGGCCAGCCACTGGAGAAAATTCAAGCCGACATGGAGCGCGACTTTTTCTTGGACCCCGAACAAGCCAAAGAATATGGCTTGATTGACCAAGTTTTGACCAAACGCGGTTGATCCCAAACCCGCCGAATTGGCAGGAAAACAGGGCCTAACTCACCAGCTTGGCCCTGTTTTTAATTGAACTATCATCTTTAACGAAATCACTTCTTCCTGAGCGTCTTTTTATGGCCGACAAAAAAGGCTCTTCGAGCGAAAAAGTTCTCTATTGCTCCTTTTGCGGCAAAAGCCAGCACGAGGTCAAAAAACTCATCGCAGGACCATCGGTCTTCATTTGCGACGAGTGCATAGAGCTGTGCAACGACATCATCCGTGATGAAGTGCCCGTGGACGCGCCCGACGCGAAAGCCGCCAAAACCGATTTGCCGCTCCCGAGCGAAATCAAAGCCAGCCTCGACAACTACGTGATCGGCCAAGAACCGGCCAAACGAATTTTGTCGGTCGCGGTTTACAACCACTACAAACGGCTCAAGCACATGAGCCGCTCCAAGGACGAGATTGAGCTGTCCAAAAGCAACATCCTCTTGATCGGCCCCACGGGTTCGGGCAAAACCTTGCTCGCGCAAACCCTGGCGCGTTTGCTCAACGTACCCTTCGTGATTGCCGACGCCACCACCCTGACCGAAGCCGGTTATGTGGGCGAGGACGTTGAAAACATCATTCAAAAGTTGCTGCAAAACTGCAACTACGACGTCGAAAAAGCCCAGCGCGGCATTGTCTACATCGACGAAATCGACAAAATCTCGCGTAAATCTGACAACCCTTCCATCACCCGCGATGTATCAGGTGAGGGCGTGCAACAGGCTTTGCTCAAGTTGGTTGAAGGCACGATGGCTTCGGTTCCCCCGCAAGGTGGGCGCAAGCATCCCAACCAAGACTTTTTGCAGATCGACACCACCAACATTCTCTTCATTTGTGGTGGTGCTTTTGATGGTTTGGAAAAGGTCATTCAAAACCGTTCTGAAAAATCGGGCATTGGTTTTGGTGCCACGGTGAAAACCAAGGCCGAGCGTAAGGTCAGCGAGGTGTTCCGCGAGGTCGAGCCTGAAGACATCATCAAATTCGGTTTGATCCCCGAGTTGGTGGGCCGTCTGCCTGTGGTGGCCACCTTGGGTGAATTGACCGAAGACGCCATGGTCCAGATCCTGACCGAGCCCAAAAATGCTTTGGTCAAGCAGTACCAAAAATTGTTTTCCATGGACGGTGTGGAACTGGAGTTCCGCCCATCCGCACTCACGGCCATCGCCCGCAAGGCTTTGGCCCGCAAGACCGGCGCGCGCGGGCTGCGCTCCATCATGGAAGCGAGTTTGATCGACACCATGTTTGATTTGCCCAACTTGGAAGGTGTGGCCAAGGTCGTACTCGACGAACACACGATTGAAGAAGAGGCGAAACCGCTGCTGGTTTACCGCGACGTCAAAGCCAGCGCTTGAGCTTGAGTTGGACCGGGGTCGGTACTGACCCGGTGGTCACTTGCAATTGAACACTCAGGCCCTACATAGGTTTGAGAAAGAGAGGTCTCTTCATGTCTGGTCATCCCATCCTCCCCGCTGAACCCATCACCCTGCCGCTGCTGCCGCTGCGCGATGTGGTCGTTTTCCCTCACATGGTGATCCCGCTGTTCGTGGGCCGCCCCAAGTCCATCAAAGCCCTTGAAGCCGCGATGGAAGCGGGTCGTCAGATCATGCTGGTGGCACAAAAAGCCGCAGGCAAGGACGAACCGCGCCCTGAGGACATGTTCGACGTAGGCTGTGTCTCCAGCATCCTGCAAATGCTGAAACTGCCCGACGGCACCGTGAAGGTCTTGGTCGAAGGCATACAGCGCGCCAACACCCACAAAATCAGCGACAACGGCGAGCACTTCGTGGCCGACGTGACGCCGGTGCCGCCACCCACCGACACCAAACCCGAGATCGAAGCCCTGCGCCGCGCCGTGACGCAGCAGTTTGACCAGTACGTCAAACTGAACAAAAAAATTCCGCCCGAAATCCTCACCTCGATCGCAGGCATCGACGACGCCGGGCGCCTGGCCGATACGATCGCCGCCCATCTGCCGCTGAAGCTGGAAAACAAACAGTCGGTGCTGGATTTGTTCGAGGTCGACAAACGCCTCGAAAAGCTGCTGGAGCAGCTCGAGCACGAAGTCGACATCCTGCAAGTTGAAAAGCGCATCCGTGGCCGCGTCAAGCGCCAAATGGAAAAGAGCCAGCGCGAGTACTACTTGAACGAGCAGGTCAAGGCCATCCAGAAAGAACTCGGTGACGGCGAAGAAGGTGCCGACATGGAGGAGCTGGAAAAGAAAATCATTGCCGCCAAAATGCCCAAAGAGGCGCGCAAAAAGGTGGACGCCGAGTTCAAAAAACTCAAACTCATGTCCCCCATGTCGGCCGAAGCCACCGTGGTGCGCAACTTCATCGACACGCTGATCGGCCTGCCCTGGGCCAAGAAGAGCAAGGTCAAGCACGACCTGCCGCTGGCCGAGGAAGTGCTGAACGAAGACCACTACGGTCTCGACAAGGTCAAGGAACGCATCCTTGAGTACCTCGCGGTGCAGCAGCGCGTGGACAAGGTCAAGGCGCCGATCCTGTGCCTGGTCGGCCCCCCGGGCGTGGGCAAGACCTCGCTCGGCCAGAGCGTGGCGCGTGCCACCGGTCGCAAGTTCGTGCGCATGGCCCTGGGCGGCGTGCGCGACGAAGCCGAGATCCGCGGCCACCGCCGCACCTACATCGGCAGCATGCCGGGCAAGGTGCTGCAGAGCCTGACCAAGGTGGGGGTGCGCAACCCGCTGTTCCTGCTCGACGAGATCGACAAGCTGGGCATGGACTTCCGCGGCGACCCGAGTTCGGCGTTGCTGGAGGTGCTCGACCCCGAGCAGAACCACACCTTCAGCGACCACTATGTCGAGGTCGATTTCGACCTGTCCGACACCATGTTCATCGCCACCTCGAACTCGATGAACATTCCGCCGGCCTTGCTCGACCGCATGGAAGTGATTCGCCTCTCGGGTTACACCGAAGACGAAAAGGTCAGCATTGCCCAGAAGTATTTGTTGCCCAAACAGGCCAAAAACAACGGCGTGAAAGACGAGGAGATGGAGGTCACCGAATCGGCGGTGCGCGCCATCATTCGTTACTACACCCGCGAAGCAGGTGTGCGTTCGCTCGAGCGTGAGGTCTCCAAGATCTGCCGCAAGGTGGTCAAAGGCATCCAGCTCAAGCAGTACGAAGGCAAAGTGGTCGTCACGGACGAGAACCTCAACGACTTCCTCGGCGTGCGCAAATACGACTTTGGCCGTGCCGAAAAACAGAACCAAATCGGCCAAGTGGTTGGCCTGGCCTGGACCGAAGTGGGCGGCGATTTACTCACCATCGAAGCCGCTGTGATGCCCGGCAAGGGCGTGATCTCACGCACCGGCTCACTGGGTGACGTGATGAAAGAGTCGGTCGAAGCCGCCCGCACCGTGGTGCGCAGCCGCTCGCGCCGCTTAGGCATCAAAGACGAACTCTTCGAGAAACGCGACATCCACATCCACGTGCCCGACGGCGCCACCCCCAAAGATGGCCCCAGCGCCGGCGCCGCCATGGCCACGGCTTTTGTGTCCGCGCTCACAGGGATCGCCGTCAAAGCCGATGTGGCGATGACGGGCGAGATCACCCTGCGTGGTGAAGTCACCGGCATCGGTGGCCTGAAGGAAAAACTGCTGGCGGCGCACCGAGGCGGCATCAAGACGGTGTTGATTCCGGAAGAAAACGTCAAAGACCTGCAGGACATTCCCGAGAACGTGAAGAACCAACTCGAGATCGTTCCCGTGAAATGGTTCGACCAGGTGCTGGCAGTTGCCCTCGAATCCATGCCCGAAGCCTTGCCGGATGAAGAACCGGCCAAGGTGGAAGAAAAACCAGCGGTGGCCGCGGAGCCTGCGGCGGCGGGGGATTTGTTGAAGCATTGAGTGGCTGGTTTATCAGGCTACTCAATATTGGCAAGACTGATTGTGGTTTTGCTCGGCGAAACTGCAACTTTGAAATGGCTTAGGCTTCATAGTGGATTCAACTAAGTCTTGCGTTGCTTGCTGCGAGCCTATCGCCGTCAAGGCGAAGGTTTGCCCGCACTGCCATTAACGGCAAGACCGGGTCGTACAGTTCTTTTCTTCTGCGTTCGGTGGCTTTCTGGTTTTGCTCGTTGTGGGTGGTTTCTTTCTGTACGTAGCTAAGCGTGAAGGTCACGAGTACAAAGATCATGTGGCCTCCATTTCTGTCCGCTCGGAGACAGTTCACGTGGAAGCAGCCACGGATGCGGCCCTATGCTTCTTGCGTCGGTGAAGTCTTCAATGCAACGCCGTATGGCTGGCGAGACATCGCCGTCGAAGCCCGCTACTTCAACTCGCAGAGGGAACTCATTGATACGGCGTCCGAACGACACGAACGTATCCACCTTCCGGCAAAGGGCAGCGTTGCAATCCGAGTCTTCGATCGAGCATCTCGCTCTGCAGGCAGCTACGCTTCGTGCAAGCTCACAATCAAGAATGCTGCTTCTAGCTGATCGACAACATCTAACGCTTTCGTCGGTGTAGATCGGTTCAAACGTTGTAGACAAACGAGAGTCAGTAGATGAGGCTGCTGGCCCAACCCCTTGCCAAGGAAGTCGGCGATAAACTCGCCCTCGTCATATGGAGACTGCCGTGCAAAACCAACTGACCGAATTGGCTGAACTCGGCAAGGCCCTTCCTCCAGAAGAGCGGTCACGCCTGGTTGACATGCTGCTGGAGTCGCTTCACGAGGAACCGCTCGCCGAAGTGGATGCGGCTTGGGATGTGGAGGTCGAACGTCGGCTGGTGGCTTATGACCGTGGTGAGAGCCACGCGATTGACGGTGAGGTCGTTCTGGCCCAAGCACGTGCCATGGCGCAGCGATGAAGTCGCTTCCTTGATTGAAGTATCACAAGCCGCGACACACACACCGTTCGGGCTGAGCTTGTCGAAGCCTGCGCGTCCCTCGTTCAAGACCCTTCGACAAGCTCAGGGCGAACGGGGTTTGGTTTGTCATGATTTTCTTTTTCAAACGAGTTGTTATGCAGCATTCTTTAAAGTCAATTGCAATTCTTTTTCTGGCAGCTCTCTTGTTGACAGGGTGTGGTGGGGGCGGAGGTGGTGGTGGCTCCGTGCCGGTGATTTCTTCACAACCCGCTGATGCCAGCGTATTGACCGGGGCGTCAGCGACATTTTCCGTGGGGGCCAGCGGCGCATCGGTTTTTCAGTGGCGGCGAAATGGGTTGGACATTGCCGGCGCGACGTCGGCCACTTATGTCACGCCGCCTGCGAGCTATTTGGACAGTGGTGCGTCTTACTCTGTTGTGGTTTCTAACGCTTCGGGCACGGTGACATCTGCGTCAGCCAAGCTGACCTTGGTCCTGAGCGCGAACCAGCAGCTGTACGAAGAACTTGCCTTGGGGCAGGGGGCACATCGTTTTTCTTGGAATTTGAACTCGTCGGGAGGCCAGACTACAGGCACGAACTACGCGAGAACTGATTTTTCTTTGCTCACCAGCTCTCCGCTCACGCAGGGCCCGCAAAATTTTGTGCAAAGCACGGTCAGCAACTTGACGGCCACTTTGCCGGATGTCAGCACCACACCCACGCGCGTGTTGAGGGACGGCACCATTTACGTGGTGCCATCTACCGGTTTCCGTACCCGGGTGAGTTATGTCGGCAGCGATGTTCAGTCGGATTCCTACGCCTCCGACAACACCACCATCGTGTCCACAGAGCTACGCAGTGATTACGCCAGCTTGCCTTTGACGGGCACCATGGCCGCCAACTCAACCACTTCTTTTGCTCGCTACCTCAATTCGTTCTTTACCAATACCGCCGTTTTGAATCAGAACGCCACCTTTGCCACTGGTTCTAAGTACATCACTTACACGTCCAAAAATAAGGGCGATCTGTATCGCGTTTTTGATTGTTTCGCTGCGACTGTCGATGCCAACGTATCGCCTTGCGCTACAGGTGTGAGTCTCGCCAGTGCGTTGACTGCTGGTATTGCATCGGGTTCCGATGGGAAAACCTACTTTCTCGCTGATGGTGCTATCTCTACAGTGGGCGGTGTACAAGTGTGGGTGGCCAACGCCGCTCGGCCACAGTCCGCCACGTTGAGCGTCACGGTTCAGAACCGCATTTACTTTGCACTCAACGGCAATGTCTACACCGGTGCGTTGGTACGAGATGGTGCCATCGTTAACGGCAGTTACTACATATCGACTTCTCCCAGCACACTGACGTTCCTGCCCTACACAATGCGAATGAATAAAGCTGCTCGAGACAGCGTCCAAGCGGCCATGGCGCTTTGAACATGCAGTGATTGCTCGTTCGTGACTGCAAAGAGAGCGCGTTGGTCAGTTTTTCAGTAGGCAACGCGTCCTCGCGCTGAGATGAAATTTCGCGTCTCTATACCGGCGCAGGTGAAGGGCCAACGTCGTTGACGGCTCGGCATCTATCGTCGCTCTGTGCTCAAACCACCCGCCCCGGATTCATCAGTCCATGTGGATCCTGCGCCTGTTTGATTCCAGCGCCTGCTTGATCGCCCGCATCATCTGCAACGCCACCGGTGATTGGTAGTTCAGCAAAGCGTCGCGTTTGAGCTGGCCAATGCCATGTTCGGCAGAGATAGAGCCGCCATGAGACGCGACAGCCTCGTAAACGATGTGGTTCACAGCAGCCTCCTGTTCGCGTAAGAACAAGGCGGGGTCGATACCCACTGGCGCTTGCACGTTGTAGTGCAAATTGCCGTCCCCCAAGTGGCCGAAGTTCACCAAACGAATGCCCTGCACATGCTGGGCCAAGAGCGCATCGGTGTGGGCCACAAAGGCCGGGATGCGTGAGATGGGCAAGGCGATGTTGTGTTTGATGTTGAGCACCTTCGTGCGCCTAGGCCAAGGGAATGCGCTCGTGCAGGTGCCACAACTGGGCGGACTGCTGGAGGGACAGTGCGACGACTGCGTCGCTCCCCCTCTGCCTATGCATCGCATCAGCCACCAGCCCAGATATATCGCCAGGTCGCTCCTCTATGTCCGGACCACTGCATGAATGCTCATTTTCTTGGCTACGACACCGAAACCATCGTTGTCATTTCGTCTCGATTGTTTGACTCGCGATACGAATGCAATTCAACGCCTGAGCTGCCACAGCCCGCTCACGGGGCCATTGGCGTGGACGCGGTCGGGGTCGCGCAACAGCCAGCGGGTGCCGGTGTTGTCGATGTCTTGCAACTCGAACGGGGCTTGGGTGTTGATGCTGACTTCGGTAGGTTCAATTTTTTCGGCATTCAAGTCCACCAAGTACAACTTCTGCTCAAACTGAAGCGCCACCCAGCGGTTGTTGCGAGAAAAAACAACCCGGTGCTCGGGGCCACGAGGTGGGGCGGGCAAAACACTCGAAGGGGGGTAGTTCAATACCGCCATTTTTTGAGCGGTTAGCCCCTCCATGCGAAAGAACTCGGCCCGCAAGGGCTTGGATGCCAAGGTCACCCACCAACGGCTGTCGCGGGAAATGTCTCGGGTCCAGGGGATGGATTTCTCGGGTACGCCCAGCGGCTGTGGGTTGCCGCAAGGAATCGCGCGGCATGCGTAATCGTCCTCATTGCTCTTGGCGAACTCGCTGGTCGATAGCGGGAGGGCATGCAACTGACGCTCCACCCAGTCGCCACCGAAGAAGTGTGTGCCTGAAATCTTGAGTTGCAGAAAGCGGCCTTGGGGGTCGATGACAGGACTCAAACCCACACGCTTATCGTACGATATGGCGACTGTCTGGCCGCTGTTTATGTTGCATATCAGCATGGGTCGAGGGGTGGTCGGCCCTATGAAATGGAGCTGTGCGGCAAAAAAATGACCTCCGAATGCGCCAGAGTCGGGGGCGGCTGAACCCGGTAGTTGGCACCGGCTGCGCTGTTCTCGCAAATCGTAGATGTCGTCTTGTGCGAAGTAAAACTCCGGTGGGAGTTGACCCAGTTTGTCGCCCACGGTGCGCCGACGAAAAGCGTAGCGGCCGTCGGGGCTGAGCATTCGTATTTCGCTGCTGCCCTCGCCTTGTGTGAGGTCAGGATTCACCCACATGTAGAGGCCAGGGTTGATGTAATGCAACCGCCCAGTGTTGTCGAAGGTCATGCTTCCGGTGTGCCAACCAAGAGGGGGGTCACCGATTTTTTTTGGGGTCAGTATTTTTGCCAGAGACTGCAACGGTTGAAGTTGCCATAACTCAATGCTTTCCGGGGACAAGCGCGCCAAGCGCTGTTCGTCGGGTGACAGAAGGAGCTGCAATGTGCGCCGGCCATCGCTGGCCATGTGCTGGAGCTGCTCCAATTGCAGCCGGGGCGTTTCGGGTGGGCGTGCCACCGCTGGATTGCCCCAGGCCGAGGCACAGATGGCCACCGACCAAACCAAGCACCGCCCGGTGCGTGCCAAACGGAGTTGGAGTTTCATGATGGGCTGCTGGGTTCAAGGAATGCGGCTGAAGGCCATGCCGCCATAAAAACACTTCAGGAAGAAGGCGAGGTCGGGCCTGGCCCGTACAGCCCTAAGCTGCCGGCCGGTTTTGCCCCAGGTAAAAAAGTCGGCTTGGATGTCAACGTTTTCTCGCGTTTCCGGAAGTTTGGCTGCGCCGGAGCGGTACATGCTCCAGTCGCGGCCATCAATGGTGATGCTCCCATTGAGCACCACCCAGTGGTTTTTGAATGGGTAGCCTGGATGGCCTTCCGCGAACATGGCGGACGCCACCAGCATCAACACCCAACCGCCGTTGTAGGCCGACAGCTCGGTCAATTCTTTCCAATCGGCGGTGGGCAGGATTTCGCTGGTGTTGTCCCACAAACAGTGGGCACCGGCGGACTCGAACCAGCCCTTGACGTATTTGGGGCGGGCGATGGCGGACACCTGGTTTTTGGGGTGGTCGTAGTCACCGAATGGGTTGAGGTCGGGGCTGTCATTGCGGAGGCTGGCCATGCTAATCCAGTCCACCGCATTGATGGCCCCTATCTCCCCGGTGACCGCTGCGGGGGTGTTGGTTTGAACGTGGGGGCTGGGGTTGACGGGGCGAATCATCGTGGGACCGACCGCGGAGTTGCCGCCCAAGCTCGCGGGTTGGCCCAGCCATAAATTGATCACCAGGTCGACATACATGTCGGGCCGGTCTTGAACCAAACAAAACATAAAAGCCGCCGGTCCGCACAGCGCGGTCTGGCCCTGGTGGGGCCATGCATCTGATTTGCCTGATAGGCGGATATCCAGTTGGTCCGCCAATGTCACTTGGTCGACGCCCCAGGCTTTGTGCTCGGCATACGCGGGGTCGGTTCTCAGTGTGGTCAGTTTGGCACGGGCCCGATTGCGGGCGGCTTCGTTGAAACTCATGTTTTTATTTCCCTTGAAATGTAATGCGGCCTTGGGGCCGTTCGTATGATCAATGTGGCGGGTGAACGTACGCGCCGGGCCGGCAGCATAATCCATGCCGTGAAGCAAGCCAGACCGCCGCTGGTGCAAGGCTCGAAAGGGCGCACTGGAGGAAGGTCCGGACTGCACAGGGCAGCGTAGCAGCTAACGGCTGTCCACCGTGAGGTGAGGATCAGAGCAACAGAGACGAGTTCGTGTGGGGCTCCCAAACAAGGGTGGTCTATGTGGAACACGCGCAAGCGGGTTCCCCTGGTGGCGCAAGCCGCTCGGCCACGGCGCAAGCCGTGGGTCGCATAGCACCTCGTGCGGGGCTCCGCCCCGCACGAGGTGAAACGGGCAATCTCTACGCGCAGCAATACCAAGTAGGCCAGCGTTGATGTGGCTCCGCAGAGCTGGCGGGTAGGTAGCACCGAGCCGTGCAGTGATGCACGGCCCAGAGGAATGGCGGTCACGGCCTGGCGTTCGCAAGAACAACGGGCTGCACAGAATCCGGCCTATCGGCTTGCTTCACATTTTTGTTTTGCTGATGGAGCAATATTTGAAAGACATCGAAGCGCTGACCCGTTTGAACTGGGCGGCACTGGACACCTTGGTGTTCGCAGGCGGCGGCAACCGCTGCTGGTGGCAGGCTGGGGCCTTGTCTACGTTGACTGAACAGGGCTTTGCCCTTCCCAGGCAATTGGTGGGCACCAGTGCGGGGGCCGCCATGGCAGCTTCTTTTCTGACCGATGGTCCCAAGGCCGCGTTAGACGCTTGTGAGCGCCTCTTTGCGCGCAACGCCCGCGTATTTGAATGGCGTGGTTTGGCACAGTTGAAGCTGTGTTTTGCGCAGCAACACACCTACCCCGCATGGTTGGCGTCGTTTGTGAATGTCAATAACTTCGATGCGATTCGAACCTCGCGTTCGCAACTGCGCGTCGCACTCACCCGGCCCGCACGCTGGTTGGGCTTGCAAGGCTCGATGGTGGCCGGCACCGTGGCCTATATCGTGGACAAACATGTGAGCCACAGCATTCACCCGCGCCTGCCAAAGTGGCTGGGTTTGCGCCAAGACTTTCTTGATTTGCATGACTGTGCTGATGCCAGCGCGGCCCAAGCCTTGCTGGCTGCTGCCGCCGCCGCGCCGCCTTTCATGCACGCGACCCGCATTGGCGGCCAAGGTGCACTGGACGGTGGTTACACCGACAACGCGCCCATCCCCGCTCAAACAGAATCAGAAAAAACCAAGACGCTGGTGCTGCTCACCCGGCACTACCCCCGCTTGCCGCAGCTCTTCCGCTGGAATGGCCGCAGCTATTGGCAACCCAGCCGGCCTGTGCCGGTGTCCACCTGGGACTGCACAGCACGCGCCACGGTGACCCAGGCCTATGCATTGGGCGAAGTGGATGCTGCGGCCCTGTGCAGCGGGACACTTCAGGCGGTTTGATGGATCGTGTGTGTACGAGGGGCTTTTGTCCGTGAACCCCAACGCCAGTGAACTGTGGCGCGGACCCCGCTGGGCCTTGGCAGTGTTGCTTGCCTGCCTCGGGATGCTGGGGCCGTTTTGCATTGACACGTACTTGCCCGCGTTCAACGGCATCTCCGCATCCCTCGGGGCCACACCGGTACAGATGCAACAAACGCTGTCAGCGTATTTGTTTGGTTTTGCGCTGATGAACTTGTTCCATGGGGCCTTGTCCGACGCCCTAGGACGTCGGCCTGTGGTGCTCTGGGGGCTGGCCTTGTTCACCGTGGCGTCTGCGGGTTGTGCGCTTTCCAACAGCATCGGGGAATTGGTGTTTTGGCGGGCCATGCAGGGCATGACCACCGGCGCGGGCATTGTGGTGTCTCGGGCCGTGGTGCGCGACATGTATGCCCCTGCCGATGCGCAGCGCGTGATGTCGCAAATCACTTTGTTTTTTGGTGCTGCACCTGCCATTGCGCCTTTGGTAGGGGGGCTCTTGTTCGTGTATGTGAACTGGCAAGCCATTTTTTGGTTTTTGACCTTGGTCGGCGTGCTGCTTTGGTGGGCGAATCACCGCTGGTTGCCGGAGACCTTGCACGCAGCGCAGCGCCAACCCTTCAGTGTGCGCAACCTGATGCATGGTTATCGCGACTTGGGTTCTGATGGGCGGTTTTGGGCTTTGGCGCTGGCCAGTGGCGTGCCCTTCAACGGCATGTTTTTGTATGTAATGGCCGCGCCGGTTTTTTTGGGCGAACACCTGCAACTCCAGCCACAGGAGTTTTTTTGGTTTTTCTGTTTGGTGATCAGCGGCATCATGGCGGGGGCCTTTTTGTCTGGGCGTTTGGCGGGCAAGCTGTCTGCCGCGAAACAAATTAGCCTCGGTTTTTTCATCATGGGGCTGACCACCGCAGTCAACCTTGCTTTGAACTACACGCTGAAGGCGCACGTGACCTGGGCGCTGTGGCCCATTGCGCTCTTTGCCATGGGCTGGGCGCTGATGACGCCCGTGGTCACCCTGCTGGTGCTGGATGTGGTGCCTACCCGGCGTGGCATGGCCTCGTCTTTGCAGGCATGCATCACGAGTGCCGTCAATGGTGTGGTGGCGGGGGTGGTCGCACCTTTGGTGATGCACTCCACCACCGCCTTGGCACTGACCTCGGGATTGATGATGTCGGTGGGATTGCTTGCTTGGTGGTGGATTCGCACACGCGTGCTTTGAATTCACGGCAACGCGGAACACTTGGGCGGTGCTTTGAGCAGTCCCCAACCGTAAAGCGGATCGTGGCCACGAGCCCCCAGATCGGTGGCCCCCGATTTCAAAGCGTTTGTGAGTTCGGACACCGTCTTTTTGCCCTGCTGTTTGAGAACGGCCGCGCTGGCTGTGACGAAGGGTGCGGCAAAAGAGGTTCCAGTGTGGAGTGTGCCGCGCCCGGGTGTCGGTGCATACACCGCCACACCCGGGGCCGCCAGGGTGATGTGATGCCCTCGGTTGGCTTGAGAGTACAGGCGACGGCGGACATCCAGCGCGGTCACGGCAATGACTTCAGGATAAGCAGCAGGGTAAGCCGGTGTGGCGCGTGGCCCACCATTGCCCACAGAGGCCACCACAGGAACGCCACGGGCCAGAGTTCTTTCAATGGCATGTCGCACTAAATCATTTTTGGGGCCAGCCAAACTCATGTTGATGACTTCTACGCGGTGTGACAAAAGCCAGTCAATGCCTTCTGCGATGAGGGTCGCCGAGGTCAGCTGCTGCCCGGTTTTGAGTGTGGTGAATACGTCTGCCGCATAAAGCCGCGCGTGAGGCAGCAAGCCCATGGTTTGGTGATCGCGACCGGCAAGTAATGCCGCAACGGCGCTGCCGTGGGTCGTATTGGTGTTGATTGCGCCGTGGAATGATTTGCTTTGTAGGCGGCCGTTGGAGATGCCGGCTTCTTGCTGGTTCACGCGGCCGTCCACCATGCCAATGCGTGTGGTGATGCGGCAGCGATCTGTTTGTTCGGCGGGCCAGTTCACCATCGACAACGCTGGACAGTGCTCCCCTCGGCACGAGGCTTGAGGCTGCGCGGGTATGCGTGTTGGGGAACGCGCTGTCGTTCGCCCTTGGGTCAATCGGTAAACATGATTCAAGTCAAACTGGCCTGCGGCGACCTCTTGGTTGAGCAAACGCACAGCGCGTGCTTCGCTCATGCCTGCTGGCACAAGCAAGCGGGTGTAGTTGATGCCGATTCTTGGCAGGGCCTCAGAGCGAATGATGCTGAAGTTGCGTTGCAGCAGTTCGTGAATCTGGGCTCGCGTCAGGTTCAGCCCCACCACCTCGCCCCGCACCGCTTGGTCGCCTGCCTGAATGGTTGGGGTAGCTGGCATGAATACGGGAGAAAAATCAGAGCCTCCTCCACCCGAGCTGCCATCTGCACTTCCGCTTGTTCCGCCCGAGCTTGCGCCTGCACCAGAACCAGAACCAGAACCAGAACCAGAACCAGAACCAGAACCAGAACCAGAACCAGAACCAGAACCACCATCGTCACCACCTGAACCCCCGACGCCCCCATCACCGTCGCCGTCGCCGTCGTCGGCCATGGCTTGGGACCAACCGAAGCTGGCTTGTTGCGGCCACAACAGATGTGAAACCAAAGACATGCCCAGCCAAACAAAACAAAAAAACAGAACGCGTATCGGTGGTTTCATGGTGAGGTTGAACAGCCATTATCGAAGGACATCAGCGGCAATCACTTGCAGTTGATTGTGGTCGAGTTGCCAGCGTTCGTGGTGGTGCAACAGATCCTCCGCGTCGCGGTTGGCCCATACCACCGTGCTGGTGCTATGGGCCAACCAGTCGGCAAAAGACGAACGGTGCGGGAGGTCTAAAAGATCGTCCAGGTCGTCAATCAGCACCAAGTCCGCGCCACACAACATGGCGCGAACCAACAAGACGCGCCGTGCTTCGCCGGTGGAGAGGTTGCTGCCCGATGGCAATACCTTGCCTTGCAGTCCACCCAAACGTTGCAACAGGGGCTCAAGACCCAAGGCGGTGGCGGTCACCAGAATGCGTTCGTCGTCCGGGCGTGTGACGGCCCCCAAGGTCAGGTTGCGTCGCAGGCTGCCCGACAGCAAGATGGAGTGCGCTCCGAGGTAGTGGATGGAGGGGTGGGCACGGTGGTTCGGCGCATTCCCATCGCGCATGCTGGCGTACTCCACGACGCCGCTGCGTGGGCTCACCAGCCCCGCCAGCAAACGCAACAAGCTGCTTTTGCCTGAACCCATGGGGCCTTGCAGGGACACCTTGCACCCCCGCATCAGCACATGGGTGATGGGTGCCAGTGTGGCCACTTGCACTTGCCGCAAACGCAACAGCGAAGGCGCGGGTCGGTTGCGCTCACTGGACTGGGTTTGCGCTTTGTTCATCTGTTGCGATGCAGGCGGCGGCGTTGCCAACAGATCCCACAAGCGGCGGCGTGAGGTGGTCCATGCTGCTCGTTGATCCAAGGCCTGAGCCAGGTCGCGCAGCGCCGGCATCAACAAACCCACGGCAGCCAAAGTGGCGGCTGCGTCAGCAGCCGATGTGCCGATGAGAAAACAAATGGCCAATGCCAAGGTGATGGCCGCAGCGCGCACCACATCCGGCACCAAACGCAGGCCCGCAGCACGCCGTTGCCGCGCCACGGCCAGCTCGGTGAGCTGCTGCGCATGACGGTTCATGACCTTGCTCTCGCGTGTGAGCCGCCGCACCAATTTGAGCTCTTGGGCATGGGCCGCGCGTTCGCTCACAAACGCCGACAAACGCGCACGCCCATTGCGCAAACGCTGGTGAGAGCGGGGCAATCCCCGCGCCAGCCACAACAAGGTGACAACGCCCAAGCCCACGGCCAGGCCCACGCCCAGCGCGAGCAAGGGGTGTATCCAGATCACCAACAGCGCGAGCACCACGGGCAAGGTGATGGCCGCAGAAAACACCTTGACCTGACCCCGGCTGACCCAAACACGCAAGGCCCCCATGTCGCCAATCAAGCGCTGCGTCAGCAACGCGGTACTGCGCGCCGTGGTGGGTGCGGGGCCTGTCATGTGGGCCAAACATGAAAACAGCCGTGAGCGCAGCGAGTTGGCGTAGCCGTGCCCCAATCGTTCAGCCAAGGTCCGTTCCGCCCACCGACACAACGCGATGGCCAGTCCGGCGCTGGCGATCAACAGCAGGGCTTTGAAGGGCATGGCCTGGCCGTCGTGCAAAGCCAAAAAACTCCACCGCACACCCAGTGCCACCAGTCCCGCGCCCAGCGCTTGGCCCAGCGCGCAAAGGGCAATTTGCACCAGCAGCCATTTGCGCCCCGCAGCCCACAAAGCCGGTGGGGCGGTGGCTAGCCCGCATACTTCACCAGGTCGGATCCCTATGCCACGCAACGCCGCACGAGCGCGTCCAGGCTGAAATATGCGGGCCAGGGGCGCATGTTGTCGCCCGATGGTCTGTGCAGTCGCATGGCCGCCTTGGTCATCAACGCCTGTGGCCAAACCTTGGTCGGACGCAGCAAACACAAGGCGACGCGACCAAACCATCACGCTGCGGCGACGCCATGCCTGCATTGACTCCATCAGATGCAGCCACAGGGTCGGCCAGCGCGCGGCCACCAAGAGCCTTGGGTTCAGCATGTGGCGGCCACACTGCTGATTTCGTGCAGCAAACTGGCCGCCTGGGCCGGGTCGCGCAGCGTTTCGCGTGACAGCACTTTCAGGCCGGTGGCGTTTTGTGCCTCTTGTGCGTTCAAGGGCGAGGCGCTGATCAGCCCCGTGATCGCGGCGGGCTTCAGGCCCAGTGATGCCATGTGGTGCTGTCCACCCAAAGCGGCCAGGGCATCGGGGGCGGCAAACAAGAAGCCGGCGAATTTCTCTCGCACATCAGGGCGTGCCAGCAAGGCATGGGTTTCGCGTTGCAGGACGCCATCGGCAAATTCCACCACCGCCACTTCGCATTCAGCCGCGCAGGCCGCACCCAACATGTCGTTCAGGGCATCCACCAAACGTGGCAAGGGCTGCAAGTAGGTGGACACCATGCCGGTGTCAGTGAAGTCGGTGACAAAACTGGCGCCCGCGTCGTGGTGGGCCAGCCAATCGCCGAATGCACCCGTCCCCGTGGCTTTGACCGCTGCCACGCGGTAGCCCGCACTTTCCAGCCCGTGAACGAAGGATGCCACTGCCGAGGTTTTTCCTGCATTCATCGAGGCCCCCACCACGCCAATCACGGTGAGTCCTGCGGCTTGTGGTGCGCGGGGTGCCGCGTAACGCTGCAAGTTGATGACGCGGCCTGCTTCGTCGCACAGCAAACCCAAAGGTTCTACCCGGGTGGGGGCTTTCATGCGGGCGTGTTTTTGCCGCATTTCGCCCAGGCAACCACCCCCTGCGAGCAAGTCGCTGCCCTCGGCCGACAGGGTGGCCACGCCTTCAAATTGGTCGCTGGCATAACGTGCGCCGCAGGCCACGACGATGAGGTCGCCCTCGTACAAATCACTGGGTCGGCCATCGGCCAGTTGCAAACGGGGGTGCGAACCCACCGACATGATTCGGCCTATGACCAGGTCACCCGATACCGCGTCCTCCACCCGAGTGACGCAGGACTTGGCATCACTTTTGATGACCCGCCGGGTGGAGAAAGCCCACTTGGCGTTCTGCAAGGTGTTTTGCAAGATGCGGGTTTGTTCGTTTTTCATGAGCGTGTTCCTTTGAGAAATGAATGTCTTTGCAGACGGGGTTGAATGAACGATGAACGAAAAACATCCAGCGCTCCGACACGTGAACGGTCAAGCCATGCAGACCGCTCGGTGTTCGGAGAAGGTGGTGTGGATCTGAGGGGTGGTTGGGCGTGCTGCTGCGGGCCCTTGCACACAGGGCATGGCCAGTTGACTCACCAGCCCTGAGCGCATGCATTGCCGAAAGTCGTGCCCTGCTTGTGGCAGCACATGCAAGTTGATGCTCGCCTTCAACCCACGTTGCGCCGCGCATTCACGCAGTGCGGCCGACCAACGGGTGGCGCGTTCCAGGCGATGGGTGCCTTGTTGGTGGTTCAGCAAGTCGTTGTCACGGGTCAGTGGATCGACTTGGTTGTCCAACTCGCCCACCGCCACGTTGATTGGGATTTGCAAAAAGCGATCCAAATTGGCCGCTGCGATGTCTCCTACATTGAGATTGCGGCTGAGTGGGCGATGCGGTGCACCACCCAAGCCACAAGGGAAGAGTTCACCATTCGGCCAGGTGTACCAGCCCGCTGAACAGGCGGTCAGGCGATCCACGCGGTGAGGGTGCAGCATGGCGAAGCGGTGGGCGAATTGCGCCCCGCCGGAGTAACCAAACAGTGAGACGGTGCGTGTGTTCACCCCCCATACGAACGACAAGGTTTCCAACAGGGTCAGCAGCGCCAGGTCGGGGCGCCGACGTTGGGTGGCGATGCGCTGGTAGCCGGGCCAGGTTTTTTCGTCAAACAGCGGCGCAATGACCATGCGCCCTTGGGCCGTGGCACGCGCCATGTGCAAGGCGGCTTGGTTTTTGGCATCCCGCCCCACGCCGTGAACGGCCACCAAAGGCGGCAACTGGCGGTTGAGTCGTTCGGGAATCACAACCCAGCAGTCCAAGCCTTGCGTCAAATGCGCGGGCAAACGCTGGAGGGTCAATGGAGCCTGGGTTCGCAGGTTAGAGTTCAGCGCGATCGGGTTCATGGTGTCCTTTCAAAGCCACCCAGAGAGTTGGGGTGTTGAGCGGACAACGAACGGTGTGCGGTACTTATTCCTTGCGTTTCACTTTTTTACAGCTTGGGGTGACGCGCACCCTTGCGGCGTCATCCACATCCATTCATTTGGGCTGCAGGGAATTTTTTCTGTCCTGGCGCGTTTTCATCTCAATACAACTTTTCTTCCATGGCTGATGTTCACGATGAACTGGTGGCGCTCTTGCCCCGACTGCGCAGATTCGCACGCGGCTTGGCCGGTCATGCCGATGATGCGGACGACCTGGTGCAAGAAGCCTGTGAGCGCGCGCTGCAGCGGCTGGACCACTGGGAAGCGGGGACGCGGCTGGACAGTTGGATGTACCGCATCGTTCAAAACCTTTGGTTTGATCGGCTGCGGGCGCGAAAGGTACGGGGCGAACAAGTGGACGAAGAGGCCCTGGACCACCATGCTGACGACCATGCCCACCGCCTGCCCGAGGTGCGCAGCTCAGTGGCCAAGGTGCTGGACTGCATGCAGGGTCTCAGCCCAGGACACCGGGAGCTGGTGATGCTGGTTTGTGTTGAAGAACTCTCCTACAAAGAAGCCGCAGAGATGCTGAGTATTCCCCTGGGCACCGTGATGAGTCGATTGACGCGCGCACGCTTGCAACTGCACGACTGTGCGCAAGGCGTGCCCCACAAAACGACTGCCCTAGTACTGCGACACAGAGATAACGAAACATGAAAGCGCATCTTCGCACCTATGGCAGCGTTGCAAATCCGCGCGATACTCTGGTATCGCTGTGGTTTGCGCCTTGCCATACGCACGAAGCAGCACTTTCATCTTGTTCCGTTATGTCTGTGTCGCAGTACCAGGCATCAAGGATGAAGAATGAACACCCAAAACCTTGAAAAACTGATGGCCTATGCCGACGGGGAGTTGGCAGACAGCGACCGCGCGCAAGTGCAAGCCTGGCTGGACCGGGATCCCGAGGCGCGTGCCGCTTTGCAGGCCTTTTCTCAAACCAAACCGCTGTTGCAATCAGCGCTGGTTTCGGTGATGCAAGAGCCTGTGCCGCAGCGGCTGCTGGACGCCGTGAGGCATTCAGCAGCGGCCCCCATTCAAGCCCAAAACCTGAAACCCTTGCCCGACCAACCCCAGGTGCTGCCAAGCCCGTCTTCTGCCCCGAAGGGCGTGGTTACCTCAGCGGCCAACCGGCCAACCTACTGGCCCCAAATGGCCACCGCCGCCAGCGTGGCCCTGGTCATGGGCTTGGCAGGTGGGCATTGGTGGGGCGGCCTCCCCGGTGGCACGCAGGATCTGGCAGCCCAGCAGTTTCAGCAGATCATGCAAACCGCAGCCAGTGGTCAAGCGAAGCCTGGGGGGATTCAAAAAATCACGCCCTTGGCCAGTTTTCAAAGTCAAAACGGACAACTGTGCCGTGAGTATGAACAAGAGTCAGGTGAAAGACTGACCCATGGTGTGGCCTGCAAGGCCAAAGACCAATGGGTGGTGGTGGTGGCGGTGGACCGAGGGCTGGCAAAAGACAAGGCCACGTCGGCGATCGAATTCACACTCGCCGCTGGCGAAGCGGACTTGTTGGCCTCGGCGATCAAAGGTTTGGGCATGGAGGCGGCCCTATTGCCCCATGAGGAGCTGGCTTGGATCGAAAAAGGCTGGAAAGCCAGCCCCTGATGCGGCTTTCGTGTCCACCGTGACGCCTTCCATGTCACGGTGTTCATCAAGAATTGGCTCTCGCGGTCGATAACCGATCGAATGCGTCTGTTCTTGCGGCGCATGCCATCGGAGTTGCCATGTTGTTCACCTGTGTTTTCCAAGGCCGTTTTTTTGCACTACGCTGGGTTGTGGCGCTCGCCTTGAGCATGACGGGTATGGCTGTGATGGCAGAAAAAACGACGCCTCGGGCTGCCGCCACCCCCCCTGTGAGCGAAACCCAGCAGACGCCAGCAGCCAAATCCGCGACCACCGATGTGTTGTCCAACAAACGCATCAACCCACGCAGCCCGGCTGCACCGGCCACGTCCGCTGCCGTGCTGCCGATGACGCAGGATCCACTGGAGCGTTTGCAAGAAAAACTTGCAGCGCGTTTGGGTGCAAGGATGGCCGCAGCCGAGGCCAAAGATGGCAGCGAGTTGCGTGTGGTCGCCAGGTCGGCTGCTGACAGCACCGTGGTCAAGTCGGCACCTTCGGTGAAGACGATGGCCCGGGCGGGGACTGCGGCGGGTTCGACTTCTGCCACTGCAGCCGTCACCAAAACCAATGGCGTCGCAAGTGTGTTGCCTGCGCAGGTGTGGAGTTATGACGGCGCAAGCGGACCACAGGCCTGGGCTCAACTCAAACCCGAGTACGCCGCCTGCGGCACGGGTGATCGGCAAAGCCCGATCGACGTTCGTGATGGCATCAAAGTGCAACTGGACGCGGTGCAGTTCTCCTACCAGGCACCTGATTTCCGTGTCATCGACGATGGCCGAACGGTGCGTGTGCTGGTGGCTGCTGGCAGTTCGATGGAGGTGAGGGGGCAGCGTTATGAACTCAAACATTTGCAGTTCCATCGGCCATCGGAAGTTCACCTCAATGGCAAGGCCTTCGACATGGCGGTGCATTTGGTGCACCAAGACGCCGAGGGGCGCGCCGCCATCCTGGTCGTGCAGTTGGAGCGCGGCAGTGCCCATTCAGTGGTGCAAGCGGTGTGGAACAACTTGCCACTGGAAAAAGGGGTGGAGCAAGCCGCACGTTCACCGCTCGATTTGTTGGCTCTCTTACCCGCAGACCAGCGTTACGCCACTTTCATGGGCTCGATGACTGCACCACCTTGCCAAGAAGGTGTGCTTTGGGTGGTCATGAAGCAGCCGGTGGGCGTGTCCGACTACCAAATCGAGGTGTTCAGCCGGCTGTACCCGATGAATGCGCGGCCGTTGCAAGCGGTCAATGGGCGGATGGTCAAGGAGTCAGAGTAAGAGTAAGAGGCGTTGCCTCATGAGAAAACGCCTAGTGTGGTGTTTCACTCTATCTGGAACATAAAAACGCGCCTTTTGGGCCATGGCGGCGTTGCAAATCCGCGCGATACCACGGGGTATCGCTGTGGCAGCCCAAGCAAAGCGCAGGGCTAACCTGCGCAAGGCCTTGCCCTGACCCAAAACGCATCGTTTTTATTTGTTCCATCAAGAGTGCAACACCACACTAGCTGCCCCAAATTTTTTTCATCCCCAAGGGCCACTCAGTAAGGGGCCCTTTCAGGTCCATGGGGGCTGGCGCAAAGCGACGGGTTTGGGTGCGCTCAATAACAATTGCGCGGCAAAAACCGTTTGTCGATATTGGTTTTGTCGTTGCCCTTGAGCGTCATGTTGTTCGGCACTTTCCCATTCGAGCAGACCCAAGAAGCTGGAACGACAGGCGCGTCTTCCACGACAGCGGGCCGAAGCGTCAGGATTTTTCCCTTGATGGCACCGTGGGCACTGTTGCCAAATTGCAGGTGCAAGGCACCGTTCTCCACGGTGACCGAGCTGATGTGGGTGCTGACGATTTTGTCCGCATTGGGCAAACCCGCTGTCGCGTTGTCCAGCGGCATGGTGCGCACGGTGCTGGGTGGCACGTTGGACGTGGCCCAGTAAGTCGCCACCGGACCTTTGGCCACATCGGCGAGTTTGGCGGCTTCAATGATTTGGTCGCGTACCAGCTTGTCGGTGACATTGGGCATGGCCATCATGGCCAAGATGGCGATGATCGCGATGACCACCATCATTTCAATGAGCGTGAATCCGCGAGCGGGGTGGGTGTTGCAACCGGAATTTTTCATCATGGTCCGATGCTAAGGCACGCCAGCGCGTCCCTCAGCGGGTTGTTTTGTCCGCTTTCTCGACAAACAACTCCACGCCTTGTGCTTGCATGCGGTAGCCGCTCACACCCATGAAGCTGTCATGGCGAAACGCTTTGATGGGCCCTTGAATCCACACCGCATCCATGGACCGCAGGCCACGCACCGGTTGGTTTGGCAGCACATGAATGATTTGGTTGGCCGGTGGCGGTGGGCTGTGTATGCAGGCACCGAAGTAAGGCACGAGCAAAAATTCTTTCATGCCCTCTTTGCTGTCTTCCAAGGGCACCACGTAACCGGGAATACGGATCAAAGCACCGTCCATCTTGTCGTTGATGGGCGCTTGATCCCACACTTCGCGCATTCGGTTGAGCAAGGCGGTGGCCCTGGGGTCGCCGTCGTTGAGTATGCCCAAATTCATGCCTTGAAACTCTTTGAGCGGGTTCCAATTGGCGGGGATCAAGTCGTCCCAGGGAATTTCTTTGAACTTGTTTTTGTCCTTGGCGTTGGGCTCTGCTCTTTTACCGGTCTCTCGGGGCGGTGGCTTGGCCGTGCTGGCTGCGGTCCCTCCCAAGGGATGTGTCAGAACGGGTTGCGGGCTGTTGGTGGGCGCAGCAGTTTGCGCTTGAGTGGGCAACGCCAGAGAGCCAATGCACAGCAAGAGCAAGCGCCAGCGAACGGGGTGACACAACGACCACATGAATTCATTCCTTCAGCAAAGTCAACGCGGACTCAAACCATCGGCCAAGGACAGGCGGTAAGCGCGCCATGCTGGCCACAAACTGGCCACGAGCCCCGCGACGACAATGGCCAGCAACCAGCCGGCTTGCACAACAGACACTTCGGACCAGCGCAATTGGACACCATAGTGGGACTGCAACCAGGGAGCGCCCAGGGCCATGAGCAAGGTGGTCAGCAGTGCGCCCGCAGCGACGCCCAACAGCGTGACCCAACTTCCTTCCAGCGCCAACAGCCCCAAGAGGTGCACAGGCTTGGCTCCCACCGCACGCAGCACGGCGAGTTCGCGGCGTCTTTCATTCAAACCCGCCAGCACCACCGCCACGAGCCCGAGCAAACTCACGACGCCCACCATGACAGACATAGCCAGCAGCGCGTTCTCACCTGCGCCCACCACGCTCCACAACTCGTCGAGTGCCACGCCGGGCAACACGGCCATCAGGGGTTCGGCCTCAAAACTGTTGACATGGCGCTGCACATTAAAGACCGCAGCGCGGCTTTTGAGACCGACCAAAGCGGCCGTGACTTGTTTGGGCGTCAAGTCAAATTTGCGCGCCTGTTCGGCGGCGATGGCCATGCCGGGAATGGGTGCACCCCCCGCCCAGTCGAGGTGGATGGCTTCAATCGCCTCCAGGCTGACATGCACCGTGCGGTCGACTGGTGTGCCGGTGCGGGCCAGAATGCCCACCACGGTGAAAGGCTTGTCGGCGTGTTCGCTGTTGATTGGTCCCGTGCCTGCGCCGTGGGTGAGGGTGATTTTCTGACCCAAGGTGTAGCCCAGCGCTTGGGCCACCTCGGCGCCAACGACAGCGTCGTACAGGCCGTCCAGCGTGCCGCTGAAAGCCTTGCCTTCTCTGAAGACAAGAGCTTGTTGGTCACCGTATAAAAAATGCTGGAAGTAGGCGGCTGTGGTGCCCAGCACCGGAAACCCTCTGTGCGAATCACCGAGTGACAGCGGCACCACCCAGCGTACAGCCCGGTGTTGGGCCAAAGACTCCACGCTGCTGTAGTTGATGTTGTTCGTGGCGCTGCCGACACGAAACACGCTGTAGAGCATGAGTGGCACCGCCCCGGTTCGCGCACCCACAATCAAATCGGTGCCGCTCACGGCTTGCAAAAAGCTGCTGCGCATGTCGCTGCGCACACGTTCAAAGGCCAGCAACAAACTGGTGGACAAGGCGATGCACACCAGCACCCACACCAAGGTGGTGCGGCGGCTCCAACTGCTGCGCAGCGCCAAGGTGAAGAGCGGGCTCATGCATCGATCTTCGTCGTGGCCTGGTTTAACTCGGGCAATGAGATTTTTTCGTCAAAGCCCTCCGCCAAACGTTCATCATGGCTCACAAAAATCAATGTGCTGCCGTGTTGGCGGCATTGGTCGCGCAGCAAATCCATGAACTGGTCGCGCCGTGCCGCGTCGAGCGCCGAGGTGGGCTCGTCGGCAATCACCAAGTCGGGTCGTCCCATCAGCGCACGCGCTGCGGCCACACGCTGTTGCTGCCCGACTGAGAGTTCATTGGCGGCTTGCTCCCAAACCGAAGACGGCAAGCCCATGTGGGCCAAGAGTTGTTCAGCTTGTTGCACCGCACTGCCGCAAGCCGCCACGGCCTGCTGAGCCCGGCGTTTGGAGAAACGGCAGGGCAGCAGCACGTTGTCGCGCACGCTCAAATAGGGCAGCAGATTGAACTGCTGGAAGATGTAGCCCACGTGGTCGGCCCGAAAACTGTCACGCTGGCTGGCAGAGCGTCTTTGCCAGTCTTGGGCCAGCACCTCCACGACGCCCGCTTGTGGCAGCAGCACACCCGCCAACAAACCGAGCAAGGTGCTTTTACCGCAGCCGCTGTCGCCGAACAAAAAAACATGGCGTCCGGATTGGATGCGCAGGCTTTCAATCGCCAGCACATCGCGTTGGCTGGTCCGCCAGCGGTAGCGCAGTTGCTGAATGTGGATCACTTGTCTCTCGTCAGCAGCAAGGGGCTGGGGCCGCTTTGGCTGCCGCGTCGCAAGGTGCGTTTGATTTGACCGGCCGGTGTGGCGGCTTGAACGTCGATGCGCTTCATGTTGGGGAAGGTGCCAAAGAGAGCCACGTCAATTTGGCGCACTTTGCTCGTGTCTTGGCACTCAAAAATGAATTCGCCGTCCAAGTCGCCATGCCCGGATTTGTCGGCCACCGGGGCCGCCACACCCACGCCGATGACGGGCGCCATCAAGGTGGTTTTGCTCAAGGTGCAAGCGGCGGCGGCATCGACCTTGAACAACTTTTCGGCCGCTTGCAACTGCGCGACGGCTGCATCTACTTTCGCTTTTTCGGCGGCGTTTTTGGGGGCGCGCTCGAAACCCACGATGCCGTCCAGCGGAGACTCCAGGGCGATGGTGAGCTGTTTTCCTTCCACGGTGACGTTGAGTTTGACGGCACCGTGTTCATGGGCTTTGCCGGCCCAAACGACCAAGGGCAGCATCAATGTAGAAGCGACAAAGAGCAGGTGTTTTTTCATGGCGATCTCCGTTGAACGTCTCAGGGTTTGGAACGCAGCGCAGTGACCAATTGTTTGAGGTTGTGCGCATACAGCTTGAGGTAGGTGTCGGCCTCGGTGCCAGGTAGAGACAGCGCATCCGAGTACAAAGTTCCGCCCACCACCGCACCGGTCTCTTTGGCGATGCGGTCGATCAAGCGGCGGTCGGTGATGTTCTCTACAAACAAGGCCCGTGCTTGTTTGTTTTTGATTTGGCGGATGGCAGCGGCCACGGTGCTGGCCGAGGCGTCGCTGCTGGTGTTCCACCCCTGGGGTGCAATGAAAGTGATGTTGTAGGCCTCGCCCAAGTAGGCAAAAGCATCGTGTGAGGTGATGACGCGGCGCTGGCCCTCTGGAACTGCGGCGAGCTGTGCGCGGGCGTCCTCATCCAACGCTTTGAGTTTTTGGCTGTAGCTGGAGGCGCGTGCCGCAATGGCTGCGGCTTGGTCGGGGCGCGCGAGTGACAACGCGTTGGCAATGTTTTTCACATAGGTTTGCGCATGCTCCAGGCTTTGCCAGGCATGCGGGTCAGCGGAGGTGCGTACCAAGCGGGGTTGGATGCCGGTGGTCGCCACCACCACTGAGCCTTTGTAGCCCGAGGACTTCACCAAACGGTCCATCCAGCCTTCAAACCTCAGGCCGTTGACGACCACGAGGTCGGCCGCTTTTAAACGCAAGGCGTCTTTGGGTGTGGGTTCAAACACATGGGCGTCGGCATTGGCCGCCACCAAACTCGTGACCACCGCGACATCGCCCGCAATCTCACGGGTGATGTCTGCGAGGATAGAAAAGCTGGCCACGACTTGCAGCGGTTTGATGTCAGCGGCTTGGCTGTGCAGGCTGTGGAAAAGAGCGGCCAACGCGATCAGCCACGGCAGGGAAAAACGACGATTCATTTGCATGTTGTTGAGGTAAGTTTTGATTGAGTTCACGCCACACGGTGTGCCCGCTGCACCAAACTTCTGCTGAGCCAGCTGTCGCGGCGACCGACCAAGAGCGAGGCGATGTAAAAGCCGCCCGCCCACATCACGATGCAAGGCCCGGACGGTAGATCAAAGTGGTAGGACAGCAGCAACCCACCCCAGCCACTGAGCATGGCCATCAGCGCCGCGACCAGGGATTGGGGCCCCAAGCCCACCACCCAAAAGCGCGCTGCGGTGGCGGGCAACATCATCAATCCCACGGCCATCAAGGTGCCCAGGGCTTGGAAACCCGCCACGAGATTGAGCACCACCAGCACCAAGAAACCCAGGTGCACCAAAGCGCCGGGTCCGCCCACGTTGCGCAAGAAGCCGGGGTCGAAACACTCCACCACCAAAGGCCGCAGCATCACTGCCAGTGCCAGCAAGGTGAAGGACGACACGCCAGCGACCAGGTAGAGCGATTGATCGTCCACCGCCAGTATGCTGCCGAAGAGCACATGCATCAAATCCACCGGACTGCCGTGGGTAGAAATGATCATCACCCCCGCCGCGAGCGCGATCAAATAGAAGGCTGCAAAACTGGCGTCTTCTCGCTGCGACGTCACGCGCGTGACCCAGCCTGCCAGCAGTGCCACCAATAGCGCAGCGATGAAGCCACCTCCGCCCATGGCCACCAACGAAAACCCCGCCAGTGCAAAACCGACTGCTGCACCGGGCAGCAGGGCATGCGCCATTGCGTCCCCCATCAAACTCATGCGGCGCAGTACCAAGAGTGTGCCTATGGGCGCACTGCCCAGCCCCAAGGCCAAGGTGGCGACCAAGGCGCGGCGCATGAAGCCGAACTCGACGAAGGGTTGGACGAGGGCGTCAAAGAAGGTCATGGCCGCGTCGGTGCCGCCGCATCGGGTGCGCCGGTGCGTTTGTTGTAGGTGAAAAAAACCTCGTCGCGTACCCAACCCATGGATTCGTACAGCCGCTGTGCCGAGTGGTTGGTCTTGGCCGTGGTGAGGTCCAAACGTAGTACGCCTTGGGCCGCAGCATGCTCCTCGGCAGCCCGTAGCAAGGCCTTGGCAACGCCACCACGCCTTGCAGTAGGGGCGACGAATAAGTCGTACAACACGTAGATGGGGGTTGCATCCACCGAGCAGAAAGTGGGGTAAAGCTGGCAAAAGCCAAGCGCCTGGCCGTGTTCGTCCTGCGCCAGCAAGATGACCGATTCCTGCCGTTGCAAGCGGTCACGGATGAATTGACGTGCCAGCGGCAGGTCGGCGGCTTGTTCGTAGAAGCAGCGGTAGGCGCTGAACAGTGGCGCGATCAAGTCCACGTCTTGCAATTGGGCGGGGCGGATGTGCATGGTGCGAGGTTGGCGATTGAAATGGCGCGGATTATGTGACGGCAGTTACAGGCAAGTCGCACCAGTCTGCGTGGTTGTCCCAGTGCAGGGAAATCTCCCGCGCCCGCGCCAGATGCTGTGGGCTCAGCGCCTCGCCCGTGGGGCCCCAGGCCACTGCTTCGCGGGCCAGCAGCAGGGCGTCTGGAAAATGGGTGCGAACCTGGGCCAGGTCGTGCAGCACAGCCACGATGGTGCGGCCCTCGGCGTGCCACCGTTGCACCAAGGCCAGCAAGTCGGCACAGGTGCGCTCGTCAATGGCGGTGAAGGGTTCGTCCAGCAAGATGGCTGGGGCGTCTTGCAACAACAGCCGTGCAAACAGCAAGCGCTGAAACTGACCCACCGACATTTCATTCACCCAACGGTCTTCAAAGCCTGACAAGCCCACGGCCGCCAAGGCCTGCCATGCTTGCTCGCGTTGCGCAGCGCTGGCACCTGACCACCAGTGCAAACGACCCCAATGCCCGAGCAGCGCAACGTCGATGACCCGCACCGGAAAGCTGCGGTCGATCTGGGACTGCTGGGGCAGGTAGGCAATGCGGCCCTTGAGGTCGTCGGCGATATCGATGCGCCCACTGGCTGCAGGCAAGCGGCCCACCATCGCATCCAACAAACTGCTCTTGCCCGCGCCATTGGGGCCGACCACAGCGGTGAGCGAACCGCGTGCAAATTGGCCGCTCAGGTGGTGCACGGCAGGGTGGCGGCTGTAGGTGACCGTGAGGTCGTGCAAGGTGATGGCTGAAGTTGTCATGGTTCTAATCCATCACGGCCCCAGGCCACCGCCAGCCACAACAAGGCCATCAAAGCCAAAGCACCCAACGCGCGGTTGAAGCTGCTCGTCATTAACAAGCCACTGCCGACAGGCCCGCCAACATGCCCGTCATTCCCGCGAAGGCGGGAATCCAGTCGGTGGTGGAGCGTTGCGCCGTGGGAGCTGTGAGGCGCTGCCCCTGGATTCCCGCCTTCGCGGGAATGACGGTGGTGGTGCGTGGTCGCAGAACCGCTTGAAGTCGCAACTGGCGTTGGGTGTTCGTGCGCTTCATGCCCATGGGCATGTTGATCTTCATACGCGTGGTCGTGGTCATGTGGGTTCATGCTGCGCTCGCTACACATGCAGGGCAGCGCCCGTGCAAGGTCAGGTCGTGGCGTTGCACTTCATAGCCACGGGGTACCAATTTCTCCATGCCACCGGGGCAGGCATGCAAAGGAAACACCTGCTCGCAGGCCACGCAGTGGAAGTGATGGTGGTGGGCGCGCGCACCCTTGTGTTGGCCCGCAGGTAAGGCAATGACGCGCCGCCCGGCACTTGATGCAGGTGGTGTCAAATGGGATGCTTCAAAACGAGGCGCTTGCCCAGGCAGTTGCACACGGATCAAGCGCTCTTGCGCATGCAAGTTTTTGAGTTGCCGGTAGACCGTCGATAAATTGATACTGGGCACCACATGCCGCGCTAAAGCCAAAACCTCCTGCGGACTCAGCGACCGCCCGCTGTCCGCAATGACTTGCATCACGGCACGTTGTTGGCGGGTTTGGCGTTCCATGGGGTGCATTATTGCAAATGCAAACGCGTTTGCGATAGTGATTGGGCCCTGTTGATCCGGCCCGATGAAATTTGAACCGTCTGCCATGAGGTTGTCGAAGGGGAGCGCGTACAAGCTGGGCTGGCCCGAACGGGAGTGGACGGCTGGAAGAAGGTGCGGAATCAAACGAGACAGCTCACCTGGCTTGGTTGCACGTGCGAAAACAAGCGGTTCAAAGTGCGTCAATTTGACCTTTAGGCGGCAATGTTTTCGGCGGAAACTCTCAAACAGAGCGACCTTCCAATGGCTTGAACACCACCTTACCCATGAAAACATTGACCATCCAACACCGTCTCACGGGTCTGATGGCCATCAGCATTGCCAGCACCCTGGTGGTGGCCTATTTGGCCTGGACCAACAGCACTGAGGCGCGCGCCGCGACCGAGGCGCTGACGGCCACGACTTCGGCCGTGCGCCACTCCATGAACGCGGACATGGTGCACGACGCGATTCGTGCCGATGCCTATGCCATTCGTTTGGCGTGGTTGTCCTCGGACACCAATGCTTTGGAAGCGGCGGCCAAAGCATTGGATGCCCACGCCGCCGAGATGGCCCAATCCATCCAGCTGGCTTCGCAAGACCAGCTTCCTGATGCCGCTGCCAAAGCCGTCGCCGAGGCATTGCCTGCGGTGCACAACTACATGGCAATAGCGAAAGCCTTGCCCCAAGCCATCAAGGCCGCCGCCGACGCCGATGCTGCAGTGGCTGCGTTTGACAAGGCCTTTGAATCCACCGAAGCCGCGCTTGAAAAATCGGGCGATGCCATTGAGGCGGCCGCCTCGGCCATACAGGCCAAGACCCACAAACAGTTGGAACGCGGCCAAACCGTGACCTTGTTGGTGATTACGGCGTGTGTCGCTGCGCTGGCCATGCTTTCTTTTTTTTGTGATTCGTTCCATCATGACCCCGCTGCGCGACATGCGCGAAGCCGTTCGCAACCTGAACGGCGACGATGGTGATTTGTCTCGCCGTTTGCCCCAGGCCGTGGCCGAGTTCGGTGAGCTGTCCACCTTGTTCAACCGCTTTCTCGACAAGGTGGCCAGCGTGGTGGGGCGCGTGCAAGTCTCGGCGCAACAAATTTCCAGCACCAGTGCGCAAATTGCCTCAGGCAACATGGACTTGAGCCAACGCACCGAACAAACCGCCGCCAGCCTACAAAGTGCCGCCAGCAGCATGGAGCAGATCACGGCCACCGTGAAACAAAGCACCGACTCTGCGCGCCAGGCGAATGTGTTGGCCGTGAGCGCCAGCCAGGTGGCCGCCAAAGGTGGCGAAGCGGTCTCGCGAGTGGTGTCCACCATGGACGCAATCAACGTGGCCTCCAAGAAAATCAGCGACATCATTGGCGTGATCGACGGCATTGCTTTCCAAACCAACATCCTGGCGCTGAACGCCGCCGTCGAAGCCGCGCGTGCTGGGGAGCAAGGCCGGGGCTTTGCCGTGGTGGCGGGTGAAGTGCGTGTTCTGGCGCAGCGCAGTGCAGAAGCGGCCAAGGAAATCAAAACCTTGATCGGAACCAGCGTCGACAAAGTCGAGGCCGGCAGCCAGTTGGTGCGTGATGCGGGCGCGACCATGGATGAAATCGTGACCAGTGTGGGCCGGGTCAGCAGCATGATTCAAGAAATCACCCACGCCGCCGCCGAGCAAGGCGCTGGCATCATGGTGGTCAACGACACCGTGACACAACTGGACAGCACGACCCAACAAAATACCGCCCTCGTGGAAGAAACCGCAGCGGTGGCACGAGAGCTTTCCGAGCAAGCCCGGGTTCTCGAACAAACCGTCAGTGCCTTTAAACCCGTTCAGAGGATGGCGTAAAGAATCACGCCTTTGTTCTGACAAGTTCATAGCGACCCAGGAGTTAATTCACAATGAAATCAGTGTTTGGCACATCGTCAGCATCCTTGGTGGCTAAGGCATGCGTCAGCGCTCTGTTGATCGCGGCTGGCCCTGCCCACGCAGGCCGACCTTTCGCCACCGAAGATGCCGGTGTTCTGGCCCAAAAGGAATGCGAGTGGGAGTCCTTCGCTGCGCGAGCCAAAACGCGCGGTGAGTCCAGCGAAAACGCTTGGAGCACCCAAGTCGGTTGCGGTGTGGGTTTCAAAACCCAACTGGCACTGGCTTTTGCACGCAGCAAGTTCGAGTCACAGCACGCCAATGCGTGGGCCTTGGGGGGCAAAACCGGTTTGATCGATGGTGGCCAGGACGGCACCTCGGTCACCTTGGCCTATGGCGCGGTGTCTGCCAAAGGCCCCGGCGACGGCTCCTACCGTTTGAACACCACCGCCGTCAATTTGGTGCTCACCCGCCCCCTGCCCGCCGACTGGACAGTGCATGCCAACCTCGGCTGGACGCGCGACCGCCCGTCCAAGCTGGACAGCACCACCTGGGCCATTGCCGCCGAATGGGCTGCCACTGAAGCGTGGACAGTGGGCGCAGAAACCTACGGCGACGACCGCAACAAACCCTGGCTCGGTGTGGGTGCGCGCTGGACTTTGAGCAAAGCGTGGAGCTTGAATGCGTCTTACGCGGTGAACCGGGAAACGCCACGCACGACTGCGGCGTCGGTGGGGTTCAAGTTCGCGTTCTAAGAGCCGCTAACAAAACACTGCATACACCGTTCGCCCCGAGGTCGAAGGGCCTTGCACCGAGGTACGCGCTGGCTTCGACAAGCTCAGCCCGAACGGTTTTGTTAGCGGCTCTAAACGCTGTCCCTTTCAGGGCCGAGTTGTCTCGGATCGGCTGACTTGGCCAGTTGGTGAGTAATACAAACGCTGATCCAGCACACCATCGTTGTTGCTGTCAATGTCGACCGACTGCAAGCGACCTAAGCGATAGCGCTCCACCCGCAGCGGCAATCCCGTGTTCGGTTGAATGATGTCGATGTGGGTCAAGACGCCGTGTTCATAACGTTGGCGAAATTCAGGAAAACCGTCGCCATCGGAGTCGGTTTCGGTTGATGCCAGTTGGTTGTATTTGTAGGTGCTGCGGCTTTCAAAACTGCCGTTGAAATCGTCATCGGCTTCGCTGGCTGTCACTAAACCACGCTTGTCGAACCAGGAGATGTAGTCGACTTTGCCGTCCAGATTGCGGTCAACCTCGTACTTCAGCGGTTGACGGCTGAGGCTGTCTGTCCATTTCTCGTCCAGTACCCCGTCGTGGTTGTGGTCAAACCCATCCACTCGGGCGGGTGCTTTGAAATAAACGGTGGTCAGTGCCATACCCATGGCCAAACCCACCAATCCCGCCCTGACGCGGCCCTGGCGTGCTGACGTCTTCGGGGTGATTGCTGCCGATTCAGCGGGCTGGGTTTGCTCCCACGAAGTCAACAAAGCACGCGCACGATCCACGTCGGCTTCATCCACCACCAAACGAACCAAACCCGCGGCCGGCAGCTCACCCATGCCGCCCTGCAAATACTCCCCGTGTATGTGGGCGGCAATACCCTCTTGTTTGAGCAAGTCGCGCAGCATGTGCGCCTCAACGGCATTGGCCGCTTCGTAGATGTTTTGCATACGGCGAATTTACCTTGTCTCGGCATGAAAGGCTCAACCCAGGGCCATAGGCAACGCATACGTATCATCTGCCCCAGGCCGAGTGCCGACGACGCTACGGCATTGGATGTGAAAAAATGGGGACATGAAGTGGTAAGACTGGGAGATAAGCAAGCCTGCAAAAACTACTCGAAATCCGAGAAGCACTTTTATTGGAGATTTGTAGCGGTGACGGTCTGTGCGACGTCCCTGCTCTTAGAGCGTGTTTACGATCTTCTTCTGACCCGAAAATAGGCAGATGAAGAGAAAGAGATACGCCAGCGACATCAGCCGGGAGAAGTTTGAGCAAATTGAGCCGCTGCTGCGCAGCGTGCGCAAGGCGACCAAGCCGACGAAGGTGGATCTGTATGAGGTGTTCTGCGCGGTGCTGTACCTGCTGCGAACGGGTTGCCAGTGGAGGTTCTTGCCGAGCGAGTTTGCGAAGTGGACGACGGTCTATGCCTACTGGCGCAAATGGAGTGAGCCTGACCAGGACGGTGTGAGCGTGTTGGAACGGGCTTTAAAAAAATCAGGTTGGCGCGGCCCGAGACAGACTGGGGCGCAACGCATGCAGCACGCTGTTGATCGTGGACGCGCAGAGCGTGAAGAATACGGACACGACGGCGCTCAAGGGCTATGACGGGGGCAAGAAGGTTTCGGGCATCAAGCGACACATTGCAGTGGACACGCAAGGGTTGCCACACGCAGTGGCGGTGACGACGGCCGAGGTGACTGACCGCAAGGAGGCGCTGCAGGCCCTGCAGCGTTGCAAACCGGGACTGGCACGGGTGCAAAGCTTGCTGGCTGACAGCGGGTACGTGGGAGAGCCCTTCGCGCAGGGCGTGCAAGAGGTTCTTGGAGGGCATGTGACGGTACAGATCGCCAAGAGGAGCGAGTTGCACACCTTCAAGGTCATGCCCAAGCGCTGGATCGTCGAGCGTAGCTTTGCCTGGTTGGACAAGAACCGGCGGCTGTGGAAGAACTGCGAGCGGCTGCTCAATACCAGCCTACAGTTCGTCCACTTGGCATTCTTGGCGTTGCTCCTCAGGAGATCGTAAACACGCTCTTAGCTTGGAAGCCTTACACATGGCCCTTGCTGCAAGGGCTGGCGGTGGTTTGAGGCAAGGCTTCCGAGCCACCGCTGATTCAAACCCGAACCTCAACATTCCACCCGTGCCGTTTGCCCATCTCGCAGACACCGTACTGATCCTCCACTTCGCCATCGTCCTCTTCGTCGTGGCGGGCCTTCCTGCCATCGTCATTGGCAACTGGCTCCGATGGGCTTGGGTCAATGCCTATGTTTTCCGCGTCTTGCACCTTGCGGCCATCGTGGTCATTGCGGCGCAGGCTTGGTTGGGTCGGTACTGTCCGCTCACCCTGCTGGAGTCGTGGCTGCGGCTGCAAGCGAGTGAGGCGGCTTATGGCGCGAGTTTTGTGCAGCACTGGCTGGAGCGGATCCTTTACTTCAATGCGCCCTTGTGGATGTTTGCTGTGGCCTACTCCGTCTTCGCCGTCCTCGTGGCGTGGGCTTGGTGGGTTTATCCACCCAGACGGCGCGGTTGACGCGCACGGTGTCATTCCTCGTCCCATCGCTTGGATCAGCACAATCTCCAAGTTGGGGATTCCGAACCTTGCCCCCTACTCGTTTTTTACCGTGGCAAGTTGCAACCCACCCGTACTGATGTACACGCAAGTCAACCCGAGAGACGGCACGGATAAGGACACACTCGTAAACATTCTTGAAACCAAGTCTTGTGTGGTGAACGTTGTCAGTGCATCGCTGCTGGAGAAGATGAACGCCACATGCGCAAATCTTCCGAGAGAAATCAGTGAGTTTTCTGCCGCTGGAATAGAGTCCTGCGAAAGTCATTTTGTCGCTGCGCCTGGCGTCGCGTTATCGAAAGTCCGCTATGAGTGCTCTCTTAGACAGGTCATTCAGGTGTCGTCCGAACCATCTGGCGGAAGCGTTGTTCTGCTGAACGTGCTTGGTCTTTACATCGCCTCTGAGCTACTCGTTGATTCAAGGATCAGCCATCACCTTCTTGATGCGGTGGGAAAGCTTGGAGGTGACTGGTATGCCTGTACGAGAGAAACTGTTGCACTTCCTAGACCATAAAACGCAAGCAACGCTCTGCACGATTTGACCTGCCCCAGCGCATTAAGAGCTGCAATGCGCTGCCGCCATTGCTGTGAGATGGCAGGTGTGGGCGAATCAAGGGAAGCTGCCCGCAATCAAAATCTTCTTATCCACGTTACGAATATCGGTGTGCCCACAAAACGCCATGGTGATGTCGAGTTCTTTGTGGATGATCTCCAGGCACTTGGTCACGCCCGCTTCGCCCATTGCGCCCAGGCCGTACAGGAAGGGTCGGCCGATCATCGTGCCGCGTGCGCCCAGGGCCCAGGCTTTGAGCACGTCCTGGCCGCTGCGGATGCCGCTGTCCATCCACACTTCAATGTCTTGGCCCACGGCGTCCACGATGGCGGGCAGGGCGGCAATCGAAGAGGGCGCACCATCGAGCTGTCGGCCGCCGTGGTTGGAGACCACCAATGCATCGGCGCCGCTGTCGGCAGCCAGGCGGGCGTCTTCCACGTCCATGATGCCTTTGAGGATGAGTTTGCCGCCCCAGCGTTTTTTGATCCAGGCCACGTCGTTCCAATCGAGGCGCGGGTCAAACTGTTCTTTGGTCCACGACGCCAGCGAGCTCATGTCGCTCACGCCTTTGGCATGGCCCACAAGGTTGCCAAAGCTGTGGCGCCGCGTGCCCGCCATCCCCAAACACCAGCGCGGTTTGGTCATCAGGTTGATGATGTTGGCCAGCGTGGGTTTGGGCGGTGCGGTCAATCCGTTTTTCAGGTCTTTGTGGCGCTGGCCGATGACTTGCAGGTCGAGCGTGAGCACCAGGGCCGAGCAGTTGGCTGCTTTGGCGCGGTCCATGAGGCGCTCCATGAAGTCACGGTCGCGCATCCAATACAGCTGGAACCAGAACGGCGCTTGCGTTGCTTGTGCCACGTCTTCAATCGAACAAATGCTCATGGTGGAGAGCGTGAACGGAATGCCGAAATTTTTGGCTGCGCGGGCGGCCAGCATTTCGCCATCGGCATGTTGCATGCCGGTCAGGCCCGTTGGTGCAATGGCCACCGGCATGGCGCAATCAATGCCCACCATCTGGCAGCGTGTGCTGCGGTTGTCCATGTTGACCGCCACCCGCTGGCGCAGTTTGATTTTTTGAAAATCACTCTCGTTGGCGCGGTAGGTGCCCTCGGTCCACGAACCCGAATCGGCGTAGTCATAAAACATGCGGGGCACGCGTTTTTCGGCCAGGATGCGCAGGTCTTCAATGTTGGTGATGGTGGGCATGGGGGTCTCCGAAGGCTGTATTTTTGGGTGGACCAGATGGTAAGAGGGTGCAGCCGATTACGCCTGGAAAGATTTTCCGCTCGGCTGCGGAGGGATTTTCAGAACTCACCGGCCATCCCCCAAGCACTGGCGGCGCGAATGTGGCCCCACTCCTGTAGCATCCCCTCCCCATGAACTGGCCCTATGAATTACAAGTTGGATGGCGCTACACCCGCTCGGGCAAAACCGGCAGGCGCAACGGATTTATTTCCTTCATCTCTGGCGTGTCCATGCTGGGCATTGCGCTCGGTGTGGCGGCGCTGATCATCGTGCTGTCGGTGATGAATGGTTTTCAAAAAGAAGTGCGCGACCGCATGCTCTCTGTCATTGCCCATGTGGAGGTGATGGCTCCCTTTGGCGCGGCGTTGCCCGACTGGCAAGCCACAGCGGCCAAGGCCAGCCAGAACCCGCAGGTGATCGGTGCAGCCCCCTTTGTCGCCACGCAAGCGTTGATCGCACGCGGCGACGACATGCGCGGCGCGGTGGTGCGCGGCATCTTGCCCAACGAAGAAGCCAAAGTGACCGACCTGGCCGCCCAGCTGCGCGACACCACGCTCGCCCAATTGGTGCCCGGTGGTTGGGGCGTGGTGTTGGGCGACGAGCTGGCGCGTGCTTTGGGTGTGCGGGTGGGCGACAAAGTCACCCTGGTGGCACCTGGCGGTCAGGTGACACCGGCAGGCGTGGTGCCGCGTCTGAAACAACTCACCGTGGTGGGCACGTTTTTCGCCGGCCACTACGAGTACGACAGCGGTTTGGCGCTGATGCACATGGAAGACGCCGCGAGACTGTTTCGCACCGAAGGCCCCAACGGCGTGCAACTTCGCTTGAAAGACCTGCACCAAGCGCGTGAGGTGGCGGCCCAGTTGGAAGTCGCCTTCGGTGGCGAAAACCGGGTGCGCGACTGGACACGCACCAATAAACAATGGTTTGACGCGGTTCAAATCGAAAAGCGTTTGATGTTCATCATCCTGACCCTCATCGTGGCGGTGGCTGCCTTCAATTTGGTGTCGACCTTGGTGATGACGGTCACAGACAAACGCGCGGACATTGCGATTCTGCGCACCCTGGGTGCCAGTCCCCGTTCCATCATGGGCATCTTCATGGTGCAGGGCGCGGCTTCGGGTGTGATCGGCACCTTCAGTGGTGTGGGTTTGGGACTGCTGGTGGCCTACAACATCGACGTCATCGTGCCCGCCATTGAACGTTTGTTGCAAACCAGCTTTTTGCCGGGCAGCATTTACCTCATCACCCGCATGCCCAGCGAGCCGCAAAGTGGCGACATTGTTCCCATTGCCATCATCTCCCTGGTGCTGGCGTTTTTAGCCACGCTTTACCCCAGTTGGCGCGCCAGCCGCGTGCAACCGGCCGAGGCCTTGCGTTATGAATGAAGCTGTGTCGTCTGCTTTGGTGTTGCAGGCCATCAACCTGCACAAACGTTTCACTGAAGGCCCGCTGGATGTGGCCGTGCTCAAAGGGGTGGACCTGCAAGTGCCACGCGGTGAAACCTTGGCCATCGTCGGCGCGTCGGGTTCAGGCAAGAGCACGCTCTTGCATGCCTTGGGCGGACTGGAAGCGCCCACGCAAGGCAGCGTCGAACTGATGGGGCGTGATTTCGCACGTTTGGATGCGCAAGAACAAGGCCAGTGGCGCAACCAGCATCTGGGGTTTGTCTACCAGTTCCACCACCTGCTGCCCGAGTTCACCGCGCTGGACAACGTGGCCATGCCACTGCGTATTCGTCGCCTGCCGCAACAACAGGCGCGGCAGCGGGCGCGTGACGTGTTGACCCAGGTGGGTTTGGGGGACCGTGTGGACCACCGCCCCTCGGAACTTTCAGGGGGAGAACGCCAACGTGTGGCCTTGGCCCGTGCGCTGGCGGGCAACCCGTCATGCGTGCTGGCCGACGAGCCCACCGGCAACCTCGACCGGGGGACGGCGCAAGGGGTGTTCGACCTGATGCTTGACCTGGCCAAACGCCAGGGCATGGCCTTTGTGGTGGTGACCCACGACCAATCCTTGGCCGCGCGATGTGACCGCGTATTGCAGATGACGTCGGGGCGTTTGGGCTGACGCTTAGTTTTTCTTGCGACGCATGGGCTGTGCAGCCTCCATACCCAGCCGCGCACAGTCCCAGGCCGCTTGCGCTGCATAACCACGGGGCATCAGTTCTCGGGTTGCGCAAGACAGTTGGAAGGCACCTTCCATCATCGCCAACAGTGCGCAGGCCAGGCTGGCTGCGCCGCTGGTGTCGCGTTGGTGGTGAACCATGCAGTCTTTCACCAAGCCGGTGAGCTGGTCCAAGTCGGCGCTCACCGCGCGCTGATACACCTCCCTGACCTCTGGTTCACGCACCGCCTCTGCGCCCACCATGACCCAAGCAGCGGCCAGGTCGGCGTCTGCGCCATCGCCTAAGAGCCGCTAACAAAACCGTTTGCCCTGCGCTTGTCGAAGCCAGCGAGTAGCTCGGTGCAAGGCCCTTCGACAAGCTCAGGGCGAACGGTGTATGCGGTGTTTTGTTAGCGGCTCTAAAGCCAGCCGGGCATCCAGGTAGGCGCGCAAACGCGCTTCGGGACCCTGTCCTTGTGCCAAGAGTTGTTCATAGCGGGCCTGGGCGTGCTCCACCATGGCATTGACCAGGCTTTTCATATTCATCAAGAGGGTGTTCATCAGCGTGGCCCCATGCTTCAGTCGCGGCTGACCTTCATGATTTACCTGACCGATGGCGACGACTTTGAAGGTGGCGATACGCTGTTTTTCGCAGGGGGGCCCGGCACCACTGCGGACGGACAGAGTCAACCGCCCGTGGTGGCACGGGTGCGGCCCCGCAGAGGCAGCCTGATTCTGTTTGAACACCACCTTTGGCATGCTGGCGCCACCGTCACCCAAGGCATCAAACACATCGTGCGAAGTGACGTGATGTTTCGTCGCGAAACGCCCGCCTCCTTGCCAAACCTGCGGCTCAATACGGCCTTCACCCCGTCACATGAGGGGTATGTTTGGAGTTTGTGCCGTGCAGATCTCAACCTGGTCGCCAGCGGTGGGCGAGATGCGGTGATTCGTCTGTGGACCGAAGAAGGCGCAGACGCGGGCTGTTTACGCGGGCACAGTCAGTCGGTGCTGGGCCTCGCATCGGCGGGTGATGGACGACTGGTTTCGGTGTCCCGGGACCGAAGTTTGCGGGTTTGGGATCTGGCGCATCATCGATGCGATGCCGTGCTGCATCCGCACGAGGGGGCGATTTTGTGCGTGCATGCCTGGCAAGGTCACATTGTTTCAGGGGCAGCTGACGGCACCATGGTCTTGAGCGACCTCAATGCGGGTTCCGCTCAAAAGTTTGCTCACGGCTTGGGCTGGGTTTGGGATTTGGACTCCGATGAGGATGGATTGTTGGTGGCCGCCTTGGAGAGCGGTGAGGTGGTGGCATGGCGTGCAGATCAACAGCGCCATCCTTGGACCTTGAAGGTAGATGCGCCGCTGCGTGCAGTGGCCATCTCCAGGGACGGGCAACAGCTGGTGGCGGGTGATGTGATGGGCAGAATTCACCACTGGGTTCGTCAAAACAATGGATGGCACCTTGCGCGCTGCTGGCAAGCCCACCGCGCTGCACTTCGCTGCTTGCGTTTTGCGATGGATGCGTTGCTGTACAGCGGGGCGGAAGACGGCTGGGTTCGTCACTGGAGCGCAACGCACCAGTGTTTGTGGCAGCATGCGCACGACAACTTCGTCACCGACTTGTTGCCCCTGTCCAGTTCAGCGTTGCTCAGTTGCGCTTACGACGGGCGCATTCTTCGCCACAGACCATGACGCTCTGCGATCCCCCTGCCGACTATCTCCAAGGCTTGCCTGCACTGGCCTGGCAGGGATGTGACGCCGAACTCTTCCGAGTGGTTCGGCAGGCCTATGACTCCCCCGGCCGCGTCTACCATGCGTGGTCACACATTGAGATGTGCCTGCGGGAATTCAATCAGGCGCATTTTGATGACCCCCGCACCGTGCTGATGGCCCTGCTGTTCCACGATGCGGTCTATGTGGTGGGCGAGTCAACGAACGAGTGGCGTAGTGCCGAGTTGGCGCAGCAGAGCTTGCAGCGTCACAGCAACCTCACCGCCAGCGAACGGGATCGTGTGTCGGAATTGATCATGTTGACAGCCCACCATCACCAACCAACGGTGTTGGACGGTGATGCTGCGTCCTTCATCGACATTGATCTGGCCGTGCTGGGCAGTGACTGGACCACGTACCAGGCCTATGCCCTCGGTGTGGCGCGTGAGTTCTGTCCTGCGGTCGTGTCGCGGGCGCTGTTCCAGGTGGGGCGCCGCCGTTTTTTGCAGAGGTTGTTGTCACAGCCACGTGTTTTTCTGACGCCAAACATGCGTGAGCGCTGCGAGGACGCTGCACGACGGAATCTGCAGCTTGAAATGGACGAGTTGCTGCTTTGACCAGCAGCCCGCCGTGCCCATGACGCCGCGCTGACGGTTTTTTAGAACCTGTTGATCCGAGACATCATGCTCGGTGGCTGCACCACCGTACTATTGATCCGGCCCTGTGAAGTCATAACCGTTCGCCCTGACCCTTCGGCAGGGCTCAGGACTAAAGGCCTTGTCGAAGGGTAGCGCGTGAAACCTGGGTTTCGACAGGCTCAACCCGAACGGAAGTTCATACTTCACAGGGCCGGATCAATAAACCGGCCCGCGATCTTGGGGTGTGTGGCAATTAAGAGCCGCTAACAAAACACTGCATACACCGTTCGCCCCGAGGTCGAAGGGCCTTGCACCGAGGTACGCGCTGGCTTCGACAAGCTCAGCCCGAACGGTTTTGTTAGCGGCTCTAAACGCTCCAACGCTTTGCGCCACGGAACACCTGCTTGAATGGCTGAAACAGCGACAGCACCGCAATGAGCGGGTCACCCGGCACAGCAGTGCCACATCACAGATAGTGCGGGCACCATGGCATTTTTCGGTCCAGCGGAGATGGCGTGCTTGAACACGGTGTTTCAATACTGGCCTGGGACAGCCTGGGACAGCCCGGGACGCTTGTCACGCCACGGTCTTGATGACGCCGCACTGCACCAAGCTGGACTGTTGCTCTGTGGTGTAGCCCAAGCTGAGGAGCAGTTCAGCCGTGTCTTGTCCTACGGATGGCGGCGGCAGTCGCAGCGGCGGTCGTTGGCCTCCCATCGTGAGTGGCAACAAGGCCATGTGGGTGTCGATGTCGCACGAGGCCATGCTGGCGTCCGCCGGAATACGCACAGGGGCGAGGCCACCGGTTTGTTGCAGGTGTTCATCCTCAAACAAATCGTGTGGGCGTTTGATCAAGGCGTGGGGCAAGCCTCGGGCCTCAAACAAAGCGGCGATCTCGGCGGCTGTTTGGGTCTGCAAGCGGCGTCGCAGTGCGGGCATCAACCACTCGCGGGCCTGCACACGCTGGTTGTTGGTGGCAACGCTGGCATCCGTGCGCCAATCATCAAATCCAAACGACTCGCAAAAAATGACCCACTGGGTGTCGGACACCACGGCCAGAAAAATCTGTTCCTCGTTTTTAACCGTGAACACGTCGTAGATTCCCCAGGGGGAGATGCGGCTGGGCATGGGGGAGGGCGGCAGGCCTGTGACGGCGAATTGCGTCATGTGCTGAGCCACCAACAGGATGTTGTTCTCAAACAAACCGGTTTGTACGACCTGGCCTTGACCCGTGCTTTGCCTTTGCAGCAAGGCGGCCAGCACGCCAATCGCACCGAACATACCGCCCATGATGTCGTTGACGCTGCTGCCTGCCCGCAAGGGTTGGCCGGGTGGCCCCGTCATGTAGGCCAAACCGCCCATCATCTGTACCACTTCATCGAGCGCGGTGCGTTGTGCATAGGGGCCGGGCAGAAAACCTTTGTGCGCCACATAGACCAGTTCTGGGTTCAATGCGCGCAGCACGTCGGGCCCCAAACCCAGTTTCTCCATGGCACCAGGTTTGAAGTTTTCGCTGAAGACATCGGCCGTGGTCAGCAATTTCAGCAAAACCTCCAGTCCCGCCGGTTGGGTGATGTCCACGGCCAGGCTCTTTTTATTGCGGTTGAAGAGCGAGAAAAACCCCGCGCCCGCACCCATGAGGCGCCTGGTGTTGTCGCCCAACAAAGGCTCCACTTTGATGACTTCGGCGCCCAAATCGGCCAGCACCATGCCGCAAGCCGGTCCCATCACCATGTGGGTGAGTTCGACCACACGCACGCCTTGCAAGGGCAGGGGTTGGTGGGGTGCATTCATCGTCTTGTTCCTTGTGACTGCGGCGCTTGTAGACAGCGCTGATTGTCTGTGAGCGTGTACTTTCTTGAAAAACCGATGAAGACTTCACCAATAGGCCTTTTACCGTCAACGTAACAAGGCCCCAAACACACCGGCGCTGGCTACCATTCTGGCTCTTGGATTCGCCGCCCGGTGTTTCGACCGGCTCTGTGACCCGTGCCACGTCCCGCTACCCGATCAGCATCGCGCAATTCAAGTGTGGGCCCATGGCGTCAGCGCTGGCAGGCACAGTTTGGTGTTTACAGCGCCCGCGATCCTGTGTCGGCCGAGATTCGGGCCAAACACGTGGCAGCCCTGGTCCGCTTGACGCCCTTCAACATGCTGGCCAATGCGCTCGGCGGTCTTTTGGTGGTTTGGTCCATAGGGCCCAGCACCACACCCTTGGCCATGGCCCTGTGGTTGTCGGCGCTGTTGCTCATGTGTGCCATGGGCATGTGGTCTTGGCACAGCGGGCGTAGCCGAAGCTTCGTCTCGGTGTCGCCCAAGGCCGTGCGTCGCGCGACTTTGCATGCGGCGCTTCTCGCGGCCACATGGGCGGCGGTTCCTCTGCTTTGGTTTTCGATCGCTTCAACACAGCAGCGTTTGCTCATTGCCACCTTGATCGCCGGGTTGACTTGCGCCGGTGCTTTCAGTTTGGCGACCGTGCCCTTGGCCGGGGTCGTCTACGTGCTGATCTTGACCCTGGGTGCCATGTTGGGGGCACTGACCGTCTACGACCCAGAGTACCTGCCCTTGATGCTGTTTTATGCGGGCTACGGGTTCACCGTCATCGCCGGATTGCTGACAACGGCCAATGCGTCCACGGCACGCTTGATGGCAGAGCGTGAAGCCGCGCGTCAAAGCCAAGTCACCAGCCTGTTGCTGCGTGACTTCGAGGAGCACTCAACCGACTTGTTGTGGGAAATTGACCGAAGCGGGCGTTTCCGCCACGTGTCCAGCAAACTCGCCACGGCCTTCAAACACAGCGCGACGGAGTTGCAGTTGCTCAGTCTGCTTGGAGCCCTGCAGGTGCGAAAACCCTCGGATCACCCGAGCACGGGATTGGAGCAGTTGCGCGCCGCACTGAATCTGGGGCGTCCGTTTCGCGACATCGAAGTCCCAGTGAACATCAACGAGCAAACCCATTGGTGGTTGCTGACAGGCAAGCCCCTGCTGGATGAGTCGGGCCGCACCTTGGGTTGGCGCGGTGTCATTGCCGACGTCACCCAAGAACATCAAGTGCAAGACCGGCTGCGTTATCTGGCTCACTTTGATTCGCTCACAGGGCTGGCCAACCGGGTGCAGTTGCACGAGAGATTGGCCCAAGTGATGGACCCCAGTCTGTCAAGTTCTCGGCGCAGCGCTTTGTTTTGTTTGGACTTGGACAACTTCAAAAGCATCAACGATTCGCTGGGTCATTCCGTGGGCGACGAAGTCCTCAAGCTCACCGCACAGCGTCTGCAAAGCTGCATGCGACGCGGTGACTTGGTCGCCCGTTTGGGCGGCGATGAATTTGCGGTGGTGCTCGACGATGTGCGCAACGATGAAGAGGTCACCACGCTCGCCGAACGTTTCTTACAGGAATTGCAGCAACCCTGTGAAGTGATGGGCCACCATGTGGCGGTGGGCTCCAGCATCGGCATCGCCATGCTGCCCGACCAGGCGGACACCGTGGACGAAGCCCTGGGCAATGGTGACCTCGCCCTCTATGCAGCCAAACAAGCGGGGCGCGGTCGCTACGAGTTTTTTGCCAGCTCCTTGGTGGAGCGCAGTCGGCGCAGGTTGTCGGTGGAGCAGCAGTTGCGCTTGGCGTTGAGCCGTGGTGAGTTTGCGCTGCATTGGCAGCCCCAGATTGAAGTGGGTCGGTGGGCCATTTGCGGGGCCGAAGCCTTGTTGCGCTGGAACAATCCGCTGCTCGGTAGCGTCTCGCCAGTGGAATTCATCCGCGTGGCCGAAGAAGCGGGTTTGGTTGCGGACATCGGCACCTGGGCACTGAATGAGGCCTGTGTTCAAGCGGCCGTCGGCCTGCCTGATTTGCCCATTTCGGTGAACGTGTCGCCGGTGCAACTGATGCGTCCAGATTTTCTGTCCTGTGTGGAGCATGCCCTCACCCAGTCCGGACTGGAGCCGCATCGTTTGGAGATCGAGATCACCGAGTCCATCTTCATCGACGAGTCCACGGTGGCGTTGACGCAGTTGCACGCCTTGCGCGGCCTCGGTGTGCGCGTGGCACTGGACGACTTTGGAACGGGCTATTCGTCGCTGGCTTACCTGCGCCAGTTCCCATTCGACACGATGAAAATCGACCGCGCGTTTGTGCGCGAACTCATGTCGCGACGCGACGCCCGCGCCATTGTCCGCACCATCGTTCAGTTGGCCACGGCTTTGGGTATGACCACCGTTGCCGAGGGCGTGGAAGATGCAGGTCAACTGGAGTTGCTGCAGTACGCTGGTTGCCGCGCCATTCAGGGATTTTTGGTGTCACACGCCTTGCCGTTGGCCGCCTTCCGAGATTTACGCAACCAGTGGAGTGTCAACCAGCGTCCCACGTCCGCCGTCGCGTTGCCCGACACGACGTTTGCTGGCTTGGTCACCAGGCATTGAACCCTGGTTCAGCGCTTCAACGCGGTCTATTGAGCGCCCCCAGACCTGTCGCTTTGCGCCAGGCCCCCCGAGGGGGATGAGAAAACTTGGGAGCGGCCCGGCGTTTTCTTGAGAGGTTTCCAAAAAACGTGACACCCCACACCGTTCGGGCTGAGCGTGTCGAAGCCAGCGCGTACCTCGGTGATCCCTTCGACAGGCTCCGGGCGAACGGAGGGGGTGTTTGTCATGAATTTGTGAAGCACCAATAGCCTGAACCTAACGCGGCAAACAAAGCCGCTCACACGCAGCGTCGCCGCAGCGCTCACACAGCCCGCGCCAGCGCACCAAGCCGTCGTTCTCTTCTTCGCGTGTTTGCAGATTCAGGCGCATGGCGTGTTCGATGCAGCGCAGCGCACTTTGCTGTCGCTGCGCGCCTTGCCCGGTCACCACGCTGTAGTCCAAACCGGCTTGATGCAGTGCGTTACGAATCAAGGCGTCGACTGGCTCGCGAACCTCTGGGCCATCACGCTGCAAACCGTCCGGCTGCCAAGTGATGTCAAGCGCGGTCACCAAAGTTAAATTGACCCGTCGGTGAGCTTGTAATGCGCCCGCGTACAGGGTGCGATCACCAAACACCTTGTCGCTGTACACCGCCGTCATCAAGGCTGTGGTGTCAGCGATGACCACGTCGAAACGCTGGGCCATCTGGTCGATGCGACGCGTTTGTTCAGACGCAATATGGATTTGTTCCGCTTGGCTGGGGGTGCGGCCATGCTGGTCGCAAAACTCTCGCAGGTACTCGGGCACCAACGCCGTGTTTATCCCCGTGTCCCGCAGTGTTTGGCCCAAGGCGGTGGCAAGCGTTGTTTTGCCTGTGCTCTCGGCACCCAGCAAGGCAATCACAAAGGCAGGCATGCCTCATGTCCCTTCTTGGATTGCCAAACGGTGCCAGGCCCGCCAGCCGACCAAGGCCAGCGCTAAAAGAACGGCGTAGAGCCCACAGGTCAGCCACAGGCCTTTGTAGATGAAGAGCCCGATGCTGACCGCATTGACGGCCACCCAAACCGGCCAATTCTCGACGTGTTTGCGCCCCAACAACCAGGTGCCGACGATGCTGCCTGCTGTGGCGGCGGCGTCCCACCACGGAACATCAGTGTCCGTGCGGTGGTCTAGCAGTTGTGCCAAGGCCAACCACAGGACAAGGAATGAGGCGAGCACCCACAGGCGCAGCTCGGGTTTTAAGGGACGAACCACCAGGGTCAGCCCTGGGGAACCTCCGCAAAACCCCTCGCGGCGCCGAATCGTCCGGTCTCGGGCGGTCTGCGGCGCCCCGTTCCTTGCCAATAGCTGGGCTATTGGCTGCAAAACTCGCCTTGCAGCCCATCCCGATCCGAACGCTCGGCATCCACGACGGGTTTTGCAGAGGTTCCCTTGCGCTTGCCCGCGACGCAACCACTGCCACCAGCCCCACAGCGCCATCGCCACAAAAAAAAGCTGCAGGCCCGATTCGCCATACAACTTCGATTGCCAAAAAACCAGGGCGTAGACCAAAGAGCTGATGATGGCCAAAGGCCAAGCCCAAGGGTTGACGCGGATGTTGCACACTACCATGACCAAGGCCAGCACAAAACCCAAAAGCTCCAAACGGGAGGAGGTGAGCTGGGTACCCAGAGAAACGGGCAACTCCAACCACGCCTTCAGGCTCCACAACAGCTCAGTCATTGAGTGGACACGTGCTCAGCGTTTGGGCGACGCGATCTGCACCAACAACTCATCAGGTTTGACCATGCCCAGTTCATAACGCGCTTTTTCTTCCACCATCTCCAGGCCCTCTTTGAGGTCACGCACCTCGGCCAGCAACTGGTCGTTGCGCTGGCGGGCTGCCGTGTTCGCGGCTTGCTGAATTTGCAATCTGTTTTGCAAGTCCATCACCCGCGGCAAACCGCCCTCACCAAACCACAACTGCGCTTGGACAACAGCCAACAAGGCTGCCAGCAAGAGGGTGATGAGGCGGTTGCTCACGGGGTGCCAACAGGGGTTGCGGGAGTGTCCAAAATCAAGTCGACGCCTTTGGCCATGTCCATCAGAAAACTCTGATCCAGTCCAAACCCACCCTGTAGCTTGGGGCCACCGGGCGCGTCATGAAGCGTATAGCTTCCCAAAATTCCTCCGGTCGGATTCACGGTTTCCAGTCGCAGGGAAAATTCATTCCATCCTCCTGTGAGGGAAGCACTGATTTTGCTGGACGGGGAGTGAAAAATTTGCTCACGCATTTGTATGAGTTGATCACGAAATTTTCTCAGGTCACCTGGCATGACGCTCCATTCAACATGGGCCGAAAACTCGCCATCCTGAACGCAAACATCGGTTTTTATCCAATCAAGGTAAGGGCCTCCCTCACCTTCGATTTCTCGTGTCAACGGTAAAACACTCAAAGAAAAGTTCTCGAACTTTATTTCCAGCATGATTAAGTGGTGCAAAAAATGCAGGATCGTCCAATCGGACTCAGGCACCAAAACTTCGAGATCTTTTCTCTTTTCTTTCTTTGATGAATTTCGACTGTCCATTGACCGTACGGTTGAACAGCCTCACAAATTTATCAGCGCAAGTTGTAGAAGGCAGCCCGCCCAGGGTAGCTGGCCACATCACCCAGGTCTTCTTCGATGCGCAACAACTGGTTGTACTTGGCCATGCGGTCGGACCGGCTCAAGCTGCCGGTTTTGATTTGCAGCGCGTTGGTGCCCACGGCGATGTCGGCGATGGTGGAGTCTTCGGTTTCACCGGAACGGTGGCTGATGACGGCGGTGTAGTTGGCGCGTTTGGCCATCTCGATGGCGGCGAAGGTTTCTGTCAACGTCCCAATTTGATTGATCTTGATCAGGATGGAGTTGGCGATTTTTTTGTCAATGCCTTCTTTGAGGATTTTGGTGTTGGTGACGAACAGGTCGTCACCCACCAACTGCACTTTGTTGCCCAGGCGTTCGGTGAGGTGTTTCCAGCCGTCCCAGTCGCCTTCGTGCATGCCGTCTTCAATGCTGATGATGGGGTATTTGTCGACCCAAGTGGCCAGCATGTCGGTCCATGCTTGGCTGCTGAGCTTGATGCCACCTTCGCCTTCGAGCACGTACTGCCCGTCTTTGTAGAACTCGCTGGCAGCGCAGTCCAGGCCAATGGCGATTTGTTCGCCTGCGGTGAAACCGGCTTTGTCGATGGCTTGCAAAATCAGTTGAATCGCCGCCTCATGGCTTTCCACGCTGGGTGCAAAACCGCCTTCGTCGCCCACGGCGGTGCTGATGTGTTTGTCATGCAGGATTTTCTTCAGGGCGTGGAACACTTCGCAGCCATAACGCATGGCTTCGCGGAAGGTGGGGGCACCCACGGGAATGATCATCAGCTCTTGCAGGTCGAGGCTGTTGTTGGCGTGAGCACCGCCGTTGATGATGTTCATCATGGGCACAGGCATTTGCATGGCACCAGAACCACCAAAGTAGCGGTACAGCGGCAAGCCGCTTTCTTCTGCGGCGGCGCGGGCCACGGCCATGGACACGGCCAGCGTGGCATTGGCACCGAGGCGGCTTTTGTTGTCGCTGCCGTCGAGGTCAATCAGGGTGCGGTCCAAGAAGGCCTGCTCGGAGGCATCCAAACCGAGAATGGCTTCAGAAATTTCAGTATTCACATGCTCCACGGCCTTGAGCACGCCTTTGCCCAAGTAGCGTGCTTTGTCGCCGTCGCGCAGTTCAATGGCTTCGCGTGAACCGGTGGAGGCACCTGAGGGCACGGCTGCGCGGCCCATGACGCCACTTTCCAGCAGCACGTCACATTCGACGGTGGGGTTGCCACGGCTGTCCAAAATTTCTCGGCCGATGATGTCTACGATGGCGCTCATTTAGTGTCTCCAGTTTCAAAAGAAGTTTCAGGTTGTTTGGGCTTCGGTGATTGCGAGAAGAATCGCAGCAAACTTTCACGGTCGATTCATGATGCAGTTGAATGCGGCTACAAGAAGCGTGCGGGGGTGGACAGGTGGATCACTGCGAACATGATCGATGCCACTGCAGCCATGAGCGAACACGCCAAAACAAGTTGTGCAGGCCATTGAGCCACCCGGCGCGCCAAGGCGGACGGACGCAGGAGCACCAATGGCGTGGCCAAAACCGTAGCAATCAACAGCAACACGCAGAACTGGCCCATACGTTCCTCCGCAGTCAGAAGCGTAAAGCCTGACACGATGAACAAGAATACCCCCACCAACAGCCAGCACACCAATTCAACAACCATGAAGCCGAGCCCGGCCTTCCCCGGCGCAGAGATTCGCAATAGGAATCGGCGCATAAGAAACAGCGTGCTGACAAGCAGTAGGGGCAATGACAGTATGGAAAATGCCATCGAAAACCCGCCCAATGCGCCGATGGCAACGTAAACCAGCGGGGTCAGTAGCAGACCCATGATGAACGAAGTCAATACGATGACGGGGAATTTTGCTTTCATACCAAATATTCTGACGGGTAGGGCTATCTTCCTGGCACTCAGGTTTTGTAGCATAGGAAGTACCACAGCGATATAGCCATCGCAGAAAAAACAACCGAGGAATATTTTTCAAAACTGTTGGCGCTGCTCAAGAAGAGAATGACCTGAAGTGAAACCAAAAAAAGCAGCACCGAAAAAGTAAAAATTTGCCTATTGCTAAAACCTTCCTCCAGTTGTCGAGGAATAACTGCAAGAGGGTTCTCGTCCTTCATCCAATCATATTTTCTGCCACTGAAGGCATAAATAACAACCATGCCGAATGCGTAGGATAAAAAAATTAATGTTTTGAATATTCCCCGCATACCGGTATTCATTGAAGCAGAGTTAATTTTTCACTGCGAAATTGAACTCTTGTTGTGGGCGCCATCATTGGCGCTCTCAACAAGAAAAATCGTTCTCCAGCAAAGGCTGCGCTTTGATCACACGGTCCAGGGCCAGCAACTGGGTTAGCAAGGCCTTCATGTGCTTGAGCGGCACGGCATTTGGGCCGTCGCTCATGGCTTTGTTGGGGTCGGGGTGGGTTTCCATGAACAGCCCAGCGACGCCCACGGCCACCGCAGCACGGGCCAGCACGGGAACGAACTCACGCTGACCGCCGCTGCTGGTGCCTTGGCCGCCAGGCAGTTGCACCGAGTGGGTGGCGTCGAACACCACGGGGGCGCCGGTTTCCCGCATGATGGCCAGCGAGCGCATGTCGCTGACCAGGTTGTTGTAGCCAAAACTCACGCCGCGCTCGCAGGCCATGAAGTTGTCTTCATTCAGGCCTTTTTCCTTGGCCGCCGCACGCGCTTTGTCGATCACGTTTTTCATGTCGTGCGGCGCAAGGAACTGACCCTTCTTGATGTTCACGGGTTTGCCGCTTTGCGCCACGGCGCGGATGAAATCGGTTTGGCGGCAGAGGAAGGCAGGGGTTTGCAGTACATCGACCACCGCAGCGGCGGCGGTGATGTCGTCCTCGGTGTGCACGTCGGTCAACACCGGGACGCCGAGTTCGTGTTTGACTTTGGCCAGTATCTCCAGCCCCTTGTCGCGGCCGGGGCCGCGAAACGTGGAGCCGCTGGAACGGTTGGCTTTGTCGAAGCTGCTTTTGAAGATGAAGGGAATGCCCAAGTTGGAGGTCATCTCTTTGAGTTGACCCGCCACGTCCATTTGTAATTGCTCAGACTCAATGACACAAGGCCCGGCGATCAAAAAAAAGGGCTGGGACAAACCGACATCGAATCCGCAGAGTTTCATGCTGCTGCCTTGGAGGTCTTCGTGGAAGCAGCCTGCACCAGAGCTGCCTTGATGTAGGAGGTGAATAGCGGATGACCGTCCCACGGCGTGGACTTGAACTCGGGGTGGAACTGCACGCCCATGTACCAAGGGTGAACGGTGCGGGGCAACTCCACAATCTCGGTGAGTTTTTCGCGCTGGGTGAGAGCCGAAATGACGAGGCCGGCTTGCGAGAGCTGGTCCAGGTAATGTTCATTGGCCTCGTAGCGATGGCGGTGCCTCTCGGTCACGACAGGGCCATAAATGTCGAAGGCCAAGGTTCCCGTTTTCACGTCCGAGCTCTGGGCACCCAAACGCATCGTGCCACCGAGGTTGGAGTTGGCGTCGCGCTTTTGAATCGATCCATCGGCATCCAACCATTCGTCGATCAGGGCAATCACGGGATTCGGTGTGGTGGGGTCGAACTCGGTGCTGTTGGCATCCTTCAACCCCGCCATGTGGCGGGCGTATTCGATGGTGGCCACCTGCATGCCTAAACAAATACCGAGGTAGGGAATTTTCTGTTCGCGGGCGAAACGTGCCGCCAGAATTTTTCCTTCAACGCCGCGTTTGCCAAAGCCGCCCGGCACCAAGATGCCGTCAAAACGTGCGAGCTGGCTGATGTTGTCCGCTGCCAGCGTTTCAGAGTCGATGTATTCAATGTGCACGCGGGCGTGGTTGTGAATGCCTGCGTGGCGCAGCGCTTCGTTCAGCGACTTGTAGGAGTCAGACAGCTCGGTGTACTTGCCACACATCGCAATGGTGACGTGGTGCTGTGGATGCCCCACCTCGTGGACCAGCGCGTCCCATTGCTTCAAATTGGCCGGCGGTGTGGACAGGCGCAATTTGTCGCAAATGAGGCCATCCAGCCCCTGCTCGTGCAGCATGCGCGGCACCTTGTAGATGGTGTCGGCGTCCCAGACCGAAATCACACCCCACTCGGGCACGTTGGTGAAGAGGGAGATTTTTTCGCGCTCTTCGGCAGGAATCGGCCGGTCCGCACGACACAAGAGTGCATCGGCCTGGATGCCAATCTCGCGCAGTTTTTGCACCGTGTGCTGGGTGGGTTTGGTTTTCAGTTCACCCGCCGCCGAAATAAACGGCACGTAAGTGAGGTGCACAAATGCGGTGTTGTTCTGCCCGTTGCGCAGCGCCATTTGGCGTGCGGCTTCGAGGAATGGGAGGCTTTCAATGTCGCCCACCGTGCCGCCGATTTCCACAATGGCCACATCAACCGCTTCGGGTGTACCGACACCGGCACCGCGTTTGATGAAGTCCTGGATTTCGTTGGTGACATGGGGAATGACCTGAACGGTTTTCCCAAGGTAGTCGCCGCGGCGTTCTTTCTCCAGCACCGATTTGTAAATTTGCCCGGTGGTGAAGTTGTTGGCCTTCTTCATCCGGGTGGTGATGTAGCGCTCGTAGTGACCGAGGTCGAGGTCGGTTTCCGCACCGTCTTCGGTCACGAAGACCTCGCCGTGCTGGAAGGGCGACATGGTGCCCGGGTCCACGTTGATATAGGGGTCGAGCTTGATGAGGGTGACTTTGAGGCCACGCGATTCAAGAATCGCTGCCAAAGATGCAGCCGCGATGCCCTTACCCAGCGAGGACACCACACCGCCGGTCACGAAGACAAACTTGGTCATTGCATGCAGCACGCACTTTTCATCGCGAATGCCGTGGTGGTAAAGCGAAATTATATCGACGCGCGGCGACCGGTCCGTTACGAAGCTCCGCCCAAGTGACAAAAACTCTGTGGTAGTTTCCCTCGAACACCGCTGCAGCCCATGAATGATCGCCTGATTGCCCACCTGGACATGGACGCGTTTTACGCGTCCGTGGAGTTGCTGCGCTACCCCGATTTACAGGGGCAGCCCGTGGTGATTGGCGGTGGCCGCGACCACCAGCCTGAGCGGCTTGCCGATGGCAGTCGGCGCTATGCCCGCCTGCGGCACTATGTGGGGCGGGGTGTCATCACCACCTCCACCTATGCCGCTCGTGCTTTGGGCGTGCATTCAGGCATGGGCGTGATGAAAGCCGCCGCCCTGGCCCCAGACGCGGTGCTGCTACCGGTGGATTTCGACGAATACCGCCGTTACTCTCGTCTCTTCAAAGCGGCTGTGCGGGCCATCACCCCGGTGGTGGAAGACCGGGGCATTGACGAGATTTACATCGACCTCACAGAGGTGTCTGGCGTGCATGAAGACGGCGGCCACCACATCGCTTTGGCGCTCAAGGCGGCTGTGCGCGAGGCTACTGGCTTGACCTGTTCGGTGGGCGTTTCACCCAACAAGCTCCTGTCCAAAATTGGCTCAGACTTGAACAAACCCGACGGCATCACGCTCTTGCGTTTGGAGGAGGTCGAGAGTCGCATCTGGCCCCTGCCTGCCAAAAAAATCAACGGCATCGGTCCCAAAGCCAATGCCAAACTGCAGACGCTCAACATCCACACCATCGGTGAGCTGGCCGCCGCACCGCTGGCCCTGCTGCAAACCCACTTTGGTGCCAACACCGGCAACTGGCTGCACGCGGTGGCCCACGGGCGCGACGAGCGGCCCGTGGTGACGTTCACCGAACCCAAAAGCATCAGCCGCGAAACCACCTTCGAGCGTGACCTGCATGCCGTGCGCGACCGCCCCACCTTGTCTGCGCTGTTCACTGACCTGTGCACCCGCTTGGCGGGCGACCTGCAGCGCAAAGGGTATACCGCCAAAACCATAGGCATCAAATTGCGGTTCGACGATTTTCAAGTTGCCACCCGCGATCAAACCCTGGCCGATGTGACCCACGACGCAGTGCAAATCCGCCGTGCGGCGGGCGAGTGTTTGAAAAGGGTGGACTTGACCCGCCGTTTGCGGTTGCTCGGGGTGCGTGCGAGCCAGTTGCACAAAACCGAGGCGTTGAATTCAGAGGCAAGCGTTTTGTCGTCACCGCGAACTGTGCAATCTTGCCGTGACGACGGCCCTTTGTTTGGACAATGAAATTTGGCAACTGAATTTTAGAAATTCAACAACGCCCTTGCATCCAAAGCATTCGCGTTTGCGTCGGTTGGAAGATGCTCTGCATAACGCCTTGCCGACTGCGGCAGCGCGGACTTGGCTGCTTTCAGCGCCGCCCTGGTTTTGTTTCTTCATACGGGCATCGCCCGCACCATGAACATCACCGTCCTGGATGCCGAAGGCAAACCCGCGCCGCATGTGGTGATTTTGGGGCGCTCTACCCAAGGCGCAACCGCGACCCTTACGACCACCACATTCGCTCCATGTCCTCGCGCCCCTTGGGCTGCACCCCACCGCCTCCTAAACGTAAAGCCTGTGGCCGCAAGTGGGGCTCAATTGAAGCTCACCCAAGTCGGTGCCATCACCTTGGGCTGTCACTTGCATTCGTCGATGCATGGCCGCCTGTATATGGCCGACACCCCTTGGTTTGGCAAAACCGATGCCCATTACAAAGTCAGCATCGACAACGTGCCCGACGCTGCCACCGTGTTGGTGTGCCACATGGATCAGTTGTCCGCACAAGCGCCCTTGAAGTTGCAGGTGGCGGCAGGTATGAATGCGGGGAGTGCTACGTTCAACTTCACGCCGCGTGGAAGGCGGCGCGGGTGAAATCTATGTTGGTGCGGGATGGTCTCGCCCCAAAAACTTTGACGCTCAAAGAAGTTGAGCAGTTGGTTCATGCAGCGTTACAGCTGCATTTGCTTTGACTTCAATCGCAAGACGACACCGCAAGCCGGAAAATAGGTGTTTGTTTTAGGTTCATCCATCCACATGCTCCCTATTTCCTACAAAAGCTCCTACGCTGTGAAGTGGGGCCCATCAGCCATTTTGGGTGCGGCGCTTTGCGCGAACTTTTACTACTGGATCTCTGAGAACCCAGGAAGACCGGCAGCCCATTGGGTACTCGCGCTGCTGTCGATTTTTTTGTTCGTCTCTTTTGTTTTTGTGGCTGGATTGCTGGCCGACGAGGTTTTTGATTGTGGTGATGAACTGTTGGTGCGAAAAGGCAATACCAAAGAGCGCATCCCGTTGGAGAGCATCGTGAAGGTAGAGGAGGGTTATGTGCGTCCGAACACCCTGAGGCTGTTTCACTTCACCACTGTGATTGTGACGATGGACCGCGATACAGCCCTTGGACGCAGTTTTAGTTTTGTCGCTCCGCGCTACGGCCTAGGCGGAAGCTACGAACGAGTCGGTGTCGTGAACCATTTGCGCTTGCGAGCACAAAGAGCAAGGCAGCAAAAGACCGCTTGAACTTTCCATCGGTTGAGCATTGCATGAATCCCGAGAACAGAGGCGGGTCGGGTTGGGTTGGAGCACGAAGCCATCAATGCCTACCAATTGGGCGCTGGCAGCGGATTGCTGCAAAAGCCGGTTCTGGACCTGGCGGTGCAGTTTCAGTCTCACCACAAAGCCCACCGTGATGCACTGATTGCCACCATGCAAAAAATGGGCGGCAAGCCGGTGGCTGAAAAAACGCTGGACGACTACGCCAAGGCCTTGAACGCGGCTTCGCTCAAAAACCAAAACGACGTGCTCAGTCTGGCGGCTAAATTGGAGCTGGGTGCCACCAATGCGTACTTGGGTGTGATCCCGTCGTTCAAAGACGTGCAACTGGGACAAGTTGCTGCTCGTTTGGCTGCGGACGAAACCATGCACTGGACGGTGTTGTCGCAAGCCCTCGGCCGCAGCCTGCCCGCAGGCGCTTTGAGTTTTGGCGGCAGAGCCCCTGGGGTCGCCTGCCCATCTGCTTGCTGTGCTGGTGCTGGCCAGCACCAGCGCGGTCGCGGGCGGTGATGCGGTTCGGGGCCAGCAGGTGTACGACATACGCTGCGGCGGTTGCCATTCTGTGGAGACAGACCGGGTCGGCCCGCGCCATGCGGGCCTCCTTGGTCGGCGTGCGGGCGCGGTGCCAAGTTTTGCCTATTCTCCGGCCTTGGCAAGCAGCAAGCTGGTTTGGAACGCAAGCACGCTGGACCGTTGGTTGAGCAATCCAGAAGCCCTGGTGCCAGGGCAACGCATGGGCTACAGCCTCAGCGATGCGGCCCAACGGGCGGATGTGATTGCGTATTTATCCACACTCAAAGCGGTGCCATAACCTGTACTTCGACTCAGAAATAACGAAACATGAAAGCGTGTATTTGACCCAATGGCGGCGTTGCAAATCCTCGCGATACCTCAGTATCGCTGCGGTTTGCGTTTTGCCATTGACTCAAATTCACTACTTTCATTTGTTCCGTTATTTCTGAGTCGCAGTACTGGGACAATCGGGCCCATGACTGGCCCGATTCGCCTTCCTTCGATTGACGCCCTGCGTGCCTTTGAAACCGCTGCTCGTTTGGGGAGTTTTGAGCGTGCCGCTGATGCGCTGAACATCACGGCCAGCGCGGTCAGCAAACGGGTGACGGGTTTGGAGGAGCAGCTGTCTACCGTGCTACTGCAGCGTGGAGGCAAAACCTTGGTGCCCACCCTCGCGGGCAAAGAGTATTTGGAGCAGGTCAGCGGGGCGTTGGCCATGTTGAGCGCGGTTCCTTTGCATCGGGTGGTAGAGCGTTCGGGTGAACCGCAGCGTCAGCGTTTGCGGGTTTGCGCACCGCCCACGTTCGCGCGGCAAATTTTGGTGCCCCATTTGCAGCAGTTCACCGAGTTGCGGCCCGAAGTGGATTTGGAGTTGATGCTGTCGATTCCTTATCTGGGCGGCCATGCGGTGGACATGGATGTGGAGGTGCGCACCGGCGATATGAAAGCCGACGCCAAAACAATGGGCGCACAACGTCTCATGTTGGATGCTGTGTTGCCCATGGCCAGCCCCGCGCTTTTGTCGCGTTTTGCACCCCTTTGCCAACCAGCTGACCTATTGAATTGGCCCTTGCTGCGCACGCCGCTGGAACCTTGGGCGCCGTGGTTCAAGGCGGCGGGACTGCCTTGGCCTGATCCGCAAAGTGGCCCCAAGCTCGTGGATTTGGGACTGACGCTCGAAGCCGCTGTGAGCGGACAAGGCGTGGTGCTTGCACGTCCGAGTTTGGCCAGACCCTGGGTGGCCAGTGGCGCGCTGACGCCTTTGTTCGCGGTGACGGCGGAACCCGTGAACAGCTACTTCCTGCAGCGCCATGCCTCAGACGAAGCGGCGCAGGCGTTTTCCGGCTGGTTGCTCGATTTGTGTGAACGGGTTGCCCATGACGCCTTGCGCGAAACCTTGGAAAAAGTTCAGTCTGTCTGACCACGTACCTTAGGCCGGCCCTGACTTAGCCAAAACCTCCAAGGCATTGAGCAAGGCCTGGGCTTGCGCTGCGATGGCATGGCCTTGGTCATCCGCCATCTTCTGCAGGCGTGCCAGTGCGGCCATTCGGTCGATGCCGTGACGATGCATCAGCACGCCCACGGCCATGGCGACCACGGTGGGCATGGTTTCTGTCTCAGTCCCGGCAGCGGCGGTTGGCGTGCGCGTTGGTGTCGGTGGAATTAAATTCACACGCACCAAAGCCGCTTCAACCGCCGGCACGATTTGCCCAATGTCCAGGGGTTTGACCAAGTAGGCCACCGCGCCCAAAGCGTGCACTTGTTTGACTGTGGCATCGTCAGAGAAAGCCGACAAAAACATAAAGGGCGTTTGACAGTATTCACGCAGGTAGGCGGCCACGTCGAAACCACTTTTCCCTTCCATGCGGATGTCGAGCAACGCGAGGTCGGGGCGGTGCTCGCGGGCCAGCAAGATGGCGTCGTCGCCGTTGTCCGCGTCGTACACCTGGTAGCCGGCTTGGGTGAGGCCATGGGTGACAGTCGCCAGCACCAAGCGGTCGTCATCCACAACCAAAATTTTTGCTTTGTAGGTGGGTGAAGTCATGAGGACTCAGCGGTTCGTGAACACAGGGACATTGTGGGGGATGCACCCGCAGCATTCAACTGGGACTTTGCCCACGATGCTTTGGTGTTGGAAGGTAAAGGTTCGTTGATTGATCTCGCCATGGTGTCGCGCGCTGTGCTTGAAAAGACCCATGGCAAACGGGCAATACCCCGAAGGGGCCGAGGCTGTCGCTATTCCGCCAGACGCACGCCAGGCGGCACCAAGCTCAGACGGGCGACCACCGAGTTGCCTTGCGCACTGAGGGTCAAGGTCGCGCTTCGCCGTGGCAAAAGTGAGCGCACCAGACCCAAGCCAGAGACGCCGCCGGGCACCTTGCTCAGGTCAAAACCTTCGTGAAGTTGTCCGTGGTTGGTGATGACAATGACCACACCCGAAACACCGCTGATCAGTTGGCAGCCGACCTCGGGCCGGGCCATGACTACGGGCGCGATGGTGTGTTTGATGGCATTGGTCAACAGCTCGTTCAAGGCCAGTGCGATGGGGATGGACTCTGCTTCCGGCAGCACCCAACGTTCGGGCGCAATGCTCGGCGCTTCGGATGGCGCATCTAACACGATGCTCAAGCTGATGGCGTGACCAAAGGTGCGCTGCACAGAGCCTGTGATGGCCTGCAGCACAGAGGCCAAACGCAGTGGTCCGTTGGCACCCACTTGAAGGCCATACACGTGCGCGATGGCCTGCACCTGGGTGATGACCTCGGCCATGGCGGGGGCCACTTCGGGCTTACGTTGGGCAATTTGTTGCAACAAGCCGGCCACCCCTTGCAGGTTGTTCTTGATGCGGTGGTGCACCTCTTTGACCAGCATCTCGCGCTGGGCGATGGCCGCATCAAACTTGGCTTGTTGGGCCTGGCGCTGTTCGGTCACGTCGGTGGCCACGAGCAGCAGTTGATCGGGTGGTGCGTGCTGTACATCGGGCGTGGTGGAGGTGGGGCTGCGTGTGGAGAGCGGCATGAAACGCGCATCCCACACACGGGCCTCGCCTGCGGTGGTGATGGTGTATTCACGTTTGGTGACTTCACTGGCGCTCAGTGCGGCTTGCATGTCGGCGCGCATGGCGGCAGCGGAGCTGGCGTCGTGCATATCTTCCAGGCTCAGGCCGACAACTTCCTTGGGTGTGCGGCCCACGATGCGGGCTGCTGTTTCGTTGATCTGCAAGACACGCAGGGTTTTGGCGTCACGCAGCGTGATGGCCATCGGGGCGGCTTCAATGATGCGTTGCAAGGAGGCCTGGGTTTGTGCAATGCGAGCTTCGGCTTGACGGCGGCGCTCAATGTCGAGCAGGGCGTAGGTGAGCTGGCGACCCGCCACCTCTCGGCCTGTCGCCACCACATTGCCCACCACCCAAAACTCGCGCCCGTCATGGGCTTTCACGCGGCACTCAAAGGTTTCGGCTTGGCCTTCGACCAGCTCGTTCAAGTAATGGGTTTGTAAGAAGGGGTGGTCCGCTTCTGATGTGGCCACGGTGCTGATGGGTGCGTTGATGAAGTCGGCCAAGTCGCCGCCAAACATGCGCCGCGCGGAGCGGTTCATCCACTCGATGCCCGCCGGTCCTACGGTGACGATGCCGACGAGGACCGAATCCAAAATGGCTCTGGTGCGTTCGGCCTGCAAGGCCACGGCCTGTTCGGCGCGGTGCCGGTCGTCCACGTTCACGTAGGACGCGATGACGCCGCCCTCCAGGTCACCCTCGGTGACCAGGCGCTTGCTCACTTGCATCCACAGCAGGCGGCCGTCCCGTCTTTTGAGTGGCAGTTCGCCGGACCAACGGCCGTGTTGCCTGAGCCCATTCAATTCGTGTTTGCTGTGGCGGTCGAACTCGGCAGCGTCAGCAAAAAGTTGCGCCATGGGCAACATGGCCAATTCCTCGGCGGTGTAGCCGAGCAGATGCGCCAGCGCATCGTTGGCGCGTTGGAAGCGCTCGCCGCGCAAAAACGCCAGCCCGACCTCGGACACGCTGAACATCAGCTCGCGGTCTCGTGCCAAGTGCTCCAGTTCAAGTTGCTGGGTTTTCAGCCGGGTGATGTCAGACAACACCGCAATCGCTTCGGTGACGTGTCCGCGTTGGCCGGTGCGGCGCACCGACAGCGAATACCACACCGAACCCGGGCCTTGCCTGTTGTGCAGCGGCACCTCGACCTCGGTTTCATAGAGGCTTCCCTCGGTGAGCGCTTGCAGCGTGTCGGCCGCAATCCGCTGGGCCTGCTCGTTGTGGCCAAACAGGCTGTGAATGCTGCGCCCCGCCATCCGCTCGGCTGGGCTGCTGCCGCTGTCTGCTGGCAAACGCAGCATCAACTCAAATCGGCGGTTGCATCGCACCAGCGTGTCGCCGCGTATGTAAGCGATGCCTGCTGTGGTGCTGTCCAAAATGGTGGAAAGTTCGCGCAGCAGTTCCTGGTTGCGCAGATCGCTTTGGTGTTGTTCGGTGATGTCCAGGGTCACCACGGCCGTGCTGCGTTTTCCTGAAGACAGCGTGGCGGGCTCCACCCGCGTGAGTAGCCAGCGTGGCCCCAACTCGGGGTGGTTGATGGCATAACGCACCTCAGTGCGCTGCCCCGAGCGCAGCGCACGCTGAAGTTTTTCGTACTCGGGCAACGACTCCGCCAAGACAATCTCTCGGCTGATGCTTTGCAGTGCGGCCGAAGGTGGTGAGTCGCCCCCCGAAGGAGCGCCATCGTCACGCTGTCGCCAAGTGGGTTGTACCCAGCCGGAGGCTTCTTGGAACGTTGCCAGGCCTACACCTGCGGCATCAATCAGTGCGCCAATTTGCATTTGTGCGAGGTCACGCTCTTCTTCCAAGCTGCGGTCCTCCACCACGGCCATGAAGCGGCGTTGCCCCCCTGGTGTGACGTAGCTGCGCAAGGTGGCGCGAACGCGGCGAGGTTTGCCTTCTATGGGGGGTGACCAGCCCTCGCGCACGACCAACTGGCCGTCATGCAGCAAAGCCGCCTCAGGTGCGCCGCCGGCCCAGGCCATCAAGTGCTGCAAGTCGGGTGGGGCTTGTCGCAGCTCCACATGGCTGCTTCCCAGCAAGCGCTGGAACATGGGGTTGGTCCGAACAAAAAGACCAGCCTCGTCGAACAGCACCATACCGACGGGACTCAGGTCAAACCAGTCGTCGAGTTCACGTGCCGAGCGTTCGGCGCGGGCCCGTGCGCTGTGTTCTGCGGTGCTGTCTTGCAGCACCGCCAAGTAGAAAGTTTGCCCGGCTTCGTCCCGCAGCACGCGCCTTGAGAAACGAAAATGGCGCTCCCTGCCGTCCGCACCGATGATTCGGCGATCCAACAAGCGGGTCGGGCTGGACCCCACCTCGCTCTCGATCCGCGCACGGTCGGCCAAGACGCGTGCGTGGTCCTGCGGGGGTTGGAGTTCTTTGGTGTCACGGCCGATCAGCTGGTCGCGCTGGTAGCCTGTGAAATCCAAGTAGGCTGCATTGACATCGACAAAACGAAACTGTGCGTCCTGCAGCGTCACGGGATAGGGCGAAGCCCAAAACACTTCAAGCACCCGCTGGGCCAACTCGCCTTGTATGACTTGAAGCGGTGTCGATTCGGTGTGCAAAGAGTCGGCTGTTGCCGCAGTTGGTGAAAGAACCGTGAGTGCGCCGTATTGATCGTCCAGCAAGTTCCAGCTCAGGCGCGCCAACCTTCCATCGGCAAGCAGGGCATCTGGAATCGATGCTTGGGGCGGGGCTTGGATGACCAGTGCCCGCTGTAACCAGGTGACTGCAGGCTCGCCAATGACGGCCTGTAAGCCAACCAGCGGTGTACCGGGCTCGCAGGACAGTCGGCGCAAGGCGGTGCTGTTGGAAAAACGCACAGTGCCATGTCGATCCAGCAGCAGGATCGCGTCAGAAAGTTGGTTGAGAAGTTCACGCAGATGTGTGCTACCGACCCAGGAATCTTCTGGCTTCATGAGGGTGCCTGACACCGCATTTATCGAACAAAACAAGCGTCAGTCCAACTGCATGCCCGCAGTCAATGCCCGCAGCATGGCGCGGTTGATTTCGCTGACGCTCATCATGAGGTTGTCGGCACTGCTGCGGAAATCGTAGGGAGAACCGTCTTCGACAGCACGCACCACGTCCAAGTAGGGCTGGTAAGGGCCGGTCTGCTCCACCAGCGCTTGGTAAACCCGCTCAGGCACAGGAATGGACTTCAGCAACTCATCAAAAGGCTGTTTGAACATGCGGTCCAGTAGAGAGAACACGCCGCAGATGAACATCTCGTTGCGCATTTCTTCATCGCCACTGCTGCGCACCAACTCTTCCATGAGCAAGCCGCGTCGCACGGCCGCGAACATCACGGGCTTCAGGTTCACGTCTTTACTGGCGGTGGCCAGAAGCAGGGCCAGCCAACGTTTCAGACGCGCATATCCGAGCATCATGATGGCGTGACGGAAGGAGCTGATCTCCACCGACAAACCGAAAGCGGGCGAATTGATGTAACGCATCAACTTGAATGCCAGGGTCGGGTCGCGTTTGAGTGTGGCCTCTAACTTGTCGATAGGCTCTTGGGTGTCCACCCGGTGAATCAACTCCACGATGGTGTTGAGGTCGGTCTGGCCTGCGGACTTACCTTTGTTGCCGCTGCTGATGATGACGTCGTCGATCGGCCATCCCAACACAGCGGCAGCGCCACGGCTGAAACTCAGTTCCATGTCAGCCACGCTGCGCACCCCGGCTTGCACGTGCTGGATGTTGCGGCTGATGCCAGCGGGCGCGCTGGTTTCTTGCAAACGACGGTCGTCGGTGAAGTCAATGATGGAGTACTTGAAACAAGGCAACACTTCGCGCGGTAGCTCAGTTAAAGGTCTGCCCTTGAGCATCAATGCGTTGCCGCGTGCGTTCAACGCCACGATGGCGCTGGCGTTGGCAGCGTCGGCAGCCATGAAGGCGGGCACCTCCACCATGACGTTGGTGGTGGGCTCGGTGCGCATCAGGTCTTGCAGCAGGGTTTCGCTGGCCACGTTCAAGGCGACGCGGCCACCATCGGCTGGCCAGACGCCGCTCACGGCGGCCAGCAACTCCGATGGATCCAGAACAATGTCGGGTTTGAGTGGGAATACTGTCAACCGTGTGGCAATGACAGCACGGTTGCGATCAATCACGGGTGAATATCCCAGTGATACCAAACCCAAAATGGCAACATCAAACACGTGAAATCCTCCGGTCGCGGCAACTGTCGGCCAGTGTACGACCGACCCCACCCTGCTCAAACAAGCTCAACTGTTGATGTATTGGAACAACGACAACCGTTGCACCATGGCGTAACTCTTCAGCGCCGCATCGTAGCTGGTTTGTTGGTTTTGAAAGTCAGAAATGGCTTGCACCATGTCCAGGTCCTCGGCGTTGGAGCGTTCGGTTTGAGCGCTGAGTTTTTGATTGCCCAACCGTTCGGTTTCTGCGTCCACTTGGTTCAGTACATCTCCTGCGGCGGAGCGGGCCGACAACACATTGGACAGGACCGCGTCCAGGTGACGCAAGTTGTCAGCGTTGCTCTGCGCCAGTTGAGTGCCGCTGCGGTTGGTGGCGCGCAGGTCAGACACGGCTTTGTCCAGCACCTCGAACACGTCCAAGTCGGGACTAGAGGGTCGAATCTCAAACTGGTCCCCTGCTTGGGGCGTGCCACTGATGGTGAAGGACATGCCGTCCAGCACGATGGCTTGGCCGCTCACAAAGTTGCCTGTTTGCGCTGTGACCGTGGTGGGCGTAGCGGGCGGAAGGGGGGTGCGGTCGATGTTGTAGGTGACAGGCGACGCTGTGGTGTTGAAGGTGATCGCGTAGGTTGACGGCGGCACCGCATAGAAGGCGCTGGGGTTTACCACTTGCCCACCATCGATTTGTGCGCTGCGGGGCAGGTCACTTGTCGTGGTGTTGGTCACAGGGCGGGTTTCAAATACACCATTGCCCCTGCGGCCTGACATCCAAACGGCTTCTCCGTCGGCCGACAGTGGCATGTTGGTACTTTGTTCCGTTTGCGAAGCGCCGCTGGTACCGCGGTAGACCACGCCACCAGGCGCATCCACGAAAGGCGCTTGAGTCGAGCCTTGCCCACCAAACAAAAAGCCGCCTGAACCGTCGCTCCGGTTGGCGGTCATGAAAAGCTGCTCGCGCAAATTGCTCAGTTTGTCAGCCAGGGTCAGCCTGTCAGCCGGGGTGTAGCTGGCGTTGCCCGCAGCGACCAGTGTTTCACGGACTTGCTGTAAGAGGTTGGTGGCGTCGCCCATGGCACCTTCGACTTGACCGATGGCCGATGCTGCAGCATCTACCGCACGCTGGTTGGCCTCGGTGCGATTGATGCGTGCCAATGCGCGTTCTGCTCGGGCCGCAGCGGCTGGATCGTCGCTGGCACTGTTCACCCGCTTGAGCGAAGCCATGCGTTCTTGGGTTTGAGACAGCTCGGCGGCGCGTTTGGTCAGGGTGTCGACACCGACGTCGTAGGAGTTGGCAGTACTGATGCGCATGCGGTGACCTCTTTGTGTTGGCTATTTGAACTCAGCGCGGACCGAGTTGCAGCAACGAGTCGAACAGAGACTGCGCAATCTGCAGCATCTTGGCAGCCGCTTGGTAGCTTTGCTGAAACTGAATCAAGCGGGCGGCTTCTTCGTCCAAGTTCACGCCAGAAAAACTGCTTTGCCTGGCCACCGCATCGGCTTCAATCGAGGCCGACTGATCGGCTGCCAGCAAACCACTTTGCACGCGCACGCCCACGTCGGCGAGCACGCCGGCATAGGCATCGGTCGCATTGACGCCCTGGGAGATGGCGTCATTGGCTGCGGGTGTGGTCAGGCCATTGCCTGAACGCACCGCCCCAATCAAGCTCTGATCACGCAGCCCGAGTAAGGCGTTGGCGTTGCCGTTGTTGTTGGCTGGGTAGAGGGTTTCACCAACAGTGATGCTGTCGCCGCTTGCTGGTACGCCATTGAGTTGCATCGACCAGCCGTTGAACGTGATGGCTTGGCCAGCGGTCCATGTGCCCGTGCCTGTTGTCACGACGGGAGGCGGCGTGGTGTTGTCAGTTTGCGTGAAGCTGTAGGCCCCCGTGCTGTTGGTGAAACTGATAGCCACCGAAATTTTTGGGTTGACGCTGTTGCTCACCACCTTGAGTTCAGCGATGCTGGCTGTTCCCGTGTTGGTGCTGCCCAATGCGGCGCTGACCGGTGACGCTGCCGCGATGCCGCGCGGATCGTCCAGCACGCGTTTCATGTCACGGGCCGCTGCGCTGACCGGTTGCAGCAGGAACTTGTCACCCACTGCCGGCGTGCCGCTGGTCAAGGTGATATTCAGACCGTCCACATTTCTATAGCCCGCAGCCAGTTGTGCTGCGCTCACGGTGACGGGCAAGGGGGCGCTTTGGTTGGACAGGCGGCTCAAGCGATAGTTGTTGCTGCCCAGGTACTCCAATTCGTAATCACTGGCTTGAACCAAGCTGGTGTTGTCGATGGAAACACCCACCACGCCTGTGCCCGTGTTCAAGTTGGAAGGTAGCGCACGGGGCGATCCCACCGACACGATGTCACTTCCGAAGTTGCGAGACAAATCCCAGCCTCGGGACTGCTGACCATTGAGCCCGCCGGCGATGCCCAGTGCCATTTGGCCCAGCTGGTTGCGTGCGCTGGTCAAGTCTTGGTTCTGGAACTGAAGCAGCCCGGCGATCGAGCCGCCGCCCAGAAGGGACGATGGGATGTTGGTCGTGACGCCCTTGTCTATCGTGCCGACCTGCACTTTCGTGCTGTCATAAGGGTCTGGCAACGTGGTCAGTGTGGCGGACTCGTTGCCAACGACCATTGGTTGTCCACCAGCAAAAAAAACACTGGTGCTGCCATCGTCCGCCGCAATCGTGCTGACTTGCAAAATTTTGCTCAGGTCGCTGATGGCCAAGTCGCGTTTGTCCAGCAAGTCATTGGGCGAGTGGCCCAGCCCCTTGGCGTTGGCGATGTTTTGGTTCAGCTCCGCAATTTGCCGCGCCAGTTCGTTGGCATTTTTCACGCTTACTCTGATGTCTTGGGCCACGCCGGCTTGCAGCGTGTCGAGTTGTTCTCCGGCTGTGCGAAAACGAGCGGACAGCTCTTGGGTGCGAGACAGCACCACTTGGCGGGCCGCAGTGTCTTGTGGTTGGTTGGATACATCCACAAACGAGTTGAAGAGTTGGCCAGCAGAGTAGCCCAGGCCCGCTTCACCTGTCGGGAACACTTTCTCCAACTGCCGCAGTTGCCCCGCGCGCGCGGCATCAGACGATGCAAGGGATCGGCTTGTTGCAGCCTCACGCACCAAAAACTCGTCGTGCTGCCGACTGACGGTTTTGACGTTCACGCCTTTGCCAAAAAAACCCGCGCCAGTGAACTGCCCGTTGGCGGTTTCCAGTTGAACTGTTTGCCGTGAGTAGCCCGGCGTATTGGCGTTGGCGATGTTGTTGCCCGTTGCTTGCAAAGCGGCGTAGTTCGCCGTCATGGCGCGCATGCCAATCGAGATGAGTGGAGAGGCGGTCATGATGTGTACTCCCCGCTTGCCGAGTACGGCAAGCCACCCTCCAAGAGGATCGGGCCTTGCTTGGGGCTGAGGCCGGACACAGACAGTCCCTGCGGACTGTCTGTCGCTTGCTGAAGGCCATCAGCAAGCGGCTGATGGCGGCCTGGCGCGGCGGCCCGGTCTGCTGTGGCAATTCGCATGGTTTTATCGCTCCATCAGGCTCAGGTCACCATCCGCTGCAAACGCAGCGTGGTGTTGATGACACGGCCGAGCTTTTCAGCGTAGGCAGGGTCGGTCGCGTAGCCAGCTTTTTGCAGGCCTTGTGCAAATCCCTCGGGCGTATTGGCTTGGGCCAGAACCGGCGCGTAGCGTGGGCTGTTTTGCATCAGACGGGCGTAGTCGTTGAAAGATTCTTCGTAGGACTTGTAGGCCCTGAACTTGGCCACGACCTTGCGCGGTTCGCCATTGATGTACTCGGTGGTCACGATCTCGGCCACGGGCCCCTTCCAACTGCCACCGGCTTTGATTCCGAATACGTTGAAAGAGGTGCTGCCGTCGGCATTCTTGATTTCACGCCGACCCCATCCCGACTCATGGGCCGCCTGCGCCACCATGAAACTGGCAGGTATGCCGGTGGCTGCTTCGGCCGACCGTGCAGCCTCGGTGTGTTGTTTGACGAAACTCAGTTGACGTTCCGTGTGCGAGCCTTGTACCGCAGGAGCGCTGACCTGCGGCTTCGACTCGGTTTGCTGAGGTTTGGTGGGTTGAAAAACGCCGGGGCTGCTTCCCCACTGCAGAGGCTTTAGTTCGATGTGGCCCGTGTCCGTGTTGGGGTTGGCAGCGCCCATTTGTCGCTCTATTTGCTTGACGATGGCCTGGCTCAGGCCACCGGGCAAGCCCGTCATTTGGCTGGCGAACTGGGTGTCCAGCATTTCCGTGCCCATCTTGGTGCCACTGTTTTCCAGCATCCCCGAAGACAGAGTGGCCTGGCGCATGCTTTTCATCAGCTCTTGCATGAAGAGGGCCTCGAACTGTTTGGCCACCGCCTGCACGGCTGCTTTGGGGTCGCGGCTGGCGGTTGAGCGCAGGGATTCGATGCTGCGCACATCACCCGCCAGCGAAGGCGAGAGGTTGGTGCTCAGCGAGGATCCCAGTGGCGCTGTCATCAGATCACCTCAATTTCGGCATTGAGCGCGCCAGCGGACTTCATGGCTTGCAATATGGCGAGCAAGTCTTGCGGCGTTGCGCCCAGTGTGTTGAGTGCTTTCACCACATCGGCCAACTGAGTTCCAGCAGGCATTTGAATCAAAGCGCCGGGCTGTTGGGAGATGGTGATGTCTGACTTTTCCGCCGCCACGGTTTGCCCTTGTGACAATGCCCCGGGTTGGCTGATGACGGGTGTGGTGCTGATGGTGACCGACAAGCTGCCATGGGCCACCGCACATGCTTTGAGCGTGACCGATTGATTCATCACCACCGAACCGGTGCGCGCGTTGACCACGACCTTGGCGGCGGGTGCGGCCAAGGTGACGGGCAGGTTCTCTATGTCGGCCAAAAAGCTGATGCGTTGATTGCCCGGTGGTGGCATGCTGACACGCACCACACGACCGTCAATGGCCTGTGCAACTTCCGACCCCATGCGGGTGTTGATCGCGCGGGCGACTTCGCGGGCGGTGTTGTAGTCGCTGGAAGCCAAGTCCAGTTGCATCACATCGCCTTGGTTCAAGGGGGTGGCGACGCTGCGCTCCACCGACGCACCATCGGGAATTCGGCCTGCACTCAAGTGGTTGATTTGTACTTTGGATCCACCAGCTGAGGCGCCCGCGCCGCCCACAATCAAATTGCCTTGCGCCAGCGCGTAGATCTGACCATCCGCACCTTTGAGTGGGGTCGCAATCAAGGTGCCACCGCGTAAACTTTTGGCGTTGCCGAGGGACGATACGTTCACATCGATGTTCTGCCCTGGCTGGGCAAAAGCGGGCAACTGCGCCGTCACCATCACCGCTGCCACATTCTTCAGTTGCATGTTGGTGCCAGGCGGAACAGTCACGCCCATTTGCTGCAACATCGCGTTGATGCTTTGGGTGGTGAAAGGCGTGGAGGTGGTTTGGTCGCCCGTGCCGTCCAGCCCGACAACGAGTCCGTACCCTACCAAGGGGTTGCTGCGCACGCCCTGGATCGTGGCAACTTCTTTGATGCGCGTGGCGTGAGCGGGTGCCGGCCACCACATGGCAGCGCTGGCCAAAATGCCCGCCAGGAAGATCAAGACCCGGATGAGGCGGTCTGACTTCTCACCCGCTTGCTTGGTCGCGTCGTCGTGCCACGTGTGGTGGGGGTCGCCGAAGTTGTCTTGAAGAGGGTTCATGGGGTTCATCCGCTGGATGAACCTATTTTCAAGAAACTTAAATCGGCAGAACGTTTAAAAAGAACCGTGACAACCAGCCTATTCCTTGGGCTTCGGCCTGCTGGCCGCGTCCGCGGTGCTCAATGCGCACATTGGCAATCTGAGCCGAGGCCACGGAGTTGCCGGGTTGAATAGCCCTGGGGTCCACCTGACCGGAAAAACGCAGCACATCCACGTTGTGGTTCACGCCAATTTGTTTTTCACCGGCAATGACGAGGTGGCCGTTGGGCAGCACCTCAATCACGGTGGCGGTGATCACGCCCGAGAAGTTATTGGTGTTCTCCGTGCTGCCCTTGCCTTCAAAGGTGTTGGACGAGCTGCCAGAGGCCGTGGCGCGCGCGAATGCCTTGGGCGAGACAAAGGGCAGGGCGCTGACACCGGCCGAGAGCTTGCCGCCTTTGTCGATGGAGCTGGTGCTGCTTTGGCTGGCAGAAACTTTCTCCACGATCTGGACGGTCAGTGCATCACCGATCAAGCGGGCGCGATGGTCCTCAAACAAAGGGCGGTACTGGCTGGCTTGAAAGATTGATCCATTGCTCACCGCCGGGGTTTCGACGACGGCGGGTCGGGCCGATGTGGGCCCTTTCATGTCAACCGGGGGCGGAGAGTTCATGATCTGGCAACCGCAAAGCAGCGAGGACGCAATCATCATCAATGCAAGATTTTTCATGGACATCTCTCAGGTATCAAACGAGGTTAGATCTGGCTCAGTTTTTGCAGCATTTGGTCTGAGGTTTGAATGGCCTTGGAATTGAGCTCATAAGCACGCTGGGTTTGAATCATGGCCACCAACTCCTCCACCACGTTGACATTGGAGGTTTCTACAAAACCTTGGGTCATGGCACCCATGCCGTTTTGGCCCGGTGCGCCGGTGGAAGCGGCGCCCGAAGCGGCTGTTTCAGTGAAGATGTTTTGGCCGCGCGGCTCCAAACCGGCCGGGTTCACAAAATTGGCGAGTTGCAGCTGCCCGACCGCTTGGGGCGCTGTTTGGCCTGCGATGGACACGCTGACGGTGCCGTCCGCGCCCACGGTGATGCCCTGCGCGCCAGCAGGAATCGTGATGCCCGGCGACACCACTTCACCATTGTTCGTGACCAGTTGCCCTTGCGGACTGACTTGGAACGAACCATCGCGGGTGTAGCCCGTGGTGCCATCAGCCAGTTGAACTTGAAAGAAGCCTTGCCCGCGGACTGCCAAGTCCAGCGAGTTGCCGGTTTGTTGCAAACTTCCCTGGCTGAACATGCGCGAGGTGGCGACGGCGCGTGTGCCCAAACCGACTTGCAGTCCGGTGGGCAGGATCGCTTGTTCCGTGTTGTTGGCACCGGCTTGACGCAGGTTTTGGTACATCAGGTCTTCAAACACCGCGTGTGAGCGTTTGTAGCCATTGGTGGCGACGTTGGCCAGGTTGTTGGAGATGGTGTCCAGCTTGGTTTGCTGGGCTTCCATGCCGGTTTTGGAGATCCACAGGGAGCGCATCATGATGAGGGTCCTTTGCGTGTTGAGTGTCCCAGGAGACATGACCACCAACCCGTTCGGGCTGAGCTTGTCGAAGCCAGCGCGTGCCACGCTGATGGGCCTTCGACAGGCTCAGGTCGAACGGACCGGGCGGGGCGGTTTCCGAGTATGAAAAACATCAGTTCTTATCCATTCAACGACAACAACTGCGCCGACGATTTTTCATTGGCTTCGGCGGTTTGCAGCATCTTCATTTGCGTTTCAAACTGGCGCGCCGCTGCAATCATGGCCACCATGGTTTCTACCGGGCTGACGTTGGAGCCTTCTAGCGCTGAAGGTTGAATACGGGCAGTCGCGTCAGCAGGCAGATCGCCTTCTGCTGCGCGGAACAACCCGTCTTCACCGCGTGTAAGTGCCGCCTCGGGCGTGACCAGTTTGAGCCTTCCCACAGCCGTAGAGCGGCCGTTGACCGTGCTGCTCACCGTGCCGTCGCTGCCAAAACTCACCTCGCTGTTGGCGGGCACCTGAATCGGGCCGCCGTCGCCCATCACGGGTAGACCACTGCGGGTCACCAAGGCACCATCGCTGCTGACTTCAAATCCACCTGCGCGGGTGTAGGCCTCGGTGCCGTCCAGCGCTTGAACCGCGAACCACGATTTGCCATGTGCCGCCACGTCCAGGTTGCGCCCGGTGTTGGTGATGACCCCTGGCGCGTTGTCATACCCTGGCGTGGTTTCCAGCGCATAAACACGGGTACTGGCACCGCTGCCCTGTACAGGCACCGCACGAAACGCCTGCAGTTCGGCACGAAAACCGACAGTAGACACATTGGCCAGGTTGTTGGCCAGCGTATCTTGCCGCTGCATGGTGGCTTTGGCGCCCGCCATGGAGAGATAGATCATGCGGTCCATGTCAGTGCTCCTTGTTGGTCCTGAGGCTCAACGTCCTCATCACCTCAAGTTCACCAAGGTTTGCAGCACCTGGTCTTGGGTTTTGATGGTTTGCGCGTTCGCTTGGTAAGCGCGCTGCGCGGTGATCATGCTGACCAGCTCGGCGGTCAAGTCCACGTTGGACTCTTCCAGGGCACCCGATTGCAGTGCCCCCATGCCGCCGTTGCCCGCGATGTTCAAAATGGGCTCGCCCGACGCGAATGTGCTGGCCCAGGCGTTGCCACCCACAGGTTGTAGACCTTGTGGATTGCGAAAGTTGGCCAGTTCCAACTGACCGGCCGCACGTGTGACGCCATTGGAGTAACGAGCCATCAGGGTGCCATTGGCTGAGACGCTCACACCCGCTAAATCGCCGGGGCGATTGCCGTTTTGAGATAAATCGGTCACACCAAAAGCGGCGGCATATTGGGTGACTTTTGACAGATCCAGCACGATGCCACTGAGCTCGTTGGTTGTCGTGACGCCGTCTTTCAGTGTCAAGGAGGGAATGTTGGTGAACACGCCCTTGGCATCGGCCTCTTCTGTGTCTGTGACGGTGCCGGTGGGCGTTGGTGCGGTGTGAAAGGTGACATATCCGGGCACTGCCGGTGACGCCGTGGAATCGCCTCCCGTGGGGTTGCCTCCATCGGTGGGAAAGCTGATGGTGGCGACGGGCAAAGGGGTCACAGCCGTCGCAGGTGCCACAGGCGCTGTTCCCAACAGTGTTTCTTTATTCGCGGTGGCGTACACATCCCAAGTGTTGTTGCCGACCTTCTGAAAGTAGTAAGTCACGGGGATGCCGCGCCCGTTGGAGTCGTACGCCGTCATCGAGGTGGAGTTGTTGTAGGTGGTGGGATCGTTGAAGTCGATCGCAATGGGCACCGGTGGCGTGGCGGCGGGCAATTGAATCTTGGCCGGCAACCTGGAATCCAGATTGAACTGCATGCCCATCGTCGTGGTGGCGCTGGCTTTGATGCCGCCCGTGGGCAATTGCAGTGGAACGGTTTTGCTGGTGTCCAGTGCCCCAGTGCCGTCGGCCCCGTAGCCCAACAGCACTTGCCCTTGGTTGTTGACGATGTAGCCCTGTTTGTCAGTTTTGAACTCACCGTTGCGGCTGTATTGCGGCACACCGTCCAGCCTCGGTGCCGTCAGCGAAGCGGTGTCCGTGCTGCGCACCACATTGGAGACTTGAAAAAAACCTTGCCCATTGATGGCAATGTCCAGCGGGTTGTCAGTGGCGGTGATGTTGCCTTGAGTGAACTGCTGAGACACCGCCGCCAACGACACGCCAATACCCACGCTGTTCGCGGTGCCACTGGCGGCGTTGGCATACATCTCGGAAAACTCTGCCCGTGCGGCTTTGGCACCGAAGGTGTTGGCATTGGCAATGTTGTTGCCAATGACTTCGAGGTTTTTGGCCGTGGTGTTCAGACCGGATAGACCTTGTTGGAAGCTCATGGTGGTGTCCTTCGTTGGGGTTGAGGTCAGGGTGGACGGTGGGTTTCAATTGAAGGCGAGAACGTCGCCGTAGGCCACTTGTCCGCTGTTTTGAAGTTGCAGATTGATGGTGCTGCCTGCGGTGCTGACGGCATCGACCCGGTCTCGCATCAATGTGGTGTTGCTCACTGGGTTGGCGCCCGAGAGTGCAATCACACGAAAGCTCAAGTTGTTGTCGTTGGTGTTCTTGCCAGCGGGCCAGTTGAAGCTGCTCATGCCGCTGCTTTGTGCGCCGAGGTTCATGGTGTCCAGCACCACACCACCAGAGGACAAGATCTCAATCTTCACGTTGTCGGCCGCGCTGTCCAGTTGAAAACCGCCTTGGCCAATACCGTCGTTGATATCCAATCGGTTGCCTGGCACCACCACATCACGGCCCACCAAACTCGTGCTTTGCATGGCCTGCAATTGGGTGAATTGACCAGACAGGTTTTCCACGGTGGTATTGAGTTTTTCAATCCCGTTGACCGTATTGATCTGAGCCATTTGGCTCGTGACCTGGGCGTTGTCCATGGGATTGAGCGGGTCTTGGTTTTGCATTTGAGCGACCAAGAGCTTGAGGAAACGGTCCGACGAGCCCGCATCGTCTTTTTTGGCGGTGCTCGTGGTGGTCGTGGTGGTGGAACTGACGGCGCTAACGGTCATGATTCGGCTCCTTCATCAAGTGCCAAGTTGCAAGGTTTTGAGCAACAGGCTTTTGGCTGTGTTCATCACCTCGATGTTGTTTTGGTAGGAACGCGAGGCCGAGATCATGTTGACCATCTCCTCCACCGGGTTCACGTTGCTGTAGGTCACATAACCATTGGCGTCGGCCTGCGGATGCTGCGGGTCCAGCGCTCGGCGGCCCGGCGCGTCGTTTTCTGAGATGGTGCTCACGCGCACACCCGCGCTGGTGGCGTCATCGGCTTTTGCCCCGAGCAATTGGGTCTGAAAAGTGACTTGCCTGGCCTTGTAAGCCTTGCCATCTGGCCCCGCCACCGTGTCGGCGTTGGCCAAGTTGGAGGCCACCACATTCAGGCGCTGGCTTTGCGCACTCACTGCACTGCCCGAGACGTTGAAGATGTTCAACATGGTCATGACAAAACCTCCGTTGACTTGTTGAGGGTTAGATAAGCCGCGACACCACACACCGATCTGGCTGAGCCTGTCGAAGCCAGCGCATGCCTCGGTGCAGGCCCTTCGACAGGTCTTGTCCTGAGCCCCGCCGAAGGGTCATGGCGAACGGGCTGCAGGTTGTCCTGAATCAGGTAAACGTCAATCAGCATGCTCATTGCCCCTTGATCGCATCGAGCATGGTGCGCACATTGCCGTTGATGAAGCGCAGCGTGGCTTCGTACTTCACCGCGTTGTCTACGAAACTGGCACGTTCCCTGTCCATGTCAACCGTATTGCCATCTAAATTGGTTTGGCTGCTGGTGGCATAGACCAAACGTGGCTCGCCCATCGCGCCCGTGCTTCCACTGAGGTGCGCGCCGCTGCTGCGTGCCATGGCGGGGCTGGCTGTGGCGGCACCTGTGGCCTCCCGCAGGGCGCTTGCGAAATCGATGTCTCGTGCCTGGTAGCCGGGTGTATCGCCGTTGGCAATGTTGCTGGCGATCAGCTTTTGCCGCTCTGCCCGCAAGGTGAGGGCCTGGCCATGAAAATTCAGCGAGTCGGTGAGTCGATTGAGCATGACAGCTCCCTGTTGAATCTGTTTCGCCTTCAGTTCCTCCCGTCACGGTCGATATCCAGGGATAGCGGGTGTCGTGAGCGGCAAGACCGAGGCCTGGGCCGATTGTGCGAACAGCCGCCTTCTGGGATTGCCATGAATAGAGTGGAAAAGGCCAGTCAATTCGACCCACTGACTCTGCAGAGCACCTCTTACAGTGCATCCATGAAAATGGATTGCCACTCCTCGTCGTATACAGCCCCGGGATGTGCACGGGTGCTGGCGGCATGCCTCCTCAGCTTGCTCTGCGGCCTGTGTGGGGCACAGCAACTCCTAGACACGGCGCCCGCTGGCATCGAACAACAAGTGCGCCAACTGGCCTTGGACGGCTTTCGCCAGTCCAGCCGCACCGATATTCGCCGCGTCGAGGTACAAGTGGGGCAGCTCGACCCGCGTTTGCGCCTTGCCCCTTGCAACCAAATTCAACCCTATGTGCCCACCGGCAGTGTTTTGTGGGGGCGTACCCGCATTGGCCTGCGTTGTGTGCAGGGCGAAAAACCGTGGAATGTTTTTTTACCCATCACCGTCAAAGTGATGGCGCCCGCTTTGGTCGCCAGCAGCACCCTGCCAGCGGGCCATGTGCTGACCGAGGCCGACCTGGTTCAAGGTGAGGTGGACTTGGCCGAAAACACTTCGGAGGCCATCGTAGACAGCGGCCTGGCCGCTGGCCGCAGCCTGACACGCGTCATGGCACCGGGGCAAAGCTTGCGCCAGTTTCACCTCAAACCCCGGCAGTGGTTTGCGGCGGGTGATTTGGTCAAGGTGGTGGCCATTGGCCCCGGCTACCGCGTCGCCAGCCAGGGTGAAGCGCAGACTGCCGGGCTGGAAGGGCAAACAGCCAGAATCAAGATGGAGAGTGGGCGGGTGCTCACCGGTTTGCCCGTGGCAGATCGCCTCGTGGAGTTGCCTTTATGAAAAATCAGAAATTTCACCAAAATAGGCCTCAAGTCGACCTCAAGCCGTCCGATAACCCATTCATGTTGACGGATCCACATCGTTTTACAGTACGCACTGTTGATGTATTTACCCCGTCATCTTGGAGAACGCCATGAAGATCGGAAATTCAGACAGCCCCCAGCCACTGGCCACCACCACGCTGTCCACCTCACGTGCGACAGCCGAGCCTAAACCTGGTGCCGCTCCCCCTGCAGACGCCAGCAGTCAAGTTGCGCTGTCCAGTGCAGCCGCCTCCTTGTTGCAAAGCACGAGTGGCACCACGGCGGCCAATGCCGACTTCAACGCGGAGAAGGTGGCCCAGGTGTCCGCCGCCATCGAGTCGGGCACCTTCAAGCCCAACCCAGAAGCCATTGCCGACAAACTGATTGCCAACGCACAAGAGTTGTTGAACAAATCGTCTTCTTGATGTCTGATTGACCGGGCCACGCGTCATGAAACCTTTTTTCCCTGCGAACACCCCCAACCCGCCTGTTGCCACCCTCAGCCCTGCGCTGGAGGCCAGCCTGGTGGATGTGGAAAACAGCCTTGCTGGGTTGGGTGAAGCACTGCGTGTGCGTGATGCGGTGGCGATTGACCAGAACGCCGCCGGCTTACAAATCGCGCTGACCCGTGCGGTCGACCAGTTTGCTCAAGCGGCGCGTATCGGTCCCATTCCATCCAGCCTGCGCAGCCGTTTGTCTCGTGCCAGCGGCCAAGTGGCCGCGCAGAGAGAGTCTTTGGCCCGTGCGACCGCCGCCCTGGATCGCGCCATCGATGTGCTCATCCCCAACGATGCGTCGTCCGTGTACTCCGCCTACGGAGCCACCACCCGCTCCGTGCGTGGCGGGATGATTCAAGCTTGAATTAACCCGGCTAAAGTGGCCGCCCGTCAAAAGTTTGACACTGGTTCAAGTCGCCACTTTGCAGGCCGACTTTGAACCAGCGCACTCGCTGGGCGCTGCTGCCGTGGGTGAATGTTTCGGGTCGTACCGTCCCTTGGGACTGACGCTGCAAGGTGTCGTCGCCAATTTGTGATGCGGCGTTCAGTGCTTCCTCGATGTCACCTTTCTCCAGAATTTGCCGCGCGGCTTGGGCGTGGTGCGCCCAAATGCCTGCGAAACAATCTGCCTGCAATTCCAAGCGAACACTCAGCGCGTTTTGTTCGGCTTCGCTCACGCGGCCGCGGCGAGCATCCACCTTGGCAGTGATGCCCATCAAGTGTTGTACGTGGTGCCCCACCTCGTGGGCGATCACGTAGGCCTGTGCAAAGTCGCCGGGTGCGCCCATGCGGGTGCGCATCGTCTCGTAAAAGGACAGGTCGATATAGACCTTTTCGTCCCCCGGGCAATAAAACGGTCCCATGGCCGCTTCGCCTCGTCCACACGCCGTGGGCTCGCTACCGCGAAACAGCCGAAGTTTGGGTTCACGGTAAGTTTTGCCCGCGCGTTGGAACTGCTCGCGCCACACGTCTTCGGTATCGGCCAAAACGGTAGAAACAAACCTGGCCATCGTGTCGTTGGCCGGCGGTGCACCCACAGGTTGTTGCAGGGTTTCGCTGCCTCCTAAGCCGCCTCCATCCAGCACACCGAGCACCGTCATGGGATTGATGCCAAACACCCAACTTGCCAGCAGTGCGAGGGCGATGGTTCCAAGGCCTATACCACGCCCGCCGCCCAAACGCCTGCCTGGGCGAGCGTTGCCGCGGTTTCGCGCGTCTTCAACGTTGTCGCTTTGACGGTGGCCTTCCCATTTCATGTGCCCACTCCTTGGTCAGGAGGCGCATGTTACAAGGTCGGCAATCAGCGTCACCTCAATGCAGTACCTGGATCCCGACACACAAGCTTCGGCGCCTGTTTTCAAGCCGTTGGTAGGCCTCGAACAGCACCAAGGCCAAATGGCGCGGCAGCTCATCGGTGCTGGTGTGTGCCAAAGCAAAGCGCCCAAACGCGTAGCGCGAGTCCATGAACAGGCGTCCGATGTCTACAGGCCATTGCTTGGCTTGCATCAAGCCCGCAAAGCGCTGCACATCGAGCTTGTTTATTCCCAAAGAATGCGCCAGCTGTGATATCCAGAGTTCTGGTGTTCCCTCAATCGCAAACAGGTGGTCCGTCTTGCCGTTTGTTAGCTCATGTGAAAAAAGCGCGGCTGGCCGCGAAACGTGTTTGTCCATGGTGGTCCTCGGCGAAGCGGGTTGGCGGTGGTTGCAACGGTAAAAGCTGGGCATTCGTACGAAGCCCCCATAAACTGGGTTTTCCAGTGCGTTATTCCGTCGATCTATGCCCCTTGGCGTTCGAGGTCCTGCACTTGGCCGGTTCCGTTTGTCCGCGTGTGTCGGCATGGTTGGGTCCCCCCAAGTGGGCGTCTCAATGGATACAAATGTTGTCCACGGATTCGCTACAAACTGATAGCCTGAGTCTGTGCGATTTTTTGGTTTTCGAGCCGATATGACCTTGCGACCGACAATGCTTCAACCTTCCACTGCTCCTGCCCACTGGGCGCTGGCCAACGCGTTGACGGGCTTGCTTTATTTGGCTTGCGGATGGCTTGGCCTGTTCTTGAGTATCCCCCCCGGATTTGCCGCGCCGCTATATCCGGCCGCAGGTGTAGCGTTGGCGTGTGCCCTGGTGTTTGGTTGGCGAGTGCTGCCGGCGGTTGCGTTGGCTGCTTTTGTTGTGAATGCATTCATCACCTCTGACCGGGGCCTGACGCTGCATCATTGGTGGGTTCCTGTGTGCATTGGTTTGGGTGCCGCAGCCCAAGCTGGTGTCGGTGTTTGGTTGGTACGGCGTTGGGTGCGACAACCATTGGTGTTGTCTGAACCGAAGGACATTGGCTGGTTTTTTGTTGCCGGAGGGGCGCTCGCTTGTATGGTCAGCGCTTCTTTCGCGACCCTGACCTTGTCAGGGTCAGGGGTTTTGTCTGCCACCACCTGGCCTTTGTTGTGGTTAACCTGGTGGATGGGGGATACCTTGGGCGTCTTGGTGGCTGCACCGATGCTGCTGACCCTCATTGGCCGCCCCCGCGCAGATTGGGCTCCCAGGCGACTGTCTGTGGGCCTCAGTTTGCTGGTGGCCTTGCTTCTGTTGGCTGCGGGCATTGTGCAGACCGTTCGCGACGACGACCGGCACGCGAGGCATCTGTTTGAGACCAACGCGCAGCGGCTGCGAACTGAGTTCAATGCGGTGTTGAAGGAACCGCTACAAGCCGTGCAGTCGGTGGCTGCGTTCTACAGGTGGGCGACGGCGACGGCAGATGCCGATGCTGGTCCACAGGGCGGGTTGAACCCTGCGGTGCACCAAGAAATTACTCGGCCGTGGCGGAAGGATCAAGCCGCCTGGCTGTCATTGGCTTGGGCCGAGCCAACAACAACGGGCGGCGCAGTGTTGCCAGAGGGCGCGGCCGCTGCCGAAGCGGCGTTGGTGCTGCGCTTCGTCCCGTCATTGAACACCGTTGGTCGTCATTCCATCGGTTGGACCGTTGGCTTTGATCTGTTGTCATTGCCCGGTGCGCGTGACGCTTGGGCTCGGGCGATTGACGCCGGAGAACCCATGGTGTGGCTTGTTCCCGCCGGCGCTATCCCGCCCGATGCCGCTGCGGGTGGGCATGTTGCGCCTGACGGCGCGGTAGCGGCGATCCTGATTCAGCCGGTGTTCTCCGGGCAGCCCACCTCGGGGGGGCAGCGCTCGCAGTCTTTACGTGGCGTGGTCGTTGGTGGCTTTCAGGTGGATCCGTTGCTCGCGGCATTGATCCAGCGTGTGTCCCCTGGTTTGCATGCTTGTGTGTTGAGTTCCCCAGCGCCAGGTGCAGCCTCAGCAATCGCTCCAAAGACCGACCCTTGTGACTTGGCGCGCGCAGCGCCGCTTCAAACCCGTGTTGCACTGGAGTGGGCACCCCAAGCCATGCAGTTGCTGGTGTTTGCTAACAAAAGCGACATACCGCAGAGTGCTCACTTTGGCGCACGCGCTTTGGCCGTGATCGGTTTGCTGTCGGTGGCGATGTTGGGTGCCTTGTTGTTGACGGTGACGGGTCGTGCGCGACGCATCGAGCTGGCAGTTGCAGACCGCACGAGTGAGCTCTTGCAGCAAATCAAGGAGCGCGAGGCCACTGAAGCGCAACTCAGAGAGAGCGAAACCCGACTCACCAACATCGTCAACAACCTGCCGCTGGGTGTGGTGTATACCAACCTGCGCGGACACCTCAAACAAGTCAACACCCGGTTTTGCGATTTGCTGGGATATTCGCCTGACGAACTGATGCGAATGTCCGCGCAGGATTACACCTACCCCGACGATGCGGCGCTTGATGAAGAGGGATTGGCGCAATTGGTCAAGGACCACATTGCTGTGTTCAGTCAACGTAAGAGGCTGGTGCGCAAGGACGGCAGCTTGCTCTGGGTGCAGTCGACGGTATCGCTGCTGCGTGATGCACAAGGCAAACCCCGGCGGGTTGTGGCGGCGGTCGAAGACATCACCGAGCACCTGCGTTTGGCTGAAGCGGAACGGGCGCGGGAAGCGGCGGAAACCTCCAATCAGGCCAAGAGCATGTTTTTGTCCCGCATGAGCCATGAGTTGCGCACGCCGCTCAACGCCATGCTGGGTTTTGCGCAATTGCTGGAACTGGACAACCGCCAGCCCTTGCCCGATTCCCAGCGCGGCTGGGTGGCGCAAATTCAAAAAGCTGGGTGGCATTTGCTGGACATGATCAACGACGTGATGGATTTGTCGCGCATTGAATCCGGCAACTTGCGCCTGCAAGAAACCACCCTCGACTTGTTTGAGTTGCTGGCGGGAACCTTGCCTTTGGTCGAGGGCCGATGCCAGGAGGCGCGCTGTGTCCATCACGCATGACGTGGCCGCGGACGCGAATTGGGTGCGTGGTGACGCCACCCGTGTCAAACAAATCCTCACCAATTTGCTCTCCAATGCCGTCAAGTACAACGTGGAAGGTGGACGTATTCATGTGGCCAGCCGCGCACGCGATGGCATGGTCGAGTTGACTGTGACCGACAGTGGCCTGGGTTTGTCGGCCGAACAAATGAAGGAGTTGTTCCAGCCTTTCAACCGGTTGGGGCGTGATCGGTCCAGCATCGAAGGCACGGGCATTGGCCTGGTCATCAGCCAGCGCTTGGCCGAGTGGATGGGCGGCAGCTTGCGCGTGCAAAGTGCCGCAGGCCAAGGTTCGAGCTTCACCTTGACTTTGCCCTTGGTGGAGCGTCACGACAGCGTGCATGGTGAGTTGGATGCGCCTGTGGTCACTGCGTCCACCTACCACCGCAGGCGGGTTCACTATGTAGAGGACAACGAAACGAATGTGGAAGTGATGCGGGGCATCCTGGCCCAGCGACCGCAAGTTGAACTCTCTGTATCGTTGACGGGCTTGGACGGTTTGGCCGCCATCCGAACCTTGCGGCCCGATGTGATCCTCTTGGACATGCATTTGCCCGACATCAGTGGCATGGAGTTGCTGCGCCACCTGCGCAGCGAAAGCGCCACCGCCAGCATTCCTGTGGTCGTGGTGTCGGCTGACGCGCTGCAAGCCCAGGTGGAAGAGGCCTTGCAACTGGGGGCAGTTCGCTACCTCACCAAACCGGTGAACGTGAGTGACTTGTTGTCTATCCTGGACGACATCCTTATGGGAACTGACACTGTTTTTGGTGATGGAATAATCTAACTCATTGTTTTGTATATATAAAAATTTTGGCTGGAACCTTTGTCAGCACTCCTAATCAGAGAGTGCTAATATGAACTTTGTGTTCCTGAGAAGGGTTTTCCATGACCTCTGATTCAATGACCTTCGCTGCTCCCCGCACTTCCCTCGCGCTGCGTGATCCCTGGGCCATGGTGCCCTCGCTGGGCAACTTGGAGGCCTATATCTCGGCCGCCAACCGCTTACCCATGCTCACCGCCGAAGAAGAGTTGAGCCTGGCGCAGCGCTTGCGCGAGCAGGGCGATGTGCAGGCCGCAGGACAACTGGTGTTGTCACACCTGCGCCTGGTGGTCTCCATCGCTCGCCAGTACCTGGGTTACGGCCTGCCACACGGCGACCTGATTCAAGAAGGCAATGTGGGCCTGATGAAAGCCGTGAAGCGCTTTGACCCCAACCAAGGCGTGCGTTTGGTCAGTTACGCGATGCACTGGATCAAAGCGGAGATTCACGAGTACATCTTGAAGAACTGGCGCATGGTCAAGGTGGCCACCACCAAAGCCCAGCGCAAGCTGTTCTTTAACCTGCGCTCGATGAAACAAAGTCTCAAAGAGGACGCGATCGAAGGACAAACCCACCGCAGCACCTTGAGTCAAGGTGAAGTGGATGTCATGGCGAAAAAACTCAACGTCAAACGTGAAGACGTGCTCGAAATGGAAACCCGCCTGTCCGGTGGCGATGTCGCCTTGGAGCCGCAATCTGACGACAGCGAAGAAAGTTTCGCGCCGATTGCTTACCTTGCTGACGACAGCACCGAACCCACTCGCGTGATGGAGGCCCATCGCCGCGACTGGTTGGCAGGCGACGGCATTGCCCAAGCTTTAAGCAGCCTGGACGAGCGCAGCCGCCGCATCGTCGAGGAGCGTTGGCTCAAGGTCAACGACGACAGCTCGGGCGGTATGACTTTGCACGACCTCGCGGACGAATACGGCGTCAGCGCCGAGCGCATTCGCCAAATTGAAGTCGCAGCCATGAAAAAAATGCGCAAGGCCTTGGCCGAGGTTTGAGCCCCGGACTACTAGCGTTTGCTGTTGGCGTGGTGGTCAAGCGCCCTCCAACAGCGCTTTCAAATCGGCCATCAAACCCTCAGATGGTTGCCCGTAGCGGGCAAACAGGCGTATCCGGCCTTGGGTGTCGAACACATATGACGCCGCCGTGTGGTCCACGGTATAGCTGCCTTCGGTTTTTCCGGGTACCTTGCCAAAGTAGGCCTTGAAGGCTTTGGCAGCAGCCAAAGTTTGCTCCGGCGTGCCGCGCAGCGCGACAAAACTCGGGTCAAAGCTGGCCATATAGGCCTTCAAAATTTCCGGCGTATCGCGTTCAGGGTCCACTGTGATGAACACGGCCCTGCAAGCGTTCACCGTCAGCACCCAGTGATTTTTTGATTTGAGCCAGCTCGACCAAGGTGCTGGGGCACACATCTGGGCATTGGGTGAAGCCGAAAAAAACCACCGTCACCTTGCCTTTGAAATCAGCCAGTGTGCGCAGCTGCCCATGCACATCGGGCATTGAGAAGTCACGGGCGTAGTCTGCCCCGGTGATGTCCACGCTCCGAAAGCTGGTGGATGCGGCTTTTTGGCCTTGTTTGCCAGCGTCGCAACCCAGCAGCGCTGTCAGAGATGTGGCGCTGATGACGCCGAGCAGGTGGCGTCTTTTCATGGGTTCATCCTCGCGCGAACAAAAGTGGGTGCAGGTAGTGGTCCAGCAGCAATGCGGCAAACAGCAGCATCAAATGCCAAATCGAAAAACGAAACGTGGCGCGGGCGAGTGTGTCGGAGTACTGCCGCCACAATCTCCAGGCATAACCCGTGAAACCGGCACCCAGCAGCACGGCGGCGACGAGGTAGATCCAACCACTCATGCCAGAAACAAAAGGCAATAAAGTGGCGGCAAAAAGCACCAAGGTGTAGAGAAATACATGCAGTCTTGTGAACTCTGCGCCGTGTGTGATGGGCAACATGGGCAGCCCCGACTTGCGGTAGTCCTCGGCGCGGTAAAGCGCCAAAGCCCAAAAATGCGGCGGTGTCCAAAGAAAAATAATCAAACAAAGAATCAAGGCCTCTGGCCCCACCTCGCCTCGCATGGCGGCCCAACCCAGCACCGGTGGCATGGCGCCCGAAGCACCACCAATCACGATGTTTTGCGGCGTGGCGGGTTTGAGAATCAGGGTGTAGACCAGGGCGTAGCCGACGAAGGTGGCGAAGGTCAGCCACATCGTCAGCGGATTGACCCCAACCCACAAAATCACGCTGCCCGCCACGCCCAGGAGGGCGGAAAACGTCAAGGTCTGGGTGTTGGTCAGTTGACCCTTGGCGGTGGGCCGCCACGAGGTGCGTGCCATCTTGGCGTCTATTTTTTGTTCGACCACGCAATTGAAAGCGGCAGCGGCTGCGGCCACCAACCAGATACCGACGGTTGCGGCCAGCACCAATTTCCAGTCGGGTAGACCTGGCACGGCCAGCAACATGCCAATCACCGCACAAAACACGATCAACTGCACCACACGCGGTTTGGTGAGGGCGTAAAACTGTTTGAATCTAGATTCACGGGCGACCAGCGCGTCGGGCGAGGTCAGGGTGTCGGCCATGGCGGGAGGGTGGTGTTGGATTTATTTTAACAGGCCCTAGTCCGGCAAGGGAAAACCCGCTGCGGCTGGATGCCGTGATTTTACGGGCCTGCGCCACAGGCCACATTTTTTTGCTGCAAGCCCTTAAGTTTCCCAAGCTCGCACCGATAGCCTCGATACGTGCAAGTTCTTTCTATAGGAGAGCAATATGAACCTCAGCAGTGTTACCGGCTTTGGTCCTTTGACGCCCACCACCTCGACCACAGCCGCCAGTGGAGCGACAGCGACCGAGCGTTCTTTGCAGGAAAAGCCGACGGCTGTGCCGCCGGTTGATCCGGTCACGAATCAACCGATGCCCCCCCGATTTCCCTGGTTGAGCCGTTTGGCCATGGAGCTGGAAAAGTCGTCTCCTCAGCCCTCGCCCTATGGAACACCGGCCAATTTGGGCAACAGTGTGAACAAATCGGCGTGAGGTTGAATTCATACTCGTTTCAAGTCGGTCAAGTCGGCTGACGAACGTTGCGCAGTGCCTCCTGTCTGATCACGCACGGTAGGGGTTGCGCCACCACCACCCACGGAACGGTGGTGCGATGCCTAAACCCGAGCCGCCAAGACCGTGGCGGCGCAATCACCGAAACCAATGCGCCGCGCTCCGGGGCGCTCCGCGTGACCTCGTAGGATGAGGGTGTCGCCATCCAGTAGGAAAGTGCGACTCTCACCGTTGGGCAGGGTGACAGGCTTTTTGCCGCCTTGGCTCAATTCCAACATGGAGCCACCTTGGTTGGCTTGCGGGCCTGACAAGGTGCCGCTGCCCAGCACATCACCGGGCCGTAAATTGCAACCGTTGCTGCTGTGATGGGTCAGCAGTTGGGCCCAGGTCCAGTAGGCATCGTTGGCGTTGGATTGCATCAACCGTGTGGCGGCCAACCCTTGTTCACGCATTGCGGCCGTTTGTAACCATACCTCGAGTTGAATGTTCAGCGCGCCATGGTCTCGATTGGCTCGACTGTCCAGGTAGGCCAGGGGTTGAGGGTCACCCGCAGGTCGGGTGAAGGGCTCACGAAACGGGGCCAAGGCTTCCATCGTCACCACCCAGGGCGACAACGTGCTGGAGAAGTTTTTGGCGAGAAATGGTCCGAGCGGTTGGTATTCCCAAGCCTGCAGGTCGCGGGCCGACCAGTCGTTGAGCAGGCTGATTCCAAAGAGGTGGTCTTCAGCGTTTGCCATGAGCACGGGTTCGCCCAGGCCGTTGCCTGGGCCCACATAAGCCGCCAGTTCCAATTCGTGGTCAAGGCGGCGTGTGGGTGCGAATTCAGGTGTGTCGGCGTCGCCCTTGATTTGACCCCAGGGCCGACGCACCGCTTGGCCGCTGACGCACAAGGAGGATGCGCGGCCGTGGTAACCAATGGGCACCCATTTGTAGTTGGGCAGCAAAGGGTTGTCGGGGCGAAAGAGTTTGCCGACTGTGGTGGCGTGGTGGATGCCGGTGTAGAAGTCGGTGTAGTCACCCACCTCGCAGGGCAGGTGCAGCTCGGCATCCTTGATGGGCACCAGGCTGTGGGCGAGTTTTGTTTGCTGGGCACTTCCAGCCCGCAGTGCTTGGGACAAGGTACGGCGCATCAGGCGGCGCGTGGCCGTGCTCGCCGACATCAAAGTTTTGAGTTCACCGGCTGCCAAGGTCGTGATGACGCCCGACAACTCGGCCGGCCACACCATCGTTGATGCCGCGAGCCGCAAATCCAGCACCTCATCTCCGATGGCCACGCCGATGCGCAGGGGCTCATCGTTGTTGAGCCGTCGGAAGCGGCCATAGGGCAGGTTTTGCAAGGGGAAATCGGAGTCCTCCGCTTGCGCACTGGACACCCAGCTTTGCAGGTCCGGTGCGTGGGTTTCGTCGAGCAGCAAGTTCATACTTTGTCCTTGAACTGATCTTTGAGCGTGCTCCAACACGCGGCATACCCAGTGTCCAGTGCGCCGCCCTGCAGCGCATAGGCCGTGGGCCGAAAGGCGTACCGACTCTCCAGCATGAAGGCCAGGGTGTGATCGAGTTTTTGAGGTGCGAGCACGGCTTGGCTCGCGTGGGCAAACGCATCCGCGTCGGGCCCATGCGGCACCATGCAGTTGTGCAAGCTCGCACCGCCGGGTTTGAATCCTTCGGGTTTGGCGTCGTACTGGCCATGGATCAAACCCATGAACTCACTCATCAGGTTGCGGTGGTACCACGGTGGGCGGAAGGTGTCTTCGGCCACCATCCAGCGCGGCGGGAAGATGACAAAGTCGCAGTTGGCCGTGCCTGGGGTGTCGCTGGGGGACGTCAGCACCGTGAAGATGGACGGGTCCGGGTGGTCCACGCTGATCGACCCTATGGTCATGAATCGGCGTGTGTCGTACTGGTAGGGCGCGAGGTTGCCGTGCCAGGCCACCACATTGAAGGGCGTTGCCTTGGCATCGGCGCGCCAGAGCTGACCGCCGTGTCGTTTGATCAGCTCGTAGGTGCCCGTGTCCGTTTCAAATGCCGCAGTGGGGGCCAAAAAATCGCGGGGATTGGCCAGACCGTTCGATCCTATAGGGCCCAGCTCGGGCAGGCGAAACGGGGCACCGTAATTCTCAGCCACGTAGATGCGGGAAGGCCCGTCGAGCAGCACTACCTTGAAGGCGATGCCCCGCGGGATCAGGGCCACTTCACCAGGGGCAACCTGCAGCACGCCCAATTCGGTGGTGATGCGCAAGCGGCCTTGTTGCGGCAGCAACAGCATCTCGCCGTCGGCGTTGATGAGGGCACGGCGTTGCATGGATCGGTTGGCCAGCACCCAATGTGCGGCCATGCCGGTTTGCATGTGGGCGTCGCCATTGACGACCAGTGTGCGCAGGCCATCGATGAAATCCAACGGCTGCTCGGCTTCGCTGGGCACTGCCACCGGGGTCCAGCGCATGGGGTTGGGCGGCGCGGGTTCGCCCTGGGCCAGCCCGGTTTTCCAATAGGCTTGGGGCAGGGCGCTGTAGCCACCCACCACCACCGACGGTTGGCGGCGGTACAGCCAAGTGCGCAGATTGCTGGCGCGCGGCGCCGTGAACGCGGCGCCGCTGAACAACTCGGCGTAGAGGCCATGCGCCACCTGCTGCGGGCTGTTTTGTCCGATGGGCAAGCTGCCCGGCACGGCTTCGCTTTGGTGGTGGTTGCCAAAGCCGCTGAGCAAAGGGGGCGTGTCGGGTGTCGATGTCATGTTGAGTTCATCCTGAAGCGCTCACAGCGAGCGTTGGCGATGCCTCCCAATGCAGATGAAAGGTCGGCCAAAACGTGAGGGCGTCATCTTACATCGCAAGTTATACAATAACGAATCAGTTTGTTATTGACGAAAAAATGCCATCACCCTACAAACCTCGCCAACCTGCCACCCCCAAACCTCAACGCGGCATTCAAAGCATGGAAGTGGGTGGCCAGTTGTTGCAAGCCTTGGCCCACCGGGGTCGTGCGTTGCCGCTGAAAGACCTGGCTGAACACGCGGCCATGAGCCCCGCCAAAGCCCACCCTTATTTGGTCAGCTTAGGCAAACTCGGTTTGGTGACGCAAGACGAGGCCAGCGGGCACTACGGTTTAGGTCCATTGGCGCTGCAGTTGGGGCTAATGAGCCTGCAGCAAGTCGACCCGCTGCAGCTGGCCAGCCAGCAACTGCCGGCCTTGGCACAGGCCTTGAACCTGACGCTCGCTTTGGCCGTTTGGGGTTCACAAGGACCCACCATCGTGCGCATTGAGGCGGCACCCACTGCGGTGCACATCAGCATGCGCCACGGAACTGTGATGAGCTTGCAAAACACCGCGTCGGGCCAACTCTTCTCGGCCTACTTGCCGGAGGCCACGGTGCGTGCGGCCTGGGCTGAGTCTTTGGGCGGAAAACGTCGCGTTGTACCGTGGTCGGACTCCTGGCGGGAACAGTTGGCAAGCGTGCGATCCGATGGCATGGCAATCAGCCGAGACGCCGTCATCCCAGGCGTGACCGCCCTGGCCGCGCCCATCTTCGAGCCCCCAGATCGCATCGTGGTCGCCCTGATCGCCCTCGGCCCCACGGCGGTGCTCAATGCACGCGCCAGCAAAGCGGCGATCAAAACGCTGCGTGAAGCAGCATCGTCAATTTCTGAGCAAATGGGTTGTCGCTGAAGCGATTCCTCTGAGGAGAATCAGCTGTCGGTCAACACAAAACGAAATTTCAACTCGTTGTGGATTCAGACTCGAATCATCTGGCACAGAGACCAGTTTTGGGTCACCTTGCTTTCGCGCGTGAGTTTGCGGGTTTCCAAATCTCTGTAGTTAATGGGCTTGGTCACCAGCTTGAAGGCCACGCGAATTGACGCGCTGTGGCTGTTGCAAAGCGCATGGACACCGTTGGCAAATTGATGCCGCCCACATTGCGCTCGTGGTCGTGATCGTAGTGATCAGCAGATCAGCACGCTCTTATCCGTCCAAGCTTTCTCCTGAATCGTGTCGTCAAACATGAGCACGCCCTCATCCCTCTGAACCGAATGGACCGTGGATTTGGCTTGAGCCCACAGATCTTTGGAGGTGGATTGCCTTGCACACAAAAATCGTGTCACCTCGTCGTGGTTGACGGCAGCGTCAACCATCGCCGAGAAAACCGTAGCTGCTCAGGAAATAGTCTGAGTACAAATCCTGGCGCCGCAAAAAAAAAGCCGTATCGTTGAATACGGCTTGGGTGCGGTGTCCAGGTGCCAAAGCACTTGGACCGTGCGAATGAAGCCAGGTATCAGGCTTCTTTGTTTTGCTTGATGTCGAAGCCCATTTGGCTTTCGGCACCTTTGCCGCCTTGATTGGTCTGTTCCCAGTACTGGGTTTTGATCTTGGAGGCTTGGAACGAGTAGTTCACAACGGTGGACTCGCCGCTGCTGGTCCCGCTGACTGTGACGCTGGTGACGAGCACATCGGTCAACTCAATCTTGCCGTACTCGATTTGGCTACCACCGGCCTTGCACAAGGAGATTTCCACCTTGCCCAAGTGTTTACCAGTTGCGCAGTGCTTGAGAACAGCTGGGTAGCACTTGTCGATTTTGGCTACGACGTTCAAGTCTTGGAAAGCGACTTTACCAACGCCAGCGCCACCACCGGAGGCCATGCTGTGGGGCTGAATTGCACCCCAGGTGAATGAGTCGATGTCGGTCCAGCCGGTGTGGTTGGAGTCTTTGGATTCGCCGCTGGCGCCTTCTACCTTCATGAACATGTCGACGGACATTTTTTACCTCTCCTTGAGTGATGAAAAAAACGAGGCGCTGTATGCGCGTATCGCAAAAATTACCTTTGAGTGATGTACCAATCTCACATCGGCTCTCGCTTTAGGATGCCGACTCTGCTCTCGCAAAGCGCAGCATCCAGTTTGAATGAAACTTTCGGTACATCAAACAGCGGTGGACTCTGATCATAAGGGCTCAAAGCGACGTTCCGACTAGATGGGCACACCCATCTGGGGGGGGTGTTTTGCAACAAAAGAAACAAGGTGTATCAACACCTTAACTCGGTGGTGGGTGCTGTGATGTGGACATTGGAGCCGGCGTTAGACTCCCGCGTTGGCTTCGGTGTGGATTGACTTTTGGTAACTGGTTTTTTTCACTCTTGGCATGGTCAAGGCGCTGATTCTCGATGTTGTTATGCACCGGTCGACCTGCTGGCGGCGAGGTCGGTGACGTGTTGACGTGTGTATGCGGGATGTTTTGGGTTGATTTTCTTTTGGATACGGAAGAGTCGAGCGTGATGGTATGGACATGGAATTGACCGGCTCTGCGAACTGCTTGCCTTCTGGTGTGCAGGTGGGCGAGTACCGCTTGCAAGGTGTCGTGGGCGAGGGTGGATTTGGCATCGTCTATCGCGCTCGTGATTTGAGTTTGGATCGGATCGTGGCGGTGAAGGAGTACATGCCTTCGACGCTTGCGGGACGGATGTCTTCCAACCAAATTCATGTGCGATCTCAGCACAAAGGAGCGTTTGATGCGGGCCTGCGCAGCTTCATCAACGAAGCGCGTTTACTCGCCAAGTTTTCTCACCCTGCTTTGGTTCATGTGTACCGTTTCTTCGAGGAAAACGGCACAGCCTACATGGTGATGCGTTACTACGAGGGCCAGACGTTCCGCGACTTCTTGGCCGAGCAGGGCAGCGTCATGAACGAGCGGTGGCTGTCAGCGATGCTTAGCCCCATTCTTGATGTGTTGGAGATGTTGCACACGGCTGATTGTTTCCACCGAGACATCGCGCCGGACAATGTCTTTTTGCAGGCGTCGGGTATGCCCGTGCTGCTTGATTTTGGTGCCGCGCGCCGAATCATTGGCGATATGACGCAAGCGTTGACCATGGTGCTTAAGCCAGGCTTCGCGCCGATTGAGCAGTACGCCGATGACGGTGGAATGCCGCAAGGAGCTTGGACTGACATCTACCAAGTCGGTGCCATGCTCTATTTGGCTATTACTGGCAAGGTTCCCACGACCTCAGTCGCTCGCATGATCAGTGATCCGATTCGGCTGCTGACGCCAACGGAGTATCCGGCTTACAGCGCGCAGTTTTTGCAGGGCGTGCACCGTGCTTTGGCCGTGAAGCCCGTGGATCGGCCACAGTCGATAGCCGAACTCAAAGCCTTGCTGGGAATTCGTACTTTCACGGCGCCAGCGTTGTCGGCATGGTCTACGTCGAGCGCGATGCCTTTGGATATCTTGTCGCCGGACATAGGTTCGTTGCCCATGCGCTCAGAGGCTGGTGTGGCAGGGTTGCCAAGCACTGCCGCCCAGCATGTGCCAGCTTTGCAAGGTGAATCTATGCCCGCATCTTTTGCGGCGAACAGAGTGCAGGATGAGCTGGAGCCTTTGCGAAACCAGCGCCCCGACGCGCCCAGCGAGACTGCACTCGACGTGTCTTTTCAGCTTGATTTGGCCCAAACCGCTGATGCTGCTTTTGCACCTAAACCTGCTGAAGTGGCTCGCAGGTCTCCCGACGCTTGGGCTGCCCCGATCGTCACGGTTCCTTTGTCTACGCCGCAGGATTTTTCACCTCAAGCTGCTCCTGGTGACCTACCCGTTTCCGATCGCCGTCGTTCTCAGGTCGAGGCGCAGTCCAATGACTCGCCGCCGACGAATGCGGATCAAGGAGCTGTCACTTCACGAAAATCCAGGTCGATGCTGGCGGCGGTTTTGGTCGGTGTGTTGCTGCTTGCACTGACGGGCGCGTGGATGTTCAGTGGTGGTGATTCCGAGTCCGCACAGGATGCAGTGTCCGTCTCCGAACGTGAGAGTTGGGAGGCGGCCAAGAAGGAGCGAACTGTGGCCAGTCTGCAAGGCTATTTGGACGCCTTCCCGGCTGGGGAGCATGTGATGGAAGCGCGGTCTATGTTGGTCACGCTGACGCAGGGCCGGTGCGGCTGCAGTCCGAACGACGGAGTTGCTGGGGGCCATGACCCAGGAAAGTGCAGCCGCAGAACTGGCGGCAGAGGCAAAAGCAGCCGCAGCCGCCGCGGCTTTGGCCAAAGCCCCAGTGGTGCCTGCTAGCACGGCACCTCCGGTGGTGAGTTCTGTACCCGCTGTCCCGCCAATGCCAACGACTGCTGCGGCTGGCACGCAGGGTGCAGCGCCTGTCGGGGTGGCTCGTCCGCCCGCTGTCGAGCCAGGCAAAGTGGACGCTCCAGTAATCGTTCAGACGGAGCCCAGGAGGGCAGTACCTGCGGAAATGGGTAAAGTGACCCTGCGTGTGACGCCTTGGGGCAATGTGCGTGTCAACCGCACCTCAATGGGAACAACCCCGCCTTTGAACCAGTTGGACCTGCCAGAAGGCCAACACCAAATTGAAATTTCCAACCCTGCGGGTCCTTCGGTCACGAAGGTTGTACAGGTTAAAAAAGGCGAACCTGTGGTGCTCAGCCACAAGTTTGAGTGACGGTTCCCGGAATGCGAGGCTTGAGCAATTGGTTGATAGGGCTGTCCACGCTGTGGCTGCTTGCAGCGTGCAGTTCACCGCTTCAGGCACAGGCCACAATCGATTGCCAAGACCCTGCCGAAACTGCCAGCACTGATCGGCCGGTTTCACCCGGTCGGTCGATGTTGGGCCAGGGCATTGCGCTCTTTGATGCCAAAGACTTCAAGCAGGCCGAACGTGCGCTGCAGTCGGCCTTGTTTGCAGGCTTGCCGGATCGACAAGAACGCTCGTCGGCCCATAAGTATTTGGCCTTTGTTTCTTGCAGCAATTCGGAGTGGTTGCGTTGCGAGACTGAATTCGATTCAGCGTTCGCGGCCCGACCATCTTTCGCGCTTGAAGTGTATGAGCTTCAAAACACACCATGGCGGGACGCCTATTTGCGCGCCCAAAATCGCTGGGCTGCTCGCTGTGGCCGGGTTGCGTTAGCACCAGGAATTGGTGCGGCTGCCTTGCCCTCAGGTGCCAAGCCTGCAACCTCCGGGTTTGCTCTGAATAGCTCGGTCATCGTTGGCATCACGCCCTTGCCGTTGGTGCCCATGAGCGGGCGTTTGGGCGCGGCGACGCCGGTGCGGGCAGAGCGGGACGTGCCATCCGACACCAATGTGACGCTGCGCGTTTCGCCCTGGGCCGTAGTGCAGGTGGATGGCAAACGTTTGGGTGTGACACCGCCAATGACACATCTGTCTTTGCCTGCGGGCTCGCGCACGATTGAGCTGTTCAATCCAGGATTTGAAACTGTGAAGCGGGTGGTTCAGGTGGTAAACGGCAAAACGATCACGATCACCCACGACTTTGATTCAAGGTAATTCGATGCGAACAATGACCAAGTATTTGGCCGCAGTGGCAGCCATGTTGTTTTTGAGTGCTTGCGAAACAACACCTCAGGCACCGAGACAAGTGTCTCCCGTTGCGTCGACCCCTCAACCTGTTCAGCCCCCTGAGCCCGTCAAGCCCATTGATCCAGTGGCTCAAAAAGAGCAGGCTTTGACGGAGGCACTGGGCATTTACGCCGAGGGCCGCTACGACGATGCGGTGGTTTGGTTAACGCCCTTGGTGGGGGCCCCTGAGTTGTCGCTGAGCGCCCACGTCAGGATACAAAAATTCATGGCTTTCAGTCACTGTGCGATGAACCGTTTGCGCCAATGTCGCCAGCACTTCGATACTGCTTTGGAGCTGGACCCGACGTTTCAGCTGACAGAAGCTGAAAGAGGTCACCCGGTTTGGGGGCGAGAGTTCATCAATGCACGAAATGCGGCTCGTAATAAGCGCCCACCCGTCAGAAGGCCATGAGTTCGTTGTCTTCGACCCGTGAACTGATGGCGCGGCTTGATTCGTTGTTTCACACCTTGTCGAACATCACGACGGTATTTGCTCGACCATGAGTTTTTGAAACGCACTGTCCATGGAAAAAATTGAACTCCGTGTTGAGAGCCTTGCAGGTGCCGATGTCGGACGCCACTGGTTTGCTGTTTTTGGCATCGCCGGCGGCACCATCGGTCGTGGCGGACAAAACAAATTGGTGCTGCCCGATACCGATGCCGGGGTGGCCCGCGTGCACGCCATGGTTCGATTGGAGTCGGACGCCGCCTACATTGCCAATTTGTGCGAACGCCGTTCGATGCATGTAGCAGGCCTAGAGGTGCTATCTGGCCAGGAGGTGCAGCTTCAAATCGGTGCCGAGGTACAAATTGGCCCCTACTCTTTGCGTGCGGTGCCGCCTGGCACGCCGGTGAACAAGGCGATCGCCCCAACAGCAGCACCGGTTTCGGCGACAGCAGCTGCGGCGGCTGTCGTTGCGCAGCCGGTTCGCACGCCTGGCGCGGCATTGGCTTCAACGCCCAACCCGTGGGCTGATATTCCTCACCAAACCTGGGGTGAGGGTGGTGCGGCGGCTGTGGCGCGCCCCAAAAGCGCCCCACTAGATAGCGTCGGTAGTTCTATCGGGGCCCTGTTGGGTGTGGGTGTGGCGTCGCCCACACCTCAAGATGCCGACAATCCGTTTGCGATGTTGGGACGTGTGGAGTCCGGACCGACATCTGTGCAGCGCGTTGAGTCCAAGATCGGGTCTTCATCCGCTGATTGGGTGTCCAGTGGTGATGCGAAGACTGAAAGCGCACCTGCGCAGTCCCTCGCGCCGCCTTCACTTCCACCTGTTGCATCGGCCACAAACTTGTTGCCGATACCTGAAACTCTGCCCCTAATTGAGCCGACGCCAGCGTTGCCCAATGTATTTGATGGCCTGGGGTTGCCAGCACGTCCTGCGGCCGCTGTTCCAGTGAATCGGCCGCTTGTCATCCCGGCTGACTTTGATCCATTCGCTCGCGACTTGAAAAAGGAAACGGATGGACGAGATCCGTGGGCGGGCGGCTTGCCGGAGCAAAGTCTGTCGGAGGTGGCCAATATCCAGAGCGATGAATTGATTCGGTCCTTGCCCTTGAAGGGCCAGTTGGACCAAGCCTTGGACAACCCCGCGCACAGTGGTTTGCCCAAGGCGCTTGACCCTAAATCAGAAACGGATCCGATGCGCTTGTTTCAAGCGGGTGGCGTGATGGATGGTTTCGCGAAAGTAGAGGCCGAAGCGGCCCGGGGATCGGAATTGGTGCAGGTGTTCAACTTGCCCAAGGGGGTGGATTCGATCGCCTCCGGTGCCGACGCGCTGCCGCACGCAATGCGCCAGGATACTGCGACGCCCGTTGCATCCGCCGCTGCGGGGGGGGCTGCTGGCGAGGTGGCTGGCGGTTCTCAAGTTCAAGCCTTGGGCTTGTTGCCCACTAAGGGGTTGGATTTGGGAATGTTCGGCGGGGCTGATGTCTCGCCGCCTGTGCCGATGGAGCCGATACCAGCACCAGTACAAGCACCCACACCCAAACTCTCGATCGGTGCTGATCAGCCTGTGGTTCGCGGCACTGAGGCGGTGCCGGCGATGTTTGCGGCACCCAAGGGCGTGTTGTTGCCCGACCCCGCGCCAAGTCTGGTGTCGTCATCAGACAGCCCAGCAGCGCAGGCTCCGGCATTGCATCCTCCAACTCCACCACAGCCGGCCACTGTGGTCGAACAGCCTGGCGTTGCCGTTGACCTGGACCTCAATGAGGAGCCGCCGGCGGTGGCCGCCATAGCCGCCAATCCCTCCTCCGCGGCTTCTGTCAATGGTCACGACGCTCAAGCGCTGATGGGTGCTTTCATGGAAGGGGCGGGTCTTGCACCTGGTCGCGTAGAGGCGGTCATGACACCCGAGTTCATGCACCAGTTCGGCGAAGCGTTTCGTGTGGCAGTGCAAGGAACGATTGAGCTTTTGGCCGCACGCTCTGAAATCAAACGTGAGTTCCGTGCTGATGTGACGATCATCGCGCCGCGTGCCAACAATCCACTGAAGTTTTTGCCCAATGCTGATGGCGTCATCATGCAAATGTTGGGTCAAAGTTTCCCGGGTTTCATGAAGCCAGTGCCCTCCATGAAGGAGGCTTACTTTGATTTGCAAGTGCACCAGTTGGCGCTGATGGCGGGCATCCGTGCTGCTTATGCCGAAGCGTTGGCGCGTTTTGATCCAGCCGAGCTTGAAAAACGCTGCGATGCCAATGGGGGCTTGTTAAGCAAGATCTCAAGCACGGCCCGCAAAGCGGCGGTATGGGATGACTACAAACAAAGCTACAACGCCATTCGCCGTCATGCGGAAGATGACCTCGTGGCATTTTCAGGGGAGGCCTTTGTGAAGGCCTACGACGCAGCCGCTGAAGCGGCAAGGGAATACCCATGATCGCGCACATTGCGGGTGAACAGCACCGCTTCCGACTTGTACTGTCAGCCCTGTCCGAACGTGGTGGCCGCGCCTCCAACGAAGACTATCTGGGGCTGATTGATCTGGGTTCCCGAGGCTTTTGCTGCGCACTGGCCGACGGTGCAGGTGGGCATGGTCACGGTGCGCTTGCTGCACGACTGACTGTTGATGCCGTGCTCGGTGGCTTTCACGGCAACCCACTGTTTGCACCGGCGGGGCTGGCCTCCCTGATTTCATTGGCGGAGCACATCGTTTCGCATGAGCAACCGACCTCGGTGTCGCGTAAGCACATGAGTGCCACCGTGGTGTTGCTCTGTATTGAACCGACCACCGGCCGAGCCCTGTGGGCCCACTGGGGCGATTCACGTTTGTATTGGTTCCGCGCTGGCAAGGTGCACCGCATCACAGAAGACCACAGTGTGGTGCAACAGTTGCGCCAGGCGGGCATGTACTCGGGTCAAGACCTGCGTACCTTGCCCAACCGCAGCGTTCTGGCCGGTGCCATTGGTGCTGAATCTCAAGTGCCGCCCTCGGTCCTGCAAGAAGCTGTCGCACTGCAAGAGGGGGATGCGATTTTGATGTGCTCCGATGGGCTTTGGGAGAACATCGTTGAGGCGGAAATGGAGTCGATGCTGGCCGATTCAGAGGCACCGGACGTGTGGTTGGATCAAATGGCCCAGTTTGTGATGTCCAAGGGCAAGGTGAATCAAGACAATCTGAGCGCGTTTGCGATTTGGGTGTCTTCGAATGAGAACGAGGTGGCTTGAGTGCTTTGACTCTTATCTCGGGATCGGTCAAGTCACCTCATACATGGCATCTTTAAGGGCATTTGCAGTAGATGAATTTATTCTCAGCAGTTGCAGGGGAGATCTGAAATGTGGGCGCGAATGGTGTCAATGGATTTCCGGTGCTGGCGACGTGACGCGTTGGCAGTCCAGTTAAAAACAGGCAGCGATGGCCATCTCGCTGGTTGATCGACAGCAGGCGTTTTCTCATGCCAACTTTCACTTGCAGTTGAAAGTCTTGAAGATGCCAGCCACGTTGCGGGTAGATTACGACGTGATTCATGTAGTGTGTGTTGTGATCGCGGTTTTTCGTTCATTGCCGCCGATAGGGGTTGGGAGTGTTGTTGGGTTTGATCTTCCCGTTGTCAAGGCAGCGGCGATTGAGCTGCCCGATGGCGGAAGTTACTGTCGCTTTGAAGATGTGCTGCAAAGCGGGTACATCGAGGTTTGTCTGACGAAAGAAGAGGAACGCTTGAACATCACCGCTGATCTGGTTGAAGCAATCGGTGGTCCAAGCAGTGTCCCCGTCATCACGTTTCCTGCGACGGCGTCCAACTTGTTCACCCAGCGACAGGTGGGTGGGCATCTGGCCTCGTGGCAACGGTAGATTGATGGCGGGGAGGTGTTGATGTTTGTTTGAACCTATTTGCTGTGTGCACCCTACCCATTTTGGTGGTGGCCATGATTTTCTGGCCACAATCGTGTCAACTCGCCAACCATGCGAGCAGTAATTCAGCAAGGACATTGCATGATTCAGTTATCGAAAGTGTGGCGATTGGCCGGAGTGACGCAGAGCATCTTGAAAGTGCTGATCCCTGTGTTCATGCTGTCGGGTTGCGCGATGGTCAGCACCATCAGCCGACCTGAGGAGCCTACGCCCACCGCTGTCCCGACCGCCACCTTTGAGGTCATCGCAGAGCGCAGTCTCAATCCCGACGTTGATGGCATACCGAAACCCGTGCTTTTGCGCTTTTATGAACTGCGGGCGACTGCGGCTTTCGAGCGTGCAGGTTTCCTGGACCTGCAAGACAAAGACGAAGCCCAGTTGGGTGGGGATTTCGTGCGCCGCGATGAGTTCTTGATCGTCCCCGGCGAACGACGCGTGCTGGAGCGCAAGGGCAACCCTGACGTTCGCGCGTTTGGTTTGTTTGCGGCTTATCGAGATCTGGAGCGCAGCACGTGGCGAGCCACGATTGATTCTCCGAACTCCGTTGAAATGCGCCGTCGCTGGTTTGGTTTGGGACCAACGGCCCGGCTCAAGCCCGTTCACTATTTGATCGTGGTCTCGCGCGATGGCGTGCGTGTTCAACTTCAACAAGAAGCAAGGTAATCCCATGGTTTGGCAACGCAAGGTGGTGTGGGCGGAAGGCATGTTTTTGCGTCCGCAGCATTTCCAACAACAAGAACGCTACCTGGATTTTTTGGTTCAAACCCGGGCGCATGCTGCGCAACCCTTTTTCTGGGGTTTTTCAGAGCTGACTCTGGATACCGACATGTTGTCTTTGGGGAAAATTGGCTTGATCTCGGCGCAGGGGGTGCTGCCTGATGGAACGCCATTCAAATTCCCACTGGACGACGAAGCACCGCCAGCGCTCGAAATCAACAAAGACTTGAAGGACGCGGTGATCTACCTGTCGCTGCCGCTGCGCCGGCGGACTGGAGCCGAGGTCACTCTGGGTTCGGCCGATGCACCGATGGCGCGGTACCAAGCGCATGTGCAAGAGGTGGCTGATGTCAATGACGTGGCAGCCCAACCAGCAGAGGTGCAACTGGGTCAAACCCGTTTGAGTTTGCGGGCTGCGCCCGACGTCACGGAAGGTTGGGTTAGCTTGCCTGTGGCTCATGTCGTTGAGCGGCGCACCGACGGCTCGTTGCTGCTCGATCCACTGTTCATTCCAACGGTGGTCAACAACTCAGAAATCTCCAACCTGTTTGGTTTTTGCCGTGAGTTACACGGCTTGCTCAAACAACGCGGCGCAGCCCTGGAGGAACGCTTGACCCAGCCTGGTCGCGGCGGTGTTGGCGAGGTCGGTGATTTCCTGATGCTGCAATTCGTCAACCGCTGGGAATGTGCGGTGGAACACTGGGTGCGTGTGCGTGCGATCCATCCTGAACGTTTGTTTGACGAGTTGCTGAAGATGGCTGGCGAGGTTGCCACTTTTACACGCGAGCAGCGTCGTCCCGCGGAAATGCCCGCTTATGACCACGACGATCTGCGCCGCTGTTTCCCTCCGCTCATGTTCGAGCTGCGTCGAAGCCTGTCATCGGTACTGGAGCAAAACGCCATTCAAATCGAATTGCAGGAACGCCAGTACGGAGTGCGCGTGGCGCTGATCCCGAGTACCGAGCTGTTGAGCACCTGCAACTTTGTTCTGGCGGTTCATGCTCAAACCACGGTTGAATTTTTGCGGGCGCATTTCCCCACACAAACCAAAATGGGCCCGGTCGAAAAAATCCGCGACTTGGTCAATTTGCACTTGCCCGGTGTGACCCTGCGTTCTTTGCCGGTTGCCCCGCGCGAGATTCCGTATCACGCGGGGTACTCGTATTTCGAACTCGACACCGACCACGACTTGTGGCGGCAACTGAACAACTCCGGTGGCTTGGCCATGCACATCTCTGGTGATTTTCCAGAGCTGCGGCTGGAGTTCTGGGCGATTCGCCGCTAAGGATTATTCATGTCGACCACCCATTTCGACAGCTCATTGGCCACTCACTTGACGCCACCCTTGGCTGAAGCCTCGGAGGGCGATTTGATGGTGGCCGCGTTGACGGCACGCGGCAGCAGCGCGCAAAAGTCTGACTTGCCCGACGTTGTCAGCGGGGGCAACCCGCTCGTGGCAGCAGCCAACACCTTGCTCAACTTGATTCCACAAATTCGGGCCATGGCCACGAATGGAGATCCAGGTGGCTTTCAGCAGTTTTTGCTCGAAGCCATCCGAGAGTTTGAGAGGAAAGCGGGTTCCACAGGTGTCAACGCGGAGACCATCGTCGGTGCGCGGTATTGCATTTGTACAGCCTTGGACGAAACCGCAGCACAAACCCCTTGGGGTGGGTCTGGTGTGTGGCCCCGTTACAGCCTGCTGGTGGCTTTGCACAACGAAACCTGGGGCGGTGAGAAGTTTTTTCAGTTGCTGGCCAAGTTGGTTCAAACACCGCACCAGCACATTGATCTGATCGAGTTGATGTACTACTGCTTGATGTTGGGGCTGGAGGGGCGCTACCGTGTAATTGAAAACGGTCGCAGCCAGTTGGAGACTTTGAAAGCGCGTTTGCTGCAAGTGATCGAAACCACCCGCGGCGACCGCACAGGCGCTTTGTCGATCAATTGGCGCGGTGTGGAGCGCAAGGCCGCCCCACCATGGACCATGGTTCCCCTGTGGGTGGCCACGGCGATTGCGGCACTGCTGGCGTTCTTGATTTTCTTGTGGTTCAACTACCGGCTTGCGGCGCAATCTGACGATATTTTTGCCGCTATCAACGGCATCCGTTTTCCCAAGGTGCAGGCTGCACCTGTGGTGATTGCCAAGCCACGGTTGAGGCAGTTTCTGGAACCCGAGATTCGCGAAGGTTTGGTGGAGGTCAACGATGCCATCGACCGCAGCACCATCGTTTTGCGTGGCGACGGTCTTTTTGATCCTGCATCCACGGTTGTGAAACCGCGCTATGAGCGGGTGATTGAGCGTGTCGCGGTGGCGCTCAATGAAGTGCCGGGCAAAGTCGTCGTCAACGGTTACACAGACAACTCACCGATACGCACTGCACGTTTCCCATCCAACTGGCATTTGTCGCAAGAACGTGCACAGTCGGTATCAGATATGTTGTCGCGCCATGTTCGTGAAAGTGGCCGCATTCGGTCGGAAGGCCGCGCGGACGCGGACCCGGTGGCACCGAACACCACCGCCGATGGCAAGGCACGCAACCGCCGCGTCGAGATTGTTTTGCTGGTTGCTCCACAAGTTCGCGACACCGAGTTGCAAAGCCTGCCTGGCAATGCACTGCCTGGTGACGAGCGGCTCAACGGCAGAACCGAGAGATAGAGCAAAAAGCAGAGCAGACCATGTTCAGACGAATCGCGCAATTTCTGTTCAACCGTATTACCTTGGTATTTGTCGGGTTGATTTTTCTCAGCCTGGTGATTTGGTTCATTGGACCCTTGGTTTACATCAAACCCTACCAGCCGCTGGAAAGTGAGCAGGTGCGTTGGTGGTTGATCTTCGCCATCTTTGCCCTGTGGTTCTTGAAGCTCTTCATTGGTTGGTGGCGTTCGCGCAGCATGAACAGCCGCATGCTGGGCGCCATGGTTCGGTTCACTTCCTCCAATGGTGCCAAGCAGGAATTGGGGCCTGGTGGTGAAGAGGTGCTGGAGCTTGAAGGCCGGTTCAAAGAAGCGATTCAGGTGCTGGGCAAAACGCGTTTTGGACAAACAGAAAACGGTTTGTTCGGTCGCCTGACGAAACGTTATGTTTACCAGCTGCCTTGGTATTTGATCATCGGATCACCTGGCTCAGGGAAAACGACGGCCCTGGTTAATTCGGGTTTGAATTTTCCGTTGGCCGAGAAATTCGGCAAGGGGTCCATTCGAGGCGTCGGCGGCACGCGCAACTGCGACTGGTGGTTCACTGACCAAGCCGTGCTGCTGGATACTGCCGGCCGTTACACCACGCAGGAAAGCGATGCTGCGCAGGACAAAGCTGCTTGGGCTGGTTTTCTTCAGTTGCTCAAACGGTTTCGTGGCCGACAGCCCGTTAACGGCGTCTTGGTGACTTTGAGCATTCAAGAGTTGCTCAGTGGCAGCGAAAAGGAAAGGGCACATTTGGCTCAGGTGATCGGGCTTCGCCTCGGCGAGCTGTGCGAAGAGCTGGCCATCAAATTTCCTGTGTATGTGCTGATCACCAAGGCTGACTTGTTGGCTGGTTTCAACGAGTTTTTCGGACCCATGACACGTGAGGATCGGGCCCAGGTTTGGGGTTTCACACACCCCTACAACGACACGGGCCCGCAGGTTGATCCGATTGCGCGCTATTCCTCCGAGTTTGAGGGATTGTCCAAGCAAATTAACCGTTTATTGCCGCAGCGTTTGTTGGCCGAGCCTGACTTGACGCGCCGTGGTTTGATTTACGCGTTGCCGCAGCAATTTGTCGGTTTGCGTGAGGTGGTGGACGATACGCTGCGTGCCATCTTCGCGTCGTCCACCTTCAAAGAAAAGCCGTTGCTGCGCGGTGTTTACCTCACCAGTGGCACGCAAGAGGGCATGCCTTTTGACCGAGTCATGTCGGCTCTGGGCCGCCGCTTTGCGGCGCCCTCGACCGCGTCTGCGCCTATTCCTGGGCAGGCCGGGAAGAGCTTCTTCATCGAAACCCTTTTCAAGGGGGTGATGTTCAACGAAGCCGGTTTGACGGGGCGCAATGCCAAAAAAGAACGTCAACTGCGCTGGTTCCAGGCAGGTGGCTTGGCGGCCTTGGTGCTCGCGCTGACAGGTTTGACGGTGGGCTGGGCGGTGAGCCATGACAACAACCTGGGTTACCTTGGAGAGGTGAAAGAGGGTGTGGTCACGCTGCAGCAGGCAGTCGATCAAGCCAAACAAGCCGACCCTGAAAACTTGGTTGCGTTGCTTCCGCTCTTGGACCATGCTGAGTCCGTGGCTGTCAGCCAGCGTTATCAAGGAGATTCCGCGCCTGTGAGTTGGCGTTTGGGCTTGCTTCAGGTGCCCAAAGTACAAACAGCAGCCGACGCAACCTATTTGCGTTTGCTCGAAGACGCGTGGTTGCCTCGTTTGGCTCGTCAGTTGCGGCGCTCATTACAAGATGCCGCCACCAACAACCCAGAGGCCAGCTATGAAGCCTTGAAGGTCTATTTGATGCTGCATGACCCGGAGCGTTTCAACGCCAAAGCGGTTACCGCGTGGGTACGTAATGATTGGGACAGGACCTTGCCGCCACAGTTGCTGCAGACCGGGATCGTCGATCGACTCAGCCACCACTTGGACCGATTGGTGCAGGACCGGGCGGTGGTGTCCCCCATTCCGATTGACGCCCAACTGGTGGCCGAAGTCCGCCAGCGATTGGCGCAAATGTCCCCTGCACAGCGGGCTTATAGCCGTCTGAAGCAACTCTTGATGACCGGCAATAGTTTGCCGTCTGATTTCACCGTTGTGCGCGCCAGTGGCCCCGAAGCCCCGCAGATATTCGTCCGACGCAGTGGGCGGCCCTTGACCCAAGGCATATCCGGCCTCTTCACCTACGACGGTTATCACGGCGTCTTCAGCCATGAGTTGCCGAAAGTCACAGCGCTGCTGTCAAAAGAAGAAGGTTGGGTGCTGGGTCAAGCCGATGGAAAACGCAGCACTGCCAATGAAGTGCTGACCGGACAGTTGGCCAACGAGGTCAAGCGGCTTTACCTGATGGAGTACGCCAAGCTGTGGGAAGACTTTTTGGCCGACGTGAGGCCTGTTCGCACTGCCTCGTTGGAGCAAGCCGGAGAGCAGGCCCGCTTGTATTCGTCGGCTAACTCCAGTCTGGAGCAATTCATTCGGGCTGTCGCCAAAGAAACGACCTTGGGAGTCAAGCCGGGCAGCTCCCCCACTGGCAGCACATCTGGAACCAGTTGGTTGGGTGAAAAACTCAACCGCATCAAGGAAGAACAAGAACAACTCAGCCGGCTGACAGGCAGGCAAGTGAACGTCGGAGGCCTCGTCGCCACCGGAACCTTGGAAGCCGATATCGTCGACTTCCGTTTCCGCGAGTACCGACGTCTGGCAGGTGCGGCTGGTGGCACGGGGCCCTCTCCCATCGTGGCCAGCTTGCAGGTGATGAACGAAGCAGCAGCGGTCATCGCATCGGCGCGGCAGCAGGTAAAAGCTGGCGGCAGCGTACCCCCCGGCTTGGCCGCAGCGCTGGAGAAAGTACGCGCCGAAAGTAAGCGGGTACCGCCGCCCCTGAACTTGATGTATGAAGACTTGGCTGTCGCGACCTCCGCCTACGTTGGGCGCGATGTGCGCAGCACACTGGGTGGTAACTTGAACGCCACGATCGGAGATTTCTGCAGGCGCTCCATTTTGGGCCGTTATCCCTTTACCCGCAGTGCCAACCGCGACGTCACTGCCGACGATTTCGCACGTTTGTTCTCGGTCGGCGGCACGATGGACGAGTTCTTTCGCAGCAACTTGCAGCCCATGGTGGACATCTCCGGTTCATCTTGGACGTTTAAACAAGGCATTGATGGCACCCCAGTCGGAGGCTCAGCGGCTTTGGTGGCTTTCCAGCGTGCGGCCACTATTCGTGACGTTTTCTTTCGGTCCGGAGGAAAGGCACCCAGCATTCGGTTGGACATCAAACCCATCGAGATGGACGCATCGATTTCGCAGATGGTGCTTGACGTTGACGGTGAAATTTTGCGCTACCAACATGGACCCCAAATCCCCAAATCGGTGACCTGGCCTGGAACCCGCGGCACTGGACAGGTTCGATTGCAGATCACGTCGGCTGGTGCTGAAAACACAGGGCTGGTCACCGAAGGGCCTTGGGCACTGCATCGTTTGTTTGATCGCGCTCAGGTCGCACCGGGAAACGCGCCAGAGCGCTTCGTGGCGGTGTTCAACGTTGATGGCAAGCGACTGCGGTTTGAGGTCACCACCAGCAGTGTCCTGAATCCGTTCCGTTTGAAGGCCATGGAGGAGTTTGAGTGTCCCAACAACCTGTGACGTCGGTCATGCCGACACCGCGCGCGGCGTGGTTTGGAAAGTTGCCCGGCCTGGGCGACTTCGTTGGACGGCGCATGCCCCATGCGTTTGGTTCAGACTGGGACCATTGGCTGCGCAGCGGCCTGGAGCAGTTGCGCAACGAAGCCCCTGAGGTTTGGGAGCAGCGTTTTGTGCAATCACCACTGTGGTTTTTTGTGGCGCCAGCACTTGCAACAGGAAAACCCACCTGTGGAGTGGTGGCACCGAGCATTGATCGGGTGGGCCGTTATTACCCGATCACCATCTTGGCCATGGCTGACGAGGAAGACGGCAGGTTCGCGTCAGATTCCGATCTGGCGCTGTTTTTTGCCGCAGCGCGTGCGGCGGTGATTGACGCTCGACGATTGCCGCTGTCTGCTGAGGGCATGGACGGCCGGTTGACCGAGCTGGTCTGGCCTTTCGTAGAAAAAGCCGAGCCTTCAAATAAAAACTCACTCATCAGTGATCTGCTGGCAGACCTGAACGCGGCGAGCGCGTCAGCGACGCAGTCGGCCGCAGTCACGCTTCCGAGTTTGCCCTGGAGAGATTTGGTGGCGCAGGGGTCAGAGACCAGTGTGTGGTGGGTGTCCCCGACCGCGCAGGGCCCCTACCAAGAGGTGGTGCATCATGGTGCGTTTCACCGTTCTTTGTTCTCACGCTTGTTCCAAGGCGCTGGACGCTGAAGCGCTTGACTTCCTTGGGCGACCCTATCAATGACGACACAACATGATTGAACTAGACGAATTTCTTCGCGAGGTTTCCGCTGAACCCCCTTGCGGCCCAGACCTGACCTATGACGCCGATTTTCTCGCGCTGGAGAGCGCGGCGCGTGGAAAAAATGAACAACAGTTCGGTACAACGGTCATTCCGGCAGAGCCACCCGATTGGCGTGAGGTCGAAAAGCGTGCATCAGCCCTCATGGGCCGCAGCAAAGACATCCGTGTTGCTGTTGCTTTGTGCCGCGCCTGGGTGAACGTCAAGGGCTTGCCGGGTTTTGCTGCCGGCATCGGTCTGGTATGCGGGCTCTTGGAGCGCTACTGGGAAACCGTTCATCCTGTTGCCGAAGAGGGCGACTATTTCATGCGCATGAACGCCGTCTCCTCGTTGAACGAAGTGACGGGTCTGCTGCGGGATCTGCGTCAGGTTGATTTCTTGCGCTCCTCGGCAGGTGCGGTGAGCGTGCGAGACGCCGAGGCACTGGCTCGGGGCAACACCGTCGAGGGTGGCCATCAAATGTCTTTGGATCAGCTGCGCCTTGCTGTGCAAGACGCTTGCCGGCAAGAGAATCCAATTCTTGTCGCAGCAGCCGAAGCCAGGGAGTTTTTGACGCGCATCGTCAACTTGTGCGTCGCCAATCTGCCCGGCGCGCAGCGCCCCGAGACCGATGGCTTGCAATCATTGCTGGCCGCACTGCATGAGCTCATGCCATCCACCACGTCGGAGCCAAGTTCCGATTCAGACGCGAGTCCATCGTCTGTTGCGCAAGGTGTACAAAACCAAGCGCCCCAGCCCGGTGTTTTGCGCAGCCGAGATGACGCCATTGCCCAGCTGCTGGCTGTGGCGGCATTTGTGGAAAAAACTGAACCAACCAACCCGGCTCCGCTTCTGATCCGACGCGCTGCGCGGCTGATGCGCATGGGATTCATTGATATCCTGCGCGAACTGTCCCCGGCCAGTTTGTCGCAAATTGAAACCATCACTGGAGGGTCCACACCGCCATGAGTTGTCACACGCTTTGTAACCATAAAGTTGGCGACTCGATTCATACTTGAATGTTTAAGCAGACGGTTCAGACAGAGTCAAAGAAACACTTTGCTGAGTCTCGCTCTAGCGGGTGATGGTGCGATCACTGCCATACAGCTCAGAATTGCAGGTTTAGTGGCTTCGATTGCGAAACTCGGGGCAGAAAGTTGGCGCGATGTTGTAAGCAAACGAATCGATAGGAAACATGGGTGCCCGTCTCGAAGGCGGGTGCACTTTGAATCAGTAGAGAATTATTTTGGTCTTCAGTTAACAGAAGGGATGCACGATGACATTGAGCAAAACAGGTAAGAGCGGTCAAAAATTCATTGCGCGTAACCGCGCACCACGCGTTCAAATTGAATACGACGTGGAAATTTATGGCTCGGAAAAAAAGGTCCAAATTCCATTCGTGATGGGCGTGATGGCGGACTTGTCTGGCAAACCGGTAGAACCTTTGCCTGAAATCGCCGACCGCAAGTTCCTTGAAATTGACATCGACAACTTCGATGCACGGATGAAGTCCGTCAAGCCGCGTGTCTCCTTCAACGTCCCCAACACGCTGACGGGTGATGGCAGGTTGCACATTGATCTGACCTTCGAGAGCATGGACGACTTCTCGCCCGCAGCCATTGCACGAAAGGTCGGCGCTTTGAACTCTTTGCTCGATGCACGTACACAGCTGCACAACTTGCTGTCCTACATGGATGGCAAGCAAGGCGCGGAAGAGTTGATCAGCCAAGTGCTTCAAGATCCTGCATTACTGAAGTCGCTGGCTGCTACCCCCAAGCCCGGTGATGCCCCTGCCGCCGGCGCTGCGTCTACCGACGCTGCATGACCCCTTGAACGGACGGAGATTAATTTATGAGCGCACTCAATACTGAAAAAGCCTCGGCCACGCAGGTCATGGAAGGCAGCGAGTTCTCGTCGCTGCTGCAAAAAGAATTCAGGCCCAAAACAGACCAGGCACGCGACGCTGTGCAGGCCGCAGTTCAAACCTTGGCACAACAAGCCTTGGCGTCCTCCACCACCATCTCCAACGATGCCTACCAAACGGTGCAGGCCATCATCGCAGAGATCGACCGCAAGCTATCCGAGCAAGTCAACCAAATCATTCACCATGCCGAGTTTCAGCAGCTCGAAGGCGCGTGGCGTGGTTTGCATCACTTGGTGACCAACACCGAAGTCGATGAGATGCTCAAGATCCGTGTGATGAATATCACCAAAAAAGAGCTGCACCGCAACATGCGCCGCTACAAAGGCGTGGGCTGGGACCAAAGCCCCATCTTCAAGAAAGTCTATGAAGAAGAGTACGGCCAGTTTGGCGGCGAGCCATTTGGGTGTTTGGTGGGCGACTACCACTTCGACCACAGCCCACCTGACGTGGAATTGCTCGGCGAAATGGCCAAAGTTTCTGCTGCAGCCCACTGCCCATTCATTGCAGGTGCGTCGCCTGCATTAATGCAAATGGAATCCTGGCAAGAACTCGCCAATCCGCGCGATTTGACCAAGATTTTCACCAACACCGAGTACGCCGCATGGCGCAGCATGCGCGAGTCCGACGACTCCAAATACATCGGCTTGGCCATGCCACGTTACCTGGCGCGTCTGCCTTACGGTGCCAAGACCAACCCGGTGGATGAGTTTGATTTCGAAGAAGAAACCGATGGCGGTGACCACGCCAAGTACTGCTGGTCCAACTCGGCCTATGCGATGGCGGTCAACATCAACCGTTCGTTCAAGTACTACGGCTGGTGCACGGCTATCCGTGGTGTGGAGTCAGGTGGTGCAGTCGACAACCTGCCAGCGCACACCTTCCCGACCGACGATGGTGGTGTGGACATGAAGTGCCCTACCGAAATCGCCATCAGCGACCGCCGCGAGGCCGAGCTGGCGAAGAACGGCTTCATGCCCTTGGTTCACCGCAAAAACTCCGATGTGGCTGCCTTCATTGGCGCCCAGTCGCTGAACAAGCCGTCGGAATACTACGATGCTGACGCCACCGCCAACGCCAACTTGTCGGCCCGTTTGCCCTACATGTTCGCCTGCTGCCGCTTTGCGCATTATCTGAAGTGCATCGTGCGCGACAAGATTGGTTCATTCAAAGAGCGCAGCGACATGGAGCGCTGGTTGAACGACTGGATCTTGAACTACGTGGACGGAGACCCCGCCAACTCTTCCCAAGAAACCAAAGCCCGCAAGCCTTTGGCAGCCGCAGAAGTGCAAGTGGCCGAAGTCGAAGGCAACCCTGGCTACTACACCTCCAAGTTCTTCCTGCGTCCGCACTACCAGTTGGAGGGTTTGACGGTTTCGTTGCGTTTGGTGTCTAAGTTGCCTTCGGTGAAGGAAGCGGGAGGGTAAGTGTTCCGCTCCGCAACTGGGTAGGGACTTTAAAAAAATACACTCGGCCGCCATGTTGGTGGCCGAATCCCCTTGAATAAATATTTTTGTTATTGAAGTTTTTTTCAGAGGCGCAGCTTTCCTTGTAAGGTTGATTTAATTTAGATATCCATAGATATATGACTACCTACACTATAAGCTTGGTTCGAGACGTTCAGACTAAGTTGAGTACTGCCGGGCGACTCACAATTCAAGGGACTGCTGCCTCCGATCATATGAAAACAATCTATGTTTTGGAGCGTCCGGGTCCTGATACAACCGCGTCAGGACTAAGATTACGTATACCTGATGGAACCTACAAGATGAAATGGGCAACTACCACGGGGAATGGATCATTACGCTCAGTTCTTCCCTTGCCGTGGTTGTATGGTGATAGTGTTCCTCTTGCTCGTCACATTTATATTCACCATGGAAATAAACCAGAGAATTCAGACGGATGTCTTTTGGTGGGTCTCAGTAGAGGGCTTGATCGCGTGGATTCCAGTCGTCAAGCTTTAGATATTTTAAAAAGTTATTTGAACAGAATTGGCATTGAAAATGTGCAGCTAATTGTGAATTCAAACTACGCTTAACCCTCGATCTTGTTATGATCAATCTATATATTCATGTCTACTGGATCAAGGTACTTAGATTTTCATTTCTCTTCTTGTTGAGCGCTCCAGGATTTTCTCTTTCTCAGCCCACTTTGAAGGTGGATGCAGAGCTTTATACCGCAAATGCTTTGATAGATCGACCTTCTTTCAAGCATGAAGTTAAAAGCAATGGAAGCCATGAATTTGTCGTTTTTAAGGAAAAATTTCGTGTCGAAGGGGTTATTTTAGTTTATTGGGATGTAAATTATGAGGCTGTTGGCTTCAAAAATCCGACCCTTAATAACTTAAATCCTTCTAGATCTTTAAAGGTTAGATTTTATCCAGATGATAAATATCAGAAAACGCTGCCTAGATTTAGGGATTCAGAGGGCCATGTCACTCGTCGTATCTTTATTTATGATGGAAAGATAAATCTTGGAACTCAAGATCTTGATTTATCTAAGATTGAATTTTATAAGGATATAGTTTCGAGTAATAATGTCTATTCAAAATTTGGTTCCAAGGGAGATAGGATTGGTTATGCTGTCCAGAGGGTAAGCTTGGATCTCGAGGGGCTTTATAGCGTATTCGATTATGGCCACAGATTCTTGTTTTCAAGAGCATCGAACATAAATGTTGTTGATTCAAAGGCTGGACCTCGAACTGAAAAATCTCCAGACTCAGGGGATGAATATCTTGCAAGACCTTGGGTTAATGATTTCATGATTAAGCAAGAAGTATTGGTATTTGAGGCGCCTCGGCGTAGCTCAAAGGGAATATTTAAGCTTAAAGAAGGGGATGTAGTTGAAGTCCTTAGAGACCCCAAAAATGGTTGGGTTTTGATTCGCGGTTTGGTAGTGGGCGATGGTGAATCATCAATTGGTTATTTGAATAGCAACAAGCTCTGGCTTATTGATTAGCCAATTCAGGTCATCGGAGTGATTTTTTAAAATATATTATGCGGGGTTTTGGAGTTTAGAGTTAGTACGGTTTGGCGATGAGAAGGGCGGTTTTAAGCCCGAAGTGCGACACCACGCTGGATAGCAAACACCCTGCAAGATGACATTGTCTTGTCGTCTTGGGAGGGCTTCAAGGCCAGGCAGTTACGCTGCCGCTTTGTCGTGTTTGAGGCCCTCCCAAGACGCGCTAAGTCATTTTCAACATGCAGAAATCCGGTGGTGTCAGGTGTCGCACTTCAAATTTGAGCCATCCGAGTATTGCCGAAAACAATTCGATTTAACCATGGGGGATCAAGAAGCGACAATGGTGACACATTTTATGTTATCGAATAAGGTCGGCGCTTTCGTTTTTTTAATCTGTTTTTTTTGCTCGTGTGCGGCTCAAAAAATTTTATGTCCGGAGCAGATAAAAACAAATAGTGTTTTGCTTGATAAAAATCCTGAATGGGAGGCGGTTGGAATTTCTTATCCTCAGTACTTTGACCAAATCTCATTGACGTCTGGGCATCCCGATGAACAAGCCACATTAGTGCCAGATATACAGAACAAGAAGCATATTGGATGGAGTTTTTCTGCTGGTGAAGAAGTTTGGATGGTGTGTAATTATTTGTCATCCAGTGTGCGTTTGGCGAAGCGTTTGCCTGTTGCTGTAAGGCGTTGTTTTGTAAAGCTCAAGCCCGTCGGAACCAAGGCCATGCGGCAGGGTAATGAGCTCACTTGCAAATGAGAAACTTGTTTTTGATTCGAGTGAATTTCATGATTTGGTCCCAGTGATTTTTCTTAATTGCGAAGACTGAAATTTTCGCATTTTTTGTATCTGGCCAACCATCGTTGATCGGGTAAACTGGATTCATATGGTGACGAAGCACTGATAAAGATAAAAAGGGAGCATCAATGATAAAAAATTCTGTAGGTCGAGCGGGTCGAAATATTCCAACCGACACGAGAATTGTTCAACAACTCCTAAACAAAGGTATGCCGCTAGTACTTGGCAGTCGTTCGTTTTTCCACCTGATGCCGTGCCTAATGAGTCATTGCCGGTATACCAAGGGACTTCAGTCAAAGCCGGAACTGAGGCATAAGAATGTCAAAGAAAGCATTGAAAGTCGCTTTGCTTTTATGTTCGTTGACCGTCTCGCATGTATGCGCTCAGTCTGAATCATCCGAGTCAAAGATGACTGATGCAGAACGCGAAGGTCTTCGGTTATATGTCGGCGCTACGCCATATTCAGCATTGGTTATTCATACCAAGGTCGAAATATCTCCACTGTCTGGTCAGTTCACACTAAAAAAAGGACCTCACATCACGGTGACCGATGAACGGCACACTTATCACGCGAAAGTTTTGGAGACATTTCGCGGCAAACCTCACATCAACATCCGATATGAAATGGTCGTGGAAAGTTGGGAAGAGGCTGGCATCAGCAGCAAGCCTCAAATCGTGACCTTGTGCATGGGCCCCCGTGGCCTCTACTGGTCCGGTCCTGGTGGGCGTTTCGACGGGGTACCAGACGCCATTGCCGCGGCTAGGCGCGTGGCAAAACAGTTGACTTCCAGCAAGCCTGCGTCCTTTTCTGATTGCAACTAAAGGGTCGAAAAAATCGGCTCGCGGCCTGACCAGAGTGAGCATTTTCAAGGCATGTGATGAGTCGGGCAAGTCTCCTAGAGGTGATAGCAGGCTCGGGTTGCCGCAAATCTCGTATCGCGGTGATTGATTCAATCACCAACCACCAGCACGGACATATTCCCATGTACGACGGCAGCGTCTGGATCTCTGACTTCAAGCAACTCGCATCACTTGGGATGTTCCATCCATGAAAAGAGGTGGTGGGATCAATGCGTTGATGCTTGTATTGGCCTTCGGTGCGTTGCCTTGCACCGCCCACTCTAGTTCCACACCTGATGGCGATTTGGCGGCGCAACTCGCAGCGGCGTTGACTTGTCGCGCCCCGGTTTTTGATGGGCGGCAGGCCGATGCACGGGTGCGGCTGGAACGGATTGGCGCCGTAGTTGTCGATCGTCAACCGGGCGAACTGCCGGACTTGGTTTATTACTTTCCGTCACCAATCAAAGTGGCCTCACTGACTGTTGTTTCGATCCGCTTCGTTGCTGGAAGCGGCAGTTTTTTTTTCGCACGCTCCGTTGGCAGCAGCCCGGAGATGCGAGGCTTTGCGCAGCGGATGGGGGCCAAACCGAACCCGGAAATGCGCTGGAGTCTTGATGGTTATGAGGCCATGTCGGCGCGGTACGTTAAAACTCAGCCACTGCGGCCTGGCCTTGACGACATCGCGCCACGTTTCGTGGTGGGTCAAGACCAGGGCGACGACAATACCTTTCATTGGGGTTGCCGGTCGTTTGACGGCTGATGGCCCGCAGCGATTTACCAATTCGATCAATACGTTATCCAAACCTTTTTTCACCATGACGACCTTTAACTTACAACGCCCCCTGAACGAACAACTCACCGAACTCAAAGACGCCATCCGCGCAGAGCCCGGAAAGTTGGCGCTCCGTGTTTATTACTTCCAACTCTTGGCCGTTCTCGGCGATTGGCAAAAGTCGCTGGAACAACTCCAGCTGTGCGCGCAGATCGATGTCAACACCACGCCTATGGCCAAGGCCTACCGTGAGGCGATTCGCTGCGAGGTATTCCGCGAAGAGGTGTTCGCTGGTCGCAAAGCGCCCAATATTCTGGGCGAGCCTGCACCTTGGATGGGCTGGCTGGTGGACGCCACCAAGCGGCTGGCCTCGGGCGATGCAGTCGGTGCAGCAGAACTGCGCGCTCAGGCCTTTGATGCAGCACCCACCTCCGCCGGGCAAATCAATGGCGAAGCCTTTGAATGGTTGGCTGATTCCGATTCCCGTCTGGGGCCGGTGTGCGAGTTGTTGGCCAATGGCACTTACTACTGGGTGCCTTTCGCGTCGATCAAGCAAATCAACTTCGAGAAGCCGCAAGACCTGCGTGACTTCGTTTGGGGCCGCGTGCGAGATTACTTTGGTTAACGGCGGCAGCATGCCGGGTTTCATTCCAACCCGCTATGCAGGCTCTGAGCGCAGCGGCGCTGATGCGCTGCGTTTGGCGCGCAGTACCGAATGGACGGACTTGGGCGCCGACCATGTGGCCGGCCTGGGCCAACGCATGTGGCTGACCGATAGCGCCGAGTACGCGCTGCTGGATGTTCGGCGATTGAGCTTTGGCGCTTGATGTCCTGAGGCATGGCGACTCTGCGGCGCACTGGCGGTTTGGGCACAGACAAGGACAGGCTTCAGCCTGCCTTGCTTGACCGCCTGACTGACCACGAACCCAACAAACGCACCGAGCGTGCGGATGCCGTTTACGTGACCGAGACACGTCTGCGCACGGCACTGTTGCGCGACCTGGCTTGGCTGCTCAATGCCAACGATGCTACTTCGCACATTGACTTTGAAGGGCTGCCCGAGGCGCAGCGATCAGTCATCAACTATGGCATGACACCGCTCGCTGGCCAGTTGCTGTCGGAGCTCGACTGGAAAGACGTGGAGGCCAGCATTCGCAGCTCTATCCTGACATTTGAGTCACGCATCCTTCCGGAGACTTTGGTTGTTGCTTTGGCGGAAACCGCAGACTCCCTGAACCATCACAATACCTTGCAGTTTGAGATTCGTTGCCAGTTTTGGTCCATGCCCTACCCGCTGGAATTGCTGCTGAAAACCAGTCTCGATTTGGAAACGGGTCAGGTCATGGTGACTGACCTCAGAAGTTAAAACCCATGAACCCAAAGCTGGTCGAGTACTACAACCGTGAATTGGCCTACCTGCGCGAGCTGGGTGCAGAGTTTTCGGCTGCGTTTCCAAAAATCGCCGGTCGCTTGTCGCTGCGTGAGATTGAAGTGGCCGACCCTTATGTCGAGCGACTGCTGGAGGGTTTCAGTTTTCTAACGGCACGCATCCAGATGAAGATGGATGCGGAGTTTCCGCGTTTGTCGCAGCGTATTCTGGAGATGGTCTGCCCCCACTATCTTGCACCGACGCCCTCCATGGTGGTGGTCAGGATGGAGCCCAGCACCACCGAAGGTAACTTGGCCGACGGTTATCGCTTGCCGGCTGGCAGTGTGCTGCGCGCTCGCAAAACCACCGAGGAACAGACCCCGTGCGATTTCCGCACCGGTCACGATGTCACCTTGTGGCCCATCGATTTGGTGCGCGCCCGGCTGGCGGGACCGCCACTGGACCTGCCGCTGTCGCGCTTGCGATTGCCAGCGGATCCTGCGGGCCATTTGCGGTTGGAGTTGGCGGTTCGCGGGGGCATGCAATTCCAGCATTTGAAGATGGACAGACTGGATGTCTACATCTCCGCCGTGGATGCCGTGGCGTCTCACTTGCAAGAGCTGATTCATGAGTCCTTGATCGGTGTGGTGGTGCACGACGCCAAAGATCCCTCTCGTGTTTTTGCCAATTTGCCGTCGCAAGCGCTGCATGCCGAGGGCTACGAACAAGCGCAAGCACTGCTGCCGTATTCTCACCGGGCCTTCCAAGGCCATCGTTTGTTGCACGAGTACTTTGCGTTCCCCCCGCGTTTTCGTTTTTTCTCTATTCGGGGTTTGGCGGCGGCTTTGGCGCAAGCGCCTGTGCAGACCGTGGCGGTGACGCTGCTGCTGCGCAAAACCCAGCCCACTTTGGAAGCGCAGGTTGATCATCAGAAGTTTTTATTGCACTGCGTGCCTGCGGTGAATTTATTCGAGCGCGTGGCCGACCGCATTCACTTGGCTCCCAATGTCAATGAATACCACGTGGTGCTCGACCGCACGCGTCCGCGTGACTTCGAGGCCTACAGCATCTCTGCGGTAACCGGGCACCAAGAAGGGCAGGTGAGTGATCGCGAGTTCGTGCCGCTGTACTCGTCGATTCATGGAATTCGTCCTGACGACCAAGCCTACTTTGCAGTGCGCCGTGAACCACGTTTGTTCTCTGAGAACGCGATTCGGTTTGGGCCACGCACCCAGTACCTGGGCAGCGAGGTGTTTGTTTCCTTGGTCGATCAACGTGCTGCGCCGTTCTCGGACGACTTGAAGCAATTGACCGTGGTGGCACAGTGCACCAACCGCGACCTTCCCTTGCTCATGGCCGTCAACAGCGCGGAAGGGGACTTCACCACCGTGGAGTCCACGCCTGTTGGCGCGATTCGAATCGTCGCTGGCCCTTCGCGTCCGGTCGCCAGCATCGCAGACAACGAAATCACCTGGCGTTTGATCTCCCATTTGTCGATCAACTACCTGGCAATGACGGACCTGTCGGACGAAGAAGGCGCGGCTACCTTGCGCGACTTGCTCAAGCTGTACATGGACTTGGGTGACCGCGACTTGTCGGGGCAGATCGCTGGGCTGAAGGGTGTTTCCATTGCGCCCATCACGCGGCGTCTGCCACAGCATCGTCCCTTGGTCTATGGCAGGGGTGTGGGTGTGGAGGTGGCGGTGGATGAAGCACCTTACGCAGGTGTCAGCCCCTGGCCTTTGATGGCTGTACTAGAGCGATTTTTTGCCCGCCATGTGGGCGTCAACAGTTTTACCGAGTTGGCCTTGCAGTCCCGTCAACGCGGAAAAATTGCCCAGTGGGCGGTGCGCCCCGGGCAAAGGCCGAGCACATGAGCGTCTCTGAATCAGCAGACCCGAAGAACGATCTGCCCGCCAAAGCCGCAAACTCGACCATGCGCGCCGGCATGCAGATGTTCTGGCGCAAACTCAAAGACCGACCTTACGACTTTGATTTGTTTTTTGCGCTGCGCATGTTGCAGGCCCGCCATCCCGAGTTGCCGCGACTTGGCAAGGCTTCGCGCCCCCAGTTGGAGCCGATTCGTTTGGGTCAAGACCCATCGCTGGCGTTCGCGCCTGCGGCCATCGCCGAGGTGTTGCCCGGAAAAGATGGGCAGCCTGAGAGGCTTACCGTGTGGAGCTTTGGGTTGTACGGCCCCAATGGGCCCATGCCCACCCATTTGACTGAATATGTTCGCGATCGATTGCGCCAGTTCGACGATCCCACGCTTGCGCGTTTTTCTGACATCTTTCACCACCGACTGCTGCTGCTCTTCTTTCGCGCCTGGTCGGATGTGCAGCCCACCACGTCGCTGGACATTGCCGGTGACGACCACTTTGGCCGTTTCATTGGAAGCATCGTGGGCATTGGAGAGGCAAGCCAGCAGCGCCGCGATGAGGCGCCCGATCACGCCAAGCTTTTCTTGGCAGGGCACTTGACTCGGTCCACACGCAACCCAGAAGGCCTGGCACGCGCCATCAGCATTTACTTTCGCGTTCCTGTTCAGGTTCAGGAGTTTTGCCTGCATTTCTTGGAGCTGGAGCCCGCACAACAAACCCGTTTGAAACGCGACGCCTGCAACTCTCAATTGGGCTTTGATGCCGTGGTGGGTTCACGGGTGCCCGACGCACAAAGCAAGTTTCGGCTCCGCATTGGCCCGCTGGATTTGCCGCAGTACGAACGTTTCCTGCCGGGCGGCGAAGACTTTCAGGCCTTGGTCGATTGGGTGCGCAACTACCTGGGCGTGGAGTACGCCTGGGATTTCGAGTTGGTGCTCCAGCGTGAGTCTGTGCCACGCAGCCAACTCGGTGGTGCGGGTCGACTCGGCTGGACCAGTTGGTCGCTCGATGCACCCGCGACACAAGACGCCGATGATTTTTGTCTAGACCCCGAGCGCTGGCTCAAGCAGCGTAAGCAGCCGCTGCGTGGCCGTGGCACCCGACGACCTCACAATAACGCCGCCTAAGCTGTACCGATTTTTTTAACCCCCTTCTTATCCACCTACCCTCTGAGGCCTCTATGTCAGAAATCAGCCGACTTGCTCTTTTCGGAAAACTCAATCCGCTGCTGTTCAAGTCGCTCGAAAGCGCCACGGTGTTCTGCAAGCTGCGTGGCAACCCCTATGTGGAATTGGTGCACTGGCTGCACCAGTTGCTGCAGGAGAACGACTCCGATTTGTTGCGTATTTTTCGCCACTTCGAAATCGATGCAGCCCAACTCGCCGCCGATGTGGTGCGCAACCTTGATCGACTACCGCGCGGTGCAACGTCCATCAGCGATTTTTCCGACCAAATTGAAACCGCCATCGAACGCGGCTGGGTGTATGCGACTTTGATGTTCAACGAGTCGCAAATTCGCAGCAGCTACTGGCTGTCGGGCATGCTCCGCACCCGGGCCTTGGCCAACGAGTTGCGCAGCATCTCCAAAGAGTTTGAAAAAATCTCTGAGCCTGCACTCAGTGATGCCTTCCCGAAGTTGCTGCCGAATTCTCCTGAGGCCAAGTTGCAGGCATCGGATGGTACTGGGCTGGAAGGCACCCCCGGCGAGGCCAGCAACGCCATGGGGCCAGGTGCGGGCCGCCAAGATGCGTTGAAGAAATACACCGTCGATTGGACTGAACGTGCCCGCCAAGGGGAACTCGATCCTGTCACCGGTCGCGACGAAGAAGTGCGCCAGATGATTGACATCTTGATGCGCCGTCGCCAAAACAACCCCATCCTGGTCGGTGAAGCGGGGGTTGGTAAAACCGCCGTTGTTGAAGGCTTGGCCTTGCGCATTGCTGCTGACGACGTGCCCCCCGCCATCCGTGGCGTGCAACTGCGCATGATGGATGTGGGCCTGCTGCAGGCTGGTGCCAGCATGAAGGGTGAGTTTGAAAACCGCCTGCGTTCTTTGCTGGATGAAGTGCAGGCCAGCACCACGCCCATCATCTTGTTCATTGACGAAGTGCACACCCTCATTGGTGCAGGTGGTCAAGCCGGCACGGGCGATGCGGCCAACTTGCTCAAGCCCGCCTTGGCGCGCGGCGTGCTGCGCACCATCGGTGCCACCACGTGGGCCGAGTACAAAAAATACATTGAGAAAGACCCAGCGCTGACACGGCGCTTTCAGTTGGTGCAAATTCACGAGCCCGACGAAGCCAAAGCCGTCAACATGCTGCGTGGTGTGGCGGCAAAACTCGAAGGTCACCACAAAGTGCGCATTGGCGATGATGCGGTGGCCGCTGCGGTGACCCTGTCGCACCGTTACATCCCTTCACGCCAATTGCCCGACAAAGCCGTGAGTCTCTTGGACACGGCGTGCTCGCGTGTTGCTATGGCTTTGCACGCCACCCCCGCACGCTTGGAAGACGTGGTGCGCCGATTGGAGGCATTGAAAATTGAACTGGAGGTGGTGCAGCGGGAATCGGCACTGGGTGTTGAACACGTCAAACGACTGGAAGAACTGAACGCCCTCATTGCCCGCTCAGAACAAGAACGCGAGGCCTTGGCTGCACGTTTTGAGCGTGAGAGTGAGGTTGTGCAACGTATCGTCACTGCCGAAGGTGCCTTGGTCGCAGCCGCGCAAGCGGCGGTTGCCAAACAAGCCGCTGCGAAAGAGGCAGTCGCCAAAGACGCTGCTGCTGCGGGCATCACACCGAGTGACGCTGCCGCGCAGATTCAACCGGCATCGACCTTGGTTGGTGCCGATGCCTCAGTGCCCACTCTGACCGAACTGTCCCACATGCGCAGCGAGTTGACTGCGATGCAAGGTGACGATCCCCTGTTGCAGCCGGTGGTGGATGCGAGCGTGGTCGCCTCCGTCGTGGCTGAATGGACGGGCATTCCGGTGGGTCGCATGGTGCGTGACGAAGTGCAGTCTGTGCTGAAGTTGGCTGATACGCTGGAGAAGCGTGTCATTGGCCAGCGCCATGGGCTGGATGCCATTGCGCGACGCATTCAAACGGCGCGGGCTCAACTGGATAACCCTGGTAAGCCCATCGGTGTGTTCTTGTTGGCCGGGCCGTCGGGTGTGGGTAAAACCGAAACCGCATTGGCTTTGGCCGAATCGCTTTATGGCGGTGAGCAAAACCTCATCACCATCAACATGAGCGAGTTCCAAGAAGCCCACACCGTCTCCACGCTCAAAGGTTCACCGCCTGGTTATGTGGGGTATGGCGAAGGTGGTGTGCTCACCGAAGCGGTGCGTCGTCGCCCCTACAGCGTGGTGCTGCTGGACGAAATTGAAAAAGCGCACTCCGATGTGCATGAAATTTTCTTCCAGGTGTTTGACAAAGGCTGGATGGAGGACGGCGAAGGTCGTTACATCGACTTCAAAAACACCGTCATCATCCTGACCTCCAACGTCGGCTCGGAGTTGATTGCCGGTATGTGCCGCGATCCCGACCTGATTCCGCCACCTGATGCATTGGCCAAGGCCGTGCGCCAGCCCTTGCTGGAGAAGTTTCCTGCGGCGTTGTTGGGCCGTCTGGTAGTGGTGCCTTATTTCCCTATCTCAGACGCCATGCTCGACCAAATCATTCGCCTGCAAATGAAGCGCATTCAAACGCGTATTCACGATCGCCACGGCACAGCCTTTAGCTTTGACGAGTCGGCGGTTGCGTTGATTCGCAACCGCTGCAGCGAGGTGGAGTCTGGCGCCCGCATGGTGGACGGCATCCTCACCCAAAATTTGTTGCCGCGTTTGGCAACACAGTTTTTGCAGTGTTCGGTCGATTCCAAATCGATTCAGAAAATTCAAGTCAGTGCTGCCGACAACGATTTCGTTATTGGCTACGAGTGATCAGACTCCACCCCGTTCAAGGCCCGCCATGTATTTGTCCCTGTCCACACGTTCGTTCTTGATCGACCACCGAGGCAACGTTAGCGGGTCGGCAAGACGCTTGCGGGCCTTGGCGCTGGCGGCATGCCTTTCAGTGCTGCCTAACTTTGCACTGTCGCTGGACCTGAAGGGCCTGAGCAAGGCGCAAGAGGCTTACAGCAAAGGGCAAGATGCTGTTTCTACCGGCCAGGATGCCGTCACCACGGGCAGAGAAACCCTGGAGAAGGGGCAGGAAATTTGGGACAGGCGGGGCAACCTGATTCCGCGCAACTCAACTTTTCGCGCCGCCGCGCCCAGTGGACCAGCACCTGTCGCACGTGATGAAGGCGGTGCCAACCGCCTGATTGCTGTTCTGGGGGAGGGTTTGGCAAGCCCCGCCCGGGGCGGGCGAGCGGTGATCGGCTTACTGGATCGTGGTGTTTACTTCGTTCAGAGACAGAGCGCATTTTTTGCGCCATCACAGGGCCAGGTTTTGCTTTCGCCGCGAAACGACACCTCCACGTTGACGTTGGAATTGCCGGGCAACCCAGTGGGCACCGTGTTTGACCTCAGTGCAGGCCGCGCTTCTGCGGCCGGACGTGGCGTTCGCATCTATGCTTTGTCGGTTCACGCCGATGTCCCACAGCGCCGCGACCGGCGTGCGCTGGACGCCATTGAACAACACGCCTTGCAACGTGCCAGCTCGGTCCAAATGGAATGGCCACGCAACCCACAAGAAATTTTGGAACCCGTTGGTGGCAAGCTCTTGGTGCATGCAACGGATGCAGGTGTCGCATTTCCTTCCGGGTTTGGTGTGGACGGCAAGCTTTTCACCAAAGACGACCCCATGGTCAGTTTGCCCAAGGGTTACACGGTGGTCACCCTCGATCCGCGTGGTTTTGTGTTTGACCGCAGCCGTGAAGTGGTGATGCCCTTTCACGCGGTGATGCCTGCTGCCAGCATTGATCTTTCACGCCTGGGCTACGGCGATGCTTTCCAGGCGTTTTGCAGCTTGATGAGCGAACGTTATCCCTACCGCGACGTTCGGTCTGTGGATTGGCTTGCGCTGCACGCGGAGTTTTCTTCAGCTGCCGCGCAAGCGGGCAGCAGCAAGGATGCAGTTGCCTACGCACGTATTTTTTCGGACGTGGGCCAGCGCTTACGAGATGGGCAGTACCTTGTTCGTCTGGCTGATGGTTCAGACGCACGCAGTACGCAGCGCCAAGATCGAGGGTTTTCGGCTCAGCGCCTGTCACGTGGTGACTTTTCCCTGTCCATGCCTCGGCTGTGGTTGAGCCCCGAAGGGCGAGGGTGGGTCACCGATGTGGCTCCCAACTCGCCGGCTGCATTGGCAGGCTTGCGAGCTGGCGCGGAGATATTGGAGGTTGATGGCGAAACGGTGGCTCGCCACGTGGAGCGGTATGCATCGCTGTCACCTCGCGCAACGGACGTTGGAAGGCGGATGGATGCGTTGACACTCTCCCTTGCTGGCAAGGACAGCTTGCGTTTGTTGGTTCGGCAAGATGGGCGTGATCAAAATCTGGACCTGCGACGGTCTTCTGATTCGCAGCCGGTCGCAGACCCTGCGTCCCTGGTCGACAGTTTGGCTGCATTTCAATTGCGCTCGGCCCAGGGGAACGATTTTGGTTACCTTGGTTTGAATTCTTTCTCAGACCCTGGCAATAAACTGGACAACTGGGAGCAGGCCTTGGCCGGGTTGAGCAGGGCCAAAGTACCAGGCTTGGTGGTGGACCTGCGAGGCAACGGTGGGCGCAGCTACCAATTGGTTGCGCATTTTTTGGCTTCATTTTTCTCATATGACACCCCCATGCGTCCGCAGGCCTATGCGCAGCGCCAGTTGGATCCCGCGTCCAAGGTTTGGCGCACCCGTGGTGGTTTGGGCCTGCCGCCGCAATTGCCCCTGTATGCGCAAGATGACAGCCGCTATGCCGGTCGTCTTGTGCTGCTCACCGACCGGGACTGCAGCGGGCCGTGCGAGATTTTTGCAGCATGGTTGCAGCGTGCGGGGCGTGGTCATGTGGTCAGCACTGACAACACCGCAGGCAGCCTGGGTCACACCACGCGCATCAGCTTGCCCGGTGGCATCACGGTGGACATTCCCATGGTGTCCGAGCTGACGGCGGCAGGTGAGAGTTACGTGGATGCCAAGGGCATCGAGCCGAATTTGCGTGTTCCGGTAGACCGCGACTTCATCAATCGGGTCATCCATGGTGGTGACCCCGTGTTGGACGCGGCAGTTCAGTGGTTGGACACCAACATCACTGCGCGTTAGTGTCTGATCACTGAGCCCTTATTGCTCGACCGCGAGCCACCGTCCATTGACCCGCTCCAGGGTTTGCCGCGTATAGGTGGTCAGCCCATTTGCATCGACATTCACGCCGGTCATCCGAGAGTCCAGTGGAGGCAACTGCGCGAGCCAGGGGGCGACAGTGTGAGCTCGCCACGACAGGGACGCCACATACCGCTTTCGTTGGGCCTGCGCAGTTCTTTGGATGGAATTGTCCTGCACAGACTGAACCTCCCAGCCCTGCGCGACGCACAGCTTCCCGTCGCGTCTCCACTCGTTCAGTGCTGGCAAAGATTGATACTGAATCAAGGTTGAGCCAGTCATGTCATCAGGCACCACCTCCACACCCGGCTCGTAGAGTCCTGCGGACACCAAGCCATCGAGCCAGGTTCGTGTGGTCGTGTCCGTGGGTTGTATTTGAATGTGATTTCGGTGGTAGGGCAGGTTGTTCAGGCAAAGCAAGTCGGGACTTGGTTTGGTGATGGGCGCACCCGCAAGGCGCAGCGTCTCAAGGACCTGTTGGCTGGATGGCGGCGGAGCCGCAGCGTGCCAAATGACGCTCGCCAATGCTGCGACAAGCACACAGCACAAGGCCGCACCAGGGGCCAGCCAGCGAAGCTGTTTGGACACCTGCACACTGGACGTGTGCTGCTGCAAGAGTGGCCCGTCGCCCTGCGCTGCGGTCACCTTGCCGGGTTCAGCGGCACCATGTGTTTGGGCAGCAGCTCGCCGCAGAAGTGGGAAGCCACAATGGTCGCAAAAGCTGTGTTCACTCTGGTTGAAGGTGCCACAGCGTGTGCAATAACGTCCTGGACCAGACTTTGTGTGCATCGGCCGGGGATTTTGGTGGTCCGGACTCACCGCAGCGATTGCCCGCACTCACCGCAAAAAAGGTCCGTCAATTGGGTCACGCTGCCGCAAGCGGGGCAGCGCAGCCCGCCTACCGAGTCGTCCTGCATAGGGAGATCGATGTCAAGGTCCAGTGAATCATGGTACGGTTCTCCGTGCTGAGCCCACCAGCTGTCCGACCCCACAGCCCTGCGGCGGCTGGTCGTGCTCAGGGCCGGCATCAGATGACTGCAAAGAACTCAATGCTGCAGCCGACCCGGTATTGGCGGTCGCAGAGCTCAAGGAGGCGGGAGTTTGTAACTCACGCAGGTTTTTCTGTGTTCCTACAAGAGCGGCCAATACGAACTCTTGCTCAGGATGTGTGTCCAGTCCCGTCAGAACGCGTCCGTGCACCAAGCAAATACCTCGGGTGACGATCAAGCCGGTGAAAGTGCAAACAACCGCCGTGATCGCAACAAAGCCCGTGCTGGCAGCGCTGGCGTAACTTGACACCGTGGCACCGACAGCACGGTCAACCAAATACAGTTCCGTTGGCCATGCACCTGGGGCACCCAGTAGCGATGCAGACATCGCATTCACGATCCACAGCCCCAGCATCAGCACGCTCACGAGAAGCAAACTGCTGACGGCTGTGATGATGGCCAATACAAAGAGCCACGTGGCGGCCGTGGGTAAACGTCGCCTGGTCACTGACCAGACTTGGGCCAAACTGATGCTCGCATCCAACCCAGACCAAATCCCGGGCGCACTTAAGGCAAGCACAAAAACTGGGAAAACAAACAGCACCAGCGCCGCCATCAGCGTTGCAATCGGCAACACCACCGCATAAAGCCATGGCCCCAGCCAGGGCAGGCTGCATACCAATAGCAGCAAAGCCAGCGCCAGCAAGCCCAACAAAGAAAAAAGCACCAAGGTCAGCAGCACCATGACCATTTGCTGCGAAGCACGCAGCGCCTGACGCCAAAGAACACCCCAAGGGCGTGACTGACGCAGGGCCAGTTCATCCATCGTCATGATTCCAACCGCGTTACCACCCCAAATCAGCACCAGCACGCTCAGCACCGAAAGCCCAAGCACCGGTGGCGTCCAACCATGTTGCGTCAACAAAAAAACAGCACAAACCCAAAGCACCCAAGCCACCATCCAGGTCACACCCGACAGCAGCAACGAGCGGCCGTGGCGCAAAGCGTTCAGGCTGTCAAACAAATGTGCTGATTCTCTAAATGACTGGGACAACATGAAAACTCGATTGAAGGCGACTGAAAGCAGTGTCTGATGGTGAAACGAACAGGATTCTAGTGTTGCAAATCAGAACCAATGGTAGGAGACGAGAGCAATAGATCAGCGTCGAGGGCACGGCGCAAACCACCGCGATACCGAGACATCGACCGGATTGACAACGCGCCCGTGAGGTTGTGTCCAGGGCTTCATATCTCCGTCTTCATGAGCGGCAACTAGTGTTGCGACTCAGAAATAACGGAACAGATGAAAGTAGTGGAATCGGCCCAATGGCAAGGCGCAAACCACAGCGATACCGAGGTATCGCGCGGATTTGCAACGCTGCAATGGCCCAAAAGGCGCGTTTTTATGTTCCAGATAGAGTGAAACACCACACTAGGATCCACCGTAAATGCGTTGAAACTCTTGTTCTTGTTCTGTGCGCAGTCTCTGGCACTGTGGATGCCGATGCAGCGTTGCCTTGGCGCATTGTTGCTCCAGGCAACCCGCTAGGCTGGCCCCTTTGCTGCTGGCGCATGCCTCTCGAGGGCTGAGTGCAGCGTTAGAGATGACCGTTTCAGGAGCCGGCGAGGGCGCAGCCGCAGTGGTTGCGGCGCTCTGCGCTGGAGCTGCAGCAGATGCTGGCAGTGCCGGTATGCTGAGTTTGGCCACCGGCGCTCTGGTCTCCGCTTTGGGTGCTGGGCGTTGTGCCACTGAAGGTACAAGCTGTTGCTGTGGTGCCGACGGTTCGGCGACCGTCAATGCTGCCGGCATCTCATTGATTCGAGGCTCAGGCGCAGCCAGTATCTCAGTGCCCGGCGAACTGCCGCTGGCAGCGGTGAGCGGCGGCGTTGCGGCAGAAAGTGATGAAGCACTCGGAACTTCTAAGCTGCTGCTGCCCCATCCCAACCACAATCCTGCGACGACCAAGACCAAAACACCGACTGACGCCAACGCAATCAGTGGTCGTTTCGACGGCAGGGAGGATCCGGTCCTGCGCCCTCTTGTTTCAGCGCTCGAATTCAGTGCCGGTGACGGGCTGGGCGGTAAGCCGAATGCGGGCGGCAGTGGGGCGGCCTTGTCTGTGACCGTTGCGAATTGTTCCGGCCACATGAATTCCGGACTCGCTGCTGCCACAGTATTTGTAACAGTACCGGTGGCGGATTCCGTGGGCGGTTGACCACTGTTCACCACAAGGGGCTGCATGGGTGGCTCATCGGCGATCGAGCCGGGATGCAACGGCTGCCCACAAGCGTGACAGAACCGAGCAGAGTCCCTATTGGGCGTTTGGCAATTCGAGCAAATCTGTGTCATCAACAACCTAAAAAAACGGGAGGCCCAACAAGTAAACGTGTTTGTTGTCTCGAACAAACTGCAAGTCAGTTTGCTGGATTGAGTGTTGCAAGCTTTGTTGCTCACACTTTATCGGCTTGCGAATCTTACTTCGCAGCAAATCTTTGAGATCGCATCAAAATCATCCAGAGGCAGCTTATTGATTCAGCCTGATGCAGTCTCCACTCCCGCTCTGGCTAAGTTCGTCGAAGCCCAGCTCAATCGGGCGCGCATAGAAGCTTCCTTAATTGGCCGGAAATCATGCCATATTCCTTCTATTGATGGCCCAGTAGAAGGCAGACACTGGGCTTGCATCTGGAATCAACAACGAGGTTGCCATGTTTCTGAACAAGATCCAATCCGCGTCTATCGCCAAACGGCTGAGTTTGGGCTTCGTTTGCGTGTTGGCCCTGCTGATTGCAGTGGCCATCACCAGCGGGCTGGCCATGCAAGGCATGGGCGGGAACCTGAAACAAATTGCCGAGGTGAACAATGACCTTGCCCCCGAAAACCGTATCCCTTGCTGAGTGATTCAATCGCAAGCAAAGGAGAGCGGAAATGACGAAGAGAGCCAAAAGGGCGAGGTACACGCAGGAGTTCAAGTTCGAGGCGGTGCGGCTGGTGGAAGGCGGGCAAAGCATGGCGGCAGCGGCCAGGACGCTTGGGGTGGTTGAGCAGACGCTGTTCAACTGGATCAAAGCGCACCGCGAAGGCAAACTCAAGGGCGCTGACAGCCGGGTCAAGGTAAGCAGCGAACAAATGGAGATCAGCCGCTTGAGGGCAGAGCTGGCGCGGGTCAAGATGGAGCGCGACATCCTGGAAAAGGCCACGGCGTACTTTGCAAAGGGATCGACGTGAAGTACGCCTTCATACAAAGCCACCGGCGGGTGTGGCCAATCTCTGTGCAGTGCCGGGTTCTGCGTGTCAGCGTGGCCGGGTATCACGAGCACTTCCTGCGGCGGGCCAGTGCGGCGCAACGACGCCACCTCAGTGATGACGCCTTGCTGGTACACATCAAAGCAATTCACGCCCAGGTCAGGGCCAGCTACGGCTGGCCTCGCATGTGGAAAGAACTGCTGGCACGCGGCATCCGGGTGGGCAAAGACCGGGTGCAAAAGCTCATGCAATTGCACGGCATTCGCGCCAAAGGCAAACGCAGATTCAAGATCACCACCGACAGCAAACATGATTTGCCGATTGCACCCAACCTGCTGGAGCGGCAATTCAACGTTCAAGAGCCTGACAAGGTGTGGGCGGGGGACATCACCTACATCGACACCCAAGAGGGCTGGCTGTACCTGGCAGTGGTGATTGACCTCTTCAGCCGTCAAGTGGTGGGCTGGAGCTTGCGGCAAGACATGACACGCGACATCGTCATTGATGCGCTGCGCATGGCATGGTTCAAGCGACATCCAGACAAAGGCGCAGGGCTGATCTTCCACAGCGACAGAGGCAGTCAATACGCAAGCCAAGACTTCAGGGACGTGCTCAGTGAGTACGGAATTCAGGCGTCCATGAGCAGGCGGGGCAACTGTTGGGACAATGCGTGCAGCGAGACCTTGTTCGGGTCACTGAAGGTAGAACGCCTACATGGGCAGCGCTTTGAAACCAGGAGGCAAGCCAAAGACGAGGTCATGGCCTGGCTGCTTTGGTACAACCAAGCCCGGCTGCACTCGACTCTGGCCTATGTCAGTCCGATGCAGTTCGAGCAAAGCTGGTTTGCGGCCCAGGCCATGCAAGCCAATTCGTGACTCGGTTATGGGATACGGATTACAGAGGCAAGGTCACAACCACAAAACAAAATTGGCCAATGATCTGATGAACATCATCAGCGATATGGCCATCGTGGTGCGCAATATCACCTTGTTCACCGACGTGGGCAAGATTGATGGCCAGGCCAAACTCTTTGCCGACACTAAAAAGGCCTACCTTGACGCCGAAGCCGCCTTGGCCTCAACGATGGAAACTACCGGGGCCAACGACCAAGAAAAGGCTTTGTTTGCCGAGATTCAAGCATCCAGCAAAAAAACAGTCCCCTTAGTCACCGCGGCTGCTCAACAGGGCAGCGATGGAGACAATGTCTCCGCCGTCTTGACCCTCACGGACAAGGTGCAACCCGCAGAGTTGATTTGGCGAAAAAAGGTGGCTGAACTGATTGCCTTGCAAGACAAGCTTTCAGCCGACGCGACCGCATCCGCCACCAGCAGCCAACGCAAAGCCCTGATGGCCGCCTTCGCGTTGGTGGTGGCATCTGTCGCCATTGGAACGCTGATCGCACTGTGGATCACCCGCAGCGTGACCCGTCCCATCGCCCAAATGCAAACCATGATGAGTGAGATTGCCACTAGCCAAGACTTCTCAAGGCGCGTGCCGGTGGAGCGGGCGGATGAAATAGGCCTGTCCATCGTGGCCTTTAACGCCATGATCGGCAAGATTCAAGAAAGCTCGCAGCAACTCAAGCAAAAGACGGCCGACATTCAAGCCATGATGCATTACATACCGCAGGGTATTTTGACGGTCATGGACGGCAAAAAAGTACACCCGGAATTTTCCGCCCACCTAGAAACAATTTTGGAGACCAAAGACATTGCCGGGCGTGACGTGATGGAGCTGATCTTTGCAGGCAGCAATTTCAATGCAGAAATCCTGTCTCAGGTAGAAGCGGCGGTCAGCTCCACCCTTGGCGAAGACAGTATGAACTTTGAGTTCAACTCTCACCTGCTGGTGAGCGAAGTGGAAAAGAAAATGCCCAATGGGCAGGTGAAGATTCTCGATCTGAGCTGGTCACCCATTACCGATGATCAGGACACCGTGGTTCGCCTGATGTTGTGCGTGCGCGATGTCACAGAGCTCAAGTCCTTGGCCGCAGCAGCGGGTCAGCAAAAACGCGAACTCGACATCATTGGCCAAATATTGGCCATCAGCCAAGAGAAATTCTCCGGGTTTATTGACGGCTCAGTGGAGTTTCTAGCTGAAAACAAAAAAATCATCGATGCCGTGGGTGCACCCGCCAGTGGAGCGAAGCCTGACATAGAAGTCGTCACCGAGTTGTTCCGCAACATGCACACCATCAAAGGTAATGCACGCACCTACGGGCTGCTGCATTTAACCAATATGGTTCACGAGGCCGAGCAAAGCTACGACGACTTGCGGAAAAACCCCGATGCCGTGTGGGACCAAGAAAAGCTGCTCAGTGAGCTGGCACGCGCATCGGCTGCTGTTGAGGAGTACGCATACATCAACAGAGTCAAATTGGGCCGAACTGGGCCAGGGCGTCGCGCAGGGGTAGAGAAATACCTCATGGTACAAAAACAAGATATCCAAGACGCCCTGGATGTGATCGACGACGCTGTGCGTGGCAATGACACCGCGCAACTGCTGCCAGCGCACCGTCAGGTGCACAAAATGTTGGAAATGCTGGGCACCGTGCGTATCAAGGACGCATTGGAAGGGATCGTGGAGTCCTTGCCGTCGCTGGCCAAAGAGTTGGCTAAAGAACCCCCAGAGATCACCATCGACGACCGGAACATCGTTCCGCGCACGCAGATAGTGGATTTATTGAAGAACGTCCTCATGCACCTGTACCGCAATTCCATGGACCACGGCATCGAGTCGGCTGCAGCGCGTGTGGCCAAGGGCAAGAAGCCGGCGGGCCACATAAGGCTAGAGCTGTCCTTGGTGGATGGGCACTTTTTGTTGACGCTGCGTGATGATGGGCGTGGCCTGGCGGTACAGCGTATCAAACAAAAGGCGTTGGAAAACGGCCTGATCACCGCCGATCAGCAAATGGCCGCGCAAGAGATCGCGCAGCTCATCTTCTTGCCAGGTTTTTCTACCGCGGAGAAGGTGACCGAAGTGTCTGGGCGTGGGGTGGGCATGGACGCGGTACAAAGCTTCGTGAAGCGCGAGGGGGGCGTGATTGAGCTCCGGCTGCTCAGCAGCGAGTCTGCAGATGGATATTGCCCGTTTGAGACCGTGATCAGCCTGCCTGGCAAGTTGGCAGTGCAAGGTGTGTGAATCCTTCGACAGGGCGAAAACCTGAGGAATGAGGAATCCCGAGTTCGACAGTTAAACGCGCAAGTTATTGATCCATATAGAAGCGCCTGTAAAACGCTCCATTACAAAAGGGTCAATTGCGCGTCGAGCGTGGGTTTGTTGGGTCGAACCCTCACACCCCAATCTCATCCAAATCCCGATAAACATCCCGCATCCACATCTTCACGCGCTGGCGGTCCATCAGGCCGAGGCCTTCGTTGTCGGTGGCGGTTTTGGCTTTCCAGAAGCTGCTGCTGGCGGCATCTACTTTTTGGATGACGCTGTCGTGCAGTTTTTTCAGTGACATCACTTTGGCACCCATCTCGATGGCGCGGGCTTGTTCGCCGGATTGCTCGAGCACGCTGAAATCGGTGCCTCGGATGTGGTTGCGCACCAAGGTGTAGTTCAGGCTGGTGTCAAAACGGTCCAAGAGTTTGCGCAACAAATCGACCGAGTCCTTGCCCGAGTCCATCACATGCCAGTAGTGGATTTTCACGCCCATCTCGTCGGCGAGGTTGAGCACACCAGAGTCATCCATCCAGCGCACCAAGGGGTCGTGGGTTTGGGCGGCCAGGTCCACGAGGATGCGGCGCTGCGGTTTTTCGACGGCGGCTTCCATGATCGCGTCCAGGGCTTCGTAGTGGTCGACCAGCACGGGGGAGGCGTAGCCGGAATAAAAACGCATGAGTGCACCGTGGGAACGGTCGGTGTCAAAACCGAGGAAGGGCAGGTCGTGGTCGATGAAGTACTGCGCCAGCACGCGGGCCACGAGCGATTTGCCCACGCCGCCTTTTTCGCCGCCGATGAAATGGATTTGTGACATGGTGGTGGGATCCTTGGAATGTTGCGGTGGAAGGTGACTTCGATAGGTCGTGCGGATGTTCAGCCCCGGCCAATATAGGGCATGTTGGTGGCCATCAGGGTCATGAACTGCACATTGGCGGACAGGGGCAGGGCGGCCATGTGCAGGACGGCGTCGGCGACATGGCGCACGTCCATGAGCGGTTCGGCCAGGGTCTGTCCGTTGGCTTGCAAAATGCCGGCGGCCATGGGGCCGGTCATGTCGGTTTGGGCGTTGCCGATGTCGATCTGGCCGCAGGCAATGTTGAAGGCTCGCCCATCCAGTGAGGTGGCTTTGGTCAAACCCGTGATGGCATGTTTGGCAGCGGTGTAGGGCGCACTGTGCGGGCGGGGTGCATGCGCAGCGATGGAGCCGTTGTTGATGATGCGCCCGCCCTGCGGGTTCTGTTTTTTCATCAAACGCACTGCGTGTTGGGTGCACAAAAAAGCGCCGGTGAGGTTGACGTCGAGCACCGCCTTCCACTGTGCAAGGCTCAGTTCTTCCAACGGCAACGATGGGGCAAAAACGCCAGCGTTGTTGAACAACACATCGACCCGACCAAAACGCGACGCCACTTCGGCAAACAAACTGCGGACCGAGTTCTCGTCGGTGACGTCGGTTGCGACCGACAGCGCCTTGTCCTGGTGGGCGGGAGCAAGTTCTATGGTCTCTTGAAGCGATTGGACGCGTCGCCCCACCAACACCACCTTACAACGGGCCGCCAAAAACGCCAAGGCGCAGGCACGGCCGATGCCGCTGCCCGCGCCAGTGATGAGCACGACTTGGTTTTCAAGCATGGGGTGCCGCCATATCAGGGGAGGCCGTGGTTGAACCGTCAGAAAAACAATCGACGTAGGTGAAGTAGAGCGAGGCGTAAAAAACGGTGGAGAACATGAGCACGGCGGGCAGAGATATCAACACCACCCAGCGGGGTTGCCCTATTGCCATCAGCACCAAACTGCTCAGCACGGCAAACAGAACGATCACCGCCATCCAAGTCAAACCGTAGACCAAGAACGCGCCCTTGTTGCGCCAGCAGGCCATCCAGCTGGAAAATAGGGCCTTGCCCCACGACTGATGCGCCCAGTGCGTGAGTGCGGACGCATGCCAAAACGGCACCGACAACAAACCAGCCAGTCCGAAACGAATGGCCATGCCCCAGGTCAAGCGCGGGTCATCCAACAAAGCGCGCAGGTCTTCAGGTTTGGCCTTGTCGTCCACCATCATGGTTTGCAACTTGGCGAATGCACCCCCATCAACCCAAGCGGCCAGCGCCATGATGGCCAAGCTGCACACCGCAAAGATCAAACCCAATTGCAGCAAGGCGCGTCGATTTGTTGCCGAGGCTTGCAGTGGTTGCGCAAACACCATGGGGGTGCTGTTGGTTTGTTTTTCAAGCGCTTCGCGCGAGGCGATCATGAATCCGACGGTGACCAGGGGCAGGCTGGCCAATGACAGCAGCGGCCCGACCCAGGGCACAGTCGCCAGGAACAGTGCACCGAACAAAAACGATGCCAATAAAGCAGTGAACGCCAGAGGGTGTTTGAAGAAGATCAAAAAACCTTGTCGCACCCAAAGGGCACCTTGCCGGGCGGGAACTTGTTGAAGTTTCATGGAAGTGGATGAGGTGCTTAACCCCTGGCGTAGTGCCACGGGTTGTCAATTCGGCAACGCAGAACACGTTCGAAATGTCTTGGGTCATGGGGCTTGAGCACACTGGCCTGGCGCGGCAAGTGAAAGTCCCACAGCCGAGAAATCCAAAACCGCAGTGCGCCAGCGCGCATCAAGGCGGGCAGCAGGCGGATTTCAACGCTGCTCAAAGCACGTTCTGCGTCGTAGGCGGCCACAAAGGCGGTGGCGCGGTCTTCTTCTAACTTGCCGGTGTTCAGGTCTATGCACCAGTCATTCAGGCAGACAGCAATGTCAAAAAGGTCGGTGTCCACGCCAGCAAAGTAGAAGTCGAAAAAACCACTCAAACGATCACCGTCAAACATGACGTTGTCGCGGAAGAGGTCGGCGTGGATGGGGCCGGCAGGCAACTCCGCGTAGCTGGAAGACGCGGCGAGTTGTTGTTGGAAGAGCAACTCGTTCTGAATCAGGGCGCTTTGGTCAGGGGTCAAAAAGGGCAGCACCACGGGGACGGTTTCCGTCCACCAAGCCAGCCCGCGCAGATTGGGTTGGTGGCGAGGGTAGTCGCGTCCCGCCAGGTGCATGCGGGCCATGGCTGCACCCACTTGGGCGCAGTGGTGGGTGGTGGGTGCCAGGTGGTGCCCACCTGGCAAGCGGTTGACCACGGCGGCGGGTTTGCCGTGCAGGCGATGAAGAATTTCACCGGCGGCATCGGCTTGCGGGTCGGGCACCGCCACGCCTTTGTCGGCCAGGTGCTTCATCAAGTGCAGATAAAACGGCAGTTGCTCAAAACTCAGGCGCTCGAACACGGTCAGCACATACCGGCCTTGCGATGTGTCTGCAAAGTAGTTGGTGTTTTCAATGCCGGCGGGTATGCCTTTGAAGGCTTGCAGCGACCCTAAATTCAAGCGCGAAAGCAGCTGCGCAGCTTGGTCGAACGACACTTCAGTGAAAACGGCCATGGCAAAAAGAAAAGGGTCAAGGGGTCAAACGAGGGCCTGTTAACACTAAAGATGCCAGTGCGAACGAGGCCATTGGGGTGCAGAGCAAGGCGCACGGCGCTGCCAAGGCTATTCGCCTTGGCGAGACGTGCAACGCCGCGCTGCGCCCCAATGGCCTCGTTCCCGAAGGGTTGTTCCCCAAAAGGCCTTGCGCGGCGTTGCAAAGCCTCGCCGGGGGCCTACCCCGGCTTCGTTTTGCGCCTTGCTCAAGGCCTTTTGAAGAACAACGCATCTGGCATCTTTAGTGTTAACAGGCCCTAGCGGTCATCGGGAGAGGCGTCAGAACGACAGCACCTGCCACACACGTTTTCCTGTAGTTCCATTGGCTGCACCGTGGCTGTCGCTCAAGTTTCGGGTGCCGTCGCTCGTGATGATTTGATAAGCCTTGGTCGTGCCCACTTTGGGTTGCACCGTGATGCGCTGGGTTTGGCCCCGCACCTTGAGCTCATCGATACGCGATCCTTCGTCTTCAATCACTGTGCGTTGTACCGCTGGTTCACCTGCGGGCGTGGTGGTTTGAGTTGGGGTCACTGGCGCTGTTTGAGCCCAGGAGCATGTACTGGCCCAGCCCAGCATGCAGGCAAGAAGGATTTTCATGCGCATCATTCTAGGTGCAGGCCCGTTCGGTGAAACCACATCGTCCACAATGTGAACCATGGCAGAACACACCCTCTTGCTGGTCGACGGTTCCAGCTACCTTTACCGCGCTTTTCATGCTTTGCCCGACCTGCGCGGCCCGGGCCAGTTCCCCACCGGGGCCATCCACGGTTTCGTGGCCATGATGCGGCGCATTCGCGAGCAAATTGGCGCAGAACATGCGGCCTGCGTCTTCGATGCCAAAGGCCCTACTTTTCGCGATGACTGGTACCCGCAGTACAAAGCCCAGCGTGCGCCCATGCCCGAGGACTTGGTGCGGCAAATTGAACCCATCCACGAGGTGGTGAAACTCTTGGGCTGGCCCATCCTGATGGTGCCGGGCGTTGAGGCAGACGATGTGATCGGAACCTTGGCACGTGTGGGTGCCGAGCAAGGCCACCAGGTGATTATCTCCACGGGCGACAAAGACCTGGCCCAGTTGGTCAACGCCCAGGTGTCTCTCATCAATACCATGAGCAACGAGAGGTTGGATGAAGCCGGTGTGCTGGCTAAATTTGGCGTCGCCCCGGACCGCATCATCGACTACCTCACCTTGATGGGTGATGCCGTGGACAACGTACCGGGGGTTGAAAAAGTGGGCCCCAAAACAGCGGCCAAGTGGATTGCCGAACACGGCTCGTTGCAAGGTGTGATGGACGCGGCCTCCAGCATCAAAGGCGTGGCGGGAGAAAACCTGCGCAAGGCCCTGGACTGGTTGCCCACAGGTCGCAAACTCGTCACCGTGGTGACCGACTGCGATTTGAACGAGCATGTGTCCGGTTGGCCCGACTTGAACGCTTTGGCCTTGCAGGCCGAAAAACGCGACCAGTTGCTGGGCTTTTACGAACGTTTTGGCTTCAAGACTTGGAAGCGGGAACTGGAGACGGCATTGGGTGGCAGCGCCTCGACCACAGCGTCCGCTAAGCCTGCGCCGGAAGCGTCGAATGCCACCAGAGATCTGTTTGCTCAGGCCGATGAGCAGCCGCTTGTTGTGCAGCCGGTTGGGTTCGACAAACAGTATGAGACCGTTCTCACCCAAGAATCGCTGCAACGCTGGGTGGACACAATCACCCAGGCCTCCCAAGCCGGGCAGGTCACCGCGCTGGACACCGAAACCGATTCACTCGACGCGATGAAGGCCCAGCTCGTAGGCATTTCCCTGAGCGTGAAAACCGGTGAAGCCGCCTACATTCCGCTGCGTCATCACTATGCGGGCAGCCCGGAGCAATTGCCTGTGGAGGCGGTCCTCAGTGCCCTGAAGCCCTGGCTCGAAGACGCCGATGCGCACAAGCTGGGGCAAAACATCAAGTACGACACCCATGTGCTGCAAAACGCGGGCATCAACGTGGCGGGTTATGTTCACGACACGCTCTTGGAAAGTTATGTGCTGGAAGCCCACAAGCCGCACAGCCTGGAGAGCCTGGCTCTGCGCCATCTGGGCCGTCAGGGGCTGAGTTACGAAGACCTGTGCGGCAAAGGCGCTCACCAAATTCCGTTTGGTCAGGTAGAAGTGGACAAAGCGGCAGAGTATTCCTGTGAAGACAGCGACATGACGCTGCATGTGCACCAAACCCTGTGGCCGCAAATTGAAAGCGATGCCGGGTTGAAGTACGTGTACGAACACATTGAGTTGCCCACGGCGAAAATTTTGCAGCGCATTGAACGCAACGGCGTGCTCATAGACCCTGTTTTGCTGGCGGCTCAAAGCCAACAACTGGGCGAACGGTTGGTGCTGCTGGAGCAAGAGGCCTATGCGCTGGCAGGCCAGCCTTTCAACATGGGGTCGCCCAAGCAAATTGGCGAAATTTTGTTCACCAAACTCGGCTTGCCTGCGCGGAAAAAAACGGCCACCGGCGCGCCGTCCACCGATGAAGAAGTGCTGACTGAATTGGCAGCTGACTACCCCTTGCCTGCCAAGTTGTTGGAGCACCGCAGCCTGTCCAAGCTAAAAAGCACCTACACCGACAAGTTGCCTTTGATGATCAACCCGAGCACAGGCCGGGTCCACACCAACTATGCGCAGGCCGTGGCGGTGACGGGCCGCCTGGCCAGCAACGATCCGAATTTGCAGAACATTCCGATCCGCACCGCAGAAGGCCGCAAGGTGCGCGAAGCATTTATTGCGCCCCCAGGACACGTGATTCTGAGCGGCGACTATTCGCAAATTGAACTGCGCATCATGGCCCACATCAGCGGCGATGAAAACCTGCTCAAAGCTTTTGCGGATGGCATGGATGTGCACCGTGCTACCGCAAGCGAGATTTTTGGCATCACGCCTGCCGACGTCTCTAGCGAACAACGCCGGTATGCCAAGGTGATTAACTTTGGTCTGATTTACGGCATGAGCGCGTTTGGATTGGCGGGGAACTTGGGCATTGAGCGCAGCGCCGCCGCTGCCTACATTGAGCGCTACTTCACCCGTTACCCCGGTGTCAAACACTATATGGACAGCACCCGCGCCTCGGCCAAGGAACGCGGTTTCGTGGAGACGGTGTTCGGGCGCCGCTTGTGGCTGCCCGAAATCAACAGCCCCAATGGCCCGCGCCGCGCGGGTGCCGAACGTGCCGCCATCAATGCACCGATGCAAGGCACGGCCGCTGACTTGATCAAGCTTGCCATGATTGCGGTGCAATCGGCAATCGACCAGACCCCACGCGGCACACGCATGGTGATGCAGGTGCATGATGAATTGGTGTTCGAAGTGCCTGAGGCCGAAGTGGCCTGGGCCCGTGATGAGATCCCGCGCATCATGGCCTGCGTGGCGGCATTGAAAGTACCGCTGCTTGCCGAGGTGGGTGTGGGCCCGAACTGGGACCAAGCACATTGAGGGCTTGTTGGTGGGGCTGATTTTTTGGCGTTCCTGACCGTGAATCCGCGTCTACCCTAAGTGTTATCCACACGGCTGCGCTTAACCTCGCTGCCTAGAATCCTGGAAACTGAACGTACCTAGGAGCCTTCCTCGTGAAATTGAAACGTCAAACCCGTGCTGATGGGAGTCCTGCTTTGAAGATTAAGAGCGAACGAGATTTTTGGTCTGGCATCTTGTTTTTAGTGGTGGGCATCGCCTTTGCTGTGGGTGCCACCAACTACAGCATGGGCGTGGCTGCGCGGCCTGGTCCGGGTTACTTTCCACTCATTCTGAGTTGCCTGATGGCTATTTTGGGGGCCGTGGTTTTGTTCAAGTCCTTGACCATTGAAACTGAAGACGGCGACAAAATTGGTCCTATCGCATGGCGTCCGTTGATCGTCGTGGTCGCAGCCATCTCCATGTTTGCGTTGGCCTTGCCACGCTTTGGTTTGATCATCACCGTCCCCATTCTCATCATCATCGTGAGTTTGGCGGGCAGGGAGTTCCGGTGGAAGGGTGTGCTGATCGCCTCGGTTGTGTTGACGGTGGGTTCCTGGGGGATTTTCATCGCCGGATTGAATCTGACGATTCCGCTTTGGCCCATTTATCTGGCCGCGCACTGAGCCGCTGTCTGCCGTAAAAAACAAAATCACACCATGGACTTAATTAACAACCTCTCCCTCGGTTTCAGCGTTGCCTTCACGTTGAACAACCTGATGTATGCCTTTTTTGGGGCCTTGCTCGGCACCTTGATTGGCGTGTTGCCCGGCCTCGGGCCCGTCGCCACCATCGCCATGTTGTTGCCTTCCATTTACGCCTTGGATGCAGCGCCTGCCCTCATCATGCTGGCCGGCATTTATTACGGTGCGCAGTACGGTGGTTCGACCACCGCGATTTTGATCAACGTTCCCGGTGAGTCAAGTTCGGTGGTGACGGCGATTGACGGCTACCAAATGGCACGGTCCGGACGCGCTGGTGCCGCTTTGTCGGCGGCTGGTTTGGGTTCGTTTTTCGCAGGATGTGTGGGTACCGTCATCATCGCTGCCTTCGCACCGCCATTGACCGAGCTGGCTTTTAAGTTTGGCCCAGCAGAGTATTTTTCTTTGATGACTCTGGGTTTGATTGGTGCCGTGGTGCTGGCCTCGGGTTCACTCCTCAAAGCGATCGCCATGATCATCTTGGGCTTGCTTTTGGCGCAGATCAACACCGACGTGATTTCGGGCGTGGCACGTTATAGCTTTGATGTTCCCGAGTTGACAGACGGCATCAATTTCGTTGTCATCGCGATGGGCGTGTTTGGCTTTGGCGAAATCATTGCCAACCTCGGCCAGCCTGAAGAAGAGCGCGAGGTGTTCACCAAAGACGTGAAAGGCCTGTGGCCCACCAAACAAGACTTCAAAGATGCATGGCCTGCTGTGCTGCGTGGTACCTCCTTGGGGTCAGTCTTGGGGGTCTTGCCCGGCGGCGGCGCGCTCTTGGCTTCATTCGCGGCCTACACCTTGGAGAAAAAGACCAAAGGTCGCGCTGGCGAAGTGCCTTTCGGCAAAGGCAATATCCGCGGCGTGGCTGGCCCGGAGGCTGCCAACAACGCGGGTGCGCAAACCTCCTTCATCCCCATGCTGACCTTGGGCATTCCACCCAACGCCGTGATGGCCTTGATGGTGGGTGCGATGACGATCAAAGGCATTCAGCCTGGTCCGCAAGTCATGACGAGCAATCCGGAGTTGTTCTGGGGGCTGATCGCCTCCATGTGGGTGGGCAATGCCATGCTCATCATCTTGAACCTGCCCTTGATCGGCATTTGGATCAAGCTGCTGACCGTGCCCTATCGTTTCTTGTTTCCAGCCATCACCTTGTTTTGTTGCATTGGCGTGTACTCGCTGAACAACAACACCTTTGACGTGTTTTTGACGGCGGCCTTCGCGGTGATTGGCTACGCCTTCTACAAACTCAGTTGTGAGCCTGCACCACTGCTGCTCGGTTTCATCTTGGGCCCCATGATGGAAGAAAACCTGCGCCGTGCACTGCTCTTGTCGCGTGGTGACTGGAGCACCTTCGTGACCCGTCCGCTGTCGGGTGCTTTGCTCGGTGCGGCCGTGTTGATGATCATCATCGTGATGCTGCCGTCGATCAAGAACAAGCGTGAGGAAGCGTTCAAAGACGCCGATTGAGCCACTGGCTTGCTGGTGCGAAGCAAAAACCGCCTTCGGGCTAATGCCAGTCAGTTAAGAGCTGACTGGCATTTTTCTTGGGTACTTGGAAGCTCTGTGTTTGACAACTCTGGGGCAAGAGCGAGAGCGCCGAGGTGGCAGGAGGAAGATATGGGCCTGCTCGTAAAGCAGGCTCAATCGCTTGGGCAAGGTAGCGGCAGATTCCAGCGGCGCAAAGCGCAGCAGTTCAATGATGGCAATACAGGCCACATGAAAGCCGATGCGTACAGGTGGCACTTTCAGGTGCTGCGCCATCAGCCGCATTTGCCGACGCAACAAGGTATAGGCGATGAGGACGCCCCAAATCTCTTGTCGCACCAAGCCTGGTTGTTTGCTACGCAAGACAAAACTGTTGGCTTGCAAGGACTGTTTGATCTCCCGAAAACCCAGCTCAATCTCCCAGCGCTGACAGTACAGGGCGGCCAGTTGTTTGACCGGATAACGCTTGGGATCGTTCAGCGAGGTGATGAAGCGACGCGTGCGTGTACCCAGCTGTACTTCAATCAGGCGCGCCTGCCACCACAGCGGCAGTTCTGGTGCGAGCTTGCGTGCTTGCTGCGATACGGGCATGCGTATCGTGTAGTCCCCTGGGCCGTGGGTGGCGACGATCTCATGGCGCAAGTTGTCCTTGGCACGCATGAGCCAGTGACGATCCCTGCCCTGTTGCTGCCACTGCAGCAGGAAAGCGGCTGAGAAGTAGGCCCGGTCAAACACCGTGATGGACTCGTCGGGCACTTGCAGACTGGCGGCCAAGGTGAGCTCGCCTTGCGTCATGGCTCCTAATTGAGCATCCATGAGTTCGTGGCTGTGCGTATCCATCAGGCACACGGCACGCAGTTGGGGCCAACTGCCCGCGCCATGCTGGTTGGCGCAGCAACCCAAACCTTCGCGATTCTCAGGTGTGTCCGGGGCTGACCAGACCACGCCATCCACGGCCAGCACGCGCAGGCCGTTCAATCCCGTGTCATGAGAGTCGCGCTGCGCGCCCCATGCTTGGGTGAGCTGCTTGAACAGGTTCGCCAGCGGTTCATCGCCCAAACGCTGGCGCGTTTGTATCGCCGCGCTCGCAGCACACACCGGCTTTGGTGTGTCCAGCATCAAATCGAGTTGCCGCACCACATGCCAGATGGGCTGATTCCTGAACAGCGCCAAGCCAATGACCAGCCACACCACATGCTCAGCGGGTAGTCTTCGTCGCCTGATGGAGGCCTTACCTGTGGCCGCCAAGGCTTGGTGGATCCACAACGGGTCAATCAGCTCGCTCAATCCGTCCAAACACGCTGGGGTCTTGTTTAGCGTTTGGTCGGTACTGTTGTTCTTTGTCGGCCCGGATCCGGTGGTCGCTTCAGCGCAGAATCTGCATTTGCCCTCCATGCCCTTGTCACCCGTTTTGGTCCCGGAGCCTTTTCCCATGATGTCCCCATTTGATTGGACCGCTGGATATCCCAGCCAGCGTTTGCCGGTGTTTGGCCGCAACGTGGTCTCTACATCGCATCCCCTGGGCGCACAGGCGGGCTTGCGCATGCTGCTGCAAGGGGGCAATGCGGTGGACGCTGCAGTTGCTACGGCTGCTGCCATGACCATCTTGGAGCCGGTGAGCAATGGTTTGGGCTCAGACTCGTTTTGCATTTTGTGGGACGGGCAGCAACTTCACGGCCTCAACGCCAGTGGCCGCGCTCCCCAGGGATGGACACCGCAATACTTCAAAAAGAAATACGGTATCGACACCGTCAATCCTCCGCAACGCGGTTGGGACAGCGTCACTGTGCCCGGTGCGGTGAGCAGCTGGGTGGCCTTGAGTGAACGTTTCGGCAAATTGCCTTTTGCCGACCTCATGCAACCGGCCATTGAAATCGCCGAGCGTGGTTACTCCGTGCCCTTCATCATTCAGCAAAAATGGGCTGCGGCTGAACCGCTGCTTCGTGACTTGCCGGGTTTCGCACAAGCGCTGCTACCCAAAGGCCGCGCGCCCGAGGTGGGCGAGCTGTTTCAGTTCAAAGATGCAGCCCGTTCGCTGCGTTTGATCGCCCAGACCAAAGGGTTGGCCTTTTATGAGGGGGAGATTGCGCAAGCCGCCGAGCAACACGCGCGAGCCCACGGCGCGGTCATGGCGGTTGAAGACTTTGCGAGCTACCGTCCCGAGTGGGTCACGCCACTGTCCAAAAACTACCGTGGCCACACCTTGCATGAGATTCCGCCCAATGGCCAAGGTGTTTCGGCCTTGATCGCTTTGGGCATCTTGGAACACCTGGACCTGCGCAGCCTGAAGGTGGACAGCGTGGCCTCGCAGCACTTGCAAATTGAGGCCATGAAACTCGCCTTCGCCGACACCTACCGTTATGTGGCCGAGCCCAGCTGCATGGACATCACGCCAGCGCACATGCTGGACGACGCCTATTTGGCGTCGCGCGCCCGTTTGATCGACCGAAAAAAAGCCCAAGATTTCCAAGCGGGCAATCCGGTCAAGGGCGGCACGGTTTACCTCACGGCGGCCGATGAGCAGGGTTTGATGGTCAGCTTCATCCAAAGCAACTACATGGGTTTTGGTTCCGGCGTGGTCGTGCCGGGTTATGGCCTGTCGATGCAAAACCGAGGTCATGGTTTCAGCTTGCTTGAATCCAGCCTCAACGTGGTGGCCCCTGGTAAACGCCCCTTCCACACCATCATTCCGGGCTTCTTGACCTGTGAGGGCCAAGCTGTCATGAGTTTTGGTGTGATGGGCGCCAATATGCAGCCACAAGGCCATGTGCAAAGCCTGGTGCGAATGCTGGACTACCACCAACATCCACAGGCCGCTTGTGATGCGCCACGTTGGCGTTTTAACCAAGGGTTGGAGATCAATGTCGAAGCGGGTATGAACCCGGCCACTGTCCAAGGTTTGGCGGATTTGGGGCACCACATGGCGGTGATTCAAGACAGCTACCAAGACTTCGGTGCTGGCCAATTCATTTGGCGTCTCGGCGACCCATCCTCGCACGGTTACGTGGCCGCCAGTGACTCGCGCCGTGACGGGCAGGCGGTTGCTTTCTAAGCATGGCAACCTCTGAAACACACAAGCCCTCCCTGTCACTGGGATTGGCCCTGGCCATGGCGGGTTCGGTGGCGTTCTCAGGCAAAGCCATCATCGTCAAACTCGCCTATCAGCACGGGGTGGATGCGGTCACCCTCATCATGTACCGCATGCTCTTTGCGTTGCCGCTCTTTTTGTTGCTCACCTGGTGGGCCAGCCGGGGGCAGCCGCCGCTGAACAAACGTGACGCCGTGGTGGTGTCGGGCCTGGGCTTTTGTGGCTACTACCTGGCGAGTTTTCTGGACTTTGCAGGCTTGCAGTACATCAGCGCCAGCCTGGAGCGTTTGATTCTTTACCTCAACCCCACCTTGGTGTTGGCGCTGGGCGTTTTTCTTTTCAAGAAGAAAGTCTCGGCGCGTGCCTTGCTGGCCATGGCAGTGAGCTACAGCGGCGTGCTGCTGGTGTTTGGGCATGAACTCTTGACGCAGCCCGCAACGCCAGCTGCCACGGCGAGCCAAACGGTCTGGGGTGCCACGCTGGTGTTTGGCAGTGCAGTGAGTTATGCGGTGTATTTGGCGTTCAGCGGCCAAGAGGTGCAGCGCTTGGGGGCGCTGCGTTTGACGGGCCTGGCCAGCTCGGTCGCCTGCCTGTTGTGCATCGCGCAGTTTGTCGTCTTGCGGCCTTTGGGCGCGATGGTGGTGGCGCCCGAGGTGTTGTGGTTGTCGCTGCTCAACGCCACCTTGTGCACGTTTGCGCCCGTGTTGATGGTGATGATGGCCATCGAGCGCATCGGTGCCACGATGACGGCACAAACAGGCATGGTGGGGCCGCTGTCCACACTCGTGATGGGTGTGTTCATCCTCGGTGAGCCGTTCACGTTGTGGATTGCGGTGGGCACGGGCTTGGTCTTGGTGGGAATCTGGATGTTGGCGCGGCGTTGACGGTTCTCCACCACGGCTTGAGTCCCTGCTCTGTTTGGGGCTGTCCGTCTGGCCTCCTTGATATGGTTATGCTGCGCGCATTCAATTGCTAGGAGTCGCTCACCATGATGATTGCTGTTTGGCTGATCGCCCTCATTGCGCTGGGTCTTTGGAGTCTCGCCGCCTGGGGGCTGCACGCCCTGTTGGTCGCTTTGCCCAACGATTGGAGCGGCCTGGCCGTTTGGGTTGAAAAGCTGCCCGCCAACCCGTGGTTAGAAAACTTCTTTCCGGGCTGGCAAGGTGCGGTGACCTGGGTGTTGACCCTGACCGAGAGCGCCTTGTCTTGGGCAGGCGGTGCCGCCGACGTGATGGGCTGGGCGGTGTGGCTGATTTGGGGTCTGGGCGCTTTGTTTTTGTTGGGCTGTGCTGCGGTGGGCAGTTTGATTGTTGCCTTGGTGCGTAAGAGCATGCCCAAAGCACCTGCGGCGGCGGGCCGTTGACAACGGTTTATTGAGTCGGCAGTGCTCAACTTGAATCCGTTCGCCCTGACCCTTCGACGGGGCTCAGGACAGGACCTGTCGACGGGCAGTGCGTGAATCCTGGGCTTGGACAAGCTCAGCCCGAACGGGTTAATCAAGTTCGTCAATGCCGACTCTCAAGAAAACGCCGGGCCGCTCCCAAGTTTTCTTGACCCCCTCGGGGGGCTGGTGCAAAGCGACAGGTCTGGGGGCGCCAATAGGAAGGGACGCAGCCGAGGTGGTTAGCATCAGTTGTTTACACCGATGCTTTCTCTGCAACCATGCCTGCTGCTTCTGTCTCTGCCTCTGCCTCTGCCTCTGCCTCTGCCTCTGCCTCTGCCCCCCATCGTCCATCCGCCACTGAGCAGTTCATCGCGTTATGGCAACAGCATGCCGGTCAAACCGACTGGCAGAACCTGACCTTGTCCAAATACCGGGGCAAGTTGACCGACTTGCGACAGCTCATCGTGCGGCCGGTGATGCTCAAAGGTGAATTGCAGTTGTCCTTGGTATCGCGACACCAGACCCGAGACATCACCAAAAATTGGCCCTTGAACGACGGCATCAACCACATCATCCAGTTGTTGGCGCACGATTTTCAGCATGCCCATCTGCACACCTCGCAGGCCGTGCACCAACTCAGCATCAGTAAAAAAGGCCGCAGCCATTTGGTGAGCCGGTCCTTGCAAGCAGACGCATCAAAAAACTTGGTGGACAGCGATATTGCGCCAGCACACAACCGCGCGAAAAACCGCTGTGTTGACCAGACGCGCCCGTGGCTCACCGCGCTGGGTGTGACCGATGCGCAGCAGCAGTTGATTCCTTCGATGTCGCGCAAGTGGAAGCAGATCAACAAATTTGTTGAAGTATTTGCCCACGCGTTTGACAGCTCCGTCTTGGTTCACCAAAAGACGGTGAAGGTGGTCGACTTCGGAGCAGGCAAGGGTTACCTCACCTTTGCGCTGCACGATCACTTGCGAACACACCGAGGCTTACAAGCCGAGGTCACGGGTGTGGAGTTGCGGACAGACTTGGTGCGCCTGTGCAATGCAGCCATCAAAAGCTGCCAGCTAGAAGGGCTGAATTTTTCCGAGGGCGATGTGCGCACCCAGCCCCTGAAGTCTGTGGACGTGATGATTGCCCTTCATGCCTGCGACGTGGCGACCGACTACGCCATTCACAGCGGCATCCGCGCCGGTGCGGCCATCATCATGTGCTCGCCCTGTTGCCACAAACAAATTCGACCGCAGTTGCTCAGCCCACATCCGCTGCGGCCCATCTTGCAACACGGTATCCACCTCGGCCAAGAGGCTGAAATGCTCACCGACGGACTGCGCGCCTTGTTGCTGGAGGCCAGCGGCTATGCGACGCAGGTGTTTGAGTTCATCGCGCTGGAACACACCAGCAAGAACAAAATGATTCTGGCCGTGAAGCGCGGCCAGCCGGTGGACGCCAGCGAGATCTGGCGGCAGATCGAAGAGATCAAAACCTTCTACGGCATCAAGGAGCAATGTTTGGAGACGCTGCTTCAACAAGATGCGGTTGTTTGAACACCGCATCAATCTGCTGCAACCACGCCTCTTGCCGCTGTAGTGGCGCAAAACTCGCGGTGATGCTGTGACGCAATAGCGTCCAGGCATGGCGAGCTGTGAGCTGGGGCAAGGCGGCAAAGGTGTCCACGTAGTTTTGCAGCACATAACCGCCGAAATAGGCAGGATCGTCCGAGTTCAGCGTGACCACCAAACCCGCCTCCAAGAGCGCCGGCAGGTTGTGTTGGCTCAAGTCTTTGAACACGCAGAGCTTGACGTTGGACAAAGGGCAGACCGTGAGCGGTGTGGCTTCACGCACCAAGCGTTCCACCAACTGCGGGTCTTCCAGGCAGCGCACGCCGTGGTCGATGCGCTGCACTTTTAATGCATCCAGCGCGGAGCGAATGTAGGCCGGGGGGCCTTCCTCGCCGGCATGGGCCACGAGGTGCAGGCCAAAGTCCTGCGCCCGCGCAAACACACGTGCAAACTTTTCCGGGGGGTGGCCGAGTTCGCTGCTGTCCAGGCCCACACCGGCCAGGTGCGCCAAGTAGGGCTGGGCTTGTTCCAGCGTCTCAAGTGCCTGTTCTTCGCTCAAGTGGCGCAAGAAACACAGGATCAGCAAGCTGCTGATGCCCCACTCTTTTTCGGCCGCGATGCAGGCGCGTTTGAGGCCCTGGATCACGGTGCCCATGGCCACGCCACGTTCGGTGTGGGTTTGCGGGTCGAAGAAGAGCTCGGCATGCACCACGCCATCCGCAGCCGCCCGGGCGAAGTAGGCCATGGCCATGTCGAAAAAATCTTCTTCCGTGCGCAAGACGCTGGCACCAGCGTAGTAAATGTCCAGAAAACTTTGCAGGTCGGTGAAGGCGTAGGCTTGCCGAAGTGCATCGACATTGGCGTAGGGCAAGGAGATGCCGTTACGCTGCGCCAAGGCAAATATCAACTCGGGCTCTAACGAGCCTTCAATGTGGATGTGCAGCTCGGCTTTGGGTGCACGCGCCATGAGCGCGGGCAGCAGGGACCGTGGGATGGCGTTGAAGTCGATCATGGTGTTCTCTCCAAAGTACGCCTCGGCAGAGCGGGGCCAAGACGGGAATCAGGCCGTGGTGTTGCTTGGTGGTGGCCTGTCGTATTGCAGCACGCCAGCCACATAACTTTGAACCAGGTTGCGTTCGTCGCCCAGCGTCATCCAAGCAAAACAACGCTCATGCAAGGCGCGGGCCAAGGCCAAGCGGTGTTCAGCGACGGGGCCGACGGCCCAATCCCAGACGCAGACATCGGCCATCAACCCCGGCTCCAAACGACCTATTTCGTGACCCAACCCCAGAGCCTCAGCCGCGCCACGGGTGGCGGCATGCAGCGCCGTCCAGGCGCTCAAGCGGTGTCCCAGCATGGCCTGCACCTTGTAGCCCTCTGCCATGGTGCGCAGCATGCACAAACTGGTGCCGCCGCCGACATCGCTGGCCAAACTGACGGCCACTCCTTCGCGCTCGGCCCGTGGCCAGTCAAAAAGACCGCTGCCTAAAAAGAGGTTGGAGGTCGGGCAATGGGCAATTTGTGCGCCGGCTTGTTGCAGGGCCTCGCGGTCCTTGGTGTCCAGCCAAATGCCATGGGCGAAAACGCTGCGTGGGCCCAGCAAACCGGCACGCGCATAAACGTCCAGGTAGCTGCGAGCCTCGGGGAAAAGGGTGTGCACCCACTGAACTTCGTCGCGCGTTTCGGCCAAGTGGGTTTGCATGTAAACGCCGGGGTATTCGGCCAGCAGTTGCCCGGCCATGGTCAATTGTTCTGGCGTGCTGGTGGGGGCAAAACGGACTGTGATCGCGTAGGCCAAACGATCCCGTCCGTGCCATTTAGCAATCAAGTCGCGACAGTCTTTTTCCGCTTGCTCCACATCGTCCCGCAGCCCCTCGGGTGCGTGGCGGTTCATCAATACTTTGCCCGCGATCAAACGCATGCCGCGTTTGTTTGCCGCATCAAAGAGTGCCTCGGCGCTGACCTTGTGCACGGTGGGGAACACCATGGCACTTGTGGTGCCGTGGGCGAACAAGGCGCTCAGGAAACGTTTGGCACTCGCCGTGGCCTCGCCCTCGTAAGCGCAGCGCATCTCGGCTGGAAAGGTGTAGGTTTGAAGCCATTCCAAGAGGCCGGTCCCGTGGCTGGCGATCACGTCCAACTGCGGGCTGTGCACATGGGTGTCGATGAAGCCGGGCAGTATCAACTTGCCACGCATGTCAACCCGTTGCCACGACGTGTCGGGCGCATGGGTGCCAGTCATCACCGCTTGAATTCGCCCCCCCTCCATCAACAACCAGTGGTCGGCACGAAAACGAAGCTGGCTGGGTTCGATGTCGCTCCAATCAGGCGCGCCAGTGAAGTCGAGCAAGTCACCGCGTAGCGCCAAGCGGCTGGGAGCAGGGGGGCTAGAAGATCGATGTGGGGGACTCATTTCTCCAAGCATACCCACAAAGCACTGCCCGCCCGAGAGCTTGTCTATGCCTCCTCTCGGATATCCGTCGTGCCAAAAAGCGAGCTGCGAAATGACGCGTACTCGCCATGGGATTGATGTGAGGACAGCAGCAGGGCGCGAGCAGTCATGGGCCTGGCAAACAAGTAACCTTGCAACTCGTCGCAGCCGAGCTGCACCAGAGTTTCCTGCTGCATGACGGTTTCTACGCCCTCGGCCACCACCTTCAAGCCCAGCGCATGCGCCAGTTTCACCACAGCGTCCACCACGGCGCGGGCATCGGGGCTGCTGTCGATGTCCACCACAAAGCTTCGGTCAATTTTGAGTTCTTCGGCTGGCAGTTGGCGCAAGTAACTCAGGCTTGAGTAACCCGTGCCAAAGTCGTCAATCGAGATGTGCACGCCCAGCTCGCCCAGTTCTTTGAGCGTGGTCTGGGTGGTTCGGGTGTCCTCCATCGCGGCAGATTCTGTGATTTCGCAGGTGATGGATGTGGGGTCAATGCGGTGGCGCTTGAGGGCATCGCCGATGCGCAGCGCGATGTCGTCTTGCCGCATTTGTTGGGCTGATAAGTTGATGGCCACGCGCATGCGCAGCCCTTGGTCGCGCCAAACGCGCGCCTGTCGGCAAGCGTCTTCAATCACCCAGTGGCCAATGGCGCCCATCAACCCAAATTTTTCCGCAACAGGAATGAACACACCTGGCAGGATCACGCCTTTGGTGGGATGCTGCCAACGTATCAAGGCCTCGGCCGCAGTGATCTTGCCGCTTTTGGCGTCGATTTTGGGCTGGTAGTACAGCTCAAACTGCTGCAGCTCTACTGCCTCACGCAGGCTGCGCAGCAGTTCAAACTTTTCCTCGGCGTCGGCATCCATGGCCGGGGTGTAAAAACAGTAGCAGGCACCGCCAGAACGTTTGGCCGCATACATGGCGGCATCGGCGCGGGCGATGAGTTTGCTGGCAGCCCCATATTCAGGGTAGACCACGATGCCCACGGAGCACGAGATGCTGAGCTCTTGCCCCTCCACCTGATACGGCATGCTCAAGTGTTTGATGAGTCTGCGTGCGAGCAGGGCCACATCGTTGTTGTCTTGTACATCACGCACCAACAGCAAAAACTCGTCACCACCGACACGTGCCACCAAATGACCGCTGCGGGCCAGCACACGCAGCCGCTTTCCCACCTGGGCCAAGACGTTGTCGCCGTGGCCGTGACCATAGTTGTCGTTCACCGGTTTGAAGCCGTCCAGGTCGATGAAAAGCAAAGCCATGCGGCTGTTCGATTCATCACAGGCCTTGGCCCTGACCAGCAGGTGTTTCTCAAAATAAGGGCGCGTTGGCAGTTCGGTCAAGCCGTCTTTTGGCAGCATGCCGCGTTTCTTTTTTGCATTGCCGATGCCCGGCAAGGTCGACCAGCGCTGCAAAGCCATGAGGGTGAGGGCCCCGAGCAAGCAACCAGAAAGCAGCCAGGCCCAAAAAGGCCAAGTGTTCAGCGCCGCCAGCAGTTTCATGGAAGTGGCTACTTCAGCCTGAAAGCGTCGACCTTGCGGGTCAGTCGTTCACCTTGCCTGCGCATGCCGTCAGCCGCTTCGGCCAGTTGGCTGACCAAGTTTCGGTTTTCGCTGGTGCTGTCGTTCAGGATGCGCAGTTCGCTGGTGATGTGTTCAGCACTGTTTTGGCCAGAGCGGGTCAGGCTCACGATGCGGTCCATGGCGGTGTGGATGTCCAACACGTGGGTGTTGCTGCCTTCGAGCGACTGACCCGCCAGTTCGGCCAGTGCATTGCCTTGTTCAATGTCGTCGGTGGAGCGCACCACGATGTCGCTGATGCGTTTGGCCGAGTCGGCGCTGCGCAGGGCCAGGCTGCGAACTTCTTGCGCCACCACGGCAAATCCACGTCCAGACTCGCCCGCTTTGGCGGCTTCCACGGAAGCGTTCAAGGCCAAGATGTTGGTGCGGTAGGCAATGCCGTCAATCAAGCCCACGATCTCGCTGATCTCGCGGCTTTTCCCCAGCAAGGCTTGCATGGTTTGCTGCAGCTTGCCCATGTGTTTTTTGCTGCGCACGCCTTCTAAGCGTAAAGCGTCCACCGCGCGGTTGGCTTCGACAACTTGTTGCCCGCATTCATCCAACTCTTTGGTGAAATGCGTGACCACCTCCAAGATGGAGGCGACGCTGCTGGCTGCTCTGTCTGTGCGCTGCGAGAGGTTGCTGTTGCCGTGGGCGATCTCGGTGCTGGCGTGGGTCACACTGGCCACGCCCAAGCGCATGGAAGCCAGCAAATCCGACAGCCGCATCAAAGACGTGCCCAACGTGGTGGTCATGACGGCAATTTCATCGTCTCCCCGTGCCTCAGGGCGTGAACTCAGGTCGCCTTGGGACAGTTTGATCATCTCGCCCGTGAGCATGTTGATGCCGCCCGACATCACGTTCAAGAACGCCAGCAAGAAGTAGATGGCCAGCGACAACAAGCTGGCCATGACGGCCGCCATCATGTAAACCCTGTGCAACGCTTCTTGCTGACCTTGGCTCAAATGCTGATCCAACAATTGAATGGTCTGGGTGCGTAACTCACGGGTTGCGGAAAGCGCTGCGCCCGACTCTGCCTGAAGGGTGGCCGTGTCAGCCACCACGTCACGCGAAAGCAAGCTTTGTTCGACTGTTCCCAGCCACTTCCTTGTGGCAGCCAATGTTTTATCGCCCGCAGCGCCTAAGCCCAACTCCGGGTTCTGAGACATCAAAATGCTCAAGCGCGACAGCGCCGCCTCAACCGCGGCCAGTTGTTTGGCGAGCATCATTTGCTGTTCGTGGACCTTGTCGGTCTGCACAGCTTGTTGTGCCGCGAGTGGTACCAGCCCCGCTTCAATCCTGCGAACGGCTGTGATACCCCGGCCCAACATCGACAGTGTTTCTTGAGACAGCTCCACCAGGGCAGCGGCAGCTTGGTCGGCTTCGCGCCACAGTCCCGAGGCATTGGTAACCTGTTCTCTGAGGGTCAATAACGCGGTGATCTGGTTTTGCAAGGCCACGGCTCGCTCGGCAGGCGCTGCGCTGGCCGCCGCCAGCGATTTCGCTTGAGCTTGCAGGTAGGTTTGCATCGCAATTTGTGTATCACTGTGCACTTGCGGTATCGCGGCGTATTGCCTTGTCAACTGGCTCTGCAGTTCGTCAATGGATGGCGTGTTGGTGCCTGCCGTCTTGGGGGCGTCTGCCCCGGCTTTTTGGATCGACGCAGCATCAAGCGCTGGGCCCAGCTTTTGGGCGGTATCGGAGAACTGCAGACCCTGGCGGGTCAATGCCAAGGCCTGAAGATGCGACCACGCATGATGAAAGGTGTTGACGGTCAACACCGTCAGTGGAATCGAAAACACAGCAAACAGCAGCCATGCCTTGCGCTGCATGGTCATCACACGCAACAAACGCACGGCGGGGGCCCACAAGCCATGGTGCTGGAAAAATTCACCACACCACTGAGCCAAACGGGGCAGTGCTTGAGCGGCCCAAGGGGCAGACAGTTGAAGCTTCATGGTGAATCCGTGTCCATTTGGCGAGATGAAGTCGGGGCACTAGTGTTGCGACTCAGAAACAACGGAACAAATGAAAGTAGTGGAGTCGGCCCAGTGGCAAGGCGCAAACCACAGTGATACCGAGGTATCGCGCGGATTTGCAACGCCGCCAGTGGGTTGAGTACACGCTTTCATGTTTCGTTGTTTCTGAGTCGCAACACTAGGGAGCCGGGCGGTGGCCTGAAGATGGGCAAGCAAGGCCCTTGCGACAACGTCAGAAGGGCCAAGCACACACCGTCTTTTCGGCCACCTGGCCCACCGCTTGAGCGAAGTTTCCCGTGTGTGCGGCCTGACAGTGCCCATTAAAAGCGCGGGTTTTGCGGCGCTTATTCACGGACAGCAGGGGTCTACAAGGCGGCAAAGTTCATGGCAACGCTCCTTTGTAAGTGCCTGCTGCAGTTCTTCAGCTTTGGAAGAAAGGGCCGATAAGGACATGAACCGAACTTTGAATACTGCGTCTTGAGCCCAATGACCACGTCTTCTTCCATTGATAAACACGCCCTTGCTGACGGCAATGCGCCGACATTGGGGCTTGGCCGAGGCTACCTGCAAAAGGTCAGAGCCCTTTGGTTGCCTCTGGCTGTCGCCTGTGTCGCCGCCTCCGGTGCCCTGGTCGTGGGCATGGCCGGTTTGTCGCCGTGGCTTTGCGGCGGGACCGTCGCCGCACTGAGTTTCTTTCTGGTGCTGAGCTTCTCGCGGGGCTCCGGTGGACTTGCCACGGGCGGTGCGCTTGAAGCCTCGGGCGCTCGTCTGATGGTGGGGCAGGTCGTTCCCGTGTGGCGTCGCCAGTTGGAGATGGCCCGTGCGGCCACCGAAACTGGTTTCGAGTCCATGTTGGAAACCTTCGCGCGGCTCTCCCAAGGTTTGTCGGATGTGGCGGACCGCGCCGAGAAACTCTCGCCAGCCCAAGACGCAGGGGCGACCGACCAACTGTTGAACGACCGTCCGGAAGTGATCGAGACACTGCTGGCTCCTGTGTCTAAGGTGTTGGCTCAACATGAGCGAGTCGCGGTGCAACTGAGCGAAAGCAGCCATGCCCTGGCGGGCTTGGCACAAATGGCCAAGGACATGAAGGGTTTTGCGCGGCACACCCGCATGGTGGCCATGAACGCGTCCATTGAGGCTAACCGCATCAGCCATGAACGTGGCGGCGGATTTGATGCCGTGGCGAAAGAAGTGCGTACCCTGGGCGCGCGCTGCGACGAGTTGTCTGAGCAAATTCACGCCCATGTGGCGTCGTTGAACCAAAAGATAAAACCACTGCGCCGCGACGCCGAGCTTCAAGACAGCAGCGCGGAAGAGATGCAACTGGAACTGCGCACCAGCGCCCGTTTGGCCATGGAGTCCTTGGTGGGCGACATCGGTCGCAACATGACTTCGTCGCGCGAGCTGCGCGAAGCCAGCGCACAAGTGCGCGACGACCTGGATGAAGTATTGATGGGCTTTCAGTCTGGCGATCGCGTCAGCCAGATGATGGCGATTCTGGCCAACGACATGGCACGCCTGGCTGATTGGAACGAAGGCCCAGCACAAGCCAAGATGGCCGATGCCACCGAGTGGTTGGCCGAGCTGGACAGAAGCTACACGATGGAAGAACAGCGCACACAGCACCACGGCAATGTGCGAATTGAAACGGGAACGTCCGTGGACTTTTTCTAACGAATTTTCTTTGAAATGAAGGTGTTTCTTGTTCTGCGACATTGCTCGACCATCCCCAACTCCGTTCGGGCTGAGCCCGTCGAAGCCAGCGTGTGGTGCTTCGCGCCACCCTTCGACAGGCTCAGGGCGAACGGACGTGGGGCGCAGGCGTGCCGCTCACCAGGATGTTTTTTGTGAGACTTAAAAGGGTGAAACCATGACAGCAAAAACCGTGATGATCATTGACGACTCGGGCAGCTTTCGCACCGTCGTCAAACTGGCTTTGGCCAAGGCCGGCTACACCGTGGTGGAGGCCGTTGATGGGAAAGACGCCGTCACCAAACTCGATGGGCGAAAGTACAACCTCATCGTGTGCGACGTGAACATGCCCAATATGGACGGCCTGAGTTTTCTCAAACACTTGAAAGCGTCTGCAGCCTACAAGTTCACGCCTGTGATCATGCTGACCACCGAGTCGCAAGAGTCCAAGAAGGCCGAGGCCAAAGCCTCTGGCGCTCGCGCTTGGATCACCAAACCCTTCCAGCCTTCGCAGTTGGTTGAAGCGGCTGCCCGCATTTGCGTTTAAGTGCCAACCTCAATTCCACGAGCCTCCTATGAGTAAAACCGTGTTGGTGATTGACGATTCAGGTCGTTTCCGAACCGTCACGCGCATGGCGCTGGAAGGTGCGGGTTTTGACGTGACCGAAGCCGAGGACGGAATCGAAGCGCTCAAAAAGCTGGAAAAGCAGAAATTCAACGTCATCACTTGCGACTTGAACATGCCCAGGCTGGACGGCGTTGGTTTCCTCAAACAACTGAAACTGTTGCCGGACCACAAATTCACCCCCGTGATCATGCTCAGCACCGAGTCAGCCGATGCCGTCAAGGCCAAAACCAAAGAAGCCGGCGCACGCGCTTTTGTCACCAAACCTTTCCAACCGTCGCAATTGATTGATGCGGTTAGGCGTTTGGTTGTTTGACCACTTTCAACAAAAGATTCCCACCATGAGCACCTCCACCCACGTCATGCGGCTCAGCGGCGACTGCACCATCACCGGCGCGTCCAGCCAGCACGAAACCATGTTGGCCCAGTGGGCCGAGTTGTCGCAAAACGACCTGAGCGGCGGGCTGCAGGTGAACCTTGCAGAAGTCACTGATTTCGACAGCGCCGGTGTGCAACTGCTGTTGGCCCTCAAACGCAGTGGGATCGAAGCGGGTGCGCCCATCCTGCTGCAGCAACCCACTGAGGCGGTCAAGATGGCTTTGGCCACCTATTGTTTGTCGCCGCTTGATCTGTCGCCCGTCCCTTCAAACCAAGGAGCCACCGCATGAGCGCCCGTGACAACGACGACGACGAAATCATCGCCGCTGCGCGCGAAGGTTTCCTCGAAGAAGCCCAGGACAACCTGCGCCAGTTTGAGGCCGCCCTCTTGGTCATGGAGACCAACCCCGAGGACGCAGAAAACCTCAATGCCGCCTTCCGCGCTGCCCACACCATCAAGGGGGGGGCGGGCCTTTTTGGCTGCACGGCGGTGGTGGCCTTCACCCACGAAGCAGAAACCTTGCTGGAAGCCTTGCGATCAGGTCAACATCCCTTGACCGAACACACGGTGGCCTTGCTGCTGCAAAGCCGCGACATGATAGGCAAGCTGCTGGACGAGGTGAACAGCGGTGAAAACGATCCGGTGGTGGCGTCAGATGCGGCCACCTTAGGCGGCCAGCTGCGTGCCATCACCAAGGGCGAAGCGCCAGATGCGCCCGCCGCAACGAAGCCTGGCACGACGATGGTTTCAAAGGCAGCGTCGTCTGAAGACGGCAACTGGCACATCTCTTTGCGTTTCGGTCAAGACGCTTTGCGCAACGGCCTGGACCCCATCTCCTTCATTCGTTACCTGGGCAAACTCGGCACGGTGCGCGAGTTGGTCACGGTCAGCGACAGCATTCCTGAACTGATGGCCCTGGACGCAGAAGCCTGCCACCTGGGTTTTGAAATCACCTTCCATGGCGACGTGACACGCGCCGACCTCGACCAGGTGTTTGAGTTTGTGGTGGAAGACTGCAACATCCAAATATTGGCCCCCGATGCCAGCGCGCAAGACTGCGCTGCACTGCGCGCGCTTCGTGGCACCAGCGATGCCATGCGCGAGCTGATGGACCGCATGGTGCCTGAGCGCGTGGCCGAGTTCAAAGTCAACGAGGCGAGCGGCGACCATTCGCCGGTGGAACTGGAAGAAATCTCTGCCGAACGCCGTGCGCCCGGCATCGAACGCCGTGCCGGTGCGCGCCGGGGTGACGATGCCAAATTCATCCGCGTGCGTGCGGACAAACTGGACCAGCTGGTGGACTTGATCGGTGAACTCGTGATCGCCAGCTCCGGTGCCAAATTGGTGGCGCAGCGTGAAGAGTCGCCCGATTTCATGGAAATTGCCATGCGGATTGGCGATTTGGTCGAAGGTGCCCGAGACGGTGCCTTGGGCCTGCGCATGGTGCCCATTGGTGAAACCTTCGGCCGCTTCCAGCGTGTGGTTCGTGACGTGAGCAAGTCACTCGGAAAAGAAGTGGACTTGGAGTTGACCGGTGGCGACACCGAACTCGACAAAGCCATGGTTGAAACCATCGCCGATCCGCTGACTCACCTGGTGCGCAACTCGCTGGACCACGGCCTGGAAACCACAGAAGGGCGCATCGCCGCAGGCAAGTCACCACGCGGTCGTATTGCACTCAATGCTTACCACGAGGGCGGTCAGATCGTCATCGAGGTGAGTGACGACGGACGCGGTGTGAACCGCGAGAAGGTATTGGCCAAAGCCAAAGAAAAAGGCTTGGTCGCTGCGGATGCCCAGCCCAGCGACGCTGAAATTGACCAATTGATCTGTGCGCCTGGTTTCTCCACCGCCGACTTCGTCACCGACATCTCAGGTCGTGGTGTGGGCATGGACGTGGTCAAACGTAATGTGGACTCGCTGCGCGGCACCATGCAAATCGTCAGCAGCCCGGGTTTGGGAACGACGATTCAAATTCGCTTGCCACTCACGCTGGCCATCATCGACGGCTTCTTGACCCAAGTGGGCAGCGTGCACTATGTGTTGCCGCTGGATGTGATGGTGGAATGCATTGAAACCCCGGCCTCTTGCAGTGCGTCCAGCACCGACATCAGCGGCGTGTTTGACCTGCGCGGTGAAGTGTTGCCTTATGTGGACATACGCCGTGCATTCGGCCATGTGGGTGATGCTCCCGCTCGCCAAAGCATGGTGGTGGTGCGCAGCAACCGCACGAAAGTGGGTTTGCTGGTCGATCGTTTGTTGGGTGAACACCAAACCGTGATCAAACCCTTGGGGGCGGTGTTCAAACATTTGCAAGGCATTGCGGGCTCCACGATTTTGGGCAGCGGTGAGGTGGGCTTGATTTTGGAAGTGCCCACGCTCTTGCAGACCATTTCTCGCCCCACGGCCAACCTGCCTGCTTTCGCCAAGCCGTCCAGCTTGAGTCCACTGACGACCTCTCGCGTGGCCCACCACTGAACCGCCAGTCAACCACTGCTTTCACCTGATTTTGTTTGGAGACCTCGATGGAACAGACCTTGAACACCGCTGCCCGCGCACCACGCATCTTTGCCCCCGTCGCCGGGCTGCTGGGTCGCTTCAAACTCAGCACCAAAGTGGCGGTGATCGCCGTGCTGCTTTTTGTTCCAATGGTGGTTTTGCTGGTCAGCGTCCTCAAACGCGATGGCGATGCCATTGAATTCACACGCAATGAATTGATAGGCTCGCACCAAATCGATGAAATGCTGGATTTGATTGACGCCGTGCAAACCCACCGTGGTCAAACCGCCATGCTGTTGCAGGGCCACACGGGTATGCAAGCCCTACGCCAAACCACACGGACTGAACTCAACAAGGTGTTGGCAGAGGTGGATGCAGCCGTGCAAAGCGCACCCCATTTTGAGATGGACAAAGCCTGGGCCCCGCTGCGCGACGAGGCCAAAGCCCTCACCACCAACCCCGATCCCGGTAGTGCAGCAGCGGCGTTTGCGGTTCACACCGATTTGGTCAAGCGCCTGCAAACACTCACGCTGTTAGCGGCGGAGAAGTCGGGTTTGCTGTTCGATCCCGAGTCCGCAACGTATTTCATGATGGAAGTGGTGTTTGAACGCATGGTGTCGTGGAACGAGGCCATTGCCCAAGTGCGTGGCGTGGGGGCCGGTGCGCTGACCAAAGGCGAGTGGACGAGCAGCGACCATGCTCGCATGACCTCCGCCCTGAACTCTTTGGCAGAGAATCAGTTGTCAGTGCAGCGCAAGCTGGATGGGTTGGAGCGCTCTGGTGAACCCATACCCAAGGGCTGGACAGAGGCGGTTGACGCCGTTGACACCTATGTGAAAGCGGCCAAAGGCTTGATGAAGGAGGGCAAGCTGCAAGGCGATGCGTTGGCCTACTTTAAACAAGGCACGGACACCATGGAAACTGTGGATGAGTTCCACAACTTGGCTATCTCGCGTTTTGACGCCATGCTCAATGAGCGCATTGTCCGAATCAACAATGTGCGAATTTTGGAGGCGGTAGGTGCCGGTTTGGGCGTACTGTTTGCCCTGTACCTTTACTTTGCCATCCGCAGCTCCATCAACCGGTCCGCCAACAGCATTCAAGCAGCCGCAGCCCGCGTCGCTGAAGGTGATTTGGACTTGCCTGTACATGCTGAGGGCAAAGACGAGCTGGCCCATGTTGCGGCGGCTTTGGAGAAGGTTCGTGGCAACCTCAAAGCATTGGCCACCGACACATCAGGCCTGGTCGATGCCGCCGTGGACGGCCACTTGGACGCACGCGCCGACGCCGCCCAGCACCAAGGCGACTACCGAAAAATTGTGCAAGGCGTGAACGACACCTTGGATGCCATCGTCGGCCCCGTGAAAGAAGTACAAGGCGTGTTGCAAGGCATGGAGGCCGGCGACTTGACCCAAACCGTGCAAGGCGACTACCGGGGTGCGTTTGCCGACCTCAAGAGTGCGGTCAACAACACCGTCAACCGTTTGGCGCAAACCATGGGTGAGGTGAACGCGGCAGCCGAGCAGTTGAATTCCGCTGCGTCGCAGGTGTCCACCACCTCGCAGTCCTTGTCGCAGTCGGCCTCTGAGCAAGCCGCCAGTGTGGAGCAAACCAGCGCCTCGTTGCAGCAGATGGCCGCCTCGGTGAAACAAAACAGCGAAAACGCCAACGTGACCGACGGCATGGCCAGCAAAGCCAGTAAAGAAGCCGGCGAAGGCGGCCAAGCCGTGAGCCAGACGGTGGACGCGATGAAGTCCATCGCCAGCAAAATTTCCATCATTGACGACATCGCTTACCAAACCAATTTGCTCGCCCTGAACGCAGCGATTGAAGCCGCACGGGCTGGTGAACACGGCAAAGGTTTTGCGGTGGTGGCGGCAGAGGTGCGCAAACTCGCAGAACGCAGCCAAGTGGCAGCGCAAGAGATTGGCAACCTGGCGGGCTCCAGCGTGCAAATGGCTGAGAAGGCTGGCAACTTGCTGAGTCAAATGGTGCCGTCCATTTCCAAGACCTCCGAGCTGGTGCAAGAGATTGCAGCGGCCTCGGGCGAGCAGTCTGACGGTGTGAGCCAAATCACCAGCGCCATGGGCCACCTCAACACCTCCACACAGCAAAACGCATCGGCCAGCGAACAGCTCTCTGCCACGGCGGAGGAAATGTCAGCTCAGGCGGCGCAGCTGCAAGAGTTGATGTCCTTCTTCCAGGTAGAGGCCGGTGGTCGCAAGCCTGCGGCTGCACCAGCCCGGACATCAAAAGTTGCCGTTGCGCCCAAAAGTGGTTTATCCAGCCGTGGCAAGGGCGACGATTTTGAAACCGGCGTGATCGGGGGCAGTGGAGGCTTGCCTTGGGCGGCCAAAGGCAAGGCTTCCAACGCGCAGATAGACGAAACCAGCTTTGGCCATTTTTAAGTTCATCACCACCTTCAACGTGAGTTCATCATGACCATCACCCAACGTTTTTACCTTCTGATCGCTGCCGCCGCGCTGGGTTTGGTGGGGCTGTCCGGCTTCAGCATTTACCAAACCAGCCGAGTTTTTGCGACGACCAACTTCACCAATGAAAACACGGTGCCGGCCATGGTGGCGCTCAACGACGCCGTACTTGCCCTGGGAAGGCTCAGGCCGTGGCTTTACAGGACGACGCATCCCATGGACCAAGCGGCTGCCGAGAAACATCAAGCGGGTTACACGAAAGCAGTGGAACAACTGGACAAAGCCTTCAAGGACTACGAAGTCACCCTGGTGGATGACAAAGACAAAGCACTCTTTGCCGACGACATCGCTGCGCGTGATGGTTATGTGGGTTTGGCCAAAAACCTGATTGAACTGCAACAGGCTGGAAAGAAGGATGCTGTGCTGGAGTTGTTGCAAACGAAAGAAAGCAGCACATCCAAAAAACTATATGACGCTTTGCACGCACACACCCTGTACAACGTGACGCTGGGCAAGGACGCTGCCAATCATGCCCTCGCCACCAAAGCATTGGCCGAAAAGGTTCTGATGGCGAGTGGTTCAGCCTTGATTATCGGCATGGTGGCCATGGGTTGGTTGATTGCACGCAGTGTGCGACGGTCCTCTAGCGCGGTCATTGCCACCAGCCAGGCGGTGGCGGCTGGGGATCTGAGCGTGTCATGTGCTGTCTCGGGTAAAGATGAGTTTTCTCAAATTGCTGCATCGTTTGAGCAAGTGCGCAGCAGTTTGCAACGCCTGGTGCAAGACGCGGGGACTCTGGCCGAATCAGCGGGTGCGGGTCAACTGGATGCCCGCGTGGATGTCACCCGCCATGCTGGCGAATACCGCCGCGTTGTCGATGGCATGAACCACCTGGTAGATGCAGTAGCTTCTCCCATCAATGAGGTTCAAGAGGTGATGGCCGGTCTGGAGTCGGGCGACCTGACCCAAACCGTCACTGGCGATTACGAAGGCAGTTTCTCCGAATTGAAGAATGCGGTGAACAACACGGTAGCGCGCTTGGCGCAAACGATGGGTGAGGTGAACGCGGCAGCCGAGCAGTTGAATTCCGCTGCTGCCCAGGTGTCCACCACCTCGCAGTCCTTGTCGCAGTCGGCCTCTGAACAAGCCGCGAGTGTTGAGCAAACCAGCGCCTCGTTGCAGCAAATGGCCGCCTCGGTGAAACAAAACAGCGAAAACGCCAACGTCACCGATGGCATGGCTACCAAAGCCAGCAAAGAAGCGGGCGAAGGTGGACTGGCTGTGAGCCAGACGGTGGACGCGATGAAGTCCATCGCCAGCAAGATTTCCATCATTGACGACATCGCTTACCAAACCAATTTGCTCGCCTTGAACGCAGCGATTGAAGCCGCACGGGCTGGTGAACACGGCAAAGGTTTTGCGGTGGTGGCCGCTGAGGTGCGCAAACTCGCAGAACGCAGCCAAGTGGCCGCGCAAGAAATTGGCAACCTGGCAGGCTCCAGCGTGCAAATGGCTGAAAAGGCCGGCAAGTTGTTGACGGACATGGTGCCGTCCATTTCCAAGACCTCGGAGCTGGTGCAGGAGATTGCAGCGGCCTCGGGCGAGCAGTCCGACGGCGTGAGCCAAATCACCAGTGCCATGGGCCACCTCAACACGTCCACACAACAAAACGCATCGGCCAGCGAACAGCTCTCGGCGACCGCTGAAGAAATGTCGGCCCAAGCGGCGCAGCTGCAAGAGTTGATGTCCTTCTTCCAGGTAGAGGCCGGTGGTCGCAAGCCTGCGGCTGCACCAGCCCGAACATCAAAAGTTGCCGTGGCGGCCAAAAGTGGTTTATCCAGCCGTGGCAAGGGCGACGATTTTGAAACCGGCGTGATCGGGGGCAGTGGAGGCTTGCCTTGGGCGGCCAAGGGCAAAGGCTCTCACGAGTCGATTGATGAAGCCAGCTTTGGCCGCTTTTGAGTCTTCTATTGAGGTTGACATAAATTGCGACACCACACACCGTTCGGGCTGAGCCTGTCGAAGCCAGCGCGTGCCTCGGTGCAGGCCCTTCGACAGGCTCAGGGCGAACGGGCTGGAGGTTGTCGCGAATAAGGTAAACATCAATAGTCTGTTCTCTCCGATGTACAAAGATTTGCAACAAGGATCATGACCATGAACTTCATCTCCAACATGAAAATTGGCAGCCGTTTGGGCCTCGCATTCGCTCTCGTTCTCTGTCTGTTGGTGGCTGTGGCCGGTTTTGGGCTCAACGCTGTTACCCAGGCAGAAAAAACTCTTGAAAGCATCCTGCAAGACGATGTCAAGAAGTTGACCCTGGTGAACAGCTTGGCAGAGGAGGTGCATGTCGTCGCCCGCGTGATCCGCACGGTGGTGCTGTTGGATGACGCCGCAGCAAAACCGGCTGAAGTGGCCAAGATCGAAGCCGCACGCACCGCCTACAACACCAGCCGCGAGGCACTGCAGAAGCTGCCGAGCTCGCCAGCTGGCTCGGCCTTTCTGGAGAAGATCGACGCCGCGGCCAGCCAAGCGCGGGCTGTCAACAATGACATCCTCAAACTGGCAGCGGAGAACAAAGACGATGAGGCGGTTGATTTGTTGCTCAAGCACGCTGCCCCGAAAGTGGCTGCATGGCAAACACTTCTGCACGAATTTGCCGAGCTGCAGCAAAAGGACATGAAGGCAGCCGAAGAAGTCTTAAAACTGGCTGACCAGCGCACCATGCTGCTGCTGTATTTGTTGACCGGATCTGCCATCGTCCTGGGTGCAGGAACAGCCTGGATGATCACACGCAGCATCACAAAGCCGATGGCACGCGCGATCGAGCTTGCCAGCTGTATCCGTGATGGAGACCTCAGCTCCAAAGTAGAAGTTGCCGGGCGCGACGAAATTGCCCAGCTTTTGTCCGCCATGCGCAATATGCAGAGCGCTATCGCCAAGGTGGCATCCGACATTTCCGGCCTGGTAGATGCTGCTGTGGACGGGCGATTAGATGCGCGCGCTGACGCCGCCCAGCATCAGGGCGAGTACCGCAAGATCGTGCATGGCGTGAACGACACCCTGGACGCCATCTTGGGCCCCATCAAAGAAGTGCAAGGTGTGATGCAGGGCATGCAAGAGGGCGATCTCACCCAAACCGTGCAAGGTGACTACCGTGGTGCATTTGCCGACCTGAAGAACGCGGTGAACAGCACCGTCTCGCGTTTGGCGCAAACCATGTCGGATGTCAACGCGGCGGCCGAGCAACTCAATTCAGCGGCTGCCCAGGTGTCTACCACCTCGCAGTCCTTGTCGCAATCGGCCTCCGAACAAGCGGCCAGCGTGGAACAAACCAGTGCGTCTTTGCAGCAGATGGCGGCCTCGGTCAAACAAAACAGCGAAAACGCCAATGTGACCGACGGCATGGCCAACAAAGCCAGCAAAGAAGCAGGCGAGGGTGGCCAGGCTGTGAGCCAGACGGTGGATGCCATGAAGTCCATCGCCAGCAAGATCTCCATCATTGATGACATTGCCTACCAGACCAATCTGCTGGCATTGAATGCGGCCATCGAAGCGGCCCGTGCGGGTGAGCATGGCAAAGGTTTTGCCGTGGTGGCCGCTGAGGTTCGCAAACTGGCTGAACGCAGCCAAGTGGCGGCGCAAGAGATTGGCACCCTCGCTGGCTCCAGCGTGCAACTGGCGGAGAAAGCCGGCAAGCTGCTGACCGACATGGTGCCGTCGATTTCCAAGACCTCCGAGCTGGTGCAAGAAATTGCAGCCGCCTCGGGCGAGCAGTCCGATGGTGTGAGCCAGATCAACAGCGCCATCGGGCACCTGAACACCTCCACGCAACAAAACGCATCGGCCAGTGAAGAGCTCTCGGCGACGGCAGAAGAAATGTCGGCCCAGGCAGCGCAGTTGCAAGAGTTGATGTCCTTCTTCCAGGTGGAGGCTGGTGGACACCGGGCCGCTCCTGCACGCGCCTCCAAAACAATGGCAGCCCCAAAACGCACAGCCGCCAGCCGCAGCAAGGGGGATGATTTTGAGACCGGTGTGATTGGCGGCAGCAGCGGGTTGCCCTGGTCAGCCAAAGCGCCTTCTGGTCTCGCCAAACCCAGCCACACCGTCGACGAAGACAGTTTCAGTCGTTTCTAAGGAACTCACCATGAACGAGTTGGCTCCTCCCCCTACATTGGCCGCTTCGTCGTCGCCGCTGACGGCGTTGGCCGAGCAGCAGTTGCTGTGTTTTGTTCTTGGCGACCGAGGTTACGCCGTCGGCATCGATGTGGTTCGAGAAATTCTCAAAGCCGTGCCCACCACCGAGTTGCCTCGCATGCCGCGTTTTGTACGTGGTGTGATGAACCTGCGCGGCGCGGTGGTTCCGGTGATTGACCTCTCGGCACGTTTGGGCCTGGGCCTGATGGGCGTGGACAGGCGCACCTGCATCATCATCGTGGAGCTGCCTGTGGGCAACGGTCCCGATGCCTTGTTGCACAAATTGGGTGTGATGGTGGACTCGGTCAACGAAGTGATCGACGCGGGTGCCGCCCAGATTGAAGCTGTGCCGCAATTGGGCACCCATATTCCGCCCGAGTTCATCAGCGGCATGGCACGCATACGTGGTGAGTTTTTGCCGGTGCTGGCCATGGACCGTGTGCTGGACTCTGACGATTTGGCCCATTTGATTGGCCAGCAACCCACGGTGACGGTGCGGTAAAGCGTCCGACCTCAAAGAGAACCACATGACCCTGTCTCAACATTCTTTCGATGCGGTATCCGACATGTTCCACAGCGTGTCCGGCATACGCCTGACAGCGGCAAAAAAGCCCTTGGTCGAGGGGCGTTTGCAAAAGCTGGCACGTGAGCGGGGCTTGCAAGACGTGGAGCTTTACGTCAAAGACCTGCTCAAGCAGCAAGACCAGCATGAGCTGGTTCGGGTGGTGGACAAACTCACGACCAATGAGACGTATTTTTTCCGTGAGCCTGCGCACTTCGAGTTTCTGGACGAGTTGGTCGCATCTCGCAAGTCGCGTGACCTGTTCCGTGTCTGGAGTGGCGCGAGCAGCTCGGGCGAAGAGGCATACAGCATTGCCATGCTGCTGGCCGACCGGTTGGGCTCAAATGGCTGGGAAATCATAGGCACCGATTTGTCCACCGACATGGTGGCCACCGCAAAGCAGGCGCTTTACCCCATGTCGCGGGCCAAGGGCGTGTCACCGGCTTACCTCAAACGTTTTTGCATGAAGGGACACGGCCAGTACGAGGGGCACTTGCTCATCAGCAAAGAGTTGCGCAAAAACGTGCATTTTCAGCCGGCCAATCTGACACAACCGCTGCCCGACATTGGCAAGTTCGATGTGATTTTTCTGCGCAATGTGCTGATCTACTTTGATAACGCAGGCAAGGCCGACATCGTGCGTCGCGTGCTGCCTTTGTTGAAAGAAGGCGCGTACTTGTTGCCGGGCCATGCAGAGTCACTGAGCAACCTCGGTCTTGATGTGCGACCCCTGCGCCCTGCTGTGTATGAGCGCCTCTAAACCAGTTCTCAAGTCAACGCGGCCTGCGCCACTGCAAAGCGCGGAGAGCGCCGATCTTTTTTTGATGCCGGGTCAGCTGTACTTCGGTGCCAAGGCCCGCAGCCTGAGAACCTTGGTGGGGTCGTGCGTGGCGCTGACGCTGTGGCACCCGACGCGCCGCATCGGCGGCATGTGCCACTACCTTTTGCCGTCCAGGCCACGCAGTGAGAACATGCCAGCCGATGGCCGTTATGGCGACGAAGCGGTTGAACTGCTGGTGCAAGCCTTGATGCGTGCCAACACCAAATCGTCGGAGTACGACTGCCATCTTTATGGCGGTGCCGACACCATGCCCGACCAAGCCGGAGTCAAGCTCAATGTCGGCGAGCGCAACATTGAGCAAGGTTGGAACTTGATTGAAAAGTACGGTTTCTCGCTCGTCGGGGTTGACGTGGGCGAGAACATGCCGCGCAACGTGCGCCTGGAAATTGCGACCGGCGAGGTGCTGATGCGCCGTGGTGGAAGTCATTAGAAAAGCAACTGAAGTACCGGAGTACACCCATGCCCGTTCGCGCCATGATCGTTGACGACTCCGCCGTGGTTCGCAAGCACCTCGCCGATACCTTGACCGCCGGCGGCGTGCAAGTGATTGCCAGCGCCAGCGACCCGATTTTTGCCTGGCCCAAGATGCAAGAAAACTGGCCCGATGTGTTGGTGCTCGATGTGGAGATGCCGCGCATGGATGGCATCACCTTCCTCAAGAAAATCATGGCGGAGCGGCCCACACCTGTGGTGATGTGCTCCACCCTGACCGAGGCGGGTTGCGAAACCACCATGCAGGCGCTGGCTGCAGGTGCGGTGAGTTTTGTCACCAAACCCAAGATGGGTTTGAAGACGTTCTTGGAAGACACCAGCAACGGTCTGGTGGATGCCGTTCGCGCGGCTGCCAAGGCCAATTTGCGTGCGGTGTCGGGATCCAAAGCTGCCTTTGCGGCGCGGGCTCAAGTGGCGTCTGCGTCGGCAGTTCCCTCAGCAGTTGCTCCTTCGGCACAGGCGGCCATGTCCGTGACGACTGACCGCGTGATCGCATTGGGACTGTCCACCGGCGGTGTGCAATCGGTGGAGGTGGTGCTCAAGATGCTGTCCCGCACCTCACCCGGGGTGGTCATGGTGCAGCACATGCCAGAAAAATTCACCGCTTCTTTGGCGGCCCGGCTCAACAGTTTGTGCGACCTGGATGTGTCTGAAGCCAAGGACGGCGACCGCGTTTACAACGGCCGCGTATTGATCGCTCCGGGCGGTTGCCACATGAAACTCAAACGCAGCGGTGCGCAGTATGTGGTTGAGGTGTTCGACGGCCCCTTGGTCAACCGCCACAAACCATCGGTTGACGTGTTGTTCCGCTCAGTCGCCGCCTGCGCCGGGCGCAATGCCTTGGGCGTGATCATGACCGGCATGGGCGACGACGGCGCGCGTGGCCTGCGCGAGATGCGTGAGGCTGGCGCGATGACAGCAGCCCAAGATGAAGCCAGTTGTGTGGTGTTTGGTATGCCTAAAGAAGCGATCAAACTTTGCGCGGCCGACGATGTGATTTCCCTGCACGACGTGGCCCCGTGGTTGATGCACCAGGCCAATCAGCCGCTCAAGCCTTTGGTCAAGTCTCGCTGAGGGCGTGGCCAAGCGGGTAAACCCCTTTTGGGCCCCCAAACGGGCACTCCTAGAATGCGGGTGATTCTCGGAGATGCTCACCATGGTTCAACCCCGACGCGCGGCTCCCAAAGCGGCCAAAGATACGGCAAGTTCAGCAAGCACTGACCAGCCCTCCAAGGCCAGTGCCGCAGCTTCTTTACCGCAGCGGGTGCTCAAAAAATACCCCAACCGGCGTCTCTACGACACCCAGACCAGCAGTTACATCACCTTGACCGATGTCAAAGCCATGGTGCTGGCAACGCAAGACTTTGTCGTGGTCGATGCCAAAACCAACGAAGACCTCACGCGCAGCATCCTGCTGCAAATTATTTTGGAAGAAGAAAGTGGCGGCCTGCCCATGTTTTCTGCCCAGGCGCTGGCGCAAATCATTCGTTTTTATGGCCACTCGATGCAGGGCATGATGGGCACCTATTTGGAAAAGAACCTGCAGACCTTCACCGACATTCAGGCCAAGTTGGCCGAGCAGTCCAAGGGCTTGTATGACCCGCGTGCGATGTCACCCGACTTGTGGTCGCAGTTCCTACAAGGCCAGGCCCCGGGCATGCAAAGTGTCATGGGCAGTTATTTGGAGCAGTCCAAGACCATGTTCACCCAGATGCAAGAACAAATGGCCAAACAGGCGGGAACTTTGTTTCCGGGGATGCCGGGGTTCAAGGTGCCGAAGAAGGGGTGAGTGTTTGAATCTGAGTGTGGTGCCGCGAGCCAAACGCATCTAATGAGCGCCCCCAGACCTGTCGCTTCGCGTCAGGCCCCCCGAGGGGGTCAAGAAAACTTGGGAACGGCCCGGCGTTTTCTTGAGAGATTTGAGTAAGAGCCGCTAACAAAACCGTTCGGGCTGAGCTTGTCGAAGCCAGCGCGTACCTCGGTGCAAGGCCCTTCGACCTCGGGGCGAACGGTGTATGCGGTGTTTTGTTAGCGGCTCTAAGTCACGACACCATCCACCGTTCGGGCTGAGCCCTTCGACGGGGCTCAGGACAGGCCTGTCGAAGCCAGCGCGTTCCTCGGTACGGCACTTCGACAGGCTCAGTGCGAACGGATTTGTGTTTGTCATGATTTGTGAAAACGTCTGTAATGTCAGCGCGTCATTTCCACCCTTCAGAAAAACTCAATCCCTTCAGGCGTCAAGGCAGCGAGTTGTTCGCCCGAAGCGCCCTTGGGTACAGACTCGCCCGTCGCGCCTGCGCCTTCCCCTTTGAGTTTTTGCATGAACTCGTCCAACTGGTGCGCGCTGCCGCGCAGTTGTTCCGAAGCACCGACGGATTCCACGACCAGTTCGGTATTGGCTTGAGTCAGGGCGGAGAGTTGCTCCAAGCCTTGGCTGATCAGGCCGATGGCAGCACTTTGGCTCAGGTTGTTTTGGGTCACGTCGCGCATCTGGCCGGAGACGTTGCGAAAGCCTTGACCGATGTCGGCGATTTTCGTTTTGACAGTTTCAATCTCGCGCACGCCGGCGGACACTTCCTGGTTAGAACGTTCAATGACGTTTTTGATCTCGGTGGCGGCAGCGGCGGTCCTGGCCGCCAGGGCACGTACCTCACCCGCAACCACTGCAAAGCTGCGGCCCGCCGTGCCTGCGCGTGCGGCCTCGATGGCCGCGTTGAGGGCCAGAATATTGGTTTGGAACGTGAGGTCGTCGATCACGGTGAGTGCCTTGGACATCTCTCCCGTGCTTGTGCGGATGCGGCCAATGGCGTCCACCGCACCATCCACCACCACACGGCTGCGGTCGGCTTCATCACACAGGCCTTGGCTGAGCTGGTCCACATGCGAGGCCATGTCGGAGGTGATGCGTACAGAAGCCAATACATCGTCAATGGCCAAGGTGGTGTTGCCTATCACTGAAGCCTGTTCCTCGGAGCGGATGGCCAGTGTTTGTGCGGCCAGTGTGAGTTGATCGCCAGCGCCCGCCACTTGGCTGGAGGCCTGAACCAAGTTGCCAACCAGGCCCTGCAGTCCGTCCAGCATGGTGTTAACGGCGATACCGAGTTTGGCGTCGTTGCCGTGCGCTGGGACCGCGACGCGTGCATCGAGTTGGCCATTCGCAACTTGCTCTAAGGTGGTGACGATGTTGGCCAAGTCTTCATTGCGTTTTATGGCGATTGCCGCTTGCAGGTAGGCGACGATGGCGGCCAAGCCGATGGCCGCAGGCACACCCGCCCAGGGCCAAATCGCGGCGGCGGCCACCAGGGGCAGAACCACCCGGTTGGTCAGGGTCAGCACCCGACTGGGCAAGGCCAGACAGCGCTGTGCCGGCCACCAGAAGAATTTTCTGCAACGGGTCAGCGTGATTGTTTTCATACAGCGTGGTCAGACTTGTTGTGAACGTCCATGCCAGTCACTTGCGCAACCGCTTGAACCAGAACATGCGGCAAAAAGGGTTTGGACAACCAAGCCCGCACACCCGCATCTCTGCAGCGTGCCATCTTGCTGACGTTGGCCTCGGTAGAAAACATGATGATGGGAACCTGGCCTTGTCTGCTGTGCAAACGAACGTGTTCGACAAACGTGGCACCGTCCATGCGCGGCATGTTCAAGTCACTCAAAATGCAAGACAGACACGGGCCATCGAGTTGCTTCAAACCCGCCTCGCCATGTTCCGCTTCAATCACTTGATGGCCGGCACGCTCCAGCGCTATTCGAGCAACGGCTCGGAAGCTGGCAGAGTCATCAACGACAAGGACAAGGCTGAGGGTTTTCATCCCCAGGGGTATCGGCTTGTGCAAAGCACTCTTGAGGGGCGTGCATTCAAAACAACCACTGTCGGTTGCTGTTCACTGTTTTTCTTAAGTTGTCGCGGGTCAGTCCGAAAAACACCCAGTGAACCCAGTACCTCGGCCAGTGCCCAATGAACAAACCTCTTGATCCCACGCAAGCCAACACCGTCCTGCCTTCACAGCTGTGCGTCGGGTTGTTTGTGCACTTGGACTTGAAGTGGTCGCAGCACCCTTTTCCGTTCTCCAGCTTCAAGATCAAGACCCAAGACCAAATCACAACGATTCAGTCTTTGGGCTTGGAGCGGGTGCGTATTTCGCCAGAAAAAAGCGAGTGCCAGCCGCTGGCGGCACCCAGCGGCCCGGTGCCAGTGGTGGTTGCTCCGACCCCTGCCTTACGGCCAGCAGCGGACATGATGCCAGTGTTGGCCGCCAAGGCGTCCCGCTTGGAGCGCCTGCAAGACCATCGCCAGCGCATGGCCGCTTGCGAGCAGCAGTTGCTGGCCAGCGCGAAGGTCGCGCAGTCTGTGGGGAAAAACTTGCTTTCACGTCCTGATGATGTGAAGCGCGATGTCACCAAGTTGATCGATTCCATGGCGGATTCGATGTTGATGGACGCCGACATCGCGATTCACTTGATGGGCGATCGTGTGAAAGGCGAAGTGGCCTACAACCATTCATTGAATGTGGCGGTGTTGTCCATGATCCTGGCGCGTGAGATGAAACTGCCCGCCAGCACCATTCGCGCCATCGGCCAAGGGGCCATGTTCCATGACGTGGGCGAACTCGATCTGCCGCCACGCCTTGTCAACCCGTCCACCCCATTGACACAGGCAGAGTACAACGCCTACACCCAGCACTGCACCAAAGGTGTGGATGCGGTGAAACGTTTGGCCCTGCCACACGAGGTGCTGTCTGTCATTGCCGAGCACCATGAGCAGGTTGATGGCACCGGTTACCCGCGTCGTTTGCGTGGCGCCATGATGCAGCAGTCGGCCAAGGTGGTGGCCATTGCCAATCGCTACGACGAGCTGTGCAACCCGTCTATCGCCAGTCAGGCTCGCACGCCCCACGAAGCGCTGTCGCTGATGTACAGCCAGCAGCGCAACCAGTTTGATGCGACCGCGCTGATGGTATTCGTGCGCTGCGTCGGCATTTATCCGCCAGGCACGCTGGTGGCACTGAACAACGGGGCCATCGGCATGGTGACGGCCGTGAACAGCTCCAGGCCGCTCAAACCGAGTGTGCAAATTTACGACCCCAACGTTCCCAAGGATGAAGCCATCATCATCGACATGGAAAAAGAACCCGATTTGGTGGTGTCCAGAACATTGCGCCCGTCGGAACTTGAGCCCGATCCCCGTGGCTATCTGTCACCCAAAAAACGGATGACGGTTTTCTTTGACGTGCAGCCCTCCAAAGCGTGAGGGTGGATTCGGGGTGAATTATTGACTTTTACTTTATTCATGACAAACCGATCCCGTTCGGCCTGAGCCTGTCGAAGGGCTTTGACCGAGGTGCGCACTGGCTTCGACAGGCTCAGCCCGAACGGATTTTTGTCGCGATTTATGTAAATTTCAATGGATCAACTCGTTTTGGTCAGCCGGAGCAGTTGAATCGCCCCGACACCCATCAGCACGAACAAGCCCAGGCTCCAAAACTCGTACGGCAGGCCCAGCAAATTCACTGCCGCATCGGCGCAAGACGCGCGGGGTGAAAACACATCCGGTAGCAAGCTGTCCAACATCAAACCACTGACGATTTTGTCCGCCAGCGTGAGGTTGCAGGAACTGCTGGCTGCAGCCACAAAGTATTGCCACAGCGCCGCCGCCATGCCGCAGGCGCTCAACAGAAAAACCAAGGAAGCTGCCACGCGACGACCTGTTTGTGATGTCCACAGGGCGCCGATGCCGCAGGCCAAGGCGATCGCCAGAAAGATCACCCGTTGCAAGACACACCAGGGGCAGGGTTCCATGCCAAAGACGTGCTGTGACACCAGGGCCAAGGCCACTGCCACAAGAGACAAACCAGCGGTGGCCGCCAACAGCAGGCCGGGTCGGTGCAGCAGCTGCCTCATGCGACCTCAGCAATGAGTTCAATCTCGACGCAAGCGCCCAAAGGAATTTGCGCCACCCCAAAGGCGCTGCGGGCGTGGGCACCGACGGTGGTGCCAAATACTTCGCCGAGCAATTCAGAGCACCCATTGGTCACCAGGTGCTGTTCGGTGAATGTTGTAGTGCTGTTGACCAAACTCATCACCTTGACGATGCGGGTGACCTGGTTCAAGTCGCCTACTGCAGCGTGCAGGGTGCCCAGCAAATCGATGGCGACGGCGCGGGCGGCTTGTGCGCCCGTGGCGGTGTCCATGTCTTTACCAAGTTGCCCCACCCAGGGTTTGCCGTCACGTTTGGCGATGTGACCCGATAGAAAAACGAGCTTGCCAGTGCGTACAAACGGCACATAAGCAGCGGCTGGAATCGCCACGGGTGGCAGGCTGATGCCCAGAGAGGAGAGGCGGTCGTAAACGGAAGTAGACATGATGGGGGCACGCTTCAGAGGGGGGTGAAAGAGGGCGAAACAGCAGAGCCGAATCCTACACTGGCGTGTCAATTGCAATCCTTTGTCCGCTATGTTCTTCAACTGGCGTCCGCTGCCGTGGCTGCGTCTACTCTCACCCAAGTTACGCACGGTATCTTCAGGCCTTGCTGTGAGTTGGGCGCTGGCTTGGTTGGCCGGCGTTGGCGTCCAGCTTGCCCAGCCTGCGTTGTGGGCGCAAGAGCTTTACGTCGCCATGGCAGTGATTGCCTTGGCTATCGCCATCGCCTGTTTGGCTATTGACGTTGATACATGCCGCGACAAACCTGAGCACCCCCAGACCCGCCGCTTCGCGTCTGGCCTCCCGAGGCGGTTGAGAAAACATGGGAACGGCCCGGCGTTTTCTCAAGAGCTTGTCGAAGCGTCAGCGCGAACGGGGTTTGTTGTCACGGTCTATGCAGGTATCAAGAGGCTGAGATCCGCTTTTCTCACAACGTTGGTCTCAGCGACGCTCGGCTTCGCTGTGGCCGGTTGTTGGGGCAGTGCTGCCCTGCAGCAGCAACTTGCGAGCGAGCTTGAAGGCCGTGACATTCAAGTCTTGGGCGTGGTGGCGGGCTTGCCGCGCGAGTTGGCTCACGGCGTGCGGTTTCAGTTTGACGTGGAGTCGGCACGCGCCGGTGGCCAGGTGGTCAAACTGCCCAAGCGACTTGCCTTGGGTTGGTATGAATCGAGGAACGGTTCCAGCCGCGTCTCGCCGATCAAGGCCGGTCAACGCTGGCAGTTGTTGGTTCGACTCAAACGCCCGCATGGCTTGATGAACCCGCACGGATTCGACTACGAGCTGTATTTGTTGGAGCAGGGCCTTGGTGCCACGGGTTATGTGCGTGAAGACGGTGCTCAACTGTTGGCGCAAGCGGGCTTTGGTTTGCAGCGCATGCGGCAGTCGGTGCGAGACGCCATCGCCGCTCAAGTGAACGATGCGCGGCTGGCCGGCGTGCTGGCCGGTTTGTCTGTGGGCGACCAGGCTGCCATCGACCGCGACGACTGGGCCCTCTTCCGCGCCACTGGCATCACGCACTTGGTCAGCATCAGTGGATTGCATGTGACGATGTTGGCCTGGTTGGCGTCTGCGGTGGCGCAGTCGCTTTGGCGTCGGCATCCGCGTGCCACCTTGTGGTGGCCTGCGCCCTTGGCCGGGCGTTGGCTGGGTTTGCTGGTGGCGCTGGCGTATGCACTGTTTGCCGGTTGGGGCGTGCCTGCCCAGCGCACGGTTTGGATGCTGGCCGTGGTGACGTTGCTCTACAGCAGCGGACGCCGCTGGCCTTGGCCTTTGGTGCTGTTGCTCGCGGCGGTGGTTGTGACGGCCTTGAGCCCATGGGCGTTACTGCAGCCGGGCTTTTGGTTGTCGTTCACGGCGGTCGGGCTGCTGATGGCATCCGGCAACAACACCGCTGATGCGCCCGAGGTGTCATCGGGTTGGTGGTGTGTTCTGCGCCGGGTTTGGATGGCGGGCCTGCGCACCCAGGTGGTGGCCACCGTGGGTTTGGCACCGCTGAGTTTGGTTTTCTTCCAGCAGTTGTCGCTGGTGGGGTTTGTGGCCAATTTGGTGGCCATCCCAGTCATCAGCTTTTTGGTGACTCCGCTGGCGCTGCTGGGTGTTTTGCTGCCGCCACTGTGGACGGTCGCCGCGCAGGCCATATCGCTGCTGACTCAGTTTTTGGAATTTCTCGCTGCCATACCTGGTGTTTTGTGGACCGTGCCGGCAGCACCTTGGTGGGCGCAGTGCGCCGCGCTGCTGGGGGCGGTCGTGCTGGTTCTACCGCTGCCTTGGCGTGTGCGTCTGCTGGCATTGCCGCTTTGCCTGCCGCTGTGTTGGCCGAACACGCCACGCCCGCCCGCAGGGCAATTCGAGCTGCTGGCTGTAGATGTTGGCCAAGGTACGTCCGCGCTGGTGAGAACACAAAACCACCTCTTGGTGTTTGATTCAGGGCCCCAGTACTCGGAGGATTCCGATGCAGGTGAGCGTGTTCTTTTGCCACTCCTCCAAGCACGAGGTGACCGAAAGATTGACACCCTCATGCTCAGCCACCGCGACACCGACCACGTGGGCGGTGCATCGGCTTTGCTGCGGTCCCTGCCCGTTGGGCAGCTCAGCAGCTCGCTAGAGAAATTGCATCCACTGCATTGGCAAGCCCAGGCCCAAGGCATCCCAAGTCAGCGCTGCGTGGCGGGACAGACCTGGTGGTGGGACGGTGTGCGGTTTGATGTGTTGCACCCCACCCAAGAAGACTATGAGCGTGTGCTCAAACCCAATGCCATGTCCTGCGTCCTGAGAATCCATGCCGCAGCCATACGCGGGCAGGCGGCTGGCAGCGTGCTGTTGACGGGAGACATTGAGCAGCCGCAAGAGTCCGATTTGGTGCAAAGGCATGGCGAAACCCTGAGCAGTAGCGTCTTGTTTGCACCTCACCATGGCAGCAAAACATCGAGCAGCACCTTGTTTGTGCACACCACCGCGCCGAAGGTGACCGTGGTCCAGGCAGGCTACCGAAACCGTTTTGGACACCCCAGGCCCGAGGTGGTCAGGCGCTGGCAGGACGCAGGGGCGAGGGTGGTGCAAACCAGTGATTGCGGGGCTTGGTGGTGGTCGTCTGAACAACTGCTTCAAAGCGAGCTCGAACAGTGTTGGAGACAGCTGCACCGGCGTTACTGGCACAGCCAGCCGCCACAACCCCATTCGCCTTATACACCGTGAGGAGCATTCCCAAAGCCCGCGAGAAGTTTGTTACTCTCGGCTGCGGCGCACAAAAAAGTGTGCATGAAAAAAGCCATAACGAAACGAGGAAGACGCATGAGCAGCCCCGCCCGATTCGACGAAATGCATGCCAATGGCAGTACGGTTCGCCCGCACTACAGCGCCTATGACCGATGGCTCGCTGGCCAACCCGGCGACGTGATGCGCGCGCGGCGTGCAGAAGCCGAGATGATTTTTCGCCGTGTCGGCATCACCTTCGCGGTTTATGGCGCCAAGGACGAAGACGGTTCTGGAACCGAACGCCTCATCCCCTTCGACCTCATTCCCCGCGTCATCCCCTCCCACGAGTGGACTGAAATGGAGAAAGGACTGCGCCAGCGCGTCACCGCCTTGAACCGTTTCATACATGACATCTACCACGAGCAAGACATCCTGCGCGCCAACATCGTGCCGGCAGACCAGATTTCCAAAAACGCGCAATTCCGTCCCGAGATGATGGGGGTGGATGTCGCCGGTGGTGTTTACTCCCACATTGCCGGCATCGACATCGTTCGTGCCGCTAACCCCGATGGCAGCGGCAGCTACTACGTCTTGGAGGACAACCTGAGGGTTCCCAGCGGCGTGAGCTACATGCTGGAAAACCGCAAGATGATGATGCGGCTGTTCCCCGAGCTTTTCAGTCAGCACCGTGTGGCCCCTGTGGCTCACTATCCCGACATGCTGCTGGAAACCTTGCGCTCAGTGGCCCCTGCCAGTGTCAACGAACCCATGGTGGTCGTGCTCACCCCGGGCATGTACAACAGCGCCTATTTCGAGCATGCCTTCTTGGCGCAGCAAATGGGGGTGGAGTTGGTCGAAGGCCAAGACCTCTATGTCAAAGACAACTTCGTCTACATGCGCACCACCCAAGGTCCCAAACGGGTGGATGTGATTTACCGCCGCGTGGACGACGATTTCCTGGACCCGCAAGCCTTTCGCTCCGACTCCACCTTGGGATGCGCAGGTTTGCTCAGCGCTTACCGCGCGGGCAATGTGACCTTGTCCAATGCCATCGGCACGGGCGTGGCGGACGACAAGTCCATCTACCCCTATGTTCCGAAGATGATTGAGTTCTACCTCGGCGAAAAGCCCATTTTGAACAACGTTCCCACCTACCTGTGCCGTGAGAAGGAGGACTTCAAGTACGTGCTCGATCACCTGGGCGAACTCGTGGTCAAGGAAGTGCATGGCGCAGGTGGCTACGGCATGTTGGTGGGGCCGGCGGCCACCAAGCAAGAAATCGCAGATTTCCGCAAAGCTCTGGAAGCCAACCCAGCGGGCTACATCGCTCAGCCGACCTTGAGCCTGTCCACCTGCCCGACCTTTGTGGAGTCCGGCATCGCGCCGCGTCACATTGACCTGCGACCCTTTGTGCTTTCAGGCAAGACGGTGCAGATGGTGCCGGGAGGCCTGACGCGTGTGGCGCTGAAGGAAGGATCGTTGGTGGTGAATTCTTCGCAGGGTGGGGGTACCAAAGACACCTGGGTGCTGGAGGCCTGATGAGCGCAGTCTTTCCGCTTTCTTTTTTTGTTTCGTTCGCTGCGGACAGTTTTCCTCTGTTCTGTGCACCGCGCCGGGAATGCCCCCCGGCATGGGGCCTTACTTTCTTTGCTGGTGCAAAGAAAGTAAGCAAAGAAACACCTAACACCAGCCTATTTGAGCGGTGGTGGTTCAACCATTTGACCCCGTTACGGCGTGTTGTTCGGTCAGTGGTAACAAGCATTCATGGCCACGCTAAAGGCTTGTTCTTCCAACAGCGTCAGGCCGCCACCTTCTTTACCGTCATTCCCGCCTTCGCGGGAATGACGAAGAGAGGCGACCCAATGTGGCGTGAGGTGTTGTTTCGAAGAAGCACACCGAAAACGTCGCCCGAACGCCAGTGGCCATTGGCCGAATCCAGACCCCACGTCTGCACTTCAGCACCAAACCACCTCTCCCCAAATAGGCTGGTGTTCAGGTGTTTTCTTGGTGACTTCTTTTGCACCAGCAAAAGAAGTTACTCGGCCGCCGGGCCGAGACCCGGCGCGGTGCACGGAAAGCCGGTATCGATTACGAAAGCAGCCCAACTGGAGCTAAACCATGCTGTCTAGAACTGCAGACCATTTGTATTGGATGGCGCGTTACATGGAGCGCTTGGGGCGAAGCCACAACACGGCCAGACGCGAAGCGTCGTGCGGTGTTCTCTGCGCACAAGGAGTTGAACGATGTTATCTAGAACAGCAGACCACCTCTATTGGATGGCGCGTTACATGGAACGCGCAGAGAACACCGCGCGCATGCTCGATGTGAACTACCAAACCGCGTTGTTGCCCCAATCAGCCGCAGCGGCAGAGCAGGGCTGGAAGGGTTTGCTCAGCATCAGTGAGCTGACTTATGAGTTCGCCAAACGGCACAAAGAAGTCACTGCGCAGAATGTCATGGACTTCATGGTCAGCGATGCGACCAATGCGTCCAGCATACGCAGCTGCCTGATGGCGGCGCGGGAGAACGCGCGGGCGGTGAGGGGCACCTTGACGACCGAGGTGTGGGAAACACAAAACCAAACTTGGTTGGAGTTTCAGCGCATGGTGGCCGATGGCGCTTTCACCAAAGATCCCGGAACGGCGTTCGAGTGGGTGAAGTTTCGCTCGCATTTATCGCGTGGTGTCACGGTGGGCACCATGTTGCAAGACGAAGCCTTCCATTTTTTGCGCATAGGCAGTTTCTTGGAGCGTGCCGACAACACCGCACGTCTGCTTGATGTGAAATTTCATGCCGTGGGGCACGAGGTATTTGGAGTGCAGCCTGGTCAAAGTCAAAGCCAGTCACAAACCGGGCCTGACAAGGCTTTGGTCGCAGGCAATGGCAAAGATGTCGAGTACGACTTCTACCACTGGTCAGCCATCTTGAAGTCGGTCTCGGGTTTTGAGGTTTATCGCAAAGCCTATCGCAATGTGATTCGGCCAGAAAAGGTGGCCGAATTGTTGATATTGCGGGCCGACATGCCGCGCTCCCTGGCCGCTTGTATGGAGGAAGTGCTCTCCAATCTGAGCATGGTCGCCAACGAGCAGTCGGAGGAAACCTTGCGCCGCGCCGGCAGGCTGCATGCGGATCTGCGTTACGGCAATATTGAAGAAATCATGGACACCGGTTTGCATGCCTACCTGACCCAGTTCCTGGAGCGTGTCGGCACGCTGGGCGTGGGCATCAGCCGCGACTTCTTGGTGCCGGTGTAGCGGTTTTTCGTAGGCACGGAAATTCGCCGTGCTGGATGGTGTCTTGCTGATCGTTTTTCCTGGAGCCTTTGAATGTCCATCCACGTCGCGTTGAACCACGTCACGCACTACGAGTACGACCGCCCCATCAATCTGGGTCCTCAGGTGGTGAGGTTGCGCCCAGCGCCGCATTCGCGCACCCGCATCTTGAGTTACTCCATGCGTGTGTTGCCCGGCGAGCATTTCATCAACTGGCAACAGGACCCGCAGTCCAACTATTTGGCGCGGCTCGTATTCCCGAAGAAGACCACACGCTTTCGCATTGAGATTGACTTGGTCGCCGAAATGGCGGTGCTCAATCCCTTTGACTTCTTCCTGGAACCTTCCGCCGAGAACTTTCCTTTCAGCTATGACGAGTCCTTGGCCACCGAGTTGGCGCCTTACCTTGTCAAATCGCCATTGAGCCCGAAATTCGCCGCTTATTTGGCAGGCATTCCGCGCGAGAAAAAACACACCAATGATTTTTTGGTATCACTGAACCAGCAACTGCAAAAAGACATCAGCTACCTGATCCGGTTAGAGCCGGGTGTTCAAACGCCGGAAGAAACCTTGGTCAATGGCAGCGGATCGTGCCGCGACACCGGCTGGCTCCTGGTTCAGTTGCTCCGGCACCTGGGGTTGGCTGCTCGTTTTGTCTCGGGTTATTTGATTCAACTCAAGAGCGATGTGAAGTCACTCGATGGTCCGAGCGGAACCGAGGTCGACTTCACCGACCTGCACGCTTGGTGCGAGGTGTTTCTGCCCGGCGCAGGTTGGATAGGACTCGACCCGACATCGGGCTTGCTCGCTGGCGAAGGCCATATTCCTTTGGCCTGTTCACCCGAGCCCAGTTCGGCTGCGCCCATATCGGGCGCCATCGACAAATGCGAAACCCACTTTGAACACCACATGAAGGTGACCCGGGTGTGGGAAGCGCCCCGTGTCACTTTGCCCTACACAGACGCCCAATGGGCCACCATCGAAAAACTCGGCCACCAGGTGGACGACGACTTGCGCAAAAACGATGTGCGCTTGACTCAGGGCGGTGAGCCCACATTCGTCTCGGTAGACGACCGTGAAGGCGGCGAGTGGAACACCGAAGCCATGGGCCCGACCAAACGCCATTTGAGCGCCCAGCTCATGGACAAGTTGCGCGCCAAATACGGTGATGGTGGTTTGCTGCACTATGGCCAAGGCAAGTGGTACCCCGGTGAGCAGTTGCCGCGTTGGTCCTTGAATTTGTTCTGGCGCAAAGACCGCCAGCCGGTGTGGGCCCACCCCGAGTTGTTCGCTGATGAAAGCAAAGACTACGGCGTGACGCCCGAACAAGCGCAAACGTTTTTGCAAGGCGTGGCCAGCCGTTTGGGCTTGGATGGCAAGTATGTGTTCCCCGCCTTTGAAGATGTTTGGTACTACCTCTGGCGCGAACGCAAGTTGCCGACCAATGTGGATCCCTTTGACGCCAAACTGGCCGATCCGCTGGAACGGGAGCGGCTGCGTAAGGTGTTCAGTCAAGGTTTAGACAAGGTGGTCGGCCATGTGCTGCCGCTGGCGAAAAACGAAACTGGTACCGGTTGGCGCACTGGCCCATGGTTTTTGCGCGCTGAGCGCTGCTATTTGGTCCCAGGCGATTCCGCCATGGGCTACCGCCTGCCTCTGGATTCCCAGCCCTGGGCCGCGGACAACGACCTGCCGTGGATCCACCCGGTTGACCAAACGCAAAAATTTGCCCCGCTGCCATCACATCGGGTTTTGCGGCAGTCCTTGTTGCGTCATGAGGGGTTGCCGGCGGTTGCTTCTCTGTCACCATCGGTGAAGGGCAGTGAAACGGGTGCCTTCTCATCCACCGGGCCCGCATCCCAGCCTCTACCCCAGGCAGAGGGCGTGAACGCCGCCCGCCCTTTGGCACAACAGTCCGCCGCCTGGGTCACGCGCACCGCCATCAGCGCCGAACCGCGTGGTGGTCGCCTCTATGTTTTCATGCCGCCAGCACGCACATTGACCGATTACCTGGAGGTGGTGGCCGCAGTGGAAGACACGGCGCGGGCGATGAAGCTGCCCTTGATTTTGGAAGGCTACGAGCCGCCCAAGGATCCGCGCCTGGCCACCTTGCGCGTCACGCCCGACCCGGGTGTGATTGAGGTCAACATCCACCCGGCCCACCATTGGGGTGAGCTGGTTGATCAAACCACACACCTTTATCAAGCGGCCCATGAAACCCGGTTGTCGAGTGAAAAATTCATGCTCGACGGTCGCCACACGGGCACAGGGGGCGGCAACCACTTTGTTTTAGGTGGGGCCACCGTGGCCGACTCGCCCTTCCTGCGTCGCCCCGATTTGCTCGCGAGCATGGTCGCCTATTGGCACAACCACCCGGCGCTGTCGTATTTGTTCTCGGGCCTCTTCGTCGGTCCGACCAGCCAAGCGCCCAGGGTGGATGAAGCGCGCAACGATTCTGTCTATGAAATTGAAATCGCGCTGGCGGAACTCAAACGGGTGACGGCAGAGCAGGGCGGGCAGTGCGCGCCTTGGCTCATCGACCGCTTGATGCGCAACTTGCTGATTGATGTCTCCGGCAATACGCACCGTGCTGAGTTCTGTATCGATAAGCTCTATTCCCCCGATGGTCCCACCGGTCGACTCGGTTTGCTGGAGATGCGCGCCTTCGAGATGCCTCCCCATCCCCGCATGAGCCTCACGCAACAGTTGCTGATGCGCGCCTTGGTGTCGCGTTTTTGGTCCAAGCCGTATCAACCGGCCCGTCTTAAACGCTGGGGCACAGAACTGCACGACCGTTTCATGCTGCCGCATTTCATTTGGGCGGATTTGTGCGACGTGCTCGAGGAACTCAAGCAGTTTGGTTATGCGCTGCAGCCAGACTGGTTCGCTCCGCATTTGAACTTCCGCTTCCCGCGTTTGGGCGACTTCGCTGCACAGGGTGTGAAAGCGGAACTGCGTTTGGCTTTGGAACCTTGGCATGTCATGGGCGAGGAGGGCGCGGTGGGCGGCACGGCGCGATTTGTTGATTCATCGGTCGAGCGTGTGCAGTTGCACGTCAGTGGTTTGGTCAGCGACCGCCACCTACTCACTTGCAATGGCCGCCAGATACCGCTGCAACCCACAGGCAAAGTCGGCGAGTTTGTGGCCGCCGTGCGTTACCGCGCCTGGAACCCGCCTTCTGCCTTGCATCCAACCATTGGTGTGCAAGCGCCATTGACCTTTGACTTGCTCGACACCTGGATGAGCCGCTCCATGGGCGGTTGCCAATACCATGTGGCCCACCCAGGCGGCTTGTCCTATGCCACCTTCCCGGTGAATGCCTACGAGGCCGAAGCCCGCCGCCTGAACCGTTTCTTTCGTACCGGCCACACGCCGGGTGTGATGAACGTGCCCAAAGAAGAGCGCAATCCTAATTTCCCCTTCACCTTGGATTTGCGGCGGCCTGCGATGTGAGCGCTTGGTGGGAAGATTGAGGTGGATACAAGTGCGCAATGAACCACGCTTATTTCAGGATTTTGCGTATCGGGCTGTGACAAACTTGCGGATGCTCTCGTCTCCAGCCGCATGCTGACCCAACTACTCTCAGGCTACGCCGCCCTCGAAGGACGTTTCGACGAATTGCTCGCCGGGCCGAATCAGCCACGCCCGCAGTGGAGCGCGTTTCTGAGTGCCCTGGCAGCGCGTGAAGGCACGAACGTCAGCGACAGCCTGTCGCTGATGGAGCGCGAAATCCGCGAAAGCGGCATCACCTACAACGTCTACGCCGATCCCAAAGGCGCGGACCGGCCTTGGGAGGTCGACCCGCTGCCCTTGTTGCTCTCACCAGAGGAGTGGACTGAGATTGAACAAGGCATCAGCCAGCGCGCAGATTTGCTCAACCGCGTACTGGCTGATGTGTATGGGACCCAAGAGTTGCTGCACAGCGGTGCGATTCCGCCTTCGGTGATGTTTGGCCACCAAGGTTTTCTGCACCAGGTGCAAGGCATACGGCCACCGGGTGGTATCCACCTTTTTCACTACGCGGCCGATTTGGCCCGTTCGCCTGATGGCAAGTGGTGGGTGGTGGGCGACCGCACCCAAGCGCCTTCGGGTGCGGGGTATGCGCTGGAGAACCGCTTGGTGGTGTCCAAGGTTTTTCCACAACTGTTTCGTGAGTTGCATGTGCAACATGTGGCCCATTTTTTCGCGGCTTTGCGTGAGGCCATGCTCTATTGGTCACCCAAAGGGGATGGTCCGCCTCTGATCGGCTTGCTCACACCCGGTCCTTACAACGAAACCTATTTCGAGCATGCGCTGCTCGCGCGTTACCTGGGTTTGACCTTGCTCGAAGGCAGCGACCTCACGGTGCGCCAGGGCCGAGTGTGGATGAAAACCGTGGATGGCCTGCGCCGCGTGCATGGTCTGCTGCGTCGCCAAGACGACGACTACTGCGACCCGTTGGAATTGCGCTCAGATTCCGCTTTGGGCGTGCCGGGTTTGACCGACTGCGCTCGGCGCGGCAGCATTTTCCTGGGCAATGCACTGGGTTCCGGCGTGTTGGAGTCTGGCGGTTTGTTGGGTTATTTGCCTGAGCTGAGCGAGCGATTGCTTGGCGAGCCGCTCAAACTTCCTTCGGTTGCCACCTGGTGGTTGGGGGAGCGCGCTGCGTTTGATGATGCGTGGAAGCGGCTCGACCATTTGCTGATCAAGCCGCTGGCTCGCAGCGCGCATGAGCCGGCGGTTTTTGGGGCAGACCTGAACCTTGAACAACGGGACGTTTTGCGCCAACGCGTCGCCGCCCAGCCCGAACGTTATGTGGCCCAAGAGTGGGTGCATGTGTCGCAGGCCCCCGTGCTGGAGCGTGAATCTGCGCTCGGCGATGCAACGGCAAGTGAACGAGTCAAGGCCCGTACTGTGGGTCTGCGTGTATTTGCAGTAGCAACGCCGCAAGGTTGGCGGGTGATGCCCGGTGGCTTGACGCGGGTGGCGGGCGATGCTGACTCGCGGGTGATTGCCATGCAGCGTGGCGGGCGCTCCAAAGACACCTGGGTGCTGTCTGACGGTGCGGTGAACACGTCCTTTACGTTGTTAGGACGCACCGTGCAAGTGGATGACCTCGTCAGTGGTCAAACCAATTTACCCTCTCGCGCAGCCGAAAACTTGTATTGGTTCGGACGTTATGCCGAACGCTGCGACGCCAGCGTGCGTCTCTTGCGCGTCGCATTAGGCGATTGGGTGGACGAGGGCAATGAACGAGGCGAGGGCACCGACCCCGCCGTCGTGCTCGCACAGCGTTTTGGTTTGATTGATGGTGTCGATGATCCGGCAACCCATTTGCTCAAAGCGGCCACGCATGTTGATGGTGGCCTGAGCCAAAATTTCAAACAGTTGCTGCGTGTGGCTTTCAGCTTACGCGACCGAATGTCTGCCGACAACTGGCGCACACTCAACAGCCTGAACAGCGATCCTGTGTTTCGCCGCCCAGCGTCTATTCCCACGGCCATGTCCTGGCTCGACCGGGCGGTCACCACCATGATGACGCTTTCAGGCTTCGCCTTGGACGGCATGATCCGAGGCGCCGCATGGCGATTTTTGTCCATGGGCCGCCGTGTAGAGCGTCTGTCGTGGTTGACCAGTGCTTTGCAAGTGGCTACCCGAGAAGGCCGCACCCACAGCCCCGATTGGCTGCTGATGTTGGCCGATTCTTCCGTGACCTACCGGTCTCGTTACCAGGTGGCACCGGAGTGGTTGCCGGTGCTCGACTTGTTGGTACGCGACGCGAGCAATCCAAGATCGCTTGCGTTTCAAATGAAGGGCCTCTGGGAGTACGCGGGCAAGATAGAAACCAGCCACGGTCACTTTGTTGGCCCTTGGTTGACGCAGGCCAACAGCGCATTGCGAGCCATATCGGCAGAGTCATTGCATCCCGACGACGCACAGCTGGCGCGGCTGCTCGATCAATTGCTCAAAGCCTCGCACACCTTGTCCGACGAATTGACCTTGAAGTTTTTCTCACATGCGTCTTCGCGCAGTGTGTTGTCCTTGGTGGCCTGAGACGAGACTGAGCGTTGACGATGAACAATCCTCGCTACAGCGTCGAGCACGAAACCCACTACAGCTACACCGCGCCAGTCACGCAGTCGTGGCAGTTGGCTCGGTTGACGCCACGGGCATTGCCATGGCAGCGTTTGTTGTCCCACGCCCTGCACATTGATCCTCAGGCCGATGAGCGCCATGATGCCCCCGATGGATTTGGCAATACCGTCACACATTTCTCTCTGCACGGTGCGCATCGTGTGTTGCGGGTTCGCATGCAGGCTGTGGTGGAGGTCGGGGCACGTTTGAGTTTGGATGTGACGCCGTCTGTACCCGTTCCCTGGGAGCGTGTTCGAGACCTGATTCGAACGTCGTCTCAAGACTTGCAACCCGTTCAAATGAGCCAAGCCACCGTGCTGCTACCGATGTCGGCTGCGGCCGCCGCCTATGCGCTGCCTTCGTTGCACGCGGGGCGCGACTGGTTGGAAGCCGTGATTCATTTGATGCAGCGCATCCACCACGACTTCGAATTCAACCCAGCGAGTACCACCGTCAGCACCTCGGTCGATGAAGTTCTTCAGCAGCGCAGCGGCGTGTGCCAAGACTTCGCTCATCTGATGTTGGCCTGCCTGCGTGCGCATGGTTTGGCCGCACGTTATGTGTCGGGCTATTTACTCACCGACCCGCCGCCGGGTCAGGCCCGTTTGATGGGGGTGGATGCGTCACATGCCTGGGTCTCCGCCTATTCGCCTGTTCATGGCTGGATAGAACTGGACCCTACCAACAACCAGTTAGCTGACGAGCGTTACATCACCCTGGCCTACGGCACGGACTTCGCAGATGTGGTTCCACTGCGCGGGGTGATTTTGGGCGGGGGGCAGCAAAGCATGCAGGTCAGTGTCAGCGTCACCCCGCTGGACGGGCTTGTTGTGCCAGCGGGTGGCCCAGACGTTATAACGGCTGCCCCGCCGTGAAGCGTGAGCAGCCGTCTTGGGGTGCGTCAAAAGTTAGGCTTTTTTAGCCCAAGCACTGCACCAACCCTTGCCGTTGACTTGTTTCCCGGCAAACAGCGGGCAACCGCCCCAAGGGTCAGCCGCCTTGCCTTGGTACAGCGCGCAGTTGTTGCAGACCTGACCCGCTGCGTATTTGGGGAATTTTTTGGAATCAACCTTGGTCGCGTCATGTTTGTAGCCAAGCGAGGTGGCTTGCGCGTCGGTTTCTTCCAGTTTGGCTTGCGCCTGGGCTTGGCTTGCGGCGAGGGTGGTGCCTACGGCGACCACTTGCATCATGAAAACACGGCGGTTGGCTGATTTCAAGGGATTGTCCTTTGTTGGATAGAAAAATTCACTCGAGAAGGATCGCACGAAACGAGCTTGCCTGGGTTGATATTGATCAACACAACCTTGAACGCTGTACCGGGGCAGGGCTCTACTTTGTAACGCTGCCACCACGCGGTGGGACGACCGCTTCAGCCAGAAACAGTGTCTGGCGGTGTGCTGGATTTGGCCAAACACACATTACAGGTGCCCAGCCCGTGCATCCGGGGGTGGGGCTTGCCTTCACCGGTTTTGAAATTGGCACCGCAACGCCTGCAAACATACATCTTGCTGCTGGACATCATGGCTTTGGGTCCGGGCTCCCCCAGTGGGCGTGCGGCTGTGTATTCAGCCTGGCTTTGACGCAACTTCACCTGCGGTGTGGTCTGGGCAAGGGATGGCACGGAAGGGGCCGGTTTGGTAGCTGAACGAGATGTGGCCATGTGAAAGTCTCAAGCGAAGTGAGCAAATTGATCATTGCTTGGAGCCTGATCTGAGGTTTTCTGCAGAAAAGGCGAGCCCCGTATTGTCCGCTGTTTGGCAAATCCGTGGGCGATGACTGGAAAAAAAATGCAGTCACCTCGCAGAAATCGGTCTCGGGCGGGCGGGTGGGCCTTGATTCAGCCGGAAACATCCACCCACTGTCCATCAATCAGCCGCTCGTGCGGTTGAAAATCAGCCTTGTAGGCCATCTTGGGGCTGCCTTCTATCCAATAGCCCAGGTAGACATGGGGAAGCTTGAGCAGTCGGGTCTGTTCTATTTGCCACAGCACGTTGTAAATGCCGTAGCTGCAGCCCTCTTCGGGCTCATAAAAGGTGTAAACCGCCGACAGGCCATCGTTGAGGATGTCCAGGATGGACACCATCTTGAGTTTGCCTTGCACCTCCCCTTCTTGCGGAGGAGCTCGAAACTCGACCAAACGGGAATTGACACGGGTTTGCAGCAAAAACTGGGTGTACTGGTCCACGCTGTCGTTGTCCATGCCGCCGCCGCTGTGCCGGCCTGCTTGGTAGCGCAGGTAAAGGTCATAGTGCTCGGGGACAAAACACAGCTTCAGAACACGTGATTGCAAGTTTTGATGGGCCTTCCATGCCCGTCGCTGGCTGCGGTTGGGGTTGAACGTGCCAACCGGTATGCGTAGCGGGACACAGGCTTTGCAGCCGTCGCAATAGGGCCGATAAGTGAACATGCCGCTGCGGCGAAAGCCGTTGGCCACGAGGCCCGAATAGGCGTCGGCATTGATCAAATGGCTGGGGGTCGCAACCTGGGACCGAGCAAGGCGGCCCGCCAAATAACTACACGGGTAGGGTGCCGTGGCATAAAACTGCAGTGATGAAAGCGGCAGCTCTTTGAGATGGGTCACGGGCCGTGAACTTCCGGTGTATCAGGGTGGCAGAGGCTGGGAATTCAGTGCTTGGTGCAGCGTCGCCCAGTGCTTGGCATCATAGGACCAATCCGCAATCTCCGGCTCCCCTAAGCGCGGGGTGAGCCGGGCTTCAAACTCGGTGCGCGGAATCTCTCGGCCGCCCATAGCCAGCAAGTGCCGCGTCGCTTGCTGGCAGTCAATCATGGGAACATCGTGCGCCCGGCAAAACGCCACCAACGCGGCCAGTGCAATCTTGGACGCGTCGGTTTGATGTGAAAACATCGATTCGCCAAAAAACATGCGCCCGATGCCGACGCCATAGAGTCCCCCCACCAGCCCGCCATCCACCCAGGTTTCCACACTATGGACTTTGCCCTGGCGATGCCACTGGCCGTAGACCTCCATCATCTCGGGGACGATCCAGGTGCCGTCTTGCCCAGCCCGGGGTGTTTGCGAACACGCGCGAATCACTTGTTCAAAGGCGGAGTCGAAACGCACCTCACAGCCCGGCGTTTGCAAAAAGTGGGCTATGGTTTTTCGCAGCGAGCGGCTGAGCTTGAACTCGGACGTGAGCAATACCATGCGGGGGTCCGGAGACCACCACAGGACAGGCTGGCCCGGGCTGAACCAAGGGAACACGCCGTGGCGATAGGCTTCCTCCAAGCGGGCGGTGCTTAAGTCGTCTCCGGCGGCCAGCAAGCCAGGCGCGTCGCTGCCGGGGCCCAACGCTTGTGACGAGGAAGGCAGCGGGTCGAGCGGGCTTTGAAGCCAGGCAACCATGAAGCAGGCCCTAGATGGACTCAGCGTGCTGCTTGGGTTTGCGCCGAACGCGTTTGCCGGGCCTGTTTCACTGCAGCGCCCAAATCAATCACCGCCATCGCGTAGTAGCTGGACCAGTTGTAGCGCGTCACGGCGTAAAAATTGGTCGTCCCCGCCACGTAACTGGGCGCTGCCTCGCCGTTTTGCAGCTCGACGAGAGCGAGTTTGCTGGTGGTTTGCATGGCCTGGGCGGGCAGCAGTGCACCCCGGTCCACAAACTCTTGCGGTGCGAAGGTGGGCAGGATGTCTGGTGCCAGCAGCACGGCTCGGTCGCTGACTTCCACCGGGACTGACACGTCAAAGTGCGTGGGCAAGTCGCGCTGCCAACCGAAATCGGACAGGTAACGCGCCACGCTACCAATCACATCGGCGTGGCTTTTGTGAAGGTCAATGTGGCCATTGCCGTCGAAGTCGACCGCGTACTTCATGATGCTGCTGGGCATGAATTGAGGCAGTCCCATGGCACCGGCAAAACTGCCGCGGACCGACAAGGGATCAACGCCCTCTCGCTGCGTCAGCACCAAAAACTGTTCCAGCTCATCGCGGAAGAACGGGCTGCGGTCTTTGCGGCCGGATGGGAAATCAAAAGCCAGGGTGGCCAGTGCGTCGATGACACGGAAGCTGCCCATGTGGCGTCCGTACAGGGTCTCAACACCCACAATCCCAACCACAATCTCTGCAGGAACGCCGTAACGTTCCTCGGCCAGTTCAAGCCATTTGGCATGGGTTTGCCAAAACGCCAGGCCCGCATGGATGCGGCTGGGTTCCACAAACCGAGCGCGGTAGGCGGCCCAGTTTTTGGCGGTGCCTGCAGGCGGGGGCATGATGGCCTTGCCCACTGCCGGAATGAAACGCGCGCGGCGCAAGATGTCGCGCACGGTTTGTGCACCCAGTTGCTGGCGCTGTGCCACGGCATCGGCGAATAACATCACATCTTCGCGTCCGCCGTAGGTCACGGCCACGGGGGCGCTGTCGTTCTCTACTTGGGCGTTGGCGCGGTTTTTCTGTGCCTTTGCAGGTTCGATCGCGGTGAAGCAAAGGGCGGTGAGCACAGCGGTACTGACGAGAAAGCGAATCATCGGGAGTGAGGAAGTGTGAGGAATGCGTTGCGTGATTATCTGGCTTCCAGCATCACCACGCGTTGGACTTCAACTGCTTCACCAATGCTGAGAATTGGCGTGTGAGTTCCCTGTCAGGGCGGTTCAGCGCATGGACCCCGTAACGCTGGGTATCCAGCTGCTCTAACAGCTGCGCCAGTTGTTCCATGGCGCTTCCTTTGCTTGTGTTTTTTTGTTCAGCGCGGTGTCGCAGTTGTTTGGCCAAACTCAGCGCGGGCGTGTGTTCACCGGCGTCTATCCCCAAGGGTTCCAGTAGCTTGAGCAGGCGTTGCCGCTGCCGCACCCAAGGACTGATGCGGTGACGTTCCCACCAAGCCCAGCCGGCCCCCAAGAGCGCCAGGCTGCTGAACAGACCCACCAACAAAATGGCGAGGTCTTGCCAGCTCGGAGACTGAAAGCCAAGCTTTTTGAGCAAGTCCAGCTGTTGGCCTCGTGCGTAGTTCAGTACCCATTGGTTCCAGCGGTTGTTCAGGCCCTCCCAGGCATCACGCATTTGACGCAACAGTGCAGGGTTGACGGCATTGATCGCTTCCCCGACCAAACCCGGTGCTGGTGCCAAGCGAAAGTTTCTCTCAATGCGGTCGGGTGCTATGGCAGCGGTCGGGTCTGCCCGCACCCAGCCGACACCTTGCTGCCAGTATTCCGCCCAAGCATGTGCTGCACTTTGGCGCACGATGTAGTAACCGTCCACTGGAATCGGGTCCATGCCTTGAAAGCCAGTGACCACACGGGCTGGCACGTCCAAGGCCCGCATCACCACCACAAAACTCGCCGCAAAGTGTTCGCAGAAACCTTCTTTGCGATCCAGCCAGAACTCGTCAATGCTTTGACGCGGGTTGTTTTCGCCGTAAACACCGGGGGCCAAGGTGTAGCTGAAACCGCTGCTTCGGATGTGCGTGTATATCGCTTGCGCCAATTCATTGGGCGATGCTGTGGGCATGCGGCGTCGCAAGTCCGCCGCCCAAGCCAGCGTTCTGGGGTTGTAGCCTGGCGGCAGGGAAAGATGGTCTTGAAGCCCCAAATGGGAATCGTTCGGACCATGAGAAAAGCCCGGGTTGGCGGTGGCTTGAAGGCGGACGCGCTCAAACAAACGTTGTTCCGCCAGCCATTGCAGGTCGTTGCGCATGGTGGCGTTGATCCCGGGGCCTTCAAAACGGGGTGCATCCACGCTCGCTTCCAACAGAGGAATGACACGCAGCTTCAATGGCTCCAGCGTCATCTCATAACGCAGTGCCTGGCCTTGCACACGCAAATTGGCACCCAACTCGCCGCGTTCGCCAAAGCTGGATGACAGCATGGGCAACCACTCCTGGCCGTCAAAGCGCGTGAGTACCGGACCGCGAAAGTACTGCTGAGCCGATGGCGGAACGGCATCAAAAAATCGCAAGCGCATGGCAATCGCATCGTTTTGGGCGAGCTCCGCCACACTGCCAAACCGCATTTGGTTGGACAACCCCGTGCTGGCCAAGCCATCTTGCGGAACACCCCACAGGGGACCAATTCGTGGAAAAAAAACAAACAAGACCACCATGATGGGCGCACCCAGCAAGGCCGTGCGCCCTGCCAAGCCTGCGGCTTGACGCAGTGCGGGTTGTCCCACGGGCATGTGTGCCAAAACCAGGGCGGTGAGCAAACCCCAGACTGAAATCACCATGGCGGCTGCCACCGCCAGTGATTGAGAAAAAACAAAGTGGGTCAGTATCAGAAAAAAACCAAGAAAGAACACCACAAAGGCGTCGCGACGCGCTCGCAGCTCCAGGGTTTTGAGCGCCATCAGCGACACCACCAGCGCCACGCCCGGCTCTTTGCCAAGCACGGTTTTGTAGCTCCATAGTGTCAACCCCAGCACGACCACCAGCACCCCCGCGATCGCCCAGCGGTTGGGCAGTGCGCCCCCTATCCAAGCCAGCCGTGCCCGCCAAACCAACACGCCCAGCGCCAACACGGCGCACCACAGTGGCAGGTGCAAGAGGTGGGGCAACACCGTCCAGCCGATCACAGCGAGCAGGAAAAAAGTATCGCGGGTATCGCGTGGCAAGGATGACATGCGCCTCACCAGGGAGGCGTTGGTGGACGGCGCGGCGGGGGGAACAGACTGTGGCGGGATCATGGTTGGAAGCGTAACGGTAAACCTGGTGTCCTGTCGCAGAAATACTTCGCGATGAAACCGCGTTTTTGGGCCGAACGGTTGGGACAGCGATCACCGAGACGCGATCACCGACAATCCTGTCCTTCGATACTTCTGCGAAAAACAATGGACTATGAAAGGGTGTTGGACCAGATCCTAGAGGTAGTGAAACCGGTGATCGGGCAGGGCAATGTAGCCACCTACATTACCGAGCTGGCCAAGGTCTCTGCTGACCGTTTTGGCATGGCTGTGGTGACGGTTTCGGGTGAGGTGTTCAGCGTAGGCGATGCGCAGGTGCCATTTTCCGTTCAAAGTATCTCCAAGTTGTTTGCCTTGGTGATGGCTTTGCAAGTGGAGGGCGAGGGGATTTGGGAACGTGTCGGGCGTGAGCCCTCAGGCACCCCGTTCAATTCCTTGGTGCAGCTGGAGCATGAAGCCGGCAAGCCACGTAACCCTTTTATCAATGCGGGCGCTTTGGTGGTGACCGACATTCTGTGTTCTCGTTACGTCTCCCCCGAGAACGCCTTGGCCGAGTTCGTGCAAAAGCTGGCCAACAACCCTCAACTGCACTACGACAGGCGGGTCGCCAAGTCAGAGCGGCTCACCTCGGACCGCAACGAGGCGATGGCGCATTTCATCAAGAGCTTTGGGAACCTGCGCAACCCAGTGGACGAGGTGCTGGACGCCTATTGCCGTCAATGCGCCTTGGAGATGAACTGTGTGGATTTGGCGCAGGCGGTGACTTTTCTAGCCCACGGGGGCAGCATTCCCTGGAGCGGTGAGCAAGTGCTCAGCAGCAGCATGACCAAACGCCTGAATGCGCTGATGTTGACTTGTGGCACCTATGACTCTGCCGGCGACTTTGCCTTTCGAGTGGGGCTGCCTGCCAAGAGTGGCGTGGGTGGCGGCATCGTCGCGGTGATTCCCAACGAGTGCGGTGTTTGTGTCTGGTCACCCGGCTTAGAGCCGTCTGGAAACTCCATGGCCGGATCCTTGGCCTTGGAGTTGTTCACCACGCTCACGGGCCGGTCGATTTTTTGAGTATGAACACAGGCACTGGCACACACGCTGGAACACGTATTGTTTGGCACCAGCATGTGAATATCGCCCGGCTGCGGTGCCAAGGCGCGGCTCGACTGGCCGCCTGGTTGAAGGCCACCGGGTCCTTGACCCAGCATTTGCGGCGTCAAATCGGCCCAGTCACCGTGCGGCGGCTCAACCAGGGCCGAGGCATCGCAAGGGCGGATGAAGCTGCTGCGCTTGGCCTCGCGTTACTCCCAGGACAGCGTGTTCATGTCCGCGAGGTTTTATTGAGTTGCGATGACCAACCGCTCGTCATGGCGCGCAGCGTTTGTGAAAGTCGCCACCTCAGGGGGCCATGGCGTGCGCTCAAGGGGCTGGGCAGCCGGCCACTGGCTGAGCTGTTGTTTCATGACGGTGAAGTTCGGCGTTTGCCACTGACAAGCACCACCTTCGCGCCACACAGCCGACTCGGCCGGGTGCAGGCTGAGCAGTGGACCCAGGCCACGGGGATGCCTTGGCCCGCCGCGGGTTTTTGGCAACGCCGGTCGATTTTTGTGCGCCGCGGAGCCGCTTTGTTGGTGGCGGAGCTTTTTTCGGCCCCCATGCACCAGATTCCGGGTCCGGTGCGCGCCGTCAGATGTAGACCTGTTGCGCGGGGCCGTTGAACACCGGGCTCAACATCTTCGCCGAGTTGCCGATATCGAGTCATCCACGCCCTCGGTCGGCGATAGAACTACAGGTGACATGATATGAATACACCGGTCGCACAGTACACGCCAGAGGCGCTGCCTGTTGGCTCCAGCAATGCTTCAGTTTGGCATTCGCTAAGCCAACAACTGGAGCCCGTGCTCCTGGCCCCCACTCAGCAAGCCGACTTTGTAGCCGCTTTGGCCGGCTGCGCTGCCGAGCTGGTGCGTGCCGTCAGCGCGGACGCGGACTGGGCGATTTTTCAACTGGTGCACCCCAGCCCGGAAAAATTGGCTCGTTACGGCGTTTTGCATGCGATGCACACCGGCATCTTGATGTGCCTCATAGGCCGTCGCAAGGATTGGCACGAGCAGCGCATTGCCACGGGCGTGCGGGCTGCCTTGACGATGAACCTTACCATCACAGCCTTGCAGACTGAATTGGCCCACCAAGCCGATGCTTTGAGCGAAAGCCAACGCGCCATCATCAACGACCATCCATTGGCCAGCGTGCGCTGCTTGCGTGAGCTCGGTGTCACCGATGCCGAATGGTTGACCGCCGTGGAGCAGCACCACGAACAACCCAATGGCAAGGGGTATCCCCAGGGCTTACACGAAGTCAGCATCTTGGCCGACGCCCTGCGCACCTGCGATATTTTTGGTGCCAAGATGAGCGAACGTGTCGGCCGCAAAGGCATGCTCTCGCCCCGCGCCGCCGCCGAAATTTTCAAGCAGCGCAGCGCCGGTTATTACGGCGCCACCATCATCGGTGTGTTGGGGCTCTATCCCCCCGGATGTTTACTGCGTTTGAACACCGGCGAAGCAGCGGTGGTTTTGCGCCGCAGCACCGACCCCAAATGTCCCTATGTGGCTGTGCTGACAGACGTGAACGATGCACCACTGAGCACCCCCTTCACCAGCATGACAGGCACCGCCCACGGCCGCGAAGTGCTGGGAGCTTTGGCCGATACCCGCTTGGCGGGGACGTTCAGTGTGGATGGGTTTTATTGATCTCCATGCCGAGGCGCTGCGGCCTCCACGGGGCACTTTGAGAGTCTGGACTGCTGGGTAAATGTTTGAATGCCAGATGTGACCCCGATGCTCCGTTTGTCTTGCAAGATGCTCATGTACTGGTTGGGCGTGAGCACCAGCACATCCACTTGGTTTTGTTCCATCGAATGGGCGACGGTCTGGGCGTAACCAATGTTGTAGAAGGTGGCGGCAATTCAACGCCTGACATGATCCCGTTCATCAACCCGCCAGGGACAGTTCTCTGACTTCCTGCACCCACGCATCCATTCCCTCGGTCGTTACAGCATCAATCTTTTGCAGCAAGGTTTGCAGTTCTTCCTTTGAGCAGGGCATCAAGCCGCTGTCCTCGTTGCGCGAGAACAGCCCGAAGAACCGGGCGCGGAATTTCTCGGCCAAACACACGTACACCAAGCCTTCGGGTGACCAAAACACATTCAAATCAATTTGACCGGTGCTGAGTTTTTTATTCACCAGAAAAAACGGGCCCTTTGACCTTGCCTCTGTAATCCGTATCCCATAACCGAGTCACGAATTGGCTTGCATGGCCTGGGCCGCAAACCAGCTTTGCTCGAACTGCATCGGACTGACATAGGCCAGAGTCGAGTGCAGCCGGGCTTGGTTGTACCAAAGCAGCCAGGCCATGACCTCGTCTTTGGCTTGCCGCCTGGTTTCAAAGCGCTGCCCATGTAGGCGTTCTACCTTCAGTGACCCGAACAAGGTCTCGCTGCACGCATTGTCCCAACAGTTGCCCCGCCTGCTCATGGACGCCTGAATTCCGTACTCACTGAGCACGTCCCTGAAGTCTTGGCTTGCGTATTGACTGCCTCTGTCGCTGTGGAAGATCAGCCCTGCGCCTTTGTCTGGATGTCGCTTGAACCATGCCATGCGCAGCGCATCAATGACGATGTCGCGTGTCATGTCTTGCCGCAAGCTCCAGCCCACCACTTGACGGCTGAAGAGGTCAATCACCACTGCCAGGTACAGCCAGCCCTCTTGGGTGTCGATGTAGGTGATGTCCCCCGCCCACACCTTGTCAGGCTCTTGAACGTTGAATTGCCGCTCCAGCAGGTTGGGTGCAATCGGCAAATCATGTTTGCTGTCGGTGGTGATCTTGAATCTGCGTTTGCCTTTGGCGCGAATGCCGTGCAATTGCATGAGCTTTTGCACCCGGTCTTTGCCCACCCGGATGCCGCGTGCCAGCAGTTCTTTCCACATGCGAGGCCAGCCGTAGCTGGCCCTGACCTGGGCGTGAATTGCTTTGATGTGTACCAGCAAGGCGTCATCACTGAGGTGGCGTCGTTGCGCCGCACTGGCCCGCCGCAGGAAGTGCTCGTGATACCCGGCCACGCTGACACGCAGAACCCGGCACTGCACAGAGATTGGCCACACCCGCCGGTGGCTTTGTATGAAGGCGTACTTCACGTCGATCCCTTTGCAAAGTACGCCGTGGCCTTTTCCAGGATGTCGCGCTCCATCTTGACCCGCGCCAGCTCTGCCCTCAAGCGGCTGATCTCCATTTGTTCGCTGCTTACCTTGACCCGGCTGTCAGCGCCCTTGAGTTTGCCTTCGCGGTGCGCTTTGATCCAGTTGAACAGCGTCTGCTCAACCACCCCAAGCGTCCTGGCCGCTGCCGCCATGCTTTGCCCGCCTTCCACCAGCCGCACCGCCTCGAACTTGAACTCCTGCGTGTACCTCGCCCTTTTGGCTCTCTTCGTCATTTCCGCTCTCCTTTGCTTGCGATTGAATCACTCAGCAAGGGATACGGTTTTCGGGGGCAAGGTCAAGCCCCGACTGGTGCGTCAAAGGAAAAACTCGCGAATGGGTCAATGAACAAGCGGCCCGGCAAGTGCCAACTGCTCAACCTACGCCATGATGCAACCTCCAGTTCAAGAACCTGCGGTGCCCTACACCATAGTGACCTATGTGGACGAGCAAGGCATTTACCAGGAAATTCGCGAAGCGGCAGGGCAGTTGGTAGCGTGTTTTGACCGTGTGGCCCACGATGTGGTGCAAACCATGAGCCAACAAGCCCCCAAAGACCAAGCCAAGTGACCTTGCCCCCGAAAACCGTATCCCTTGCTGAGTGATTCAATCGCAAGCAAAGGAGAGCGGAAATGACGAAGAGAGCCAAAAGGGCGAGGTACACGCAGGAGTTCAAGTTCGAGGCGGTGCGGCTGGTGGAAGGCGGGCAAAGCATGGCGGCAGCGGCCAGGACGCTTGGGGTGGTTGAGCAGACGCTGTTCAACTGGATCAAAGCGCACCGCGAAGGCAAACTCAAGGGCGCTGACAGCCGGGTCAAGGTAAGCAGCGAACAAATGGAGATCAGCCGCTTGAGGGCAGAGCTGGCGCGGGTCAAGATGGAGCGCGACATCCTGGAAAAGGCCACGGCGTACTTTGCAAAGGGATCGACGTGAAGTACGCCTTCATACAAAGCCACCGGCGGGTGTGGCCAATCTCTGTGCAGTGCCGGGTTCTGCGTGTCAGCGTGGCCGGGTATCACGAGCACTTCCTGCGGCGGGCCAGTGCGGCGCAACGACGCCACCTCAGTGATGACGCCTTGCTGGTACACATCAAAGCAATTCACGCCCAGGTCAGGGCCAGCTACGGCTGGCCTCGCATGTGGAAAGAACTGCTGGCACGCGGCATCCGGGTGGGCAAAGACCGGGTGCAAAAGCTCATGCAATTGCACGGCATTCGCGCCAAAGGCAAACGCAGATTCAAGATCACCACCGACAGCAAACATGATTTGCCGATTGCACCCAACCTGCTGGAGCGGCAATTCAACGTTCAAGAGCCTGACAAGGTGTGGGCGGGGGACATCACCTACATCGACACCCAAGAGGGCTGGCTGTACCTGGCAGTGGTGATTGACCTCTTCAGCCGTCAAGTGGTGGGCTGGAGCTTGCGGCAAGACATGACACGCGACATCGTCATTGATGCGCTGCGCATGGCATGGTTCAAGCGACATCCAGACAAAGGCGCAGGGCTGATCTTCCACAGCGACAGAGGCAGTCAATACGCAAGCCAAGACTTCAGGGACGTGCTCAGTGAGTACGGAATTCAGGCGTCCATGAGCAGGCGGGGCAACTGTTGGGACAATGCGTGCAGCGAGACCTTGTTCGGGTCACTGAAGGTAGAACGCCTACATGGGCAGCGCTTTGAAACCAGGCGGCAAGCCAAAGACGAGGTCATGGCCTGGCTGCTTTGGTACAACCAAGCCCGGCTGCACTCGACTCTGGCCTATGTCAGTCCGATGCAGTTCGAGCAAAGCTGGTTTGCGGCCCAGGCCATGCAAGCCAATTCGTGACTCGGTTATGGGATACGGATTACAGAGGCAAGGTCAGTCAGTCCGATGCAGTTCGAGCAAAGCTGGTTTGCGGCCCAGGCCATGCAAGCCAATTCGTGACTCGGTTATGGGATACGGATTACAGAGGCAAGGTCAGAGGGTCGCTGTGTCAACAACCAGTGGTGCATTTCACGGCCAGCTTTGACAGGCGGGAAATTCTGATGGTGTTTGCAATATTTGGTTGATTTTGGGGTCATTGATTTCTTTTTGTTACCCATTCAGAGGCGGCGTTGAATCCAACGAGCAAGTGCATCCGACTGCATCAGGGGCACGTCTGCGTTTCCCTTCGACGTAATCGACTTTCTAGCGTTGACCTATCGTTCCTTCATTTCGCAGGCAAGCTAGGTTGCCTGCCGCACATGAAAAACGTTTATAGACGCCAACAGTCCCCCCGCATTGCGTGTTCACGCACCGGCCAAACGGGGCACAGCATTTGCACCACTTCCATGAGGCCTAGCCATTCGGCAATGGGGTCAACAGCGGTAGCGCTGTTGACCCCCATCTGAAAAGGCACACCCGCTTCACGCACCAGGGCCACAGGCCCATCCGGTTGGGTTTGGGATTCGGCTGCTATGTCAGGCGAGGAGCTCATCAAGCAACTCCAGTTGGTTGAACAATGCAAAGTACTCACGCAATTCGTTCACATCGAGGGAAGCACGATGTATCTTCATGAGGGCTCGAATGTCATCCATGTCGCGCGTGCGTGTGGCATCGTTGGTGAAGCCTTGCAACTTGAAGCCGATCAAACCTTCAACGCTGACGATGCGCAAACGGCCCATCGGTGTGTCTCGGGGTGTTGCCTGCTCTAGCAGGCGGCGTGCGATGGGGCGGTGCGCGTAGAGCAAATCCACTCCCTCTGACCCACGCACATAGTTGGCGGCGTCGCTGCTTCGGTAGACGCATTGGTAGCCCAACTTCAAAAGCGCCTCGTGGATCTTGTCGGCGGCCTCGGCTGCCAGCAGAAAGTCCACATCCTGCGTGGCACGAACAACCTGGTGTGCGGCCACCGCCAAGCCGCCGATCAAGGCCGGTTCAGTGCCATGGTGGGCGAACATGGTCAATGCTTCTCGGATTTGTTCGGCCAGGTTGGGCATGTTGCGAAGCTTAAATAAACAGGCCTGACCATCATAGTGCGGGCTCGGGCCAACAGGGGTGAGCCCAGATCCGACGGTTGAATGAAACCCGTCCATCGAGAAGACCTGTCTCACCCATGCGTTATGGTTGAGCCGATACCGGAGGCTCCATTCGTGCTCAATGCTCTACTGACGTACTTTGAACGTCGCGTTCACCCCTATCCCGACGCGCTGCCCACTGAACCCCCCAAGCGGTTCTTCGCCTTTTTGTGGGCCTGCACGAGGGGCTTGCGGCCTTACTTGCTGGGCATGACCTTGCTCACGGCGGTGATTGGTGCGTTCGAGGCCTTGCTGTTTGGCATGCTCGGAAAGGTGGTGGATTGGTTGGCAGCGGTTCCGCCGTCTGAGCTATGGTCTGAGCACCGACTGAGTTTGCTGTTGCTGGTCGGAATTTTGTTGGCCAGCCCCCTTTTGGTGATGCTTCAAACCATGCTCAAGCACCAGAGCATGGCCGCCAACTTCCCGATGTTGATGCGCTGGAACTTTCACCGCCTCATGCTCAGCCAGAGCATGGATTTTTACCAGGATGAGTTTGCGGGCCGTGTGGCCACCAAGGTCATGCAAACCGCGCTGGCGGTGCGTGATACCTGGATGATCTTGGCCGACATTTTGGTGTTCGTATTGATTTACTTTGTCACCATGACCGCTCTGGCTGGTGGTTTTGATGTCTGGTTGTTGTTGCCGTTTTTGCTCTGGTTGGTGTTGTATGTGCTGGCCCTGGTTTACTTTGTGCCACGACTGGGGAAGGTGGCCAAATCGCAGGCTGATGCCAGGTCGTTGATGACTGGGCGCATCACCGACGCCTACACCAACATTGCTACCGTCAAGCTCTTTTCCCATGCGCAGCGCGAGTCGGTTTTTGTGCGTGGTGCCATGCAGGACTTCATGAAAACGGCCCATGCCCAAATGCGCTTGGTCAGCGGCTTTGAGGTGGTGAACCACAGCTTGAATATGGGTTTGGTCGCAGCAACCGCAGGCAGCAGCTTGTGGTTGTGGTCACGGGGCGAGGTGGGCGTGGGTGCGGTGGCCGCCAGCACGGCCATGGCACTGCGGCTCAATGGCATTTCGCATTGGGTGATGTGGGAGTTTTCTGCCTTGTTTGAACACATCGGCACGGTGCAAGACGGCATCAACACCTTGAGCCGGATGCAAACCGTGCGTGATGCACACGATGCCAAACCCTTGCAGGTTCAGCGCGGTGAAGTGCGTTTTGAGAACGTTAGTTTTTCCTATGGAGGGAAAAATTCTGTCATTGAAAACTTGAACTTGCACATTCGTGCGGGCGAAAAAATTGGGTTGGTGGGGCGCTCCGGTGCAGGCAAATCCACCATCGTGAATCTCCTGCTGCGTTTTTACGATGTGCAATCCGGCCGCGTTTTGATTGACGGTCAAGACATCGCCCACGTGACGCAAGACAGCCTGCGCGCCCAAGTGGGCATGGTCACGCAGGACACCTCGCTGTTGCACCGCTCAGTGCGCGAAAACATCCTCTATGGCCGGCCCGACGCCACCGACGACCAAATGGTGGCCGCCGCCAAACGCGCTCAAGCCCACGACTACATTGCCCACCTGAGTGACCCATCCGGACGCCGAGGTTACGACGCCCATGTGGGCGAGCGAGGCGTCAAGCTCTCAGGCGGCCAGCGCCAGCGTATTGCCATTGCGCGGGTCATGCTCAAAGACGCGCCGATCCTGCTGCTGGATGAGGCCACCAGTGCCTTGGACAGTGAAGTGGAAGCCGCGATCCAAACCAGCCTCAATAGCCTGATGCAAGGCAAAACTGTGGTCGCTATTGCCCACCGTTTGAGCACCATCGCGGCCATGGACAGGCTCATCGTCCTTGATCAAGGGCGCATTGTGGAAGAGGGCGATCACGCGACGCTACTCGCATCCGGTGGCCTGTACGCTCGTTTGTGGGCGCATCAAAGTGGCGGTTTTTTGGTGGACGACGAACAGCCATTGGTCACATCACAGGGCCATCAGTCATATTGAGATTGACGTCATTTGCGACACGACACACCGTTCGGGCGGACCCTTCGAGGCAGCTCAGGGCAGGACCTGTCAAAACCAGCGTGTGCCTAGGTGTAGGCCCTTCGACAGGGCGAACGGGCTGAAGGTTGTCGTGAAAAAGGTAAACATCCATAGGCAACGGCAACGTCGCTGCGACCGCATCACGCGGGGCGCAAAGTGGATCGAATGCGAGCAATCAAATCTTCGTCTTCAAAGGGCTTGCCAAGCAGGACATTCACGCCCGCCTCTTTGGCGGCCACTTGGTACCTGTCGTCTGCTGCAGTGATCATGATCACTGGAATGTGGGCTGTGCGCGCGTTGCTGCGCACATGGCGGGTGAGTTCAAAACCGTCCATCCCTGGCATTTCGACGTCGGTGATCAAGATGTCGGGCAGGGTCGACTGCAATTGCGCGGCAGCGTCGGCACCATCCTCAGCCAGCAGCACCTGGTACTGGTACTTGGCCAGCAGGCGGCTGGCTTTGATGCGGACCACCTTGGAGTCGTCGGCCACCATGACCACGATGTCTGCCGCGCGCCGGCTGTGCTGAACTGCTGCTGGCCTGGGTGGTTGTGCAGCAATGATTGCTCGTTCAGCAGCCGCACGTGCGTTAGCGTCTTCTTCCTCTTTTTTTTGCCTTTCCTTGGCCTCAAGCAGTTGTTGCTTTTGAGCGGCTTCGACCAGGTCCTGGGCCTCCTGGGTTTTGCGCTCGATTTCTGCTTGGCGCGCTGCTCGTTCAGCCTGCTTCTGGCGTGCTTGTGCTTGCTCGCGTTCAACTTTTTCAAGTTGCAGTCGTTCGCGCTCCAAACGTTCGGCACGCAGTTTTTCTAAAAGCGCTTTTTCTCGTGCTGCCTGCGCAGCCTGCCTTTCTTTTGCGGCCTGTTGTTCGGCTTGAGCTGCCGCAGCAGCCTGGGCTTGTACCAGCAAAGCTCGATCGTGCAGCGCCTTGAGTTTTGCGGCGTTTTCCTCGGCCACTTTTTTATCTAGCAGTGCCCGGGCCAACGCGGCCTGTCTAGCGGCTTCTTCTTTTGCTCGCAGCTCGGCTTGTTTTCTTTCGCTCTCTTGAACATCTAAAGCAGCTGCTTGGTGCAGCCGCTGGAGAAGGTCTTGGGTTTCTTCTTCGGAGAGTTCAGGCGGTCGTGTGTTCTGTTCTGTGTCTGGACCACCGGTTTCTGTGTCGGCAAAGTCGGCGGGTTGGGTGTCTGTGCTTTGAGTGTCGTTTGTCTGTCTGGCGTGTCCAGGCTCGGGCACGACGGTACCAAACGCGCCTTCAGGAGCGCTCGCCTCATCGCTTGCGGAGGCACTCGGTCGATCGCCTGCTGATTTATCGGATTTGCGCCAAAGCCAAACGACGAGTGCGACTAGGAGCAGAACCACTGCGAGGGTGACAAGAGAAAAGGTGTCCATGACGGGAAAATCCGATGGCTTGGTGAGTCCGAGATACCGTCAGCATATCGGCCCGGCGGGGGGCACCATTCAGTGCATTCAATGGATTTCGCCTTTTGTTACAACTTGACGGTGCAGTTTGTAATGAAAGTCGGTCATTTTTTGGGGAGGGCAACGCATGACCCTGCCCGGGGAGTGCCTCATCGCTAGCGAATTCGCGTCCCTGCGGCGACAATACCGGGTTGCCCCTGAGTGGGTGTGCCTTGGGTTTGCGTGCTGTGTCCATGTCGTCTGCTGTTACGTCTGTTGTTGTTAAATTGCCTGAGTCTTTGGGGACCACGCCACGTCCCCCCAAGGCATTGACGGCCTACCGCCCCTATTGGGCCAAACGTTTTGGCACCGCGCCATTTCTGCCCATGAGCCGTGCGGAGATGGACGCGCTCGGCTGGGACAGCTGCGACATCGTGCTCGTGACGGGCGACGCTTATGTGGACCACCCCAGCTTTGGCATGGCCGTGATTGGCCGCACGCTGGAGGCCCAGGGCTTTCGTGTGGGCATCATTGCCCAGCCCGACTGGCAAAGTGCCGAGCCCTTCAAGGCACTGGGCAAACCGAATCTGTATTTCGGCGTCACCGCCGGCAACATGGATTCCATGATCAACCGCTACACCGCCGACCGCAAAATTCGCAGCGATGACGCCTACACCCCTGGTGGCCTGGGTGGCAAACGGCCCGACCGCTGCTCCCTCGTGTATTCACAGCGTTGCCGCGAAGCCTATAAGGAAGTGCCCATCATCTTGGGTGGCATTGAGGGTTCGCTGCGCCGCATTGCCCACTACGACTACTGGCAAGACAAAGTGCGTCGCTCTATCTTGGTGGATGCCAAATGCGACTTGCTGCTGTACGGCAATGCCGAGCGCGCCATCATCGAGATCACCCACCGCCTGGCGGCGCGTGAGCCGATTGAAAAACTCACGGATGTGCGCGGCACCGCCTTCATTCGCCGCAATGACGACACCTCGGCCAGCGACTGGTTTGAGATCGACTCCACTGAAGTGGATCGCCCCGGGCGCATTGACAGCCACATCAATCCTTACCAAACCACAAGCGAACAAGCGGCAGAGCAGGGCACGACCTGTGCCAAGGAAGATGGCGAAGCGGCCTCCCCGTTGGGTGCTGCGACGCAAACGCTGAAGTTCGTTCCGAATGCCACCGGCCGCATCAAAATGCCGCCCCGCGAGCGCACCGTGATTCGGCTCCCCTCGTATGAACAGGTCAAGAGCGACCCCGTGCTCTATGCCCACGCCAACCGCGTGCTGCACCTCGAAACCAACCCCGGCAACGCTCGCGCCCTGGTGCAGCGCCACGGCGAGGGCCACATTGCACGCGATGTGTGGATCAACCCGCCGCCCATTCCCTTGGCCACGGCTGAGATGGACCACGTGTTTGACCTGCCCTATGTGCGCAGCCCCCACCCCAGTTACGCCGACGAAAACGGCAGCCACGATGGCGCAACCAAAATCCCGGCCTGGGAGATGATCCGCTTCAGTGTCAACATCATGCGCGGCTGTTTTGGTGGGTGCACTTTTTGCTCCATCACCGAACACGAAGGCCGCATCATTCAAAGCCGCAGCGAAGACTCGGTGATACGCGAGATTGAAGACATCCGTGACAAGGTCAAGGGTTTCACCGGCGTCATCAGCGACCTGGGTGGCCCCACGGCCAATATGTACCGCATTGGCTGCAAGAGCCCCGAGATTGAAGCCGCTTGTCGCAAACCGAGCTGTGTTTACCCGGGCATTTGCCCCAACCTCAACACCGACCACGGCCCACTCATCCACATGTACCGGCGGGCCCGTGCCTTGCGCGGCGTGAAGAAAATTCTGATCGGCTCTGGGCTGCGCTACGACCTGGCGGTGAAGTCGCCCGAGTACGTGAAGGAACTCGTCACTCACCATGTCGGCGGCTATTTAAAAATTGCACCTGAGCACACCGAAGGCGGGCCGCTGTCCAAGATGATGAAGCCCGGCATGGGTTCCTACGACCGCTTCAAACAGCTTTTTGACAAGTTCAGCGAAGAGGCAGGCAAGAAGCAATACCTCATTCCCTACTTCATCGCGGCCCATCCCGGCACCAGCGACGAAGACATGATGAACCTGGCCATCTGGTTGAAGAAAAACGGCTTTCGTGCCGACCAGGTTCAAACCTTTTACCCCAGCCCCATGGCCACTGCCACGGCGATGTACCACTCAGGCAAGAACCCCCTGAAAGGCATCAGCCGAGACCCCATGAAGGGCGAATCGGTGGACATCGTGCGCGGTGACAAACGACGCCGCCTGCACAAAGCCTTCTTGCGTTACCACGATGCCAACAACTGGCCGCTCTTACGCGAGGCCTTGAAGAGCATGGGCCGCGCCGACTTGATCGGCAATGGCAAACACCATTTGATCCCGACGTTTCAGCCTTCCACAGACGGCAGCTACCAAAGTGCACGGCGAAAAAACTCAACCGCTGTCGGTGTCAAGACGTCGCCTGTCAAGCCCGCTGCCAAGTCATCTGCCCACTTGGCCCCACCACGCGGTCGGCTGTTGACCCAACACACGGGACTTCCACCGCGTGACACAGGCGCGGGCGCCTCCAGCCGGAGGTCGGCGGTTTCGGCAAAGGCTAAGCCCAAGACCGGTCGCTGAGGACGCCGCTGCCGAGCAATTGGGCGGCAGGGTGAGGCAAGCCACAGTTCCACTATTTTTTATCTGCCGCGTGATGGACATCGTGCTTTCTGCGGCCACAATTCGGCTCTCCTTTTTTTGAACGCTGTTTTCTTTTAATTTCAGTTCCCATCCATGTCTGTGTTTTCTTCTCGCCCCGCTACCCTTCGTGACGCCAAAGCCATTGCTGAAATCCATGTCGCTTCTTGGCAGCAAGCCTACAAAGGCATCCTCTCTGACGAACATTTGGACTCCCTGTCCTTGGACAAACGCCAAGCGTTTTGGCGTGAAGCCATCGACCTGTGCGAACCCCAGGTGGTGGTGGTGAGCGAGGGCACGCAGATTGCGGGTTTTGTGGCCTTTGACCGTTCCCGCGACAAAGGAACCCCATCTTCCACTGGAGAAATTTGGGCTGTTTATGCCCACCCCAAGTATTGGGGACGAGGTGTCGGTTTGGCGCTGTGGGATGCCGCGCGGGACGGTCTTCAAGAGGAAGGTTGCACCAAGGTCACGCTGTGGGTGGCGCTGCGCAACGAGCGCGCCCTTCGTTTTTATGACCTGGCCGGATTCAAGCGCGAACTGCCGTCTGCCAAAACCGTGGACATTGGTGGTATGCGGGTTGAAGAGATCCGACTGCACCGTTCCCTGGTGTGAACGCTGCCATCGAGCCTGCCCGGTGAAATTAACCATGCAAGCCGGAGCACGTTGAGCTAACCTCTTGTCCCGTGAACCTTCCTTTGGTTGTCTTAAGGGGTGGCTGTGGCGAGCAACCAGTTGGATCGGCAAATCGAAGACATTGCCGCGCAGGCGCTGGTGGGTGTGCTGGACCGTGCTTCAGCGCAAAAAGCCGGACTGGTGGCTGTACAGCAGTACTTTCAATGTTCTCGCGTTTCCATGTGGGTCTTTCACGGAGAACCAGGCCTGAGTGTGTTGCGATGCACCGGTGGCTACACCGAATCGGGTGAGTACTTGGCCGCTGGCGCTGAGTTGCGAGAGGATCAGTACAGCGCCTACTTTCAAGAAATTTTCGCGAATGGGGCCTATGTCTGCCATGACACCGCGCTCGATCCTTTGCTGGATGGCATGCGCGACAGTTATCTGCGCCCGCTGCGTGTCTGTGCCATGCTGGACGCGGTGTTCGCCTACAACGGCCGAGCCCAGGGTCTGTTGTGCTGCGAGCAGGTGGGCCATGCGCGTCGCTGGACGAGTTCGGAGCTTGCTGACCTCAAACGCTGCGCCAGCTTGATCACCCGATATGCCAACCGTTGGGCCCGAATGCAATCGACCACCTCCTTGGATTAAGAGCCGCTCATAAAACACCGCATACACCGTTCGCCCTGACCCTTCGACAGACTCAGGACTCAAGGCAAGTGGAAGGGCCTTGCACCGAGGTACGCGTTGGCTTCGACGAGCTGAACCTCGCGGGCATGCTCCCGCAGCGTCTGCCAGCGCACCGCAACACAGCCCACTCGGGCGAGTCCCCGGTGAAATATCCGGGCCAGGCTTGCTTGTGGGGCGAACCGCTCAGGCTTGTGTCGACTTGAACATCCGCACCAAGGTCACCAGTTCCTGGGCTTGTTGGCTCAGGTTTTCCGCTGCAGCGGCGGACTCTTCCACCAAAGCGGTGTTTTGCTGGGTGGTTTGATCCAGGATGGTGATGGCTTCGCCGACCTGTGACACCCCTTGGGTTTGTTCCGTGGTCGCGTTGCTGATTTCACCAATCAGCGACGTGACGTGCTTCACCTGTTGCACGATTTCTTCCATGGTGGCACCTGCTTCGGTCACGAGCTTGGCACCAGCATCCACTTTTTCTACGCTGCTACCGATCAACGTTTTGATCTCCTTGGCGGCAACAGCGGAGCGCTGTGCCAAGCTACGTACCTCACCGGCCACCACCGCAAAACCGCGCCCTTGTTCGCCAGCACGCGCGGCTTCTACGGCTGCATTTAGCGCCAAGATGTTGGTCTGAAATGCAATGCCATCAATGACGCCGATGATGTCGTTGATTTTTCGCGAGCTGTTGGTGATGTCCTGCATCGTGCTCACCACCTGGTTGACCACCTCGCCGCCGCGTTCGGCCACGTCACTGGCTGTGGCGGCCAAGGTGTTGGCTTGGCGGGAGGTGTCAGCGTTGTGCGCCACCGTGCTGGCGATTTGTTCCATGGCAGATGCCGTGCTTTGCAAGCTGGAGGCTTGTTGCTCGGTGCGCTTTGACAAATCCATGTTGCTGTCGGCGATCTGGCTCGCGCCAGAAGCAATCAATTCGCTGCTGGCTCGAACCTGGTCAACGATGCGGGTCAGGTTTTTGCACATGCGGGCCATGGCGGCCATGACGCTGCTGTTGTCTCCCGCAACCACTGGTACCTGAACCGACAAGTTGCCATCGGCAACTGCATTGGCAATCGTGGCGACCGCAGAAGGCTCACCGCCAGTGATTTGAAAAATACTGCGACGTGCCCAATAGGTCAGGCCGACCAAGCCTACCAACGCGAACAAAAGCACCGAGATGCTGCTCCACGTTCCATTTCTGTTGATGTCACGGTTCTGAGCATTGGCGGCGTCAGAGAAGGCCGTTGCTACCTGGACGGTATTGTCGATCGCGTTGCGGTGATTTACGAACAACTGGTGCAGCACTTGCATCTCCGCATTGGCAGCGGCGATGTCGCCTGCGACAAACATCTTCAATATGGCCCGGCTCCCCTCGATGAATGCTTTGCCGGCTTCATGCGATGCACCGAATAACTCTTTTTGCAATTCATAGGGTGGGTTCTCCGTCCAGTATCTGATCCGCTCGTTGTATTCCTTTTCCAATCGCGCAAATTCTTTCTGTGACTTGTCAATCGTGGTGGATCCCTCGACCATCTGCGACAACAGTAGGCGCATCTCGATCAAATACAGCGGCGGTGGCAGGATGTCAGCGACAACATCTTTTGCAACAAAAATACGGTCTACCGCAGCCAAGGAGCGCTGCCCGGTCGCGAAGTTGACGCTGCTCAATACAGCGGCAGCCAAAATGCCACCGGCAGACAAGATCATCAAGGTGTGGCGTAACGACTTCATGGTGCTTTCCTGATCAACTGCGCAATTCGTTTGGTTTCGGCCGCCCTCAATCCGGGTCGGTTCATTCGCTGACGCGCAAAGTGTGACCCGGGCACCGCTTGGTTCAAAGCTCGAAGAAGGCCAGCTTTTCCATTCACTTCACAAAATGGATGCTTTCCTGGCGGGTTGTCGGGTTGTGGTTTTTAGAAATCTGGGAAGAACGGACACAAAACCTGCATACAAACTGCGACACTCCTGCACCTGTCACGACACCGTGCCACCATGACCGCCCATCACCATGCCGTTTTGATCACACGCTTTTACAGTGCGTTCGCCAATCGCGACTGGGCCATCATGGCGTCCTGCTATCACTCCGAGGTTCATTTCACTGACCCCGCGTTTGATCTGCACGGCACACGTGCAGCGCAGATGTGGCGAATGTTGTGCACGCAAGGCAAGGACTTGCAGCTGACCTTCTCTGCCGTCCAGGCTGACGACCATGTTGGATCGGCGCATTGGGATGCTCGCTATACCTTCGGCAAAACCGGCCGCCGGGTATCCAATAGGATTGATGCGCGCTTTGAGTTCCGAGACGGCTTGATCGTTCGCCACGTCGATCGGTTTGATTTTTGGCGTTGGTCACGCCAGGCATTGGGGGTGCCGGGTGCGTTGCTGGGATGGTCACCGTTCCTACAAGTTCAGGTAAAAAAACAAGCTGCTTGCAGTCTTGACAGTTTTGTCGCCAAACTCACGGAACCTGGTGTGGGGTTGCCCTCTTGATGGAACAAGTAAAAACGATGCGTTTTGGATCAGGGCAAGGCCCTGCGCAGGTTAGCGCTGCGCTTTGCTTGGACTGCCACAGCGATACCTCGGTATCGCTGTGGTTTGCGCCTTGCCACTGGGCCGACTCCACTACTTTCATTTGTTCCGTTGTTTCTGAGTCGCAACACTAGGTTCAATCCATCGTTCTATGCCAAATTTCAGCCCATCAGACGAACAAGCCATGCGTTTGGCGCTGGACCAAGCCCACAACGCAGCCTTGGTGGGTGAGGTGCCTGTCGGTGCGGTCATCATGCGTTCGGGTCAGGTGATTGCCACTGGCTACAACCGCCCCATCACCGACCACGACCCCACCGCCCACGCAGAAATTGTGGCCCTGCGCCATGCGGCCACCTTGCTGGCCAACTACCGCTTGCCCGAGTGCGAACTCTTCGTCACGCTGGAGCCTTGTGCCATGTGCGCCATGGCCTTGATGCACGCCCGCTTCAAAAGAGTTGTCTTTGGTGCAGCCGACCCTAAAACCGGCGCAGCGGGATCGGTGGTTAATTTGTTTGCACAAGCGCAGCTCAACCACCACACCGAGGTGGTGGGTGGTGTTTTGGCAGAGTCTTGTGGCCAGGTGCTGCGCGATTTTTTTGCCATGCGCCGGGCCCAGTACCGCGAGCGGCGCCATGTTCGTCCGCAGGCCCCAGGCGCCGCTGACATACCCACCGGTGAAGCCCTAGAGCTGCCATTTGACCAAGACTCTCCGCATTGACCCACGCACCATGACGGCTTTGACCCTTTTTTCTCCCTCAGGCGTTGTCGCCGAAACGGCCGCGCTCAAACGTGCTGTCAAACGTTTGAGTGCCCACGGCTTTGAAGTCCGCATCGACGAATCGGCGCTGGACAAACACCAACGTTTCGCTGGCGAGGATGCACAGCGCCTGGAAGCCATCACCCGGGTCGCGGCCAGCACACCTTCGGTCGCCATGGCCACACGTGGCGGATATGGATTGACCCGTTTGTTGCCTGTCATCGACTGGGCGCAGGTTGCGCGCAGCGTAGAGAAGGGCACACGTTGGGTGGGGCACAGTGATTTCACCGCCTTCCAGTTGGGCTTGCTGGCGCATGCGCCGCACGCAGAACTGGGAAGAAGTTGGGCCGGGCCCATGGCCTGTTTTGACTTTGGCCGTGAGGCCGACAAAGGCGACGGAAAAAAAAACCGTTGCTGCGGTGGACGACATCACCGAAGCCTGTTTCTTGGAGGCCATGAGCGGCGAGCTGGAAGCGGTGGGATTCAATGAGTCGTCCGCAAAAACGGCGCAGGTCAGTTTTGATGGCTTGTCGGCCAAGGGCAGGCTATGGGGGGGCAACTTGAGCATGTTGACCTCGCTCTTGGGTACACCGCATTTCCCTGCTGCGTCTCGCATCAAGGGGGGGGTGCTGTTTTTGGAAGATGTGAACGAGCACCCCTACCGCATCGAACGTGCTTTGCTGCAATTGCACCAGGCGGGTGTGCTGGCGAGCCAAAAAGCCGTGCTGCTCGGGCAGTTCACCGACTTCAAAAAGTCACCGCTGGACCGTGGCTACCAGTTGAAGTCCATGGTGGCGCATCTGCGGTCTGTGACCTCTACCCCCGTTCTCACGGGATTGCCTTTCGGTCATGTTGCGACCAAACTCAGTTTGCCTGTCGGGGCCAAGGTAGAGCTCGTCGTACAAGGACGCCAGGTGTTGTTGGGCTGGTGAAGCCTCCATATGAACGCAGTCGTTGGATCAAGATGGACAAAGAAAATATAGGAAACACGCAAGCACCTTTGGTCAGCGCGCTGGGTGGGTTCTTTTTGACCCTGTTTTCTCAAGGATTTTTGTCTTCAGGAGTTTTTGCCCAGGCCGCACCTGCGCCCCTCATATTGCCCCGGGTGGAGGTGACCGGCTCCTCGGTGCCACGCATTGATGGCGAGGCCGCCTTGCCGGTGATGGTGATACGCCGGGAGGAAATCAACCGCTCGGGTGCCACCAGCACCGCCGAGCTGCTTCAGCGTTTGCCAGCGATGCAGTTGGGTGTCAGTGATGCATTTGCCGCAGGGCCGGGCTCCTATGGATTCACAGGGGCTTCTCTGCGCGGCATGGGTGAGGCACGCACCTTGGTGTTGCTCAATGGCCTTCGCTTGGCCCAGTTTGGCGGGCAAACGCTGAACGGTACCTCGGCCGCCGTTGACTTGAGCGCCATCCCCTTGTCCAGTATTGAACGTGTGGAGGTGCTGACCGATGGTGCCTCCTCAATCTATGGTGCTGATGCGATCGCCGGTGTGGTGAACATCATCACCAGACGGAATGCCAAGGTGGCGGACGTCAGCGTGGGCCTGTCTGCGCCACGCGGTGGTGGTCAGGAAAGGCGGCTGAACGTTTCCAAGGGCTGGGGCGACCTGGCGGTGGATGGTCGCAACCTGACCTTGGCCATGAGTGCCGAGTCCCGGGAGGCGCTGTACGCCAACGCCAGACCCTATGCGCGCAGCGGTGTGGCGGAGTTTTCGCACAACGGGCAGCGGTACCAGGTGGTGCAGGCGGCGCTCAGTAGCATTCCGGCCAACGCCTTGAACGACGCTGGGAATGTCATCAGCCCCAGTTTTTTGAGCACAGGCCGCTGTCCCGCACGCCACATTGCCACCCCCGGTGCCACGGCGGGCAGCACCGTCTGCAGATACGACTTTGTCGGCGATTTGGTCATGCTGCCCGAAAGAGATCGACGCAGCCTGTGGAGCTCCTACACGCAGCAGATCACACCTTTTCACACGGTGCGAGTGGATGCTTTGCTTTCTCGTGCCGAGTCTCGTTTCCAGTTGGCACCCGTTCCCGGCGCGGTATTCATTCCTGCGGGAAGTGCGCTGCACAACCAATACTTGCGGCCCTATGGCGTTACCCAAGACAGCTTTGCGCTCTACCGCACCACCGACCTGGGCACGCGTTCAGGCCGCGAGACATCAGACTTGGGTCACCTCGCCCTGTCCGCCCAAGGCCCTTGGGGTGAGTGGGACTACAAAGGCAGCTTTGCTTACTCCCGCAGCCAAGCCCGCAGCCGCATCACTGGTTATGCCGGTGCTTTGGCATTGAACCAACTGCTGGACTCCGGGGTGATCAACCCCTTTGTGGAACCTGGTCAACAAACACCGCAAGCTCAAGCCGCCTTGCGCAATGTGGCTTACGAAGGGGACTGGGACGGCGGCGTGTCAAAACTGCACACCTTGGCGCTCAGTGCCAGTCGGCAGTTGGCGAACTGGACCCACGGCCCAGTGGTATTGGGGCTGGGTGTGTCGCATCACCGCGAGAGCTACGAGTCTCGCCCCAGTCTTTTTGCGCAAGGACGTTTGGCAGATCCGGTGACGGGGGAGCTGGCCGACCCTGCGGCCGGCCGTCCTGGCGACGTGCGTTTTGGCGATTCGTTCACCACGCAGCCTTACAGCGCCTCGCGCCAAGTCAGCAGCGGGTTTGCAGAGTTGGTATTGCCTGTGCGCAAAACGCTGGAGCTGACGGGCTCTGCGCGTTTGGATCACTACAGCGATGCAGGCACGACCAGCACCGCAAAAGGCGGCGCGCGTTGGCAACCGTCGTCGGGCTTGTTGTTTCGTGGGTCCATGGGCACGGGCTTTCGTGCGCCCACACTGCCTCAAACCAAGGCGACTGTGCAGTCCTATGGTTCAACCTCGTCTCCTTACGATTGTTCTGCTGACTTGCAGCAAATGGCCCAAAACCTGCAAGCGCGGTGCCGACCTGACGGGTCGCAATACGATGTGCTGGCCGGGGGCAACGCCTCGCTCAAACCCGAACGCTCGCGTCAACTCAGCCTTGGCTTTCGCATCGAACCCAGCCAGTCGTTCGGTATGGGAGCGGACTTTTGGCATGTCGGTTTGCGCGATGTCATCAGCCAGTTGCCGCAAGAAGAAGCGTTCGCCAACCCACAGCAATACCCTGGTTCTTTTTCAACCGTGCGCGACACCAGTTCTGGCATCAACTACCTGGCCCTGCAGTCTTTGAATCAAAACTTGGGAAAAGAGTACCGCAGCGGCCTCGACATGGACGCCCAGTCCCGCTGGAAGGCACTCGGTGGTCAGTGGTTGAGCCAACTTCGGATCAGCCATGTGTTTCGCCAGGCGCAACAGCTCGCCCCGGGGGGGATGTATTACTCCTCGCTGGGCAATAACGCCGAGTTGGGTGAGGTCACCTTCCGCTGGCGGGGGCGCTGGGCCACCACGCTGCAGCAGGCACAGTGGCGACACACCTTGGTGCTCAATTTCAAATCGGGTTACCGCGACAGGTCTGTTCAAGCGCAGCTTCTGGATGCCAGCGGTCAGCCTACTGGACAGTATGGGTTCGTGCGCGTCAAAGTGCCCTGGAGCAGCACGGTCGATTGGCAGAGCGCCTGGCTGTTCAACAAAACATGGTCGTTGAACGTCGGGTTGATCAATGTCTTCAATCAACAGCCGCCCTTTGTTCCCTCCAACGGTGGGGTCAACCGGGGCCAAAACTTTGGGTATGACGATCGATACTCAGACCCCAGAGGGCGAGTTTTTTATGCCAATCTGAACCATCGGTTTTGAATTGTCGCGTTGACCGGTCGACCGGCATTGCCTCAGCGCCGCTTGGACGGCCGCACCAGCGTTTTTCCCCCGACGGGCTGGCAGTCGCCACACTTGCCATACAGCGTGAGGTCATGGTCTTCCACGGTGAATCCACGCGGTGCCAACTTGCTCAAATCACCCGGGCAAGCGTGCACATCAAACACCCTTTGGCAAGCATTGCACTGAAAGTGGTGGTGGTGCGCCTGGCCCACCAGTTCATAACGTGGGTTTTCTCCGGGTAAGTCCACGCTGCGCAGCTCGCCTTCCAGGGCCAAGGCTTTGAGGTTGCGATAAACCGTGGCGATGCCCAGGCCGGGCACTTGGCTTTGCGCCGCATCTAGAACTTCTTGCGGTAGCAGGGGGCGACCGGCGCCGGCAATGGCGTCGCGGATGGCGCTTCGTTGGCGTGTGGATCGTTCCATGAGGATGGATTGTGCAGTCGTTGAGCGGGAAGGGCGTTTGATGTCAATTCAAAATGATAATGCGATATCATTAGCAATAGAATATCGCCAAACCCAATCGCCTGAACATGCCCACCGCCCATCGCCCACGTTTGCCCGTCACCGTCTTGTCCGGATTCCTCGGCGCAGGCAAAACCACCTTGCTCAACCACATCCTGGCCAACCGCGAGGGCCTGCGCGTGGCGGTGATCGTGAACGACATGAGCGAGGTCAACATCGACGCCGCCTTGGTGCAACAAGGCTCGGCCAGCGCCGGGGCGGCTTTGTCGCGCACCGACGAAAAACTGGTGGAAATGAGCAATGGCTGCATCTGCTGCACCTTGCGCGAAGATTTGCTGATCGAAGTGAAACGCCTCGCAGCAGAAGGACGCTTTGACTACCTGCTGATCGAGTCCACTGGCATTGGCGAGCCGTTGCCTGTCGCGGCCACTTTTGACTTCACCGACGAAGAGGGCGAGTCGCTCAGCGACGTGGCCGCCATCGACACCATGGTCACCGTGGTGGATGCCCACAACCTGCTGGCCGACTTCAGCAGTTTTGATCTCTTGGCCCAGCGAGGTGAGGTGGCGGGCGACGAAGACAACCGCACCCTGGCAGCCTTGCTGACCGAGCAGATCGAGTTTGCCGACGTGGTGGTGGTCAACAAAATCGACAAGGTGGATGTTGCGCGGCGCGATGAGGTGACGGCTGTCGTCAAAGCCCTGAACCCGGTGGCGCAGATCATCTATGCCGACCACGGCAAGGTGCCGCTGCAGGCGGTGCTCGGAACAGGTCGGTTCGACCTGGAGCGGGCCAGCAGCAACCCGGGCTGGGCCCGCGAACTGGAAGGCAAACACCTGCCCGAGACCGAGGCCTACGGCATCGAGAGTTTCGTGCTGCGCAGCCCCGAGCCTTTGCATCCGCAGCGCTTCGCGGACTTCATGGAAAAACCACTGCCCGGGTTGATTCGTGCCAAAGGGTATGTGTGGCTGGCCAGCCGCCCGGATTGGGTGGTGAACTACTCCCGTGCCGGCAACACCGCAACCCACGAGCCCGTGGGCCGCTGGTGGGCGGCGGCACCGCGTGAGCGTTGGCCCGCCAAGGGCACGGACGAGCGCCGCAACATCGACGCCCGCTGGAAAGAGCCCCACGGCGACCGGCTCAATGAAGTGGTTTTCATCGGCAAAGACATGGACCGCGCCGCCATCGAGTTGGCATGGAAGGCCATGCACCTGAATTTCACGGAAACCCGCAAGGGCAAAAAAGGTTGGGCCGAGTTGCGCGACCCTTTTCCGCAGTGGCAGCAGACCGCCGAGACCGCCGCAGCTTGAGGTCTCGCATCACATTGGACTGTTGATGTTTCCGCAAAACATGACACCCCCAGACCGTTCGGGCTGAACCTGTCGAAGCCAGCGTCTGCCTCGGTCCAGACCCTTCGACAAGCTCAGGGCGAACGGAGAGTTGTTTGTCACGAATCGCCACTTTTCTAAACCAATCTTGATCTCTTAAAGGAAATCACCCCATGTCCACCACAAAACCCGTTCGTCTTTTGCTGACTACATTGGCCGCCGCCGCATTGTTGGTGGCTTGCGGCGGTGGAGGTGGCGACGCCGACCGTGACAGCGCGGTGAGCATCGACACCTCGGGCCGCCTCGCACTCACCGAAAGCAAAGCCAAAACTCTGCGCATTCACGACCTGGACAGCAACACCGTGCAGGCCACCCACACCCTCGACAACGAGCCTTCTGCGCTCTATGCCAGCCCTGGCGGTCGTTACGCCGTGGCCGTGCAGCGCACCCAGGACCTGGTGCAGTTTGTGGACGGTGGCATCTGGCAGGAAGATCATGTGGACCACCTGCATGACTACAAAGAAGCCTCCAAAGTGATGGGCTTTCGTTTAACGGGGTCACGCCCCACCCACTACGACGTGCAAGAAGGCAAACAAGCCGCATTTTTCATGGACGGCAATGCCACTGCCACGCCGGTGCAAAACGCGGGGGTGCGTTTGTTCACGGAGTCGTCCATTGCATCGGGGCAGGTGGTTGCCAGCATGGACTTGAGTGCCCCCATCCACGGCCTGGGCGAGCCCGTGGACAACAAGTTGCTGACCGTCTCCCGCGCTGCGGACGCACCCGATACCCTGCCCACGCACTTGAACCTTTACCAGCGCAGCGGCAGCAGCTACACCTTGGATCGCCAACTCACCACCCGCTGCGATGGCATGCACGGCAGCTACTCTTCCGGCAGCTACACCGTGGCCGGTTGTTTGGACGGCGTGCTCTTGGTCAAACACACCAGCAGCACCGCCGTGACCGACCAGAAGGTGACCACGCCGCTGCGTGTGGGCACCCTGGCGGGCCATCCCAAACTGCCGGGGCAGTTCATCGGCATCGCCAGCGAAGGGGTGGCACCCGCACCGGTCACCACGCGCTTTTACGCCATCAACGGTGACGCAGCCAGTTCCTCCGAATTGACCCCTACAGGCTGGACCACAGGCACTGTTCGCCGCGCCCATGGGTTTGACCGCAGTGGCACGCGTTTTTACATCCTCGACAACGCAGGCACCTTGATCGTCTTCCAGCGCCAGGGCAATGCCTGGGTGAACGCCGCCCGCATCAGCGGTGCAGTGCCTGTGATGCCTACAGCTGCCCCTTGGCCTGTGATCACCGCCAACGGCGCACGTGACGAGGTCTACATCACCGACCCCGCAGGCCAGAAACTCGTGGTGCTCAACAGCAGCACGAATGCGATTGCCGCCCGCCGCGACCTCGGCTACGTTCCATCCAACGCTGTGTGGTTGGGCATCAAACGATGAAAACCCTTCACTCACTTGGCGTGTTGGCGGCCGCATTGGCTGCGCTGCCTGCACAAGCCCAAACGGCTAGCAACCCTCAGCCCAACCCCAGCACCAAAGGCTGGGAGTTCGGTGCCGTGCTGGACGTCGCCCACACCACACGTTCACTCGCTTTGGGCCAGCGAGAACAAGGTTTGGCCCTGGGCCACAGCGATGTGGTGGCACGCGGGCCGCTGGGCCGCTACTTCAGCGCGCAGTTTGGCGCGGCAGCCCACAGCCACGATGGCAAAGTGGAAGCCGAAATCGAAGAGGCCTGGGTTCAAACCCGCACCTTACCCATGGGGCTTCAAGTGCGTGTGGGTCGTTTCGGCTCGCAAATCGGCTATCTGAATGAGCAGCACCCGCATGCAGACGATTTCGTCGAGCGGCCTTTGCTTTACCGCGCCTTCCTGGGCGGCCATTGGTTTGACGACGGCCTGCGCCTGAACTGGACCGCGCCCACGCCGTTCTACTTGAGCCTGGGCACCGAGGTGTTTCGCGGTAAACAACTGGTGGAAGAAGCCGCCAGCAGCAAAAGCCCCGGTGCCATCACCTTCACCGCCAAACTCGGTGCCGACCTGAACAACGAGCACAGTTGGCAACTCGGCCTGTCCCACCTGCGCAACCGGCGCGAGGCCGCGTTGGAGGAAGAACACCAAGAGCAGATGGACGCGGGCCACGACCACGGCCATGACCACAGCCATGCCCATGGTGCGCAGTTCAGCGGCCGCAAAACCAATCTGGTGGACTTCACCTGGAAGTGGGCCCCGGGTGGCAACAACCGTGAGCAACAAGTGCGTGTGAATGTCGAGTGGGCCCGCGTGACGGACTTGAACCGTTATGCCCGCTCATCCGACCGGCACGAGGCCACGTCGCTTGGCATCGTGTGGCGTTTTGCGCCCTCGTGGGAAGTGGGTGCACGAACCGACGAGTTAAAAGTGCGCATTCCCCATGAGGACCATTTCCATGGCGGACAACTGCGCGAAAACGCCGTCATGCTGGCCTGGAAACCCACGCACATGCAGTCGCTGCGCTTGCAGTACACCCAGCAGCGTGATGCCAAAGGCATCGAAGACGCAGCACAACGTTCGGTGCAACTGCAGTACGTCCTGTCCTTCGGAGCCCACGGTGCGCACTCGTATTGATCGCCCGCAGGTGCTGAAGAACCTCTTTAAAACCCCGTTGACCCTGAGGTTCTATGGTTTTTGTCAACGCTGCTGTGGCGGGACTGGTACCGAGGACGGCGCTGGTTTCGACAGGCTCAACCCGAACGGAGTGGGGGCGTTACACCTCTCTCCGTTCGCCCTGAGCCTGTCGAAGGGCCGTGTCAATCAGATCAAAAACTTCGCCATTGCCTTTGGTCCCGAGCTACGTCGAAGGGTCCGTCCGAGCGGTTGGGGGTTTTTCAAAAGCTCACTCGCAGCTCTTTTCATCTTCGGAACCAGTACTGCCTTGGTTCAAGCCCAAACCGTGTTCGCTTGCGAACCGGAGTGGGCTGCGCTGGCGCGGGTGTTGTTGCCCGAGGCCAAGGTTTTCGTTGCGACCCATGCCCGCCAAGACCCCCACCACATCGAGGCCCGGCCTGCGCTGATTGCCCAGTTGCGTTCCGCTGATGTGGCGGTGTGCACCGGGGCAGACCTGGAAGCCGGTTGGTTGCCCACCCTGCAGCAGCGCGCGGGCAACGCCAAAGTGCAAGACGGTGCGCCTGGCATGTTCTACGCCGCCGACAACGTCGTGTTGATCGACCCCCAACCCGGCGCCATCGGTAGCCCCTTCGCTGGCGATGTACACGCAGCAGGCAACCCGCATTTGCACACCGACCCACACCGCATCCTGGTGGTGTCGCAAGCCTTGTCCGAACAACTGCAAAAACTTCAACCGACGCAAAAACAAGCCATCGCCAAACGCCAAGCCGACTTTGAAGCTGCATGGAAGGCCCGCATCGCCGCCTGGGAACGCCGCGCCGCACCCCTGCGGGGCCGCGAGGTGGTGGCCCAGCACAGCGGGTTTGCCTACCTGTGGCGCTGGTTGGGTTTGAAGCAGGTGGCCGACCTGGAGCCCCAGCCCGGTATGGCGCCCACCCCCGGCCATTTGCAGCGGTTGCTCAACCAACTGCGCCCCCAACCACCACTGGCCGTGGTGGTGTCCAGCTACCAAGATCCACGCTCCGCACGTTGGCTCGTCGGTCAACTCGGTGGCAAGCTGCCCTTGTTGGTGCTGCCCGCCACCGTCAACGATCCGAGTGGCCCTGATGCCTTGGGCCTGTGGTTTGACCAACTGCTGGACGAATTGCTGAAAACGGTGGAGCGCTGACGCGTGGAGGCGACTGCTGCGCTCTCCGGGTCAATGGGGTGGTTGCAGGCCTTGGCAACAGGGTGGTTTGTTGCGCCGGCCTTGGCCTTGTTGTTTGGCATCCTGGCCCTGGCACCGCTGGGTGCCCAGGTGTTGTCACGCGGGGTCGTTTTCATTGACCTGGCCGTGGCCCAAGCCGCTGCGGCTGCGGCGCTGTGGGTGGCGGCCTTCACAGACCACCCCTCCACGCTCGCCACACAAGGAATGGCGGCTGCGGGTGCTTTGGCTTGCGCCGCCGTGGTCGCGGGGCTGGCCCGGCGCTGGCCGGCCCAACGTGAAGCCTTGATTGGCCTCGTGTACGTGATGGGTGCCAGCCTCGCGCTATTGGGTGCACGGCAAGACCCCCACGGCCGTGAGCGCTTGTCCGAGTTGCTCGCTGCCGATGTGCTGTGGGCCGGTTGGTGGCAGGTGGGGGCGCTTGCCATTTGCGCCGTGCTGATGTCGCTGCTGCAATACCGGTGCGCTCAATGGTTGCGCCGTGACGCGGTTTTCTATGTGGCGTTCGCCGTAGTGGCCAGCATCGTCGTTCCAGTGCTCGGCCTCTTCGTGGTCTTCGTGGCGTTGATCGCGCCCGCGCTGTGGTTGCGTGCGGGCACCTCATGGTGGCTTTCGCTGCTGGGCACCGTGGCGGCTGCTTCGCTCGGCCTGTCCCTGTCGTGGTGGCTGGATGCGCCCAGTGGTGCCTGCGTGGCCTTGGTTTTGGGCATGTGGGGGCTGTGCAGTGCGTTAGGGCCTCTTAACAAAGTTTCTGTTCCTTCCTCAGCGAATTCAGTGGCCACTTCTCACCCGGAGATTTCTTCATGAGCATGATTCCCGTCACCATCCTCACTGGCTTTTTGGGCAGTGGCAAAACCACCTTGCTCAACCGCATCCTGAAAGAACAACATGGCCACCGCATTGCGGTGATCGAGAACGAGTTCGGTGAGGCGGGCATTGACAACGAACTGTTGGTACAAGACCGCGATGAACAAATCGTCGAGATGAACAACGGCTGCATCTGCTGCACCGTGCGCGGCGATTTGGTTCGCATCCTGGGCGAGTTGGCTGCCAAACGCGCGGCAGGCACTTTGCAGTTTGACCGCGTGGTGATTGAAACCACGGGCCTGGCCGACCCCGCCCCGGTGGCACAAACGTTTTTTGTGGACGACGACATCGGCATGACCTATTTGCTCGATGCCATCGTCACCATGGTGGATGCGGTGCATGCACCGCAGCAACTCGACGAACACCACGAAGCCCAAGAGCAAGTCGGTTTCGCCGACCGTGTGCTCTTGACCAAAACCGACCTGGTGGACGACGCCCACATCCAAGCCCTCAAAGCCCGTTTGGCCAAGATGAACCCGCGCGCCAAGATTTCTCAGTCCAAACACGGTGTGGCGGATGTGAGCGACCTGCTCGACATTCGCGGCTTCAACCTCAATGCCATTTTGGAAATTGAGCCCGACTTTTTGACCGATGTGGACCATGAGCATGACGACGATGTCACGTCCTTCGTCTGGCGTGAATCGGCACCACTGGATTTGGTTCGCCTGGAAGACTTCTTGGGCGCCATCGTGCAGGTCTATGGCACGAAGTTGATGCGCTACAAGGGCGTGCTCAACGTCGAGGGGGTCAAAGAGCGCATCGTTTTTCAAGGGGTGCACATGCTGATGGGCTCTGAAGTGGCCAGCGCATGGAAGCAGGGAGAAGTGCGCGAATCCAAAATGGTCTTCATCGGCCGCGACATGCCCAAAGAGGTGTTGCTCGACGGATTGAACCAATGCGTGGCAGGCCGATACAGCCCGGCGACAGTGCCCGTGCAATGAGTGTCTTGTGTCCCGCCCATTGGGATGACGCTCAGGCCGAGTTCTACGCACGAACGATTGCGCAGTCGGGTTATGCAGATGCGGTGGTGCCTTTGCTGGGCGGCCCCTTTGCCGACGTGCTGGACATCGGGGCGGGCAGTGGAGAACTGACAGCCCGTGTGTTGACTGATGGTGCACGCTGGTCTGCGGTAGAGCCTCAGCCTGCCATGCAGCGTCGTTTGCTCGCACAAAAGCCATCACTGACGCCGCGCGGCATTGAACTGGTGCTGCATCCACAAACCTGGCAGGCGTTGCCGTCCGACATGGTCGCCCACACGGTGCTTGCGGCCAATGTCGGGGCCACCCACCACGAGGCGGCCCGGTTTTTCGATGCGATGCGTCCTCGGGCTCAAAAGAACATGCTGTGGGTGGTGGCGGCGCAGCACGGCCCGTCAACTTTCTGCGCAGCAGGATTTTTGCCGCCCGATCTTCATGGTGCAGACACGCAACCTGCCATCGACCGTTGTTTGACGGACTTGGGGTCGCAGCGACAACCCCACGCCCTGTTGTTCGCGGAGTGGGACTACCGCGTGGTTTTTTCCGACGTCGGGCAGGCGCAGGCGTTTTTTCTACAGCGCCTGGCCTTGCAACAGGACAGTGGCAAAGGCCAAGCGGTGTGCGAATTTGTAGCCCGTCATGTTCAACCCCACACCGATGGCGTCACCGCCTGCTGCCGCAAACGAAGCGCCGTCTTGCGTTGGGAGTTGGAGTCCGTTTGAAACCCCATTCATGAAGGAACCATGCCCATGCCAAACACCAAACCCCTGCTGCTGATTCCCTTGGCCATGGCTTGCGTGGCACAGGTGCAAACCGCGCCCCTGGCACCGGCTGAACCGCGCGCCGCCGCCACGGCTTTGCCCGCCGTCACGGTCAAGAGTAAACGCAGCATCAGCACCGCCACCCGCTTGGAGGAAGACCCGCTGAAACTGCCTTTTTCGGCCACGGTGGTCGACCGCGGCCAGATGGATGCGGTGGGCGCGAAGTCCTTGGAAGACGCCCTGCGCAGCGTGCCTGGCCTGCAGCATGGCACGCAAGGCAACTACTTCACCCGTTTTGAGACGCGTGGCCTGCGCGACACCGCTGATGTGCTGGTGCTGGTGGACGGCATCCCGCTACGGCTTTTGCAGGGCAACGCCGACCTCACCCTGTTGGCCCCCGATTTGATCGAGCGTGTGGAATTCATCAAAGGCCCAGCCTCGTCGCTTTATGGCAAGAACGCCATTGGTGGCGTGGCCCAGTTTTTTCTCAAGCCCGACGCCCAGGGTGGGTCTGCAAGCCTGACCGCAGGCAGCTTCGGACGCCTGGATGCGAGCCTGCGACAGCGATTTGATTTCCGCCAGGGCCACCTCTTCGTCGGCTTGGCCCACAGCGCCTCGGACGGCTTTCAAAAGGGCACAGACAGAGAGCAACCAGCGGCTGTCATCAGTGGGGACTGGGCTGTGACATCGGACTGGACCACTGGTTTTCAGTTTTACGGCTCTCGTGTCAAGGCCTACCGAGGCTCCATCATTCCCTTGCAAAACGGACAGCCGATGTTTGGCATCACCGCCAGAGACAACTTCGCCATCCCCGGCGTTTACATCGAGGGCGAGTACCAAAGCCTGGCATGGAAGAACCGCTGGCGCCTCTGGCCGAACTGGTCGCTGGACCACCTGAGCAGCTTCTCGCGGTACGACCGCTTTTTCCAGGGCGGCATCACCATCGTGCCGCCCCCCAGCGCAGTCAATAAAGGCTACAGCGAAACCGAAACCGATGACCAAGCCCAGTTTCATGATCTGGTGCTGAGTCACCGCACTGCAGGTTCTGCATGGACAAACACCTTGCAACTGGGTCTGAGCCTGGAAAAAGGCGGTCAAGACCAAAACTCGCCCACCTTCAGCAACGCACCCACCTACCGGGGCCCCAACTACAACACGCCCGTGAGCAATGTGGCCAACGACCCTCGTGGTATCAGAGGGCCCTCCAGCGTCTCCACCTTTGACCAAACCGTGCAATGTTTTTATTTGCAAAACCGTCTGGAGTGGGGCGCCATTGGTTTGACGGCCGGTCTGCGGCACGACCGCTTTGAGCAAACCTTGCGTCGCGACAACACAGCGGTAGCGGCCAGCCAGTCCGCCAGCCGCACCAGCCCGCGCCTGGGACTGGACTGGCGTGTGGTGGACAACAGCGCATCGGCACATGCCGTGTTCGCCAACGCCAGCGAGGGCTTTCGTCCGCAAAGCGTGGCTTTGAACACACTCAACGGCGTGGTCGTGCCCGCATTGCTCAAACCCGAGGTCACCCGCAGCGTCGAACTGGGCGTGAAAGGCCGCGCCACGAACGACGCCTGGAGCTACCAAGTGGCTTTGTTTCAGTCCGACAAGATCGACGGGCAGCGCTCTTTTCGCAACGGCCCCGACAGCTTCATCTTCAGCAATGCCACCTCGCGGGTACAAGGTGTGGAGTCCCAGTTGCAGTGGCGCTTGACCAAGGCGCTGTCGAGTTATGCGCACTACACCTACCAAGACGCCAAGCTGCGTGACTTTCAAACCTACACCAACGCAGGAGCAGCCAGCACCAATTTTGCGGGCTACCGAGTGCGCATGTCTGCACGCCACATCGGTGGCTTGGGGGTGACCTACCGCCAGGGTGATTGGTCTTGGACCACCACGGCCAACCATGTGGGTTCGCGCAATTTGCGTGACAACGTGGTCAATCCGCAGCGCCTGCCGGGGTACACCTTGCTCAACACCGCCGTGAGCTGGCAAGTCCACCCGGCCGTCACCGTTCAAGCGGGGGTGGACAACCTCACCAACCGCTACTACATCAACGACGACCTGTCGTCACAAGATGCAGGCAACGCTGGCGCACCGCGCAGTGGTTTTGTGCGTTTGCAATATCGTTTCTAGCCCATGGATCGGCACAGACGAGTCGCCATGAACACCTTACTCGGTGCTGCAACCGCCAGCGTGCTGGCTGCTTCCAGTGCAGTGGCCGCCGTACCGGGTGTGCCGACGGATGCAAGCTGGCCGCGCACCCTGACAGATGCCATGGGCCGCAAGGTGTTCATTCCTGCCCCGCCCCAGCGCATCGTCACGGTGTTTCCCAGCAATGTGGAAATTCTTTTTGCACTGGGTTTGGCATCGCGGGTGGTGGCCATCGGCGGGCGTGTCAAGTTTCCGCAGGCGGCCATGGACAAGCCCTCCATTGGTGGGGCCCTGGGCTATTCGCCAGAGGTGGTGGCCCAGCACCGCCCTGACCTCATCGTGGTCACCCCGTCGCACCACACGGCCATGGGGCTGATAGAGCCTTTTTCTCGTTTGGGCACCCCCGTCTTGGTGCTGGCCCATCCCGACATGCTGTCCATGCTGCGCAACATTGATTTGGTCGGGCAGGCCACGGGCACAGACCAAGTCGCACAGTTGTTACGCACTCGAATGCAAAACCAGTTGGCCGAGATACGCCAGCGCTGGTCGGGGCGGCATTTGCCGACGGTTTATCTGGAAACCGCTGCGGCCGCACGGGGAGCCTTTCAAACCATAGGCACCGGCCACTATGCCAGTGATGCCTTGGCGTGGGCGGGTGGGATCAATGTGTTTGCTGATTTGAATGCCTCGGCGCAAGTCAGTGCCGAAGCCATTGCCACGCGCAATCCGGAGGTCATCATTTCTTTGCAGCAGTCGCCCAAATCGCCTGACTTGATCGCCCAGCGTCCTGGTTGGCAGCGGCTGCGCGCCGTTCAAACGGGCAGGGTGGTGGTCATGGAGCGGGGCCACAAATTGATTCCGGGGCCACGTCAGATCGAGGCCGTTTTTGCTTATGCCCAAGCCTTGCACCCGGAGGTGTTTGTGTGATGCTGCCCCCATCCCAAGCACCTCGCCTGGCCTCGCGCCGCACCTTATGGCCTGTTTTGGGCGGCCTGCTGGGCTTGACCACCTTGGCGGTGGTGTTGGCCCTGAGTTGGGGTGCCGCCTGGGTGTCGCCCGCGCAATGGTTCAGCGGTAGCAGTTTGGAGCGGGACTTGGTATGGGTTTGGCGCGCACCGCGTATCGCGGCCGCTTTTTTTGTAGGGGCGTGTTTGGCCTTGGCGGGTTTGTTGTTCCAAGGCGTGTTCAGAAACCCACTGGCCGAGCCTTATCTGCTCGGTAGTGCGGCGGGGGCATCGGTGGGGGCGGCCGTGGCTTTGTTGTTGCCTCCCTTGTTGCCAAGCGCGTGGTCCTTGCCGGTACTCGCATTTTTAGGGGCTTGGGGTTCGAGCTGGCTCGTGCTGGCCATGGGTCGAATGGGCGGGCAATGGGACTCAGCGCGTTTGCTGTTGGCCGGGGTGGCGCTGGCTGCCATTTTGTCGGCGCTGCGCAGTTTGTTGCTGATGGTGTTCGGCGACGAGTCCACCAATTTGCGGGCCATCGTCTCGTGGCAACTCGGCGGCGTGCAAACGCCCACGCACCAGGAGTTGATGGTTTTTCTCCCCATGCTCGTGGTCTTGATGGTTCTGGCCCAGCGTTTGGCCTTTGGCCTGGATGCGCTCGGGTTGGGTGAGGCCACCGCGCAGAGTGTGGGCCTGCGTGTTCCGCGTTTCATTGCGGCGTGCATCGTGCTGGCCGCTTTGGCCACGGCGCTGGCTGTGAGTTGGGGGGGCTTGATCGGTTTTGTCGGGTTGATTGTTCCCCACGTGATGCGCTGGTGGCTGGGGCCGTTGCACGGTCGCTTGATACCCGCTTGTGTCTTGGGCGGCGGTGTGTTGCTGGTCTTGGTGGACGCGCTGGCGCGCAGTGTGGTGGCACCGAGCGAAATTCCGATTGGGTTGCTCACCGCCCTGGTCGGCGGGCCATTTTTTATCTTGCTGCTGTTGAGGCGGCGGACATGAGTGGCGCGCTGCAGTTTTCCGCTGCGAGCGTGACTGCAGGTGGGCGCTCCATCTTGCAAGACCTCAACCTCACCGTGCCCGCGCGAGGCCTGTTTGGTGTGGTAGGCCCCAATGGCGCGGGCAAGTCCACCTTGGTCAAAGCCGCGCTGGGCCTGATACCACTTGCCCACGGTCAGATTCAGGTGTTGGGTCAGGAGATTGGCCGTTGGTCGTCGCGTGCTCTGGCCAAACACATCGGTTACGTGCCCCAGCATGTGCACAGCCACTGGGATTTGAACGTCAGCGAACTGCTGCAGCTGGGTTTGGCACCGCCAAGCCAAGCTCTGATCGACGAGTGGGAGTTGGAACCTTTGTTGCACCGCCGTTTGGCGACTCTGTCGGGCGGCGAGCAAGCGCGCGCCTCCATCGCACGTGCCCTGACCCATCAGCCCGCATTGCTGATGGCCGATGAGCCCGCCGCACACCTGGACTTGCCCCACCAACACCAACTGATGCACATGCTGCGTCAGCGCGGCCAGCGGCATGCCGTGCTCATGGTGCTGCATGACCTGCACCTGGCCGCCCACTACTGCGACCTGGTGGCGGTGGTGGCTGCCAGCCGCCTGGTGGCGTGGGGTCCACCCGAAGAGGTACTCACACCCGATGTATTGACCCGAGCCTACGGTGCCCAGGTGCTGCGTTTGCAAACTGAAGGCCATGTGTTTTTCTCAGCCCCGGCTGGCAATTCTTCCTTACACCATTGATTTTTTCCGTGAACCAAAGCATGAACCCATCATCTGTATTCCAAGGGCGCACGTCCATTGAACAAGTCGAGGAAGGCCAGGCGCTCGCCCCCAAATTTGATGCGCAAGGCTTGATTGCCTGCGTGACCACCGACGCCCAAACGGGCGAGGTTTTGATGCTGGGCTACATGAACGCCGAAGCCCTGCAAAAAACCATGGCCACCCGCGAGGCGCACTACTGGAGCCGCAGCCGCCAGTTGTTGTGGCACAAGGGTGCCAGCAGCGGCTTGGTGCAAGAGGTGGTGGAGATGCGCGTGGACGACGACCAAGATGCCATTTGGTTGCGCGTGCGTGTGGCGGGCAACGGAGCCAGCTGCCATGTGGGCTATCGGAGTTGTTTTTACCGTGCGGTTGAAGGCAGCGACGGTGCGCTGCGGTTTGTCGAAACCCACAAGGTGTTCGACCCTGTGGCCGTCTATGGCGACGTGCCCAACCCTACCCAACTCTGACGAGCCGCATTCGTGATGCCATGACACACCCCACCGAAATTTTTGTCTGCGCCCTGTGCCGTGCCCCTGACGCCCCGCGTGATGCGCCACGCGCAGGTCGGGCCTTGCTGGAAGAAATCGAAAACCTCGCCCTGTGTGAAAACAGCCCGTTCAACATTCGCCCTGTGGACTGCATGAGCGGCTGCAACCGCGCCTGCACCGTGGCCTTACAAGCGCACGGCAAGGTGGGTTACTTTTTTGGTGACTTGCCGCCCGACGCGGAATCCGCCGCCCAGGTGCTGGCCTGTGCCCAGTTGCATCAAAACAGCGAGAGCGGCCTGCTCGCCCGAGACGAGCGCCCAGAGCGCTTGCGTGAAGGCATCTTGGCCCGCTTGCCACCGCCCATGCCAACGCACGCATGAGCAACCCACACCATCGAACCCACCACCATGAAAAAAAACCAGCGTTACACCCGTGCGCAAGTGCTGCCTGACATCTTGCGCCAGCGCATTGTCTTGCTCGACGGTGCCATGGGCACCATGATCCAGCAGCGCCACCTGACCGAAGCCGAGTTTCGGGGGACACGATTTGCAGACCACCCCCACCCCGTCAAAGGCAACAACGAGTTGCTCAACCTGACCCAGCCCGAGGTCATCCTTAGCATCCATGAGGCCTACCTTGAAGCAGGCTCGGACATTGTTGAGACCAATACGTTCGGTGCCACTTCCGTCGCTCAGGCCGACTACGACATGGCAGGACTGGCCAGAGAGATGAACCGCGAGGCCGCGCGCCTGGCGCGTCGGGCGTGTGACAGGTTCAGCACACTCGAGCAACCACGTTTTGTGGCCGGTGCCATCGGCCCCACGCCCCGCACCGCCAGCATCAGCCCCGATGTGAACGACGCCGGGGCCCGCAACATCACCTTCGACGAGTTACGCAACGCCTACCGTGAACAAGTGGAAGGTTTGGTCGAAGGCGGTGCCGATCTGCTTTTGGTCGAAACCATTTTCGACACCCTCAATGCCAAAGCCGCCAGCTTTGCCATCGACGAGTTTTTTGAAGCCTCGGGTGAGCGGTTGCCTGTCATTCTCAGCGGGACGGTCACCGATGCATCGGGGCGCATCCTGTCTGGGCAAACCGTGCCCGCGTTCTGGAACAGCCTGCGTCATGTGCGGCCCCTGGCCGTGGGTCTGAACTGCGCCATGGGCGCGGCTTTGATGCGGCCTTATTTGCAGGAGTTGTGTAACGCTGCCCAAGATACCTTCATCAGTTGTTATCCGAATGCCGGGTTGCCCAACCCCATGAGCGAAACGGGTTTTGATGAAACCCCCGAGGTCACCTCTCGCTTGCTCGGTGAATTTGCACGCGCAGGCTTGGTGAATCTGGTGGGAGGCTGCTGCGGCACGACCCCGGCCCATTTGGCGGCCATCAGGACGCAGATAGATGGCGTGGCACCGCGGCCACTCGGTTGAGTTTGTATTTGGTGGTCAGTTATGAGCCCCCATTGCGCGCTGCCCCCACAGGAGAAAAGTCGGCGGATTGCGAAAGTTTGAATCCGGCAGAGAACTTGCCGCGTAGATGCGGCAGACCGTTGGTCATTCAACCACTTCTTCTGCACGTTTATGCATCAAATTCATTACTTGTTGGGGTCTACAGTGGCCCTTTTGGCGGGCTCTGCATGGAGCCAAGGGGTCGCCGATGCCACCTTGCCACCGGTCAGTGTGCGCGAGTCCAGGCAAGCGACGGATGTCAACACCCCCGCAGCGGTGGAGAGCACCACGCGTGCGCAGTTGGAGGTGCTCAATGTCAACAGCGCGGAAGACAGCGTCAAGTACCTGCCCAATTTCGCCACCCGGCGGCGTTACCTCGGTGACCGCAATTCGGCCATCGAGACCCGTGGCACCAACAACCGAATGAGTGCGCGTGGGCTGGTGTTGGCCGATGGCGTGTTGTTGTCGAATTTTCTCGGTGCGCAAGATCAAATTGCACCGCGCTGGTCGATGGTGCTGCCGGAAGAAATCGAGCGCGTGGACGTGGTTTACGGCCCCTACTCGGCGCTTTATTCGGGCAACGCCATGGGGGCTGCGGTGTTGTTCACCACACGGATGCCGAAAAAATTCGAGGCCGATGCCTCATTCAAGGTGCTGCGCCAAACCTTCAACTACCTCGGCACCCAGGCGGACCTGGATGGCAACCAGCTCAATGCCTTCATCGGCAACCGCAGCGGCGATTTTTCCTACCTGCTGGGCCTGGGTCGTCTCGACAGCACCAGCCAACCCACGGGTTTCGTGGCGCTGCCTGTTTCGACCACGGCCGCCACGGCCTCAGACACCGTCATTGCCAGTGGTGCCCATTTTGTGCAGAACCGGCAAGGGCAGAACGTGGCCCTGTTGGGGGTCGGCGGCGGTGGTATCGAGCGCACACGGCAGGACGAGGTCAAGCTCAAACTGGGCTACGACTTCACGCCCGAGGTTCAAGGGCGCTTGACCCTGGCGTCCTGGCGCAACGACAGGCAAGCTGGGGCGGCAGGGGACACCACCTACCTGCGCGATCTGCAGGGCAATCCGGTCTACGCGGGCAACGTCAACATCAATGGCCGACGCTACAACATTCCGGCCAATAGCTTTTCTCCGCGTTCGGGCAACGAGCAGCACAGCAGTTATGCCGCGTCACTCAAATCCAGGTATGCAACCGGGTGGAACTACGAGTTGGTGGCATCCCTTTACAAGATGGACGACAACCTCAGCCGCACCGCCAGCCAGGCGCCACCTGCGAGTTTCTCCGGGGGCTCTGGCACCTTGAGTGAGATGGGTGGCAGCGGTTGGAAAACCTGGGACATGAAGTTGGAGCGTCGGCCGCAGGAGGGGGAGAACCATTGGTTGACCTTCGGTTATCACTACGACACCTATGAATTCAAACAGGGCAACTTCCGCGCCGACAACTGGCTGGGCGCTGCAAGCGGCGTCAACAGTGTGGCGCGCGGCAGCACCGAAACACACGCCGTCTACGTGCAAGATGCCTGGCGTTTTGCCCCCGATTGGAAGGCCGTGTTGGGACTGCGCCAGGAACACTGGCGTGCCAGCGATGCGTCCAGGGTGGATGGGGCTGGTGTGGTCAACACCTTGCCCGACCGCACCGAAAGCGCCACGTCGCCCAAATTGGCGTTGGAGTACAGCCCCAACAGCGATTGGTTTGCGCGTTGGTCCGTCGCCAAAGCCACCCGTTTCCCCACGGTGGTGGAGTTGTTCCAGGGCAGCGTATCGCCAGTGGTTCTGATCAACAACAACCCCAACCTGCGGCCTGAGCGCGGTGTCTTTACCGATTTCACCGTGCAGCGTTATTGGGACAACCAGACGCTGCGCGTGACGGCCTACCAAGAACGCACCCGCGATACGCTGTTCAACCAGACCAACGCGGGCACGGTGCCCAGCAGCAGCGATGCGCAGAACATCGACAAAGTTCGTGTGCGTGGTGTGGAGCTTGCGTGGGACGCACGCCGATTGCTGCCTCGGCTCGATGTGTCTGCCAGCCTGGCTTACAACGATGCCAAGGTGCTGGAGAACCGCGCTTATCCGAACACGGTGGGTAAAAACTTCCCCCAAATTCCGCGCACACGGGCCTCGCTGGTGGCCGTTTTCAACCAAACCGACCAGCTCCAGTGGTCGCTGGCGGGTCGTCACTCGGGGCGTCAATACGCCACGCTGGACAACGCAGACGTCAACCCCTCGGCTTACAACGGCATCAGCTCGTTCAATGTCTTTGATGCCAAAGTGGCCTACAGGCTCAATCCCCACACACGACTGAGTTTTGGCATTGAGAACCTCACCAACAAAACCTACTTCGTGAACCATCCCTTTCCAGGCCGCACCTACCAGGCCGAGTTGAAAATTTCTCTGTAACCCCCATGCTCGAAGCCCGCACACTCAGCAAGCGATATGAAAACAACACGGCCCTGGACCGGCTTGAATTGACGGTGCCTGCGGGCCAGGTGTTTTGCATGCTCGGTCCGAATGGGGCGGGCAAGACCACTTGCATTCATTTGTTTTTGGGTTTCATCACGCCCAGCGAAGGCCAAGCCTTGGTGTGCGGCATTGATGTGGCGCAAGCGCCGCTTCAGGCGCGCCAGAAGCTGGCCTACATTCCTGAAACGGTGATGCTTTACGGCAACTTGAGTGGCCTGGAAAACCTGGACTACTTTGCCACCTTGGCCACCGGGAGGCGTCGGCCTGAGTCGGACTTGCGGCAGTTGCTCGCCGAGGCTGGCCTGCAATTTGATGCCATGGCGCGCCCCGTGGCCGGTTATTCCAAAGGCATGCGGCAGAAGGTGGGCATTGCAATCGCCCTGGCCAAAGGCGCAGAAGTGTTGCTGCTGGATGAGCCCACATCCGGTCTCGACCCCTTGGCCGCCAACGAGTTCATGCAGTTGCTGGTGCGCCTGCGCGCGGGTGGCATGGCGGTGTTGATGGTCACCCATGATCTTTTCCTGGCGCAGCAATGCGCTGACCGCATCGGCATCATGCAGCGTGGCCGTCTGGTGCGCACCCTGGCCGCCAGTGAGATCACATTGACGGCGTTGGAAGCCGCATACCTTGCGGCGTCACGCGCGGTGGAGGCTGCGCCTTGAGGGCCTGGTTCACCATTGCCGCCAAGGAGTGGCTGGACGTGCGGCGAGACAAGCGCTCGCGTTTGCTCGCGGCGCTGGTGTTGGTCTTGATGTTGTGTGCGCTGGCCTTTGGGGCTGACCAAGCACACCGCCAAAGCCATGCCCACGCGGCGGCATCACTCACGGACCGGCTCATCTGGGAGTCGCAAGGGGCCAAAGACCCGCATGCGGCGGCCCATTTTGGGCAATACGTTTTTACTCATACCGGGCCTTTGGCGCTGGCCGACCCTGGGGTGCAGCCCTACACAGGTTCGGCTTTGTGGCTGGAGGCGCACCGCCAGAACGATCTGCAATTTCGCGCTGCGCGCGATGCAGGTTTGTCAGCCCGCTTTGCCAGTTTGTCATTGGCATTCATGCTGCAAACCGTGTTGCCGCTGGTGGTGATTTTGCTGGGCTTCGCCGCTTTCTCCGGGGAACGCGAACGCGGCACGCTGACCCAGTTGATGGGCTTGGGATGTCGTTCGGTCACTCTGCTGGCGGGCAAAAGCCTGGGTTTGTTTTTTCAACTGGCCATGTTGTTGGCCCCGGTGTGTTTGATCGTCGTTGCCACCGTATTTTGGCTGGGTGAGGGCAGCGCTGCCCCGGTCGACAACGCCATGCCACGGCTGGCCATCGCCATGGTGGGTTACGGCTTTTATCTCGGTGGTTTTGTGGCATTGACCCTGGCCGCGTCGGCCTGGTTTCGTCATTCAAGGGTGGCCCTGGTGGTGTTGTTGGCGTTTTGGCTGCTCAATTGTTTTGCGGCACCCCGGGTGGCGTCTGACCTGGCGCAGGCGCAGACACCGTTGCCCAGTGCCCAAACGTTTCGCAGCGCGGTCGCTCAGGACAAACGCAAAACCTTTGGGCATGATCCCCAACACCCCGCCTACATCGCCTTTCAGGCCGAGGTGCTGCAAACCTATGGCGTGCAGCGCGTGGAGGATTTGCCCGTGAATTTTCGTGGCCTGCTGCTGCGTCGGGATGACGAAAACGGCTACCGCATTTTTGACAAACACATCGCCGCCTTGCGTGCGGGCTTGAATGAGCAAGACCGCCAGCGCGCCCTGGCCGGGCCGGTGTTTCCCATGCTGGCCCTGCAACCGTTTTCCATGGGCTTGGCAGGCACCGACAACTCGCACCAGTTTCACTTCGCCACGGCCGCAGAGGCGCATCGGCGTTTGATCCAAAACTTGGTCAGTGATGACCTCACCAACAACAGCCGCTTTGGCGACAAAACCTACCGTGCCGACGCGAAGTTGTGGGCGCGCATTCCTGAAATGAGCTACCAGATGCCCGGCGCGGCATGGGCCTTGAAGGCCCAGGCCCACAACCTGCTGTCCTTGTTCGCCTGGTGGGCGGCCGCCTCGGTGCTGGCGCTGGTGGCGGCTCACCGCATGAGGCCGCTGTGACAGGCGCTCTTGCCCGTAGCAGCGCTGTGCTGCGCCAGGAGTGGCGTTTGTTTTGGCGCGACCCTGCTGTTTGGGCGGTGCTGTTGGTTTTGTGTGCATCAGTTGTTTATGCGCTGGCCAATGGTCAGCGGCAAACACGGCAACACAACGAGTTGGTGTTGTCAGCCAAAGCCGACGAGAGCGCACGCATCACAGCGGCGCAGGCCCAACTGGCGGACATCAACGCGGGTCGGGTCAAGCCACCGTCTGAACCGTTTCAAGATCCGCGAAACGCCATATTCGTGGGCAGCGGCCGCGCGGCTGCTGCCGTTGACTTGCCTTTATTGCCTCTGGCCCCTGTGGCGGTGGGGCTGCGCGACCTCTTGCCGCCCGTGCTGCTGGTGTCGGCTGCTAGCAAAGACAGTTTTCTCTTCAAAGACGAAATCGCCAACCCTATGCACTTGTTGTCGGACTGGTTTGATCTGGCTTTTGTGCTGGTCTTCATTTACCCCTTGTGTCTTTTGTTATTGACCTACAACCTGGTGTCGCTGGAGCGCGAGCAGGGACGTTTGGGCCTCGTGGCCTCCTGTGGCCATTCCATGGGCTTGTGGTTGTTGTTGCGCCTGGCGGTGCGCGGCGGCTTGCCTGTGGTCGCGGTCCTCGCCATGGTCCTGGTTTGTTTGGCGGCATTCGGGGTGAACCTGGCGGCTGATCTGCCCGCCACCGGGCTGCTGTGCGTTGCGGTGTTGGGGTACGGCCTTTTTTGGCTTGCACTGTCGCTTTGCGTGGGCATGCTCGGCCGCAGTTCCGCGTGGAATGCCATGGCCTCGGTCGGTGTCTGGATCGTGATGCTGCTGATCCTGCCGGCAGCCACCCATGCGATTGCCGGGGCGCTTTATCCTGCCCCCTCACGGGCCAGCCTGGTTCTGCAAGTGCGCGCTGCGGCCGTAGATGCTGAAAGCAACCGCGATGCAGAGCTGGCCAAGTACCTGGAGTCGCATCCGCAAACCGATGTGAGCCTGAACCCTGGCAGCGCACGCGAGCGCACCTTGCGGCGTTTGGTCACCCAACAAGCGGCGGTGCAGCGGGTGGATGCATTGCTGCTGGAGCACGAGGCCCAGTTGGCCCGCCAGCAAGCGGTGGTCCAGCGGTTTTCTGTGGTGTCGCCCGCTTTGTTGATGAACGAGGTGTTGGCTGAAGTGGCAGGCAGCGGGCCACAGCGCATGGCCGAATTCATGGCCATGGTCAATGAATTCCATGGCCGTTGGCGCGCCTTCTTTGTCTCCCGTGCGCAGGTCAACCAGCCCATGAGCGTGCAAGACTACGGGCAGTTGCCCCGCTGGGCGGCCAACCCCCAGCGCTCTGCGGCAGGTTTGTCGGCGGTGTTGCAGCCGCTGTGGCGACTGGCGGGTTTGAGCTTGCTGGTGCTGGCCTCCGCCGCCTTCATGCTGCGGCGTTTCAAGGTGTCATGAAAAATGCTTGATCCCACTTGGCTTGGGTTATGCCGCTGGGCCGAAGACGATAGAGCCTGCTCGCCATCGGCCGCGCCGCCAAGTCAGTCTGTGTTCTGGCCAATCCGCCACAGCACCCCGGAGGGGTCATAGAGGCAGAAGTCGCGCATCTTCCAAGGCTGCGATTCCATCGGCGTGGTCTTGACACCGTACTTGGCTTCGACGCCGCTGGCTTTGACGTGTTTCCACCAGGCGTCCACGTCCTGCACCAGGATGTGCATCATGAAGTTCTCGGCCAAAGCAGGAACGCAGTAGTCCTGTAGCAAAAAACTCACGTGCTCCAAATGGAAGTAGGCCACTCCACCGCCTTCACTGGCCATGGTGAAACCGAGGTCTTGGTAGAACTGCTTGGAGACGGCAAAGTCCCTCGCTGGCACGAAAGCTTTGATTTCGGTGATGTGCAGCTTGTTCATGGTTTCTTGGTTGTGCCCGGCGAGGCCGTGTTGTCCAGCGCAGCCTCGTGCGCCAGTCTGAGGTAGTTCTTCAGATTCTTTGCCTTGAGGTCCTCGACGCTTTGCAGTTTGATGTGGCGGCGACCCTTTCCACCACCCTCCAGGTGTCCATCGGTGTCCTGGATACGCGCACCCTGGCTGAACTCCACAGAAACGTGTGCCTTGTAGGCGAACACACCGGCGAACTGCACCGTGGAGCCAAACAGGATCCCGCCGTACTTGACCTCCTCCGTCAGGGGCTGGATGGTTTTCAGGGCCAAGGCGCGCACGGCTTGAACGATTTCAAACGGCGTTTGCCCCAGCAGAGCGATGTCTTCCAGAAGGGTTTGAACGCTTTTTGTCATGTTGACTACCCAGTGGTTTGAGCGGCTTTATAACAAGTTCAAAAAAAGGTGATGGACGAGTGCAACTGTGCTTTCCCTTGTTTGACTGAGCAACCGAGGCACGTGTTGACCGTGATGTTGTTGCATGCAGCCAAGTCGTTTGCAAAAGACCTGTCGATACAATCCGCCCCGTGTTCACTTTGACGCCCACCACACTTCGCCGACGCTGTTGGCTTGCGCTGTTTGCGATGCTGGCGGCGGTGCTGTTTCCGACGGTTTCGCATGCGCTCGCCGCGCAGCGCGGTACCGTGGTGTGGACTGAAATCTGCACGCCACAGGGGATGCGCCAGGTGGCGTTGCCTGCCGAATCCTCGGCGGACCCCTCACGCTCGCCCGCTCCAGCGGCGGTGCAGTTAGAGCACTGTGCGTTTTGTTTGCTCCAGCACGGGAGCTTGGACCTGCCGCCACTTGGCCTGCAGATACTGGCACCGGTTGTCTTGGTTTCTGTGGCGCCTTCATCCTCTCGGCAAGCGCCAGCCCTGCGTGACGCCGGGTGCCATGCCCAGGCGCGGGCACCGCCCATCCACTCCTGATGTGTTGACGAAGATTCCGCGCCGTCCCCTTTGAGGGGAGCGGAAGGTTGTCTTGCATTCGCGCGCATTTTCCGCGCGCGGGTATCGGGAGTTCTGATTGAAAACCGCTGAAGGTGTCATGCACTGCATGGCGAACCTGAACCTGCGTGTAGAGCGCCGGGGAAGGGCCTCGCCATGAACAAACAAGCTCGTGAATGGCAGAAAACCCGCCGACGAATTCGGTGGTTTGTCGGTGGTCATGTGGCCGCCGTTTGTTTCATCTACGCGGCCTCGTTGTGGGTCAGTGAGCGCTGGTTGGCACAACAGAAAGCCCAAGAGCAGCCTTCAATTGCGCCGGTCGCCTCTAGGTCTGCAGATGTTGAATCTGCGGTCAAAGCCTTTTCTCCGATCGGACCTATCGCGACAGCGCCGATCTCTCCGACGGACAAGATGGTCTATTCCAACGATTTGCCTGCACCATGGACTGAGGATGCGAATGGTCTGGTGCGGTGGGTTCAGCCATGACCAAGTTCTGCGAATGGGGGTATCGGACAGTTTCTGAGCTGGCCAAAAAGTCTGCTGGGCCCAACCCAAAAAAAGCTGAAAGACTAAAGAATGATGAATGACAACATTTACTGGCAGGAACTGGGTAACGCCATCCGCTGCTCAGTGGGTTTGTGGGTGGTGCTGGCGGCGCTGATCATCGCCGTCGGTACGTTGACACACGGCGTGTCATCCGGTGCTGACCATTGCGGGAGCACTAAGCGCCAAGGAACGCCTTGCCGCCTTGGATGAGCGCCCTGTCAAATTCAGAAAGTCGCTGCCTCCCATGAGACACGTGAATTCGCACCTGATGCGAGCGGGTGGATGGCTGCATCAACGGCTGGCATGGTTAATTCTGTGCGTGATGGTGTGGGGTGGCTTTGCGCCGTTCGTCTCCAAGTGGCTCGCGTATTCGCAAGGTGGGACTTGGACGGAGGTTTGCACCAGCCAGGGCACCAAGCTCGTCCCGCTGCCACCTCAAGGTGCCACGACCACCTCAGACGTGCCAGTTGCGTCAGACACCCACTGCGGCTATTGCCTGCTGCAGCAGCACACGCCTGTGGTGCCAACGAAGCCACATGCATTTCACGGGGCCATGTTGTCTGGCACCCGGCTTGCGCTGGCCCCAAGCGCAAGCACCCATCCCACGCGCTTCATGCGCGACGCCCACCGCACGCGGGCACCGCCGATTTTGTCCTGACCCCCACTGATTGAGACGCCCTCGCGGTCGGCCCTTGCCCGGCCGCGTTGGTTGGTTCCTGGCCGACGGACGCCCGTCGCGCCGCATGTCGCCTGGATGGTTCACGGAGAAATTCATGAAACAAATACAAAAAGTCATTCGTTGGATGACCTACCTCAACGTTGGCGCAACGCTCGCGCTGTTGGCTTGGCTGGCCTCCCACCTCAGCAACACGGGGGTGGTCTGATGAGCAAATTTCAGTGGTACTGCCCGCGCGGTGCGCGGCGAGGGCTGGTTCTGGCTGCCGGCGCAGCAGCGATTTGGTTCGGCTGGGCTTTCGGTTACAGCCAGGGCACCCTGGCTGTGCCCCAAGACGACACCGGCGGTGCGGTCACCGTGCCCGCAGATACGTCATGCTGCTTGAAACGCCTGGACACCTGATGGTTGGTAGCACCTCGGCTTCATTTTTGGGACGGGCCAGCAATCGCTGGGCCGTCTGTGTCCCTTGCATCACATCAACCTCGGTCGTGGCCCTGATGCACGCACCATCCCAATCTGCACCGCGAGAAATCGCACCGCAGCGCCATGACGCGGGGCCACTGCTGCGCGTTTGGCCCATGGCCGCCCACTTCGGTGGGGGTGCCGAATTCCCTTTTTAACGAGGTATTTGATGGACAGCACCGTCGGCCTGCTTCTGGCCACATTTTTGGTTTCGATTGTTGCGCTGTTGATCTTCATCGCGTCGATGGCGCGTGGCTTGTTTGGCCAGGGTGAAGCAGCCGCGCAGCAGATTTTTGAGCCCTACGAACAAGGCCGGGTTGAAGATCCTGCATTGAACGTGGCAGGCCAAGCAGCTTTGCAGCAGTCTGTGGATCCGCAGGGCGGCTCACAGGCCGCAATGGAGGATGAGCTCGCCGAGCGCCAGCGCATTGACCGCAGCAGCGCAGGGCCTGCACTGCTGTGCCTTTTTTTGGCCATCGTCTGGCTGGTCTGGGGCTCGGTGGCGGGGCTGATGTCGTCCGTGAAACTGCATGCGCCCGACTGGCTGGTCGAACAAGCTTGGCTCACTTTTGGTCGCATTCGGCCAGCGCATCTGAACATCGTGGGTTATGGGTGGTGTTCATTTGCGGGGGTTGGCATTGCGCTGTGGATGATTCCGCGGCTGCTACGCACGCCTTTGGTGGGCGCGCGTTATGCGTACTGGGGGGCTTTTTTCTGGCACATGGGTGTCACGCTGGGGGTGGGGGCCTTGCTGGCAGGTTGGTCTGACGGCATGGAATGGCTGGAGTTTCCCTGGCAGATTGACATCTTGCTATTCATCGGCGGCGGGTTGATGGGCCTGCCCCTGGCGCTGACGCTGTTGCAGCGACGCGTCGAACACCTTTACGTCTCGGTCTGGTACCTCGGCGCCGGGCTGTTGTGGTTTCCGGTGCTGTTTTTTGTAGCGAACATCCCTGGCCTGCACACTGGCGTGCAGCAGGCCACGATGAACTGGTGGTATGGCCACAATGCACTCGGTCTGTGGTTCACGCCGCTGGGCCTGGCGGCGGCCTACTACTTCATTCCCAAAGTCCTGGGCAAGCCCATCCACTCCTACAACCTCTCGCTCTTGGGCTTTTGGGGTCTGGCCTTCTTCTATAGCCAGGTGGGTGGCCACCACCTCATCGGCGGGCCAGTGCCCAGTTGGTTCATCACGATCAGCATCGTGCAAAGCATGATGATGTGCATCCCTGTGCTGGCGGTGGCCGTGAACCAGCACATGACGGTGTTGGGTCACTTTCGGGCCTTGCGACATTCGCCGACGCTGCGTTTCATTGTGCTGGGGACCATGATGTACACGCTGGCCTCGGTGCAGGGTTCACTCGAAAGCCTGCGCTCAGTGAACACCATCACCCATTTCACCCACTACACCGTGGCCCATGCCCACCTCGGGCTCTACGGCTTTTTCTCGTTTGTGATGTTCGGTGCCATCTACTTCGTGATGCCTCGCGTCACGGAATGGGAGTGGCCCTACCCGAAATTGATCAGCCTGCACTTCTGGCTGGTCACCCTTGGTTTTGGAATCTACCTGGTGTGGTTGACGATTGGCGGCTGGCTGCAGGGGGTGGCCATGCTGGATGTGGCGCGTCCGTTTATGGAGTCGGTCACGTTGACGCTGCCCTACCTGAAGGCTCGCTCCATTGGCGGTGCGTTGATGACGCTGGGTCATCTTGTCTTCGCTTTCCACTTCGTGGCCATGGTGCTGCGCTTCGGGCCGCGACGCTTGGGGGCTGCTGCCTTCAATGACTTGGGGTGGGTGGGCCGTTTGCTCAACCGCGCCCAGAAAGCGGAGGTTGCGGCATGAAGGGCCATATCGATGAAATCCGCATCGCCTCTGGCGCCATGGTCATTTTGTCCTTGGCCACGGCCCTGATGGTGGTGTTGCCTTATATGCTGGCCGGCCAGGCCCATCCGGTGGGGACCGAGCTGAAGCCCTACACCCGGGAGCAATTGGCTGGACGCCAGCAGTACATCGCCAACGGCTGTGTTTACTGCCACTCCCAGCAGCCGCGCGATCCATCCCAGGCACCTGACGGCCTGCGAGGCTGGGGGCGGCCTTCGGTGGCCAGTGATTATTTCTACGACTCGCCACATTTGCTGGGCACCATGCGCACAGGGCCTGACCTGCTCAACATCGGCGCACGCCAGCCCAGCCGTGACTGGCAGCTGGGCCACCTGTACCAACCGCGTGCCTACACACCGCGCTCGACGATGCCGGCCTACCCCTACCTTTTCGAGTTGCGGCACCCGACCGCTGTCACGTCCCGAGACGTGGTCATCAACTTGCCCGACGCCTACAGGCCAGCCAACGGCTACGCCGTGGTGGCGCGCCAGGAGGCGCTCGATCTGGTGGACTACCTCCTGGCCCTGGACCGCACCTATCCCATCCTGCCGCCAGAAGACGCCGCCTCGGCCCCTGCCAAGGGAGTCAAACCATGAGTCGCCAAAGCCAAAAGCCCAGCCAGGCCCACCGCCGCGAGGCCAGGGACCCCGACGAACATAACCGCCCCTTGCCCTGGTTCCTGATCATGTTCCTCGGGGCGATGGCCATGTGGGGCGCGTTCTACATCTACAGCACCCCAGGTGGGGGTAAATCCACCTGGGGCGACCAGCGCACGGAGGCGGCATTGCGCGGCAAGCCCAAACCGCCGCCCGGCGCCAAGGTCGATGGATCGCCCATCTACAGCGCCAAATGTGTCGCCTGCCACCAGGCCAACGGTGGCGGTGTGCCGGGTGTGTTCCCGCCGCTGGCTGGGTCTGAGTGGGTGCTGGGCAGCCCGACCCGCCTGGTGCAGATCCTGCTGCATGGCGTGAGCGGCGAGATGGTCGTCAAGGGCAACACGTACAAAGGGGTGATGCCGGCTTTTGCCACGCTGTCAGACGCCGAGCTGGCCGCCGTGGCCACGCACCTGCGCAGCCAATGGGGCAACCAAGCGAGTGAAGTGACGACGGCTTTTGTTGAGGAACAGCGCAAGGCCACCCAGGACCGAGGCAAGCCATGGGCCGGTGGTGCGGAACTGGAGACCCTGCCTTGAGCTGGCTGGGCACCGGCCTGGCCAGCACAATCAGCCTTGTTTTGGTGCTGGGTGCTTTCGGTCTGGCCACCGATGGTTTTACGCTGTTGACCGCAGAAGAGGCGCGCCGGCGAAGTGTGGCGCGAGAACGTCCTCTGCTGCCGCCTCTGACCGTACAGGCTGCCGGCGACCCGCAGGCTGCGACGACGGATTGGTCCGACGCCTTGCGCCAGGACGGCCGCGTCGCAGTGATGCATTTCATTTACACCGGCTGCCGCACACTGTGTTCGGTGCAAAGTGCCCAGACCCGGGAGCTGCAACGACAGATCCGGGCGCGCGGATTGACTGGTCGTGTGCGGCTCGTGACCGTGAGTTTCGATCCACAGCGCGACAGCCTGGAGGTGCTCGCCCGCCATGCCGCACGATTTGAAGCGCAGCCTGGGCAGTGGTCGATGTGGCGGCCCAGCGATGCCGAGCAACTCCAGGTGGCGCTGCGTCGCCTGGGCATCATCGTGCTTGACGATGTCAAGATCGAGGGCGAGTTCGTTCACAACGCCGCCTGGCTGGTGATCGACCGCCATGCCCGTCTTCGCGCCGTGATGCCCCAGGAATCACCCCTGCGCGCCTTACGTTTGGCGTGGGAGTTGGCGTCGTGAAGCGGCGCAGCAGCATTCCCGTGGCCGTGGCGGCTGCGGCCGCCTTGGGTTTGCTGCTGTCGCCCCCGGTGCGCGAGCTGCTGTTGTCGCGCATGAGCCTGCACATGAACCTTCAGTTGCCGCTGCTGGTGCTGTGTGGTGCAGGCATGGTGCTGCCTTGGCGGTCCACGCTGGCGCGTTTGCTTGCTCCGGTCAACCGCGTGGGATTGAGCGGCTGGTTGCTCGGTACCGGACTTTTCAGCGTATGGATGGTGCCGCGTGCGCTGGACGCCGCCGTGGCCGATCCAGCGGTTGACGCCTGGAAGGTGGCCAGCCTGCTGCTGGCCGGCGGTCTGTTGATGCTTTCCTGGCGACCGGCCGGTACCGTGGTGCAGGCTTTTTTTGTGGGAAACACGGTGTGGATGACGGTGACGGTCGGTTTGCTCGTGGCCCAATCCCCCGTGCGACTTTGTAATGCCTACCTCGAAGACGACCAGCGCCTGGCCGGCTACGGACTGACCTTGTTGGGCATCGCCGCAGGCGCAGCCTGGCTGTGGGGACTGCGCCTTCGAAGGTTGGCTGCATGACTGCTTTCAAGCGTGATGAAACGAATATGCCAAAGACCCGGGTAACCTCGTTCTCGGTCGCGTGTGAGACGGCGTGTTTTGGAAGTCATGGGCATGAACACCGCCAATCGTTTGAGAAAAACCTGTCGATACAATCCGCGCCGTGTTTACTTTGACGCCCACCACACTTCGCCGACGTTGCTGGCTCGCGCTTTTTGCGATGCTGGCTGCGGTGTTGTTGCCCACCTTGTCGCATGCAGTTCATGCAGCCCGGGGTGACAGCAAGTGGGTGGAAGTGTGTACAGCGCAGGGGGCGCGTTTTGTCGTTGTAGGTGAGGGCGTCGTGTCGGACCAGTCCTCCGCGCCCGGTTCCTCTGATGCCACAACACACATGCAGAACTGCCCCTGCTGTGGCTCGTCACCCGCGATGGGCTTGCCGCCGCCGGCAGCCGGTGCGGTTTGGATGCCGCATGTGAGTGCGCTTGTACCGCCTCTGTTCTTGCAGGCAGCACACACCCTCTTTGCCTGGCGCACCGCGCAACCGCGCGGGCCTCCCTCTTTCTCCTGATTCATCGACGCCCGTCAGGCGTGCGTGGCACCACCACGCACGCCTGAGACCTTCGTTTTGAGGCCGCATGCATGAGCACGCGGCGATCAGGAGATGACCGTGAGATCCAAGTACGTTTTGGCACCTTTGGTGCGTGCGCTCAATGGCAGCGTGTTTGTGGCCCCCTGCGTTCCGCGTGGCGCTGTGTTGGGCCTTTGTTTGACGGGCCTGTTCAGCGCCACGGCACAGGCGCAATCCGCGGGTGACAACGAAGCAGCGACGTTACCACCCGTCGTCGTCACGGCCACGAGCCGCACCCAGCCTGTTGCCGACGTGCAGGCGGCGGTGCAGGTGATTTCGCAGCGCGAGTTGCAGAGCTACCCGGGCACCAGCTTGACGGAAGCATTGCAACTGGCCGTGGGGGTGGATGCCCGGGCCAACGGGGCCAATTCCACGTTGGCGATACGGGGCATCATCACCAATGCAGGTTCTCCCGTTCTGGTGCTGGTGGATGGTTTGCGGCGCACCGCCAAGTACGGCGGGGTGAACCTGAACCTGATTGCGCTGGAAGATGTCGAGCGCATTGAAATCGTGCGTGGGCCGATGTCCGCGCTGTACGGTGCCGATGCCACGGGTGGCGTCATCAACGTGGTGACCAAGTCGGTGGCCAAAGCAGAACCGGGCAGTGGCAGTGTGCGCACCACACTGGGACAAACCACCGACCACCAGCGCGATACGGTGGCTGCCGGGGCCACACTCAACTTTGCGGCGGCGGCCACGCGGCACCGTGTATCACTGGAGCAGCGCAGCCGTGACCTGTACCGCTACAACAAGAACGCAGCGCTGGCAGACCTGGGAAAAATCGATCAGCGCTTCCTGATGTACCAAGGTGAGTTGGTCTTGAATGAAGACCACCGCCTCATGTGGGCGCTGGAGCATTTGGACCAATCGGACAAAAGCCCCGGTCTGCTGGCTGCGGCACCGCCTGCCCGGCCCACGGCACAAAGTTATGAAGGCTATGAGAAGGAGCGCCGAACCTTCGGCGCATTGCGATACAGCGGCCGAGTGGCGGGCGGCCAGTTGGCGGTAGACGTGGCGCAAGGCCAGTCGGATGCGTCCACCACACGTGCTTTCCCCACGATCGAGACCACCGACTATCGGCAAACCCAGCTCAACGCCCGCTACTTTTACGACTGGGGTCCGCATGCCCTCGTGTTGGGCGCAGGTCAGACGGTGGACAGGCTCAACATCAGCATCAACAGCCGCGAGGCGCGTCGCAGCAACGAGCATGTGTTGATTCAAGACGAATGGCGCATCGGCGGCGGCTTCTCGCTGCTGGCGGGTGTTCGTGAAGACCGCTTCAACGATTTCGGTTCAGTGACCACGCCGCGCGCCGCCTTGACCTACCGCACCGGTCCCTGGTCCGTGCGTTTGGGGCATGGCGAAGCCTACCGTGCACCGAGCGTGCTGGAGCAGTACTCCAGCTTTTTGCGTGGCCGCTTTTTGGTTGTGGGCGACCCCAATTTGAAGCCTGAAACCAACAAAACCAATGAGATCGCGCTGGGGTTCAACCAGCGCGACTTCAGCGGTGAGCTCACCTATTTCGATTCCAAAGTCGACAACCTCATCCAAAGCGTTTCGCGCCCGCGCGAGGCCTCCGATCCGGCCAGTGTGCAGTTGCGCAGCCAATATGCCAACGTGGCCCAGGCACGGCTCAAGGGGGTGGAGGTGCAGGGCCAGTGGCGCATCACGCCCCAATGGTCTACCCAACTCGGTTTGGACTATTTGGACGCCACCGATGAGTCCACTGGCGCACGCCTGACGCAACGTTCTCGCGTCATGGCCAGGCTGGGTGTGGCCTACACGCGTGGCGCCTGGCGGGTTGATTTCCGCACCCGGCACTACAGCGACTACTGGAATGCCGACCCTGCCATTCGCGGCAGCGCGCCCTTCAACAGCAGCTACGGCACGGCCGACCTGCGGCTGGAGTACCGCGCTACCAAAGCCTTGGCCTTGGCCCTGGGCATTGACAACCTCAGCGACAAACGCCAACCCATCAACTGGAGCAACACGGGCGCCACCATGGACCCGCCTGCGCGTTTTGTTTACCTGAACGCCCGCTACAGCTTTTGAACCCGGGAGAACGGCTGATGCATCCCAAGACCACGTCCTTGTCCCCCGAAGAGTCGCAACTTCTGTTGCGTGACCCGGATCGTTTGTACGCCCGTTGGCGACAAGCCCTGACCGAGCACCACCACCTGCACGGCCCCGAGGCCGCAGCCCTTCTGGGTGTGCCCGAAGCGGCTTTGCTGGCAAGTGCCACCGGGCGCGGCAACCAGCCTTTGCAAGTGGGTCTGGCGAAGCTGCTCGAACCGCTGGCACAGTGGGGCAGGGTGCTGGTGGCGGTACGCAACCGCTTGGGCGTGAAACTGGACATTCTGGCCCGCGCACATATTGATGTCGCGACAACCTCGGGCATCACGATTCAAGGGGAGCAGCACCATGTGTTTTTGTCCACACAGGGCGTGGCACGCATCGACCTCTTCGAAGAAGAAGATGGCCACGGCCACACCTTCAGTTTGAATTGGTTCGATGGAAGGGGTGACGTGATTGGCCGCTTGTTTTTGATGAGCAAAAGCGGTCGCGAAGAAGCCTTGCCGTGGTTGCAACAGTTCGCGGTGGCCTCACCGCAAGCCGTTTGGGAGGCCGCACCCATGGCCCTGCCGCCCAAGGTGAACGTGATGGCGTCTCAGTGGTTGGTGGGTGAAACGGTAGCGCAGGGCGCGCAGGTTCAGGCCTGGGCCACGGCGGCCATTTTGTGTTGTGATCAAGCCCCTGCGATGCAGCTGGACATGAGCGGCATGGGGGCTGCCTCGGTGTATCGCGGCGCGCTCGGTAAAACCATGCACACCCCACCCGGCGCGCATGCCACCGACTTGTTGTGCAAGCTGCACGCCCGGCCACAGTGTGCCGTGGCCGTGCGCGCCGTCACGCAGGGCGATGTGATGGGGCTGCAAGTGCTGGATGCCGACGGTGGCAGCCTCGTGTTCATGCCGCAGGGTTTGGACAAGCCTCAAGCCTGGCTCGACGCTGTGGCCCACCGCGCGCAAGCGCTGGCCCTTGATTCCCTCGCCAAGGAGATGCCATGAAGACGGCTGCGCAGGGTCAATATGCCCAAACTCATTCGGTACTGCGTCGGTGCTGGGCACTGATTGTTTGGGCGCTGATGCTGCTGGCTGGACCTGCTGCAGCCGCAGAGCGCCTCATCGTCACCAACAGCTATGTGGCGGAAATCGTTGTTGCTTTGGGCGGAGCGTCGCAGATCGTGGCGGTGGGTGGCGGCAGCGACCACCTGACCGAGTTGGCGAAAGTGCCCCGTTTGCCAGGCTTTCGCCAAACATCGGCCGAACCGATGTTGGCGGTATCGCCCACGCGTTTGCTCATCAGCAATGAATGGGTGGTGCCGCAAACCCTGGATCAGTTGCGGGCAGCAGGTGTCAAGGTCGATGTGATCGATGGCGAACAAAGCCCCGCCGGTGTGGAGCGCCGCATTCGTTTCGTCGCAAGCGTGCTGGGCAAAGCGGCCGAAGGCGAGCGGCTGGTGGCCAAGTTCCGCGCCGACATGGCCGAAGTCGCCGCGCAGGTGGCCAAGTTGCCCCGCAAACCGAAAGCCATTTTTATTTTGGCCGGTGGGCAGCGGCCCACATTGGTGGGCGGTCGCGGCACCAATGTGGCAGCGCTGCTGGACCTGGCCGGTGGCGACAACGTGGCTGAAGCGTTCGATGGCTTCAAAGTGATGAGTGCCGAAGCCATGATTGAAGCCGCGCCCGAGTTCATCCTGACCAACCAGGATGGCACCGTGCCCAGCGATGGCGTTGCGGTGGCGCTGCGTGCACCGGGTGCGATGGCCACGCCAGCGGGAAGGGCGGGCCGTTTGATCACGGTGCCAGGGCACTATTTGCAAGGCATGGGTATTCAAACCCCGGCCGGTATTCGCGAAGTCGCGCGGGCCTTGCACCCCGGGCAGTTCAAATGAAGCCCACTGCTGATTTGCCCACAGCCCTGCGCGGGAGAAGACGCCGATGACCCCGCGCCGCCTGCAGGCGTCCCTCGTCTTGCTCCTGTCGGGCGGGGCGTTGATGCTGGTCGCCTTGCTCGCGATAGGCACCGGTGCCGTGCGTATTGCGCCCAGTCAGGTGCTGTCCTCGCTGCTGGGCTGGGACGATCCTGCATTGAGCGAGGCCATGCGCACGGTGGTGTGGACGGTGCGCCTGCCCCGTGTGTTGCAGGGCTTGTTGGCGGGCGGTGTGCTGGCGTGTACCGGTGTGTTGATGCAGGCCTTGTTTCGCAATCCTTTGGCCGATCCGGCGCTGATTGGTGTGTCGGCGGGCGCGGCGCTGGGGGCGGTGGCCGTCATCGTGCTCGGGGCCACTTTGTTCGCGGGCTTTTCTCATGTGCTGGGTGTGTGGACCTTGCCTGTCGCTGCTTTTTTGGGCGCGCTGCTCACCACCGCCGTGGTTTTCAGTTTGGCGCGCCGAGAGGGCGTGCTGGACCCCACCACCTTGCTGCTCACGGGCATCGCCATCAATGCTCTGACCGGGGCGGGCATTGGTTTGCTCACCTATGTGGCCACCGACGAGCAGTTGCGCAACCTAACGTTCTGGAGTTTGGGCAGCCTGGGCGCAGCCACCTGGGGGTCGCTGACGGGCATCGCGCCAGCCGCACTGGCCCTGGTGGTGGCAGTGCCCCTCATCGCGGCCCCGCTCAATGCGCTCTTGCTCGGTGAGTCGGAGGCCTTGCACCTGGGGGTGGCGGTTGAAAGCCTCAAGCGCGGTGTGATCGTGCTCAGCGCCGCCGGTGCGGGTGCGGTGGTGGCCATGTGCGGTGTGATCGGCTTCATTGGTTTGATTGCACCCCATGTTGCGCGGCTCTTGGTGGGGCCGGATCACAGACTGGTTCTGCCCCTTTCCGCAATGCTGGGTGCCACCTTGCTAACGGCTGGTGACCTGGTGGCACGCACCGCCGTGCGGCCTGCTGAATTGCCCATCGGCATACTCACGGCCCTGATCGGTGCGCCGTTTTTCTTGTGGTTGTTGCGTCACCGAGGTCGTTGGTCATGACACTGCTGCAGGTGCAAGCCCTTTCATTGCAGCGAGGTGGACGCAGCCTGTTGCAAGGCTTGACGTTTGACGTCAGCCCCGATGAGTTCGTGGCGGTGGTGGGCCCCAATGGCGCGGGCAAGTCCAGTTTGCTCAAGGCACTGTGTGCCGAGTGGCCCATTCAAGGTGATGTGGCCTTCGATGGCCGCTCGGTGCGTGCTTGGCCGCGTGATCAACTTGCCAAACGGCTCGCGGTGATGACGCAGCAGGCCACGCTGTCGTTTGACTTCAGCGTGCGCGAGGTGGTGGCCTTGGGCCGCTTGCCTCACCGTGGCGCCGGTGCCGCCGCCGACAACGAGGTCGTAGATGCGGTACTGGAGTCCCTGCAACTGCAGGGGTTGGCGGATCGTGACTACCCCAGCCTGTCGGGCGGCGAGCGTCAGCGGGTTCAGTTTGCCCGAGCCGCTGCGCAGTTGTGGCAGGCCCAGGCCCCCAGTGTCTTGCTGCTGGACGAGCCCACCTCAGCGCTGGACCTGGCGCAGCAGCGCTGCGTGCTGGGCTGGGCCCATCAAATGTCCCGACGCGGAACGGCGGTGATCGCGGTTTTGCACGATTTGAACCTCGCGGCCCGGCATGCCGATCGGGTGCTGATGCTGAAGAACGGCCACTTGGTGGCTCAAGGTTGTCCCCACGATGTGCTCGAACCTACCCAGATTCAATCGGTCTTCGGTGTGCCTGTGGACCGCCAGTGGAGCAGCAGTGACCAACGGCCCGTCCTGGTGATGCTGGCTTGAATCTGAACTCGGCCATTGACCGTACTGATCCATGATGGAACCTGTTGTCGTTGCCCTGTGCCACCGTGTTGAACCGTTGTCCCCGCCGTTGTGGCGGGCAGCATGCCCCATCCCGCCCCATAAAATGGGGCTCGATCTCACGGCTGTCGAGCCATCCATTGCCAAAGCACGGATGAGTGATACACGGGCCTGGTATGTCGCCCAAGGCCATCTCCCCATCTGCCACCCCGCATGAATTTCTCCTCTAATCCTGAAGCCACCCGCTCGCGCTGGTGGGGTTTTGCGGCGGTGCTGGGTTTGCATGTCGTGGTGGGCTGGGCGCTGACCCAGGGCTTGGCGACGCAGGTGGTGCAGTTCGTCAAAGCCCCCGTGCAGGTCGCGTTGATTGCAGAGGCGCCACCCCCACCCCCTCCACCGCCACCCCCCGAACCTGTGGTGCCCAAAGTGACACCACCGCAAAAAGTGGTGGCGGCCGCGCCGCCGCCTGCCGCACCGCCGGTGGTGCAGGCCGCGACCACCGAACTGCCAAGCCCCATGGTCATCACGCCCACGCCGCCTGCACCGCCGCCGCCTGAGGTGGTGGTGGCTGCGCCCCCGGCGCCGCCTGCACCTGTGGCCCCGCCGCCGCGCGCGGTGCCCCAAGCCATCGGTTTGGTTTGTCCTCAACAGGTTCAGCCTGTCATGCCACGGCGGGCTTCGCAGGACGGCATCAGCGGCCGTGTCGAGGCCCGTGCCACGGTGCGTGCGGGCAAGGTGGTGGCGGTAGAAATTCTCAGTGCCAAACCGCGCGGGGTGTTTGAAGCGGCTGTGAAACAAGCCATGTTGCAGTACCGGTGCGATGCCTCTGCAACAGGGGATGTGTTGGCCGATCAGGTGTTCGAATTCAAGTTTGATGAATGAAAGGGTTGTTGTGCTGAATCAAAAAAATCAGTTGAAACGAAGTTGGAAAATTCTCTTAGGGGCCAGTGCCTGCTTGCTGCCTGCTTTGGTTTTGGCGCAGACAACCGACGCTGCCGCCGTGGCCTCCGCCAACCCCTATGGCCTCAAGGCGATGTGGGAAAGTGGCGACTGGGTTTCCAAAGGCACGCTCTTCATCATGCTGGGCATGAGCCTGGGCAGTTGGAGCATCCTCGTCAGCAAACTGCGTGAGAGCTTTCAACTCGCGGCCCAGGCTCGCGCAGCACGTACGCAGTTCTTCCAGGCGGGCGATTTGCAACAGGGACTTAAGCGCCTGCCTGAGGGCACCGCCTTCCATTTCATTGCACAGCAGGCCATCACAGCGGGTGAACACCACGAGGGCACGCTCACCCAGCACATCGACCGCAACACCTGGGTCACGATGAGCATTGAGCGCAGCGTGGGCGAAGTGCAGTCGCGCCTGCAGAACGGCCTGGCGTTTTTGGCCACCGTGGGTTCTACAGCGCCCTTCGTTGGTTTGTTTGGCACGGTCTGGGGCATCTACCACGCACTGACGGCGATTGGCATTGCGGGCCAGGCCTCCATCGACAAGGTGGCCGGTCCGGTGGGTGAGGCCCTCATCATGACGGCCATCGGGCTGGCCGTGGCTGTGCCTGCGGTGTTGGGCTACAACTGGCTCGTGCGTCGCAACAAGGTCAACATGGACGCGGTGCGCGGATTTGCCGCTGACTTGCATGGCGTGCTATTGGGAATGAAGAGCGTGGGCCCCCAATGACCCAACTCTTCGCGGCCCGTCTATTTGCCAACAACGACGCGCAAGAAGATGCGGTGAGCAGCACCATCAACACCACGCCCTTGGTGGACGTGATGCTGGTGCTGCTGATCATTTTTCTCATCACCATTCCGGTGGTGACGCACAGCGTGGCGGTGAATTTGCCGAAGGAGCGCAATGTGGTGCGCGAGGTGGCACCACAGAACGTGCAAATTTCCGTTGACGCAACAGGCCAAGTGTTTTGGAACGGCCTGGTGTTGAATGAAAAGTCATTGAAGTCGCGTTTGTTGGCGTTGGCCAAGACCACCCCCCAGCCCGAAGTGCACATCCACGGCGACGAGGCCGTGCCCTATGCCGTGGTGGGGCGCATTGTGCTGGCTTGCCAGCAGGCGGGCTTGATCAAACTGCACTTTGTCACCGAGCCACCCGCGCGCAGCGGAGGAGGGCGCTGATGGCCATGCAGATGAACACCGATGGCGTTGACGGCAACGAGCCCGAGGTGATGCTGGAGATGAACACCACGCCGCTGATCGATGTGATGCTGGTGCTCATCATCATGCTCATCATCACCATCCCGGTTCAGTTGCATGCGGTGAACCTGGACCTGCCCAGCCAATCCACCGCTGTCCCGCCGCAGCCACCTGAAGTGGTGCTGGTGGTGGTGCAAAACGATGGCCAGGTGCTTTGGAACGGTGAACTGCTGGCGGACACCGCCTCCCTGGAAGCACGGCTGGCTGCGCTCGCGGCGCGGTCGGACGAGCCGCAGTTGCACCTGCGACCGCAGGACGCGGCCCCCTACGGCGCCGTGGCCCGTGTGCTGGCCCATGCGCAGCGCCTGGGCGTGACCCGGATGGGGCTGGTGGGGCAGGAGCGGTTTGCGCGTTGACCGACAAACGCCCTGATGTTCTTCGGGGGCGTGTTGGGTATTCACTTGCTTGCCTCAGGGCTGCACGCAACCGTCCTGCATCTGAAACACCTCGCCGCCGAACCAGTCGATGTCTTGTGCGTCGTGGGTGATCAGCAGCACGGGAATGTTCAGTGGCCGCAGCACCGCGTCGAGTTCGGCGCGAAGGCGCGTGCGCAGCGCGCTGTCCAGGGCGGCGAAGGGCTCGTCCAGCAACAGGGCTTGGGGTTGATTCACCAGGGCGCGTGCCAATGCGGTGCGTTGCCGTTGTCCACCGGACAGCTCGTGTGGTTGTTGTGAGGCCACCGCCGTTAGTTCAAAGGCGTTCAGCCAGTGGTTCACGGTGGCGTGGTCTTGCTGTCGGCCAGGGTTGCGCCAGCCGCGTGACAGCCCAAACGCGATGTTTTGCCGCACCGTCAGATGCGGGAAAAGCGCGTAGTCCTGAAAGACAAAACCAACACGTCGTTCACAGGCGGGCAGGTTGATGCGGCGTGTGCTGTCGAACAGTGTTTGATCCCCAAAGCGGATGTGGCCGTGGCTGGGCGTTTGCAAGCCCGCCAGGGTTTGTAATGTGAGGCTTTTTCCCGCGCCCGACGGGCCGCAGATCACGCTGCGGGTTGTTTTGCAGTGCAAACGAACCCGCAGCTGGAAAGACTGCTTGGGGTCACCTACTTGCAGGCCAAAGTCGGCGTCGAAACTCATGGGGACGACACCTTGTGTGCGGTTCTCACTGCGCCACCCTTCCCGGTGCGAGCCGCCCAGCCGAGAGCAGCACGGCCAAACACACCAGCGACGTGACCAAGACCAGGAAATGCGCCTGTGCATCCTGTCCCGCCTGAACAGCCTCGTAAACAGCAATGGCCAGGGTTTGCGTTTGGCCGGGAATGCTGCCAGCGATCATCAAGGTGGCACCAAATTCACCGAGCGCGCGGGCGAAGGCCAGCAGCACACCGGCCAGAATGCCCCGCCACGCCAGCGGCAAGGTCACGCGAAAAAAAACGGCCGCTTCACCCAGGCCGAGCACACGGGCCGCTTTTTCCAACTGCGGGTCCACGCCCTCGAAGGCGGCCCGTGCTGACTTGAGCACCAGCGGAAAGGCCACGAGCGTTGCAGCCAACACCGCACCTTGCCAAGTGAAAATCAAACGCAGTCCGAAGGTCTCCAACAACCACGCCCCCAACGGCCCGCGCTGGCCCACCAGCACCAGCAGGTAGTAGCCCAGCACGGTGGGCGGTAGCACCATGGGCAGGGTCAACACCGCCTCCAGCAGCTCACGGCCCCAAAAGCGCTTGCGCGCCAGCCACCAGCCCACCGCCATGCCCAACACGAGGTTGATCGCGGTGGCGCAACCCGCCACCTTAAGCGACAACCACAGCGGAATCCAGACTGCCTCCATGCCGGTAGACATCTTGTTGGACGCGTCAGGGCGCAGTTTGGAAACCGTAACGCGCCAACACCGCCTGGGCCGCCGGCGAGCCGACAAAAGCCAAGAACGCAGCCGCCTGGGTGGGGTTCGCGCTGCCCTTGACGGTGGCGATGGGGTAGAGGATGGCTGTAGAGGTCGGCACGGCCAGAACCCGTTTCACCCGGTCGGTGTGGGTGGCGGCGTCGGTGGCATAAACAAAACCCGCTTCTACTTCGCCGCGCGCCACATAGTCCAAAGCCTGGCGCACGTTTTGTGCGAACACCGCTTTGGCGGCAACTTGTTGCCACAGGCCAGCGGCCATCAAGGCCTCTTGCGCGTAGCGCCCAGCAGGCACGCCCGAAGGTTGCCCCAGGGCGATACGTTTCACCTCGGGGCGCAGCAGGTCGGCCAGCGTTTTGATGGGCAAAGAACTGTCGCTGGGCAATACCAAGACGAGGGTATTGCCCACCAAGTCGCGGCGGGAGCCCGGTGTCAACCACGCCTGCGCTTTGTCCATCGTGACTTGGTCGGCCGAGGCGAACACATCCACCGGCGCGCCCTGGCGGATTTGTGCGAGCAAGGTGTCGGAGGCTGCGACGTTCAAGCGCACTGTCGTGCCCGGGCGCTGTGTTTCAAATGCCGCTGCAATCTCCTTGAAGGCAGGCCCCAAACTGGCCGCTGCAGACACCGTGAGATCGGCAGCATGGGCCCATGAAACACCGCACCAAAGGGCGAGCAGTGCGACCTTCTTTTTCAGGCCAAAGCGCGGGATTGAATTCGACATGGCGAAACCCGTGAAGGTTGTTGGCGACGGCGGTGAGTTTGCCACGCGGCCCCACCTCGTCATTCCCGCGCAGGCGGGAATCCAGTGCGTTGTGTTGGATGAACCCGTGGATGGAGTCCGGTGCAGCCCGTGGATTCCCGCTTGCGCGAAGAATGACGGCGTGAGGGATGACCACGACGCATCCATTGGCATCTCGCATCCAGCCTTCTGTGGTTTCTCGTGGATGCGGGATACTGCATCAGCCCACCACGCCACAGCCCTCTGACGCATGACCATCCTCCCACCCGCGCCTTTTGCCCGGCAGCCCGTGTCAACGCCATTGCAGGCGATCTTCGAGGGTCTGCTGTCTCAGCATCACGCCGCGTCTTTCCCCGATTGGCCCAGCCGCGCTGCACGCTTGCAAAGCTTGATCGCCATGCTGCTCGACCACCGCGAGCGCATTGCCGAGGCGATCAGTACCGACTTTGGCCACCGCAGCCGCCACGAGACCGATCTACTCGAAGTCTTCCCCAGCCTCGAAGGCCTGCGCCACGCCTTGCGTCATGGGCGAAGCTGGATGCGCGAGCGTAAGGTGCCGGTGTCGCTGTGGTTTCAGCCCGGTGCAGCCCGCATCTTGCCCCAGCCTGTGGGCGTGGTCGGCATCATCGTGCCGTGGAACTATCCGCTGCTGTTGCTGCTGGGGCCGCTCACCAGCGCCTTGGTCGCGGGCAACCGCGCCATGGTCAAGGTGTCGGAGTTCAGCCCGCGTTTTGGCACGTTGATGGGCGAGTTGTTGCCTCAGGCCTTGGGCCGCGATGTGGTGCAAGTGGTGGAGGGTGGCCCAGACGTGGCCGCCGCATTTTCCGCTTTGCCCTTTGGCCATTTGTTGTTCACGGGCTCCACCGCAGTCGGGCGGCGTGTGATGACCGCCGCCAGCGAGCACCTCGTCCCCGTCACCTTGGAGTTGGGCGGCAAAAGCCCTGCCATCATCACCGCCGCCACGTGCGCTGACGATGCACGTTTCACCCACGCCGTTCGCCGCATCGTCAATGGCAAAGTACTCAATGCGGGGCAAACCTGCATCGCGCCCGACTACGTGCTGCTGCCTCGTGCGGCGATTGAGCGTTTCATCACCACCGCACGAATCATCCTGAGTCAGCAATACCTCGAAGGCGCGGCCAGCAACGACTACACCGGCATTGCGAGCGACCGGCACTTCGAGCGGCTGCAACAGTGGCTGTTGGATGCCACCAAATCAGGTGCCACCGCCAGCGCCGTGATGGGCCCTGCAGGCCCTGGTCAACGCAAACTGCCTTTGACCGTGCTCACTGACTGCGCGCCGGATTCAAACGTGATGCAAGAGGAAATTTTCGGGCCGCTCCTGCCCTTGGTGGCCTGCGAGACCGTTGACGACGCAGTGGCCTGGGTCAACGCGCGTCCGCACCCTCTGGCCCTGTATCTGTTCGACGACTCCACAACCACTCAAACCCAGGTGCTGCAATCAACCATCGCCGGCGGCGTGTGCATCAACGAAACCCTGGTGCATATCGCTCAAGACAACCTTCCATTCGGCGGCGTGGGCGCCTCGGGTATGGGCCACTACCACGGGCAGTTTGGTTTCGAGGCCATGTCCAAACTCAAGCCGGTGTTTCGGCAGTCGCGGATCAATGCCCTGGGGCTGTTGGCTCCGCCCTATGGTGGGTTGGTGGCGCGGGTGCTGAAGGTGATGTTGCGGCGGTGAGAGCCTCGCTGCCGAACGACGCCATGCGATCTAACTCAGCAAGCGGGCAGTTTTTGGGTCGTAAGCCACGTTGGTAATAGATCCATCGCGAATGTACCCAACCGCTTCGTCAATCACGTGCAGCGGCACCAGAAACCATTCCTGCGGTTTCACCGGTTGACCGAATCGGTCTTGGAGGGTCAAGTCCAGTTGCGCTGCGCCAAACAAGCGGTGAAAGATGTTTTCCAGTCGGGTGCGGTTTAAGTTGTGCAGTTTGTAGGTGGCCACCACTTCTACGTCTGCGAGCAGGTAGGTGGCATCTTTTTCGGCACCTGCGATGCGGGTCTCTACCTTGCCACCGGTCACGCCAATTTTGTGGATCAGCTCTCGGTGTTCTGCAATGAAGGGGTGGTTGGACAGGCTGCGCAGCACATAGATGGTGCCGCTTTCAATGTCGTCTTCCATCGAGCTATCTCCAAACAGTGGCCCCATGTCGGTGTCTGTCAGGCGGCGACCAGCTTCATCTTTGTAAAGCGCTTTTTGAAGCGAGCGCAGCAGCAAATTGCTTTCCGTGCCATTGCTGTAAACCACCCGTAAACGTGCATCGTCATGACCACTTTGGGTTTTAATCCGCTCACCGACATCAGCGACATAAGCGATCTGGCCGTCCAAGATGAAGAAATTTCCTAACTCGATGCTGGCGTCGCGGCCAAAGCGCAGGGCTTTGCGAATGCCTGAATTCAGCTCCCGCTCTGCCTGCTCGAACAGCGGTTGGTATTGATCGAAGTTGGTGCAGGGCGTGCGATCGGCAACGTCTTCAATCGTACGCCTTGCGGTGTGCGAACGTACATGGCGCAGTACCGTGATGTCGCCTTGTTCTGCCCCGGTGTCGCCCGCTTCGGTGCCCAATCCCAGCTCGGCCAGCAAGGCGTCCTCGTCCAAGGCATTCCCGGTGCTTGTCGCTGATGCTGTGCCAGCCAGCAAGCCTGGTCCGTCTAACTCGGCCAGCAGCGTTTGTGCCTCTGGCAGTTTGCGCAACTGATCCAGTCGCACGGCATACAGGCGCTCGAAAATGTCCCTGCCCTCGCCGTGCAGTGGCGCACGGCCATGCGTTTGATGGAAACGGAGAATGTCTTCAAAGCCCGCGATGATTCGTTCCTCGCGTGGTGTGCGGCTGGACGCTTGGAGCGGAGTGACTTCCAGGCCCAGGTCGGCCAGCAGTTCGTCTTCGTCAATGTCAGCCATTGTTCACATTCCCTTGTTTGGCTGCCAACTCCTGCGCTTTGTACCGTGCGAAGGCAGCGACCCCTTCCGCCATGCGCTTCTCCCATGCATCGGCGGAGGTGATGTCAGGCAAACGGCCTCGTTCTTTTTTGAAGCTTCTGGCCCGATCCGCCAACTCAAGCGCCTCCTCACGTGTGAGGGTCAATTTTTTCCCTGCAATGCTGGCCTGCACCTGCCGCAATGATTTTTCATCCATGGACTTGGCCAGTACCGAATACGCCGTTTCAAATGGATTGATTCTGTCGATCAAGTCAATGTCCAGATCGCGCACATTCACAAACCTGCGCACGCCGATGAGCAAGGCCGTGTTGGCTGAGTCCGTTCCGCTGCCGTTGGCATCGCCCTGGGCCAACAATAGCTTAGCTTGTTGCGTGATGTTCATCGCCGCGATGGCGTGCTGGCGTATGGCCTCTTGATCCACATCGCTCAATTCCGGGTAACGCTCGCGCACGATCTTGCCCATGCGCAGCTGGGTCAACTCTTCGGGCAAGGTGTTCTCTTTGTCAAAAAGGCCGCGCTCCAGCGCGGTTTTGTCTTGCAAAAAACTTGTCACGACTTCGTTCAAGTCTTCCTTGCAAATGCGGGTGGCCTCCACACTCTGGGGTGTGACGAGCCCGTTAATTTCCACATGGATTTCGCCGGTGTCGGGGTTCGCCCCCAAGTTACGCCCACCCTCCTTGTAGCCTTGCTCGCCGTAGTCAAAACCTTCCTTCTTGCCATTGTCTTTGGGCGTGAACTCATAACGCGGGGCCAGCACCTGCTCCATCAGCAAGCTCGCTGAAATGGCCTTGAGCATGTCGTTCACCGCCTCGGCCACCAGGCCTTGCTCGGCAGTGGGTTCGGCAATCAAATTGGTAAAACGTGAGCGCGCTTTGCCTGGCGCGTCGCGTGTGGCGCGGCCAATGATCTGCACAATTTCGGTCAAGCTGCTGCGGTAGCCTATGGTCAGCGCGTGTTCGCACCAAATCCAGTCGAAGCCTTCTTTGGCCATGCCCAGGGCAATGATCACGTCCACATGGTCGCGGTTGTTTTTTTGTGCCGGGTCTTTCAGTGCGGTGAGCACCTTGGAGCGTTTGCCCGGGTCGCTGTCGTCCACCAAATCAGCCACCTTCAGGGTGCGGCCATCCGGGTTGGCGATCAAATGAAAACCCGTGCTCGGGTCCACGCCCTTCCATTCACCCAGGCCGTGCATGATGTGGTCCACTTCCCCTTGTTTGTCCTTCATGCTTTCGCGGGCGTTCACATTCGGTATGTGGACGATGGTTTTCAGCGCTGGGTCTAGCACCTTGGCCACTGCCTCTACATAAGGCCCGCTGTAAAAAAAATAGCCCACGTCCAGCGACTTCAGCCACTGGTAGCCGTTGAGCTGTTCGTAGTAGGTGTAGGTGACGGTTTCAAACCGGGCTTCGTCTGTGGGGCTCAGCACCGCCTCGCTGTCGCCACGGAAGTAAGAGCCCGTCATGGCCACCAAGTGCACCTTGTCGCGTGCCATGAAGGCGCTCAACTGGCTGCCGAGTTTGCTGTCCGGGTTGCTGGACACATGGTGGAACTCGTCTATCGCCACCAAACGGTTGTCGAAGGCCTCAACGCCCAACTCGTCCACCGCAAAACGAAAGGTGGCATGGGTACACACCAGCGCCTTGTCATTGCTGGCCAAAAACTCGGCCACCGCTTTGACTTTGGATTTCGCCACCTTGGCATCGTCCGCCCCCGGCGCATTGCACAAATTCCACTGTGGTGCCACCTGCCAGTCCCACTCAAAGCCGTGCTGGCTCAAGGGTTCATTGGCAAAACTGCTGCCAATGGAACGCTCGGGCACCACGATGATGGCTTGTTGCAAACCTTGGTTGTGCAGCTTGTCCAGCGCAATGAACATCAGCGCCCGTGACTTGCCGGAGGCCGGGGGTGACTTGATCAACAGGTACTGCTCGCCCCGTTTGGCATAAGCACGTTCCTGCATCACCCGCATGCCCATTTCGTTGGCTTTGCTGGATGCGCCTGTGCACGCGGTGGTGATGGACACCGACGGCACGGCGTAGGTGTTGGTGGGGTTGATTTCACTGTTGTTCATGTCATTTCTCCATCACTTGCCAGTAACCACCCTTTTTCGGGCCGTGATAACGCAGCTTGCCCTCGGATTGCAGTGCCGCAGCAATACGCTCTACGGTGCGAGTGCTGCGCCCAATGGCTTGCGCGACCTCAGCCAAGGTTAGCTTGGGCTGCTGGCGCAGCAGAGCCAAGACTTGCTGCGGTGTTGCGGCCTCGCGCTTGCGGGCCGTCATTTCTACCGACATTTCTGCCGACAAATCTACCGACATTTTGTCGGCCGCCTTACCCACCGCCTCATGAATGCAACCCAGCATGAAACGGATGAAAGCGGCGCAATCTGCGGCCTTCGTACTGTCCCTTATCGCCTGGTAGTACGCCGCTTGATGCTGGTGCACCAGGCTTTCTACCGGCAGCCACGCGAAAACCGGATTCCACTGCGACAGCAGCAGTGTTTGCCACAACCGTCCCATGCGTCCATTGCCGTCGCTGAAAGGATGGATGAATTCAAACTCGTAGTGAAAAACTGAACTCGCAATCAGCGGATGTGCATCAGTGGATTCCAGCCAGCGCATCAGGTCGCCCATCAGCCGATGCACCTGGCTGTGCGGCGGTGCCATGTGAATGACCTTGTCGCCCTCGAACACCCCCACACCCCCGCTGCGGTATACGCCCGGATGGTCCAGCAGGCCCAGCATCAGCACACGGTGTGCGGCCAACAAATCGTCCTCGTTGGTGCCGTGCCACTGCGACAACTGCTCGTAAACAGCCAGTGCGTTGCGAGCTTCTTGCAACTCGCGCGGCGGTGCCAGCACGGGTTTGCCGTCGAGGATGGCAGTCACCTGCTCCTCGGTCAGCGTGCTGCCCTCGATCGCCAGCGAACCCGTGACGGTGCGAATGCGATTGATGCGCCGCAGGCGCAAGTCGCGCGCAAAGCCGGGGCTGGCACTCAGGCGGCCTACCTGCTCAGCAATCTCTGCAACCGTCGAGACGATGTCTAACGTGAGCGAGAAGGGCGGTTGGTAGTTGGTTTTGGCCACGTGCTCAGGCCCCTTCGTCGTCGCCGGGCGCATCGGGGTGCGCAAGGTGGCGCGGCACCCTGATTTGTCCAACAGGATGTCGGACGATTTGTGCAAGCGCCTCTTGCACAAACGGGGCGCGGCAAGATGCCATGGTTAGGCTTCTCACAGCGCCTTCCTCCCCGTCGCCCTTTTCGCGGACGGTGCTTTCGCCGGGGTGGCTTTTGCACCGGCCGCCGTCATCTTGGTGTACAGCTCAAACAGCTTTTCCAGCCTCTCGGTGTCGTTCTTGAAGCGGCGGCCGATGTAGATGCGCTCCAGCACTTCGTCGTTGCGCTCGTGGGCGTGGCGAAGGTTCTCTGGCATCGCCTCAGGGTCGTACAGGTCGGCAATCGTGGCGGGAAAGTGGGCTTCGCGGGCCAGCAAAATGTTTTCGGCACACTCGGTGAGGTCGGCCTTGTTTTGTTCTGTGAGCTTGGGGACGGGGAAGGTGTTCCAGCCGAGGGTGTTGGAGTACGAGAAATCCGTTCGCATACGAACACAGACTGTGCCAATCCAGACCCAATGCAGGCGGGAGGCGATTAGGGCCATGTTCCAGAGGGGGGCGTCGTAGAGGGCGTACATCTTGTTGGAAACAATAGTTCCCGTTTGCAGCAAACCACACGGCAGAAATTCACGGTTCTCGGAACTGATCGCGGCGACTCCAATTACGATTTCATTTCCTGTTTGCCGAAGTTCGCCAAACCGGTGTGGTTGCTCCGCTATTGCCACGGTCGCAGCCTTTGGACTGCCAAGGCGCATTTTTCGTACATCTTCTATTCGCTTGCGTAAACCTGCAACTTGCATGCCTTCGACCAGGTGATCGTCGTCAATCCACAAGCAATAGCGCTCCAGCCCGCGAATGAACTCAGCAGAACCATAAATGCGGCGAACGAATTTCGCCTGCTGCTCAAACGACAAGTCCAAAGCCGATACCTCGTCCCTCGACAGTAGCAAATGCCCGCCATCAACAGGTTTGTTACCAAAGCTCATTGCAGCTTGCTCTGACAGCGGTTTGGCCGCTTTGTCCACCACCACATCGTCACCCGCCACCAAATAGGCATTGATGAAGTTCGCTTGTTTCTCCAGCGTCGCGCCTTCATCCGTGAGCGAAAACAAGCGGCAGGGTTGGCCTGTCTGATTGGAGATGCCCACAATGGCCACGGTCACGCCCGCGTTATGGCTGGCCAAATTCGCCCACTTGAATGAGGTGTGTGCAAACACGATGCGGTTGCCGCCTTCAAACACCAGAGGCCACAGGATGGGCACTTGCTGGCCTTGGCAAATTGAGTTGGTGGATACAAAGGCGGCAGCGGTCGGCGTGTGCTTGCTGTAGTCAACCGCTTTCATGAACCAGCCCGCCACGTAGTCCAGCGACTTCCAGGTTTTGCAGCGATGGTCAAAAATGGTTCGCAGGTCGTCTTTTTGCTCAGGGGATTGCCACGTACTGCCAAGATATGGTGGGTTACCGCAGATGTACGTCTCCCCGCCTTCGTTCTCGAAGTCAATCTGCGCTTGAACGTCTACATCATCGAATAAACCAGTTTTACGAAACACGACCACTTTTCCAGTGGGCGGGCAAACGCTCAACCAGTCTTTTTGCAAAGCGTTGTCGCAAACAATCCAGTTTTCTTTGTCCAGCGGCAAGAAGTCCGCCAGCGCGTCTTTCTGCCCTCGGTACATCACATCGCACTGGAACTCGGCAATGATCAGCGCCAGCCGGGCAATTTCTGCGGGAAAGTGACGCAGCTCAATGCCGCGAAAGTTGGTCAGTGGGATGCTGCTTTTTAAATGGGATTCACCACGGCCTTTGTTGATCTTGGCCTCAATCTCGCGCATTTGTTTGTAGGCAATGACCAAAAAATTGCCCGAGCCGCAGGCGGGGTCGAACACGCGAATGCGGGCCAGCCGTTTGCGCAGGTTGAGCAGTTTGGGTTTACTGTCGCCTGCTGATTCCAACTGGGCACGCAGGTCGTCCAGGAACAGCGGGTTCAACACCTTCAAGATGTTGGGCACGCTGGTGTAGTGCATGCCCAATGCGCCGCGTTCTTCATCGTCGGCCACGGCTTGGATCATGCTGCCGAAAATGTCGGGGTTGATTTGGCGCCACTTCAGGCTGCCTGCGTGCAGCAAATAGGTGCGGGCCATGCGGGTGAAGCGGGGCACGTCAAGGCTGCCCGAAAACAGGCCGCCGTTCACATAGGGAAATTGTTCGGCCCAGGGGCGCAGTTGGGCGGCGGCGCGGTGGCGGTTGTCCAGCATGCCGTCATGGCGCGTGGGCACGTTCATGGCGCGGAAAATTTCGCTGATCACCCAGTGGGTGTTGCTGCCGTCGCGCGCGCTCATTTGTTCAATGGTGCGGGTGAAGAGGCCCTCGCCGTTGAAGATGTCGGTGTCTTCGGCAAAAAAGCAAAAAATCAACCGGGCCATGAAGTGGTTCATGTCGGCGCGGCGCTGCGCGGTGGCCCAGTCGGGGTTTTCTTTTAACAACTCCACATACAACTTGTTGAGCCGCCCGGTGGCGCGCACGTCGATGGGGTTGTCCTTGATCTCCTTGATGGTGGAGATGCCGGCCAGCGGTAAAAAGAAACCAAAGTGGTTGGCGGTGTTGGGGTAGGTGGGTGCGATGGTTTCGCCACTGGCGAGTTCTTCGGCCTCCAGCGTTTGGCCGTCGGTGGCGAGAATGAACTTCGCTTTGGCTTTTGGTGTGGCCGGGCTCTCGCGCAAGGCCCGCAGGGTGGGGGTGACGGCACCGAGCGAGCAGACCGCAATGTGAATGTGGTTGCGCAGCAGCACCGCCCCGGGTACATCAGAGGCGTTGTTGTTGCCCGCCCTCAGCCGCTTGAGGGTGGTTTCTTTGTGGCCGAAGGCTTGCAGGAAGGCAAACGGGAATTCTGCTGCGTCAAAAGGTTCAAGGCACAGGTCAGACAGGGCGGCTTCTATTTCTACAGCGTTCATGGGGGACATTTTGCCTGCGCAAATGCCCCGCCTCGGCAGACCCTCAGACGCAGCGTGAAAGCATTTTCACTTCGGTGCCAACCGAATCGCCCCATCCAGCCGGATCACCTCGCCATTGAGCATGTCGTTGGTGATGATTTGGTGCACGAGCTTGGCGTAGTCCACCGGGGTGCCCAGGCGGCTGGGGAAGGGGACGCCTGCGGCGAGGGCGTCTTGCACTTCCTGCGGCATGGCGAAGAGCATGGGGGTGCCGAAGATGCCGGGGGCGATGGTCATGTTGCGGATGCCGCTGCGTGCCAAATCGCGTGCGATGGGCAGGGTCATGCCAACGACACCGCCTTTGGAGGCCGAGTAGGCGGCCTGGCCGATTTGGCCATCAAACGCGGCCACGCTGGCGGTGGAGATGAGCACGCCGCGTTCGCCGGTGGCTTCGGGCTCGTTCTGGCTCATGGCGGCGGCGGCCAGGCGGATCATGTTGAAGCTGCCGATCAAATTGACAGTGACCACTTTGCTGAACAAGGCCAGGCTGTGCGCGCCCTCCTTGCCCACCGTTTTGGCGGCGGGGGCAATGCCGGCGCAGTTCACCAAACCCATGAGTTTGCCTAGCGTTTGGGCGCGGGCCACCACGGCTTGACCATCGGCTTCCTGGCTGACATCACACTTCATAAAGGCAGCATTCGTCGCACCCAATTCGGCGACCAGTGCTTCGCCTTTGTCGGCTTGCAAATCAGCGATCACCACCTTGCCGCCATGAGAGACGAGCATGCGGGCGGTGCCTTCGCCCAAACCTGATGCGCCGCCGGTGACGATGAAAACTTTGTTTGCGATATCCATGGTTGAACTCCTGTGGGTGGTGAGAAGGTGAAACGCTGAGATTGAAGTCCGCGTGGTGGCGCAGATCTAAGTCAGGTTCAAGTTGACGTATACGTCAATTGTGATCGAAAAAAGAGCCGCTGCAGGAGCGGCTCATGACGGATGAGGAAGATCAGCTGGCCAGTGCGGCCAAGGCGCGGGCGGTGATTTCATCGACCGTGCCGGTGCCGCTGATTTTGCGGACCTTGGGTGCAGCAGCATCGCCACTGCTTGCCCAGTTGGCGTAGTAGGCCACCAGCGGACGAGTTTGCTGCTGGTACACCTCCAGGCGTTTGCGCACGGTGGCTTCTTTGTCGTCGTCGCGTTGAATCAGGGCGTCACCGGTCTCGTCGTCCACACCTTCTTTTTTCGGTGGGTTGAATTTGACGTGGTAAGTGCGGCCCGAGGCCACATGCACGCGGCGGCCGCTCATGCGTTCGATGATGGCTTCGTCGGGCACGTCAATTTCGAGCACGACGTCGAGTGGCACCTTGGCTGCCTTCATCGCATCGGCTTGTGGAATGGTGCGGGGAAAACCGTCGAACAAAAAACCCTTGCTGCAGTCGGGCTGGGACAGGCGTTCTTTGACCAGGCCGATGATGATGTCGTCGCTGACCAAACCGCCGGAGTCCATCACTTTTTTGGCTTCCATGCCCAGTGGCGTGCCCGCCTTGACGGCGGCGCGCAGCATGTCGCCAGTGGAGATTTGCGGAATGCCAAATTGTTTGCAGATGAAGGCGGCTTGGGTACCTTTGCCTGCGCCGGGCGCGCCCAACAAAATCAATCGCATGGTTGTCCTTGGTTGTCGTATATCTAGGAAATCACGGTGTCGCTGCCCGTGGGTTCAGCGAAGAGCGGCGGAGAATAGCATGCGGGTCCAACGTCAAGCTGACAGGTGTTTTCCCTCGGGCACCGTGTTTATAGCCGCTAACAAAACACTGCATACACCGTTCGCCCCGAGGTCGAAGGGCCTTGCACCGAGGTACGCGCTGGCTTCGACAAGCTCAGCCCGAACGGTTTTGTTAGCCGCTCTTATTCAGTCGGTGGCCACAGTGCGCGAACCCGCTCCAAGTCTTCTGGCGTGTCAACGCCTGCACCGGGTGGCTGCTCGCTGATATGGACCGCAATGCGGTGACCATGCCACAGCACACGCAGTTGTTCGAGCGACTCGGTTGTTTCCAGTGGACTGGCTGCCAATTGGGGAAAGCTGCGCAAGAAACCGGCGCGGTACGAATAAAGGCCGATATGCCGCAGCGGTGCAGGCTGGGACAGGGCTGCGTGTGCTTGACCAGTGTCGCCGTAACCGTCGCGCCACCAAGGAATGGGGGCGCGTGAAAAGTACAAAGCTTGTTGGCGCGCGTTGCAAACGAGTTTCACGACGTTCGGGTTGAACAGGTCTTGCGGACTTGAAATGGGGTGGCCCACGGTACCCATGACGCAATCGGTTTGATCTGCCAAGAGTGACGCGCAGGCGTTGATCAAGCTGGGGTCGATCAAAGGTTCGTCGCCCTGCACATTCACCACGATGGCGTTGTCGTCGAGCGAAAGCAGGGCGCAGGCCTCGGCCAAACGGTCGCTGCCGGTGGCGTGGTCGCTGGCGGTCATCACCACCTGCACGCCGTGGGCCTGGCAGGCGGCGGCGATTTCCTCGTGGTCGGTGGCCACCACCACCTGCAAGGCCCGCGACTTGGCCGCTTGCTGCGCCACGCGCACCACCATGGGCGCGCCCCCAATGTCAGCCAGCGCTTTGCGTGGCAGCCGGGTAGAGGCCAGCCGTGCCGGAATCAATACAGTGAAGCTCATGCGCCCGATACAAGTGGTGTGGTTTTGGGTCTGGGGGTGTCTGGCGGCAGGGCGCGGGCCTCGGACTCCAGCATCACGGGAATGCCATCACGCACAGGAAAGGCCAACAGGTCGGCGTGGCAGACGAGTTCATGCGTGTCGTGGTGCGGTGGCCGCCAATGCTCCAGAGGACCTTTGCAGACGGGGCAAACCAGCAGTTCTAACAGTCGGGTGTCCATGGAGTATGTCTCTCAGTACAAGCGTTGAAATGTGCGTTGGCGCAGGCTGTCATGCAGCGCTTCGAGCAGGACGAGGTCCATGTCCTTGTTCCAGGACAAGTCTAGTGGCACCACCCAAACCCGGGTGTGGGTATGGTCGGCAAGGTTCAGTTTGACCGCATCTTTTTCGGTGATCACAACATCGGTAGCGTCTTGGGGCCAGGGCAGTGTGGCGAAGTCATGGTGGTCCGGCAAGGGCAAGGGCCTGATGTTCAATCCGTTTTTTTTCAACATACTGAAAAAACGTTCGGGTTGCGCAATGCCGGCCGCAGCCCAAATCGCTTGCTCCTGAGAAAAAACAGCCAGGGTCTGCAGTGCTTCTGCCGTGGCGGCTTCACCGGCTCGCCATGCCGACCACGATACCGCGCCGCCGAGCCGTGAGGTGACCATGTAGCCCGGCAGGGGTGTTGATGCCGCAGGGCAGTTGTAGATCACGACAGAACGTCGCGGTACCTTCAGCGGCAAGGGCTGACGCAGCGGGCCTGCGGGGAGCAGCCAGCCATTGCCCGCGCCGCGCGCATCAAAAACAATGATTTGCAACTCGCGTTTGAGCCGCGCATGCTGCAGGCCGTCGTCGCTGATGACGATGTTGACCTCGGGGTGCGCCAATAACAGCGCTTGCACAGCCGCCACACGGTCGCGGCCCACAACAACAGGTGCCTGTGAGCGAAGCTTCAGCAGCAACGGTTCGTCGCCGACGTCGGCGGCCGAGGAATCTGACAGCACCTCTTGCACGCCACGTGCGCGACCACCATAACCCCGAGAAACGATGCCAGGCTTGCGGCCGTGCTGCACCAGCCATTTGTACAAGGCCAACACGGTGGGAGTTTTGCCTGCACCGCCCACCACCACATTGCCCACCACCCAAACCGGCACGTCAGATGCGGTAGAGCGCAACCAACCCCAGCGAAAGAGCCTCAACCGAAGCCGCACGAGGGCGGCAAAAACCAAGGAAAGGGGCCACAGGGTGCGGGCAAGCCAGCCCCGCGTCAACCAAGCTGCTTGCAGCCTTTGTTGCCAAGGCGTCCCTTGTGGAGCAGCGGACATCACAAAAAAAGGGTGGGGCGAGCCGCAGGATCCGAGCGCGACGGCATCAGCGCCCAGAGGCGTCATTGCCCTGGGTGGCAAAGGTCAGCCGCGCCAGGCCAGCGCGGCGCGCTGCGTCCAGCACCGTGACCACCATTTGATGGGTGGCAGCCGCATCAGCGGAGACGATGACCATGCTCTCGGCAGATCCGCCGGAAGCTTCCACGAGTGCGGCAGCCAGAAGCTCCGTGCTGCGGCCATCCACCACTTTGCGGTTAACGGCATAGCGGCCATCCGCAGCCACCGCCACGATGACCTCGCGGGGGCGGTCTTGCAGCTTCTCGGCGTCGGCTACCGGCAAAGTGACTTGCAGCTCAGTGAATTTGGAATAAGTGGTGGAGATCACCAAAAAAATCAAAACCACCAAGAGCACGTCAATAAAAGGGATCAGGTTGATCTCCGGCTCTTCCAAACGTTGTTTACGGAAGTTCATGGCGGTGTGTGGCTGGTGCTTTGCCGATCAGTTGACCGGTTTGCTGCGCACGGAAAAGCGCATCAGGTGGGGCACAAAACGTTCCGCTGCCTGTTCCAGTTGCAGGGTGTAGGCATCGACCAGACCACGAAAGTAGCGGTAGAACATGAGTGCGGGGATGGCAATGATCAACGCGAATGCCGTGTTGTAGAGGGCAATTGAAATGCCGTGTGCGAGCTGGGTTGGATTGGAGCCACCGGATGGCCCTTGCGCGCCGAAAATCTCAATCATGCCGATCACGGTTCCCAGCAAACCCAACAAGGGAGCGGCTGATGCGATGGTGCCTAAGGTGTTGAGATAGCGCTCCATCGTGTGCACAGCGGTGCGGCCTGCCGATTCAAATGCGCCGCGCAGCGACTCTTCATCGATGCGCGGCTCTGCGATAACGGCACGCACACCGGTGGCGAGCATCTTGCCGAGCACCGAGTTATCGGACAACTTGTTCACCACGTCGGCTGAGGGCAGGCGCTCGCGTGTGACGGACATCACCTCATCCAACAGGCGGGGCGGCGCAACACGCAGCACGCGCAGGCTAGAGAAGCGTTCAATGACCAAGGCCAACGTGACCACAGAACAAAGAATCAAAGGCCACATCGGCCAACCAGCGGCTTGTATGATCGAAAACAAACACGGTTCCTTTCGAGGTGAAACGCAGTCGAATTTTTGCTGGGCGGATTATGAGGCCAGTCGCTCATGGGGGGCGCATGCCAACAAAATCTCTGGCCATTGATTCGGCTTTAGACGACGGACTCACAACTGAAAAACCGCCGGTCGCTACGCTGAAACACCACCCGCTATCCATCCACTGCGCCTGTGGATAACTTTGTGGGTAACACCCCTTCGTTTGGCCGCAGGCCGCGAAAATCCTAGCGTATGAACAGAATGCTTAAAGTTTGAGCACAAAAAAACCATTGAAAAACAAGCACTTGCACAATTGTGAAAGCCTCGTGACAGCCATGCTGGCCCGCCAAGCCAGTGTTGACGCGCTTGTGGAGTTCTCAAGCCCCGCCAATGCTGGCTTACAGGCCGATTCGGCAGTGGCATGAACAATTTTCCCCTCGGTGATAACCCGAATAGACCCCTCGGGCCGGCCATGGTTTGGACCGTGGCCGCGTTGGTGCATGCGGTGGCTGACACCCTGGCGGCACGGTTCGCGCTGTGCAGCGTGCGCGGCGAGTTGTCGGGTTTCTCTCGCGCCGCCAGCGGGCACTGCTACTTCAACTTGAAAGATGCCGACGGCGGCGACGCACTCGTGCGCTGCGCCATGTTCCGCCGCGCGGCGAGTTTGCTCGACTTCACTCCGCAAGACGGCCAGCAGGTGCAACTGCGTGGGCGGTTGGTGGTTTACGAACCGCGCGGTGAGTTGCAGTTGGTGGTGGAAAGCATGCAGCGCAGCGGTGAGGGCGCTTTGATGGAGCAGTTCTTGCGCCTCAAAGCCAAGCTGCAGGCCCAGGGCTTGTTTGACCTCGCACGCAAACGTGATTTGCCCCCTTTCCCCTCATCGGTTGGCGTGGTCACCTCTTTGGGGGCGGCTGCACTGCACGACGTCACCAGCGCGTTGGCGCGGCGTGCGCCTCATGTTCGCATCGTGGTCTATCCCAGCCTAGTGCAAGGACCACAAGCACCGGCTGCTTTGGTTCAAGCCTTGTCTCTGGCCAGCCAGCGCCGAGACGTGGACGTGCTCATTCTTTGTCGCGGCGGAGGCTCTCTTGAGGACCTGTGGGCCTTCAACGACGAGGCTGTCGTGCGCGCTGTGGTGGCGTGCCCCATGCCTGTGGTCAGCGGCGTGGGGCATGAGACCGACGTCAGTTTGGTCGACTTCGCCGCCGATTTGCGTGCGCCCACGCCCACCGCAGCAGCGGAGATGGTGGCGCCGGCCACCAGGGAACTGCTGGACCTCTTAGGAATACAGGCCGCGCAATTGCAGCTCGCGGTGCGCAGCCAATTGGACCGGCATGCGCAGCGGTTGGACCGGGCGGCCGTGACGTTGTCACGCCCCGTTCAGGCGGTGCGGTTGTCTGCGATGAAGCTGCAACGATTGGCGCAGCAAATGATCACCGCCCAAGAGCGCGGTCGCGATCGGGCGATGCAACAACTGCAGCGTAGCGCCCTTCGTCTGCAACAGGCGCAGCGCCAACACGGGGTGCTGCAATCCCACCGGCTGGCCAACCTGGCGACGCGGCTCGCGGCAGCCGACCCCCACCAGGTGCTGCGGCGTGGTTTTGCCTGGATCAGTGACCAAAACGGCGCGGCTGTGCAATCGGTTCAGGCCGTTCAGCTACACCAACACTTGAACGCGGTGTGGGCCGACGGCCGGGCCCAGGTGCAAGTCACACAGGTCGAGTCCGGCGTCAAAGAGTGATGCAACACCGGCTCAATCCAGCCAAGCGGTAGGGCTTATGCCGCAATGCATCAATGCCGCTGCCGCACTGCCTACAATGCGCGGCAGCGTCACGAGGTGGCGCCGAGTTGCCCGACTGAATGGCCCCGGCCACCCCGCCTTTTCATTCAACGAACCACCAGGAGAGACACCCCATGGAACATACCCTGCCAGCCTTGCCCTATGCCATTGATGCACTGGCTCCCCACTACAGCCAGGAAACCCTGGAGTTCCACCACGGCAAGCACCACAACGCCTATGTGGTCAACCTCAACAACCTGCAAAAAGGCACCGAGTTTGAAAGCCTGAGCCTCGAAGAAATCATCAAAAAATCGTCGGGTGGCATCTACAACAACTCGGCCCAGATTTGGAACCACACCTTCTTCTGGAACTGCATGAAGCCCCAAGGCGGCGGTGAACCCCAAGGTGCACTGGCCGCAGCCATCAACGCCAAATTTGGCAGCTACGCCGCCTTCAAAGAAGCGTTTGTGAAGAGCGCAGTCGGCAACTTCGGCTCCGGCTGGACCTGGCTCGTGAAAAAACCCGACGGCAGCGTTGACATCGTCAACATGGGTGCCGCTGGCACGCCGCTGACCACGGCCGACAAAGCCTTGCTGACCGTTGATGTGTGGGAACACGCCTACTACATCGACTACCGCAACCTGCGCCCCAAGTTTGTTGAAACCTTCTTGACGTCCTTGGTGAACTGGGACTTTGCGGAGAAGAATTTCGCCTGATCGTTCAGTTCTCGCGACACAAGAAAGGGCCGGTGTTTCACTGGCCCTTTCTATTCGGTTCAACCAAATTTGCTTGGGTCTGGCTGACCGTGAAGTGGCTGCGATGGCTAAGCATCACGCAGTTGCCTTCGTTGCCACGGCCAAATACCTCGCCAACCCCTGTCCACCCGCACGCATCACCCCTTCGTGGTTCCAGCGAAACAGGGGAGCCAGCAGCGGTGCCAGCCAGCGTTTCCACCCTGCCGTCAGTTCGACGCGGTAGACATAGGTGATGTCGGTCACGCCATCTTCAAAACGCAGCAGCCAAATGCCTTCGCCTTGCAACTGGCCCATGGAGCGGCCACGCAGGCGTTCGGGTTTTTTCATGTCAATGCTTTCCACGTCGATCAAGAGTCGGTAGGGCAGCCGGGTGGCCCAATCGATGCGCCATTGGCAGCCCAGTCCGTCAGCGCGGCCTGAACGCAGGGCGCGCACTGAACGAACGTAAGGCCACCACAGTGTCCAGCGTTCAATGTCGATCAAAGCGTCCCAAACACGCTCGATGGGGGCGTGGATGCGCCAGTGGCTGACCAAGTCAAAATGGGTGGCAGGCATGATGGGCGATCGCCAATGGGTGATGTTGGGCAGGTTCATACCTGGCTATACGCTGCACCTAGCGGCTTGGATGCGCTGGCAAGGCCTCGCATGGCGTGCCGCCCTGCAATCACCAGATCGTTTTTTTGTCGCGCTGCATCCAAACGCGCGTGCGTTGCGTATTCACGCCATGGACGGACGAACCCAACCCACTGTCATGTTTCAATCCAACGGCCGACCGCATCGGACAACGCCGTGCTATTTGGCGCATACTGCGGCCTGTTTGCCGAGTGGTCATGGGAGCGTTTCCTGTGCCGTCGACTTGTTCTGCGTGCCCGAGGCGTCTTGATGACCACCACACCCAAATCAATGAGGCTGATTGATGCGTGCGAGGACGCGCATAGCGTTGACCCAGTCATGGCGTTTTGCGACTCTGGGCTGCGCGTCGAGCAGGATCTGGACGACGCTGTGTTGGCTGAAGTTGACGACGGCGTGGCGCATCACACCGCTACGCCGCACCAGCGATTCGCCCCCGATGTTGACGACGCTCAACTCAACCAATGGATAGCCGCAGTTGCCCTGCATGACGAGGCGGCGTTGGCCGCGCTCTACGACGCCACCCTGTCGCGGGTTTTCGGCATCGTGCTGCGCATCGTGCGCAGGCGTACGCTGGCCGAGGAAGTGGTTGAAGACACTTTTTTCCAAGTGTGGCGCCAGGCCGCGCGTTTTGACCCCAGCCGTGGGCGCGCCATCACCTGGTTGCTTGGCATGGCCCGTTCCCGCGCCATCGACGGCCTGCGCCGTGAGGCCCGTTTCCAGCACGACAGCCTGGATGAGGACGCTGCGCCTGACCTGCCCGATACCGCGCCAGCCGCCGACGAATTGCTCGACACCGCCAGACACCATGCCGACCTGCACCGCGCATTGACGCTGCTCAATACCCAGCCGCGCCAGCTCGTGGCGATGGCCTTTCTTCAAGGCTTGAGCCATGAAGAAATTGCCACCCAAACCTTGCTGCCCCTGGGCACGGTGAAGTCACAAATCCGGCGCGCCCTCTTGACGCTGCGCGAGCTGCTGGGGGACCACACGTTGTCTGCCATGAGAAACGCACTGCCATGAGCAATCACCAAGCCAACACACCACTGCCCATCCGACCCGCACCCGATCCGGTCGACCGCGAGTTTGAGTCTTTGTTGAGCGAACCGTTTGCCAAAGCATGGGCGCAGCCTGAGGATCAACTGATTGGCATGCAGCCGTTGCGTGACCGTTTGCTGGGCCGTGTCGCGGCCTCCCATGCGGCAGAGGCCGTCATGCACACGTCTTACCGCCGCCGACTGCGTGCTGACGCGCTGGCCAGCGGTGTGACCGCTCAGACCGTGTATCGCGCGCAGGAAGGACAGGCACTGCGCGCCGGTGAGCCGCTGCGGGCTCGTTTGATTGAAATTGCAGCGGGTGCGCGCCTGGCACCCGACCAGTTGGGTGCCGATGCCCAGATGCAAAACCGTCACCGCGAGTGGCTGGTGCTGTCGGGCCATGTCGAACTCGGTGGTGAGTCGCTTGGCCAGCGCGACTACCACGTCACACCGACAGGCCACGCCACACCTAGCTTGTTCTCGGCCGATGGAGCGCTCGTATTCCTGCGCGAATCGGAACAAGTTGCCACTGCAACCGATGTCCCCACGACCGTGCGCGACGCCGATGCCGGTTGGCCCGATTTCGCGCCCGGCATTCAGCGCCGCGTATTGTGGCAACGCGATGGTCAAGCCGCCATGCTTTATTACGCTCAAGCCGGTGCACAAGTGCCCCAGCACAGCCACGGCCATGACGAAGAATGCCTGATGCTGCAAGGCGAGCTTTTCCTGGATGATCTTCTATTGCAAACCGGTGACTACCAATTGGCACCGGTTGGAACCGGGCACCGCATCACCGAAACCGACACCGGCGTCGTGATTTACGCCCACGGTGATTTGGATTTGCAGTTCACTGGGTGAAGAAGCGCCGCGCCGCTGCTCCGGAGCGCCTTACGGTGTGCTCAGTGCGCTTTCAACTAAAGAACTGCCACCGACCGCACCAATTGCTGCGCTTGGTTGCTCAAGACTTCGGGGACTTGCTCAGTGAGTGCAGCATCCAGGCGTTTATGACCAGGAGGGGAAGCTGTTGGGGTCTGAAGGTACAGCGCCTACACGGGAAGTGCTTTCAAACCAGGTGGCAAGCCAAGATGAAAAAAAATTCGCTGTCAGTTTCTTTCAGCAGTGATTCACCCCGCCTTGATGCCTTGGCTTTTTTGCCAGTTGTGCAATAGCGGCTGTCTGACTAACGCGTGAAGGGCTTGCCTGCCAGTTTGGATCCGGGCTTCAAGCCTTTTTTGGCAAACCACCCCTGGTGCATTTCCAGCACAAATCGCACCGGCTCTTTGGAGCAATGGCTTTGTGTGGTTTGCGGCTTCATGTCTTCAATGTTGACGATGCTGCCGTCGTCTCGAAGGAAGGCCGCCGAAAGCGGCAAGAGGGTGTTTTTCATCCAAAAACACTGGATGGAGGCTTGCTCAAAAACAAAAAGCATGCCTTCGTTGTTGCCCATTTCTTTGCGGAACATCAGCCCCGTGCCGCGCTCGTCCGGGGTTTGAGCCACCATGGCCTGAATCATGTGCATGCCGGCGCTCAAACTGACCGTGGAGAGTTTTTGCGGCTGGTCTTGCGCCTGCGCGGCTTGGCACAAGGCACTGATCAAGGCCGCGCCGACGAGAAACAACTTGTTGAAAAACTGCTTGGTCTTGGTGTGAGGCATGGCGAGGGCCCTGGGCTGTTCCGTGCATTATCGCGGGGGATCTCGTTGCTGATGGGTCTCACAACATGGGCTTTCGCCCGCCATGCTTAAAGCTCGAATTCCAGCGGTGGAAGATCGCCCACTTTGCTTTCCGTCCAGTTGATCCAACGCCCATCTTCCCTTACGAAGATCTGATCCGTGATCGGGTGCTTCCCGCTTGAAAACGCCTTTTCAGCCAAGGCTTTGAGTTGGGCGACGCCATCCTTGGATCCTGCATCACAAAAAGCGCAAATGTCTCTGCTCGGAATACAAACCACAGGGCTGGTCGGTGTTTTGCTGGCAAACATGGTGTCCCACAGCTCGGGCACAAGAATCAGACTGGATTCGAACTCGCCTCCCATGACGAGCCCGTTGAAGCCGATTTGTGGTATCAGGGTCAGTCCAGGGCGATCGGCATTGGCTAGCGCGGACAAGTTGCGCAAACTCTGTCGGTGCAGGTCTGCTGATTTCATGCCAGATTTGCGCAGTTCCTCCCGGGTTAAGTACTGGTAATGACTGCCCTCATCGACAAGGTAAAAAACAGCAAAACCGTCTTCTGTGATCCACATCACAGGCTGGCTGCTCTCTGGTAAATCTTTCTCCAGCCCAGAGAGCCTCAGCGAAAGTTGGTTGCCATCGGTGTCGGGTGGCAGGTGAGCCTGAACGATTCGCGGCAACACACGGGATGCACGCTCCAAGGCTGTTGCATTGTTCGATGTTCCGCCGCGAGGTGCAGCTTCCGGTTGGTTGGGTTTGTTGGCAGCCTCGGGTACCGATTCGGTGAGTTGTTGTTTGAGGATCTCTTGCTTCAAGCGCTTGTGAGTCGCTGTGCGCCGGAGTAAAAAAGAGCCAAGAAAGACAACATTCACCACTGGCAGGATCAAGGCCAAACGTCCCAGCAGTTGTGCCTGCCAGCCTAACTTAATCACACGCGCCACCTGGCTCAGGCCCCAGCTTCCCAACGAAAACGCTGCAGCCAGTAACGCCAGCTGCAGTGTCAAAATCGGGGCATGGAGTCCCAAACCTTTGGGCAATACCTGGACCACCAAAACCAAACCAGCGGCCAGCAATGCCAGCTTTATTTTCGCAAGGCCTGCGGCCAACCATTTTTCTTTCTCCACCAAGCTGTTAGTGGACTTGTATTTCTCGGCCATTACCACGCTTCCTTGCTGTGAATGAGTCTTTTTCGATTCAAGGTGTCAGCCTGAAGTGGTCTGACCCGAGGGACACGCCAAGCGCCGGTCCATTTTAGAAGAGGCCAGTGTAGTGGGCCTGGTTTTAGGGGCTGCTCTGCTCCAAAGTCGCGTTAAAAATCGACCCCGGAGGACCTGAGCGTATTCAGGTGCTGGCAAGCGCTGCATCCCCAATCGGTATGTCTCCTTGGACAAGACTTGGCATTTCATGCCCGTGAGTGGCACTTGCGCACTTTGCCTCAAACCGAAGCGGGTTTGATTGAATTTGACTGCGCTGCCTGGCGATTGATGCAGGTGTATTTCCAGCAAAGCGGGCTTTGAGTGCATTTTTTCAACAAAGAACGTGGTCCAGCTGTCTGGCAAGTCTTCTTCAGTACGCCAAGAAGCAACGCTGTCGCGCATTTGCGGACTGACTCTGACCCATCGCAGTGGTGTCCAACTTTGCATGGTGGATCTTGTTGTACACTCTCGCTCCTGCAACACCAGCCTCGGTGGCGGAATTGGTAGACGCGCGGGACTCAAAATCCCGTTCTGCAAAGAGTGTCGGTTCGATTCCGACCCGAGGCACCACCCCCCAATAATTTTTTCTAGATGCCTTTGGGCAACTGTCAAAACTATGCGTCCGACCTATGCTTTGCTGGAGGACGTGATTGGCAACACGCCCTTGGTGCGCCTGCAGCGCGTTGTTCCAGCGGCGACTCAATCGCGTGGCAATGTGTTGCTGGGCAAGCTGGAAGGCAATAACCCTGCAGGTTCTGTCAAAGACCGCCCCGCGATCAGCATGATCCGGCGCGCCGAAGAACGCGGCCAAATCCGCCCCGGCGACACCCTGATTGAAGCCACCTCCGGCAATACCGGTATCGCGTTAGCGATGGCGGCGGCCATTCGTGGCTACCGCATGGTGCTCATCATGCCGGAGGACCTCTCCATTGAACGCGCCCAAACCATGAAGGCTTTTGGCGCGGAGCTCATCCTCACGCCGCGCACCGGCGGCATGGAATACGCGAGGGACTTGGCCACCCAAATGCAGAACGATGGCCAAGGTGTGGTGCTGGACCAATTTGCCAACTTGGATAACCCGCGCATTCACTATGAAACTACAGGCCCCGAAATCTGGCGCGATACCCAAGGGCAAATCACCCATTTCGTGAGCGCCATGGGCACCACAGGCACCATCACCGGTGTGTCGAGTTTCCTCAAAGAGAAAAATCCAGACGTGCGCATCGTCGGTGCGCAACCTGCCGAGGGTTCACGCATTCCTGGCATTCGCAAGTGGCCCGAGGCCTATTTGCCAAAAATTTACGACCCAACGGGCGTGGACGAGATCGTTCATGTCAGTCAGCTTGAGGCCGAAGACATGGCCCGCCGCTTGGCCCGTGAAGAGGGGTTGTTCGCTGGCATCTCGGCCGCAGGCGCCTGCTGGGCGGCGCTGCAAATTTCAGCGCAGGTGGACAATGCCACTGTGGTGTTCATCGTGTGTGACCGGGGCGACCGCTATTTGTCGACCGGCGTGTTTCCTGCATGAGGTAGTTCATGGATGCTCAGAAAGAACTCGATACCCGCGGCCTGAATTGCCCGCTGCCCATTTTGAAAACCAAAAAAGCGCTGGCCGACATGCAAAGCGGCGAGGTGCTCAAGGTGGTCGCAACTGATCCCGGTTCGCTGCGCGACTTCCAAGCGTTTGCTCGGCAAACGGGCAACGAGTTGTTGGAACAAACGCCGGTGGGTGACGAGTTCATTCACTACCTGCGCAGGCGCTGAAGTTCCTGGGGAAGCCCTGCAAAACCCCGTTCGCCCTGAGCTTGTCGAAGGGTCTTGTCGATCAAATCAAGGCCTTCTACAAGGCCTTTAGTCCCGAGCCCCGTCGAAGGGGCAGTCTGCACGGTTGGGAGTTTTGCGGACGCTCCCTAGTACTGCGACACAGAGATAACGGAACAAGATGAAAGTGCTGCTTCGTGCGTATGGCAAGGCGCAAACCACAGCGATAAAAGAGTATCGCGCGGATTTGCAACGCTGCCATAGGTGCGAAGATGCGCTTTCATGTTTCGTTATCTCTGTGTCGCAGTACTAGAGTTTCAAACCCTTGAGGAATTCACGAAACCCAGGTCCCAAGCCCGGGTGGGCCAAGGCCAGCTCCACGTTGGCTTCTAAGAAACCTTCTTTGCTGCCGCAGTCATAACGCCTGCCTTCATAGCGGAAGGCAAACACTTTTTCGCGACGCAGCAGGCCGGCAATGCCGTCGGTGAGTTGAATCTCCCCACCCACGCCGCGAGGCTGGTTGGCAATTTCATGGAAGACGCCGGGCGTCAAGATATAGCGACCTGCCACACCCAAGAGGGAAGGGGCATTTTCCGGCGCTGGCTTCTCGACGATGCGTGTCACGTCCATCAAACGTTCACTGACCGGGGTGCCCGCAACGATGCCGTAGCGCTTGGTGTGTTCTTTGGGCACTTCTTGAACGGCGATGATGGATGCGCGCCATTCGCTGTACTGCTCGACCATTTGCGCCAAAACCGGTTGGCTGTGCACCATCAAATCGTCGGCCAGCAGCACCGCAAACGGTTCGTTGCCCACGAGTTTTTGACCACACAACACGGCATGACCCAGGCCCAGCGCCTGCGACTGGCGCACATAAATGCATTCCATGTCGTCGGGCTTGACACTGCGAACTACGTTCAGCAACTCCTGTTTGCCTGCTTGCTCCAGCGCCACTTCGAGTTCAAAGGTCATGTCGAAGTGGTCTTCAATTGGGCGCTTGTGGCGTCCGGTGACGAAAATCATTTCACGCACGCCAGCGGCGTAGGCTTCTTCTACCGCGTACTGAATCAAAGGCTTGTCCACCACGGGCAACATTTCTTTGGGTTGCGCTTTGGTGGCGGGCAGAAACCGTGTGCCCAGGCCTGCGACGGGGAAGATGGCTTTTCTGATCAACATGTGCGTGCGATGCCAGCGTGGTCTGAGGAGGGGTGATTCTGACACTGCCCCGCTTCACACTCGTGACGGGTTGTGTAGTCCGCTTGGAAGGATTGACAGGCGAAGTTCATCGGCCCGCACAAGCGTTGGGGCTGCTCAAGCGGACCGACGCGCCATCAAGCACCAACACGCAAGCGCTTGAGTTGATCGCCCAAGCGGTCACAGGTCGCACTGAAGTCGGCCACACGCTGCTTCATCTGTTCGACCACGGCGGCAGGCGCACGCGAGACAAATCCCTCGTTTGACAGCTGAGTTTGTGCTTTGCTGATTTCGCCCTGCAAGCGGGCGATTTCTTTGCTCAAACGCTCGCTCTCAGCGGCCACATCAATCTCCACATGCAACGCCAACCGCGTCTCGCCTTGCACAGCCACCGGTGCATTGCGGGTGGCCGCGGAGAACGCGGCTTCGTCTTGGAACACCTGCACCTCAGACACTTTGGCCAGTGCTTTGAGCACAGGTGCGGCTGAGGCGACAAAAGCCGCATCACCCCAGGTCATCAAGGGCACCCGGGTGGCGGGCGATAGGCTCATCTCGCTGCGTAAGGTGCGGCAGGTGCCCACCAAGGCCTTCAGGTGGTCCACCCAGGCATCGGCTGCGGGGTCGATGCGCTCCGGTTGTGAGACGGGGTAGGGCGCTACCGCCACACCGACCGTGTCGCCCGCAGGTTTGCGGCCTGCCACGGGGGCCACGCGCTCCCACAGCTCGGCGGTGATGAAAGGCGTGATGGGGTGCAACAAACGCAGCACCACTTCCAGCACACGGATCAAGGTGCGGCGCGCGGCGCGCTGCTGTGCTTCGGTGCCGGTTTGAATTTGCACCTTGGCGATTTCGATGTACCAGTCGCAGTACTCGTCCCATACAAACTGGTAAATGCTTCCCGCCACGTTGTCCAGGCGGAAGTCGGCAAAACCTTGTGCCACGGCGGCTTCCACACGTTGCAACTCGCCGGTGATCCATAAATCAGCCTGTGAGAACTGCAACTCGTCACCGTCGTTCAAGCCGCAGTCTTGACCCTCGCAGTTCATCAGCACAAATTTGGTGGCGTTCCAAAGCTTGTTGCAGAAGTTGCGATAGCCGTCGCAGCGTTTGCTGTCGAAGTTGATGTTGCGGCCGAGGCTGGCCAGCGATGCAAAAGTAAATCGCAGCGCATCGGCGCCGAAAGCCGGAATGCCGTCTGGGAATTCCTTTTCGGTGTCCTTGCGCACACGCGGTGCGGTTTCCGGTTTGCGCAGGCCAACCACACGTTTGTCGAGTAGGGCGGGCAGTTCAATGCCGTCGATCAAGTCCACGGGGTCGAGCACATTGCCTTCGGACTTGCTCATTTTTTTGCCCTGTGCATCGCGCACCAGGCCATGGATGTAGACATGGTGGAAGGGCACTTTGCCGGTGAAGTGCTTGGTCATCATGATCATGCGCGCCACCCAGAAGAAGATGATGTCAAAGCCCGTCACCAACACGCTGGAGGGCAAGAACAAGTCAAGTTCTCTGGTTTTTTCCGGCCAACCCAGGCTGGAGAAGGGCACCAGGGCGGAGGAGTACCAGGTGTCGAGCACGTCTTCGTCGCGCTTCAACTCACCGCTGTAGCCTTGAGCCGTGGCTTGGGCACGGGCTTCTTCTTCGCTGTTGGCCACAAAGAGTTCGCCGTTGGACCCATACCAAGCGGGAATCTGATGGCCCCACCACAACTGGCGCGAAATGCACCAGTCCTGGATGTTTTTCATCCACTGGTTGTAGGTGTTGACCCATTGTTCGGGCACAAATTTCACTTCGCCGCTGTCTACCACGTCGATGGCTTTTTGCGCAATGCTTTTGCCGTCATGGCCCGGTTTGGTCATGGCGACAAACCACTGGTCGGTGAGCATGGGTTCAACGACCTGGCCGGTGCGGGTGCACACCGGCACCATGTGTTTGTGTGGCACGGCTTTCTCTAACAAACCCAAGCCTTCCAAGTCGCGCAGCACCGCTTTGCGGGCTGCGAAACGGTCCTGGCCCTGGTAGGCCGCCGGACCGTTCTGATTGATCTTCGCGTCGAGCGTGAAGATGGTGATCAAAGGCAGGCCGTGGCGCTGGGCGCAGGCGTAGTCGTTGAAGTCGTGGGCGCCAGTGATCTTCACGCAACCGGAACCGAACTCGCGGTCCACAAAGTCGTCGGCGATGATGGGAATTTGGCGGTCGCACAGTGGCAAATCCACCATCTGGCCCACGAGATGTTTGTAGCGTTCGTCTTCGGGGTGAACCGCTAGTGCACCGTCCGCCATCATGGTTTCGGGCCGCGTGGTCGCGATGTGCATGCCGCGCATTTCTGTGCCGTCCGCCAACTTCACGGGGCCGTTGCTGAAGGGGTAAAGGATGTGCCACATGTGGCCATCGCGCTCTTCGCTTTCCACTTCCAGGTCGGACACCGCCGACTTCAGCACCGGGTCCCAATTCACCAACCGTTTGCCGCGGTAGATGAGGCCTTCTTCATACAACTGCACAAAAGTTTTCGTCACCACTTTGGACAACTTCTCGTCCATGGTGAAGTACTCGTGTTTCCAGCTCACCGAGTCGCCCATGCGGCGCATTTGGCGGGTGATGGTGGAGCCGCTTTCCTCTTTCCATTCCCACACCTTGGCCACAAAGTTTTTGCGTCCCAGGTCGTGGCGGGTTTGGCCTCTGTCCTGCAACTGGCGCTCCACCACGATCTGCGTGGCAATCCCCGCATGGTCGGTGCCCGGTAACCACAGCGTGTTGTGGCCGCGCATGCGGTGGTAGCGCGTGAGGGAATCCATGATGGTCTGGTTGAACGCATGCCCCATGTGCAGCGTGCCCGTCACATTGGGTGGCGGCAGTTGAATGGAGAACGAGGGCTTGCTGGCGTCAAGTAGGGGCTCGTAAACGCCGCTGGCTTCCCAAAGCGGGCCCCAGTGGGCTTCGATGGCGGCGGGCTCAAAAGACTTGGCGAGTTCAGGCTTGGCGTCAGACATGGTGTGTTTTCTAGGACGGCGAGTGCGTCGGTGGCGGGCGCGCTCAGGGCACGGAACTCGTGATTTTAGGAGGCCGGCGCGGCTATGGTGCGCTGCGCCTGGTGGCAACTCCTAAAATCTGGCGATGAACCTTCCCCCGAATGACACTCAGGCCCACCCCAACTCCCCACCGTGGGACGATGAAGTGCCTCTGTTTGAGGAGCACGAGGCCGTTCCAGTTGGAACAGCGCAACCCCCTGTGCCCGTGGTTTCCGCCGGTTTGTTGCAAGGCTTGAATCCCGAGCAACTCGCTGCGGTGACGCTGCCTGCCGAATCTGCCCTGATCCTGGCCGGTGCCGGTTCTGGCAAAACCCGCGTGCTGACGACCCGCATTGCTTGGTTGATCCAGACCGGGCAACTTTCGCCCGGTGGAGTGATGGCGGTCACCTTCACCAACAAAGCCGCCAAAGAAATGCTCACGCGGCTGTCCGCCATGCTGCCGCTGCCGGTGCGCGGCATGTGGATCGGTACCTTCCATGGCCTGTGCAACCGCTTCTTGCGTGCGCACTGGAAGCTGGCGGCATTGCCACAAGGTTTTCAGATTCTGGATTCAAGCGACCAGTTGTCGTCCGTCAAGCGCCTGATCAAGGCCATGAACCTTGACGAAGAACGTTATGTGCCCAAGCAGGTGACTTGGTTTATTGCCGGCAACAAAGAAGACGGCCTGCGACCCAAAGACGTTGAAGTGCGCGACGAAAACACCCGCGTGCTGGTGCAGATTTACCAAGCCTATGAAGAACAATGCCAACGCGAAGGCGTGGTGGATTTTGCCGAGCTGCTGCTGCGCACCTATGAGTTGATGCGTGACAACCAGCCGCTGCGAGAACACTACCAACACCGTTTTCAGCATGTGCTGGTCGACGAGTTTCAAGACACCAACAAGCTGCAATACGCCTGGCTCAAAATGTTTGCGGGCAAGAATGCGGCCGTGATGGCGGTGGGTGACGACGACCAGAGCATTTACGCTTTTCGTGGCGCGCAAGTCGGCAACATGCTCGACTTCGAGCGCGAGTTCCGCGTGCAGCAAGTCATCAAACTGGAGCGCAACTACCGCAGCTTTGGCAACATCCTGGATGCCGCCAATGAGCTGATCGCCCACAACACCAAACGCCTCGGGAAAAACCTCAGCACCGAGGCGGGGCCCGGCGAGCCGGTGCGGGTGGTGGAATCCACCAGCGACTTCGCCGAAGCCCAGTGGCTGGTCGAAGAAATTCAGCAACTGCACCGTGACGGATTGAGTCGTCATGAAGTGGCTTTGCTCTATCGCAGCAATGCCCAAAGCCGGGTGCTGGAGAGCGCGCTTTTTAACGCCAGCATTCCCTACAAGGTCTATGGCGGCTTGCGGTTTTTCGAGCGCGCCGAAGTCAAACACGCACTGAGTTATTTGCGCTTGATTGAAAATGGCAACGACGACACCAGCTTCCTGCGGGTAGTGAACTTCCCCACCCGCGGCATCGGTGCACGCAGCATTGAACTGTTGCAAGACGCGGCCCGCAGCAGTGGCCGCAGCCTCTTTCAAAGTGTGGGTGCGGTGCCGGGAAAAGCGGGCTTGAATTTGCAGGCTTTCGTCGCTCTGATCGAACGCATGCGTGCCTCCACCTTGGGTCTCAATCTGCGCGAAATCATCGAGCACATGCTGCATGAATCGGGCTTGGTGCAGTTCTACAAAACCGACAAAGAAGGCCAAGACCGCCTCGAAAACTTGGACGAACTGGTCAACGCCGCCGAAGCCTTTGTGACGCAAGAAGGCTTTGGCAAGGACGCTGTGGCGCTGCCGGTGGATGAACGTGCTTTTGAATTGACGGGCTCCACACCTCCCTCCTCCGTTCGCCCTGAGCCTGTCGAAGGGGCAGCCCGAACGGCGTTTGGGGGACGGGCCGTCGTCGGTGCGTTGACAGTGGATGTCGCCCCCGACTTGGAAACCGGCGAAATCATGTCGCCATTGGCTGCTTTCCTCACCCACGCCTCACTGGAAGCGGGCGACAACCAAGCCCAAGCGGGTCAAGATGCCATCCAACTGATGACCGTGCATGCGGCCAAAGGTCTGGAGTTTGATGCGGTCTTCATCACCGGCCTGGAAGAGGGCCTCTTTCCGCATGAAAACAGCGTGGCCGAGTTGTCGGGGCTGGAAGAGGAGCGTCGCCTCATGTATGTGGCCATCACCCGCGCCCGCAAGCGGCTGTATTTGAGCTTCAGCCAAACCCGCATGCTGCATGGCCAAACCCGTTACAGCGTGAAGAGCCGCTTCTTTGACGAGTTGCCCGAAGGCGCTTTGAAGTGGATCACACCACGCCACCAAGGGTTTGGTTCAGGTTACGCACGCGAGTACCAAAACGCCTGGTCCAAAGGTCAGGGTTTGGGCTCCATGGTGGGCACCGGCCGCGAACCGCCGGGCGCACCGAGGCAAGCCGTTCCGTTTCAACCGTCAGCCCCATCACATGGCTTGCGCACGGGACAAAATGTTTTCCACACCAAATTCGGCGAGGGCGTGGTGTTGACCTTGGAAGGCAGTGGCCAAGACGCCCGTGCCCAAGTCAACTTCGGTCGCCACGGCTCCAAATGGTTGGCGCTGAGTGTGGCGAAGTTGACACCTGTGGACTGAGGGTCTGCCCAGATGGTGGGTCTTCCTTGGCTCCAGCGCACAAGTGGCGCACAGAGATTGCTTTCGCAATCAGATGAGCAGCGCCTCGAAATGTGAGCTTGGACACCTTGCAAACTGCTCGTTTCAAGAAAAGCAAGCCCGGCTTGTGACTGCCAAATACCATTCGTATCACCGGCGGTGTCAGCGGCATTGATAGCGCGGATGCGGTTGGCCTCACACCTTGTCCCGTGCATGGCAGCCATACAAACACATGCCGGGTTGACTCAGCGGACATTCACAGACGCAGATCAATTTGATCTGCTATTCCCAACTCTTCCATCGGTGGGGCTACTCGCAACAGCACGCGCACAGGGTGATGAAACAGAACTTGTCTCTCGCGCAAGGACGCCAAGCAACCGCGCAGTGACTCCGGATCCAGATCCTGCGCCACGATGAATGTGGCCCTGCGCGGTAAAAACTCCTGAAGTTGATGGAGGGCGGCTTCGTCGGTGTTCAGAAAGCCGCAGTCCCACGGATCATCGGCTTGTCTGGTCCGCCACCACAGGGCCTCACGCAGTTTGATGCGCAGGCGCAGCCACGTTCTGGGCCAGCGCCCGCTGCAGGCCAGCAGCAACCCACTGCCGTCGAGTTGCCCCATGAAGTCATTCAATTGAGTTTGTTGGGTGGCGTATTCAGGCGGCGGTGCCATCTCCCACACGGCGATGGAAAGCGGTTGATCCATGCGGGGAATGGCGTTGGGCAGCAGCAGCGGGGCATTGCCCGTGCCAATGCCGGCATGACACCAGTCGCGCAGTTGTCGGTTGAGGTGGCCCGACGCGGCGGGAGCGGCCAGGTTTAGGCTTTCAGGCGGCCGCAGCAAAACGCGGTCAAACCGTGCCACCAACCCTGTTCCCACCCGGCGCGCGGGTGCCCAACACAGCAGCAACAAACTCACACCCAGCCACAGTGCCAAGCGGGTGTCATCAGGCGGTTGTAGGGGGCGGCCCAGGGCTCCAAGTTGTTGCAGCAAGGTGGTCAGCAACCACCACAAGGGCAAGGCCAGTAACGTTGCAACCAGCGTGGTGGCCGTTTTTGCGGCAAAGCTGCTTGGTGAGGTGTAGCGATTGACAAGATCGGTGTGGGCCATAGAGCGGTACTTGGTTCTGGCGGTGTTTGATGAATGAGCTTAACCCGCATATTTCACCAGGGACGCACCCATGAGGCACTGTCTGGCCCACCGGATGCGTTCTCAACGCCTCGCCAAGTCCGTCTCGACTACCCCGGCTCGCCCATGCACCGCCGCATGGGTGCGTCCCTGGTGAAGTACGCGGGTTAACCGTGGATGAGCCGGCCTCGGTTGTAGGATGACGCCAAGGATGCCCTGAGGCCATGGCTTGGCGGCGTCCTACTTGTCGCTTCAGATGACCCTTGCTCATGAATTCCAAACCTTTGCGTGTACTCTCATTGTCATTGGCCGCCCAGCCACAGTCGTTGCCGCTGGATTCCGCCTCGCCCTGGGGGCCGTTTTCTGTCACCGTCCCCAAAGATATTCGAACACTGGTCCAACAAGACGTGGATCAAAACTTCGATGCCTTGCTGCTGCACGCGATTGACCTCGGTCAACTGAACGCAGCTTTGGCCCCGGAGGTATTGCAATGGGTGCACGCCCATGCCACCGAGCTGGCCATCGTGCTGGTTGCGCCGCCCACCGATGCCGCCACCACGGTGGAGTACTTGCGCTTAGGGGTTCAAGACCTCATGACGATCGAACAAGCGCAAGGTGAGCTTCTGGCTGCTCGTATGCGAGCAGCCATTGAGCGCAAAGCCCTGGAGCGCGAAGCGCGTAAGGCCTACGCGACCGACATGGGCACCGGCTTGCCCCATCAGCAGCAACTGGTCGAGCACATGAGTCATTTGCTCGCCCTGCGTGAGCGCGAGCCCTCGCCGATGGCGGTGCTGGTGCTGCGCATTGAAGGTTTTGCCACCGTGCAAGCGCGCTACGGCAAGGAGGCGACCAACGTGCTGCGCCGCAAGGTGGCCGTGCGCCTGCGCGCCGGGGTGCGAGCCAGCGATGTGGTGGCATCCATCGGTGACGATTCTTTCGGTGTGCTCTTGGCCGCCATGCTGGCACCGGGCGACGCCAAAGCCGTGGGCGAGAAGTTACTCGCCGCCTTGCAAAACCCTTTCAAACTCACCGGCCACGATGTGGCCGTGGCGGCGGCTTTAGGCGTTGCGCTGTTTCCCGAAGATGGTGCTCAGCCCGATGTGTTGCTGCGCCGTGCGGTGGGGCTGGCGGCGGCATCCGCGGCGGTCGGGCGGGTGGGCATGGCGAATTTCGCTGAAGGTGGCGCAGCGGTGGCGGCGAATGACGAGGATTGAGGGCACGTTTTTCACCGAACGTGGAAATTCACTGACTACGGAGGAAAAGACGGTGATTCAACGAAGGTCACGCCACAAAAAGTTGGCTCTGCTCGCACTCCTTGTGGGTGTGATGGGCTGCGCTGGGGCGCAGGTTATTTCAAATCCCCCAACTCAAGAAGAAAGCAGGGGGAATTCCGATCAAGCGGTTGTGCTGCGTGCAGAGAAACTTCTCGCCGAAGCAATCGCCGCAATGGATAACCAAGATTGGTTGCGGGCGAATGCGCTTTTGAAAGAGGGGCTGGATGCTGTGGGCAACCGACATGTCCGTCCGATTACATCTTTCCCCCTATTGGATGACACGGGCTTGGCTCTTGGTGCTGCCCTTTATTCAGAGAAGCAATCGCGCTTTGATCAGGCGGCAAACCTACGCAAGACCGTACTGTCGAGTCGGTTGGGGCTACTTCGAGACAAGCTCCGCGCGGAAACTGTCCGGTAAGCAACCAAGGTGGGTGGAGTTTCGGATTTCAAAATCCGTCCACAGTGCTACGATGTACACAATCAAACGCAACGCAACGCAACGCAACGCAACGCATCACATCACATCACATCATGTCCACCACCATGACCGTTCGTCTCGAAAATGACGTCAAAGATCGACTCGACCAATTGGCGCAAGCCACGCAGCGAAGCAAATCGTTTCTGGCGTCTGAGGCCATTCGGGAATTTGTCGAGACGAACGAGTGGCAAATTGGTGAGATACAGACCGCGTTAGGCGAGGCAGACGAGGGCGATTTCGCAAGCGAGCAAGACGTGAAAGCCTTGACCAAAAAGTGGCAGGTCAATGCAGGTTAAGTGGCTGCGCAAAGCGCTGCAAAACCTGGACGAAGAAGCCGCATACGTTGCACAAGACGATGCTCGCGCTGCGGGTTTGGTGGTTCAACGAGTGATGGCAGCGGTGGCCATGTTGGCAGAACAACCGGGGCTTGGACGTCCGGGGCGTGTGCCGGGTACACGTGAACTGATCGTCATCAAGACGAGATACCTGGTGCCTTACAGGGTACGTGGCGACACGGTCGAAGTGCTTCGGGTCTTTCACACGTCGCAGCGTATTCCAAATAAATGGTGAGCGCCGTAACGGACACCAACGCAGCGCTGCGTTGTGTATTGCGCTTCGCTTCAACGCCTCAGTCCTGGATCCCACCCAAACACAATAACTTGATGCTCAAGTAGTCGTCCATGCCGTGGTGCGACCCCTCGCGCCCCAGGCCTGATTGTTTGACGCCGCCAAACGGTACCTCGGCGGTGGCCAGGAGGCCGGTGTTCACGCCCACCATGCCGTACTCCAGCGCTTCGCCGACACGGAAGATGCGGCCCATGTCGCGTGTATAGAAGTAGCTCGCCAAACCAAACTCCGTGGCGTTGGCCAAGGTGATCGCTTCGTCTTCGGTTTGAAATTTGAAGACCGGGGCCACGGGGCCAAAGGTTTCCTCAACGGCGCAGCGCATGTTGGCGGTGGCATCGGCCAGCACGGTGGGTGCGAAGTAGCGCTGGTGGATGCGTTCGCCGCCCGTCAGCACGCGTGCACCTTTGGCACGCGCATCGGCCACATGGGCCTCCACTTTTTGCAAGGCGGCCTCGTCGATCAAAGGACCCTGTGTGATGCCGGACTCCAGCCCATTGCCCACGCGTATGGTTTGGGTTTGTGCCGCGAGCTGCGCCACGAACCGTTCGTAAACCGCCTCCTGCACATAAAAGCGGTTGGCGCAGACGCAGGTTTGACCGGCGTTGCGGTACTTGCTGGCCATGGCACCGGAAACGGCGGCGTCAATGTCGGCGTCTTCAAACACGATGAAGGGCGCATTGCCGCCTAACTCCAGCGACAGCTTTTTCACGGTGGGCGCAGATTGCGCGGCGAGGATGCGGCCGACTTCGGTCGAACCCGTGAAGGACAAATGACGCACCACCGGGCTCGCGCACAAAATCTTGCCGACTTCAATCGACTGTGCTGCATCGGCCGTCACCACATTCAACACGCCCGCAGGAATGCCGGCCTGGTGCGCCAACTCGGCCAGGGCCAAAGCACACAGCGGTGTTTGTTCCGCGGGTTTGATCACCACGGTGCAGCCCGCCGCCAAGGCCGGAGCCACTTTGCGGGTGATCATGGCAATGGGAAAGTTCCAGGGGGTGATGGCCGCGCACACGCCCATGGCTTGTTTGATGACGAGGTAACGTTTGTTGTTGTCGGTGGTGGGTATGGTCTCGCCATAGACGCGCCTGGCTTCTTCGGCAAACCACTCAATGAAACTCGCGCCATAAAGCACCTCGCCCTTGGCCTCGGCCAACGGTTTGCCTTGCTCCAGGGTAAGCAAGCGCGCCAAGTCGTCGGCGTTGTCTTTGATCAAGGTGAACCAGCGCAACAAGGTTTTGCAGCGGGCTTGTGCGGTCATGTCCCGCCAAGCGGGCCATGCGGCCTCGGCAGCAGCGATGGCTGATGCCGCGTCGGCTGCACCCATGTTGACCACTTGGGCCAAGGTTTCGCCGGTGGCCGGGTTGGTGACCGCAAACCGTTGTTCGCTGCTGAGCCATTGGCCATTGATGTAGCCATCGGTGCGCAGCAAAGCAGGTGTATTCAAAGACAAAATGGGCGACGGATTTGCAGGCATGGCGGCTTCCAGGTCATGTTCAAAAATGGCACGCAGCCTGCATGCCATAAGGCGTCAGCATAACCAGCTCAAGCGGCTTGTTTGGCACCCAGCGCTTTTAAGAGTTCATGTGCCACCAGCTCAGAAGACTGCGGGTTCTGCCCCGTGATCAATGGACCGTCTGCCACCACAAAAGGTTGCCAGTTCGTGGTGTTTTCAAAAACGCCGCCCAAGGTACGCAGCCGGGACTCCAACAAAAATGGAACCACATCGGTCAATCCGACCGCTGCTTCTTCGGCGTCGGTGAAGGAATTCACCCGCAAGCCCTTGACGATGGACTCCCCATCGGCGCGCCGAGCCGTCACCAAACCCGCAGCACCGTGACAAACAGAGGCAATGAACTTGCCCGCTTGAAAGGCGCTTTCCACGGCCTGGGTAACGCCTGCGTCAGTGGGTAGGTCCCACATCGTTCCGTGGCCACCGGGAAAAAAGACAGCGTCAAAGTCAGCGCCTCGGTGCGATGAGGCTTTGCTGGTGTGGGCCAATGTGCGCTGAAGCGTTTCGTCGGCCAGCATCCGTTCCACCGCAGCGACGTTTTGCCCCACGGGCTTGAGACTGCCCGCATCCATTGGAATGGCTCCGCCCAAAGGCGACGCCAAAGTGACTTGCACCCCCGCATCCAACAAGGTGTAGTAGGGCTGCGCCAACTCTTCGGCCCAAAGCCCCGTGGGTTTGCCCGTGCTGCCCATTTGGGCGTTGGACGTGACGATCATCAATACGTGCGTGGTCATGAGTGTCCTCGATAGAGATTGCTTGGGCAACGCAGTTTGCGCGTTGTTGATAACACTGGTCGCTGTGTTGTTAACCCAGCCCGAAGTCGGGCTTTGGCCGTTTCCTCGCAAGCCAATGGCCGACTCCTATAATTTTGCAAGTCAGCCCCAGGGTTCTCGCCCTCCCTCCCACAGAAAGCACCCGGCATGAAAGCCTCTGAGATTCGGTCCCAGTTCCTGAAGTTTTTTGAATCCAAAGGCCACACCATCGTGGCCAGCAGTCCGGTGGTGCCGGGGGACGACCCGACGCTGCTCTTCACCAATGCCGGCATGAACCAGTTCAAGGACGTGTTCCTGGGCTTTGACAAACGCGCCTATAACCGCGCCACGACCTCGCAAAAATGCATACGTGCTGGCGGCAAACACAACGACTTGGAGAACGTGGGTTACACCGCCCGCCACCACACCTTCTTTGAAATGCTGGGCAACTTCTCGTTCGGTGACTATTTCAAGAAAGATGCGATTGCCTATGCTTGGGAGCTGCTGACCGAGGTGTACAAACTGCCCAAAGAAAAACTCTGGGTCACGGTTTACGCTGAAGACGACGAGGCTTACGACATCTGGAACAAGGAAGTGGGCGTGCCGGCTGAGCGCATCGTGCGCATTGGTGACAACAAGGGTGCGCGTTATGCGTCAGATAACTTCTGGATGATGGGCGACACCGGGCCCTGCGGCCCGTGCACTGAAATCTTCTACGACCACGGCCCTGAGGTCGCCGGTGGTCCCCCGGGCTCGCCCAATGAAGACGGTGACCGGTACATTGAAATTTGGAACAACGTTTTCATGCAGTTCAACCGCACCGAAGACGGTGTGATGCACAAGCTGCCCAAACCCAGCGTGGACACCGGCATGGGGCTGGAACGGCTCACCGCCGTGCTGCAGCATGTGCACAGCAACTATGAGATCGACACCTTTGTGAATCTGCTGGCGGCTGCGAAAAATGCAGTTGAATTCGCGGGAGGTGGTGCGGGCTCAGTGGATGGTGAATCGCCATCACTCAAAGTGATTGCCGACCACATTCGCGCCTGCACCTTCACCGTCGTGGATGGTGTGATCCCGAGCAACGCCGGACGCGGCTACGTGCTGCGCCGCATTGCCCGCCGCGCCATTCGCCACGGCTACAAACTCGGCGCACGCAAGCCTTTCTTCTACACCTTGGTTGCGCCCTTGGCGGTTGAGATGGGGGAGGCCTATCCCGAACTCAAACGCGACATGGTCTGCGCCACCGAAGTGTTGAAGGTGGAGGAAGAAGGTTTCTTCCGCACCATTGCCAATGGCATGGAGATTTTGGATGCAGCACTTGCAGGCGGTGCCAAAAGTGTGGACGGTGAAACCGCATTCAAGCTGCACGACACCTATGGTTTCCCGCTGGACTTGACCGCTGACGTGTGTCGCGAACGCGGCGTCGCCGTGGACGAGGCGGGCTTCAACGCGGCCATGAATCGCCAGCGCGAGCAAGCCCGTGCCGCTGGCAAATTCAAGATGGCCCAAGGCCTGGAGTACACAGGCAGCGATACCATCTTCCACGGCTACGAACACTTGAGCCGCGAAGGCGGCAAGGTCAGCGCCATCTATATCGATGGCAGCCCCGCCACCAGTGCCAAAGCAGGTGACGATGCGGTGATCGTGCTCGACCAAACCCCGTTCTACGCCGAAAGCGGCGGCCAAGTGGGCGATACCGGCGAGCTGCGCAACGCCACAACCCGCGTCCTCGTGGACGACACCATCAAAGTGCAAGCGGCGGTCTTTGGCCACCACGGCCGTGTGGTGGAAGGTGAGGTGAAGGTGGGTGATGTGTTTGCCGCCCGCGTGGATGGCGAACGCCGCGCCAAGACGGTTCGCAACCACAGCGCGACCCACCTGATGCACAAGGCCCTGCGCGAAGTGCTGGGCGGCCACGTGCAGCAAAAGGGGTCGCTCGTGAACGCCGAGCGCACGCGGTTCGACTTTGCCCACAACGCGCCGATGACTGACGCACAAATCGCGCAGGTCGAGGCCATCGTCAACGCGGAAATTTTGGCCAATGCGGCCACACAAGCGCGGGTCTTGCCTATCGAAGAAGCGCAAAAAACTGGGGCCACGATGCTCTTTGGTGAGAAGTACGGCGACGAGGTTCGGGTGCTCGACATTGGCTCCAGCCGCGAGTTGTGCGGCGGCACCCACGTCACCCGCACCGGCGACATTGGACTTTTCAAAATCGTGGCGGAAACCGGCATTCAAGCCGGTGTGCGGCGCGTGGAAGCCATCACCGGCGACAACGCATTGGCCTATCTGCAATCGCTCGAAGGCACCGTGCAGCAACTGGCAGGCAGTTTGAAATCATCTGCGGCCGAGGTGCCCGCACGTTTGAACCAGGTGTTGGAGCAAGTCCGTTCGCTCGAAAAAGAGTTGGCAGCGGTCAAGGGCAAATTGGCATCCTCACAAGGTGACGAGTTGTTACTGCAGGCTGTCGATGTCAAGGGCTTGAAGGTCTTGGCCGCCAAACTTGATGGCGCCGATGCCAAAGCCTTGCGTGAGACCCTGGACAAACTCAAAGACAAACTCAAAACCGCCGCCATCGTGCTGGCCGCGGTGGAGGGCGGCAAGGTGCAGCTCGCGGCAGGCGTGACCAACGACAGCATCGGCCGTGTCAAAGCGGGCGAATTGGTCAATTTTGTGGCCCAACAGGTGGGCGGCAAAGGTGGCGGCAAAGCCGACATGGCGATGGCGGGCGGCACCGATGCCAGCCAGTTGGATTCGGCACTGGCTTCTGTGGTGGCTTGGGTGTCGGCCAAGTTGTAGCCGATCGCCCTGAAGGAGGGGGCTGTCGTCGTGGTGAGCAAGCCACGCCATCAGATTGCAACCCTTGCTCGCTGGGTGGGGTGAGCGAAGACAATAGCCCATGAACTCTGCCCCAAGGAGATCCCTCTGACGACGCTCGACGCCGACGATCTCAAATTCGCGTACTGGATTTCCAATCACGAACGTGAAAGCCAGCACGCGCCCGTGCGCTTTCGCCGCAGCACCGCGTTGATGGCGGTTTTCGGCTACGGGGTGATTTGGGCTGTTTTATTGCTCGGCCTGGCGGTGCTGGTCTGGATCGGCATGCGTTGGGCGCAAGGTGAGCGGGTCGGTGGCGTGATGATCATGGTGGGTATCGGGGCCTTGTCCCTGGTGTTTGCGGTCGCACGCGCCTTGTGGACACCCTACCCACCACCGCAAGGACGCCGCGTCACTCGCGACCAAGCGCCCCAGCTCTTCAAGTTGCTCGACAAGGTGCGTGAACGCACGGGGGGGCCTCGTTTTGACGAGGTGTTGATTGACGGCGATCTCAATGCCGCTGTCATGCAGCGGCCGCGTTTGGGTTTGTTGGGCTGGTACCGTAATACCTTGGTTTTGGGTTTGCCGCTGCTTTTTTTGCTCAGTTCCCGGCAACTGGCTTGCGTGGTGGCGCATGAATACGGTCACTTGAGCGGTGCCCACGGCAAACTGTCTGCCTGGATCTACCGAACCCGGCGAGGGTGGTTGCGTTTGGCTGAGTTGAGAGAGGCAAGCGGCCAAGGCAACTCGGTGGTGGACAGCGTCTGGGCCTTGTTCTTCAACCACTTCTTCCCGCGATTCAATGCCCGCGCCTTCGTGCTGGCTCGTCAGCAGGAATATGAAGCCGATGCGGCCGCCCACGCAGTGGCCGGGCAGCAGCATAGTAGCGATGCCCTCATGGCGCTGCAATTGGGCGCACGTTATCTGGACGAGATTTTCTGGCCTGCCGTGTTTGCCCGGGCGCGTTTGGGGGGTGAGTTGCGCGAAACGCCGTTTCGCGAAATGCGTGCCACTTTGGCCCAGTGTCTCACCCACGTACGAGCCAGCGCCTGGTTGCAGCAAGCCTACAAGGCGCTGCCCAGTTCAACCGATACCCACCCCAGCTTGCGTCAGCGCCTGGACTTTGCAAAGAGCAAAGCGGTCTTACCTTCGGCCCATGCTGAAAAAGCGGCAATCTCTCTTTTGGGCAGCACCATGGAGGTGATGGTGGCAGCGCTGGACACCCAGTGGCAGCGCCAGCACGCGACGCAGTGGGCGCAAATGGTTCGCGCCATGTCGGCCAAGGCGGCGCGTTTAACGGCGCTGGACGAGAAGCGCGAATCGGCCAGCCTGAACGCACAAGAATCCGCTGAGCGGGCGGCCTGTATTGCGTTGACCCATCCGCCCGAGCAAGCGCTGCTGGCTTGGCAGGAGGCACACCGTGCTTTTCCTGCGGATGCAGAGATTGCCTATGGCCTGGCACGCTGCCTTGAGGATGAGCCCGACGAAGCCGCCCAATCCGAAGTGTTTGCCTTGTGGTCGCAAGTGGCTCAAAGCGACAGCCGCCATGCGGTGTTTGCCTTGCAGCGCGTCATTGTCTGTTTGGAGCAAAAAGAGAAACATTCCGATGCGGCCATTTGGCGCCAGCGCCTCAAAGACCGTGTGGCGCTGGAAGAGGAGGCCATGGACGACCGCATGGATTTCGCCCATGACCCGGTGTTCATGCCTGCGGAGTTGTCTCGCGCACAGGTGCAAGACTGCCTGGATGTCCTGATTCGTGAGCGTCCGGTGGGGGCGGCCTATTTGGTGCGCAAGCAAACTCGGCTGTTCTCGCAGCGGCCGTTTTATGTGCTCGTGATCGAGCGCTCGCGCACGCCACGCCAGCCATCTTCGCGGCGCTACTACCAGCGATTGCAGGACAAATTGGATTTTCCTGGCGAGTTCATGGTGATCGACAGCGCCCACGCCACGTGGCGTCATCGCGACGGCTTGGCGGTGTTGCAGCAACTCAAACGTGTCGCCGATGCGCGTATTTATGGTGGCTCCGCTTTGGGCGGGCGTTGATCGGTACGCTGTTGATGTTTTTATAAATCAAGACATTCCAAAAACCTTTCACGCTGAGCATGTCGAAGCGCTCGACCGAGGAGCGCACTGGCTTCGACGGGCTCAGCCCGAACGGTGTGGGGTGTCGCTGCTTACGCCATCCTCATTCAGTTCGCGGCATCGTTCTTTCGATGAAACAAGTCATGAAAAACATGAAAACCCAAACTGCAAGGATGCTCGTCGGTCTCTTGATGTTTGCGGTCAACATCGCGCTGGCCCAACAAGAAATCACCATTCCCGCCTACGCCAAAGCGCCGCAGGGTTTGCAGCTCAAGGCCTATTGGTTTCCCGCTGCCGCCACATCCAACGAACCCACCGCCAAGAAGCCGGCCGTGGTCTTGCTGCACGGCTGCGGTGGGCTTTATGACAGAAAAGGTGTGCTTGCCTCGCGCTACACGGAGTACATCACCGTCTTGCACGATGCAGGCATGCATGCTTTGGTGTTGGATTCACTCACCACAAGGGGTGAAAAAGAACTGTGCACGCAAAAAGTCGGGCAGCGCAAAGTGACACAAGTTGATCGTCGGCAAGATGCCTTGGCCGCCCTGGCTTGGTTGGCTGCCCAGCCCCAGGTGAACGCAAGCCATCTTGGTTTACTCGGTTGGTCTAACGGGGGCAGCACCGTGCTGGCAGCCACGAACACCCTGCATCCTGTGGTGCGTCAAGCAAGGATCACCGCAGCTTTTGCAGTGGCCTACTACCCGGGTTGTGCGGCTGATTTGCAGCGCGGCTACCAAACCAGCACCCGCCTTTTGATGATGCTTGGTGCCAGTGATGACTGGACTGCGGCTGAACCGTGCGAGCGTCTGGCGCAAACAGCCTCCGGGTCTCGGCCCGAGGTGGTGACCTACCCCGGGGCCTTTCATGGTTTTGATGGCACCGCGCCGTTGCGTGTCCGCAAGGATGTGCCCAACGGCGTGAACCCCGGTCAGGGCGTGACCGTGGGAACCAACGCACAAGCCCGAGAACAGTCGTTTGTTCGCCTGAAGGCGTTTCTGGCCGCGCAGCGTTGAAGCTTCAAACCGCTTGCGGCCAGAACTGGAATCAGGCGTAACGTAATTCCGTCGCTTTGCCGCTGAACACTTTGTAGGAAAACACGGTGTAAGCCGCAATCGCGGGCACCGAGATGCAGGTGCCCACCAGGATGACCTTGAGCGCGGCGGGGCTGCTGGCGGCTTGCCACAGCGTGAGGCGGTCTATCACCACATAGGGGTAGAGGCTGTAGGCCAATCCAAAAAAGCCCAGCACAAAGACTGCAATCACAAGGGCAAACGGCAGCCAGCACACCTTGCCCAACACCCGGTGTGAGTTGAGCATGGCACGCGCGCCGAGCAAGGCCAGCACGGTCATCAAAGGAATGGGCAAAAGGGCGATGAACTCGGGCATGCTGAACCAACGTTCGCGCACCGTGGTGCTGACAAGCGGTGTTGCAATGGAGATCAATCCCATGCCCACCACCACCGGGCCCCAGGCGAGTTTGGCCCAGCGTACCGCGTGCACTTGTAGATCGCCTTCGGTTTTCATGATGAGCCAGCAGGCACCCAGCAACACATAGGCGGCGGGCAGGGCCAAGGCAATGGCTGCTGCGAAGACGTTGTAGATCCAACCGCTTTGCAGGCCGGTGATGTAGTGGCCGAGCATCCACCCCTGCGAGGTCGCCGCCAAACCAGAACCCGCAAAAAATAAGCGGTTCCACAGCCGCTTGTGGTGGTCTTGCGCCTTGGTGCGAAAGTCAAAGGCCACGCCGCGCAGGATCAAACCGATCAGCATCAGGGTGACAGGGAAATAAAGCGCCCCCAGCACCATGCCGTGTGCTTTGGGAAAGGCAATGAGCAAAATGCCCACGCCCAAGACCAACCAGGTTTCGTTGGCATCCCAGAAGGGGCCAATGCTGGCCACCATGACATCTTTTTGCGCAAGGGTGGCGCGTGGCATCAGCATGCCCACACCGAGGTCGTAGCCGTCGAGCACCACATAGACCAACATCGACAGGCCCATCAGCCCCATGAAGATCACGGGCAAGGTTTGATCGAAATTCATGCTTGTACTCCGCGTGACATGGCTGTGGCTGCGTCAGTAGGCAGGTCCTCTGTGGAAGGCATGGGTTTTTCTGCCATGTACTTCAGCACGCCCACATAGGCGACGATCAATGCGAGGTAAAGCGTGACGTACATCGTCAGAGTCAGGGCGATCCACGGCGATGCCACGTTGGAAGCCACATCGGCTGTCTTGAGCATCCCATACACCACATAGGGCTGGCGGCCAATTTCAGTCACATACCAACCGGCTACTGTGGCCAGCCAGCCCGAGAATGTCATGGCGCTGAATGCCCAGAGCCACACCCGTGGCATCTGCTGCGCTTGCCATGCCGTGCGCCGCAGCCGCCACAGGCCGAACCAACTGACGGCCAGCATCAACATGCCCGTACCGACCATCACGCGAAAGCCCCAGAACACCGGTGCCACCGGTGGATGCTGGCCTTGGAAATCATTCAGGCCACGAATTTCACCGTTCAGGTCATGGGTCAGGATCAGGCTGGCGAGTTTGGGGATGCCAATCTCAAAATGGTTTTTGCGCTCAGATTCGTCGGGCAGCGCAAACAGCAACAGCGGCGCTCCTTTTTCGGTTTCCCAAACGCCTTCCATCGCAGCGACCTTTTGCGGCTGGTGTTCCAGGGTGTTCAGGCCGTGCATGTCGCCCGCGATGATTTGCAGCGGAATCAGGATTGCGCCCAAGGTGAGCCCCACACGCAGCACTTTGGGTGTGGACGCATTGGCTGCCCCTTTGAGCAATTGCCAAGCACTGATGCCGGCCAGCAGGAAGGCCACGGTGAGACCGGACGCCAGCAAAACATGCACCAAGCGGTAAGGGAAGGACGGATTGAAGATCACTTCCATCCAACTGGTGACATGGGCTTGACCATCGATCACCTCAAAACCCGCTGGCGTTTGCATCCATGAGTTCAAGGCCAAGATCCAAAACGCGCTCAGTGTGGTGCCGAAGGCCACCAGGAATGTCGCTGCCAAATGCACGCGTTCGCTGACCCGGCCGTGACCAAACAGCATGATGCCCAGGAACGAGGCTTCCAGGAAAAAGGCCGTCAACACCTCGTAGCCCAAAAGCGGCCCGGCCACGTTGCCGACTTTCTCCATGAAGCCTGGCCAGTTGGTTCCGAACTGGAAACTCATGGTGATGCCGCTGACCACGCCCAGCGCAAAACTCAGTGCGAAGACTTTGGTCCAGAAACGGTAGGCATTGAGCCAGGCGATGTCCTGGGTCTTGAGCCAGCGCCAGCGGAAAAACAGCAGCGTCCAGCCGAGCGCAATCGTGATGGTGGGGAAAAGAATGTGGAAAGTAATGTTGGCCGCAAATTGCATGCGGGCCAGGATCAATGCGTCCATGAATTGCTGCCTCGTTAAGATTTGCCGCCGCGCACCACACTGACCTTGCCCGTGAACTCCAGCAGGCGCTGTACTTTGGAGCCCATCTTCATCAGTTGCGACAACGTTTTTTGGTCGAGGCGCTGCACATCCTCAAACCAGTTGGTCATCAGTTCAATCAGGTCGTGCATGCCCCGCATGCGTTCTTGCGCGATGCGGTCTTCTTCACTGCTCGGGTTCTCCAGCAGGGCATTACGCAGCATCGACAGCGTGGGTTCAATTTCGCGGCGGCGGCGTTCTTCGGCCAAGGTTTGGAAAATTTGCCAAGCGTCGCTCGGGGCAGAGAAGTACTCGCGCCTGTCGCCCGCGATGTGTTTCAAATTCACCAACCGCCACGACTGCAACTCCTTCAATCCCATGCTGACATTGGAGCGGCTGAATTCCAGCTTGTCGGCAATCTCATCTGCGTTCAAGGGCGCGGGCGAGACGAAGATCAAGGCATAAATTTGCCCCACCGTGCGGTTGATGCCCCAGCGGCTGCCCATTTCACCGAAATGGGCTACGAAACTTTGAACCAACGGAGAAAGTGTCATGGCAAGGTCTTGAAGTTCGAGGAGTCGGGCCGAATCATGAACGAAACTTTCAGGAATTACTGAAAATTCAAGAATACCCACATTTCAGGCTTGGGCAATGTGAAGTCGGCATGGCGGCATGCGCTGGTGCCGGCTCATCACCCCTGTTGCGCCATGGGCCACAATTCCGGCCTTGATATGAGACGCCCGCCATGAACCCTTTGCCCCCATCACTTGAACTTGCCGGTAAACACATCGTGCTTGGCCTCACGGGCGGCATCGCCTGCTACAAAGCGGCAGAATTGACCCGGGCCTTGGTCAAAGCAGGCGCCACGGTGCAAGTCGTGATGACAGCGGCTGCCGAACAGTTCATCACGCCAGTGACCTTGCAGGCGCTGTCCAACCGCAACGTCTACAGCAGCCAGTGGGACCCGCGTGAGCCCAACAACATGGCCCACATCAACCTCACGCGAGACGCTGATGCTGTGTTGATTGCGCCGGCCAGCGCCGATTTCATGGCCAAGTTGCTGCATGGACGCGCCGATGATTTGCTGAGCCTCATGTGCCTGGCCCGTCCGCTGTCAACCTGTCCTTTGCTTTTGGCCCCGGCCATGAACCGCGAAATGTGGGAGCACCCCGCCACGCAGCGTAATGTGGCGCAGCTTCAAGCGGATGGCTGTACGGTGCTGGGCCCCGGTCACGGTGACCAAGCGTGCGGCGAGGTCGGTGACGGGCGCATGCTGGAGCCTTTGGAATTGCTCGACGAGGTGGTGGCATTTTTCCAGCCCAAGATTCTTCAAGGCCAGCGCTGGTTGATTACCGCAGGCCCCACCTTTGAGCCCATTGACCCAGTGCGCGGCATCACCAACCGGTCCAGCGGCAAGATGGGTTTTGCGATCGCCCGTGCGGCGCAAGAAGCCGGTGCGCAGGTCACTTTGGTTGCGGGCCCCGTGCATTTGCCCACCCCCCGTGGGGTGCGTCGGTTGGATGTGCAAACCGCCCAACAAATGCTGGCTGCGGTGAATGAGTCTGCGAAGAGCAGCCAAGTGTTTGTCGCGACCGCTGCGGTGGCCGACTGGCGTCCCGCTAACTTGTCTGACCAAAAAATCAAAAAGAACGGCAGCAAGGTGGCCCCCACTTTTGAGCTGACCGAAAACCCTGACATTCTGGCCAGCGTCTCGCTCGCCGCGAATCCGCCTTATTGCGTGGGTTTTGCAGCCGAGAGCCACGACCTGCTCAAACACGCTCGTGAAAAACTGGAGCGCAAGCGGCTGCCTTTGGTGGTGGGCAATCTCGGCCCCGCCACCTTCGAGCAAGACGACAACTCGCTGACCTTGGTCGATGCCCAAGGCCACCGTGAACTGCCGCGCGCCGACAAACTCACCTTGGCGCGCCAACTGATTGCCGACATCGCCCACCGATTGACCACTTATTCAAACACACCCACATGACCACGATTGATGTGAAAGTCCTCGACCCGAGGCTGGCCGAACGTTTTGATGAACTGCAACCGCGTTACGCCACCCCAGGCAGCGCCGGTTTGGATTTGAGGGCCTGCCTGGAAAAAGCCCTGGTGCTGGAGCCGGGCCAGACCGTGCTCATTCCCACCGGCTTGTCCATCCATATCGGCGATCCCAACCTGGCCGCCGTGATCCTGCCGCGCTCCGGGCTGGGCCACAAACACGGCATCGTGCTGGGCAATTTGGTGGGCCTGATCGACTCGGACTACCAAGGCCCCTTGATGGTGAGCTGCTGGAATCGCAGTGATGTGCCTTTCACCATCGAGCCGATGGAGCGCATTGCGCAACTTGTCATCCTGCCCGTGGTGCAAGCGCAGTTCCGGCGCGTCGAGGAGTTTGGCGCGTCCGAGCGCGGCGAAGGTGGCTTTGGGTCGACAGGGCGGTGACCCTCTCCAGCGCTCACTGCCAGGTTTTTCGGGCGAGCACTGATTTCTGGCGTGGCTCAAGAACCCCAGCACTGAACCGATAACCCGTGTAGTGGGGATGCTCTGCACAACCCATCGCGGACTGTGGCAGCACGGACTCGGGCGGTCTACGGCGTTGTTTTTCTTGCCAACAGGCCAAGCCATTGGCTGCAAAAAACGCCTTGTAGCCTACCCAGATCCGCGCCATCACAGCCTCGCAAGAGTTATTCAGAGCATTCCTGAAGGCCAGATCAACCGTCTGGCCATGCATCAACACGCTGGATGGATGGACTTGCTCCGGGCAAGACGCCACCCGCAGATGGGGTACGGTCATGAAGGTTGCAGTCATCGACGACAACACGGTCAACATTGCAGTGCTGCGTGCCTTGGTACGCCACTTGCCCGACTGCGAGTGTTTTGAGTTCACCGACCCCGCCCGGGCTTTGTTGTGGTGTCAAAGCAAGGAACCCGACCTGATTCTGGTGGACTACATGATGCCCGCCATGAACGGCTTGGAGTTTGTGGCGGCTTTTCGAGCGCTGCCCGGTTGCCAAGAAGTGCCGGTGCTGATGATCACCGCCAGTCATGAGACCGAAATTCGCCACAACGCATTGAACCAAGGCGTGAATGATTTTCTGACCAAACCCGTGGATCGCGTCGAGTTTTTGGCCCGATCGCGCAACATGTTGGCGCTGCGTAAAAGCCAAAAGGCCTTGTCTGACCGTGCTGCCTGGTTGGCAGACGAGGTGGCCAAAGCCACGGCGGAAATCACCAGCCGCGAGTTGGACACGATTCTTCGTTTGTCCAAAGCGGCCGAATACCGCGACCCCGAAACCGGTGCGCACGTGCTGCGCATGGCACATTACTCACGCTTGATCGGTTCCAAGTTAGGTATGTCGGAGGCCGACCTGGACATGCTGTTCCACGCCGCACCCATGCACGATGTGGGCAAAGTAGGCACGCCGGATCACATCCTGCTCAAGCCGGGCAAGTTGGATGCCGATGAGATGGCCATCATGCGTGAGCACGCCCACATCGGCTATCAAATTCTTCGCGACAGCCCCTCGCCTTGCCTTCAACTGGCCGCCATCATCGCCAACAGCCACCACGAGAAATTTGATGGCTCGGGTTATCCCGCTGGGCTCAAGGGCGAGGAGATTCCCCTGGTCGGCCGCATCGTGGCCGTTGCTGACGTGTTTGATGCGCTCAATTCTGAGCGGCCCTACAAAGAGGGATGGCCGCTGGACAAAGCGCGCAAGTACATCGAGGACAACTCGGGCACCCACTTCGATCCCGCCTGCGTCCGGGCATTTCTCAGCAGCTGGCTGGATGTGCTGGAGATCCGCGCCAAGTACCGAGACGACCCCCATGACGCGGCCTTGCATCGTCCTTTGCCACCCTATCTTCAAGACAAGGAAGCAGCATGAAGATTCGCCAAACCACCCTGCGCGCTGCACCCAACGCCAGCAACCTCGCTGACCTCGCCAGCATCCATCCGCAACTGGTTTTTGTATTTGGTTCAGTCGCTCCCTTCACGGCCGAGGGTTTCCATGCCGGTTTAAAAGCAGCGCTCCCCGGGGCTGCTTTGGTGGGCTGCACCACCGCTGGGGAGATTGCAGACGGCGGCGTCTCCGATGGTGAGGTGGTGGTCAGTGCTGTGCACTTTGACCACCCCGACTTCAAAGTGGTGACCACGACCTTGGGCGACATGGACGACTCAGCCGCCGCAGGTAACCGTTTAGCGAAACAACTGACAGAAGAAGCGGGCCCTGGGCTGCACAACGTGGTCGTGCTGGGTCAAGGCGTCAACATCAATGGCAGCGCACTGATTCAAGGTTTTGAGAGCGTGCTGCCCAAAGGGGTGTCACTGTCTGGCGGTTTGGCCGGCGATGGGGCTGCTTTCAAAGAAACATTCACCCTCTCCGATGTGGCCGTCCACAACCGTCAACTGGTGGCGGTCGGCTTCTTTGGTAAACACACCCAAGTCAGGCATGGCACCTTCCACGGCTGGCAGCCCTTTGGTCCTGCGCGCAAGGTCACGCGCTCGGCGGGCAATGTGCTGTTCGAGTTGGACGGTGAACCGGCGCTGGATGTCTACAAACGTTACCTTGGCGAATACGCCAAAGACCTGCCCGGCTCGGGTTTGCTCTTCCCGTTTGAAATGTTGGGTGAAGATTTGAATGCCGTGGGATTGATCCGCACCACGCTGGCGGTGGATGAAGCAGCCGGCAGCTTGGTGCTGGCGGGCGACATCATTGAAAACGGCCACTTGAAGCTGATGCACGCGTCTACCGATTCGCTGGTAGACGGCGCACAAACTGCCGCAGAACGTACCTTTGAGGGCGTGGACGGCAGCACTGAAAGTCTGTCGCTTTTGGTCAGTTGCGTCGGACGCAAACTGGTCATGGGTTCTCGGGTGGACGAAGAAGTCGAGGCCGTCGCCGAGGTGTTTGGAAAACACGCCCACGTGACGGGTTTTTATTCCAATGGCGAAATCAGCCCCTTGCTCAAAGGTTTGGAGTGCCGCCTTCACAACCAAACCATGACGATCACGCACCTGAGCGAAGTCGCCTGACTGTCCGGTACTGGGAGCACTGCTGTGCCGCTGCAATTCTTGTTCGACAACAAAACACTTGCTCGGCAGCTCAAACGCGGTTTGGCGATTCAAAGCCAGGACGACGTGCGCGCGTTGACGGGTGCGCTGGAGCAGGCCGGTCAAACCGATCCGCGCCTGGCCGAACTGGCCCAACAGTTGCCCAAGTTTTTGGGCATGGTCGGCGAAAGCTATACCCAGTTTGACCGCGACTTGACGCTTCGCACCCGCAGCCTGGAGATGTCGTCACAGGAGCTGTCGCAAGTCAACGACCGTCTGCGTGTGGAGGCCGAAAGCCAGAAGCAGGCCATGAACAGCCTGCGTGATACGACCAATGAATTGCTCGCCCGCTTCGACATGCCAAGAATTGCGGACGACGACAACGACCTCATGGGCCTGGCCAACCTGATGCGCGATGTGCTGGAGCAGCGCGACGAAGCGGTTGAAGAAATGGTGCAAAGCGAAATGAAGCTGCGCTCCATGATCGTCAACCTGCCGGGTTGTGTGTACCGCTGTTTGCCCAACGATGAGACCACCATGTTGTTCTTGTCCGGCGGCATAGAGGCCTTGTGCGGTTATCCGGCCGGCGACTTTCTCTCAGGCAAACGCACGCTGGCCAGCATCGTCATGGCCGAAGACCTTCCCGAGGTGGTTCGCCGAATGATTGTGGCGAACAAGGCCCGCACAAGCTATGAACACGAGTACCGCATCAAACATGCGGACGGCAGCATCCGCTGGGCCTACGGCAAGGGCCAGGGTGTATTTGATGAAGACGGCAAACTGCAGTACTACGACGGGCTGATTCTGGACAACACGCAAGCCAAGTTGGCTCAGGAGGAGATTGTCAAAACACGCTCGCTGTTGTTCAACGCCATTGAAGCGCTGGATGTGGGCTTCATCATGTACGACGAAGAAGACAAACTCGTCATCTGCAACCAAAAATTCCGCGACATCTACTACGAACTTGACCCCGCTGTGTTCGAGCCAGGCACGCCGTACATGGATGTGATGCGTGCCTATTACCGCAGTGGCATGGGCGGCATCGACCGCAGCTTGCCCGAGAACCAGTGGCTGGTGTACCGCAAGGCGTGGCGAGAAGACCTGCAAGAGGGGTCGCACACCTATGAGGCCGAAGTTGGCGGGCGTTGGCTGACCATTGACGATACGCGCACAGCCCAAGGCACCACGGTGAGTTTGCGCACAGACATCACAGCCCTCAAACGCATGACGCTGGAGATGATGCAGGCCAAGGATGATGCCGAAGCGGCCAGCCGCGCCAAGAGCGACTTCTTGGCCAATATGAGCCATGAAATTCGCACGCCGATGAACGGCATCCTTGGTATGACGGAGCTGGCACTGGACACGCCGCTGAACCCCGAACAAACCGAGTATCTGCAACTGGTCAAGTCGTCGGCCAATTCCTTGTTGGTGATCGTGAACGACATCCTCGATTTCTCCAAGATCGAAGCGGGCAAGATGACCATAGAGGCCATTCCTTTCTCGCTGCGCAGCACCTTGCACCAATGCCTCAAGCCTTTGGCTGTAAAGGCCCACGATAAAAAATTGGAGTTGCTGTGTGATGTGGAACTTGGGGTCACCGATCAGTTGACGGGTGATCCTGGAAGACTGCGCCAGATCGTCATCAATCTCGTCGGCAATGCCATCAAGTTCACCTCCGAGGGGGAAGTCGCCGTGACCGTGACCTCTGAGTCTGTGGATTTGGAGCGGTCCATGTTGCACATCGCAGTACGCGACACCGGCATCGGCATTCCCGCTGACAAACAAAACCAAGTGTTTGAGTCCTTCTCCCAAGCCGACAACTCCACGACGCGCAAGTACGGTGGCACCGGTTTGGGTCTGTCCATTTGTGTTCGTTTGTGCGAGTTGATGGGGGGCCGCATTTGGTTGGAAAGTGAGCCCGGTAAGGGCAGTACCTTCCACTTCACCATGCAGGTGGGTGTCGCCTTGAACCCGACACCGGTCTTGGAGCAAACGAATCTGCAAGGCTTGTCTGTGCTGATGGCCGACGACAACCCCACCAACCGCCGCTGGCTGGAAGACACACTCACCCGGTGGGGCATGACCCCGACGGTTGCCTGCGATGGCCATGAAGCCTTGGCCTTGATCAACGATCTGTCCAACGAGTACGACTTGATCCTGCTCGATGGCCAAATGCCGGAACTCTCGGGATTTGATGTCGCGCAGGCCATGGTGGGGCGACCGCACTTGATGGGCAGCACTGTCATGATGTTGACCTCGGGTGGGCAACGTGGTGACGCCGCCCGATGCAAAGCCTTGGGTGTGGGCGGCTACTTGGTGAAGCCGGTGTCACAGTCCGAGCTGTACGACGCCATCATGCTCACCTTGGCCGAGCATGATCGCGTGACCCAGCCTGCGCCGCTGGATCAACTGACTGCGCCGTTGCAGGCGCAACTGGTAACCCGTCACACCGTGACCGAGAGCCGTTTCCGTCGCTCAGTGCTGCTGGCCGAAGACAACCCTGTGAACCAAAAATTGGCGGTGCGCTTGCTGGAGAAAATGGGGCACAGCGTCAAGGTGGCCAACAACGGCCAGGAGGCGCTCGACATGACCGCCCAAGAGGAATTCGACCTCGTACTGATGGACATGCAAATGCCTGTCATGGGCGGGGTGGACGCCACCCTGGCCATCCGCCAGCGCGAAAAGACAGAGGGAGGCCATTTGCCCATCATCGCCATGACAGCAAACGCCATGCAAGGTGACCGAGAAACCTGCATTGAGGCCGGCATGGATGGTTATGTGAGCAAACCCATCAACACTGCTTTGATGGCTGCCGAGATGGAGCGCGTATGGGGTGCGCCCAAGGTGGAAAAGAAAGCGGTGCCCCCGCCCAAGGCGATACCTGTTGAGCCCGTGGATGAGGTCTTGTCCGACCTCGATAGTCGGCCCTGCAAAACCCCTGCAACCCGCATGAATGCTGGCGATATGGGGTAAATGCTGACGACGGGATCTCTCAGGAATCGTTATCGGAGAGTAATTTTTCTGGGGGATTTGCATGACAGCCACCGCAGACTTCTTTCGCGCACGCCTGGACGGGATGGTCGATCACAAACATCCACTGGTGGTTTTGAGCAAACGGCTGCCCTGGGCCGCGATTGAACAAGCCCTGGCACCGCACTTCGCTCGCCAGGCTCGCCCAGGCTCCAAGCGGGTGACGGCGGACTTGTTGGGAGCGCATGAAGTCGAATTTGGCAACGGCATCAGCCCCGCAGGCCGCCCGCGCCTGTCAATTCGGCTGATGGCCAGCTTGCAGTACCTGAAGAACTCCTTCAACCTCAGTGACGAAGAACTCGTTCAGCGCTGGAGCGAGAACGTGGTGTGGCAGTTCTTCAGCGGCATGGAGTATTACGAACCACGCTTGCCCTGCGATCCAACCCAGATCGGCCGCTTTCGCCGCGCCGTGGGCGAAGAAGGTCTGGAGCAGTTGCTCAAGGCCACCATCGAGACAGCGGTGCAGATCAAGGCCATCAAGCCCAGCGAGCTGGAACGCGTGATCGTGGACACCACCGTGCAGGAGAAGGCCATCGCCCACCCGGTGGACAGTCGGCTGCTGGAGATTGCGCGGCACAAAGTGGTGAATGCTGCCAAACGAGTGGGCATCAGTTTGAAGCAGACATTTGCGTTTGAAGCCAAAACGCTCAGACGCCAGGCCGGGGGTTACGCCCACGCCAAGCAGTTCAAGCGTTTGAAGAAAGCCGTCAAACGCCAGCGCACAATCCTCGGGGTGGTGATGCGTGAAGTGCAGCGCAAGCTTGATGTGTTGGTGGCACCCGGGCCGACAGCGCTGAGTGCGCTCAAGACCTGGTTGGAGCGGGCCGAACGCATCCGCACGCAACAGCGAGGCGACAAGGGCAAGCTGTACGCGCTGCATGCGCCTGAGGTGGAGTGCATCGGCAAGGGCAAGGCCAGGAAGCCCTATGAGTTTGGTGTGAAGGTCAGCCTGGCTGTCACGCACCTGCGTGGTTTGATGGTGGGGGCCAGAAGTTTCCCCGGCAACCCGTTTGATGGGCACACATTGGCTGCGCAACTGGAGCAAACCAACAACCTGATGCAAGACCTGGGGCGTGTGCCCAAGCAAGTGGTCGTGGACTTGGGGTTCCGGGGCGTGGACGCGGACAACCCGAACGTGGAGATCATCCACCGTGGCAAGTACAAGTCACTGACCAAGGTGCAACGCAAGTGGCTCAAACGGCGTCAGGCCATCGAGCCGCTGATCGGCCACACCAAGGTGGACCACGGCATGCAGCGCTGTTGGCTCAAAGGCGAGTTGGGTGATGCGCTGCACGCACTGAGTTGTGCGGCGGGGTACAACATCCGCTGGCTGCTGCGGGCTATCGCGGCCAAGTCTGCAAAAGACGCGAAGGCGTTTTTGTTGACCCTGCTCGGGCTGAGCTTATGGGGTCAACTCAGGGCAGCCAGGGCACGGCTCGGCGCAAAAAACTTGCTCGGTTGGAAATTCACGCCATCGTCAGTAATGGCTTGCGGGGTGAAATGAATTTTGCAGGGCCGACTCGATAGCGCACAAGCCTTGGAACGTTTTGGTGGTGATGCCGAGCTGCTGCACGAGATTGCCGAGGCATTTCGGGCCGATGCCAGCGTGCGTGTAGCCGAACTGGAAGCGGCTATCGCCGCCGAAAATGGCCCCGCCTTGATACACGCAGGCCACAACCTGATGGGCTCAGCGGGCAATCTGTCGGCACTGAACCTCTACCGTTTGGCACAACGACTGGAGCACAGCGGCAAGGTGGCCGACTTTGGCTCGGCCAAAGCGACCTTTGCGCTCTTGCCCACCGCCATGCAGCGCCTAGACGAGGCGCTACGCGCTGTTCCTCGATAGACACGTGGCGCACCGCCCTGAAGGAAGGTGAAAGGTTGGATCAGCGTGGTTAACAACACCCGCTGGATCTGTGTGACCCTTGTTCTGACCAGTGTGACTCAGTCTTTGGCAATGTCCACGATGGCCCGATAGAAGTGGTCAGATCCGTAGGCCGGGTTGTCGGGCGAGATTCTGAACTTGTTATGGGTGTCGGCCGGATTACGGTAGCGGTCCGGGGCCATAGACATGAAGTAGGGCGTCACAAACGCAGCGCCACCCTGTTGCAGCTCTTTGAGTACTCGCTTGGGAACAGAGGCGTCTTTCCACGCTTGTGTATGCAGTTCGGGTACGGCGAAGGGCTCACCATCTGACAGGTAATGACGGCGCAACAAGGCCATGCTGGCTGCACCGCCGTACAAGTTGATCCCCTTTTTGTAGCGCTGAACGCCTTGGATGCTGGCATCCGATGCGAACAGCACTGGATTCCAGCCACCAAAAAGCTTCACGCCAATTTGGTGGCTGAAAAGCTTGTCACGTGGTAATCCATTTTGAATCGCCAACTCGTACCAACTGTCATAGGCGTTGGTGACCTGCTGTTCACGGAAAGCCAACCAGTCCCGGGCCAGAGGGTTGTAATACAAAGTCAGTTGGTTGTTCGGGCGGTCAACATAAAAGCGCAGATCCTTTGGCGGGGCTGGCAGCTTGGCGGACCTTGGGGGGGTTGTTGCTCCCGGTCGCTTGGCACCTGTGATGACCAAAACATGTCTTTCCGCCAGCAAATACGCTTGCGGTCCGTCCAGCACAATCTGCAAATGGTGGCTGCCCCGTGGAAGTGACGAGAAGTCAAGTTGATAGCGAAATCCTACCTGGGCTCGTTTGATGGAGTCCTCCACCTCGTAGACGTCTTGTCGGCTCAAACCGTACTCGGCAGTCCCAATGGCCAGGCCGTTCAAATAGACACGAATGCTTTGCCCCGCAGGCAGGTTTGCGAGCCAACCATCGATCGACACCACCCCGTGGGCATAGCTGTCGAAGTGTTCGCTGATGGGTGTCGCTTTATGCCGTCGAATGTCTTTGGACGGTGGCATCACCGTGTCAAAACTGCTGTGCTGGGTGCCAAGAACTTTGTTCAGTGCATGGATGGACGAATAACGATCCCGTAACCAAGTCTGAAATGCTGCGGTCGATGCCGGGCTGTAGTCGGTGACACGAATTTGCTCGTAACGCGTGACACCACCAGAAAAATCGTCGTAGAAATGGTGCAGTTCACCGGCAAGCGTGACGCCTATGACGCGATTTTTTGATGATTCTGGCAGCGCTTGGAACCACTTTCCCACCATCGTCATGGCCTCTCGCCTGATCCGGTTCACCTCCAATTGGGGCGACATGTCCAAGGTCACTGGTGCGATGCCGCCTCCAAAGTACTTGTCATCCAAGGTCGATTGATCGGAGAAGCGGGCTTGGGAATCTTCTGCCAGAGGCTTGCGCGACGTAGTTGACGCAAAGTGGTTGCCAAACAAGTAAAGCACCACAGGGCGGTCTATGCCCGCCAGTGTTGCACTTAAGCGATCAAACGTTGCCTGCACGCCTTCTTGTTGTAAGGTGAGCAAGTTCAGCACAACGGTGTAGCCTACCTGCACACGACCCTGAGCGCCACCAGGCTCCATAGCGTCCAGCGCTGACCTCAGCTCGGTGACCCCGTAGTTTTTCCTCGAATTGCAAACACGCATGACCGCTTCAAAGCTGTTTTCAGCCGCCCCGGTGGCGCAGTAGCCAAACCACTCGATCATCGGCGCAATCACGTAGGGGCGCTGAGGTTGAGCCATGCTTTGGTGTGCAACAGCCAGTGCTGCCAAGCCAAACAAAAGCATCAACCCATTTTTTCGTGCACCGGCACCACGACTTTGGATCATGTTTTCGGGAGTGTCACGCCGCGCTGTCCTTGGTACTTGCCACCGCGATCTTTGTAACTGGTTTCGCAGACCTCATCGCTCTCAAAAAAGAGCACCTGGGCACAGCCCTCTCCTGCGTAAATCTTGGCTGGCAGCGGCGTGGTGTTGCTGAACTCCAGCGTCACATAACCTTCCCATTCGGGCTCGAATGGGGTCACATTGACGATGATGCCGCAGCGCGCATACGTGCTTTTCCCCAGGCAAATGGTGAGCACATTGCGTGGAATGCGGAAGTACTCCATGGTCCGTGCCAAGGCAAAACTGTTGGGCGGGATGACGCAGACGTCGGACTCCATGTCCACAAAACTGCGCTCGTCGAAGTTTTTGGGGTCCACCACCGTGCTGTAGATGTTGGTGAACACCTTGAATTCCGGGGCACAGCGGATGTCATAGCCATAGCTTGACGTGCCGTAACTCACAATTTTTTGCCCATCTGCTGCAAAACGCACTTGGCCCGGCTCGAACGGTTCAATCATGCCGTGCTGTTCTGCCATGCGGCGTATCCACTTGTCGCTTTTGATGCTCATGACGCAATTCCCTGGAAAAGTGGGCGTATTCTAGGGATCGTCCAGTCGCCAATCGGGCCTACTTGTGCGACAGTTCGATGACGATATCGGGAGACTTCATGCACCCAGCAGTTCAATTGCTCAGTAACTACGCGCTCTACCACCGCGATCAACGCAACATTGCCACCCATTTTGTGGGTGTGCCTCTGATTGTTTTGGGCATCGGTTTGCTCTTGGCCCAGCCCAAGGTGCTGCTGGCTGGCTGGGTGTGGACCCCGGCGTGGGGCGTTTTGGCTGCGGTGGCGCTGTGGTACTTGCTGCGTGCCGGGTGGGTTTTGGGCGGTGCGACCACGCTGATGGTCGGCTCGCTCGTGTGCTTGTCACATCAATTGACCAAAGGTCACGCCGCAGAAGACGTCCTGTCTTGGGGGGCCATGGTCTTTGCCGTAGGTTGGGCGATCCAGTTCATTGGCCATTGGTACGAAGGCAAAAAGCCCGCCTTCATGGATGACATCAGCGGATTGCTGGTGGCCCCGATGTTCATCACTGCGGAGGCCTTGTTTGCCCGTGGATGGAATCCTCTGCTCAGCGCCGAAATCGAACGCCGCGCCGGCCCAACCTTTGTGCGGGACATGGCCATCTGAGTTGTCGGCTCGCCGCCCCGCGTTTGTTATTGATCCGGCCCGATGAAGTCTCAACACCCGTTCGGGCTGACCCTTCGACGAGGCTCAGGACAGGACCTGTCGAAGCCCAGGTTGAAAGCGCTACCCTTCGACAGGCTCAGGGCGAAGGTTGAAGCTTCACCAGACCGGATCAATAGGTGCTGTCAGGTGTTTTTTGACACCGTGATGGTCGGGAACTTGGCGGAAAAGTCTTTGCTCTGTTGCGCCACCGTTGCTGCAATCTGGCGCGCTACCGCCTTGTAAAGTCCTGCCAACTCGCCATCGGGTTCGGCCACCACCGTGGGTTTGCCGCCATCGGCTTGCACGCGAATACTCATGGTCAAGGGCAGTGCACCCAGGTAGTTCATGCCTTGCTCCGCTGCCATTTTTTTGCCGCCGTCTTGGCCAAAAATATGTTCGGTGTGGCCGCAGTTGGGGCAGCAATACACCGCCATGTTCTCCACCACGCCCAGGATGGGCACGCCCACTTTCTCAAACATCTTGATGCCTTTTTTGGCGTCCAAAAGTGCGATGTCTTGAGGCGTGGTCACGATCACCGCGCCGGTCAGCGGCACACGTTGCGCCAGGGTGAGCTGGATGTCGCCGGTGCCGGGTGGCATGTCGATGATGAGGTAGTCCAGCGCTCGCCAATTGGTTTGCCGCAGCAACTGCTCCAGCGCCTGGGTGGCCATGGGGCCACGCCAGATCACCGCGGTGTCGGGTTCCACCAAAAAACCAATGGAGATCACCTGCACGCCATAGTTTTCCAGGGGCTCCATGGTTTTGCCGTCGGCGGAGTCAGGGCGAGAACCATCCAGGCCCATCATGGTGGGTTGGCTGGGGCCATAGATGTCGGCATCTAACAAGCCCACTGAGGCGCCTTCGGCAGCCAGGGCCAAAGCCAAATTAACGGCGGTGGTGCTCTTGCCCACGCCGCCTTTGCCCGAGGCCACGGCAATGATGTTTTTGACATTGGGCAGCAGTTGCACCCCGCGTTGGACCGCATGGGCGACCACTTGGGTGTTGATGGTGACGGCCACCTCGGTGATGCCCGCCACCGTGAGGGCGGCGTTTTTCAGCGCATCTTCCAAAGCTGCCAACTGGCTCTTGGCGGGGTAGCCCAGCTGCAGTTCAAATTCGGCACGGTGGGCCTGCACCCGGAGATTTTTGATCTGCTTCTGGGAGACGAAGTCGGTGCCCGTGTGGGGATCGCGCACGGCTTTCAAGGCATCGAGGAGCAGGGTGTTGGTGTCGGACATGTGAGGAGCCGGTTGGAATCCAGGGGCGGCGCAGTCTAGCGCAGGGGCAATGCCCCTGATGGTGACGCCTAGAATTCAGCTCTTCAATGCTTGTTCCTAGGGAAGTCACCCATGCCACGCCAGCTCTTCGTCACCACTGCTTTGCCCTACGCCAACGCGCCTTTCCATGTGGGCCACATGATGGAGTACATCCAGGCTGACATCTGGGTGCGTTTTCAAAGGATGCAGGGCCACACGGTGCACTTTGTGTGCGCGGACGATGCCCACGGCGCGCCCATCATGATCGCGGCAGAAAAAGCGGGCAAGACGCCCCAGCAGTTCGTGGCTGAGATCGCGTCTGGGCGCAAGCAGTACCTCGATGGGTTCCACATTGGATTTGACAACTGGCACTCTACAGACGGCCCTGAGAACCATGAACTCGCGCAATCCGTGTACCGCGCCTTGCGCGAACAGGGCTTGATCAGCATCCGTTCCATCGAGCAGTTCTATGACCCGGTCAAGGGCATGTTCCTGCCCGATCGCTACATCAAAGGCGAGTGCCCCAAATGCGGCGCCAAAGACCAGTACGGTGACAGCTGCGAAGTCTGCGGTGCGGTCTACGCGCCTACCGATCTGAAGAATCCCTATTCCACCCTGACCGGTGCCACGCCGGTGATGAAAAGCAGCGACCACCACTTCTTCACCCTGTCTGACCCGCGCTGCGTCGAGTTTTTGCAGCAGTGGACCAGCACCCCCGGTCGCCTGCAATCCGAGGTGTTGAACAAGATCAAAGAGTGGTTCAACGTCGACGAGAAAGGCAAGACGGGTTTGAGCGACTGGGACATCAGCCGCGATGCGCCTTACTTCGGCATTGAAATCCCCGACGCGCCGGGCAAGTATTTTTATGTGTGGCTCGATGCCCCCATTGGTTACCTGGCCTCGCTGAAGAACTACTTTGCCAAAACCGGCCAGGACTTCGACGCCTTCATGGCCGATCCCGCGACTGAACAAATCCATTTCATCGGCAAAGACATCAGCTACTTCCACACCCTGTTCTGGCCCGCCATGCTGCACTTCAGCGGCCGCAAGACGCCGGATCAAGTGAATGTGCACGGTTTCATCACCGTGGGCGGCGACAAAATGAGCAAGAGCCGGGGCACCGGTATTTCGCCCTTGAAGTACCTGGAGCTGGGCCTGAACCCCGAGTGGCTGCGTTATTACATCGCCGCCAAACTCAGCAGCAAGGTCGATGACGTGGAGTTCAGTCCCGAGGACTTCATTGCGCGGGTGAACAGCGATTTGGTGGGCAAGTACATCAACATCGCGAGCCGGGCGGCGGGGTTCTTGAGCAAACGTTTTGGTGGCCGCCTGTCCAGCGACCTGGGCGTCGAAGGCCGCGCCTTGCTGGATGCGCTGCGTGCGGGACGTGCCGAGATTGAACGGCAGTATGAGGCGCGTGATTTCGGCAAAGCCCTGCGCGACATCATGCTGCTGGCGGACAAGGTGAACGAGTTTGTCGACCAGCACAAACCGTGGGAGCTGGCCAAACAAGAGGGACAAGACGCTGCTTTGCATGATGTCTGCAGCGTCTGTATTGAAGCATTCCGCCTGCTCACCATCTATCTCAAGCCGGTGTTGCCGCAGCTGGCCGCGCAGGTTGAAGCTTTCTTGCAATTGCCGCCACAAAAGTTTGCCGATGCGCAGCGCGCGTTGGTGGGGCACACCCAGGGCGGCCACGTGATTGGCGACTACAAACACCTCATGCAACGCGTCGATCCCAAACTGCTCGACGCATTGTTTGAACCGCCCGCTGCACCAGCGGTGGTGCCGGGAGGTGAGCCCTTGGCCGAGGAAATCAAAATCGACGACTTCGCCAAGGTGGATCTGCGCATCGCAAAGATCCTGAACTGCGAACACGTCGAGGGTTCCGATAAGCTGCTGCGCCTCACGCTCGATGTGGGCGAGGGCAAAACCCGCAACGTCTTCAGCGGCATCAAAAGCGCCTACCAACCGGAGCAGCTCATTGGCAAACTCACCGTGCTGGTGGCTAATCTCGCGCCACGCAAGATGAAGTTCGGCCTGAGTGAGGGCATGGTTCTTGCTGCCAGCCATGGGGATGACAAAACCAACCCAGGCCTCTACATCTTGGAGCCTTGGCCGGGCGCACAGCCAGGCATGCGCATCCGCTGACCGCGCGCGCCTTGATCACCTCCTGATTGCCATGCCTGCCCAACTGTTGCGACGACTCACGGGCAGGGACAGAACCTTGCGCGCCAACCGTCAGTTGGGCTGCTTGTTGGCCTTTGTCGCAGGGGCGGTGAATGCAGGCGGGTTCCTGGCCGTGCAGCGCTATACCTCGCACATGACGGGCATCATCTCGTCGATTGCTGATCACCTGGTGCTGGGTGCCCCATGGCTGGCCTTGGCGGCATTGGTCTCATTGGCCGCTTTTATGGCTGGTGCGGTGACGACCACACTGCTCATCCTTTGGGCGCGGCGGCGCACCATGCACAGCGAATATGCGCTGTCTCTGATGTTGGAAGCGGTTTTGTTGTTGGTGTTTGGCCTGATGGGAGCCAATTTGCATCTGTGGACCGAGCTGTTGGTGCCAGGCACGGTGCTTCTGCTGTGTTTCATCATGGGGCTGCAAAACGCAGTGGTCACCAAAATTTCCAACGCCGAGATTCGCACCACCCACATGACGGGCGTGGTGACTGATTTGGCTATCGAGCTGGGCCGATTGCTGTATCGGAACCGCGATGGTGCGCCACCATCCGCGCTGCCCGTGCACAGCAACCGCGAACGGCTGGTGGCGCTGGCCACATTGTTGACCCTGTTTTTGATCGGCAGTTTGGTCGGTGCGGTTGCATTTCAGCGCATTGGTTTTGCTGCAACGGTGCCGATCGCTGCACTCTTGATGGCGATTGCCCTGATTCCCGTGCTGGACGATTTGATCGCCACCCGGCGGTGAGGGCGCAGCCTCTAGGCGCACGCCGACGCGGCCGCCGAGCCCTGCTACCGCCCGAATGAAGGTGGCGTTGCTGTCATGGCTCCCTTAAAATTTATCAATTGCTGGCCAGCCGCTGAGCGGGCCCTGGGCCGCGCGTTTCGCTGCCGTTGCCAACTCCCCAATCCCGTTTGTTCGCGTCGAAAGATGAGTTTTCTCTAAGCATGAGCTTTCTAAACACCCTCAAAAACCAAGCCCAAGCAACGGCCGTCGAGCAGCAAGGCAATGCCAGTTTGATCGCCCGAAATACGCAACTGGTGGAGGGTGCCTGCAAGGAGGCACTCGCTTATTTCCACACCTTGTCTCAGCAGCTCAATGTGTTGAAGCCAAATTCTGCGGGTCGCCATGCGCTGGACAGACAAACTGTATTCCGGGCCCTGCCACAAACGAACTTCCGTGTAGACGCCCGCCGCATCGAGAAGGGCAGCAAGGCGCAGGCGGTCGAGGTTTATGACCATGTGGTCATTCACTGGGAGCTGCACGGTGGCGGTGATGTGGAGCTGAACAAAGACTTTCCACTAGACATTGAAAAACTTGAACCCCGCTTGCGCCAAAGTGGCGCCAAGGTTGACGTCGAGGCCCAGCGGGATGCGGACGGTGGCAAGTTGTTGAACATGCGCTATCGATTTCCGGCGCTTTTTCTTGCCAGTGTTCGACTCGTGCCCCGGCATGAAGAAGGTTTGGTCACTTTCAAGTTGATGAACTTGGACGACTTCGACACTGTTTGGGCCACTTGGCCTGCTGCCGAGGTCAGCGCAGCCCGTCTGGACGATCTGGCGCGCTGGATCGTGGGCCAGCCCCACCGTTTCCTGGACGGTGCTCGGCACATCAGGCGCGTTGAGCCCTGAGCTATTGAGCTTGACATAGATTGCGAAAGACGGAAGCGAACCCGCCCGCTCCGCCAAGAAAAAAGGCCCTGCATCTCTGCAAGGCCTTGATTCTTCACGCTTTTTCTTGGCTCCTCGACCTGGGCTCGAACCAGGGACCTACGGATTAACAGAACGTTTCCGGCTTGTTTTTAACCCTGACCACGGGGCACACGCCTATGAAGCCGGGAGCGTCAGGTGATGTTGAGGCAGCCAAGGAGGGCAAGCGTAGCTACGTTTTGGCTACGGTCCATCGATTCTCGTCTCGCGTGCCGTTGCAACGCTCAATGTCATTGCGAAGCTGGGTTTTTTCTAGTCAGTTGACCTTTACATCATCACGGCGTGGTTATCCAGCCGGACAGATTCGGGCAGTGACCAATGGTTGGTGCGGGGCCGCAGGCCGACCTGGCTCGAGAACCCAGCGGCTTGGCCTAAAGACCACGTGTCGTTGCGCCGTGTTCCTTCTATCAACGCGCAGGCCTGTTCCAAGCGTGCCCATGTCTGCCAACTGCCGTGAGCTTGCCAATGCACCACGCAGTGGGCACGGGGTGCGCTGATTAAAAAGCCCTGGCCGTGTCCATCGACCGACCCCGCAGCAATGTCGCCGCCATAACCTTGTAAAGACAGGTCTTTAGGCAGGGGCTCGGCCCACAGGTTTTTTCCGTTGAACACCGCCAGCACCGGGGCGGCCGAGCGGGCGGCGGGATCGTCGTGTTCAGCCTGCAGTGCAAAACCCATCAGCCCACCGTCAAGGCGAGCCATGTGGCGCAGACTCAAGCGTGGGTCGGGCAGGCGCCACTGTCCCCGCAGTTCGCCAGAGACGGGGTCAAGGCAAACCAGCGACGAGTCCATGCGATGCAGATCGCGTTTGATGCGGCCCGTTTCCGGCTGCGTGGGAATGCCGCCATTGGCCACCCACAGTCCTCGATCATCGATCAACAGTTCATGCGGATCCATGCCGTGGGTGGGCCACTCGCGCTGCTTGTCCAAAGAGCCTGCATCGCGCACGCCCACAAGACCCATGCCGCTGTCTAAATCGGTTTCTGTGGTGAACAGCCAGTGTGGCGATGCGGCTGAGCGCCTGTTGGCCACCACATGCCCGTTGAAGCTGCGCCCGGCCTCGCTCCAGGCCCACTGTGCAGAACCATTGCGGGGTTGCCAGCGCAGCAGCCAGTCGCCAGGGCGCCGTGCCACGGCCAACAGAGCTCCGCCGGGCTCGGCCAACAAACCATGCGCCCGTGTGGGCACCTCCAGCGAGATGTCAATGGACAGCCTGCCACTGAGTCCCGGAAGAAGCAGACCCACCCGATGGCCTTGCGCTTCATCCCAAGCCACCGCCAGGCGTGATCGATCTCGCAAGAACAAGGACGTCTGTGCAGCAAGCACAGGCGATGTAATGAGTCCTGTACTGGCCCACGTCGCGGCGCCCGCTCGCAGAAAAAAACGCCGCGAGCATCCAACGTTGTTCGGATCAATCTCCATCGGCATCCGAAAACCCAATGCTGACTTCGAGCGCTGACGCCACCTGTGCTTCGGCCAGCCGCTTGGTCTGTGCCAATGCTCGGGCTGCTGCGAGTCCCGGCTCAAAGCCAGCAGGTGGAGCTGGCAGGTAACCGGTCCGGTGCAGTTTTTTCATCGAAACGTCGCTGCGTTCGATCTGCATCACCCAGGCATCGGCCAGCGGATTGAGTCCACGCCCACGCAAATAACTCTCGAGGCTGACCACCCCCTGACCGGGAGCAGGGCCCTGCTCACCGGGGAATACCGCCAGCTCGCGCAGCACGCGCCACTGTCTCCACCAACTGTCGTAGGTGGCCCCGCTGAATGCGCGCGCAAAGGCCGGGGAGCCTGATACGTGATCCTTGGCCGAACGCCTTGTTTGTTGCTCGCGCCAGGGCTTTTCCATTTGCGTCCAGCGCAGCCGCTCGAGGGCACCGATCCACTGGTTGATGAACGCAGAAAAAGCGGCATCGCCATCGGTCTCATCCCACTCTCGTTCAGCCTGTGCGCGAAACGCGGACTGCAAGGCCTTGGCGTCCCGCTCCAGTTCGGCTGCCACTTCCACAGCATATGCCGTTGCTTTGCTGCCGGGTTGCACCGGCTGGGCCCATAACAACCACTCCAATGCAGGAAAGCCCTTGGCCGGTGTGCCAATGCGCGCCATTTCTGAAGCGCCCGAGGGCGTACCTTCAATGGCGCGTTGGATCAGCAGTGGCCGTGTGGGGGTGAAGTCCATTTGCCGCAGTGAACGACGTTCGATGAGAGGGGCCAAAGGCACTGTCGCCAAATTCTCCCAGGCTGCCAAGGTCGTCAACCAGCGCTCACGGGCATGGGCTAAGGGGGCTCGCGCAGCAGTTGCCTGGGTGCCATGAAGGGTTATCAAGGCATCATGCAGCTGCCCGGTAGCGTCCACGAGGGCCTGCACGCGGCCGGGGGCCCAATGCCGATACAGTCCCACGGCCACATCGGTGGGGCGGTAAAACGGCACGGCCACGCTGGCGTACCCACTTTGAGCCCGGAGGTGGGAGCCAGTGGCCGCCCATGCCATGGCGATGGTGGCCCGCAAGACAAGACGGCGGCTCTCTTTGATCACAGCGACTCCACAAATTTCACCAACGCTTCGCGTTCGGCACGGTTCATCTTCAACACCTGCTGTTTGCTTTCTTCGGCTTCACCGCCATGCCACAGGATGGCCTCCAGCACACCGTTGGCCCGTCCATCGTGCAACAAGCGGGTGTGACCGTTGACGTCTTGGATTAGCCCAATGCCCCACAGCGGCGGTGTTTTCCACTGCTGGCCGTTGGCACGGAAGTCGGGGCGTCCATCGGCCAAAGCGGGGCCCATGTCATGCAACAACAAGTCGGTGTACGGCCAAATGGTTTGTCCTGAAAGCGCTGAGCTGGTCAGTCGCGGAAATGGCCCGCCCTCGGTTTTGTAGGAGGGACGGTGGCAAGCGGCACATTGGGCTTGCGAAAACAAAACCTGTCCGCGCAAAACCTGCGGGTCGTTCACATTTCGGCGTGCCGGTGGCGCGAGCACGGCTTGGTAGAACACCACGTCATCCAATGTCTTGTCGTCAATTTCCACACCCGTTGGCTTGGCCCCACCAGGCGCAGCCAAACAATCTCTTTGGGCCGGGGTACAGGCTTCTTGGCGAAAGTGACTGGAGGTGATGCCGATATCTCCCAAAAACGCCCCCGCAGTTTGGTGCGCCAGCGTGGCCACATTGGCTTTCCAGCCAAAGCGGCCGATCATTTCCTTTGCTGCAAATGCGTCCCACACCCTATTCGGTTGACCTTTGATGGGGCCGGGTGTGGCGGCCTGTGCCTGCGCGTTGGCAAGGATGTCTCTCTCGGCAATCGCCTCCAGCAAACCCACGCCGATGACCTGCGGCGCGATGCGCGGACTGATCATGGTCTGCCTGCCCAAGGGGCCGTAGCCCAGTTGATCCAATTCATAAATGGGCTGCTGCAAGGTGTAGCGTGTGCCGTCGGCAAAACGCCCGTGCACAGCCTGCCAGCGCAGGCGCACCCTTGCCTCAGGTTTCACGCCCTGAACGGCTGCGGTGTTGAGCTGGTCACCATAAACTGGATGGGGGTTGGGGCCACCGTGTGCATCAAGCCCCGGCACTGACAGGCGCAGCAACAAGGACAACGGTTCTTGTGGCGACAGTCCATTCGTCCAAGGCGGCGGCTCACCGCGCCCATCGTGCAAATGGCAGGCGGCGCAGGAGCGCGCCAAAAAATGCGGTCCCAAACCATCCCGAGCCGTGGTGCTGGCCGGTGACTCCACCCAGTTGCGTTTGAAAAACGAGTTGCCGATGACAAAACGCGTACGCTCTTCATTGCTCAGGTTGGCTGCGGGAAAAGAAAATGCATTGCGTCCCGTGGCCCACACAGTGGTCTCGCCGCCCACTTTTTCTCCGAAAGCATCGACCACGTTGCTGTCAGCACGGGTCGATGGCATCAGCCACAAGGTTGCGCTGGTGGCTGCCACGGCCCAAAAGATGAACTCGCGCTTGATCACAGTCCGGTCCTGATGATTACGGCTGAACCAAGGTGAGTTTTTTGATGCCAATGGCCGATGCCGCCGACACCATCTGCTCAGACTGTGCGGTCAGGCTTTTGATGGTGGCCTCGATCTTCGCGCGGCCCGGATGGCCTTGCACGATGGCGCGGTCAAATGGCGCAGGAATGGCCTCGGCGGCCAGTACCGAGCTGCGGATTTGCTGGGTGACTTTGTCGGCCAACGCGGCGTCCTTGGCTGCCACCAGTTCACGCAGGCTCGGACCTTGTAAGGTGCTGCCATCTGCGCGCACATACCGCCCTAACCAGACGTTTTCGATGCCTTTGGCATTGGTCACCGCATCGCGGTGGGTGTTGTCGGAGAAACAGCTGTGTTCGTCCTCTTGGTCCTGGCTGGCCAAGGCCACCTCCAAACGTTCGCCCGCCAACTCACCACGTGAGAGCGAACCCATCGCCACCAACATCTTGCGCAGCGACTCGTTGCCACCTTTTTCGAAGCGAGCGCGGTAGTTGTTTTTAGTGTCGGGTGACCAAGCCTTGACCAGGAAGGTCAGGTCGTCGATCAGCAACTCCGTGACGACGTTGAGGTACTGGCGGCGGCGGTCGGCGTTGGGTGCCTTGCCATCCACAAAGTCTTCAAAGTTGCGGTTGCCGGGGCCGGTTTCGGACAGGTCTTGGCCCCATAGCAAAAACTCAATCGCATGCCAGCCGGTGGCGATGTTCTCTTCACCACCTTTTTCATTCTGTGCAGCCAACGCTTTTTTGGTGATGGGCTTTTTGCGGTTGTTGACGAGCCCAACCGCCTTCTTACCTTCCACGTAGTCCACGTAGGACTCGTCCATGGGCCAGGCGTTGATCTGGCCTTCGGGGCCTTTGTCGTCGTCAATGGGGCCGCCGTAAAAGCGGAACGCTTCGGTCTGTCCATAGAACTCACGCGCCGCCAGCCACGCTTGGCGGGCCTTGTCCAAATCCGCCTGAGATGGCGATGCGGTGAAGGCTTGAATGGCTTGCTGCATGGTCCTGGTCGCAGCCAATGCATCGTTGTAGTTGGCATGCACCAGGGTGGCGTAGTGCGCAGCAACCGATGCAGGCGTGGCCGGCGTTTGGGCCCAACATGGGGCAGCCAGTGCCAGCCACAGCGCGGTAGCAATCAAGAGAGGTTGAAGTTTCATGGGGGTATTTCTTCCTGAAGTGGTTGAAGTAGGGGGTGTGTCAGAAGCGGTAGCGCACATTCAGGGCAGCGTTCAAACGCTCGCCATAACCGCAGTCTTGGTTTGCTCCTCGACACCAGGAGACATACTCTTTGTCAGCCACGTTTTTCACGTCCAGGCGTACATCCCATGGGCCGTTTGAATAACCCACCATGGCATCCATCAGCGACACCGAGGGCAGCACCGGTGTGCCCGCATTGCCTGTCACATCACCGATGTACCTTGCCCCCAAGCCCACACGCCAGCCGCTGGCAAACTTGTATTGCGTCCAGGCCGATGCGGTTTTCTCGGCAATAGAACTCAAGCGTTTGCCGGTGACAGCATTCACTGCATCAAGTTGCGTGTAGTTGCCCAGCAGTTCCAGTCCCCCGGCGCGGTGCCTGGCCTCCAGCTCCCAGCCTTTGGTGGTGGAGCCAATTTGCTCCCTGCCGCCAGGCGTTGCGCCATCCACCACACGGTTCTTTTGTTCAATGTCGAACCATGCGATAGCCGCCGAAGTGTTGCCGCTGGCGGAAAGGTACTTGGCACCCACCTCGGTTTGCTGGCCGGTGGTGGGCTTGAGATAACCCGCGCCGGGCGTGCCATCGGTGCCCAGGTTGGGTGAGAACGCATCGGAGATGCTGGCGTAGGGCGATAAGCCATTGTCAAACCGGTACATCAAACCCAAACGCCCCGTGGTGGCCGAGTTGCGCACCACGGTGTTCGGTGTGGTGGGGTTGAGCACCTCGTTGCGCGCCTGGTCGTGCCGCACTGCCAGCGACACCACCGCCGGCCCCCAACTGATGTGGTCGGTGACGTAGAGGCCCGTCTGCACAATTTTGTTGTCGGGCCTGTCGGTGGTGGGCAGCGCATTCAGGTTGAGTGTTCCGACATTGCCGTATACCGGCTGGTACAAATTGAGGTTGCCCACCCCTGACTGACTGAGGGAGTTGTACTCCTCCCAAAACGCATCCTGGTAGTCCAGTCCCACAGCCAACTCGTGTTGGGTGGGACCCAGCTTGACTTGGCCCTGCAAGCGCAGGTCGGCAGCGAGCACATCGGTCTTGCGGTCTGCCGAGTGAACGGTGCGAGTGATGTTGCCCGCGTCCGTGGGGATGGCGCCCACGGTGGCCCAAATTTCTCGCGTGACGCTGCTGGACTTGGTTTGGCGCGCGGTGGCGGCCAGCTTCCAGTTCTGACTGATGCGTTGATCCAAAAACAGGCTGAACTCGTTCTTGCGCATCTCGTACCGATCCCAGCCCGGCTCCCCCGCAAAACGGCTGCTGGGAATGCGCCCCAGTGGCGCATCACCCAGCGTGCCTTTGTACGGCAGGAACTGCGAAGACACCTTGGTGTCGTTTTGTTGATGGATGAACAGCGCCGTCAAGCGTGTGTCCGCATTGGGCTGCCAACTGAGCGATGGCATCAAAAGCTGCGCATCGTCATTCACATAGTCCACCTGTGTATTGCTGTCGCGTTTGAGCGCCACCAAGCGGTAGAGCCACGATTTACTCTGGTTCAGTGGCCCGGTCACGTCCGCCGCGAGTTGCTTGCGTTCGTAGCTGCCCAGTTGTAAGTCCACTTCACGCGCGGCGACCTTTTGAGGCTTTTTGGTCACCACGTTCACGATGCCCCCCAAGTCGGCCTGACCATAGTGAGCAGAGGAAGGCCCCTTCAGCACTTCAACACTTTCCAGCGTGTAAATCTCTGGCCGCACGTTGTTATAAAAGCCGAACAAGCCACGCAAGCCGTCGATGTAATTCGAGGGTGACAGGCCGCGTACAGCCGCCCAGTCGACCCGGGTGTCGAAACCAAAACGACCGGTGTAAACGCCCGCGCTGTATTGGAGCGACTCCTGGATGTTTTTGGCGCCGGTTTCGCGGATTTGTTCCACATCAATCACAGTCACTGACGACGGAGTGTCTTGTACGCTGGCTGCCGATTTGCCAACCGAAGCCGGCCTTTGCTGGGTGATGAGCCGGTCGCTTGCGGGGGTTTTGGCTTTGATGTTGACCTCGGGCAAGGTGCTTGCGCCTTGAGGTGCAGCTTGTGCCCAAGCCAAGGAATGTCCCAGTGCGAGTGCAGCACAGAGCGGAAGTTTTTTGAAGCGCAGCGAACGGTTTGATGTTGTTTTCATAGGGTTAAAAAGAAGAGTGGAAGAAAAACATGTGGTGCTCCACGGGTCAGTTCAATGCGTGGTTGCCCAAGACGAAACGCCTCAGCAAGCGCTTGAACAAGCCGAGTCACACAGCAACTCAGACACCATGCGCCGCCAAGTCCGGGTGCAGCGTGCCTCTTCCTCCTGGTCTGGACAGGTGTGTGACGGCAAAGCGCAGCACTCCCCGGAGAGCACGAGCAAGGGGTCTTCTTGCTCATCGAATAATTCGAGTGCACAACTCAAACCCAGGGCTGTGGGGTGACGAACGATCCAGGCCCGCGATAGATGATCCGAGCACAGGTGCAACAAGCGCCCAGCCTGGTGGATGCGCAGGCCCTGCGCGGTGGACTGCACCAATTCAATGCAGCCGCGCGACTCAAATGCATTCGGCTGCTCAAGCCACTGCATTTGCAGTGGAACGTTGGATTGAGCGGCCGCTTGTAGAAGGCGCTCGACGTCGTCGGCCTCAATGGGCACGGCAAATCCCGGCTCTGCCGCACGCAAGGCTTGCAGGCGTGAGAGACCTTGCCGCGAAATAAGGGCCTCCAGCTCGCTTCGGCTGCGAATGCAAGACCAGTCCCATTGAATGGGGCTGGGTGGTGATGTGCCCAGGTGTGCAGCGTGAAACATTGACATAGCAAAGTCCTCCAAAAAAGTTCAGAAAAACAGTGCTGGCGGATGGCTGGCAGGAGCGTCGTTGCAAAACGCATGTGAAGTGATGAGGCTGCGGCCTGCCGATAAAGGGGAGGGCGGCAGGTCGTGGTTATTCAGTTTCCTGGCTCGGTCACAAACCCCAGCTTGAGCAGACCCGAACGCCGCACGGCAGCCATGGTTTTGGCCACGTGTTCGTATTCCACTTTGCGGTCACCGCGAATGAAGATCTCGGGTTGAGGCGCGCTTTTGGCCGCTATTTCCAGGCGCTGCGCAAGCGCTTGCTCGTCCAGCCTGTCGTTGTTCCAGAACACCGCCCCATCCGTCGCAATCGACAGGTTGATGGATTCGGGTTTCACCACCTGAGACGTGTTTTCTGCCCGGGGTAAATCCAGCTTCACCGTGTGGGTGAGCACCGGCACGGTGATGATGAAGATGATCAGTAGCACCATCATCACGTCGATCAGCGGCACCATGTTGATGTCGCTGACCACGTCGTCGCTGCTGCTGTCCAGTCCACTGCCGAAGGCCATGGTCACGCTCCCTTCTTCACCAAAGCAGTGCGCATGGCCGTGACGTTGGCCGTCTCTTTGCTGACTGGCGAGCCAGTCAGAAAGTACGCGTGCAACTGACGCGCGAAACGATTGAGTTTGTTGGTGACGCCTTTGTTGCTGCGGATGAATGCGTTGTAGCCCAGCACCGCAGGTATCGCTACCGCCAAACCAAAGGCCGTCATGATGAGGGCCTCGCCCACAGGGCCCGCCACCTTGTCAATGCTGGCTTGGCCACTGGCACCAATGCCCACCAGCGCGTGGTAGATGCCCCAAACGGTGCCGAAGAGACCGACAAACGGCGCGGTGGAGCCCACCGAAGCCAGCACGGCCAAGCCTGCGTTCATCCGTTCAGTGCTGTCGTCAATGGCCCCGCGCAGGCTTTCGCTCAGCCACTCGGCCAAACTGAGCTGGCCGTGCAAGTCGTCCTTGTTGCTGCTGTGGTGGTCTACTGCTGCCTGGCCTTCCAGCGCGATGAAACGAAAAGGGTTGTTCGCGCCTTGCTGGTCCAACAGAGCCATTCCTTCGGCAAAGCTGTGGGTGTGCCAAAAGTCCGCCACCGCACGTCCCGCACGGCGTAGCCGCATGGTGCGCCAGGTGCGGGTGGCGATGACGTACCAAGACACGATGGACATCAGCAGCAGCAACATGGCCACGCTTTTAATGATGGCGTCGCCTTGCGCCCAAAGCGCGGCCAGGCCGTAGGGGTTGTCGGTCATTGAAGAATCTCCATAGAACAAGGAATCACAAGGGATGAGGGAGGACTGAACAACTCAACCCTCCAGTGAAAAGGTCAAAGGCTGCACATACCAAAAGGGGATGGCCTCGCTGCCGCGCCGGGCGGGCTGGTAACGCCATTGCCGCACCGCCTCCAGCGCGGCTTGATCCAGCCGGGGATAGCCGCTGCTGCGTTTGAGTTTGATGTCGCCCACCGAGCCATCGGCCAGGATATAAACATCCAACTGAACGCGGCCTTGTTCACCCAAACGCCGGGAGACGGGCGGATAGGCGGGGGCGGGGTTGTTGAGGTGGGCGGCATCCGAACGCGGTGGCACCACGGGCGCGGGGACGGCCACTGGTGCAGGCGCGGGCGGTGCAGGGGAAGGAAGTGCCTCGACCGCAGCAGCCTCTGCCACGGCGGGGGGGGCGGGCACAGGTGGCGCTGCCGTGACTGCCCGCTCGGAAGGTGCTGCCACAGGTGCGGGGGGCACGGGCTGGCGTCGCACCACGGGCCGAGGTGGCGGCTGCGGTTGCGGTTGTGCCACTGCCGGCAAGGGCACCGGTTCGACCACCGGTGGGGCCGTGACCAGCATGCCCACCACAGCAGGTGGTGCGACAGGCAGGTTGTGTTGGTTGAAGTATTGAATCAGCACCACCGCCAGCAGCAAGTGAAGCAAAGCCACGGCCATCAAGGCCCAGGGGTTTTCAGAACTGCCCTGAGTCGCTGCAACAACCAGTGTGTGCAGAGGTGGTGCAGGCGGCGGTGTGTCGGAACGGGTATCCGCCGGATTGCCGGTCAAACCCGTTGCAATCGGTATTGATTGAGAAAATGCAGACATGGTGAAGCCTCAGACAAACACAGGGCTGGCTTCACCGGAGGTGTGGCTGGCGCGAGGGCTGATTGTAGCTCGCAAATGAGAATGATTCTTATTACTGAATGGGTTTCAAATCATCACTTCGAACTGCTGTCGTGCTGAAGCTGACGCGCCAGGGGTGCGAGCCACCGAGGCTTCCATGTCAGCACGAAAGCCACGGTCATGGCATTGAACGTCAGCATCACGGTCCACAACAAGCTGCCAAAACCGGGGCCCTGGCTGTGCAGGAGGCCCATGAGGGCGCAGGCCTGCATCAGCAAACCCACGGCTGCCAGCCCACGTCCACCGAGGCGCTGTGCCAGGGGCAAACCCGAGACATGGCTCCAATGCCGCTCTTGTGAGAGCGCCAGCGCGACAAACCCCAGCCAACTGCCGACAAAGGCCAGCCCGGTCAGCACTGTTTCAAACATGGTGAGTCCTGGTGTTGGCGGTGACGGCTTGAGTCACCAAATGTTCTGTGTGCGTCGCTGTTCGATTCGCCTGCGGCTGGGCGCCGCCTAAACGCTGAAAACACCAGCTTGCTAGCCCGGCAACCGCCAGCAGCATCACATCCATGCCGGCCACTGGCCAGTAGCCGCGTGCCAAGGTAGCGGCCACGTGGTCGCCGGTGGTGACGCCGTTGAGCACGACGGCCAAGATCGCCAGCGCCGCAATCGCCAGGCACTGCTCGCGCCAGGCCCGCCGTGCCGGTTGGGTCGCCGGGTCGGCGCGCCGCCAGGCGGCGTGGGCGAATGTGGCCAGCCACACCAAATAAAAGGCCCACATTTCCAGTGCGGCACGGTCTTGTGCAGCGAATTGAGCATCCAAGGGCAGCAGGCGGTTTGTCACGAAAAACGCCAGCGTGGCGATGACGATGCCGGTGATGCTGCCAATGGCGAGCGCTTCCACCAGGCGCACTCCAGCGAGCCCTTTTTGGGCATGGCTGGCGCGGCGAGACTCCAGCCAAAAGATAAAGCCGGTGGCGATCATCACGCAGCCCGCCAACCCCGCAGCAAAGTACAACCACCGCAAGGTCCAGTGCCGAAACTGGATGAAGTGCAAGCCGCTGATGAAACGCTGCACCGTCATCACGGGCGCGGAGTTGAAGCTGTAGAGCACGCGGCCCGACACGCCGTCTAGGTACAACTGGTCCAGGTTCATCGTCACACTGTCTTCATAGCTGCGGCGCAGTTCCACGTAGCTGGCTTTGTCTCCAGGGTGCCAAACGCGGATGAAATTCGCCTCACCGCCTTGCCACTGGGTGCGCGCCTGGGCACGCATGGCGTCCAGCGAGGCGAGGTTGGACGCGGGTTCACCCTCGGTGGCGCGGCGGTACTGGCCATAGCCGTCCTTGTTGAAAGCTTGGCGCGCCGCTGGCACGTCCTTGGCTTCAGGGTAGGCCGCGCTGTAGCTGCTGGGCCAGTAAATGCCCATGAAAATCACCAGACCCGACAGCGCCATCACAAAATGAAATGGCATGGCCAGAACGCCCGTGAGGTTGTGTAAGTCCAGGCTGGCGCGCTGGATGTGTTTTTTGGGACGGAACAAAAAGAAGTCGGCAAAAATTTTGCGATGAATCACCACGCCGCTGACCACCATCACCAGCATGGCCATGCCCGCCATGCCCACCAGCCAGTAGCCCAGGTCTTTCCACTTCAGGTGCAGATTGAAGTGGAAGGGAAAAATAAAACCCGTGCCCGCCAACGTTTCTGTGTGTGCCAGCACCGCGCCGGTTTGCGGGTGCAGGTAGCGGCGCTCGGTGGTTTTGGTGGCCTCGTTGCGCCAGCGCAGCTCCACCGCAGGCACCCGCTCGCTGGGCAGTCGCAAAAACCATTGCGAAGCGCCCTGCGCAAGCTGCTGTGCTTGCGCGGTGATGGGCCCGTCCAGCTGCACTGCTTCTGTGTCCAGCTTGGGCGACAAGCGTGTGCCGGGCGACATCCAGCGGTCAATCTCGCGGTCAAACACACTGAGCGTGCCCATCCAAAAAATCGCCAACAGCAAGCTGCCAATCACCACCCCCGCCCATGTATGCAACCAGGCCATTGATTTGCGGAAAGTTGCTTCCATGCCCTTGCTCCTAAATGAACTGCAATACACCCCAGGCCAGCGCCGCGCCGCCCAGCACACCCAGACTCAAGCGAGAAGTACTGCGCACACTGAAGGCCCACAGCAGCACCACCAGGTAAATCACAAAACCCAGCATCGCCGCCGACACCGTGGCTTCGCTGCGTGGCAGCCCTGCCAGCACCAAACCCTGGGTGAGCAAAGCCACCAGTGCGGCAGTGAGGGCGTAACCACCCGCCACCGCCAGGGTGACCCGCAGCAGCATTCGTGATGCCAGGCGGAAACCAGAGGGTGAATTTGTTGTCATGTCATTCCCCGCTGGAAGGGTTTTGCAGATAGGTTCACGACCCATTGAAAACGCAGAAACTCAAAACGGCACCCCCAGCCAGGCCCCGGGTAGAGGTTGGTGGGCCCGGCGGCGTTGCCGCTGATCGACATAGAAAGGTTCGCGCCGAAACCCAGCGCGCGAACCGAAGGGCCGCGTGGCAAGGCAGCTTGCAATGAAAGTAGCCTCAGTAAGAGGGGGGCGACTGGAACCGTCATGCTCACTTCATGACATTGGGCGGTGCAGCGGGCAATGTCGGCAGCGGGGCCAAGCCTTTGGCTTGTACCAAGGTGAGCGTGGTGACGAAACTGCTGCGGTCGTAAGCCTCCGGGCCGCTTGCGCCTTGGCGCTCGCCTGGGCCAGTGCTGTGTTTGACCTCGGCGGTGTAGGTGCCGCGCCAGGGCATGGCCACCTTGAGCTTGCCTTGGTTGTCGGCTTCGTGCTCACGCAACCAGCCTGAGCTGGTCACGAACACCACCTTGGCTTTGGGCAGGGGCTGGCCGTCGTAGAAGGCCTGTAGCTCCACACCGTCCGCACCGCTTTTGCCGGTGGGCACCAGGTCGAGTTTGAGTTGCGGCGCTTGTGGCGAAAGGTCTGTCACCAGGCGTGCGGCGGGGTGGTAAACGCTGCGCACGGTTTTGTCGCCGTCCTTGCGCTCACTCATGGGGTAGGTGGGCTCCTCCGCCACCAGGGATTCGCCGCGTGCGGCACGGCCAGAAAGCACAAAACCGGCGGCGGTTTTGTGCAAAGTCAAGGGTCGCACCCCTTGTGCTGAAACCTGGCGCGCAACCGGTTTGACGAACTTGTCGAGCAGCCCCGGCGAGGCTTCGCGCAGGTTGCCTCCGAACTCGCCAAAGTAAAGCACGGCGTTTCGGTTGTTCTGTTCGATCCAAATTTGGTGGGCTTGGGCCGAGCCGAGCGTTGTAGCCAGCATGGCAGATAAAGCAAGGGCGCGCAGCGATGCCGTTAGCCGTGATTGCGAGGCGGTAGAGGTCAACATGGTGAAACCTTTGAATAAAGAAAAGGCTGGCTTCACGCGGGGTGTGGCTGGCGGATGGAAAATTATATATACAAATGCGAATCATTCGCATTAAAATGATTGTCTCCTGTCAGCACAGACCAACTGACCGGTGTTGATGAACCTGCCACCCCGCACCCCGCACCCCGCACCCCGCACCCCGCACCCCGCACCCCGCACCCCGCACCCCGCCAGCCCGCGCCAGCCAGTGCTCCTCGAAAAGGAATGCTGCCCATGCCGCGTCAGTGCCCCATCGCCCGAAACACCCGCTTTCCTTGCGCTACGCCACCACAGAATATGCGGTTGCGCTGTATTGAGTTTGCGCCCAAGCGACTTGCCGGAATGTCCCATGAATGCTGGTGAAGAGGCTTCGCCAGACCGCCTCGGCGAGGTGTCGCTGCAAAGTGTGGTGAGCGCATTGCAAGCGCGTGGTGACCGCTGCTGTGCGCCCGTGGTCTCACTGCTTCCTGCCAGTCGGGCGGGTTCCCGTCGCCGTCGCCTGTGGGAGTTGAACGGTCATGCCCACTGCCCGGTGGTCGGCCTGTGCCTGCCTGTGAGTCTGGTTCGACGCTTGGTGACCAAAGCTCTGGGCCTCGCGGACGAAGACGACTATGTGTTGCACTGTGACGCTGTCGCGGCGGCGCAGCACCGCACCTTGATCGCCGAGGCCTTGCAGCGTGAACTGGAACGGCGCCATGCGCCCCAGGTGCGATCCGTCGCCGCCCTCAAAACCCAGGATGACTTGCGGTTGTGGTGGCAAACCCAGCGCTACGAACCCGGCATTGCGGGGGCGTTGTGGGCAATTCTTACCCACCCCCGCTGCACCCCTGGCCTGGAGCGCCGCGTGCTGGCAGATGTTCACATGCAGCAACACGAGCTGGGACAAAACCTGCGCGCCCAGGGTGATCGGTTGATTGGCCTGCAAAAGGCCAATGTGGAACTGGTGCAAGAAAAAACCCAACTACAAAACCGGGTTGACGTAACCATGCGCCAACTCACCCAACAGCGTGAGACCCTGACTGCTGAACTCATGCGCCTGCGCGGCCAGTTGCTCGTCAAAGACGCCACCATCACCGGCCTGCAGGACGAATTGCGCGAGTTGCGCCGCGCGCAACCCGGCTTGCCCCAGCGCAAAGCACTGGCCGAGCAGGTGGCCAACCAGAATGAACAACTGCGTGATTTGCAGCGTGAATTACACCTGACCAAGCAAAAGATACCGGCCGCGCCCCGCTCCGCGACGGCTGCTGCCCCGGCAGCGCCGGTCGGTGAAACTGTCGCCGTACCCTTGCGATTTTTTGAGAACCGACCAGCAACGCCGACCGCGCTTGCAGCCCAAGCGGTGCTCTGCGTGGGCGGGCGTACCGGGGCAGTGCCTGCTTACAAACGCCTCGTGGAAAACATTGGCGCGCGTTTTCTGCACCACGACGGCGGCGACGAGGACAACCCGCAGCGCCTCGCCGCCACGCTGGCTGCCGCCGACTTGGTGATCTGCCAAACCGGCTGCGTCAGTCACGATGCCTACTGGCGCGTGAAAGACCATTGCAAACGAACCGGAACCCGCTGCGTCTTTGTGAACAACCCCAGTGCCAGCAGCTTGTTGCGTGCGCTGAAACAAGTGGCTTCAGGCAAGCACACAGAGTTTGCTCATGAACAGTCCAATTAAAACCCCATCCCAGGAAATGCTGGCGCGTTGGGATCGTTTGGGGTTGAGCGTGCGCTGCGCCTATTGCCCGGCCTATGGCAACCTCATACGCTGTTACCTGGCCTTGGGGGGTCTGCTGGTTCACCGAGGCGTTCTCACAGAACTGGCCGCCAACCAGCGCATGCTCACACTGCTGCTGCAAACGGCAGGTGACGAGGCTTTGCCGTGGTTTTGGCGTTCCGTGTGCATTGAACACACCGCCCTGCCGCAGGCACGGCTGGTGTCGCAACTCAAACTGCACGATCCCCTGGCCGTGGAGGGTGTACTGGCGGCAGTGCAACAAGCACGCGACGCACTGCCATGCCAGCCCGGCCACTTTCCCGCAGCATGCGCTCCTCGATGAGGCGAGCCATCGTGAAGTCCAGACCTTCGCGCCGGGGCCGAAACAAGCGCCAAGCCGAGCGAAGTGCCGCAGAACACCGGCGCCTGGCTTGGCGGCGTGAGCGTTGGCGAGATGGGTTCACCGGTGCCGTGGTTGCCGGTGTTGTGGGGGCGATATTTTGGATTTTCCCGCCCTCAATACCGGGTGGCGGTTGGGACGCTGGGCCTCTGGTGTCGTTTGTGTGGTGATGTGAGGGCCGCCAACGCCCGGGGCACAATCAATGGCTGCAAACTCATCCAGGAGCCCCCACCATGCAAGGCGACCCCCAAGTCATTACTGACCTTGCCTCTGTAATCCGTATCCCATAACCGAGTCACGAATTGGCTTGCATGGCCTGGGCCGCAAACCAGCTTTGCTCGAACTGCATCGGACTGACATAGGCCAGAGTCGAGTGCAGCCGGGCTTGGTTGTACCAAAGCAGCCAGGCCATGACCTCGTCTTTGGCTTGCCTCCTGGTTTCAAAGCGCTGCCCATGTAGGCGTTCTACCTTCAGTGACCCGAACAAGGTCTCGCTGCACGCATTGTCCCAACAGTTGCCCCGCCTGCTCATGGACGCCTGAATTCCGTACTCACTGAGCACGTCCCTGAAGTCTTGGCTTGCGTATTGACTGCCTCTGTCGCTGTGGAAGATCAGCCCTGCGCCTTTGTCTGGATGTCGCTTGAACCATGCCATGCGCAGCGCATCAATGACGATGTCGCGTGTCATGTCTTGCCGCAAGCTCCAGCCCACCACTTGACGGCTGAAGAGGTCAATCACCACTGCCAGGTACAGCCAGCCCTCTTGGGTGTCGATGTAGGTGATGTCCCCCGCCCACACCTTGTCAGGCTCTTGAACGTTGAATTGCCGCTCCAGCAGGTTGGGTGCAATCGGCAAATCATGTTTGCTGTCGGTGGTGATCTTGAATCTGCGTTTGCCTTTGGCGCGAATGCCGTGCAATTGCATGAGCTTTTGCACCCGGTCTTTGCCCACCCGGATGCCGCGTGCCAGCAGTTCTTTCCACATGCGAGGCCAGCCGTAGCTGGCCCTGACCTGGGCGTGAATTGCTTTGATGTGTACCAGCAAGGCGTCATCACTGAGGTGGCGTCGTTGCGCCGCACTGGCCCGCCGCAGGAAGTGCTCGTGATACCCGGCCACGCTGACACGCAGAACCCGGCACTGCACAGAGATTGGCCACACCCGCCGGTGGCTTTGTATGAAGGCGTACTTCACGTCGATCCCTTTGCAAAGTACGCCGTGGCCTTTTCCAGGATGTCGCGCTCCATCTTGACCCGCGCCAGCTCTGCCCTCAAGCGGCTGATCTCCATTTGTTCGCTGCTTACCTTGACCCGGCTGTCAGCGCCCTTGAGTTTGCCTTCGCGGTGCGCTTTGATCCAGTTGAACAGCGTCTGCTCAACCACCCCAAGCGTCCTGGCCGCTGCCGCCATGCTTTGGCCGCCTTCCACCAGCCGCACCGCCTCGAACTTGAACTCCTGCGTGTACCTCGCCCTTTTGGCTCTCTTCGTCATTTCCGCTCTCCTTTGCTTGCGATTGAATCACTCAGCAAGGGATACGGTTTTCGGGGGCAAGGTCATTACCGCGCTGCAAGCGCAACTCAGAAACGAACTCACGGCCATCAACCAGTATTTCGTCCACTACCGCATGTTCAAACACTGGGGTTTTGAGAAGATTGCCAAGAAGGAGTACGAGGAGTCCATTGGCGAGATGAAACACGCCGATGCGTTGATGGAGCGCATCTTTGCGCTCGACGGTCTGCCCAATTTGCAAGACCTGGGCAAGTTGTTCATCGGTGAAACTCTGGTGGAAGCACTGCGTTGCGACCTCACCTCTGAGCAAGGGGCACAGCAAACCATCAAAGACGGTATTCATACCTGCGAGGCCGCCCGAGACTATGTGTCACGCGACCTGCTGCAAGGCATTTTGGAAGACACCGAAGAACACATCGACTTCCTGGAAACCCAGCTCGATCTGGTAGCCAAGGTGGGTGAGCAGAACTACCTTCAGTCGCAGATGGGTTGACTTTTGATGGGTGGACTCAGTCGTCGAACGTCAGCTGAGGCACCTCCGATACCGTGACTTGCTCGCAGTGCTCGCCAGGGCTGCGATAGCTGTCACGGGGCCAGCACCCCGATGGTGTCCAGATCTTCAATGCTCTGCTCACGGCAGGAGTCTCCGGCCGACATTCAAAACAGTGAGTGCTCCGACGCGAAGCGTTGTCGAGCGACCATGTGTGGACCCGCCGCCATCACCCGGCGAGTCGCTTGGCCCAACGGCAACGCCGGAGAACATCAGGCCAAAAAGCCGCTTGTCCACAGTCCGGCCAAGGGTAAGCGTGGAAGCCGCAGGTGTAAGCGCGGCGCGCTCTTGTGCATCGCTTTGCCCTCGTGTGTCTTATAGAAGCAGTTTCTGCCGTGACAGGCGGGTTAACGATGGCCGTCAGCTTGGGCGCGGAACGTGTTGTAATGCGAATCGTTCTCATTTATAGTATCCGAACTGGTCTGTTATGCCAAAACCAATTCACGACAGAACCCACCCGCGAAGGGCTGTGGCCGGTTTAACAGATCGTTCAGCCACATCGCCCGCTAGGGCGCTATCTCCGTACTCTGGAGGAGTCGATCTTGAAACATCTCCTGCCTAATTGCCGAGCCGCGACGCTCACGCGAGTTGTTGCGCTGCCGAGGAATTCACAGCTGTCTTGGCTCTCTACGGCCATCAGTCGGTTGAAGGCTGAGGCTCGAGGCTCGATTTTGGGTACCGCCCATCTGCTCATTCAGTGCGATCAAGGCAGTGCCTGCGGGCATGAATCCAGAAAAGACGGGCTCACTCGCTTATGTTTTATCCATGCATCGCAAAACAACGGCCCGTTCCTGGGCGGTTCTGGGGGGCGGAGCGCCGAAGGAGCACAAGCATGATCGTGTGCATTTGCCACCGCGTCTCCGACCGGGACATTCACCGCGCTGTTCACGAAGGCTGCCGCAGTTTTGAAGACCTGCAAGATGAATTGCGCGTGGCCACAGGCTGTGGGGCGTGCACGCGCTGCGCAGCCCATCTTTTCGAGGCACAAGTGCAGGCCTGCTCGAAGGTTTGTTCTGCGGAAACGTCAGCCACTTGCTCGGCTGGTTTGCAATCGTCGGTGAACTTTTTGCAGGTGGCCGCATGAACGAAAACTCCTCGGGCGCGCCCCTGCCACAGCCCGTCCAACCGGACCAGCAGGGTGACTTTGTTTTCACCCATTCCCACCGTAACGCAGGCCAACCCGTGCGGCGAATCACCAGCGCCCAGCTTTTTGGTACCAACCAGGAAATTGAAATCGAACACGGCGGCAGTTGTTATCGACTGCGGCAAACCGCCTTGGGAAAACTCATCATGACCAAGTAGCGCATCGTTTACTAAGCGATCACGTTTTTAAAATTTTTGGGTCTGGGCTCCCACTCGAATCGTGCTCTGGTACTGCTGTGCTGAATTCACAGCAGTGTCCATTCGCGGCGTTGTCGCAGCTTTTTCGAGCAGCGCAGATAGCACGCTGGGTTTTGACCGTCCAAGTCTCACCTCAGTGGCAAGGTGCTTCGACTTCGATGGCACGACTCGTTTTGTTGATCTCACAAGCGCTGCAGTGGCAAACGCAAACGACGTGTATCAGCGAGGTTTTTGGGTGGCCTGTATCAGCCGTGCTTTTGGCGATTTTTAGTGGCCATTTGGCGCGCCCAAATCACGCTACCGAAAAGGGTTCTAACCCGCAGAGCTTTCGGTTGGCGAGCACGGTTACCACATTGACGGGTATAGCGACCCATTGCAAACTGAAGACTCTTGCCGGACCACTGTTCCGGTCCCATCGAGGGAGAAACAGGCCGGGTTCCTGCTTCCGGTCCCAAGAAGGAAAAACAGGCGTCGCAGTCGTTACCTGCCTCAGAGAACTTTTTTAGTCTCTCCCGTGCATAGGCGCAAGCCTCTGCACCCGTTCAAAAGACGCGCTGCTGTGCACCGGCTGAGCAGCGACAGTCTCGTGCCCCCGTGGCCTCTATGCACTGCGCTTGTGCGCCGCCCGGTAAAGAAGGCCACCGTTTTTTTTTAAGCGCACCCAGCCACCGCTGCTTGCGCCGCGAATTGCAAGAGCCAGCGTCGTCACTGGCGGCTAGCTGACAGTGACGACGCTCTAACATGGCTTTCTCCCCTGTCAAGGGCCCAATTTTTGCCCCGTGACGGGGTGAAGTGACGAGCAAATGGAAGGCCCAAGCCATCGTTGGCAACGGACGCAAAATGCCGTTGTCAAGGCTGCTGATGAGCGCCGCACAGAGCCTCGAGGTCGCAGATTATTTTGACCCCTCCCCCCACTGCGGGAATTTTTACGCCCACCCCCAACGTCAGTGGGCCAGAGGACTCAGGCCCTGGGCTTTCAGTTTGCCTAAGAATTTTTTTAGTGGATGAGGACTTGCTGCCCTTGTCCCATGGCGCGGTTGAATCTGCGCCCGATTGACTTGCGTGGTGACAGCCCTGCTGTCACCACGCCGCCGAGTCCCCCGTCAGAGGACGCTCGAAGGTCAAGCCTTCGATTCGCAAGGGGTTGCCCCCTTCACACTGGAGTGCGGTGTCGAACCGCCCCCGCTTTGAGTTGCCACGGCTTGACCGTGGCTGTCTCCGCCAGATTCCCGTCAGAGGATCAGCGAAGGTTAGTTTTTTGCCTTTGCAGTGGATGAGGTTCTGATGACCTTCATCCAGCGGCGCGGTTCGCCCCGCGCCCAAAGTCTCCGCATGGCCACAGCTCCGCTGTCGCCATGCCGCCAGGTTCCCCGTCAGAGAACTTCAGAAGGTCAAGCCTTCGGATTGCAAGGGTTTGCGCCCTTCACCTTTGGTTGCGGCTTGTCCCGCACCGCCCTTGAGTTGCCACGGCTTGACTGTGGTGGCCCACGTCAGATCCCCCGTCAGAGGATCAACCACTGAACGTGTGCGAAGCACACCCCTTGGACCCTGGGTCAATGGTCTGCTGTGTGAGCTGTACCCACAGGTACGACACACAGTGCCACATGCGCGTGCAACGCAGGCAAGTTGTACCCCTTTGCACAAACGGGATTGGTGTCCCGTGTCCCTTGTGATTCCTACTCGCTGCGGCGTTTGGGATGGACAGAAACACTTACCGATTTTTTGGCACCACGTTTTCATTTTTGGTTTTCTTGTTTTTGCTCCGCTGTTTTCAAGAGGTACCCCATGCGCAACCTGAACCACGATTTCAAGAACCTTGCCCGTCGCAACCGAGATGGGTCGTTTGCGACCCAGCATGACCGAGAGGTCATGCTGACCTTGGTCGCGAATCAATTGCACGAAGGGGGCTTCCGGCATCTACGGGCCACGGGGGTGCGCTCCAAGCATGTGGAGCATTTGGTGAACCGCTGGCATGAAGAAGGCATCAGCCCCGGCACCTTCAAGAACCGGATGAGCGCTTTGCGTTGGTTGGCCGAGAAGATCGGCAAACAAAACATCGTGGCCCGTGAGAATGCGGCCTATGGCATTGCGGATCGGCGCCACGTGACGAATGAATCCAAGGCCCAGTTGTTGGAAATCGCACGCCTTGATGTGGTGACCGATCCGTACACGGTGTTGTCGCTGAGGCTGCAAGAAGCCTTTGGTCTGCGGCGGGAGGAAAGCATCAAGCTGCAGCCCGTTTGGGCCGATCGTGGCGATGTGTTGCGACTCAAGGCCAGTTGGACCAAAGGCGGCAAGGAGCGGGAAGTTCCGATCGTCACTGATGTACAGCGCCTAGCGTTGAACGATGCCAAACAGTTGGCGGGTTCAGCGTCCTTGATCCCTGAAGGCATGTCCTACCGCGACCAACTCAACCGCTTCAAGGCGCAAGCGGCCAAGGCGGGCATCAACCGGGTGCATGGGCTGCGGCATCAATACGCGCAGCGGCGGTATCAACAGCTCACCGGATGGAAGGCTCCCGCAGCGGGTGGGCCAACTTCAAAGCAACTCAGTGCGGAGCAGAAGGCGTTGGACCGGCAAGCACGCCTTGTTGTCTCGCGTGAGCTGGGTCATGAGCGCGAGCAAATAACTTCGGTTTATTTAGGCCGCTGAACCAGAACCGCAATGCATGACTGGTCAGACCGCCATGAACACGCTGGACCTGGTTCAAGCCGCACACCTGCTAAAGGTGCATCCAAAGACCTTGGAGCGTCTGGCACGCAGTGGTGCGGTTCCGGCCTGCAAGGTGGGACGCGCCTGGGTCTTTGTCGACGACTTGCTTCTTGAAATGCTGGTGTCAAAATCGACCTCGCGTGTGTCCGTGGTCGACTTACAGGAGAACTCTGAATGTCGCTCTACAGACGCAAGGACTCACCATTTTGGTGGGTCAAACTCCCGCTCATTCGCGGCGAGTCGAAGCCTTTACAGCAAAGCACTGGGACTGCCGATAAGCGGCAGGCGCAGCAGGTCCATGACCAGCTCGCCGCCGCCCGATGGGAGCAAGAACGGCTTGGTGTGAAGGCCCGGCACACCTGGGAAGAGGCGGTACTGCGCTGGCTCTTGGAAACGAAGCACAAGGCCACGCACGAAGATGACAAGGCAAAGCTTCGCTGGCTGGATTCTTACCTTGGAGGAAAGTACCTCGACGAGATCGACCGAACGCTGATTGACCGGATCAAGTTTGACCGCGAAAACGTCTCTTCGCACTCAACAACAAACCGCTACTTGGCTTTGGTGAGAGCGATTCTCAAACGTGCTTGCAACGAGTGGGAATGGCTGGAACGGGTGCCCAAGTTCAAGTTGTTCAAGGAAACCGAAGGCCGGGTTCGTTCATTGACACCGCAGGAATTTCAGACGCTGTTGAATGAACTGCCGGAGCACTTGTTCGACATGGCGGTGTTCGCAGTGGCAACCGGGCTCAGGCAAGCCAACGTGAAGGGCTTGCAGTGGTCACAGGTGGACTTGGAACGACAACATGCCTGGATTCCTGGAAGCCAGCACAAGAATGGCAAGCCGCATTCGGTGCCTTTGAACGACATGGCCTTAACTGTGTTGGGCAGGCAACTGGGCAAGCACCCGAGTTGTGTGTTCACTTACCAGGGTCAAGCCATCGAGCAAGTCTCCACGCGGGCTTGGCGGCGGGCGCTGGAGCGGGCAGGGATTGCGGACTTTCGGTGGCACGATTTGCGGCACACGTTTGCGACATGGCACCGGCAGGCCGGAACACCCACCCATGAGCTACAGCGGCTCGGTGGTTGGAAAACCGGCGTGATGGTGGAACGTTACGCCCATGTCGCACCCGAGGCGTTGCAAAGTGCGGCCAGCCGGTTGGATGGGTTTGGTGGCTACGATTTGGCTACGCCACAAAGGACAACGGCTTAGACATTTCTGTCTAAGCCGTTGATTTTCTTGGCTCCTCGACCTGGGCTCGAACCAGGGACCTACGGATTAACAGTCCGGCGCTCTACCGACTGAGCTATCGAGGAATTGAGCCATAGATTATAGCCTTAATTTTTTGGTCTTGACTACTGCCGATCAAAGATCAGTTTGCACTGACAAGCGGAAGGTTCGCGGTGCCATGGGGTAGAGGTAGACGTGGTCGAACTGGTAAGGCGACTCGCGCCAGCGGCGTTGGTCGAACACGTTGCTCACACCGGCCCGCCAAATCCACTGGCTGGTGGATTTGTTCCCTGCACCGCCAGTGCGGTAACGCAAGCCCAAATCCACCTGCTGGGTGCTGGGAATGCTGACGCTGTTGTCGGGCAGCACTTGTCGGCGGCTTTCAGAAACAACATCGGCCAACAATGCCAAACCCTGCAGCGCAGCCACGTCGTAGCGCGCTTGCAGCTTCACCGTCGTGGTCGGCACGTTCACCGGCGTTTTGCCGTTGATGTTTGGGTCTTGGCTGTTTTGCCGCTTTGCGTGCAGCCACTGCAAGCCGCCCTGCAGTGACCACGGACCGCTGCGCAGGTTGGTGGTCAGCTCGATGCCTTGGTGGCGAGCTTGTCCATCCGTCTGGCGCGTGCAGGTGCCGCCTGGGGTGTCGCTGAAACAATCTGGCCCGACGCTGGTTGAAACGGGGCGACTGATGTCAAACCACGCGACCGACCAGGCCAGGGGTCGGCCGCTCTTTTTCAGGCCAATCTCGGTTTGTCGGCTACGCAGTGCAGGCAAGGCCTGACCTGCATTGGTGAAGCGCGCGCGGTTGGGGGCTACATCGCTTTCAACGCCTTGGCCCCAACTGGCGTAGGCCGTGGTGTCGTCGTTCAGGGCAACGCTTGCCGCTAACCACGGGGTGGTGAACGATTGCTGGTAGCTCGTTGCACGCGAGCCATTGGTGCGAATGCTGTCGCGCTCCAATCGGCTGTGACGCAGGCCCAGCCACGCGGTGAGGTGGGGCGTGAATTTGACCGCGTCGCGTACAAAAAATTCGGTGCTGCGCTCATCGCGGTTGGTGTTTTGATCGGTCAAGGCCGGGTCGGCCGGTGTGATGGCCGTGCCGATCACATTGCCGCTACCCACGTAGTTGTAGGCCTGCATCTGAAAACGTTGGATCAGCTTGTTCTGCTGCACGCCCCAGGAAAGCCGGTGTTCCAAATTGCCGGTTTGAAATTGGCCATGCGCGGCCACCTCCAAGCTATGCAAACGGCGGCGCTCGTTTTCGCTGCGGAAGTCGTACATGTCAAAGCTGCCATCCGAACAGTAACGGTCGTAGCGCTCTTCTGCACTGCAGCCATAGGCGTAAGCGAGGCGGTCCTGGGTTCGCAGGCGTTGGCTAGCAGCATGGGCTGTCCAGCGCCACTGCGAATTCAGACGCTGGGTGTAACGCAGTGAGTAGGTGTCTGCGTCCATCACCACAGGCAAGGACCATGGCTGGTTGTTCAGGTTAATACGCGCATCGTTCACTGCGGGCAGCGTATTGCCCAGCAAACTGAAGCCGGGTTGGCTGCGCTGGCTGCGGTGGCTGGTTTCAAACTCCGCTTCCAAAAGAACGTCGGGGTTGATGCGCCAATCACCGGCCACGGCCAACAAATTGCGGTGGCCTTGCAACTGACGTACGAAAGAATCCAAACGTTCATAAGCCGCATTCACCCGCAGGCCGAATGTTTGATCCTTGCCAAATCGCTGGCTGATGTCCACCGCGCCCAAGAGTGCGCCGTTGTCTCGCCATTCCACGAAGGCGTTGCGCAGCGGCTCGGCCAAAGGGCGCTTCACCACCAAGTTGACCAAACCGCCTGGGCTGCTGACGCCAGTTTGCACGCCACTGGTGCCTTTGAGGATTTCGATGCGTTCTTTGTTGTCCAGTGGCAGCGAGGTTTCTGCGCTGATGGGCAAGCCATCACGTCGGAAGTTTCTGCGGTGGTCCACCACATACCCACGAATCGTCAGGTAGTCCCAATACCCTTCGCTGTTGTAGGCGTCGCTCACAGCGGGGTCGAGTTTGGTGGTGTTGGACAAACGCGAGAAGCTGCGGTCGCGCTGCGCCTCCAGGTTGATGGTGCTGGCTTGGAACGGGGCCTTTGCGGCAGGGACGTCACCCCAACCGCTCACGTCAGCAGGTGGGTTGGCGCGGCCTGTCACCGTGACGGGTTCAAGTGTTGGGGTGTTCTGGTTGGTGGTCTGCGCCCAAAGGCTGCTGCTGATGCAAAGCAAAAGAGCGGCATGTGCAATGGGCTTCAGCGCTGAATGACGCTGATACTTGGTCGAGCGGGTCGTGTGTGATGCGAAGAAATTTGCCATCGTGGTTCCGTGTTGCGATGGCAGGTCGGCGGCCCCAACAAAGCGTTGCCACGTCAAGTGGCGGCGATGCTTGGAGCATGCTTCCCTGCGCGAGGATTACCTCAATCAGGTTCAAAGGGACTTTCTCAGTCGAGCCGTGGCGAACACGGCCCAACACCCCTAGCGAATGCGGCAACAGTTTGTTGCCGCAAGGGAGATTATCGCTTCAGTTGAAAGCCCATGGCCAGGGCAGGCCGAAGGGGCACCGCTCACACGCGGTGTTCACGCCGTGGACAGCGTCACCCACAAGGATTCAAACGCGGCATGAAACTGCCTGAGCAAGCCTGGGTCGTTGCTGAGTACCAGGTTCTCTTCGTTGTGTTCGCAGGCGCTGCGCGTCCAGTTGTAGCTGCCGTTGAGCAGCCAGCGGCGGTCGAAGAGGGCGTATTTGTGGTGCATGTGGGCGGGCGTGAAGTCAACCCGAACGTTGATGCCCGCAGCGCGCAGCCTGTCAATGTCGCTGCCAGTATCAAAAGCCTTGTCATTGTCGGTGATCAAACGCACCACCACGCCGCGGCGGTGGGCTGCCAGAACCTCCTGGCTGATGCGGTCGTCCGAGAGCGTGAAAACACAAATGTCCACGCACTCACGGCTGCTGCGTAATTGGCCCAGGATGGCGTTGAGGCAATCGGCTCCAGGACTGAAATAGGCCTGCGCACGGTGGCTGCCGCCAGCCGTGCGAGAGACATCCAGCGCGCGCATCACGCCCTCCAGCCAGCGCACCAGGGCTTGGGGTTCGGCTGATTCCAGCGTGCCAAGTTGTTGGCGCACCAACTCAAACGCCCCGTTGCGCAGTTGGCGCAGCCCTTCTTCTGGCAGCTGGGCATCACGCAGCGTTTGGGTGAGTTGGCGTTTTTCTTCGTCGCTGAGGCGGGCGTCTTGCAAGCTGTCTTGCAATTGCCGGCGCAAACTATGTAGCACCTCTTGGGCGGGGGCGGACATATCAGCTTCCTTTGCCTTTGGGTGCGGTTTGGCGGGACCGTACGTCTTCCAGTTGTTTGGCCACACGCTCCACTTCGTTGTGAATGGAATGGTCGAGGTTGAGGCGGTTTTCTGTGGCCGCAATCAAAGGCATCAGGATTTTTCGGTAGGTGACTGCTATCTCCAGCATCGCCTCGGCCAGGCGCACGCCTTCTGACTCTGTTGGTTTGGGCACTGCGGTCTGCGGCGGTTTGAGGCCATCCACCGCACGTGCCACGTCGAGCAAGGTGGTGGCGATGCGGGTGCTGCCGTCGGTGTCGCTGCCGCCGAGTTTGCGTTGGCGCACGAACTCTTCGCAAATGGCCTGCCAGCGCTGGGCTTCATCGGGCGTGGGTGTGCCCAGCAACTGCGCCAGCTTGAGCAGGTTTTCTTCTGCGCCGGTGGTAAGGGTTTGCGCCTCGCCCCGGTAGTGGTCGCGCAGCAGCGCGTCCAACTCGTCGTCGCGCATCTGCGGGTTGATCTGCGCTGCGAGTTTGGTCATGTTGCGGTAGCTGCCTTGCAGCTTGAACGGCGGCTCGGTGCGGTAGTCGTCTTTTTGAGCGGCGGACTCGATGTAATTCAGATTGACCTTGAGCAGCAGGTCCCGGGCGCGGAACAGGCGCTTGAAGAGTTGTGTGAGTTCTTCGAGCTCAGCAGCGCCGTAGGGATGAGTGAACTGGCTGTCTGCCACCTCCTGGCCTTGCGCACGTTGCACGAGCAGGTGCACGTCTTTCGGGTCGCGTGACGACAGCGGCAGCAGCACAGGGTTGGCGGTGAGGCTGTTCTCCAGGTAGGACAGCGCGAAAAGCGCTTCGCGGCCCGACAGCACATCGCCGAGGTTGTAGATGTCGGCCCGGTTGGCCAGCATGTCGGGAATCTTGAACACATCACCCGACTCGGTGTAGGGGTTGCCCGCCATCACCACCGCAAAACGTTTGCCGCGCAGGTCGTAGCTGCGCGGCTCGCCATTCCACACGCCTTCTATGCGGCGTGTGCCGTCAGCCAAGGCGATGAACTTTTGCAAGAACTCGGGGTGGGTGTGCTGAATGTCGTCCAGGTAGAGCATCACATTGCTGCCCATGGCCAGGCCGAGGTTGAGTTTTTCCAGCTCTTGTTTGGCCGCACTGTGTTCGGCCGACGCCGGATCAATCGAGACCACATCGTGGCCCAGCGCCGGGCAGTTGATGCGTACAAAAACCATGCCCAAACGGTCGGCCACATACTCCATCAAGGTGGTTTTGCCATAGCCGGGCGGGGAGATCAGCAGCAGCAGCCCCATGCGGTCAGTGCGGGATGCATCACCTGCCGCACCCATTTGTTTGGCCAGGTTGTCGCCGATCAGGGGCAGGTAGACCTCGTCGATCAAGCGGTTGCGGACAAAGGTGGACAGCGGCTTGGCCTGGAACTGGTGCAGGCGCAATCGTTTCTTTTCTTGGCTGATGAGCTCGTGGCGCAGACGCTGTAGCGACTCGAAGGCCGGCAATACCTGGTTCTGATGGTGCAAAAAGCGCTGCCAAAAATCATTGAGATTGAGCCTGAGCTGGCCTTGCTGTAGACGCGGATGTTCGCTCAACAAACCGTCAACCTGTATTTCGAGTGTGGCGTTGATGCGTTGCCTCGGCGTTTGCAGACATAGCACTGTGGCGGCTTCGTCCGCCCAGCGCCGGTTGTCATGGTCTTGCGTGTGGCTGGCCGCATAGGCTCGCGTCCAGTCGCGCGCCAAACGCCAGCGCTCGGCGGGGCTACTTGCGGCGAGGTCCCGTTGCCAATCGGCCCAGCGGCCCCGTTGCTCCAGCTCGCGCCGCAAGCTGCTGGCCAAATCGTCGGCGGGGCCAGACACCACCCAGCTCGCGGTCGAGCCATCCATGCTGGCCAATTGCCGCACCAGGTAGGCGGCCGCCTGGGCGGCGCGGGTGTCGTTCAGCGCCTTGTCGCGTTCATTCGGTGCTTCATCCCCGTGCATGAACTCGCTGGCAAAACGTTGCAAAGCCAGGGCGGTGTCGCCTTCCAGAGTGATCAGCGCTTGCTGCGATGAAAACAGTTGCTGCATTTGCAGCGCGGCGCGGGCGCGGCGTTGCAATGCCTCGCAGGCATCGGCCTTCAAGCCTTGAGTCGCGTAGAGCATGGCCCAGGCCCGCTCCACCGGACCGAAGGCCAGCAAACCCGCACCGTCTTGCATGCGCACCAGGGCAGTCAGGATGCGCGTCGCATCTTCGTCGTGCACACCTTTTTGATAGCCCTCTTGGTAGCGCGGAGCCGCCAGGGTACGCACCAACTCGATGACAGGTGTGGCTCCGGTGCTGACTTCATCGGCCCTGCCCACCGCCGCAACCAGATCGGCCCAGGGCAAGGTATGTTGGCCTTGCAGAACCGCTTGCATCAGGCAACCGGCAAGGTATTCGGCGCGGCTGATATCGGCGGTCTCAGAGGCCAGGCTTTGTTCCCAATAAGCCTTCAGTGCGTCCAGGCGCGCATCGTTGACTGGCGCCATGTAGTCGGTGCCCGTGATCTGAAACACCGGGCCTTGTTGGCTGGGCAACAGGCTCAGGTCCAGGGCCTGGCGCTGGATGGTGAAAGCATGGCGCCCGAAACGCAGGGTGTTGCCGTCGGCAGCGACCAGATCGCCTTTGTCGCGGACCATGCGCAAGGCCTGGTCGCGGGCCGTCTTCAATCGGGTGGAAATGTCATCGGCCTGGACCGCCGCGCCCAGGCTGCGCAGGTCGTCCATCAGCTGGCGCAGCTTGGCCAGCAACGGGTCGCCTGCGAAGTAGCCGTGGATCTGGCCCACCTCTGCGAAGCCCGAGACCCGGCGCGGGATGCCGTCCAGAATGCGGCCTGCTGCCTCGGCCACGGCCTGCGCGCGACGCTGCCGCGCTTCCACCAGGCTTTGCCGGCGTGCTGACAGCGCATCCACCACGGCTTCGCGTTTGTTGGCTACATCGGTGATGAACACATCGTGTTCGGCGAAGCGGCCTTCGAGTTCTTCTAGCTGGGCCAACAAACGAGTCAGGGCCTCGTCGCATTTTTCCGGGGTGTCGGCAAACTCCAGCGCGTTTTCCACCGCCTGGCCGAAGAGTTTGAACTGCGCGCCGAACTCAGCGGCAGACTCAGAAGCGCCCAAGTTTTTGCGCCGACCCCGTGCTTCGGCACGTTGCCGGTTGATCTCGCCGTAGAGCGTGGAAATGCGGTCGAGGATGGCGGTGCGCACCACCGCATCACCTCCGGGCAGGGTGCCGAGCTGTTCGGTCAGCAGGTCCAGTCCCAGGGCTTGTGCGTCCAGTTGGGTGAGCAGTTGCGTCAGGGCTGGACTGGTTTGGGCTTGCGCCAGGTCAGCGGCGCTTTTGATCAAGGCCTGCTGGTGGCCGTCAAAGGCGTGTGGGTCGGCCAGAAAGGCCATGGCGCGGCCGCCCACTTGTTGCTGCTGGTCTTGCAGCACATCATCCATGGCCTCAATGGCGGCGAGGTCGGCATAACGCAGTTCTTTGAGCGGCTGCAAGCGACCGCGCTGCTGCCGCAGCCTGCCCAGTGCCGCGACGAAGTCATCGGGTTTGCGCCACAAGGTGCTGGCAATGTCGGTCAGCAGGGTATGTTGCTCGCCCTCAAACTGCTGCAAGGCGCGGGCCGTGTCGCGGCGAATGCTGTCGACTTTTTCAAACTCGGTCAGGGTCTGGCGTGCACCCTCCACGATGCCATTCAAGTCATCGGCCAAGCCCTGTGTTTCAGGGGCATCCAACCAGAAATAGGCGTCGCTGATGCGTGTGCACTGGCGAATCAAGTCTTCGTAAGCGGTGCGGGTGGGCACTTGTTCGCGCACCGCGCGGGTGATGCCCATCAGGTCGGACACGCCGCGCACCAGTTCGGCATTGCCGACTTTGGCGAAAAAACCGGTGCCGCGTGGCAGCGCGGCGGCATGGTCTTCACTGGCGAAGGGCGTTTGCCACAACTGCATCTGGTGCACGCGGGTGGGCTCGTTGCCATCAGAGAGGAAAACCAAAATGCGCCCGTCGGGAAACCGCGCGTAACCATGGGCCACGATGGGCGCAGCCAGGGTTTTGTTGATCAGGTTGTAGGCAAAGAGCACATAGTGGCCGCCACCGGGTTGGTAGAAGACATAGAGCACCTCTTCGCCGTGTGGTGAGCGAATCAACCGCTTGAAACGCAAGCCGCTGCTCAAGTCTGCTGGCAGGTCAAATCGTTTGTAGTCGCCAGATTGCAAGTACATGCCGCCCGGAAAAATAATGCCGTGGTCTTCGGGCAGCTGCACGCAGGACACGCCTATGGCATCGATGCGCTCAACCTTTTGCGTTCGGGTGTTGAACACCAGGTAGCGGACGGTGCTTTCGCGGTAGGGCTTGATGCGCAGCAGAATCAGCAGGCCCAAGCGTGCCCAGGAGAACTCTGCATCCACCAGGGCCTGGTGTTTGTCTTCCACCGGTTCGCTGTAAATGCCCAGTCCAGTTTCGGTGTTGTTCTCAATTTTGACGGTGAGGTCGCCGCCCATGGTTTCCACAAACACGGTGTCGAGCACATTGATGTGCGGGTGTTTGCCGCCAACGTGGTCCTCCCGTGTGGCTACTGTCCACTCGAAATCGTGGGTGGCGGGCAGGGCGATGTCGCGCTCACCACGGTTGTCCAGGTAACGGATGCTGCCGTCGCGTTCAATGCTCCATCGGAACACCCTGACATCGTGCAACTGTTGGCCAATCTGGAAGGCCGCCAACAGTTTGTCTTGCGTGACGCGCAACTGGATCAATGAGGCTTGTTTGTAATAGGCGTAGAGCTCGCGGAAATCGGCCACAAAACGCGTGTCGTCCAGGAAGGTGCCGGCTGTGGCAACCGCTTCCAGTTCGTCCGCCCCGTCGTGCACAGCCAATCGGTAAAGCGCAAACACGTCAGCAATGGCGGTTTCTTTGCGCAGGCCGATGAACACGTTGTAGCCCAGCAGTACCAGGTCACCGATGCGCACCATGTCGCGGGCCACACAATTGTTTTCGGTGCGTGCGCGCGTGCGCAGCAGCAGACTTTGTTCTGAGCGCCCAAACTCAGTGAGCCGCGCCTCATTGAGTTGCTGGATTTTGGCCAGCAGGCTGTCACCTTGGGTTTGCAGGCGTTTTTTCAGCAGCTCGTAGCTGCCACCTTCGGACACCAAGCGCTCCACCGCGTCTTGTGCGGGTGCCGTGGCCGAGGTAGATGATGGGGCGTCAGACATGAGGAATCAGTGGAGTCCGGTTGGAGGGCCGAGGTGGTTGGTGCCGCGCTTCAAAACGCGCACACGGCCTTTAGAGGGCCTTTAAAGGCTGTGTTGTGCACGCAAATCGGCCACCGCCTTGCGCATGTCATCGCTCAAATCAGACGGCGTCAGTTTGGCGATGATGCTGCGCAGGATGCGCTTTTCGTTGTCGTCCACCGCGCCGTCTCGCTGGGCAATGGCGACAATTTTCTTCAGCTCTGCCACCTCCAGCACACCGTCGTTGGAAAAACACTGGATGGAACGGAAGGCCATCTCTAAGTAGTCGCGGGATTCAGCCATGTTGAACATTCCTTATCGTTGAAAATTGGAAGTGAGCTGAGCCTTCAAGACTTACCCAAACTCTTGAGCAGGTTTTGCAACGCTGTCTTCTGAGACTCATCACCGTCGCGCATGACCTTGCTCAGCAGCGAGGCCACGCTCAGGTTCTGAATTTCGCTGGCTGAACTGCCCAAAGCGCCAAGCAGCTCGCGCAGGTCTGGGATCACATCGCGCTCACCGGCCAATTGGTCTTTGAAGGCCACTTGCAAGGTTTTGCTTTTGTTCACCACACCGTCGATGCCTTTGCCCACGGACAAGGCATTGACGAAGCGGTCGAAGTAGTCGCCTTCGCCACCCACGATGTCGATCTTGGCATTGGTCAAAGCGGTACCCAAAACATCCGCTTGCTCGCGGGCGATGGAGGTTTGCGCCTCAATGCCTTTGACGGTTTCAATGTGGGCCTTCTCCAATTGCATGCGGAATTCTTCGTGGGCCCGGGTCTCGGGGCTCATGGCGCTCATGGCTTCGAACTTGTCACGCAGGCCCTTGGCCTCAGCCTGGAAGCGGACTTCAATGGTGTTCGCATCGGCTTGGCCCGACTTCACCACCGCGTCGGCGTCGGCCAGGCGCACCTGCACGTCGGCCAAACCGAGTTTTTCTTTGCCTGTGGCTTCGGCTTCGAGTTTGGCTTGCAGGCCCGCCGCTTCGGCTTGGGAGCGCAGTTCAATCACCTTGGCTTCGGATTGGCCTTCTTTCAAAGTGGCCTCGGCGCCGGCAGTGCGCACATGGACATCGGCCATGCCTTGTTTCTCGATGGCATCGGCTTGCACCATGGTGACCTTGGCCGCGGCCAAACCAGGTGCGGCGCTGAGGGCCTCAACGCCTTCTGCTTCGCGTTTTTTGGCTTCCGCGTCTTTCTCAGCCACTTTCAATCGCGCGTCGGCCAGGGTGGTTTCTTCCACTGCTTTGTGGCGGGCACGGCGTTCTTGGGCTTCGGCGGCTTTGACTTCGGTGATGAGTTTTTCCTCGGCTTGGCCTTCCGCCAGGATCACCGTTGATTGTTTGGTGCGGCTGGCGTCGGCCACCACACGCAGCTCTTTGATGGCTTCTTCTTGTTCGGCCACGGTGCGCTCGACCACGATGCGCTCGCGGATGACGTCGGCGATGGCTTTCTTTTGCACCTCGACGGCTTTGTCTTTCTCGATTTTCTGCAGCGTCACTTCTTTCTCGCGGTCCACCACCTCCAGCTCGCGGGCACGAATGACTTTTTCCTCTTCAATCGCCACGGCACGCTTGCGGTTGTTCTCGGCCACTTCTTTTTCACGCAGCACGTTTTCTTGCTGCACGGACACCGACTGTTCGGCCTGCAAGCGAGCCATCTCAGACTTCGTTTTTTCTTCGGACTGAACTTTTGATGTTTCGGCCTCTTCGCGGGCCTTCACCGTGGCCACCTCACGCGACTGGCGGGCCTGCGCATCGGCCGCTTGGCGCTCCAGCTCCAGCAGGGCTTCTTGGGTTTCGACGTTTTTCTTTTTGATCTGCATCTCTTCGTTGCGACGCAGCTCGTTGGTGCGCACATGCTCCACCGCCGTCAATTCGGTGATTTTTTTGATGCCCTGCGCATCCAGGATGTTGTTGGAATCGAGTTTTTCCAGGGGTGTTTGTTCGAGGTAGTCGATGGCTGCATCGTCCAGCACATAGCCCGAGAGGTCGTCGCCAATCTGGCTGATGATCTCGTCTCGGAAGCGGTCACGCGCCTGGTACAGGTCGACGAAATCCATGGCTTTGCCAACAGTTTTCAAAGCCTCTGAGAACTTGGCGGAGAACAGCTCCTCCAGCGTCTCTTGGCTGGACGCTCTTGCGCAGCCTATGGCCTGCGCTACCTTCAAGACGTCGTCGGCGGTTTTGTTAACGCGCACGAAAAATTTCACTTTGATGTCGGCGCGAATGTTGTCGCGGCAAATCAGGCCCTCGAGGCCCGAGCGGTCAATTTCAATGGTTTTGACCGAAATCTCCATCAACTCAGCCTTGTGGATGATGGGGTAGACCATGCGGCCAGTGAACGTCACTTCCGGTTCGGCGCGTAAGGTGTTGATGATGAGCGCATGGCCTTGTTCTATCTTGCGATAGAACTTGGCAAACATGGCGACGAAACACAGCAGAAAGAAAGCCGCTAAACCCGCGGCGACGATGACGGTGAACTCCATATGATTCCTTTTTTTGTAGCGTGAAGTGTTGAGTGGAATGCTGGTGGCTGTCAGTTCAAAGCAATGCATCCGGTGACGGTCGAACCAAATAATGACGAGTGGTTTCGTTGTAGGCCACGATTTGCGCTTTGTCGCCCTTGACCAGGGTTTGAGGCGCTTGTGTCCAGACCCGGATGTGAACGTTGGTGCCCTGCTGTATCACCGCAGCGCGGCCAAAACGATCATCCACACGCTGGCTCAATACGACGCAGGTTTGTCCCACCAGGCCGGCATTGCCAACGGCGTGGTGGACGAAGAAGAGCCCTCGCATGGGACGAATCAACAGGGCCGTCAGTGGAATCGATGCCGCCAGGCTTAGCAGCAAGATGACGGTGCCGCTGACCCAAAAAATGAAGCCGCTGCCAAGGCTGGCCAAGACCCATTGGCCCGCCAGGCAACACAAGGTCCACGACAGCAGCACCAAGATGCTGACCACGATGGAAAACGGCACACCGTGCAAGCCCATGGCCACCGCGTAACCGGCGAGGGTGGACAGCTCGCCGGGGTCGCCGTCGGCCTGCAACTCCACTTCCAGGTCGAGACCGGTGGATTCGAAATCCACAAACCCCACCAAGGCCAGCAGCCAGTACACCAGCACCACCAGCAGCAGTGCGGTGAAGATGGCAGTGGGGTAACTCAATGCGGCACCGATAAAACGGTCCATGCTTTCCTCCCTCGATGCGTGATGGGCTTTTAGACCACCGTTTTTTGTGAGTGAATTATCGGTGTGTGATGCTTTGCTGCGCGAAGCGGATCAGTTCCTGGGTCACGCGTTCTTTGATGGTTAGTTTGTCGTCTGGCGGTAACCCGTAACGTTGGGCGAGGACCTCATAGTCAGCCGTGGTCAACGATACGGTGAGCCTGGGGCGCTTGGGCCGGGTGGGCGCAGACAACTGCAGCAGCGCCCGGATTTGGTCTGAAGTGGACAGGTTGTTGTGAAACGCAGCCGTGCGCACCGCTTGCAGCACGGTTTCTTCCACATCAAAGGCCACCTGGACTGCACGCAGCGCGTCGTCTGACCCACTCCAGCGCGCCGGCTTGCGTTGCATGGTCATGTGGGATTCTGCGACTCGTTTTGACGTCTCGCACGAATGCGATCCATCACGGCTTGCTGGCGCTGTGCGTTGTCGCCTATGCCCGCCTTCGCGAGTTTTTCGGTGAGCGCTGCATCACCGAGGTCTTTGTTCAGTTGCTCGGCGGCTGTCATGCGGTCGGCCAGGGTTTCATGGCGCTGCTTGATGCGTTCCAACGATTCGCGGGCACTCACCAAACGTGAGCCGCCGTGGTCGATGTTGTCCGAGATGGAGCGCGTCGCCCGGTAGACGCTCTCGGTGGTTTTGGCGATGCCCAGTTCTCGTTCGTGTTCGCGGATGCGTGCCTCGGCGGTTTTGATCAGGTCTTTCAAACGCGACACCTGCAGCGAGCAGGCCGCGTGCGCGCGGCTTTGCGCTTGCAGTGCCAAATCCAGCGCGCCCACTTTGCTGGCCACTTCTTCGGCCAGTTGGTCTTCATGTTTGTTCAGCGCCTCGACAGCCAGGGTTTCATAGCGCTGGATCTCGTTCTGTAATTTTTCGATTTCACGGGCGCTTTGCATTTCGTGCGCCATGACACCAGCGAGTTCATGCTTGGCATCGGAGACGGATCTTTTGGCATCCAGAATTTCTTGCTCGTAAATCGCGCTGGCGTTGGCGTCGACCACGCTCTCGCCGATGTCGCGCATGCTGCTGCGCATAAGGGTGATGACTTTTTTTATCACGGACATGGGGGTCTCCCGGGCGTTGCGGGGTGCGTCATTGCAAAAACTCCGACAGCGCGTCCAACGCATCCAGCGCGTTGTCGCTGAGTATGGACACGTCATGGGCGACGTCCTGAACCTTGGCATCACGCGCCAGCGCACCAAACAAGACGAAGCGCTTGCCGACGCGGCCAAAGGAGGACAGCGGCACCGAGGGATTCAGGTCGAGCAAAGTTTCCAGTAATTCGCCTCGGCGTTCAGGCAGTACTTCATCGTCCGACCAGAGGTAACACAGGCACAGAATTTGGGCCTCAGAACTGGTGAGGTAAATGGGCAACTCTTGCCGCCCCTCAATGCTGATCTGCACCACAGGGACGTCGCCCGGTATCGGCTGCAGATCGACAGCGACGCCGCCCATGGCCTCGCCTATCAGCACGTCCAAACCCTCCAGCAACTCGTGCAGTGTTTTCATATCCTCCCTTGATCGGACTCTCGTTGGCGGAGCCCATGGGCGGCAGAATACGTGTTCTGACATAACATGTCAACCGCTTTTTATTGGGCGGCTTCAGGCCACGGGTGTCGAGGGATAAATGACTGTTGGCTCCTCTAGCTGTGTCGATTCAGCGTGGCGACACGCCGATCAGCCACAGGTGCAGGCCACTGATGAAAGCGCCATAGAGCACGAGTCCCAAGAAGATCGCCAGCAGGTCGTTGAAACGCCCGGCGGGCACGCCTGGCACAGCCCTGGCAGGCCGACGTTTAAGCGACACACGGTCGGCCACCGCCCAGAGCAACAAGCTGCCAAACAGCAGCACATCGGCCACGTTGCCATTGGCCAGCAAATGCGCCAGTGCCCAGAGTTTGGTGGCCAAGAGCATGGGGTGTTTGGCCGCGCGTTGGATACGACCCGGCAAGTAGGCGGCCAGCAGCAGCACAAAGACGGGCGCCATCAAAAGCAGGGCGATATGACGAAGGGCCGTGGGCACCTGGTACAGCACCACAGGATGCAGTCGCGCCTGGCCGTAGCCCGCCACGATCAAAACCAAGCCCAGCACGGCCACCAGCGAGTACACCCCTTTCCACAACGTTTCTCCCCGCAGCGCCACCTGCCGGTCGCGCCAGGCAGGCGCAACGATGGACAGGCTGTGGATGCCGATGAAAAGAATCAGTCCAATGATGAGCAGGGTCATGCGGGGCTCCGTGGGTCGGCCATGGAGTGTAGGGGGTGAGCCCGCTGCGCCGTGTGTCAGCGCTCTGGCGTATCGACCCCGAGCCGCTGCTGCAGTTTGGAACTGCTGGTGGTGTATTCCAAGCGGACCGGTTGATCGGGAAACACTATTGCAGCGGCCGCAAACGCGGCCAGCGTAGCCTCGTGAAAGCCGCACAGGATGAGTTTGCGTTTGCCGGGGTAGGTGTTGACGTCACCCACCGCGAAGATGCCCGGCACGCTGGTTTGGAATTTCTCGGTGTCCACCACCACCTGTTTGCGCTCCAGGTCCAAGCCCCATTGCGCGATCGGGCCGAGCCTGGGCGACAGGCCCAGGAAAACCAGCAGCGCATCCAGCGGCAGGGTTCGTGTGTTGACATCTGTGTCCGTGATGTGCACGCCTCGGAGGCGTCCACTGTCGATCTCCAAGCCGGTGATCTGCCCCACATGGAATTGAATCTGCTGCGCCTCGCACAAGGCCTGTACCTTGGCCACGCGGGCGGGTTCGGCCTGGAAACCATCACGGCGGTGCACCAGGGTGACGCTGGCGGCTTGGTGCGGGCCCGGTTGCGCAAAGTAGGCGGCCCAGTCGAGGGCCGTGTCGCCGCCGCCATTGATAGTGATGTGTTGGCCTTGGAACAAGGCCGGGTCTTTGACGCCGTAAAAAATCTGCGTGCCGACCAAGGGCTCGACGCCATCCACCTTCAGCGAACGCGGTTGAAACGAGCCCACGCCGCCTGCGACAAAAATGGTTTTGGTGATGAAACCCTGGCCCTGGACGGTGGCCACATCAAACCGCCCATCCTCGCGCCGCTGCACCAGGCTGACTTCCTGGCCCATGTGAAAGCGGGCACCCAGGGGTTTGATTTGGTCCAGCAGCCTGTCGACCAGTTCTCGGCCTGTGCAGGCGGGCAGTGCGGGAATGTCGTAGATGGGTTTGTCAGGGTACAACTCGGCGCATTGGCCGCCAGGGTGGTCCAGCGTGTCCACTACATGAGCTTGAATGCCGAGCAAGCCCAGCTCGAACACCTGGAACAAACCCACAGGACCGGCGCCGATGATGAGGGCGTCGGTTTCTATTGGCGCCAATGTGGAGTCGAGCAGTTTCGACATCAGCCACTAACCAATGAACAGGCTCGGTCGACATTTCGTAGACATCATGGTTCTGCCTCCGTGGCTTTGAACACCCCTGGCCATTGAAGCTCTATCGAGACTCCATCTGTTCCGAATATCGTTGGGTGGTCCAAATGTCTATATCCCAGAAGTCTTTAACGATCAGCGCGTGATTGGCGTCGAAATCAATTGCCCAATGGTAGTTCTTGACAGGCTGTTCGGGGCCGCTGAACCCGATCCGAACACAGCGTCCAACTACCTTCCATTCGTTGCATCCACGCCAGAACGTTGCGGCGTTGGTAGCATCTGGTAGCGGCAAGGACTCGTTGAACAGCCGATTGAACGTATCGACAAACTGCCGAGCTCTTGACTCGACAACTTGATCGACTGTCCAGATGTATTCGGGGGTGCCGTTCATCGCGCTACCAGCAACCGCCGCTGCATAAAGCACGACTGACTCTCGCAGTGCTGTCAATACGACCGGATCACGCGATAAAGCGGCGAGGGTCACCAAAGAGAAATCGTTGGAGTTGACAGCACACAGGTAAGCGGCGTCCGTTATTTTTGGGATGTTCCACGCGGGAATCGTCTTCTGAAGGGCGAGTGACAACGAATCTTCCCCCCCGCTTAACAAACAGTCCCCATCGGATGACGGTCCAAAGATGCCTGACTCGATGATTTGTTTGAGGCGCTTGTAGCCCTCTACGGCAAAAACATTTGGTTCCAGGTGCCTCGGAACGCGTTGAAGCGCTCGCATAAGACGGAAGTACTCTGTCAGCTGCTCGTCCTCAGCGTAATAGCCCTCAATGGGAACATTTGCCGGGGCAATTGCCAACGCAGAAGCGGTCTCTTTGGCGCAGCAATGACCTTGCCCCCGAAAACCGTATCCCTTGCTGAGTGATTCAATCGCAAGCAAAGGAGAGCGGAAATGACGAAGAGAGCCAAAAGGGCGAGGTACACGCAGGAGTTCAAGTTCGAGGCGGTGCGGCTGGTGGAAGGCGGGCAAAGCATGGCGGCAGCGGCCAGGACGCTTGGGGTGGTTGAGCAGACGCTGTTCAACTGGATCAAAGCGCACCGCGAAGGCAAACTCAAGGGCGCTGACAGCCGGGTCAAGGTAAGCAGCGAACAAATGGAGATCAGCCGCTTGAGGGCAGAGCTGGCGCGGGTCAAGATGGAGCGCGACATCCTGGAAAAGGCCACGGCGTACTTTGCAAAGGGATCGACGTGAAGTACGCCTTCATACAAAGCCACCGGCGGGTGTGGCCAATCTCTGTGCAGTGCCGGGTTCTGCGTGTCAGCGTGGCCGGGTATCACGAGCACTTCCTGCGGCGGGCCAGTGCGGCGCAACGACGCCACCTCAGTGATGACGCCTTGCTGGTACACATCAAAGCAATTCACGCCCAGGTCAGGGCCAGCTACGGCTGGCCTCGCATGTGGAAAGAACTGCTGGCACGCGGCATCCGGGTGGGCAAAGACCGGGTGCAAAAGCTCATGCAATTGCACGGCATTCGCGCCAAAGGCAAACGCAGATTCAAGATCACCACCGACAGCAAACATGATTTGCCGATTGCACCCAACCTGCTGGAGCGGCAATTCAACGTTCAAGAGCCTGACAAGGTGTGGGCGGGGGACATCACCTACATCGACACCCAAGAGGGCTGGCTGTACCTGGCAGTGGTGATTGACCTCTTCAGCCGTCAAGTGGTGGGCTGGAGCTTGCGGCAAGACATGACACGCGACATCGTCATTGATGCGCTGCGCATGGCATGGTTCAAGCGACATCCAGACAAAGGCGCAGGGCTGATCTTCCACAGCGACAGAGGCAGTCAATACGCAAGCCAAGACTTCAGGGACGTGCTCAGTGAGTACGGAATTCAGGCGTCCATGAGCAGGCGGGGCAACTGTTGGGACAATGCGTGCAGCGAGACCTTGTTCGGGTCACTGAAGGTAGAACGCCTACATGGGCAGCGCTTTGAAACCAGGCGGCAAGCCAAAGACGAGGTCATGGCCTGGCTGCTTTGGTACAACCAAGCCCGGCTGCACTCGACTCTGGCCTATGTCAGTCCGATGCAGTTCGAGCAAAGCTGGTTTGCGGCCCAGGCCATGCAAGCCAATTCGTGACTCGGTTATGGGATACGGATTACAGAGGCAAGGTCACAAAGTAGCTCGTCCCGTTCGTGGTGTTTCATCGCTTCGCGATAAAACTCGTCGAGAGCAAGTAGCAGGACTCGGTTATCTACGATTCGAGCGTGAGTGGTCATGACTACTTAATCAACTCACCCAATTTCCCAGTCTTGTCCTTCCACTCATCCGCATCCGGCAACGGCGCTTTGCGTTTGGTGATGCTGGGCCATTTTTTGGACAGGTCGAGGTTGATTTTGATCATGTGCTGCTGATCGCTGGGCACATCTTCTTCAGGAACGATGGCATTGACCGGGCACTCGGGAATGCACACGGCGCAGTCGATGCATTCATCGGGGTCGATGGTGAGGAAGTTGGGGCCTTCGCGGAAACAGTCGACAGGGCACACGTCCACACAGTCGGTGTATTTGCAGCGGATACAGGCTTCGGTGACAACGTGGGTCATGACTCAGGTTCGGAAGTTAAAACAAAGTGGGGAAGCAGCAGTGAGCACTTGGACGGGCGGCTGCAGCTGGGTATGAAGAAGTGATTTTAAGGGCTCGGGGTTTTCACCAGGATTTGTGGCGGTACAAAACCCTTGGATTCGATGTTCGTTGGGGTTGCGCTGGTGAGTGCGACTGCACCGGCCCCCACGGTGACCACGGTGGGCCGGCCGGCGTGCAACAAGCTGGCGCGGGCCAGGGTGGCGACAGAATGATCGCTGTGCAATTGGTCGGGCCAACCGGCACGGGAGACCACGCTGACCGGCGTGCTGCTTTCCCAGCCGGCATCAATCAGTTGGCGGGCCAACGCGGCCAGTTGTTTGCCCGCCATGTAAAAAACTTCGGTGTCGGCACTGCGCTGGGCCTGCAATTCCCCACTGCGCGTCATGGCCGTGGTGAGGCTGACGCTGCGGCCCGTGCCGCGCCGGGTCAGCGGCCGCTGCGTGGCGGCGGCTGCGGCGATGGCGGCGGTGACGCCAGGGATGACTTCGCTGCTGATGCCCGCTTGCGCCAAGGCCAAGAGTTCTTCTTCCAAACGACCAAAGATGCTGGGGTCGCCCCCTTTGAGGCGCACCACGCACTGGCCAGCTTGTGCGTGTTGCACCAGGAGGGCGTTGATTTTGGTTTGCGCCACGCTGTCGCAAAACCCGCGTTTACCGACGTGGATCCAATTCGCTTTGGGTGCGAACTCGCGCAGCGCGGGGTCGGTGAGGGCGTCGAACAGCACCACGTCGGCCTGCGCCAAGGCGCGTGCACCACGCAGCGTGATCAGGTCAGCCGCGCCAGGGCCGGCGCCGATGAAGATCACATGGCCGAGTTTGCTCATGTCCAACGCCTGGGTTTACGCCGCCGCCTTCACCAACAACGCACCACTGGTGCGGTTGCTGGTGGGGTCCACGATGATGAGCGAGCCACCCACGCGGTTGTCGGCGTAGGCTTCCACCGGCAAGGCTTGTTGGGTTTCGATGGTGACGTGACCAATGTCGTTCACCGCCAGTTCATGCGCATCCATGCTTTGCAGGTTGTGGATGTCGAGGCGGCTTTCAATGCTGCTGATGCGGGCCTGCACCCAGCGGTTGCCATGGCGCACCCAGTACTTGCGGCCAACCACGGCGGGCTCGATGTCCAGCCAAGCCAAGGTGGCGGTGAAACGCTGGGCTTCGTGGATGGTTTGCGGTGTGCTGATCCAGTCACCACGCGACACATCGAGTTGGCGGTCCAGCACCACACCGGCGCTTTGGCCGGCTTCGACCACGTCCACCACCTCGGCGGCCAGTCGCACTTCAGCGACCACCGCTGTTTGACCGCTGGGGAAAATCTGCACCGCATCACCGGCTTTCACGCGGCCATGGGCAATGCGGCCATACAGGGTGCGTGGCTGGTTGCCCGTGCCTTCGCCTTCGCGGCTCACATACTGCACGGGAATCAGCAGGTCGCCGTCTTTGCGCTCTTGCAAGGCGGGCAGGCTCTCCAGCAGTTGCAACAGCGACGGGCCGTTGTACCAATCGGCATCCAAAGGTTGGGTCACGTTGTCGCCACGCAAGGCGGATACAGGAATGATGCCGGCCACTGCAATGCCCGCTTGCTGGGCGAATGCTTCCAGAGCTGTTTTCACCGTGTTGTAGGCCGCGCCGGGGTTCTCAATCGCGTCGAGCTTGTTGATGGCAAACACAATGCTGGGCACGCGCAGCAAATGCGCCAGCAAAGCGTGGCGGCGGGTTTGCGGCAACAGTACGGGCGCTTTGACGTCGAGTTTGGTGATGTCCACCAGCACCACGGCGGCATCGCTGCCTGCGGCGGCGGTCACCATGTTGCGGGTGTACTGCTCGTGGCCGGGCGCGTCGGCAATGATGAATTTGCGCGACTTGGTGGCGAAGTAGCGGTAGGCCACGTCAATCGTGATGCCTTGTTCGCGTTCGGCCTCCAGGCCGTCGGTCAGCAGGGACAAATCGATCGGCGCACCAGCGGCTTTTTTCTCGAGCGTGTCGAGCTGGTCAGCCAGGATGGCGCGGCTGTCATACAGCAAGCGGCCAATCAAGGTGCTCTTGCCATCGTCGACCGAACCTGCGGTGAGAAAACGCAGGGCGCGGTGGTCGGCAGGGGCGGATTTTGGGTTGTCGGTTGTCATCAGAAATAGCCTTCTTTTTTTCTACGCTCCATGGAGGCGTCGGAGGTACGGTCATCCATTCGTGTGGCACCACGTTCGCTCACCGTCACCTTCAGCGTCTCGGCGACGATCTCCGTGGCATTGGCGGCGGGGCTTTCTACGGGGCAGGTGCAGGTCATGTCGCCCACGGTGCGAAAGCGCACTTGCGCGGTCTCGACCACCTCACCCGCTTCAGGGGGGGTGACCTCGGTCAAGGGCACCAACAAACCTTTGCGGCGAATCACCTGGCGGTCGTGTTTGTAGTAGAGGCTGGGCAGCGGAATGTTTTCGCGGGCGATGTAGAGCCACACGTCCAGTTCCGTCCAGTTGCTGATCGGGAAGGCGCGCATGTGCTCGCCCGGTTTGATGCGCGTGTTGAAGAGCGTCCAGAGTTCGGGGCGCTGCTCTTTGGGTTGCCACTGGCCAAAGCTGTCGCGGTGGCTGAAGATGCGTTCTTTGGCGCGGGCTTTTTCCTCGTCGCGGCGGGCGCCGCCCATGAGCACATCAAAGCGGTGTTCTTCAATGGCTTCGAGTAGCGCCACGGTTTGGTGGCCGTTGCGGGATTCAAGCGGGTGCGACAGGCGCACCGTGCCACGCTTGATGGAGTCCTCCAGATAGCCCACCACCAAACGTTCACCCATCTCCGCCACACGGCGGTCGCGGAATTCGATCACTTCAGGGAAGTTGTGGCCGGTGTCCACATGCAGCAGCGGGAAGGGCAGTCGGCCTTTGAATTCACCATCCTTACCTTTAGTCTTGAACGCCTTTTCGGCCAAACGCAGAACGACACAAGAGTCTTTGCCGCCCGAGAACAAGAGGGCAGGGCGCTCAAACGCAGCCACGGTTTCACGCAAGATGAAGATGGCTTCTTCTTCCAGCCAATCCAGGTGGCTGTGGTCGAGCTGGGGCAGCAGTTGCTCGATGGTCAAGGGGGCGTTCATTTCCGATCTCCAATCATTGATACCGCGGCTTCTTCTGCGCCATGCACATGCAAGCCGCACTCCTTCGCTTTTTCATCTTGGCTGCGGCCGGGCTCATTCGAGCCCTTAACTTCGGACATACCGAAGTTAGCCTGCGCCGAAACGAGGTCGCCAGACGCCTCGCTGCGCAAGGCGCTCGACGCTGGCGCGTCGAGGTGCGTCTTGTGCAAGCCGCACTCTTTGGCGTCCTCGTTTTCCCACCACCAACGGCCTGCGCGGAAGTCTTCGCCAACAGCAATTGCCCTTGTGCATGGCGCGCAGCCAATGCTGGGCATGAATTCGTCGTGCAGTGGGTTGTAGGGCACCTTGTGGGTGGCGATGTAGTGCCAGACGTCGGCCCAGCTCCAATCGGCCAGCGGGCTCCATTTGGTGCGACCTTTGTCGTCCAGCTCACTGAAGGGTACGTCGCCCCGGTTGTTGGATTGCTCGCGGCGCAGGCCCGTGATCCAGGCGGTGCGGCCGTCCAACATACGTGACAGCGGCTCCAACTTGCGAATGCCGCAGCAGGCTTTGCGCAGGTCAATGCTGTCGTACATGGCGCGTTCGCCGTTCGTTTTGACGAAATGAATCACGGCCTCGGCTTGGGGGCGGTAAACCTCGACCGACAGGCCGTAGTGGGCCTCAATGCGTGAAATTAACGCCACCGTTTGTTCGTGCAGTGCACCTGTCTCCAAGGTGCCAATGGCCACGGGGATTTGATGGCGTGCGATCAAGTCGGTGATCACCATGTCTTCGGCACCCAGACTGGTGGCTTGCACCACTTGGCCGGCGTGTTCGGTTGCCGCTTGGCGCAGCACTGTCAGCGCATTCGCCACGCGTTGATCGAAACCGGCGGTGGCGCGTGCATACAGGGTGATGGCAGTCATATCGATGAGCCCGCCTGGTTGAACTCTGGTGCAGCTGCTTTGCCGCTTTCTGGCCGAGCAAATACCGGGCGATGCTCACTGACATCGGCCTGGTAGTAAGCGGGGAAAAAGGTCAGGGCACGTTCGGCGGCTTCACGCGACTGATCGGCACGCAGCTGTACTGCATCAAAACCGGTCCGCTGCAGCAGTTGCAGCATGTCCACCAGCACCTGGCCGGTGGCGCGCACTTCGCCTTGGAAGCGAAAGCGGTTGCGCAGCAGGCGTGCCTGGCTGTAGGCGCGGCCATCGACCCACTTGGGAAACTCCAAGGCGATCAGGGACAGGCGGGGCAGGTCGGCTTCCAGCTCTTCAATGTCGGCGTCGTTGGGGAAGATCACCCCGACCTTCATGTCTTGCGGCCAAAGGGCGCGCACGCCGTGCCACTGCGCCAGGGTGAGCAGGCTGTGGTCCTTGGGGGTGAGGTTGACGATGGGGCCGTCTTCACCGATGACGCTGTGCCAGGGGTCGCGTTGGGGGTCTATGAATTTCATGGTTTCGTGTTATCGAGCTTTTAAATAAATGGCGACACCACACTCCGTTCGGGCTGAGCTTGTCGAAGCCAGCGCGGGCCTCGGTGCAGGCCCTTCGACAGGCTCAGGGCGAACGGGCTAGAGATTGTCGTGAATAAAGTGCGGACTAACAGGTCAAACGGCGCGTTTTAGGCTGCCTTGGCCGTTGAACGGCGGATCGCGTTGGCGGCTGATTTGAAGGGGTCCAGGCCGACACGTTTGACGGTGTCGATGAAACGCTCATTCGCCGCTCTGGTTTCGCGGTAGGTGTCGATCACGGCTTCAATGGCATCGGCGACTTCATCGGCGGCGAACGACGGGCCAATCACCTTGCCCGGCACAGGTTCACCGCTTTGCGTGGAACCGTCGGAGCCTGCAAGCGTCACCTGGTACCACTCGGTGCCGTCCTTGTCCACGCCGAGCACACCAATGTGGCCGCTGTGGTGGTGGCCGCAGGAGTTGATGCAACCGCTGATGTGCAGGTCGATGTCACCAATGTCGTAAAGCTCGTCCAGGTCTTGGTAACGCGTGGTGAGTTCTTCGGCCAGCGGCAAGGAGCGTGCGTTGGCGAGCGAGCAGAAGTCGCCACCCGGGCAAGCAATCATGTCGGTGAGCAAGCCGATGTTGGGTGTGGCAAAACTCGCATCGCGCGCGGCTTGCCACAGGGCGTAGAGCTCAGACTCACGCACCCACGGCAGCACCAGGTTCTGGTCGTGCGACACGCGCAACTCGCCTTGGCTGTAGAGGTCGGCCAGGTCGGCAGCCAAGTCCATTTGCACGTCGGTCGCGTCGCCTGGCGCTTGACCCAGACGTTTGAGCGACAAAGTCACGGCGCGGTAGCCACTGACTTGGTGCGGATGCACATTACGCTCCAACCAGCGCTTGAAAGCCACCGGCGCGTTGTCGTCCACATGGTGGGTGCTGGCATGGTGTTGCACCCCAGCGGGGCGCACGAAGCAGGCGTTGACGCGGTCAAACTCGGCTTGCGGAATCAGGTGGGCGCTGCCTTCGATGTCGCGGGTCAGGATGTTGTGGAACTCCTTGTTCACATCATCAAAAAATGCCTGGCCTTCGGCTTTGACCAAAATTTTGATGCGCGCCTTGTACATGTTGTCGCGCCGGCCGTAGCGGTTGTAGACCCGCACGATGGCTTCGATGTAAACCAGGATCTGTTGCCACGGCAAGAACTCGTTGATGACCGAACCAATCACCGGCGTGCGGCCCATGCCGCCACCGACCAGCACCTTGAAGCCCACTTCACCGGCGGCGTTTTTCAGCAACTGCAGGCCGATGTCGTGCCAGGCGATGGCGGCGCGGTCTTCTTTCGCGCCGCTGACGGCGATCTTGAATTTGCGTGGCAAATGGGCGAACTCTGGGTGCAAGGTGCTCCACTGGCGCAAGATTTCGCAATAAGGCCGAGGGTCAACAATTTCATCTGCCGCCACGCCAGCGAAGCAGTCGCTGGTGATGTTGCGGATGCAATTGCCGCTGGTTTGAATGCCGTGCATGTTCACTGCCGCCAGCGCATCCATCACGTCGGCGCTTTGGGTCAGCGGAATCCAGTTGTATTGCAGGTTCTGGCGGGTGGTGAAGTGGCCATAACCTTTGTCGAATTCGCGGGCAATGCGGGCCAGGGCGCGCAACTGCAGGCTGCTCAGTTCACCGTAAGGCACGGCCACACGCAGCATGGGCGCATGGCGCTGGATGTACCAGCCGTTTTGCAGGCGCAAGGCGCGAAACTCTTCGTCGCTGAGTTGGCCCTTCAAGTTGCGCTGCAACTGGTCGCGGTATTGCGCGGCGCGTTGGCGCACGAACTGGGCATCGAATTCGGTGTAGGTGTACATGGGTTTCTGCAAAAAAATCGGTGAATGAGTTTGAGGCCTGCCGTGACCGGCGACATACAGAACAACAAATCAGTTTTTCAGGCCTGCGTCATTTCAGCCAACAACAGCGTCGCGGCGTCATCGTGCGACCCAGGCCCGGCCCACTCAAAATCGGCATCTGGTCCATGTTGGTTCACGATGGTGCTTTTCAGTGCTGAAACTCGAGGTGGCGACTGTAAATGGACTCTATATATTTAAGAACTACATATTTGTATTGTGATTATGCTAATGAGGAATATGAAACTGCTTTTGGCGCTGTTATCGCTTTGTCTGGGCTTGGTGGGCTGCCAAACTACCTCCAAGGCGGTTGAACCCCTTCCTGTTCCTGCCACCCCGGCCGTGGTCGTGCCCAAACCCACACCCAAACTGCCACGTTGGGGTTTGGCGCTGGGCGGTGGCGCGGCGCGTGGCTTTGCTCACATAGGCGTGATTCAGGTTCTGGAAGAAGCGGGTATTGCACCAGATTTGGTGGTCGGAACATCGGCGGGGAGTTTGGTTGCCGCGTTGTATGCGTCCGGCAAGTCAGGTTCGGTCTTGGGACAGTTGGCCGGTGACATGGACGAGGCTGCCATTACCGACTGGGGCTTTCCAGGACGCGGCTTGATTCGCGGTGAAGCGTTGGCGAAGTACGTTCGTGATCAAGTGGGTGGCCGCAACATGGAACAAATGCGGCTGCCACTGGGGATTGTCGCCACCGATTTGGACTCTGGACAGCCCATCCTCTTTGTGCGTGGCGACACTGGCATGGCGGTGCGGGCATCCAGCAGCGTACCGGCAGTGTTTCAGCCTGTGAAGATCGCTGGGCGTGAGTATGTGGACGGCGGTTTGGTGTCGCCCGTACCGGTTCGTTTTGCAAGGCAAATGGGGGCGGAGATGGTAGTGGCAGTAGACATTTCTGCGCCGCCCGAAGGCGGCCCGACGGGCGACCCGTTTCGAATGCTGCTGCAAACCTTCGCCATCATGGGGCGCAGCATCAATTATTTTGAGCTGCGTGATGCCGACGTGGTGGTGCGGCCGCTGCTGCCCGGCGTGTCGGCCACGGCGTTCGCCGCACGTAAGCAGTCCATTCAAGCAGGCCGTGACGCCATGTTGGCGCTGCTACCCACCCTGCGCGCCAAGTTGGCGGAGAAAATGCATTGACGAAAAAAATCCCGGTGGATCACCGGGATTTTTGAATCACACGACCAAGCCCAAAGGCCCGGTTCGCGGTAATCAACGCTTCTTAGAAGCGGTTTGTGCGGTCTTCAGCGCGGTGCTTGTCACAGCCGTGAAGTTGGCTTCGGCCACGTCGGCAGCTTGTTTGGCAGCCTTGCTCACGCTCTCGTAAGCGTTGTTGGCAGCTGCCACAGCCGATTTCACCAAAGCGACGGCGTTCTCGGAACCAGCAGGTGCGTTCTTCACAGCAGCATCAACGGCTGCGGTGAACTTCTTTTGTGCTTCGGTAGCCGTGGCTTCAGCAACCTTGCCAACTTCGGCGTTGGTTGCCGCAGCGATGTCATACAGGTGACGGCTGTAGGCGGCGGCTTTTTCAGCGGCCGGTTGCAGCAACGCAGCTTGCAGGGCCATCAGTTCTTGTGCGTCTTTGGCCGACAGGGCGGCTTTGGTGGTTTCAGCGGCTTCGCCCAGGGCGGTTTTCGCGACTTGCAGGTTCAACTCAACCAGCTTTTCGATGCCTTCGAAGGCTTTGTTCGTCAGGCCGAAGAGGGTTTCGACGTTGGCTTTGTGGGCGGCGATCAGTTGTTCAGGTGTGAAGCTCATGAGGTTCTCCTAAGAATGAAGTGGGTGAAAAAAGTACAACGATGGACAACGGGTGGGTACTGCGAGAAATTAGATCGTCTGTGCGCTCTGGCGCAGAGTTTGTTGCACTGCACCATGACCGTAAGTATACGGCGCTTGCATGACAAATCAAGTGCTTTCGTTGTGCGGCGCAGCAAATTGGGGAGGGCTCCCCAATTCCAGCGAAGTGCCGAGCATAGGTCGTGCGGTGGTGAGCGTCCAGAAATAGAACATCTGGAGACAGTCGCATTGTTTATGACGCTCTGAACGGATCCGTGCTGCTACAAACTACCGACAGTGATGCAGAGAGTCTTCAGTGCCACCAGCGAGTACCCCATCCATGAAGGCCTACTACGCCGACCATTTCGTCTTGCCCTTGCCCGACGGCCACCGGTTTCCGATGCAAAAGTACCGCTTGCTGCGCGATCAATTGCAGGCTGTGCTTCCTGCCGTGTCCTTGCAAGAGGCCCCAGCTGCCAGCGATGGCGAACTGGCCTTGGCCCACACGCCTTCATATGTGGAGGCCGTGGTTCAGGGCACGCTCAGCGCTACAGCGCAGCGCGAAATTGGATTCCCCTGGACGCCGCGAATGGTCGAGCGTTCCAGGCGGTCGGTTGGGGCCACCATTGCCGCTGCGCGCACCGCTTTGCGTGAAGGTGTGGCGGCGAACTTGGCCGGAGGGACGCACCATGCCTACGCGGACAAGGGTGGCGGATATTGTGTTTTCAACGATGTGGCGGTTGCCGCCCGTTTGATGCAGGCGGAGTCGCATCGTCAGCACCGGAAACTGTTGCGCATCGCTGTGGTGGATTTGGATGTGCACCAAGGCAACGGCACGGCGGCCATCTTTGCGGACGACCCCACGGTCTTCACCTTGTCGATGCATGGCGAGAAAAACTTCCCCTTTCGCAAAGAGGCCAGCGACTTGGATGTTGATTTGCCCGACGGTTGTTCGGACGACGCTTACCTGTCTGCGCTAGACAAGGCCCTGATCGACATGGAGCGCCGCCACACCGAGGGTTCCCCCGGTTTGATCTTCTATGTTGCTGGTGCGGATCCCCATGAGGGTGATCGGCTCGGGCGGCTCAAACTCACAACGGCAGGTTTGCGCTTCAGGGATCAACGTGTGTTCGACTTTGCGCGTGAGCGCCACATTCCGCTGGCGTTTTCGATGGCCGGTGGTTACGGGCGCGTCATCGAAGACACTGTGGCAGTTCAAGTCAATACCTACCGAGTCGGCTTAGACAGTTGGGCTCGGTGGCCGAATCAAGAAAAAGCTCGGTAATACACGCTGCAAAAACGCGCGGTGAAACAATCAAACTCCTGTTCTGGAGACTCCATCCATGCCTCAACGCCCCAGCTTCACCCCAGATCAAACCGCCGCCGTCGATGCGGCCATCACCTCGCGCGCTTCGATTCGCGCTTTTTTGCCAACGCCGGTGCCGCAGGAAACCATTGTGGACATCCTGCGTGTTGCGTCGCGCGCGCCGTCTGGCACCAACACCCAACCCTGGAAGGTGACCGTCTTAACAGGCAACACCTTGAAGTCGCTGGCCGCCAAAGTGTTGGCCGCTTTTGATGACCCCGCCGTCGCCGCCACCCACACCGAGGAATATGCCTACTACCCCACCGAGTGGCGTTCACCCTACATCGACCGCAGGCGCAAGGTGGGTTGGGATTTGTATGGCTTGCTCGGCATCCAGAAAACCGACAAAGCCCGCATGCATGCCCAGCATGGCCGCAACTACACGTTTTTTGATGCGCCCGTGGGTCTGATGTTCACCATAGACCGCGTCATGCAACAAGGCAGTTGGCTGGACTACGGCATGTTCCTGCAGAACATCATGGTCGCCGCGCGCGCACGTGGACTGGATACCTGCCCGCAAGCGGCTTTCACGCCATTTCACAAAATCATCTTGGAGCACATTGAGGCACCTGCTACCGACATGCTGGTGTGTGGCATGTCCCTGGGCTGGGCCGATCCACAGGCGGTGGAGAACAGTTTGGTGACTGACCGAGAGCCGGTTGAGGGATTCACTCGTTTCATGAGCTGAAGTGCAGTGCGGCCGCAGCGCGGGTGCGTGGGGACGTCCGCCTAGCACTACATGGGTTGTTACCTACGTAGGACGCAGAGCACCGCCTCACTACAATTCCTTGCCTGAAGTGGGCCTATTTGCTTGGAGTCTGGGTACATCAACAAACCTACGAACCAAGCATCCTGTGTGTCACAGATACCTGCCCAAGTTTGAAAACCAAAAATTGACCTCGGTGCGGCACCAGCACCACGGACAACTCATGTAGGAGACAAGATGAACTTGAACCCCCGAACCCAGGCCGTAGCGCTGGGCGTGCTGATGTGCCTGTGGCCCAGCCTGGGCCACGCCGCTGACTTGGACGGATCGCAGTTGGCCATTTGGTGGGGCGTGCCATTTGCCGGGGTGTTGCTCTCCATCGCCTTGATGCCTTTGATCGTTCCCGCGTTTTGGCACCACCATTTCGGCAAGGTCATGCTGGGTTGGGCGGCGGTCTTTATGTTGCCGTTTGCGTACTTGTTTGGCACTGGCGCGGCCATGACAGGTTTGTTGCATGCTTTGGTGGCCGAATACATCCCCTTCATCGTGCTGGTGGGTACGTTATTTGTGGTGGCTGGGGGCATATTCATTCGGGGCAACATCCATGGCAGTCCCGCTGTGAACGCATTCATCCTGGCCACGGGCGCTGTCCTGGCCAGCTTCATGGGCACCACGGGCGCATCCATGCTGCTCATCCGCCCCATCATCCGCGCCAACGACAACCGCAAACATGCGGCCCATGTGATTGTCTTTTTCATATTCATCGTGTCTAACGCGGGTGGCTCACTGACGCCCCTGGGCGACCCCCCCTTGTTCCTGGGGTTTCTGAAAGGCGTGGACTTCTTCTGGACAGTGAAACACCTTTTTCCTGAAACCATTTTCTTGGTAGCTTCATTGCTGGCGATTTTTTATGTGATTGACAGCTACTACTACCGCAAGGAAGGCGTGTTGCCCGTCGATCCGACGCCCGACAACAAAACCACTTTCGGCTTTGAAGGCGGGGTCAACTTCTTGTTCCTCGGTGGCGTCGTGGCCTTGGTGCTCATGAGTGGTATCTGGAAGTCAGGTGTGGCGTTCAGTGTGGCCGGTGCCGATGTCAGTTGGGCTGCTTTGTTGCGTGATGTGGGTCTGGTTTGTCTGGCGCTGGCGTCGCTGCGTTTGGCCTCACAAGATGCGCGTGAGAAAAACCAATTTACTTGGGGACCGATTCTCGAAGTGGCCAAACTTTTTGCGGCTATTTTTCTCACCATCATTCCTGTGTTGGCCATGTTGCGTGCAGGGTCGCAAGGCGCGTTTGCACCTGTGGTGGCCGCAGTCACCGGGCCTGATGGTCAACCGATAGACGCCATGTATTTCTGGGCCTCGGGTTTGTTGTCCTCGTTCTTGGACAACGCGCCGACCTACCTGGTGTTTTTCAACATGGCCGGTGGCGACCCGGCCGTGTTGATGACCACCTTGGCGACCACTTTGGCCGCCGTCTCCGCCGGGTCAGTGTTCATGGGGGCCAACACCTACATTGGCAATGCGCCTAACTTCATGGTCAAAGCCATCGCCGAAGACCGCGGTATCAAGATGCCAAGCTTCTTTGGTTACATGGCCTGGTCTTGCACCATTTTGTTGCCGCTGTTCGCCCTCATGACCTTGATCTGGTTCCGGGGATGAAAGTCCAGCCCCGTCCTTGGATACTCGTCGCCCGAGCGGTTTTCCCCGAGGTGGTCGAGCGCCTGCGCCGCTACTTTGACGTGCAAACCAATGAGACCGACGAGGTCTGGTCAAGCGCTCAGTTGAGTCAACATCTGCAGGGCAAACAGGGCGCTTTCATCACGGCAGGCGAAAAAATTGATGCGGCCTTGCTGGCCGCCAACCCCCAGCTCAAAGCCATTTGCAACATGGCGGTCGGCTACAACAACATCGACATCGCTGCCTGCACAGCGGCGGGTGTGCTCTGTACCAACACGCCCGACGTATTAACAGAGAGCACCGCTGATTTCGGTTTTGCCTTGATGATGGCCACTGCACGGCGTTTGGCCGAGGGTGAACGTTTTCTGCGCAGTGGCCAGTGGAAAAAATGGACCTACAACCTGCTCGCGGGCAGCGATGTGCATGGTGCCAACCTGGGCATCCTCGGCATGGGGCCGCATCGGCCAAGGCATTGCAAGGCGTGGCGCTTTGGGTTTTGGCATGCAAGTGATTTACCACAACCGATCCCCACTTGACGCGTCCACTGAGGCCTCGCTGAACGCCCGTTACGTCAGCAAAGAAGACCTGCTGCGCCAAGCTGATCATTTGGTGCTGGTGCTGCCCTATTCCAGCGCGTCACACCATGCCATCGGCGCAGCCGAACTGGCCCTGATGAAGCCCACCGCCACCCTCACCAACATTGCACGCGGTGGCATCGTGGACGACGCTGCGTTAGCCCAGGCTCTTGCGGAGCAGCGCATCGCCGCTGCGGGTTTGGATGTATTTGAAGGCGAGCCTCAGGTGCACCCTGATTTGCTCAAGCTGCCCAATGTGGTGCTCACCCCCCACATCGCCAGCAGCACCTTGGCCACCCGGCGCGCCATGGCGGATTTGGCGGCGGACAACTTGATTGCCGCGCTGGGTTGTGGACCGCAGGCGGGGCGGCCGCCGACGCCGATCAATCCTGAGGTGTTACTCCAAGGATTGACCGAACCCGGACTTGGTTAAAAGTTGTGCGTGTTGCAGGGGGATCGCTTAAGCGGTAGAGAAGGATCGCTTTTCTGAGGTTAAGTGTCACGGTGGCTAACTCCGCAAGTACACGTGATAAGAATGGCTCCTCTGTCGAGTGGTTGGAGCTTCATTCGGCGTACGAGTAAACCAGCAACTTATGTGAGGGCAAGAGAATAAATCCGCGATTCACCCCAGGAGAATACATTGACCCACCAAGGGTCATGGCGTCGATGATTGAGTCTTTGAGTGTTGACTCAGCCTTGGAGCACCCGATCCCATTTAGCCAGCGATCCTCCTGCGCTGGGGCCGGCGGAATGCACTACGTATGGAGTTTGGTGCCACTTTGTTTCTTGCACTTTTCCATTCGGACTCGATGCTTCGTCATCGTTGAGTTGCCACACTGAAATTTCACAGGCTGCAGTAATCGTCCGAGGGAGATAAATTGCTTTTGAACTCTCAAAGCCAACTGGAAGTTGATGCTTGTGCCAGGACATCTTGCCGAACTCAATGGCAAGGATCGTGAAAATCGGAAATGCGAAGACCGCGATAGCGATATGCAAAGGTCGAGGTCGTAAAAAAGTACCGAGATTTTGACGAAGTACATGTATCGGAAGAGCTATCGCCAATGCAATCAATCCGATTGAGACGAAAAGAATCCATATGCTCGCAACTTCAGACTCATACCAAAGCACGAGGGCGGTTGTGATTCCCAAAGCAACATAGAGTAAAAATCCCTTCCAGGGAAGTAGGATGGCGGGAACCAGCATCGCACAGAGGATGGCGATGCCAAATAGCAAGAATATTCCGAATGGATTAATGCCGCCAACCATATGCTGCCGAAGCCAATTGGAAATCTATCAATACAGCCGCGAGAGTGGGCCAAAATTTAAATGGAATCGTACTCTTCTGAGGCAAGTTTTCAGTGTAGTTTCTGGGCGAAATAGGCCCTCGATAGAAACTACAGTTGCAATAATTCACATGAAGTTGACTCTACCAGCTTCTATTCGATAGCCCCTGCTTGGGAGCGGATACGCTGCCCATTGAGCTGTTAACCAATTCGAGCCTGCGACAATCCACGGCATGAGTTATTTGCCCTGGATCGCTGTTTTTCTAGCCGCCTTGAATTTGCTGCTCTTGTTGTGGTGGGCGCTGCGTGTTTCGCGTGGTCCTGACCCCCATCGATCCCAACAACAAGCCGAACGCCTGGAGCGTGAGCTGCGCGATGAGGTCGGTCGCAGTGCGCGGGACACGCGGCAGGAAATTGCCAACGCCCTGGGCGTGTTTCAGCAAACCCTGCTCACCCAGCAAGGTGATGTGGCGCGCACCCAGAACGAGCAGATCGACAGCTTTCGCGTTCAGCTCGCCTCGCTGCAAACTGCGGTCAGCCAGGCCCTGCAATCGGCGGTGAGTTCGCAGGCCAACCAAGCGCAGAGCTCACGCGACGCGCAGGACAGTGCCTTCAAACGGTTTGCCGATACCTTGAATGAACAGCTGCGGCTGTTGTCTGAAGCCAATGAGCGCCGCTTGAGTGATGTGCGCGGCGCGGTGGAGCAGCGCCTGACCGCATTGCAGCAAGGCAACGAAGCCAAGCTGGAACAAATGCGCTTGACGGTGGATGAAAAACTGCACGCGACCTTGGAGCAACGTTTGGGCGAGAGCTTCAAACAAGTGGCGGACCGCCTGGAACAAGTGCACAAAGGTTTGGGCGAGATGCAGTTGCTCGCCAAGGACGTGGGCTCGCTCAACCGGGTGCTCAGCAATGTGAAAACACGCGGCATTTTTGGCGAAGTGCAACTCGCCGGTTTGTTGGAACAGGTGTTCACGCCCGAGCAGTACGCATCCAACGTGGAAACGGTGCCGGGCTCCGGTGCACGGGTGGAGTTTGCGGTGAAGTTGCCGGGCCGACGCGACGATGGTCTGCCGATGTGGTTGCCAATAGACGCGAAGTTTCCACGTGAAGACCACGAACGATTGCTGGATGCGCAAGACCGGGCTGATGTCCCAGCGGCTGAAGCGGCGGCCAAGGCTATCGAAGCCCGTTTGCGTTTGGAAGCGCGGACCATCAAAGAAAAATACATTGCGGCCCCCCACACCACAGACTTTGCGATTTTGTTTTTGCCCACGGAAGGCCTTTACGCAGAGGCACTGCGTCGCCCGGGCTTGATGGAGTCGCTGCAACGCGAATACAAGGTCATGCTGGCCGGGCCCACCACCTTGCTCGCCACGCTGAACAGCTTGCAAATGGGTTTTCGCACCCTGGCGCTGGAGCAGCGTTCGGCCGAGGTGTGGGAGGTGCTGGGTGCGGTGAAAACCGAGTTCGCCAAGTTTGGTGATGTGCTGGCCAAAACCAAGAAAAAACTGGATGAAGCCAGCAACACCATCGACCAAGCGCAAACCCGTGCCAATGTGATGAACCGCAAACTCAAATCGGTGGAGGGGTTGCCTCAACTGCGTGCGCAAGCCTTGTTGCCTTTGACGGACCCGGACGACGTGGATGATCCCGAGGCGGACACCTCGAAATCGGAGTCAAACGCCGGGTGAACGCAGGATTCACGCGGCCCCTGCTAGGCCTGATCCTGAGCCAAATCAGCATTCACGCTTGCATGGCGGGTGTGCGTGTCGCAGCGCCGCTTTACGCTTTGCGCAGTGGTCATGATGCCTGGGCGGTGGGTGTGCTGATGGCATTGTTTGCCTTAGGCCCGATGTTTTTTGCACTGCGTGCCGGTCGTTATGCCGACCGGGTGGGTTACCACCGCCCCATGTGGTGGGCTTGCGGTTTGGCGGTGGTTGGCGGTTTGCTGGCTGCCGTGGGGCAGTCCTATGCCCTGCTGTGTATCGCCGCGCTGCTGACGGGCACGGGTGCCAACATGGGCATCATTACCAGCCAACGCTGTGCTGGTTTGATGGCACACGACGCAACACAGCGCATGCAGGTTTTCAGTTGGTTGGGTTTGGCACCGGCCTTGTCGAACGTGGTGGGACCGGTGTTGGCTGGGCTGCTGATTGACGCGGCAGGTTTTGGTGCCGCGTTTGCAGTTTTGGCTGCCTTGCCGGTGGCGAGTTTGCTGGCCGCGCGTTGGGTGCCCGAGCAGGTGGGCAGCTCCCCACTGTCGTCCCATGGTGACGACAAGCCTCGAACGGCCTGGGACCTGTTGCGCTCGATGCCGCTGCTGCGTTTGTTGATGCTGAACTGGATGTTGTCCGCCAGTTGGGACATGCACGCTTTTGCATTGCCGCTGCTGGGGCACGATCGGGGCTTGAGTGCATCTGCCATTGGATTGATTCTGGGCCTCTTTGCTGGCGCGGTGACGGCCGTGCGTTTGGTGATTCCCTTGCTCGCCCATCGCCTGGGGCCGCCTCAGGTGTTGTCCGGTGCCATGCTGCTGACGGCTGCGGTGTTCGCGGCTTATCCCTTTGCCAGCAGTGCCGCTTTGATGGCGTTGTACGCCTTGATATTGGGTTTGGCGCTGGGCGCGGTGCAGCCCATGGTGATGTCCACGCTGCACCACATCACACCAACCGGCCGCCACGGCGAGGTGATTGCCCTGCGGTCGATGGTGGTGAACTTGTCCAGCACTGTCATGCCGTTGCTCTTTGGGTTGGTGGGATCAACCGTTGGCGCTGACCCGCTGTTTTGGGTCATGGGTGCGGTGGTGGCTGCAGGCAGCGTCAGCGCCAAAAGCATGGGCCGCTGGGCGCAGCCCCTTTGACTGTGATCAGAACTTGATGCCCGTGGGACTTGCTGGTGCGGTGGGCGTTGTTGGGGCGGTAGTTGGCGCTGGCGTTGCCACTGGGCGAGCTGCAGGTGCTTGGGTGACCGTGCGCGGTGGAACCAGCGGCGTCGCCTCGGCATGTTTGTAGCCTGATGGCAGGGCAGATGTTGGTGGGTAGCCTGCTGCGTCCAGGTACTGGGCCCATTCGCTGCCAGAGAAACCGCGCAAGACCTGTGAGCCAATGGTCAAGGCGGGCACATCGTTGGCGCCTGCAATGCGTTTGTAGGCTTCAGAGTCTTCAGGGGTCGTCACCGAGCGTTCAGCATAGGGAATGCCGCGTTGCTTCAGAAAACTGCGACCCTTGTTGCAGGGGTCACAGTCTGCGGTCGTGATGTACAGAACGACGGGAAACTTGGTTGCCACCTGGCGCAGGGACGCAGGCAATGATGTGGCGGGGTTGTCTACTGCTGCGGTGGCGCCGTTTGGCTTCACCGTAGAAATTTTGTCGTTGCTGGCAATGGGGGGCCTGTCGGTGTAACTGACCTTACCGTCCGGCCCGACCACTTTGTAAAGGGCATGCGCCGGGCTGGCTAAGAGCATCAGGCCCATACACAGGCCAGTGAGTTGGAATGCGCGGTGAGCGGAAATAAGTTCGAGCATCGGGTGCATCTTTCTGGGTGTAGAGGCGTCGTCGATCGTGGGCAACAAACACTTGCCGCGTGGGGGCGATTTTGCGCCAACTCAACGCCGCCCGCTACAGGGTCCGATGCGGTTCAGGTGGTTGAATGTTCCAGGCCATCTTTCATGCCCTGGTGGCGCAACAAAGCGTCAATGCTGGGTTCGCGGCCGCGAAAGGCTTTGAAACTTTCCATGGCGGGGCGGCTGCCGCCGACTTCCAGCACGGTTTGCATGTAGCGGCGTCCGGTGTTGACACTCAGGATGCCGTCTTGCGGTGCCGACTCTTCGAATGCACTCCACGCATCAGCGCTGAGCACTTCGGCCCACTTGTAACTGTAGTAACCGGCTGAATAGCCACCAGAAAAAATGTGCGAGAAGGTGTGCTGGAAGCGGTTGAACTCAGGCGGAGGCAGTACGCCAACCTCGTCGCGCACTTCGGCCAGCACGGCGTTGATGCGTTTTTCGCTGCCGGGCTCGGCATGCAGGCGCATGTCGAAGAGGGAGAACTCGACCTGTCGCAAGGTTTGCAATCCACTTTGAAAGTTCTTGGCCGCCAGCATTTTGTCGAACAGCGTGCGCGGTAGCGCCTCGCCACTGTCTACATGGCTGGTGAGGCGTTTGACCACGTCCCACTCCCAGCAAAAGTTTTCCATGAACTGGCTGGGCAACTCCACCGCATCCCACTCCACACCGCTGATGCCGGACACACCCACATCGTTGATTTGCGTGAGCATGTGATGCAGGCCGTGGCCAAACTCATGGAACAAGGTGGTGACATCGTCGTGGGTGAGTAGCGCTGGGCGCAATTGGCCGTTGACTTCCACAGGCGGCGCGAAGTTGCACACCAGGTGAGCCACGGGGGTTTGCAGCAAGCCTTCAGGGCGTGCCCAACGCTCGCGCACCCCGTCCATCCATGCGCCAGGCCGCTTGCCTGCGCGTGCGTAAAGATCCAAATAGAACTGGCCTACCAAGGTTGCGGGCTGGTCCTGCCCCGCTGCTCGGGGGCGTTCAATGCGGAAGAAACGAACGCTGTCGTGCCAAACGGGCGCGACATCGGGTTTGATCGACACGCCGAACAATGTTTCGATGATGCGGAACAGCCCTTCAAGCACCTTGGGTTCGGTGAAGTACTGCTTCACCTCTTGTTCACTGAAGGCGTAACGAGCTTCTTTGAGTTTTTCGCTGGCGTAGCTGATGTCCCAGGCTTGCAGGTCGGGCAGCTTGAGTTCCTCTTTGGCGAAAAGGCGTAACTCGGCCAAGTCTTTTTCCGCATAGGGGCGGGCTCTGCTGGCCAGGTCGCGCAGAAACTGCATCACTTGTTCCGGGCTGTCGGCCATTTTGGTGGCCAGCGATACCTCGGCATAGTTGGCGTAGCCGAGCAAACGTGCTTCTTCCTGGCGCTGTGTCAGGAGTTGCTGCATCACCTCGCTGTTGTCGAGTTCCGGTGCGCCTAATTCGCTGGCTCGGGTGACGTTGGCGCGGTAGATCTGTTCGCGCAAGCTGCGGTCGTGTGCATATTGCAGCACCGGGAAGTAGCTGGGAAAGTGCAGGGTGATTTTGTAGCCGTCTTTGCCGTCGGCTTGGGCCAATGCAGCCGCGGCTTGTTGTACGTCTGCTGGAACGCCCTGCATTTGTTCAGCGGTGGCATAAAGGCTGAATTGGTCGGTGGCGTCGAGGACATGCTCGGAGAATTTTTGGCCCAACTGCGCTTGGGTTTCTTGCAGCTGCGCAAACTTCAGTTTGTCTTCGCCTTGGAGTTCAGCGCCTGAAAGAACGAAGTCGCGCAGCGCGTTGGACAAAGCTCGTTTGCGCGGGATGGTCAAGGTCGCTGCGTTGGGGTTTTGGGCGACCGCTTTGTACTTCGCATACAAACGTTCATCTGCCCCGAGCCGGGTGTAGAACTCTGTGACGCGTGCGAGGTTGTCTGTGTAGGCACTTCTCAATTCTGGGCTGTCAGCCACCGCGTTGAGGTGGGTGACCATGCCCCAGGCGTGTCCCAGTCGGACAGTGGCCACATCAAGCACCGCGGACAGCGCGTCGTAATCGGCAGCAAAACCGGGTGCGGTGACCGTCTCCAATGCGGCTGCGGCTTGCGCGAGCAATACATCCAAGGCGGGCCCCACGTGTTCCGGTTTAACCCGAGCGAATGCTGGCAATTGATTGGCATCGCCCGTGCTGAGCAAGGGGTTGTTGATGGAATCGGATTCGGTGGTGACAGCAGAAGTAGGCATCAGCTCAGGCCGCGCTCGGCAGCTTCAATGGTGTTGACGAGCAACATCGTAATCGTCATTGGGCCCACACCACCGGGAACAGGGGTAATCGCTGAAGCGATTTGGCTGACGTTTTCAAAGTCCACGTCGCCACAGAGTTTGCCGTCTGCCTTGCGGTTGATGCCCACGTCAATCACCACAGCGCCAGGTTTGACCATGTCAGCGGTCAGGGTGTTTGGGCGTCCGACCGCCGCGACCACCACATCGGCTTGTCGGGTATGAAAACCGATATCGGCGGTGGCGCTGTGACAAACGGTGACCGTGGCGTTGGCCTGCAGCAGCAACAAAGCCATCGGTTTACCCACGGTGTTGCTGCGGCCGATGACCACCGCATGTTTGCCGCGCAGTTCGATGCCTGTGCTTTCAATCAGTTTCATGCAGCCATAGGGGGTGCAGGGTCGAAAGCCCGGCAAACCGGTCATGAGTTCTCCTGCGCTGAGGGTGGAGTAACCATCGACGTCTTTGTGGGTGGCGATGGTTTCGATCACCTTGTGGGGATTGATGTGTTTGGGCAAAGGCATTTGCACCAAGATGCCGTGAATGCGTGGGTCAGCGTTCAGGGCTTGAATGCGCTCCAGCAGGGCCGCTTCGCTGAGGTCAGCGTCGTATTTGTCAAATACCGAGTACAGACCGTTGTCTTCGCAGGCTTTGATTTTGTTGCGCACATAGACCTGGCTTGCGGGGTCTTCCCCGACCAGTATCACGGCCAAGCCGGGTTGGTGGCCTTTTGCAGTCAATGTGGCTGCTCGGTGGGCGATGTCAGTGCGAATCTGTTTGGACAGGGCGTTGCCGTCGATGAGTTGGGCGGTCATGCAGAATTCCTGAGGTTCAAAAGGACAAAGACTGTTTACCCCTCTGAGGGCAGCGAAAGTTAGTCTTGTCAAGGTCGATGTTAACGAGGGCGGCTGTTTTGAATTTTCTCGATGGCTGGATTGGTCAAACAAAGACCACGATCTTCGTACCAGCCGGGTGCGTCTGGATGTAAAGACCGGGACTCATTGGTCGTGACGTCGAGACCCGAAACACATACGTACTGGAAACCAGTTCGGTAAACCTGAACTTTTTTTAAGTCTGCTGTGGCAGTTAGATGCACCCAAGCATCATGCGAAAGGTATACGTCAACCAAACGCCCTTCGTACTTCATGTATCGAAAACCATTCCAAGCATAGACTGCCGCCGTGGCAATCAATAGCCCAACGGCTATGCGCAGTGCGAGACGTCGTAGGCCGGCTTGCATTAATGCCCCGAGCCTTCCCAGCGTCTGAATGTTGGGGCTTGGCCTTTGCGAGAACCCCAATCGTTCACAACAACCACCGATGAAGTAGCCGATGCAGTTTTGCCGGGCGCCACAACAATGGCTGCATGCCCCGTGTAGGTGTCATGTCCTGGTGGCTCTATCGCGACAATGTCTCCTGGCAGCGCGGGTTCACCCGAGCCCAATACTCTCCAGCCCGCAATTGCCGTAGCCTTACTTGCCCATATAGATGCAGTGATAGGGCGTGCGCCCAGCGGGCCTCCATTCGTGTACGGCACTACCGCGCCCGCTGCATTGGTTACCTCAGCAAAAAACAAGTCGCACTTATTGGTGAACGGTAGTTGGTTTCCTGTTTGTTTCGAAAATCCCCAATCGGTCCGACTCTCCATCTTTATTGCGAACGTAGCGATACGAACCCGCACTGCTCATCCTCCGCCCAAGACTTTCTTGTCTTCCCTCTCCAGCTTCCAAAACGTGACTTGGCTGAATTTCGTGTCGCTGGCCCAAGGATCCCAGACCGTTTTGTCGCCTTTGCTCTTCGCACCGGGCCAGGAACCCAGTGAAGTGGACATGGCTGGAGCGTAGTTCCCGCGTGTGCGCAGATTTTCCTGTTTGCCATCTTTTGCATAGGCGTAACCACCTGCGGGTTTGTCCGGGCCGGGGTAGACCACGATGACATGTCCATGGCCGGTTTCCGTTTTTCCGCCAATGACAAGAGCACCCTCTCGTGCCAATCGCCCAATCTCAGACAGGGGTGCTGGTTTCCAGTGCTTTTGACCCTTGACATGCGCCATCAGTGCGTTGGCATCCATCCAAGGTTGATTCGGCAGGTACTGCTGAATGACTTGCCAAACTGCGTGACTGCAAGAGTTGGGGTGCATGTCATAGGCTTGGTCGCAAGCTTGCTTGAGCTTGTTGAAGGCGTCTTGGTTCACGGACATGGGCTCTGTGTAGGTCGGTTAGGGTTGTTGATGGGCCTGTAGCGTTTGGATGGGGCATCCCATTTCAAACTTGGCAAGCTGTAGTTGCCCCCGATGGCAGGACTCAAAACGTCCAACCGAAGCAGGGTTGGCGTGCCTTGTTTCCAGCCACCAGCGCGAACGACCAACTGATTTGGGGGATCAGAAGGGAACAAATGCGGCAGTTGTGCCAAGCACTGGCCTGATGGATCGATGAGCATGGGCAAAGGGAATGATTCCCATGGCGCATCCTTGGGTAGTCCGGCGTAATAGTCGTCCACAAAAACGCTGAGCAGACTTACCTTGGCGATCTGATTTTGTTGGCGGGTCAACGCACAAAGTCTTGTGGAGCCTCGGTACTTGCTCCAGGACTCCGGCAAAGCTGTAGATGCATCCACCGGTGTGCACGCGGATGCCTCCAGCGTGATCCATCCCTCAGCCTGTGCAGAGCAAGCAAAGAACGCACTTGCCGCAGTGCAGATCACCCAAAGAAGACATCTGCGGTGTAATGTCATGACAGCGATTGTTCCGTGGGTGATGCAGTGGCCACGTGCTTCAAAACTGGCGCAACCTCGAAATCAGGCCGTCCGTGCGTTCTGCGTCAGGCTTTTGCTTGCGCGCCCAACGCAATTTTCAGCAAATCAGCCACCGTGTTGGCGTTGAGCTTTTCCATGATGTTGGCGCGGTGGGCTTCAACGGTTTTGATGCTAATGCCAAGGTCGTCGGCGATTTGTTTGTTCAAACGTCCCGCGACGATGCGCTCCAGCACCTGGGCTTCACGTGTGGTTAAACGTGACAACAAGGCGTCCCGGCTCGCGGCCTCTTGTTGGTTAGAGAACGAAGAGCGAGCCTGGTCGAGCATGCGCTCCACCAATCCCAGCAACTCGTCTTCCTTGAACGGCTTTTCAATGAAGTCCATCGCGCCTTTTTTCATGGTCGTGACGGCCATGGGGACATCGCCGTGACCGGTGATGAAAACCACGGGCAGGGGTGAACGGCGTTCCAACAATTTGTCCTGCAACTCCAGGCCGCTCATGCCATCCATGCGGATGTCCACAATCAGGCAAGCCACTTCGCGTGAGTCAAATCGCGATAGAAACGACTCGGCGGAATCAAAACACTTCACACGGTAGTCTTTCCCCTCGAGCAACCACTGCAAGGAGTCGCGCACTGCCTCGTCGTCATCGACGACATAAACAGTGCCTTTTTTCGGAATCAGGCTCATGGGATCTCGGCGGGACGGTGGGCGGGTGGCGAGGGCTCTGCTGAGTCAGTGAGCTGGGCTATTTGTACAGGCAGCGTGAAACTGAAGCAGCAACCTACAACGGAGTTTGCATTGTAGAGGTTTTGCCCTCTGATACGACCGCGGTGGGACTCGATGATCGTTCGGCACAAACTCAGACCGATGCCCAGGCCCTCAGCCTTGGTCGAGAAGAAAGCTTCGTACAGGCGACTGATGACTTCCTCTTTGATGCCAGGGCCCATGTCAGTGACGCTGAATTCCACCACGCTGCCTTCGTCGTCGCTTCGTTTGGGAACCACACGCAGCTCGATGTTGCGCCGGGCTTTGGGCAAGCGAGCCATGTCGATGGCTTCTGCCGCATTTTTGAGCAGATTGAGCAGCACCTGCTCGATCAGGATGGGGTCAACCTCCACCACCGGCAGCCGCTGCGCGACATAGGTGTGGATGGCCACGTGGCGGCGTCGCAACTCGATCCCCGCCAACTCGACCGCGTTGTCCACCATAGACCGTACCTCGGTGGGTTGGCGCTGCGGTTCGCTTCGCTTCACAAAAGCGCGAATGCGGTGAATGATTTGCCCCGCCCGCTGCGCTTGGCGCGAAGTTTTCTCCAAGGCAGCAATCAGGTCATCGGTTTCAATCGCACCCGAACGCACGCGTGACACCATCCCATTGCAGTAGTTGGTGATGGCAGTGAGCGGTTGGTTCAATTCATGCGCGACCGATGACGCCATTTCGCCCATCGTGACCAATCGACTGGTGACCTGCGCTTTTTCCGCTTGTTGAGCTGCCAAACTTTCTGCGGAGCGGCGTGCGGTGATGTCAGTGGCGATCAACATTTGCACCAAACGGCCATCCGTCCACTGCAAATACCGAGCGCGAACATCAAACCATTTGTTCAGTGTGGCGACAAATACTTCCCTCGTGTCCGACCCCGCTTCGGTGAGTTCTTGCGTGGGCAGCCCGCCGAGGTTGTCAACTTCATCGTCGGACTCCGCGGGTAGCGCGGCCAATTTCGGGTCGTCGCCGGCCAGCATGGCGTGGCCGTTGGCATCGGCGCCGAACCACAAGCGGTAGGAGCGGTTGGCAAACAGCAACTCGCCTTGTTGAACTGCTTGTACGGAAACGGCGGCGTCCAAACCTTCCAGCACGGTGGTGAACCGTTCGTGAGAGGCCGATAGTTGGTCGCGCACGCGTTTGGCTTCGGTGATGTTGGTCATCGAGGTCATCCAGCCGGTTTGCACCCCTTTCGGATCAACCAGTGGCGACACATACATGCGCGCATCAAAAACAGCACCGTCTTTGCGCATGATCTTGACTTCGAATCCGCCGGCCGGGCTGCGACCTTGCAGCTCTTGTTGCAAGAGGCGTGTGTTTTCCTCATGGCGATCGGGTGGCCAGTGAGGGAAGGGCGGTACGCGGCCCACCAATTCGGCTTCAGAAAAACCGGTCATCTCGCAAAACGCCGGGTTCACATAGGTGATGCGCCCGTCCATGGCCATCGCACGCATGCCGGTGAGCATGGAATTTTCCATCGCGCGGCGGAAGTTCGCTTCGGTGACCAAGGCGGTTTGCATCTGCAAACGGCGGCGCATGTGGCGCCACGTACCCAGCAACATCCACACGGTGAGCGCCGACAGCGCAGCCACCATCCAAAACAAGGTGTTGCTGATCAGGCCGATGGAGGTGCGGTAGCCGTGACCTCGCAGCAGCAGGCCATTGCCCACTGGGGCCAGTGGTATCTCGTGAACGAGCTGCGCAGCTTGGACAGGTTGTCCCGGTGCAACCGACACGGTGCTGGCCAACACGGTCCCTTTGTCGTCCGTCAGGGTGATGGCGTGGCGCTTGCTCACGTCTGGTGGAATGAAGTGGCGCAACAAGCTCTCGACGGAATACTGCGCCACCAATGCGCCGACGAATGCGCCGCGCTCCACCAAGGGTAGGTGCAGCTGAATGATGGTGTTGCCGTTTTCGTCTCGAAACGGTTTGGAGTAGGCGGGTTGGCGCAGCCGTGAGGCCGCCAAGAACGCCGCCTCCCCTTCGGACTTGCTGCCCAATACGGGCAAGGACAGCTCGGAGTCCAGCACCACTGCGCTGCTGTCGCCCCAGTGATGGCTAGCGGAATACACAGATCGCCGCACACGTTGGCTGTTCAGCCACAAAACTGCGTCGATCTCGGGGCGGTCTCGACTGAAGGTGCGCGTTTGCGCAATGAATTCTTTGCTGTCAAGGGGGCGGGTCACGAGCTCGCGTGCCATGCGCACGAGTTGCTCTTGATTTTCGATTAAACGCAAACGAATTTGCTGTTGTGAGATTTCGGTGTCACGTCGGACGGAGTCATGCTCGCGCTCGAACTCTTCGTTTCGTAAGTACCAAAAGGCCGAAATGATGGCCGCTAGAAACAACAGAACGGAAACCAGCGGCCCCAAGGTGGCAAATCGGTCTTGCTGCGCGTGGCTTTGCTTACGCCACCAGCGCCAGAAAAAACGCCGAGTTACTTTGGCGGCGGGCAATGTGGACTGAACGAGTTGTTTACCGAGGGACATGGTTTGAATTATCCGGCTTGCATTCGGTAACTCTGCGGCTTGCCTTTGGTGCGGGACGCCACGTTTCGCGAGCAGCGAACTACGCCCCTGAAGAACCGCGCCAGCCGCAAGGTTGTTTCTTTTGCACTTGTCCGTGGTTGTGCCTGCAAAAAAGCCTCTGGTGGCTCATGCCGGCCTGAGCTGTCGCCGCCTATTGCAAGATGTTTGGAGCATACAGATGGGAAAAGTACGATAGTTCTATTTTATTTCGCAATAAGAAATGCATTGGCGCTATTTGAAAAGGAAATAGTTTGTGCCACACTAAAGGGATATTCAAACCACCACACAGGAGACAACATGTCCGCCATGCCTGAGTCCTTTCTGGGTGCCGCCGCCGGCGACACCGATTCCCAAGAAACACGTGAATGGCTGGACGCACTGTCCGCCGTGATCGGATCAGAAGGTGGCGATCGTGCCCACTTCCTGATGGAGCAGTTGATTGACCACGCGCGACAAGCGGGCATCGACATTCCCTTCTCGGCCAAAACGGCCTACGTCAACACCATTCCCACCGACCAAGAAGAACGCTGCCCCGGCAATTTGGAGGTTGAAGAGCGCCTGCGCGCCTACATGCGCTGGAACGCCATGGCCATGGTGGTCAAAGCCAACCGTTTGAATCCTGCGGACGGCGGTGACCTCGGCGGCCATATTTCTTCCTTTGCCTCGCTGGCCACCATGTTCGGTGCCGGCTTCAACCACTTTTGGCATGCCGACGACGGTGTTCACGGTGGCGACTTGCTCTACATCCAAGGTCACTCGTCCCCCGGCATCTACGCTCGCGCTTTCCTCGAAGGCCGTTTGAGCGAAGAACAGTTGCTGAATTTCCGCCAGGAAGTCGACGGCAAAGGCATCTCCAGCTACCCGCATCCGAAGCTGATGCCCGAGTTCTGGCAGTTCCCCACGGTGTCCATGGGTCTGGGCCCGCTGATGGCGATTTACCAGGCGCGTTTCCTGAAGTACCTGCACGCACGTGGCATCGCCGACACGTCCAAACGCAAGGTTTGGGTCTTCTGCGGTGACGGTGAAATGGACGAACCCGAGTCACTCGGCGCCATCGGCCCTGGCCGCACGTGAAAAACTCGACAACCTGATCTTCGTCATCAACTGCAATTTGCAGCGCCTGGATGGCCCGGTGCGGGGCAACGGCAAGATCATTCAAGAGTTAGAGGGCGAGTTCCGTGGTTCGGGCTGGAACGTCATCAAACTGCTGTGGGGCGGGTACTGGGACCCACTCTTGGCACGCGACAAAGAAGAAATCCTGCGCAAGGTCATGATGGACACCGTTGACGGTGACTACCAAGCCATGAAGGCCAACGATGGCGCATTTGTGCGCAAACATTTCTTTGGTCAGCACCCACAGTTGCTGGAGATGGTCGCCAAGATGAGCGACGACGACATCTGGCGTTTGAACCGTGGTGGCCACGACCCACAAAAGGTGTATGCGGCCTACCACCGCGCGGTGAACCACAAAGGCCAGCCCACCGTCATGCTCATCAAAACTGTCAAAGGTTTCGGCATGGGCAAAAGCGGCGAAGGAAAAAACACCGCCCACCAAACCAAGAAGCTCACCAACGACGACATCAAGGGCTTCCGCGACCGTTTCAACATTCCGGTGACCGACGCGCAAATTGATGGCGACCTGCCGTTCTACAAGCCAGCCGACGACACGCCGGAAATGAAGTACCTGCACGAGCGCCGCAAGGCCCTCGGTGGTTACCTGCCGCACCGCCGCACCAAAGCCGATGAACAACTCACCGTGCCTCCGCTGGACACCTTCAAGGCCGTGCTCGAGCCCACCGCAGAAGGCCGTGAGATCAGCACCACCCAGGCTTATGTGCGCTTCCTGACGCAACTGCTGCGTGACAAAGACCTCGGCCCGCGGGCCGTGCCTATCCTGGTGGACGAAGCGCGCACCTTCGGCATGGAGGGCCTGTTCCGTCAGATCGGCATTTACAACCCCGACGGTCAGAACTACACCCCGGTCGACAAAGACCAGGTGATGTACTACCGCGAAAGCAAAGACGGCCAGATCCTGCAAGAGGGCATCAACGAGGCCGGCGGCATGGGCTCCTGGATTGCGGCGGCCACGTCGTACTCCACCAACAACCGCATCATGGTGCCGTTCTACGTGTACTACTCGATGTTCGGTTTCCAGCGCATCGGCGACATGGCCTGGGCTGCTGGCGACATGCAAGCGCGCGGCTTCTTGCTGGGCGGCACCTCTGGCCGCACCACGCTGAACGGTGAAGGTTTGCAGCACGAAGACGGCCACAGCCACATCCTGGCCGGCACCATTCCCAACTGCATCAGCTACGACCCCACCTTCGCGCATGAAGTGGGCGTCATCCTGCACCATGGCTTGAAGCGCATGGTGGAAAAACAGGACAACGTCTACTACTACCTCACCTTGTTGAATGAAAACTACCCGATGCCCGGCCTGAAGGCTGGCACCGAAGAACAAATCATCAAGGGCATGTATTTGCTGGAAGAGGGAACAGGCGCCAAAAAGCTGCCACGAGTGAACTTGCTGGGCAGCGGCACCATCCTGCGCGAATCCATGTTCGCCAAAGAGTTGCTGGAAAAAGACTGGGGCGTGGTGGCCAACATCTGGAGCTGCCCAAGCTTCAACGAGTTGACCCGTGACGGCCAGGACTGCGAACGCTGGAACCTGCTGCACCCCACTGAAAAGCCACGTGTGCCTTTCGTGACGCAGCAGTTGGAGACACAAGCAGGCCCCGTGATCGCCTCGACCGACTACATGAAGAACTACGCCGAGCAGATCCGCGCTTTCATTCCCAAAGGCCGCAGCTACAAAGTGCTGGGTACCGACGGTTTTGGTCGCAGCGACTTCCGCAGCAAACTGCGTGAACACTTCGAGATCAACCGCCACTACATCGTCATTGCGACCCTGAAGGCCTTGGCCGACGAGGGCACCGTGCCAGCGACCAAAGTGGCTGAAGCGATCAAGAAGTACGGCATCAATGCCGACAAGATCAATCCGCTGTACGCCTAACAAAAACACGGAGACAACAACATGGCATTGGTAGAAGTCAAAGTCCCCGACATCGGTGACTTCAAGGATGTTGAGATCATCGAAGTGATGGTCAAAGCAGGTGATGTGGTGAAGGTCGACCAGTCTTTGCTGACCGTCGAATCCGACAAAGCGTCGATGGAAATTCCCTCCACCCACGCGGGCGTGGTCAAGGAGCTCAAGGTTAAATTGGGCGACAAGGTCAGCCAGGGCTCTTTGGTGTTGATGATTGAGGCCGAGGGTGCCGCTGCCACTCCGCCTCTTGCTGCAACAGCACCCCCCTCCGTTCGGGCTGAGCCTGTCGAAGCCTCAGCGAGTGCCGCCACCAGCCCTTCGACAGCGCCTTTAGTCCTGAGCCCCGTCGAAGGGTCAGGGCGAACGGATGGTGGTGCTGCGGCTCCTGCCGCGAACTCTGGCCCGGTGACCGTGGTGGTCCCCGACATCGGTGACTTCGATGAAGTCGCCGTGATCGAGCTTTTCGTCAAAGTGGGTGACACGGTCAAGGTCGAGCAAAGCTTGATCACCGTTGAGTCCGACAAAGCGTCGATGGAAATTCCGTCGTCGCACGCCGGTGTCATTCAACAACTGCTTGTCAAGGTAGGCGACAAAGTCGCCAAGGGCAGCCCCTTGGTGGTGATGCAAGCCGGCAATTCCACCGTTCGGGCTGAGCCTGTCGAAGCCCCCAAGAGTGAATCCACCAGCCCTTCGACAAGCTCAGGGCGAACGGAGATGGGTACGGGTGCACCCGCTCCAGCGACGGCCGAGCGTGTAGTTCCAACGGCGGCCCTGCCTGCCCACGAACCTACCGCCGCCAAAGGCACGTTGCCTCACGCCTCGCCTTCCATCCGCAAGCTGGCCCGCGAGCTGGGTGTGCCCTTGGCCGAAGTCAAAGGCAGTGGCCCCAAAGGCCGTATCACCCAGGGTGACTTGCAAGGTTTCGTCAAAGGCGTGATGGCTGGCAGCGTGCAAACCGCTGCCCAAGTGGCCAAAGCACCTTCCGGTGGCGCTTCCACTGGCGGTGCGTTCCCAGGCTTGTTGCCCTGGCCACAGGTTGACTTCAGCAAGTTCGGTCCGATTGAGCGCAAAGACATGTCGCGCATCAAAAAGATCAGCGGCGCCAACCTGCACCGCAACTGGGTGGTGATTCCACATGTCACCAACCACGACGATGCCGACATCACCGAGCTCGAAGCCTTCCGCGTTCAGTTGAACAAAGAAAACGAAAAGAGCGGCGTCAAGGTGACGATGCTGGCTTTCTTGATCAAAGCTGCAGTGGCTGCACTCAAGAAATTCCCAGAGTTCAACGCCTCGCTCGATGGCGACCAAATCGTGCTCAAGCAGTACTTCCACATTGGTTTTGCCGCCGACACGCCCAACGGTTTGATGGTGCCGGTGATCAAAGACGCCGACAAAAAAGGCATCTTCCAGATCAGCACCGAGATGAGCGAGCTGGCCAAAAAAGCACGCGACGGCAAGTTGAGCCCGGCTGAGATGAGTGGCGGTTGTTTCTCCATCTCGTCACTCGGCGGCATTGGTGGGCGTTATTTCACGCCCATCATCAATGCGCCCGAGGTGTCAATTTTGGGCGTGTGCAAAAGCGCGATCGAACCCAAGTGGGATGGCAAGGCTTTCCAGCCACGCTTGATGTTGCCGCTGTCGCTGAGCTGGGACCACCGCGCGGTCGACGGTGCGGCTGCGGCCCGCTTCAACGCCTACTTCGGTCAAATCCTCGCCGACTTCCGTCGCGTCTTGCTGTAAGGAGCGCTGGAAATGGCACTGATTGATATCAAGGTTCCCGATATTGGCGATTTCAAAGGCGTGGCCATCATTGAGTTGTTGGTCAAAGCCGGTGACACCATCCGCGTCGAACAAAGCCTGCTGACGGTGGAGTCCGACAAAGCGTCGATGGAAATTCCGTCGTCGCATGCTGGTGTGGTCAAAGAGATGAAGGTCAAACTCGGCGACACCGTCAGCGAAGGCTCGGTGATTCTGTCGCTGGAAGTGGCGGGGGCTGCTGCCGCTGCAACTACTTCAGCTCCCGCATCTCCCTCCTCCGTTCGGGCTGAGCCTGTCGAAGCCCCACCGCGTGCCGCTACCAGCCCTTCGACAAGCTCAGGGCGAACGGTTGAAAGTGCCGCTGCCGTGGTGGCACCCCCCGCCGCCAGTTACGCCGGTGGTGCCGACGTCGAGTGTGACCTCATGGTGCTAGGCGCCGGCCCCGGGGGTTACTCCGCCGCCTTCCGCGCGGCCGACCTCGGCCTCAAGGTGGTGTTGGTCGAGCGTTATCCCACATTGGGCGGCGTCTGTTTGAACGTGGGTTGCATTCCCTCCAAAGCTCTGCTGCACGTCGCCGCCGTGATGGACGAAGTCAAACACTTCGCCGACCTGGGCGTCACCTTTGAAGCCCCCAAGGTGGATCTCGCCAAACTCAAAACCCACAAAGAAAAAGTCATCGGCAAATTGACGGGCGGCCTGGCCGCCATGGCCAAAATGCGCAAGGTGACCGTGGTGCAAGGCACGGCCGAGTTCCTCGACCCGTTCAATTTGAGTGTTGCGTTAGCCGACGGCAAAAAACAAACCATCCGTTTCAAACGCGCCATCATCGCGGCGGGCTCTGAAGCGGTGAAGTTGCCCTTCTTGCCCAAGGATGATCCCCGTGTGGTCACCTCCACCGGTGCGCTGGAGTTGCGTCAACAACCCAAACGCATGTTGGTGGTGGGCGGCGGCATCATCGGTTTGGAAATGGGTACGGTCTACTCCACCCTGGGCGCGCGCCTGGATGTGGTGGAAATGATGGACGGCCTGATGCAAGGTGCCGACCGCGACTTGGTCAAGGTGTGGCAGAAGATGAACGCACCGCGTTTTGACCACATCATGCTCAAGACCAAAACGGTGGGAGCCCAGGCGACCAAAGACGGCATCTTGGTGAGCTTCGAAGGCGAGGGCGCACCCAAAGAGCCTCAGCTTTACGACCTGGTGCTGCAAGCCGTGGGCCGTGTGCCCAATGGCAAACGTATTGCGGCCGACAAGGCGGGTGTGGCGGTGAGTGACCGGGGCTTCATTCCCGTGAACATTCAAATGCGCACCAACGTGACCCACATCTTCGCCATTGGCGACATCGTCGGCCAACCCATGCTCGCGCACAAGGCCGTGCACGAGGCCCATGTGGCGGCCGAGGTGATCGCAGGCGAACTCTTGAATGATGCCAAGCTGAGTGCCTCCGCATTCAACGCACGCGTCATCCCAAGCGTGGCCTACACCGATCCCGAAGTGGCCTGGGTCGGCCTCACCGAAGACGAAGCCAAAGCCCAGGGCATCAAGGTCAAAAAAGGCCTCTTCCCCTGGAACGCCTCCGGCCGCGCCATTGCCAACGGCCGCGATGAAGGGTTCACCAAGCTGCTCTTCAGCGAAGAAACCCACGCCATCGTCGGCGGCGGCATCGTCGGCACCCACGCCGGCGACATGATCGGCGAAGTGGCCTTGGCCATCGAGATGGGCGCAGACGGTGTGGACATCGGCAAAACCATCCACCCCCACCCGACCTTGGGTGAGAGCATTGGGTTGGCAGCCGAAGCCTATGAAGGGGCTTGCACTGACTTGCCGCCGGTGAAGCGATAAGTTGTTTCTGATCGCCAAAAAATCCCGCCAATTGGCGGGATTTTTGTGACCTTGCCTCTGTAATCCGTATCCCATAACCGAGTCACGAATTGGCTTGCATGGCCTGGGCCGCAAACCAGCTTTGCTCGAACTGCATCGGACTGACATAGGCCAGAGTCGAGTGCAGCCGGGCTTGGTTGTACCAAAGCAGCCAGGCCATGACCTCGTCTTTGGCTTGCCGCCTGGTTTCAAAGCGCTGCCCATGTAGGCGTTCTACCTTCAGTGACCCGAACAAGGTCTCGCTGCACGCATTGTCCCAACAGTTGCCCCGCCTGCTCATGGACGCCTGAATTCCGTACTCACTGAGCACGTCCCTGAAGTCTTGGCTTGCGTATTGACTGCCTCTGTCGCTGTGGAAGATCAGCCCTGCGCCTTTGTCTGGATGTCGCTTGAACCATGCCATGCGCAGCGCATCAATGACGATGTCGCGTGTCATGTCTTGCCGCAAGCTCCAGCCCACCACTTGACGGCTGAAGAGGTCAATCACCACTGCCAGGTACAGCCAGCCCTCTTGGGTGTCGATGTAGGTGATGTCCCCCGCCCACACCTTGTCAGGCTCTTGAACGTTGAATTGCCGCTCCAGCAGGTTGGGTGCAATCGGCAAATCATGTTTGCTGTCGGTGGTGATCTTGAATCTGCGTTTGCCTTTGGCGCGAATGCCGTGCAATTGCATGAGCTTTTGCACCCGGTCTTTGCCCACCCGGATGCCGCGTGCCAGCAGTTCTTTCCACATGCGAGGCCAGCCGTAGCTGGCCCTGACCTGGGCGTGAATTGCTTTGATGTGTACCAGCAAGGCGTCATCACTGAGGTGGCGTCGTTGCGCCGCACTGGCCCGCCGCAGGAAGTGCTCGTGATACCCGGCCACGCTGACACGCAGAACCCGGCACTGCACAGAGATTGGCCACACCCGCCGGTGGCTTTGTATGAAGGCGTACTTCACGTCGATCCCTTTGCAAAGTACGCCGTGGCCTTTTCCAGGATGTCGCGCTCCATCTTGACCCGCGCCAGCTCTGCCCTCAAGCGGCTGATCTCCATTTGTTCGCTGCTTACCTTGACCCGGCTGTCAGCGCCCTTGAGTTTGCCTTCGCGGTGCGCTTTGATCCAGTTGAACAGCGTCTGCTCAACCACCCCAAGCGTCCTGGCCGCTGCCGCCATGCTTTGCCCGCCTTCCACCAGCCGCACCGCCTCGAACTTGAACTCCTGCGTGTACCTCGCCCTTTTGGCTCTCTTCGTCATTTCCGCTCTCCTTTGCTTGCGATTGAATCACTCAGCAAGGGATACGGTTTTCGGGGGCAAGGTCATTGTTGTGGAACACCGCTCGCGTATCCTCCTCGCTATGAATGCTCTTATGGACTCCTTTTGGCGCGCTGCGCTGTATTGCCTGCACCCTAAAGTGATCGGTTTGTCGCTTTTGCCTCTGGCAGTCATGGTGGTATTGGCCCTTGCTTTGGGGAATTTGTACTGGGATGCAGCCATTGATTTGGTGCGCGCTCAGCTGGATGGTTGGTCTTCTCTTCATGCTTTGCGTGCATGGCTGGAAAAAATGGGCTGGGCAGGTGTTTGGACCACGCTGGCCCCTTTGCTGGTTGTGATGGTGGTCACCCCGTTGATCGTGGTGTTGTCACTGCTCTTGGTGGCGGCTTTGATGACGCCATCGATGGCCCGTTTGGTGGCCAAGCGGCGTTTCCCCACCTTGGATCGAAAGCGGGGAGGTTCGTTTTTCGGCGGCGCGACGGTAGCGCTTTTTTGCACGCTCTTGGCTGTGCTGCTGCTGGTGCTGACCATCCCGTTGTGGTTGATTCCGCCTTTGGTGTTGATCCTGCCGCCGTTGATCTGGGGTTGGCTAACCTACAAGGTGATGAGCTATGACGTGCTTGCAGAATTCGCTACGGCAGATGAACGCAGGGCATTGATCAGGGCTCACCGCCCCGCTTTGCTCGGCATGGGTATCTTGGCTGGTTACCTGGGCGCTGCGCCAAGTTTGGTCTTCGCCTCCAGCATGGTCATGTTGGTGCTGGCCCCGTTATTGGTGCCTGTCGCAATTTGGATTTACACCTTGGTTTTTGCATTCTCAGCGCTGTGGTTTTCGCATTTTTTATTGGCGGCGTTGACCAAGCAGCGAGGGCAGACGCCGGTCGGTGACGAGCCTGATGCTCGGATTGAACATGAGGTGATGCCCGTCGCAACACATGCGATTTCAACACCGCCTATTTCTCCTCCCCTTTCGCCTTCTCCATGAAAGTCGGTCTCATCATCGTCGGCGACGAAATTTTGTCGGGCAAGCGGGAAGACAAACACCTGCCCAGGGTCATTGAGCTGCTCACAAAACGCGGCATGGCTTTGTCCTGGGTACGTTATTGCGGTGACGAACCCGAGCAGCTCACTGCTGATCTGGCCTACGCGAGGGCCAGCGGTGATTTGGTTTTTTCTTGCGGTGGTATTGGTGCTACGCCTGACGACCACACCCGTCAATGTGCAGCCAAAGCGTGGGATTTGCCGCTGGCGATGCATCCACAAGCGCATGACTTGATCATGGAACGAATGAGGGCGATGGCCGCTGAAAAGGGTGAGGTATTTGACGCGACACGCGACCACAGCCACCGGCTGAACATGGGTGTGTTTCCGCAAGGTGCCGCCATCGTCCCCAACCCCTTTAACCAAATTCCGGGTTTCTCGCTCAGTGGCAACAAAGGGCAGGGCGCTGTGTATTTCGTGCCTGGTTTTCCCGTGATGGCCTGGCCGATGATCGAGTGGGTGCTCGACACGCACTGTGCACACTTGCACAGCAGCCAGGTGCAGCATGAATGTTCGGTCATCGTGATGGGGGCTATGGAGGCCAGTCTCACGCCGCTGATGTTGGAGGTTGAAGCGACCTTCCCAGGAGTCAAGGTCTTCAGCTTGCCCAGCGTGGATCATCCACAGTGGGGCAAGCACATTGATTTGGGCGTCAAGGGTGCAAATGCGACCCAAGTTCGAGCGGCTTACGGTGTGATGCGTGAAGGACTGCTGTCGAGGCAAGCGCAGCTGGGCCCCGAAGCGGTGCGTTGAGTGCACCAACAAAATTCTCTTTGATGCCCTGATGTGGGGCGAAGCGGGTGCCGGTCTGCGTGCGTCCATGGCTGATTCATAGGAATGACCCGGGCACGCTTTCTGCTACATTTTCGTGCGCCTTTTCATGGCTGTGAATCAGTCTGGAGAGTGCCTGCTCTACCTTCCTCCCCCTCAAACAAGTTTTCCGCTAGGAGATTCTGATGGCCAAGACCGTCGCCGACGTGATCAAGATGGTGAAGGACAACGAAGTCAAATTTGTTGACTTTCGCTTCACCGATACCCGCGGCAAAGAACAGCACGTTTCGGTGCCTGTGTCGCATTTTGACGAAGACAAATTCACCTCGGGCCACGCGTTTGACGGCTCCTCCATTGCCGGTTGGAAGGGCATTGAAGCCTCGGACATGCAGCTCATGCCCGACCCCAACACCGCCAACATCGACCCCTTCTTTGAAGAGCCCACCCTCATCCTGACCTGCGATGTGGTTGAGCCCAGCGATGGCAAGCCGTATGAGCGCGATCCACGCTCCCTGGCCAAACGCGCGGAAGCTTATATGCGCGCTTCAGGTTTGGGCGACACCGCCTACTTCGGCCCAGAGCCCGAGTTTTTCGTGTTCGACAGCGTGCGTTGGGGCAACGACATGTCGGGCTGCTTCTCGAAGATTGAGTCTGAAGAAGCCGCTTGGAATACGGGCAAAGAGTATGAGCACGGCAACTCCGGCTACCGTCCCACGGTCAAAGGCGGCTATTTCCCGACGCCTCCCGTGGATTCGATGCAAGACATGCGCTCCGAGATGTGCCTGATTCTTGAATCACTCGGCATCCCTTGCGAAGTGCACCACCACGAAGTCGCCAACGCCGGCCAAATGGAAATTGGCACCAAGTTCAGCACCCTCTTACAGCGCGCTGACTGGGTCCAGCTGCAAAAGTACGTGATCCAGAACGTGGCCCACGCCTATGGCAAAACGGCTACCTTCATGCCCAAGCCCATCGTCGGCGACAACGGCAGCGGCATGCACGTGCACCAGTCGGTCTGGAAAGACGGCAAAAACCTGTTCGCGGGTGACGGCTACGCAGGCCTGTCGGAGTACGCCTTGTTCTACATCGGCGGCATCATCAAACACGCACGCGCGCTGAACGCCATCACCAACCCTGGCACCAACAGCTACAAACGCCTGGTGCCTGGTTTTGAAGCCCCAGTGAAGTTGGCTTACTCGTCGAAGAACCGCTCGGCGTCGATTCGTATTCCTCACGTGGCCAATCCCAAAGGTCGTCGTGTCGAAGCACGTTTCCCCGATCCACTGATGAACCCTTACCTCGGTTTCTCGGCGTTGTTGATGGCCGGTTTGGATGGCGTGGAAAACAAAATCCACCCAGGCGAAGCGGCCAGCAAAGACCTCTACCACCTGCCTCCAGAAGAAGACGCGAAGATTCCAACCGTCTGCCACAGCTTGGACCAAGCGCTGGAGTATCTCGACAAAGACCGTGCCTTCTTGACCAAAGGTGGTGTGTTCACCGATGCCTACATCGATGCTTACATCGACCTCAAGATGCAAGACGTGACCCGCTTCCGCATGGCCACCCACCCTGTCGAGTTCGACATGTACTACACCTTGTGATTGTTTTGGTCCGTGTGCCAATGCGGAGCAAAGGGACGGCAGAGCCGTCCCTTTTATCTTTTGGCCTGGCAAATCGGGAACCAAAACCTTGAGCCACAATCCACGCTCCATTCCAGTGCGCAAACGACACGGTTTGTGTGCCTACGATCCGGAGAATGAACGAATGAATTCATTGGTAATGAAGCAAGTGCGGCATGTCTTTTTCCGCGTCGCTTGTGGCGGTTTTTTTCTGACAGCATTTGCCGCGTTTGCCCAAGGGTCGGTCTACCGCTGCCCAGGCAACCCTGTGCTGTACACCGATGCGATCAGCCCGAAAGAAGCCCAAGAAAAGGGGTGCAAAACCATCGAAGGCACACCGATCACCATCGTCCCATCCTTGCGGCCTAAGGGTGGATCGCCCGCCCCCGCCGGAGCGAATACCAGCCCCACCGCCAAGGTCGACCCGAACGCCCAGCGTGGTCGGGACGGCGAGCGCCGCACCATTCTTGAGTCCGAACTTAAGAAAGAAGAGAAATCCTTGGCTGACCTGAAGGTGGAGTACAACAACGGCGAGCCGGAGCGCCGCGGTGACGAACGCAACTATCAAAAGTATTTGGACCGCGCGGCCGAACTCAAGGCGTCCATTGCCCGCAAAGAGGCCGATATCGCTGCATTAAAGCGCGAAATTGGCAAGTTGCCCTGAGCCCGACAAAGGGCGACTTTTGTAGGCATCCCGCGCTCGCTCAAATGTCCAGCCTCGCGCGCAACCAGCTACAGAATTCCTTCTCTGCGTTTGACCACTTAGCGACCATGATCGCCGTGGTCGATACGCGAGGAGTTTGCTCCTTTGCCAACTCGGCGCTCGAAGAGGCGCTCGCGCTTTCCCGGCGACATGTGCTCGGTGGGTGTGTTTTCCACTGGTTTGTCGAAGACCAGCTGCTGCGGGAAACCGTGGCCAGTGTGGCCAGTAACCAGTTTTCTACCAGTCGCTTAGAAGGGCATCTTCGCCGCTCGCTTGTTTCCAATGCTGACCCCTTGGCTGTGCACATCATCGTCAACCAGATGGGCTTGGTGCCGAGTCAAGGCTCAAATGCCGCTTGCTCGCTGGCCCTCAAACCCGATGGCGTTGTTGATCCTCGTCGCCATAGCCCAAGCTATGACTCCTCGTCACGCCTAGCCCTCGGGCTTGATGGCTGCGCGATCAACCAACATTCGAGCCTTGACTCGCCACCGGACGGCCAAGTCGTGATTGAGTTGATTGAAATTGAACAGCAGGCGAGGCAGGATCGTGAAGAACGCGCGCTGGACCAAGCACAAGCCAACAAAGAGCTGATCCGCAACCTGGCGCATGAAATCAAAAACCCTTTGGGTGGCATACGCGGCGCTGCACAGTTGTTGGAGATGGAAATTGGCTCCAAACCGCTCACGGAGTACACCCAAGTCATCATCAAAGAAGCGGATCGTCTCCAGGTGCTGGTCGACAGGCTGCTGGCGCCGCACAGAAAACCCCACATCGTTAGCGACATGAACATCCACGAGGTGTGCGAAAGGGTACGTGCCCTCATCGTTGCGGAGTTCCCCAAGGGGCTACAGGTGGTTCGGGACTACGACATCTCAATTCCCAATTTTTTGGGTGACCCCGAACAGCTCATTCAAACGGTCCTCAACATCGCTCACAACGCCGCCCAAGCTTTGACCGAGCGTTTGGCACAAGGCGATGCTCGCATCATCATTCGCACCCGTATTGCTCGGCAAGTGACCTTGGGCAAGCAGCGTTTTCCCCTGGCACTGGAATTGCATGTTGAGGACAACGGCCCTGGGATTCCTGGGTCCCTGCGTGACCGCATCTTCTATCCCTTGGTTTCGGGGCGCGAAGGTGGGTCAGGCTTGGGGCTTACCCTGGCACAAACTTTTGTTCAGCAACACCAAGGCATCATCGAATGCGAAAGCACACCGGGACAAACGATCTTCAAAATTGTGATGCCACTGGCTTGAGAGCCTTTCAGACACCAAGGGAAGCGCGCACATGAAACCGATCTGGGTGGTTGACGACGACCAGTCCATTCGCTTTGTGCTGGAAAAAGCCTTGGCGCGAGAAAACTTGGCGGTTCGCAGCTTCACCAATGCGCGCGACGTGCTCGCTGCGCTGGAGGACGAGCAACCCCAAGTGATGGTCTCAGACATTCGCATGCCGGGCGGTTCGGGTGTTGAGCTGCTGGGCAAAGTCAAGGCCATGTATCCCGCCTTGCCCGTCATCATCATGACGGCTTACTCCGACCTCGACAGCGCGGTGAGCGCTTTCCAGGGCGGCGCATTTGAATACCTTCCCAAGCCGTTCGACGTACCCAAGGCTGTTGAGCTCATCCGCCGTGCTTTGGAAGAAAGCATGCGTGAGGTGGTTTCAGACGAGCGGCTGGCCGACATGCCCGAGATGCTGGGTCAAGCCCAGGCCATGCAGGATGTGTTTCGTGCCATTGGCCGCTTGAGCCAAAGCATCGTGACCGTGCTCATCACAGGCGAGTCAGGCTCGGGTAAAGAATTGGTGGCGCAAGCGCTGCACAAACACAGCCCGCGGGCCAGCGGTCCGTTCGTGGCCATCAACACAGCGGCCATTCCGAAAGATCTGCTGGAAAGCGAGCTTTTCGGTCACGAGCGTGGCGCCTTCACAGGCGCACAAACCACACGCCGTGGCCGCTTTGAACAGGCTGACGGCGGCACGCTCTTTCTCGATGAAATCGGCGACATGCCGTTTGATTTGCAAACCCGTTTGTTGCGCGTTCTCTCTGATGGTCAGTTCTACCGCGTGGGCGGGCACAGCCCGATGCGTAGCAATGTGCGCGTCATCGCGGCCACCCATCAAAACCTCGAAGACCGCGTCAAACAAGGCGTGTTCCGCGAAGATTTGTTTCATCGATTGAACGTCATCCGTTTGCGTTTGCCCGCTTTGCGTGAGCGCAACGAAGACATCCCTGCGTTGGCCCGCTTCTTCTTGCAGCGCAGCGCCAAAGAATTGGGTGTGGAGGCCAAACGTATCTCGGAGGCGGCGCTGGAACGCTTGAAACGTTTCGCCTTTCCAGGCAATGTGCGTCAACTCGAAAACATATGCCATTGGCTCACGGTCATGGCAGCGGCTCAATTGATTGAAGTCAAAGATCTGCCGCCGGAATTGCTGGGCGATGGCCCGCCCAGCGAGGTTGCGGTGTCGCGTGCTGTTGGGGTGGAGGCCAGTTCCCAGGTCAACTCGACCACGGCGTGGATCCCACCGCAGGGCGTGACGAACGGCAACCCTTGGCTGTCCGACCTTGAACGCGAGTCGCGCCGTCTGCTGGACGCGGGCGTTCCCGATGTATGGGACACCTTGAGCAAACAGTTCGAAGCTCGATTGATTCAGGCTGCCTTGGATTCAACCCGTGGGCGGCGCATCGAGGCGGCCCAAAAGCTCGGCATAGGCCGCAACACCATCACCCGAAAAATTCAAGAATTGGGCTTGGAAGATTGATTTCTCTGTATCTTCGCGCCCTTTAGTATTCCCTGCGCCTGCCGAAAAACCCAAGACGAGTCCGCTGAACAAGGGCTTGATGCCTCCAATTTTGGAGAAGTTGTTGTTGTCGCCCGTGAGCGGTGGTCGAGGGGGAGTTCTATGGCTAAGTCGGTATTGGTTGTTGATGATTCGGGTAGCTTTCGTACGGTGGTCAACCTCACCCTGAAACAAGCGGGCTACGAGGTCACCGAGGCCAAAGATGGCCAAGAAGCCGTCGAAAAAATACAGGCAGGAAAGTTCAATCTCGTCATTTGTGACCTCAACATGCCCAATCTGGACGGGCTGGCCTTCACGCGCAAGATCAAAGCCATGCCCGCCTACAAGTTCACACCGGTGTTGATGTTGAGCACGGAAACGCAGGATGGGAAAAAGGCCGAGGGCAAAGCCGCAGGCGTCAGTGCCTGGTTGTCTAAGCCGTTCCAGCCATCTCGCTTGCTCTATGCGGTGCAGGCCATCTGCCCCGCTTGATCTGAGGACTGCATCCGAAGGGGATGGGCACAAGATGAGGTATCTTGTGCGGCATGACCTCTCAGACCGCAAACCACACTTTCTTCTGGCACGACTACGAAACCTTCGGCATTCGTCCGCGCCGTGACCGCCCCGCGCAGTTCGCGGGCATTCGCACCGACGCCGATCTGAATGAGATCGGTGAGCCTGTGATGCTCTATTGCCAGCCCGCGCCAGACGTCCTGCCTGACCCTGAGAGCTGTTTGCTCACGGGCATCCTGCCTCAAGACTGTTTGCAGCGGGGCTTGCCCGAGCACGCGTTTGCAGCCCGGATCGAGGCTGAACTGGCCCAGTCCGGCACGATTGGGGTGGGCTACAACAGCATTCGCTTCGACGACGAAGTAACGCGCCATTTGTTCTGGCGTAACCTCATCGACCCCTATGCCCGCGAATGGCAAAACGATTGCGGCCGCTGGGACTTGCTGGACGTGGTGCGCAGCGCCTATGCACTGCGGCCAGAAGGCTTGTCGTGGCCACAACACGAGGACGGCAGGCCTTCGTTCAAGTTGGAGCATTTGACTGCTGCCAATGGTTTGGCCCATGAAGCGGCCCATGATGCGCTGTCCGATGTGCGCGCGACCGTGGCCTTGGCCCGTTTGATCAAACAAAAGCAACCTCGGCTCTGGGACTACTGCCTCAAGCTGCGCAGAAAAGAGGCGGTGCAGGCTGAGATCGGTTGGGGTGAGCCGAAACCTTTCATTCATATCTCTGGCATGTACCCGGTGGAGCGAGGCTGCACTGCGGTGGTGTGGCCGCTGGCACCGCATCCGGTGAACAAAAACGAATTGATTGTTTGGGACTTGGCGGCAGACCCCTCGGTGCTGGCGTCACTCAGTGCGTCTGAAGTGCGGGAGCGCATGTTCAAGAAGCAGGAGGATTTGCCGGAAGGTGTGAGCCGTTTGCCGATCAAAACGATCCACATCAACAAGAGCCCCATCGTGATTGGTCAGCTCAAAACCTTGGGAGCGCAAAACACTGAGCGTTGGGGAATCGACACGGATGAAGCATTGCGCCACGCCGATATGGCCCGACAGCTGAAGTTGCCGAATGGCTTGTGGGCTGAGGTGTTCGAGCGCCCGAAGACCAGTGCGCCGGTTGATGTGGATGAAGACTTGTACGGCGGTTTTGTTGGCAACAACGACAGGCGTCTACTGAACCGGCTGCGCTCTCTCCAGCCTGAGCAGTTGGCCAAAGAGCGGGTACGTTTTGACGACGCCCGTTTGGAAGAGCTGCTGTTTCGTTACCGTGGCCGGAACTTCCCAGCGAGTCTGAGCGAGGATGAAAGCGCACGCTGGGCACAGTTGCGCATCGAACGTTTGCATGGGGGGGCAGGTGGCCTCGTCTCCTTAACCCAATTTTTTGAGCGCATTGATCAGCTCAGTGAATCTGCCGATGAACGTGGCCAGGAAATTTTGGGTGCGCTGTATGACTACGCAGAGCAGATTGCGCCCGAGATGTGATGTTTCAATTCCGTCATTCCCGCCTGTTCGGGAATGACGGCGAGTGGGGCGCTGGCGCTGTCCTTGCTCTATAGAATTTGCCCATCTGCGCCCACCCTGAGTCCGCCCACCATGTCTCCATCATTTAATGTTTCGGCACCTGTGGTGATCGTTGGAGCCGGGCTCGCTGGTCTCACAGTGGCGCTGCATACCGCCGACCAACGCCCCGTGGTGATCCTGGCCAAACGCAATCTGAATGAAGCAGCAACGGCCTGGGCCCAAGGCGGCATCGTTGGCGTGCTGGGCAGCGACGACAGCATTGCTTCGCACGTGCACGACACCCAAGACGCAGGCGCGGGACTGGTCGATGAGGAAACTGCCCGCTTCATCGCTGAAAACAGCGCACGCGCCATTGAATGGTTGGTCGCTCGAGGCGTGCCTTTTTCCGGTGACCCGGATGGGCCCTTGGGCTTGCACCTCACCCGCGAAGGCGGCCATGCGGTACGGCGCATTGCCCATGCGGCCGACGCCACCGGCAAAGCGATTCACGACGTGCTGCTGGACGCGGTGCGTGCCCACCCCAATATCAAGTTGTTGGAACGCTGGATGGCGGTGGACCTCATCACCTCGCGCCACTTGAAGCGCGAGGAGTTGACGCGGGTCTATGGCGTCTATGCACTGAACATTGACACCCAGCGTGTCGAAACCTTGGCGGCCTCCTCGGTGGTGTTGGCTACCGGCGGTGTTGGCAAGGTGTACCGCTACACCAGCAACCCCGATACCGCCACTGGCGACGGTATTGCGATGGCTTGGCGTGCCGGTTGCCGGGTGGGCAACATGGAGTTCATCCAGTTCCACCCGACCTGCCTGTATCACCCGCAGGAGCGCACTTTCCTCATCACCGAAGCGCTGCGGGGCGAGGGTGCCCATTTGTTGTTGCCGGGTTTTGAGGGCGACGCTGCCCGCTTCATGGCGGCGCACGATGAACGACTGGAGTTAGCACCCCGTGACATCGTGGCCCGTGCGATTGACTTCGAGATGAAAAAACATGGCCTCGACCATGTGTGGTTAGATGCCACCCCCATCGTGAAAGAAAAAGGCGAGGTCTTTCTCAAGGAACACTTTCCCACCATCCATGCGCGCTGCCTGAAGCTCGGGATCGACATCACCCGCCAGCCCATTCCCGTGGTGCCCGCAGCGCATTACACCTGTGGCGGTGTGGTGACCGATTTGAACGGGCGCTGCGATGTGCCGGGTTTGTATGCCGTGGGCGAAACCACCTACACCGGGCTGCATGGTGCCAACCGTTTGGCCAGCAACTCGCTGCTGGAATGCGTGGTGCTTGGCCGGACCTGTGCGACCGATTTGCTGTCTCACAGCCAAAGCGAGGTGCCTGCCTTGCCCGCGTGGGACGAAAGCCAAGTGGAAAACGCAGACGAGCAGGTGGTTATTGCGCACAACTGGGACGAATTGCGGCTCTTGATGTGGAACTACGTGGGCATTGTGCGCACCACCAAACGCCTGGAGCGGGCACTGCACCGCATCAAGCTGCTGCGCGGTGAGATTGATGACTACTACGCCAACTTCCGCGTGAACCGGGACCTGCTGGAGCTGCGCAATTTGGTGGACTGCGCCGAGTTGATTGTTCGTTCGGCCTTGTTGCGCCACGAGAGCCGAGGCCTGCACTTCAGTCGGGATTTCCCTCAAACCCTACCGGTGAGTTTCCCGACCGTGCTGGTGCGCCAGGCACGCAGTGGAAAAAAACCTAAGGCCTATGGTTTGAGCGGTTGAAAACCTTCACGCTCGCACGCGCATCGCTGTCCGAGCTTGGACAAATTCCAGGGCAAATTGGACCGCCTCGTTGATGCCACGGTCTATCTCGGTGCGTTCTTTGTCGGTCAAGTAAAACGCAAAATCCACCTCGTGGCGGATGTAGCGCGGCTGCAGGCGGTTCAAAGCCACGCAGGCAATGTCAGCGACGAGGTCACCCTGGTCGTCCAGGTGCGGAAACTTGGCGGTGGCTTCGTTCACGGCGCGGAAGACCAAACGTTCGTGGTAGTTGTGGACGGATTCAAATTCAGTGCTCATGGCGCTCTCGTGCAAGGACGTTGAGGGGCGGCCTTGGCAGTATCGGATGAGCCCACCAACTCAATCCGAGGAAAAGGCAGGTGATTTCCCTGTCATTTCCGATTTGTGCCGGGAAATTCGAGCGCATGCTTTTGACGACTTTGACCTTCCGCATCGAGCCTGCTGACGGAACCTGAGTTAGACCCCTGTGGTGTCGCCGAAAAAACAGAACCCCAGGGTCACAAGGGTCCCCTGGGGTTCATGCATTCATCGCCTGTCGGCAGGTGAATGGCCACAGCGCAGATTTTTGGGCGCTGTGTAAGCGTGGCTACTTTTTGGGTTCCGCCGGTTTTGGCGCGGGTGTCAGCGGAACGCTGGCCACAATGCGCTCCGCCCTGGCGTCCAAATCTGCGCGTGCAGTGGTGGCTTGGGGCAGCGAGGTGGTGGGGCAGCGGCCGGGGGCGTCTTGACCGGCTGACCAGTTGTCCGCAGCAGGTTCATTCGGTGTGGGGCGGGCCAAACCGAGTTGGGCGAGCAACTGGTTCATCGCAGCGTGTGCTCGAACGTAGGAGATGCCCAGGTCGTACTCCGCATTGGCGTAGGAGCGTTTGGCGGTGTACAGCTCGTTCTCGGCGTTGAGCAAATCAAGCAAGCTGCGCTGGCCGATATCGAACTGCTGGCGGTAGGCATCGCGGGCTTTCTCGATTGACAGGGTGTTGCGATCCAAATAGGCCAACTGTTCTGTGAGCTTGCGGGTGTCGTTGTAGGCAATGGCCGCTGTTTGGCGCACGTCGCGGCATGCTTTGTCGCGCAGGTCGGCCGCTTGGCTCATGGCGTTGACTTGCTGGCGCACGCGGGCTTGGTCGGCCCCACCGTTGTAGAGGTTCCAATTCATCACGATTTCAGCCGTCGTCGTGCGGCTTTGCTCGCGAATGCCATCCAGGTTCTTGCCGCCTTCGCCGCGCAGCCGGGCTTCAACACGCGGCTGGTAGACCGACTCGCGGGCAGACACAGCTGCACGTGCGGCGCGCATGCTTTCAATTCCGGCTGAAACGGCGGCACTGCGGTTCACGGCCAAGCTAACGGCTTCGTTGGCGGAGGTAGGCATGGCTTGTTTCAATGCGGGGGCCAAAGGGGCAACTGTGGGTGGTGCCTCGCCAACTACACGTTGGTAGCGGGCCATGACGTCGTGCAAATTGGCTTGTTCGGTGGACAGGTTGGACTCGGCCAACGCTAAACGCGCGTTGGCTTGTTCAACGTCCACACCACGGCCAACGCCAGCTTTGAAGCGTGACTGAATTTGCAGCGCCGCGTACTTGTGTTGCACATAGTTGTCTTCGGCCAATTGCACCAAACGCCGGAAACGAATCACGTCGTAGTGGGCACGGGCGGCTTCCAGTGCAGTTTGTTCGGTGGTGTCGATCAGTTCAAAGTAACGCGCCAAACGTTCGTGCCCGGTGCGGGTCACTTCGTTCTTGGTGCCCAGACCATCCCACAGAACTTGTGTCAACGACAAACCGATGCCGTGGCGGCTCAAGGTATCGGATTGCGGGTTGCGGGTTTTGATGCGGTCGTTCTCACGGCCCACACCAGCAAACAAGTCCACGCGCGGCAACCAACCAGCACGCGCGACATCAATCGCATCGTTGGACGCCTTGAAGGCATTGAGTTTTGCAGCCACATCGGGATTGGTCGCTAGGGCGGACTCCACACTTTTCTTCAAAGCGCCGTCTACCTGCGCGTGCGCAGTGCTCACGGTCAACATCAATGCCAGGGCCGAGACGACCAGATTCGGAAGCAAAGGAGAACGTTTCATGGGCGATGTGAGAGTTGTTGAGACAAAAGGATTGAGCGCAAAAGCTTGCTAAATACTTCAGCCATTGATTCAAGTCACTAAAGGCCCGAATCTCCGGTCAGCGGCGTCCGGTTCATCCGTGCCGAGTTTAGGTGTCCAACGCAAGCCAGCGTGTTTGCAAACCCCCCCTTTGTGAGGGGGACTGGCCGGTAGTATTTCACAAACGTTTCACCTCCTGGTGCGGAGCGGGCTCCTATGAGCTGCAGCGACAGACTCAGCTCCGCTCCGCTGTGGTCAAGAAGAAACGACAATGGCCGAAAACAGGGTTTCAAACATGGCTGTCGCAGCTAACCCCATGACCGCTGGCCTTGAACGCATGCCTGGTCAACCCGCCGGGCTGAAGTCGCTGCCTCGTCTGGTGCCGGCATGGCTGGCCTGTTTTCTTGCGTTTGCGCTGGCGGTGTTGTCGGTTGGCAGTCAGGCTTGGGATATTGATCGCACCGGGGCAGCCGCAGCCAAAATGGGGCCGCGGGCGATGGCGGGCGCTCGCGCCTTACAAAGTGTGCATGCAGAACTGCAGAGCGCGGACGAAACAACCAAGCTGCGCGTAGTGAACGAGTTCTTCAATCGCCGCGTGCTTTTTCGTGACGACATCGACATTTGGGGGCAAACCGACTACTGGGCCAGTCCCCTGGAGATGCTCGACAAAGGTGCTGGGGATTGCGAAGACTATGTGATCGCCAAATACTTCAGCTTGCTTGGTTTGGGGGTGCCCATGGCCAAACTGCGTTTGGTCTATGCCAGGGCGCAATTAGGCGGGGTGGGCGGCCCCAGCCAGGCCCACATGGTGCTGGCCTACTACGAGTCTTCCAATGCAGAGCCACTCATTTTGGACAATCTGGTGAGCGAAGTGCGGTTGGCGTCGCGCCGTCCGGATCTATCTCCGGTGTTCAGCTTCAACAGCGAAGGGTTGTGGCAAGGCGTTGGCAGTCAAGCGGCAAGCGGTGACCCAGTCGCACGCTTGTCACGTTGGCGCGATGTGTTGGCCAAGGCCCGTGCGGAGGGGTTCCAATGAGATTGACAGACCCTGAGTTCAACAACCGGATCTCGTACACGAAAGACGCAATGGAGGAATCACCATGTCACTGATACGTCAACTGTTGCTGCTGCTGCTGGGCAGCCTGTTGCTGGCCTTTGTGGGCAGCGTGACGGTGCATGTGGGCACCACCCGCGACGTGCTGCAAACCCAACTGAATCTCAAAAACAGCGACAACGCAGCCGCCTTGGCCATGGTGCTGTCCCAGCAAAAAGGGGATGCGGAGTTGATGGGCTTGCTGGTTTCTGCCCAGTTCGATACTGGTTTCTACCAGGCCATTCGACTTCAAAATCTGGACGGGCAAGCGATTTTTGAGCGGGTGGCCGAACAGCGCCCCCGTCAAGCGCCCAATTGGTTCGTGTCCATGCTGCCCATTGCATCGCAGCCCGGTCTGGCCCAGGTGTCGGACGGTTGGCGGGCCATCGGCTCTGTGCGTTTGAGCAGCCAAACGGCCTATGCCCACGATGAGCTGTGGCGCGCGAGCCTCTGGAGTGCGGCCGCACTGGCCGCAGTGGGGGTGGTGGCTGCATTGCTGGCCAGCGCGCTGGTGCAGCGCATTCGCCGCCCGCTCGATCAAGCCGTGCTGCAAGCGCATGCCTTGGTACAGGGTGAATTCGTCACCGTGCCAGAGCCCCGTGTGCCTGATATGCAGCGCCTGACCCGAGCCATGAACAGCATGGTGTCCCGCCTGAAATTGGTCTTTGAAGCGCAAGCCAAACAAGTGCAATCGCTGCGACACCAAGCCCATTGCGACGGCTTAACGGGCTTGTCCAACCGCAAGCACTTCATGGCCCAGCTCAGTGGATTGCGCGAGCGTGAAGACGGCAGTTCCGAAGGGGGCTTGGTATTGCTGCGTGTGCTGAACCTGGCTGAAATGAACCGTTCACATGGTCACGACACCACTGACCGCGTGTTGCTGGCGGTGGCCCAAGCGCTTGCCAGTTATCAAGACCGCAGCAGCAGTTGTCACGCGGGGCGTTTGAACGGCAGCGACTTTGCTTTGTGCCTGCCGGTGGGTGGACTGGCACAAGAAACCGCCAAGGCCTTGGTCGAGGCTTTGCGAGCGGTGTTGCCCGCGCTGTGTGCTGACATCACCGTGGTGGCCGGTGCGTTGGAAATGCACAGCGAGCGGCCGTTGGCCCAGCAAATGAGTGCAGCAGACGCCGCACTGGCATCGGCTGAGAGCCAAGGAGATTTTGCGGTGGCATTGGGTGACGACGCAGTGAACACACCAGCCATGCTGGGTGAAGTGGCTTGGCGCCAAGCCATCTACAGCGCATTGGGCCAAGGCAGACTGCAACTTGTCGCCTTCCCCGTGCTCGACCCCGCAAACCAACTGGTGCATTTGGAATGCCCATTGCGGTTGCAGTTGGACCCAAACGGACCCTTTGTATCGGCGGCGCGTTGGCTGCCCTTGGCACTGCGCGCGCGGCTGACGGCACACATCGACGAACGCGCCGCAACGTTGGCGCTGCAGGCCATCGCGGCTGACGGTTTGCCGCGCTGCGTCAACCTTTCCACCGCATCCTTGGCCGAAAGCGCCTTTCCGATACGGCTGCGAGCGTTGCTGCAGGCGTCTCCACAGGCGGCTGCGCAGCTGTCGCTCGAGTTACCAGAGGCTGCAGCCCTGGAGCACTTTGAAGCCCTACAGGAACTCGGTCGCCAACTGCGACCCTTGGGCGTGCGTTTGGGCCTGGAGCATGCGGGCGAGCGCCTGGAGCGTGTGCCGCGTTTGTTTGAATTGGGGCTCAACTATGTGAAGCTTGATGCTGCTGTGATCGCCGACGTTGAAGACGACGCACAGCGCAGTCTTTTTGTTCGCAGTCTGGCCACCATGTTGCATGGTTTGGGCGCTCAGGTCATGGCAGAAGGCGTGGTTGAAGAGAGCCATGCGCAAGCACTTTGGGCTCTGGGTGTCGATGCGATCACTGGCGCTTGGGCCAGCCACAGGCGAGCCGATTTGTTGCGCCTGTGAACCCGGCTTGGGATGGATGCACCTACCGGCCTGTGGTTGGTGCTGCGGTGCTGAACGACAAGCGGATTGACGGACGCCGGGTTGCTGGTCTGCAGCGGGCAAGTCGCCACGACAAGTGGCGACTCACGTCGTGCAGCGATCAGGACTTGGCGTTGCTGTCCTTGGCTGACTTCTGATCTGCCTTGGTTTTGTCGGCCTTTGGTTTTGCCGTGGCCGTGGTGGATGCAGTGAAGCTCTCTCCGTTGACTGTGAGCCCATTCGTAGAAAACTTGGCGGCGTTGCCTGGGCCCACGCCTTTGACACGCTCGACGACATCGTCCCAGTTCTTGAAGGCGCTTTTCTTACGCTCCTCCAGGATGCGTGTGGACATGGCTGGGCCGATGCCTTTGACCTCTTCCAACTGAGCTTGACTGGCTTTGTTGATGTCTGTCGCTGCGAATGTTGCGGCCGAAAACAAGGCCATGGAAAGAGTTGTCAGTACGGCCAGAAAAATTCTTTTGAACATGGTTTTCTCCTTGAAGAATGAGGTGGTTGGGCCGCTGGCTTGATTGCCATCGGCTGGGCACCATTTTGAGAATCATGTCGAGGCTTGACACTCCCTCTGCGGAGCGTTTTCGGGGGGAATCAGCTGTCCGTCAAGGAGGGCACTCCAACGGGGGGACTGGCCCGCATACCTCATCAGGGACGCGCCCGAGTGGGCCGTGATGTCTGCCCCAGCACGGGTCGATCGGGTGTGTCGCGTTCGATGCAAATTGAATTGGGCACTCGAAGCCAAGCAAGTGATCATTCATGCCGTGTTGCCGGGCATAGAAGAGCGACCTGTTGAAATACGCGGGCCGGAGTGCAAAAAAGCGGCCCGAAGGCCGCTTGTGTGCTGCGTGTGATGTGGCGACGGTCAGACCGTCACGGTTTTGGCTTTGTCCGCGTACTCGTCAATTTTGTCGAAGTTGAGGTACTGGTAGATCGTGTCACTGGCCGCCGTCAACACGCCCATGTCTGTGAGGTACTCGGCTTTGGTCGGGATGCGGCCCAAGCGCGAGCAAATAGCCGCCAATTCCGCAGAGCCCAAGTAGACATTGGCGTTCTTGCCCAAACGATTCGGAAAGTTTCGGGTGCTGGTCGAGAACACGGTAGCACCTTCTTTGACCTGGGCCTGGTTGCCCATGCACAGGCTGCAGCCGGGCATTTCCATGCGCGCACCGGCGGTGCCGAGCACGCCGTAGTGGCCTTCTTCTGTGAGTTGCTGTGCGTCCATCTTGGTGGGCGGTGCTACCCACAGCTTGACGGGGATGTCGCGTTTGTTTTCCAGCAGTTTGGACGCGGCGCGGAAGTGGCCAATGTTGGTCATGCAACTGCCAATGAACACTTCGTCGATCTTGGCACCGGCGACTTCGCTCAAGGTTTTCACGTCGTCGGGGTCGTTGGGGCAGGCGACGATGGGCTCGTGGATGTCGGCGAGGTCGATCTCTATGACAGCAGCGTACTCGGCATCTGCATCACCTTGGAGCAGCTCGGGTTTGGCCAGCCAGGCCTCTTGCGCGGCGATGCGGCGCGACAAGGTGCGGGCGTCGGCATAACCATTGGCGATCATGTTTTTCATCAACGTGATATTGCTGTTGATGTATTCAATGATGGGCTCTTTGTTCAGGTGCACGGTGCAACCGGCGGCGGAACGTTCGGCGGATGCGTCGCTGAGTTCAAAGGCTTGTTCCACCTTCAGGTCGGGCAGGCCTTCAATTTCCAGGATGCGGCCGGAGAAGATGTTTTTCTTGCCTTTTTTCTCGACCGTGAGCAGGCCGGCTTTGATGGCGTAAAGCGGAATGGCGTTGACCAAATCACGCAAGGTCACGCCGGGCTGCATGCTGCCTTTGAAGCGCACCAGCACGCTCTCGGGCATGTCCAGCGGCATCACGCCGGTGGCGGCCGCGAAGGCCACCAGCCCTGAGCCTGCGGGGAAGCTGATGCCAATGGGGAAGCGGGTGTGGCTGTCGCCGCCTGTGCCCAAGGTGTCGGGCAGCAGCAGGCGGTTGAGCCAGGAGTGGATCACGCCATCACCTGGGCGCAGGCTGATGCCGCCACGGGTGCTGATGAAATCGGGCAACTCGTGGTGCATCTTCACGTCCACCGGCTTGGGGTAAGCGGCGGTATGGCAGAAACTTTGCATCACGAGATCGGCGCTGAAACCCAAACAAGCGAGGTCTTTCAGTTCGTCGCGTGTCATGGGGCCGGTGGTGTCTTGCGAGCCCACCGAGGTCATGCGGGGTTCGCAATAGGTGCCAGGGCGCACGCCTTGTTGGTTGCCATTGACCACAGGCAAGCCGCAGGCGCGGCCGACCATTTTTTGGCCCAAGGTGAAGCCCTTTTTGGTGTCGGTGGGCACTTGCGGCAAACGGAAAAGGGTAGAGGGTGGCAGGCCCAGCGCTTCACGCGCCTTGGTGGTCAGGCCACGGCCAATGATGAGGGGAATGCGGCCACCGGCACGCACTTCGTCAAACAGCACCTCGCTCTTGACAGAAAACTCGGCGATCACTTTGCCGTCTTTCAGTGCTTTGCCGTCGTAGGGGCGCAGCTCCACCACGTCGCCCATGTTCATTTGGCTCACGTCCAGCTCAATCGGCAGCGCGCCTGCGTCTTCCATGGTGTTATAGAAGATGGGCGCAATTTTGGCCCCCAGGCACACACCGCCAAACCGTTTGTTGGGCACGAAGGGAATGTCTTCGCCGGTGAACCACAGCACGGAGTTGGTGGCCGACTTGCGGCTGGAGCCTGTGCCCACCACGTCGCCCACATAGGCCACCAAGTGGCCACGCTTGCGCAGGTCTTCGATGAACTTCACCGGACCACGTTTGCCGTCTTCTTCGGGCGTGATGCCGTCGCGTTTGTTCTTCAGCATCGCCAGAGCGTGCAGCGGAATGTCGGGGCGGCTCCAGGCGTCTGGGGCGGGGGAGAGGTCGTCGGTATTGGTCTCGCCGCCCACTTTCAAAATACTGACCGTGATGCTTGGGGGCACCTCGGGCTTGGAGGTGAACCACTCGGCGTCGGCCCAGCTTTGCAGCACCGCTTTGGCGTGCGCATTGCCTATGTCGGCTTTTTCCTTCACGTCGTGGAACTGGTCAAACATCAAGAGCGTGTGCTTGAGGCCTTGGGCGGCTACTGCAGCCACTTTGGCGTCGTCCAGCAGATCGACCAAGGGGCTGATGTTGTAGCCACCCAGCATGGTGCCCAGCAGCTCGGTGGCCTTTTCGCGGCTGATGAGTTGGCACACCTCGGTGCCGTGGGCCACCGCAGCGAGGTAGCTGGCCTTGACCTTGGCGGCGTCGTCCACACCGGCGGGCACGCGGTGGGTGATGAGATCCACGAGGGTTTGTTCTTCGCCAGCCGGCGGGGTCTTGAGCAACTCAATCAGTTCGGCCGTTTGTTGGGCCGACAAAGGCAGGGGCGGGATGCCCAATGTGGCGCGTTCTGCGATGTGTTGGCGGTAGGCAGCAAGCATGGGAATCTCCGTTCGGGGTGGTATGGATTGGGGCCGTGGGCAGTGGTGATGCAAGAAGCGGAACTAAAGCTGTCAAGCTTAGTGCGGCGAGATCAACTTCAAACCTTTGAAATAGTCACGAAAGAACTCGTGATTTCGGGTGACCAGTGCGCTGCACTGGAGCATGGCGTGGGCACCGACGATGAAATCGGCCATGGTTCGTGTCCCTTGTGCTGGGCTGGTGTTTTGCCGCTGCATGTACTTGCGCTGCATTTCGCCAGCGCGTATCGCTGAGCGCTGCTCAACAGCAGAGTAACGCACGCCCATGTCTTCCAAGGCGTCCATCACCTCGGCCCCGTGGCCTAGGCCGGCTGTGATTTCGCTGACCACCACATCGCAAACCACCACAGGCCCACTGGCCAAAGCTTGGCGTAAGCAGGCTTCGGCTGCGTCGGCATGGGGGCTGTCACCCAGCAGGTCAATCAGCACGGAGGAATCGACCGCGATCATGTTTTTCTCGTTGCTCGTGATTTGGCCGCTGGCGCAGCGACGCCGCGCAACCGCTCGACCACTTGGTCGGCGCTGACGCCAGCGGCCAGCTTGAACTTGCCACGGGCACGGGAGATCGCGTCGTTGACGTTTTTGCTCAGAATCAGCCGACCACCTTCGATTTCAACCTTGAGCAAGGTGCCCTTGGTCAAACCCAGAGCATCACGCGCTGCTTTGGGCAGCGTGATCTGGCCGCGTTCGGCAACGGTGGCTTCCATGGCAGGCTCCGCAAGCTGGTGCATGAACTGAGTACGTAGAAATTATACGTACCGATCATTACATACTCAACCTAAGCCCTGCAAAAGTGATGCAGAGCATCCCCAATTTCAATTATGGAGAGGAGGTTGGTCGTACGGACCAGGCCAACTGGCCGCTGTACCAGAAAGTGAAAGAGGTTTTTGGCAAGGTGACACCCGGGACGGTGGGTGCCTACCTGTTGGCGATGGTTGACGTGAAGCCCGAGAGCAGTCTTGACCGTGCGCGACGAGGCCAGGACAGCCGGGTTCTTCTGACGCCAAAATGATCGAAGGCGCTCAGCTCGCCACCGCACTGAAGGCCGACCAATCTTGCGAGGTTGGAAAGGGTGTGGCTGAGCGAGCCAAGGCATACACCGTTCGCCCTGATCCTTCGACAGACTCAGGACTAAAGGCAAGTCGAAGGGCCTTGCACCGAGGTACGCGCTGGCTTCGACAAGTCCTGTCCTGAGCCCGTGGAAGGGTAAGCCCGAACGGTTTTGTTGGCGGCTCTAAGGCGAGCGCATGGAATTTTTTGCATCCAGTTGGATGGACGCTGCGTAAAGGCTGGTCAGACGCCTAATTTTTCGCTCGCGAAGTTTTCGGAGCTTTGGCGTTTAAGGCATCAGGCCTTAGGTCTGGTTGATCCCCATACATCGCAGAGGAAACCCCATGAAACGCAAGAATTATTCCATCCTAGGCCTGCTGCCCCTGGTGGCCGCCGTCGCAGCAACTTTGACCGTGGGCCTGGCGCAGGCGTCCAGCCACCGTGAAGCGCCATCCATCACCACCACGCCCAAGGTGGATGCCACGGACTTTTACATGTTCAAAAGCTACGAAACCGGCCGCGACGGTTTTGTCACCTTGATTGCCAACTACGTGCCCCTGCAAGACGCCTACGGCGGCCCCAACTATTTCTCCATGGATCCGAATGCGCTATACGAGATCCATGTGGACAACAACGGTGATGCCAAAGAAGACATCACCTTCCAGTTCCGTTTCAAAAACAGCCTCAAAGGCATCACCTTGCCCATCAATGGCAAAGACGTGGCCATTCCCCTGATTCAAGCCGGGGGTGTCACCGACCGCAATGCGGCCGCACTGAACTTGAATGAGAGCTACACCGTGGACATCGTGCGCGGCGACCGCCGCACCGGCACGCGCAGCAGCATCACCAATGCCAGCGGTGGCGGCACGAGCTTCGACAAACCCGTGGACAACATTGGTGTGAAGACCATTCCCGACTACGTGGGTTATGCGGGCAAACACATTTACAGCGTCAACATTCCGGGCTGCGCACAACCGGCCAAGCTGTTTGTGGGCCAGCGCAAAGACCCGTTCGCGGTCAACCTGGGCACCATCTTTGACTTGGTGAACGCACCGGTGGCCGTGATCACGGACTCTGCGTTGATCAATGCCGCACCCAACACCATCGACGACAAAAACGTCACCAGTCTGGCACTGGAAGTGCATCAAAGCTGCTTGACTGCAGGTTCCGAGACCGTGGTGGGTGGCTGGACAAGCGCCAGCTTGCGCCAAGGTTCGCTGCTCAATCCGACACCGAAGTCTGGTCACCAAACCGCCGCAACGGTCGGAGGCGCTTGGACTCAAGTGTCGCGCTTGGGTATGCCTCTGGTGAACGAAGTGGTGATTGGTTTGCCTGACAAAGACAAGTTCAATGCCTCCAAACCCAAAGACGACGCGGCCAACTTCTTGACCTATGTGACCAACCCCACCTTGCCACGCTTGTTGGAGATTGCACTGGCCCTTCCAGCCGGCGGTCTCGCACCGAGCAATGCGGGCCGCGGTGATCTGGTCACCACCTTCCTCACCGGCATCAAGGGCGTGAACCAGCCCGCCAATGTGGTGGGCTCGGAAATGCTGCGTTTGAACACGGCCATTCCAGCCGTGCCGTTTGCGCAGCAAAACCGCCTGGGTATCGTTGGCAACATCCTGGCCAAGGGCACGGACAACGCGGGTTACCCGAACGGTCGCCGTCCCAAGGACGACGTGGTGGACATCTCCCTGGTGGCTGTTGCGGGTGGTTTGTGTGTGGCCAACGGTGATGCCGATGCGTTGGGCTTTGGTGCGGCTTGCAAACCTTCGGCTGTGCCGCTTGGTGCCACCGCTTTCAAGTTGCACGACGCGGTTGACCAAGCCGTGGTCCCCTTGTTGCCCGGCTTCCCCTACCTGAACACGCCCCTGCCCGGCAGCAAGTAAGGAGCCCGCCATGAAAAAGAATGTCTGGATTTCTTTGATGGCTGCTGGCCTGATGGCCGCGTGCGGCGGCGGCGGAGACGATGCCCCAGCGGCTCCGGCCGCACCGGCGGTGACGGAAGCCGTTCCGGCCACCGCGAGCACCTCGGTGGGTGGTCTCATCGACTACCTCAAAGCTTTGGTGAAAGCCGCGGCCGACACCCTGGAGCCAGTCAGTGTGGCTGGGGTTGTCCCCACGACCAGCGAAACCGAAGAGCCGCGTGTGATCGACTGATGTCGATCTGCGGTTGATCAAAGTGGCCGGGCCTTACCCGCTCGGCCACCTTCCATTCCAAAAGAGCGCTCACGATGAAATCGTTCCCCTGCCGATCAACGTCAACCAGCATGTGGCTGAGGCTGCTGTCAGTGTTCTTGCTGACAGGGCCCTTGGCGATGGCAGTGGCTCAGCCTGTTTCCGACAACACCGTGATCGAGTCACTGCCTGCTTCGGGTCGTGTCTCCGCACAAGAACGCAGTCTGCGCCAACAACTGGCTGCACAACCGTCCAATGCGAAGCTTGCGGTTGCGCTGGCACAGCGCCTCGTTGACCGTTCACGCAGCGAAGGCGATCCCCGCCCGGCGGGTCAAGCGCTGGCCGTGTTGTCACCGTGGCCAAATGCTACAACTGCCCCCATTGAGGTGTTGATGCAGCGCGCCAACGCGCAGCAGCATCTTCACGACTTCCAGGCCGCTCGCTCGAACCTGGAACAAATCGTCAAGCGTGAGCCACGCCATGCCCAAGCCTGGCTGACCCTGGCCACCCTGCACCGTTTGCAGGGGCGGTATGCCGCTTCCAATCAAGCATGTGCTGGGGTCGAGCGTGCGGGCGAGTCATTTTTTTCCCAGGGCTGCCTGGCTGAGAACCAGGCCCTGCAAGGCCAAACGCAGCAAGCCCGCAGCACCTTGCGGCAGCTTTCCGCCGATGATGGGCGCACATCCGAGCAACGCGTTTGGTTGTTGACTACCTTGGCCGAGCTGGAGGCCCGCAGCAGGCGCACGGCGGCCGCAGAACAAGCCTACAAGGCAGCCATGTTGCTGTCTCCGCGTGATGCCTACGCGGCAGTCTCTTATGCCGATTTTTTGTTGCATCAAAACCGGCCCGCCGATGTGGTTGCTTTGCTCAAAAACCAAGCCCGGTCCGATGCTGTGCTGTTGCGTTTGACCTGGGCTCGCCAACAACTGCAAGCACCTGAAGCCGCGTCAGACTTGAAAGAGTTAGGCGAACGAATGAAACAAGACAAGCTCAGCGAGCAAGAACGCCTGGGCCATGCCCGGGAGCACGCCATGTTCGCGCTGTGGATCCAAAAAGATGCCAAGCGCGCCTTGGCGCTGGCCCGCACCAACCTGACTGTGCAGCGCGAGCCGGTGGACCTGTTGTTGTTGGCAAACGCCGCGCGTGCCAGCCAAGATGCAGCGGCTTTGAAGGAAGTCCGTCAACTGAAGAAAGAAATGGGGTTGTTTGATGAACGTCTTGATGCGCTCCTGTAAATCACTGCTGACCATAGCCGCCTCTGGCCTGTTGCTGATCGGTACGGCTGCGATGGCCCACCAGGGCAGCGAAGGTTATGTGCGGCTTGAACAAACCGAGCAGGGAGCCCGTCTGCAGGTGGATGTGGCCCTGCGGGATTTGAACGTGCCATTGAAAGTGGATGGTGACGGCAATGGGCAACTGACCGCCGGGGAGGTCAATGCAGCCTGGCCTGCCATTGACGCCTATGTGAAAGCGCATGTGCAGGTGCAGGGATGTACGGTGGCAAGCAGTGCCCAGTCGGTGGCCATGCGCGACGATGCGGCTTATGCCTCTTTGGTCTATGGTGTGCGTTGCGGCCCGACTGAAGCGGTTGCTGGTGCACCTGCCATTCGATACACACTTTTCAAAGACGTCGATACCAACCACCAAGCCACCGCACGCATTGAATGGGCCGGCGTGGTGACGGCACAGGTGTTGAACCCTCAGGCCTCGACTGTGGTCGACGCTACCAGCGACACGCTGTCAGAGCCCTTTGCCTTTGTGCGAGAAGGCATACACCACATCGTGACCGGGTACGACCATGTCCTGTTCTTGTTGTGTTTGTTGTTCCCGTCGGTGATGCGGCGCGGGCCTCAGGGCAAAGGTTGGGTGCCTGTGGAAAAGATGAGCCAGGCGCTGTGGCCCGTGTTGGGTATCGTCACCGCGTTCACCGTGGCCCACTCCATCACCTTGAGTTTGGCCGCCTTGCAATGGGTGAGCGTGCCTGGCAGTGTGGTTGAACCGCTGATCGCAGTCACCATCGCCATCGCCGCGCTGGACAACCTGCGCCCGGTATTGGGACGCAAAAGGGTTTTGATGACTTTTCTGTTCGGGCTGATCCACGGCTTCGGTTTTGCGGGTGTTCTGCAAGAACTGGAACTGCCGACCTCGGCCTTCGTGAGTGCATTGCTGCAGTTCAACCTGGGTTTGGAATTGGGGCAGGTCGCCATCGTGGCCGCTGTGGCCAGCCTGCTGTTTCTGGTGCGTGAACGCGCCGCTTACGTGCCCTGGGTGGTGCGTGGTGGGTCCATGGCCGCCATCGCTGTGGCCGTGATCTGGTTCATAGAACGCACGGCGGATGTGTCGCTGTTGGCTGTGTGAGCGAACTCAGGTGTTTACAATGCCAGCTTTCATGATGAACAAGAGCGAGAAAGGCAACCCGGTTATGACACCGCGAACTACAACCCAACAGACAGAGGTTTTGGCTTTCGCGCGTTGAGCCACGGTTTTCTTTTTTTCTTTCATCAAGCGCGGCTCACCCCGCGCTTTTTTGTTTTTTGGAGTTGCCTCGATGATTTCCATTCAATTGCCCGACGGCTCGCGCCGTGAGTACCCGGCACCTCTCACGGTGGCCGATGTGGCCGCTTCCATCGGTGCCGGTTTGGCCAAAGCCGCACTTGGCGGGAAGGTGGGCCTGGGCGATCAGGCCCGGGTGGTGGATACGAGCTACCTGATTGAGCAAGACACGCCGCTGTCCATCGTCACCGAGAAGGACGCTGATGGCCTGGAAATGATTCGCCACTCCACGGCCCACTTGCTGGCCTATGCAGTGAAGAGTTTGTACCCGGAAGCCCAAGTGACCATCGGCCCGGTGATTGAAAACGGCTTCTTCTACGACTTTTCTTACAAACGCCCCTTCACACCCGAAGACCTGGCCGCCATTGAGGCCAAGATGACCGAGTTGGCGAAGAAGGATGAAAAAGTCGAGCGCCGTGTGCTGCCGCGCGACGAGGCCGTGGCGCACTTCAAGTCCATCGGCGAAGCCTACAAAGCCGAGATCATCGCCAGCATTCCTGAAGGCCAGGACGTGTCGCTTTACCGCGAAGGCACGTTTGAAGACCTGTGCCGTGGCCCCCACGTGCCATCCACTGGCAAGCTTAAGCACTTCAAGCTGATGAAAGTGGCCGGCGCCTATTGGCGCGGTGACCACCGCAATGAAATGTTGCAGCGGATTTACGGCACTGCTTGGGCGACCAAGGACGAGTTGCAGCAATACCTGCACATGCTGGAGGAGGCTGAAAAACGCGACCACCGCAAATTGGGGCCGCGAGCTGGATCTGTATCACTTTGAAGATTTTGCGCCTGGCGCGGTTTTTTGGCACCCCAAGGGCTGGACGGTGTTTCAGCAATTGATTTCCTACATGCGTCAGCGTAGAAGCGATGCTGGCTATGTGGAGGTCAACACGCCCGATGTGATGGACAGGTCGCTGTGGGAGATCTCCGGGCACTGGATGAACTACCGCGACAACATGTTCACCACCACAACCGAGGATGATCGGGTTTTTGCGCTCAAGCCCATGAATTGCCCCGGCGGAGTGACTCTGTTCAAGCATGATTTGCGCAGCTATCGGGATCTGCCCCTGCGCATGGCCGAGTTCGGCAAGGTCCACCGCTATGAACCCTCCGGTGCCTTGCATGGATTGCTGCGAGTTCGGCATTTCACTCAGGACGATGCCCATGTGTTTTGTACCGAAGGGCAAATGCAAGATGAATGCGGTGCGATCATCGATTTGATCCTGTCCATTTACAAGGACTTCGGATTCCATGAAGTACGCATCAAGTTGTCGACACGCCCTGCGAACCGAATAGGCAGTGACGAAACCTGGGACAAGCTGGAAGGTGCCTTGCTCGGAGCACTGGCCGCCAAAGGGGCCAACTACACCCTGAACCCCGGCGAGGGTGCTTTTTACGGGCCCAAACTCGAATTCGTGCTGCGCGACGCTATTGGCCGTGACTGGCAATGCGGCACCTTGCAGGTCGATTTGAACTTGCCCGAGCGTTTTGATGCGACCTATGTGGCTGAAGATGGATCACGCAAGCGCCCGGTGATGTTGCACGTGGCCAACTTCGGTTCTCTCGAGCGTTTCACGGGGATTTTGGTCGAGCAGTACGCCGGTGCCCTGCCAGTTTGGCTCGCCCCAACCCAGGCGGTTGTGGCCTGCATCACCGATTCCCAAGCCGACTACGCCCAGGAAGTGGCGAAATTACTGCAAAAACAAGGAGTTAGGGTCACGGTGGATTTGCGGAATGAGAAAATTAACTATAAAATCCGCGAGCATTCCGTTCAAAAGGTTCCATTCATCTTGGTCGTAGGTGACAAAGAGAAGGCAAATGGAGCCGTTGCGGTGCGTGCCCGAGGCAACCAAGACCTCGGTGTAATGCAGGTGGTCGACTTCTTAAGCAAGATCGCCGCCGACATTGCCCAACATGGTTGACAACAATGGCGTCTTTTCGGAGGCGCTTGCAGGGTGCGCTATTTTTTAGAATCAGATTTCTCTGCCTTGAAATTTGCTGAAAGGGTAAAACCATCGCTACTTCTTATGCTGACCGCCGCACTCCCAATGTGGAGCGCAAGCACCGACTGAACCGAGAAATCATGGCGCCGGAAGTCCGGCTCAACGGTGTCGACAATGAGCCTCTGGGGATCGTGAGCATCACAGAAGCCTTGCGCATGGCGGGTGACTTGGATGTGGACTTGGTCGAAATCGTCGCGCAGGCTGAACCGCCTGTGTGCCGTTTGATGGACTACGGGAAGCTCAAGTACCAAGAGCAAAAGAAAGCAGCGGAAGCCAAGGCGAAGCAAAAAGTTATTGAAATCAAGGAAGTGAAGTTCCGTCCGGGCACGGACGAGGGTGATTACCAGATCAAGATGCGCAATTTGCGCCGCTTCATAGCCGACGACGGCGACAAGGGCAAAGTCACCTTGCGCTACCGAGGTCGGGAAATCACCCACCAGGACATCGGCATGCGGCTCTTGGAGCGCATTCGCGACGAGCTGTCTGACGTGTCTGTGGTTGAGAACATGCCCAAGCTGGAAGGTCGCCAGATGATCATGGTGCTGGCACCGAAGAAGAAAAGCTAGACGTTAGAAATTTCAGCACCTCGGTTTGGTCGCCGGGGTGTTGTCAAAAGCGGTTTCAGGCTAACAAGACGACAAAGGATTTGTCGGCGCCTGGAGCAGCGTTCAAAGAAGGAGCAATTCAATGCCCAAAATGAAGACCAAGAGCAGCGCGAAAAAGCGCTTTCGCGTTCGCCCAGGTGGCACCGTCAAACGCGGCCAGGCGTTCAAGCGCCACATCCTGACCAAAAAGAGCACGAAGAACAAACGCCATCTGCGTGGCGCTGTGAACGTGCACGAGACGAACATGGGCCACATGGCGCAAATGCTGCCATTCGCTGGTTTGTGATTTCCACGTTTCTCACATCTTTTTGAAGGAGTAATTTATGCCTCGCGTTAAACGTGGTGTTACCGCACGTGCCCGTCACAAAAAAGTTCTTGCACTTGCCAAGGGCTACCGTGGCCGTCGCAAGAATGTCTTTCGCATTGCCAAGCAAGCTGTCATGCGTGCTGGGCAATATGCCTACCGAGACCGCCGCACCAAAAAGCGTGTGTTCCGTCAGCTCTGGATTGCGCGTATCAACGCTGCAAGCCGTGGCTTGGGCGTGACCTATAGCAAATTCATGGCCGGCCTGAAGAAAGCTCAGATCGACATCGACCGCAAGGTGTTGGCTGACATGGCCGTGAACGATCCAGCTGCTTTTGGCAGCATCGTGGAAAAGGTCAAGGCCCAGCTCGCGTGATGACGCGGCGCTGCTGAAGCGATCACTTCAGCAGCGTGCCTCAAAACGGGTGCTCACAAGGCCGTCCTCCTGGATGGCCTTTTTTGGTTAACCCTTTGCTTCTGGTCGAACGCGTTATTGCAGCCTGCCTCGCTCAACCCACAACACCCGATGAACGACTTAGATCAACTGGTGCAAGACGCACAAACCGATTTCTCAAAGGCTGTCCTCCCCGCCGATCTGGAGAACGCCAAGGCGCGTTACCTCGGAAAAGCCGGTCGCTTGACCGAGCAACTCAAGGCCTTGGGCGCCTTGCCCGCTGAAGAGAAAAAAGCGCGTGGTGCCTTGATCAACGCGGCAAAGCAGCAAGTGGAAGCTGCATTGACCGCGCGTCGTCAACATTTGGCTGATGCGGAACTGCAAGCGCAACTGCAAGCCGAGGCTTTGGATGTCACGCTGCCAGGGCGTCAGCGCGGTTCGGGTGGTCTGCACCCGGTCTCCAGGGTGATGGAGCGTATCGAAGCGATTTTTGCTTCCATGGGCTTTGATGTGGCCGACGGCCCCGAGATTGAAACCGACTGGATGAGTTTCACTGCCTTGAACAACCCGGAGAACCACCCGGCGCGTTCCATGCAAGACACCTTCTACGTGGACATGAAAGATGCGCAGGGCCGTTGGTTGAATTTACGACCCCACACCTCGCCGATGCAAGTGCGTTATGCCCGCGCTCACGCGAAAAAGCACGAGGCCTTGTTGGCCAGTGGAAAAACCATGCCCGAGATTCGTGTCATCGCGCCCGGGCGCACCTACCGTGTGGACAGCGATGCCACCCACTCGCCGATGTTCCACCAATGCGAAGGCTTGTGGGTGGGCGAGAACGTCAGCTTCAAAGACTTGAAGGTGGTGTTCACCGATTTCTTTCGCAACTTTTTCGAGACCGACGAGCTGGAGCTGCGCTTTCGGCCGTCGTTCTTTCCCTTCACCGAACCGTCGGCCGAGGTGGACATTGCGTTTGCCAGCGGGCCACTGAAAGGCCGCTGGTTGGAAGTGGCCGGTTCAGGCCAAGTGCACCCGAATGTCATTCGCAACTACGGCCTCGACCCCGAGCGCTACATTGGTTTTGCCTTCGGCATGGGCCCAGACAGGCTGGCCATGCTGCGTTATGGCGTGAACGATTTGCGCTTGTTTTTCGACGGTGACCTGCGTTTCTTGTCGCAGTTTCAATGACCGTCCGCCCAGACTGATTCGAAAGAAGAACGATGCAATTTCCAGAGTCGTGGTTGCGCGAGTTTTGCAATCCGCCCTTGTCCACCCAAGCCCTGTCCGATCTGCTCACCATGTCGGGCATGGAAGTGGAAGAAGCATGTCCCGTTGCGCCCGCGTTCACCGGTGTGGTCGTGGCCGAGGTCTTGGCCGTGGAGCGCCATCCCAATGCAGACCGTTTGAATGTTTGCCAGGTGAATGTGGGGCAGGGCGCGCCCTTGCAAATCGTGTGCGGCGCACCCAATGTGCGGGTGGGCATCAAGGTTCCGTGCGCCTTGGTGGGGGCCAAGCTGCCACCCAGTGAAGAGGGCGGTGCACCGTTCGAAATCAAGCTGGGCAAGCTGCGTGGCGTGGAAAGCCAAGGCATGTTGTGCTCCGCGAAGGAACTCAAACTGTCGGATGAAACAAGTGGCTTGCACATCCTGGCTGCTGATGCGCCTGTCGGGCAAAACATCCGCGAGCACCTGCTGCTGGACGACACGCTTTTCACGCTCAAGCTGACGCCCAACCTGGGACACGGGTTGAGTGTTTACGGCATTGCGCGTGAAGTTGCCGCGTTGACGGGTGCGCCCCTGAAACCGGTGGAATTTCCGCCAGTAGCGCCACAAATCGACCAGAAGCTACCCGTTCGCGTCGAAGCGGCGGATCTGTGTGGACGGTTTTCAGGCCGGGTCGTTCGAGGTGTCAATACCAAAGCCACCACGCCTGCTTGGATGGTGGACCGCTTGGCGCGGTGCGGTCAGCGATCGGTCACAGCCTTGGTCGATATTTCGAACTATGTGATGTTCGAATTCGGCAGGCCATCGCATATTTTTGATCTCGACAAGATTCATGGTGGGCTGGTGGTGCGGTGGGGCCGCGAGGGCGAGCAGCTCAAGCTGCTCAACGGCAACACCATCAGCGTCGATGCGCAAGTCGGTGTCATTGCCGACGATCAAGCGGTAGAGTCTTTGGCGGGCATCATGGGTGGCGACGCCACGGCCGTGTCCGACGACACACAGAACGTTTACGTCGAAGCCGCGTTCTGGTGGCCCGAGGCCGTAGCGGGTCGCTCACGTCGTTATGCCTTCTCGACCGATGCTGGTCACCGTTTTGAGCGTGGTGTTGACCCAGCCCTCACGGTTGAGCACATTGAACGCATCACCCAACTCATCATCGACATCTGCGGTGGTCAAGCGGGGCCGATGGACGACCAAACGCTGTCCTTGCCAGAGCGCAAGCCGGTGACCCTGCGCGTGGACCGCGCCGCCAAGGTGATCGGCATGCCCGTCACGCAGGCGCAGTGTGCCGAAGTGATGCAGCGCCTGGGGCTGCAGTTCACGCAAGGCGAGGGTGTGTTGCAGGTGCAGGCGCCGAGCTGGCGTTTTGATTTGCAAATTGAAGAAGACCTGATTGAAGAAGTGATCCGCGTGATCGGCTTCAACACCTTGCCCAAGGACGCACCGCGCGCGCCGGTCACCGCACGCGTGCGCAGTGAGTCGCGCCTGGGCAGCCATGCTGTGCGCCACCGTTTGGCCGATTTGGGTTATTTTGAAACCATCAACTTCAGCTTCGTCGAAGAAAAATGGGAGCAAGAACTGGCGGGCAATAGCAACCCCATTCGTGTCCTGAACCCCATCGCCAGCCCTCTATCGGTGATGCGTTCCAGTTTGGTCGGTAGTTTGATTCAGGTGTTGCGCCACAACCTGGCTCGCAAAACGCCTCGGGTGAGGGTGTTCGAGATCGGCCGAGTGTTCCAGCGTGACGCACAAGTGCCGGACGGCCCACTGACGGTGGCCGGTGTGCACCAACCTCTGCGTTTGGCTGGTTTGATTTCCGGCAGTGCGAGCCCTGTGCAATGGGCGCAAAAAGACCGTCCGGTTGATTTTTTTGACGCAAAAGGTGATTTGCAAGCGCTTTTTGGATCCACGACCTTGCGATTTGTCGTGGCCGAGCATCCTGCTTTGCATCCGGGCCGTTGTGCTCAGATTTTTGTTGCTGACCGCGCCATCGGTTTTGTTGGTGAGTTGCACCCACGTTGGCGGCAAGCGTATGAGCTTCCCAGCGCGCCAATGTTGTTTGAGGTGGAGTTGGATGCGGCGCGCGGTGCGATGCTGCCACAATGTCAGGCTTTGCCTAAGAACCAGTCAGTGTGGCGTGATTTGGCCTTGGTGGTAGCAGACCAGGTGACGCATGATGCTCTGATCGAAGCCGTGCGCTCAGCGCCAACCACTTTGATTCGTTCTGCGCAGGTGTTTGATGTCTACAAACCTGCCCAGGTCCCTGCTGATATGCAGCCCAACGAGCGCAGCGTGGCGGTGCGTTTGGAGTTGCTGGACGATGAGGCAACTTTGACCGATGAGCGTACCGAGGCCGTCACGGCCCAGGTGCTGGCGGCGCTGAATCAGCGCTTGGGTGTTCGATTGAGAGGGTGATCTTTCATGATTGACGCTGACCTGGACTCCGAAGACCAAAGCTTGTCCGCTTCCGCCACCGGGCGGGTGATGTTGCCGAGTTTGGAGACTCCGACGCTGACCAAAGCCGATCTCGCGGAACTGTTGTTCGAGCGGCTAGGCTTGAACAAACGAGAGTCCAAGGACATGGTCGAGGCCTTCTTCGAAATCATCCACACTACATTGGTGGATGGAAGCGATGTCAAGATGTCGGGTTTTGGCAACTTCAATATTCGCCGCAAGGCGCCGCGCCCGGGCCGCAACCCGCGCACGGGTGAAGCCATCCCCATCAAAGCCCGAAATGTTGTTACGTTTCACGCAAGCCACAAACTCAAGGGTGTTGTGCAGGGCGACATAGCTGTCGGGGACGACTTCGAGTAAAGTCTAGTTTTCTCTCCGGAACTCATTGATTTCAATGGAGAAAACGCTCCCCACCATTCCTGACAAGCGCTACTTCACCATCGGGGAAGTCAGCGAGTTGTGTGGCGTCAAGCCCTATGTGCTTCGGTATTGGGAGCAGGAGTTCTCACAACTCAAACCCATGAAACGCCGTGGCAACCGGCGTTATTACCAACACCATGAAGTCCTGTTGGTCAGGCGAATCCGCGAGCTACTTTACGAGCAAGGTTTCACCATCAGCGGAGCCCGCAATCAATTGGCTGAGTGGGACGACAGGGAGTTGGACGACGACTCGATGGACTCGGCGTTTGACGAGATCCTCCCTTCGATGCTTGCGAGCCATCAGGATGTTGAAGTGGCCGTAGCGCTGGCCACCAACAAAACAGTCGCGTTGGCAACATACAGTCCCACCCTGGCCTCCGAAGGTGATGCGCTAACCTCGCTGCAAGTTCGCGAAGAGTTGTTGTCGATCAGAGACCTGCTCATGCAGTGAATCAGGTTATAATCTTAGGTTGACGTCGGGGTGTAGCGCAGCCTGGTAGCGCACTTGCATGGGGTGCAAGGGGTCGCGAGTTCGAATCCCGCCATCCCGACCAAGAAAATCAATGGGTTAGCTCTCACAAGGAGCTAACCCATTTTGTTTTATGCCCTTGAGGGGTAAACCGAGGGGTAAACCAATTGCGGGATCTCTTGAGCTGAAATGGGACTAAAACGTGGATGGTCAAGAACTGGATCGACAACCAACATACGGCGCACTCATCGGCAGCTCTTCGATGTATGTCCGATAAAGGCTGGGGACGGTCGTTCGCCGCTCTAAAGCGAATGTCAGCGACTGCCAGAACCGGTCATTGACCTTCCTCGTGCGAAGCGATTCACCTCGCCGCCGACAACGCTCAGTCGGAATCTGTCGCCAGCCCCGTCGGCTCAATAGGTAATGACCTAGGTCTTCGTGCAAAACTCCATCACCAATCGTTCTGCGTCATAACGCCACGAGCCAGTCCGACTGACGAGGAGTTTTCCTTAGAGTTTGTGCCCCTTGAGCAGGGGGCATTGCGGCCAAAGCGGATCGAGGATGAGCGCGTGGACTTTTGCTCGCGTGATGCCGACTCGAAGCACACGTCGGCTTTTGGGACACGGGGCAGGGTCGCCTCGCCAAACGAAAGATGATTCGACGGCAGGGCCGGTCCGACGAGCTTCGCGGACGAGGATGACTCCGTCGAATTGCTTGCCCTTGGCCTTGTGGAAGTTCATGACTTGCAAGCCCATCGGAGGCTCCACGCCGTCGAGGATTTGCTCCTGTGCGAGAGCCAAGTCGAGGGCGGTGCGGGCGTTGGTGTAGGCGCCGTCGCGAAGCCATTCATCAGAGAGCGCAGCCGAGATGCGATGTCCCCGACTGAACGCGACCAAGAAGTCCAACTGCGCAGCGACCCGGGTGAGTTCGTCTTGATTGGTCGTCCGCAGCTTATGTTTGACAGTGAGCCAGTCCTCGGCGGGATCGCCGCTGAAATCGTTGACTGCCAAGCCTGAAATCAGGCCGCGCAGCGCGTTGGCGATGTTGATGTTCAGGGCCTTGCCACCCTTGATTTTGTTGGCCTGCTCCAAGAGTTTGGCGACTTCCTTCCGGCCCTGTCCTGTCGCGCGCCTCGCGGCGGTGATCATTTCCATGCTGGTGGCGACATCGGCCTCCAGTTGGGCGAGATCCTTGGGTTCCAGCAGAAAGGCCGCGAAACGGGCTGACAGCAGCGCTTCGGCCTCGTCGAACAGTAGCTTGTGCCGAACCGGCTTCCCGACGCTGGCCCCCAACGCGTTTAGGGCGTTGGACATCTTCAACGCACTACGGTTGTTGGTGACCAGTATCGCGATCGTCTCCACCTTCTTGTCGCTCTGAGCCCGAATTGATTTCAAGAGCTCCCCGAGGGCTCGGCGCAGCAGATGATTCCAGTTTGGCGGTGGCTTCTCGGGGCGGTAGGCAAGGGCGGATACGCCCTTGTAGGGCGCGCCGCGCGGCTTGGCCGTCAGGATGTCATTGCCGAACGCCAAGATTTCGGAGTCCGGGCTTCGGTGGTTCTGCGTCCCAAGGTCGATCTCGTGCGGATTCAACGCCGCCCGGATGGCGATCACACGCTCCGGGCCGACGCCTGGTAGGTAGTCGAAGATTTGCTGCTCGAGGTCTGCCAGGCACAGCACCTGCGTGTGTGGCGCGAGCATCTGGATGCAGTGCCACGCGTATTGGCCGGTGTCCTGGGCTTCGTCCACGATGATGATGGGATGCCGATGGGCGATCGACGCCAAAAGATGCGAGCAGCGGGCCAACAGAGCTGTCGCATTGGGCGCGAACAGATCGAACGCGATCCGCCCCTCTTCTCTAAACAACCGCTCACGCTCGACGAGCCACTCGTCCCAGCCATCGTCCTCGTCGCCGAGGCCGCCCGACAGGGCCTTCTCGTCGTGTGGCAACAAGATCGAGAGCCTATGCGGTGACCCAAGCAGGTAGGCGTGGGCTTTGAGGATGTCCCAGAAAAACGAATGGAACGTTTGAATGGAGAGCTGCTCCTGTTCAGCTTTGGTGGACTGTAAGCGTCCGGCAAACCCCACCCTATGCAAAGGCATAGAAGGCTGCGAAGGTTGCTGTTTTGACAACAGCGAAGGGGCGGCAAATGGCAGCGGTGGGATGGCAAGACAAGATCAGGCGACAACTGGACGTGGTTCAGCAGTGGAGGCAGTCCGGCAAAAGCATTGCTGCGTGGGCGCAGGCCCACGGGATGGATGCAAAGCTGCTGATGGGGTGGGTCACTTATGAGGGGCGCTGGCGGCAAAGGCTGGGCCAGGGCCAGTCGCATTTGACCGTCTCGGCAGCCCATGCCGCAGTCGGCGCAACCGCTGATGTTGCCCTCAAACCCAAGGGGTTTGTGGCCGTTCGAAGTAACCCGGTGGGCCCGGTGCAAGCGGTCAGCAGTGCGGCTGCCAACGCGGCACATTCCTGCGCCGTGGCACAAACCAATCCCAACCCCGCCAGCGTGCGCATTGAGTGCGTGGTGGCAGGCGCAGGTCCAGGCGCTGGTGTGGTGCTGCACTGGCCTGTGGATCACGGGCACGAATTGGCGGCCTGGCTCAAGTCGATGGCCGCATCATGATGCGCATCGACGCCATCTATCTGGCCTGCGGCGCAGCAGACCTGCGCGCGGGCATGGACACCTTGCTGGCCCGCGTGGTGCACAGCTTTGAAGCCGGTGCGCAGCCCCATACCGCGTATGTGTTTGCCAACCGCAGTGCCAGCCGCTTGAAGGTGCTGCTGATGGACGGCTCTGGCCTGTGGCTGTGCACGCGCCGCTTGAGCAGTCGGGCTCGATTCATCTGGCCGCAAGATGAAGCTGCTCATGTTCAAATCACCGCCGCGCAGTGGGATTGGCTGGTTGCCGGTGCGCCGTGGTTGCACCTGGGCGCGGTGCAGGCCGTCACCGTGGTGTGAACGCTGTGATGGTTGGTCAATGCGTGTATCTCCCGTCTTGCCTCGCGCGTGCGCGCGAGGCAAGATGCGCACATGCTCAAAGACGTTGATCCCGCATCAATAAAAGCCCAGCTGCAAGCCCTCGGAGACACTGCAGCCGCACAGTACGCACGGGAACTCATTGAGCGACTGCAAATCCAGTTGAAGTTTGAGCACACCAAGAACGCCGCGCTGAACTTCGAGCTGACCCGCTTGAAGCAGTGGCGCTTTGGTAAAAGCAGCGAGAGCCTGGACGCACAAGGCGGCAATCCTCAAACTCAGTTGTTCGATGCAAAAACCGAACAGCTTCTCGTTGAAGAATCCAAAGCCGAAGACCGCGCCGAAGATGAGGCCCGCACCCCAGGGCCCAGCCGCATCAAACGCCAAGCCAAACGTCAGGCTCTGCCCAGCCAACTCGAGCGCATTGAGCACCACTACGAGATCGAGCCCGCCTTGTGCAGTGCAGGGCATCCCTTGAAGCGCATTGGCCAAGACATCAGCGAACAACTCGATTGCGTCCCGGCCCAATTCTTTGTTCACCGTCACATTCGTGGCAAGTACGCATGCGTTTGCTGCAACACCGTGCTGGCGGCACCCATGCCCGCCCAGATCATCGACAAAGGCATTCCCGCGCCAGGGCTGCTGGCCCAGGTCATCATTGCAAAACATGATGACCACCTGCCTTTGTACCGCCAAGAAGAGATTTACCGCAGGAGCGGTGCCTTCATCGCGCGCTCCAGCATGGCCAGTTGGGTGGGGCAGTGCGGTGTTCAGCTGCAGCCCTTGGCGCAAGCGATCAAATCCCACCTGCTGAGCCAAGCCGTGCTGCATGCCGACGAGACGCCGATCAAGCTGCTGGCGCCCGGCTCAGGCAAGACAGACACCGCCTACGCTTGGGTCATCCGTAGCAGCGACTGGGAGGCAACTGAACGCGCCGTGGTTTACGAGTTCTGCAACAGTCGGCAAGGCCAGCATGCGGCCACGCTGCTGGAGGGATTCCAAGGCAGCTTGGTTTGTGATGATTACTCGGGCTACAAAGCCTTGTTCAAACAACAGCCAATACAAGAGGCCGGATGCTGGGCCCACGCCAGAAGAAAGTTCTTCGAGGCCCACAAGCTCAACCAAAGCGAGATCGCCAAAGAGGCGCTCCATCGAATCCAGCAACTGTATGACGTGGAGCGCCAGGGGGCGCAACTCACCCTGCAGGAGCGACATCAGCTCAGGCAAGACACCAGTACAACACTGCTCCAAGAGTTCAAGGCTTGGTTACTCACCCAGCGTCAGCAACTCATGAATGCTGACGTGACGGCCAAGGCGATGGACTACACGCTCAAGCGCTGGGCGGCATTGACCCTACACCTCGCCGATGCACGCATCCCGATTGACAACAACGCGGTGGAAAACGCGATCCGGCCGCTGGCGCTGGGGCGCAAGAACTGGCTCTTTGTGGGCAGCCAGCAAGCTGGCGAGCGCGCGGCAGTGCTGATGACGTTGATCGAGTCGGCCAAACTCAATGGGCATGATGCGTGGGTCTATCTCAAAGACGTGCTGACCAAGCTGCCCACCTGGCCCAACAGCCGACTGCACGAGTTGCTGCCGCACCGCTGGGTATCGCCCGAGACTGCCAGCGTCGCTGCGACTGCACCGGTCAACACCTGATCGTTGATTCGGTCAAGGTGGGTTCACCGAACGCATACGAACGAGCAGTGGTTGGTTGTACTTGGCGGTGGTGCTGGACTTGTATGCACGCAAGGTGGTGGGCTGGGCGATGGCCCCAGACATGCAGGCAGCTCTGGTGTGCCAGGCACTGCAACTGGCCATCGTTCAACGCCAACCGCTGCCGGGCCTGATCGTCCACACGGATCGCGGCAGCCAGTATGCAAGCGCTATGCATCAGGCCTTGCTGACAACACACGGCTTGACTGGCAGCATGAGCCGCAAGGGCAACTGCTGGGACAACGCAGTGATGGAGCGTTTCTTCTTGAATCTCAAAATGGAACGCGTCTGGCAGCGCGACTATGCCAACCACGCAGAGGCCACGAGTGACATTGCAGACTACATCGTCAATTTCTACAACAGCGTTCAAGAATCTTGGATGGGTCGCCGATCTTCCTGTGTGGTCTGCGTGCTCGCTCGGGCCTCATCGAACTCTGGCAGCGTCTTCGTGGTCGCCAGGCGCATTGCCGTCTGACTCCTGCGGGTCAGTGAGCCGGGGTGATCCATTTCCGGCCAGCAACTCACCTTTCCAAAAATCTTCCCCATTCCCACAAGTCTGTTCCCTGCACGATGTAAAGCATTGCGCAAATCTGAATGCACAGCGATGTGTAGTTCGAAAATCGATGCGTGTCCTCGGAGTCTATTTGCGGCAAACGAAGGGTGGCCAGCGTTTGCAGACGGCGAATTTCGAATTTCAAGCGTCTGTACAGGTTGGGAGATTCCACGAGTTCAAATTCATCGTTCTTGTTTTCCACCAGCGCTCGTTCTAGGCGTTCTGCATCCTCACGCATCTCTGGGCGGAGCTTGTCATGACAAGCGGCAAATGTCTGAACTTCCCGCAATACCGTCGACAGAAGCTCGCCTCGACGCCGCCAATCCAATCGGGCATGCGCATCTTCCACAAGACCGCAAAATCTCCTATCCGTCACGAGGCAATGATCCTCGTAACGATTGGGTTCGTCTTCGTAGCGTTGACGAAATTCCCTGCGGAAGTCGCTGCTGAAGATCTCTCTTTGGGGATTAAGGCGGTCTTCGACTCGATTGAAGCTACCTAAACGCCAGTGAATGTTCTCCGCAGTCTGCCATCCCAGTTGTCCATTGAATGACAGATGCACCATCTCGGCCGCTTCACTCACGAGATGTCGCACTGGTCTTTGCGAGTCTCGGCAGATATCGAAGTCATCCAACAGGTGTGGAACGTTGCGGGCGGCCTCCCCGGCCAAGCCAGAAAGCTCGCGATGTCTTTCCTTATGTCGATGAATAGTCTGGTTTAGCAGATCAGAGTACCGTCGGTGATTATCCGCCAACGAACTTCGATAGCTTGTTGAATTTGCTGCTGATTGATGCTGTGTCTGACGGCGTGTGTAGAGCGCGGTGGCGGCCGATACGAGTAGTGCCATGCCGGAAAGTAAATCCGAATTTGATAGTCGGCCCTGCAAAATTCATTTCACCCCGCAAGCCATTACTGACGATGGCGTGAATTTCCAACCGAGCAAGTTTTTTGCGCCGAGCCGTGCCCTGGCTGCCCTGAGTTGACCCCATAAGCTCAGCCCGAGCAGGGTCAACAAAAACGCCTTCGCGTCTTTTGCAGACTTGGCCGCGATAGCCCGCAGCAGCCAGCGGATGTTGTACCCCGCCGCACAACTCAGTGCGTGCAGCGCATCACCCAACTCGCCTTTGAGCCAACAGCGCTGCATGCCGTGGTCCACCTTGGTGTGGCCGATCAGCGGCTCGATGGCCTGACGCCGTTTGAGCCACTTGCGTTGCACCTTGGTCAGTGACTTGTACTTGCCACGGTGGATGATCTCCACGTTCGGGTTGTCCGCGTCCACGCCCCGGAACCCCAAGTCCACGACCACTTGCTTGGGCACACGCCCCAGGTCTTGCATCAGGTTGTTGGTTTGCTCCAGTTGCGCAGCCAATGTGTGCCCATCAAACGGGTTGCCGGGGAAACTTCTGGCCCCCACCATCAAACCACGCAGGTGCGTGACAGCCAGGCTGACCTTCACACCAAACTCATAGGGCTTCCTGGCCTTGCCCTTGCCGATGCACTCCACCTCAGGCGCATGCAGCGCGTACAGCTTGCCCTTGTCGCCTCGCTGTTGCGTGCGGATGCGTTCGGCCCGCTCCAACCAGGTCTTGAGCGCACTCAGCGCTGTCGGCCCGGGTGCCACCAACACATCAAGCTTGCGCTGCACTTCACGCATCACCACCCCGAGGATTGTGCGCTGGCGTTTGACGGCTTTCTTCAAACGCTTGAACTGCTTGGCGTGGGCGTAACCCCCGGCCTGGCGTCTGAGCGTTTTGGCTTCAAACGCAAATGTCTGCTTCAAACTGATGCCCACTCGTTTGGCAGCATTCACCACTTTGTGCCGCGCAATCTCCAGCAGCCGACTGTCCACCGGGTGGGCGATGGCCTTCTCCTGCACGGTGGTGTCCACGATCACGCGTTCCAGCTCGCTGGGCTTGATGGCCTTGATCTGCACCGCTGTCTCGATGGTGGCCTTGAGCAACTGCTCCAGACCTTCTTCGCCCACGGCGCGGCGAAAGCGGCCGATCTGGGTTGGATCGCAGGGCAAGCGTGGTTCGTAATACTCCATGCCGCTGAAGAACTGCCACACCACGTTCTCGCTCCAGCGCTGAACGAGTTCTTCGTCACTGAGGTTGAAGGAGTTCTTCAGGTACTGCAAGCTGGCCATCAGCCGAATTGACAGGCGCGGGCGGCCTGCGGGGCTGATGCCGTTGCCAAATTCGACTTCATGCGCTCCCAACAAGTCCGCCGTCACCCGCTTGGAGCCTGGGCGAGCCTGGCGAGCGAAGTGCGGTGCCAGGGCTTGTTCAATCGCGGCCCAGGGCAGCCGTTTGCTCAAAACCACCAGTGGATGTTTGTGATCGACCATCCCGTCCAGGCGTGCGCGAAAGAAGTCTGCGGTGGCTGTCATGCAAATCCCCCAGAAAAATTACTCTCCGATAACGATTCCTGAGAGATCCCGTCGTCAGCATTTACCCCATATCGCCAGCATTCATGCGGGTTGCAGGGGTTTTGCAGGGCCGACTTGATAGTTCCATATCCATCCACGTACTTGTCAAAAGAAACGTTTTTTAACCTTCTGCATCGATGCCCGTCAATGATCTCTGCTACTTCTGCAACTGTTGTTTGTTGTTTTAGCAGGGCCATATGTAACTGTTGCTTTCTGCAATGGTTGCCACGGTCAGTGTGGCAAGGGCGCATGCCTATTGATCGTTACATGAATTGCGGTTCCTTGTCGTTCTAACGACAATTGCTGTCATAACAGCAATCAACCAACATCATGAAAACCTTCGATGACATCGCCGTCCTTCGGCCCGAGTTGGCACAAAGCTATCTGCAGCTCTTGAAAGCACAGCCAGGGCGACCGATGGCTTTGTTTGCAAACCGGCGCGTGGGCAAGACGTTCTTTCTTGATCATGACTTGGCGCCTGCCGCGGTCAAAGCACGCTTGTTGCCGGTGTATGCAGACTTGTGGCTGGAGCGAGCCAACCCCTTGGATGCCATCAACCACGCGCTGCAAGGTGCGCTGGATCAGGTGATGGTTCCGACCTCTAAGGCAGGGCGCATGGCCAAAACCAGCGTCAAAAAGCTGGGGGCCTTGGGAGCCTCAATCACTTTCGGTGAAGCACCAGAGGCCAGTGCATTGCCCAGTGCGCCGCACTTGAAGTTGGATGCCTTGGTGGTGCGCTTGGCTCAGGCCGCGAAGCAACCCATTTTGCTGATGCTTGACGAAATCCAGGCCTTGGGCGAAGTTCCACAAGGAGACCAAATCATCGCCGCACTGCGCGCCGTACTCCACAAGCGGCGCAACGAAGTGCTGGCGGTGTTTACCGGGTCATCCCAAGAAGGTTTGGCCCGGATGGTGAATACGGCAGGTGCCCCGATGTACCAGTTCGCGCAGTTGATGGATTTCCCCGTGCTGGGGGATGATTTTCTCAAGCTGCTGGCTGAACACTTCGGCTCAGTGCACCGCGGTCGACGACCTTTGTTGGATGATTTGCGACAGGTATTTGCACGCCTGGGCTACAAGCCAGCGCTCATGAAGGACTTGGTCAAAGCCATGTCTGCCGAGGGGATCACGGATGTGGGTGAAGGCGTCAAACGCATGTTGTCGGATGAGCGGCAGGTTGCGGGTTGGCGCGCACTGCTGAACCATGTCAGCGCCTTCGACCGAAGTGTCTTGCTCGTCGTGGCCGAAGGTTTGCCCCCGTTTGGGCGTGAAACTTTGGACAAACTGGCTCAACTTCAAACAGAAAAGCCGACCCTGGCAAAAGTTCGCGCATCTGTGGAGCGGCTACGCAAAGCGGGTCTTGTCAGCAAGGGAAGCTCGGGCCAGGCCACCTTGAAGCTAGACGATCCGCTTCTCGCGCAGTACCTGATCGGCAGTGTTCAACGTCTGTGATAACTCCGCCAAGCCATCCCCGCCAGCATAAGGATGAGCAGCGGTGCACCCGGCATCACCAGCGGATGCAACGTGATCGGAAACACCAGCCCCAGCACCGTGGCGCAGGCCCCGGTGATCCCAAAGCACGCCCAAATCGCAAACATCTCAGGGGCATGCTGCCGAAACTCCTTGGTCTTGATCACCCGATGCCAATGCCCATCCAATACAAGCGGCAAAGCCAACAGACCAAGCCAAGGCAACCACTGCAGCATCATCGCCAGCCGAAAACTGGCGAGCATGAACAGCGCCTCCACGGACCGGAAGTAAGCGTTGTTGAACAAACGCTGGTTCACCGCCCCCATCTCCGTGGCGACAGCGCCTTCCAGGGTTTTGGTCGACGGCGCATCGTGGCTTGACGGCAGCGCAGTCGCCCCCCGCGCCGAAGTTTGCATGCTCAGCGCTTTGTCCAGCACGTCTGTGGCCACCGCCTCCCCCCAAAACTCGGAACAATGCCCCATCTCCAGACGCAACTGCTGCAAGAACCGCTCAGGCGGATGAGCAGCTGGCAGGTAAAGCACCAGGATCAAGAGGCTGAGCAGCGAGATCACTGCCACACCCCGAATCATGCTGCTCGCTCCAAGGGAGCTGTGGAGGAGGGGACTGGTCCCGGATCCAGAATCGGAAACCGCCCCTTGATGATGCGCCCGCCCGAGACCGAGGCAAAGTACTGCAGATTCGGCAGCTTGCCCAAAATGTCCGCAGGCACCATTTCCTCAAAACTTTCGCTGAGCTGCGTGGAGTAGCTCGATGAGAAGTCGCCCACATGCTCATCCGTCCCACTGCTCAATCCATGCCGGAGCGAATGAATCGCGGTCTTGCCAAACGTCTCCACCACAAAGTCCTGGGTCGGTCGATCCTTGGTGCGAAGCGCAATCAGGTTGTTGAGGTTACCGAGGGCCATGCGTGCGGCCTCTTCGCTGCCCAAACGTTTGGCGAGGTCCGCCAGGGTCTGCATGGCGCAGGTTGCAAAGATGCCGCCTTCTGCGCCCTTGTTGAGGATTTCGATCAGCGGCAGGTTGATGACATTGGACACCTCATCAACGAACAAGGAGATACGCCGGTAAATGCCGAGGTTGTAGCGCATGCCCGCCCGAGCCGATTGATCGGCCAGTGCCAGTGCCCCAATGGCCGAGGCCACTGAAGGATCGGGCAGAGAATCCAGGCACATGTAAAGCACATGACCCGCCCGCTCAATCTTCTCGAAGTTCATCACGGGCCGGGTGTCGTCCACATCAAAGGGGTCTGGCGACAAGGTGCGTCCCAGATCCCCAGAGGTCAGCATCGACAGCACCGGTAACAAGTTGGCCGTGATCTTTTGGTAATGCTCCCTGTTGTGCCGGTAGGTGCGGATTTGGGCGTCCAGCACCTTGGTGCGCTGGCTTTGGCTGATGTGGTGTTCGTAGTAGACGACAAAGGCTATCAGCTCCGTGCTGGACGCCTCCGAGGGCTTTTTGAAGTGACCGTGACTGGCCTCGTGCAGCAGCCGCTTCATGTCGGGCGTCTCCCGCCACGAGGGGCCGAGGGTGGCCTGGTAAAACTGCCGCAAACATGCTTCCAGAACCGGCTCGATCCCCGCTTCAATGTACTGAGCGAGTTTCATCAGGTTGGGTCGCTCTTCTAGGTCCACCAGCCCTTGAACCACGACATTGACCGCATCCCACCCAAATGCAGAAAACGCTCCCGCTGTATCCGGCGGCATGATGGACTGGATGCGCGAAGCAATCTCAGTCGGCTTTTGCCAGTTGAATGTGAAATCCAGTCTCACCCCTCGATCTGGAAACGCCGGGTGAAACTCCAAAAACGTATCTGCTTGCCGGTAGTCCCGGCAGGCCTTTTGCACGATGGCCTTGAGCCGCCTGCTGTTCTTGGGGTCAATGACGAGCACCACGTCACCACGCCGAACCGCTTGGGTGATCAGGTTGCCCAGCGCCACCCCTTTGCCAGATTGCGTGGTGCCCACCAGCAAGGTGCCGCCTTCAAAGTTCTGCAATGGCCTGTACAGCGCCACCTCCTGAGGTTCCACACCATGGATGTAAGGCAGACCCACCTCAGCGTCCGACTGTGGCTGGCTCTCGTGGCCCAGCAAATTCAACCAACGCGGCGAGACGGCGAACTCCCTGTAGTCCACCTTGGCCAGCTCATACAGCCGCTGAGAATGCACGGGGCGCCACTCAAACCCAAATCCCAAAAAAACCTGGTCCGGCTGCTCACAAAATCTGGCCTGGGTGTCGGTACTCATCACCTGAATGCTGCGACCGGCCAGCGACGCCCGAAGTACCAGAACATGGATGGCCTGGTGGGCGCGAAGAACTCCCAGACACAAGCAAGCCAGGGTCACCGGCCCACCCAATGGCGCAGGCAACCGGCCTAATGCCACGATGCCTAAAAAAATGATCGTTGCCATGGCCCAGACGATGGCCGCATAGCCCTCATAGGCCGCTCGCCAGGGCATTTCATAACGACGCATCAACAAGTGGGGCTCCAGCGGTTAGCAGCGCTTAGATCAGGTGGTTTCAGCTCAGGCGTGAACCAGCCCCATCCATGGGATAGCCAGTGGGTGCTTCGCGGGGCGAAGCCATGCGGGGTGGCCAGCCTTGAATGGCAGAAGCGCTGAGCACAATTCCCTGGATGGACGCGCCTTCGGAGGTCATGTGGGTGGTGGTGGGTGAACCATCCTCACCAATGGATACCAGCATCTGGAGGTCCGCCAGACCACGAATGGCTTCAAATGCCGGAAAACCTTGAGTCTCAAAGCTTTGTAGTGGAATGAACAATCCATCAGACCGCACAACGCAGGCGGTTGCAGCAGGTTCTGGTCGCGGCGAATTTAGCGAGGCCAACCACTCGTTCAGCAAGGTTCGGATTGCGAGGCTCAAACGCAAAGGGGCGATCAGGCTGAGGGCGGTCGGCTTCTGACGAATTCGAACTTCGGACGATGTGTTCGTTGCGGCTAGTCCACTCAACTCCGGGATCAGGGTCAACTGGGTGGGTGAATGATAAGGTTCCTGAGATGGGTTGATCGAGCTTTCAATTGCCATGCCAGAAGAATTCATCGCTCCTGAACCTGGAATTGCAGAACGCTGCGATGCTTCGGTCAACCCCCTCCATGTGCGTCTCGGTGTGGGTGCCATGACGCTGTGGTCTGAACTCGGTGAGGCAGGCTCAATTTCCGCTTCACGGGTCTGCTCTTTGGATGGGGTACTGCCTTGTGATGGGGTGACACTGGATGTGGTTGGTGGAAAGGCCGATGTCTGGTCCGTTGTAGTGGTTGGTTTCAGGGGGGAGTCGAGCGGGACCGGAGGAGGCTCTACTGCGCTGATCAACATGCCTGGGAACCGGATTCGGATCGCTTGGAATTCCGCCCTGGTCCCTGGTGGCCGGATCAGGTGCAGTTGCGCAGACTTTTGTTTTTCTTCGAACGGTTCGTCAAGGCGTGGAGGCGCGCTTTGAGCGTCTGCCTCGGTTTCAGTGTCTCTGTCTTGGACTGGCCAAGACTGGTTGTCACAAAGCTCCAGGTCGGCGAGGAAGTTCAGCAGTGAAGCGGGGTTCTTGGGCAATCCGGCCAGCTTGTCTTGCTCCCAGAGTTTGATGAGGTCAAAGCCTGCAAATGGCCAGACGAGGAAAAGGCCGTCCTGGCCCCAGTGGACGCGGGATTTTTCTGTATTGGGTGCCCAATTCGAATTGAAGGCCATCAGGTGGCGCATGGCGTCGATAACGAAACGCTGATGGTGCAGGCCTATCGGATGTCGCCGTTGAGGTTGGTGCGGCACGTGGGGTTTTCCGGTTTCTTTGGTGTGGCGCAACAGATTGCGCTCCACCACCAGGGCCAGGGACCGTCTGACCAATGCGTCGAGCACATTGCGAGGCTGCGGGAGAACGAGTCCCGAGATACTTGCCAGGAGCTGCGGCACGATCACCGTGTTGCACGATGCCAGGTCTTGCAGCATGGCTGGGGCCACCACATGGGGCAGGGCGAACACCCCATAGCCCCTGGAGGCAAGCGAGGCCGGTGCATCACCAACCATGTCAACCGTGTGCTCAACGGTGTAGTGTTGGGATTGGCGCTGTCGCAGCCAATCGGACAGCGGCAACAGGCAAGCTGGCCACACCTCGCCCAAGGTGTTGGTGACGGTCAGTGTTCCCAGGGCCAGGTGCAATTCACTGCACAGTCCTGCAATGAAGGTGGCGAGCCGCCAGCGTGGCTCCAACACCCGGCGCTCCGAGATCGTGGCTCGCCCGAAAAATATATGGGCATCAGTGCCCTGCAGCGCAAAAAAGCCGACTTCCAAACCCAGGCGGAACAAGCCTCCCGGATCGCTAAAGCCGCGGGTGTAGCTGGCCGGAAGCAGGTGAACATAGGCGGCATAGGCCCGTATCAGCGACAGAACCTCGTGCTCAAAGGAGGCGTTGGCCATGCCATAACAAAGCTTGATGCGTGCGATGAGGCGTTCGTTTTGATCCAGCAGGTACTGAACTGGAATCGCAGGAAAGACAGGAGTGGCGGAATTGAGGGTTGCCACCCCAAATGCGCTTGTTGGCAAGTCTGCAACGTTGGGTTCTGTATCGCATTCCATGGTTTTCTTTGCTGCCAGGTCAGATGGGCATGGTGGAGGGCGTGTAGAGGTTTCGAATTGCTCTCAGAGCGACGACGCCTGAAAATTGACAACCCAACGCTCGCATCAGAGACACAAGTGCCCGAAGTGAGGTGCATGTTGACCTCGCACGCTGCATCAGGCCAGTCAGAATGACGATTGATTGAAGGGGGTTTCGGCATTGGCCGGTTGTCTCCAGCCGGATGTTCTCGGCATGGGCCAGATGGCCCCAACCTGCCCGCGAGCTGAGCCGATTCACAAACGCTGTTTGTCCAGCGCGCTGTCCTCGGCTGTCGGTGGATCGCCCACAGTGGATTGGAGGTTGGCGTTCCCTATCGCATTGAGCACGACATGCAAATGCAGGCAAAGCGCATCCCGGTCGAGCCATGGCGACGGTTGTGGAAACGACTTTTGCAAACGAGGGTCGCACTCGTAACGCAGCAGCAGTTTGCAAAAGGGGCAATCCTGCGCTGTTGTCGATTGCACGCCCACACTGGTGAGGTACTCACTGGCGCAGTGCTTGCAAGTCACCACGCAAAAAGCGGCCCGCTTGCTGAACCAGCGGCCTTGGCCGCCATCGGTGTGCGCGGCCAAATCAAAGGCCCTGTCAAAACTGATTCGATGCGGTGGCGGGCAGGCAGTCAGGTAGTTTTTATAGCCGCCTACCAGCGCGTCTTCCGCAGCAATGCCAGCTTTTCTGAGCCGCATGTAGATGGCGCAAAAAATGGACGCTTGGGTCCGGTTCAGCAAATTCGCAGCGTGGTACCACTCTGGCGAATCCGGCGCACGGCCTCGCGGTGCCATACGGGGGTCAACAAAAAACAGACGCTGGATTTCCGGCAGGGGCATGCCCGTCAACAGGTGGATGGTGCGTGCGCGACCACCCAGTTGGGCGCATTCACGGGCCAACGCTAACGCCCGGGCCTGCCAATCAGCACGGTGGGTCGCCATTGTTTTTCGTCCAGTCAAAAACGTCGAAAGTTTCCCAATCGGTCAGCCCATACGGGCTGCTGGGGGCAATGGGTGGGGTGTTTTGGCGGCAGCGAACGGCCCAGCCAACGCGGAGGGCGTGGACAACAAGTTCAACAAATCATCGCGTGGCGGAAACAAAGTTGTCGAGCCGACGACGGAGACGAATGACATCAAGTGCCCCAGGTGCATCTGCTGGAGGCGCTCTGCCAGCGCCATGTCAACCGCGAAGCGGCAACAGGCCGCGACCTTGTCAATCTCAAGGGCCAGCCGTATGGCGTACAGGTTGTGCAGGTTCGCTGATTGAACGTCGGTAAGTGAGTGTGGTCCCAATTTGTGTCTCCCTGAATTGGTTGCGGATGCAGTGGACATTCACCTTGCGGTTTGACTTGATGTCGCCGTGTTGTGAACATGGTGTAGCCGCGATACCGATAAGTATCAAGATAAAAATTCTGCAATGAAATATTCAACACTGCGAGCTACTGATTCACTCGTTTACAGATTTGCCATCCGAAAACACTCCCACTGAACAAACCTGATCAATCGGTTAGTCAATCAAACGAGAAAGCTGAAAGAAAAAAGCGGCGTGAACAACTTGAGTGTTCACGCCGCATGCTCACGTTCAACGGGGCGATGCGAAGCAGCCCCTGCTATCGAACGGCGAGGATTGCTTCAACGTGCCAGTGCCAATTCTCCCCACTCGCGAGTGGATAGGTCTAACAGCCGTCCGCCCAGAACCTCGAAATCCGTAGCCCTGTCGTAGTCCTCTACCTCTTGTGAGTAGTGGGTCACGGCATTGACCAGCCCATAACCTGAGAGGTCACCTCCCGCGATCAAATGACGCAGAACACCGGTGCGCTCAACATCGCTCAGGGTGTAGCGGTTGGACAGTACCTCAACCGTTTTTATTGGATCGCCTTTCAATGGAATCTTCAGGGTGCGCTGTAGCTTTTGCGCGGTCTGTGTGAAAGTCGCTTCGGACACCGCCGCTTGAACCACATCACGTACTTTCAGAAAGAAGGCCTCATCGTCGGCACGCAAGGTGTCGTCCTGAAACACCGTGACGAGGTGATCTTCCTGACTCAGCGCACGACCCAGGTGGGTCTTGCGCAAAGAGTGGTCCATCGCAATCAAGCCATTGCGGCACACCAGCCGGTACAGCAGTGGCTGCACGGACAACGTTCCGTGGCCCACTTCCGAGTTGGAGATGGCCACACCGGCTTGCACGATGTCGCCCGGTGCAATCTCAAAGTTCAGCTGCTCGCTGACACACTTCAAGTACATCCTTGTTTCTGTCAGTTCCACCGATTGAATCTGGGCACCAGGCAATTGCCGAAGCACGGGCAATACCGCCTCGGCCAGGTCATAGTTGTCCAGGCGCCGATAGCGTTCCGAGAGCACCGCACGAACGTCTCCATCCAGGGTGCGGATCAGCCGACGGTCCAGATCGTTTTGCAGCCAGGTGTTGACATTGCGGTCCAAGAGTGCGGGCTGCTCGGTCCGCATGCGTTCAAAGTAGGCATGCGGAATCTTCAATTTGTCGGCCAGTTGCCTGCGCGCCAGCGGCGTGATGCCATAGCGCACAGGTGCCGAGCCTTCTTCAATCACCAGCTCAGTGCCACCGGCTTCGCTTGTGTTGTGCCGCATGAGGGGTGAGGGCACCACCACGTCTTTTTTGGTGGCCTGTTGTCGGCTCAGTTCTTGAGCCAGGTCTATGAGTGAACGTCCTGTTTTCATGAATACTCCGATCAGATAGAAAAAATCGGAGACGGCCACACCCCAGTCGGGGAGGGACATCCCCGAGAGGGTTGAATAAAACTGATGGGTCAAATGCCCACCATCAAATCAGCGCTGCAAACTGCGCATTGAACTCAAAGGCCGCCTTGGTCACCTGGGATGCAGGTGAACGGGTCTGGCGGCGACCCAGGGGGAATCAACAATCTCGGTCAACCGAAACGGTTCGAGCGCTCGCACAACGCAGGCGCTCAAACAATTTGTGAGCCCGGGCGAGGTGGTCATCAAGACGCCACCCCTGCTCAGAAATTGGGTGCGACCTGTTGGCCGCACCCCGTTCCTGCTTTAGAAGTCAGTGATCAAAAATCACGACAAACGTCGGTCAAATCAACCCCGACCACACTCATGCGGCCCGAGGCAAATTGGCCGCCTGTCGCCGTTGCCACACATCAGCCCAGTCTTCGCCTGCCCGTTTGGGCACGAAAACATCAACCTGCAGCGGGCCAAGACGGCTGCGCTCACGCAACACCCGACGAGCCAGGGCATAAGCGCTGGCCTGTCCGGTGAATTCACTATCAGCATCGTTGTCTGAATAGATACACAACTTGCGCACCGAGTCGGGAATCCAGAGTTTTTCCAGATTGCCAGCATTCAGCGCGGGCCACACCGGTTTGTTGTGTCCCAGTGAAATGGCAATTCCCGTCTCAATGCCTTCGCAGGTCGCCAACTCTGCAGTCGCTTCGCTCAGACGAACCGCACAACCCGCGTTGGCACTCTCGCCGCTCAGGCCAGGAGGGTTTGGCAGCATCAACACCTTCTTGGCGTCCGCGGCATCGAGCTTCTTGCCTTGGTGCAAATAGGTGCGGTGCAAACCCACGAACTCGCCACGGGGGTTGATGACCTGGGCCAGCATGGCCGGATAGCGTCCCACGCGCCGTGGTCTGCTCCCCTCTTGGCAGTCGCTGGACTCAAAGTACTCCAATTCCGGATGAAACCGAAGTGCCAGCGGTTGACGGGGCAAGCCCAAGCCGCGGCCACGCAGGTACCGGTCCACCGGATCACCGCCTTGGACAGCAGCCGCCTCGTTCCACAGGCGGTCAATCAAGCGTCTCATGAACGCCTGGTTGCGCCGCGCCAGCCGCAACGCTTTGGAAGCGTCAGATGATTCCAGTGGCTTCGAGCCCAACAACTCTTCTACAAAACACAGCGCCTCATGAAAGGACCAACCGCGCAAAGCCTGGAGCAGCTTGAAGCCGCCACCCGGCCCACATTTGCGGCAGTGGTAATTGCCTTCGCCGAACTTGTCTGTGAACTGAAAGCAATCTTTTCCCTGGTGGCACACCGGGCAGGGCAGGATCTTGCGAAGGCGTATGCGGGTGTCAACGCCGGCTGCGGCAAGAATCTCGCCCCAGCGTCCATGGGCCCTGGCTTTGGCCGCGTCGATGCGTGCCTGGTACTCAACATTGAGCATGACGCACCTCCATGATCTCCGTGACTTCCTCGGGATTGCCGAGATCGTCCGGAGTTGCGTCATGCCCGGCATGCGGTGTTTCCCGTTGGGAGCCAGATGGCGTTGCTGAAGGCAGCAGCCGAACCCGGTGCAGTGGTTCAGCCACTGAGTACTGGGTACCGTTGCCTTCTGGGTCGACAGCGTTCGGCATACCGATACAAACTTCGAAAGAGTGACCCTGCAGCAAGGGATACTTACCCAGCTCCACCTCCTGCAACAAAGAGTCCAGCGTGTCGGCAGGGTCGGTGCAGCGCAGTCGCCTGATCAGGCTCGCCAGTTCATCTCTGTCGGCATCCATGTGGTCGTAGATGTAGTTGTCGTTTTCATCGACAAAGTTGCTCATCTGACGAACACTTTCTCCGGTGGACTCCCGGGCGGGGATGTACAGCGTCTCTTCAAAACAAACGCCGAAGTCGTCCACCACCACACTGTCTTGGCCGAAAGTGATCGACACGCCGTCACAAAGGACGACTTCAGGCCAAACCCAGCGGCCCGACATCGACGTGCGATGCTGGATGTTGACGGCTTGTACCTGCACTTGTTCGTCACTCAGATCCCGCACATGGGCGTGTACCCAGTGGTTGATGTCCAGCCTGTAGGCCTGGATCACCAGCCAGTTTTTTCGCCAGGCCAGCATCCATTGGGCGCAGTTGTTTTCATCTGGCATGTCCAAGCAAACCAGCTTGACCTCACCGGCCTCGATGGCTTTGCGGGTGGGTGGCTGCGGCACTACCTCAAGGAAGTCGCGTTCCATCGAACAGGTCTGAATCGGGTAGCCCACGATTCCTGAAATCAGCTGTTTGGGCAGCACGTCCAGGTCATTGAGCAGATCCAGGTGTCCGAACCGCTGCATGGTGTCGAAATAGGTCGATACGAAGCGCTCGGCGGGCAGCTCTGACTTGGCCTGGTTGAGAACGGTTAACCAGCACGATTTGATCTGCTGATCCACCTTTTTCAATTGCTGGTCGGCGTCGATCAACTGGTCCCGGTCCGGTAGCCTTGCCATGAACTGCTTCGAATCCAGGTGCACAACGTTGACACACTGGGGATCGAACCAAGTGGGTTGACTCACGCAAAAGCCCTGTAAAAACGCCAGGGTTTGCGTCGTACTTTGGCCATCGCGCTCACCACAAAGATGAACCGCCCCCACAGGTGTGTCGACGGTCTGTAATTTGTGAGCCGCGAATCGCTGTTCAAGGGACCGCTGGTTGAACGTCACCGGAATGGGAAAACCCATGCACAGTGACTCCATCTTGGCGGCCAGGTCGGCCAGTTCGACACCATACAACTCGACGCAGGTACCGGGTACAGGGTGTTCCGCTGCCTGCACCCCGAACGAAGCGCGCTGCAATGCCGCCTCGGTGTCAATGTCCACCTTTTGGTGGCCGGACGTGACAGCGCAGCGTTTGGCCGCATACAGGCACTTGGAGAAGCCCACACCAAAGGGGTGCTCCTGCTCGACCAGGGACTCGCCCCAGCCAGACTCATGAAACGTCAGCAGCTTCTGAAAATCCTCCACACCGCGCCCGTTGTCCACCACGCACAACCGCTGTTGGGCAGCATCGTGGTGAACCTCAATGTGCGAGGCACCGGCGCGGCGAGCGTTTTGCAACAGCTCGGTGACCAGGGTGTAGCGGTTGGTGAAGGCGAAACGCTGATTGCGCAATGCGCCACTCTCGTTGATTCGAATTTGAATTTGCATGTGTGTACTCCTTTGGGGCTGAAGACCGCAGCACCACCGTCGCAGCAAAGTGATCGGATGGGCGCGAGGTCTTCGACCTGATTGATGAACAAGGTGATGGACAAAAGCCAAGGTGCGATGGCACGATGTCCTTGCCAACGACTACATACCGTCGGGTAGGCAGGGCCAGTCAAAGGTCGGGTGCGCTGTGTCCAACGCGTCCCTGTTCGAACTGGCCGGTCCAGCCGCAACGACCTCAGTGGCGAAAGCCCCCTTTGCCTGAGACACGCTCCAACTGGGGAGGCTTTCTGTGTCTGGCAACGGGCACTTGGGTGATCGGTCCACTGCGGGGCGGTGCACCAAGCCTTGTGCCAGCCTCAGCTCATCCTCGTGGTCAAGGTGTCCTGTGAGCCCGTAGGCCAGCAGCACGACCAACAAACGCAAAGCGTTTTTGAAGTCGATCATGGAAACTCCTTCAGGTGATGAAAAAGTCACCCTGTGCGGACACGCGCTTGACTTGTTCGTTGATCCACTGCGGGTTGTTGGTGAGTTGCGTCTCAACCCAATCCGGGTTGTTACGCACAGCCTCTTGCACCCAGTGGGGGTAGCGCGTGAGCGTGTCTTTGAACCACTGCGGCAGGCAAACCCGGATGCGGTCTCGAATCTCTTCGGCATCGACGAGGCCGCAGTAAGCGATGGGCGAGAGCGGACTGCAGCCCACGACCCGCAGGCAGGAAATGAATGAGAAAGGTTTGTTGTCCTTCTCTCTTTCCGTGAAAACCCAGCGCAGCGTGGCGAACTTTTCTTCCAGTGGGGTATCTGGATCGGCCAGGCGATGAAGCTCTTGCAACATTCGCCAATGAAGAAAGACCAGGTCCTCTTCGCTCCATTCCTCGCTCAATTCAGACGGCCTGTCCGATAAAAAATTCAGATGCGGCGTGAGTGCCTGTTGGTGCACGGACCAAGGTCTGGCTCCTGCCGTATAGCTTTGAGACTGAGTGACTTCAGTCTGCATGGTTGACTCCTTTGAAAAATCTGGAGGCAACGCAAACCCCTGCTCGGGGGCGTTGGCCCCAGAGGGTGATGAACACAGTGCCGCAAGGGGCGCGAACAACTCAAAGGCCGGCTTCTAGTGCAGCATGTCAGCTGACTGCGGTTGTGCCGGCGACCGGGGGGGAAATAGATTTCCCATTGAGCGTCCATTGATGCCGTGCAGCATGGCGGCACGGTTCAATTGCTCAACGCATCACGTCTTGGGGCATGGGGATTGGGGCGTGAGGGCTGGACCCTGACGACGTGAAGTACAGACGTACCAGGACCCTTCTCACACACTCCAAAGTTTGGCGATGCGGCAAGTTTCAGCCAACGGTGAATCAGCTGCAGCACATGTCGCAGCAAAAGCGCAGCAAACACGAACAAGCGCAGAACTCAGATCAAAAAAATCTCAAAGGCTTGCCGGTTTGAATGCAGGGCCAGCTGCTGCATGTCGCCAAGTTAATGCCGCTGAAGTAGGAGGTCAAGCGCCAATGACTGCCGCACCCAGGTTTGCGCACGCTGATGCCGAAAGCACGCCGAAGTGACGGTCATTTTTAGTGGCGCTTGAGGTCTGTGTTGCTCAAGATCGTGGTCACCACCACCCATCCTTCTTCAGGAGCCCACCATGTCTGAAATTCAAACCGCGCAGATCGTTCAACTGGACCAAGGCGGAATCAACGCACGCATTTTGGCCAGGGAGGTCAAGGTTGATTTCCGCCGCATTGAAGCGGCCAGCATCAAAATTCCTGTTCGGTTCACGAGTGCGGAGGGGAAACGGTTTTTCTTGCGCTGGTTCAATTCGCTGCAGGTCAATCTGCATTTCATCTCCGTCATCGCCAGAACCCGGCTCGAACACGCCGATATAGAAAAAATTGAAGCCTTGGTGCGAACTTCATTGGATACCGCCACCGACACCCTGAACCAATCCCTGGATGGCGCGGAAGTCCTCTTCAAAAAACACGGCGTGACCTCACACGCAACCTACGACGTTGTCGCCCTGGAGATTCAGGCGGGGGTCATGTCGTCTCTCGGGCGGCGGTTTTTGGATGTGCTGTGCAAGTTCGACCAGCTCATGCCGCTGCTGCAAACGCTGGAGATCCATGAAATCATTTCTGCACAGGCGGTGGACTTGCAGCGCGCCGGGCTCAAGCGCGAGATCCGAAACGTGGCCAACAGCACCCGGCGTCTGGCGATGGGTTTGCGGCGACGCATGAACGCCTCCTTTGCGGTGGATTCCAGCGGTGAGGACACTGACATGACGGATGCGACCAACATCCGCGAGGCCTCTGAGGGGGTGGCGCTTGCCGAGACAGGCGCGGAAATGAAGGGTGATGATGGACCTGCTTCATTCGCAATCCTTGGTGAACCAGGTGCATCCGTGCCGGACTTGACGGTGACACCGTCCTACACACCCGAAGAATTGCGCGATCTTTTACGCGAGGCCCCTCGCGAAGGGGTGCTGGAGGACAGTGCATCGACGCGGGCTATTTGAACCAGGCGGGGGACCTGAGAACTCCCCGAAATCCAATTCAAATTGCGAATGGCACGGGGGGCTTGCACGACGCCATCCCAAAGCGCCGTTGGAATCAAGGAATTTCGTTTGGACAGGCTCGGCAAACGGGCCAAGACAGCCTACGGACGATCACGGCGACCTATGATGATCGCCATGCCTTGACTGGCCAGCCCGTGTGCATCTTCCGCGGGCGGCACCTGAGCCAGGGCAACGTCGCAGTCGTTACCTGCCCTTGATCGAAGTAATAGCCAGAAGACGCCGCTCAACGATGCGCGGCCTATGAATCGCCATCTATTCCCTGCCGCAACCAATGCCGGGTGTTGAAGCTGGCCACGGGTTCCGAGCGAATCCTCCAATGAGTCTGAAATCCACTGCACGCACGGAAGGCCGGCTGTGGAAACCAAAGTCCAGCATTCCTATCAGCACACGCCTTGTTGACCTCGCGTGGCTGTGAACGAGTGGGTCATGTCCTCCATGCGCCTGTGCCTCAGCACAGGGCCACCTCACGAGGTCTGCTCATGTTCAAACTTCAAAATAACGTTTCATCTGCTTCGCCATTTCTTGCACCAACCCAGGCTCCACATCGCGCGCAAACTGCTTTGCCCGGGCAGCGAGTCACCGAAACTCCGGCCTCGGTGCGGCCACCAGGTTCAAATGGCAATCGGCGAGCGCCTGTGTTCTCGGAGCACGCCAATCAAGCCATGCAGGGCAGCCCAAGCCGGACGGGTGACGTCACACCGCCATCGAAGCCCTCGGTGGCGGTTCCAACTGAATCCGGTTGTTTGCCCGCATCGGGTTTCATGCGCCAAAAGCAGGTGCTTGTCCTGGTGCCGTTTTCCAAGTCAACGCTGTGGCGACGCGTTCAGGAAGGGAGTTTTCCGAAACCGGTCAAGTTGTCGCCACGCGTCACGGTCTGGCGGACCTCGGACATCCAAAGCTGGATACAGGCGTACTCCAGCGGCTCTGCATGACACCCTTTTGGGTGGTGGTAACGGACAAAGAGGCCAAGAATGGACCTCAATAGGGGGATGCACCAAGCCCGATCTTGCCGCTACGCTGATCGCCCCTTGTGACGCCAATGGTCTAGCACTGCGAGCCCTCGCGCGAGGATGGGGCTTGACACTTGGCCTTCTCCGCTGGGCAGCAGGCGGTTTGGGGCATGAGCCTTAGCGCTGTTCGACGCGAGGACTTGATGGCGCTCATCCCTGTCGGTTGTCTTTTGCCATGCATTCAACTGGGGCTGATCCCGAAACAGCCTGATGTTTCCGTTGATTTCTGCTGGCGCCGTGAATGGGTGATGAACCAACATGACGATCAAGACAGGACATTGAACTTTTGTCCCATCCAGATTTTCGCGTAGGAGTTATACCGTGCGTCACGATGATGAGCCAGGCCGCGCCAAGCTGACGAATGAGCATTCCGTGGAGATGCTCAAGGCGGTCATCGACGGAGAAACCTATGACCGGGTGGCCCGTCGTTTCAGCGTCACGCGAACGGCAGTGGAGCGCAGGGTCAAGGCTACGGTACGCCAACTGATTGCGCACGTGGGTATCGAAGGCATGACCTTGCAGCACTCCGGCTACGTTCACCGTATCCGCCAGCACCGCGACGATGTCCTGATTGCCTTGAGTCGTTTTGAGCCTTCGGGCCATGTGGCTGCGAGGTCAGAGGGACGTGTTGTGTCAGAGATCGAGGTATTGATGGCTCTGAAACGGATTGCTGCCCGAAGCAGTTGGCCCATGCGCGATCAGGCTTTGTTTTACATCCTCTTTGTCACGGGGGCCCGGCCGCTGGAAATTGCGAGGCTTTGCGTCCACGACTATTTGAACCCCGATGGCTCGGTGAGAGCCCTCTCGGAGCTGCGTGCGCAAGTGGCGATCACGGGCAAAGCCAGGCCACTGTATTTCACGAACGCCAAGTTCGATGACTTGATGGCGGCTTACCTTCAGGAGCGACGAGCGCTGTCTTTGGGTTTGGGTCTACAGAACAACCACGCACAAACCCAGACGGCATTGCCGACCGTTAAATCCGGCAGCGACATTCAGGGCCTGGACGGAGCTGACTACACGGGGTTCGATCCTGACAGCCCCCTCTTTGTGACATCACAAGGGGAGGGCTTCGCCATATTTGAGTATGGACAAGGCGGTCAGCAACGATTTCTTTGCCGTCCAATTTTGGAGCTGTATAGGAAGATTTTCAGGCAAGCTGAGTTACAGGGGGTATCGCCTTTGACCGTTCGTCAGACGGTCGCAGCGCGCTTGTACGAGCGCGGCGCTGACGAAGAACAAGTCGGCCTCTTACTGGGGTTGGGCGACAAAGGTGCCGTGAGGGAACGGTTTCCCAGGCCCAAGCGCTGCATGCAGGATCTGGTTCGGGACTGAGCCAGCGCAGATTTGTTTGCCGCCAAATAAAGCAAACGCAGCAGGCGTGACCCACCATGTTTCCGACGACGGATGCCCCGGGACCGCGCTACCGGCTTCTAGGTCGTGTGTGGACGGTTGACGAGGGAGGCTTTGAGCAGGCCTTGGCTCAAGTTCATCAAGCCGGGGGTGCCGCGGAGCGACCGCGCTGCATGTGTTTGCCTGGTGGTGTCGAAATGGTGGTGGCCCGGCTGGCACACCAGTTCATCCTCAAGCGCATGCCTCAGACGGGGGCCCGGCACCATGCAAGTTGTATTTCTTACGAACCACCACAAGAAGCCACGGGCTTGGGCGAACTGTTGGGCGATGCGGTGGTGGAATTGGACACCGGCAGGGTGGATGTTCGGGTTAACTTCCCTTTGACCAGGACGTCTGGCAAGTCTGGCGTTCGCCAAACTTCCGTCGAGCCGAGCGTCGTCAAACCGACGAATGCCAGCGTGAGTTTGAAGGCACTCTTGCACTTGCTGTTCAGCAGGGCGGGCTTTGACCGGTGGAGCCCTGCCATGGCTGGCAAAAGAACCCAGTGGGTGATCCACAAATACCTGATGCAGGCCGCAAACGGGGTATTTGTCAAAGGCCAGGCGCTGTCGGATCGGCTGTATGTGCCGGAACCATTCAGCCAGACCACGCGTGCCGAGGTGGCGATACGCCGCCGGGAAAAGCTCTCTGCCCTTTATCCCCGCGATGGTTTGAGTCCGCTGGGTATGGTGATTGGCGAGTTCAAGTCCAGCGATGTGACAGCCGGTCATCGCCGGGTCTGGATACGGCACATGCCCGATGCTCCCTTGATGGTCAAAGAGGCAACATGGCAGCGCATAGAGAAAATGTTTGGCAAGCTCTTTGAGGCCAGATTGGCAGACACGGACGCCAAGGTCCGGTTGGTCATTGGCGCGTTGATTCGTGCGCGCAGTGAGCACACCTATGAAATCGACTCGGCCACGATCATGATGACCAGTGTGCAATGGATACCTGTTGAAGCGGTGTACGAACTGGCCTTGATTCAGGATTTGGTGAACAAGGGCCGAAGGTTCTTGAAGCCACTGCGGTACGACGCAAAAAATGACAAGGTGTTTGCGAACGTGTTGTTGCTGGACAGCGGGCCATCGCCCACGCCGGTGTATGGCTTGAGCCCCTTTATGAGTTCACAGCAGATGGAGCGTGTGAAGCGCGCCATCGCCAAGGCGGGTGAGCATGTCGAGGTGTGGGACGTTGCAAAGCTGCCATCCACAACGACAAATGTTTGATGCTCCGTAGCAGCCCTCGCTTCTGAGACTTTGCGGGCGGTAGTTGATGTGCTGATTTATATGTACCTCACGCTCCCAGGCCTGGCGCAGCGCTGAAGCCAGCAGCAACGCATTCACTCGGCCATAGCGATCAATCGAGAATTGTTATGTCTTTGCTTTGCCAACGGTGAGTTTGAGCTGCAGACAAAACGCACTGGTAACGGCGCTTCAAGATTTAACCACTGGACTTTCTGTCGAACCAGCTGGCGGTGGTGAACCCGCGCTGGCAGCATGGCGTCCGACCACTTTGGCGGCTTTCAATGCGACAGGCGAGTAAAGGTAGGGAGTATGCGAGCCTGCACAAGCTCTGCCGCGCTTGGACGGAGAGGTCAAATGCGGCTTTGTCGGCACGCGAAGGAATGGAGAATGACTAACTGATCCGTATATCACTGGAAAAGGTCAATCCGGCCAGCCAATACCTTCCGGCTGGCGAGGTGTTTTGTGGAATGTCACGCGCGGCACACCGCTGGTATTGTTGATGCAAACTTTTTGGCTGGACTCCACCGCCGTCATGGGTTGGATTTGAGCGAGCATCTCGTCGCGCCCCGCGATAGCCGCCTGCCTTGCATTCTCTGAATCACGGTACATGGGTTCGGTGAGCAGCAGCTATGGATGTTTGGTTTCGCGTATTAACCGCACGCTCCGCTGCTGCGAATCAAGCTCGGCCCAACGCATTCTCAGTGACCCCGCACCGGTGCGACTGGAGGCCGTCAATCTCTTAGCGAGCGTTACACCCCTTGGCTGCGTCTCTCAGAGCTGTTTTTGCTGTGATGGATGTAGAGGTAAAGCAAACCAACTGGTGCAATAAAAATTGCAAAGCTCCAGCACACAGTCATCGTCATGAATTTCACGAACAGCATGAGGAATGTGTTCACCAAGAACACGTTTTCGCCGATGATGAATCCGACGATTCCTTCGTACACGAAGCGAGCATATGGGTACAAAAGCGTATTCACAATCAGCAGGCCGATCATCAAGTACGGCATAGGAACGGTTTCTTGTTGACTCAACACGGAATAGATCATCAGTGGAAAGATGACTCCGAAAAAAAACTGGCGGAAATAGTACTGTGGGGACAAGCCACCAAAGGTTTTGGCAATGACTGGATGCATGAGGATTTCCTTCTGGTTATTTACGATGGACGACACAAGCCAAATCGAGAGGGCGAGGGTCACCTTTCCTTGGTGATGCCGATCGGCTAACGACGCCACAGTTCAGCGGGTTGACATCCTTCGACTGCTTGGCTCACCGTTTCTCCTTGAAACGCGAATACCGAAAAGTTTGCACCATGGTCTCAAAGAAAAATCAGCAGGCGGTCATGGCGTCAAACCGCTCTTTCCTATGCAGGCGCAAACCGGCATGAAATCAAGGGTTCTGCGTGTACCAGTTCGTAGTAGTTAGTGATATTTTGGGAGAACAGAGGGCAAAAATGCATCGAACCGAGGCCGAATTCGTGGCTTTGGCAAAAACCGAAGCACACGCAAAACCGCCCGCAAACCCGCGTGTATTGCGGTTTCTGCGAAAACAAAAAAAGCAAACCGAGAGCAATAGGCCGTTGAAAGTGGTGGAGCTGTCTACTGCTTGGGCGGACTTTTCTCAGCAAGGACTGAGTACTGCTGCGGAGTTTTGGGGACGGTTGCAGGTAGGGGTGCGAGAGGGCTTTAGATCGCTGCCTTGCTCCATAAGCGCTTCACGCTCCCAGGTTTGGCTGTTGCGTACCTCGCTCCCATCGTATTGCCTGCCAAATTGGCATCGCCCGATTTCGGCAAGGTGGGAGCTGTTTTCCCACATTGGCGTCATAAGATGGCAGCGGTCAAGCCACGCTTTGATCGAACGCTGAACCCAATTCTCGTCATACCGCTGTGTGCAAAAAATGGGAGTCTTGTGACTCCCATTTTTACGACCGTTTTGGCCAAGCGGCCCTAAAACGGTTCCTCATGTTGGTTCAGCCAATCATCATCTTCATCGTGCGACACCCGGGCTTGGGCCCTGCTTGAGCATCTGGGTGATCTCTTGGCCATAGGACTGCATCAGCACCGCTCGCAGTTGGTCTAAAAATTCGACCACCGTGTATGCCTCTTCGGCTTGCAAGTGGGTGACCAGCCTGTGCACACGCATGTTCATGCTGCCCCCCGCTTAGCCGGGCTTTGCTGCTTGATCAACGCCTCATGCGACCGCCAGTGCGGTTGCAGCAAGGCAGCGTTCACATGCGAGACGGTGCAGATGCGCTGCTTGTCCATGCAGGCTGCGACCAAGCTGGCATAACAAAGATTGCGGCACAAACGCAGGTTGCCCTGCACCGCTCTCAATATGACCTGTACGGCCGCCTCGTCAAAGGTGTTGGCCCCTAAACCTACAGCAGCCAACTCATTGATGATGAAACTGCTCAAGTCCGAATCATTCAAAGGCAGCACCTGCTTGGAGTAGCTGATGCGGCTCTTGATGTCCTCACAGCACATCATCGACAGGCGGACCATCAAGTCCGGCTGTCCCAGCAAGACCAGGTTGTGTTTGGCAGGAAAGCGCTCGAACAGCAGGCGCAGTTTACGCAGGACGTCGATGTCCAGCAAGTGTGCCTCGTCGATGACGATGTACAAAGTTTTGTTGGCCTGCACATGGCGGTACGCCGCCTGGATCAATTCTTTCTCCATGTCCTTCATTGGCACAGTACCCAACTGCATCGACTCGGCCAATTGTTTGAGGATGGGCCCATAGGTGTGCATGGTCTGGGTGAAGAACACCACGACCGTGTCGCGCTGCTTGCCAAGCTGCACCAGATGGTCACCTATGATGGATTTACCCACCCCAGGGTTGCCCGTGACCACCGAGAAGCCGCCATGCTGGGCATGGATCTTGATCATGTCGATGGCCTCCAGCTGCTGCGGCAACAAGCTCACCTCGTGGCCCAGCTCGTAGCGATAAAACGGCTCCTTGGTTAAACCGAAACTGGACTTGATCATGAGTGAACTCCAGTGGAATCTGTTGTGACGCCCCCGTTGACAACATCAGGCATACGCAGCCGCGCGTTGGCATGCAGATCCAGCGGTGTGGCCAGCCCCATGCGTTGCCCATTGAAATACACCACGAAGTGATCCACTGTTGTTTGACCGGCTCTTGTTCGATCAAGCCGCGAGCGATCAAAACGCACCTGAACCGTCTTCTCCCGCAGATCCACCGGGCATTCATAACGCTGCGAGTTGATAGACAGCACATTGGTCTTGCTGACTTTGCGATCCTCTTCGACAAAGAACACCTCGGCCGAATAGGCGTCGTCGCTCAAGAACTTCACCCGGTTGCGGTCCAGGTTGAAACGGTCCAGCGGAATCATTTGAATGCCGCTGTGGTGTTTGGCGTTGTATTCCTGCTCGACCCACTGGTGGGTCAGGCGGTTGAGCTCCTGCAGGCTGGAAAAGCTGGCATGCAAGGTCAAGAAGCGATCCCGAAACCCTCTAAAGAACCGCTCAATCTTGCCCTTGGCCGCGCCATCGCGAATGGGTGCGTGCGATAGATGGATGTCCAGGCGCACACAGGCCTGCAAAATCTCCTTGGACGAATAGTTTGACCCATTGTCAAAATACAGCCGCTCAGGCCTGCCCCGCTTGTACAGCGCCGAGCGAAACGCCTGCACCATATTGGCCGTGTTGTCGCGCCAGAAGAATTCGGCGTGCGTGATCACGCGGGAGGCGTCGTCGATGAAGGCGATCAGAAATGTCTTCTTCCACGAGCCATCAAGCTGCTTGATGCTGGGGCCATGAAGCGTATCGGCCTGCCACAACTGGTTAGCAAACTGCATCGCAAAAGACAGCCGGTGCTTTTGCACAGAGGCCTCCTCCAACAGCTGGTGGGTGCGCACCATGCGATAAAACGTGGTGGGCGCCAACTGAGAGCGGACAAACAAGCCGCGCTGCAGGAGCACCCGGTAGAGAACGCTTTTAGGCAGCAAGCCCACCTTGTTCACAGACAGTGTGGGCAGCACCTCATGCAGGGCCTCGGCGAGCTGGTTCACTTGCACCTTGCGGTAGGCATTTTTATCGCTGCGGGTTTTATTCTCCAGCGTGGTGATGCCGCGCAGTTGGTGGCGGTACAGCCAGGTGCTGATGGTTCTCCAGGTGAACTGGTGCTCAGTGCCAGTCAATACGTCGGTGAATTTTTTATCGGCCACGAACTTGATGCGGCTGCGCATGGTGGAGCCAGGGGCGTCGTGCACGGCGTGCAGCACCCGCAGGCGTAATTCGAAAGATGGCTTGGACGCCATGGGGTCACCTCCTGTTGTTGAAAACGAGGAGGCGAGGCTATGCAGGCGGCAGCATGTTGGGCAGTGCCAAAACCTGTTGCTGTTGCGGGCAAGAGAAAAAGTCAGTAGCGGGGGCGACCGGGTGCGATGGCAGTGAGGTGACCGCAGCAAGTGGTCAAGTCAACGAAGGAGTCAAAAAAACGAGCGTTGCAGTTGTGACTGAAACGCTTGGCATAGCGGCTGCTTGAAGTGGCGCAGCAAGGCAGCCCATGTGGAAGTCAACAACTTGAGATGGGGCCAGGCGTGGGGGAAATCACGGGACGGGATGCGGCCCTGCGGCGCAGGCTCGGTGGGGTGTGTTGGCGCAGACTCCAGCAGTGGTTGATGGAACAGGCTGCGGTGGATGGTGATCTGGACAAACAGGCGCTGCACCCAGCGATAGGCATGGCGCGGTGTACAAGCGCCGGTAGCTTGCGTGTAAGCCGCACAGGTGGACACGCCAGTCAGCAGCAACAGCACAAAGATCACCACGTTGCGGCCTGCATAGTGCAAATAACGCAAGGTTGAATCCAGGTAAAGCTGCATGGTGCGACCGCAGCCGCTGTGGTGGTGTCGGTTGGAGCAAAACACGCGCTTGCCGACCAAGCGAAGATCGCCGCAGCGCTGTTTTTTACGGATGAAGCCGTGCGAGACCAATTGATGGGTTTGTCCGCAATGCGTGCAGCGCTCGGATTGCAATTGCATTGTTTGTTGGTGTATTGCTTCGAGGCTGGGGTAGTAGGTTCGCATGGACTGACCAAGGATAAAAAGGCGCTATCTTGGCGGGTTCATAGGCAGAGCCCAACCGACAGAGGGGGGGGTGCCTCCGGCGGCCTGGCAGGGGCCTTCAAAGAATAAAAAGGACGCGCAAGAAATTCACACGCGTCGAATTCGCGTCATGGCAGCCAGTTGTCTTTACGGCGACAAGTAAGTTCAGACTGCTTGCTTTGGGCGATGGGAGGGGGAGAAAGCACATTGGCGCTGCTCAATGGCCAGCAGCAGTGCATCCAATTCGCCATAGCGATTTATCGAAAATTGACGCAGCTTGGTTTGACCATCAGGTGACCTGAAGACGGCGACCCGGTATCGTCTTTCAATAACATCACCATTGGCTAAAACACACTGCCGCGTTACTCGACGTGCCAGCAGTGTTTTCTTGTCGAGTTTCAGAGCAGGTCGCTGTGTGATTGGCGGCACGGCCAACGATTCAACGACCGGCTCTGGTGTATCCGGCAGCGGCGCACTGCGTGGATGTTTGGACATCCATCCACTGGTTTGCTTGAGCATTTCTTCACGAGCCGCCACAGCCAATTCAAAGGCTTTTTGAGAGCCAAACTCTTTGACTGAAAAGCTTTTGCGCTCCATGTGCTGGCTTGGCCGTTTAATGTAGGCCACCCAATACCCCAATCCTGCTGCGTTGGTCGACTTCTGAAAAGCCACACCGGGAACCCCGGAGGTGTTGCTCTTGCGTAGGATGCTGGTGCATTCGCGTTTGGTCATGGGCAAGACCTCCCGCATCTTAAGGTCCCTATAAGCAAGAGCGGCCGTCTCAGCAGCCTCTTTGCTCGGGTAGCGCTCTACGATAAATTCCTTGCGAGCACTTTTGCGTTGGCGGTTGACCTTGACCACATACACGTCGCGGCCCTTGGCGTCGACTTTGTGCCAAATCCCAAAATCTTTGATCCATTGACCGGATGAATTCGACGGACTGTTCATGGCTTCATCGCAGCAACGCTTTACCAAGCGATCTTTTTAGGCCGATCCTGTGGCGTTCAATGGTTGTTCAAGCTGACGCCACTCGCCCACCCGAATGAGGCTGAAGCTGCTCAGCTTCTTGCCGCTCGCATCAAACATGGCCATCACGCTCCAGGTTTGACCGGCCACGCCTTCAATGGCGAAGCACAGCATGGGGTCCATGTTCATGACTTCTTCGGGGTTCGGTGTGAACAGAGCCAACACGTCATCTGCGGTGGCCTCTCGAGGATTCAGCCCCGTGGGCCAGCCGCTATTCCATGTGGAGGCGCTCAATGTAATGCCGTGCAGGCCCCACAAGTGTTCATCGGGCTGCACATTGGGGTTGGTGCATTGCAGTGTTAGGGTCACGCCTTGGGCGTCTATGGCGACGTGGTAGGGCTCGCTCCTTTGATGTTGACGCAAGGTGCTAGATGGAACGGTCACTTGCGGCGATTCGATCAAGGTGTCCAGGCGACTGCAGGCACCCAGGTGGTTCAGCAGGGTGATGGGGAGAGCTTTCAGGCTTGCGTGCATGGGTGGCTATTCGGTTAAATTGATAGGGTGCGCTACCTGGCTTTACTCACCGACGTGAACAGCGGCAATAGGATGTACCCATTGGTGCGCTCGGGCCAGGATGTTGAAGAGAGAAAAAACCGCACGATAGTCTGCGTACAAACCTCTGATCTGAACAAACATTGACAGCGGCGTGCGACGCAGGGGTTCATGGCTGGTGTCCAAGCCCCACACCAGTGGCTTGCGCGGATGGGCAAAGTGAAAACCACCGCGCTCCAAGGTGCGAAGCCAGGGTTTGATCATCCTCTCCAGCTTGTCATGCACCTCTTCATTCACCTCTTTGGTGAATTCGATCTCGATGTCGAAGTCTTCGCTGGCGGGGCTGTAGTCGTTCAACTCAAACGGCATGGCAGGCCATGGGTCCGGTAAATCCAGCTTGTCCCAGTTCAGCCTGGAGAACTGCGGGGAATCAATCACCAGTTCACGCACTTGCGGGACCAGTTCGCCCTTTTGATCTACGAGGTTGAAGTTGGCGTGCTCGATCAGATTGCCCAGCACGACCAGCGCGCCTGGATCGATGTTCACTGAGTGAAAGTTCCAGCCGTACAAAAGGTGCTCATTTGGCACATCGATGACCTCGGGCTGCTCCAGCAGAACGGCGTTGCTTTTCGTTGGCGCTACCACCGCACCGCCACACCCACCAACCACAGCCAGAAAACCGATGGTCTTTCTCAAATGGTCATTCCACGCTTGCAGTTCTTGCGGCGAAAGCGTTTGATTGAAACTCAGCACCACACGCATCAGCCCGGCACCGAGGTGTTCATCGACCAGGCTGACCGAGAAGGGCCACGTTTGCAGAGTGTCAGTCATGTTGGATTCCCGAATCAAGCAATGCCGACGATGACGCCCTTGCCCTCGCGCGCGGCCCGAGACAAGAATTCACTCACTTGCTGCATCTGCCAGGCATCGTGGCCCGTCTGTGCAAACCGTTGCGAAAGGCCAGTGACAACCGCAGGCGCAAAGTACATGGGCGAGCCGTAGTTCCATCCGTATTCCTCATGCAAGGCTTCCCCATGGAAAAGCTCATAGAGCGGGTGCTTTGCATCTTCAGCCCAAGACTCGATGTCTCGATAGTCCAACTCGTCGTAAGAATCCGAGTCCAGGTTGAACCCATCCTCTTCAGCGCCATCACCGATTTCGTTCAAAAGCTCCCCTTCGCTTTCAACGATTCGGCGGTGTAAGTCAGGCAAAACCTTGATAAAAACAACCTGCATTGACATAGCAAATCCTGTGTTCGTCGTTCTATTCCGGTAGCGTCTATTGCCGCCACTTTGGCCGGACGATCAATCCATCCCTGGCTTCCAGTTGAAACGGTTGAGCCAGCGATCAATGCGCTCCTCTTCGTCGTCCCCTTCAAAGATGTAGCCGAGAACCTTTCCCATTTTTTTCCTATTCAGCAGCAAGGGCCGAGTCAGTCTTGCTACTTCGCGCAGTGGCCCCAAGTCCAACGCCAAAGCATTGCGGTCACCCAGCGGTGGAGTTTGACCTGCGATCAACATGGTGCCGTGCGGCAAGGGTTCAACATCCACAGCCTCGGACAAGGCTTGGCGCAGGGTGGCTGTACCTCCTAGCTTGTCAGTCATTTCTTGGCCTAACAAAGTCACCCAGTTCACATTGGGCAGCTCGTGGCGGCAGTAGTACTCGAAGTTATTCATGATTGGGTGAATCGCAAAATAACGCAATCCTTTGTCTCCCATCCATCGATAGATTTTGTCGTCGCCCTCCCGGTGAAAGTATTTAAAGCTGTAGCCACACATGCCATGCTGGAAAGGTGCTAAAGCGGCAATATTGCGAATCAGCTCCAGCACCCTTTTTTGGCCCACGCGATCCACCTCTCTCATAGGTAGTTCAATGTAGAGCGCACAAACATCGGTGCCGCGAAACGGACTATCTTTTTCGTCACTTCGACCAAGAATGCGTAAACCAAATTCACCAAAGTATTGAAATGGGCTCTCGGCATCTAGCTTGGCAAGTACCATTTCCTCACCATTTTCAGCGTATGCAGCGAACTTGTTTAGCAGCCTCTTGAGTTGCTTGGGGTTGTAATCGGTCCATTCATCACGACATTTGCTGTCCAGCGCCAATGGCAGCATGTAGTCGGAAAAAACCTCCACCATTTGCCGGAACACGTCCACCATGGTCGCCATGCGCTGCGCATACATGAATGACAGGGTGATGCCGGTGGCAGCGTAGTAGTCGCCGTCTTCGTCTTCGATGCGCAAATCGCTCAGAATTTCTTCTGGCAGAAGGGCAGTAGATGTACTTGCCTGCATGTTCAATCCATCCCTGGCTTCCAGTTGAAACGATTGAGCCAACGTTCAATGCGCTCTTCCTGGTCGTTGCCTTCAAAAAGGTATTCCAGAATTTTGTCGCTCAGTATTTTTCTGTTCAGCATCAATGGCTGGGTCAACCGAGCCACTTCCCGCAAAGGCCCCAGGTCCAGCGCAAGGGCATTTCGGTCGCCCAATGGCGGTGCCTCCCCAGCTACCAGCATGGTGCCGTGCGGCAGTGTTTCAACATCCACCACCTCGGACAACGCCTTGCGCATGGCAGCATGCCCGCCAAGTTTTTCTGTCATCTCCTGCCCCAGCAAGGTGACCCAATTCACATTGGGTAATTGGTGCCGACAGCGGTACTCGTACTTGTTCATGAATGGGTGGATGGCAAAGTAACGCAGGCTCTTGTCACCCATCCATAAATGGATTTTGTCGTCACCTTCGCGATGGAAATACTTGAAGCTGTACCCGCACATGCCATGTTGGAAGGGTGCCAATGCGGCAATGCTCCGAACGAGACCCAGGAGCTTGTCGCGTCCGACGCGTTGCACTTCGTGCATGGGCAACTCGAAATAGACAGCGCTGACATCGGTGTCCCGAAACGGACTGTCCTTGTCATGGCTGCTGCCAATAATGCGCAAGCCGAACTCACCGAAATACTGGAACGGGCTGTCTGCATCCAACTTGGCCAGCACCATCTCATCGCCATCTTTGGAAACGGCAGCAAAACGGTTCAGCAATCTTTTGAGTTGCTTGGGGGTGTAGTCGGTCCATTCATCTCGGCATTTACTGTCCAGCGCCAACGGGTGCATGTAGTTTGAGAGCACCTCCACCATTTGGCGGAACACATCCACCATGGTTTGCATGCGCTGGGCGTACATGAACGACAGCGTGATGCCAGTAGCGGCGTAATAGTCGCCGTCTTCATCTTCGATGCGCAGGTCTTTGAGAACGACCTCCGAGATCGGAGCCTTTTCTTCTGTATTCATGATCAACGTTTCCCTTTCCTGACTCTGCCTGTGCTGCTTGGTTTGTCCGGCTTTTTGGCGTCATCACTGCCACCACCACCGCCCACACCCGGGCAGTCCGATGCAGAGTATTTTTTGATTTTTGTTTTACCGCTGGACTTGCCTTCGTTGTCCATCGCTTCCCCCAGACGTTCGTAATTTTTTTCTTGATTCGTCCCCCACCGGCCCACGCTCTCCCCTTTTGATGGCGAGCCCAAGGTACCGTCTTTCTTGCGGTATCGAGGATTGCCCTTCTCGCAAACAAATTTGTACTCGGACAGTTCTTCGATCTTTCCGTCTTCGTCCATGATGCTGCCATCGGGGTAGGTGTGCTCTCCGTACCGGGGCACGTTGTTGGCGTTCTTCAACGCGTCCTCGGCGTCAAGAACTCCTTGGGCTGCTTTTTCAGACGCGGCTTGAGTGTCTTTGGCGTACTGCTCGAAGGACTTGGCCGCGCTGGCCTCACCCATGGCATCGCCAGCGGCTTCAATTCCCCCAAAACCTCGGCCCGCGCCGCCGCCGCCCCGCTTGACGAATTTGTTGTAGTTCTTGCTGGCAGTTCGGGCATTGCGTGCTTGGTTGAACTTGTCACGCTCGTTCAGCCTTGCGTTCTTCAAATTGGTCTCGGACTTGGCAGTGTTCTCCGCCCGCCGCTTGGTGATGTCGTCAGTACGTTCGATCTTGCCGTCTTTGACTTTGTAGCCCTTCTCATCGCCGTGCGTGGGCTTCTTACCCTTCTTCTTGTCGACATCGTTCTGCTTTTTCTTTTTCTGCTCCATGCAGTCGTGCCGATCGTTGCCGATCTCGGTGCACGTTTTGAGGCTGTCATCGTCCTTTTTGTTGCTGACCTCCTTTTGGCATTCGCATATCCAGTCCTGAATCTGCTTGCGCAAAGCGGCCAATTCGGCCTGCGTGAGACCCGCCATGTTCACCGTGTTGCGGTGGTTCATCCACATCTTGTCGGTCAGGCGACAAGCAGGGCTTCCCTCTAAAAATACGTTGAACGAGTGGGTGATGAAGTCGGCTTCGGCGATGAAGGTTCCGGAGATGATGCCGCCCATGCTGCCGCCTTCGTCGAAGACGCTCTTGGCAAAAATGCACCCCAGCTTGGCGGCCATGTTGCCGCCGTCAGCCGACACGGTGACGGTCCCATTGGCGATGTCCTTGGAATAAGCCTCGTTTTCGTAGGGCAACGGGATGCCTTTTGTTGGCGTCTTGCAGACATCAGGCAAGGTGTTGTGCGTGATGCCATCGCTGCCCCGGTGACAGAGGGTCAGGCCATTGATGTTGATGGTCAGTGCCATGGAGTGGTTTTTTTAAGGAGATGAATTTTGATGCAGGGCACGCAGCAACACGGCACCGCGCAGCGAGTCGTCTGAGCTGGAGAGCACCAGGTGGCAAGCCGCCGAATCGGCGCTGGCGGTCGTTGCCTTGCGATGCAGGTCATAGGCCGCCAGGGCAGTGTGCGCGATGGCACTGGCCGAGCCCAGATCGCCACTGGCCAGAACAGGGCTGCGGCGCTGCCAGCCCTCGTGCAAGGTGGGCATGGCGGGTGACCGAGGCTGGCTGGATTGCTGGGCGAGGCGCAGCAGCGTGAAGCCAAGTTCATCACCCCGGTACGGCTCGCCGTTCATGTCTGTGGTGATGGACATGATTTGGGGCGGCGTGTTGTCAGCAATCAGGTGGTGGCTGTTCTGTGCCGCCTGTTCCATGGCGTTGAACACGGCTCGGGTCAGCCCCAGGCCTAAGCAGGGTTTGGACTGCGCCTGCGTGACAGCCCAGGTGATTTCTTCTTGGCCCGTGCCGATGCCAAGCAGTTGACTCCAAGGGCGGTAGAGCGGCTCGATACTGGAAGAGGCAGTTCGTTTGGCCTCTTCCAAGTAGCGAGCGCTCCAGGTCTTGGGCGCGTTGCCTTGCTGCGCCGCATTGTTTTTTGTCAGGTTGGCAATAGCATCTATGGGCATTGGACTCAGTGCCACCGCCGCGGCCCCTTCGCCGGGAATGCGGCCATAGGGGTTGGCGCGAGCATCTCCTCGAACGCGCTGGTGTGCGCCTTGCAAAAGGTTTTGTTGCTGTAGTGATTCGAGGTGGGCCGGTGTGAGCGGACAGTCAACGGCCAGTACCACCGCCATCAAGGGCTGGCCTGCGGTCTGCGTCTGCAAAAACGACTGTGCTTGCTGCAGGGCGAACACACCCGCAGAGTGGCCACCGTGGACGAGGGCACCACGCTGAACGTGCAGGCGCATTCGTAATTCGGGGGCATTCAGGGCAACGTCGATAGCACGAACAGCGTCTGCTGGAAAACCAGGGGTGGAGGTATCGGGCAGCACCAGCCACAAAGCGCAAGCGGTGGGCTCGGATGGTGTGGTGGGTGATCCGTTCGTTGACCTTAGGGACAGCGCCATGTCTTTGAGCGCCGCCGTGGCCAATTCGGCCCAGCGTGGGCCACCGAAAATTTCCTCAGCCACTCGACGGGTCGTATCCGTCTGATTTGCATCTGCCGGAAAACAACTCACCTTGGGTCTTTGTCCGCAGGCATCCACCCAAAACGGGTGTTTGCGGAACAAAGCCATGGGCATGCGAACCGCCGAGTCGGCCAATGTCAAGCGTGGCCCCGATGGGAACACACAGCCCGCACCGACGATGAACACGCCCGCCGTTTCACTATTCACGTTCATGTGCTCGGGCCCCATGCTTGAGCGTCAATGGGCGCAGCAGGTTTATCCAGCGGTCTGATCTTCTCACGCACGATGGTTTGTTTGAGTTGGTTCACTTTGGCGTGGCAAGGCAGGTGCATGTGGTGAACGATGCTCACGCGAGGGAAGTCGGGCTCCAGGATCACGTTGTGAATGACGGAGCGGCTTGTTTGCGTTGATCCATCAAAAAAATGGGTTTCAAATCCCAGGGTGATTTTGGGTAGGTGAAAAGCCAGCCTGTCACCACAGCCGAATTCGTGCGGCACCAAGTGAACGAGGACGACAGGTTCTCCACCTTTGAGGTGCCCGGGCACCTGTTGCTCGAGCGGTGCCACTTGGTGGTGGCGGACATCGAAGTCTTGGGGCAGCAATGGGTGGCGGGTGGCACGCCATGCAGCGTCGTAGGTGCCTGCGTATTGGCTGCGAGGAGGCCACTGGCTGGGTAGAGGGCCAAAGCCCATGGGGGTGCCGGGGTGGTGCAATGATTCCACGTTGGGCAAGTACACCCGGCCTTGTTCATCAGCACGGGTGCCACAGCCCAAAGGGTTGTGATGAAGTGGTACTGGCGCACGCGATGAGCTTGATGCCTTGTCGTCAACCTCATCGCAACCCCAGGTTTGCTCCCAGCGCAGCGGTAGGCTCACGAAAGGTTCGGGGGCCGAGGTCGACGTGATACCCAGCGCGTTGGTTTTGCGGTGGCGGTTGCCGTGCACAGCGGCAAAACGCTGCATCTGACCGCCTTGCCATTGCAACTGCCAGCCCACGGGCAACTCGGCGACAGGTTGGCCGTTGGGGCTGTGCGCATGCCCGCTCAGCCAAACATCAGTCGCTGGTTTTGGCGGCCCAAGATCGCTCTCGTATTGCAGACTGGGCGAGTCAGGGAAAGGAACGGGGCCGGTGTTGACAGGCAATTGCACCGGGGCCAGACGGGCGGTGCCTTGGTCATTGGCCTGGTCAGCTTCACGCACCAAGTCATACGTTGCTTTGACGGCCACGATCCAGACTTCCGCGCCGTCTTTGTCGCGTATCCAGGTTTTACCCACTGCATAGGGGGTTTGATTGTTGACTTCCCACATGGTGGCGGTGCTTTGGCTGGTCGGGGTGGAACGCGGTCAGTTCAGCTCAATGTGGCCACCCGCAATGCGGTTGATGCCCTCGGCATCGCTCAAGATGTACTCGCCCTTGAGCACGATCTTTCCGTTGGGGTGCAGCGTGATGCTGGACTTGCCGCAGCGCAGGGTGATTTTTTGACGGGCCTCGAAGGTCAACTCGTTTTCCATGGCGGGTGGTTTGGTCTGCACGAGCGGGTCACTTAGAAATTCCTGGGCTGGAGCCATCGCGGCTGAGGCTGCCTCGGGCTCGGCCATACCGTCAGCGAGCTTCGCACTCACTTCAAAACTCGAAGGCGGGGTTTGACTAGACATGGTGCTTATCCTTCAACAAAACGTGGGGTCTTTTTTGCAGCCAGGCGGGTGCATCCCAGGGTAATAGGGCTCGGTGGGTTAATCGTTGCCAATGTTCAGCGGCCCAAGGTCGCCACGCCAAAGGACAGTGCCAAAGCGTTTGCTCAAGCAGTGCGGCGGACAAGGGTTGGCCTGCAAAATACCGTAGTTTGGTATCGAAGCGATTGGCGCTCTTTTTCCACCATCGTTCAAATTCAGAGGCATCGGGCCAGAGCATGCCGTTTTCTGGATGAATGGACGGAATCAGGTCGTCATTAGCATCTGTTTTGGGATGTTGTGCCTCGGTAGGCTGGCCTTGCCAACCATCGCGCACTGGTTCTGATCCGGTGATCAAACTCAATGAGGCCGCCGCTGTCCGCCGATGCGGCCCGTTGAGGTGATGCATCAGCACCTGGATGCCGTCGATGCTTCCAAGCCAGCCCAGCATTCGAAGGTACAACCGCGCCAATTCGTCGCGTTCCTCGACGTTGGAGCAGCGATCCGCTACCCGCTGCAGTGCAGCGGTCACACTGCTTCGCACAGCCTCGGCGTCATCCCAGTGAAGTGCCAAACTTCGAATAGCGCATTCCCTGAGAATTCCATCGTCGGCATCAACGAGCGAGAGCACGACATCAAAACTGTTGCGGCGCTGGTCCTTGCTCGAACCCATTGCCAACAGAACACGTGCAGCATCCAGCCTGACGCCAGCATGTTGGTGTGAAAGAAAGTAGCTGGCCGCATTCAAACGAGTGTCATCGGCCATGGCCCGAATCAATGTCAAAGCGGCGCGAATCGTTTGCACGTTCATGGGCGCTTTACTCGCATGCTCAAACAAATGCTGAATCTGTTGGGCAGTGTCGGCAACCTCGTCGCGCCTCAAACCCAACACTTGCATCTGCTGATCCACTGGAAGGCGGGCGATTGTTTGCTGTAAGCAGTCGGAGCTTGGTGCCCATTGCATGGCAGCACACCAAGCTGGCTGCAGGTGAGGCAGGGTTTGTGCGATGGCGTTGCAGGCCTGCAGCATCTCCGTGTCGTTTACCAAGAAGCCAGACAAACCAATGGAAAACAACTCTCCCGCCAGCAGGGGTTCGTTCAAGCGACTGCGCAGCGGGGCACGGACACACGGACCCAGCTCCTTCAAGGCGGCCATGCTGGTTCGAATGCGATCGTCCCAGCTGACCAACGCGGAGAAGCCGACCACATGGGAGCGCAGTAAATGGCTGCGCCGACGCCAATTCAAGTCCAGCACATCAGCGTATTGATCGACCAGATCAAACTGCGTGCTGGTGTCAATTGACATCGGTCTGGCTGCCCTTGATGACGATGTTGCCGCTGGCCTTCTCGGTGATGTTTCCCGATGCCTTGACAGAGATGTCCTTGCCAGTCGTTGTGATGGTGCCGTCTTTTTTCATGACGATGGTGGCGTCACCGACGTTGAAGGTGATGGAGCCAGCATCCATCGTGATGCTGGAGCCGCCGCCACCGCCGCCACCGCCGCCACCGCCGCCACCGCCACCGCCACCAGAATCGGCCACAAAGCCACTGGAGCCAGCGCCAGCACCTCCGGCCACTCCACCAGTCGAGGCCCCGGCGGCGCCACCGCCGCCACCACCACCACCGACATTCAGGGTGTACTTCGTGCCCACTTTGGTGCTCTGATTCATTCCCACATTGGTGGCCATCATCATGCCGACATTGAGGTTGTAGGCCATGCCGATGGTGGTCATGCGTGCCATACCGATGTTTTGCATGTTGGCGATGCCAATGTTTTGCATGCTAAAGAGGCCAATCGATTCGGTCTTGATCTTGCCAACCGTGATGCCCCACTTGGTGCCGATGCTGTCGGTCTCGTTCACCCCGATGGTTTTTGTGCGGTTCACCCCGATGCTCACGGTCTCATTGACCCCCACATCCTCATCCCTGTTCACACCGATGGAGATCTTCTCGTTGACATCCACCCGCTCGGTGCGGTTGTTGTGCACGGTGATGGTTTCGTCCCTGTCCACCGTCTCGGTGCGGTCACGCTTGATGTGGTTGGTCTCGTCCCGGTCGATGGTCTTGCGGCGATCGTTGCCGACCCACTTGTCTTCGTCGTTCTCGACCTCGGTGAGCTGGTCCTTCTGGGCGTGCAGCCAAAGTTGTTCTGCACCCGCTTTGTCTTCAAAGCGCAAGGCATTGGCGTCGCCTGCGCCATTTTTCATGCCGGCACCAAAGGCACCGCCTTTGCTGGATTTGGTCTTGATGCCGGACTGCGTGGCATTGCCCGGCAGGCTCCACGGCGGCATGTTGTCGGCGTTGAAGACGCATCCGATCAGGATCGGGTAATCCGGGTCGCCGCTGAGGAAATCAATGATCACTTCAAAGCCGATGCGCGGAATGAACACATTGCCAAACTGCGGCCCGGCCCAACTGCTGGAGACACGCACCCAGCAACTGGAGTTTTCGTCCATCTTGCCGTCACGGTCCCAGTAAAACTGCACCTTGACGCGGCCGTACTGATCTGTCCAGATCTCTTCTCCCGCAGGACCCACCACGATGGCGGTTTGCGGTCCGTGGGTGCGGGGCTTGGGGGTGACGATGTCGGGGCGGTAGGGCACGCTGGTGGGGTGCACCTCCATTGCAAACTGCTGGATGGAGCCGCCGTCTGCCGCACCACCTGCGCCTTGGCTGGCGTTGACGTTTTCTTGCAAGTGGTACTGCACCGCCACCACCAGGTACTGCTGGTTTTGATCAGCGCGCGGGTAGTTGTCCAGCTTGATGGTGTAGCCCGGCGCTATGGCGCGTTTGGTGAGTTGGGCCTGGGCACGTTTTTGCCGGGCCAGGTCGGTTTCCATTTGCACGCGGGTGTACACCTCGCCGTCCGCATGCTGGGTGTAATTGCCTGGCCAAATGTAGGACTCCCATTGGTCGTGCGTGTGGCCCGGTGGGTTCTTGCGGCTCTCGGACAAATCAGCCTTGGGGCGCTTGAAGTCATAGTCGTCGAGGAACGCTTTTCCGGGGCGAATCTCTTGCCCTGATATCCAGGCGTAGACGTGCTCCTTGGGGGCCAGTGCAGATTTGCCCGGCGGGTAAAACGGGATGGTGTCGCCACCGGGCAGCGGTTCATGTGAGCCCACCACGTCGTCGCAGAACACCACCGTGTGGCTGCCGGCTTGGTGAACGTAGCGCCAGTAAATGCCTTCGCTCTCACACAGGCGGGCGATGAAGTTGAAGCAAGTCTCGTGGTACTGGACGGTGAAGTCGCGCTGGCGGTAGGCGCGGTTGAGTTTGAACTCCATCGGCTTGCCAAACACACCGAGCACGCTCTCGATGATCTGGGGCACGGTCATGTTTTGCCAGATCTTGAAATCGGTTTTGCGCGTGGCCAGCCACAGCCAGGGGGACAAGATCATGCGGTAGGAAATTTTGGCGCCGGTGTCTTGGCCTTCCATCGCAAAGCGGGTGATGATGCCGTCCAGGTAACGTTTGCCCATGCCCTCGGTTTCCAGCGTGAGCGTGGCGTGTTGGCCCAAGCCTTGTTTGAAGTCCAGGCTCTTGCTGTCCGACAGCAAGTCCACCTCCCAGGTGTGCAAACTGGACAGGGCTTCGGTGCCTGTCATTTGCCGGAATTGAAGCTGCGAGCCATAGGGGGTGGTGATTTCAACGCGGCGTGACATGGTGATTTTTGTGGGGGTGAGTGGGTTTGGTGGGCAAGAGCGGCGGATGCGAGCGCTGTTTCGGAGTTACCCAAGAAACACTTGCAGACCAACTGATACAAAACATCCAGGAGATGGTAAGTGCAATGGCGCGAGGCCAGCACCCTCAAGTTGGGGGTGGGGCCGAGGTGTTTTGCAACCAAAAGAAACGGCCGAACTCGGGGGCATTGTTTGACGGTGCCGAGGCTCTATTTTTTCTGAACCGCATTGGCACCGAGTTGGCAGATGCCGACCTGGATGGCTGGGGGATGTATCAGGCACTGTTTGGCGCTTCCATCTGGCTGCTGCTGCAGCAGCATCAAGATGCTGTGATCGTCGGAGCGAACCAGGTAGGTAGAAGGTTGCAGTGGCTGCATCGTGAAACCCACGGCTTCAGTGGCGCTGGAGAAAGGGCGCGGCACAGAAAACTGCCGAGTTTCGGGCGGCTGGCTTGGCGCTTTTAAAAGATCAAACGCCGTGCCCAGGGCTTGCACGGCCAAGGTTTTGGATTGCGTGGTGTCATCGAGGGTGCCGACACCCATGCCCAAGCGCATAAAAAGGCCCAAGCCAAAAGCCAAAACGCCTGTGGCCAATAGCACCAAGCACAGCGTCCACAGGGGGCAATCAATGCGTCTCATGGGTGGGCCTGGGGTTGTGTGTTGTGACGATCCCAAGGCTTACTTTTTAGTTGGTGAGGTTTTAGGACCCGCAGGCTCGATACGCACCTCGTTGTTCCAGGCATCCAGGTGCAGCACAGGGTCGCTGGGGTTGTCGGATTGGGCCTTGACCCAAATGTGCAGGGGCACGGGCCCTGGAATACGTTGCTCGTAGGTGTAGGTCCATTTGGCACGGGTTTGGGCACGCATCAACAGTGCGGCCATCACCTCGGACGCTTGGTCGGCGCATTTGAGGTATTTGGGCTGGAACCCGGTACCGCCGAGCCAGTTGTTTTTCCAACCATTGAGTTCCCCGCTGCCGGGACTTCGCTCGCCTGCGGCATCCATGCGGGCCACGGTTTCTTTGAAGATGCTCATCAGGTGAGACACATCGGAGGGGTAGCGGTTTTGCAGGCGCTGCAGTTCGTTGTTGTCGTGGTCCGGGCCTTGTGCCATCGCAGCGGCTCCGATGCTGATGACGCGCACTGCTGTGGGCAGGCGACGCAGCAGGCGCTGGGTTTCGTTGGCAGTTTCATCCGGGTAGTTGGAGCTGCCCACGCCCACTGGCACTTGAACCACGCGCGGTTGTGCAGGGTGGGCCAGGTGGCCGTGACGCATCGAACGTTGTCTTGACAGGCCACCGCCCACATCGTGTTCGGTGGAGCCCATGGAGCCGGGGCGAATGTGTGAAGTCATGGCAATTTGTCGGTCTCAAAAGTAAATTCCGTGAGCATGTTACTCGGCGCTGTTGGCGCTTCTGTCTGTTTTTTTGGGGCTTGCTGCGCCTGTTGGTGGGCGGTCTTGTTAAGCGCCGCCAGCAAAACACCGCACACACCGTTCGCCCTGAGGGTCGAAGGGTCAGCCCGAACTGTTTTGTTAGCAGCTCTAAAAACCTATTGATCCGGCCCTGTGAAGTATCAACTACCGTTCGGGTTGAGCCTGTCGAAACCCAGGTTTCACGCGCTACCCTTCGACAAGCTCAGGGCGAACGGTTATGACTTCAAAAGGCCGGATCAATAGCACGGGTACTTCATCTGGGACGCGCCCGAGTGATTTGTGGTGCGGTGGGCTGGCAAGGGCGAAGCAGGACTTTGTCGAAACTTCGTTTTATCGAAACTACGTTTTATCGAAACTACGTTTTCGGACAGCCTGCTGTCCGCCTGCGGTGTTGTCGGACGTTCTGAGCAAGAAAAAAGCCCTAGAGCGTTGATTTCTCTAGGGCTTTTGGTGTTTCCGGGATGTTGCCGGACTTCGTTCTGGCGGAGAGAGCGGGATTCGAACCCGCGGGGGGCTATTAACCCCCACACGCTTTCCAGGCGTGCGACTTAAACCGCTCATCCATCTCTCCGAAGCCCACGATTCTAACCGACCATTTCAAAGCATTGACGCCACACGCTTCACGCGGCCACGAGCGCGTGGGCCTGGAGCACACGCAGGTCGACGAATTGCAGTGCCCGGATATGGGTGCTTTCCAACACCACAGGAGGCGCAAGGTCGGCGCGATGTGCTTCGACCCAGCGCAAAGCGCAAAGGCACCAGCGGTCACCGGGTTTCAAACCGCGAAAGCGGTGCTCGGGCCTGGCGGTACTCAAGTCGTTGCCGCGTGAAGCAGAAAACTCCAGAAATTCCTTCGTTACTTTGACGCAGATGACATGGCTGCCGACGTCGTCTGCCTGCGTATTGCAGCAGCCGTCTCGAAAGTAGCCTGTGAGTGGGTCGTAGGAGCAAGGGACCAGTTCTTTGCCCAATACATTCAGCACGATGTTCATGGTGTGCCGGGGGTCTTTTGCTTCAGCAGGGTCATGGCGGTGCCAATGAGGGCCGATACCTCGCTCATGTTGCCCGGCACGATCATGGTGTTGTTCTTTTGGGCCAATTGCGCGTAAGCCTCAACGGCCTTTTCGGCGACTTTTAACTGCACCGCTTGCTCGCCACCAGGGGAGCGTATGGCTTCGGCGATTTTGCGGATGGCTTCTGAGGTCGCGTCAGCCACGGCCACGATCGCGGCGGCTTGGCCCTGTGCATTGTTGATCTCGGCTTGGCGCTGGCCCTCGGAGCGCGCGATGAAGGCTTCGCGTTCACCGGTGGCGATGTTGATTTGTTCTTGCTTGCGGCCCTCGGACGCCGCAATCAAGGCACGTTTTTCTCGCTCAGCGGTGATCTGTGCTTGCATGGAGCGCAGAATTTCGGCGGGTGGTGTGAGGTCTTTGATCTCATAACGCAGCACCTTCACGCCCCAGTTCATGGCGGCTTCGTCGAGGGCGTTGACCACGGAGGCGTTGATGGAGTCACGCTCCTCAAATGTTTTGTCGAGCTCCATCTTGCCGATCACTGAGCGCAGCAGTGTTTGTGCCAGTTGGGTGATGGCGAAGATGTAGTTGCTGGAGCCATAACTCGCCCGCATCGGGTCGGTCACTTGAAAATAAATGATGCCGTCGACTTGCAGTTGGGTGTTGTCGCGTGTGATGCAAACCTGGCTCGGCACATCAAGCGGTACTTCTTTGAGCGAGTGTTTGTAGGCGACGCGTTCGATGAAGGGCACAACGAACTTCAACCCTGGCGTGAGGGTGCGGTCGTACTTGCCCAGGCGCTCCACGACCCATGCGTTTTGTTGGGGCACGATCTTGAACGTGCGAACGATGAAGATGATCGCAATGATGCTAAGGACGAATGCAATTTCTGTCATGTTGGTGTCTCGGTAATTTGTAGAAGTGGATTCAGTTGTTCTGCGCCGTTGCAGACTCTGCTGTGAGGACCAGGTGATTGCCTTCAACGGCACTGACGATGTAATCACCAGCGGCGCTGTCTGCACCCGGTGCCAAACGCGCAGACCAGGTCGAACCCCGGTAGCTCACGCGCGCGGTGCCGTTGGCCTCCCACGCTGTGACTCTGACGCGCTCGCCAATGTCGAGATTGACGTCACGGTTCAAGTGGGCCGGCGCTGAACGGGGCTGCTTGGCCCGGTGCCAGTGCCACGCAGCGGTCGCACCACCGCCTACCAGGGCAGCGGTCAACAACTGGGGTGTGAATGCCAGACCCATGTGGGCGGCCACCGCAGCGCCGGCCATCCCCAGGGCGACCATCAGCAAATAAAAGCTTCCGGTGAGCAGCTCGGCCGCTACAAGCAGTCCGGCCAGTACCCACCATAGGGTGGCAGGCGAAAAGTCCATGTGTGGAGATCCTTTTGTGTGAAGTGCCGCTGATCGCCTCGACCGGTCGCGCACCCTATCGAGCGAACCGCGCGAGTGTATGCCCCCAACCAGGCGGAGACCACCTTGCCCTTGGGGGGCGTACTGAAAACAGCATGCGCAGGCCACAGCTATTGTTTGGCTCGCCTAGGGTGTCTATATGACACCAAACAGCCCTACACTTCGCGCTTTCTGATTGCACTTCCCTACAGGATGCTCTGCACAACTCATTGCGGGATGTGGCGGCACGGACTCGGGCGGTCTACGGCGTTGTTTTTTTTGCCAATAGCTGGGCTATTAGACGCAAAAAACGCCTTGTAGCCCATCCCGATCCGTGCCACCCCAGCCTCGCAAGAGTTATGCAGAGCATCCTCAACGCGCCACCCAAGGACAGCCATGCAGCGCTTTCGTTTTCCTATCGTCATCATTGATGAGGACTTTCGTTCCGAGAACACATCGGGTTTTGGCATCCGTGCCTTGGCACAGGCCATTGAGAAGGAAGGCTTCGAGGTCTTGGGCGCAACGAGTTATGGCGACTTGAGCCAGTTCGCACAGCAACAAAGCCGGGCCAGCGCGTTTATTTTGTCGATCGACGATGAAGAGTTCACCCCAGGTCCGGAGTTGGACCCTGCGGTGCTGAACCTGCGCAAATTCATTGAAGAGATCCGTTTCAAAAACGCTGAGATTCCGATTTACCTCTATGGTGAAACGCGCACCTCCCAGCATTTGCCCAACGATGTGCTGCGTGAGTTGCACGGTTTCATCCACATGTTCGAGGACACGCCTGAGTTTGTGGCGCGGCACATCATTCGTGAAGCGCGCAGCTACCTCGATTCGCTCGCGCCGCCGTTTTTCCGGGCACTGATGGACTACGCCCAAGACGGCTCCTACTCCTGGCACTGCCCGGGTCACTCGGGTGGCGTTGCGTTTTTGAAGAGTCCCATTGGCCAAATGTTTCACCAGTTTTTTGGCGAGAACATGTTGCGTGCCGACGTTTGTAATGCGGTGGAAGAACTCGGCCAGTTGCTGGATCACACCGGACCGGTGGCTGCATCCGAACACAACGCTGCGCGCATCTTCAATGCCGACCACTGTTTCTTCGTGACCAATGGCACCAGCACGTCCAACAAAATGGTCTGGCACCACACGGTGGCGCCTGGAGACGTGGTGGTGGTGGATCGCAATTGCCACAAGTCCATCCTGCACTCCATCATCATGACCGGCGCGGTGCCGGTGTTTTTGCCGCCGACGCGCAACCACTTCGGCATCATTGGACCCATTCCCAAAGAAGAGTTTTCTCCAGAGGCCATTCGGCGCAAGATTGCGGCCAATCCGCTGCTCAAAGATGTGGATGCGGACACCGTCAAGCCGCGCATCCTGACCCTGACGCAAAGCACCTACGACGGTGTGCTCTACAACACCGAGGCCATCAAGCATTCACTCGATGGCTACATTGACACGCTGCACTTTGACGAGGCGTGGTTGCCGCATGCGGCGTTCCACAAGTTCTATGGCAGCTTCCATGCCATGGGCAAAAACAGGCCGCGTCCTCAGAACCAACTGGTGTTCGCGACCCAGTCCACGCACAAACTGCTGGCAGGCATCAGCCAGGCGTCTCAAGTGTTGGTTCAGGACTCACCAGGGCGCAAATTGGACAGGCATTTGTTCAACGAAGCCTATCTGATGCACACCTCCACCAGCCCGCAGTACGCCATCATCGCCTCGTGTGATGTGGCTGCAGCCATGATGGAAGCGCCTGGCGGCCCGGCTTTGGTGGAGGAAAGTATCTCGGAGGCCTTGGACTTCCGCCGCGCCATGCGCAAGGTGGATGAGGAGTTTGGCGACGACTGGTGGTTCAAAATTTGGGGCCCCGACCAACTGGCCGAAGAAGGCATTGGTCAAAGCAGTGACTGGGTGCTCAAAGCCAATGAGGAATGGCATGGTTTTGGAAACCTCGCCGACGGGTTCAATCTGCTGGACCCCATCAAGAGCACCATCATCACGCCGGGCTTGGATGTGAACGGCAAGTTTGCTCCAACGGGCATACCCGCTTCCATCGTGACCAAGTTCTTGGCCGAGCACGGCGTGGTGGTGGAAAAGACCGGGCTTTATTCCATCTTCATCATGTTCACCATCGGCATCACCAAAGGCCGCTGGAACACCATGCTGACCGCGTTGCAGCAGTTCAAGGATGACTACGACCGCAACCAACCCATGTGGCGCGTCTTGCCTGAGTTTGTGGCCAAGTTCCCCCGTTATGAACGATTGGGTCTGCGCGACCTGTGCCAAAGCATTCACGAGACCTATGCCAAAGGCGACATCGCGAGGCTGACCACCGAGGTCTATCTGTCGGACATCCACCCCGCCATGAAACCCAGTGACGCGTTTGCTTGCATTGCGCGTCGCGAGACCGAGCGGGTGGAAATTGATGCGCTCGAGGGGCGGATCACGACCTCGCTGCTGACGCCCTATCCACCCGGAATTCCGCTTTTGATTCCTGGCGAGCGGTTCAACAAAAAGATCGTGGACTACCTGCGTTTCACCCGGCAGTTCAACGCCGCCTTCCCCGGGTTTGACACCGATGTCCACGGTTTGGTGGAAAGCGACGATGAAGGCGCGACGCGCCGCTACTACGTGGATTGCGTGCGATAGCGCAAGTGCGCTGCCGCCGTTGCTTCAGCTTTCGCCAGGGTTGGGCATCGCGTGGCTGAAACCCGCGTCCACATAGGTGATTTCTGAGGTTACACCGGCAGCCAAATCGGACATCAAAAATGCCGCCACATTGCCCACGTCTTCAATTGTCACGGTGCGGCGAAGCGGGGCGGTGGCTGCGAACTCACCCAGCAGCTTGCCAAAATCCTTGATGCCCGAGGCCGCCAACGTTTTGATCGGCCCGGCCGAAATTCCGTTGACGCGAATCCCTTTGGGGCCGAGGCTGGTGGCCAAGTAACGCACGCTGGCCTCTAAGGAGGCTTTGGCCAACCCCATGGTGTTGTAGTTCGGCACGCTGCGCACTGAGCCGAGGTAGGTCAGGGTCAGCAGTGCCGCCTGAGGCGTGAGGTAGGGCAGGGCGGCTTTGGCCAGTGCGGGGAAGCTGTAGGCCGAAATGTCGTGCGCAATGCGGAAGGATTCTCTGGAGAGGCCTTCCAAAAAATCACCAGCAATGGCTTCTCGAGGTGCGAAACCGATGGAATGCACAAACCCGTCAAATTGAGGCCAAACGGTGCCGAGGTCTGTAAACAAGCGCTCGATTTGGGTGTCGTCGGCCACATCACAGTCAAAAATGAGCTTGGAGCCGAACTCTGCGGCAAAACCTTCGGTCCGCTCCTTAAAGCGCTCACCCACATAACTGAGTGCAATTTCTGCCCCTTCGCGGTGGCAAGCGCGGGCAATGCCATAGGCAATAGAGCGGTTTGACAGTACGCCGGTGACCAAAAATCGTTTTCCAGATAAAAATCCCATGGGTTCTCCCAGTCAAATAGCCGACGATTTTGGCACGGCGGCTTTTCCGCGCTGCGTTGCCCCATGCCAGCGACCTGTACTGGCGCAACAGGGGCAGTGAGAGGACTTTTAGCCTTCCCAATCCTTGATATACCCACAAGAGCGCGGTACAATCCTTCTTTTCCAAGAAAGCTGCGTGGGGCGGATTCTTCCAGCCCCATTTTTTTTGGCCGAAACACTTTTGCTTGAATTCGATAAGCGGTCTGATGAGCCTTGATTTAACGGTTGAACGCACAGTCAATGGTTTGGGGTACGACTTGGTGGAAACCGAGAGAGCGCCCCGTGGTTTGTTGCGCATCTACATCGACCGTGTGGCGGGTGACCCGAGTGGCGAGTTCATCACGGTGGACGACTGCGAAAAAGTGACTCGCCAACTGCAGCATGTTTTGGAAGTGGAAAATTTTGCCTACGAGCGTTTGGAAGTGTCCTCGCCAGGACTGGATCGTTTGATCCGTAAGCCGGCCGATTTCCAACGTTTTGTGGGCCAAGAAATTGACGTGACTTTGAAGCTGCCGTTTCAAGGTCGAAAAAAATACCGTGGCGTGTTGCAGGCACTGGATCAAGCGCCGACAGCTGAGGCACCCGTTGCCGAAGCAGCTTGGCGTGTGGTGTTCAGCGACGGCAAGGTGGATCAGGCATTGGATTTTTCTCTGCAAGAAGTGCGTGAAGCCCGGCTGGTACCGATGGTGGATTTCAAAGGTCGGCGGTTTGCGCCGAACCCAGTGGATGAGTTGGTTCAAGCTCAGACCGAGGATCAAGTAGACGGAGGCGATAAGAAATGAACCGCGAACTGTTGATGTTGGTAGACGCCATCTCGCGTGAAAAAAGCGTAGAGCGTGAAGTGGTGTTCGGTGCTGTCGAGGCGGCACTGGCTTCTGCTTCCAAAAAGCTGCATGGCGGCGAAGTGGACATGCGCGTGGCGGTGGATCGCGAAACCGGCGACTACGAAACCTTCCGCCGCTGGCATGTGGTGCCGAACGAGGCCGGTTTGCAATTGCCTGACTCTGAAGTTCTGCTGTTTGAAGCGCAAGAACAAATTGCCGACATCGAAGTCGACGACTACATCGAAGAGCCTGTGGAATCGGTCTCGATTGGGCGCATTGGTGCCCAAGCAGCGAAACAAGTCATTCTTCAAAAAATTCGTGATGCTGAACGCGAACAGCTTCTGACCGATTTCCTCTCGCGTGGCGAGAAGATTTTTGTCGGTACCGTCAAACGTTTGGACAAGGGCGACATCATTGTCGAATCAGGCCGTGTGGAAGGTCGCCTGCGCCGCACCGAGATGATCCCGAAGGAAAACCTCCGGGTGGGCGACCGGGTTCGCGCTTATATCGCCGAGGTTGATCCCACGCTGCGCGGCCCGCAAATTATTCTGTCGCGTAACGCGCCCGGTTTCATGATCGAGCTCTTTGCCCAAGAGGTGCCTGAGATTGAGCAGGGCCTGCTGGAGATCAAATCCTGCGCCCGCGACGCTGGCTCCCGCGCCAAGATTGCCGTGGTGTCTTACGACAAACGGGTGGATCCTATTGGGACCTGCGTGGGCGTGCGTGGTTCGCGTGTCAACGGTGTGACCAACGAACTCGCCGGTGAGCGTGTGGACATTGTGTTGTGGTCAGAAGATCCGGCCCAGTTTGTGATTGGCGCGCTGGCTCCAGCCAATGTGCAGTCCATCGTGGTGGATGAAGAGCGCCATGCCATGGACGTGGTGGTGGACGAAGAAAACCTCGCCATCGCCATCGGCCGTGGCGGTCAGAACGTGCGTTTGGCGTCTGAGATGACCGGCTGGCGCATCAACATCATGACGGCTGAAGAGTCCAACACCAAACAGGCCCAAGAGTCCGACAGTGTTCGCGCATTGTTCGTGGACAAACTGGATGTGGACGTTGAAGTGGCCGACATCCTGATCGCAGAAGGTTTCGCTTCGCTTGAAGAAGTGGCCTATGTGCCAATGCAGGAAATGCTGGAAATTGAAGGCTTTGACGAAGACACCGTGAACGAGTTGCGCACCCGCGCCAAAGATGCTCTGTTGACGATGGAAATCGCCAAAGAAGAAAAAGTGGAAGACGTGTCGCAGAACCTGCGCGATCTGGAGGGCATCACGCCTGAATTGATCGCCAAGTTGGCCACCGGCAACATCCACTCCCGAGATGACTTGGCCGACTTGGCTGTGGATGAACTGGTCGAGATGACAGCCATCGATGACGAAGCCGCCAAGACACTGATCATGAAAGCGCGCGAGCACTGGTTCACGACCTGACATCACGATGTCTGCTGCTTACTTTTGCTCTAACACGCTGCCCCGCTAGACCCACGCAAGGATTGAACAATGGCTGTGACCACCGTCGCCCAACTCGCCGCAGAGCTCAACCGCTCAGCCACCGCACTGCTGGAACAGTTGCAGTCGGCTGGCGTCAGCAAGGCGTCGACGGACGATGCCCTGACCGAGGCCGACAAAGAACGTCTGCTTGACTTTTTGCGCACCGCCCACGGCACAGCTGCTGGCACCGAGCGCAAGAAAATCACGGTAACTCGCAAATCCACCAGCGAAATCAAGCAGGCCGATGCGTCTGGCAAGGCCCGCACGATTCAGGTCGAAGTTCGCAAGAAGCGCACCTTCGTTCAGCGCGATGAGACACCCGCCGTAGAAGTGCCGGTTGTACCTGAGGTCGATCAAGCCGAGTTGCAGCGACGAGAGCTCGAAGCCAAGGCGCAGGCCGACCTTCTGCGTCGTCAAGAAGAAGAGCTGGCGGAAAAACAGCGTCAGCGCGAGGAAGAACAACGTTTAGAGCGGGAAGCCGCCGAAGTTCGCGCTCGTGAAGCTGTCTTGGCCGCCGAACGCGCCCAAATCGAAGAAGCAGCGGCCAAGGCTGCTGCACCCAAGGGTGCAGCAGCCAAGGCGAGCAAGGCCGTGGTGGCAGCTGCGGTCCCCGCTGCACCTGCAGAGGCGGCGAAGCCTGTGTTGCGTGTGATCAAAGCCGCCGACGTGGTGGACGAGGAAAAACAACGCGCCGCTGACCTCGCAAAACGCCGCAAAGCCGCCGAAGACGAGGCCGCCGCGATCCGCGCGATGATGAATGCGCCAAAGAAAGTGGCGCCACCGCCCAAAGCACCTGAGCCCCCCAAGGTGGAAGCGGGCAAAGAGATCAAGGGAACCATCCACAAGCCCGCAGCCGCCCCTGGCGCTGCTGCGCCCGTTGCTGCGGCAAAGCCGGGCGACAAAAAATCGGTCAAATCAGAGAAGCTTTCATCCAGCTGGGCGGACGATGCCAAAAAACGCGGTACTGTCAAAGGCCGCACCGACAGCCCTGCGGGCGCAAGCGCCACCCGGCCTGGCTGGCGTGCTCCGCGAGGCGGACGACGCGGTGGAAATGACCGCAACGACAACCAGCAGCACGTGGCCGCAGCGCCAGTTGAACAACAGGTTCAAGAAGTTCACGTGCCAGAAACCATCAGCGTGGCCGACTTGGCCCACAAGATGAGCGTGAAAGCGTCTGAAGTCATCAAGCAGTTGATGAAGTTGGGCCAAATGGTCACCATCAACCAGCAGTTGGACCAAGAAACCGCCATGATCTTGGTGGAAGAAATGGGCCACAAGGCCTTCGCGGCCAAGCTCGACGATCCGGAAGCCTTCTTGAGCGAAGGCACCGAGGCCGAGACCCACCATGAAGTTTTCCACCGCGCCCCGGTGGTGACCGTGATGGGCCACGTTGACCACGGCAAGACCTCGCTTCTGGACCGCATCCGCACCGCACGTGTGGCCTCCGGTGAAGCTGGCGGCATCACCCAGCACATTGGCGCATACCACGTTGACACACCGCGCGGCATGATCACCTTCCTCGACACCCCAGGCCACGCTGCGTTTACCGCCATGCGTGCCCGTGGTGCGAAGGCGACCGACATCGTGATCTTGGTGGTGGCTGCCGACGACGGCGTGATGCCGCAAACCAAAGAAGCCATCTCCCACGCCAAGGCGGCAGGTGTGCCTTTGGTCGTGGCGATGAACAAGATCGACAAGCCGGGCGTCAATGTGGAGCGCATCAAGAGCGAGTTGGTGGCTGAAGAAGTGGTGCCTGAAGAATTTGGTGGTCCGTCCCCCTTCGTGCCCGTGTCTGCCAAGACCGGTCAAGGCATCGACGACTTGCTGGAGCAGGTGCTGCTGCAAGCCGAGGTGTTGGAGCTGACTGCTTCCAAAGACTCCATGGCCAAAGGGCTGGTCATTGAAGCCAAACTCGACAAAGGCCGTGGCCCTGTGGCCACCGTGCTGGTGCAGTCAGGCACCTTAAAACGTGGTGATGTGGTGCTGGCGGGTTCCAGCTATGGCCGCGTGCGCGCCATGTTGGACGAAAACGGCAAACCTGCCACTGAAGCAGGCCCGTCCATTCCCGTTGAAATTCAGGGCCTGACCGATGTACCCCAAGCCGGTGACGAATTCATCGTGCTCGCCGACGAGCGCCGCGCCCGTGAAATTGCCACCTTCCGCCAAGGCAAGTACCGTGATGTGAAGCTGGCCAAACAACAAGCCGCCAAGCTGGAAAACATGTTCGAGAACATGGGTCAAGGTGAAGCGCAAACCCTGGCCCTCATCATCAAGGCCGACGTGCAGGGTTCGCAAGAAGCGCTGGCCCAGTCCCTGGTCAAACTCAGCACCGCCGAGGTGCGTGTGCAGGTGGTGCATGCCGCAGTGGGCGGCATTTCCGAGAGCGACATCAACCTGGCGATTGCTTCCAAGGCCGTCATCATCGGCTTCAACGTGCGTGCCGATGCCGGTGCGCGCAAGCTGGCCGAGAACAACGGCGTGGACCTGCGTTACTACAACATCATTTACGACGCGGTCGACGAAGTGAAAGCCGCCATGACAGGCATGCTGGCACCCGAGCAGCGCGAAGAAATGCTGGGCACAGCCGAAATCCGCACCGTGTTTGTGGCGTCCAAGATTGGCACCGTGGCCGGCTCCATGGTCACCTCCGGTCTGGTGCGTCGTGGCGCACGCTTCCGCTTGCTGCGTGACAACGTGGTGGTCTATACCGGTGAAATTGATTCGGTGCGCCGCATGAAAGACGATGTTAAAGAAGTGGCCAGCGGCTTTGAGTGCGGTATCAAGCTCAAAAACTACAACGAGATCAAAGAAGGCGACCAGTTGGAAATCTTCGAGGTCAAGGAAGTGGCCCGAACGCTTTAAAGCGGTCGGTTATCGGGTGTGCCCCGAACCCCGCCCTCCACAAGAAGGCGGGGTTTGTTTTTGCAAAGTGGGTTAGTCCATCACAGACCAGGTAGTCATGAAACACAAGCGCTCCATCCCCAACCGTGGTTTCCGCGTGGCCGACCAGATCCAGCGCGACCTGGCCGAGCTGATCCGCGACCTCAAAGACCCGCGCATTGGCATGGTGACCTTGCACGCGGTGGAAGTCACGCCCGACTACGCCCACGCCAAGGTGTTTTTCTCGCTGTTGATTGGTCAGCCTCAAGAGTGCGAAGAAGCGCTGAACGAAGCGGCTGGTTTTTTGCGCAACGGCCTGTTCAAGCGTTTGTCGATTCACACCGTGCCCACGCTGCACTTTGTATTTGACCGCACGACCGAGCGTGCCGCCGAGTTGAACCTGCTCATTCAACAAGCCAACGCCACGCGGGCCAAGGACGAGTGAGCCTAGATCCGACAGTTGACCGCTTTCTTCCGCTTGCAGCCCCTATGAACATTGAAATTTCCTTCCACGAAGCCGAGCACCTTTTGGGTGACAGCGCTACACACCCGATTGAACTGTGCTTCAGTGCGCTGGCGGCGTTGCTCCTCCTTGCGGGCACGAGCCCGCCGCGTCGTCGCGCCTTGCCAACGCCCCGAATCACAGCCCACTCGGGCGTGTCCAACTGCCGGATCTAGGCTGAGGTGATGATGTCCGCCACTGCAACGCCACCTACACCCGCGCGCACAAAAATTGTGCGCCGTGCGGTGCATGGCGTGCTCTTGTTGGACAAACCGCTTGGCCTGTCCAGCAACGACGCGCTGCAAAAAGCCAAACGCCTTTACCGCGCTGAAAAAGCGGGCCACACCGGCACGCTCGATCCCTTGGCAACGGGCTTGTTGCCATTGTGTTTTGGTGCGGCCACCAAGTTTTCTCAAGTGAGCCTGGATGCCGACAAACGTTACCTTGCCACATTGCAGCTGGGGGCCACCACCACGACGGGCGACGCCGAAGGCGAAGTGCTGGTTACTCAGTCGGTGAACGTCACGCCTGAACAAGTGCAAGCGGCGGTTTCGGCGCTGACCGGCCCCATTCAACAACTCCCGCCGATGTACAGCGCCTTGAAAAAAGATGGCAAGGCGCTGTATGAATATGCGCGCCAGGGCATCGAGGTGGAGCGGCAATCGCGTGCCGTCACCATTCATCAAATCGACATCGTTGAAGGCGACAATTCGGTCTGGGTTTTGGACGTGCGCTGCAGCAAAGGCACTTACATCCGCACCTTGGCAGAAGACATCGGCAAACACCTGGGTTGTGGGGCCCATCTGAAAGCGCTGCGCCGCACCGGCAGTGGCAGCTTGTCGCTTGAACACAGCCACAGCTTGGAACAACTCGCGGCCATGAGTGAACAAGAGCGTGATGCTGCCCTGATGCCCGCAGACCGCTTGCTCACGGACTGGCCCGAGGTGACGCTCAATAACGAAGACGCGGGCCGATTTTTGAGTGGCATGCGGCGTCGTTTGAACTTGGCTGATGCGCCTAATGTTCGTGTCTACGGCCCACCCGCCCACACCTTCCTTGGCAGTGGTCATTTGACCGCTGGCGAATTGATTTCAACCAGACTGCTCAGTCCCATCGAGGTATCGGAACTGAGCCTGCTCAATCCCCGTCCGAATACGAAAACCGCAGAGAGCTCAACATGACCCGTCAGATCCGCAACATCGCCATCATCGCCCACGTTGACCATGGCAAAACCACCATGGTGGACCAATTGCTTCGCCAGTCCGGCACCTTTGCCGACCACGAAAAAGTGGTTGACACTGTGATGGACAACAACGCCATCGAACGCGAGCGTGGCATCACCATCCTGGCCAAAAACTGTGCGGTGAGCTGGGAAGGCACCCACATCAACATCGTGGACACCCCCGGGCACGCGGACTTCGGTGGGGAAGTGGAACGCGCCCTGTCCATGGTGGACGGCGTGGTGCTCTTGATTGATGCCCAAGAAGGCCCGATGCCGCAAACCCGTTTTGTGACCAAGAAGGCGCTGGCCCTTGGGCTCAAACCCATCGTCGTCGTGAACAAGGTGGACAAACCCGGCTCCAAGCCCGACGCAGTCATCAACGCCGCGTTTGATTTGTTCGACAAACTCGGCGCGAGCGACGAGCAGCTCGATTTCCCGGTGGTCTACGCTTCTGGCATCAACGGCTGGACGTCATTGACCGAAGGCGCACCTGGCGAGCAGTGGGGCCCCGACATGTCCGCCCTGTTCAACACCATCCTGAGGCACGTGCCGCCGAACACCGGTGACCCAGAAGCCCCCCTGCAGCTGCAGATTTCGGCTTTGGACTTCTCCACCTTCGTCGGCCGCATTGGAGTGGGCCGCATCAGCCAGGGCACCATCAAGCCGGCCATGGATGTGCTGGTGATGGAAGGCCCGGACGGCAAAGCTGTCAAAGGCCGCGTCAATAACGTGCTGACCTTCCAGGGCCTGGACCGCGTGCAAGTCACCGAAGCTGGCCCGGGCGACATCGTGCTGATCAACGGCATTGAAGACATCAACATCGGCGTGACGGTCACCGACCGCGAGAACCCCGTGCCGCTGCCGATGCTGAAGGTTGACGAGCCGACGCTGACGATGAACTTCTGCGTCAACACCAGCCCGCTGGCAGGTCGCGAAGGCAAATACGTCACCAGCCGCCAGATCTGGGATCGCCTGCAAAAGGAACTTCAAAGCAACGTGGCGCTGCGCGTCAGCGAAACCGGCGAAGACGGCATCTTCGAGGTGATGGGCCGTGGTGAGTTGCACCTCACCATCTTGCTGGAGAACATGCGCCGCGAGGGCTACGAGCTGGCCGTTTCCAAGCCCCGTGTGATGTTCAAAGAGATCAACGGCGAGAAGTGCGAGCCGATGGAGCTGGTCACAGCCGACGTTGAAGAAATTCACCAAGGCGGCGTGATGCAGGCGCTGGGTCTGCGCAAGGGCGAGATGGTCAACATGGAGCCCGACGGCCGTGGCCGCGTGCGCCTCGAGTACCGCATTCCCGCGCGAGGCCTGATCGGTTTCAGCAACGAGTTCATGAACCTGACCCGTGGCTCGGGCTTGATTGCCTCGATCTTCGACGGCTATGAAGCACACAAGGGCGAGATCGGCGGCCGTAAGAACGGCGTGCTGATTTCGATGGACGATGGTGAAATTTTCACTTATGCCTTGGGCAAACTGGACGACCGAGGCCGCATGTTCGTCAAGCCGAACGACCCGGTTTACGAGGGCATGATCGTCGGCATTCACAGCCGCGACAACGACCTCGTCGTGAACGCGACGCGGACCAAGCAGCTGACCAACTTCCGCGTCTCCGGCAAGGAAGACGCGATCAAGATCACGCCGCCGATCGACCTCACGCTGGAGTACGGTGTGGACTTCATCGACGACGACGAGCTGGTGGAAATTACCCCGAAGTCGATTCGCGTGCGCAAGCGTCACTTGAAAGAGCATGACCGCAAGAAGGCGTCTCGCGAGGCTGCTTGATAAACACTGGGCCCTTGTCGCGAAAGGATCACCATGATTGAAGCAGTGGCCTGGCCAATAGCCACCTTTGTTTTTGCTGGCTTTGCGACACTACTTTTTCGTAAGCCCATTGAGCGGGTGTTGGAGCGTATTTCTAGCGCGAGCAAGGATGGCGTCCTATTTGGTCGGCCCCAAGACTTGGAGCCGCCCAAACTGGAGGCGGTCGGGTTCGATGAACTGATTCAACAACCAATCTCTGCTACGGTCATTGAACGGGAGAAATCAGTCGTTGCGGATCTTGACAAGCTGCCGCTCAAATCAGATTCAGAGCGAATCGTTTTGCTGCGTAGAGCGATCGCGTCTTTGAACGTTGAGCTTGAGTACACACGAGTTGCGCACATCATCTTCGGAAGTCAGCTCAATTTCTTGGTGCAACTTGCTGGAACTCGGAACGGACTGCCGCGTAGCCATGCCGAGAACATGTACTCGGAGGCAGTTAAAAACTTTCCCGACGTGTATGCGAACAGGCAGTTCGGAAGTTGGATGGACTACTTGATATTCCATGGCCTGGTTGTGTTGCGCGAAGATCGTATCGACATTACTCAGTACGGTACCGACTTCTTAAAGTATTTGGTTGATGCAAGGCTGGCTTATCCGCGAGTAGGTTAAAAAGTCTGTACCAGTGACCCACCGCCGCGCCATCCTCCTCATGCTCATCATCACCCTGATGTGGAGCATCGCGGGGGTGGTGACGCGTCACTTGGAGTCGGCACGCGGGTTTGAGGTGACGTTTTGGCGCAGCCTCTTTACCGCGCTGTCGCTCCTGGTCTATTTTGTTTGGCGGCATGGCCGCGCCACCTGGGCGCAATTCAAGGGCGGGCCGGTGTTGTGGCTGTCCGGCCTGATGTGGGGTGCCATGTTCACCTGCTTCATGATGGCCTTGACCATGACCACAGTGGCCAATGTGCTCATCACCATGAGTTTGGCACCGCTGATGGCGGCTTTGCTCGGACGTTTCATGCTGGGCCTGCACGTGCCGCAGCGCACCTGGGTGGCGATTTTTGTGGCGGGCGGCACCATTGCCTGGATGTACAGCAGCGGCCTGAGCAGCGACCCGAGGCATCTGGCGGGCAGCGTTGTCGCACTCGGTGTGCCTTTGGCGGCAGCCATCAATTGGAACTTGATTCGCCGCAGCAGCGCCTCGGTCGATTTGCTGCCGGCATTGTTGATTGGCGCGCTCCTATCGTGTGCCGTGTCAGGACCGCTGTCCTGGCCTTGGCTCAGCTCACCCCACGACCTCGGTTTGCTGGCCGTGTTGGGCTTGTTTCAACTGGCGATTCCTTGCATCCTGGCGGTACGGGTGGCGCGCCACTTGCCTGCGCCCGAGATGGCGCTTTTGGCGCTGTTGGAAATCGTGTTTGGCATCGCGCTTGTATGGCTGGGGGCGGGCGAGGCACCCACCCGCCAGGTCATGGTGGGCGGTGCCGTGGTGCTGGCCACGCTGGCACTGAATGAATGGGTGGGCATGCGGGGCAGGGTGGCGTCCGGGCGCAAGCCTTGATGCGCCCCCGTAGCAGCAGTGAGGCAGCAGAAGGCGTGCGCACCTTGGCGATTGACAAACACAAACAAGCGCGTTGGTCGCCTGCCCAAGTCGATTCGTTCACTGCCTGCATGGTGGCCGGGTAATTCGTCAGCCCTTGGACGGCCCACGCCCATCCGCTGCGGGATTTTTGATTCTGTAACACACCCTTTGTAGGTTGCTCATAATGGCCGCAGCGATGGGATGTTCACGATATGACCTACAACGATCTGTTCATTGAGTTACTGCACCGGCTCGAAAGCTACGATGACGCGATGGCGTTGTCCGTGCTGCTGGCTTTAGGGGCCGACGAGTTGCCCGTGGTGTGCACCGTGGGTCAGTTAAGGCAGAACCACATGGCCGGTGCACTCACACCGAATCGTGTCGCGCTTTCGATCGACCGCCTGGAAAACCGTGGCCTGCTCAAGCTGCACCGCCGCTCGGGCCGGTCGCGTTTGGTGGAGTTTGGTGCCGACCGAGAAGCCATTTCCGCCTTGCTGCACAACCCGATCGCTTACACCCGGTATACCCCTGGCAACCAAAACTTGACGGTTCCTTTTTTGCGGCGCAGCGCCGGTGCCGCCACGGACTTGGCCATAGGCAAGGCAAGGGGATCCCAGCAATCCGCTCACCCTGAAGACAGCGCGCACCTCAATGCGCGGTGATCCGTCTGGATGGGCCTTTGATCGGCTAAGTGGTTGCCGGAAAGAGGCTAATTCGCTGTCGGTAGGTCGAAGTTGTGACATTGGAAGCAATTGGATACAAAAAACATGCCTGCCAGTCACGCCTCTGCTCCTCGACTGCACTTCATACATCTTTACCTGAGCGGCACAGACGCTTGACTCACGGGTTGCAAACTTCTTCGATCAGACGTTATCCCGACGTCAACCTAGGAGAAGCCCATGACCCCCTCAGTGAACCATCCGTCGCCACTGTCAGACATCTCCGCCATCACGCATGGGGCCCCCAAAACCTCGGTGCGCTACTGGCTGATCGGTGCGCTAGCGGCCTTGGCCAGCAGCGTGGCACTGTCGGCCTGGGCCCAACCGGGCGGCCAAGGCATGCATGGCGGCATGATGGGCGGCAACCCTCAACACATGCAGCGTTTGTTGTCTGGCATCAACGCCACCGACGACCAGAAGGCGCGTATCCAACAAATCATGCAAAAAACGATGAACGACATGGCTGGGCAACGCGAAGCGGGTCGAACGTTCAGAGACAAAGCACGGGCGATTTTTGCGGCCCCGACCGTTGATGCCAACGCGGCTGAGCAATTGCGTCAGCAAATGCTTGCCCTGCAAGATCAAAACAGCCGCCGCATGATGGCCGCCATGTTGGAGGTGAGCCAAGTGCTCACGCCTGAGCAGCGTGTGCAAATGGCCGATCACATGCAAAAGCATGCCAAGCAACGTGGCGAAGACCGTGGCGGCAAACCAGCTGCGCCTGGTGAACCCAAACAGCCGTGAACTCTGTCGTGTATGGATTCAGCTTGACGAAATCTCCACTCCCGTTCGGGCTGAGCGAGTCGAAGCCCAGGTTGTACGCGCTACCCTTCGGCAAGCTCAGGACTGAAGGCAAGTCGAAGGGTCAGGGTGAACGGTTCAGACTTCATCAGGTCGGATCAATAGCAGCGACATTTGATGGTGAAATCAAGCGCCGCTCGTTCACCGATCGACGACACTCCTACATCGGCCATGACAGCACGCCTTTTGCTCATCGATGACGACGCCCGCCTCTCAGAGATGGTGGGCGATTTTCTGCGGGCTTGCGGTTATCTGGTGGACACGGCTGCCTCTTTGGCGGACGGACAAAAACTACTTGATCGCAACAGCTACGACGCTTTGCTGCTGGACCTCATGCTGCCCGACGGCGATGGCCTGGACTTGTGCCGCAGCTTGCGCGCCAATCCGCGAACCCGTCAATTGCCCTTGTTGATGTTGACAGCACGTGGCGAACCGCTGGATCGCATCGTCGGCTTGGAGCTGGGCGCGGACGACTACCTGCCCAAGCCGTTCGAGCCGCGTGAACTCTCGGCCCGCATCAAGGCCTTGCTGCGCCGTGCCGCCCCGCTGGCCTTGAACGACGACGTGCTGCGCTTTGGACGTTTGGAAATCGACCTGGGCGAACGTGTGGCCCGCGTCAAAGGCAAGCTGTGCGACCTGACCAGTCACCAGTTTGATTTGTTGGTGGTGCTGGCACAAAGCCCGGGCAGGGTGTTGTCGCGTGACCAAATCATGGACAGCCTCAAGGGGCATCCGCTCGAAGCGTTTGACCGCTCCATTGACGTGCACATTTCCCGCATTCGCGCAGAGATTGAAGAAGATCCCAAAATGCCGCGCCGTGTCATCACCGTGCGGGGTGCCGGTTATGTGTTCGCAAAAAAACAAGATGCAGATGATGCGGCCCACGACGATCCGGTCTGACTTATTGAGGTTTCCAAAATTCATGACGAACCACCCCCCCGTTCGCCCTGAGCTTGTCGAAGGGCTCATCGAGGTACGCGCTGGCTTCGACAGGCTCAGCCCGAACGGTGTGGGGCGTCACGTTTTATGGAAACCTCATGAGAAAACGCTGGGCCGCTCCCAAGTTTTCTCATCCCCCTCGGGGGGCCTGGCGCAAAGCGACAGGTCTGGGGGCGCGCAATAGTCGGCCAAAGGGCGTTTGACTCGGCATGAGAACCCTCACATTGCGTATCTACCTCACCGTTGTGGCGGTGCTGCTGCTGTTTGCGTTTGTCTCCAGCTTTTTGTTCCAGCGCCATGTGGCCAGTGAAAGGGCCCAAGTGCGGTTGCAAGAACAGGCGATGGCTGAGTCCTCCAACATCGAGCGCTTGAACGCCTGGGCCGATTTAATTCAGCGTTCTCTGCCTGGTGCAGACGCATCAGCGCCCGAGCAAGCGGCCGCTGTGCGCGAATGGTCCGAACGGCTGCGCATACCGCTGGCCTTGCACAACGCGGCGGGGGAACGCATTTGGGCCTCTGATGTTTATGTGCGCCGGGAACAAAGCCGCCAACAACGCGGTTTGCCGGTGCGTTTGGAAGATGGACGCACGTTGTGGGTCATGCGCGGCCTGCCGCACCAGGCTGCCGAGGCGGTTGTGGCCATGGCGGGGCGTCCGTCGCCTGTGGGTAACGGTGGGCCTTTGGGCGTGGTGCCCGACCGTGCACTCATGGCCTGGCCGCGCGGCCTTGGCTTGGCGGTACTGTTGGCTTTGTTATTTGTCGCCGTGGCAGGGGCGGCGTGGCCCGTGGCCAGGGCCCTCACCAAAAGGCTCAATGCCCTCAAAGCGGGCGTTGAGAAGTTCGGCGAGGGTGCGCTCGGCCACCGTGTCGACATCACCGGCAAAGACGAAGTCGCTGCGCTGGCTGGTAGTTTCAACCAAGCCGCACAGCGCATCGAAACCTTGGTGCGCTCCCACCAAAACCTGCTGGCCAATGCGAGCCACGAGCTGCGCTCCCCCTTGGCGCGTTTGAAAATGGCGCTGTCGCTCTTGGAGGGCAGTGAGGGCCCCCAACGTGATCGTCTGCGGCAAGAGATACGTACCAACATTGGCGAGTTAGATGCCTTGGTGGAGGAGGTGCTCTTGGCGAGCCGCTTGGATGCCCAATCCACCAGTGGGGCCACGGAATCCATCGACCTGTTGGGCTTGGCCGCAGAGGAAGCCGCCCGTGTCGATGCCGAAGTGCAAGGCAGTGCGCTCACCGTGCAAGGCGATGAACGTTTGTTGCGACGCGCGCTGCGTAACTTGCTGGAGAACGCGCAGCGTTATGGCCAGACCACCACGTCAGCCGCATCAGTGCCACCCGAAATCAGTGTGGCATTGCACCAGATAGGCGATGTTGTGGAGCTGCGGGTGTGCGACCGTGGCCCGGGCGTGCCGGCTGCCCACCGAGAGCGCATTTTTGAACCCTTTTTCCGTTTGCCCGGTCACGCCGAAAGAGACGGTGGTGTTGGCTTAGGGCTGAGCCTGGTCAAACAAATTGCCGAACGTCACGGTGGCCGCGTGCGCTGCGAGGCGCGCGAGGGTGGGGGCAGTTGTTTTGTGTTGGTGTTGCCACTGAAAGTCGCATGAGGAAAAGACTCGAAGGTCTCGATTTAACGCTACTGCGCATCAAACCGGGCTTTTCTCAAATACCTCAGGTGGCGGGTGATCCAAGCCCTTGCTCTCACGCGCACGCTCCGCATACCGGTTGAACCTCCAGGCGGTGGCTTCCAGTGTGATGCGCCGCCAGGTGACGCGTTTTTCTGCTGGGCTCATCACCGTCCAGTTCTGTACCTCGTCAAAGGTGCGTCCGCAGCCTTTGCAGTAGGCGTCACCTTGGCTGGTGGAACAAATGGCAATACAAGGCGCATCGGGCGTGCTGGCGTACCAAGCCAGCCAGGCGCTGTGGGCCTTACGCGGCATGGTGGCGTCGTCGCATTCGTTTTCGTGGTGGTAGACCATGAGGCCATACACGGTGGCCAGGGCGCGCACCTCGGGGCAGGCGGTGATGCCATCGGGCGAGGGCGATTTCTCGCGCCACCAGTTGATGGCCGATTCAATGTCGGTGATGTGAATGCCGGCCACAGCGGATAGGGGGAGATAGTCGTTTTATGGGCAAGCGTGCTCAGTAAGCCAAACCCATGGCGTCACGCACCTCACGCATGGTTTCACGTGCCACTGTGCGCGCGCGTTCTGTGCCCACTTCCACAATCCAGTGCAACTGCTTCGGGTTGCTCAAGTACTTGTCCGCGCGTTCGCGCCAAGGTTCTTGTTCTTTTTTGATGGCATCAATCACGGGTTGTTTGCATTCCAAACAACCAATGCCCGCGCTCTTGCAGCCTTTGACGACCCAGTCTTTGGTGTCCGCGTCGGAATAGACCTGGTGGAATTGCCACACGGGGCAGCGATCCGGGTCACCCGGGTCGGTGCGGCGCACGCGCTGTGGGTCGGTGGGCATGCGTTTGATTTTGCGTTCCACCTCGGCGGGCTCTTCGCGCATGGCGATGGTGTTGCCGTAGCTCTTGCTCATCTTCTCGCCATCCAGGCCGGGCAACTTGCTCACTTCGGTGAGCAGCACGGCAGGCTCGGTCAGCACCGCTTTGCCGGTGCCTCGCAGATAACCGTCTAGCCGTTCGCGGTCGGCGCTGCTCAGTGCGCCACAGCCCGCGATCAACGCACGGCCTTTTTCGAGCGATGCCTCGTCACCGTTTTGCTGGTAACTCTTGCGCGCAGCGTCGAAGGCTTTGCCATCGTCTTTGCTCATCTTCTTGACCACAGCCACTGCCAGGGCTTCAAAGTTGGGCTCGCGGCCATAAAGGTGGTTGAAGCGGCGAGCCACTTCACGGGTGATTTCCACGTGCGGTGCCTGGTCTTCACCCACGGGCACATAGTGGGCCTTGTAGATGAGGATGTCGGCCGCTTGCAATAGCGGGTAGCCCAAAAAGCCATAGGTCGCGAGGTCGCGGTCTTTGAGCTTTTCCATCTGGTCTTTGTAGGTGGGCATGCGCTCAAGCCAACCCAGCGGCGTACCCATGGCCAGCAGCGTGAACAACTCGGCGTGTTCAGGCAAACGGCTTTGGATGAAGAGTGTGCACTGCTCGGGGTCGAGCCCAGCAGCCAACCAGTCAATCACCATGTCGTACACATTGCGCTCGATGACTTCGCGTGTTTCGTAGTGTGTGGTCAGCGCATGCCAGTCGGCCACAAAATAAAAACATTCGTAGTCGGCCTGCAAACGCACCCAGTTTTTGAGTGCGCCGTGGTAGTGGCCCAAATGCAAAGCGCCGGTGGGGCGCATGCCGGACAAGACACGTTGTTTCATGGTGGGATGTGGGTGAATAAGTTGGTTGCCGGGGTAGGGGGCGGATTGTAGGTGGGCTGATCCCAGGGGCCGCAAGTGTGCATCCACGGATGTCGTGGACTGACCCCTCGCCACTTTTGACTATGGCTTGTGGTGGGTCTGGATTCTGGTGCGGATCCACTCGCTGGCGTATTCTGCCAATGGTCCATAAGTGGTTGAATCCGTTGCCGCCAGGGCGTTGAAGCGGGTCAGGTAATGCTCAGCATCCCGTGGGTAGGCGAACGCTGCACGCGCGAACTGTTGGGTGGCCTCGGCCATGCGCCCGTCCTCAGCCAGCAAGGCGGCATGTCGGAATTCGATCTCGGCCACGGGCGCATAACGCATGAGGCGCGCATTCAATGCCACCTTCTCGCTAGGTGATGCGCTGGCGGGCAGAGAATGTTCAGGCGCGATCAACTCGGCCAGCGGTGAAAAGATAGAGAAGCGTTTCAAGCCTTCAAGGACTTCTTTTTCAGCGGCTGCTTGGTCATTTATGTTTGGGCTTGCATACCGCGCGCTGTAAAAGTGGCCTTCGATGTTGTCGTAGTCATTCGCGGTCTTGAGCAGGAACAGCAGCGCGACAGCGCACACGGTGACAACCACCGTTCGGGTTTTGCCTCCAAGTGAGAGTGCCCATGCTTTGGTGTCCGACAAGCCCGCCACCAACGCGGCGATCCCCAGGAAGTAGGTGTAGAACAAGGGCTGCTCCAGCAGGCTGTGGATAAGCAAAATGCCCATCACGCCCCAGCTCCAAAGTCTCTCGACCGAGTAGGGCACACGCAGCATTCGGTGCAGCAAGCCCAGCCCTGGCCATGCGAGGGCAAGCAATCCGCACAAGCCTGCCACTGCGAGCAATTGCAGAATCAAATTGTGGGCGTACTGGTCAACGCCCCAGACGATGGGGTCTGTCGATGGGTGCAGTTGGCCAACCAAACGGTAGGCAAATGCATCGAATCCAACGCCGAGAAGGGGTTGCTCCACAAACATGGTGATGGCGTGTTGCCAGAGTGTCATGCGGGGTCCAAAAGCGCTTGAAAACGTGAGCAAACGTTGCAGTTGGGGCGATGAAGGAGAAACAAGCACGAAGAGCGATGCGAGCAGCCCCAGTGTCAAAAGCACAGCAACCGCCCAAGCGGCGAGTTGTTTGTTGTTTGGCCTATGGACGCCGCAGCGCAAGAGCACCAACGACAAGGCAACGATCCAAGCCAAATAGAGAAAACTGCTGCGGGAGCCGGATAGAAACAGTGCTGACAGGCACATGAGAACCATCACGGCAAACCATCGTCGCTTCAATTGGTTCGAGTAGCAGAGATAGCTGGCGGAAACGAGGGCCAGCGACATGTGGGTGGCAAAGTGGTTTTCTTGCGCCAAGTTGCCGTAGATGCCGAACGTGGACAGATCCAGCGGTGTACTGATCAAACCGCCAAATGCCTGCCACAGTCCAAAATACTGGAACAACCCAAAGAGTGCGTTGACAAGGCCACCCGCCAACAAGAGCCAGGCGAGTCGGGAGGTCAAACTGCGTTCACCCAGCGTCCGGACCAGTGTCTGCCCAGCCGTTGCAATCATGGCGGCCCCAAACCAGGATCATGCTGAGCGTGAAGGCACTCGCCCCGTAGCTGAACATTCCCAAGGCCCATTGAAGCAGGACCACAGCGATCAATGCCAGCGGTGCACTGCCGATGCCTGGTACCCAAAAGTGTTGCGTGCTCCTGGTCCGCGCAATCACCATGGCGGCAAGGCAACCCAGCAACATGGCCAACCACTCGGAATGAAAAGAGGGAATCGGCAGTGTGTGCACTGGCACCAAAAAAGGCAGGCTGACCATGAGTCCCAAAACGACCGTCGCGCGGTATTCAGCGGAAGGCCGTGCTCGATACTCCGAATGATTGATGCGGCTTGCCTGCTTGGTTTTCATGTCACTGGCGGTGATCAACTCGACGGGAATCAACTGCAAAAAAACACGTCCTCGCTCCCTGCGTGGCAGAGGACGAGGACGCTGTGTGATGGACGCCGCCGCTCAACTGATGTGGCGTGCTCCCAACGTTTCGGATGGCCGTATGTGGCGGTTAGCGCGAAGCCGACTTGCCCAGATTGAGCACGCCAACCCCACGCAAGCCTGTGGCTTGCACCGGCACGCTGCTCATGCTCAGGGTGTTGTTCCCCAACTGCCCAGAGTTGTTCATGCCAAACCCGAACACCGAGCCGTCGCCTTTGAGCACATGGGCGCTGCCGGTACCTGCTGCAATCGCTACCGCACCGGTGATTCCCAAAGCGGCGCTCGGCGTGGAGCTATTGGTGCGTGTGCCGTTGCCAAGTTGGCCGAAGAAGTTGTTGCCCCAGCTGAGTACCGTGCCGTCTGTTTTCAGTGCCACGCTGTTATAGGCGCTGGCATCCACCGATTGAACTGCGAGGAGACCCGGGACCGAAACTGGCACATAAGAAAGCCGACTGCTGTTGCCGAGTTGACCGTAAAAATTACTGCCCCAGGCCCAGACAGAGCCATCATTCTTCAAGCCAGTGTGTGGGTGTCGCCGGCAGCGATCGCTTTCACTCCGACCAGACCGGGCACGGCGACCGGTGTCGCGGAGGACGCTGTGCTGCCATTCCCCAGTTGTCCGAATGTGTTGTTCCCCCAGGCCCAAACAGTCCCGTCATTCGTCAGCGCAACTGAGTACTGTGCGCCCGCTGCAACGGATTTCACGTTGCTCAGACCAGCAACCTGGGTAGGTCGGTTGCTCGACGTGACGGATGCACGTCCCCAACCCCAGACCGTTCCATCCGTTTTGACCGCCAATGTGTGTGTTTGACCAGCCGCAATGGTTTTCACACCGCTCAGGCCAAGCACCAGGACGGGCCTGGGCGATACACCGGTACTTCCATTGCCCAGTTGGCCGTTGAAGTTGCTGCCCCATGTCCAGACGGAGCCATCTCGCTTGAGCGCTACGGTATGGGAATGGCCAGCACGCACCGCTTTAACGGCGCTGAGTCCGGCGACGAGCGTTGGGGTGTTCGAGTCGGTGTAGTTTCCAGCGCCGAGTTGTCCCTGGTTATTTTGGCCCCAGGTGAAAACGCTGCCGTCAACCCGTAGGCCAACCGTGTGGGCGTTTCCGGCTGAGATGCGCATTGAATCAACCAGCGGCTCTACGAGGGCTTGCGTCTCTTTGGCTTGGTCATCCGTTTCTGAGCTCGCAGTTGCTGATCCGTCATCGACGCCACCACCGCAGGCGGCAAGTAAAGCGACCATGGAAAGTGTGGCCGCGTAGTTCAAAATTCGATTCATATCTTCCCTTGCAGATTTAGTAGTTTTGTAAATTTCATGGCTTAACAACACTCGACCGCGAGGCGGCTAGGACCGTGATTTTAGTCACAGCCTACCGAGCGCCAGTCAGCTGCCCTTCGTTGAACCAGTACGTCCTACCCAGGCTTCGGAGAGGGCGAGCATGATCGCTCAGTGAGCAAATGAGTTGAGAGCGGGATAATATCCCACAAAATGAGCATACATCAAAAGCACCCACTCCTCGCAAAGGAAGTATCAAAGAAAAACTGCCGATCAGCTGATGGCTAAACTGTCATCACCCTCATGCAATGCCATCCATGAAAAACATCGTCATCTTGATTTCCGGCCGGGGCTCCAACATGGAGGCCATCGTGCATGCTTGCGCCCGCGAACGGTGGAATGCTCGACTCGCGGCGGTGGTGAGCAACCGGGCGGATGCGGTGGGGCTGGTTTTCGCCCAGGCTCAGGGAATTGCCACCGCCGTTGTCAATCACCGTGACTATCCAGATCGAGAAGCTTTTGACGCCGATTTGGCCAAAACGGTGACCTCGTTTTCGCCCGATGTGGTGGTGCTGGCTGGGTTCATGCGCATCTTGACCCCGGTGTTCATTACGCCTTTTGCAGGGCGGATGCTGAATATCCATCCATCGCTGTTGCCAGCTTTCACAGGTCTGCACACCCACCAACGTGCGCTCGATGCCGGCTGCAAAGTCGCCGGCGCCACGGTGCATTTTGTGACCCCGGAACTCGATCACGGACCTATCGTGGCCCAAGCGGTGGTGCCGGTATTGGAGGGGGACACCGAAGAATCCTTGGCGGCCCGTGTTTTGAAGCAAGAACATCTGATGTATCCGCAAGCTGTGCGTTGGCTCGTGGACGGCGAGGTGTCAGTCGATGCACGTGGGGTGGTGCGCCAGCACCTAGGGAAGTCGCAGCTATTTGGTCTTTGAACTGGGGCGGGGCGCAGGGTAGCCCTCAGGGACAAGTTCGCGGTTTCAGTCTTTTTGCATCGGCGCGAGACCACTGGGTTTGCCGATGGAGCCGATGAAGTCGAAACGTTTGCGCATCACGCCGTCCACCTCTAACGACTCAAAAAACATGCCGTGGTCCCGCACCCACCAACCGGTGTTGTTGTAAAGCGGCCGGTAGACCACCATGGGTGCCTGGGTTTCGCTGTGGCGTGCGACGCCGATCACTTCGTAGTCGCCGCCTTTGTAGTGGCGGTAGTGGCCGAGCACGATGGCCGGCAAAGGGGGCAGGGCGTTCAAGTCTTTGGGGTCAACCGGGCTCATGAACTCAACTCCTGAAGTTGAAATAAGCAGCCCCAACGATAATTCACCCATGCACCCTAACGCCCTTGTCGAATTGACCACCGAACTGCTCCACCAAGTGATGCAGTTTGATTCCCCTGCAGACGCCATCGTGTCGCGCTTTTTCCGCCAGCAGCGAGGGCTTGGGCCCCGCGAGCGCCATACCCTGGCTGAAACCACCTATATGGTGCTGCGCAAGCGTCTGTTGTTCGAGAACCAAGCGCAGTCCGGCAAGGGTGAGATGGTGCGGCGATTGGCGCTGTTGGGCTGGCAAGGCAATGCCGCATTCTTGCGTGCCGCTCTCAACGACTTCGAGCAAGACTGGTTGCCCAAAATGCTGGCCGTGCACCCCAGCACCCTGCCAGAAAAACTACGACACAACCTGCCCGACTGGCTGGCTGACTCGCTAAAGACTTCGCTCGGGCCAGATTTCTGGCCAGTGGTGAATGCGTTGAACGACACGGCGCCACTGGACTTGCGTGTAAACACCTTCAAGACCAGCCGTGAAGAGGCCCAAAAGGCGTTGATGGTGGCGGGCCATCAAGCCCAAGTCACGCCGTATTCGCCTTGGGGCCTGCGCCTGGACAACAAAATGGCCCTGCAAACTTTGGACGTATTCAAACGCGGTGATGTCGAGGTGCAAGACGAAGGGAGTCAATTGCTCGCTCTGTGTTTGGATGCCAAACGCGGCGAAATGGTCACTGACTTTTGTGCCGGTGCCGGTGGCAAAACCTTGGCCTTGGGTGCCAGCATGCGCAATACCGGTCGGCTTTACGCTTTTGATACCTCCGGCCATCGATTGGCCGCACTGAAGCCACGGTTGGCCCGCAGCGGCCTGTCCAATGTTTACCCGGTGCAAATCGCGCATGAACGCGATGACCGGATCAAACGCCTGGCAGGCAAGATGGATCGGGTGCTGGTGGATGCGCCCTGTTCGGGGCTGGGCACCCTGCGCCGCAATCCCGATCTGAAATGGCGTCAAAACGCCGCATCTGTCTTGGAGCTGCAAGCCAAACAAACCGCCATCCTGACCAGCGCTGCACGCTTGCTCAAACCGGGTGGACGCTTGGTCTATGCCACCTGCAGTTTGCTTGAAGCCGAAAACGAAGCGGTGGCGAATGCCTTTACCGATGCACAGGGCAGCAACTTCAAGCTTTTGAACGCGGCTGAGGTGTTGACCAAAGCGCACGCGGGACAGGCGGAGGACCTCGTTAAGGGTGAATTTCTGAGGTTGTGGCCGCATCGCCACGGCACCGACGCATTTTTTGCGGCTGTTTGGGAACGTGTTTGAGTTGTCCAGAGGCACCTTTTCGCATCCTCTGATCGCTTGATCCCAGTCAAATCGACCTCAGATACCTCAAACAACAGGTGAATTTGCCTTGTTTTGTCCCGGTATTGACCGCCCGTGCGCCCAGGGGCTCGCCTACAATAAGTTACTGCCTGCGTATGGGCGATATGAAAGCATTTGAATGAACATGATTTCTATGGTGTTTGACAGCGTCGTTGACTGGTTAGCCAACGGCTTGATTCAAACCACTTGGTGGCAATTGGTGGTAGTTGCGCTGGTTCTTACCCACATCACCATCGCATCAGTGACCATCTTTTTGCACCGCGCTCAAGCGCACCGCTCGCTTGACCTGGGTCCGGTTCCCTCCCATTTTTTTCGCTTTTGGTTGTGGTTGACCACAGGCATGGTCACCAAAGAGTTTGTGGCGGTGCATCGCAAGCACCACGCGAAGTGCGAGACAGAAGAGGATCCTCACAGCCCACAAACTCGGGGTATCAAAGCCTTGTTGTTGACGGGTGTGGAGTTGTACAAGGCTGAAGCGAAAATTCCGGAAACCTTGAATAAGTATGGGACGGGAACGCCTGACGACTGGATGGAGCGGAATTTGTATACCCGGTTCTCTTGGCAGGGCGTCGGTTTGATGCTGATTTTGAATTTGGCGCTTTTTGGTGCTATCGGTTTAACCATTTGGGCGGTACAAATGCTTTGGATTCCTGTCATGGCCACGGGCATCATCAACGGCATCGGTCACTACTGGGGTTACCGCAATTTCGAGGCGTCCGATGCCTCCACCAATGTCAGCCCCTGGGGCATCATCATCGGCGGTGAAGAGTTGCACAACAACCACCACACCTACCCCACGTCGGCCAAGCTGTCGGTCAAACCATTTGAGTTCGACATTGGTTGGGGCTACATCCGCATGCTTGAAATGGTGGGCTGGGCCAAGGTACGCAAAACTGCACCTCAGCTCAAATTGGGCGAGATCAAGCCAGTGGCTGATGCCAAAACCTTGGAGGCCATCATTGCCAACCGTTATGAGGTCATGGCCAAGTACGCGCGCAACCTGCGTGAAGCGTGTGCTTCGGAGTTGGCCCGTGTGAAGGCCGAAGGCGCTGCTGGACACGCCAAGCTGGCGAATCTGCAGTTGGCTCAACGCTGGTTGCACCGTGATGCCGACAAAATCCCCCAGGCCGCTAAAGCGCAAATTGAAAAAGCCGTCGCCGATCACCCTGGCTTGGCACAGTGGGTTCACATGCGCGAAGAACTACGCTTGCTCTGGACCCGCACCAATGTGTCGGCTGAGCAGCTTGTGGTGGACTTGCAGGCCTGGTGCAAAAAAGCCGAAAGCAGCGGCATCGCTTCGATGCAAGAGTTCGCCTTGAAGCTGCGGGCAGCGCAGCACGCTTGAGTGAGATTCTTTTGCGTCAACAAAAAACCCGCCGCTGGCGTAATGCCAGTCAGTTAAGAGCTGACTGGCATTTTTCTTGGGTACTTGGAAGCTCTGTGTTTGACAACTCTGGGGCAAGAGCGAGAGCGCCGAGGTGGCAGGAGGAAGATATGGGCCTGCTCGTAAAGAAGGCTCAATCGTTTGGGTAAGGTAGCGGCAGATTCCAGCGGCGCAAAGCGCAGCAGTTCAATGATGGCAATGCAGGCCACATGAAAGCCGATACGTACAGGTGGCACTTTCAGGTGCTGCGCCATCAGCCGCATTTGCCGACGCAATAAGGTATAGGCGATGAGGACGCCCCAAATCTCTTGCCGCACCAAGCCTGGTTGTTTGCTACGCAGGACAAAATTGTTGGCTTGCAAGGACTGTTTGATCTCCCGAAAACCCAGCTCAATCTCCCAGCGCTGACAGTACAGGGCGGCCAGTTGTTTGACCGGGTAACGCTTGGCGTCATCCAGCGAGGTGATGAAGCGACGTGTGCGTGCGCCCAGCTGTACTTCAATCAGGCGCGCCTGCCACCACAGCGGCAGTTCTGGCGCAAGCTTGCGTGCTTGCTGCGATACGGGCATGCGTATCGTGTAGTCCCCTGGGCCGTGGGTGGCGACGATCTCATGGCGCAAGTTGTCCTTGGCACGCATGAGCCAGTGACGAGCCTTGCCCTGGCCCTGCCAGTCCAGCAAGAAAGCGGCCGAGAAGTACGCCCGGTCAAACACCGTGATGGACTCGTCGGGCACTTGCAGGCTCGCGGCCAAGGTGAGCTCGCCTTGCGTCATGGCCCCTAATTGAGCATCCATGAGTTCGTGGCTGTGCGTATCCATCAGGCACACGGCACGCAGTTGGGGCCAACTGCCCGCGCCATGCTGGTTGGCGCAGCAACCCAAACCTTCGCGATTCTCAGGTGTATCCGGGGCTGACCAGACCACGCCATCCACGGCCAGCACGCGCAGCCCGTGCAATCCCGCATCCTGGGCGTCGCGCTGCGCGCCCCATGCTTGGGTGAGCTGCTTGAACAGGTTCGCCAGCGGCTCATCGCCCAAACGCTGGCGCGCTTGTATCGCCGCGCTCGCAGCACACACCGGCTTTGGTGTGTCCAGCACCAAATCGAGTTGCCGCACCACATGCCAGATGGGCTGATTCCTAAACAGCGCCAAGCCAATGACCAGCCACACCACATGCTCAGCCGGTAGTCTTCGCCGCCTGATGGAGGCCTTACCTGTGGCCGCCAAGGCTTGGTGGATCCACAACGGGTCAATCAGCTCGCTCAATCCGTCCAAACACGCTGGGGTCTTGTTTAGCGTTTGCGACAGCTCTACTTGAAATTCCATAAAAAAGGGACGTGATCAACACGTCCCTTTTTACCCCGCCTCGAATGCCAGCCTCTTAACTGACTGGCATTGGCCGCTGGCGGGTTTTTTGTTGGCTAGGAGATTCACGTCTATCCACCGGAATTTTCCAACTCAACCTCTGTTGCACTCCGGGTAGGTTCGTCGGTGGAAAAAAACAAACCGCGCTCGGTATGAAATGCGGTCATGCCAAAAAAGCTGGGTGTGGCTGCCAGAACCACGACCAGTATTTTTCCCTCTAACTGGTAGGCGTCTGAGTATTGCAAGGTGGTGATGCTGGTTTTTGTTTCGGCAATCACAAGATCCAGGCCATCGATTTTTGGCAGGGTGCAGGCTTGCTCGAAATTGAGTTTCTGCAACCGACGAATCTGTTCCTCCACCATTCGAGTTGCTTCGGCCATGTATTTGGGGGTTGGGCTTGTCACGATTTGTCCTCTGGGTGTTGTTCGTGACGCATTCTTTCGTTTGAGCTGGAAACCGTTTCTCGCCTACTGAGTCGGCCCTGCAAAATTCATTTCACCCCGCAAGCCATTACTGACGATGGCGTGAATTTCCAACCGAGCAAGTTTTTTGCGCCGAGCCGTGCCCTGGCTGCCCTGAGTTGACCCCATAAGCTCAGCCCGAGCAGGGTCAACAAAAACGCCTTCGCGTCTTTTGCAGACTTGGCCGCGATAGCCCGCAGCAGCCAGCGGATGTTGTACCCCGCCGCACAACTCAGTGCGTGCAGCGCATCACCCAACTCGCCTTTGAGCCAACAGCGCTGCATGCCGTGGTCCACCTTGGTGTGGCCGATCAGCGGCTCGATGGCCTGACGCCGTTTGAGCCACTTGCGTTGCACCTTGGTCAGTGACTTGTACTTGCCACGGTGGATGATCTCCACGTTCGGGTTGTCCGCGTCCACGCCCCGGAACCCCAAGTCCACGACCACTTGCTTGGGCACACGCCCCAGGTCTTGCATCAGGTTGTTGGTTTGCTCCAGTTGCGCAGCCAATGTGTGCCCATCAAACGGGTTGCCGGGGAAACTTCTGGCCCCCACCATCAAACCACGCAGGTGCGTGACAGCCAGGCTGACCTTCACACCAAACTCATAGGGCTTCCTGGCCTTGCCCTTGCCGATGCACTCCACCTCAGGCGCATGCAGCGCGTACAGCTTGCCCTTGTCGCCTCGCTGTTGCGTGCGGATGCGTTCGGCCCGCTCCAACCAGGTCTTGAGCGCACTCAGCGCTGTCGGCCCGGGTGCCACCAACACATCAAGCTTGCGCTGCACTTCACGCATCACCACCCCGAGGATTGTGCGCTGGCGTTTGACGGCTTTCTTCAAACGCTTGAACTGCTTGGCGTGGGCGTAACCCCCGGCCTGGCGTCTGAGCGTTTTGGCTTCAAACGCAAATGTCTGCTTCAAACTGATGCCCACTCGTTTGGCAGCATTCACCACTTTGTGCCGCGCAATCTCCAGCAGCCGACTGTCCACCGGGTGGGCGATGGCCTTCTCCTGCACGGTGGTGTCCACGATCACGCGTTCCAGCTCGCTGGGCTTGATGGCCTTGATCTGCACCGCTGTCTCGATGGTGGCCTTGAGCAACTGCTCCAGACCTTCTTCGCCCACGGCGCGGCGAAAGCGGCCGATCTGGGTTGGATCGCAGGGCAAGCGTGGTTCGTAATACTCCATGCCGCTGAAGAACTGCCACACCACGTTCTCGCTCCAGCGCTGAACGAGTTCTTCGTCACTGAGGTTGAAGGAGTTCTTCAGGTACTGCAAGCTGGCCATCAGCCGAATTGACAGGCGCGGGCGGCCTGCGGGGCTGATGCCGTTGCCAAATTCGACTTCATGCGCTCCCAACAAGTCCGCCGTCACCCGCTTGGAGCCTGGGCGAGCCTGGCGAGCGAAGTGCGGTGCCAGGGCTTGTTCAATCGCGGCCCAGGGCAGCCGTTTGCTCAAAACCACCAGTGGATGTTTGTGATCGACCATCCCGTCCAGGCGTGCGCGAAAGAAGTCTGCGGTGGCTGTCATGCAAATCCCCCAGAAAAATTACTCTCCGATAACGATTCCTGAGAGATCCCGTCGTCAGCATTTACCCCATATCGCCAGCATTCATGCGGGTTGCAGGGGTTTTGCAGGGCCGACTACTGAGGGAGAAGAAAAGGGCCCGAAGGCCCTTTGGTGAACTTGCTGAACTGGTGGGGGCTTTACCTCACTTCAGCACCACCTCCACACGGCGTGCCTCAGCCGCATTGCCGCTGCCTTGTATTTGTTCTGGTTTTTTGAGCTCCACTTTGTCTTCTGCCACACCCAGGGCTTTGAGTGTGTCGCGCACCATGAGCGCGCGTTCTTTGGCGAGTTCGGCGTTTTTGGCGGGGTCGCCAGTGGCATCGTGAAAGCCACTGATGACGGCCATCTTGCCCGCGCCCACGCCTTGCACCACGTCGGACAATGCCTTACCAGCCTCGGCAGGTAGGGCGCTTGCACCGCTGGCGAAGAAGAACTTCACCACGCCGTTTTCAACACGCACCGAGGGGCCGTCTGTGGTGGCCGCGGCGGCTACCACAGGGGTTTGAACGGCAGTGACCACTGGGGCTTTGGTCACGACACCAGGCAACAAGGGCACGATGAGCAAGGCCACGATGTTGATGATCTTGATGAGTGGATTGACTGCTGGGCCTGCGGTGTCTTTGTAGGGGTCACCCACGGTGTCACCGGTGACGGCGGCTTTGTGTGCTTCGCTGCCTTTGCCGCCGTGGTGACCATCTTCAATGTATTTTTTGGCGTTGTCCCAAGCACCGCCACCGGTGCACATGGAGATGGCGACGAACAGGCCCGTCACGATGGTGCCCATCAAGAGGCCACCCAAAGCCGCTGGACCGAGGAAGAGGCCAACCAAAATCGGCACCACCACGGGCAACAAACTCGGGATGATCATTTCTTTGATGGCGGCGGTGGTCAGCATGTCGACGGCTTTGCCGTATTCGGGCTTGCCGCTGCCATCCATGATGCCTTTGATGTCGCGGAACTGGCGGCGCACCTCCACCACCACAGCCCCAGCAGCACGGCCCACGGCTTCCATGGCCATGGCACCGAAGAGGTAAGGAATCAGGCCGCCGATGAAGAGGCCGACGATGACCTTGGGGTCGCTCAAATCAAAACTCACGTTCAAGCCGCGCGACTCTAGAGAGTGGGTGTAGTCTGCAAACAGCACCAGGGCTGCAAGACCGGCGGAACCAATGGCATACCCTTTGGTGACTGCCTTCGTGGTGTTGCCGACTGCGTCCAGTGGGTCGGTGATGTCACGCACGCTCTTGGGCAGCTCGGCCATCTCCGCAATGCCGCCGGCGTTGTCCGTGATGGGGCCATAGGCGTCCAAAGCGACCACGATGCCGGCCATGCTCAACATGGAGGTGGCGGCAATGGCGATGCCATAGAGTCCGGCCAATTGGTAGGACACCAAGATGGCCACGCAAACAAAAAGCACCGGCCAGGCCGTCGAGCGCATGGACACGCCAAGCCCTGCAATGATGTTGGTGCCGTGTCCGGTGGTGGACGCTTGTGCAATGTGCTGCACAGGCGCGTACTGGGTGCCCGTGTAGAACTCCGTGATCCAGACCAAAGCGGCGGTCAACACCAAACCCACGGCACAAGCGCCGAAGAGTTTCATGTGGGTACCTGCACCCATGGCGTCTGCTGGCATCACCCAAGCGGTGACGAACCAGAAGGCGACGAGGGACAGCACGCCGGCCACGATGAGGCCTTTGTACAGCGCAGGCATCACGTTTTTCATGCCGGGGCTGGCTTTGACGAAGCTGCAACCGATGATGGAGGCGATGATGGAAACCCCGCCGAGCACCAGTGGATAAATCACCGCCTGCATCGCAGCGCCCGTCACCACCAGGGCACCCAATGCCATGGTGGCGATCAGAGTGACGGCATAGGTTTCGAACAAGTCAGCGGCCATGCCAGCGCAGTCGCCCACGTTGTCGCCGACGTTGTCAGCGATTACGGCGGGATTGCGGGGGTCGTCTTCTGGAATGCCTGCTTCTACTTTGCCGACCAGGTCAGCGCCCACGTCAGCGCCTTTGGTGAAGATGCCGCCGCCCAAACGGGCGAAGATGGAAATCAAGGAGGCACCGAATGCAAAACCCAGCAGCGGTTTGAGCGTTGCGGCCAACGTGGCGCCAGGTGCAGCGTTGCCCGTCAAGTACATCAAATAAGCCGAGACGCCCAACAGACCCAGTCCGACCACCAACATGCCGGTGATGGCACCGCCCTTGAATGCGACATCCAGCGCTTGCGCCATGCCCTGCGTGGCAGCTTGGGCCGTGCGCACATTGGCCCGCACCGACACATTCATGCCGATGAAACCGCAAGCGCCGGAAAGGACCGCACCCACCACAAAACCGATGGCCGTGGTTTTGTCCAGAAAGATGGCAATCAACACCGTGAGCACGATGCCCACCACGGCAATGGTTTTGTATTGACGAGCCAGGTACGCCGCTGCGCCTTGTTGGATGGCTCCGGCAATTTCCTGCATGCGCGCATTGCCTGCACTTTGCGACAAGATCCAGCTGCGCTGGAAAAAACCATAGATGACTGCGGCTAGGCCACAAGCCAGCGCTATGTAAAGCGCCATTTGGGTCGACATCAGGGTCTCCTTTTTTTAGTTCATCAACGGGAGCGATGGAGCGGGTCTGCGTCGAAGTCCTGCGTGGCCGCACCATCTGCCGGGGGCATCCTACGGGGTGAAATCGGTCAAAGCAATGTCAACGCCCTGGTGTTTACCAGCGGTTTCCCGGCCGTTCCTTAACTGGCTGTTCGAGCGCCCTGCGGGCTCGCCGCTAAAATCAGGGTTCTCCCGAATCATCACGAGACCGACATGAGTTTGCACAACGTCCCCCCAGGTAAAAAAGCCCCTGACGAATTCAACGTCATCATTGAAATCCCGATGAATGCCGATCCGATCAAGTACGAGGTCGACAAAGAAAGCGGCGCGCTGTTTGTGGATCGTTTCATGACCACGGCCATGCACTACCCGTGCAACTATGGGTACATCCCACAAACCTTGGCCGACGACGGCGATCCTGTGGATGTCCTCGTCATCACCCCCTATGCATTGACACCCGGCGTGGTGGTCACTTGCCGCCCGATTGGCGTCTTGATGATGGACGACGAAGCCGGTGGCGACGCCAAACTGTTGGCCGTGCCCATCGACAAAGTGCTGCCCATCTACAGCCACTGGCAAAAGCCTGAAGACATCAACCAAATGCGCCTGAAAGCCATCCAACATTTCTTTGAGCACTACAAAGACCTGGAAGCAGGCAAGTGGGTCAAGGTCAAGGGTTGGGAAGGCCCGCAAGCGGCCAAAGACGAAATCACAAGCGGCTTGGCGGCCTATCTCAAAGCCAAATAAGCGCCCCGCATGTTGCTGTTGTTGTCTCCGTCCAAAGCGTTGGACTTTGAAACACCACATGCGGTGAAGCGGCCGACCCAGCCGCAGTTTGTTCCGCAGTCGGCGCAGTTGCTGGCCAGGTTGAAACAACTCTCGGTGGCCGAGGTGGCGGCTCTGATGGATTTGTCCGAGCCGCTGGCGGCGCTGAATGTCGGCCGCTATGCCATGTGGTCTGAAAAGTTCACTGCCAAGAACAGCAAACCCGCCGTGCTGGCCTTCAACGGTGATGTGTATGAAGGACTGCAAGCCGCCACGCTGAGCGCAGACGATCTGGCTTGGGCACAGCAGCATGTGGCGATTTTGTCGGGCCTGTATGGGTTGCTGCGGCCCTTGGATCGATTGCAACCCTATCGGCTGGAAATGGGCACGCCTTTGGCGACACCGCAGGGCAAGAACTTGTATGCGTTCTGGGGTGATCAGCTCGTTGACCATTTGAATGAGCAACTGGCAGGCCAACGCGGTGCAGTCATCGTGAACTTGGCGTCGCAAGAGTATTTCAAAGTCGTCAATCGCCCCCGTTTGCAGCCGCGTGTGGTGGAGTGTGTGTTTGAGGACTGGAAGGGCGGGCGCTACAAGGTCATCAGCTTTTTTGCCAAACGTGCGCGAGGTTTGATGGCGCGGTTTGTGATTGCACATCGACTGACCCAGGTCAAACACTTGCAGCGGTTTGACAGCGACGGTTACGGATTTGTGGCCGATGCCTCTACTGCGGACCGTTTGGTGTTTCGCCGTCGCTTGGCTGATTGAAACCACTGCGGCAAAATCCCGCCACAAAAGCCCTCCAATGGGCAGCAGGGGACACATGACATTGAACTCAACCACATCCCAAGTACAGGCCGTCACGCCCGAGCTCAGAGCTTGGATCGTTGCCCAGGCCCAGGCGGGTTGCACACCTGAAGCCGTGTTGGCTTCGATGCGTGCCAGCGGCTGGCAAGAAGCCGTTGCTGTACAAGCCCTGGAAGAAACATTACGTGGCCATTTGGTCGACCATGCCAAGGCCAACGGTTTGCCCGTGCCCGTGATGGTGCCCGAACCTTTGAGTTTGGACGGCAACAATGTGCTGAACGCAGGTGACCGCGAGGTGCAGGTGCTCAGCCACATGATGCTGCCGAGGGTGGTCGTTTTTGGCGGCTTGTTGTCGCATGAAGAATGTGATGAATTGATGGCCCTGGCTGCAGCCCGCTTGGCGCGTTCTGAAACCGTACAGACCGATACCGGTGCAAGTGAAGTCAACGAAGCCCGCACCAGCGAAGGCATGTTTTTCGGACGCGAAGAAAACGCCTTGTGTGCCCGCATAGAAGCACGTATTGCGGCGCTCCTGAACTGGCCTTTGGTCAACGGCGAAGGCCTGCAGGTATTGCGCTATCGGCCAGGGGCCGAATACAAACCCCACTACGATTATTTCGATCCCGCGCACAGCGGCACCGCCAGCATCTTGAAGCGCGGCGGCCAGCGTGTCGGCAGCTTGGTGATGTACCTCAACACACCCGATCGAGGAGGCTGCACCACCTTTCCGGATGTGAAGCTGGAAGTTGCCCCCATCAAAGGCAATGCGGTTTTTTTCAGCTATGACCGACCTCACCCCATGACCAAAAGCTTGCACGGCGGCGCGCCGGTTTTAGCGGGTGAGAAGTGGGTTGCCACCAAGTGGTTGCGCGAAGGCCGATTCGACTGAAACTTTTTTGTTGAGTTGAGGACTCTCTCAAGAGGCAAGATCAGACCGTACGTTCAACCCGCTGAATTTCCATCGGACGCAAATCTGCAAAGGGTCGGTTCTTCGCAATACGTTCGCGTTTACGCTCTTCCCAGGTCTGCGGGCCTTCCAGCGGCCAGGTATCGATGGCGGAGACCACGTCTTGGCGTGGCATGCGGGCATAGGTGGGGCCGCCCAGACGTAACCACCAGCGTCCAGCAGGATGTTTGAATGCCAAGGGTGCTTTGCTGTCCAGCGCCCAGTACACGCAGGCCTGCTGAGCCCAGAACGCCTGGCGTTCAAAATTCACGCGGCCTGCGAAACCGGTTTCCAAGGGCAGGATGGCGACTGCGTCAGGCAGTTGAACCAAGGCGTAACGAAGGTCGCTCAGGGTTTCGCCGGGCGTTCGGTAGACAAATACAACGCGTTCAATGTCGGGCGTGTGAATGCGGTCCACCACCTCCTCTTCGCGAAAAACAACAATGTCTTGGCCGTGCCAAGCCGTGCGCCAGCAAACATGGTTCATGGGACGAAACTCCTGCAGTGCGGTCGTGGAAGGTAGAAACCCTTCCACGGTAGTCCTGCAGGCTTGCCCTTGTTGTGAGCAGACGCATCAAGCTGCAACCAGGGTGACAGCTTGTTGGGTTGTGTCTCGCTGTAAGTAGTCGGCCCTGCAAAATTCATTTCACCCCGCAAGCCATTACTGACGATGGCGTGAATTTCCAACCGAGCAAGTTTTTTGCGCCGAGCCGTGCCCTGGCTGCCCTGAGTTGACCCCATAAGCTCAGCCCGAGCAGGGTCAACAAAAACGCCTTCGCGTCTTTTGCAGACTTGGCCGCGATAGCCCGCAGCAGCCAGCGGATGTTGTACCCCGCCGCACAACTCAGTGCGTGCAGCGCATCACCCAACTCGCCTTTGAGCCAACAGCGCTGCATGCCGTGGTCCACCTTGGTGTGGCCGATCAGCGGCTCGATGGCCTGACGCCGTTTGAGCCACTTGCGTTGCACCTTGGTCAGTGACTTGTACTTGCCACGGTGGATGATCTCCACGTTCGGGTTGTCCGCGTCCACGCCCCGGAACCCCAAGTCCACGACCACTTGCTTGGGCACACGCCCCAGGTCTTGCATCAGGTTGTTGGTTTGCTCCAGTTGCGCAGCCAATGTGTGCCCATCAAACGGGTTGCCGGGGAAACTTCTGGCCCCCACCATCAAACCACGCAGGTGCGTGACAGCCAGGCTGACCTTCACACCAAACTCATAGGGCTTCCTGGCCTTGCCCTTGCCGATGCACTCCACCTCAGGCGCATGCAGCGCGTACAGCTTGCCCTTGTCGCCTCGCTGTTGCGTGCGGATGCGTTCGGCCCGCTCCAACCAGGTCTTGAGCGCACTCAGCGCTGTCGGCCCGGGTGCCACCAACACATCAAGCTTGCGCTGCACTTCACGCATCACCACCCCGAGGATTGTGCGCTGGCGTTTGACGGCTTTCTTCAAACGCTTGAACTGCTTGGCGTGGGCGTAACCCCCGGCCTGGCGTCTGAGCGTTTTGGCTTCAAACGCAAATGTCTGCTTCAAACTGATGCCCACTCGTTTGGCAGCATTCACCACTTTGTGCCGCGCAATCTCCAGCAGCCGACTGTCCACCGGGTGGGCGATGGCCTTCTCCTGCACGGTGGTGTCCACGATCACGCGTTCCAGCTCGCTGGGCTTGATGGCCTTGATCTGCACCGCTGTCTCGATGGTGGCCTTGAGCAACTGCTCCAGACCTTCTTCGCCCACGGCGCGGCGAAAGCGGCCGATCTGGGTTGGATCGCAGGGCAAGCGTGGTTCGTAATACTCCATGCCGCTGAAGAACTGCCACACCACGTTCTCGCTCCAGCGCTGAACGAGTTCTTCGTCACTGAGGTTGAAGGAGTTCTTCAGGTACTGCAAGCTGGCCATCAGCCGAATTGACAGGCGCGGGCGGCCTGCGGGGCTGATGCCGTTGCCAAATTCGACTTCATGCGCTCCCAACAAGTCCGCCGTCACCCGCTTGGAGCCTGGGCGAGCCTGGCGAGCGAAGTGCGGTGCCAGGGCTTGTTCAATCGCGGCCCAGGGCAGCCGTTTGCTCAAAACCACCAGTGGATGTTTGTGATCGACCATCCCGTCCAGGCGTGCGCGAAAGAAGTCTGCGGTGGCTGTCATGCAAATCCCCCAGAAAAATTACTCTCCGATAACGATTCCTGAGAGATCCCGTCGTCAGCATTTACCCCATATCGCCAGCATTCATGCGGGTTGCAGGGGTTTTGCAGGGCCGACTAAGTACGGCCTAGAAAGCCTGCCGTGATCAGCGTTTGGGAGTGGTTAAACGTGCACCACCTGCCGGACGTGGGCTGGAGGAGCGGCTGCTGGATTCGCCTGAGCGATTGCTGCCGCCACCGCTGCGGTTTCCTCCACCTGTGCCGCCGCCGGTGCCGCGATTGCCTGGGTTGGTGGACTTGGCTGCGGGTGCGCGGCCTGAAGAGGGTGCGCCACCTGCTGCAGGGCGGCTTTGCCCCGAAGAGGAACGGCCACCGCCGCCGGATCTGCCGCCACCACCACCACCGCCACCACTGCTGCGGCGCATGCCTCCTCGGGCAGCGCCTTCGCCAATGGTCATGCGGCCGAGCACGATGGGTTCGGGTTTTTCGTCGGGGCGGGGTGCGAAACCGGGGATGATTTCTTTGGGGATTTCGCGTTTGATGAGTTTTTCAATCTCGCGCAAGAAACCGTTTTCGTCCACGCACACCAGTGAGATGGCCTCGCCTTGTGCGCCGGCACGGCCGGTGCGGCCGATGCGGTGCACATAGTCCTCAGGCACATTGGGCAGCTCGAAGTTCACCACGTGGGGCAACTGGTCAATGTCGATGCCGCGTGCGGCAATGTCGGTGGCCACCAGCACTTGCAAGTCGCCGGTTTTGAATTCGGCCAGCGCTTTGGTGCGTGCGGTTTGGCTTTTGTTGCCGTGGATGGCCATGGCGGAGATGTCTTGTTTGAGCAAATGCTCCACCAAACGGTTCGCGCCGTGTTTCATGCGCGTGAACACCAGCACCTGGTGCCAATCGTTTTCTTTGATCAGGTGGGTGAGCAGGTCTTTCTTCATCTCCCGGCTCACGGGGTGCACTTTTTGTGCAATGGCATCGTTGGTTTGGTTGCGACGAGCCACTTCAATCAAGGCAGGCTTGTTGAGCAGCTTGTCGGCGAGCGCTTTGATCTCGTCGCTGAAGGTCGCCGAGAACAGCAGGCTTTGTTTTTTGGCCGGCACCAGGGCCAGCACTTTTTTGATGTCGTGCACGAAACCCATGTCCAGCATGCGGTCGGCTTCGTCGAGCACAAAAATCTGAATGTGCGACAAATCCAGCGTGCGCTGGCCTGCGTGGTCGAGCAAGCGGCCCGGTGTGGCCACCAGGATGTCCACGCCTTTGCGCAGCTTGTCGATTTGCGGTTGCATGCCCACGCCGCCAAACATCACCATGGATGTCAGCGGCAGGTGCTTGCCATACAGGCGCACACTTTCTTCCACTTGCGCTGCGAGCTCTCGTGTGGGGGTCAAGATGAGGGCACGAATGGGAATGCGGCCTTTGGCGTCACGCGCGGGCTTTTCAAGCGAGAGGCGATGCAACATCGGCAGCACAAAACCAGCGGTTTTGCCGGTGCCGGTTTGTGCACCGGCGAGCAAGTCGCCACCCGAAAGCACGGCGGGAATGGCTTGTAATTGAATCGGAGTGGGTGTGGTGTAACCCTGCTCGTGGACAGCACGAAGCAGCGGCTCGGCCAGGCCGAGGGTGTCAAAAGACATGGGGAAAATCCAAAAAACAGATCGGCCTGTCGCTCAGAATGTTTGAGCGCCAGTCGCAGGCTTCATAAGGCGAGGGGATTTGCGTGGCGGCATGGCCAGTGGCAAATGCAAGTCAGGAGTGACGGCAACGGGGTGACTGGTGACCGCGTTGGTGGGCGCATTGTAGACGGCAAGTGCGTGCCATCCGATCTTGCAATGCTGGTGCCTCAAACCTGCGCACTGCGAAGCGTTTGCACCACAGGCCTGCGCAGCACGTCACGCAGTCCCCACCATCCTGCAGCCCAGGCGAGCAGGGCGCCTGTGATGGCACCGGCCAGGGGCACCCACGGTGCTGCGGTCCAGCTGAACTCGAACACATAACGCGCCAGTGCCCAGCCTACTGCCATGGCTGCTGCTGCTGCCAAGGTTCCAGCCAATGCGCCGACACCCAGTAGTTCGGCACGCTGAACCTTGCGCAGCAAGTCACCGCTGGCGCCCAAGGCCCGCATCACCGCAAATTCGTGGGCGCGCGCCTCGCGTGTGGCGGTGATGGCAGAGAAAAGCACCACCAAACCGGCCGCCAAGGTGAAACCAAACAAGAACTCCACCGCGCGTATCACTTGGCCCAGCACGCGCTGCACTTGGGCAATGGATGCCGACACGTCCACCGTGGTGATGTTGGGAAACTCGCGGCTCAGGGCGTTGTCAAAACCGGCCTGTGTCGGCGCACGAAACGCGGCGATGCGGGTAGAGGGAAGCTCGGGCATTTGGGCTTGCGGAAACAGCACAAAAAAGTTCACGCGCATCGAGCCCCAGTCCACCTTGCGCAAGCTGGTGATGCGGCCCTCTACCAGTTGACCGGCGATGTCGAATTGCATGCGGTCGCCAAGGTTCAAGCCCAGCGTTTTCGCCAAGCCGTCTTCCACACTGATGCCGCCTGCTTCTTCCGCCTGCCAGCGGCCACCACTGATTTGGTTGTGGCCCGGCACTTGTGCACTGTGGCTGAGGTTGAACTCACGTTCGACCAGGCGCTGTGCACGTTCGTTGTCGTATTGGTCGGTCGCGATGGCCTTGCCGTTGATGGCAGTCAGGCGGCCGCGAATCATGGGGTACCAGTCAAACTGCTGCACGCCTGCACTCTTCAGGTGCTGCTGAAATGGATCGCTTTGTTCAGGCTGGATGTTGATCACAAAACGGTTGGGCGCGTCGGGCGGTGTGGCTTGGCGCCAGCTGCTGATGAGGTCGGTGCGCAGCAGCACCAGCAACATCAAGGCCAGCAATCCAACACTCAGTGCCGACACCTGCAGCACCGCAAACCCAGGCCGTGCAGCGAGTTGCCGCGTGGCCAAAATCAACCAACGGGGTGCGCGTGATTGCGGCACCGCACGCTGCAGGGCTTTGACCGAGAGCCAACTGAGCAGCGCGAAGGCAGCGACGGCCCCCGCGAAGCCTCCTACGGTCAACAAGCCCAGTTTCCAATCGCTGGCCACGGCCAACAGCAGGGCAGCGAAGCCACACAAACCCGCGACCAACACCAAGACGGATGATGTTTTGGGCGGCCCCACATCACGGCGCAGGACACGCAGCGCAGGAACCCGCGCCAGTTGCAACACCGGCGGCAAGCCAAAACTCAGCAACAGGGTCATGCCCACACCCAAACCCCAAAGTGCGGGCCACAGCGAGGCTGGGGGCAGACGGCCATCCACCAAACCGGCCAACAACCAGACAAACACATGGTGCACCGCCCAGCCGAGCAACACACCGAGCAAACTGCCAAAAAGGCCCACCGCAGAAAACTCGATCCAATACTGGGCCGCAATGCGCCGCTGCGATTGACCGAGCACACGCAACATGGCGCAGTCGTTCAAGCGGCGCTGGGCGAAATCGCGTGAGGCAATGGCTACGGCCACGGCCGCCAACAAGGCGGACAGCAGGGCGACGAGGTTGAGGAATTTTTCCGCCCGATCCAGGGTTTGGCGCATTTCAGGGCGACCCGCGTCGAGCGACTCCACGCGAAGGCCACGCAGTTGCTTGGATTTGATCTCGCCTTCGGCCCACTCGACAAACCGTTTCACTTCAGCATCGTTTTGCCGGGGCGAGGCCACGGCCAAACGGTAGGTGACGCGGCTGGCGGGTTGAATCAAACCCGTGGCGGGCAGATCTTGTTCACTGAGCATCACACGCGGTGAAAAACTCATGAAACCTGCGCCCCGGTCGGGTTCTATGGTGATGATGCGAGCGATTTGGAGCGAAGTGTCGCCCAACAAAAGGGCATCACCCACTTTCAGCGCCAGAGAGTCGAGCACCGCTTGTTCCAACCAGACGGTGCCGGGGGCGGGGCCACCTGTGGCCGCTTCATCTGCGCTGCCATTTGTACTTTGAACGCGCAAGGTGCCGCGCAGTGGATAGGCCGGGCTCACAGCCTTTACGGCCACCAAACGAGCCGCACCACCCTGGGCATCAGGCGCACGGGCCATGCTGGGGAAGGTGACGGTTCTGGCCTGTGCCAAGCCCAAAGCCTGTGCTTGCTGGGCGAAGACCTCGGGCGTGGGTTTGTCGCTGGACAGCAGGGCATCGCCCCCCAGCAACTGCCTCGCATCACGTGCCAAACCCGCGTTGAGCCGGTCCGCAAAAAATCCGACGGCGGTGAGGGCGGCTACCGCCAGCACCACAGCCACCACCAAAAGGCGCAGTTCGCCCGCGCGCAAATCACGCCACAACTGCCGCCAGGACAGCAGCGTGATGGAAGGTGGTGTGAACGAGTTGGAAGGCGGGCTGATAGGCATGGCAACACCTTACACCAGGTGGCCTTTCCCGGTTGATTGCAGGGATGTCGCACAGGGGCTGAACGCTGCGTACAAACGTGCTGAACAGGGCGTGAGGTTCCGAGTGGTCCAATCGCTGCATGAACACCATCCAACAATCGCCGCAGCCCGCGCTATTTTTGTCGCACGGTTCACCCATGATCGCCTTGCAGCCCGGTGCGGCGGGCGTGTTCATGCAGTGCCTGGGGGATCAATTGCGACAGCAATTCGGCCCGCCGCGCGCCATTTTGGCGCTGTCCGCCCACACGCTGTCGCGCGAACTGACGCTTTTGGCGGCGCCCCAGCACCATGCCGTGCATGACTTTGGCCGGTTTGACGACAGGCTGTTCGCGCTGCGTTACGACACACGCGGTGAACCCGCTTTGGCGTCAAGCGTCGCCCAGCGTCTGCATGAAGCAGGGTTGCCAGCAGGCGTGGTGTCGGCAGGCGGTTTGGACCACGGAAACTGGACGGTGCTGCGGTATCTCTTCCCGCAAGCCAATGTGCCCATCCTGCCTTTGGCGTGGCAGCCCAGTGACGATCCGGCACGGCAATTCAAGCTGGGTCAGGCGCTTTCTCCACTGCTGGACGATGGCGTGCTGATTTTGGCCAGCGGCAGCATCACCCACAACCTGGGGCGCGTTTTCTCAAAGGGCATGAATGCGCCGGTGGAGCAGGTTGAAATTTCAGAAAGCCGGGCCTTCAGGCAATGGATGTTTGAGAGGTCTCAAGCGCGTGATTGGTCTGCGCTTTTTGATGCACGACAACAGGCACCGCATTTCCACGACATGCACCCCAGCGACGAACACCTTTTGCCGTGGTTCATCGCCGCTGGTGCGGGTGGTTCAGACCACACACCACGGCGTTTGCACGAGAGCGTGACCTATGGGTGTTTGGGCATGGATGCCTATGCCTTTGGGTCTCACGCTGCTTTGCTGGCTCAAGCGATGGTTTGATCCGCCATCGGCGGTTCGGCCAACTCTTTCCACGTCAACCACAGCCTCAAATCAAACTCCAACTGGTGGTACTCGGCCTCCATGTGTTGGCACAGGGCGTAAAAAGCCTTGTCGTGTTCGCGGTGTTTGATGTGGGCCAGCTCGTGCACCACGATCATTCTCAAAAAAGGCAAGGGCGCGTCTTTGAACAAGCTGGCCACGCGAATCTCACGTTTGGCTTTGAGGTTGCCGCCCTGCACCCGTGACACTTGGGTGTGAGTGCCCAGTGCATGTTGCAGCACTTTGATTTTGTTGTCGTATACCGCTTTGGCCAGTGGCTCGCTGCTGCGCAGGTACTGGTTCTTGAGGTCTTGGGTGTAATCGAACAACGCTTTGTCGGTGCGGATGGTGTGGGTTTGGTCCGCGTATTGCTGGTTCAAACGTTCACCCAAACGGCCTGCGTCGATCAGCGTTTGCACTTGTTGGCGCAGTGCTTCGGGGTAACCTTGAAGGTACTTCAGAACAGTCATCGGTCGATGATATTAGGCCAGGCCCGACAATTGGGCATGACCGACAACAATCCATCCAAAGCCTCACCGGCTGCCCGCGCTTTCAGCACCTTGCCTCTGCCACCCGCCGCCTTGGCGAACTTGGCGCAGCTGGGCTATGAACAAATGACCCCCATTCAGGCGGCCACCTTGCCATTGGCGCTGGCCGGAAAAGACCTGATCGCCCAGGCCAAAACCGGTAGCGGCAAAACAGCCGCTTTCGCCTTGGCCTTGCTCGCCAAACTCAATCCCAAACAGTTTGCGGTGCAGGCCTTGGTGCTGTGTCCCACGCGCGAATTGGCCGAGCAGGTGACGCAAGAAGTTCGCCGGCTGGCCCGGGCCGAAGAAAACATCAAGGTGCTCACCCTGTGCGGTGGTTCCACCATGCGGCCGCAACTCGCAAGCCTGGAGCATGGCGCCCATGTGGTGGTGGGTACGCCCGGCCGCATCATGGACCACCTGGAGCGCGGCAGCTTGCGGCTTGATTCACTCAAAACCCTGGTGCTCGACGAAGCCGACCGCATGTTGGACATGGGTTTCTTTGATGACATCAGCGTCGTTGCCAAGCAGTGCTCCAAAGCCCGACAAACCTTGTTGTTCTCCGCGACTTATCCCGACGGCATCGTCAAACTCAGCCAAGCTTTCATGCGCGAGCCGCAGGAGGTGAAGCTGCTGGCGCAGCACTCCTCCAAAAAAATTCGCCAGCGTTTTTACGAGGTGAAGGAAGACGAACGCCTGCATGCAGTTTCCCTGCTGCTCAACCACTACCGCCCGGCGAGTACCTTGGCGTTTTGCAATACCAAGCAGCAGTGCCGCGATTTGATTGAAGTACTTCGAGCCCAAGGCTTTTCAGCGTTGGAGCTGCACGGCGACCTCGACCAGCGCGACCGCGACCAGGTGCTGGTGCAGTTTGCCAACGGCAGCGCGAGCGTGCTCGTGGCCACCGATGTGGCGGCACGCGGGCTGGATATTGCGCAACTGGAGGCGGTGATCAATGTGGACATCACCCCCGACGTCGAGGTGCACACCCACCGCATTGGCCGTACCGGCCGTGTCGATGCCGAGGGTTGGGCCTTCAGCCTGGCCAGCCTGGACGAGATGGGCCGTGTGGGCAACATTGAAAAAGAAATGGGTTTCACCTCAGAGTGGCACAAGTTGACCGAACTCACACCCGCCAGCAATGAACCGCTCATGCCCCCCATGGTCACGCTGCAAATCCTGGGTGGCCGCAAGGAAAAAATCCGCCCAGGGGACGTGCTGGGTGCTTTGACCAAAGACCTTGGTTTTGCAGCCAGCCAGGTCGGCAAGATCAATGTGAACGAGTTCTCCACCTATGTGGCCGTGGAGCGCAGCATTGCGCCGCAAGTCCTGAGCAAACTGTCCTCGGCCAAGGTCAAGGGCAAGGCTGTGAAGGTGAGGGCGATGTGATGGAGAGGCCTCATACCAAACCTGATGAGCGACATTCTTTTGTCGCCCCCGTGTGGTGCTCCGCGTTGCCCTTCGAGAAGCTCAGGGCGAACGGAAGGGGGGCGGTAGCCCCCCAATCGGTTCGGGATGAGCCTGCCGAAGTGTTGGGAACCGTCCCGCGCGCTACCCTTCGACAGGCTCAGGGTGAACGGAGGGAGGCGGCAAGTACCCCCAATCCGTTCGAGCTAAGCTCGTCGAAGCCTTGGGAGCAGTGCCACGCGCTGCCCTTCGACAGGCTCAGGGTGAACGGAGGGGGGGGGGGGCGGCAAGCAGCCCTAATCCGTTCGGGCTGAGCTTGTCGAAGCCTTGGGAACCGGGCCACGCGGATCACCAAACGAAATGCCCTTCACTTCGCGTCGTTGAGTTTCCAGTCGTAGTCAAGAAAGTCAATTTTCGCCGCCATGGCCCGAATACGCTCGCGGTCTGCGGGCGCATCGGCCAGCAGGTCGGCATAACGTGCACAAAACGCCGCCAGTGAGTGGATGCCCTTGTGCCCCAAACGAAAGTCTTCGCCGTACCAGTCAAAAATTTTGGAGACTTCAAGCTGTTGTTTGGCGCCATTCCAGCGGTTGCGGCTGCGGTCGCTCATGAAGCGGCGGGCTTGTTCTTCTAATTGCGCATCCAAACGTTCTGCGACAAAGGCCTCTTCACGCAGGGCAGGGCAGCCGATGGACGCACAGTTGACTGCAAAGTGAACCCTGGGGTCATCAAAGCGACCGCGTTGTCGCAGTTGTTCATGTTCAATGCCATCGAGTGACAGTGTCTTGCCTAGCAGCGGTACAAACTCTTTCTTCCACGGGCTTTGAAGCAGGCTGCCTAAGTCTTTGATCGACGCCAATTTGGGATAACGGGTGAGGATGAGTTCCACCGTGTAGGCGTTGTAGGCGTTGATCAAAAACGCCATTTGCTGAGGTTTGGTAAAGGCGTCGAACATGGCGGCGTTCACGCTCGACAGCGTGCTCAGGTAGGCCTGCAAACTGGCTCGGTCCGCCGCAAAACCTGCATACCGAACCTGGGTGGTTTTGCCACCCTCGATCACCACCACATGTTTGCGCAGCAGCACGCTCCAGGCGCTGTGTTGGTGGTCAAAAGCTTGCGCCTGGCTGGTACTGACCAGCGCCATCAAGGCGGTGGCGATCAGACTGCGGCGGGAAAAAACGACAGGCATGGGATGTTGCATGAACAAAGGCCTCGGTTGGGATCAGGACGCGGCATCTGAGTGCGTCGTGTTCAGAAGGCAAAGATTACATGTCAACGCAGCAAGGCGGACACAACGTGCTTTTTCCTCGGTTTGAAAAAAATCAGGGTTTTCCTGTTGTAAAAATTTATTTACCAAATCTACAATTGCTGAAAAGGAATCGACAAATGGATCCTCTCCTCAAAATCCGCCAAGCCATCGACAGCGCCCCACCCGCCGTGGTCACTGTGGGTGAATGGATCCTGCGCCACCCCACGCAAGCGGCCACCTTGGGCATCGAAGAGATGGCGGCGCAGAGCGGGGCATCCACCGCCAGCGTCAACCGCCTGGCCCGTGCGGCGGGGTATACGGGTTTCATCGCTTTGAAGGCCGACTTACTCAAGGGCTTGCGTGACGCGGTCGACCCCATCCAGAAACTGCGGGGGGAACAAGGCAAGGGACTGGCGACGCTGGCGAGTTACATGTCAGTGGCCCTGTCCAACCTAGAAGGTGTGGGCCGTGCCAACACCGAAAAAGCCTTGGCCGAAGCGGCGGATTTATTGGCCGGTGCGGGCCGGATTTATGTCCTGGGCATGGGCATCACCGCCAACGTGGCCGGCTGGTTTGTGGACACGCTGTCGTCTTACACCGGCAACGTTGTCAATTTGGCGCATTCGGGTGGAACGGAGCGCTGCGCCGCCAGGCTCAGCCGCATCACGAAAGGAGACGCGCTGGTGGTGCTGACACTCCCTCGTTACTCCAAAGATGCTCTGACCATGGCGATCTACGCCAAACAAAGGGGCGCCAAGGTGTTGGCCGTCACCGACTCGCCGGCGGCACCCATCATGTCGCACGCAAACAAAAGCTTGTTTGCGCCATGCGTTCATTCTGTTTTTTCGGCCAGTTACGTCGCCGTTCAGCTGATTTGTGAAGCACTCGTGGCCGAGGTGGTTCGCCGCGATCCTGAATCCATTCGAGTGGCAACGGAGTTGACCGATGCCGTGCTGTCGCGGCTGACCTTTTCATCCTATACGCCCAAATGACGGCGCACTGTTCTGACCGTTTGTCCCTTGTTCGTTAACCCTTAAGAAAGAGGTAATCCGATGAAGAACTTTGTGAAAACTTTGTGCGCCTCCAGCGTTTTGCTGGGCTTGTTGGCAAGCTGGTCGGTGCCCGCGTACGCAGGCAAAGTACTGGATGGTGTTAAGCAACGTGGTGTTCTGAACTGTGGGGTCCACACCGGACGGGACGGTTTTTCCGAAGCAGACGGAAAAGGTGTTTGGTCCGGCATTGACGTCGACTACTGCCGGGCACTGGCTGCTGCCGTATTGGGCGATGCCACCAAGGTGAAATATGTTCCCACCAGCGGCCAAACCCGGATTACTGCGTTGCAAAGCGGCGAGATCGACGTACTGGCCCGTAATACCACCTGGACATTGAGTCGTGAGGCGGCTTCCGGTTTGGTTTGGGTGGGCGTGAACTTCTACGACGGCCAAGCTTTTATGTTGAAGAAACGCCCCGATGTCAAAGGTGTGAAGGATCTCAATGCGTCGACCATCTGCGTGGATGCAGGGTCAACGACGGAGAGAAATTTGGCAGACTATTTTCGTGCCAACAACATTGCATACAAGGCGGTTTCGTTCGACAAGCCCGAGGCAACAGTTCAAGGTTTTGTCAGTGGCCGTTGTCAAGTGATCACACGGGACTATGCATCGTTGGCGGGCATGTTGGTGACGGACCTGAAAGAAACCGCCTCTGAGTATGTGATCTTGCCGCAACTCATTTCGAAAGAGCCCATTGGACCTGTGGTTCGTCGAGGTGACGAGGAGTGGCATGCGATTGCCAAGTGGACATTGTTCGCCATGATCGAGGCCGAAGAGCTGGGTTTGTCCAGCAGCAACATCGACCAAATGAAAACTTCGAACGATGTGACGATTCGCCGCTTCGTTGGAACGGGTACCGACATGGGCAAGGACTTGGGCCTCGACAAAGAATGGAGCTATCGCATCGTCAAACAGGTCGGTAACTACGGTGAAAGTTATGACCGCAACCTGGGAATGAAGTCCGCCATCAAGTTGCCGCGTGGCAAGAACGAGTTGTGGTCCAAAGGTGGGTTGATCTATTCGCCACCCATTCGATAAGGTGCCGTCGAGTTCAACACTCGCCCGACCCTCCCTCGTCCACCGACTGCTCAATCCGACCATGAACACTCCAAATGCCATTGCGCCTCCGCGCAAATCGATCCCGCTTACCTCGCTGTTGATCCAGTTAGCGGTGTTGATACTCGCGTGCGCATTGGTAGCTTGGTTCGTCGGCAACGCAAGCACCAATTTGAAAGAACGTGGGCTGGCATCGGGGTTTGCATTCATCCATGACGCCGCGGACTTCGGAATATCAGAGGGATTGGTGTCCTACGAAACCGGCGATTCCTACCTGCGCGCTTTTGCCGTTGGTGTGAGCAACTCTGTGCGGGCCGCCGTGCCTGCAATGGTGTTGGCCACTGTTCTCGGGTTTTTTCTGGGCGTGGCGCAGATCAGCAGGCATCCTTTGATTCGAAAGTTGGGCAAAACCTATGTGGACGTGGTGCGAAACGTCCCCTTGTTGATTCAAATTTTGCTCTGGTACTTTTTGTTGACAGAGACCTTGCCCAGTCCTCAACAACCACTGCAGTGGATGGGCCTTGCGATTTTGAGCAAGGCAGGGCTCGCCGTCGCCGCACCTACCGGACAAGCAGGTCTGTGGTGGTTGACCAGTGCTGCCATTGTGGTGGGAGGATGTTTGCTTGTTTGGCCGCTGTTTCGCTGGGGCAAGGGCAGGATGCTGATGCTGATTGCGCTCGCTTGCATCGTGTGGTTGGGCTTGCCTTTGGATTGGGAGGTGCCAACCGTCGGAAGTTTTGGCGTCAATGGCGGCGCCACATTGAGCACCGAATGGTTGGCGCTGGTTGCAGGCTTGACGCTGTACACAGCATCCTATTGCGCTGAGATCGTTCGTGCAGGTTTGCAAGCAGTACCGCGCGGACAGTGGGAAGCTGCCCACGCTTTGGGGCTGACATGGCGGCAGACCTTGGTTCGGGTGGTCCTACCTCAGAGTCTTCGGGTCATGGTGCCTCCATACACCAGTACTTTGATGAGCACACTGAAGAACTCTTCTTTGGCCATTGTTGTTGGATATCCCGACATTGTCTCGGTGGCAACCACCTCATTGAACCAGACCGGGCAGGCCATCGAATGCATCGCAATCATTGCGTTGGTCTACCTGTCACTGAACTTGATCACCAGTTTAGTGATGGCTTGGGTCAACGCCCGCGTTCAAATCAAGGAGCGGTGAAATGACAGCCACGGTTTTGCCACCAGCCACTGCGTCATGGCTACAGCGCCTGCGTGAAACTCTTTTTCCTGACCTCACCTCGTCTGTCGTTTCTGCCCTCCTCATAGGCGGATTGTTCTGGGCACTTATCAAATTCATCCTTTGGGGTGGGTGGAATGCCACCTGGATTGCTGACACGGACGCCTGCCGCGCCGTGACGGGCGCCTGCTGGGGCGTTGTAGTTGAAAAACACCGCTTGGTGCTCTTGGGACGCTTTCCAATTGATGAGCAATGGCGGCCAACAATCGCCATGTTCGCCCTGCTCCTGTCGGTTGGACTGGCGTGTTTGCCTCGCTTTTTTAACTGGACGGGTTTGGCGTTGATCGGCGGTGGACTGCTCAGCTTTTTCGTTCTGATGGCTGGGGGTGTACTGGGTTTGTCATCTGTTGGAACTGATCTTTGGGGTGGCCTGCCACTGACTTTATTTCTGACCGTGGTGGCCTGTGTCGTGGCCATGCCCATGGCCATCTTGTTGGCGTTGGGACGACGTTCCAGCATGCTCGTGGTGAAAGGGCTGAGCACCGGTTTCATTGAGCTGGTTCGAGGTGTTCCTTTGATCACCTTCTTGTTCTTTGGGGCCTTTGTGCTGCCCTTGGTGTTGCCAGCGACATGGCGGACCGACCCGATGCTTCGCATTGCCATTTGTTTAATCTTGTTCAGAGCGGCTTACCTGGCCGAGGTCTTTCGGGGCGGTCTGCAATCGGTCACCAAAGGCCAGTACGAAGCGGCCCATGCCCTCGGCTTGAACAAGTACCAAACCATAACGCGGGTTGTTTTGCCTCAGGCTTTGCGGGTCACTATCGCGCCTGCCACCAGCAGTTTTCTCGGTGCCTTGAAAGATACCTCACTCGTCGCCGTGGTGAACATTTATGACATGACGGGTGCCCTCAAGTTGGCCATGGGAGATGCACAGTGGAAGCCATTTTTCGTCGAAATGTACGTGGTGGTGGCGGGCATCTACCTGATTCTGGGTCTGTGCATTGCCGGGTTCGGTCGTTATCTGGAGCGGAGGTATCAGTTGTGAACAACTTGAACGCGTGGGTTCGTTTCCTTGGGTTGACAGCTTTGGTATCGGTTGGGGCGACTGCATGGTCGCAACCCAGCTCCACGCTTGCCAAGATTGCGACAAGTGGTGTTGTGGTGGTCGCGCACAGCGACTCGACATTTCCGTTCTCGTACCTGGACGCAAAAAAACAAGTTCGTGGTTATTCGATTGACATTTGCACACGCATCGTTGAAGCACTGGCTTCGGAGCTTAAGAAACCTTTGACCACGCAGTATGTGGTTGCGACGGGAGCCAAAAGATTGGAGGCCATCGTCAGCGGTCAGGCCGATTTGGAATGTGGATCTAGCACCAACACGCCACAGCGCCGTGAGCATGTGGCCTTTGCTTTGTCCCACTATGTGGCGGGAGCTCGCCTGCTCATTCCGTCGAACTTGAATGCCACGAAGGTGGACGAGATGGAGGGAAAAAAGATCGCGACCTCCAAGGGAACAACTGCATCTAAAGTTTTGCGCGAACGTATTGCCGAAAGACTTCTGCGTATTGAGCACGTTGAAGCAGAGTCGTCACCCAAAGCGTTTGACATGCTCATGTCAGGCCAGGTGGACGGGTTTTTCAATGACGACGTTCTGTTGTCTGCACGCCGAGCGCGGTCTTCGGACCCAAAGGCGTGGAAGATCGTTGACAAAACCTACACCGTTGAGCCCATGGGCATCATGTTTCGCCGCAACGATCCGGGGATGAAGCAGGTGGTTGACCGTGTGCTCAAAAAAATGATGGCCTCGGGCGAGTTGCAAAAACTTTATGACGCCTGGTTTGTGCAGTTGGTGCCAGGTGAAACGCAGGCACTGGAGTTGCCCATGAATGCATTGACCCGGGACTATTTCCGGCGTCCTGTTGAGTTGTCTTTTTAAGGTGAAGCTGATGTCATCCCAACCCCTCTTGGAAATAGAAAACCTGCACAAGTGGTTCGGCAAATTCCACGCCCTCAAGGATTGCTCGCTGCGCGTTCACAAAGGCGAAAAAATCGTGATCTGCGGCCCGTCTGGCTCGGGCAAATCCACTTTGATTCGCTGTGTGAACCAGATTGAACGGCACGAGGCGGGGGACATTCGTTTCAATGGCGTCAAGCTCGACGACTCGCGTGCCGCCGTGCAGGCCCGCAAAGGCATTGGCATGGTGTTTCAGCAGTTCAACTTGTTCCCCCATCTGACCATATTGAACAACCTCATGCTGGCACCCACCCTGGTACAAGGTTTGTCTGCTGGCGAGGCACGCGCCAAAGCGATGGAGTTGTTGGCTCGCGTGCGCATTGCCGAGCAGGCACCTAAGTTTCCGGGTCAGTTGTCCGGTGGCCAGCAACAGCGCGTGGCCATTGCACGTTCGCTGGCGATGTCGCCGGAATTGATGCTTTTTGACGAGCCCACTTCTGCGCTCGATCCCGAAATGGTGGGCGAGGTACTCGATGTGATGCAAGACTTGGCCCGGCAAGGGATGACCATGATCGTCGTGACCCACGAAATGGGTTTTGCGAAAAAGGTGGCCGACCGCGTGGTGTTCATGGAAGACGGCCGCATCCTGGAAGACCAGGCGCCGTCGAAGTTTTTCGAGAACCCACAAAGCGAGCGCACCCGAGCCTTCCTCGGAAAAATTCTTCAGCACTAAGGCCTAGCAAATGACTTATGTATTAGCGCTCCACGGAGGGGCGGGAACGATCCAGCCGGGTGATCCTAACGAGAGTGCGTACCACGAGGCCATGCGGGTAGCGCTGCAAGCGGGCGAAAAAGTATTGTCGGCCGGTGGATCATCAATGGATGCAGTGGTGGCCGCTGTGATGTCCATGGAAGACTGCCCTCTGTACAACGCGGGCCATGGCGCCGTCTTCAACTCAGCAGGGGAACACGAACTCGACGCCGGGGTCATGGACGGCCGCACCTTGGCGGCCGGCGCGATTGCCGGTGTGCGTACGGTTCGTCACCCCATTGAAGCGGCCAGGCTGCTGATGGACGAAGGCCGTTGTGTCTTGTTATGTGGCGCCGGTGCTGACCAGTTCGCCGAGGAAAAAGGCTTGGTCCCGGTACCCAATCATTTTTATTCCACGGACCACCGCTTGAAACAGCTCCATCGCGTTCGGGCCGTAGGGAGCCAGGCCATGGCACTGGACCATGGTTTGGCCTCTTCTCAGAACCCGGAATTGGTCAACGCCAAGATGGGGACGGTGGGCGCCGTGGCGCTGGATTTGCATGGCAATCTTGCAGCGGCCACTTCAACCGGTGGCATGACGAACAAAAGGGTGGGTCGGGTGGGTGATACGCCCATCGTGGGCGGTGGTGTTTATGCCAACAACCGCAGTTGTGCCGTGTCGGCCACCGGCACCGGTGAGCAGTTTTTGCGCGCCTGCGTGGGCCACGACATCCATGCCCGCATGGTTTACGGTGGCGCGACGCTGGTCGATGCCGCAAAAGCGGCCATGATGGAGACGGTCGCCGGGTTGGGTGGCGTGGGCGGCGTGATTGCCATCGACTGCCAAGGCGCGCTGGCCATGCCCTACAACAGTGTGGGCATGTACCGGGGGTGGCTGCGCCAGGGCGAGGCGCCGCAGACACGGGTGTTTGCGGATTCCTCTGTTGAGTTTGCATAGCCTGAGCACAGAAAGTGCGCTTGAGCGCTCTAGCCTCCGTGGCGGCATTGCCGCGAAACGCAGGAATGACCCTCCATGAATTTCAATGAAAGCAAATTGCCATGAGTGACATTCAATCCATCGAGGCCACCCGGCTGCTGGCCACTTGGGCAACGACCGTTTCAAACCAATGGAACCCCAAAGTTCGTGCCATTGCCGAACAAGAGTTGGAAGACACGGTTGCTGCCGCCATTGCGGGCAGTGGCGACGTGGGTTGCGCGAAGGTGCGGTCCCTGTGTGAAAGCGGAGACATCCCTGTTGTCGGGCAGCGTGCAGGAAGCAGTGCGCTGTGGGCCACGCTGCACAACGGAACCGCTGCCCACGCCATGGAACTTGACGACATGTTCTTTGTAGCGGGCGGCCATTTTGGATGCGCTGTGATTCCCGCCATCTGGGCCACGGCTTGGCAGCGTGACGCGTCGCTGGACGACATGCTCGACGCCATCATCGTCGGCATGGAAGTGATGGCCCGGGTAGGCATGGGCATAGGCCGCCCTCACATCTTGCGTGGCTGGCACGGCACACAAACCTTGGGTGCGATTGCGGCTGCGGCGGCTTGTGCGCGTTTAATGAAGTTCGACGTTGACGGGATGACCCATGCCATCAGTGCGGCCGTGTCACAAGCGGCTGGACTGAAGGTGCAGTTTGGCACCGACATCAAACCCGTGCATGCGGGTTTTGCGGCGCAGTCGGGTTGGTTGGCTGCGCAACTGGCGGCGGCAGGCCTGCAGGGCAGTGCGGTGGCGCTGGAAGGCAAGGCGGGGTTTGGCGACCTGTATGCCGGCAACTTACCGGCTGATTGGTCGAACATGATGCAGACACACGATGTTCCTCTGGTGGTTGAAACCCATGGCATCGCGTTCAAGCTCTACCCCAACTGCGCGTCGGCGCACCGTTGCATCGATGCGGTCAGGGCGATTCAAAACGAGGTGGGGTTTTCGGCAGAGGATGTGGCTCAGGTGGTGGGTTTCGTCGGACCGGTGAACTACGAAAACCTCAAATACGCCAATCCCACAACACCTCGTCAGGCCATGTTTTCCTTGCCCTATGCCGTGGCCTCGGCGTTGCGCTACGGCACGGTGGAGCTGGCTGACTTCACACCGCAAGCCGTCAATGACCCGGAAACAAGGAAATACCTTCCACTTGTGGACATGCAGGTCACACCTTTGGCTGAGACCGAAAAAGAAACCGCCACCAACTTGTTTGCCCATAAAGCCATCGTCAAGCTGAACAACGGCCAAATTCATGAGAAAGAGATCAAATATGCGCGCGGCATGGCCCAGAACCCACTGTCAACTTCAGAACGCCTTGCCAAGTTCAAACAATGCACGGAAGGTATCGTGCCGGCCACACAGTTAAAAGAGCTTCAAGCTTTGCTTAAGTCACCTTGGGGCCAAAGAAGCCGGTCGTTGCTCTCGCTGTTGCAGTTTGAAGCCAAAGTGGATGATGGGTCTCGGTTCTGTCGCGTGGCAAAGCGACAGTGACAGACGTACCTGACGCAGTCCGAGCTCGACAGATGCCAGCCCTCGGCGTAGGCCATGTGAACCTGGTGGTTCCATCCACCAAGCTGGAGGTTCTTCGTATCTTCTACTGCGACGTGGTGGGACTGACCATAGGTCATCGGCCCCCATTGGAGCGCAACGGCTATTGGCTTTATGCAGGTGCACGTGACGTGCTTCACCTGACCGAGCCTTTGGAGGGCGAGGTGCGTCAACTTGCAGACGGTGCCACCACCTATGACCACCTTGCATTCCAATGCCAGGACATGGCTGCATCGGAGGGCTGGCTCAAGTTGTTCGGCGTACCGTATCGAAAAATCCGCGTGCCTGAGCAGCCGAAGATTCAGTTGTTTTTCCGTGATCCTTTAGGACACGGCGTGGAACTGGAGTTTGTCGCTGACGACCGAACAGTTACCCGGTGATCGATGGAGGAAAACTGAAATGCGGTTTGTGGTGATTTTTGAGGACAGCCCCGACATGGTGGCCGTGCGTCTCAGGCTAGAGCCAGAGCACCTGGCCTTTCTGAACGCCCACCGCGATGAAATTCCCATGGCCGGCGGTTTGCGCCATGAACACGGCGGTGCCTACGTCGGCGGGCTGTGGGTGTTTGAAGTGGACGGCAAGCAACGTGCGGTAGAGCTAATTGAACAGGACCCTTATTTCATTGCCTGTCCGCGTGCCTACCGGCTGTTGGCTTGGGGCAAAGCACTGCCGCAGTACCTGGTGACGCTTTGAAAGCGTTTTCCAGGTTCGCCGTCCATCAGGGCCGCAGCAAGCGGTTCGCCGCCTCCACATCCGCCGGTTTGAGTTGCCCCGCTGCCTGCCGCAGCTTCAGGCCATTGAGCACCACGTCATACCGCGCCTTGGCCAGGTCGCGCCTTGTGGTGTAGAGCTGGGTTTGTGCATTCAGCACGTCCAGGTTCACGCGCACGCCTACTTTGTAGCCGAGTTGGGTGGCTTCCAGGGCGAGTTTGCTGGACGACTCGGCCGCTTCCAGTGCGGCCACTTGGGCCCGGCCCGACTCCACGCCGAAGTAGGCGCTGCGGGTGGCCTGGGCGGTGGTGCGGCGGGCGGCTTCCAGGTCGTTGCTGGTTTTTTCTTCCAGGACCAAGGTTTCTTTGATGCGGTTTTGCACCGACAGGCCGGAGTACAGCGGCCAGTTCAGTTGCAGGCCTGCCGTGGCGGTTTGTGTGGTGCCAGGCACAGAGGTCACGCCGGTGGTACCGATGAATTTATTGACACCTGCGGTGGCCACCGCGTCCAGCGTGGGCAGGTGACCGGCGCGGGCTTTTTCAGTCTCCAACTTCGCAATGTCGGCGGCCAGTTGAGCACGTTGCACCGCAGGGTGCAACGCTGCTTGGCTCACCCATGCGTCAACTGATGCAGGCGTGGTGGCGGGCAGTGCCACGGGTGTGGCCAACGGGTTGGGCGTGACACCACTGCGGCCTACCAGCACATCGAGCGCAATACGTTTGACGCGCAGATCGTTCTCGGCCGCGATTTCTTGGGCGGTGGCCAGGTCGAACTTGGCCTGTGCTTCCCGGGTGTCGTTGATGGTTTGGGTGCCGACCTCGAAATTGCGCTTGGCGGAGGCCAGTTGTTCCGCAATGGCGGTTTTGTTGGTGCGTGTGGTTTCCAGCGCGTCTTGCGAGGCCAGCACATCGAAATAGGCCTGGGCCACACGGACGATCAAGTCTTGTTCGGCGGTTTCCAAATCCCATTTGGATAACTCCAGCGTGCGCTGGGCTTGGGCTATGGTGACGCGGCTGGTTTTGTTGTACAGCGGCTGGCGCCCTTGAAGTGTGGCGGCGTTGGTGGTGGAGCCCCGGTTCACGCCGCTGGGTAACTCACTTTCGGAGCGGGTGCTGCTGCCCACCAGGGTGGCCGTGGGGCGCAAGAGCGCGTCAGACTGGGCGGCTTTGTAGCGGGCGGAGTCGGCCAGGCTTTTGGCGGCCAAGTAAGTCGCGTCGTATTGGCGGGCGGCTTCATACAGTTGCAGCAGACTTTGCGCTTGTGCGACACCACTGGTGGCCAAACCCAGCGCCACGAGGAGCGCGCTGCGTTTCCATGAAACGATGGGCGGGGCAGTGATGGGGCACTTGGTGGCAGATCGCAAAACAAACATGGCGTTCTTTCAAGAGTGGAAACACAAAAACAAGTTGAACCGCAAAGCCGCACCGGGCGGGCTCAGTACCGAGGGACTGCTGGATCGACCAAGGTGGACCAGGCGTCGATACCGCCACTGAGGTTGACCACATCGCTCCAGCCCGACGCTTCCAGGTAGTGGCCCACCTGTGCGCTGCGCACCCCGTGGTGACAAATGCACACCGTGGTTTGGTTTTGCGGCCACTGCTGCATCTCGTGGGGGACCTGGTTCATGGGTACGGCTCGCATCTCGACACCTTGCAACGCAATGGATGCCTGGGCGACCTCCCACGGCTCGCGTACGTCCAGCAGCACCGCATCCGGGTGCTGTGACAAGAATTCAACGAGTTCTGTGGGGTGCAAGGACTGCATGGGTCAAACGCGGGTCAGAACTGAAAACGGCTGGGCTCTTCAAACCCGGGTAAACGGGCAGACACGGTGTCAAAAAGCTGTGTGGCGTGCACGCTGCCTTGGGTATTGCGGCTGTAGAGCGTGGCCTGCATGACGGGCTCTTGGCCCACGATGGCCAGTAAACGGCCGCTGGTGGCCTTGAGCTGGTTGAACAAGGCTTTGGGCACAGCAGGAACTGAGCCTGCGAACAGCACCACATCAAAGGGCGCTTGGTCTGCCAGGCCGTTGGCCATGTCGCTGCTTTTAACTTCACGCAGCACCACGTTGGTCGAGCCGGCTTGACTCAGTGCCGCTTTGGCAAGATGCAGGATGTCAGCGTCGCTGTCGATCACGGTGACTTGTTGCGCTTTGTGGCCCAGCAACGCCAACAGGTAGCTGGAGTTGGCACCCAGCACCAGCACACGTTCATGTTTGTGAACCGCGAGTTCTTGCGCCAAACGTGCTTCCACTTTGGGGCTGAGCATGAAGCGGCCGTGGGGCAGGGGCACTTCCGTGTCGACAAAAGCCAAGGCGCGGTGCGGCTCGGGCACGAAGTCTTCGCGTTTGAGCACGGACAGCAGCGAGAGGATGGACGGATCCAGCACGTCCCAAGGGCGAATTTGCTGCTCAATCATGTTGAAGCGGGCTTGTTCAATGTTCATTTTTTTCCTCTGAAAGTCTGTACGTGATTCAGTAAAACTCTGTTCCCGGCTCCGTTCGCCCTGAGCTTGTCGAAGGGTAGCGCGTGCCACCTCGCTGGCTTCGACAGGCTCAGCCCGAACGGTGCGGTGGGACTGAGGCATGTCACTCATCAGGTATACGAATGGGTGAACGATTTTAGGGGGTGGTGTTTGACACTTGAACAATGTGACGCCCCCAGCGCCGCTTGCTCCACTGAACCAGGTCGTCGAGGTAGCAGTAAATCACCGGCACCACCACCAGGGTCAAGAGCGACGACGTGATCACGCCGCCGATCACGGCCTGGCCCATGGGTGCGCGTTGCTCAGATCCTTCCGACAGCGCAAAGGCCAGCGGCACCATGCCAAACACCATCGCCAGCGTGGTCATCAAGATGGGGCGCAGCCGCACCTGTGCAGCGTGTAAGAGCGCGGCTTCGCGGTCCATGGGCGGCACGTCCACGCCCAACCCGTGTTCGCCTTGGCGTGAACGGATGGCAAAGTCGATCAGCAAGATGGCGTTTTTGGTGACCAGTCCCATCAACATCACGATGCCGATGATGCTGAACATGTTCAGCGTGGAGCCGAACATCAAGAGGGTGAGCACCACACCAATCAAGGTCAGCGGCAGCGAGCTCATCAAGGCCAAGGGCTGTAAAAAGCTGTGGAACTGGCTGGCCAAAATCATGTAAATAAAGATCACTGCCAAACCGAGCGCCCCAATGGCGTAATTGAAGGACTCGTTCATGTTTTTGGTGGAGCCACCAAAGCTGTAGCGGTAGCCGGGCGGGAAGGGCGTGGAGTCGAGAATTTTTTTGATGTCGGCGGATACTTCTCCGGCGCTTCGGCCCAGGGCATTGGCGTCGATGTTGATTTCGCGGTTCAAGTCGCGGCGGTTGATTTGCGACAGGCCTGTGGCGGCCTCCATGCTGGCGACCTGAGACAAACGCACCACGCGGCTGCTGCCGTCCGCGGCTGCCGCGACCGGAATGGGCAAGTTGCGCAAATCCGCCACCGAGTCGCGCAACTGGGGCGGCAGGCGCACGAGCACGTCGTAACTTTCGCCGTCCGGCGCACGCCAGGTGCCTGCCGAGGTGCCCGCCAGCCAGGTGCGCAGGCTGTTGGACAGGCTGTTCACATTGAGACCTAGGTCGGCGGCTGCGTCACGTTTGGGCGTCACCGTCACGGTGGGTTTGTTGGGCTTCAAGCTGCTGTCCAAATCCGCCAGGCCAGGCAGTTTTTGCAGCTGGGCCATGATGCCCACAGAGAGTTTCTCCAACTGGGCGAGGTCGGGCCCTTGAATTGAAAATTGCAAACTCTTGCCGCCGCCCAGGTCGGTTTGACCAATGTTGGTGATGGTGATGCCGGGAATGGCCGCCAATTGCTGGCGCAGCGGCGTGGTCATCTGCACCACGCTGCGCTGCCGCTCTTTGCGGTCGACCAAACGCACATAAATGGCACCGTAAATCTTGCCGGCAGCGAAACCGCTGTTGATGGTGGTGACGGTGTATTTCACCTCAGGCAGTTGGCGCAGCAACTGGTCGATTTGTTGGGCGCGTTGCTCGGTCACTTCAATCGACGAACCGACGGGGGTGTAGAAATTGATGGTGGTTTCCGACAAGTCCGCTTTGGGCACAAACTCGGCACCCAGCAAAGGAATGAGTCCAAAGCTGCCAACAAAGGTCGCCAATGCAATCGCCAGCGTTGCAAGTTTGTGTTTGAATGACCAAGCGAGGATGGCTTGGTAGCGACCGGACAACCAATGGGTGAAATGGTCAAACGCAGAAGTGACGCGACCCAGGGTGTTGCGGTACCAGGCGCTGGGCGTTGGTGGGTCGTGCCACACACTGGACAGCATCGGGTCGAGTGTGAAACTCACAAACATGGAGATGAGCACCGCAGCCACGATGGTCAGGCCAAACTCGTGGAAAAACTTGCCAACGATGCCGCCCATGAAACCAATCGGCAAAAAACCGCCACGATGGACAAGGTGGTGGCCAGCACCGCCAGGCCAATCTCACTGGTGCCGTCCAGCGCCGCTTGGCGCGCCGACTTGCCCATGTGAATATGGCGCACGATGTTTTCGCGCACGACGATGGCGTCGTCTATCAACAGGCCCACGCACAAACTCAGCGCCATCATGGTGATTGTGTTGATGGTGAATCCCAGCACATACATGAATAGAAAAGTGCCGATCAGCGCAATCGGCAGGGTCAAGCCGGTGATGACGGTGGAGCGCCACGAATTCAAGAACAAAAACACAATCAGCACCGTGAGCGCCGCGCCTTCCAAAAGCGTGCGTTTCACGTTGGCGACCGATACACGAATGCCGCGCGAGTTGTCGCGGTTCACTTCGATGCGCACGCCGGGCGGTGTCAGGTTTTTAGCGCCATCCAGCGCCGCCAGCAAACCATCCACCACGGCGATGGTGTTTTCGCCCTGCGATTTTTGAACGCTGAGCAGCACGGTGCGTTGCCCGTTGTACAGCGCCAGGCTCTCGGTTTCCTGCGGTCCGTCGATCACATCGGCCACCTGCGACAGCTTGATGGAGCTGCCGCCCTTGCGCACCACCACGATGTCTCGGAAGTCTTGCGGATTCAATATACGTGCGTTGATTTGCACCACACGTTCTTGTTCAATGGAGCGCAAATTGCCCATGGGCAATTCTTGGTTCTCGCTGCGCACCGCGGCCAGCACCTGCTCCACGCTGATGCCGAGCGCTTCCATCTCGCTTGGTTGGAGGTGAATGCTGATTTGGCGTTTCACGCCGCCCACCACGCTCACCGATCCCACGCCGCGCACATTTTCCAGCCGCTTTTGCAGCACCTGTGAGGCCCAGGTGGTCAGTGCTTGGGGAGAGGTTTTGCCGTCATCGGACACAACGGCCACATTAAAAATGGGGGCGCTTGCGGGATCAAAACGCGAAATGCGCGGCTCTTTGACTTCGTCGCGCAAACTGGGCCTCACCAACGCCACCTTCTCGCGCACGTCTTCTGCGGCTTTGCGGCCATCCACATCGAGGTTGAACTCGATGATGACCACCGACGTGCCTTCATAAGACCGTGAGGACAGCGTGCTGATGCCCGCCACGGTGTTCACCGCCTCTTCAATTTTTTTGGTGACCTCGGTTTCCACAATCTCCGGCGATGCGCCGGGGTAGTCCATGGCCACCACCACGGTGGGGAAGTCAATGTTGGGAAACTGGTCAATGGACAGGCGCTGGTAGCTGAACAAACCCAGCACCACAAAAGCCAACATGACCATGGTGGCCATGACGGGGTTTTGGATCGAGACGCGGGTGAACCACATGGCGCGGTGTCAGCGTGGGCTGGCGGTGGTGCTGGCTGCGGCGTCGACCATCGGGGGCGTCAACTGGCGCCATTGCACTTTGGTGCCATTGCGCAAGTTGCCTACCAAACCGCGCAGCACCACCGTGCCTTCGGCAAGCGGCGGGTTGAAGGTGACCACCGCTTGGGTTTGACCATCGATGCTGGCTTCGCCCCTTTCAGCGATGACGACAGGGCGCTGTTGCACCTCACCATCCACCAGCAACTGAACCATGGGCTGGTCTTGGTCCAAACGCATTGCCGACAGGGGCAGCGCCAACGCCCGGCGGCGGTCCAACTCGATGCTGCCACGCGCAAACAAACCTTGGCGCAGCGGCGAGTCCTTGTTGGCAGAGGGTGTCAAAGTCAAATACACCAAGACCGAGCGGCTGCCGCTTAGTGTGCTCGGATTGATTCGGCTCACCGTGGCCAGCACAGGCTGCGTCAGACCGTCAATATCCAAGCGGGCGTTTTGGCCCACACGCACCAAGGCGACATCCTCTGGTGAGAGCGCCGCTTCGAGTTCCAAACGGCGCAGGTCCACGATTTCCAGAATGCGCGCATCCACCCCCACACGCTCGCCCACTTGCGCCAACCTGGCAGAAATTTGGCCAGCGATGGGCGCCACCAAACGTGTGTCGCCGAGCGCTTTGCGCGCCAATTCCACGGCGGCTTGCGCGGCTTCGTAGTTGGCACGGGCTGCATTGTCATTGGCGACCGATGTTTCCAAGCCCGTGGGCGAGATGAAACCTTGGGCCACCAAGGAGCGGTTGTTGGCCAAAGCACGTTGGGTCACGTCCCACTGGGCCCGGCTGGAGGCTGCGGTTTGCTGGGCTTGGCGCAAACGCCAGTCGAACTCGGTGGTGTCCAGTTGCCCCACCACCTGTCCTGCTTGAACGGTGTCGCCTTCGCGCACCGTCAACGACTTGATCTCCGACGCCACCTTGGCCTTGATGTTGGCGGTTTGAAATGCTTTGAGTCCGCCCGACACGTTGACGGTGCGGCTGAAGTCCACCGGCGTGACACGCCACACGTCCGCCTCGCCCAGCATCAGCGGCGGCGCTACCGGCGCGGTCTGCAAGGCTTGCTGCGCCAGTTGGCGCTGGTGCACAGCGCGCCAAACCAAGCCGGTCACCACCAATACAAGCAACAACACCACCCACCAGGTTTTGACAATCTTCATCTGGCTTTTTTGCTTTTGGGGCTGACTGGGGCTGATGCCGCAGCCTTTGGCTTTTTGCTTGCTGGTTTGGGTTCAGGACGCAACAAGCCTGTCAGCACCACGTCGATATGGGTGGCCAGCACCGTGGCGGGGTCGGGCGGATCAGTCTGCAAGTGGCATGCGCCCAGTGAATGTTTGTGCAGGCACAAAAACATCATGGGCGCGAACATCATCACGGTCATTTCTTTGAGCGGAACCTCTCGAAACTCACCTCGGTCGATCCCGCGCTGGATGGTGCGTGCAAACAATGCCTGTGCCGGGGCCATGACCTCGCGCATGTAGAACTCGGCAATCTCAGGAAAGTTACGCACCTCGGACAGCATGATTTTGTGGATGGCCGAGGCCGGGGTATTGCCCACCCGCTCCCACCAGGTGCTCACCAGGTATTTGAGCAAGTCGCCGGTGCTGCCTTCGTAACCGTCCAGCGTATCGGTGCCTTCGGCAATCAAGTTAGACAGGTTTTCGCGGATCACGGCTTTGAGCAGGTCTTCCTTGCTCGGGTAATACAAGTAAAGCGTGCCCTTGGACACCCCCGCGCGTGCGGCCACTTCCTCGGAGCGGGTGGCCGCAAAGCCTTTTTCGCCAAACAAAGCCAAGGCCGCATCCAGCAGTTCCTGCGGACGGGCCTCTTTGCGGCGTTGACGGGTGGAGGTTGTGGGCATGTGCGGGATGATACTGACCGAGTGGTCAGTAATGTAGCGCGACTGGTGTTCAAGGGCAACCAGAGTCGTTTGGAGCCAGGCTGACTGGAGTCACAGTTTGAACATCAGCAGGAAGAAGGCACCCGTCGAGGTTTTCTGGCGGGTCAATGGGCTGTCGCGTCCATCACCAAGCAGGCTGCGGCTGTTCAAACCGATGGTGAACATGGTTTGTGTACTCAGCGATGTCATCACGCCAAACTGGTAGTTGACGTCCCGCAACCCAGCCCCAGGCGCGTAGGCTTTGTACCCGGTCCGTGCCGACTCATCGGCACTGACGCCGAACAGGCTCTGCATGGACGACCGATTGGCGGCGGTGGCGGTCAGTGACCCCGTCAATCGCCAGGACGAGGTGATGGGGATGGCGCTGCGCAAACCCATGCCTACCAAAACGCCGTCGCGGTCCTTGCCGCTGCCTGCGCGCAGTGAAGAAGTCAGCGTCAATGCGGGCAAAAACCGGTAGCTGACGAAGCCGCCGACCTCTGGACGTGCAGGAATGTCGTCCATGCCTTGGAGCGCTGCGGCGTCGCTGGAGTCCCGCCCCAAATCGAAGGTGGCGCGCAAACCCCAAGTCAGTGCGTCACTTGGCTTGAACTGGTATCCCAGCCCCCGTGTGCCGGCAAACCACCCATTGCTCCAACGGGCGGAGACCATGGGCAAGACGCGGCTGTGCTGCTCGTCTGATCCCAGGTAGCGGGCTTGGTGCGCAACGCCCAAGCCCAACAAAATCTCCGAAGACCCGGTCATGGGCGCGTCGATTGGCGGTCCTTCTTGGGCGCGGGATGTGGTGCAAATCAGTGCCAAGGCGCCTGCTGCGAGCCCGCATGTCCAATTGACACGGCGCGAGGTTGTCATGTGGGTTTTCATGTGCAATTCCCCAGGCGACGGGCGTTCACCGTTTGGTTGAACGTGAATGTGCCAAAAGGGCTTTTGGCGATCAGCCGCTGTTGAATCGCTGCGGCATCAGCGTCCGTGGTGCTGGAGCCTGATCCTTTCATTTCTCCCATCGGGCCCTTGCAAACCGATGTCCAAGACGCTGTTCCAGCGTTTCGCTGCATGTCCTGAAACTCACAGCTCGGTGGTGTGCGTCCGCGATGGGTTTGCTGGGCAACCGCGTCCAGAAGCGTTTTTTCCGGCGCGAAGGCAAGTAGCTCATTGGCCAAACAGACTGTGCCCGTATCTTTCTTGCCGCTCATTGGGCCGCCTTCCATCGACATAGAAAACTCCCACTGACCGCCCTGAGGTCGCGCCTGCGCTTGGGCGTTGTAGGCCAGCACGGCAAGGCTGAACACAATGATTGGGGTGCGTGAGCGCATGGTTTTTTCCGTTAGTTAAGACCGTGTAAGCCTAGGCAATCAAAGCCTGTGTTGCCCGGCTTGTTGATGACAGAACTTGACATTCATCACGCACACGACTCGCCGCGACACAAAAGGGCCGTGCAGTTCAAACTCAGCGGCTTTCAGAGCACCGGCGCGCGCTGAAGGGGCGCGACCCTTGTCCATTTGTGTCGTGATGTGTCATGCCCTCAGCGCTGTGACATGGGGTGTTATTTGTATTCCCCACAAGGCAGGCTTGACCGATAAATTGCTGGTCATGGCCGCACACCATCTGGAATGCATGGTGGGTGGAGCGGGCACGGAACTTGTCAATCAACTCAATTCTCATGAAATACAAACCATGGTTGTGGGTAGCGGCTGCGCTGCTACTGGCGTTGTCGGTCACTGCTGTTTTTGTATGGATTCCGCAGCAAGCCGCCACCTCCAAAGTGGCGCCAGCCAACCACCTCACACAGGCGGTAGACCGGGGTGATGTCGCCCGGGTGGTGCGGGCCAGCGGCGCACTCAGCCCAGTGAATGTGGTGCAAGTGGGCTCTCAGGTGTCGGGAACCATCAAGCGCCTTCATGTGGACTACAACTCTGCCGTGAAGGCGGGCCAGTTGTTGGCCGAGTTGGATGCCACGGTGCTGGAGGCCGAGTTGGCGCAAGCCAGTGCGCAGTTGCGCAGTGCGCAGGCGAACCTGGAGGCGGCCCAGGTCAAGTTTGAGCGCACCCAGAAACTTTTTTTAGACGGTTTTTATTCGGGTGCGGAGTTGGACAGCGCTCAGTCGGCATGGAAGGTGGCGCAGGCCCAAATGCAACAGCAGCAGGCCAGCGTCGCGCGCGCTAAAACCAACATCGGTTTTGCATTGATACGCTCACCAGTCAACGGCACCGTGGTCTCCAAAGAAATCTCAGTGGGGCAAACCGTGGCGGCCACGCTGCAAACGCCGGTGCTTTTCAAAATTGCGCAGGACCTGCGCGAGGTGCAAATCGAAACCAATGTCTCCGAGGCCGACATCGGTTTGCTGAGCGAGGGGCAAGAAGTGTCCTTCACCGTGGATGCCTTCCCCGACCGCGTTTACAAGGGCATCGTCCAGCAAATACGCAACAACCACACGCTGCAGCAAAACGTGGTGACCTATACGGCTGTTGTTCGCTCGATGAACGAAGACTTGAGCTTGCGCCCAGGCATGACGGCCTATGTGGCGGTCACTGTGGCGCGTCGTGCGGGTGTGCTCAGGGTGTCCAACGCCGCCTTGCGATATGAACCGGCCAAATCAATGACCACAGCCATCCCGGCCAGCGCCAGCAACCAGCGAGTGGTTTGGCGTCAAGACGCGAGCGGGCAGTTGCAAGCCGTGGAAGTGAGCTTGGGTTTGAGTGATGGCCGCTACACCGAGCTGTTGTCGGGCGACCTGCGCAGTGGTGATCCGCTGATCATCGGAGACAAAGTGCCCAGTTCTTTTTCCGGGCCGAAGATTTTCTGAAGCCATGCCGCGTTTCATCGAATGCCAACAACTCAGCCGCGTCTTTGACGCCGGTGGCCAGCCTTTCCATGCCCTGCGCGATGTGAACCTCACCATTGAACGCGGCGAGCTGCTGGCCATTGTTGGCGCGTCGGGGTCGGGCAAGTCCACCTTGCTCAATGCCATCGGCGGTTTAGACCGACCCAGCAGTGGCCACATTCTGATGGACGGCACATCCATGGCCGACTTGTCTGAGCCCGCCCTGGCCGATCTGCGCAACCGCTTGATCGGCTTCGTTTTTCAACAGTTCAATTTGCTGCCTCGTTACAGCGCTTTGCGCAATGTGGAGTTGCCGCTTATCTATGCCGGGCTGGGCAGTGTGCAGCGGCGGGCGCGGGCTCAGGAGTTGCTCACTGGTTTGGGTTTGGGCTCGCATGTCAACAAGCGCCCCACACAAATGAGTGGCGGCCAACAGCAACGTGTGGCCATTGCACGTGCGCTGGCCAACCAACCGGGGTTGATCCTGGCCGACGAGCCCACCGGTGCTTTGGACTCCAAAACCAGCACGGAGGTCATGGACTTGTTGATTCGACTCAACCGGGAACAAGGAATCACCGTGGCCATCGTCACCCACGATCCCTCGGTGGCGGCACGCTGTGACCGAGTGGTGGGGTTTGCCGACGGGCGAGTGGTGGAAGACCGACGCCAGGGGAGGGCGCAATGAGCGCCTCTTTGGGGCGTTGGTGGCCCTTGATGCAAGAGGCGTTACTGGCCCTGAACGCCAACCGCTTGCGCTCGGCGCTCACCATGCTGGGGGTGGTGATTGGTGTCGCCTCGGTGATCCTGATGTTGGCCATAGGCGAAGGCTCGCGCAGACGGGTGGAGGCAACGATCTCCTCTTTGGGCAGCAACCAGCTCATCGTGTTGTCGGGGGCCGCAGGCAACGCCGGCATACGCAGCGGCGCAGGCAGCTTGCCCAACCTCACACTGGACGACGCGGCGGCGATTGCCGGGCTTTACAGCGTGGCGGCGGCTGCCCCGGTGGCCAACATTCCCGTGCAAGCCGTGTTTGGTGCCAAAAACAAGGCCACCAGCGTCACCGGCACCACGCCGCCCTACCTGCGCATCAACAACCTGACGCTGACCGCTGGTGTTTCTTTTACCGAAGCGGACGTGAGAGGAGCCGCCAATGTGGCCATCATTGGTGCCACCGTGGCCAGTGAACTGTTTGGTCAAGATTCGCCCGTTGGACAAATCATCCGGCTGCAGCGCCAAACCTTTGAAATCATTGGCGTGCTCAAAGCCAAAGGACAAGGTTTTGGCGGCGGCGACCAAGACGACGTCATCATCCTGCCCGTGACCACGGCACAGCGAAAACTCGCTGGCACCGTCTTTCCCAATACCGTCTCCATGATCATGCTGGAGTCGGCGTTGCCGCAGCAAAAGGGATACACCGAACAAGAAGTCACCCGGCTGTTGCGGCAACGGCACCGAATCGCCGCTGGGGCAGAGAACGACTTTTCGGTGCGTGATGTCAGCGCGCTCACAGAAACATTGCGTTTAACGTCGCAGATTTTGTCTGTGTTGCTCGGTGCCATTGCCTTCATATCGCTCATGGTGGGCGGCATCGGCATCATGAACATCATGCTCGTGAGCGTGACCGAAAGAACCCGAGAGATTGGTGTGCGAATGGCACTCGGCGCGCGGCGGGCCAGCATCCTGGGGCAGTTTCTGATGGAGTCTATTTTTTTGTCCGTGGCCGGCGCGTTCATCGGTTTGATGGTGGGCTTTGGGGTAGGGTGGCTCATTCAACTGTCGGGTGCGTTGACGCCGGTTTACTCCAGCACCTCCATCATGTTGTCCGTTGGCGTGGCGATCGGTGTGGGCGTGGGCTTCGGTTTTTGGCCGGCCCGCCGAGCCGCGCAACTGCAACCTGTTGAAGCCCTGCGATACCAGTGATTGAAAGAAGACGATGCAAGAAGAAAGCCCCAGCTACGATGCCGACATGAGCAAGCCTTACCACTTGTTTGTGGTTGAAGACGACGCCTCGCTGCGTGAAATGTTGACCACCTACCTGGAAAAACAAGGTTTGGTGGTGACCACCATGCCCAGCGCCGAAGACTTGCTCAAACGCATCCACCGACTGCGCCCCGACCTGATCGTGCTCGACGTCGGCTTGCCCGGCATGAATGGCTTGGAGGCCTGCCAGCGCCTGCGCCTGGAGGGCGACAAAGTGCCCATCATTTTGCTCACCGCACGCAGCGAAGAGGTGGACCGCGTCATGGGGCTGGAGATGGGTGCAGACGACTACCTCAGCAAACCCTTTTCTGCGCGGGAACTTTTGGCGCGTATTCGTGCGGTGATGCGCCGCGCCATCGCGCCGCCGGGGCTCGCCTCCATGCAGCAACCCACCGTGACCATTGGTGAGTTCGTTTTTTCGCCCGCCACCCGCAGCTTGCATCGGGGCCAAGAAGTTCGTGTACTGAACACGGTCGAGTTTTCGCTGCTGGCTGAACTGGTCGGCAGCCCTGGCGTGCCAGTATCTCGTGAAAGATTGCTGGCCGCGTCGCATGGTCGTGGAGATACCTTGTTGCTGCGCGCGGTGGACACTGCCGTGATGCGGCTGCGGCGTTTGATTGAGCCCGACCCCTCGGAGCCACGCTACATCCAAACCGTTCGCGGCCATGGCTACATGTTCGTTCCGCATCTGGGTGCGGTGCGATGAAGGGGCAACAGCGATCACTGGTGACGCGCATGACCTGGCTGGTGGTGGGGGTCAGTGTTTTTTCTTTGCTGCTGCACTTGGCCGTGAGTGCGTTGTGGGCTCATGAGGTGTCGGAGGACTTGGTGGACTCTTTGTCGGGGCGTGTCACATTGGCACGTCACCTGCTGGAGCGCACCCCACCCGAGCAGCGTGATGCACTGGCGGCTTCCATCAGTCGAGCCCGGTTCACGGTGGCACGCCTGCAATCGCCCGCTGAGACCGCACCAAGCGAACCGCCTTTTTTGCCTGGCCAGGTGCTGCAGCGCATTCGAGAAGGCGCGGGGCCGAACTTTCATGTGCACCTTGCCGGTGCCAGTTTTTCGGAGAATCGCGGCATCATTCAATTCGACTTCGACCTGGGCGATGAACGCTGGCGAGTTACGTACCGGGTGCAACCGCCTTTGCTGGCGGTGCTCGGTACGGGGCTGGGCTGGCTTGTTTTGGTGGGCGTGGGCGTGTTGCTTAGTTTGGTGATTGGGGTTCGTTCTATCGCGCGCCCGATGTCGCAATTGGCCAGCCGATTGTCAAACCAAGGCAGTGCGCTGCAACCCCTGTCCATGCCTGCGGGTGGTGGCGCGGAGATCCGCACGGTCGTGACCGCCTTTAACCAGTTGGTGGCCGAAGTTCAGCGTGCCGACCAAACCAAACAGCAAATGCTGGCCGGCGTCTCACACGACTTACGCACGCCCCTGGCCCGACTGCGGCTGCGCATCGAAACGCAGTGCGATGAACTGATTGCCGAAGAGTTGACGGCGGATTTGTTCGCTGTGGAGCGCATCGTGTCGCAGTTTTTGGCTTATGTACAAGGCGAAAGCAAAGCAGGCCTGGGCAAACCCGAAGCGGTGATGGACGTGGTCTCCTGGGTGGTGTCGGGCTACGCAGAGCAAGGCAGCAAAGTGGAGTTCGCCCCCAGCGAACTGAGGCTTGAACTGCCTGACCTCGCCGTTCAGCGCGCACTGTCCAATCTGATCGACAACGCACTCTCACATGGAATGGCCCCCGTGCTGGTGGCGTTGTCATTGACCTACCGAGATGAAGGCGGTCACGGTGTACTCACTGTTTGGGACCACGGCCCCGGCATGAGCGAAGCGGAGTTTGATCGCGCACAACTGCCTTTTGTTCGCTTGGACGACTCCCGTGCTGGGCTTGGCCACTGCGGACTGGGTTTGGCCATCGTCGCACAAATTGCCCATCAATTGGGCGGGCACTTGGAACGCTCCAAATTGGCCGGTAGCCGTTTTGGGGTTTCTATTGTTTGGCCGCTGTCTGGTGACAAAGAAACCCAAACCACCGAAAAATAAAACAAGACCGCAGCATGATTCGCCGTCTGAGTCGCAGCACGATTGATGTTTTCAAAAATCGTGACAAATACAAATCCGTTCGCACTGAGCCTGCCGAAGGGTCAGCGCGAACGGTGTTTTGTGTGGCGTTTATATACAGCTCATCAAACTACGCTTGCAACGAAAGTTGCGGCGTATTGCTGTCAGTGGCGTAAGTGCTGTTGAGCTTGGAGACCAGCTGCTCCAGCATTTTCTGCAGCGATGCGGTGTCGCTGTTGTTGTCACCAACACCTTCTGACTTCTTCTTGTTAGACGCTTCGCTGGATTTGCCGATCGAGTCCAGCAAGGATTGCAGCGCGTCGTCGCTGGAACCCCCACTGGTGGACGCAGAACCTGAGCCACCGCCAAAACTCTGCATGGTGCTTTGGAACTGGGACATCATGTCTTTCATTCCCGTTTCCATCTCGGCCTGGGTCAACGAACCGTTTCCATCGACATCCATTTTGTTGAACTGCTTGGTTTGGTCTTCGCTGGAGATTCCAGCGTTGCCCATGGGGCTGTTCTGCACCATGGAGCCAAACTCTTTCGCGTCGATGCCGCCTGAGCCGTCGGCGTCGCCTTTTTTGAACATCTTGGCTTGCATCTGCGACATCATCGCTTGCATGCCACCGCCTGAACCACTGATTCCACTGATCATGATGATCTCCTTGGGTTGAAAGTGGGCGGGCCAGGCACCGTGCCTGACGCTGCACCCATCACCATCGTGGAGGCAGGCGGCCTGGGCTGAAGGCCCAATGAAAGCGTGGTCTTGGGCGACTGTGGCCGAACGCAACCTTGGTGTGTCAGCCTATGACGCGGTGTGTCGAGGGCACCTCAGGGCGCGCGTGCGTGACGCTCGCAGGTGACGCCACGTGTCGTTCCATGCTGAACTGACACTTCAAGGCATCAAGCGGCGGTTCACCTGTGGCGACACCCACTAGACTATTGATTGTCAAACACCCGTCCTTCGCGCCAGTCAAGCCGCGTCATCCTGTGAGTTTCAGAATAACCAAGGGATTCTTATGATCAAAACTGTTCTTGTTCTTCTGTTTTCTGTTCTTGTCGCGGCCTGTGGCGGTGGTTCTGGCGACGACGCAGAAATCAGATTCGCCAACTTCACCACAGACAGCAATGGCCTGAGTTTTTACACGGGCAGCGATGAACGAATTTCCAACATCAACCAAGAACAAGTCAGCGGTTATGTTGATGTGGACGCCAAGACTTACGACTTGATCGTGAAAAAAGGTACCGGCTCGACGCTGACCACGGCGTCAACCAGCTTGGCCAAGAAAAAACACTACACCGCCGTGAGTTGGGGCCGCGATGGCGCGATGAAATTTTCCACACTCGGCGAGGATGAAGACGCACCGAACAGCGGCAAGGTCAAACTCCGTGTTCTCAACGCAGCCGCCGATGCGGGCAGTGTGGATGTCTACATCACCAACGAGGGCGATCTGCTGGAGAACAACTCACCAAACCACAGCGCAGTGGCAGTGGGCAGCACCACGGGGTTTGGCGAATTCAATCGTGGCACCTACCGCCTGCGGGTGACGGTTGCTGGCGACAAAAACGACGTGCGGTTGGATGTCTCCGGAATTTCGTTCACAGACAAACAAGTGACCACCCTGGTGTTGCAGTCCGCCATCGGCGGCACCCTGGTCAACGGCTATTTGCTGAACCAACGGTCTGACCTCAAACCCTACAAAACGACGCAAGTGCGTGTGCGACTGGCTGCGGGTGTTGGCGGCAACGGCAATGTGTCCGCGAAAGTCGGGACCACCAATGTTTCCAGCAGCACCATTTCCCCATCTGTGGGTTCTTATGTTCTTGCGCCATCTGGAAACCAGACGCTGCTGGTTCAATTGGGTACAACCACCGTTTTTTCAGCCACACAAAACTTCGTTGCAGGCGGCGACTACACCGTCCTCGCATCGGGACCTGCGACTTCTGCCCAGGCCAAACTTTTGCTTGACGACAACCGACCTTCCTCAAACACCACCAAGGCCAAAATTCGTTTGGTGCATGGGACAGAGAGTTTTCAAAGCCTGAGCTTGAACGTGGACACCGTGTCTGTGGTCAGCGACTTGGCATATGGTGCTGCCTCATCTTTTGTGAACGTATCGACAAACACCGGCAACGCCCTGATTGAGGTCACTTCCCCGCTGAGCAATGACCCTGTCTACACGACCGCCAAGAGCAACAGCTCAACCACGGGCGTGTCTCTGGATCAGCAGAGTGTTTACTCCGTCTTTGTACTGGGTGGAAATTCGACTGCGAGGGGAATACTCCGACGCGAAAGATAAACAGAACGTTCTGGATACCTCAGAGCGTCACTACCAGCGAGCGATCCTATGAACATCGAAAAGAAGCTTGGCGGCGCATTAACTCAAACGGTTCACGTCAGACACCATCAATTTGACACCGATGTGTCTGGGGCCGAAGGCGGTGCAGATGACGGCCCAAGCCCTCACGATTTGTACGATGCGGCATTGGGTGCCTGCAAGGCCTTGACGGTGATGTGGTTCGCCAAGAAAAAAGGCATTGCGGTCGACGATATCCGCACCGACGTTCAAAGCGACAACAGCCAAGAACGCGCTGGGCTGTACCGCATCACCAGCAAACTCAGCATCAGCGGAACTTTCAGTGACGCTGAGTTTGCCCAGCTGGTGGCCGTCGCCGAGAAGTGCCCGCTGCACAAACTGATGACGAGCGTCACCACGGAAATCGTCACTGAAGTTGAGCGTGCAGAATGAACGCGACCACGTTATTGCAAGCTCATGCGAAAGACCTGGGCGGTGGTTTTGTTGTGCGCCGTTTGCTGCCTTCTGCTTCACGCCAGGCGGTGGGGCCCTTCATTTTTTTCGATCATTTTGGCCCGGTCACCGTCACCCCGGACACCCACCACGATGTCCGGCCACATCCCCATATCGGGCTGGCTACCGTGACCTATTTGTTCAGTGGGGTGATCGTCCATCGGGACAATCTTGGATACACGCAGCGCATTGAGCCTGGGGCTGTGAACTGGATGACCGCAGGTCGTGGCGTGGTGCACTCAGAGCGCAAACCTGAGGCCGAGCGCACCAGCACCTATGTCAACCACGGATTGCAGCTGTGGTTGGCGCTGCCAGAGGCCGAGCAGGAACGACCGGCGTCATTTGTGCATACGCCCGCTCAAGACATCCCGCAGCTAAACCATGAAGGCGCACAGATCCGCGTTCTGGTGGGGCACGCGTTTGGCGGGCAGTCGCCTGTTACCACTTTGTCGCCAACGCTTTATTTGGACATTCAGTTGCCCGCGTCCGCGAGTTGGACCTTGCCGCTGTTGACTGAAGAACAGGCGGTCTATGTGGTCAGTGGTGAGCTGCAGCTCAACGGAGAGCCGCTGTCACCCCATACCTTGGCGCTGTTGACCCAAACAACCGTGCTGACGGCGGGCGAAACCGATGTGCGCCTGGTGGTCATTGGCGGCCACCCACTGGGTCGACGGTTCATGTGGTGGAACTTCGTCTCGACCCGCAAGGAACGCATCGAGCAAGCCGCTTTGGCCTGGGAAACGGGCGATCCCCGCATGGGCATGGGGCCCGTGCCTGGGGACAGCGAAACAATCCCTTTGCCCCCACGCCAGAAGTAGGCCGTGCTCTGGATGGAAATCCAAACTGCGCTGAACCGAGACGCAAAGTTCAATTTCGGTCAAGCAATCGGGCGCGATTGTTCATGCGGCAGTTGTCGGTGAAACCGTGCGGATGCAGGTGTCACTCGACCTCCCTAGAATGGCCAAATGAAGTTACGACGTTGGTGGTGGGTGGTTCTGGTGCTGGCTTTGGCTGGCGGTGCGGCTTGGTGGTGGTCTCGGGCCCAAGACGATGGTGTGAGTTATCGCACCAGCAAACTGGAGCGTGGGTCGCTGCAGGCGGCGGTGTCGGCTTCGGGCACGGTCAATCCGGTGCTGCAGGTGATTGTGGGCACCCAGGTGTCGGGCCAGGTGAAAGAGCTGTTTGCTGACTTCAACTCGGTGGTGAAGAAGGGCGCTTTGATCGCCCGCATTGACCCCGAAACCTTTCAGTACCGGCTGCGGCAATCGCAGGCCGATTTGGAAGCGGGCAGGGCGGCGGTGCTCAATGCCCAAGCGAATGTCGGTGCAGTGGCGGCCAATGTGTCGCGTGCGCGGCTGGACTTTGACAACGCCCAGCGTGACTTGAACCGCAAACAAGATCTGCTTTCCAAACAGTTCATCTCGCAGGCAGAGTTTGAATCAGCACGCAATTTGGCCGCTACGTTGGGCGAGGGGCTGAAGGTGGCGCAGGCCCAGCTTGAAGTGGCTCGCGCCCAAGTCACCAGCGCCCAGGCCGTGGTTCGCCAGCGCGAAGCTGCTTTGGCGCAGGCCCAAGTGGATTTGGACCGCACCGAGATTCGCTCGCCGGTGGATGGTGTGGTGATACGCCGGGCGGTGGAGCTGGGGCAAACCGTGGCGGCGAGCTTGCAAGCGCCTGAACTCTTTGTGATCGCTCAAAACCTGAACGACATGCAGGTGGAGGCCTCCATCGACGAAGCCGATATCTCCCGCGTGCGGCCGCAGCAGAAAGTCAGCTTCACCGTAGACGCTTTTCCTGGCCGCAACTTTGAAGGGCGTGTGAGCCAGGTGCGCAAGGCGGCGGTGGCACAGCAAAACGTGGTGACCTACACCGTGGTGGTGCCTTTTTCTAACGCTTCGAGTGTGGCTGGCAACAATGCCAGCGATGCCTTGTTGCCGGGCATGACGGCCAATGTGCGCATCATCACCGACAACCGCGAGGCCGTTCTCAAAGTTCCCAATGCCGCTTTGCGGGTGCGTATTGCCGGGGTAGAGCCACCGGTTGAAGCGGCATCCGGTGCTGCTTCGGCCGCCTCTGCCGCGCCGACCACGGCGCCGAGCGACGGCCCATTGAACGGAAATACACCCGCGCCCGGTGCGGCTGCCAACCCCGCCGCTGGCGGGCGCGGTGGCCCCATGAGCGAGTTCCGCGACCGTGTGGTGACTGAACTGAAACTGTCGCCGGAACAAGCCGCTGCGGTCGATGCCGTGCTGGCGGCGGCCCGCCCCCGTTTTGCTGAACTTCGCAACCTGCCCGAAGACACACGGGCCAAAACGCGTGAGAAGGTGCTGGCCGATGTGCGCGCCCAAATTGGCGCGAAGCTGACCGACGCGCAGCGGTTAGGCTACCAAGCGCTGTTGGCACAAAGCGGTGGTCGCGGCACCAGCACCCGTGGCCGCATTTACACCTTGGGCGAGGACGGCAAACCCGTTGCCCATGCCGTTCGTTTGGGCGTGAGTGATGGTGTGACGACGGAGTTGCTGATTCGCCCGGATTCGCCACAAGCGGCGCAGCTCAAAGAAGGCAGCTTGGTGGTCTTGGGTGTGAATGCACCGACTGACATCAAACGCAGCAGCGCGCCGCGTGCGCCGTTTTAGTGAGTGATTCATCAGATATGACGACAGATGCTGTTCGTACCGACCCTTCGACAAGCTCAGGGCGAACGGAGAAAAAAGACACGAGTCTTTATCCGTTCGGGCTGACCCTTCGTCTGGGCTCAGGACAGGACCTGTCGAAGCCAGCGCGTGCCTCAGTCCGTTTTTTTGGCAGTGGTGCTGGCCAAAACAAAAGGAACTCATGGCCAACGGGTTTGTTGGTCAGGATTCCATGGTGCATGCCATGACCCCGCTGATCCAAGCCCAAGACCTCACCAAAACCTACGCCATGGGCGCACAAACCGTGCATGCCTTGCGGGGGGTTTCAATCGCCATTGAGGCGGGCGAGTTCGTAGCCATCATGGGCGCTTCGGGTTCGGGCAAAAGTACCTTGATGAACATCCTGGGTTGTTTGGATCAACCCAGCAGCGGCCAGTACTGGCTCGGCGGCCAGGCCATCGAAGGCCTGCACGGTGACCAATTGGCCACGGTGCGCAATCAGCGCATTGGTTTTGTTTTTCAGCAGTTCAATTTGTTGCCGCGTACATCGGCACTGGAAAACGTGGAACTGCCCATGCTGTATGGCGGCGTGAAGGCACAGTTGCGCCACGAACGCGCCCTGCAAGCCTTGGCCCGCGTGGGGCTGGCGGAAAGGGCCTCGCACACACCGGCGGAGTTGTCGGGCGGCCAGCAGCAGCGGGTGGCGATTGCGCGGGCTTTGGTCAACCAGCCGCAACTCATTTTGGCCGACGAACCCACAGGCGCGCTGGACTCACAAACTTCGGAAGACATCATGCGTTTGCTCACCGATCTGAACGATCAAGGCATGACGGTGATTCTGGTCACCCACGAGGCGGATGTGGCCGCCTGGGCCAAGCGTCGTATGGTGTTCAAAGACGGTTTGCTGCTGGAGGACCAGATCCAAACGCCGCACCGTCCCAACGACGCCGTGGCGGCCGCTGCCGTGCTTGCACTATGAGTTTTGCCGCTGCCTTAAGCGCCGCCTGGCGGGCCCTGAGCACCAATTTGCTGCGCAGCATCTTGACCATGCTGGGCATCATCATTGGGGTGGCGGCCGTCATCACCATGATTGCCATTGGCAACGGCGCACAGCAGCGGGTGGAGCAAGAGATCAGAGGCCTGGGCACCAATGTGATGCTGGTGTTCTCGGGCTCGCAAGCCACAGCCGGTTTACGTTTGGGCGCACAAACCGGACAAAACCTCACCGAGGAAGATGTGCAGGCCATCGCCATTGAAGTACCCGAGGTGCAGGCGGCGGCCCCGTCTTCAAGGCGCTCTGCCCAGGTGATTCTGGGCAATGTCAACTGGGCCACGTCCATCGTCGGCACCAATTCCAGTTTTCTGGAGGTTCGTGACTGGACCTTGAGCAGTGGTCGGGCCTTTGAAACCGAAGAGATTTCAGGCTCGGGCAAGGTGGCCATCCTGGGGCAAACGGTGGTGAAGGAGTTGTTTGGGGACGAAGACCCCATCGACCAAACCATCCGGGTGCAGCGTGTGCCGGTCAAGGTCATTGGGGTGCTCAGCCCCAAGGGGCAGAACTCTTCGGGCACCGACCAAGACGACATCGTGCTCGTGCCCATTTCCACATTTCGCAACCGGATTGATGGCCGGGTGCGCGGCAAACTCAAGCGGGTGGGCGCGATTTTTGTGAAGGTCTACGAAGGCCAGAGCATGGCCGCAGTAGAGGAGGGTGTGCGTGAGCTGCTGCGCCAACGTTTGAAGGTGCAGGCCGGGGTGCCGGACAACTTCACCGTGCGCAACCTCACCGAGGTGCTCAAAGCGCAGGAAGATTCAAGCCGTGTCTTTGGGCTTTTGTTGGCCGCCGTGGCGGGGGTGAGCTTGCTCGTGGGCGGCATTGGCATCATGAACATCATGCTCGTGAGCGTGACCGAACGCACCCGTGAAATCGGTCTGCGGCTGGCGGTGGGTGCCCGCAGTCGCGATATCTTGCTGCAGTTTTTGATTGAAGCGGTCACCTTGAGTGTGATTGGCGGCGCAGTGGGTGTGGTGCTGGGCGCAGGGGCCACTTGGGCCATTGCTGAATTCGCTGAATGGCAGGTGGTGTTGTCCAGCCAAGCGGTGTTTCTGGCCGTGGGGTTTTCAGCGGCCGTGGGGGTATTTTTTGGCTACTACCCGGCGCGCAGGGCGGCGGCTTTGCTGCCGATACAAGCGCTGCGCCATGAGTGACCGTTCTCATGCCCACACGGCGAGCCTCCAAGTGAAAGGCAGTACGGTCATCGCATACGACGCAGCCATTCCCACGCATGCGGGGATCCAGTCGGTGGTTGCGGTTCGGTACAGTGTCTGGTTTCCCGCCTGCGCGGGAATGATGGTGGTGATGTAGGTCGTATGACGCATCACTTGAAGTTGCACTCGTTTATTCACGCTTTCTATGAACCACGTCCCACTTCAACGTCGATCCCTGTTGTTGCCAGGGCTCTTGCTCTTGCCTTGTACCCTGCTCGGTGTGTCCGCTTGCGCCACCAGCCCGCGCACACTCACGTTCTCTCAGGCAGACCTCACACGCTGGGCACAAACCCGCTTTCCCATGGACCGCAAGTTGCTGGAGGTGCTGGAGTTGACGCTCAGCAATCCTCAGTTCACCTTGCTGCCTGAATCGAACCGCTTGGCGGCGGTGGTGGACTTGTCCGGCAAAGACCGGCTTTTTGGCCGCAGCTTCACAGGGCAGTTGGCGCTTGATGGGAGCTTGTTGTTTGATGTCAATGAACAGGCTGTGCGCTTGGTCGATGTGAAGGTCAGTCAGCTGAAGCTGGAGGGTTTGCCCTTGGCTGCGCAGTCAACCGTCAATGGCTTGGGGCCTGTGTTGGTGCAACAGGTGTTTGCGCGTCAACCGCTTTATCGTTTCAAACCCGAAGACCTGCAGCGTGCTGCTGCAGCGGGCCTGAAACCAGGTGCACTAAAAGTTACAGGGCTGGGTATTGAACTGAGCTTGGTGCCACTGAACACGCCCACTGCAACCACCGACACGCGCAACTAAGCCGCGTCGTTATCATGCCGCCTGATTGGCGCTGTACCTTCGTGATCCTCCGTTCGGCCTGAGCCTGTCGAAGGGCAGGGAGTGGCAGCACACGTTGGCTTCGACAGCCCAAACGGAGACAAGGGGCGCATTGAAAAATGGCACCCATCACGCCTTCCCTGGTCTTTTCTTTTTTTAGTGGAGTTTCCTTGGACCTCACCCTGTTCATTCAAGCCGCCATCATGGGCGTGGTCGAGGGATTGACCGAGTTTTTGCCCATCTCCAGCACAGGCCATTTGATCCTGGCGGGCTCGCTGCTCAACTTCACGGGCGAAAAAGCCAAGGTGTTTGATATTGCGATTCAAACCGGTGCCATGTTTGCGGTGATGTGGGAGTACCGGGTTCGGCTGAAGTCCACCCTCAATGGCATCACCAGCGAGGCGGTGGCCCAGCGCTTTGCACGCAATTTGCTGGTGGCATTCATCCCTGCGGCCATCTTTGGATTTTTGTTCGGCGGCTGGGTGAAATCAGCCCTGTTTCATCCTGTGCCGGTTGCGCTGGCTTTTGTGGTGGGAGGCTTCATCATTCTGTGGGTGGAGCGCCGCCACCGCCAGAAGTATGGCGACATGGACATGCAAGGCACACGCCGCGCGCGTGTGGAGACTGTGGACGACATGAGTTTGATGGATGCCCTCAAAGTGGGCCTGGTGCAGTGCCTGGCTTTGATCCCCGGCACCAGCCGCTCGGGAGCCACCATCATCGGCGCCATGTTGATGGGTTTCTCGCGCAAATGCGCCACCGAGTTCAGTTTTTTCCTTGGCATTCCCACCTTGATTGCCGCTGGCGCCTATTCCTTGCTCAAGCAGCGGCACGCACTGCACTTGAGTGACTTGCCCATGTTCGCAGTGGGTTTGGTGTTTGCGTTTTTCAGCGCCTTGGTGTGCATACGCTGGTTGATCCGTTACGTGTCCACCCACGACTTCACCATCTTCGCCTGGTACCGCATTGTGTTTGGCGGCATCGTGCTGCTGACCGCTTACACCGGGTGGGTGACCTGGGCGGCTTGACTGCGTATCGTTGGGTGTGTGGGCACGTTTCTGGCTTGCACACCCGAATCTCGGATAGGTTCCTATTGTTGCGGCCCGATGAAGTTTTAACCGTTCGCCCTGAGCCTGTCGAAGGGTAGCGTGCTAAACCTGGGCTTCGACAAGTTCTGTCTTGAGCGTTGTCGAATGGGCAGCGCGAACGGAAGTGAATGTTTTAATGGGCTGAATCGATAGCCCAACCCCAACTGCTTGAAGGTTGCATGCTTGTGAGCATTTCTCAGCCAGCTTCTCAGCCCCTGCGTTTTTTCAAGAACGGTCAGCCGGTCGAGTTGCAAAGTTGCCCGCCCACCCGAACCGTGCTCGACTGGTTGCGCGAAGACGCCCACCACACCGGCACCAAAGAGGGCTGTAACGAGGGCGACTGTGGGGCGTGCACTGTGGTGGTGGGCACGCTGCACGACGCTGCACCTGGTGGATTGCAATTGCGCGCCATCAATGCCTGCTTGGCTTTTGTTCCAAGCTTGCATGGCAAAGCAATCTTCACCGTGGAGTTTCTGAAATCCTTGAGGCAGGGCGCTTTGCACCCTGTTCAACAAGCGATGGTGGACCACCACGGATCGCAGTGCGGTTTTTGCACACCGGGTTTTGTGATGTCGATGTGGGCGGCTTATGAGGCCCATTCTGTGGGTGCCGAGCCTCCGAGCCGCCGCGATTGGGCCGATGCGCTGGCTGGTAATTTGTGCCGCTGCACGGGCTACCGCCCGATTCTGGATGCCGCCGAGCGCATGTTTGAGGCCCCGCCTTGCCGCCTGCAGCGTGAACCGATTGCTGCGGGGCTGCGCGACATCGCGGCCACCACCCCGGCGCTCTTCGAACACCACGGTCCCGAAGGCCACTTTTTCGCACCGCGCCAGTTGGATGCTTTGGCCGACTGCCTTTTGGCGAACCCCAAAGCCACCTTGCTGGCCGGTGGCACCGATGTGGGTTTGTGGGTCAACAAACAACTGCGTGTGTTGCCCGAGGTGATTTATGTCGGCGCGGTGGCTGAGATGCACGAGATCCAAGTGATTGAACAAGGGCAGGGCCCGGCCGTGCTGCACATTGGCGCAGCGGCTTCTTTGCAAGACGCTTGGAAGGCGCTTGCCGACCACTTTCCCACTTTGGGCGAGGTGTGGCTGCGATTTGCCTCCCCCACGGTGCGCCATGCAGGCACCTTGGGAGGCAACATCGCCAACGGTTCGCCGATCGGTGATGGTGCGCCGGTGCTGATGGCCTTGGACGCACGTTTGCTGCTGCGTCGTGGCGACCAAACCCGACTCGTCAACTTGAGCGACTTCTACCTCGGGTACATGAAAAACCAGTTGCAAGTCGGCGAGTTCCTGCAAGCGCTGCAAGTGTCGCTGCCCGAGCCCGGTCTGCAACTGCGCGCGTATAAAGTCAGCAAACGGTTTGACAGCGACATCTCCGCCTTGTGCGCTGGCCTAGCGATTCGTTTGGAAGGCGACTGCGTGGAACAGGTGCGACTTGTTTTCGGCGGCATGGGCCCCACGGTGAGCCGTGCCGCGTTGACCGAAGCCGCCTTGCTGGGCGAACCCTGGAACGAAGCGACACTGGCCCAGGCTCAAGCGGCTTTGGCGCAAGACTTCAAGCCACTGTCCGACCTGCGCGCCACGGCCGATTACCGACTGCGAGTGGCGCAAAACCTGTTGCGCCGCTTCTGGCTGGAAACCCGTCCGCATGACCCGATTCCCAGCAGCGACAGCAGCGTGTGGCCACAGCGCAAGCAATTTGTCATTCAACCGATTGCGTCGTGAAGTCGCCATGAGTCGCCACGAACCTGCCGCTCACACCACCGACGTGGTGGGCAGCGCACTGCCACATGAATCTGCTGCCCTGCATGTGGCCGGGCAAGCGCCTTATGTGGACGACCTGCCTGAGATGAACGGCACCTTGCATGCCGCACTCGGTCTGTCACCTGTGGCCCATGGCCGCCTCGACGCCTTGCACCTTGACGCGCTGCGCCAAGAAGCTGGCGTGGTGGCCATCCTCACCGCGAACGACATTCCTGGCCTCAACGACTGCGGCCCCATCGTGCACGACGACCCCATCTTGGCGCAGGGCGAGTTGCGTTTTGTGGGCCAGCCTGTGTTTGCGGTGATTGCCACCACGCGCCTGGTGGCACGCCGCGTCGCCGCCCGTGCCAAAGAAGTGATTCAAGCCACTCTGCTTCCAGCCTTGCTGGATGTCCGGCAAGGCCACGCCCAGGGCCAATATGTGGTGCCGCCCATGCACCTCACCCGTGAACAAGCGCCAGAAGGTTGGCAAGCGGCCATGAAAGCCGCACCTCATCGCCTGAAAGGACGGTGGTCTTTGGGTGGGCAGGAGCAGTTTTATTTGGAGGGCCAGATCAGTTACGCCGTTCCAACCGAAAACAACGGCATGTTGGTGCATTGCTCCACGCAGCATCCCAGCGAAATGCAACATGCGGTGGCCCATGCTTTGGGCTGGGCATCACACCAGGTGAGGGTGGTGTGCCGCCGCATGGGGGGCGGATTTGGGGGCAAAGAGTCGCAGTCAGCCCAGTTTGCATGCATTGCGGCTTTGGCCGCCCAGCAGTTGCAGCGCCCGGTCAAACTGCGCGTGGACCGCGACGACGATTTCCTCATCACCGGCCGCCGCCATTGTTTTGAATACGACTACGAGGTGGGTTTTGATGGCGAAGGCCGCATCCTGGCGGCGGAAGTGACCATGATGTCCCGCGCTGGGCATTCGGCCGATTTGTCTGCCCCCGTGATGACCCGTGCGCTGTGTCACTTCGACAATGCCTACTGGTTGCCCAACGTGGCCATGCATGGCTACAGCGTCAAAACCAACAGCCAAAGCAACACGGCCTTTCGTGGTTTTGGTGGACCGCAAGGCGCCATGGTGATGGAAAACATCATCGACAGCGTGGCTCGTCACCTTCAACGTGATGCACTCGATGTGCGGCGCATCAACTTTTACGCCGAACCCGACAGTCCCGTTTTCGCCCAGCAGAGCACGCCCTATGGTCAGCCGGTGCTCGACAACGTATTGCAGCCCTTGGTGGCCCAGTTGGAGGCCAGCAGTCGCTACCGCGCTCGTCGCGCCGAAGTGAATGCTTTTAATGCCAAAAGCCCGGTGCTCAAACGCGGCTTGGCGCTCACGCCGGTGAAGTTTGGTATTGCTTTCAACCTCAAACACCTCAACCAAGCCGGTGCTCTGGTGCATGTGTATACCGACGGATCCATCTTGGTGAATCACGGCGGCACCGAAATGGGCCAGGGCCTGAACACCAAAGTGGCCCAGGTGGTGGCCGAGGTGTTTGGTGTGCCCCTGTCCATGGTGCGCGTCAGCGCCACCGACACCGACAAAGTCGCCAACACCTCGGCCACGGCCGCCTCTACCGGCAGCGACCTCAATGGACAAGCCGCTCACCGTGCGGCCATGACCATACGCACCCGGCTGGCAACGCTGCTGGCCGAACGTGCGGCAGGCGTTCCAGAAGAGGTGGTGTTCGCGGGCGGTGCAGTGGTTTGCAAAACCTTGTCCATGCCCTTTGCCGAATTGGTGGCCTTGGCCTATACCCAGCGTATTCAACTGTGGTCCGACGGCTTTTATGCGACACCTGGTTTGCACTGGAACCCGGCTACCTTGCAAGGCCACCCCTTCCACTACTTCGCCTACGGTGCCGCCGTGGCCGAGGTGCTGGTGGACACGCTCACCGGCGAACATCGCCTGCTGCAAGCCGACCTGCTGCATGACGCCGGCCGCTCGCTCAACCCCGCGCTCGACATCGGCCAGGTCGAAGGTGCCTTCATTCAAGGTTTGGGCTGGCTCACGAGCGAAGAGTTGTTTTGGCAGCCCTTGGATGGCTCACCCAAAGCCGGCCTTTTAATGACCCACGCCCCCAGCACCTACAAAATTCCGACCGCTAACGACGTGCCCGAGGTGTTCAACACCCAGCTGTTCCAAAACCCGCGTCTTCCCAGCAGCATTCACCAAAGCAAAGCCGTGGGCGAGCCCCCGCTCTTGCTGGCCTTCAGCGTATTTTTCGCGCTGCGTGATGCCATCTCGGCCGCCGGCGAACACCAAATCGACCCGCCACTGCGCGCCCCAGCCACGCCTGAGGCGGTGCTGGATGCGCTGGATGCAGTGAGACAGTCCCGTGCTTGACACCCTCGGTGGCAGCCTGAACCAAAGGCTGTTCTCCACCGCCCAGCGTTGGTCCGCACAAGGGCTGTCGGCCATCGTCATTGAAGTCACGCGGACCCAAGGCTCGGTGCCCCGTGAAACCGGCACACGCATGCTGGTCAGCCGTGAAGATGTCGCGGGGACCATAGGCGGAGGTCACCTGGAGTGGCAGGCCATGGCACTGGCGCGCGGGATGCTCAAAGACTCGTTAGCGCCCAGCCTCCCACAAACCCACCGCTACCCCTTGGGGCCGAGTTTGGGTCAATGCTGTGGCGGTGTTGTGGAGCTGAAGTTTGAGCACCTCACCCCCGCGCTTTTGCAAGATTGGCATCAAGCGCCACCACGCTTTCATTTGCAGCTCTATGGCGCAGGCCATGTGGGCCGCGCCATCGCCCACTTGCTGGCCACCTTGAACGTGCAGGTGCTATGGGTGGACGAACGCGAGTCCGCCTTTCCTTCAAACCTGCCCGAGCACATTCGTGTTTCAGCCGCCGACGCACCCGAATCTGAAGTTCGACAAGCGCCCGTTGGGGCTTTTTATTTGGTCGTCACACATCAACATGCGCTCGACCTGCGCATCACCGAGGCCATCCTGCGCCGGGGTGATTTCGGGTATTTGGGTTTGATTGGCTCGGCCACCAAACGTGCGCGTTTTGTGCATCAGCTCGAAGCGCGCGGTGTGTCTTCAGCGTTGCTGCAGCGTTTGGTTTGCCCCATTGGTTTGCCCGGTATTGAAGGCAAAGAGCCCGAGGTGATCGCGGTGGGGGTGGTGGGGCAGATGTTGATGCAGATTAGTTGTGCCTGATCTTGGTCAGTTCTTTGCTGGATGTCGGCCCAGGGCAATTCACGATCCTGCGCTGGAAGGTTGGGAGTCTGTTGGTCGGGTATCCACCGCGTCATATTCGTCGAATCAGTTTGACGGGATGCTATGATTTGACGTGAGACTCCGGCTGTGGATGCAAGCCGCACAGATCCTCGATTTTGGGCTTTTGTCGGACTTGGCTGGGGCGGATCAATCGCAGACTCCGGCTCCACCAAACACAATGCCACCTTCGGGTGGCTTTTTTGTTCCTTGTAGCGATTTCCGAACTGGGTTCGATGACATCTCCAGACTTTCCATTCCCGCAGCTTCGGGAACTGCACGACTCAGCTCCTGCGCGCGTGGACAGAGCGAAGTTGGAATTGCGCCATGGCCGGTCCCTGTGCCTGTCGTCTCACGCCACTGAGCCTGTTCTGTTTTGGGTGTTGGCGATTGAAGCCCTTTCGGAGACAACTTGGGAGCATCTCCAATCCACTGGCCTCGCCTGGCGCGTTGTTTTTACAGCGGAACGTTTGCATGCGCTCGGTTGGCAGCAAGCGTCTACAGCGCGATCCATGCAGCTTGCACGCCATGCCAGTTGGAGCGATGTTCAGGCCTTGGCCGCAGTCCAAGCGCACACGCCGCGTCTTGATCTGTTGAGTGACCCCCAGGTCGCAAGCAACGCTGCGGAGTCTGTTTTGTGGTTGACCAAACAAGCCCGCCTCACACCTGCATTGTTAATGGCGCAATGGCCTACAGATGAAGCAGCCGCTGTAAGCACCGGTTTGTTGAGCATTTCAGAGTCTGATATTGAACAAGCTCAAACACACCAAGAAAAGCACACAGGCCATGAACTGCTTCGGATCAGCGACGCGCAGCTTCCCTTGGCCGGTGTGGGTTCATGCACCGCCGTGCTCTTCCATGAGGCGCTGGGCGAGAGTGAGCATGTGGCCATGGTTGTGGGCGAGCCAGATTTTTCTCAACCGGTTCAAGTGCGTTTGCACTCTTCGTGTTTAACAGGCGATATCTTCGGTAGCCTGCGCTGCGACTGTGGAGAGCAACTTCAACGTGCATTGGCGCAGTTGTCGGTACAAGGCGGTGTTTTGCTGTATTTGTCCCAAGAAGGCCGAGGCACTGGTTTGGCCAACAAACTGCGAGCCTACCGCTTGCAAGACACAGGCCTGGACACCATTGATGCCGACCGTCACCTCGGTTTCAAAGGCGACGAACGCAGCTTCCAAGTGGCCATCTCCATGCTGCGACAGCTCGGCATCTCGCAAGTGAAACTGTTGACCAACAACCCGAAAAAAATAGAAGCCCTGCGCTCAGGTGGCATTCAAGTGGTTGAACGCATTGCCCTGATTCCTCCGACCAATCCTCACAATGAGCGCTACATCCGCACGAAAACCGAACGCGCTGGGCACATGAAGGTGGATGATGAGCAGGACGAGGCGTCGTGAGCGCCCTGCGTCCTTATTCCATTTCCAAATCAAAGCGATAACGTCGTTGCAACGGCTTGACGTGCTACGGCACTGTCTGCGCCGTTGCGCCTAGTTCTCGCTTTGATTTGGAAATGGAATTAGAGCCGCTCACAAAATACCGCATACCCTGTTCGCCCTGACCCTTCGACAGACTCAGGACCAAAGGCAAGTCGAAGGGCCTTGCACCGAGGTACGCGCTGGCTTCGACAAGTCCTGTCCTGAGCCCGTCGAAGGGTCAGCCCGAACGGTTTTATTAGCAGCTTTTAACGAAGCATTGCAGAATGTGCTTTCTCCCCCTCCCATCGCCCAAAGCAAGCAGTCTGAACTTACTTGTCGCCGTAAAGACAACTGGCTGCCATGACGCGAATTCGACGCGTGTGAATTTCTTGCGCGTCCTTTTTATTCTTTGAAGGCCCCTGCCAGGCCGCCGGAGGCACCCCCCCCTCTGTCGGTTGGGCTCTGCCTATGAACCCGCCAAGATAGCGCCTTTTTATCCTTGGTCAGTCCATGCGAACCTACTACCCCAGCCTCGAAGCAATACACCAACAAACAATGCAATTGCAATCCGAGCGCTGCACGCATTGCGGACAAACCCATCAATTGGTCTCGCACGGCTTCATCCGTAAAAAACAGCGCTGCGGCGATCTTCGCTTGGTCGGCAAGCGCGTGTTTTGCTCCAACCGACACCACCACAGCGGCTGCGGTCGCACCATGCAGCTTTACCTGGATTCAACCTTGCGTTATTTGCACTATGCGGGCCGCAACGTGGTGATCTTTGTGCTGTTGCTGCTGACTGGCGTGTCCACCTGTGCGGCTTACACGCAAGCTACCGGCGCTTGTACACCGCGCCATGCCTATCGCTGGGTGCAGCGCCTGTTTGTCCAGATCACCATCCACCGCAGCCTGTTCCATCAACCACTGCTGGAGTCTGCGCCAACACACCCCACCGAGCCTGCGCCGCAGGGCCGCATCCCGTCCCGTGATTTCCCCCACGCCTGGCCCCATCTCAAGTTGTTGACTTCCACATGGGCTGCCTTGCTGCGCCACTTCAAGCAGCCGCTATGCCAAGCGTTTCAGTCACAACTGCAACGCTCGTTTTTTTGACTCCTTCGTTGACTTGACCACTTGCTGCGGTCACCTCACTGCCATCGCACCCGGTCGCCCCCGCTACTGACTTTTTCTCTTGCCCGCAACAGCAACAGGTTTTGGCACTGCCCAACATGCTGCCGCCTGCATAGCCTCGCCTCCTCGTTTTCAACAACAGGAGGTGACCCCATGGCGTCCAAGCCATCTTTCGAATTACGCCTGCGGGTGCTGCACGCCGTGCACGACGCCCCTGGCTCCACCATGCGCAGCCGCATCAAGTTCGTGGCCGATAAAAAATTCACCGACGTATTGACTGGCACTGAGCACCAGTTCACCTGGAGAACCATCAGCACCTGGCTGTACCGCCACCAACTGCGCGGCATCACCACGCTGGAGAATAAAACCCGCAGCGATAAAAATGCCTACCGCAAGGTGCAAGTGAACCAGCTCGCCGAGGCCCTGCATGAGGTGCTGCCCACACTGTCTGTGAACAAGGTGGGCTTGCTGCCTAAAAGCGTTCTCTACCGGGTGCTCCTGCAGCGCGGCTTGTTTGTCCGCTCTCAGTTGGCGCCCACCACGTTTTATCGCATGGTGCGCACCCACCAGCTGTTGGAGGAGGCCTCTGTGCAAAAGCACCGGCTGTCTTTTGCGATGCAGTTTGCTAACCAGTTGTGGCAGGCCGATACGCTTCATGGCCCCAGCATCAAGCAGCTTGATGGCTCGTGGAAGAAGACATTTCTGATCGCCTTCATCGACGACGCCTCCCGCGTGATCACGCACGCCGAATTCTTCTGGCGCGACAACACGGCCAATATGGTGCAGGCGTTTCGCTCGGCGCTGTACAAGCGGGGCAGGCCTGAGCGGCTGTATTTTGACAATGGGTCAAACTATTCGTCCAAGGAGATTTTGCAGGCCTGTGTGCGCCTGGACATCCATCTATCGCACGCACCCATTCGCGATGGCGCGGCCAAGGGCAAGATTGAGCGGTTCTTTAGAGGGTTTCGGGATCGCTTCTTGACCTTGCATGCCAGCTTTTCCAGCCTGCAGGAGCTCAACCGCCTGACCCACCAGTGGGTCGAGCAGGAATACAACGCCAAACACCACAGCGGCATTCAAATGATTCCGCTGGACCGTTTCAACCTGGACCGCAACCGGGTGAAGTTCTTGAGCGACGACGCCTATTCGGCCGAGGTGTTCTTTGTCGAAGAGGATCGCAAAGTCAGCAAGACCAATGTGCTGTCTATCAACTCGCAGCGTTATGAATGCCCGGTGGATCTGCGGGAGAAGACGGTTCAGGTGCGTTTTGATCGCTCGCGGCTTGATCGAACAAGAGCCGGTCAAACAACAGTGGATCACTTCGTGGTGTATTTCAATGGGCAACGCATGGGGCTGGCCACACCGCTGGATCTGCATGCCAACGCGCGGCTGCGTATGCCTGATGTTGTCAACGGGGGCGTCACAACAGATTCCACTGGAGTTCACTCATGATCAAGTCCAGTTTCGGTTTAACCAAGGAGCCGTTTTATCGCTACGAGCTGGGCCACGAGGTGAGCTTGTTGCCGCAGCAGCTGGAGGCCATCGACATGATCAAGATCCATGCCCAGCATGGCGGCTTCTCGGTGGTCACGGGCAACCCTGGGGTGGGTAAATCCATCATAGGTGACCATCTGGTGCAGCTTGGCAAGCAGCGCGACACGGTCGTGGTGTTCTTCACCCAGACCATGCACACCTATGGGCCCATCCTCAAACAATTGGCCGAGTCGATGCAGTTGGGTACTGTGCCAATGAAGGACATGGAGAAAGAATTGATCCAGGCGGCGTACCGCCATGTGCAGGCCAACAAAACTTTGTACATCGTCATCGACGAGGCACACTTGCTGGACATCGACGTCCTGCGTAAACTGCGCCTGCTGTTCGAGCGCTTTCCTGCCAAACACAACCTGGTCTTGCTGGGACAGCCGGACTTGATGGTCCGCCTGTCGATGATGTGCTGTGAGGACATCAAGAGCCGCATCAGCTACTCCAAGCAGGTGCTGCCTTTGAATGATTCGGACTTGAGCAGTTTCATCATCAATGAGTTGGCTGCTGTAGGTTTAGGGGCCAACACCTTTGACGAGGCGGCCGTACAGGTCATATTGAGAGCGGTGCAGGGCAACCTGCGTTTGTGCCGCAATCTTTGTTATGCCAGCTTGGTCGCAGCCTGCATGGACAAGCAGCGCATCTGCACCGTCTCGCATGTGAACGCTGCCTTGCTGCAACCGCACTGGCGGTCGCATGAGGCGTTGATCAAGCAGCAAAGCCCGGCTAAGCGGGGGGCAGCATGAACATGCGTGTGCACAGGCTGGTCACCCACTTGCAAGCCGAAGAGGCATACACGGTGGTCGAATTTTTAGACCAACTGCGAGCGGTGCTGATGCAGTCCTATGGCCAAGAGATCACCCAGATGCTCAAGCAGGCCCCAAGCCCGGGTGTCGCACGATGAAGATGATGATTGGCTGAACCAACATGAGGAACCGTTTTAGGGCCGCTTGGCCAAAACGGTCGTAAAAATGGGAGTCACAAGACTCCCATTTTTTGCACACAGCGGTATGACGAGAATTGGGTTCAGCGTTCGATCAAAGCGTGGCTTGACCGCTGCCATCTTATGACGCCAATGTGGGAAAACAGCTCCCACCTTGCCGAAATCGGGCGATGCCAATTTGGCAGGCAATACGATGGGAGCGAGGTACGCAACACAGAACGAAATAGACGCTGCCCCCAAGAACACCAGAATTGGCCTCAAGCCAGCATTCATGGTTGCACTGAAGTGGGTTGTGTGGGGGCTGCCCTTTTAAGGTTTTTCGTCTGCTTCTTTCTTTTTGCTGACGCGCGGCTTACGCACCGCTTTTGCCTTGGGCTTTGCTTCGGATTCGACCACTGGCGCGGCCTCCCCAGCTGCTGCCTTGCGCGCAGTTACCAAAAATCCATTGATGGCTTCTTTGCCTTCATAACGAATCGTGGTGTCCTCCACCGTCACGTCGACAAAACCAGCACTTCGGCACAGTTGCTCGATGTGGCTTTGTTTGTGGGCGTACCGGTTGGTGGCACGCAGCAGGCAGTCTGCTTCGGTTTCCTGTGCACGTTCGCATGAGAATACGAAGTGCCCACCCGGCTTGACAATGCGCTGGGCATTGGGAATGGCCAGTGTCAGGTCGCCAACGTAGATGAACACGTCGAGCGCGGTCAGAACCTCGTAAATGTCAGCAGGCGTTGCTTGCAGGGCGTCGAGCACGTTCACGGTGTGGAAACGGTCGTAAACCCCATGGCGCGCGGCTTGTTCAATCATTTTTTCCGACACATCCACGCCGATCAAAAAGCCGTCCAAACGGCCCAGGCAAACACCTAACAAACCGGTGCCGCAACCCAAGTCGAGCACATTGGTTTTGCGGTCGGGGTAGGTGGCCAAAATCCAATCGCCAACTTTTTTCGGCAGCTGGTAACGCAGGCCACGCACCATGTGTTGGTCATAAACCGAGGCCATGGTGTCGAACAACTCGCGCGCCATGCTCACGGGTTGCGTCGAAGGTGTTTGGCCTGACGCCACGGCGAGGTGGTAGTTGAAGTTGTCGTTGGTGGGTTCCAGGGACACCAGTTGTTGCCAATCGGCTTGTGCGCTGGCCTTGTCATCCAAGGCCAAAAACGCGCCGGCCCGCCCTTGCAGAGCGACCACATCCTCGGGCTGGCTGGTCAGCAGCTCGGTGAACAAAACAATCGCCTGCGCGTGTTGGCCGACAGCGCTCAAGTCTTGCGCCATCTGGGTTTTTAGCAGGCGGTTGTCAGGTGCAGCCAGCTCAATGGCCCGAGGCAAAAACTCGAGCGCCAAGGCGGAGTAGCCAGCACGATGGGCCACATCAATCGCGCCTTGAAGGGTTGGCAGATGCCCCGGGGCCAAGGCCACCGCTTTTTGCGCCTCGGTGGCCGCTTCGACGAACTGGTTTTGTCTGGCCAGAAGCAGGGCCAAATCCAGCACGGCAGGTGCCCATTGCGGTGCAATTTTCACGGCTTGCTGCGCTGCTTTGAGGGCTCCTTGGGGCTGACCGGCTGCCTCTGCCAAGCGCGTGCCCATCATGAAAATGCGGGGGTCGCCCGTCACTTGGGTTTGCATTTGGTTCAGGAGGCTTGCGGCTTCTTTTAACTTGCCGTTTTGAATGAAACGTTCGGCTTGTATCAGCCCTGGCAAGCTGGGGTCGGCCGGTGCAGCGGTCGTGGAGTGAGAACGGGTCATGGTGGTTTGTAGCTCGAGCCAAGGAAGCGGGCCAAGAAAAAAATGCGCCAACGGCGTCAGCGCACAGGTCGGATCGAGATTATCTCGTGTGGGCTGAGTTCGTCACACAACGGTCAAAGTCACGTCGATGTTGCCGCGTGTGGCGTTGGAATAGGGGCAGACGCCATGGGCGGCAGCGACCAACTTTTCAGCCTCCGTGCGGTCCATCCCTGGAATGCTGATGGCCATGGCCACTTGGATGCCAAAACCCGCTGGAATGGGGCCAATGGCCACATCTGCGGTGATGGAGGTCTCGGCTGGCAAGCTGATTTTCTGCTGGCCGGCGACGAATTTCATCGCACCCAAAAAACAGGCCGAGTAACCGGCGGCGAACAGCTGCTCGGGGTTGGTGCCGTCACCGTTGCCGCCCATTTCTTTGGGAGGTGCGAGCTTGACATCCAGTTTGCCGTCATCGGTGCGTGATTTGCCATCACGGCCGCCGGTCGAGGTGGCGTGGGCGGTGTAGAGGATTTTTTCGAGTGCCATGTTGAAGTCCTGTTGATGTTGAAGGGGGTGAATGATGCCCGCAAGGGATGGCATCAAGGGTGGTGCGGTTTTTTGTGGATGTTATGTGGCTGCGCTCAAGCTGTCGATCTCGGTGCTCAGCTCCAACCAGCGGCCTTCCAGCAAGGCAATTTCGTCCAGTATGGTTTTGAGCTTCTTGCCTTTGTCCGCCAGGTCTTTGGGTGCGGTGTCACTGCTGGCCAATGCAGTTTCCAACTGGTCACGCTCGGCGAAAAGAACGCCCAGGCGGTTGTCCACTTTGTTCAGCTCTTTGCGCAGAGGCTTGAGGTCTTCGCTGCGCTGAAGGCGTGCCTGGGTAGCGGCCTTGCGGTCGTCTTTGCTGTTGGATGCAGGTTGGCTCGAAGCTGTCTGAGTATCTTTGTTTTTGGTTTTGCTGCTGGACTTGGCATTGGCGTCACGCAAGGCTTTGGCCTGTTCGCGCGAGTTGTCCAACAACCATTTTTGATAGTCGTCCAGGTCGCCGTCGAAAGGCTCTACCTTGCCGCCAGTGACAAGCCAAAACTCGTCACAGACTTCACGCAAAAGTGCGCGGTCGTGGCTGACCAGCATCACGGTTCCTTCGAATTCGTTCAGTGCCATCGACAACGCTTCGCGTGTGTCCAAGTCCAAGTGGTTGGTTGGTTCGTCCAGCAGCAGCAGGTTGGGGCGTTGCCACACCAGCATCGCCAGCACCAAGCGGGCTTTTTCTCCACCACTCAAACTGCCAACGGCCTGCGTCACCATGTCGCCGACGAAACGGAAGCTGCCCAGGAAGTCGCGCAGTTCTTGCTCGCGACCCGCAGGGCCGACATCACGGGCCAGGCGAATCATGTGCATGAGCGGTCCATCTTCGAGTTGGAGCACGTCAAGTTCTTGCTGTGCGAAGTAACCGATGGACAGGCCTTTGCCCTCGGTGACTTCCCCCGAAATCAATGGAATTTCTTTCGCAATGGTTTTGACCAAGGTGGACTTGCCTTGGCCGTTGGCCCCGAGGATGCCTATGCGTTGCCCCGCCAATACGGAACGGTTGATGTCTTTGACAATGGCAGTTCCGTTGTAGCCGCAGTTCATCATGGAGAAAGCCAACATCGGATTGGGCAGACTCATTGGTTCGCGAAACTCAAAATTGAAGTCGCTGCTGGTGAGGATGGGGGCGAGTTTTTCCATGCGCGCCAGGGCCTTGACGCGGCTTTGCGCTTGTTTGGCCTTGCTGGCTTTGGCTTTGAAGCGGTCGATGAATTTCTGCAAATGCGCCATGCGCTCTTGCTGTTTGCTCGCTTGCGCCTGCGCTTGCAACATCCGCTCAGCCCGCATCTCTTCAAAAGCGGTGTAGTTGCCGCCGTAACGTGTGAGCTGGGTTTGGTCCAGGTGCAGGGTGACCTTGGTGATGGCGTCCAAAAACTCGCGGTCGTGGCTGATGACGATCATCGTGCCTTCGTATTTCAGCAGCCAGGCTTCCAGCCACACCAAAGCGTCCAAGTCCAAGTGGTTGGTGGGCTCGTCCAGCAGCATCAAGTCGGCGGGGCACATCAGGGCGCGGGCCAGCTGCAATCGCATGCGCCAACCGCCCGAGAAGCTGTTCACCGGCAGGTCCAACTGGTCGGTGCGAAAGCCCAGGCCCATCAGCAAGGCTTGAGCGCGTGCGGGCGCATCAAAGCCGCCAGCCTCGGCGATGGCCATGTGAGCGTCGCCCATGGCGTGTCCGTCGTCCGTGGCTTCTGCCGCGGCCAACGCTTCTTGCGCGGCCATCAAGCGGGTATCGCCCTGCAGCACGAAGTCGGTCGCGGAGTCTGATGTTTCTGGCATGGACTGAGCCACTTCGCCGATGATCCAGCGCGGCGGGATGTCCACGTCGCCCGAGTCAGACTGCAAGCGGTTCGTCAACAGCGAGAACAAGCTGGATTTGCCGGCGCCATTGCGTCCCACCAGGCCGACTTTTTCACCCGGTTGTAGGGTGGCACTGGCATCTTGCAAAACGATTTTGGTGCCACGGCGCAGCGTGACGTTTTTGATGACGATCATGGGGTGGGTCTTTTTCCTTGGCCACGGTGACTGCTGTGCGGGTTCTGTGCCCAGCGCTCCAGTGCTTGTTTCTCAATCAGTAACACCTGGTCGTCTCCGGCACTGGTTTCCATCCATGCCACCTCCAAGCGGCGAAAGGCGTGCTCGAAGTGGGCTCGTTCGTTGCCGATTTCCAGCACCAAGACGCCAATATCACTCAGGCGAGAGGGAGCGTCGGTCAAGATGCGGCGCACCAAGTCCATGCCATCAGCGCCGCCGGCCAGTGCCAGCACGGGTTCGTGTTGGTACTCGGCCGGCAAGGTCTGCATGCTTTGACTGTTCACGTAAGGCGGGTTGCAAATGATGAGGTCGTAGGGCCCCTTCACGCTGTCGAGCAAATCAGAGGGATAGACCTTGATTCGTTTTTGCAGTTTGTGTTTGTCGACGTTGATTTGCGCCACGGCCAAAGCGTCGTTAGAGATGTCCACCGCGTCAACAGTCACCTCCGGATAGGCCATGGCGGCAATCACGGCCAAGCTGCCATTGCCTGTGCACAGGTCCAACACGCGGGAGGTCCGGTCCGACAGCCAGGCATCGAGCTGCCCCGTCCCTTCGCCGTCGGCCAGCAACTCGGCGATGAAAGAGCGCGGCACGATGACGCGTTCGTCTACATAAAAAGGCACGTTTTGCAGCCAGGCTTCTTGGGTGAGGTAGGCGGCAGGGCGGCGGGTTTCAATGCGTTTTGAAATCAAATCCTCGGCTTTGTTTTGTTCTTCCGAAGAGAGTTCTTTGGCTGCATGCGCCTCCAGCGCGTCCATGTCCATGCCCAGGGACCACAGCACCAGCCAGGCGGCTTCGTCAAAGGCGTTCAGCGTGCCATGCCCAAACGAAACGCCCGCCTGTTTGAGGCGGGCGCTTTGCGCGGTGATGAGTTCAATCAATGTCATGTGAGCAGGCTTTCCAAGGTACGCCGGTAGATGTTTTTCAAGGGTTCAATGCTGTCCACGGCGATGTGTTCGTTGATCTGGTGGATGGTGGCATTCAAAGGACCAAACTCCACCACCTGGGGGCATATTTTGGCAATGAAGCGTGCGTCGGACGTGCCGCCGGTGGTGGAGAGTTCCGTGGTGAGACCAGTCTCTCTTGTGATGGCTTGGCTGAGCGCTTGACTGAGCGGTCCGGGTTGGGTGATGAAAGGCTCTCCGCCGAGTGTCCAGGCCAAGTCGTAGTGCAAATCATGGCGGTCCAGAACCTCGTGCACCCGAGCCTTCAAGGACTCAGCGGTGGATTCTGTCGAGAAGCGGAAATTGAACTGCATCACCAATTCGCCCGGGATGACGTTGGTGGCACCCGTGCCCGACTGGATGTTGGACACTTGCCAAGCCGTGGGAGGAAAGTAGGCATTGCCTGCGTCCCACTGCGTGCTGGCCAGTTCCGCCAATGCAGGCGCCAACAGGTGGATGGGATTTTTAGCCAGGTGCGGGTAGGCAATATGACCTTGAACGCCCTTGACGGTCAGCTTACCCGACAGGGATCCACGCCTGCCGTTTTTGATCATGTCGCCCAGCTTGTTGACCGAGGTGGGTTCACCGACGATGCAGTAGTCGAGCTTGACTTTCTTTTCCTGTAGCCACTGGCAAACCTTGACCGTACCGTCCACCGACGGGCCTTCTTCGTCGCTGGTGAGCAAGAATGCAACGGAACCCTGGTGCTGGGGGTGGGCGGCAACAAACTCTTCAACCGCCACCACCATCGCGGCGAGCGAGCTTTTCATGTCTGCCGCACCTCGTGCATACAACATGCCCTCCCTGTGTGTGGGAACGAACGGGTCGCTGTTCCACTGGCTCAAGGGGCCGGTCGGAACCACATCGGTATGGCCGGCCAAAACGAGCACCGGCCCTTGTGGGTCGCTGCCACGGCGCAGCGCCCAGAGGTTGGTGACTCGGAAATCTGCAGGGCCAAAAACCAGGGTGTGGCATTCAAACCCCAGGGGCTTGAGGCGATTGGCGATCAGTTCTTGGCAACCTGCGTCGTCTGGCGTTGCAGAGGGGCGGCTGAGCAGCTGCTCGGTGAGGTGAAGGGCGGTAGAGGTCACAAGAAATGGTGCAATCAAAGGCGCTCAGTCGCCACGAACATCGAGCGTGATTTCCGTGAACGTGGCATGGTCATCTTGCTCTTCCTTTTTGGCGACGATGCGCGAAATGGGCGACATGTCGTTTTGCAGACGCCACATCAAGTTGGTGGGAGAGTCCGCAAATGCCAAACCTTCGTCGCGGGTGATGGTGCCGTTGTTGATGAGGCGGGCCAGGTCTTGCTCAAAGGTTTGCGAGCCTTCGGCCAGTGATTTTTCCATGGCCTCTTTGATGCCGCTGAAGTCACCTTGCTCAATCAATTCCGACACCAGCTTGGTATTGAGCATCACCTCCACCGCCGGCACACGGCCGCCTGTGGTGGCGCGCACCAGGCGTTGCGACACGATGGAGCGCAGGCCTGCGCCCAAGTCGGCGAGCAAGGCGGGACGGGCCTCCGGTGTGTAGAAAGACAAAATTCGACCTAAGGCGTGGTAGCTGTTATTGGCGTGCAGGGTGGACAGCACCAAGTGGCCTGACAGCGCGTAAGAGATGGCGGCCGTCATGGTTTCGCGGTCGCGAATCTCGCCAATCAAAATGCAATCGGGTGCTTGGCGAAGTGCGTTTTTCAGGCCGACCTGCAGGGACTGTGTGTCACGCCCCACCTCACGCTGGTTCACCACTGATTTTTTGTTACTGAACAAAAACTCAATTGGGTCTTCAATGGTCAGGATGTGACCCGCCAGCTGCTGGTTACGCTGCTCCAGCATGGACGCCAGCGTGGTGCTCTTGCCCGTGCCCGTGGCACCGACCATCAAAATGAGGCCCCGCTTTTCCAGCACCAGGGTGTTGAGAAGGGCAGGGACCCCGAGCGTGTCCAGCGCGGGAATGGTGAAGGGAATGCAGCGGAACACCGCAGCAACCGAGCCGCGCTGTTTGAACCCACTCAAACGAAAACTGCCAACGCCTGCCAGTCCGACGCCCACGTTGAGCTCGCCCGTGTCATCGAGCTCCTCCAATTGCGTCGGGCTGAGTACCTCGGCCAGGAGTTGTCTGGGTTGTGTGTGGGTCAGGGGTTGGTCACTGAGTTGAAGGATTTGCCCATTGATCTTGATGAGGATGGGCGTGTTGGCCGACAGATAAACGTCAGACGCACCTTTTTCAGACATCAGGCGCAGCACGCGCTCCATGTTTCCACCGCTCATGGGAATCCTCCTGTTTTTGTGTGCAAGATCGGACGTTAGCACTCAGCAATCAGCTTCTGAGCAAATCGTTGATGCTGGTTTTTGCGCGGGTCTGTGCGTCTACACGTTTCACGATGACCGCGCAATTCAAGTTGTATTTGCCGTCCGGGCTGGGCAAGCTGCCGCTGACCACGACGGAGCCCGCTGGCACGCGGCCATAAATCACTTCGCCTGTGGCACGGTCGTAAATTTTGGTGCTTTGACCAATGAAGACGCCCATGGAAATCACGCAGTTCTCTTCAACGATCACGCCTTCCACGATTTCCGAGCGCGCGCCGATGAAGCAGTTGTCTTCAATGATGGTGGGGTTGGCTTGCATGGGCTCAAGCACACCGCCAATGCCCACGCCGCCGCTCAAGTGCACATGTTTGCCAATTTGCGCGCATGAACCTACCGAAGCCCAGGTGTCCACCATGGTGCCTTCGCCTACATAGGCTCCGATGTTGACGAAGGAGGGCATCATGATCACGCCGCTGGCCAGGTAACTGCCACGCCGCGCCACGGCAGGGGGCACCACGCGCAGGTTGCGGGATTGGAAGTCAGCGGCACCGAAACCTTCAAACTTGGAGGGCACTTTGTCGAAAAAACCGATGTCACCCGCCGAGATGGTTTTGTTGTCCTTCAGGCGAAAGCTCAGCAGCACGGCTTTTTTGACCCATTGGTTCACCGACCACTCACCCACACCCTGTTGCTCGGCCACGCGGATGCTGCCGCTGTCCAGCCCGGCAATCACTTGCTCAACGGCGTTGGCGACTTCCGGATGAGATTGGGCGCTCACGGTGGTGCGTTGTTCCCAGGCGTTGTCGATCAGTTGTTGCAGTGCTTGTGTCATGTTGAATTGGATTCGCGATGGAAAAAAATCTGAAAGAAATGATTACGGGCTGTTACGCACGCCGGCAACGAAAGCGCAGATGCGCTGCGCCGCTTCGAGGCATTCGGCTGTTTCGGCGACCAGCGCCAAACGGATGCGGCCTGCGCCCGGGTTCACCCCTTGCGCCTCGCGAGCCAAGAGGCTACCCGGCAAAACCGCCACATTGTATTGAGCGAGCAGCTGCTGGGCGAAGCCGACGTCGTCCATACCGGCTTGCACTTGAGTGACATCGGCCCACAAATAAAAACCTGCGTCAGGCAAGGCCACATTCAGGCAACTGGCCAGCAGCGGCGTCACCTGCGCGAATTTCTGTCGGTACAACTCACGGTTGGCCACCACATGGGCTTCGTCATTCCAGGCGGCGATGCTGGCTTGCTGCACCACCGGGCTCATCGCGCTGCCGTGATAGGTGCGGTAGAGCAGAAACTGTTTGATGATCTTGGCGTCGCCGGCCACAAAGCCTGAACGCATGCCTGGCACGTTGGAGCGTTTGGACAGGCTGGTGAAGGCGATCAAGTTTTGGAAGTCACCACGCCCCAACTGCTGGGCGGCTTCGAGCGACCCGAGGGGGGCTTCGTCGCGAAAATAAATCTCGGAGTAACACTCGTCCGAGGCAATCACAAAACCATGTTCATCGCTCAGCGCAAAGAGTTTTTTCCACTCTGACAGCGGCATGACCGCACCCGTCGGGTTGCCGGGCGAACAGACGTACAGCAGTTGCGTTCGTGCCCACACGTCGGCCGGCACCGCATCCCAGTCGGCCGCAAAGTTGCGCGCTGGATCGCTGTTGGCGAAATACGTCTCGGCACCCGCAAGCAAGGCCGCACCTTCGTAAATTTGATAGAAGGGGTTGGGGCAGACCACCGTGGCGCGAGAACTGCTGGGGTCGATCACGGTTTGTGCCAATGCGAACAAGGCCTCGCGCGAGCCATTCACAGGCAGCACCTGCGCCGACGCGTCCAGCGTCAAGCCATAGCGGCGAGCCACCCAGAGCGTGAACGCCTCACGCAAGGCCGGATCGCCTGCCGTTGCGGGGTAACTTGACAAGCCCTTCAGGCTACCGACCAAGGCTTGCTCGATCAAGGCCGGTGTCGGGTGTTTGGGCTCACCAATGCCTAGGCTGATAGGCCTGTAGGCCGAGTTGGGCGTGATGCCTTGCGTGAGTTGGCGCAGGCGCTCGAAGGGGTAGGGTTGGAGGCGGGAGAGCAGCGGGTTCATGGACAGGATTGTCACCCAGCGCCGCCCGGCTCATCGGTGCGTGACAACCAATAGCCTGGCCGTTGACGGTCTGGGGCAATCGCAAACACCACAATTTGTTGATCTTCCTCGCGGTACACCACGGTGAATGGAAAACCGCGAACCTTGGTTCGGCGAGTTTGTGCAGGTGCTGGCGCTCCAGCTGTTGGAAAACGTAGGATCAAGGCAAACGACTCATTGACGGCTTCACGAAAGCGTCTACCCGTGCCCGGGCGTTTGCTTTCGTAGTAAGAAACCTCATGCAGCAATTCTTCACGTGCTTCTTCACGAAGAAGCAGCGGCTTTGTAAAGTCGTTCAAGGGGCTAAGCGGGCCGCCTCGGACATCACATCTCGTGCGTCATACAACACACCCTCACCACGCTCATGTGCTGCCACACGCCGCTCAATCTCCGAATGCCACGCGGCTTGCACGCCTTGCGGCGCATCATCGCGCAAAGACTCCAGCAGCAAGTCCAGCAAACGGACACGCTCCTCCGGCGTCAATTTGAGGCCCTCAATTGCAAGTTGTGAAGCTAGATCTGGCATGGCGACTCTCCGGCAACGGCTCCGAAGTTTAGTCCAGGAGAAGTTTCAGTACTCGTAAAAGAGCAGGTTGAAGGCGTTCGGCATTTCGGACCAATCGAGCCGCATGTTTGCGTCGCCTTGGAGTTCGTCCCAGGGGATTTCAAGGGCTCGCAGCTCGTGCTGATCCATGTAAATGAGAGGGGATAGGTCGGTAGCAATTTCCTTCGCCAGCGCGACAAGCTTGAGGTCTGTGACGTCGTCCTCTCTTTTTTCTGGGTCGCTCCAACTGATAGCGGTGATTAGTGAGGCCCGGTAGCTAAGAGCGATTCTCCAACGGCTAACACCTTTCGGCCAGCGTGGGCCTGGGCTGGAAGCAATGTCGCAAACCTTGCCTTTTTCATCAACAAAAAGATCCCAAGTACATCCGCTCGTATGACCAGGCCCATGATGTTCAAAACAAACTGAAGCAGCAATTGCATGTAATTTACGATCAATACCGATGAGATAAGCAGCCCAGGTTTGACTGACCTTTGAGTCGAGCCATAGCACCTTAGAAAGGTCTATGTTGCTGATTAAATAATTCGTCATGGGTTTGGTTTTTCTTGCGGGAAGATAGTCACCACCTCGTTGAACTTCCAGCGCCCAGCGCAGTTGTTCTTTTCAACGACCAAGCGAACCCAACGCGTTGTCTGAAAAGGTGTGATCGTGTCTTGAGGCGTTGGAAATTTGCCGATATCACGCCCCATGTTGACGCGGTAAACATGTCTCGTTCCCTCTTGTCTAAGACTTCCTGGCTGAGTTGCCGCCTTTGCTACCACCTCATCCACCAACGCCTGTCCAACCTTCTCCGTGAAGTAACTCTGATCAGACCACATTGGCGTCGTATGCCCACCCGTAAATACATGAACAAAACTGTTTCCTGAGTACTTGGGTTTGGAGTATCCGTTGCTTGGATCGCAGGTACAAGCCCTCGCGATCGCTTCCTGAAGTGCGCGAAAGGCTTTGTCTGCAGGCGACATGGGCGACATCAGCATGTCGGTGCGCGGATCAAACTGAGGGCGTTTTGGTCCTTCAACGATGACGACCACCGCTTGCGCATGTGCATCCCGAATGAGCGCACTCAAACCGAGGGCCAGCCATTTTTTGGCTGTAGCCACTTGCGCTTTGAGGGCCGTATCCGGGTAGTCCGCCTGCGCCAACATTTGTGGCGTGATCGACACCCCATTGAGCTTCATGTCAATGAGCCGTTGGTTGGCATCCAGCACGTAGTCGATCGTTTGGCCGTCGGGTGTGCGCACTTTCAGGAGGTTGCCCAACGCGTTGTACGTGAAGTCCACAGCTTGAGCATTGCGTGCCTCGCGGGTGATGTCGCCGCGCGGCGAGTAGGTCAAGGCCAACGAGGTGCCCAAGTCTGTCGTGCCCGCCAACATATGCCCATGCCCGTCGTACTGCGTCATGGTGGCGGTGCGGTTGCGCGGCACGTCTTTGATACTGGTCACATCGCCAAGCGTGTTGTAGGTGAGCAGCCATCGTCCCGTTTCCACACCGCCCGCTGTCTCCACTACAGAGGTATTCAAACTCTTGGCGTCATACCCCCACGCCGTGGCGGTGGTGGGGCCGATCTTGGTGGCGGTGAACTGGGCGGCACCGATGTTGTCGGTGGTGGCGGTGCTGCTTTGGCTGGCGAGGTTGCCTTTGCTGTCGTAGGTGTAAGCGGTGATGCGGTTGGGCTCGGCTTGTTGCAGCGGCAGGTTCCAGGTGGCGTGCCATTGGGTGCTGACGACGCGGGTGGCGCTTGAGAGGGCCGGGCGCGTGGTGGCGGTTTGGAAACTGGCCGGGAAGGTGGCTCGCTCGGTGGCGCGGCCTTTGCTGTCGTAGGCGCTGAAGGTGGTGGTGCCGTCGAAGGCGACGGCTTTGGTTTTGTTGCCGCTGGCATCGTAGACCGCCGACTTGTCGGCGGGGCCTTCGCCGGGGATGGGGGAACTCACCCCGGTGGTTCGTAGCACGCCTGCGGTGTTGGAGAAGGTGTAGGAGCGATTGGGGTTGGTGCTGTCGCGCACATATCCGAAACTGCCTGGGGAGCTGTAAGACAGCGTGAGGCGGTCTTGCCCGCCGGCCCTCTCGGTGGAAGCCACACGGCCTGTGGCGTCGTAGGTGTAGGTGCCTATGCGAACGCCCAACTCATCGGTGATGCCGGTGAGGGCGGCAGGGTAGCGGGCGTCTTCGTAGTGGTACTGGCGGAATTTGGTGTCTTGCCAGGTGACGGTGGCCAGGTTTCCGAGGCCGTCGTAGCCATACTGCACCAGGCCGTTGCCGGGGTCTGTGAGGCGGATGATGCGGCCCTTGGGGTCGTAGCTGAATTTCAGCATGCGGCCAAAGTGGTTGGTCACCTGAATGAGGTAGTCTGGGCCAGGGGCCACACTGATGGGGGTGGCGGCGGTGCTGTACAGCAAGTTAGTCACCCAGCCGTTGCGCTCGGTGATTTTGAGCAAGCGGCCTGTAGCGCTGTAGGTTTCTACGGCATCGGTGGCTTGTAGCTTGAGCGTCCAGCCTGTGGTTTTGTTGGTGGCGTCGCGCTGTTCGGTGAGGGAGTCCCACACGCCCACCTCGGGCAACCACTGGCCAGCGCCTGTGGTGCTGCCGGCGGTGGGTTTCCAGGTGTAGGCGTTGACGACGCCGTCGGGGCGCATCACGCGCATCATGCGCACGGGGGCGAAGGGCACCTCGCGCACCTGGCGTTCGTAGTTGTGCATCCAGCCTGCGCCGCCGGCCGTACTGGGCGCAAACCCCATGGCACCAAATTGAGCGCCCAAGGCCCAGCGGGAGCGGTAGAAGCGGTTGAAGGTCAAGGGGTGAGAGCCGCTGCCGATGTAGTCAGCCTCGGACTGGACTTTGACGCCGCTGCCGGGGAGGACGGGGTTGCGGACGGGGCAGCTGTTGTCCTCGCAGGATCTGTCGGCGGGCAAAACGCAGAAGCGGGTGCTGGGATCGTCCATTTGAAGCCAGCCTTGATTCTCGGCGCAAGCGGCGACACGGTCGGCATGCACAACAGTGTTAATTGTTAGCGGGATGCACTCATAGTGACTGACCAGTGGGTATCCACCCCTGACCCAGATGGTGTATCCAAATGACACTGGGAGGGTTCTCTTTATTGACAACTTATTGAAATTCCACCTGGACACTGACTCTTGAAGCGTGCCTATCGTTGTCGTGGGTCCCGAGCAAAGCTCTGAGCCGTAGTTGGCCGCGATGATCCCCGTGTAGGTTTCGATGGCGTTTTCAATTGACGAGGCGTTTCCCGTTGATTTGATGGGCCCGGGGATCGTGTAGATCCAAGGCGAAACGACCTGGGGCATCGTCGTGCACTCCAACGTGCCCGTTGCGCTGTAACCCTTGCAATTGCTGAGTTGAGCCTGCGCCGTGCCATGCAGCCCGGCCCAAAAGACGAGCGCGCCCAGAACAAGGCGCAGGTGTTTGCGAATGAATGCCGTCATGTAGTCCTCCCTGTGTTGCTTGACTCGACACCGCTTTTTTGGGCGATTGCCTCAAAGCAAGATGTCCAATCTGCCCCTTTTGAGTGAATTAAAGGGATCGGCAGTGTAGCTGCAAAAATTGGCGCAAGCGCCAACACTGGTATGCTTTTTGCGCCATGTGATTTGTGCCTGGGCGCACGTGTTTTCAGAATCCACCGATGGAAATTGGTGGTGTCATTCGCGCTTTGCGCACGGCTAAAGGCCAAAGTTTGGAGTCGCTGGCTTTTGATGCAGGCACCGACGCGAGCAATCTGTCGCGCATTGAGCGGGGCGTTCAAAGGCTGTCTGCCGATGGCTTGCATGCTATTGCAAAGGCGCTTGGCAGTTCAGTGGCTGAGTTGTATGCCTTGGCCGAGGGTAAGACTTTGGGTCGCGTTTCTTCTGCGGTGGGTCTGCAACCAGCCGACCTGGAAAAAGACGCGGTGCAAATGCGGCGGCACTTCAGGCGCTTGCGGCCCGACTACCAAAAGCTGGCGCTTGAAATGGTGAAAACTTTGGTGCGTTTGCAGCAAAAGGACTAGGGCCTGTTCGGAAAGTCGTCGTCGGTCAGAAAATGGTCTATTGGAGTGAGCAGCAAGGCGCAAAGCACAGCAATACCAGTGGGTATTGCGAGCATTTGCAACGCCGCAGGTCGCTTTAAGAGCCGCTAACAAAACACCGCATACACCGTTCGCCCTGAGCTTGTCGAAGGGCCTTGCACCGACGTACGCGCTGGCTTCGACAAGCTCAGCCCGAACGGTTTTGTTAGCGAGTCTAAGAGGCCGTTTTATGGCTGGCGAGGACTTTCCGAACAGGCCCTAAACTGGCTCGGGCTTCGCGCAAGCCAGACGAATACGCATTTAATTCGGGACGAGCCGACTCAGCCCAGCAAGCCTGTCGCCCGCTCTTGCGACGGAAGGTCAATTGTCGGCTGCGGCTTCCACCCCTTCTTGCGGTGCTCAGCAACGACATTGGTGTAGATGCCGCCACGCACATACCACTTGGCGGTGATGCGGATGAAGCGGGGTTGGGTCACTTTGACGATGTCGTCCAAGATGTCATTGGTCACCTTTTCGTGGAAGGCACCTTCGTTGCGGTAGCTCCACATGTACATCTTCAGGCTTTTGAGTTCAACGCAGCGTTTGTCCGCGACCATGTCGATGGTGAAGTGGGCGAAGTCGGGCTGACCTGTCAGGGGGCAGTGGCAGGTGAATTCCGGGATTTGGAACTGAATGACGTAGTCGCGCTCAGGGGCGGGGTTGTCAAACACGTGCAGCTCTTTGCTGGGCTTGGACGGCGGATTCGGCGGCATGGGCCGTTCGCGGGCGAGGGTCCGGGCGGTTGATTTTTTTTCTGCAGAAGTAGAGGGCTTGCGCGAGGCCATGGCAGTCACCGTGGGGGAGGGGTCGAAAAGGGTTGCGATGGTATCATCCGCCCCGCTCAACAGGCTTGAAGAGGCGCTGTTTTTGCTGATAAATCAATGACTTATTGCTTGCAGCTCTTGGGGTTCCGATATCCGTTCGGGCTGAGCTTGTCGAAGCCCTGGTGGCCCTCGCTACCCTTCGACAGGCTCAGGGCGAACGGTTCAAATTCCAAATGGCCTCAGCGATGGCATCGTTTAATGGTTGTCATTAACGCGAAGGCTGAATAGCCGGTCACTTAACCCTGGTTTCCAACCCCTCCCGCCACCCATGCGTCTGAATTCGATCAAGCTCTCCGGCTTCAAGTCGTTCGCTGAACCCACCCACTTTCAACTGCCGGGCCAATTGGTGGGCGTGGTGGGCCCCAATGGCTGTGGCAAGTCCAACATCATGGATGCCGTGCGCTGGGTGCTGGGTGAAAGCAAAGCCAGTGAGTTGCGTGGCGAATCGATGCAGGACGTGATCTTCAATGGATCCGGGCACCGCAAACCGGCCAGCCGTGCCAGTGTGGAGCTGGTCTTCAGCAACGAAGATGCCCGCGCTGGGGGCCAATGGAACCAGTTCGCCGAGATTGCCGTCAAGCGCGTGTTGACACGTGATGGCACCAGCAGTTACTACATCAACAACCAGCCCGTGCGTCGCCGCGATGTGCAGGACGTGTTCCTGGGCACCGGCCTGGGGCCACGCGCTTACGCCATCATTGGCCAGGGCACCATCAGCCGCATCATTGAAAGCAAACCCGAAGAGTTGCGTTTGTTTCTGGAGGAAGCCGCTGGTGTCTCCAAATACAAAGAGCGCCGTCGCGAGACCGAAAACCGCCTCAAGGACACACGCGAAAACCTCACCCGCGTGGACGACATCCTTCGCGAGTTGAACAACAACCTGGACAAGCTGGAAAAACAAGCCGAGGTGGCCGCCACCTACCGGGGCTTTCAAGAACAGGGCACGCTCAAACTGCACCAGTTGTGGTTCTTGAAACACCGCGACGCGTCCCTCGAGCAAGAGCGCGTGAAGAAGGCCGTGCTGGAGGCCATCAATGCGCTGGAAGCCCGCACCGCCGAGTTGCGCGAGGGCGAGGCCGAATTGGAAACAGTGCGCCAAGCGCACTACGCCGCAGGCGACGAGCTGCACACCGCGCAAGGCTCACTGGCTGAGTCGGCGCTGGAGGTCAGCCGTTTGGAAGAGCGCATCCGCTATGTGGTGGAGGGGCGCCAACGCGTTGAGCAGCGCCTGCTGGAGATCAAAACCCAAAACGAACAATGGGGTGCGCGGCAGCAAGAGGCTCAGGACGAACTGGAGCGCATTGCCGAGCAAATGCTGGGTGCCGACGAGCAAAACGAGTTGTTGGCTGCGCAAGCCGAAGAACAAAACAACAACCTGCCGCAGTTGGAAGAACAGCTGCGTGCTGCCCAGAACAAGGCCAACGAGCAGCGCAACCAGGTCGTGGTGGTGCAGCAGCAGATTCAGGTGCTGGCCAGCGAAAGCCGCAGTGTGGACGAGCAGGTCAAGCAGTTCAGTTCCCGGCGCGAGCGCCTGGCTGGAGAGCACCAGCAAATTGCCAGCCCGGACATGGCGCGCCTGCAAGGGCTGCGGGATCAATTTGCCCTGGCCCAAGAGGCGCAAAGCGTCGCAGAAGCACGTTTGCACGAATTGGCTGAACAACTGCCGCAGTTGGACGAAGACAGGCGCCACAAACAAGAACAGCTCAACCTAGAGTCGGGCAAGCAGTCTGAATTCACCGCCCGGCTTTCAGCACTCAAGGCATTGCAAGAAAAGGTGCAAACCGAGGGCAAACTCAAGCCGTGGTTAGCCAAACATGGGCTCGACAGCCTTCAAGGTTTGTGGACCCAAATTCACATTGAAACCGGCTGGGAAACCGCACTCGAGGCCGCGCTGCGCGAACGCATCAATGCGCTGGCGGTAGGCCGTGTTGACACCGTGCGCGCATTTGCCACCGACGCACCCCCAGCCAAGTTGGCGTTCTACACATTGCCCGAAACCGGCATAACCAACAGCCATCACACACTGGCCCGCCTGTCCGATTTACTGCGTTTGGATGCGGCACCTTCTGGTGGTGGCCTCAAAGCCTTGCTCAACGACTGGTTGGAGGGCGTCTACACCGCCTCCAATTTGGATGAGGCCTTGGGTGCACGCACCAAACTCACCCACGGTGAAGTCATCATGACCCGCGAGGGCCATGCGGTGAGTCAGTTCGCGGTGAGTTTTTATGCACCGGATTCCGAACAAGCCGGCATGTTGGCGCGGGCACAAGAAATTGAAAACCTGGAGCGGCAGGTCAGGGCACAGGCCCTGTTGGCCGACGAAGCCCGCAGCAGTTTGGTCAGGGCCGAGGCGGCCTACACCGAAGCCTCGGGCCGCATGGGCAGCAGCCGCAAAGACGCTGCCGACACACAAACCCGCGCCCACCAGTTGCAGGTGGAGGTGCTTCAACTCTCGCAACAAGCCGAACAAAGCCAAACCCGTCGTGCCCAATTGGACGACGAGTTGACCGAGGTGGACGCTCAGTTGGAAGAGTTGCAAGAGCGACGCGCCCAAGGGGAAGCCCGCTTTGAAGAATTGGACATGCAACTGGCCACCACGCAAGAGCGCCACGCCGAGTTGGATGAAGCTGTCATTCAAGAAGAACGCCGCATCAATCAAGCGCGCGAGCAGTTGCGCACCTTGGAGCGACAAGCCCAGGAGGCGCAGTTTGCATCGCGCAGCCTGAATGCCCGGCAAAGTGAATTGCAGCGGTCCATGGACACAGCTGCGCAGCAAGTGCAAAACAACGCGCAAGCGGTGGTGCAACTCGAGGAAGAACTGACGCGTTTGACCGATGCGTCTGCCCAAGCGGGTTTGGAAACGGCGCTCGCCCTGCGTTTGCAGCGCGAGGGCCTGTTGGGCGCGGCACGAAGCAACTACGACGACCTGAGCCAGCGTTTGCGCCGTCTGGACGAACAGCGCCTCTCGCACGAACAAAGCCTGCAGCCGCTGCGTGATGCGGTGACCAAACTGCAACTGGAAGAACAAGCCGCCCAATTGGGCGGGGCCCAGTTCATGGAGCAACTCACCGCAGCGGAGGTGAATTTGGAGATGCTCGCGCAGGGCATCCAGGACCAGGGCGTGAAGCTGCATGGCCTACAAACCGAAATCGACCGCATCAACCGAGAAATCAATGCATTGGGAGCAGTCAATTTGGCTGCGCTGGATGAACTGACTTCAGCGCGTGAGCGCAAAACCTTTCTCGATTCACAAAACGCCGACCTGCAAGACGCCATCAATACCCTGGAAGACGCCATCCGCAAGATCGACCTGGAAACACGTGATCTGCTCTCCAGCACCTTCAACGACGTCAACCACCACTTTGGCCGCATGTTCCCCAGCCTCTTCGGTGGCGGTGAGGCCAAGTTGGTGATGACTGGCGATGAAATCCTGGATGCGGGTGTGCAGGTGATGGCCCAACCCCCAGGCAAGAAAAACAGCACGATTCATTTGCTGTCGGGTGGTGAAAAAGCACTCACCGCAATTGCGCTGGTGTTCGCCATCTTCCAGCTCAATCCTGCGCCGTTTTGTTTGCTTGACGAGGTGGACGCACCGCTGGACGACGCCAACACCGACCGCTACGCCAAGCTGGTGCGTGAAATGTCGCGCGGCACCCAGTTCCTTTTCATCAGTCACAACAAAATTGCCATGGAAATGGCCGAGCAATTGGTGGGCGTGACCATGCAAGAGCAGGGGGTCTCGCGCATCGTGGCCGTGGACATGGAAGCCGCCATGACCTTGGCGGAGGCGGCTTGACATGAGCCTGACCGTTTCACTGGCCATATTGGGCGGCATTGTGTTGGCCGGCGTCATCATTCATGGTGCTTGGCAAACGCGTAAAGCGGGCCCGAAGCGCGCCGAGAAAAGCGCAAACAACCTTGAAGGCCATGCGGGGAGCCATTCCCGGTTGGACCCAGGCTTCGATCGCGTTGAGCCCTCGCTGGATCCTGTACACCCAGGTTTGGATGTTCACCCCGAGTTGCTGTTGACGGACATCTCTGAATCGTCAGAGAAGACACAGCCGGACCGGCCTGTCACCCACGCAGCAGCGATCTATAAACGCCCAGCCCTGCGCTTGGATGCCCTGATTGATGCCATTGCACCGATCTCACTGGAGGCCCCCATCAGTGGAGAGATGCTCTTGTCCCATTTGCCGCCCAGCCGCCGAGCGGGCAGCAAACCCATGTTGATCGAAGGCTTGAACGCCAACTCCGGCGAGTGGGAGTTTGCGCTGCCGGGTCAGCGTTACAGCGAGGTGCAAGCGGGCGTGCAATTGGCCAATCGCACTGGGGCACTGAACAACATTGAGTTCTCAGAGTTCGCCCAAAAGGTTCAAACGTTTGCAGAACTGCTGGGCGGCATGCCCGACATGCCTGACATGCTGGATGCCACAGGGCGCGCACGTGAACTGGATGCTTTTGCCAGCGCCCACGATGCGCAACTGGCGGTGCACCTGCGGGCACGTGCTGCCGCCTGGAGTGTGGGCTACATCCTGCAGCATGCCGGACGGCATGGTTTTGTCCCCGGCGCTTTGCCTGGACGTTTGGTTTTATCGGCGCAAGAAGAGGGCGCTCCGCCCATCCTGACTCTGACCTTCGATGCCCAGGCCGCGCTGGCCGATGATCCCCAACAAGCAGCCGTGCGTGATGTCACTTTGAGTTTTGACGTGCCCCAAACATCGCAGGACGCCCAACCTTTTGCCGCATGGCAGGCCAGCGCACAGGCCCTGGCCTTGGGCATGGACGCCGCCATCGTCGATGACAACGGACAAACACTCAGTGGTGAAGGTTTTTCAGCCATTGGACGTGAGTTGGAGCAGTTGTACCAAGCCCTGGCGCAGCGTGACATGGCAGCGGGGTCGGCCTCGGCGCGGCGACTGTTCAGCTAAGGACCCTCTACATAAGTCGGTTGCCGATGGCGCGCCTGGGATTGGAGCGAGATGCAAGGCGCAACACCACAGCCATAGCCCCGCTATGGCGAGGATTTGCAACGCCGCAGATCGCTTCAATCCGAGGATGCGACGTCGGTAAGCGATTTGTGCAGAGGGTCCCTAAGAGCGTGTTTACGATCTTCTTCTGACCCGAAAATAGGCAGATGAAGAGAAAGAGATACGCCAGCGACATCAGCCGGGAGAAGTTTGAGCAAATTGAGCCGCTGCTGCGCAGCGTGCGCAAGGCGACCAAGCCGACGAAGGTGGATCTGTATGAGGTGTTCTGCGCGGTGCTGTACCTGCTGCGAACGGGTTGCCAGTGGAGGTTCTTGCCGAGCGAGTTTGCGAAGTGGACGACGGTCTATGCCTACTGGCGCAAATGGAGTGAGCCTGACCAGGACGGTGTGAGCGTGTTGGAACGGGCTTTAAAAAAATCAGGTTGGCGCGGCCCGAGACAGACTGGGGCGCAACGCATGCAGCACGCTGTTGATCGTGGACGCGCAGAGCGTGAAGAATACGGACACGGCGGCGCTCAAGGGCTATGACGGGGGCAAGAAGGTTTCGGGCATCAAGCGACACATTGCAGTGGACACGCAAGGGTTGCCGCACGCAGTGGCGGTGACGACGGCCGAGGTGACTGACCGCAAGGGGGCGCTGCAGGCCCTGCAGCGTTGCAAACCGGGACTGGCACGGGTGCAAAGCTTGCTGGCTGACAGCGGGTACGTGGGAGAGCCCTTCGCGCAGGGCGTGCAAGAGGTTCTTGGAGGGCATGTGACGGTACAGATCGCCAAGAGGAGCGAGTTGCACACCTTCAAGGTCATGCCCAAGCGCTGGATCGTCGAGCGCAGCTTTGCCTGGTTGGACAAGAACCGGCGGCTGTGGAAGAACTGCGAGCGGCTGCTCAATACCAGCCTACAGTTCGTCCACTTGGCATTCTTGGCGTTGCTCCTCAGGAGATCGTAAACACGCTCTAAGAACCTGTCCCCGAGTAAGACAGAGCTGTCTTGTTCACGGACAGGTCCTTTGGAGGTTTCCACGAAAGATAGCCCCCCAGCCCGTTCGGGCTGACCCTTGGCTGGGGCCCAGGACAGGACCTGTCGAAGCCTGCCGCAAGCCTCGGTACCGACCCTTCGACAGGCATCAACGGGGCGGTTGTCATGAATTTAGGAAACTTCGATAAGTTTCAAGAAAGCGCGACCCTCTTCCAATGGCGTTGTGCAACACCTGATTCAAATGGGACACCCCCTGTTCTCGCCGCCATTTCCCCCTAGGTGTGGGGGGCGTCGACGTGAAAAGTTGTCATTTACGGCCTGTGTTGAGCGCCAGACTGATGTACTCTTTGCACCGTGTGCGCTGTTGACATCTTTTGGGTAGCCGTATAGCGATGAGCATCTTTAGTTTTTTACGTCGTTCCCCTGAATCCAGCAAATCCGCCGCTGCCACGGCACCCAGTGCGCCCAAAGAGCCCAGCGAACGTCGCCGAGTCTCTCGTCTGCGCGCACGCAGTGGCACCCGGGTGCTGGTGATTGACGACTCACAGACGGTGGTCGTGGCCCTCACCCGCATGCTCAAACAAAACCAGTATGAAACCCTTTTCGCTTACGAAGCGGAAACCGGCATCAGCTTGGCCCGTGCCCGCAAGCCACACCTTATTTTTTTGGACATCATCTTGCCCGGAATGAATGGCTTCAACGCTCTGCGTGCGTTGCGCCGTGATCCGGCCACACAGAACATTCCCGTCATCATGATCAGCGGCAACGACCAAGCGGCGGAGCAGTTTTATGCGGAGCGCATTGGCGCGGACGATTTCATGAAAAAGCCGTTCAATCGGATCGAGGTGTTTTCTCGCATCGACCGACTTCTCGGGCCCGATCTGATTCCCCATCGTCCTGCTACACCTGCGGTGCACGATACCCCCCATATTCCTCGCTGAAATGGGAATCAGCATGGCACAGGGGGCGCCTGTTGATTTGCCGATTGCAGCAACGCGGGCAGAGCACCTGCGGGCATTGCTTGCGTTTCACGCCCACCAGTACTACGTATTGGATGATCCGCAGTTACCCGACGCTGAGTACGACCGCTTGTTTCAGGAGCTGCAAGCCCTGGAGGTCGCGTACCCCGAACTCCTGACAGCCGACTCACCGACACAGCGTGTCATTGGCCAAGTGCTGGAGGGCTTCGCGCCTGTCAAGCACGCCGTGCCCATGCTGTCGATCCGCACCGAAACCGACACCGACGCCAGTGGTGCGTTGGCCTTTGATGCCCGTGTCCGCCGCGAGCTGGAACTCGATGTTGATGCGCCACCTATTGAATATGCCGCCGAGCTGAAGTTCGACGGACTGGCCATCAACTTGCGCTATGAACAGGGGGTGCTGGTGCACGCCGCGACCCGCGGTGATGGCGAAACCGGCGAAGACGTCACCCAGAACATTCGCACCATCTCGCAGATTCCACTTCGTTTGATGGGGTGCGATGCGCCCGTGCTGGAGGTGCGTGGTGAGGTTTACATGCGGCGCGATGCGTTCGAGGCTTTGAACGAACGTCAGCGGGCCTTGATCGCCCAAGGGGCCAAAAACGAGAAAACGTTTGTGAACCCACGCAATGCGGCAGCGGGTGCGGTTCGGCAGCTTGACCCTGCCATCGCGGCCAAACGGCCATTGAGTTTTTTTGCTTATGGACTCGGGGACACCCAAGGTTGGAGCCTTCCTCAGACCCATGGCGAGTTGCTGGATGCCTTGGCGGCCATGGGCTTGCCGGTCTGCAAGGACAGAACCGTGGTCCAGGGTGCTGAGGGCTTGGTGGCCTTCCATCAAGCCATGGGTGCCAAAAGAGATACCTTGCCATTTGACATTGATGGTGTGGTCTACAAGGTCAATTCACGTGCCCTGCAGCAGCGGCTTGGTTTTGTCAGCCGAGAGCCTCGTTGGGGCCGTGGCGCACAAGTATCCGGCGCAAGAACAAATCACCACCTTGCTGGACATCGACATTCAGGTGGGGCGCACGGGCAAGCTCACGCCGGTCGCGAAATTGGCACCCGTGTTTGTGGGTGGAACCACGGTCAGCAATGCCACGCTGCACAACGAAGACGAGGCCCGTCGCAAGGATGTGCGCATTGGCGACACCGTGATCGTGCGCCGCGCAGGTGATGTGATCCCCGAGGTGGTGGCCGTGGTGCTGGAGCGTCGCCCTGCCGACGTGGGTGAGGCCTTTGACCTGTACAAACGCCTGCAGGGACTATGCCCGGTGTGTGGCAGCCCGATAGTGCGTGAGGAAGGCGAGGCCGACTGGCGCTGCACAGGCGGTTTGACTTGCCCGGCGCAGCGCAAACAAGCCATCCTGCACTTTGCAGGCCGCCGCGCCATGGATGTCGAAGGGTTGGGCGACAAATTGGTTGACCAGTTGGTGGACGCTGGGTTGATCAACAGCCTGCCTGAGCTGTACAAACTCGGCTTGGCCAAACTAGCAGCCTTGGACCGCATGGGTGACAAAAGCGCGGTGAACCTGTTGGCGGGTTTGGAAAAAAGCAAGTCCACCACGCTTGGGCGGTTTTTGTTTGCGCTGGGCATTCGCCACGTGGGTGAGACCACGGCCAAAGATTTGGCTCGACATTTTGGTTCTATCGACCGCATCATGGATGCCAGCAGTGAGCAGTTGCTGGAAGTTAAAGATGTCGGGCCCGTGGTGGCGCAAAGTGTGCGAGCCTTCTTTGCACAAGCACACCACCGTGAGGTGGTGGAGCAACTCCACGCTGCGGGCATTCAATGGACTGAGGACGAAGGCAGTTTCGATGCCAGCCCCAAACCACTGGCTGGGTTAACCTTCGTGCTCACGGGCACTTTTCCCAGCTTGAGCCGGGATACGGCCAAGGATTTGATTGAAGCGGCGGGCGGCAAAGTCAGTGGTTCCGTGTCTAAAAAAACCCACCATGTGGTGGCCGGGACTGATGCCGGCAGCAAGCTCGACAAAGCGCGTGAGTTGAACCTGTCGGTGCTCGATGAAACAGAGTTGTTGGCCATGTTGAACACCGCCGTTTGATCGCTATTTCATTTCTGAAATATGTGGATAGATTATTGATCCGGCCTGAAGCAGTCTGAACCGTTCGCGCTGAACTTGTCGATGGGGCATTCCAAACGGGAGTGAAGACTTCATCAGGCCGAATCAATAGAGGTTCTCCATCAAACCTGATCGAGTAATGCATGTCGCGCGACTCTCCAGTGGAGACGATAAAGTTTTTGTCAATGCCTGCGGGGCCATTGCTGCAGCCCAAACGTTGATGCAACTGCGCCAGGCGCAAGCGGTTGTGTTGCCGCTGGACTTTGGTTTGAGCTTGGTGGATACGGCTCAGGGCATAGGCGTCTCGCCAGGCTGGGCATGCCAGTTACGCCGACGCGTCATGCGTGGGCAACTTGTCGGCACCGCTGACGCCTTTAACGTGGGGGGGGCTCCTCTGGTAGCTAGCGAACGACAGTCGTTCCAGTGTCAACTCATCTGCGCCGCCTGCCGCAGGATTTCTCCCAGCTCCGCCTGACAAGGCTGCAAAAACTCCGTCTCCACGCGCAAGGCCTGCTGCAGCGCCAAGTCGTCACGCTCGACCTTGTCATAGGGGATGGGCAGTTCGTCGAAATCGGTATTGCCCAGCGTGAGCTGGCTGGTGGCACCAGGGGTGTCGTTGAAACCTTGGCGAGCCATGTAGATTTCCGGGCGGTAAATTTTTTGGAAGATGCCCATGACCGCGATGAGGCCCGCCAGATAGACACGGCTGTGCTCGGTGAGGGGCTTGCGCACATCGGCATAAATGGCCAGCGGTGCAGCAAAGCCAGGCGGTCGGAAGAAGCGAGGGGCCAAAGCCATGTGTTTGAAATACTGGGTGGTGGCGGAGTCGCCGCCCATTTCCAGGTATTCGCGGCCCAGCACACTGTGAACATATTCGGTGGCCATGTACTGTTTCTTTTGGGAAATGCTGATGGCCACTGTGAGGGGCTCAGTACAACAACCACTGGGGCCAAACTGCATCTGCGACAGCACCCCATGCAACTTGCCGAATTGGTCTCTTTCTTGTTGCGAAGCTGTTTGCTGAGCGATTTTGGGCGCAATGATTTTGAAGTCGTAGTCGCGCAAATAGGAGGAGAAGTTCAGCCCGGTGGGTCCTGCATGGCGCTCGCCCGTGTGCGTATCCAGTACCGACGCGTGCATGACTTCAGTGAGCCGAAAGCCTGCAGGCGACGGTGACCCTTCAAACAGGGCGCGCACGCTCAGGATGTCGATTTGGATCGCGTAACGGGTGGAGCGGCTGTTGTCTGCCAGCTGCTGGTTCAGGCTTTGGTTAATCAGCCCGAACAAGGTCGCCAGGTTTTGCGCTCGGGTGGCGGGGTCGCGCGCCAGGTTGGCGTAGTTGGTGGTTTCACGGGTGTCGCCGCTTGGCACAAACTGGAGGCTGAAGGGCGTGCGGTCGAGTGCCCAGCTCAGGCCCAGCGCCCGCGCATTGGGCAAACGGGCGGGGGCTCGTTTGCGCTCTATGGGCAGATCGGAAAAAACAGCAGGGCAAGAAGGATCAAAGGTTCGCATGGTGAAGCCTGCGGCACCAGGCCGACGTGGGGTGTTGGTAGAAGGTGTCACAGTTTGTGACCGGTGTGTCAATGTAGTGGGGTGGTCATTCAACATCAAGCAAGAACCGGGCAAAGGTGAGTGAAACTGGAGCACCTTGCAGGTGGTCCGGTGCTTTGAGCGCTGACCAGTGAGAAACGGCGTGGTTTGGACTGTGCGCTTGACTCAGTTTGATATGTACATATCAATCGTGTTCCAACAGGAGAGTTTCATGGGAACTGCGGCACTGAATGCGGTTGGTCCGGCCAGCGCGCGAATCGTCGTGCAAGCAACCGAGCAAGACAAACGGGCCATCGCGGCCAAGGCCAAAAAGCTCGATCTGCCTATCTCAGAGTTGATGCGGCGCGGTGCGTTTGCTTATGAAAGCACACAGATGGATGCCGAGTTTGGTGCCTTAGCGATTGCGGCGGAAACAGCCGCGCAGCGGTCCGCCGGTTTTATTGACGAAGCACTCAACTTCATCGATGCCAGCAACAAACGTATTGCCAAAATGGAAGCCCAGGCTGCCAAGGCCAAACGAAAGGCTGCCTGACATGGGAATGACTGACCGTGTATGGGGTGCTTTTTCGGCCGTGATCAAACTGGAAGACAAGGTTCAACGCCAGTCCGAGGCCATGAAGTCTCAACAGGCCAAAATTGAAAACCTCACTGAACGTGTGATCCGTTTGGAAACCCAGCTGGACATGTTGACCAGTGCCGCAATGATCAAGCGGCTCAAGAACGATCAGTGAGTGGCGCTGCGTTTTCTCAGTGGGTTACCCTCGGATCGGCAACACCCGGTGCACGTACATCATCAACTCTTTCCACAAAGGGTGGTTCAGCGCTCGCAGCCCCACCAGCCACAGCAGCGTCGCGGCGGGCCCGCCCGACAACAACCAAATAACATGGTTTTCTTCGGTGATGGGCATGAACCAAGCCATGGCTGCCAAGGGCCCCGCGCTGATGACGGTCAGCAAGCCGCTTGGCCAACAAGCACGCAACATCGGGCCGATTCTTGCGCCCAAACGGTGCAGTTGCCAATGCGACAACAAAACACCACAGCAAGCGGCCGCCACCAAACCCCAGCAAGCACCCGGCAAACCGAATGGAATGGCAGCCAGCAAACCCACTACTTGCAGCGCCACAATTTGCATCTGTAATGCACTGGCGCGCCTGGCATCGCCGCTCGCCAAGACGGCTTCGCGCGAGGGCAGGTACAAAATTTCTGCTGCACAGGCCAAACACAGTATCTGAGCCAAGGAAACGACCGAGACCCACTGTTCGCCGTAAATGACACGGATCAAGGGATAGGCCAACATGGCCGTGACCGCCAAAAAAGGCCAGCCTGCAGCGGTGAGCAGGGACACGCTGTTGGCATAGGCGGGGGCGATGGACCCTTTGTCCCGGTCCTGACCGGCGAAGTAGGGCATACAAATCAACAGCACAGGTCGAAGCAATATGCGGTGCAACATTTCTGTGAGCCCGCCTGCTCGGCTAAAAAGGCCCACATCAGTCGCACCCAAGGCACGGCCAATGATGAGTTCGGGCGCTCCACGGCCCAGCTGCCCAAACACGTAAATCAAACTGGCGAATTTGCCGAAGTGAAACACCGGCCCGAGGCCCTTGAGTCCCGGCAAAAACGGAAAATCTGGAGGCTTAAAAAACCAAGTGGCAACCACCACCGCCACGATGCCAGCAAAAGAGCCCCAGGCCAAACTCAAGGTGCCGAATCCTTCCACGGCTAGCGCGACCGACACCATGAAGGCCGCAATATGCGAGAACAAATTGCAAACAAAAACCGGTTTGAAGTTGAGCTCTCTGCGAAACCACGCGTGGGTCACTGCACCGAAGGGCACCAATACGAAGTTCAGCGCCAACACCCGCATCACATCGCCAACACCGGGTTCGCGGTAAAAGTCTGCCACCCATGTCGCCCCAAGCAGCAGCAGCAGCGCCATGGACCAGCTGACTAAGATGTTCATGGTCAAAGCAGCGCGGATTTTGTCTCGGGTGAGTTCGCGCTCTTGAATCAAATACTCGGCCACGCCGAAGTCACGAAACGTGGTGGCCAGGGCTGAAAACACAGCGGCGATGGCAAAAACGCCGACTTCAGACGGCGTCAGTAATCGGGAAACGATGACGGTGCTGGCAATTTGCAACACCAAGCCGACATAACTGTCGGCCATGGACAGCACGAGAGAGTTTCGGACCCGCGTCACGGTTGGGTCACCAGCGGCCGGTCTCTTTTACGAAACAACAAATCCCACACCCCGTGGCCCAGTTTCAGGCCACGGTTCTCAAACTTGGTCAGCGGGCGGTAGTCTGGGCGTGGCGCATAAGTGGGGGCTGTGTTGTGCAACTGGTCATTTGCGCTGAGCACTTCCAGCATTTGTTCTGCATAGTGTTGCCAGTCGGTTGCACAGTGCAGTACACCGTTAGGTGCCAGCCGCTCGACCAGATTCGCGACGAAGGGTGCTTGGATCAGGCGGCGTTTATGGTGCCGCGTCTTGTGCCAAGGGTCAGGGAAAAAAACATGAACGCCAGCCAGCGAGTTGGCCCCGATCATGCTGGCCAACACCTCCACGGCGTCGTGCTGAACGATGCGCAAATTCGTCAAGCCCAGTTCGTCAATGCGTTGCAGCAGCGCCCCGACACCTGGGGGATGCACTTCAATGCCCAAAAAATTGCAATCAGGGCGGGCCTGGGCAATGGCCGCGGTGGCCTGGCCCATGCCAAAGCCAATTTCGACGATCAAGGGGGCCTCACGTTCGAAGACGATGCCCCAGTCGGGCTGACTGTTTTGGTAGGGCAGAACGTAACGCGGGCCGAGTTCGGCCAGTGCCCGTACTTGTCCAGATCCCATGCGTCCTGCACGCACTACAAAGCTGCGGATGGCACGGGCGGATGGGGGGGGCAAGTCCGCAGGAGTGGTTTCGGAAGACAAGGAGGGTAGGGTGAGCTGGGAGGGCGGTGAATTGTGCACGAGGCGTTGGGGGAACTGACGGGACCAGGCGCATGTCTGCACCCCCAAAGTCAGGGGTGGACTCAAGTATGGGCATGGCCAACCGATATCCGGCGTACGGGCAAGGCAGCTTGACGTTCACTGCTTTCGTGTGTTTTCCAAGATTCATCTTTATGCATTTGTCACATGCTCGTCACAAACCCCTGACCGAACGCTGGCGCGTGGCGCTGACCCTGTGGTGGGCGCTGCTGTGTGCCCCGGTTGGTGCGCGCAAGAGCAGCGACTCGGCGGTGCTCAAAGGTGTGCCTTCCACAGTCGCAGCCGCCCTCAAACATGGTGAATCACCCCCAAGCGACTTTGGGTTTGCCCGCCTTGGATGCATTGATTGAGTGGGTAGCGAAAACCGGCTGACACCCCCAACTGAGCGTGCGGCGGGGGGCCTCAATCGATGTTTGCGCTGCCTATAATCGCCACGGCACGCGGGTGTAGTTCAATGGTAGAACGGCAGCTTCCCAAGCTTCATACGTGGGTTCGATTCCCATCACCCGCTCCACGTCATTCCGTCGATTCCGACCGGTCCGACCAAGTTGAAATGCTTGTGTGCGGGCTGCGCAGGTGAACACATGAATAACTTCTTTTCTTTCCGAGCAGGGCGTGTCTGGGTATGTGCGCTCGCCATATTCATGGGCGCTTGTGCCACACCTGAGCGTCCGGCAGCGCCAGTGGGCGAGGTGGCGTTGGAGCAAGGTATCACCTTTGCCGTGGATGATCTGTTGGTTCAAGCGCGCCGTTTGCCACAGTTTCAACCCGGCAAGGCGCTGCTGAGCAACATCACGGGTGCAGGCAAGCCCGTCATCGTGATGGACGCCGTCATTGACGGTGTGACGGGTCAACAAACCACATCCACCCGCTTGCTCGACACCCGGTTGCTTGAGCGTGCCAAGGCAGGGTTTGAGCAATTTGAGGTGGTGCCTGTTTCGGGTGACAACCTGGGCAAAGCGTTGTTTTTAATTGCCGGCACCTTGACCACGGGCAGCACCTCTGGCGGTGACACCGGCTACCGTATCAATTTATCGCTGACCGAAATCCGCAATGGCGTGATCGTGGCGCAATCTGCCGCGCGGGTGTTAGCTAAAGGGGTTGACTCCACACCCACCAGTTTTTTTCGCGACAGCCCATCGCTGACCAAGGACAGGGTGATCGAAGGTCAGATTCGCACGGCCCAGGGTGCTACCGGGTCCGAGGCCGACCAGGTTTATTTGTCACGTTTGCCAGTGGCGGCGTTGGTGTCTGAGGCTGCCAAGTTTTACGACGAGGGCAAGTACGCTGAGGCGCTGCGTTACTACGAGTCAGCTGCTGAGCGTGCCGAAGGGCGACAAATGCGGGTGCTGGTCGGTATCTACCTGAGCAACACCCAGTTGGGACGCGCTGATGCGGCCTCCACCGCCTTCGGCAGAATCGTGGCCTTGGGATTGGCCACCAACAATTTGTCGGTGAAATTTTTGTTCCGCCCAGGCTCGACAGACTTCTTCCCCGATCCGAAGGTCAGCGGCCCTTACGCCAGTTGGTTGAAGCAACTGGCGACCGAGTTGTCGGCATCCAAGGCCTGTTTGGTGATCATTGGTCACACCAGCCGTACCGGCTCCGAGCAATTCAATGAACGTTTGTCTTTACAGCGTGCAGCGTCGATTCAAAAACGCATAGAAGCTTTGTCTCCTGACACGGTGGGCCGTTTTCAGCCTGTGGGCATGGGCTTTCGTGAGAATTTGATCGGATCAGGCACCGATGATCAACAAGACTCGCTCGACCGCCGCGTGGAGTTCAAAGTTCGCGCTTGTTGAGGCGAGCAAGTGCCTCGGGGTAGGCCCTTCGACAAGCTCAGGGTGAACGGGGAGAGAGGCGGCATAAGCCCTCATCCACTATCCTGATTAGCGACATTCTTCAGCCCTCCTCCGTTCGCCCTGAGCCTGTCGAAGGGTAGCGCGTTCAACCTGGGCTTCGACAGGCTCAGCCCGAACGGTGGTGAGGTGGTGGTGGCTGAGGAATGTCGCTAATCAGGTCCGCTATTGAGCGTCCCCAGACCTGTCGCTTTGCGCCAGGCCCCCCGAGGGGGATGAGAAAACTTGGGAGCGGCCCGGCGTTTTCTCATGAGGGAACATCAAAACGCCTCGTCGGTACGCAAATAGCGCCACTGCCCAACGGGCAGGTCACCGAGCATGATTCGGCCGATACGAACCCGCTTCAGACCCGTCACTTTGAGCCCCACCGCCTCGCACATGCGGCGAATTTGGCGTTTTTTTCCTTCGACCAAAACGAAGCGCAGCTGGTCTTCATTGACCCACTCCACCTTGGCGGGGCGCAGGGCTTCGTCGTCTAAGGACAGGCCGTGGTTCAGCAAGGCCAGTTGATCACTGGAGAGCGCCTGCGGCAAGGCCTCGCCGCTGAGACTTTGCACGCGCACCAGGTACTCTTTTTCGATCGGGCTGTTCTCGCCTATCAAGGTTTTTGCGACACGACCGTCTTGCGTCAGCACCAGGAGTCCCACCGAGTCAATGTCCAAGCGCCCTGCGGGCACGAGACTGCGCAGGTGGTCGCGCGAAAACCGCGTACCGCTGGCGTCGTCAGTCCATTGGTTCTGTGGGGTTACCAAAACAAAGGCGGGCTCGTACCCGTCTTCCGCCTGACCACTGACGTAACCGATCGGTTTGTTGATCAGTACGGTGACTTTCTGCGCCTGCATTTGCCTGGCGGGTGTGTCGATGGTGATGTGCTGACCCACCACCACCCGCGAGCCGAGTTCGCGCACCACCTGACCGTCGACACGCACCCAGCCTTTTTCTATCCACTCGTCCGCCTCGCGCCTTGAGGCCAAACCCAGTTCACTCATGCGTTTAGAAAGTCGCATGCTGCCAGGCGGGTGTTCTGGGGGTTCCGACCCACTCCATGTCGATGGGGGGGGCGGGCTCGGTGTTCGTATGGGGGACGGTGACGCGTGGGAGTCGCGGGCGCGTTGGGCGCTGCGTTCGCGGTCACGCGTCACAGGGCCGGTGCGACCGGCTTGGCGATCGTCCGCCTGCGGGAATCCACGCGGCGCGTCTGCACTCGACGCCGCACCTCGGTTGTCAAAGTCATCACTGGGCGCACGTGTGTTGGGTTTTGCGGCGGGCCGACCAAACGCCGTGTTGGGCGCACCTCTCGGAAGCTCGCGAGAGCGCGAATCGGCCGTGGGCGGCGGGTGGCGGTCCGAGCGGCCACGCGCAGGGGCCGGTGGCGGCCGACGGGTGTCGGTGCGAGCGGGTGGCCTCGCGTCCACACGGTCAGGGCGTGGTGACTTGCGATCACCCTGGGCTGGTGTTGGTGCGGAACGGGCTTGATGCTCGCGTTGCCACAAGGCTTCACGCTCAGCGCGTTCGGCTTGCGCCTCGGACAGGGTTGGACGATGGCGCAAGCCATTGCCAGCACCACGCACCGGTGCACGGGCAGGGCGGTCGGTGGAGGTCGGTGTTTTGCGGGAAGGTTTGAGTTTGAGCGTGGCCATGACGTGTTCTCTTCAGGATGAAATTGGAACACGTTCGCGGGAGCCGCCTCACAAAACCAAGAGCAGGCCCACTTTGCCAGTGCTTATTCGACTAATGAGTGATCGAAACTGACCGATATCAGATCCAAGCGCGGCGGAATTGAGGATTCCACAACCAGCCCACCTCCCGCCGTGCGCGCATCGATTCAAACCCTCGCTGTGACTGGAGAACCCGCATGAAACTCAAACAACGTATCTGTTGTGTGGTCAGGGGCCTGACCGCTTCGGCCGCCTTCTTCGCTGGTTTGGCACAGGCCGCGCCGCCGACCTGGTTGCCCTCTGCGGAGCTGCCCGAGGGCACGGTATTGCTGCAGGTTGAGGAGTTGAAGGCCATCTATTTGCAGTGCGATCGACTGTCATCGAGGACCTTCCTGGACTCATCCACTGCCGCACATTGCTCTTTGGCCGCTGAACGCTTGCGGCGCATTGGTTTCGACGGGCGCACTGAAGACGTGTTGGCCTGGTGGAAAGTGATGGTGCTGGAACGCCGTGCCGCAGCACCTGCCGGTCGATCAGATTCATCCAACGGTTTGGCGTCTCTTTAATCGCACTGTGTCGATGGGATTAAGAGTCAACGCCCCCGCCAAAACAAAGCGTCAAGTTCTTTGATGCTGATTTGACGCCAGGTTGGCCGACCGTGGTTGCACTGGTCGGAGCGTTCGGTGTGTTCCATGTCGCGCAAGAGGGCGTTCATCTCGGCCACACTGAGTTGCCGGTTGGCACGCACCGCACCGTGGCAGGCCATGGTGGACAGGATTTCGTGCTGAGCGCGTTCAATCACGTTGCTGGCATCAAATTGAGCCAATTCTGCGAGCACGCTGCGCGCCAAGTCCACCACATCACCTTGCGCCAAAGCGGCGGGGCGGGCGCGTACTGCCAGGGTGCTGGGTCCCAGTGGCGAAATGTCCAGCCCAAGGGTTTGCAGATTGGCTGTTTGTTGCGCCGCAGTGGCCAACTCGGCGGGTGTCGCTGTGAAGGTGACGGGAATCAAAAGCGGTTGGGACTCGATGGCTGCCGCACCCAAACTCGCCTTGAGTCGCTCATAAACCACCCGTTCGTGGGCTGCATGCATGTCCACCACCACCAAACCTTGGCGGTTTTCAGCCAGGATGTAGATGCCTGCGATTTGCGCAATGGCCCGGCCGAGTGGCCAATCGCCCTGTCCCGTTTCTTGGAGCGCCGGGGGCGTGTGGACCATGCTGGCGTCCGGGCTCGCGGCGACTGCCGCAGGTGGCCAAGCCAACGGCAGCTCCCGCGCATGCAGCACAGTGGCTTGTTGCAAACCCAGGCGGCCTTGGTAGGGAAGGCCTCCGCCAGACCAAGGTGTGGTGGTTTCCCGCTGCGCCTCTGGAAGCCGTTCACCGCTGTGTTGCTCGGACGAAGCTGGATATTCCGGCGTGGACAGCGCCTTGGAAGGTGCCAACACCCCCACCACCGCCTTGTGCACTGCCTGGTGCACCGCACGCGACTCACGAAAACGCACCTCAATTTTGGTCGGGTGCACATTCACATCCACCTGCTCGGGCGCAATCTCGATGAACAGCACATAACTGGGCTGGCGCTGGCCATGCAGTACATCGTCAAAGGCCGAACGCACCGCATGGGCGATGAGTTTGTCGCGCACAAAACGACCGTTGACGTAAACATATTGTTGGTCCGCCCGTGAGCGAGCCGCTTCGGGCGTGCCCACCCGGCCCGTCACTCGCATCACGCCGGCATCCCAATCCACCGCTCGGCTTTGGGCGATGAAGTCAGCACCGAGCACGTCTTGCAAGCGGATGTCAGTGCCGGCGCGCCGCCATTGCAGCAGCAGCTTACCGCCGTGCCAGACTGAAAATCCAACCCCAGGACGAGCCAAAGCATGGCGGCGGACGGCTTCTACGCAATGTGCCAATTCGGTGGATTCGGTTTTCAGAAACTTGCGGCGGGCCGGTGTGCTGAAAAACAGTTCGCGTACTTCCACCGTGGTGCCCACGCCGCGAGCGGCGGGTTGCAGCTCGCCAGAGCGCGCATCCAGACGCAGCGCATGTTCGCTGCCGCGCAGCCGGCTGGCGACAGTCACTTCGGACACTGAGCTGATGGCCGCCAGGGCCTCCCCACGAAAACCCATCGTGGCCACATGCTCCAAGTCGTTCAGGCTGCCAATTTTGCTGGTGGCATGGCGTTTTAACGCCAGGGGCAGCTCCTCGGCCGGGATGCCGCCGCCATCGTCTTCCACCAACACGGCCCGAATACCACCTTCGGCGAGTTTGACGGTGATGTCGGATGCACCAGCGTCCAACGCGTTGTCCACCAGTTCGCGCACCACGGAAGCCGGCCGCTCGACCACCTCGCCCGCTGCAATTTGGCTGACCAACTCGTCTGGCAGCTCGCGAATCGGTCGGCGTTTGATGGGCGCTGAATCAGCAAGGGGTTCCAGTAGTGAGACGCTCATCGACCCATTTTAGGCAGGGTGATGAAGTGGTCTGTCATGCTCGCATTGGATAATCGCAGACCATGGAAATCATCACCTTCTTAATCGACTTCATCCTGAACGTGGACGACCACCTGATGGCCTTTGTTCAGAGTTACGGCGTGTGGGTGTACGCCTTGCTGTTTTTGATCGTTTTTGTAGAGACAGGCGTGGTGGTGATGCCGTTTCTTCCAGGTGACTCTTTGCTTTTCATCACCGGGGCCTTGTGTGGTGCCGGGCTGATGTCCTTGCCAGTGGCCATGGTCGTATTGATCGTCGCCGCCATTTTGGGCGACCAAACCAATTACACGATAGGCCGCTACTTCGGTCCCAAAGTGTTTCGCTGGGAAAACTCTCGCTGGTTCAACAAAGCAGCCTTTGATGCCTCACATGCGTTCTACGAAAAACACGGCGGTATCACCATCATCTTGGCCCGTTTCATGCCGTTTGTTCGCACTTTTGCACCATTTGTGGCTGGGGTGTCCGAAATGACGCGCTCCAAGTTCACCTTCTTCAACGTCACCGGTGCCTTGATTTGGGTGCTGTCGCTGACGACAGCGGGCTATGTGTTTGGCAACACGGCGTGGGTGCAAAAGAACTTGAGCCTCATCATTTGGGCCTTGATCATTGTCCCGGGATTGATCGCCCTGTGGGGCGGCTGGAAAGCCAGGCGGCAGGCTCAAGCCACTCAGGCTTGAGGGGTTCTTGGGACCTCGTGATAGACCGCCGGGAAACTTCCAAGTTTTCTCAACGCCAAAAGGGGAGCCTGGCGTAAAGCGACAGGTCTGGGGGGTACTCAAGAAACTATCAAAATAGACGATAAGACTACAAATCCTGGGCGCACTGCCACCTAGGTGTTTCGTGTCTATCGCCCCGCGACACCGCTGGGTCGCAACTGGAGAGGCCCATGAAGATCGTGATCGTTGACGACAACCAGGTCAACGTGGTCGTGGTCAGGTCGTTGGTGAAACAATTGCCCGACTGCGAGGCGGTGGAGTTCACTGACCCCATGCAAGCCGTGGACTGGTGTTTGGTCAACGATCCCGATTTGGTGGTGGTCGACTACATGATGCCCGTGCTCGACGGCCTGGCTTTCATCAAAATGTTTCGCGCCTACCCGGGAAAAGAAGAAATTCCTGTCCTCATGGTCACTGCGAGCCATGAAAGTGCCGTCCGGTACGAGGCCTTGACCGTGGGTGCGAATGATTTCCTGACCAAACCAATCGACCGCACCGAGTTTCTGGCCCGGTCGCGCAACATGCTTGCCTTGCGCAAGGCGCAGGTCGCACTGGCCTACAAAGCCGAGGTATTGGCCGAGGATGTTTACCAGGCGACACATAGCCTGTCTGCCTTGGAGCGCGACACCATTTTCCGCATGGCGAATTGGGCGGAAAAATATGATCCCTCGCTTGGCAAACACGTGGAACGTGTCTGTCACTACACCCGCCAGATTGCACGCAAACTGCACTTGCCCAAGGGCGAGCAAGAGGCACTTTTTGAAGCGGCTGCCTTGCACGATGTGGGCAAACTTTTGATGCCGCCGGAGCTGGTTCAGTACCGCGGGGAGTACAGCCCGGAACAACGTTTGGCGATGCAACAGCACACGGTCAAAGGTTTTGAGATGTTCCACACCAGTCCATCCAAAAGCCTGCAACTCGGCGCATTGATCGCCGAAAGCCACCACGAAAAGTTTGATGGCAGCGGTTACCCCAACGGCCTGGCTGGTCAAGCGATTCCTTTGGCTGCTCGGATCGTGGCTGTGGCCGATGTTTTTGACGCCATGACCAGCGAACGTCCCTATCGGCCTGCGGTGTCCATGGATGAAGCGTTGGAGTACCTCTACACCCAAGTCGGAAAACACTTCGACCCAGACTGCGTGACCGCATTTGCCGAGGACTGGAAAGAAATTTGCGCCATTGCCGAGCGTTTTTCTGACGATCCTCAAGCCCTCCGCTGAGCGCCATCGGTGCAGCGCGTGGCGGTATTGCTTACAACTGTCTGACCCGTGCAAGCGGCGGGTTCTTCGCAAAGTAGCGCTGTATCCCAGTGGTTAAGGCCCGCACCAATTCGGCTTGGTAGTCGGGATCGCGCAGCTTGGCTTCTTCTTCCGGGTTGGAGATAAAGGCGGTCTCCACCAAAATGGACGGAATATCTGGTGCTTTCAGCACAGCAAAGCCCGCTTGCTCAACACGTGGTTTGTGCAAGCGACCCACCTTGCCTATCTGGCCCAGCACCTCGCGGCCCACATGCAGGCTGTCTTTGATTTGAGCGGTGGTGCTCATGTCCAGCAAAGTACGCATGACCTGTGCGTCTTGGACCTTGACGTTGACTCCCCCAACCAAGTCAGCCGCGTTTTCTTTGTTGGCCATCCATCGCGCTGTGGTGCTGGAGGCCCCGCTTTGACTCAGGGCAAACACCGAAGCACCCCGGGCTTGCGGTGTGTAGAAAGCGTCGGCATGGATGGAAACGAACAAGTCGGCCTGCACGCGCCGCGCTTTTTTGACGCGTTCATGCAAAGGCACGAAAAAGTCAGCGTCCCGGGTCAGCATGGCGCGCATGCCGGGCAGGGCGTTCAGACGCTCTTGAAGCTGTTTAGCGACAGAAAGCACAACATCTTTTTCTTTCAGCCCTGTGGGGCCGACCGCACCGGGGTCTTCGCCGCCGTGACCCGGGTCGATGGCCACGACCACCAGGCGGTCAATTTTTTGCAGCAAGGCGGGGGGCAAATTGGCGGGCACTGGGGGTGTCGATGCAGTGCTGCTTGGGGTTGTTTCTTTGGCCGGTTTGCCTAGGTGCGCAAGAAATTCGCCCAAGGCGTCCTGCACTTCTTTGCTGGCGCTGCTTTCCGCTTGTGCTTTGTCGCGGATGAGTTGTAGCAGCGGGTCACGTTCTTGCGCCGGTTTCAGGTCGAAGACCAAACGGTGCTGGTAGGCGGCCACCGGGGTCAACGAGAAAACCTCAGGATCGACCGGCTGCTTGAGATCGACCACCAGGCGCACCACCCGTGGCTGGTTTTGGCCGATGCGCATGCCGCCGATATAGGGGTCGTCGGCCCGAACCTTCCCCACCAACTCGCGCAAGGCGGGGCTCAATTCCAAGCCTTCGATATCAATCACCAAACGGGCCGGGTTATCGGCCAAAAAATGTTTGGCGCTCAAAGGAACATCACTCTCCAGCGTGACGCGGGTGTAGTCTGCTGCGGGCCACAAACGCACGGCCACGATGCTGGCACCGAAAGCCAAATCTGCGGCTGTCAGCGTTAGCACCAAGCTGCCCATGCGGCGCACGGCTTGACGCCTAGAAAGTTTCACCTGTGTATGCATCATGGCAACAAACTTTGGCCGGTAGCGGAAAACGCGTCAAAAACCACGTGCCGGGACTCGCTGCTCGGGCTGGACGCGATGGCACCGATGGTCACGTACAAGTCCGGTTCGGGCATGAGCCCCAAGGCTTTGTCTGGCCACTCCACCAGTTTCAGGCCAGGATCAGCGAACACCTCACGAAAACCAGCATCCTCCCACTCCTGGGGATCGTTGAAGCGGTAAAAATCAAAGTGACAGGCCCGCAGTGTTGGCAAGTCATAGACTTCCATCACCGAATAACTGGGGCTTTTGATGGTGCCCACCACACCGAGCGCACGCAGCAGGTGCCGAGCGAACGTGGTTTTGCCAGCACCGAGTTCGCCTTGCAAAGCAATCACCGCATTTTGTAGCGCGGCCTTGCTTGCCAGGCGTTGCGCCGAAGCCGCTGTAGCTTCTTCATCAAGCCAGGTGATCTGGCGGGTTTCTAGAATCGACAAATGAATCAACCTCGGGTGATCGACGAAGCAGAGCTGCTCAACGCCTTGAAAGCGCAGGCGCGTTTACTCGGATTTTCCCAGATTGGTGTGGCGGATGTGGATTTGAGTTCCGCTGAGCAGGGTTTGATCGAGTGGCTTGACGCCGGTTTTCATGGCGAGATGCATTACATGGCCGCGCGTGGCCTCAAACGCGCGCGTCCTGCAGAACTGGTTCCAGGAACGGTGCGCGTCATCACGGCCCGCATGAACTACTTGCCCGCACAAACCGAGCGGGATAAATGGCAAGCGGTTGAATGGCAGCGACTCAAGCGCCCCGATCAAGCCGTGGTGTCCATGTATGCGAGAGGCCGGGACTACCACAAGGTGCTGCGTCAAAGGCTGCAGCAACTGGCCACATGGCTGCAGGTTCAGGTGGGTGAATTGGGCTGGCGCGTATTCACCGATTCCGCCCCCGTGTTGGAAGTGGAATTGGCGAGCCGCAGCGGCATAGGCTGGCGCGGCAAACACACGCTGACATTGAACCGCGAGGCGGGGTCGATGTTCTTTTTGGGAGAAATCTACATCGACTTTCCCCTGCCGCTGACTCAAGCGGTCAGCGAACATTGCGGCACCTGCCGGGCGTGCATCGACGTGTGCCCCACCCAGGCCATCGTCGGCCCTTACAAACTGGACGCCAGGCGCTGCATTTCTTACCTGACCATTGAACACGACGGTCCCATTCCTGTTGAGCTGCGGCCCTTGGTGGGCAACCGCATTTACGGCTGCGACGACTGCCAGCTTATTTGCCCCTGGAACAAGTACGCCCAGGTCAGCGGTTTGCGCGACTTCGATGAGCGCGCAGTCCTGCATTCACCGACCTTGCTGGCGCTTTGGGGCTGGAACGAAGAAGAGTTTTTACGTCACACCGAAGGCAGTGCCATCCGCCGGATCGGGTTTGAGCGCTGGCAACGCAATCTGGTTGTCGCAATGGGGAATATGTTGCGGCAACCGATGAGTACCGACTTTTTTCAGGCAGTCGTCCACTCGTTGCAAAGAGCGCAGTTTTCATATTCACCCATGCTCCAAGAGCATGTGCACTGGGCTTTGCTGCAAATTCATTCACAAAAGCACAGTTAGGATAGTCAGGTTGTTCATAGCTGATAGAGGTTCAATTGATGAGTCGATTCATGAAATTCGGCACTTTGTTGTTAAGTGCTTATCTTGTTGGTTGCGCGCAGCAGCCCACTGCCACAAAGGCCGATGCATCGTCGTCCGGGATGCCCACTGTGATCGAAGCCTCAGAGCGTCCAGCGGAGAAAGCGTTGATCGATGGTATTCGCCTGTATGAGGAGAACCAATACGCCGAAGCAGAAGCACAGATCGGCAAGGCGCTTGGATTGCGATTGAGTACGCCGCGCTATCAGGCGCTTGCCCACAAGTACCTGGCCTTTATTTATTGCCTCAGCAAACGGCCCCAGGAATGCGAGGCTTCGTTTCGTAATGCCATTGCTGCTGATCCGGGTTTTTCCCTCAATAAATTGGAAGAAGGCCATCCCCTTTGGGGGCCAGTGGCTTTGGCCGCAGCGCGCAACTCTTATCCAAACAAAAGCCTGCGTTTGATCGTTCCCTTTGCCCCCGGGGGCACCACAGACATCATCGGCCGCATCGTGTCGCAAAAATTGGGTACGGTGCTTGGCCAAGCGGTCAACGTAGACAACCGTGCAGGGTCGGGTGGGGTCACCGGCGCCCTGGAAGCGGCCCAGGCACGCCCTGACGGCTATACGCTGAGCATGGCCACTGTATCGACCTTGGCGGCCAATCCCGCCATCAATCCCAAAATCCCGTATGACCCGGTCAATGATTTCATCCCTGTCATCAATATGGCAGCCACGCCGAACGTGATTGCCGTACACCCCTCGTTTCCTGCGAAAGACCTCAAAGGTTTTTTGGAGGTGTTGTCAAAAAATCCGGGTAAATACAGCTACGCCAGCTCGGGGACTGGGGGCATCGGTCACTTGCAGATGGAGTTGTTTAAAACGTTGACCAAGACCTTTGTGCTGCATATTCCTTACCGAGGCGGTGGGCCTGCCTTGGAAGATGTAGCGGCGGGCCAGGTTCCCATTATTTTTGACAACCTACCAAGTGCTTTGCCATTTATCAAATCAGGCCGCTTGGTCCCCATTGCCATCGCAGCGCCCCAGCGCCTGGCAGTGTTGCCCGCAGTTCCCACCTTCAAAGAAGTTGGATTGGAACCCATCAATCGAATGGCCTTCTACGGCTTGCTGGTACCCAAAGGTACGCCCAAGGATGTTGTTGACAAGCTGAATTCCGCAGCAAAAAGCGTCTTGGCGGACACCACCGTGAAACGACGCATTGAGGAAACAGGCTCTGTGGTCCTCGGAAACTCTCCAGACGAGTTTGCAAGGCAAATACAGGATGAACTGGCTGTTTACCGCCAGGTGGTCCGGGTGCAAAAACTTTCACTCGACTGACGCAGCAGAACTCATCCTTAAAGTGTCCAAATTGCGCACTTTGCGCCGTGCACCGCCACATCAACTGGATGTATGTAGTATCCACACGTAACATGGCGGCAACTCCAGGCATGCTTGTCATGCCAGCGCCCGTCGATTGAAAATCTGCGGTTGGTGCTGGCAACAACTCCCCCAACTCTGGAGCAAGCCATGCTGCGCAAAGCCCTCTTCGCCGCTGTTGTTGTGTCAGGCCATTTGACGATCGCCCCAAATAGCGCCTGGGCGCAAGCCTATCCAAACAAGCCCCTTCGACTGGTGGTTCCCTTCGCACCTGGCGGCACCACAGATTTGATTGCGCGCATCGTGGCTGAAAAAATGGGCGCGGCCTTAGGGCAGGTGGTGGTGGTCGAGAACAAGGCCGGCGCGGGCGGCATCATCGGTGCGATGGAAGTGGTGAAGTCTCCACCCGATGGCTACACCTTGAGCGTCGCCACGGTGTCAACCACCGTATCAAATCCAGCCATCAATCCGAAAATTCCTTATGACCCGCTCAAAGATTTTGTGCCGATCATCAACATGGCGGCTACACCGAATGTGATCGCTGTTAACCCTTCATTTCCCGCCAAAGACTACAAAGCATTTCTGGACGCCTTACAAAAGAACCCTGGGAAGTACAGCTATGGCAGCTCCGGCACGGGTGGTATTGGCCACATGCAAATGGAGCTTTTCAAGAGCATGACTAAAACCTTCCACACCCACATTCCCTATCGCGGTGCGGGGCCCGCTTTGAACGATGTGGTGGCGGGGCAAATCCCCATCATTTTTGACAACCTGCCTTCCGCGTTGCCGTTCATCAAGGATGGGCGCTTGGTGCCCATGGTGGTTTCCTCACCGCAGCGCGTGGCTGGTTTGCCGAATGTGCCGACTTTTGCCGAGGTGGGCTTGGAGCCAGTGAACCGCATGGCGTTTTATGGCATCTTGGCACCCAAGGGCACACCGAAAGACATCGTCGACAAAGTTCATGCGGCGGTCAAAACGGCTTTGGCCGATCCGGGTGTCAAAAAACGCATTGAAGACACCGGCTCGATCGTGATTGGCAATACGCCGGCCGAGTTTGAGAAACAAATCAAAGACGAACTGCTCACCTACAAACGGGTGGTCTCGTTGCAAAAGCTAACGTTGGAGTGAAGTTTTGTTCGGTGGCCCTTGGCCGCGCACAATGCAGGGGAGCCAATCTGGCTCCCCTTTTTTCTTTTTCGATGAATGTGATGCAAATCAGCGAGCAAGCCATCGACGGGTTTGCAAGCACCCTGTGGTTGGAAGACGGTTTGGCAGCCAACACCTTGGCCGCCTACCGGCGTGACCTCACGCTGTTCAGTCGTTGGTTAGCCGCAGAACAAGGCAAACACCTGAACCAGGCCAGCGAATCAGACTTAAAAAGTTACGCAGTGGCTCGCCACGAAGGCAGCAAAGCGACCAGCAGCAACCGCCGATTGACGGTGTTCAAACGTTACTTTCGCTGGGCTTTGCGCGAAAAACTGGTGGATGCCGACCCGACGCTGAAACTGCTGATGGCCAAACCCTTGCAGCGCGTGCCCAAGACATTGAGCGAGGCGCAAGTTGAGGCGCTGCTGAAGGCCCCCGATATCGACACACCCTTGGGTTTGCGCGACCGCAGCATGCTGGAGTTGATGTACGCCAGTGGTTTGCGGGTGAGCGAACTGGTCACCCTCAAAACGGTTCACCTGAGTTTGAGCGACAACGCCCTCAAGGTCACAGGCAAAGGCAGCAAAGAACGTTTGTTGCCCTTTGGTGAAGAGGCCAGGGTCTGGTTGGTGCGTTACCTGAACGAAGCACGGGCTTTGATCCTGAACGGTCAAAGCAGCGATGCCATGTTTGTCACCGCACGGGGTGGTGCGATGACGCGGCAAATGTTTTGGAAACTGATCAAAGCCCACGCGTTCAGGGCAGGCGTGCTGGTGGCTCTGTCGCCCCACACCTTGCGGCATGCGTTTGCCACCCACTTGCTCAACCACGGCGCGGACCTCAGGGCTGTTCAAATGTTGCTTGGTCACGCCGACATTTCGACGACGACCATTTACACGCATGTGGCCCGAGAGCGGCTGAAAAACCTGCATGCACTGCATCATCCGCGTGGCTGAGTCAATGGCGTGCAAACTGCACAAGATGCGGGTTTACGAGTGATTCACCGCCTTCGCGTTGTGATTAGGCCCTGTCAGCTGGTGTGGATCGTGGGTTTCGGTTTCCCACAATAGCGGCTGACTACCATCTGAACCAAACTCCACCGTATCGTCGGCATACCGCCGCTGGGAGACTCCGCATCATGCCGGATCAGCGGCGCTGGCGGGGCTGGCGGGGCTGAAGTTCGGCGCAGTCTCCGCGATAGGCATTCAAGTAATCGCCTTGCTTCTTGACTGTGTATCCGAGGCTGCTCCAGAACTTCTTGGGGCCAACTGAGTTCCCTGCTTCGATATCGAAGAGATTTTTTGCTACCTGGCATGTGGCGCCGCGTTGTTGTCCAATGCTGTTGATTGATTCCACCAGCGCTCGCCCTAAGCCATTGCCTCTTTCTTGAGAATTGACCTCAATATCCATAACGGTGGTTCTGCCGTTCTGGATGGTTCCCTTGACCTCGCCAACGGTCACAGGAAACTTTGCGAACTGACGCAGTACGGCCTCAGGAGTTCCGTCCGGCTGCGGTGGGATGATTTGATACTTGTTCGCTCGGCAGACGACCTCCGTGTCGTTGATTGTTTTGCAATCTCTGAATGTCACGCCATCGATAAGCCTGGTCGTCTGACTGGTCAAAAAGGCGGCGGGCTCTTTACGGGTTGCCGTGGGCACCATCGACGCGTTATAGCCCTTGCCCGGTGGCAATATGAATAAATCGTCCTGAACGATCGGCATTAGTGCGATGCTGTTGACACCACGTCCAGTTTTGCCTTTTTGTTCGGCCACCACGTTGGAGGCGTCAATGACATTAGTCATGTCCATGGGATTGACGTAGGGCGTTGCTGAATGAGAGAGGGATACGTGAGACATGATTGATCTTTTACGGTGTTGTGATCCGTCCCTATACGACGAGAAGCCTAAAATTTCAAGTCATGATCCAAAGGCGCCAATGCGCCATAAGTGGCTAGACGAATTCGGACAGCACCAGCTTCCCGCATCAAAGCACGAACGGGCTCATCCAAGGGCAGTTTCTAAGTTGATCCAGTGCGCTTGCTGTTTGGTCCACGCGAGAGTGACCTGAGATGCACACCGATGCGCAAAATCATGCACAGGTTGATGGTCGCAAGCGCCGTGGTCGTGCTCCAACCTACAAGCTCTTCGCTTTGCTTGGACAACACCATTGGAATGAGCGCCGCGCTGATCAACATGATCACCACGAATTTCCATCCCACCGTGACCGACAGCGGGGAGTAACGAAGAAGAAACTGCGCCCCTTTGCTGCCGCCATTCTGGCGGTAAAGGTAGAGCAGGCCCAGCACCGTCACCGCGAAGGCAGCCCAAGAGCTGGCGGCTGACCAGTTGGCGATGCTGGGGCTGGGTGTCGTTGCGATCAGCGTGAACTGCAGCCAGTCGAAGGCCATGATGGTCAGGAAGTAGCGAAACGTGGCGGCCTCTGAAAGGCTGTCAGTGCGCAGTTTTTCGCGCACGAAGGAAGCGCTCCAAAGGTAGCGGTGGTCAAAAGCCAATGGATGCTGCGACCAGGAAAATCGATTGGAACCGCCGAAGAAGCCGTCGCGAAATCAAGCCACCGATACGGGAATTTTCCCAATCTTGGCCTGCCACTCCTTGGGCCCTGTGTTGTGCACCGAGGTGCCTTCAGAGTCCACCGCCACGGTGACTGGCATGTCCTCTATGTCGAACTCGTAAATCGCTTCCATGCCCAAGTCGGCAAAGCCCACCACCTTGGCGTGTTTGATGGCTTTGGAGACGAGGTAGGCCGCACCGCCCACGGCCATCAGATAGGCGCTCTTGTGTTTTTTGATGGCCTCAATACCGGTGGGGCCGCGTTCGGCTTTGCCGATCATGCCGATCAGACCCGTCTGCGAGAGCATCATCTCGGTGAATTTGTCCATGCGGGTGGCGGTGGTGGGGCCGGCGGGGCCGACCACTTCGTCGCGCACGGGGTCAACAGGGCCGACGTAGTAGATGACGCGGTTGGTGAAGTCGACGGGTAATTTCTCACCCTTGGCGAGCATGTCTTGAATGCGTTTGTGAGCGGCGTCGCGGCCGGTGAGCATCTTGCCGGAGAGCAGCAGGGTGTCGCCGGGTTTCCAGCTGGCCACTTGTTCTTTCGTCAGGGTGTTGAGGTCCACCTTCTTCGATTTGTTGTAGTCGGGTGCCCACTGGACATCGGGCCACAAATCGAGCGACGGCGGGTCGATGTAGGCGGGGCCTGATCCGTCCAGCACGAAGTGGGCATGGCGGGTGGCCGCGCAGTTGGGGATCATGGCCACGGGTTTGCTTGCTGCGTGGGTGGGGTACATGGCGATCTTGACGTCGAGCACGGTGGTGAGGCCACCGAGGCCCTGCGCGCCGATGCCCAGGGCGTTGATCTTGTCGCACAGCTCAATGCGCAGCTCTTCCGTTTTGTTTTGTGGGCCACGGGCTTTGAGTTCGAACATGTCGATGGATTCCATCAACGACTCCTTGGCCATCAGCATCGCCTTTTCGGCCGTGCCGCCGATGCCGATGCCCAGCATGCCAGGCGGGCACCAGCCTGCGCCCATCGTGGGCACGGTTTTCATCACCCAGTCCACCAGGGAGTCGCTGGGGTTGAGCATGACGAACTTGGATTTGTTCTCGCTGCCGCCACCTTTGGCTGCTACTTGCACGTCCACTGTATTGCCGGGGACCACACTCATGTGGACAACGGCAGGGGTGTTGTCTTTGGTGTTTTTGCGCTCGAACTGGGGGTCGGCCACGATGCTGGCGCGCAGTTTGTTGTCCACGTTGTCGTAGCCGCGCCGCACGCCTTCGTTGATGGCGTCTTCAATGCTGCCGGAAAAACCCGCCCAGCGCACGTCCATGCCAATTTTGAGAAAGACGTTGACGATGCCGGTGTCTTGGCAAATGGGGCGGCGGCCCTCGGCGCACATTTTGGAGTTGGTGAGGATTTGCGCGATGGCGTCTTTGGCCGCAGGGCTTTGTTCAAGCTCGTAGGCCCGCGCCAGGTGGCTGATGTAGTCGGCCGGGTGGTAGTAGCTGATGTATTGCAGCGCTGCGGCCACGCTTTCGATCAGGTCTTTTTGGTGGATGGTGCTCATGGTTTGAATCTCACGAAGAAGAGGAGGAAGGCGGTGCCGGTGGCCGCTCGGACGGGTCCACGCGCAGCGCTGCTTTGATCAGCAAATGCGCCGACACCGGCGCAGTCAAGAACAAAAACAAAGTGATGAGGAATTCATGCAAGCTTACAGATCCTCGCGCCACGCTGAAAAAGAGGGCCGAGGCAATCAGGACACAGCCTACGCCCAATGTGGTGGCTTTGGTGGGACCGTGCAAACGTTTCAGGAAACTGTTCAGTTTAGCCAGTCCCCAAGACCCCACCAAGGCAAAAGCGGTACCGAGCACCACCAAGGCGGTCAGGAGCACATCGAGCCACACGGGCAGGGCGGTCAACAGGTTTTGTGCAGCAGTCATTCGACGATGTCTCCGCGCAACAGGTACTTGGACAGCACCACGGTGCCCACAAAACCCACCATGGCAATCATCAAGGCGGCTTCAAAATAAACTTCGTTGCCCCATTGAATGCCCAGCAACACCAGCAGGGCCAGGGTGTTGATGTAGAGGGTGTCCAGCGCCAAGATGCGGTCGGCCACGCCCGGGCCGCGAAAAAGCCGCCAGGCGTTGAGCAACAAGGCCAATGCAAAACCGCCGACGGCCCAGGGCAGAACCAGCGCCAAATAACTCATCGAAAAATCTCCAGCAGCGGTTCCTCGTAGCGGGTTTTGATGGCGGCGATCAAAGCCGCTTCATCGTCCACATTGAAGGCGTGAACCAGCAGGTGGCGGCGGTCTGCGCTCAGGTCTGCCGACAGGGTGCCGGGCGTCATCGTGATGATGCCGGCCAGCGCGACGATGCCGTGTGGGTCGGTGATGGTCAGGGGCACCCACACGAAAGCGGGTTGGATGCGTGACTCGCGACCCAGTATGAGTTTGGCCACGTCAATGTTGGAAGTGACGATGTCTTTGAGCACCAGCAGGATCAGCTTGGCGGCAAGCCATGGGCGGCGCAGGGTGGGTTGGTGGTCGCGCAGCGGTTCGGTGAACCAGGGAATCACCACGGCCAAACACAAACCCAGCAACAACTGTCCCAGCGACCAGGACTGGTTCAACACCGGCCAGACGAGGAACAACACCACACTCAGCAGTGGCGAGGGCAGCCAACGTTGTCTTGAGGTTTTCATGGTTTGACCACCGCTTCCTCGCTCGGTTTGCCGGCGTCTTGAGCGGCCTGCGCCTTGCGCTCACGCATTTCACGGCGCACATCGATGGCGGCGGGAACAGGTGCGGTGTAGAGCACGGCCGAGATATAGGTTTGGCGCTCCATGAGTTGATCTGCAGTGGCGGCCGCGTAACGCGACAGCGGCCCCGCGAACACCGCACACGCCGCGATCAGGAGGCCCAGCAGCCACAAGCTGATGCGGTGCACGGCATGGCTGGGGCGAGGAATGTCCGATTCGTTCGGTACCACCGCACCTGCTCTGGGTACGGCATCCAGTGCCGATTTCCAAAACAAGGTGCTGCCACCACGTGCAAAAGCCACCATCACGAGCAGGCTGCTGGACAAGACGAAGAAGACAATCCAGCCCGCATGGGGCGTGAGGCCGGCCGCTTGCAGCAACATGGTTTTGCCGAGAAAACCTGACAGCGGCGGCAAACCAGCCGCGGCCACGGCCAACATGAAGAAAGCCATTCCCAGCGGCAAACGGGCGGCACCGAGGCTCAAGGGAAGCAGGCTGTCACCATTTGGATCGTGGCTGTGGGCCGCCACGCGGGCCGCACGCACCCGGTCTGCGAGCAAGAAGAGGGCTGCGGCCACCAAGGTGCTGTGCACCAAATAAAAAAGACCTGCGGCGATTGAATCGACCCGCGCCAACGAAATGGACAGCAGCAAGGTGCCCGCAGAAGCCACCACCACGTTGCCAATCAAGGTGCGCAACTGCCTTGCGGCCAGAGCACCTGCTGCGCCCAATACCAAGGTGGCCACGGCCAGCACTTCGAGCATGGGTGCGGCCACTTGAAAAGTGGGGCCGCCATGGTCACCAAAGATGAGGGTGGTGACACGAAGAATGGCGTAAATGCCCACCTTGGTCATGATGGCAAAGAGCGCCGCCACGGGCGCACTGGCCGATCCATAAGTGGCCGGCAACCAGAAATACAGCGGCAGCAGCGCGGCTTTGACACCAAACACCACCAGCAGCAGCAGCGCCGCGCTTTGCAGCAGCAGGTGGCGGTCGGCATCGGCTTGGGGAATCATCACCGCCAGATCGGCCATGTTCAAAGTGCCGGTCAGGCCGTAGAGCAAACTCACCGCGATCAGGAAGAGGGCGGATCCAGTGAGGTTGAAGGTGACATAGTGAATCGACGCTTTGAGCCGCAACGCCCCCGCACCATGCAGCAGCAAACCGTAGGAGGCAATCAGCAGCACCTCAAAAAAAACAAAGAGGTTGAACAAGTCGGCGGTCAGAAAAGCACCGCACAGGCCCATCAGCTGAAACTGGAACAGGCTGTGGAAATGGCGGCCGCGTTTGGCATCACCGCCCAGGCTGTATAAAAAGGTAGCGCAGGCCACCACCGAGGTCAACAGCACCATCAGGGCGGCCAGGCGGTCCAGTGCCAGCGCGATGCCGAATGGTGCCGCCCAGTTACCCAGCAAATACGCTTGAACCAAACCGCTGTCGGCTTGGCGCAGCAAGGCCAGCGCTACCACCAGGCCGAGCAGTGTGCTCAAGCCCGCGATCAGCGGCACCAGTTTGGGCGCCCAGCGGTCCAGCAGCAACAAAAACGCGCCCGTCATCAAGGGCAAAACAATGGGAACGATGATGAGGTGGGGCCAGTGGTTCATGGCTTGGCCTCTTGCTCGTTGCTGGCGGGTGTCTCCTGCCCGTCAACATGGTCGCTTTGTGTTTCAGCCCGTGTGCGCAGTGCAATCACCAGCATCACCGCCGTCATGGCAAAACTGATGACGATGGCGGTGAGTACCAGGGCTTGGGGCAGGGGGTCGGCGTACTGGCTGAGGTCGGGGGCCTTGATGCCGTCAACAATCGGCACCGCATTGGTTTTGACGCGGCCCATAAAAAATATGAACAGGTTCACGGCATAGGACAAGAGCGTGAGGCCCAGCACCACATCAAAGGTGCGTGGCCGCAGCATCAGGTAAATGCCTGCGGCGCACAAGCAGCCAAGCGCGATGGAGATCAAGGCGGCCATCATGGCGCAGCTCCTCGTGTCGTGGGCGTGGTGGAGGACAACTTGGCCATGGACAACAACGCGACCATGGTGGCACCCGTCACCGTCAGGAAAACACCCAGGTCAAACACAGAGGCACTTGCCAATGGCACATCACCCACCAAGGGCCACACGGGGTAGTCATAGGTAGTCGTCAGGAAGGGAGCGTCAAAGTACCAACTGGCTAAACCACTCCCGCCGGCGATGAGCAAACCCCAGCCGACCCAGGGAGCGTAGTCCACCTGCATACGCTGGCTCACATAGGACTGGCCACTGGCAACGAACTGAAGCACCAAGGCGATGGCCAGCAACAAGCCCGCAATGAAGCCGCCTCCGGGCAGGTTGTGGCCGCGCAGGTAGAGGTAAACCGACACCATCGCGGCCAGTGGGAATAACAAGCGGCTCACCACGGCCAACATCAAAGGGTGGCTATCTTGGTGTGCCGCAGCTAACACCTTGGTGTTTTGCGGATGGAATCCGGACAGGAGCGCGTGAATGATCACAGCGGCAATGCCCATAACGGTGATCTCTCCCAGAGTGTCAAAACCACGGAAGTCCACGATGATGACGTTGACCGCGTTGGCGCCACCCCCAAGAGGTACGGCATTGGCCAAAAAATAAGGTGCGATGGAATTGAAAGGGCGACCGAGCACCATGTAAACCAAGGCAGCGACGCCCGTGCCTGCCGCCAGTGCCAGCACACCATCGCGAACACGGCGGGCGCGCGTATCGTCCAGGGGCTTTGGCGACTCTTCAGGCAACCAGTGCAGGGCCAGCATCATGAGGATGATCGTGGCCACTTCCACCAGCAGTTGGGTCAAGGCCAAGTCAGGCGCAGAAAAATAGACAAACGTGAGGCTGACCACCAAACCCACAGCGCCCAGCAGCAACAAGGCCAACAAACGTTGCCGGTAAAAATAAACCGTGGCCAATGTCGCCGCCATGCCGATGCCCCATACAGCGGCAAACGCCAAGCTCACAGCTTGATCAGGCACCGTGGGCCCGGCTTGTGGCGTGTTGTTCAAGAAGGCGTTTACAAAAGGCCAAACACCCGCCAAGACCGCCAGCGTGACCAGCACGGCCAGATAGCGTTGCAACTGACCACTCTGCAGGCCCAAGGTGGTGCGCACGGCTTGTGTCACGCCTCGCGCCAAGGCGGCCAGAAAGAAGTCACGCCCGCCATGACGGGGCGCTGCGGGCACCTTTTCTAAACGATGCAAGTTCACCCGTTTTTGAAGCCCAAAATAGAGCAAGGTGCCCGCAACCAAAGCCACGGCGCTCATGGCCAGAGGCAGATTCAAGCCATGCCACAGCGCCAGGGTGTACTCCGGCAAAGCGCCTGGCACCGGCCCCAGCAGGGCCGCTTTAGCGGACACGGCCAACAAGTCGCCCACCACGAAGGCAGGCATCAAACCCACTGCCAAACACAGCAGCACCAGGAATTCCACCGGCACTCGCATGAAACGCGGCGGTTCGTGAGGCGTACGCGGGAGGCCCACTGGATCACCATTAAAAAAAACATCGTGGATGAAACGCAGGCTGTAGGCGACGCTGAACACCGCAGCCACCGTGGCCCCAACGGGCAACAACCACTCCATCACCACGTGGGTGTTTTTGTTGACGGCTTCGGCGAAGAACATTTCTTTGCTCAGAAAGCCGTTCATCAGGGGAACGCCCGCCATGGCCGCCGAGGCCACCACGGCCAAAGCACCGGTGATGGGCATGTACTTCCACAAACCGCCTAACTGCCGCATATCGCGCGAGCCGGTCTCGTGGTCGATGATGCCCGCCGCCATGAACAGCGAGGCCTTGAAGGTGGCGTGGTTGATGATGTGGAACACACCCGCCACCACCGCCAACGGTTCGTCTATGCCAAACAGCAGCGTGATCAAACCCAGATGGCTGATGGTGGAGTAGGCCAGTAGTCCTTTGAGGTCGTGTTTGAAGAGTGCCATGTAAGCACCGAGCAGCAAAGTGGCCAAGCCGGTGAGCGAAACAATCCAAAACCATGGATCTGAGCCGCCCAGTGCTGGGTACATCCGGGCCAGCAAAAACGCACCTGCCTTGACCATGGTGGCCGAGTGCAAATAGGCCGACACCGGTGTGGGCGCGGCCATGGCGTGGGGCAGCCAAAAGTGAAAGGGAAATTGCGCGCTTTTGGTGAAACAACCCAACAGCACCAGCACCAGGGCGACCTCGTAGAGCGCATGCGCGCGAATCAAATCGCCCGAGGCCAGTACCTTGTCTAAATCAGTGCTGCCGACGATGTGACCGATCAGCAGCGACCCTGCCAAAAGACACAAGCCGCCCGCGCCCGTGATGGTGAGCGCCATACGCGCACCTTGGCGGGCCTCTTGGCCTTTGTCAGCATCGGCGTGCCAATAACCAATCAGCAAAAAGGAGGACAGGCTGGTCAACTCCCAAAACACCACCAACAAAATCAAATTGTCGGCCAGCACCACCCCGAGCATCGCGCCCATGAAGAGCAGCAAAAAGGAAAAGAAACGGGCGGGAGGGTCTTTCGGATCGAGATAGTAGGCGGCGTAAAGCACCACCAAAGCGCCGATGCCCAGCACCAGCAGCGCAAACATGAAGGCCAGGCCGTCCATGCGGAAACCCAAGCGCAAATCCAGGGCGGGCAGCCACTCTACCGACCAGCGAAGCACCTCGCCTGCAAACACCTGCGGGGCCAACATGGCCAGCAGACCACAGCCCAGCAGGGTGATCAAACCGGCCACCCAAGCCACAAGCCGTGGCTGGTCATTGCGCAGCAAGGACAACAGCAGCGCACCCACGAAGGGCAGGGCGGCCAGGCCGGCCAACATCTCACTGTGGCTCATGCAGCGGTCTCGGGTTTTCCTCGCCGCATCAGTACCACCACCAAGGTCACTACGGTGAGTGGGATCACAAAACTCATCATGACCTTGGAGTAGGTACCCAGTGCATCGTGTTGTTGGGCGGCGAGGATCAGGTAGGCGACATAGGCTGCGTAGTACGCGACAAACACCGCGCCCTCCCAGCGGGCAATCTCACGCCCAGTGGTGAAGATAGGCAAACAGGCCAGGGCCACCGCCAGCATCACCCAAATGTCGAAGTTCAACAGCGCGGGTGCCATGGTCAGGCCCATGTCACCCGAGACCAAACCCGACAGGCCCAAACAACCCAAGATGTTGAAGGTATTGCTGCCCACCACGTTGCCAACCGCAATGTCGCGTTCACCTTTGATGGCGGCGGTGATGGAGGTGGCCACCTCGGGCATGGAGGTGCCCGCCGCAACAATGGTCAGACCAATCACCAAGTCGCTCACCCCCAGGGCTTTGGCGAAGGTAATGGAAGCACTGACCAGCCAGTCGGAGCCCAAGACCAAGAGCACCAGGCCGCCGACGATCAATGCGATTTGAGCCAGTTTGTTCGATTGCCAGTCACCTGCCGCAGCAGGCTTGATTTCCGCCGCGTATTCGTCTTGCGCCGCCTTGGTTTCTTGGCGGGATTGACGAACCAGAAAGACGGTGTAGACGATCAGTAAAACAAACAAGAACAGCCCGTCAAAAAAACTCAGTTTGCCGTCCATCGTCAGCGCTAACAGCAGCAAGGACGCGCCGATCATGATGGGCACTTCCTGGCGGATCAACTGCACATTGACCACGAGCGGAACAATCAAGGCTGACACGCCGAGAATGAAGAGCACGTTGAAAATATTGCTACCCACCACATTGCCAATGGCAATGTCGGTTTGACCATTGAGTACAGCCCCCACCGAGACCGCGACCTCTGGCGCACTGGTGCCAAAAGCCACGATGGTCAGACCAATGACCAAGGGCGAGATGCCAAAAGACAGCGCAAATTTAGAGGCGCCGCGCACCAAAAGGTCGGCACCCACCACGAGGGCAATCAGGCCAGCCAGGAAAATAAGAACGGTGGTCATGGTGAGTCCTCAGTCATTGAGATTTATTGTGAGCACCGTCAAACGGGTCCTATAGGCACCGCTCGTGGCAAGATCATTCTGGATTGCTGCGACAGATGAAGTCTTCGGCTCTTTGATCAAGCCGAATATCAGGCGTATCGGTCTTGGCACATTGTTCGTGAGCATCTGGTGGCCGCCGCGATGTAAGCAAAATCCACATTGTAGAAGTGGCTCGCCAGCAGACAATATATTCACCCCGATGCGGTAAGACTATCGTCAGAGCTCTGGCCTATGGTGACGGCCATTCGCAAAAATCAAAATCCACGCAAGACATTCCAGGAGACAACCATGACAGACCCCCTTACCGCCCTGTACGAACCACCTGCCGCCCTGGCCCAGGACGCATTTGTGTCAGGCATGGCGGCCTACAACGCCCTTTGCGCGGAAGCAGAAGCCGACTACGAAGGCTATTGGGCCCGCTTGGCGCGTGAGCTGGTCGTGTGGAAAACGCCCTTCGCAAAAGTGCTCAACAGCAGCGAAGCACCTTTTTTCAAATGGTTTGAAGACGGCACGCTGAACGTGTCTTACAACTGCTTGGACCGGCAGGTGTTGGCTGGTTTGGGCGACAAAACAGCCATTATTTTTGAAGCTGACGACGGCACGGCCACGCCCATCAGCTACAGCGCACTGCTCGCAAAAACTTGTCAGTTGGCCAATGCCTTGCGCGAAAAAGGAGTGAAAAAAGGCGACCGCGTGGTCATCTACATGCCCATGAGCGTGGAGGGTGTGGTGGCCATGCAGGCTTGTGCGCGCATAGGCGCCACCCATTCTGTCGTGTTCGGTGGTTTTTCAGCGCAGTCCCTGCGTGACCGCATAGAAGACGCGGGTGCCGTGATGGTACTTACCGCCGACGAGCAGGTGCGCGGCGGCAAGCACTTGCCACTCAAAGCGATCGTCGATGAGGCCTTGGGTTTGGGTGGCTGTGACAGCATCAAAAACGTCATCGTCTACCGCCGCACCGGAGGCAACGTGGGCTTTCAAGCAGGCCGCGACCTCTGGTTGCATGAGGTGGTGGCCTCCCAAGCCACGACCTGCGAGCCGGAATGGGTGGGCGCTGAGCATCCTTTGTTTTTGCTCTACACCTCGGGCTCCACAGGCAAACCCAAAGGCGTTCAACATTCCAGCGGCGGCTACTTGCTGCACGCCATGCTGACCACCAAATGGACGTTTGACTTGAAGCCCAACGATGTCTTCTGGTGCACAGCCGACATCGGCTGGGTCACAGGTCACACCTACATCACCTATGGCCCGCTGGCCTTGGGTGCAACCGAGATTGTTTTCGAGGGCGTTCCCACCTACCCGGATGCTGGCCGCTTCTGGAAGATGATCGAAAAACACCACGTCACTGTTTTTTATACCGCGCCAACGGCGATCCGTTCGCTCATCAAAGCAGCGGAGTCCAATGAAGCGGTTCACCCGAAAAACTACAACCTCACTTCCTTGCGCATCCTGGGCTCGGTGGGCGAGCCCATCAACCCAGCGGCGTGGACTTGGTACCACCAGCACATCGGCGGTGGCCGCTGCCCCATCGTGGATACCTTTTGGCAAACCGAAACCGGTGGCCACATGATCACCCCGCTGCCTGGCGCCACGCCACTCATTCCAGGCTCATGCACCTTGCCTTTCCCTGGCATTCAGGCCGCCATCGTTGACGAAACCGGCAAAGACGTACCCAACGGTCAAGGCGGCATCTTGGTCGTCAAAAAACCATGGCCCAGCATGATTCGCAACATCTGGGGCGATCCCGAGCGCTTCAAAAAGAGCTACTACCCCGACGACTTCAAAGGCAAGTACTACCTCGCAGGCGACGGCGCCATTCGTGATGCCAAAACCGGCTACTTCACCATCACCGGTCGCATCGACGACGTGCTCAACGTCAGCGGCCACCGCATGGGCACGATGGAAATCGAATCGGCTCTGGTGAGTTGCACCGACCTCGTGGCCGAAGCCGCCGTGGTGGGTCGCCCCGACGACACCACAGGCGAAGCCATCTGCGCCTTCGTGGTCTTGAAGCGTCCTCGCCCTACAGGCGACGAAGCGAAGGCCATCGCGAAACAACTGCGCGACTGGGTCGCCAAAGAAATCGGGCCGATTGCTAAACCCAAAGACATTCGTTTCGGCGACAACCTGCCCAAAACCCGCTCCGGGAAAATCATGCGCCGCTTGTTGCGCTCGGTCGCTAAAAACGAAGCCGTCACCCAAGACACCAGCACGTTGGAGAACCCAGCGATCTTGGATCAGTTGGGCGAAGCCTTCTGATCCAAGTAGGCCGCAGGCCTTGCCGTGCGCCAGCACGGTCGCTGGGTTCGGGGCGTACTCATATCGCGCAGCGATGTGATGGACGCACCAGAATCCCGCCATACTGGATCAATTAGGCGAAGCCTTTTGATCCAAGACGGCCGCAAGCCGTGCCGTGCGCCAGCAAGGTTGCTGGTTTCGGCGAACACTCATATCGCGCTATTGAGATTTACATCTATTGCGACACCCCACTCCGTTCGGGCTGAGCATGTCGAAGCCAGCGCGTGCCTCGGTGCAGGGCCCTTCGACAGGCGCAGTGCGAACGGGTCGGAGGTGGTCGAGCATACGGTAAACATCATGTCTAGCAATGCGAGGTGTTCACCAAAACCCAGCAATACTCGATCAGCTGGGCGAAGCCCTTCAATCCGTCGCTCCTCGGCGTATGTGGACTCAAGGCATGAGGCTAGCCCGGATATTTCGCCAGGTCGCTTTCCTATGCCACGCAACACCGTATGAATGCTCACTTTCTTGGCTTCGAATGCCAAATCCAATTTGTACCGAGCGCTACACGCCCGATTGAGCCGTGCTGCGGCCTGCTTTCCGCGTTGCTCCGCCAAAGCCAGAGGCTTTGGCCCTCGACAGGCACAAACAGTCCTCAAGGACTGTTTGTGTCCGGTCTCAGCCTCGCGGGTACGAGCCCGCAGCGTCGTCCCGCCTTGCCAGCGCACCGCATCACAGCCCACTCGGGTGCGTCCCTGGTGAAATATGCGGGCTAGACTTCCAGTCGCATGCCCTCATTTGACGCTCCCCCTTCCGCCGTTCTGCGTTTCACAGCTCCCCACACGCAGTCGCAGCCACTGCACGCTGCGTTTGGCGAGCCTCTGCACGTCTTGGTGGCAAACCACCCCGGAGAGGTCGCAGCCACACTGAATGCGGCTCACCAACACGCAAAAGACGGCCGTTGGTGCATCGGTTTCGTCAGCTTTGAAGCTGCGGCCGCATTCGATAGCGCCTATGAATTGCACCCCGACAACAACGGCCCATCCGCGCCCTTGGCTTGGTTCGCGGTTTACGACAGCCCTCACGATTTGTCAGCCCCTTGCGAGCCGAAACCCTGCTGGCAGTTGGCACCCTGGAAATCCACGCTTTCACCGGAGCATTTCGCAAGCCAGATAGGGCATATTCACCAGGCGATTGCTGATGGCGAGGTTTATCAAATCAACCTCACCAGCCCCTTGGAATCGCAGTTTGAAGGCGATACCTTGGCTTTGTTTGATGCGCTGTGTCGTGCCCAACCGCATAGTTATTCCGCGTATTTGAATTTGGGTTACACACAAATTTTGTCCGTCTCACCCGAACTGTTCTTTGACTGGCGAGAAGGACAGATTCTGAGCCGCCCGATGAAAGGCACTGCGGCGCGTGGACAGTCAGAGGTGCAAGACCGGGCGCTGGCTCAAGCGCTGCGAGAAAGCAGCAAAGAACAAGCCGAAAACCTGATGATCGTGGACCTGATTCGCAACGATTTGTCGCGCATCGCAATACCTTTTAGCGTGAAGGTTGAGAACCTTTTTGCGCTGCAGGCTTGGCCCACCATTTGGCAAATGACATCGGACGTGCGGGCTCAAACCCGGCCTGGCCTTTCACTTGCGGATGTCTTTGGCGCACTGTTCCCTTGCGGCTCGGTCACCGGCGCACCCAAGGTGCGTGCCATGCACTGGATCAAACAACTGGAGGCCCGCGCACGGGGCCTGTACTGCGGTGCCATCGGTGTGCTGCAGCCGGGCGGCGCGGCCACGTTCAACGTGGCCATCCGAACGGTGACGGTGCAGGGCCAGGTGGCTCGTTGCGGCATCGGCAGTGGCATCACGGCAGACGCGACTGCAAACGACGAGTGGCAGGAGTGGCGCAACAAACAAGCTTTTCTGCGCCGCTGCGAAGCACCTTTTGAGCTGTTGGAAACCTTGCGCTTGGAAGAAGGACAGTTCCCACACTGGCCGCTGCACCGCACTCGGCTGCAAGAGGCTGCCGCGTATTTTGGGTATGCAGTCGAACATGAAGTACTTGAGGACAGCTTGGCAAACCTTGCGCAACAACACCCACAAGGCGTTTGGCGCGTGCGGCTGCGCTCAGATGCACAGGGCAGGGTGGAGGTGACAGCGCACCACCTTCCACCAACACTTGAACCGGTTCAGGTGCAGCTTGCCAGCCGCCCCATTCTCGAAGCCCACAGCGAGTTTGTGCGTTTCAAAACCACTCGCCGCAGCCACTACGAAGTTTTTGCGCCATCGACGCCGGATGTGTTCGACACCCTGTTGTTCAACGAGGCTGGTGAATTGACCGAGTTCACCCGAGGCAATGTGGCTGTGTTGTTGGAGGGCCACTGGGTCACCCCCCATGTGCAGTGCGGTTTGCTTGCCGGCGTGGGCCGGGCCGTGGCCTTGCGCGAATCAAGGATGGTTGAAGGACGCATTCACCGCAGCGACCTGGCGCGCGCTCAAGGCCTGGTTTTCATCAACAGCCTGCGCGGCTGGTTGAGCGCTGAACTGATTCAATGAAGTCACTTCTGCGACAAGATCCACAAGGTCAATTGTTTTGCTTCGGCAGCGGAAACCTGTGAATTGGCCGGCATCGGCACAGCGCCCCACGCCCCGGCGCCACCTTTGATGATCTTCTGCGCGAGTTTGTCCACGGCATCGTTTTGGCCGGCGTACTTTGCAGCAATGGCCTTGAACGCCGGGCCCACCCGACGGTCGGTGGCATGGTGGCAACCCATGCAGTTTTTCTTGTCTGCCAGGCTCGGATCGGCTTGGACCCCTGAACTGGCCAACAAGACGAACAATGGAAAAATCGCTGCGACAGGTTTCATGGCTATTGGGCGTCAATCAGTGAGGGGTGGATCGAATCTGGGAGCAGGAGGTTTCGCCTGCGCTACATTCAGCGTTGCGAAGTGTACTTTTGTGGATGGCCCCATCGCGTGCCATCCCCTTTTTCGGGAGTGATGGATATGTACGGCGTTGTCATCGGGGTGTTGTTGGTTCTGCTCAAGTTGGCTGAGGTGGATCCCGTGGCGGGTTGGTCCTGGTGGTGGATATTGGCACCGCTGGGGTTGGCGGTGTTGTGGTGGGAGTATGCAGACCGCTCGGGCCTGACCAAACGCCGTGAGATCGACAAAATGGAAGACCGGAAAAAGAAGCGTCGCAACCAAAACTTGGTGACCTTGGGCATGGACGAGAAAGGCCGACGGGGCAAAGCGAAACGCTGACCAAATGAGAAAACGCCGTGGCTTTGTCTAATGCCAGTCAGTTAAGAGCTGACTGGCATTTTTCTTGGGTACCTGGTAAGCGTCCGGCAAACCCCACCCTATGCAAAGGCATAGAAGGCTGCGAAGGTTGCTGTTTTGACAACAGCGAAGGGGCGGCAAATGGCAGCGGTGGGATGGCAAGACAAGATCAGGCGACAACTGGACGTGGTTCAGCAGTGGAGGCAGTCCGGCAAAAGCATTGCTGCGTGGGCGCAGGCCCACGGGATGGATGCAAAGCTGCTGATGGGGTGGGTCACTTATGAGGGGCGCTGGCGGCAAAGGCTGGGCCAGGGCCAGTCGCATTTGACCGTCTCGGCAGCCCATGCCGCAGTCGGCGCAACCGCTGATGTTGCCCTCAAACCCAAGGGGTTTGTGGCCGTTCGAAGTAACCCGGTGGGCCCGGTGCAAGCGGTCAGCAGTGCGGCTGCCAACGCGGCACATTCCTGCGCCGTGGCACAAACCAATCCCAACCCCGCCAGCGTGCGCATTGAGTGCGTGGTGGCAGGCGCAGGTCCAGGCGCTGGTGTGGTGCTGCACTGGCCTGTGGATCACGGGCACGAATTGGCGGCCTGGCTCAAGTCGATGGCCGCATCATGATGCGCATCGACGCCATCTATCTGGCCTGCGGCGCAGCAGACCTGCGCGCGGGCATGGACACCTTGCTGGCCCGCGTGGTGCACAGCTTTGAAGCCGGTGCGCAGCCCCATACCGCGTATGTGTTTGCCAACCGCAGTGCCAGCCGCTTGAAGGTGCTGCTGATGGACGGCTCTGGCCTGTGGCTGTGCACGCGCCGCTTGAGCAGTCGGGCTCGATTCATCTGGCCGCAAGATGAAGCTGCTCATGTTCAAATCACCGCCGCGCAGTGGGATTGGCTGGTTGCCGGTGCGCCGTGGTTGCACCTGGGCGCGGTGCAGGCCGTCACCGTGGTGTGAACGCTGTGATGGTTGGTCAATGCGTGTATCTCCCGTCTTGCCTCGCGCGTGCGCGCGAGGCAAGATGCGCACATGCTCAAAGACGTTGATCCCGCATCAATAAAAGCCCAGCTGCAAGCCCTCGGAGACACTGCAGCCGCACAGTACGCACGGGAACTCATTGAGCGACTGCAAATCCAGTTGAAGTTTGAGCACACCAAGAACGCCGCGCTGAACTTCGAGCTGACCCGCTTGAAGCAGTGGCGCTTTGGTAAAAGCAGCGAGAGCCTGGACGCACAAGGCGGCAATCCTCAAACTCAGTTGTTCGATGCAAAAACCGAACAGCTTCTCGTTGAAGAATCCAAAGCCGAAGACCGCGCCGAAGATGAGGCCCGCACCCCAGGGCCCAGCCGCATCAAACGCCAAGCCAAACGTCAGGCTCTGCCCAGCCAACTCGAGCGCATTGAGCACCACTACGAGATCGAGCCCGCCTTGTGCAGTGCAGGGCATCCCTTGAAGCGCATTGGCCAAGACATCAGCGAACAACTCGATTGCGTCCCGGCCCAATTCTTTGTTCACCGTCACATTCGTGGCAAGTACGCATGCGTTTGCTGCAACACCGTGCTGGCGGCACCCATGCCCGCCCAGATCATCGACAAAGGCATTCCCGCGCCAGGGCTGCTGGCCCAGGTCATCATTGCAAAACATGATGACCACCTGCCTTTGTACCGCCAAGAAGAGATTTACCGCAGGAGCGGTGCCTTCATCGCGCGCTCCAGCATGGCCAGTTGGGTGGGGCAGTGCGGTGTTCAGCTGCAGCCCTTGGCGCAAGCGATCAAATCCCACCTGCTGAGCCAAGCCGTGCTGCATGCCGACGAGACGCCGATCAAGCTGCTGGCGCCCGGCTCAGGCAAGACAGACACCGCCTACGCTTGGGTCATCCGTAGCAGCGACTTGGAGGCAACTGAACGCGCCGTGGTTTACGAGTTCTGCAACAGTCGGCAAGGCCAGCATGCGGCCACGCTGCTGGAGGGATTCCAAGGCAGCTTGGTTTGTGATGATTACTCGGGCTACAAAGCCTTGTTCAAACAACAGCCAATACAAGAGGCCGGATGCTGGGCCCACGCCAGAAGAAAGTTCTTCGAGGCCCACAAGCTCAACCAAAGCGAGATCGCCAAAGAGGCGCTCCATCGAATCCAGCAACTGTATGACGTGGAGCGCCAGGGGGCGCAACTCACCCTGCAGGAGCGACATCAGCTCAGGCAAGACACCAGTACAACACTGCTCCAAGAGTTCAAGGCTTGGTTACTCACCCAGCGTCAGCAACTCATGAATGCTGACGTGACGGCCAAGGCGATGGACTACACGCTCAAGCGCTGGGCGGCATTGACCCTACACCTCGCCGATGCACGCATCCCGATTGACAACAACGCGGTGGAAAACGCGATCCGGCCGCTGGCGCTGGGGCGCAAGAACTGGCTCTTTGTGGGCAGCCAGCAAGCTGGCGAGCGCGCGGCAGTGCTGATGACGTTGATCGAGTCGGCCAAACTCAATGGGCATGATGCGTGGGTCTATCTCAAAGACGTGCTGACCAAGCTGCCCACCTGGCCCAACAGCCGACTGCACGAGTTGCTGCCGCACCGCTGGGTATCGCCCGAGACTGCCAGCGTCGCTGCGACTGCACCGGTCAACACCTGATCGTTGATTCGGTCAAGGTGGGTTCACCGAACGCATACGGTACCTGGAAGCTCTGTGTTTGACAACTTTGGGGCAAAAGCGCCAGCAAGCCGATGTGGCAGTCGCAGCGCCGTGTGCAAGGCCATGACACAACCTTGCAGCGGCCAGCACAATGCGTTGATGAGGAATGCCGCGCGACACCTCGTGCTCAATCAGTGCCTCGATCGATTGCCGTGAGCGATCAATACCTTAAGCATCCTGCCGCGCCACCAGATTGGCCCCGCGAATGTCTTACCAAGCGGGCATGACGTAACCACCATTGATCATCACCGGCATGCTGGGCGCACGCGGAAATACAAAACGAACGGCGAGGCAACCCGACAAATCCAGTTCAGGCACCAAACCGGCAAAGTCGTTGCTATCGGCATCCAGGCCATGCAGGCTGCGCTTTCTATTGATCCGGCCCTGTGAAGTATTAACTTCCGTTCGGGTTGAGCCTGTCGAAACCCAGGTTTCACGCGCTACCCTTCGACAAGGCCTTTAGTCCTGAGCCCTGTCGAAGGGTCAGGGCGAACGGTTATGACTTCACAGGGCCGGATCAATAGTTCTATGCGGGGGAGGAGGTTGTTCATTGACGATCTTTCTTTCGATGTTGACACCGTTGTTGGCCAGGCTATTCAGTCTGGTTGCCAACAACGCTGGGCAACACACGATCGAGCACTTTTCCAATACACGCTGCTCCAATCGACTGGGTTACGGAATTGAAATTGGTTGTAGTCGAATGGGTTGATGAATCCGTCCCTGTTGTAAAAGACGGACGAACCGTTTTCTAACTTCCAACCGTGAAGCCGAACACCCTTGATGGGTTCCGTTTGTGAGGCCAACGGTGTACCGAACGACTTTTCAATGTGCTTGTAGGCTGCTTGGTGTCCCCACCACGGGACATTGATACTCAATTCAGTCAATCGTCCCTCCAGGAAATAGAAAGACGCGTTCATTGCCTTGTGCCCGTTGAACGCCGCAATGTCCGCAAAGCAGCTTCGATCTCCTCTGTACTTACCCGGCGCGTTGGCATAACAACGAAAAGTAAGGTGTGGGAACTGTCGAACAAGGTCTGCCTCAGTCCAAGTTGGATTGATCTTGTCGTATGGCAAGTCAAGGCTCGGGCGTTTTTCTAGAAGGTAGAGGCGATACTCGCGCGCGTTTTCAGGGAATGCCAGCGTCAGGCCGAACACCGCCAACAGAACGACCAGAACAATAAAAGTGACAACGCGACGCGCCATATCAGTTCACCACTTCCAACAACCGATCCAACCCCCCGCTGTTGATGGCCACCGTGGCCTGCTCTCGCACCTTGGGTTTGGCGTGGTAAGCCACCGAGAGACCCGCCACACCCATCATCGGCAGGTCGTTCGCGCCGTCGCCCATGGCGATGGCTTGTGACGGTTTGATGCCGAGCTGTTCGCAGGTGGCGAGCAACATGCGACGTTTTTCTTCACCGTCGCAAATGTCGCCCCAGGGTTGATCGACCATCTTGCCGGTGAGGTGGCCGTTGTTGATCTCCAGCACATTGCTGCGTGTCCAGTCGATTTTGAGCAGATCTCGCACATGGTCGGTGAAATAGGTGAAGCCGCCAGAGACGAGCAGGGTTTTCAGGCCCGCCGTTTGGCAGGCTTGCACCAGGACTTGTGCGCCGGGATTGAGTTGCAGTCTCTCGGTCAGCACTTGTTGCATGGCGCTCACGGGCACGCCTTGGAGCAAGGCCACGCGGCGGCGCAGGCTGTCTTTGTAGTCAGTGATTTCACCGCGCATGGCCGCTTCGGTGATGGCTGCAACTTCCGCTTTGCGGCCTGCAGCATCGGCAATCTCGTCCACGCACTCAATGTTGATGAGGGTGGAGTCCATGTCGAAAGCGATGAGTTTGAAATCCTTCAGGCGCAGCGGCGGTGCGAAACCTTGGATGACGAGGCCGGGAGCGTGTTCGATGTGCATGGTGGGTATAAAAAGCATTGGAGGAGTCAATGATGGGCTCAAACGTCGGCCTTGATCGGTCCCAGTGCCCGCAGCACATCGCGGATCATTTGGGCGCGGTCTTGGGGTTCTTTGGTTTCGCGTTCAATGCGCAGTTTGTCGTTGCCTGCGAGTTTGATGTGGCGGTTTTTTTGCACCAGGTCGATGATTTTCATGGCGTCAATCGGCGCGTGCGGTTTGAAGCTCAGCACCATCAAGGCGGGGGCCGCGTCGATCTTGATCACGCCATAAGGTTTGGCCAGCACACGCAGGCGGTGCACGTCGAACAAGGTTTGGCCGGCGGGCGGGAGTTTGCCGAAGCGGTCGGTGATTTCTTCCAGCAGGGCGTCGATCTGGTCGGCTTTGTCTGCGCTGGCCAGGCGTTTGTAGAGGCTGAGCCGTGCATGCACATCGCCGCAGTAGCTGTCGGGCAGCAGGGCAGGGGCGTGCAGATTGATCTCGGTGGTCACGCTCAAAGGGCTGAGCAGGTCGGGTTCTTTGCCGGCTTTGAGGGAACGCACCGCTTCACTGAGCATGTCGTTATAAAGCTGGAAACCCACTTCCATCATGTTGCCGCTTTGGTTCTCGCCCAGCACCTCGCCCGCACCACGAATTTCCAGGTCGTGCATGGCGAGGTAAAAGCCCGACCCAAGTTCTTCCATGGCCTGGATCGCGTCCAGGCGCTGGGTGGCTTGTTTGGTGAGTCCTTCCACATCGGGCACCAGCAAATAGGCGTAGGCCTGGTGGTGGCTGCGGCCCACGCGGCCGCGCAACTGGTGCAACTGGGCCAGGCCGAATTTGTCGGCGCGGCTCATGATGATGGTGTTGGCACTCGGTACGTCAATGCCAGTTTCAATGATGGTGGAACACAGCAGCAGGTTGTGGCGCTGGGCCACGAAGTCGCGCATCACGGCTTCCAGTTGGCGTTCGGGCATTTGACCGTGGGCCACGGCGATGCGGGCTTCGGGTAGCAGCTCTTGCAGCTTCATGCGGCGGTTTTCGATGGTCTCTACTTCGTTGTGCAGGAAGTAAACCTGGCCACCGCGTTTCAATTCACGCAGCACGGCCTCTCGGATCACGCCGTTGCCTTCCGATCGCACAAAGGTTTTGATGGCCAGGCGGCGCTGCGGGGCGGTGGCGATCACGCTCAAATCGCGCAGTCCTTCCAGTGCCATGCCCAGGGTTCGGGGAATGGGTGTGGCGGTGAGGGTGAGCACGTCCACCTCGGCGCGCAGGGCTTTCATGGCTTCTTTGTGGCGCACACCGAAACGGTGTTCTTCGTCGATGACCAACAGGCCCAGCCGTTTGAACTTGGTGTTTTGACTCAGCAGCTTGTGGGTGCCCACGACGATGTCGATGGTGCCGTCCTCTAAACCATCGAGGGCTTGTTTGATTTCTTTCGGCGAACGAAAGCGCGACATCTCGGCCACCTTGATCGGCCACTTGCCAAAGCGGTCGGCAATGTTTTGGTAGTGCTGTTCGGCCAAAAGCGTGGTGGGCGCGAGGATGGCCACTTGTTTGCCGCCGGTCACGGCCACAAAGGCCGCACGCAAGGCCACTTCGGTCTTGCCAAAACCCACATCGCCGCAGACCAGACGGTCCATGGGTTTGGGGGAAATCATGTCTTGAATGACGGCGTGGATGGCGGCTTTTTGGTCCGGGGTTTCTTCAAACCCGAAACTGGCGGCAAAGGCTTCGTAGTCGTGTGGCGAAAAGCGGAAAGCGTAGCCCTCACGCAATGCTCGACGGGCGTACAGGTTGAGCAACTCGGCGGCAGTGTCGCGCACCTGTTCAGCCGCTTTGCGTTTGGCTTTTTCCCACTGGCCTGAGCCCAGGCGGTGCAGTGGGGCTTCGTCGGAACTGACGCCGGTGTAGCGGCTGATCAAGTGCAACTGGGCCACGGGCACATAGAGCGTGGCTTGGTCGGCGTATTCCAGGTGCAGGAACTCGCTGTCACCATCGCCCAGGTCAATGTGTCGCAGGCCCACATAACGACCGATGCCGTGGTTCACGTGCACCACCGGGTCGCCCACTTTGAGTTCGGCCAGGTCTTTGATCAGCGCGTTGACGTCGCTGGCTTGTTCTTGTTTGCGGCGACGGCGGGCGGTGGGGGCGGTGGAGAAGAGTTCGGTTTCGGTGATGAACTCAATCGCAGTGGTGTTGGCTGCGGGCGCGTCTGAGGGTGTAGCCGCATCGGGCGCGTCGTTGAACCACGCAAAACCTTGTGCCAGCGGGGCCACTGCAATCGCGTGGCGTTCGTTGCCCGCGTTGAACTCCTCCAGCGACGCCACGCTGGGCAGGTCAATGCGGTGGTCGCGCAGCAGTTCCAGCAGGCTTTCGCGGCGGCCCGCGCTTTCGGCCATGATGAGCACACGGTGTTTTGTTGTTGCCAGATGGTCTTGCAGTTTTTTAAGCGGCTCGGGCGCGCCGCGGTCCACGCTCAAGTCGGGCAGGGGTCGCGCCCAATGGGTGGCTTTGTCGGCAACGGGTACAGCGCCCCGCAGCGACAAGGTGGCGTGCTGGCCTACCAGCCCAAAAAACTCTTCGGCTTTGAGGAAGAGTTTTTCTGGAGGCAGCACCGGTCGCTCGCGGTCATGCTGCAAAAAGCGGTAGCGCTCGCGCGTGTCGGTCCAAAAGCGTTCCAAGGCACCGTCGACTTCGCCCTGCAGTGCCAGACCCGCCTGGGGGCCCAGGTAGTCGAAGATGGTGGCGGTGTCGTCGAAGAAGAGCGGCAGGTAGTACTCGATGCCGGCAGTAGCAATTCCGGTACTCAGGTCTTTGTAGAGCCGCACCTTGGTCGGGTCACCCTCCAGTTGTTCGCGCCAGCGGGCACGGGCTGCAGTGCGCGCCGCTTCGTCCATGGGGAACTCGCGGCCCGGTAGCAGGCGCACCTCGGGCACAGGGTAGAGGCTGCGCTGGCTGTCGGGGTCGAAGGTGCGGATCGAGTCCACCTCGTCGCCAAACAAATCAACACGGTAGGGCACGGGCGAGCCCATGGGAAAGAGGTCGATCAAACCGCCACGCACTGCGTATTCACCGGGCGACACCACCTGGCTGACGTGGTTGTAGCCGCCCAGGGTGAGCTGGGCTTTGAGCGCGGCCTCGTTGAGTTTTTGTTTTTGTTTGAAATGGAAGGTGGTGGCCGCGAGAAAACTCGGCGGGGCCAGGCGCACCAGGGCGGTGGAAGCGGGCATGAGTACCACGTCCACTTCTTTTTGCAAGATGCGCCACAAGGTGGCCAAGCGCTCGGAGATCAGGTCCTGGTGGGGCGAGAAGGTGTCGTAGGGCAGGGTCTCCCAGTCAGGGAACACGGCCACACGCAAACCCGGCGCGAAGAAGGCCATCTCCAGCTCCAGGCGCTGGGTGTCGGCCGGCTCGCTCGTGATGATGGCAAGCAACTGCCCTTGCGCCTTGAGTTGCTCCGCCTGTGCGGCCAGCAGCACCGCGTCGGCGGAACCCTCGGGGCGAGGCAGGGTGTAGCGTTTTCCGGGGGCGATTGCGGGGGGAATGACGTGCAGGTGCATGGGGCTCTGGAACACAAGAACTGGAGGCAGGAAAAAATGCCACGAAAGCAAAGCGCCCCGACAGGCATCTCCTGCGGGGCGTTCGAGCCCTTGAATTATAGAATTTGCCCCTTTTTAGAGCTGCTTCGCGCAGCATCAGCCTCCCCATGACCACCCCACCTGATCGCTTGTTTGCCTTGGTACCTTGTGCGGGTGTGGGGCAACGTGCGGGCACTGCAGGTCCGAAGCAATACGAGCCGCTCTTGGATTCGACAGTGGTGGGGCATACGCTGAAGGCGCTGGCCAGCGTTGTCCGGATCACCCAAACACTGGTGGTGCTGCACCCGCAAGACGAGCGATTTGAAGCGGAAGTGCCGCAGTTCCGCGGTTGGTTGGCACGTTGTGGTGGTGACACCCGCGCGCAGACTGTTTTGCACGGCCTGGCCGCGCTGCGCGAGCACGGGGCCAAAGATGACGATTGGGTGTTGGTCCATGATGCAGCCCGCTGTTTGGTGCGTTCAACCTGGATCAATGCTTTGATCGACGCTTGTTTGCCGGATGCGGTGGGCGGGCTATTGGCATTGCCTTTGGCCGACACCCTCAAGGCCGAGCAAGGGGGGCGTTCAGCCTCCACAATGGATCGCCGCCACAAATGGCTGGCGCAAACGCCGCAAATGTTTCGCTTGAAACTGCTGGAACAAGCGTTGAGACAAGCGGGTTCTGAAGTCACCGATGAAGCCAGCGCCGTGGAAGCGATGGGCCATCAACCGCTGCTCGTGGTTTGCAGTTTGGAGAACTTCAAACTGACCTATCCTGCCGACTTCGAATTGGCCGAGCGCTTGTTGCGCACACGAACATGAACAGACCTGTCTCGTCTTCACCCCTGCCCAGGCTTCGCATTGGCGAGGGCTGGGACGTCCACGCCCTGGTGATCGGCCGCCCTTTGATTTTGGGGGGCGTCCACATTCCACACACCCATGGCTTGCAGGGGCACTCGGACGCCGATGCCCTGTGCCATGCGATCACGGATGCGCTCTTTGGTGCGGCAGCCATGGGCGACATCGGTCACCACTTTCCCGACACCGATGAGCGCTTCAAGGGTTCAGACTCCTTGGCATTGCTGGCCGAAGCCGCCCGCCGTGTGCGCGCCGAGGGCTGGCAGATCAACAACATTGACAGCACCGTGATTGCGCAGGCACCGAAGTTGGCACCCCACATTGCCACCATGCGCCAGCGCTTGTCACAGGCGCTGGGGCTGGCGTTGAATCAGGTGAATGTCAAAGCCAAAACGGCCGAAAAGATGGGGCCGGTGGGTGACGGGCGGGCGATGGAGGCGCGGGCCGTTTGTTTGTTGATTGGGGCCTGAGCCAGTTGTTTCTCCGTGCGGGGTTTGCACCAACCGCGGACTGGTCACACAGCGTCAACCGCGCGCCCGCTCAACCTTGTCAAAAGCCAAACCACGGCCCAGTGACCAGTCGATGTGTTGGTTCTCCGTCAATGCCAACATGATGTCGTCAGGACGCCAGCCCTTGGCCTCGGTGCGCTCGCAAACCCATTGGTAGAGCTGACGCTTTTGCTCGTCGGTACGGCCCGCCAAAAATGTGATTTCGACGATGCTGGCATCGCTGCTGCGAGAAACATCGCCATAGTCGGGGTCGAGGATCATGGATCCGGGTGGCTGACGCAGTATCAGTACAAACTTATCCTTTTCGGGGACACCGCAGGTGCAGACCAGGCCCGAGTGGACCGCTTGGGCCAGATGCTCAATGCGCTCGGTATTCAGGTGGGTTGGGACGTAAAGGCGAATCAATGGCATGGTGTGGTCCTTGTTGTGGGCGGACAGGGTAGGCAACAGGCCGCACCCGTGGCGAACTTTAGGAACGATGGACGTCGCCGGGAATGGTGCTCAATGCAAGACCGCCTTGCACTGCACGCAAATGGCGTGCGCTCAACCGCGATGCCGACCTGCTGTTGTTAGCATCCACCCATGAATCACTTGTCTCTGGATGAGCTGTCCATGTTCATACGCGTGGCGGCTTTGGGCTCGTTGTCGGCGTTGGCCCGCGAGCGTGATGTGCCCGTCAGTCAGGTATCACGCGCCATGGACCGCGTGGAGCGGGGCTGTGGTGTCAAGCTGGTGCGTCGGTCGTCACAAGGTTTGTCGCTGACGCACGATGGTGAGATGTTTCTGGCGTTTTGCAGGAAAGTAGTGGCCGAAAGCCAGGCCCTGGAAGCGGAGCTGTCGGTTCACTCGCAGCGCGTCAGTGGACGAACCCGCCTGAGTGTCAGTGGCGTGGTGGGACATTTTTGGGTGCTGCCTTCACTGCCTGCCTTGATGCAGCAGCATCAGCAACTGGCGCTGGATGTGTTGTTGCACGACCAGATGGTTGATCTGGCGCGTGAGGGCATCGACATCGCGGTGCGCACCGGTGAACCATCAACTTTGTCCTTGGTGTCACGGCCTCTCGGCCGTATTGCAACCGGTTTGTATGCGAGCGCGGGATATCTGCACGCCCACGGCCAGCCACTGCAGGTGGATGACTTACACCGTCATGTGTTGTTGTCCAACTGTGAGCACGCGGTGCTGAACCGCTGGCATTTCAACGACGGACAGACGCGCTGGGTCGATGGCGCCTTGCGATCAGGCAGTACCGCGGCCATTGCGCAGATGGCTGCGCTTGGTTTGGGCATTGCCCATTTGCCTGTTCGTGTGGCTGATGCGCAAATGGCTTCGGGTGCTTTACACGCGATATTGCAAGGTCAGTTTGTTTCTGCCGACATTCCTGTGAATGCGGTTTTTCTCCCCGACCGACAGCGCCTGCCGCGTGTGCGCGTCTGTATTGACCACTTGTTGACGCTGTTTGTCTGATCCCCGCAGGCACCACCGTGGCTGCAGGGAGTCGCCTTCCTTAAGGCGCCTTTTTGAGCCGAACGTGCGCGACCAAACCGCCGTCCACCGCGTTGTCCACCTCAAATTGGCCGCCCATGCGTTGCACGGCTTTTTCCACAATGGCCAAACCCAAACCGGCGCCGGTGGCGGCGGTGCGGGCAGCGTCGCCACGGAAAAACGGTGTAGTGAGTTGTTTGAGTTTGGCAGGGTCCACGCCCTGGCCGTGGTCGCGCACGTTGATCACCACCCAGGGGCCCGTGCGCGCATAGGTGACCACGACGCGGGCAATGCCGGTGTCGTTGGAGCGGCCATAACGCCGCGCGTTTTCAAACAGGTTTTGCAGCACGCGGCCCAGCTCGACATCGTCGGCCATGACTTTGGTGTCAATGGCCACGCGCGAGGTGATGCGAATTTGCGAGGGGTCACGAAAAGCGGCCATTTCGCGGTCGACGACGCTGGACAAATGCACGGGGCTGAGCACCACGTCACCCGGCCGCGCGTAGTCCATGAATTTGTCGATGATGGCATCCAACTGATCGATGTCCAGCGCCATATTGCTTTTGGCTTCTTCGTCTTGCACGCTCATCTCGGCCTCCAGGCGCAGTCGCGCCAAGGGCGTGCGCAGGTCGTGTGAGATGCCAGCCAGCATCACCGCCCGGTCTTCTTCGACTTTGGCCAGCTCGCGCGCCATGCGGTTGAAGCCCATGTTGACCTGGCGGATCTCGCTGGTCATGGTGTTTTCGTCCAGGCGCGAGTCGAACTCGCCTTCGCGGATGCGGCTGGCCGCAAAAGAAAGTTCACGCAGAGGTCGGTTGATCAATCGTGCGATGGCGGCAGACCCCAGCACCGTGGCCAACAGCGCAATGCCGCCCCAAATGCCAAAGGTGCTCCAGGCCATCGTGACAGGGCGGTTGGTGTCGGCCTGAATCCAGTAACCATCGCGTTCAATGGCAAACCCCACCCACAAGCCCTGAACGCCGTTGACCTCACCGGCCACGATGGTGTCTGCACCTAACTCGCCGCGCAAGGCTTGTGCGATGAGCCGCGTGAAACGACCGGTCTCATAGGGCGTCCATTTGTCTTTAGGTTCACGCGGAGAGAGCTTGACCGATTCCGGTTTGGACATGCTCTTGACCAGGGTGACGCGGTTGATGCCGTCCACGCTGCGCAGCGCGTCACGCGACAGGTTCACCAGCGCAGCAATACGTTGCGCCGCCTGAACCGCGTTGGGTTCAAGCTCCAAATACCGGAATGTTTGCACCCAGGCGAAAACGCCACCGGCCAGCAAAATGGCAAGAAAGAGAAATGTGCGCCAGAAAAGGCTGAGCGCGACTTGTTTGCGTGCCATGAAGGGTTTGGTAAATGCTGGTGGCGCAATCTAACCGAGCTGGTGTAGCGCGCACAAAAAATGGCCCCTAGAAAGGGGCCGCTGTGGTGAACGACAAACGTTCTGAGGTTGATCAGGCCGAACCGTCCGGCACAAAGACATATCCGACGCCCCACACCGTTTGGATGTAGCGTGGCTGGGCGGGATCGGGTTCGATCATTTTCCGCAGACGCGAAATTTGCACATCCAAGCTGCGGTCAAAGGGTTCAAAGTCACGCCCTCGGGCCAACTGCGCAAGTTTGTCGCGCGACAGAGGCTGGCGCGGGTGGCGTACCAAGGCTTTCAGCATCGAGTACTCACCTGTGGTCAGCGACATCTGCTCGCCTTCGCGAGACAGGCGGCGTAAGGCGAGGTCAAATTCAAAAGGGCCGAAGTTCACCGTTTGTGCTTCTTTGGCTGGGGCACCTGGCGCTTCCATGGACGGCCTGCGGCGCAGTACCGCGTGGATGCGCGCCAGCAGCTCGCGCGGGTTAAACGGCTTGGGCAAATAGTCGTCAGCGCCGACTTCCAGGCCCACGATGCGGTCCACGTCCTCCACTTTGGCCGTGAGCATGATGATGGGCGTCGTGTCGTTGGCCGAGCGCAAACGGCGGCAAATGGACAGTCCATCTTCGCCGGGCAGCATCAAGTCCAGCACGATCAGATCGACAGTTTCGCGTGTGAGTACACGGTTCAGCGCTTTGGAATCCTCGGCCAGCAGGACTTCAAAACCTTCTTGAGTGAGGTAGCGGCGCAGCAGTTCGCGGATGCGAGCATCGTCGTCCACTACAGCAATACGGTCGGAACGAGAGAGGGTGTGGTCGGTCATATGGGTTTCCCTGATTTGTAACAGTCGCATTTTGCGCAGCTTTTGCGGTTATTTTTTGCATTTTGACTGCTTGTTACATTTCTTTCGATTGAGGGCTAGCCACCTATTGATTCGGCCTGATGAGGTCTCCACTCTCGTTCGGGCTGTCGAAGCCCAGGTTGTGTGCGCTACCGTTCGACAAGGCGCAGCCTTGCGTTGACCCCTGAGCTTGTCGAAGGGTCAGGGCGAACGGTTCAGGCTTCAATAGGCCGGATCAACAACACAATGCGATCCTCATGGAACGGGCGGTGTTGCTTAATCTCGGCGGGATAGGTTTTCTTCGGTCGATCCATGGCGGGTTTACCAAGACAGCTTGCGACATGCTCCGGCGTCTTGGCGCTATTGCGCCGTCCACCCACCATCCATCGCCCAGGCCACGCCGCGCACGTTGTCGGCGGCGCTCGAGCACAGGAAGACAGCCAATTCACCGAGTTGTTCGGGTGTGGTGAAGGCCAGTGAAGGTTGTTTCTCCGCCAGCAAGCGGCGTTTGGCCTCCGCCATGTCGATGCCTTCTTGTTGTACACGCGCGTCCAACTGCTTTTGAACCAAAGGCGTCAGCACCCAGCCTGGGCAAATGGCATTGACCGTGACGCCACTGGTTGCGGATTCCAGCGCCACTGATTTGGTGAAGCCCACCAGCCCATGTTTGGCCGCGACGTAAGCCGACTTTTGTGCCGAAGCCACCAAGCCGTGGGCTGAAGCCACATTGATGATGCGTCCCCAGCCCTTGTTTTGCATGCCGGGCAAGGCCAGCCGGGTGGTGTGGAAAGCGGAACTCAAGTTGATGGCCAAAATCGCGTCCCATTTTTCAGTCGGGAAGGTTTCTACCGGTGCGACATGCTGAATGCCCGCGTTGTTCACGAGCACGTCCACGCCGCCGAATTCGGTTTGGGCATAGGCCATCATCGCTTCAATCTCGCTGGGTTGGCTCATGTCGGCTCCGTGGTAGCCCACCTTCACGCCCAAGGCGGCCACTTTGGCTTGCGGGCCTTGCGCATCACCAAAGCCGTTGAGCACCACGTTCGCGCCTTGGCGCGCCAAACACAGTGCCATGCCCAGACCAATGCCGCTGGTCGAGCCTGTGATGAGTGCGGTTTTTCCTTTGAGCATGTTGAATCTCCAGTGGTTTAATGCGGATCATAGAAGAACCACTACTGTCCGCACACCCATGACCCAACCCACCCTGCACCATGTTCAATGCCTCTCGCCGCAAGGCCTGCACCGCATGGCCTATTGGCAGTGGGGTGATCCTGCGAACGACAAAGTGCTGGTTTGTGCGCATGGCCTGGCTCGTCAGGGCCGGGACTTTGATGTGTTTGCGCAGGCCATGCAGCAGGAGTACCGGGTCATTTGTCCCGATGTGGTGGGGCGCGGCCAGTCTGATTGGTTGCGCGATCCGGGTGGCTACCAAATACCGAACTACATCGCCGACATGGTCACCCTGCTGGCCCGGGTGAACGCAAAAACCGTGCACTGGGTGGGCACCTCCATGGGCGGACTGATCGGCATGGGGCTGGCGAGTTTGCCCAAGTCACCGATCCAGCGTTTGGTCATCAACGATGTGGGCCCTACGTTGGAGTTCAGCGCCTTGCAGCGCATCGGCAACTACCTCGGTTTGCCCATTCAATGGGGCAGTGTCGAACAGGCGGCTGCGTATCTGGCCACGATTTCCGTCGGTTTTGGTCCGCACACGCCGGCGCAATGGATGGCCCTGTGCGGGCCCATGGTCAAGCCCGTGGTGGTCGATGGAAAAACGGTTTACAAACTTCATTACGACCCGCAAATCGCCGCGCCATTTCGCGCGGTCACGCCCGAGGCCGCAGCCGCTGGGCAGACCATGTTGTGGATGGGTTATGACGCCATTGTTTGCCCCACATTGGTGTTGCGCGGCGCGGTGTCGGATTTGCTCTCTGAGGCAACCGCCCAAGCCATGACGCAGCGTGGCCCCAAAGCGCGTTTGGTGGAGTTTGCGGGGGTCGGCCATGCGCCCATGCTGGTGCAGGCTGATCAAGTGGCGGCCGTGCGGGAGTTTCTGCTCAGTCCATGAAATCAGGCCACCACGGTCCGACAGTTACCGCCCCCATCGTCGCGCTGGGCGCTGGTTTGGTTGCAAACGAAGGGGAGACGGAAGCGGCCCAGCTCATCCGTGCCCGCGCCTTTGCCGAGCCCCTCTTGGCCGGGCAAGTTCTGGACACGAGGGAGGGCGCATTGGCGCATGCCGATGGCGTGGCCAGCATCTTGCACGACATGGGGGCCGCGCCCTCGATGGGCGCTGCCGCCTATTTGGTTTATGCGGGCGACTTTTTGAGCAAACCTGAAGAGCTGGTGTCCAAGGCCTTCGGTCCAGCCTACGCGAGTTTGGTCGTGCACACCCGCCGATTGGTGCAAATTCAAGTGGCGGCGCGTCGCGCGCAGGTGCAGGAAAACCAGCGCGGTTTGCAAACTGAGCGCGTGCGCAAGATGCTGCTCGCGTTTTCTCACGACCTGCGTGTGGTGCTGCTGCGTTTGGCATCACGTTTGCAAACGCTTCGGTTTTATGCTGCTAGCAAGACACCTTGTCCGACGGATTTGGCGCGAGAGTCGATGCAAGTGTTTGCGCCCTTGGCCAATCGGCTCGGCATCTGGCAAATTAAATGGGAGCTGGAAGACCTGGCGTTCCGGTTCACCCAACCTCTGGACTACAAACGGGTGGCTACTTGGTTGGACGAGAAACGCACCCAACGCGAAGAAAGCTTGGAGCAGTTTCGGTCGGAATTGCATGAGCGGCTGCTGACACAAGGCGTTCAAGCCCAAGTGCACGCGCGGCCCAAACACATCCACAGCATTTGGAAAAAAATGCAGGGCAAACACCTGCACTTTGAGCAGGTGCTGGACGTTCGGGCCGTGCGTGTGATCGTGAACAGCGTGAGTGACTGTTATGCGGCACTCAGTCGCGTGCACGAGTGGTTGCTGCCTGTGCTCGGTGAGTTTGACGACTACATTGCCAAACCCAAAGCCAATGGTTATCAGTCCTTGCACACCGTGGTTCACGACCCAGCAGGGCGTCCAGTCGAAGTGCAAATTCGCACCCACGCCATGCATGAACATGCCGAGCACGGGGTGGCGGCCCACTGGGCCTACAAAGAAGCCGGGGTCAAAGGTTACGCGGGCGTGGTTGCGGCGGGTGACTTTGATGCGCAAGTCGCCGAGGCCCGCAAGGCGGTGCTGCGCCAGTTGCTGGCCTGGGAGCACGAGTTGTCGCATGCCGAGGTTTCCTCTGCCAGCGACAGCGCAGCGGCGGTGTTTGACGATCGCATTTATGTGTTCACGCCTCAAGCGTCCGTTATGGAGTTGGCAGCCGGAGCCACACCGCTGGACTTCGCCTATGCAGTGCATACCGACTTAGGCCACCGCTGCCGCGGTGCTAAGGTGGACGGGGCCATGGTGCCGCTCAATACCCGCTTGCGCAGCGGGCAAACCGTGGAGGTCACGGCCATCAAAGAAGGCGGCCCTTCACTGGATTGGCTGAACGCCGAACTGGGCTACTTGGGCAGCCACCGCGCTCGTGCCAAGGTGCGTGCCTGGTTCAACAACCAGGCCCAAGCGCAAACGGTGGCCCGGGGTCGAGAGGCTGTTGAAAAGTTGCTTCAGCGTGAAGGCAAAACCGCACTCAAGCTGGACGACCTGGCCGCACAACTGGGTTTTCTCAAGGCCGACGCACTGTTTGAGGTCGTGGGCAAGGATGAACTCTCGCTGCGCACCATTGAAAATCTGTTGCGCCCCGCAGAAGTGGTGCCCACGCCGGACGAGTTCATCGCACTCAAAAAAAACCGGGGCGGGCAAGCCGGGCCCGACGGCGGTGTCTTGGTGGTGGGGGTGGAATCGCTGCTGACCAATTTGGCGCGCTGCTGTCGGCCCGCACCACCGGATGTGATCGCGGGTTATGTCACACGCGGCAAAGGCGTGGCCGTGCACCGGCGCGACTGCGTCAACTTTGTGCACATGGCCGGAAAAGCACCCGAACGGGTGATCCCCGTGAGCTGGGGGCAGCAAAGTGCCACCTCTGCCTTGCTTTATCCCGTGGATGTGGTGGTGGAGGCGGCAGACCGGCAGGGTTTGCTACGTGATATCTCGGAAGTGTTCGCCAAAGAAAAAATGAACGTCATCGGGGTGAGCACCCATTCAGCCAAAGAAAGCAGCCGGGGCCCACGCGCGTGGATGACGTTCACCGTGGAGGTGCAAGACGCTGCGCGTTTGACTGCCGTGCTGCGTCTGGTGGCGCAAGTGAGCGGTGTGCGTCAGGCCAAACGACGTTAATTGCAAATCATTCGAGTTGTTGCGGCAAATGCCGCTCAGTTCTGCTATAGTCATGGGCTTCTTTAGGCGCGTAGCTCAGCTGGTTAGAGCACCACCTTGACATGGTGGGGGTCAATGGTTCGAGTCCATTCGCGCCTACCAAATTGAACAGCCCCAGAACTTCACGGTTCTGGGGCTTTTTTGTGCGCGGCGCTTACCGATCGGTTTGCGCTTCATTGGGTACGCGAAGCCTTTATCCCGAATCCCTATACTGGACGCATGTTTACCCGCTGTCGTCACCTCATCCTGTGGTTCTTGCTGCTGGCCTTGCCAGTCCAAGGCTGGGCCATGGTGACGATGTTGCATTGTGGTTCTGGGCACCAGGCGATGGTGCAAGAGCATCAGCATCTGGCCGCTGACGACTCGCACGCGCTGCATCAGCACGGTCACCACGACATGGTGATGGACCCAAGCGGTGATTGGGGCCACAGGGCAAACACTGCCGACGGACCTGCGGTTTCCCAATGCAGTGCTTGCGCCTCTTGCTGTTTGGGCGCTGCGCTGCCGATCTCGTGCCTGACGGTGGGTTCGTCCCCGCAGCGCGAGCCGCCCTCGACTGCCGTGGGAACGGCTGCGTTTGCTTTCTTCACCACCGGGCCTGACCGGCCCCCTCGACCCCCGCTCGTTTGATTGCTGCAGTGGGTGGGCTGCTTTTGCGGCCGCACCACGTTCTTCAAACCTTGACGAGGGAACACCATGTTCCATCTTTTGCCAGTGCGCCAAGCGCACCACAAGCCCCTGCGTGCAAGGGCGAGTACCAGGGTGGCGGCCTTCATGCTGCTCGCCGTTTCCGCGAGCATTCAAGCCCAACCCAACGCGCGCACGGCCCGGACCGATCCTTGGGACCCGACCGCCCAGGTGCCTGCCCTGGTGTACGACTCTTCGTTGACGGCCGCCAGGTCTCCCTCTGAGGGTCCACCGTCATGGCGCCAAGCCAACGACACTGTGACAGGCATCGGAGGGTGGCGTGCGTATGCCCGGCAGGCCCAGCAAAGCGCTGCACCTGCGATGTCCGGTCCTCCGACGCAGACCACGCTGCCGCAAAACGCCATGCCCATGCACCCAGGGCATGGTGACCATCTCTCTCGGGGAAGGCCAAAGCCATGAATTTCGTTACATCGCGTGGTTTGAATCGGTACCTCCCCTTTTTGCTGACCAGTGCCGCTCTTTTGAGCGGCTGCGCTTCGTTCAGCACTGACGGTGGTTTCGCATTGGTTGAAAAAACTACCAAAGATCGTTTGGGCAAAGAGGTGCAGTGGGCGCGCTCCGAGGTTGACCAAGACCGCATCGACAAGCGAGTCGGCGAGTTGCTTTCCAAGCCTTTAACGGTGGACGACGCTGTACAAGTGGCATTGCTCAACAACCGGGGCCTGCAAGCCAGCTTCCAGGAACTGGGCATTTCTGAGGCCGACGTGGTGCAAGCGGGCCGACTTCCCAACCCCGGTTTCAGCTTCAGCCGTTTGACGCGGGGGGATGAAGTTGAACTTGAGCGAGGTCTTCACTTCAACATTGCACGTCTGATCGCCATGCCTTTCATCGGCCAGATGGAGGCACGGCGTTTTGAGCAAACCAAGGGTTTGGTGGCGATGAGTGTGCTGCAGCTTGCAGCGGACACACGCAAGGCCTATTACAACGCCGTGGCGGCGGTTGAAACCCTGCGCTACATGCGGCAGGTCAAAGAAGCCGCCGAGGCCAGCTCAGAGCTGGCGCGCCGCATGGAGCAAGTTGGCAACTTCAACAAACTGCAGCGTGCCCGCGAGCAAATGTTTGAGGCCGACGCCGCGCTCAATCTGGCCCGGGCCGAACAAGCCCAGCGTGCCACACGCGAACGTTTGACACGGCTGCTGGGCTTGTGGGGCGAGCAAACCTTGTTCACGCTGCCAGAGCGTCTGCCTGACTTGCCGAAGGAAGTGATGAATCAACCCGATATCGAACGCGTGGCGCTGGCGCAGCGTCTGGATGTGCAAGCGGCCAAGCAGGTGGCCGAACAAACGGCCAAGAACCTGGGGCTGACCCAGGCCACGCGTTTCATCAATGTGCTCGAAGTCGGTGCGGTACGCAACAGCTCGAATGAAGCGCCCACGCAGCGTGGTTGGGAAATCGGCTTAGAGCTGCCGCTGTTTGACTGGGGCGGCGCGCGCGTTGCCAAAGCCGAAGCGGTGTACATGCAGGCGGTGCACCTTGCAGCGCAGACCGCCATCAATGCACGCTCTGAGGTGCGTGAGGCTTACACCAACTACCGGTCCACCTACGACATTGCACGTTACCAACGCGATGAGGTCGTGCCCTTGAGCCAGCGCATCTCCGAGGAAAACCTGCTTCGCTACAACGGCATGTTGATCGGTGTGTTCGACCTGTTGGCCGATGCACGCTCGCAGATCAACAGCGTGAATACCTCCATCCAAGCGCTGCGCGATTTCTGGATAGCCCAGGCCGACCTCGACATGGCCTTGGTTGGCAAACCCAATTTGAGTCCCGCTGTCGGCCCATCGATGGCGACCGAGGCCGCTGGCCCAGGACATTGAACATGAAGGACACCCCCATGCTCGAACGACACATTCTTTCCCGTCGCAAGATGCTCAGCGGCGCTGGCACCATCACCGCTGCGGTTGCCGCAGCATCGGTCAGCAAAGTGGCGATGGCTGCTTTGCCCGAGCCCGTCATCCAAACCAAACCCGACACTATGCCGCCGCTCGTCCCGAGCACGGGCCGCCCCTACAACCCCGTCGTTACGCTCAATGGGTGGACTTTGCCTTGGCGGATGAACAAGGGCGTGAAAGAGTTCCACTTGGTGGCCGAACCCGTGGTGCGTGAAATGACGCCTGGCTTCAAAGCCCACCTCTGGGGCTACAACGGCCAAAGCCCGGGCCCGACCATCGAGGTGGTGGAGGGCGACCGCGTGCGCATTTTTGTGACCAACAAGCTGGGCGAGCTCACCAGCATCCACTGGCACGGCCAGCGCCTGCCCAACGGCATGGATGGCGTGACCGGGCTCAACCAACCCGGCATTCCACCCGGCAAGACCTATGTGTACGAGTTCGTGGCGCGCCGTCCCGGCACTTTCATGTACCACCCGCACGCCGACGAAATGGTGCAGATGGCCATGGGCATGATGGGCTTTTGGATTACCCATCCGAAAACCAAACATCCGCTCATCGACGAAGTGGACCGCGACTTTGTATTCCTGCTGAACGCCTACGACATCGATCCGGGCAGCTACACCCCCAAGATCATGACCATGCTCGATTTCAATTTATGGAGCTGGAACAGCCGCGTTTTCCCTGGCATTGATCCGCTGGTGGTGCGCAAGAACGACAAGGTGCGCATCCGTGTGGGCAACCTGACCATGACCAACCATCCCATTCATTTGCATGGGCATGAGTTCTTGATCACAGGCACCGACGGCGGCCCCACGCCCAAGAGCGCCCGGCAGTATGAGATCACCGCCGACATTGCCGTGGGCCAGATGCGGCAGCTCGATTTCTTGGCTGACGAAGAAGGCGACTGGGCCTTCCACTGCCACAAAAGCCACCACACCATGAACGCCATGGGCCACAACGTGCCCACCATGATCGGTGTGGACCACAGCGGCATCGCCAAAAAAATCACCCAGTTGATTCCGGACTACATGGTGATGGGCGAACGCGGCATGAAAGACATGACCGAGATGGAGATGCCGCTGCCCGACAACACGGCCGCCATGATGGCGGGGCAGGGCCCCTTTGGCGCGGTGGGCATGGGCGGCATGTTCAGTGTGCTCAAGGTGCGCAAAGACCAAAAAGCGGGTGACTACACCGACCCTGGTTGGTACCAGCACCCACCCGGCACCGTGGCCTATGAATTCACAGGCCAACTGCCCGATCCGGCGCGATTCAAGTCCGAGGGCAAAGGATCGATGCCACCCTTGGGCAAACCGGCTGTAGACACGGAAGTTCAGGTTCGTAAACCGGCGGGTGGGCATGCGGGGCATTGAACCGAGTGGCGCTTGAATCCACCAATGCATTCACATACCCACACATTCAGAAGGAACTCCATGAAATCGATCCCAACCGGCCTGTTGGCAGCGGTGCTTCTGGCCCCAACCACTTTCTCTGGACTGGCCCTGGCCCACGGCGAAAACCACGGTGCCTCATCTGGTGCCGTCAAGAAGGAACAAAAAGACTGGGGTGTGGCGGGTGACGCCGCCGCCGTCAAACGCACGCTGGTGGTCACCATGACCGACAACATGCGTTTCACGCCGGACACGCTGCAAGTCAAACAAGGCGAGACAGTGAAGATCGTCGTTCCCAACCGGGGAAAAATGCTGCACGAGTTCGTTCTCGGCACAAAAAAAGAACTCGACGACCACGCCGCGCTGATGCTCAAGTTCCCCAACATGGAACACGACGAACCCTACATGGCCCACGTGCCAGCTGGCAAAACGGGTGAAATCATTTGGACCTTCAACCGCGCGGGTGAATTCGACTTTGCCTGCCTGATCGCTGGTCACTACCAGGCGGGAATGGTGGGCAAGGTCAAAGTGGTCGCAGCTGGTGCTGGCAAGTAAACCGCATCACTTCAACAATTCACCGCAGAAAAAGGATGCCCAAATGACTCAGCGGATGAGAAAAAAACTCGCAATCACGGCACTGACTTGGTTGATCTCCATGCCTGTTTTGGCCACCGACATGACCGACGGCGAAGTCAGAAAAATCGACCTGGAGCAAGGCAATGTCACCTTGCGGCATGAAGAAATCAAAGACCTGGACATGCCCCGCATGACCATGGTGTTTGTGGTGAGAGACAAGGCCCAGCTCGCCCAGCTCAAACCTGGGGACAAAGTGAAGTTCAGGGCCGTCAACGAATCGGGAAAATTCACGGTGACTGATATTCAGACCGTGCGTTGATCTCCGTTTGGGGCCGAGATAACACCCAAAACCCCCGCTTGTTCGCCCGATCAAACCCAGTCCACGAGCGGCAACATCTCACAAGGAGCGTGGGCATGGTGCCCGCGCCTGCGTTGCCCTTGGGGTTTTGGCATGTCGACATTTCTTGCAGTGGTGTTCCGCCCCGGTACTGCCTTGATGCGCCGCTTGCGCATTCCTGTGAAGCTCACCTTGATCTGCGCTTGCATGCTTGTGCCCTTGCTCTGGTTCATGGCCACCAGCGCCATGCAATCCATGGGGCAAGTGACCTATACCGAAGGTGAGGTCGCGGGTACCAAGTTGGCCCAGGAGATCGCCAAGGTGGTGCACCAAACCCAGTTATCGCGCGGCCTGCACGGGCGGGTTCTGGTCGGTGACAAAGACCAAGATGACAAACTCGCCCAAACCCGGGCCCAGCTTAAACGCGACATGCAAGCGGTGGATGCGACGCTGGCACAAGCCCCGTTTGACATGAAAGACGTTTGGAAACCCATTCGTGATTCATTGGACAAGGTGGCGAGCGGCCATTTGCCAGGCAACGCTTTCGAGTCGTTTGAGACCCACACCGAAATCATCGAGCGCATCCGCCAGGCGGTGCTGCTGGTGGGGGAGCGCTCAGGTTTGTTGTTTGACCCCGAGGCCCACACCTATTTCATGATGGACGTGGTGATTTCACGCTGGATTGCCTTGACCGAGAGCGCGGCCAAGTTACGCGGCAAAGGGACGGTGGTCCTGCGCGGGCCCGTGGGCGAACCGGATCGCATCTCCATGGCGGCCAACACCCTTTTGCTGGAAAGAATGTTGGTAGATGTGGACTTGATTCTGGAGGCACTTAAGCGCACCGGTGTTGATATTCCCCAGTCTTGGGGCACGGCCCAAGCTGCAACACGTGCATTCACCAGTGTGTCGTTGGAGCGCTTTTCGGCCGATACCCTGGCCGTGGATGCGGACACTTATTTCAAACAAGCGTCTGATGCGGTCAATGCGACCAATGCGTTTGGTGAAGACATGGTGCAAGCGCTGCATGTGGCCTTTGACTCCCGCATTAAACGCCTCTACCAAAGCATTGCACTGAACCTGGGTTTGTCGATGTTGGGTTTGGCACTGCTGACCTATTTGTGCATGTCCTACTACCTGGCGTTTTCGGGTGCCTTGCGGGCGCTACATAAAGGGGTGGAGGCGGTTGCCAATGGGGACTTGTCGCGCAGCATGCAGGTCAAAGGCCGTGACGAGGTGGCCGACATCGGCCGTTTGGTGGATGGCATGAACAACCGCCTGTCCGCCATGGTGGCTCAGGTGCGCAGCAGCGCCGCACGTGTGGAGATGGCAGGGCAGCAGGTGTCTGAGGGCAGCTTGGCCTTGTCTCAGCGTACCGAGGATCAAGCCAGCAGCCTCGCACAAACCGTGGCCACCATTGCCCAGGTGAGTTCGGCGGCGGCGTCAAACGCCGAGTCGTCTCAGGAGCTCAATGCCTTGACCCAGGCCTTGTCCGATAACGCCGAAAAAGGAGGTGCCGCCATGACAGAAACCGTCAATTCCATGAGCCGCTTGGAAGAGTCGTCGCGCAGAGTGGCCGAAGTGGTCGGTCTGATTGATGACATCGCTTTTCAAACCGGCATGCTCTCACTCAACGCTGCCGTGGAGGCCGCCCGTGCCGGTGAAGCGGGGCGCGGCTTTTCTGTGGTGGCTTTTGAAGTGCGCCAGCTCGCGCAGCGCTGTGCGGAGTCGGCCGAGGAAATTCGCCAGTTGATCGGCAATGCGGTGGACCAAGTCACCCAGTCGTCCAACAACATTCAACAAGTCAGTGGCGCGCTGGACGCGGTGATGTCGGGCATACGCAGTGTGTCCGATCGCCTGCACAACATTTCAAGCTCCAGTGCGCAGCAAAGTGCCAGTTTGGGTGAGGTGACGCAAAGCGTGGGCAGCCTGGATGGCATCACCCGACAAAATGCGGTGATGGTGGAGGAGGCGACGGCATCGTCTCGCGTGCTGGTGGAACGCGCGCAAACGCTGCGCGACGCGGTGGGCACGATCCGCCTGCGCCAAGGGTCGGCCGACGAGGCCCACGACCTCGTTATGCGGGCAGTCAAGCACCTGCAAACAGTGGATCGCCAGCAGGCCTTGCAAGACTTTCAAAGCAAGGAGCTTGGCTTCGTCGACCGCGATTTGTTTTTGTTCGGCATTGACCGCGAAGGCTCCTACTTCATACACGGCGCACGCCCGAACGAAATTGGCAGCACTGTGTTTGAGTCGCCTGGCCTGGATGGCGACAAATTCCTTCCCGAATTCTGGCGCGTGGCCGATCACGGCGGTGGTTGGATTTCCTACGTCATCCGCAACCCGGTCACCGGATTGATGGACCAAAAAGAATCGTTCATTCTGAAAATCGGGGACAACGAAGCCATCGGCTGCGGTGTCTACCAAATGTCTCGGGGCCAAGCCGCGCCGGCGCTCACGACGGGTATCGCCGTTCCCGCGTGAAGGATTTCACACCCCGATCTGAGCGGGTTCGACTCTCGTTCAGCGCTCGATAAGCACGGCTTTTCTGCCGCTGATCTCGCTCAAGTTTTTCGGCTGAAGCGAAACAATGGTGTCACGCCAATCAACGGCGTTTCACCATGGCCCAACAAGACTCCCAAGACCGCACCCACCCCGCGTCGCAGCGCAAGTTAGACAAAGCGCGCAAGGACGGCAATGTGGCGCGCTCGCAAGACTTTGGGCACTTTGCGGCGATGGCAGCTGGGGGGGCGGCACTGGTGGCCATGGCACCGCAAGTCACTGGCTGGCTCAAAGACGCCTTGGCGCAAGCACTGCGTTTCAATTTGCAAAGTCTGGCCTCACCGCAGTTCATGTATGAACGGCTGTCTGAGTTGACTTTGAAACTGCTGTGGGTGGTGTTGCCGCTGGGCTTGTTGATGGTGGCCGTGGGCGTGTTGGGCAGCTTTTTGATTGGCGGTTGGAACTTCAGCATGAAAGCCGTGGCACCCAAGGCGAGCAAGTTGAATCCCTTGGCGGGCTTGGGCCGCATTGTGTCGAAACACCAAATGATTGTGGCGCTCAAGGCCTCGTTGCTGGCCTTGCTGCTGGGTGCCATTGGCGCGTTTTACCTGCGCAGCCACCTGGAGGGCTTTGTCGCGACGCTCACCATGCCGCTGCCCGCCGCGTTGTCCCATGCCGGGAACACGCTTTTGGGCGGTTTGATGTTGCTGGTGATGTTGTTGGCTGTTTTTGCTTTGGTGGACGCCCCGCTGCAGCGACACCTGCACGCCGAACGTTTGAAGATGAGCCACCAAGAGGTGAAACAAGAATACAAAGAGATGGAGGGCAATGCCGAGGTCAAAGGCAAGATGCGCCAGTTGATGCGTGAAGCGGCCAAAAAACGCATGATTGCCGCCGTGCCCACGGCCGACTTGGTCGTGATGAACCCCACCCACTATGCGGTGGCGCTGAAGTACGACGACACCAAGATGGGCGCGCCGCGTGTCGTGGCGATGGGCGCGGACCTGATGGCATTGAAGATTCGTGACATCGCCAAGGATTCCAAGGTGCCGGTTTTGCAAGCCCCCGCGCTGGCACGCGCTTTGTACGCCCACGCTGAACTCGACAAAGAAATCCCGGCTGCGCTCTTTGCTGCTGTGGCCCAGGTGCTGGCTTATGTTTACCAGTTGCGTGCTGCTATGGCGGGTAAAGGCAAACCGCCGGGTGAATTGCCTGAATTGAAAGTGCCCGTGGAGCTTGATCCGCACCATGGAAAAAATTAGCCCTTTGAGTACGAACAGATTGATGCCGCGCCACCACCCTCACCCCAACCCTCTCCCACAAGTGGGAGAGGGGGCAATTGACTCCCTCTCCCCTGTACCCGGGGGAGAGGGTTGGGGTGAGGGGGGGATGCTATTCAAAGCATGGTCGTGACGCAGGTTGGCAAGGAGATCGAAACATGAATTCCCTGATGCAACAACTTCAAAAGTTGATGGGTGGCAACGCCACCGCGCTCAAAGCCTTCATGGCACCCCTGTTCATCATCATGGTGCTCGCGATGATGGTGCTGCCGCTGCCACCGTTTGCGCTGGACTTGCTCTTTACTTTCAACATTGCCATTGCGTTGATGGTGATGATCGTGGCCTCCTACATGGTCAGGCCGCTGGACTTTGCGATTTTCCCCACTGTTATTTTGCTCACCACCTTGCTGAGGTTGTCGCTCAACGTGGCCTCTACCCGTGTGGTGCTGCTGGAGGGCCACACGGGCCCGGGGGCCGCAGGTGCCGTGATTGAATCATTTGGTCATTTTTTGATTGGTGGCAACTTCACCGTCGGTTTGATTGTGTTTGCCATCCTCGTCATCATCAACTTTGTGGTGGTGACCAAGGGCGCTGAACGTATCGCCGAGGTTGGCGCGCGTTTCACCTTGGACGCCATGCCTGGCAAACAAATGGCCATTGACGCCGACATGAATGCCGGCCTCATCGACGAAAAAGAAGCCAAACGCCGCCGTGCCGAAGTAGGTGAAGAAGCCGACTTTTTTGGCTCCATGGACGGTGCCGCGAAATTTGTTCGTGGCGATGCGATCGCGGGTTTGCTGATTTTGTTTGTCACCATCGTGGGCGGTTTCATCATTGGCATGGCCCAGCACGATTTGAGTGCCAGCGAGGCAGGGAAAACCTATGTGCTGCTGGCGGTGGGTGATGCGCTGGTGGCTCAAATCCCCGCGCTGTTGATCTCGGTGGCCGCCGCCATGGTGGTGTCCCGTGTGGGCAAAGAAAACGACGTGGGCAGCCAGCTGTCCAATCAAATGTTCGACTCGCCCCGCTCCTTGGCCATCACCGCCGGTGTCATTGGCGCTTTGGGCATCATCCCCGGCATGCCTTCCTTGGTGTTTCTGTTGATCGCCGGTGGTTTGGGATATGCAGCCTATGCACTCGATAAACGCAAAAAGATCGCCAAATTGGCACCGCCACCCGCACCCGCGGTCGTGCCCGAGCTCAACCCAGAAGCCACCTGGGACGATCTGCAGCCGGTCGATACCCTGGGCCTGGAGGTGGGATACCGCCTGATCGCCCTGGTAGACAAAGCCCGCGAAGGCGATTTGCTGGGTCGCATCAAAGGTGTGCGCAAAAAGTTTGCCCAGGACGTGGGCTTTTTGCCGCCCCCGGTTCACATCCGCGACAACTTGGAGCTCAAACCCAGTGTTTACCGGCTGACCTTGCGCGGTGCCGTGGTGGGCGAGGGCGAGGCATTCCCTGGCATGTGGCTGGCCATCAACCCAGGTGGTGCACAAACGAACTTGATCGGCACCCGCACCACCGACCCCGCTTTTGGCCTGCCAGCGGTGTGGATCGAAGAACGCCAGCGCGAAAGCGCCCAAATGGCCGGATTTACCGTGGTTGATTGCGCGACCGTGGTCGCCACCCATCTCTCACACTTGATGCAAGTGAACGCGGCCAAGCTGTTGGGCCGCATCGAGACCCAGCAACTGGTGGACCATGTCACCAAGCTGGCCCCCAAATTGATGGAAGACGTGGTCCCGAAAATGGTTGGCATTCCTGCATTGCAACGAGTTCTCCAGCTGCTGCTGGAAGAGGGCGTGCACATCCGCGACATGCGTTCCATCATCGAGAGCCTGGCCGAGCATGCTGCGTCGGTGACCGATCCGCAGGAGCTGTCACGCCGCATTCGAATTCACCTGGCCCCAGCCATCGTGCAGCAAATTTACGGGCCAGTGAAAGAGTTGGATGTGATTGCCCTGGAGCCCGAGCTGGAGCGCCTGGTCGCGCAGGCCTTGAGTTCCCCGCACGGCGCAGCCCTCGATCCCGGCGTGGCCGACAGCCTGAGCCGCAGCGCTGCAGAATCCGCCAAACGCCAAGAAGACTTGGGCCAGCCCGCTTGCCTCTTGGTGCCGGACATGATTCGCGCCCCGATGGCCCGTTTGCTCAAACGCGCTGCACCACGTTTGCGTGTGCTCGGCCACAGCGAAATTCCTGACACCCACTCCATCCGCATCGGCTCCATCATCGGAGGAGCAACATGAACCCCCACGCTCACATTTGTTCGCTGCCCCCCAAGGGGGCGTGTGCCTCCTTTGAGGCGGCTCTACAGGAGGCACTATGAACGTCAAAAAATTCACGGCCCGCACGTCACGCGAAGCCATGGCCCTGGCCAAACAAGCCTTTGGTGACGATACGGTGATTCTCTCCACCAAACCCTGCCCAGAAGGCATTGAGGTCGTGGCGATGGCCCCGGAAAGCGTGGCGCAATTGGAGCGCGTGGTGGATGTGGGCATTGGATCTGTGGCCGACCCTGCGATGCCCGCACAACGCCTCCCATCCGCACCGTCTCAACCTACCTCCGCCCTGGGTCGCGCCGCGCAAGCCATGCATGGTTTAGCGGCCAAAGTGGCAGCCCGGCACCCAGAACGCCAAGACGCCGCTACTGCAGCTGCGCATCACGCCACGGCGCAAGCCGCCTTGAAGGCGGCTGCCACGGCGCCCGTGGCGCCGGTGGACGAAGATGTTCAACAACTGTCCATGAGCACCTTGTCCTTCCAAGACTACGTGCGCGAGCGCATGCTCAAAAAGCGTGAAACGGAACTCAAAGAAGCCACCGCTGCAGCGCGTGCCAAGGCGGCCGCTGCCGTGCGTCCCCCAGAGCCGGGCCCCTTGGCAAGCCGCATGGCACAAAACGAAGCGCCCGCTCGTGTGAGTGCCCGTTCCAGTGGACCCGCTCGTCGCGAACCACCCGTCTTGCAAGAAGAGCTTCGTGCGGAACCAGCACCTGCTCAGGCTTACCACCCCACACCGACCTCACGGCCTGCTGCGGTGATGCACAGCGACATCCATGTTCCCTCCTTGGCCGATGCGCAACACGCGCAACAAAATCGCCGCGATCAGAATGACATGCTCAACGAGCTGCGCGAAGTCAAAGGATTGATCGAAGAACGTTTCGGCGCGCTGGCCTTCATGGAAAAGTTGCAGCGTGAACCCGCGCGTGCGCGGCTCACCCAAAAGCTGCTGGACTGCGGTTTTTCACCCGCCCTGATTCGCAAAATGGCAGAAAGCCTCGGCGGTGAGGTGGCCGACGAGTCCGTCTGGGCCGCCAACGTGCTGGAGCGCAATTTGCACACCGGTGAGCATCAGCCCGCCCTTGAAGACCAAGGCGGTGTGTACGCTCTGATTGGCTCGACCGGCGTTGGCAAAACCACCACCACCGCCAAAATCGCGGCGGCGTTCGCCACCCAACATGGCGCGTCCCAGCTGGGACTCATCACCCTGGACGCCTACCGCGTGGCCGCGCACGAACAACTGCGTGCCTATGGGCGAATTCTGGGTGTACCTGTTCACACGGCCCACGACCGCGCGTCGCTGGAAGACCTGCTTGATTTGTTGTCCGGCAAAAAAATGGTGCTCATCGACACCGCAGGCATGGCGCAGCGGGACGCCCGCACCAAAGAACTGCTCGACATGCTGGGCCACAGCAGCATCAACAAGCTGCTCGTGGTGAATGCCTCGGCCCAGGGTGAAACCATTGAAGATGTGCTCATTTCATACCGGGCGCACAAAGCCAAAGGTGTGGTGCTGTCCAAAATTGACGAGGCCGTGAAACTCGGGCCCGCCCTGGACGCCATGATTCGCCACAAGCTGCAAATCCTCGGTGTGGCCAATGGCCAGCGTGTGCCCGAAGACTGGCACCGACTGTCTTCCCATGCCTTGGTGCAAAAGGCCCTGCGCGTGTCGGGTGGATCGGCTTACCGCATGGACTCCAGCGATGTGAATTTGGTTTTCTCCGCGCCAGCGTCCCACCTGCACGCCAGCGCACGCACCACACACGGCAGCGTGCATATTTGATTGGCGTATTAAAATTCATGACAAATACAAATCCGTTCACACTGCGCCTGTCGAAGGGCTCACCGAGGTTCGCGCTGGCTTCGACTGGCTCAGCCCGAACGGTGTGCGGTGTCGTGATGTGTTTAGCGGTCAACAGTGAAGCTCGCTGAAGCGGCATTTCCCATGAACTTCTCTCGCAGCGCACCCGCTCCCTTGGACCAAGCCGATGGTTTGCGCCGATTGTTCGCACGCAACCCACTTCGGGTCATTCCTGTCGTGTCCAATCCGCACATGGCGTTTGGCGGTGTTTTGTTGGAACGTATTTGCACAACCTTTGCAGAACAAGGCGCTCAAGTTCTGGTGGTAGATGCGTCAGAACGTGCGCCCGCACCGCACGAGGTGTCGTTGATGGAGCTCAGAGAAGGCATAGAGCCACTGTCGTCGCATGTGTCCTACCTTGCGGCCCGTGGTCTTTTGCTGCGTTATGTGGATACCCACGGCTCCACGGCCAATTTTGTGAATCATTTGACGGATGCGGCTCCCTCTGCGGATGTGGTGTTGATCCATGCCTCCGCCATGGACCACTGCCGCTTGTTGGGTCGCTCTGTCCAAATGCGAAGCACCCGTCTATGGGCCAGCGCTGCCAGGCCTTTGTTGCTGGTGGACGACCGTCCCAGCAGCGTGACCCATGCCTATGCCAGCCTCAAATTGTTGACACAACGTGCCGAGGTCATGGTGCATGACATTCTGCTGGGTGCGAGCGAGTTGTCTCCACGGGCTCCTCGTATTGCCGAACAACTTCGCTCTTGTGCGGAGCACTTTTTGGGTGCCGTGGTTCGAGATGTGTTGCTGCTCGACCCGGCGACTGATCCGCGTCAGCGTGCCACTTCGGCCATGCGTTTATGGGCTCAAGACTGCCTTCAGCCATCAAGCATCCCATCAGGTTATTTTTTAGACGAGGTCAGTCCTCAAACCATTTCTCGGCCACCCGTCAGTGCCCGTGCTGAACTGAATTCTTGGAGCTGATCCATGTACACCGCCAAAGGACAACTCGACGTCAACACCTTGCTCAAGCAGTACAGCCCGCTGGTGCGAAGGCTGGCACATCAAATGATTGCCAAGCTGCCCGCCAACGTCGAACTGGACGACCTCATCCAAGTTGGTATGGTGGGGCTGACCGATGCCCTTTCACGTTTTGATGCGGCACAAGGCGTGCAGTTTGAAACCTTCGCCACGCAGCGCATTCGTGGCGCCATGCTGGACGAGCTGCGCGGCAACGACTACCTGTCGCGCGGTACCCGCAAACAACAGCGCAGCATTGAATCCGCCGTCCACAAGCTGGAGCAGCGTTTGGGCCGCGCGCCGGCAGAGAGCGAAATCGCCCGAGAAATGGGCATGACCTTGCCCGAGTACCACGAAATGCTGGGCCGCGTGCGCGGCACCCAACTGGTATATCTGGAAGACATGTCAGGCGATGACGGCGACAACGACTATTTGGATCGTCATGTGGCCGACGAGGCCTTCAACCCCTTGGCCCAATTGCAAGATCACCGCATGCGAGAGGCCTTGATTGAAGCCATCAAAGTATTGCCAGAGCGCGAGCAGTACGTGATGAGCATGTACTACGAACACGACATGAACCTCAAAGAGATTGCGGCCGTACTCAAAGTGACGGAATCCAGAGTCTGCCAACTGCACAGCCAGTCGATTGCTCGGTTGCGGGTGAAACTTCGGGACTACTGAGCGCCGCCGTAATTGTTGCTACGGTTGAAGTTCAACCACGGTGCGGTTGGGGGTTGACACCACTGGGTGCTTCCCAGAACCCAAGACGGGTTCGTGCCCGTCTCTCACTCCCCTCGCGCCACGCCTTCACGCCGGGGGTCTGCGCCACCGAACCAGCCGCTGGGGGTACGCATGATCCCCTGCAGCCCAGAGGTTTGTTCGATCAAAAGCACGTTGTGCCCGCGTGCCGTCAGTGCAGTGGCTAAGTCTGCATCGACGCGGCCCGCCTCCAACTCTGTCGGTCCATTGCGACTGCCGAAGTTGGGCAGGCTGATCGCGTCTTGGATGTTCAAGCCCCAGTCGACGGTGCCCAGCAGCACTTTGCCGACGTAGTTGATGATGGCCGAGCCCCCGGGCGAGCCGAGCGTCATCAGGAGTTGGCCGCTTTGGCGGTCGAACACCAACATCGGCGACATGGATGAGCGTGGCCGTTTGCCCGGCTGCACGCGGTTGGCAATCAGGCGGCCAGTCGCATCACGCGCGGCGAAGGAAAAATCGGTGAGTTGGTTGTTCAGTAAAAAGCCGCGCACCATTTGGCGTGAGCCGAAGGCATCTTCGATGGTCGTGGTCATGGAGACGGCCTGGCCCCAGGCGTCGACCACGGAAATGTGCGAGGTGGATGGGAACTCGGGGCTTTGATCCGGCGCAGCGGTGATGGAGATGCCATCGGGTTGTCCGGCAGTGGCCGTCCCCATGGATTGTTCTTTGATCAAACTGCGGCGCTGCGCCAAATAGGCGGGGGCCATCAAGCCTTGGACGGGCACGTTGACGAAATCGGGATCGGCCAGGTACTGGGCTCTGTCAGCATAGGCCAAACGTGCGGCTTCGCTGTAGGCATGGACCGACTGGGGCGTCAAAACCCAGCGGCCGTCTGGCAAACGCTGGGGCTTGTCCGACGCGATGTTCGTGGACTCCAGCATGCCAAAAATTTGCGCCAGAGCCACCGTGCCGGAAGAAGGGGGCGGCATGCCGCAGATGCGGGTGTGGCGGTAGTTGAAACACAGAGCCGGTCGCTCTTTGGCTTGGTAGTTGGCAAGGTCGTCCAGCGCCAAGAGGCCAGGGTTGCTGGGATGATCGCGCACTTTGTTCACCACGGCCAAGGCCAAGTCGCCTTGGTAAAAAGCGTTGACGCCATGCTGGGCGATGTCACGCAGGGTGGTTGCCAAGGCCGGGTTCTTCATCAGCGTGCCGGCTGGTTTCGGGCGGCCATCGGCTTCATAAAAATAGGCGCGTGCAGTGGGATCAACCATCAACGATTTGTCGGCTTCGATCAGGCGCGCCAAACGTGGGCTGATGACAAACCCTTCGTCTGCCAAGCGGATGGCGGGCTCCAACAAACGGGCCCAAGGCAAGCGGCCATGTTGAGCGTGTGCCAAGGCGAGCATGCGCAATACGCCGGGTACACCCACGGAGCGGCCTCCCACCACGGCGGACGGGAAAGGCAAGGGTTGTTGGTTGCTTACGATGAAGAGGTCATCTCTCGCCGCTGCGGGAGCAGTTTCGCGGCCATCAAAACTTTGCACTTGTTGGCCGTCAAAGTGCATCAAAAACGCACCGCCTCCGATACCACTGGACTGCGGTTCGACCAAGGTAAGCACCATTTGCACGGCGATGGCCGCATCCACGGCGGATCCGCCCGCTTTCAGGATGTCAGCACCGACATCAGCGGCCAGCGGGTTGGCGGCGGCCACCATCGAGTTCTTCCCTGACCAGCCTGGTTTGTCGGTCCAGCCGGAGGCAATTTCAGGCGCAGGCGGCGGCGCATTTGGTGGAGAGACTCCATGGACATCTGCCCCTTCATTGTGGAGTTTTTGGAACTGCGGTGGAACAGAGCACGCACTGAGTGCCAGCGAAAAAAGCCAAATGCAATAGGGACGAAGGTGATGTTGAGGCACGGTATGAGGTCAATCGCGAAAGAAGAATGGAGTGCCAATCGAATTGGTTTCTTTGAACTGATCACTTCAATAGTCGCTGCGGCAACAGCAGATATGGATTCTCAATCACCTTGATGCCTGGGCCCTGCCAAACCAAAACGCGATGCAAGGTGGCGGCTGCATCGGCCCGTGTGGTGACCCGTGTCGGCGCGAACACACTGGCGTTTGGGTAGTTGACCACCATCAATGACCACAAAGTATTGGCAACGGATTGTTGTGCCTGGTCCCAGTGTGTCAGTAAATTGCCCCTGCGTGAGCCCCTCAGGCCGGTATGCCAAACCGCGCTGGGCGTGTGGAGTTTCGTTCTATCTGGACAAAAACAGCGGCGCAAGATTGCAGGCTTTTGAATCGTTGGAGCGTGGTTGTTCTCGACGTTGAAGGCGTTCAAAAAAAACGGCGTGCGCAAACAGGATTGCGCACGCCAGCAGTTGAGAACTTCCGATCAGGGCAGGTACAGATATGGCGAGTCGTAGCTGTTGCTCATATTGCCGCGCCACATGAGCACACGGTAAATGGTGGCCGACGTTTCGGCACGGCTTGCGTTTTTGTTCGGTGAGAACGTGGCAACGACGGGGTAGTTGACCATCAAGCGGTTTTCTGTGGCATTGGCGACGGGGTCAGATGCCCAACTTGGAATGTCTTGGTCGTCGTTCAAGTTCCACAGCGTCAGCGTTTGTTTGCCCGTCAGCTCCATGCCGTTGCCCAAGGCGGTGAGCATCTGCGCTTTGGTCACCAATCCACTGGGTTGGAAGCTGCCGTCAGGAAAACCACTGAGATAACAAGCCCGTGCGGCTTGCAGAATCTTGGCTTGCGCCCAGTGACCCGAAATGTCATTGAAGTTCCTGCTGCTGCAAGCAGTTTTGGGCGCTGGATTCAGTACCGCAACGATCATGGCGGCAAACTCCGCCCTGGTGACGTTGTTATTCGGACGGAATGTATTGTCCGAATAACCAGACAAGAAGCCTTTGTCTATCAGGAAAGAGATTTCGTTGTACGCCCAGGTTCCACCGATGTCGGTGATGTTGGAAGATAGTCTTGGCGGTGTACCCGGATCTGTTGGCGCAGCCCAGTTATTCAGCAGTCCTGTGACCGAGCCTTGGTACCAAGTGGTCTCAGGGAAGTAAGTGGTGTAGTAGTAACTTTGTTCTAGCAGCCCAAAGAAGTCTGCATAGATGCCTACATCGGTGCGTGGCACCATTTTGACGGTCAGTGGATTGACCAAGTTCTGGTCGTAGGTGATCTGATTCCGAGCAACAGCCTGTGCCGTGAACCGTAAAGTTCCGAAGCCGAACGGGCTGGAGTCGAACGCGACAATCGGGAACTCCACGGCAGCCACGTAATTGGGCGAAATGTTTCTTGGACGAACGAATTCAATCTGCGCATTGGTTGCGCTCAGGTTGGTCCAGCCCACGTCACGCACATAGTCCAGACCCACGGTAAAACTACCTGAAGGCAGTGCAAACCCGCCATCTAAGCTAGTGCCGACTGCCACTGTCCCAGACGCCGACAGCCTGAGGCGATTGCGGAATACGATGGGTACACCCGCCCAGACTGCAATGGGGGGTAACTCAAGAGTGGCTAAATTTACAAAGCTGCGCAAGCCGACCAAGCCATTGATCTTGACGTCTTTCATGTTCAGATGCATTTTCAGACGCATGAATTTAGGGCGCACTGCATTCCACTCTTTGTCCCAGATCCATTCGAATTCTGGTTTCACGCGGGCATTGACGGTCGCGAACAAACCGTTGGAGAGATAGCCCGTGAAGTTCAACCGAATGTAGCCTTCAGTGTCCGCTTGCAACAACTCGGGAAGTTGAGGTGTGGTGCTGGTGTCCGCTGCCAGAATGCGCACCCGTGTGGCTGTGGGTTTGATCGCATGGGCGAGCTGGGAAAACTCGGCCGACCCGGTGGAAAGTAGAACCGTTTTGGCACTGACCTGAACGGCGGTAACGACGCGCAGGATGCCTTCTGGTGCGCCCGTCATGATGTCAGCCACCAGTACGTTGCCAACCGCAATGGTCTGGGCTTTCTTGCTGTTTGGCAAGGTGATGGAATCAGCTGTCAACGACACGATTCGCAGATCGTCAACCTCGTTGAGTGTGAACACCCGAGCACGTGGCAGCGCAGCCGCTTGAGCTTCTGCTTTCTCGTCAAAAACGGGGAATACGGCACCTAACACGGCCTGTTCACGGGTGGTGCCAGCGACGCAATGTCCATCACCGTTGCGCTGTTGCGGCTGATAAAGATACGACAGTTCGTAGAACACCAATTGCCCCGCCGGGTTGTATTTTTTGTTGCTGGGTTTTGGCGCTAGATCGCCAACCAAATCTGCGGGACAGCCTCCACTGGCAGTCGCAATCGCTTGCAGCGTGCTGCCCAACGCAGTTTGTTGTGAGTTGGAAAAAGGGGTGAATGTGGGCAAACGCCCATAAAACTGCCATTGACTCAGGTGCAGCGGGCCAGCGATGTTGGCCGACTTGGGTGGTTCGGATGTCAAGAGCGTTGTGCTGTTGTTTAAACCCGAGGCCGCCGGTTGGCTGGCGGAAACTGCGACTTGCGCGGTACCGTCATCGCTAGACGATGTACTTGACGTGATAGGTTGCTCTGAGCCTCCGCATGCGGTTAGCAAGCACAGTACGACGGACACAAAGAGATAGTTGACGGTCATGAGTTCCCCAATGGAGAGGTGAGGTGGATGAAGCGGCCAAACTGCGCCATGGTGACGACGGCCATGCTTCGAGAAACAGATTCTTGTTCCTTCAGGCACAACGTGGACGCGAGCGTAGGTGAGTGCCGTAGGGGGCGTTACCTAAAACGCGTACGAAATCAAAAGCTATTTCGCGCGGATGTGCGATCTAACACGGTGCAGGTTGTTTTCTACCTGCTGTGCTGCTCAACCGTTGATGGCGTGGCAAGCAACCCAGTGTTGCGAGTCCATCTTGGTGAGCACGGGGGACTCGGTTTTGCAACGTTCCATGGCCAGCGGACACCTGGGATGGAAGTGACAGCCTGTGGGCGGGTGTAAAGGCGAGGGGATTTCGCCTTGGATGGCGACATAGGTTTTTTTCTTGACTTGCAGCGTCGGGGCTTCGGCCAACAGCGCCTGCGTGTACGGATGCAAGGGACGGGCAAAAACCTCGTCGGCAGGTGCTGATTCCACCACGCGGCCCAGGTACATGATCACCACCCGGTCGCTGATGTGGCGCACCACCCCGAGGTCGTGGCTGATGAACAGGTAGGTGAGGTTGAGGTCGTGCCGCAGTTGCATGAAGAGGTTGATGACCTGGGCTGCAATGGAGACATCCAGTGCTGCCACCGCTTCATCGCAAATCAGAAATTTGGGGTTGACTGCCAGGGCTCGGGCGATGCCGATGCGGGCGCGCTGACCACCAGAAAATTGATGTGGGAAACGGCGCATGAACTGTGGGTCCAGGCCGACTTGGACCATGAGTTCAGCGACGCGGCCTTCTTGTTCGGCGGCGGGAATGAGGCCGTGGGCCACGGGCGCTTCACCGATGATGTCGCTCACCCTCAGCCTTGGATTCAAGCTGGCATAAGGATCCTGAAAAATCATCTGAATGCCGAGCATGTGGCGCCGGTAGTCAGCCGCAGACAGCCTCACTTGCAAGGCCTGCGCGTTTTCGCCGTTGTACAGCCGCTCCCCCTCGGTGAGGGTGTGCAGGCCTGCCGCCATGCGCCCGAGGGTGGACTTGCCGCAGCCCGACTCCCCTACCAAACCCACCACTTCGCCGGGCTGTATGGTGAGCGAGACCCTGTCGACCGCATGCACGGTGTACTCTTGCACCTTCGCACCCAAACGTTTTGCAAGTTTGGCGGCAAAGTCCAGGCGTTTGCTGAAGCGTTTGGAGACGGCTTGGAGTTCCAGCAAGGGTGTGTTGACCGGCGCAGTGGCTGATGGCTCGCTCATCGGGCAGCCTCCGCACCCACGGGGTGAACACAGCGCAGTTGTCTGCCATCCCACTCACGCAGCGGTGGGGCTGGGTTGCATGCCTCATCTGCAAAACCACAACGGGGGGCAAAGGCACAGCCGATGGGTAAATTCAACAGTGAGGGCGTCATGCCTGAGATTTGTTGAAGCGGTTGCCCGCGTGGATTGCGCGAGGGGCTGCTCGCCATCAAGCCATGGGTGTACGGATGTCGGGGTTGGTTCAGCACCTGCTCCACCGTGCCTTGCTCCACGATGCGACCGGCATACATCACAGCCACCGTATCGGCCAAACCGGCCACCACCGACAGGTCGTGGGTGATCCAGACCAGCGCAGTGCCGGACTCGCGGCACAGGGTTTGCATCTCGGAAAGAATTTGCCCCTGGATGGTCACGTCCAGCGCCGTGGTGGGTTCGTCGGCAATGATGAGGTCGGGCTCGTTCAGCATGGCGATGGCAATGGCCACACGCTGGCGCATGCCGCCGCTGAACTGGTGCGGGTAGGCCACCAGGCGTTCTGCTGGTGACGGAATGCCGACCTTGACCAACGCGGCCAAAGCGCGTGCTTTTGCATCTTCTTTGGACACGGGAAAGTGGGCTTGGATCGCCTCAATCATTTGAGTGTCGACGCGCAGAACGGGGTTGAGCGTCATCATCGGGTCTTGAAAAATCATCGCCACGCGATTGCCGCGTATGTGTTGCATTTGTTTTGGAGACAGGTGGCGCAAGTCGAGGGTCTGACCGTCTTTGAGGGTGAGCAGCACCTCGCCTGCCACCACTTGGCCGGGGGGGTCGATCAAGCCCAAGATCGAATAACCCGTCATCGACTTGCCCGAACCCGACTCGCCCACCAAGCCCATGATTTGGCCGCGACCGACTTCAAAAGAAACATCGTCCACCGCTTTGGCCACACCCGCGCGGGTGGTGAACTGGGTTTGCAGACCGCGCACTTGCAGGGTCGGCGGCGTCGCTGAGGAGGGGGCGTTCATTGCTTTTGCAGCCTAGGGTTCAGCACATCACGCAATTGATCGGCCACCAGGTTGATGGCCAGGATGCTGGTCAGCAGCAACAGCCCCGGATAGACCGACATCCAATACTTGCCTGATAACAAATGCTGTTGCCCGTTGGCGATCAAGAGTCCGAGAGAGGGTTCGGTGATCGGGACACCCAGGCCAAGAAAGGACAAGGTGGCCTCCAGTGCAATGGCATTGGCCACTTGCAAGGCCGCTACCACGATGACAGGCGGCAAACAATTGGGTAGCAGGTGTTTGAAAATGATGCGTGTGTGCGACAGCCCCAACCCACGAGCGGCTTCGATGTATTCCTTCTTGCGCTCCACGAGGGCTGCCGATCGCACGGTACGGGCGTAGTAGGCCCACTGCACCGCCACCAAGGCGATGATGACGTTGCCTATCCCTGGTTTGAGCACCGAGATCAGAATCAAGGCCAACAAGATGGCCGGGAAAGACAGCTGAATGTCCACCAAGCGCATCAGCAGTGACTCAAAGCGTCCGCCCGCATAACCCGCCAGTAGCCCCAAGGAAACGCCAATGCTCAAGGCCAAGAGCGTGGCCAGGGTGCCAATGCTCAGGGAAATACGCAGGCCGTAGAGCATGGCCGAGAGCAGGTCACGCCCTTGTTCGTCGGTGCCTAAAACAAAGAGTTTGCCAGTGCTGGCGCTGGAGGTTCCGGGGGCTTGGCGCGAATCCATGATGTCGAGCTGCGCCAGGTCATAGGGATTTTGCGGCGAGAGCTGGGGTGCGAACAAGGCCGCGAGCAGCAGAATTGCCAGCACCACAGCGCCGACCAAGGCGAGCTTGGAGTCAGCGAACTGACGCAGGAAGAGGCGCAGGGGGCTTTCGGCGGGGATCATTCGAGGGACCCCAAACGGACCCGAGGATCGAGCACCGAGTAAGTGATGTCCACGAGCAAATTGATGAGGATGAACAAACTCACAACGATGAGCAGATATGCCACCACCACGGGGCGGTCCAGCAAGTTGATGGAGTCGATGATGAGTTTGCCCATGCCGGGGTAGGCGAAGATGGTTTCGGTGACCACGGCGAAAGCGATCAAGGCGCCGAACTCCAGGGCCACCACCGTCACGATGGGAATCATGATGTTCTTGAGCACATGCACGCCCACCACGCGCATCGGTGAGAGGCCTTTGGCGCGAGCGAATTTCACATAGTCCTGCGTCAGCGCTTCACGTGTGCCGGCACGGGTGAGGCGGGTGATGAGTGAGAGCTTGAACAGCGCCAGGTTGAGCGCAGGCAAGGCCAGGTGACGCCAGCCTTCCAGGCTGAAGATGGCCAAGTGCAAGCCCAGCACCTCGGTGGTGGGGCCGCGGCCCCCGGCAGGCAACCATCCGAGTTGCACCGCAAACACCATGATGAGCATCAAACCAACCCAGAAGGTCGGCAGCGAGAACCCAAGAATGGAGCCCGTCATGATGGTTTTGGCAGCGAAAGAATCGGGTTTCAACCCCGCCCAGAGTCCGAGCGGAATGCCGAGCACGATGGCGATGAGCATGGCCGCCACCGCCAGCTCCATGGTGGCTGGCATTTTCTCGAACACCAGTTGCACGGCGGGCACGCCTTGCACGAAGGAGGTACCCAAGTCACCGGCCAAGGCCTTCTTCAAAAAGGTGAGGTACTGCAGCGGCAGTGGTTGGTCCAGCCCCAGGTTGGCGATGACGCGGGCGCGGTCGGCGGGGTCTGCGTCCATGCTGACCAAAATGTCGGCCGGGTTGCCCACCACAAACACGCCGGCAAACACCAGCATGGACATCACCCAAAGCACCAAAACGCTTTGCAGCAGTCGCCGAAGAATGAACTCAAGCATAGGGGGGGGTGTCAGGTTGAACGGGCCGCATCAAATAGCCCAAACACGTTTGGCGAATGGCCGCAATAGACGGCGTGAGCATGGCGGCCATGGTGGCCTCTTTGAGGCGAATTGACCGCCCGTCGCGCACGAACAAATCGAGAACCTGACCGTCGTTCACATTGCGCGCTACCAAGGGCTGCCGGGTGGTGTGCAGACCCGCGCGGGCCAGCATCTGACCTTTGGGCAGTTGCAAGAAGTTCAACAGATCGATGTCGGGCGACAGGCACAAGTCCACATCTGGTTGGGTTTCGTCGAAACATATTGTGACCGACGCCGGGACATGGATCTCGGCATAGGCTTCAAGCACCTGTAATTTGCTGTCGTTCGCACCACCCAGAGCATCGGGTGACAGGGTCAGGCACAACTCAAGCAGATCAAGGGCGCGCTGCACACCGGCTTCATTGCCGATTTCGCCGCACTCGCAACAAACACTGGGTGCCAGCGCGCTGAAGGCTTCGTTCAAAGACCGCAACCCGTCGACTTTGACCACGATGGGTGAGAACAATGCGGCCAGTTGGCGATGGGCTGGCTCGGTGGATGACAGGCAGCTGTAAAGCGGGTTGCGGCCGGTGTTGTTGTGCAGATCGAGAACGGCGAACAAGGGTTGCTGTTGCATGCGGCGCAGCACTTGCGCAGCCATCTGGTGGTAGGACGACACATGGGCATCGCTGTGTGCCCAGATGCGGTTGAAGTCGGGCTGCTCTGGCAAATGGCGAACGCCTGCTGCGGCCGCGTCAACATTGCCGACAAACACCGACATCGCCCTCGGCAGGGCGCGGCCTTGGTACTTCAGCAGCAAACGCTGCAAGGCCTTGAGCCCAGCATCTTCATTGCCATGCAGCAGAACCGAAACAAAGAGTGTGGGTCCGGGGCCTGGCCAATGCAGCAGGCTGGGTCCCGGCAGGACACGGTGCAAATCAAGCGCCGAGCAGTGCAAGAAACCATCAGGCGGACTGTTGAACTCGTGCGGCGTGTCGTTCACGTCAGATTGGCGCCGGGTTGAAATGGGCGGTGTGTCGACCCCGCTGCGAGCCACCCTGTTTGAAGTGGCTCGCGGGACAGATCGAAGCGTTTGGTCGGGCGGGGATTTTTTACTTAGCCTTCACATGATGGGCCAAGGTGAACTCATCCACTCGCGGCACATAGCTGTAGCCTTTGCGTGTGGCCCAGGTGGCCACTTGGTTATACAGCGGGATGATGGCCTGGTCTTTTTTGAGTGCCAGTTCTGCAGCGTCTTGCATCAGCTTTTCGCGCTTTTTGTCATCCACTGTGCTCAAGGCGTCGGTGATCAGTTTGTCGTAAGCGGGGTTGCTGTAGCTGCTCCAATTGTTGCCGCCCAAGCCTTTTTCCGAGTTGGTTGTGGCCAACAAACCGCGCAGCGGGCTGGAAGGTTCGCCGCCACCGACGCCCCAACCCAAGAGACCCATGCCCAGCGTTTTCTTGGAGGCTTGACCGACAAAGGTGGACATCGGTGACACGGTGACCTTGGTATTGATGCCACCCCGGCTGAACATTTGGCCTATGGTCTGCATCACTTGTTCGTCATTGATGTAGCGGTCATTGGGGCCAAAAATCGTCAGACCGAACCCGTTGGGGTACCCCGCCTCCGTGAGTAGCTTCTTCGCACCGTCCATGTCAAACGGTTCGGGTTTCAGGTTGGGGTTGAAGCCAAACATGCCCGGCGCGGCGAGGTTGCCGGTGGGCACACCGAGTTTGTCGAGCACACGTTCGGCCAGCAAATTGCGGTCGATCAGTTTCGACATGGCGATGCGCACACGGGCATCTTGCATCGGGTTTTTCTCAAGCGGCTTGCCCGCAGTGTCGGTCACATAGGGTGACTTGTCTCGGTGGTCGGTGAACAAGAAGAGCACACGGCTCGATACTTTCTCAAACACCGTCAGGTCTTTGTTGCCTTTGAACTGCGACACCAAATTGGCCTGGACGTTCTCGACCATTTGCACGTCACCGGACAACAGCGCCGACATGCGTGCCGAATCGGTGGGCAAGAAACGCAGGTTCACCGTGGCCCAGGCGGCTTTGGTGCCCCAATAGGCGTCGTTGCGAGCCAACTGCGTGCCTTCGCCGCGTGTGTACTTGACCATCTTGAAGGGACCGGTGCCGGCGACCACCTTGTTTTGGTTGAAGTCGTCCGTGGTGGCCTTCTCGGCGGCTTTGCGCGACACGATGAAGATGCGCGTCAGGTCATTGGGTAACAAGGGGGCCGGTGTGGCCGTGGTGAGCAAGAGCGTGGTGTCATCGATCACCTTGGTGTTGGTGATGTTGCGCGTGAACTGAGTGAAAGGGCTGGGGCTGTTGATGATGGTGGCGGGGCGGCCCAAGGAAAACACCACATCGTCAGCCGTGAGCGGGCTACCGTCGTGAAACTTCACACCGGGGCGCAGTTTGAACTCCCAGGTGTTGTCATTCACTGCTTTCCAAGACAGCGCCAAACCAGGCACCAGTTTGGTGTCGGGATCAAGGGTGATCAGCGTTTCATACACATGGCTGAGCATGGCGCTGATGGCATCGTTGTTGAAAAAATGAGGGTCCGCTGATTGTGGGTTGCTGGACAGGCCAATGCGCAAGTCTTGCGCAAACACCGACCCCGCGCCGCTCAACAAACCGCTTGCGAGTGAGGCGGACAAAAACAAACGGCTCAGTGTTCTGAGTTTGAAGGTCATCGAAGGTCTCCTGGACAGGGGGGATTGACAACAGATGAAATGCAGCCGTGCTGCGGCGAATTGAGACTCAGAGACTGGGAGTTTTTTGGCGTGACGAGCGGGCATCAACGAAAGATGCCTCAGGCTCTCAGAGGGTAACGAGGTTTTCAGACACATCCACGCTGCGGCCATCCACGAAAACCCGAAGCTCTCCTGGCAGGAAGGCTTGCCAGTTTTCGTTGGTGGTGAGGGGTTGGGTGGCGATGACACTGATCACATCGTTCACGCTGTTGTGTTTGCTCAAGTCAATTTGCATGTCGCAGTCAATCAGCTTGACCGTGTTGAAAGGGTAGCGCCGGGTGACGAAATGCAGGTTGGTTGTGCAGTGCGCGAACATGAATTCGCCATTGGAGAGCAAAAAATTGAAGGTGCCGAACACCGCGATTTCACTGGCCAACTCGCGAATAGAGCGAGTCAACTCTGACAAAGGTGGCTGTGTCGCATAACGCGCACGGAGCTGGTTCAAGATGTAGCAAAAAGCCCGCTCACTGTCGGTTTGCCCCACCGAGGCGTGAATGGCTGGAGTTCCCGACTTATCAGTGAAGGCATTGACCTGCCCGTTGTGCGCAAAGATCCAAGGTCTGCCCCACAACTCTCTTTGGAAGGGATGGCAGTTCTGCAGCGCCACACCGCCGCTGCCCTCAGTGGCTTTGCGAATATGGGCAATCACATAACGCGACTTGATGGGGTAGTGTTTGATCAGGCTGGCGATGGGTGAACTCACCGAGGACAAAGTGTCCAGGAACATGCGGCAGCCTTCATCTTCGAAGAAGGCAATGCCCCACCCGTCCCGGTGTTCGTCGGTTTGACCGCCCCGAGTGGCAAAACCTTCAAATGAGAAATTGATGGTGGCCGGGAGCTTGCAGCTCATGGCGAGAAGTTGGCACATGAATATTCTTAAATGACAGGAAAGTGACAAGAGTGTGACGGGGTGTTAAAAAGTGGTCAAACAAATAATCTGAATTATGAAAATCGGTTTCGGTGAATTAAGAAAAATCGACTTCAACCTCGGCGTGGTGTTCTTGGCCTTGTGGCAAGAGCGCAGCGTGACCTTGGCGGCGCGGCGTTTGTCCTTGAGCCAGGCGGCGGTGAGCGCCTCCTTGACTCGTTTGCGCGCCACGGCGGGCGATCCACTTTTTGTGCGCACCCGAACCGGCATGGAGCCCACGCCGCGTGCACGGGCCATGGCCGAGCCGCTGGGCCAGCAATTGGCCAGCCTGCACGATTTGATGCTGGCCCAGTTGACCTTTGACAGCCAGCAGTCCAAACGTCGTTTCACGCTGGGCATGACTGACGACCTGGAGTTGGCATTGGGGCCACGATTGGCGGAAATTCTTGCCGAGGAAGCGCCGGGTGTGAACGTCGTATTGCGGCGGGTCAACCGCTACACGGTAGAGCAGGCGTTTGATGAGCGTGACATCGATTTGGCCATGGTGTCGGGTCCCCTGGGCCGCATGGCCATGGGGCAGGAAAAGCTCGGAGAGCTGGGTTTTGCCTGCCTGATTGACGCCCAGCGCTTGAAGGTGAAACTTCCTTTGACACTCGACGCCTATGTGGGCATGCGACACGTGCTGGTGTCGCCGCTGGGTCGAGAAGGTATTGTTGACGCTTCTCTGCGCGCCTTGGGGCTACACCGTCGCATCCAAACCGCGCTGACGCACTTCTCGGCGCTGCCCGCCTTTTTGATGCGCTTGGATGCCGTGGCGACGGCACCAACGCCGACCTGCCTGGCCTTGTCGAGGATGGCGGGCTTGCAAGTCTGTGCGCCGCCCTTGGATCTGGGTAGTTTCAACGTGAACATGCTGTGGCGGCGTGACAGTGCCGGCGATGTGGGCCTGGAGTGGATGAAGGAGCAGTTTCGCCGGGCGTTTTCGACGATTGCCAACGAGGCACTGCCAGCCCGCCAAAAGCCAACCGCCCGCAAAGGCGCGACGAAACGCCGTGTATGACGGATTTGCAAAGGTTGACACCAGCGCAGCGTTGACAATGCCCACATGAATTCCTCCTCTGTGTTGCCATCAACAAACAAAGCGCTGGCGGTCCCGATCGCAGATGTCATCGTGGTGGGCGCAGGACCTGCAGGTTTGCGCGCCGCTGAGGTCCTGGCGCACAGTGGTTTGAGCGTCGATGTCTACGACGCCATGCCCTCCGTCGGTCGCAAATTCTTGCTTGCGGGCCGTGGTGGGTTGAACTTGACCCACAGCGAGCCATTCGAGCCATTTGCGGCGCGTTACGGCGAACGCAGCGATCGTTTGGCACCTGTGTTGCGCGCCATGGACGCCTCCGCAGTTCGACGCTGGGCAGAGGATTTGGGTGTGCCCACTTTTGTTGGCAGCTCGGGCCGGGTGTTTCCCGTGGACATGAAAGCGGCCCCTTTGCTCAGGGCCTGGCTGCATCGTTTGAGATCGCTCGGTGTGCGCTTTCACATGCGTCACCGCTGGTTGGGGTTGGATGATGCGGTTGTGAGCCAGGGGGCGGCTGGCCGTGCCGTTCGTTTGCGTTTCGCGCGGGCAGAAGAGTCGTTGACCGTTCAAGCCCGTGCCTGTGTTTTAGCTCTTGGCGGTGCGAGCTGGAGCCGCCTCGGGTCGGACGGAGCTTGGTGGCCCGTGTTGAACAAAGCCGGCGTCGATCTCGCGCCGCTGCAGCCATCGAACTGCGGTTTTGATGTGATCCACACCCAAACCCACACCCACGCCGAAGGTTTGGAGTTGCCAGGTTGGACAGCGCACTTCAGTCAACGCCACGCCGGCGCTGCGCTGAAGAATGTCGCCCTTCGTGTGTTGGCTGATCAACAAGAAGTTTTTGCGCAAGCCGGTGAGTTTGTCGTGACGCAAACCGGCGTGGAGGGCAGTTTGATTTATGCGGCCTCTGCCCACATTCGCGAACAGATCAATCAACAGGGAAGGGCGGTGTTTTTGGTTGACCTGTTACCCATGCACAGCCACGCGCATGTGGTGGCCGAAGTGGCCAGGCCCCGAGGGTCGCGGTCGCTGTCTACCCACCTTAAATCGCGTTTGGGACTGACCGATGTGAAGGCGTCTTTGCTCTACGAGGTGTTGAGCAAAGAACAACTTGGCTCGCCGCCGTTGTTGGCCGCGGCCATCAAAGCACTGCCCATCAAAGTGCTTGCACCCCGGCCCATCGACGAAGCCATCAGCACAGCAGGCGGCGTTCGTTTTGAGGCCATGAATGAACGCGGCATGCTCAAGGCGTTGCCGGGGGTGTTTTGTGCAGGCGAAATGTTGGACTGGGAGGCACCTACGGGTGGTTATCTGCTAACCGCCTGTATGGCCTCCGGTCAGCACGCGGCCGAAGGCGCGATGGCCTATTGTCGTGAAGGCGCTTGATAGGCCTTGCGATTGATCACGGCGCGTGTTGAGTGAAACATCACATCGGAGCTGTGGATGGGCATGTCGGGATCAAAGCTGAACTGGTAGACGTTCAGGCCACGGCCGGGTGTCAATCCTCGCGGCTCAACAAAGAAGGAGATAAAGTCCGCCCCCCGCTGGCGATGACTCTCAAACATCGATTCCACCTCATCCGGTGTCATGGGCTTGAGGGGGTGAAACTCGGTGACGCCATAGGATTCCAGGCGAGAGGTTTTGAACCATTCCCCAAAGTTGCGCCCATAAGTTGCATCGCCGTACAGGCTGATTCCTTTGCGGGTTGCCCCAAAAGGCTGCAACGATCTCTCGACAGCGAAGCGGTTGCGATCCCATCCTGGATTCACAAACGGCATGATCTGGTGTGTGTAGGTGGCGGTATTTCGCAGGCAAGAGCGTTCAATTTGCGCACTGAAGTAGGCCAGATACCGCATGACTTGTTCTCCCCTGAACTCATGCCAAAGTGAGACCAATGGGTTGTAGAAATAAGCGGGTTGGTTTGCAGGCGCGTCAATGTACCAAGAGACATCGGCACTGGCACTGGCAATTCGGTGCGGGGGCAGCTGTTGTGTTGGAAGCTCGGGTGGTTGGCGTTGATCTCTATCAACCACGGACACAGTTCGGGTGTCGAGATGAATCAGTTCAGAACCCGGTGCCTCCAACAAAATATCGATATGGTGCACGCCTACTTCAAGTTTTTTGAAGTCAATATCGAACTGCCACCCCACATCGGCCGTTCCAAACTCGGGGCGCGCGGTCGCCACGTCTTGCCTTCCCCCCCGAGCGGCAGTGCGTCCCATGTAATGACCATTTCGGTAGATGCGTATCCACGCATACTGCCCTTTTGGCGTGGATTTGACGTGGGTCCACCCAGACACTGGAAAACTACCGTGAGCAAAGGCATCAATGTGTTCGTGGAAATGCTTCAGTGGCTGCCGCCGAATGTCCTTGCTTGGAGGCTCAACTTCCATGAACGATGAGTAGCTTGCGCCGACCGCTTGGTTAAAGCTGCGTAAGTGGCGATAACGCAGCTGAAGAAAACGCCGGAAATCTTCCTTAGATGCTTGGCTGTAATCTGTAATCAGGTAGGGCGAATGAAATCCCATTCCACTTTCCAACTCTGGAAACATGTGGTGAAGTTCGCCCAGCAACGTGATTCCCCGAATTTTTTCGCGGTGCTGATCTGGCAATTGACACGCTTCTTCCAAGAACGCGTCCACGACTTGCACACGTTTGCGCGTTATGTCGTTGTCGGTTGTTGCAAAGCTCCATGGAAACATGTCGTCGCCCATGTACTTGCCAACTGGCAGTCCGCCCTCCTGAGTGACCAACAAATTTTTCGCGTCAGCGCCCAACACGTGCTCTATGGGAGCGCGCACCCCAAAGTGAGTGGAAAACAGATAGATGATTGCGGGGCGGTCTGCCTCTGCCAGAGCACCAACGAATTTGCGCAAGGCAGGCCTGTCAACCGTCCATTGGGTTCCCTCCAGTTTGAGCATCCGCAAAAGCGGAATGTTCATCGTGTAGCCCACCTCGAGGTGAGGGTTTTCTGGGAAACGCGGCCCCCATGTAGACAGCGTGCTCTCAACGATGGGCCCCAAAGACTGGCTTGCAATGCCGCACCACTCTTGGATGGAGGCAGCACCATCACGCTTTACCGGAGTACTTGCGGGGTGAATGCATGGTTCTACCAAATTCGTCATCGGCGCGAGCAGTAAACGTTCGTGAATCGTCGGTGTTGACTGGTTGACGGTCAGCCACACCAAAAACCCACCAGCTGAAATCCACACCCACATCCATTTGAGAAAGAAATTTCGATAGTTCATTGACAACTTGGTGGGGTGTGGTCAGTTTCTGCGAAACGGGGTGGATGTGCCGCAGCTCATTGCTCCAAAAACCGCTGTGCATCCAAGGCCGCCATGCACCCGGTGCCGGCGCTGGTGATGGCTTGGCGGTAGATGTGGTCTTGCACGTCGCCCGCTGCGAATACGCCGGGCACGCTGGTCATGGTGGCCAGGCCGTTCAAGCCGCTTCTGGTCACGATGTAGCCATCTTTCATGTCCAGTTTGTCTTTGAAAATGTCGGTGTTGGGTTGGTGACCAATGGCGATGAAGCAGCCTTTGATGGTCAGGTCTTGGGTTTTGCCGTCTTGGGTGCTTTTCAAGCGCACGCCGGTGACGCCGCTCGCATCGCCCAGCACTTCGTCCAAGGTGTTCCACAAGTGCAGCTGCATTTTTCCGGCGGCTACTTTGTCCATGAGTTTGTCCACAAGAATGGCCTCGGCGCGGAACTTGTCGCGGCGGTGAACCAAGTGCACTTTGCTGGCGATGTTGGAGAGGTAAAGCGCCTCCTCGACCGCCGTATTGCCACCCCCCACCACACAGACCTCTTGATCGCGGTAGAAAAATCCATCGCAAGTCGCGCAGCCACTCACACCCCGGCCCATGAAGGCTTCTTCGGAGGGCAAGCCGATGTATTTGGCCGATGCGCCCGTGGCAATGATCAGCGCATCGCAGGTGTATTGACCCGAATCACCTTGTAGCTTGAGGGGGCGCTGGGAGAAATCCACCGTGTGGATGTGGTCGAACACGATTTGCGCGTTAAAGCGCTCGGCGTGTTGCAAAAAGCGCTGCATCAGTTCCGGGCCTTGAACGCCAGCCACGTCGGCGGGCCAGTTGTCCACATCGGTGGTGGTCATCAACTGACCGCCTTGGGCGATGCCGGTCACCAGCATCGGTTTGAGGTTGGCACGGGCGGCGTAGATGGCGGCGGTGTAACCGGCGGGGCCAGATCCCAGGATGAGGACGCGGGCGTGTTGGGTGGTTGAGCTCATGGTGATTGACTTTGAAAGGAAGATTTGTCGTGATCAAGGGCGAGAGTCTGACATGGCGGCGTTGCAAATTCGATTCAACCCCAGTGATTGCATCCATAGTCAGTCACAATCGCACAGGTTATAAATCGTGACTTATTGCCAACTTACAAGCTGACGTCCGAATTCCCGATCGATAAAAGGAAACCTTCATGGCCATGCTTTCCAGCCTCGACTTGATTCGTCGAGTTCCTTTGTTTTCCATGCTGACCAGCGAACAAGCGCAGGGCATTGCCGATGGTGTTGTGAAGCGGCGCTTTCGGCGTGGGGAAATCATTGTCGAGCATGGTCAGAAATCAAATGCTTTGTTCATATTGTTAACAGGCCGCGCCCGTGTGCTCACCGCTGACTCACGCGGTCGAGAGGTGATTTTGGCTGTCCTGGAGTCGGGCGACTATGTGGGCGAAATGAGCCTCATCGACAACGAGCCGCACTCCGCCACTGTGCGTGCGGAGGTGCAGACCGACATGCTGGTGCTGGGCCGCGCCGAATTTGCCCGTTGTTTGCCTGAAAACTCCAGCCTGTCTTACGCCATCATGCGGGGCCTGGTGCAGCGTTTGCGTAATGCCGACAGGCAGATTGAATCCTTGGCACTGCTCGATGTGTATGGCCGAGTGGCGCGGTCTTTGCTCGACATGTCGGAAGACGACAACGGCGTGAAAATCATTCGCGGCAAAGTCTCGCGCCAAGACTTGGCCAAAGTGGTGGGAGCCTCGCGCGAGATGGTTAGCCGTGTGATGAAAGACTTGGAAGAGCGCGGCATCATTGAAACCCAAGACAACGGTTCGGTGATCATCCGCGAGCGGCTCTCCTGAGAGTCTGGGAGTCTCTCGTTCATGCCCGCCATCACGTCAAAACGCGCCCGCTCGTCGTTGCAAATGCTCGCCATAGCCCGAGCTATGGCTGTGCTTTGCGCCTAGTCTTACTGTGTCAGTAAATTGCCCCTGCGCCGGTAGGCCAAGCCGCGCTGGGGTAGGCGCAGGCCGCCGCCCGGGGTGATCCCCGGGCAAGGGCTGCAACAACGCCCAGCGCGGCTTGGCCTACCGGCCCGAAGGGTGAGCCCCGCCCACAGCCGCACTCGTCGCAAGCAAATGCTCGCCGGGGGTCACCCCGGCTGCGCTTTGCGCCTAGATTGCAGCTGTGGGCGGGGCTCACGCAGGGGCAATTTACTGACACAGTAAGACTAGATCGGGCGCTTTTTGACGCGCTGCTCTCGGACACGCCCGAAAAACTCCCAGGCTCTGAGCCCGCTGCGCGAAAGTAGGCGTCTTCCTTGCGCCACAATGCGCAAATGACTTTTCCCCTGGGTTCACTCACTGACTCCGCCCAAACGCGGGGTGCCACTTCAACTGGGTCTGGCTTGCCAGCACAACCCGCCCAATTGGGTTTGAAGACAGCCGTCTTTTTGAGTGCTGTGGTGTGGCTTGTCGCACTGCTGGCTTTGCTCACCCACAGCCCGTTCGACGCTGCCTTTTCCACCTCAGGTGATGGCAGTGGGGTGCACAACCGCGCCGGCGTTTTAGGGGCCTGGGGTTCTGACCTCGCCTTCGTCTTTTTTGGCTATTCAGCTTGGTGGCTGATGGCTGTTGCCTTACGCACATGGTTGTCCGCCCTGGCCCGTTTGCTGCGTGGGGGGGGCACGGCCTCGGAACAACCGCCACTGTGGTGGTTGGCCGTGGGGGTGTTGCTGCTGCTTGGCGCCAGTTGCGCTTTGGAGTGGACACGGGTCTACGGCTGGGAGGCGCGCGTTCCTGGCGGCCACGCGGGTGGTGTGCTCGGGTTTTTGCTGGGCTCAACCAGCCAAACCTGGTTGGGATTTGCTGGTTCTGGTGTGCTTTGGATAGCCATGCTGGTGGCCGGTTTGGCCCTGGCGTTTCGGTTTTCATGGCTGGGTGTGGCGGAGTGGCTGGGAAGCAAACTCGATGCCGTGCGCGAACGCCGTGAAGAACGTTTGGAGATGGCGCAAGACATCCAGCTCGGTGAACAAGCGCAGCGTGAACGCGAGGTGATGGCCAAGGTGGAACATCGGCTGCAAGAAAGCCATGAACCTATCTTGATTGAAGCGCCGCTTATCGAGGTGCCCAAGAGTGCGCGGGTAGCCAAAGAGAAACAAAAACCGCTCTTCAGCGAGCTGGTGGACACCAAGCTGCCCCAGGTCGATTTGCTCGATGCGGCACCGAGCGTGCGTGTTGAAACCGTCACCTCCGAAACACTGGAGATGACCTCTCGTTTGATCGAGAAAAAACTCAAAGACTTTGGCGTGGAGGTGCGTGTCGTCACCGCCTCGCCCGGGCCGGTGATCACGCGTTACGAGATTGAACCGGCCACGGGTGTCAAAGGTTCGCAAGTGGTGAACCTCGCCAAAGACTTGGCGCGCAGCCTGAGTTTGGTCAGCATTCGGGTGGTGGAGACCATCCCCGGCAAAACCACCATGGCGCTGGAGTTGCCCAATGCCAAAAGGCAAACCATTCGGTTGTCGGAAATTCTGGGCTCAGAGGTTTACAACGCCGCCGCGTCCCAGCTCACCATGGGTTTGGGCAAGGACATCATTGGCGCGCCCGTGGTGGCCGACTTGGCCAAGATGCCGCACTGCCTGGTGGCTGGCACCACCGGTTCAGGCAAGTCGGTCGGCATCAACGCCATGATTCTGAGCTTGCTCTACAAGGCTGAAGCGCGTGATGTACGTTTGATTTTGATCGACCCCAAGATGCTGGAGATGAGCGTCTACGAGGGCATTCCACACCTGTTGTGCCCTGTCGTCACCGACATGAAACAGGCCGCCAATGCGCTGAACTGGGGCGTAGGCGAGATGGAGCGGCGCTACAAACTCATGAGCAAGCTTGGGGTGCGCAACCTCGCGGGCTTCAATAAAAAGATCGATGAGGCGACAGCGCGTGGCGAGAAGCTGCCCAACCCCTTTAGCCTCACCCCCGAAGCGCCCGAGCCGATTGAACGGCTGCCCTATGTGGTCATCGTTATCGACGAGCTCGCCGACTTGATGATGGTGGTGGGCAAAAAGATTGAAGAGCTGATTGCACGTTTGGCACAGAAAGCGCGCGCCGCCGGTATTCACTTGATTTTGGCGACCCAGCGACCCAGCGTGGACGTCATCACAGGCCTGATCAAAGCCAACATCCCCACACGGTTGAGTTTTCAAGTCAGCAGCAAAATCGACAGCCGCACCATCCTGGATCAAATGGGCGCTGAAGCGCTGCTTGGCATGGGCGACATGCTCTACATGCCCTCGGGCACGGGACTTCCTGTGCGAGTTCACGGCGCTTTTGTGAGTGATGAAGAAGTGCACCGAGTGGTGGATTACCTCAAAACGCAAGGCGAGCCGAACTACATCGAGGGCATCCTGGAAGGCGGCCTGCTCGACAACGATGGGGGTGATGCTGGAGCAGGCGAGGGCGCCGGCGGCGGGGAGAGCGACCCGATGTACGACCAAGCCGTGGCCATCGTGTTGCAGCACAAACGCGCATCCATCTCGTTGGTGCAGCGCCATTTGCGCATAGGTTACAACCGCGCAGCACGTTTGTTGGAACAAATGGAGCAGTCCGGACTCGTTAGCAGCATGTCCACCAACGGCAACCGCGACATCATTGTCCCGACACGAAACGAATGAAGTACAAGCTCCCCCTCCTGTCTGTGTTGCTTTGGTGTGTTTCCTTCGGTGCTCACGCCGACGCCGTTGACGCGCTCAAAGACTTTGTGCGTGACGTGAAATCTGGCCGTGCGCAGTTCAGCCAAACTGTCACCTCACCAGACGGTGCGCGCAAGAAAACGTCCGGTGGAAGTTTTGAATTCGTTCGGCCCAACCGTTTTCGGTTTGCCTACACCCAGCCCTTTGAGCAACTCATCGTCGGTGACGGCCAAAAGGTTTGGATTTTTGATGCCGACCTGAACCAAGCCAGTTCCAGAAAGTTTTCTCAAGCATTGGGAAACACACCGGCCGCCTTGCTGGCCGGTGGCGCGCTTGACAAAGACTTCGACCTGAGCAAACAGCCCAGCAAAGATGGTCTGGACTGGGTGCTCGCCACGCCAAAAATCAAAGACAGCAGCTTCCAAGCCATGTTGGTGGGTTTTCGTGGCAAAGATTTGACCGCCGTGGACATCTTGGACAGCTTCGGTCAGCGCTCTGTACTGCAGTTCACCGGCTTTGTTGCCAATCCTGCCTTGCCCAATGAACGCTTTCAGTTCAAACCACCGCCGGGTGCGGATGTGATCGAGCAGTAATAACGCCCAAACCCCAGCCTGCAGTGTCCAACAACCAACTGTCCCTGGCTGAGCCGATGCCAGTTCCCCTGGCCGAAGCCTTGCGGCCCCAAACACTGGACGACGTCATGGGGCAGCAGCATTTGTTGGGTCCTGGAAAATCACTGCGCGTCGCGTTTGAATCCGGTCGTCTGCATTCCATGATTCTTTGGGGGCCACCCGGTGTGGGCAAAACCACGCTGGCTCGGCTGATTGCGGGCTCGTTTGAGGCTCAGTTCATCAGCATGTCTGCGGTGCTGGGTGGGGTGAAAGACATTCGCGATGCGGTAGAACGTGCACAGGCTGCGGCCACAACTGGGCGGCGCACCGTGGTGTTCGTGGACGAAGTTCACCGCTTCAACAAATCACAGCAAGATGCCTTTTTGCCGCATGTGGAGTCCGGCCTGTTCGTCTTCATTGGCGCCACCACGGAAAACCCATCGTTCGAGGTGAACTCTGCGCTGCTTTCTCGGGCGGCGGTGCACGTGCTCAAACCGCTGACCGCACAGGACTTGTCCGCCTTGTTGAGGCGTGCCCGGGCGCATATGCAAGCGCCGGAGCTGTCCGAGCCGGCCGAACAACAACTGGTGGCCTATGCCGACGGCGACGCCAGGCGACTGCTCAATGCCTACGAAGCCTTGGTTCATGTCGCAGACGCGGGGACGGTTGTGCTGGATGAAGCCTTGTTGCAAAGCGCACTGGGTGAACAGATGCGTCGTTTCGACAAAGGCGGCGACCACTTCTACGACACCATCTCTGCCCTGCACAAATCCATACGCGGCAGCGATCCTGATGCCGCGCTTTACTGGTTTGTTCGCATGCTCGATGCAGGTGTTGATCCCAAGTATCTGTCCCGACGCCTGCTCCGCATGGCCAGCGAAGACATCGGCCTGGCCGATCCCCGCGCGTTGGCCATGGCCAACGATGGTGCGCTCACTTTTGAGCGTTTGGGCTCCCCTGAAGGTGAGCTGGCGTTGGCCCAGGTGGTGGTGTATCTCGCGATGGCGCCCAAGTCCAATGCGGTGTACCTTGCCTACAAGGCCGCTCGTGCGCTGGTGCAACAAAGTGGCACACAACCCGTGCCCTTGCATTTGCGCAATGCCCCGACTCGGCTGATGAAAGAGTTGGACTACGGAAAAGGGTATCGGTATGCCCATGACGAACCCGGTGGAGTCGCCCAGGGCGAACGCTACTGGCCGGATGCCATGCCGCAGCACAGGTTGTACGAACCTGTGGATCGTGGGTTGGAAATCCGCATCGCCGAACGTTTGAATGAACTGCGAAAAACCCGCTATTAGGCGAACTTTTTATTGGCGCATGTTTGGTCAATCAGTGTAAGTCTCTATAAAGTAGGCAGATATCGGAATCTTTGTTTGCCGATTCCGCGTCTAGAATTCCGCCGCACACAGCCGATGCAATGCGGTGGTGGTGAGTTCAAATTGGCGGGTTTCTTGCTTGCCGACATGGCAAGCCCTACCGGCCCCGATACCGAACCGAGGAGATCCCTTCATGGAGACTTTTGTCCAGCAAATCATCAATGGGCTGGTGCTGGGAAGCGTGTACGCGCTGATCGCACTGGGCTATACGATGGTCTACGGCATCATCAACCTCATCAACTTCGCCCATGGCGATGTGCTCATGGTGGGGGCCCTCACGAGTTGGACGGTGGTCACCGTGCTGGCGGCCTCGGGTTTGCCGGGTTGGTTGCTGCTGCTGATCTCGGTGATTGCGGCCATCGTGGTTTGCTCTCTTTTGAATTTCTCGATCGAAAAAGTAGCCTATCGACCGCTGCGTAATGCGCCAAGGCTTGCGCCATTGATCGCCGCCATGGGCGTGAGTTTGCTGCTGCAAACCCTGGCCATGATCATCTGGAAGCCTCAGAACAAGCCATACCCGCAGCTGTTGCCCGTCGAGCCGTATTTCGTTTTTGGAGCGGTCATCAACACCGTGCAAATATTGATTTTGGTCGTCACCGCCATCGCTTTGGCGTCGCTGATGTACCTGGTCAACAAAACCAAGCTGGGTCGCGCCATGCGTGCGACTGCGGAAAACCCGCGCGTCGCCTCCCTGATGGGGGTGCGTCCTGACACCGTGATCTCGGTCACTTTCATCATTGGTGCCGCTTTGGCCGCTTTGGCGGGGGTGATGTATGCCGCCAACTACGGCATCGTCAACCACCACATGGGCTTCTTGCCGGGCTTGAAGGCCTTCACGGCGGCGGTATTCGGTGGCATCGGCAACTTGGCTGGGGCGATGGTGGGCGGTGTACTTTTAGGTTTGATTGAAGCGCTGGGGGCGGGCTACATCGGCGACTTCACGGGAGGTATTCTCGGTAGCAACTACCAAGACATTTTTGCCTTCATTGTGTTGATCTTGGTGCTCACCCTGAGGCCGCAAGGCCTGCTGGGCGAGCGTGTGGCCGACCGCGCTTGATGGCAGTCCAGGAGAAAACACCATGAACACACAGAAAAACAAGCTGGGCATTTTTTTGTTGGCAGCGGTTGGTCTCTTGATCGTGCCTTTGGTTGCGCAGCAGTTTGGCAATGCGTGGGTACGCATCATCGACATTGCACTGCTTTATGTGCTGCTGGCGCTCGGGTTGAACATCGTGGTCGGTTATGCAGGTTTGCTGGACTTGGGTTACGTCGCGTTTTACGCGGTCGGAGCCTATATGTTTGCATTGTTGTCCGGCCCGCATCTGTTTGAAACCTTCCCCGCCATTGCGGCCATGTTTCCCGGTGGCATGCATACACCCCTGTGGCTCGTGATTCCGCTGGGTGCTTTGCTCGCCGGCTTCTTCGGCGTGATGCTGGGCGCCCCCACGTTACGTTTGCGCGGCGACTACCTGGCCATTGTCACGCTCGGGTTTGGTGAAATCATTCGCATCTTCTTGAACAACCTGGACCATCCAGTCAACGTCACCAACGGCCCCAAAGGTTTGGCGCAAATTGATTCGATGAGAATTTTTGGCTTTGACTTTGGAACCCCCACCCACATCTTTGGGTTCACCATCCCCAGCGTCACCAACTACTACTACCTCTTTCTCGCCTTGGTGGTGGTGTCTGTCATCATTTGTTATCGCCTGGAGCGCAGCCGCGTTGGACGTGCCTGGATGGCCATTCGCGAAGACGAAATTGCTGCCAAGGCCATGGGCATCAACACCCGCAATCTGAAGTTGCTCGCATTCGGCATGGGCGCGACATTTGGTGGTGTATCCGGTGTGATGTTTGCGTCCTTCCAGGGCTTCGTGTCTCCCGAGTCGTTTTCGCTGCAAGAGTCGATCATGATTGTTGCGATGGTGGTGCTCGGTGGCATCGGGCACATTCCCGGTGTGATCGTGGGCGCTTTGTTGTTGGCCGCTCTCCCGGAGGTATTGCGTTATGTGGCAGGGCCGCTGCAACAAATGACCGATGGACGACTTGACGCATCCATCCTGCGTCAGCTGCTCGTGGCGTTGGCCATGATCGGCATCATGTTGGTGCGTCCTAGAGGCTTGTGGCCTGCGCCCGAGCATGGCAAAACCGCACCCACACCTGCGCAGCCATCGGCTTGAAGGAGCACGACATGACAGAAACCGTACTCAAAGTTGCCGGCATCTCCAAACGTTTTGGCGGCTTGCAGGCCTTGTCTGATGTGGGCATCACCATCAACAAAGGTCAGGTCTATGGCCTGATTGGTCCCAACGGCGCTGGAAAAACGACGTTCTTCAATGTCATCACCGGGCTTTACACGCCTGACTCAGGGAGTTTTGAGCTGGGCGGTGCGCCCTACAAACCCACGGCGGTACACGAAGTGGCCAAGGCGGGCATCGCACGCACATTCCAGAACATTCGCCTGTTCTCCGACATGACTGCGCTTGAGAACGTGATGGTGGGCCGCCATGTGCGCGCTCATTCTGGCTTGATCGGTGCCATTTTTCAGACCAAGAGTTTCGTGGCAGAAGAAGCGGCCATCACCAAACGTGCACAAGAGCTGCTCGACTATGTGGGCATCGGCAAGTTTTCTGAATACAAAGCCCGTACCCTGAGTTACGGCGACCAGCGCCGCTTGGAAATTGCGCGCGCTTTGGCCACCGATCCCAAGTTGATCGCTTTGGATGAGCCTGCCGCCGGCATGAACGCCACAGAAAAAGTGGTGCTGCGTGAACTCATCGACCGCATCCGCAATGATGGCCGCACCATTTTGTTGATCGAACACGATGTAAAACTCGTCATGGGCTTGTGTGACCGCGTCACGGTCCTGGACTACGGCAAACAAATTGCCGAAGGCACACCGTTTGATGTGCAGCGCAACGACAAAGTGATCGAGGCCTATCTGGGCGCCGGTCACAAAGCCCACTGAGCCCACTGATTCAAGGACTGCAAAATGAGCAAAACATTGTTGAAAGTCAGTGGCCTCAAGGTGGCATATGGCGGCATTCAAGCTGTCAAGGGCGTGAGTTTTGAGGTTCACGAAGGGGAGTTGGTCAGCTTGATTGGTGCCAACGGGGCCGGCAAAACCACCACGCTCAAGGCCATCACCGGCACGCAACCAGCGGCCTCGGGCGACATCGAATTCATGGGCCACTCCATCAAAGGGCAGGGGCCCTGGGATTTGGTCAAGCAGGGCTTGGTCATGGTTCCAGAAGGGCGGGGCACCTTCACCCGCATGACCATCACTGAAAACCTGCAAATGGGTGCTTTCGTTCGCAAAGACAACCAAGTGGAAGCGGACATCGAAAAGGTCTTTGCCATCTTCCCGCGTTTGAAAGAGCGTCGCAACCAACTGGCGGGCACCATGTCCGGTGGCGAGCAACAAATGCTGGCCATGGGCAGGGCGCTGATGGCCAAACCCAAGGTGCTGCTGTTGGACGAGCCCTCCATGGGTTTGTCGCCCATCATGGTCGACAAAATCTTCGAGGTGGTGGATCAAATTCACCGCGAAGGCACCACGGTACTTTTGGTGGAACAAAACGCCAGCCGAGCCCTCGGCTTGGCCAGCCGTGGTTATGTGATGGATTCGGGCGAAGTCACCATGAGCGGGGACGCCAAGGTATTGCTCGATGATCCCAAAGTGCGGGCCGCCTACCTAGGCGAGTAGACCGCAGGTTTACCACTCCCCCATTTTTTTGCACATTGCAGCGCTTCACGTTGGAGCGTTCGTGGTCTGGCGACCTCCTCACTCTACGGGGCGGGCACGACGAAGGTTCGGCACGCATAGCACACCTGTCGCGCAGCCGCGCTTTGTCAGTATTGACAGGTGTTGGCCTGGTATGTCGCTAGATACACTTTGGTCACTTTGTTGATTAATTAAGTTATTCGACAAAGGACAACGCACGGCCCCTTGCACCGGTCTTGGTGCTTTAGGCGTATCCGCTGATCGCGGACTTTCGACAAGTAAATTCCAACCTTGGTGACGCCCCGATGCCCTGTATGTATGGCTGAGACGGTGGCCGAGCGGGGTCAACGGGAGTAGTTGCTATGTTGGATTCATTGCTGGCACCGTTGGTGGACACGCCAAGTGGTCGCCAGAAAAACGCGACCGAGGCCAGTGCTGCAGACCTCATCGTTCACGCGCTAGGGACACTCGGTGTGGAGTATGTGTTTGGGGTGCCCGGTGGTGCGATCGAACCCCTTTACAACGCCCTGGCGAGAAGTGCCCGTCGTGGTGGGCCTAAAGCCGTGGTGGCGCGTCACGAATGCGGTGCTGCCTACATGGCCGATGGTTACGCCCGCGAGACAGGACGTATGGGTGTGTGTATCGCCACGTCAGGACCAGGTGCTACCAACCTGATCACCGGTGTGGCCTGCGCGTACGACAACAACGTGCCCATGCTGGTGCTCACTGGCCAACCCCCGATTCATTCTTTCGGAAAGGGGGCCCTGCAGGAATCCAGCTGCACCGGGATCAACACCGTAGGAATGTTTCGCCACTGCACACGCTACAACTCGCTGGTGTCGCATGTGGATCAAGTCAGCACCAAAATGTTCAATGCCGTGATGCAAGCGCTCCAGGCCCCCACGGGGCCGAGTCATTTGTCGATACCGGTTGACATCCTGCGCCAGAACATCACGCCGTCGCGAGAAGAGCCCGACTTCGCCGGACTGCTGAACCGCACGTCGTCGTTGGTTGACCTGAGCGCCACCCGAACACTTGCATCGTTGTTGACCCAGGCGCAACGCCCCGTGTGGTTGATCGGGGATGGCTGCTGCGAAGCCATCGACTTGCTCATGCAATTGGTCGAACTGACCGACGCGCATTTCATCACCACGCCGGATGCCAAAGGTTTTGTCAACCCCCGGCACACCCGGTTTCGCGGCGTCTTTGGTTTTGGGGGGCACAGCTTGGCCCGAGAGATCCTGGTCAGCGAGCCAGATCTCATCATCGCACTGGGCACCGGCTTTGGTGAATTCAACAGCGGCGGGTGGTCGGCCAGCCTGCTGAACAGCCGCCTTGCTCACGTGGATTGCTGCGACGACAACCTGATGCGTTCCCCCATGGCACGGTTGCACGTGCGTGGCCGCATCAGCGCCGTATGCGAGCAGCTGTTGAACTTGATCAATCGCAGCACCAACAAAACCAGCGATGAACTCACCACCGCACTTCCATTTCGCCAGCACCAGCTCGATCAAACCAGCTACGAGGCAATGTTGGACCAGCCCGAAGCCATCAGCAGTGACAGCGCGCCCGTTAAGCCGCAGCGCCTCATGGCCACCTTGGCCCGCCGCTGTCCACCCCACACGCGTTTTGTTGCCGATGCCGGCAACAGCGCCGCGTGGGCCGTGCACTACCTGGCTCCCAACGACAGGCGCAACCTCGTCAATGCCACGACTGGGCGCATAGATCAACGCACCAGCCGTTCCAGTTGGTTGCGCGTCACCATGGACTTCGCCCCGATGGGTTGGGCCATCGGTTCTGCGATCGGTATCGCATTGGGTAACCCGCGCTGCCCGGTGGTGTGCTTCACCGGCGATGGCAGCTACTTGATGAGCGGCCAAGAAATCACGGTCGCCGCCGAGATGGGTTTGTCTGTGGTGTACGTGGTGCTGAACGACGGCGCTTTGGGCATGGTTAAACATGGGCAGCGCTTGGCCAAAGCCGAGCCTATTGGTTTTGAGTTGCCGCCAGTGGACTACGCTGCGTTAGCCCAGGCCATGGGCATCAATGGACGGGTCATTCGCACCCCCGACCAATTGGAGCTTGTGGACTTTGAGGCCTTACTGGCGCGACGCGGACCCACGCTGTTGGACGTGCACATTGATGGCGAGCAGGTGCCGCCTATGAATGTTCGGATGAAGACTTTGGGAACGGCCCACGGCCAGGAGTTCGCGCCATGAGCAGCCCCGCCACCAACGAGGCGATTCGTACCAAGATTTGGCTCGAAGAGCCCGAGCCCGACAACCCATTTGCCACACGTGCGGCCTACTGCCACGGATACGACGTGTTCGGAGAAATGCTTGGGCGGGCACGCTGGGTGGACATGCTGTTTCTGCTGTTTCGAGGTGAGGCACCTAGCGAAGCGCAGGCCATGTTGCTGGAATCGCTGGCGGTTGCTTTGATGAACCCCGGACCGCGTGATCCGGCTGTCCATGCGGCGATGTGTGCGGGGGTGGGGGGGTCAACCTCAGCGGCGGCGTTGATGGCGACACTGGCTGTCGGAGCAGGTCAATACACCGGTGCGCGAGAGGTTCGGTTAGTGATGCAGCGGTGGGACGATTGCGGTGTCGATTTAACCGCGTGGGAATGCTGCCTGAAGTCACCTCTTCCCAAGGAGACGGGTATCTGGCCAGTGTGCGAACACCCACCTGGCTTTGACCCCCATGGGGTCAGCACCACAACAGTTGTGAGGCAGTCGCTGCAATGTCTCGCGCAGCTGAGTCCCGGCCAGCATCTCTCTTGGTTGCTCTTCAATTACGCGCATTTGGAGCAGTGGGCCGACCAACCTCTCGCGATCTCTGGCGTGGCTGCTACTGCCTTGGTTGATCTGGGTTTCACACCCGAGCAAGGCGAAATACTGTACTTACTACTGCGTTTGCCAGGTGCTGCGGCTCACGCCATCGAGCAGCGGGCGGTCGGTTACAAGAGTTTTCCCTTTTTTGCGCTCGATCTACAGGATGATCCAGCGCAGTCGTGTGTATGAAATCTGTGACTCACCCTTTACAAGACCATGTGGGCCATATCAAGACGCGTATGGGCGGGGCCTTTGTGGGCAGCCGCGCAGTTTTTCGCGGTCAAGATTTGCATGTTGACCTCAAAGACATCGATTGGGTCGAGCTCTACGTGTTGGGCATCACGGGGCGACGTTTCACCCCAGAGCAGGTGAAGCTGCTGCACGCGATGTGGGTCTACACAAGTTATCCTGATCCACGCTTGTGGAACAACCGCGTGGCCGCGTTGGCAGGCAGCGCTCGCAGTTCCGGCAATCTGGGTGTATCGGCGGCGCTTGCGGTTTCGGAGGCGTCTATTTATGGGCGTGGTATCGATATTCGTGCGGCCAGTTTTCTTACAGAAACGCAAAAAAAACTTCAGCGAGGCATAGGCATGGCTGACTGCGTGCGTGAGGAATTGGACAGATACCGTGGTTTGGCTGGCTATGGACGTCCCATTGCAGCGGGTGACGAGCGCATAAAACCCACGATGCAACTGGCGCGAAGTTTGGGGCTTGATGCAGGCCCGCATGTGAAGCTGGCACATGACGTTGAGACATTTCTTTTGAACGGACGTTGGCGCTGGCGCATGAATTACGCTGCCCTGCTGGCCGCGTTGACTTCTGACCTTGGCTTTACACCGCGCCAGCACTATCTTTTTTGTTTCCCTACTTTTCTCGCGGGCATGGTGCCTTGCTTCATCGAAGCCAGTGAACGACCGGTTGGGACACTATTTCCCCAACCATGTGAAAACGTCTCTTACGAAGGCCATCACAAAAGACCCTGGGGCAATCAATAGACCAATTTAAATGAAAAACCCTTACCCTCACTACGCGCAGATGCGGACAAACGCGCCCGTATTTTTTAACGAAACATTGCAGATGTGGGAGGTTTACGGCTACCACGACATCCAGGCGGTGCTGGCGGATCCGTCCACATTCTCCTCGGACATCTCCGCGTTGCAGACGATGGTGACCATGGATCCACCACGCCATACCCAGCTGCGCAAACTCGTTGCCCGTGCCTTCACGGCCAAACTGATGGCGAGTCTGGAGCCCAAGATTCAAGCCATCACTGATGAGTTGCTGGACGGTGTAGCCGCCACGGGCCGAATGGATGTGATTTCCGGCCTTGCGTTCCCGCTCCCGGTCACAGTCATCGCTGAATTGCTGGGTTTACCGACCAGTGACCGTGCTCGTTTTAAACAGTGGTCGGTGCCAGCCATTCGAGCCGCTGAAATGGAACTACAGGGGCAAAAGCCCGAGCCCCATTTGATCGATGCAGTCGGTGAACTCACACATTACTTGGAGGCGTTGATCGTTCAACGTCAGCAACTACCGCAGGAAGATTTGCTCAGTGGGCTCGCTCATGCCAATGTGGACGGCGAGTCTCTGACAATGGATGAAATCACCAGCACTTGCCGCCTGTTGTTGATCGCGGGTTTCGAGACCACTGCCAACCTGATTGGCAATACCATCCACCTCTTGTTGACGCATCCCAACGAGATGGCAAAAGTTCGCGCCGATGCAGAACTGCTCCCTACCGCGATTGATGAGGCCTTGCGCTACCACGCACCATTTCAGTTTTTTGCCCGACGAGCCCAAAAAGACGTGACGCTTGGTGGACAGACCATCCGTGCGGGGCAATTGGTTATGACGCTCAACGCCTCGGGGAACCGCGACGAGTCGGTGTTTGTGAATGCCGACATTTTTGATGCAACACGTTCGCCGAATCGACACCTGAGTTTCGGTCACGGCATTCACTATTGCCTGGGTGCCGGGCTTGGCCGCATTGAAGGAAAGATCGGCATAGGCAGTTTGCTGAAACGGTTTGCAGACATTCGCATAGATGAAGAGGTGCCCGCCCAGTGGTTGTCATCTCCCGTGCTCTTTGGTTTTAGCAGCTTGACTGTGCAGTTCACGCCCGTCTAAAAGCGGTAGCTCGCAGACAAATAGAAGGACCTCGGAGCCATCGGAAGGTCATTGGGAATGGCCGTTCCGGGGGCCAAACTGGGCTCCCTCACATCGGCATTCAAGAGGTTGCGAACCGATACGGCCACATCCCAACCCCGCCTGTTTTGGCTACTGCGCAGTGTCATATCAACGGTGGTGTAGTCAGCGATGTTGGGGCGTGTGTCGCCAAAAGCACGTTTGCGACCTGCGACATGATTAACTTGTCCACTAAGCAACCAACCTCTCGCCATGCCCCAGTCGGCGCGTGTGTAAACGTGGTGATGCGGCGCATAACCTGCATCTTGGCCTGAAGCTTTGTCAATGGAGCGCTGGTAGCCGTAGTGACCCACCCAACGCAAGTTTCGACGCACATCGCGCGTCACTTCAAACTCCATCCCCTGGCCGTGTTGTGCTCCCGTGTTGTTGAAGGTCGCGGTGCCTGCGCCACTGTCTGTGGTGCGGATGATATTTTTCATGTTGTAGCGAAACAGATTCAGGTTCACTTGGGTGGCGCCACTTGCTTGCCAAACAAAAGCGGTCTCGAAGGTTTCAATGGTTTCGGGCTTCAAGTTGGGGTTGCCACGGACGACCGGATTGTTGATGCTGTACTCCTCGGTGAATGAAGGCGCACGGAAAGCGCGGCCGTACAGCAGTTTGGCCGTGAGGTTCTGGCGGGCTTCCCAAACCAGGGCCAAACGTGGGTTGGTGGTGCCGCCGAAGTCAGAGAATTCGTCTCGCCGCAGGCCCGCAGTCAATGTCCAGTCGCGGGCGAAGTTCCACTCGTCTTGGGCATACACGTAAGCGACCTTGCGCCGCTGAGGTGTCAAGAAGATGCTGCTGACTGATGACTCGATGACCTCCCCTGACGCATTGGGCACAGGTAGACCTGCGGACGGCCCTGACTGAACAAGATTGAAATTTTTCAGCTCGCGCGTTTTGTAAAGATTCAAATCATCGTAGCCCAAGCCGAACCGCCATTGGTGATTGGTCCATCCGGTGTAGGTGACGAACGTGGACATTCGAAGTTGGCGTTCCCAAGTGCTTGGCGCGCCGATCACTCCGTTTGGGAAGCTGCCGCCAAATGCCCCCGGAGGGAACAATTGCAGAGGTTGGTTGTACTGCTGGCTGTATTCAAGATAGCTGGCTCCCAAACCCAAGCGCCAGTCGGCACCTACCTCGATATCGTTTAGAGACAAATCAGCCGTGATGCGCTGACTTCTTGCTTTGCCAATTGGATCGAGGGCACTGGCCACACCGGCACCGGTGCCCAGTTTGTCGCGTAATTTGTAGCCGGTTCGCAAGCGCAGCTTATCCAGACCGATGTCGAGGCTGCCATCGATCGCGTTGTAGCCCGTGTTCACGCCGCCAGGGGCGCGGCTCGCTTGGGTATTGAAGAGCTGATCCAGACCCGTTTGAGCGTCGGTGGTAACGGTTCTTTGTTGACCATCGCTTTGCCCGAAGCGCAAATACCCGGCCACATCCAGTGGGCCAAACGAACCACCATGTTGCACCCATGCATCACGGCTGTTGAACGTTCCAGTGCGTGCTCCGAATTCTGTTCCGCGAACGTCTTTGGCACTCTTGGTGATGATGTTGATGATGCCCGCGAACGCGTCAGCGCCATACAAAGCGGAACCCGGGCCACGGACGATTTCAACGCGTGCAATGTTTTCCAAAGGTAAGCCGCCCCAGACGTTGCCCCGGTTGCCCACAAAAAGTGTGGTCATTGGCACGCCGTTTTGCAGCACCAAGGTCTGGGGATTCAACTCGCTGTAGATGCCGCGAATCAAATACAGCGGTGTGTACATATTGTTGCTTCGTCCCACATGAACCCCAGGCACCGATTCCAACACCTCATCCAGGTCCGTAGCCCCCAGGGCGGCAATGTCTTGTGCAGTGATCACGGTGGCCACGGCGGGCGCCCGGCGCAGGGGTTGCCGGTTGCCGGTTGCGAGGCTGATGGTGGCCTTGTCGCCGTAAATCGCAGCCAGCTCGTCTTCATCGCTGCGTGGATTCGTTTGAGCGCCAGCGTATTGCAGTGACAGCAATGCTGCGATGGTGCCGGTCGCCCAGCGGATGCATATCACGCTTCGCAAGTCAGGCTCCTCAACGTTTCTATTAAGGATTGTGCTTCAGCGCACGGGGGTTGCGGAAGTGGTTTTTTCACCGTGCCGGGGCGGTGGTATTTGTGTGAGTTTTGAACGCTCCCTGGGCTAAACTGACAACGACGAGTAGCGGCCTCGGTGCGCTATCTGACGTGATTGGTTTCGTCAAACCGCCTCATCTTGAACAGGCACGCTTTGAATTCACAGCGCGACAACCATCCAATCACGCGTCGGCAACTGGCCATGTGTGCAGCGGCGGGTTTTTCGGTGGCTATTGAGGTTGGTGCGCAACCCGCGATGGGGACTGTGGCTGTGCTCTTCCCCGATGTCGACGAGCCGTTTCGCAGTGTGTTCAGTCAAATCGTTGAGGGCGTTGAAGACCGCTTGCCTGGCCGAGTGGTTCGCATTGCGCTGACTGCACGACGCAGCAGCGTTGAGTTGATGGACGACCTTCTGCGGCGTGACATCCGTTTGGTCATTGCATTGGGTCGGCAAGGCCTCAACATGGCGGTCCAACTGGATGAGCGGCTGCCTTTGGTGTTGGGGGGGCTGCTGGGTGTGCCTGAGACCTCACCTCGGGTTTTTGCCGTGCACTCGCTGGCACCTTACCCCGGCGTGATTTTTAGCAACTGGCGCCAACTGATGCCAACAGCGCAGCGGGTAAATGTTGTGTTTGATCCGCGCCAAAATGCATGGCTGATCAAACTCGCGCGAGATGCAGCGCGTCAGCTAGGTTTGGAATTGAACGCCCAGGAGGCACTGGACTTGACCACGTCGCTGCGTGAGCACGAACAGGTGCTGGCGGGTATGGATCCCAAACGAGATGCGCTTTGGCTCGCACAGGACCCAACCACGGTGGAGGACAACGCTGTGTTGCCGCTGGTTTTGAATGAGGCATGGAAACGTCAATTGGTTTTGCTGTCCAGCAGCTTGGCCCATGTCAAACGAGGCGTCTTGATGGCCCCATTTCCAGACAACCGGCGAATGGGCCGTGCTTTGGCTGAATCGGCGTTGCGCCAGATGGCCGGAGGTAAAGCTTTTGACGGCGTACTTGCCTTGCGCGAACTTCGCAGCGCGGTCAATTCGCGCACGGCCTCGCATTTGGGTTTGGACATCTCTCTCGGTCGTTTCGACCTGGTGCTGCCGGAGTCCTGAATGACCTCATTCGAAGTAAGAACGTTGGCTTTGCGCTCGCGATGAGAAACGGCCCCCTTATCAAGGTCATTGATACCGTCGCGGTGCCTCTGGCTGATGCACCTTGGCACCAACGGTATTGGATGCGTTTCGCTCGCGCGACCACATTCAGGCGTCAGCTCAGCATCTCAGTTGCGCTCGGTGCGTTGGTACTGGTCTTGTCTGTATCGGTGCTAACGAGCTGGTTGAGCGGTCATAACCTGCGCCGTGTGTTGATGGATCAGGGGGAGCGCATCACCGCGTCGCTGGCCTCCAACAGCGCCTTGGCGCTGGTGTACGCAGCACCAGACAATGCCGCCTACGCGGTGCGTTCAACCTTGTCTTTTCCCGACGTTATTGGTGTTGAAGTACGCAGTGCAGACGGGCGTTTGCTTTCTGTCAAGCTACCAGTCAATGAGGCTGATCGTCTACAAAAGCCACCCATTTTTGCACCCGGAGAAGGGGCGCGCACCGAACGCGAGACAGGCCTTGATTGGTCATTCATCGCACCAGTGTGGACGAGTCCAGACAACAGCCCATTCGAGGTGCAAGAGCGTCCTCCCGAGTTGCTGGGCTATGTGCGCGTATTGCTCAGCAAAGCGACCCTGCATCGCACGCAGCGAGAACTTTTTCTGTGGAGTTTGGGTACTGCGATTCTTTTTGCGCTGGTTTTTTTCTTCGCGGTGCGCTCGCTGTCCCGACGCTTGATTGCGCCTTTGGCTGCGCTGTCTGCTGCCATGGAGCGTGCTGAGCGTGGCGAGCCGAACGCGTTCGCTCAAGTGACCGGCCCACGCGACATTGCTGCGATGGCACAGGCCTTCAATCGCATGATTGGCGTCTTGAATGAACGCGAGTCGGAGTTGGCCAACCACCGTGACCATTTGGAAGAAGTCGTGCGTGAACGCACCAGCGAGTTACGCCTGGCCAAAGAAAAAGCTGAAGACGCCAGCAACGCCAAGTCGCAGTTTCTTGCCCGCATGAGTCACGAACTGCGTACACCGCTCAATGCCATCATGGGATATGCCCAACTGCTGAGCGTTGATCGAAACCTCACGCCGAAGCAAGAAACTGGGCTCGACACCATTTACAAAGCAGGCGAGCATCTGCTCACCCTGATCGTGGACGTCCTGGACCTGGCACGCATTGAGGCGGGCAAAGCCGAGCTTTATACCCAGCCTATGTCGTTGCCAACTTGTTTGCACGAGGTGATGAATATTTTGAGCATTCATGCCCAAGATAAGGCCTTGGCCATGCAACTTGACATGGCCACCGATCTGCCCGATTGCTTGGTGGCCGATGAAAAACGACTGCGTCAAGTCCTCATCAATCTGTTGGGTAACGCGATCAAGTTTACTGACCAGGGCTCAGTGGTGCTGGCAGTTCGCACCATCAGCTCACAAGATCGGGGCGTGGACTTGCGTTTTGAGGTTCGCGATACCGGTGTTGGTATTGAACCCCATCAAATGCAACGGTTGTTTGGCGTGTTCGAGCAAGGCGGTGAGGCCCGACATCGCGAAGAGGGTACCGGTCTAGGACTTGCCATCAGCAGGCAATTGGTGCGGCTGATGGGTGGAGACATCCATGTACAAAGCACGTTGGGCTTGGGCAGTACCTTCTCGTTTGAATTGAGCTTGCCGCTGGGTGATGTGGTGCAGCGGGAGGGCTCCACCATGGCTGTTGGTCACGAGGGAGAACCACGCCAAGCGCTGGTGGTCGATGATATTCCCAGCAATTGTGAAATGTTGACAGGTATCTTGATGCGCCTGGGTTTCGTGGTTCACTCTGTCGGAAATGGTCAAGAAGCGCTCCAGTACTTGGCTGTACACCCGTGCGATATTGTGTTGATGGATGTGATGATGCCGGTGATGGATGGCTTGGAAGCCACCCGCCACATTCGTTTGCAGCCGTCTTTGAGCCACCTTCGCGTGGTGGTGGCGTCAGCGAATGCGACGGCCAACGACCGTGCGCTCAGTCTGGCCGCCGGGGCCGACGACTTTTTGGCCAAACCCATTGATCCGACTGAATTGATTGCGGTGTTGGCCGAACAGTTGGGCTTACGTTGGATCATGTCGACCTGAGTAGGCTCTTTGATCTCCGCTTGTCCAACCATGTCAGTTGTCAATAAACATCAGAAGACAACCTATTTCAAGTAACAGACGCCAATTTGTCTGCGTAAATCTACTTGAATGTCACGTCCAGTGGGGTTGTCGAGGTTGCACTCAAGCGGACCTGGACATAGGCTAAACAAAAACCATTCTAAAGAGACATGTATGAAGTTACACCCAGTTATCACTTGGTTTGCTGTCGGCGTTTTGTTGTCACCGATGGCAGTGTTTTCTCAAGCAGTGCCGCTTGCGCTCCAAGGTAAGCCGGTGCGAGTCGGATTGATCGCGCCTTTGACCGGAGGCTCGGCTGATTTTGGCAACAGCGTTCGTTTGGGAGCCGAGTTGGCTGTCAAGGAAATCAATGAATCCGGTGGCTTGTTGGGGCGTCCGCTGGAGTTGGTAATTCGTGATGACAAAGCCAATCCCGATGAAGGACGGAAAGTCTCCGAAGACCTGGTGCTTAAAGAAAAAGTGAACTTCACCATCGGCTTTTGTAACACCGGGGTGGCCATGAAGTCCCTCGATGTGTTCCAGACCAACAAGCACCTGTTGATGGTGCCGTGCTCTCAGGGCACAGCGGTGACCACCAAGTACCCGCCAGCCGAGAGTTACATCTTTCGAGTAGCGCCGCCAGACAACATCAACGTACGCTTTCTGATCAACGAGATTGTTGACAGACGCAAGATCAAACGTGTGGCCATCTTTGCCGACACCACCGGTTATGGAGAGGGCGGTGTGAAGGACCTGACCGCCGAGTTGAGCAAATACAGCCTCACTCCGGTAGTGGTGATTCGTTTTGCGCTGGGCGTCACGACACTCACCGACGAGATGCGTAAGGCGCGCGACGCAGGTGCCGAAGCCATCGTGGTCTACACTGTGGGCCCAGAGCAAGCGGTGGCAACGAAAAGTCGTGTTGAAGCGGGTTGGAAAGTGCCCTATTTCGCCCCTTGGCCCCTGTCGTTTCGAAGTGTTTTGGAGAAGGCGGGTGCCGACGTGCTTGAGGGAACCATGATGGCGCAAACTGTCATTCAAGACGCAGCGAATGAACGTCGCTCTTCATTCCTGCTTCGTTACTTCAAGTACTCCAAAGAAAAACGAATTGGCTCGCTGATGGCAGCAGCCCAAACCTATGACGCCGTGCACCTGATGTTGTTCGCCGCCTTTCAAACCAAGGGCACAGTCAATGGCGACACGCTGAAGTACGCGTTGGAGAACAAAGAGCGTCCTTACCAGGGCGTGGTCACCACTTACACCACGCCCTTCAGCGCCAAAGACCATGACGCCTTCACCGTGAACATGGTCTGGCTGGGCACCTGGCGACGCGGACAGGTGGAGTTTTTCTACGCGGACGACGCCAAACAATCCAGTTTCATTCGACGCAAGGAATGAGTTTAGGCAAGGTCCACGGTTCCTGGTGTGACGCAGCGCGCCTGTCAGGCAGAAACGGGCGCGGCGTCCGCAGCGGTTGTGAACGAGTCAGCGAAAAACTCTGACGCGGGCAGTCCGCAGCGCTCTACCAAGTCCTGCTTGGCCGCATCCACCATCACTGGCGCACCGCAGGCGTAAACCTGATGTAAAGACAGCTCAGGCCAGTCCTGCATCACCGCTTGGTGCACGAAGCCTGTCCGCCCTGACCAATCATCGCTTGCTTTCGGTTCGGACAACACGGGCACATAGGTCAAATTCGGCATCTGTGACGCCGCGTTCAAGGCCCACTCGTGCAAATACAGGTCGGCTTTGCTGCGGCAGCCCCAATAGAGCACGGCAGGCCGCTGAATGTTGTGGTGCTGCATGTGTTCAATCAAGGCCTTGATCGGCGCAAAGCCGGTTCCAGAGGCCAACAACACCATGGGTTTGTTGCTGTCTTCTCGCAAATAGAAACTGCCAAAAGGGCCTTCAATGCGAAGGATGTCTTTTTCTTTCAGCGTGCTGAATACCGCGTCAGTGAATTTGCCACCGGGCATGTGGCGGATGTGCAATTCAATGCCCGGTTGTCCTGTGCCCAACACCTCGGCCTGCCGATGCGGCGCATTGGCCATGGAGTAGCTGCGTTTGGCACCGTCACGGAGCAACACATCAATGTACTGGCCTGCCTTGTAAACGAAAGCTTCGGTTGCTGGCATCTGCAAGCGCAACACTGCGACATCGGCGGTGGGCTTGTCCAAGCTGCCCACTCGCGCAGGCATTTTTCGGGGGGCGACCTCGCCGGCACCCACCACGGTGCGGGCTTCCAGGGTCACGTCGGTTTGTGCCGCGGCACGGCAGGTCAAGGTCCAGCCTGCGTCTTCTTCCTCCGCACTCAAGGCTTTGGTCTGGTGCGCACCGTGGATCACCCGGCCTTCGAGCAGTTTGCTTTTGCACGATCCACAAGCGCCATCTTTACAGCCATAAGGCAGGCCCACGCCCTGGCGTATAGCCGCCAGCAAAATGGCTTCGTCGCGTTCGACGGTGAACTGGCGACCACTGGGGGAGAGGGTGACGGTGAAGGTCATGGTTTGCAGGGTTTGTCTCGGGGACAGTCTTTTCTGAACGGATCGGGATTTTCCCGCACTTTCACCCAACGTCGCTGTCGCAGTGAGGAAGCGTGGGGTTATTCTGCCGACCGATGTCGCCTGCACGCACGCGCCCCTCCTCCAGAACCTTGCTCATCGTCGGCTGCGGTGACGTCGGCATGCGTGTGGTCAAGTTGCTCAACCGTGAAGTGCGTGTGCTGGCCTTGACATCCAGCCCCGAGCGCTGCGAGATGCTGCGGGCAGCGGGTGTTGTCCCGCTGCTGGGCAATTTGGACGCCCCCCACAGCTTGGCTCGGCTGGCCGGTTTGGCCGACGCTGTGTTGCATCTGGCTCCACCCCCCAATGCGGGCACGCATGACACCCGCACCACCAATTTGCTCGCCGCGTTGGCGCGCCGTCCCGCGCGGCTGCAGCATCTGGTTTATGGCAGCACCACAGGCGTCTACGGCCACTGCCATGGCGAACGTTTTGATGAAGCACGCACCGTGAATCCACAAACACCGCGCGCCGTGAGGCGGGTGGATGCCGAGCAACAAATCCGCTGGTTTGGCCGCAAACATGGCGTGGTCACCACCGTGCTGCGCATTCCCGGAATTTATGCCACGGACCGTGTGGGCGGCCATCCGCGTGAACGTTTGGAGCGCGGCACACCAGTCCTGCAAGCGCAAGACGACGTCTACACCAACCACATCCACGCCGATGACCTGGCCCGCGCCTGCATTGCAGCACTTTTCCGTGGCCGCGCCCAGCGTGCGGTGCATGTTTGCGACGACACCGAGCTCACCATGGGCGACTATTTCGACTTGGCTGCCGACATGGTTGGGCTGCCTCGCCCAAACCGAATCTCCAGGGAGCAAGCGCAGTCGCAACTCTCGCCCATGATGCTGAGCTTCATGGGGGAATCGAGACGCCTGCGCAATGACAGGCTCAAAAACGAGCTGCGCCTGCGCTTGCGCTACCCGACGGTGTGCGACGGGCTGGTCGTGTGATGGCTTACCGGCGTTTGCCGAATGGCGGCTGACCACGCCAGTAACGGATCATCAAATAGCCACCCAACATGCCGCCCAAGTGTGCGAAGTGGGCGATGCCAGTCTGTAAAAACATGCCAAACAAGAGTTCAACGGTACCAAATATAGTGACCATGATCTTTGCTGGAATTGGTATCGGTGGTATCGGGATAGCGGCTCTGTTGGTGAGAAGCAGTATGTAGATCAACATGCCGATCATTCCTAGCAATGGAAATGGCGTCATCAACAAGAACATCGGTAGAACGCCAACCAGATCGAACTGCCTGCGCGGGAACGAAAGTGCATAGGCGAGCAGCAACCCATACAACCCACCCGACGCACCCACCGTGTAGCTGTTTGACCCGGTCAATAGAGCCATTAACAACTGCGCCAACGCTGCCGCCAATACGCTGGCCCCGTAAAACTGCATGAAACGTTTCGGTCCCCACAAACGTTCCAGCTCAGATCCAAACATCCACAGGCCGAGCATATTGAAAAAGAGGTGGCCGATGCCGCCATGTAAGAAGGAATAGCTCAGCACCTGCCAAGGCAGAAAACCATCACCGAGCGGCCACAGTGCAAAAAACCGTACCAGCAGGCCGCCCACAAAAAACTGTAAACAGAAAAATCCCACGTTGAGCAACAGCAGAGCTTGAGTGATGGGGGGCATTGGTGGCATTTGTAGGAGTCCAAACAAGAGGGCAGGGAAGTGGCACCATTTTCAATGTTGTTGCGATGTCCTTGGAATTATTCAGCTTGGCGAGGAATTGAGAACGCATCCGGTCGGCCAGGCACTGTCGCATGGGCACGTAGCGCTCGGTACAAACTGGATTTGGCCTCGAAGCCTTCAAAGCAAGCATTCATGCGGTGTTGCGGGGAATAGGGAAGCGGCCTGGTGAAATATGCTACGCCGACAACGCGCAAGCAACCGATCCATTGTGGCCTCAACGCCTGCGCTCAGAGGGCTACCCTGGGCTTGTCGGTGCTGCCAAACTGTCCTCGGTTTTCGCACGTTTGGCTTCGCCGCGCTTCGAAGACGCTTCGACGCCTTCTGCTGCGCACACTCATAGGGCGCGACTTGCCATAGCTTCAGGGGGCCCGCTACCGTTGGCTGCCTTGGAAATCCAACTCGGCCTGCAGTCGATTCTGTTTGGTTTTCCCTTTGTCTTGTTGCGCGCGGCAAAGCTGGTTAACCCTCGTGTTTCGAGTTGCCTGAACCCGTGCGGCTGCGCTGAGCGGGGTCTTGGCGAAAGTAGCCACCCAGTGATTCGTACAGTCTTGGATGGGCCTGGTACATGGCCTCTCCCGCAACGAAGAACGTTTCGCAGCAGACGGCAAAAAACTCTTCAAGAGATTCGCTGCCATACGGGTCGATCAGGGTGTCCGCGCCCGCTTCGACTTGTTGGCAAAAAATCTCATAGGCAGTAGAGAAATCCGGCAATCGTTGAGACAAACCTTCGCGCATGTCCAGCACATGGGCGAACTCATGAATGACGACGTTGTAGGGTGATTCTTGGTCTTGTTCCGCGTCGAGCAGGGCCTGCCAAGTGAGCATCATGGGGCCACCCTCCATCGCCTCACCGGCGAGTTCGTCCAGGTAATGATGAACGACGCCCGCCTCGTCTTGAAATTCGCGGTGCACTGTCACATCAGCAGCATGCATCACGATACCAACGAAACCGTCGTACCCGGACAAACCCAAGTGCAGGACGGGCAAACAGGCCTGTGCTGCCACGGCGACGGCCATCTCATCGGTCACAACAAATCCCTGCGCCCCGTGAAACTCTTTGCTGGCCAGGAACAGGCTGGACAGTTTGCGTAGCTGCTGATGGTCACTCGGTGCCAAGTGGCGTAAGAAGGGATAGCGCAGCACGGTGCCGGTCCACAGCAACTCGTCAATGGCGTAACGCTTGAGCAATTGCTGCTCGCGCCACGCTTTCCAGCGCTGCAACAGCATGTTGGTCAACGTCGTGTGGGATGGGTTGCAGCGCCGGCCAAGGACAGAGGCAGCAGGGCTTTTTCCAAGCTCAGGCGGTTGATTCCGCGTGCGGTCAGCCGCAGCACCTCGGCTCGCGGTGCTGAGAGAGCTGGGTGAGCTTGACTTGCTCCGTGCGGTCCATCCAAATCCCAGTCGCTGAGCACATGACGAACATACCCAGGAGCCACGGGTTCGCTGCCTGGTTGATGGGTGTGTCCGTGAATCAGCGTAGGGGTGCCGGCGCCATGCATCCAGGACACAGCGGTGGTTGTGTCAACGTCACCCATCGTCTCCATGGTGGCATCTGCGTGCCGCCGCATGCTCTCCGCGCGCATGGCCTTGGCGATCTCTTGGCGCTTGGCAAGGGTTTGGCTTAAAAAAACTTGCTGCCATGACGCCGACCTGACTTCTGCCCGAAACGCTTGGTAGGGCAGATCCGACAAACAAAGTATGTCGCCATGACAAAGCATCAAACGCTGGCCAAAGGCCAGCAGCACCGATGGGTCAGCCAAGGCCATCACGCCGCAGTCGTTCAGGAAACTGCTGCCGACGAGAAAGTCGCGGTTGCCCGCCATGAAAGCGACCGTGATTCGGGACGCAGCCTGCGCCAGTGCCTCCGTGCATTGGGCTTCGAAGCCGTGGTGCCGAGAATCGTCTCCCACCCAGGCATCGAACAAGTCGCCCAAGATGAATACGGCGTCGGCCGGGGTCTGCAGCAGGTGTTTTGAGAATGCGGCGAAGGCCAGCGGTGTGTCGCTGGCCAGGTGAAGGTCGCTGATGAAATCGATTGCTTGCCAAGACGGCTGCGCCATCACCTCACAAAAACGAGGCAAGGGTGGAGGGCGCGAACCAGCATTCACCAAATCAAACCAAGGTAGCCTTCTCGATCACCACATCTTCCAGTGGCACGTCGTCGTGAAAGCCCTTACGGCCGGTTTTCACGCGCTCAATGGCGTCCACCACGGCCGTGCCGTCAACCACTTTTCCGAACACGGCATAACCCCAACCGGACGCGCTTTCCGACTTGAAGTTTAGAAACTCGTTGTCGGTGGCATTGATGAAAAACTGCGCGGTCGCCGAATGCGGATCCGAGGTGCGTGCCATGGCCAGGGTATAGCGATTGTTTTTGAGCCCGTTGTTCGCTTCATTGCGGATTTGCGCCTCGGTCGGTTTTTGTTTCATGGTGGCGTCAAAGCCACCGCCTTGAATCATGAAACCTTTGATCACGCGATGGAACACCGTGCCGTCATAGTGCCCTTTGGCCACATAGGCTAAAAAATTCCGAACGGACTCGGGTGCTTTTTCTTCGTCCAATTCAATGCGAATGACGCCGTGGTTGGTTTTCAGGTCAACTTGTTGGGCCATGTTCATTTCTCCAAAGTGGCAGTTTTGATGAGGATCGGTGTGGTGGGCATGTTGGGCATAGGGGAGCCTGTGTTGCCGTTGGTTTGAACGGCGCGGATTTTGTCCACCACGTCCATGCCAGAGACCACCTTGCCAAACACGGCGTAGCCATTGGGTACTGGACCTTCTTGTCCGTTCAAAAAGTCGTTGTTCTTGACGTTGATGAAGAACTGCGAAGTTGCAGAATCAGGTACGTTGGTTCTGGCCATGGCCACGGTGCCGCGGTCATTTTTCAAGCCGTTGCGGCTCTCCAGCGGAATGGGTGGCTGGGTAGGTTTTTGCTGCACGTTGGCATCAAAGCCACCCCCCTGAATCATGAAGTTGTCAATCACACGATGAAAGATGGTGCCGTTGTAGTGGCCGGCTTTGACGTAGGCGAGGAAGTTCTCGACGGACTTGGGGGCTTTGGCTGGGTCCAACTCAATCACGATGTCGCCCTGAGTTGTGACGAGCTTGACCCGAGGTGCGTCAACCTTGGCGGCTGGTGACGCACCGGCTGTGGTGATGACGAGTAAAGAGGTGGCCGCTACGGCAGACAGCAGCATGCGATGAAGGTTGCCGAAAATTTGCTTCATGGTGGTTGTGGTTGTTTCGGGAAGAAAAAAACTAAGGTGCCCGATAGAGGGTGAGGTAAGCGTAGCCCTGAGGAGTGCAGGGCAAGAGATTGTCAAGCATTCTTCACTGTGATGGCGCCCCGACCTTGTTTCCAAGCGAAGTCCCCATGGCGTCGAGTATCAATTGCAGAGGTTTCATTTTTTTGGCCAGTGCGCTCGGATCGCCGCCTGAGGACATGGCATTTCTGTAGGACTCCAGCGCCAGGCGCATATGAACATCGCCCAAGTTTTCATGCGCCACGGCATAGCGCGGGTCGGCACGGACGGCCGCCTCCAGTGATACCCGTGCCTGCCCTGTTTGTCCGTTTGCGGCTTGCAGTACCGCCAAGTTGTTGTGTGGTTCGGGCAAGTTCGGCAGGTCTTCGGTCAAGGCCGTGAATACAGCCATGGCCTCAAGTGCCCGGCCGCTTTGTGTCAACGCCGTGCCTTTGAGAAAACGCCACTGTGGGTCGAGCGGACGAGTCTTTAATGCTTCTTCAATGACCGACATGGCGAGTTCAGTCTGGCCCGACTCAACCAACTTGGCCGCCTTGGAGAAACTCGGCTGAGCCACCGGCGACGTGTTCTTTTGGGCAACTTGCGCCATGCCCGTTGAGCAGCATAAAGCGGCAAGCGCCAGAAAACGTGTTGCCCATCGAACCAAGTGTGCGAATGCCATGAATTCTGCAAGGAGGAAAGGGGGTGCTGATTCGGTTCGAGCCATCGAAAGTGTGCGGGATATCGAGAGAGTCGCACTGAGGGTGGCCGGTATACTGCCGCTGATTCTAGGGTCTTCAGCCCTGACGCTCCTGCCTCAACCCTTCCTGAACTGAGTGCCTTGGTAGCCGATCCTCATCTCAGCACCCTGCTCGCCATCCCTGCTTTTACATGACTTTGCGATTATTCAACTCACTGTCTCGCAGTCTGGAGACGTTTGTTCCTATCGATCCGTCTCATGTTCGTATGTACGTCTGCGGCATGACCGTTTACGACCATTGTCATGTCGGTCATGCTCGTTCCATGACAACCTTCGACGTGGTCGCGCGCTGGCTGAGGGTGCTTGGGTACAAGTTGACCTATGTGCGCAATGTGACGGACATAGACGACAAAATCATCAAGCGTGCCCTGGAGCGCAACATTCCAATAAAGCAGCTGACAGATGAAATGACTTCGGCAATGCACGAGGATGCCGATGCGCTTGGAATCCAGCCGCCTGACTTCGAACCCCGTGCAACTGACCACGTGCCTGGCATGTTGTCCATCATTCAAACCTTGCAGGACAAGGGACTGGCTTATCAAAGCAGTAGTGGTGATGTGAACTACGCGGTGAGAAAATTTCCGGCCTATGGAAGGTTGTCTGGCAAAACGCTGGACCAACTGCGAGCTGGTGAGCGTGTGGCCGTGCAAGATGGCAAGGAAGACCCGTTTGACTTTGTGCTTTGGAAGTCGGCCAAAGCGGACGAACCAGAAGATGCCAAATGGCCCAGTCCCTACGGCCCAGGAAGACCGGGCTGGCACATCGAGTGCTCAGCGATGAGTTGCGCTTTGTTGGGTGAACATTTCGATATCCACGGCGGGGGCCTCGATTTGCAGTTTCCCCACCATGAGAACGAAATCGCCCAAAGCGAAGGGGCCAGTGGCAAGCCCTATGTGAATTACTGGATGCACAACGGCTTCTTGAACGTTGACAACGAAAAAATGTCCAAGTCTTTGGGCAATTTTTTTACGATCCGCGAGGTGCTTGAGCGGTACGACGGTGAAACCATTCGGTTTCTGATGCTGCGCACCCACTACCGCAGCCCCTTTAATTTCAGCGATGCACATTTGGACGATGCACGCACTGCGCTCAAGCGCCTGTACACCGCTTTGGACACGCTGGAGCTGCCCGACGCACAAGACATCGATTGGTCCAACACCGCAGCCGCGAAGTTTCGCGACTCAATGAATGAAGACTTCAATACCCCTGCAGCCCTGGCCGTGATGTTTGACCTGGCGGGTGAGGTCAATCGCTCGCGATCCATTCACGCAGCCTTGTTACTCAAACAGTTGGGCAGCACCCTGGGCTTGTTGCAGCAAGCACCGCGGGCTTACCTGCAAGACGGTGGCCGTGAAGCGGACGCCGACCTGGCCCTCACAGTTCAAGACGCCATCACACGACGCACAGCCGCCAAGGCCGCGCGCGATTTCGCCCTGGCCGATCAAATTCGCAAAGAGTTGCTCAGCCAAGGGGTGGTGTTGCAAGACTCGCCGCAAGGCACCACCTGGACGAAAGTTTGATGTCCACACGCAGCAAGACCGCAACAAACGCTGACACGGTGGCTCCAGAGGTCACCCCCGGGTATTGGGATGAGGCTTGTAAGCATCTGTCCAAACGCGACCGCGTCATGCGCAAGCTGATTCCGCAGTTTGGTCAAGCCCGTTTGCAAAGTCGCGGTGACGCTTTCACGACCTTGGCGCGGTCCATTGTGGGACAACAAATATCGGTCAAAGCCGCTCAATCGGTGTGGGAGCGTTTTGTCCTGGCGACGCAGTGCAAAGCCCACCGCATGGAGCCGCAGGCGGTGTTGGGGTTGGAGACGGCCCAGTTGCGCTCAGCGGGGTTGTCGGCTCGTAAGGTGGAGTATCTCAGTGATTTGGCCCGCCACTTCAGCGACGGTGCAGTGCATGTCGCCCAGTGGAAAGCCATGGACGACGAAGCCATCATTGACGAACTGGTCGCCATCCGGGGAATTGGGCGCTGGACCGCAGAGATGTTCTTGATTTTTTATCTGATGCGACCCAACGTGTTGCCACTGGATGATCTGGGATTGATCAAAGGCATCAGCTTGAACTATTTCAGTGGTGAACCCGTTTCTCGCGCGGAAGCCCGGGAAGTCGGGGACGCCTGGGCGCCGTATAGATCGGTAGCCACTTGGTATCTTTGGCGCAGCCTGGATCCCGTCCCGGTAGACTATTAACTTCGGCACATAGGATCAATCCAATGAGCAAACGGCATTTTTTAGAGTTCGAGCAGCCTGTGGCTGACTTGGAAAGCAAAATTGAAGAGCTGCGCTACGTGCAAAGCGAATCCGCAGTGGATATCTCCGAAGAGATCGACAGACTGAGTGTCAAGAGCCAACAGCTCACCAAAGACATCTATTCCAGTCTGACCCCATGGCAGGTCACGCAAACCGCGCGCCACCCGCAGCGGCCTTATACGCTGGACTACGTTGCCGACATCTTCACTGACTTCCAAGAGTTGCACGGCGATCGTCACTTTGCAGACGACCAATCTATCGTCGGCGGTTTGGCGCGTTTCAATGGCCAGGCCTGCATGGTGCTTGGGCATCAAAAAGGCCGAGACACCAAAGAGCGTGGTTTGCGCAACTTTGGCATGTCCCGCCCCGAGGGTTACCGCAAAGCGTTGCGGTTGATGAAGTTGGCTGAAAAATTTGGTATTCCGGTGTTCACTTTCGTGGATACACCTGGGGCCTATCCAGGTATTGGTGCAGAAGAGCGCGGCCAATCTGAAGCCATTGGCCGCAATATTTTCGAAATGGCACAACTCGAAGTACCCATCATCACCACCATCATTGGTGAGGGCGGATCCGGTGGTGCTTTGGCCATCAGTGTGGCCGACCAAGTGCTGATGTTGCAGTACGCTGTTTATTCGGTGATTTCGCCGGAAGGCTGTGCTTCCATTTTGTGGAAGACCGCAGAAAGAGCGTCCGATGCTGCTGAAGCCCTGGGTATCACAGCACACCGCCTGAAAGCCCTGGGGCTGGTTGACAAAATCGTCAACGAACCCGTGGGTGGTGCGCAGCGCGATCCGAAACAAATGTCGGCCTACCTCAAACGCGCGCTCAATGACGCGCTGCGCCAAGTCAGCGACCTCAAGGTCAAAGAGTTGCTGCAGCGTCGTTACGAACGTTTGCAGTCCTACGGTCGTTTCACCGACACCACTGAGCGCTAAGACCACCCTCGTGGTTTCATGGCGCTTGAGTGCGTAGGGGCGCTGAGTCAGCCTCAAGCTCGAGGCAGTTGATATGTCAACAGACCCCCATCACCGGCCTGTGGTCGCTGTGGCCTACAGCGGTGGCCGAGATTCCACGGCACTCTTGCATGCCACGTGGCGCGCGGCGCAGGACGAGGGTGGCTGGACTGTGCTGGCACTGCATGTTCACCATGGATTGAGCAAGCAAGCGGACGCGTGGTTGGCGCATGCACAACAGCAGTGCGCGCAGTGGGCCTCTCAGGGAGCCCCGCTGCTTTTTGACTCGCGGCGTATTCAGGTTCGGCCAGAAAGCGGTGAAAGTATCGAGGCCTGGGCGCGGCGTGAGCGTTACCGCGCCTTGACCGAGATGGCCCGAGCTGCGGGTGCCGATGTGGTGCTGCTGGCCCACCACCGTCAAGACCAAGCGGAAACCTTCTTGCTGCAAGCCTTGCGCGGGGCAGGGGTGGCCGGTTTGGCCGCCATGCCTAAGCAGGCCGAGCGTGACGGTATGGTTTGGTGTCGCCCTTGGTTGCAGCATTCGCGTGAAACGATTGAACACTATGTTCGGTTGCACGGTTTGTCCTATGTTGACGACGACAGCAACACCGACACCCGGTTCGCCCGCAACCGCTTGCGCTCATTGGTTTGGCCCGCGTTAACGCAGGCGTTTCCGCAGGCGCAAGAGTCCCTGGCCGACGCAGCGACCTGGGCCCAGCAAGCCCTGGATGTGACGCAAGAACGGGCGGACAACGATCTGGCGCTGGTGGCGCCCGATGGTCACACCCTGCAGTTGGGGCCTTGGTTGACGCTGTCTCTTGCTCGGCGCAGCAATGCCTTGCGGGATTGGGTGTTGAAGGTGTCAGGTCAGGCGGCATCGTCGGCACTGATTCAACGTTTGCTTGTCGAACTGCCAGAGCAGGGAAGTGCGACTTGGTCGCACGCCGGCGGCGGGTTGCGTCGTTATCGGGCGCGCTTGACCTGGAGCGCGAGGGAGCAAAACGTCACTGAGCGTTTGGCGGGGCAACCACGTGGCCAACTTCGCGTGCGCCGCGCAGGCATCTATCGGCTGGCAGATTGGGGTGGCCAGTTGCGGGTTCAACGTGTCGCGCAAAACGGTATCCCCATGGCTTGGCTGGGCGAACTGGCCCTTTTGCCGCGAACCGGTGGCGAGCGTTTTCAAGCGGGTTTGGGCAGACCGCCACGCAGCCTGAAGAAGCAGTTTCAGGCGGCGGCCGTGCCTGACTGGGAGCGAAATGGTCCCTTGATCTACAGCGGTGGTCAGCTGATTTTTGTGCCCGGCTTGGGGCTGGATGCCCGTGTTCTGGCCTTACCCGGTCAGGCCCAAGCCATGCTCTTTTGGGAGCCGTTGGATTGAGGGAGTGCCGGTATGCAGTCGACCGGCTAAAATTCAGGGTTTACGCGGGGCAGCCGTTGCCCCGTCCCTCCTGACTCTTCAACAACCATGGCACTCATAGTTCACAAGTACGGCGGCACCTCCATGGGGTCGACCGAGCGCATTCGTAATGTCGCCAAACGCGTCGCCAAATGGGCCCGGGCAGGGCACCAAATGGTGGTCGTGCCTTCAGCAATGAGTGGCGAGACCAATCGTCTCTTGGGTTTGGCCAAAGAACTCTCTCCGGAATCGGTCACGCCTGCTTTGCAGCGTGAGCTCGACGCCATTGCCTGCACAGGCGAGCAAGTTTCCGTTGGTTTGCTGGCCATTGCCTTGCAAGCCGAGGGCATGCAAGCGGTGAGTTATGCCGGTTGGCAAGTGCCTATCAAAACTGACAGCGCTTTCACCAAAGCACGCATTGAGAGCATTGACGATGCGCGTGTGCGCGCCGACTTGGCTGCGGGCAAGGTGGTGATCATCACCGGCTTCCAAGGGGTGGATCCAGACGGCAACATCACCACGCTGGGGCGCGGTGGTTCGGACACCTCGGCGGTGGCGGTTGCCGCGGCCATGAAGGCAGACGAATGTTTGATTTACACCGACGTCGATGGTGTCTACACCACCGACCCGCGTGTGGTCTCGGAGGCGCGCCGCCTGCACACCATCAGCTTTGAAGAAATGCTCGAGATGGCCAGCCTCGGTTCCAAGGTGCTGCAAATTCGTTCGGTCGAGTTTGCCGGCAAGTACCGCGTGCCGCTGCGTGTCCTGTCCAGCTTCACCCCTTGGGACATCGCCATTGACGAAGAGGCCCACTCGGGCACCCTGATTACTTTTGAGGAAGACGTAAAAATGGAACAAGCCGTTGTATCGGGCATTGCCTTTAACCGTGACGAAGCCAAGATCAGCTTGCTCGGCGTGCCCGACAAGCCTGGCATCGCGTTCCAAATTCTGGGCCCAGTGGCCAAGGCCAATATCGACGTGGACGTGATCATTCAAAACGTCTCGCATGACGGCAAGACCGACTTTTCCTTCACCGTACACCGCAACGACTATGCACGCACCATGGAGTTGCTCAAGACCGTGGTGATCCCCAAGACGGGTGCGGCTGACCTGGCGGGCGACACCAAAATTTGCAAGGTCAGCATCGTGGGCATCGGCATGCGCTCTCATGTGGGCGTTGCCAGCAAGATGTTCCAGTCGCTGAGTGAAGAAGGCATCAACATTCAAATGATCACCACCAGCGAGATCAAAACCAGCGTGGTCATCGACGAAAAATACATGGAATTGGCCGTGCGTGCGTTGCACAAAGCCTTCGACTTGGATCAGGCACCTGCTTAATCTTTTCACTATTGAGCCATTGCGCATAGCGAGCACCTCGCTTGAGGTTAGAATGCTGCTTGGTTTTAGGAGCTGTGACCGAGTGGCCGAAGGTGCTCCCCTGCTAAGGGAGTATGTGGGCAAAACCTGCATCGAGGGTTCGAATCCCTCCGGCTCCGCCAAGAACTGCCAACAAATCTCCACGATGGCAGTCAAAAACCAACAAAAACCGGTGCAAAATCAATCACTTAGCGCCGGTCAGATTCCAACAAAGCCCCACACAAAACCACAGGTTTCCACAGTCGCCCCCACCGTGGCTGTTGGTATTTCTGTAGGCACCCGGCGCTCGGGGCGCCCCAGGATGCCTACACCGTGGCCACAAATACTCTCTCTGATGCCCGCATTCGGTCGCTGAAGCCTAGCGACAAGTCGCAAAAGTTTTTTGATGGCGGAGGCCTGCACCTTGTGGTGACCGCCAAGGGGGCCAGGGTGTGGCGCGTGGCCTACCGGGTCGCTGGCAAGCCGCAGACTGCCAGCCTGGGCCCATACCCTGCAGTGACGCTGGCCGAGGCCAGGGCCAAGCGCGACGCAATCCACGCTCAGCTTCGTGATGGAGCAGACCCGAGGGAGTCAAAGGCCAAGAAGCCAAGGGCTGCCGTGACGCTGCGCGAAGCCCGCATCACCTACTGGGCTGGCCGCAATGATGTGTCGGCTGGCTACCGGTCGAATGCCGAGCGGGCGATTGAGTTGCACATTGAGCCGCTGCTGGGGGACCGGGACATTGGCGGCATCAGCCGCGACGACCTACTGGATGCCCTTAAGCGCATGGACGCCGCCGGGCTCTACGTTTACGTGCGCAAGACCCGCATGTGGCTGGGCCTGGTGTGGGATTGGGCTGTTGAGCATGGCCACGCGGCCGTCAACGTGCCGGCGCTCATCAAGCCCGAGAAGGCATTCGGCAAGGCCAGCGTGAAGCACTTTGCCGCGCTGGAGCTGACCGAGATTCCCGACTTCATGGCACGGCTGGCCATGGAGAGCCGCATTCAGTCGGTGCTGGGCTGCCTGCTGCTGGCCTACACATGGGTGCGTACCACCGAGCTGCGCATGATGAAGTGGACCGAGATTGACGGCGACCTGTGGCGCATCCCCAAGGAGCGCATGAAGATGAAGCGCGATCACCTTGTGCCGCTGTCGCCTCAGGCGCTGGCGCTGCTTGACGAGCTGAAGGCGCGGTCGCGTGGGTCCGAGTACGTGTTCCCGTCAGATCGCAGGCTTGACCGGCCCATGTCGGAGAACTCGATTCTTTACCTGCTTCACCGCATGGGCTACAAGGGCCGCATGACTGGCCACGGCTTCAGGAGTGTGGCGTCCACATGGGCCAACGAAGCCGGGCATGCCTCCGACGCCATCGAGCGCCAACTTGCTCACGTTCCGAGCGACGACGTGCGCGCTGCTTACAACCGCGCCGAGTTCATGCCTGCGCGGCGAGTGATGCTTCAGGCGTGGGCAGACTGGCTGGGGGCTGCTCTGTCTCGGCCTTAAGTGCTTCGAGAAACAATGGCCATAGTGCGCCCCAGAAGTTCGTGGCGCACGGTTTCGGCCTCGTCTGAATGTACTCCCAGGGCTCATTCAAGAACCCGGCTGCGTCGGGGAGCCGATCAAGCCGAAGGCTGTCGGCCGCATTGCCCAAGGCGCGAACCCAGTCGTTCTCTGAGCAGGTTGCCTCGCTTTCGCAGTCGTCGAGTGCATCCCACAACGCGCGAGCATCGGCCTTGCTAAGCCAGGTGCTGCGGCGGTTTTCAATGATGCGCCTACGCATGGCGAGCATTGACCCGTCGCCGTCGAATTCCTCCAGTTTCGCGCCCATGAACTTTCCGAAGGCGTATTCAAATTCGATTCCCTGCAGGAACTTCTTGAACGGGTTCGCGCAGGCCGTCCATATATAGCCCCAGGTGCCGAAGCTGGATTGGATGGTGATTTCGCCGCAGTAGTAAGTGCCCTCGTGCTTCGTTCCTACGTTGGCTGCGCGTTGCCAGCAGTGCAGCGTGATGTTCGCCCACTCGCCGCCTCGCTTGCCGTCGCGCACTTCGTAGCACTCCCGCGTTGTCTTAGTCACTGGCATTTCAAGTTCTCCTTGATCACGGCAAGTTAATCCCGGCAGCCCGCAGTGTGCTCACCCGCCAACCCACACTTTGCTGCGTCAGCTGCACGTCGGCCTTGGGCAGCTTGTTGGCCTTACGCCAGCGGCGGACAGTTTCGCTGCTGCACGCCAATTCTTTGGGGAGGTCGGCGAGCCAGATCACGCGGTCTGCTGGTGCTGCTTCAGTGCGCTGGTCGGTTGTTGCTGCTGTGCTCATCACGTCCCTTTCTGCTGGTAGCCCATCCGTGTGTCCCCGGCGCCCAGTGCTTTGATGATCGTATTGGTGAGCACTGAGGCAATTTCGTGGCGGGACTTCATGGTCTTTTCGATGGTTAGAGGGTCGGTGCACAGGTAGCGACCGAAACCGTCGGCCGTGCCGTCTGGCAAATCAATGTGCCTGATGGCGTCTTCCACGATCCACATGTCCATTTCTTGATCGACGGCGATGCGCCTGCCGTAGCGGTCGATCTCGACGATCAGCGTTACTTTTGCGCTCATGTGGTTCCTTTCTGGGACTCCCGATTCAACATCGCCTCAACGCTTTCAAACCTCCTGCCTCTCCAGTGAGTCGTGATATGCATGCGTATTGGCTCCCACGGCCTATCGTGATGCGCCAGAGTTCCTTCCAGCGGCTTCAGACCAAGGTTGTGCAATTCGCAGTGATTGCCGTCAAAGAAAGTACATCTCTTTTGCGTGTGCGGCAGGTCTCGCCTGCCCTCGAATCCTTTGGGGGCTGGACCGACGAAAGACTGCATGCCTGTGTCTGTCAAAAAACGGTATGTGGCGAGTCTCGCGCTGAAACCCTTGCGAATCAATGACCGCGCCTCATCCGGCGTTGGCAGGCATGTGCTGTTTGCGCACATTGAGGCGCACTTCGGGCAATCGCACTGGATTGGGCTCATTGGGTTCCTTTCACAGCAGCCAACACCTTGGCGCCAAACTCAGCCCCAGCGCTTGTCGGCCACCAGCCGCCCTCGTCTTCGGTTTTGTCGATGCCGCTGAGTAGGCTCGTGATGCGCTCCAGCTCCGCTGCCGACACGGCCTTGGCGTACTGGCGCAGCTTCTTTTCGCTGTAGACGTGAGCGTCGTAGATGTAGTTGCTTGCAAGGTCCGGCTCAGGCAGCGGCACGTCCACAGGCGCGGGCTCGCTGGGCTGCGGGGCGAGGTAGAGAGGCACAGTCGCGTCTTCGTTGTCGGCTGTAGCCTGACGCCGGTACACGGTCGCAGCATCAAACACCTTTTTCTCAAAGTACCCCACGTCTATTGGCTCAATGAAACCAAACGGCTCCTGCCCGGCCTGCGCCTCTTTCTCGGCGGCGATGGCGTCAAGTATTTTCCCGACCTCTTTGCGTTCGTCTGGAAAAAATCCATTTCGGGCTGTGCGGGCGATAAGGGCAAGCTCCCTCAGCCGCGCCGGGGTTGTGTCGATAGTTGTGGTCATTGCCGCAATCCTTCCTTCTGCCGCTTTTGTCCATGTGTTATTTGCATAGTCGTTCCCTGACAATGGTTTAGCTGTGTGGGCTTGGTGTTATGCAGCAAAACTGTCGCCCTATAACACGTTAGAAGGCTTCCACTACTCGCCGCAGAAGCACGCCAGCGCTTCCTCGTCGTCGTGGCCGTAGAAATCGCCCTGCGTGTCGGCAGTCTTCGCCATCGCCGCGTAGCTCGGGCGGTCGGAGCGGAACACCGCGCCGCTTGGCTTGCTTGCCAGTGCCAGTGCCAGTGCCTCCATCTTTGCCCACCACACCGCGCGCTGCGGCTTCTCGGCAATTAGGCTCTGCACCTGGGCGGCAGGCTTCAGAAAACACAGATCGCAGTTCCCCGCCAACGTGCGGCCCTTGTAGGTCGGCAGTTCCAGATTGAACGGCTGCGCCGCCCAAAACGCCTGCACGTCGCCCACGGTCACGCCAGCGTCGGCTAGCGGCATCAGCATGCTTTCCTTGGTCGTCTCGGTGCTGTGGCCGCGCGCCCGAATCTTCGCCACGCGCCGCGCCTCGTCGGCCCGAATCCCGATCATCTGGTTCCACTCCAAGTCTTCAGCCTCCCACCCCAACGCCTGCCAGTTGGCGCGCAGGAATCGGTGCATCGTCCTAATCTTCAGTTCGCTGGTGCAGAAACGAGTCACCGGGTTCGGAAGGTAGGCGCGGTGGCGAATCAGCGCCTCGAAGGGCTCGCCGTTGCGGCTGGCGGTCTCAAAGGTCACTTCGGTGTAGCCGTCCTTTGCCCACTCCACCCAGCGAATCACCACGCCCCAGCGCAGCCCGCACTCACGAATAAACCGCAGGGTCGCTTCTTCCTCTTTTCCGGTGTTGCCAAAGCACACCACCAGCCAGCGCGCCACATCCTCGGTCGTGTTGTGCAGCAGCACCATGCGCAGCATGTAGGCGCTTGTCCGCCCGCCGCTGAAGCTCAGGCATGTCGGGCCGGTCAGTTTGTAGGGGTTGTGCATGCAGTGTCTCGTTTATCAACCAAGCCTTCTAACTGTCGGTTCAAGCGGACGCCGTGCCGGCGCCGCTTAACCTAGCGTTATAAATCAACGACTTAGAGATTTCCCTCTCTAAGTCGTTTTTCTTTTTCCTACCCATTGGGTAACTGAGGTTCGGGAAGTTTCGGGCTTTGTATATCCGCCAACTCTTTCAGAACCATCGCCCTGCCTACCTTTTTCATCACCTCGTCTCCCCAGTCACGAATGCAAAGGTTGACGCACAAGCACACCACGCGTGTGTTGGCCTGCGTGTAACCCAAGCTGGAGTCGCGCCTGTCAAAACTCGGGTGAAAGGGAGGTGTTGTTCCCTTGTCGCCGCGCCTCATGTCGAACCCAATGCCGGTGATTTCGCATCTGCCGCCTGACCGCATAAGAACTGCTGCAAGGTGTTGGATGTCCACCGTGCATCCCTTGCCGATCTTGCGACCGCGATAGGCCAGGGATTGAGCAGTGCGTGAAAGCCAGGAACGAGGGTTTTCAGCCATCGCATTGACGAATTCACGCCACTCCGATCCATGCAAACGTTCGTTGAGGTTCGTGGTGTAACGGTCGAGCACGGTTTTTGCCTCGGCAAGATCGGTCGATTTTGTCGACCACTTGACGCGCTGACCATTGATGATTTTGTCAATGACCCAAATACCACCCGGCCCTTGGTAAAGCCCCTTTGGTCGATCAATTGTTTCAGCCATTGACGGCCTCCCTTTGCAAAGCACGCATCTCTTCTTGTTCCCTGCGCAACGTGGCCAGGCTCTTGTTCCAGCGGCCTGTGTCGTCTTTGATCTTCTCCAGCGCTGCGTGCAACTCCACGATCTGGGCCATGCTGTAGTGCCTGGTCATGGTCGCGGTGCTGTGCCACAGCAAGTCCGACGTGGTGCTCTCTGGCACCCCCGCTTCGCGTAGGCGCATGCCCACGGTGTGGCGCAAATCGTGCACGTGCAGGTCGCCCAACTTGGCTTTGCTGCGGGCACTCTGCCACGCGGTGTTATTCATCGTTTCGATGGGCCGATAGGGCATGGTGGGTGCCCTATCGATGTTTTTGACGCGCTCACGGCGGTAGACGAAGACGTACTGCGGGTGCATGCCGCGCACTGAGTCCACCACCGATTGCGCCACGCTGTTGCACACGACGATGCGTGAGCGCTTGCGGCCCTTCACGTTTTGTCGGGGAACCTCGAACACTGATATGCCCAGCTCGGGCACACGGATCTCCCACTCCCACTTCAGGCTGCACACCACGTCGTCACGCACGCCGGTGTTCAGGATGAACAAACTCATGCGCGCCAGGTGGCTGGGCAGCAATGGCAGTAGTGCCCGCTGCTGCTGCCAACTGATGGGCATGGGCTCGCGTTGGTGACCAACAAGGGGCAGCATGGTGATGTGCGGCGCTGTTTGCAGCCAGGTGCGGCCGCTGTCGTCTCGCCAGCTTGTGGCCGCGAGATTCAGAATGCGCCGCACCACGCCCAGAGCCAGGTTGATGGTCTTGTGCGCCCGCCCCAGCGCCAGCCTTGCGGTGACGTAGGGCGCGAGCGTGCCATCGTGTACCTGGCGCACGTCGAGGTGGCCGATGTAGGGCATCACGCTTTGCAGCATGTAGGTCTCGGTGATGATTGACGCTTTGTCTTCGTGGGTTGCGAGGTAGTGCGCCGCTGCCTGGTCGAACGTTCGTTCAAGTTGCGCACCGTGGACAAGCACGTTGCGCAACTGCTCGAGCTGCTGGATCAGCCAGCGTTCCGCCTCTTCATAAGAGCCGAAGCCGCGCTGGCGAAGTCGAGTGTGGTGCCAGATTTTGTCGACTTGCCAGCCACTTTCTTTGTCGGGGTAGATGCCCCTGGTTTTTTGGCCCATATTGGATCTCCTTTCGTTTGGATGGGCCGTCCGTTCCGGTCGCTATTCTGCGCCTCGGGTTTGGACAGGGCATCGTTGCTGGCGGCGTGTGTGGGCGAGGCGGTTTGTTCGGCTTTGAATTGATCGAACAGCCGGTCGAGGTCTTGCCGGTCGAAGATCAGGCACGCGCCTTGCGGCATGGCCACCAGCTTCGGTCGCCACACCTCGTCAAACGTTCGGCGCTTTACGCCGACGTAGGCCATGGCTTCTTGGTAGGTGAGGCCGCGCTTGTTCACCATGCTGCTATTCCTTGGTGAGCGGGACTCTGCGGATGCGTGCTGCGACCTCATTCCGAATATTTCCGTAGAGCGAATTGGGTACCCAGTCCCGGGTTTGTTCAAAGCCCTCGGCAACCTTGGCACAGCGCTCGCGCATGTCTTCGACCGCTTCGTTGAGGACTTTTAGAACTGCTTCCTTTGGGGCGTAGTCCGGGTGCCGCTCAAGAGTGTCGGCTGTGGGGTCAACGATCTTGTTCATCGGGTCGAGAAGTACGGTCATGCCGCCTACAACCCGGAAGAGGGACGCGCTGCGGGTCAGCCGAATCAGGTACTCGCAAACGCGGCGGCAGTGTTCCTCGTCATCGAGCGAGAAACCCTCTTCTTCACCATCTTCGGTTTTCCGCTTGGCGATGGCTTCTGGCATCGTTGCGCCCCACCTCCCTGCGAGCGATTCAAGCGCACCCGCCAGTTCCAACGCCATCTTCACATCGGCCTCGCTCGCCTTGGCCATCTTCATGGTGCTACCCCGCCGACGACTGATCTGATCATTTGATTCAGTTTTGCTTCTGACCAGTCGGCGGCACGTATGGCGGTGCGCTTGTCGCACGATTCGGCCAACGAGTCCATCCACTGCACGGCCTCTCTGGCGAACTGCAGCTCCGGCCCAGTAAACAGCACGCGGCCTGTTTTCTTGTACCGTTCTGTCACGGCTTCCGAGATCGTGAGCAGCTTGCCCATTGCCGCGACGGCTTCAGCAAGAGCGGCGGGGTGATCTTTGGCCATCAATTCAGCGATGCGGCTGAACGTGAGTGCGCCACCGATCCATTGGTAAAGAATTTCCTCGGTGGCTTTGCCTTGTGCAATCGACTCCAGGTTGGCGAAGTGGGCCAGTCCGAGGTCGGTGATCTGGTCTTTCGCAAGAGGGCCTGGAAGCGCACGCTGTAGGCGTGCGGCCAGGTGCGCCTTGTGTTGGCGCACATGTTGGCGCTGAGGGATTGCAAACCGGCTCATGCACCTGCTCCCTCGAACATGTCCTCGGTGTTCGGGTCGCGCTCTTCGTCGGCAAGGCCGACGTCGTCCATCTGATCATCGCCAGCGGAGCTGGCTTCAACCTTCTGGATTGTTTTGCTTTTGCCCTTGCCTTGCTTTGCCCCAGCCCCGGGCTTGGCCGCTTTTCGCGCACGCGCAGCGGGAGCTTCGGCAGCGGTTTCGGGCTCGGCTTTTTTGGCCTTGGCCCCCGCCCCCTTCGTAGCGCGCGCAGCGGGCGAAGGGGTAGAAGTGGTTTGTTCAGGCGTTTGCACTTCGGCGCGAACGGCTTCGGGGTCGATGCCATAGTGGGCGGCAGCGGCTAACAGGGCCTCGGGAGGATCGCCGCCGTCGGCATACGCATGGGCTTCGGTGTCCACGGTAAGGGCGCAGTCCATCATCAAGCGTGTGAGGTCGCTGGCACTCATGGTGTTTAGTGCGGCTTGCAAATCCGAGAAGTGATTGCAGCCCCAAAGTTTGGCGATGGTTTTCAGTTCGCCAAAGTCAACACGGTCAACCATGTTCTCTGCGATCAAAAGTAGGTCAAAGGCAGACCGCTCCTGAGCGGCGACGCGTTCACGCACCAGCCCCAACAGGTGCATCCTGAATTGGGTTTCAACCTCGGCGCGTTGTTCTTTTTTCTTGTAGCTGTCTTCCTGTTTGCGCTGTTGCTCGGCAAAAGAACCTGCCTTGGACTGTTTTTCTTTCGACACAGGCACACCGGCCTCTTGCAACGCTGAAACCTTGACGGCCTCTACCGTCTTGCCGGTGCGAGGGTCTTGAATCAGCACGGTCTCGGGCTTGGTGCCGGTGGCTTTCTTCAGCTCGGCCTTCACGTCCTTGAGCGCGATGTAGGCACCCTTGACGTTGCCGGAGGCATCAATGGCGGCGCGAGCTTTGGCCCCATCCACCACGGTTTTGCCTTGCTGCTCCAGCTCGGTCGCTTGGTTGCGAAGGTGGGCTTTCTTTTTGGCGTCGAAGCAGTCGGGATCGGTGCAAAGGTATTCGTCACCTTGGATGTTGTTGCTGTAGCGGCTCTTGGTCTCCAGTGTGAGGTCGTGAAACTCAGGTGCGTTGCCAGTGCGTTTGGCGCAGCTGGTGCAGTCCCCGGCATCGGGCAGGAGGAAGGGGTCGGCTGTGTCAAAGAGGGCTCCCTTGAGCTGGAGCGTGAACTTCTCGCGCAGCAGCTCGCGAACTTGGCGGTAGCTTTTTTGCCCGCCGTCTTCCATGTCAATGAACTTGCCGTTGATGTAGTCGAGTGCCTTTTGCTGCAACTTTTCGGTGCGCAGGCGTGCAATGAGAAGGGCTGTTTCGCTGCCGATGCTGTTGGCCAGGCAGGCGTCGCGCACCTTGGTGCAGGCCTTCAGCAAGACCAAGCGGCCATAGATGTAGCTGCGACTTTTGCCCGTGCGCTCAACCAGCGCCTCCGCGCTGATGTCGTGCTCGGTCATCAGGGCGTGAAAGCCTTCGGCCTCTTCGATGGGGTGGATGTCTTCGCGGGCCAAGTTCTCGCTGATCTGGGCCATGCGTGCATCGTCGTCGGTCATCGAGCGCACTTGGCATGGCATGTGAGTCTGTCCGGCAAGCACCGCAGCGCGGAGTCGGCGGTGGCCAAAGATCAATTCGTAGCCGTCAAACATGTCGTCGGGGTTGGCGGCGGTCATATTGACCATGCGATTACGCACCAGGATGGGCTGCAGCACGCCTTGCGCCTTGATATCGGTGGCCAGCTCCTGCAGGCCCGCCTCGTTGAACGTGCGGCGCGGGTTGAATGGGCTCTCGTGGAGCTGCTCGATGGGAATGTTGGTGATGATGTGTTCCATGGGGACTCCAGTTATTCGATGCGCCAGATGCGCGAGGTGGTTTGGTCGACCTGGCGAGCTGCGAACTTGCGGCCGGTGCTTTTTCCCCAGCTTTGGGCCGTTTGAGTGAGGCGCTTGCAGGCATCCGTGGCGACGCCGAAACTGTCACCCACGTTCATGCGTGCAAACACGGCTGCGTAGCGTTGGCCCTGTGCCGCGCCAGGTGGTGGGATCGGAATGTTGGGCTCGATCAGTAGGGCATCGGGGTCGGGCATCTGTACCGGAGAGCGTCGGCCTTCTGCAGAGGATTGGCCTTTTTTGGCGAGCCAGCCTTTGAAGCCGGTTGGTGGGCTGTCTTCTGGCAAGTCGTTGAGCTTTGGTCCAGCGCGATATACCGTGGAGCCTGCTTCATCTTTGCCTTTGATCAGCATGCCGTGGCTCAGGCTGGGCACCAGCAGGTTGGTGATGCTGCTGGACGGCGCGTCGAACTTTTGGGCAATGTCTTTGCCGCTGAGTTCTTCGTCGGGGTGCTTGCGGAAAAAATCCAGTGTTCGGGCTGCGAGTGAGCCGTCCTGTGGTTTGTAAGTCATGGTGGTGCTTCTCGATTGGCAGGGGCATCAGCCCTGCGGTTGATCGGAGGGGGTAGGCGCGTCGTGCCGCGAGCAACCGAACAGCTTCTCGTTGCGGGCAAAGTCCAGCTCGTGGTACTTGTCGAGCCAGCGGTCGCGCCAGTCTTCCCACGTCATCTTGGTGCGCTCGGGGGAGTCCAGGCGCACCCAGGGGATGGGTTCGATGCCCCGAAGGTCAGGCCAGGGGGTGGCGGTGAATGGCACGAGGTCACGGCGCTCGGTGGCCAGGGCCATCAGGTCGGCTTGTTTGATTGCTGATGCAAAGATTTGGGACTGGCCTTTGATGCCAAAGGCTCGCCACACCAGTTCCTCAAGGGAGCGCTCAAAGATTGCCCAGGCGTTGCCCAGGGAACGTTTGCCCGGTGTGTGCATGTCCCCGCAGTAGGCTTCATGCCCGTCGTGCATCAGCGCTGAAAGCTGACCGAAGATGTCGAGCCCGAGTTCACGCTCGGCGATCTCGCACACCAGTAGGCTGTGCTCTGCGACGCTGTACGGGCGCAGGCAGTGGCCGTTGAAGCGGTTGATTTGGCTGAGTGACCAGGCCATGCTGAAGGCTTTGACCTTGGATTGGTCAAGGTTGACGAGGTCGAACTCGTCGTGGTCGGCGGTGACGATCCAGGTGCTCATGTGTGGATCGCCTGTGTGCTGATGAATAAGCTTCGGTTGGTTGGGCGCGGGCGCTCTTGTAGTTCGGCCAAATCCCGGCGCACGCGGTCGCTCGCGGTTTCATCACTGAACCACGCGGTCTTGTGGTTCTTGAGCGCTTGCGCAGCAAACTCAGCGCCCGTCAGGAATTCCATCCGCAGCGCGTACATCACCATGCCCTGGGTGTCGCGTGCGGGCAGGCCTTTGACTTCGCCAGCGAAGGAGCGGGGCAGGAGGTCGCGCAGGTCAAAGATGATCCAGTGGCCCGCACTTTGGGTAAACGCGTCCTGCATGAATGCCCGCAGGAACATGTCGCTGTGGCCGTGGAAGCGCACGCGGTACAGCGTGGCTTGGCTGTTGTCGGGCCAGGTGACGGTTTGTGATTCGTCGGTGACCTCATAGCCGCCGTGGCGATGGATGATGGTGGCGTCGCTGAGCGCGATGCATTGGTGGTCAGTGTGCATTGGCGGTCTCCGTTTGGTGGATTTGTTGGGAAAGAACGTCGGTGCGGCGGATGCCGATGGTGTGGATGAGGCGCAGCACCTGGGTGCCGCAGTGCTTGCTGGTTTCCAGGCCACGCCCAAGGGCAAGCGCCTCGGTGCCCGCAGTGAGCTGGGCGGCCAGTTGGCGGGCGCGGTCTAGGCTGTCCACCACGTTGCCCAGGTCGATCACCTGGGCTGCGAACAAGGGCAGGGCGTGAGGGTGGTGGTCGATCTGCTGCTCAATGAGCACCTCCAGCAGCACGTCGCCGTGGCTGTTTTGGCGCACGGTGGCGTTGGCCAGCAGCGTGCCCATGCCGCAGACCTTCAGAGGGTGGCCAGACTCAAGCGCCGCCATCACGTCAATGCGTGGGGGCGGGCAATGCCGTCGAGCGTGGACTGTGCAGGCGTCTGTACTGCGCTCATGGTGCCCACCCCCGGCCTGCGCAGAATGCGACGGTGATGAGCAGGGAGCCAAGCAGGGTGCCGCAGACCAGCCCCCACCACCAGCCGCTTTTGTAGTTTTCACGCTCGCTCAGCGCCCAGCCGATTTGGTAGGCGTCCCGCGCCAGCTCACACACCCACAGGGGGACATCGTTGGACAGGTTCAATGTGGGAGCGGTTTTCATGCTGCCCACCCCCATGGTTTGACCATGGACACCAGCACGGTGAGCACCGCCACTGCCAAGCCCACTGGCCACAGCCAGCGGCATTCCTGGGTCACGCTGGCGTCGGGCTGGATGGCGTCATTGGCCGCGTTGGCCAGCGTGTTGACGCGTGCGCCGCCGTCGTGCTGGATGAACTGGCTGGCGGTTTGGGGTGATTTCATCTTCGCTCCATGCGCCCGTGGGGTGGGCGTTGGAGTGAATTACACTATAAGGTGTGTGACATGTCAACACCGGATGGTATTTTACGGATAAAATTTTGAAACACCCGACAGTCGGGTGAAGGAACAATGAACCATGAATCAAACTGACGAATCTTCAAAAGACCAAGCCACCAGGTTCGCCTGTGGCGAAATGGCGCTATGGGATGTGGCCGAAAAGGCAGGCTATGAAAACCTGAAGCAGCGTATTGCCTCGGGCGACACCATGGCCGCGCAGGCCGCCACGTTGTGTACGTTGCTGCTGGCGGGCATTGGCGGTTCGCTGGCTTATGCGGTGAAGGTCTTTGAGCCTGTGCCGTCCCTCGTGGCGTGGGGAGCGGCGGCTTTTTGCGCCTACCTGTGCGTGCTGGCGGCTTTGTTGGTGCACCGGTGCATCAACACTGCGGATGCGCCAATGCTTTTCAACGAACCCAAGAATGTGCTGGTGCCTGGGGCCACCTTGCAGTTGCAGCGGCCGGCAGAACTCGCCAATTTGCAGCAGCGCATTGATCAGATGATTGCGCGCAACAACACCCGGGCCACGGCACTGAACGGCATTCGTTATGCCGCCATCGCCAGCCCGCTGGTGTTCACCGCGGTTGCGGTGGTGGTGAGTTACCTGTAGTTAGGAATGGGAACGTCGCCACGCCTGTCGGGCGCGGGCTGCGGAAACGTGGGCAAAGGTTGGGGCTGGGGCGGGTTGGTGGCCATGGGTGTGTTTTGTTTTTTTTAAAGGAGAACCTGATGAAAGTTGACTGGAAAGAGCCGGGTCGCGTCCTGGTATTTGAGGCGGAAACCGATGAAGAGTTGTCGGTGGTGGGATATCTGTTGGGCGGTGCAGCGCTGGGCACGGGCTGGCAGCGGCCCAATGGCATGGTGGGTGGGCAACTCATGGGTGCGCCTGTGTTGCGCAAACCGTGTACCGACGAGTGGACGCGGTCGGACTGGTTCCGGCGCAGCCATTGCGTAACGCACCACCGGCCTGGCCAAGTGTGGGTGGTTTGTGGTTTCGAGCTGGATGTGGCTCGCTTGTCTTACAACGCGGGCCCGCTGCCAACTGCCGAGGACTTAGCCCGTGCCGAGGCGGTGCGCAAGGCCGGAAGCAGCCTCTTCGATCTGTTTGGCTTTGTCCACCGTGAGTGGGCAAACAATGTGGCGGGGGCCGCTGCCGGGGTTGTTGGCGTCAAGCCAAAAGCGCAGGAATAGCAGCCCGCCCTCCTCGTACAACTCCAAGCAGTGGGGCCCTGGGTTAGGCTCCAGTCCGTGGAGTTTCATGAAGCTGTCGTTCTCTGCATCGTGTAAAAAGTGCTTTGCGGTCATGTCGTCTCCTTGCTTGTTAGGGGTTTTCCTTGCCCCCAAGCGAGGGGGCACACTTAAACCGATGATTTACACGTTGTGGGGAATTTGTATATTTTCGCGCCCGTACTCACGCCGCCAACTCGTTTGCAACGTCAAGACCAATGCTGCTGGCCAGGGTGATGAGCATGCCTTCTAAGCGCATCAGATCGTCTCGCGACAAAGACTGTACTTTTGCCTCGTCAATCTTTTCAAATGGCCAACCCGTTACACGATGGACCTGCTTAAGCATTGCGCCTGCTTCGGGTAGCGGCGGAATTTCAGCTGCGTCGTCAAGCCAGAGTCTTGGAAGCTCAAGCGCCTGCTCTATGGATCGGGCCACTTTTTCTCCGAACGACTTTTTCTCGTTTTTCAGTAGCTCAGGCCAATACGAGTAACCCTTGCCTGTCAACTCGGCCAATGTGGCGTAGTTCCAGCCTCGGGCTTTCATGAGCCTTTTAAGGTTTGCTCTGCGGATCATTGCGTCGTCACTCATGGCCATATTGCAGCGCAAAGCAAACACCGAATGGGGTAGTTGATCGAACCCACCAAACGGTGTAATAATGGGGCATGAACCTCCATAAATTTGTCTCTCCTTTGTCGATTGCCGAACGTCACTCGTTCGCGCAACGTTGTGGAACAACCTACAACCATCTCAGAAACGTCACCTTCAGCGGGCGCTCCTGCGGAATTCCTCTGGCTTCGGCCATAGAGCGCGAGTCTGGCGGTGCTGTGCGGCGGTGGACATTGCGCAGGCACGACTGGCACCAAATTTGGCCAGAACTGATCGGCACCGAAGGCGCTCCGCCGGTGCCCGTCACCGAACCCGCCGCGCAGGAGGCGGCTTGATATGAAAAGCACATCAATTGCGTATGACGTCAGCGAGATCGATGCGATGGGCCCTTCGGAGGTGGCGGGAGCGAAGCAGTTCGTCAGTGCCTGGATCCGGGGCGAAGGCCGTTGTAGGCGTCCCGCACCTCTGGATCCTGTGGATGGTGCTTCAACGCCACAGACGAAAGCGCGAGCAGGATGCCTATCGAGATGTCGTCGAATGCTTCGCCGCGTTCTTTCGCTGCGTTGGCTTGCCCGACGTTTGCCATGAACCCCATCAGCGCCGTCGCACTGTTTGGGGATACCGAAAGCACGGCCGTCGTCATCGCCAACAGGTGCTTGGTGGCATCGCGCAGTTCGGCAAGTTCTGTGCGTAATTTTTGGATTTCTTCCATGAGTGCCCTCCTGGGGCTGGTTGGTTGTGGAACTGCCAGCGTAACCCAGGCAGGGCGCTCGCCAATTTTTGGATGGGGTGCTTGAAGCAATGGCTGAACTTTGCAGCAGCGCGCTTGAAAGGTCACGCAAGGCGCACGCCATGGTCTTGCAGGCGATGCAAGACGCCGGGACGGCCCGCAACGTGGCGCAAATTTTGGGCGTGAGCGAAAGCACCGTGAGCCGCACCAAAACCGAGAAGCTGGAGGACGCGCTGGTGTTGATTCATCACTTGGGGTTCAAGGTGGTGCCCCAGGACATGCGCTGTTACCCAGCTGACTACGTGCAGGCGCTGCACGTCATGGCTCGCATGCACGTCCAGAACTCGCCAGAGACGCTGACATGGGATTGAGCGCTTTGAAGCCAAAGGATGAATGAATGCGGCCTTGTGGTGAGTTGCGTTTGAGATTAACTGGCGCTGTGGCTGACTTTGAGCGGCATGGGGTGACCTGGCGGGCTTTGGCGCAGGGCCTTGGTGCGGAGCCAGCTTTGGTGAAGGAGACCGTGAAAAACATGGTGTCCGCCGGTGAGCTGGTGGTGGTTGGGCAGTGCCGCGAGCCGGGGGTTTTGCGGCCCATGAATCTTTACGCGCTGCCGACTTTTGGTGCGCTGCCGCTGTGTCGGGTGATGCGTGTTTGGCCGCTTGCTTTGGCGGCTTAGAAAAAAACAACAGGTACTAGGATGACAACAACGAATGAGAACGTGTGCCTTGGCAGCGCCGATTGACTTTGCGGGCCTGGCGGCCGCGTTGCTGTTACGGGTGGACTCTCTGCTGCCTGTTTGGCTGCCGGGTGGCCGCTTTGATGGCAATGAATACAAGTGCGCTGATTTGAGTGGGGGCAAGGGCGACAGCCTGTCGGTGAACATCAAAACCGGGGCTTGGGCTGACTTTGCCAACGATGGCGACCGGGGTGGTGATCTCACCAGTTTGCGTGCGGCGATTCGCGGTATCAACAATGCCCAGGCGGCACGCGAGTTGATGGCCGACTTGGGGTGGGAGCGTGAGGCGGTTCAGACGCCCGCACCAGCACCCGCGCAACAAAGGCCACCTGAACCGCAGCAAGGCGCGGCCAGCAAAAAGCGCAGCGAAAGCGATTGGCACCCGATAGTGCCGGTGCCCGCGAACACGCCTGAGCCCACGTTCAACCACTGGCACCGTGGCCAGCCCTCGCACACCTGGGCGTACAGGTTTGAGGGCGAGCTGTTTGGTTATGTGTGCCGCTATGACACGAGCGATGGTGGCAAGGAGATATTGCCCCACACCTGGTGCGAAGACGCGAGCGATGGCCGTGGCACGCGCCGCTGGCACTTCAAGCAGTGGGATGACCCGAGGCCGCTTTACGTGCCTGCCACGACGCTGGGCGGCGATTCGGCATTGCCTGTGGTCGTGTTTGAGGGCGAGAAGTGCACAGCGGCCGTTCACAAACTGTTGGGCTGCACTGAGTTTTACTGTGTGAGCTGGCCGGGTGGGGGCAAGGCCTGGCCCAAAGCAGCTTGGCGTTTGATTGCTGGCCGCAGGGTGGTTTTGTGGCCGGATGCCGATGCGAAGCGACAGCGACTGAGCAAGGATGAGCGGGAAGCGGGCGTTGATCCAGCCTCCAAGCCTCTGTTGCCGCTGGAGCGACAGCCTGGTTGGGAAACCATGGTGGGTATTGGCGGCCACCTGATGGTTGAGCATGGTTGCAGCGTTTTCATGTGCCGCATTCACGACCTTGAGGGGCTACCTGATGGCTGGGACGTGGCGGATGCAATTTCGCAAGGCTGGGATGCGGAGATGGTGCGCAATTTCATTCTCACGGCCTCGCCACTGAAGCCGCCTGATGCCGCCGCAGGCAATGCGGTTGCCGAACAGGGCGCGGCGCGGGCGTCCGCTGGCGCTGGCAACAAGGGCATTCCTCAAGAGCCCTCTTGGTGGCGCGAAGTGGTGACGACGGGCAGCAACCGAGCTCCCGCCAAGGTGCGGGAAAACATTTTGCTGGCCATGGATGGCAAAACCATGCCAGACGGTAGCTATTGCCCTGGCATTCCAGGCCTACGAGGGTTGGTGGTGTTCAACGAATTTTCAAATGCCGTGGTGAAGACACGAGCGCCCCCTTGGGGAGGCGCTGCGGGCGCTTGGGAGGAGGAGGACGAATTGGAGATGGGGCGGTGGTTGAACAGTGAGCACGGATTGCCGCCCATGAACGTGCAAACTTTATCGGAGGCAGTGTTGATGATTGCAAAGCGCCACAGGCATCACCCCGCGCGGGAGTACTTTTTGAAGCTGCAAGGCACTTGGGATGGAGAGAGGCGCTTGGGGGGCTGGCTTGAGCGAGCGGTTCGCCAGCAGCCGCTGCCTGATGGCGACCCGTTGAAGGAGTATTTGAAGCGTGTTGGTGCTTGGGTTTTGATGGGCATTTGCGCCCGTGTTTTGCCAACCCAGATGAAAGGCGCAGAGGTTGTTCGTGGCCCTGGCACAAAGTTTGATTACATGATGATTTTGGAGGGTGGACAGGGGGTTGGGAAATCAACGTTGGCCCGAATTTTGGGCTTGGATTGGTTTGCAGACACCGGCCTGAATTTGGACAACAAGGACAGTTTTCAAAACTTGCAGGGGGTGCTTGTGTACGAGTGGAGTGAGATGGACTCACTGAATCGCTCAGACGTGGCCAAGGTGAAGCAATTCATCAGCTCGCAAAAGGACAGGTTCCGTGCGCCATTTGATCGGCGGCCCAAAGACTATCCGCGTCAGGTTGTGTTTGTAGGTACCACAAACGAGTCCCACTACTTGACCGACGGCAGTGGTAACCGGCGTTTTTGGCCCGTGGAGGTGACTCGCAGGGTGGACTTGGCCTACGTCAAGGAAAACCTGGAGCAGCTTTACGCTGAGGCGCTGGAATACCTTGCTCGGGGCTATAGGTTTCACCCGACACCTGACGAGCAAAACGAGCTATTCAACCCGCAGCAAGCCGAGCGCGCTGTGGAGGGTGGAATTGAATCAGCGATTCGGCGCTTTTTGTACGACGAAGACCAGAAAACAGGCATCAATGGCATCAACGGTTCGCTGATTTCTGAGGTGACGTTGGGCGATTTGCTTTTGGGTTTTGGTATCAGCGTGGACAAACAAACCACGCCCTTGATGAAACAAGCAAGTGCCGCTTTGGGTCGGTTGGGCTGGAAGCGGTGGCGCGGGGCAAAACGCGAGGACGAATCACGACCTTGGGTTTACCGCAGGCCTGGCGCTAGCGACAGTGTTGGTGATGCGCCTGACCGAAGTGACGACTCTGCGCCATGGTGATGGCGGCATTTTTTAGTTTTACTGAATAGGTCGGTTCTTGTAGGGTCAGTGCCCAATGAGAACTCTGAATTTAACCCGCCCAACGCAGGGCACCAACCAAAGGAACAATGACAACTGCTCGTTCTGACCAGTGAGCGGCGGCGTGCCGGAAAAGGTCGGGGTGGTTTTTTGCTGAACTTATGTAGCGAATTTGCGACCAGGCGCGCCTGGATGTCCGGCTGTCCACGTGTCCACGTGTTTTGCATTGAGTCCTGGAAGTTGCATAAAAGCAATCTTGGGGTTCAGGGCGGAGCTTTGTCGAAAACGCTGGCTGTCCCGGATGTCCTTCACAAAGCGCAGGCGGGCATGTGTGGGCGCAGGCAGGCCCGCGCGCCTGAGTGAGTGCATGTATTCATTACTCAATGTAATTGAGGTGGACAGATGGACAGAAAGAGAAGCTGGGTGTTTATGAAGGAACACATGCCACGTGTGGTGAGCATGCTGCAAGAGCGGAGAACCAAGGGGGAGGGTGCCCACATAGACGAATGCTGGAAGCGTGGCGTCATTGCGCAAGAGCCGGGTTGGTTCTATGCGCGTGAGGCTGGGGTATCAGTGGGTACGCCCTTCGATGGTACCGAGGCAGAACAGATTGTTCGCATGGCCGCATCACTGCCTGGTGCGGCGGGGCAGGCATTGCTGTTACTCAAGGGGGATGGTGGCAATGCACACACTCCATGACAACACAAGCATTCAGGTGTCAGTCAGCACGCGTTGGCAGACCCTCGACCTGCCTTGGTCGAAGGTGCGATGCGACTACCTCATGCGCTTCTTTGGGCAGGTGGGTCTTGACGACGCAACCAAGGAACTGACAGCACACGGTGCGTGGCGCGGTGATTGTGATGGCGGCACCTTGTTTCTCAAGGTGAACGCAGACTGAAATAGTTTTAACCCAATGGAGGGTGTTTGGCATATTTATCGACCATGCCCCACCCCCCATTAGGTACTCCCACAGCCCTAAGCGATACGGGTAATTCGGCCCCCGTCGTTTCGCTAGTGGGTGGCTGGGGGAAAAGTGAACCAATAGGTGAACTGTGGCACGTGAACTGATCACCCAGGCTGAGTACGCACGTCGGCGTGGCGTTGCCAAGTCGGCGGTAGCCAAGGCCGTGAAGGAAGAGCGCATCACGCTCTTCGACGGGATGATTGATCCTGAGATTGCCGACATTCAATGGGCACGCAACACCCGCGCACGTGCCGACAGCGCGAAGGCACCAAAGGGTGGCAGCGACACGACGCCAGAAGCGCAATCGCACAGCAGCCGCAGCGACTACGACCTGCACCGAACCCGCCGGGAAAAAGCAGACGCATCTCGTTCCGAAATTGCGCTTGCCAAAGAAGCGGGCGAACTGATGGAGCGCAAGCGCGGCGTGCAAGCCGCCTTCACCGCCTTTCGAGCCCTGCGAGACAGCGGCATGCTGGTGGGTCGCAAGGTATCCACGCGTCTGGTGCCTCTCACTGAACCGCGCGAGATCCAGCTCGTGATCGACGCCGAGCTGCGCGAGGTCTTCACCGTGTTCGCCAAGCGCACCCTGGCGACATTGGCTGCAGCGCTGCAGGGGACGGGCGTTGAGATGCCGCCTGATCTGCTCGCCACCGAAGAGCCAGCCGATGAGCAGGCATCCGATCTTGAGGCGTGGGAGGGAGTCCCATGAACATCGCAGACGCCTGGACAGAAATCACGCGAGCGGTCGCCGAGGCCGTTCTGCCCGACCCCGAGTTGCACCTGGACGCCTGGAGCGAAGAGCACGTCGTGCTGCCCAAAGGCAGCGCCTTCGCTGGCCCCTACCGGCTGAGCCACACGCCCTACGCACGCAAGGTGCTTCAGTGCCTGTCGCCTGGACACCCTGCGGCCCGCGTCGTCGTCATGGCCGCGTCGCAAATGCTCAAGACGCAGATCTTCATCAACGCTGCCCTGGGTTGGATCGACCGCGCTCCCGCCAACATCCTGGCACTGGAGCCCACCGACAAACTCGCCAAGCGACTGAGCAGCCGCGCCGCCAAGGCTATCGAGGCGTGCGACGTGGTGGCCAACAAAGTCGCCAAGCCGCGCAGCCGCGACTCGCGCAACACCGTGGACTGCAAAGAGTTCGACGGCGGCGCGCTTTACATCACCACAGCGGGCAGCGCATCGAACCTGGCTGAAATTCCCGCACGGTATTTTTTCTGCGATGAAGTCGACCGCGTTGAAGTCATCGCCGCAGAAGGCCACCCCGTGGAAATTGGAGAAGCACGCCTCACCACCTACGAGGGCATCAGTAAGTCGTACTTGGTCAGCAGCCCATTGCTGCTCGGCAGCAGCAAGATTCACGAGCTGTACGACCTGGGTACCCGCGAGACCTACCACGTTCCATGCCCGCACTGCGGCCACCTGCACGAGCTGGTGCAGGAGAACTTCAAGTACGACTACGACTCCGAAGATGACCGCGTGCACCGCGCCTGGTTTGTCTGCCCCGAATGCGGATCGGAGATCGACGAGCACCACAAAGCCACCATGCTCCCCGACGAAGCCCTCGGCGGCCAGGCCCGTTGGGTGGCCGGTGGTACGGGCGACGGCGAAACCGTCAGCTTTCAAATCAGCGCCTTCTACGCTCCCTTGGGCAGCATCAGCTGGTTGCGCCTAGCGCGTCAGCATGCCCGTGCAGCCATCCGCGACAAGCGTGGCGACCCCAGCGGCAAGCAAACCTACTGGAACACCCGTCTCGGGCTGTGCTACGACCCATCCGACACCACCACGACTGCGCAGCAACTGCAGGAACGTGCCGAGGCTTACCCGCCCCGCGTGGTGCCCGATCAGGCATTGGTGCTCACTGCCTACGCCGACACCCAGGTCACAAGGTTGGAGGTGGTGATCGAGGCCTGGGGTCCGGGCCTTGAGCGCTGGATCATTGACCACATCGTGCTGTGGGGATCGCCGTCAGAGCCCCCCGAAACGCCGGGCAGCGTGTGGCAGCGCTTCGACGAGATCCGCCGCACCCCACTGGCCCACGCCAGCGGCACGCCCATCATGATCAGCGCCTACGGCATCGACACCGGCGGTGCCAACACGCAAGACGTCTACAACTACGCGTATGAGGCCGAGCGCTTCGGGTGCCTGGCTACCAAGGGGGCCAGCCAGCGCAACCGCCCCATCATTGCGGGCGCACCCACGAAGCAAGACGTGGACTGGCAAGGCAAGAAAGTGCCCGAGGGCCTCAAGCTCTGGTCCATCGGCACCGACACCGCCAAAGACCACATCTTCAACCGCCTAGCCCTGACCCACGGCCCCGGTGCCATGCACTTTCACAACAAACTCGACGCCGAGTTTTACGAGCAGCTGCTGGCCGAGCGACCCCAAACACGCTGGCACAAAGGCCGGGCCATCCGCGAGTACATCAAACCAAACGGCGCACGAAACGAAGTGTTGGACTGTGTGGTCGGCAACTTGGCGGTTGCCCACTACCTCGGCCTGCACAAGTGGGCCGCGAACGACTGGCGGCGACTGCGCGAAAAGCTGGTGCCTCAAGGTGCCACGCCTGACCTCTTCGCCACCGTAGACCTGCAGGACGCCCAAGCTGCTGCCGTGGCCACCGCGCCAACATCTGCAGCACAGCCCCCCGCTTCAACGCCAGTGCAGACGCCTGCACCCTCAGCACCAGCGCCATTGCCCCCAGTCAACCCACCCGCCGCGCCCGTAGGCCGCAGAGTTCTTAGCCGAGGAATCCAATGAACGCCACCACCGAACAAGCACCCGTCCGGCTCGCAGCCCCTGCGCCCACCAACCGCGACGATGAAGCGGTGCTCAAACCCGCAGACCTCGAGGCCGAGCGCAACCTGCACGCGCTCTCGGAAGAGTGGGCCTATTGGTGCCGCACCCGGCGCTTATACGCGCCGCCTGCCGCCACGACCTCACTCCTGGGTCGGCTCACCAAAAAAACGAGCGTCAGCGGTACCCCTGGCGGGCCAGATGCCATCAGCAGCGCCGAGCTTGCCGCGTTTCATCTGGGGGTCGTGTCGCAACCCGTGGCTCTCGACCGCCAGTGCTTCGAGCTGCACTACTTCTGGCGCGTGAAAAACGTCAAAGCCGCTGCGGCCCAGCTCGGCATTGGGCGGCAGCACTGGTACACGTTGGTGAGTGATTTTCGGAAGCGGGCGTATCGCGCATCGCGGGAGATATACGCGGCCAATCAGGAAGCGGCGCAGGCGTTGCCGCATCACTGTGGTCAGACCTGCGACCGCCCGATGGCTTTTAGGCTGCCTCGGTAAAGAGATAAATGTATGAGCCAAATAAAAAAGACTTGTACGTTGTGCCGGTGTTCGAAAACGCTGGACCATTTTCACAAATCAAAAGTACACGCACTGGGCGTGAAGGCTCGTTGCGCCGAGTGCTTGTCTGTTTTGCGGAGACAAGGTCAAGCTAAAGAATCGGATCTTAAATATCAGGCCAATCTAGCCCTGTTCAGAAAAACAGATGAGGGCCGCGAGTGGAACAGATTAAAGCAACAGAAATATCACAGGAAATCTGCATTGATTGTTACCACAGGCTACGCCCGACGTTATCTGGCAAAGCAACTTGGAGTTTGTTGCCAGGATGTACCAAATGAGCTTATCCCGCTCAAAATCGAGCAACTCACTGCGCGTCAATTGGCGCGTCAACTTAAGAAGGTGATAAATGAAAGCAGCAAAAACACTCCTTGACTCCCTCTCTGACATTGAAAACGTGTCAACGCAAGGCGACCTGCGTCGCATCGTGGCCAACTCTCTGCTTGCACTAGCTCGCAAGGAGGTCAGCGCTACGGATGTAGAGGCCATGGCCAAGGGTTTGGATTCGATCAGCAACAGCCTTAACGCAGAAATCAAGGTGGCCAAAACCAGCATGGAATTGCGAGAGAAGGGTGGTAGCCTGGGTAAGGTTGTTCATCTGGGGCAACTGCTGATTGGCAAACCAGAACAAGAAGGTTGACAGCCCAGGCGATTCAGGCTTGCCCCAGCTTTACAGCTGTGCCTGTTGCCACAACCACCAAAATCCCTCGCTGGTTGGCCCCGCTGAACTCTTCGTATTCGATGCGAACGCCAACCACGGCGTTTGCACCAGCGTCCAGTGCCTCATAGCGAAGCGAATTGACCACTTGAAGTCTGCCTTCGCGCAAGAATTTGGTGGTCATGCTGCTTTTGCCTGAGCCTGCGATGTTGCGCAGCAGTCCTGCAAACTCTTCAAATATTGCACCAAATGCGTAGGTGTACTCGCTGCTGATGATGCCTCGAATCTCAGCGACCTCCCTGCCTGGTATGCCTTCTGTGGTCGTGACGATTACTCTCTGGGCTTCGGCCACGATGGTGTCATTGGGGATGCCAGTCCAGTCGCCGGTTTCACGTGCCTGGGTCAAAAGCGCTTGCGCGCGGATGGATGGTTCTGCAGCCATTGCCTTGGCGCGAAGCGTGGCCTCTTCAATTTCTTCCTGGCTCGGTGGTCGTACCTGCTTGATTGCCACACCAGACGCGGCAAGCATTTCAAGTTTGGCATACACCGCGTGGCACTTCGGACACTCAAGAGGCGGGGGCGCATCCTCCGATGTGTGCCCGCATTTGAGGCATGTTTTTCCCATAGAACGCAACTCCAATAAGTGGCTGTTCCCCCATTACACCATCAGCCGAATTCAGTAAAACCCCTTTTTGTCGCCCCCACAGGCGACATCTTCGTGCTTGAAACCATGCGACACATTGGCCCAAAATTGGCATCAATTCAGGTAGGTAGTGTTCTTCCGTCCTGAGTTGTTGGGGTGCGAAAGCCTCCTTTTTCTTTGTCGAAGTCTCCTGGTTGAAAAACCTTTGCAGGCCCCGCAGCTCACGCTCCGGGGCCTCTTTTTTGCCCTCTGCAAAACACCACAAACATGCTTCAAATCACCCGCGCAGGCAGCATCGCCGATGTCATCGCGCAAGTGCGCGGTGTGCCTGCGCGTGTGATTCCTTATGCAGCCAGCACTGCGCTCACCCGCACTGCGCAAGCCAGCCAGAAAAAGATCGTTGGTTTGATGCCATCGCTTTTCGACCAACCGACCCGCTACACCTTAAATAGCACCCGCATCGTGCCCAGTACGGTGCAAACGCTGTCTGCACGCGTTGCTGTCAAAGACCAGGCAGGCGCTGGCAACACACCCGAGAACTTCCTGCTGCCCAACGTTGCCGGTGGCCAGCGCAAGGAAAAGCGCTACGAACGTGCCATGCGCTACGCCGGTGTGCTGCTCGCAGGCGAGCGCACGGTGCTTAGCCGCAGCGCACCGCGTGATGCCAGTGGCAACCTGCCCCGCAGCGAACTCTCGCGCATCATGGCCCTCACAGGTTCTCGCTCAGTCAGCAAACGCCGCAGCAAAGCCAGCGTGGCGGGTGACAAAGCCTACTTCGTGGGCATCGTGTCCGGCCAGCGTGGCGTCTGGAAACGCAAGGGTCGCAGCGTAGAGCCCATCCTCATCTTCACTCGCAAGTCGCCCGTCTACCGCAAGCGCTTTGACTTTGAAGGCATTGCGCGTAACGAAGCCAACAGCAACTTCAAGGCCGAGTTCTACCGCGCCGCCGATGCGCTCATCCAGCGCCGTGGAGGCTGATGCCCATGACCACACTCGCCGACATGCAAGCCCGCCTGGCGCGGTACCTCGCTGCCGAAACCAAAATTCTGGAAGCCCAGGAATACGCCATTGGCAGCGGTGGCCAAGCACGACGCAACCGCCGAGCTGAGCTGGAGCAAGTGCAGTCTGAGATCCGCCAATTGCAGATCGACATTGCAGCCGAGCAAGCCAAAACCGTGCCGGTTAGGCGCGTGATGTACATCCGCTGATTCATCGCATGACCCCCAACCTTTTCGACCGCATCATCGCGGCCTATGACCCTACACGAGGGGCGCAGCGCATGGCTGCTCGGGCCAAGATGGATGCCATTACCTCGGCATCGGCCCAATTCAACGCCTTGTCGGGTGATGGTGTCGGTAGCGTCGGCGGCAGCGGCCAAACCCTGCGTTGGTGGCGTCCAGGCACCCGCGATGCAGCCAGCGACACCCTGCGCGCCCTGCCCATGCAGCGCGGGCAAAGCCGCGAACTGGCCCGCACCCACCCCATTGCCGCCGGTGCAATCAACACAAATGTGGATCGCGTGGTGGGCACCGGCCTAGCGTTGGTAGCCGAGCCCAATCGCCAGGTGCTCGGCTGGTCCATCGAGCAGGCCCAGGCATTCAAAACCGAAGTGCAGACCGAGTTCAGCCTGTGGGCCGACAGCACCGATTGCGACTGGGAAGGCGACCAAAACTTCTACGACAAGCAAGGCCTCACCCTGCGCTCTGCGCTGGAGTCTGGCGACTGCTTCACCCTGTTGCCCGACGGTCAGCCAAGTAGCACGCAGCCTTACAAACTTCGCCTGCAAACGCTTGAGGCTGACCGCTGTGGCAACCCCAAGGGCGAGATTGACAGTGCGACCATCGCAGGCGGGGTCAAGCGCGGCCCAGATGGCCCTCCGCTGGCCTATTACATCTACAACCGCCACCCAGGTGCCTCTATCCTCACCGGCGACCTGTACGCGGGCCAGTGGGTTGATCGTTTGGGCCGTAGCGGTCGCCGCCGCATCCTGCACCACTTCAAAAAGCTGCGCCCAGGCATGCCGCGTGGCGTGCCCTATTTGGCACCGGTGGTTGAAACCATCAAGCAGCTGGGCCGGTACACCGAGGCCGAGATTCAAGCCGCCATCGTCAGCGCGTTTTTCACGCTGATCATTGAGACCGACGGCGGTGGTAGCCCCGCGCCGGTGTTTGGTGTCACCCCTGACCAGGCCGCAGTAAACCCCGAGGTGGCGCTTGGCCCCGCCGCCGTGCTCGGCTTGGCAAAGGGTGAAAAAGCCAGCTTTGCAAACCCCGCGCGCCCCAACGCGGCATTCGAGCCATTCGTGCTCGCCATCGTGCAGCAAATCGGCGTGGGATTGGGGATACCGGTCGAGCTGCTCCTCAAGCAGTTCAACGCCAGCTACAGCGCCAGCAAAGCCGCGCTGCTGGACGCCTGGATGTTCTTCCGTGGCCAGCGCACTTGGTTGGCTCGCAGCTTTTGTCAGCCGGTATACGAAACCTGGATGGCCGAGGCCGTGTTCCTGGGCCGAATTCAAGCCCCTGGATTTTTCGCCGACCCGCTCATGCGCTGGGCCTACACCCGCGCCGCGTGGCACGGCGACAGCCAGGGCAGCATCAATCCCAAGGACGAAGTGGAAGCCTATCTGGCTGCAGTTGATGGTGGCGTGATGACCCGCGAGCGTGCCGAATGGGAGCTGTTTGGCAGCGACTTCTACGCCACCTTCGAGTCGAAGAAGACCGAACGTCGGATGCTGAAGGATGCTGACATGCTGCCTGCGCCAAAAGCTGGTGCTCCCGCTCCTGCCACGCCTGCTGCGACCGAAACCAAACCCGACCAGCCACCAACACCGACTCCCGCACCAGCGCCTGGTGCTGAAGCCATGGCCACCATCGCTGCCGCCATGGCCACCATTGCCTCTCGTGAGCCGGTTGCGCCGTCCGTCACCGTGAACAACGAAGGTGCCATCGTCACGGTCCAGCCGCCGAACGTCGAACTGCATGCTGGCGACACCCATGTGACGCTGCCCGAAGGCTGCGTGCAGCTAGAGGCACATATCGCCCAGCCCAACATCACCGTGGCCCCGGCCCAGGTGAACGTCACGACGCCGCCTGTGCAGCTTGTGCAGACGTCTGCGCCCGCTGAGCAGGAGTTTCTCTACAACGCCGAGGGCGACATTGTCAAAACGATTTCGCGCCCTTTTCTGACATCCAACTAGGAGATAGACCATGGCCAAATGGGTAAACACAGCGGTTCTGGACGGTGGGCCGATCTACATCAAAAGCAACGCCACCAAGATGGTGTTGATTTCTGCGTACAGCGCGGGCGACAGCTACGCCACAGTGATCGCTAACGCCGTTGCCGAGGTAACGATGGTGAACGGCGACTTCACGATCTCCAGCGTCGGCAGCAACCGTCGGCTCACCACGGCTGCGGGTAAGTCAGCAACCGCGTCGGCAACTACAGGTGCCACCCCAGACCTCCACGTTGCATTTACAAACGGCACCAGCACGGTGTTGTGGGTCACCGATGAGACCTCCAACCAGTCGGTGAACAACCTCAACACTGTGAACTTCCCGCAGTTCACGTACGACAGCAATCAACCTACCTAAACCTGTGAGCAATTACGCAGCGCTTTCAGCCATCAATGTTCACGGTGGACGTTTTGCACCGTCGGGCGGTAACCCTGCCTGGGTGTCTTCGCTGCCGACTCAGACCTGGACACCAATACCTGGTGCAACCACGTTCATGTCTCAGGCGACAGGACTGCTTGGCGCAGGCACTCAGTGGCCGGGCACCAACCCCATCGGTTCCATCGTGGATGCTTACGGTGACCCGGTGATCGATGGCACGAACATTTATCACAACGGCGGCGGCCACGGTGACGGGTTCTGGAATGGCGTGCTGAAGTCGAACATGAGCACCCTCGGCATGTCTGTTGAGATACCCGCAGCGCCGGGATCGTGCTACCCAGCGGGCTTCCCGAATGCGGCGTGGCCAAGCGGTCGCGGTGTGGACTGGATGCGAACGCTGGCCCAGCACGACCCGGCAGATGTGGCCTTTGCTGCGCCATTCTCATCGCCCCGACAGACACATGAATACGGCGGGCAAGCCGTGCGCAACGCGTTGGGCGTGCCAAAGCAAATTTACTGGTTCTACGGGGCCCACAAAATCTACGACTTCGCGTCGCAGATGTGGACCAACCGCCATGAACTTGGACAGGACCACATCACCCAGAAAGTGGCAGCGCGCGCCAACATCGTCCAAGCTGGCCTGGGCACCAACATTGGCCCCAGCGTACCGCTTCAGCAAGGCACGATGGCGCTCTACGATGCGCTCACCGACAAGTTCTACGTGACACTGATCCCGGGCGACGCTGGTGGTGGTTGGCGCAACTTCTTCTTCTGCTACGACCCAGCAGCGGACGCCGTGCCGAGCATTCATCGTCCTCAGCAGCCCTGTCGCGAGTCTATGGTGTGGGTGCAGGCTGGGCGCTACATCTATGGCATCACGAGCCTCTACTCGGTTCCCTATCCAAATTTCACGCAGTCCCAGGGATTTAGATTCCACATTGACAGTGGCACGTTCGAGTACTTCACGGTCACGGGTGCTGTGCCGTCCTTCTCTGCGGGGGGCGTTTCACCTCAAGAGGCCACGCCTTACTGGCACGACGCGAACACCAACAAGCTGCACGGCTGGAGCCACAACGCGACAGACCGGGCCGGTATCTACACATTGGACATAGCCACCTTTGGAACGCATGGCGGCAGCGGGACTTTTACGGACCAGTACCTGTGGCCGCAGACCCGCACCACGTTGGCGGGTACTCCACCGAGCGCCGTTTCATTCAAGTACAACGGCGTCCATTTCATTCAGCAATACGGACTGGCAGTGGTGTTCCCGCACTCTTCGCTGCCACCTTATGCAATCAAGATGTGAAGGGTAATTCATGCCTCGTTTTCTAGACGATCAATTTACCCGCAGTGGGTTCATCAACGGTTCTGCAGCAGCCCCAACAGGCGGCAACTGGGCTGCTGTGGCCACTGGATTTGGCACAACAAACCTTGCACTGAACGGCGCGAGCGTTGATTTTGGTAACGGCTCAGGCACGCCGTACTTCATCAAAAACTCTGCCGCGCCAGGCAGTGCAGACCAGACCCTCACCTTTGAGTTCACCCCGTCTGGTGACGATTGGGTTGTGTTTGGTTTGCTGCGTGTTTCTGGTTCTGATTCAGCCTACCAGTTTGCGGTGTCGCCAGGCGGCGGCACCTGGTACACGCGCACGTCCAGCAACACATGGGTGGGTACCCAGATTGGAGCGGCGGATGCAACCGTCAGCATACCCGCCAGCAATCGAACGACGCACACGGTGGTTTGCTCCGTAGCGGGGCAAACCTTCAGCGCATCAATCGACGGTACGCCACTGACGTTTGGCGGCGTGCCGCCAACGGATGGAACGAACTTTCTAACGGCGGCTGGGGTGGTTGGCATAGGCGCTCGCAGCGCGACGTCTTCGTTTGTGTATGGTGACACGGCGGGCGGCGGCGGTGGCGACACCACGCCTCCTACCATCACAGGCCCCGGTGGTGTTACAGGGTCCACCAGCGCAACCAGCGTCGCTGAAAACACCACGTCAGTCCACACGTTCACCGCGAATGAGACGGTCACCTGGGGTATCAGTGGCGGTGTTGATGCAGCGCGTTTCAGCATCAACAGCAGCACGGGTGCTTTGTCTTTCGTGAGTGCTCCCGACTTTGAAGCACCCAACGACAGCGACTCCAACAACACCTACGTGGTGGGTGTTCGTGCGACGGACGGCGCAGGCAATGCCACCACGCAGACCCTCACCGTGACTGTGACAAACGTGGCTGACACCGCTGGCTCCTACGTCATCAGCGACATCAAAAACGACAGCGCATCGGCACAAAACGGCGTCACCATCAATTGGCTGACCTTCATTCGTGCATCTGATGCGCAGCAGGTTTTGACGCGCACCAACCAAATCGTCAATGCCAGCGGCGCATTGGCTGGCTCTCACAGCTCGCTGGTCGCGGGTGTCAAGTACTTGGCAGTGGGATTCGATACGGCGGGCACAGTCAGCCTGCGTCAATTCTTCACGGCGACCTGATCCATGGCAACGCTCTACGGCGGTCAACTTTCGGGTGCGGGCTCTACGCACTATGGCGGCGCGGGTTTCGGCGTGCCAGGGGCCACGGTCCCAGCTACCGGCACCCATGGCCCGGCGGCTGCCTATGAATTCCTCGCGCTGCCAGCACAGAACAACGTTGAAGTGCAGTGGCTCATGCAGACTTACCCGGCTGCGGGTGTGTTTGACATGGGAAACGACACAGGCTTCACACTGGCCGGCGCGCCGGACGGCGGCTACAGCTTCACTGGCATCCTCAAATTTGATGGCGTGTCCCAGGGCCTCAAAAGCCACACAATCACCATCGGTGCACCTGTCATCAATCTGACGAGTGCATCGTCCATGCAGACCAATGCTTCGCCGGGTGCTGCCATTACGCAAGTTCTCCAACTGCTGGGCTCAGCCTGCGTGCAGACCAACAACAGCAGTACGGAGGCTATCAGCGTGCCGCCAGCAGGTGTGATCAACCTCTTTGGTGCTCCGTGTACTCAGGCCAACACGTCAGGGGTTGGCGCTCTCACACAGATCCACCAACTGGTTGGCTCCACCAGCGTACAAACCAATAACAGCGGCACGGGCGCGGTGGTCGTTTCAGGCAGCAACGGTGGTACCGGGGCGACTTCTGCAGAGATTGTCGCTGCGATGATGTCGGCTCTTAGTCCAGATCTACTTCGCCTTCTTGAATTGCATAAGCTTCATGGCTTGGACGTCATGGCACCTCTCCAGGTGACCGGAACTTCGCGTGTCGCAGGCAATATCTATCAGCTGATCCAAGGGACGGATCAGGCTACAACAGTGGTGAGGCAATGAGTCAGTCGCAACTGTCTATCGCCTTGCAGGGGGTGGGATTTTCGCCGCGATTGCTGGCGTTGCAGGGATTCACAGTCTTGGTATCGAGTTCCAACAGAGACGACGACTTCATCGCACCGGGCGGCCCAGGCGTCCATATCAGCCGTTCCGAATGGGAGCGTATGCACTCGGCTGATGTTACGAATAGCCCGTCGCGCCAAACTCGACGTGTTCGCTCGGCTCGGAACCAGCGAAATTTATTGTTTGTTATGCGGTCTTTGAAATGGGGTTAACAATGGATGACGCGGGATTCAAACGCCTGGAGCAAAAAGTGGACAGACTCACCGAGGCCATCACCAACCTGGTGCGCATTGAAGAGCGGCAACTGAGCCAAGGCCAGCGTCTTGGAAACCTGGAAGAGCGGATGAGTGTCGTTGAAACTGCAGGCCGATCTACGGACCGAAAGGTCGATCAGTGGGTCAATCGAGGCATTGGTGTTTGGGCACTTGCTGCCGTGATCTTTGCTTTTGCCAAGGGCTTTATAAAGTAACCCATAAATCCACAAGCCAAAAGGCCCGCTGCAACCCAGCGGGCCTTTTGCATTGAAGGAGCAACATGAAACTGATCGACCTGCTAACCAGCCCCTGGGCCATTACCCGCCAGTCGCTGGAAGAGATCTGCGGCATCTACAGCACGCACCTGCGTGGCGAAAAGATCGACATCAAGGCCGTCGAGGCTCGGTTGGGACGTCCCCTGGCCAACGAGCCTACCGCCTACCAAGTGATCAATGGCGTGGCCGTTCTGCCGGTGGAGGGTGTCATGGCTCCCAAGGCCAACTTGATGATGCAAGTCAGCGGCGGCGCCAGCACCCAGATGCTGGCCCGCGAGCTGCAAGCCGCAGTGGCTGACCCATCGGTTCGCGCCATCATCTTGCAAATGGACACCCCGGGTGGCAGCGTCATTGGTACACCGGAGTTCGCTGCGGCCATTGCGTCTGCCAAAGCGGCCAAGCCCACGGTGGCCTACACGGACGGCCAAATGGCCAGCGCCGGGTATTGGACTGGCAGCGCTGCGGACGGTGTCTACATCAGCGGCAGCACCACCATCGTGGGCAGCATTGGTGTCGTGATGGCCCACCGCGACATGAGCCAGGCAAACCAGGCCGCAGGACTCAAGGTCACCGAGATCACTGCGGGCAAGTACAAACGCATTGCCAGCGTCAATGCGCCGCTGAGCAAAGAAGGCGAGGCCACGCTGCAAGCGCAGGTGGACTACATCTACGGGCTCTTCGTTGACGCTGTTGCCGCCAACCGTGGCACCAGTGCCGATGCAGTCATCGAGCGTATGGCCGATGGCCGCACGTTCATCGGAACACAGGCCATTGATGCGGGTCTGGTGGACGCGGTGTCGTCCCTGGATGCCCTCATCAGTGACTTGTCTCAAGGCACGCACCCTGCAATGAAGGGCAGGCGTGCCAATTTCAGCGCCGGTGCTGCGCACACATCCATCAACCCAACTTGTGAAGGAACCGTCATGCCTCAAGCTGACACCACCATCACGCGTGAGTCACTGGAGCGCGACCACGCGGGGCTTTTTGCCCAACTGCGCTCCGAGTTCCAAGCCGAGGGCGCATCCAACGAGCGTTCCCGCATCCTGGCCGTGCGTGAGCAGGCATTGCCTGGCCACGGCGTCCTGCTCGACCGCCTGGCCATGGACGGCAAAACCACCGGCCCTGAAGCCGCTGCCGCTGTACTCGCTGCTGAACGCAGCGCCCGCGCTGCTGCTGCGCAGGCCCATGCGGACGATGCGCCGCAAGCGGTGCCCACGAGCCACGCCCCGGACGACAAAGCCGAAGTGAGCCAAGACGACAAAGTTGCCAAAGCCAAGGCCTACGCGGCCGAGCACAAGGTTGACTTTGTCGCCGCGCTCAAAGCGCTGAACTTCGCCTGATCGCCGTCCAGGCGTCTGCACAGATCAACCAACCAAACCAACTTCTGGAGTTCCCACATGAACATCGCTTTACTCACGCTCACGGTGGCCGCTTCGGCGGCGCTGTCGGCCAACCGTTTCGTCACCGCCACCGGCGGTGTGCCCGCAGCTGCGGCCAACGCTGTCGGCGTCACGCGCACCAGCGCGGCTGCTGCTGGCGACCTGGTGCCCGTTGACATGCTCGGCACCACCCAAGTGGAAGCCGGTGCCGCTGTGGCCGCTGGTGCTGCTGTTGAAACCAACGCCAGTGGCCAGGCAATCACACGCAGTGCAGGTGTCACCTTGGGTCGTGCGCTCACCGCTGCAACTGCCGCTGGCCAGCTCATTGAAGTGCTGCTGATCCCGAACTGATCAAGCCCAGTACCCGCTACAGCTTCTCCCTCCATTCCAACCCGCCCGTGGCGACACCGGCGGGTTTTTTATTTCCGAAGGAAAAATCATGCCTCAGCAAACTCCCTCACAAGCCCGGGTCATCGACCCGATCCTCACCGAAGTGGCTCGCGGCTTCCGCAGCAACAACGCGCCGGTGGCCAATGTGTTGTTCCCGATTGTTCAAGTCGGTCAGCGCGGTGGCCGCATCATGAGCTTCGGGCCCGATGACTTCAAGCTCTACAACACAGCCCGCGCACCAGGCGCTAACACCCGCCGCGTGCAATTCGGTTACTCGTCCAGTAACTTTGCGCTGGTGGACTACAGCCTGGAAGGCTCTGTCCCCATCGAATTGCAGCAAGAAGCGCAAGCCGTGCCTGGTATCGATCTGTCGGCCAATGCCGTGCGCAAGGTACAAAACCTGCAAGCCCTGGAGCGTGAAAAACAAGCCGCCGATTTGGCCTTGAATGCAGCCTCGTACGCGGCCAGCAACAAAACCACCTTGTCTGGTACCAGCCAGTGGAGCGACGCCACCAGCAACCCATTCGCCGACCTGCTCGCAGCCAAAGAGGCGGTACGTCAGCAAATCGGCCAGCGTCCGAACACCCTGGTGCTGGGCCCCAAGGTGCTCACCGCACTGCGCAGCAACCCCAAGGTGCTCGACCGTCTGAGCACTGCGGCAGACCGTCCTCCCGCCACCTTGGCGCAGTTGGCGGCGCTGTTCGAAGTGTCCAGCATCGTGGAGGGTGCGATGACTCACCACGACGGCACCAACTTTGTGGACGTGTGGGGGCGTTTCGCCTTGCTGGCATACACCGACACCGCCAGTGCCGCCGAGATGGGCTCGCCAAACTTTGGCTACACATACCAGCTCACTGGGATGCCAGTGGTCGAAGAGTCCTATTACGACCGCAACACCAAGACCTGGTACTTCCCTGTCACCGACGCTCGCCAGCCCGTTCTGGTCGGCCCCAGCGCCGGTTTCCTCTTCACCAACGCCGTTGCCGCCTAAGCGGCGCAGCACTTCGAAACTTCTGGAGAAAACATGTCAAACCAAAGCAAAGCAACCGGCGACAAGTCGGTCAAGCTGGTAGCGCTGCAGCCCATCCAACACGACGGTGAGAAGTTCGCCGAGGGTGCCACCCTGGTGGTGCCACAGCAGCAAGCGCAGTGGCTGCTTGAAGTCGGCGCTGCTGAAGTGGCCGTTGATAGCAAGACCAAGGCAGCAGAGCTGGCCGCCGAAGCCAAAGCCAAGGCGGAAGCCGACGCCGCTGCAAAGGCCGAGGCTGAAGCCAAAGCCAAGGCAGACGCTGACGCCCTGGCCAAAGCCAACGGCACACAGTCGTGATCGAAAACGAACTCAGCGCGTTTTTTGCGCCCGGGGACTTTGCCCGCGAATGCACGCGCAAGCGTGCTGCTACGCCTGACGTGGTGTTCTCGGGCATCTTTTCCGACGCAGATGAGGTGGTGCTAGATGGCCACTTCATTGACGCGCACCCGACCTTGCTCTATCCCACCGAGGCAGTGGACTTCTCGTCCGGCGACACTGTGCAGATCGACGCCAAAACCTACAAGGTTCAAAGCGTCGCTCGGCACAACGACGGGCTCGAATGTATTGCCACGCTCACTCTGATTGCCTGACCCCATGGCCAACAGCACACGCTACCGCATTCACCAGGTGTTCAAGACGGTGCTCACACCGGTGGCTGCAAGCAACAGCGCAGCGCTGTTGACCAACCCAGTGTTGCCCGTGGGTCTGAAAGAACACGGCAACAAGGTGCTGTTCACGTTGGATCGCGGTGACGATCTGATTGCACAACCGGCCCAGAAAGAAGAGCGCCAGGCCAAGGTGGTGGTGGGGGCGTTCGTTCGGTCAGACGATGCCGACAACGATGCAGACCAACTGCATTTCGCGGCACGCACCGTTATCAAGCGCATCAAGTTGGCGTTGACCGCCCAAGGCATCGACACCGTGGTGCGCGAGGTTCAAACCGAGCCAGAGCTGAAGGAGCACGCGGTGGATGGCGCACTGCTGCTGAGTTCGTTTGAGGTTAAGTACAAAGAAATCTACCCCGAGCCCTAACGGCTCATCCCTCGTCAATCCAAGGCCCGCTGCCACCCAGCGGGCCTTTTTATTTGGAGAAACAACATGTCCACTCGCGGATATATCGGCTACGGCGACATCCACCTCAACCCATGGAGCCCGCTTACTGGCCTGCAGCTTGGTTGGGTCTACGGCGGCGACGCCAAAAAGTTTGCCATCAAACCCAACTCTGAAAAGAAGGAGCTGGAGTCTCGTGGCCGAGACACTGGCGGCCAGGTGATCGGTTCAGTCGTGCGAAACAAACCGGCTGAACTGAACATCACCTTCCAGGAGGTCAACAAAGCCAACTTGACGTTGGCGTTCATGGGTGAGCTGATTTCGTTCAACCAAAGCGCTCAAACTGTCAGCGCTCAAGCCTATGTGATTGGCAAAACCGGGGGCTTGGGTGTGCCGCACCGAAATATCAACCCCGCAACTGTCGTGCTGACAAACGATGGCGCAACGACCACCTACGTGGCGAACACGGACTACACATTCAACACCCGTCTGGGCATGTTGTTCGTCGTTCCCGGCAGCGCGCTTGATATTGCGGTGCAGGCTGCGGTGTCCCCAGGGTTTGCCGTCCGGCTCAGTTATGCGGCGCTGGCTCAAACGGGTTCACGCATCCGTGGCGCGGTTCGTGCGTCCATTCGGACGCAAATTCGCTTCGACGGGAAAAACGACCTCGACGGGAGCCCCATGGACGCGGAAGTCTATGAGGCCGTGTTGACGCCAGACAGCGAGTTCGACTTCCTGGCCGATGACTGGGGCGAGTTGGAACTGAGCGGCACGATGAACACACCGCTTGGAAAAGCCGAGCCCTTCATCGTCAACCTGCCGGGCCAGTAACCCGGTTCAGCACCTACCTGCGTCCGAGGCTTTGCCAGGCCAGGTAGGTGTCCAGCGCACGCAGCGCAACACCAGCGCCCATCACGTAGGGCCACGCGCCACCCAGCGCTGGAATGAACAGCACACCGGCCAGCAACAGCAGGTCACCCGACAAACTGAGCACCGATTTTTGAGGCTTCATGGCTGATCCAAAAATTAAGTTCGACATACTGGCAAACGCCGAAGGCGCACCAGGGGTCGATGCGCTCGCCCGCAGTTTAGACAATCTGGACGCGGCCGTCGATCCGGCACTGGCCGCGCGCGCCAAAGAAGTCGCAACCCAGCTCAAGTCTTTGGGGGCGCAACAAGCGGCGATTGATCAATTCCGCCAGCTCAAAGAACAAAGCCAGTCGGCATCCGCTGCACTCAAAGACGCTCAAGCGGCGGCGCAGGCTGCGGGCCGCGCCATTGCGTCCACCACCGAGCCCACACGCACGCAGGCCGGGCAGCTCCAGAAACTGCGCGACGCCGTGCGCGATGCCAAAACCGAGCAGCTCGCCTCCGTGCAAGCCCTGCAAGCCCAGCGCCAGGCGTTGGCTGCGGCAGGGGTGGACACTCAAAAGCTCACCGTTCACCAGGCCGCGCTCGCCAAGCAGACCGCCGACCTCGCCCAGTACGGCAAGAGTATTGCCGCCAGCTACCAAGTGCAGGCGTCTGCATCGGTGTCTTCTGCCGACACGCAGACCCGCTCCCACAAGCGGATCAGCGAGGGTGTGCGCTCTATCTCGGATCAACTGGCGCAGATCCAGCGCGTGGCCAGCGCCGCCATTGGCGGGCAACTGCTGGGCGGATTGGCTGGGGATGTTGCCAAGACCGCAGACGCCTACCAAAACCTGGCCGCCCGTATCAAGATCGTGACCGGCGAGGGCGCTGCGTTTGATGCCGCCTTCCAAGGGGTGTTCGACGTTGCCACCCGCACGAACAGCGCGGTGGAGGAAACAGGCACCCTCTTTGCCCGGCTAGTGCAAGCTGGCAAAGAGATCGGTGTTACCAACCAGCAAGCCCTGGCGCTGACCGAAACCATCAACCAAGCCATCCAGGTCAGTGGTGGCAGTGCGCAGTCTTCATCAGCTGCCATCACCCAACTGATTCAAGGCCTGCAGGGAGGCACGTTGCGGGGCGAGGAATTTAACAGCGTGATGGAACAGGCCCCCCGGCTGGCCTTGGCCCTGGCGGATGGGCTCGGTGTCACCACCGGCGAGTTGCGCAAACAAGCCCAGGCCGGGGCGCTCACAAGCCAGGTCGTCATCCAGGCCCTGCGCGGCCAGTCTCAGGTTGTTGAGCAGGAGTTCAGCAAGCTGCCAGCAACTGTAGGCCGTGCGATTCAAAACCTCTCCACCGAGTGGACTCGCTATGTGGGTGAGGTGGACAAGGCCAACGGCATCAGCAGCACTGCAGCCAACGCGATCTTGCTGCTGTCCCGCAACCTCGATACCTTGGGCGCTGCGCTCTACAGCGCAGGCAAGGCCGCACTGGCCTACAAGGCATTGCAACTTGCGCAAACCTTCCTCGGCATCGGTCAGGCTGCTCAGGCATCTGCCGCAGCGAAGGCCGTGGAAACAGCCGCCACGGTGGCCAACACCACCGCCCAGGCGGGCAATACGGTGGCCACCAGGGCCAATACCGTCAGCAAGATTGAAAACGCCACGGCCGGGCGGGCTGCAGCCGCAGCGGGCAGTGGGGCCGCGTCTGCGGCCGGAGGGTTGGCTGCCGCGTTGGGTGGCATCAAGGTGTTCGCGCTGCTGGCCGTCATCACCAACCTGAAAGAGATTGGTACCTGGCTTGGTGAATCCATCGCCAAGTGGCAGGGTTACGGAAAAGCGCAAGAAGAAGCCGAGGCCAAGTCGAGGGCGCAGGAAGAAGCGTCGCGGCAGCAGGCCATTGCCATGGCTGAACTGGCGCAAGCTCAGCAACTGGCAGCTGATAAAGCCCTTGGTCTATCGCAAGCGGCCAAAACTATCGTGGCCGAGTTCGACGGCGTCATTCAAAAGGGCGGCAACGTCACCGAGGCCATGGCCAAGGTTGCTGACAGCCTCAAGTTGGAGAACGCATCAGGCATTGCCGCTGCCGGTGCTGCCTTGGATGCCTTGGGTGTCAAAGGCAAAGCCAGCGCCGACCAGATCCGCCAGGCCCTTGCTGAGGCGCTTAAGGGCGAAGACCTGCTGCGGTTTCAAACCCAAGCACAGGCCGCATTCGATGGCTCGGAGCAAGGGGCCCGTCGGCTAAAGGCCGCAGTGGATGCTGTTGCCCTGGAATCGCTTCGACGCGCAGGCACCTCGGTGCGTGAGCTGGAGACCGGCTTCAGCCTAGCCACCACATCCGCAATCAACGACGTGGACGCGCTGACCAAGACCCTGGCCAACATGGGCGTGAAAGGCGAAGAAGCCAGCCGCGTGCTCAGCCGGTCACTCGACAAAGCGTTGGAGACATCAAATACTGAAAAAGCGGTGAAGGCTGTGATCGAGCGCATGGAGCAGTTGGGCAAGCAAGGACTGCTTACCGGCGATCAGCTCACTGTTGGTCTAGAAAAGGCCCGGCTGAAGCTTGATGAAATCAGACCAGGGGTCAGCAGCCTTGACGAAGCACTGCGCAACTTCGGCATCAAAACTGCGAGTGAGTTGAAGAACACAGCAGATCAATACGCCAAGTCGTGGGAGGTCATCAAAAACAGTACCACCACAACCTTGGCGCAAAAGCAGCAGGCGTTTTTGACCTATGCCCAGGCGGCCATTGCATCCAACGGGGGCGTGGCGGACTCCACGCTGCGGGCCCAAGCGGCCATGCTCAAGCTGAAGATTGAAGTGGATGAAACCGGCAAAGTCATCGCCATCACTGGAGCGCAGGGTGCCAAAGGCATCGACAACATCACCGATGCCGCCCAACGTGCCCAGGCTGAGATGCGCCGTCTGTATGAACTCAGCGGCGAGCAGAACCGGCCCAAAAACCAACTCTTTGGCATTGACCCCAACGCGCCCGACAAGACCACCAGCGGCGGCTATTCGCAGTACTCCGCATCGGGTCAGGGCTCCACAGCCAAACAGCAGTTGGATGATCTCAAGCGCAAAGAGGCGGCGGGCACATTGAGCGCCGCCGACCTGGACGCCGCCCGCAAGCTCCTGGAAGCGGCGACGTACAACAAGAATGAGCTAAGCCCGAGCAACCGGGACTTTGCCGCACAGCGCGAAATCGACAACCAACTGGCCGAAGCCAAGCGGCTGGTGGACAAGCTCCAGGGCGGCGGGCCAGCACTGGCGGGTGTTGTGCCTGGCCAGCCCACGCGAAGCGTGAACGGCTTTGGCGGCACCGTAACGGTCAACATCAACACCAGCACCAGTCGTTCGCAAGTGAACGTGGCAAGCCGCGATGACGCGGACACGCTGACAAATGTCCTGCGCGAACTGGCCGATGGAAAGGCGAGGGCAGCATGAGCATCACGTTGTCACTTGCCAGCACCACTGTCACGTTGAGCCCGGACTTGTTTTGGGAGGACGAATTCAACTGGTCGCCGGTGGCGCAAAGCGTTGAGCGTTCGATCACCGGTGCGCTATTGATCCAGACGTCTGCACTCCAAGCGGGCCGGGAAATCACGCTGCGCTCGTTCGACCAACAAAGCGGCGCGATCACCGCTGCCGATCTGGCGCAACTCAAGGCATGGGCTGCGGTGCCCGGTCAGGTGTTGCAGCTGAGTTTGCGTGGTGTCTCGCGGGATGTTCTGTTCCGTCACCAGGACAAAGCGATCGAGGCAACCCCTTTTGAACACTACAGCGACGTGCAGCCAGGGGATTTCTACCTGGTCACCTTGCGTTTCATGGAGATTTAACCAGTGGCAATCCAACAAGGCGACATCAAACTGGTCGCAAGTCGCGTGATGGCGGACGTTCCGGAGGGCGGGGGCGGGCCTACGGCCAACATCATTCCTGACGGCACAAGCAACGCCATCTTCCCTGATATTTCCGAGGTTGACCGGGGCAATGGCCGTGTGCGGGTGCGTCAGGTATTTGCGCACGTGCAGACGAGCGACGTGGCGCAGTATCTCGGGGCCAACATCATCGTGGCCAAGCCGCCGCAAGACCCTCGCGTCAACATCACGCTCTTCAGCACCCGAAACACCTTCGACCAACGAACGCAAGCGATCAGCCGCGTGGAGTCGTACCTGGCGGCGGGGTCTGAGTGGCAGGGATTTTTGTTTGAGAACCACATCGCGGGTCAAAAGTCGCTATCCATTTTTCAGCGACCCAACACTCCGACGCCCCCGTCCGGCAAGACGCTGATGCTCGTAAAAAACGAGGGGCAGGTCGGCGAGGTCATTCAGTACGTGCGTGTCTTGAATGTCAGTACCGTCAGCGGCACATACACTGACATCAACGGGCAAGATTTTCAAGGCACGGTCGTCACTTGTGAACTTGCCAACGCCTTGGAGTTTGATTTCCCGGGTACGCCGCCAAATCGGCGCTTTCAGCGTGACCCCGCCGGTTCCCGAATTCGAGACACCCTGGTTGCCGATGCGGCACGTTACTTCAGCGTCACACCACTGGTCGCGCAAGCAAACCTGGGCGCTCTAAGCGCCGATGTCGAGAGCGTCTACACACAGCTCGTGCCGTCTGCGCAAACTGAAACAGCCATTCTTGACGCAACTCCATCTCAGAATGTGTTGGGGTTGCAGCCCAGCTCTGCCAACACCATCACGCTGACCACCTCGGTGAGTCTTTCGCCGACCGCCAGCCTGTTCGTCGGCGGGGGCATGGCACCAACCTCGCTGTCCATCACGGTTGGCGCGTTGACCATGACAGACAGCAACGGGCGTCTGCTCATCGGCAGCACCGAAGTTGGCGCAGTGGACTACGCGCAAGGAATACTCAGCATCTCCCCCGGCGGTGCGACCTATAGCGGTACCAAGACCGTTGTGTACCGGCCTGCTGCAGGGTCTCGTGATGCCACAGAAAGTGCGTCCATCCGAGTCACGGCTGAGAACCGATCCCAAGTCGTCACGCTCACATTGCTACCCATTCCTGCGCCCGGCACCCTCACGGTGGACTACCTGGCGTTGGGGCGTTGGTACACCCTGCGCGATCAAGGCGGCGGCACGCTCAAGGGGGTTGACCCAGCGTTCGGGGCTGGCACCTTGTCGTTCACGACGGGCGGCATTGCAGTCACGCTTGGCGCTCTACCGGATGTGGGTAGCGAGATCATTTACACATGGGGGTCCACCGCTTCAGCTTACCCAGTGCCTGTTGCGGCAGCCACCAAGGTCGGCTTTGCCCTGTCCCTGAACAGCAGAGTTGTGCCAGGCTCCCTGAGCTTCACATGGGAAGACACGGCGGTCAGGACCGTAACGGACGACGGCGCGGGCAACCTGGCCGGGGATTCCACAGGCACGATTGACTATGTGACCGGCGACATTTTCATAATGCCGAACGCGGTAGTGCCGAGCATTGGGGTCGCATGGACTGCGAACTTCAGCAACGCGGTGACACCACCATCCCCGGTGACATCGCTGACCATGGTAGACGTCGGGCCGCAGTGGGAGGCAAACCTCGGCGGCTCGGTTAAGCCCGGCACATTCAGCGCCACTCTGCCGCTGAATGTGCCGCAAACGGAAAGTGTCGTTGGCACCCCAACCATGAGTTCGTTCGTGTCGGGCACCTTGACCGTAACGACCACTTTCCCGCAGCAAAACACCGGTCGCAAGATCAAAGACAACGGCACGGGCGGCATCGTCTTGGTTTACTCCGGCACGACGTCGGACACGGGTACGACCATCGGCACGATCAACTACACCACAGGCGTGGTGCGAGTGAGCAAGGCGTTGCTTGGAATACCGCACGACTACCCGGTCGGCTGGGTCAAGACCAATTCTGTGAAGACCTACCTGCGGGCAGCCGTGTCTGGCTACGCCTCGGCATAAGGGACTAATTACATGGCAACAGTCAATGCAAATGCCGGCGGTTCGCTGTCGGCCATCAGCTACGCAGCGGACGGCGCGGGCACCAATGCAACCCCGGTGGTGGGCAACTTTGGCGACGCGGTTTTGCGCCTCAAGAAAGTTGGAGGGGGGCAGGTGGTCGCGGGGTCGGTCCGCTTCACTTTCGCAGGCTCGTCGTACTCCGAACGCCTCGGTCGCGTGCTCACAAACCTGGACGTCGCAACTGGCGCGGCAGCGGACGTTGGGGCTGCCAACTATGCGTCGGGCGACTTCACAATCACGAGTCGACCGAACAACGCTGCCCAAGGCGTTGTGGTGCAAAGCGGGTTAGTGCAGACCAGCAGTTCGCAGTCATCGAGCATCACGTTTCGCACACCAGCCGCACCGCTTCGCCCGGGAACTTTGAGCATTGCGGGTACGAAGGTGAACGGGAGTGCATTCACTGGCTCGTTCGGCACCAATGGTTTTATGGTTACGGCCGACGCGGTTGGCGTGTGTGACTTTCAAACAGGCGTGGCGCGGGTTTGGTTTCGCAAGGCGACGGGCAACACTCAAGATTCGTTGGACTTGTCCAGCTACGCCATCCCTGGCGTCACGACCATCTACTTCGACCCAGTGTATGCCGAGACCTTGCGCTTCAACGCCACGGCCTACAGCTACCTCCCACTCGATGCGAGCCTGCTGGGTGTCAATCCGGTGCGCCTGCCGTCAGACGGGCGCGTGCCCACGCTGCGCCCCGGCGACCTCGCTGTTGTGGGGCACACCAAGAGCGCAAGCGCCACGGTCAGCAATGGGCAGGTCTTCAGCGCAGGTCGCGTGAGACTGTCTCGTGTGCGTGTGCTTGACAGTACCGGCGTGGCCATCAACACGGGCTACACGGCGGACCTTGAAGCGGGGACGGTGACGTTCGCGAACGTGTCGTCTTACAACCAACCGATCACTATCGAGGACCGAGTCGAGGACTTGGTGCAACTCAGTGATGTGCAGATCAACGGGCGGATCAACTTCAATCGCCAGTTGACCCATACCTACCCCGTGCCAGGGTCCTATGTCTCCGGCGCATTGGTGGCGGGCGATTTGTTCGCACGCGCCAGTTTGGTCTTTGACCAGGGTACGTGGAATGGCCAGTGGAAGGACGCAATTGAGGGCAGCCCGGCCACCGGCACCTACAACACCACCCTGGCCCCAATTGAGGTCACCAATATCGGTGCGATAGCCGAGCGTTGGGTGATTCGTTTTACGAACACCACGGCGTTTGAAGTGATCGGCGAGAACGTTGGTGTGATCGCTACGGGGAACATCTCATCCGATCTTGCCCCGATCAATCCAGCGGTGGGGCATCCCTACTTCACCATCCGGGCCTCAGGTTGGGGTTCCGGCTGGAGCGTGGGGAACGTTCTGCGTATCAACACCGTTGGTGCGATGTTCCCCATCCAAATCGTCGAGACGATCCAAGCGGGGCCTGAGACCGGAACCAACCACGACTTCACGTTGCTGATACGCGGCGACGTAGACACACCTTGAGGATTTCAAATGTCAACAAGCGTTAAATTTTTACACAGCGCCATGGTGGGCGCACCCTCACTCACCGGCCAGGTGGGCTCACTTATCGCCGTATGGGATGCCTGCCTGGTCAACGGCTTCGGCTTAAAAACAGTCGATAGTCTTGTCGTGGCATCCAACGTGGCCACGATGAACATCAGCACGGGGCATGCTTTTGAAGTGGGCTCGGTGGTGCTGGTGGCGGGTGCTGCACCCGCCGGATTGAACGGCGAGCAGCGCATCACGGCGGTGACGACAAACACTGCGTCGTTTGCAACCTCCGGCATCAGTAACCAAACCGCCACAGGGTCGATCAACGCCCGGCTGGCACCCGCTGGGTGGGGTAAGCCATTCAGCGGCACGAACCTGTCCGTGTACCGAAGTGCGGACGTGACCGGAAATCGACACTTCCTCCGGGTCAATGACAACTTCACGACCGACCCACGCTCAGCTCGGCTCGTTGGCTACGAGACGATGTCGGATGTAGACACGGGCACCGGACCGTTCCCGACTCCGACGCAAGCCAGCGGTGGCGGTTGGCTGACGAAAAGCAGCATGGCAAACGCAACAGCTCGCCCTTGGATGTTCTTCGGTGACGAAAAACTGTTTTATTTTTGCTGTAGCTACGCCGCCGGCAACGCATGGCAAACCTATTTCTTCGGAGAGCCGATCCCTTTCAAGAACCCAGACCCCTACAACACCCTGTTCGGCTTTGCCCCGCTCGATGTCAACACCCAAGGGCAGTTTCAGGGAAGCTTGGGCAATCTGACTGGCACCGTCGTGTGGGACCAGTTCAGCACGACAAGCAACATCGTTGCGCGAGCATCAACCGGCTTGGGGACAGCTCGGGCGGCCACGCGGGTCACCTCAGGTGGGCTCTCGTCCGGGGTGTCAGGGCTTGTCGCCCTTTGCAGCTACCCGAACGCCGCCGACAACGCATTGCATTTCACCGAGATTTTGTCGCTGTCTGAGGCAAGCTATCGCGCGAGATTCCCCGGCGTTTATTTTGTGCCCCAGCAGTTGTCGGGGGCCTTCTCAGCCCGAGACGTGGTTTTGGGGTCCGGCCCCCTTGTCGGAAAACGGTTCGTACAGGTGCCAGATTCAGCCAGTGGTGCCGGGGCGATTTTCTTCGACCAACTCGGCCCTTGGAGATAAAACGTGGCCACGTTCAACGTCGGAGTGCTGCTCTTCGGCACAAACCCAACGGGGCAGTACGCACCCAACTGGACTGCCGGGGCATTGTCTGAGGTCCATTTGCTCAAGAAAGTGCGAGACATGCAGTACGGTGGCGATGGGACGATCACGGGCACTGTCAAAGTCAAGGGTACGCTCAGCAACGTGCCGGTGTCACGCAAGGTGCGCCTAATTCGCGAGGTTGACGGTATTTGCATCCGCGAAACCTGGAGTGATCCAGTGACGGGCGTCTATACGTTCGCCGAGATTGACCGCAACGTGGATTACACCGCACTCTCATACGACTACACGCAGGCATTCCGCGCCGTGGTTGCTGACAGGGTGGTGCCGACATGATCGGTGAGACCGACGCATTCAAAGCAGCGGCCATGCAAGGGCGCTTGGCGTGGCTTGACAGCGGCCCCGGTGCGGCAAGCCTCTTGATCTACGGCACAACTCGCCCCACCACTGGCGCAGCCGCAGGCAGCTCGCCACTCGCCGTCATTGCTTTGTCTGAGCCTGCAGGTACTGTTTCTGCGGCTGGCGTGCTGACCATCATCGTGCCGCGTGACGGCCTCATCCTCATCAGCGGCACCCCGACCTGGGCGCGGATGCTCAACGGCAACGGGGATGTTGCATTTGACGCCGACGTGGGCACCGAGGTGATCTTGTCGCAGGCTCAGTTCTTTGCTGGTGGCACGGCGCGCCTCGTGTCGGCGGTGTTCGGGTGACCCATGGCTAACCTTGTTTTTGGCGACCCACCTCTCGGCAACTCGCCGGACCTGGTGTTTGGTGCAGACACAGTGGCTGATGGCACATTGGTGCTCGCAACTGTCACTGGGGCCTTCGCAGCGTTGTCCTTCGCCGCCCTGGTTGGCACGGTTCTGGAGGTGTCGGCGACCGGGAGTTTTGCGCCTTGGACGTTTGATGCCTCCGTCAGCTATGTGAGCAACACCCAGCGCCCCACGGTGCGCCAGGTGAGGTCAAGTTTTCAGCAAGCGACCCACGGCGAGACGGGTTTGTCGTCATCAATGCAGCAAGCCAAACCGCTACCCATGAGCGTGATGGCCACGTGGCAAGCGGCCAGCGGTTTGCAGTCCAGTAAAGCCGTCGTTTGGCATGAGTCCACACGCACGCCGGTCGCAAGCCGCGTGGTGTTCGAGCAAGCCGCACCAGTCTCAGCCCGCACTGGCACTCCCTGGCAAAACGCCACGCGCGCGCACGTCAGCCGTGCGGCAGTATTTGAAGACGCCACAGCGGTGTCTGCCCGCACCAGCATGGTCTGGCAAGACGCGACCCGGCTGCGAAACCAGGTGCGTGCGGTCATGCAAGACGCGACCCGTCTGCATCGCTCAGTCACCGAGTCGGGCGGCTACGCCACGGCGCTGCACGCGCACAACTCGGTTCGTTTTCAGGACGCCCGCAAGCCTCCGGCTGGAATGCGCTCACAAGGTGTTGTTCCACCGAACCCGGACGCTTGCTACACACCCAGTCCGAATTTGGTGTTTGAAGACGAGTGGAGTGCGACGGATACGGGCCTGGTTTTTTTCTGTGAGAACCACAGCGGTGGGGGTGGTGATGGTCCACCCGCGCAAGTGGTGGTGCCGGTACGGAGGGTCTACCTTGTGATCAATGATGTTGAACTGCGCCGGGTGGACGGCAACATTCTTTTGCCCGCGCCCAGGCTTTCCATGTCGATTGATGTGGATTCCTGGGCGTGGGGGTTCAATGCGACCATGCATGCCAGTGCCGCGCCGAACCTGGAGCCAGCCGCATTCGGTCAACCGGTCGAGCTGGAGGCGCGGATCAACGGTGTGGCCTACCGCCTGCTCGCCGAGCGTCGCTCCAGGTCGCGCGAGTTTGGACGGACAGACATTTCCGTTCAGGGCAGGGGCCTAACGGCCCTGCTCGATGCGCCGTATGCGCCGATGGTGAACCGAACAAACGCTACACAACGAACCGCGCAGCAGCTGGTCAACGATGTTCTGACCGTGAACAACGTGCCGCTGGGCTGGACAGTTGAGTGGGGCTTGACCGACTGGCTGGTGCCAGCGGGCGCTTGGTCGCACCAAGGAAGCTACATGGCTGCTCTCACGCGCATTGCTGAAGCTGCGGGGGCCTATGTGCAGCCGCATGCCAGCGCTCAAACGCTGCGCTTCTTGGCACGTTACCCCACGGCACCATGGGCTTGGGCGGCGGTAGCGCCGGACTTTGACCTACCTGCTGACTTGGCGCGGGTGGAGGGGGTGGAGTGGACAGAGCGACCGCAGTACAACCGCGTGTTTGTCAGCGGCGAAGGTGTCGGTGTTCTTGGCCAGGTCACCCGCACCGGTACCGCTGGCGACGTGCTCGCACCCATGGTGACTGACGCACTCATCACGGCCCCAGACGCCGCCCGCCAGCGCGGCCTGAGCATCCTGGGCAATAGCGGGGCGCAAACCGCCATCACTTTGCGCATTCCCGTCTTGCCTGCAACTGGAATCATCACGCCAGGCAAGTTCGTGCAATACGCGGACGGATCTCTCACCCGCAAAGGCATCGTGCGCAGCAGCTCGGTGGAGGTGGCACTGCCGAATGTTTGGCAAACGATTGAGGTTGAATCCCATGGGTAACGTCTACAACAAACTGCGGGCATTGCTGCCAGAGAAGCCGCTGCTGGTTGGCACGGTCGCATCGACCGATGGCCTGGTCGCGAAGGTGCAGTTGCCCGGCGGCGGTGTTGTGCGTGCGCGTGGTGACGCCGCAGCCGGCGCACGCGTGTTCGTGCGCGACGGTGTCATCGAATCCACAGCGCCAACACTCACCACGGTGATCATCGACGTTTAGTCGCTGGTCACTCACCAACTGTCCCCGCCCGTGGCAACACCGGCGGGTTTTGTTTTTTCACGGAGGACATCATGAACTGGAATCAAACACTCAAACGATATCGCTGGTGGGCACTGCTGCCTCTGCCCATGCTGGTCATCCTGGCTCACTCATTTGGGCCGGATGGGTGGCGAGATCCACTCGTGAGGCTTTTGTGGCTCAGCTGGGCTTCCATAGCTCTGGCCGCGACCCACCTGGCGCGAAAAGCCATGCATGACTACGCCGACGCCCAAGAGGCCTGGGAGCGGGCCATGGAGGGCAACGTGGCGGCTGGGTTGGCCTTCTTGGGGATCTGCGCACTGAGTTCGGCGCTGTTCCTCGGCTTGCTGGGGTTCGCCCGTGCAATCTGACCCATCGGGCGAAGTGCAGGCGTCTGCACCGCCTGACGACGACTTGATCGTCACCGTCAACACGCAGACCGGCGCAGTGGATGTGCCGCCACCCCAGCACCCTGTTGGTGCCCTGGTCGCCAGGCTGAAGGAGAAGTGAATGAAGGCCCTTCGATTGATCCTGTGGTCGGTGGCATTTGCCATATTTGCCCCGGCGATGGCCAGCGACGTGACCACGGTGGTGCCCAAGGCGGCACACCCGCTGCTCCCTGTTGCTGCGGCTGAAATAGACCGTGCATGGCCAGCCATGCCCATGCGCAGTTACCTCGGCGCACTCGTGGAAAAGGAGACGTGCATTACGCTGACCCACCGCTACTGCTGGTCCACCACGGCCAGGCTGAAGACGGCAAGAGAAGAGGGCGCAGGCCTGGGCCAGCTCACCCGTGCATACACCAGCGATGGACGTTTGCGCTTTGACGCGCTGGAGCAAGCCAAACAACTTGACCCCATAGGCCTGGCCGACTTGGGCTGGCACAACGTGTACAGCCGCGCAGACCTCAACCTGAGGGCCATGGTGTTGATGCTGCGCGACTGCGACCGGCGCTTGCAACAACTGACCAGCGTCGACGCCTACAACCGCGTGGCCATGTGTGACGCGGCCTACAACGGGGGCATGGGCGGTCTGATGGCCGACCGGCGGTTGTGCGCAATCACTCCAAAGTGTGACCCCCAAAGGTGGTTCGGGCACGTGGAGCTGTACAGCACCAAGAGTCGCACCAAGTGGCAGGGCTACGGCCAAAGCGCTTTCGATATCAACCGTGGACACGTCCACCACACCCTCGTTTTGAGGCGTCCAAAGTACGTGCCACTTCTGGGGGATTGATATGTACACATTGCAAGTCGTTGGCGGCCGCAAATTCATCGTGGCCCTGGCCAGCATCGCGAGCGCCTCGTTGTTGGTGTCGCTCGGTCGCATCGACGCGGGTATTTACAGCGTGGTGATGGTGGCCACCGCCGGTGCCTACATGGCTGCGAACGTCACGCAAAAGGCTACGGCCAAAGCGGGAGCAGCACCATGACCGAGGGCTTGATTGCCGCCGTGGTGGCGCTGCTGCTGTTGGTCGGTGTGCAAACCGTGCGCCTGGCCAAAGAGCAAACCGCGCACCAGGTCACAAAAACAGACCGCGCCGACAAGTTGGCTGAGCAAGAACGAATCGCCCGCGCCCACGTCGAGGCCGTTCGTTTGAGAGAAGTCGCCCGTGTGAGTGCCCTCGAAGGAGTGATCCATGAAAAATCTGCCCTGCTTGAATCTGCTCAGACTGATGCTGCTGCTGCTCGTGTGGCTGCTGACCGCCTGCGCGACAAAGTCGCCCGCATTGCCGCCGCTGCCAACGCCCGAAGCGCGAATCCCGGCGCTGCCCCAGCAAGCCCGCCAGCCGACAACCCCACCGTGGTGCTTACCGACGTGCTCGGCCGGATTGACGCGCGAGCGGGAGAGTTGGCTGAGTTTGCTACCCGAGCCCACCAGGCCGGACAAATCTGTGAAGCCGGTTACGACTCCGTGAAAGGGGCGCAATGAGCTGGTCGCTGATTGACTGGCTCATTGCGCTCGAGGTGCTTGTGCTGCTGGCCACCGTTGTGGCTGCAAGCTGGCCAGCGCTGCTGCAGCGCCTGGCCCCGGCATCGCCACCATGGGCCGAAGACGACTTCAGCGACAGCTTCCCGGGCGACTTCCCACCGGACGACCCAGCCTGCGAGCGCAGCTTCGTGGAGGTAGTCCGTCAGATCCAACACCAGTGGCAGGCAGAGAGGGCGCTCGCCCCTCTGCCTGAAAACCCAGCGCCATCAAGCCCCGGGCCTGGCTTGCCCCGGGTTCAGTGACGAACCCAACATCAACGCCACCGCTGCATCACCCAGTTGGCCGTGCGGTGGCAAGTGGTCTTTCAGCGGCCCCGCCAGTTCAGGCGCACACTGCCGCGCTTCGGCTTGCAGCGCATCACGCCAGGCTGCCGTCATGCGTGCGGCTCCTTCAGCCAATTGCAAAAAGTTGCGCGTGCGGGCTGCGTGTGTCCATGCACGCCACTGCGCCAAGTCCGCCTGGGCCAGCTTGGCGTCCAGTGCGGCCGCATCGTCCCACACCCGGTTGCCTGCACCACGGGCGCGGAACTGCGCCTGCTGCATCAACCAGCCGCGCAGCTCAAAAAACAACTCATGGCTCAAAGCAAAAGCCCGCCGGTCAATGCAGGCCTGCACATAAGCCGGCACGTCGTTGCTCGGCACAGGGGCGGGAGCGGTGGGTTCTGCCACCACCACGGCTTGCTGCCTGGGTGTGGGGTTGGCCAAGGGCGGTGGGCTTTGCTGCTCCAGCACATCCAGCACCCAGCGCCTGAACTCCGCCGCCCGCTCGGTGCGGGCAAACATGGCCAGCAAGTGCGCACCGCGCAGGCTGAACACTCGAACCTCCTGCTCACCGCCCGCCGTGGGCAGCTTCACCAGTTGCGTCATGCGGTCGGTGAATTCGGTGGCATGTCGCTTGTAGACCGCGTCAATCGCAATCCCGCCGCGCTTCTGGTAGCCCAAGGCGTCCCCGATCTGGGGACACCTTAGCCAGACCTCGCCATCACGGCGAATCACGGTCAGGGATGTGTCGTGGAACTTGAGTGCGCGTGTGCGCGTGGTGAGGATGTTGCCCATGGTGATCTCCGAAGCTGCAGTTGAAAAACTGCCGTCCTCGCTGTCAACAAGGGCGGCAGCCCAGGCGGGTGACAGACCGGGCAGCCGCGGACGGAACCGGCGAGCCTTGCGGCTCCCCACCTGGGCCGCCAAAACGGGCCAAGCATGAAAAAGCCGCAACGGTGTCGGTGCGGCTCATGCCGCGACTGCAACGGGCTGTCAATCCCGATCCCTGGTGTGCAGGGACGGGCGCAGTGTAACCCCATGCGGCGTTGCGGTGTCAAAATGCGGTGCGCCACCACCCCGGCACCCCCCGTTTTTCGTGGGGAACTATGGGGGACTGGCCCGCAGAATTCTGGACATTACAGGGCAAGACATTTCGGAACGGTCAGCCCAAAACCTATGTACATCAACAACTTAAAAACGACTGCAAAACTACGAACCAAGGGGTCGTGGGTTCGATTCCTGCCAGCCGCACCATTTAGCGTTAGAAGGCTTCCACTACTCGCCGCAGAAGCACGCCAGCGCTTCCTCGTCGTCGTGGCCGTAGAAATCGCCCTGCGTGTCGGCAGTCTTCGCCATCGCCGCGTAGCTCGGGCGGTCGGAGCGGAACACCGCGCCGCTTGGCTTGCTTGCCAGTGCCAGTGCCAGTGCCTCCATCTTTGCCCACCACACCGCGCGCTGCGGCTTCTCGGCAATTAGGCTCTGCACCTGGGCGGCAGGCTTCAGAAAACACAGATCGCAGTTCCCCGCCAACGTGCGGCCCTTGTAGGTCGGCAGTTCCAGATTGAACGGCTGCGCCGCCCAAAACGCCTGCACGTCGCCCACGGTCACGCCAGCGTCGGCTAGCGGCATCAGCATGCTTTCCTTGGTCGTCTCGGTGCTGTGGCCGCGCGCCCGAATCTTCGCCACGCGCCGCGCCTCGTCGGCCCGAATCCCGATCATCTGGTTCCACTCCAAGTCTTCAGCCTCCCACCCCAACGCCTGCCAGTTGGCGCGCAGGAATCGGTGCATCGTCCTAATCTTCAGTTCGCTGGTGCAGAAACGAGTCACCGGGTTCGGAAGGTAGGCGCGGTGGCGAATCAGCGCCTCGAAGGGCTCGCCGTTGCGGCTGGCGGTCTCAAAGGTCACTTCGGTGTAGCCGTCCTTTGCCCACTCCACCCAGCGAATCACCACGCCCCAGCGCAGCCCGCACTCACGAATAAACCGCAGGGTCGCTTCTTCCTCTTTTCCGGTGTTGCCAAAGCACACCACCAGCCAGCGCGCCACATCCTCGGTCGTGTTGTGCAGCAGCACCATGCGCAGCATGTAGGCGCTTGTCCGCCCGCCGCTGAAGCTCAGGCATGTCGGGCCGGTCAGTTTGTAGGGGTTGTGCATGCAGTGTCTCGTTTATCAACCAAGCCTTCTAACTGTCGGTTCAAGCGGACGCCGTGCCGGCGCCGCTTAACCTAGCGTTGTGCCCTTTTGTGCCTTCAATCACCGGACGCCACGGCCCTGGTGTCGGCTTCAGTTGTTCGCTCACTCTGTGCTCCTTGACTCGCTGTCCCGCAGACGCCGATAAAGCACTCGCGCTGCCGCTTTACTCCGCTCACGCCACTTCGGGGCAAATGGCCGCTCGCACATCTGCCCGTCCTGCCACGATTCGCCACAGTGCAGGCAGGTGTGGTCGATCCCGTACCCGGGTTGCATCCCCCGGGAACCCCCAGAGGCCCGGCCCGTTGATCTTTACCCGCCGAACGTCTCCGCCAATGCCTGCTCAGGCGTGCGCTCGGTGCTGGCGTCAAACAGCGGCTTGTTGTCGGGCTCGCCCTGCAGTGCGCTCTCTGGAATCTCCAGGAGGTCGTCAAGCTGCTCGATCACCACGGTCACGTAGCCGCCGGCGCTGTCAGCGAGCGCATGAGACTCCGGCGTGTTCACCAGCTTCAGACCGGCCTTGACATCGTCCATGCCCTTGAATTCGACTTTCTCCACCTGGGCGCGGAATGTCACGCGGGCATTGGCGGCGATGATCTTCACGGCGTCGCGCACAACGTCCTTCATGTCGTTGTGCAGGCCGCGCAGCACCGATGCCTGCTCGGATTCGCGCAACTTGCTCCAGGGCTCGGCGAGCGTTGTGAATCGCTTCTTGGCAACGTCCAGCATGCGGCCCATCATGAACAGCTCTGCGTGGCCTTCGGTGCCGTATTCGGGGTGCTCGAATGTCGTAGGGTCTGGGTCTTGCGCTTCGGCGTCGGCGTCGGCGGGCATTGCAGCAAGACCTTCGGCGGTCAGCAGCACCGTGTATTTGCCATCTGCTTCGTAGATGACGGTGCCCTCGGCTTGCAGGGCCTCGACAAGCGCGGCGGCGGCGTTGTAGCCGATCTTCAGGTGGTGCTGGATGAGGCTGATGGTGCATTTGCGCTTTTCTACGACAAGGGCGCGGGCTTCTTCGATGCGGGATTCTTGTGACATGGGTTCTCCAGGTGGTGTTGTGGCGACGGGGAGGGCGCCAGGCCCTCCGTCGGATCAATCCGGTCTATGCCTTGGCCTGACCCTGTTGGTACGACATCCACTCGGCATAGGCGCTGCCGACCGGTGCCGGTTCGCCGGGTTGCAGCAGTCGTACCGAGGTACGGGCATGCATGACACCGTTTTGATCGGCAACCGTCAGGTTCACCATGAAGTCAGACCACACGTAGGCGATGCCGGCATCAAGTGGTTGCGCGGTGTCGTTTTGCGCGATGTAGTTGCTGGCGTATGGATCCGTGGTGCGCTCGAATTCGCTGGGCCAGTACCAGACGCGGCGACCGATCGTTGGCTTGATGACGACCTCAACTGCAGCGGCCTGCGGGGCCAAAGTGGCCACGGCGTCGGCGTCGGTTTCGGAAGTTGGTGCGTCGGCTGCAGCCTGGGATTCAAGGGATGCGGTGTTTTCAGAGTTCATCTTTCAGTCTTTCTTTGGTGGTGGGAAAACGGTTGGTTCAGTTTGCGATTTGGTGCAAGTTGGCTGGTTCGGCAAGTTCAATTCGCGCCCGTTCGTTGGCCTCAACCAGCTCGGTGCGTTTGTTCTGGATGTGTGCACGGATCACTGACTCCGCCAAGACTGGGCTCACCTGAAACAAGCGGTGCGAGTTTTCCCCGCTCGGGATGCCAAGCTGCAGTTGTCTTAGGTGACCAAAAGCGTCGCGCAACGTAGGCGCGTGCTTGTCCGCCATCTGGCGCTCACGCTCCTTCGCCATGTCTGCGAGCAGCTTTTCGCCTGCATCTATTTCGCGGTATGCATGCCAGATCGCTACGGCTGTGTCTTGAGTAATCATGGGGTTCCTTTTTGAGTGGTGGGTGGTCAGGCTTCGACGGCTTTCAACACGGCGTCCCGCGCAGCCCTGGCATTCGCAAGCTCTTTGGCGTCGCCGTCACGCTCGGCAGCCCGCCACTGGCGCAGGGCGTCAAGCATGGTCTGCACGTTGGCTGGCGAGTGGCTGTCAAAGTCGAAAGCGATGCGACCGATGCGGCAGGCCCCATAGACCTCCATGGCACCTGCGCGCTTGAAGGCGTTTTCGAGAGTGGCTGTGCGGACGTACTGCTCGTGCACGATGGGGCCGTATGTGTCCGGTCCGTAGATGTGGTGCGGCTTGTCGTTCTGGCATACGACGACGTAGATGGGGGGCTCGGTTGCGCTCATGTCAGGCACTTTCGGCGCTGCGTTGCTCCGCAGCGTTCATGGCTGCCACGAATGAGTCAACCTCAAGGGCAGGTTCTGACAACACAGGTGGCGTCAATGCAGAGCGCACGGCTTCAAGCCTAGTGACAGACCGAACCTCCTCCACCGTGTCGATTATTTCTTCGTTGGTTTGCAGGCCCATGCTGATTTCTGGCGCGTATGTGCGAATCAGGAACGCGGCGGCGCGGTACATAAGCATCAGTTCTGGCATGGTTTTCCACTTGCTGCCAGACTTGGTGCTCCAGCCCTCATCCTTGGCCATTTGCATCGTGACTTGAGGCCCATCAATACGCTCGCCCGTGGCCTTCTCGATAGCCCAGGCGCGGCAGCCGGTGCGATCAGGCGTCCACTCGTAGCGCAGCGCGGAGAACCGACCGCTTTGGTTGAAGCAGGCCACCAGGAATTTGGAAGACCACCCAGGATTGCCGTGGACGATGTACAGGTTCTGCATCACCATCAGCGGAGACGCCCCCATGCGGTTGGCCATCTCCAGCGCCACGATGCAGTTGGCGACGTTTCCCTGATATTGGGCTGGCACCAGTGACGAAGCGGCGAAGGCTTTACCAATCCTGTTCGCCAATTCCCAACTGTTTTGGCTGTTGAATCCCGGCATCACCGCCGTGTCTCGCGGTTCTGTGATTTGAATTTGCTGACCGGGGCTCAGGTTCGCCAAGTCGGTGGCTGTGTCGTTCATGTTCTCACTCCTTGTTCGCCCAAGCGGGCATGGTTAAAAGTTGAATGGTTTCTGGGTATCCAGGCCACTTGTCGCTGTCTGCGCATTGCCTGTGCAACATCAAAAGGCGGTCGCACTCAGCCCTGGCTTTGCTGAGAGCGTCGTCGTCCAGCATGTAGGCGGCAGCCGCGTGCGGGTAGTCAGCCTCTACCGCAGCGAAGACAAAGCCCAGCACTTGCAACCCGCTGGCGCGCCCAAAGCCGTGGCTGTACCAGGCCGCCTGCAGGTCGTAGCGGAGATTTGCAACGGCTCGCGCAAAACCCTTTGGGCTCGCGTCCTGGCACGTCTTGATGTCCACCAACACGACGCCATCGCCCGCTGGGCTCACCCAGTCGGGGCGACATTTGCATGCTGTGCCCGTGTCTTCATCCACCCAAAATGCGGACACCTCGGCCTGACCTTTGGCGAGCAGCGCGCCGACCTCAGGCAGAGACAAGACAGACGCGTGTTGTCTCTGCGCTGCTTGCATTTGCTCGTGCGTCACGACTTCCATGGCGGCAGGTTTCGCGGCCATCCATGCTTTGCCGTCTTTTGTGCGCAAGTCCAGGCCTTCGGGGCGAGCAACGTAACGCTCCGCGAGCTTGTTGGGCTCCAGAATCGCGCAATGTGCCAGCGTGCCGGCCACCATTGCGGCAGACTCTTCTTTCTCTGGGCGGTTAGGGTCAATGTTCGACGCCCAGAAATGCCTCGGGCTCTTTGCCAACGTCTTGAGGCCGCTTGAACCAAGCGCCGGGTGTGCGTGGTAATCCGCATTGGAGAGGTCGCGCACGATGCCGACAGGGAGTGTTCTGGCGTTCATCGGTTGCTCCAAGGCGACGGCTGGCAAAGCCAAGCCAGCAGCGCCCGCAACGTGCGGCGCAAAGTTCGTGGGCGGCGTGGCACCGGCTCGTGGTGCTCGAATGCGTTGCCCGTGAAGACGCGGTGGAAACCGTGTTTCTCGTTCATGCGGCCACCTTGTGTCGATCAAGTGGCGGCAGTTGCCCAGCAGCCCCAGATGCGTACCACTCGAATACATCGGCGCAAACCGCGTTTCCGTTGAGCGGGTAGGTTACGAGGTGCCACGCCATGATTCGCTCAATCGCGGCGCGCAGCAGCTTGTTCTCGCACTCATGGGTTGACCTGACGAGTGCGTCCGCCGCGTTCTGCAGCGCCTCAAACTCACCCTTCACGCGCAGCGCCTCACCGCCGGCGTAGGCGCGGGCACGGTCTATGAGTTCCGATTCACCCGCGCTGATTTCTTCGCCATGCTCTTGTTCGATGGCGGCGATAAGTTCTGCCACCAGCGTCTGCGGGCTTAGCTCGTTGATGTCCTGATACCCTCTTGTTGCAAGCAACGCCTCGGCACTCTCGGCATCAATGCGACGATGCCCACCCAGCGTCTTCCACGCCTTGAGCTTCCCTGAGTCAACCCAGCGCTGAACGGTCTGGATGGAAACACCGAGGCGGCGGGCGATTTCCACGGTGCTGTATGTGCGGGAGGCGGTCATGACAACCTCCGCACCAGATCGTCGGCGTCGTCAACACCGGGGCGTGGATTTGCCGTGCCGTCCGCCCGAACATAAAACCTCATCCTCAGATAGCCATGCCTTTCGACTTTGACGGGAAACAAGTCGTCGGGATTCGTTGCCACCACCGTCACCGTCTCTCCGCCACGAGTCAGCCAAACTTGATTGATCTCAATTGGTTCCATGGCTCAATCCCCACAAAAACGGTTTGCGCCATAGGCCCAGCGCAGCACGGACTCGTCCATGTGCACGGCGTCGTAGTCCTGCCAGGGCACCAGGGCCTCGACGGGCTTACCCAAGGCATGCGCCTTGCGCCAGAGCAGGAAGGCCTTGTATTGGTCGCGGTACTTGTCTCGTGTGGCCGCGCTCATGTCGTCGAACCGCGTGGCAGGGAAGGCGTCAACACGCAGCAGCTCGGCGTCGGCTGGCACCAGGTCGATGCCGTCTGGCGCGTCGTGCATGGCGCGCTGGACGATGTGCGTGCGCTGCTCGCGTTTGCCGTCGGCCTTGATGTACTCAACGACAACCACGAACGGCCACAGCGTGGCTCGGTCAATCGCCTGGGCTGACTGCACTGACGCCAGTGCCAGGCTTTGCATGTCTATCGTTGTTTGCATCACTCGTCTCCGGGGTGGGGATGAGTGAAGTCTACGGCGAGTAGACGAACGTTGTCAACGGGGAGTAGACGTAAATATTAAAATTGTTGCGCACCACGCACGCGGCATCTGGTTTCGCCGGCATGCCACACATGCCGGCGATCAACTTTGGAGCGTGTGACGCCACCAAAAAGCTAGAAAAGTGCGACGGTAGGAATTGATGATCGCAAAAAAGCCCGCTCGTGGCGGGCTGGTGGTGTGCGACGGTTGATTGGGCTCTTAAGCCCTTTTTCTATTGAGCCGCCAGCGAAAAACTGCCGCACAAAATGCCATCAGCATCAGGGCTGACGACGAAGGTTCGGGTACGTGAGACGAAAAACTCACGTTGAGGATGGGCGTGAGGTTGCTGGACTGCAAAAAGAACGTACGGTCTTCTGGTTGCAATCCGTTCGGCATGTTGCCCGCGCGGACAGCAAATAGCCCGGGTGCCGATGGTGCCAGGGCCCAGTCGTTAAAGGCCTCCATTTGGTAACGGGTGTAGAACCAATACGTTCCCGCCGACGGAAGAGCGACGCTCAGCCCTGAAAGCGACAAAAAATCACCTGGGGCCAAGCCTATGCCGCCGACGCTCCCGGGCCTAGTGCAAGCGCTGTAGCCTGAGGCCTCTATGTTGGTGGAGCAAATAGTCGTCTCGTAAATTGAGCCTGGTGGGGGCGCGAAGTAGTCCGGGGCCTCGTTGTCGATAAGGTCCCCTGTGGCTATGCCAACCGTGAATGGGTGAGACTGAAAACCTGTCAGCGCTGGCGTCAATGCCGCCTGGATCGCGGTTAAGGTTCCGGGGCTATCAACAACAAACCCGGACGCGAAGTCAGTCCAACTAGCGTCAGCTCCAGTGATGGCCGCATTGGAAGCACCTACTGAAATTGCAAGGGCAATTGGAGCGAGGGCGCGAAATGTTGTCATGTCGATACTCAGTGGCAGTGGTAAGTGCCGTTCTTGCGGTCATGGTGACAGCCCTTCTTGTCTAGGCCGCCTGGGTGGGCGAGGGATAGCGTAGCGGTCACCAGAATGGCAGCGAGGATTGCGAGTTTCTTCATTGAGGTTTTTGCCTACTCGCAGCGGAATTGCACTTCAGCGGAGGCGTACGTTCCGTAGCCAGAATCTCGCCCAGCGCTATTCATTGGCACCATGGTGCGGTTTTTGTCTTCACAGAACTTCGCGCCCTGCTGGAAAAAGCGCGCTTTCACGGCGCTGCTGGAGTAATCGGTAAAGTTGCCAAGGCCGCCAATCATGTACGTGTTGGGGCCGATCTGGACCGGACCGTCGGTGCCTGTGGCGCATCCCGCTAAAAAAGAGAAAACGAATAAGGTCAAAGCCAACCGATTAAAGAAACTCAACTTTCTTCCTTCGCGTGAAATCCAGCACAACACCCCCCGAAACAGGCGGGGAGAACCCCGCGAACCGGGGAATTGTTGATTGTGGTTGTTTTGTAAGTATATGAACCTTGGGGTTTATCCGAGTGTGCCGGTTCGTTTCCCAGGCGGCGCCACCTGGTTGATCTCAACACCAAGCTGGGCGGCAACGAGCAGTAGCCCACCCTCTAGCCGGTCCAAATCTCGGGGCTCCAGTCCAGTGACAGAGGAAAAGTCAATCTTTTGGAATGGCCAGCGCTTTACCCCAAACAGCAATTCGTCGGCGCTCATCTCGTACAGGTTGCACAACGAGGCAATCTCGGGGTGCTTGATGTTTCTCTCGCCGGTTTCCCAAAAGCCAAGGGTGGCTTTGCTAACCCGTAGTTTTTGCGATGCCACAGCGAGCGACCAGCCTTTTGCGTGTCGGGCTGCGGCCAGGCGTGAGCCAAGCTCACGATTGTTCAATTCAGTCCACTGATCCATGCGGTTTAGTTTGCGCGTGCCACGCACATCGGCGCCCACTGCCAGTTGACGACTATCGTCTACTGCGCGTAGACTGCGGGCATGAGCAAAACATCTACCCCTGAAAAGCAGGCCCTCGCCCGAGCTGTTGAGGTTGCCGGGGGGCAGGCTGCACTTGCAAGCGCCCTCGGCTTCAGCGATCCCCGCAGAGTCTGGCCCTGGTTCATGGCTGAGCGCCGTGTCCCGGCTGAGCACTGCCCGGCGATCGAGCGAGTCACGAAGGAAAGAGGGGCCCCCGTCTTCTGCGAAGAACTGCGTCCCGACATCCCCTGGGACGTTCTGCGCGAGCAGACAAGTACGGTGTTGGGTGGCTGATGTGGTTGCAAGTGTGTCCATATCGCCAGTGTCGGACGACGACATTGCAATCTCAAGCAACCGCTTGAGTGCAGGCTTGCAATTGGTTGCACAAGCCCTGGCAAGCACCCCCCTCGACACGCTTGCTCAGTCGATTGGAAAGACTGACACCACCCAAGTTAGCCGCATGCGCTCAGGCGAACTGAACGTTCGTTTCACCGATGCGGTGCGCATGCTCCACGCCGCCGGGCTGAAGGTCGTGCCGGCCGATCGTATTTGCGTGGCCAGAGACAAGTTCCAGGCCATGGTGACCATCGCCAGCGCCGCGATGTCTTGCCCCGACACCGTCAAGAAACTCACTTGGGACGAGTCATGAACGAACCGATGACCTACGAAGAAATCGAGCGTCTCGAAATGCAGTGGGCATTCGAGGAACTCGTGAAAGACGCAGCCGAAAAAGGCATGGTCGTCACCGTTGAACAGGTGCCGCTGACGCCGCTGGCCATGGGCCACTACGAAACACGGGTGACGGTGCGGAAGGCGAGGGCGGCATGAATCAACAGCCTCGCGTGCTTGACCCGTGCTGTGGCAGCCGCATGTTCTGGTTTGACAAGAAAAACCCCGACGTTGTCTTTGGCGACTGCCGCCAAGAGACGCTGACGGTTACCGACAACAGCCGTGGCAACACCACCGGTCAGCGCACTATTTGCATTGAGCCCGACACGCTCCTGGACTTCCGAAAACTGCCGTACCCGGACGCCACATTCAAGCTGGTGGCGTTTGATCCGCCGCACCTTGTGCATGCGGGCCCACGTTCTTGGTTGGCCGCGAAGTACGGAAAGCTGGGGGCCGACTGGCGCGATGACTTGCGCCAAGGCTTTGCTGAATGCTTCCGTGTACTGGATCACGACGGCGTGCTGGTCTTCAAGTGGAACGAGACACAGGTAAAGCTGCAAGAAGTCCTCGCCCTCACGCCACATGCGCCACTGCTTGGGAACACAGCAGGAAAGACAAACGGGACGCACTGGCTTTTGTTTATGAAGGCGGGGGCGGCATGAGCGTCCACCAGGAAATCGAAGCCCTGAGAGTCGAGGCTACCGCAGTTGCGACACGCATCGCCACCAAGGAGGATGAAGCAAAGGCGCTGGCGATCTGTATTCGCGAGAACCAGACCTACCTGAACCGGTGCAACCAGCGCATTGCCAAGTTGTCGGCCCAGTTGGCGGCACAGGAACAAAACAAAGATGTCCGCGTGTCGGACCACGCCTTGCTCCGCTACATCGAGCGCGCCATGGGCGTGGATCTCGACAAGTTCCGGGCCGCGATTCTGACCGAGCAAAACCGCAAGGCCATCGAGTTCGCGGGCGACTGCACGATCAAGTCGGGCGGCGTTGAGTTCTTGGTGAAGAACAGGACCGTGGTGACGGTGATTGCCAAGGGGGCCGCATGACTGAGTCATCACGCCCTGCGCCACTGGTCCCCGCCGAGGTTGACCTGCGCGACTTCCAGTACATGGAGCTGGACGTCAGGCGCCTGCGTGATTCACGCTTTGGTGCCGAGGTCAGCGGCGACGCCTTCCGGGCCGGCGTCATGCTGTGGTGTGCGTCTTGGCACCAGGTGCCGTGCGGCTCAGTTCCTGACGACGACATCGAACTCGCAAACCTCGCCGGCTTTGGCCGCTTCTTCAAGGAGTGGCGCAAGGTGCGTGACCAGGCACTGCAGGGCTTCGTGAAGTGCAGCGACGGCCGCCTGTACCACGAGACGGTCTGCGAAAAGGCAGCCGCCGCCTGGCTTTCCAAGTTGGCGCACCACTACTCGCGAGCCTGTGACCGCCTGCGCAAGAAGAACAAGGCAAGAGCCGCCGAACAACTGGCGCCGCTGCCGGAATTGACATTTGATCAGTGGAATGCCGAACGAGTAGCCGCCGGAATTCCAATGGAAAAGGCCGAGGCTTCCGCCGGAATTCCACAAACAGCGACACCGCCAAAACAAGGAATTCCAGCGGAAAACGCTCTGAGAGGGAACGGAGAGGGAACGGAACGGAGAGGGAACGGAGAGGGAACGGAAATAAAAGAGAAAGAACCGGGAGAGGTTGTTGCCGCCGCGCCGCCAGATTCCGGCGCCAGTCCGCCACCAGCTCCGCCACCACCACCCGCCGCTGACGCGGCGCCCAAGCCGGTTGCCGAACGCGGTGCGCGTCTGCCCAAGGACTGGGAACTCCCCAAGGCCTGGGGCGACTGGGCACTTGCCACGTACCCGCTGTGGGGAGCCGAAAAGGTCCGCCTGGAGGGCTCGAAATTCCGCAACCACTGGGTGGCCAAAACCGGCAAGGACGCGACCAAGCTCGACTGGCGCGGCACGTGGGAAAACTGGTGCCACAGCCCCTTTGCGCACCAGGACGACCCGAAGCCCGGAGCCCGTGGTGGACCACTGGTGCCCATCGACACCACAGCCAAAAACGCCGAGGCCAAGCGCCTGGTGTTTGGCATCCCAGACACCCCCATCCACCAGGAGGTACTACCCCATGCGTGAAGCCGATTTCGACGAGTTCGGGCAGATGCTCGACGCCGTCTGCAGCCTCCTGAGTCGCGGCAACTACGTGCCAACGGCTGCCAACACGGCGCTGTGGTTCCGCTCGCTGGCGGCCCACGACATCGCCGCCGTTCGGCTGGGCTTCGATGCCCACGTCAAAGACCCACAGCGCGGCCGATTCGTGCCGGTACCCGCCGACATCCTGGCGCAGATCGCTGGCGCCGCAGCCGACGACGGCAGGCCGGGGCCCGAGGAAGCCTGGGCTCTGGTCATGGCTGCGCAGGATGAGGCGCGCACTGTGGTGTGGACTTCTGAGATCGCCGAGGCTGCTGGCATCGCAAGACCCGTGCTTTCCGCCGGCGACGAGGTTGGCGCCCGCATGGCGTTCAAGGAGTCCTACGTTCGCCTGGTCGAAGACGCACGCACGCAGCGCCGCGCTACGGCTTGGTCGGTGTCGGAAGGCTTTGACCCCCAAGGCCGTGCCAACGCAATCCGTGACGCCGTGGAAGCCGGACGACTGCCACGGACCGAGTTGCAGGCGCTGCCGGCGACGGAAGCGCGAGCCAGCACACCGCTGCTCACCCTGGTGGGGGCGGCGCCGGACCACCGCCGAGAGGCCTTGCGTGCCTACGCCGACCAGCTGCGCAACCGCCAGGACGGGCCAGGCATCGACTTCCTGGAGCGCGAGGCAACGCGGGCGCTTCAGGCGGATGCCGACGCCAAGGTGCGGGCCTACCTCGAAGCAAATACTGGAAGTGTTGTATGACCCCAACAAAACCGGACACGGCACGGGAAAAAGCCCGGCGAATCCTCGACGGGGCCAAGGCTGGCGGCCAGTACACCGAGGCCGCAATCACCGAGGCGCTGCGCGTGACGGGTGACCTACCGGACTACGAGTACCGGCGCGTGGTGCACAAGCCTGTGGGCACATGGGAGACCGGCGCGCGTGGGCTGTTGGCCCCGGCCTGCCCGATGGGGGTGCTGTCGTGAGCATCGCAAAAACAATCAAAAACACCGTCATCGCGGCGTCGGCGCTGTCGTTCACCGTGCTGGTCACTCTAAAGGTCGTTGGCTTCGTGACGTGTGGCTGGCTGTGGGTTCTGCTGCCGATTTGGTGGCCGCTGGTGCCGTTCGTTGTGCTGGCCGTTGTTGCCTACCTGGTGATGATTTTTGAAGTCGCGGGGTCGGTTTTCAAATGAGACACACAACACTCCTGACACACAAGGGCTGGTTCGGAATCTGCCCAGTGTTTATCGGTGACATGGAATCAGATGCACCGTTTATTGACCCTCGCCACTGGATGCTTTCTCCTCTGTTTGACTTGAGCGAGCTGCTGTTCGACATCTGTTTTTGGATCAAAGAAATGGCGAGTCCTGGCGAGGATCAACCGTGGCCGCTGCGCATCACTGGGCGCTTGGAAACACCCGTGGAAATGGTTTGGCACGAGATCAATGAGTGAGGTGAGAAAAATGGCACACATAAACCGCAAGCAGGCAGACGAGCGCCGCGCAGTGATCCTCAAGTTGGCAGCGCGGCCTTGTGGCGTCAGCTATGCCGAACTTGGTATACCAATGTCTTGCGCCCAAAACTACATAGAGAAGATGGTCGCGGACGGGACTCTGCATCGCAGAAACCCTGGCGGCACGGTCAGCGGCAAAGGCATGCGTTACTTCTTGACGGGCGAAGCCGCTGATAAACATTTCGGACCGGCGAAACCAAATCCGCGCTCAGATCGTCGCATTGGCGCGGTGTCTAGGAGTGGCCCCGCGCATCTTCCGGGAGAGCCAGACCTTTCAAAGGCCAAGTGGACCATCGCGCCGCCGCCGACCCAATCTTTACGCACAAACACACACCCAAGGGGATGAGCATGATTTCATTCACTGTGCCAGGGCAGCCGCAAGGCAAGGGCAGGCCGCGCATCGGCAAAGCAGGGCGCTACTCCCGGATGTTCACTCCCGAGAAAACTGTCGCATACGAGGGCTTGGTGTCGCTCGCTGCGCAGGAGGCCATGGCTGGCAAGCCGCCGCTTCAGGGGCCGTGCCAAGTCGTCATCGGCTTGTTCTGCCAGGTGCCCGCGAGCTGGTCCAAGAAGAAGCGCGAGCAGGCCTTGGCTGGCGACGTGTTGCCCACCACGAAACCCGACGCCGACAACTGCGTCAAGGCCATCTTCGACGGCATGAATGGTGTCGTTTGGCGTGACGACGTGCAGGCCGTGGACCTCAAGGTGTCCAAGCGGTACGCGGTGACGCCAGGGGTTGTTGTCGGGGTTGAGGAGCGCAGCAATGGCTAAGTGCGATTTGTGCGGCGAGAGCTGCAGGGCTTCGAAGATGGAGACGCTTTTGGACTCCTACCAAATACCGGGATGCGTTGAGGTCTGCCCCGCCTGCAGCAAGTGGGCCACCAGGGTTAAAGGCGATGCGCTTGCTCAGGTAGCCACAACTGTTCGGGCTGCAATCGCAGCAAAGAAGGGCGGCCCAGAGCCATCCGGGGCCGCAACGCTTTGGGCCAAGCTTCGCCGGTTTGTCGCGCTTGGGTTCAGCGCCTGACGATCGCGGGCGGCAGCAAGGATACACACATGCCCAAACTTCTCGACGGCCGCGAAGTGCCCAGCGACTCCGAAGAGTGGAGGCACGAGTGCCAATGCCGGGCCATCGCGCGACTGCAGCCGGTTGATGTGCGACGCGACACCCTGGCGCAACTGGAGAAGAGGTTCGGCAAGCCCTACGTGGACAGCATCAAGGACACGCTCACAAAACTGTGGAAGGCCCGCCAGCCATGAGCGACTTCAACCCCCACAAGGCAGTCGATTTCATCATCGCCACGGCGCCAAAGTTTGCCAAAGCCAAAGCCGAGCGCGTCTACCTTGAGCAGTTCCGCAGCAGCAAGAATGCGCTGTTGATGGGCCAGAGCCAAGCCAAGGCATCAGTGGAGCGCGAGCAGCACGCCTACGCACCCCCCGAGTACGTCCAGCTGCTTGATGGCCTGCGCGCGGCGGTTGAGATTGAGGAACACCTCAAGTGGGAGCTGGTTGCGGCCCAGGCCAGGATCGAGGTCTACCGAACACAAGAGGCCTCGGCCCGAGCCGAGGTGAGGGCGACGCAATGACCCGGATCAATCTCTCAGACGCAGTGGACGACATGGCCCCGGCTCACCCGCCGTGCTACCTAAATCGGCTGGCGTGGGTCGAGTACTTGAAGAGTGCGGCCGCAGCACAGAACCAGCGCGACGAGCCCAAGGTGTTTTTGATCGCGTCAGGCGAGCCCGTGTTTAACCACCAGTTCCCGTTTTGCGTTGACTGCACAGAGCAGAACAGGGCGGACATGGAGCGCATGGAGCGCTGCAACCCAAATCACTTGACCGGAATGGAGTCACCATGAACTTGCACGAAGCCATTGAAACGATTCGGCGCGTCGCGTCACAACTTGGGCCCGCCACGGCACGTGTGATTGAGTCACACCCTGATGTGGTCCAGGCCTGCCGCGCAACCAAGACAAAATGTCGCAAGCACCTGGATGCCATGGCCAAGGCTGGCAAGATTCGGTGTGATTTCTCGGCTCAGGCACCGAGGTATTGGGCGTAATAACCACCCGTTGACTCCGAAAAAACCTCCGCCCTAATTCTCACAGCAGCGGTCCACGTCGCTGTTTGATTGGGGCAAGGGTTCCCCACCGGCGCGCCGGTGGGTTTTTTTGGAGTCAGCATGACATCAAAGGCGCGCAAGAGTGCGTCGGCGGGCAAGACCGTCACCACAGACCAGACAGCCAAGGCCGAGTCACGCCCCCTCACAGCCAAACAAGAGGCGTTCGTCGCTGAATACCTGATTGATTTCAACGGCAACCAGGCAGCAATACGCGCCGGGTTTTCTGAGCGGTCGGCGAGAAAAACGGCTTACGAGCTGTTGGACGACCCGAGGATTTCCGAAAGCATAAAAAAGGCGATCAACGAACGATCCCAGCGCACCGAGATCACCGCAGATCGCGTATTGCGTGAGGTGGCCCGCCTTGGGTTCTCTGATGTGCGCAAGCTGTTCAACCAGCAAGGGGCACTCAAGGCCGTCCATGAGCTGGACGACGACACCGCAGCAGCCGTGGCCAGCATCGAGGTGTTGGAGGAATACGACGGCAAGGGCGAAGAGCGCAGGCTTGTTGGCCACGTCAAGAAGATCAAGCTGTGGGACAAGAACTCGGCGGCTGAGAAGCTGATGAAGCACTTGGGGATGTTCGAGAAGGACAACGCCCAAGGCGCCGAAGCCCTGCGCAGCGTGCTGGTTGAGTTCGTGAGCGCCGGGCAGAAATGAGCAAGAACCCGCCACCGGTTCGCATTCAGTTTCCCGAAAAGCTGCAGGGGCTTTTCAAGCCAAAGCGCTACAAGGTGCTGTACGGCGGTCGTGGCGGCGCCAAGAGTTGGGGTGTTGCGAGGGCCTTGATCGTGCAGGCCGCCCAAGCGCCGCTGCGCGTGCTGTGCGCCCGGGAGATTCAGGCATCCATGCGTGACTCAGTGCACCGGCTGCTGAGCGACCAGATCCAAGCGATGGGTTACGGAGCGTTCTTTGACGTACTCGACACAGAGATTCGCGGCAAGAACGGCAGCTTGTTCCTATTCACCGGACTACAAAGTCACACCGTGGACTCGATCAAGTCATACGAGGGCGTGGACAGGGTTTGGGTCGAAGAGGGCCACGGTGTCAGCGCCAAGAGCTGGGACACGCTGATACCCACAATCCGCAAAGAGAGTTCAGAAATCTGGGTAACGCTGAACCCGGACATGGACACCGACGACACCTACGTTCGGTTCATTGCCGCACCAAGCGACGACACCTGGTTGTGCGAGGTGAACTGGCGCGACAACCCGTGGTTCCCGCAAGTTCTGGAGGACGAGCGACAGAAGGCCCAGCGCACCAGCCCCGAGAGCTACGAGCACATCTGGGAAGGCAAGCCGCGCAGGGTGGCCGAGGGTGCGATTTACAGGCACGAGATCGACGCGCTGTTTACTGACCAGAGACTGCGCGATGTGCCCTACGACTCAACGCTACCGGTGCACACCATCTGGGACCTGGGCTGGAATGACGCCATGACGATCATCATGGCGCAGCGCGGGCCAATGGATTTGCGCGTCATCGACTACATCGAAGACAGCAACCGCACGCTGGACTGGTATGTTGGTCAGCTTGAGCGGCGCCAATACCGGTGGGGCACTGACTTCATTCCGCACGACGGACGAGCCCGTAACTTCCAAACCGGGAAGTCAACCGAAGAGTTGTTGTCAGACATGAAGCGCAAGCCTCATGTGCTGCCAGCCACGAGTGTGGAGGAGGGTATCAAGGCGGCTCGCCTGTTGTTCCCCCGCTGCTACTTCGACAAAACCAAAACCGCGCGACTTGTTGAGTGTTTGAAGCGCTACCGCCGCGACATCAACCAGCGCACCGACGAGGCCCGTGGCCCGCTGCACGACCAGTACAGCCACGGGGCTGACGCCTTCCGTTACCTGGGCCAATCAGTGGACCTGATGGGCGGCAACACCAGCGAATCCCTCGCCGCCTTCAAAAACAGAACCAGGAGATGGAGATGAAACTTTCCCCCGTGTTGAGCCCTGACGGCCGCCCCTTGTTCTCTGCCGGTGGTGGCCACGCTTGGAAAACCGGTGTTCATCGCGGCTTTGTTGTCTCGCTTGAATGGGTCGGTGAGGGAAGAAAAGCCTACCCCGCCATGGTGATTTGGCCGGCGTCAAACGTGTTCGTGACCGGCGAGGGCAGCGGCATGTGGGTGATTGCCCGCAAAGTCATCGTCGATTTTGTCGGCTTCAACGCCAGCGACAAATGCACTGGGGGCCCAAGTGAGCACTGCATACGCGAAGCGCAGCAGGCCCTGCCCATCCTGGGCAAAGACATCAACGACAAAGAGGCACTGTCGGCCCTCGTGAGTTGCGTGGTCACCTACGCCATGGATTTGGTAGGCATGCCGCTGGTGCCAAAAGCCATCCGCAAAGAACTTGACCACCCACCAATGTGGGACATCAAACAAACCGACAAGGCCAGCGGCAAGGTCGTCAAAGAATTGGAAATCTGACATGAGCGACACCAAAGAAGTGAGTTTGTCGCCAAGCGGCAGGCTGCCAATGGATCCGAAGTCTGTGGCGGCCAGGCACGAGAAGCGCAAAAACTGGTTTCTTGCCGAGGCTTCACGCCAAGCCAAGAACCGCTCGCTGATGGCCAAGTGCGAGGCCTACTACGACAACAACCAGTGGGACTCCGAAGACGCGGAGACAGTGAGAGCGCGGGGTCAAAACCCTGTCACGTACAACGAGATCAAGCCAACGATTGATTGGCTGATCGGCACCGAGCGACGCACGCGCGTGGACTTTGTAGTGGTGGCTGAAGACGACGGCGACGAGGCCGACGAAGACGCCCGACTCAAAACCAAGCTACTGAAGTACCTCGACCAGACCAACCGCGCCCAGTTTGAGCGCAGCTATGCGGCCGAGCAGCAGTTCAAGGCTGGCTTGGGCTGGATTGAGGTCGGACTGCGCGGCGACAAGTCGGGCCCGCCCATATTCATCGGGCACGAGAGCTGGCGCAACATGCTGCACGACAGCCAGGGCTCAAAGCGCGACCCGTCGGACTGGCGCTACGTGTTCCGCATCAAGGTGGTTGACATGGATGTGGCGCTGGCCATGTTCCCAGACAAGAAAAAAGAGATCGAGGCCTGCAAGCAAACCGGAGACGACACATCGATGTTCATGTCGTGGATGGGCGGTAATGGCCTGATTGCTGGGCTTGACTCTTTCATGGGTGGAGAAATCCGAGACACCGACTACTTGACGTCGTCACCCGTGGACTATTTCAACCCCCGCGAGAGGGTCATGCTGATTGAGTGCTGGAGCCGTGAGCCGATGCGCAACACCGAGCCCGGACAGCACGGCATTGCCGACCCCGTGACGTGGAAGGTGATGTGCAGCGTCATGACGGAGAACGACACGCTGATCGAGGCGCCCAGCCCGTTCAAGCACGACCTATTCCCGTTCATACCGGTGTGGGCCTACCGGAATTCAGCAACTGGGCTGCCATACGGCCCAATTTTCCAACTCATGGGGCCGCAGGAAAGCCTGAACCACCGCATGAGCCGCAGCCTGCACGAGGCAAGTAGCAACCAGGTCAAGATTGAGGAAGACGCTTTTAACCCCGAGGTGATGGACCTGGAGGAACTGCGTGCCGAGCTCGATGATCCGGCAGGCATGGCCGTATTTGCCAAGGGGGCCCTTGCTGGCGGGAAAGTCCAAGAGCGGCCCAACCAGCAAGAGGCCCGTTTTCAGCTCGACTTTGCGCAGCGCGACGTCATGGCCATTCGCCAGATGTCGGGCGTGACAGGCGAGAACCGCGGGCTCGACACCAACAGCGTGAGCGGGAAGGCGGTGTTGGCCAAGCAGGAACAGGGCAGCCTGCTGACTCTGGAACTGTTCGACAACCAGTTGTTGGCCCGCCAGTTAGAAGGGGAAATGGTGCTGAGCCTGGCCGAACAGTTCCTGACGGAGCCCATGACGGTTCGTGTGGCAGGCGAGGGCAACAAGTTTGAGTATTCCCGCATCAACGAGCCGCAGGCGGACGGCACCTACAAAAACGACATCACGCTGCGCAAGGCGCATTTTGTGATCGGTGAGCAGGCGTGGAAACAGTCGTTTGCCGAGGCCGCATTCGAGAGCTTGATGCAGGTGCTGAGCCAACTGGCAAGCGCAGCCCCTCAGGTTGTGGTGGCCATGCTCGACGTGGTGTTTGAAATGCACCCGAATCTGCCGCGCAAGCAGGCGATTCTCCAGCGCATTCGCCAGGTCAACGGTATGACAGACCCCAGCGGCAAGATGACGCCAGAGCAGCAAGCCGAGCATCAGCAAAAGCAGCAAGTCGCGGCCATGCAGTTCCAGGCCCAGATGGCGCAGCTGCAAGCCGACATCCGCGAGGCACAGGCACGCGGCGAGAAGTTGGAGGCCGAAGCGATGGCCAAGCGGCTGGAGGCGCTTTACACGGCGGCACAAGGTGCGCAGGTGTTGGCAGCAGCACCAGTCATCACACCAATCGCTGACGAGCTGCTGCGGTCGGCGGGCTACCAAGACAGGGGTGCGCAACAGCCAGTTTTAGACAACGCACCAGTCCAGCCGCAACCAGTCATGCAGCAGGCGCCGCAGCTCCAGCAAGCCGACGGCATGAATGCCGGCATTGAAACCCCCGCAGCAGATGGCGTTGATCCGTCGCTGATGCAGTAACCAACCACCAACAACGCGCAGGAGTGCGACCATGAAGACAGGTAACCCAGAAGACGAAAGAGTATTGGCAGACATCGAGGCGGCCAAGGCCGCAGGCAAAGACCCGTTTGGAGACGACGATCCCCTGGAAGAGGTTGAAGACGACGCGCAAGGCGATGGCCAGGCAGAGGCCGAGCCACAGGCTGAGGCTGACAAAGAAGAGTCGAAGGAGGCGGCGGAAGATGGCTCCGAGGCGGAACAAGCCGAAGCCGAAGAGCCAAAGGCGGCAAAGCCAGAAGCGCCACCAACCGAGCAGCCTATTAAGGCAAGCGACCGGCTGGAGGCTTTCCGTGCCGAAGTCGCCCCAGACTACGCCCAAAAGCGCGCCGAGCTTCTGAAAGAGAAGGCCGCCGCCCTCAAGCAAATGATGGATGGCGAGATTGATGTCGATGGGTACGCGGCCGAAGAGGCGCGCGTGTCTGCCGCACTGGACGACCTCAACGCCCAACGCATCAGGGCTGAAACGCTGCTGGAAGCAAACACCCAGACCGAAGCGGCCTACCAGCAACGCGAGATCAATCGCCTGAAACGCGCCGCCAAGGCGGAGATCGACTACGACAACGACCAAAAAGCCGTGAACCAGTTCAATGCGGCCATGAGCTCCATTGCTGCCGACCCGGACAACGCGGGGCGCGACTTCGCAGAATTGATTGAGGAAGCCCATCGCGTGGTGGCCACGCTGCGCGGCATCACCAAACCCGCGCCAAAGGCAACCCCATCCGCTCCACGTCAGCCAAAGGAACCGGCGCCTGTAACGCTGCGCAACATCCCAAGCGCGGCCACACCAAACGCCAACGGCGGCGTGGCAGAGCAGATGGAGCGGCTGAAGGGCCCAGCCTATGAGGCCGCGTTTGCCAAGCTGACCCCGGCGCAGAAACGCGCCCTGCTCGACGAGGCTGCTTGAAATGGCCGAACAACGCCGTGGCCTGCTGATGGAGATTCGCGTGGGAGAACAAATCTGCCTGCGCGGGCCGGGCGGCGTTGACTCCGAAAAAATATATCTGATATTGGAGTCGAAAGATGGGCGCAAGGCGCGTCTGCGGATACAGGCAGGACCCTCCGTAAAGGTTGGCAAGCCAGAGAAGCAGGGGAGCTGAACGTCATACCCCCTCGGGAATTGCCGAGGAATGTCAGGCGCGCAGGAGTGCGTCATTTGTGCTCACACAAGGAGTGAACCATGGCACGCACGACAATTTTGCCGACCGACCCGAATAAACGTAAGGCGTGGGCTGCGGCCGTGGCCGAGGATGCTGCTCAAGATCAGTATTTCTCGCGCCTGACCGGTCCCGAAGGCTCCCGCAGCGCCGTCATCAAGAAAACCGACCTTGAAAAGGGTGCCGGGGACGAAGTGACCACCGCACTGGTGGCCAAGCTGCAAGGCCGCGCCGTCCGTGAGGGCGAAAAACTGGCTGGTGCCGAGCACAAGCTCCAGCACGCCGCCCACACCATGCGGATCAACGAGCACCGCCACGGCGTGAACGTTGGCGCACGCATCGAGCAGTCGCGTGTCGGCTACAACCTGCGCCAGCAAGGCCGTCAAAAGCTGACTGAGTACATCAAAGAACTCTACGAGCACACCATTGTCGCTGCAGCCGCTGGCGCACGAGGTGTTGGTGATGAGCTGCACACACTGGAGCCAACTTACTCCGGTTACCCGAATGCACTTCGCACGCCAGATCCTGGGCACTTGTTCACCGGCACCGCTGGCGACAAGACCAAGGCGACGCTGATCTCAGGGGACAAGATGTCGCTGAACACCGTCAACAAGTTGCGCACGAAGGCTGTTCGCATGCTTGGTGGCAAAGACAAGCCCGTGAAGATGCAAAAGGTTCGCAAGGGCGGTAAAGACTGCTTTGTGCTGGCTGTCTGCCCGGAAGTGATGCAAGACATCCGTGATGACGTGGGGGCTCAGGGCTGGATTGAGGCCCAAAAGGCACTGACCACGGCTATCGGCAAAGAAGCCGAGTGGTTCAAGGGTGGCGCTGGCATGTTCAACGGGGTGCTGATCGATGAAATGGAGTTCGGTGTCTATTTCAGTGACTACGGCGCAGGCTCTCCCGGCACATTGGCGGCAACTCGTTCTCTGTTCATGGGCGCAAATGCCTTGAGCATCGCCCACGGCACCAAGGGTATGGCTGACGGCATGACCGTGAGCCTGGACGAAGACATGGACGACCGCAAACACGATCACATCCTGTTCTTCGAGATCATCATGGGCGCCGACAAGAACCAGTTCAACGGCATGGACTACGGGATGATTTCCGTGGACACCGCCTACACGGCTGCCGTCTAAACCTGCTCCCGCACTGAGCACATACAGGAGAAACTGAAATGGCAAATTTCAAAGCGAAACAGGTGGCGGCTTTGCGCCAAGCGCCGAGCGCAGACGCCACGAACAGAGCAATCACAGTGGTGGGCGAATACCTCACCAAAACCGGCGACGTGATCGGCGACATCGTCGAGATGGGTGCGATCCCCGCTGGAACAGTGCCTGTTGATGTGGTTGTGGACAACGGCCCATTGGGCGCTTCGGCCACGCTGGATGTCGGCATCCTGTCTGGCGACTACTTGGACTCGGGCACGCGAACCATGGGCAGTGAGTTCATTGCTGCCGGGGCTGCTGCAACGGCTGGTGTTCTGCGCCGTAACAAGGTTGTCAGTGGCATTGCAGTTCAACTGACCGACAAGAGCTGGGGCATCAAGTTCTTGGGCGCAAACCCCGCTGTTGGCCAACTGATCCGCGCCACGCTGATCTGCACACCAACCCCAGGCGGACTGACCGTCGCCTAATGAAGAAACGGGCCGCACCACCCGCAGGCTCCGCTGCCGCCACCATTGAGCCGGTGGCGGCAGATTCCTTGCCGACTGACTCGCCTATCCCGGTAACAAATGCCTGGCACCGCGAGGATCCAAAGCGGCTGAGCGGCGAAGCGCTGCGCGTCTTTGCTCACCGACAGGGCATGGCGAAGTCTGATCTGGCCGCGATGCCGGATGAGAAAATTCGCACGCAACTGCACTACATCATCGCACGGCGGTACGCCGATGAAGTGGTCTGAGTTCGGCCCCTATGTGCTCCCCGACGTTATCGGGGTGCCTGAGCCCATGCTGTGGCTGCACGCCCGACTGGCCTCCATTGAGTTCTGCCGCCGCACGTTGTGCGACACGCTGACTCTTGACCCATCAAATACCGACGGCACAACCACCGTCGAGCTGGAACTCCCGCCGGAAACCCAGATCATCAAGATCAAGGCTGTTGAGGTTGCTGGGCGCGATCATCCATTGGTGACGCCCATTCACGGCAATGCCTTGGTCCGCTCCCAGTCGGGGCAGCCTTTTTGTTTTCTCGCAAACGATTTGACGCTGGCCGTGTACCCGGCGCAGCCGAAGAAAACCAAGGTCACCGCCGATGTGGCACTGGCGCCATCAATTGAGGCCGAAGAACTGCGGGACACCGTCGCCGCTCAGTACGCGCAGGACATCGCCAATGGTGTTGTTGCGCGGCTGAAGAAGATCACAAACCAAGTGTGGTCAGACCCAACGGGCGCGGTTGATGCTCAGCAACGTTTTTTGGGCCGCATCTCTACCGTCGCCGCCAAAGTTGGCCGGGGTCAAGTCGCCGCCAAGATGCGCAACCGCGTCACATACCTGTGAACCGTTGACTCCGAAAAATTTGCCCTGATTCTTGTCGCATTGACAGGGATCACGGCCAATGTCCACGACCGCGCAATCAATCGTTCTAGAAGTCCAGACGACCCTGCAAGATGTAGATGGCGTCCGCTGGACGGCACTTGAGCTGTTGCGACACATCAATGACGAGCAGCGAGAAATCGTGCGACTTCGTCCTGATGTCAAGGCCACCACAACGACGATGTCGCTGGTCTCCGGTAGCCGCCAGCTTTTGCCCGCCCAGTTCATGGCGCTGATCGACATCACGCGCAATACGTCCGGCTCCAAGCGGGCGTTGCGAAAAACCAGCATGGAGCAGCTTGATGCTGTCTCTCCCGCCTGGAATTCAAGTCGTCCCAGCGCGGAAGTCATCCACTTCATGCACGACATGCGCGAACCAAGAACGTTCTACGTTTGGCCGCCATCAGCAGGCGCCCGCGTGGAGTTGGTTGCCAGCCAGTACCCATCAGACGTGCCCTCTTTGGGCGCAACCATCGACCTGCCAGACGAATGGAAGCAGGCGCTGATTGATGGTGTTCTCCACCGCGCATACGCCAAAGACGCCGAGTACGGCGGCAACGCCGAGTTGTCGGTGGTCTACCTGCAAAAGCGCAACGCTGCACTGAAGTCACAACTTGAATCCACGGCCTCAGTGGCCCCCAAAACCTGAAGGAATAACCATGGCAGTCGTTTACACCAACGCAGTCAAAGTCGCTCGCATGGCAGCTGTCGTAGCCCAGGCGGGCATTACAGCCGTCCTGGAGATCGGCACTACAGGCATGGCCACCGTGTTGGCCACTATCCCGCTCGGCAACCCCATCGCGGGGGCGGCCACCGGTGCCGGTGTCCTGACCATGTCGGGTTTCCCTCGCACTGACTCGTCGGCGGACGCCTCAGGCGTTGCAGCTGCGGCCCGCGTGCGGACCTCTACCGGCGGCACAGACATCATCTCAGGTCTGACGGCCGGCACATCCGGCACCGACCTCGTTATGCCGAACACCACACTGGTGGCAGGCGAGCCGTTCACCATCACGTCGTTCACGTTGACGCACGCCGCCTGATAGCGCCGGACGGAGCCGCCTCGTGGTCGTCAACGCCCCATCAGGAAAGCGCAACTTCTACTTCGGTATGAGTGCGCCACCCTCCGGTATCCCGGCCTGGGTCACATCCATGTCAACCAGAACATGGACCCAGCTTTCGGCGCCCACATTTCTTTCGGGCGCGAATTCTGTGATTGCCCCTGCGGCCTATCGAGGTACCAATCCAATTGGCGCAATCATCGACGCCTACGGCGACCCAGCTTTTGACCCCGTCACCAAGAAAGTGTACTTTCAGGGTGGCGGTCACGGCGATGGATCGTGTAATGCGATGCCTGCGTTTGACCTCGCCACGCTTTCTTATTTCCTTGAGAACAGTGCTACGCCACCAAGCGCTTACCCACCATCGTTCTTTGTGACCATCACGCCCGGTGTTGGATACACCTACCCGTCTGGCCTTGCGGTAGGGTGGCACAGGACTCTCGCGCAGCTCACAAACCCGATTGATCAGCCATACGCCGCGCCGATCAGCAAGCCGTTCCCGTTGCACCGCTACGGCGCCCAGGCTGTTCGCACGAAGGCTGGTCAGCCGAAGGAAATCCACTACTTCTATGGTCAACCGCGCCGCTACTTGCTGGACACGCACGAGTGGTCGCTGGACCACGAGATCATCCCGTCGTCATGGCTGCAAGACGCTGTGTGCGACCGCGCAGATATCCAGACCCCTGGCATGGGTAACAACCTCGTCCGTGGCGGTAACCTGACTCAAGGGACGATGTGTGTTTATGACGAAGTCACTGACAAGTTCCTCGTAACACTTGTCGGTGGAGGGTGGCGTTACGGTCTATTCATTTGGGATCCAGCGACGCAGTCTTGCCCTTGGATGACCGCAAATACTGGCGGTGGATTCCAGACGCTGGAGTCGGCGCCAATGGTTCAGGCTGGACGCTGGTGCTACGTTTTTTCCTCGAACTATTTGTTGCCGTACAACCAGCGTGTGATTGATCGCGGCGTGCGTTTTAACTTCGACACGCGGGCTATCCAGTACTTCAACCTAAACGGCATTGGCCTCTCATACAGCCTGAATTCAAACCAGGAGTGCGCGCCGTGCTGGTACTCGGCGGACACCAACAAGATTGCGTTCTGGAATCACACATCGAGCGACAAACAAAACATCTATGAGCTTGATGTTGGGGCCATTACGGCAGGCGGTGGAACCGGCGCTATTGGTTCGCCTTACTCCTGGACCATGACTAAATCTGCCATGGCGGGCACCCCGCCAAGCATCATTGGATACAAATACAACGGCGTTATGCAAATACCGGATTGGGGTGTTGCGGTTGTGTTTCCTCATTCAACCGTCGCGCCCTACGCGATAAAAATCTGAAGGGGTAAGCAATGCCTCGTTTTCTAGACGAACAGTTTTCGCGCGGTGGATTTGTCAACGGTTCATCAGCGGTACCAACCGGCGGCACTTGGTCGGCTGTATCAACTGGATTTGGAACGATAAACGCAGTCGTCAACGGCGCGAGCGTCGATTTTGGCAACGGATCAGGCACACCGTACTTCATCAAAAACTCCGCTGCACCCAGCAGTGCAGACCAGACCCTCACCTTTGAGTTCACCCCGTCTGGTGACGATTGGGTTGTGTTTGGTTTGCTGCGTGTTTCTGGTTCTGATTCAGCCTACCAGTTTGCGGTGTCGCCAGGCGGCGGCACCTGGTACACGCGCACGTCCAGCAACACATGGGTGGGTACCCAGATTGGAGCGGCGGATGCAACCGTCAGCATACCCGCCAGCAATCGAACGACGCACACGGTGGTTTGCTCCGTAGCGGGGCAAACCTTCAGCGCATCAATCGACGGTACGCCACTGACGTTTGGCGGCGTGCCGCCAACGGATGGAACGAACTTTCTAACGGCGGCTGGGGTGGTTGGCATAGGCGCTCGCAGCGCGACGTCTTCGTTTGTGTATGGTGACACGGCGGGCGGCGACATCACGCCGCCAACCCTTACAAGCCCAACAGGCACCAGCACTGGGGCAACAACAGCCAGCGGGACCGTGTCAACTGATGAGGCCAACGGCACGCTGTACCGTCTGTCCAGCACGAACGCAACGGAGACAGCCGCAACGGTCAAGGCGGCCGCGCTCACTCAAACGGTGACGGCAACTGGCTCGCAGGCAGTCACGTTCACCGGCCTGACAGCGAGCACCACGTATTACGCTCACTATGTCCACAGAGACGCGGCTGGTAACGACTCAGCCAGCGTGAGCAGCGCGTCATTCACAACGTCAGCCGCTGGTGACACAACAGTCCCAACGCTAACCGGCAGCATTACAGTCTCTGCGCTGACAAGCACGAGCTACACGCTTACCTGGCCTGCTGGGGCTGACAACGTGGCCGTGACGGGTTACGAGGTGAGCCTGAACGGCGGAACCAGCTACGCATCGGTTGGAAACGTCCTCACCACAAACATTACCGGCCGCACGCCGAGCAGCACGGATAGCGTTCGCGTCAGGGCTTTCGACGCCGCCGGCAATCGCAGCACGCCAGCGCTCAGCACCTCGGTGACGCTCAACGCTACCGCCGGTACGCTAACCCTCACCACACCTCTGTGCAACAACACAGGCCTCATCTCCGGCCGCTGGATCAGTGCGACCGGCATCCGCCTAAGCGTCGTCAACGAAACAACCGGGTCTACGGCTGCGGTAGTGACTGGCCGATCTACAGATGCAAGCGGCGTTCTTACTGCAGCCATCACCGATGCAGCCATCGTCACAGGCCAAACCTACCGCATCTTGCCCAGCTGGAGTGGAAACGCTGGCCTGAGCCAAGTCTTGACGGCCACTTGATATGCCGACGCTCACCACGCTCACACTGCAACCCACGGTCACCGGCACCTGGCCGTGGACGTGTGGCCACGTCTTCAAGCAGGGGGACTTGCCGGCCGGTCAGACCTTGCTCGGACTGCAGGCCAACATCCGAAATTATTGGCCTGACGGTTCCGCCAAGATCGCCCTCGTTAGCGGGTCGTCCGCTGTTGTGTCTGGCACGCCGCTGTCGGTCACGATCCAAACCGGTAGCGCGGCCAGCGGGACGGCGCTTACTGAGTCCGACCTCGCTGCAACCGGCGTCCAAGCGACGCTGCAGTTTGGCGCGGGGCCTGTCGTCAGCCTAGCGGCGCTGATCGGCGTAGCAGCTGCTGGGGCATCCAACGGGGTCATCACTGGCGGCATGGTGCGCCAACTCGCAAGCGGTCCAGTCATGAGCGCATGGCTGTACTGCGCTCCTGCCAGCGGCACCAACGCCCACTTGATCGCCTGGTTTGAGGTTCGTCTCTACGCGGGCGGCGCTGTGCAGGTTCTGCCATGGATCGAAAACGGCTGGACCCGTGTGGCGTCAAAGGCCGGTCAAGCCGGTACGCTGACGTTCACGCTCGGCGGAACAACGCGCTTCACCCAGGCCGACGTTCACATCGCCGCCCACTGCCGCGTGGTGGCCCAGGATGTCCAGGGCGTCGGTTACTGGCTCGGCACTGCGCCCGGCCTGTTCGTTTGCCCAAACCCGGCCTACATCCAGGAAACCGGCCTGACTCCCAGCTACCTAGTTGACACCAGCACGGCCACCACAAGGCTCAACGGCCTCACTCAGGCGTACAGCCCAACCGCTTACGGGCAGCTTGTTGGCTCACCGCGAGACGTTGGTGGCAACGGCACAAACAACGGCGAATTTGATGCGGGTATGGCCAGTGCCGGGTATCACTCTGGCATCGGTGTTTTGCCTGAGTGGGACGCCTTCTACCTGTCATCCGGCGGTGATGTCCGGGCGCTCAAGTCTGTCATCTCCAACGCTATGGGCTACGGCCGCTACGGCGTCCACTTCCGCGATGAAAACACGCTGGCACCAGTCAGCCCGGCAAACGTCATCAACAAGACGCTGCCACAGGGATCGGCTCACAACATCAGCGACATCGGGGCAAACCAGTTTGGTGTCGGAGAAACGCTCCCGACGCCGACGCTTTATAACCCCGGGGCGGGCACGATTAGGCCCGAGTACTGGGCGCAAACACACCACCCATCAGCTGGTTTCACAGCGTATCTGCTGACTGGCCACGAGTTCTTTTTGGAGCTGTGCCAGTTCGTTGCTGGCACATGCTTTTTGCGGCAAAACAACGTCCACCGCAATTACGGCAGCGGCTATCAGTACACGCACCAAGAAACAACACGTGGCGCGGCCTGGGCGCTACGAACAATCTTCCAGGCGGCCACTATCAGCGTGGACGGCAGCGCCATTCAGGCTGGCATTGCGGCCATCGCGGCCAACAACATCGAGAAGTACCACGCCGACTACATCACATCGCCGTGCGGAAGCTTTGGTGTTCCTCGGCCCTACAGCAATTTTCAGCCAAGCGCGATACCCGCAAAATACAACGTCAACGCCTGGGAGCTTGATTTTTGGGTTGCCGCATGGGGGTGCGCGGTTGACCTCAATCTGCCCATTTCATCCACCCGTCTTACGCAGCTGGGGCTGTTTTTCCAGTGGACTGGGCAGTGGATTGTGGGGCGACTCGGCCCGCTGGCTGATGCCACGAGCTACGGCTACAACGGCGCGGGCAGGCAGTTCAGCGTTTCGATTGCGAAGACATCTGACACCTCGGCCTGGAATGCCAACGCAGGCCCATGGTTCGCAAACTGGGGCGAAGCGTTTGAGTACACCTGGGGCAGCAACAATTCTGCGAACACCAGCCCCAACCTTGGCCTGACTGGCGACGATGGCTATTACCCGGACGCCACCAGCTACTGGGGTAACCTGCAACCGGCCATTGCTTACGCCGTAACGCACAGCGTACCCGGTGCGAGCGCAGCTTATGCCCGCATGACGGGCACCCCCAACTGGGGGAGCTTCCTGACGAGCGCGGCGACGAATCCTGTTTGGGCTGTTGAGCCTCGCGCGGCATCAGCGCCAGCACCTGCACCGCCACCACCCCAAGGCGCCACAGTTCGCGTTGACAGCACATCCCTCATTCCGGGGGCCGTCGTTGTGGGGGTTGCGGGACACGGTGTGCTGGGCTCCGCCGTACCAACTACTGGTGATGACGGCCCGCCTCCGCTGCGCACGCATTTGACCCCCACTTACGACGACTCAGTTGAGGTGCGCTGGGTTGTTACTGCCGTTTCTGCGGGCGTCACAGTTCAGTCCGAAGAAACAGGGGCCTGCACGATCACTGTGCCGAGCGATGGCTCGCACTGGATTGACTACCAGGTATTCAAAGCGGGCGCGCTGTCTACATCGGAGCGTCTTGATATCAATGTTGGCACCTCTACTGGTGTCATCAACGCGACGGAGTCGGGCCCAGACACTGCGGCTTTGGCGGGCTACAAGTCCGCGTTCGGCGCCATCACAGCGGCCGAATCAGGCCCTGACACCGCGCAACTTTTTGTGGCTGGCTCACAGACCGGCGCGATCACCGCTGTAGAGGCCGGTCCAGACACTGCAGCCCTTGTCGGCTACGCATCGGCATTCGGTTCGATCAACGCCTCCGAATCAGGGCCTGACACGGCAACGCTTATCGCTCAAGGGGCACCCATCACTGGGTCTATCGCAGCACTCGAATCTGGGCCGGACACGGCGGTGCTGATTGCGCAGTTCCCGTTTTCAGGCACCCCAAGCCCAAGGCGTATGGCTGTCGAGTCGAGCCAGGTGCGTGTGCTTGTTTCAACCGATTGAGGTTTTCATGTCGCTCAAGAAATACACCAAACAGCCAATCGACCGAGAAGACATTGACTTCGATTTCTCGTCGTACCTGGAAAAGAGGAACGACCTCATCCAGACGGTCGCGGTGACTGCAGAAGATGGGCTAACTGTCGAGGCAGTGAGTCACTCCGAAGGTGTCGTCAAAGCCTGGGTGTCAGGTGGGGAAGACGGAGAGCAATACAAGGTTTCAGCAACTGTCACCACTGTTGGCGGTCGCGTCAAACAAGGTGATTTGATCATTCGTGTGAAAGAACTTTAAGGAGGTAGATCATGCCAGGCGCATCAAACTCGTTAGCCAACGCAATCATCAACACAACGCTGCGAGGGCAGCCGTTCCCGACAATCAGAACTCCGTACTTCGCGTTGTTCACCACTGACCCGACCGACGCATTCACGGCCGGCACCGAAGTCACAGCGCCTTGGTACGTGAGGGTGCCAGTCGGCGCTTTCGCTGCACCGGTTAACGGGGCGTCGTACAACTCTACGCGCGTGACGTTCCCGGCAGTGACGGGCGCGAACGTGACCGTGACCCACATCGGCATTGTCGAGGGGGCCAACCCCACCGACGTGACATCTACGCTGATGTACAGCTTTCGGTTGGAGGACGGTTCCGGCAACGCGCTGCCCAAAACTTTGTCTGTCAATGACGTCTACGCCATTGAAACTGACACCGGCACCGGCGACTTCCGCTTGATAGCGGTTTAAGCGAAGCATGGACCAACTGGACATCAACGCAGCGGCGCTGAATGGCGCGGGGCAGAGTGGTGCTACCGCCCGCTCTGCTGTGGACGGCCGCGTGTCGTTTTTGATGTTCGGCGGGGGCAGAGTCATCAGCCGCAACAGGACCGAGGGCGAGATTCGGGTTGGCCTAATCGGCGGGGGCCGCGTGATCGCCAGAAATGCGACGGATGCCCGCGTCGCAATCAGCAGTCCGGGTTCTCGTGCGTCAGTGTCCCGTCGGTCTGTTGTCGATGGGTCAGTGCAAATGACCGGAGTTGCACGAGCGACAGTGAATGTTCGCGCTCCAAACACGCACACAGCGGGGTTAACCGGCGTCGCCAAAGGCAGCGTCACTCGCCGCGCCCCCGTCACAGCAACCACAGAGATCACAGGCACGGCAATAGCCCGCGTTTTCAGGCGGTCGCCTGTTGCCGCTGTCGCGGAATTTCGTGGGGAGTCCATCGGCACGATCATCCCGCGCCGAGAAGTACGAAGCCTCGTAAATTGCGAATTCGGGTTCGGAGGATCGGCCGTCCTTCGCGGCTTGATACGGCTGACCATCGACGGCCGGGTGCAGTTCAGGCTTGACGGCAGCGGCGGCGGCATCGGCAACCAATTCCCATTCGACGAACCCGCGCCACCTGAGCGGCGGTTTACAGCGCCACAGCGCCCACAAACTTTTGAGGTGACCGAAATGCCACTTGTCGGAACAGCAACACAGCAGCCAGGCGACATCTACGACTACGACATTGACTTCGCCCCGTGGTTCCCGCCCGGGGACAACATCATCAGCGCAAATGTCACGGTATCACCGGCGATGCCTGTTGCTCCATCCTCCGCCATCAACGGACTGCAGGTGAAGGTTTGGGTTTATGACGGCGGAACAAGCGGGCTCACATACAAGTTGACGCTGCTGGCGATCACATCAGACGGCCGCCAGAAAGAGGTCGAGCTGCAAGTGAAGATCAAGGAAGAGTGACATGAGCAAGCAGCAATTTGTCAACAACTTCGAGGGTGAGCTAGTCGCTGCGGTGCTGGCCAATCCAGTCACGGGCACACCGTCCACGGAGCTTGGCTACGGCATCTTGAGGATCAACTTGTCCGCCGGTGCGGTACTGGGCACCCTTGCTGCGGGCGAATACATGCATCTCACACTGTTTAAGAGGGCGTCCGGCATACAGTCTGATTTCGAGATCGTCAGAGTCCTCGGCATCAATGAGGGCAGCTACTCATCAGGCACAGAGACGCGACTGCGGGTTGAGCGGGCGAAAGAGGGCACAAGCGCCAAGGCATACGCAATCGGTGACTTCATTTCTGGGCGTTGGACTGCGTTAACGGCTGAGAACGTGCTCTACAAGGACGGTGATCTCGCCGGACTGGCCAGCATCTCAGCCGCCCGCGCGAACCTCGGACTTGGCACCGCCGCAGTTGCAAACACCGGTACCGGCGCAGGTAACGTCATCCTCGGCAACGACGCCAGGCTGACTGACTCGCGCCCACCCACCGGTGCCGCAGGCGGCGTGCTCAGCGGCACATACCCAAACCCAGGGTTTGCTGCGCCCATGGCGACGACCGCTGACCTGACGGCTGGCTTGCTTACAAGAGAGTTGGCAGTGACGGCCGGAACCACGTCGCAGTACTGGCGCGGCGACAAAACTTGGCGCGACTTCTTCACCGACGTGAGTGCGGCGGTGCTGGCGGGACTCTCCACGGCGACCGCCACGGCGGCTACAGCAGCAGACACGGTACTGGTAGCAATTGGCAAACTGCAGGCTCAGGTGTCCACCAGGGTGCCCCTTGCGGGCGGAACCATGACCGGGCCCCTTGAGGTTCCCGCTGGCGCTACTGGCAACCAAGTGCCTCGCCGGTCGGAGGTCGTTTTCCCGACGGTCAACGTCACGGGCTCAACTTTGGCGACAGCCGGGGTGCACTACATATTTGTTGGCAATGGGCCCCTGGTGCTGCCGCCGTCGCCAGCGGATGGCCACGAGCTGGAGTTTACGAACCGCAGCGGTATGACGACCCCGACGATCGATACGAACGGCCGCGCGGTTCGAGGCTTCACGGGGGTTATTTCTGTGGACAGCCTGACGGCGCACCGCCGCCTCAAATACTCAGCAGTTAATTCGGAGTGGATTTGATATGAGCACTTTCTCGCAACTGTTTGGCGCGGCATCTGCTTCTGGGCTTGTGCTCAAAAGACAAGTTTTTCTGACGTCCGGGGTATTTACACCGACGCAGGGGCTGCTGGATGCTGGCGGACTCGTTTGGGTATTCATTCACGGCGGCGGTGGCGGCGGTTCTGGGTGGTCAGGCCGCTCGCCCGGCGGCGGCGGGGGGGGTGGGGAAATCAAAGATGAGCCTGTGATCGTCCCATCGCTTGCGGCAATTACTGTAACTATTGGATCTGGTGGGGCCCCCGGTGCAAGCACTACGGCAGGCGTTGATGGGGGAGCCAGTTCGTTTGGTTCGCTTCTGATTGCCCGGGGCGGTGAGCGGGGAACCCCCAGCAAAGGCGGGGACTCTCCTGGAGGCGGTGCGGGGCTCCCTCACTTTTTGGCAAACGGGGAGATCATGCAAGGCGCATCTGGGGGGCCGGGGCGTAATGGGAGATGCGCCGGAGGTCCGGGCGGCTGGGGGGATGATGGGGGAAGCTACAACCAAAGTGGGGCGTGCGGCGGCGGCGCTGGAGGGCCTGCCCCGTTTTCCAGCCCAACTGCCGGCGCAGGGCGAACGATCGTTCCCCACAACCCGGAAGCAAACTCAGGCACGGGCGGACGAGGGGGTAATTTTAACGGGACCGCCCCGTCTCCCTCGGCGGGCATGTCTGGCTACTGCCTTTTGGTTTGGGCGGAGAAACAGTAATGGCAGTCTACGCATTGATTCAGGCGTCGGCCGTCGCCAACACCGTCGAGGCCGACGCAGCATTCGCGTCGGCGGTGGGCCCACAGTGGCAACGAGTCGAGTTGCTGTCTCCAGCCGCATTAGCTGCGGGCGTGGGCATAGGTTGGACTTGGACCGGTGTAGGCAGCGTTCCGTTTGCTCCGCCTCCAGCGCCCACAACAACCCCGCCAACCCCTGCTCCATTCGTGCCCCAGTCTGTCAGCGCTTTTCAGGGGGCGATGGCGCTCCATCAGTCCGGTTTGTTATCGACCGTACAGGCCTACATGGACAGTCAGGCGGCGAGCATCGAAGCAAAACTGGCATGGCAGAGAGCTGGTGACTGGGAGCGCAACTCACCGACTGTGCTCGCCATGCTGCAGCTTCTTGGCTTGAGCGCGGCCCAGGGCGACCAGCTCTTCATCGCGGCGAAAGGGATCAAAGCATGAAGCAATTCGGCAGAGTCCTCAGCGCCTGGGCCTGGCAGTTTCTGCACGCACTCACCCAGGTGGGCAACACCATCATCCCACCACTTGACGGCACCGTCGGCTGGGCTGACGAGAGCATGAGCTCGCGAGCGTTCCGCGCGAAGCGCGATGGGCACGTGTTGGGCGGGCTGGCCGACTTCATCAACTGGATTTTTTTCTGGCAAGACGACCACTGCAAGGCGGCCTACGAGTCAGAGTATTTGCGCCGAATGACGGCGCCCGAACACAGGAGCAAGCCGCAATGAGCGCCGAATCGAATCAGGACTGGCACCTGGACCGTCGAATTCAAATCACTCATATTCTTGGCACGTGGGTTGCTGTGGCCTCTGCGGTCCTCTACGTTGGCGAGATTCGCAAAGACGTTGAAGTGGTCAAGATGCAAATTGCCACGCAGGCAGTGCGTGACAACAAACAGGACATCGATCAGGCCGAGCTGAAGCGCGACTTGCAAGCCCAGCTCGAAAAAATCGACGCAAAACTTGATCGCCTGATTGAGGCCAAGGCAAGGGGCGCGCGATGACCCTCTACAAAAACTGGCGCGAAATACTTCGCAAAGCCTGGTCGGTGCGGCTGATGGTCGCCGCCGTGCTGCTGGACGGTGCGCAGGTTGTTATTCAGCTTCTCACGCCGCACCAGCCGTCTCCGTGGTTCATCGGTCTGTCGGCTGGCGTCACCATGGCTGCGCTGGTCGCGCGAATCACTTTCCAGAAGGGGGTGTGATGGCAAACGTCAAACACGTTCGGTTGGCGGTGTCCGCACTTTCAGTGTCTCTCGCTGCATTTGTCGGCCTTGTGGCGCACGAGAGCTACACCGATGAGGCCGTCATCCCAACAAAGAACGACCGACCCACCGTGGGTTTTGGTAGCACTTTCAGAGACGATGGATCGCCCGTGCAGATGGGCGACACCATCACGCCCCCCAAGGCCGTTGCCCGCAGCGCTGCGCACATCGCCAAAGACGAGGCGGGTTTGAAGCGGTGCGTAACGGGTAATTTGAGCCAAGCCGAATACGACATTTTGGTTGACTTCACCTACCAATACGGCGTTGCCACCACCTGCTCAAGCAGCATGGTGCGCGAGATCAACGCCGGTAACTATGTGGCGGCTTGCAACGCATACACACTCTACAAACGCAGCGGAGGTTTCGACTGCTCAATCCCGGGCAACAAGGTTTGCGCGGGGGTCTGGAAGCGCAGCCTTGAACGGCAGACCAAGTGTCTGAGTGCCCAATGATTCAAAACGCCCTCATCGCCGTCATTGCTATGTTTGCTGTTCTTCTGGGCGTCCAAACCCTGCGCCTGTCCAACGAGCAAGCCGCCCATGCAAAGACGGTCGCTGCTTGCGCCACCGCCAAACAAGACGCGGCCGAGAAGCTCGCCACCGAAACCGCCAAAGCCCGCAAGACTGAGCAGCAACTGCAAATCAAGATCAACCAGGACAGGAGACAAGCCGATGAAGCCATCGAAGCCCTTACTCGCCAGCGCAATGCTCTACGTGCTGAGCGGCTGCGCAACAACGCAGCCAATGCCGCCAAGCTGCCCGCCCCCAGCGAGTCTGCCGGAGCTGCGCAAGCTGGCCCCGACCCTGACGGAACCGAGCTTTCTGGATCGACTGGATCAGCGGAGGAAGACGAAGCCCTCCGAGCCGACATCATCCGCATTGAGCTGAAGTCTTGCTACTCAGCCTACGAACGGGCCACAAAGGTGCTTTCCCATGCCCGTGACTAAGATCACCACGGTGGGCGGCGTCATGCCGTCAACTTCGCGGCGCGCACTGCCGGACTCTGCGGGGCAGAAGGCCCACAACATCCTGCCGTCAATTTCCGAATTCCGCCCTCTCGCAGGCGACGTTGTAGTGGCTCCGACGGGGCCCGCGAAGACCATATACCGTCTTGCCAGAACAAGCACGGGTGCGTTCAACACGAACCCAGCGACAGGCTGGGTAACGGCCGCCGACGAGCGCAGCTACGTGAAGGGCCAGCTCAACGACGACACCACGGAACGCACTTACCTGACGTTCAACGACATCGACCAGCCGCCCCGCGCAATTGATGCTCAGGGGGCGGACCGCCGTTTGGGCGTCCCGGCCCCAACCCTGGCGCCAGTCGTCACCGTCAACGTAGTGGATGAGTACACGCCAGAAGACCGAGATGCTGATTTGTCCGTGGCTGCACTGGAGGCAGCAAAGATCATCAAGGCTCACATGGTTCCGACATGGGTCGGGCCCGAAGTCACGGGGCACCCGAAATCTACTCAAGTGGTTTACTTCGGACGAGCCGCACCTGAGTTTTCCCCGGCGGATGATTCGCAAATGGTCCGGCTCTATGGCCTCGGGGTCGGTAGTGCCAGTGAGCTGGTTATAAACGACGCTTACTCCACGGTCGATGTGAGCAAGTTTTCGTGGGTGTTTGATGCCAGTCTGGGCGGCTTTGACCACACCCGAACTTCCGGGGACGCGGTGATAAATGGCGTATCAGGAAACAGGTTTTGGGCCATCCCGTTCTACGGGCGGGCTGTTACTTACAAGCTGAATCGGGCGACTTTCTTGTCGGAAATCCAGGCACTCGAAATAGCCGGAACAAACCAATTTGATGCGTCGGCAGCTGAGAAGCTGGCCGACGCAGTTGACGAAGCGACTCTAGGAGATGCGGTAAAGCCGATATTTGACGACCACAAAAACAAAACTTCTTTGATTTTGTCGCTCTTTGAAGGCGGAACGGAGGCCCTCTACGTGGCACAGGTTCAGGCCTTCTACCAACGAGCCGTCGTTGAAGCGGAAATCAAATCAGCGGTGGAAAACTTAACTACCGCGCTTTACGGATTTGCGCTCCGACTACATAACGCGACTGATTGGGTTCCACCAGACCAGGGGGCGGGGCAATAATGGCAGCAGAAATTTGGGCGGGTGGAGTTCGAGACACGGCTCTAAACAACATCAGAGCCGCGATCACCCAGAGAATACTTGAGCAAAGCGACGGTTCAAAAGTCCTAGACACCACATCAGTGCTGCGGTGGATCAACGACCAGGTCGCTTTGATGCGCGACTCCGGCGATATCGCCGACTTGGTTCGCGGCAAAGAAACAGTCAACTTACTGATCGGCATGGCCCAGACGGTTCATCAACCGGCCGTTACCACGCTGGCCAACACCGTTCGCAAAGAGCGGTGGATTGACGACCCGCGCTGGCCGAAGGCGCAGGGGCAAAGCGCCGCAGAAATTATCAGCACCCTAAAGCAGCAGTTGAGTGAAGTTCGCGGCGCAAGCGAGGCAATCACACGAGCGCACAAAAAGATGGTCGATGAGGCCGCGCTTGCAAAATTCACGCAGGCATTCGTCGAACGCGAGGGCCTTAAGTTCACGCTGCCGCCCGCAGTCACGCGGATCGTCGATGACCGGTACTACATCTACACATATGTGACAGACTGGGACGAAGAAAGCGCCCCCAGCCCGCCTTCTGAACGCATTGAGGTTGACCAGAATGACAGCGTGGCCGTGTCCACGACTGCGCCCCCAGGCGGCCGGCACATCAATCGCTTCCGCCTGTACCGATCAAACGTTGGGTCCGTCTCAGCGGGTTTCCAGTTTGTTGAGGAGCTGCCCATCAATCAGGCGACCTACACGGACGAAAAGAAGTCGAGCGAGCTGCAAGAGATTTGCCCGTCGTTGGCCTGGGCGGAGCCACCCTCGGCACTGAAAGGTCTGGTCGGCATGCCGAACGGTGTCATCGCAGGTTTTGTCGGCAACTCAGTGTCGTTCTGCGAAACCAACTATCAGTACGCATGGCCAGTTGAGTATCGGCATTCCACGGAAAACCCCATCGTGGCCATGGCCGCGTTCGGGCAAACCTTGGTGGTCGGAACCCAAGGCGTGCCTTACTACATCAGCGGAGCAGACTCGGCCAGCATGTCCGCCCAAAAGATGCAGTCAAACCAAGCGTGCGTTTCGCGCCGGTCGATGTGCGCGGTCGATGGCGGCGTGGTTTACGCATCCCCGGACGGGTTGTGTCTAGCTGACGCAAGTGGCATTCGTGTCGTAACCGCCGCGCAACCACCCCGAGACGCGCTGTTTACCCGCGAAGACTGGCAGAAGCTGCAGCCGGAATCAATCGTTGCGGCATACCACGAGCGCACATATTTCTGGCTTTGGAACAACGGCACCGAGAGCGGCTGCTACGCGCTGCACATGGATTCTGGCAAGCTGGTGACACTGGACCTCGAAGCTGACGCCCTCTACGTTGACAAGTTGACTGACACGCTCTATGCGGCGCGGGGAAGCTACATCTACGCGATTTTCTCCGGGGGTCAGCCGCGCACCGGCGTCTGGCGTAGCAAGGTGTCCGTGCATGCAAAGCAAGCGGGATATGCGTGGCTGCAAGTCGAAAGCGATTTTGAGTACCCCGTTGTTGTGAGGTGGTTCGGCGACGGAGTGCTTAGATACACGGTAACTGTTTTGACCCGCGCCCCAGTTCGATTGCCGCCGGGGCGTTGGCTTGAGCATGAAATCGAAGTCCAGTCACAGGGTCGCTGGACGGCAATCGTCCTTGCGTCGAGCACAGCGGAGTTGCAGTCACTATGACGGCAGAACGTGGTCGCAACCAACTGGCCCAGGGGGCAGCGGCGAGCCAGCGAGCCCGACTTCCCGGGCTGCCCCCGATCCCTCAGAGTGTGGATGCTGCGTCTCGGGCGTTCATGGAGGCCGTCAAAGAGCGTTTAGAAGTGCGAGGCGGGGAGCGTGGCAACCCATACGAGCGGGCAGTGACGGTTCGAGATTTGCAAGATATCGGCCTTGCCGGGCAGATTCTTGCCGGTGGGGGGCGGGGCGGGGCGGGGCTGGTGGTCGTTGACGAAGCCGGGCGGTACTCACCTTTGACGCCGGATGCCTTCGCGCAGGCGATACGTGACTTGCAGCTGTACAAAGACCTGCTCAAAAAGCTGGACGACCCGAGCAGATTTGACGACCTCCCAGATCAGGTGCGGGAAATTCTGCTGAACGACATCGCGCAAGAGGCGGCGGCCCGGGGCGCGGCGGTGGAGCGTATAGAAAAAATACTTCAGTCAGAGACAACATCTCTGGCCATCCTCGTTCAGGAGGTCACTGCTTCAGTCGCGGGGGCGCAGGCAGGCATCCGAAGTTTAGAGTTTGCTGCCGCAGACGCCGGAAGAGCGGTGTCTGGGCAAATCACCCAGGTAAGGGCCAGGCTAGACAACTTCGGTGGACTGGGGTCCAGCGTTGAGCAGACGCTGCTGGCCACCGCCGACGCGGTCGAAGGGTTTAAGGCCGAGTACTTTCTAAAAGTGCAGGCCGGGAACAAGCTCGCTGGCTTCGGGCTGTCAGCGAAGGAAGACCCCGACGGCAACAGTTCGTCGGCGTTCATTGTTCTTGCGGACAAATTCGCGGTCGTGACTAATTCCGACCCGATTCCAGACCCTGACAACCCGCCCCTGAACCGGGTTCCGTTCGGTGTGGATTCAAGCGGCGTGTTTATCAATGGGCAGCTAAGAGTTTCCAGCGGGGGCCCCACATTGAGCGAGGTCGGGGCGGATGCCAAACGTCGCGGGTCCGTCACATTGGTGCTCAACGGCTCAGCATGGATCGACTCGCAGGCAACCGCAGCGGTAGCGGCGAATCTTGAGGCCCCAAATACAACCGCCAGCCTGCGTATCGGCGACACAGTGACAATCCGAAATAACGCTGGATTCGCACAGGCCAGATACTGGGACGGCTCAGCATGGGTGCTGCCCGGCACCACCCTGGATGGCAACTTATTGGTGACTGGTTCCGTGGCCGCCGACAGAATCAACGCCTACGGCCTTCGCATCCAGGACCAGTTTGGCAACCCGATTCTTGGGGCCGGGACATCCCTGCCTTCGCAGTACATCCAAGGTTTGGGCGCACTGGCCACTCAGAACACCGCGCGCATCGGGCAGAACGTAACGCTGCCGAACGGGGCAGTGCTGGGGGTCGGCGACTTCGTGAACGCGCTCAGCCGGATCGACCCCAGCAACATCGGCACTTTCATGTCTGTAGGAGCCATCGGCACCGCATACATCGGCAACGCCGCCGTCCAGACTCTGAACATCGCGGGCAATGCGGTGACGGTGCCAGCTGTTGGCAGCTCTTATGGCAGCGAGGCATCGGTATCAATTTTCATGGACTCTCCAGGCGTTGTCTTTGTCACCGCTTCGCTAAACTTTCTCGCGGCTGCTGGTCCTGACGCAACGATCTCGACGCAGATCAACACAAACTATGGCAGCGGTGGGCTGATGGGGATTTCTGTGTTAAGCGGTTTCAGCGGGGCCATCACAACGGCCTGTGCATTCAGTTGCGGGCCGGGGTTGTTTTCCGCGAGCACGGCGTCATCATTCCCCGGGAACTACAGCATAGGCACGGGCACGATCATGGCCATAGGTGCGAAACGATGATCCACTACGTTGAACGCAAAGGCACCCGAGTGGTGCGGACGGGGTCGGTGCCGTGCGCGCGCAGCGTTCCTCGGCCACAAGATGGCGAAGCCCTGGAGATCGTTGCCTCGCCGCCGGTGCTCCCTGCTTTTTGGTTGGACGGCGCAGCGCACCCGCTGCCGCCGCAACCCAGCGCGGCCCACAAGTTTAATTTTCACACCTTGACCTGGGACCTGGACCTGGGATTGTCCTGGTCAATGGTACGTGCCGAACGAGACGCCCTCCTGACGGCGTCCGACTGGGTGGTGATGCGCTCAGCAGACAGAGGCGAGCCCGTCCCATCAGAGTGGCTTGCGTACAGGCAGGCCCTACGCGACGTGACGCAGCAGGCCGATCCGCTCAACATCGCGTGGCCCTCCATGCCCCGTTGACTCCGAAGTTTTCAGGGGCAGGATAGGTCCAGCGCCACGGTGGCGCGACGGGCCACTCATGACCGCTTCCCCCCTTCGACTGGCGCTGCGCAATTACCTGGGGCAAGAGCTGACCCCAGAGATTGCTGCCGCCATCGAGAGCGCTGCGCCTGCTTGGCTGGCTTCTCGTGAGATTGATCTGGCCGGACTCGGCTCGGTGACGACCGCCAGCGGGTACACGATTCAGGCCGAGCGACTGGCTGACATCCTGGACGAGATTCACCCGCTCCACGTTGAGCATTGGGCTGAGACTGAGCGCAACCGGCATGGAATCCCGCTCAATCCAGACTACCCATTCATGCTCGAAGCCGAATGCGCTGGGCGCATGGTGCAGTTCACGATGCGGGCACCGGATGGTGAGCTTGTTGGAAACCTTCGCATGTACATCGCGCTCAGCCGACACACGATGACCGAGCTGGCCCAGGAAGACACCTTGTACATCAAGCCAGCCCATCGCGGCGGCTTTGATGTGCTGGCTCTGATCCGTTTCGCAGAGAGGTGCATGGCCTCGATCGGTATCCGCGAATTCCGCGTAAGCAGCAAGCTGGTTAACCGTGCGGATGTCCTGATGAGGCGGGCAGGTTGCACACCGGTGGCCACTGAGTTCGTTAAGTTTTTGGAGGGTGAGAAATGACAAAGCCAGGCAACGATGTGAAGCCAGGAGCGATTTAATGAAAGCTTTTTTCCTTTACTTCTTGGAGCCACTCAATCGGCTTTTGTGGGCATGGTGCCTTAAAAGCGGATTGGTTCTGCAGTGCAGCGACGCTCCAGATCAGTCTGGAATGAACCGTGCCGCCGAGGCCAATGCAGCCATCAGCAAAGAGGCCCTGGATTTCTACCGCGACGCCTACGAAGACCAAGCGCCACAGCGTCAGCAGGCGGCCGACCGCGCTCAAGAGGTTTCGGACGCGCAGCTTTCCTCGATGAGGACCAACCAGCGCTTGGCCCAGGATTACGCCGACTACCAGGCCAACACCTTCCGCCCCATGGAGCGCGAGATTGTCAACGAGGCCAAGAACTACGACACCAACGCCAGGCGTGACGAGGCGGCGGGGGCCGCGATTGCCGACGTTTCACAACAGGCAGCCTCTGCACGAGACATGCAGCAGCGCAACATGGCGCGCATGGGTGTGAACCCCAACGACGGCAAGTTTGCCGCCATGAGCAACCAGATGACGATGCAGGAGGCTCTGGGCCGGGCGTCAGCCGGAACACAAGCCCGCAGGAATGTGGAGATGCAGGGATTTGCTCGCCGCATGGACGCCGCAAACATGGGGCGTGGTTTGGCCAGCAACCAAGCCACAAGCGCCGGGATCGCGCTCAATGCCGGGAACAGTGCTGCAGCCACCGGGGCCATGCCAATGCAAACCGCAATGCAGGGCACGCAATTGATGGGCCAAGGCTTCAACACCGCCATGCAAGGCAATACCAGCGCGGGAAATATGTTCGGGCAGATTGCCAACACGCAGGCCGGTACAGATGCGGCCAACGGACAAGCTGCCGCAGGTGGGGCCGCAGCCCTTGGAACCATTGCGGTGGTGATTTGACGATGGACATCAGCGCAGTCGAGAAAGAGACGCAAGGTTTCCTGGACGGCGGCATGCGGGTGATGAACGCATTCTTGCTAGCCGACAACGAGGTCGAGCATGCAGCCGCACTGCTTGACTCAATGGCACCTCCTGTCGGTGCGACTGTTCTTGATGCTGGGTGCGGCGTTGGTGCGGTGGCCGAACTCATGCATGACATTCGGTCGGACCTGCAATTCAAGTTGCTCAACGTCAGCCGTTTGCAGCTCGACCACTGCCCATCCGGCATGGAGCGCATCCATGGTGACTATGACGCCGTTCCACTACCTGACGCGAGCGTTGATGTGGTGATGTTCAACTTCTCGATCTGCCACGCCAACGACTGGCAGGTCACGCTGCGCGAGGCGCGCCGAGTGCTCAGGGAGGGGGGAACGCTATTCATCTTTGACATGGTGCGCCGGTCAGGCGACAACGCGCTCATGTCCAAAATTCTCGCGGCGTCAGCTTATCCGGGTTGGCAAATCGCTGAAGCCGGAAAGAGAGCGGGATTCAGGCTGGATCGCGCTGAAATCCACCAACCCAAAGTGGAGCGACTGCGCGATGTGATGGGAGACGGTTACGACTCAGTGGTCGGTGATGTGTTGCCTGCGACGTTCCGTTTTGTGCGGGAGACGGTTATCGACCCGGTGGCGAGCGCATTCGCTCGGCACGACCGCATTGCTTTTCAGTTTTCGGGCGGCAGGGATTCGACTGCTGCGCTCTATCTGTTGCGCCCCTATTGGGACCGGATGAGCGTGTATCACCTGGACACAGGAGATCAATTCCCGGAGACGCAGGCGGTGGTGCGCAAAGTGGAGTCCGACATGGCCGCCGAAATGATCCGCATCGTGGGCGACGTGGAAGCAGTACGCCGGGACCACGGATTTTCCAGTGACGTGATTCCGGTGGACAACACCGAACTTGGCCGTAAGGTTTCAGGTCGTTCGGTGAAGATCATTGGCCGCTACGAGTGCTGCGCCCGTGCGCTCATGCAGCCCATGCACGACAGGATGATTGCCGACGGCATCACCTTGATCGTTCGCGGGCAGCGCGACGACGAGTACAGCGCTCCGCCGATGCGCAGCGGCCAATATGGCGGCGGCTTTGAGGTGCTGTACCCGATTCAGTCGTGGTCTGCGTCTGACGTGGACGACTACCTATCAAAAGAATCGTTGCCGGTTGCGCCGTTTTATTCGGCGGGCATGAAGCGAGCCCCAGAGTGCATGGGGTGCACGGCTTGGTGGGATGAGGGCCGGGCCGCCTACCTCAAGCAAAACCACCCAGTGAAGTTCGAGGCCTACCGAAGCCGCATGACACAGATTCGTGCCGAAATTGATCGGCAGTACCAAATGCTTGAAAACTGAAGGAGAAGAACATGGCGCGCGGACTTTCGATTCTTGGCGGGCTGGCCAGCGGCATCGCCAGCGGCATGGTGCTGCGGAACCAATTGGATAAAAACGAGGCCGACAAGGCGCGGGCAGAAGAGGAGCGGCAGGCTCGCCTTGAGGCCAAGGCCGAACAGAGGGACAACAAGCGCTTGATGCAAGACGCTATGCGTCCCGTCGAGATGCAGTCAGGAAGCGGCGGCGCTTTGAAGTCTGACGCCATGGACAACCGCGACGTGGGGCTGCCGGAAAACCAGGCGTTGCCCAACGCGGGTCTGTCACCGCAGGCCTACCGCGTCGGCGGCAAAAGTTACGTCACCATGCAGGATGCCACCGCCGCCGAGCAGCAGGCCAACTCGCCAGATGCGCGAAACGCTCGCGTTTCCCAGGCCCTGGCCACCACGCAGGGGCCCATGGCCGCCATGCAGTTCGATGCCGCCGGGAAGCAGGCAAAGGCTGCTGACATCCAGATCAAGGAATCGGAGCAGCAGCAGGCCGCCCGCACGTTTGCGCGTGGCGCGGCTGAGGCCATGGCCAAGGGCGACTGGAACGGATTCGCCCAGTTCGCCACCGACAACTACGCCGATGGCTACACCTACAAGGCAACGCCAGACCCCAAGGGCGGCGCGACGCTGACGCGCTTTGACAAAGACGGCAAGGAGTCAGGCTCTATGCCGTTCAAGAGCCGGGAAGAGGCCATCATGCTTGCGGCCACACGTGCGGACCCGACGAAGTACGCTGAATACGTCACCGGACGCGCTGACAAAGAGCAGGCGCAGAAGAACAACGACCGCGAGTTTGATTTGCGCAAGGCGGCCAACGAGAGCGACGCATCCTACCGCAGCCGCATGCTTGCCATTCAGGAGCGGCAAGACAGCCGCGCAGCGGCTTCGCATCGCGCAGCCATGGATTCCGACCGACTACCGCCCGCAGTGAAGATGCAGGCTCAGGCGCTGCAGGAGCAAATGAAGATTACCAGCACAGCGCTGGCCAAGGCCATGGCCGAGGGGCAGTTCGACGCGAACAACCCGGGGACGCAAAAGCTGCTGGAGCAGCAGGCAGCGTTGCGCCTGCAATACGGAAGCCTGCTAAACCCGCAGGGTACAGGAGGGCGGTCTGACCCGCTTGGCTTGTCGGCGGCATCGCAACAGACCCAACCCAAAGCCGTGATGGGGCAACCATCAGGTGGCCTGGCGGCACCAACAACCCAGCAACCCGAGCGCAAGATCAACTACGTCACGATGCCCGGCAACCCGACAGAGAAGTTTGCCCAGCGCCAAGCCGCAGCCCGCGCAGCGCAGCAGCAGGGTCAACAAGAGGCGCTTTCATCCGCGCAAAGCGCGGCTCAAGCGGCGATTGAATCTCGTGATCCAGCAGCCGCTGCCGCTGTACAGGATTTGCCTGGCTTCAGTCTTTTGCCAATTGAGCAGAAGGCAGCGATTCGCCAAGTGGTGTTTGGTCGGTAAGGAACAGGCATGAACATCCAAGAAGCAAGACAGCGACTGCCAGAGTTGGCAGGACTGAGCGACGAGTCCGCCCTGAACGTGATCCACGAGGTTTACTACCCCGACATGGACAAGGCGACGCTTGGCGCCCGGCTTGGGCTAAAGCTGGCCGAGCCGACAGCCCCTGAGCGCTCCACGCTGCGAGCCATGGGAGACACAGCCATCCACTTCGGACGCGGCGCAGTCTCAGGCGTGCGGATGATGTCCGACCTGGCCGGGGCTGACAACAAGGTTTCGGCAGGCTTGCGCAGCGCCGACCAAGCCATGGGCGAATTGCTCAGCGCCACCGCCAAACAAGATCAGCAGCGCATTGCAGAGATCATGCAGGAGGCCGAGGGAAAGGGCTGGGGAGAGCAGATCGTGGCCGGACTGAAGGCCGCAGGCGTGGCGCCTGGTGCACTGCTGGCGCAAGCCGCTGGCACGACGCTGCCCACGCTGGCCGTGGCCGCCATTCCTGGCGCAGGCCCAGCCGCAGCAGCGGCGCGGCTTGGTGCCGCTGGGGCGATTGGTGCCGGACAGGGCGCTGGCAACATCAAGGGTCAGATTTACGAGACGACGAAGGCCAAACTGCTGCAAGCCGGGCTGTCGGAAGCCGAAGCAGATGCCCGCGCCGTGCAGGCCCAGGCCTACGACGGACAGAATGCCGGGCAGATTGCCATGGGTGGCGCACTGGGTGCTGCGGCAGGCTCAACCGGTGCCGAGCGCGCCGTCTCCGCACTGCGAAACGGTGTCACGAAGTCGCCAGCAGGCCTGGTCGGTCGAGTGGTGCAGGGCGGACTGGCTGAAGCTGTGCCCGAGGCGCTGCAAGGCGGCCAGGAGAAGTACGCAACCAACACGGCGCTGAACAACGAGGGTTTCCAGGTTGACCCGTGGAGCGGCGTGGTTGCGCAAGGCACGATGGAGGGCGTGGCCGGTCTTGGCATGGGGGCGGCCACCGGTTTGCCAGCACCTCGTGTGCATGCCGACGCCATCCGCGCCACCGAGAAAGTGCCCGAGTCCGGCCCATTGAGCCGAGCCGCGAATGCAGGGGTCGAAGCCCGCGCCCAGGCGGTTGAAGCTACTGGAGTGGACCCGACGGCACCAGTTCTAAACGATCAGCAGCAGGAGCCGGTTGACGATCCTATGGTGGACCGCATCAAGGCGCTGCCTGCGGGAAAGCGCACCGAGGCCTTGCGCGCCTATGCCGTGCTGAACCGCGACGGCTTGGCTAAGGGCGTTGTTCAATACAACCGCAAGTTGCTGGACCGCCTGCTGGCCGAGAACGACGGCGACGGCAAGGCTGACCCGGCACCAGAGCCATCCGGCCCGCTGCTGCTGGGCTACGACCAGACGCCCACCGGGGTGATGCTGGCCGGTCCAGATGGCGTGCGCCCCGAAGGCCGCGCCGATGTGGTGAACCGAACCCAGGAGCTTGACCGCCAGCGTGACTTGGGCCTGACGCCTGATGTGCTGCGGGCGCCGCGATCACAGGCGACGCCAGAACCCACCCCCCAAGCGATGGCCCCCGAAATGGTGGAGCCGCCAACCCCCACTGTGAGGGATGCCACCGAACCCACACCCATCGCAAGCCCCCCACAAATGATGGGTGCGTTTTCAACCGCGCAGGACGCAGCCGCCTACATCTCGACACAGCGCCGATCTGGGGGCAGCCGCTTCCAGGCATTGCCCTTGCCGATGGACGACGGATCGTTTGGCGTGGCCACCGCAGAAAGCCCAGACTTTCCAAAGGCCGAAGTGTTCCGCGTGAAACAAGAACGCGAGGCCGCAGGCATCTTGGAAGGCGACACCCTCAACAAGCAGGGTCAGCCGTTCAAGACAAAGGCATCCGCAGTGCTAGCCGCCAAGAAGCTGGGTGGTGAGGCCGTGCCGGTGACCGGCGGCTTTGTTGTGCGCAAACCCACCCACCAAATGGAGGCCACCACCAATGCGATTGACCAAACTCCAGCGCCAGCAGTGGCAGCAGTTGAGCCCCAGGCCGCCGCTCCAGTGGTGGATTCAATGGCAGCGCCTGCTGTTGACGCCCAGCCCGAGCCAGTCGCTGCACTGAACGATGGTGTGCGAGAGGTGCTCAATCGTGCGTATCGTGTGGCCTCTGCGCTGTTTGGGAAAGACATCTATGCCGCCGGGGTTCAACGGGATTGGCAATCGCTTCTTGACGCAATCCAAGCGAGAGACCTACGGAAGATTGAAGATCTTCGCCAGAAATACAAAAAGGACATGGAGCGTGACGGGCTTGGCTCAGGCACATCAGGAGCGGGGCCTGGAAAGGTAAAGCAGGCGCGACCAGGTGCGGCGCAACTTGGCCGCTTTGCTTTTGATGCAGAGGTAGCAATTAAACAAACACAATCGCCATCAGCCGATGTCACGAACACAGAAACACAGCCAGCAGCCCAAGCCGAGGCCTTGCCAGATCAAGCGCCAGCGCCAGCGGATGCACCTGGTGCAGCGGAGCCTGCCGAGCTTCCCGGAGCCGGAGGTGGGGCTGTGGAAGCCGCTGGGGTGAAGTACCGAGAGGCCGCCATTGCTGCATTTAAGCGCTCGGCTGATGAACAAATGCCCGGGCGAGACCATCAACGTTCTGCCGAAATGATTGCAGATCGCCTGCTGCCGTTGATCGAGGCGAAAAACGCTGATGCTATTCGCGCCATGAATCTCGGAAGCGCCGACATGAACCCCGGAAGCCGAGCGGCGTTTGAGGCAGTTACGGGCATCAGGCTGCCAAAGGGGCGGGCCGCAACAGAGCGCGCCATTGACGAGTGGGCCGGTATCACCGAGCAGCAGCGTGCGGCAACGGATGCCGCTCGAACCGCAGAGCGGGAGGCTGCCAGAGCGAAGCGAGAGACCGAGTCGGCGAGGAAATATGCCGCCTCCATACAAGTGAAAGACGGTGACCGCACTGTTGACGGCGCGTCTTGGGTCGATGGGTTGATGAGCAATGGATTTACCAAAATCGTGCGGCGCGGCCCAAAAGGTGGGTTCACCGAACGCATACCAAAAACCTACCTTGCCAACGATGCAGGTAACGGCTGGGCAATGGGGCACAAGGACATCGCTGATTACGCCCGCAAGAAATCGGTAAATCAACCGGCGACCACTGAACCCCTCAGCGAAGCCGTGGTGAATGTGCCGAAGGATGTTAGCGAGGCCATCCAGGGTCAGATGCGCAAGCAGAAGAACCGTGTCAAAAAGCGTTTGCCGGCGGCCGAAAAGGCCTACCAAGCCCGCATAGCAAAGCTGAAAGAGTATTTCGCCCCCGGCAACATCGTCAAGGGCTATATCGGCCACGACCGCGTACTTCAGTTCCGTGAGGGGGATGGTCTTGGCAATTGGTCGGTGCAGGTTGAAAGCGTGCGCAAGGATGGCGAGCGCTGGGTGCCAGTCGGGAAATCTGAACCGCCACGCTGGCACGCAACGCAACCGACGGCAAAGGAATTGCAGGCGGGGCCGGTGCAGCGCGCTGCTGCGCCAGCAGCACCTCCCGCACCAAAGCCGGTGCCAAGCGCCGCACCGATCCTCAAGCCCGCCAGCAAAACCCCAATCATCGACGCGCACACCGATCTGTTCAAGGCCGTTCGCAGCGGCACCGCCACGCCTGAAGAGTTCAAGGCAATGTACGCCAAGGTTCGTGACGGCAAGGCGGCGATTTTTGCCGAGCTGAATACCAGCACCAAAGATGAACTGTTGAAGGGCGTCACAGGGTATCTGCGCCCAGGCACGACCAAGGTTGTATTGGTGGAGGCCATCTACAAGGGCCTACTGAACCGGTTTGCGCTGGGCAAGGAATACGGCCCCAGCAGCTATGTCATGGGCCAGGAAAAGGCCTACGAGAAGGCCAAGCGTGACGCCTTCGATGCTTTGGTGGACGGTCAAACCGCCGAGTCACTGGCGCAGTACGCAGCCGAGCTGAAAGCAGAGTTCGACGAGGTGATGGCTGCGCAGTCGGCGAAGTTGGAGTCGATCAAAGACCCGAAGACCTTGGACGACTTTCGGTCCTTCGTGAGCTACCACATGCGCGAGGGTAAGACCCAGCGCGAAATCCGATTCATGTTGCCGCCAAAACAGCGCGCCCTGATGGACGAGCTGATGGCCACAGAAACCAGAAGCAAGCGCACAACAGCCAAAGAAGAGCAGCGGACTGCAGTGAGCGTTGCCGGCCAGGTGGTGGACGGCGAGATCATCGCCACCAAACACACAAAGAAGGGCACCGACCTGTTTGTGGTGCGCCTGGCTGAGCGCGTCAGCCGGGAAGATTACGAAACCCTCAATGCTGGAGCCAAGCGCATTGGTGGCTACTACTCTAGCTTCCGGGGGAGTGGCGCAGTTCCCGGCTTCCAGTTCACGACACGCGAGCAGGCGCAAGCCTTTGTGACGCTGGACGCTGGCGACAACACCGCTGCAATGGAGGCCGCTAAGGAGCGCCGCGACGCATTCCAGGACGACCGCAGCCAAACCGCCGCCGAACGCCTGAACGAGATGGCCGGCCGTCTGGAAGATCGCGCCGACGAGAGCCTGGGTCGTGAGCGCAAGGACAACACAGCGCGTCGGGCTCGCTTTGCTGCTGGCGCCGAAGCGGCGGCGCAGAGTGACAAGGCGCTTGCAAAGACCATGCGCAACATCGCCGACGCCATCACGGGCGGCACGGCCAAGTTCCTCGATCGTGTTCGCCAGAAAGTACAAGTCGAGCTGCTGCAGGGCTACGTGCTGACGGCCAAGGATGCCGAGATTCGCGCCCAGGCCGAGAGCTACATGGAGCAAGAGCGTCGCAAGGGCGAGCCGCCGACAGCGGAGACAGCCGACCACGCCGAATTCCCGCAGTACATCGCCTACCGATCCGATCTGGCCAGCATTGGACGGCAGTTGCAAGACGTTGACGGCACCAAGAAACTGGGCGACCGGCTCATGAAGGTGGCTGACGACGTGTCGGACGCCTTCACGGCTTGGGCAAAAGAGCCAGGCAACCTATTCAATCTCTCCACCTTCAGTGTGCGGCAGGGTGAGGATGTGCGAACTGCCCTTTTCACGACCAAAGAGATGGCCGAACGTGCCATCAAGCGCAGCGGGTTGGTTGGAAAAGCCATTGCGTTCCAGGAAAAGCGTGGGGTCCACCGCGTCATCATGAGCCCGAGCGAGGCCATCGCCAAAGGCGTTTGGAAGGGCGACGGCGACAAGCGAATCACTCTTTCTGATGAGTTTGGCGCCGAGCTGGTTGAGGCAATCGGCCGAGCGTCCCGACGCGGCAGCAAGGTGTCGGTGCCGTGGCAGTTTGAAGCCACCTACGACCGCCGCAAGACCTTGGCGCGCATGGGCATCGAGACGCCGCCAGAGTTCCGTTCAGCGCTGCGGGAATTCATCGGCCTGCGCGAACAGCCAGCCGAAGCCGACAAGATCAAGGCCATGGAACGCGCCATGATCGGCCGTCGCAACGATGGCCTGGACTTCTTCCCGACGCCGGCAGAAACCGCCGACGCCATGGTGGACGCGGCCGCCATTGAGCCAGGTATGCGGGTGCTGGAACCGAGTGCCGGCATGGGGCACATTGCCGATCGGATTCGCGCGGCGGGGCATCAGCCTGACGTGATTGAGATCGAGAGCGACAAGCGCGAACTTCTGGAGGCCAAAGGCCACAACTTGCAGCGCGACCGAGACTTCCTGGAGTTCACAGACTCGAACCAGGGTGCTCGCGGGTTTACCTATGGCGACCTGATGGATGCCCCGGACGGTACGCGCGGCATTTTGCGCGGACAAGGGGGCATGGGGTCCGACCGCGTGCGCCTCATGTCCGACGAGGCCGACCCAAGGGAAATGGGTAAATTCAACTTCAGCGACTTGGTAGGCGTCGAGCGTCGGGGAGTCGGTAGCGGCTACGACCGCATCTTGATGAACCCGCCGTTCAGCGACGGCCGCGACATCCAGCATGTGCGCCATGCCTATGACTTGCTGAAACCAGGTGGTCGACTGGTGGCCCTGATGGGTGAGTCGGCATTCACGAACCAGAACAAGCGCGCAACCGAGTTCCGCGAGTGGCTGGAGTCAATCGGCGGAACGGATGAAAAGCTGGCCGAAGGCACGTTCAACGACCCAAGCCTCCCCGTGAACACGGTGGCAAATGCCCGCATGGTCGTTATCGAGAAGCCGGGGACCGGCGGCAGTGAGGCCGCACCCTCTATTGACGATGGCGAAGAACGCACGATGTTCAGCCGCTCAGCATCGACCGCTGACGAACAGGCGTTGGACTACATCAGCCAGCAGAGCGACGTGTTCTCGCTGCCGAAGTCCGCGGCTAAGGATTTGGAAAGCATCATCGCCGAGAACATGCCCGGACTGACTTTCAAGAAATCGAAGTTTGGTGACCAGACGGTCTACAAATTCACCCTGCCTGACGGGACGCCTGCCGATATGTCAGTGCGCCCCCCAAACCCCTACGGCCCCGTGCTCTACGGCTGGGACAAAGGGCCTGACGGCGAGATGACCAACATCATCACCGAGCGCCCTGGCGAGAACGCCGAAGAAATGGACGGCAAGACTGATGTTTGGATCGACGTGTCCAAACTGAAGTCGGGCGAGCTGGGGCAGTCCATCTACAACATCGCCGCTACCTACGCCCACAACAACGGCATGGTGTTCATCGGCGACCCGAACGGCCTGAGCGACATTGCCCTGCGACGCCGCACCGAGAACATGCTGAACAGCGCCCTGAAGTTCGGCACCACTGAGCACCTTTGGCCGCACCCCCGGCAAGCCGATGGTGACAAGGCCCAGGGTGTGCCGCCGCTGCGCTGGGTGTACGGCGACCATGTTGGAAATATCGAACGGATGATTGATGTTTCCGTCAGGTCGGCGCAGAATGCTGACTATGTCCAGCCCGCAGCCGATTACATCCCAGCGTCAGAAGCGTCATCACGTAGTGGCGCACGGGGACGGCTCGTTGACAGTAACGGATCTCAGATCGGGCGTCGTGACCTTCAAGCCGCCGCCGAGTTCGGACCAAATCGCGAAGCAGGAATTGGTCGCAGAACGCTTGCGCGACTGGCTATCTTTGAGTCCCTTCTACAGCGAGCGGGCCAAGGAAGCGCTGAAGGCTGGCGGGCCGGAAGCGGAGAAGGAATACTGGCTCGATTTGCAGGCATCGTGCGTGAATTTGCGGTGGCCGAGCCGGGTAGCCGCATCTTCTACAGCCGAGGCGACAGCAGCTCAGGTCTGACCATCGAGGCCGCACAGGCCTCAGTCGATTCCATCACCAGCAAGTGGGCCAACGCGCCCGAGATCGTTGTCGTGCAGGACATGCAGGACAGCCGCGTGCCAGAGCAGGCGCGCCTGGACAACGCGGCCCAGCAATCACAAAACGCCGAAGGCGACCCCGAGGGCTTCTACCTGGGAGGCAAGGTGTACGTGGTCGCTGGTGCCCTCAAATCCGAGGCCGACGTGGCGCGCGTGGTTTTCCACGAAGCACTGGGGCACGCCGGGCTGCGTGGCGTGTTTGGCGACGGGCTGACCCCAATCTTGCAGCAGATCGCCGCCCTGCGCGGTGCCGATATGAAGGCCAAGGCCAAGCAGTACGGCATTGACGCCTCGACCAAAGAGGGGCGCCTGGATGCCGCCGAAGAAGTGCTGGCCGAGATGGCGCAGACCCGGCCCGAGCTGGGATTTGTCCGTCGAGCTGTGGCCGCCATTCGGTCGTGGTTGCGCGCCAACGTGCCGGGCTTGGCCGGGCTAAAACTGACCGACGCAGAGATTGTTCGGGACTACCTGATTCCGGCGCGGGGGTTCATCGAGCGCGGTAGGGCGGCGGCAGGCGAGGTGCCAACTGTCGCGGGCGGCGGTTCCGCGACCCGCTACAGCCGCTCCCTGTCCACCGCCTTCTCCGATGGCCTCAACAACGTCCGCGACCTGAACCTGCCCGCAGGCTACAAGGTCAACGACCTGTTCCAGTCCAAGGGCAAGTTGCACTGGTGGCACAAGACAGTCGGCACCCAGTACAACCTCGCCCAGCGGTCGCCAGAGTTCAAGCCGGTTTTTGACACCGCGCAGAACTTCATCAATGACGTGGCGCACTACGCATCGACGGCGGCTGACCAGGCCCCGAAGATTTTGCCCAAGCTCGAAGACCTGAAGGACATCGCCAAGTCGCCGCTGTCGGCTGCCGACAACAAGGCTATTGCTGCCCCCATCTTTGAGGGCACGCTGGTGTGGACGCGCGACGCCGACGGCAAGCCGGTCAAGGTAGACCCCGCCAGTGACGCCCCCGCAGGCATCGTGTTCACGCCCGACGAGCTGCGCAGCCTGTTCAAGCTGACCGACGAGCAGGTGGTCCTGTACCAAGAGTTCCGCGCCGCTGCTGACATGAGCTTGTCGAGCATGGCCGTTGGCGACATCGTGCGCTTCGGCGGAAAAGACTTGGCGGCAGTGCGCGAGCAACTGCTGGAAGCCGAAACGGTGGAAGACGCGACCCAGTTGGCAGTGCAGCACCTGGACGCCTTAGCCGAGGCGAACCCAAGCCGCGCCGAAGTTCTACGCGACACCGCCGAGCGCATCCAAGAGAAAGCCGACAAAGCCCGCGACCTGATGGACAGGGGTTACGCGCCTTTGACTCGCTACGGGCAGCATTCCCTCGACGTGGTGGACGCCAACGGCGAGCGTGTTTACTTCGGCCTGTTTGAGTCCCGTGCCGAGGCCAACAAGATGGCGCGACAGATGAAGGACAACTTCCCCGACGCCGAGGTGAGCCAGGGCACCATGAGCCAGGAGGAATACAAACTGTTCTCTGGCGTGTCCCCGGAAACCGTGGAACTGTTCGGCGACATGCTTGGCCTGGAAGCAACGGGCGACGGTGAGGCCGACCAGGCATTCCAGTCTTACCTGAAGCTGGCGAAGGCCAACCGGTCGGCCATGAAGCGCCTGATTCACCGCAAGGGCATCGCTGGCTTCAGCGAAGACCCAGGCCGCGTGCTTGCGGGGTTTGTGTACTCCAACGCCCGACAGACCAGCAGCAGCCTGCACATGGGGCAGCTCACCGAGGCGGTGGCCGCCATCCCCAAGGGGCAGGGCGAGCTGAAAGACGCAGCCGTGAAGCTGCGTGACTACGTGCAGAACCCGCAGGAAGAGGCTCAGGCATTCCGTGGGCTGCTGTTTGCGCAGTATCTGGGCGGCTCGATCGCGTCGGCCATCGTGAACACCACACAACCCCTTGCCGTCACGTTCCCGTGGCTGAGCCAGTACGGTGGCGTCGCCAAGGCAGCTGGCCAGATGCGCCTCGCAGTGGCTGATGCCCTCAAGAAAACCACGGGGGATGCCGATCTCGATGCGGCCCTCAAGGACGCCGAGGAAAGCGGCATCGTCAGCCCACAAGAGGTCTTCCAGCTTCAGGCTCAGGCCGCCGGGCGCGCCCCGCTGAGAGCTGGTGACGGCACCATTGCGGGCAACGCCATGGCGGCAGGCAGCAATGCCCTATCAAAGTTCTCCCTTGCTTGGGGAAAGCTGTTTGGCGTGGCCGAGCAGTTCAACCGCCGCACCACGTTCATTGCCGCCTACCGCACGGCCGTGGAGCAGGGCATGTCTGACCCCGCTGCATTTGCTGAAAAGGCGATCTACGAGACGCAGTTCATCTACTGCGTTGACTCGGAAACCGAGTGCCTTACTACGTCGGGGTGGAAGCGTCGAGATCAGCTTTCAGTCGGCGATATGGTCATTGGCGTGGATGCCAATGGAGCGGCTGTTGAAACCCCGCTCAAGGCTGTGCACAAGTTCGATGGTCGGCGTGAGGTGACGGAGTACAGCAACGCCACGCGGTTTTCGATGGTGGTCACGGATGGGCACCGGCACTTCATCCAGAACTACAACAGCCGCGACAAGAAGTGGCAAACGCCAATAATGCCAACCACGGCAGAGCTTCGGGACGGTCACCATCTTGTGCGCGCTCCACTTCGGGCTATCGAGCGCGATGGGGGCGTCGGAGTAGATATGGCTGCGCTGCTGGGCTGGATTGCTGCCGAAGGCCATTACGCAAGGTTCAGGAACTGCCAAGCCCGTACCAATGTTCGGTTGGTCCAGTCAATCCACCACAACCCCGAATACGTAGCAGAGATTGACGCGCTACTCGACCGACTTGGCGGACACTACAAGAAGTTCATCGCCCGGAGTGGTGAGATGGCGACCTACACGCTCAAGCGCCCACTGTCGGACGCTGTTCGCTTGTTGATGCCTGAGAAGTTGCTGACTTGGGAATTGACCAAAGCCATGTCAGCCGAGGAAATGCTTTCGCTGATTGATGCCTTTGCGAAGGGCGACGGTCACAAGGTCAAAGACGGCGGATGGATCATCGCGCAGAAGCAAGAGCAGAACCTTGAAGTTCTGCATGCAATGGCCGCCATGGTCGGCCAAAACGCGACCCTCTACCCCGGCGAAGATCGTGAAAATGGTCGCGTCCCCCATCTCTACCTGCACACGAACACCAAGCGAACCATGGTGAAGCAACTCACCAAGGTCAATCGAGTGGTGGCGGATGGAGTGTGGTGCCCCGAAACCGAGTCAGGTACGTGGATTGCGCGCCGAAACGGCGCCATGTTTGTTACCGGCAACTCCAAGGCAAACAAGCCACGCTGGGCCCGCGGAGCCATCGGCGGCACGCTGTTCACCTTTAAGCAGTACAGCGTGAACTACATGGAGCTGCTGCACCGCATGGCCACCCAAGGCGGCCCCGAAGGCAAACGCGCCGCGCTGCTGGCGCTGGGGGTACTGTTCCTACTTTCTGGTGCTGGCGGGCTGCCATTCGCAGAAGACGTGGACGATCTGATCGACGGGGCCATGCAGCGAATGGGCTACAACTTCAGCAGCAAGCAAGCCAAGCAGGAGTTTTTCACAAACATCTTCGGTCAGGCAGGGGCTCAGTTTGTGATGCGTGGCGTTTCTGGCACTGCTGGTGTGCCTATCGATGTCTCGGGACGCTTCGGCATGCAGAACCTGATCCCGGGCACGGGCGCACTGCTCAAGAAGGAAGACCGCACGCGCGACCTCATGGAGTTGGCTGGGCCTGCGGGGGACTTTGCAAAACGCATCTTTGAGGGTGGGGAGAAGTTGATGGCCGGCGACGTGTTGGGACCGCGTGGTGCCGTGGTTACCGTGCTGCCCCTGGCCATGCGCAACGTGGCCAAGGCGCACGAGATGGCCACCACCGGCATGTACCTGGACACCAAGGGCAGGAAGGTCATCGACGCCGACGGTTTCGACGCAGCCGCCAAGGCCATCGGCTTCCAGCCGAACGATGTTGCCCGGGTGCAGGACGCGACGTTTGAAGTTCAGCGCCGGATTGGCCTGAACAAAATCCGCGAGTCCGAAATCGCTGGGAAGTGGGCCAAAGGGGTATTCTTGGGCGACCAGGACTTGGTGCAAGAGGCGCGAGCCGAGATCAAGGCATGGAACGACAACAACCCAGACGCCCCCATCAGGATCCAGATGCCGCAGATCACCCGCCGCGTGCGCGAAATGCGAACCAGCAAGCAAGACCGAATCGCAAAAACTGCACCCAAGGAAATCCGCGACCAGGTCAAGCGCGAACTTGCGCGGGAGTTGCCGCAATGAACCCGTGGGGCGGGGCGTTCGTGGCCGCTGGGCTGCTGTTCCTGGCGGTCAGCCTGGGTCCGTGGGGGGTCATCCCGGCGGCTGCTTTTGGCTACGTTGTTTGGAAAAGTTGGCCCAAGTAGGCGGCTCAATTTGTAGGCATCCGAGTAGGCATCGAGCGTCATGTGGCCTAAAAACCCGCATGAATGCTTGATGTTTGTACTACTCCGGCTCCGCCAAGAAGTTAAAAACAAGGGCCTTCCGGGCAATGCCAGTCGGTTTAGAACTGACTGGCATTTTTTTGCGTACTTGGAAGTTCTGTGTTTGAAAATTCTGGGGCAAGAGGTCGCGGCCATGACATGGTTTCGGTAACTGCCCCTAAGCAAATCGACGCTTTTGTCAGGTTTCTTCTGACATTGCGTATGTCCCTGGGCTGACTCGTCAACTTGCGCGATCGGCGTATCGTTCCCTTCACACCAACCCCTCTGTGGAGACGAGTCATGCACAAGTCTGAAGTCAGCGCCAATCCCTTCGCCCTGATGATGAACCCAGAGGCGGTTGTTGCAGCCATGAACCGCTCCGAGCGGCTGCGCCGCCTGACCAGCCATGTTTGCCGTCCGCTGGACAAACCGACCCCGTTGAAGCCATTGCTGGGTGTCGGCCCAGGATCTGAAACGGGAATGAGTGGTGCGCCAGCAGGTGATGACGAAACGAGTCATCACTAAACCCACAACCTTTAAGCGGCTGGTCATGCCGTCTTGAATCAGGGAGCTAAATGGTCGGCCCTGCAAAATTCATTTCACCCCGCAAGCCATTACTGACGATGGCGTGAATTTCCAACCGAGCAAGTTTTTTGCGCCGAGCCGTGCCCTGGCTGCCCTGAGTTGACCCCATAAGCTCAGCCCGAGCAGGGTCAACAAAAACGCCTTCGCGTCTTTTGCAGACTTGGCCGCGATAGCCCGCAGCAGCCAGCGGATGTTGTACCCCGCCGCACAACTCAGTGCGTGCAGCGCATCACCCAACTCGCCTTTGAGCCAACAGCGCTGCATGCCGTGGTCCACCTTGGTGTGGCCGATCAGCGGCTCGATGGCCTGACGCCGTTTGAGCCACTTGCGTTGCACCTTGGTCAGTGACTTGTACTTGCCACGGTGGATGATCTCCACGTTCGGGTTGTCCGCGTCCACGCCCCGGAACCCCAAGTCCACGACCACTTGCTTGGGCACACGCCCCAGGTCTTGCATCAGGTTGTTGGTTTGCTCCAGTTGCGCAGCCAATGTGTGCCCATCAAACGGGTTGCCGGGGAAACTTCTGGCCCCCACCATCAAACCACGCAGGTGCGTGACAGCCAGGCTGACCTTCACACCAAACTCATAGGGCTTCCTGGCCTTGCCCTTGCCGATGCACTCCACCTCAGGCGCATGCAGCGCGTACAGCTTGCCCTTGTCGCCTCGCTGTTGCGTGCGGATGCGTTCGGCCCGCTCCAACCAGGTCTTGAGCGCACTCAGCGCTGTCGGCCCGGGTGCCACCAACACATCAAGCTTGCGCTGCACTTCACGCATCACCACCCCGAGGATTGTGCGCTGGCGTTTGACGGCTTTCTTCAAACGCTTGAACTGCTTGGCGTGGGCGTAACCCCCGGCCTGGCGTCTGAGCGTTTTGGCTTCAAACGCAAATGTCTGCTTCAAACTGATGCCCACTCGTTTGGCAGCATTCACCACTTTGTGCCGCGCAATCTCCAGCAGCCGACTGTCCACCGGGTGGGCGATGGCCTTCTCCTGCACGGTGGTGTCCACGATCACGCGTTCCAGCTCGCTGGGCTTGATGGCCTTGATCTGCACCGCTGTCTCGATGGTGGCCTTGAGCAACTGCTCCAGACCTTCTTCGCCCACGGCGCGGCGAAAGCGGCCGATCTGGGTTGGATCGCAGGGCAAGCGTGGTTCGTAATACTCCATGCCGCTGAAGAACTGCCACACCACGTTCTCGCTCCAGCGCTGAACGAGTTCTTCGTCACTGAGGTTGAAGGAGTTCTTCAGGTACTGCAAGCTGGCCATCAGCCGAATTGACAGGCGCGGGCGGCCTGCGGGGCTGATGCCGTTGCCAAATTCGACTTCATGCGCTCCCAACAAGTCCGCCGTCACCCGCTTGGAGCCTGGGCGAGCCTGGCGAGCGAAGTGCGGTGCCAGGGCTTGTTCAATCGCGGCCCAGGGCAGCCGTTTGCTCAAAACCACCAGTGGATGTTTGTGATCGACCATCCCGTCCAGGCGTGCGCGAAAGAAGTCTGCGGTGGCTGTCATGCAAATCCCCCAGAAAAATTACTCTCCGATAACGATTCCTGAGAGATCCCGTCGTCAGCATTTACCCCATATCGCCAGCATTCATGCGGGTTGCAGGGGTTTTGCAGGGCCGACTAAATGGCCAAAGACCATGTCCACGACGGCATGACGGCATGATCGCTTGTGGGGGTGTGGTGCGCAACAAGACGCTTGAACCAGGACCGATTTATCTGACCGAGTAGAGATGCGCAGGCACTGACCGCGCTCACGCGGGCGCAGTTGGATGCGCCCACCCGAACCTACCCATCGACGAGCTGCTTCCGCACCAACGGCGCTTGGCTGAATGACCTTGTCTATGCGGCATGGCCAACCGCCTGCCACGGTCTTGTAAGTTTGCCCCTATGAGGCACCAACAACGCGTTACGATGTATATTATGTAAACTTTATCATTGGGTTGAGATGAACTTGGACCCCGAATAGCGTTGGTTCCGAGGAGACTCGGCCTTGCACGCCCTATCTCCAGCTTTAGAAAATTGCGTCAGCTCGCTAGTTGTGGATGCCCCTAGGAGCCAGCAGAGGTTTTGAGTTGAGCGGCGAGCTTGTCGCGGCCACCACGCGCAGCAAAGTCACTGACCGTGAGTCCCAGGTCATTTTTGCGTTTGAGATCAGCGCCTCGGGTCACGAGCAGGTTCACGCTGGCCTCGGAGCCATAAAGCGCGGCCATCATGATGGGCGTGGACCCGTTTGGTGACGGTGCATCAATGGCAGCGCCTTTGTCCAGCAGCAAGGCCACCACTTGGTGCTCGCTACCCGAAGCCGCGTAATGCAGAGGCGTCCAGCCCGTTTTGTTGACGACTGCCCCCTTGTCCAGCAACTGCATACACCACTGAACTTGCCCCTTCATGGCTGCCATCATCAAAGGCGATTCGTCGTTGTTGTTCAATGCGTTGACATCAATTTGCGGATGCCGAAACAAGGCTTGGGCTGCGTCAAAGGACTCCTTCTGCAGCGCTACGAAGAGGCCCGGACGACCTTGGGGGTCACGGGTGTTGGGGTCAAAACCGCGTTCCAGCAAGCGGGTGACAGACCCCGGATCATTGCGATCAAGGGCCAAGAAGAAATCCTCGTAGGATCCGGCAGATGCAGCAGAATATCCAATAAACACAAATAGATAGACTATGTTCTTAAAGTATTTTATGAGGTTCATTCTGGAGCCTTTAAGTCAAAACCTTGGAAAACAATCGATCAAAGTTTGCGCTGGTCGCATCCGCAACCTCCGCAACAGAACAGCCCTTCAACTGAGCCAACTCCTGCGCCACATAGGGCACCCATGCGGGGCTGTTGGTCTTGCCGCGAAATGGATGAGGTGCCAAATACGGGCTGTCGGTTTCGATCAAACAGCGGTCCAGCGGCACAAAACGGGCCACTTCTTGCAAGTCGCGGGCGCTCTTGAAGGTCAAGATGCCCGAAAACGAAATGAAGAATCCCATGTCGAGTGCGGCGCGGGCCACCTCCATGGTTTCCGTAAAGCAGTGAAACACACCGTTTTGAGCGCCCTCTTCCCTCAAGATCGCCAAGGTGTCTTCTGACGCGCTGCGGGTGTGAATCACCAACGGCAGCCCGGTTTTTCGGCTCGCCTCAATGTGGACACGGAATCGCTGGCGCTGCCACGCCATATCGGCAATTGAACAGCCATTGAGTCGGTAGTAATCGAGCCCGGTCTCGCCGATCGCCACAACTCGGGGTAAAGCGGCTCGCTCCAATAAATCCTGCAGAGTCGGTTCTTGCACGCCTTCATTGTCAGGATGAACGCCAGCACTGGCCCAAAAATTGTCGTAGCTCGTGGCCAGCTCGTGCACTTGCTCAAACTCTTCCAAAGTGGTGCAAATGCAAAGCGCTCGGTCCACTTTGGCCTGTGCCATGCCGACACGAATGTCGGCCAGGTTGGATCGCAACTCAGGAAAATTCAGATGGCAGTGGGAATCCACAAACATGGCATGGCTCACACAAGGTGGAATCAGAGGGTCTGGGTGGGACGAGAAGAAGACAAAGCCGTGCCCAATATTTCCTCGATGCGCAGTTTCAGCACACGGGTTTTCTCGTCGTTGGGGAAGCGCACGCCTACCCCTTGTGTTCTGCCACCAGAGGCATTGGCCGGCGTGATCCAGGCCACCTTGCCCGCAACCGGATAACGCTGGGGATCGTCGGGCAGTGACAGCAACAAATAGATGTCTTCGCCCAATTTGTACTCGCGGGTGGTGGGAACAAAAAGCCCCCCGTCAGTCAGCACAGGAATATAGGCGGCGTAAAGCGCACCCTTTTCACGAAACACCAACTGAATCACGCTGGGCCGTGCACCAGCAGGTGTGCTGGTAGGCGGTGTAGTGGTCATGGCCGACAGGTTGGCACGCAGGGGAACTTCACTCATACGCGGCAGTTTAACGAATGCCTGACCCGCCGGGTTGCCCGCTTGCTCCTTCAGTGCGTGATGCTGCTCCCCGGCGATCGGAATTCACCGCGTTTGTGGCGGTCATGCCGCAGTTCAAAGCCTGCATGGCGGCCAAGACCATCGCCTGCAACGCCAGCGGTGCACTCCAGGGGTGTTCGGCATGTCGAGCGGCCAATTGCAGTTCTCGTGACCAAACGGAAAGTGCTGAAGGATCAAATGCAATTTGCGTGGGCCAACAGTTTCTAGCGAAGTAACGTGATGGCGCACCATGAGCCAAACGCATCGCATCTTGACAAACTTTTTGCATGGTCTCCACGACACGAGCCAGAGGCCAGTCGGCGAGCACCCCCGCCTTGCCTTGGATCAATTGCTGCGGCAGCGTTTGCAACTGTACAGACGTGATGCCCTCACCGAACCAAACCAGCACCTCTTGGGGTTGCCCTCCCGCAGCAGCCAGCAAAACCTGAGGCTCTTCGACTCCTAGGCTTGAGAGCCAGGCACAGGCCACCTCGACATCAGGAAGTGGCATGGCCTGCAATTGGCAACGGCTGCGTATGGTCGGCAACAGCGCATCGACCGCCGCGCTGCTCAGTACAAATCGTGCCTGGCCGGGCGGTTCCTCCAAGGTTTTGAGCAAGGCGTTGGCTGCCACCGTGTTCATTCTTTCGGCAGGATAGACGAGCAGCACTTTGGCGCGACCTCGGGCTGAGGTGGTCTGGGCGAATGTGACCGCTTGGCGAACAGCCTCTACTTTGATGTCCTTGCTGGGTTTGGCGGCAGTGGTCTTTTCGCTTGCCGCGGCGCCCTCCTCTATCTCCCATCCCAACTGCTCTCTCATGGCCTCAGGAACCAGCAGCAAAAAATCTGGGTGGGTATGGGCCTGAAAAAGATGGCAACTTGCGCACACACCGCAGGCCGGCTGGGTCGCATCCGAGACGGCCTCGTTTTGTTCGCACAGCCAGGCTTGGGCTGTGGCCAGGCCCAAGTCGAACTGCCCGACACCTGCCGCGCCATGCAATAGAAGCGCATGGCCTTGCCGCGATTGCAACAGCTTGATCAGGGGCTCTTGCAGCCAAGGCGGCAGCGGCTTGACGACTTTTTCAACGTTTGCAGAAGCAGCTCGGGTCACCATCCTCGGGACTCCAACGCTTGGGCGATTGAGGCCCAAACCTCCTCCACAGACTTGGACGCATCCACACGCAAAAAACGCTCGGGCGACTCGGCCGCACGACGTGCGTATCCTGCATGCACACGCCCAAAAAAGGCCATGTCCAGTCGTTCGAAACGGTCCGGTGTTCGGGCAGCGGCACGACGCTGCCAGGCCATCGCTAATGGCAATTCAAACCACAAGGTCAGATCAGGTTGCAGGCCTCCGTGGACGATGTGTTCAAGTTGCTGCAAGAGCGTCCAGTCCAGACCACGTCCGCCGCCCTGGTACGCGAATGTGGCATCTGAAAAACGGTCGCACAGCACCGTGTGGCCCTGCGCCAAAGCAGGCTTAATGACGTTTTCCACATGATCGCGGCGGGCTGCGAACATGAGCAAAGCCTCGGTCACGTCGTCCATGGGCTGCGCAAGCACCAAACCTCGCAATTGTTCCGCCAGCGGCGTCCCACCGGGTTCTCGTGACAACACCACGGTCCTGCCTTTGGATTGCAGACGCTGGCGCAGCGCTTCGATGTGGGTGGATTTCCCCGCCCCGTCGATGCCTTCAAAGGTGATAAACGAACCCGGACCCGTCATCACTTGCCACCCCGCTGGTATTTGTTGACCGCCCGATTGTGAGCGGCCAAGTTGTCACTGAATTCACTGCTGCCATCGCCACGCGCCACAAAATAAAGCGCTCTGCTGGTTTGTGGCTGAACGGCGGCCAACAATGACGCTTTACCTGGCATGGCGATGGGGGTGGGCGGCAGACCTGCTCGGGTGTAAGTGTTGTACGGGGTATCTGTTTGCAAATCGCGTTTGCGCAAATTGCCGTCGAAGGAGGGACCCAGGCCATAGATCACCGTGGGGTCTGTTTGAAGCAGCATGCCTATCCGCAGACGATTGATGAACACAGACGCCACCAAACGCCTGTCCTGCGCAGCACCGGTTTCTTTTTCAATGATGGAGGCCAAAATCAAGGCCTGCTGCGGGTTCTGCAGTGGTAAGTCGGCTGTGCGCTGCGCCCATGCAGCCGCCAGTTTTTTGTTCATCACATGATGAGCGCGACGCAGCACAGCCAAGTCGGTGCTGCCTTTGTTGTAGGCATAGGTGTCCGGAAAAAAAGCACCCTCTGCGCTTTGCCCGGTGGCCCCGAGGGCGGCCATCAGGTCGGCGTCGCTCATGGTTTGAATGGTGGACAGTAAGCCTTCTGCCTTGGCCAATTCAGAGCGCACCTGGCGCATCGTCCAACCCTCGATGAAGCGCACCGTGGCCAAGGTGACATCACCCCTGACCATTTTGTTGAGCAAACTGCGCGGCGTGGTGTTGCGGTCTATTTCATAGCTGCCCGCGCGAATTTTCTTGGACTGCCCCGACCAGCGAAACCACTCGTACAACAACCAGGGCGAGGCTTGCACACCCGCGTCCACCCAGTCGTTGGCAATGGCTTTGGGTGAGGTTCCAGACTCAATGGACAGCTCGACCACGTCGGTGGCCATTGGAAGCGGTCGCTCTAGCCAATAAAAAATGGCCGCAGCCAAAAGTGCCGCCAGCATCAACATCAAAAGGAACAAACGGCGCAAGGTTCTCATCGAGACGGCAGCGGATAAATCCAGGAACCTCGCAGGGAGGCAGGGCGGCCATGATAATTGCCCCATGAACCTTGCCGTGACTGCCCCCGCCTCTCCCGCCATTCCCTCCCGTGGCGCTCAACGTTGCCCACTGACCCATTGGGGCGTAATTCGTGCGATAGGCGTTGACGCCGCCTCTTTTTTGCATGGGCAGTTGACCAACGATATCCAAAACTTGGCGCTGGGACAGGCCAGGCAAGCGGGCTATTGCTCAGCCAAAGGCCGCCTTCTGGCCACCTTCATTGTTTGGCGAGAGTCACAGGAAGAGCTGCTGCTGGTCTGTGACCGCAGCGTATTGGCCAGCACACTCAAACGTTTGTCGATGTTTGTGCTTCGCGCCAAATGCAAACTCAGTGACGCCACGGAAGACCGTCCTTTGTGGGGCATGTGGGGTCGGCTCGATTCCACCGACGCGGCGGCGGGTAACGCCATGACCCCTTGGTCTGTGGACGACGGATCCGATGCCAATGCACCGGCCAGCGTGGTTCGGTTAACCGATGTGGAGCAGCACTGGCGTGTGCTGTGGGTGGGTCGAAACGCCAGCGCCGCCGCCGCGCTGAAATCCAATGCCGAGTTGACCGAGTGGCAGCGCTTGCAGATCAGCAGCGGCCTGCCCATGATTGAAGAACGCACAGCCGAACATTTTGTTCCTCAAATGATCAACTACGAACTCATCGACGGTGTGAATTTTCAGAAAGGCTGTTATCCCGGGCAAGAGGTGGTGGCACGCAGCCAGTACCGCGCAACCGCCAAGCGGCGCATGTTTTTGTTTGAGACCAGTGGATCGGCCACAGCAGGCACCGAGGTCTTCCACAGTGCTGACCCTGACCAACCTGCTGGACTGGTGGTCAACGCAGTGAAACAAGCCGATGGCCGAACCCTGCTATTGGCCGAAGTCAAACTGACGGCTTTGGCGCAGGGCAGCCTGCACTTGTTGTCCAGCACGGGGGCTGTGCTGGAGCAGTGCGCGCTGCCCTACCCCATCCCGATTGAAGCCAACGCACCTGCCACTTCTGGCACGCTTTGAGCGGTCTCTTGGGGCCATCATCGCTTGTCTGTGCCCATGCGTGAATTGTTCATTTACTTTCGGGCGCCAGCCCAAGATGATGCTGTGGTGAAAGCCGCCGTACTCCAGATGCAAACCGAACTTCGTCAGGCTTGGCCCGGCCTGAGCGCTCGATTGCTGCAACGGCCCCATGTGCACGATGGGCTGCGCACCTGGATGGAGGTCTATGCAATGGCCAGCGCTGCCGGTGTGCCGCTGGCATTGCAGGCCGCCATCGAATCCGCCGCCCAAGGTGCGATGCCCTGGGTGGTGGGCGAACGCCATGTCGAAGTGTTTGTGGACGGGACCTGAGCATGTGTTTGTTGTCATTGGCGCTGGACGTTCATCGCCGTTTTCCTTTGGTTGTAGCCGCCAACCGGGATGAGTTTTTTGTCCGCCCCGCCGCGCGTATGGCTTGGTGGACACCCGAAGGCAGTGGCCCTGCCATATTGGCGGGACGTGACTTGCTCGCGGGCGGTACCTGGTTGGGCCTCACAGCTGCTGGGCGTTTGGCCATGATCACCAATGTGCGCAACCCCGCACGCAACGACCCCTCTGCGCCATCCCGTGGCTCCATCGTGCCGCAGTGGTTGTCTGCCCACGAGCGACCTGATCAGTTCTGGGCCCGTGTGGCCATGAGTGGCCACAACGGTTTCAACCTGATTGCCGCCGACTTTCGCAAGGGCGAGTGTTTCGCCGCGTCCAATGTGCATGGGCATCCCAAACAACTGGAGCGCGGCATCTACGGCCTGTCCAATGCCTACCTCGATGCGCCCTGGCCCAAGGTGGAGGCGCTCAAGTCCAGCATGAAACAAGCGCTTGCCCATGCGGGCGATGTGGATCACCTCGCTGAAATGTTGTTCGCCGCGCTGTCCGACCGCACCGAGGCGCAAGACGAGTTGCTGCCGCAAACCGGCGTGCCGCTCGATATGGAGCGCCAGCTCTCGCCCGCTTTCATCCGCACGCCCGATGGACGATATGGCACACGCTGCTCCACCCTCATCATCAGCGAGCGCACCAAACGACAAACCGTGACCCATGTCTTGGAGCGCACCTTCAGCCCCACCGGAGGTTTGGCCTTGCTGCGCCGCTCCAGCCTCACCCACTGGCCGCCGCGCTACGAGCTCGACCAAAGCAGCACTGAAGAGCCGGTGCAACTGAGCGAGGTGTCTGAGAGCGAGTCAAATTTATTGCTGCAGCCTGCATTGGTTGCGAACCAGCCCGCCAAAAGAACCCGGGTTCGTAGCTTGCTCAAACCCGAGGTGTCGCGGAAACGTTCACCCAAGAGTTGATTCACCCTCACCACCGCTCGCGCAAACGCTCCCCTATCCAGGCTTGCACCTCAGAGGCTTGTGGCAATGCGCGGCCCATTTTGATGAAGTCATGGGTGACACCACGGGTCAGTTCCAGTTCGACAGGAACGCCCGCCGCGCGCAATTTGTCGGCATAAGCCAGCCCCTCGTCTACCAAAGGATCGCACTCCGCCAACACCACCACGGCAGGCGCAACACCATCCACATCGGGGGCGTTCAATGGGGCATAACGCCAGTCACTGCGTGCATGTCGGTCAATGTAGTGGTCAAAAAACCAGGCAATGGTGCTTGCATCCAGCAAAAAACCATTGGCAAACATATGGTGGGATGCACTGTTGGTGTTGGCTGCGGTACCGGGCGTGATGAGCAACTGGGCGCGAATGGCCAGGCCTGCGTGAGCGGCCTGAATGGCTGTCACTGCGGCCAAGGTTCCACCGGCGCTGTCACCGCCAACAGCCAGCCTGTTGGCGTCCAAACCCAAGTCCGCTGCGCCCTGCTGCGCCAGCCACCTCAGGGCGTCCCAAGCGTCATTCACCGCAGCGGGAAAACGATGCTCGGGTGCCAAGCGGTAGTCCAAGGCCAGTACCGCCGCCTGCGATCGCAAAGCCAACTGACGGCATAAGCTGTCGTGGGTGGACAAGCCGCCCACGGTGAAGCCGCCTCCATGCAAGTAGAGCAAGACAGGCAATTTTTCTTGAGACGGTGCGTAGAGGCGGGCCTTGCACGTGTGGTCACCCAGCGGAATGTCCAGATCCAAAACCCGAGGCAAGGCTGCACGCGGCAGATCGAGCACTTCCGAACCCACCAAATATGCACGGCGGGCGTCTTGCACCGAAAGCGCATGAAACGGCGTTTGTTTGGCGCGGTGGATGCGGTCAAGCACACCCGCCATGCGAGGTGATAAGAGTGAGGTGGTCATGGGTTGCAAGAATAGCGGCGCATGAAAATGGCCCGCCGCCTTGGGTGCGATTCAAAGTGATGTGCCGATATCGCCTCCCGGCGTCATTCCCGCGAAAGCGGGAATCCAGGCGGTGCACCGAGTGGAATCATCCCAGACCTGTTGCTTACCTCAACCCACTGGATTCCCGCTTTCGCGGGAATGACATGGTTCTGCCCAGGTGCGCGTCACACATCACTTTGAATCGCGCACCACCGCCTACGTTCACATGAACGAGCGGTGGGCCGGTTTCGCGGTTCGGCTTCAGCCGTGCTTCTTGTCGAAGAACTGCTCGTCTTCGGTCGAGCCTTTCAGCGCGCCGGTGGATGCGTCGCGTTCGATGGTGGTGGTCACTGCGTCGAAGTACCCTGTGCCCACTTCGCGCTGGTGTTTGACGGCGGTGAAGCCTTTTTCAGCAGCCGCGAACTCCTTCTCTTGCAGTTCCACGAAAGCGCTCATGTTGTTGCGCGCATAACCGTGGGCCAGCTCGAACATGGAGTAGTTCAAGCTGTGGAAACCCGCCAGTGTGATGAACTGGAATTTGTAGCCCATCGCACCGAGCTCACGCTGGAACTTGGCAATGGTCGCGTCGTCCAGGTTTTTCTTCCAATTGAATGAAGGTGAGCAGTTATAGGCCAGCAATTTGCCGGGGAATTTGGCATGAATGGCATCAGCAAACTCCTTGGCAAAAGCCAAGTCAGGCTTGCCGGTTTCGCACCAAATCATGTCGGCGTATTCGGCGTAAGCCAGGCCACGGCTGATGGCTTGATCCAAACCATTGCGGGTGCGGAAGAATCCTTCCACCGTGCGCTCGCCGGTGCAGAAAGGCTGGTCGTTGGGGTCGATGTCGCTGGTGACCAAATCACCGGCTTCAGCGTCTGTGCGCGCCAAGAGCACGGTGGGCGTGCCCATCACATCGGCAGCCAAACGCGCCGCCACCAGTTTGGCAACGGCTTCACGGGTGGGTACCAGCACCTTGCCGCCCATGTGACCACACTTCTTGGCAGCCGCCAGTTGGTCTTCAAAGTGCACACCCGCGGCGCCCGCCTCAATCATGGCCTTCATCAACTCGAAGGCATTGAGCACGCCGCCGAAACCGGCTTCGGCATCGGCCACGATGGGTGCGAAGTAGTCGATGTCGTTCTTGCCTTCACTCCACTGGATTTGGTCGGCGCGGGCGAAAGTGGCATTGATTTTTTTCACGACCTTGGGCACCGAGTCCACCGAGTACAGCGACTGGTCGGGGTACATCTCGCCGTTGCTGTTGGCGTCACCCGCCACTTGCCAGCCAGACAAGTAAATGGCTTTGAGGCCCGCCTTGACTTGCTGCATGGCCTGGTTACCCGTCAATGCGCCAAGAGAGTTCACAAAGGGCTCGGTGTTGACCAGGCTCCACAGCTTGTCCGCACCGCGTTTGGCCAAGGTGTGCTCCACCTGCAGCGAGCCACGCAGGCGCACCACATCGGCAGCGCTGTAGCCGCGTTTGATTCCCTTCCAGCGCGGGTTGGTGGCCCAGTCTTTTTCGATGGCTGTAATTTGTTGTTCACGTGTGAGTGTCGTCATGGTTCGCTCCTGAGGTTGATGAAAACAAGCCGAGAGAAATGCGTTGAGCATTGGACTGAGCATAGTCCTTCGGATCACTGATGTGAAGACTTATGTCTTATATAAGACAAAAATTTTCATCCAATAAAAACAATGGGTTATGTACTTAGTTTCCGCATATGAAATACAGTTTTCCGTGATGAGATATTCTGCGGCGCTGCACAACAAGCTTATTCCGTCATGCGGAAGACTCAGGCCAGATGCCGGAATGCGGCAAGGGAAACTGTGCTTCCTTCGTTGGACTGTGTTTGCGCCCCCCGCAAAACTCGCCTTGCAGCCTATCCCGATCGCTACTGACACAGCCTCGCATGCATGTTGCAGAGCATCCTTCAGATTCGCCACAGCTTGCGTCGGCACAATCTCGACCCATGCGAATCTTCACCCCCCTCTGCGTTGCCGGCTGCGTGCTTCTTGCGAGCACCTTAGCGTCTTCCCAAACGTCCAGCTTGCCATTGACCGGGCATTGGCTGTTGACCGAGGACTCGACCGTGATCGAGTTCCTGCCGTGTGGCGACGCCGTCTGTGCCCGCGTGCGTGGCTTGCCGCCCAAACCAGTGCCCGGTGAAAAGCCGCCCCCCTGTGGCTTGGAGGTGCTGATGGGTTTCAAGCCCAAAGGCGCTCACTGGGCGGGTGAGGCCCTGGATCATGAGAGCAACAAGCGCTACCGCGCGAAATTGCAGCCGGGAAAAAACAGCGGCGAGTTGGAACTCGTTGTCAGTGCGCTGGGTGGTTTGGTCAGCGACAGCATGACCATGGTCCCAGCCAAAGATTTCAAGTCTTGTAACTGAGAGCGGCCCGTGCCAGTCTCAATCGCTCGCTCCTCACTGCGCCGAGAGATGCGCCGTTATGTGGCGGCCCTGCTCTCTGTCACTTTTGCTGGCCTGCTCATGCTGGTGCAGGTGGCTTTGCTGCAAGGCCTGTTTGCAACGCTGACGGTGCCGCTCGATCGTTCCAGCGCACAGTTGTGGCTCGGCTTCCCCAGTTTGCCCAGCGTGGACGTGAGTCGGCCCATGACCGTGCATGCGGCCTCCTTGGCCTATGTCCACCCGGACGTGGAACAAGTGGAGGCATACGCCTCAAGCGGTGGCGACTTGCGTCGGCTCGACGGGGTGGCCATGGGCGTCGTGGTCCATGTGATCGACCCCGCCCCGAGTGGGCTGGCCCTCTCCCAGCTGCTCACGAGCGCTCAGCGTGCGCTGCTGGACGAACCCGGCGCATTGCTGATCGATCGGGCCGACCTTGACAAGGTCGGTGGGTCGGTGGGCATGCAGGTTGAGATCAATGGCAAGAAGGCGCACGTCGCCGGCGTGCTGCAAAGCGGCCTGCGCGGCGTGGGCGGACTGACCGTATTGGCCTCCTGGTCCACGGCCCAGCGTTTCGATCCGGCGTTGCGGCGCGACGAAGCGCACTACCTGCTGTTGCGCCTGCGTCCCGGTGCCGATGTGCAGGCGGTGGCTCAATCCCTCGGGGAGCTTGGTCCTGCGCCGCGTTGGCAGGCCTATATCGCCAGCGAGTTTTCGCGGGCCACCCAGGCGTACTGGTTGTTGGAGACGGGTTTGGGTGTTGGTGCGGCCTTTGGCGTCCTCTTGGCCTTGGTGGTGGGCGTCGTGATCACCAGCCAGACCCTCAGCGCTGCCATCCAGGCGTCGATCAAGGAGTTCGCCGCCCTGCGTGCGATTGGCGTGTCTACTGCGGCGCTCAGCAAGGTTGTGCTGGAGTTGTCACTGTGGATCGGCGGTATCGGCGTCGTCCTGACCGCGCTGGCCACCGGCGGTGTGCTCACACTGGCCCGCAGCTTGGATGTGGCCATGTTGCTGTCACCTGCCGCCGTGATTGGCACGGCAGTGCTGATTCTGGTGATCACCGTCGTGTCGGGCCTGTTGGCCATCAAGCCCCTCTTCAAGGCCGATCCAGCGGGGCTGCTGCGATGACATGCGAATCCCTCCCGGTGCCGACCTTGCGCGCACGGGGCATCTCCAAGCGCTATCTCAACGGCAAACACTGGTTCCAAGTGGTCCAACCTTGCAGCGTGGACATCCTGCCGGGTGAGTTGACGCTCATCGTTGGGCCCTCCGGCTCGGGGAAGAGCACCTTGTTGAGCATGCTGTCTGGCCTGTCTCAACCGGACGAGGGGCAGGTCCACGCGCTGGGCACGAACCTTTGGAGTTTGAGCAAAAAGCGCCTCGATGCCTTCCGCCTGGCCCATTGTGGCTTTGTCTTCCAGGGCTTCAACCTGTTCAGCAGCCTGACTGCTTTGGACAACGTGATTTTGCCGCTGCAATACCAGGGCGTGGCGCATCGCGAAGCGCGTCAACGTGCCTTGGCCGCACTGGATGCGGTTGGGCTGTCAGCGCGCGGGCAAATGTTGCCCGCCTCTCTTTCAGGTGGCGAGAAGCAGCGCGTCGCGATCGCCCGCGCCATGGTCAAGCAACCCGACCTGGTGTTTGCCGATGAGCCCACGTCTGCGCTCGACAGCCACAACGGCCAACGGGTGATCGATTTGCTGCGCTGCCATGCGCAACAGCACCACTGCACGGTGCTGGGCGTGACCCACGACCCCCGCCTACTTGCCTACGCCAACCGCGTGATCACGCTCGAAGACGGTGTCGTGATCTCTGACCGGCGTCCCAACGCACCTTTCACTACCCAAAAGCATGCAGAGATTGAAACGTTCTGAGCGCAGCGCGCCTTGGGCCATCCTGGTCCTGTTTGCTGCACTGCTCAGCGGCTGCACAGAAGAGCCCGTGACGGCTTCCGCACCAACCGCCCCCAGCGCCTATTCAACCAGCGCCAAAGGGCGCATCGATATCGAAGGCGGACTGGTGCGCCTGGCCGCACAACGCGAGGGCGTGATTGAGCGCGTCTTGGTGGAAGAGGGTGACCGGGTGGTGCGCGGTCAGTTGCTGGCAGTTCTGAGTGAGGCCCCATCTCAGCGCTTGCTCGAAGTGGCCCGTGCAGAAACGGCTCAGGCTCGCAGCCAAATCCTGCCACTGCGCTTGCGGACGGTTGGCGCTGAACGTGAGCTGCAGCGCTTGAGGCCACTGGTTGCGGACAGTGTCAGCGAGCAGGAGCTTGATGCGGCGCGCGACCAAGTGACGCTGTTGCAGGCCGAGCTCGCCACTGCACAGGCTGCTGTGCGTTTGAGCGAGCGCCGGGAGCAGGTGGCCATCGAAGAGGTCGAACAGCGCCGCGTGCGTGCCCCCATGGCGGGCACCATCGTGCGCCGATCCGCCAGGCCGGGTGACGGGGTTTCGATCGCCACCGTCACGCCCTTGTTTTTGTTTGCACCCGAGGCGCCCTTCATCGTGCGCGCCGATGTCGAAGAACGTTGGCTCAAACAACTTCGCATCGGGCAGGCTGCGCAAGTCGAGCTGGAAGCCGAAGCCGGGAAGTCGATCCCGGCTAAGGTCGTGCGCATCGCCCCCGTGGTGGGTCAACGCCCACCCGGTGACGACCCTGCCGAACGCCAGGACGTGCGGGTGGCCGAGGTGGTACTGGCCTTGGAGGTCGGTTCGCTGCGCATTGGCCAGCGCGTCATCGTGCGCTTCCCCAACGCCAAGGCAGGGAGCTGAGATGGGCTCGCGCTGTCTGCCTGTTCTGTTGTTGATGACGCTGGCGGGCTGCGTACAACTCGGGCCACCATCGCCTGCACCGCAGGCCTACAAAACCCAAACGGTTGCGCTGCACCCGGTTGCCGAGCCAGAGTCGCCAGCTGTCTGGTGGCAACAGCTGGCAGACCCGCAGCTGCAGCAACTCTTGGCCTTGGCCGATACCGAAGGGCTGGATGGCAAGCGAGCTGCTGCTCGCCTGAGCCAGGTGCGCGCCCAGGTTGCAGGCGTGGACGCGGCTGCACGTCCCCAGCTCACACTGCAGCCTGCGCTTGATCGGGTCAGGAAGGCCCGACGCGAGCCCGGCAGCGACGTGGTCGAGCAGGGCAGCTTGACATTCAATCGGCTGGGCTTGGAAGCCACCGCCAGTTGGGATCCAGACCCGTTCGGCCGCAAAGATGCGGCTCGTGCCAGCGCCCAAGCCCAAGAAGACGCAGCGCGCTTGGACCTGGTTGGCACCCGAGGCGCAATGCGGGCCGCGCTTATACAGGCCTACCTTCAGTTGGCCCAGGCCGAAGCGCAGGCCACCGTCGCCGCAAAGCTGTTGGCTTTGACCGAAGCCGACCGGCGCAGCCTGGCGTTGCGGCGGGCCGCCGGTCTGGCCAAGCCTACCGAACTGGAGGAGGCCGAGTTCGCCGTCTTGTCCCAGCAGCAGGCTAGAAGGGAAGCCCTGCACGCCGGCGTGCTTGCGAAGCACCAACTTGCGCTGCTCACGGGTCGGGAGCCGACAGCCATTCGGCTGCAGCCCGTGAACGAGGATCTCTTACGCCAAGAGACCGTGCTGGGCGCGGCCGATCCGATCCGCGTGCTTGCGCGGCGCGCCGATGTGCACGCCGCTTGGCAGCGCTGGCAGGCGGCGCACCAAGACAGCCAGCTCGCCCGGCTTGAGCGTTTCCCAAAGATCGCACTCAGCGCCAGCGGCGGCTGGACGGCCGACACCTTGAGGCGATTCCTGCGCGACGACGCCAGCACTTGGTTGGTCGGGGTTCGCGCCAGCATCCCATTGCTCGATGCGGGCCGGATCCGTGCTTCCGCAGCGCAGGCGCAAGCGCAGTCTGACCTCCAAGGTCTTGATTACCGCAGCAGCGTGCTGGGCGCTTTGCAACAGGTGGCCACTCAGTTGGTGCGGCACGAGGAAGCGGCTGAACAAGCGCGCTTGGCAGCCCATCGCACCCAACAGCTTCGCAGCTTGCTCGGACGTCAACAGCGGGCCCAGCTGGCAGGCCGACTGGCTGCACGCGAAGTGCGTGAGACCGAAATCCGCTTGCTGCTGCAAGAAGCTGCCGAACGGGCCGCCCAGGCCGAGCGCCTCAAGAGTGCCGTGTTGCTTCAGCAAGCCAACGGGGCCTTGTCATGAGCGCCTCGGTGCCAGTACCCAGCATGGCGCGGGATGCGCGGCGTAGCCAGCGAAGTCAGCCCCATGGTCAGCGTCGAATGCGCCCTTCAACCAAGCCCATCAAGCCAAACCATCGACTCATAGCGCATTCGGCTTGAACACCCTTCCCCCCAACCGCTCAACAACCTTTCAGGAGCCCGTATGAAAAAACATTCCTTCATTGCAGCCGCCTTGCTCATGGTCGCCGCCAGCGCCAGCTTCGCTGACGACGACTCGGAGGACGGTTTCACCCTCACCCTCGGCGTTGAACGCTCGCGCGGATCATTTTCTGGCGCAAGCACCGACAAGCCCGAGGTCTCACCGCTGTTTGGCCTGGAGTACCGCAGCGGTCGCTTCTTCGCGTCCACCTCACAGGGCATCGGCTACGAGTTCGTGAAAACCGACCTCTTCTCGGTCTTCGCCGCAGCTGGCTTCCAGCCTGGCCGCAAAGAAAGCAAGGCGGGCAACAAGAAAGACAACCCACGTTTGGTGGGGATGGGCAAGATCAAGGGCAGTGGCGTGTTGGCGCTTGGCGTCGGTGCCGAACCCTTGGATGGGCTTGTGAACCTCCAAGCCGTCTTGCTCAAATCGACGCGCAGCGAGCAAGGCATGACCGCCGAATTCGGTGCGGGGGTTGGTTTCCCAGTCTGGGGATCCGTGAGTGGCTCCTTAGAGGTAGGTGCCACGTATGCCGACCGCAAGCACATGCAAACCTTCTATGGAATCACTTCGGCACAGTCCCTGCGGTCGGGCAACTCCGTCTTCCAGCCCAAGGCCGGCCTTGCAAAGTCCAGTGTGACCTTGGGTCTGAACTGGGAGATTGACAAGCAATGGTCCGCCTCAGCCAGTGTCGGGCGAGAGCAACTATTGGGCGAAGCGAAGAAGAGTCCGTTGTACAAGCCCAAAAACGACAACATCGCTTCTGTCTCCGTCTCCTACCGCTTCTGAGCGTTGTCAATTGGGGCCAGCCGCTCGTCTGGGGATCGCGCGCGGCACCTGTCAGTCGCGCAACAGCAATCGAGTTGGAAGGCTTCGCGAGGTGACCAGCCCGATTGAGTTGAACCGTGGCCACAGCCTCAGATTGCCTAATGTTTATGGCAGACAATGAGTGCGCTCTTTTTGAGGAGACTGTGTGCGGCTGCTGCTCGTAGAAGACGACAAGATGTTGGGTGAGTTGGTACAGATTGGACTGCGGCAAGACGGCTACGCGGTCGATTGGGTGCGCGATGCCGAGCAAGGACTTCCCGCCGCGTTGACCCACCCCTACGAGGCCATCCTGCTCGACCTGGGTCTGCCACGCGGCGACGGGCTCACCCTGCTGCGACAACTGCGTGAGCGCGGCCATGGCACGCCCGTGCTGATCCTGACCGCACGCGACGGTATCGCGCAGCGTGTAGCCGGCCTCAATGCGGGTGCCGATGATTACCTGCTCAAACCGTTCGACCTGGATGAGCTGTCCGCCCGCATCCGCGCTGTCGTGCGTCGCAGCCAAGGTCTGGCCCTGGGCACGAGCCTCGCGGTGGGTGCAGTGCAGCTCGACGTGGCGGCCAAACGCTGCCTGCTGGAGGGCCAAAACGTGGAGCTGACAGCACGCGAGTTCATGTTGCTGCGCGTGCTGATGGAGCGAGCTGGGCGTGTCGTGTCGCGAGGCGATCTAGAAAGCGCAATCTTCGACTGGGGCAGAGAGGTGGACAGTAACGTGATCGAGGTGTACGTGAGCCAGCTCAGACGCAAGCTGGGCAAAGACTTCATCCGCAACCGGCGCGGCCTGGGGTATTGCGTGGAGTCCGTTGCGCCATGAAAGTGCGCCGGTGGGATTCGTTTCAGGGGCGCGCGCTCGTCTCGGGCGTCGGCGCATGCTTGCTGGTTTGGCTGGGCTCCTTGGCCTTCATGTTTTGGGAGGCCGGCCGCGAGCAAAGCAAGCTCTTCGACGCCGAACTCAAAGAGACCGCTGCGATCGTCATCAAGGCTCTCCCGACGGGCATGGCCGATCAGAGCCTAACCAAGCTGTAAAAAAATCCCCTGTGACGCCAAGGCACCAGGGGTCTGAGCAAGAAAAAGGGCTATGAACTTCATCTGCCGACTTGGTTGGATAGATTGAATGTGTGAGGCGCATTTTGACGCCAAACGCAGCTCCAAAGGCCCCAGCACTTGCCCTGAGGCGGCGTGGCCGCTATCCGTGCCAGCCACTGTGAGCCAGCTTCTCAATGTTGTGCACCAGGCAGTACAAATGCCACTGCGTGTTGACCTTCTCCTTGCCGCGCAAGTTAAATCGGCTCAAGCGTTTGTTGTGCCTGATGTTGGCGAATACAGGCTCCACCGTCCCGATGCGCTGGCTATAAAGCTGCCTGCCCCGTGTCGAGTCAATCGCCTGACGCATGCGGTGGCTGGGGTCATCGTGATCTATCTGGCGTGTGTGGAAATACACCACTTTGCGTGCTGCAGTTCGTTCAGGATGGCGTAAACACTGCGAGCGCTTTGTGCAGGCAGCGCAGTCTTCTTTCTTGGCTTTGAAGTCCTCACGGCGCAGGCCCTTGCCGACGTTGTAGATGGAGCCGGTGCTGGTCAGCAGTTTGCCGTTTGGGCAAGTGCAGGTGTGGTCACCATTGAAGCGGAAGTCCTCTGGTCTGAACCACGTTACTGCTTTGACATCTGCATGCCCGGTGGGCTGTTTGTCATACAGCACATCGTCTTTGGGTTTGTACCGGTCTTGGTTCTTGAAACGTTCATCGCGCTGGCGCATCTGGTTGTCGGCCACCAGCGCCGGTGTGCCTTGGGCTTGCAGTGCACGGAGGTTGGCATCGCTGTGGTAACCCGCGTCGGCTGTGTACAGGGTTTGAGCAGTGGCCAAGGGTCGGCTTTGTTCTACCAAGGGCAAGAGCATGCTTTGTTCTGACCCCGAACCAATCACGTCGGCGGCAACTACCACTTGGTGGGCCGCGTCCACAGCCGCTTGGGCGGCATAACCTTGAATGACGCCTTTGCTGGTGGCCATCTTGGCGCTTTGAGGGTCGGTGACATTGGTTTTAAGTTCCTGGCCCTTGGCATTGGTGCGCTTGGCTGCATGGGCCAAGAACTCACGGGTGCGGGCGGCTTCACGGCGCAGTTTGTCGAACTGGGTTTGGCGCTTGGTATCAAGCGCTGTGTCTTCAGTGATGTTGTCTGCACTTTGGTGCAGGGCCAAGATCTTGTCGGCCGCTTGATCCAAGCGTTTAGCGCGGTGGTGCAGCTCGGCATGGGTGCCACTGCGCTCTTTGCTGGCGTTGCTGGGCAGCTTCACGCCATCAATGGCAAAGAGGTCGCGACCAATTAGCCCTTGGGCATCACAAGTCATTAGCACCTGGGTGAACAGGGGTTTGATTTGATCGCGCAAGCTGCACACGAACTTGGCGATGTGGGCGTGGCTGGGCTGGCTGTCGCCGCTGATGGCGATGAACTGCACGTTGTGTACACAGGCCCGTTCGATGGCGCGGCTGGAGATCAGGCCCTGGCTGTAGGCCAAGAGCACGATCTTGAGCATCACACGGGGGTCATAGGCTGAGGCACCGACTTCGTCGTTCTTGAACTTGGCGTCCATCGCCTTGAGGTCGAGTTCGTTGTCGACGAGGTAGTCCAGTGCAAATGCGAAACTGCCCGGGACGATTTGCTCAGCAAGCACCACCGGCAAGAGCAAGCCATGGCGGTCTTGAGGTTTGTAGCGCGGCATGGACGTGCGGCATTTGTTGCGATGCGGATGCAACGTGGTCAGTACCACTGCCGATGTCGGTGTGAACCCGCAGGGGAGGTTTTTTTACAGCCTCAACGGCCAACTTCAGATTGCCCGCTGGCGTAGATGGCCCTGAGTTCAACTACCAACTGTGGACGCGGGAGCGCCGCTTGGTCAGCCGCACCGAAACCGCACCGACCGAGCCGATGAACCCGAGTTTCGAGCCTGGTTTTCGGAGTCACACCGTGAATGGCCAAACCTGGCGCAGCTATTCGCTAAACGACGAGACCAATGCCATTCAAGTGCAGATGGGCGAGCATCTGAGTCAGCGGAGAAGTGTCGTCAGGGAGGTTGCGGTCGAAGGCCTGTTCGCCCTCGGCGTTCAATTGGCCGCACTGTCAGTCGCCTTGACTGCGGCGCTGATGTGGACGGCGCGCCCGCTCAAGCACCTTCTCCAGGAAGTCGAGGCTCGCGAAGCGCAGGATGCAAGCGCGCTTCGATCCGAAGGGATGCCCAGCGAGGTGCAACCGCTGGTCTTGGCCTTCAACAGCCTGCTGGCACGATCCGAAGCGGCCAGAGTGGCGCAGCAGCGCTTTGTGGCAGACGCGGCACACGAATTGCGCACTCCTTTGGCGGCGCTGCGGCTGCAAGCCCAAATGGCACTGCGTGCCCAGCCTGGGGCCGATCAGCAGGTGGAGCTCGAACGCCTTCGGGAGGGTATCGATCGCAGCACCCGCGTGGCCGAACAGTTGTTGGAGTTGGCCCGCATGGATAGCCTAGGTCCGGCGATACCTCATCAAACAGTCGTTTTGGCGGCCCTTGGCGAAGACGTGCTGGCAGCTTCTGCCAGCTTGGCAGCACGGCGGGGCTTGTACCTGCGGGCAGCACTGCCAGATGCACAGGTGATGAGCCATCACGCGCTCCTGCACACTGCACTGCGCAACTTGCTGGACAACGCGTTGCGCTACAGCCCGCCCGGCACCGTCGTGAGGCTGGGTGCCGAGCAACTGGCAGGTGGAAGCTGGTGCCTGTGGGTTCAGGACGGCGGCCCAGGCCTGAGTGCGCAAGAGCGCGAGCGTGCTTTGCAACCTTTTGTGCGCTTGCACGCAGGCGACGAAATGGGCAGTGGGTTGGGTTTGGCCATCGTGCAACGGGTGGCCCTGCTACTCGGTGCGCGCCTGCAACTGATGCCTGCTGACCCCCCACCTGGATTACGGGTGAACTTGCAACTGCCATAACGAGCGGCTGGAGGCTCAAGGCCTGCTCAGTCCGAGGCGATTCAGAGTGCTGGGCCCGCTCTCAACGATGGTCAGAAGCGGGCCTTCATGAAGGCGATGGCTTCAGGGTTCACGGACACTGGCGAATTTGCTGGCACACTTCTGCCCCAAGTCAAATCCACGATCCCAGTTTTAATGCGCTAATGCACCATGAGCCCCGACAAGCCCACCCCTGAACCCGACTATCTGCAGATCATCGACCTGGTCAAAGACTTTGGCGGTGGTGCAGTCGCTGTGAACCATGTGAGCTTGAGCCTGGCCCAGGGCGAAATTTTTGCGCTGCTGGGGCCATCGGGCTGCGGCAAAACTACCTTGCTTCGCATGTTGGGTGGGTTTGAAACCCCCACTTCAGGTCGCATCGTGCTTGGCGGGCAAGACTTGGCCGACTTGCCGCCTTACGAGCGGCCCATCAACATGATGTTCCAGTCTTACGCCCTCTTCCCGCACTTGACGGTGTGGGACAACATTGCTTTCGGCCTGCGCCGCGACAGTTTGGCCAAGGACGCGGTGGCCGAGCAAGTGGAGGCCATGCTCAAACTCGTGCAGTTGGGCAAGTTTGCGACGCGCAAGCCGCACCAACTCTCGGGGGGCCAGCAGCAGCGCGTGGCACTGGCCCGCAGCTTGGCCAAAAAACCCAAGTTGTTGTTATTGGATGAACCGCTGGGCGCACTCGACAAAAAGCTGCGCGAAGAAACCCAAATTGAGCTGGTCAACATCATTGAACAAGTCGGCGTGACCTGTGTGATGGTGACCCACGACCAAGAAGAAGCCATGACCATGGCCTCGCGCATCGCCGTCATGAATGAAGGCCGCGTGCAGCAAGTGGCGGCACCGCAAGACATTTACGAAACCCCCAGCACCCGGTTTGTGGCCGACTTCATTGGCAATGTGAATTTGATGCCGGGCACGGTGACGGTCGATGAGGCAGACCATGTGGTGGTTCAATGTGTTGACTGCACCCACCATGTCGGCCACGGCATCACTGGAAGCAAGGGCATGGAAGTGACGGTGGCGCTGCGGCCCGAGAAAATTCAACTCGCCGCGCACGCACCCGAGAACACGGCGGTCAACTGTGTGCGTGGCAAGGTCAAGGAGAAAGCCTACTTTGGCAGCTTCACGGTTTATCGCGTGCAATTGGCCAGTGGTGCGCTGCTCAAGGTCAGTGAAATCAATACGCAGCGGCATCGTGAACAAGAAGCGACCTGGGGCGATGAGGTGTGGGCTTCGTGGTCGGACGCGGCACAAGTGGTGTTGACGCAGTAATTGACACCCATTGATTTTTACTTTACTCGTGACAAAACACCCTCCGTTCGCCCTGAGCCTGTCGAAGGGCCTTTTCCGAGGCACACGCTGGCTTCGACAGGCTCAGCCCGAACGGTATGTGGTGTCGTGATTGATGTAAGTCGTAATAGCACCATGACCGCTCCTACCCCTTCCCTTCAACGCGCCAGCTCAGCCTTCACCTCTGGCTGGCGGCGTGGCCGCACGGCCGTGATTGGACTGCCCTACCTCTGGTTGCTGCTGTTTTTCCTGCTGCCCTTCCTCATCATTGTGCGCATCAGCGTCTCTGAGGTGGACGGTGTGGTCTTCAAAGACCTCGTCACGTGGAACGATGGTGTGTTGCAGTTGAGCCTGAAGTTCAGCAACTTTCAGTTTTTGCTCAGTGACGAGCTTTACTTCGCCACCTACATATCCAGCCTGAAGTACGCCGCCATCACCACGGTGATTTGCTTGTGTCTTGGTTACCCCTTTGCCTACTTCATGGCCCGCGCCAAAACCACCTGGCAGCCTGCTTTGTTGATGATGGTGATGCTGCCGTTTTGGACGTCCTTCTTGCTGCGTGTGTATGCCTGGAAAGGGTTGCTCAGTGAAGGCGGTTTGGTGGCGAACGCTTTAACCGCCACGGGCTTGGGAACCTTGCTCACGAGCGCGGGTTTGATTCCTGGCCCTGGCCAGTACATGAACACGCCCTTCTCCTTGGTGCTGGGCATGGTCTACACCTATCTGCCTTTCATGATCCTGCCGCTTTATGCGAACCTGTCCAAGATGGATTTACGTTTGCTCGAAGCAGCATCTGACTTGGGAGCCACGCCGCTGCAAGCGTTTTGGAAGATCACCGTGCCGCTGTCTAAGGCCGGCATCATTGCTGGGTCGATGTTGGTCTTCATTCCCTGCATTGGTGAGTTCGTCATTCCTGAACTGCTCGGCGGCCCCGAAACCTTGATGATCGGCCGAGTGCTGTGGGACGAGTTTTTCAGCAACAACGACTGGCCCATGGCGGCCAGCGTGGCGGTGGTGATGGTGCTGCTGATTCTGGTGCCGCTGGCGGTCTACAACCGCTACCAGGCCGAGGCTCGGGAGTTGGGTCGATGAAAACCACAATCCGCCGCCACACCCTGTTTGGCCCAACTTTCACCCGCAGCTTCTCCAAGATTTGGCTGGTGCTGGGTTACGCCTTTCTCTACCTGCCCATACTGGCTTTGGTGGTGTTTTCCTTCAACGACTCCAAGCTACCCAATGTGTGGGCCGGTTTCACCCTCAAGTGGTACAGCGCCTTGATGCAAGACGAGGCCATGCTGGCCGGTTTGTGGCTGAGTTTGAAGGTGGCGTTTTTCACGGCTTGGGGTTCGGTCTTCCTGGGCACGCTCGCAGCATTTGCTTTGGTGAAGTACACCCGCTTTCGGGGACGAACCTTTTTTTCGGGCATGGTGAATGCGCCCTTGGTCATGCCCGAGGTAATAGTTGGTTTATCGCTGCTGTTGATGTTGGTTTCAGTGCAGCGCGCCTTGGGTTTCCCCGAGCGCGGCATGCTGACCATTTGGCTGGGCCACCTGCTACTGGGCATGGCCTATGCCACCTTGGTGATTCAAGCGCGTTTGCAGGAACTCAACCCTCGCCTGGAAGAAGCCGCCATGGACTTGGGCGCACGCCCAGCAGAGGTGTTCCGTTTGGTGACTTTGCCCATGATTACCCAATCCCTGGTGTCGGCTTGGTTGCTCACCTTCACCATATCGCTGGACGATGTGGTGCTCTCAGCGTTTCTGTCGGGCCCGGGTGCCACCACCATGCCACTCGTCATTTTTTCTCGCGCGCGCTTGGGTCTAGACCCAAGCGTCAACGCCATGGCCTCCGTCATCATCGCCATCGTGGCGTGTGCGACCCTCATAGCCACCTACCTGCTGGCACGCGCTGAACGCGAGCGTCATCGTGCATTGACTCAGGCGGCACGGGGTGGTTGACACCTCCGCTGCCCCTCCTGTGACGACCCACCAACCACCCTGGCAAGCCTACCTCTGCCTGGCCAGCGCCATGGCCTTGGTCGGTGCTTACGTGGGTTTTTCCAAATGGCTGGTGCTGGTGTTCCCGGTGTTTTTGCTGGCCTGGTTGCGTTTTGGCATTGCGGCTGTGGCCATGGCGCATTGGGTGCGGCGCGCGCCGGGCGACGAAGTGCTGAACAGCCGCGACCGCAAACTGCTGTTTCTGGAATCCTTCTTCGGCAATTTTTTGTTCTCGATTTGCATGCTGTTCGGCGTGTCGCTCACCTCGGCCTTGGCGGCAGGTGTGATCATGGCGGCGATTCCAGCGGTGGTGGCGTTGTTGTCGTGGTTCGTGCTCCAAGAGCGCATTACGAAGGCGGTGCTGGGCGGTATCGCCTGCGCGGTCAGCGGTATTGCACTGGTCTCGCTTACAAAACATTCGGGCGACGCCAGCAGCTCCCTGCTGGGCAACTTGCTTTTGGTCGGCGCCGTGTTCTGCGAAGCACTGTATGTGGTGCTGGGCAAAAAACTCACGGGTCGCGTCTCGGCCAAACGCATCAGCGCGTTGGTGAATTTGTGGGGCTTGGCCTTGGTGACGCCATTTGGGATTTACCAAGCCTGGCAGTTTGATTTTTCGAGCGTGGTGACCAGCTCGTGGGCGCTTCTAGTTTTTTATTCACTGGCCGCCAGCATGTGGACCGTGTGGTTGTGGATGACAGGACTCAAACACATTCCTGCGTCGCGTGCGGGCATTTACACGGTGCTGCTGCCAGTCACAGCGGCGGCAGTGGGCGTTGTGCTTCTTGGGGAACGTTTCAGCGCGATACAGGTGGCCGCGTTCGTTTTGGCACTCAGTGGTGTGGTACTGGCCACATGGCCGTCTAAAACGATGTCCACACTGCCTCGATGAGGCGGCAGATCCCCCTATGCCTGTGGGGCTTGCAGCGCGGTTTGAACACGTTGCACCACGGCGCGGGCCAACTCGGTTTCCGCCACGAGGGCTTGCACCGCGCCATCGGTTTCTAAACGCTGTGCCTCTTCATCGCTCTGGGCACGCACTACGGTTTGAATCCCGGGGTTCAAGGTGCGGGCGGTCTCGATCATGGGGCGCGCATCGACCGAGGCGGCGGTGGCAATCACCAGCAAACGGGCTTGGGCGATGTGGGCCTGGATCAAGACTGCGGGGTCGGTGGCATCGCCATGCACGGCGGCCATGCCCGCCTCACGCAACTGGGCCACACGCTCGCGGTTGTGGTCGGCCACGACAAAGGCCTGGCCTTGTTCGGCCAAGGCTGCGGCAATGCGGCGACCCACGCGGCCATAACCCACCAGCACCACTTGTTGGGCGAGGAATTTGTCGGCGGTGTTGGTGGGCAGCGTGGCCAAGGGGTCGTCACGCGCTTGCAGCCGACGGGCCAGTGCGGAGCGCTCGCAAATCCAGCGCTGCAAAGGCTCCACCAAGGAAAACAACAAAGGATTCAGCGCCATGGAGATGAGCGCACCCGCGACCACCAGGCTTTGCCCCTCGGGGGGCAGCAGTTTGAGTGACACGCCCAGCGCCACCAAGATGAAGGAGAACTCACCAATCTGTGCCAAGCTGGCTGATACGGTTAAGGCCGTGCCCAAGGGATAACGGAACAGCACCACCACCAGCGCAGCAGCGATTGATTTGCCGACCACGATGATGCCCACCACGGCCAGCACGCGCAGCGGCTCCTCCAGCAAGATGCGGGGGTCGAACAACATGCCGACCGACACAAAAAACAGCACCGAAAACGCATCGCGCAGCGGCAGTGACTCCTCGGCGGCGCGTTGGCTGAACTCCGACTCACGCAGCACCATGCCCGCGAAAAAAGCCCCCAGCGCAAACGACACGCCGAACAAAGCGGCCGCACCAAAAGCGATGCTGACGGCGGCAGCCACCACACACAAGGTGAAGAGTTCGCGGGAGCCTGTTTGCGCCACTTGCCACAGCAGCCAAGGGAAAAGCCTGCGCCCCACCACCAGCATCAGGGCGACAAAAGCGGCCACCTGAAGCAGGGTTTTGCCGAGCGTCCAGGCCAAGCTGGACAGGTCTTGGGAGGCCTCTTGGCTGCTCAGCACACCAGCGATGGCGGGCAGCATCACCAGCACCAGCACCATGGCCAGGTCTTCTACGATCAACCAGCCCACGGCGATGCGGCCGTTCATCGAATCCACCACGCCCCGGCTTTCCAATGCTTTGAGCAGCACGACGGTGCTGGCCACCGACAGTGAAATCCCGAACACCAGGCTGGCGGGCCAGTCCCAACCCCACCAACGGGCCAGGCCCGCGCCCAGGGCTGTGGCGGCGGCCATTTGCACCACGGCTCCAGGCACCGCAATTTTTCGCACCGCCATCAGGTCGTCCAGCGAAAAGTGCAAACCCACGCCGAACATCAACAGCATCACGCCAATCTCGGACAACTGAGCAGCCATGGACACATCGGCCACAAAACCTGGCGTGAACGGCCCAATGAGCACGCCCGCCAGCAAGTAACCTACCAGCGCAGGCAATTTCACCTTGGCGGCCAGAAAGCCAAAGATCAACGCCAAGCCCAGGCCAGCGGCAATCAGAGAAATCAAGGAAGTGGCGTGGGGCATGGTCACAAGTTCAGGGAGCGTCTGTTGACATAGTAGACCACGACGGTTCCAGCGTTTGGAAAAAAGCCCTGGATTCCACTTCGAACGGACCGAAAAAAGTGGGGCTCAAGAAGCCTGCACCGACCCGTGTACAGGCGGCAGTTTTATTCAAGCTGAGTTCGACAGGCAGGCGTGCGCCAAGGCGCTCACTTCTTGCGGGGGCATGCTGTTCAAGCGGTGGTCAGACCACACCTGCCGCCACTTGCGTGCACCGGCTTGGCCATTTCGCAGGCCCAGCATGTGGCGAGAAGTACGCGACCAGGGTTCACCTGCGGCCACACGCTTGGTCATGTAGTCCAGCAGTTGCTGCTCGACGTCATCACGAGTCATCGCGACGCTTGTATCGCCAAAAAACGCGGCATCCCACTCACTGAGCCACCAGGGGCGGTGGTAGGCCTCACGGCCCCAGCATCACGCCGTCGACATGAGCGAGGTGGGACTGAATGTCTTCGTTCGTCGTCACGCCACCATTGAGCACGATGGTGAGGTGGGGAAAGTCTTTTTTGAGTTGATAGACCGCTTCATATCGCAGCGGCGGAACTTCGCGGTTTTCTTTGGGGCTCAAGCCCTGCAACCAAGCATTGCGGGCATGCACGATGAACACCTCGCAGCCTGCATCGGCCAAGGTGCCGACAAAGTCGCGCACAAAACCGTAGTGTTCGGTACGGTCAATGCCTATGCGGTGCTTCACGGTGACGGGCAGGCTGCAGGCATCGCGCATCGCTTTCACCCCGTCGGCGACCAAGGTGGGTTCGGCCATCAGGCAAGCGCCAAACGCACCACGCTGCACACGTTCGCTGGGGCAGCCGCAATTGAGGTTGACTTCGTCGTAACCCCATTGCTCGGCCAGCTTGGCGCAGTGCGCCAAGTCTGCGGCTTCGCTGCCGCCAAGTTGCAAGGCCAGCGGATGCTCTTGGGTGTTGAAGTCCAGGTGCCGCGCCACGTCGCCATGAATCAGAGCGCCCGTGGTCACCATCTCGGTGTAAAGCCGAGTTTGCTTTGTGAGCAGCCGGTGGAAGTAGCGGCAGTGTTTGTCCGTCCAATCCATCATCGGCGCGACCGACAGTCGCCAAGGGCTGGCGGCAGTGCTGGCAGAGGTAGCGGTTGAGCGGTCGTGCATCGATTGACTGGCCGAAAAAAAAGCCACCGACGTTGGTCAGCGGCTTGATTTGTTGCATTTGGTGGGACGTGGAGGCTTCGAACCTCCGACCCCCACAGTGTGAATGTGATGCTCTACCCCTGAGCTAACGTCCCAAATGCTTTATGCCTTGCTCTGGGTGGAAGAATTTTCCGCTCCCAGAAAAGCCAGTGATTATGCCACAGTTTTTTTGAAAGCTCACTCCGCCGCCAGCTTACGCCAGACGGTTTTTCCACCCGAGGCTTTGTCCAGTTCGGTCAAAAGCGCTGCATGGGCTGTCGCCTCTTCATCGTTGGCGGCCAAAACGGGCAGGCTCAATTGGCTGAAATCCACTGCTTCGACCGCGTACTCGGCGCTGCCCTCCTCGGCATCTGCTTGCACCAGCGAGTCTTGGCCCCGCGTCATGCGGATGTAGACCTCGGCGAGCAATCCGGCGTCGAGCAACGCTCCGTGCAGGGTGCGGTTGGTGTTGTCCACTTCCAAGCGACGACACAGCGCATCCAAAGAGTTGGACTTACCCGGAAACATTTCGCGAGCCAAGGTGAGGCTGTCGGTCACGGTGGACACGAAGGTGGGAAATTTGGGCCGCCCCAACCGTTTGAGTTCTTCGTTGAGAAAGCCAACGTCAAAACTTGCGTTGTGGATGATGATCTCCGCGCCTTGCAGGTACTGCAGCAAGTCGTGCGCCACCTGAGCGAAGAGTGGTTTGTCGGCCAAGAACTCGTCCGTCAGGCCGTGTACACGCAGCGCGTCTTCGTGACTGGAGCGCTGCGGGTTCAAATAAAAATGAAGGTTGTTGTCGGTGAGGCGGCGGTTCACCATTTCCACGCAGCCGATTTCGATCACGCGGTCGCCCGCCTCGGGACTCAAGCCTGTGGTTTCAGTGTCCAGAAAAATTTGTCGCATGCTTCAGCCCTTTTTTGAAGGCGTGGCACGCCCTTGGCCCCACCACCACAAGAACACGCCTGCCAGCACCATCGGAATACAAAGCCACTGGCCCATGCTGAGGTTGAAAGCGAGCAAGCCCAAAAAGCTGTCGGGCTCACGAAAATACTCGGCGGTGAATCGCAGCAGACCGTAGCCCACCAAGAATGCCCCAGACACCTGGCCCAAACCACGAGGCTTGCGTGCGTAAAGCCACAGCAAAACAAACAGCAGCACGCCCTCCAGCAAAAACTGGTAAAGCTGAGACGGGTGACGTGCGAATGTGGCCCCCGACTGAGGGAACACCATGGCCCAAGGCAAACTCGGATCAGCCGCCCTGCCCCACAACTCACCGTTGATGAAGTTGCCGATGCGGCCACTGGCGAGGCCCGTGGGCACACAGGGCGCGATGAGGTCTGTGACTGCCAGCCAGTGGCGCTTGCGGCTGTAAGCAAACCAGACCATGGCCACGATCACGCCCAACATGCCGCCGTGAAACGACATGCCGCCTTTCCACACCGCAAACGCCTCTAAGGGATGGTGGATGTAGTAGTCCGGTTTATAGAAAAACGCGTAACCCAGGCGCCCACCCACCACCACACCGAGCACACCAAAGAAGAGTAAATCTTCAACATCCTTTTTGCTCCAGCCCTGCGCTATCCCATGCGCTTGCTGCACACGCCTGTGCCCGAGGAATACGAATAAACCGAAGGCCACCAAATAGGTCAAGCCATACCAGTGGATGGAGACGGGGCCCAAACTCAGGGCCACGGGATCAAACTGCGGATGCACGAGCATCAAATATTCCTTCAAACGTTGGACGGCCGGCCTTCAAGCGCGGCTTGCACATGCTGCACAAACCGCTGCACCACGGGAGTGGGTTCAGCAGGCCAAATCAAACTCGTTTCACAAGACGGCGCAGTGCCTTTCACGCGCCGGTAAGCCACCCCAGGCCGCTGCAACTGCATCACCGACTCTGGCACCCAAGCCACCCCCATACCTGCGGACACGAGGTTGACGATGGTCTGCATTTGAATCGCTTCTTGCACTAGCTGGGGGCTGCATTGGTGGGCGCTGTACAACGACAACAGCGCATCATAGAGTGAAGGTGCGATCCGCCTTGGAAATACTAGTAGCGGCTCTTGCAGCACAGCGCTCACCGACAGCGTCTCAGCCAGTGCCAAGGGGTGTTCGGCAGGCAGCGCCAGCACCATGGTTTCACGCGATACCGAGAGCGCCTGGAAGCCAACGGGCGGTGCGTCCGGCGCGTGCAGTACAAAACCAGCATCCATTTCACCGGCAGAAAACGCGGCCAATTGCTGGTCAAAGGTGGCTTCTTGTAAAGCCAATTCAACTTCAGGGTGCGACGCGCGAAAGCTGCGCAGCCACTGCGGCAAACCACCAAAACCCATGGTCGAGACAAACCCCAAACGCAGCCTGCCCAAACGTCCTTGGGCGGCTGCTTGCAGCGTGGTGGGGATGCGCTGCAGGTCGTCGAGCAAACGCTGCGCAATCGGAAGCAACACGGTGCCAGCGGGCGTCAAGGCCACCGACCGGCTGGTGCGGTCAAACAGCTTCACTCCGAGCTCTTGCTCCATTTTGCGGATGGACATGGTCAGCGGCGGCTGGGTCATATGCAGGCGAGCCGCAGCACGTCCGAAGTGAAGTTCTTCGGCCACCGAGAGGAAGTGGCGCAGTTGGCGTAAATCAGTCATTGATATTTTTGCTGTATTAATTAAAACAGAAAGATATATTTGAGCCGAAAACTGTGCGGCACGATACTTAGGGAATCTCTGCAAAACCCCTCGCGGTGCCGAATCGTTCGGAATCGAGTGGTCTGCTGCGCCCCGTTCCTTGCCAATAGCTTCGGCTTTGGCTGCGAAACTCGCCTTGCAGCCCATCCCGATCCGAACGCCCGGCATCCACGACGGGTTTTGCAGAGGTTCCCAAGCCCTCGCAAATACAGCCCAGGAGTCAAAACATGACCATCAACCGCCGTTCCAAAAACATCACTGAAGGCGTGGCACGCGCCCCGAACCGCTCGATGTACTACGCCCTGGGCTATGAAGTCGGCGACTTCAAAAAACCCATGATTGGCGTGGCCAACGGGCACTCCACCATCACGCCATGCAATTCCGGCCTGCAAAAACTGGCCGACGCGGCGGTTGCTGGCATTGAAGAAGCCGGCGGCAACGCTCAAATTTTCGGCACACCGACCATCTCCGACGGCATGGCCATGGGCACCGAGGGCATGAAGTACAGCCTGGTATCGCGCGAAGTGATTGCCGATTGCATTGAAACCTGCGTTGGCGGCCAATGGATGGACGGTGTGCTGGTGGTGGGCGGCTGCGACAAAAACATGCCCGGCGGCATGATGGGCATGCTGCGCGCCAACGTGCCCGCCATCTATGTGTATGGCGGAACGATTCTGCCGGGCCGCTACAAAGGCCAGGACCTGAACATCGTCAGCGTGTTCGAAGCCGTGGGCCAGTTCACCTCGGGCAACATGAGTGAGGAAGATTTCTGCGAAATCGAGCGCCGCGCCATTCCGGGCAGCGGCTCCTGCAGCGGCATGTACACCGCCAACACCATGAGCTCGTCGTTTGAAGCTCTGGGCATGGCGCTGCCCTATTCCAGCACCATGGCCAACCCCCACGATGAAACCGCCAACAGCGCCAAAGAGGCGGCACGTGTGCTGGTCGAGGCCGTCAAGAACGACTTGAAGCCGCGCGACATCGTGACCAAAAAGGCCATCGAAAACGCCGTGGCCGTCATCATGGCCACGGGCGGCTCCACCAACGCCGTGCTGCACTATTTGGCGATTGCGCACACCGCACAAGTGGACTGGACCATTGACGACTATGAACGCATGCGCAAGAAAATTCCCGTGCTGTGCGACTTGAAGCCTTCAGGCAAATACCTGGCCGTTGACTTGCACAAAGCAGGCGGCATCCCGCAAGTGATGAAGACCCTGCTTGCTGCCGGTTTGCTGCACGGCGATTGCATGACCATCACAGGCAAAACCGTGGCAGAAAACCTCGCCGCCATTCCCGATGTGCCGCGCGCCGATCAGGACGTGATTCGCCCCATAGACAAACCCATTTATGCACAAGGCCACCTGGCCATCCTCAAGGGAAATTTGTCGCCTGAGGGATGCGTGGCCAAGATCACTGGCCTGAAAAACCCGGTCATCACCGGCCCTGCGCGCGTATTCGACGACGAACAATCGGCCCTCGCGGCCATCATGGCTCGCAAAATCGTCGCGGGTGATGTGATGGTGCTGCGTTACCTCGGCCCCAAAGGCGCGCCGGGCATGCCAGAAATGCTGGCCCCGACAGGTGCGCTGATCGGTCAAGGCCTGGGCGAATCGGTGGGCCTCATCACCGATGGCCGTTTCTCCGGTGGCACCTGGGGCATGGTGGTGGGCCACGTTGCGCCCGAGGCATATGCAGGCGGTGTGATCGCCTTGGTGCAAGAAGGTGACAGCATCACCATCGATGCCCACACCCTCAGTTTGAACTTGCATGTCAGCGACGAAGAACTCGCCAAACGCCGCGCTGCTTGGAAAGCACCTGCGCCACGCTACACCCGGGGCGTATTGGCCAAGTTTTCGCGTAATGCGTCCAGTGCCAGCACGGGTGCGGTGCTGGACCGCTGGGAAGGCTGACCTAACGCCGGTGAGTCACCCAATAAAAAGTGGCTCCATGAACCTGAGGCCAGTCAGTCAAGAGACTGGCATTCGAGGCGGGGTAAAAAAGGGACGTGTTGATCACGTCCCTTTTTTATGGTGGTGCGCCTGGCAGGGCGCGCCAAGAAAAATGCCAGTCAGCTTTCAACTGACTGGCATTAGCCCCAAGGGGCTGATTTTGGGCTGTGAAAAGAATTACTTCTTCACAGCCTCGGCGGCTTTACCAGCTGCGTCTTTAGCCATGTCAGTGGCCTTGGCAGCAGCGTCTTTGGCTGCGTCCACTGCAGCGCCAGCGGCTGCAGAAGCACCGGCGGCGACAGCAGAAGCAGCGGCATCACCAGCAGATGCAGCCATAGAGGTGGCAGCAGCGGCAGCGTCAGACGCTGCGGCGGCCACTGGAGCTGTCACTGCAACGGCAGCCGAAGCGGCGGCATTCACAGCAGGAGCCACGATTTCTTCCTTTTTACCGCAAGCGGTCAGGGCCAAAGCAGCCACCATGGAAGCCAACAAAATCGATGTTTTCATACTTGTCCTCAAGTCTTAGGGTCAAACAATTAGCGGTCATTTGGGACTGCCCCGCGGGCTGGTGTCCCATCACGTTGATCTGTACTTTTTCAGCACTTATCTCTACGACAGCCGCACGGGCTAGCTGGGGCTTTCGCCACGCCTTTGCGAGCCGCTGATTATAGACCGCTGTACTCGGGTGTTCCCTAGTATCCCCTGCAACAACGCTTACAAACCCAGCGTACTGGCAGGAAAACCCTCTTGAGAGCGTTGCGAAATTGCATCAACCAGTTCGCGTGAGCGCTCAATGTCACCCGAGTCGGTGGAAATACTACCGCGGACAGTGTCCCCTGCTACCAAACGCACCACGACCAATCCCGGGGCCAGCAGCAGGGTTGGAAGGTCTTTGGCGTCGAAGTCGTCCACCACGCGGCAATCCACGATATGTGCCCATTGACGGCGCCACTGGACCCAGCGCGCGTGGCGTCGTGTCACTTCGTCATAGTTCAGCGCCAACACCGTCATCTTTCGGTGGGACATGGCCCACTGCGCAAGCAAGTCCACCACGGCACGCTCGCTCAGCGGCCAGTTGGCGAAATCGGTGTCGCTGATCAGCACCTCGCGACACTCCTGTTCGGCAATCATGGCGAAAGCCTCACGCAAGGCCTCCTCGAATTCCCGCTGCGATTCGATCAAGCGGTACTTTTTATGAGGATCGTTGGCCAGGGGTCTGTCAGGGTTCATGTTTCATCTCCTGAATCGACGGACTGGCTTTGACTCAACCAACCCGCTTGTGCCCATTCTTTTACCAAATCCCAGGCCTGCTCACTGAGCTTTTGGACTTGCGAGGCGGTTAACACGCGCCGATCTGCCAAACATCGGAGCAATCGCGCGTCGCTGCCCCCCGCACGGTAGGACTCCCCGTTGATGTAGATGTGGCTGCGGTCATAAAGCATGCGGCTGCGTGCATCCAGACTCAAAAGGTGGTCTCTATGGATGGCGCAGCCGTCATCAAACCACACAGAGGGTTTGGGTTCACTCAGCCACTCCCCCAAACTGCAATGGAGACCACTGGCATCGGCCAAGAACTCAGCCACTGCGGCTCGAGCAAAGTCTTGCATTTGTGTCGGGATGGCGCCGGGCGTTGCAGTGGCACTTTGAAATGGGTCGCGATAAAGCGCCGCGTGTTCGTTCGCAGCAAAACCCTGCTCGCCCTCTTCCAAGGCGTCCAAGCTTCGTTTGACGACTTCGCGCGCGAACTCCGCCTTAGAAGCGGATCGAAATCCAATCGAGGCCGTCATGCACTCGCCCACGGCCTGGCCGTCATGGGCCCAACGTGGTGGCAGATACAGCATGTCTCCTGGCTCCAAAACCCACTCCTGCTCAAACTCAAAATTCACCAGTATCTTGAGCGGCACATTGGCTTGCAACTCAGGGTTTTTCAGCCGCCCAATGCGCCAGCGACGGCGACCGTGCAGTTGCAGTAGAAACACATCATAGGAATCAAAGTGCGGCCCAACCCCGCCTTGATCAGAGGCGTAGGACACCATCAGGTCGTCCAAGCGGGCCTCAGGAACGAAACGGAACTGTTGCAAAAGCGAATGCGCTGCCGGGCAGTGCAAGTCAACACCTTGCACGAGCAATGTCCAAGCCGGTGTTTTTAAACTGGGCAACTGGCGGCGTGTAAAAGGGCCATGGGACAGCTTCCAGCCCGTGGTGGCCTGTTTGATCAGCCTTGACTCCACACCCTCTTGGCTGGCCATGTCAAACAAAGCCGTTCGGCTCAATACAGCCGACGCTTGGGGCACGGCTTGGCGAATCAACAGCGGCTTTTTCTGCCAATGTTTGCGCATGAAACTGTGCGCGGACAACCCTCCCAGCAGTGGGCGAGTTTGATCTGGTTTGAGGTTTTTGGACATAGGTTGCAATTGTCAGGCTTCTCGGCAAAGGCGTGCTCACAACCAAACAGGGGCCTTATCATTCCGCCATGTTGATTCAAAACCCCTGCGTCGTCAGCTTGACCTGGCGACTTGAAGATGCCCACGGCAGCTTGATTGATGAACTCACCGACCCGGTGGAATTTTTTGTCGGTGGCGGCGATTTGTTGGCCAAAGTTGAAGAGGTGCTTATCGACCAAGAAGTCGGCTTTCAAACCCAGTTGCACCTGGAGCCCGAACACGCATTTGGCGACTACAAACCCGAGCTGGTTTTTTTTGAATCCCGCTCTCTGTTTCCCGAGGGCGTTGAACCCGGCATGCAGTTTGATGGTGTTCCTGACGGCGCTCAAACCCCCGACCTCCCGGATGACGCCATCTATACCGTCACCGAGGTCTATCCCGCCCACGTGGTGCTGGATGGCAACCATCCCCTGGCAGGCGTGGCTTTGCGTTTAGACTTGACAGTTCTCGACGTGCGCGAAGCGACCGAAGAAGAAATCAGCTTGGGCAGCGTGGCCGAACCTGCAGTCACTTTGCTGGCGACTGCGCCGGGGTCAGCGCAATTGCACTGAGGCCGGAGTGAGCGGCGTGGCTGCAAAGAAATTCGCCTCATCAGATTCGAATAAAAGACCTTGAAATACATGCAAATCAAGCGTCTTGGTCATCAGCACATCTCCGGACGGAATAACGATCAAGGATAAGCGGTCAGTCGTCGCTTGGATCCAAACCAGGGAACATCACGCTGGTGTAGCCAAACTGGTTGAAGTCGCGAATGCGCATGGGATAGAGCTTGCCAATGAGGTGGTCGCATTCGTGTTGCACCACGCGGGCATGGAAGCCGTGCGCTTCGCGGATGATTGGAACGCCGCACACATCAAAACCGCGGTAGCGAATGTGGTTGTAGCGGGGCACCAAGCCGCGTAGTCCTGGCACGGACAAACACCCCTCCCAGCCGCTTTCTTCCTCGACCGACAAAGCCTCAATCACGGGATTGATTAAAACGGTTTTCGGCACTTCGGGTGCGTCGGGATAACGATCGTTGTGTTTGAAGCCAAAAATGACCACCGCCAAGTCAACACCAATTTGCGGGGCAGCCAGGCCAGCGCCCTGAGCATCATGCATGGTGTCGAAAAGATCGGTCACCAAACTGTGCAGCTCGGGCATATCAAAACGCTCTACGGGTGCGGCAACACGCAACAGGCGAGGGTCCCCCATCTTGAGTATTTCTCTGACGGCCATGGTCCTACTTCCTCCTTCACTGCTAGCCACCTGGAAAAAACCGCGCCTTTCGGACTATGGACGCGTTGCCAACCCTCGATAAACCAATGGGTATCTCTATAGCAGCGCGAGCAAAGCGCAGGACTAGTACTGCGACACAGAGATAACGGAACAAGATGAAAGTGCTGCTTCGTGCGTATGGCAAGGCGCAAACCACAGCGATACCAGAGTATCGCGCGGATTTGCAACGCTGCCATAGGTGCGAAGATGCGCTTTCATGTTCCGTTATCTCTGTGTCGCAGTACTAGCCTGGGCCTTGCCTTGCCACGCTCCAAAAATCAGGTGAAAACTGGCTCCACCAGAAGTGTATAGAGCCAGTCCAAAGGCGCTGTCACCACGGTGAGGTCGCCATCATGGCTCACGGTTTTTGCCCAGATTACCAATTGCTGGTCATCGCAACCAACTCGGGCGGCCTTGTTGCGTTTTTTTGTGTGACATTGATGCAGACGAGGCATTCACATCAGATGCGCAGTACATGCCGTTTTGCAAACGCGGCAGCCAGACCCGAGAAGATCCCATCCTCAAATGAGTCCAGCCGCTCGCTTCAAAGGCTGTCTTTCGACGATTGACACCAAGTGCGTGGCCAAAGTTCGGTGGATGGGTATTGCCCTTGGCTCGATGCTTTCGGCCGCTGGCCTTGCTCGTGGCGAAAACACGGGCTCCAAAATCTGCCCGGCATAATTGCGCCCATGCCGGAAAACAACGATCTGCTCCACGTCTACCAACGAGAAATTTCAGCTACAGAACGCAGCTCACTTTCCGTTCTTGCCGGACTCATCAGACCTGGCGCATCGGTGCTGGATTTGGGGCTTGGCTCCGGTGCTTTGGGCCGACACCTTGCGGGGCTGGGTAGGTCGTTGCCAGATGGTTTGACGTACAACCCTGCTGAGGCTGATCTGGCCAGACCGTATTACCGTCACTTGGAGGTGGCGGATTTGGACCATGCAGATTTGAATAGACTGTTTGGCCAGCAACGGTATGACTACATCGTCTGTGCCGATGTGTTGGAACACCTGCGGCGACCAGACCGCGTCTTAAATGATTGCCAATCCTTGCTAACCTCTGGTGGCAAACTGCTCATTTCCGTTCCTAATGCAGGCTACGCAGGCTTAGTCGCTGAGCTGCTGCAAGGGGAGTTCAGGTACCGCGACGAAGGCATATTGGACCGCACCCATCTGCGATTTTTTACACGTCGGTCGTTGCACCGCTTGATGGGCGAATGTGGGTGGGCGGTCGAAGCACTCGAGGTCATTGAGCGGCCTCTTCCCGAGTCAGAGTTTCGTGCCCCGTTTGACAGCCTGCCACCGGCGGTATCAAGATTCTTGCTTCACGCGCCTGACGCACTGACCTACCAATTTGTTGCCACCGCCAGTCCGAGTGCAACGCCAACAGTGCAAGACGAAGAGACACCGGAAACTTTGCATGCCAATGCTCTGTTCACGGCGCAGCTCTACACGGCCATCGATGGGATTTATAGCGAAGCCAGCAAAATCACATGCGCAGGACGTATCGGCCAAACTCGGCAAACACTGCGCTTTACCCTTCGCAATTCGCAGCAGCGCGTTTCCAAACTGCGGCTGGATCCGGCTGACCGGCCTGGTTTTTTTTATCTTTTTGCTTTGCGCCTGGTACACCCCAATGGCAGCAGCATTTGGAGTTGGAATGTCAACGACACGGGCCCGCTTGGGAGCACCGCTCATGCCCAAATAGCATGGGAGGTATCGCTTCCCGGAGTTTGCGACGCTGCCCTCCTCCTCCTAACAGGAGATGATCCCTGGTTTGAACTACCGATACCTGATGCCTTGTTTCAAGCAGGTGTGGATGGTTGTACGCTGGAGATGGATGCTGGCTGGCCCATGTCTGCCGACTACTGGGCTCTGGCCAGCCAAGTGCGGCCCTTGCAAGAAAAAATTGTGCGAATTAACCAGCTACGCAGCCAAGAACAAGGTGCTTTGCATGAAGCACTCAGCAGTGCCAACCAATCACTTCAGCAAACCACCGCCGAGTTAAAGCAAACCACCGCCAAGTTGCAGCAAACACAAGAAAAGCTTGTCGAACAAGAGATGGAGCTAAGAGACACCAAACTCGAGCGCATCAAGATACAAACTCAACTGGAAAAAAGTCAGCAGGCATTTGCGCAGTTAGAACAACACTTCCATGGCATCGTTAACTCCAAGTCTTTCCGGGCTACCCGTCCGATCGTCCACGCCAAAATGCGCCTTGATCGCCTCCTCGGCGGCAGCAAGCACCGCGTGGCTGCCACCGCCGACCTAACCCCGCGCCCCATGCAGCAACCCGCTTACTCGGTGGATGTCGTTGTCCCTGTGTACCGAGGGCTGAACGACACGCGTACCTGCATCGAGTCCGTTCTGGCGAGCACATGCAGCACATCCATGCGTCTGATCGCGATCAATGACGCCAGCCCGGAACCTGAGGTCACTCAATGGCTTCGCAAAAAAGCCGCGCAGGAGCCTCGTCTGACACTTCTCGAAAATGAGACGAATTTGGGCTTTGTAGGCACCGTCAACCGTGGCATGGCTTTAAGCGAAACCAACGACGTATTGCTGCTCAACAGCGATACCGAAGTAGCCAACGACTGGCTGGACCGCATCCGCCGCGCAGCCTACAGCGACCAAAAAGTCGCCTCGGTCACGCCCTTTTCCAACAATGCGACCATTTGCAGCTATCCCGTCTTTTGCGCCGCAAACTCATTGCCAGTTAACCAATCCACGGCCAGCCTTGATGGGCTTTTCGCCAAGGCGAACACTGATCAAGTCGTCGACGTTCCCACGGGCGTTGGCTTTTGCATGTACATCCGCCGTGACTGCTTAGACGATGTTGGCCTGTTCGACGAGGAACATTTTGGCAAAGGCTACGGAGAAGAGAATGACTTCTGTCAACGTGCATTGAACCGAGGCTGGCGCAACCTTCATGTGCTGGATACCTTTGTACTGCACACCGGGGGCGTGAGTTTTGGGGAGAGCAAAAGCCCGCGTGAACAAGCTGCGATGGAGACGCTTCGGGCCCTGCACCCTGAGTACGAGAGCCAAGTCATGGCGTTTTTACAGCAGGATCCCGCTTGCGCCGCTCGTTTGGCGGTGGATTGGCTGCTAGCAACGGGTAACGGTGCCAAGCCCGTCGTCTTGTCCGTACTTCACCAACGTGGTGGCGGCACCGAGCGGCATGTGCTCGAGCTGGCCTACACCCTTGCCGATTCAGTCACCTTTTTCACGCTGAAACCGTCAGGGCATCATCACGTGGTGCTGCAACTGGTAGAAACCAGCAACGGCAATCAACATGATCAACCCGTTCAATCACCTGCTGCCGTTCTATCTGAGACCTGGCAGGTGGTATTTGATCTGAATACCGAGCAATCAAAGTTGCTCGAGCTTTTAAGGTTGGCAGGGGTTGCACATGTGCATGTGCACCACTTGTTGGGACATCACCAATTCGTATGGGATCTGCCCAATTTGTTAGGTGTGAGCTACGACTTCACCTGCCACGATTTCTACAGCTTTTGCACCAACATAACGCTCACCGGCAAGGTCAACCACTACCAAATCGATGAGCAAGGAGAATGCTGCGAGGGTCGGCACCCGCCATCGCTGCCTCACGTTATCGAACAAATCGGAGATTGGCGCACCCGCAACCGTACATTCCTTGACGGGGCGCGCTTCGTACTGGCACCTAGTTTGGACACGGCCCCACCGCGTGCAACGGGCGTTTCCTAATGCGCCGGTGAAGTTTGTGCGCCACACAGATCTCCAACTAAGCCAAATCGACGCACCTCAACCCCGGCAGCTGCAAAAGCAGCAACCCTTGCGCATCGTTGTGATTGGCGCGCTCAGCATCATCAAAGGCGCAGAAATACTGGAGGCGACGGCGCGTTTGGCAAAAAAATCAGGGGCGCTGTTGGAGTTTCATCTCATTGGATTCGGCTACCGCCACCTTCAAACCAGCGGCACGGCGCTGACTGTTCATGGCGAGTACGACGACGCTGATCTGCAAGCGCTGCTGCAGCGCATAGCACCGGACCTGGCATGGTTCCCCGCGCTTTGGCCTGAAACCTACAGCTACACCCTGAGTGCCGCGCTGCTCGCCGGGCTGCCCGTGGCCGTGCCGGACATTGGTGCGTTTGCCGAACGCGTGGCAAATCGCCCATGGACTTGGGTGAACAAATGGTCAAGCACCCCGCAGGAGTGGCTCGATTTATTTGTAAACATTAGAGAGCAAATGAGCCAACCCCCAACCACTGAGGGTCAGATTTCGACGCCAGTGTCCCCGCCTGTGTCGCAGTCTTTGCAACATCTGTACCAAACGCTGGGCGACTGGCAGTACCGACTTCATTACGCAAGCTTCCCGCACCATGAAACCTCCGAATGTCCCAGCGTTCGTGAAATAACGAGCTACTTCGTTGCTGCTCGCGGCGCCGCCCCACCCGTCCGACCTGTCGGCCGCCTTTACAGCTTCATGTTGTCCTTACAGCGCCAGCCCATGTTGAGGCCATTGATGCAGTCGGTGCCAAAAAGCTGGCGCTACCACTTAAAACGGCTGCTCAGCCATTGAGACGGGCAGGATATGGCCACTCACCAGGTGATCGCTGTGGTGGTTACCTACAAACCAAACACCAAGGTTTTTTCGCAGTTGCGGGCTTGCCTGGCGCCTCAGGTCCAACACATCGTGATCGTCGACAACACAGAGGGTTCTTCAGCGCCTGACCGGTTAAAAAGTTCTCAAGAAACATGGCTCCGCCTTGGCCGAAACACCGGGATCGCTCACGCGCAAAACTTGGGCATCGACCATGCAAAACGGCTCGGTGCCACGCACATACTGCTCATGGACCAGGATAGCTTGCCCCCGATGAATATGGTTCAGTGTCAGCTTGATACCCTCGCCTGCGAACCATCAACCAATGTGGCAGCCATAGGTCCTCTATGCCGCGACGTGAAAACTGGGAACCCATCCCTCCTCATACAAAGGCGTGGTTGGCGTATTTTTCGCATGAATGCACAGACGCTGAAACACCCCGTTCCTGTGGAGTACATGCCTGCCTCAGGCACCTTGATCCCATTGCCGATGCTGGAGCGCATTGGCCCTATGCGGACCGAATACTTCATCGACCGTGTGGACGTGGAGTGGTGTCTGCGAGCAAGGCACCTCGGCATGAGCATTTGGGTCAACCCATGCACCGTGATGCAGCACAACCAAGGTACCAGCACGATGCAGATTCTGGGCCGCACGCTCTACATGGGTCAGGATTTTCGCGGCTATTTTCACGTTCGGAATTCGATTGCTATGGCGCTCAGAGCGCGGGTGCCGCTCTTTTGGAGAATCGACAATCTGCTGAAAACACTCCCGTGCATGTTGCTGTACCCGCTAAGAGCTAAAACTGGCCGTCTGCGCGTCGCTGGCATTTTGCTGAGGGCTGTATTTGATGGTTTTCTTGGTCGCATGGGCAAAGGTTACTACCGGCATCGACCGCTTGACTGAAGTCTTGATTGCGTTAGGGCGGCTCAGTGCACGCTTGCTCCTACAATCGCCCGATGTTGATTTCCCCCATACCCGAACTGGTCACAGAACTGGCTGCCGGTCGCATGGTGATCCTGGTTGACGAAGAAGACCGCGAAAACGAGGGCGACCTGGTGATCGCGGCCGAACACGCCACGCCAGAGGCCATCAATTTCATGGCCCGCTTCGGCCGCGGGCTGATTTGCCTCACCCTCACTCGTGAGCGCTGCGAACGCCTGCAACTGCCGCCCATGGCCAGCCGCAATGGCACCAAACACGGCACGGCATTTACGGTTTCTATTGAGGCCGCTACAGGTGTGACCACAGGCATTTCTGCGGCGGACCGCGCACGCACGGTTCAAGCGGCCGTGGCTCGACATGCCAAAGCCAGCGATCTCGTTCAACCCGGCCACATCTTTCCTTTGCAAGCCCAGGACGGCGGAGTCTTAATGCGCGCCGGACACACCGAAGCCGGCTGTGATTTGGCGGCCATGGCGGGCTTGGTTCCTGCTGCGGTGATCTGCGAGATCATGAAAGACGACGGCACCATGGCGCGCCTGCCTGATTTGCAGATTTTCGCGAAAGAGCATGGCTTAAAAATTGGCACCATCGCTGATTTGATCGGCTACCGCAGTCGAAACGAGAGCCTCATCAATCGCATCGGTCAGCGAACGATTCAGACCGCGCAAGGGACTTTCAACAGCAGCCTGTTTCAAGACCGAGCGGGCGGTGTTCATTTGGCGCTGGCGGTGGGCCAATGGGCCAAAGATGACGAGGTGCTGGTTCGTGTGCATGAGCCTTTGTCCGTCATGGACCTGCTCGACCTGGGCCCTTGTGGGCACTCTTGGCCCTTGCCAAGCGCCTTGTCGGAGTTGCAGCGCCACGGTAAAGGGGTCGCTGTTTTGCTCAACGCGGCAGAAGATGCGACAGCGCTGACAGCACAGTTTGCTCGAACAGCGCCTGGCATGGGCAGCTCGCGCGGACAAATGGACTTGCGCACCTATGGGATTGGGGCGCAAATACTTCGTGAACTGGGTGTGGCGCGCATGAAACTCCTGGGCAGCCCGCGCCGCATGCCCAGCATGACCGGCTATGGCCTCGAGGTCACCGGTTTTATGGTTGCCAATTGATACGAAGTACTCGCAGGGACTCCCAGTGCAAGATGCAGAACGTGGCAAGACGCCAGAACTAAACGGCCAAGATTTGCGGATTGGAATTGTCCAAGCCCGCTTCAACCAAGCCATCACCGACGTCATGGCGCAAGCCTGTGTTGATGAGTTGCTGCGCTGCGGCGTCGTGGCCAAGCACATCAAACACGTCACGGTTCCTGGTGCATTGGAGGTTCCCGTGGTGTTGATGAGCATGGCCGACTCTGAAGACTTTGACGCCCTGATTGCCCTGGGCTGCATCATCCGCGGCGAAACCTACCACTTTGAACTCGTCGCCAATGAGAGTGGTGCCGGCGTCACTCGCGTGGCGCTGGACCACATGCTGCCCGTGGCCAATGCCATCCTCACCGTTGAAAACACGGACCAGGCCTGGGCACGCGCAACCGAAAAAGGCCAAGACGCTGCGCGTGTGGCCATTGAAATGGCAACTTTGATGGAAGACCTGTCGTGAGCTCACCCGAATCCATCACCCCCAAACCCGAAGTTTCAGCGAAAACACCTGGTTCCAGACGCAGTCGCGGAAACGGGGCTCGAAATTCGGGAGGCGCCGGTGAACGTCCTGCGGGGCGGTCCGGGCGTCGCCGCTCGAGAGAGTTGGTTCTGCAAGGTCTTTACCAGTGGTTGTTGTCAGGCAGCGACCTCAGCTCCGTTAAGCAACACATTCGCGAACAAGATGAATTCGACAAGTGTGACATGGGGCACTTTGACGCCGTGCTCAGTGGTTGCATCGAAAACGCAGCCGCACTGGACCAGGTGTTGGTCCTTCACTTGGATCGCCCGATCACCGAACTCTCCCCCGTTGAACATGGCATTTTGTTGATTGCTGGGTTTGAGTTGCAGCATTGCTTGGACATTCCCTACAAAGTGGTGATCAACGAAGCGGTTGAACTGGCCAAGAGTTTTGGGGGCACCGACGGGCACAAGTACGTCAACGGCGTCTTAGATAAGGCGGCTGTCGAGTGGCGTACGGCCGAAGTTCAATCCCGATGAGTGTGGTGTTGCATGCTTGATGCAACACAAAAAATGATGCGTTTTGGTTCAGGGAAAGTCGCAAAGTGCAGCAATACCAGCCGGTATTGCGAGGGTTATTGCTTTTGACGTCAGCCGCCAGGTACCAGTGACCATCACATTGGAGGGGTATCCAGCCGGCCTTCTCGCGTCAATTTGTATATTCTTCTTTGGCTTGCAATGTGGGTCAATGACAAAGGGGGAGTGCGCGTTAAGCACCCATGGTGTCGCGGTAACGCTGAAACTCCCTCCCTTAATCAGGTGGCAATCGTGTCGGCTTGTTACAAAAGCGGGGAAAATCACGCATATTTGCCGCACGACTGCGCGACAGTGGACTAAGCTTCGCAATCACTATGTCATCTGAGCGCCAATTACTCCGTTCGACGGCCGATTCCGAGCCAAGCGGACTGCCAAGCCTGCCACCCAGCGAACGCTGGGAAGGCTCGAACACGGGTTTTGAATCTACCCAGCAAATGGATGCAGAAACGATGCTGGGCCAGTCGTCCGCCGCTGCACCACTGGAAGAAACACCTGCAGAACCATTAAACACCATAGGGCACATTGGCCGCTACGCCCTGAAGTACCAGATTGGCGAAGGCGGTCTGGGCACTGTCTATGCTGCTCATGACCCGCTCCTGTCTCGTCTGATTGCGATCAAGACCCTGAACGTGGAGATATCTCAGGAGCAGCGCGCTGACTTCAATGCATTGTTTCTGAATGAGGCGCGGGCGGCTGCTGGTTTGTCTCACCCCCACATCGTCACGGTGTTTGATGCCGGCGTGAGCGACAACAAAGCCTACATCGCGATGGAATTGCTCAAGGGCAAGGATTTGCGCGAGCTGCTCAAGGAAGGTTGGCGAGCCACATCGGTACAGGCCACTCAAATCATTCGACGTGTGGCCGATGCACTGGGTTACGCACACAGCAAAGGCGTGGTGCATCGGGATATCAAGCCTGCCAATATCTTCATGGTTGGGAGAACCCAGCCCAAGGTGCTGGACTTTGGCATTGCCAGGGTCACGCACAAGCATGACACCCATGTGGCGGACGAAATCACTGGTGGGTCGCCCTATTACATGGCACCAGAGCAAATTCGCCAGCAACCCTCAGACCAACGCGCCGACGTTTTTTCGCTTGGTGTCGTTTTGTACGAACTTCTGACTGACCTCAAACCGTTTGTTGGCACGACCTTAGAAGAAATTTCGCAAGCGGTGTTGAACCACACGCCCACAGCGCCTCACGTGCTCAAGCCAGAACTACCGCAGGGTTTGTCTGAGATCGTCATGCGGGCGATGGAAAAAGAGCCCGAGAAACGCTTCAGCTCTGCGCGTTCCATGTCAAGGTCTTTGCGGCAATGGAGCGAAGAAGCTGACAGTGCAGGCACAGAAACCTTGCCTTTCGGGCGCAACAGCGATGGCTCGGCGGTCCGCTGGGCCTGGGTAGCCGCAACCTCCGCTGCCACTGGCGTGGCATTGGCACTCGGGGCTTGGATATGGCTTGGTCAACCCCGCACAGAACTACCGCAAACCGTGCCCACCGCAGCCGTTGTCAGCGTTCCGGTTGTGACTGCGCCACCAACAGCCACGGAGTTGCCGGTTCCGCCTTCGTCAGCCGACGCGGCCTCTGGCCCATTGCAGGTTGCTCAGACAACAGACTCCAAAGTCTCTACAACCCCGTTAGAGAATGCGCCAGGCGCTGCAGCGAATGCCGCGGGAATCAATGCCAGTCCAGCTGACGGCAAGACTGCGCAAGCGTCAGCCGCAACCACACCAAAAACACCGGCAGCAAAAGATGCGACTCTAAAGGAAACCCCTAGAGAGCGCCGTGCTCGTGAAGCACGGGAGCGGGAGCTTGCTGCACGCGAGGCAAATGCAGCCCCGTTGGCCAAAGGCGTGGTTCGTATTGCCGTCAGTCCTTGGGGCAATGTGGAAGTGAACGGCGTCGCCGTCGGAACCACTCCCCCGCTGACAGAAATTACGCTGACGGAAGGCAAACACCAAATTACCATCCGCAATGGCGACTTTGCTCCTTACAGCACGACCGTGAATGTCACTGCGGGTCAGCCCGTGACCGTTAAAACAAAATTTGGATCATGATCATGTTCTCTCGATTGCGCGTCATTTCGCTGTTGATTTGCATGTTCTTGGCAGCTTGTGTGCAGCCTCCACCCGCTCCACCCGCGCCAGGACTGATGGATGTGGCTGAACGACCTGCCGAAAAGGCCTTACTTGCAGGCATTCGGGCCTATGACGATGCGCAGTACCCGGCCGCCGAAATTGAACTGGGCAATGCCATCAATGCGGGGCTCACTTCTCCGAAGGACAAGGCCGCCGCTCACAAGCACCTCGCCTTTATTTACTGCACCAGCAACAGAATGCGCGAATGCGAGTCGGCTTTCCGCAGCGCATTACAAGCCGATCCGGCATTCATGCTGAACAAGTCCGAGCAGGGGCATCCCCTGTGGGGACCGGTTTACCAGCGGGTCACCAAACCCTGAATTGCGCGGAGCGGCTACGTTTTGGGCCGCCAGTCGGGCGCGCCCCTGTTTCCCTCTCGGACACCCATGAGCCGCCCGGAACACCACTTTGATCTGCGCGTTTACTGGGAAGACACCGACGCCGGTGGTGTGGTGTTCTTTGTCAATTACCTGAAGTTCTTTGAGCGGGCCCGCACCGAATGGCTGCGAGAATTGGGGTTTTCGCAAGAGATTTGGCGGGAGGCTGGGGCCGCGTTTGTGGTCAGTAACGTCGAGATTCGCTACTTGCGACCGGCCAGGCTCGACGACCTCCTTCACATCACCACGCGTGTGAAGAACTCTGGGCAGGCTTCTCTCACAGTGAACCAACAAGCAATGCGCGACTCTGTACTACTTTGCGAAAGCGAAGTGCGACTCGGGTTTGTTGACACCACCGGCCTGCGTCCCCGCCGTTTGCCAGCTGATTTTTTATCCCAAATTGCATGAACCAAGACCTCTCCATCATTTCTCTTGTTCTACAAGCCACCTTGGTGGTGAAACTGGTCATGGCCGGTTTACTGTTGACCTCCTTGGCCAGTTGGGCGGTTATTTTTGGCAAGCTCGTAGGCCTGTCCAAAATCAAGTCCAGCAACGATGCATTTGAGCGCGAGTTCTGGGCCGGCAAAAGTCTCAATGATCTATACGCAGACGCGCAAAAAGGCAACGAAAACTCACCTATGGAACGCATCTTTGCGTCGGGCATGCGGGAGTTTTTGAAACTGCGCGAACGACGCGTCACCGACCCCGGCAGTTTGCTCGACGGTGCGCGTCGCGCCATGCGTGCCAGCCAACAACGTGAGTTGGACACCATCGAGGCCAATTTGTCGTTCTTGGCGTCGGTCGGTTCCGTCAGCCCTTATGTGGGTTTGTTCGGAACCGTGTGGGGCATCATGCACGCCTTCGTGGGCCTGTCGAATTTGCAACAGGTGACGTTGGCTACCGTTGCGCCGGGTATCGCAGAAGCACTGGTCGCCACCGCCATCGGCCTTTTCGCCGCCATTCCGGCTGTCATTGCCTACAACCGCTTTGCCCGAGACATCGACCGCATTGCGATGAAGTTCGACAGCTTCATGGAAGAGTTCTCGAACATCCTGCAGCGCAGCGTGGGCCAGGCACCTGGCAACGCTGGAGCCTACTGACAATGCCCGCAGTCTCCAGTCGGGGCGGACGCCGCCGCACCATCAGCGAAATCAACATGGTGCCCTTCATTGACGTGATGCTGGTGCTGCTCATCATCTTCATGGTCAGCGCTCCCCTCATCACCACAGGGCTCGTGGACTTGCCCAGTGTCGGTGCCAGCAAGCAGCGGCCCGACAAAGTCGTCGAGATCGTCGTGGCCACAGACGAGACCTTGCGCCTGCGTGTCGAAGGCAAAGAACAAGCCACCTTCCCGCTGCGCTCTTTGGTGTCTCAGGTCAGGCAAGCGCAGGCTGGTGTCCCGTCGACGCCCGTGGTCATTTCCGCTGACAAAACCGTCAAATACGAAGCCGTGGTGAAGGTGATGGATACCCTGCAACGCGCAGGCGTACAGCGCGTCGGTTTGTCAGTGAAGTCTGGTGGCGGTTGAGCTTGCCTCACCGATAGAACTTTGCGATGACTTCCTCTGCCATGCAACGTGACATCTTCATGCCCCAACCGCTTGCCGGGCGGGGTTTTGGTTTTGTATTGGCACTGCTGGCCCACGGTCTCTTGGTGCTGGCGTTGACATTGGCTGTCAGCTGGCGCGCCAGCACACCATCGCCTGTCGAGGCTGAGTTGTGGGCAGAGGTTCCTCGCGCCGCACCGCCTGTTGCGGTTCAGCCGCCTCAACCGCCTCAACCACCTGTAGAGCCAGTGAAACCCTTGGTCAAACCACCCGAACTGCGGACTGAGCCCAAGCCCTCACGCGCCGAACAAGACGCTCAAATCGCCACCGAAAAGGCCAAACGCGAGAAAGAACGCGAAGAGTTGGAGAAAAAGCGCAAAGAAGAAGAAAAGAAACTGGCTGAGAAAAAAGCCGAACAAGAGCGTCGGGAGAAAGAGGCCAAAGAGACCAAACAAAAAGAGAAAGAAGCCCAGCTCGCACGTGAAGAGGCACAGCGCCAGCAGAACCTTGCGCGCATGATGAAAGACGTGAACAAGCAGTCCCCGGGGCCGACCTCGTCTGACTTCGGTGCTGACTATGCGGGTCAGATTCAGAAAAGAATTCGCGACAACACCGACTTTCCCGGAAACGTAGAAGGAAACCGAGCGGCCGAAGTGGAAATTCGCCTCACGTCAGACGGGCGGATCCTGGGTCAGCGCATTCTCAAGTCCAGTGGCAACACCGCGTTCGATGAAGCCATTTTGCGCGGTGTTGAGAGGGCGGGCAGCATGCCGCGCAACCGCGATGGCATCGCGCCGTCGCCCATCATCGCCACCATCAGGGCACGGGAGTGAGTCTCCCAGCACCAGCTGGTGCTGCCATATCAACCCCTTATTGGCTTTGAAAGACAGACTGGTATTGCCGCACAAACCGCCTGTCTATCCAATCTTTCCAATACCAAACCCAAGCGCCTTGGGCGGACCAGTTGCCCCACGACGCGAGCGCGTACCGGGAGCCACAGGCCAACAAGTTCAAACTGTTCTTCTGCGGTAGGTAGGATTTAAGCGGCTGACCGGCCGCAGCGCACTGCAAATTGCGGAAAAGCGGTGGTCCACTGCGCACGGCATAGACACCACTCTTGGGATGTGGCGCGTCAACGCGGCTGGCCACATCACCGACTGCAAACACCTCGGGGTGCGACGTACTTTGCAGTGTGGCTTGGGTTTGGATGAAACCCGCGTCGTCCAGCGCCAAACCTGAATCAGCCAGCCAAGGCGGCGCACTGCTGCCCCACACGGCCAAGGGCGCATCACAAGCCAGCCGAGCGCCGTTGGCCAGTACCACCTGGTTGGCTGCAATTTCCACACAACGTTCTTGCAACACCGTGATGCGTGCAGCGCGTAAAACCGCCATCGCACGGGCTTGTAGTTTCGGGGGATGGCTGGGCAATGGTGGTGTGCCCCCAGTGACCAAACTCACCCTCACCTGGTCTTGCAGACGATGTTGCAGCGCCAAGGCCAACTCCACGCCAGCCGCTCCGCCGCCAATCACCACCACGGCCAACACACGAGACTGCGCCAAACCGAAAAAACTTTCGGACAAACGCACAAACTGCTCCATCGGCCGAACAAAGAGAGCGTGCTCGCGTGCGCCTGGAATGGCATCGCGGTTCATCACCGGGCCGGTGTCCACACTCAAGAGGTCATAGGGAATGTTGTCGCCGCTGCTGGTTTGAACTTGCTTGGCGTTGGCATCAATCCCGGTTGCTGAGGTTTCCAAGAACTGCACATTGGCCAAACCTGCCAGCGGCGACAAGGCGATGCTGCAGTCGTCCATGCTGTAGTGGCCGGCCAGCCAGCCCGGCACCATGCCGGAATAAATTTGCCTTGGATAGGGCGACACCAGGGTCACGTTCACACCCGCCAAAGGGGTGCGGGCCAGTTGCTGGAGCACATGCACATGGGCATGGCCGCCGCCTAACAAAACCAGGTGTTTCATACCATCCAAGTAGGAGTCCAACCGTATGGAAAGCGGCAATGCAAGGTTGCGCTGTCGCTCTCGTAGACGGCTATTGTCTTACCCCTGGGGTTTGGTGGCCGCTTATCCCCGCTGCCACGCATGAAAGCGCGCCACCCACTCCAACAATTTCTTAGGCTGATGTGCCCGTTTCCACTCACCAGCGGCGTACTTGTTGGCCTCCGCCCAGGTTGGATAGGTGTGGATGGTGCCCAGTATCTTGTTCAAACCTAAACCATGTTTCATGGCCAGGACAAACTCAGCCAACAAATCACCCGCGTGTTCGCCGACGATGGTGACACCCAGGATTTTGTCTTTGCCGGGAACGGTCAGTACCTTGACGAATCCATATGCGGCGCTGTCGGCAATCGCACGGTCGAGGTCGTCCAGGCCATAACGGGTGACTTCATAGGCCACCCCTTGGGCCTTGGCGTCTTGTTCATTCAAACCCACACGCGCCACTTCGGGGGCGATGAAGGTGGCCCAGGGAATCACCGAATAATCCGCCTTGAATTTTTTCAGGCTACCGAAAAGTGCATTGACGCTGGCATACCAAGCTTGATGGGCTGCTGTGTGGGTGAACTGGAAGGGGCCAGCGACATCACCTGCCGCGTAAATGTTGGGAAAGTTGGTTTGCAGGTAGTCGTTGACTTGCACGGTGCGACCGACCGGTACGCCCAATTTTTCCAGACCAAAACCCTGCAGGCGTGCACTGCGGCCCACGGCGCAAAGCAACTGGTCGAACTCGATCCGCTTTTCGACGCCACCGGCTTCCACAACGATGAACTTGCGCTGCGTGGCACCCTCACCTTCTCGCTCGCAGCGCAAGGCTTTGTGTTCGGTCAACACCTGCACACCATCAGCCACCAACGCCGCTTGGGCCAGCGCAGAGACATCTTCGTCTTCTCGCACCATGATGCGCGGTGCCATCTCAATTTGTGTCACCGCTGAGCCGAGCCGCGCAAAACACTGGGCCAATTCGCAACCAATTGGGCCGCCACCGAGCACCACCAGCCGCTTGGGCAACTCGCGCAAACCCCAAAGCGTATCGCTGGTCAAATAGCCCACGTCCTTCAAACCAGGCAGTGGTGGCACAAATGGAGCCGCGCCGGTGGCGATGATGATGTTTTTCGTGCTGAGTGACTGCACCTGACCATCCGGCAAGGTGATGTCCACCCGCCAAGGGTTGACGATCATGGCCTGGCCTTGCACCACATCCACGCCCAGCTTGGTATATCGCTCCACCGAGTCGTGCGGCTCCACCTCACGCACCACGCGGGCCACACGTTCCATCACGTCTGCGAAGTTCACGGTGGCCTTGGCTTCTTGGATGCCGTATTTTTCAGAATGCTGCATGTGGTGAAGCAAGCTCGCCGTCTTGATCAAGGCCTTGCTGGGCACGCAGCCGTAGTTCAGGCAGTCACCACCCATCTTGTGGCCTTCCACCAAAGTCACCTTGGCTTTGACGGCGGCTGCGATGTAGGAACTCACCAGACCCGCCGCGCCCGCACCGATCACCACCAGGTTGCGGTCAAACGTGGCTGGTTTTTGATCCAACCAAGGTGCATATACCTTGCGCTGTTTGACGGTGTCGATGATCTTTTTGGCGATGAGGGGAAACACACCCAACAAGACGAAGGAGCCGAGCAAGGCAGGCGACAAAATTCCCCGCAAAGAATCAATGCGAGCCAGTTGCGTGCCCGCGTTCACATAGACCACGGTGCCTGCCAGCATGCCGAGCTGGCTGGCCATGTAAAACACGCGGGCCTTCATTCGTGTGAGCCCCATCAAGAGGTTGATCACAAAGAAAGGCACCAGGGGCACCAGGCGCAGTGTGAAGAGGTAGAAGGCGCCCTCCTTCTCCACCCCTTTGTTGATGTCTGCCAGTCGTGCACCGAAGCGCGCCTGCACCGAATCACGCAGCACATAACGGGAGGCCAAAAAGGCCAGAGTTGCCCCCAAGCTGGACGCAAAAGACACAAGCAAGGTACCGGTCGCGAGTCCAAAGATGGCTCCGGCGGCGAGCGTCATGATGACTGCACCCGGCAGGGACAGCGCGGTGACGAGGACATAAACACCAAAAAAGAGCCCCGCTACTTTCCACGGATGGGACTCGTACAAACCCGCCAACTCCGTTTGCCGGGACTTCAAATAAGCCAGACTCAGGTACTGACCGCCGTCGAATATGAAGAATGCGGCAACAAGGCCCAACACCGCGAGAATGAGAATGAGTTTGTTGCGAGACATGGTTTTGAGGTTTCTCTTTGATTCGATGGCTGACCGGTTCAGGATGTGCGGCTGTGCTGAACGGGTTCTGGTGCTATTGGGCGTCAACGAACAGTATTGGGGTTAAATGCCAGCGCTAGACGCAGTCGATGCGGCTGAGCACGCCCTCGGATACAGCCACCTCCAACCAGGCGTCAAAACGCCAGTCCGGGCCGACGGCGTTCAAGGCTTGCCCAAGCGGCTGACCGCAAAGCAAAGCACTTAAGAAAACGGCCGTGTCGCTGTCAACCACCTGCACACGGCCGCGCCAGCCTTGTCGCCAAACCACCGCATGCTCGCCCTCACCCAGCTCGAAAGCCTTGCGCACAGCCGCGAACGGGTCCTGAGGGTCCAGTGGTTGATGGTGGGCCAACCAAATGCTGACGATGGGGTGGCTGCTTGCGATCAAAGCCGTGCCGGGGGCAAGTTGCAAACGCAAATGCTGCGGGTCTTGCTCCCCCAACAGGGCAAGTGTTGTGGGATCAGCCTGGCCATCGGCCGCCGCTTCGCAGCGGTTCAAAGCCCACTCCAATTGGGCGATATCAGCCAAATAGGGTTCAGCGGCCAACTGAATGCTGCGACCAATGAAGTGGGTCAAGCCTTCACCCAACCACGCCAGATCACCGCGCTGCGGTGGGCTGTCATGCCAGTAGGCACGGGCCATGGCGGCAAATGATTCTTCACCCATCAACTGTTGAACGGTCGGAAAACAGTTCGCTAAAGCGCGCTCGGCACTGGCATGGGCATTGGCCACATACGCCATCCAGCCACGCTGATTGGGACGCGCTTGGCCATCGGGGCGCTGTTGGGCGAGCCAGCCTTGCAGACCGCTGGCCGAGCTGCCCGTCCACAGGCTGCGCAGCAGCATTTGCTGGCGCAGCTGTTCGCGCTGGAGGGCATGTGAAGTCATCAGGCCGCCTTTTGCCGCGTTGCCGATGCGCCCGCTTCAGCGCAGATCGCCTCCGCCGTCTCGGCCTCTTCCAGCAGAACATGCAAATCGGGAATATCGGTATCCCATTCGATCAAGGTCGGCAGCGGACCCAGCACGGCCATTGCATGGTGATAGGCGGTCCAAACAGGTGCGTGCACCCGGCTGCCGTGGTCGTCAATCACCAGCTCACCGCCATCGGCATAACCCGCCAGGTGAACTTCGCCCACAGTACCGTGCCGCAGAGCGTTCACCCAATTCTTCGCTGCAGCGACGGGCTCTAGCCCTGAATTGAGTGCATTCACCACCAAGTTATTGACATCCAGCAGCAGGCTGCATCCGGTGCGCCTGGTGAGTTCATTGAAAAACTCGGGCTCGGAGATGGCGTCGTCGGCCCATGCGAGATAAGCGGACAGGTTTTCAACCAAGATGGGACGCTTCAAGCGGTCTTGCACTTGCGACACATTGGCCGCCATGATGGACAGTGCGCCTTCGGTGAAAGCCACAGGCAATAAATCGTTGCCGTGCACCACGGGGCCTTGTTTGCACAGCGGTGCACGCGCAAAACAAGCGTGGTCGGAGATGCGGACCGGATCAATGGTAGCCACCAGCTCAGCCAAGCGGTCCAAATGCCAAGCATCTAAACCGCAGGCCGAACCCAAGGACAGCCCTACCCCATGCAAGCTCAAAGCGTAGGACTCACGCGCTTGCCGCAACACGGCCAGTGCAGCGCCGCCGGGTGCAAAAAAGTTCTCTGAGTGCACCTCCAAAAAAGCCAACGGAGGCAACTGCTGCAACAACTCGGCGTAATGCGGTTGACGCCAACCGATACCCACATGGCGAATGTTGAGGGCGGCGTCTGAAGGTGCGGTCTTCATGTTTCAGTGATTCAGTTCATGCCTGGCGGCATTCGTCATCACTTGCCCATCGTTTTTTTCTTGGCTTCGTCCGCTGTCATGCCTTTCATGGCGCCACAGGTGCCTTTGGCAACGTACTTCCACTCTTCGGGACTGTTGTCCACTTTGCTTTGACCGGCGCAGGAATGGGTTCCCGACAGGTTGGCGCAGTCGTTTTGCCCAGCTTTGGCGATGCCGTAGCACTTTTCTTTGGCGGCCTTGTCCTGGGCTACCGCATTGCTGGCCAGGCCGAGGGCCATCAAAGAAGCCAATGCCGAAGCGGTGATGATGCGTTGATTCATGGGGAGATCTCCTGAAGGTTGAGTGAACATGGACGCCCCGGCGCATTGCCGTGACAGTCGTTTGTCAGGCTAACTCCAAAGATCTTACAGAACCAGACACAAAGGCTGAGACGACTGAACCGCCCTTCTGTCACGACAGTGACATCTTTAAGTGGTTTGTGAACCACGGTGGGCCCAGCCCGTGGTGCGTTTCTCAATCAAGGAGAAAAGCTCATACATCACCATGGCCATGGCCCCAATCACGACCAGCCCGGCAAAAGCCAGGGGCAGGCGCTGCTGCGAACCGGCGGATTGCATCAAGTAGCCAATGCCCGAGTCGCCCGCCGTCATCTCGGCCAGCACGGTACCGACAAACGCCAAGGTGATGGCGACTTTGAGCGAGGCATAAAAGTAAGGCATGGAGCGCGGCATGCCCACTTTCACCAGCACGTCCCAGCGTTTGGCCCCCAGCACACGCAATACGTCTTCCAGTTCAGGCTCCAGCGTGGCCAAGCCAGTGGCAATGTTGACGGTGATGGGAAAGAAGGAAATCAAAAACGCGGTGAGGATGCCTGGCCCCAGGCCAATGCCAAACCAAACGATGAGGATGGGCACGATGGCTGCTTTGGGCACGGCGTTGAATGCCACCAGCAGCGGGTAAAGCGCTGCATAAGCCATGGGCGACGAACCCACCAAAAAGCCGAGTAATACCCCCACCACGATGGACAGGGCAAAACCCAACATCGTCACCCAAAAGGTTTTCCAAGCAGCAGCCGCAATCGGACCCATGAATTCGGTCATGGACTGGCCTATGGCCCAGGGGCTGGGGAAAATGTAGTCGGCCACATCGAAGACGCTGCAAACAAGTTGCCACAACAACAAAGCCACGGACAAGGTGATCCAGGGTGCCCAGCGGTGCAAGGTTTTGTTGTTCATGCGGCCGCTCCGAGAGGTACAAGTTGGGTCCCCGGTCGGCGCATGGCGCCAATGTGGCCGCGCAGCTCGTGCACGATGTCGGTGAAGGTCGGCGTGTAGGTGACTTCAATGTCGCGTGGGCGCGGCAGGTCGATTTCACGTTTGAAAAAAAATAGGCCCGGGCTTTTGCTCATCACGTAAACGGTATCGGCCAAAAATACCGACTCACGCAGGTCGTGGGTGACGAGGATGACGTTGAAGCGCTGGGCCGTCCACAGGTCACGCAGCGTGCACCACAGCTCTTCGCGTGTGAAGGCATCGAGTGCTCCGAAGGGCTCGTCCAGCAACAACAACTGCGGCTCGTGGATCAAGGCGCGGCAAATCGACGCCCGCTGTTGCATGCCCCCCGACAACTGCCAAGGAAACTTGTCTTCATAACCACCGAGGCCCACCGATTGCAACAAGCGGCGCGCACGTTCCGCAAATTCGGCTTTTTTCGCTTTGAATTGCGAGCGGTAAGGTTCGACGATTTCCAGCGGCAGCAACACGTTCTCCAGCGTGCTGCGCCAGGGCAACAACGAAGGCGCTTGAAAGGCCATGCCGCTGATTTTGAGCGGCCCCGTGACGGCTTGACCACCAATGCGAATCTGCCCACGGCTTGGCATCTTCAAACCTGTGGCCAGCTTCATGAAGGTGCTTTTGCCGCAACCTGAGGGCCCCACGATGGCGATGAACTCGCCTTGTTTCATTTGCAGGGAAATGTCTTCCACCGCAAACTGGTTCTTGGCCAACAACTCGTCGTTGTAGGCCAACCAGACGTTCTGAAAATCGACGAATGCACTCATGACGCGGCCTTCTCCTTGGCTGGGCTGCTTACTTCAAACCACCAAAAATATTGCGGTCAGCGGCCGGAGGCAAGAAACTGCCATTCCAAAGGCCCTCGAGCTTCACCCTGTCTTTGGTGGCAAATGCATCCGACACCTGGCTGGCCATCAAACTCAAACGCGGGCCGTTCACATCGCCAAAACCTTCGGTTCTCGCTTGAGTGGTGAGCACCGCCGCGCGCAGGGCCAAGTTCAAACGGCGTAACTCCAATTCTTCATTGATGATGCCGTCGCGCGCTTTCACTGAGGCGATGCTGCCCTTGGTGTCGCTCACCACGTCTTTCATGCCTTTGGTGAAGGCTTTCAAGAAGCTGCGCACCGCCTCTGGATTTTTCTTGAGGAAGTCCTCCCCGACGATGATGGCGTTGCCGTAAAGCTTCACACCGTGGCTGGGGTAAGGCAGGATGACAACGTCTTCGCTCTTGACGCCCCTGGCTTCAATGTTGAGCAGCGACGTGAATGAGAACCCGGTGATCGCGTCCACCTCGCCGCGCACCAGCATGGTTTCACGCAGCGGTGGGTCCATGGTGACCCAGGTCACGTTTTGTATGTTGTTGGCCTTGGCAAAAATTGGCCAAGCACGTCGCCCCGCGTCAAATCCCGGAGCACCCAATTTTTTACCTGCCAAGTCGGCCGGCGTTTTGATGCCACTTTTGGCCAGGGCCAATACCGCGGCGGGTGTGCTGTTGTAGACCATCATCACCGCGACGGGTTTGTTGGCGGCGGTCGGGTTGTTGGCATGGAACTCCATCAAGGCGGCCAGGTCGGCAAAGCCCATGTCGTAGGCCCCGGAGGCCACCCGCGACACCGTGCCGCCCGAGCCGTTGCCCGCGTCAATGGTGACGTTGAGTTTTTCAGCCTTGAAATAGCCTTTGGCAGCTGGCACCAAAAACAGCGCAGCCGGTCCTTCAAATCGCCAATCGAGCTGGAATTTAAGGTTGGTGTCTTGAGCCTGTACCGGCAAGCTAAGCGCCGCGCTGGTCAAAAGGCCGAAAAGCAAAGTTTGGCGGCGAGTGAGGGTTATCAAGAGCGAGGCAGACAGGGGCATCCGGAACTCCATGATTCAAAGTGTGAAAAGAAGCCACTGGGCAAAAAGCAATTTCCGAGCCCAAGGTTGCCTCAAGGGATGGCCTTGAACGAGTTGGCGATTCACCGGCGTACGCCTTTTGCATGCGATTTCGGTCAAAGCCTATTGCTCCGGCCCGATGAAGTATCAACCGTTCGCCCTGAGCTTGTCGAAGGGTAGCGCGTGAAACCTGGGCTTCGACAGGCTCAGCCCGAACGGAAGTTGATACTTCACAGGGCCGGATCAATAGCTACACTTTGTTCACCCTTATCGCTACGGAGCAACCGCATGGGCCACCTCAGCACCCACGTTCTTGACACCGCCAACGGCTGCGCGGCCTCAGGCATGAAAGTCAGCTTGCTGCGGGTGGAACCTCCGGGTGCTAGTTTGCTGCGCACCGTCACTTTGAATAAAGATGGCAGAGCGGATGAAGCGTTACTCAACGCCCAGGAGATGGCAGTGGGGCGCTACCGCCTTTTATTTGAAACCGCCGACTACTTTCGCGGCCGAGGCACCCAACTGCCCGACCCACCCTTTCTTGACATCGTGCAGCTCGATTTCGGTATTGCACAGGCCCAAGACCATTACCACGTTCCCTTGTTGATCAGCCCCTGGAGCTACAGCACCTACCGGGGCAGTTGAGCACGGCAGCAGGCCCATGACGTGCCCGGATCCGATGAGAACATTGTGCCCAGTACCGTTCTTGCCGATGCGGCAAGCAATGTGGATTCAGGCTTTGCTCCGGGCCATCAGCTTTGCTGCCTTGGGTCGGTGCAGAACGCACCACATTAGAGCATCGCCTGCTTGTTTTCAACACGCTTGCACACACTGAAAGCTGCCACCGAATGGACAGTGCCTACCTGCTCGACTGGTTCAACCTTTTGCTCCGCTGGGCCCATGTGGTGGTGGCCATTGCCTGGATTGGTTCTTCGTTTTACTTCGTCTTTCTCGACAGCAACCTGACTCCACCACAAGACCCAGCCCTGAAAGAAAAAGGCGTTGGCGGTGAGCTGTGGGCTGTGCACGGGGGCGGCTTTTACAACCCTCAGAAGTACATGGTGGCCCCCAAAGCTTTGCCCAGCAACTTGCATTGGTTTTATTGGGAAAGTTACGCCACTTGGTTGACGGGTTTTGCACTTTTTACTGTGCTCTATCTGATCAACGCAGGCACATTTTTGGTCGACAAAAGTGTGTACAGCTGGTCGCCCTCGGTGGCTGTCGCCGCAGCATTGGCTTTCCTCGTGGTGTTTTGGTTGGTCTATGACCGCATTTGCTGCTGGTTCGGAGAAAAAAATGGTGCCGTCCAGGGCGATGTTCTGGTTGGACTGTTGGTGCTGCTGAGCGTGACGCTGGCCGCTTGGTTGGCTTGCCAGCTTTTTGCAGGGCGCGCCGCGTTTTTGCTGGTGGGCGCGATGATGGCGACCGCCATGAGCGCCAACGTGCTCTTTTGGATCATTCCAGGTCAACGCAAAGTGATTGCTCAAATGAAAGCGGGCCAGCCTGTTGATGCCATCCACGGCCAGCGCGGAAAGCAGCGCAGCGTGCACAACACCTATTTCACGTTGCCGGTGCTCGTGGCCATGTTGTCCAACCATTACGGTTGGTTGTACCAAGGCCCCCACAACTGGCTGGTGCTGGTGCTCTTGATGTTGGCAGGTGCCCTCATCCGCCACAGTTTTGTGATGCGTCACAGGGCCCATATCTTGGGACAGCGCACGCCGTGGGAATTTGCGGTGGTGGGTGTGGTTCTGTTGTTGGGACTGGCTGTTGCATTGGCACCCACCAAGGTGCCGGCGGCTGCCTCCAATGCACCTGCGGCCAAGGTGTCTACGGCTCAAGTACAAACCGTCATCGAAGCACGATGTGTGCTTTGCCACAACGCCCAGGTGCAGCAAAAAGGGGTGGCCTTGCACACCGCTTTATTGATACAGCAGCATGCGCTGGCAATTTACCAACAGTCTGTGGTGCTCAAACTCATGCCCATGAACGACGCCACACAAATCACGGACGACGAGCGTTTGCTGATCAAACAGTGGTTTGAGGCCGGGGCCAACTGACCCAGTATGGTCACCTACTCAGGGCTAATCAGGTCTGAGAAGCAAAGGAGCGGCCAAAGGCGAACACCGAGTTGGGTGCAGTGATGCGAAAACTCGCCGCTGTATTGGATATCTTGGCTGCAAGACTGCGTTTGGCGGGTTTGGGGTCCACAGGCACGCCTTTGGCTGCTTGTTGCTGCACCAGAGAATGCAAACTGATGTCGTCCATGTATTCAATCATCTTCGCATTCAGGGTGTTCCACAGCTCACCCGTCAGGCTCTCGCCCACCTGGCGCGCAGAAGATCCTTCATTGCGGGCTGAATCCTCGTCGTCCGAGTCCACTGCCACGATGATGTCGGCCACTGTGATTTCCTCTGCGCGACGACCCAGGGTGTAACCGCCGCCAGGACCGCGGGTGCTTTCAACCAGACCATGACGACGCAGGCGGCTGAACAGCTGCTCAAGGTAGGACAAGGACATGTTCTGGCGTGAACCGATGCCCGCCAGGCTCACTGGACCGCTGCGTTCACGCAGCGCCACTTCCATCATCGCGGTAACGGCAAAACGGCCTTTGGTGCTCATGCGCATGGTGTTCTCCTTGGGTTGAATGTGGTGGATGACTGACTGGGCTGAAAGCTCAAAGCTGAGGTCGGTGCTGGCGTCGGCCAGCGTTGTTCGTCTTGCTGATACGCCGGTCAACAGCCTGTCCAGCACGGGCCAGGCTGCGGTTGATCAAGGCAACCAAGTCATGGTCGATGTCTTCAACCACCACCGGCTCTCCTCGATCCAACTGAACCCGAACTAGGCATTGGGTATCCACGCCGCCACGCGGACCGTTGACATCGGTCAGATGCACATCGACTTGCTGAATGAGTGAACTCATTCGTGACAGCGCAAAGCTGGCTCGGCGCTGAATCTGCTGGCGGTGCTCGGCTTCGAGCACCAGGTGGTGGGCTTGAATCTCGATTCGCATGAGGCGTGGTGGCTTCGTCAAATACATGGGGACTAAGAATGGTTGTGACTGTATGCATCGCCACTCTTCGTGTAAATTCGTATTTGTTAACTTATTACTGCGCTTTTTACGCAGTGTTGGCGCTGGGATATGAACTTCAAACACTTGCACTATTTTTGGGTCGTCGCCAAAGCCGGCGGCGTGATGCGCGCGGGCGAGCAACTGCACACCACGCCGCAAACACTGTCGGCACAAATCAAGCTGCTGGAGGAGAGCTTGGGAAGGCAGTTGTTTCGCAAAAACGGACGCAAACTGGAACTGACCGACGATGGTCGCGTAGCCCTGAGTTACGCCGACGAAATTTTCAACCTGGGCGTAGAGATGGAATCGGCGCTCCAAAGAACCTCGGGCCGCGAGCACATGCTGGACTTCCGCGTGGGGGTGGCGGACTCAGTGCCTAAATCCTTGGCCTACCAGCTTCTGGAGCCAGCTCTGGACGTACCCGAGCCTGTTCGTATGGTTTGCCATGAAGGCAAGTTCATTGATCTGCTGGCCCAACTGGCCTTGCATCGCCTGGACATGGTGCTGGCCGATGAACCCGTGTCGAGGCGCGTCAGCGTGAAGGCCTTCAACCACTCCTTGGGCAGCAGCACCATGAGCTTCTTTTGCGCTCCATCACTGCAGCCCCAGCTCAAGGGGAAGTTCCCCCAGTGTTTGAGTGGCGTACCCATGTTGGTACAAGGCGCCTCGTCGCCCATACGCACACAGTTCAACAGTTGGTTAGAGCGACATCAACTGCAACCACGCCTCGTGGGTGAATTCGATGATGGGGCGTTGATGAAAGCGTTTGGTCAACGCGGCCGAGGTGTTTTCATGGGGCCAACGGCCATCAAAACGCAGATTGAGGCGCAGTACGGCGTCAAGCTGATCGGGTACAGCAAGGAGCTGGTGGAAGAGTTTTTTGCGGTTTCTGTCGAGCGCCGCGTCACCCACCCTTGTGTCGTGGCGGTACAAGCGGCTGCGCGCCGCAAACTCTCTGGCGAACAAAGCTAAGCGCGCCGTGCGATCACCCGAGCGGTTGCAGCAGCGGTGCACAGCGCGAGAAAAAACGCTGTTGCAGGATGCACCTGCGCCAACAACACCGCGAAGGCAATACAAAAGGCACAGAAGCCGTTCAATCCTTTGGCGAAGCCCTTGAGCAGCTTCTCGGTCGCCAAGTGACCGTAACGTGGCAGGGTAAAACAAGGCAAAACGGCACCGGCAATTGGAATCGCCAGCAGCAGTCCACTGACAAAGGCGGGCAAGTGATCGGCACCAATGATGATGGCGGCTGCCATAGCGACTGCGGCACCTATTCTGAAGAACACTTCGCTCGTGGGTATCTGAACAGCCGCTGGCGCGATTGGAATCGTGGCGGTTGTGTGGGATGACTCCAACCTCAAACTGTTGCGCGACATCAAAAGCACCGTCAGGCTGGGCGAGGCGGCGGCCAACACAGCGGCCCACCCCTGAGGCAACGCCAACCAAGACAGCCCAGCAGCGGCCAGCAAAAAACACACGGTCGCCAGCAGCAAACAAACCGGCCAACTGAAACGACGTGCCGCAACGCTGAAAACCAGTGCATGCAGCAGCGTGGCAGGAAAACAAGTGATGGTGGCCCAGGTGACCCTCTCGGTCACGGCTGGGCCGTGATCAATCAGCACCAGGCCCAGGATAGGCCCGACGATCATGGGCATGCCGGTCACAAGACCCGCCAGCGCGTGGCCGCCGCGTCGCGCCGCGAGTGACGAGAGGTATACCGTGCAGGCGATCAGCAGCAGTTTGAGTAACAGCATCTGCAACTTGCAAACACAAAAACTAATCCGCTCATTACGTCATACAGGCGAACCGTTTACCGTTTTCAAAGAACCGTCACAGAAGTCTATGGGAAGCAAAACACGTTCGCAGCTCATCAATTACTCCTGTGGTGTTGTTTGCAATAGCTGACGATTGAATCGAGCGCCTTGTTGTTGGGCAGGTTCTGGATAGCTGCCTCGGGATCGCACCACGATGAAGGCAGTCCAGACAGCCACCCCATCACCTGGGGGAGTTCATTGGGCGTCAATACAACCATTTCTTCAATGGTGATGGTTAGTCTTGTCACCAAGGGGGCTGGGCCTGGAGAAAAAACCCAGTCGTAGCGACCGCATCCGACCCTGACTTCTCCTTCGGCTTTACCTGACATACCCACCAACCAATCGCATGAGAAAGCAGATGCGTCAGGTGACGGTGGGGAGGCCAGACAGAAGGTGTAAACGTTTTCGTAGGTTTGACCGAAACGGCGCACCAAAACGTCAGTGATGCCGTCGAGCCCATTGACCACGGGAGGAAAGGAGATCGCCCCTGTTTTGACCAGCATCACCAGCTTGGCATCTTCCGCAAACACCGACCGCAACAGATGCGGTCGGTTGTGGTCTTTGCCTTGAATGTAGTTGGTGATGCAGTCGCCCGCGTTCATACGCCGTAGCCCCCACCTCCTGGGGTTTCAATCACGAACACGTCACCTGGCTCCATTTCGGTGGATCCGATGTGGCCCAGCACTTCGACTTCACCATTGGCGCGCACGACCTTGTTCACACCCGGCTGACCTGGCGAGCCTCCCACCGCACCAAATGCGCCGCTGTTGCGGCCATTGGACAGAATCGATGCTGTCATCTTTTCGAGGAAACGCACGCGGCGTATGCCACCGTTGCCACCGATGAACTTGCCCTTGCCCCCCGAGTTGGGGCGAATCTCGTAGCTGTCGAGTTGCACGGGGAAGCGGAACTCGAGGATCTCAGGATCTGTCAGGCGCGAGTTGGTCATGTGGGTTTGCACCACGCTCGTTCCGTTGAAGCCGTCGCCGGCCCCGGAGCCGCCGGAAATGGTTTCGTAGTACTGGTAGGTGTCGTTCCCGAAGGTGAAGTTGTTCATCGTGCACTGGCCTGCAGCCATGGTGCCTAACGCTCCATACAGGGCGTTGGTGATGCAGGTCGAGGTTTCCACGTTGCCCGCCACCACGGATGCGGGTGGCAAGGGATTGAGCATGGAGCCTTCTGGCACGATCACTTCGAGCGGTTTCAAGCAACCCGCGTTCAGAGGAATCTCATCACCTACCAAGGTGCGGAACACATACAACACCGCAGCCATGCACACCGCTTTGGGCGCGTTGAAGTTGTTGGTCAACTGGGGCGATGTGCCCGAGAAGTCAATCTTGGCGCTGCGCGCTGCGGTGTTGACCTTGATGGACACACTGATCTGTGCGCCGTTGTCCAGCGGCAAGGTGAAGTGACCATCTTTCAGTTTGGTGATCACGCGGCGCACCGATTCCTCGGCGTTGTCTTGCACGTGGCCCATATAGGCCTGCACCACCGACAGCCCAAATTGCGCCACCATTTTGCGCAGTTCTTGCACGCCTTTTTCGTTGGCGGCAATTTGCGCACGCATGTCGGCAATGTTCTGCTGCGGGTTACGCGACGGGTACTGGCCACTGGAGAGCAGTGCCACCATCTCGGCTTCCAACAAACGACCCTGATCGACCAACTTGACGTTGTTGATCTGCACGCCCTCTTCTTCAATGCGCGTGGAGAACGGTGGCATGGAGCCTGGCGTGGTGCCGCCGATGTCGGCATGGTGACCCCGTGAGCCCACGTAGAACAAGATTTCCTTGTTCGCGTCGTCAAACACTGGCGTGACCACCGTCACGTCGGGCAGGTGGGTGCCGCCGTGGTAAGGGTCATTCAGCGCGAACACATCACCTGGCTTCATCTTGCCGGCGTTGCCTTCCATCACCGTTTTGATGGACTCGCTCATTGAGCCCAAATGCACGGGCATGTGAGGTGCGTTGGCGATCAGGTTTCCTTTGGCGTCAAAGAGTGCGCACGAGAAGTCCAAGCGTTCCTTGATGTTCACCGAGTACGCAGTGTTCTGCAGTTGCAGACCCATCTGCTCCGCAATGTTCATGAAGAGGTTGTTGAAGACCTCCAGCATCACGGGGTCCACGGAGGTACCAATCGCTTTGCGGGCTTCGCGGGCTTTGACACGGACCAGCACGAGGTGATCCAGGGCCGTCACTACAGCCTGCCAGCCTGGCTCCACCACGGTGGTGGCGTTTTTCTCAGAAATAATGGCCGGACCTGCAATCACGTGGCCCGGTTTCGTTTGCTCACGCACGACCAAGTTTGCGTCGTGCCATTGTCCACCGCTGAACATTTTCACGACGGACGCCACTGGAGCCGGTGCTTCTTGTACAACAGTGTGGCGAGGTTCGGTCGGTGCGTCACCGGCACCCACAGCTTCCACAGAAACAGCCTCTACCACCAAATCCCTGTCCATCAAGAAGGCAAAACGTTGGCGGTAAGCCGACTCGAACGCAGTCTGAATTTCTTTGAGGCTGCCCGCTGCCACCACCAAGGCTGAGTCGGTGCCTTTGTAGCGAACATGCACACGGCGGTGCATCTTCACTTCACCCCCTGTCACCCCTTGGCGGCGTAATTCGCCTTCGGCCTCGTCAGCCAGCGCATTCAGTTTTTGAGTCACCGAGTCCATGGACCCAGCCAAATCTTGCTCAATAGATGCTTCGCGAATCACATTCTGGTCAGCCAAGCCCATGCCATAGGCCGACAGCACACCACCCAGTGGGTGGGCGAACACCTTGCTCATACCCAGGGCGTCGGCCACCAAACAAGCGTGCTGACCACCTGCTCCGCCGAAACACTGCAGGGTGTAGCGGGTCACGTCGTAACCACGTGCCACGGAAATTTTCTTGATCGCATTGGCCATCGCACCGACGGCGATGTCGATGAAACCTTCGGCCACTTCCTCGGGGGTGCGCTTGACGCCTGTGGAGCGTTCAATGTCGGCGGCCATGTCAGTGAATCGTTTCACGACCACGTCGCGGTCAAGCGACTCGTTGGCGCTCGGTCCAAACACCTTGGGGAAATGCGCGGGTTGAATCTTGCCGAGCATCACGTTCGCATCGGTCACGGCCAAAGGGCCGCCTCGGCGATACGAAGCCGGGCCGGGGTTGGCACCGGCGCTCTCAGGGCCCGCACGGAAACGGGCACCGTCAAAGGTCAACACCGAACCGCCACCGGCTGCCACGGTGTGGATGCTCATCATCGGTGCGCGCATGCGCACACCGGCCACCTGGGTTTCAAAGGCACGCTCGAACTCGCCAGCGTAGTGCGACACGTCGGTGGAGGTGCCGCCCATGTCAAAACCAATCACTCTGTCAAAGTCAGCCAACTGCGCGGTACGCACCATGCCGACAATCCCGCCAGCGGGGCCGGACAGAATCGCGTCTTTGCCCTGGAAGGCATGCGCGTCGGTCAAACCGCCGGACGACTGCATGAAGAACAGCTTCACGCCGGGCATGTCGCCCGCTACTTGCTCCACATAACGACGCAGGATCGGCGACAAATAGGCATCCACCACGGTGGTGTCACCACGTGACACCAGCTTCATCAAGGGGCTGACCTGGTGCGACACGCTGATTTGCGGGAAGCCCACTTCACGTGCAATGCGTGCTGCAGCCATTTCATGGGCGGTGTAGCGGTAGCCGTGCATGAACACGATGGCCACGCTGCGCAGGCCGTCGTCAAAGGCGGCTTGCAGCTCGGTGCGCAGATGGGATTCGGCCAGCGGCTGAACCACGTCACCATTGGCGGCCACGCGCTCTTGCGCTTCAATCACACGCTCATACAGCAACTCGGGCAAGACGATGTTGGTGTCGAAGAGACGCGGACGGTCTTGGTAAGCAATACGCAGCGCATCGCGAAAGCCGCGCGTGGTCACGAGCAGCGTGGGCTCGCCTTTGCGTTCCAGCAGCGCATTGGTGGCCACCGTGGTGCCCATCTTCACGCACTCCACCAGATCGGGTGTGATGGGCTCGCCTTTTTGGAGGCCCAGCAGGTGGCGAATGCCAGCAACGGCTGCATCGCGGTACTGCTCGGGGTTCTCAGACAGCAGTTTGTGCGTCACGAGTGTGCCGTCGGGCTTCTTGCCGACCAAGTCGGTGAAAGTGCCGCCACGGTCGATCCAGAATTGCCAGAGTGTTGATGGTTTTTTGTTCATGGTCATCCTCAGAGATTGAAGTCAAAAGTAACCAGAACCGTCATTCCCGCGAAAGCGGGAATCCAGTCGGTCGTGTTTGATGCGCCTTTGGTGGCGCTTTGATACGGCACCTGGATTCCCGCTTTCGTGGGGATCCGGGTGCCTTTGTTTTGGTAGCAATGCATGGTCTCGATCTCGTCCATGTTCATTGGTTGGTGTAGTAAGGAATGAAGATATCGTTGGCCTCATTGCCCACTTCACGTACCCATTCGACTGAAAAGCGCTCGCCCATGCGTTTGATATCGGACAAAAACTCGGGTGAGACGCGATCAATCTTCATGCCCTGTTTGCGCAGTTCTTCCACGGACTCGCTGGCCGCTTTTTCGCTGGCGGCCCAACCCCGGGTTTCGGCCGTGGCGGCAGCTGCCAACACTGCTTTTTGCTGGTCAGGAGACAAGCCAGAAAAGGCTTTGGCGTTGGCAAAAGTGATGTTTTTTGGAATCCACGCGTTGATGTCGTAGTAGTTCTTCACGTGATCCCACACCTGGTTTTCTACGCCCGTCACGGCCGAGGTGATCATGCAGTCGATCTTGCCGTCTGCCAGAGCTTGACCCACCTGCACCATGGGCACGTCCACCGGCGTGGCACCCAGTAGCTGGGCAATACGCTGCGTCGTGCTGTTGTACGTGCGCATCTTGGTTCCCTTCAGGTCCGCGGCGCGGTTGATGGGCTTTTGGGTGTAAAGACCTTGTGGCGGCCAAGGCACTGCGAGTAAAGGCTTCAAGCCAGTTGCAGCGAACTTCTTTTCAACCAACGGTCGCTGGTGTTTCCACAGGCGTTTGGCATCCGCATAAGACCGCACAATGAAGGGCACCGAATCAGCGCCCGCCACCGGCATGTCTTTGACCAAACTGGTCATGATGGTTTCGCCCAACTCCACCTTGCCGTCGCGCACCGCGCCCGCGATCTCGGCCAGCTTAAAGAGGCTGTTGTTGGCCGCCATGTCCACTTTCAATCCTGCGGCGGTCAACTCCTTGGCAAAGGCTGTCAAGTTTTGTCCGTGAAAGGACTCAGCGCGGTAGCCCGTGGCCAGTTTCCAGCCCGCGCCTGCTTGGGCTTGCGCCACCAGAGGGCTGCCTACGCCACCCAAACCAGCCAACAGGCCGAGAAACTCTCTGCGTTCAAGCATGGCGCACTCCTTAGGAATCACGGTTGAAGGAAACGGAAGCGGCGGACATCACCGCTTCCACAGGACACTGGCGGGCCGGGCTCAGCCCATCATTTGCGGCCCGATCAGCACGATTTGCGGGAAGAGGTAAATCATGAGAACCGCAAACACCAGCAGGAAGAAGAATGGCATTGCGGTTTTGGCCAGGTAGGGCAACTCGCGTTTGGTCAGGCCCTGCAGCACGAAGAGGTTGAACCCCACCGGCGGCGTGATTTGCGCCATTTCCACCACCAGCACCACGAAGATGCCGAACCAGATCAAGTCGAACTGCGCGGCTTGCACGGTGGGCAGCAACACGGCCATGGTCAACACCACCATGGAGATGCCGTCCAAGAAGCAGCCCAAGATGATGAAGAACACCGTGAGCATCACAATCAACATGAAGGGCGAGAGGTTCAGACTGCCAATGAAAGCGGCCACTTCACGGGGCAAACCGATGAAACCCATGGCCAAGGTGAGGAAGGCCGCACCGGCAAGGATCAAACCAATCATGCAGTAGACGCGGCAAGCGGCTAAAAGGCCTTCTTTGAAGGTTTTCCAGGTGAGCGAACCTTCAATTTTGGACAGAATCAGCGAACCCAACACACCCATCGCAGCAGATTCGGTCGCCGTGGCAAGACCGCTGTAAATCGCACCAATCACCACGGCGATCAAGGACACGATGGGGATGAGGTGCCGACCTGCTTTGACCTTCTCAATGAAGCTCATTTGCATGTCGCCCGCAGGAATTTTGTCTTTGTTGAGCAGTGACCAAATGATGATGTAGACGGAAAAAAGCGCCATCAACGCAAGCCCAGGGATGACACCTGCCACGAAGAGCTTGGAAATAGAAACGTCAGCCGCCACACCGTAAACAATCATGATGATGGACGGCGGAATCAAAAGTCCAAAAGTCCCAGCACCAGCCAATGAGCCCATGGAAATGTTGTCGGGGTAACCGCGCTTTTTCAACTCCGGCAAAGTGATCTTGCCGATGGTGGCGCAAGTGGCTGCGCTGGAGCCCGACACCGCAGCAAAAATGCCGCAGCCCAGCACATTGGTGTGCAACAAACGCCCTGGAATGTTGTTCAGCCAGGGTGCCAAACCCTTGAACATGTCGGCCGTGAGCTTGGAGCGAAACAGAATTTCACCCATCCACAGAAAGAGCGGCAAGGCGGTGAGCGTCCAACTGCTGGTAGACCCCCAGATGGTGAGCACCATGCTGTCGCCGCCCGACTTCGGCGTGAACATTTCCATGGCGACGACCGCCACACCGAGCAAGGTCAGGCCAATCCAAAGCCCGGAGGCCAGGATGGCAATCATGACCAAGATCAATAAACCTGCAATGTAGATATCCATGATGAGTACTGTTCTTTTGGTTTATTCAATGTTGGCGGTTTCAGCTTCGCCTACAGCGAAGAAAGTGCGGCCTTGGATGCGGGCGATCAGCGCATCCAACATGGCCAGGGCAAAACCGATGCAACCCAAGGCCATGGCGATTTGGGGAATCCACAGGGGTGTCGCATCGGCACCTTGTGATATGTCGTGAAACTGGTGTGACTGCCAAGCCAAACGGCAGGCGTATCCGGCAAGGTACACGGACAAACCCACACCAGCGATCAAGGTCCAGTACTCCAACAGATTGCGTAACTTTTCTGGCACGTACTGCAAAAGCAAGGTCACACGGATGTGGTCACCTTTGCGCAGGGTTTCTGGTAGCGCCAGAAACAAGGCGGCCGCAATGGCATAACCCGCGTAGGCGTCCAAGCCACGGATGTTGAAGTCCAGTTGACGCCCCAAAATGCCCAGCATCACGCTGATGAAGGCGGCGACCATCGCTATGGCTGCCAAAACGGCCAGCAGCTTGTAGAACCCGTTGAGTAACTTGGACACAGCAGCTCCTCTCAAAGACAAACTTGAGAATTAATTGAATCTCTTGTGGGGAGCCGTCAGCAGCGCCTGCTGCTGCGGCTTGTTCTAGGTCCAGGTCGACAAGCGACCTGGTTTTTTTGGGAAGAGCACCGAGTTCTGATCGGCGCTTTCCCTGGGGATTACTTGGCTTGGGTGGCGCGGTAAGCGTCCAAGGCGGCCTTGCCATCGTCACCAGCCACGCGCAACCATTCACCGGTCATGCGGCCACCGATGATGGTCAGTTCACGCTTGAGGTCTTTGCTGTCACGGTCGATCTTCATGCCTTTGGATTCGAGGATTTTCACGTTCTCGTCATCGACCCGTTCGCTTTCTTTCCAACCACGGGCCTCTGCGGCAGCAGCCACTTTCAACACGGCTGCCTGGGTGGGTTTGTCCAGCGCATCAAAGGCTTTTTGGCTGACGACAGTGGCATTGCGTGGCAACCATGCGTTCACGTCGTAGAAGAACTTGGCGTGCTCGAAGAGCTTGCTGTCCACGCCGCTGGCACTGGAGGTCAGGAAGTTGTCCACGGTGCCGGTGGCCAAGGCCTGGGGCAATTCAGCCAACTGAATGGTGACCGGCTGCGCACCGACGTACTCGGCAATTCGGGTGGTGGCTGGGTTGAAGGCACGCATTTTCGTGCCCTTCAAGTCTTGGAAAGACGAGATGGCTTTGGTGGAATAAAGCGACTGACCGGGCCAGGGCACTGTCATCAGCAGCTTCAGGCCTTGGCTGGCGAGCAGTTTTTCCAGGTAAGGCTTGGACACGTCGTTCAGCGATTTGGCCTGCGAATAGTTGCTGGCCAAGAAGGGGATGGAGTCGATGCCGAACATCGCGTTCTCGTTCGAGGCACCCGACAGAATGAATTCGCCAATCGGCGCTTGGCCAGACTGCACGGCGCGCTTGATTTCGTTGGCCTTGAACAGCGAAGCACCGGGGTGCAAGGTGATCTTGAGTTTGCCGCCGGTGGCTTTGTCCACTTCATCTGCAAAGTACTGCAGGTTTTGCACCTGGAAGGTGTTGGCGTTGTAGCCCGATGGCAAGTCCCATTTGGTTTGGGCTTGGGCCAAAGTAGCGACTGCGGTGGCAGCAACGGCGAATACAAATTTCTTCATCGCAAGACTCCTCAAGGGTCGGTTGTGGGAACTTATCAAACGACGTCGTGCCGCATCACAAAAACGCGGCGTTGACGTCAACTCAAAAACTGGCGAGCTGATGGTTCAGCAAGTCAGTGATCAGCATCGCACCCGGTGCATGGGTGATACAGAACTCGGGGCGGGCCTGGGTGATGGCCGCCTGTGGCGTGACGCCGCAGGCCCAAAACACAGGCAGTTCATCGGCTTTCACTTCGACCGGGTCACCATAGTGGGGCTGGGACAGGTCGTCGATACCAATCAACTCGGGGTTGCCAATATGGACAGGTGCGCCGTGCACATTGGGGAAACGTGATGTGATTTGAATGGCGCGAATCGCGTCCGCCGCTTTCATCGGCCGCATGGACACCACCATGGGGCCACTGAACGGGCCTGCTGCGGTGGTGGCGATGTTGCTGCGGTACATGGCGACATTGCGCTTTTGTTCGACGTGGCGCAGTGGGATGCCAGAGTCGAGCAAAGCTTGCTCGAAGGAGAAGGAGCAACCAATCACGAAAGTCACCAAGTCATCACGCCACAGCGCCGACACGTTGGTGGGCTCGTCCACCAACTCGCCGCTGCGCCAGACCCGGTAACGTGGCACGTCGCTGCGGATGTCGATGTCGCGGCCCAGGGTCGGCAACATCGGGTCACCCGGCTCGGAGACCGCGAGCAAAGGACAAGGTTTGGGGTTGCGCTGGCAATAGCGCAGAAAATCGGTGGCCAAGGCCTGCGGGAGGATGACCACATTGCCCTGCACCAGGTCTCGGCTCAAACCACTGGTGTGGTTGGTGAAGTGCCCGCTGCGAATCGGCGATCTGATTTGATCGCCTGCGCTGCCCGCGAACTCAGTCGATTGTGCCGACAGGCCGCTGGCCAACGCTGGCTTTTCAGACTGGGGCAACTTGACTGGTTTGGCAACAGCGGCGGTGTTCATGTCGGACTCCGTTTGCGATTCGCTGAAACAATGTATTTCAGCGTTGTACGAATTCTGTTCGTGACAGCTTGTCACACGCAAACGGATAGTTTTCTACTTTGTTTATCGATTTTTTCGATGATCGGTAGAAACCCTTATGAATGACAGAATGGCCTCCAACACATCCAGCGCAACCGCAGACGTCGGATCTTCACGGTAACTGGCATGCACCGGCAAAGAGGGCAACACGGACTCACACTTGAGAGTCCTGAGGTGCAAATGCCCGGCCAGTTTCTCGACTGCCTCAGTTGGCAAAGTCGCCACACCAAGACCGCCCTCCACCAACTGCACCATGGCCGATATGGAAGAAATGTTGTGAACGCGCCTTAGCTCCAAACCGGCGGTGCGAAACAAATCCATCAATGCTGCGTGGGGCTGCGAGCCACGCTGAAAAGTGAGCAGTTCCAGGTCGGCCAAGTCCGCTAAACCGTAGCTGCGCTTTCGGTGCAACTCAGCGTGCCCCACAAAGGCCATTTCCATGGATGGCAAGGCACGACTGCGTAAACCCTCGCCGACCGTGGGCATAGCAGCAAAGACCAAGTCCAACGCACCACGGCGGACGTGATCGATCAATACGGGCGTGGTTTCAACGGTCAGCTCCAGCTCGAATCCGGGGCTGCTTTTTCTCATGTGGGTGATCCAATCGATCAACCATGAGTGAAGAACAGACTCGATCACACCGATACGCAGAGAGACCGTCGGTGACTCGCTTCCACCCGCAGCACTCATTTCTGCCTTGATGTCACGCTGCAGCACCAACAGCTTTTGAGCATGGTTGAAAAACCGCATCCCTGCAGCGGTCAGGCGAAATTGTTTATCGCGCCGATCCAACAAAAGGACGCCAAGCTCTTCCTCCAAAGCAGCGACCCGGCTGGACATGGCGGACTGTGTGATGAACAGTTTCTCCGCCGCGCGAGACACGCTCTTGAGCGAGACCACCCAATAAAAAGCTTCGACAAAACGCAGATTCATGGTGGCAAGGTCCTATTTGATGGCGTGATGGTGCGTCCGCATGGGGCCAGTGTGATGCTGCACGGAACAGAAAAGCCTGGAGCATAGCGCTCAAACAATCGTGCATTGGCCGCCCTGTTCTTACGTTTGCAAAGACGATGAGCAAGTCATCATCGCTGGGCACACCACTTGAAACGAGGGGTTGCCCTCGCGCCAACCATGTCTGACATGCACACACCCTTGCAATGGGATCACCCAACTGACGCGCCACCGACTCAAGCCGCCATAGGACATGAAAGTGACAGCGGGGAGAAAAAAAGCGCTGAAAGTTTTTGCTGGCCCACGCCGCCATCGGCCCGTTTTCCCGCTGCAAAAATTCAAACCGATCCGCTGCCTTGCGAAATCACCTCCTTGAACGGCAAACGCATCGCGGGTCGCCTGACGTTTTTTGTGCCGGAAGCCGAAGTGGCGCATGTGCAATTGCCTCCCGCACGCACCACCTTGGCGCTGCGTTTTGACCAGTTTTTGAGCCTGACCCTCACCACCCCTCTGCATGCCACGCAAGCTGCGGGCGACAAAACCATCCACAAGAGCTTGGCGGGCACCCCACCTCAACCGTACAAGGTAAAGATGCGCCAGGGTCAAGACCTTGTCGGATTGACGATGGGCCATTTCGAAACCCCGTTTGGCGTGTTTCTTTTTGTGCCTTTGCCGGGTGCTCTGACGCCTTGTGACGCCGTACAGAACGTCTTCATTCCCAAAGCCGCCTACGAGAGTTTGGAGGTGGGCGCTCGAATTGGCGAGTTGTTGGTGCAGCAGCAAGCGGCCACCCCAGTTCAAGTGGAGAAAGCCGCCCAACTTCAAGAGCAACTGCGCAGTCAAAAACTCGGCGACATCTTGCTGCAAAACAATGTGGTGACACCGGCGCAGCTGCTGGACGCCATTGAGCGCCAAAGCAAAATGCCCATGGTGCGCATTGGTGATGCCTTGGTGTCGTTGGGCTTGATCAGTGAAGTTCAGCTCAAAGATGCCTTGCTGCAACAAAAAGCGGACCGAGGCACACCACTGGGTGAGCTCCTGGTGCGGATGAATGTGGTGTCACCGCTGGACTTGCAGACTGCTTTGGCGCGCAAGATGGGCTACCCCCTCGTTCGACTGGAAAACTACCCGGCTGAAGCCGCTGCGCTGAAGAAGTTGCCCTACCAAAACGCCCTCAGATTGGGCGTGATGCCCTTGCTGTTGTTGGGCGACGGGCGGTTGGTGGTCGCCATCGACGACCCGTCACGCCGAGGTGCCGCTTTGGCTGAAGTGGAGTTCATCGCACAAACCAAGGTGGTTCCGGTTTTGGCGCAGTGCAAGGACATGGCCGAAACGCTGCTCGCGGCCTACAGCGCAGCTGGTGCGACGCCAGCCAGCCAATTGGCACAGACGGATATCGCGCCGCCTTTGGTGTTTGACCTCGAAGGCAGCAGCTCGCTGCTGGAAACACTGGAAAAAAGTGACGCCAGCGCCTTGATGAGTGACGACGACCGTCCCATCGAACAGTCCGACAACTCTTTGGTCCGCCTCATCAACACCATGATCATTGAGGCCTACACAACGAGGGAGCATCTGACATCCACATAGAAAGTTACCCGGGCCGCGAAAAAATTCGGGTTCGGTTTCGCAAGGATGGCCTGCTGCGCACCTACATGGAGTTGCCGTCCAAGTACCGATCCGCCATGGTGGCTCGCGTGAAGATCATGTGCGACCTGGACATCTCCGAGCGCCGCAAACCACAAGACGGCAAGATCAATTTCGCCAAGTTCTCGGCGCAACACAAAATTGAACTGCGCATTGCCACCATTCCCACCAACAACAACTTGGAAGACGTGGTGATGCGCATTTTGGCTTCTGCCAAACCCATTCCACTGGAGCGCATTGGGCTGTCGGACTACAACCTGCAGGCCTTAAAACGTGCTGTTGAGAGGCCTTACGGCATGGTGCTGTGCGTGGGGCCAACGGGCTCGGGCAAAACAACCACCTTGCATTCGGCACTGAGCCACATCAATGTGCCAGAGCGAAAAATATGGACAGCCGAAGATCCAGTGGAAATCACCCAACCCGGCCTGCGGCAGGTTCAAGTCAACCCCAAAATTGAGTGGACCTTCGCTAAAGCCTTGCGGTCCTTTTTACGTGCAGACCCCGACGTCATCATGGTCGGCGAAATTCGCGACGCCGAGACCGCCCACATGGCGATTGAAGCCTCACTCACCGGCCACCTGGTGGTCAGTACGCTGCACACCAACAGCGCACCCGAAACCGTGACCCGCTTGCTGGACATGGGCATGGACCCTTTTAACTTTGCGGACTCGCTTTTGGCGGTGTTGGCGCAACGCCTGGTGCGACGGTGGTGCTCTCACTGCGTCTGCAGTCGCCCAGCGACCGAGCAAGAAATCAACGAGTTGTTGGATGACAGCATGCACGCTTTTGGCAAAGGGGCAGCACCTGTGAGCCGGGACGACATGCTGGCGGGCTGGGTAGCGCGCCACAGTCGCGATGGTCGTTTGATGCACCACCACAGCCCAGGCTGCACTGAGTGCAACCACACCGGCTTCAAAGGGCGGGTCGGATTGCACGAATTGATGGTGGTGTCACGCGAAGTGCGCGGCCTGATTCAAACCGGCGCTCGAGCCGAACAATTGCAGCAAGCCGCCATGCTCGAAGGCATGCGGTGCCTGCGTCACGATGGCATTGAAAAAGTCTGGGCGGGGCTGACCAGCATTGAAGAGGTGCGGGCGACCAGCAACGTGTAGGGCCTCGTCGGGCTGAGGGTGCCTTTGTGGTTGAGGGCCTTGGCACGGTGCACCGCGCCGGGTCTCGGCCCGGCATGCCGAGTAACTTCTTTTGCTGGTGCAAAAGAAGTCACCAAGAAAACACCTGAACACCAGCCTATTTGGGGAGGGGCGGCTTGGTGCTGGAATGCAGACGTGGGGCCTGGATTCGGCCAGTAGCCACTGGCGTTCGGGCCACGTTTTCGGCTGGTCTTTTCTAGACATCACCTCACGCGGCAGCGGGGTACTTATCGTCGTCATTCCTGCGAAGGCGGGAATCCAGGGGGTGTAGCACCCCGCATCCACTTCATCATTTGCCGACATTGCCTGGATTCCCGCCTTCGCGGGAATGACGGTGGTGGCGGGCAATCGGTGGCGGAAGAACAAGCCTTTAACGTCGCCGTGAATGCCAGTTGCCACTGACCGAATCCAGACTCCACGTCTGCATTCCAGCACCAAGCCACCCCTCCCCAAATAGGCTGGTGTTCAGGTGCTTCTTTGCCTACTTTCTTGCACCAGCAAGAAAGTAGGTCGCCCGCCGGGGCGAATTCCCGGCGCGGTGCCACAACCCCAAGGCCATCATCCACGACGGCTGGCAAAACAAAGACCCGATACAAACGGATCAAGCTTCAACGAACCGCATCAACCGCCCAGCGTGAGAATGGTCGATCCGGTGGTCTTGCGGGCCTCCAACGCACGATGGGCGTCGGCCACATCGGCCAGTACAAACCGCTGGTCGATGCGAATTTTGACTGCACCGCTTTGCACCACGGCGAACAACTCGTCCGCCATGGCTTGTGTGCTTTCCCTGGTGGCCAAGTGGGTGAACAGCGTGGCCCGGGTGATGTGCAAGGAGCCGCGTGGCCCTAATGTGCCAATGGAAAACGGCGGAACCGGCCCCGAGGCATTGCCAAAACTGGCCATCAAACCGAAGGGGCGCAGGCAATCGAGCGATTTTTCAAAGGTGTCGTTTCCGATTGAGTCGTACACCACTTTCACCCCCTTGCCTGAAGTGATGTCTTTGACACGCGCAACAAAATCCTCCTCGGCGTAATTGATGGCATGCGCGGCACCGTGGGCCAAGGCCAAATCACATTTGGCGCGGCTGCCTGCTGTGCCTATCAACTGCAGCCCCAAGGCCTTGGCCCATTGGCACGCGATCAAACCCACCCCGCCCGCCGCCGCATGAAACAGCACAAAGTCACCCGCCTGCAGACCGCCTTGGGGCAGGGTTTTCTTCAAAAGGTACTGCGCCGTCAACCCTTTGAGCATCATGCCGGCGGCAGTGTCAAACGAGATGCCGTCGGGCAACCTCACCACGCAGCGCGCAGGCATGACGCGGCGCTGCGAATAAGCGCCCGGCGGATTGCTGGCGTAGGCCACACGGTCACCGACGGCCAGGTGACTGACGCCCTCGCCCACCGCTTCCACGACACCCGCAGCTTCCATGCCCAGATGCAAAGGCAATGGGTTGGGATACAACCCGGTTCGCTGGTACACGTCTATGAAGTTCAGCCCACAAGCTTTGTGGGCAATGCGCACCTCGCCAGGACCAGGCTCACCAACGGCTACGGTTTTTAGTTGCATCACCTCGGGGCCACCGAATTGTTCGATCACGATGGTTTGACTGGTCAAGGCTGAAGTGCTCATAGGTTCTCTCAGATTGAAAAGGTGGGCGATGTAACTGGGTGGTATCGTGCCAGCGTTTTGGACAGCTTGCTCAATGCGGGCCTATCTCCTTCTTTTCGGCCCCTCATGCGCCTGACGACCCGCTGGATTTTCATGCTGACCCTGCCGCCCCTGATGTGGGCAGGCAACGCCGTGGTGGGGCGGATGCTGGTGGGCTCTGTCCCACCGTTGATGTTCAACGCCTTGCGCTGGGGGCTGGCGCTGCTGATTTTGTTGCCATTGGGTTGGCGGGTGTACCAGTCCTGGAAGGACATCGGCGCACGTTGGCCGTATTTGGCCGCACTGGGCCTGTTGGGCATGGGCAGCTACAACGCCCTGCTCTATGGTGCACTGCAGACCTCCACGCCCCTGAACGTGACCTTAATCGCCGCGAGCACACCCGTCTTCATGCTGCTGATGGGCTCCTTGTTTTATGGCGTCAAAAGCCGCGGTGCTGAGGTGCTGGGTGCCATGTTGTCCCTGTTGGGTGTGGCGGTGGTGTTGTCGCGTGGCAGTTGGACCACCTTGTTGTCCATTCGATTTGTGGCGGGCGACGTGCTCATGCTATTGGCGGTCGTGGTCTGGGCGGCCTACACCTGGCTCTTGGCACGCCCGCCTGCCCACATGCAAGGCAAAGCCCGCCCGGCTTGGGGATGGGCGGAGTTTTTGTTGATTCAGGTGACCATCGGTTGTGTGTGGAGCTTCAGCGCTGCCGGCTTGGAGTGGCAGATCACGCATCAAGCACCGGTGTGGGGACCTGCGCTGTGGCTGGGATGCCTCTATGTCGCCATTGGCCCCTCCGTGCTGGCCTACTGGTGCTGGGGCCAAGGGGTGGCTGCCATGGGACCGGCCGTGGCCGCTTTTTTTGCCAATCTCACACCGGTGTTTGCGGCTTTGTTGTCTGTAGCACTGCTGGGCGAGATGCCGCGCAGTTATCACTTGCTGGCGTTTTCCCTCATCCTGCTAGGCATCGTGCTCAGCGCCCACAAACCGCGTCAAAAAGTACCGGGGTAGGCTCCACCATCGAGCAGCCAGTTTTGCCCGGTGATGAACCCCGCCTGCTGGCTGCACAAAAACGCGCAAGCAGCGCCAAATTCTTCTTTGGTGCCAAACCGCCGTGCCGGGTTTTGCGCCGCGCGGTTGGAGCGCACCTCGTCCAAGCTCAAACCTTGTTTGCTGGCGGCAGCGGACATCGTGCTGGTCAACCTGTCGGTGTCAAAGGGCCCTGGAAGCAAGTTGTTGATGGTGACGCCATGCGCCACGGTTTGACGAGCCAAACCCGCCACAAACCCGGTGAGCCCGCTGCGCGCGCCGTTGGACAAACCCAAAATGTCGATGGGCGCTTTCACGGCCGCTGAGGTGATGTTCACGATGCGGCCAAACCCACGCGCCATCATGGGGTCCACCACGGCCTTGATCAGCTCGATGGGGCTGAGCATGTTGGCGTCCAGTGCCTTGATCCAGGCGTCTCGGTCCCAGTCACGGAAATCACCGGGTGGTGGTCCTCCAGCGTTGTTCACAAGAACGTCTACCTGCGGACATGCGGCCAGCGCCTGCTCGCGTCCTTGTAAGGTGGTCACGTCACCGACCACGGTCCGAACCTGCCCCTTGCCCAAAGAGCGCAAGCGCTCGGCGCTTGCCAAGAGCGCAGGCTCGCCGCGTGCGGTGATGACCACATTCACGCCCTCTTGCACCAAAGCCTCGGCACAACCCAAGCCCAGACCTTTGCTGGCGGCACAGACCAAAGCCCATTTGCCTTCGATGTGTAGATTCATGGTGGTTCTCCTGCTTAGACAATGTCGGTGAGTGACCCAAGCGCCCTAAACCGCAGACAACACGTTCGCGGCCATGGCCTGCGCCGCCCCCCGGTGGGGCGAAACAAAGCCTTTGGATTTGTCTGACAGCGAACCATCTGCCTGCGACATCACCAGGCCCAGCGCCCGCTCGACGGCTGAATCCACATCGGCCACACGCCACGCCACCTCGGCCTGCAACGCCAAATCAGCGGCCAGCGCAAAGTTAAACGTGTGCGGGCCCATGACCACCGGGCATCCACAAGCCAGCGCTTCGATGAGGTTTTGTCCGCCCAGCGGGGCGAAACTTCCACCCAACAAGGCCACCTTGGACAGGCTGTAGTACAGGGCCATCTCACCCAGGGAATCGCCCAGCCAGACCTCGCAAGTCTGTGCTTTTTCGGTCGGGACACCGGCCCACTGGCTGCGACGCACCACAACACAATCACTCGACTCCATCAAGCGGGCCACTTCATCAAAACGCTGCGGATGGCGAGGCACGATGAGCAGCAGCGGCGGAGCGGCCATAGCAGCCGTTTGATTTTTCCATGCAGCCAGCAGCGGCGCTTCTTCCGACTCGCGGGTACTGGCGGCCAGCACCACGGGGCGTCCAACCGCCTCCCGCCAAACACGGCCTTGGGCCAGTTGATTCTCGTCGGGCTGCATGTCGAACTTCAAGTTACCGCAGACGATCACATCACGTGCACCGACCTGTTTGAAACGCTCCGCATCGGACTCGGTTTGCGCCATGACCAAACGCAAACTTTGGGCAGCGGGACGCAGCAGCGAACGCGAACGCTCGCCACGCCGCAGGCTGCGCTCGCTCAGTCGGCCATTGGCCAACAGCATTGGAATGTGCAGCCGTTCGGCCTGGTGCAGCAGCTGCGGCCACACCTCGGTTTCCATCAACACCCCTACTTGGGGGCGGAAATGCTTCAAGAAACGCCGGACAGCGCCGGGAGTGTCGTAGGGCAACCAAACTTGGGCATCCCCGTCGCGCATCAAGGTTTGGCCAGCCTCACGGCCCGTTGCGGTGCCATGGGTCAGCAAGAGACGCATGTCGGGCTTTTGCACACGAAGGGCCTGGACCAATGCGGCAGCGGCCCGTGTTTCACCCAAGGACACCGCATGGATCCAGACCCATCCGCCTTGGTCATGCGTTTTGGCGTAAAAACCAAATCGTTCGCCCAAGGCATGGGCGTAAAGCGGCTCGACCCGGGCGCGCCACAACAAACGCAGCGCATACAGCGGACCGAGCAGGGTCAGCAGCAGTGTGTAAGCCCAACGGGCCAGCAGCGTCATGTCAGCGCTCGGGCGCGGTGGAACCGTCTCCCACTCAATGTGCCGCTGCTTGCACCGCCGCGTCGGGCTTGACTACTTTGAGTGCCGCCATGAAAGCCGTTTGAATTCGATCCAAGGCCTTTTGTGTGTGGCCTTCAAACCGCAGCACCAGCACAGGCGTGGTGTTGCTGGCGCGGATCAATCCAAAACCGTCTTTGTAGTCGGCACGCAGGCCGTCGATGGTGGTGACTTCAGCACCAGGGAACTTCGCCGTTTCCAGCAAACGTTGCACCAACTGGTGCGCCTCACCCTCGGCGCAGGCCACGTTCAATTCAGGCGTGCTGAAACTGGTGGGCAAGCTGTTCAGGACCTTGCTCGGGTCTTTGCTGCGCGACAGGATCTCGAGCATGCGGGCTGCGGTGTAGGTGGCGTCGTCAAACCCATACCAACGCTCGCCAAAGAAAATGTGCCCGCTCATCTCACCCGCCAGCGGTGCTTTGATTTTTTTCATTTGCGCTTTGATGAGGGAGTGTCCGGTTTTCCACATCAGGGCTTTGCCGCCGGCTTTCTTGATCGCGGGCGCCAGGCGCTGCGTGCACTTCACGTCAAAAATGATGGTGCCGCCGGGATTGCGCTTGAGCACATCGGTGGCCAGCAACATCAGCTGGCGGTCGGGGTAAATGATTTGGCCGTCTTTGGTGACCACACCCAAGCGGTCGCCATCGCCGTCAAAGGCCAGACCGAGTTCAGCATCGCTGTTTTTTACTTTTTCAATCAACTCAGCCAGGTTTTCGGGTTTGCTGGGATCGGGGTGGTGGTTGGGGAAGTTGCCATCGACCTCGGAGTACATCTCCGTCACGTCGCAGCCCAAGGCGCGCAACACACCCGGGGCCGATGCGCCGGGAATGCCATTGCCGCAATCGACAACGATTTTCATGGGGCGTTTGAGTTGGCAGTCACCGGCAATTCGTGCTTGGTACTCAGGAAGGATGTCCATCGAGGCACTGCGCCCCTTGGCCTTCACATAGGTTTCGGTTTCCATGCGCTGGCGCAGCTTTTGAATGTCGTCGCCATAAATGGCGCGGCCTGCCAGCACCATCTTGAAACCGTTGTAATCCTTGGGGTTGTGGCTGCCCGTGACCTGGATGCCGCTGCGGCACCCTTTGCGGCCGCGAGTGGCTGCCACGTAGTACAGCATGGGCGTGGTGACCGCGCCCAAGTCCACCACATCCAACCCGGTAGAGGCCAACCCACGAATCAGCGCTGCGCTGAACGCTGGCCCCGACAGGCGGCCATCGCGCCCCACGGCCACCGCTTTTTCGCCCGCTGCGATGGCCTCAGACCCAAATGCGCGGCCCAGGTGTTCTGCAAAGGTTTCATCGATGGTTTTACCCACGATGCCGCGGATGTCATAGGCTTTGAATACGGACGCGTTGACTTGCATGAATGACCTTGTTCTGATGGAGATGGGGAATGGGGGCGATTGTAGGGAGGACCGATACGGACCATGCCAGTGCGGGAACTTTGCAGTTACACCGCCAGTTGAAGCACTTGAGCCCGCTCTCCTGCGTCGCCCAATGCCTCATGGCTGGCGATCACCCATGCCTGCACAGGTGCAGAGGTTTTTCGCGCCAACGCCTTCAGAAGATAGGCCAGTGATGTTTGATCGAGTGCGTTGAGCGGCTCATCCAGAAGCACCGCTGCCGTGCCGACAGCCAGTGCAGCGGCCAGCCACACCTTACGCTGGTTACCCGTCGACAAAGCACTCAAGCGCTGGTCCAGGTGGGCATTCAAACCAAGGCCCTCGATGTGGACCGCGAGCTGGGCATCATCAAACTGCGGATACAAACCCTTGATGAAGCCGAAGTACTCACCAGGGCGAAGGTGATCAAAGGGCATGGCCGACGGGCCACACCAAAACACCTCACGCCGATAGTCCAGGGGACTGAGGCTTTCATCCACACCACGTACCGTCAGCTCGCCAGCCGCAATGGGCAATGCGCCTGCCGACAGTTTGAGCAAGGTGGACTTGCCGCTGCCATTGCTGCCGCGCAGCCAGGTGATGCCTGCACAAAACGTCCCAGACCAGCCGGCGAACACAGTGCGCCCTGGGTAAGAAAAGCTGATTTGTTGTGCGCTCAATACCGGGTCTTGGGAAGAAAAAGTCGTCATGCCATCACTTCCGTGGCCAAGGCCACACTGAGGGTCAAAAAAAGCAACCAGCGGCTGGCCGCCGACGACGCGAGTTCAGGCCCGCTGCAAACCACCCAAGCACTGCCCAGAAAAACAATCAGTCCGTACGCTGCGAAAACCAGCCAGCGCACCCCAGTGGGCGGCAAGCTGACGAGCAGCCACAGCGCGCCCAGGGCCAGCGGCGACAACACACACATCGCCCGCCACAGGCGCAAACGCTTCATCGACATGGGCAGCATGCAGCATGCCAACCAGAACGGCTCCAACTGGTCTCGTGCCAGGGTGTGGACCCGCGTCGTCACCACCAAACTCAGCAGCGCAAAAGCCGCCAGCCACCAAGGCGCGGCATGCGGAGCCCACCACAAACCCAAGGCGGGCGCGCACAGCAATACGCCGCCGCCACACATCCCCTTGCCAGCTCGACGCGCGGGCCCCCGCACCAGGGGAAGCAGCAACATCGCCTTGTTCACTGATACCGCGGTCAACATCCCGGGTAGGCCGACCAACGCCCTCCCCTGGTGAGCCTCTGCGACCAAGGCCACACGCCTGACCGCAGCAGCAATCCTTGGTGGTCGACGCCAGGAATGCAGCAGCGTCAGCCCCACAGCGGCAGCGCCCATCATCATGGCAAGCAGCATCCCCAAGGCACTCCAACGAACGTCATGCAGCCATGCGGGGTCGGTGATCCACAAGGTGGTCGCGCCCAGCGCATAGAGGGAAAACAAGGGCGCCATCACCAGCAAGACCACGATCCCATCTGAGCGGCGCAAATCGGCTGCGGCCAACGGCAAAGCCCGCTCTGCTTCGGCCCAGGGTTCAAACCACAACAAGGAACGCAAGGCCCAAATCAGGCCCGCATGCAACAAGGTTTGAATCAACAACACGGGCAGCAAATAGACCGGGTGTGCAGTGGCATAAAAAAGCGGCAAAACCAACCACGCCGCCAGTGCCGTCACAGAGGACCAGGCACCCACCGAGCCTGCCGCGAACAACACGGCCACCACAGCGAGATAGACGGCCCAGCGGCGCAAAAAACTCATCAATACGACACGGCACCACGCCAAACGCATGGCGTGGTAGGTCAGTACAGCGGATCTGGTTTCCAAGGGAAAGACGCAAGCAGGGGAAAACAAGCTGGCCCCCGATTATTGGTGGGACTTCCTTAAGGTCGCCTTCAGGCATCCATTCCGAGGACTGGTCTTACTGTGTCAGCAAGACTATTGAGGTTTCCATAAAACATGACACCCCACACCGTTCGGGCTGAGCTTGTCGAAGCCAGCGCGCACCTCGGTACTGGCCCTTCGACAGGCTCAGGGCGAACGGATAGTGTTTTGTCATGAATTCCGGAAAATTCAATAGGCAACGCACCACAGCGCAAGATTCCACCGACATGTCCGAAAACGACCAGCAATCAGCCTCCCCTTGCCCATAATCAGCGCCATGGATCTTGACCCTGATGCCAGCTACCTCGCCTTCGTCGCCAAAGACGCGCGTTTCGATGGCAAGGTGTTTGTAGGCGTCACATCCACCGGGGTTTACTGCCGCCCCATTTGCAGGGTGCGCACACCGAAACGTTTGAACTGCCGCTTCTTCAGCTCGGCCGCCTTGGCCGAGGCTGCCTTGTTTCGTCCCTGTTTGAAATGCCGACCCGAAATTGCGCCCAGCCCGCTCACCTCACGATGGAGTGTGATGGATGCGTCGCGCACGCTCGCTGAACAGGCGGCTGCTTTGCTCGACGCCAAGTTGGCTGAGCCACAAAGTGCCAAGCTTGGTGCCTTAGCAAAGAAGCTCGGCGTGAGCGACCGGCACCTGCGTCGCATCTTTTTTACGCAGTGGGGCGTGACGCCGCTGCAGTATCTGCAAACCCGGCGTTTGCTGTTGGCCAAAGCACTGCTGACGGACTCGACCTTGCCCGTCACACAAGTGGCACTGGCCAGCGGCTTTGGCAGCGTGCGCCGGTTCAACGCCGCATTCGCCGACCACTACCGTTTGAGCCCGAGTCGTTTGCGGCAACAAGGTGCGGAGGCCACCACAGTGAGCCGTTCGACGTTCAACATGCGTTTGGGCTACCGAGCCCCGTACGAAACCCAGGGCCTCGCGCGTTTCCTGGCGCAGCGGGCCATCGCTGGTGTGGAGTCGGTTGACACAGGCCCAGGCGGCGCGCTGTGCATACGCCGCAGCTTACGCGGCGGGGCATTGGTGCCTGGGCGTGAAAATCCGACGCTTGCTCCAGTGCCCACCGCAGGTTGGCTGGAGGTGTTTTTTGATGCCGATCGCTCACAGGTTCATTTGAGTTTTTCTCCCCACTGGGTTCAACACACAGCGACCTTGGTGGCGCTGGTGCGCCGCTGGCTGGACCTGGATGCCTCGCCCGACGTCATCGACACCGCGCTGCACGATCTTCCGGGGCAAGCGGGTCAACGCCTGCCTGGTAGCTTGGATGCGTTCGAACTGGCGGTGCGGGCTGTTGTCGGCCAGCAGGTGTCGGTGGCGGCTGCACGCACTTTGGCAACACGCTTGGTGGAACGCCTGGGATCGCCCCTGGACAGCCCTTGGCCAGAGGTGAACAGGAGTTTTCTTGAGCCCAATGTGTTGGCAGCACAAACGCCGAAGGACTTGACTGCCCTGGGTCTGACCAATGCACGGGCCCACACCTTGATCACCCTGGCCCAGGCTTGGCCGCGACTTGAGCTTGAAATGCAAGCCACTTTGTTCGGACAACAACCCATGGAGCCATTGCTCGCCACGCTGTGCGAGTTGCCCGGCATTGGCCCCTGGACCGCCCAATACATCGCCATGCGCGCATTGAGCTGGCCCGACGCCAGCTTGCCCGGTGACGTGGCCCTGCGCAAAGCCATGTCGAAGTTGTTCAACACGACCACAGCACGCGCTGCCGAATTGCGCGCCCAGGCTTGGCAGCCTTGGCGCTCTTACGCGGCGCTGCGGCTGTGGAACAGTTTGGCGAATTGATTTCTCGGGAGAACAACATGCCCTCTACCCTTCATGCCACCCACGCTGCCTGCGTGGCGCAGCACACCATCTCCACCCCTTTAGGTCCCATGTTGCTGGCACGCTCTGCGCATGGCCTGTCCGGGGCGTGGTTTGAAGGCCAAAGCCACCACCCCGGCCCTTTGCAAGCACCGGCCAAACCCACTGACCCTGTGCTGCAGCAGGCAGCATCCGAACTGCTGAACTACTTTGACGGTGGCACCGACGGGTTCATGGTCTTGCTCGATCCTCAAGGCAGCGTTTTTCAACAGAAAGTATGGCTGGCCCTGCGCAGCATTGCACGCGGTCACACCTGCACTTACGCAGACATTGCACGCACCATCAACGCACCCCAAGCGGTGCGGGCGGTGGGTGCAGCCATCGGCAAGAACCCCTTGTCCATCGTCGTTCCCTGCCACCGTGTGGTGGGCAGAGATAACAGCTTGACCGGCTATGCAGGAGGTTTGCCTCGAAAGCGGGCTTTGCTTGAGATGGAAAGTCGAGCGGGGAATCCATAGGTGCCCTGCGGCTACTTTTCCCATCTCATAAGGAAAGGATGGCAAACCAGGGTCGACTCCGACGCGACACCGAGCATCGTGCGTTTTCCTGACCGAACCTTTGCAAGCGGACGAATAGAATCTCCTGGCGGTACCAGGTTGGGTACACAAACGTAGCGATCAGCAAAGGCAATGGTTCCTAAAGCCATTCTGGTACGACTTGCTTTGCAAGCCCGTATGCCGTTGATTCAAACAGTATGCTGGGTTCGACTCCCGGTGATCGCACCATGAGGAAGGTCTCAATGAGACCGAAAAGGTTCGAATCCTTTATTCAACGAGAACGAACGGCGATTTCAATGGCTCGTGACTGTGTGCGGCGTTGTAAGACTCCACATCCGATCACAAATTCAAGCTTGCCTTGCACTTGACCGCCGCCTTTTTTCTTGCCTGCCAAGCCGCTTGTGCGAACGGTTTCAGCAGTTTCCCAGTTGGGGGGACAGCGCGAACCGGACTAAGCAAGGGCGCAGCAGGTCAACAAAAAAGGTCCAGACCAAGTCCGTATGCCTGGATGGCTAGAAAGCGCTGTTCGTTTCTCAATTCATCGATAAGCCATCTTGGATCGGGTGATTCACATGTTCAATAAGCAGGTTGTCCAACACAATCATCTGGCTCTGGCGTTCACACGAGGTAAGTTGACAAAGATTCTGGACACAGGCTCCCATCGCCTATTGAGTGCGGATGAAGTCGCAGTTCATTCGAGGGCAATCACTCAGCAAGGGATACGGTTTTCGGGGGCAAGGTCAAATTTCCAGCCAATTTGACCAACGTGGATCGTTTGATCGTTGAGTACAAAGACCTGCTGTCACCCTTTGTTGACGTGATCCAAACGTCCTCAACGGAAGTTGCCTTGGTACAAAAGGGCACGCAGTTTTTTTTAGTCAAACCCTCGCAAAGCATCGCATTTTGGAAAGACATTCAACCGATTTCGTTCCTGCAGATACCTCTGCCTGAAAACTTGTTGTTGCCCAACGTATGGCTGGATAAATTCTCCCTCGCGCCAGCCCCAGTTCCAATTAAAACTTTTACCGTTGCCGCAGGCCAAATTGGATGGCTCAAGCGCGACGGTCAACTGCTGACCCTTTTGGAACCCGGGAAATATGGGTGCTTCGATGTTTTTCCGAACACGGCAGTAGAGTTGATTTCACTCAACCGAGCCATCACAAAGCCGGATCTTATTGACGCGTTCAAAGCCCATATCGACAAACATGCTTCAAGCGTGCCTGCAAAGACTTTGCGATTGGAACGAATTGCGACTGACGAGATCGTCTTGCTCAAAGACGAAACTGGCCCCTTAGATATTTGCCTGCCCGGCAATGAGTACCTGGTATCCAACACGCTGGAGTCCATTCGAATATCCTTACTCAATTGCCGTGCGTGTTGCCAGATTGGCTGCAACAGAGTCTGCGTGCCAGTGGTGACAACGCTTCACGGTCTGCGACCTTTGCGGCCTTGCTCAAAAAAGCCTGTACGACAGTCGAAGTGCCCGCCGAACACCTGGGCATCTTGTATCTGGACGGAGTTGTCCATGCTGAACTGTCAGCGGGCCATCATGCCTACTTCACCGGAGGAAAGTCGTTGACCTGCAAGACGGTTGATCAACGATTGACCTTGCTTGAGGTGGTGGGACAAGAGATCCTGACACAAGACAAGGTTCCGCTGCGCGTCAACGTGACGGTGAGCTTTAAGGTTCATGACGTTCTGAAAATGGTCGCGACGCTCAACAAGCACGAGGAATTTATTTACAAGGAAGTGCAGTTTGCCTTGCGCGCTGCCATTGGCAGCAAAACTCTCGACGTGTTGCTGGAAAACAAGAACGTCTTGGATCAGCAACTGCATGATTACGCTGCGCCTACGTTGGCCCAGCATGGCATTCAGTTGCAAAGTGCAGGCATCAAAGATCTGATCTTGCCCGGCGAAATCAAAGCCATCCTGGGGAAAGTCGTTGAGGCAGAGAAGTCTGCTCAAGCCAACGTCATACGGCGCAGGGAAGAAACTGCAGCGACCCGCTCACTGCTGAACACTGCCAAGGTGATGGAAGACAGCCCGATTGCCTTGCGCATGAAGGAGTTGGAAACATTGGAACGCATCACCGAAAAAATCGACAAGATCAGCGTTTTTGGTGGACTGGAAGGGGTGCTGAAGGGCTTGGTCAAATTGGCACCTTGAGTACACAAAGCGCGTTCGTCTTCGTGGCAAGCCACCACACACCGTCTGTCAAAGCAGGAGATCTGTTGGTTTCAATGATGCTTGCAGCTGACCGGGGTGGTGGTTTTGTTCTTCAAACCACTCGCCGCACAGGCCGTGTTGAGAGCCTGCCGACAACTTGAGCCCCAAGGGGGAGCTTGAATGTGGAACTGACGCGGTATACCTTCCCATGAAAACCAAAGACTGGATAGAACTCACCGTGCTCGCTGCCATTTGGGGCGCGTCGTTTTTGTTCATGCGCCTTGGTGCCCCAGAGTTTGGCGCCGTGGCATTGGCAGCAGTTCGTGTGACGGGTGCAGCGGTGGTGTTGTCGATCTTGCTCACCCAGCAGGGACAGTTTCAAGCGCTGCGCCAACACTGGAAACCCATCTTCTTGGTCGGTTTAACCAACTCGGGCATTCCATTTGTGCTTATCGCTTACGCCGCTTTGTCCATCACGGCAGGTTTGTCGTCCATCTTCAATGCGACGGTGCCGCTGTTTGGCGCCGTGGTGGCTTGGGTTTGGCTCCGGGACAAACCCGGCCCGGGTCGCGTGCTTGGCTTGGCCATCGGGTTTTCGGGTGTGCTGTGGTTGGCTTGGGACAAAGCAGGCTTCAAGCCCGGCTCGCCCATCACACAAACGGGCTTGGCCGTGTTGGCCTGCTTGGCGGCCACCTTTCTCTTTGGCTGGTCGGCCAGCTTCACGAAACGGTACCTCACCGGGGTGCCGCCACTGGCATCAGCCACTGGGAGTCAGTTGTCGTCGGCCATATTTCTAGCTGTCCCCGCATGGTGGTTTTGGCCTGCCACCCTGCCCTCGGCCACGGCCTGGACGGCCTTGGCTTTGTTGGCGGTGCTGTGCACGGGTGTGGCTTACGTGATGTACTTTCGACTGATTGCCCGTGTCGGACCCGCCAATGCGATCACGGTGACCTTTTTGATTCCGTTGTTCGGCGTGTTGTGGGGATGGCTCTTCCTGCACGAAAAAATCACCTCGGCCATGGTGGTGGGATGCGTGGTGATCGTGGTGGGCACGGCACTGGCCACGGGCTGGTTGCGCTGGCCCGTCGGCACCGTCAAACGAGGCGAATAGACTCGGGGAATGACTTCTCCATCAACCACCACTTCCATCACGGTACCTGCCCCGGACACCAAGGGCAAAAAAATCCGATCGCTCTCAGGCTTGGCGCCATATGTCTGGCCCTACCGTGGCCGTATCGCCTTGGCGGTGCTCTTCCTGGTACTCGCAGCCGCAAGCACCTTGGTGATGCCCTTGGCACTCAAGGCACTGATCGACGAAGGCCTGATCGCCGCTGATCCTGGGCAACGTGTGCTGGCCTTACGCGAACATTTCCTGGCGTTGTTTGCCGTCGGCGCAGCCCTGGGTGTGTTTTCCGCCGCCCGGTTTTACATGGTGAGCTGGTTGGGCGAGCGCATCACTGCCGATTTGCGCAACGCGGTGTATGCCCATGTGCTGCGCCAAAGTCCGCAGTTTTTTGAAAGCACACAAACCGGCGAGGTACTGTCACGCTTGACCACAGACACCACGCTGGTGCAAACCGTGGTGGGCTCCAGCCTCTCCATGGGCTTGCGCAATGCCGTGATGGGCGTCGGTGCCATGGGCATGTTGATCTTCACCAACCCCTATGTGATGTCCCAGGTGCTGGGCATTTTGGTGCTGGTGGTGTTGCCGTCGATCTTTTTCGGTAAACGCGTGCGCAAACTCAGTCGCGCGAGCCAAGATCGCGTGGCCGATTCGAGCGCCATCGCCGCCGAGGTGCTCAACGCCATTCCCACGGTGCAAAGTTATCGCCAAGAACACACCGAGGCCGAGCGGTTTGATGAATCCACCCGCAATGCCTTCATCACCGCCATCAAACGCACCCGCATGCGCTCGTTCCTGGTGGCCTTCATCATCACCGCCACCTTTGGCGCGTTGTTGTGGGGCCTGTACCAAGGCACCCAGGCGGTGCTGCAAGGGCGCATCACCGCAGGGCATTTGGGGCAGACCGTGGTTTACGTCATCATCCTCGTGGGCAGCGTGGCGGTGCTGGCCGAGGTGTATGGCGACTTGCTGCGCGCAGCCGGTGCCACCGAACGGCTCATGGAATTGCTGGCGGCGCGTTCACCAATTGAATCACCCGCGAATCCTTTGGCCATGCCCTCGTCTCAAGGCGGTGCCCGGTTGGCGCTTGAGCAGGTCACCTTCCACTATCCGTCACGTCCGACCACCGCGGCATTGAGCGACTGCAGCTTCACCGTGGAACCCGGCCAAACCGTGGCGCTGGTCGGCCCCAGCGGCGCGGGAAAAACAACGGTGTTTCAGCTGCTGCTGCGCCTGTACGACGCCGGCCACGGCCGGATCACGGTCAACGGTGCATCGGTCAAAGACCTCGCGCTGACGGACCTGCGCGAAGTGATCGGCATCGTGCCGCAAGACAGCGTGGTGTTCTCCAACAACGCCATGGAAAACATCCGCTATGGCTCGCCACAAGCCACGGACGAGCAGGTGATCGACGCAGCCAAAAAGGCCTTCGCCCACGACTTCATCACCGCCTTGCCCGAGGGTTACCAAACCTTTTTGGGCGAACGTGGCGTGCGTCTGAGTGGCGGCCAACGCCAACGCATCAGCATTGCCCGCGCCATCCTGAAAAATCCACCTTTGTTATTGCTGGACGAAGCCACGAGCGCCCTGGATTCTGAGAGCGAACGTATGGTGCAGGCTGCATTGGAACAGGCCATGCGCCACCGCACCACGTTGATCATCGCTCATCGGTTGTCCACGGTGCAAAACGCTGACCAGATCGTGGTGCTGGAGGCGGGTCAGATTGTTGACATTGGCACCCACGCTGAACTGATCGCTCGCGGCGGTTTGTACGCGCGATTGGCGGCATTGCAGTTCGACGAAAGCTAAGAGCCGCTAACAAAACACTGCATACACCGTTCGCCCCGAAGTCGAAGGGCCTTGCACCGAGGTACGCGCTGGCTTCGACAAGCTCAGCCCGAACGGTTTTGTTAGCGGCTCTAAGTACCCTGAGCAAAACCTCAGCGCCCTGATGCCTGCGGCTTGCACTGCTCCGGCTTGCCTTCTTTGAAGGATGCCGTGATGCTGATCGGCGTTTGGTTCGCAGCCAAAATCAACAGATAGGCCTGTCCATCCAAACACAGCTTGCGAAATTTCCAGGCCTGAACCAGGCCCTCCAGCTTGATGTCTTCCATCACCAGCTCGTCCATGGGCAAAACCCGCTCTGGAGAGGCGACTGCCGCCGCACCAACCCACAGCAACACAGCAGCGACAAGGGTGTTTTTCATGGATAGGCTTTCATTCGTTTGCAATCAATAGAATCGCAGTATGCATTCGTCCCCCACCCCCACCACGAACCAGCAGCGGCCCGCCCGCTCCCAATACGAAGACTTCATGCGCCACGTGCAACAAAACGGCGTCCTCAAGGGCGACCGCACCGGCACCGGCACACGCAGCGTCTTCGGGCACCAAATGCGCTTCAACTTGAGTGAAGGTTTTCCGCTGGTCACCACCAAGAAGGTGCACCTGAAGTCCATCATCCTGGAGTTGCTGTGGTTTTTGCGTGGCGACAGCAATGTGGCCTGGCTGCAGGAACGCGGCTGCACGATTTGGGACGAATGGGCACCACCCAGTGGTGACTTGGGGCCCGTTTACGGTGTGCAGTGGCGCAGTTGGCCCACACCCGATGGCGGGCACATCGATCAAATTGCTGAGGTCGTGAAGCAGTTAAAAACCAACCCCGACTCCCGCCGCATCATCGTAAGCAGCTGGAACGTGGCCGATCTCTCTCGCATGGCCCTGATGCCCTGCCACGCGTTTTTCCAGTTTTACGTTGCTCCGGCCACCACCGAAGGCGGACGTGGTCAACTGAGTTGCCAGCTGTATCAGCGCAGCGCCGATATTTTTCTGGGCGTGCCTTTCAACATCGCCAGCTACGCGCTGCTGACCCACATGCTGGCCCAGCAGTGTGATTTGGACGTGGGCGACTTTGTCTGGACGGGTGGGGATTGCCACATTTACAGCAACCACCAAGAGCAGGTCGCGCTGCAACTGTCGCGCGAACCATTGCCCTATCCCAGCTTGCACATCAAACGTCAGCCCTCGTCCATCTTTGACTACGAGTTCGACGACTTCGAGGTGCGCGACTACCAGCACCATCCTGCAATCAAAGCGCCAGTGGCTGTTTAGAAACGCACTGCGATGCTGACCCGCCGCCAGCTCGGCACCTTGGCCTTGCTCACCTTGATGTGGGGCATCAACTGGCCCATGATGAAGTACAGCCTGCGCGAACTCTCGCCGCTGTACTTTCGGGCCATCACGATGACGGGCGGTGCGATCGGCCTCTACCTGTTCTTTCGCTGGCGTGGCGTTGCAATGAATTTGCCGCGCTCAGAAATCGCGCGTATTGCCTGGCTGGCCTTGCCGAACATTCTCGGTTGGCACTTTTTCTCCATCATCGGTCTGCAAGCCTTGGCTTCAGGCCGCGCTGCCATCCTCGGATTCACCATGCCGGTGTGGACGGTGCTGCTCGGCGTGCTGCTGCTCAAACAAGACTTGAACCCTCGTGTGCTGCTGAGCGTTGTGGCGGCCGCCACAGCAGTGGCCTTGCTCTCGGCCCAAGAACTGACCCAACTCGCAGGCAAGCCGCTCGGGGTGTTGTGGATGCAATTGGCCGCCATCAGCTGGGCAACCGGCACTTTGATGATGCGGCGCACAACCACCACCTTGCCCACCGAAGCAGTCACGGTCTGGATGATGCTGATGGGCGCGGTGTTTTTTTGGTGCGTTGCGCCGATGCTGGAGCCCACGCCCCAACCCGCGCTGTTCAGCACAGGCCTGTGGTTGTCATTGCTTTACGGCGTGGTACTGAACTACGGTTATGCACAGGTCATTTGGTTTGGCATGGCTCGTAACCTGCCGCCTGCCGCCAGTGCGTTTTCTGTGATGGCTGTGTGCCCTTGGTGGGCACGCTGTCGGCCACCTTGATCGTGGGGGAGGTGCCCAGAACATTGGACTGGGTGGCTGCTGCATGCATCATGGTGGCCATTGGCAGCGCCTTGATCCCAAAACGTCAACCCTGACTGGATCCGCTGGACTTGAGCGACAGTGCTTGGATCACCTCATGCGGTGCCTGCACCAGCTCAATCAACACGCCCTCACCGCCCATTGGAAACTCCGCACTGCTCTTGGGGTGGATGAAACAAATGTCGTGGCCAGTGGCCCCTTTTCGTATGCCCCCCGGCGCAAAACGCACACCTTGGGCGGTGAGCCATTGCACCGCTTGTGCCAGGTCATCCACCCACAGACCGACGTGGTTCAGCGGCGTTGTGTGAACTGCGGGTTTTTTGTTGATGTCCAACGGCTGCATCAAGTCAATTTCCACTGCCGCCAAGCCTTGGCCCAGCGTGCAAATGTCTTCATCCACGTTCTCGCGTTCGGACACAAAAGTGCTTTGGACCGAGAGTCCGAGCATGTCCACCCAAAGCTTTTTGAGGCGGCTTTTGTCTTCACCTCCGATAGCGACTTGTTGGATGCCAAGCACGCGAAATGGGCGGGCAGGACTGGATGTATTCATCTTGTTCACTCCAGTTCAAGCAAAACGCAGAATCACCTGATCCACCGCAAGGCTCTCCCCCTGGTGGGCAGCCACCTCGGCCACCAGGGCGTCTTGTGTGGCCAGCAGAATGTTCTCCATCTTCATGGCTTCGATCACGGCCAGTTTCTCACCGGCCAGCACCTTTTGGCCCACCTTGACCGAGACATCACGCAACAAACCCGGCATGGGCGAGAGCAAAAACTTGGACAAATCGGGTGGCGACTTGAACTGCATCAGCTTGGACAAGGCCGCTGCACGTGGGCTCAATACCTTGGCATCAATTTGCGCCCCGTTGTGGCGCACGCGATAGGTCAAACCCACGCGTTCCACTTGCGCACAAACAGGCTGACTGTTGATGCGGGCGTGCAGCACCGGGTCACGCAGCGCGCTGTAAAAAGCCACACGGTAGGTTTGTTTGTCCACCGTCACCACCACGGCATCGCCATCCAGGTGCATTTGAACTGGCAAATGCTCAGTTTGACCTTGGCCCAAATCGGTGACCACCACAAACTCTTGCCCCACCTGCACCGCATGGCCTGCCAATTGGCCGGTGATGCCACTGGCCCGTCTCCTGTGCATACGGTGAATGGCCGCAGCCAGTACACGCAAAGTCACTGGCGCATCGTGGCGCAGCATGCTGGAAGAAAAGCCCTGGGCGAAATGTTGGGCGATGAAGCCCGTGTTGAAGCGCCCCGCCACAAAGTCAGGGTGGGCGAGCAGCGCGGCCTGGAAGGGAATGTTGGAATGGATGCCGCGAATGACGAATGCGTTCAGCGCCTCACGCATGCGGGCAATCGCATCTTGTCGGTCGCGGCCATGAACGATGAGTTTGGCAATCATCGAGTCGTAGTGCATGGAAATTTCACTGCCTTCCACCACCCCGGTGTCCACACGAACACCGCCATGAACAACGCCATTGCCACCTGCAGCAGGCCCCGTGGCTTTGTGGGTTTCGGGGCTGCCTCCAGGCGGCGGCAGCGTTTCCAGCGGTGGTTGAAACTTCACCAACCGTCCTATGGATGGCAAAAAACCGCGCTCGGCATCTTCCGCATTGATGCGGCACTCCATGGCCCAGCCTCGGCGCTGCACTTGGGCTTGGGTGAATGACAACGGCTCACCCGCTGCCACGCGGATCATTTGCTCCACCAAATCCAGCCCGGTGATGCACTCCGTCACCGGGTGCTCCACCTGCAAACGGGTGTTCATCTCCAGAAAGTAAAAACTCTGGTCTTTGCCAACCACGAACTCCACCGTGCCCGCGCTTTGGTAGTTCACCGCTTTGGCCAGGGCCACGGCCTGTTCGCCCATTGCCTTGCGTGTGGCCTCGCTGATGAAGGGCGACGGTGCTTCTTCAATCACTTTCTGGTGCCGACGCTGGATGGAACACTCACGCTCGTTCAGGTAGACCACATGGCCTTGAGAGTCGCCCAGAATCTGAATCTCAATGTGACGCGGTTCTTCTACAAACTTTTCGATGAACACCCGGTCGTCGCCAAAACTGTTGCGCGCTTCGTTTTGGCAACTGGTGAATCCATCAAAGGTTTCTTTGTCGCTGTAGGCCACGCGCAAGCCCTTGCCACCGCCACCGGCACTGGCTTTGATCATCACCGGGAATCCAATGTCCTTGGCGATTTGGACCGCCTGCTCTGGCGATTCAATGGCCGCGTTGTGCCCCGGTATGGTGTTGACTTGGGCCTGCATGGCGAGCTTCTTGGACGCAATCTTGTCGCCCATCGCAGCAATCGCCCCGTGTTTGGGGCCGATGAAAACAATGCCCGCTTCTTCCACCTTGCGTGCGAACTCTTCGTTCTCGCTCAAAAAACCGTATCCCGGATGCACCGCCTGCGCGCCGGTTTGCTGGCAAGCCGCGATGATTTTTTCCATTACCAAGTAGGACTCGCGGCTGGGTGCAGGGCCCAGATGAACCGCCTCGTCTGCGAGTTCAACATGCCGCGCGTCGCGGTCCGCATCCGAATAAACGGCCACCGTCTTGATGCCCATCTTTCGTGCAGTTTTGATCACGCGGCAGGCGATCTCGCCTCTATTGGCGATCAGGATTTTTTTAAACATGGGATGGCTCCATCGCTGCAAGATCGCCGAAAAACTCCGTTCGGGCTGAGCCTGTCGAAGCCTGCGCATGCCTCCGAGATGGCACTTCGGCAGGTCCTGTCCTGAGCACCGTCGAAGGGTCAGTGCGAACGGGAATGGGTTTGTCGCGAGGGATCAGAACACCAGTCAGCATGCCCACCTCCATCACAAAGGAATATTTCCGTGCTTGCGCCACGGGTTCTCCAACTTCTTGTGTTTCAACATGGCCAACGAACGGCAAATGCGCTTGCGCGTTTCATGCGGCTGAATCACGTCGTCGATGTAGCCGCGGCTGCCGGCGACAAATGGATTGGCGAAACGGGCTTTGTATTCGGCCTCGCGTGCTGCGAGTTTCTCGGGGTCGTTTTTGTCTTCGCGGAAGATGATCTCCACCGCGCCCTTGGCTCCCATCACGGCGATTTCGGCGTTCGGCCAGGCAAAGTTCACATCGCCGCGCAGGTGTTTAGAGGCCATCACGTCATAGGCACCGCCATAAGCCTTGCGGGTGATGATGGTGATTTTGGGCACGGTGCACTCGGCATAGGCATAGAGCAATTTCGCGCCGTGTTTGATGATGCCGCCGTACTCTTGCGCGGTGCCGGGCATGAAGCCGGGCACGTCCACAAAAGTCAGGACCGGAATATTGAAGGCATCACAAAACCGAATGAAACGCGCGGCTTTGGTGCTGCTTTTGATGTCCAGACAACCGGCCAGCACCAAGGGCTGGTTGGCCACGACACCCACGGTTTGACCTTGCATGCGGATGAAACCGACGACGATGTTTTTGGCGTATTCGGGTTGGATTTCAAAAAACTCACCGTCGTCTGCGGTTTTGACGATGAGCTCTTTCATGTCGTAGGGCTTGTTGGGGTTGTCGGGCACCAGGGTGTCCAGGGACCACTCCACGCGGTCCACGGGATCGTCGCTGGGACGCACCGGCGGTTGGTCGCGGTTGTTCAGCGGCAGGTAGTTGAACAGGCGACGCAGCATCAGGAGTGCATCCACATCGTTGTCCAGCGCCAAATCGGCCACGCCGCTGCGGGTGGTGTGGCTGATGGCGCCGCCGAGGTCTTCCGCCGTCACTTCTTCATGCGTCACTGTTTTCACCACCTCGGGGCCGGTGACGAACATATAGGACGAGTCCTTCACCATGAAGATGAAGTCGGTGATGGCCGGGCTGTAAACCGCGCCGCCGGCGCAGGGCCCCATGATGAGGCTAATTTGTGGCACGACGCCTGAAGCCAGCACATTACGCTGGAACACATCGGCATACCCACCCAGCGACGCCACACCTTCTTGAATGCGGGCGCCGCCGGAGTCATTCAAACCAATGATGGGCGCACCTACCTTCATGGCCTGGTCCATGACTTTGCAGATTTTTTCTGCGTGGGCTTCAGACAATGCACCGCCAAAAACAGTGAAGTCCTGGCTGTAGACAAAAACCAGCCGGCCATTGATCAAGCCGTAACCCGTCACCACGCCGTCGCCGGGAATTTTGTTGTCCTGCATGCCGAAGTCGGCGCAGCGGTGCTCGACGAACATGTCCCACTCTTCAAAGCTGCCTTCGTCCAGCAGCAAATCCAAACGCTCGCGCGCCGTGAGTTTGCCTTTGGCATGCTGAGCGGCGATGCGTTTTTCCCCGCCGCCCAAACGCGCGGCGGCACGCTTTTTTTCCAGTTGTTCCAAGATGTCGTGCATGCTTGTCTCGTTCAAACTCCCGTTCGCCCTGAGCCTGTCGAAGGGCTATTGGATGTGTTCGCAGGGGCTTCGACAGGCTCAGCCCGAACGGATAGAGAGGTATGCCATGTGCATATGATCTGGCGAGCTGCGGTCGATGCAGCTAAGCGGCCCGCAGTCACATCTGCCGTCACGGTGGGCAGCGTCGCTTGGACTTTCGGATGCTGGCGAAAGGCCAGTTTCAGGTCATGGTCAATGCGCTCCCACATCCAGGCCAGGGCTTGTTGTTGGCGCCTGTGGGTGTGCAAGCCGCCCGCGTGCTGTTGGCTGCGGAACTGGGTGACCAACTCCCAAAACTGAGCGATGCCCTTGCCCTGTAAGGCGCTGATCTGCATCACCTGGGGCTGCCAAGTGGGCGTTGGTTCATGCACTGCGTCGGTTGGCGCATGGGGTCTGAGCAAATGCATCGCGCCGCTGATTTGCGCTTGCGCGCGGGTTGCCGCGTCAGCGTCGATGTCGGCTTTGTTGATCACCACCAAGTCGGCCAGCTCCATCACGCCTTTTTTGATGGCTTGCAGATCGTCCCCGGCATTGGGCAATTGCATGAGTACGAACATGTCAGTCATGCCAGACACGGCCAACTCGCTTTGACCGACGCCCACGGTTTCAACGATCACGATGTCGTAACCCGCCGCTTCACAGACCAGCATGGCTTCACGGGTTTTTTCTGCCACACCACCGAGGGTGCCGCTTGACGGGCTGGGCCTTATATAGGCCTTCGGGTGAACGGAGAGTTTCTCCATCCGGGTTTTGTCACCCAAGATCGAGCCGCCCGACACGGTCGACGAAGGATCAATGGTCAGCACCGCCACCCGGTGCCCTTGCTCAATCAAATACAAACCCAGGGCTTCGATGAAGGTGGATTTGCCAACGCCCGGTACGCCGCTGATGCCCAGCCGGAACGAATGGCCACAGCGCGGCAGCAACTGGGTGAGCAAGGCATCGGCTTGGTCGCGGTGGTCAGGCCGGGTCGATTCCAGCAGGGTGATGGCTTTGGCCACGCCGCGTCGCTGCTGAGCTGGATCATGGTGAAGCACAGCTTGCAAGAGCCCTTCGACAAGCTCAGGGCGAGCGGTGGGAAAAGTTTCGGCTGGTTGTTGCTCCACATCGCCACCACCACCCCGTTCGGGCTGAGCTTGTCGAAGCCTTTGTGACAGGCCACCTTCTGTCCCTTCGACAGGCTCAGGGCGAACGGAGACGGGAGGCTGGGCTTGTCGTTGCGCCTCATCCCCAGCCCGTTCGGGCTGAGCTTGTCGAAGCCTTTGCGAGGTTCCACCTTCAGGCCCTTCGACAAGTCCTGTCATGAGCCCCGTCGAAGGGTCAGGGCGAACGGAGGGAGGGGGTTCGGAGTCAGCTGTAGGAGAGTTTTTTGTTTTTGATCGCGCCAGGCGCTTGATACTTTCCCAGTCTCCTCGGATCAATGCCTCTTTTTTGGCCCGTGACCACCCCTTCACCTGAAGTTCAAAGGCCAGCGCACCCTCCCGGGTCTCGAACTCACCTTGCCATGACAACTGCAAAGGCTTTAGGTCACGCGTGTACCCAATATCACCATCTTCGTGCTGCCTCAAACGAGTCGCCAAATCATCCGTGTGGCCGCAGTAATAGCTGCCATCCACGCATTGCAGGATGTAAACAAAAAAGTGCTTCACGGACAAGTCGCTCGGCTGTTGGAGTGAGACAAGGAAGCGGCCCGCCGCCGCTCAGGTCAGCGTCTTCTTGATGTGGGCCAGCACGTCTTTGGCACTCACCGGAATCGGTGTTCCAGGCCCGTAGATACCCTTGACGCCTGCGGCATAAAGGAAGTCGTAGTCTTGCTGCGGAATCACACCGCCGACAAAAACAATGATGCCGTCGCCACCCTGCTTTTTAAGCTCTTGAATGATGTCGGGCACCAAGGTTTTGTGACCTGCCGCCAAGGTGCTCACACCCACGGCGTGTACGTCGTTTTCAATCGCCTGGCGGGCGCACTCTGCTGGGGTTTGGAAGAGCGGGCCGATGTCCACATCAAATCCCAGGTCGGCAAAAGCGGTGGCGACCACTTTGGCCCCCCGGTCGTGGCCGTCCTGGCCCAGTTTGCTGATCATCACGCGGGGACGGCGGCCTTGGGCGATCGCGAAGTCGGCGATCTCGGCTTTCAGTGCGGTCCAGTACGCCATGGTGTCTCCCTCGTGGCCCAACGCATCATAGGCCGCCGCATACACGCCACTGACTTTTTGAACGTCGGCACGGTGGCGACCAAAGACTTTCTCGAGTGCATCGCTGACCTCGCCCACCGTGGCCCGTACCCGCATGGCGTCGATGCTCAGGGCCAGCAAATTGCCCTCGCCACTGGCCGCTGCGGCCGTCAAGGCGCTGAGCGTTGCATTCACAGCGTCAGCGTTGCGAGACGCCTTGATGCGCGCCAACTGCGCCACTTGCTGCTCACGCACCATGATGTTGTCCACGTCGCGGATTTCGACCGGGTCTTCTTTGGCGAGGCGGTATTTGTTGACGCCCACGATCACGTCCTGACCCGAATCGATACGCGCCTGTTTCTCCGCCGCAGCCGCTTCAATCTTCAATTTGGCCCAGCCGCTGGCAACCACCTTGGTCATGCCGCCCAGGGCGTCCACTTCCTGGATGATTTTCAAGGCGGCATCGGCCATATCCTGCGTCAGCTTCTCCATCATGTAGCTGCCGGCCCAGGGGTCGATCACATTCGTGATGTGGGTTTCTTCCTGGATGATGAGCTGGGTGTTGCGCGCGATGCGGGCACTGAACTCGGTGGGCAGGGCGATGGCTTCGTCAAAACTGTTGGTATGCAGGCTTTGGGTGCCACCAAACACCGCAGCCATCGCTTCAACCGTGGTGCGCACGATGTTGTTGTAGGGGTCTTGTTCTGTCAGGCTCCAGCCGCTGGTTTGGCAGTGCGTGCGCAGCATCAGGCTTTTGGGGTTGGTGGCACCAAAACCTTCCATGATTTGGCACCACAAGAGCCGCGCCGCACGCATCTTGGCCACTTCCAGGTAGAAGTTCATGCCGATAGCCCAGAAAAAACTCAGGCGTGGGGCGAAATCGTCCACCGCCAAACCTTGACCCATCGCAGTCTTCACATACTCCTTGCCGTCGGCCAGGGTCAAGGCCAGTTCCAGCGCCTGGTTGGCACCGGCCTCTTGCATGTGATAACCCGAAATGGAGATCGAGTTGAACTTCGGCATGTGGGCCGCCGTGTGCGCAATGATGTCGCCGATGATGCGCATGCTGGGCTCGGGCGGGTAGATGTAGGTGTTGCGCACCATGAACTCTTTGAGGATGTCGTTCTGTATCGTTCCGCTGAGTTGGTCCTGGCGCACACCCTGCTCTTCAGCGGCCACCACGTAACCGGCCAGCACCGGCAGCACCGCGCCGTTCATGGTCATGCTGACGCTCACCTTGTCCAGCGGGATGCCGTTGAAAAGCACCTTCATGTCCTCCACGCTGTCGATGGCCACGCCGGCTTTGCCGACATCGCCCGTGACGCGTGGGTGGTCGCTGTCGTAACCCCGATGGGTGGCCAAATCAAAAGCGACGCTGACACCTTGACCACCCGCTGCGAGGGCCTTGCGGTAAAAATCGTTGGAGGCTTCGGCGGTGGAGAATCCGGCGTACTGGCGGATCGTCCACGGCCGCACCGCATACATGGTGGCCTGCGGGCCGCGCACAAACGGCGCAAAACCGGGCAAGGTGTTGGTGTGGGGCAGGCCTTGCAAGTCAGCTGCGGTGTACAGCGGTTTGACTGGAATGCCCTCCGAGGTGTGCCACGTCAAGTCCTCCAGGTTGCCTCCCGGTGCAGACTTTGCGGCGGCTCGTTGCCACGCCTGGAGGTCGGCATCCATCGCGTCTGAGCTGTTTGTCGGTCGGTTGGGCGGTGTTGCAGACATGTAGGCCTCACTGGTAACGACGGGGTTATGACTCAATACTGTTCGTTTAACACCGTTCGCCCTGAGCTTGTCGAAGGGTCTTCCCAGAGGCACGCGCTGGCTTCGACAGGCTCAGCCCGAACGGATTTTGATTTCGTGCGGCCTAAACGAACAGTATTGGGATATGACTTGAAGGACAACCTATGGCCGCTTACCAAAGTGTTTGATTTAAAAGGACAATTTACCATAATTCAAAATTGAATTATAAACGCACGGAGCTTACAATGCGCTTTCGTCGCAATTTCATGCCATCGGTTTCACGTTTGGAGCGTCGTGATGGACCGACCCTCACCTGCTCGGTTGTCCGCTGACTCCAAGTTATTGTCAACAGCAATCACTTGTCTTCGTCCCACCCCTTTCAATGACATGCCCGGGGCTGGCTCATGCAAATAGATGGTCGACCGGTGTTCCACAATCCCATGAATCCCCTGAAACTGCCTCAACGCGCACTCTACGAAGAGGTCGCCGAACAATTGCGCTCCCGCATCTTGGGGCATGAGTTGGCGCCTGGCAGCTGGATTGATGAACAGGCTTTGTGCGCCCAGTTCGGTATCAGCCGCACCCCGCTGCGTGAAGCACTGAAGGTGCTCGCCACCGAAGGCCTGGTGACCATGAAACTGCGTCGGGGGGCCTATGTGACGGAGACCTCGGCCCAGGACCTGGCTGAGGTGTTTCACCTGTTGGCGCTGCTGGAAAGCGACGCCGCTGCCGTAGTAGCTCAGCGCGCCAGCGACGCCGATTTGGCCGAGCTGGCGGCCTTGCACCAAACCTTGGAGGAAACCGTCACCGACCGCGAGGCCTTTTTCAAGGCCAATGAACTTTTCCACCTGCGTTTGCTGCAACTGGCCAACAACCGCTGGCGCGAGCAAATGGTGGCCGATTTGCGCAAGGTGATGAAACTCAATCGGCACCACTCCTTGCTCAAAGAAGGCAGGCTCGTAGCGTCGCTCACGGAGCATCGCTACCTGATGAAGGCCCTGCTCACCCGAGACGCCGCATTGGCAAGGGCCTTGATGTCGCAGCACATCAACAGCGGACAAGCGGCAGCCGCCGGGTGACTCTTTCATACTGACAAAATGCCGGGATGCAGCTCCCTCACCCCACACGCCCTCGATTGAGCCTGATCGCCGCCGTCACCCCCAGCGGTGGCATCGGCAAAAACAACGCCCTGCTCTGGCACGAACCCGCAGATCAAAAACACTTCCGCCAGGTCACCATGGGCTGCCCCGTCATCATGGGCCGCAAAACCTGGGACTCGCTGCCAGACCGTTTTCGCCCACTCCCTGGACGCCAGAACATCGTGATCACCCGCCAAACCGACTGGCAAGCCCCGGGTGCGGTCGTTGCGCACTCGATTGAAACCGCGCTCGCCCAGGCTGCAGAGTCAGGCAAGGTTTTTGTGATCGGTGGCTCAGAAATTTACGCCCTCGCTCTGCCGCTGGCAGACGAGCTTGTACTGACCGAGGTTGGCCTGGACATCGAGGCTGACGCCTTCTTTCCCCACTGGTCACGCTCTGAGTTCACTTTGGCACTTGCAGAAGACCATGTGTCTGCCAGCCAAGTCCCCTACCGTTTTGCGACCTACCACCGCGTCAAAACCTCCCCATGAAAATCGCCACCTGGAACGTCAACTCTCTGACCGTGCGCTTGCCGCAAGTCCTGGACTGGCTGCAAGCCAACCCCGTCGATGCGCTTTGTTTGCAAGAAACCAAACTCACGGACGACAAATTCCCGCATGCCGAGTTGGCCGCTGCCGGTTATGCGTCCCAATGGTTCGGTCAAAAAACCTACAACGGTGTAGCACTGCTGACCCGAGAGCCTGCGCTGGATGTCGTCAAAAACATTCCCGGCTTTGAAGACGAGCAGGCGCGTGTCATTGCGGGCACCGTGGCCGGTGTTCGTGTGATTGGTGCCTACTTCCCCAACGGCCAAGCTCCCGACAGCGAGAAGTTCGTCTACAAAATGGCCTGGTTGCAAGCCTTGCAAGACTGGGTGCGAAGCGAGCTGGCGATACACCCTAGGCTCGTGCTGGTCGGTGACTACAACATCGCCCCCGAAGACCGAGATGTCTACGACCCCATCGCCTGGGCCGGGCAAATTCACTGCACACCGCAAGAGCGCAGCCACTTTCAGCAATTGCTGGGCCTGGGACTCGTTGACGCTTTTCGCCTATTTGAGCAAGCCCCCAAAAGCTGGAGCTGGTGGGACTATCGCAACTTGGCTTTTCGAAAAAACCAAGGTTTACGCATTGACCACATTTTGGTCAGCCAGCCTCTGAAGGCCCAGGTGGCGGTCTGTACGATCGATAAATTGCCGAGAAAGAATGAGAGACCAAGCGACCACGCGCCGGTGGTGGTCGAGTTGGCGACGATGTGACCCCCATTGATTGACCCCGCACAAGTTCAGGCTACCGTCGAAGTTGCACACTTCCTAGTGTTGCGACTCAGAAACAACGGAACAAATGAAAGTAGTGGAGTCGGCCCAGTGGCAAGGCGCAAACCACAGCGATACCGAGGTATCGCGCGGATTTGCAACGCCGCCAGTGGGTCGAGTACACGCTTTCATGTTTCGTTGTTTCTGAGTCGCAACACTAGCCACAATCAGCCCATTCGCCATCGACTGAGGAAAGTCACCATGCCCGCGACAAAACCGCCCCCCCACGCCTTCGCCAAGACCCTCAAAACCTTCAAATCCGCCAGCGGTAAAGAAGGCCAGTTTTACTCCTTGCCTGCCCTGGCAAAAACCTTTCCGAATGTGAACCGCCTGCCGGTGTCCATTCGCATCGTGCTGGAGTCTGTGCTGCGCAACTGTGACGGCAAAAAGGTCACGCCAGTTCACGTCGAGCAACTTGCCAACTGGAAACCGAAGGCCGAGCGCAGCGATGAGATTCCCTTCGTGGTGGCGCGTGTGGTGCTGCAAGACTTCACCGGCGTGCCGCTTTTGGCCGACTTGGCCGCCATGCGCAATGTAGCCGCCAGCATTGGCAAAAACCCGAAAACCATTGAACCCTTGGTGCCCGTGGATTTGGTGGTGGACCACTCGGTGATGATTGACCACTTTGGCGGCAAAGACTCGCTCGACCTCAACATGAAACTGGAGTTCGAGCGCAACCGCGAGCGCTACGAATTCATGAAGTGGGGCATGCAAGCCTTTGACACCTTTGGTGTGGTGCCGCCGGGTTTTGGCATCGTGCACCAGGTGAATTTGGAGTATCTGGCGCGTGGCGTGCACCAAACCAAAAACAAAATCACCTACCCCGACACCTTGGTCGGCACCGACAGCCACACCACCATGATCAACGGCATCGGGGTGGTGGGCTGGGGCGTCGGCGGCATCGAGGCCGAGGCGGGCATGCTCGGTCAGCCGGTGTACTTTTTGACGCCCGATGTGGTGGGTTTTGAGCTGACAGGCCGCTTGCGTGAAGGCGTGACCGCGACCGACCTCGTGCTCACCGTGACCGAAATTTTGCGCAAGCACAAAGTGGTGGGCAAATTCGTCGAGTTTTTTGGTGAAGGAACGAAGAGCCTGGCCTTGCCCGACCGCGCGACCATCGCCAACATGGCCCCGGAATACGGTGCCACCATGGGTTTCTTCCCGGTAGACGAGAAGACCATCGAATACTTCCAGGGCACAGGCCGCACCAAAGCCGAGATTGAAACCTTCGAGGCTTACTTCAAAGCGCAAAAAATGTTTGGCGTGCCCCTGGCGGGCGACATCGACTACAGCCAGGTGGTCACCTTGGACTTGGGCACCGTGGCCCCGAGTTTGGCCGGCCCAAAACGCCCACAAGACCGCATTGAACTCGGCCACGTCAAAACCCAGTTCGCCAGTCTGTTCTCCAAACCGCCCACGGAGAACGGGTTCCACCAACCAGCTGAGAAACTGCATCAGGCCGTCACCACCACCGACGGCCTGTCGGTGAAAAACGGCGACGTGTTGATTGCCGCCATCACCTCCTGCACCAACACCTCCAACCCCAGCGTGATGATGGCCGCTGGCTTGCTCGCCAAAAAAGCCGTGCAAGCGGGTTTGAAGGTACAGCCCCACATCAAAACCTCGCTCGCACCGGGCTCGCGCATCGTCACGGAATACCTGGAAAAGGCAGGCCTCTTGCCTTACCTGGAACAACTCGGATTCAACGTGGCGGCTTACGGCTGCACCACCTGCATCGGCAATGCGGGTGACCTCACGCCCGAATTGAACAAGGCCATCACCGACAACGATTTGATCTGCGCCGCCGTGCTCTCGGGCAACCGCAACTTCGAGGCTCGCATCCACCCCAACCTCAAAGCCAACTTCTTGGCCAGCCCGCCCTTGGTCGTCGCCTATGCGCTGGCGGGCACGGTGCAGCGTGACCTGATGACCGAGCCCGTGGGCCAAGGCACAGGGGGTCGTGATGTCTACTTGGGTGACATCTGGCCCACGAGCGATGAGATTTACAAGCTGCTCAAGTACGCGATGAATGGCAAAGCCTTCAAGGCCAACTATGAAAAGGTGGCCACCGAACCAGGCGCTTTGTGGGAAAAAATCAAAGGCGTGACGGGCCAGGTCTACAACTGGCCTGCCTCCAGCTACATCGCCAAACCGCCCTTCTTCGACGGTTTTTCGATGACGCCCACGGCGCTGGCCGCAGGCCAAACCTTTGGCGTGAAAGCAGCCCGCGCCATGGCCTTGTTCGGTGACTCCATCACCACCGACCACATCTCACCTGCAGGTTCCATCAAAGAAGCCTCGCCCGCGGGCGCGTGGCTCAAAGCACAAGGCGTGCAAAAAGCAGACTTCAACTCCTACGGCTCACGCCGTGGCCACCACGATGTCATGGTGCGCGGCACCTTTGCCAATGTGCGGGTCAAGAACCTGATGATTCCTGCGGGCGCCGACGGCTCACGCGAAGAAGGCGGGCTCACCTTGTTCCAGCCCTCGGGCGAAAAAATGTTCATCTACGACGCGGCCATGAAATACATGGCCGAAGGCACGCCGACCATCGTCTTCGGCGGCGAAGAGTACGGCACCGGCTCCAGCCGCGACTGGGCCGCCAAGGGCACACAACTGCTCGGCATCAAAGCGGTGGTGGCCCGCAGTTTTGAACGCATCCACCGCTCCAACCTGGTGGGCATGGGGGTGCTGCCGCTGCAATTCAAGGCGGGGGACTCTTGGGAGTCTTTGGGCATTTCTGGCAGCGAGGTGTTCGACATTGAACTAGGCACCACGCTCACGCCGCAGCAAGACGCCACCTTGGTCATCACCGACACCTTCGGCCAGCGCCGCGCGGTACCGCTCACCTTGCGCATCGACACACCTATCGAGGTGGACTACTACCAGCACGGTGGCATCTTGCCGTTTGTGCTGAGACAGTTGCTGTGTAAGCGTCCGGCAAACCCCACCCTATGCAAAGGCATAGAAGGCTGCGAAGGTTGCTGTTTTGACAACAGCGAAGGGGCGGCAAATGGCAGCGGTGGGATGGCAAGACAAGATCAGGCGACAACTGGACGTGGTTCAGCAGTGGAGGCAGTCCGGCAAAAGCATTGCTGCGTGGGCGCAGGCCCACGGGATGGATGCAAAGCTGCTGATGGGGTGGGTCACTTATGAGGGGCGCTGGCGGCAAAGGCTGGGCCAGGGCCAGTCGCATTTGACCGTCTCGGCAGCCCATGCCGCAGTCGGCGCAACCGCTGATGTTGCCCTCAAACCCAAGGGGTTTGTGGCCGTTCGAAGTAACCCGGTGGGCCCGGTGCAAGCGGTCAGCAGTGCGGCTGCCAACGCGGCACATTCCTGCGCCGTGGCACAAACCAATCCCAACCCCGCCAGCGTGCGCATTGAGTGCGTGGTGGCAGGCGCAGGTCCAGGCGCTGGTGTGGTGCTGCACTGGCCTGTGGATCACGGGCACGAATTGGCGGCCTGGCTCAAGTCGATGGCCGCATCATGATGCGCATCGACGCCATCTATCTGGCCTGCGGCGCAGCAGACCTGCGCGCGGGCATGGACACCTTGCTGGCCCGCGTGGTGCACAGCTTTGAAGCCGGTGCGCAGCCCCATACCGCGTATGTGTTTGCCAACCGCAGTGCCAGCCGCTTGAAGGTGCTGCTGATGGACGGCTCTGGCCTGTGGCTGTGCACGCGCCGCTTGAGCAGTCGGGCTCGATTCATCTGGCCGCAAGATGAAGCTGCTCATGTTCAAATCACCGCCGCGCAGTGGGATTGGCTGGTTGCCGGTGCGCCGTGGTTGCACCTGGGCGCGGTGCAGGGCCGTCACCGTGGTGTGAACGCTGTGATGGTTGGTCAATGCGTGTATCTCCCGTCTTGCCTCGCGCGTGCGCGCGAGGCAAGATGCGCACATGCTCAAAGACGTTGATCCCGCATCAATAAAAGCCCAGCTGCAAGCCCTCGGAGACACTGCAGCCGCACAGTACGCACGGGAACTCATTGAGCGACTGCAAATCCAGTTGAAGTTTGAGCACACCAAGAACGCCGCGCTGAACTTCGAGCTGACCCGCTTGAAGCAGTGGCGCTTTGGTAAAAGCAGCGAGAGCCTGGACGCACAAGGCGGCAATCCTCAAACTCAGTTGTTCGATGCAAAAACCGAACAGCTTCTCGTTGAAGAATCCAAAGCCGAAGACCGCGCCGAAGATGAGGCCCGCACCCCAGGGCCCAGCCGCATCAAACGCCAAGCCAAACGTCAGGCTCTGCCCAGCCAACTCGAGCGCATTGAGCACCACTACGAGATCGAGCCCGCCTTGTGCAGTGCAGGGCATCCCTTGAAGCGCATTGGCCAAGACATCAGCGAACAACTCGATTGCGTCCCGGCCCAATTCTTTGTTCACCGTCACATTCGTGGCAAGTACGCATGCGTTTGCTGCAACACCGTGCTGGCGGCACCCATGCCCGCCCAGATCATCGACAAAGGCATTCCCGCGCCAGGGCTGCTGGCCCAGGTCATCATTGCAAAACATGATGACCACCTGCCTTTGTACCGCCAAGAAGAGATTTACCGCAGGAGCGGTGCCTTCATCGCGCGCTCCAGCATGGCCAGTTGGGTGGGGCAGTGCGGTGTTCAGCTGCAGCCCTTGGCGCAAGCGATCAAATCCCACCTGCTGAGCCAAGCCGTGCTGCATGCCGACGAGACGCCGATCAAGCTGCTGGCGCCCGGCTCAGGCAAGACAGACACCGCCTACGCTTGGGTCATCCGTAGCAGCGACTGGGAGGCAACTGAACGCGCCGTGGTTTACGAGTTCTGCAACAGTCGGCAAGGCCAGCATGCGGCCACGCTGCTGGAGGGATTCCAAGGCAGCTTGGTTTGTGATGATTACTCGGGCTACAAAGCCTTGTTCAAACAACAGCCAATACAAGAGGCCGGATGCTGGGCCCACGCCAGAAGAAAGTTCTTCGAGGCCCACAAGCTCAACCAAAGCGAGATCGCCAAAGAGGCGCTCCATCGAATCCAGCAACTGTATGACGTGGAGCGCCAGGGGGCGCAACTCACCCTGCAGGAGCGACATCAGCTCAGGCAAGACACCAGTACAACACTGCTCCAAGAGTTCAAGGCTTGGTTACTCACCCAGCGTCAGCAACTCATGAATGCTGACGTGACGGCCAAGGCGATGGACTACACGCTCAAGCGCTGGGCGGCATTGACCCTACACCTCGCCGATGCACGCATCCCGATTGACAACAACGCGGTGGAAAACGCGATCCGGCCGCTGGCGCTGGGGCGCAAGAACTGGCTCTTTGTGGGCAGCCAGCAAGCTGGCGAGCGCGCGGCAGTGCTGATGACGTTGATCGAGTCGGCCAAACTCAATGGGCATGATGCGTGGGTCTATCTCAAAGACGTGCTGACCAAGCTGCCCACCTGGCCCAACAGCCGACTGCACGAGTTGCTGCCGCACCGCTGGGTATCGCCCGAGACTGCCAGCGTCGCTGCGACTGCACCGGTCAACACCTGATCGTTGATTCGGTCAAGGTGGGTTCACCGAACGCATACGTTGCTGTCGGCTTAAGTTGGTGAGGTGAGGTGATGCCACCCCAGGTCGTCATTCCCGCGTAGGCGGGAATCCAGGGTAGTCAAACAACGAAGCACGGCTTTTTTAACCTTGATACACCGGCTGAATTCCCGCTTTCGCGGGAATGACGCGGGGGTCTATGAAACTCGCGCGCGAACCGCATCATCCCACCCGACGGTGACCGTACCGTCGGGCCAGCGAATGACGGGCCGCTTGATCACACTGGGCTGAGACTGCATCAGGGCCAGTGCACTGCGTTCGTCATGGACTGCCTCTTTCTCAGCCTCACTGAGCTTGCGCCAAGTACTGCCCTGGCGGTTGATCAGTGGTTGCCAGCCACATTGGATCAGCCACTGTGCAGCCGCTTGCAACGGCACGCCGCTTTTTTTGAAATCGTGAAATTCATACTCGCAACCCGCAGCTGTCAACGCGGCACGGGCGCGTTTGACCGTGTCGCAGTTGGGGATGCCATACAAAACCAGCTCAGTCATCTTTTTTGTCACCTTTGTCGTCACAGGAAGGGTCGGGGCCGTTTCCGGTGCCCACCACGGATGCGTTGATCAGGCTGATCTCAAACCACACACAAAACGGTGATTCATAGCGGTATGACCACACCGTTTCGCCGCGCCAGCCCACGCTGCGCGCATTGGACGGTGTCCCCAGCCAGGCACGCACTTGCGCCTGCGACCAACCAGGCTCCACCTTCAAGAACCTGGCTTCGGTCAACACCTGCTCCCAAGCCAGCAAACGCCCCTGTCCATCAAAGTCCAGCATATAGGTGTGTTTGCCCATCGGGCCGCGCGCAAATTCCAAACGGCTGGCAGCACTGGGCTGATCCGGTGGTGGTGGTTGGGTAGCGGTGGCCGGCCCCATCTGCGCTTGCACCTGGGCAATGCTGGCCCCAGGGGCGATGCTTTGTGGGCCGTAGGCATGACAAGCGGACAGCAAGGCGGCACAGGCACACGAGATAAACACAAACCGTGTTCGTGATGTCAGCTTCATTTTGTTGACCATGACAGTCTCCCATTTCCGATCCCGCATGATGCGCGCATCAGAAAACACTGCGCCGGTATCAAGTTTTCACCATGCGGTGCGCTGCTTGGGTGCGAAGTGACGGGTATGTAAGCAATCAATATCCGCAGACTACAAACAGTCGGCTCCTTGTACCGCCTGCAGCGTCACCTCGGCGACACGGCCCTCTTCGTTCTCGCGTTGGCGCAGCCACCACACCGCACCCTTTTTGACAGACCAGGCTTGGGGCAGACCGCACATCAGTTGCGCAGCGACCAATCCCAGAGTGGGTTGATGGCCCACGACCAACACAGGCTCCGCGGCAGTCGGCCAACGCGCGGCCTGAAGCAAATCGTCCACACCGCATTCGGGACCCAGCGCTTCGACGGTCTTGAAAATGCGCCCCAGCGCCGCAGCCGTTTGTTGGCAACGCTGCGCTGGGCTCACCAACACCCGGGTGGAATCTGGCAAGCGCTGGTTCAACCAGACGGCCATGCGCTGCGCTTGTCGTTCACCTTTGGTGGTGAGTCGGCGCTCGAAGTCGGTCTCGTCCTCGCGCAGCAAATGGGCTTGGGCGTGGCGCCAGAGTATCAAGTCCACGGTGCCACCTTAATTGGCCGTGAAAAGCTGCATCAAAGCCCGTTGTGCACTGGGGCCTTGATGGGCGACGCGCTGGTAATGTCCATCGGACTGGAGTTGCCAAGCATCCAAGTGGTCGTGCAAATAGGGCACCAAACATTCATCAATCACACGCTGGCGCAGCGTTGGATCCGGGATGGGCCAAGCCACCTCAATGCGGCGAAACATATTGCGGCTCATCCAGTCGGCGCTCGACAAGTAGAGCGCTTCGTCGTTCGAGTCTTGGCCCCAGCAAAAGTAAAGAATGCGGGAATGCTCCAAAAAGCGGCCTATGACGCTGCGCACCCGGATGTTGTCGGTCACGCCTTGAATGCCGGGAGGCAGCATGCAGGCACCACGAATGATGAGATCAATCTTGGCACCGGCTTGCCCGGCTTTGATCAAAGCCTCAATCAAGGGCACATCGGTCAAGGCATTGAGTTTGAGCACGATGCGTGCGTGCTGCCCGCCCCTGGCCGCGTTCGCCACCCTGTCCACACAAGCCAGCATTTCGCGGTGCAGTGTGAACGGCGCTTGCAACAACCCTTTGCTGGGTTTTTGACGCCCCAGGCTGGCCAGTTGTTGGAAGATGGCGTCGGCATCTTCGGTCAGTTTAGGGTTGGCCGTGAGATAACCGACGTCGGTGTAGAGCTTGGCGGTTTTGGGGTTGTAGTTGCCTGTGGACAAATGGCCGTAGCGACGCAGGCGATTGCCTTCACGCCGTGTCACCAGCAGCAGCTTGGCATGGGTTTTGAGACCCACAATGCCATAGACCACCTGCACACCGACGGCCTCCAAACGTTCGGCCCAGTTGATGTTGGCCTCTTCGTCGAAGCGGGCTTTGAGCTCCACCACGGCCATCACTTCTTTGCCTCGGCGAGCGGCTTCAATCAGCAAGTCCATCAATGGTGACTCGCTGCCGGTGCGGTAGATGGTTTGTTTGATCGCGAGCACATCGGGGTCGTAGACGGCTTGGCGCAAAAACTGCACCACAGGTTCAAACGATTCAAACGGATGGTGCATCAACACATCACGTTGGCGCAGGGTGTCAAAGATGGAGTCTTGACGCGGCAGCCTGCCTTCGGGCCAACTGGGCTCATAGGGTGCAAAACGTAATGCAGGCGCTTGGGTCTGGTCGATCAACTGATTCAAACGCACCAAGTTCACCGGCCCATTGACCCTGTACAACGCGGCTTGTGGCAAATCAAACTGATCGAGCAAAAAGGTCGCCAACTCTGGCGGGCAGGTGTTGACCACCTCCAAACGAATGGCCTGCCCGAAATGGCGTGTGGTCAAGCCTGAGCGCAGGGCTTGGCGCAAATTGGTGACGTCGGCTTCGTCCACCGCCAGGTCAGAGTCGCGCGTGACGCGGAACTGCGAGAAAGCCTCCACCTGACGCCCTGGGAACAACGATTCCAAGTTGGCGCGGATCACGCTGGTGAGAAGCACAAAAGCTTGTCGGCCCGGCGCAGCCAAATGGTCTGGCAGGCGAATCACACGCGGCAGCACCCGGGGCACTTTGACAATGGCAATGGTGTTGGCGCGGCCAAATGCGTCGTTACCAGAAAGCCGAACGATGAAGTTCAGCGATTTGTTGGCGACGACTGGAAAAGGATGCGAGGGGTCCAGACCCACCGGCACCAGCAGCGGTTTGACTTCGCGTGAAAAGAACTGGCTCACCCAGCGGCGCTGCGCCTCGTTGCGCTGTGAGTGGTTCAGAATTTGAATGCCTTGGTCGCTGAGCTTCGGCATGACCTCATCGTTAAAGACACGGTATTGCTCGTCAATCAGCTCGTGGGCTTGCGCGGCCACGGTTTCCAAGTCGCGGTTGGAGACACCTGCACCGGGCAACCTGGCCGCTTCGATGTAGTCAGCAAAACGGACCTCAAAGAACTCGTCCAAGTTGCTGGAAACAATACAGACGTAACGCAAACGTTCCAGCAGCGGTACATCCTCGCGCAGGGCTTGCGCGAGGACACGGCGGTTGAACGCCAGGATGGCGGTTTCGCGGTTCAAAAGCGCCGGCATGTTGGGCGCGGCGGTCACTTCGGTGGTTGCGGTGTACGCGGAGTTCAAAGACGTCATGCCTTCAGTTTATGAAGGTTTTGTGGCGAATGCATGACAAACCCGCACGTCAAGACGGAATTCAAGTGGAAGTACCAAGGACGACAACCGCGACGATGCCCAAACCCAAACACAGGTTGAACAGCACCCAATGCCTGATTTGGAGCAACACACCGTTGGCCACCGACCAGTCCAGCCCCTCCACCGCGCGGCGCAGTCGATTGAAAAGCACGAAACGAATGTGCCCCAACACCAGCCACATGAAAACCCCCAGGCCAGCCATCACCCACCACTCCAGCGGCATGTTGAAAGGCAAACCGGCTTGCACGGTCTGTTTGGCCACGCGTCCAATCATCCAAACACCACTGGCAACCGTCAGCGTGCTCAGAACCAGCATCGAATTGAGAAACCGCGACAACACGGCAGTCATCAACCGCGCTTTGGCTGGGGGGTCTAACTCGCCGAGCGCAGGCCGCAAAAAAAAGTGCGAGAACACCATGCCGCCTATCCACACGATGACGGACAACAAATGGAGGAGCTTGAGCAACGCGTAAATCATAAGAATCTTTCGGAGTGAGCGTAGGACCTATTGAGCCTTACATAAATCGCGACACCAAACACCGTTCGGGCTGACCCTTCGACGGAGCTCAGGACAGGGCCTGTCGAAGCCAGAGCGAACCTCGGTACAGGCCCTTCGACAGGCTCAGGGCGAACGGGCTGGAGATTGTCGTGAATAAGGTAAACATCAATAGTTCAGTTCACCGCACGTGAGCCAGGTGCTTGACTGCTCGGCGGCACAAAAAGTTCAGCTGCATCCACGGCATCAAACAAATAATGTTGGCCGCAGAACTCGCACCCAATATCAACGCGGCCTTGTTCTTCCAAGATGCTTTCAACCTCTTGAACACCCAAACTGCGCAGCATGTGGCCCACACGTTCGCGTGAGCAGGTGCATGCAAAACGCGGTGCATTCGGGCCGGTTTGGGGTTCAAAACGCAGCAGAGGCTCCTCCCAGAACAGGCGGTGCAGGACGGTATCGGCATCCAGGGACAGCAACTCTTCAGGTGTGAGCGTGGCGGCCAAATGCGCGATGCGGTTGTATGCTTCGTTCACGCCAATGTCATCTTCATTTCGTGCGCCGCCAATGTTGCCCTTGCCTTCCACCGGCAGGCGCTGAATCAAGAGGCCCGCAGCCACTTGGTCGTTGGCCGCCAGAATGAGTTTGGTGTCGAGCTGCTCGGATTGCAGCATGTAGTGCTCCAGCACCTCACTCAAGCGCTGCAAGGGCTCGCGTTGGTCACCATGCAAGGGCACCACCCCTTGGTAGGGGGTTTGACCAGGCAATTTGTCTTTGGGATCGAGCGTGATGGCGCAGCGGCCCTTGCCGCTCACGTTCAGCATGGCTTCCACTTGCGCCCCTGGCGTGACCTCGCCTGCCACGGTGGCCGTGACGCGAAAGGCCAAATCGGACTGAACCTCGGCCACAGCCAATTTCACTGGGCCATCACCATGCATTTGCAGCACCAAGGCACCGTTGAATTTGATGTTGGCTTGCATCAAGACACCCGCCGCTGCCATCTCACCCAGCAAGGCCCTCACAGGCTCTGGGAAGGGGCCGGTGGCATTCGCGCCCTGCCCTTGCCTGCGCTTGAGCACCTCTTGCCAACCGTCGGTCAGGCGCACCAGCATGCCGCGCACTGGCAGGCCATCGAAAATGAATTTATGGAGTTCGCTCAAAGGGCTTTCTTTCTATTGATGTTTTCTAACCTCATGACAAACCACCTTCCGTTCGCCCTGCGGTTCTATGGATTTTGTCAACATAGCTATCGGCTTCGATGTACCGAGGGCCGCGCCGGCTTCGACAGGTCCTGTCCTGAGCTCCGTCGAAGGATCAGCCCGAACGGTACGTGTCGTCATGTTTTTTGGAAACCTGAATAAACCAAACGAACGTGGTGGTCAGTCATCATAGGAAACATCACAACGCCACCGGCCCCGCATCTTTCGCCCCCACCACCTGCCGGGCCTGCTGTTGGCGCACGCGGTCAATGTATTGCTCACTGCGGGCGAGTTGCTCTTGCATGATGACGTTGTTCTGGCCCATGGCGGTGATGGCTTGGCTGCGGAAGGTGTCCATGGCGTCCATGGCCTGGTAGGTTTGGTCGAACATCTCTTTGATCTTGTCAATGCCCAGCATCGGGTTACTGGCAAAGTTGCCGGTGGCTTCCACGTGTTGGTTCAACTGTTTGCCGGTTTGGGTGATGAGATCGCCAATGGTTGCATTCACACCTTGCAGCATCTCCATCACCTGGATTTGGTTGCCGGTGGCACGGGCCACGGTTTGCGCCACGGCCAGGGCACTCATGCCGGTGGTGGCCACGCGAGAGCAGCCATTCATCATTTCACGGCCAGTTTTTTTGAGCACATCCAGCGCCAAGTAGCCGTTCACGCACACAGCTTGCTGGGTTTGAATGTCGGCCAGATTTTGGCGGGCATAAAAGAGCACCTCTTGCTCCAGGGCCTTGGCGCGGATGGGGTCGGTGGCTTTGAGGGCGTTGACCTTGTCGGCCAACTGGTTGTCCAGGGTGCGGGCAAAGTGGATGGCGGCTGAGAGCTGCTGCATGGCGTCCCACAACTTGCCACGTGTGGCTTCGATGTCGGCCACGTCGCGCTGCACATCGTCGCGTGCGGCATAGAGCTGGTTCATGGCCTGGCTGAGTTGGTTGGAGGCGCTTTGGTACTTGCGAAAGTACGCTTGCAGTTTGTTGCCGTAAGGAATCAGACCAAAGAGTTTGTTGGGCTGGAGCAAGTCGCCGTCTTTGCCCGGGTTGAGTTCATCCAGTTGCCCACGAATGGCGGCGATGGCTTTGTAGGCCGGGCTGTCTTCGGCACCCACGAAGTTGCGCTGCAAAAGCTGGCCTTGCATCAGGCTGGCGGCAGTGGACACCTCTTGTCGGCCCAAAGCGAAAGCGCTGTCGAGTTTGGCTTTGAAGGCATCGCTGTTGACGTCTTCTTGCATCAAGGCGTCGATGAAACGGCCCACCTGATCTTCCACCTTGTTTTGCAGGTCGGGCTTGAGCGGCACCGCACCCACACTGGTTTCCACTGGAAGCGGCGTGATGACTTCAGGCGGGGTGAGCGCAAAGCCGGTGACTGCGTTCGAGCTTGAAGTGCCGGTTGCCGTGGTCATCCCGGGGTTGGTCGAAGACATTCAAGACTCCTTGGAGGTTGGGGACGACGCTGCGGTCGAAGATGGGGCCAATGACGGCGCAGACAAGACACTGCGATGGCCAAATTTGTCGTGGAGAAACTGAGAGTGGCTCAAGAATGCATGCGCGTCTTGGCTGGCCAGGTCGTCGGCCAGTTGTTTCACCTTGGTTTGCAACTCACTGAGTGTGTCGCGGAACGTGTCTTGCGCGGTTTTGCCGTTTTGCAAAACGCGGCTGCCGGCGTACTGAGGCGGAATGGACAAATAAGTTTTCAAAGCTTCGGGCAAATACGAGATGGCAATGTGTCGCGCGTGAAAACTTTCTTGCAGCGACAGCGCGCCTTTGCTGCGCTCCCATTGCGCGAGCAAGGCCTCCAGGTCAGCGCACAGACCCAGCACCTGGGCTTGCAAACTGGCAGGCAGGCGGTTGTCGGGGTTGTATTGCACCAGGCCGCGCACGCCGCCCAAGGCCCGATTCATGGCTTCACGCGCATCGCCTTCATCTTTGAACTCCAGCGTTTCCCATTCAGGGGCCGACAGGCTCGGCCACCCCAACCATAAACCGGCCACCGCAAACCCGGCCGCATAGCCGATGGCGGCAACCCCCACACCCATGGTGCCCAGCCAGCCCAGGCCTTGCAGCACTAATACAGCGGTGGCCACGGCCAGGCCGCACCAGTTGGCGGGATGGGTGAGGAGGCGGGTGAGGCGGTTCATTCTTGACGTAGTAGGTGCCAAGCGTCTCGGTACGTTAGCCAGGTCGGCCACATTGCTCGATGATGGCTTCCATAGCCCTTGACCATGACACTAAAGGTATTTGGATCTTTACTCTTCTCGATCCAGTAGGGGTCGTGAATCGACAGCGCATCCTCGCGCGCAACTTCTGCCGGAATGATGAGCAGACCGTAGGATGAGAGCGCTAGCGCTTCAATTTTCCCTCCAAGCGTTGGAATGAACGCGAAGACAAAGTTGCCCGAACTTAGACCAAGCACAGACCTCCTGGAGCCAAGGCGGACATGCTGCTTCTCTCTTGACACCTTCACCGACACCTTGAAGCTCACGCTGCCTCGAGTCACCTCAATGTCATAGGTCTTCGCGTTAACAGGGAGAAGCGTGGCTGTAAAGCCGCGAGCGCGAAGCAGCTCACAGGCATGCGCTTCCCCTTCGTCGCCAAGTTCTTTTGATGTCAACATCGTGTACGGCTTGCTTAACCGATAAGTTTGTCGTACTCACCATGAGTACCAACCCAGAACCAATGCACACCGCCATCCACCGGAATGCCCAATGCTCTGTAGTACAGCCCTACCCGGACGCTGTGGAATCGGCCCTTACCAATGGATTTGAAGTGCAAAGAAGGATGAGACGGGTCTTCCTTCAACAGCGCATAGTTTCTGTGCGCAAGCGCCTGCACCTCGGCAGGCAGTGCCTCCAAGCACTGCCAAAAGCGTGCCGATGCCGTGTGTTTCAAAGTGGGCGCGCCGAATCTGCACGGTGGTCGGCAAGGGCTTCCGCCGCCAGAGCGTCCAGCTTGCCCGCGTTCGCATCGTGTTCGATTTGCGCGTCCCAACTGGCAGCGTCGAACTCGGCGAACCAACGGCGGAATTCGGCCAACTCCGAGGGGGGCAAGGCTTCCACCGCTTTTTCGATTGAATGAATGTCACCCATGTTCGTGCTCCAAGGCGTCTCAATTGAACGGCTGCAAGTATGCGGCAACGCCGAGGCCGTGAACAAGTTCTCCCGTCATTCCCGCGAAGGCGGGAATCCAGGCAGTGCGGCGAGGGAAGGCGATGGGTGCATAGGCCACCACCGACTGGATTCCCGCCTTCGCGGGAATGACGCGGGGTGGGTTGTTGTGAGCTGCGTTCATCACTGATACGCCCGAATATCCTTGAACACCGCATAGAGCGCCGTCTTACGCGCATCAAACACCTTACCGCTGGTGATTTGCACCAAACGTTTGAGGTCAGCTTCTTTGGCTTCGCCGAAGAGCACCATGAAGACGGGGATGGCGCGCACGTCTTCCGGTAGTTGGTTGTAGCTGCGCTCGAAGGCGGCCAGGTCGCGGCCCATGGTGTTTTCGCCATCGGTGAAGGCCACGACCGAGTACTGGTACTGCGGGTTTTTCTTGCGCTGCTCCAGGCTGTGGGTCAGTGCAGCCAGCACGCTGTCGTACAAAGCGGTGCCGCCCGTCATGTTGAGCGAGTCGGCGTATTGGCGCACCTGGGCCAGCACTTGTTGTTTGGCGTCGGAGTCTGCTTGTTGTTGCACCCCTTTGCCAGTGCGCTGGCCTGCAGGTACTTCAAAGGCGGTGATTTGGCCCGGCATGTCGGAGAACGGCAGCATCCAAACCCGTTCGCGGTTGGTGAGTTTGGCCAGGCGGCCGGTGAGTGAGTTGTCGATGCCTGAGATGTAGTGGATGGCCTCGATGAGTTGATCGCGACGGCGGTCGCGCATCATGCTGCCGCTGGTGTCCAGAACAAAAGTGGAGGCGATGGGGCGGCGGAATTCGTTGAGGTAGGCGTCGATCAAACCGTCGGACAAAGCGCGGTCGGGGGAAAACGGCAGCTCCACGCGCATGGCACCGCCGGGGAATAGATCGGCGACAGCGGCAGCCACCTCGGGGTTCACTGGGCGGCGCAGGGTTTGGCGGGCGAGCCAGGTTTGGGCCTCAGGGCCTTTGAGGTAGGCCACCACCTTGAGGTAGTCCTCGCGCCGGCCTTCTTGCAGCAGCATGAAGGGGTAGTCGGCCGTGGCCACGCCTTCGTGGGGGTAGACCAAGGCGAGTTTTTCGCTGAGTTTGCCGCTGCTGTTGAGCGACAGCAGCCAGCTTTCATAGTTGATGAAGGTATTGACCTGCCGACCTTGTTGCTCGATGAACTTCTCGGACAAATAGGTGGAGTTATCGCCCGGCAGTTTGTAGCCCTTCAAGAAATTCGCAATGGCGCTGCGGTCGACATCTTGCGCCGTCAGGGCCTCGGCCCTTGTTGCTGGCCGCCGCCACCACGCCCATCAAGGCCATGAAACCCTGGTTGGAGGTGGCAGGGTTGGACAAGGCGTAGGTGATCTTGCCCGACGCCGCCGCTTGCGTGATGGTGCGCCAGGTGACTTGTTCGGCGACTTTGGGATCATCCCAGCCCAATTGTTTGGCCACCGACTGACTCACACCCAGGGTGATGGGCGAGAGCATGATTTTTTCTTGCAGCTTGACGCGGGCTTGCCCCTGCGGGTCGCTCAACAGGTATTTGGCATTGGCAAACCAGGCGGCTTGCGCGTCGGTTTTGCCGGTCAGCACCGCCTCGGTGCTTTCCATGGTGCCGCCATAGGTGAAGCGCAGTTTCACGCCGATGGCTTTTTCCACCATGGCCTCGAGGGGTTGCGCATCGCGCAGATCGCTGGTGGCCAGTACTTTGAAAACGGCAGCATCCGCGGCTTGTGCCGCAGCCGGTTTGCTGGCTTCTTCTTTGCTGCAAGCGGTCAGTATCAACAGACTTGCCAGCAACAAAGACTTGAACGGGGTGATCGTTTTCATTTCGCCATCTCCTGGGTCACCACATCAATCATTTCGCCCATCAGTTCAAACGACGGCGGGTCAATCACATTGCCGATGCGCTCTTCCACAGCCAAACCCGTGGGGGCGATGGTTTGCATGAAGACGCCGCTGTCGGCAATACGAAAACCGTACTCCACGGCGAGGCGCTGGAGTGCCGGGTCGCTTGCCAGCAGATCGGCCAAGGCGCGTGCCCTTGCATTGGTAGCCACAAACACTTGTTTGTTGAGGATGGTGGGCTGTGGGTAGACCAAAACCATGTCGGCACCCAGTGACTTCTTGGCCAAAGCATGGGCCACCATTTGGTATTCGTAAATGAAGGCCAGCGGTGTTTTGCCGGGGCCCAAGGTGAGGTAATCGTCAAAGTTGCCGTTGACGTAGTTTTCTTGGTAACCCTGGCGTTTGAATAGCTCTGCGAGCTTGGTTGAAAGCGCCAGGGCGGCGGCGCGGTCGCTCACCACATCGCCATTCAAGGCATAACTCGTCAACGCCAAATACATGGCGGCCGAATTGCTGCGGCGTATGTCCGTAGTGGACACCAGCACGCTGCGCGATACGTTGTAGCTTTGCGCACCCTGCAATTCATTCCACCTTTTTTTGGCTAACATCAAGTTGGTGAGTTTGGCCATGTCCACGCCATAGGTGCGTTCACCTGTTTTTTTGGCGACGCCATTGGCCACAAGCACCTGGGCCACGGGAGACCAACTGGCGATCACCAAAGGGGAGTAGAACGGTGAACTGGGCGTGACGGTGAGACTGGCCTTACGCGCCGCCTCCCCAATCTGGTTTCCAGCCACAACACCCGAGGCAAAGAAAAAATCGGGCATGGCACCAGCGACAACCTTGGACGCCATGTCGCGGCTCCCCACCCGCGCCACATTCACCGGCAGGCGTTTGTCGGCCAGTATTTTTTGCACCCGTTCGTCTTTGAAGTAGGCCTCGACATCAACCGAAATCAAGCCCTTCAATGCCTCGGTAGACGCCACCTCCTGCTGTTCAACCACGCCCTTTTGCTGACGCAGGGCAAAAAACAAAGCTGCGCCGAACAAAGCCAGCAGCACCAAGGTCAGAACAATCTTTTTCAGTTGTGGCATGAATCCTCAGCGCGGCAGTGGACAAACCCCATCATCCCAGCTTTTTCAGGCCAGTTCGGTAGCGCAGGGCATTCTCCACATAGTGGGCCGAGTTGCGCTTCAACCCCTCAATTTGTTCCGGGCTCAGGGTGCGTATGACCTTGGCTGGTGCACCCACGATGAGAGATCCGTCAGGGTATTCCTTGCCCTCGGTGCACAAGGCACCCGCCCCCACCAAGCAGTTTTTACCGATCTTGGCACCGTTGAGCACGATGGCCTGGATGCCGATGAGGGAACCGTCGCCCACGGTACAGCCATGCAAGGTGGCCTGGTGGCCAATGGTGACGTCTTCTCCAATGACCACGGGGTAGCCCATGTCCGAGTGCACCACCGCGCCGTCTTGCACATTGCTGCCACGGCCTAAACGCAGTGGCTCGTTGTCGCCGCGCAGCACCGCGCCAAACCACACGCTGCTGTCCTCGGCCAGTTCCACGAGACCGATCACTTGGGCATCGTCGGCCACCCAGGCGGAAGGTGCCACGGTAGGTACGCGATCGTCAAGTTGGTAAATGGCCAAGGTAGGTCTCCTGTCTTCTTGATGCTGGCAAGCCGATAATTCTACGGATGCCTACCTTTGATGCCGGGTTCAACCCCTCAAACGATCCCGCGCCCCGCAGTTTGCGCTCGGCCGCGCTGCAAGCACTGTGCGTGAACGATCCGACCGAGAAAGCCGCCGCTGCCCGGCATTTGTACGAGCACCGAAGTGCCCACCACTTGGATGTAGACGAATCGCTGGCCGAGCCGCAGGGCATACCTGGCCGCCCTGCGCTGCCTCGCCTGGTCTCACCAAAAGATGTTCCAGCTCGTTCCCCCTTCACGCCTGAGGGCCGCGCCGCACTGCTGCATTCCATCGCCCACATCGAGTTCAATGCCATCAATCTGGCGCTTGACGCCGTATGGCGCTTCCCTGGCATGCCAGAGGCCTACTACATGGACTGGCTGCAAGTCGCCAGCGAAGAGGCCCTGCACTTCACACTGCTGCGCGAGCATCTGCAAACCCTCGGTGTTCAGTACGGTGACTTTGACGCCCACGACGGCCTGTGGTCCATGACACAAAGCACCGCAGGCGACATCACGGCCCGCATGGCCTTGGTGCCCCGCACCCTGGAGGCACGCGGCCTGGACGCCACGCCGCCCATCCAGGCCAAACTGCGCCAAGCTGGTGACCAACGCGCGGTGGATATTTTGGACATCATCCTGCGCGACGAGGTGGGCCATGTGGCCATCGGCAACCACTGGTACCGCTGGCTTTGCGCGCGTGATGGGCTGGACGCCGAAGGGCTCTACCCTGAACTGGTCAAGCGTTACTTTGCGCCCAAGCAGCGGCCACCGTTTAACCTGGATGCGCGCAGACAAGCGGGGTTCAGCGAGGCGGAGCTGAGTCATTTGCAAGACCGCTCTTAAGAGCCGCTAACAAAACCGTTCGGGCTGAGCTTGTCGAAGCCAGCGCGTACCTCGGTGCAAGGCCCTTCGACCTCGGGGCGAACGGTGTATGCAGTGTTTTGTTAGCGGCTCTAAGGCGGGTCGCTGAACCCGTGGCTCACACCTGCCGCAACACCCGCTGGGGATAGGGAATCTCGACACCCATCGTGTTCAAAGTAGCCAGCACGGCCATGTTCACATCAGAGCGAACATTGTTTTGCCCGTTCTCTGGGTCGCCTATCCAAAACAGAATGCTCAGCGCCAAACCGTCGGCTGCAAACTCGTTGAGCAAAACGGCCGGTGCCGGGTCAGGCAAAACCCTGTTCACCTTGGCCACGGCTGCCGCCAAGGCCTGCTGTACGGCAGGCAGATCGCTGCCATAGGCGATTTGCACATGGGATGTGATGGACACCTTGGGGTCAGCCAGGGATGAGTTTTCCACCCGCGCGGTGATGAGCATTTCATTCGGGAGAATGGCTTCACGGCCATTGAGTGCGCGGATCACGGTGTAGCGCGTGCGAATGTCCGAGATCCGGCCTTCAAAACCATCCACCTTCACCATGTCACCAATGCGCAGCGAACGTTCGGCCAAGATGACAAAGCCGCTCACATAGTTGGCGGCAATTTTTTGCAAGCCAAATCCCAACCCCACGCCGATGGCGCCACCCAACACACTCAGGGCGGTCAGGTCGATGCCCACCGCAGACAAGCCGAGCAACAGGCCCACGAAAAGCAAAACGGCTCTGACGATGTTGGCAGCAATTTTCCGCAGTGACAGGTCTTGCACCTCACCGTGCAGCAACTTCTTCTCAACCGCCGAGGCCACCCACAGCGCCAATACAAGCACCAGGCCAGCAGTAAGTAAACCCTCCATCAAGTTGCGCAAATTGATTCGGCTGGCACCCATCTTCCAGCTCACATCCTCCATGGCCTGAAGAACCAGCGGCAAGATGCCTGTAACCCAAAGCACCACGGTCAACCAGGCGACCCAAGACACGGTTCGTTCCAACAACTGCACACCGCGTGAGTTGGGAAAACTGGCCGTCAACACCCGCGCCGACAGCCGAATCACCACCAAGGACAACAAAATAGGTATCGCGACCTTGAACACTGCTACTTTGACCGTGCCCACGAGCAGCGCCTTGGCCAGGTAGGCCAAACACATCGCCATGACCGGGAAAAAAACGCCGTCCACGATGCGTTTGCCAAACCAAATCGAACCCTCGGGCCGTTGTCCACCGCGCAGCAATCGGACCACCAGGTAAGCCGCCATCAAACAACTCACAAGGACCGCAGCCTCGATCAAAACCTCCGGTTGTCGCAAGGCGAGCAGCAGCTCATGAAGTTCGGTGTTGTTCATCTGGGGGTAGGTAAGAGAGAGTCGAAATCCAATTCAACAAGCAGCGAAACGCTGAGCGGTGACCTGCTGGTGAAAACAAACCTGCAGAGAAGACTCTGTATCAGGGTCGTGGCATCAGCTTCTGCGCCGTTCGACTCCTGTTTTTGTCAGAACCTGGCCGATCACTGTACAGGTAGTTTGAAATCGCATCGGTCAACTTCTGTGCTTGCTGCACATGGTCATGGCCACTGAGCATCAAACTCGTGACCAGGGCTTCAACCACCATCAGCGCGGCGGTGTAGCTGCTGGAAAGAACAGGATGCAACGCTGCGGCAAGCATCACATCATGCGCCCATGGAACCAGGGGCGATGCCACCGAATCCGTCAACACCACGATGCGTGCGCCACGGTCTTTGGCGTAACGCGCCAAGGTCACCGCATCACCCGCATAACGCGGGAAAGAAATGACAATCAGCAGGTCTTTCGGGCCAATATTCATCAGCCGACCGGCTGCCACCTCGGTGCCGCCAAACTCCGCGACGTTGATGCACTGCTTACAAAACGGCTGCAAGTCCAGGGCCAGTATGGCCGCCAAGTGGGAACTGATGCCAAAACCCATGGTGTACAAGGTACTGGCCTGGAGCACCCGTTTGGCAATGGCATCCAGCACAGTCATGTCAAGTGCCGCCGCAGTGGCATTCAAATTGGTCAGGCTCGCTTGCAAACTTTCGGCCAAAACCGGATTGCTGCCTTGGGTCGGTGTCCGCTGTAAAGCACCACGCAGCTTCTCTACCGGCTGAAAAGCGGGCTGCATCGCTTGCTGCAAGGCCTCCGCCATGGCGGCGCGCAGCGCAGAAAAGCCATCGAAACCCAAGGTGCGGGCAAATCGACTCAACGTCGCCGTCGATGTTTGTATTTGAGCCGCCAACTCCTCAATGCCCCAGGCCGTGGCTCGCATCGGGTGACGCAGCAGAAAGTCTGCAATCACGGCGTTAGAGCCACGGCCTTGACTGAGCATGCCTTGAAGCAAGCAGCCCAAGGGCGAGCCCGCGAAGGAGGTGTCGACCTGCATGGCAGGTGGCGATAGGGAAAGAGACTTTGCGCGGGCCATCGTGTGTCAATTATCGACGCTCCACTGCGAAAAATAGGCATTCCAAACAAAGGGTTTGTCCTGGTTTTTTCGTGTTTCATTTATATGAAAATAAGTTTTCATACAGGATTTGCACTTGGCCGCCCGCCACCACACCCACCAGGAGTTTCTTATGTTCCGAAAGTTAACGACGGCTTCTTTGTTACTCGCCGCATTGAGTTTTCACTCGGCCTCCCAAGCACAAGCGCCGGATTGGGCCAAGATCCGCATCGGTGTGGAGGCGAACTACCCACCGTTCTCGCAAATGAGCCCGGACGGAAAGTTCTCTGGCTTTGACATTGACATTGCCAATGCCATTTGCGCTCAGATCAAAGCTGAATGCACCATGGTGGCCCAAGAGTGGGACGGCATGATGCCAGCGCTGAACTCACGTCGGTTCGACATGATCGTCGCGTCCATGTCCATCACCGAGGAGCGAAAAAAATCGGCTGACTTCAGCGACTCCTATTACGACATTCCGTCCGCCTGGATTGGCAAAGCCGGGTCGTACACAACCATCACGCCATCCCTGCTCAAGGGCAAGAAGATCATCGTGACCCGCAACACGCCACGCGCCAAGTACTTGCAAGAGAACTTCAAAGACAGCGAGTTGCTCTTGGTTGCCAAAGAAGCTGAAGTCACCATGGAGCTGGTCGCCGGGCGCGGTGACATTGGTTTTGGTTCATCGCTGGCAGCCACTGCAGCCTTCTTGAAATCGCCCGAAGGCAAGGGCTACGCCAAGCTAGGTGCCCCCGTGGTGATCGGCGGTGCGGCACAAGGCGGCGGCGTTGGCATTGCCATGCGCAAAGGTGAAGACAGCCTGCGAATGAAGGTCAATGCCGCGCTGAAAACCATCACCGCCAATGGCGTGTACAAAACCATCAACGATAAGTACTTCGACGTGAACATACGCGGCGAGTAAGTCGCCACAGGCCCTCCAACCCACCACCTGAATCAGCGACAGACCATGCTCTACGGCTACCTGCCCGCGATTTTGGAAGGACTGGTGCTGACGCTGAAAGTGTCAGCCACGTCCTTGGCCATTGCCTGCATCTTTGGCATGGTGGGTGCAAGCGCCAAACTCTCGCGCTCGCGCGCGGCAAGCTGGACTGCAGAGGCCTACACCACCTTGATTCGTGGCATGCCGGAGCTGGTATTGATGCTGCTGATCTTCTACGGTGGCCAAATTGGCATCAACAAGCTCAGTGACGCCTACGGATGGGGTTACATCGACATCCCGCCCTTCTTGGCCGGTGTGCTGACCATCGGTTTCATCTTTGGGGCCTACCTCACTGAAACCTTTCGCGGCGCCATCTTGGCCATACCCAAAGGTCAAGCGGAGGCCGCGTTGGCCTATGCGATGCCACCACGCTTGGTGATGTGGCGCATCGTTTTGCCCCAAATGGTGCGCCACGCGATTCCGGGGTTTGCCAACAACTGGCTGATCATGATCAAAGCCTCGGCTCTGGTGTCCATCATTGGTCTGGACGACATGGTGCAAAGGGCAGGCTTGGCCGCAGCGACCACACGCGCACCGTTTACCTTTTACATGGCGGTGGCGCTGATCTACCTCACCTTGACCAGTGTGTCGATCTTTTTGCTGTCTCGCCTTGAGGCCCGCTACAGCCTGGGCGTGAAGAAAGTGCAGTTCTGACATGCAGTGGCAAATCATCATCGACAGCTTGCCGCTGTATGTGGAAGGGATACGCACCACGCTCGTTTTGCTGATCATCAGCCTGGCCAGCTCTTTTGTGCTGTCGGTGCCTTTGGCTGTGGCGCGGGTGTCCCCTAACTTTTGGTTGGCCAAACCAGTTTGGCTTTTCACCTATGTGCTGCGCGGCACACCACTTTTGGTGCAGCTTTTCATCATCTACCACGGTCTGGCGCAATTTGAAGCCGTGCGTGAAAGCGTGGCCTGGGTGCTGCTAAAAAATGCCTGGTTTTGTGCCTGGCTGGCTTTCACGCTCAACTCCACCGCCTACACCACCGAAATTTTTGCGGGCGCGTTGAAGGCAACGGCTGTGGGCGAAATCGAAGCCGCCCGAAGTTATGGCCTGGGCGGCTTCAAGCTCTACAGCCAAATTCTCTTGCCAGGCGCACTGCGGCGGGCTTTGCCTCAGTACAGCAACGAGGTGGTGGGCTTGATGCACGCCACGGCCATTGCCAGCACTGTCACCTTGGTGGACATCACGCGCGTGGCCAGAGACGTCAACTCCAACCACCTCTTGGTCACCGAGTCGTTCGGCGTCGCTGCCGTCATCTATTTCGTACTGACCTTCGCATTGGTCGGTTTATTCAAGTTGCTGGAACGGCGTTTTCTGCGCCATCTGCGCCCCCAACAAACCTTGCTCGCTCCGCGCTGAGACACGGCCTGCCCATGAAAAACCATACCCTCGAACTGCTCAGCACCGCACCTGGCACACGCCAGACACTGCAGGTGCAACGCTTTGGCACGCCCAACATGGGCCCCAAGGTCTATATCCAAGGTGCCTTGCACGCCGACGAAGTGCCGGCCATTTTGGTGACGCAGCAACTCTCCAAGCTTTTGTCGGACCTTGAATCCCAGGGCAGGATTCAAGGTGAAGTCGTCTTGGTGCCCTTTGCCAACCCCATCGGTTTGGCGCAGCATTCGTTGGGATTTCACCAAGGGCGTTTTGACCTGCGCGATGGTGCCAACTTCAATCGCGGTTATCCCGAGCTAGGGGCCGCGATCCTAGAGACCGTTCGAGGCCAGTTGACCCAAGACGCCGCCTCGAATACGAAGCTCATTCGCAGCGCCCTGGTTGAGGCGAGCCATGCCTTGGTCGCCACGAACACCACCCAAGACCTGAAGATCCAATTGCTGCGCCTGGCGATTGACGCCGACATCGTGCTCGACTTGCACTGCGACACCGATGCGGTGATGCATCTGTTCGCGCTGACCCCACAGGCGGCCACGGCTCAAAAACTCGGGGCCACATTGGGTGCCCGCGCCGTGCTGCTGGCCACTGAATCGGGCGATTCTCCGTTTGACGAGGCTTGCACCCGCCCTTGGTATTTGCTGCAGCAAACCTTGCCGCAGTTCCCTATTGAGTTGGCTTGTTTTGCTACCACTGTTGAGCTGCGGGGCGAGGCTGATACCGACCATGGCTTGGCCGCGCAAGACGCACGCGGTTTGTGTGCGTTTTTGGCCCAACAAGGGGTGCTCAACTTGGACGGGATGGTCGATATGCGGGCCGCTTTGAAAGCGCCAGAGTTGTGCCAACCCACACCATTGTCCGGCTCTGAACCGGTGACCGCACCGCACGCCGGCGTGGTGGTGTTTCATCGCCGGCCCGGCGATGAAGTGCAGGCGGGTGACTTGATCGCCGACTTGGTCAACGCGCTGACGGGTGAAGTCACGCCGTTGCACTGTCAATCGGCGGGACTGGTCTACGGACGCTGCGGCTCCCGCTGGGCAGCCCCGGGCAAACGGCTGGCGAAAATTGCCGGCACCTCGCTGGCACGCACGGGCAAACTTCTGAGCCCTTGAGCATCGACCTGACTTGAACTGACTTGGAAATAACCCGTGATTGATTCGACCATTCTTCAAGGCTTGAACATTCGAAAAAGTTTTGGCAGCAATGAGGTGCTCAAAGGGGTGAGCGTGACCGCCAACAAGGGCGATGTCATCTCGATGATTGGCTCCAGTGGTTCGGGCAAGAGCACTTTTTTACGCTGTCTCAACTTGTTAGAGCAACCCAATGCGGGACGCATCATTCTCGACGGCCAAGAGTTAACACTGGTTCCGGACAAAAACGGTGCCCTGAAGGTCGGTAGCGCGCATCAGTTGCAACAACTGCGTTGCCAGGTGTCCATGGTGTTTCAACACTTCAATCTTTGGGCCCACATGACGGCGATACAAAACGTCACTGAAGCGCCGATTCACGCCCTCAAACTCAGCAAAGCCGAAGCCAAAGAGCGTGCCGAAACCTACTTGCAACGCGTCGGGGTGTACCACCGAAAGGATGCTTTTACGGCCCACCTCTCGGGCGGTGAACAACAGCGTGTGGCGATCGCACGGGCACTGGCCATGGAGCCAAAAGTCATGCTCTTTGACGAACCGACCTCGGCTTTGGACCCGGAGCTGGTTGGGGAGGTGCTGCGCGTCATGCGCTCAGTGGCCGATGAGGGCCGCACCATGTTGGTGGTCACGCACGAGATGGCATTTGCACGAGAAGTCAGCAACCAGGTGCTTTTTTTGCACAAAGGACAGATCGAAGAACAAGGGCCGCCCGACGAGGTGTTACTCAAACCGCAGAGCGAACGCTTGCAAGCCTTTCTGTCCAACAGCCTCAAATAACGAAACCCATTGATGTTTACCGTATTCACGACGACCTCCAGCCCGTTCGCCTTGAGCTTGTCGAAGGACCTGCACCGAGACACGCGGCGACTTCGACAGGTCCTGTCCTGAGCCCGTCGAAGGTTCAGCCCGAACGGTGTGGGGTGTCATGTTTTATGGAAAGCTCTCAAGAAAACGCCGGGCCGTTCCCAAGTTTTCTCATCCCCCTTGGGGGGCCTGGCGCAAAGCGACAGGTCTTGGCGCGCTCAATAATCGGACCACGGAACGGCTCAAGCCAATCCCGCCAACACCCGCAAATGCGCCGCCACACTGCGTGCCAAGGCGCTCAAGTTGTAGCCGCCTTCTAAACACGACACGATGCGGCCTTGTGCGTGCAAGTCGGCCACTTCGACGATGCGGCGGGTGATCCATTCGTAGTCCGCTTCCACCCAACCGAGCTGCGCCAGGTCGTCCTCTCGGTGGGCGTCAAACCCTGCTGAAACAAACAACATTTGAGGTTTGAAACGGTTCAGTGCAGGCAGCCAGTGCTGGTTGATGAGTTCACGCGCTTCTGCGCCTTTGGTGTAAGCGGGCAGCGGCAGGTTCACCATGTTGTCCCCTTTGGGCAACTCGCCTTCAAACGGGTACAGCGGGTGCTGAAAGACGCTCACCATCAAAATGCGCTCATCACCCGCAATGATGTCTTCGGTACCGTTGCCATGGTGCACATCAAAGTCAACTATGGCCACGCGCTGCAAACCATGGCGCTCCAGCGCATGCCGCGCGGCAATGGCCACATTGTTAAAAAAACAAAATCCCATGCTGCGCGCATGCGTGGCGTGGTGACCTGGGGGGCGCACGGCGCAAAACGCGTTGCGCGCTTGGCCGGAGATCACCGCATCGGTAGCCGCCACGGCTGCTCCAGCGGCCCGCATGGCGGCCAACCAGGTGCCGGTGCCAAACACGGTGTCCGGGTCGACGGCAATGGGTTGGTCAAACGCCATCACACGTTCCATCAAGGCATGCATGCGCTCCACATGCTCACTGCTGTGGGCCAAGAGCAAATCACTCTCACTGGCCCAAGGCGCTTCGCACCGCAGCAAGGCCAGATCCAGGCCCGTGGCCAGCAGGTGGTCGTCAATGGCATCCAAGCGCTGCGGGCATTCCGGATGCCCTGGGCCCATGTCGTGTAGTCGGCAATCGGGATGCGAGAAATAGGCCGTTTGAGACATGCTAGAAAACAGAATCGCTTGTGAATTTTCGGTTAACGTTCATACATGCTGACACCTACCCGCACAGAATCACCCTCGACCCCCACGGTTTGGACCCCACGCTTGGCGCACCTGATTGATCAGGTTAGCACGGTGATTGTGGGTAAACGTGCACAAATTGAAGACAGCGTGGCCTGTTTGCTGGCCGGTGGTCACTTGTTGATTGAAGACGTGCCGGGGGTGGGCAAAACCACCCTGGCCCACGCTTTGGCAACCTCCTTGGGTCTGCAGTTCTCGCGTGTGCAGTTCACCGCTGATTTGATGCCCTCGGACTTGGTAGGCGTCAGCGTCTACGAACGCAGCAAAGAAGAGTTTGTTTTTCACCCTGGGCCGGTATTTGCCCAAGTGCTGCTGGCAGACGAAATCAACCGGACGGGCCCTAAAACCCAAAGCGCGCTCTTGGAGGCGATGGAAGAACACCAGGTCAGCATTGAGGGCCAAACACACCCCCTGCCACAGCCGTTTTTTGTAATCGCCACGCAAAACCCCAGCGACCAGTTGGGCACCTATCCGCTGCCGGAAAGCCAACTGGATCGGTTTTTGATGTGCATCACCTTGGGCTACCCCGACGCCAAAAGCGAACGCGAGTTGCTGTCAGGTACCGACCGCCGCGACACAGTAGCCAAACTCCAACCCGTGTTGACGCCCGCAGAACTGCTGCAAGTTCAACAAGCCGTGCTGGCGGTGCATGTGTCGCCTGCCTTGCTGGACTACCTGCAGGCCTTGATCGCCGCCACACGCAGCGGCCAGTGGTTTGTCGAGGGATTGAGCCCTCGCGCTGGCATTGCCGTGTTACGTGCGGCCAAAGCCCGCGCCCTCTTGGCACAGCGTGGGCATGTGGCGCCAGACGACATCCAGGCCATCTTGCCTCAAACCACCGCGCACCGATTGGTGCCGGTCAGCGGTGCGGGCAAAGGACGCGTGGAACAAGTGCGCGCCATGTTGCGGGCGGTGCCATTGCCTTGAATACGTTCGCCAGTTGGGGGCGCTGGACGGCCCCTGTGCGTGATCGATGGCAAGCATGGTGGGGCGCACGCCACCCCAGATGCGACCACTTGGTGCTGACCCAGCGCAACGTCTACATCCTGCCTACACGCGCCGGTTTCATGTTCGCCATCACCTTGATCACCTTGTTGCTGGCCTCGATCAATTACCAACTCAACCTGGGTTACGTGCTGACCTTCTTGCTGGCGGGCTCGGCCGTGGTGTCCATGCACATCACCCACGGCAGCTTGCGCGGGCTGAATTTGCATTTGAAGCCCATCGCGCCCGTGTTTGCTGGTCAAAATGCGCTGCTCGAGGTCGTGCTCCAAAACGCTGGCAAAGCGCGGTACGGCCTGGGCTTGAAGCTGCAATCCGCACCCGACACCACGCTGGCCTGGGTGGATGTGCCCGCTTTGGGTCAAACCTCGGCCCACCTGGGATGGATCACCGACAGCCGCGGCCAGCATGCCACGCCCAACCTCACGGTGGAAACCAGGTTTCCACTGGGCTTGTTTCGCGCATGGTCGGTGTGGCGACCTGCGGCGCAGGTGCTGGTTTATCCGAAACCAGAACACCCCAGCCCACCAATGCCTCCAAGTCAGTCGGTGGCGGTGGCCACGGGTGGCGCACGCAGCAGTGGCGGCACTGAACTCGAAGGCGTGCGCGCCTACCGGCGTGGAGACGCACTGAAGCTCGTGGTTTGGAAAAAAGCCGCCCAAGCCCAAGCCAGTGGCGGCGACTTGGTCATACGCGACACCGCCTCCACGGCCAGCCAGGAACTGTGGTTGGACTGGCAGCACACCGGCATCTCGGGCACAGAGGAGCGCCTTTCACGGCTTGCCGCTTGGGTACTCGCCGCAGAGGCGACCTCCAACACCAGCACACGCTACGGCTTGACCACGCCTGGCCTTCACTTGCCTCCGGACAGCGGACCCGGGCATCGGGACGCTTGCCTTAGGGGATTGGCCTTGCACCCATAACACTGCGCCCGAATGAAACTGCAACGACTTTGGCAACCTGCACACCCCGTCTTTTGGATGATGGTGGCCTTCAACGTGCTGTCATCTGTCTGCGCCTGGGTGCTGAGAGCCGTGGCCCTGCCCTATCCCGTGATGCTGCTCATTGCCCTTGTAGCCCTGGGCAATGTGGCGGGGGGACTTTGGTGCGCTTGGCGACTGCTACAAAACAATCCCACCGAAAAATACAAACCGTAAACTGGTCTTCAGCCCATCGCCACCTTGGCCGCGTCTCGCGCCAACGCCTCCCGGGTCGCACTGGCCCTGTACCACACGGTAATGACAGAGCTGCTGATCACAATAAACAGGCTGTACAGCACGGGTATCAGCAGCACCTGTTGCTGCATCTCACCGCTGAACGTCAGCGTGACGATGAGCACCGCCAGCGGGCCATTTTGAATGCCGGTTTCCAGGCTGATGGTGCGAGAGCGGTTGCTGTCTTGCCGCAGCAAACGTGCCAGCCAGTAACCCAAGAGCATGCCAAAAAGTCCCAAACCAATGGCAGCAAAAAACACCGGCCAGGGGGTGGACAGCAACAACTGGTGGTTGCGGGGCACCCAGGACACCGTCAAAAACACAATCACGAAGATGCCAAGCATGGACCCCAGCAATTCAATCGTTGCGCCGACATTGGGATTGAACTTGCGCAAAAACATGCCGATGACCGTGGGCACGAGTAGCACCACCAGCACCTGCGCCACATTGGCTGCAGGAATAGCAAACTGCCCCGTCACACCGGCCAGACCGCTGTAGTACGAAATCAGGACAGGCACCATCACCACGGCCACCAAGGTGGATACGCTGGTCATCATGATGGACAGCGCCAGCGTGCCCTTGCTGAAATAGGTGAAGATGTTGGAAGTGGTGCCCCCTGGCATGCAACCCATCAGGATCAAACCCACCGCGAGCGCGGGTGGCAACTTCAAAAGCACAGCCAGCAAATAACCCAGAAAAGGCATCACGCCGTACTGGCAAACCAGGCCCACGATCACACCTTTGGGCTTACGAAACGCGATCAAAAAGTCGCGAAAGGTGAGGCTGGCCCCCATGCCCAGCATGATGACCATCATCAACACACCCAGCAGTTTGGTTTCGGTTTCGGTCAACATGTTTTAGCTCCCCGATTTGGACGCAAATTCAGCCTTCACCTCGGCCTTCAAGTCCTTGCGCAGCACCTTACCAACCGGTGTTTTAGGCAACTCATCCCGCAGCACGATGGACTTCGGGATCTTGTAGTCGGTGAGCAGGGTTTTGCAATGCGCCAACACGGCAGCGGTGGTTAACTCGCCCGGGTAGTCTGGGTTTTTGACCACGTAGGCACGCACTGCTTCACCGGTTTTGGCATCGGGAATACCGACCACAGCCGACTCGAGCACGGCGCCCATTTTTGACAGCGCATCTTCAATTTCATTCGGGTAGACGTTGAAGCCCGACACCAGCACCAGGTCTTTTTTGCGGTCAACAATGTGGAAGTAACCCTGCTCGTCCATCACGGCCACATCGCCGGTGTAAAGCCAGCCGTCTTTGAGCACCTGTGCGGTTTCCTCGGACCGCTGCCAGTAACCCTGCATCACTTGAGGGCCACGCACGATCAACTCTCCGGCTTGCCCCTGTGCCACCGCCGCACCTGAATCGTCCACCAACCTGACCTCGGTACCAGGCACGGGGATACCGACACTGTTCGGTTTGGCGATACCCGCGATTGGATTGAAGGTGACAACGGGTGAACACTCGGTCAAGCCAAATCCTTCTGCCACCTTCGTGCCGGTGACGCGCAACCAACGCGCCGCCACAGCTTCGTGCAAGGCGGTGCCACCAGCAATCGACGCCTTCAACGCTTTGGGCGGAAAAGCAGTGAACCACTCTTCATTCAACAAACCGTTGAACAACGTGTTCACACCCGTGATCCAGGTGATGGGATAGTTTTCAATCGCACGCTGCAGGTTTTGCACGGGGCGCGGACTGGGCACCAAAATGTTGCGTGCACCAATGTCAAAAAACGCAAGTAAGTTCGTTGTGAAAGCGAAGATGTGATAAAGCGGCAAGGCTGTCAACACACATTCTTCACCGCCCATTTGGGCACGGCCCATGGCCAACACCTGGTCCACATTGGTGAGCAAATTGGCGTGACTCAGCATGGCCGCTTTGCTCACGCCTGTGGTTCCACCGGTGTACTGCAGTGCCGCTAAAGCGCTCGGCCCAATACTTTGCCACCATGCGGCGACACCGCCCGAAGGCAGCTTGCCCAGCGCCACCCCACCCGAGGCCAGCGCCTTTGAAAACCGCTGAATTGGAACGGACAGTTCGGGGACCGGTGGCAGCACCTTGCTCCACACTTTCTGCACGCCACGCACAATCAAATTGGGCACCGCAGGGAACATCTCAGACACCCCCGCCAGCACCACGTGCTTGATGCCGGTTTTGGGCACCACCTCAGCCAGCTTGTCGGCAAACATGTCCACGATCACCAAAACTTTGGTGCCCGAGTCGTTGAACTGGTGAATCATTTCGCTGGGGGTGTACAGCGGGTTGGTATTGACCAGCACACAACCGGCTTTGAACACCCCCATCACCACCACGGGGTAAGGCAAACCGTTGGGCAGTTGCACGGCCACCCTGTCGCCGGCCACCAGCCCACAGGTTTGGCGAAGGTAAACGGCGAATGCGTCGGAGAGTTGAGCGACCTGGGCATAGGTCAAGCTGCCATTCATGCCGTTACCCACCACACAGGTGAAGGCTTTGCGCTGCGCGTAGCGCTCGCAGGCGGACTGGGTCAAGTGCGCCAGGCTTTGATAGCGCGGCGCTGGCAAAGCGCGCTCAATATGGTTGCCATAAGCGGCCTTCCAGGGCATCGCGTCATAGAGTGCAAAGCCTTCGCTCATGCGGCACCTGTGTGTCAGTTTGATGAAGGCATTGTGGACAGTGCGGCCCCACATGGGTGCTGGGTAGAACCCCTATTTCATTGGCTAAACAAAGGATTACTCCGGGGATCCCCAAAAAAAGCCAGGACCATCTTCAGGCTTGCGGCATCTCCGATGCTTCACACAAATTCCGACACCACACCCCGAACGGGCTGGAGGTTGTCGGGAACAAAGTCAACACCAATAGAAACAGAATCGGCCGAGGCGGCCCGCCTGCAGGCCAACATGTGCAACAGCACAAACGCTGCCATTGCAGGTCAGCCATTTGCGGCACATCCGTTACCTGCCGCTGAGAAGCAACAAGGCGACAATAAACGCTCAACTCCACTGAGCACGACATGTACGCTGGCGAACGCTTCAATAGTTTCACTCATCTGTTTGGCCTGTTGCTGGCCGTGGCGGGCGCAGCACTGCTCATCACCCGATCGTCGCTGCACGGCGACGCCTGGAAAGTTGTCGGCTCCAGCGTTTTCTCCGCCAGCATGGTCTTGCTCTATGGCGCATCGTCGCTGTATCACAGCGTGCGCGGCAAAGCCAAACGAGTGCTGGTGAAGTTGGACCACTGCGCCATCTATCTGTTGATTGCCGGCACTTACACCCCCTTTGCTTTGGTCACTTTGCGTGGCCCCTGGGGTTGGGCATTGTTTGGCGTGGTTTGGGGCTTGGCCGTGCTGGGTATCGTGAAAGAGTTGTGCTTCGGACGAGACCGCATTCCCTCCGTGCCCCTTTACCTTGCCATGGGTTGGTTGGCCGTGGTAGCGGCAGTGCCTTTGGTGCGTGAGCTACCCGGTGGTGGTTTGGCTTGGTTGATTGCGGGTGGCTTGTTCTACACAGCAGGTATTCTTTTTTACGCCAACGACGAACGTTGGCGTCATGCCCACGGCATTTGGCATTTGTTTGTGCTGGCCGGCACGGCTTGCCACTACATGGCGGTACTGCTTTATGTCAGTTGAACCCCAACGCCGCAACCCGCTGCATGGCATCACACTGGAGGCCATGCTGAACGCCTTGGTGGCGCATTTTGGCTGGCCCGCCTTGGGCGAGCAGGTTCAGATTCGTTGCTTTAACTTTGAACCCAGCATTGCCTCCAGCTTGAAGTTCTTACGCAAAACCCCATGGGCGCGCGAAAAAGTGGAGAGCCTGTATTTGTTCATGCTGCGCGAGCAGGCTCGAACTAAAAAGTTGTAGACAACGCGGGTCCGAATGTCGATGCAGTCGGTGGCATGATGCCGCCATGAATGAGCCATCCCCCCATCAACAAGTCGCCCCGTCAACCCCAGTGAACACGCCAGAACAGCCCGACGAGCTGTGGCCCGACTCCCAACCGCCCGCCCTGCCGCCCGTGGCCTTGTCAGCAGACGGACCCAACACCCTGAGCACCTGGCAATGGGGGCTACAAGGACTGCGGGCCAGCGTGCTGCTGGCCCCGCGCATTGGTCAGGCCAGACCCAGTGCATGGCAGACTCTGGGGGTGTTTTTGTTGTTTGTGGCCAGCGAACTGCTTGTCTCTCGGCTGGAAGTCGCAGGCCCGTCTTATTTTGATATCCAGTCTTGGCTGAATAGCTGGATGCCCCCCGTCGCTGCCCTGTGGCTCGCTTGGTGGGCCATGGGTGACCAGGCCAAAGATGGCTGGTTGACGGCTTGGTTTACGTTGTCACTCGCGGCCAGCCTGCCCGCTGTTTTATTGGCTTCTTTGCCTGGAATTTTTGAGGCACACGCAAGCCCGCCTCCATGGTGGGAACGGTATGGGCTGCTGTCAGTGAATTTGCTACTCCTCATCTGGCAGATCGCATTGTGGGCTAGATTGATTGCACATTTTGTGAGCCCAGTCTGGCGCGTTACGGTGTATGTCGTCGTCGCCATGGGGTTGTCTGAAGCTGCGAGCTGGGAGCATCCACATCAATTCTGGCACCCCGATTACTCCGACGTCGAGACCGCTGCAGCCCCTGAAAAACCGGCGCTGCAGCTCAGCCAAGAAACCTTCGAAACCCAGCAAACGGTTTGGCAAAAGGCCGTGGACGATTTGCTGGACAGCCGCTCCGGCGTTGGCGAGGTCTACGGCCTGGTGTTCGCCCCCTATGCAAGCGAAGATGTGTTCCTGCGTGAAAGCACCCTTGTCGCCAAAGTATTGGCCGAGCGTTTTGACGCAAGCGGTCGCGTGCTGCACCTGGTGAACCACGCCACCACCACGGACAGCCACCCCTGGGCAACGCCTTTGAATTTGCAGCGTGCGATTCAAGCGCTGGCCACCCGAATGGACCTAGAGCGCGACGTGCTGGTGGTGTACCTGACGTCGCACGGAGGCAGCGATTTCAAACTGGCATCGGACCATTGGCCCTTGGTCATTGAGCCCGTTACACCGCAGTTACTGCGTGAAGCGCTCGACGAAGCGGGTATCGTTCACCGCGTCATCATGGTCTCGGCCTGCTACAGCGGCGGTTGGGTAGAACCTCTGGCTTCCGACCATACCTTGGTCATGACGGCCGCCGACGCCACCCACACATCCTATGGCTGTGGCAAGTTGTCGGAGTTAACGTTTTTTGGCCGAGCACTCTTCGACGAGCAACTGCGCAACACCCACTCTTTCGAGCAGGCCTTTGCCAACGCGGTGCCCCTCATCAAAGCCCGAGAAATCGAAGCAGGCAAAGCAGACGGATTTTCTAATCCGCAAATATCAGTGGGTACCCAAATGGGGCCTGCGTTGCGCGCCTTGGAAAAACGACTGGAGGCAGTAAATACCGGTGCAGGCCCAAAATAGACCAATGAAGCGGCCCACCCACCAGCCGAGCCGAAACATGAAGCTCAAATGAAGATGCTCATCTTGAGCGCGGCCAAACCAGCCGATTCGCCACCGGCACCCTGAGATTGCACAGAGAGCTTGGGAAGGGCTCGGCGTTTCTTAAAGAATTGATCGCGAGATGTGTCGTGATTCTTCGCCTGCACTTGAATTTTGAAACGCTTTGTCCTATAGCCAACGGACCGCCGGACGCGCTAGCAACAACTCGCAACTGTCCCGCCAGACTTTTCATTTTCAATTCACCCAGGTGGTTTTATGTCCATATCGTCCGCATCCCGTCTGCCATCGAATCCTTGGATCGAGGAGCCGTCAGCACCAGTCGCTGCTCGGGGTTTCAAAGTCGCCAATGGAGACTTGGCGGTTGTGACGGCAGCCAGCATGGTGGTCCGCGTCTTGGGAACCTACGGAATCAAGATGATGATGGGCGCGCTGCTCAAAGCACTGGCCAAGCAGGGCAGTCAGCATGTCGCCGACCAAATTGCCACAGAAGTGTTTCGACAGATTTCACAGCAGAACCCCAAGATCAAGAGCACCCGCAGAGTCGACCAAGACACTCAAAACATCATCTATGCCGGACCAGAAGCAGCCATCGTGATCAAACCTGATGGCAGCGTCTACTACGGCAGGATTCCTTTACTGCCGCAGCCCGGTGATCTGCTCCCCACCGACGATGCGTTCTGGCGACCCGAGACCGGGCCGTGGCTGAAAAAAATCGATCCCAACTGGCTGGCGAAGAATGACAAGGAACGTTCTAGCGCCTTGGTATGGTGATGCTGGTCTTGACAGGTTTGACCACCAGAACACGGACTCGATTCGCAAATCCATTGACCCTGCTTTTGCCGCCTACAACGCGCTCAGTCTGAAACCGAAAAGTCGTCTGTTCACGCGGTCGCGGGCTGGTAGGCTTGTTTGAAGTCACCGACCACAGCTACTTGGCCAGCAGCAACGAATGTGCTGCGCGTGCAGTGCACATGCGAAGAAGGGCATGGGTACAGGCATTGCTCAGAAAGACCTGGAGCCAGCGTGCAGCTAACACCGTGGCATTGCCGGCATGACCCAAACAGTTCGACGGCTTGCTGGCACCGTTTGACTCCCGTGCCGCGGGTCACATGGTGAAGTGATCAAGGCAGGATAATGCACCCATGAACGAACTCTTACCCCGCATTGAACTGGAGAGCGGCACCAACCCCAGTGCCGCAGTGATTTGGATGCACGGCCTGGGTGCCGACGGCAATGACTTTGCCGGCCTGGTGCCTGAACTCGATTTGTCGGGTTGTCTCCCAATTCGGTTTGTTTTCCCGCACGCACCGAGCATGCCGGTCACGATCAACGGCGGGTATGTGATGCCGGCCTGGTACGACATACGCGGAGCCAATTTGGTTCAGCAGCAAGATGCCGAAGGCATTGAGCGCTCGCGACAGGCCATCGTGGCCTTGATTGAAAACGAAGTGGCCCGCGGAATTCCCTACGAGCGTATTGTTTTGGCGGGCTTCAGCCAGGGTTGTGCGATGGCGCTGCACACGGGGCTGCGTTTGCCGAAACGGCTGGCGGGGGTGATGGCCTTGTCTGGCTACTTGCCACTGGCCGACCGTTTTGCCACGGAGCGCAACGCCGCCAATGCCGAGACCCCTATTTTCATGGCCCACGGCACGATGGATCCGGTGGTGGTGTTGGCACGTGCCGAAGAGTCTCACCGTCTGCTAGCCGAACAGGGTCATGCCGTGCAATGGCACACCTACCCCATGCCGCACAGCCTGCATCCCAGGGAGATTCAAGACATCAGCGGTTTCTTGCAAGCCGTGCTGAAGGCCTGACGGAGCCCTGACCACAGAGGCCGACTGTAAGAAAGCCAACGGCCAACCGACACCTCCAACTTCAGACCACCCAGGTCTGCGTTTGGAGGTTGTTCATGAAGCGTGACGACATTGGCTCCTATTTCGCACTCGGCGGCACCATGGCCGCTTTGGTCGCTCTGTCCTTAGGCCCTGTGCAAGCGGCCCACGCCGCCACCTGTGAAGCGCGCAGCCCATTGACGGTGGTACCTGTGGTGGAGCTTTACACCTCGCAAGGTTGCAGCTCCTGTCCACCAGCAGACCATTGGATATCCAAGCTGCGTGACCAGCCCCACGCTGTGGCACTGGCATTTCATGTGAGTTACTGGGACTACTGTAAGCGTCCGGCAAACCCCACCCTATGCAAAGGCATAGAAGGCTGCGAAGGTTGCTGTTTTGACAACAGCGAAGGGGCGGCAAATGGCAGCGGTGGGATGGCAAGACAAGATCAGGCGACAACTGGACGTGGTTCAGCAGTGGAGGCAGTCCGGCAAAAGCATTGCTGCGTGGGCGCAGGCCCACGGGATGGATGCAAAGCTGCTGATGGGGTGGGTCACTTATGAGGGGCGCTGGCGGCAAAGGCTGGGCCAGGGCCAGTCGCATTTGACCGTCTCGGCAGCCCATGCCGCAGTCGGCGCAACCGCTGATGTTGCCCTCAAACCCAAGGGGTTTGTGGCCGTTCGAAGTAACCCGGTGGGCCCGGTGCAAGCGGTCAGCAGTGCGGCTGCCAACGCGGCACATTCCTGCGCCGTGGCACAAACCAATCCCAACCCCGCCAGCGTGCGCATTGAGTGCGTGGTGGCAGGCGCAGGTCCAGGCGCTGGTGTGGTGCTGCACTGGCCTGTGGATCACGGGCACGAATTGGCGGCCTGGCTCAAGTCGATGGCCGCATCATGATGCGCATCGACGCCATCTATCTGGCCTGCGGCGCAGCAGACCTGCGCGCGGGCATGGACACCTTGCTGGCCCGCGTGGTGCACAGCTTTGAAGCCGGTGCGCAGCCCCATACCGCGTATGTGTTTGCCAACCGCAGTGCCAGCCGCTTGAAGGTGCTGCTGATGGACGGCTCTGGCCTGTGGCTGTGCACGCGCCGCTTGAGCAGTCGGGCTCGATTCATCTGGCCGCAAGATGAAGCTGCTCATGTTCAAATCACCGCCGCGCAGTGGGATTGGCTGGTTGCCGGTGCGCCGTGGTTGCACCTGGGCGCGGTGCAGGCCGTCACCGTGGTGTGAACGCTGTGATGGTTGGTCAATGCGTGTATCTCCCGTCTTGCCTCGCGCGTGCGCGCGAGGCAAGATGCGCACATGCTCAAAGACGTTGATCCCGCATCAATAAAAGCCCAGCTGCAAGCCCTCGGAGACACTGCAGCCGCACAGTACGCACGGGAACTCATTGAGCGACTGCAAATCCAGTTGAAGTTTGAGCACACCAAGAACGCCGCGCTGAACTTCGAGCTGACCCGCTTGAAGCAGTGGCGCTTTGGTAAAAGCAGCGAGAGCCTGGACGCACAAGGCGGCAATCCTCAAACTCAGTTGTTCGATGCAAAAACCGAACAGCTTCTCGTTGAAGAATCCAAAGCCGAAGACCGCGCCGAAGATGAGGCCCGCACCCCAGGGCCCAGCCGCATCAAACGCCAAGCCAAACGTCAGGCTCTGCCCAGCCAACTCGAGCGCATTGAGCACCACTACGAGATCGAGCCCGCCTTGTGCAGTGCAGGGCATCCCTTGAAGCGCATTGGCCAAGACATCAGCGAACAACTCGATTGCGTCCCGGCCCAATTCTTTGTTCACCGTCACATTCGTGGCAAGTACGCATGCGTTTGCTGCAACACCGTGCTGGCGGCACCCATGCCCGCCCAGATCATCGACAAAGGCATTCCCGCGCCAGGGCTGCTGGCCCAGGTCATCATTGCAAAACATGATGACCACCTGCCTTTGTAGTCGGCCCTGCAAAATTCATTTCACCCCGCAAGCCATTACTGACGATGGCGTGAATTTCCAACCGAGCAAGTTTTTTGCGCCGAGCCGTGCCCTGGCTGCCCTGAGTTGACCCCATAAGCTCAGCCCGAGCAGGGTCAACAAAAACGCCTTCGCGTCTTTTGCAGACTTGGCCGCGATAGCCCGCAGCAGCCAGCGGATGTTGTACCCCGCCGCACAACTCAGTGCGTGCAGCGCATCACCCAACTCGCCTTTGAGCCAACAGCGCTGCATGCCGTGGTCCACCTTGGTGTGGCCGATCAGCGGCTCGATGGCCTGACGCCGTTTGAGCCACTTGCGTTGCACCTTGGTCAGTGACTTGTACTTGCCACGGTGGATGATCTCCACGTTCGGGTTGTCCGCGTCCACGCCCCGGAACCCCAAGTCCACGACCACTTGCTTGGGCACACGCCCCAGGTCTTGCATCAGGTTGTTGGTTTGCTCCAGTTGCGCAGCCAATGTGTGCCCATCAAACGGGTTGCCGGGGAAACTTCTGGCCCCCACCATCAAACCACGCAGGTGCGTGACAGCCAGGCTGACCTTCACACCAAACTCATAGGGCTTCCTGGCCTTGCCCTTGCCGATGCACTCCACCTCAGGCGCATGCAGCGCGTACAGCTTGCCCTTGTCGCCTCGCTGTTGCGTGCGGATGCGTTCGGCCCGCTCCAACCAGGTCTTGAGCGCACTCAGCGCTGTCGGCCCGGGTGCCACCAACACATCAAGCTTGCGCTGCACTTCACGCATCACCACCCCGAGGATTGTGCGCTGGCGTTTGACGGCTTTCTTCAAACGCTTGAACTGCTTGGCGTGGGCGTAACCCCCGGCCTGGCGTCTGAGCGTTTTGGCTTCAAACGCAAATGTCTGCTTCAAACTGATGCCCACTCGTTTGGCAGCATTCACCACTTTGTGCCGCGCAATCTCCAGCAGCCGACTGTCCACCGGGTGGGCGATGGCCTTCTCCTGCACGGTGGTGTCCACGATCACGCGTTCCAGCTCGCTGGGCTTGATGGCCTTGATCTGCACCGCTGTCTCGATGGTGGCCTTGAGCAACTGCTCCAGACCTTCTTCGCCCACGGCGCGGCGAAAGCGGCCGATCTGGGTTGGATCGCAGGGCAAGCGTGGTTCGTAATACTCCATGCCGCTGAAGAACTGCCACACCACGTTCTCGCTCCAGCGCTGAACGAGTTCTTCGTCACTGAGGTTGAAGGAGTTCTTCAGGTACTGCAAGCTGGCCATCAGCCGAATTGACAGGCGCGGGCGGCCTGCGGGGCTGATGCCGTTGCCAAATTCGACTTCATGCGCTCCCAACAAGTCCGCCGTCACCCGCTTGGAGCCTGGGCGAGCCTGGCGAGCGAAGTGCGGTGCCAGGGCTTGTTCAATCGCGGCCCAGGGCAGCCGTTTGCTCAAAACCACCAGTGGATGTTTGTGATCGACCATCCCGTCCAGGCGTGCGCGAAAGAAGTCTGCGGTGGCTGTCATGCAAATCCCCCAGAAAAATTACTCTCCGATAACGATTCCTGAGAGATCCCGTCGTCAGCATTTACCCCATATCGCCAGCATTCATGCGGGTTGCAGGGGTTTTGCAGGGCCGACTTTGTACCGCCAAGAAGAGATTTACCGCAGGAGCGGTGCCTTCATCGCGCGCTCCAGCATGGCCAGTTGGGTGGGGCAGTGCGGTGTTCAGCTGCAGCCCTTGGCGCAAGCGATCAAATCCCACCTGCTGAGCCAAGCCGTGCTGCATGCCGACGAGACGCCGATCAAGCTGCTGGCGCCCGGCTCAGGCAAGACAGACACCGCCTACGCTTGGGTCATCCGTAGCAGCGACTTGGAGGCAACTGAACGCGCCGTGGTTTACGAGTTCTGCAACAGTCGGCAAGGCCAGCATGCGGCCACGCTGCTGGAGGGATTCCAAGGCAGCTTGGTTTGTGATGATTACTCGGGCTACAAAGCCTTGTTCAAACAACAGCCAATACAAGAGGCCGGATGCTGGGCCCACGCCAGAAGAAAGTTCTTCGAGGCCCACAAGCTCAACCAAAGCGAGATCGCCAAAGAGGCGCTCCATCGAATCCAGCAACTGTATGACGTGGAGCGCCAGGGGGCGCAACTCACCCTGCAGGAGCGACATCAGCTCAGGCAAGACACCAGTACAACACTGCTCCAAGAGTTCAAGGCTTGGTTACTCACCCAGCGTCAGCAACTCATGAATGCTGACGTGACGGCCAAGGCGATGGACTACACGCTCAAGCGCTGGGCGGCATTGACCCTACACCTCGCCGATGCACGCATCCCGATTGACAACAACGCGGTGGAAAACGCGATCCGGCCGCTGGCGCTGGGGCGCAAGAACTGGCTCTTTGTGGGCAGCCAGCAAGCTGGCGAGCGCGCGGCAGTGCTGATGACGTTGATCGAGTCGGCCAAACTCAATGGGCATGATGCGTGGGTCTATCTCAAAGACGTGCTGACCAAGCTGCCCACCTGGCCCAACAGCCGACTGCACGAGTTGCTGCCGCACCGCTGGGTATCGCCCGAGACTGCCAGCGTCGCTGCGACTGCACCGGTCAACACCTGATCGTTGATTCGGTCAAGGTGGGTTCACCGAACGCATACGGACTACTTGGGCTGGAAGGACCCCTTCGCCCAAGCACAGTTCAATCAGCGTCAACGTGAGCAACTGTCAGTGAACGGTGCACGCGGGCCTTACACCCCCCAGGTGGTGATCAATGGCAGGGATGCACCAAGCTGGGATCGACTACCCGCAACGGCGCTGCTGAGTGCAGCAAACAAACCTGCTGTGGTCTCCTTGCAATTGCAGCGCGAGGGTGCGGCCTACCAAGCCCAGGTACTGGGTTTGTCCTCTGCATCTCCTCGCCTGGCCGCCTATTGGGCGGTGACAGAGGGGCCTCAGCAAACGGCGGTGAAAGCAGGCGAAAACAAAGGCGAAACCTTGTCCGACGACTTCATCGTGCGCGAGCTGCTGCAGGTTTCTGCCTGGAACGCCGGGCCAGGTCATCAGCAAACTCTGAGCTTCACGCCAGTCACCACCAAACTGGAAACGAGTCTGGCGCGGCAAGTGAATTTGGTGGTGACAGACGCTCAAACCGGGCGGCCGCTGCAAGCCGTCAAAGTGGGGTGCTGACAGACCTCAGCTGATTGCACTCAGCCGCGCCTGACACGCGGCACTCATTCCGCACCGCTCGGGCTCCAGTAATCGACCACGGCCCTTTGCAAACGCATGGGTCCGAGTTGGGCCGAAACCTCTTTGTGGTGAGGGTGATGCAGGTAGGCATCCAGCGCTTCGCGGCTGGCAAATGCCGAAACCAGCACCACGTCGGCGTTGGCCTCCAAACCTGCGCTGCGAATACCGACATCAAAGCTGAGCGTGCCGGGAACTAGTTGGGCACAACTGTCCAGCAGCTCTTTGAATTGACTGGCGTCTTGGGGCTTGTGCAAGGTCCAAATCACGACGTGCTTCAGCACTTGAGGCATGGCTTGCTCCAGTTAGATTTTCGTTTGGGCGCGAACGACGATCAGCAGGCCCCCCACCGCAGCGACGAGGCCACCTACCCAAACCATGACCTCGCCCAGGTTGTCTTGGCGCTTAGACACCACCAGACCAAGCACCAAACAGAGCAGCCCGCCGTAAATCAATATCCAAATCCATTTTTCCAACACCTTGGGTTTCAAGATTCACCTCCTGCGCGATTGACCCCATTGTGATCGTTGTGGTTGACTGTGAATCGATCTGCACAGGACACCCGGGACAACCCCATTGCTGCGATTCAATAGCCACGCTGCAAATCAAAGCCATGGAATCGCCCCAGTGGCAAGGCGTGAACCCGAGCTAACCATCCACCATCTTCAATGCGGCCGGAGAGTCGGTGCATATTTTTATGCGTCGTTGCTTATTGAACCTGACATCAATCCGACACCACTGACCGTTCGGGCAACCCTTCGACGGAGCTCAGGACAGGACCTGTCGAAGCCAGCGTGTGCTGTGGTCAAGGCCCTTCGACAAGCTCACGGCGAACGGACTGAAGTTTGTCGCGAACAAGGTCAACATCAATAGAACTTGCAACACGAGGTCTTCAAAGGCTTGGATGGCCGAACCCACCCAGGATGAACCCGACAGCAGCCTCACTTCCAAAGCGCCGCGTGGTCCTGCGCAAACTGTTTGAACGTGATGGGTGAGCGACCCAGTAAGTTTTGAACATCACTGCCGATGCCCGCAGCGTAGCCCGCACTGACGATTTGGTTGAGTGAGCTCATCCAATCCACCATCACCTCAGGCATGCCCCAGTCGCTTCTCATGGTGTGAGCGGCCTGGTCCACAGAGATGGCCGTGAAGCCCACGGTGTGCCCAACGGCCTGCGACAGGATGGCCACACGCTGGGTATCGGTCAGTGCCTCGCTGCCGGTCAGCGTGTAAGCCTTGCCAGCATGGGCCGCTGGTGCACGAAGAATCAAAGCGGCCACAGCAGCGATGTCCCGCACATCCACCAGGCTCTGCGCGGCGTCTGCGCTGGCTGCGTAGACCATGCCGCTCTTGACCAAACCTTGGTAGAAGGTCACGTAGTTCTGCATGAAACCCGCGTTGCGCAAGAAGGTGCTGGGAATGCCGGTGTCAGCCATGATTTGGTCAATGGTTCCCTGCAATTTGGGTAAAGAGAAGGTCGCATTGACGTCTGCACCCGCACCGCTGGAGCGCACGATGTGTTTGACGCCCGCAGCTTGGGCCGCAGCGGCGACATTGCTCGCCAACTGAACTTTGTTCGGCACCAAGGGCAACAGCACAAAGAGCGTGTCTATGCCTTTGAACGCTTGGGTAAGCTGGTCCACGTCCTCAAACTTGGCTTGGCGTGTAGCCTGGCCGTGTACCTTGGTTTCGGGCTTGGAGGTCATCACCTCAAAGTCCTCGCCGGTTGACTGAAGTTCCTTGACGAGCGCCGAACCAATCGTGCCGCTTGCGCCTGTGACCAAAATCTTGTTTGCCATGGTGATCTCCAAAAGTGGTGGTTGACGGAAGTCATTGTGCGAATTCAAAGCCCATCCATCAAGACATAATGGCTCACATCATTGACAACCAATGGTTGAATATAAACATCCATGTCATCACTTCAAACTTCACTCCCCGCCCTGCTCAGCGCGGTACAGACCGCCGACAGCGGCAGCTTCACGGCCGCTGCCAAAGTGTTGAACCTCACCCCCGCTGCCGTCAGCAAGAACGTCGCCACACTGGAAGCCATGCTGCAGCTGCGCCTGTTCAACCGCACCACAAGGCAGTTGGCATTGACGGACGAAGGACGCGCCTTCGTGGACCAGGCACGCAGCGGCTTGGCGCTGCTGGAGGCGGCGACTGTTTCGGCGACTCAAGGCTTGCAAGCGCAGGGCTTGGTGCGGGTGAACTGTGCCGTCGGGTTTGGAAGGCGTTATGTACTGCCCCTGCTGCCGAAGTTCTACGCCGCCCATCCCAAGGTTCAAGTGGAATTGAGTCTGAACGACCAAACCGTCGACCTCGTGGCTGACGGGTTTGATGTGGGGATACGCGGTGGCCTGCAACCGCCCGAGGGCATGGTGGCCCGCAAGATATGTGACCTGGAATCGGCGTTGGTGGCCAGCCCCGCTTACCTCAAAGCCCGAGGCGTGCCCAAACACTACACCGACTTGGCATCACACGATCTGCTGCGCCTGAAGTTTCATTCTGGGCGCGTGGTTCCGTGGCTCTTCAAAGACAAAGGGAAAATCGTCGCATTGGATGCGCCCGCAAAACTTCTGATTTCAGACCCCGACATCATCGTCGATGCGGCGGTGCTGCACATGGGCATTGCGCGCACCGGGCGTTTGCACGCCGTGGAGGCGCTGCAAAAAGGGAAACTGGTGGAGTTATTGGCGAAACAGCATCACGCTGACAGTGGCAGCATCGCCCTCTTTTACCCCCACCGGGCTGGCATGCCACCTCGGGTGCGGGTGCTTGTGGATTTTTTGTGGGAACATTTGACGGCACTGCCTGGGCTAAAAAAATGAGACCGCCCTATTGATCTGACCCGATGACGTGTCAACCTCCGTTCGGGCTGAGCCTGTCGAAGCCCAGGTTGAACGCGCTCCCCTCCGACAGGCTCAGGGCGAACGGTTAGAACCTCACCCAACCGAATCAATAAAGCAGGGTCTCAAACGCCCATCCACTGTTGCTGTGTATCTGAATCAGCCCTGAGCTGCGCTGGCGTGCCTTCAAACACGATGCGCCCATGGCCCATCACCAAACAGCGGCTGGACACTTGCAAAGCGATGGACAGTTTCTGCTCCACAAGAAGCACCGCCACACCCGCGTCTCGAACCGTGGTCACGAAATCGGCCACTTGTTCAACCAAGGCGGGCGCCAATCCTTCAGTCGGTTCGTCGACCAGCACCAGGTCGGGATCGCCCATCATCGTGCGGCACAAGGTCAGCATTTGTTGTTCACCGCCAGACAGATGCCCCGCCGCCGTGTGCAGCCTTTCTTTCAAGCGCGGAAACAAACCCAGGAGCGGTTCTATGGACCAGCGTCCACCAGCAGGCTGGCCGGGTTTGCGCCCCAGCACCAGGTTTTGCAGCACAGTCAGTGAAGGAAACACCTCACGGTTTTCCGGCACATAACCCAGGCCCTGCAGCGCTCTTTCATAGGGCCGCAAGCCAGCGCTGTTCTGGCCGCGCCAAACCACCTCACCGCTTGAATCGACCAAACCCATGATGGCGCGCAGCAAGGTGCTGCGGCCTGAGCCATTGCGTCCGAGCAGACACACGACTTCGCCGGTCTGCACCTGCAGGTCAAGGTCATGCAAAACCTGACTTGCGCCGTAGGAAGCCGAGAGCGCGCGCACTTTCAGTAGCGCTGTCATGACGACACCGCCTGCAACGGCGCAAGCCGGCCCAAGTAGGCCGCTTGCACACGCGGATCGGCACGCACGCGCGCCGCGGTGTCAAAGGCCAACAATTCGCCGTCCACCAGAACGGCCACCCGGTCGGCCAAGTCAAACACCACGCCCATGTCATGCTCAACCATCAGCAAGGTTTTGCCCTCGGTGAGTTGACGGATCAATGCGATGAAGTGGGCCGTCTCCGCTTGGCTCATGCCGGCCGTCGGCTCGTCCAGCAGCACCACAGGCGAGCCACCTACCGTGGCCAGACCCAACTCCAGGGTGCGCTGGTTGGCATAACTGAGTTCTCCAGCAAACTGGTTGGCCCAAGGGGACAAACCCAGTTGTTCCAGCATGTGTTGTGCACGTTCATTGGCGCGACGACATCGCGACAAACGCCGCCAAAAAGCGTAGCCCGTGTTTTCCGACCACAGCGCCGCGCAGCGCAGGTTGTCAAACACCGACAAACCTTTGAGCACACTACTGACCTGAAAACTGCGCGACAAACCCAAACGATGAACTTGTTCAGGTGGCAGTCCGTCTATCCGCATCGCAGAGGCCCCTGGCGTTTGTAAGACGACTTCTCCAGTGTCGGGGGCCAGCAAGCCGCTGACGATGTTGAACAAAGTTGTTTTACCTGCACCGTTGGGGCCGATCACGGCCACCCGTTCGCCTTGGCGCAGGGACAGGCTCACACCCCGAACAATGGCGGCATTGCCCAAACGTTTGTGAACTTGCCTCAAAGACAGCACCACGGCGGGCTCGATTGCCGATGAGATGCTCATGGTCTGCGCTCCCGATTCGGTTCTTTGCATTTAGTCCGGCGGCGCGACAAAACCCAACACATTCCACCACCCGCAGCCAGCGCCAACCCAGCCAGCCACCAATGCGCCGCTTGCTGCACGTCAAGCATCACACCCAAAAAAGGCAAGCGGCTGCCTACCACCGATCCCCATTGCAGGTGGTAGACCATTTCCACCAGGGCGGTAAACCCGAGCACCGCCACTGCGCCCGCCAACACGCCAAGGACTCGCCAGGGCCACTGCAGGGTGGGCCACCAAGTTGCGGGTCGGCGCACAGCACGCAGGCCACCAACAACACCGCCAGGGAAAAATATCACCACCAACAGAAAGAGCAGCCCCAGGTACAAAAGCCAGGCCCGCGTCCAAGACGACAGCAACACCGTGCTGCACACCATGAGCACCGCGCCCACCATGGGCCCGAGAAAACTGCCGCTGCCACCCAGCACAGTGAAAATCAAATAGCCCCCGGACCGCGCAGTGCTCACCATCTCGGCAGTGACGATCTCGAACAACAAGGCCGACAACCCGCCCGCCACCCCAGCAAAAAAGCCAGCGATGACAAATGCCGTGTAGCGGATGCGGTGGGCGCTGTAACCCATGAAGGCCACACGCTGTGCGTTGTCACGCACCGCATTGAGCAAACGCCCCAGCGGTGTTTGGGTGAAGGCGAACATGGCCAAGGCACAGACCAGGGTGTAGGCGGCAACAAGATAGTAAATCTGCCATCCCGACGCGAAATTCACCCCCGCCACGGGCGCGCCGACCACCCGGTTGCCGGAGATGCCCGCCTCGCCGCCAAACACATCGGGAAACATGAGCACCGCCGCGAAAGCCAGTTCCGCCAAGCCCAGAGAGATCATGGCAAAGGGCATGCCGCTGTGGCGTGTGCTGAACCAGCCGAGCACTGCGGCCAGCGCCATGCCAGCCAAACCACCCACCACAGGCATCAAACTCACCGGCACGGTGAGCGCCCCAGCCGACACCTGGTTCAACGTATGAATGGCCATGTAGGCCCCGGCACCACTGTAGACGGCGTGTCCAAAACTCAACATGCCGCCTTGGCCGTAGAGGAGGTTGTAGGACAAGCAGGCAATCATCGCGATGCCAATTTGCGACAACACCGACAAACCCAAGCCGCTGCTGAAGAACCAGGGCGCTAGCAGCACCACCACGGCAAAGGCCATCCAAGAAAGCACCAGCGTGCGCGGCGTCATGCCCATGTCTTTTGGCCCCACAGCCCCTGCGGCCGCCAAACCAAGACCAGCACCATCAACAAATAGGGCAACACCGGCGCCACCTGAGACGCACTGAGCTGCAGGACCTTGTTCTGCAGCATGTCCGTTGACAAAACACCCCCCCACAAAGCGACCACGGCAGACACCATGCCTGCCAAAGACTGGTCCCAAGAAACCGCCAAGGTTTGCAAACAGCCTATCAAGATCGAGGCCACAAAAGCGCCGCGCAGCGAGCCCACACCGCCCACAACCACCACCACAAACACCACGGCACCCACGCTGGCCGCCATCGCCGGCTCGGTGATGAAGGTGCTGCCGCCAATCACTCCTGCAAGCCCCGCCAATGCGCAACCTGCGCCAAAGAGCAGCATGAAGATGCGCGGAACGTTGTGCCCCAGAGCCTCCACCATCTGCGGGTGTGTCAGTGCCGCACGCACCACGAGTCCCAGCCTTGACGTGGTCAACACCAGCCAGATCACGATCAACATGAACACCGACGCCGCCATCATGAACGCACGCGTCGCCGGAAAAGTGGAGCACGCCGTCATCGTTTGCGCCTCGCACCATCCGGGCGGCGCAGCGCCCCAGAAAAACTGCCACGAGCCCGACGACAACTGAGCCCATGTCAGCGCTGGCCCTTGCAGCCAAGCTGGGGGGCCAAATGGCACGGCAGTGCGCCCCCAAACCAGCTGAACCACTTCAAGAATCAAGTAAGCCAAACCAAACGTCACCAGCAACTCAGGCACATGGCCCATAGGGTGAACCCGTCGCAATACTAGCCGCTCAAACGCAGCGCCCACCAAACCCACGATCAAGGGGGCCAACAGCAGCGCAACAAGGAAACCGGCCTGCTGGGCAATGGCGTAACCGATATAGGCACCCAGCATGTAGAAGCTCGCATGGGCGAAATTGAGCACACCCATCATGCTGAAGATCAGCGTCAAACCGCTGCTGAGCATGAAGAGCAAAAGGCCGTAAGACAGGCCATTGAGCATGGACAGAAGGAACAGCTCCATCAGCGACTGGGAATCCGTATCTTGATGATCAGGCCGCGTTTGTAGCAGACCCGGACACCCAGCTGAAAAATCACCCGGGTCGTTTCATCTGGCAGCTGGTGGGGGTGCTGGCCACATAGGCGTCGTAGCGCCGCATAGGCACAAAGGTCATGCCGGTGTTCTCTGCCGTGTAGGGATAGGCCGCTGTCGCCGGATTCCACAGCAGCATGTAAAGCGGCTGCTGCAACTGGTGATCGCTGCGGCGCATGTCCACGTCGCCATTGAAACTTTTGAACCTCAAACCCGACAGGGGCCGACGCGACTTTGACCGGGTCGGTCGAACCAGCAAGGTGCATGGCCTGGGCTAGCCCATTGAACACGTGCAAGATGGCGTGGACATACAGGTCGTCGTTGAAACGCGCCTTGAACTCCTTCATCCATGCCTGCAGCTCCCCACCCATGTTGTAGTGGGAGTAAACCACCGAATACACCCGCCCCGCACCTGCAGTGCCCAGCGCAGTCGGGGTGCCCGTGACAGGTGCGTAGTAGGTGTAGAACTTGCCGACGTAGTTGGCATCTTGGGCGGCCTTGATCAGCAACGACAAATCGGAACCCCAGTTGCCGGTGATCACGGCATCAGCCCCTGACGCTTTGATCTTGGCCACATAGGGCGCGAAGTCACGCACCTGGGCCAAAGCATGCAACTCCTCGCCCACCACCTTCACATCGGAGCGCTTGCGGGCCAACATGTCTTTGGCATACCGCGCCACCTGGTGGCCGTGGGAGTAGTTTTGGTTGATGAGGTAGACAGACCGCAGCTCAGGCTGATCCTTCATATAGCTCGTCATCACCTCCATCTTCATCGAGGTGTCGGCATCAAAACGAAAATGCCAGTAGCTGCATTTGCTGTTGGTGAGGTCCGGATCGACCGCCGAATGGTTCAGCAGCAGCACCTCCTTGCCGGGGTTCCTTTCGTTGTGTTTGTTGATGGCATCCAGCAAAGCGCCTGCCACGGCCGACCCATTGCCCTGCACGACGTAGCGTATGCCTTGATCGGTGGCGGACTTCAATGCATTCAGGCTCTCTGCGGGACTGAGTTTGTTGTCAAAGGTCACCAGCTCAAATCGCACACCAGCAGGATTGGCGAGATTGGCTTTTTCCGCTGCAAACTGGAAGGTTTTGAGTTGGTTGGCACCCACCGGTCCCATGAGGCCCGACAAGGGATCGATCCAGGCCAGTTTCACCACCTGGCCGCGCGTAGGGGCTTGTGCCCAGGCCTCGGGGACCCACAACAAAACAGCCAGCGAATAGGACAGCGCCGTCCAACACAACCTTGCGGTGGCCCTCTGGCTCGTATGCGCTTTCAGGGTGTGCGCGTTCATTTGATTCTCCAGTCAACTAAATTTAACGCCACCTTAACCAACCCCGGCGCTTTTGGGCAGAGGGCTTGCGAGGATGGCTCCAACAAGTCCCGGTGGGTCTCGGGTCTATAGGGCTCTGGCTACACTGCCCGCATGAACGCTTCCAGCCCACCTGTGGCACGTCCACTTCCCGAGCTGCAATACACCCATCGTTTTGCCAGTTTGGGCAGCCGTTTTTACACTGAGTTGCCCGCCCAAGGCCTGCCCGACCCACATTGGGTGTCCACGAGCCCAGCATGCGCCGAGTTACTCGGTTGGTCGCCAGACTGGACGCAAAACAGCGGCGCACTTCAGGTCTTCAGCGGTGCCGCCTTGTGGCCAGGCATGCGGCCACTGGCCAGTGTCTACAGCGGCCACCAGTTTGGCCACTGGGCGGGTCAGTTGGGCGACGGGCGCGCGCTGTGGCTGGGCGAGGTCCAAACACCGAATGGCCCCATGGAGTTGCAACTCAAAGGTTCGGGCCTGACACCCTACTCGCGCATGGGTGATGGCCGGGCCGTGTTGCGCTCGTCGGTTCGCGAGTTTTTGTGCTCCGAGGCGATGTTCGGCCTGGGTATCCCGACCACGCGGGCGCTGTGCATCACTGGCTCCGCCTTGCCAGTGCGCCGCGAAGCGGTGGAAACGGCCGCCATCGTCACCCGGGTGGCCAGCAGCTTCATCCGTTTCGGTCACTTCGAACACTTCTCCTACAGCGAACCCCAGCAGCAGGGCCCGGTGGAGCTCAAAGCGCTGGCGGACTTTGTGATTGAGCACTTCTATCCGCATTGCGCCGAGCAAGCCAACCCCTATGCGTCGCTGCTGCAAGAGGTGGTTCGCCGCACCGCCGACTTGATGGCCCACTGGCAGGCCGTCGGTTTTTGTCATGGCGTGATGAACACCGACAACATGTCCATCCTCGGGCTGACGATGGACTACGGACCCTTTGGTTTCTTGGACGCCTATGTGCCCGACCACATCTGCAACCACTCCGACACCCAAGGCCGCTACGCCTACAACCAGCAACCGCAAATTGGACTGTGGAATTTGTACGCGCTCGGTCAAGCCTTGATGCCGCTCATTGGCGACAGCGACCAAGCATTGGCGGCCCTGGACACCTATAAAACCACTTTTCCCGAGGCCATGGCGCGGCAGTGGAGCGCCAAACTAGGCCTGCAAACCCAGCATCCAGACGACCAAAAACTCGCCGACGACTGGCTTGTTTTGCTAGCGCAGGGCAGTGTCGACTTCACCTTGGCTTGGCGCTGGTTAGGCGAGTTCGACAGCGAAACCGGGCAAGCCCTCAAGCTGCAGGACTATTTTCTAGACCAAGCGGCTTTCAAAGCCTGGTGCCAGCGTTACCAGCAACGTTTACAGCGCGAAAACAGCATCGACGCCGAGCGCGCCCTGCGCATGAACGCACACAACCCCCGCTACGTTCTGCGCAACCACCTGGCTGAAGTCGCCATTCGCCAAGCGCAAGCAGGTGATTTCAGCGAAATCGAACGTTTGCGTCAGGTTTTGGCCCGCCCCTTCGACGAACAGCCTGCCTTTGCGGCTTATGCCGCCCTGCCCCCCGATTGGGCCCACCACATTGAAGTGTCTTGCTCATCATGAACAAACCCGAAAAAACCTATCCCGTTTCCAAAACAGAACAAGAGTGGCGAGAGAAACTCGACGACACGCAGTACGCCGTGGCACGCGAAGCCGCCACCGAACGTGCCTTCAGCGGACGTTACTGGGACCACTGGCAAGCCGGCCACTACAACTGCGTGGGCTGCGGCACACCGCTCTTTGAATCAAGCACGAAGTTCGACGCAGGTTGCGGCTGGCCCAGCTACTGGCAACCGGTCAACAGCGAGGTCATTGAGCGTGTCGTCGACCGCAGCCACGGCATGGTGCGGGTTGAAGTGCGCTGCAACCAATGCGGCTCCCACCTCGGCCACGTGTTCGAGGACGGCCCGGCACCCACAGGCGAGCGGTTTTGCATTAATTCGGCGGCAATCGACTTCAAGCAAAATCCCTGATTCGGCGCACCAGCCTGCAACCTTGCCAGTCACCCCATGAAATTGCTTTTTGATCTGCTGCCGCTCTTGATGTTTTTCGGCAGCTACAAGTACGCCAAAGCCCATGAAGAATGGGCGTCCAGTTTTGCCACGCAGTACCTTGGCGGCATCGTCTCCGGCGGCGTGGTCGGCCCCAAAGAAGCGCCCATGGTGCTGGCCACGGTGGTGATCATTTTGGTCACCGGTTTGCAAGTGGCCTATTTGCTGGCGCGCGGCCGCAAGGTGGACACCATGTTGTGGGTGGTGCTGCTGCTTGCCATCGTGTTTGGCGGAGCCACCATTTGGTTTCATGACCCGACCTTCATCAAGTGGAAGTTCAGCATCGTGAACTGGGCCATGGGGCTGGCCTTCTGGCTGGGCCCACTGCTCTTCGGTGCCAACTTGCTGAAAAAAATGATGGGCGAACAAATTCGACTGCCCGACCCGGTTTGGCAACGTTTGAACCTGGCCTGGGTGGCGTTCTTCATGGTCATCGGCGTTTTGAACATTTATTTCGCCTACAACTTCTCGGAAGACACCTGGCTGGACATCAAGTTTTATGGTGGCCTCGGTGCCACCTTGTTGTTCACCGTGGCCCAAGGTTTTTACATGAGTAAACATGTATTACCTGACGCGCAAGAGACGGCGGTCAAGCCATCATGACCGTCACTGCGGCGCTGGTCCAAGACTGCTTGCAGCAGGCCCTGCAACCGACTGAACTGCGGGTGCAAGACGACAGCCATTTGCACGCAGGCCATGCGGGTGCCAAAGAGGGGCGGCACTTCAGTGTTCAAGTGGTGAGCAGCCGTTTCGGCGGCATGACGAGACTGGCCCGGCACCGCCTCGTTTATGATTCGTTGTCCCAGCTGATGAGCCAGGGCATCCATGCGCTGGCCATCGAGGCGCGCGCGCCAGATGAGCTGCCCAAGGGTTGAAGCCGTCCCTTGGATACAACTCCGACAGTTCCAAGTTGAACCAATTGCTTTGCATAGCGTCGAATGCGGCGCAATTCACCCTTTCAGTCCACACAACCACAACAGCCTAGAAAGTCCTACATGTTTGAATCGATGAACACCATGGTTTCCAGAAAATTGCTTCCAGCAGCCGCACTGATCTTGTCGCTGGCTGCTCCAATGGCTGCTCACGCGCAAAACATTGCAGTGGTCAATGGGAAACCAGTTCCTAAAGCTCGCTTTGATGCCTTCATGACCACACTGAAAGCAGATGCAGCATTACAAGGTCAAACACTGAGACCAGACACCGAAAAACTGGTTCGTGACCGCTTGGTCATGGAAGAAATCATGGTGCAAGAGGCCAAAAAGCGCGGCATGGAGCGCAGCGCTGAATACCTGGCCCGCGTGAACCAGGTGAGAAACGACTTGCTGATTCAAGCACTGTTCAGCGATGAGCAAACGAAGAATCCCGTGACCGATGCCGATATCAAATCCGAGTACGAAAAATTCAAAGCCCAGTCCTCGGGCATGGAGTACAGAGCTCGTCACATATTGGTTGAAAAAGAAGAAGAAGCCACAGCACTGCTCAAACAACTCAAAAGCGGCGGCAAGTTTGACGAATTGGCCAAGAAAAATTCTAAAGACGCAGGATCTGCGACCAACGGCGGTGACCTGGGATTCATGAAAGCCAATGAACTTGTGGGTGAGTTCGCTCAAGCCATGACCAAACTCAAAAACGGAGAGGTCACCGACTCACCCGTGAAGACGCAATACGGCTATCACATCATCAAGCTAGAAGAAAGCCGCGAAGCATCCCCCCCACCACTGGAAGAGTTGAAAGAGAAAATCAAGCAAGGGCTGACTCAGCAGCGTCGCGGTGCCTTCATCGAAAAGGTTCGCTCCAGCGCGAAGACCGACTACCAGTTCACCAACTGATCTTTCGGACCAATCTCTCGACACCAAAGCGGTGCCTCGCGCACCGCTTTTTTTATGCCGCCTCGTTAGACACCAGCCGTCCCGCCTCAATGCGCAGCTGCCTGTCGCACCGCGACGCAATCGCTCGGTCATGGGTGACCAAAACCAACGTGGTTCCCACTTCACGGTTGAGTTCAAACATCAGAGCCATCACCGTTTCGCCAGTAGCAAAGTCCAAACTGCCTGTGGGTTCATCCGCCAGCAACACCGCAGGGCGAACCACAAACGCACGCGCCAAGGCCACACGCTGTTGCTCACCGCCCGACAGCACCCGTGGGTGGTGACTCAAACGGTCCGCAAGACCCACACGGCGCAGCATCTCCGTGGCTGCGATCCGGGCGTCTGTGCGACCTTGCAATTCCAGCGGCAGCATCACATTCTCCAGCGCTGTCAGATTGGACAGCAGCTGAAAATTCTGGAAGACAAACCCCATGTGCTGAGCACGCAGCGCGGCGCGTGCATCCTCGCCCAACGCAAACATGTCTTGGCCCAACAATTGAACCGTTCCACGGCTGGGCGTGTCCAATCCCGCCATGATGGAGAGCAAAGTGCTTTTGCCCGACCCCGACGCGCCAACAATGGCCACGGACTGGCGGGCGGCCAGTTCAAAATCAATGTCGTGCAGTATCGTCAAAGTGCCGGTGGCGTCGAGGACATCTTTACTCACGTTGCGAACGGCAATCAGGTTGTTTGTCATAGGAGATGAGGGTTTGAAAAAAATGCAAACGCCGCTGCGGTGGTCACGCCGCCAACTGCTTGCCTACTCTAGCCTGTTGGGCTTGGCGAGCGGCATTGGCGCACCAACAGCCGCAAACAGCGCAGGGAATAAATCAAACACGCCCGCACGCACCGTGATTTTGATTGTGGGCGACAGCCTCTCCGCCGAGTACGGCCTGCAACGCGGCAGCGGCTGGGTAGCCTTATTGGAACAGCGCCTGCAGCAGGAAAAAATAAACGCCCGCGTGGTCAACGCCAGCATCAGCGGTGACACCACCTCGGGCGGACGTTCGCGCCTGCCCGCCCTACTCCAACAACACCGCCCCAGCCACGTGGTGATAGAACTTGGCGGCAACGATGCGCTGCGTGGCCTGCCGCTGGGCATGACAGAAAGTAATTTGCAAACCATGAGCCGGTCCGCCGCCGCCAGCGGGGCCCAGGTGCTGCTGGTTGGTATGCAGGTACCGCCCAACTATGGCCGCAACTACACCGAAAGTTTTGCCGCCTTGTTCGAGCGCGTGGCCCAGGCCGAGAAAAATGCCTTGGTACCGTTTTTTCTCAAAGGTGTGGCTGACACCCCTCAGTCCGAAAGCCTGTTCCAAGCCGACCGCATCCACCCCAACGAAAAAGCACAAGCCATCATGTTGGCCAATGTGTGGCCGGTGTTGCGGTCGCAGCTGCCGAAGTAAATGTGGACCCTTGAGGATGCTCTGCACAACTCGCTCCGGACAAAAACTGATGCTCTCTTAAAGAAATCTTCCATGAAGATGGCATTGAAAGTGAAGATGCGTTCTCGTACAAGAGAGGGGTTAACCCCGGTCGCTGTGACCTGGGCTTGGTTTGCTTCTCGAACTTGCCTGAACGCGGCGAACAAAATCAATGACCACGACCCAACTAAAAAGCGCCACCGCCCCGCTCCTCCTGGCCGATGCCAGCGCGATAGGAATGGGCTGGAGCAAGCCCAGCGGGGTGGCCAGCGATGCCAAGGTCAAGGCTTACCTGGGGCAGGTGCTTCACAACCTGACGGGCGGCAAGATCAGCAGCATCGATAGGTTGGCAGAGTACACCGCTGGCCAGCGGCGCAGCCAGCTCGAGGCCAGTCTCAACAAAGAAGTCGCCAGCGCTTCAGGTGGACGTCTGACCAGTTGGCGCCAGTTGCTCAGCGCCGGTTCCCGTGAACTCCTGGAGCGACAAACCGCTTCGTCCAACCCGCCGGCCAACAAGCCTGCGCCCAGCAACACGCCCTGGAAGATTGGAGGCGTCGATGTGGGTGCCGGTGCCCGTCAAGTGTGGAACGGCGTCAAAAACGTCCCCAACCCGTTATTGGGCGGCCTGACCCCCAACCAGGCCGGTCAAGTTCTCAAGGGTGGCATCAACGCCGGTGCCCGCACCATCAACCAAACCGTGCGCGCCCCCGTGCTGCCCGTGGCAGAGCCTGCCAGCAGCTTTGAGAGCGTGCGCGCCCGCGCCGATTCGTGGGTGGCCCGTGCCTCCAAAGGCAAATTCGACTCTGTGGCGGACTTGGTGCACTTCGCTGGCGACAACAAAGCCGCCAACCGCCTGCGCGGCCAAGTCACGCAGATGCTGCAAAAGGATGCAGGTGCCCAAGCCGGTGGCTTTAGCAACTGGAAACAGGTGCTCACTGCTGCCGAGCGCGGCCAGCTTGAGCGCACTTTGGTCGAGACTCAAAAACTACCGCCCACCCAGCCCAACACGCCCAAACAGCAACAAGCCTGGGCCGGGCAAGCCTTGCAACAGGTGCAAAAGCTCCCAACCCCGAAGTCCGAGCGTGGGCCCTTGGACACTCTGCGTAATGTGGTGGGCGGTGCATGGGATCAGTTTGCAGGCGATACCTTCAAAGCCGAGATCGAGCAGCTCAAAAAGATTGTGCGTGACCCGTCTCGGTTGATTAAACCGATTGACGACATCAAAAATTGGTTGGAGAGTGATCCCAAGGGCCAGTGGAATAACGCCATCGCCACCTGGGGCCGGGTGTTCAGCCACCCGCCGGAGAAGTGGGCTGAGGCCTACAAAGCGGAGCTGATGAAGCAGCCTCAAACCCAGATGCTGCGGGAGTTCTCTCACAAGGTCAGGAATGACCGTGACTTTCAAGAACAGCTGGCAGGCCGGGGGCTGGGGCTGATCGCGCAAGTGATCGTCACACGCAAAGTCACCAAGGCGCTCCAGGGCAATCCAGGCAGTGCGATTCAACCAATCAAACAAACGCCGACTGCGGTGGCTACTGCGGGTCAAGGTGGGCTCAGGCTGCAAGCGATCAAAGAGACGCTTCGCTCTTTGGGGAATGAGGTCACCCCATCCCATGTCGTTAAGAAGCTGCGGCAGTACATGATCGACATCACGGACGATCTCAAAACCACGCCCAAAGGCACGGCGCGGTACAAGGAGTTGGCGGACATCCGGGCCCAGTTGGATCAGCGCTTGAACGGCCGCTTGAAGCCTACTGCGGTGGTGCCCCAGCCCCACCCCACCGGGGTGAATCAGCCCACACCAGCGATCAAGCCTGCCCCGGTGAGCCCAACACCGATCAAGTCCATTGCAGCGACACCGCTGCAGCCGCTGCAGCCTTTTGCGGTGCACCCATCCCGGGTCAAGCTCGATGCGCTGCTGGAGCCCATGCTCAAGGAGGCCGGTTTGGGCGCACCGTCCTTGGCCCGCTCGGATGCCTTGAGGCAGTTCGAGCAGGAGGTCAACAAGATCGGTGGCGCAGACAAGCTGACCACCGACAAGCAGCGCAGGGAGTTGATTCAGCGTGCCATTGGAGAAGCAACCGGCGCGCAACCCACCACCCATACGCAGCCCTCCAAGCCCACACAGCCGATCAAGCCGATCGACACCCAGCCCAAAACCCAACCGAACAACACGGCCAAGCCCAACCTCAACCCCCAACCCCAGCCCACGCCTGGCCAAGGGCAGTCCACACCGAATGGCAGTACCGCAGGTGTGCAAGGCAAGCCAACGCCCGTCATCGAGGTGGAGCGGCCTCAAACCAAGGTGCCCCCGAAAGCGCCCGACTGGAGCCAACTTCCACCAGAAGGCAAGCTGACCCAGCCCTCCAAGGGCACGGTGCCCGTGAACACCACGCCCGTGGCATCGCAGGAGATTCCGCTGGTATCACCAGAGTTGCATCGAGCGCTGGTAAAGATCAACGACTTGCTGGGCCCAGCACTGATCGCTGTGGGCTTGAGCGAGTTCTCCAAAGAACGCTCAGATGCGATCAACCGGGTGGAGCGTGCCATTGAACAAGCCGGTGGGGCCGAGAAACTCACCTCCGACTGGCAGCGCAAGCAGTTGATCGATCAGGCCATTGGTTTGCCTGCGGTGAAGCAGCCTACGGTGACTGCCACACAGCCAAATTCCAACAGCGCCCCAACCCCAGTCACCCCACAACAGCCCGTCAAGGTCCCCAACAAACCGACCCCGCTCTTTGAAGACAGCCGCTATGGCGGGCCTTCGCCTTACATCGACAAAGTGCCTGCGGGCACCGTCGGGGCCCAGCGCAATCCGAATCGGCCTGAGGGGGGGAACAACATTCCCGGTTGGAGCTCGATGACGCCTGAGCAAAAGGTGCAAACCATCAACCGGTTGATCCAGCAGCCGATCACGCCGGCGCAGGAGCTTCAGATCAGAGCGGGCGTGGTGCCACCAGACGTTCAGCACCGTCTCGATGATGTTCTGCGACCCAAGAATGAACCGACCGAAAGCACATACTCCACCGCACCTGTAGCACAAGAATCTGAGATTCTGCAAGGCCAAACACAAGCAGTGAGACGAGCGCAGGAGGCCGACGTCGTTCCACTGACAGAAACCCAGCGACTCGCCAACGCTGACAACTTCTACCAAGAGTATGCACAGCACCTGAAGGCGATTGGGGCCATGGTTGAAGGCTCCAGCGACGATGCGGTGAGCCGCCTCACCAAGAGCATCATTGATCTGTATGGGGGTCCAGATCACTTCCGCAAGGGATTCAAAGAACAAGGGCCTATCGCAGTGGGCTTCGCGGGCGGCAAAGACAGCTCTTCGATCTTTCAAATTCTGCGCTGGTTACAGCTGCATGTAGAAAAAACGCATGGTGTCACCTTTCCCATGCGCTCGGAAACCATGCTGCAAGGTGGTTTGCCACCATCAAGTTTGCGGTTGATTGACCAGATTTTTCGGGACACAGGCTCTATCGGAGACTCCAATGCCGAGCTGATCATCACCAGCGGCCGAAGGATGTATGAATACGGCCAGATGAGCCAGGTGATGAACGAAGTGCGGACACGTGACGCCGAGCGCATTGCCACGGCAACAAGCATGAACTACGGCATGAAGCCGAGGGCAAGTTTTTGCGACCTGTGCAACACCATGATGCTCAACGCCAATGACATGGTGCTGACGCCATTGAGCGCTGGCCTGAAAAACGCCAAAGCCATGCTCACTGGTGATTCACTTGAGGAAGTTGGCTTGTACTTGCCGTGGCCGGTAAGGATTGCGCGTTCGCCGACATTCAATGAAAGCACACCGCTGCGTGATCAGATCAAGGACATCAGGGAAGGTTACCCTGGCTACCAAAACCTGGTGCTGGGCATTGGCGATGTACTGAAGCGTTTTTACTATCCGGAGGGAAGCCAAGCAGGTGAACTCTTCGACTTCAAGCCGTCCACACCGAACCAACAGCCGGTGGAGTGGTTCCAGGTTTACGGACAAGGTTTTGACTATGACGCAGGCATCAACAAACCTCGCCTGGACAAGTATTTTGATTTCCACAAAGACAACCTCGCTTTGTCGCTGACGGAATCAGACTGTTTCCATCCGCTGCTTGGTCTGGTGTGGCAGGCGCAGTCGATGGCTCGACTTTCTAACCAGGGCAAGCTGGGCCAAGGTATCAAACTGAGCTATGAGCAATCGATGGAGGCGCTGCTCAAGCAGCACTACCTGCCGTTGATGTTTGAGAAAAAAATTCCACCGTTCTTGGTGCAAATCAACTTGGATCGATTCTTGCCTAAAGCGACCATGGACCAGGTCAACGAGCTGATTGCTCAGCGCCCGATACCCAATGCTTTGTTCAATGCCCAGGAAGTTCAACAGTTGACCGATATCGTCGCCAGGACGTCACTCGACATAGAAAAAACCAAACGCAGTACCCAACTCGTCAACGACATGGCGCGCCAGATTTATGGCTACACCCCTGAAAACGTGAGCTTCATGCTGGCCAGCCCCGTTGCAAACCGCGGTGAAAACCTGCGCAGTTTTTTGACAGAGCGTTTTCCAGATTTGAGGCCCGCCCAGAGAACCGCCATAGAGCACAGGATGCGGCAAGTACTTGAGGGCAAGCTGAACGATCCGGTGGTGGAAAAGTGGATGGAAGCAATGGCGGCCATGAAAATGCCGCAGCTTCGCCACAGCTATACACAACCCATCGCGAGTCCGTTGCTGGGAGCATCTGCTGCGGAGGTCATGCAAAAGCTGCGGAAATCCAGCCATCCTCAAGACATCATTCGAGTTGAAGACCCTTACAAGAGGGTGATACGCATTGACGAGGTTGGTGGCTCGACGACCAGGTCAGGCGGAGCAGATGACCCCGTGTGGCTCTTCATTGAGGGCCGCTAAGAGGCTTGACACAAAGTTTTCGCCGAGTCTTGCCATGACTCTTCTAAGAGCCGCTAACAAAACCGTTCGGGCTGAGCTTGTCGAAGCCAGCGCGTACCTCGGTGCAAGGCCCTTCGACCTCGGGGCGAACGGTGTATGCAGTGTTTTGTTAGCGGCTCTAAGCACCCTATGAATGCATGGCCCTGATGATTGAATCCAATTGGTTCAAAGGGAGGCACACCATCGAGACAGCGTCTGGCAGGCAGAACGTGACCCCAATTTCAACTTATTTGGTGGACTTGGACTATGGCCTTTTCGACCACTGCAACTCATCTATTGATCGTGACATGGTAGACAGTCCACATAAACCACCAGGGAGGGTGTTGCGGGCATGAGCCTGGCGACCAAGGTGTTGGATAAATCCACTCCATCGTTGGTCACGCACTCTTGCCCATTGAGTTTCAATCGTTGAGCCAAGCGCTCGTTCCATGTTGGTGCCTGGCTGAACCAGATTGAGGAACCAAGCTGTGGGAGCCCAACAAAGCGGCAGCAAGATCCGTCCATTCACCCATTCGATGGAGCCATAAACCATGGGGCTGAAACATCACGTCTACCAAGTGAACGTCGACCAGCAGCAGGCTGGCGCGATGGTCCTTTGGCCATGTCAGCACCTCCCCCCAGGGATTGACGATGCAGTTTTCATTGGATTCCCGAGGGGTGAGCTGCGACGTATTTGGCCGCCAAGCGCCCGTCGCCGACCGAACACTTTTCGGTACGGACGGGCGCTCGAACCGCTCGGATGGACAGTTCAGCACATAACTTTCCATGATCCGAGCTTGTTGATGCAAGTTCGAAAACCTGTTCATGGAGGGCCGGATTTGTGCGAAGTCGTTCACCGGGATATAGCTGCCACTGGCATGTGCATGGGAACAAGGATCGAGCCTCGTAGGCAATGCCACTGGGTCCCGGTTCCCATCCAACAGCATGACCCCGGAGCGCGAACCCAGTCCAGACTGGAACGACGTGTCCATGATGAGCTTCAACCCCATCTCGACAACAAGGGCGTTGAGATGATGTGCCCAACCCAGCGAAGCACGTTGACTCCCCTCATCGGCTTGCAATTTTTGGCTGAAGACCAGCACATGAACCTCGTGCTCGGCTGCTTGTTCGCAGTAACCCCTGATGGCACTGGTCAAAGCGCTTCGGCTCAAACCGGCACACCCACTGACCAGAGCCAACCGCAAGGCCGTTTGGTGCCGACGCAGGACTGGTCGACTAGATGGCAATGTTTGCAGCATCGGGAAACCCTCCACATGTGTAAAAAACATGACATGAATCATGAACGGTATAGCCTCACCTCGCCAATTCCCGTTTTGAAAACACATAAACAAAACTTATCAAGCACCGCCGACAAACTTGAGAACAATCCATGGAACTGAGGCAACTTCGCTACTTCGTGGCGCTGGCAGAGCACTTGCACTTCGGCAGGACGGCCACCACGCTGAACATTTCGCAGCCGGCCCTGAGCCAGCAAATTCAGCGCTTGGAAAAGGACCTGGGCTCTCGTCTGTTTGTTCGTCAAGTGGGATCGCTGGAATTGACAGCCGCAGGGCTGGCGCTGCTGCCCCGTGCTCGTGAGACTTTGTCCGCATCCTCGAACTGTTATGAGGCAGTGTCGGCTTCGTTGGGGGACGCATCGCGAAGGGTTCGTATTGCCTATCCGGTATCGGCGACAGACTTGGTGTCGCGTATGGGACTGGCGGAGTTTGCAAGCCAATTGCCCGAATGGCGCATCGAGCTGATCGAGTGTTCATCCGTGGAAGCGCTAACGCACTTGAACAACGGTCAGGCCGATGTCGCCTTCACTTGGCTACCCCTGCGACCACCCTCTGCCGACATCGAAACCATCGCCGGTTTGTCGGTTGCTTTGCAGGTGGTGGTGTCTTCACAGCACCGTTTAGCGTCTCAATCTGATGTGAGTTGGTCCGAGCTGAAGAGCGAAACACTGATTTTGTTTGATCCCAAACTCAATCCCGCTCTTTATGACCACATGCGTTCAAGGCTCGAAGACCTCAATATCAACATCTTCCACAGTGGTCGAGGTGTGCGTAGCTCTGAAACTGCTTATGCAGCTGCGGGAATTGGGTTCGTACTGTCGTCTCCACAAGTTGACGCCACGCTCAACAACAACCATTCGATCAAAGTGTTGCCGCTGCGGCAGGATCCCATTTCAATTCAGCTCGCGCTTAACTACGCGACATGGCACGTCACACCGGCCACCCGCCGATTCGTAGCATTTATTGATAGGCATTGGAAGCGAATGCTCGCGAAAAACAAAGAGTTCGACATGGCAACCGCTCCTGCGGATGCTGCCGCTGAAGATGGCCCAATGAGCGCCCTGCCCTGCAGTTAGCGTGCCGGTCAATAGCATAAAGAGCCATGACCACGACCCAACTAAAAAGCGCTACCGCCCCCCCGCTCCTGGCCGATGCCAGCGCCATAGGAATGGGCTGGAGCAAGCCCAGCGGGGTGGCCAGCGATGCCAAGGTCAAGGCTTACTTGGGGCAGGTGCTTCACAACCTGACGGGCGGCAAGATCCAAAGTATCGATCGTTTGCCGGATTACGCCGCCGGCCAGCGGCGCAGCCAGCTCGAGGCCAGCCTCAACAAAGAAGTGGCCAGCGCTTCAGGCGGACGGCTGAGCAGTTGGCGTCAGTTGCTCAGCGCCGGTTCCCGTGAACTCCTGGAGCGGCAAACCACTTCTTCCAACCCGCCCGTTAAAAAGGCCGCCACCAATCCATTTCAAGCCATTGCCGACATCCAGATCGGCAACCAAACCCTGGGGCAGCGCACCACCCATGTGACCAACGGCATTGGCAAAGCAATGCAAAACACGCCCATCCCCGGCGTGGGCCTGACCCCCAAGCAAGTGGTGCAAGGCACCACCAACAACTACAACGCTGCCGCCCGCACCATCAACCAAACCGTGCGCGCCCCCGTGCTGCCCGTGGCAGAGCCTGCCAGCAGCTTTGAGAGCGTGCGCGCCCGCGCCGATTCGTGGGTGGCCCGTGCCTCCAAAGGCAAATTCGACTCTGTGGCGGACTTGGTGCACTTCGCTGGCGACAACAAAGCCGCCAACCGCCTGCGCGGCCAAGTCACGCAGATGCTGCAAAAGGATGCAGGTGCCCAAGCCGGTGGCTTTAGCAACTGGAAACAGGTGCTCACTGCTGCCGAGCGCGGCCAGCTTGAGCGCACTTTGGTCGAGACTCAAAAACTACCGCCCACCCAGCCCAACACGCCCAAACAGCAACAAGCCTGGGCCGGGCAAGCCTTGCAACAGGTGCAAAAGCTCCCAACCCCGAAGTCCGAGCGTGGGCCCTTGGACACTCTGCGTAATGTGGTGGGCGGCGCATGGGATCAGTTTGCAGGCGATACCTTCAAAGCGGAGATCGAGCAGCTCAAAAAGATTGTGCGTGACCCGTCTCGGTTGATTAAACCGATTGACGACATCAAAAATTGGTTGGAGAGTGATCCCAAGGGCCAGTGGAATAACGCCATCGCCACCTGGGGCCGGGTGTTCAGCCACCCGCCGGAGAAGTGGGCTGAGGCCTACAAAGCGGAGCTGATGAAGCAGCCTCAAACCCAGATGCTGCGGGAGTTCTCTCACAAGGTCAGGAATGACCGTGACTTTCAAGAACAGCTGGCAGGCCGGGGGCTGGGGCTGATCGCGCAAGTGATCGTCACACGCAAAGTCACCAAGGCGCTCCAGGGCAATCCAGGCAGTGCGATTCAACCAATCAAACAAACGCCGACTGCGGTGGCTACTGCGGGTCAAGGTGGGCTCAGGCTGCAAGCGATCAAAGAGACGCTTCGCTCTTTGGGGAATGAGGTCACCCCATCCCATGTCGTTAAGAAGCTGCGGCAGTACATGATCGACATCACGGACGATCTCAAAACCACGCCCAAAGGCACGGCGCGGTACAAGGAGTTGGCGGACATCCGGGCCCAGTTGGATCAGCGCTTGAACGGCCGCTTGAAGCCTACTGCGGTGGTGCCCCAGCCCCACCCCACCGGGGTGAATCAGCCCACACCAGCGATCAAGCCTGCCCCGGTGAGCCCAACACCGATCAAGTCCATTGCAGCGACACCGCTGCAGCCGCTGCAGCCTTTTGCGGTGCACCCATCCCGGGTCAAGCTCGATGCGCTGCTGGAGCCCATGCTCAAGGAGGCCGGTTTGGGCGCACCGTCCTTGGCCCGCTCGGATGCCTTGAGGCAGTTCGAGCAGGAGGTCAACAAGATCGGTGGCGCAGACAAGCTGACCACCGACAAGCAGCGCAGGGAGTTGATTCAGCGTGCCATTGGAGAAGCAACCGGCGCGCAACCCACCACCCATACGCAGCCCTCCAAGCCCACACAGCCGATCAAGCCGATCGACACCCAGCCCAAAACCCAACCGAACAACACGGCCAAGCCCAACCTCAACCCCCAACCCCAGCCCACGCCTGGCCAAGGGCAGTCCACACCGAATGGCAGTACCGCAGGTGTGCAAGGCAAGCCAACGCCCGTCATCGAGGTGGAGCGGCCTCAAACCAAGGTGCCCCCGAAAGCGCCCGACTGGAGCCAACTTCCACCAGAAGGCAAGCTGACCCAGCCCTCCAAGGGCACGGTGCCCGTGAACACCACGCCCGTGGCATCGCAGGAGATTCCGCTGGTATCACCAGAGTTGCATCGAGCGCTGGTAAAGATCAACGACTTGCTGGGCCCAGCACTGATCGCTGTGGGCTTGAGCGAGTTCTCCAAAGAACGCTCAGATGCGATCAACCGGGTGGAGCGTGCCATTGAACAAGCCGGTGGGGCCGAGAAACTCACCTCCGACTGGCAGCGCAAGCAGTTGATCGATCAGGCCATTGGTTTGCCTGCGGTGAAGCAGCCTACGGTGACTGACACACAGCCAAATTCCAACAGCGCCCCAACCCCAGTCACCCCACAACAGCCCGTCAAGGTCCCCAACAAACCGACCCCGCTCTTTGAAGACAGCCGCTATGGCGGGCCTTCGCCTTACATCGACAAAGTGCCTGCGGGCACCGTCGGGGCGCAGCGCAATCCGAATCGGCCTGAGGGGGGGAACAACATTCCCGGTTGGAACTCGATGACGCCTGAACAAAAGGTGCAAACCATCAACCGGTTGATCCAGCAGCCGATCACGCCGGCGCAGGAGCTTCAGATCAGAGCGGGCGTGGTGCCACCAGAGATTGCACAGCGCTTGGAACAGCTTGGCATTGAAACAGGCGGCACGCCGCCCGGCAGTGAGTCGTCGATGCGCCCGAGTCAACGCCTGCCAAACACACCGCTGTCGGCCGACGAGCGTGAATACTTAAAAGACATTCTGCGCAGCCCGTCGCGCGCGGAGCGTTATCTGTCAGGGCAACACGGACACTACGTGCGCGAACAATCAATAGCGCAGCGAATGACTCAACCGCTCAACGCGGAGGAACAACAGTCGGTGATGGCTTACCTGATCACACCAACACTGCGCGAGAGATTTTTAGACGGCAACAACCTGGGGCCTCGCATGACGGCGCTGCGCGAGCGCGTGCTGCAGTTGCCCAAGGAGCAAGCTGTTCAACCTCAGGTTGCCACTCCGACACCGGCGATTTTGAACACACCCCAGCCAACTCCGGTGACACCAGAGAACGTCACACCCCCTTGGCCTATTGTTCCGCACGGTATGGACTACCAAGTGGAGCCTCCGTTATCAAACACACCAATCACCAACCCACCGTTGTCCGCCGATGAGCGTGCATATTTGAAAGACATCCTGAGAAGCCCGCAGCGCGCGGCGCTTTATCTGTCAGGGCAACACGGGCACCACGTTCGCGAACGATCGATAGCACAGCGAATGACTCAACCGCTCAACGCCGAAGAACAACAGTCGGTGATGGCGTACTTGACCACACCGGCGCTGCGCGCAAACTTTTTGGACGGAACCAACCTGGGCCCACGCATGACGGCGCTGCGCGAGCGGGTGCTGCAACTGCCGAAGGAGCAAGCGCTTCAACCTCAGGTTGCGGCACCGCCCCCCGTGATGTCGAGCACAACCCCGCTAACTCCGGTGACACCAGAGAACGTCACCCCCCCTTGGCCTATTGTTCCGCACGGTATGGACTACCAGGTGGAGCCTCTATCTTCAAACACACCAATCATCACCAACGCCACCACCAACGCCACCACCAACACAGCGCCAACTGCCGCCAGTAACGACACTGCACAGCCTGTGCAGCAGGGACGGCAAGCCGCCTTGCCGCCGAGCCGACTACCCAAGGGCGTCGAAGCGATTGTGAACAACCCTGACGGCAGTCGCCGTGTCTTGATTTCCACTGAAGATAACGCCCGCGTTGGTTTGCCTGTGCAGCGGCGGGCCAATGGCAAAGACTATGCGCGAACCGGCCCCAGCGTTCCAGATGGACAACGTGTTGGTGTACCGATGGAAAAGTACATCGATGGCGTTCCTGGAAAACCCATCAATGGTCAAACTTTCGGTCCAGTCGTGGAGATCCCGAAAGACCAGGTGAAGCAGAATCTTCCGGGTCGGTTGTTGGGTAACGGTGCGAACGCACTGCGTGACAAGGGGCTGGACTTTCGCCTCGGCATTGGTTTCAAAGCAGGAGTGCAACTCCCTGGACCCGATTTGGGATTCTTCAAAGTTCTGGGGCCTTTGGGGGAGCCGATAAAAAATGGCTTGGGCAGTATCGGGCCATGGTTGGTGGATTCGGTTGATAAATTGATCAGCTTGAAGAACATCCAACTGGGCAACTTCGCCAGCGGTGGTGTCGTGGTGGGTGCTGACTCTGTTACCAAACCGATGCTCAATACGGAGCGCTTTGGTATCGGGGTGCGTGGCATGGAGGCGAAAACCCAAGGCCCTAACCTGACGCGTTTCGAGTCGCCCTTGCCTTTGTCCAAAGCCACAGGCTTGCAAATGAAGGTGAGCAGTTTGAATCGCGAGGTGCTCAAGGCTTTTCAAGGGCAAGACTCGCCCATCGTGTTCAAGCGTGAAATCGGCGCTGAAACCGGCGTGGATGACTGGTTGCAAATTCCGGGAAAACTGGAGCTCAATGTTTTGCCTGTTGAACCCAACCCAGCTTCCCAGGACGTGTTTGGTGTCGCCATTCGACCCCATACCAAGTACTACACGCTGCAGCATGATTTAACGCTGGACAAAGCCATGCTGGAGCACTATGCCAAGCTGATCCCCATCCCGATCAATGGTCTGCCAGTGACATTCACCGGCGAGCGGCGCCACGAAACCGCAGGCAAGATCACGATTGAAAAAGGTGCTGTGTTGCCCCAAGAGTTTGTGGCTGTCATCAACCGACCGCTCAGCGACATCACTGCGGTGGTCAAGGTGCCACTGCGCAACGCGGACAAGTTGAAGTTTTCTGGAGACCAACTGGCAGACGCATTTCAACCGGGGCCACAAGGCCAGCCTCCTCGTATCGCCTACGACCCGGAGCAATTGACGGTCACATTCAGCGCCACCGGGGCCATTCGTATTTCCTCAGTGCCCGGCAAGCCGCTGTTTGATCGCAGGGGAACGGTCTCTCAAGACATACAGAACGTCGACTTCATGTTCTATGAAAAAGGGTTTGCTGACCGTCTGTGGCAAAAGACCGGGCTGCCCAATTTCTTGCCGCAATCGGTGCCGGGTGTGCCCAGCCTGTTCACCCACGTTTCACCCTACGGCGCCGATGGCAAGTTGCGTTTTAAGCTGACGCCGGGTTTGGATGCATTGAAGTTGGGTTTTGGCAAAATTGAGCTCTCTGCTTTTGGTGTGAGAGACGCGAGAAAAGTGAGCCCCGCGGTGCAAGACTCGCGCCCGGCAACCATCACCTTCAAAGTGGAGCAACGCCAGCCCTCGGGCCGCCCTGGCGAAATGACCACACGCTGGGTCGACGCCAGCATCGACGTGCCCGGCTGGATGGGCCACCTGTTCGCCCGCGACATCAATACCTTGCCCGTCGGGGCGCGTGATTCGATCAAAGGATTTTTGGCGCAACAAAAGAAAGTAGCCAGCCCGGAACAGTTGCAAGCCATCACCTCTTTTGAAGCGAATGTATTGCCCACCTTCAAAGACAACGCCCCGCTCAAGATTGCAGCGCGCGACGGCCTTGGAGAATTGCTCAAGGCTTTGGCGCTTCCTAAAATTGGGCCAGGCTCGGCCGATGACCGGGAGCTGACCAGATTGTTGCAGCGGCAACCTGCGCCCAAGGGCGTTTTCCAGGTGCCCGTGCCAGCGCAGAATCGCTCGGTGAATTCCGGCGCGACCGTGGTGCCTCCGCCAGCACCAGGGGTGGCTGGACAAGGCAGCGTCGTCAAGATTCCCGAGACCAATGCCCGACTCGAACAACGTTTGTTGGGATCAGCGAACCTGGGCGACGCGAGTGTGCAGCGAGACATTGCAGCGCGGCTGGTTCGCTACGACGGTCGTGTCAAAGTATCGCAAGCCGATGTCGTTCTGGCCGCGCATGCGTTGAGAGAGCGCGTGCGGGCACAACTCCCGGCATCGGACACTGCGGCGTTACGCGGCTTCCGGTCCATGACGGATGCTGAGATTTATCTGCTGGAAAAGTACACAGAAGCCTATGCGAGAGTGATGGACGCTTCTATGCGTCAAGACTTCACTGCCAAGAGCCCGCTGTTTGACTTCACCGACAAAGCACAGCCAGGTGACGGTGTTTTTGCTCAACTCAATGCCCAGGCGGCGGACATCGTTTCGAGGGGCTTGAGCAAGCTACCCAATTACGAAGGCACTGTGTACCGAGGCGTTGAGTTTGATTCTGGACAAAGCGAACAACTCATGCCAGGACAGGTTGTTGAGTTTGCAGGCCTTTCGAGTTCGTCGTTCACCCGTGCGGGCGCAAACTACAAGAGCCATTTGTTAATCATTGAAAGCACTGAAGGCAAAGACGTGAGTGCCGTGTCTCGCTACGCGAAACAAGGCGAGGTTGTCTTCAACAAAGGCGCTCGTTTTGAGGTGACCAGCCGCGAGGTGTTGCCCGATGGGCGTATCGGTGTGCACCTCCGGCAGCTACCTTCCAGCCCATGATGACTATTGATTCGGCTTGATGAAGTTTCCACTCCGATTCGGTTCAGGCTGAGCTGGTCGAAGCCCAGGTTGTGGGCGCGACCCTTCGACAAGTCCTGTTCTGAGCCCCGTCGAAGGGTCAATCCAAACGGGGTGTGGTGTCGCAGTTGAGGTAAAGCCCCATAGATTGGCGCGGACTCTTTGTATCGAACGCCATAAGCACTTTCTTGACACGGTCACTTGATTTGGCGACAAGCTTTTCGTATGGGAGGGCATTGCCAACAGATCAGAGCGCCGCCATGTCTTTCGCCCTTCAGTCTTCTTTTTCCTCGACCGAGATCGCCAACCGTTTCACCTGGGACAACGGCCGTGGTGTTCGCTGCGGCAGCGAGCCGGGTGACGATCCCGGGGTAACACGATTCAATTGCGAGGCTTATCGCCTCAACGGTGAGGTGGTGGGTACATCCACTGGTTTGCAAGAGGGCAATCGTTCCCACCTGAATTGGATCAAAGTCGATGACGACAAACAAGGCGCTGGCGCTGGAACTGCGTTATTGGACGGCACAGTGGAGTATGTGCGTAACCAAGGGGCGAGGTCGATGACCCTGCGCTCGAATGACGATGTTTTTGGTTGGTACGGGCTTCGTGGTTTTGAAAAGCAAAGCGGCGTTGATTCCTATGGCGAGGACATGGTGGAGTTCAACATGCGCAGCAAACGCATTCTTTTCCCTTAAGGGTTTGGCCCCGCCAGGGTGCGGTTCAACTTGAAACATATCCGCTAAGTTGTTGTTCTGTAGCGATCATTGGCGCTTCGCCCCTTGTTCGGCGTGCGTGAACTGATTGTGTTTCGCCGATGCATGGTTGAAATCCCAGCTTGAAATGCTTATAGGTAGGTGCAACGCGTAGGAAATGCGACGCTCTGCGATCACCCTCATTTGCAATTCACAAGGAGAGACTTCATGGCACAAGAGAATCCAGGCGCTGTTGGCGCCGTTCAATCGGTTTCAAGTACATCCAAAGTTGGCAACGTAGGCGAGGACAGCACGGGCCTGCCATCCCAAAAATCCGTAGACATTGCGACAGATTTGGCAGCCGAATTCAAGCAGCCCGACGAAAAAATCCCCGCCATCTCAGAGGCAGTCGAGGGCCTGCTCAACGGCAAAACCCAGGGTGAGCGTGTTGACTCATTCAAGAAGCTGGCCGATTTGCTTGGCATCGACCTGGGTAAAAAAGAAGAAGCAGGCGCTGCAGAAGCCGGCGGTGCGGGCGCAGCCGGAGGAGCCGGAGAGGCAGGTGCTGCGGAGGATAGCCTGGAGTCTTTGATTGAGAAATTGATCAAGATGCTCAAAGCCAAGGGCATGAGTGACGAACAGATCAAGGCACTGCTCGGCCCCGATCCTGGAAGCACTGGGCAAGTCGCCGGAAGAAGCCACCGCCATGCTCGACAAGGCACTCGGTGGCGACAAAAAAGGGGAAGGCGTCTCAACCGACGCTGCAGCCGCTGTCCCAACCGCCGCCCAATTCAACCGCGGTTAAATCACCTGCGGGTGAGGCCCAATCCGCACTCGGCCCAGCCTTTTGGCACGGGTGCGGATAAACACCTCGCTGTTCGTGACATGGCGACGAAAAAAGCGGTGACTGCAGCGCGTTGATGCGCCAATCGAAAGGCATGCTCATCGGCAATGGAACACTGCCTTTGCCGCGAAATGACGGTCCCCACCCATACACGCCTTGATGAAGTCGATGGGTCCGTGCCCAAACGACCACTGAGCAACTCAACGGGGTCCGACAAAATTTCCTCCAAACAAACTGATTTGGAGCACAAAAAACCAAGCCCCCGGAAATCCAACAGGAAAACCGGGGGCCTGGTTAAGTCGGGCCTATCACATGTTGTCGATCATCACCTGACCGAAACCTGAACAAGACACCTGTGTCGCACCTTCCATCAATCGAGCAAAGTCGTAGGTAACTTTCTTGCTGGCGATGGACTTCTCCAAAGAGCTGATGATGAGGTCGGCCGCCTCAAGCCAGCCCATGTGGCGCAGCATCATTTCAGCCGACAAGATTTCGGAACCTGGGTTCACGTAGTCTTTGCCTGCGTACTTGGGTGCGGTGCCATGGGTGGCTTCAAAGCAGGCCACGGAGTCGGACAGATTGGCGCCGGGGGCGATGCCAATGCCGCCTACCTGGGCGGCCAGCGCGTCGGAGATGTAGTCACCGTTGAGGTTCAATGTGGCGACCACCGAGTACTCGGCAGGGCGCAGCAGAATTTGCTGCAAGAAGGCGTCGGCAATGGAGTCCTTGATGACGATGTCTTTGCCCGTTTTCGGGTTCTTGAACTTGCACCATGGGCCGCCGTCAATCAGCTCGGCGCCAAATTCGCGTTGCGCCAGGGCGTAGCTCCAATCGCGGAAGCCACCTTCGGTGTACTTCATGATGTTGCCCTTGTGCACGATGGTGACGCTGGGCTTGTCGTTGTCGATGGCGTACTGGATGGCCTTGCGCACCAGGCGCTCGGTGCCTTCGCGGCTGACGGGTTTAATGCCAATGCCCGAGGTATTGGGGAAACGAATTTTCGTCACGCCCATTTCTTCGGTCAGGAATTTGATCAACTTCTTGGCTTTGTCGCTCTCGGCTTCGTATTCAATGCCGGCGTAAATGTCTTCCGAGTTTTCGCGGAAGATGACCATGTTGGTCTTTTCGGGTTCTTTCACGGGCGAGGGCACACCTTTGAAATACTGCACTGGGCGCAGGCACACATACAGGTCCAGCTCTTGGCGCAATGCCACGTTCAACGAGCGAATGCCACCGCCCACGGGCGTGGTCAGTGGACCTTTGATCGACACCACGTATTCGCGCAGCACCTTGAGCGTTTCTTCTGGCAACCACACATCAGGGCCGTAGACCTTGGTGGCTTTTTCACCAGCGTAGATCTCCATCCAGCGAATTTGTTTTTTGCCGCCATAGGCCTTGGCGACCGCCGCGTCCACCACCTTGATCATCACTGGCGTGATATCGAAACCCGTGCCATCACCCTCAATGTAAGGAATGATGGGTTGGTCGGGAACGTTCAGCGAATAGTTGCTGTTGACGGTGATTTTTTGCCCGCCTTCGGGCACCTTGATGTGCTGGTACATGTGCTTGAAGCTCCGCTGAATGGCGTGAAACCCAGGTGGATGAACGGGCTCAAGAGGTGAGCCCGGGCGGGGCGGATTCTAAGGTACGGGCGCTGTCATGAGGCTGTCCGCGACCAACTTGATCCGAGCCCGGAAGGCCTCATCAGCAAAAAGCCCGGCACGAGCCGGACCACAGCCCATGACTCAGCGCCCATCCCGATGCACCAGCCAACAAGGCACCGGCGAGGCGGATGGCCAAACGGGGAGATACATTTCTCCAACCCTTGGTGTTTTGAATTCGCAACCAAACCCAAGGTGCGAACCACAAACCCAGTGCTGAGCCCAAAGCGAACAGGGTCATCAAACTGGCACCTTCTGCGGGCGTTGAGGCCAAAGCCGCCACCAAAAGCGCCGACTGCAACAACCCGCAGGGCCACGCCGCCCAGGCCAGCCCCCACAGACTCGCTTTCGCCGGGCCGCTGCGATAAAAAGAAACGGTTGTAGGGGTGACAACACGGGTCGCCAAAAGGGCGCTCGTTGGCGCGGAAGCAGCAGAGGTAACAACCCGGCTCGCGCCCTGCCCCCAAGCGGCCATCCAGCCCGGCTGCTGGCCCGTCCACAGCAGGGTCAGGCCCAAGGCGATGGCAGCCAAGTGCAACATGCCCCAAAAAGGCTGCAACCAGCGCAATTCCTGGCTCCAAGCAGCCAAGGCGTTGGCGCTTGCTGCGACCACCGCACCGGCCAGGGCATAACTGACCACACGCCCAAAATGAAGCGCTGTGATCGCCGCGCCTGTGCTGGTTCCGCCGCAACGTTTGACCACGCCAGCGCAGGCCGCACCGCACATGGTGGCGCAGTGCGGGCTGCCAGCCAGGCCCATGAGCAAAACGGTCGTGGCGAGCGCCGTATTCAAATGATCCTGGAAAAACGCTCGCGCGTTTTGTCCACCTGCAAGTGACGATCGAACACCATGGCGACGGCACGAACAAAGTACCAGCCCAATGGGGTGAGTTGCACAGCGCCCGGTTCCATCGCCACCAAACCTTGTTCCTGCATGTCATGCATCTGCGCCAATTCGGTCGCGAAGTAGTGCTCCATATCAATCAAATGGGACAGGGCAATCGATTCGTACTCCACCCTGCCCTGGCACATCAAGGCCATGATGACTGCCCGGCGCACGAGGTCATCCCGTGTCAGGGCCATACCGCGCACGACAGGAAACTGCCCTTGGCGAATGGCGTCGTAGTACTCGGGCAAGGTTTTAGCGTTTTGGCTGTAGGTGGCTCCGACGCGGCCAATGGAAGACACCCCCAATCCGATCAAATCGCAATCGGGCTGGGTGCTGTACCCCTGAAAGTTCCGGTGCAAGCGGCCTTGGCGTTTGGCAACCGCCAAGCTGTCGGTCGGCAAAGCAAAGTGATCCATGCCGATGTAGCGATAGCCCGCTTGCTCAAAACCTGCGATGGCCAGCGACAACATTCTGATTTTGTCGGCTGCAGGTGGAAGCATTTTGGCGTCAATGCGGCGTTGCGGCTTGAAGCGCTGGGGCAAGTGGGCATACCCATAGAGCGCGATGCGGTCGGGTCGCAAGGCGCTGACTTTTTCAATGGTGCGCTCCAGTGAGGCGGGGGTCTGGCTGGGCAAACCGTAGATCAAGTCCACATTGGTCGAAACAAAACCCAGAGCGCGGGACTGGCGCATCAACTCTTCCACCAGTTGTTCGCTTTGCACCCGATGCACCGCACGTTGCACAGCGGGGTCGAAGTCTTGCACGCCAAAACTCAGGCGGTTAAAACCCAAGTCGAACAGGTGCTTCAGTCGGGCAGTGGTCACGGTGCGCGGATCGACCTCGATCGAGACTTCAGCACCCGGTGCCAGACGAAAAACACCGCGCACGCTGGCCATCAGGCGGCTCAGTTCAGCGTCACTCAAAAACGTGGGCGAACCACCTCCGAGGTGCAGTTGCGACACCATCTGACCAGCACCCAGCACCTCCACATGCAGCGCAATCTCCTGCTCAAGGACATCCAAGTACTCGGCCGCACGTTCGTGGTGTTTGGTGATGACTTTGTTGCAGGCACAGTAATAGCAGACCGACTCACAGAACGGGACATGCACGTACAGTGACAACGGCGAGCCCCCACCCACCGTGCCCACCCCATTGGCACGCGACCACAGTGCCTGCCGGTAGTCCCGACCGGTGAAGGCCTCGACAAAACGGTCGGCGGTGGGGTAGGAGGTGTAACGCGGGCCGGGCACATCAAGCTCCCGCAGCAGGGCTTCTGTGAGCTTGGGTTCGGGCGCGAGAACGCTGGGCGGTGTCATATCGGCAATGTGCCGAAAGTTGCCATCTCGCGTCTTGATCTGCGTCAAATTCAGCGGCCACAGCGTCATCCAAAATTCCAACGACTACAAGGTTTGCATCGTTCTCTATGTTCGGTATCGCACTGACAGCATTCCCGGCAAGCACCAACATGACTGCTATCGGCTTTCGGATGCTCTGCGCGCCACACACAAAGGTTCTATGAACACCATCGTTGCCATCCACCCCGCCCGCATGGCCGCCTCCCCAGAAAGGGAGAGCGCCATAATGCCGGGCATGAACACCGTCGTGCCCATCAAAGCCGAGGCCTTCAAAGTGGCCTGCTCCAGTTGCAACCTGCGTGAGTTGTGCTTACCTGTCGGTCTGTCGCGCCCGGACTTGGAGCGCCTGGATTCTTTGGTGTCCGTCCGAAAATCGGTGCCGCGTGGTGAAACCCTGTTCCGCACCGGCGACCCTTTTGATTCGCTGTATGCGGTGCGCACGGGCTTCTTCAAAACCTGCATTTCGTCGGAAGATGGTCGCGACCAAGTCACCGGGTTTCAAATGGCGGGTGAGTTGCTGGGCTTGGATGGCATCAGCACCGACCGCCACTCTTGCGATTCCGTGGCGCTGGAAGACTCACAGGTTTGCGTCATCCCCTACGCCCACCTGGAGGATTTGTCACGCGACTTCGGCGAGCTGCAGCACCAGTTCCACAAAATCATGAGCCGCGAAATCGTGCGCGACCACGGCGTGATGCTGCTTCTGGGCAGCATGCGTGCAGAAGAACGGGTTGCCGCCTTTTTGCTGAACTTGACCCAGCGTTTGGAAGCCCGTGGTTTCTCGGCCTCTTCCTTGGTGCTGCGCATGACACGCGAAGAAATCGGAAGCTACCTGGGACTGAAACTGGAAACCGTGAGCCGCACTTTCTCGAAGTTTCAAGACGACGGCATCTTGGAAGTTAAACAACGGCAAATCCACATTCTGGACGCCTCGGGCCTGAAAAAAATGGTCAACGGAAGCTCCGCGTGTTGATGGCTTCTTCTGATTGATGCAAGAGCCACGTCATGGCACCCGCCGCACTGATGACGGCCCAAAACACCAAAAATGCAACGGTGTATACGGCTTGATTGGACCAACCCAAAGCTTCAAAGCCTAGGCCATGCAAATCGCCCGGGTTGACCAAAGCAAATACGATCATCTCTAACACGCCTGCCATCAAAAATGCAGGCCACAAGATGATGAGTACGCGGTGCTTGCGCATGATGATGCTCAAGGTTTGCTTGTTGTAGCAGGCACCGCCACCGGACTTGCCGCATGGTTGCGGCCTTGAAGCGCGGGTCCTGTCGACGACCCCGGTGGGCCCTCCAGCGTCACTTTGCTCGCACCACTGCGGTCTTCTTGAATGATGGGGTCGATGTGCTTCCAGGCAATCACCGCCGTGGCCAAACTGGCCACCACCACTGAGGCGGGGCCGCTGATCACCACCCAGCACATGGGCTGTTTCCACCACGGTGTGGTGTCGGTTTCCACTGCGGGCTTCGTCGACTTGGTATTCATTGTTGAGCCTCAATTGAATTGCGACACCACACACCGTTCGGGCTGAGCCTGTCGAAGCCAGCGCGGGCCTCGGTGCAGGCCCTTCGACAGGCTCAGGGCGAACGGGTTGGGACTAGTCGTGAATAAGGTAAACATCAATCACATCTCCCCGGCTCGGCAGCGCTCTTCAGCGCGGGATCACAAACGTGGTTTTTTCGTGCAGCACGTCACCTGACAACTGTCCGCTCGGTGACACCGCTTGAATGATGAATTCCACCGCATGGGCACCGGGCGCCAAACCCTGTGCGCGTTCGGGTGGCAATTGCAGGTTGACAGGCATCCAGCGGCTCTCGGTCGCTGCGACCTCCACGTCGGCGGGTGTTGCCAGCGTCAGGCCTGCGAGCCCCTGTACCGACACCCTGAAACGCACCGCCTCTTCCTTGGCATTCATCACTTGCAGCCGGTAGACGTTTTCAATCTTGCCATCGTCCACCAAGCGGGCCAACGCGCCCCGGTCGCGCACCACATCCACCCTGAAAGGCGTACGGGTCAACAAACTGGCGAAGAACGCCGTGCTGATGAGCAGCAAGATGGCGCTGTAGATTAAGACTCGGGGACGAAAGATTCTGCGCAAGACCTCAGCCCTACCAAGGTGCCGTGCCATGCCGTTTTGGGTGTCAAACCGAATCAAACCCGGGGCGTAGTTCATTTTTTCCATCACCCCGTCGCAAACATCGATGCAGGCGGCGCAGCCGATGCACTCGTACTGCAGCCCCTTGCGGATGTCGATGCCAGTGGGGCACACCTGAACACACAAGGTGCAATCGATGCAATCGCCTTTGCCCAGCGCCTTAGGATCAGCGGAACGCGGGCGCGAACCGCGAGGCTCACCACGCTCGGCGTCGTAGCTGATGATGAGGGTGTCTTTGTCGAACATGGCGCTTTGAAAACGCGCATAGGGGCACATGTATTTGCAGACTTGCTCGCGCATATAGCCGGCGTTGCCATAGGTGGCAAAACCATAGAACAAAACCCAAAACGTTTCCCATGGCCCGAGGCCCACGCTGCCTGCCATCAAACCGAGACTCGTGGCCGCTTCTTCGGCCAAGGTGCGTATGGGCGTGAAGTAGCCCACAAAGGTGAAACCCGTCCAAAGGCCTATCAACAACCAAATGGTTTGTTTGCCCCCTTTGCGCAGCAGCTTGTTCGCGCTCCACGGCGCGGCATCGAGTTTCATGCGGGCGGTGCGGTCGCCCTCTAGGCGATGCTCCACCCACATGAAGATTTCTGTGTAAACAGTTTGCGGGCAAGCGTAACCGCACCACAAGCGTCCCGCCACCGCAGTGAACAGAAAGAGCCCGTAGGCCGACAGAATGAGTAAGCCTGTGAGGTAGATGAAATCTTGCGGATAGAGCACCAAAGGGCCGATGAAAAACCGCCGCACGCCCAAGTCAAAGAGGACGGCGGGGCGGTCATTCCAATTCAGCCACGGCAAGCCATAAAACACCAACTGAGTTGCCCATACCAAGGCCCAGCGCCACGTGGCGAACCAGCCGCAGACAGCACGTGGGTAAATCTTGATTTGTTTTTGGTACAGCGACACCACCGCTGACGACGCGTCGTCCGCCAGCGCGGTGGCGTCAGGAGGATTGGCAAGACTCATTCAGCGGGTAGCGCGGACTTTGGTGGGTGCTGTGCATCGGACATCACCGATTCTTATTGCTGCGGCCTGATGAAGTAAGTACCGTTCGCCCTGAGCTTGTCGAAGGGCAGCGCGTGAAACCTGGGTTTCGACAAGCTCAACCCGAACGGGAATTGTTAAATCATTCGGACGGATCATTATTTGCCTTGCACCGCCGCCTGCGCACCACCGCCCTGCGACAAGCTCCACACATATCCGCCGAGCACATGGATTTGCTCTGGCGTCAGGCGTGGGCTTTGTGCTGGCATCACATTGAGTTTGCCGTTGGTCACGATGTTAACGATGGCCTCCTCGCCCCAGCCGTGCAGCCACACCTTGTCGGTGAGGTTCGGTGCGCCCAAGGCTTGATTGCCTTTGCCGTTGGCACCGTGGCAAGCAGCGCACACAGCGAATTTCGCCTTGCCCTCGTTGGCTGCAATCGCGTTGTGGGGACTGTCGGACAGGCTAAGCACATACTGCGCCAGGTTACGCACATCCTGCGCGGACCCCACAGCAGCAGCCATCGGCGGCATATTGCCTTGGCGACCTTGGGTGATGGTCTCAATGATTTTTTCGTGCGAGCCGCCGTAAAGCCAATCACCATCGGTCAGGTTGGGGAACCCTTTGCTGCCTTTGGCGTCGGAGCCATGGCAGGCGGCGCAGTTGTTGATGAAGAGCCGCTCGCCGATGGCCATGGCTTTCGCGTCTTTGGCCAAGACCTCCACCGGTTGTCCCACGAATTTGGCGTAAACAGCAGACATCGCGTTGGCGGCGGCCTTTTGTTCCGCTTCGTATTGACCGCCACTGCTCCAACCCAGGCTGCCCTTGGCACTGCCCAATCCAGGATAGAGCAAGAGGTACACACCAGCGAACACCACGGTGATGATGAAGAGCCCCATCCACCAGCGCGGCAACGGGTTGTTCATCTCCTTCAAGTCCACATCCCAGACGTGACCAGTGGAGTTGTCCTTGGCCATGACGGTGCGTTTGGAGGCGATGAAGAGAAGCACCAAACACAGCAGCAGGCCAATCACGGTGGTAGCGGCGATGAAAACAGACCAGCCACTGGAGAAAAAGTCACTCATCTCAAATCTCCTTGGAACGGGCTACTGGTGCGGCCGGGACTGAAGGCTCACGTTCTGCTAAGAACGGCAGCATGGCGGCTTCGTCGAAAGATGCCTGGTTGCGTTTGGACCAAGCCCAGACCACGATGGCACCGAAGGTGATGAAGGAGACCAGCGTGACGGCTGCTCTGATGAAATTGATGTTGAACAAGTCCACGTGGCCGCTCCTTACTTCACTGCGGTGCCAAGCACCTGCAAATAGGCAATCAAGGCTTCAAGTTCAGTTTTGCCTTTGACCTCCTCACCCGCTTTGGCCACTTCTTCGTCGCTGTAGGGTGCGCCCAAGGTGCGCAAGGCTTTGAGTTTGGTGCTCATCTGCGAGGGATCCACCAAGTCCTTTTCCAACCATGGGTAGGCGGGCATGTTGGACTCAGGCACCAAATCGCGCGGGTTGATCAAATGGATGCGGTGCCAATCGTCGCTGTACTTGCCGCCCACACGGTGCAGGTCGGGGCCTGTGCGTTTGCTGCCCCACTGGAAGGGCCGGTCGTAAACAAATTCGCCCGCCATCGAGTAGTGGCCATAACGCAGCGTCTCAGCGCGAAATGGGCGAATCATTTGCGAGTGGCAGTTGTAGCAACCTTCGCGGACGTACACATCGCGCCCCGCCACTTGCAAGGCGATATAGGGCTTGAGGCCAGCCACCGGTTGGGTGAGACTCTTCTGAAAGAAAAGCGGAACAATTTCAACCAAACCACCCACCGCCACCACGATCAGGATGAGCACGATCATCAGGAAGTTGTTGGTTTCAATTTTCTCGTGCGAGAAACCCGGTTTCGCTGGCACGTTGTTGTTGGAGTCAGCCATTTTCTTTCCTTCAAGCGTGGACGGTGGTTTGGTTCAACTGCGGAATTCGCACTGGCTCAAAAGTAGACCTTCTCGCCGTCATCACCACGTTCCAAGCCATGATCAGCATGCCGCCCAAGTAGAGCACCCCGCCCAACAGGCGAACCACATAGAACGGGAAGCTGGCTTTCACGCTCTCCACAAAGCTGTAGACCAAGGTGCCGTCTGGGTTCACTGCACGCCACATCAAACCTTGCATCACCCCGGCAATCCACATCGCAGCGATGTAGAGCACGATGCCCACAGTGGCCACCCAGAAATGCAGCTCGATGGCCGACTTGCTGTACATCTGGGTTTTGCCAAACATGCGTGGAACCAGGTAATACAGCGTGCCCATGGACACCAACCCCACCCAACCCAGCGCGCCGCTGTGCACGTGGCCCACGGTCCAGTCGGTGTAGTGGCTCAGCGCGTTCACGGTTTTGATGGACATCATCGGTCCCTCAAAGGTGCTCATGCCGTAGAAGGACAAGGAAACGATGAGGAACTTGAGAATGGGATCGTCACGCAGTTTGTGCCAGGCACCCGACAGCGTCATGATGCCGTTGATCATGCCGCCCCAGCTCGGTGCCAGCAGCACCAGGGAGAACACCATGCCCACGCTTTGCGCCCAATCGGGCAAGGCGGTGTAGTGCAAGTGGTGAGGACCGGCCCACATGTAGGTGAAGATCAGCGCCCAGAAGTGAACAATGGACAGGCGGTAGCTGTACACGGGGCGCTCGGCCTGCTTCGGAATGAAGTAATACATCATGCCGAGAAAACCAGCGGTCAAAAAGAAGCCCACCGCGTTGTGACCGTACCACCACTGCACCATGGCGTCTTGCACACCGGCGTAGGCTGAATAACTCTTGGTCAAACTCACTGGCAAGGCCGCGCTGTTGACGAGGTGAAGTAACGCCACCGTCAAGATGAATGCACCGAAAAACCAATTGGCCACGTAGATGTGGCGCACCTTGCGCATGCCGATGGTGCCGAAGAAAACCACGGCATAGGCCACCCACACCACGGTGATGAGGATGTCGATCGGCCACTCCAACTCGGCATACTCTTTGCCGCTGGTGAACCCCAAGGGCAAGGAGACGGCGGCCAGCAAAATCACAAGCTGCCAGCCCCAAAAAGTGAGTGATGCCAAAGGTCCGCCAAAAAGCTTGACCTGGCAGGTGCGTTGCACCACGTAGTAGCTGCTGGCAAAAAGTGCGCAACCGCCGAAGGCAAAAATCACCGCATTGGTGTGCAGCGGCCGCAGACGCCCAAAACTGAGCCAGGGAATACCAAAGTTGAGCTCGGGCCAGGTCATTTGCGCAGCAATGATCACACCGACCAACATACCCACCACGCCCCACAACACGGCGGCGAGGGCAAAGTTGCGCACCACGGTGTCGTTGTAATAACTGTCTTTGCCTGCAGCGAGTGTTGCCATGCATGTACTCCTCGGTTGATCACTTCTTGGGGTTTTTAGTAACGCGTCGTTATTTTTCTTGGGCGACCGGTGCAGCGGCTTGATCTCGATCAAGAGGCGCTTGATCAGGGGCCAAAATTCGTTCGCCTTCGCGTTCCAGGTCGTCAAACTGCCCGGAGTGAATCGCCCAGGCGAATACCGCCATGATGAGAAATACCAGCACCACGGACAGAGGGATCAGCAAAAACAAGATGTCCATGGCTCAGCTCGTCGCCAGCATGGCGGGCTGTTGAGGGAGGGCCGGTTTTGCTTTCTCCGCACGGACGTTTCCAGACTCCTCGGCGGTGAGTTTGGACAAACGCAGGGCATTGAGCACCACCAACAACGACGAGCTGGCCATGCCCAGTCCAGCCGCCCACGGTGGCAAATAGCCGAGCAATGCCAGGGGCACACAGGCGGCGTTGTAGAACGCAGCCCAAGTGAGGTTTTGCCGCACCACCCGTTTGCAGCGCTGGGCAAGGCGACGCGCTACCCACACGTCTGTCAACTGCTGCGACAGCAACACCGCATCTGCGCTGAGTTGCGACACGGCAGCGCCATGGGAAAACGCAAATGACACATCGGCCTGAGCCAACACGGGCGCGTCGTTGAGCCCGTCGCCCACCATGGCAACCTGGTAGCCTTTCGCTTGGGCGCTTGCGACGATGGCGAGTTTGCCTTCCGGTGTGACCGAGCCAAACGCACCTTGCAGACCGAGCCGCTGGGCCATGGCTTGCACGCGCTTGTCCGTGTCGCCGGACAAGAGCAGAACCTGAACACCGTCCTGCTGCAGGAGCTGCACCGCGCGTTCGGTGTCGGGCCGCAGTTGTTCTTCCAGTTCAAAACAAACCTCGGGGCGTCCCTGACGGCCAAACCACAGATTCAAACGATCATCGCTTTGGCCTTGGTCGGGCGCACCCGAATCGTGGATCTCTTGTGCAGCCACCCACGCACGCGATCCCAGCCGCCACAACTGGCCCTCACTGTCCACTGCTTGTAAGCCGCTACCCGCCACCTCTTGCACCGAATTCCATTGGGTGCGGTGATCAGGCAGCGCATGCACCAGGGCACGTGACATCGGATGGTTGGACCAAACGGCCAGACTCGCGGCACGCTCGAGTTGCTGGGACGCCCATGAGGCCGACGCGGGTGCGGGTGCAGCAAGGTTCACTGGATGGACGGCTTTGAGAGCCAAACGGTCGTCGGTCAGCGTGCCCGTCTTGTCCACGAACAACAGATCGACGCTGGCCAAAGCCTGCAACGCGCCCAAGCGGCGCAACAGCACACCGCGCTGGGCCAAGGCCGTGGTCGCCGCCAGCAAAGCCGAAGGTGCCGCCAAGGACAAAGCACAGGGGCAAGTGACGATGAGCACCGCCACCATCACCGCCACACTGCGGCTGGGATCAACCACCGCCCAGACCGCACCCGCGGCAGCGGCCAGGGCCAAGACCACCCACAGAAACGGTGCAGCCCATCGATCGGCCCAGGCCACCGCCTCCGGTTTTTGGGTGAGTGCGCTGCGCACCAAGGCCTGGATGCCCGCCAGGCGGGTGTCTGCACCCAAGCGACTCACACGCATCATCACGGGATCACCGAGGTTCACACTGCCAGCGACGACTTCGTCGCCGGTCTTTTTGGGCTGGGGCAAGGACTCACCGGTCAACAACGCTTCATCCACCTGCGTGCTGCCCTGAAACAGTTGCCCATCAACTGCATAACGTTGTCCACGCGCCACCCGCAGGATGTCACCACATTGCAGTTGACGTGGGCTGACCCACTCACTGCGGCCGTCCGTCAACACACGCTCCACCGCCTCGGGCAGGTGGCACAGCAGCGTCTCCAGCTGCGACGCCACACGGTGCCGCGCGCGCAACTCCAACCAGCGGCCGCCCAGCAGAAAAAAAACAAACATGGTCAAGGAGTCGAAGTAAACCTCGTGACCGAAGAGACCACCCGGGTCGAAAGTGGCCCCTGTGCTGGCAACAAAGGTCACGATCAGCCCCAAGGCCACCGGCACATCCATGCCCAAACGCCCGGTACGAAGGCTGTGCAGCAAACCTCGAAAAAAGGGCTGGGCCGAAAACAACATCACAGGCACACTGAGCAGCCAAGAGGCCCATTGCAGCAAACGTAATGAATCGGCGTCGATGTCACCTGGTGCTGCAAAGTAGGCCGGTGCGGCATACATCATCACCTGCATCATGCAAAAACCTGCCAAGAACAATCGCCACAGTGCCGCCCTGCTCTGCGTCGTGCGCGCCGCGCGGTCGGAAGCGGCCACATCGGGTGCTGCACCGTAACCAGCCGCTTGGATGGCCGCGATCAACGCCGACGGGCGGGTGACCTCAGGCGTCCAGACCACCTCGGCACGTTCACTCGCCGCCTGCACACGCACGGCGACTACGCCCGTGGTTTGGCGTAAAGCATCTTCAATTTGGCCTGCGCAAGCGGCGCAATACATGCCCGAAATTCGGAACTGCGAGACCGCTTCGGACTCCCCCTGGGGAGAGATACGCCAAGTGGTGAACGCCCCTTGTTCCAGCCGATCGTCGAGCAATCTCCCACCCGATGCAGGAACAGCGTCGGCGTGGATCGTCTCGGGCGCTGGCATGGGTTTGAAAGCCAAAGGCAAGGGTGGGAAAGACACCCCAGCAATCTAGCCCCCAGCAGCTGCCAACAATATGATCTAGGTCAATACCACGCGAGTCTCGAGAAACTCTTTGGACAGCCTGGGTGCAGCAACCGCATGATGAGTCAGCCAATCCCGTTCGGGTTGAGCCTGTCGAAACCCAGGTTTCACGCGCCAACCTCCGAAGCTCACCACCCACGCTGGACAGGCGACACGCAAAGAATGTGTTCAGCGACGCTGCAATTCGTTCATCAAAATGAAATCCAGCATGTCCATGTCGTCGTCTTGCCGCTCAATGCGGTAGTTGCGCAGGCTGGCCTTGAGCTGTTTGATGTCCTGGAATCGCTCCAGATCAGCCTGAACTTGTTGCAGCGTGTGGTTCAAGTCCTTCAAGTCGTCGTCCAGCACCCGCTGCACCATGGCGGGCGACAGTGACTGGCGGCCCCAACGGGTCAACATCGCCGCGAAGGGCTGAGTGGTGTGAAACAACTCTTCCTGCAACTGCTTGAGTTGATCGGCCAGTACTACATTGAAATGCTGCACGCGCTCATCACTCAAACCCGCCAGCACCTCAGTGTCGATCTGTTCAATCTCCAACTGCAATTCCAGCAGGGCCAACAAATCAGACGCTTCGTAGGCCGTGTTGACACGTTTCATCAACGCCGTCTTTTGGTCGCGGCGCATGGCATCAGGCTCGCGATCCGGGTGCAAGGCACTGGCCAGCTTGCGATAGACCTCACGCAGCGACTGCGTGGCGGCTTGTGCCGCCTGCTCACGCTTCTCTTCAGCCGCCATGGTTTTGGCGCTTTTCTTGCGCGTTGGTTTTTTCTCGTGCGCAGAGTCTTCCTGCAACTGGGCTCGTTCGTGAAGTTTCTGTTGAATCTGCTGCGCCAGTTCTTCGGGCGTTTGCGCGTCATGGCCGTCGAGGTCCATACCAAAAAAATCGCTGGCAAAGGCCTGGGTCAGCTCCATGTCGTCGGCCTGCATCTCCTGCAAACTCATCTCGCTGTGCTTGTCATGCAGCGCCACCAGTTCGGGATCATCAGACTCCATCACCAACTCGCCCAGCAAGTTTTGCAGAATGTCTTGGATTTTGGCGCGGTGGGTTTTACCCAGAGAAGGGTGAAGCAAGGCCTGATCCAACACCTTGGCCATCGCTACCCGCTTGTGGTGCAACTGGTCTTGCAGCGGTACGAATTCCGATGCCACACGCGCTTGATGCGCGTCACTGAATTCTCGCCATTGCGCCAGCAACAAACGCTGGGCTTGAATGTCGGCCACCAGCTTGTTGAAACGCTTCTGGCCTTTGCTCAAAGCGGTCGCGCTGCCAGGGACGCCGACCAGGGCCAAGGGTTGAGCGATGGCAGGGTCGTCTTCGGGGAAAAGGGTGGGTTGGGTCATACCGACGCCTTGAAATACTGATATTTTTCTCTATCTCGACTTGTTGATTCCTGTGGACAGCATCACCGGAAGTGTTTTGCTGTCGCTGCGCCATTGCCCACTCAAACCAGATTGCCCCAAACGCAGGGCCATGGTCATTCGGCCATTGGCATCGCTGTGGTCGGTGAGGCTCAACATGACACCGTCTATTTTTCCGCTCAGGCCTATGGGCTTTCGGTACTTGTCGTAGTAATAGAGGCCGCTCACGCTGGTCTCGCTGGCGCCATAGCGGCTTGTCGTCAGCAAAAAAGTGACCGCCGCGCCTCCTATCTGCCCACGCAACACTTGATTTAACGGCGTCCTTGGTTCGGGCACCGCTTCTGAATCCAGAAGCACAAATCGACCATAAGGTGTCAGCAGCTTGGGCAACTCCTCCAACGAGAGAAACAAATCCACGTCGCCCACGTCATCGAGTGCCCGCGATGCATGGTTGCTGCAACGTTGCGAGGTGAATACAACCCCTTTCCCATCGGGAAAGGAGAACCGCAAACTCTCCAGAGAGAACCACAACGAATTCCGCTCTTTCTGTTTCTCCCTTTCCTGGGACAAACAATCCTCGTTTAGCCCGATGCGGCTTTCAAGGTCACTGATCGCATCCGGTGTACTCTGCTTCTTCAGCTTCAATGCCTGTAAGTCGCGCTTAAGCACTTTGATCTGGCCGCGGTACTGCTTGATGCGCTCGGCGATCATGCGTTTGGGAACTTCCAAACGCGCAGTGGGCGTCAAAATTTCCTCTAGCGTGAGGGCACGGCCACTACGTGAGTCAAAGCTGTGCGTCTCGGAATAGGCCTCGCAGTACGCACCACACCCCTCTGCTTCCAGGGTCACGGAGAAGATGCGGCCATCGTTGCGCACGGCCCCAACCTTTTGCCAGCTTGTTCCAGCAGGAGGCTCGGTACCGTCAGCCAACTCAAAGGTCTTTCCCGCACTCAAGGGGGCGGGCGTACCCAGGATCCGCAGATAAAGTGCTTCGTTGATGCGGGCCGCCACTTCAGCTGTTTGAGAGCGGACAAACGGCATCTGGATGGTCCCCTTGGACCAATCGCTCGACACCGCACCCAGCTCCGCATAGGCCGGTTTCCAGGCCATGGAACGGACCTCAACCGTCAAGGGTTCCGAGGAAGCGGTACCGCAGCAAAAAATCAGAAGAAAAAACAAATGCCGCATCACACCTCCCCTGTAGTTTGGGTCATTCTGTGCTGAACAAACACGGCACACGTACCACCAACAAACACCTCGACAGAGTTCGGACTGTTGCGCCCCCTCACTCCCACTCAATGGTTTCCGAGAGTTGGAAACCCGCATGAATGCTAGCTTTGTGGGGTCTGGGCATCTTGCTTTACCGTCACTTCTACCGTCAAAAAACGAGAGCTTTTGTTGGCGCGGGAGATGGACTCGGTTTGCGGGGCAGCTACTCCAGCGCATCAATCGTCAACCAAGGTCACAAGCCTGGCAGCTTACCAGCTTGGAAGATTCATCGCTGTCGTAGCTGGACTACGACAAGTCTAATCGAATGAAGTTGCGCATCAGCTTGAAATGATGATAAAAATCGTAGCATGGCTACGACTGAAAGAAGCAAACTAAACACCCTCTACCGGCAGTGGGCACCTGGAACGCCCCTGACATCGGAGGACTTAGCGGCCCAGGGGGTTTCTGCCGACCTGGCCGTCCACTACGCGCGTGCTGGCTGGCTTGTCCGTCTCGCGCGTGGGGTGTACTGCCGCCCCAACGACACGCTCCAACTGCACGCTTGCCTGATCCTGCTACAGCGCGCCGTCGATGGGCTGCATGTCGGCGGCAAGTCGGCTCTCGACTGGTACGGGGTGCGGCACTACGTGTCGCAGCAGCCGGTCCTGCACCTCTATGGCTGGACGGCGGCACGCTTGCCCGGCTGGTTCACGGAGCGCTTCCCGGCGGAGTACCACCGGAAGCGGCTGTTCGATGAGCCATCGTCAGACCCCCTGCATGCCGGGCCGTTCGAGAAGCGCAGCGGCGCACCGCGGGTCTCCACACCCGAACGCGCCCTGCTGGAAGTGTTCAGCGAGGTGGGCGTGCGCCAACCCCTGCAAGAAGCGCGTGAGCTCGCGGAGAGCGCCTACAGCCTGCGCGCCGACGTGCTGCGCGATCTGCTGCAGCGTTGCACCAGCGTCAAGACGGTGCGCCTGTGCCTGCAACTCGGACGCGAGCTCTCCCTACCCTGGGCTGTGAAGCTGGACCCGACGCAACTGCCCACCGGCAGCGCCCGCGCTTGGGTGTCCCGCTCGGCCGACGGTCTGCTGGTGCTCAAGTCATGAACCAGCTCTACCTCGATACCGCGCGCCTGCTGACCCAGGTCACGCCGCTCGTGTTTGCGGATGGCACGTTCGCGCTCAAGGGTGGCACCGCGATCAACCTGTTCATCCGCGACATGCCGCGCCTATCGGTGGATCTCGACCTGGTCTTCCCCGATCACAGCTTGCCGCGTAATGAGGCGCTGGCCCGCATCAATGAAGCGATCCTGCAATCCGCAGAACGCCTGAAGGCTCGCGGCTTTCAAACCCATGCTCCCGCGGCTGCCGATGCTGGTGAGACCAAGCTGCTGGTGCGCCGCGCGGGCATCGAGGTCAAGGTCGAAGTCAATTTCGTGATGCGCGGCACTGTCTACCCGGTGCGCACGATGGCCATGACGCCGATGGCCCGCGATACCCTGCTGGCCGATGTCGAAATTCCGGTGGTGTCGCTGGAAGATGTTTATGGAGGCAAGCTCGTCGCCGCCATGGACCGCCAGCATCCGCGCGACCTGTTCGACGTGATGCAGTTGTTCTCGCACGAAGGCATCACTGCCGGCATTCGACGCGCTTTCGTCGTCTACCTGGCCAGCCACAACCGCCCAGTGCATGAAGTGCTGTTCCCGGCCATGCGTAACGTCGAGCAGGAGTACGAACGCAACTTCAAGGGCATGACCACCGAGCCGGTCGAGTTGGCTTCGCTGCTGGCCGCACGCGAGCGCATGGTGCAGGAGCTGCAAGGCGGTCTGGATGCGGACGAGCGCCGCTTCTTGTTGTCGCTCGTTGCTGGCCGGCCGGACTGGCCGGCTCTGGGGATCGCTCATGCCGAACAGCTGCCGGGGATTCGCTGGAAGCTGCATAACCTGGCGCTGCTGGAGCGCAAGAGTCCGGCGAGATTCGCCGAGCAAGCCGAAACACTTGCGCTGCGGCTGGGGTAGGCCAGTCAACACCTCGCGTCGCTGCTCACCAGACAACCAGCCGCTCGCCGATGCCTTCCTGGCGAAGATGTTCCGTTATTTTGGCATTTGCTTTTTACGTTCCGTTTTGCTAAGATTCGTTCCGAAATCAACAGGAGCCGACTTTGGCAAGACTCAACGTACAGAACGAGCGCGTGCAGCGGCTCATCGCCGAGCGCATCCTGCCGCTCTTTCTGGCGTCGGGCAGCACATCGGCGCTCACCAAAACTCTCAATGACGCCCTAAGGGAAGGCGGGATCAGCGGCACGCTTCATCCAAACCGCCTCCACACGCTTCTTTCAAATGACGTTGCTCGCGGACTGAACGAAGCCACGATCCAGCTCACCGAGCAAGCTTCAACACTCGCTTTCGCCAAGTCAGATTCCATTTCCGCTCGCGCTGCACAAGCGTTGCAGGCCCTCCAAAGCGAAGCGTCGCGGCTTCAGCTGTTCGCCGGCGCGACCGTCGATGAAGTTGCTCAGCGACTGAGCGTCCCATCCGCCGTTGCCTTCAAATTGTTGGAGGGAAGCGCTGTCCTGGCAGATCTGAACACAGCGCACACCACCGCTTCCGATGAAGCACCAGACCGGCGACAAGACCCACCCGACTGGAGCTACCAGGACACTGCGGTTTCACGATGCATCGAGGCGTTTGGACGGCGCCCGAGCGGCCGGATCGGCTTGATATTGCCGACAGGCGCGGGCAAGACGCGAACTGCGCTGCGCATTGTCCTGACCATGCTGCACAAGGCCAGCGATCCGAAAGCGCCGGCTTACTGGGTGACCCATCGCCGCAACTTGCGCGAACAGGCTTTCCGCGAGCTGCAGAAGCTTGTGGCAGACGGCCACGAGCACATTGCTGGCGATCGCCTGATGGAACTGGCCAACCGAATCAAGTTCGTCATGGTTGGTGACCTGACACCGCTGCTTGAGGGTGCGGCTGTCAAACCGGCCTTGATCGTTGTCGATGAAGCTCACCACGCTGCCGCACCATCCTATCAACCGGTGTTCGCGAATCCGTGGGCTGCTCCGGTTCTCCTGTTAACCGCTACCCCGAATCGCAGCGATCAAATGCCGATCGGCATCGACGAGATCGCCTTCACGATCACCTACCGCGAGTTGGCAGAGCGCAGGGCAGTCTTGACACCCAAGTTTCTCGACTTCCCCGTTCAAGATTTCGACTGGTCGCCGGACGCCGTTGCAGACCTCGCGGACTACGTCATAGATCGCACGTACGCCGAGTTCACTAAGGTCCTGGTCCTCGCTCCGCGCGTTGACAGGGTCGAAGAGTTCTTTCAGGCGCTGGTTGACCGGCTACCCGACGACCATCCCCTAGAAGTCGAGGATATCGGCTACGTGCATGGCGCGGGGAACTCTCTGGGGATTGGCACTGAGGATTTCCTCGCACGCTTTAGCAACAAGCCGCGCGCCGTGCTGATCTCGGCCCAGCTGCTACTCGAGGGATTTGACGATCCGGGAATCAACACGGTTGTGCTGACCTATCCGTCCACCAGCGTAATTCGCCTAATGCAGGCGGCCGGGCGCTGCGTACGGTATGCGCCCGATAAGCGGGCAGCCTACGTGGTTCAGGCTCGAAACGACAGCATCGCCTACCACTTCGACCAGCGCTGGCTTTACCAAGAGATTGATGACTTCCTCCGGCCACAACTGCAGGATGTCGAGTACGGCAGCCTGGCAGACTTGAAGGATCGAGCTACGTTGCTTCTTCAGGCGAACAACGTCGACCCGGTCGTAGTGACCCGGGTCCTCAACAGGCTCGAAGCAATCGCGCCGGGGGAAGCGTGCCGCCTCTTCTTTTACGGTCTGCCCTACTTCGGCGCCGAGGACGAGTTCAGCTCCAAAGCGCGATGGGGGGTGGTCCTCGAAACGAACGAGTCATCGGTCATGCTGCGCAGCCTCTTCAACGGCTACTGCGCGCTCGGCGCTGACCTTTCCGACCCATCCGACTATCTGCTTCGCGATGGCGCCGCTCACGGCCTGGGCAAGGACCTGACGGCTGGCAGTCGATGGCTGGAAATGATGGGACTGCTTACCGCAAGCTATTTCGCCAAACGCGAGGTTCATGGGCCCGCCCCGATCGAGTCGCCAGGCAGCCGTCCCTATCGCGCGAACGCAGCGACGACTTGGCTCAAGTACGTCAGTTTCAGTTTCCGACCGGCGGTGCCGACCGCACTCGCGGCTTTTCTGCGCGATTGCCACAACCTCACCCAGATCGAAGCGCTCTACCTTGAACGCCCGACCAGTCATGCCGCAGCAGTGAAGGTTCCTTTGCCGCTGGGCGGAGCTGAAGCCTTCTTGCTTGACCCGGCGGCCAAAGATGAGCTTGACGCGGCTACGTCCTCGTTGCGCGCAAGGCTGCTCGACGCCGAGCCCAAAGACCAGTTCAGTTCACTTGCGGGGTTCTTGGCGGGATCAGCGTACCGATTGCCGACGCGCCTCCTGGGACGGGCCGAGTTCCTGCTGAACGCGTCGGATCGCATTGAACGCGTCCTAGTCCTCCACGAACACACGAATCCAGATACGAAAGGGGTAGACCATGCCTGAGAAAGTTGTGCCGATTACCGAGCTGCAAGACGCCAAGCTCGTACCGTTCGAGAAGATCTACCTCGATCCCAACAACCCGCGCATCGCGCCCGAAGATCCCCCCGGATACAACGACCCTGAGGCACTCTTTGCCGATGGGCTCCAGGCCCCTCTGGAAGCGCGCGTGCGCTCTGTCTATGAAGTGACGAACCTAGAAGAATCCATCCTCACGCATGGATGGGTTCCGATCGATTCGATCATCGTCTGGGAGCACCCGGACAAGCCGGGCTTCTACGTTGTTGTGGAGGGCAACACGCGCACTGTTGCACTTCGTGCTCTGCGCGGCGAGCGGCTCGAACGCGAGCGCAAGAAGCTCGAGAAGGTCAAGAAATCGAAGTTCGGCGAAGAACTGAAGGTTCAGGAAGAAACTGTGCGACGGCTCGAGGAGATTGTCGAAAGAACGAGCATGCTGCGCGTCTTTCCGGTTGCCGCGAAAACGGTCGAGCAGCTGCAAGCCATCCTTCCGCGCCTGCTGGGCGTGCGGCACATCAGCCACGCAAAAGAGTGGAAGCCCTACGCGACCAACCTGTACATCCTTTCGCTATACGAAGACCTGTTCCACAAGCGGCATGGGGGAAAAACTGACCTACGGTTGGAAGACGATCTGGTCAAAGCAGTTGCTTCCATGGTGTCGCTCGGCGACACCAAAACGCGTCGCAACATTCAGGCGGCCTCCGCGTTCAGTCACTTCAAGCGCGACTTCGAGCACCGACTGCCCGAAGGGGACAGCTTCAGCGATGCGGACCACTACTTCTTCGAACTGATCCTCCAGAACACTTATCCCAAAGAGCAATTTGGCTTCACCAAGGACATGCTAAAGCTGCCTTCAGAATCCGAGGAAGTCCTCTTTCAATGGGCATTCTCTAAGCCGCGCAATGGGAAGGAGGATGACAACGACAACGTCCTTTACAAGGCCGAAAGCATCCGCTCCTGGCATCAGATGTCGAAGTACGACACGAGCACCGGCACAAGCTTCGCGAAGCAGCTAGATGTCGAGGCTCCAACGGAAGCTCCGCCGATCCGCAAGGTCGAGGCCGAATACAGCATGCACCGGACGCAGCGCACACCGATCGATGCGTTGAGTTCTCTGCTGAAAGCGCTTCAAGAACTCAAGGTGGATACGCTTGTGTCCCAGCAAGAGCACCTTGAGCCAATCCTCGACAAGGTAGCTCAAGTCGTAACCAGATACCAGAAGATGATGAAGGCTGTGGCTGAATAGTCGGCCCTGCAAAACCCCTGCAACCCGCATGAATGCTGGCGATATGGGGTAAATGCTGACGACGGGATCTCTCAGGAATCGTTATCGGAGAGTAATTTTTCTGGGGGATTTGCATGACAGCCACCGCAGACTTCTTTCGCGCACGCCTGGACGGGATGGTCGATCACAAACATCCACTGGTGGTTTTGAGCAAACGGCTGCCCTGGGCCGCGATTGAACAAGCCCTGGCACCGCACTTCGCTCGCCAGGCTCGCCCAGGCTCCAAGCGGGTGACGGCGGACTTGTTGGGAGCGCATGAAGTCGAATTTGGCAACGGCATCAGCCCCGCAGGCCGCCCGCGCCTGTCAATTCGGCTGATGGCCAGCTTGCAGTACCTGAAGAACTCCTTCAACCGTATGCGTTCGGTGAACCCACCTTGACCGAATCAACGATCAGGTGTTGACCGGTGCAGTCGCAGCGACGCTGGCAGTCTCGGGCGATACCCAGCGGTGCGGCAGCAACTCGTGCAGTCGGCTGTTGGGCCAGGTGGGCAGCTTGGTCAGCACGTCTTTGAGATAGACCCACGCATCATGCCCATTGAGTTTGGCCGACTCGATCAACGTCATCAGCACTGCCGCGCGCTCGCCAGCTTGCTGGCTGCCCACAAAGAGCGTATGCGTTCGGTGAACCCACCTTGACCGAATCAACGATCAGGTGTTGACCGGTGCAGTCGCAGCGACGCTGGCAGTCTCGGGCGATACCCAGCGGTGCGGCAGCAACTCGTGCAGTCGGCTGTTGGGCCAGGTGGGCAGCTTGGTCAGCACGTCTTTGAGATAGACCCACGCATCATGCCCATTGAGTTTGGCCGACTCGATCAACGTCATCAGCACTGCCGCGCGCTCGCCAGCTTGCTGGCTGCCCACAAAGAGCCAGTTCTTGCGCCCCAGCGCCAGCGGCCGGATCGCGTTTTCCACCGCGTTGTTGTCAATCGGGATGCGTGCATCGGCGAGGTGTAGGGTCAATGCCGCCCAGCGCTTGAGCGTGTAGTCCATCGCCTTGGCCGTCACGTCAGCATTCATGAGTTGCTGACGCTGGGTGAGTAACCAAGCCTTGAACTCTTGGAGCAGTGTTGTACTGGTGTCTTGCCTGAGCTGATGTCGCTCCTGCAGGGTGAGTTGCGCCCCCTGGCGCTCCACGTCATACAGTTGCTGGATTCGATGGAGCGCCTCTTTGGCGATCTCGCTTTGGTTGAGCTTGTGGGCCTCGAAGAACTTTCTTCTGGCGTGGGCCCAGCATCCGGCCTCTTGTATTGGCTGTTGTTTGAACAAGGCTTTGTAGCCCGAGTAATCATCACAAACCAAGCTGCCTTGGAATCCCTCCAGCAGCGTGGCCGCATGCTGGCCTTGCCGACTGTTGCAGAACTCGTAAACCACGGCGCGTTCAGTTGCCTCCAAGTCGCTGCTACGGATGACCCAAGCGTAGGCGGTGTCTGTCTTGCCTGAGCCGGGCGCCAGCAGCTTGATCGGCGTCTCGTCGGCATGCAGCACGGCTTGGCTCAGCAGGTGGGATTTGATCGCTTGCGCCAAGGGCTGCAGCTGAACACCGCACTGCCCCACCCAACTGGCCATGCTGGAGCGCGCGATGAAGGCACCGCTCCTGCGGTAAATCTCTTCTTGGCGGTACAAAGGCAGGTGGTCATCATGTTTTGCAATGATGACCTGGGCCAGCAGCCCTGGCGCGGGAATGCCTTTGTCGATGATCTGGGCGGGCATGGGTGCCGCCAGCACGGTGTTGCAGCAAACGCATGCGTACTTGCCACGAATGTGACGGTGAACAAAGAATTGGGCCGGGACGCAATCGAGTTGTTCGCTGATGTCTTGGCCAATGCGCTTCAAGGGATGCCCTGCACTGCACAAGGCGGGCTCGATCTCGTAGTGGTGCTCAATGCGCTCGAGTTGGCTGGGCAGAGCCTGACGTTTGGCTTGGCGTTTGATGCGGCTGGGCCCTGGGGTGCGGGCCTCATCTTCGGCGCGGTCTTCGGCTTTGGATTCTTCAACGAGAAGCTGTTCGGTTTTTGCATCGAACAACTGAGTTTGAGGATTGCCGCCTTGTGCGTCCAGGCTCTCGCTGCTTTTACCAAAGCGCCACTGCTTCAAGCGGGTCAGCTCGAAGTTCAGCGCGGCGTTCTTGGTGTGCTCAAACTTCAACTGGATTTGCAGTCGCTCAATGAGTTCCCGTGCGTACTGTGCGGCTGCAGTGTCTCCGAGGGCTTGCAGCTGGGCTTTTATTGATGCGGGATCAACGTCTTTGAGCATGTGCGCATCTTGCCTCGCGCGCACGCGCGAGGCAAGACGGGAGATACACGCATTGACCAACCATCACAGCGTTCACACCACGGTGACGGCCTGCACCGCGCCCAGGTGCAACCACGGCGCACCGGCAACCAGCCAATCCCACTGCGCGGCGGTGATTTGAACATGAGCAGCTTCATCTTGCGGCCAGATGAATCGAGCCCGACTGCTCAAGCGGCGCGTGCACAGCCACAGGCCAGAGCCGTCCATCAGCAGCACCTTCAAGCGGCTGGCACTGCGGTTGGCAAACACATACGCGGTATGGGGCTGCGCACCGGCTTCAAAGCTGTGCACCACGCGGGCCAGCAAGGTGTCCATGCCCGCGCGCAGGTCTGCTGCGCCGCAGGCCAGATAGATGGCGTCGATGCGCATCATGATGCGGCCATCGACTTGAGCCAGGCCGCCAATTCGTGCCCGTGATCCACAGGCCAGTGCAGCACCACACCAGCGCCTGGACCTGCGCCTGCCACCACGCACTCAATGCGCACGCTGGCGGGGTTGGGATTGGTTTGTGCCACGGCGCAGGAATGTGCCGCGTTGGCAGCCGCACTGCTGACCGCTTGCACCGGGCCCACCGGGTTACTTCGAACGGCCACAAACCCCTTGGGTTTGAGGGCAACATCAGCGGTTGCGCCGACTGCGGCATGGGCTGCCGAGACGGTCAAATGCGACTGGCCCTGGCCCAGCCTTTGCCGCCAGCGCCCCTCATAAGTGACCCACCCCATCAGCAGCTTTGCATCCATCCCGTGGGCCTGCGCCCACGCAGCAATGCTTTTGCCGGACTGCCTCCACTGCTGAACCACGTCCAGTTGTCGCCTGATCTTGTCTTGCCATCCCACCGCTGCCATTGCCGCCCCTTCGCTGTTGTCAAAACAGCAACCTTCGCAGCCTTCTATGCCTTTGCATAGGGTGGGGTTTGCCGGACGCTTACCAAAGAGCCAGTTCTTGCGCCCCAGCGCCAGCGGCCGGATCGCGTTTTCCACCGCGTTGTTGTCAATCGGGATGCGTGCATCGGCGAGGTGTAGGGTCAATGCCGCCCAGCGCTTGAGCGTGTAGTCCATCGCCTTGGCCGTCACGTCAGCATTCATGAGTTGCTGACGCTGGGTGAGTAACCAAGCCTTGAACTCTTGGAGCAGTGTTGTACTGGTGTCTTGCCTGAGCTGATGTCGCTCCTGCAGGGTGAGTTGCGCCCCCTGGCGCTCCACGTCATACAGTTGCTGGATTCGATGGAGCGCCTCTTTGGCGATCTCGCTTTGGTTGAGCTTGTGGGCCTCGAAGAACTTTCTTCTGGCGTGGGCCCAGCATCCGGCCTCTTGTATTGGCTGTTGTTTGAACAAGGCTTTGTAGCCCGAGTAATCATCACAAACCAAGCTGCCTTGGAATCCCTCCAGCAGCGTGGCCGCATGCTGGCCTTGCCGACTGTTGCAGAACTCGTAAACCACGGCGCGTTCAGTTGCCTCCAAGTCGCTGCTACGGATGACCCAAGCGTAGGCGGTGTCTGTCTTGCCTGAGCCGGGCGCCAGCAGCTTGATCGGCGTCTCGTCGGCATGCAGCACGGCTTGGCTCAGCAGGTGGGATTTGATCGCTTGCGCCAAGGGCTGCAGCTGAACACCGCACTGCCCCACCCAACTGGCCATGCTGGAGCGCGCGATGAAGGCACCGCTCCTGCGGTAAATCTCTTCTTGGCGGTACAAAGGCAGGTGGTCATCATGTTTTGCAATGATGACCTGGGCCAGCAGCCCTGGCGCGGGAATGCCTTTGTCGATGATCTGGGCGGGCATGGGTGCCGCCAGCACGGTGTTGCAGCAAACGCATGCGTACTTGCCACGAATGTGACGGTGAACAAAGAATTGGGCCGGGACGCAATCGAGTTGTTCGCTGATGTCTTGGCCAATGCGCTTCAAGGGATGCCCTGCACTGCACAAGGCGGGCTCGATCTCGTAGTGGTGCTCAATGCGCTCGAGTTGGCTGGGCAGAGCCTGACGTTTGGCTTGGCGTTTGATGCGGCTGGGCCCTGGGGTGCGGGCCTCATCTTCGGCGCGGTCTTCGGCTTTGGATTCTTCAACGAGAAGCTGTTCGGTTTTTGCATCGAACAACTGAGTTTGAGGATTGCCGCCTTGTGCGTCCAGGCTCTCGCTGCTTTTACCAAAGCGCCACTGCTTCAAGCGGGTCAGCTCGAAGTTCAGCGCGGCGTTCTTGGTGTGCTCAAACTTCAACTGGATTTGCAGTCGCTCAATGAGTTCCCGTGCGTACTGTGCGGCTGCAGTGTCTCCGAGGGCTTGCAGCTGGGCTTTTATTGATGCGGGATCAACGTCTTTGAGCATGTGCGCATCTTGCCTCGCGCGCACGCGCGAGGCAAGACGGGAGATACACGCATTGACCAACCATCACAGCGTTCACACCACGGTGACGGCCTGCACCGCGCCCAGGTGCAACCACGGCGCACCGGCAACCAGCCAATCCCACTGCGCGGCGGTGATTTGAACATGAGCAGCTTCATCTTGCGGCCAGATGAATCGAGCCCGACTGCTCAAGCGGCGCGTGCACAGCCACAGGCCAGAGCCGTCCATCAGCAGCACCTTCAAGCGGCTGGCACTGCGGTTGGCAAACACATACGCGGTATGGGGCTGCGCACCGGCTTCAAAGCTGTGCACCACGCGGGCCAGCAAGGTGTCCATGCCCGCGCGCAGGTCTGCTGCGCCGCAGGCCAGATAGATGGCGTCGATGCGCATCATGATGCGGCCATCGACTTGAGCCAGGCCGCCAATTCGTGCCCGTGATCCACAGGCCAGTGCAGCACCACACCAGCGCCTGGACCTGCGCCTGCCACCACGCACTCAATGCGCACGCTGGCGGGGTTGGGATTGGTTTGTGCCACGGCGCAGGAATGTGCCGCGTTGGCAGCCGCACTGCTGACCGCTTGCACCGGGCCCACCGGGTTACTTCGAACGGCCACAAACCCCTTGGGTTTGAGGGCAACATCAGCGGTTGCGCCGACTGCGGCATGGGCTGCCGAGACGGTCAAATGCGACTGGCCCTGGCCCAGCCTTTGCCGCCAGCGCCCCTCATAAGTGACCCACCCCATCAGCAGCTTTGCATCCATCCCGTGGGCCTGCGCCCACGCAGCAATGCTTTTGCCGGACTGCCTCCACTGCTGAACCACGTCCAGTTGTCGCCTGATCTTGTCTTGCCATCCCACCGCTGCCATTTGCCGCCCCTTCGCTGTTGTCAAAACAGCAACCTTCGCAGCCTTCTATGCCTTTGCATAGGGTGGGGTTTGCCGGACGCTTACGTTGTTCGCTGATGTCTTGGCCAATGCGCTTCAAGGGATGCCCTGCACTGCACAAGGGTATGCGTTCGGTGAACCCACCTTGACCGAATCAACGATCAGGTGTTGACCGGTGCAGTCGCAGCGACGCTGGCAGTCTCGGGCGATACCCAGCGGTGCGGCAGCAACTCGTGCAGTCGGCTGTTGGGCCAGGTGGGCAGCTTGGTCAGCACGTCTTTGAGATAGACCCACGCATCATGCCCATTGAGTTTGGCCGACTCGATCAACGTCATCAGCACTGCCGCGCGCTCGCCAGCTTGCTGGCTGCCCACAAAGAGCCAGTTCTTGCGCCCCAGCGCCAGCGGCCGGATCGCGTTTTCCACCGCGTTGTTGTCAATCGGGATGCGTGCATCGGCGAGGTGTAGGGTCAATGCCGCCCAGCGCTTGAGCGTGTAGTCCATCGCCTTGGCCGTCACGTCAGCATTCATGAGTTGCTGACGCTGGGTGAGTAACCAAGCCTTGAACTCTTGGAGCAGTGTTGTACTGGTGTCTTGCCTGAGCTGATGTCGCTCCTGCAGGGTGAGTTGCGCCCCCTGGCGCTCCACGTCATACAGTTGCTGGATTCGATGGAGCGCCTCTTTGGCGATCTCGCTTTGGTTGAGCTTGTGGGCCTCGAAGAACTTTCTTCTGGCGTGGGCCCAGCATCCGGCCTCTTGTATTGGCTGTTGTTTGAACAAGGCTTTGTAGCCCGAGTAATCATCACAAACCAAGCTGCCTTGGAATCCCTCCAGCAGCGTGGCCGCATGCTGGCCTTGCCGACTGTTGCAGAACTCGTAAACCACGGCGCGTTCAGTTGCCTCCCAGTCGCTGCTACGGATGACCCAAGCGTAGGCGGTGTCTGTCTTGCCTGAGCCGGGCGCCAGCAGCTTGATCGGCGTCTCGTCGGCATGCAGCACGGCTTGGCTCAGCAGGTGGGATTTGATCGCTTGCGCCAAGGGCTGCAGCTGAACACCGCACTGCCCCACCCAACTGGCCATGCTGGAGCGCGCGATGAAGGCACCGCTCCTGCGGTAAATCTCTTCTTGGCGGTACAAAGGCAGGTGGTCATCATGTTTTGCAATGATGACCTGGGCCAGCAGCCCTGGCGCGGGAATGCCTTTGTCGATGATCTGGGCGGGCATGGGTGCCGCCAGCACGGTGTTGCAGCAAACGCATGCGTACTTGCCACGAATGTGACGGTGAACAAAGAATTGGGCCGGGACGCAATCGAGTTGTTCGCTGATGTCTTGGCCAATGCGCTTCAAGGGATGCCCTGCACTGCACAAGGCGGGCTCGATCTCGTAGTGGTGCTCAATGCGCTCGAGTTGGCTGGGCAGAGCCTGACGTTTGGCTTGGCGTTTGATGCGGCTGGGCCCTGGGGTGCGGGCCTCATCTTCGGCGCGGTCTTCGGCTTTGGATTCTTCAACGAGAAGCTGTTCGGTTTTTGCATCGAACAACTGAGTTTGAGGATTGCCGCCTTGTGCGTCCAGGCTCTCGCTGCTTTTACCAAAGCGCCACTGCTTCAAGCGGGTCAGCTCGAAGTTCAGCGCGGCGTTCTTGGTGTGCTCAAACTTCAACTGGATTTGCAGTCGCTCAATGAGTTCCCGTGCGTACTGTGCGGCTGCAGTGTCTCCGAGGGCTTGCAGCTGGGCTTTTATTGATGCGGGATCAACGTCTTTGAGCATGTGCGCATCTTGCCTCGCGCGCACGCGCGAGGCAAGACGGGAGATACACGCATTGACCAACCATCACAGCGTTCACACCACGGTGACGGCCTGCACCGCGCCCAGGTGCAACCACGGCGCACCGGCAACCAGCCAATCCCACTGCGCGGCGGTGATTTGAACATGAGCAGCTTCATCTTGCGGCCAGATGAATCGAGCCCGACTGCTCAAGCGGCGCGTGCACAGCCACAGGCCAGAGCCGTCCATCAGCAGCACCTTCAAGCGGCTGGCACTGCGGTTGGCAAACACATACGCGGTATGGGGCTGCGCACCGGCTTCAAAGCTGTGCACCACGCGGGCCAGCAAGGTGTCCATGCCCGCGCGCAGGTCTGCTGCGCCGCAGGCCAGATAGATGGCGTCGATGCGCATCATGATGCGGCCATCGACTTGAGCCAGGCCGCCAATTCGTGCCCGTGATCCACAGGCCAGTGCAGCACCACACCAGCGCCTGGACCTGCGCCTGCCACCACGCACTCAATGCGCACGCTGGCGGGGTTGGGATTGGTTTGTGCCACGGCGCAGGAATGTGCCGCGTTGGCAGCCGCACTGCTGACCGCTTGCACCGGGCCCACCGGGTTACTTCGAACGGCCACAAACCCCTTGGGTTTGAGGGCAACATCAGCGGTTGCGCCGACTGCGGCATGGGCTGCCGAGACGGTCAAATGCGACTGGCCCTGGCCCAGCCTTTGCCGCCAGCGCCCCTCATAAGTGACCCACCCCATCAGCAGCTTTGCATCCATCCCGTGGGCCTGCGCCCACGCAGCAATGCTTTTGCCGGACTGCCTCCACTGCTGAACCACGTCCAGTTGTCGCCTGATCTTGTCTTGCCATCCCACCGCTGCCATTTGCCGCCCCTTCGCTGTTGTCAAAACAGCAACCTTCGCAGCCTTCTATGCCTTTGCATAGGGTGGGGTTTGCCGGACGCTTACCGCTCACACGAGAACTGCTTCTGTACTTCCTTGGCCATCTCAAAGAGGCCGGACGTATCAAGAAGATGCAGGCCCGATACGCATTGTTGCTTGATGACGATACGGCTTTGCCTCCATCCCGTCCAGCGGTGGGAGCCAAGCGCATAGCGCGACGCCGGCGTCCAGGATGACTCTCTGCCGAGAGGCTGGCAGTGGCTCAGGCCGAGTCGCCACCATCAGTTGCCAGGAGCGACTTGGCCATCTCCTGGAGTAGATCTTCCTCGCGTCGGCTCACAAGATATGACAGTCCGCGGTGCACGTGAAGCACAAATGTCTGCCGGATCGACTCTTCGTTGACGCGCTTCCCTTCCGAGAGCAGCCGAACGGCCAACAGGTTGTAGTAAAGAGCGTCCTGCCCACCCGTAAGCGTGCGCCAGTCGATCTCGATGCCTCCTCCGAAGCTGAAGTTCTCGTTCGGCGGAACGGACGGATTCGCCAGTGAGATGCACAAGGCATGACGACAGATTGCGTTGTTGTGCTCAATCCCCGTTCGGCGCTTGAGGGTGGTCAGCTGGTTGCGGGCCGCCGCGTTCAGTTTGATGCGTTCCATCAGTTCAACTCCTTGAACGGGACGGCGTGGACTGACGTGCGGCCAGTCGCGTCGTCAAAGTCGAGCGAGTACTCAGCATTCGTAAAGGGCTTGAGCGTCTCATAGGCCAGCCCATCGACTTCCTGGTCGGTCGAAAGCACCACCACTTGGTGCGAAACGGTCGCGAAAAATCGCTTGATCAGTGCCGACCTGTGTTGCTGATCGAGGCGTGCGAGCGGCGTATCGACCACGACAGGGAATCGGCCCTTGCGCTCCTTGATCAAAGCACTGAGCACCGAGATGGCTAGAAGTTGGCGCTCGCCGGCGGACAGCCTGTCCATTGGCAATTCCTGCTCCTTGCCGTCCTCGATGAACACTCGGTAGGTCTTCGGGTCCACCATCACCCTTGCAATCAGATTGCGTTTGCGGAGCAGGTTGCGAAACTCCGTGGTGATCACCTCTGACAGCCACTGCGCCTTCGAGGCCAGCAGCCTGTCCTTGAAAATCATCAGCGTCTTCCGGGCACGGTTCGACGCATCGAGACTCTTGGCCTCCAATGAACGATCCTTGAACTCTGTGCCCAGGCGCTCCTGCGCTGCGTTCAGCCTTGTACGAACATGGTTCAGGTGACTCTGCGCTTCGTCGATGCGTTGCGTGAGCCCGGCCAGGTGCGCTTCGGCTGCTGAAGCATCTTTGGAGCGAGCCTGCAGGGCCTTCAGAATCTCTCCGATCTGCTCTTCTGCAGGAATCTGCCCGATGTGTTGCTCAGCGCGATCCAACTCCGCCTGCGCCGACTGCAGGCGGTCGATCTCTTGCCTGAGCCTTAGAAGGCGATCATGGAGATGCCTTTCGGCATCTTTCGGTGGTGCGTCCTGCAACGGGGGGCCGCCCGCCTGGCGAGCCTTGCTGTAATTTTGCAAGTCTTCTGAGAGCACCTTGCGTACAGCTTCAACTGTTGCCTTTGGCACGGATGCCGCCAGCGATGACACCACCCGCTGGTCACGCTTCTTGAACTCTTGCCCAAGAAGCTTTGAATGGCGCATGTGCTGGTCTTGGTCCCAGGCATCGCGGTACTGAAGCCAAAGCTTCGGCAGCCATGCGATGGGCAAAACGGGGTCGGACATGATGTCGGCGAGGCTCACACGAGTCGCCTCAGCCCGCTCCTTACTGGCGACTACGGCGTTGCGAATATGGGCGGCTTGTTCGTATGCGCTAAGTCCGCGACGCTGCGCGTCTGCCGTGAATTTGTCGAGGGACACCTGCGCCCGCTCGGCAGCGTTTCGGGCGGCGGCCTGCTCTTGCGTCAACTTCTGGAGAGTGTCCTCCAGGTCTTTGACCTGGACTTCCCAGGTGGCAAGGCTCGCTCGCGCCGCCTCGAACTCAGATGATGAGTTCTTGTTCTTGAGCGCGGCGCGTCGTTCTAGGGCCTTCAAGTCGTTGCCAAGCGATTCGATACCACCGATCCCCAGGAAGACCTCAGTTGCCCTCTTGAGCAGTTCAGGCAAGCGCTCAGGGTTGGCCAAGGCCTCGATTTTTTCGCCGTCGAACAGAAACAGCTGAACCAGTTCGGCCGGAAGAATCGCGCCAATGAACTCGTCCCATGACTGGGAAAAGTCAATATCTTTGCTGCCGCCTTCGAAGATGCTCAGATCTTCAGCAAGGTCTTCGGCCTTGCGGCGCCACTCGCGCCGAACCGTGAGATGACGGCGTGAGCCGCTGATCTCGACGATCACCCCGATCTCGACCACCGCACTGCCGCTGGCATCCTTTCGCAGCAGCCCAAGTAGCAACTGCTCGTACTCCGAGCGTCGCATGCCGTTGATGGCCTTGTGTCCGTACAGCCCCACCTGCAGAGCGGTCAAGAGCGTCGTCTTGCCGCTGCCATTCAGTGCCTTGACGAGGATGACGGGTCGCCCACCACTGATGCTGAGGTCTAGGGTTTGTCGCTCACGAAACGGTCCGAGGTTCTCAATCGAGATATTTGATATTGTTATTTTTGCCATAACTCATGCAATTACTGCCGCCGCGTCGGACGCGTCTCCGTCTTGCTCCTTGGTCGAAACTCCAGAGAGAGCGAACTCCAAGGCTTCGCCCTCGTTGCGGAAAGCGTAGTGCCGTAGGACACCTTCCAAGCGGTCCAGATGCTTGGACCGCTTGTGCGATTCGATCGTCTGGAACTGGACAGCAAGAAGGCTTCTTGTGAGCTTGTAGAGCTCCTGCGCCGCGTCCGAATCGACCTCATTGGCAACCTGCTCAAGCAACGCCAGGTCGGACGCATCCAGAGGTGACTGCTCAAGGTCTTTTCCCGGGTACTGAACGCCAAAGACTTCCGTGTAGATGTGCGGTACGAGGTCTTCGATCTCGCCCTTCTCTTCAACCCATAGGCGCCTGATCTCGTCAAGTTCATCAATCGATATCAGCTCAATCAGCTGAGTCCCCTGCTTCTGGTCTGCATTGCGAACCACCCTCTGGGTCAACAGAAGCTCGCGGAGTAGCTCAGCACGGCGTGCTTGCGTGTAGGGGCCATGCACAAGCTCACCGTGAAAAACTGTCAGGCGACCGTTCATGCGGCGGAAGTCGCGCACCGAGCGGTCTTCGACCGCAAGGTTCTTGTTGCGGAAGTCCAGGATGGGCTGCATCCATTGCTTCTGCTCGTCGTTCTGAACCATGGCCTGCATGGACTTGTCCTGCGTCACCATGGTGCAGACGTAGCATCCGAAGCGGCTATCGCCGCAACTAGGAGTGGATGTATCGACGACGATGGGGCACTCGGCGTCTGGCGTTGCGCCGCGGTAGATGCTGAACAGTTCCTGGTTGTCGATACCCCAGGGATTCTTCTGTGTGATCAGGTACTCCCACACATCGTCGCTGGTCCAGCTCTCAATGGGGGGGTAGACCCAGACCCGAGACAGGCGCGGGTCCTTGTTCTTGCTCAGCTTCGCACGGGTGCTGTCTTTGTATTGGTCCATGACCTTGTCGCGGGCTTGGCTCTCGCCACGCCGCTGGCCAAGCACCAGGATGGCTTCACCATTGTTCTCCGACAGCTCCTGGATGAACTTTGTGGACGCACTGATCTTCAAGCGATCGGTGCACCACCGAAATTTAGGGCGTGGAGCGGGGTATCCCTTACCGATCAAGTTGACCCAGAACCGGTTCTCCATAGACGGAACAAGTCGATGCGCCGTTATGGGCAAACCTTGCTGCTTCGCCGAGATTCCGATGCGCAGCAAGGACGTTTCCACCCAGGGCCGCGATGACCGGGTTCTCCACCAGCGTATCGGTGCTGATCACGTGAACCGGCTTGACCCGCTTCGCTTCAGGGAGCGATGCGATGGCAGTCCACAGCAGTTGTAAGGACGCGGTGGAGTCTTTGCCACCGCTGTAGCCAACGATCCACGGCATCGAATCGGACAAGTACAGCTCGCGTATCTCGTCCACGATTTTTTCAGAGGGGATGGTCATGTAAGTTTGTTCCGATCAGCGCCCCGCCGAGGACCGCGAGCAGCCTGCCAAGCGGCTTCAGCCGTCTGTTCGTCCGGGGTAAGCTTGAGACCCAGCACGCGCTTGATCTCGTTGCAGGTCAATGTGATGTTCTGGCCCGACTTGGCCATCGCGCCGCCAACCATGGCACGGCCTTCCCATGTTGTTGCGTTCTTCCTGGACCAGTCGACGGAACGCAGGCGCTTGATGCGCTTCAAGCGCTCGGCCGTTGGAAGTTGGTACAGCGCACGGCCGGCTCGCCCGAGCGCTTGCAACACGATGGCGTGCGAGTGAATGAAGTCACGCCGCACCTCGCCAGAAGTCATCTTCGACTCACGCACGTAAGTCCACTCGGGAACCTGATCACCCACGGACTCCCAAAACTCAAGGCACTTCTTGCTGGCCGCGCCAAAGTCCTCCAGTTCCTTGTCGACCAGGAGTTCAGAGGTCGCGAAGTTCACCGCACTCAGGGTGAACAGCTTGCGCGAGCGCGGTGAGAGGGACGACCGCTCGGTCTCGATCAGGTTCTTGAATACCGACGAGGTAAGGCTAAGGTGACGCGCCAGGCTGGCCGCAGCACTGCGGTGGTCGTAAAGAACGCCGAGAGATGCAGACGGCTTGACCGCATAGCGGTTGAGGTCGGCGAACATCTGCTGGCATCGCTCCAGGCCTCGGTCCAGGAAGAAGACGACCGCAATGGTTTCTTCTCCCAACTCAGGCACCGTCTCCAGCGCATGAACAATGGCCGCGCGCCGGTGCTGGCCGTCATTGACGATGAACTTTGCGTCCATCGACACCGTGAGCGATCCCATGCGGAAGTTGGCCGGTCCGTCCGGACCCACCGGGTCGAAGCGGATGGTGCCGTCGATGGATACCGTGATGGCGGAAAACGTGTAGCTGGCCTTGTTGTCGATGACGTAGCGGGCGATGTCAGGAATGCGCGCCTTGTTGAGCGTGCGCTGCGCGCGCAGCTCCGGCACCAGTTCTTCTTCGTCGAAGGTGAACAGGCGCGTCAACAGGCGAAGCGGGCACATGGAGACGTAGTACTCACGCCCCGCTTGCACCCCTCGAATCGCCGGAAATACATAGGAAAAATTCTCAGCCATAACCAGAGTAGTTTAGCATTGTTTGTATGTGGACAAACAAACGTACGTCACCAACAGGATCGAGCCTGCGAGGGCGTCTCGACGCTGCGGAGTCGCTCTTGGCGCTACTCGGGAGGGCCATGCCGAACCGCGGTGGCTATGGAGGCGTGGACAGCGCCGGTCCTGACCCTGGCGCCAGGCGGTGCAAACCATGAACGAGGCGGTCGTCGTCTTCTCCCGCAAGGGCCTGTTCAAGACCGAAATCAAGGCCCGGGATGTCCGCAGCAGGGAGCACGCTCGTAAGTTGTGGCCGCTCGTCGCTCCCGACACGGGGCGACAGTTGCTCACATGGGTGAGCCCGTCTTTTGAGGACGGGAAGCTTCGGCGCCGATCTCACTTTCGCCTACTGCCGGCCGACGCGAGCTACGACCTCCAATCGCGCTTCGATGAAGAGGAAGCCAGCCGATGGCATGCGACGCAGGAAAGTCCCGCGCACCGTCGGGCCAAGGAGCTGATTGCTTCGGAGTTGTCGCGCCGCCTGGCTGCGGGACTTGCCCTGCCATGGTCTTTCAAAGACCCCGAGGCTTCAGACTACCCGCTGGAGGGCAACCTGCTGCTCGGGGCGGATCGGATCGCTGTAGAGATGCCGCTCAAGACGCCGTTTGGCAGCGGGTTTCGCCTTGACGTTGCCGTCGTCGGCCCTCCCGTTGAGAAGACCCAGCTTGTGCTCGGTGGCGTCGAGATCGAGATGGGTCACGCTTTCGATGGCCGCAAGGCCTTGATCGGAAAGTCTCTGGGTTTTCCGCTCATGTCGATCGACATCGCCGACATGAGCCTGGACCAGATTTCACCGGACTGGGCACGCGGCGCATTGAGCGCCACGACCCGAAGCAACGAGCAGGGGCGGCGCCAAACATACGTCTACCTCCATGACCTGCTCTATCCGTTGCATGCTCAAATTCCTGCCTACCTCGACGACGAGCAACGCCACCAGTTCTTGATCTTTTCCGACGACGACACGCTGCACAAACTCGTGCGCTGGTTCAACCGCCTTGCGAGAGCGCTGAACTATCCCAATGGGGCGGTCGCGATTGCGCTTGTGAATGGCAAAAGCGAGCAGTCACGAAAAATGCTCGAGCGTGCAGGGACAGTGGCGGGGCCTGACTGGCATCTCTTCAACGATCATCAGTGCCTGCGTCTCACCGTGCCGCGTCCGAAGGGCGTCGCAGACGTCCAGGCGCATCGTTTCCACATGACGATCGCCAGGTTGCTTCTCTCGCACGCGGACGCCTTGGTCGGCTACAAATACTGCAACGGCGTGGACAACAACCATCCAGAAGAAGACATCTGGGTCGCCCACCGATGAATCGCTAATTAGGGCATCCACACGAAGCATCGTGTACTGCCAAAGCGCTTGGCCGAGCCGTTGAATCGCATGATGCGGATCGTGAAAGAGTTGCAACACACCGGCAGGTCTGGCTCGCGAAAAGGGCCAGGAACACAGCAAGGCGTCGACTGAGCGTATGCGTTCGGTGAACCCACCTTGACCGAATCAACGATCAGGTGTTGACCGGTGCAGTCGCAGCGACGCTGGCAGTCTCGGGCGATACCCAGCGGTGCGGCAGCAACTCGTGCAGTCGGCTGTTGGGCCAGGTGGGCAGCTTGGTCAGCACGTCTTTGAGATAGACCCACGCATCATGCCCATTGAGTTTGGCCGACTCGATCAACGTCATCAGCACTGCCGCGCGCTCGCCAGCTTGCTGGCTGCCCACAAAGAGCCAGTTCTTGCGCCCCAGCGCCAGCGGCCGGATCGCGTTTTCCACCGCGTTGTTGTCAATCGGGATGCGTGCATCGGCGAGGTGTAGGGTCAATGCCGCCCAGCGCTTGAGCGTGTAGTCCATCGCCTTGGCCGTCACGTCAGCATTCATGAGTTGCTGACGCTGGGTGAGTAACCAAGCCTTGAACTCTTGGAGCAGTGTTGTACTGGTGTCTTGCCTGAGCTGATGTCGCTCCTGCAGGGTGAGTTGCGCCCCCTGGCGCTCCACGTCATACAGTTGCTGGATTCGATGGAGCGCCTCTTTGGCGATCTCGCTTTGGTTGAGCTTGTGGGCCTCGAAGAACTTTCTTCTGGCGTGGGCCCAGCATCCGGCCTCTTGTATTGGCTGTTGTTTGAACAAGGCTTTGTAGCCCGAGTAATCATCACAAACCAAGCTGCCTTGGAATCCCTCCAGCAGCGTGGCCGCATGCTGGCCTTGCCGACTGTTGCAGAACTCGTAAACCACGGCGCGTTCAGTTGCCTCCCAGTCGCTGCTACGGATGACCCAAGCGTAGGCGGTGTCTGTCTTGCCTGAGCCGGGCGCCAGCAGCTTGATCGGCGTCTCGTCGGCATGCAGCACGGCTTGGCTCAGCAGGTGGGATTTGATCGCTTGCGCCAAGGGCTGCAGCTGAACACCGCACTGCCCCACCCAACTGGCCATGCTGGAGCGCGCGATGAAGGCACCGCTCCTGCGGTAAATCTCTTCTTGGCGGTACAAAGGCAGGTGGTCATCATGTTTTGCAATGATGACCTGGGCCAGCAGCCCTGGCGCGGGAATGCCTTTGTCGATGATCTGGGCGGGCATGGGTGCCGCCAGCACGGTGTTGCAGCAAACGCATGCGTACTTGCCACGAATGTGACGGTGAACAAAGAATTGGGCCGGGACGCAATCGAGTTGTTCGCTGATGTCTTGGCCAATGCGCTTCAAGGGATGCCCTGCACTGCACAAGGCGGGCTCGATCTCGTAGTGGTGCTCAATGCGCTCGAGTTGGCTGGGCAGAGCCTGACGTTTGGCTTGGCGTTTGATGCGGCTGGGCCCTGGGGTGCGGGCCTCATCTTCGGCGCGGTCTTCGGCTTTGGATTCTTCAACGAGAAGCTGTTCGGTTTTTGCATCGAACAACTGAGTTTGAGGATTGCCGCCTTGTGCGTCCAGGCTCTCGCTGCTTTTACCAAAGCGCCACTGCTTCAAGCGGGTCAGCTCGAAGTTCAGCGCGGCGTTCTTGGTGTGCTCAAACTTCAACTGGATTTGCAGTCGCTCAATGAGTTCCCGTGCGTACTGTGCGGCTGCAGTGTCTCCGAGGGCTTGCAGCTGGGCTTTTATTGATGCGGGATCAACGTCTTTGAGCATGTGCGCATCTTGCCTCGCGCGCACGCGCGAGGCAAGACGGGAGATACACGCATTGACCAACCATCACAGCGTTCACACCACGGTGACGGCCTGCACCGCGCCCAGGTGCAACCACGGCGCACCGGCAACCAGCCAATCCCACTGCGCGGCGGTGATTTGAACATGAGCAGCTTCATCTTGCGGCCAGATGAATCGAGCCCGACTGCTCAAGCGGCGCGTGCACAGCCACAGGCCAGAGCCGTCCATCAGCAGCACCTTCAAGCGGCTGGCACTGCGGTTGGCAAACACATACGCGGTATGGGGCTGCGCACCGGCTTCAAAGCTGTGCACCACGCGGGCCAGCAAGGTGTCCATGCCCGCGCGCAGGTCTGCTGCGCCGCAGGCCAGATAGATGGCGTCGATGCGCATCATGATGCGGCCATCGACTTGAGCCAGGCCGCCAATTCGTGCCCGTGATCCACAGGCCAGTGCAGCACCACACCAGCGCCTGGACCTGCGCCTGCCACCACGCACTCAATGCGCACGCTGGCGGGGTTGGGATTGGTTTGTGCCACGGCGCAGGAATGTGCCGCGTTGGCAGCCGCACTGCTGACCGCTTGCACCGGGCCCACCGGGTTACTTCGAACGGCCACAAACCCCTTGGGTTTGAGGGCAACATCAGCGGTTGCGCCGACTGCGGCATGGGCTGCCGAGACGGTCAAATGCGACTGGCCCTGGCCCAGCCTTTGCCGCCAGCGCCCCTCATAAGTGACCCACCCCATCAGCAGCTTTGCATCCATCCCGTGGGCCTGCGCCCACGCAGCAATGCTTTTGCCGGACTGCCTCCACTGCTGAACCACGTCCAGTTGTCGCCTGATCTTGTCTTGCCATCCCACCGCTGCCATTGCCGCCCCTTCGCTGTTGTCAAAACAGCAACCTTCGCAGCCTTCTATGCCTTTGCATAGGGTGGGGTTTGCCGGACGCTTACGACTGAGCAGCTGCCGTTGCGTCCCGGCGCGATTGCGCCGTCGGGCTCGCGGGCGTTGCCCCGAGCCTCGTGCCGAGTCGCGGCCTGGCGGCTTCAATCCCTGACGCCTTCGGCCGTCACTGCGCTACCGGCCTGCGCGCTCCGCTTGCCAACCCGGCAACGGGGTGTGTGGCGTATGCGTTCGGTGAACCCACCTTGACCGAATCAACGATCAGGTGTTGACCGGTGCAGTCGCAGCGACGCTGGCAGTCTCGGGCGATACCCAGCGGTGCGGCAGCAACTCGTGCAGTCGGCTGTTGGGCCAGGTGGGCAGCTTGGTCAGCACGTCTTTGAGATAGACCCACGCATCATGCCCATTGAGTTTGGCCGACTCGATCAACGTCATCAGCACTGCCGCGCGCTCGCCAGCTTGCTGGCTGCCCACAAAGAGCCAGTTCTTGCGCCCCAGCGCCAGCGGCCGGATCGCGTTTTCCACCGCGTTGTTGTCAATCGGGATGCGTGCATCGGCGAGGTGTAGGGTCAATGCCGCCCAGCGCTTGAGCGTGTAGTCCATCGCCTTGGCCGTCACGTCAGCATTCATGAGTTGCTGACGCTGGGTGAGTAACCAAGCCTTGAACTCTTGGAGCAGTGTTGTACTGGTGTCTTGCCTGAGCTGATGTCGCTCCTGCAGGGTGAGTTGCGCCCCCTGGCGCTCCACGTCATACAGTTGCTGGATTCGATGGAGCGCCTCTTTGGCGATCTCGCTTTGGTTGAGCTTGTGGGCCTCGAAGAACTTTCTTCTGGCGTGGGCCCAGCATCCGGCCTCTTGTATTGGCTGTTGTTTGAACAAGGCTTTGTAGCCCGAGTAATCATCACAAACCAAGCTGCCTTGGAATCCCTCCAGCAGCGTGGCCGCATGCTGGCCTTGCCGACTGTTGCAGAACTCGTAAACCACGGCGCGTTCAGTTGCCTCCAAGTCGCTGCTACGGATGACCCAAGCGTAGGCGGTGTCTGTCTTGCCTGAGCCGGGCGCCAGCAGCTTGATCGGCGTCTCGTCGGCATGCAGCACGGCTTGGCTCAGCAGGTGGGATTTGATCGCTTGCGCCAAGGGCTGCAGCTGAACACCGCACTGCCCCACCCAACTGGCCATGCTGGAGCGCGCGATGAAGGCACCGCTCCTGCGGTAAATCTCTTCTTGGCGGTACAAAGGCAGGTGGTCATCATGTTTTGCAATGATGACCTGGGCCAGCAGCCCTGGCGCGGGAATGCCTTTGTCGATGATCTGGGCGGGCATGGGTGCCGCCAGCACGGTGTTGCAGCAAACGCATGCGTACTTGCCACGAATGTGACGGTGAACAAAGAATTGGGCCGGGACGCAATCGAGTTGTTCGCTGATGTCTTGGCCAATGCGCTTCAAGGGATGCCCTGCACTGCACAAGGCGGGCTCGATCTCGTAGTGGTGCTCAATGCGCTCGAGTTGGCTGGGCAGAGCCTGACGTTTGGCTTGGCGTTTGATGCGGCTGGGCCCTGGGGTGCGGGCCTCATCTTCGGCGCGGTCTTCGGCTTTGGATTCTTCAACGAGAAGCTGTTCGGTTTTTGCATCGAACAACTGAGTTTGAGGATTGCCGCCTTGTGCGTCCAGGCTCTCGCTGCTTTTACCAAAGCGCCACTGCTTCAAGCGGGTCAGCTCGAAGTTCAGCGCGGCGTTCTTGGTGTGCTCAAACTTCAACTGGATTTGCAGTCGCTCAATGAGTTCCCGTGCGTACTGTGCGGCTGCAGTGTCTCCGAGGGCTTGCAGCTGGGCTTTTATTGATGCGGGATCAACGTCTTTGAGCATGTGCGCATCTTGCCTCGCGCGCACGCGCGAGGCAAGACGGGAGATACACGCATTGACCAACCATCACAGCGTTCACACCACGGTGACGGCCTGCACCGCGCCCAGGTGCAACCACGGCGCACCGGCAACCAGCCAATCCCACTGCGCGGCGGTGATTTGAACATGAGCAGCTTCATCTTGCGGCCAGATGAATCGAGCCCGACTGCTCAAGCGGCGCGTGCACAGCCACAGGCCAGAGCCGTCCATCAGCAGCACCTTCAAGCGGCTGGCACTGCGGTTGGCAAACACATACGCGGTATGGGGCTGCGCACCGGCTTCAAAGCTGTGCACCACGCGGGCCAGCAAGGTGTCCATGCCCGCGCGCAGGTCTGCTGCGCCGCAGGCCAGATAGATGGCGTCGATGCGCATCATGATGCGGCCATCGACTTGAGCCAGGCCGCCAATTCGTGCCCGTGATCCACAGGCCAGTGCAGCACCACACCAGCGCCTGGACCTGCGCCTGCCACCACGCACTCAATGCGCACGCTGGCGGGGTTGGGATTGGTTTGTGCCACGGCGCAGGAATGTGCCGCGTTGGCAGCCGCACTGCTGACCGCTTGCACCGGGCCCACCGGGTTACTTCGAACGGCCACAAACCCCTTGGGTTTGAGGGCAACATCAGCGGTTGCGCCGACTGCGGCATGGGCTGCCGAGACGGTCAAATGCGACTGGCCCTGGCCCAGCCTTTGCCGCCAGCGCCCCTCATAAGTGACCCACCCCATCAGCAGCTTTGCATCCATCCCGTGGGCCTGCGCCCACGCAGCAATGCTTTTGCCGGACTGCCTCCACTGCTGAACCACGTCCAGTTGTCGCCTGATCTTGTCTTGCCATCCCACCGCTGCCATTTGCCGCCCCTTCGCTGTTGTCAAAACAGCAACCTTCGCAGCCTTCTATGCCTTTGCATAGGGTGGGGTTTGCCGGACGCTTACTGTGTGGCGGGGTGGCTGGCTTGCTGTTCCCTTCAACGTACCACGTCGTTCTCGTCGTCAAGGTCTGCGCGCCCTGCCCTGCGGTTGGTCGCTTGCGTCCTGGCGGCCGTCTTCGAACCCTGACCACTGCGCTGCGCCGTGTTGGTGACGGTCTCGGGCAATCCCGCCCGATTCACGGAGCCGACGATGGCGCACGATCTCTTCTCTTTCGATTCTTCCGTTCTCCTGGTCCGCGATGTCGCGGGCGATTACCGGCCGGCCGATGCCGACGAGGTGCTGCAGGCCGCGCAGCGGCTGCTGCGGCAGCAACTGCGTGGGCGCGAGGTGCTGTCGTCACCGCAGGTGGTGCGCGACTTCCTGCGGGTCAAGCTCGGGGCGCTGGAGCACGAGGTGTTCGCGGTGTTGATGCTGGATGCGCAACACCGGCTGATCGAGTACGTCGAGCTGTTTCGCGGCACGGTGAGCCAGACATCGGTCTATCCGCGCGAGGTGGTCAAGGAGTCGCTGGCGCGCAATGCGGCGGCGCTGGTCCTGGTGCACAACCATCCATCGGGTGTAGCGGAGCCGTCGCGGGCCGATGAGCATCTGACGCAGACGCTGAAAGCGGCCCTGTCGCTGGTGGACGTGCGGGTGCTGGATCATCTGATCGTGGCGGGCAGCGACGTGCTTTCATTTGCCGAGCGCGGTCTGCTCTGACCGAGGGGGCACCGCCCCCTTTTTGCTTCGCCCTTGCGTGGCTGCGCTCTGCGCTTGTCTCCAGGGGTCGGCCTGCGGCACACCCCGCCGCGCAGGCTTGGCGCCCCGGGATACCGCCGAACAGGCTGCGCCTGATCGGCCCGAGCTCAGGGTCGTTCGCGCTTCGCGCTTGTTCACCTCCAGCCAGGCATGCCTCCGGCATGCAGAGGCGCTCGCCGCGCGGCAGTGGGTTCGTCGCTCCACTGGGCGCCGTGCCGGTGACATCGGCGTTCCGTCTTCCATTCCTTCATCGCTGATCCCGCGACCGTCGCCGGCGCTGCCGGGCCGTCAAGGCGCGCAGGGCCGTGTCCTCGCCTGCGGCTGCGGGCCGCACCCACCCTGCGCTTCTCTCCTTGACGGCCCGTCCCCGCCGTCCCGGTTCTTCGCGGGCGATGAACTCAGGAAAGACGGTCATTCACGGCGATCACGGCGACCGGCCCAGGTCACCGCGCCGAACCCACCGAAGCCCACACCAGGCTCCGAATCTTGGAATCCGGTCGGCTTTCAAAACCACCAGGAGCGTGCCTATGCAGACATCGAAGCCATGAATCCACGACGAATTTTTGTTTCCTGCGTTTGTTCGTAAGCGTCCGGCAAACCCCACCCTATGCAAAGGCATAGAAGGCTGCGAAGGTTGCTGTTTTGACAACAGCGAAGGGGCGGCAAATGGCAGCGGTGGGATGGCAAGACAAGATCAGGCGACAACTGGACGTGGTTCAGCAGTGGAGGCAGTCCGGCAAAAGCATTGCTGCGTGGGCGCAGGCCCACGGGATGGATGCAAAGCTGCTGATGGGGTGGGTCACTTATGAGGGGCGCTGGCGGCAAAGGCTGGGCCAGGGCCAGTCGCATTTGACCGTCTCGGCAGCCCATGCCGCAGTCGGCGCAACCGCTGATGTTGCCCTCAAACCCAAGGGGTTTGTGGCCGTTCGAAGTAACCCGGTGGGCCCGGTGCAAGCGGTCAGCAGTGCGGCTGCCAACGCGGCACATTCCTGCGCCGTGGCACAAACCAATCCCAACCCCGCCAGCGTGCGCATTGAGTGCGTGGTGGCAGGCGCAGGTCCAGGCGCTGGTGTGGTGCTGCACTGGCCTGTGGATCACGGGCACGAATTGGCGGCCTGGCTCAAGTCGATGGCCGCATCATGATGCGCATCGACGCCATCTATCTGGCCTGCGGCGCAGCAGACCTGCGCGCGGGCATGGACACCTTGCTGGCCCGCGTGGTGCACAGCTTTGAAGCCGGTGCGCAGCCCCATACCGCGTATGTGTTTGCCAACCGCAGTGCCAGCCGCTTGAAGGTGCTGCTGATGGACGGCTCTGGCCTGTGGCTGTGCACGCGCCGCTTGAGCAGTCGGGCTCGATTCATCTGGCCGCAAGATGAAGCTGCTCATGTTCAAATCACCGCCGCGCAGTGGGATTGGCTGGTTGCCGGTGCGCCGTGGTTGCACCTGGGCGCGGTGCAGGCCGTCACCGTGGTGTGAACGCTGTGATGGTTGGTCAATGCGTGTATCTCCCGTCTTGCCTCGCGCGTGCGCGCGAGGCAAGATGCGCACATGCTCAAAGACGTTGATCCCGCATCAATAAAAGCCCAGCTGCAAGCCCTCGGAGACACTGCAGCCGCACAGTACGCACGGGAACTCATTGAGCGACTGCAAATCCAGTTGAAGTTTGAGCACACCAAGAACGCCGCGCTGAACTTCGAGCTGACCCGCTTGAAGCAGTGGCGCTTTGGTAAAAGCAGCGAGAGCCTGGACGCACAAGGCGGCAATCCTCAAACTCAGTTGTTCGATGCAAAAACCGAACAGCTTCTCGTTGAAGAATCCAAAGCCGAAGACCGCGCCGAAGATGAGGCCCGCACCCCAGGGCCCAGCCGCATCAAACGCCAAGCCAAACGTCAGGCTCTGCCCAGCCAACTCGAGCGCATTGAGCACCACTACGAGATCGAGCCCGCCTTGTGCAGTGCAGGGCATCCCTTGAAGCGCATTGGCCAAGACATCAGCGAACAACTCGATTGCGTCCCGGCCCAATTCTTTGTTCACCGTCACATTCGTGGCAAGTACGCATGCGTTTGCTGCAACACCGTGCTGGCGGCACCCATGCCCGCCCAGATCATCGACAAAGGCATTCCCGCGCCAGGGCTGCTGGCCCAGGTCATCATTGCAAAACATGATGACCACCTGCCTTTGTACCGCCAAGAAGAGATTTACCGCAGGAGCGGTGCCTTCATCGCGCGCTCCAGCATGGCCAGTTGGGTGGGGCAGTGCGGTGTTCAGCTGCAGCCCTTGGCGCAAGCGATCAAATCCCACCTGCTGAGCCAAGCCGTGCTGCATGCCGACGAGACGCCGATCAAGCTGCTGGCGCCCGGCTCAGGCAAGACAGACACCGCCTACGCTTGGGTCATCCGTAGCAGCGACTTGGAGGCAACTGAACGCGCCGTGGTTTACGAGTTCTGCAACAGTCGGCAAGGCCAGCATGCGGCCACGCTGCTGGAGGGATTCCAAGGCAGCTTGGTTTGTGATGATTACTCGGGCTACAAAGCCTTGTTCAAACAACAGCCAATACAAGAGGCCGGATGCTGGGCCCACGCCAGAAGAAAGTTCTTCGAGGCCCACAAGCTCAACCAAAGCGAGATCGCCAAAGAGGCGCTCCATCGAATCCAGCAACTGTATGACGTGGAGCGCCAGGGGGCGCAACTCACCCTGCAGGAGCGACATCAGCTCAGGCAAGACACCAGTACAACACTGCTCCAAGAGTTCAAGGCTTGGTTACTCACCCAGCGTCAGCAACTCATGAATGCTGACGTGACGGCCAAGGCGATGGACTACACGCTCAAGCGCTGGGCGGCATTGACCCTACACCTCGCCGATGCACGCATCCCGATTGACAACAACGCGGTGGAAAACGCGATCCGGCCGCTGGCGCTGGGGCGCAAGAACTGGCTCTTTGTGGGCAGCCAGCAAGCTGGCGAGCGCGCGGCAGTGCTGATGACGTTGATCGAGTCGGCCAAACTCAATGGGCATGATGCGTGGGTCTATCTCAAAGACGTGCTGACCAAGCTGCCCACCTGGCCCAACAGCCGACTGCACGAGTTGCTGCCGCACCGCTGGGTATCGCCCGAGACTGCCAGCGTCGCTGCGACTGCACCGGTCAACACCTGATCGTTGATTCGGTCAAGGTGGGTTCACCGAACGCATACGTTTGTTCTCTGTTCAACGTCCCAATGGGACAGGAGTTGTCACCATGAACACCGCTATCCTTCCAGAAACCCAGGCCCTTCACGCTGTCGTTGCGGCGGCTGCGATCACCACCGCTGCCGGAGCCGAAGAAGCAGGCACGAGCGCCGCCGTTGTCGTGCCCTATGAACTGCTGTTGATCCCTCTGTCGAAGCTGCGGCCATCGAGCCGCAACGTGCGCAAGAGCGGCGGCGCGTCGATTCCCGAACTGGCGGCGAGCATCGCCCGCGTCGGGCTGCTTCAAAACCTCACCGTGATCGCATCCGCCGATGGCGAGTATTTCGAGGTGGTCGCCGGCAAGCGGCGGCTGGCGGCCTTGAAGCTGCTCGCGAAGCGGCGCAGGCTGGACAAGCACCATCCTGTGCCCTGCCTGAAGGTGCCCGATGCGTCCGCGCGCACGGTGAGCCTGACCGAGAACGTGCAGCGCGAGGCCATGCACCCGGCCGACCAGTTCGAGGCCTTCGCCTCGCTGGTGGCCGAGGGTCGACCGGTCGAGGACATCGCGGCCGACTTTGGCGTGACGCCGCTGGTGGTGCAGCGCCGCTTGAAGCTCGCCAACGTCTCGCCGCGACTGCTGGCGGACTACCGGGCCGATGGCGTGACGCTCGATCAGTTGATGGCGCTGGCCATCACCGACGACCACGCGGCGCAGGAAGCGGCGTTCTACGAGTCGCCGCACTGGCAGCGCAGCCCACAGGCGCTGCGCGATCACCTGACGCATGAAGAGATCGACGCGAGCCGCGATGCGCTGGCACGGTTCGTCGGTGCGGAGACCTACGCGGCGGCAGGCGGTGGCGTGCGCCGTGACCTGTTCTCGGATGAACAGCAAGGTGTGTATCTGACCGATGCGGGCCTGTTGGACACGCTGGCGCGCGCCAAGCTGGCCGCTGTTGCCGATACGGTGCAGGCCGAGGGCTGGGGCTGGGTGGAGGTGGCACCGCGCGCGACGGCTTCGGAACTGCACGCCTTCCAGCGGGCACGCCGCACGCGGCGCAGTCCGACCAAGGCCGAGGCCAAGCGCATCGCCCAGCTGGAAGCCCAGCAGGCTGAATTGCAGGACCAGCTCGACGACGAGGACGCCGACCTGTCCGACGAGGAAGTTCAGGCACGCCATGAAGCTCTCGACCCGGCTGGGCAACGAGCTGGAGGCCATCGAGCAGACCCTGATGGTCTACGCGCCCGGCGTGGTGCCGATGGCCGGGGCCGTGGTGTCGGTCGATCACTTGGGCAGTGTCGTCATTCATCGCGGCTTGCTGCGCGAGGAACAGGCCAAGGCGATGAGGGCGCAGGAACGGCAAGAGGTCGGCGCGACGGTGGGCGCTTCCGGCTCGGCTGACGTCGTACCGGCCAAGGCCGGAATCTCGGAGAAGCTGGCAAAGCGGCTCAGCGCACATCGCACCGCCGCGCTGCAGGCCGAGGTCGCGCGGCATCCACAGGTGGCGCTGGTTGCAGTGGTCCACCGGCTGGCGCTGCGCGTCATCCTGGATGCCTACGGCTCTGCCGATTCGCCGATCAACATCAGCGCTTCGCCGCAGGATGGGCTGGCGCTGCACGCCCCGGACATCACCGAAGCGCCGGCAGCGGTGGGCATGCGCGAGGTGCGCGAGGCATGGGCGGCACGCTTGCCGGAAGACCCGGATGCCTTGTTCGCCGACCTGCTGGCGCTCCCCCAGCAGGAACTGCTGTCGCTGCTGGCCGTGTGCGTGGCCGCGACGGTCGGTGCGGTGGTGTCCCGTGAGGACGAAGTGCCCGCCGCTGCGCTGGCGCAGGCGGTGAACCTGGACATGCATGACTGGTGGACGCCTACCGCTGCGGGCTACTTCGAGCATGTTTCAAAGGCCATGACGCTGGAGGCTGTGCAGGTGTTCGCACCCGATCAGGTGACACGGCTGGCAAAGCTCAAGAAGGCCGAGATGGCCAGTGAGGCCGAACGGCTGGCGGTGGGCTCTGGATGGTTGCCGCTGATGTTCCGCACGCCGGGCACGCCAGCAGTGGCTGCGAGCGAGGTTCAGGCCGCGCCGCTGGCAGAGGCCAGCGGTAGCGCCGAAGTCGGAGAGGTCGAGGAAGCAGCGGCCGAGGCATGAAGAGAAGCCCCGGCCTTCGGGTCGGGACTTTGGATTCGAGCGCGACGCGAGCGGCAAGTGTGCCGCGCGCGTTTTCAGGTCAACGCCAAATCGGCGCTCCGGCGCTGGGGCGGAGCGGATCGTGGAACCACGGGTCCGCCATGTGGCAGCGCTCCTACGCTGCAGCCCGCCTCGCTGGGTTGGCCGCGCAGGCGCCTCGAATGAGCATCGATTGGTCTCCGACGCCGCTGCCCGCATGGGCGGAGATCGAGACGTCAATGCGTCCGATCCATTCCGAACCCCGATGCCCATGAACCAGCAAGCCGTCAGCGAACTCTTCTTTGAAGAAACCTACTGCGTCCCGGCGGAACAGACCGCGCGGTCGCTTTTTCGCGCGGCTGCCGCACGGCATCGCGTACGCGCCGACGCTCGTTGAGTGCCTGGCAACGGGCTACCTCATCGCCGTGGTCGAGTCGATCTGCATCCGCGAAATGCAGCGTCACGTCGATCCGCTGACGGAGGTGGTGGTCGGTAAGCGTCCGGCAAACCCCACCCTATGCAAAGGCATAGAAGGCTGCGAAGGTTGCTGTTTTGACAACAGCGAAGGGGCGGCAATGGCAGCGGTGGGATGGCAAGACAAGATCAGGCGACAACTGGACGTGGTTCAGCAGTGGAGGCAGTCCGGCAAAAGCATTGCTGCGTGGGCGCAGGCCCACGGGATGGATGCAAAGCTGCTGATGGGGTGGGTCACTTATGAGGGGCGCTGGCGGCAAAGGCTGGGCCAGGGCCAGTCGCATTTGACCGTCTCGGCAGCCCATGCCGCAGTCGGCGCAACCGCTGATGTTGCCCTCAAACCCAAGGGGTTTGTGGCCGTTCGAAGTAACCGGTGGGCCCGGTGCAAGCGGTCAGCAGTGCGGCTGCCAACGCGGCACATTCCTGCGCCGTGGCACAAACCAATCCCAACCCCGCCAGCGTGCGCATTGAGTGTGGTGGCAGGCGCAGGTCCAGGCGCTGGTGTGGTGCTGCACTGGCCTGTGGATCACGGGCACGAATTGGCGGCCTGGCTCAAGTCGATGGCCGCATCATGATGCGCATCGACGCCATCTATCTGGCCTGCGGCGCAGCAGACCTGCGCGCGGGCATGGACACCTTGCTGGCCCGCGTGGTGCACAGCTTTGAAGCCGGTGCGCAGCCCCATACCGCGTATGTGTTTGCCAACCGCAGTGCCAGCCGCTTGAAGGTGCTGCTGATGGACGGCTCTGGCCTGTGGCTGTGCACGCGCCGCTTGAGCAGTCGGGCTCGATTCATCTGGCCGCAAGATGAAGCTGCTCATGTTCAAATCACCGCCGCGCAGTGGGATTGGCTGGTTGCCGGTGCGCCGTGGTTGCACCTGGGCGCGGTGCAGGCCGTCACCGTGGTGTGAACGCTGTGATGGTTGGTCAATGCGTGTATCTCCCGTCTTGCCTCGCGCGTGCGCGCGAGGCAAGATGCGCACATGCTCAAAGACGTTGATCCCGCATCAATAAAAGCCCAGCTGCAAGCCCTCGGAGACACTGCAGCCGCACAGTACGCACGGGAACTCATTGAGCGACTGCAAATCCAGTTGAAGTTTGAGCACACCAAGAACGCCGCGCTGAACTTCGAGCTGACCCGCTTGAAGCAGTGGCGCTTTGGTAAAAGCAGCGAGAGCCTGGACGCACAAGGCGGCAATCCTCAAACTCAGTTGTTCGATGCAAAAACCGAACAGCTTCTCGTTGAAGAATCCAAAGCCGAAGACCGCGCCGAAGATGAGGCCCGCACCCCAGGGCCCAGCCGCATCAAACGCCAAGCCAAACGTCAGGCTCTGCCCAGCCAACTCGAGCGCATTGAGCACCACTACGAGATCGAGCCCGCCTTGTGCAGTGCAGGGCATCCCTTGAAGCGCATTGGCCAAGACATCAGCGAACAACTCGATTGCGTCCCGGCCCAATTCTTTGTTCACCGTCACATTCGTGGCAAGTACGCATGCGTTTGCTGCAACACCGTGCTGGCGGCACCCATGCCCGCCCAGATCATCGACAAAGGCATTCCCGCGCCAGGGCTGCTGGCCCAGGTCATCATTGCAAAACATGATGACCACCTGCCTTTGTACCGCCAAGAAGAGATTTACCGCAGGAGCGGTGCCTTCATCGCGCGCTCCAGCATGGCCAGTTGGGTGGGGCAGTGCGGTGTTCAGCTGCAGCCCTTGGCGCAAGCGATCAAATCCCACCTGCTGAGCCAAGCCGTGCTGCATGCCGACGAGACGCCGATCAAGCTGCTGGCGCCCGGCTCAGGCAAGACAGACACCGCCTACGCTTGGGTCATCCGTAGCAGCGACTTGGAGGCAACTGAACGCGCCGTGGTTTACGAGTTCTGCAACAGTCGGCAAGGCCAGCATGCGGCCACGCTGCTGGAGGGATTCCAAGGCAGCTTGGTTTGTGATGATTACTCGGGCTACAAAGCCTTGTTCAAACAACAGCCAATACAAGAGGCCGGATGCTGGGCCCACGCCAGAAGAAAGTTCTTCGAGGCCCACAAGCTCAACCAAAGCGAGATCGCCAAAGAGGCGCTCCATCGAATCCAGCAACTGTATGACGTGGAGCGCCAGGGGGCGCAACTCACCCTGCAGGAGCGACATCAGCTCAGGCAAGACACCAGTACAACACTGCTCCAAGAGTTCAAGGCTTGGTTACTCACCCAGCGTCAGCAACTCATGAATGCTGACGTGACGGCCAAGGCGATGGACTACACGCTCAAGCGCTGGGCGGCATTGACCCTACACCTCGCCGATGCACGCATCCCGATTGACAACAACGCGGTGGAAAACGCGATCCGGCCGCTGGCGCTGGGGCGCAAGAACTGGCTCTTTGTGGGCAGCCAGCAAGCTGGCGAGCGCGCGGCAGTGCTGATGACGTTGATCGAGTCGGCCAAACTCAATGGGCATGATGCGTGGGTCTATCTCAAAGACGTGCTGACCAAGCTGCCCACCTGGCCCAACAGCCGACTGCACGAGTTGCTGCCGCACCGCTGGGTATCGCCCGAGACTGCCAGCGTCGCTGCGACTGCACCGGTCAACACCTGATCGTTGATTCGGTCAAGGTGGGTTCACCGAACGCATACGGTTCGTGCGCCGCAACAACGAAGCTTTCAGCGCCACCGAAGAACAGGCGTTCCAGGCCTGGTTGAACGCCGACCCCGCCCACCCTGCCGCCGTGGCGCATTGGCAGGCCGAGTGGCAGGCGTTCGACGCGATCCCGGTGGAAACTCGGCAGCGGCTGCAGAGCGAACTGGCGATCAGCAAGGCGCAGCAGAGCGCCAGGCGCAAGCCGCCTGTGCAGTCGCCCACCCGTCGCCGCATCTGGGCGCCCGCCTTCGCCACTGCGGCGTTGATGGCGGTGAGTGTGGGCACCGGGCTGACCGCCTGGAACCACTGGCTGGCCCAACCGGTGTATGCGCAAAGCTTCAGCACGCCGCGCGGCCAGCAAATGGAAGCCACCCTGCCTGACGGCAGTCGCCTGCGGCTGGACGCCGCCACGCAGTTGCAGGTCACTTACTACCGGCAGCGCCGCGAAGTGCGCTTGAGCGACGGCCAAGCGGTGTTCACCGTGCAGGGTGACACCACCCGACCGTTCCATGTTTCCGCCGGCCCGGTGCGTGTGACGGTGGTCGGCACGCGCTTCATGGTGAGGCATCTGCCCCACATGCCGGGTGATGCTGGCGTGCAGGTGGCGGTGGATGAAGGCCGTGTGCGCGTCGATCGGGTGCAAGGCCTGGAAACGCAAGGCACAGGCGTGGAGTCGCTTCAGCAAGAAGCGGGCGGCGACCAGCGCGTGGTGCTCGGCGCGGGCCAGCAGGTGTCCAGCGACGCGAAGGGCGTGTTGTCGCCGGTGGGCAGCCTGCCCGAGGCCGCTTTTGCGCTTTGGCGCGACAACCGAGTGCGCTTCGACAATACCCGGCTCGACCAGGCCTTGGCCGAGCTGGCGCGTTACCGCGACCCACAACTGGTGGTGCGCGACCCTGCAGCGGCCGCGCTGCGCGTTACCGGCGTGTTCGACCCGCGCGACCCGGCCACCTTCAAGCGGGTGCTGCCGCTGTCCTTGCCCGTGAAGCTGCGCGAGGGCGGGGGCACAACGGAAGTGATGTTGGCGCCGTAACGCCATCCCCTGTCCGGCCGCGCCGTAAGCGGGTAGTAAAGCGGCGTGAAGAATTTTGTCGGAGGCATATAGGGTTTCAGCCGAGTCGCTCGTCTACCTAAGTGAGAAGCATTCTTGTTAACACTTACCGGAAGACCCTGATGACCCGTCCTGCCCTGCCGAAGCGCCCTGGCTTTCGGCCCACGCCCCTCGTGCTCGCCTTGGCCATGGCGATTTCAAGCACCACCGTATGCGTTCGGTGAACCCACCTTGACCGAATCAACGATCAGGTGTTGACCGGTGCAGTCGCAGCGACGCTGGCAGTCTCGGGCGATACCCAGCGGTGCGGCAGCAACTCGTGCAGTCGGCTGTTGGGCCAGGTGGGCAGCTTGGTCAGCACGTCTTTGAGATAGACCCACGCATCATGCCCATTGAGTTTGGCCGACTCGATCAACGTCATCAGCACTGCCGCGCGCTCGCCAGCTTGCTGGCTGCCCACAAAGAGCCAGTTCTTGCGCCCCAGCGCCAGCGGCCGGATCGCGTTTTCCACCGCGTTGTTGTCAATCGGGATGCGTGCATCGGCGAGGTGTAGGGTCAATGCCGCCCAGCGCTTGAGCGTGTAGTCCATCGCCTTGGCCGTCACGTCAGCATTCATGAGTTGCTGACGCTGGGTGAGTAACCAAGCCTTGAACTCTTGGAGCAGTGTTGTACTGGTGTCTTGCCTGAGCTGATGTCGCTCCTGCAGGGTGAGTTGCGCCCCCTGGCGCTCCACGTCATACAGTTGCTGGATTCGATGGAGCGCCTCTTTGGCGATCTCGCTTTGGTTGAGCTTGTGGGCCTCGAAGAACTTTCTTCTGGCGTGGGCCCAGCATCCGGCCTCTTGTATTGGCTGTTGTTTGAACAAGGCTTTGTAGCCCGAGTAATCATCACAAACCAAGCTGCCTTGGAATCCCTCCAGCAGCGTGGCCGCATGCTGGCCTTGCCGACTGTTGCAGAACTCGTAAACCACGGCGCGTTCAGTTGCCTCCAAGTCGCTGCTACGGATGACCCAAGCGTAGGCGGTGTCTGTCTTGCCTGAGCCGGGCGCCAGCAGCTTGATCGGCGTCTCGTCGGCATGCAGCACGGCTTGGCTCAGCAGGTGGGATTTGATCGCTTGCGCCAAGGGCTGCAGCTGAACACCGCACTGCCCCACCCAACTGGCCATGCTGGAGCGCGCGATGAAGGCACCGCTCCTGCGGTAAATCTCTTCTTGGCGGTACAAAGGCAGGTGGTCATCATGTTTTGCAATGATGACCTGGGCCAGCAGCCCTGGCGCGGGAATGCCTTTGTCGATGATCTGGGCGGGCATGGGTGCCGCCAGCACGGTGTTGCAGCAAACGCATGCGTACTTGCCACGAATGTGACGGTGAACAAAGAATTGGGCCGGGACGCAATCGAGTTGTTCGCTGATGTCTTGGCCAATGCGCTTCAAGGGATGCCCTGCACTGCACAAGGCGGGCTCGATCTCGTAGTGGTGCTCAATGCGCTCGAGTTGGCTGGGCAGAGCCTGACGTTTGGCTTGGCGTTTGATGCGGCTGGGCCCTGGGGTGCGGGCCTCATCTTCGGCGCGGTCTTCGGCTTTGGATTCTTCAACGAGAAGCTGTTCGGTTTTTGCATCGAACAACTGAGTTTGAGGATTGCCGCCTTGTGCGTCCAGGCTCTCGCTGCTTTTACCAAAGCGCCACTGCTTCAAGCGGGTCAGCTCGAAGTTCAGCGCGGCGTTCTTGGTGTGCTCAAACTTCAACTGGATTTGCAGTCGCTCAATGAGTTCCCGTGCGTACTGTGCGGCTGCAGTGTCTCCGAGGGCTTGCAGCTGGGCTTTTATTGATGCGGGATCAACGTCTTTGAGCATGTGCGCATCTTGCCTCGCGCGCACGCGCGAGGCAAGACGGGAGATACACGCATTGACCAACCATCACAGCGTTCACACCACGGTGACGGCCTGCACCGCGCCCAGGTGCAACCACGGCGCACCGGCAACCAGCCAATCCCACTGCGCGGCGGTGATTTGAACATGAGCAGCTTCATCTTGCGGCCAGATGAATCGAGCCCGACTGCTCAAGCGGCGCGTGCACAGCCACAGGCCAGAGCCGTCCATCAGCAGCACCTTCAAGCGGCTGGCACTGCGGTTGGCAAACACATACGCGGTATGGGGCTGCGCACCGGCTTCAAAGCTGTGCACCACGCGGGCCAGCAAGGTGTCCATGCCCGCGCGCAGGTCTGCTGCGCCGCAGGCCAGATAGATGGCGTCGATGCGCATCATGATGCGGCCATCGACTTGAGCCAGGCCGCCAATTCGTGCCCGTGATCCACAGGCCAGTGCAGCACCACACCAGCGCCTGGACCTGCGCCTGCCACCACGCACTCAATGCGCACGCTGGCGGGGTTGGGATTGGTTTGTGCCACGGCGCAGGAATGTGCCGCGTTGGCAGCCGCACTGCTGACCGCTTGCACCGGGCCCACCGGGTTACTTCGAACGGCCACAAACCCCTTGGGTTTGAGGGCAACATCAGCGGTTGCGCCGACTGCGGCATGGGCTGCCGAGACGGTCAAATGCGACTGGCCCTGGCCCAGCCTTTGCCGCCAGCGCCCCTCATAAGTGACCCACCCCATCAGCAGCTTTGCATCCATCCCGTGGGCCTGCGCCCACGCAGCAATGCTTTTGCCGGACTGCCTCCACTGCTGAACCACGTCCAGTTGTCGCCTGATCTTGTCTTGCCATCCCACCGCTGCCATTTGCCGCCCCTTCGCTGTTGTCAAAACAGCAACCTTCGCAGCCTTCTATGCCTTTGCATAGGGTGGGGTTTGCCGGACGCTTACTGTGTGGCGGGGTGGCTGGCTTGCTGTTCCCTTCAACGTACCACGTCGTTCTCGTCGTCAAGGTCTGCGCGCCCTGCCCTGCGGTTGGTCGCTTGCGTCCTGGCGGCCGTCTTCGAACCCTGACCACTGCGCTGCGCCGTGTTGGTGACGGTCTCGGGCAATCCCGCCCGATTCACGGAGCCGACGATGGCGCACGATCTCTTCTCTTTCGATTCTTCCGTTCTCCTGGTCCGCGATGTCGCGGGCGATTACCGGCCGGCCGATGCCGACGAGGTGCTGCAGGCCGCGCAGCGGCTGCTGCGGCAGCAACTGCGTGGGCGCGAGGTGCTGTCGTCACCGCAGGTGGTGCGCGACTTCCTGCGGGTCAAGCTCGGGGCGCTGGAGCACGAGGTGTTCGCGGTGTTGATGCTGGATGCGCAACACCGGCTGATCGAGTACGTCGAGCTGTTTCGCGGCACGGTGAGCCAGACATCGGTCTATCCGCGCGAGGTGGTCAAGGAGTCGCTGGCGCGCAATGCGGCGGCGCTGGTCCTGGTGCACAACCATCCATCGGGTGTAGCGGAGCCGTCGCGGGCCGATGAGCATCTGACGCAGACGCTGAAAGCGGCCCTGTCGCTGGTGGACGTGCGGGTGCTGGATCATCTGATCGTGGCGGGCAGCGACGTGCTTTCATTTGCCGAGCGCGGTCTGCTCTGACCGAGGGGGCACCGCCCCCTTTTTGCTTCGCCCTTGCGTGGCTGCGCTCTGCGCTTGTCTCCAGGGGTCGGCCTGCGGCACACCCCGCCGCGCAGGCTTGGCGCCCCGGGATACCGCCGAACAGGCTGCGCCTGATCGGCCCGAGCTCAGGGTCGTTCGCGCTTCGCGCTTGTTCACCTCCAGCCAGGCATGCCTCCGGCATGCAGAGGCGCTCGCCGCGCGGCAGTGGGTTCGTCGCTCCACTGGGCGCCGTGCCGGTGACATCGGCGTTCCGTCTTCCATTCCTTCATCGCTGATCCCGCGACCGTCGCCGGCGCTGCCGGGCCGTCAAGGCGCGCAGGGCCGTGTCCTCGCCTGCGGCTGCGGGCCGCACCCACCCTGCGCTTCTCTCCTTGACGGCCCGTCCCCGCCGTCCCGGTTCTTCGCGGGCGATGAACTCAGGAAAGACGGTCATTCACGGCGATCACGGCGACCGGCCCAGGTCACCGCGCCGAACCCACCGAAGCCCACACCAGGCTCCGAATCTTGGAATCCGGTCGGCTTTCAAAACCACCAGGAGCGTGCCTATGCAGACATCGAAGCCATGAATCCACGACGAATTTTTGTTTCCTGCGTTTGTTCGTAAGCGTCCGGCAAACCCCACCCTATGCAAAGGCATAGAAGGCTGCGAAGGTTGCTGTTTTGACAACAGCGAAGGGGCGGCAAATGGCAGCGGTGGGATGGCAAGACAAGATCAGGCGACAACTGGACGTGGTTCAGCAGTGGAGGCAGTCCGGCAAAAGCATTGCTGCGTGGGCGCAGGCCCACGGGATGGATGCAAAGCTGCTGATGGGGTGGGTCACTTATGAGGGGCGCTGGCGGCAAAGGCTGGGCCAGGGCCAGTCGCATTTGACCGTCTCGGCAGCCCATGCCGCAGTCGGCGCAACCGCTGATGTTGCCCTCAAACCCAAGGGGTTTGTGGCCGTTCGAAGTAACCCGGTGGGCCCGGTGCAAGCGGTCAGCAGTGCGGCTGCCAACGCGGCACATTCCTGCGCCGTGGCACAAACCAATCCCAACCCCGCCAGCGTGCGCATTGAGTGCGTGGTGGCAGGCGCAGGTCCAGGCGCTGGTGTGGTGCTGCACTGGCCTGTGGATCACGGGCACGAATTGGCGGCCTGGCTCAAGTCGATGGCCGCATCATGATGCGCATCGACGCCATCTATCTGGCCTGCGGCGCAGCAGACCTGCGCGCGGGCATGGACACCTTGCTGGCCCGCGTGGTGCACAGCTTTGAAGCCGGTGCGCAGCCCCATACCGCGTATGTGTTTGCCAACCGCAGTGCCAGCCGCTTGAAGGTGCTGCTGATGGACGGCTCTGGCCTGTGGCTGTGCACGCGCCGCTTGAGCAGTCGGGCTCGATTCATCTGGCCGCAAGATGAAGCTGCTCATGTTCAAATCACCGCCGCGCAGTGGGATTGGCTGGTTGCCGGTGCGCCGTGGTTGCACCTGGGCGCGGTGCAGGCCGTCACCGTGGTGTGAACGCTGTGATGGTTGGTCAATGCGTGTATCTCCCGTCTTGCCTCGCGCGTGCGCGCGAGGCAAGATGCGCACATGCTCAAAGACGTTGATCCCGCATCAATAAAAGCCCAGCTGCAAGCCCTCGGAGACACTGCAGCCGCACAGTACGCACGGGAACTCATTGAGCGACTGCAAATCCAGTTGAAGTTTGAGCACACCAAGAACGCCGCGCTGAACTTCGAGCTGACCCGCTTGAAGCAGTGGCGCTTTGGTAAAAGCAGCGAGAGCCTGGACGCACAAGGCGGCAATCCTCAAACTCAGTTGTTCGATGCAAAAACCGAACAGCTTCTCGTTGAAGAATCCAAAGCCGAAGACCGCGCCGAAGATGAGGCCCGCACCCCAGGGCCCAGCCGCATCAAACGCCAAGCCAAACGTCAGGCTCTGCCCAGCCAACTCGAGCGCATTGAGCACCACTACGAGATCGAGCCCGCCTTGTGCAGTGCAGGGCATCCCTTGAAGCGCATTGGCCAAGACATCAGCGAACAACTCGATTGCGTCCCGGCCCAATTCTTTGTTCACCGTCACATTCGTGGCAAGTACGCATGCGTTTGCTGCAACACCGTGCTGGCGGCACCCATGCCCGCCCAGATCATCGACAAAGGCATTCCCGCGCCAGGGCTGCTGGCCCAGGTCATCATTGCAAAACATGATGACCACCTGCCTTTGTACCGCCAAGAAGAGATTTACCGCAGGAGCGGTGCCTTCATCGCGCGCTCCAGCATGGCCAGTTGGGTGGGGCAGTGCGGTGTTCAGCTGCAGCCCTTGGCGCAAGCGATCAAATCCCACCTGCTGAGCCAAGCCGTGCTGCATGCCGACGAGACGCCGATCAAGCTGCTGGCGCCCGGCTCAGGCAAGACAGACACCGCCTACGCTTGGGTCATCCGTAGCAGCGACTTGGAGGCAACTGAACGCGCCGTGGTTTACGAGTTCTGCAACAGTCGGCAAGGCCAGCATGCGGCCACGCTGCTGGAGGGATTCCAAGGCAGCTTGGTTTGTGATGATTACTCGGGCTACAAAGCCTTGTTCAAACAACAGCCAATACAAGAGGCCGGATGCTGGGCCCACGCCAGAAGAAAGTTCTTCGAGGCCCACAAGCTCAACCAAAGCGAGATCGCCAAAGAGGCGCTCCATCGAATCCAGCAACTGTATGACGTGGAGCGCCAGGGGGCGCAACTCACCCTGCAGGAGCGACATCAGCTCAGGCAAGACACCAGTACAACACTGCTCCAAGAGTTCAAGGCTTGGTTACTCACCCAGCGTCAGCAACTCATGAATGCTGACGTGACGGCCAAGGCGATGGACTACACGCTCAAGCGCTGGGCGGCATTGACCCTACACCTCGCCGATGCACGCATCCCGATTGACAACAACGCGGTGGAAAACGCGATCCGGCCGCTGGCGCTGGGGCGCAAGAACTGGCTCTTTGTGGGCAGCCAGCAAGCTGGCGAGCGCGCGGCAGTGCTGATGACGTTGATCGAGTCGGCCAAACTCAATGGGCATGATGCGTGGGTCTATCTCAAAGACGTGCTGACCAAGCTGCCCACCTGGCCCAACAGCCGACTGCACGAGTTGCTGCCGCACCGCTGGGTATCGCCCGAGACTGCCAGCGTCGCTGCGACTGCACCGGTCAACACCTGATCGTTGATTCGGTCAAGGTGGGTTCACCGAACGCATACGTTTGTTCTCTGTTCAACGTCCCAATGGGACAGGAGTTGTCACCATGAACACCGCTATCCTTCCAGAAACCCAGGCCCTTCACGCTGTCGTTGCGGCGGCTGCGATCACCACCGCTGCCGGAGCCGAAGAAGCAGGCACGAGCGCCGCCGTTGTCGTGCCCTATGAACTGCTGTTGATCCCTCTGTCGAAGCTGCGGCCATCGAGCCGCAACGTGCGCAAGAGCGGCGGCGCGTCGATTCCCGAACTGGCGGCGAGCATCGCCCGCGTCGGGCTGCTTCAAAACCTCACCGTGATCGCATCCGCCGATGGCGAGTATTTCGAGGTGGTCGCCGGCAAGCGGCGGCTGGCGGCCTTGAAGCTGCTCGCGAAGCGGCGCAGGCTGGACAAGCACCATCCTGTGCCCTGCCTGAAGGTGCCCGATGCGTCCGCGCGCACGGTGAGCCTGACCGAGAACGTGCAGCGCGAGGCCATGCACCCGGCCGACCAGTTCGAGGCCTTCGCCTCGCTGGTGGCCGAGGGTCGACCGGTCGAGGACATCGCGGCCGACTTTGGCGTGACGCCGCTGGTGGTGCAGCGCCGCTTGAAGCTCGCCAACGTCTCGCCGCGACTGCTGGCGGACTACCGGGCCGATGGCGTGACGCTCGATCAGTTGATGGCGCTGGCCATCACCGACGACCACGCGGCGCAGGAAGCGGCGTTCTACGAGTCGCCGCACTGGCAGCGCAGCCCACAGGCGCTGCGCGATCACCTGACGCATGAAGAGATCGACGCGAGCCGCGATGCGCTGGCACGGTTCGTCGGTGCGGAGACCTACGCGGCGGCAGGCGGTGGCGTGCGCCGTGACCTGTTCTCGGATGAACAGCAAGGTGTGTATCTGACCGATGCGGGCCTGTTGGACACGCTGGCGCGCGCCAAGCTGGCCGCTGTTGCCGATACGGTGCAGGCCGAGGGCTGGGGCTGGGTGGAGGTGGCACCGCGCGCGACGGCTTCGGAACTGCACGCCTTCCAGCGGGCACGCCGCACGCGGCGCAGTCCGACCAAGGCCGAGGCCAAGCGCATCGCCCAGCTGGAAGCCCAGCAGGCTGAATTGCAGGACCAGCTCGACGACGAGGACGCCGACCTGTCCGACGAGGAAGTTCAGGCACGCCATGAAGCTCTCGACCGGCTGGGCAACGAGCTGGAGGCCATCGAGCAGACCCTGATGGTCTACGCGCCCGGCGTGGTGCCGATGGCCGGGGCCGTGGTGTCGGTCGATCACTTGGGCAGTGTCGTCATTCATCGCGGCTTGCTGCGCGAGGAACAGGCCAAGGCGATGAGGGCGCAGGAACGGCAAGAGGTCGGCGCGACGGTGGGCGCTTCCGGCTCGGCTGACGTCGTACCGGCCAAGGCCGGAATCTCGGAGAAGCTGGCAAAGCGGCTCAGCGCACATCGCACCGCCGCGCTGCAGGCCGAGGTCGCGCGGCATCCACAGGTGGCGCTGGTTGCAGTGGTCCACCGGCTGGCGCTGCGCGTCATCCTGGATGCCTACGGCTCTGCCGATTCGCCGATCAACATCAGCGCTTCGCCGCAGGATGGGCTGGCGCTGCACGCCCCGGACATCACCGAAGCGCCGGCAGCGGTGGGCATGCGCGAGGTGCGCGAGGCATGGGCGGCACGCTTGCCGGAAGACCCGGATGCCTTGTTCGCCGACCTGCTGGCGCTCCCCAGCAGGAACTGCTGTCGCTGCTGGCCGTGTGCGTGGCCGCGACGGTCGGTGCGGTGGTGTCCCGTGAGGACGAAGTGCCCGCCGCTGCGCTGGCGCAGGCGGTGAACCTGGACATGCATGACTGGTGGACGCCTACCGCTGCGGGCTACTTCGAGCATGTTTCAAAGGCCATGACGCTGGAGGCTGTGCAGGTGTTCGCACCCGATCAGGTGACACGGCTGGCAAAGCTCAAGAAGGCCGAGATGGCCAGTGAGGCCGAACGGCTGGCGGTGGGCTCTGGATGGTTGCCGCTGATGTTCCGCACGCCGGGCACGCCAGCAGTGGCTGCGAGCGAGGTTCAGGCCGCGCCGCTGGCAGAGGCCAGCGGTAGCGCCGAAGTCGGAGAGGTCGAGGAAGCAGCGGCCGAGGCATGAAGAGAAGCCCCGGCCTTCGGGTCGGGACTTTGGATTCGAGCGCGACGCGAGCGGCAAGTGTGCCGCGCGCGTTTTCAGGTCAACGCCAAATCGGCGCTCCGGCGCTGGGGCCGGAGCGGATCGTGGAACCACGGGTCCGCCATGTGGCAGCGCTCCTACGCTGCAGCCCGCCTCGCTGGGTTGGCCGCGCAGGCGCCTCGAATGAGCATCGATTGGTCTCCGACGCCGCTGCCCGCATGGGCGGAGATCGGACGTCAATGCGTCCGATCCATTCCGAACCCCGATGCCCATGAACCAGCAAGCCGTCAGCGAACTCTTCTTTGAAGAAACCTACTGCGTCCCGGCGGAACAGACCGCGCGGTCGCTTTTCGCGCGGCTGCCGCACGGCATCGCGTACGCGCCGACGCTCGTTGAGTGCCTGGCAACGGGCTACCTCATCGCCGTGGTCGAGTCGATCTGCATCCGCGAAATGCAGCGTCACGTCGATCCGCTGACGGAGGTGGTGGTCGGTAAGCGTCCGGCAAACCCCACCCTATGCAAAGGCATAGAAGGCTGCGAAGGTTGCTGTTTTGACAACAGCGAAGGGGCGGCAATGGCAGCGGTGGGATGGCAAGACAAGATCAGGCGACAACTGGACGTGGTTCAGCAGTGGAGGCAGTCCGGCAAAAGCATTGCTGCGTGGGCGCAGGCCCACGGGATGGATGCAAAGCTGCTGATGGGGTGGGTCACTTATGAGGGGCGCTGGCGGCAAAGGCTGGGCCAGGGCCAGTCGCATTTGACCGTCTCGGCAGCCCATGCCGCAGTCGGCGCAACCGCTGATGTTGCCCTCAAACCCAAGGGGTTTGTGGCCGTTCGAAGTAACCCGGTGGGCCCGGTGCAAGCGGTCAGCAGTGCGGCTGCCAACGCGGCACATTCCTGCGCCGTGGCACAAACCAATCCCAACCCCGCCAGCGTGCGCATTGAGTGCGTGGTGGCAGGCGCAGGTCCAGGCGCTGGTGTGGTGCTGCACTGGCCTGTGGATCACGGGCACGAATTGGCGGCCTGGCTCAAGTCGATGGCCGCATCATGATGCGCATCGACGCCATCTATCTGGCCTGCGGCGCAGCAGACCTGCGCGCGGGCATGGACACCTTGCTGGCCCGCGTGGTGCACAGCTTTGAAGCCGGTGCGCAGCCCCATACCGCGTATGTGTTTGCCAACCGCAGTGCCAGCCGCTTGAAGGTGCTGCTGATGGACGGCTCTGGCCTGTGGCTGTGCACGCGCCGCTTGAGCAGTCGGGCTCGATTCATCTGGCCGCAAGATGAAGCTGCTCATGTTCAAATCACCGCCGCGCAGTGGGATTGGCTGGTTGCCGGTGCGCCGTGGTTGCACCTGGGCGCGGTGCAGGCCGTCACCGTGGTGTGAACGCTGTGATGGTTGGTCAATGCGTGTATCTCCCGTCTTGCCTCGCGCGTGCGCGCGAGGCAAGATGCGCACATGCTCAAAGACGTTGATCCCGCATCAATAAAAGCCCAGCTGCAAGCCCTCGGAGACACTGCAGCCGCACAGTACGCACGGGAACTCATTGAGCGACTGCAAATCCAGTTGAAGTTTGAGCACACCAAGAACGCCGCGCTGAACTTCGAGCTGACCCGCTTGAAGCAGTGGCGCTTTGGTAAAAGCAGCGAGAGCCTGGACGCACAAGGCGGCAATCCTCAAACTCAGTTGTTCGATGCAAAAACCGAACAGCTTCTCGTTGAAGAATCCAAAGCCGAAGACCGCGCCGAAGATGAGGCCCGCACCCCAGGGCCCAGCCGCATCAAACGCCAAGCCAAACGTCAGGCTCTGCCCAGCCAACTCGAGCGCATTGAGCACCACTACGAGATCGAGCCCGCCTTGTGCAGTGCAGGGCATCCCTTGAAGCGCATTGGCCAAGACATCAGCGAACAACTCGATTGCGTCCCGGCCCAATTCTTTGTTCACCGTCACATTCGTGGCAAGTACGCATGCGTTTGCTGCAACACCGTGCTGGCGGCACCCATGCCCGCCCAGATCATCGACAAAGGCATTCCCGCGCCAGGGCTGCTGGCCCAGGTCATCATTGCAAAACATGATGACCACCTGCCTTTGTACCGCCAAGAAGAGATTTACCGCAGGAGCGGTGCCTTCATCGCGCGCTCCAGCATGGCCAGTTGGGTGGGGCAGTGCGGTGTTCAGCTGCAGCCCTTGGCGCAAGCGATCAAATCCCACCTGCTGAGCCAAGCCGTGCTGCATGCCGACGAGACGCCGATCAAGCTGCTGGCGCCCGGCTCAGGCAAGACAGACACCGCCTACGCTTGGGTCATCCGTAGCAGCGACTTGGAGGCAACTGAACGCGCCGTGGTTTACGAGTTCTGCAACAGTCGGCAAGGCCAGCATGCGGCCACGCTGCTGGAGGGATTCCAAGGCAGCTTGGTTTGTGATGATTACTCGGGCTACAAAGCCTTGTTCAAACAACAGCCAATACAAGAGGCCGGATGCTGGGCCCACGCCAGAAGAAAGTTCTTCGAGGCCCACAAGCTCAACCAAAGCGAGATCGCCAAAGAGGCGCTCCATCGAATCCAGCAACTGTATGACGTGGAGCGCCAGGGGGCGCAACTCACCCTGCAGGAGCGACATCAGCTCAGGCAAGACACCAGTACAACACTGCTCCAAGAGTTCAAGGCTTGGTTACTCACCCAGCGTCAGCAACTCATGAATGCTGACGTGACGGCCAAGGCGATGGACTACACGCTCAAGCGCTGGGCGGCATTGACCCTACACCTCGCCGATGCACGCATCCCGATTGACAACAACGCGGTGGAAAACGCGATCCGGCCGCTGGCGCTGGGGCGCAAGAACTGGCTCTTTGTGGGCAGCCAGCAAGCTGGCGAGCGCGCGGCAGTGCTGATGACGTTGATCGAGTCGGCCAAACTCAATGGGCATGATGCGTGGGTCTATCTCAAAGACGTGCTGACCAAGCTGCCCACCTGGCCCAACAGCCGACTGCACGAGTTGCTGCCGCACCGCTGGGTATCGCCCGAGACTGCCAGCGTCGCTGCGACTGCACCGGTCAACACCTGATCGTTGATTCGGTCAAGGTGGGTTCACCGAACGCATACGGTTCGTGCGCCGCAACAACGAAGCTTTCAGCGCCACCGAAGAACAGGCGTTCCAGGCCTGGTTGAACGCCGACCCCGCCCACCCTGCCGCCGTGGCGCATTGGCAGGCCGAGTGGCAGGCGTTCGACGCGATCCCGGTGGAAACTCGGCAGCGGCTGCAGAGCGAACTGGCGATCAGCAAGGCGCAGCAGAGCGCCAGGCGCAAGCCGCCTGTGCAGTCGCCCACCCGTCGCCGCATCTGGGCGCCCGCCTTCGCCACTGCGGCGTTGATGGCGGTGAGTGTGGGCACCGGGCTGACCGCCTGGAACCACTGGCTGGCCCAACCGGTGTATGCGCAAAGCTTCAGCACGCCGCGCGGCCAGCAAATGGAAGCCACCCTGCCTGACGGCAGTCGCCTGCGGCTGGACGCCGCCACGCAGTTGCAGGTCACTTACTACCGGCAGCGCCGCGAAGTGCGCTTGAGCGACGGCCAAGCGGTGTTCACCGTGCAGGGTGACACCACCCGACCGTTCCATGTTTCCGCCGGCCCGGTGCGTGTGACGGTGGTCGGCACGCGCTTCATGGTGAGGCATCTGCCCCACATGCCGGGTGATGCTGGCGTGCAGGTGGCGGTGGATGAAGGCCGTGTGCGCGTCGATCGGGTGCAAGGCCTGGAAACGCAAGGCACAGGCGTGGAGTCGCTTCAGCAAGAAGCGGGCGGCGACCAGCGCGTGGTGCTCGGCGCGGGCCAGCAGGTGTCCAGCGACGCGAAGGGCGTGTTGTCGCCGGTGGGCAGCCTGCCCGAGGCCGCTTTTGCGCTTTGGCGCGACAACCGAGTGCGCTTCGACAATACCCGGCTCGACCAGGCCTTGGCCGAGCTGGCGCGTTACCGCGACCCACAACTGGTGGTGCGCGACCCTGCAGCGGCCGCGCTGCGCGTTACCGGCGTGTTCGACCCGCGCGACCCGGCCACCTTCAAGCGGGTGCTGCCGCTGTCCTTGCCCGTGAAGCTGCGCGAGGGCGGGGGCACAACGGAAGTGATGTTGGCGCCGTAACGCCATCCCCTGTCCGGCCGCGCCGTAAGCGGGTAGTAAAGCGGCGTGAAGAATTTTGTCGGAGGCATATAGGGTTTCAGCCGAGTCGCTCGTCTACCTAAGTGAGAAGCATTCTTGTTAACACTTACCGGAAGACCCTGATGACCCGTCCTGCCCTGCCGAAGCGCCCTGGCTTTCGGCCCACGCCCCTCGTGCTCGCCTTGGCCATGGCGATTTCAAGCACCACCGTATGCGTTCGGTGAACCCACCTTGACCGAATCAACGATCAGGTGTTGACCGGTGCAGTCGCAGCGACGCTGGCAGTCTCGGGCGATACCCAGCGGTGCGGCAGCAACTCGTGCAGTCGGCTGTTGGGCCAGGTGGGCAGCTTGGTCAGCACGTCTTTGAGATAGACCCACGCATCATGCCCATTGAGTTTGGCCGACTCGATCAACGTCATCAGCACTGCCGCGCGCTCGCCAGCTTGCTGGCTGCCCACAAAGAGCCAGTTCTTGCGCCCCAGCGCCAGCGGCCGGATCGCGTTTTCCACCGCGTTGTTGTCAATCGGGATGCGTGCATCGGCGAGGTGTAGGGTCAATGCCGCCCAGCGCTTGAGCGTGTAGTCCATCGCCTTGGCCGTCACGTCAGCATTCATGAGTTGCTGACGCTGGGTGAGTAACCAAGCCTTGAACTCTTGGAGCAGTGTTGTACTGGTGTCTTGCCTGAGCTGATGTCGCTCCTGCAGGGTGAGTTGCGCCCCCTGGCGCTCCACGTCATACAGTTGCTGGATTCGATGGAGCGCCTCTTTGGCGATCTCGCTTTGGTTGAGCTTGTGGGCCTCGAAGAACTTTCTTCTGGCGTGGGCCCAGCATCCGGCCTCTTGTATTGGCTGTTGTTTGAACAAGGCTTTGTAGCCCGAGTAATCATCACAAACCAAGCTGCCTTGGAATCCCTCCAGCAGCGTGGCCGCATGCTGGCCTTGCCGACTGTTGCAGAACTCGTAAACCACGGCGCGTTCAGTTGCCTCCAAGTCGCTGCTACGGATGACCCAAGCGTAGGCGGTGTCTGTCTTGCCTGAGCCGGGCGCCAGCAGCTTGATCGGCGTCTCGTCGGCATGCAGCACGGCTTGGCTCAGCAGGTGGGATTTGATCGCTTGCGCCAAGGGCTGCAGCTGAACACCGCACTGCCCCACCCAACTGGCCATGCTGGAGCGCGCGATGAAGGCACCGCTCCTGCGGTAAATCTCTTCTTGGCGGTACAAAGGCAGGTGGTCATCATGTTTTGCAATGATGACCTGGGCCAGCAGCCCTGGCGCGGGAATGCCTTTGTCGATGATCTGGGCGGGCATGGGTGCCGCCAGCACGGTGTTGCAGCAAACGCATGCGTACTTGCCACGAATGTGACGGTGAACAAAGAATTGGGCCGGGACGCAATCGAGTTGTTCGCTGATGTCTTGGCCAATGCGCTTCAAGGGATGCCCTGCACTGCACAAGGCGGGCTCGATCTCGTAGTGGTGCTCAATGCGCTCGAGTTGGCTGGGCAGAGCCTGACGTTTGGCTTGGCGTTTGATGCGGCTGGGCCCTGGGGTGCGGGCCTCATCTTCGGCGCGGTCTTCGGCTTTGGATTCTTCAACGAGAAGCTGTTCGGTTTTTGCATCGAACAACTGAGTTTGAGGATTGCCGCCTTGTGCGTCCAGGCTCTCGCTGCTTTTACCAAAGCGCCACTGCTTCAAGCGGGTCAGCTCGAAGTTCAGCGCGGCGTTCTTGGTGTGCTCAAACTTCAACTGGATTTGCAGTCGCTCAATGAGTTCCCGTGCGTACTGTGCGGCTGCAGTGTCTCCGAGGGCTTGCAGCTGGGCTTTTATTGATGCGGGATCAACGTCTTTGAGCATGTGCGCATCTTGCCTCGCGCGCACGCGCGAGGCAAGACGGGAGATACACGCATTGACCAACCATCACAGCGTTCACACCACGGTGACGGCCTGCACCGCGCCCAGGTGCAACCACGGCGCACCGGCAACCAGCCAATCCCACTGCGCGGCGGTGATTTGAACATGAGCAGCTTCATCTTGCGGCCAGATGAATCGAGCCCGACTGCTCAAGCGGCGCGTGCACAGCCACAGGCCAGAGCCGTCCATCAGCAGCACCTTCAAGCGGCTGGCACTGCGGTTGGCAAACACATACGCGGTATGGGGCTGCGCACCGGCTTCAAAGCTGTGCACCACGCGGGCCAGCAAGGTGTCCATGCCCGCGCGCAGGTCTGCTGCGCCGCAGGCCAGATAGATGGCGTCGATGCGCATCATGATGCGGCCATCGACTTGAGCCAGGCCGCCAATTCGTGCCCGTGATCCACAGGCCAGTGCAGCACCACACCAGCGCCTGGACCTGCGCCTGCCACCACGCACTCAATGCGCACGCTGGCGGGGTTGGGATTGGTTTGTGCCACGGCGCAGGAATGTGCCGCGTTGGCAGCCGCACTGCTGACCGCTTGCACCGGGCCCACCGGGTTACTTCGAACGGCCACAAACCCCTTGGGTTTGAGGGCAACATCAGCGGTTGCGCCGACTGCGGCATGGGCTGCCGAGACGGTCAAATGCGACTGGCCCTGGCCCAGCCTTTGCCGCCAGCGCCCCTCATAAGTGACCCACCCCATCAGCAGCTTTGCATCCATCCCGTGGGCCTGCGCCCACGCAGCAATGCTTTTGCCGGACTGCCTCCACTGCTGAACCACGTCCAGTTGTCGCCTGATCTTGTCTTGCCATCCCACCGCTGCCATTGCCGCCCCTTCGCTGTTGTCAAAACAGCAACCTTCGCAGCCTTCTATGCCTTTGCATAGGGTGGGGTTTGCCGGACGCTTACGAAACTACAACTCCGCATGCACGTTTTTCCGTTGATCCTGCTGGCGCTTGCTGGCTGCGCGACGCTGGGCAAGCCGCCACCGACGATCTCACTCGACGAGCCGGTTGCGGTGGCGGCGCAGTCGCTGCCGGACCCACCGAAACCAGTGGAAGTGGTGGCCGTGCCGGAACCCTTGCCGCTGCCTGCGCAGCTCAAGCCATTGCCGGCGCAGCCCTTGGTTCCGCACGTGCAGCCCGCACCCGAACCTGTGGATGAGAAGGCGCGCGTGTCGCTCGCCAACCATGAGGCTCGGGTCGCACCGAGCCGCGAGGGCTACGTCAACGCGATCCAGGTCTGGCCCTATGCCGATGGCGCGCTGTATCAGGTCTACACGAGCCCCGGCCGCGTGACCGTCATCGCCTTGCAGCAAGGCGAGGAACTGGTGTCGGTCTCGGCCGGCGACACGGTGCGCTGGATCGTTGGCGACACGGCCAGCGGCGCGGGGGCGACGCTGCGCGTGAACATTCTAGTGAAGCCCACGCGCGTGGGCCTGAAGACGAACCTGGTGGTGACGACAAACCGTCGCACCTACCTGCTCGAACTCTCATCGACGCCGCAGGCCTGGATGGCTTCGGCGTCGTGGGACTATCCGAAAGACCGGATGCTGGCCCTGCAGAAGCAGGCGCAGCAGGCCCAGGCCAGCGCGCCGGTGCAAACTGGCATGACGCTGGAGCAGATCAAATTCCGCTATGCCGTCAGCGGCGACAGCCCGCCGTGGAAGCCGCTCCGCGCCTTCGACGACGGCGAGCGGGTCTACATCCAGTTCCCGGGTGGCATTGCGCAGGGCGAGCTGCCGCCGCTGTTCGTGATCGGACCGCAGGGTGACGGGCAGTTGGTGAACTACCGTTTCCGGTCGCCGTACTACGTCGTGGACCGGCTGTTCGGTGCGGCCGAGTTGCGCCTGGGCGGCGAGAAAGCGCAGGTGGTGCGCATCGAGCGGACGGACGGGGTCGGCGCGGCCACCGGTGCGGCCACCGGTGCGGGTGTGGCGCGAAGGAACTGAGTATGAGCACGTCCGACATTCCAGATCCCGCAACTGCTGCGGCGCCGAAGGTCGAGCCCGAGGCAGTCGCCCTGCGCACTTCGCCGCGCCCAGTCACCCGCCTGAGCCGCCGCATGCTGGCGCTCGGCGCAGGCACCCTGGCCGCCGCAGTGCTCGGCGGCACGATGTGGTCGTTGCAGTCGAGCAAGCGAGAGCGAAACCCCGCCGCCGAGCTCTACAACGTCGACCGCATCTCTCGCGCAGAGAACCTGGACCAGTTGCCCAAGGACTACGCCGGGCTGCCACCGGCCTTGAAACCGCCACCGCCGGTGCTGGGTGAGCCGCTGCCAGGCGACCTGGGGCCGGCCATCGTCAAGGCGCAGCAGCCGATGGAAACGCGAGTGCCAGGCGGTGGCGTCGATCCCGCGCAGACCGAGCGGCTGGCGGCCGAAGAGGCTGCGCGGTCATCGGTCTTTTTCCGGAGCAGCGGCAGCGCTGCGCCGAAGCCCGTCGCTGCGCAGGCAGGCGTCGAGCCTTCTGCTCTGGGCTCCGGGAACCAGCCGTTCAATCCCATGGGGACCCCCACCACCGCAACGCAGGCGACCGACCCGACGGCGGTGCAAAACCGGCAGGACCAGAAGGAGGCGTTCGTTGCGAAGGCCGGGGACACTTCCGCGCGTAATCCCGGTAGCTTGCAGCTGCCGGCATCGCCGTACCAGGTGATAGCGGGCACCATCATCCCGGCGGCGCTGGTGACAGGTATCAACTCCGACCTGCCCGGGCAAGTCATCGCGAACGTGTCCGAGGCGGTCTACGACACGGCCACGGGGCGGCATCTGTTGATCCCGCAGGGCTCGCGCCTGATCGGCCGCTTCGACAGCCAGGTGGCCTTCGGCCAGCGGCGCGTGCTGCTGGTGTGGACGCGGCTGATCCTGCCAGACACGTCGTCGGTGGCGCTCGATCGCTTGCCGGGCATCGACCCTGCCGGCTACGCAGGGCTCGAGGATGGCGTCGATTGGCACTGGGACCGCATCCTGGCGGGTGCGGCGTTGTCCACTCTGCTTGGCGTCGGCGCCGAGCTGGCCGCACCTGAGAGCCGCACTGATGGCGACCGCATCGTCATCGCCGGGCGCGAAAGCGCACAGGACACGGTGAACCAGGTCGGCCAGGAGATCACGAAGCGGAACTTGAGCATCCAACCGACGCTGACCATTCGGCCGGGTTTCCCGATGCGGGTGATGGTGAGCAAGGACCTGGTGTTGCGGCCGTATCAGCCGCTGTTCTTCCAGCGGGGAGCATTGCAATGAGCGCAGCAAAGCTCCGCCTTGGTCCGCTGCCCAAGGCAACGATGGTGAAGCTCACGATCTCCATGCCCGAGGACCTCAAAGCCATGCTCGACCGCTATGCGGCACAGCATTCGCAGACCTATGGCGAGCCGGTCGACGCAGCTTCCCTCGTGCCGCACATGCTGGAAGCGTTCATGGCGCGTGATCGCGCTTTCAGCAAAGCGGAAGGCAAGCGGACCTTGCGCCACGCTACGCCAGAGCACGCCACAGCGGGTTCTCGATAGATGCCGTGTACAGCACGATGAGGGCACCAAGTTTTCAGTGCCCCGCGTGATCGGACATCCGTGACGCGCGGCACGGATGGAGTCGATCATGAGAAGAGGTGAAGAGTCAGTCGCCGTGGGGCATCTGCAAAGTGACGAGCGCTCGCGGCATTCCGCCGAGGCGCCTCAGTCGGCAGCGGCAAGTTTTTCGTCGTTCCGGCGCACGATCCGGCGAACGGAACTGCACAAGATGGTGCCGCTTTCCGGCACCACCATCTACGACATGGAGCGCCGAGGCGAGTTTCCGCGGCGGTTCAACCTGACGTCTCGCTGCGTGGTGTGGGACCTTGCAGAGGTCGAGGCCTGGATCGAGGAGCGCCGCCAAGTCTCCGACGCAGCTCAGATGAAGCGTGCGCCCTCCCCCGACGTACGCCAACGCAAGCGCCGCCCGGTCAAAGCAATGCTTGCGTCGTGATGACCTTCATCGATGGGGGCAGCAAGGTCGGCGTGTGGGACTTGCCTGCCACCCAGGCATCGATCATGTCGGCCCACTCTTGCAGCATGTGCCGGCGCTGCTCGGCGTACTCGGCCTTGTTGTAGACGCCACGCGACGAGCGGCCGTCTTCGTGGGCCAGGCACTTCTCGATCCAGTCGCTGTTGAAGCCCAGCTCGTTCAGGATGGTCGAGCCGGTGCGGCGCAGATCGTGCACGGTGAAGCTGTCCAAAGGCAGGCCCTTTTCCTTCGCCCGCTCGGCTACCAACTGCGTCACGCGATTGAGCGTCGCATTGGACATGCACTTGTCGGGGTCGTAGCGCGACGGCAGCACGTACCTGGAGCCCCCGGCACAAGTGCGAAGCGCGACCATGATGTCGAGTGCCTGCTGCGACAGGTAGACGTTGTGCGCCTTGGAGCCCTTCATACGTTCCTTGGGGATCGTCCAGAGCGCGTTCTCGAAGTCGATCTCGTTCCAAGTCGCATTGATGAGCTCACCCTTGCGTACCAGCGTGAGCAGGATGAGCCTGAGCGCCAGGCGAATCGTCGGGTACGACGCCACCGTTTCCAACTGCTGGTGCATCAGCCGAATTTCGACCGGCGACAAGGCACGGTCCTTCGGCACAAAGGTCGCGATCGACGATGGCCCCACGTCGTCGGCCGGGTTAGCCACCTTCTCGCCATGCAGGATGGCAAACCCGTAAATTTGCTTGACGATGTCTCGCACGTGGACCGCCGTCGCCGGCGCCCCTCGTGCCTTGACCTTGCCGCAGAGGTCGCGCAAGTCGTCCGACGTGATCTCGTTCAGCAGCCGGTTCTTGAAAGCCGGCAGGATGTCGCGGTCGAGGATGCTCTTGCGCATCGACCGCGTGCTGTCGGCCATCCTGGCCTCCTTGGCCCACCGGTCGGTGAATTCCTGGAAGGTCTTGGCCTCGGAGAGGCGCCGCTTTTCGCGCTGCTTCTCGCGCGCTGGCGATTTACCGTCAGCCACCGCGCGCCGTGCGTCCATGCAGCGCTCCCGGGCTCGGGCCAGAGACAGGCCGTCCGAACCATAGCGGCCGATCGTGAGGGTTTCGCGGCGCCCGTTGACGCGGTAGTCATACCGAAAAGTGACGGTGCCGGCAGGCGACACGGTGACGTACATGCCGTCCCGGTCGGTTACCTTGTAGGGAGCAGGCTTGGGCTTGAGGTTCTTGAGCGCGGTGTCGGTAAGCATAGGCGTTCTCCTGGGCGAGAGCACCTTTACCGTCAAGCGCTCGCAAACTTCAAACACGCCCGGAACCCGCATGAAACCTAGCTTTTCGCCTTCTTTTTTACCGTCATGCGTCGAAACGGGCTGACGGTAGAAATTTTAGACCAGGAGAACCCGTTTTGGTGACCGTCAGATCGACCGACACTTTAAGTTGCTTGCCACCAATCGTTGTCGATAGATTGCGCAAACAAAATATCTATGAATCAACAACTTACGACGATTTATCGATAGCTGCCGAATGTCTGCGAAGTGCGGCAAATCATTCCCACTCAATTGTCGCCGGTGGCTTGGACGACACGTCATAGGCCACGCGGTTGATGCCGCGCACCTCGTTGATGATGCGGCTCGACACTTTCTTGAGCAGCGCATAGGGCAGTTCGGCCCAATCGGCGGTCATGAAGTCGCTGGTTTGGACGGCGCGCAGGGCCACGACGTATTCGTAGGTGCGGCCATCGCCCATCACGCCGACGCTCTTGACGGGCAGGAAGACGGTGAAGGCTTGGCTGGTGGCGTCGTACCAGGTTTTAGGTACGCGCCGCCCTTCGACAGGCTCAGGGTGAACGGGAATGTAGGGCGTGGCACGCAACTCTTCAATGAATATGGCGTCGGCGCGGCGCAGCAAGTTGGCGTATTCGGCTTTGACTTCACCCAGAATGCGCACCCCCAGGCCGGGGCCGGGGAAAGGGTGGCGGTACACCATGTCGGGCGGTAGGCCCAAGGCCACACCGAGTTCGCGCACTTCGTCTTTGAAAAGTTCGCGAAGAGGTTCCAAGAGCTTCAGACCCAATGTTTCGGGCAGGCCACCGACGTTGTGGTGGCTTTTGATGGTGGTGGCTTTTTTGGTTTTGGTGCCACCGCTTTCCACCACGTCGGGGTAGATGGTGCCTTGGGCCAACCACTTGGCGTTGACCAGTTTTTTGGCCTCAACCTGGAACACCTCGACAAACTCGCGGCCGATGATTTTGCGTTTTTGTTCGGGGTCGGTCACGCCTTTGAGGTGGCCGAGGAACTGCTCGCTCGCATCCACATGGATCACCTTGGCATGCAGGCGACCGGCAAACATGTCCATCACCATCTGGCCTTCGTTCAGGCGCAGAAGGCCGTGGTCAACAAAAACGCAGGTGAGCTGGTCGCCAATGGCGCGGTGGATGAGGGCGGCGGCCACGCTGGAATCGACACCGCCTGACAAGCCCAAGATGACTTCTTCTTTGCCCACTTGCTCGCGGATGCGGGCCACGCATTCCTCAATGTAGTTGCCCATCACCCAGTCGGGCTTGGCTTTGGCGATGTCCAACACGAAGCGGTTGAGCAAGGCCTGGCCTTGCACGGTGTGGGTGACTTCGGGGTGGAACTGCACCGCGTAATAGTGGCGCGACTCATCAGCCATGCCAGCAATCGGGCAGCTCGGTGTGCTGGCCATGAGTTTGAAGCCGGGGGGAAGCGCGGTGACTTTGTCGCCGTGGCTCATCCACACCTTGAGCATGCCGTGGCCCTCGGCGGTGGAGAAATCTTCAATGCCTTGCAGGAGCGCGGTATGGCCGTGCGCCCTCACCTCGGCATAACCAAACTCACGGTGGTCACTGGCCTCCACCTGACCGCCCAACTGAACGGCCATGGTGAACATGCCGTAGCAAATGCCGAGCACGGGCACCTTCAAGTCCCAGACGGCTTGCGGAGCGCGCAGTTCGTGGTCTTCGTAGGTGCTGGCGTGGCTGCCGGAGAGGATGATGGCCTTGGGTGCGAATTCGCGGATAAAAGCGTCGCTGACATCGTTGGGATGGATTTCGCAGTAAACATGCGCCTCGCGCACACGGCGGGCGATGAGCTGGGTGACTTGCGAGCCGAAGTCGAGGATGAGGATTTTGTCGTGCATGGCAGTCACCAAAAATCAAACTAAAAAGTTAAGTGGCGCGTCGCGTTTGGCCTTTGAAATGCCACCACGCCAATACCAAAGCGCAAGCCTGAAGGGCCGCGCACAAATACATCGGCGCACCCAAAGCCCAATGGCCGGGTGGCAGGTGCGAGACCATTCCTAAAAGCGGCGCGCCAACGAGGGGCGCAAACACCGCCGTGAAAGCATTGATGCCGCTGATGGTGCCCAAGGTTTGGCCTTGGCTTTTGGCATCAGCAGCAGCAGAAAAAATGCTTTGCAAACACGCGGCGATGGTGAAGCCCAGCACATTGGCGGCGATGATGGCGAACATCATCCAGCCTTCAGTGGCCAGGCCCCACAGCAGGTGGGCCGCAACAGACGAGCACAAACCCATCACAGCCAAACGTTGCGCTGAAAACCGCTTGAGCAGCTTGCCCAGCAACCAGCCCTGCACCAGCACCGACACCACACCCACCGCTGCCAAAGACCAGCCGTTTTCTTGCGGCCCCCAACCGAACTTGAAGCTCGTGTAGAGCACCCAGGTGTTGTAGAGCACGCCCTGCGCAAAGCCAGTGAACACCACCACCAGAACCAGTTTGCCTATGCCTTTGAGTTCAGTGAGGGCTTTGAGTGCGGTGATCGGGTTGGCGGCTTTCCAACTGAAAGCACGCCGTTTTTCCAACGGCAAGGACTCGGGCAAGACGAAATAGCCGTAAACCAAATTCACCAAGGCCAAACTGCCCGCCACAAAAAAGGGCAACTGCAGGTTGATGCTGCCCAGCAACCCACCAAAGGCCGGGCCCAGGATGAAACCCAGGCCGAACATGGCCCCGATCAAACCAAAACGTTTTGCGCGGTCTTCTGGGGCCGTGATGTCGGCCACATAAGCATTGGCCACCGCCGCATTGGCTTGCATCGCGCCGCCCACCAGGCGCACGGCCACCAGCACCCAAAGTGCTGTGGCCAAGGCAGTGGCAAAGAAGTTCAGTGCCAGACCACAAAAACCCAGCAGCAGCACCGGGCGGCGGCCAAAGCGGTCGGACAACGCACCGAGCAAGGGTGAGCCAAAGAAGTTGGCAATGCCAAAAGCGAACATGACCGCCGCGAACCAAAAGGCCTGGGCGTCTTTGGAGTCGGTGAAGCTTCCCACCAAGGCGGGCAGCACCGGCACCATGATGCCGATGGCCAGCATGTCGATCAGCACGGTGACCATGATGAAGGCCATGGCGGGCTGCCTGGTTGGCAGTACCACCGGTGGAATAACAGCGGCCTCAGTCGAAATGTGTTCCGCAGTCATTCGCATGTTCTCCGTTCGGGCTGAACTTGTCGAAGCCTGCGCGTGACGCAAACAAGGCACTTCGACAGGCTCAGTGCGAACGGGGTGGATAAAGCGACCAAAGACTCACTCCATCCGGTAATTCGGTGCTTCTTTGGTGATCTGCACATCGTGTACGTGGCTTTCGCGGATGCCTGCCGAGGTGATTTCCACAAACTCGGCGCGGGCACGCATGTCTTCCACCGTGGCACAGCCGCAATAACCCATGGAGGCGCGCAGGCCGCCCGCCATTTGGAACACGATGCTGATCATGGAGCCCTTGTAAGGCACGCGGCCCTCGATGCCCTCGGGCACCAGTTTGTCTGCGTTGGGGTTGGCACCGGTGTTGTCTTGGAAATAACGGTCGGCACTGCCTTGTTGCATGGCCCCGATGGAGCCCATGCCGCGGTAGCTCTTATAGCTGCGGCCCTGGAACAGCACGATCTCGCCAGGAGCCTCTTCGGTGCCAGCGAACATGCCGCCCATCATCACCGTGTGGGCGCCAGCGGCAATGGCTTTGGCGATGTCGCCGGAATAACGAATGCCGCCATCGGCAATCAAAGGCACGCCGGTGCCTTGCAGAGCCTGCGCCACGTTGTCGATGGCGGTGATTTGCGGCACCCCCACACCAGCCACGATGCGTGTGGTGCAAATGGAGCCAGGGCCGATGCCCACTTTCACGCCATCTGCACCCGCTTCCATCAGTGCCAGAGCGGCGCTGCCCGTGGCAATGTTGCCACCGACCACGTCCACCTGGGGGTAGTTTTTCTTCACCCAGCGCACGCGTTCAATCACACCGGCGCTGTGGCCGTGGGCGGTGTCGACCACCAAAGCATCCACCCCGGCTTTGACGAGCAGCTCCACACGCTCTTCAGTGCCCTCACCCACACCCACCGCCGCGCCCACGCGCAGTTTGCCCTGCGCATCACGCGCCGCATTCGGGAAGTTGGTTTGTTTGGTGATGTCTTTCACCGTGAAGAGGCCACGCAACTCAAACGCGCTGTTCACCACCAACACCCGCTCGAGCTTGTGTTTGTGCATCAGCGCTTTGGCGTCGGCCAAGCTGGCGTCTTCGGGCACGGTGATGAGGCGCTCACGTGGCGTCATGATGTCGCGCACCGGGGCATCCATGCGGGTTTCAAAACGCAGGTCGCGGCCACTGACAATGCCCACGACTTTGCCGTGTTCAATCACCGGGAAGCCGGAAATGCCATGTTGACGCGACAGCGCGATGACCTCACGCACCGGCACCGTGGGGGCGATGGTGATGGGGTCACGAAGCACGCCGGACTCGTAACGTTTGACACGGGCCACTTCGGCAGCCTGGGCCGCCGGGCTCAAGTTTTTGTGCACGATGCCCATGCCGCCCTCTTGCGCAATGGCAATGGCCAGACGCGCTTCGGTCACCGTGTCCATGGCGGCAGACACCAAGGGCAGGTTCAAACGGATGTTTCGTGAGAATTGGGTGGCTAGGGTGGTGTCGCGGGGCAACACCTGGGAGAACGCGGGCACCAACAACACATCGTCGAAGGTGAGCGCTTTTCCTAAAAGGCGCATGAAGAAAACTCCTGAGGAGGGTAGGGACAAGTCATTGCTGACTCATCCCCCCCAAAGAACCGGACTTGCGACTTTCACCGCATCCGGCTCAAGCACAACAATTTGTGCGGTTTCGGGGAGCGCCTGATTGTATCAGGCACCCCTCTCAATCCGCACCTCTAAGCCTCATCATGAGGCCGGCTTGGCAACTGACAAACCAAGGGTATGCACTTGTACATGGCACACCGGATGCAGAAGCACCCGGTTTGACAACGAGTCTGACCCTCCCTTCACCTTTTCTATCAGGTGATGGTCGTGCCAGCCTGTCTCTTCCGTGATGGCTTGCCCACACCGGACGCACTTGCCCTGCTGTGAGAGAAACAGTGAGGCCCATTGCTTGCGATACGCCATGCTTTTCAGCAGGCGCTGCGAGCGCAGGTCTTCACCATAGGCCTCCCACGCGGGATCAAAGGGGTTGAAGCCGCCTTTGACCTTTTTGTGCCGGACAATCTCTGTATCGGCTAGCCGATACAGCCGCTTCCATTGCGGTTCTCCATCTTTAGACCCTGTCCAAACAGCGAACTCAGTCCGTTCTTCGACGGTTGACCAGTAATTCTTGGTCACCCATCTGGCGGTCTTTTTCGGATGTCTGCGACGTGCCCAGCGTGTCAACCGCCACCACAGTAGCGAGTCGATTTTGCTGAATGTCTCCTTGGCGACCACCGGGTGGTGGTACTGCGCCCAGCCTCGCAAGACTGGATTCAGCATCTGTATCAGATCCGCCTGTTTCACCATCAAATGGGTTCTGACGATTCCCTTCACTTTTTCATAGAACGCTCGCACGTTCTTCTTACTCGGTTTGATCAGCAGGGTTCCCTTGTACTTCCGGAAATTCCAGCCTAAGAAATCGAATCCCTGGTCAATGTGTGTGACTCGCGTCTTCGTCGGTGACAGCCGCAATCCTCGTTGTGCGAGAAACGCTTCTACCCACGGCCGGACTTCGTTTTCCAGAAGGTCTTGCGACGCTCCTGTAATCACAAAATCGTCGGCGTACCGAACCACATTAACCTTGAGCTTCTGAACCTTCCACACGCCTACTTTCGCACGCAGGTGCGATTGCAGTTCGGTCTCCAGTCCATTCAATGCCACGTTCGCCAGGGTTGGCGAGATGATGCCGCCTTGCGGCGTTCCCTCTTCGGTGCTTGCCAGTTGGCCTTTGTAGACCACTCCTGCCTTCAGCCACTTGTTCAGGATCTCCTTGTCCATGCAGACATGGTTCACCAGCCACTCGTGGTTGATATGGTCAAAGCAACCTTCGATGTCCGCTTCCAGTACCCATCGGGCCGCAGCCTTTTGGGACAGACACACGAACAACTGACTCATGGCATCCGCCGTCGAGCGGTTGCGCCGAAAGCCGTAGCTGTTCGGGTCGCTCTGCGACTCAACGACAGGTTCCAGACTCAGCAGGTGGAGAGCCTGCATCGCCCGGTCCTTCATCGTCGGAATGCCCAGCGGGCGTTCCTTGCCATTCGCTTTGGGAATGAAGACCCGCCGCAGCGGCTGCGGTCGATATCCCCTTTGTTGCTTCAACGCACTGACAGCCACCCATTTGCGGGTCGGCGTATCCCACAGCTCGCGGTCGACGCCTGCCGTCCGCTTGCCTTGGTTCTCAGTGACTCGTCGTACTGCCAACGCTCTGGCGGCAAACGAGCGGATCAGCGATCTTTGCAGGGATTTCACCCTGCGCCAATCGTTCTCCTGCGTAGCCTTCGCTATCCGCATTTGCATCGTTCTCACCTGCTGGTCCACCAGCCGCCAATCGATGGCGTGCCAGCTGTTCGGCAGGCGTGAAGACGCAGAATCACCGTGATCGATGATCTTTTCCATACAGTCCTCATTGGTTGCCCGTTGAAGACGCACGCCTCCCCAAAGGGATGGATGCATCCCCTCGGGGTGTCGTTGAACTCAGCAACCGGCTCGCGACGGTTGCACCACGTGGAAGTGGGCCTGCTTTCGCAGCGGGGTGATTCAGACCCCTATCCCAGCGATTACAGCCGGGCATTCGCTTTTTCCACAATCCCATACCCCCTCACCCGACAGGTCGCCTTACGGCTTCCCTGCCGATGTGCATACACATCGGCGAGCAGTGGGGCTTACCACGTTCCTCAAATTGCCGACAGCACGGTGTTGAACCGTGTTGTCTATCCGTTTAGGGTCTGTCTTTCCCGGAGCTGCGCTGATGGCGACGTGCACTCTTTTGCGACGAGAGCAACCGGCAGCGTGCCTTTTGGCTATGGCCTAACAGCAGGTTTGGCCATTCAATTCTTACCCGGGTTCAGCCGACAGTTCACGTAGGTTACCCATGCGGAACTAGCCTGGCCCCTCGTCCGCCTTCCTGCTGGCAGAGTCCATGCGTGTCCTCGCGGCGCACGCATGCCACAGATGTGGGAGACGTTGTCTGATGGGCTTCACACAGGTTCGTTACCGATCCTGCATGCCACCGTAGGCTACCGTTGGTCGTACATCGGGTCGCGGCCATGACGTTTCCGTCATGTGCGACAAGGCAATTTGAGGCATTGCCACTCTTGTTGTGAACTCGCTTTGGAGACCGTCGAAATCGACGTGTTTTCGACCTGCTTTTGGCAGGCGGTTGAAATGTTGAGCATGGCACTGGGCCATTCCAGCACTTCTTCTACGTCTTCCCAGGCTGCTTGGTTGCAGTTGGAGTGACATGACGCTACCACGGTCCCCCTTGGAGAGATTTCCAAGGCTTTCCGTTACGGCACCCGACTACTGCTTCGGGTGTTCTCCATGGGGCATGATGCCCCCGTTGCTCTGAGCCTTTAGGCCCTGTTCACATATGGGTTGTCGTGACCCACGAACGTCTGGAGGTCGCTGCCTCCAGACTCTGGGGGAGATCTCCCCAGAGAGTGACACGTTTGATACGTGTCGCACCGCAAAAGCGAATTATACGGAAGGCCGTCGATCTCGATCGTACTCACGCCGGAACGCACAGGTCACCTCAAGAAACCAAACCACTGTCGCCGCCCCAACCAAAACCCTCCCCCGAACCCGTCCGCGCCGTTAAACTGGCCGCCTGACTGACTTTCAGGATGCCGCCATGTCCCGTTTCGGCCCCGTGTTATTGACCGTTGCACTTTGCGCTTTGAGCGCACTGCCCGCCATGGCGCAGTGGAAGTGGAAAGACGCGAACGGCAGCGTGCAGTACAGCGACTCACCACCGCCCTCCAACGTGAAGGAAGCTGACATCCTGCAGCGCCCTAACGCCGCACGGCGCGCATCCGTGCCTGCCACCTCGGCAGCGCCAGCACCTGCGGCCAGCGTGCCGGCAACGTCCGCAGCGCCCAAGGTCGACAAAGAATTGGAAGATCGCAAGAAAAAACAAGAAGAGCTCGAAGCCGCCAAGAAGAAAGAAGTGGATCAAAAAAATGCGGCCCTGCGCAAAGAAAACTGCACCCAGGCCCGCAACTACATGAAGTCCTTGGAAGACGGCATGCGCATCTCGCGCACCACATCAACCGGTGAGCGAGAAATCCTGGACGACGCAGGCCGCGCCGCTGAAGTCAAACGCACCCAAGCCATCATCAAGAGCGACTGCAAATAAGCCGCTTGTCTCGGACTCAAAAAAAGGCAGCTCAGCGCTTAATGCCAGTCAGTTAAGAGCTGACTGGCATTTTTCTTGGGTACTTGGAAGCTCTGTGTTTGACAACTCTGGGGCAAGAGCGAGAGCGCCGAGGTGGCAGGAGGAAGATATGGGCCTGCTCGTAAAGCACGCTCAATCGCTTGGGCAAGGTAGCGGCAGATTCCAGCGGCGCAAAGCGCAGCAGTTCAATGATGGCAATACAGGCCACATGAAAGCCGATGCGTACAGGTGGCACTTTCAGGTGCTGCGCCATCAGCCGCATTTGCCGACGCAACAAGGTATAGGCGATGAGGACGCCCCAAATCTCTTGTCGCACCAAGCCTGGTTGTTTGCTACGCAAGACAAAACTGTTGGCTTGCAAGGACTGTTTGATCTCCCGAAAACCCAGCTCAATCTCCCAGCGCTGACAGTACAGGGCGGCCAGTTGTTTGACCGGATAACGCTTGGGATCGTTCAGCGAGGTGATGAAGCGACGCGTGCGTGTACCCAGCTGTACTTCAATCAGGCGCGCCTGCCACCACAGCGGCAGTTCTGGTGCGAGCTTGCGTGCTTGCTGCGATACGGGCATGCGTATCGTGTAGTCCCCTGGGCCGTGGGTGGCGACGATCTCATGGCGCAAGTTGTCCTTGGCACGCATGAGCCAGTGACGATCCCTGCCCTGTTGCTGCCACTGCAGCAGGAAAGCGGCTGAGAAGTAGGCCCGGTCAAACACCGTGATGGACTCGTCGGGCACTTGCAGACTGGCGGCCAAGGTGAGCTCGCCTTGCGTCATGGCTCCTAATTGAGCATCCATGAGTTCGTGGCTGTGCGTATCCATCAGGCACACGGCACGCAGTTGGGGCCAACTGCCCGCGCCATGCTGGTTGGCGCAGCAACCCAAACCTTCGCGATTCTCAGGTGTGTCCGGGGCTGACCAGACCACGCCATCCACGGCCAGCACGCGCAGGCCGTTCAATCCCGTGTCATGAGAGTCGCGCTGCGCGCCCCATGCTTGGGTGAGCTGCTTGAACAGGTTCGCCAGCGGTTCATCGCCCAAACGCTGGCGCGTTTGTATCGCCGCGCTCGCAGCACACACCGGCTTTGGTGTGTCCAGCATCAAATCGAGTTGCCGCACCACATGCCAGATGGGCTGATTCCTGAACAGCGCCAAGCCAATGACCAGCCACACCACATGCTCAGCGGGTAGTCTTCGTCGCCTGATGGAGGCCTTACCTGTGGCCGCCAAGGCTTGGTGGATCCACAACGGGTCAATCAGCTCGCTCAATCCGTCCAAACACGCTGGGGTCTTGTTTAGCGTTTGCGACAGCTCTACTTGAAATTCCATAAAAAAGGGACGTGATCAACACGTCCCTTTTTACCCCGCCTCGAATGCCAGCCTCTTAACTGACTGGCATTGAGCTCAGCGCTGCCTTTTTCTTTTGGCGGCGACTTCCTCGGCGGCTTTGATGCGGGCCTTGTGGTCGGCATATCGCTCGCGTCGCGCTTGTTTGGGATCCACACGCAGACCTCGGTAAATCTCCACTCGGTCTTTGTCGCGCAGCACATGGTCAGGTGCTTGCAACTTGCCCCAAACGCCCACTGCGGGCTTTTCGGCTTCTTGTTCATGAACCCACCAACCGCAGCGCTGCAAAGCGTGCAGCACCGTGCTGCCGGAAGGCAGCGTCAAGGTCAGCAGCTCTACCTGGCGAGGTGCCACGCTGCGCACCACAGTGACTTCAATGACAGCGTCAGCGGGGGCCATAGACCTGCTCGGCGCGAGCCACAAAAGAATCCACAAAGGTATTGGCGATGCGGTCAAACACCGGGCTGACCACCAGCTCCAATGCACGGCTGCTGAAGGCGTAACGCAGGTTGAACTCAATCTTGCAAGCACTGCCCTCGTCACCGCCGGGCAATGTCAGTGGCGAGAAGCCCCAGGTGCCGTCCAACACAGAGAACGGACCATCCACCAGAGATACCGCCACCTGCCGGTGAGCGTCGTGCACATTACGGGTGGTGAAGCTGTGGCGCACACCGGCATAGGCCAAGTGCAAACGAGCGGTGACACCATCCACATGCTGCTCAAGCACTTCTGCGCGTTCGCACCACGGCAGGAACTTCGGATAGTCCTGTACAGCCATCACCAAGTCCGCCATTTCCTGGGGCGAATACCAAAGAAGAACTGATTTTTTGACGTGCTTCATACAATGGCAGGATTGTAGAGAGGGCACACGCTCTCCACGTGCCACACATGACCAAACAAGAAACCACCAAACCCATTGCCGAAAACCGCCGCGCCCGGTTCGACTACCACATCAGCGAATGTTACGAAGCGGGAATGGTGCTGGTCGGCTGGGAGATCAAGGCCGTGCGCGCCGGGCAGGTGCAGCTGACCGACGGTTATGTGGTGATCAAGGGTGGTGAGCTTTTCCTGATTGGCTGCCGCATCAACGCCCTGCGCAGCGCCTCCACCCACGTCAACCCGGAAGCCGACCGCACCCGCAAACTCTTGATGCACAAAGAAGAGATCAGGCGGCTGATCGGCAAAGTGGAACAAAAAGGCTTCACCTTGGTGCCGCTGGACTTGCACTACAAAGGCGGCCGGGTCAAAGCCGAAATCGCTTTGGCCAAAGGCAAGGCGGAGCACGACAAACGGGATTCAGAAAAACAAAAAGACTGGGACCGGGAGCATGCGCGGTTGATGCGGCACAAGGTGTCAAGCAAGGTTTGATTCAACCAACGCCCGCTCACAATCCGCCACCAAATCCCCCACCGCCTCCAGCCCCACTGAAAACCGCACCAAGGTGCCGCGCCAAGCGGGTTGGTCGCGCATCAAACGCAGGTCGTAAGGCATCACCAGGCTGATGGGGCCAGCCCAGGAAAAACCGATCTTGAAGAGTTGCAGTGCGTCAACAAAGGCGTCCACTTGGGCCACGCTGTAACGCTCATCGAACACCACAGAGAACAGCCCTGCCGCTTGCGTACACAAGGCGGCCCAGTTGGCATGGCCCGGTGATGTGGGCCAAGCCGGGTGCAGTACAGCGGCCACTTCAGGTCGCTTCGCCCACCATGCTGCCAAGGTGCGCGCCGCCGCATCGTGGGCGGCATATCGCAATCCAATACTGAGCAGGGAACGCAGCAGAAGCTCCACATCGTTGCCACCCACGCCAAAACCCAGCCGCATGTGGGTGGCAGCCAATCGCAGGCGCAGGTCTTCGTTGACCGTGGTGACCGACCCCATCAGCACATCGCCGCCACCCGAGGGGTATTTGGTAAGGGCTTGCATGGAGACGTCCACACCGAGACCATCGCCAAGCTGAAACGGATTGAAGGCGATGCCTGCGCCCCAGGTGTTGTCGATAGCCGTGAGCACGCCATGGTCGCGGCAGATGCGCACGAGCGCTGGCAAGTCGGGAAACTCCATAGTCACCGAACCTGCAGCCTCCAACCACACCAAACGGCTCTTGGGGCTCAGCAGCGCGCGCAGACTTTGCGGCTCCATGGCGTCATAGAACTTCGCGGTGATGCCCCAGCCCGCCAGTTCGTTTTGAGCCAAGGCTTTGTTGGGGCCATAGGCATTGTTGGGGATCAAAACTTCATCACCCGCTTGCAAAAAAGCAAAGTTGATCAGGGCGATGGCGGCCAGACCGCTGGGCGCGAGCAGCGTATCCCGCCCCCCTTCCAGTGAGGCGATACGCGCCTCCAGTGTGAAGCTGGTGGGCGTGCCGTGCAGGCCGTAGGTGTAGCCGGTTTTGTCTTTCCACTGCCGGGCCTTGAGCGCAGCGGTGTTTTCAAAAATCACCGTCGAGGCTTTGTGCACGCCGGGGTTCACCGCCTGAAAACCCTCTGGGGGTTGGTAGGGGTGGTGGATGAGGGAGGTGCTGGGCGCTAACGGTTTGGAATCGCTCATGTCTCGCCCGCTTTTTGGATCGATCAAATCGGCTGCGCAATCAAATCATGGCCGCGCGCCTCGAGAATGCGGGCCTTGGTGAACTCGCCCACCTTCAAGGTCTTGGACGCTTTCTCAGGCGGCATCAAATGCACCAAGCCGTCGATCTCCGGCGCATCGGCATAACTGCGCCCCACCCCGCCCTTGCGGCCCAAGGCGGGTGCGGAGTCCACCAGCACCTGCATGGTGGCGCCGATGCGTTGGCGCAGTTTGGCGGTGGAAATTTCTTCGGCCACGGCCATGAAACGGGCGCGGCGTTCTTCACGCAATTCGGCGGGCACTGCGCCCTCCAAGGCATTCGCGGTGGCACCCTCGACAGGCGAGTAGGCAAAACAGCCTGCGCGGTCGATTTGGGCTTCGCGCATGAAGTCGAGCAGGTACTCAAATTCGCTTTCCGTCTCACCGGGAAAGCCCGCGATGAAGGTACTGCGCACGACGATTTGCGGGCACACCTCGCGCCAGCGCAAGAGACGCTCCATGTTGCGCTCGCCGCTGGCGGGGCGTTTCATGCGTTTGAGCACATCGGGGTGGGCGTGTTGCAGCGGCACGTCGAGGTAGGGAAGGATTTTTCCTTCGGCCATCAGGGGCAGCAACTCGTCCACATGCGGGTAGGGGTAGACGTAGTGCAAACGCACCCAGGCGCCATGTAACGCAGCCAAGTCACCTAATTTTTCGCACAAATCGAGCATGCGGGTTTTGACAGGTTTGCCATCCCAAAAACCGGTGCGGTACTTCACGTCCACGCCATAGGCGCTGGTGTCCTGGCTGATGACCAAGAGCTCTTTCACACCAGATTCGAACAAACGCTGCGCCTCGCCGAGCACATCACCAATCGGACGCGACACCAAATCGCCCCGCATGCTCGGGATGATGCAAAAGGTGCAGCGGTGGTTGCAGCCCTCGCTGATCTTCAGGTAGGCGTAGTGCTTGGGCGTGAGTTTGATGCCGGCGGGGGGCACCAAATCAATGAAGGGGTCATGCGGCTTGGGCACATGCAAATGCACCGCATCCATCACCTCTTGGGTGGCGTGTGGGCCCGTCACGGACAGCACACTGGGGTGCATTTGTTTCACCAAATTGCCGCCACCGTCACCGGCTTTGGCACCCAAACAACCGGTGACGATGACCTTGCCGTTGGCCGCCAAGGCTTCGCCGATGGTGTCCAGGCTTTCTTTCACGGCATCGTCTATGAAACCGCAGGTGTTGACGATGACAAGGTCCGCCCCGGCAAAGGTTTTGCTGGTTTGGTAGCCCTCGGCACTGAGCTGGGTGAGGATGAGTTCGGAGTCGGTGAGGGCTTTGGGGCAGCCCAGGGAGACGAAGCCGATTTTGGGACCGGCGTTAGGAATGTCTAAGGGTTTGAGTTCGTTCATGCGGCGCATTTTCGCCGATAGGCAGAAAACGGTGGGAAGTAAAGCGTGCTTGCAGCGTTTGGGGTGCCTCCACCAATGCGAAACAAACTGCTTTTAACCCCGGGCAGCCAAACTTTGCCCCACCATTTTCATCACATGCTTCATGGCTTGGCTCATGACCTTGGGCTTGAGGTTGAGCTTGTTGATGCAGTTGCCGTGCATGACACCGGCCACACCATGCATAGAAGACCAAATGTAGAGGGCGTCCAGGTCAGCGAGGTCACGTTTGGCCGCCACGTTGCCATGCATGCGCTGCATCACGCGCCGCAAAATGTCAAAAGCATGTGCGGCATCGCGTACCAAATCGGCGTGCTCTGCCGACTCGGGCCATGGGGTGCTGAACATCAACCGGTACTCCAAGGGATGGGCCTGAGCGTACCCAAGGTACTGTTGCCCAAGAGATTCCAGATCGGCCACGGGATCATCGAAGCGCGCGCGTGCATCCAGGTGCGCGGCGAAACGCTCGAAACAGCGGCGCATCACCTCGGCCAACAAATGGTCCCGACTTGGGTAGTGTTTGTAGGGAGCCTGGTGGGAAACACCCAGCTTCCTGGCCACGTCACGCAGACTTAAGCTTTCTATGCCGCGTTCAGCAATGACTTCTTGCGCAGCAACGATGCACGCGTCACGCAACTCCAAGGGTTTGTCGGTTGGCAGGCGTTGTTTTGGCATGGGGGCAGGCAGCAGCACTTGGCAAGAAGTCTAGCCCGGATATTTCACCCGGGACACGCACGAGTGGGCTGTGATGCGATGCGCTGGCAAGGGCGAAGCAGGGCATTGTCGAAACTTCGTTTTAACACCGTTCGCCCTGAGCCTGTCAAAGGGCCTTCACTGAGGCACGCGCCGCTTCGACACCTCAGGGCGAACGGGTTTAGATTAGATTGAACTTAAACAAACCGTATTGGGACTAGCCGCTGTGCGTTCCCGACCACCTACCGATTAAAGTCAACGTTCCTTTCTCTTTTGCGCCTTCGCCGACTCCGACTTCTGATGCGCCGTCATCCCCTTCATCACCTGGGTGATGACACTCACCTGACCCCATCGGGGCAACAAAGCCAGCGACCAGCCGAGCAACTTGGACAGCCAACCAGGTCGAACCGTAGTTTGCCGTCCCAACGCACAGAGCGTGGCTTTTGCCACCACATCGGGATGCAACGCAAGCGCCATTTGCAAGTTGGCGCGCTGTGCAAATCCAGTTCGAATGGGGCCGGGGGCGGATGCAACGACATCGACCCCATGCGGGGCCAGCTCCACGCGAAGGCCCTCGGCCAAGGTTTGAACGTAAGCTTTGGTCGCTGCATAGTTCGCCGCGCGCGGTACTCCGTGAAATGCCAGCAATGAACTCATCAGAACAATGCCACCGCCTCCGCGAGCGGACAGCTGCCGCGCAAAGTGCTGGGTCAAGATCAACAAGGCCGTGCAGTTCACGTTGACCATCTCGATCTCTGTGGCCAATTTGGAATCGATCAAGGCACCCGACGTACCGAAACCAGCGGCCGCGACCAGCAACCCTACGTCGAGGCCTTGTGTCGCATCGATCATGGCGTGAACCTGCTTCAAGTCAGACAAGTCGGCGACGACGACTCTGCACTGCACGGCGTGTGTACTTTCAATCTCTGTGGCCAGCGCTTGCAGCAGCATTTGACGCCGCGCGACCAGTACCAGGTTGATCCCCTGTGCGGCCAGCCTCAGCGCAAAGGCCCGACCTATTCCTTGTGATGCGCCAGTGACAACAGCCCATGGGCCGTGACGAGGAGAAAGCAGTGATGCCCTCATCGCCTCACCTCGACCACGGCAGCCGTTTTTTGCACTCGCCAGCACGCCAAAAAATCGAGGCCACTGCAACGTTCACGCTGCGTTGTCCGGCGGTCGTTTCGAATGAGAGGGCCATTTGATATTGATGGCAAAAGTAGCAGTGCCAAGACGCTGTCAGGTTGACGGCATCTACCAGTTTATGGAAAATGGTAGACAGCGTCAACATATCGCGTTTATTGGCTTATTGACGTTCACATCAACTGCGACACCAAACACCTTTCGGGCTGAACCTATCAACACCAGCTCGTGGCACGCTGCAAGGTCCTTCGACACGCGCAGGACGAAGGGGGTAAAAGTTTTCGTGGACAAGGTAAGCATCAATAGAAATGCAAGTGACTCCCAGACCAACCGCCGATGAGATAGCTGCAACTCGTGCCATGCAGGTCAACTCAGGCAAAGCACACTCTGCAATGCGTGAGTACCGTATACAGAGAACCAGACATGAAAAAAAACTCCTGTCCAAGTCAACCATCAGCCCACCACCTGCATCGACGGGAGTTCCTGGCGCGCTCCGTTCTGGCGGCAAGCCCCCTGCTGGGGCTTACCGCTTGCACGGCGTTTGACTACCGAGACGACGATGCGCCCCAGGCCTTGAGCCAACTCCAACCCTTCGAACCTCGCCCTCACATCGCACTCGTGTTGGGGCCGGGCGGACCGCGTGGTTATGCCCATATTGGTGTGATGCGAGTTCTCGAAGAAGCAGGCATTGAGCCCGACCTGGTGGTGGGTTGCAGCGTGGGTGCTTTGCTGGGAGTGTTCTGGGCCAGCGGGCTGTCGGCGGCACAGATTGATGAGCGATCCACACAAGGTGGCCCACTGACTCTTTTTGATCCATCCCCGTTTGCTGACCGGGGCTGGATTCATGGACAAAAGCTTCAAAACTATGTCAACGACGGTATTGGTCAACGACCCTTGCAAGCACTGCAACGGCGAGTGATCGTCGTCGCTACACGGCGCGACGACAAAACACCGCGCTTTTTCATCTCTGGCAACGCAGGAGTCGCAGTTCGCGCTTCCAGCGCGGTGCCGGGCATCGTATCGCCTGTGGGCATCTCCGGCGTCGAATACGAGGATGGTGACGAGTCTCTGCCGTTGGCGGTGAGCGCGGCTCGCGCCGCAGGTGCGCGTTTCGTCATTGCTGTGAACGTATATCCGAGGTTGGAGAGCACCCCACCGGACGCTCCGCCGTCCATGCTTGCCCGCGACGCGCGACGCCGCGCCCGCATCGAACCCGAACTAACGCGCGCCGATTTTGTGCTGCACCCCGACCTGGGTTACTACGCCAGCCCCTTGCGCAGCTACTTTGTCGAATCGCGCCAAATCGGTGAGGCCAACGCACGCGAACAATTGGCCTCTTTGCGCGCCAAACTGGACGACGTGATGTAAACGGGGTGCGCGTCCGCTCTAAGTGCTTGTCGACCACACCCCATTGAACCTAGTGTGGTGTTTCACTCTATCTGGAACATAAAAACGCGCCTTTTGGGCCATGGCGGCGTTGCAAATCCGCGCGATACCACGGGGGATCGCTGTGGCAGCCCAAGCAAAGCGCAGGGCTAACCTGCGCAAGGCCTTGCCCTGACCCAAAACGCATCGTTTTTATTTGTTCCATCAAGAGTGCAACACCACACTAGAAACGGCTGTTGAACGCCGTTTCAACCGGTGAACGACCTCACCCAGCCACCACGCGGTAGGGCTTCAACCCCACATCCAGCACCTTGCCTTTGCGAGCGCGTTTGCCCTGATAGGCCACCAGTGCAGCAGCACGCAAGGTTTCGTCTTTACTTTTGCCGCCCCGCCCTGTGCCCAATACCTGCAAGGACTGTGCGAACACGGCCACGCTGACCAAGGCGTCTTTGGCTTCTAGATCCATCAAGGTCAAACCACGGCCGCCGTTGGCTTGCAGTTTGAGTTCTTCGCGTGGAAATACCAAGAGGCGGCCGGTCAAGGAGAGACAGGCCACTTGAGTTCCTGCGCCTGCACTGGCTGGCGGCAAGAGTTTTTCTTCAGCCTCCAAAGTAAGGAAACTCTTGCCGCCGCGCTGACGCGAAACCAAGTCGCCGAGTCGCGCGAGCAGTCCATAACCACCGGTCCCGGCCAGCAGCACGGTTTGTTCCACGTTGCCCGCAAGGTAATGGGATGGCTGAGTGCCAGTCTCCAAATCGATGAGGGTGGTGATGGGTTGTCCATCACCGCGCCCACCGGGTAGCAGGCTCACGGCCACCGAATACACCCGGCCATTGCTGCCAAATACAAGCAGCGGGTCCACGCTGCGGCAAGCAAAAGTGCCATAGAGGGCGTCCCCCGACTTGAATTGCAGGCTGTCAGCCGCCACCTCGTGTCCTTTGAGCGCACGAACCCAGCCCTTCATGCTGACCACCACAGTCACGGGCTCGTCGACCACCTTGATCTCGGCCACCGCTTTTTTCTCGGCTTGAATCAAGGTGCGGCGTTCGTCACCAAACTGTTTGCTGTCCGCCTCGATCTCTTTGATAACGGTGCGCTTCAAGCTGCTCGGGTTGTTCAGAATGTCTTCGAGCTTGCCTTGCTCCAGCCGCAGTTCTTTGAGCTCTTGCTCAATCTTGATGGCTTCCAGCCGCGCCAGTTGGCGCAGGCGAATCTCCAGAATGTCATCGGCCTGAATGGCCGTGAGCTTGAAGCGTTCGATCAGCGCGGCCTTGGGCTCGTCGGCCTGGCGAATGATGCGGATGACTTCGTCGATGTTCAGCAGAACCAGCTGCCGGCCTTCCAGCACATGGATTCGGGCCAGCACTTTGTCCAGCCGGTGCTGGGAGCGGCGCTGCACGGTGTCCAAGCGGAAAGTGATCCACTCCTGCAGCATCTGCCGCAGACTTTTCTGCGTCGGGCGGCCGTCCAGACCCACCATGGTGAGGTTGATGGAGCTGGAGGTTTCCAGGCTGGTGTGGGCCAGCAAGGTGGTGATGAGTTCTTGCTGGGAGGTGCGGCTGGTTTTGGGCTCAAACACCAGGCGCACGGCGGCTTCTTTGCCGCTTTCATCACGCACCGCATCCAGCACACCCAGCACCGTGGCCTTGAGTTGAACTTGTTCCGCGGTCAGGGCCTTCTTGCCTGCTTTGACTTTGGGGTTGGTCAGCTCTTCAATTTCTTCCAGCACTTTTTGGGCACTGGTGCCTGTGGGCAATTCGGTAACCACCAACTGCCACTGGCCCCGCGCCAATTCTTCAATCTTCCAGCGGGCGCGCACCTTGATGCTGCCGCGGCCACTTTGGTAGGCCGATTGAATGTCAGCGGCCGGGCTGATGATTTGCCCGCCGCCTGGAAAGTCGGGGCCAGGAATCAAGGCAAACAGTTCGTCGTCCGCCAGTTTGTCGTTGCGAATCAGCGCGACACAAGCGGCTGCCACTTCGCGCAAATTGTGCGATGGCACCTCGGTGGCCAATCCCACGGCAATGCCACTGGCGCCATTGAGCAGCACAAACGGCAGGCGAGCCGGAAGTTGCTTGGGCTCGTCAAACGAACCCTCGTAGTTGGGTACGAAATTGACGGTGCCTTCGTCGAGTTCATCCAGCAACAACCGTGTGATCGGGGACAAGCGCGCTTCGGTGTAACGCATGGCAGCTGCGCCATCGCCGTCGCGGGAGCCGAAATTGCCCTGACCGTCGATCAAGGGATAACGCTGCGAAAAATCCTGCGCCATGCGCACGAGGGCGTCGTAGGCGGCGGTGTCACCGTGCGGGTGGTACTTGCCGATCACATCCCCGACCACACGCGCACTCTTGACCGGCTTGGGGCCGCTGGCGGTGGAACTGTTGGTATAGGCCAGGCCCAGGCGTTCCATGGCGAAGAGGATGCGGCGCTGCACGGGCTTTTGCCCGTCGCACACATCGGGCAAGGCGCGGCCTTTCACCACACTGAGGGCGTATTCCAGATAGGCACGTTCGGCGTAGGCCGAGAGGGCGACTTCGTTGTCGGGGCTATCAAAAAGCGTCGGGGCCATAGTCGTTCAAATGAATGGATTTTTTCGCGCGAGGACAAACCATGTCCGTTCGCACTGAGCTTTTCGAAGTGGTGTAAAGAGGTACACGCTGGCTTCGACAGGCTCAGCCCGAACGGTATGAGGTGTGATGATTGATGTCACTCTCGATAGTCCGTTCGGGCTGAGCCTGTCGAAGCCGCCGCGATGAGAGGTGCTTGCACTTCGACAAGGCCTTTAGTCCTGAGCCCCGTCGAAGGGTCAGTGCGAACGGACTCGTATTTGTCATGATTTATAAAAACATCAATAGGAATTTTTGACAATCAATGCGGCGCACGCTGGATCAGGGTTTCATATTCCATCTTCAACAAAGACATGACGATCAAACTGTCGTATCCCTCTGGCGTGAGCACGCTCTCGCGCAAACGCCCTTCTTCTACAAAACCTTCACTGCGGTAAAGCGCTTGGGCGCGCGTATTACGCGACTTCACGTCCAACCAGAAACGGTGAGCGTGAAGGTCTTCAAACGCCATGCGCGTCAGCAACCGAACGCAAGCGCGTCCCAGCCCGTGCCCTTTATGCTGCAAAACGATGCGTTTGAGTTCCACGGAATGGTGAGGATTGCGGCAGCCTTGCAGGATCACGAAACCCGTGCTTTCATAGGCCTGCCCCGACTCAATGATGAAGTGGCGAAAGTCCGGGAATCGCACCGCGCCCTCGTGCTGTGTGCGCTCCCAGGGCGTGATGAAGGGCAGGTTGGCCGGGTCTTGCTCCACCGACACCACGAAGTCCAGGTCGGACAACATGGTGGGGCGCAGCCGAACCGGCACCAAAGACGCGGGCGCATCAAACATCAACTTCCACCGCGTCCCCATGCAACTCCATCAGGTCTCGCCTGGCCTGGGCCTCGCCCTTGCCCATGAGTTTGGTCAATGACGAGGTGGTCGCATCAAACCCCAGGGCCGCAAACTCCACTTTCAGCAAACGGCGCGTCTCGGGGTTGAGCGTGGTTTCCCACAGCTGCTCGGCGTTCATTTCACCCAGGCCTTTGAAGCGCCCGATGCTCCAGCTGCCTTCACGCGCGCCTTCTTTGCGCAGCTTGTCCAAGGTGGCATGCAGCTCACCCTCGTCCAGCGCATAAATTTTGGCAGCCGGTTTTTTGCCACGTGCGGGCGCATCCACACGAAAGAGTGGCGGCTTGGCGATGTAGATGCGGCCTTCTTCAATCAGTTTGGGGAAATGGCGGAAGAAAAGTGTGAGCAGCAGCACTTGAATGTGCGAACCATCGACGTCCGCATCGCTCAAGATGCACACCTTGCCGTAACGCAAGCCACTCATGTCCACGTTGTCGGTGGCGCTGTGGGGATCCACCCCCAAAGCCACCGCAATGTCGTGAATTTCGTTGTTGGCAAAGAGGCGGTCTTTCTCCACCTCCCAGGCGTTGAGCACCTTGCCGCGCAGTGGCAACACCGCTTGGGTTTCTTTGTTGCGGCCCATCTTGGCACTGCCGCCGGCGGAGTCGCCCTCGACCAGAAAAATCTCGTTCAGGTTCAGGTCGCGGCTTTCGCAGTCGGTGAGTTTTCCTGGCAACACCGCCACACCAGAGCCTTTGCGTTTTTCTACTTTTTGGCTGGCGCGCTGGCGTGTTTGCGCTTGTTTGATGACCAGCTCGGCCAGCTTTTTGCCCAAGTCCACATGCTGGTTCAGCCACAACTCCAGCGGCGGCTTGACTGCCATGGACACCAGACGCAGGGCATCACGGCTGTTCAAACGCTCCTTGATCTGGCCTTGGAATTGCGGGTCCAACACCTTGGCGGACAGCACAAAACTGGCGCGTGAAAAAACGTCTTCTGGCATCAGCTTCACCCCCTTGGGCAAGAGGCTGTGCATGTCGATGAAGGCTTTGATGGCACCAAAGAGGCCGTCCTTCAAACCTGATTCGTGGGTGCCACCGGCCACGGTGGGAATCAGGTTCACATAACTTTCCCGCATGGGCGTGCCGTCTTCGGTGAAAGCGACACACCAGGCGGCACCCTCACCTTCGGCCACGTCTTCTGCCTCTTGTCCGGTGGCGTAATGTTCGCCTTCAAAAAGCGGGATCACCGGGTCTGCCGTGAGGGTCTGCATCAGATAGTCACGCAAACCGCCCTTGTAAAGCCACTGCTGCACCTCACCCGTTTTTTCATAGGTGAGGGACACGCTCACTCCAGGCATCAGCACCGCCTTGCTGCGCAGCAAATGCGTCAACTCTGCCTTGGGAAACTCAGCACTCTCGAAATACTTCGCGTCGGGCCAGGCCCGCACCGTGGTGCCTGATTTACGGTCCCCGGCGGCCTGTTTACGCAAACTCAAGGGCTCGATGACATCGCCCCCCGAGAAAGTGAGCGTGGCCACTTGCTGCTCACGCCACACCGACACTTCCAGACGCTTGGCCAGTGCATTGGTCACGCTCACGCCCACGCCATGCAAACCGCCTGAGAAGCTATAGGCACCGCCCGCGCCTTTGTCGAACTTGCCGCCTGCATGCAAACGGGTGAACACGATCTCCACCACGGGCACTTTTTCTTCCGGATGCAGACCAAAGGGGATGCCTCGGCCATCGTCCTGGACGCTGACGGAGCCATCGGCATGCACCGTCACATCGATGCGTTTGCCTTGGCCGGCCAGTGCTTCGTCGGCGGCGTTGTCGATCACCTCTTGGATGATGTGCAGCGGGTTGTCGGTGCGGGTGTACATGCCCGGGCGCTGCTTGACGGGCTCCAGGCCCTTGAGCACGCGGATCGATGATTCGCCGTAGCTTGAGTCAGATTTGGATGAATTGGATTTGCTTGAACTTGCCATGGGCGCGCATTGTAGGCAGCAGCCTGCAGGCCGGCGAGGATTGAACTACATTGCTGGAATGCAAAAAAACAGCGCCGCCACGAATGCCCCAGGTTTGTCGATGACACAGGTGCTGCTTTGCGGAGCGGCCATCGTGACCCTGTCCATGGGCATACGACACGGTTTTGGCTTGTGGCTACAACCGATCACCATGGAACGCGGTTGGACACGCGAAACCTTTGCATTTGCCCTGGCGGTACAAAACCTGGCTTGGGGTGTGGCCGGGCCCGTCGCCGGCATGTTGGCCGATCGTTTCGGTGCGTTCCGTGTACTGATCGGCGGCGCTGTCTTGTACGCCCTGGGTTTGGTGTGCATGGCATTGGCCACCTCGGGCCTGGCCTTCACCGGCAGTGCGGGGCTCATGATTGGCATGGCGCAGTCGGGCACCACCTATGCCGTGATTTACGGTGTGATCGGTCGCAACGTCGCGCCTGAGAAACGCAGCTGGGCCATGGGCGTCGCGGCCGCGGCCGGGTCTTTCGGACAGTTTCTGATGGTGCCGGTGGAAAACTGGCTCATCAGCGACTTCGGTTGGCAAAATGCATTGATCCTGTTGGGTTGTCTGGCCTTGGCCATCATCCCACTGGCCTGGGGACTTCGCGAGCCCGCCAAAGCCGCCGCCACGGGCTTTCAGCAAAGCATTTCCCAAGCACTGCGTGAGGCCTTCAGCTACCCCAGCTTCCAACTGCTGATGGCAGGGTATTTTGTTTGTGGCTTTCAAGTGGTGTTCATCGGCGTACACATGCCCAGCTACCTGAAAGACCATGGTCTGTCACCTGACGTGGCGACGACCGTGCTGGCCTTGATTGGACTATTCAACGTGGTGGGAACCTACCTGTCTGGAACGTTGGGACAGCACCTGCCCAAACGCTTGATCCTGTCCACCATCTACGCGCTGCGTTCAGTGGCCATCGTGCTGTTCCTCTGGCTGCCCCTGACACCGTGGAGTGTGTACATTTTTTCATCGGTGATGGGAGTGCTGTGGCTCTCCACCGTACCGCCCACCAACGCCATCGTGGCCCAGGTGTTTGGCGTGCAATACCTCTCCATGCTCGGAGGTTTCGTATTTCTGAGTCACCAGGTGGGCAGTTTCATGGGGGTCTGGTTGGGCGGCAAACTCTACGACAGCACGGGCAGCTACGACATCGTCTGGTGGATTGCGGTTGGCCTGGGCGTCCTGGCTGCGTTGGTGAACCTTCCGGTGAAAGAAACCGCGATTGCGCGTCTTCCTGCAGCGGAACTGGCGCGTTGAGACGTGGTTCACCTGCAGATCAACCACCAAGCAGCCATGCGTAAACCATCTTTGCGGCGTGTCTTGCTGTGGAGCGCCTCTGCGGTCGCACTGGGTTGCGTCTTTCTGGCCTACCTCCAGCCCGACATGGCGCTGGCATTGGCAACCCAGCTGTGGAACTGCTTTTGAGGCCGGGGATCAGTCCCCGGTGGGCGGGTGGCTAAAATGGACTGATCGCTGGGGAAAAAATTCATGACATCGATTACTGGAAGTACCGTGGCCTTGGTCACACCCATGTTGGAAGACAGCTCCATCGACTTTGATGGTTTGCGCCAACTGGTGGACTGGCACATCGCAGAAGGAACAGACTGCATAGGCGTCGTTGGTACAACAGGCGAGTCACCGACTGTCAGTGTGGAAGAACACGCAGAAATCATCCGGGTGGCGGTGGAGCATGCCAAGGGGCGTGTACCCATCATGGCAGGCACAGGCGCCAATTCGACCCGGGAAGCGATTGAACTGTCGCAGTTCGCCAAGAAGGTCGGCGCAAGCTGCAGCCTGTCTGTCGTGCCCTACTACAACAAGCCATCCCAAGAAGGCATTTACCAGCACTTCAAGGCCATTGCCGAAGCGGTCGATATTCCCATGGTGCTTTACAACGTACCGGGCCGGACGGTCGCTGATATGTCGGTGGAAACCACACTGCGCTTGGCCCAGGTTCCCGGTGTGGTCGGCATCAAAGAGGCCAGCGGCAACATCGAGCGCGCTTGCTCGCTGATCAAACATGCCCCCAAGGGCTTTTCCATTTACTCAGGTGACGATCCCACCGCGGTGGCTTTGATGCTGCTTGGCGGCCACGGCAATGTCAGCGTCACCGCCAACGTCGCACCGCGTTTGATGCACGAGCTGTGCGTGGCCGCCATGGCGGGCCGTGTTCGCGAAGCCACCGCCCTGCACTTCAAGTTGTTGCCACTGCACAAACAGTTGTTTGTAGAACCAAGTCCCGCACCCACAAAATGGGCGTTGTCTCGCATGGGACGTTGCCGCAATGTGCTGCGTTTGCCCATCACACCACTGTCCGCTGCTGGACAGACCGTCGTGGACCAGGCCCTTCGGGATGCGGGCGTGCTTTGATTTGCGCACCGCCCGGCTACATAAGCATTTTCCACGCATACCTTGTGCGTAGGCCTTTTTCTCCCTCCCTTTGGAGACACGCTCTGTGATTCTTTCAAGCCGGTCAAAAAAATACACAGGACGCTCTGTGACAGCCAAATTGTTTCCAATCGCAGCTGCACTGGCTGTGACCAGCCAACTGGTGGGATGCTCCAGCATCGAAAACTTTGTTGGTGGCGACAAGGTCGACTACAAAACGAGCGGAGGGAAGAAAAGTGCAGGATTGGAGATTCCGCCCGATCTCACACAACTGGCCCGCGACCCTCGCTATCAACCTTCATCCGGTGCCGTCAGCGCGAATGCGTTCCAAGCGCCGACCGCAGGGACGCAAACCAGCAACAATGTCGCGACCACGGTGAATGTGGGCTCCGGCACCTCTTCTTCACCAGCCATGGCAGTTGCTGACATGCGGATCGAGCGATCAGGCAACCAGCGCTGGCTGACTACCCCATTGCCCCCAGAAAAGTTGTGGCCGCAGTTGCAAACTTTTTGGGCTGAGCGGGGCTTCGTGCTGATCACAGACCAAGCCGAATTTGGTGTGATGGAAACCGAATGGGCTGAAAACCGTGCCAAGTTGCCGCAAGACATCATTCGCCAAACAATCGGGCGGGTTTTTGATTCGCTCTACTCCACCGGTGAGCGTGACAAGTTCAGAACACGTGTTGAACGCACCCCCACAGGCACCGAGGTTTACATCAGCCACCGCGGTTTGGTCGAGGTGTTTGGCAACCCGCAAAAAGACAGCACGGTTTGGCAACCAAGGCCTGCCGATCCGCAACTAGAGGCCGAGTTCCTGCAACGCCTGATGGTCAAACTGGGAGCCAAAGAAGACGTGGCCAAACTGGCCGTGACCACTGCCACACCCACGCCTGCAAAAGCGCGTGCGATCGAAGGCGTGAGCACCCCCAGCCTGCAGATGGACGAAGGGTTTGACCGCGCTTGGCGCCGGGTCGGACTGGCACTGGATCGCAGCGGCTTCACCGTCGAAGACCGTGACCGCTCTCAAGGCACCTACTTTGTTCGTTACGTCGATCCGTCAGGCAGGAAAAAAGACGAACCAGGACTGCTGAGCCGCATCTTTTCCAAAACTGGCAACGATCAGACAGCACTCTCACGCTATCGAGTGACAGTCAAAGCAGATGGCGAACGAAGCGTCGTAGCGGTCTTGCCCGCTCAAGGAAACGACAGCACTGGCGAGGTCGGAAAACGCATCGTCGGTTTGTTGGTGGACGAACTCAAGTGAATGGTCAAGGTCGGTCTTAAACCTATTGATTCGGCCTGATAAAACCTCCACAGCGGTTCAGGCTAGTCGAAATGCTGATGCATTGAGCTCGGGCATTTTTTCGAGTAACGCGTCACGCCACACCGCCAAACCCTCAGGGTGGAAATGGTCGCTGCTTGCGGCATCTTGCGTTTGTTCACACGCACAGCGTGCGTGAATCTCAGTCGGTCAGGGTCAATTGCCCGCAGCCAATCGGCGGCTCGTGCCATCACAACTGGCGGATGACGAAGTGCGCCAGCAACAGTCCTCACAACTCCTGCAGCACCAACGCCGGTGTTTTGCTGCGCAGCACAGCATGGTTGCCGGGATCTTAGAAACCCAAGCTTGCCAGCAGATCGTCCACTTCGCCTTGGTTGCTGACGACATCGGTGCGACCTTCCGGATTGACAACGGGGCCGTTGAGTACGGAGGGATCGACCATCTTGGCTTGTTCTGGCGGTGCGGCTTGGACCAGCAATTTGACCAAACTGTCTTCCAAGTCGGTGGCCAATGAGACCACTTTGGCGACGACTTGGCCCGTCAGGTCGTGGAAGTCTTGCGCCATCATGATGTCGGTGAGATGTTGGTCAATGCGTGCCGTGGCGGCTTCAACATCGCTCACAAAGTTCATCACAGCGCCTGTGGCCACCGCTTTGACGGGATCGGCCATCAAGGCTTCGGCCATGCGACGCGTCTCTGACGCAATGGTGTTGTGTTCTATCTTGGCTTGGTCGACAGAGTTGAGTACTTTGTTGGCTGCCTCGCCGGTCTTCTTGGCGATGTAGCTCAAGCGGCTGCGCGCGTCAGGCAAACCATCTGCGGCGTTCTGCAGCTTGGGCATCACACCCAGTTGATACAGCGTGTCGTGCAGCTGGCGTGTGATCAAGCCGAGTTGGTGAAAAACTTCGGGCGAGGCGGCCGCCGCAGCGGCTTGCGCCGCTTGCGGCGTCAAGGTGGAGAGGTCTTCCATTTTCATTTTTTTTCCCCTTGAAGGCTTAGGCCGTGGCCGCCAGCTTTTGCATGATTTTCTGAACCTTCTCTTCCAAGGTGGCCTTGGTGAAGGGCTTGACGATGTAGCCTGCAGCGCCATCTTGGGCAGCTCGCACGATGTCTTCCTTGCGCGCTTCAGCCGTCACCATCAACACCGGAAGGTGCTTGAGGGTGTCGTCTTTTTTGATCGCGGACAGCAAATCAAACCCCGTCATGTTGGGCATGTTGATGTCGCTGACGACAAACTCGAATTTGCCGTTTTTGAGCATGGTCAGCGCCACCGCACCGTCTTCGGCCTCTTCGGCATTGTTGTAGCCAATCTCTTTGAGCAAGCCGCGCACGATGCGCCGCATGGTCGAGAAGTCGTCGACGATCAGGAATTTCATGTCGGTAGAGATGGTCATGGTGGGGTCCTCGCGGGTTGGCGCCGAAATGTCTGCTAGTGTGTTTATCGGGTGGATGAGTGGGAAGTTGAGCCCGAAATTGCCGGAACTTGCGGGTTTTTTGTCAGCGACTGCGAGAGCGGTGCATCCGTCGTCTCTGGCATGGAGGTTGGCGTCTCGCTCGTACTCGATACGTTGCCAAAAATCCTGTCTTCTGCGTCGCGGTTCATCACGATGATGCTGATGCGTCGGTTCACAGGACTGAATGGGGCGGCCGGGTCAATCAAATTGCTGGACGCTAAACCTTGCACACGCAAAACACGGGTATCAGGCAACCCTCCCGCAATCAACTCGCGGCGCGAGGCGTTGGCGCGGTCGCTAGAAAGCTCCCAATTGCTGTAGCTGCGCTCTCCCGCGCTGAAAGGCTGAGCGTCGGTGTGGCCTTCTAAGGTCAAACGGTTGGGTACTTCTGCCAGCACGACGCCAATGTCGCGCAGCAAATCGCGCATATAGGGTTTGACCACAGCACTGCCACTGTCAAACATGGGTCTGTTGTTTTCGTCCAAGATTTGAATTCGCAAGCCATCGCGTGTCATGTCCAGTCGAATTTGTGAGAGCAACGCTTCCGAATTGGGTTTGGCAGCCAAAGCAGCCTCCACTTTTTCTTTCAGCGCCTCTAGCCTCGCGGTTTCTCCCCGCGCTTGGTTTTCCTTCAGGGCCTGCAGGTTCAAAGAGCTGCGCGGCGCTTGCACGTCACCGCGTTTGACCTGACCAGAACTGCGGGTTAAGTCGGTACCACCGCCCTTGATGATGCTGGAGGAGTCACCCGAACCACTGCCCCCGCCCATGGCCACTTTCAGCGGCGAAGCAAAGTAATCGGCAATGCCTTTCTTGTCACCGTCGGTGGTCGAGCCCAGCAACCACATCAGCAGGAAAAACGCCATCATCGCCGTCACAAAGTCGGCATAGGCAATTTTCCAAGCACCGCCATGCGCTGCATGCCCGCCCTTTTTGACGCGCTTGATGATGATGGGCTGGAGTTTTTTGGCATCACCCGCCATGACCCGCCCTTCCGTCCGTCATGCCACCATGGTGGGCCCCGCAGAAACTCAACATGCTGCGCAAACACCTACCCTCACCCCAGCCCTCTCCCAGAGGGAGAGGGGGCCAATACACCCTCTCCCTCTGGGAGAGGGCTGGGGTGAGGGTGTGGGAAAACCCACTCATTTTTTACCTTTCACATGACCTTCCAGTTCAGAGAAAGTAGGCCGATCCGGCGAATACAGCACCTTCCTTCCAAACTCCACCGCCACTTGCGGCGCATAACCTTGCATGCTGGCGAGCAAGGTGGTCTTGATGCATTGCAGCTCCTTGCCACTCTCATCAATGATTTGTTCCATCAATCCGGCCAGGGGCTCAAAGATGGCATAGGCCAACAAAATACCAAGAAAGGTTCCCACCAAAGCCGAACCAATCATGCCGCCCAAAATGGCGGGCGGCTGGCCCACCGAGCCCATGGTGTTCACCACACCCAGCACAGCCGCCACGATGCCAAACGCCGGCAAAGCACCGGCCAAACGTGCAATGGCTGCAGCGGGCGCGTGCGCTTCGTGGTGGTGGGTTTCAATTTCGCTGTCCATCAGCGATTCAATTTCGTGGGCATTCAGGTTGCCTGAGACCATCATGCGCAAGTAGTCGGTGATGAACTCCACCACATGGTGGTCGTTGCCCACGGCAGGGTATTTTTGAAAGAGTGCGGAGCTGTGCGGGTCTTCAACGTCTTTTTCGATCGACATCAAACCCTCTTTGCGGGCTTTTTGCAGAATGTCGTAGAGCAGCGCCATCAGCTCCATGTATCGCGCTTTGTTGTACTTGGAGCCTTTGAAACAGCCCTTCAACCCACCCAATGTGGCCTTGAGAACCTTAGGCTGGTTGGTGACGATGAATGCACCGATGGCGCCGCCCATGATGGCCATCATTTCTGTCGGCAACGCCTTGATGATCACCTGCATGTTGCCTCCATGCAAAGCATAGGCACCAAAGATGCACCCCAGCGCGAGCCCCCAACCAATCAAGACAAACATGGTGTTCGATATTCCGTGATGCGACCCAGAAGGTGTTGCTTGAGTCTGATACCGCCTTTATCGGCCCCAGACAGGACCACTTGAGTGTGCTTGCTGACCTTGCCCCCGAAAACCGTTGACCTTGCCCCCGAAAACCGTATCCCTTGCTGAGTGATTCAATCGCAAGCAAAGGAGAGCGGAAATGACGAAGAGAGCCAAAAGGGCGAGGTACACGCAGGAGTTCAAGTTCGAGGCGGTGCGGCTGGTGGAAGGCGGGCAAAGCATGGCGGCAGCGGCCAGGACGCTTGGGGTGGTTGAGCAGACGCTGTTCAACTGGATCAAAGCGCACCGCGAAGGCAAACTCAAGGGCGCTGACAGCCGGGTCAAGGTAAGCAGCGAACAAATGGAGATCAGCCGCTTGAGGGCAGAGCTGGCGCGGGTCAAGATGGAGCGCGACATCCTGGAAAAGGCCACGGCGTACTTTGCAAAGGGATCGACGTGAAGTACGCCTTCATACAAAGCCACCGGCGGGTGTGGCCAATCTCTGTGCAGTGCCGGGTTCTGAGTGTCAGCGTGGCCGGGTATCACGAGCACTTCCTGCGGCGGGCCAGTGCGGCGCAACGACGCCACCTCAGTGATGACGCCTTGCTGGTACACATCAAAGCAATTCACGCCCAGGTCAGGGCCAGCTACGGCTGGCCTCGCATGTGGAAAGAACTGCTGGCACGCGGCATCCGGGTGGGCAAAGACCGGGTGCAAAAGCTCATGCAATTGCACGGCATTCGCGCCAAAGGCAAACGCAGATTCAAGATCACCACCGACAGCAAACATGATTTGCCGATTGCACCCAACCTGCTGGAGCGGCAATTCAACGTTCAAGAGCCTGACAAGGTGTGGGCGGGGGACATCACCTACATCGACACCCAAGAGGGCTGGCTGTACCTGGCAGTGGTGATTGACCTCTTCAGCCGTCAAGTGGTGGGCTGGAGCTTGCGGCAAGACATGACACGCGACATCGTCATTGATGCGCTGCGCATGGCATGGTTCAAGCGACATCCAGACAAAGGCGCAGGGCTGATCTTCCACAGCGACAGAGGCAGTCAATACGCAAGCCAAGACTTCAGGGACGTGCTCAGTGAGTACGGAATTCAGGCGTCCATGAGCAGGCGGGGCAACTGTTGGGACAATGCGTGCAGCGAGACCTTGTTCGGGTCACTGAAGGTAGAACGCCTACATGGGCAGCGCTTTGAAACCAGGAGGCAAGCCAAAGACGAGGTCATGGCCTGGCTGCTTTGGTACAACCAAGCCCGGCTGCACTCGACTCTGGCCTATGTCAGTCCGATGCAGTTCGAGCAAAGCTGGTTTGCGGCCCAGGCCATGCAAGCCAATTCGTGACTCGGTTATGGGATACGGATTACAGAGGCAAGGTCACGTATCCCTTGCTGAGTGATTCAATCGCAAGCAAAGGAGAGCGGAAATGACGAAGAGAGCCAAAAGGGCGAGGTACACGCAGGAGTTCAAGTTCGAGGCGGTGCGGCTGGTGGAAGGCGGGCAAAGCATGGCGGCAGCGGCCAGGACGCTTGGGGTGGTTGAGCAGACGCTGTTCAACTGGATCAAAGCGCACCGCGAAGGCAAACTCAAGGGCGCTGACAGCCGGGTCAAGGTAAGCAGCGAACAAATGGAGATCAGCCGCTTGAGGGCAGAGCTGGCGCGGGTCAAGATGGAGCGCGACATCCTGGAAAAGGCCACGGCGTACTTTGCAAAGGGATCGACGTGAAGTACGCCTTCATACAAAGCCACCGGCGGGTGTGGCCAATCTCTGTGCAGTGCCGGGTTCTGCGTGTCAGCGTGGCCGGGTATCACGAGCACTTCCTGCGGCGGGCCAGTGCGGCGCAACGACGCCACCTCAGTGATGACGCCTTGCTGGTACACATCAAAGCAATTCACGCCCAGGTCAGGGCCAGCTACGGCTGGCCTCGCATGTGGAAAGAACTGCTGGCACGCGGCATCCGGGTGGGCAAAGACCGGGTGCAAAAGCTCATGCAATTGCACGGCATTCGCGCCAAAGGCAAACGCAGATTCAAGATCACCACCGACAGCAAACATGATTTGCCGATTGCACCCAACCTGCTGGAGCGGCAATTCAACGTTCAAGAGCCTGACAAGGTGTGGGCGGGGGACATCACCTACATCGACACCCAAGAGGGCTGGCTGTACCTGGCAGTGGTGATTGACCTCTTCAGCCGTCAAGTGGTGGGCTGGAGCTTGCGGCAAGACATGACACGCGACATCGTCATTGATGCGCTGCGCATGGCATGGTTCAAGCGACATCCAGACAAAGGCGCAGGGCTGATCTTCCACAGCGACAGAGGCAGTCAATACGCAAGCCAAGACTTCAGGGACGTGCTCAGTGAGTACGGAATTCAGGCGTCCATGAGCAGGCGGGGCAACTGTTGGGACAATGCGTGCAGCGAGACCTTGTTCGGGTCACTGAAGGTAGAACGCCTACATGGGCAGCGCTTTGAAACCAGGAGGCAAGCCAAAGACGAGGTCATGGCCTGGCTGCTTTGGTACAACCAAGCCCGGCTGCACTCGACTCTGGCCTATGTCAGTCCGATGCAGTTCGAGCAAAGCTGGTTTGCGGCCCAGGCCATGCAAGCCAATTCGTGACTCGGTTATGGGATACGGATTACAGAGGCAAGGTCAGCTAACCCCGCTCGGTAATCAGTCGAACAAAGCCGCCTTCCCCGCCTTTTCGTCAATACAAACTCAAAGTACAAAAAAAGGCGGGTCCCGAAGGACCCGCATCAAAAGCACATCGAAGTGCCAGGAGGAGACAAGCAAGAGAAAACCACCTTCGCAAGAAACAACCGCTTGGTCGGAACCAGAAGAAGTCGCCTTACAAATCAAGTTTCGGCGGGAAGGGCCGAAACTTAAATTTTTCCTTCACGATCTTTGTGAAAAGTGACACGGATGACAGCGTATGTTGTTTGTAGATTCAGTGCATCTGAATGCCGCCTTGCGCTTTGCCCTTACCGGCGCGGGCAGGCGGGCAGCACAGGCCGCAAACATAGTGTTTGGCAATTTCGTGCGGGTGCGTCACAAAGTGACCACCGCATTTGGAGCACTTGGTCATGGTGAGCATGCCGTTGTCGACAAACTTCACCAGACGCCAAGCGCGTGTGACCGAAAGCAGTGCTTCCAAGCCCTGGGCCGTGGTTTGTTCCTGGTAGAGCTGGTAGGCCTTGATGACGGTGTCAATCTCGTCCATCTCCGCCACTTTGTTCAGGTACTCGTGAATGTTCAGAAACAAAGACGAGTGGATATTGGGCTGCCAAGTCATGAACCAGTCTGTTGAAAACGGCAACTGACCTTTGCTGGGTGACTTGCCCGACACTTCTTTGTAGAGCCGAAGCAAACGTTCGTAAGACAAATCGGTTTCTGACTCCAACACTTGCAAACGGGCACCCAGGGTGATCAGGGTCACGGCACGTTCAATCTGTTTGGCCTCAGAAAGGATGCTTTTGTTGCGCATGTTTTTCTCCTGGCGTTTGTATGCGTGGGTGCTGCGCGTTCAGGCGGCTTCTTGGTGGCGGCCTGCCAACAAAATGCTGGCATGCAGGCGGTTGGTCATGTCGTTGGCAGCACCTTTTCCGTGGTTGGTCAGCAAACCCCAGACCAGGTCGTCGTCCATGCGGAAGCGGCACAGCAGGGTGTTACCAGCGGCGACTTTCATCATCTGAGCCGGCGTCAGCAAAGCGATCATGGCGGCACTGTCTTCCGTGATGCCCAAACGGTAGAGGGCTTGCTCGCGGTCAGAACGAATCAGGCTTTGAGCCAACATCAGGTAAGACAGATTGGCTTCGCGAATTTCGGTGAGGATTTGGTCAGCGTTCATGGTGGTGTCCTTTTGAAGTGGTGGTGTTCTGCTTGGGTTTTTCTGATCTGCTGCGCTGCACTTGTGTCAACGTGAAACGGATTGTGAAGATGCGAATTGAACTGCAACATCAGCCCATCTCTGTCCCTGAAGTCCAGCTTCTTCTGTGGTGCTTGTCAGGCAAATTCCTACAAGAACACCCCGTCGCGGTTCGTGCTGGGACATCCGTCACACAAAGCGGGTCGGCTCACAGGTTTGGAGTCGCGCCACCATTGAAGGTCACAGGCCAAAGCGCCAGCCATCAGTCGCTCCGACAAGCTCAAGTTCTCCAGCACGACTGCCGATAACAACCCTCTGGCCCACCAAAAGAATAAAAAGACGTGCAAGAGTGCCGCAAGGAGGGTCTGTTGACCTGTGAATCACCCCTGCGTAGCACCCCAAGGGCCGGGGCTGCAAGGGGCACATCGTGTCGTTGCAGCCCTTGGTCGGGGGGTTACCCCGACCGGCGGCCTGCGCCTAACGCTGCACCCCTTGCAGCCCCGGCCCTTGGGGTGCTACGCAGGGGTGATTCACAGGTCAACAGACCCTCTTGACAAAGTTCTCAAAATAACCCCTCAAGTTCTTTTCAAGCCGATCCGATAACGACTCCAACGGGGACGAGGAATCGAAACCGGGGTCCGGAACAGCCGGGTGATGCGACCAAGAGGTGTTGGCTTAAGAACCCCCTCAAACGAAGCAGCAAACGACTTCCACCGGGCGCTGCCCGACTCGATCGGGACGTTGCAGAGAGTGTCTTAACAGCGCCATCTGCAACGCCTCGGCGATGAGGGCGAAGCTGCCAGGCCAAAAGGTTGAAGCGGCTGATGCCAAGCCGGCCATATTGCCGGGAGTCTCATCCACCGAAAGGAAATCATCATGTCTGCAACCATCAACACCAACCTCTCGTCGTTGACCGCACAGCGCAATTCGACCAAGAGCCAGAACGATTTGTCCACCGCCATCAACCGCCTGTCTTCTGGCTTGCGCATCAACAGCGCCAAAGACGACTCTGCCGGTTTGGCGATTGCCGAACGTTTCACCGCGCAAATTCGCGGCTTGAACCAAGCGGCGCGTAATGCCAACGACGGTATCTCGCTGGCGCAAACCGCTGAAGGTGCGCTGGGCTCCACCGGTGCAAACTTGCAGCGTATTCGTGAGCTCGCAGTTCAATCGGCCAATGCCACCAACTCGGCTTCTGACCGCGCCGCTTTGCAGCAAGAGGTCGCGCAGTTGGTCTCGGAAATTGATCGCGTTGGCTCACAAACCCAGTTCAACGGCATCAATCTGTTGGACGGCACATTCAGCGCCCAGCAGTTCCAGGTCGGTGCCAATGCCAACCAGACCATTGCCATTTCTAGCCTTTCTAGCGCCCGCTCTTCAGCTCTAGGGGCCAGCTTCTCTGCCACTGTCACCAGCGGCGTCGTCACGGCAAACGCCATCGCATCAGGCGACCTGTCCATCAACGGCGTGTCCATTGGTGCCCCGGTGGCAGGCAGCGCCAACGGCCAAGAGGCCAACAGCGGCTTCGCCGTGGCCCAGGCCATCAATGCCGCACAAGGCACCGTTGTGGCCAGAGCAAATGCGACTTCGGTGACCGGCGCCAACCCTGCCGCGGCTGGCGCGATTGCCGCCAACGCCTTCTCCATCAACGGTGTGAACGTGGGTGCGATCACTGCGGGTGCGGACGTCCCCGGACAAGGTGCCAACGTGGCGGCCGCCATCAACCTGATATCCGGCGCAACCGGCGTGACGGCCACAGCGGATTCTGGCGGTGCGGTGACCCTGACCGCTGCAGATGGTCGCAACGTCATCATCGCTGGCACCGTCACCAACACAGGCCTCACCACGGCCACCACCCGCGGCACGGTGTCATTGAGCACCACCTTGACCGCAGGTATCGTGATTGCCGGTACCACGCCTACTGACGCCGGTTTCACAGCGGCCACCACGGCATCAACGCTGACGGGGACGGCGGTTTCCAACATCGACATCTCGACGGTCGCCGGTGCCAACACCGCCCTGGCATCCATCGACGCGGCACTGACCACGGTCAACAGCGAACGAGCCAAACTCGGTGCGATTCAAAACCGCTTCTCGTCCACGGTGAGCAACCTGCAAACCACCAGCGAGAACCTCTCGGCCTCACGTAGCCGCATTCAAGATGCCGACTTCGCCGCTGAGACCGCCATGCTGTCACGTGCCCAAGTGTTGCAGCAGGCTGGCACGGCCATGATTGCCCAAGCCAACCAGTTGCCACAGCAGGTGCTGCAGTTGCTGCGTTAAGAAAGTAAGACCGCCCTCACCTGCCGGTGAGGCGGCTCTTCAGGGCCAGAGCCCCGGGTTACCGGGCTCTGGCCCTCTTCATTTCAAGATTCGAATTGGCGGGGATTTCTGGCGTTTATTCGGCGCTCGTAGAAATTTACTTTTTGGACAATGAAACCACCAACCCCGAAAGGAGCTGGGGTCCGGATCGAATGGTTTGTTTTTCTGGGAGGGAACAAGCACCCGCCAGGGCAACAACCCATATGGACGGCCGGGCGGTGGTCTTGTGGATGTGTTGCTACTTCAGCGTATCCCCGAGGCCACATGGCCGGCACATGAGCCGGGTTTCATAGCCTCAATGGAGAAATTTCATGCCCCAGACGATCAATACCAACCTGTCATCCCTGACCGCGCAACGCAATTCGACGAAAACACAGAATGAGCTGTCAACGGCGATCAACCGTTTGTCGTCGGGTCTGCGCATCAACAGCGCCAAAGACGACGCTGCTGGCTTGGCGATTGCAGAACGTTTCACAGCACAAATTCGCGGCCTGAACCAAGCCGCTCGAAACGCCAACGACGGCATTTCCCTGGCCCAAGTTGCTGAGGGTGCTTTGGGCTCGATCAGCGGCAACTTGCAACGTATTCGAGAGTTGTCGATTCAATCAGCCAACTCCACCAACTCAGCCTCAGATCGCGTAGCACTTCAACAAGAGGTCGCTCAGTTGATTGCTGAGGTGGATCGCGTGGGCGTCCAAACCCAGTTCAACGGACTTAACCTTTTGGACGGCAGCTTCACCGCGCAGCAATTCCAAGTCGGTGCCAACGCCAACCAAACCATCACCATCTCCGGTATCGCCAGCGCCCGTGCCTCGGCCTTGGGTGCGAGCTTTTTGGCCTCGGTAACCAGTGGCGCTGTCTCTGCCAACCCCATTGCAGCTGGCGACTTGGCCATCAACGGTGCATCTATCTCAGCGCCGGTCGCCGGTGCGGCTGCAGGCCAAGCGGCCAACAGCGCCTATGCAGTGGCCCAAGCGATCAATGCCTCGCAAAGCAATGTGGTTGCAACAGCCAATCCCAACGTGGTCGTGGGTGCAAACCCTGCAGCCAACAGCGCCATCGCCGCCAACACATTCAGCATCAATGGCATCAACGTGGGCGCGATTGCCGATGGTGGTTCGGTCGCTGGCCAAGGTGCCAACGTGGCCGCTGCGATCAACGCCATATCGGCGGCCACGGGGGTCACTGCCACGGCCGCCGCTGGTGGTGCTGTGACCTTAACGGCAGCCGACGGTCGGAATATCGTTATCGCTGGAACAATAACCGATACCGGCCTGACTGCGGCCACCAACCGGGGCACTGTAGGCTTGAGCACATCGGGGTCTGGCGGCATCGTGATTGCAGGCACGACACCTGCCGATGCGGGCTTCACCGCGGGCACCACAGCCGCCTCCGCCACTGGCACTGCGGTGTCGGTGCTTGACATTTCCACCGTCGCAGGCGCCAACACCGCGCTGGCCACAATCGACGCGGCGTTGACCACCATCAACGGGGAACGCGCCAAACTCGGTGCAATTCAGAACCGCTTTTCGTCCACGATTGAAAACTTGCAAACCTCGGCGGAAAACCAGTCTGCCGCTCGCAGCCGAATTCAAGACGCAGACTTTGCTGCTGAGACGGCAGCGTTGTCACGTGCCCAGGTGTTGCAACAAGCTGGAACGGCCATGATTGCCCAGGCCAACCAGTTGCCGCAGCAGGTGTTGCAACTGCTGCGTCAGTAACAACGGCGGTCAGCCCCGATTGGACAATAAAGAGGCTGCCCTGCGCAGCCTCTGTGGTTTGTCAAAACATGGAAAACGACGTCTCAAGTTCATCGCGTCAGAACCGATAACCGAACAAGACCTTATCTCCGTCAGGACCCGCCATGGCAACCGCAACTTCATTGTCTTCACCCGGCATCGGCAGCGGCCTGGATGTCAACGCCATCATCACTGGCCTCTTGGCTGTAGAACAGCGGCCAGTGCAAGTTCTGCAAAGAGCAGAAGCCAGGCTACAAGCCAAGCTATCGGGCTTCGGTCAAATTCAAAGCCTGACTTCTACGTTGAACGATGCACTGGCCACGCTGTCCAAACCGGAAACCTTCAAACAAACCATTGCCAGCTCCTCGGATGCCAGCTCGGTCTTTGTCAGCTCAAGCACCACCGCGACAGCGGCAAGCTACTCCGTATCGGTCAGCAAACTGGCTGCCGCGCAGACCTTGGTCAGTCCCACAGGCCAATTCAGTGTAGCCACAGACGTGGTCGGCACCGGCACCATCACCATCAGACTGGGCGACTGGAACAACGTGACGCCCCCTACCCAACCCAATGCCTTCACTCCCAAAGCGGGCAGCAGCGATGTGGTCATTCCCATTGACACCGCGGACCAAAGCTTGCAAGGCGTGCGCGACAAAATCAATGCGGCCAATGCGGGCGTGACAGCCTCTATCGTGACGGACGCCAGCGGCGCACGTTTGTCCATTCGATCCAACAGCACAGGCGAAACCAATGGCTTTCGCATTAACGTAGCCGAAAGTGGTGCTGCCGGTTTAGCACGGTTGCAGTACGACCCGCAAACCATCATCACTCCAGGCGCGCCCACACTGACCTACGCCCAAGCGGCCTCCAACACCGAAGGCACCATCAACGGCATCGCCGTCAGCTCAACCTCCGATTCATTGGCCGACGCGATCCAGGGCGTGAGCTTTCGTTTCAATAAGATCACCACATCCCCCGTAACCGTCAGTGTCAACACCAATGTGGACGCGATTAGATCCGCAGTGAACAAGCTGGTTTCCGCCTACAACGACTTCTCCAGTGTCATGGGCCAACAAACCAGCTATGACGCAGGCACAAAAAAAGCCGGCTTGTTCCAGGGAGATGCCACAGCGGTAGGTTTACTCAGTCAAGTGCGCTCCTATATCTCGCAATCGACCACCGCATCCAGTGCATTCAGCAGTTTGAGCAGCATGGGCGTGGAGCTTCAAAAAGATGGCTCTCTCAAAGTCAACAGCACCAAACTGGACGCTGCGTTGACCAACCTGCCGGAGTTATCCAAAGCTTTCAGTAATGTAGGAACGGGTGGCAACAGTGTCGGTTTAGCCAAGCGTTTTGGTGCCTACACGGAAGGCTTGCTGGCAGCGACCGGCACATTCCAAAGCCAATCCAAATCAATACGCGACAGCATCACTGCAAACACCAAAGACCAGCAACGGGTGAACGACCGTTTGGCTTTGACAGAACAACGGCTGAGGGCGCAATACAGCGCGCTGGACGTCACCATGTCCAGGAACAATGCACTGAACAATTACGTGACGCAGCAGTTCTCGAACAACAACAATAACAACCGCTGACCTCAACCAAGCGTGCACAAGTAGTTCGTGAACTGCATGGCATGACAACAGCTTTTAATCCCTTGAACAGCGCCCTATCTCTTCCGGAATTTGTTGTCATAAAACTCCCTACCCGGTTAAAGAAGCGCGAAAGAGGGTCGATAAATCATGTACCTCGCAGGAGATTCACATGATGTTCACCGCACCCAACCCTTACGCCAACACTCCACGCCGGGCCATACCGGCGGCTTACCAGCAGATCGGTGTGACCACCTCTGTCGAAGGTGCCACGCCCCACAAGCTCGTGAGCATGCTTTTTGATGCGCTGCAAAGCGAAATCATCGCAGCACGTGGTGCCATCGCACGAGGCGATGTTGCCGAAAAAGGCCGCGCCATTGGCCATGCCGTGCGCATTTTGCAAGAGGGTTTGATTGCCCCGCTGGACATGCAAAACGGAGGCGCCCTCGCCTCCAACCTGCGTGACGTGTACGACTATGTGGTGCACCAACTCACCATGGCGAATTTGCGCAACGACGCCACCGCTTTGCAGCAATGCCAGCAACTGATCAGCCCTATTCAGGACGCATGGACGCAGATCCACTCTTCGGTCACACCCTAAGCCGTTGCGGCATGAAGGACCTTCACCATGAAACGCGACGCCTTCACCCCACGCCCTGAAGTTGAGCCCGAAAGCCAATTGCTCACCTACTACGAAGCCATTGAAAAAGCCAGCAGCGACATGCTGGAGGCTGCGCGCACCGGCAACTGGGACCATGTGGTCAAACTCGAAGGTGCTTGCGCTTTGCTGATTTCTCAACTGAAACATGCAGCTGCGCAAAAGCCGCTGGGCGCTGAGGAGGCGCAGTTGAAGTCACGCATCATGCAGCGGATTTTGGTCAACGACGCCGAGATTCGGCATTTGGCCGAACCTTGGCTGGAAAGCCTGGATGATCTGCTCGCCGTTCGCCCCAAAACCATCCACTGAACACTTGCCCAATTGCGCCCAGCCCATGCACACTCCCACCATGGACACTGCTCCCAGCCCACTCGATGTTTTGGCCGCCGCCCACGGCGGTTTGGACGACTTTCGCATCACAAAACCTGCTGAAATCTTGGCGATGCTGCGCAAGTTGCAGGACAGCAATGTGATGCTCAACGTGAATGCGCCCAATGGCTCTGCGGTAACGGCCATGCTGTGGGCCATCGACAGCGACCGCCAGTCCATCAGCTTGAGCGTGCACGCAGACGACCCGCAACTGCAAGCGGTGCTGGACGGCAACGAGGCCACCATCGTGGGTTACCTGGACAGTGTGAAACTGCAGTTTGATTTGCAAAGCATGGTGCTCGTTCGCGGTGCCAACGGCTCCGCCCTGAGCTGCAACCTGCCGCGAGAAATGTTCCGATTCCAAAGGCGCAGCGCCTACCGCGTGCGCCCTTTGCTTCGCAACTCACCCATGGCGCAGTTGCGCCACCCCATGATTGGCGAGATGCAGCTTTCGCTGCGAATTTTGGACGTGAGCCTGTCAGGCTGCGCCTTGTTTTTACCCAATGACGTGCCTGCGCTGGACCCTGGCGTGCTGATCAACAATGTCCACATCGACTTGGATGCCGACACCCATTTCAGCGCCAACTTACGCCTGCAGCACATCACGGCACTCAATGCCGATGTCGGCGGCACCCGGCTCGGCTGCGAGCTGGTAAGTTTGGCGCGCGATGCCGAGCGTGCGCTGCAGCTGTACATCGACCAAACTCAGAAACGTCGGCGTTTGATGTCGCTGGACTGAGAGAAAGGTTCGATTGAAAAAAGGGGGGGCGTTGGCCAACCTCCTACCCTCACCCCTCCCGGAGGGAGAGGGAGTTCAGACACCCTGTTCCTCTCCTATTGACGTTTTCAGAAGAAGGTCGATATCAATAAGGGCTTGTTCCGGCAGGCACCTGGTACCCATCCACCACCACATCCCCACACTGCGCCCGATGGCGCAGCGCGTGGTCCATCAGCACCAAGGCCAGCATGGCCTCGGCAATGGGCGTGGCGCGTATGCCCACGCAGGGGTCGTGGCGGCCAAAGGTTTCGACGGTGGCGGGGTCGCCGTGCATGTCGATCGACTGGCGTGGCGTGCGGATGGAGCTGGTGGGTTTGATGGCGATGCTGGCAGTGATGTCTTGGCCGGTTGAGATACCGCCCAGCACACCGCCCGCGTTGTTGCCACCAAAACCTTCGCGACGCATCTCGTCGCCGTGCATGCTGCCTTTGTGGGCCACACTGGCAAAACCCGCGCCAATCTCCACGCCTTTGACGGCGTTGATGCCCATCAAGGCGTAAGCGATGTCGGCATCCAACTTGTCGAACAAAGGCTCACCCAAGCCCACGGGAACACCGTGCGCAGCCACGTTGATGCGTGCGCCACAGCTGTCACCGGCCTTGCGCAACTCATCCATATAGGTTTCCAGGCGCGGTATGTCGGTGACATTGGCGGCAAAGAACGGGTTGTTGGGCACGTGGGCGAGCGATTCAAACGGGATTTCAATGTCACCGATCTGCGTCATGTGGCCAGAAAACGTGGTGCCAAATTTCTGAAACAACCATTTGCGTGCCACGGCACCCGCAGCCACCATGGGCGCGGTCAAACGCGCAGACGAGCGCCCGCCACCGCGCGGGTCGCGCAAGCCGTATTTGCGCCAGTAGGTGTAGTCGGCGTGGCCCGGACGGAAGGTATTGAGGATGTTGCCGTAGTCTTTGCTGCGTTGGTCCGTGTTTTTAATCAGCAGACAAATCGGCGTGCCGGTGGTGAACCCCTCGTACACGCCGGACAAAATCTCCACGGTATCGGGCTCATTGCGCTGGGTGACGTGGCGCGAGGTGCCGGGGCGGCGGCGGTCAAGCTCGGGTTGAATGTCGGCCTCAGACAGGGCCATGCCGGGCGGGCAGCCATCAATCACACAGCCAATGGCCGGGCCGTGGCTTTCGCCGAAGTTGGTGACGCAAAACAGTTGGCCAAAGGTGCTGCCTGACATGGGGGCTTTCGTGCTGATCGAGGAAGGTGGGCACCGTCCAGGCACCCGAAATCATTGATGTTTACCGTATTCACGACAAGCTCCAGCCCGAACGGTGTGTGGTGTCGCAATTGATGTAAAGCTTAATAGTCTTGCATTTTAAGTCGGGGCGAATCTTCGCGGTGTTGAGCCACCGGCCGGCGTGCAGGCTTAAGGCCACACGGTGCTCGCCCACAAATTCGTCAAGTTATTTTTTTTGGGGCTTTTGGACCGTTTCAAACCATCGCTGCGGCGAAAGATAAGCCTCAAGTCGGTCCCTTTTTTTCCGATATGAGTTGGGCGAGGTCGGGAAAAATTTGGCCTCGTGCTGCGTTTCACCAGAATGTTGACGAATGAAATCCATGGACAGGGTCGCCGGGCCACACTGACACCACATCGACACTCCGTGGCGTCTTGCGGAATTGCTTTCGACGCATGACGGGCGACGAAGTATTTCGTGTCAACGTTTTGGTGAAACGCAGCGCCAGATGCATGACCATTGCCCACAAGCCAGAAAAAGGAATCTCCATGTCCGCGCACCGCAGTACCGCACGATCTTTGTCCCAAACACTGAGCATCACATTTGGTGGGGTTCTGTTGTTGATGCTCCTGGTCGCCGTATTTGGAATGTGGCGCTTGAGCGCATCTGCTGACCTTGACCGCAGTCAGCTCAAGCTGACGCTCACCGAGACGGAACTCCTCAGCGAGATGGAGCTGGAATTCAAAACTCAGGTTCAGGAATGGAAAAACGTCCTGCTGCGCGGCAAAGACCCTGCCGCACTGGAAAAACACTGGAAAGCCTTCGAGAAAAACGAAAAGGCAGTTCAAACAAAAACAACCGCTTTGCTGGAAACCCTGGGTGATTCCTCCGCCAAAGAACCCCTTGAACAATTCAAGACAGCCTTTGAAAAAATGGCTGTTGCTTACCGCAAGGGCTATGAGGCTTTCAAGGCTGCAGAGTTTGATGCAGCAGGAGGCGACGCTGCTGTCAAAGGCATTGACCGCGAGCCGGTCAAGTTATTGGCCTTGGCCAAAGACAAGCTGATAGAAGAAGGCAAAGCAAGGAGCGTGGCCGGTGATACGGCCCAAACCTCGACGCTGTATTTGGTGATGGCATGCTTGGCATCGGCCTTTGCGATGGGCATTGTGGTCGCTTGGCGGGTCAGCCTGTCCATCAAGCGGGTCCTGGGCGCAGAGCCAGCCGATCTCGCGCAAGCAGCCCAAGAGGTGGCGCAGGGCAATCTGGCTCAAATTTCAGTCGCGGCTCCTCCAAACAGTGTGATGGCAGCCATGGAGAACATGCGTTTGGCGTTGGTTCAAGTTGTCAGCGAGGTGCGTTCGGGTGTTGAGAACGTGGCGACCGCCAGCTCTCAAATCGCCCAAGGCAGCAACGATTTGAGCAGCCGCACTGAACAGCAGGCTTCCAATCTCCAAGAAACTGCCGCCTCCATGGAAGAACTCACGGGCACCGTCAACAGCAGCGTGGACAACGCACGCCAAGCCAATCAACTGGCCTCCAGCGCCAGCGAGGTGGCGGGCAGAGGCGGCGATGTGGTCAACCAAGTGGTCACCACCATGAACGACATTCAGGCCTCCAGCCGCAAAATCTCCGACATCATTGGCGTGATCGATGGCATTGCTTTCCAAACCAACATCTTGGCCCTGAATGCCGCTGTGGAAGCGGCCCGTGCGGGCGAACAAGGCCGGGGTTTTGCGGTGGTGGCCAGCGAGGTTCGCAGCCTGGCGCAGCGCAGCGCACAAGCGGCCAAAGAAATCAAAACCTTGATCGCCGACTCGGTCGAGAAAGTCAATTCCGGCAGCAGTTTGGTGAACCAAGCGGGTCAAACCATGACCGATATCGTGGAGCAGGTCAAACACGTGACGACCTTGATCGGTGAGATTTCCACCGCCAGCAGCGAGCAAAGCTCAGGCATTGGACAGGTGAATCAGGCGGTATCGCAACTCGATCAAATGACGCAGCAAAACGCCGCCCTGGTGGAAGAATCCGCCGCTGCAGCAGAGAGTTTGCGCAACCAGGCGCAACAACTGGCGCAGGCGGTGTCGGTGTTCAGACTTCCTTGACCAGACTGCGCCCCACTGAACCCAAAATCGCGATCAACCCGTCTGCTGCGCCTCGACCTGCTCTTGCACCGGCCAGTCGCGGATGTAGGCCTTGAGCATGCGGTTTTCGAAGTCTTGGCTTTCGACCACGGCGCGGGCCACGTCGTAGAAGGAAATCACGCCCATCAGCATGCGCTGGCTCATCACGGGCATGTAGCGGGCATGGCGTTCAAGCATCATGCGGCGCACTTCGTCCATCTCAGTGTCGGGGGTGCAAGTCAGAGGGTGGTCGTCCATCACACTGCGGACCAATGTAGGGCCCACGGTGCCACCGTTTTTCACCACCGCATTGATCACCTCGCGGAAGGTGAGCATGCCCACCAAGTCGCCGTGTTCCATGACCACCAGCGAGCCAATGTCGCGCTCAGCCATGGTTTTGAGGGCCGAGGCCAAAGGCATGTCGGGCTGGGCGGTGTAAAGGGTGTTGCCTTTGACTTGCAAAATGTCGCTGACTTTCATGGCGGTCTCCTAAAGGGTGGTGGTGCCGTCGAATGCAGCGCCGAACATCACAAAGTGCTTACAAGCCAATATAGCCCACAATTCCAGCCAACAACACCCGGTGTTTTCGCCGTGTTGGTGTCCTCGGCGCTGGGTTCAGGCCTCCGCCCCGTTTCATGTGCGCACGGTTTTACTCATAAGTCAGAAACTAAGCGGACAAGAGCGATGCTTTAGCGATTGACGTTTTAAAAGTCACAACAAAAACTCCGTTCGGGCTGAGCCTGTCGAAGCCAGCGTGTGCCTCGGTCAAAGCCCTTCGACTTGCCTTTAGAGCCGCTAACAAAACACTGCATACACCGTTCGCCCCGAGGTCGAAGGGCCTTGCACCGAGGTACGCGCTGGCTTCGACAAGCTCAGCCCGAACGGTTTTGTTAGCGGCTCTTAGTCCTGAGCCTGCCGAAGGGTCAGGGCGAACGGACGTGGGCTAGTCGCGACACGAGAGAGTTTCAGAAAGTGCAGAGAATTCTGTCTTCTAAATTTCTGACTTATGAGTAACTCACCAACATGATGGAAAGCAGCATTCCCGGTCACGCGCCCACCCCCATTTGCGTCGTCATGCTGCATGGGGCAGCGCACAACCACAGCGTGTGGCTAAGCCTGGCTGAGGTTTTGCAGCGGTCTGGCATTGCCGTGATGACGCCGGACCTGCCCGGCCACGGTGGTTGCCCCGGCCCGGCCTTGGCCGACCTACCAGCCTGCGCAGACTGGGTGCTGAACCTCGCAGCCACACGAGGCCCGCAGCGTTTGGTGCTGGTGGGACACAGCATGGGTGCCTTGATCGCCCTTGAAGCAGCCGCTCGCGCCGCCACGCACCGCGCCGAGCAAGAACCGCAGGTGGTGGCTTTGGTATTGCTGGGTGCAGCCTACCCGATGCAGGTATCAACGGCCCTTTTGTCTTTGGCCCTGCAAGACCCGGCACAAGCCATCCAGAAAGTGGCGCAGTACTCGCATGCCCGTGGGGCGGCGGCTGCACGCGAGGCAGACCAACGCTTGATGCAAGAGGAACAAAACCAATACGCTGCAGCCGGTCACGGCAATTTGCTGCACCACGATTTGTCACTGTGCAACGACTACACCAATGGATTGCAAGCCGCCGCCCAGGTGCGCTGCGCCTGCACACTGATCGCGGGACGGGAAGACCGCATGACACCCGTTGCTGCGAGCGCAGCACTGGAAACCGCTTTGGGTGCCCAGCGCATCGAACTCGCCACGGGCCACAACCTGATGGCGGAAGACCCCAGCGGTGCACTGGCTGCCTTGTTGGCGGTGTGTGAGGGATGGCAAGCGGCTGATTGAGGTTTTCATAAAACATGACACCCCACACCGTTCGGGCTGAGCCTGTCAAAGCCTGCGCCCACCGCCATTGAAACCCTTCGACAGGTCCTGTCCTGAGCCCCGTCGAAGGGTCAGGGCGAACGGAAGGTGGGTTGTCATGAATTTCTGAAACATCAATCAGAACGATCCCACAGCAAACCGCAGCCTCAATCCTTGAGCAAGTCCGCCAACAACAATCGTTCAGCGCCCCAGCGATCCCACAGAGTTTGCGATGCAGCAGTGGGTTGCAGCAACATCAAACGCAGCATCGGTGCTGCCAACACGTGGTTGGGATCGCACAGCAACACATGGCGCACGCTGCCCTCTTCGTCCAAGCGCCCCACCCAGTCGAGCTGAACCAGGGACTCCAAAATCGGCTCAATTTGCAGCGGATCCACACGCATCGTGCTGGCCATTTGCTCCAAGCTCAAACCATGGGCCTCGTTTTGCCGCACTTGTTGCAACAAACGTAAAAGCGACACCGCCATGCCAAACCGGTACCCCGGCACCTCAGCCTGACGCACCACACGCATTTGCAAACTGGGCGCATAGGCCGCAATCACCGCGCCCAGCAACACAATCACCCAGCCCAAATAAATCCAAACAAAAAAGATGGGCAAGGTGGCCAGAGCCCCATACACAGCCGAATAACTCGGTACCGAACTCAGGTACCAAGCCAGCGCTTTCTTGGCGATTTCAAAACCGGCTGACACAAAAATACCACCCGCCAGCGCATGCCGCCAGCGCACATGGGTGTTGGGCACGTACCTAAAGAGGCCCGCCATGCCCAAAGCCAGTACGGCGAACTCCAGCAAATTCAGAAAAAAAGCCACCCCACCCGGCATCACACTCACCACGCCCTTGGACACCGTGAGTGCGTAAGTCGTCAGCGACAAACTCACCCCCAGCAGAAGCGGCCCCAGCGTGGCAGCGGCCCAATACACCAAGATGCGCTGGGCAATGGGGCGTGGCCTGCGCACCCGCCAAATGCCGTTCAAGGTGCGGTCGATGGTGAGCATCAGCGCCAGCGCGGTTACCACCAGGGCCACCAATCCGGCGGTGCCCAACCGGTTGGACTTGCTGGCAAATTGCGTCAGCGCCCCCAGCACGGGTTTGGCGATGCTGTCGGGCACCAGGCTTTGCAGGAAATACTTTTCAAGTGAGCCCTGGAAGCCCGCAAACATCGGAAAGGCCGAGAACACCGCGAGCATCACGGTGAACAAAGGCACCAGCGAGATCAAGGTGGTGAAAGTCAAGCTGCTGGCGGTGATGCCCAGGTGATCCTCTTTGAAGCGCTGACGCAAGGTGCGCAGCGTGTCCATCCACGGCCAGTTTTGCAAGGTCTCCAGCAGGTCGTTGACATGCTGGTTGAATTTCTCGCGGCGAGAGAACGCGGGCTGCGCGTGAGCGTTTTGCATGGGGATGGTCATCGCGTATGCGATTCAACGGGTTGTGCTTGATGGTGATGGTCTACCCGCTGTCATTCACGCGACAGCGGGAATCCAGCGAATATTGACCAAGAACAGATGTAGCCATTCGATACACGGCCTGGTTTCCCGCTGTCGCGGGAATGACGGTGTGCGGTGGGTTAGGAATCAGTCGGAACCGCGCCCCATCGTCCCTGGCTATGATGCCACTGATGAACACCACCCCGTCTGCCGCAACATCACATTCATCCACCCTGCCCTCGGCCGTTGCCTGGACCCGCGCCTTCGCCGTCGGCAGCGTGCTTGGTTTGATCGTGCTGGGTCTGGCCTGGGAACTCTTCCTCGCACCCACTGGCAACCGGACCTTGGCCCTGAAGGTGCTGCCTCTGTGTATTCCTTTGGCGGGCCTGCTGAAAAACCGCATGTACACCTACCGCTGGGTCAGCCTCTTCATTTGGTTTTATTTCATTGAAGGCGTGATGCGGGCCGTGGGCGATGTGGGCATCAGCCGCTGGCTCGCCGGCGTGGAAGTGTTGCTGTGTTTGTCACTCTTCGCGGCCTGTGCAGTGCATGTGCGCTGGCGTTTGAAGCACCCCACAACACCGGACTGAGAACGAGCCGCCCGTGAACCACCAATTCCCGTTCGGGCTGAGCTTGTCGAAGCCCAGGTGCTACGCGCTGCCCTTCGACGATTCCAGTCCTAAACGCCGTCGAAGGGTCAGCGCGAACGGTTCGTATATGGCCGAACGGAGCAATTGCCCATGTCTGAAGCCTTGCTGAACGCGCTGCGGCAATCGATCGGTGCACCCCATGTGCTGACCGGAGGCGACCTGTCGGCCTACGAGCAAGACTGGCGCAAACGTTACCGAGGGCACGCACTCGCTGTTGTGCGCCCGGGCCATACCGACGAAGTGGCCCAGGTGGTGAAAAACTGTGCGGCGCACGGCGTCAGCCTGGTGCCACAAGGCGGCAACACCGGCCTGGTCGGGGGCTCGGTGCCCAATAGCGGCGGCCAGCAGGTGCTGCTCAACCTCGGGCGGCTGAACCGCGTGCGTGAATTGGACGCCACCAACCTCACCCTCACAGCTGAAGCAGGCTGCATCCTGAAGCAGGTGCAAGACGCAGCAAGCGAGCACGCCCTGCTCTTCCCATTGAGCATGGCCTCGGAAGGCAGTTGCACCATTGGCGGCAACCTCGCCACGAATGCGGGGGGCACTCAGGTGCTGCGTTACGGCAATGCACGCGAATTGTGTTTGGGACTGGAGGTGGTCACCGCCCAGGGCGAGGTGTGGCACGGCCTGAAGGGTCTGCGCAAAGACAACACCGGCTACGACCTGCGCGATCTGCTCATTGGCAGCGAAGGCACCCTGGCCATCATCACCGCCGCCACACTCAAACTTTTCCCCCAGCCTGCCGCACGCTGCACCGCCTTGGCCGCGCTGCCCAGCCTAGATGCAGCGCTGGAACTGTTGCACCTGGCGCGTCAACAGTTGGCAAGCCACCTCACCGGTTTTGAGGTGATGAATGCCTTGTCGTTGGCCTTGGTGGCCCAGCACTTCCCCCAAATTCCCCAGGGCTTGGCGATTTCACCATGGAAGGTGCTGCTGGAACTGTCTGAACCACGAGAAGAAGCCAGTGGCCGTGCCCTGCTTGAAAAGCTACTGGCCCAGACAATAGAAGCGGGCTGGGTAAGCGACGCAGTGGTGGCACAAAACCTTCACCAATCAAACCAGTTGTGGCACTTGAGAGAGAGCATTCCTTTGGCACAGGCGCAAGAAGGACTCAACATCAAACACGACATCGCGTTGCCCATATCGCGGATCCCGGCTTTTGTGGCACACACCGATGCATTGCTGGCTCGACATGCTGACGGCATTCGGTTAGTGAACTTTGGCCACCTGGGTGATGGCAATTTGCACTACAACGTGCAAGCACCAAAAGGCAACGATCCTGCCGCGTTTTTGCAGCAGCACGAGCCTGCGGTGAACCATATCGTCTACGAAGCAGTCACCACACACGGCGGTTCTATTTCCGCCGAACATGGCATCGGTCAGCTCAAGCGCGAGGCTTTGCTGAACTACCAATCACCGGTGGCCATGCAGATGATGCTGGCCATCAAACAGGCGCTGGATCCACAGGGGGTGATGAATCCAGGGCGGGTCGTTTGAACGTTTAGACCTCATGCTGTTCATTTAAGGATGCTCTGCATAACTCTTGCGAGGCTGTGGCAGTGCGGATCGGGATGGGCTACAAGGCGCTTTTTGCGGCCAATAGCTTGGGCTATTGGCAAGAAAAGCAACGCCGTAGACCGCCCGACTCCGTGCTGCCACAGTCCGCAAGGAGTTATGCAGAGCATCCTTAAGTCCAATGGAACCAGAACCCGTTCGGGCTGACCCTTCGACTGGCTCAGGGTGAACGGTGTTAAACGAAGAGTGTTGGGGCTAAGCGGAAGCTGTCAACTTGAATGCGGAGGAGAGTCCACCTATAAGTACAGAAACCCATGATCATCCAAGTAAAAAGCCCCACCGCCCCCCTCCTCCTGGCCGATGCCAGCGCGATAGGAATGGGCTGGAGCAAGCCCCGCACAGGGGCCAGCGACAGCGAAGTCAAGAGCTACTTGGGGCAAGTGCTGAGCAGCCTCACCGGGGGCAAGATCCAAAGTATCGATCGTTTGCCGGAATACGCCGCCGGCCAGCGGCGCAGCCAGCTCGAGGCCAGTCTCAACAAAGAAGTCGCCAGCGCTTCAGGTGGACGTCTGACCAGTTGGCGCCAGTTGCTCAGCGCCGGTTCCCGTGAACTCCTGGAGCGACAAACCGCTTCGTCCAACCCGCCGGCCAACAAGCCTGCGCCCAGTAACGCGCCCTGGAAGATTGGAGGCGTCGATGTGGGTGCCGTGGCTCGCGAAGGTTGGAACCGCGTCAAAAACGTCCCCAACCCGTTATTGGGCGGCCTGACCCCCAACCAGGCCGGTCAAGTTCTCAAGGGTGGCATCAACGCCGGTGCCCGCACCATCAACCAAACCGTGCGCGCCCCCGTGCTGCCCGTGGCAGAGCCTGCCAGCAGCTTTGAGAGCGTGCGCGCCCGCGCCGATTCGTGGGTGGCCCGTGCCTCCAAAGGCAAATTCGACTCTGTGGCGGACTTGGTGCACTTCGCTGGCGACAACAAAGCCGCCAACCGCCTGCGCGGCCAAGTCACGCAAATGCTGCAAAAGGATGCAGCTGCCCAAGCCGGCGGCTTTAGCAACTGGAAACAGGTGCTCACTGCTGCCGAGCGCGGCCAGCTTGAGCGCACTTTGGTCGAGACTCAAAAACTACCGTCCACCCAGCCCAACACGCCCAAACAGCAACAAGCCTGGGCCGGGCAAGCCTTGCAACAGGTGCAAAAGCTCCCAACCCCGAAGTCCGAGCGTGGGCCCTTGGACACTCTGCGTAATGTGGTGGGCGGCGCATGGGATCAGTTTGCAGGCGATACCTTCAAAGCGGAGATCGAGCAGCTCAAAAAGATTGTGCGTGACCCGTCTCGGTTGATTAAACCGATTGACGACATCAAAAATTGGTTGGAGAGTGATCCCAAGGGCCAGTGGAATAACGCCATCGCCACCTGGGGCCGGGTGTTCAGCCATCCGCCGGAGAAGTGGGCTGAGGCCTACAAAGCGGAGCTGATGAAGCAGCCTCAAACCCAGATGCTGCGGGAGTTCTCCAACAAGGTCAGGAATGACCGTGACTTTCAAGAACAGCTGGCAGGCCGGGGGCTGGGGCTGATCGCGCAAGTGATCGTCACACGCAAAGTCACCAAGGCGCTCCAGGGCAATCCAGGCAGTGCGATTCAACCAATCAAACAAACGCCGACTGCGGTGGCTACTGCGGGTCAAGGTGGGCTCAGGCTGCAAGCGATCAAAGAGACGCTTCGCTCTTTGGGGAATGAGGTCACCCCATCCCATGTCGTTAAGAAGCTGCGGCAGTACATGATCGACATCACGGACGATCTCAAAACCACGCCCAAAGGCACGGCGCGGTACAAGGAGTTGGCGGACATCCGGGCCCAGTTGGATCAGCGCTTGAACGGCCGCTTGAAGCCTACTGCGGTGGTGCCCCAGACAAGCACCAACGGGGTGAATCAAGCCACACCAGCAACTGTGCAGAAAACAGCGCTCGCCAACCCAACCACACTATCGCCAACGCGCACAACACCAACCAACACAGCTACCAATGCACCGGTTCAGATTGATCCACCATGGCGACCATCGTCGCGCCCGGATCAAATCAGCGACCTCGACATCGACCGTTGGGTGCAAATGATTCAAACCCCAGCGACTCGCTTGAGCGCCATATTGGAGATACGCGAGGCATTGATCAACGCGCCAAATCCAGAGGCCTTGTACGCAATGATCAAACGTCTGCCCAAATCGTTGCTTGTTGAGCCCGTCGTCATGCAGGCCCTGGCCTTCGTGTTGAAAGAAAAGATCATCCCATCAACGGGCTACAGCTCTGGCAGCAACACCCTCCAGTCGCGAGACGGTTTGCAGTCTGTCGTGCGAAACATGAAGCTGGGCGAGGCATTCGAGAGCCATGCGGTTGAGGTGATTCTGGAAAATGGATGGTCTCCAGCGCAAGTAGAGCGCATTTTGGAGTTCACACCCGATGAGCCAAGCATGCGCATGTTGAGCTTGCTGGCCACAACAAAAAATCAAGTGCCATTCGCCCTAGGACGCGACGCTTCCATTGAGTTGATCATCAAAACCGCCAACCTGCATCCCAACCAGGCACAGTGGGCTTACGATTTTTGCCAGCGACGAGGCCTGGTGATGGACATTCGACCACTCAACCCAGCCCACATGCAACTGGAGCCTGGCAGCTTTACGCAGAAACCAGAATGGATCAAGGCCAAAAGCACCACCCAACTGGATCGATTGCTGGGAATTCGCAATGCGCTGGGCTTGGTGACCTACAGAAGGGAGAAATTCAGCGAAGCAGAGATTGACCGCGCTGCGGCTCAATACCCAGACCAGGCAGACGCACTTCGTGCACGAGCCGCCAAACGTAATGCTGAAACTGCAAAGCTCAAAGACAACATCGACAGTTTGATTCAAAAAGGCATGGTGACGCTCGACGAAAACGGCCTGCTTCGAGATGCGCGCATTGCAAGCCCCAGCAAAGGAAAACCCTTTGGCCCAGATGTGGACGGCTTCGCAATTTACAACGCCAGAACAGGTCAACCGATACGTGCTTACGAACGAAAGGGCCGCGCACTCGCTCAGGAGCTGGCCAACAGTCCACTTGCTACCCAACATGGTTTTCACATGCCTTGGCTTGATGAGATGCTCGTCCTGGCGAACGGTGACGCACAAAAAACCCAAGACAGTTTTGCGATTTTTCAGGAAATCCTGGGAGAACACGCAAGCTCCACGCCTTTGGTCCGCATCATGACCGGTGGGGCTGCGGCCTTACCGTACCGAGGACCTTACTTGGATGACGAAACCCATGCTGGAGGAACAAAAAGGCCTGATCGATGAGAACGCTGCCCGATCACCGATGTCAGACCGAACATTCAAGTCAAACGCAGACGAGCGGAGTTGCTCTGCATCAAGGTTAAAACGCAGCTGTTGAGCGTCATCGTCACAATGCTTTGGCCCCATCCGGCCACATACGCGTGCTGCACTGCGCCTTTGGCCTGTCCATCACGGTACAAGGCTGCCTTGCAACCAAATAGTCTTGGCCCGCGCCCCTGCCGGATAATCTCACCCAAATCTTCCAGCCACAGGCCCGTCGCCACGCATGAATCCTTCAAACACTCCCTCTTCCACCGACACCCTGAGCTACGAGCAATCGGGCGTCAACTACGACCTGATCGACCCTTTGAAAGTGGCAGCGCAACGTGCCGCCGCAGCCACCGGTGCTCACTTGGCAGGCCATGGCTTCAGCGAAGTGAAAGCATCCAGGGGCGAATCGGCCTATGTGGTGGATGTAGGCCCTTTTTACATCGCCAGCATCGTCGAGTGCCTGGGCTCCAAAGCCCTGGTAGCCGATGAAATGCAGCAACTCACTGGAAAAAGTTACTACGCTGGCATTGCCCAAGACACCATTGCGATGGCCATCAACGACCTCATCACCGTGGGGGCCACGCCCTTGGTGGTGCAGGCCTACTGGGCGGCCGGTGGCTCCGATTGGTTTTCTGATGCGCAGCGCTCGCAAGCCCTGGTGGCCGGTTGGAAAGCGGCCTGCGACGTGTGCCAGGTGGCCTGGGGCGGCGGCGAAACACCCGCACTCGCTGGCATCGTGGCTGATGGCCGCATTGATTTGGCAGCCAGTTGCACCGGCCTCATCAATCCCAAAGAACGTCTGTCGGTGGGCGACAAACTCGGCGTGGGCGACGCCATTGTGTTGTTGGCCTCCAGTGGCATCCATGCCAACGGCCTGAGCCTGGCGCGCAAGCTGGTGGAGCGCTTGCCTCAGGGTTACCTCACGCCGGTCACGGCGACACAAAACTACGGCGAGGCATTGCTCGCACCCACGGTGCTGTACTCCCCGGTAACGGAAGCGCTATACAAAGCTGGTATCACGCCCAACTACTGCGCCAACATCACCGGCCACGGTTGGCGAAAACTGCTGCGGCACCCGGCGACTCACACCTACCGCATCCATACCGTACCTCCAGTTCCACCGGTTCTGAAATTCATTCAAGAGCACGCCAAACAAGACAACCTGGAGGCCTACAGCACGCTCAACATGGGTGCGGGGTTTGCGCTTTTTGTAAAAGCTACCGATGCATTAAAAACCGTGGAAGTGGCGCGTGCCCAAGGCGTTGAGGCCTGGCTGGCGGGTGAGATTCAAGCGGGGCCGAAGAAGCTCTTGATCGAACCGCTGGGCTTGGAGTTTGGGGACGACGCGTTGCAGTTGCGCTGAGTTGACCAACAAACGATGGCCGGTCCGGATACGCTCTGCAAGAGCCCATTCTGACTTCACGGAGGCGGTGATCCAAAGATAAAAGGCAGCGCGTCCACAAACGCGGGTCCGTCCATTTGGTTGTGACCCAAGCTGTAAGAAAAGTACTTGGCCTCCAAGCCCACATAGCCACGCTGAGTGACGCGTTGGTAAACAGCGGTTGGCCGCTGTGGATGTCCCACACCGTCACCTGACATGGCTAGACGCACCGGCAAGTGACGGTCGCGCTCAAACATCGCGGCTTCCAGATTCGCAGGTACGTCGTCGGCCCTGCAAAACCCCTGCAACCCGCATGAATGCTGGCGATATGGGGTAAATGCTGACGACGGGATCTCTCAGGAATCGTTATCGGAGAGTAATTTTTCTGGGGGATTTGCATGACAGCCACCGCAGACTTCTTTCGCGCACGCCTGGACGGGATGGTCGATCACAAACATCCACTGGTGGTTTTGAGCAAACGGCTGCCCTGGGCCGCGATTGAACAAGCCCTGGCACCGCACTTCGCTCGCCAGGCTCGCCCAGGCTCCAAGCGGGTGACGGCGGACTTGTTGGGAGCGCATGAAGTCGAATTTGGCAACGGCATCAGCCCCGCAGGCCGCCCGCGCCTGTCAATTCGGCTGATGGCCAGCTTGCAGTACCTGAAGAACTCCTTCAACCTCAGTGACGAAGAACTCGTTCAGCGCTGGAGCGAGAACGTGGTGTGGCAGTTCTTCAGCGGCATGGAGTATTACGAACCACGCTTGCCCTGCGATCCAACCCAGATCGGCCGCTTTCGCCGCGCCGTGGGCGAAGAAGGTCTGGAGCAGTTGCTCAAGGCCACCATCGAGACAGCGGTGCAGATCAAGGCCATCAAGCCCAGCGAGCTGGAACGCGTGATCGTGGACACCACCGTGCAGGAGAAGGCCATCGCCCACCCGGTGGACAGTCGGCTGCTGGAGATTGCGCGGCACAAAGTGGTGAATGCTGCCAAACGAGTGGGCATCAGTTTGAAGCAGACATTTGCGTTTGAAGCCAAAACGCTCAGACGCCAGGCCGGGGGTTACGCCCACGCCAAGCAGTTCAAGCGTTTGAAGAAAGCCGTCAAACGCCAGCGCACAATCCTCGGGGTGGTGATGCGTGAAGTGCAGCGCAAGCTTGATGTGTTGGTGGCACCCGGGCCGACAGCGCTGAGTGCGCTCAAGACCTGGTTGGAGCGGGCCGAACGCATCCGCACGCAACAGCGAGGCGACAAGGGCAAGCTGTACGCGCTGCATGCGCCTGAGGTGGAGTGCATCGGCAAGGGCAAGGCCAGGAAGCCCTATGAGTTTGGTGTGAAGGTCAGCCTGGCTGTCACGCACCTGCGTGGTTTGATGGTGGGGGCCAGAAGTTTCCCCGGCAACCCGTTTGATGGGCACACATTGGCTGCGCAACTGGAGCAAACCAACAACCTGATGCAAGACCTGGGGCGTGTGCCCAAGCAAGTGGTCGTGGACTTGGGGTTCCGGGGCGTGGACGCGGACAACCCGAACGTGGAGATCATCCACCGTGGCAAGTACAAGTCACTGACCAAGGTGCAACGCAAGTGGCTCAAACGGCGTCAGGCCATCGAGCCGCTGATCGGCCACACCAAGGTGGACCACGGCATGCAGCGCTGTTGGCTCAAAGGCGAGTTGGGTGATGCGCTGCACGCACTGAGTTGTGCGGCGGGGTACAACATCCGCTGGCTGCTGCGGGCTATCGCGGCCAAGTCTGCAAAAGACGCGAAGGCGTTTTTGTTGACCCTGCTCGGGCTGAGCTTATGGGGTCAACTCAGGGCAGCCAGGGCACGGCTCGGCGCAAAAAACTTGCTCGGTTGGAAATTCACGCCATCGTCAGTAATGGCTTGCGGGGTGAAATGAATTTTGCAGGGCCGACTACGTCCCAATTGGGAAGGAAATCGCCATTTGTGTTCAACCAACAACTGCAGTCCGCGGCAATGAAGCCAGAGAAGAAACGTTTATCTGGAACCTCGAGGTACATCGCCAGCATGGTGAAGTCACCGCTGAGAGAGTGCCCCGACAAGGTTCTGCTTTTCGGATCGGTGCGGTAGCTGGCATCGACACTCGGGATCACTTGCTGGGTCAAAAATTGATAGAACCCCAAAGCCCCCGGCATTGGGAAATGGACGAAACGCTGCGATCTGGAACCCATGTACAGACCGACCAAAATCACTTGGTTGTAGTTGGAAGACTGCAAAGCAGAACGCAGCACATCGAATCGGTTGTCGCCGTCCATCGCGTAGATCACCGGGTAACGCTTGGTTCCTTGGTCATATCCCGGGGGCAAATAAATTTTGGCGCTGTAGCTGCCAAAAGAGGTGCTGACCGTCTGGCCCCCTGTTGTCACTGGAGCACCAGAATCACCACCCCCACCACAGCCTACAAGCACCCACAGAAACACCAGCAACAGCAGCCCGAGCGGCAACCTAAAGCGACGACCGTTATTCATCAAGCCCCCCGATTCGATGCAAGGCAAATGCCACCTCGGTAAAAATGCATTGGACCACAGCAACATGCCTGGTACGCAGTGCTCTTTAGAGGTTGAATTTGAAGGTGAAACCAAACAGCTTTTTACCTCGGCAACCGCCACGCCAAACCATGGCCTGGCCAGCAGGGTCCGAAGACGAAATGCAAGAGACGCCGCCGCCCTGTTCCAGAGGCTTTGGACGACGCATGCAGCAACAATGGGCTCAGCACCAACACGTCGCCTGCCACCGCTTCACAAATGACCTCGCCGCGCGTTTGACGCCATGGCGCGATATCCGAATCCAACAACAATCCATGTTGATGCGACCCGGGCACCACACGCAGCGGTCCGTCTTGCGCTCGGCAGTCGTCTAAGTGCACCCGCACGGCCACGAGTTGTTTCAGCAAATCCAGGGGGCCATGCACGAAGAGCTGGCCTTCTTTCTCAGACCAGCCCGTCAGTCCTGCGCCTATCACCTTGTTCGCTACCGGAACGCTTCGGTCCTGGTGCATCGGTACCAACCAGTTCCGGTTGCTGGATTTTTCAAAATAGGTGCACTGCACAGCGACAGACTGTGGGCCCAAAAGGTCTTGGAGCAAAGGATGGGAACGCAGTTCCTCCGCCAACGCAGCACACCACGACTCATCCAACAGGCAGCGCGCCCCACCAGACAGGGATGCGGTTTCGGGGAGACTGGCGAGCAGGCGAGCCACGTCGGCTGTGGTGAGCACCTGCCTCAGCATTGAAAAACCTTGCGCGCGATAAGTGGCGTCACAAGACGAGGCCGAATCACGCGCTTGCCAAATGCGTCTTTCCTCTTGACAGCCTCTCACACCAACACCTTCCCAAAATTCATCCCACACATCGGGTACCCCAGCTCCGCATGCAAACGGAGGGCTGCCTCATTGAACTGCTATGCATGCAAGTGCACATTCGCCGCACCACTTTGTCGGCCCCATGCGTCTCCAATGCCCACGTCAAGCAGATGTCGGCCAGAATTTGGCGCAAGCTCGCGCCGCATTGTGCTGATAAAAGTGCTGGACGTCTTTGAACAGATTCTGATCGCAAAGCCTGCTTCCAAGGGCGTCACCAAGGTATGTTCCTGGTATGTTCCAGCGTTGGGCGCGTCAAAAACTGAAAGAAAACCAGCTATGAATACGAAGGATGAGAACATTCACAGCCGCCGTTTGCATGCCGTTCAGGAACACCTGGAAGCGCTCGGTCTGCATGCCGTCCTGATACCGAGCAGCGATCCCCACCTGTCTGAATACCTGCCAGACCACTGGCAAACGCGCGCCTGGGTGTCGGGCTTCACCGGGTCTATGGGCACCCTCGTCGTGACCAGAACGCAGGCCGCGCTCTTCGCCGACAGTCGCTACTGGGAACAAGCCGAACAGGAACTGAAGGGCGCGGGCATCAAACTTGAAAAAATCACGGGTAGCGCTTCCACCCAATACATCGATTGGTTGGCGGCCCAATTGGAGCCAGGCCAAACTGCAGCGGTTGATGGACGGGTTTTATCGATCACCAACGCTGAGCAGTTGATCAACGCGGTGAACCTTCGGGGTGCTGTGTTGCGCACTGACTGGGATGTGGTCGGCGCGGTTTGGTCTGATCGCCCCAGCCTGCCGATGGGCGCTGTTTTTGAGCACTTGCCACCCCATGCAGATACGCCGCGCGAGAAAAAACTCGCGGCTGTGCGAGAGGCACTGGCGGGTCTACAAACCGACCATCACCTCATCTCCTCCTTGGACGATATCGCGTGGCTGCTGAATTTGCGGGGGTCTGATGTCAGCTTCAATCCCTTGTTTTTAGCGCATGTACTGCTAACGCCAACGGAGGTCGTTTTGTTTGTGGAACCGAGCAAAGTACCCTCGGCCTTGCAAGCGCGGCTCTTGACCGATGGAATTCGAATCGCGCCGTATGAAAGCGTCGCGTCCGCGCTGGCCTCACTGCCGGGGGAGACGCACCTTGCGCTGGATCCCAACCGTTGCATCTTCGCTTTGAACCAACAATTGCCCACAGGCATCACGGTGGTTCATTCTGAGAACCCCAGCACCTTGCTCAAGTGCAAAAAAACGCCCGCAGAGCTGGCGCACTGGCGCCAAACCATGGAACTCGACGGGGCTGCCTTATGCGAGTTTTATGCTGAGTTTGAGGCACGGCTGTCCAGTCCATCCGGCCATGAACCCATCACCGAGCTCACGATCGACGCCATGCTTCACCAAGCGCGGTCCCGTCAAAGTGGCTACATCGGCCCCAGCTTTTCGACCATCGCTGGCTTCAACGCCAACGCAGCGATGCCGCACTACCGGGCTACGTTGCAATCGCACGCCGTGATAGAGGGCCACGGATTGCTGCTGATCGACTCAGGCGGGCAGTACCTCGGCGGCACCACTGACATCACCCGGGTGTGGCCCATCGGGAAGGTGTCGGATGACCAGCGCCAAGACTACACCTTGGTGCTCAAGGGATTGATGGCGCTGTCGCGCAGCCGTTTTCCAAGCGGTACGCCCTCACCCATGTTGGATGCCATCGCCCGAGCACCGCTGTGGGATCACGGTCTGGACTATGGGCACGGCACTGGACACGGCGTGGGTTACTTTTTGAATGTGCACGAGGGGCCGCAAAGCATCTCACGCACTATCGTCAAGCCGACTATGGCCATGCAAGCGGGCATGGTGACAAGCATTGAGCCTGGCGTGTATCGACCCGGTATGTGGGGCATACGCTTGGAGAATTTGGCGGCGGCAGTCCATGCACGCAAAGCATCGGAAGCCGGTTTTGGGGACTTCTTAGAGTTTGAAACCTTGACGCTGTGCCCAATCGATACACGTTGCCTTTGGCTAGACTTGTTGCGCCAGGACGAACGAACATGGTTGAACCGTTACCACGAGAACGTACGCGAGCGACTAAAGAGCCATGTCACCGGCGCAGCGCTCCAGTGGCTGCTGGAGCGCACTGAAGCTGTGTGAGCTGGTAGGAGGCTGTCGGACTTTGGGGTGTGCCTGTGCCGTGGAGATTTCCGATGCGGGCTAGCCCGAGTAGTCCACGCCACGCGCCAACTTGAAAGTGCCCACCATGCGGGTCAGCGCAATAGACTGGTCTTTGAGAGACTCAGCGGCTGCCGCGGACTGCTCCACCAGGGCGGCGTTCTGCTGTGTCATGGAGTCCAGCTGCGTGACGGAGTAATTGATTTGTGTGATGCCTTCGGATTGATCGCGCGAGGCTGCAGTGATCTCACCAATCATGTCGGACACCCGCTGCACCGAGCCCACAATTTCCTTCATGGTTTTGCCGGCATCGGCCACCAAGCGGGTTCCACCCTCCACCTTCTCAACCGACGCACCAATCAGGGTTTTGATTTCTTTGGCAGCCTCGGCAGATCTCCCCGCCAAACTGCGCACCTCCCCAGCCACGACGGCAAAACCGCGGCCTTGTTCACCGGCACGCGCCGCTTCCACCGCGGCATTGAGCGCAAGGATGTTGGTTTGGAAAGCGATGCCATCAATCACGCCAATGATGTCTGCAATTCTTTTGGAGCTGGCGTTGATGTCCTCCATGGTCGCAACCACTTGTGACACGACCACCCCCCCTCGGGCAGCCACTTCTGCCGCTGAACCTGCCAGTTCATTCGCATGTTTGGCGTGGTCAGTGGATTGTTTAATCACACCGGTGAGGTACTCCATCGATGAGGCGGCATATTGCAAGTTGCTAGCGGTTTCTTCGGTGCGGTGGCTCAAATCCATGTTGCCCGACGCCACTTCGGTGCTGGCCGTTTGAATTGAATCCGCGCTCTGCAAAATATCGCCTACAAGACCACGCAACCGATCTTGCATGGCGCTGATGGCCTCCAGCAAACGCCCGGTTTCGTCATGGATGCGAATTTCAATGTTGGAGGTCAAATCGCCTTCAGCAATACGCTCGGCAACGACCACCGCACGCTTGATGGGGGCCGTGACACTGCGTGTAATCCACAACGCGATCAAGGTGCCAAAAACCACGGACGAGACCACCAAGCCCAACGCTGTCACCAAGGCTTTTTTCTGGGCTCCGATGGCTGCCTCTGTCGCCTGCGCGGACAACCTGTCCTGCAGAGCAATCAACTCAGCCACCTTGTTCCGCCACACCAACTCTTGAGGTTGAACCTTCTGGGTCAAGGTCATCACCGCAGATACAGTGTCTCCATCAGCACCCTGGGTGGCAGCGTCGGTCAACAACGGCAAGTTGGCCTTGCTGGCTGTTTGAATGGCTTTGAGCAAGACCATCTCATCTTCGGTGGGACTGTTGGATTCGATCGCTTGCGCAAGCAGCGCTTCAGAGGTGGTGTACGCTTTTTTGACAGACTCAATCAGTTTGGCAGTGTCGTCAATTTTCGCAACGTGATTAAAGACAGTGATGTTTCTGGCCTGGATTGCCAACTCGCTGATTTGATTCATGGCGTCGTTGGCCAATTTGGTTTTGAGATTGTTCACCTCGGCAATCTGCTTGATATGCCCGCCCATGCCCTGCATGGCCACTCCGCTCGTGATCGCCACCGCGATCAGCAGGACCAGAACACAACCAAAACCGAAGCTCAATCGTTTGGCGATCGACGCGGATTGGATCTGATTGAGCAACATGGCAACCTCGTTGTTAATTCCCGATTCGGGCCCAGTGTGTGTCCTGCGCCGGGCCTTCAATGGATGGAATATCGGCGAGATTTCAGGCTAGTTAAGGGCCATGACGCTCGCGCATGACAAAAACATCAGTCTGACCCGGCCAAAGGTTAAGGATGCTCTGCATAACTCCTTGCGGACTGTGGCAGCACGGAGTCGGGCGGTCTACGGCGTTGCTTTTCTTGCCAATAGCCCAGGCTATTGGCCGCAAAAAGCGCCTTGTAGCCCATCCCGATCCGCGCTACCACAGCCTCGCAAGAGTTATGCAGAGCATCCTTAACGCGTCAGTCGAAATGCATCGACCATGTGGGTGAGCTTGTGGGCCTGCTCTTTCAGCGATTCGGCAGCGGCAGCGGATTGTTCGACCAGCGCAGAGTTCTGCTGGGTCATTTGGTCCAGCTGGCTCACCGAGCCGCTGACTTGGCTGATGCCGTCGGATTGTTCGCTGGAGGTGGCTGTGATCTCGCCGATGATGTCGGACACCCGCTGCACCGAACCCACGATTTCTTTCATCGTTTTGCCCGCGTCAGCGACCAAACGACTGCCGCCCTCTACTTTATCGACGGAAGCACCAATCAGGCTCTTGATCTCTTTGGCGGCTTCTGCCGAGCGGCCAGCGAGGCTGCGCACCTCACCAGCAACCACCGCAAAACCGCGTCCTTGTTCACCCGCCCGCGCAGCCTCCACAGCGGCATTGAGGGCCAATATATTCGTTTGGAAGGCAATGCCATCAATCACACCAATGATGTCGGCGATTTTCTTAGAGCTGGCATTGATGTCTTCCATCGTGGTGACCACTTGCGACACCACGGCGCCGCCACGGGCCGCCACCTCGGCCGCAGAAGAAGCGAGTTGATTGGCCTGGTGCGCTGAATCCGCGCTTTGGCGCACCGTGCCAGTGAGTTGGTCCATGCTGGAGGCGGCCTGCTGCAAACTGCTGGCGGTTTGTTCGGTGCGTTGGCTCAGGTCTAAGTTGCCAGATGCCACCTCTTCGCTGGCGACTTGAATGGAGTTGGCGGTTTGGCGTATCTCACCCACCAGACCACGCAAACGGTCCTGCATGGCGCTGATGGCCTCTAAAAGGCGTCCGGTTTCGTCGGGAATGCGAATTTCAATCTTCGAGGTAAGGTCACCTTGGGCTATGCGCTGGGCCACCACGACGGCCCGTTTGATGGGTGCGGTCACACTGCCAGTGATACGCCAAGCGATGAGGCCACCGGCCAGCAACGAAGCCACGACCAAAACGGCTTGAATCAATAAAGCTTGATCTTGACTTTGGGTGGAGGCTTGCACAGCCTGTTTGGAGTTTTGTTTCTGAATCGCAATGAATTCCGCCACCGTTGTCCGCCAGATTGACTCGTTCGGCGCGACATCTTGCGTCAGTGTCAACACCGACGAGACGTTGTCCCCTTGCCCACCTTGTTGTGCTGCCAAAGCCACCAAGGGGCGAGTTTTTTTGCTGGCTTCCATAACTTTTTCTAACAAGGCCAGCTCTTGCGCGGAAGCTTCATTCGTTTTCATATCAGCAGCCAAAGCTTGCTCCAGCTGGGCGTAGTGCGCGTCAAGGTCTTTGAGCGCCTTGACATCTTTGTCAATCGCCTTGACATCGGTCATCAAGGTGATGCTGCGAACCGAAGTGGCCATGTCGCCAATGGCGATCATCAAGTCGTTGGCCAGCGATGAACGCAAGCCGTTGACCTCCACCACCTGCGTCATTTGTGCACCCGCTTGCCGCAGCGCCCAGGTGCTGAGCGCTGCAATGCACAGCAGCAACGCCAGCACACTCGCGAACCCCAGCCCCAGCCGACGCGCCAAAGAAGCATTCAAATTCAGATTCCACATATCGTGTCTCCGGTTCGCGGTACATGCTGCACGGAAGCCCTGCCGGCACGTTTTTTTTCGCGATGTCTCTGTCATGGGTTCGAGCACGCCGATTGACCTGCCCGCACTCTGCCTGACCATGATTGAGGTGCAAGTTTCCCCCGCACCAAAATGGACCATGCATGGAATATCGGCAGAAAAAACGTCCAATTGAGCTGGGAATGGTCCTGACAGCGTCGCCGACCACCAAGGGCCGGCTCAAACGCCAGCGCGTGGCAGTTTGGCGTTCAAGGCCTGAGACAGCGTGTCCACGCAGTCTTGCCAATGCGCGCGTAAGGCGGACGACCGGGAGGATGCCTGCTTGGCTTGATTCAAGCGTTCAAGCAAACTTTGTGCTTGCTGGCGTACCACGGTACGCGCCGATGCCCGGCTCATGGAACCGGGCCGCAACAACAAATCAGCCAAACGATTGATGTGTTCCCGCTGAAGGGCTTGGCGCGCTTCGGAGATGTCTGTTTTTGCGCTCAACTCAGCCCACACCGCACGGTCGATCTGATCGAACAGTTCGGCGACGGAAAAGCGGGGCAACGCGGCGTCCTGCTTGCCTTGGGCGTCGAGTATGCGCATCGCCATGGCATCGCTCATCAATACCGACAAGGTGGCACGTTGCAACTCGGTGATGCGCTGTGAGACGGGGTAATCGGTGGTGATGCCGTTGATCTCACCGCGGTCTAGAAAGTCCGGTGCGAGCCGACGCTGCAAGGCGGGCGATACCGACAGCCCGGTGGGAGAGAACACAGTTTGCGTCACCAGAGCCAGTGCTTGTCGGCTGAGGCTTGCGGGTACTGGGGTCAAAGGGTCGCGACCGCTGCCAGGAAAATCACGCAATGTACGGACACCCGCCATTTGTCGCACCAGCAAGCCGACGGAGCGTCCGATATCGCTCAAAGCGTAGTCCAACGACCGACGCAGCCGGGCGTAATCGCGGTCCGATCGAAGGACTCGATTTTCTTGGCGCTTGAACACGTCCCGGGCAATGGCCAAACGTTTGCTGGCAAAAGCCAGGGGGTCGCTGCCCAAGTCCCCCATAGCGGCCTCGGGATCCAAACCGAAAAAAACATCTTCATCTGTTGCAAAGCCCAGACCTGGCTCATGGCTGCGTGCCGCAATACGCTGCAACTCGGCGGCTTCGTCGGGGGTTGCAATCGGTTTGTAAGCGTACTCAATGGCCCAGTAGTCATAGGGCCCGAGGCTGGACTGGAACGGCGCGACTTTGGGTTTGCCGGGAGCGCTGATATTGACGGCGTTGTAATCCATCACCGAGCCGCTGGTACCTTGTGTTTGCGTGAAGCTGGGGCTGGCCAGTTGGGCTTCGCTGTAGAGCCTGGACGCTCGGAAGTTGTGGCGCAAGCCCAGGGTGTGGCCTACCTCGTGCATGGTCAGGTTCTTCAAGTAGGCCTGAACGAACTGCTCCACCTCAGCGCTGTCGGGGTCCAGGTCGTCCCGTGACTCCAGCACGTCCAGGGCATAGGCCAATTGCTCGGCGGATTGTTGAGCGTGCAAACAAAGTGCGTGGTCGTGGCCCCATATCGGCGTGGCAAATCCTGATGGCTGGCCAGCGGCGGTGTGGGTTCCCAAAGCACCCAAACCCGGCAACACAATTTGCGCCCCCAATGCGCGTGTACGGCGAACACTCATGTCTTCAATCGCGATGTCGGCGTCGAGAATTTCCCCCGTCCGTGGATCAACGTGGCTCGGGCCCACGCCGTTGAATTGAGGCTCGGGGTTGACCATCCAGCGAATCGATGCCACGCCGACGTCCAAAGTATCAAAACTGGCATCGTCGGGCTGTTGTTTAACGACGATGGCATTCTTGAAACCAATGCGCTCAAAGGCTTTGTTCCACTCCAAGATACCGGCTTCTATCGTTACTCTGTATTGGAGCGGAATATTGCGGTCAAGCCAGTACGTGATGGGTTGTACTGGCTCGGACAGCCCCTCACCGGGCTCCTTGCGCTCCAACCGCCAACGGCTCACATACCGCTGGCGGGGCGATTGATTCAGGTCGTTGCTGAAGTCAAGCACCGTTTGTGAAAAATGACCCACACGGGGATCGGCTCCGCGCTGTGTCATGGGTGCCTTGGGCAGTGGCACCAAGGAAAAATGCAGCCCAATAAACAGACTGCGCGCATCAGGGACATAACCGGGCAGCGTCGGTATGACCGGCGCGCCTGGCTGCGGGAAAGCCAAGGTGGGGGTGTAGTAATGGTTTTGGGTTTCGATGACCAGGACTTGCGGCGTGCCCCTGACGCCAATCACCGCCGTGTGCCTACTGTCCAAGTTGTAGTTCTGGCGAAAAGTGCGCTGCAACGACGGGGCGATGGACAACATATCGGTGAGGAACAAAGCATTGGCCTCCACCAGGACCGTCTTACGTTCTGGATGCGGTTGGCTGGCAACACCAGTGCTGCTCAGCAAACTGGGGGACAAGGCCACATCCAACGCTCGAGCCTGGGGCGTACCGGGCGGTGCAACCGCCATTTGATTGCGCGCCACCAAGCGCACCTGGTTGTGAACCCTCACGAATTCGACCACGTAGCGGCCCGCAGTGCCGAACCCCATCAATCCACCCAAGTACCAACTCTCGCCAATGCCGGTTCTAAATTTAGGCGACAAGAGATACGGCGTGCCCCAATGCGCTGCGCCCAGCTCCAGCCACACCTTCTCATCTTTCTGCCAAGCGGTGATCGGCCCTTCAATCTTGCGCGCATCCTTGATGACCTGCGCGAATGGGGGCAGGCCGGGCGTTGCCGCCGGTGTGGCCGCCGGGGCCGCTGCTGGCGCGGCACTGGCTGTCGCGGGGGCCACAGAAGGCGATGCCGCACCCACTTGCGCTGCAGCCGGAGGCAATGTGATGGGCGCTGGCGGATTGCTCGCGGGCAAGGACTTCCCCACCGGACCAATGGCACAACCTGACAGAGCCACACCCACCAGGGTCAACAACAGCAGGCCGTGTTGCCAACGTGGTGCGGTGCTTGCCCATCGGTACTTCATGAACGTTCCTTCAGGCTCAGCAAAAGCCCCGCGCAAACAATTTACTTCAAGGCTTTGAACCGCACCCGCTTGGGCCTTGCGCCCTCTTCACCCAAACGTTTTTTCTTGTCGGCCTCGTACTCTTGGTAGTTGCCATCGAAAAACACCCACTTCGAGTCGCCTTCACAGGCCAGGATGTGGGTGGCGATGCGGTCCAAAAACCAGCGGTCGTGGCTGATGACCATGATGGAGCCGGCAAACTCCAGCAGCGCATCTTCCAGTGCGCGCAAAGTCTCCACGTCCAAGTCGTTGGAGGGCTCGTCCAGCATCAGCACATTGCCGCCTTGCGCCAGGGTTTTGGCCAGGTGCAAACGGCCACGTTCACCGCCCGACAGGCTGCCCACCAGTTTTTGCTGGTCGTTACCTTTGAAGTTGAAGCGGCCAATGTAGGCACGTGACGGCATCACGAACTTGCCCACCACGATGTTGTCGAGGCCACCCGACACATCTTGCCAAACGGTCTTGTCAGCTTCCAAGGACTCACGGCTTTGATCCACAAACGCCATCTTGGCGGTGGGGCCGATCTTGACGGTGCCGCTGTCCGGCTTTTCCTGCCCTGCAATCATGCGGAACAGCGTGGACTTGCCCGCACCATTGGGACCGATGATGCCGACGATGGCACCGGCAGGCACCTTGAAGCTCAGGTCGTCGATCAAGACGCGGTCACCAAAACTTTTGGTCACGCCTTCAAACTCGATCACCTCGTGGCCCAAGCGGTCGGCCACAGGAATGAAGATCTCATTCGTCTCGTTGCGTTTTTGGTAGTCCACATCGGACAACTCTTCAAAGCGCGCCAAACGTGCCTTGCTCTTAGCTTGCCGCCCTTTCGGGTTTTGGCGCACCCACTCCAGCTCCTTCTTCATGGCCTTGGCGCGGGCATCTTCTGACTTTTGCTCCTGCTCCAGGCGGTTTTCTTTTTGTTCCAGCCAGGTGGAGTAATTGCCCTTCCACGGGATGCCGGAACCACGGTCCAACTCCAAAATCCATTCAGCCGCGTTGTCGAGGAAGTAGCGATCGTGGGTGATGGCCACCACGGTGCCGGAGAAGCGGCTCAAGAACTGCTCCAGCCAATCGACCGACTCGGCATCCAAGTGGTTGGTGGGCTCGTCCAGCAAAAGCATGTCAGGTTTGGACAGCAACAAGCGGCACAAGGCCACGCGGCGCTTTTCACCGCCGGAGAGTTTGCCGATCACAGCATCCCAAGGCGGCAGGCGCAGCGCGTCAGCGGCCAATTCCAGCTGGAGGTCGGTGTTTTCTGAACCGGCGGCAGAGATAATGGCCTCCAGCTCAGCTTGCTCAGCGGCGAGCTTGTCAAAGTCAGCGTTCTCGTCGGCGTACTCGGCATACACCTCGTCCAGGCGCTTCTTGGCGGCCAGCACACCGCCGATGCCTTCTTCTACCGCCTCACGCACGGTTTGATCAGCGTTCATGACCGGCTCTTGCGGCAAATAACCAATCTTCAAGCCCGGCATCGGGGTGGCTTCGCCCTCGATGTCTTTGTCCACCCCGGCCATGATCTTGAGCAAGGTGCTCTTGCCGGAGCCGTTCAATCCCAGCATGCCAATCTTGGCACCAGGGAAAAAGCTGAGGGAGATGTTCTTGAGGATTTGACGCTTCGGCGGCACGATTTTGCCGACGCGGTTCATGGTAAAGACGTACTGGGCCATAGGTGAATAAGGGTGCGGTGGATAACAAGCGCCAACCACCGTTGGTGGCGCGACCCCCTATTGTCACCCTATGTCGGCTCGGCGGGGCTGTGACGGGCAACAGCCCTGTCCGGGCTCAATCCACCTTGGCACCGGAGAACTTGATGATGCCGCTGTATTTGGCCGTATCTCGGCGCACCAAGTTGGCCAACTCTTCGGGTGTGCTGGGGCTGGGTTCGGCAGCCAGTTTGGCCAGTGTGTCCACCACCGTTTTGGATTTGAGCGCCGCAGTGAACTGCTCCAGCAATTTGTCGAGCACCGGCTTCGGGGTACCCGCAGGCGCGAACAAACCAAACCAGGTGCTGATGTCAAAGTTTTTGAGGCCTGGCACACCTGAGGTGGTCAGTGCCGGAATCTCCGGCATCAACGCTGCTGGTTTGAGCGTGGTCACACCGAGTGCTTTGATTTTTCCCTCACGAATGCGCGGCGCAGCAGAGGCAAGGTTGTCGAACATGAACTGCACCTCGCCTGCCAGCAAGGCCAGCTGTGCAGGCCCCGCACCCCGGTAGGGAATATGAAGTGAGAAGGTGTCGGTGCGCATCTTGAAAAATTCACCTGCCAAGTGCCCCGCGCTGCCATTGCCACCCGAAGCAAACTGGGTTTTGCCTGGGTTTTGCTTCAGGTAGTCAATTAAGTCGGCGACCGTGTTGATCTTGTTCTTGGTGGCGAATTCGTTGTTGAGCACCAAAACGTTGGGCACGTTGGCAATCAAGGTCAGCGGCGCAAAGTCTTTCTGCGCGTCGTAGGGCATCTTGGGGTAAAGCGACGGGTTGATGGAATGCGTGGCCACCGCGCCCAACAGCACCGTGTAGCCATCTGCAGGCGACTTGGCCACCGAATCTGCCCCAATGTTGCCGCCCGCGCCCGAACGGTTGTCCACGATGACCGTGCCCAAGCCAGGACGCGACGCTTCGGCGATGGCGCGTGCGGCGATGTCCAACGGGCCACCGGCTGGGTAGGGCACCACCAAACGGATGGGTTTGTCGGGAAAGGTTTGGGAAGCAGCCGAGCCAGCACACAGCGAGAGGGTCAGTCCCATCGCGGCCGCGACCAGGGGCAGTGAGGTGTTGAAGTTGAACATCCGAGTCTCCAATGATTGTTGGGGCGACGTCACTTCTTCGAGTGACGATAAGCCGCTCAGTCTGCCCGCACGGGCCCATGCCGTCACTTACCTTTATCATCGTCGTCCATGCCAAACTGTTATGACCAGTGAATCTGCGCCAAATTGAAACCTTTCGGGCAGTGATGCTCAGTGGCGGCATCTCCGACGCGGCACGGTTGCTCAAGGTGACTCAGCCGGGCGTTAGCCGCACGGTCAAGCACCTGGAGTCGCAGCTGGGGTTCCGCCTGTTCCAACGCCTCAAAGGGCGACTCATTCCCACGCATGAAGCAAGGCTTTTGTTCGACCAGGTGCAAGCGGTTTACCAAGGCGTGCAGGGCATAGACGATTTCGCACAAGCGCTGCGAACCGGCAGCCACGCCACCTTGCGTGTCGCCTGCAGCCCAAGCCTCGGGCTGGAGGTGGTGCCCCAAGCGCTGGCCACGTGGTGGGCGCGTGCGCCCTCCAGTCGTTTTGCCCTTGAAATTCTGCCCTCGCCTGCACTCATGGACGCCCTGGTGTCAGGTCAGTCCGACGTGGGGCTCTGTGCCGCAGAAGTCGAGCACCCCATGCTGCGCGGTGTGCGCTTAGGACACATGGACATGGTGTGCATCGCCCCAGATCACTTGAGTCTGGGCCACAAACGCCATGTGTCGCCGACCGATGTCGCCAAGCTGCCCTTCATTGCATTTGACCCACAAACCCATCAAGGTCAGCAGGTACGGGCCGCGTTCGACGCCGCCGACGTGGCGTTTGCGCCGCTGGCCACGGTGCGTTTCGCGCGTACGGCGTGTTCGCTGGTGGCTGCGGGTTTGGGCGTGGCCTTCGTCGATCCCTTGACCGCCAGCCATGTCCACGGGACGCACCACATTCACCCCATACGCCCCGTCATCCGCACTCCCATTCTTGCGCTGACCCCGTTGACGCGGCCGGTGAGCAGTTTGGTCGACAGCTTTGTATCCGACGTGTCGCGCCAGCTCAAGTTGGCACTTTCCAAAACGGGTTCAGCAGCTGCGAGCGGCCGCGTGGCCGCGCGTTGACCGTTTACCCCAGAATCTGCCGTCATGGACATCAAACTGCTTGAAGACTTGATGGCGCTCGCTCAAGAACGCAGTTTTGTTCGGGCGGCAGAAAAACGCAATGTCACCCACCCGGCTTTCGGGCGGCGCATCAAAGCACTGGAGGTGTGGGCCGCCGTGCCCTTGGTCGACCGCAGCAGCAGCCCGGTGAAACTCACCGAGGCTGGCCTCACCTTACTGGCGCAAGCGCAACAAGTGGTGCACGGCATGCAACACACCCGCTTGCAAATTCGCACCCAGTTGGCCCAGGCAGGCCGCGTGCTGCGGGTGGCCACAGGCCGCACCTTGGCCCGCACCGTGGTGGCCGATTGGTTGGTCAAAATGACCAAACCCCGTGGTCCCTTGGCAGGCAGAAAAATCGAAGTACGCACAGGATCAGTCTCCGACATGGCCGCCATGATGGAACGCGATGAGGTGGACTTGGTGTGTTGTTACGAACACCCCGCCATGTCGGTCAAACTCAACAACCAGCGCCACCGACACCTGACCTTGACCCATGACAAGCTGGTACCCGTATCACGCACAAGCTCGCCCGGTGTGGCGCAGTACCAGTTGAGCACCGCGCCTTTGATTGCGTATGGCCCCTCCTTGTCACTGGGTGCACTGCTGGCCACGCATGGTCATTTGTCGTCGCCCGAAGTGCAAGCGCGCACCCGTTTTGTATGCGACTCAGCAGACGCCATTCATGAGTACGCGCTCAAGGGACTGGGCGTGGCCTGGTTGCCTTGGTCATCGGTGATTGCTGATTGCAAACGTGGCAACTTGATGGCGCTGGGCAAACGCAGCGACGAAGTGCACTTTGACGTTCGCCTTTACCGCCGCGCCAGTCGTTTGTCGGCTGACATTGAAGCGGCATGGGCGGCCACGGACGTTTGAGTTTCAGTTTCTGATCCCCGCAAACTCCACCACCTGCTTGAACTTGGCGATCTCGGCCTTGAGGAATGGGACAAAGTCGGTGTCCTGCTTTCATCAGAATGTCCCAATCAAGCTGCGACCTGATTGGCGGCCATGTTCAGCCAAGGTATTTGGGTGACTTGCGTTGCCCTCACTTGCAGTGCACACCTGCGCTTGCAAGCCCAGGTGCGCAATGGAATTGAGGGTACTTTCCGAGGCAAGCTGAACATCGTCGCTCATCAGCAGCTGCGATGAGATGCAATTCTTCGTTTCTGACCCTCTCAGAATGTGCCTTCTTAGCACAGTTTGGTGCGATTTCAGCACCGTCGGACGGTCATGTCTTGAGCACACTGAGCCCTGTTCAAACCCAGGAGCCCACGCATGAAAACCACGCTCAACCGCCGTCGTTTGGTTCACATGGCCGCTGCCAGTGTTCTGGCCGCCACCTCACCGTTGCTGCACGCGCAGGCCGACTATCCCAACAAACCCATCACCTTGGTGGTGGCCTACCCCCCGGGTGGCAGCACCGACTTGGTGGGGCGTTTGATTGGTGGTGAGTTGTCCAAACGTTTGGGCCAAACCGTCGTTATCGAAAACGTCGGTGGCGCTGGAGGTGCCATTGGTGCACAGCGTGTGGCAAATGCATCGCCGGATGGCTACACCCTGATCCTGGGTGCCAGCAACGAGATGGCCATCGTCAAGTTGATCAACCCCGCTGTCAAATACGACCCGCAGAAAGATTTCACCCCCATCGGCATGGTGGCATCGCAGCCGCTGGTCCTGGTCGCCGCGCCGCACACCAAAGTTAAAGCCGTGGAAGAGTTTCTGGCCTTGGTCAAAGCCAGCCCCGGCAAGTACAGCTATGGCAGTTCGGGCAATGGCACCGCGTTGCATTTGGCTGGCGAGATGATCAAAGAAAGCTCAGGTGCCTTCATGGTGCACATTCCCTACCGGGGTGTTGCGCCACTGACCAATGACTTGCTCGGCGGCCAGCTCGACTTCGGCATATTTGTGCTGTCCAGCGGCTTGCCCCACATCAAGTCGGGCAAACTCAATGCCATTGGCACCACCGAAGCGCGACGTTCGCAACAGACGCCAGATCTGGCCGCACTGTCTGAGCACTCTGCCCTGCGCAAGGTCAACATTGGTTCTTGGTTTGCACTCTTTGGCCCCGCGAAAATGCCGCCCGCTGTGACTGCACGTCTGGGCAAAGCCCTCACCGAATCCTTGGGCTCGGAAGATCTTCACAAGAAACTCGCCGACGCCGGTGCGCGCATCGCCACCGTCACCAGCGACGCGCCTGAAGTGCTGCTCAATGCCTACATGAAGAGCGAGAACGAAAAGTACACCCGCGTGGTGGATTTCGCGAAGATCAAGGCCGATTGATTTCCGGACATCATCATGAGCGAGCTGCACTTTGAATTGCCCAAACCCGAATTGGGTGCCTGGCGAGCTGGAAATACGGGAACTGAAGGTGTATGGGCCTACAGCGCACTTACCCCGGGCCCCCACGTCCTCGTGACCGCCTTGGTGCATGGCAACGAATTGTGCGGCGCTTGGGCTTTGCTTGACGCGCTGCAAATCGGGCTGCGGCCACGTCGCGGTAGCTTGACCTTGGCGTTTTGCAACCTGGCGGCGTTCGACGCGTTTGAGGCAAACAACTCGGACGCGTCGCGTTACCTCGATGAAGATCTCAATCGGGTGTGGGGGCCCGGCTTGAAAACTCGCCCGAGCAGCCGCGAGCAACGCCGCGCCCTTGAGCTACTTCCTTTCGTTGAGCGGGCCGACTGGTTGCTGGACTTGCACTCCATGCACGAGCCCGGCGTGCCCCTGCTGCTCACGGGTTTGCAGCCGCGAAATGTGGCATTGGCCAACAAGCTGGCCACCCCCACGCATGTGGTGGTGGATGCGGGCCACCAAGACGGGGTTCGTTTGCGCGACCACGGCCGTTTGGGTTCAAGCACCGAACAAAACAACCGCGCCTTGTTGCTCGAATGCGGTTATCACGGTGAGTTGGTGAGCAGGGATGTGGCCGTGGACATGGTGGGCCGCTTTTTGGTCGAAAGTGGCGTGCTTGAACAACCCGACATTCCAGCCACCTGGTTGCGACCCGATCCACCGGCACAACAAGTTCTTGAAGTCACCGGCGGCATCGTCGCACGCAGCATGAATTTGCGCTTTGTGGAGCCTTGGCAAAGCGGTCAAACCATCCCCCGTGCGGGCACCGTGTTGGGGTTCAATGACGACGAGCCGTTTGTCACGCCCTATGGCCACTGCACCCTGGTCATGCCCTCGTTGCGGCAGTTGCGGCCAGGAGTCACGGTGATGCGTTTGGCAAAAACGGTCGTTTGAATCAAACTGAAACTGCGGGGAGTTCGCCATTCCCGGGTTTTTAGAGCCCCTAAGAAAACAGTACGTACACCGTTCGCCCTGAGCCTGTAGAAGGGCGTTGACCGAGACACGCGCTGGCTTCGACAGGCTCAGCCCGAACGGTGTTGTTAGCCGCTCTTACTCCCCCACCAACCCGTGTCGGATGGCGTAAACCGTCATCTCCGAGTTGTTGGACAGACCCAGTTTTTCAAGCACCCGCGCGCGGTACACGCTCACGGTTTTGGGAGAAAGTGTGAGCTCTTCGGCGATGTCGGAGAGGCGTTTGCCCGAGGCGATCATGACCAAGGTTTGCAGCTCCCGGTCTGAGAGCTTTTCGTGGGCGTTTTCCTGCACCGGGGTGGTCAGGCTTTCAACCAGCATTTGGGCAATTTCGGGTGTGACGTATTTGCGGCCCTGAGACACCGTGCGCACCGCAGTCACCAGCAGCGCGGGGTCGCCACCTTTGTTCACATAACCAAAAGCCCCGGCACGCAGTGCACGAATGGCGTATTGCTCCTCGGGGTACATCGACACCACCAGCACCTTCATCGTGCTGCCTTCGTCCTTGAGTACGTGCAGCACGTCCAGACCACTGCGGCCCGGCATATTGATGTCCAGCACCAGCACATCGCAAGTGGTGGCGCGCAGCAGTGAGCGCAGCTCGCTGTACTCGCCTGCCTCGCCCACGACTTCAATGTCGGGTGCGTCTGAGAGCGTGTCGCGTATGCCGCAGCGGATCAGCGCGTGGTCGTCGCAAAGAATGACTCGGATCATTGGAGTTAGAGGAGTTAGAGGCTTCCCCAACCCGTGGGGTCGGCGTCTGTACTGGAAGAACGTGATTCTGGATCAAGACCATCTCGTACTCCAGGAACAGGCTCGGTGCGGGCTGCAGCAATACCAGTGGGCAGTGGCACAGAAAGTATCAGGGTCGTGCCCTGTTGAGACGCCAGGCTGCCCTCTTGGTGGCTGCTCAAATCAACCCAGCCGCCCACCGTGTGGGCCCGCTCGTGCAGGCCGCGTATGCCAAAAGAGCGAACTTTTTCAAGATCGGTGGTGGACAAACCCCGCCCGTTGTCGCTGATTTCCAAGGACAAGACCCCGCCTGCCAAAGACAAATCAATTTCCACCTTGGTGGCCTGGGCATGTTTGGACACATTGGTCAGCGCTTCCTGGGCGGTGCGGTAAGCCACCAGGGGCACCCCCGCTGGCAAATCAGGCATGTGGCTGGGCAAACGCAGCACACAGGTGATGCCCGTGCGGGGCTCGAACCGCGAAGCCATCCACTGCAATGCCGCGACCAAGCCTTGTTCGAGAATGGCTGGACGCAGGTTGTGCATGATGCGCTGGCTGGCTTCAATGGCCGACGTCACGGTTTCCAGGGCTGAATTGACACGCGCCAGCACCTCGGGATCGCTGCTGCGGCGGGCCATCCAGGCCAGGTCAAATTTCAGGGCCGTTAGCGAGCCCCCCACGTCGTCGTGGATTTCACGGGCAATGGCGGCGCGCTCTTGCTCCACACTGGTTTGTAAGTGCTGCGCCAATTCGTGCAGCCGCTGCTTGGACGCGCCCAGCTCCAAATCAGCCAATTGCCGCGCCTGCCGGGTGCGGCTGGCCTCTACCGCATGCAATACGGCCGGTGCCAGGCGTGACAGGTTGTTTTTCAGCAAATAGTCGCTGGCGCCATTGCGCATGGCTTCCACGGCGGTTTCTTCGCCAATTTCACCGGAAACCAGAATAAAGGGCAGGTCTTTGCCGCTGACTTTGAGCAAGTCCAGGGCCACCAGACCGGAAAAACCCGGCAGGTTGTAGTCAGACAGGACAACGTCTAAGTCCCGCTCCAAGGCCTGCAAAAAGTCCGCTTCAGTTTCCACCCGAAACACAGAAAGCGGCACCCCCGCGCGACGCATGTGAGCAAGCATCAACTCGTGGTCAAGCTCCGAGTCTTCCAGATGCAGCAGGCGCAGGGGCTCACGCGGGGTGGGTGTCATGGGCTGGAGTATGCCGCGAGTGGGCAGGTCCACACGTCATTCCCGCTTTCGCGGGAATGACGGGCCATTGGAGTCGCACTTGGTTCACTGCGTTTGTCTGCCCCGCGCCCATGCAGTGGGACTATCCAGAGAAATAGACCGTCTTTTTGGCAGTCATCACCCTAATGTTGGCCGATGGTCTGCCGAAAATGCCTCACATGGGCAAGAAAACCGGTGAGACATGCGAGGGCCGCATGCCACACCACCTTCTTGCAAGGAACGATAGGAAACCCGTGGAGCACAACGTTAATGAACGAAGCCCCCGCCCAAATTGAAGCTGGCTTCCTGCCGCTGCAGGCGGCTGCGGATTTGCAGGATCACCTGATGACGGCGACCAACGATCTGGAACGCCTGCAGACCCTGCTGTCCGATGCTTGCGTGGTGCTGTTCGCTGGTTTCCAAGGGGCCAGCGAACAAATCCAGAAGATGGGTATCGCTGACCCAAACCAAGAAGGCGAGGTCACCCGCGCGATTCAGTGCCTGGGCACCGCCGTGACCGCCTTGCAATTTCAAGACATGGCCTCGCAACTGATCACCCATACCAACAAACGTCTGCGCAGCTGCGCAGACACCTTGGCGCGGGAAACCTTTGGCGATGATGAAGAAGGCGCTGCGGTGGTGGAAATGCCGCCGCTGCGCCCCAACCCTGTGACCCAAGCCGAGATGGACGTTGGATCCATCGAGTTGTTTTAACCCCTGACCCTCACTTTCATTCACTAGAGACCCCCGGAGAACGTTATGCATTCAATACTCGCTGTGGACGACTCAGCCTCCATGCGTCAAATGGTGACCTTCACTCTCAAGAGTGCGGGCTACAACGTGGTGGAAGCCGTAGACGGTCAGGACGCCTGGGAAAAATCTTCCAGCCGCGACTTCGACCTCGTGCTGACCGACCAGAACATGCCCCGCATGGACGGCATCAGCCTGACCAAGAAGCTGCGGGACAACCCCAAATTCAAGGCCACCCCCATTTTGATTTTGACCACCGAGTCCAGCGACCAGATGAAGCTGGCGGGCCGCGCTGCTGGGGCCACGGGTTGGTTGGTCAAGCCCTTCGATCCAGCCAAGCTGCTCGAAGTGATCAAGAAAGTGGTTCGCTAAAGCACAAGCAGCGCGTTTTTGAAACGCCAAGCAAGTCAAGCACGCAAGTAAACAGGAGAGCGCCATGGGCGACATGACGTCTGAAGGTTCCAACCTCAGCGCAGGCATCGATCTGAGCCAGTTCTACCAAGTCTTCTTCGAAGAAGCCGGTGAGAACCTGGACCGCATGGAACAACAACTGCTGGAAATCGACCTTGAAGCGGCCGACGATGAGGAGCTCAACTCCATCTTCCGCTGCGCACACTCCGTCAAAGGCGGCGCCGCCACGTTTGGCTTCAACGACGTGGCCGAGCTGACGCACCAGATGGAAACGCTGTTGGACAAACTGCGCCGCCATGAACTGCAACCCAACTCGGCCATGGTCGATGTGTTGCTGCAATCAGGCGACGCGCTCAAAGCCCAACTCGCCCGCCACCAAGAAGGTGGTGCAGGCCCCGAAATTGACACCACCGAGTTGCTGTTCAGCATCCGCGCCATGGTGGCGGGTGAAAAACCGCCGCCTAAAGTGGCTGCAGCACCTGTCGCAGCACCCGCCGCGGCCCCAGCTGCGGCACCCAGCGTGGATCCCGAAAATCATGCACGTGCGCTTGAGTTGCGCGTGGGCCCGCTGTCAGACATCTCGCTGGCCGACAACCTGGTGGACTTGTTTAAAGAAATTGTGGACCTCGGCACCATTGAACCCTTGGACGGCGGCAAGCCCTCCGACGGCATGCGCCGCTTCAAAATCATCACGAACAGCAGCGACGCTGATTTGATGGACCTCTTCACCTTTCATGTGGCGCGAGAACAAGTCGCCCTGCTGCCGATGACATCAGGTTTTGGATTCCACGAGGGTGCGCCGGGCGCACCCGTGGAATCGGTCGCCGAAAAAGCAGCCGAGGTTGGCTACGGCTTCTTTGACGATGCACCGGGTACCCCAGGGGCGGTAATCGGCACGGTGCCAGAAATCAGTGCCACCGAAGTCAACACCACCGCAGCCCCAGTGGTGGCGGCCAAACCAGTTGCTCGCGCTGAAAAAGCAGCTGCGGCTCCAGAAGCCGCCACGCTGCGCGTGTCAGTTGAAAAAGTAGACCAACTCATCAACCTGGTCGGTGAGCTCGTCATCACGCAAGCCATGCTGGCGCAAAACAGCAAAAACATTGACACCGGCCTGTACCAACAACTGGTGGCGGGCCTGGCGGACCTGGACCGCAACACCCGCGACTTGCAAGAGTCGGTGATGTCGATCCGAATGATTCCCATGTCCATGGTCTTCAGCCGCTTCCCGCGCATGCTGCGCGACCTGGCCGCCAAACTGGGCAAGAAAGTGGAGTTTGTGACGCAAGGTGAAGCCACCGAACTGGACAAAGGCCTGGTAGAAAAAATCACCGATCCGCTGACCCACTTGGTGCGCAACAGCTGCGACCACGGCATTGAAATGCCGGCTGACCGCCTGGCCAAAGGCAAACCTGAAAGCGGCACCATCACGTTGTCAGCGTCACATCAAGGCGGCTCCATCGTCATTGAAGTGAAAGACGACGGCCGTGGCCTGTCGCGCGAAAAACTCATCAAGAAAGCCCGTGAAAAAGGCATTGATGCGCCCGACGCCATGAGCGACAAAGAAGCCTGGGACTTGATTTTTGCCCCTGGTTTCTCGACCGCCGACGTGGTCACCGACGTGTCCGGCCGAGGTGTCGGCATGGACGTGGTGAAAAAGAACATCGCCTCGCTCGGCGGCACGGTGGACATCGACTCTGCGGAAGGTTACGGCATGCGCGTCAGCGTGCGCCTGCCGCTGACCCTGGCCATCATGGACGGCATGAGTGTGGGTGTGGGCGAAGAGGTTTACATCCTGCCGCTTTCCTCGGTGGTGGAGTCCTTCCAAGTGCAAGACGGCATGATCAAAACCGTGGGTGGCGCAGGCCGCGTGGTTCAAGTGCGCGACGAATACATGCCCGTGCTGGAGATGGAGCAAGTCTTCAACGTGCCGCGTTTCGACTTTGAAAACGTCAGCGGCATCATGGTGGTGGCAGAAGCCGAGGGCGGGCGCGTGGCCCTCCTGGTGGACGAGTTGCTTGGTCAACAACAAGTGGTCGTGAAAAACCTGGAAGCCAACTACCGCAAGGTCAACGATGTTTCCGGCGCCACCATCATGGGTGATGGCCGCGTGGCCTTGATTTTGGATGTGGGCAGCCTGGTGCGAAGAGCGCGGCATTGACCGTCCACCTCGGTCTTGAAGCCCCTGATTCAAACAAACACAGATTGGAAAGCACCATGAAAAAGTCCATGTCGATTGGCAACATATTTAAGCTCTTGACCGCACAGTCTGTAGGCATGGCGGCAGCACTTGGGGTGGGCGAATACCTGCTCACTACATCCACCACCCATACCTCCACCAGTACGACTTTGGTGGGCATCGGTTTGGGTCTGGCTGTCTCGATGGTGTTCACCATCGTCTGGGCTAAGAAAAGAATTTACAACCAACTCGGTGCAGAACCGTCTGAGGTTCAGCAGATGCTGATGCAGGTGTCTCAGGGTGACCTCTCTGGCTCGTCCAACGACCACAGCTACCCCGCCGACAGTGTCATGGCCACAGCCATCGCCATGCAGGATGGTCTGCGCAGTTTGGTCTCCAATGTGCGCAGCTCTGCCGACAGCATCTCCACCGCCAGCGGCGAAATTGCCGCTGGCAACCAAGACCTGTCCGCACGCACCGAACAAACCGCCAGCAATCTGCAGCAAGCCGCCTCGTCCATGGACACGCTCAACGGCACCGTGCGCCAGTCCGCCGACTCCGCCCGTCAAGCCAACCAGTTGGCGGCCTCGGCAGCCCAGGTGGCCGCACGTGGCGGCGAAGTGGTGTCCCAGGTGGTGACCACCATGGACGAGATCAATGCCTCCAGCAAGAAGATTGCAGACATCATTGGCGTGATCGACGGCATCGCCTTCCAAACCAACATCCTGGCGCTCAATGCTGCCGTGGAAGCGGCCCGAGCCGGTGAACAGGGCCGCGGTTTTGCCGTGGTGGCCGGTGAAGTGCGCAGCTTGGCCGGCCGCTCCGCCGAAGCCGCGAAAGAGATCAAAACCTTGATTGGCGCTTCGGTTGAAAAAGTCGAAGGCGGATCACGTTTGGTGGCCGATGCAGGCGACACGATGAAGGAAATTGTCGGGTCGGTGCAGCGCGTCTCGGACATCATCGGTGAGATCACTGCCGCTGCCATGGAACAAAGCGACGGCATCGGCCAAGTCAACAGCTCGGTCGGCCAGCTCGACCAAATGACGCAACAAAACGCTGCCCTGGTTGAACAAAGTGCCGCCGCTGCAGAAAGCCTGAAAGACCAGGCCCATCGCCTGGCGCAAACCGTGGCCACCTTCAAACTCGGCAATGGCATGGGCAACAGCACCGCAGCCCCCAGCTATAAATCTGCGACACCCGCCAAGCCAACCGCAACCAAACCGGCGGCTGCAGCGGCACCCAAAGCACCCGCAGCCAAACCCAGCCCAGCACCAGCCCCCGCAGCCATGGCACCGGCCCCTGCGTCATCTGGTGCCTCAGACGACTGGGAAACCTTCTGACATCCCCCGCACAAGTCACCACGTTAACCACTGACGGCGCTTTGAACCGCGCCACCTGAGAGGACCATCATGGACATGATCAGCGACGCCAAACAAATTGCCAAGCATGAGGCCACACGTGCAGCCACGATGGGCGGCGAGTTCTTGACCTTCCGCCTGGGTGCCGAGGAGTACGGCATCGACATCTTGAAGGTGCAGGAAATTCGCTCCTACGAAAACCCCACCCGCATCGCCAATGCACCTGAGTTTGTCAAGGGCGTGGTGAATTTACGCGGCGTGATTGTTCCCATCGTGGACTTGCGTTTGAAGCTGGCCTGCGAAACTGCCGAATACAACAGCTTCACCGTCGTCATCGTGCTCAACGTCAAGGGCCGTGTGGTCGGTGCCGTGGTGGACTCGGTGTCTGACGTGATCGAACTGGGGAAAGACACCGTCAAGCCCGCGCCTGAGATGAACACCACCGTGGACACGAGTTTCATCACCGGCATTGGCAGCGTGCAAGGCCGCATGCTCATCCTGATGGACATTGAAGCTTTGATGAGCAGCGCCGACATGGGCCTGATCAACGACATCGACAGCTGAGACAGCGAGATGCAAATTGAACCGGGGCTGACTTCAGCCCCGCTTTTATTCCAAGACAGAAAGGTCTCCATGCACGCCGTCAAATCTTTCATCCGCAATTTCACGATTCAATTCCGCATGATGGGCGCCATCGTCATGGTGGTCGCCTTGCTGCTCGTTGTCGGCAGCACCGGCCTGCTGGGCATGCTCCACATCCAGAAACTCGGCAACCAGGGCGTGGATGAAGCCCTGACAGTGGGAGACCATCTGTCGTCGATGTACAGCGCTTTTGGAGATGTTCGGCGCTATGAAAAGGACATGATCATCTCGCGTGAAGACCCTGCCAAGGTCGCCGACTACAGCACCAAGTGGTTGGCTGCGGTGACGGGTGTGCGCACCGGAGCCAAGAGTGCGGCGGCCGAAGCCAACGCACAAAGCACAGCCATCCTGGAAGAAATCGACAAACTGATGGCGGCTTACCAAGCCAAGTTGGAACCGATTGCGAAGGACATCGCAGCAGGCAAGTTCGAATCCACAGCCGCCGCAGCGGAAGCACTCGATCCGGCGAAAGCCGATGTACGAAACGCGCAAGACAAATTGAAAGAATTCCAAAAATCCACCATCCTGAAAGCCCAGTCCGACATGGCCACCATTGAAGCCAAAGCCAAACAAACCAAGTGGCTGGCGGGCATCGTGCTGCTGCTTGCGGTGGCTTTGGTGGTGCCATTGACCTTGCTCAACTCCAGCTCCATCGTGCAACCCATTGAGCAAGCTCTGAGGGTGGCACAGCGTATTGCCCAAGGCGACCTCACACAAACCATTCCAACTCAAGGCAAAGACGAAGCCAGTCAATTGCTGCGCGCCCTGCAAGCCATGCAAGACTCATTGAGCAAACTGGTGGGTGAGGTCCGTCTATCGTCCGAAAGCATCCAAGTCGCCAGCAGCGAGGTGGCCGCAGGCAACCAAGACCTGAGCGGACGCACCGAACAAACGGCCTCCAACCTGCAGCAGGCCTCATCCTCATTGACCCAACTGACGGGCACGGTGCGCCAAAGCGCTGACTCTGCCCGCCAAGCCAACCAACTGGCCTCCTCGGCCGCCGAAGTAGCCCAGCGCGGCGGCGACGCCGTGGCCCAGGTGGTGACCACCATGGACGAGATCAATGCATCGAGCAAAAAGATCGCCGACATCATCGGCGTGATTGATGGCATCGCTTTCCAAACCAACATCCTGGCGTTGAACGCAGCGGTCGAAGCAGCCCGTGCGGGTGAGCAAGGCCGTGGCTTTGCGGTCGTGGCCAGTGAAGTGCGCAGCTTGGCTGGGCGTTCTGCAGAAGCGGCCAAAGAAATTAAATCCTTGATTGGCGCATCGGTTGAGAAAGTAGAAGGTGGCTCGCGTCAGGTGGCTGAGGCGGGTGAAACCATGAAAGAAATCGTGGGCTCCGTGCAGCGTGTCACCGACATCATTGGCGAGATCAGCGCTGCCGCCATGGAACAAAGCGAGGGCATAGTCCAGATCAACAGCTCGGTGACGCAGCTCGATCAAATGACACAACAGAACGCCGCCCTGGTGGAACAAAGTGCTGCGGCAGCGGAGAGCATGAAAGACCAGGCGACGCGGCTGGCCCACGTGGTGGGCACTTTCAAGCTGGGTTGAACTGGCAACAGGGAAGAAACGCATTTCTCTTGCAATCGACAAGGTGTTTTTATGAAGTCCACTTTTTCTGTGCGGGGCGTTTTTAAGACCCTTTTCTTGGTCACCGTCGTTCTGACGGTGATACTGCTGGCCTCCAACTTGATGGCCAAACGTGCGGGCAATGCGCTCGACGCCGCCACGGTCAACCGCTACCAATCTTTCTTGCTCGCCGATGAGTTGCGACAAAGCTCCGACGACTTGACCCGTTTGGCACGCACCTATGTCGTGTCGGGCGATGCCAAGTGGGAGCAACAGTACTTTGAGGTGCTGGACATTCGCAACGGCAAGAAGCCCCGTCCCCTGGCCTACGAACGCATCTACTGGGACTTTCGCGCAGCCGACAACGCGGTGAACCCGCGTGGTGCTGGTGAAACCGTCGCCCTTGCGGACCTCATGAAACAAGCGGGCTTCACCGACGAAGAGTTTGGCAAGCTCAAGTAAGCGCAAAACAACTCAGACGATTTGGTGAAAACAGAAACTATCGCCATGAACTTGGTGAAGGGCCAGCTCGAGGACGGCAAAGGCGGCTTCACCACCAAGGGCGAGCCCGATCTGGACAAAGCCAGAGCCATGATGCATGACCTGGACTACCACCGCTTCAAAGCCAAGATCATGAAACCAGTGGACGAGTTTTTTGTGCTGCTGGATACACGCACACGGGCCACCACAGAAGCAGCAACACAATCCAAACACCGCTGGGAGTCTGTGGCACTGTTTGCCGCACTGGCCCTCGGTGCCACGGTGCTGGCACTGCTTTGGTGGGCCTACCGCAACATTCACGCACAGCTCGGCGCGGAGCCTCAACAGGTTCAGGCATTGTTAATGGAAGTGGCCGAAGGCAATTTGTCAACGCAAGCCCAATCGGCAGCGCCCGACCACAGCGTGATGGGCGCAGCCGTGAAGATGCAGCATGAACTGCGCAGCTTGGTTTCCAACGTTCGCAGTTCGGCCAACAGCATCTCCACTGCCAGCCATGAGATCGCCACAGGCAACCAAGATCTCAGTGGCCGAACCGAACAAACTGCGTCCAACCTCAGAACGGCAGCTTCTTCACTGACCCAGCTCACGGGTACCGTGCGCCAAAGCGCTGATTCTGCGCGGCAGGCGAATCAACTGGCATCGTCCGCCGCAGCAGTGGCCCAGCGTGGTGGTGATGCGGTGGCCCAGGTGGTGAGCACCATGGACGAAATCAACGCGTCCAGCAAAAAGATTGCCGACATCATTGGCGTGATTGACGGTATTGCGTTCCAAACCAATATTTTGGCCCTCAACGCCGCCGTCGAAGCCGCACGCGCCGGAGAACAAGGACGCGGATTCGCCGTGGTGGCCAGCGAAGTCCGCAGTTTGGCGGGTCGCTCCGCAGAAGCGGCCAAAGAGATCAAAAGTCTGATTGGCGCTTCGGTCGAGAAGGTGGAAGGAGGTTCACGACAGGTCGCCGAGGCGGGAGAAACGATGAGGGAGATCGTGGGGTCGGTGCAGCGTGTCTCAGACATCATTGGCGAAATCAGCGCCGCCGCGATGGAACAAAGCGATGGCATCGGCCAAATCAATGGCTCGGTCACCGAATTGGATCAAATGACCCAACAAAACGCCTCACTGGTGGACCAAAGTGCCGCCGCAGCCGCCAGCATGAAAGACCAAGCAGCCCGGCTTGCCGAGGTGGTGGGCACCTTCAAGCTCGGGTAAACACGGGGTGTGTAGACGATAAATTGTTCGCTCACACCCTTTAGTTCTTGGCTACACGGCCGAAAACTGACTGAGGGCATGACGTCTGCGCCTGCCCACACAACCCTCAAGAGGCCCTCACATGGACATGATCAACGATGCCAAACAAATTGCCAAACACGAGGCTGCACGTGCCGCCTCCATGGGGGGGGAGTTCTTGACCTTTCGATTGGGTGCTGAAGAGTACGGCATCGACATCTTGAAGGTGCAAGAGATTCGCTCCTACGAGAACCCAACACGCATCGCCAATGCGCCGGCCTTTGTCAAAGGTGTGGTGAATTTGCGGGGCGTGATTGTTCCCATCGTCGATTTGCGCTTGAAGCTGGGTTGCGAAAACGCTGAATACAACAGCTTCACGGTGGTCATCGTTCTGAACGTCAAGGGCCGTGTGGTCGGTGCCGTGGTGGACTCGGTGTCTGACGTGATTGAACTGGGCAAAGACACTGTCAAACCCGCCCCCGAGATGAACACCACGGTGGACACGAGTTTCATCACCGGCATCGGCAGCATCCAAGGCCGCATGCTCATCCTCATGGACATCGAGCGTTTGATGAGCAGCACCGACATGGGATTGATCAACTCGGACGAGTGAGGCTTGCGGCTTGCGGCTTGCGGCTTGCGGCTTGCGGCTTGCGGATAGTGGATCGTTACTCCATGCACCGCGCCGGGTCTCGGCCCGGCAGCCGAGTAACGCTCGATGCTGGTGCAAAGAAAGTCACCAAAGAAACACCTCAACACCAGCCTATTTGGGGAGAGGTGGTTTGATGCTGGAGTGCAGACGTGGAGTCTGGATTCGGCCAGTAGCCACTGGCGTTCGGGCCACGTTTTCGGCAGGTCTCGTCGAAACATCACCTCACACGGCAGTCGGATACTTCTCTTCGTCATTCCCGCAAAGACGGGAATGAAGGTGGTGGTGGGCAATCGGTGACGGAAGAACAAACCTTTAACGTCGCCGTGAATGCCTGTTGCCACTAACCGAACAACCCGTTGTAACGGGGCAAGCGGGCGAGCCAACTCCGCTCAAATAGGCTGGTGTTGGGTGTTTCTTTGCCTACTTTCTTTGCACCAGCAAAGAAAGTAGGTCGCCATGCCGGGGCGAACTCCCGGCGCGGTGCACCGATCCGAGAAAATCCCACACGGAACGAATACAAAAAAGGCGTGCCAAGCTGCGCCCCTCAGCGCCCCCCGGTCACACCTGCATATTCATGATGTCGCTGTAGGCCTGCACCAGCTTGTTGCGCACCTGCAAGGTCGCCTGAAACCCAATCTGCGCCTTTTGCATGGTGACCATGGTTTCTTCAATGCTGGCCGTGGGTTTGCCCATTTGCAGATCGCGCTGCATTTGACTGGCCTGGGTTTGGGACTGGCTCACCGATGACAGTGCCTGGCTCAGCGCTTGGGAGAAACCTGCCCCTTCGACCTCTTTGGTTTTGGGCAACGGTTGCCCATTGGTTTGCAGCCCCGCACGGGCCACGGCCTGGGCGAAGTCGAACGGTTTGAGGTTGACGTTCATGATGCACTCCTAACGCTCTAACGCGACTTGAGCGGCAACAACACCGGTCAAAAGTCACGCTCTGCCACGACCTGAGATGGGCCTTGGCAGTAACGCCATCTTAGGAACCACGACGCCATTCAATGGGACGAACTGAAGGACGAATCGCGGGCTGTTTCGGCATTCATTTCCCTTCAGTTTCCAAATAATGGGATCACTTCGGGAAGCGCCGTGCCAAGACGGCGGCGCTGCAGCCCGATAGGGATGGAATAAGACCTGGATCCTCCGACCATGAGCAACGCCGTCGTACTGAAAGACAACCCTGCAGCAGACGCTGGTTTTGGCAGCCGACTGGCCGCCCTGCCCGCCAAAGCCAAGTTTTCGATGGGACTGGGCATCGCCGCATTGGTGGCCGTGGTGTTCGCCATGACGATGTGGAGCAGCCAGGGCGACTACAAGGTGCTGTACGCCAACCTCTCCGACAAAGACGGCGGAGCCATCATTGCCCAGCTGTCGCAGATGAACATTCCTTACCGCCATGCCGATGGCGGCTCTGCCATCTTAGTGCCCGCAGGCAAAGTGCACGATGCACGTTTGAAACTGGCCACGGCCGGTTTGCCCAAGGGCTCCGTGGTGGGCTACGAGTTGATGGACGGTGCCCGCTTCGGGCAAACCCAGTTTCAAGAGCGTTTGACTTTCCAGCGCGGGCTGGAGGGTGAACTGACCCGTTCCATCAATGCGATGGCGGCGGTACAAAACTCGCGTGTGCATTTGGCCCTGCCCAACCAAAACGGCTTCTTCCGCGAGCAACAAAAACCCAGTGCCTCGGTGATGTTGTCCCTGCACCCAGGCCGGACACTGGACCGCGCGCAAATCGCCGGTATCGTGCACTTGGTGGCGTCGAGCGTGCCGGAGATGACACCGAAGGCCGTGAGTGTGCTCGACCAAACCGGCGCACTGCTGTCGGGTTCGGCAGATGGGCCCGGCAGCATGGGGCTGGATGCACAGCAGCTGCAGTATGTGAACCAGATTGAAACCGGCTTCAGCAAACGCATCATGGAGTTGCTGGAACCGGTGGTGGGCCGCGAGAACTTGCGCGCCACCGTGACCGCTGAGGTGGACTTCTCGCAGTCGGAGGCGACATCGGAAGAGTTCAAACCCAACCAGGGCGATCAAGCCCAGGTGGCCATTCGCAGCCAACAAACCAATGAACAAGGTGGCAGCACACCGGCCGGTGCCACGGGTATTCCAGGTGCGGCCAGTAACCAGCCAGCCCAACCCGCTACGGCACCGATCACGGGTGCAGCCGGTGCATTACAAACCGCACAAACGGGTGCAAGCGGCAGCACACGGCGCGAAGCAGTGACCAACTACGAGGTGGACAAAACCGTGCGCGTGACGCGCAACGCCACCGGCACCGTGAAACGTTTGAATGCCGCTGTGGTGGTCAACCACAAGAGCAACACCGACGCCAAGGGCAAAACCACGGTCACGCCTCTGACCAAAGACGAACTGGAAAAGTTGGAGTCCTTGGTCAAAGAAAGCATAGGCTTTAAACAAGACCGCGGCGACTCGGTCAAGGTCATCAACGCGCCCTTCAAGGTGGAACCCAACACTCAAGTGGAACTGCCGTTGTGGAAACAACCCGAGGTGATTGACATTCTGCGTGCCGCTGCTGTGCCGCTGGGTTTGGCACTGGTCGGTTTGGTGGTGTTTTTTGGCATGGTGCGCCCTGCCCTCAAAGCGGCACTGGAACCTGCGCCAGCGGCTGCGGGCAGCAACTTGGACGCGGTGGTGGCCGATCCAGAACCGCTTCCGGAGCCCGAACTGCAAGTGATCGAAGGCCCAAAGACAAACCCGCAGTTGGAACAGGCGCGTTTGCTTGCCAAAGACAACCCCGCCGCCGTCGCAGGCATTGTGCGCGGGTGGGTCAGCGGCGAAGCCGTTTAACCAAATGATCTTTGATTGAGCTATGACAAATCACCCTCCGTTCGGCCTGACCCTGTCGACGGGCCTTGACCGAGACATGCGCTGGCTTCGACAAGGCGCAGCCTTGCGTTTACTCCTGAGCTTGTCGAAGGGTCAGCCCGAACGGAGTTTTTGTCGCGATTTGGGTAGGTATCAATAACACCATCCTGCAGCAACCGACATGGCCACCACCGACAGCAAAGGCGTAGAAGACGCCGCTATTTTCTTGATGTCCTTGGGCGAAGAGGAAGCGTCCGAGGTCTTCAAGCACCTGGCCCCCAAGGAAGTGCAGGCGCTCGGTGAAACCATCGCCAAGATGAAGAGCATTCCGCGCGAGCGTTTTGATGCGGTGCTCAACAAGTTCACTGCCGTAGCCGCCGACCAAAGCATGTTGGTAACCGACACCGACGAGTATGTGAAGGCCGTGCTGCGCAAAGCTCTGGGCGACGACAAGGCCAATCTCTTGATTGACCGTATTTTGCAAGGCAGCGACATCTCGGGCATTGAAAGCCTGAAGTGGATGGATGCGGTGTCGGTGGCCGAACTCTTGCGCAACGAACACCCGCAGATCGTCGCCGCCATCCTGGTGCACCTGGACTACGAACAAGTGGCGGGCGTGCTCAAGTGCTTCACCGAACGCCAGCGCAACGAGGTGCTGATTCGCATTGCCACCTTGGATGGCATTCAACCGTCTGCGCTGAAGGACCTGAACGAGGTCATGAGCAAGGTGCTGGCCGGTGGCGACAAGATGCGCAAAGCCTCCCTCGGCGGCGTGAAAGCGGCTGCCGAGGTCATCAACATGATGGGCACGAGCGTGGAAACTGCGGTGCTGGACTACATCCGCGAAGCCGACAACGAGCTGGCCCAGAAGATCATGGACAACATGTTCACCTTCGACGATCTTGAAAAAATCGACGACCGTGGCATCCAGGCCTTGCTCAAAGAGGTGCAAAGCGAGTCCTTGGTCATTGCACTCAAAGGCGCTACGCCGGAGATGCGCGAGCGCATCTTCCGCAACATGTCCACCCGCGCCGCAGAAACCTTGCGCGAAGACTTGGAGTCGCGTGGACCGGTACGTGTATCCGAAGTGGAAGCCGAGCAGAAAGAAATGCTCAAGATCGTTCGGCGTCTGGCCGACGAGGGACAAATTGTGTTGAGCGGCGGATCCGACGATGACTTCCTCTAAAAAGCCCACCATCCTCAACGTGCCCCCACCCGCAGGGGCTAAACCGTCGGTGTATGGCCGTTTCATTCCGCGCGAAGAACTCAATTCCTTTGCGGCGTGGAACCCCGACGCGCTGTCTGGCGTGCCTGCGCATGAGGCTGCTGGCACGCACCGACCACCCGAACCCGAGGCACCGAAAGCCACGCCGGCCGAGATGCTTTCCGCCAAGCTGCACGCCACCCGGCAACAGGGTTACCAAGACGGCTACCGCGACGGCATGGCCGCACTGGAAGCCTTCAAACAAAGTTATGCCAACCAGTTGAATGTGCAGTTCAGCGCCATCATCCAATCGTTGTCTGGGCAAATGGACGACTTGCAGCAGGACATGGCGCGCGCCTTGGCCGTGACGGCCACCCAGTTGGCCAAACAAATGGTGCGTGCCGAACTGAGCACCAAACCCGAGCTGGTGGCCGCCGTGGCCAATGAAGCGCTTGAAGCCCTGCTGCTCAGCGCCAAACACATCACGGTGCGTGTGCATCCGAATGACATCGACTTCGTCACCCAAGGTGCGGCCGAGGTGCTGGCGGCGCGCGGTGGCCGAGTGGTCAGCGATGCCACGGTAGCGCCTGGCGGCTGTTTGGTGGAGTCCGACATTGGCGTGATGGATGCCAGCATGCAAGCACGTTGGCGGCGCGCAGCCGCAGCAGTGGGCTGCGATCAGCCTTGGGAAGACGCTGAGGAAGTCGAAGCAGCGCCAGTCCGCTCATTGCCGGCAGAACAGACCGAAGAGGACCCCACATGATCTCCTCCCCACTCGAAACCCAGGCGCTGCAGACCACCGACAAGTGGCAGCGTTATTTGGCTGACATGCAAGCCTTCTCGGCGGAACCGGTGTCACTGGAATCGCACGGCCTGTTGGTGCGCGTGGCAGGCCTGGTGCTGGAGGCGGCGGGCATTCGGGTCCCTGTCGGCTCAGTCTGCGAAATTCACAAAACAGGTCGCCAGCAAACAGACCAACCACCGGTGTTGGCGGAGGTGGTGGGCTTCTCGGGCGATCGTGCTTACTTGATGCCCACTGGCGAAGTACACGGGCTGGCCAGCGGCGCGAGGGTGATTCCACGCCCGACACCCGTCGTGCCCATGAAGCTCGGTGCAGTTCAACACCCGTGGCGTCGCGGAGAAGACCGCACCTTGCACCTGCCCGTGGGCGACGGCCTGCTGGGCCGCGTGGTGGACTCTCACGGTCAGCCCATGGACCGCAAAGGTCCGCTGGATTTCGTCCACAACGAGCCACTGATTCGCCGGCCCATCAATGCCATGGACCGCGACCCGGTTCGCCGCCCCTTGGACACCGGGGTTCGCGCCATCAACTCCTTGCTCACCGTGGGCCGTGGCCAGCGCATCGGTTTGTTTGCCGGTACCGGTGTAGGCAAATCGGTGTTGCTCGGCATGATGGCCCGCTACACCGAAGCCGATGTGATCGTGGTGGGCTTGATTGGTGAGCGTGGCCGTGAGGTTAAAGAATTCATTGAAGACATCTTGGGCGAAGAAGGTTTGCGTCGCGCCGTGGTGGTCGCCGCACCTGCTGACGCACCCCCTTTGACCCGCATGCAAGGCGCCAACTACGCCACCGCTATTGCTGAACATTTCCGCGACCGCGGTGCCCATGTGCTGCTCCTGATGGACTCGCTCACGCGCTACGCCATGGCCCAGCGCGAAATTGCATTGGCCATTGGTGAGCCACCGGCCACCAAAGGTTATCCGCCAAGTTGTTTTGCCAAGTTGCCGCAACTGGTAGAGCGCAGTGGCAATGGCAGTTCTGGTGGCGGCTCCATCACCGCGTTTTACACCGTGCTGTCCGAGGGCGACGACCAACAAGACCCGATTGCCGACGCGGCACGCGGAATTCTGGACGGCCACATCGTGCTGTCCCGCGAACTGGCCGAGAGCGGCCACTACCCGGCCATTGACGTGGAACGCTCCATCTCACGAGTCATGACGAACGTGGCCGATGCACAGCACATCGACGCGGCACGCCGTTTCAGGCAAATGCACGCCAAACACCAAAAAGCTCGGGACCTGATTCAACTCGGTGCTTATTCACCCGGTCACGACGCCGATTTGGACGCCGCCGTTCGTTTGCACGACCCCATGAACCAATTGCTGCAACAAGACATGCACCAGCCTGCCAGCATGGAACAAAGCGTGAAACGTTTGCGCACGGTGATGTCACTATGAACCTAGATCCGGCAGTTGACCGCTTCCATCCGCTGGTAACACCACATGAATACTGATATTTCTACCCACGATCACTTTCACCACTTGGGTGAAAGCGCTACACACCCGATTGAGCCGCGCTGCGGCACGCTGGCCGCGTTGCTCCTCCTCGCGGGCATGAGCCCGCAGCGTCGTCTCGCCTTGCCAACGCACCACATCGCAGCCCACTCGGCCGTGTTCAACTGCCGGATCTAGGTTGAACAAAGGACCCTCCCCATGAGCTCACTCGCCCCCTTGATGGCCTTGTTGGCCCAAACCGAAAAAGAGCGTGACGAAGCGCAGCAGCAACACCAGCGGCTGGAAGCCGCATTCCAAGCCGCGCAGGCACAGGCAGAACAACTCGTGAACTACCGCCGCGAGTACGAACAGCGCTGGACCACCCAGTTCTCCAAACAAGGTGCCATGCCACTGGTCAACTGCTACCAAAATTTCAATGAACGCCTGACGCAGGCGGTGGACTATCAGCGCAACGCCGTTCAACAAACCCAACGCCAAGCAGAAAATGCCCGCGTACTGTGGATGGAGCAAGAAATTCGCGTCGCGTCGGTTCGCAAATTGATTGAGCGGCGGGTGCATGAAATTCAACTCAGCACCGACAGACGCGAGCAAAAAACAACCGACGAATTTGCCAGCCGTGTCAGCTGGGGGAAAAACCATGGCCAAGGTGCGGCTGCAACATCTTGATGTTGAACCAACCGCACTGCCCCATCAACGCTTGAGGTCCACCGTGATGCAACTCGCCAAACCCGTGTCTCTTTCTGTACAGCCAGCAGCCGTCGTCCCGCCATCTGCTGCGGCCAGTCTCTCCACGTCAGCAACGACGACGACACCCTTTGCGACCCTGTTGGAGTCGCAACAGGGCGATCAAAAGCAGGGTTCGTTCGATAAAAACACGACCGGTGCAACCGAAGACAGGTCAATCGCACGGCAATCCGAAGCGACGGACAAACCACAAGAACCCAGCAAGGCACCCGCGAATGAGCGCACCGCAGAACGTCAGCTTGAGCGCAACCGCTTGAACGCACAGCGCGAGGCCAGACAACTCACCAACCGGCCCGTCACGCCCCACCCTTCCAACAAAGACACTGCGCAACAGACCGCAGCACCCGAAGACAGCACAGCGACCGATGACACCGACAAGGATAAAAACCCCCCAGCCGAGTCTGAATTCAACCCGCTGACCTTGTTGCAATGGATCAGTGACCAGGCTGCTCAACCAGCGCTGGTGCCAAATGGCGCTGCCGTCCCGCAGGACACGGTGCTGCCCGGCAGCGTGTTCTCAAATCGGCAGAGCACCAAAACCGCAGCCGACAACCCGGCGGCTTTGACATCCCTGTCGGTGGGCGAAAAAACACCCGGCGCACGCGGTGGATTCACCGGCAAAGTACCGCCAGCCAGCGGCCTGCTGATGTCACCCTCTGGTGCCGAGTCCAAGCAAGAGCCCAGCAGTGCAGACAAGTTCAACGCCAACGCTGTTGGCATGACCAGCGCGCTCACAGCAGGCGCAATAGGGTTGGATGGATCGAGCCGGGCGCAGGCGTCCTCCACGACCGAGGTCCTCGGCACCGTGGCCGGCGCAGTGCAGAAATCCCCTCCGAGCGCTGGAGCGTCTGAGGTCAACGGCAGCCCACAAGCGTTCACGCTGGGCGCAAAAACAAGTGCGTTGGCTGACAGCGTTCCAGTGAGCGTCAACCTGTCTGCTCCAGTTCAATCACCCGAGTTCCGTGAGTTGCTCGGCAGTCAGATCAGCCTCTTGGCCAAAGACGGCGTGCAAAGTGCAGAGTTGCACTTGAACCCAGCGGAGATGGGCCCCGTCTCCGTGCAAATCACCTTGGACGGCACCCAAGCCCGTGTGGACTTCGGCGCTGACTCTGCCCAGACCCGGCAGTTCATCGAAGCCAGTCTTCCCGAGTTGGCCACCGCTCTGCGAGATGCCGGCTTGACACTCAGCGGCGGCGGCGTGTCCCAGCATGCCCACGGCCGTGAAAACCAACAAGACAGCAACCGCACGGCCAGCAGGACCAACCGCCTGCGTGGCGAAGACGCTGGCGATGTAGCTCAGCACCAGCCGGTCAGCACACGCCGTGTGGTGCTGGGCGGGGTGGACGTGTACGCCTGAGCGGGCCTTGTTCGCCAACTGAAAAGATCGTATCGGCCGCCAAGCCATTCGCAACCCAAACCCGCATGGTTCATCCGGGACGCGCTCATGCGACGGTGCATGGGCTAGAGCCTGGTGAGATACGCGGGCAAAAAACGACTGGGTGGGATGTGCGAGCCAAGGTCAGATGTCGCCCAGGTCTGACCCATAAACCCCCCGTTATTCAACGCATCCGCCGACGGTCGGCGCTTCCACAATCGGACGCATGAGACCAAGTCACAGCGCACAGTGGAAGGTGATGGCCCTTCACCAAATGCCCGCCAACACTAATTCTTGAAGGATTGAACATGGCCACCAAAGCCGCAGCCGCCCCTCCCGCAGCGCCACAAGCCGAGGAAGCCGTGCCCGCCAAAAAAGGCAAAAAGAAACTCATCATCATTCTTGCTGCAGTGGTGTTGGTGTTGGCGGCTGCTGGCGGCGGCGCAGCCATTTTCCTCAAGAAGAAAGCGGCTGCTGCCGCAGAACTGGCCGATGCCGACACTGACGAGCACGTCGAACAATCCTCCTCCAAGCCCAAAGTGGACTTGAATCAGCCTCCGGTTTTCGTACCGCTGGACCCCTTCACCGTGAACTTGGCAGACAAAGAGTCCGACCGCTACGCCCAGATTGCGGTGACTCTGCAAGTGGAAAACGCGCAGTTCGCCGAAAAAATGAAGGCCTTAATGCCGGCCATACGCAACAGCATCTTGATGGTTCTGGCTCACAAGACATCCCAGGAACTGTTGGAACGCTCGGGCAAAGAAGCGTTGGCGCAAGAAATCATGCGGGAGGCGGCTCGTCCCATGGGCATTTACATCCCAGACGTTTCACCGTCAGAAACCAAAGCAGCACAGGAGTCCAACGAAGAGACCGAAGGAAAAGGAAAAGGCAAAAGCAAAAAAGCCAAACCCGCCTCAGAGGCTGCGGCGAACCCAATTCAACAAGTTCACTTTGCCAACTTCATCATCCAGTAAGCCATGAACGCGGCCTGTTTCATCGCAGTGATCGACCCACTCGCCACGCCCCGGCAGGACCTCGCATGAACCAGCAAATTCTGTCGCAAGACGAAGTTGATGCGCTCTTGCAAGGCATCACCGGCGAGAGCCAAAAGCTTGAACAGGAAGAGGTTCAAACTGGTGGCATACGCGACTACGACATCTCCAGCCAAGAGCGCATTGTTCGCGGGCGCATGCCCACGATGGAGATCATCAACGAACGTTTTGCGCGCAACATTCGCATTGGCCTTTTCAACTTCATTCGTAAGAGCCCTGAAATTTCCATTGGTGGCATCAAGGTACAGAAATACAGCGCGTTTTTGCGTGAAATCGTGGTGCCCACCAACTTCAACATCGTCAGCGTCAGGCCCCTGCGCGGCGCAGGACTCATCGTTTGCGATCCGACCTTGGTGTTTGCGGTGATCGATGCGCTCTTTGGCGGCGCAGGCAAGTTCCACACCCGAATTGAGGGCCGCGATTTTTCACCCACCGAGCAGCGCATCATCATGCGTTTGGTTGAGGTGGTGACTGCCGAATACAAAAAAGCCTGGTATGGCATTTACCCCTTGGAGCTGGAGTACCAGCGCTCGGAGATGCAACCGCAGTTTGCCAACATCGCCACCCCGAGTGAGATTGTGGTGGCCACGTCCTTCACGCTGGAGATTGGTGAGACGTCAGGGACGATTCACTTTTGCATTCCTTATTCCACGCTGGAGCCGATTCGTGATGTGCTGTATTCCACCATTCAAGGTGACAGCAACGAGCCAGACCGGCGCTGGGTGAATTTACTGAAAGAACAAATTCAATCGGCCAATGTGGACTTGGTGGCCGAGCTGGCGCAAGCGCCTGCGACTGTGGAGCAATTGCTGGCCTTCAAACCCGGTGACTTCATTGAACTGGATTTGAAACCCGACATCGTCGCCAAGATCGCTGGCGTTCCCATCCTGGCATGCCACTACGGCACCGCCAATGGCCGATACGCCCTCAAAGTGGACGAGTTACTCACCACCTCACACACTGGTTGGTTAGGAGAACCCAATGTCTGACGAAAACGAAGCCTCCATGTCTGAAGAAGACGCCATGGCCGCTGAATGGGCGGCGGCGCTGTCCGAAGCCAAGCCGGAAACGACGACCGATAACGCCATCGCGGCACTCGGGGCAGACGCCGCCACGCCTGCCGCCTTCACCAACTTTGGTGAGGATGTGCCCGCCACTGCGGGCAATGACATCAACATGATCCTGGACATCCCTGTGCAACTCACGGTGGAGCTTGGCCGGACCCGCATCCCGATCAAACACATCTTGCAGTTGGCGCAAGGCTCGGTCGTGGAACTGGAAGCCATGGCCGGTGAGCCCATGGATGTGCTGGTGAACGGTTACCTGATTGCACAGGGCGAGGTGGTGGTGGTGAACGAAAAGTTCGGCATCCGCTTGACCGACATCGTGACCCCATCCGAACGCATGAGACGATTGAGCCGCTCGTCGTGAGCGAACAATTGGAAATTTTGATATGAACGCTACAGCTAGCCCCATTGGCATGAGTTCGGTACTGTGGTTTTTGGCCATCGTCGCCCTGATTCCTATCACCCTGTGGTTGCTCAAACGCACGCCCATGGGCAGCGGCACCAACAACCAATTGATGCGCACCGTCGCCGTGCTGCCTTTGTCACCCAGCCAACGCATCTTGACTGTGGAAGTAGGTCATGGTGAAGAGCGCCGCTGGCTGGTGCTGGGCATCACACCACAAAACATCAGTACCTTGCACACCATGGACCCGCAAGGCGACGCCGTCGCACCCACCACCCCGCCCACCGCTGCGGCATCGTTTGCTGAGCTGCTTGGAAATTTACGCGGCAAACGCTGAGACTTAAGGCATGAAGCCAAGCGCCAAATCCATCGCCAAAAGCTTGTTGTGCTTGTTGCTCACAGCACCGCTCTTGGCGTGGGCACAAGCGGGCGGTGCAACAACCAACCCAGGTGGCGCCAGCCTGCCCTTGATGGTGGCGCAAGGAGCAGGTGGCACGAGCTACTCCGTGCCTATTCAAACCCTGCTGTTCTTCACCGCACTGAGTTTTTTGCCCGCCGTGTTGCTGATGATGACCAGCTTCACCCGCATCGTCATCGTGCTGAGTTTGTTGCGCCAAGCGTTGGGCACGCAAGCCGCGCCACCCAACCAAGTGATTGTGGGTTTGAGCCTTTTCCTCACTTTTTTTGTGATGGGCCCCACGCTAGACAAGGTTTATGCCGACGCCTACGAACCCTACAGCGCCAACAAAATCTCCTTTGATGAGGCCCTCAAGCGCGGTGAAGTCCCCATGCGTGAGTTCATGCTCAAACAAACTCGGCAGACCGACCTGGCCTTGTTCTCCAAGCTGGCCAAGGTTGACAGCAAAGTACCGGCGGCCGAGGTGCCATTCAAGGTGCTGGTACCCGCCTTTGTGACAAGCGAACTCAAAAGCGCGTTTCAGATTGGCTTTTTGATCTTCATTCCCTTTCTCATCATTGACATGATCGTCGCCAGCGTATTGATGAGCCTCGGGATGATGATGCTCAGCCCCGTGCTGGTCGCCCTGCCCTTCAAGCTGATGCTTTTTGTGTTGGCCGATGGTTGGAATTTGTTGATTGGTTCACTGGCTGCGAGTTTTGCCGTATGAATGCACAAGGCGTCCTCACCATCGGGCAACAAGCCCTCTACATGCTGCTGATGATTTCAGCCCCGGTCTTGCTCACGGTGTTGGTCGTCGGTTTGGTGGTGAGCATTTTTCAGGCGGCCACACAAATCAACGAAGCCACCTTGTCCTTCGTGCCCAAAATCATTGCGGCGGTGGCTGTGCTGGCCTTGGCGGGCCCGTGGATGCTGAACACCTTGGTGGAGTACTTGCAGCGGACCTTGCAGGCGATTCCCACGGTAGTGGGATAGGGGCGCTGATGGGCGCAGCTTGGCACGCCTCTTTTTCTTGCCTTCGGGTTGGGTGTGTTTGTTCTCGGTGTACCGCGCCGGGTATTCGGCCCGGCAGCCGAGTAACTTTCTTTGCTGGTGCAAAGAAAGTCACCAAAGAAACACCTAACACCAGCCTATTTGAGCGGTGTTCGCTCAACTGCTTGACCCGGTTACAACGGGTTGTTCGGTTAGGGGCAACAAGCATTCACGGCGACGTTAATGGCTTGTTATTCCATCATCGTTTGCCCGCCACCTCCGTCATTCCCGCGAAGGCGGGAATCCAGGTGGTCTCAGTAAATGATCCACTGGATGCAACGCGAGACATTTCCTGGATTCCCGCCTTCGCGGGAATGACGAACACCTGGGAGCACAGGAAGCGCGAGGTGATGTCTCGAAAAGACCAACCGAAAACGTTGCCCGAACGCCAGTGGCCACTGGCCGAACCCAGTCCCCACGTCTGCGCTTCAGCATCAAGTCATCACTCCCCAAATAGGCTGGTGTTCAGGTGTTTTCTTGGTGACTTCTTTTGCACCAGCAAAAGAAGTTACTCGGCCGCCGGGCCGAACACCCGGCGCGGTGCACCGAGAAAAAAGCCCCCAGCAGAAAGCAACCCAAAAAGGCAAGAGGATGAAAGGTCATCGCCATGTTGACCTTCACCGAAGCCGATGTTCTGGCCTGGGTCAGCCCCCTCTTGTGGCCCTTCCTTCGTGTGCTGGCTCTCTTCGGCGCACTGCCGGTGCTGTCGCAACGTGCGGTTCCCGTGCGGCTGCGTATCGCGCTGTCCGCCCTCATCGTGTTGTGCGCCCAAGTAAGCCTGCCTCCCATGCCTGTAGTGGCGCTGGACAGCAGCGTCGCGTTTTTGCTGGTGGTTCAGCAACTGCTGATTGGGCTTTCTTTGGGTTTTGCGGTACGCATCATCTTCGCCGCCGTGGAGTTCGCCGGGGAAATTGTGGGCTTGCAGATGGGCCTGAACTTTGCGGGCTTTTTTGACCCGGCCACAGGCGGACAAACCACAGCGGTGAGTCGATTTTTTGGCGTGACGGTGAGCTGGCTCTTCATGGTGCTCGGAGGCCACTTGCTGCTCATCGCAGCCGTGGTGCAGAGTTTTCACTCCTTCCCGGTATCAGCAGAGCCTTTTGCTTTCTTGCGCGCCACCCAACCGCAAACCTGGGGCAGCGAGATTTTCTCGCTGGGGCTGTGGATTGCATTGCCCATGATTGCCATGCTGCTGTTTGCCAACCTCGTGCTGGGCATCATCTCGCGTGTCGCGCCGCAAATGAACATTTACGCCATTGGTTTTCCAGTCACCGTCTCACTGGGGTTGATTGGTTTGCTGCTCACCCTGCCCGTCATGGAAGCTCCTTTCACGATGGCACTGGAGCGCATGCTGGCGTATTTTCAGTAGCGGTCAACGCCCTCCTGTCTCGTCCAAATCTTGCGCTGGATCAAAGCGGCGTCTCTGTCCCCTTCTAAGATGAGTTGCCCATCACGTTCAGGACACTTTCTAGGAATCAAGGGATCGCCTTATGAACACCCCCATCCCAACGCCAGCCGAGTCCCTCACCGGCGGCTCGGTGCGCGTCCCCAGCACCATCTTGACCAGCTTGGGTGCGCAGATTGCGCAATCCGCCGTGCGCTTGCAACAGGAGACGGGCTTGTCTGCGCCCGCCAAGGAAACCTTGTGTGAACTGGAGGCCTTGGGACTGCAGCTTCAAGAGTTGGTGCATGGGCTGGGTGTGCCCACGTGGCGCAATGCCGAACCGGTGGATCTACTCGCAGCGTTGCACCAGGCCCACGGCCTTTGGTTGACCGAGCTGGCCCGGCGGGGCAGTGTGATGCATGTCAGCGGCCAATCCGTCACGGTTCGAATCAACCCAGCCCTTTTGCAACAAGCCATCGATTTGTTGATTGAACATGGCAGCTCAGGAGCTGGACACTTCACCTTGGCCACCGAGAGCCTGCAAACCGAAGGCCCAGCGCTGCTGCGCATGACGAGCACGGCCGAAGAAGCCCTGCCCCATGAATTGCATTGGCAATTGCTGCGATTGGTTGCACGCGCCCATGACTGGGTACTTCAACACGAGCCGTCCGTGAGCAGCGTCGGGCCGCCCATGCAGCGCATGACTTGCCAGTTTGGTGCGACCACGGCCTTTGCCAGCACAGAGGGCCTGCCACGTGCCAAGATACCTCCGCACGCTCGTATCTTGGTCATCGACCACGATGAGTTCACACGTTTTCATGCGGCGCAGTTGATAGAGGCCGTTGGTGCACGCGCAGATTGCGTCAGCAGCCTCCACCAAGCCCGCCTGGCCCTGAACGACGGCGACCCAGCGGCGGTGGTCACCGGAATTGCCATAGACCATCCCGAGGCCCAGGAATTTTTCGAAGATTTGCGAGAGCGTTTGCCGCATCTCGCATTGATCGAACTCGTCGATCAAGCCTTCGTTTTCTCAACCTCGACACCACAAGGTGATGCACCGGCACGCATCGCGCGCCAGGACCTGGCCAACACCTTGGTGTGGTCCTTGGGTCAAGAGATTTCACTGTCCGCCTGATGCAGCGGCGCAGCGCAAGCACGCAGCGGTTAAATCTTGCGACCAGGTGGGCTGCCTCGCCCAGACGATGACGGACGCGGACGCGCCGAACGCTCGGGAGGGCGTGGCCCACGGTGCTGAGGTCCGGGGCGCATGGCGGCTTCTTTGGCTTCTTGCTCAGCCTGCGCCAATACCGCGTCCAGCGCTTCTTCGGGCAGTCCATTCAGTGCGCAAAAATTGGCCCGAGTCAGCGTGGTGTTTTGAAAGCTGCGGAGCAAGGAGGCGCGTTTCAGGCGGGCTTGTTCTTCTTGCTGGCGTCTGGCGTCGTTGTTGGCACGCCTGCGAGCCAGCTCTTCGAGTGCGGCCTGTTTGTGCTCGCCGTTGACTTCGCCAGCGGGTTGCCCATCCAAATCCACGCGGTGAGGCGCTTTGCTCACCGCAATCAAGTACGACGTGCTGCCGGTGTGGCGGCGAAAGAAAGCGGACAGCACTTGTTTGCTGAACACGCCTGGCGCACGCGCTTGAATGTCCACCTGAATCCGCAACTTCAGCGGTTTCACGGCGCCCGAAAACAAGGCGGGGAAAAGCGCTCTGAGGCGGTCACCGCACTGGGCGGGCGACATGGCCAGCACTTTGGCGGCAGGCACTGCAGCCGCTTCAACGGCCGACGATTCGGTGGATGCCTGGGCATCTGGTGCGGCATCCAGAGGCGGCGCGACGGACTCCAAGGGGGGTTGCACCTGCGGCTCGGCAGACACAGCAATTTCAGAAGGTGAGACAGACGCAGGAATGGCAGAGGACATGGCACGAATTGACGCAAAGAAAACCTGCGATTGTGCCCTTGTCTGCTGTGTGTTCCACGCCATGCCAATCTGCGGTTGTTACCAAGGGATGATCTGCACAACTCGTTGCAGACTGTGGCAGCACGGGCTCGGGCGGTCTACGGCGTTGTTTTTCTTGCCAATAGGCCTAACGCCCCGGGCACCCGGGCAAGGGCTTTAACAACGCCCAGCGCGGTTTGGCATACCGGCGCAGGGGTAATTGACTGACATAGTAGGACCAGCCCACGCAGGCCCTCTCAAACCGGGGCCAAACCATCCTCCCGGAACATGGCCTTGATGCCACGCACCGCCTGCCGGATGCGGTTCTCGTTTTCAATCAAGGCGAAACGCACATGGTCGTCGCCGTGGTCGCCAAACCCAATGCCAGGCGAGACCGACACCTTGGCGCGTGCCAACAATTGCTTGGCAAACTCCAGCGAACCGGCGGCGCGGTAAAACTCTGGAATGCGCGCCCAGATGTACATCGAGGCCTTGGGCAAAGTCACCTCCCAACCGGCTTCGATCAACCCTTTGAAAAGCACATCACGCCGCTTTTGGTACGTGGCGCAAATCTCTTTCACGCATTGTTGGTCACCCTCCAGCGCCGCAATGGCGGCAATTTGCAGCGGCGTGAAGGTGCCGTAGTCGTGGTAACTCTTGATGCGCGCCAAGGCTGCGACGAGGTCGGGGTTGCCCACCATGAAGCCCACACGCCAACCGGCCATGTTGTAGCTTTTTGAGAGCGTGAAAAACTCCACCGCAATGTCCTTGGCACCGGGCACCTGCATGATGCTCGGTGCTTTCCAGCCGTCGAACACGATGTCGGCATAAGCCAGGTCATGCACCACAAAAATATCGTGCTTGCGTGCCAGCGCAATCACACGCTCGAAAAAATCCAGCTCCACACATTGCGCCGTGGGATTGCTGGGAAAACCAAACACCATCATCTTCGGTTTGGGGTAACTGCCGCGTATGGTGCGCTCCAACTCTGCAAAGAAGTCCACACCAGGAACGTTCGGTACCGACCGAATGTCCGCCCCAGCAATCACCGCGCCATAAATGTGAATGGGGTAACTCGGGTCAGGCACCAACACGGTGTCGCCCCGGTCCAAGGTGGCCAACATCAAATGCGCCAGGCCTTCTTTGGAGCCGATGGTGACGATGGCTTCCTTGTCGGGGTCAATCTTCACCTGGTAGCGGTCACGGTACCAGTGCGAGATGGCCCGGCGCAAACGCGGTATGCCTTTGCTGGCCGAATAACCGTGGGTGTCGGGCCGCTGGGCCGCGTCGGTGAGTTTTGCAACGATGTGCGCGGGTGTGGCCCCATCGGGGTTGCCCATGCTCATGTCAATGATGTCTTCACCACGACGCCGCGCCGCGGCCCGCAACTCGGCGGTGATGTTGAAGACGTAAGGGGGAAGACGATCAATGCGCGCGAAACGGCGCTGACTTGAAGAAGACATTTTTTGACTTTCACGTTAGCGCCCGGAACCGTCCGAGCGACGTGTTGCTCACGTTTTGGCGCTGTGCAACGTGGCGATGGTAGCCGAAGTTTTACGGCTTTCTAGTGTCCTGTCCCGCAGATACCTGCAACAAATAAAACCGATGGATTTCGGGCCAGGGCAAGGCGCAAACCGCAGCGATACCTGTAGGTATCGCGAGGCCAAGCCCGGACACAAGCAGTCCCTGCGGACTGTTTGTGCCTGGCGAGGTGCAGGGCCTCAGGCCCTGCGCGGCCTGCAAGGCTTGCAACGCCGCCTTGGTCTGAAAGACGCGGTTTTATTTGCAGGTATCTGCGGGACAGGACACTAGCAACCCGCCACGAACGTAGCACACGCGCCAACGGCGCAGGCCCACTAAGAGCCGCTAACAAAACCGTTTGCCCTGCGCTTGTGGAAGCCAGCGAGTACCTCGGCGCAAGGCCCTTCGACAAGCTCAGGGCGAACGGTGTATGCGGTGTTTTGTTAGCGGCTCTAAGGCGTGTCGGTGAACCCCTGAGTGGAGTAATCCGACACCGCGAGCCGCCCAATGCTGGCGCGGGCACGCACATAGTCCAGGAAAGGCTCGGCGTAGTCGAGGAAGGTGTCTTCGCGCCGAGCACCCGTGATGTTTTTGAGTGTGGCGTAACCGTCGCCACCGTCGGCCAGGAAGTTGTTGGTGATCAAGCGGTAGTTCGCCGACAAATCGAATGCTACCCACTGTGCGGTCGCATTCTTGAACTGCAAGTCACGAACGCGCGAACCTTTGGGCTGGTTGAGATCGATGGTGAAACGCAGTCCTGCAGCGTAGGGATATGCACCGGTGTTACCCGACCCTGCAAGCAGGAAGTCGATGCCGTCTTCCAACGCTGCCTTCACTTCCGAACCGCTCATGTTCAAGCGCACCAAGGTGTTCTTGAATGGCAGCATGGTGTAAATGCGGCCCACCGTCAGGTCACCAGCCGCCAAATCCACCCTGACGCCACCACCGTTTTGCAACGCGATGTCAGCACCACCAAACTGGCGGCCACGGTCCAGGAAAACCTGCGCAACCAGTTGCTGCGCATCACCGCCGTTGGCGATGACACGTGCATCCTTGTTGCAAGCATCGCCCAGCGCCGAACGAGTGGCGTCGCGTTTGGTGCCTGGCACACGCCGCAGGCAAATGTTTTCGCTGGCCACCCCCGCTTTGAAATTGCCAAAGGCGTCCTTAGCAGTTTTGAACGGTGCGAGGGCATTGGTGGCTGTGGTTGACAGGGCCGTCACACGCAGTCCTTTGGCGGCTGCCAAGTCGGCGCGCATGGCGGTCAGGTCAGCGCCCGCCACTGCGGTGCTGCCGCGCCTGGGTGTGTCGCCCACCAACACATGGGGCGTGCCTACACAGGAACTGACGTCACCCTTGGCATCGAACTTGATGGTGAGTTCACCCACAGCGTAGGAATACTGCCAAGCTTGCACCACACAAACGTTTTTACCGTCTTTGTCCGTGGTTTGTGTGGGGTAGGCACCCGAGGGGGTGAGACCGTAGTCCGCCAACGAGTTAGGACCAAGCAGGGTGTGCGAATCGCCGCCGACGATCACGTCCACACCGGAGAGTTGACGCGCAATGGCCTGGTCGCCCTGGTAGGTGTAATGTGAAAGCAAGATGATTTTGTCAACGCCCTCGCCTCGCAGACGGTCAATTTCACGCTGCGCCGCGACCACCTCGTTCTCGAAGGTGGTGGTGGCGTCAGGGCGAGACGATGTTTTCGTCTTCTCGGCAATGGTCAGGCCCACCACACCAAAACGCTGACCGCCACGTGAGAGCACCGTGGACGGCCGCACATACTGGCCCGCAGTACCCAGCGGAGAGCTGGCACCAGTTTTGAGGTTGGCACTCAAGACCGGCGTGCGGCAACTGCCCGTCCAGAGGAAATCAACGAATTTCTTGAGCCCTGCATCACCGTTGTCAAACTCATGGTTACCCACAGCCATGGCATCAAAGCACACGGTATTCATCAGCGCGGCATCGGATTTGCCTTCGTCCAGGGTGTAGTACAGGTCGCCAGTGATGGCATCACCCGCGTGCAATTTGAGCACATGGTTTTTGGTGGCGGCAATGTCGTCAATGGCTTGTTTGACACGCGCAAAACCACCGAAATCAACCGTCACCGATTCCCGCGTGCCGCTGGCATTTTGCAAACGCAGCGTCGTGGTTTCAGCATCCAGACGTGAGTGGTGGTCGTTGACATGCAAGATGGTCAACTCAATCGGTTCACCACCATCGGAGCCACCACAGGCCACCAGACCGGAAGTTACCAACACGGTCAACACCAAGCTGCCAACAACAGGAGAGAACGGACGAGTGAAGATACGTGGGGTGTTCATATATGAAGAATGGGTAAGGCCGTGAATTAACGAACCCGGCATGGTTCCACCGAAGAATGACGCCTTCGTGACAACACCTTGTCCACTGTTTTTGCGAGGACATCGGCCCAGTCACAACCAAAGGTCGTTCCAAGATCAACCACGCGCAGTTTGATGCGCTTGGTGAGTCAGCGGCTTAGAGCCGCTAACAAAACCGTTTGCCCTGCGCTTGTCGAAGCCAGCGAGTAGCTCGGTGCAAGGCCCTTCGACAAGCTCAGGGCGAACGGTGTATGCAGTGTTTTGTTAGCGGCTCTTAGTGTGTCGATTGCGAGACCCGAGCGCCCGAGGCAGGCCGCTGCGCGGCCTCGGTGAGTTTGGCAACGATGTGCGCGGGTGTGGCTCCATTTGGGGGGCCGTGCTCTTGTCAATGATGTCTCCACCGCGACGCCACGCTGCGGCCCGCAATTCGGCGGTGATGTTGAAGACGTAAGGGGGAAGAAGATCAATGCACGCAAAACGGCGTTGGCCTTCAGGGTTTGTCGTTGGCTAACCTGATAGGACAGGTTGTGAACTTTCACGTGAGCGCCCGGAACCGTCCGAGCGACGTTGTTGCTTTGGATTTAGCGACACGCAACTCGGTTGATGGTGGCGCAGGACAGGCCGATTGGCGTGCGACCTCCCGAAGCGCTTTCTTGCAGATGCGCTGAAGCGACCATCGGTTATCGTGTCTGCCGCATCAAATCAGCTGCTTCAAGCAGCATCACTTCGAACTTGCAAGGAGGCTCTGGAATGAGCGCTTTGAATACCCTCCGTTTGACCTTTGTCTACGCGACTTTTTCTCTGCTGTGCGCTCAAGCTCTGGCACAAGACACCGCCGAGGCTCGTAGAGCGGCGGCGGATCGCTACCTGCGGGTCGTTCCCATGGCCAAAATGTTGGATGACACGTTCGCCGAAATCAGCAAACAAGCGCCCCCCGATCAACGTGCGCGGTTTCTGTCTGACATGAAACGTGTGGTGCGCGTAGAAGTCTTGGAGGCCTTGAGCCGCGAATCGATGGTGAAAACGTTCACAACTGACGAACTCAACGCGCTGGCAGATTTCTACGGCTCACAGCATGGCTCCGGTGCGATGCTGAAACTCGGCGCTTACATGGGACTGATCATGCCTGCGATCCAGGCGGAGGTTCAACGTGGCATGCAGGAGCTTCAAGAACAGAAGAAGCAGCAACCGCGACCGCTTTGATGACAAACCCAGCACGGTGACCGATTCAACATCACAGCTTTTTTGTTGCTCAAACCGCTCGCGCTCTGACACCAACGGAGAGCCGAGACAATTGATTTTTTATCTGCTTGAGGTTCCCATAAAACGTGACATCTCACACCATTCGGGTCTTTCGAAGCCAGCCCGTGCCTCCAACATAAATCCGAGATGCAAGATCAAAACATCTGCCGCCCAAAAAAATGCCCCGGCAACACCGAGGCATTCAAAGAGAATCGCGGCGCCAGTCCCCGATCAACGCTCCCCAATCGGCTTGACGTTGCGCGCCACTGAGCCGTTGAACAACTGACGCGGCCGGCCAATCTTGTACTCGGGGTCGCCGATCATTTCGTTCAACTGAGCGATCCAGCCCACCGTGCGAGCGAGAGCGAAGATGGCGGTGAAGAGGCTGACTGGGATGCCCACGGCGCGCTGCACGATGCCGGAGTAGAAGTCCACGTTCGGGTAGAGCTTGCGTGACACGAAATATTCGTCTTCGAGGGCGATTTTTTCCAGTGCCATGGCGAGCTTGAAGATGGGGTCGTTTTGCAGACCCAAGGCATTCAACACCTCGTAGCAGGTTTCGCGCATCAGCTTGGCGCGGGGATCGTAGTTTTTGTAAACGCGGTGGCCGAAACCCATCAGCTTGACACCGGAGTTTTTATCCTTCACCTGTTTGATGAACTCGCCAATTTTCTCGACACCGCCGGCACGCTGAATGTCTTCCAGCATGTTGAGCGCAGCCTCGTTGGCGCCGCCATGGGCCGGACCCCACAAGCAGGCCACGCCGGCAGCGATGGCCGCAAACGGGTTGGTACCCGACGAGCCGCACAAACGCACCGTGGAGGTTGAGGCGTTTTGCTCGTGGTCGGCATGCAAGATGAAGATACGGTCAAGTGCACGCACGATCACATCGTTGGGCTCGTACTCTTCGCAAGGCGTCGCGAACATCATGCGGGTGAAGTTGGCGGTGTAGGACAGCGAATTTTTCGGGTAAATAAAGGGCTGACCCATCGAGTATTTGTAGGCCATGGACACCAAGGTGGGCATCTTGGCGATCAGGCGGATGGCCGAAATCTCACGGTGCTGCGGGTTATGAACGTCGGTGCTGTCATGGTAGAAGGCTGACAGGCCGCCGACCAAGCCTGTCATCACCGCCATGGGGTGGGCATCACGCCGGAAACCGCGCAGGAAAAATTGCATTTGCTCGTGCACCATGGTGTGGTTGGTGACGAGGCTCACAAACTCAGATTTTTGTGTGGCGTTAGGCAACTCGCCTTTGAGCAACAAATAGCAGGTTTCAAGGAAATCGCAGTTGGTGGCCAACTGCTCAATCGGGTAACCGCGGTAGAGCAATTCGCCCTTGTCGCCGTCGATGTAAGTGATGCTGGAATTGCAGGAGGCCGTCGACAAGAAGCCAGGGTCGTACGTGAACTTGCCGGTTTGGCCGTAGAGCTTACGAATGTCGATCACATCGGGGCCGACGCTGCCTTTGTAGATGGGCAACTCCATGCTGGGGCTGCCATCAGAAAACGACAGGGTGGCTTTTACGTCTGAGGGTGTCATGAGCGGCTTCCTTGAAGTTCAGATGAAGTAAAAAGTTTTCTCAGTTCAAGATCAATGCCGGGGCCTGCGCATCATTGACAGCACCAAGGCCACCTCGTCGGTCAGCAAGTCCCCTTCCGGCTCTTTGCGTGACAGCAACAGGTCGAGCAAGTCGTTATCGGCTAGATCCATCAACAAATTCAATCCGAGCGCATGTTGCTGAGTCAACGTGGCCAAATGTCGCTCAAAAAACCGCTCGATGAACAGGTCGTTTTCCAAGAGTCCACGGCGGCAGCGCCAGCGCAGTTTGCTCAAACTGCGCTCGTCCAGCAGGGCGTGCGGAACATAGTGCATCAAGGTGGCATACATAGCGCGGTGCTGAATCAGACGGCGCGCCGCACCATCAACTCTTTGATTTTGCCGATGGCCTTGGTGGGGTTCAGACCCTTGGGGCAGACATCGACACAATTCATGATGGTGTGGCAGCGGAAGAGGCGATAAGGGTCTTCCAGGTTGTCCAGGCGGCCGGCGGTGTCTTGATCGCGGCTGTCGGCAATGAAGCGGTAGGCCTGCAAGAGTCCGGCTGGGCCGACGAATTTGTCGGGGTTCCACCAAAAACTGGGGCAGCTGGTAGAGCAGCTGGCGCACAAGATGCACTCATAGAGGCCGTTGAGTTCTTCGCGCTCTTCGGGGGACTGCAGGCGCTCTTTCTCGGGCGGCATGGTCTCGTTGACCAAATAAGGCTTGATGGAGTTGTACTGCTTGAAGAACTGGGTCATGTCGACGATCAAGTCGCGCACGACAGGCAGTCCGGGCAGTGGCTTGAGCACCACCACATCGGGCAAGGTCCGCATGTTGGTCAAACAGGCCAAGCCGTTTTTGCCATTGATGTTCATGGCGTCGGAACCACACACACCTTCGCGGCAGGAGCGGCGAAAGCTCAGCGTGGGATCCACGGCCTTGAGTTTCATCAAAGCATCAAGCAGCATGCGTTCGCTGCCGTCGAGTTCGACTTCCAGCGTTTGCATGCGTGGCTTGGCATCGGTGTCGGGGTCGTAGCGGTAAATCTGGAATACACGTTTGGTCATGACTTGTCCTGCAAAGCGGTTTGAGGGCTGTTGCTTATCGGGAATCAGAAGGTGCGAACCTTGGGCGGAATTGACTCGGCGGTCAGTGGCTTCAAATTCACCGGCTTGTAGTCCAGGCGGTTGCCTTCGGAATACCACAGCGTGTGTTTCATCCACTCCTTGTCGTTGCGACCATTAGGGAACTCGGGGGTGTCCGCATAGTCGTCCACCGTATGAGCCCCACGGCTTTCGCGACGTGCTGCGGCCGAGATCATGGTGGCCAAAGCGGATTCAATGAGGTTTTCCACCTCCAGCGCCTCAATGCGGGCGGTGTTGAAGACCTTGGATTTGTCGCCCAAATGAATGCTCTTGACGCGCTCGGCCAAGGCTTTGATCTTGACCACGCCTTCGTCCATGGATTTTTGCGTGCGGAACACACCGGCATGCTGCTGCATGGCGGTACGAATGTCATTGGCCACGTCTTGCGCGTACTCGCCGCCAGTGGTCGCTTCAAAACGATTCAAGCGCGACAAGGTTTGTTCTGCGGCGTTTGCAGGCAAGGCCTTGTGGCCCTTGGTTTTGAGTGCCGTATCCACAATGTGATTGCCAGCCGCGCGGCCAAACACCAAGAGGTCAAGCAATGAGTTGGTGCCCAAACGGTTGGCACCGTGCACACTCACGCAAGAGCATTCACCGACTGCATAAAGACCGTTGACCACCGTGTTCGGGTTGCCATCTTTAGGTGCCACCACTTGCCCGTGGATGTTGGTCGGAATACCGCCCATTTGGTAGTGGATGGTGGGCACCACGGGAATCGGCTCGCGTGTGATGTCCACGTTGGCAAAGTTGTGGCCAATCTCGAACACCGAAGGCAGGCGCTTCATGATGGTCTCGGCACCCAAGTGGGTCATGTCGAGCTGGATGTAGTCCTTGTTGGGACCACAACCACGGCCTTCCTTGATTTCCTGGTCCATGCAGCGCGACACGAAATCGCGCGGAGCCAGGTCTTTCAACGTGGGTGCATAACGTTCCATGAAACGCTCGCCATTGCTGTTGCGCAAAATCGCACCCTCACCACGGCAGCCTTCGGTCAGCAACACCCCAGCGTTGTGCACGCCGGTGGGGTGGAACTGCCAGAACTCCATATCTTCCAGTGGAATGCCGGCGCGTGCCGCCAAACCCAAACCGTCACCGGTGTTGATGAAGGCATTGGTGGACGCCGCAAAAATGCGCCCTGCTCCGCCGGTGGCGAGCAGCACAGTCTTGGCTTCGAGGATGTGCAGTTCGCCGGTTTCCATCTCCAGCGCGGTCACGCCGACCACATCGCCTTCGGCGTCACGGATCAGGTCGAGCGCCATCCATTCGACAAAGAAATTGGTGCGGGCTTTGACGTTCTGCTGGTACAGCGTGTGCAACATCGCGTGGCCAGTGCGGTCCGCCGCAGCGCAAGCGCGTTGCACCGGTTTTTCGCCGTAATTGGCCGTGTGACCGCCGAAGGGGCGCTGGTAAATCGTGCCATCAGGGTTGCGGTCAAATGGCATGCCGAAGTGTTCCAACTCATAGACCACTTTCGGTGCTTCGCGGCACATGAACTCGATGGCGTCTTGGTCGCCCAACCAGTCTGAGCCCTTGACGGTGTCAAAGAAGTGATAGTGCCAGTTGTCTTCCGACATATTGCCCAAGCTGGCACCGATGCCACCCTGCGCCGCCACGGTATGGGAGCGCGTGGGAAACACTTTGGACAGCACCGCCACGTTCAAACCGGCCATGGCCAGTTGCAAGGAAGCCCGCATGCCGGAGCCACCGGCCCCGACGATCACCACGTCAAATTTGCGTTTGGTGATGTTGGATGAGGAATAACCAGAACTCACACTCATTAAAGTCTCCACAGCACTTGAATCGCCCAACCGGCGCAGCCCACCAACCAAACAATCGTGAACACCTGCAAAGCCAAGCGAATGGCCACAGGTTTGATGTAGTCCATCCACACATCACGCATTCCCACCCACACATGCATGAGCAGGGCGATGATGACGACAAAGGTGAGCACCTTCATCCACTGACTGGCAAAAATGCCCGCCCATTTGTCGTAGCCCATCTCACCGGGCAACAAAATTTGCACGATCACCACCACGGTGAAAAGCGCCATGAGGGTGGCCGTGATGCGCTGGCTCAGCCAGTCGCGAAGGCCATAGTGCGCACCAACGACGATGCGTTTGGAGCCGAAGTTGTCAGACATGCATCGCTCCTTAAAAGAACAGTTTGTAGCCCAGGGCCGCAGTGAGTACCACGCTGGCGCCGAGGGTGAACAGTGCGGACGAGTGACCAAACTCTTTGGTCACCGAGTGGGTGGCGTCCATGTAGAGGTGACGCAAACCAGCGATGAAGTGGTGCAAATAGCCCCAAATCAGTCCCAAAGCCACGAGCTTGATGGCCCAACCGGGCACAAAACCGACACCAGCGTTGAATACCGAGGTGAACTGCGCGTAACTGATTTCAGAGGTCACGCTGGTGTCGAACATCCAAATGATGAAAGGCATCAGCAAAAACATCAGAACACCGCTCACGCGGTGAAGAATGGACACAATGCCCGCTGGCGGCAGCCGGTACGAGGCGATCTGTGAAACATGGATATTGCGGTAGACCGGCCGCTCGGGCCGAGGTTTTGTCGTGTCAGTCATTCCCAACCTTGTGTGAATCAGAAAACCCCGAGAGTTTATTGCAATGCATCAACATGAAACTGACAAGTAACTCAATTGCCCCAACAAGCCGGACAAAACCGGGTCAGCTGAGCTCATTGCGGTAGTGGTGGGCGGCGGTGCTGTACAGGCCACGTCGAAGCTCAACGGGTTCGTCGACATAACTCAGAGAGAGCCGCTCCACACTGAGCAGCGGCGCACCGGCCGTCACACCCAGGAGATCGGCCGCCACCGCATCCGCAGCGACGGCACGAATTTTTTCTTCCGCGCGAATCATGCGCACGCCAAATTCGGCTTCAAAAAGGCCGTACATGGGACCTCGGTAGTCGCCGAGCCGTTCGGCTGTCAAACCTTTGAACTTGACGCCGGGCAGCCAGATGTCATCGAGCACAACAGGTACGTCTCGAAAGGACAGCACGCGCCTGACTTGCAACACAGCGTCGCCAGCCTTCAAACCGAGGGCGCGGGCAATTTCAGCGGGGGCTCGCAAACGCCGGCAATCGATGAAACGGCGCTGCGCACCGACTGCATCTCCATCGTCTGCGGCCAGGCGCAAAAATCGGTACTGCACTTTTTGCTCGGCATGGGTGGCCACGAAGGTGCCTTTGCCTTGCCGGCGCACGAGCAGGTTTTCCGCGGCGAGCTCATCCACAGCTTTGCGTACCGTGCCTTGGCTGACCCTGAAGCGGGCGGCCAACTCCATCTCACTTGGAATGGCCTCGCCCGGGCCCCATTCGTTGTCTTGCAAGCTGCGCAGCATCAAGGTTTTGATCTGCTGGTAAAGCGGACTGAAGGCTGGCCCAGCGCTTTTGCCGCTGCCAACGTGGGGCTCAGTTCCGTGGTTATTGCCTGTCATGGGCGAGATTGCAGCACACCCCGCGACCTTTCGTCTACCAATAGTTGACTGATGTCTTCTATAAGACATAAGACGTTTGACCAAAGCCGGGTTCACCCTTAGACTCCGCGCGAAACCGCTAAACTTGCGGGTCTTTTTTACCCCCAACGCCACCGCATTCGCATTTTGGAGATCTCCATGAGCAAGAAACCCGTTCGTGTCGCCGTCACTGGCGCTGCTGGTCAAATTGGTTACGCACTGCTGTTCCGCATCGCCTCCGGTGAAATGTTGGGCAAAGACCAACCCGTGATCTTGCAACTGCTGGAAATCCCCGACGAAAAAGCGCAAAACGCCCTCAAAGGCGTGATGATGGAATTGGAAGACTGCGCCTTCCCGCTGCTGGCTGGCATGGAAGCCCATTCCGACCCGATGACCGCCTTCAAGGGCACCGACTACGCCCTGTTGGTCGGTGCCCGCCCACGCGGTCCCGGCATGGAACGCGCCGATTTGCTGGCGGCCAACGCCCAAATTTTCACTGCCCAAGGCAAAGCGCTGAACGCCGTGGCTTCGCGTGATGTGCGCGTCTTGGTGGTGGGCAATCCTGCCAACACCAATGCCTACATCGCCATGAAGAGCGCACCCGACCTGCCGCGCAAAAACTTCACCGCCATGCTGCGCCTGGACCACAACCGCGCCTTGTCGCAAATCGCGGCCAAAACGGGCAAACCCGTTTCCAGCATTCAAAAACTCGCGGTTTGGGGCAACCACTCACCCACCATGTACGCCGACTACCGCTTCGCCACGATTGACGGCGCTTCGGTCAAAGACACGATCAACGACCACACCTGGAACAAAGACACCTTCTTGCCCACCGTGGGCAAACGCGGCGCCGCCATCATTGCCGCACGCGGCGTGTCGTCCGCCGCATCCGCCGCCAATGCGGCCATCGACCACATGCGCGATTGGGCTTTGGGCACCAATGGCGGCTGGGTCACCATGGGCATTCCGTCCAACGGCGAATATGGCATTCCGAAAGACGTGATGTTCGGTTACCCCGTCACCTGCGCTGGCGGCGAATACAAAATCGTCGAAGGTTTGGCAATTGACGAGTTCTCACAAGGCCTGATCAACGTCACCTTGGCCGAGCTGCAAGGCGAACAAGACGGCGTCAAACACCTGCTTTGATTCACTAGTGGGCCAATCAAGCCGACTCACCCAGGGTGTGTCGGCTTTTTTATGCCTCTTCAAACCGCTAAGCCCCGGTCACCAGACTTATTGATGTTTACCTTATTCACGACAACCGCCAGCCCGTTCGCCCTGAGCCTGTCGAAGGGCCTGCACCGAGGTTCGCGCTGGCTTTGACAGGCTCAGCCCGAACGGTGTCTGGTGTCGCGATTTATGTAAGGCTCGATAGTTTAACGATGAACAAACCACGCCCCATCCACCCTCAACAGGCACTCTTTGGCAGCGGGCCGCAGGCGGTCGACCTGCCGGTCTGCGATCACTACTGCGGCGTTGAAGCACGCATGCACAAGAGTCTGGAGCTGCAAGCAGAATTGGGACCGCTGTTCGACATCACCCTCGACTGCGAAGACGGTGCACCAGTAGGCGGCGAAGCGGAACACGCCCACATGGTGGCCGACATCGCAACGTCAGCTGCGAACCGTTTTGGGCGCGTGGGTGCCAGGGTGCATCCTTGGGGTCACCCCGCGTTTGAGACCGACATTCACACCTTGATCCAACGTGCCGGGTCGCGCCTGGCCTATTTGATGGTGCCCAAACCGCAAGACGCAAACGATGTGCAACGCGCCTGCGAACTGATTGACCACGAGTTACGCGTGCATGACCTGGGCACGCAGTTGCCTGTGCATGTGCTCATTGAAACCCATGGCGCATTGCGCGAGGTGCAAGCCATCGCGGCCCACCCCCGGGTGCAGTCGCTCTCGTTCGGTTTGATGGACTTCGTGTCTGAACACCGAGGCGCCATTCCTGCAGCCGCCATGGGCTCCACCGGCGAGATCAACCAGTTCACGCATCCGCTCGTGCTGCGCGCCAAACTTGACATCTCGGCAGCCTGCCACGCCTTTGGAAAAACGCCGTCGCACTGCGTCGTGACCGAATTCAAGAACCAACACGCCATCAGCAAAGCAGCGGAACAAGCCAACCGGTGGCTGGGCTACACCCGCATGTGGAGCATCCACCCCAACCAAATTCGACCCATCATCGAGGCCTTTTCACCAACAGCGGCAGAAATTGATGTCGCCATTGAGATCATTCATGCGGCCCAGGCTGCCAATTGGGCACCCATCCAGCACCACGGCAACTTGCACGATCGGGCCAGTTTTCGCTATTTTTGGCAGGTGCTGGCCCGGGCCCACCGCACGGGTCAGCCTTTGCCGATCGAAGTGGAGAAAGCATATTTTTCGGTGACACCAACGGCAAGCTGAGCGCCCGCCGACGCAGTTTGTTTCATTTTTGCGGGCTTGCCCGATTTCGCGCCCACAGCAGCCACCCCACAATTCGCCCACCCTCACCTTGGATCCAGCCCATGAAAACTCTCTCGCGCATTTCTGCAACTCTGTTCAGCCTGTTTTTTTGCGCTTCGACTTGGAGCCAAAGCGCACCCGCTGGGGCCGCAACCAAGACCCAGGCCAAGCCCAGCCGCACCGCACCAGCACCGAAAAAAAATCTACTCACGCCGCCTGCAACACAAGAACAACTTGACGCCGCTGAGCACACGCACTTTGGTGACTACCAGTGCGAGTTCAACCAAAAAATTCATGTTTCACTGGCCCCCCAAGCGGCGGGCTACATCGAAGTCAAGCACCTCAACAGAGTCTTCGTCATGAAGCCGGTGATGTCGAGCACAGGTGCTCTGCGCCTGGAAGATGTTCGCGGCCAGACCCTGCTGCTGCAAGTGGCCAACAAATCGATGCTGATGGATGTGAAAGCTGGCCGACGCATCGTGGACGCTTGCGTGCACGCGACCCAAAGCGAGTTCAATCAAACGGCTCCTACCGGCACGCCCATACTGAACTGAGTCCATCGGCAGGTCGGTCATCCGCCACGCCACTGGCATTGCCTTGGTGACCGGCCATGCCAAAGAAATCAGCCAGGACCCGGAGTAGCAACTGCCACCGCACGTTTTAAAAGAAAAACCGGGTTCAAACACGTGCCTGCGCCCGGGCGCGAGCTTCCAAACCTCCCACAAACCATAGGGCCACCATGGGTTGGGGCGCGGTAATCAACAGTCACATACAAACACAACCCACATCATCTTCGACAACAACCACTGACCGCAGCAGCGCCCGCACTCTGGGGAGAGGGTCGGCGCGACCGTGTTGGGTAAATTTTGCAGCGCGGTACTGCGATGCGGCCACCGCCCAGCAGCTAACCCGCATATCTCACCAGGTCGCTCTTCTATGCCCCGCAACACCGCATGAATGCTCACTTTGTTGGCTTCGAGTGCCAAATCCAATTTGTACCGAGCGCTACGCACCCGATTGCGCCGTGCTGCGGCACGCTGGCCGCGTTGCTCCTCCTTGCGGGCATGAGCCCGCAGCGTCGTCTCGCCTTGCCAGCGCACCGCATCACAGCCCACTCGGGCGCGTCCCTGGTGAAATATGCGGGCTAAACCACCACCGGCTCAGTCTCCAGTCGTATCCCAAAGCGCCCATATACGCTCTCTTGAATCGCCCGCGCCAAAGTCATCACCTCAGAGCCGGTGGCACCGCCTTTGTTAATCAGCACCAGGGCTTGTTTTTCATACACGGCCGCATGACCAAGGGTTTTGCCTTTCCAGCCGCAGGCGTCGATCATCCAACCTGCGGCGAGTTTCACGCTGCCGTCTTCCATGGGGTAGTGCACGATCTCCGGGTCGCGGCCGATGATGTCGCGGCATTGCTCGGGTGAGACCAAAGGGTTCTTGAAAAAACTGCCTGCGTTGCCGACCACTGCCGGGTCGGGCAGCTTGGCACGGCGGATGGCGCAGACCCAATCGGCGATTTGTTGGGCCGACGGTGAGGTGATGCCGGTCTCAAGCACTTTGCGCTCCAGCTCCAAATAACCCAGCACAGGTCGCCAAGGTTTGGGCAAACGAAAACGCACCCGGGTGATGATGGCGCAATCGGCCAACGACTGTTTGAACACACTGTTGCGATACCCAAAGGCGCAGACTTCGGGGCCGAGGGTGTGGGTCAGGCCTGTGCGCAAGTCCACGGCATCCAAAGACTCAAAACGGTCTTTCAATTCCAGACCATAGGCCCCGATGTTTTGCACAGGTGAAGCGCCGACCGAGCCGGGGATGAGGGCCATGTTTTCCAGCCCCGGATAACCCTGGGCCAAAGTCCACATCACCACCTCATGCCAGGACTCCCCCGCGCCAGCCTCCACAATCCAGGCGTCGGCACGTTCTTCCATCAGCCGTATACCGGGCACCTCCACCTTGACCACCAACTGCGGCATGTCGCGTGTCAGGACAATGTTGCTGCCGCCGCCCAGAATGAATTTGGATGCCAAGCCATACACCGGGTGGTCAACCACCTGCCGCACCTCGGCCTCACTGCGCACCCTAACCAGGGTTTGGGCGATGGCGGGCAGGCCAAAGGTGTTGTAGGGTTTAAGACTGATGTTGGGCTCGATTTGCATGGCAGAATTTTCGTCGATGATCTGTTGTTCGTCCTTTTTCCCTTTTTTAGTTTTTGAATTGAATGCCCATGCCAAGCTTTGACGCCGTTTTAGAACCCGATTTGGTCGAAGTCCGTAATGCGGTGGACAACACCGCCAAGGAAATCGGCACCCGCTTTGACTTCAAAGGCTCATCCGCCAAGGTCGAACTCAAGGAAAAAGCCCTCACCGTGTTCGCCGACAGCGACTTTCAAATTGGCCAAGTGATGGACATCTTGATCGCCAAACTAACCAAACGAAATGTCGATGTGCGTTACATCGACCGCAGCGCCAAGATTGAAAAAATTGGCGGCGACAAAGTCAAACAGCTCATCACCGTGAAAAGCGGCATTGACAGTGACACTGCCAAAAAAATTCAAACCCTCATCAAACAAAGCAAACTCAAGGTGCAGGCTGCCATTCAAGGCGACACGGTGCGCGTGACGGGCGGCAAACGCGACGATCTTCAGGCCGCCATGGCTTTGATACGCAAAGACGTGGCCGATGCACCGCTGACGTTCAACAACTTTCGGGACTGAACTGCCATGCCAACGCCATGTACCAACAGAAGGCGAGCCAGCACCCTTGTTTTGGCCATGCTCGCCACAACCCAGGCGGGACTCGCACTGGCGCAAAAGGGCGCCTCGGTGGCCCTTAGCGGGGTGATGGGGACCAAGGCATTGCTTGTGGTCAACGGCGCTCCGAAAACCTTGGGTGTTGGCGACGTTCATGCTGGGGTGAAGCTGGTCAGTGTGTCTGCACAAGATGCTTTGGTGGAGGTAGACGGAAAGCGCGTGCAATTGAGCCTCGGAGGCACGCACGTGAACTTAGGCGGCAACAGCAGCGAGGGATCTGGCTCGCGCATTGTGCTCACTGCGGGTTCGGGTGGGCATTTCGTGACCCGAGGCAGCATCAATGGCCGATCCGTGAGATTCATGGTGGACACCGGTGCCACCACCGTCGCCATGAGTCAAGCGGAAGCGGAGCGCATTGGCGTGAAGTACACGGATGGACAAGTGGGCGCCGCGAATACCGCCAATGGTCAGGTGATGATGTACCTCATCAAACTCGACTCAGTGCGTATCAACGACGTTCAGGTGTTCAACGTGGACGCCGCCGTGCTCCTGGCCCCCATGGACATGGTGTTGCTTGGTAACAGTTTTCTCACACGGTTTCAAATGAAGCGTGAGAACAACGTCCTCACCCTCGACAAAAAATCTTAACGCAAAGCAACTACTGACTTTACTCAGCAGTCGGGTCCATGCCCCGGTTGAACTGCTAACTCGTCATTTGAATTGCCCTTGCCCATACCCCCCAAAAAGGGGGAAGCTCATTTTTTGTACATTTTGAGCCATAGAATCGCCGCCTGCGGCTTGTAAGCAGCGCATTTCTTTTTTTACATTTTTGACTTTTGTCGTGCCAATTTTTGGGGAGTAATTTCTTGAAACATCGCCGTTTTCTATCCACTCTCGTGGTGAGTTCGTTTTTGTTGGTGGCATGCGGAGGCGGGGGCGGAGACAACAGCACGCCAACTCCTACCGGTGTCTCAGCCGACAGCACGCCAACTCCTGCGCCCGCTAGCTCTACCCGCTTGTCGCAATCAGACATACAAACAACGGCAAGCCTTGGTGCACTGACCTTGATCAATACAGACTCATTTGCCAAGCTTGTGATCGCTTTCGGTGATAGCTTGCTCAAAGGGGAATCAACCAGAGCGAGTAGCTCCAGACTGCCGGCTGTGGCGGCCTGCGATAGTGGTACCTTTCTGTTTTCGGTGACCAAGTCGGGCTCCAGATTGGGTTTAGATGCTGGAGATAGCTTGCTGATAATTTTCTCGAATTGCAGTTTCAGCGGTCTTGTGTTCAACGGATCGATGCGTCTGACCGCGCAGGGAAACATTTCCAATGTCAGTAGCGCCTACAACATTCGTTACCTCGCGACAATGACAAATTGGTCGGTTCGCAATGGTTCGCTGACGACCACGACAAGCGGCAACATGGACATCAATTCCAGCAATACCGCAATCGCTTTCACAGTCCCGACCAACCAGAGTGTGACCAGCGCGAGCACCGTCTCATCCGGGACCGTCACCAGCATCTATCGTGCCGGGACAACCGCTCTCAGCGTGGATACCATTTCTCCCAATACTGCGTCCAGAAAGCTGGACGGCACAGTGGTCGTTTCCACTAGCAGTGGGCAACTCACGTTCGATGTCGCCACCCCCACTGCATTCGCTGGAACCACCAGCGGCGGTCGCTTTGAGCCAAACACTGGTGCGATGACTTTTCGCCAACCCGGTGGTACTTCAAACGCTTCAATTTCAATCAGTGGAAACACCGCCACAGTCAGCGGCGATACGGACGGCAATGGAACGCCAGACTTATCATTCACTACTACTTGGGCTGCACTAACTTTATAACCTTGAGCGCGGCATTGGCCGTACAGGATAAGCGCCCTGAGTTGAGCCTCTGGGCGTTTTTTCTATGTCAGTTTCCATCTCATCATGAAAATCTCGCAAATACTGTTTTCGCAAGGTTTTGGTGCGAGACGCGAGTGTGAGGGCTTGATACTGGCGGGGCACGTGCGGGTACACGGGTCGCTGTGCGACGATCCTTTTGAGGATGTTGACACGCTTGGTCTGACGTTCTCTGTTCGTGGAGAAACCTGGCATTACCACGCGAAAGCACTGCTGGTGATGAACAAACCGGCAGGGCACGAGTGCTCGCAAAAGCCTAAGCACCATCCCAGCGTTTACAGCCTGCTGCCTGCGCCCCTTCGCCGCCGTGATGTGCAAAGCATAGGCCGCCTGGATGAAGACACCACCGGCCTCTTGCTGTTCACCGACGACGGTGTGCTCAACCACCGCCTCATCTCGCCCAAACACCATGTACCCAAGGTGTACGAGGCGGCATGCAAACACCCCGTGACTGCTGACCAGGTGCAAGCGCTGCTGGACGGCGTCACGCTGCTGGACGATCCCGTACCCGTCCGCGCTGCGGCGGCCAAAGCGCTCGGTGACCGAGAGGACGGACTGTTTGGTTTGCAGCTGACTCTGACCGAGGGCAAGTACCACCAAGTCAAACGCATGGTGGCCGCAGTAGGCAACCGTGTGGAGCGACTGCATCGCTCGCAATTTGGGACTTTGCTGCTGCCTGCCGATTTGGCGCCTGGACAGTGGCGCTGGCTAGTGGGGCCGCAAGACATCGTGGCGAGATAATCGAGCCATGCAAGTTTTCAGAGGCTTTCATCACCCCGGTATTGCCCCGGCGTGCGCGCTGACCATCGGCAACTTTGATGGCGTGCACCGCGGTCACCAAGCCATGTTGGCGCTGCTGCGCAGCGAAGCCCAGCACCGCAGCATCCCCAGCTGCGTGCTCACGTTCGAACCCCACCCGCGAGACTTCTTTGCCCGTTTGACGGGCAAAGAGGACGGCGCACCAGCACGCATTGCCTTGCTGCGCGACAAGCTCAGCGAATTGGAGCGCTGCGGTGTTGATCAGGTGGTCGTGATGCGTTTTGATGCCCGCTTGGCGGGACTGTCGCCGCAAGCTTTCATCGACGAGGTACTGCTGTGCGGCCTTCATGCCCGCCATGTGCTGGTCGGCGACGACTTTCGTTTTGGCAAACAACGGGCCGGTGACTACGACTTGCTGGACGCCGCCGGCGAATCACAAGGTTTTGAAGTGGCCCGCATGCGCAGCTACGAGGTGCGCGGCCACCGGGTGTCCAGCTCGGCCGTGCGCCAAGCCCTGAAAAATGGCGACATGGCGCAAGCCACTCAGATGCTGGGTCGACCCTACAGCATCAGCGGCCATGTGATTCATGGTCGAAAGCTTGGCCGAGACTTGGGATTTCGCACACTCAATCTACGTTTTGGTCATGCGCGCCCTGCCGCTGCCGGCATCTTTGTGGTCCAGGTGCATGGATTGACCGACAAACCTGTTGCCGCGGTCGCAAGCCTAGGGGTGCGCCCCACGGTGGAGGAAAGCACTCGGGTTCTGCTCGAGGTGCATTGCTTAGAGTGGCCCGCCGGGATCGACATCAACGGCGGCTATGGCCGCTGCATTCGAGTGGACCTGCTGCACAAGCTGCACGATGAATTGCGGTACGACTCCCTGACCGACTTGCAAGCGGGCATTGCGGCAGACGTGGACCAAGCGCATGCCTGGTTCGCCAAGAACGGCTCAGAATCGCCAGCCTAAGCCTGCGCCAACACCCCATTGGGTTGCCGCTTGGGTGGTGGGGCTGCTAGCCGCCTGCCCCACCAATCGTTGCACCGACGCGTTGGCGACAATCACCCAGCGTGGGTTGAGTTCATAGCGCAGGCCCGTACCTCCACGCACGTCTCGAAAGCCCGAGTCCGCGTCATGAATCGCATAACCGCTGGCGCTGGATTCGGATGGCGTGATACCAAAGTAGCTGCGCATGTATTGGCCACTCGCCCAGGTCACCCCGGTGGAGACCGACCATTTGAGTTTGGCGCTCAGCAGCCAGTCTTTACCCAAGGACAGGTCAGCCGTGTGCCCAACACCTTTGTTGAGCAAATCAAAGTTCACCCCCGGCGTGACCACCCACCCATCGCCCCATTCTTTGTGCGCAGACAAACGCAAACGCAGTGTGCGCGGCACATCGTCAACGCCGCGCAGCGCGTCGAGCCCCTTGGATCTGCGGCCACTGTCCACCCTCAAAGACAGTTTCACCCAGTTGTACTCGTCGCCCAGCAAATTCAAACCCAGGCCACGTGGCAAATCACCGGGGTCGTCGGTTCGCGCCGCAAAATTGCCATTGCTGCTGATGGACCAGCGCCCATAGCGCAACAACAATCCGGGCTTGATTGACCATCCGTAGTTCTTGGCCCCGAGGTAGTCCGGCCCCCAGTTCATGACGGCCGTGATCGCCCCCTCAATCTTGCGCGGCGCAGTATCAGGCTGCGCTTGATGGGGTGTGGCCGGGGCATCGGACAGCTCCAGGGCGTTTTGCGTCGCTGCCGCAGTCGCACAGACCCCGGCCAGCCACCCCACCAACATCGACTTGCCAATGCGTTGCCCCACACCTCGCGGACTGTTGCGCCCCACCACCCAAGCCAGGAAACGGGGGCATAGCGCCCGGCGATGAAGCCATGGGCCGATAGAATGCATCATGAGTTCATTGTGTACTGCATTCCTTCCTAGCGGGTGTTTTCGATTGCTGGCCGTTGCCACTGAGCGCCAAACCACACGCGACCGAATTCCGGGCTGTTGATCCACCACGCGTTGCGCTGCGGCTCTAGTGCCGCAACAAGGTCACCACCCCGCTTTCGCCAAAAACGCCATCTGATTCGCGTCGGCACACTTCATTTTCATTTGAGCACCCTCATGTCTACTCCTGATCAAGCCGCGCCAAGCGACTACCGCAGCACCCTGAACCTGCCCGACACGCCCTTTCCAATGCGCGGCGACCTGCCCAAACGCGAACCGGCATGGGTCAAGGCGTGGGATGAAGCGGGCCTGTATGACCAGCTTCGGCAAGCCCGAAGCAGCGCCCCCAAGTTTGTCTTGCACGACGGTCCACCCTACGCCAACGGCCAACTCCACATTGGCCATGCGGTGAACAAAGTGCTCAAGGACATGATCGTCAAAGCACGCCAGCTCAAAGGTTTGGACGCGCGTTATGTGCCGGGCTGGGATTGCCACGGCCTGCCCATCGAGAACCAAATTGAAAAGAACTTTGGCCGCAACCTGTCGCGCGCCGAAGTGCAAGCCAAGAGTCGGGCTTACGCCACCGAACAAATCGCCGGCCAAATGGCGGACTTCAAACGCCTGGGCGTGCTGGGCGACTGGGCGCGGCCCTACCGCACCATGGACTTCGGCAACGAGGCTGGAGAAATCCGCGTGCTCAAGCGATTGATGGAGCGCGGCTATGTTTACCGTGGCCTCAAACCCATCTACTGGTGTTTTGACTGCGGCTCTTCGTTGGCCGAGTTTGAGATTGAGTACGCAGACAAAACATCACAAACCCTGGATGTGGCGTTTCTGTGCGCAGAGCCCGAGCGTTTGGCAGCAGCGTTTGGCCAGCCCTCATTACAAAAAGACGCCTTCGCGGTGATCTGGACCACGACCGCCTGGACGCTGCCCGCCAACCAAGCCCTCAACCTCAACCCGACGCTTGAATACGCGCTGGTGGACACGGAACGTGGCCTCTTGGTGCTTGCCGCCAGCTTGGTCGAGAAGTGTTTGGGGCGTTATGGGCTGACCGGCCAGGTACTGGCCACTTGCCTGGGTGAAAAACTCGGCGGCTTGAATTTTCACCACCCCTTGGCCCACGTACATGAAGGCTACAAGCGCCTCAGTCCGGTGTACTTGGCCGACTACGCCACCGCCGACGACGGCACCGGCATTGTCCATTCCGCACCGGCTTATGGCGTGGACGACTTCAACTCCTGCCGTGCCCACGGCATGAAGCTGGACGACATCTTGAACCCGGTGCAAGGCAATGGCAGCTATGAGGCCGCCCTGCCCTTGTTCGGTGGTCAAAACATCTGGAAAGCCTGTCCGGTCATCATCGAAGCGCTGCGAGACGCAGGCCGCCTGATGGCCACGGACAAACTCGTGCACAGCTACCCTCATTGCTGGCGGCACAAAACCCCAGTGATCTACCGTGCCGCCGCGCAGTGGTTTGTGCGCATGGACGAGGCTGGCCCAGGGACTGCAGGTGTTTTCACACAAGACAAAGCCGCCAAAACATTACGCCAATCGGCCCTGGATGCAATTGACGCGACCGCCTTCTACCCGGAGAACGGTCGAGCCCGCTTGCGCGACATGATCTCCAACCGACCGGATTGGTGCATCAGCCGCCAGCGCAACTGGGGCGTGCCACTGCCCTTCTTTTTGCACAAGGACAGTGGCGAGTTGCACCCCAACACGCTGGAATTCATGGACCGCGCAGCAAGCTTGGTGGAGAAAGGCGGCATCGAAGCCTGGTCCACACTCAACCCCAGCGACTGGTTGGGCGCTGAAGCGGAGCAATACACCAAAAGCAATGACATCCTGGACGTTTGGTTCGACTCGGGCTCTACCTTCTCGCACGTGCTGCGTGGTTCACACTCGAACGAGCGCCATGATGGCGGCCCCGAGGCGGACTTGTATTTGGAAGGCCATGACCAACACCGAGGCTGGTTCCACTCGTCCCTACTCATCGCTTGCGCGCTGGAAGACCGCGCTCCCTACCGTGGTTTATTGACTCACGGATTTGTCACTGATGAAAAGGGCGAAAAGCAGAGTAAGAGCAAAGGCAACGTGGTCGCGCCCCAGTCCATCAGTGAAAAACTCGGAGCTGAGATTATTCGTTTGTGGGTGGCCAGCACGGACTACTCAGGCGACCTGAAAGTTGGAAAGGACATTCTGGACCGCGTGGTCGACGCCTACCGCCGCATCCGCAACACCCTGCGTTTTTTGCTGGCCAATACCAGTGACTTCGACGTGGCACACGACCTGGTGCCCGTGGCCGACATGCTGGAGATCGACCGCTATGCGCTGGCGCGCGCAGCGTCGTTGCAGACAGAAATCCTAGCCCACTACGAGGTTTACGAGTTTCACCCGGTGGTGGCCAAACTGCAGGTGTATTGCAGTGAGGATCTGGGCGCGTTTTACCTTGATGTTCTCAAAGACAGGCTCTACACCACGGCCCCGAAATCCTTGGCGCGTCGCTCGGCACAAACCGCGCTGTGGCACATCACCCACGCCATGCTGCGCTGGATGGCACCCTTCTTGAGCTTCACTGCAGAAGAAGCCTGGCCCATCTTTTCCCCGGGTACGTCACCGTCGATCTTCACCCAGGTTTACAGCGATGTCGAAGCCTGGAAAGACGATGCGTTGCTGGCCAAATGGGCTCGCATTCGCGAAGTGCGTGATGTGGTGAACAAAGACATTGAATCGGTTCGCAGCAGCGGGCAACTGGGCTCGTCTCTACAGGCGTGGGTCAACATCGCCGCGCCTCAAGACATTGCCGACTTGCTGATGAGCTTGGGCGACGATTTGAAGTTCGTGACCATCACCTCTCAAGCCACCGTCACCGTGGCCGAGAGCTTGTCGGTGTCTGTCAGCACGGCAACCGCCAAAAAATGCGAACGTTGCTGGCACTACCGTGACGACGTTGACCACGATCCAAACCACCCAGGGCTGTGTGGCCGCTGCACCAGCAACCTCTACGGTGCGGGTGAAGAACGAAAGGTGGCTTGAGCCATGGCCAAATCAGGTGGATTCAAAAGTCTGTGGCCTTGGTTGGGTTTGGCGCTGGTCATCATCTTGCTGGACCAGTTCACCAAAACTTTGATCCTGGGTTACTTCCAGTACGGCGAGAGTCGTTACGTCACCTCGTTCTTCAACTTGGTTCGTTGGCACAACACCGGTGCCGCTTTCTCTTTCTTGGCAGGGGCTTCAGGTTGGCAACGCTGGTTTTTCATCGGTCTGGGACTGACCGTCACGCTGTTCATTACATGGTTGCTCTACCAACACCATGCCCAGCGTATGTTCAGCCTGGCGCTGAGCCTGATCATGGGCGGAGGGCTCGGCAATGTGATTGACCGCATGCTGCACGGTTATGTGGTTGACTTCCTCCAGGTTCACGGCTGGGGTTGGTATTTCCCGAGTTTTAATGTGGCCGACAGCGCCATCACCATCGGTGCGGTGCTATTGATACTTGACGAATTGCTGAGGGTCAAACGCGCCCGGTGAGTCTGTCCAGTGCTCAGCGGTAAAGGCTTGCAGGTGAGCGCCCCAAACGCAGTGGGCTGAGGCATCATGCAGGCAATATAAAACCCACCTGCATGCTGGATTTTTCTTGCCTCACCCACTACGAGTGGCTCGACCTGCCGGTCTGGGTATTCGATGCCGAACGGTCTCGCATGGCCTGGGCCAACCCTGCGGCGTTGGCGTTTTGGCATGACCACGATCTGAAGAGTTTGCTGGCACGTGACTTCTCCGACCTGAGTGAAGGCACACGCACACGTTTGCAATTGGCCATGCAAGCGCATGCAAAGGGTGAGATCAACCGAGCGTCTTGGACGCTTTATCCGCAAGGCGTTCCGGTCACCACCATGCTGGTCTCCAGAGGCATAGCCCTCGACGACGGCCGCGCGGCGATTTTGTTCGTGGCCGAACCCTTGGTGGTGGGCCTGGACGCCACCATGCGCCGTGGCGTTGAGGCCATCGCCCATACCTCGGTGCGAATCGCTCTGCACGATCTGCCCCATGGCAAGGTTTTGATGCGCAACCCAGCGGCCGCGCAAGCCTTTGGTGCAGTCCCCGAGGAAAACGTCAGTGGCCATCGCAAGAGTGACGACTTCAGCCCCATGTTTCCTGACCCCGCCATCGCCACACGCATCGTGGCGCAACTCAAAAAAGGCCAAACCTTCAGCGCCGAGATGGAGTTGAACACCCAGCAGGGACAACGTTGGCATGGCATCGACATTCGCCCTGTCGTCGATCCCGTCACAGGTGAACGCGCGATGCAGGTCAATGCGCGCGACATTGCCGACCTCAAAGCCGCGCAGCGCGCTTTGGAAGTTGCGCTGCAGGCCGCCGACACCGCCAATTTGGCCAAGACCTCGTTCCTGGCTAATATGAGCCACGAAATTCGCACGCCCATGAACGGCGTACTCGGCTTGACCGAGTTGGTACTGCACTCTGAGCTGACGGACAAACAACGCCACTACATCGAGCTGGCGCATCAGTCGGCACAGGGCTTGATGGTCATCATCAATGACTTGCTGGATGTGGCAAAGATCGAGTCTGGCCGCATGCAACTCGAAGAACAAGTCCTGTCCCTGCAAACCTGTTTAGACGAGTGTTTGTTGCCTTTGCAGGTGCAAGCCAACCGCAAAGGCGTGCGCTTGGCACACCAGGTGGCGTCCAACGTGCCCGACGCCTTGTTGGGCGATGCCGGACGTTTGCGTCAGGTGCTGATCAATCTCGTCGGCAATGCGCTGAAGTTCACTGAAAGCGGCGATGTGCGCGTTGAGGTGAATGTGGATGAAAACAGCACCGCCTCATCTGAAGAAACCAAACACATCGTGCTGCGCTTTGCAGTTCATGACACCGGCATCGGAATGACCGAAGAACAAACCAAGCGCGTGTTCGAGCCCTTCACCCAAGCCGACAGCAGCATCACCAGGCGTTACGGCGGAACCGGATTGGGCTTAACCATCGTCTCGCGTCTGGTGGCCTTGATGGAAGGCGAGGTCAAGGTCCGCAGCACGCTGCGTGTGGGCAGTACCTTTGAGTTCACAGCACGGCTGCGTCGCCCTCAGGGCTGAGCCTGATCCGCACGAGGCGGCTTTTCAGTCAATATCCGACTTGATTGGCGACGATGTTCAGCTTGCCTCTGAATGCACCCTCATCACCCCAACCCTCTTCCAGAGGGAGAGGGTTGGGGCAAGGGCGGCGCGCGCCACGGAAAAACCTTGGCTGAACGTCGTCGCTGATCAGCGATAACCGAAGCCATTCGGCAATCAGCATTTTTCTCGACATCGGCGCCACCTGTCACCAACTACCTCTTTGCCCCACTGGTCCGATATTCATGCGGGCCGCAATGGCCACAGGGATGGCCATGCCATTCCATGGTGACCCGGCGTTTTGGTGTGTGGTGGAGTCGTAGTCGTCCACATAAATGATGTTGATCTTGGGGTCTGCTGCGGGGTTGTAGCAAACACCGGCCCAACCTCTATTGGGGCCGCAAAACAGATCCAGCAGCAAAGGATTGGCAACATCTTGAGCGGCTTGCAGTGGGTCCCAGGTGCCCGTGAGCGTCAGCGAGAACTGGGGCGTCAATGTCCACGACAGCAAATGCAATGTGCCGGGCACGCCGCCCACCGCGTTAGGCGTCCAGTTGCCGGGGTTGAACGGCTGGGTGGTGTAAGGGAAACCCGCCCGGTTGCGCAACTTGTTGAGCTGGTCGGTGCGTATGCCCGACAACACATAACCATCATCCACACGCCCCAGGTTGGAATACTGGTCAAACAACTGGATGGGGTTGGGAGCGGCTGGGTATTTGGGGGACAACACGAAAAAGCCGTTGCCAGGCAGCGGTGCGCCAGCCGCGGTGAAAGGCAATGTCATGACATAAGGTTCCTGGGGCGTATCCAGCGCCCCGTCATACAACACCACGACCCGGGAGCGCATTCCTCCTGGCACCAAGGGCGGCGCACCTCCCATTGCAGCGGTAGACAAGAGCTGCGCGTACGGTGTGTTGAAAAGATTGATATTGGCTTGTGTGTAGTCCAATAAATGAGGGCCCAAGGCATTCTGAATCGCCTGGACCAGATTGGTGTGCAACTGGTTGGTGAACTTGTAGAAGTGGGACACATTGAGTATCACCAGTTCCCGATCGGTTGGAGCCAGGCTGTCAAAGTAGTCACGAATCTGCTGCAGGATGCCGTCTGCGCCGGTCAGCTCGCCACCCCAATAAAACGCACCGTGATAGGTCCAGAACTCTGTGCCCTTGGCGCAGGGCCGGATGTCGAAATAACGCACCCCACCGGCGAGTTGTTGAAAAATATCTTGGGTCTGCGTTGCGGAGTAAACGTTGGAAATTCTTTGGTCACGATAGCAACCCGAATCGTGGGTTCCTGGCAGCGTGATCTGGCTGAGGGTGCGATTCTGGAAAGGCAGCGGTGACGCATTCAGCGCAGCGTCGTAGAAGAGGTCGGTCATCCAGGGCATGGTTCGGTCCTTCGGGGTTGGGTACTCGCGCTGCTGTTGGCGGATCAATGCCGCGCTACCGAACCGTGAGCGCCTTGAGTTGCACCAGGTTCCCGTTGAAGCGGTTCATGTCCACCTTTCCAGGCACACCGTCTACATGGCCGCTCTGGCTGTACTGCCAGAAGGTCCACCGCGTCCAGCCCTTGGGCAATTGAGGACGGGCTTCGCCGTTGTATTGCGCGACCCAGAGCGAATAGTCGCCAAAAGCGGACAGGTACTCATTGGCAAAGTATTCACCCGAATAGAGAATGGGTTTGACGCCATACCTGTCTTGCAGCAGGCCAAGGAACTGCTGCAACGCCGGCACCAAGGCCGCAGAGCCGACCCTGCCCAACACTTCGATGTCCACCACTGGAGGAAGGTCACCAGGTTGAAGGTTCAGTTGGGCTGAAAAATTTCGGAATTGATCTTGCGGAGAGTCTTCCGCCACGTAGAAGTGGTAGCTTCCAACCATCAGGCCAGCCGTACGAGCCTGCTGAACATTCCTCGCATGATCGGGATCGACAATGTTGCCGCCCTGGCTTGCCTTGACGAACACAAAATTTTTCCCCGCTTGTTTGATGCGCGAAAAATCCACCGCACCGCCATCCCAGTTGGACAGGTCTATGCCCTCGACGGTTTCGGTTGCACTGCTGGCCGCTGAAGAGGAAGCAGCCGTCTGCGATGACGAATTCTTGGATGCACCTGTGTTCTCCGTTGATGGGGATGTGCGCGGCTCGCAGGCACTGAGAGCGACCAACAGCAAGAGCAGGCTCAGCTTGCTCAATATGGCACCGCAGCACGAGGGAGCATTCGGGTAGGGGCGTGAGTTCATTGGCAATCAGGTCCTTGGAAAGAGTCGATTCAGCATGTTGAACTGCTTCGACATTGCAGTGCGAATACAGAAGTCCTTGATGGCGGCGGCGGCGACTTTGCGCTGCTCCGCCATGTCCACGACCGAGGCGAGATAAGCCGTCGGCATCAGGGGATCAGGGATGAACGGGGCTTGCGAAGCGACAGCAGAGGTCAGCGTGATGCACGCCGCAGCCCGGTCATCACAGAAAACCACCAGTGTTTGTTCGTGACTCGTGCCTGGCTGACGCAGCGTGGTGTGCTGCCGCAGTTCCACGCGGATGACCTTGCCAAAAAAAGTCTGGGAGATCCACTGGTTCAGTGGGTTGGGCGGCGATGCCGCTGCCAGTGTGGCCCGGTTCAAAAGCCAAGTGGGCAAATTGTCGCGAAGCAGATGGGCAGTGTCTTCCAGCTTGCTGGCATCCCTAACTCGCAACCATGCCGCCATGTCAACACTGGAACCCGGAAACGAGTCGGTGGAAATATAGCCATTGCGCACAATGGTCGAGTACAGAGCCAAGTCGTCACTGGCGCCTGCTTCGCTGATGGTCAAGGGGGGCAGCAGTGCACCGATCATCAGGTTCAACAGTTGACGACCCGCCATCGACTGCGCACCGTCATACTGCATCTGCCGACTGGCGACCCGGTACATCATGTTGACCGCCATGTACTGCGGCGTTCCGGGTGCGGCGGCCAGGTCGGCACCTGCAGCGTTGTTGGTGAGGACCACATTGATCGCCCCCACCACGGGCGGGCGCACAGACAATTGGGCAACCGGGATACCGGCCATGACTGCCATCCGTGCCTGGTAGTCCGCCTGCTGTGGTGGCGTGCCGGCGTTGTAGATCTGAGTCAAGCGCGCAAAACGTCTGGCGACCTTGTCAACGCTCTTCGATACACCAGCGGCCACCTCGCACAACATGAGGACCTGCTCGTCAAAGTGGTAGAGCAACGAGGGCAATGGCAGCGTCTGCGTGATGGTCGTTCCCTGGTATTGCAGGGACACAGCAATAGGATCGATTTGCATGTGGGTAGACTGCAAGTCCTCCCATACCTCAACAGCCTCCACCGTGCTCAGACGAGGAAGGGTCACGTCGATCAACTCCATCAGCAGCGGGCGATCGATCTGAGGTCCTGTGGCCTGACCAGGAAGCAAAGGTGCGGGCCATTCCAGCGGTGTTGCATGCCAGGTGTAGCCGAGCCGAAAGAGGACAAACGGGTCAATGCCGTCGTTGAAAATCATGCCCGGAAGCTCCGCGCCGGGCATTGATTTGTCGCTGAGTTTGCGCTGCGTGTTCAGCCAAAGCCCTGTTCGGTTGTGGTCGAACACTTGACGGATGGTTTGCTGCTCGTCCCGCGTCACCGTGTATCGGTACAGCAGTGTGGCCTGTTGACACCGGAGTTCTTGCGGCGAGGTGATCTCCGGTTTCCACTTGGCAATTTCAACCGCGCAGTTGCGCAGTTCGTCCAGGATCAAGTCCTCAATCACGGCGTAGACGTGGTTCTGGATCGGGATGGGTGCCCACGGATCGACGACGATCTGGGTGTCCCAGTCGGACTTTCCTCCGCCTTGCTGTGTCACTTCTAGGCCTGCAGGGTTGATGACGCAGTCAAAGGCGTTGCCGCCCTTCATATAGAAGTAAAAAAGTGGCTGTGCCGGATTCAGGCCGAGGTCTTGAACCAACAACTCCCGCAACGAAAGCAGCCGCGCCCATAGCGTTGACAGCGACTGCAATACGGCGATCCGTATCGCAGGATAAGTTGCCGAATCATTGATGGCGCCTGTGAGTTGGCGACTCAAGTCACGGCGGATGGACCGAACCAGTGCGGACTCTTGCATCGTGTGCCCCTGGTCTTGGTGTTCAACCCGCTGACGCGGGCGGTGTGGGTGGGTTGCCGGTCAACGCCGAGCTGGCCGCAGCCATGGCGGTTTGTACTTGCGCTTGGGCCTGAGCCACGGCCTGGTTTTGCGCCTGTATGGCTTGCTGCATGGCCTGCTGCATGGCAGACACGTTGGATTGCAGTGCGCTCTCAGCTTGGGCAACCGCCTGGGTAGCAGACTGCACCCCAGCGATATTCGCCGTGGCAGCGACCGCAGCCTGCGCGGCCGCTGCGGCACTGGCCACGGCCGCATCAATTTGGGCTTGGGCCACCTTCATTGCAGCAGTGGCCGCATCCACAGCCGCCACGGCGGGCGCATCGTTGGCTGTTGGCGGAGAACCAGCAGCGGCAGGTGCAGCAACTGACGGGGGTGCAGGTGCAGGTGCAGGTGCAGGTGCAGGTGCAGGTGCAGGTGCAGGTGCAGGTGCAGGTGCAGGTGCAGGTGCGGGTGCAGCAGATGGCGCGGCCACCACTGCAGTCTTGCCAGACTTTGCCGAAGTCGGCGCGGCAGCTGGTGTTGGAGCTGGCGCTGGCGCGGCCTTGGTGGCACGTGGGGTGGGTGCGGGCATGTGGTTACTCCGGTGTCGAGGTTGATGGGGACGTGGGCGCACGAGCAGACGCATCCGGCGCAACCCAGTTTCCAAACTTGCGCAATGAAAGCAGCCGATCCGCACTGACATGCAATTGCGCCTCTTGTGTGGCATTGCGTAGCGTGAAAGTCAGGCTGGCACCGTCTTGTCCCAAGCGACTTTCCTTCAAACGATTGCTACCCAAAAAAGACTGTGCCGTGCTGAGGTACATGTCAAACAGGCGACGGGCATCCGCGCCGGTTTCGTTGCTGAAAACAGTTTGAGTGACCACTTGCAACACAGCTTGCGACAAGCTTGCAAAACCCAGTTTCTGCCCTCGCGCCAACCAGTTACGCAAACATTTTTCAACCTCATCGGGTGAAGGCAATCGGTCCGGCAGTTGCGGACAATCCATCGCACCAAAAGCCAGAGGCAGCAGGGTTTGCAAGGCCTGGCTGCACAGTTGCTCGCGCGCCGCTGCGGTGCCCTCGAGTGCTTTCATCTTTTTGGAGTGCGCGAGGTACACCTGGTAGTAGTCGCAAAACTCAAGCACGGTGCGGGCTTGTTGCACCGCAAAAGCCGCCGCCTCTTGGCGCAATTGCGCAGGGTTGTCTCCATCTTGTCCCAGGGGCGCTGCGGCCAATGAGTGCAAAGCGAGGCGATCGTTGAAATCCAGTGCATGAAACAAGGGCTGCATGGCAACGCCCAGCTCTTGCAAAAACTCGCTGGAACTGCGCAACTGCTGCGCATCGACCAATTGGTAGTCGGCCATGATGCGCTGCATCTGCTGCACCACCGCGGCACTCGTGTCTCCGGTTTCGGCTTGGCCGAGCGTGCGCAAATTAGGAATGCCCAGGGACATGAGCTTGATTGGGCTGACCCACAAGCCCAATCCGGGCAACAAGGTCATGGGTGAAGCGTGCAAACCCTGCTGAACCTCAGCCACCAGCGTGGTCTCATCCGCCACGTCGTAGCACACCAGGGGGTTGGGCAAGGCCCATTCCAGCCACTGGGTACCACCGTCGACATAGGTCAAAGTCTGGCGCGCGAGTTCAGACAGACTCTCGCTCTTTTGGATCAGCTTGCCGGCAACGATGACAGTCATGGCGTGGGTTCTTTCACCTCTGTGTGATGCGCGTGGCGACGAAAAAAGCTTCAGCCTGCGGGATAACCTTTGATGACCGTAGCTGCCGTGGCGCCGACCTGGGCGAACTCGACATTGGCCTGGGTCATCACTTGTTGCGCAGCCGTGATGACCTCGACATATTTCACATCCTTGGTGGCCAGCAGCTGGGCCATGGCCACACCAATGGCTGTCGTGGCGATGGTGGAGAGATTGCGCAAGGCGTCGGCGGAATCCTGCACCGCAATAGCGGTTGTTTGCGCAACCGACTGGTAAGCCTTTCCCGCACCGCTGGTCATGACCACTTGCGGCGCCATGGTGGCCAGCTGGATTTGATTGACGGTATCGATGACCTGGGCGTTGGTGTTGTCCATGACGGTTCCTTAAGCTCGAAGAAGGCTGGCGTGGGCTCGTTTACTGTGCGGGTGGTTGCAGCGGCGCAGGCGCAGGTGCAGGTGCAGGTGCAGGTGCAGGTGCAGGTGCGGGTGCGGGTGCGGGTGCGGGTGCGGGTGCGGGCGCTGGTGCTGGCGCTGGTGCTGCACTGGCCTGCTTGGCCAAGCTTTCCAGATCCGCTTGCGCCTGTTGCACAACGGTGCTGTTGGTTCCAACCACGCCCTGCAGCGTGGTAATAGCTTCTGTACCCTGGCTGAAGGCGGTATCAACAGCGACAGCCGCTGAAGGACCTGGTGCGGGGCCTGGCAGCGGGTTGATCACCGGCGGCACGGGTACGGGAGGTGGCGATGGTGGCGTGGGCATCGGGTAGGCATTGAGCATGCGCGCGCAAGCTGCCGTGACCGCCGCCGAGTTCACCATGCCCGCGTTTTGCTGACGGTTGACGGCGTTGTACATGGCCATGCCCATCGTCTCGACCATCACCGTGTCAAGCATGGCAAAAGCATGGGCGGGTGACTGTCCAGAAATCAGCGTGGTGACACTGTTGACACTGTCAATCACCTGGTCATTCACGGTACCTACGTCGTTCATTTTGGATTTGCTCCTAACTTGATGATCAAGACGAGGGACTGGGTGACAGCGGCATTCGCCGTCACCTGCCCGCGCTGCTGGTTGAACACTGCGTTTTGCATGGCCAGACCCATGCTGTCCGCCATGGACAGATAGGTCATGCCCATCGCCATGGCGGGTGCCTGTGCCAGACTCAGCGGTTCGCTAAGCGCCACGGTGCAAGAACCGGATGCCGCCCATCAGCCGCCATGGCTGCGCGTTGGCGTTGCAAGCGACAGCTTGTCAGTGCAGGCCCAATACCCGGCCTGTGGCCACACCGGTGCTGGCCGTATCGACCGACAGCATCGTGGCCACCGCTTGTGTGGTGGATGCCTGCATCGTGACGTAAGACTGTTGCTGGTTGTTGGTGGCGTTGTGCGCGGCATTGGACAACGCCTGGCCCGTGGCCACAAACAGGTTGCCCATGGCGATGGCTGGCGCATCGCCCAGCACCTTGGTATTGACCTGGGAAACAGAGTCTGTGATCTGACTATTAACTGCGGTAGGGAAAGCCATGTGAGTTACTCCTGAATGGTTAAAGAGTGATGACGAAAGACAAAAAACGCACTACAGCCCACGTTCAGCTACCAAGAATGGCTTTGGTCGCCATGCCATCCGCAGCCGTGTCCAAGGAATACAACAAGGACACGCCCATGGTGGTGGCGGCCTGCGCTGTCACGTACATCTGCTGCTGTGCATTGGTGGCGTTGTGCGCCGCATTAGCCAAAGCTTGCGCTGTGGCTTGGTACAGGTTGCCCATCGCGACAGCGGGTGCGGTGCCCAGAACCTGAAGATTGCTTTGCGTCACCGAATCGGTGATCTGGCTGTTGACAGCCGTGGGAAAGGCCATTTTTTTTACTCCTGTTGGTTTGTGGCACCGGCGCTCGCCGTATCAAGAGGGCGCCATCAAGCGGATTCGAAACAAACGTGCAATGGCAACGATCAGCTGCTCAAGATGGTCTTGGTGGCCACGCCCGTGCTGGCGGTGTCCACCGAGTACAGGGTCGCAACGCCCATGGTGGTGGCGGCCTGCGCCGTCACATAACTTTGCTGCTGTGCGTTGGTGGCGTTGTGCGCTGCATTGGCCAAGGCCTGGGCGGTGGCCTGAAACAGGTTGCCCATGGCAATGGCCGGGGCGTCACCCAACACCTTGGTGTTGGCCTGGGTGACGGAATCAGTGATCTGGTCGTTGACAGCGGTTGGAAAAGCCATGAAATGCTCCAATGAAATTGAGAATGGTCGAACTGAAGAACAACGTCTTCAAGACGTTGCGAATGGATACCAACGAATTAGTTGGTACCTAAACCTCTGACACCAGAGCTGGGGGTCAAGATTGTTTTGGTGGCCATACCGGTACTGGCGGTATCCAGTGAATACAACGTTGCAACGCCCATGGTGGTGGCGGATTGCGAGGTCACGTAGCTCTGCTGCTGCGCATTGGTGGCGTTGTGCGCCGCATTAGCCAAAGCTTGTGCTGTGGCTTGGTAAAGATTGCCCATCGCAATGGCAGGCGCATCGCCCAACACCTTGGTGTTGGCCTGGGTGACTGAATCGGTGATTTGATCGTTTACTGCGGTCGGAAAGGCCATGGTTCGTTCCTCATAAGTGAGACCAGCTACTGGTCAGGTTGACAGTTTGAAAGCGGCGGTTCAACGATCAATATCGCCGTGAGCCGCGGGCAAATAGTAGTGAAACGTCGGCCCATATGAAGTGGGGCAGACGACTGAAAAAGTGGGCCAAACGATGACTCACGCTCAGGGCATTTGGTTACGCCACGGCCACTATCAATGAGATCGGACGCTTGCCTTCCTGTCCGCCAGCATTGAGCCTCAGGGCCAATCCATGATCGTGCCGCTGAGGGCACCAACAACGAACGAAAGATGGAGCAACTGCGATCCGAGCGCGATACGCGCTTCACCCTGGCACGCACCAGTGCATTCCTCTTCAAACCACAGTGTCGCTGCGAAGCTCTTACAAATCGCTACCGTGACGCAGCAAACCTCAGCCTCTCAGGCCTCACTTGATCCGTACCGAAGCAGCGGACAGCGAGCCCATATGTTCGACCTATCGCTCGTTTGCCCCACCCTATTTAAGTGAGCTCTCCGCCGCCCGGCGATTGCTAGAGCGCAGTGCATGCCGTCGCTGGTGGGAAGTCGCCACCTTGGAGCTGTACGGCCACCCTTCCAAACTCATGATTGGCCCTGCGCCGGGCAGCGGTCTCAATTCGACAATAGAACGCGACGACGCAGACCTGACCCGACTGCTGTCCGGAATGCCTGTCGACGCCATGCATGACCTTGCACTGTCTTCCATGCCCTCACGCAGCATGGTGCTGTCGCTCGAGTTTTCTCACCGGAAGCTGGGCGAGCTGCGCTTGCGACTGTTGCCTCATTTGTCCTTGGCACCAACGGACGAGTCAGCACTGAGAGACCTGGCCTCTCAATGTGCCCGTGCCATCCAGCGTTTGGCCAGTCAACGCTGGATGGCACAGGCGCAGTTGGGTGCGCCGTGCTTGATCGGCCCCAGCGCAGCCATATTGGCCCTGGATAGCGAGATTGAACAGTGCTGTATCGATGGTCTTCCGGTGGTGCTGTTCGGCCCCAGCGGAAACGAAACACGACAAACAGCAGTGGCCATCCACTGCGGCAGCGTTCAAGCGAGCCAGGCCTTCGTCGAGGTGGATTGCGAAACCACGTTGGAGCCACCCAGGCGCTGGGTCGATCGGGCGCGCGGTGGAACGCTGTTCTTGTGCAATACGGACTACGGTACCCCGGCTGACCAGGAGCACCTGTGGCTTCAACTGGAACAGGCTTTGACGTACCCCACTGAACTGCCAGACGACAAGGTCACGCGCAGACTACTCACAACGCAGGCCTACAAGAGATCCTGCCAACTGGTGGTCGCACTGAAATCAGCAAGGCCATCCCACTCAACCAGTCCTCCGATTCCTTTCGGGGCCTGGGGCCAACGTACCTGGAAGGTCATGCACCTGCCGTCACTGTCACAACGCGCCGAAGACATTCCAGTGTTGACCCGCGCCGTGTTGGACTACCACGGCCACAACGCTGAGCAACGCATGACTGACGCCTTGCAACACTGGTGCACCAACTACACATGGCCCGGCAATGCCTCGCAACTGGAGCGGACCGTGGCCCGCATGGCGGTACTGACTGCCAATACGGCGATTGGTGCCAATGACATCAGCCTGCTTTCCCCGCGATTGCTTGGCGATGCAGCCAGCATCTATACACCGCAGGAGCCACATGCGCCACACACGGCAACCGGCGATGTGCCTGGTCAACCAACTCAACCGGCAAACCTCTCTGTTTCGTTAACACGGCCCGTCGAACATTGGGTGCATTGCGTTTTGGAGCATGACACTCAAGCATTCGCTCATTTGCACGCGGGCCTGGCTCGCGCTTTGCAGTATTTGTGCAAGCAATTTCATGAGTCGATTTCGGCTGAGCAGTTGGCCGATCAGGCCCATGTCAGCGCTTCGCATCTGCGATTTTTGTTCCGTGACAGCCTGGGTCTATCGTTCAAGCTGTTCTTACAACAGGTTCGTATCGCACACGCCAAGCGGCTGCTCCTGAACTCACCGCAACGCCGCATCACCGACGTGGCGCTCAGTGTGGGGTTCAGCGACTTCAGTCATTTTCAAAAGTGCTTTCGCCAAATCGTGGGGCAAACGCCCAGTGAACTTCGACGCACGCAAGCCCCGGTGCTGCTGCCCCTGCAGGCACAGGCAGATATCTCCTGAACTGAGCAAACACCTGATGTTGACGCGCTCATGCACGGCGGGTGCAATTCAAAGTGATGTGTGCCGTGAGCCCGCTGCCCTCACTTCAAGCCTCTCCTGTTCTTCAAAAGACCGGGAGAGGGTTGGGTTGAGGGCGCTACTTGCGCCAAATCAATTTGAATCGCACCCACGCACGGCAGCGGGCTTGCCGTGCGCTTACAGTGCAGGCCCCCATTGAGCCATGCGCTCAGCGTCCTGCCCGACCAGGGTTCCAGCACGCAACATTGCAGCACGTTTGATGCCGCGCAAACGGAACAAGAGTTCGGTTTCAACGGCCTCCAGCTCAGCCACGTCTTGTTCTGTCATGTCTTGCTGGCTCCACAAACCACTGGCGTTCCAGCCCGTGCGCAAACGGGACAGCAGATGCTCGGCCAGTCCCATGGCCTCTTTGAGCGCAGCAGAATCAGCAGACTTCTTCAGCGCTTCGGTACTGCGCTCGGCCGCTTGCAAGGCATGGTCCAGGGCTTGCCAGCGGTATGCAATCTCACTGACTTCCAGGTGGGCCTGCAGCGGCGGTTGTGTGCGCACCGTTTGGCTGATGAAGCCAACCCAGGTTAAATCAAACTCGCCCGGCACCACCCTCAAGGCCACGCTGGCATGTGCCAGTTGCGACCTAGGTTGACGCATTGAATTCAATGCCGCTTCCGTCACCGCCGTGAGTTTGCCCAAAGGAGAAATCGCATCCCCCATCAGACAATGCGGATAGCCCGAACCGTCCAGTCGTTCGTGGTGTTCAGCGATCGCACGCGCCACATTGGCGGGGTAGTTGGTGAGTTGGGTAATCAGCAGCTGTCCCACATGAGGATGAACCACCAGGTGTTGGTAACTCTCGAAACTCAAGTCACGGTCCGCGTCCAACTCGCCGTGTTCGGGCGCAATGTACAGCTCGCCGAGGTCATGCGTCAGGCCGGCCAGCATCGCCAAACGCACATTGGGTGTGCTGGCGCCGTGTGCCATGGCCAAACTGCCATTGAGCAACATCGCCAGCAAGGCGTGCTCAAAAGACTGGGGCTTGGACGCTTGAGCGGCGGTCAGCAACAGTTGAACCACTGCATGCAAAGGCAGGTGTTTGATTTCCAGCAACAAACGCTGCGTATAGGGCTTGAGCATGTGGGCCAGCGGGGTGTCCCGTTGCAACAGCACCTCGGCGTCTTCCAGCAAGCTGTAGCTGGTCACACCGTCCTCTGCCAGCAGGCAGGTCTCCAAGGGCTCACGCAATTGACGGTCCAACAGCTTGCGTTGCAGCGCATCAGACACGGGCAGGTTGCGCGCCCACAGCTTGGTGCCCGAGATGTCAAAAATGTCCTTGGACGAGATGATGGACTTGGTTTGACTGGCCTCAAGAATCGTCGCCAAGGCGTGTGGATTGGCCTTGAGAAAGCGGGCGCTGGTGGCGGGTATGCTCATGGAGTTCTCCTGCGGTGCGCAACTTGAGTTGCGTACAACGATTGGTTAGGCCCAAAAAGAGCGTCATCCGCCATTTCGGCCCATCAAGGAAGAACTAAAGGGTAACCGCTGGCGGCACCGTGTGAGGATTGTCGCGGCTGTCAGCTCTTACTGGTTCACCGCAGCGCGAACCAGGGCGGGTTTACCCCCAAACCGTTTGATAACGGCTTGTTCAATGCCAGCAGCGTCCAGGCCACACAGGGCCAAGAGTTTGGCGGGATCGCCATGCTCAATGAACTCGTCGGGCAAGCCCAGAGTGAGAACGGGGCAGGCGACGCCCGCCGCTTGCAAGGCCTCCAACACGGCACTGCCCGCGCCACCCATCACGCAGCCCTCTTCCACCGTCACCAGCACGTCGTGGTCGTGTGCAAGTTGCAGCAGCAACTCGGTGTCGAGTGGCTTCACGAAACGCATGTTGACCACCGTGGCGTCGAGTTTTTCTGCTGCCTCGAGCGCCGGGTAAAGCAAGGTGCCAAAGGCCAAGATGGCGATGCGTGGCAGAGCCTTCTCGCCCGGTGGGACCGAGGTGTGCCTGCGCATTTCGCCTTTTCCAAAAGGCAGTGCGGTGAGTTCTTTTTGAATCGCCACACCAGCGCCACTGCCGCGCGGGTAGCGAACCGCACTCGGACCGTCATATTCAAACGCAGTGGTCAAAAGCGCACGGCATTCGTTTTCATCGGCGGGGGCCATGATGGCCATGTGGGGGATGCAGCGCAGGTAGGCGATGTCATAGGCTCCCGCGTGGGTTGCGCCATCTGCTCCTACCAACCCCGCACGGTCCAGGGCGAACACCACAGGCAGGTTTTGTAAGGCCACATCGTGAATGAGTTGGTCGTAACCACGCTGCAAGAAGGTGGAGTAAATCGCCACCACAGGCTTCAAACCTTCGCAGGCCAGGCCCGCAGCAAAGGTCACCGCGTGTTGTTCCGCAATGCCGACGTCGTGGTAACGCTTCGGAAACCGCTGTTCAAACTCCACCATGCCTGAGCCTTCACGCATGGCCGGTGTGATGCCCACCAAACGTTGGTCTTTTTCCGCCATGTCGCACAGCCACTGGCCAAACACCTGCGTGAACGTAGTCTTAGGCGGCGTGGCTGGCTTCTTCAAGCCTTCCGCAGGGTTGAACTTGCCGGGGCCGTGGTAGGCCACCGGATCGGCTTCGGCGAGTTTGTAGCCGTAGCCCTTTTTAGTCACCACGTGCAAAAACTGCGGGCCCTTGAGGCTGCGCAGGTTTTGCAGGGTCGGAATCAGGCTGTCGAGGTCGTGGCCATCGATGGGGCCCACGTAATTGAACCCCAGCTCTTCAAAAATGGTGCCACGCGGCACCACCATGCCTTTGGCGTGTTCTTCAAAACGACGTGCCAACTCAAACAAGGGCGGCGCATTGCGCAGCACGTTCTTGGCGGTGTCGCGTGCGGTTGCATAAAACTGACCACTCATCAAGCGGGCGAAGTAGCGGTTGAGGCCACCGACCGGCGGGGAAATCGACATGTCGTTGTCGTTGAGAATCACCAGCACATCGGCATGCCCGCTGGCATGCGCAATGCCAGCGTTGTTCATGGCTTCAAACGCCATGCCGGCCGTCATTGCACCGTCACCAATGATGGCCACGGCTTTGCGGTCCTCTCCCTTGAGTTTAGCGGCCATGGCCATGCCTAAAGCAGCAGAGATGGACGTGGACGAGTGTGCAGTGCCGAAAGTGTCGTACTCGCTTTCCTCACGGCGCGGAAAACCACTGATGCCGCCGAGCTGCCGAAGCGTGTGCATGCGGTCACGCCGGCCGGTGAGAATTTTGTGCGGGTAGGTTTGGTGGCCCACATCCCAGATCAATCTGTCGTGCGGGGTGTTGAACACATGGTGCAAAGCCACCGTCAGCTCCACCGTGCCGAGGTTGGACGACAAATGCCCACCGGTTTGCGACACGCTGTGCAAAACAAAATCGCGGAGCTCTTTGGCCAACTGGCGCAACTCTGGCATCGACAAGCGACGCACATCAAAGGGGCTTTGAATCGTGGGAAGCAAGGGCGTGGTCATGGCGTCGTTAACTCTCTCTGTCTACCACTTTGTGGGCCAACTCACGCAAACCCTCGGCTGCTGGAAGATCTGCATCATCCAAAGCGGTCAAGGCCTGATCACGCAGGGTGCGAGCCAGTTGCATGGCGTTTTGCAAACCCAACACGGTCACATAGGTGGGCTTGTTGGCATCTTGATCTTTCCCAGCGGTTTTGCCCAGCGTTTCCGATGCTTGGGTGACATCAAGAACATCGTCCACCACCTGGAAGGCCAAACCCAGCGCATCACCGTAACGTGCCAGCGCTTCCCAACGCGCAGGCGTGACGTCGCCACAAGCCGCGCCCATCAACACACTGGCTTGCAAGAGCGCCCCCGTTTTGCGGCGGTGCATGTCCCGCAAGGCGTTTTCATTCATGGCTTTGCCCGTGTGGGCCAGATCAATGGCTTGGCCGCCGGCCATGCCAGCATGGCCAGCACTTTGCGCCAACAGGCGGCACAAACGTGCTTGCAGGGCAGCGGGCACGGTGTCGTCAGCCGTGAGCACATCAAACGCCAGGGCCTGCATGGCATCACCAGCCAGCATCGCTTGGGCTTGACCAAACTGCACGTGAACGGTGGGTTTGCCTCGGCGCAACACGTCGTTGTCCATGCAGGGCATGTCATCGTGTACCAGGGAGTAGGCGTGGATCAACTCGACTGCACAGGCCGCACGCAGGCTCGCTTGACGCATGGCGGCCGGTGCATTCACCGCTTGGCAAGCCGCCAGGACCAACAAAGGCCGCAAACGTTTGCCACCGTCGAGCACGCCATAACGCATCGCCAAACCCAAGCCCGCCGGCGCATCGCTGGGCACCCAAGCCTCCAGCGCCGCCTCAACGGCCAGCAGCTCAGCGCGCGCCCAATCGTCAAATGCCACCATCCGTGGGCTTTCCAAGTGACGCGCGGTCATGCCACCCAGGGCTTGAGTTGCCCGTCTTCCAGAACCTTGACTTGTTGCTCGACAGCGTCCAGGCGCGCGCGACACAACTGCAGCAATTCGGCACCGCGTTGGTAGTTTTTCATCAATTCGTCCAGCGGCAATTGACCACCCTCCATGGCCACCACCAAACTTTCCAGTTCAGCCAAGGCATCTTCGTATCGGGGAGGGGTTACGACGGCGGGGGGAGCTGGGTTCTGTTTTGCCATGAGAAATTTTTCCTGCCGCATTGTAGGCGGGGCCAAGCTCTTCTTCCCCCTTGGACTGCGGGGACAAGCGTGGTTGCAGCTGCCTACCTGACGGTCATATCGCCCCCGGGTACAATCCCCGGCCCGCATGACCTGAAGCCATCTTCAGGCCTCTTTTTTGGCGGGACACCCATCAATCACATTGGTGACACTGGTTTAGGAGATCCTGGGGATCATGTCCGACCTGAGCATCACGCTTGAAGCTCTAGAGCGCAGCCGCTCGCAACTCTCAGTTTCCAGTTACTTCGACGCTGACTTGTTTCAGCGCGAACAAACACGCATCTTTCAGTCTCGGCCCCGCTACTTGGGGCACGAATTGGCAATTCCAGAACTTGGAAACTTTTACGCCCTGCCGCAAGAAGGTGAAGGGCGGGCGCTGGTTCGCACAAAAAACGGCGTGGAACTCATCTCCAACGTGTGCCGCCACCGCCAAGCTGTCATGCTGCGTGGACGCGGGCACACACAAAACAACATCGTGTGCCCCTTGCACCGCTGGACCTATGACCTCCAAGGCCAACTCATCGGTGCGCCCCACTTTGAGCAAGACCCCTGCTTGAACTTGAAGAATTACCCCGTTCAAAACTGGAACGGATTGATTTTTGAGGCCAAAGGTGGCGCTCAAGTCACAACCGATTTGGCCCAGATGGCGCAAACTGCTGCCTTGGACTTCAGCGGTTATGTGCTCGATCACGTCAAAGTCCACGAGTGCGACTACAACTGGAAAACCTTCATCGAGGTTTATTTGGAGGACTACCACGTCGCCCCCTTTCATCCCGGCCTGGGCAAATTCGTGAACTGCGAAGACTTGCGCTGGGACTTTGGCAGCGAGTATTCGGTTCAAACCGTGGGTCCGCAAAACGGCCTGGCACAAGCCGGTTCACCGGCTTACCGCAAATGGCATGAGGCGGTGCTGAAGTTTCGCAATGGCGTGCCGCCCGAGCATGGTGCCATTTGGCTCACCTACTACCCCACCGTCATGGTGGAGTGGTACCCACATGTGTTGGTTGTCTCTACCCTTTACCCCAAAGGCCCGCAAAAAACCTTGAATCTGGTGGAGTTTTACTACCCAGAGGAAATTGCGGCGTTTGAGCGTGAATTTGTCGAAGCCGAGCAGGCCGCTTACTGGGAAACCTGCGCCGAAGACGATGAAATTGCACTGCGCATGGATGCCGGACGCCGCGCCTTGATGGAACGTGGCGACGACGAAGTCGGCCCCTACCAAAGCCCCATGGAAGACGGCATGCAGCACTTCCACGAGTGGTACCGGCGTGCCATGGGCGATGCGCTTTGAACCCTTGCAGTCAGGGTCACACGCCGGGATCACCCCGGCGTTTTGCTTTTAGAGCCGCTAACAAAACACTGCATACACCGTTCGCCCCGAGGTCGAAGGGCCTTGCACCGAGGTACGCGCTGGCTTCGACAAGCTCAGCCCGAACGGTTTTGTTAGCGGCTCTTAGAGCGTGTTTACGATCTCCTGAGGAGCAACGCCAAGAATGCCAAGTGGACGAACTGTAGGCTGGTATTGAGCAGCCGCTCGCAGTTCTTCCACAGCCGCCGGTTCTTGTCCAACCAGGCAAAGCTACGCTCGACGATCCAGCGCTTGGGCATGACCTTGAAGGTGTGCAACTCGCTCCTCTTGGCGATCTGTACCGTCACATGCCCTCCAAGAACCTCTTGCACGCCCTGCGCGAAGGGCTCTCCCACGTACCCGCTGTCAGCCAGCAAGCTTTGCACCCGTGCCAGTCCCGGTTTGCAACGCTGCAGGGCCTGCAGCGCCCCCTTGCGGTCAGTCACCTCGGCCGTCGTCACCGCCACTGCGTGCGGCAACCCTTGCGTGTCCACTGCAATGTGTCGCTTGATGCCCGAAACCTTCGTAAGCGTCCGGCAAACCCCACCCTATGCAAAGGCATAGAAGGCTGCGAAGGTTGCTGTTTTGACAACAGCGAAGGGGCGGCAAATGGCAGCGGTGGGATGGCAAGACAAGATCAGGCGACAACTGGACGTGGTTCAGCAGTGGAGGCAGTCCGGCAAAAGCATTGCTGCGTGGGCGCAGGCCCACGGGATGGATGCAAAGCTGCTGATGGGGTGGGTCACTTATGAGGGGCGCTGGCGGCAAAGGCTGGGCCAGGGCCAGTCGCATTTGACCGTCTCGGCAGCCCATGCCGCAGTCGGCGCAACCGCTGATGTTGCCCTCAAACCCAAGGGGTTTGTGGCCGTTCGAAGTAACCCGGTGGGCCCGGTGCAAGCGGTCAGCAGTGCGGCTGCCAACGCGGCACATTCCTGCGCCGTGGCACAAACCAATCCCAACCCCGCCAGCGTGCGCATTGAGTGCGTGGTGGCAGGCGCAGGTCCAGGCGCTGGTGTGGTGCTGCACTGGCCTGTGGATCACGGGCACGAATTGGCGGCCTGGCTCAAGTCGATGGCCGCATCATGATGCGCATCGACGCCATCTATCTGGCCTGCGGCGCAGCAGACCTGCGCGCGGGCATGGACACCTTGCTGGCCCGCGTGGTGCACAGCTTTGAAGCCGGTGCGCAGCCCCATACCGCGTATGTGTTTGCCAACCGCAGTGCCAGCCGCTTGAAGGTGCTGCTGATGGACGGCTCTGGCCTGTGGCTGTGCACGCGCCGCTTGAGCAGTCGGGCTCGATTCATCTGGCCGCAAGATGAAGCTGCTCATGTTCAAATCACCGCCGCGCAGTGGGATTGGCTGGTTGCCGGTGCGCCGTGGTTGCACCTGGGCGCGGTGCAGGCCGTCACCGTGGTGTGAACGCTGTGATGGTTGGTCAATGCGTGTATCTCCCGTCTTGCCTCGCGCGTGCGCGCGAGGCAAGATGCGCACATGCTCAAAGACGTTGATCCCGCATCAATAAAAGCCCAGCTGCAAGCCCTCGGAGACACTGCAGCCGCACAGTACGCACGGGAACTCATTGAGCGACTGCAAATCCAGTTGAAGTTTGAGCACACCAAGAACGCCGCGCTGAACTTCGAGCTGACCCGCTTGAAGCAGTGGCGCTTTGGTAAAAGCAGCGAGAGCCTGGACGCACAAGGCGGCAATCCTCAAACTCAGTTGTTCGATGCAAAAACCGAACAGCTTCTCGTTGAAGAATCCAAAGCCGAAGACCGCGCCGAAGATGAGGCCCGCACCCCAGGGCCCAGCCGCATCAAACGCCAAGCCAAACGTCAGGCTCTGCCCAGCCAACTCGAGCGCATTGAGCACCACTACGAGATCGAGCCCGCCTTGTGCAGTGCAGGGCATCCCTTGAAGCGCATTGGCCAAGACATCAGCGAACAACTCGATTGCGTCCCGGCCCAATTCTTTGTTCACCGTCACATTCGTGGCAAGTACGCATGCGTTTGCTGCAACACCGTGCTGGCGGCACCCATGCCCGCCCAGATCATCGACAAAGGCATTCCCGCGCCAGGGCTGCTGGCCCAGGTCATCATTGCAAAACATGATGACCACCTGCCTTTGTACCGCCAAGAAGAGATTTACCGCAGGAGCGGTGCCTTCATCGCGCGCTCCAGCATGGCCAGTTGGGTGGGGCAGTGCGGTGTTCAGCTGCAGCCCTTGGCGCAAGCGATCAAATCCCACCTGCTGAGCCAAGCCGTGCTGCATGCCGACGAGACGCCGATCAAGCTGCTGGCGCCCGGCTCAGGCAAGACAGACACCGCCTACGCTTGGGTCATCCGTAGCAGCGACTTGGAGGCAACTGAACGCGCCGTGGTTTACGAGTTCTGCAACAGTCGGCAAGGCCAGCATGCGGCCACGCTGCTGGAGGGATTCCAAGGCAGCTTGGTTTGTGATGATTACTCGGGCTACAAAGCCTTGTTCAAACAACAGCCAATACAAGAGGCCGGATGCTGGGCCCACGCCAGAAGAAAGTTCTTCGAGGCCCACAAGCTCAACCAAAGCGAGATCGCCAAAGAGGCGCTCCATCGAATCCAGCAACTGTATGACGTGGAGCGCCAGGGGGCGCAACTCACCCTGCAGGAGCGACATCAGCTCAGGCAAGACACCAGTACAACACTGCTCCAAGAGTTCAAGGCTTGGTTACTCACCCAGCGTCAGCAACTCATGAATGCTGACGTGACGGCCAAGGCGATGGACTACACGCTCAAGCGCTGGGCGGCATTGACCCTACACCTCGCCGATGCACGCATCCCGATTGACAACAACGCGGTGGAAAACGCGATCCGGCCGCTGGCGCTGGGGCGCAAGAACTGGCTCTTTGTGGGCAGCCAGCAAGCTGGCGAGCGCGCGGCAGTGCTGATGACGTTGATCGAGTCGGCCAAACTCAATGGGCATGATGCGTGGGTCTATCTCAAAGACGTGCTGACCAAGCTGCCCACCTGGCCCAACAGCCGACTGCACGAGTTGCTGCCGCACCGCTGGGTATCGCCCGAGACTGCCAGCGTCGCTGCGACTGCACCGGTCAACACCTGATCGTTGATTCGGTCAAGGTGGGTTCACCGAACGCATACAAACCTTCTTGCCCCCGTCATAGCCCTTGAGCGCCGCCGTGTCCGTATTCTTCACGCTCTGCGCGTCCACGATCAACAGCGTGCTGCATGCGTTGCGCCCCAGTCTGTCTCGGGCCGCGCCAACCTGATTTTTTTAAAGCCCGTTCCAACACGCTCACACCGTCCTGGTCAGGCTCACTCCATTTGCGCCAGTAGGCATAGACCGTCGTCCACTTCGCAAACTCGCTCGGCAAGAACCTCCACTGGCAACCCGTTCGCAGCAGGTACAGCACCGCGCAGAACACCTCATACAGATCCACCTTCGTCGGCTTGGTCGCCTTGCGCACGCTGCGCAGCAGCGGCTCAATTTGCTCAAACTTCTCCCGGCTGATGTCGCTGGCGTATCTCTTTCTCTTCATCTGCCTATTTTCGGGTCAGAAGAAGATCGTAAACACGCTCTTAGGACACAACAACGTTGAAGAATCTGTCCGCCGTTTGGTTGATGGTGCTGGCCTCCTTCTTGTTCGCCACCATGAGCGTGTGCGTGAAGTTGGCCTCGCCCCATTACAACGCGGCTGAGATTGTTTTCTACCGCGGCTTGGTCGGCCTGGTGGCGATGTTTTTGATGAGCCGAATTCAACGCTGCAGCTTGCGCACCGCCCACCCGGGAGCACACGCTTGGCGCAGCTTGTGCGGCGTGAGCGCGCTCGGCCTGTGGTTCTATGCCATTGGCCAACTGCCACTGGCCACTGCCGTCACGCTGAACTACACCGCATCCGTTTGGATGGCCTTGTTTTTGATGGGCAGCGCCGTGGTCATGGGGACGACACGCGTGGACGCACGGTTGGTCGCCACCATCACCGTGGGTTTCATCGGTGTCGCATTGATACTGCAACCCACCCTCACCCAAAACCAACTTTTGGCGGGCATGGTTGGCTTGCTCTCGGGCATGCTGTCGGCCATGGCCTATTTGCAAATTGCCACGCTAGGAGGCTTGGGTGAACCGGAAGTTCGGGTGGTGTTTTACTTTTCTCTCGGCAGTGTGGTGGTCGGTGGCATCAGCACAGTGGTGCTCGGGGCCAGTGAGCACAGCATCCGGGGCATGCTACTTCTGATGGGCGTGGGTTTACTTGCCACAGCGGCACAATGGGCACTGACACGCGCCTACGCCAGCGGCAGTCGTTTGGTGAACGCGAGTTTGCAGTACCTGGGCATTGCCTACTCATTCGTTTACGGCGTGATCATCTTCGACGATCCCATCACGCTGCTAGCCATGGTGGGCATGCTGTTGGTGGTGGGCGCTGGCGTACTCGCGAGTCAACTCAAACCGCTTCCTGCCAAAGCCGATGAGGCCAAACCAGCCACTGAAGACAACCCCCAACCATGAGTTCCTTGATGCATACCACCTTGATTCAACTGCCCGAGTTGCTTGCATTGCAAAGCAGCAAAACCCCTGTGGTGGTGCTGGACACGCAGTTCGATCTGACCAGTCCAGACGCGGGTGAAAAAAAGTACCAGCAAGCCCACATACCCGGCAGCCACTACGCCCATTTGGAGCGCGACCTCAGCGGCCCCAAGCGCGATGCGAGCGGTCATTTCCGAGGCCGCCATCCACTGCCCAACCGCGACAACTTTGCCGCAACCGTGGCCCAGTGGGGCATCACCCCCAACACCCAAGTGGTGGTGCTGGACGACCAAGCCGCCATGTTTGCCGCGCGCGCCTGGTGGATGCTGCGCTGGTTGGGTCACGAGGCGGTTGCGGTTCTGGATGGCGGCCTGGCCGCTTGGCGAGACGCCGGACAACCCCTGAGCAGCGACTCAACACCCAAGACAGTCAACACGACACCCTGCCCGCAGCGCCCATCCCTCGTTGGCATACGTGAGGTTGAAGACGTGGTGGCGCAATTGGGTAAGCGCCTCATCGTGGATGCACGGGCACCCGAGCGTTTTCGTGGCGAGGTTGAACCACTGGACGCTGCTGCCGGCCATATCCCAGGCGCACGAAACCGCCCGTTCAAAGACAACCTGCAAGCCGATGGCCGGTTCAAATCGGCGGCAATTTTGCGTCGCGAATGGGAAACACTGTTGGCAGGCGTAAGCCCCAGCGACGTGGTGCACCAATGCGGCTCCGGTGCCACCGCCTGCCACAACTTGCTCGCCTTGGAGGTCGCTGGACTCACCGGCGGCTTGCTCTATCCCGGTTCGTGGAGCGAGTGGTCTTCTGACACAGCTCGTCCAGTGGCCAAAGGCGGTCTTGATTAGCGACATTACTCCGCTATCCTCCGTTCGCCCTGAGCCTGTCGAAGGGTAGCGCGTGGCACTACGTGAAAGGCTTCGACAGGACCGAACGGTGCTGGGGGTGGCTGAGGAATGTCGTTAATCACGAAGGCGGTTGAATGAAAAAAGAAAGCGACGAGCATTGATCTGAGTCAACACGTCTCGCACCCGGAAGATCACACTGGAAGCGTGTTTTTCAACCACACCATGTCAACCCCAGGAGATCATCATGTTTCAACGCATACTCGTTCCCACTGACGGCTCGGAGTTGAGCGCCAAGGCCGTGAACACCGCCTTGGAATTGGCCAAACAACTCGGCTCGCACGTTTACGCGCTGAGCGTCAAAGAACCCTTCCCCTACAGCGCCATCTCCGAGATTCAATCTCCATCGCCCCAGGTGTTTATGGACGCCCAAGAACGTCTGGCCCAAAAAAGAGTGCAAACCGTGCTCGACGCCTGCAAAGCCGCCCAAGTGCCTTGTCAGGCGCATACGGTTGAAGCCGACCATCCCTGGGAGGCCATCCATGACCACGCAAAAAAACACGAGTGCGACTTGATCGTGATGGCGTCACATGGGCGCAGAGGCATGTCCGCCATGCTCTTGGGCAGCGAAACGCAAAAGGTACTGACCCACTCCAAGGTGCCTGTGCTGGTGGTTCGTTGACTGCTGATTTCAAGTTGAACCGCAGAGATTCGTCGGTTTTTGCACCGACAATCTCTGCATGACCGCGTCTTCTCACCAATCCATCCCTGATGGCAGCCAACTGGCCGCCATCGACATGGGCTCTAACAGCTTTCGCTTGGAAATTGGCCAACTTTTGCATGGCCGCTACCGCCGCATCGACTACCTCAAAGAGACCGTGCGCCTCGGTGCAGGCTTGGACGAGCGCAGCATGCTCACTGAAGAGGCGATGCAACGCGGCCTCGCCTGCCTGTCACGTTTTGCCCAGCGCCTGCAGGGTTACCCGCGCAATCATGTGCGCGCCGTGGCCACGCAAACCTTACGTGAAGCCCAAAACCGCAATGCCTTTTTGGCTCGGGCACAAGATGTTTTGGGCCACGAAATTGAAGTCATCTCGGGTCGTGAAGAAGCCCGCCTGATCTATGCCGGCGTGGCGCGTTTGCAGCCCTCTGCTCTGCCACGTTTGGTGATTGACATTGGTGGCCGCTCCACAGAGATGATTTTGGGTCTGCACCGACAACCTTCAGCAGCCGAGTCCTTCCAAGTCGGCAGCGTCAGTTTGTCCATGAAGTACTTTGACGATGGGCGTTTCACCGAAGCCGCATTCAGGCGTGCGCAGATTGCCGCTGGTGCGGAGCTGGAAGAGGGCCTTCAAACCTTTGCCCCTTCGCTGTGGAAAGAAGCGCTGGGCTCGTCGGGAACCGCAGGTGCGGTGTCTCAAGTGTTGGCCACCAGTGGCATCACCGACGGCCGCATCACACCCGACAGCCTGCGCTGGTTGATCGCCCAATGTCTGCAAGCGGGGCGCGTGGACAAACTGGCTTTGCCAGGCCTCAAAGACGATCGCCGGCAAGTCATCGGCGGCGGCGTGGCCATTCTCTATACCTTGGCCATGAACTTTGGCATTGATGAACTTTTGCCCGCCAAAGGTGCACTGCGTCAGGGCGTGATCTTTGACTTGCAAGAGCGGCTTCAGTCCCAAGGGCAGGCCAAACCTACCCTGCGAGAAGGAAGTGACATGCGTGACGCTTCCGTGGTGGAAATGCAAGCCCGTTTTTCGGTCGACAAAAACCAAGCGCAGCGTGTCATGGCCGTGGCCGAAGCGCTCTACCAATCGGTTGCGCCCAACGCATCCACCGACGAGCGACGCGAGTTGCAATGGGCAGCGGCTTTGCATGAACTCGGGATGATGGTTTCCCACCACGACCACCACCGCCACAGTGCCTACATGTTGGCCCATGTCGATGCGGCGGGCTTTTCGCAATCGCAACTGCGACGCTTGTCCGACTTGGTGCTGGCCCAGCGTGGCGGCTTGCGCAAGGTGGAGCCCTTATTAGAAAACACAGACTTCGCCTGGCAAGTGCTGTGCCTGCGCCTGGCCATCATCAAATGCCATGCACGTGGCCCGGTCAGCACCACCGCACTGCACCTGACCCGAGATGGTCAACGTGCCTTGTTGGCTTTCTCCAGCGGCTGGGTTGCCACTCATCCGAAGACGCTCTACTTGCTCAATGAGGAAGTGGCGGCTTGGGAAAAACTCAATGGACTTCGTTTGGTTTTGAACGAAACTTGAGTCTGCTCAAGCCCGCAACAAACAAGCCTCACGCGCCAGGCGTGTGATCGCCGCCCAGTCTTTGTTGCGCATCAGATCCGGTGGAGTCAACCACGACCCACCGCAAACCACCACATTGGGCAGCGACAGAAACTGCGGTGCGCTGTCCGCCGTGATGCCGCCCGTGGGGCAAAACACCACGTCGGCGAAAACGCTCGCCCAAGCCTTGAGCATGGGCAGCCCACCTGCTGCTGTTGCGGGGAAAAATTTCAGAAAACGGTAGCCATCGTTGCTGGCTTGCATGACCTCGCTGCTGGTGGCCACGCCAGGCAACAAAGGCAAACCGATGTCACGGCAGCGTGCACCGATGTCGGGCAAGTACCCAGGGCTCACCGCAAACTGGCAACCCGCGTTTTTCACTGCTTGAACGTCCGACACGTTACGTACGGTGCCCGCCCCCACCACCGCTTCGGGGACAGCCTTTGCAATAGCTTCCATCGCGGCGAGTGCGACTGGCGTGCGCAGTGTCACTTCCAGTACCTTGACGCCACCAGCCACCAGGGCGTGCGCCATGGGGACCGCGTCCTCCAAACGCTCAATCACGATGACCGGGATCACCGGGCCGTGGGCGGCCAAGGCCAGAGTCGCTTGGGTCATTTGTTCATTTGTGTTCATAGCAGGCTTACTCAAATCCAAGTGACTGCGCCCTCTTCAGCGCTGCGCACCAAACGTCGCATGCCGCCGAATAGTTCGCGGCCCAGGCCGTGGGCGTTGATATCGGCGTGTTCTGCAGTCAGCAGTGCATGCTCGCGCTGGGCCCAAACTGCCTCGCTCACCAAGGCTTGCAGCGTGCCAGCGACAGCATCCAAACGAATGACGTCGCCATCACGCACCTTGCCCAAAGGACCATCGGCCAAGGCCTCGGGGCTGACATGGATGGCGGCAGGCACCTTGCCCGACGCACCGCTCATGCGCCCATCGGTCACCAACGCCACTCTGAATCCCTTGCCCTGCAGCACAGCCAACGGTGGCGTGAGCTTGTGCAGCTCAGGCATGCCGTTGGCACGTGGGCCTTGGAAGCGAACCACGGCGACAAAGTCCCGCTCCAGCTGCCCGGCCTTGAACGCGGCCAGCAACTCTTCTTGGGTGTTGAAGACCATGGCCGGCGCCTCAATGACGTGACGGTCATCCGGCACCGCAGAAATTTTGATCACTGCGCGGCCCAGGTTGCCGGTGAGCAAACTCAAACCACCGGTGTCACTGAAGGGCTCTGCGGCGGTGCGCACGATGCTGTCGTCGCCAGGCACGGCGGGCAAGTCCGTCCAAGTCACTGAGGACTGCTCTCCCGCTTTGGGTATCCGGGTGTACGCCAACATTCCCTCTGCGCTCACCGTGGCCACGTCGGCGTGCATGAAACCAGCCTGCAGCAGTTCACGCAATACAAACCCAGGGCCGCCAGCGTCCTGAAATTGGTTCACGTCGGCGCTGCCATTGGGGTAGACGCGGGACAGGAGCGGCGTGGCTTTGGAGAGGTCGGAAAAATCGGTCCAGTCGATCAAGATGCCGGCCGCGCGAGCGACGGCCACCCAGTGGATCAAATGGTTGGTGGAGCCGCCCGTGGCCAGCAGCGCCACCATGGCGTTGACGATGGTGCGCTCGTCCACCAAGCGCCCGATGGGCATGAAACGTTGGGGCTTGGTCGCATTTTTGGTCGCGTTTTTGGTGATCGCAAGCACCGTGCGCACGGCTTCGCGTGTGAGGGCTTCGCGCAACCCGTCGTGAGGATGAATGAAGGCGCTGCCCGGCACATGAAGCCCCATGGCCTCCAGCAGCATTTGGTTGCTGTTAGCGGTCCCGTAGAAGGTGCAAGTCCCAGGGCCGTGGTAGGCCTTTGATTCCGCCTCCAGCAGTTGGTCGCGGCCCACCAAACCTTGCGCGGCTTGTTCACGCACCTTGGATTTCTCATTGTTCGACAGACCCGTGCTCATCGGCCCTGCAGGAACAAATACGCAAGGCAAGTGGCCAAAATGCAAAGCACCAATCAAGAGGCCAGGCACGATCTTGTCGCACACACCCAGCAACAGCGCTGCATCGAACACATCGTGCGTCAAGGCCACTGCGGTGCCCATGGCGATGGTGTCGCGAGAAAATAGGCTGAGCTCCATGCCGGGCAAGCCCTGGGTGACGCCGTCGCACATGGCTGGAACGCCGCCGGCCACTTGAACCGTCGCCCCATGCCGAGCCGCTTCGTTGCGAATGAGCGCGGGATAACTTTCATACGGCTGGTGGGCCGACAGCATGTCGTTGTAGGCGGTGACGATGCCAATGTGGGGAGAGCGCTCCACCACCACTTTGAATTTGTCCTGCCCAGGCAAGGCCGCAAAGGCGTGTGCCACATTGGCGCATCCCATGCGGTCGCTGCCACGGGGGCGCTGGGCTGCCTGGTCGACCCGCTGGAGGTAGTCGCTTCGCGTGCTGCGGCTGCGTTCAACAATTCGGGCGGTGACTTCTCTGAGGGCTGATTTCATGGGGGAATCGAGCCTGGGCTCGCCTCGCGGTCAAGATGTAACTTAATCACCGATTATCAAGTAACTAAGTTACATCGTCAATTCAAAAAGAAGCCCCAAGAGGCTTCTTTGCAAGCGATGGCGAGGAACTCGCCGGACGCCGTCAGCGGATCAATGCCTCAGCGCAAACGCAACTCCACACGACGCGCTTCTTTATCGTCTGCGCCACCGGAGGTGAGTTCGGGACGGCTCATGACCAGACGTTCGGGCGAAACACCGTAGGACTCCAGCGCATGACGCACGGCCAGAGCGCGGCGTTTGGCGAGCTCAGCGTTCATTAAAGGGTCGCCACTGGCGTCGTGAAAACCTGAAATCAGCACCGACACCCCATACTGCGCACGCGCAGCTTCGGCCACACGAGCCAGCACATCGTTGCTGTCAGCGGGCAATGCCTCGGAGCCGACGGCGAAATAGAGTTTCTCAGGCGGTGCAAATCCCACCTCCATGCTGCCAGGAGTATTCATCGACGGCAGCATCGCCACTTCGGGCACAGGTGTGGCCGGGCCGCGACCGATTCCGGTAAGTGCCAAAGTCAACACACCCAACACCACCAAACCAACCACGCCGCCAACGAGGGCGAGACCATAGCGGGTTGTGTCGTCGTCGTTGCTGTTGCTCATCGTTTTTCCTCTCGGCATTCAAAATGCCTCGGATTCTATTGCGGTGAGGCTGGCGAGGTGGACGCCACAACAATTAGCCCGGATGTTTCACCAGGGACACGCCCGAGTGGGCTGTGATGCGGTGCGCTGGCAAGGGTGTAGCAGGGCTTTAGCGAAACTTCGTTTTCGGACAGCCTGCTGTCCGCCTGCGGAACGACCAGCGCTTGCAAGCGCTGGTGCGCCCTGCAAGGGAGACGACGCTGCGGGCTCGTGCCCGCGAGGCTGAGACCGGACACAAACAGTCCTTGAGGACTTTTTGTGCCTGACGAAGGCCAAAGCCTCTGGCTTTGGTGGAGCAACGCGGAAAGCAGGCCGCAGCACGGCGCAATCGGGTGCGTAGCGCTCGGTACAAATTGGATTTGGCACTCGAAGCCAACAAAGTGAGCATTCATGCGGTGTTGCGGGGCATAGAAGAGCGACCTGGTGAAATATCCGGGTTAGCGCAACGGCTGAGTTCTGCTTGACTACGCCTTGAATGCCGCAGAGGCATGCAGCATCCGACGACGCGCCTCCTCCAAGTCTTGCGGGGTGTCCACATCCAACAACACACCGGCGTCGTCCACCAAGACCGCATGAGCGGGATAACGTGAAACCAATCTTCTCGCGCCTTCATCACCTGTGAGCGCAATCAATTCTGAATACAACTCAGCCGCAAACCCCACTGGGTGACCGCGTCGGCCCTGGTATTGCGCAAAGACCACGGGATATTTGCAGAGCTGGCGCGCGACCAATTGCACGGTTTGGGGTTGAATCAATGGCATGTCGGCAGGCAACACAAGCCACCCGGGCGCGTTAGGACTCGCACACACACCTGCGGCAATAGAAAACCCCACGCCCAAGTGTGAATTGGAAACGCCGTCCATGGTCGGCACCACCACCACGTCACGGGCGGCCACATGCTGACGCACCAGAGCAGCCAGCGGCTCAGTGGTGACCACCACCACCGGCAAATGACTGGCCACTGCGTGACGCAAGGTGCTTTCTAGCAAAGTCGCGCCCAACCACGGCTGCATCAGCTTGTGTCGGTCGCCGCCAAAACGTGTGCTTTGGCCAGCGGCCAGCACAATAAGATGAGGTTGCAAATTCAAGTGTTTCCCTGAGTGGGGCGATGCCCCCGTGTGGGCCGCAAGCATGGCGTTGCCAATCAATTGGCAACAGAGGGGCATCACCTAAGGCCTTCCCCGGACAGGGTTGATGCGGGTTTCGTTTTTTGTGAGCACAGTTTCTGGACAAACGCGGTGTAATACAACCCATGACGATCACTTCAACTGCCCTGGCCGACTTGCGCAAAAGTTACGAACGCGCAGCGCTCGACGAAGACGCGAGCAGCAACAACCCCTTGAAACAGTTTCAACTGTGGTTGCAACAGGCCATAGACGGCCAGCTGCCCGAACCCAACGCCATGACCCTGGCCACAGTAGCGTCCGACGGACGGCCATCAACCCGCATCGTTCTCATCAAAGGGGTAGATGAAAGGGGATTGGTTTGGTACACCAACTACAACAGTCGTAAAGGACAGGAACTTACCCTGCAACCGTTTGCAGCACTGCAGTTTCATTGGGTCGAGCTGGAGCGTGTGGTGCGCATTGAAGGACGGGTGGAAAAGGTCAGCGATCAAGAGTCTGACGCGTATTTCGCCTCACGTCCCTTGGACTCCCGGTTGGGCGCGTGGGCCTCACCGCAAAGCGAAGTGATTTCATCTCGCGCGGTGCTGGTGGGCAATGCGGCTCAAGCCGCCTTGAAGCACTTGGGTCAACCGCCGCGACCGCCCCATTGGGGTGGCTACCGGTTGACCCCAGACCGCTGGGAGTTTTGGCAAGGCCGCCCTTCTCGCTTGCACGACAGGCTGCGTTACCGACTCAATGGAGACGGTGGCTGGGTACGCGAGCGTTTGGCACCCTGATCCCCTGAGCCAAACTCAAACCCCGCTTTTCACCCTCGCCGCAAAAGTTTTGCGAAACTTTTCGACTTTGGGCGCCACGACAAAGGCGCAATATCCCTGGCCTGGGTGGTTGGCGAAATAGTGCTGGTGGTAGTCCTCTGCACGGCTGTAGTTTTGCAACGGCAACAGCTCCGTCACAGCACGGCCACCCTGGTGACTTTGAACTTCTGCCAGCACCAGACGTGCCGTGGCCTCATGCTCGGGCGACTGCCAATAAATGCCAGAGCGATACTGGGTGCCGACATCATTGCCCTGCCGATTCAAGGTAGTGGGATCGTGAATGACAAAAAAAATCTCCAGCACCTCACGCAAGCTGATTTGCTGGCTGTCAAAACTCACCTTCACCACTTCGTTGTACCCGGTATTGCCGGTACACACTTGTTCATAACTGGGGTTGGCCACATGCCCATTGCAATAGCCGGACTCCACAGCAACAACACCAGCCACTTGCTCATACACCGCCTCCAAACACCAGAAACATCCGCCGCCCAGGGTGATGTGTTCAATGGTTGTGCTCATGATTTTTTCCTTGGTTAACCCAGATATTTCACTACGGACTCGCACATGCGGCGGGGCATGGGCGAGCCGGGGCGACCGAGACGGCCGCAGCCAATACCCACAGGTATCGGCGAGTAGTTGAGGCCGCATCCGGTCGCCCAAGCACCGTCGCATGGGTTCGTAGCGCGCGGAACAAACTGGATTTGGCGTTCGAAGCCATCAAAGCGATTATTCATGCGGTGTTCCTAGACAGAAGATAGCGACTTGGTGAGATATGAGGTTTAGTTCAATCACGTCGGGTTTGGTCGCGTCGAGGCGGAAAAACTAACAGTGAGACACCACCCAACATTGTGACGAGATGATGCGTGGCCCATGCGTTCTTGCGGACGGAAACATCCGTGACTCGGTCATGGCTAACGCCTCAGCAACGACCATTCCCTTGAATCACACCACATCCAATCCATGCGCTGGCGTTTTCTGAGCTAGAAAACCATAGGGCTGGTCCATTGATCTTTCTGTTTGTCCGGCAAAATCTATGCCCGCCCCACCCGATTTATTCATCAACCCGCTGCCCCCATGAACAGTCTCTTCACGATGCTAGGCATTGAGTCTTGGAAACCATTTCTGGTGGCATTGATGCTACCCCCTGTGCCCTTCCTGGTGATGGCGCTCATTGGTGCCCGACTGATCCTGCCACGCCGAGGATTGGGCTGGCTGGTTGTTTTGTTCAGTGTTGCGGGGCTTTGGATCACCGCTTGTGCGGGCACCGCGCAATTGCTGGAGACGTTTCTAATCAAAGCGCCGCCCGCGCTAACCCAGAACCGCATCACCGAAATCAAGTCCCAGCAACGTGGGGACAGCAAGAACGCGTCCTCGGCCATCGTCATTTTGGGGGCCGGAAAAGAAAGCTTTGCGCCGGAGTACGGCGTGTCGAATTTATCAGCAGGCTCTTTGGAGCGACTGCGTTATGGCTTGTGGTTGTCGCGAGAAACCGGCCTGCCAGTTGCGTTCAGCGGTGGCACCGGATGGGCACAAAACGACGGGGCAGCCGAAGCTGACATTGCCAGTCGCGTTGCCAGCCAGGAGTTCAACCGCCCTATTCGGTGGATTGAATCTCAATCGAGAGATACGCGAACCAATGCAGCGGCCAGCATCAGTTTGCTTAAAGCTTCAGGGATCAAACATGTGATCTTGGTGACACACGGCTGGCACATGCCCAGAGCGGTCGCCGCTTTTGAGCAAAGCGGCCTTGGCGCTGTCACGATCGAAGCTGCGCCTATGGGTCTGGCACAACGTGTGAACCGCCCGGAGCTTGATTGGCTGCCGAGTGTGTACGGCTTTTCGCGGGTACACCATGCGCTGCGAGAAGCGGCCGCCAAGTTTTTGGGTGCTTGAAGTCAACGAGCGCGTGAATCTGGTGGGCCCAGCTTGGCTACAACGCATGATCCACGGATCAACGGTACCAGTATCGCGACCGGGCGTCGTAGTCGGCCCTGCAAAATTCATTTCACCCCGCAAGCCATTACTGACGATGGCGTGAATTTCCAACCGAGCAAGTTTTTTGCGCCGAGCCGTGCCCTGGCTGCCCTGAGTTGACCCCATAAGCTCAGCCCGAGCAGGGTCAACAAAAACGCCTTCGCGTCTTTTGCAGACTTGGCCGCGATAGCCCGCAGCAGCCAGCGGATGTTGTACCCCGCCGCACAACTCAGTGCGTGCAGCGCATCACCCAACTCGCCTTTGAGCCAACAGCGCTGCATGCCGTGGTCCACCTTGGTGTGGCCGATCAGCGGCTCGATGGCCTGACGCCGTTTGAGCCACTTGCGTTGCACCTTGGTCAGTGACTTGTACTTGCCACGGTGGATGATCTCCACGTTCGGGTTGTCCGCGTCCACGCCCCGGAACCCCAAGTCCACGACCACTTGCTTGGGCACACGCCCCAGGTCTTGCATCAGGTTGTTGGTTTGCTCCAGTTGCGCAGCCAATGTGTGCCCATCAAACGGGTTGCCGGGGAAACTTCTGGCCCCCACCATCAAACCACGCAGGTGCGTGACAGCCAGGCTGACCTTCACACCAAACTCATAGGGCTTCCTGGCCTTGCCCTTGCCGATGCACTCCACCTCAGGCGCATGCAGCGCGTACAGCTTGCCCTTGTCGCCTCGCTGTTGCGTGCGGATGCGTTCGGCCCGCTCCAACCAGGTCTTGAGCGCACTCAGCGCTGTCGGCCCGGGTGCCACCAACACATCAAGCTTGCGCTGCACTTCACGCATCACCACCCCGAGGATTGTGCGCTGGCGTTTGACGGCTTTCTTCAAACGCTTGAACTGCTTGGCGTGGGCGTAACCCCCGGCCTGGCGTCTGAGCGTTTTGGCTTCAAACGCAAATGTCTGCTTCAAACTGATGCCCACTCGTTTGGCAGCATTCACCACTTTGTGCCGCGCAATCTCCAGCAGCCGACTGTCCACCGGGTGGGCGATGGCCTTCTCCTGCACGGTGGTGTCCACGATCACGCGTTCCAGCTCGCTGGGCTTGATGGCCTTGATCTGCACCGCTGTCTCGATGGTGGCCTTGAGCAACTGCTCCAGACCTTCTTCGCCCACGGCGCGGCGAAAGCGGCCGATCTGGGTTGGATCGCAGGGCAAGCGTGGTTCGTAATACTCCATGCCGCTGAAGAACTGCCACACCACGTTCTCGCTCCAGCGCTGAACGAGTTCTTCGTCACTGAGGTTGAAGGAGTTCTTCAGGTACTGCAAGCTGGCCATCAGCCGAATTGACAGGCGCGGGCGGCCTGCGGGGCTGATGCCGTTGCCAAATTCGACTTCATGCGCTCCCAACAAGTCCGCCGTCACCCGCTTGGAGCCTGGGCGAGCCTGGCGAGCGAAGTGCGGTGCCAGGGCTTGTTCAATCGCGGCCCAGGGCAGCCGTTTGCTCAAAACCACCAGTGGATGTTTGTGATCGACCATCCCGTCCAGGCGTGCGCGAAAGAAGTCTGCGGTGGCTGTCATGCAAATCCCCCAGAAAAATTACTCTCCGATAACGATTCCTGAGAGATCCCGTCGTCAGCATTTACCCCATATCGCCAGCATTCATGCGGGTTGCAGGGGTTTTGCAGGGCCGACGTCGTAGCCCCCGGCTATCGGGACGAGGTGCCACGAGACCATCGGCGTTTGAAGGCCAGCGAGCAAGCGAAATTTGCGCCTTGGCGCCACACCATTGTGCTCAAAGCGCTGACATAGAGCAGCGGCAGGCACACTTGCAAAGTGGCATGCATGCGGTGTTGCGGAGCATAGGAAAGCGCCATGTCGATCAGAGGCGCACTCGATCAGGTTTATCTGTCATCAGAAACAGCATCAGCTCTACACGCGCTTTAATGGGTGACAGTGGCGTGGCGTGCAACGACAAGGGGTCACTTTCGCACGCAGAACTTGGTCTGTGGACCACACTGCCCATCAAACATCGGGTGCTGCGCCACACTGGCACGCCCAAGGCTTGCGCTTGTAGCAACGCTACCTCAAGCCGAGCATGCACATTGCCATTGCCGCAACCGGCAACAACGAGCCCGGCGGCACCCGCGCTCAACAAGGCTTGAACGATCCGGGCATCGCTTCCCGCATGGCTGATGAGCACCTCCACTTGAGGCCATGCCGCAGGATCAACCGACAAGGCAGACCAACCCAACGCCGCCTGGCCCACGGGCCAGGGACGAAGTTGACGGACCTGACCTTCCTCGATCAAGGCGACAGGGCCGCTTTCTCCCGGGCTAAAGGCGTCAAGCTGGTAGGGATGGGCTTTGAACACATCGATGGCACTGTGTACGCGCCCCGCCATCACCACCGTCACGCCCGCAGCACCTGTGGTTTGCGCCGATACGATGGCATCAACCAGGTTTTGCGGGCCATCGGCCTGACGCGAAGTTGCCGGACGCATGGCCGCCGTCATGACCACTGGTTTGGTGGGTGCCAAGACGCGATGCAGAAAGTAGGCTGTCTCTTCCAGGGTGTCCGTGCCATGCGTGATCACTAACGCACCGACCTCGGCACGCGCCAAGTGGGTTGCAGCCCGCTGCGCCAAACGCTGCCACGTGGCGTGGTCCATGTCTTTGCTGTCCAACTGGGCAATTTGCTCAAACTCCAGCGGCAACGAATGCAATGCCGGTATCGCAGCCACCAGATCCGCAACCGAGATCTGCCCAGCCTTGTAACCGGTGTTGTCCTCGCTGCTGCATGCCTGGCCCGCAATCGTGCCACCCGTCCCCAACACCACGATGATTTTGTTTTGCATTTTTCTGATGACTGGATGAAAATACAGTTACTGGATAAATTATCAGCCTCATGTCGCGCGAGCGGCCCAAGGGAACCCACAATGTTTGATGCCCCCAAACTCACCGACCGACAACAGCAAATTCTCGACCTGGTGCAAAGCGCCATCGAACGAACCGGCGCACCGCCTACACGTGCGGAAATTGCCTCAGAACTGGGCTTTCGCTCCGCCAATGCCGCCGAAGAACACCTGCAAGCCCTGGCCCGCAAGGGCGTGATTGAGCTGGTAGGCGGCACCTCCCGCGGCATCCGTTTGAAGTCTGACACATTGCGTGCGCTGAACCAAAGCCGGGTCAAACAGTTTTCGCTGCCGCTGCCCAGCCTGGCCCAGCTGACACTGCCCTTGGTGGGGCGGGTGGCCGCAGGCAGCCCCATCCTGGCACAAGAACACATCGACAAAAGTTACGTGGTTGAAAGCAGCCTCTTTGCCCGCCGTCCTGACTATTTGCTCAAAGTGCGAGGCATGAGCATGCGCGATGCCGGCATCATGGATGGCGACCTGCTGGCCGTCCAAAAAGCCGTGGATGCCAAGAACGGGCAAATCGTGGTGGCCCGGTTGGGCGACGAAGTGACAGTTAAACGTTTCAAGCGCACCAAACAAGGCGTAGAGCTGCTGCCCGAGAACCCCGAGTTTGAACCCATCTTGGTTGCCGATGGCGATGCCAGTTTTGCCCTGGAAGGTTTGGCCGTGGGGCTCATACGCAACCACATGCTGATGTGAACGCCGACCATGGCGGCTAGCGCCCCCCGGCCACCAACACATCAAAGCGTCCAAGGCCAGGTGCCCTGCTGAGTGTGGGGCTTTGGAGCAATTGCCCAACATCGGGCTGTCCTTGGCTGCCGATTTGCGGTTGATAGGCATCCAGCACCCTCAAGAGCTGATCGGACAAGACGGCTACCTTTTGTACTGCCACTAGGCGCGCGCGCGCCTTTCATGATGGCAGTGGCGGCCAAGAGGCAGTGGCAGCCAAGAAAGTGTCAAGCACACAGGCATCGTGACGCACTCGGGTCACGTAGCACAGGTGGCAATACACCCAACAACGAAAGCAGCTCTACGGAGTCGCTTGTAGCGGGCGTTGGCATTTGTATCGAAGGGCCAGGCGCCAAGCAATCTGCCTTCAACTTGCGGTCCTTTGACTTGCTGCGATTGAAGGCAAAAAGCAAGCCTTTTCTTGCGTTTGCGCGCAACGCATCTGTTGACAATTTGTTCACCGACTGCGCTGGCTGGAAATGGCCAGACGGACAGATCAACAACATCTTGGTCAGCGGAACACCATGCTCTCCTCCTGGATCTATTTCTTGCGTCAACGATTCACCACGTGGCGCTCGCAACGCCACAAAACACGCTTGAGTGCCAGCGGCAAGGTACGCATCGCCGTTCGGCCTCCCACCTTGCAGCCCTGGGTGGACAGCGAATCTGGCTTGTACAGTTTGCTGGACTCGACTTGGTTAGACAGCAGCCCCAACCTTGCGCAGCAACACATGCGGCCGCGTCCTGTGGTCGAGCGAGGATCCGGACGCATCACGCCGCTTCCCGCCGTTCGCAACGAATTCTTGTCGTCGCTCCAGGACTTGCCCGGGGACGCCTGCGACGACCTGGAAAACCGCATCCGCGGGTCCAGGTCCTTGCGCGAGCTGTGGCACTTACGCGCCGAGCTGTTCAAGCTGGTCGCCGTTCACCGGGATCAACACGCGGCACAACAGCGGTTGACTCGCCTGAATCGCCACTTCCCAAGCAGTGTCATGGACGGTGCCCGCTCCAATGGTCAACCTCTGCGGACGGCACCATGATCATCTCCTCCACCGCTTATGCGCAAACCCAGACCGGCGCTGAACTGGCGTTGAGCAGCGCGGCATCCCATAGTTTTGGCATGCCCAGCGAGCGGCTGGCCCGCGTGGCTGCACGCCGCGCATTCGTCGAAATGAAGCTGCGTTTCATGCAAGCGGCCAAGGACGTTCCCGGACCAAGGGGCCAGCATTTGGCAGCGCGTGTTCGCAGCAGCACCCAGGCTGTCGAGCTTTGGCGGCTGCGAGACGAACTCTTTGACGCCCTGGACTGCAACATCGAACGAAACGAACTGCACCGGCAGGAAATACGCCAGCAACTGAGCCACGTTTTTCAGTTCTGAGGGCTGTGCACGACGGCACACTGGGTGGCGGCAACGCAGCAGGCACAATCTCAGCTCCACTCTTGTGTGCTGCGACTGCCTGTGAACATCATCATTCTGGACGACTACCAAGACGCGGTGCGCAAACTGCCCTGCGCCAGCAAACTCGAACACCTTCAAGCCAAGGTCTTTACGAACACCGTCAAAGGCATAGGGCAATTGTCGGTTCGGCTGCGAGATGTGGAGGTACTGGTCACCATCCGCGAGCGCACCCAGTTCCCACGCCAGTTGCTTGAAAAACTTCCCCGGCTGAAGCTGATTTCTCAGACCGGACGTGTCGGGAGTCACATTGACGTTGAGACCTGCACCCGTTTGGGCATTGCGGTCGCCGAAGGCGTCGGCTCGCCCATCGCCCCTGCCGAGCTCACCTGGGCGTTGATCATGGCAGCGATGCGCCGCTTGCCTCAATACATTGGCAACTTGAAACACGGGGCCTGGCAACAGTCGGGGCTGAGGGCCGCCTCCATGCCGCCGAATTTCAGCCTTGGCATGCAGTTACAAGGCAAGACCTTGGGTGTTTGGGGCTACGGCGCGATAGGGCAGCGTGTCGGGCAGTATGGCAAAGCCTTTGGAATGAAAACCATGGTATGGGGAAGCCGCTCGGCCCGCGATCAAGCAGCGCTGGATGGCCACGAAACCGCTGAGACCTGCGAAGACTTTTTCGCCCACTGCGATGTCCTTTCCTTGCATTTGCGCCTGACCGACGCCACACGAGCCATTGTCAAGACTGAGCATTTGTCGTTGATGAAGCCCACTGCGTTGTTGGTCAACACCTCGCGTGCCGAACTCATTGCAGAGGGTGCTCTGGTTCACGGGCTCAACCGTGGCCGCCCTGGCATGGCAGCGGTGGATGTGTTTGAAAGTGAGCCTATCTTGCAGGGGCATCCGCTTTTGCGTTTAGAAAACGCCGTGTGCACGCCCCACATCGGCTATGTGGAACAAGACAGCTACGATCAGTTCTTCAACGCGGCCTTTGACAACGTGGTGAACTTTGTCAACGGTGAACCCAGCAACATCATCAACCCGGAAGCGCTGAAAGTCATCCGCAGCTAAACCGCAGGCTCAACCCAGGCGAGCCCCTGTCGTCAAAGCCAACACCTTGAACACCGAACCGCGCAGCCCCGCTTCCTGCACCGAGCTGTTCTGGGTTTTTACCCGATTGGCACTCCAGGGTTTCGGTGGCGTGCTCGCCGTAGCCCAGCGCGAGCTGGTCGAGAAACAGCGCTGGCTCACGGCCGAGGAATTCCTGCAAATGCTGTCGCTGGCGCAGGTGCTGCCAGGGCCCAATGTGGTGAACCTGGCCCTGATGCTGGGTGATCGTTTTTTCGGTTGGCGCGGCGCGCTCGCAGCCTTGGCGGGCATGTTGTCTATCCCTTTGGTCATCGTGCTGGTGTTGGCCAGCAGCTATGAACACAGCCGCCATCTGCCTCTGGTCAGTGGTGCCCTTCATGGCATGGGCGTCGTGGCGGCTGGATTGATCGCTGCCACCGCACTGAAGCTTGCGCCTAGTCTGCGGAGCAACTCGCTCGGGTGGGTGCTGTGCGCCCTCTTGGTCGTCGTCACCGTGTTAACTGTGGCGATTTGGCGTTGGCCCTTGTGGACCGTGGTGCTGGGTGGCGGGGGTTGCGGCATGCTCGCTGCTTGGTATGTCCAGCAACGACAGCGTCACCAAGGCAACGAGGACGACCGCCATGCATGACCTCACCGTTCAAGAGCTGTGGCAGCTGTTTTTTCATTTTTTGGGCTTGAGCCTGCTGGCCGTCGGCGGGGCCATCACCACCACCCCCGAAATGCACCGCACCCTGGTCACCGAGAACGCTTGGCTGAGCGAAGCGCAGTTCACCGACTCCATCGCCCTGGCACAAGCAGCACCGGGCCCCAACGTGCTGTTTGTGGCTGTGATGGGTTGGAACGTCGCAGGCGGCTGGGGCGTACTTGCAGCCTTGGGGGGCATCTTGCTGCCGTCCACCACCTTGGCCTTGTGGGCCTCGCGTTGGCAAGGTGCCCATCGCAAACACCCCGCGGTGCTGGCTTTCACCAGTGGAATGGCACCCATCACGATCGGTCTTTTGTTCGCCACCTCATGGCTACTGATCGAACCGCTGCTTCGTGGCTTGTTGCAGTTTCCCTTGGACGGGCCAGAAAATGGCTTGACGCAAGCCGTTGTCAGCGCCGTGTTGTTCGTCGTCAGCATGCTCGCCATGGTGTGGCGCAAATTGGGGCCACTGGCGTTGATTGGACTGGGGGCGGTTGTTGGAGCCGCCATGAGCATTCCCGTTGTTTCAGCGGTCCGATGAGGGGTTTACCGCTCGCCCTTGGGTCAAAGGGGAGCGCGTGAAAGCTGGGCTTCGACAAGCTCAGCCCGAACGGAAGCGAACGGTTCCGGTGATCGAATCGTTAGCAGGCTGGTGAAATACTGTTTTCAAGGCAGGCAACCCAAAAGGTCGACCTCATAGAACGCCCTACAAGCGATTTTTTGAGGCAACAAAGGGGAAAGGCACCAATGAGGACACGACTTTTGAAGCTCTTCTGAAGTGTTTCATCAGCCTGTTAGAGGATGGTTTTAGTCCGATACCCATACCCGACGAAATAGGTTCCGATCGATACAAACCGAGATCAGCCAGCACAGCCAGGCGGACCACAAGGTGTGTCCTGGTCAAGTAATTTCGCACACACCGATAGGTAGGTTGATTGCCGATTTCTGCTCGAAGGCATTGGGTGGCAAGTTGCCCAGTTTGGAGTGCAGTCGCACGCTGTTGTAGAAATTGACGATGTAGTCTGCAATGTCACTCGTGGCCTCTGCGTGGTTGGCATAGTCGCGCTGCCAGACGCGTTCCATTTTGAGATTCAAGAAGAAACGCTCCATCACTGCGTTGTCCCAGCAGTTGCCCTTGCGGCTCATGCTGCCAGTCAAGCCGTGTGTTGTCAGCAAGGCCTGATGCATAGCGCTTGCATACTGGCTGCCGCGATCCGTGTGGACGATCAGGCCCGGCAGCGGTTGGCGTTGAACGATGGCCAGTTGCAGTGCCTGGCACACCAGAGCTGCCTGCATGTCTGGGGCCATCGCCCAGCCCACCACCTTGCGTGCATACAAGTCCAGCACCACCGCCAAGTACAACCAACCACTGCTCGTTCGGATGTAGGGGTAAGTAGGCCGAGGGAGTTTCACCCTCAGCCCCTCGCAGAACCGGACGTGAGCCTCTTGACCTTGCCTCTGTAATCCGTATCCCATAACCGAGTCACGAATTGGCTTGCATGGCCTGGGCCGCAAACCAGCTTTGCTCGAACTGCATCGGACTGACATAGGCCAGAGTCGAGTGCAGCCGGGCTTGGTTGTACCAAAGCAGCCAGGCCATGACCTCGTCTTTGGCTTGCCTCCTGGTTTCAAAGCGCTGCCCATGTAGGCGTTCTACCTTCAGTGACCCGAACAAGGTCTCGCTGCACGCATTGTCCCAACAGTTGCCCCGCCTGCTCATGGACGCCTGAATTCCGTACTCACTGAGCACGTCCCTGAAGTCTTGGCTTGCGTATTGACTGCCTCTGTCGCTGTGGAAGATCAGCCCTGCGCCTTTGTCTGGATGTCGCTTGAACCATGCCATGCGCAGCGCATCAATGACGATGTCGCGTGTCATGTCTTGCCGCAAGCTCCAGCCCACCACTTGACGGCTGAAGAGGTCAATCACCACTGCCAGGTACAGCCAGCCCTCTTGGGTGTCGATGTAGGTGATGTCCCCCGCCCACACCTTGTCAGGCTCTTGAACGTTGAATTGCCGCTCCAGCAGGTTGGGTGCAATCGGCAAATCATGTTTGCTGTCGGTGGTGATCTTGAATCTGCGTTTGCCTTTGGCGCGAATGCCGTGCAATTGCATGAGCTTTTGCACCCGGTCTTTGCCCACCCGGATGCCGCGTGCCAGCAGTTCTTTCCACATGCGAGGCCAGCCGTAGCTGGCCCTGACCTGGGCGTGAATTGCTTTGATGTGTACCAGCAAGGCGTCATCACTGAGGTGGCGTCGTTGCGCCGCACTGGCCCGCCGCAGGAAGTGCTCGTGATACCCGGCCACGCTGACACTCAGAACCCGGCACTGCACAGAGATTGGCCACACCCGCCGGTGGCTTTGTATGAAGGCGTACTTCACGTCGATCCCTTTGCAAAGTACGCCGTGGCCTTTTCCAGGATGTCGCGCTCCATCTTGACCCGCGCCAGCTCTGCCCTCAAGCGGCTGATCTCCATTTGTTCGCTGCTTACCTTGACCCGGCTGTCAGCGCCCTTGAGTTTGCCTTCGCGGTGCGCTTTGATCCAGTTGAACAGCGTCTGCTCAACCACCCCAAGCGTCCTGGCCGCTGCCGCCATGCTTTGCCCGCCTTCCACCAGCCGCACCGCCTCGAACTTGAACTCCTGCGTGTACCTCGCCCTTTTGGCTCTCTTCGTCATTTCCGCTCTCCTTTGCTTGCGATTGAATCACTCAGCAAGGGATACGGTTTTCGGGGGCAAGGTCATCTCGACTCATCCGGCTCCCATCATCCGTAAGCGTCCGGCAAACCCCACCCTATGCAAAGGCATAGAAGGCTGCGAAGGTTGCTGTTTTGACAACAGCGAAGGGGCGGCAAATGGCAGCGGTGGGATGGCAAGACAAGATCAGGCGACAACTGGACGTGGTTCAGCAGTGGAGGCAGTCCGGCAAAAGCATTGCTGCGTGGGCGCAGGCCCACGGGATGGATGCAAAGCTGCTGATGGGGTGGGTCACTTATGAGGGGCGCTGGCGGCAAAGGCTGGGCCAGGGCCAGTCGCATTTGACCGTCTCGGCAGCCCATGCCGCAGTCGGCGCAACCGCTGATGTTGCCCTCAAACCCAAGGGGTTTGTGGCCGTTCGAAGTAACCCGGTGGGCCCGGTGCAAGCGGTCAGCAGTGCGGCTGCCAACGCGGCACATTCCTGCGCCGTGGCACAAACCAATCCCAACCCCGCCAGCGTGCGCATTGAGTGCGTGGTGGCAGGCGCAGGTCCAGGCGCTGGTGTGGTGCTGCACTGGCCTGTGGATCACGGGCACGAATTGGCGGCCTGGCTCAAGTCGATGGCCGCATCATGATGCGCATCGACGCCATCTATCTGGCCTGCGGCGCAGCAGACCTGCGCGCGGGCATGGACACCTTGCTGGCCCGCGTGGTGCACAGCTTTGAAGCCGGTGCGCAGCCCCATACCGCGTATGTGTTTGCCAACCGCAGTGCCAGCCGCTTGAAGGTGCTGCTGATGGACGGCTCTGGCCTGTGGCTGTGCACGCGCCGCTTGAGCAGTCGGGCTCGATTCATCTGGCCGCAAGATGAAGCTGCTCATGTTCAAATCACCGCCGCGCAGTGGGATTGGCTGGTTGCCGGTGCGCCGTGGTTGCACCTGGGCGCGGTGCAGGCCGTCACCGTGGTGTGAACGCTGTGATGGTTGGTCAATGCGTGTATCTCCCGTCTTGCCTCGCGCGTGCGCGCGAGGCAAGATGCGCACATGCTCAAAGACGTTGATCCCGCATCAATAAAAGCCCAGCTGCAAGCCCTCGGAGACACTGCAGCCGCACAGTACGCACGGGAACTCATTGAGCGACTGCAAATCCAGTTGAAGTTTGAGCACACCAAGAACGCCGCGCTGAACTTCGAGCTGACCCGCTTGAAGCAGTGGCGCTTTGGTAAAAGCAGCGAGAGCCTGGACGCACAAGGCGGCAATCCTCAAACTCAGTTGTTCGATGCAAAAACCGAACAGCTTCTCGTTGAAGAATCCAAAGCCGAAGACCGCGCCGAAGATGAGGCCCGCACCCCAGGGCCCAGCCGCATCAAACGCCAAGCCAAACGTCAGGCTCTGCCCAGCCAACTCGAGCGCATTGAGCACCACTACGAGATCGAGCCCGCCTTGTGCAGTGCAGGGCATCCCTTGAAGCGCATTGGCCAAGACATCAGCGAACAACTCGATTGCGTCCCGGCCCAATTCTTTGTTCACCGTCACATTCGTGGCAAGTACGCATGCGTTTGCTGCAACACCGTGCTGGCGGCACCCATGCCCGCCCAGATCATCGACAAAGGCATTCCCGCGCCAGGGCTGCTGGCCCAGGTCATCATTGCAAAACATGATGACCACCTGCCTTTGTACCGCCAAGAAGAGATTTACCGCAGGAGCGGTGCCTTCATCGCGCGCTCCAGCATGGCCAGTTGGGTGGGGCAGTGCGGTGTTCAGCTGCAGCCCTTGGCGCAAGCGATCAAATCCCACCTGCTGAGCCAAGCCGTGCTGCATGCCGACGAGACGCCGATCAAGCTGCTGGCGCCCGGCTCAGGCAAGACAGACACCGCCTACGCTTGGGTCATCCGTAGCAGCGACTTGGAGGCAACTGAACGCGCCGTGGTTTACGAGTTCTGCAACAGTCGGCAAGGCCAGCATGCGGCCACGCTGCTGGAGGGATTCCAAGGCAGCTTGGTTTGTGATGATTACTCGGGCTACAAAGCCTTGTTCAAACAACAGCCAATACAAGAGGCCGGATGCTGGGCCCACGCCAGAAGAAAGTTCTTCGAGGCCCACAAGCTCAACCAAAGCGAGATCGCCAAAGAGGCGCTCCATCGAATCCAGCAACTGTATGACGTGGAGCGCCAGGGGGCGCAACTCACCCTGCAGGAGCGACATCAGCTCAGGCAAGACACCAGTACAACACTGCTCCAAGAGTTCAAGGCTTGGTTACTCACCCAGCGTCAGCAACTCATGAATGCTGACGTGACGGCCAAGGCGATGGACTACACGCTCAAGCGCTGGGCGGCATTGACCCTACACCTCGCCGATGCACGCATCCCGATTGACAACAACGCGGTGGAAAACGCGATCCGGCCGCTGGCGCTGGGGCGCAAGAACTGGCTCTTTGTGGGCAGCCAGCAAGCTGGCGAGCGCGCGGCAGTGCTGATGACGTTGATCGAGTCGGCCAAACTCAATGGGCATGATGCGTGGGTCTATCTCAAAGACGTGCTGACCAAGCTGCCCACCTGGCCCAACAGCCGACTGCACGAGTTGCTGCCGCACCGCTGGGTATCGCCCGAGACTGCCAGCGTCGCTGCGACTGCACCGGTCAACACCTGATCGTTGATTCGGTCAAGGTGGGTTCACCGAACGCATACCATCATCCGACCTTTGGGACACACCCAAATGACCAATGAACAAAGGCATCCCTGTTGGCCTGCCCGAGCTTTGCCAAGGCTTGCCATGCCCGCGTTTTACGGCGAGCCAGTGATTTGTATTTGCGCATCAGCCATCGAACCAGATAGTCATTCATGTGCAGCCAGACGGCACTCATCGCCGAAGCGTTGTATCGGGCGTAGTACCCGTTCCATCCGCGCAGAACCGCGTTGAACTGCGCCGACAGGTCGGCAAGCTCGCAGTCGCACTTCAGTTGCAGGTGCCACCCCCGGATCGTCTGCCTCATTGATCGCATGGCCTCACGACTGACCGCCGGAGCGAAGTTCACATAGACACGACCATACTTGTCAACCGCCTTTCGCGGTCGGAACGTGTAGCCGAGGAACGTGAACTGCACGACCGGATGTTCAGCACGTCGATTGATGTCCTGGCAGTACACGATGTGCGTCTTATCAGGATGCAGTTCGAGACCGCATTGCCGAAGTCGCTCGCCGATTCGGCGAAGCACAAGCTGGGCCTGCGCCATACTCTTGCAGTGCACCACGCCGTCATCTGCGTAGCGGCAGAACCGTACGCTGGGCAGCTCTTTGCTGACCCACATGTCGAACGCGTAGTGCAAGAACAGGTTCGCCAAGATCGGGCTGACGACCCCGCCCTGCGGGGTGCCGCGCGTGCGCGGCAGGATCGATCCATCATTGCACTGCATCGGAGCCGTCAACCAGCGCTCGATGTACAACAGCACCCAAGGACTCTGGCAGTGTTTGCGTACCGCACGAAGCAGCAGCGCATGGTCGATGTTGTCGAAGAGCCCTTTGATATCGAACTCGACGACCCAATCGTATTGCCAGCACCGCCGACGAACAACGCCCACTGCGTCCAGGGCAGATCGCCCCGGTCGATAGCCGTACGAATCGTCATGGAACAGCGGATCGAGTTGGGGCTCCAGCAGCAGCTTGACTGCGGTCTGGGCCACTCGGTCCGCCACCGTCGGCACGCCGAGAATGCGCACGCCTCCTGTCTTCTTCGGGATCGGCACAGCGCGCACTGGCGGTGGTATATAACTGCCAGCACACATCCGATTCCACAACTTGTACAGGTTGTTGCTCAGATCGCTCTCGAACTTCTCGATCGACTCGTGGTCGACGCCTGCGGCGCCGCCGTTAGCCTTCACACATTTGAACGCCTCCCAGATCAATTTCTTGGGAATCTCAAAAGCCTTGGTCATGGCCGCACGCTCCTCCCGCTCGCGCGGTTAACGTGCAACATGACCCGGATGACGCAACCCCTTCGCTCCACCGCCATTACAGCGGCTTCATCACTACTACGAGTTGCTCCGCCCCTTGACGGCGCATCGCTACTGTCGGCCTTGCCTTTGGGGCTTGAGCCTTTCGCTTGGCATCGCCGTCGAAGGTTCCCGCAGTTCAACGTAAGAGCCCGGATCACGCTCACGCTGCCTCTATGCCGGACACCGCTGGGATCGTAAGCAGGTCTCGTCCCAACCTCTCCCGGAGCAACTTCACTCCCCGGTTTCGATGTCATCTGAGTTCTTTCGACACTTGAACGGCAGTTCACTGTTGTTCGTCTTCGTTGATCCACACCTGATACCTCACAGGCACCTTTTCCATGACGCTCACGACCAGAGCTTTTGACCCAAGCCGCTCATGGTGGTTTGCCACCTGCTCCTGCAAGCCGATGGCGAGGGGCCATACCCTCATCTCCTACGCCGCTTGCTGCGGCACACTGATGTCGGCTACCCAGGCTTGATTGGGCCCCTTTGGGTTGAACTGCCTGTCCAGCACATTGGCTGAGATCGGCAACGCATGTTTGCTGTCGGTTGTATGGATGAACTTGCGCCTCCACGACGAGCGCAATCCGTGCTGGCGCATCAAACGGCGCACGCGGTACCGGCCCATCACAACGCCACGCGAGGCCACTGCCGTGCGCAAACGGCGGCTGCCATAAGCACCACCGCTGGCGGCAAACGCAGCTTTCAATTCAACGGCTGCTGCGCACACCACGGGCGCGACTTGATTGCGCCGACGGGCCGCGTAGTAGCCCGAGCGGCTGACTTCCAACACGCGGCACACCTGATCCACTGGCACCGCCTTCTGTTGCAGCTGCTGCACAAGCTCAAAGCTCATCGCAGTTCGCGGGCAAAGAAGGCGGATGCTTTTTTTAAGATGTCCACGTCGCCTCGCAGTTGCCTGTTCTCAACTTCCAACTGGCGGATGCGCTGCTGCTCTGTGGTCAAAGGCTTGCCAATTCCAGGCTGCCCGAGTTGTTCGGCATCGAATTGAGCAAGCCACCTCCTGACGGCAGACTCGCCCAGTTTCAGATCTCGGCAAACTTCGCCAATGCCCAGGCCTTGCGTGCGGATCATTTGAACGACTTGCAGCTTGAAGCTGGCGTCAAACACTCTTCGTTTTCGTTTGGTCACGGTTTCCATCCAAGTGATTTCCACCTATCTTCGTGTACGGATAAATTAGACCAGGACAAGCAGCATCACCGCGCCCAACAGCAGCACCACGGTATCGACGCGGGAGTAATCTGTAGAGGCGGGACGCGCCAGTGGAAGAACTGCGCTCATAGCGTAGATGCCGATGGGGCGGCAGCGGGTTCTCGACAAGCTGCCGTCACGTCCCACTGGTGTTCATACAGCGACGTTTTGACGTCAAGCAAACCCAGTACGGTATGAAACAAGTGGTCGTGCGCGGCAGGTGCCTGTGCTCGGCGCTGTAGACACGGCAGATCCAGCCGCGTGTTTTTAGCCATTCCACCGGAAGACCACATCACCATCGGAACCTTGGTTTGCACCTCGGGCGCAATGGCGTAGGGAATGCCGTGCAGGTAGAGGTTGTTCTCGCCCAGCGACTCGCCGTGGTCCGACACGTAAATCATGGCGGAGTCCACGCTGCCCTCATGCTGCTTCAGGTGTGCGATCAAACTGGCCAGCACGTGGTCGGTGTAGAGCAAGGCGTTGTCAAATGCATTGACGATTTCTTCTCGTGTGCATTGGCGCAAATCGTCGTTTTGGCAAGCAGGCTGAAACTTGGCAAAGGCCGGTGGATATCGCCGGAAATACGATGGCCCGTGGTTGCCCAACTGGTGCAGCACCAGCACATTCACACCTTTGGCTGACTTCAGTCGCTCGTCCAAGCCGTAGAGCAAACCTTCGTCCATGCAGTGCCCGTCCTCACACAGGCCAGGCGCATTGGACGGCTGCACGGTGTCATTGGGCAAGTCATCACACACACCTTTGCAGCCGGACTGGTCGTCGCGCCAAAACACGTTCACACCGATGCGTGCCAACACATGCAAGAGCGATTCGCTGCCACGGATACGGGACTCGTTGTAGTCCCTGCGCCCCACTGGGGCGAACAAACAAGGCACGGAGGTTTCGGTGTTGGTGCCGCAGCTCGTCACGTCAGCAAAATTGGTGACATTCAGCGCCGCCAGTTGAGGCGTGGTTTGCCGTGAGTAACCATTCAAGCCCCAATTGGCCGCTCGCGCTGTTTCACCCACCACCACCACCAGAAACTGGGGTTTTCGCCCGGGTGTGGCCCATGAGGAACCCGGTGCGGCGTCCAGCCCAATCGCCTGGCGTGGCTGCGCGGCCGCACGGGAATCGTCCGCCGCCACCTTGGCCAGCGACCACAGGTAGTTGGCGGGCGTGATGAGATAACGCAGCTCTTTTTGATTGCGTGTGAGGGAAGAAAAGGGCTGGAAGATGGCCCACAAGCTGGCCGCCACCACGACCAAAGCCAAGAGCGCAGCGCCCACGCGCCAAGCCAGTGCGCGCACCAAAGGCTCGCGCACAATACGCACCTGGCGCAGCAGGACCAAAGGCAACACCGCATACACCAAGAGATGCGGCAGCAGCGACCAGGTGAACAGCTCACGCGCCTCGCTCACATCGGTGCGCATCACATTGCGCAGCATGCTTGGGTCAAGATAGACGCCAAACCTCTGCATGTAGTACATGGCCATGGCGGTGGCGACAATCAGCACAGCCAGCACCGGCTTGACGGACCACCGGTTCACCAGAGTCGACAGAATCAAAAAATGTCCCGCCGCGAGCAGCGTGGACAAACCCAACAACCAACCCCAGGTGGACAGGTCCACGAGAAATCGGTCTTTGAGTGCTGCGGAAAAAAATGAGGTGTTCGCGGCCAGCGTCCACAACACGCTGGCGACGAGCAGCACCTGGTTCACGCTGGCAGAGAAGATGTGTCGAGGCGATTCACGAGAGGTCATTGCCCGCAGTAGGCCCAGGCCACCTGAAGCACACCTGAAGATCGGGGCTTGCAAATTGGGGTGCGATTCAAAGTGATGTGGACTGTGAGTCCTGCTCCCCTCACCCCCGCCCTCTCCCAAAGGGAGAGGGGGTTTGGCTCCCTCTCCCTTTGGGAGAGGGCGGGGTGAGGGTGCTATTGGCGACACATCACTTTGAATCGCACCCTGCAAATTGGGTCGTGTAGCCTGAGCTGTAAAGTGCAGAAGAACCTTCTCCCTGAAAACCGCCCCCCATGCGACTGCTGCTGATTGAAGACGACGACATCTTGGGAGAAGGTCTGCGCGATTTTTTGCAGGCTGAAGGTCATGTGGTTGACTGGTGCCAAGACTTGCGTTCCACGGAGTCTTACCGTGGCGAAGCCTTTGACGCCTTGCTCGTCGACTGGCAACTGCCCGACGGATCGGGGCTGGCGTGGTTGGGCCAACGCCGAAACGGCGGAGACCCAACCCCAGCCCTGATGCTGACTGCACGCGACTTGCTCAGTGACCGCATTCAAGGCCTGGACGGCGGTTTTGACGACTACTTGGTCAAGCCCTTTGCGCCCGAAGAGTTGTCGGCCCGCTTGCGGGCGGTGTCTCGCAGGCGGGCGGGCAGCAGCGACCGCAGGCTCCGGTTTGCTCGGGTGGAGGTCGATCTGACTGCCCGCTGCACCATGTTGGAGGGTCACGCCGTGGCGCTGACGGCACGCGAATGGGCGGTACTGGAAGCCTTGGTTCTGCGCAGCGACCGCATCGTGCCAAAGGCGGATTTGGAACAACTCGTGCTTGGCATGGACGCTACGGTGGCCAGCAACGCACTTGAAGTGCATGTCTCCTCGCTGCGCAGAAAGCTGGGGCGCGATTTGATTGAAACCGTGCGTGGTTTGGGCTACAGAATCAACCGAACAAACCAAGAACCGACAGCATGACCCCCATCGACGAATTCACATGAACACCAAACTCCCCTCCATTCGCCTGCGTTTGGCGCACTCCCTGTTGATCTGGGCCGTGATTTGGGGCGTGGCCGTGTCCTTGGCGGTGTGGTTGGCCGTGCAGCAAGAGGTGGACGAACTGCTGGACGACACCCTGGCCGCATCGGCCGCCTTGCTAGGATCATTGCTGCCCGGCAACCAACCAGGGATGACACCCAACGATTGGCTGGTCCGCCAAAAGAACATAGAGGTTTCGGCCCCGAAGGGCGACCAGTTTGCTTGGCAAGTGGTGGGTCCGGATGGTCAGGTGCTGCTGCGCTCACCCCTGGCCCCCATGCAGGCGCTGCACCTAGCGCCGCAAAGCGGCCTCACCAACGTGCCCGGTTGGCGCGTTTTTGGGTTGGCCTCGGGTGCAACGCCAACTGCGCTTGCCGATCCAACGCAGGCCCCCATACCCGGACACATGCTCTACGTGGCGCAAGCCCGTGAAGAACGCGATGAAGTGCAAGCCGAGATCGCACTCAGCGCAGCGTTGATCGCCTTGGCGGTGGGTTTGCTGGGCCATTTGTGGCTGCGCAGCCAAGTGCAGCACGAAATGCGCCCCTTGCAGTCACTCTCAAGTCGACTCGGTGATTACGACCCATTGGATGCCAGCGCCCAACTCGGGATGGCCGAACGTGTCGAGCTGGAGCCCATACACCAGGCCATCGACGCATTGGCAGGGCGACTCAAAGTACGGCTGGCCCATGAACGCGCATTCACCGCCCACGCCGCACACTCTTTGCGCACACCGTTGGCCGGCATCGACGCGCAACTGGCCATGGCACTGCGCGAGTGCCCGCCGGAACTGCAAGCCCGGCTGCAACGCGTGCGTGATGGCGCAGGACGCCTGCAACGTGTGGTGACGGCCCTGCTGACCCTGTTCCGCACAGGAGTGGACATTCAGCGCCAACACATCGATCTCAAAACACTGGTGGCGCGCCTGCTTTCGGACGGGCTACACGTCGAGGTGCTTGCCAGCGACCCGGTTCAGGCCGACCCGGACTTGTTGGCCGCAGCCTTGTTGAATTTGTTCGACAACTCGCTGCGTTGTGGCGCACGCCAGGTCACCTTGTCCACACCCGCGCCCAACACCGTGTTGGTGTCAGACGATGGACCGGGTTGTTCTCAACAGCAGCGTGAGGCGCTGGAGATAGCGTTGGCAACACAATCCTACGAAGGCCAGACTGGCCTGGGTTTGATGTTGGCCGACTTGGTGGCACGCTCGCACGGCGGGCGACTGAAATTGATGCCGTCAGACACGGGGTTTGCCGCGACCTTGATACTCGAATGAATCAGCCACGCGAACCTGGGAGCCACATCGCCACTCAGCGCGGGTTTTCGAAGAAGACGTAGTGAGTGAAGTCGCTCACCTCAAAGTAGACGCGTTTTTCCCCGGCATCAACGACGCCATTGAGATTTTCATCAAGCACACCATAACCAAAACGGTAGGCCCTGGCCTTGCCGTCGTCGGTGCCCAAAGCAGTGGAGAGTTTGTCTATCTTCAAAAACCGTTTGACCACTTTGTCGCCTCCATAAACCTCCAGCACGCCGTTGGTGCCGGTCCAGTTTTGGATGTCGCGTTTGATTTGGTTTTGCCGCTCTTGTGTGCAAGCCGCCAAGCCGAACGAACAGGCGGCGACCAAAAGGATTGATGAGATTGTCTTCACGGAATTCCTTTGGAAGTTGATCAAGTGCCACCGTGCTCGCGCTGCCGGACCGCTTCGTAAAGACAAATGCCACTGGCCACCGACACGTTCAAACTCTCCACCGCACCGCGCATGGGGAGCCGCACCAGCACATCGCAGTGACGGCGGGTGAGCTGGCGCATGCCGCTGTCTTCCGCGCCCAGCACGAAGGCGATGGGGCCCGTGAGGTCGAGGTCGTACAAGGTTTGTTCGGCATCGTCCGAGGTGCCGACGATACGAATGTCGCGTTCTTTGAGTTCACCCAAGGTGCGCGCCAAATTGGTCACCATGAAGTAGGGCACGGTATCGGCCGCACCGCTGGCCACCTTGGCCACGGTGGCATTCAAACCCACTGCGTGGTCCTTGGGCGCAACCACGGCATGCACACCAGCGCCATCGGCCACACGCAGACAAGCCCCCAGGTTGTGGGGATCGGTCACGCCGTCCAGAACCAAAAGCAAGGGGTCACCTTCTACTGCATCCAGCATATCGTCAAGCGAGTGCGACATGGCCAGTGCATCCACGCGCGCCACCACCCCTTGGTGGCGCGATGAGCCGCACATTTTTTGCAAGCGCTCGTCGTCCGTCTCGACCACCTTCGCGCCCGCCTCAGCCGCTTTTTGCAAAAACTGGCGCATGCGCTGGTCACGGCGGGTGACGTCCACATGCAGTTCAAGAATAGATTTGGGCGCTGTCTTCAAACGCACACCCACGGCATGGAAGCCGAAAAGAATTTTGTTGGCCATGGCGAATGTTAGTTCAGGGTGTTGCGGGAACGGGTTGACTCAGCGCAGCCACCAGACGACGGCAATCAAAAGCCCAAACAAAATCGGCTGATGCAGCATGTAAATGCTCAGGCTGTAGCGCCCCAGTGTTGCCAACGGTTGAAACGCCGCCGGCAAGGCCCCTGGTATCCACGCAGCGCGGCTTTGCAACACCCAAGCCCCTGCGATGAAACCCCAAAGCAGCACACCCAACCAGGGCAGCACCGGCACATAGTCTTCGGTGGCGGGTTTGACAGTGGCAAACCCCAGCCAATAGGTCCAGCGTGAATCAAAAAACGGGTGTTGCCAGTACCAAGGCAAAAAAATGCACAGAGCGCCCACCGCGAACAACATCCACAGCGCCTTGCCCTGCACCAAGCCGGGCCGCACATGCACCACCACGCGTTGCACCAGCAGCATGACAGCCACCCCGTGCAGCACACCGAAGCTGATGAAACGTGTGCCAAACACCAACCAGGAACCCGCGCTCACGAGCACAGCGCAAGCTGCCACCTGCGCCCAGCGTTTCCAAAACCGCGACCAGCTTTGACCTTGCGCTTGGGCCACCGCCTGCCCCATACCGGCACAAAACAAAAACAAGCTGACGATGGCAGTGCGCTGCGTGGTCCAGAACGGGTCGGTGTAAAAGTTTTGCTGCGTGAACCGGAAGTGGCTCAGGTCATAAGAAAAATGGAAAACCACCATCCACAACACGGCCAAGCCGCGCAGGGCGTCCAGGCGTGGGTAACGTTGTGCAGTGTGGTCGCTCATTCGTCGGTCAAGCTCAAATCACTGATGGGCATCATTGGCAATCGGGGATCTTTTCAGGGGGGACCTCAGTCCTCCTGGCCTGCGCCAATCAGCGCTCTTCGCGCGTGTGCCAGACGCGAAGAATGTAGAGGGTGTGGTCTGCCACCTCGTAGCGCATTTCATAGTTGCCAACAATGATGCGGCGCACCTCGCGAGGCAGGTATTGATCCAGCTGCCGGCCACTTTGGGGGCGATCAAGCAGCCGCCTTGGTGCCAATGTCAAAGTTTGTACGGCACGTGCAGCGGCAGTGGGGTTTACTTTGGACAGAAAGTCATGAAGCCGTGCCACATCGGCCACGGCTTCGTTGGACCACTTCAAATTCATCGTTGCGGTGTGGGCAATGGATTGTCGGTTGATAGGCTCGCCGCCCATGCCTCCACATCTGCCTGGTCCACAACGCGGCCGGCGGTGACGTCCGCCATGCCCTCCAATGTCAAGCGATGGCGTTCTTCTTCCTCGCTGACCCAGGCGGCCAAGGCTTGCTTGACGATCCACGCGCGCGGGCGATCCATCTGTGCCGCCAGTTGGTCAATCTTTTGGGCCAACGGCAGCGGCACATGGGCAGTCAGTACTTTTGTCTCCATCGCGACCCTCCACTTCAATCGCGTTCAATCTTATTGATTAAAGCTGATTAACGCAAGATGTGTCCACGATCACCATTCACCACATCTCACCACATTGGGGTGAATTGGTTCTCTGAGGGGAAAAGGGAAACCCTGAAGTTGTGGTGTTCACTGGCCCGAGCTGGGCGAGGACTTGTCCACCAAGGGCTTGCTGCGCGGTGCGCCTGTGCATCGGGCAAGGGCGCTCAATGTGGGGGGTGAGGCCTGAACCCAGCAGCGGCTTCGCCGCTTGGGCTGCGGGGTAAATGTTCGTTTGTTAGACCTGGCCCCAAAGCCCCCGCGGTTGTCGGTAGTGGAGTTCAATACTTCCGCGTGCGGTCTGGCTTGGCCTGGAAAGCTCGACGTTAAAAAGTCGATGCATCAGATGCGTAATCTGTTGCCAATCCGCTTCTGAATCGCGCACAACCATCAGACATAAATTACGCAGCACTTGTGCGGTTTGCCCCTGACCAAGCAACACATCAATACGACCGGGTTGCAGAATCGGCTCTTCGACCTCAAGGCCAGACATCGGATAGAGCAGCTCGACGTTTAGCGACGAAGCATGGCGAATGAACTCCAGATCCGTTGCAACCATAGGATCCGGCCAGCAATAAACCAACTCGTCCCCGTCATTGCGAAACCGCATCGGCAACGCAATAACTTTGCCCTTGTATTCAAGCGCTACGGTAATGACCAGCTCAATGTTCTGGCTGCCTATTCGTACATGTGTGTTGTGCCAAAAGAATCTGGTGCGCTGGACAGGAACAGCAACAATGTTCAACCGATTGATGGGCGTCGCAGTACGCTGCTTCGCAAGGGACTCCTTACGTACGTCGTACCAAGTCTTCACGGCCTGAGACCACAAGGCCAAGGCCTGTATTGCACTGGTCTTGCCGCTGTTGTTGGGGCCAATCAGAACAGCGGGATGCTCCAGTTCAATACGCTGCTTACCACCAAAGCGCTTGAAGTTCTCAATTTCCATGTAGTGCAACAAGCGCATGGCTTTCAACCTTTATAAATTACAGAACATTTAGCGATTTCTCGTTCACTCACCCCAAAAACCGCCGCGCGTTGATGAACATCCGCATCCACGGGCTGCGTTCGCTCTTGTCACCATTTGTCCAGCTCATCTGCACATTGCGGAACACACGTTCAGGGTGAGGCATGAGGGCGGTGAAGCGGCCGTCTGCTGTGGTCACCGAGGTCAAGCCTTCGGGGCTGCCGTTGGGGTTGAGTGGGTAGGCCTCGGTGGCTTTGCCGTGGTGGTCGACAAAACGCATGGCGCGTTGCACCGCCTTGGCATCGCCGCGCTGTGAGAAGTCGGCAAAGCCTTCGCCGTGGGCCACGGCGATGGGCAGGCGGCTGCCGGCCATGCCGGTGAAGAAGGCCGAGGGGTTGTCCAGCACCTCGACCAAACTCAGGCGGGCTTCGAACTGTTCGCTCTTGTTGCGGGTGAATTGCGGCCAGGCTTGTGCACCGGGAATGATGGGGGCCAGGGCGGCCATCATCTGGCATCCATTGCACACACCCAGAGCCAACACGTCAGGGCGGTTGAAGAAGGTCGCGAACTGCTCGGCCAATTTTGGATTGAACATGATGGAGCGGGCCCAGCCTTCACCGGCACCCAAGGTGTCGCCGTAACTGAAGCCGCCGCAAGCCACAAAGGCTTGGAACTGATCCAAACGTGCGCGGCCCGCTTGCAAGTCGCTCATGTGCACGTCGAAGGTGTCGAAACCGGCCTGCGCCATCGCGTAACTCATCTCGACATGGCTGTTCACGCCTTGCTCACGCAGGATGGCAATGGCGGGGCGCTTAAGCAGCAGGGCCGGGGATTGGCGCTCAGAGGCGTCATACGTCAGGTGCAGGTGCAAACCGGGGTCATCGGGCTGGCCCACAGCGGCGTGTTCGGCATCAGCGCAAGCAGGGTTGTCGCGCAGTTGCGAAATGCGCCATGACACCTCATCCCAAGCCTGGTGCAAATCACGCAAGGACGCGCTGAACACTGATTTGGCGTCACGCCACACTTCCACCGTGCCACGGCCATTGGTTTTGCCGATGAAGTGGCTGTGCTGCGACAAACCAAACTCGCGCAGGGTTTGCATCACCTCGTTGCGCACGGCCGTGGGCACCTGCACCACGACACCGATTTCTTCGTTGAACAAGGCTTGCAGCGTCAATTCGTTGCGACGCGCGCCGACTTGGCTGGCCCAGTTTTTGGAGTCACCGTATTCGGCCCGGCTGTCTGAGATGCCATCGCCCTCGGTGACCAGCATGTCCACGTTCAGACTCACGCCCACATGACCTGCAAACGCCATCTCGCACACTGCGGCCCACAAGCCACCGTCGCTGCGGTCGTGGTAGGCCAACAGGCGTCCTTCACCGCGCAGCTGGTTGATGGCAGACACCAGGGCTTTGATCTGCGCGGGGTCGTCTACATCGGGCACTGAATCGCCAAACTGGTTCAGCACCTGGGCCAGCATGGAGCCGCCCATCCGCTTTTTGCCTTGACCCAGGTCGATCAGCACCAGGGTCGTGTCACCTGTTTGCAATTGCGGTGTGAGTGTGGGTCGCACATCGGCCAGCGTTGCAAACGCCGAAACGATCAGACTCACCGGCGAGGTGACTTGTTTGTCCTGCCCTTCTTGCGACCAACATGTGCGCATGGACAAGCTATCTTTGCCCACAGGCACGCTGATGCCCAGTGCGGGGCACAACTCCATGCCCACCCCCTTGACGGTGTCGTACAGCGCCGCATCTTCACCCGGTTCACCACAGGCTGCCATCCAGTTGCAACTGAGTTTGACGCGTGGCAGTTCGATGGGGGCGGCCAACAAATTGGTGATGGCTTCCGCGACCGCCATGCGGCCTGACGCGGGTGCATTCAGCGCGGCCAGCGGCGTGCGTTCGCCCATGGCCATGGCTTCACCGGCAAAACCGCTGTAGTCGGCCAAGGTCACGGCGCAATCGGCCACAGGCACCTGCCAGGGCCCGACCATTTGGTCGCGGTGGTTCAACCCGCCCACAGTGCGGTCACCGATGGTGACGAGAAAACGTTTGCTGGCCACGGTGGGGTGGCGCAGCACGTCGAAAGCGACTTTTTCCAGCAGCACATCGCTCAAGTTCAAGGCGGGCAAGGTGATGGGCAGGCGCTGCACCTCGCGGTGCATCTTGGGTGGTTTGCCCAGCAGCACGTCCATGGGCATGTCGATCACGTGCTCGCCGCCTGGCCCGTCTTCCAGCACCAATTCTTTCTGTTCGGTGGCGACACCCACGATGGCAAACGGGCAACGCTCGCGCTCGCACATGGCCTTGAACAGTGGCAGCAAGTCCGGTGACACCGCCATCACATAACGTTCCTGGCTTTCGTTGCACCAGATTTCTTTCGGCGCCATGCCGCTTTCTTCCAGTGGCACGCTGCGCAAATCAAACCGCGCCCCACGGCCTGCGCCATCCACCAACTCAGGGAAAGCGTTGGAGATGCCGCCCGCGCCGACGTCGTGAATCGCCAGGATGGGGTTTTTCTCGCCCAAGGCCCAGCAGTGGTTGATGACTTCCTGGGCGCGGCGTTCAATCTCTGGGTTGCCGCGCTGCACGGAATCAAAATCAAGTTCGGCCGCATTCACGCCCGCCGCCATGGAGCTGGCCGCACTGCCGCCCATGCCGATGCGCATGCCGGGGCCGCCCAATTGGATGAGCAAGGTGCCTGCGGGGAATTCAACCTTTTGGGTTTGGCTGGCGTTGATGCTGCCCAAACCACCGGCGATCATGATGGGCTTGTGGTAACCCCGGCGCTGTTGCTCTGCGCCCTCGCCCACGTCTTGTTCGTACACCCGAAAGTAACCACCGAGGTTGGGTCGGCCAAACTCGTTGTTGAAAGCCGCACCGCCAAGCGGGCCCTCCACCATGATCTGCAAGGGACTGGCAATGTGGCTGGGTCGGCCATAGGGCGCTTGCTCCCAGGGCTCGCTGGTGCCTGGCAAGTGCAGGTTGGACACGGTGAAACCCGTCAGGCCAGCCTTGGGCTTGGATCCTCGGCCCGTGGCACCTTCATCACGAATTTCACCGCCTGCGCCCGTGGAGGCACCCGGGAAGGGTGAGATGGCGGTGGGGTGGTTGTGGGTTTCCACTTTCATCAGCACATGGGCCAGCTCTTTGCGAGCACCGTACTGCGGCGCATTGGTGAAACCCTGCGGCAACCAGCGTTCGATCTCCAGCCCTTCCATCACCGACGAGTTGTCTCTGTAGGCAATGACGGTGTGCTGCGGTGCCAGTTGGTGGGTGTTGCGGATCATGCCGAACATGGACTTGTCCTGGCGCACACCGTCGATGGTGAAATCGGCATTAAAAATTTTGTGGCGGCAGTGTTCGCTGTTGGCCTGGGCGAACATCATCAACTCCACGTCGCTGGGGTTGCGCTTGAGGCCTTGGAAGGACGTCACCAGGTAGTCGATCTCGTCCTCGCTCAAGGCCAAACCGAATTCACGGTTGGCAGCCTCCAAAGCGCCACGTCCGGCACCGAGCACATCCACATGCTGGAGCGGCTGCGCGGGTTGCTCGTCGAACAAATGCCGGGCATCTTCCCGAGCCAACAAGACGCTCTCCGTCATGCGGTCATGCAGCAGGGCCGAGACCGATGCCAGCTCGTCAGCGGTCAGGGTTTTACTGCCGCCCAACAAACCGCTCTTCAGGGTCAGCACAAACTCCGTCACACGTTCCACACGTTTGATCGGCAGACCGCAGTTATGGGCGATGTCAGTGGCTTTGGAGGCCCAGGGTGACACCGTGCCCAAACGCGGTGCGACGACGATCAAGGCCCCGTTGCTGGGCCCTTGGTAAGCTGGGCCGTATCGCAGCAGGGCTTCCAGGCTGTCGCGCGCCGCGGCTGACAGCGGCTGCTCCAGCGCCGCCCAATGCACAAACCGGCCATGCACAGCAGTGATTTGTGGCGCGACGGCCTGCAAACGCGGCAGCAGGGCCTGGGCACGAAAAACGGACAGCGCATTGCCGCCCTCGAAGTGAAGCAGCTGGGGAGTGGTTGGGGTCACGTGGGGACTCAAAGGCTGGGGCAAGGCGGGCAACCGGGGCAGACCCGGGCAGAACCTCTGATTTTAGCGGTGCAATGTGTGCCCCCAAGACCTGTCGCTTTGCGCCAGGCTCCCCGAGGTGGTTGAGAAAACTTGGGAGCGGCCCGGCGCATTCTCAAGGTTTTCTCAAGAGATAATGAGGCGCATGACGATCATCATCAAAGACGCCGCAGCCATCGAAGGCATGCGCGTGGCTGGCCGCCTCGGTTCAGAAGTGCTGGACATGCTCACGCCGTATGTGAAGCCGGGCATCACCACAGGCGAGATAGACCAGCTGGCACACGACTACATGGTCAACGTGCAAAAAGGCATTCCCGCCACACTCAACTACCAACCCAGCGGTTACCCGCCCTACCCGGCCTCCTTGTGCACCTCGGTCAATGACGAGGTCTGCCACGGCATTCCGAACGAGCGTGTACTCAAAAACGGCGACATCGTGAACATTGATGTCACCGTGATCAAAGACGGCTGGCATGGCGACAACAGCCGCATGTTTGTCGTGGGCGAAGGCTCGATCGCCGCCAAACGTTTGTGCGCGGTGACGTTTGAGGCCATGTGGCGCGGCATCGTCAAGGTCAAACCTGGTGGCCACTTCGGCGACATCGGTCACGCCATTCAAACCTTTGCTGAAAACCAAGGTTATTCGGTGGTGCGTGAGTTTTGCGGCCATGGCGTGGGTGCACGGTTCCATGAGGAGCCTCAGGTGCTTCACTATGGCCGACCTGGCACCTTGGAAAAAATGCAACCCGGCATGATTTTCACCATCGAACCCATGATCAACCTGGGCAAACGTGACATCAAGGAAGACAGAAAAGGCGGCAAGTACGACGGCTGGACCATCGTCACCAAAGACCGTTCACTGTCTGCCCAGTGGGAACACACGGTGCTCGTGACTGAGACGGGCTACGAAGTACTGACCCTGTCCGCGGGCAGCCCGCCGCCGCCGAGTTTCGTCACGGGTTGAGTTGGCGCTCTGCTGAGGCGCTCACAAAACATGACAAACCACACCGTTCGGGCTGACCCTTCGACCAGGCTCAGGACAGGACTTGTCGAAGCCAGCGAACACCTCGGTGAAGCACTTCGACAAGCTCAGTGCGAACGGGTTTGGTTTTGTCATGAAATACATCAGGCTCAATAGCCAATTGCAGGGCATGCCCGAATCAAACACCAGCATCCCTGAGCTGCGTGCACAGGTGCAACGGGGCAAGACTGAGTTGCTGGCGCACTTCATGCAGGCCCGAGCCACTGCGCCTGCTGCCGCTCGCCTGATTCGCAACCTGACCAAACACATCGACCGCGCGTTGCTATCTTTGTGGAACCAGAAGGCCATGCCCGAAGGCGCTGCCCTGCTGGCGGTGGGTGGTTATGGTCGAGGCGAGCTCCTTCCCTACTCCGATGTGGACGTGCTGGTGCTGCTGCCGCCGGCTGGCCATGAGGACGACGAACAAAGCGCGCAGACCAAAGCCGTCCTAGAGTCCTTCATCACGGCATGCTGGGACATTGGGCTGGAGATAGGCTCCAGCGTGCGAACACTCGCCGAGTGCATGCACGAAAGCCAACGCGACATCACGATACAAACTGCGCTGCTGGAGTCACGTTTTTTATGTGGTTCGCGTCGCCTTTTCAAAGCCTTCCACGCCGCCAACACCCATGCCATGGAGCCACGGGCCTTTGTGCGCGCCAAGTTGCTGGAAATGCAGCAACGCCACACCAAGTTTGAAGACACCCCCTACTCGCTGGAACCCAACTGCAAGGAAAGCCCAGGCGGGCTACGCGACCTTCAGCTCGTGATGTGGCTGGCCCGTGCAGCCGGTTTCGGAAAAACCTGGGCCGAGTTGTCCAGCAAAGGACTGATCACCAGCTTTGAAGTCAAACAGCTGCAGCGCAACGAAGGCCTGCTCAAGCTCATCCGCGCTCGACTGCATTGCGTGGCGGGACGGCGTGAGGATCGTTTGGTGTTCGACTTACAAACCGCCGTGGCAGAGAGTTTTGGCTACACCGCCAGCAAAGGCCAGCGTGCCTCCGAAGTGTTGATGCGTCGCTACTACTGGGCGGCCAAGGCAGTGACCCAACTCAGCCAAATTTTGATCCAGCACATTGAAGAGCGCGTCACCGGGCAGCAAGACGCACCCATGCGCCCCATCAACGAACACTTTTTGGAGCGTGGTGGTTTGCTCGAAGTGGTGAGTGACGACCTCTACCAGCGCCACCCCCACGCCATCTTGCAGACCTTCCTCACCTTCCAAACCGAGGGCGCGCCCAAAGGGCTGTCGGCCCGCACGCTGCGTGCGCTGTACAACGCCCGCGACTTGATGGACAGCGGATTTCGCCGCGACCCCATCAACCGCGCCACCTTCATGCAAATTCTGCAAGCCCCGCAAGGCCAAACCCATGCCCTGCGGCAAATGAACCAAACCTCGGTGCTGGGCCGCTACCTGTGGGTGTTCAGGCGCATCGTGGGTCAAATGCAGCACGACCTGTTCCACGTGTACACCGTGGACCAGCACATCCTGATGGTGCTGCGTAATGTGCGGCGCTTTTTCATGGCGGAGCACGCCCACGAATATCCGTTTTGCTCCCAACTGGCTGCCAGTTGGGACCAGCCCTATGTGCTGTTTGTCGCCGCTCTTTTTCACGACGTGGCCAAGGGCCGTGGCGGCGACCACTCTGACTTGGGCGCGCACGAGGTGCGCCGCTTTTGCCGCGATCATCGGGTTCCGAAAACCGATGCGGCACTGATCGAGTTTTTGGTACAGCACCACCTCACCATGTCGCGCATTGCCCAAAAGGAAGATTTATCTGACAGCGAGGTAATTGACGGTTTTGTCAAACTCGTCAAAACAGAACGCCGACTCACCGCGCTGTACCTGCTGACCGTGGCCGACATTCGCGGCACCAGCCCCAAGGTGTGGAATGCCTGGAAGGGCAAGTTGCTCGAAGACCTTTACCGTGCCAGCCTGCGTGCCCTGGGTGGTGCCCGGCCCAACTTTGATGCGGAAATTGAGTCACGAAAACAAGAGGCACGCCAAGCGCTGAACCTTGCTTCCATGTTGCCTGACACGGAAGGGCCGCTTTGGAAAACGCTGGACGTGAGCTACTTCGCACGCCACGAGGCCGTTGACATCGCCTGGCATGCGCGTGCCTTGTTCCGTCACATCAACACCGAAAGACCCGTGGTCTGTGCCCGTCCGTCTGCCGTCGGCGAGGGCTTGCAGGTGCTGGTGTATTCGCCCGACCGTGCCGACTTGTTTGCGCGCATTTGTGGTTACTTCGACAGCGCGCAGTTCAACATTCTGGATGCCAAGGTGCACACCACACGCTCAGGGTATGCGCTTGATACCTTCCAGCTCATCGGCCCACACCACGATCAACATTCACGCGACTTGATTTCCTTGGTCGAGACCCAACTCGCGCAAACCTTGCTGCAAGAGGGCCCCTTGCCCGAACCGAGCAAAGGCCGACTGTCGCGGCGCGTCAGATCATTCCCCGTGACACCTCGCGTCAGCCTGCGCCCAGACGAGCGTGCCCAGCGCTGGTTGCTCACAGTATCGGCAAGCGACCGCTCCGGCCTGCTTTATTCCATCGCCCGCGTCCTGGCCCGCCATGGCGTCAACTTGCAGCTGGCCAAAGTCACCACCTTGGGCGAGCGCGTCGAAGACACTTTTTTGATCGACGGTTCGGCCTTGCAGCAAAACAGATTGCAGTTGCAAATTGAGAGCGAATTGCTCGATGCTGTCGCGGCTTGACGCCGTCTTTGTAACCCCTGTTGCCCCTCACCGCCATGCCCGTCATCACCCTGGCCGCCAGCGAAGCGCTCACACAAATTGACCGCTTCGACGCCGTGGTGGACGCACGCTCGGAAGGTGAATTTGCACTCGATCATTTGCCGCGCGCACTCAATTGGCCCAGCCTGACCAACGAAGAACGCATCGTGGTGGGCACCGAGTACAAACAAATCTCGCCCTTCGTGGCGCAAAAACGCGGTGCCGCTCTGGTCGCACGCAACATCGCCCGCCACATTGAACGCGAGGTGATGGACAAGCCCAAAGACTGGTCACCCCTGATTTACTGCTGGCGCGGAGGAAAACGCAGTGGCTCTTTGGCCTTGGTATTGGGGCAAATTGGCTTTCGCGTGCACATGCTGGAAGGCGGATACCGCGCCTTTCGCAGCGAGGTGGTCAAAGCGCTGGAGTCCGCGGGAAGTCAATTGCGTTTTCAGGTGCTGTGCGGCACCACAGGCTCGGGAAAAAGTCGCTTGCTCCAGGCCTTGAAATCAGCCGGAGCCCAGGTGCTGGATTTGGAAGACATCGCCCAGCACCGAGGCTCAGTGCTTGGGCTGGTCCCAGGCACATTGCAACCCACGCAAAAACGATTTGAAACTCTGCTGTGGAACGAATTGCGGCAATTCGATGTCAACCGCCCGGTGTTCGTGGAAAGCGAAAGCCGCACCGTGGGCCAGTTGCGCGTGCCCGAGCGACTGATTCAAACCATGCGGGCAGCCCCCTGCATTGCAGTCGATATGGAGCTTGAAGAGCGCGTGAACTTCTTGATGCGCGACTACGCCCATTTCGTCAACGACGCCGAATTCTTTTGCAAACGTCTGGATGCGCTGCGAGACGCCCGTGGTCACCAAGTGGTGAACGACTGGCACCAACGCGCCCTCGCAGGTCAAATGAATGGCGTGGTGCGTGATCTGCTGCAGACGCATTACGACCCGATTTACCTCAAGTCCATGCAGCGTAACTTCGCTCAGGTCAATACGCCCCTGCTGCGGGTAAGCTGGGACGGAACACCGGCCTCTTTACAACACGCGGTGTCGCGCCTCTTAAGCGCCCTCACTTGAGTCCTTGGTCGCTATTGCAAGCCTCACGATCGCCCCCCAGTAGACCTGCCCACGCCATGACTTTCACCTTTCCACGCTTGCTCGCCGTGTTGGCGTTAATCGCCGTGCTGCTTTACGCAGCCGCCATCTGGTGGATTTACCTCAAACAAGAGAAGTTGCTCTTCGCCCCGACACCGCTGGCAAGCGGCCATCAATTCAATGTGGGTGGTGATGTGCACGAGCTATCAATCACCGTGCCGGGTGCGACCTTGTCGGTTTTGCAACTGCGTTTACCCAAACCCAAAGGCGTGGTGTTTTTCTTGCACGGCAATGCGGGCAACCTGGACACCTGGTTTGTCAACACGGGCCTGTACCGGGAGCTGAACTACGACTTGGTCATGCTCGACTACCGGGGTTTCGGAAAAAGCACCGGCCAGATCGAAAGCGAAGCGCAATTGCACGCTGATGTGGACGCGGTGTGGGCCGCTGTTGCAGACCGCTATCAAGGCCTCGCTCGCGTGGTCTTGGGACGCTCCTTGGGAAGCGCTTTAGCGGCGCGCTGGGCTGTGAAACACAGGCCCGAACTCACGGTGTTGGTGTCGCCCTACTGCTCAATGACCGACCTGGCGAAAGAACACTTTCCCCTTGTACCCACCGGCTTGTTGCGTTATCCCCTGACCACATGCGACTACATGGCCCAGTTGCACAAGCCGGCCTTGTTGATACACGGCGAGAAGGACGCCCTGATTTCGCCCCACCACAGCGAGCGCATCCAAGCCCGTGCGCCTCAAGTCCGCTTGTTGCTCATTGAACAAGCAGCACACAACGACGTTCACCAGTTCGACGCCTACACCCAAGCATTGCGAGATGCGCTGGCACCCTTGTAACGATGAACGTCAAGAACAATCAACTGGTTACAAAATCACAAGGATACCAACCCCTAAATAGGGGGGTTTTAGCAACGCGAAACGGATGCGTAACCGGCGCGTTGGGCTTAGGATGGCTCGACCGCGCTGCACGTCTTGTGCAACACCTTGGACCCTTTATCTCTACCGCGAACACGCCATGTCCACTGCTGCCTTCTCGCCTGTCAGAACGTCCAACAAATCATCAAGCCGAAGCGGCGAGAGCCCCAAGCGACCGAGAAAAAATGATGGCTTGGGTCAAAGCCTGCTGCAGTGGATGCAGCGCCACCTGGGTCGCAGCATTCAAGTGCGCGGGCACGGCTTGCGCACGCGGTTGGTCGTCAAGAAAGCGACTGCGGTCCATGAAGCACCTCTGCTTCCCGGCATGGTGACGCTCAAGCCCTTGTCCAACGACAAGCTGGCCTTGATCGGCATAGGGGGCCTCCATTATCGGAGGCACCCCTGCCACACCACCTGGCATGCGGGTCCGCACCAGGCGGTTCGAGAGTTTGAGGTCATGACAGCCTGGGTACCTCCAGCCGGTCGAAGTACGCAACGGTCAACACCGTCTTGAGCAATCCGTCGCTGTTGCGCCACCAGCAGCGGCTGTTGCCTGCCACCCGCTTTGCCACGCTCTGTTTCGCCCCCAGTGCTTTGAGTTCCCGGTAGATGACCTTGGGCTTGTTCCACTGCTTGAGTTGGATGGCCCTCAAGCGGTGACGCAGCCACTCATCCAGCTCTCGCCAGACGCGCGGCGTTTGCGCCAACCCAAAGTAAGCCTTCCACCCCAACAGGTAGGGCCGCAGTTTCTCCACCACTTGCGCCATGCTGCGCCCACCATTGCGGCGTGTGAGTTGCCGGATTCGGGCTTTGAAGTCGTCCCGGGCCTTGTGCGCCACAGCACATTTGACTTCTTTGCCTTTGGCAACCCACAGCTCATACCCCAGGAATTTGCGCCCAAAGGCGCTGGCCACCGCGCTCTTGGCTTCGTTGATTTGAAGCTGGAGTTGGGTGTATTGCTTCCTGAGATAGGCCATCACGCGCTCCCCAGCCTTCTTGCTACCCACATACACGTTGCAGTCGTCCGCATAGCGGGCGAAGCTGTAGCCTCGCACCTCCAGCGCTTTGTCCACCTCGTCGAGCAGCACGTTGGCCAGCAATGGGCTCAGTGGCCCGCCTTGCGGCGTGCCCTGATGACGCTGGATCACCACCCCTCCATCCATGATCCCTGCGTTCAGGTACGCCCGAATCAGCCAGATCACGCCAGCGTCTTTGATGCGCCTTTGCAGCCTGTCGATCAGGATGTCGTGGTTGACCCTGTCGAAGAACTTGGCCAGGTCTACGTCCACCACCACGCGCTTGCCCGACTGGACGTAGCCCCGGGCAGCCTTGACCGCATCGTGGGCCCTCCTGCCAGGACGAAACCCGTGGCTGTGTTCGCTGAAGGTGGGATCGATCAGCGGTTGCAGCACTTGTAGTAAGGCTTGCTGGATCAGTCGATCCAGCACCGTGGGGATGCCCAGCTCGCGCTGGCCGCCATCGGGCTTGGGAATCAATACTTTGCGTACCGGACTGGGCCGGTACCTACCCGCCAGCAGTGCTTGGCGGGTATCAAGCCAGTGTGTGCGCATCCATTGGGCGGTTTGCTCGTTATCGAGTCCATCGACCCCGGCTGCGCCTTGGTTGGCCTTGACCCGCCTCCATGCTGCTTGCAGGTTCTGTCTCGTCAGCGCCGCCTCCAGCAAGCCGCCTGTACCTGCCTGGGGCTTTGCCGACCCTGTGTCCGGGTGCTCATGGGGCGGGCCGCAGGCTTCGTCGCTGGTAGGTTCACACGCGGCTTCACCGCGTGCTACTCCCACCCGCCCGGACGCTGCCGGCATCTGACGCATGGCCTTATGCATCCCCATGTCCCGTTCACTCACTCTCGTTCGGTCCTTCGTGGCAGCCTTACGGCCTCATCAGCCCCAGCATCCACTACTACGACCTTTGCTGACTTCTCGCTCCGGCAATGCCGTCTTCCTTTCAGAAACAAGGCGAGATCTCCCCAGGTAAGGGTCGCACTCCTTCATCGCACAACCGCCGCATTTACGCTACCAAGGCCTTGGTCACAAAAGCTTCGCGGTTTCATGCCCGCTCGCCTTGCTTGGCTGCGCCTTCTATGCGGTTCTTGTTCATCGGCTCGCGATTTATGCTCCACGCTTCCTTCCCACACTCGGTCGCCCTCATGCAGTTGCGCTTGACTTCACTCGCTGTGACCAGCTCGTGGCGGGACTTGCACCCGCAGGAGTGCGCCCATGCTGGGCGCACATGAAAAAAGAACTGCGCGAGCTCTTGCGGCAGCACCCACAAACCAAAAAACTGCTGCGTCATTTGGCTTATGTGGAGCAAACCCTACGCCACGATGGCCTGCAAGCAGTGGACGATCTACCAATGGATGTTTTGCACAAAGCTTTGACTCAACTGGAGACGCTCGTTGCCAATTGGTCGGCGCTGGGTTTGGGCGAGATCCGATCGCGCTTGTCATTGCTGATCAAGAACAAAAAAATCCTCGCCCTTCACGTGGAAGATGCTACTCATTCCACGCAGATGGACTTGTCACAGCGAGCCGATGTGTGCGAAGTGAGCCACTCTGTTTTTGAAGAGATGGACCGCAGTTGGCGTGGTCACATCCCTCCCACGCTAACCCAAGCTTTGGGCAACGTGAAAGCAGCTTAAGAGCTGCCAACAAAACACCGCATACACCGTTCGCCCTGACCCTTCGACGGTGCTCAGGACTAAAGGCCATGTCGAAGGGCCTTGCACCGAGGTATGCGCTGGCTTCGACAAGTCCTGTCCTGAGCCCGTCGGAGGGCCAGCCCGAACGGTTTTGTTAGCGGCCCTGGGTCCACTGTCAATGAGCGGTGGCGGGCGAGCCACGCAAGCGCTGCCAGGCCGTGATCAAGCCGACCACCATGCCGCCTGCGGTCAAGCCCAGTACCGCGTCAGCGGCCGTTGACAGCAACCAACCCCAGCTGCCACCGGCGGTAGCCCAGGCGGTAACAGCATGGTGCAGCGGCGCAATGCCATGAAGCAAGATGCTGCCGCCCACCAAAAACATCGCGGCGGTGCCTGCCACCGACAGGCCCTTCATCAGCCACGGTGCACCGAAGAGCAAGGTCTCGCCCAAAGAGCGCTGGAAACGGTTCCAAACGCTGTCGCCGCCACGCTGGCTGAGCAACAACCCAGCATCGTCTAGCTTCACGATGCCCGCCACCAAGCCATAAACACCCACTGTCATCAAAAGGGCAATGCCCACCAGCACAGCCACTTGGCTGGCAAACGGTTTGTCGCCCACCGTGCCCAGTGTGATGATGATGATTTCCGCCGACAGGATGAAATCGGTGCGCACCGCGCCCTTTATTTTTTCTTTCTCGAATGCAACCAAATCCACCGAGGGGTCCGCCACCGCCTGCGTCAACTCGGCATGGCGAACCTCTTGGTCCGCTTTGTTGTGCCACAAGGCGTGAGCTACCTTCTCAAAACCCTCAAAGCACAAAAACAGGCCGCCCATCATCAGGAGCGGCGTCACAGCCCAAGGTGCCACCGCGCTGATGAGCAAGGCCAAAGGCACCAAGATGACCTTATTCAGAAGCGACCCTTTGGCCACTGCCCACACCACAGGCAATTCCCGGTCGGCTTTGACGCCAGCGACCTGCTGCGCATTCAGCGCCAGATCGTCACCCAACACACCCGCCGTTTTTTTGGCGGCGACTTTGGTCATGGCAGCCACGTCATCCAGGATCGTGGCGATGTCGTCTAGAAGGGCAAACAAACTGCTGGTGGCCATGTGCTGAAAAGGGAGTTGAAGTGCGCCATTATGAAAGGCAGGCGGCTCACCATTGCATGTGTGTACGCTCACCGGCTGAAAGCTGGGGTGGCCGGGGCCAACTTGCTCAGACGTCGCACCTACCTCTTTTTCGGCAGCGCAGCGGCTGCGTCCGCTTCCCCGGCCGTACGCATGCGTCCCAACTCCACATACAAATCAAGCATGGTGGCGGTGCCGATGTCTTTGTTGTACTTGTCGAACACATCGCGCAGGCGGTTGCGAATCCGCTCACTGTCTGCACGGGGAATGCTGGTGACCGTCATGCCTTTGGCCTTGAGCTCGGCCAGTGCAGCATCGCTGCCCTCTCGGCTCCATCGGCGTTCCACGTCACGCGACTCGACGGCCGCCTTCTTGAGCGCTTCTTGATGCGCCGCGCTCAAACCATCCCACACCTTTTTGGACACCAGCAGCACATGTGCCGAATACACATGGCGGGACAAGGTCAGGTACTTTTGCACCTCGTAAAAACGGCTGGCCAAAATGGTGGGAAGGGGGTTTTCTTGTCCATCAACGGTTTGCGTCTTCAAGGCTTCGTAGACTTGAGGGAAAGGCATCGGCACGGCGTCAAAGCCGAGCCGTTTGAAGCTGTCCACCAGCAAAGGGTTTTGCATGGTACGCATGCGAACACCTTCAAAGTCAGCCGCACTGGACAGCGGCTTTTTGCTGTTGGTCATTTGGCGAAAACCGTTTTCCCAGTAGGCCAAACCAATCAATCCGTGGGACGGCAAGCGCTCCAGCAAACGTGTGCCCCAGGGGCCATCCAATATCGTGTCGGCTTCTTTTTCGCTCAGGAAAGTAAAGGGATAGTTGATGGCGGAATAACTTTTCTCCAGCGATGACAACGTCGAACTGTCCGGTGCCGTCATCTCTTGCGTGCCTTCTTGCAAGGCTTTGACCATGGTGAGGTCGTTGCCCAGTTTGCCGCCCGCATGCAGCTCGATGCGCAGGCCACCTTGGGTGTACTTTTCAACCCGCGCCGCAAAGTCTTGTACCGCCCGGCCTTGAACTGACTCAGCCGACAGGCCTATGCCCACCCGCAGCGTTTGCGGTTTGCCCGGCGCGGTTTGTGCTCTCAAAGAAGCGACCGCGCCCATCAACAACGCCAACAGCGACAGTTGCACGGACCGAAAAAATGCAGTTTTCGCCATTTTTACCTCCAGGAGTTCACCGCCGAGCCGAGGGAGATTTCGTCCCAGCCGCCGGGTGTTTGCTTACGAATGGACAGCGTGGCCAGGAAAGGCTCTACTCGGGTGGTGGATTGGCCTGACCGAACAGATCACTGCATTGGATCGGGCAAACTTCATATTGCCCTTGACAGACCGGCCAAGCCCCTGACATCCTTGCCGGTCATTGGGTGCGCCGCGCTTACTTACGCATCTTGGCCAATTCCGCCTGTGCTTCGTTCCACAAGTCCATGCCCACGTTGCCCGCAATGGAGGCATTCACCCGAGTCAATTTGTCACGCAAGCGCCCTGTTTCCTTGGGTGCCAACTTGTTGAATTCCATGCCCTTGACACGCAATTCAGCCAACGCTTTGGTCGATGCTTCGCGAGTGTCTTTGCGCTGGAAGTCACGGCTGAGTTTTGCTGCATCTATCAAGACCTTTTGTTCGTCCTTGGACAGGCCGTCCCAATACTTCTTGCTCACCAGCAAAATCCATGGGCTGTAGACGTGGTTGGTGGCGGTCACATACTTTTGAACGTCGTAGAACTTGCTGCTCAAAATCGTGGTGTAGGGGTTCTCTTGGCCATCAACGGTTTTTGTCTCTAAAGCCGGGAAAAGCTCTGAAAACGCCATGGGCACGGGGTTGGCACCCAACAGTTTGAAGGTTTCCAAGTACACGGGGTTTTGCATCACACGCAGCTTGACACCTTCAAAGTCTTCGGCGGTTTGAATCGGCTTTTTGCTGTTGGTGGTGTTGCGGAAGCCGTTCTCCCAGTACACCAAACCGACCAGGCCTTTCTCCGGGAGTTTGTCCATCACCTTCTTACCGACCGGGCCGTCCAGCAAGGCGTCGGCTTCTTCGGCGGTGTTGAACAAGAAGGGGGTGTCCCAAAGCGACATTTCCTTGGTAATGCCCACCAAGGTGGCGGTGGAGCCCACCATCATTTCTTGCGCACCACCGATCAAGGCCTGCTGCATTTGCACGTCAGAGCCCAGGGCCGCACCACCAACAGTGCGCAGTTTCATCTTGCCGCGCGAAAGCTTTTCGACTTGCTCTGCCAAAAACTTGGCTGCACGGCCTTGGTTGCTGTCTTCGGCCAAACCATAGCCGAAGCGAATCAAACGTGGCTTGATGTCTTGGGCCAGGGCGGCGGTGCTGGTGAAGCTGCCAACGGCAAGCGCAGCGGCGGTAGCAAGTAAGGTGCGACGAATCAGTTTCATAGCGGTCTCCTAGGAGGTTAATAAGAGCTGGAAAAACCTGGGGTGACTCTGTGAGTTCTTGGAAGGTGCTTAGCGCAACCAGGCAATGGGGGCAGTGACGATCTGCGGAAAAATGACAAACAAAGTCATGATGAGCAAGTAGGTGATCAGGTACGGTTTGACCCCAACGACCACCTCCTCGAAACGCAGTCGGCCAACTGCCGCAACGACATTGAGTACGGTTCCAACGGGAGGTGTGATCAACCCAATGACACCATTGAGAATGAACATCAATCCGAAGTAGTAGGGGTCGATACCGGCTTTAGCCGCAATGGGGGCGAGCACCGGCGCCATGATCAAAATAGTGGGTGTGAGGTCGAGCACAGTTCCCACCACCACCAGCAGCAACATCATGCAGGCCATGAGCAGCTTGGGGTTTTCAATCAAGGGGCCCATGAATGATGCGAGTGTGGCGGGAAGATCAGCCAGCGTGACCATGTAGGACGCCACCGCCGCGCCACCACACAAGAACATCACATTGGCGGTGGTCTTGGCTGCACGAACCAAGACGCCGTGCAGATCGCGCAGCGTCAATTCACGGTGAATAAAGAAAGCAACAAACAGAGCATAAAAAGCAGCCACCACCGCAGCTTCGGTTGGCGTAAACACCCCGCTCTTCATTCCACCAATGATGATCAAAGGCATGAGCAAGGCCCAGAAGGCTTTGGCGGTGATGACCAAACGTTGCTTCATCGGCACGCGTTTTCCTGCGGGCAGGTTCATGGTGCGAAGCTCGTACTTCCACGCAATCACCAAACCTAAACCCATGATGAGTCCGGGCACGATGCCTGCGGTGAACAAGATGGCAGGCGAGGTATTGGTGGTGACGCCATAAATCACAAATGGCATGGACGGTGGAATGATGGGCGCGATGATGCCGCCGGACGCAATCAAGCCGCCGGAGGTGGCCATGGGGTAACCCTGGGCACGCATCATGGGCAACAAGATGGTGGCCAGGGCGGCGGTATCAGCCAACGCCGATCCACTCATGGCGGCCATCAAAATGGCCGCACCGATGGCGACAAAACCCAAGCCGCCCTTGAAGTGCCCGACCCAGGCTTGTGCCATTTCGATGATGCGGCGGCTGATGCCCCCTGCGTTCATGAGTTCACCCGCCAGGATGAAAAACGGCACGGCGAGCAGCACAAAACTGTCCACCCCCGCCACCATGTTCTGGGCAAAAAGCTGGGTGTCCCAAAAATTCAGCTCCCAGGCCATGGCCGCGCCGGTGAGCATCAAGGCCAGGGCCATGGGCATACCAGCCCCCATGAATACACACATGCCCACCACAAAAATGATGGCCGCGACGGCTTCGGTTGTCATTGCTTTTTTACTCCAGGTCGCTGAGGTGATCGGCTTGCAGAACCGGTTTGGCACGCAGCAAGTTGATGAAAGCGAACACCGCGATCGTCACTGCGCACAAGAATGCGGGCAAGGGAAGCAGTGCGGCGGGATAACCCAGCACCACGCTCACGCTGCCCATGCCCACAACCACCTGTTGCCACGCACCCCAAGCCAGCATCAAGCTGGCCATGAGCACGAGGGCATGCACCCCGCGAACCGCCAAGCGCATCAGCCCTTCCCGCCCTGGACGTGCCAAGGGTTGGAACAAGGCCGTGACCGCCATGTGTTCACCCGCTGGGTAGGCCGCAGCAGCTCCGATGAAAACCATCCAGACAAACAATAAACGGGACAACTCTTCGCTCGCCGGAATGCCGGAGTTAAATCCATAGCGCAACACGACATTCACGAACACCGCGATGGCCATCACGCCCAAACAAAGCGCCATGCCCCACTCCGCGACTCGCACGGCCCACGGTGATGCCACGTTGTTTTGATGGCTCATACCAACTCCTTTCGCATCCAATCACGCACCAGCGCACTCAAGAGGGCGATGGGCTGGGTGGCTTGCACCTTGAGCACACCCAGCTCGCCTTCCGGTGATTCCAATGCGGCGAACTGACTGTCCACCAAACTCGCTGGGAACAAATGCAGCGCGGCCCGTGCCTCAACGCGGGCGTGGGCCTGCGCCCGACCTATTTCCAAAAATACAAATCTCAAACCCGGCGAGGCAGCACGCAATCGATCGCGGTACAACTTTTTCAGCGCAGAACAAGTCAGCAAGGCACCCTGTGGATGGGCCAGCAGTTGCGCGCCCAGGGCGTCCAGCCAACCCGCGCGGTCGGCGTCGGTCAGCGCAACACCCTGGCGCATCTTGGTTTGGTTTTCTACTGAGTGGAAATCGTCGCCTTCAATCAGTGGCAAAGCCGTGCCCGACGCCACAGCTTGGGCCAAACTCGACTTGCCGCATCCGGCAACACCCATGAATACAACCGATGTCGTCATGCTGAAGTTGTGTGAAATCACGTGATTCTTTCGACCAGTCACAAAGCTGGATAGCGCTATCTTTTGAATGCGAAAATTTGCCGTGGCGGCGGCGCGCCTTTCCCACCTGCTTTTTGTTGCGCGCAATTGAAACAGTGAGGTCTGCCGCATTTGGATAGCGCTATCCTACGCGTCTCAATTTCTTCCATCATCCGTAGATACCCGGACGCTCCGGGAAAGACGAGACAATTCCGCGCCACGCCTCCCCCTGTGACGCCAGTGAACCAAGCCATGCATTGTTCTTTTCGGAGTCCGCCCACATGACCGCCTCTCGTTCCCGCTCCACTGGCCGGATCACACTGGCCGATGTCGCCAAGGCCGCCGACGTCAGCCCCATCACCGTGTCGCGTGCCCTGCGAGGGGAACGCGGTGTGGCCTCCGAGCTTGTGCAGCGGGTGCAGGTCGCCGCCAAAAAATTAGGTTATGTGCCCGACCCGGCCGCGCGAGCACTCGCCTCGGCACGCAGCTCGCATGTGGTGGTATTGATCCCCTTGCTGTCGAACAACTTGTTTGTGGACCTGCTTGATGCGGTGCAACGCACCTTGCTGCCCCACGGCTACCAAACCCTGATTGGCGTGACCCACTACAGCCCAGACGAAGAAGAACAGCTGCTGCAAAGTTACATGGCGCACCGACCCGCCGGTTTGTTGGTCACCGGCTTTGACCGCAGCGAAAGCAGCCGCGCACTGATTCGCGCCGCTGCGGTGCCTTGCGTGCACCTGATGGAGACCACGCCCGCTGAGGGTGTCTATTGCGTGGGCTTCTCACAAGTCGATGCTGGATACGCCATCACACAACACTTGGTGGACCAAGGCCACCGTCGCATTGCGTTTGTAGCGGCGCAACTCGACCCGCGGGTGATGCAACGCGCCGAAGGCTACAGGCGCTGCCTGCGGGAGGCGGGCCTTTACGACGCACGCTTGGAGTTTCTCAACCCACAGCGCTCCTCGATTGCGCTGGGAGGCGTGATGCTGCAGGAGCTGCGCCAACAGCGGCCCGATGTCGATGCCGTGTTTTTCTGCAATGACGACTTGGCCCAAGGCGGACTGCTGGCCGCATTACGTTTGGGCCTGAAGGTGCCCCAAGACCTCGCCGTGGCCGGGTTCAACGACCTCAACGGCAGCGATCAAATGATGCCGACGTTGACGACGGTGAGAACCCCTCGCAGTGAGATAGGCGCCCGCGCAGCGCAGATGCTGATCGCGTTGATGCGGGGTGAAGAGGTGCCCCAGCACAGCCTGAACCTCGGCTTTGAGCTGGTGGTGCGAGAAAGCGCGTGACGAGCAGCAATGCGGCCGATGCACAATGGCGCGTCATCGGAACACCCCACCCGCCCCATGTCCACCATCCTCATCCTCAACGGCCCCAACCTCAACCTGCTTGGTCAGCGTGAGCCCGATGTTTACGGAGCCACCACCTTGGCCGATGTGGAGCAGCTGTGCCAGACCACCGCGCAGAAATTCGGCCATGTGTGCGACTGCCGCCAGTCCAACCATGAAGGCGTGTTGATCGACGCCATCCACGAAGCCGGTCGTGCCCACAAAGCGGGCACCCTGGTCGGTGTGGTGTTCAACGCTGGCGCTTATACCCACACCTCAATCGCCCTCCACGACGCCATCAAAGGCGCTGGCGTGCCTGTCATTGAAGTGCACATCAGCAATGTGCACGCCCGCGAAACCTTCCGACACCACTCCATGCTGTCGCCTGTGGCGGCGGGCATTGTGGTGGGGTTTGGGGTGCAAGGGTATGCGCTGGCGATTGAGGGTTTGGTAAGCAAAGATTGTTGACTTTTAAAAAATAGCGTCTGTTTCAGACCACGTATCCAAGAGCTGCCCACTGGCCAACCCAGGCCAATCGCTGAGTACCCGACCACCTCGCACTGCGCCACCTGCCACCAGAGGGCCGCCATGCCCACGCCGTGGTCGGTGCCTTGGGTGCCGTTGGTATGCACGGTGCGCCCACACTCGGTGGCCACGACCACCACTGTTTTTTGCCACGCCGCACCCAAGCCGGTTTGCGGCAAGGCGATGGCCTGATTCAGCGCCGCAAGGTTGCGCATCAACTGGCCTTGGAGCAAAGCTTGGTTGATGTGGGAGTCCCATCCACCCGCTTCCAGCACCGCCAGGCGTGGCCCTTTTGGGGTGGCCAAGAAGGTTGCGGCATGACTTGCCGCAGCGCCCAGACTGGCTGCCCCTGCGGACACACGGGGCCGCTTGCCATCAAGGCCACGCATGTTGGCGGTGGTCATGCTGCTGGGCGATTCGTCGCCCATCTCCATGGCAGACCTGGCGCGCGACAGCGCATTGGCCCAAGCGGGGTCGTCGCCATAAAGCCGCGCCAGACTGTCCAAGGCGTCGCCTTGAACCTCGCCCAATCGTGCGCCCGACCAGTTTTCGATGGCCGACGCAGACGCCCCGCTCGCTCGGGGAGAACCGCTTGGCATGGTCATCGATGGCGTGCTGTCAACCGGTGGAATTCCCTGAGGCCGTATTTTTTGCTCCGCCAAAAAGTTTGGGGAATTCCAGCAACACGTCCACCGTTCCGGGCAAAGCCGCCAGGGCCTTGGGTAATGGCTGAGGTGACAACTGCGCCAACAACCAATCCTGGGTCGAACCGGTACTGGCCGCTTGCCCGGGCCTGGCACCCATTGCAAAACGATTCAGTGCCAGGTGGGTGGTGAATCGTGCGGAAGACCGTTGTTCACTTTGGATGTCGTTCATCGGGTTCACGCGGTGTCTGTTCGGTGCGAATCATGCGCCGGGGCGGTCCCGCCATTGATTGCCGCAGCGTAAAGTATCTTTTCCAGCCGACAGACGCATCGGCTGCACCTATTCATCGAATCCCCTCAGGAGCCTTTACATGAGCACATCGAACCTGCAAATTGACCTTGTATTCACACCAGAAGACCAAGCCTGGATGCGCCGCAGTGGACAGCCCGCACCGGCGTTCTGGGCTGGACACGGCTTACCGCCCGTGGTGGGCGATGTGCTGCGCATCAATGGCCGCCAGTTCGTCATCCGGGCACGGGTGTGGGACCACGACGATGTCAACCCACACCTGCGACTGTTCTTGAGCGACGCGCAAGCGCAAAGTGACACCACCTTTGGCTGAGTACTCGTGACCGGTTGACACCCAATGGCGCCACGATCCTCATAAAAAACCGGGCTCGTGCGCAATGGATCGGGCAAAGCGGATCACAGCGTTCGGCTGTGATCTGAACGTCGGCCCGAACGATGCGCTTTGGAATCATCGACACCACCACAACGTACAAGATCAAGGGTAGAGAAGCCTGCCTAACCTAGTGCGGCGGGCTGCCTCAACGACATGGTCGTGGCTATGATGACCTGCATCCATGACCCACACTGAATTCGACTACATCATCGTTGGCGGCGGATCGGCTGGCTGTGTACTGGCGGCTCGTTTGTCTGAAGATCCAAAGACCACGGTCGCGTTGCTCGAAGCCGGTCCGCCGGACACCAACCCCTTGGTTCACTGCCCTGCAGGGATTGCGGTACTGGCACAAACCGGCTGGCTGAATTGGGGCTATGAAACCACGCCACAACCTGGGCTCGCTGGCCGTCTCGGCTACCAGCCTAGAGGCAAAGTGCTGGGCGGTTCAAGTTCAATTAACGCGATGGTTTATGTGCGCGGTCAAGCGCAGGACTACGACCACTGGGCCGCGTTGGGCAACCCGGGTTGGTCATACGATGAGGTGCTGCCCTACTTCAAAAAGGCGGAGCACAACGAACGAGGTGGCAATCGTTGGCATGGCACAGGTGGCCCCTTGAATGTGAAGGACCTGGGCGATCCCCACCGCATCAGCGGCGATTTTGTTCAGGCGGCCGTGCAAGCGGGTTATCCGCACAACCCTGACTTCAACGCCGCGCAACAAGAGGGCGTGGGTCTGTACCAAGTCACCCACCGCGACGGTGAACGTTACAGCGCGGCCAAGGCCTACCTTGCGCCTGTTCGCCATCGCGCCAACCTGCACATCGTGACCGCCGCGACTGCCACCCGAGTGCTGATGCAAGGCCGACGCGCCGTGGGCCTGGCCTATCTTTTGGGCCACGAAGAGAAACAACTGTTGGCAAGGCGTGAGGTACTGCTGTCAGCGGGTGCATTGCAATCGCCGCAGCTCCTGATGTTGTCAGGCATCGGACCGGGGCCACTGTTGCAACGGCATGGCATCGAAGTAAACCACCATTTGCCGGGTGTGGGCCAACATCTGCACGATCACTTGGATGTCGTGCAAGTGGTGCATGCCCCCGCGTTGACCGACTTGTTCGGCATCTCCCCACACGGCGCTTGGCATGTGCTGCGCGGCATGTGGAACTGGCGACAACACCGGCGGGGTATTTTGACGACCAACTTTGCTGAGGCAGGCGGTTTCATCAAGAGTGACTCGGCCCAAGAATTCCCCGACCTTCAACTGCATTTCGTCATTGGCAAACTGGTCGATCATGGCCGCAAAGTGGTGCTGGGCCATGGTTACTCATGCCATGTGTGTTTGTTGCAGCCACACAGCCGAGGCTCGGTGAGCTTGGCGAGCAACAACCCACGTCACGCCCCCACGATAGACCCCAATTTTCTGGGTGACGCGCGTGATTTGCTCACCTTGGTGCGTGGTTTCAAGCACATGCGGCACATCCTTGCACAACCTGCACTGGCACGGCATAGAGGGCGCGAGTTACCCGCAAGCAGCGCCGCACAAACCGAAGAAGAGATCGCCCAGTTCATACGTGAACGGGCAGACACCATCTACCACCCCGTGGGTTCGTGCCGCATGGGGCCGGGGGAGTTGGACGTGGTGGACGCGCGGCTGCGTGTGCACGGCATTCAAGGACTTCGGGTGGTGGATGCTTCGGTGATGCCACGCATCGTCAGCGGCAATACGAACGCACCCACCATCATGGTGGCTGAAAAAGCGGCCGACATGATTAAGTTGGATTGGAACGCTCAGCTCTGAATGCCATGTCACCGTACCAACCTTCTACGGTGTTTTTGAGGTCGTCGCTGTCAGTGAGCACACCGACGCTGCTGATGATGCCCGGCGGCGAGACACCAAATATCTGCTTGAAATCCTCGACCACATTGCGCTCATAGGACAACCACTGGCCGATGCGGGCGTTCCCCGTTTCAACAATGTGGTTCTGCAAACGCTTGGAACGAACATAGGGAATGGTCTTGCCGACTGGTACCTGCCCATCCCACGCATAAGCCAAGGTCGCATAAGGCAAACGGTTGCCCGTGAACAACTCCACTTGTTCGAAGAACATGCGGTCTCGCAGCGGCAGGCTGTTCACATCCCCCTCGAAGGCCAGGATGATTCGCACCGGCGTATCTTCTGCATCGTCGTCGGCCACCGTGGCGTTGAGGTGCAATGCATCGACACGCCAAGTCCAGCTGAACCACGGCGTGGCCAAGGGATCGACGCTGACATTACAACGCAAACCTGAGCTGGCAGCCTCTGCTTTTGCATGCAGGACGGTGCGGCCGTCCAACGTCACTTTCTGGTACTGCGTTCGTTTTAGATTCCGCCGAATGACGTAGTTGTCCCACCCCTCGGGAAAAGAACCGTCGGCATCCTCCTCGGAGAACGGGCCCAAAACGCCAGGCTCTCTGGGAACTCGGGACGGAACCGCCGCGCACCCCAGCAAGCCGCCTCCCCCGAGAAGTACCCAACCCGCGGCAAGCGGAGCGGAGAAAAAACGACGACGCTGAACCAATAGGGAGGAAGTCTCAGACATGGATACGGGGCTTGCAGGAGCACAGGTTTCATCAAGGATCGTCAGACTAACAGCAAGTTCGGGCAAGCATGTGACAGGCCCAAAACGGTGGTGCATGGAAAATCGGCCACATGATCAACCTGACCGATAGCGCATGGCTGCATGTCGATGCCACCTGCTGCGTGCTGAACAAACCTGCTGGACTGCCCTCAGTGCCGGGACGGGGCGAATTGGCCGAAGGCAGCCTGGCACAGCAGGTTCAGCAGCGCTACCCAGATGCACTGGTGGTGCATCGCTTGGACATGGCGACCTCGGGATTGATCCTGATGGCCAGAGGGCCGCAGTGGCAACGCGCCTACAGCCGCCTTTTTGCCGAACGCGCGGTGCACAAAAGTTATGTGGCAGTCGTTCACGGACTGATGCAACAAGACAGTGGGCAGATCGACTTGCCCTTGATTGCTGACTGGCCGAATCGCCCCAAACAAAAGGTGGATGCCATTTTGGGCAAACCCTCACAGACCTTGTTTCGGGTGGCCTCGCGCGATGAATCGACCCATTGCACCCGGGTGGTGCTAAAACCCGTCACGGGCCGATCGCACCAGCTTAGGGTGCATCTGCAGGCCATCGGTCACCCCATCGTGGGCGACCGTCTTTACGCGCCGCTTCCTTGGCAGAACGACGCGCAGCGGCTGCTGTTGCACTCGCAAGAACTGTCCCTCACCCATCCGCAATCCGCACAAGCGGTTGTTTGGCGGACACCTGCCGAGTTTTAGGACTTGGCAGGCCCCTGGAATGCTCCTGCTCGGAAGGTCAGCACCAAGGTGTCACGGTAGCCGATGCCGTCCAAGGGCTGTATCGGTGTACTTTCGTGTATTACTTTTTCGTCATCAAGCATCAGCAGGGTCCACGGTTCGATCAAGGTGAAACGTTGCCCGTGACAACCTTGCGCCTCAAAAACACGTGTCTCTCCGCCCTTCACGCCGACGCGGTTGACCAAAATCACCGCCACAAAATCGACGCCGTCGCGGTGGGCACCCTCCGGCGTAGGTCGACCAATGCCACCCTCGGTGTCGATACGAAACTGATGCGCTTCAACAAACCAGGGTTGTGCCCCCTTGACGAGTGAGCACTGGGCGGCCAGCGCCAGTAGCAACACTTGCCATGCGGGGTGTTCCACCAAATGGCTGGAAAGTGGCTCAAACCAGCGCTCGATGCCTCCGTGCAGGGCGTTGTAGTCCAGCGGCTGCCAGTGCGCGCGGTGGGGAACGGGTTTCAGTTGGCCCGCATCTGCCACATAACAGCCGTGCCGCCTGCGCCTATAGCGACCGCCGTCGCGCAAATAGCCGTCGGGCGGCAAATCGTTCCATGTCTCGTTCAAAACCAAAAGCTCGGAAATGGACAAGCTGAGTAACTCGCCCAGCACAGGTGGCTCCAGCACGGCGTAACCTGGCTGTCGTAACGAAAACTGTAAGTCTCGCAGTGGGGTCAGTGGCGGTGTGGGAGATGCGCTCATAGGGAACAGTTCGGCCATAGGGTCGCCATTTTGCCGCTGACCATCACTGAACCTCACCTTCAGCCGCGTCCGATGCGGCGGAGACATGGATTTGGGTTTGCCCCATCGTCACCACTTGGCCAGAACGAATTTTGCACGTCTTGCGCAATTCGAGCGCCCCATTGACCTGGACCTGCCCCTGGGCCACAAAAGCCTTCGCCAAACCGCCACTGGGTGCTAAACCTGTGGCTTTGAGCAAGGCGTCGAGCGGGATGTATTCACATTCACCGCGAAGAAAGAAATTGATGGTCGTCATGGGGTTCAATGGTGCCTGTAAAGCGGCGATTCATTAGGCATAGTGTGGCGTTATCACCGCATCTTTTTGAGGCCCGCCGGATAAAGAGCGCAATATCGGGCCAGACTTCGTGTACATTGCGTGCACAGTTATACGCAAGACAGTGTTTGTTCTCGATCTGTTCACCTCTGCACTGGCCCAACCGGCTTTGCTGCAGAAACCGCCAGACCTCCCCACACAAGAATCTTGAGTGTTGCTGCATGCGACGGCATGTGCTGCGCATTATTTTTTGATAGACAGTTAGGAATACGTCCATGACGACAAAAACCGGCACCGTGAAGTGGTTCAACGACAGCAAGGGCTACGGCTTCATTGCACAAGACGAAGGCGGCGCTGACCTCTTCGCTCACTTCCGTGACATCGAAGGCAATGGCTTCAAGACCCTGGTCGAAAACCAGCGCGTCGAATTCGAAGTGAAGCAAGGCCAAAAAGGCCTGCAAGCGGCGAACATCAAGCCTCTGTAATGGCTGATCGCAAGGCGCTTTAGCGCTTTGTTTGAAGCAACAAAAACCGCAGCTTGGCTGCGGTTTTTTTTTCGATCTCTGGCGAGCACGCTTACTCGGCGGTACTGCAATCAATGGACTGCCGACCCCACCAATCGTCTCCCGCCGCCAGTTGTACGGGCTCGTTCACGAGCGCCGCTTCAACACACAACATGCGTCGCCAACCGTCGTCCGGCATGTCTTTCAGAGCGGCCGAGTTCACAGGACCCGGATTCCAGACCACCACATCCTTGAAACCCGTTTGTGACACTTCCACGCGATCTGTGATGCCATCACCGCCACACACCACCACGGGCTTGGCGGCGTCGAAATAGACGCGGTCCAGTTCGGCATCGATGCGCACACTGCTGTCATGATCTACCTGCACGGTGTTGGCGAGCGCATCGAGAAAGCGCAACCGCGACAGGCCCTCTAGCCGAACGGCGGTGATGTCGGGAACCGCGAGGTAGGTGTGCAGTGCAGCGGTGAAGAACAGCGGCTCATCACCGGTGTTCTTCACCGCCAGTTCCATGTCGAGTCGCTGGTTGGAAAAACGCAAACTGAGTTCCAACTCGAAATCAAAGGGCCAAAGAGCCCGGGTCGCATCGCTGCTCACCAACCGAAAGATCAACAGCGCATCCGTTTCGGTGGTGTCGGCGCTGTACAGAGCCCACAGCTGCGTGCGGGCGAAGCCGTGCTTGACGAGTGCACCGCGATTGGCAAACTGAGGGAACACCACAGGCACGCCGCCACGCACGGCCTTACCTGGTTCGAAATAGGCTTGCTCCGAGAGAAACAAGCGCTCCACACCTCCGCTTGTTTTCCAAGAAACCACATGCGCGCCTTGCAACAAGACCATCGCTTCACTGCCATCGGGCGCCGTCAAATGGCAAGCTTGCTGTCCGTGGAAGATGGTGGTTCGGTGCCGAAAACGTGGAGGGTGAGCGACTTGCATGGGCGTTGATCGAAAGTATGAGATGAACAATTGTCTCAGGGGGCGCTCAAAAACCTGCGGTAATAGGGCAAGATGCCGATCTCACCAGGCTGCGTTTTGGTCCTCGTTGCCATTGACACTTTTTCACGATCGAAAGCATCCCAACCCATGGCACTGAAAGCCACCATCTACAAAGCGCAATTGCAGATCGCAGACATGGACCGGAATGTCTACTTGAATCACCCGGTCACTTTGGCAAGACACCCATCAGAGACGGACGAGCGCATGATGATTCGTCTCTTGGCTTTGGCCATGAATGTGCAGGCTGATGCTGACAACGGCCAACTTGAGATGGCCAAGGGCATGTGGGATCAAGAGGAGCCTGACCTTTGGCACAAAGATTTGACAGGACAAATCAAACACTGGATTGATGTGGGGCAACCCGACGACAAACGTTTGCTCAAGGCCTGCCCACGCGCCGACAAGGTCAGCGTCTATTCATTCAGCCACAGCACACCAGTCTGGTGGAAAAGCCTGGAGAGCAAAATTTCCAAGGCGCAGAATCTGAACGTATGGCAAGTTCCAGCCGACCAATCCCAGGCACTCACAGCGCTGGCGGAGCGAGGAATGCAACTGCAAGTGACCGTACAAGACGGGCAAATGTGGTTCGGCAATGGTGACACGTCAGTCGAGATACAAGCCATCGCCCTGCGACGTGCAACTTCGTAAGTCAAGACATTAACCTACCCCCATGACGCCATTGAACGTGATCCACAACCCAGCTCAATCTCGTTTTGAGTTGCAACGCGGCCCCCATGTTTGTGTGGTCGATTACCACATCAACGCGGGTGTGATGCACCTCACGCACACATGGGTTGAACCCTCTTTACAAGGACAAGGCATCGCTGCATCCTTGGTTGAAGCGGCCATTGGCCACGCACGCCAGCACGGACTTCGAATCCATCCCGCCTGCTCTTATGTCAGCACCTACATGAAACGGCACCCCGAAACCCAGGACCTGTTGGCGTGAGCAAAGATCCGAATGCCACCCACTTAGTGGGCATCTTGGACATGGAGGCTTCGGGATTTGGTCGCAACAGCTACCCCATTGAAGTGGGTTATGTGCTGGCCGATGGCAGCAGTTTTTGCACCCTGATACGCCCCGAGCCACATTGGACACACTGGGACGAGCAGGCCGAACAAACTCACCACATCAGTCGGGCCATAGCTGAACAGCATGGACAAGACGCAACCGCAGTAGCACACAAACTCAACACCAATTTGGCCGGCAAGACCCTGTACAGCGACGGCTGGGCCAATGACTACAGCTGGCTAGGAAAACTGTTCGACGCGGCCAACCTCTCGCCACACTTCAAACTCGACAACCTGCGCAGCTTGCTGACCGAGCAAGAGGCTGAACGCTGGCATGTGGTGAAACAAGCGGTAGCGCAAGAAGCGCGAATTGACAGACACCGAGCCAGTGCCGACGCGAAACTGCTGCAACTGACACTGGCGAAAATCAAACAGGGCTAAGGGTCTGCGCGGCAGAAGGATTGCAAAGTGCTCATCCGAATTTCGCCCCCCCCAGAACCGCGCAGGAGCCTTTTTTTCGAAAGTACCAAGGGGTTAAGAACCCCTGAAATCACGACTTTCTGTGGCGTTGGTCTTCTGCCGGACAGACTCTTAAGAGTCCGCGCATTTCACCGGGGCGCTTTCTTGCGCCATGCGACAGCACCTGGGCTGCCGCAGTGTCAGCGACCACCCCCATAAACATCCTGTGCCGGATGCTCCTTGCGTGCGCGAACTTCGGCGCACTGTGGATGCGAGGCAAACCTTCCTCCGCTGCATTGGCGCTCCATACACTGGAATAGAGCGATGAAAACACGCCCACTACACGCCTCGGCTGGCGAGGCGAATGCGTCAGTTGCGGCCTGTGCGCGAGGCTTGGCCGCGGGATCTGCAGGAACAGGTGGCCACAGGGGTGGGGGCACGGTAGTACGTTGGCCCGCAGCAGCCGGTGTTTCATTGGTCCGCGCTGTCTCGTTGCCCGCGCCGGTCGGGCGTGTTGGTTTGGAATCCAGAACAATTCGCGGAGCAGCGTTGTCGTTTCTATTGGGGGTGGCAGCGGCTGCCTCAGTCGGCCGCGCAACGGGCCTGGTTGGAGACGCGGGCGGCTGTACGACCGATGTAGCGACAGGCGATGGGGTCGCCCTTGGGGTGGCTGCAGGCGGCTGCGTTGGGTTTGGCAGTGCTGCGGGGGCGGGTTCTGCTGTCGTGATCGCTGTGGCAGAGACCGGCGGTTGCGCCGAGACAGAAGGTTCGGCGACAGGAGTTGGTGCTGGAAGCAAGAGGGGTGAAGGTGCCGAAGCCGCCGTGGAACTCAGTACCGGCGATTGGCCTGCGGCGGTCGGACTGGCGGTGGTCAAGTCCGTCGCCTGTGGCGCACGACCACTCCACCACCAAGCCGCACAAACCACCAAAATCAACAGCGCCGGTATGGCGATGGGCCACGCACCCCAGCCGGACCGAGGCACAGAGGTCGCGGCCATCCGCGGTTTCGGTGAGATCCGGTTCCTGGCGTCTGACGCCTTTTCCATGTCCTTCAAAGGACGCCCCTGCAGCTTGGCACCAGGGTTGCTCGCATTTGACCGTTCAGCGGTGCCAGCCGACTTAAAAGCCACCGTCGGGTCCTCGCCGCCGTTGGCAACAGCAGCGACAAATGTCGCGGCGGGCGGAACCCATGGAGCGGGCGCAGCTTGAGCCGGAGTGGATGCGGAATTTTTTGACGCACCAACAGGTGCCATCCCCGAGCCCTGCTGCGGTCGATGAACTATGGTGGGCACTTCAATTGCCGGGGCGACGTCTTTCTTTACAAGCACTGTTTTGTCGATCACCAAATCAGCGGCTGTCTTGAGGAAAGGATCGGCCGCAATCGTCGAACTTTTAGCCTGACGTGACGCCGCTGGTGGTGTGATTTTTCCGTCCAGGGCATCGCGAAACTCTGCCATGGACTGTGGGCGATCCTGAGGACGCACTGCCAATGCCCAATCAACCGCCGCGAGGTAAGTGGAGGAAATGCCGGGCAAAGCCAGGCTGGCCAACACCTCGCTGTGGTCTTCGATGGTTCGCGCCGTAGCGGGCGGAGGGGGGACCCCTTTGATCAAGTAGTGAATTACCGCACCGAGCGCGTAAATGTCAGTCCAAGGTCCCTGCCTCAGACTGACCGACTCTGCGTACTGCTCAATTGGCGCGTAACTGGGTTTGAGAATGGCAGTGAAGGTTTGGGTTCGGTCACCAATGGCGCGTCGAGCGGCACCAAAGTCAAGCAACACGGCTTGACTTCCATCGGTAGGCAAAAGAACGTTGTCCGGCGCGATATCGCGGTGATAGACCGCTTCCCGATGCAACAGGTCCAACGCTTCTAACAAGGGGTTGAGCGTTTGGCGCATCCAAGCCTCGTCGGGCGGACTGGTCATCACACGGCGAGCTTCACGCAGGGTAAGCCCCTGCAAAAACGGCATCACCATGTAGGCGGTGTTGTTGGCCTCCCAAAACCGATACACCTTGACCAAAGAGCGGTGGTCAAAACGAGCCAACAAACGAGCTTCATTGACAAAGGAACGCAGGCCCAGGGCAAACGTTTCCATGTGCGAGCCCGACCGCACCGACACCTGGGCGCTTGGACCACGCGCGGCCAACTGGCCTGGCATGTACTCCTTGAGCGCTACATCCCGATCCAAGGAGTGGTCACGTGCCAAATACACAATGCCGAACCCCCCCCACTCCAACCACACGCAGAATCTCAAGCTCGCCAAAACGAGTTCCAGCGGGCAAGGCATCGTGCTCGTCCAAAGAGGGAGAAGCTGGGGCGTTGGCGAAGGGTAAGTTGGACATCAGAGAATCGGGATGTACCCGGTCAAGCCATTGACGGCCGGGATGGTGGCAATGGCAGTCAAGGAGCACTCCCCGATGTCACAGCCAGTTTCCTTTTCGTCGGCACGACAGTGTGCCTGCTCAGTGCCTTATTGCACAGGGCTTTGAAGGCTTTTGACGCCAAAACCCCTTTCTTGGGGGGAGCATTGGCGCCAGTGTCGCGACTTAGAAAAAACAAGTTGTATACCAAGGCTCAGGATTGCCAATCACTCCAACACCCTCAAGCGTAACAATTTGTTCTTTAGCGAGGTCTGCATGAAAGACACCCTCGGCAGCTTCCACATTCAGCATCAAACTGAAAGGTATCGCCTGGCCCTGGCACGCGACACCCAGTGCGCCAGCACCTGTGCAAGTTGATCGGGCTCGATGGGTTTGGACAGAAAGTCGTTCATGCCAATGGTCAACGCATCTTCCCGCTCCGACATCAACACCCCCGCAGTCAGTGCGATCACGGGCAGTTGCTCGGTGTCCAGCGCCATTCTCAGCGTCCGGGTTGCCTCCAGGCCGCCCATCACCGGCATTTGCAGGTCCATCAGCACCGCATCAAAGGGTTGTTCCGCGCTGTGGACTGCAGCAATGCCCTCGGCACCGTTTTCTGCCACGGCCACATTCACGCCCCACTGACTGAGCATGGCCTCAACGACCAGAGTGTTGACGGGGTTGTCCTCCACCACCAAGACCCGGCTGCCTCGCAAGGATTCACGAGGATCATGGTCTGCAGCACTTGTTTCCCCGCCCAGGTCGGGTTGGACAGCAACAGTGGGCAAAGGAACATCCAGCCAAAAAGTACTGCCGAGATTCACTTGGCTGCGCACACCCACCTCGCCTCCCATCAACTGGGCCAACTGGCGGCAAATGCTCAGCCCCAATCCTGTGCCACCAAAACGCCGGGTGGTGGAGCCATCGGCCTGAGAGAACGGTTTGAACAGGCGATCCAAGGCAGCGGCGTCGATTCCAACGCCCTGGTCGGTCACTTCGAACCGCAACCTTCCTGGACCAGAGCAGACCACATTGACATCAATCAGTCCCTGCTCGCTGAACTTCAACGCGTTGCTGAGGTAGTTACCCAAAATTTGGCGCAGACGCAGCGCATCACCTCGTACCCAACGGGGCAAGTCACTGGCAAGATTCAGCCTGAACGCCAGCCGCTGCGCTCGAGACAACTCGCCGTAAGGGCCGCACACTTCCTGCAACATCTGGTGCAGGTCAAACACCTGCGGCTCCAAGCGCAATTGCCCCGCTTCGATTTTGGAAAAATCCAAGATGTCAGAAATGATGCCAGCCAAGGTTTGTGCGCTTTCCTGGATGCGGGCCAGGTAAAGATTGAGTTGCTCTACCGAATGGGATGGCTCGGTTTCTGAAAGCGCCAGGCGCACCAAACCCAGCAAACCATTGAGCGGCGTGCGAATTTCGTGGCTGGTATTGGCAAGAAATTGGCTCTTCGCCAGATTGGCCGCCTCCGCCAGTTCTTTGGCCGCCGCGAGTGCTTGCTGGTTGCGGCGACGGTCCGTCACGTCTTCGACGATCCAGATCGTGCCGCTATCGCGGGGGTTTTTGGGGTCTACCGCACGAGCGCGAATACGCGCCCAAAAGACCGACCCGTCACGGCGTGCGAGTTCACGCTCCAGATCAATCGGCTCACCCTTGGCCAAGATCGGGCCGACAACGGCGCCGATTTCTTCGTAAGCCTCGGCGCTAGGCCACACCACAGAACCCGGCATGCCAATCAAGGTGCCCGGCGCCCAGCCCAACATTTCTTCATACCGCGCATTGGTGAGTTGAAAAATTCGATCGCGCGTGGTGGCGATGCCCACCATGGCATTGCTCAGCACAGCCTCGTATTGAAGTCGACGCCGCTCCCGCTCCGAGATGTCATGCAATACAGCGAGCAAATAGCGGCGCCCATCTTGCTCGAAGAGCGAGGCCGATATCAGCACCGGAACACGCCGGCCCCCTTTGGCGGTAAATGAAGCGGAGAATCCCTGCACACCACCCGGCGCACAGGCCATTTGCACGTAGCGATCCCTCTCCTGCGGCGGGTTCCACAAACCCAGGTCGGCGGCACTTTTGCCTTTGAGCTCGTCGCTGCTGTAGCCAGTGAGCCGACAAAAAGCCTCGTTGCACATCTGCAGCTCTCCGCTATCAAATGCGGTCACAGTGATGGGGTCTGGGCTGACTTCAAACAGACGCATCAAGATGGCGTCTGGCCGCAGGGGCGAGGCGTCTGTCGCAGGCGTGAAGAGTGGCTGGGTGGACATAGGGATCGCGGCGTGTGCGCCCATTAAACCGCATCTGGCAGGCCTAAAATCACCGCCACCTCCGATTCCCCAATTCTTGATCTCCACATGACCACATCCCCCAACGCACCAACCGTCACCCTCGGTGGGCAAATTCAAACCCGTGCCAATGTTTACTTTGATGGCAAGTGCGTCTCACACAGCGTGACCTTGGCCGATGGCAGCAAAAAAAGTGTGGGCGTGATCCTGCCGTCCACCCTCACTTTCAACACCGGTGAGCCAGAAGTCATGGAGCTGGTTGACGGTCGCTGCCGTGTCAAACTCGCTGGTGCCAGCGCTTGGACCGAATTCGTGGGTGGTCAATCGTTCAGCGTGCCAGGGCAATCGTCCTTCGAGATTGAAGCACTGAGCGCTGTGCACTACATCTGCCACTTTGGTTGATACGTTTCCCAACTCAACACGACGCTCAAACTGATGACCCTGCCCTGCGTTTGCCTGGCTGGGCCCACAGCATCGGGAAAAACCGCCTGTGCTTTGGCGGCGGTAGAAGCACTTGCTGGAATCCGTCCCATCGAAATCATCAGCGTGGACTCTGCCTTGGTTTACCGAGGCATGGACATCGGCACCGCCAAACCGAGCCGCACAGAACTTGATCTGGTGCCGCACCACCTGATCGACATCATCGACCCCTCAGAGGCCTACTCGGCTGCACGGTTTGTGCAAGATGCCACCCGGCTTGTGGACGAGATTCGCGCGCGCGGCCATTGGCCTTTGCTGGTGGGCGGCACCATGCTTTATTTCAAGGCGCTCTTCGACGGACTGGACGACATGCCAGCCGCGAACCCCGCAGTGCGCGCCGCCTTGGCCGATCAACTGCAAGTGCAAGGCCTGCCTGCCATGCACCAGGCACTGCAGCGCATCGACCCCGTCACCGCACAGCGACTGGCACCGGGCGACACCCAGCGCATCTTGCGTGCCTTGGAGGTGTTCCAAGTCAGCGGCCAGACGCTGTCTTCACTCCAGCAACGAACAAAAAACACCGCCCACCCTGTCCTCGTCTCACTGGAACCCCAGGACCGTGTTTGGTTGCACCAACGTATCGGCCAACGTTTTGAACACATGCTGGCAGCGGGTTTCTTGGACGAAGTGCGCCGCTTGCGGGCGCGGGGCGACTTATCACCTGATTTGCCTTCGATGCGCTGCGTCGGTTACCGGCAAGCTTGGCAAGCACTGGACAGCCCAAACTCGCTCGACATGAAAACCTTGTCTGAACAAGGCGTCGCCGCCACACGCCAACTGGCCAAACGACAGCTCACCTGGCTGCGCAGCATGCCCGCGCGACAGGTGGTGGCTTGCGACACGCCCGATGTCGCCGCTCAAACACTGACTTTGTTGAAACATGCTTTCTTAGCACTGGACGCTTCCAGTGATGACGGCACTCACGGATAAGCAGCCATCGTGGCCCTGCTTCACATTCACAACCTCAGCAAGCGTTATCCGCTGCCCAGCGGTGGCAGCAGCATGCCTGTTTTTTCTGATGTCCACATGGACATGGCAGCCGGTGAATTCGTGGCGCTTTTGGGCGAGTCGGGGGTGGGCAAGTCCACTTTGCTGAATTGCATTGCGGGCTTGGACACCGTCAGCGGTGGCCGCATTGAGCTTTCGGGCACCGACATTCACGCCTTGCCTGAAGGGGCACAAGCCCATTTCCGGCGAGCCCACTTGGGGTTTGTCTTTCAGGCCTTTCATGTGTTGCCCCACCTCACCGTGGCACAAAACGTGGCCTTGCCCTTGTTGTTGCTCAAGCGTCCAGACAGCCAACGTGTAACGCACATGCTGGAGGCTGTCGGTTTGCGTGATGCTGCGCAGCGCCTGCCGCAAACACTGTCGGGAGGACAGTTGCAACGCGTCGCATTGGCTCGTGCGTTGGTGCACCAACCACGTTTGATCCTGGCCGACGAGCCCACCGGCAATCTCGACCCAGGCAACGCCGAACGTGTGATGGACTTGTTGCGCGAACAGGTGCGCTCAAGCGGCGCAGCCTGTCTGCTGGTGACGCACTCCCAAGCGGCGGCGGCGCGCGCCGACCGCGTGCTGACCCTCACCGCAAAGGGCGTGGTGCCCAGTCCAATGCAAAGAAGTCAAACCTCATGAAGTACATCTTGTCCGCGACTGCTGGCTTTCTACTGGCAACGTTTGCATTCCTGTTCGTTGTAGTGCCAGAAGTCCGGGCAAATTGGCGAGCGCAAGGGCAAAATGAGGGCGCTCTGAATCAGTATTTTGAGATGCACAAAAAAGCCACCAAACTCTTCCCGAAGGTTTCTGCAGGCTGTACCGTGATCGAAACGCTGGGTGCAGCAAAAACGAGCGCTATAGAAGTAGTCGACTGTGACTCGTATCGAACGCTTCGCGTTACAGACTAATTGGCAGCGCACATGAGGTTCCACCGGTCGGCCCGCCCCCACAAGCAACATCAGATTGCCGCTTCGCGGCGTTTGGTGTGTGCCGGAGCACTCGGACCTTGAGTTGCATGTGGCATTTGCTGCAACAACTCTCCTGGCCTCAGTGGCGGCACCAGCCTGGTCACAGTTTGGTGAGCGTGTTGGCCATCGCCATGGGGGTGGCGTTGTCGTTCGCGGTGCATTTGATCAACGAATCCGCGTTGAATGAATTCAGCGCGGCGGTTCGCAGCGTCAACGGCCAAGCCGACTTTGAACTGCGCGCCCAAGCTGAGGGCTTTGACGAAAACATTTACCCGCTTGTGGCCTCACACCCGCAAGTGGCCGTTGCCAGTCCTGTGATCGAACTGGACGTGCTGGCCCTCAATGCCCAAGGGGACAAGCTGGGCCTGCGTTTGTGGGGCGTGGACGCCCTGGTCGTGCCCACCATCGCGCCCGAGCTATTTGCGCAGGTGTCATCCGGTGAAGACCGTTTGGCGATGCTGGACCCGAGCGCTGTATTTTTGAATCAAGCTGCTGCTGCGTGGATGACGGCGACACCACCATCGGACAAACCTGCGCTGCGTTTGGTCTCAGGGACACAGACTTGGCCCGTGGTGGTGCGGGGCCGCGTGGCCGCAGCAGGTCCGCCGCTGGCCGTCATGGACTTGGCCGGTGTGCAAGCGCATTTCGGCTGGTTGGGCCGCCTGTCACGCATTGACGTGCGGCTGAAACCCGGTGCCGATCAAGCCACTGTTTTGCGTGAACTGAACTTGCCGGCATCGCTCAGGGCAGTCACGCCCGCACAAAGCGCACAGCAGGTCACCCAGGTCTCTCGCGCTTACCGTGTCAACCTCACGGTGCTGGCCATGGTGGCTGTCTTCACGGGCGGCTTTTTGGTGTTTTCTGCGCTCTCGCTGTCGGTGGCGCGGCGTTTGCCGCAATTGGCACTTTTAGGCGTGCTCGGTTTGAGTGCCCAAGAACGATCTCGCTGGATTCTTTCGGAAGCTTTGGTGTTGGGTGGCCTGGGCAGCACGCTCGGCATCCTGCTGGGCACCGTGCTGGCCCAAAGCGCTTTGCAGTTGCTGGCAGGCGATTTGGGTGGCGGCTATTTTCCCGGCGTGGCCCCTGCCCTGCTGTGGAGCCCCTGGGCCGCTCTGGTATTCGCCATGCTCGGATTGCTCGCCGCAACGTTCGGCGCCATGCTGCCAGCCCGCATGGCGCAGCAAATGCAGCCTGCTTTGGCGCTCAAAGGCGCGAGCTTGGGCTCGGGCCCGTCTGCACCCAAGCGCTTGATCTTGTGGATAGGCCCAGCGTTGCTGCTGCTTGGTTTGGCCTTGGCTTTCTTGCCGCCAGTCGGTGAATTGCCACTGGCCGCCTACGCCGCAGTCGCTTGTTTTTTGCTCGGCGGCATGGCCTGTGTGCCGCAAGGTGTGGCCTTGATGCTCAGCCTCATTCAACCGCAAACCCAGGCGCTGGCCATGCTGGCCGTTGAGCGAGCACGCCAGCAACGTCATGTGGCCACGGTGGCTGTGGCGGGGGTGGTGGCAAGCCTCGCGCTGTCTGTCGCGTTGACCATCATGGTGGTCAGTTTTCGTGTCTCCATCGCCCAGTGGTTGGACACTGTGCTCCCCGCCGATTTGTATGTGCGCGTCGGGCCTGGGCGTGCTGGCGACACCGCCTACCTCTCACCCGAGTTCGTGGCGAAAGCCGCTGCCTTGCCCGGTGTCACCCAAGTGGAGCCGCAGCGGGTGATGTCCATTCAATGGCAAGCAGACCGCCCACCGGTGGCTTTGATCGCACGCCACGTGGTGGATCCCGAGCGCAGCCTGCCCTGGGTTCAGGGCCCCCAGCAGAAGCAGCACAGCCCTTTGGCAGGCGACGCCATACCCATCTATGTGAGCGAAGCCATGGTCAGCCTCTACGGCGCAAACCCAGGAATACGTTTGCAACTCCCCCTGCCCAATGGCCAGCAGGCCACCGCTGTGGTCATGGGTGTGTGGCGCGACTACGCGCGCCAAAACGGCGCTGTGCTGATGCAGCGCAGCGACTTCGAGCGCCTCACCCAAGACACACGCGTCAACGACCTTGCCCTGTGGTTGCGGGCCGATGCATCCGCCTCTTCGGTTCAAACCCTGCTGCGAGAACAAGCCGGTGAGGCTGGCGCTTTGCTCGAATTCGCTTCCGCAGCAGAGATTCGTCAGCTGTCGCTGCGCATTTTTGACCGCAGCTTCGCCGTCACCCACTGGCTGCAGGCAGTCGCCATTGCGATGGGTTTGTTTGGCCTGGCGACCAGCGTGTCGGCCCAGGTATTGGCGAGGCGCAAAGAGTTTGGTTTGTTGGTGCATCTGGGCCTCACCAAAGGCCAAGTACAGCGTTTGATCATGGCGGAAACAGCGCTGTGGACGAGCGCTGGCGTGGTGGTGGGCCTGTTGCTCGGCGCGGCCATCAGCGCTGTGCTGGTGTATGTGGTCAACCCACAAAGTTTTCACTGGACGATGGACTGGGTACTGCCTTGGTTGCGCCTGCTTTTGTTGTCTGCCAGCGTCTTGGTGGCCGCCGTGTTGACCGCCTGGTGGGCCGCACGCGCGGCCGCAAAAACCGGTGCCGCCCTGGCAGTGAAGGAGGACTGGTGAACAACAGTCGTCGCATCGGTTTGCAGAAAAGCTTTCTCGCGCTGATGGCCATCCACACAACGAGCGCATGGACTTCTCGGCGCTCGACCGAACAGCTTGAACAAACAGCGGGCCGCGACGTGATCGGGCCTGGGCGTGTGCTGACCTTCCCCACCGACTTCGGAGCCCACCCCCAAGCACGCATCGAGTGGTGGTACCTCACAGGTTGGTTGTCCCCTGGCGAGACCGCCACTGCTGCACCTCCCACGCAGCCGACTTACGGTTTTCAGATCACGTTTTTCCGAAGCCGCAGTGAGGTCGCACCAGGCCACCCCAGCCGCTTTGCCGCAAAACAACTGGTCTTTGCGCACATTGCCTTGAGCGATGTGGCCTCAGGACGCTTAAGGCACGACGATCGAATTGCACGAGCAGGGTTTGGTTTAGCCGAAGCGAACACATCGGACACCCAAGTCCACCTGCGTGAATGGAGCCTGCATCGACGCACCAACAGCGCTGCACATGGGGCTGCATCAAGCAGCATCTACGAGACCCAAGTACAAAGCGACAAAGCCCGCTTTGCACTGCACTTGCACTTGACCACCACCCAGCCCGTGCTGCTGCAAGGTCAAAACGGCTTCTCTCGAAAAGGCCAGCAACCAGAACAAGCCAGCCACTACTACAGCCAACCGCAACTGCAAGCCAGCGGCGATCTTCAGTTGGACGGCAAAAAGTTTTCAGTCGCCGGGCAAGCGTGGTTGGACCACGAATGGAGCGACAGCTTGCTCGATGCACAAGCCGTGGGCTGGGATTGGATAGGCATGAATTTGTTCGACGGCAGCGCCCTCACCGCCTTTCGCCTGCGCCGCCAAGATGGCAGCACCTTGTATGCGGGTGGCAGTTGGCGCAAGCCAGGCGCTGCCGTTCAGAACTTTTCCCCTGAAGAGGTCGTCTTCACAGCCGGCCGGCAATGGCAAAGCCCTTCGTCCGGTTCCCGCTACCCGGTGCAATGGCAAGTGACCACACCCGCGGGCCCTACCCAGGTTCGCGCCCTCTTCGACGCCCAAGAGCTCGACAGCCGCTCCAGCACAGGAACCATTTATTGGGAAGGCCTGAGCGAGTTGCTCGACACAAAGGGTCGCCGAATTGGCTTGGGCTATTTGGAGATGACGGGTTATGCGGGGAAGTTGAGGATATAGCGCTTGCTCTGGCAGGGACTGACCTTGCGCCTGTTGATCCGGCCTGATGAATCCCCTGCCGCTCGGGCTGAGCGGTTGTCGTGGTCTTTTGCTGTGGCATGAGACGCATCGACGCGGGAGATTCCATTCAGAGTGGCGTGGGTTTCACTCGCTTTCTTTTATGGCATTTTTAGTGGTCTTCAAGGGCCTAGGGAACGAGCAAATTAAACACCCAGACGAAAGCCACCTCGGGGATTTGGTAGAGGTGTTGTGGTTCCCAGATCAGGCTTCCAGCGGTACTGCCCGGAAAAAATGTCTCGCATCCGCGAGTAGTCGGCGGGCTTGCTTTCCCCCAGCGCCGAGCTGGGCAAGGGCGGCAAACCCTGCACCGCGCGGCTGGCATTGGTGATCAACTGATTACCTGGACTGCGCTCGTAGAACTCGTGCGCGTTCTTCAACTGCGAAGAACCATGGTTGAGCTGGTAGGGGTTCATGAAAGCGTTCAGCGCCTGCAGGTAAAGGGTTGTTTTTTGACCCTTGGCCTCGTTGCTTTTGTCTTGCGCCAACGCACGCGCCAGTACCTTTTCAACCACCTCGCCCGCATGTTGGTTGTTGCGAATGCGTTCGCCTACTCCCAGGGCCTTGTACTTCACACCCAGCTCATACACCGGCTCGGCGATCGCTGTGGCGCGGTTGCCGTGGTTCAGAACATTCACCGTACCACCACGAACCTCAATCGCACCTTTGCCATCGCGCTTCTGGGCTGAAAAACCCACGTCCCAAGGAGACTGCCCGAAGGCCAATTGAACGTCATCGTTCAAGCTCGCAATGCGTGGGTTGCCGCCATTGGGCATCAAAGGCGGGCTCTGGCGAACCTGCTGCAACTGCCCTCCCAGCACCTGGCCAATTTGCGCCGCTGGAATCTCGACGCCACTGATGTTGATGGACTTGAGTTTTCCGTTCTCGAACGTCGCAGAACCGCGATAACCAATGCCCAACCAACCATCCACACCAGCGGCATCCAAACCCGCCCCCACGGCCAGTGATGCACCCGATGTGGCCCCTGCCAACAACTTCACCGCACCATCGGACACCGAATAGGCCACACCGATGTTGACCGAAACAGTTTGTGTTCCTTGGCCCTTGCCGTTCAGGATATCGATGAGGTTGCCGCCGGTGGCAACGTCTTGTCTTCCATTCAACCAAAACAACAAATCACCGGCCGGTGTGGGTAGCTTGTAGCCCACGCCGATACCGCTTTCGTCGCCAGCAGGACCATTGGTCCCGACCACGTTAACGGACCCTCTGGCAAGCCCCAAAGGTGTTGGAATAGGTGGCGCCGGACGTAAAAACTGAGAACCGAAGTAAGTCGTTTTGCCGTCTTTGGTGCTGACCAAACCAAAGTTTCCGCCGCGACCGATGGAACCCAAGGGTGTATCACCGTGGGTTTCCCCGAACACAATGATGTCTGGCTTGAGAACCTCTCCAATCTTGCCCAAGGTGGTGGCCGCACTGGCCACCTGCACCTCACCCACTGGCGTGGATGCAGGACGATCCAGGCGTGACTTGCTGGGCTTGGGTTCGTTATCAGCCTCTTGGTCGAACGCGTACAGTTCGCTGCTTTGGCGAACGATTTGGTTGACGGATGTCATGTCTTGTCTCCTATCTGGTTGCTTTGCTCGGATTCCCTCGGCATCGCTGAGTCACCCCACCTCTGGCGGGCGGTGGCGATTTTTCACAAATCTTTTTTTGTCATGAACTCCTTTTTTTCGTTGAACTGAACGATCTGATGCGTCACTTCCTATGACCACCCTGTGGTCTGGTTTTCACGTGAAGGCGGCCGGAGCCGCTCAAACACCGAGACGAAAACCACCTCTCGGGTTGGGCAACGGTGTCGTGGTTCCCAGATCAGGCTTCCAGCGGTACTGCCCGGAAAAAATATCTCGCATCCGCGAGTAGTCGGCGGGCTTGCTTTCCCCCAGCGCCGAGCTGGGCAAGGGCGGCAAACCCTGCACCGCGCGGCTGGCATTGGTGATCAACTGATTGCCCGGACTGCGCTCGTAGAACTCGTGCGCGTTCTTCAACTGCGAAGAACCATGGTTGAGCTGGTAGGGGTTCATGAAAGCGTTCAGCGCCTGCAGGTAAAGGGTTGTTTTTTGACCCTTGGCCTCGTTGCTTTTGTCTTGCGCCAAGGCACGCGCCAGCACCTTTTCAACCACCTCGCCCGCATGTTGGTTGTTGCGAATGCGTTCGCCTATTCCCAGGACCTTGTACTTCACACCCAGCTCATACACCGGCTCGGCGATCGCTGTGGCGCGGTTGCCGTGGTTCAGAACATTCACCGTACCACCACGAACCTCAATCGCACCTTTGCCATCGCGCTTCTGGGCTGAAAAACCCACGTCCCAAGGAGACTGCCCGAAGGCCAATTGAACGTCATCGTTCAAACTCGCAATACGCGGATCACCGCCGTTGGGCATCATGGGCGGGCTGTTGCGCGCCTGCTGCAACTGCCCACCGAACACCTGGCCGATTTGTGCTGCAGGAATTTCAACGCCGCTGATGTTGATGGACTTGAGTTGACCATCCTTGATCGTCGCTGTCCCCGTCCAGGCCAAGCCCAACCAGGCGTCAACACCTGCCCCTTCCAATCCAGCGCCAACCGCCATTGATGCGCCAGCGGTAGGACCGGCCAACAGCCGGACGGCACCATCTGAAACCGAGTAGGCCGCCCCAAAAGTGACGCGAACCGTCAGTTCCTTTTTTGCGTTTCCTTGCAGCGCATCCATCAGGTTGCCCACAGTGGCCGCGTCTTGTGTGCAGTTAAGAATGAAAAGCAAATCACCGGCGGGGGTAGGGAACTTGTAGCTCACACCAACCCCGGCACCATTACCCCTTGCCCCGTTGGTTCCCGTCAGACTGATGCCACCTCGCACAAGGCCGAAAGGCGTGGGAATCGGAGGCGCCGGCTTCAAAAACTGGCTTCCAAAATAAGTGTGGCGACCGTCCTTCAAACTGATGACGCCAAAGTTCCCGCCGCGCCCAAAGGAACCCAGAGGGGTGTCGCCATGCGATTCGCCGTAGGCAATGCCATCGGGTTTCAACACTTCGCCTAACTTGCTCCAGTTGCTTGACGCGTTAGCAAGCTGCACCTCACGCACGGGGGTGAGCACAGATCGCTCCGACGGTGAACGGACCGTCTCTCCTGATGCGTTGGAATCACGGCTGAATGAATACAGCCCGTTGGGCTCGCCAATGCGGGCCCCGAGAAAGATCGTCATGTTGTCTCCTGCTTTTTATGGTTCTCGGTGGACTTCAGTCACCGGTTGGAGGTTGCGTCTTCATGCGCCACACACCACTCATGTTCTTGCTGATCCGCTCAAATCACATGTTGACGTTTCCTGAATTCATGACACCCCGTTCTACCTGAGCATGTCGAAGGGTCTACACCCCGGTTTGCGCCGGCTTCGACAGGTCCTGTCCTGAACACTGTCGAAGGGGAAGCCCGAACGGTGTGATGTGTCGTTGTTGATGTCACTCTATTGAGGTTGACATGAGGTTGACATAAATTGCCACACCACACACCGTTCGGGCTGAGCCTGTCGAAGCCAGCGCGTGCCTCGGTGCAGGCCCTTCGACAGGCTCAGGGCGAACGGGCTGGAGCTTGTCGCGAATAAGGAAAACATCAATAAATAAATCAAATGCTCACTCATGCTCCACCAAAAAGTCAAGGCCGGGTTCAAGCCACCACCAACACGCAGTGCGCCTCAGAACACCCGCTGCCTGGGTGGGTTCAGCGGCGAGTTTTCTGGGGTTGTATTGCGCATTCTTTGTTTGCCGCTGAACACATCCCTTACAAAATCACTGTCTGCTGGGCTGGGTTCCAAAAACTTAGGTAATGGTTTCATGCCCATGCGCTCACGTGCCGAATCAATCGCAAAACGAAAGCCCAGATTGCTGTGATAACTGTCGTAGGCAAATTTCATCGCACTGGAACCGTGGTTGATGTCGTATGGGTTCATCAACCGCGCCAAGGTGTTGAAGTATTCGGTAGGCGACTTTTTGCCGGCGGCGTTAATGATGGAATTCACAATCTGGGCGGCCTGTGTATTGCTTCGAATACGCTGCACGTCCTGCACAAGTTGCCCGCCTTTCATGGCGAGATCCACCTTCAACAGCCCATTTTTGACACCCAACTCATACACGGGCTCGGTCACATTGACGATGCTGTTGCCGTGGTTCATCACATCCACGGTGCCGTTTTTCATCACAACCGAACCGTTGCCATCACGCTTGACTGCCGCGTGACCAATGTCCCACGGCGAGCTGCCAAACACCGCTTGCGTGGTGTCATTGAAGCTCGCGATGGCATTGCTGCCAAAGTTGGGGCCTATGGATGGGGATTTCTGAAGTTGTGCGGTTTTTTGCTCTAAGAAGCCGCCGATCTGGGACCAAGGAATTTTGGTGCCTGAAATCGTCAGGCTGTCGATTTTTCCATCCTTGAACGTCACCTCTCCACGCCAACCCAGACCGATCCACAGGTTGGCACCACTGGCCTCAGCGGCCAGTGCAGGCAAGACCGCTGCACCTGCAGTCGCCGGGTTCGACAACAGCGCTTTGAAAGCACCGTCCGAGGCCGAATACATCGGTCCGAAGTTCATGGACAGAACCAAAGGCTTGCCATCTTTTGTGTTCTGGATCGCCTGGACCAGCCCTTCTGCTGTGAGCTTGTTGTTGCGAAAGTTGATCCACCACAAAAAATTCCCAACAGGCGATGGAATCAAACCACTCAGGTTCAAACCCGATTCCTGGCCGGTTGGCCTCACCGTGCCGACCACACTCAGCCCACCCCAAGGGGTCGTGAGCACAGGTTTGGTGCTGTAGTCGCCGAATTTGCCATCCGAGAATGCGTAAGTCAAAAAGTGCCCGTGTGCAAACAAAGGAACACCACCGACCTTGGGCTGAACCTTGGGATTGATGGTGTAGCCAATGAACATGCCGTCGGGTAGCAGGGTGTCCAACACCTTCTTGCCCACACTGGCGGCCGATGCGATCTGCACCGGCGCTTTGACACCAGAAGCTGAATCAACATCAGACGACGTCAACGCATTGTTGGTGGCTTGCAGACTTGGGCTATTCAGTCGCCCACTCGGAGATGGAGCAGGCGGATCGAGTTCCTCAACATCGTTATAGGTATACGCTGCGGTGTCGGCAGAAACAGAAGTGACCATATTGACCTCGTTGTGATTTCAGACTGTCATCGTGCTGCATCTGGATTGGGAGTCAAACCAGGCAGATAGTCACCATGAACACCACGCTGCCAGATCATGGGCGGTGGCTCTCCTTGTTCATAGCCTCTTCTTTGTAACCACTCCACATTCGCCGGGTGCGTTCTGAAGTCGTTCAAACGGCGTGTGCTGGGCGTGACGATTTCTTGGAAGTTGCCTGAGAACAAACGTTCCTTCAATGTGGGATCAATCAAATCCAACTCCCGGATCAAGCCGGTGTTTTTCAACTTCTCGGCAACATCCATGCGGCTGTTGGGTCGTTTATTCTGGCTGGCTGCAATCGTATCGCTGCCGAATAAAAAAGCCTTTTCATTGTTGGCTAGTAAACGCGCCCAACCTTGCGGATCCTCGCTGATGTAGTTGTGGATGGCATCCCACGAAATATCGATCTTGACGTTCTTGGCACGGTTGAGAACGTCCTGCAGCGTATTGAGGTAGTTTGCTGGCATTTCAACCGTGTAACCCAAACCAGCATGCGCCCAGATCATGGTGGTGTTGGGGTTGGCGTTGGCGAAATCAACGAAGCTGTCGATGTTTGCTTGGTTGGAAGGCATACGCAGCGCTGCGAGCCCGCCGCCCCATGTCGACAAATTCGCCTGCGCGGGAGTCCCGCTGTCGCAATGAATGATCACCGGCATGCCGGTTTTACCCATGGCGTTGGCCCACTGATTCAAATTAGCACGCTCCGCCGGTGTGTTGAATGGCAGCGGCGTTTGCCCTCCCATTTGGTGGACGATCTCTTTCGACAGGTTGACCTCGCCCCACATGGCTTTGATCGTGCCTTGGGGCAAACCAGCCGCTCGCTCCGCTTGGGACATCTCATTCACGGAGTTGTAGACGTTTTTGAAGCTTCCTTCGGCACGCGGATTTCCAGCCGTCAAACCGACAATGTACTTTTGAGCAATGATGTCAGTGCCCTTCACGTCGCGTTCATGCTTGATCAAGGTCGCATGCGACTTGAGCATTGCCTCATCAATCTCCGGTCCACTGAAGTGCAACTCGCAGCCAGCCAAACTCGACACATAAGTCAGTGCTTTCGCATCGTCTGGCAGCTTGCGTCCAATCAATGCCTCCAGCTCGGGAACCGAAATGTTGAATGGAACAATCACCGGGTTGCCATATCTGTCGTTGGTGAACTGGGAGCTGATGGCGCGTCCGTCTCGGATTTGAATGGTTCCATGCAAAGTTTGGTTGTCGCGGTCCCGTCCCAGGTAGTAGTCGGGCACATTGGTGCCATCAGGTAGTTTGCCGTTTGATCCTGGCACCCGATCCCTGAAGTGCGGAGCAACTGGAAAAATGACAGTGTCACCGGGCGATGCCAACTGGATTCGGCGGTTGACGGACATGTCAATCCATTCCGCATCACTGATACCCTCCGGCCGGTTGCCAGGGTAAAGCTTGTCATAAGACCCAAAACCGGGGCCCATGACTTCTTTTGCGAAAAGCTTTTCACCCTCGTGAGAATGGTTGTCGTCAATACGGGGAGGCAACTCACCGAAGGTCGAGTTGGTCAGCACCGTCATCAGGTAATCACCCGCGTTTGCCAACTGCTCAGGACTGAGCTTAGCCCGCAATGCGGCTACGGCCTTGAGCTCTTGTTCGGTCTTCATCTGCGGCAGGTCTGACGCCCTCAGAATCAAGCTCGGAGTGTTGATGTTGGAGGCCGAGTCGTTCGCTGGCACAGTACCAGGCTCTGTCACCTTCGTTGTGGGGGCGGACGGCCGCACGATTGCAGCCAAGGCCGGAGGCAAGGTGCTCATCAGCACATATTGCTCTCTGGGCGACAGCGGTATGCCTGAAGAACGGAAAATCAATTGCTGCTGTTCATCCGTCAGTGGCTGCTTGGTCAAGTTCGCAATGACGTTGAGCTTTTGCTCGGTAGTCATCTTTTCCCAACCGGGAATGTTGTTCCCCCCCTCAGGCCGACGATTCGGATTGCGCTTGGCCCCGACGGTGCCCGCAGGCACTTTGTCGATGTAAGGCGAAGGCCCGCCATAGCGGCTGTCTTCAAAGAGCGGGGTCGGTTTGTTGGGGACCTTGACGGGCTGTTGTGGGGTGACTGGGGTTGGGGCGCTGTTGGAATTTGGCTGTGTGGCAGTCACCGTAGGCTGCTTCACCGCAGGCAAACCAATGGCCTGATCGATCAACTGCTTGCGCTGCCAGTCGGAGGTGAGTTTCTCGGCCCCACCGGCTTGTTCAATGGCACGCTCCACCCGGTTGATCGCATCTGAGCGTTCTTTGGAGAACTCGCTCAAGCCCACAGCGATCAGTGCTGGGCCCAGCAAGTCGTTGATCTTTACCAGCGCTCGATGCAACTCTGGTGATACCAGCGGAATCTCCTGCGATGCCACGGGCGTGGTGTTCACGGGCACCGTGCCCTTGGAGGGCTGGGTCAGCTTGCCTTCTGGTGGAAGTTGGCTCCAGTCGGGCGCTTTCGGGGGCACCTTGGTTTGAGGCCGCTCCACCTCGATGACGGGCGTTGGCTTGCCTTGCACACCTGCGGTACTGCCATTCGGTGTGGACTGCCCTTGGCCAGGCGTGGGCTGGGGTTGGGGGTTGAGGTTGGGCTTGGCCGTGTTGTTCGGTTGGGTTTTGGGCTGGGTGTCGATCGGCTTGATCGGCTGTGTGGGCTTGGAGGGCTGCGTATGGGTGGTGGGTTGCGCGCCGGTTGCTTCTCCAATGGCACGCTGAATCAACTCCCTGCGCTGCTTGTCGGTGGTCAGCTTGTCTGCGCCACCGATCTTGTTGACCTCCTGCTCGAACTGCCTCAAGGCATCCGAGCGGGCCAAGGACGGTGTGCCCAAACCAGCCTCCTTGAGCATGGGCTCCAGCAGCGCATCGAGCTTGACCCGGGATGGGTGCACCGCAAAAGGCTGCAGCGGCTGCAGCGGTGTCGCTGCAATGGACTTGATCGGTGTTGGGCTCACCGGGGCAGGCTTGATCGCTGGTGTGGGCTGATTCACCGGCGGGGTCGCAGGCACCTTGACTTTGAGTGCCCCATCAATGCGCACCAGCGCTTGCTCGGCGGCAATGTTGACGGCCTTGAAGTCGCCACTGCGGATGTCGCCGCTGCCGCGTCCGAGTTTCCGGGCCTCGCCCAACAGGCCCGTCATTTGTGCCTTGAGCTGCTGTAGCCGCCCCAGGTTGTTGCTTTGGATGGCATCGTCCACTTGGGCAGTCAAACTCTTGAGCTGCTCCAGTGCCGGTGCCAATCGCCCCACAGTCCCCACTTGGCTTGGCGTTTGTTTGACCGGCACCAAAGCGCTTGCGTTGGGGTCTTTGAAGATCCCGAGCTTTTTGAGTCCGGCTTGGGTCAGCTTGGCACCTCCATACACGGTCAACAAGGTGTTGATGGCCGCGGTGGCACGGTCTTGGCCTTCAACGGTGCTCAGGTCGTAGTTTTTCTTGAGCAGTGCTTCAGCACCCTTTTTATCGCCCCTGGCCAGCAGCACGGCCAGGTCTTTGCCCACGCCCGCCACGTCTTTGAATTGCATCCCGATCGCGCTGAGCGCTTGCTCCAGCGGCTTGGTGGAGTTGGTCCGGGCAATCTCTTGATCCAGCTTGATGAGGTTGCCGATCACGGCTGCGGGGTTGGCGACACGCACAAAACCAATGCCCATGGAGACGAGTTTGTCGATGGGCCGCCCAGACTGGGTCAGCTTGGTGCGCAGCGCATCGACTTGCCTGTCCATGGTGTAGCTCTGCAGCGCATCGAGTGTGCCAATCAGCGGCTTGGCGGCATCGGGCCAGGCACCACCAAAGTAGTCCTGGACTTTTTGCTTGATCTCCCCGATCTGCTTGAAGGCCTCGTCTTTGGGCACCTGCATGGTGCGGCCTTCTGGGTCGTTGACGCCGCTCAGGGCCACCGCCTTGGGCAGCAGGGCTTTTTCCATACCGCCGACAAAGCGGTTGAGCTCGCTGGGGGCGAACAAATCGGTCCAGTGGTCGATGCGTTCGGTTTTGCCACTGGGCAGCTTGGCCAAGGCACCGTAGAGGTTGTTGCTGTGCAGGTACTGGCCCAGGACTTGGTCGGCTTTGACGCGGCGTGGGTCGTCGAAGGGGATCTTGGCGAGCTCTTGCAGTTTGGGCAGTCCGGCTTTGTCAAGCACAAAGTTCGCACCGCCGCGCATGGCTTGCAGGGAGTTGTCCTGTTGGGTGGGCAGGCTGGCATTGAAAGGGGCCAGAATCTGGTTGACATTGCGGTTGATGCCACTGATCAGGTTGCCTTCTTTGGGCTGCAAGGGTTTGGCCGGCGTGTCGTTTTGGATGTTGTCCAAAGTACGCTCAAGCTGGCCGCGCTCGGCAGCAGTGAGCACCTGTTTCCAGTTGCTAAAGCCGCCGGCTTGGGCACCTGCATCCTTTTGCAGCATTTGCGTGACTTGGCCGCGCAGGCGGTTGGCGGCTTTGTTGTCGCCACCGAAGTGCACCAGGTCGGCCACGGAGTCGAATTTGCCTTTGGAGGCACGGGCCACGAGTGCATCGGCGCGGGCGCGCACGCTGGCAAAGCTGCTGGCAGGCTCTGCCACAGGAAACACCGGGCCACCCAGGACTTGGTTACCGGTGCGGACAGTGGCGTTGTAGCCACCCTTGAGAACTTGACCGGCCTGGTTGGGGGTCAGGCCGCCCAATAACGGGTTGGGGACGTTTTTGACGCCGTTCCACACTTGACGGGCACCGGCACCCACATCGACGCCTCCAATCTTCCAGGGCGTGTTGCTGGGCGCAGGCTTGTTGGCCGGCGGGTTGGACGAAGCGGTTTGTCGCTCCAGGAGTTCACGGGAACCGGCGCTGAGCAACTGGCGCCAACTGGTCAGACGTCCACCTGAAGCGCTGGCGACTTCTTTGTTGAGACTGGCCTCGAGCTGGCTGCGCCGCTGGCCAGCGGTGTACTCTGCCAACCTATCGATGCTGCTGATCTTGCCGCCCGTCAGGTTGTGAAGCACCTGCCCCAGGTAAGCCTTGACCTTGGCATCGCTGGCCACCCCGCTGGGCTTGCTCCAGCCCATTCCTATCGCGCTGGCATCGGCCAGGAGCAAGGGTGTAGAGGAAAAAGATCCGGTACTCTTTGTTTCCATGCGCTGCCCTAAAGAAGAATGCGAGAGAAAGAGGCGTTAAACAAGCAAGACAAAAAACTGAAATGTCCGTGCTTGCTATCGCTATACATAGGTGGCGAATCAAGTTCTTTCAATGACAACTTAATTTCTTTTATCGATCCTATGTCATCGGTTTTTTCGATTTCTTTTTCGGTGAAAAAGTGGATGTGCAAGACATCCAACTCGCAGCCCACATGGCCGGATGAAGGTCGAACAAGCGCCAAATACAGACACGTTTGGCAAGGTGTAAAGCCACCCCCAACATCACGTTTTTACCTCGACAAAGACCGACCCAACGCAAGGCATGCTGTCTTGGCAAATGCCGCAGAAAAGTGGTGACAGTTGGCCTCTCAGAAAGCCAAGCGGAACTGAACGGTGCTGAAGACACCAGGTGATTCAGAAGCCCTCAAAAAGCGCTGTGTTTACCGATTTCTGGGCCTGGCGATCAATGTTCCTGCTCAAGGAAGATGAGCACTTTGCAAGGCCACCTGCAACAGTTGGTAAGCGTTCGTGCACCAAAACGCGTTCAACCTAGATTCAGCGGTTGGACATGCCCAAGTGGGCTGTGATGCGGTGCGTTGGCAAGGGCGAAGCAGGGGTTTATCAAAACTTCGTTTTATCGAAACTTCGTTTTCAAGCCGTATGCCGCTTGCCTGCGCAGCGACCCATGCTTGCAAGCATGGGTGCGCCCTGCAAGGGAGACGACGGTGAGCACCGAGGGCGCACAGCTGCGAACGGCTCGTGCCCGCAAGGCTGAGACTGGACACAAACAGTCCTTGAGAACTGTTTGTGCCTGTCGAAGGCCAAAGCCTCTGGCTTTGGCGGAGCAACGCCGCCAGCGTGCCGCATCACGACTCACCCGGGCGCGCTCCTGGTGAGATATGCGGGTTAACACCGTAACTGGCCGGTCAGTGTGAGGGTATTCCCTGGTCGATCCCGCTGGACAAGGCCATGCGTATCAAGCGGGCCCAGTTCATGCCGCATACGCACTCAAAGCTGGGGCCTAGAAACTGTCCATGATCTATTTAGGTTGCGCGCGTTGCAGCCGCCGCGTCCACTTGCGGTCGTCTCTAAGCTGCATTTAGCGATCCATTGACAACGCCTGCCGCTTCTCGAAAGACAGGCGCTGGATGTCATTCCTCTTGCATTGCAGCTCGAGTTGCGTCAAATGTCGCGGACCGAAGAGAAAACATCGGTGCTCAATCGTCTACTTCGTCGGCCCTGCAAAATTCATTTCACCCCGCAAGCCATTACTGACGATGGCGTGAATTTCCAACCGAGCAAGTTTTTTGCGCCGAGCCGTGCCCTGGCTGCCCTGAGTTGACCCCATAAGCTCAGCCCGAGCAGGGTCAACAAAAACGCCTTCGCGTCTTTTGCAGACTTGGCCGCGATAGCCCGCAGCAGCCAGCGGATGTTGTACCCCGCCGCACAACTCAGTGCGTGCAGCGCATCACCCAACTCGCCTTTGAGCCAACAGCGCTGCATGCCGTGGTCCACCTTGGTGTGGCCGATCAGCGGCTCGATGGCCTGACGCCGTTTGAGCCACTTGCGTTGCACCTTGGTCAGTGACTTGTACTTGCCACGGTGGATGATCTCCACGTTCGGGTTGTCCGCGTCCACGCCCCGGAACCCCAAGTCCACGACCACTTGCTTGGGCACACGCCCCAGGTCTTGCATCAGGTTGTTGGTTTGCTCCAGTTGCGCAGCCAATGTGTGCCCATCAAACGGGTTGCCGGGGAAACTTCTGGCCCCCACCATCAAACCACGCAGGTGCGTGACAGCCAGGCTGACCTTCACACCAAACTCATAGGGCTTCCTGGCCTTGCCCTTGCCGATGCACTCCACCTCAGGCGCATGCAGCGCGTACAGCTTGCCCTTGTCGCCTCGCTGTTGCGTGCGGATGCGTTCGGCCCGCTCCAACCAGGTCTTGAGCGCACTCAGCGCTGTCGGCCCGGGTGCCACCAACACATCAAGCTTGCGCTGCACTTCACGCATCACCACCCCGAGGATTGTGCGCTGGCGTTTGACGGCTTTCTTCAAACGCTTGAACTGCTTGGCGTGGGCGTAACCCCCGGCCTGGCGTCTGAGCGTTTTGGCTTCAAACGCAAATGTCTGCTTCAAACTGATGCCCACTCGTTTGGCAGCATTCACCACTTTGTGCCGCGCAATCTCCAGCAGCCGACTGTCCACCGGGTGGGCGATGGCCTTCTCCTGCACGGTGGTGTCCACGATCACGCGTTCCAGCTCGCTGGGCTTGATGGCCTTGATCTGCACCGCTGTCTCGATGGTGGCCTTGAGCAACTGCTCCAGACCTTCTTCGCCCACGGCGCGGCGAAAGCGGCCGATCTGGGTTGGATCGCAGGGCAAGCGTGGTTCGTAATACTCCATGCCGCTGAAGAACTGCCACACCACGTTCTCGCTCCAGCGCTGAACGAGTTCTTCGTCACTGAGGTTGAAGGAGTTCTTCAGGTACTGCAAGCTGGCCATCAGCCGAATTGACAGGCGCGGGCGGCCTGCGGGGCTGATGCCGTTGCCAAATTCGACTTCATGCGCTCCCAACAAGTCCGCCGTCACCCGCTTGGAGCCTGGGCGAGCCTGGCGAGCGAAGTGCGGTGCCAGGGCTTGTTCAATCGCGGCCCAGGGCAGCCGTTTGCTCAAAACCACCAGTGGATGTTTGTGATCGACCATCCCGTCCAGGCGTGCGCGAAAGAAGTCTGCGGTGGCTGTCATGCAAATCCCCCAGAAAAATTACTCTCCGATAACGATTCCTGAGAGATCCCGTCGTCAGCATTTACCCCATATCGCCAGCATTCATGCGGGTTGCAGGGGTTTTGCAGGGCCGACTACTTCGCACCACGCTCAACAACAATGAGTCAATCGCTGAAATTGACTCGGGAAATCCACTGACCGACGAACACTAACTGTAGGTGCAACAGGGTAACTGGCTACTTTTCAAGTTTCAATTGCATGGCTTTTGTGCCGAAAAAGCCTGATCCCTATCGGAGGTCGCATGCTGAAAATCCTATCTAAACTTTGGCCGGCCGACTCTGATGTTCTGGCGGAATACCGCCAAGAGTTGATGACACACTTTAGCTTGCTGGTTTCGCTTTTGCTGCTGCCTTTTCTATTGATCAACTTGTGGCAAGGCAAGTTACTTGTCGCAGCAGCAACTGGGTCCGCCACGTTGGTGATGGCCACATTGAGTTTCTTTCTTCTGCGCAATACCGCATCAAGTAAGCAACACTTGGACTCGGGGGGCTCAAACGGCGAGCACTCAGCACTCACCAAGGCTGTGTCGGCAAGGCTCTATTTCTTGGTATCACTGCTCTTGATGGCCGCAGTCATGACCTCTACGTTCAACCAAGGTCTACAAGGGTCGTTTTGGGCCTATCCCACGGTTTTCTTTTTCTACTTCGCACTCAGTCGTCGTTTAGCGTTGATCCTGGGATGCCTTTTCGTGGTGGCGATGGGCGTGGTTTGTTTCAAGGTGATGGGCACCGGCATGGCGATTCGCGTCATCGCCACACTGTGCCTGACTCAGGCTCTTATCAATATGGTGCTCAATGTGGTTGGAATTTTGCGCAAAGAACTGGAGCAACAGGCCATCACGGATCCGCTGACCGGCGCGTACAACCGGCGCTATCTTCAAAACCGGTTGAACGAAATACAGGCCGGTCAGCACAATCGCGCCGCCAGTCGCCACAACGATTTGGAACAACGCGGTCGTTCGCACGCCATTTTGTCGATTGACGTGGACCACTTCAAAGCCATCAACGATACGTATGGACATGAAATGGGTGACCGTATCTTGCGTGGGATGGTGACCATCGTGAGCGCTAGAAAGCGGCAATCGGACATCTTGTTTCGAACGGGTGGAGAGGAGTTTGTGCTCCTTTTACAAAACTGCACCCAAAGTGACGCCATGAATTTAGCGGAGCACTTGCGCCAAAGCATTGAGGCCGCTCCGTTATTGCCCAATCGGTTAATCACTGTCAGCATCGGCGTGGGTTTCCGGTTGCCGGGTGAAAACCCTCAAAACTGGTTCAAACGAACTGACAACGCTCTTTACGATGCCAAGCACGCTGGCCGTAACCGCGTGTCGTTTGCGGGTTGAAGCGCACTTTGGGTGGGTAATCCCGTGCGTGCGGAAAGACCAGGGGTCAAGCCGCATGCGGTTTGCCTGCTCAGCGACCCATGCTTGTCAGCAAGGGTGCGCCCTGCATGGGAGACGACGGTGAGCACCGAGGGCGCACAGCTGCGAGCGGCTCGTGCCCGCAAGGCTGAGTCCGGACACCACCAGTCATTGAGGACTGTTGGTGCCTGACGAAGGCCACAGCCTCCTGGCTCTGGCGGAGCAACGCAGAAAGCAGGCCATATCACGATTCACTCGGGCGCACCCCTGGTGAGATATGCCAGCGCGGAGTCTGCGCGGCAGAAGACCCACGCCACAAAGAGTCGTGATTTCAGGGGTTCGTCAACCCTTGGTACCTTCGAGAAAATCGCACCTGCGCGATTCTGAGTGATCGAAATTCGGGTGGTCATTTTGAAATCCTTCTGCCGCGCAGCCTCCTGACCCGAAAGGGAGTGGAGACTTCATCAGGCCGGATCCATATGGAAGCAACATCCGCATCGGCCCCGCTCGCCCAACACACTCGGCGGCTTGGCAATGTTGTGTTCGGATCAGACGGTCTGGTTGGCCCAAAACCACGACAGTCTCCCCATAAAGAAAGGGCATCTGCCTTTCTGACATGCCGCCACAAAGCGGTGCAGAAATTCAGATGCCCCGAGTCACCCTGAGGACATCCGGGTGAATGCATGTCTTATGGCTTCATCACCGACCGGAGCGAAACAATTCCTTGAAATACCCCAAATTCGATTCGACAATTTTCCGCGCAACAGGATCAGTCATCTCCTGAGCGAAGGCTTTCACACCTGCGTCCAGGTCAACCGAGCCGCCCTTGCCCACCCCTAAGACCAAAATACGGGCCTTGATCAGGTTGGTGCCGCTTTCGGTTTGCACCGCTTGAATCAATTGATCGGCCGAAGCGGTGCGCCAATTCTTTTGAAAGCCGGCAGCATCAAACGATCCACCTCGTTGCTGGCCTGACACTTTGGCGGCATTGGCGCTGTCAGCGTCGATCCACAGGACCGAAGGCTTTTGTCCGCTGCCGCTGGCAACAGCCATCCAACCTGAGGCCGGATCAACAAACAATGATCGCTCGACCTGGAAAGCGCCGTTGGTTGGAACAAATGTGGCTTTGCCCTTACCTCGTTCCCCAACGAGTTGTCCATCTTTTAGCTGAGGATTCTCAGGTGGCGTGGTCGGCACCTTCCAGTTTTGGGCAGGGTTGGTTTGGAAAGCGTAGGCTGGTGCATTTGGGACGTAAGGTGTTTGCGTCACGTTGACTCCAGACGTACCGACCGATCCCTTGAAACCAGGACCGATTCCGATCGCGCTACGCTCGGAGGTGATGGCCACTGGGCCCAAACGAACCGTGCTGTAGGTGCCGATGAAGCCCAGCGGGTCAATCACCCCCAGCGCGTATCCATCGATATTGCCCTGCTTCTGAGGAACCAGCTCACCGGGTTTCAGCGGTGCGTTGTTGATGGAGGCTTGACCCACGGTTGGATTGGCCCCTACTTCACCCAGTGGCCGAATGGTGATGCCGCGTGCCCAATGGACATTGGGGTCGCCTACTTTTGTCACCGCGCCCACGGTGCCTAGGTTGGCTTGGAAGGTGCTGATGATTCGGTCGACCACGGCATCGCCAGTGACCTTGCGGTCAATGCGGGGAATGCCATTTCGCATCACCGGCCCTGAAGCCCAAAGTGTCAAACTGGTATCGGGCATCAACCTGGACTGCAAAGTGACGGCGACGGTGTTGTCGGCTTTAGGCACAAACCCAATCGTCAGGGCTTGAAGTGCCGGCTCGGTGATGGGCGCACTGCCCGTGGGCTGGTAAAGGTGAAGCTTGGGACCGCCGGTCGTCATCTCCAGAATCATCAACGCACTCGCGCCTTTGTGACCAATGAAACCAATGGCTTTGGCTGTGCCCATGGCCAGATTCACAGGAGGCGAAGTCCAGGCAGCCTCAATCCCTTTGGCGACCTTGGTGACCAAACTTTCCGTGCCGTTGCGACCGACGAATGTCCACTCCAAGGCCTTACCAGCGACCGGGACCTGGAAGATGGCCTGCGCCGCTTGGGTATCGACCGCCTGCCGTTCACTGATGCCGTAAATGTTGCCTTTGGCTTCTTGTGAAAGATGACGCTGAACATCGGGAGGAAGGCTGTCCCAAGCCTCGTCCGACATCACCACTGCATTGCGCAGGCCGTCACGAACCTTGGGATCCAACTTTTCAAGCGCACTGTTGGGCAGCATGGTCGCCGGCTGCTTTTGGGTGATCTCTACGATTTGCTCTTGCATCTTCTGAGGCAGGGAACTCCAAACATTTTTCGGAATGTCCACCACCCACTGCGTCACTGGCTTGGTGAGTTGCTGCAAACCTTGCCCCACGAATTTCACTGAACTCTCGATGGGCGTGAACTTGCTCCAGGCTGTTGCCGTGCCCAATACAAATTTATCCAGCGTGGACGGGTTGGGTGTTCCCATCGAGAACGTGTCGGGGCTGATTGGAGATTGACCAATCTCGAAACGCAATTCTGAATCGGGAACTTTTGGTGTTGGTGGCAAAAACGACTGCGGGGTCGTGGGTGACACATTGGGGTTCACGTTGCCAGGGTTCTGCGGGTTCAGGCTCCCAGGCGTTGGCTGATTGGGCGTGTTCACAGGCACGGTGTTGCCACTGGGCGGTGTGGTCGAAGACAAATCGTCGGCCGAAGGCTGAACGGGTTGCCCCTTGGCATCAAACTTCCAGTCAAACTCAATGCGGCGGCGTGTGGTCATGTCCGCGCCACCCTGAGGGTTGGCGTCTTTGATGGACGCGCCCAGTTGTGCATAAAAGCCGGGCTTGCTTGGGTCCTTGACGTTGTAGACGTTCTCCGCTTTGTTCGTGTAAGCCCAAATACGAACCGGCTCACCTTGGTTCTTGGCCAACTGCTTGAAGTCGCCCAGCAAAGACTTCATCAAGTCGCCCCCAGCACCGCTTTTCGGTGCTGCTGCCACTTGACCAAGGTACCACTCGTTCTTTCCCGACTTGGTCAGCGCCGCAGTGCCAATCACGTCGTTGGCCTTGTTTCTCAGCACATACATTTGGTCCACTTTGCCAAGCGCCGTCAGTGCGCTGTCGGGCGTAGGGTAGGACTCCGGATTGATTTCCGACAAAAACTGCGCAATCTCGCCCTTTTCAGCCGCTGACATCGCCTGAACGGGACGCAACTGCTTCGTGGCAATCGTGATGTCGCTGAAATCCCTCGGATTCGGGCGCGGCACCTGCACATCGCCTTGCACCAATTGTTTGGGCTGTTTGGGGCTGTTGTTTGTGCCAACCACCGCCTGGTTGTTGTTAGGGGTGGTGGTTGGTTTGTTGGATGGTTGAGGTATCACCTGGTAGTCCATACCGTGCGGAACAATCCCCCAAGGGTTGTTCCCTTGCTCAGGCTTGACCACGGTAGGCTTGGTTGTGGTGGTCGGAACCACGGCGGTTGGCGTATCAACCTTGTCCGACGGTGTAGGACGGGTCTTCGTCGGGTTTGTTGTCGGGATGGGCGACACGTCATTGGCCGAAGGCTTGACCGGCTGCCCCTTGGCATCAAACTTCCAGTCAAACTCAATGCGGCGGCGTGTGGTCATGTCCGCGCCACCCTGAGGGTTGGCGTCTTTGATGGACGCGCCGAGCTGCGCATAAAAGCCTGGCTTGCTTGGATCCTTGGCGTTGTAGACGTTCTCCGCTTTGTTGGTGTAAGCCCAAATGCGCACCGGCTCACCTTGGTTCTTGGCCAACTGCTTGAAGTCACCCAACAGCGACTTCATCAGGTCGCCCCCGGCACCACTTCGAGGCGCAGAAGCCACCTGGCCGAGGTACCACTCATTTTTTCCGGACTTGGTCAGCGCGGCTGTTCCAATCACCTCGTTGGCTTTGTTTCTCAGTACATACATCTGGTCCACTTTGCTGAGTTCTGCCTGCGCACTGGCTGGTGTGGGATAGGACTCGGGGTTGATTTGAGACAGGAACTGCGCAATCTCGCCTTTTTCAGCCGCTGACATCGCCTTCACTGGACGCAACTGCTTCGTGGCAATCGTGATGTCGCTGAAATCCTTCGGGTTCGCACGCGGCACCTGCTCATCACCTTGCACCAATTGCTTCGGCGGCTGGTTGCTGTTGTTGGGCACTCGATCACCCCGGCCAGACTGGCTGATCGGCACAGAGCCAATGGGGCCTGGGTGAAGTTGGTATTGCCGTACGCCCGAGGTGTCCACGGCCGGCTGAACGGGTACGTTACCGAGCACAGGCTCAAGCTTGACCGGCGGCGTGCTGGCCGTCGTGGGCGGCACGATGGGTGTTTTCACCTCGGGAGGTGTGCTCACCACCGGTTTGTTCACGGGCGTGTTCGTGCTCACCGGCGGGGTCGCAGGCACCTTGACTTTGAGTGCCCCATCAATGCGCACCAGCGCTTGCTCGGCGGCAATGTTGACGGCCTTGAAGTCGCCACTGCGGATGTCGCCGCTGCCGCGTCCGAGTTTCCGGGCCTCGCCCAACAGGCCCGTCATTTGTGCCTTGAGCTGCTGTAGCCGCCCCAGGTTGTTGCTTTGGATGGCATCGTCCACTTGGGCAGTCAAACTCTTGAGCTGCTCCAGTGCCGGTGCCAATCGCCCCACAGTCCCCACTTGGCTTGGCGTTTGTTTGACCGGCACCAAAGCGCTTGCGTTGGGGTCTTTGAAGATCCCGAGCTTTTTGAGTCCGGCTTGGGTCAGCTTGGCACCTCCATACACGGTCAACAAGGTGTTGATGGCCGCGGTGGCACGGTCTTGGCCTTCAACGGTGCTCAGGTCGTAGTTTTTCTTGAGCAGTGCTTCAGCACCCTTTTTATCGCCCCTGGCCAGCAGCACGGCCAGGTCTTTGCCCACGCCCGCCACGTCTTTGAATTGCATCCCGATCGCGCTGAGCGCTTGCTCCAGCGGCTTGGTGGAGTTGGTCCGGGCAATCTCTTGATCCAGCTTGATGAGGTTGCCGATCACGGCTGCGGGGTTGGCGACACGCACAAAACCAATGCCCATGGAGACGAGTTTGTCGATGGGCCGCCCAGACTGGGTCAGCTTGGTGCGCAGCGCATCGACTTGCCTGTCCATGGTGTAGCCCTGCAGCGCATCGAGTGTGCCAAGCAGCGGCTTGGCGGCATCGGGCCAGGCACCACCAAAGTAGTCCTGGACTTTTTGCTTGATCTCCCCGATCTGCTTGAAGGCCTCGTCTTTGGGCACCTGCATGGTGCGGCCTTCTGGGTCGTTGACGCCGCTCAGGGCCACCGCCTTGGGCAGCAGGGCTTTTTCCATACCGCCGACAAAGCGGTTGAGCTCGCTGGGGGCGAACAAGTCGGTCCAGTGGTCGATGCGTTCGGTTTTGCCGCTGGGCAGCTTGGCCAAGGCACCGTAGAGGTTGTTGCTGTGCAGGTACTGGCCCAGGACTTGGTCGGCTTTGACGCGGCGTGGGTCGTCGAAGGGGATCTTGGCGAGCTCTTGCAGTTTGGGCAGTCCGGCTTTGTCAAGCACAAAGTTCGCACCGCCGCGCATGGCTTGCAGGGAGTTGTCCTGTTGGGTGGGCAGGCTGGCATTGAAAGGGGCCAGAATCTGGTTGACATTGCGGTTGATGCCACTGATCAGGTTGCCTTCTTTGGGCTGCAAGGGGCGGGCCGGCGTGTCGTTTTGGATGTTGTCCAAAGTACGCTCAAGCTGGCCGCGCTCGGCAGCAGTGAGCACCTGTTTCCAGTTGCTAAAGCCGCCGGCTTGGGCACCTGCATCCTTTTGCAGCATTTGCGTGACTTGGCCGCGCAGGCGGTTGGCGGCTTTGTTGTCGCCACCGAAGTGCACCAAGTCGGCCACGGAGTCGAATTTGCCTTTGGAGGCACGGGCCACGAGTGCATCGGCGCGGGCGCGCACGCTGGCAAAGCTGCTGGCAGGCTCTGCCACAGGAAACACCGGGCCACCCAGGACTTGGTTACCGGTGCGGACAGTGGCGTTGTAGCCACCCTTGAGAACTTGACCGGCCTGGTTGGGGGTCAGGCCGCCCAATAACGGGTTGGGGACGTTTTTGACGCCGTTCCACACTTGACGGGCACCGGCACCCACATCGACGCCTCCAATCTTCCAGGGCGCGTTACTGGGCGCAGGCTTGTTGGCCGGCGGGTTGGACGCCACGGTTTGCCGCTGCAGGGCCTCGCGGCCCGAGGCGCTGAGCAGTTGGCGCCAGTCGGAGAGTCGCCCACCTGAAGCGCTGGCGACTTCTTTGTTGAGGCTGGCCTCAAGCTGGGCACGGCGTTTGCCGTCGAAGTAGACCAGGCGCTCAATGCTGTCGATCTTGCCCCCGGTGAGGCTGTTCAGCACCTGCCCCAGGTAGCTCTTGACTTTGCCGTCGCTGGCCCCTGCGCTGGGCTTGCTCCAGCCCATTCCTATCGCGCTGGCATCGGCCAGGAGGATCGGGGCGGTGGCGCTTTTTACTTCGGTGGTCATGGCGCGAATCCCTCAGATAGTTAGTCGGCCCTGCAAAACCCCTGCAACCCGCATGAATGCTGGCGATATGGGGTAAATGCTGACGACGGGATCTCTCAGGAATCGTTATCGGAGAGTAATTTTTCTGGGGGATTTGCATGACAGCCACCGCAGACTTCTTTCGCGCACGCCTGGACGGGATGGTCGATCACAAACATCCACTGGTGGTTTTGAGCAAACGGCTGCCCTGGGCCGCGATTGAACAAGCCCTGGCACCGCACTTCGCTCGCCAGGCTCGCCCAGGCTCCAAGCGGGTGACGGCGGACTTGTTGGGAGCGCATGAAGTCGAATTTGGCAACGGCATCAGCCCCGCAGGCCGCCCGCGCCTGTCAATTCGGCTGATGGCCAGCTTGCAGTACCTGAAGAACTCCTTCAACCTCAGTGACGAAGAACTCGTTCAGCGCTGGAGCGAGAACGTGGTGTGGCAGTTCTTCAGCGGCATGGAGTATTACGAACCACGCTTGCCCTGCGATCCAACCCAGATCGGCCGCTTTCGCCGCGCCGTGGGCGAAGAAGGTCTGGAGCAGTTGCTCAAGGCCACCATCGAGACAGCGGTGCAGATCAAGGCCATCAAGCCCAGCGAGCTGGAACGCGTGATCGTGGACACCACCGTGCAGGAGAAGGCCATCGCCCACCCGGTGGACAGTCGGCTGCTGGAGATTGCGCGGCACAAAGTGGTGAATGCTGCCAAACGAGTGGGCATCAGTTTGAAGCAGACATTTGCGTTTGAAGCCAAAACGCTCAGACGCCAGGCCGGGGGTTACGCCCACGCCAAGCAGTTCAAGCGTTTGAAGAAAGCCGTCAAACGCCAGCGCACAATCCTCGGGGTGGTGATGCGTGAAGTGCAGCGCAAGCTTGATGTGTTGGTGGCACCCGGGCCGACAGCGCTGAGTGCGCTCAAGACCTGGTTGGAGCGGGCCGAACGCATCCGCACGCAACAGCGAGGCGACAAGGGCAAGCTGTACGCGCTGCATGCGCCTGAGGTGGAGTGCATCGGCAAGGGCAAGGCCAGGAAGCCCTATGAGTTTGGTGTGAAGGTCAGCCTGGCTGTCACGCACCTGCGTGGTTTGATGGTGGGGGCCAGAAGTTTCCCCGGCAACCCGTTTGATGGGCACACATTGGCTGCGCAACTGGAGCAAACCAACAACCTGATGCAAGACCTGGGGCGTGTGCCCAAGCAAGTGGTCGTGGACTTGGGGTTCCGGGGCGTGGACGCGGACAACCCGAACGTGGAGATCATCCACCGTGGCAAGTACAAGTCACTGACCAAGGTGCAACGCAAGTGGCTCAAACGGCGTCAGGCCATCGAGCCGCTGATCGGCCACACCAAGGTGGACCACGGCATGCAGCGCTGTTGGCTCAAAGGCGAGTTGGGTGATGCGCTGCACGCACTGAGTTGTGCGGCGGGGTACAACATCCGCTGGCTGCTGCGGGCTATCGCGGCCAAGTCTGCAAAAGACGCGAAGGCGTTTTTGTTGACCCTGCTCGGGCTGAGCTTATGGGGTCAACTCAGGGCAGCCAGGGCACGGCTCGGCGCAAAAAACTTGCTCGGTTGGAAATTCACGCCATCGTCAGTAATGGCTTGCGGGGTGAAATGAATTTTGCAGGGCCGACTAGTTAGTTTCGACAACTGGAATGACTTTCCGGAACAGACAGAGAGCGTCAGTCTTTTAGTCACCTGGTACTACCCTTAAGAAATGCGCCCTTTTTTTTCAAGTAAATTTGATGACAAAGCATCGAAAAAAAAGTTGTCATACGGCAGGGCCATCTGCGGTGCATCTGTATTTCGCAGGCGATATGGCGTGACAAATTGCGCGAAATTGTCAAAAAGAGGCAGCCACTTCGCCCCTGGAGGACGGTCGACTTGAAATCACAGACCGCCTCACCTATAAAACCAGCATAGACACTTATCGGCGAGCAAACCATGAGCAATTCAATACAACCCATCCCAAGTAGCAGCGTGGGTGCCACCTCCGAAGTTTCGGATCCCGAGGGCCCCACTGAAGTGAGTCGCAGTCGCCAAAAAGAGCTTGCAGCGCAGTTGTTCAAGGAGTTGGCTTTAACTCCTTTGCCCTCTGCTACACCGGAGGACAAGCCGATAACCACGCCTCGCGTTTACGGTTGATGCGGCTTTAAACCTCTGCGTTGATTCAAATCCAAAAGCGCACGGAGCGGTTTGCTCCGTGCGCTTTTTTGTTACTCAGCCGGGTTGACGCTCATGCTTCACCACGGAGACGATCAAGCGGCTACGCATAGCGGGAACGTCGGTGGTCAAGCAAACCGCAATCGAACTTCGTGCGGCATCCGACTCGCGCAACGCTGTCACACAAACACGCAGAGTTCTGGAAGTACAAACTGGCTTTTTCTGTCCTGAGGTGTCCCAAGCAAGGGTTCATGTGTTGTGGCGACACACAAGGATGCGAGCCTTTGAGATCTGCGGGTTGAGCGGCCACTGCCTTGTCTCTTAAGATCAAACAGGTGAAATCGACAGCGTGAATTGACAAGTCGAATGCACACCCGTTCACTCCGAGTCATCTGAGGATTTTTAATGCACATTTTTTTGCTTGAGGACGATCCCCTGCACATGGCGCATTTCGTCTCCAGCCTTCAATCCACACCCACTGAAATCACGCACTTCGCGCAACCGCATGAGTTTTTTCGAGCGATTTCTGAAGCACGTGCACAAGTGATTGTTTTGGACTGGATGCTCCCAGGCGTGAATGGATTACAAGTTCTGCGGCGTGTCCGGGAACTGCTAGGCAGTTCGGTACCCGTCGTCATGCACAGCTGTGTCGACGACGAAAGCCAGATCGTCGACGCGCTGGCTGCCGGTGCAGACGACTACTGGATCAAGCCAGTGCCTGCCACCATCCTGCGCGCTCGAATGGAGTCATTCATGCGGCGGTTCGCGCCGCGCCTAGAGGCACCAAAGGTTTTGAATATGGGCCCATACAAACTCGATTACTTACGGCAACTTGCTCAGATTGAAGACCAGGTGGTGAATCTGACACCGAAGGAGTTTGATATTGCCTGGATTCTGATGAACAACCCAGATCGCTTCATTTCAAAAGCGGAATTGATTGCGAGCGTCTGGGGCCGAACCGCCGAAATCGCTGCGCACACGATTGCTCAACACATGCACGCTGTTCGAAAAAAACTGCAACTCACACAAAACGGCGTGCGTTTGGTAGCGGTTTATGGATCTGGATATCGTTTCGAAGTGCCACAGGAAGTGGTGGACAGCCAGTACCACGATGCAGTGAGCCTTTAGAAACTTTTGGCGAACAAGATAGCCCTGTGCTGGGCTTGCGTAAGCAACGGACTTATTGATTCGACCAGATGAAGTCTCCACTCCCGTTCGGAGCGAGCGAGACTGGAAACCCAGGGTGTACACGCAACCCTTCGACAAGGCAAAGCCTTGCGTTTACTCCTGACCATTTCAGGTACCAGTCGGCACCGGGCGCGTTCGTGGAGAAAAGATCTTGCGCTACAAAGTGAACCGCAGCGCCGAAATGACCAACTGCTGAATCTGGGTTGAATGCTCAAGGCAGTGGTGCCGAGCTGAGTGAGAAAAGCCGCAGAAAGCCCACCCAAAGCAATGACTTCAACAGAGCCGTGCATAAGAGCGTGTTTACGATCTCCTGAGGAGCAACGCCAAGAATGCCAAGTGGACGAACTGTAGGCTGGTATTGAGCAGCCGCTCGCAGTTCTTCCACAGCCGCCAGTTCTTGTCCAACCAGGCAAAGCTGCGCTCGACGATCCAGCGCTTGGGCATGACCTTGAAGGTGTGCAACTCGCTCCTCTTGGCGATCTGTACCGTCACATGCCCTCCAAGAACCTCTTGCACGCCCTGCGCGAAGGGCTCTCCCACGTACCCGCTGTCAGCCAGCAAGCTTTGCACCCGTGCCAGTCCCGGTTTGCAACGCTGCAGGGCCTGCAATGCCCCCTTGCGGTCAGTCACCTCGGCCGTCGTCACCGCCACTGCGTGCGGCAACCCTGGCGTGTCCACTGCAATGTGTCGCTTGATGCCCGAAACCTTCTTGCCCCCGTCATAGCCCTTGAGCGCCGCCGTGTCCGTATTCTTCACGCTCTGCGCGTCCACGATCAACAGCGTGCTGCATGCGTTGCGCCCCAGTCTGTCTCGGGCCGCGCCAACCTGATTTTTTTAAAGCCCGTTCCAACACGCTCACACCGTCCTGGTCAGGCTCACTCCATTTGCGCCAGTAGGCATAGACCGTCGTCCACTTCGCAAACTCGCTCGGCAAGAACCTCCACTGGCAACCCGTTCGCAGCAGGTACAGCACCGCGCAGAACACCTCATACAGATCCACCTTCGTCGGCTTGGTCGCCTTGCGCACGCTGCGCAGCAGCGGCTCAATTTGCTCAAACTTCTCCCGGCTGATGTCGCTGGCGTATCTCTTTCTCTTCATCTGCCTATTTTCGGGTCAGAAGAAGATCGTAAACACGCTCTAAGACGTCAATGCGGAAAACCACTTCAACACCAATGGGCCCAACAAAAAAATCCCAACCGGATGAGGGTTGGGATTTCACATTATGGTGCTGGCGTCACTTGAACTCACCTATGAAAATGCAGTTTGATTTTTCAAAGTTCCTGCAAAAGTTCCTGCATCACCGCGCCGCGACTCCCTGTTTTTGGTCTTCGGCATCCCCATCGGGCACGGTCGCATCGTCGGCTTCAGTGGCCAACGCGCCAGACACCTTGCGCACGGCGACGAACTCGTTTTGCAGACGCTGGATGGCCAGCATGGCCCGCAGGTATTCCCCCACCCACAGCGGAATCGCCACGGCCCCCTTGCGCCATCGCCACACGGTGTTAGGCACCAGGCCAACGCGGTGGCAAAAGTCGGTGCCCTTCCAGGCGAGGGCGGCTAGGGCATCGTCGAATTCTTGGGGTGTCATGGCGGTGGTGTCCTTGGACAGGTGAAGTACGCTGCTTGCAGCGTATCAAATTGATTTTTGTAGATCAAATAGTGCTTTTTATCTACATTCAGTTTACATGACGCCAGTTGTCGTGCGTCGGCGTCCAGTGTTGTCCACACCCCCTATCGGTCGCCAGGCCGCATGAATGCTGGCTTTGCGGGTGGTGCTGCATTTTTGGGCACTTCCAACCCCTGGGCTTTTTTGCATTTTGTAGATTTCTTGAAAAAGTTATACACAATTCAATGCGACGGCGAAAAAGGCGCGTTGACCGCGTCAATTTCGGCTCGGTGTTGTTTGCAGCGGGGACAACGGGGACGAGGGGACAACATGCCACAACCCGCATGGTTGCTCACTTTCTTTTGGCACCACTGGTGAGAAAGTTGTCCCCTATCCCTCTGAAAATGGGGACGAGACTCAAGCAACAGGCCGTTTTCATCTACAAATTTCAATCGACGGAATTCCATGAAACTGCGCATGGATAGCCAAAAACAGCAGCGCCCACCACGAAAAAAGGACGGTTAGCACATAGGATCAATTGAACAATGTAGATTCATCGAGGGAGAATCCACGATCAAAGTTCATCTTCAAAAATGGTCGGCTTGATGCAATAGCAGGGAATTTTCTTGTCCCCCATGCCGGGCAGGCGCTGCCTGTCGTGCAGGCGTTTGCCGTCCACTTGCAGGTGGCCCCGGGCGCGTAGCAGTGACGCCACCAAGCGGAAGTCCAGCCCACGGCACACCTCGTTCTCGAAAACCTCTCGCAGAATGATGAAGTCCACTTGGGTGTCAGCCGCATCCGCAGCGGTGATGCGCTCACCAAATTCCTGTTGGTGGTCGCTGTCTGAACGAATCACCTTGCCTTCTTTCGTCAGCAAGCGGCGAAAACCCGCCCGGTTCAAGGTCTTGGGGTTGTGATCGTCCAGGGCGCGGTGTGACCACGCAAACCGCCCTTCTCCATTCAGCTCCAAGAAACTGCGCACACGCCGGATCATCACCGCGTCTTCACCATTGCCAAGGTGGCCACGCGCACCCAGCCAGGCGTTGAACACTTGTGTGATTGCCACCGATGACTCGGTGGGTGTCCAGCCCGTGAGCCCCGCCTCAGTTGCCAGCTCGCCAGCAGCAGCCAAGAGTGCAAAACGTTTGCCCACACGCTCGACTTGGTTTGATGCAGCTTCGGGCACCATGTTGAATTGATGGGTGGCCAGCAGTACACGAAGGCGGTCTTTCAATTCGTCGTAATGGTCACACAGCCATTGAAGCCAAAGCCTGCCCACATGGCCGTAATGCGCTGCCGCACCTTTCTCTATGGCTTCAACAAACGATTTGGCGGTGTCGTGGTCGTGCAGCGCTTCAATGCCGCCCATGCCTGCGCCTGCGTCCATGGGCACATCCACCATTCGCACCTCTTGGCCAGCACGTGGCGAGCGTTGCCCCGCCTCGGCCATTTGATCGGCCAGGGTCACTTCGCCAGACGACAGGAACAACAGTCGCCACGTTCTTTTCTTGCGCGACAAGCCGCGTCCTGTGGCCCGCCCCTTCTCTTGGTCGTTGGCCAACAAATAGGCCACGTTGCCCGCCTCACGCGGATCAAGCTGGCCAAACTCATCAAGAATCAAGGTCGCATCGCAGTGTTGAACCGCCGTAGCCTCAAGGGCGTTCGCCGTGCTGCGCCAGCGCTGCATGTAACCGGGTCGCCCCCACACGCTCGACGCCACACGTAGGGCCACTGTCTTGCCCATGCTGGACGAACCCCGCAGGTGAAACCCACCGCTTTCAAGTTCAGCCAGCCGCACGAGTGGGCCAGCGAAGGCGCAGCACAGCGCAAACACCAAGCGCGAGTTGCCCGCAGCCTGCGAAGCAACGCGGCTTTGCCAGTCGGCCAATGACCCCTGACGCCTGAACGTGTTTTCCATGCCGCTCTCGCTCTGGAAAACATACCGTTTTCCAGACGCCTGCACAGCCTCGGAAACGATAGAACCCGAAGGCAGCACATACACCGCGTCATGCCACCCCACACGGTCGGTGCAAGTCACCCGCTCTTCAGGCCTGCGCGTGTCGATGTACTGCGCCAGCAGGTTGCGGGCTCGGGTTCCGGGTGCCATCTGCAAGCCCATGTTGCGCAAGTTCCCAGCCCACTCGGTGCCGTCGCCACTGAGCATGGCCGATGGCATGGCCCACACTTTGGGGTTGCCGTCAGGGTCTGAGAAGTTCAACAGGAACCCCCACCCATTGTTGTCTTCAGCACGTGTTCGGGCCGTAACCACCAAACGCGAGCAAAGCCACACGGGGCGCTTTTCGTTGCCATCGGCATCACGGGCGGCATGCCACACACCGTTGTCATTTACTGAGAAGGGGTCATATCCCGGCGCGGCATCGTCGCCATTCACTGGTGCATCTTCGCGTGCCGAAGCGTCATTCGTTGGCTGCGTTTTCGTTCTCTGTGTGCCGCCATCCGCCTTGCCCCGCCCCTTCGGTATCGACGGCGCAGCCAATGCAGCGGCCACCAGCTCGCGCACAGCATCAAGACCAGCGGCTTGGGCCATGTCGTTGAAGTCAGTGTTGGTGTCGGGTGGGCACTCAGGGAACACCACGCCGGCAGGGCCGGTGTCGGTGAGCGCAGCACGGGCAGCGGCGATGCCTTTGACGCGGCCCGGGTTGGTGCCAGTGTTCTGTTCTGTGGCCCCATCATCGTCACCGCACACCATCAACAACGTGGTGGGGTGGAGCTGGCGCACTGCCTTGGCTACGTGAACCAGGTTGCCCGCATCCCAGCACACACCCACCGGGTGGCCTGTCGCTTCGTGAAGGCTGGCAGCGGTGGCATACCCTTCGGCCAGTAGCAGTGGCGCGGCATCGTTGATGGTGCCCATCAAATGCCACAGGCCCGTCTTGCGACCACCCGGCATGAAGCGCTTATCGGTGCCGCCATCTGCGGGCTTTTCAGGGGCGATGCGCTGAACGTTTTGCATCACACCTTGCCCAGGCGGGGAAACCGTCACCATGGGCACCAGCAGCGTGCCATCGGGTTGGTAACGCACGCCATGGCCTTGCACGCGCTTGCGCACCAGGTAGGGCGAATGGCCCGATTCGCCGGCTTCCTGCCACAGCTTGGCCGCTTCACGGGCCGCTTGGTCTGCTCGCTGCGAATAGGTGGCTTCCTCGGCTTCGCGCTGCTTGCGTTTTTTCTCGGACAGTCGCTCGGCTTCGGCCAGGGCCGCAGGGTCGGGGGTTGGTGCTGGCTCGGTGCCTTCGGGGAACTTGAAGCCGTGGTCTTTGGCAATACCAAACAAGGTGCCAATGGTGGTGGCCCCACCCGCTTTGATGCTGCGCCAGGTGTCGCGGGCGTTGCGTTCGTTGTAGCTTTCGCCTCGGGCGCTCCACTCGTTCCACAGGTCAAAGCCCGCAGCGTCTGACAGTTCCGACTTGATCGCCATGCCCACCCGCGCCCAGTCGGTTCGATCCAGGTCGGGCGGAATGCACGCCAGTGCGGCGCGGATCAGCTCGGGGGTGATCGTGCGTTGCATTGGCGTGTTGGAGCGGGCGGGCTTTTTGGGCATGGGGTGGGTGAGGTGAGCGTCGGGCGTAAAGAGGTCAAACCGAGGGCGGCAAGCCTTCGTTGTCGGTCGCGGCGGGTCGGCCTGCCATGGCCTGCGACCCATGTTTTTCCAGCCATGCTTTTATGTTGATTACCTCAGGCACTTTCACCCGAGGCGCTGCCACTTCGTCAACAGACAGCAGCTTCACTATGGCAATCAACAGCACATCCTCATGGTTGTCCTCCATGAAGTCGGTACCGCGTAAAGCGTCCATTGCTTCGCGGAACGCCGCTTTGGCGTCAGGCTGTTTGGCGCATAGATGGTTGAAGATATTGGATAGCCGCTCGCGCTTGTCGGTGTTGGGGCCGGGGATGGCATGCACCAGGGCAGCAAGCTTTTTGGCGATCACGATGCTTGCAGGGGATAGGGTGAATTCATAGTCAGTGGTCGTGGTGTTCATGGGTCATAGCTCCAGTTTGAGGTTCATCGAAAGAAGCCGCAGGGTGTGCGACTGGGTTGGGGATTCATGGCAGCGGGTCAAACGCTGCGAGCGCGGGCGTCGGCCAGCTCTTGCAGCACGTCGGTCAGCGTGTTGACATCGGCGCGACTCGCTACATTCACTTGCGACTGCCGGGTGCTGGTGTTGATATTCACCGTGAAGGTGCCGCCGCTGGCCGGGTTGGCGCTGTTGCGCTGGTTCACAGACCCACCCAGCGAAGCACCGCCCGTGCCGCCCTGTGTAGCGGCAAGCAAGCGCCGTGCATTGGCCACTTGCCCTTCGGCACCTTGTAACCCGTTCAAGCCACGTGCGCCTGGGCTAAGTTGCCGGATGGTTTCGTAGTTGAAGGTAGCGGCCTCCAACACCGACTTGGCCAGCTCGACATCACGCTCACTCAGCGTGCCTGCTTTTTCTTTGAGAAGCAGCTGCTCCAATCCATCAAGCTGCCGGTTCAATGCAGAGGCAGGTACATCGCCCACACCCAATGCTTTGTCGCCACGGTCTTTGTTGCCAGCACCGTCAATGCCTCCCAACTGGTTCTTGGGTCTGCCGCCTTCAGTGATGTTGTAGAGGCGCTGCATCTCGGCGGCAGCACGCTGTGCTGCGTTGGTGATGTTGTCAATTCCTTTGGCACCCTGAGCCCCGGTGATGGCAATGACTTTGCCTGTTTCATCCACTTCGATCTTTAGCTTGAGCATGGCCGCTTGGGCTTTCAACGTGGAGTCCGCCACACCACCATTGGATGCAATCGCCGCTTCGGCGTATCTCAAAAACGCTTGCTGCTTTTGCTCCAGCGTGGCTGTGGAGCTGGTGCGAATAACTTCCCAGGCCTGCGCATAGTTGTCGGCGGTTTTTTTTCAGCTCACCGGCTGTCTTGATGCCAAACGTGCGCAGCGCTTCATCCAGGCTGTTCACACCCTTGCTGGCTTCGTCTGACTTTTGGCGCAGGCTGTTCATCAGCTCCACCACCTGGGCCTTGGAAATTTCACCGGCCTTGCCCAGGGCTTCAATGCGGCTGCGCACCACCTCCAGCTCGGTTTGGTTGCGTGCCCCGGCAATCATCTTGGCGAAGGCGTCTTCAAAGACTTGCCCCATGTCCACGCCCGACTTTTTGAGTTCGTCACTGGAGCGCACCAAGATGCTGAAGTTGTCTTGGGCCACCCGAAACTCGGCGGACATTTGTTTGCTGGCCTTCACCACGTCCACGCCCAGGGCTTCAGCCGCACGCTGGCCGGTTGCGGCCACCACCTTCTCCAGCAACTGCGCTTGGTTGCCTGCGTCTTGCAGTGCGCCAATGAAAGCTGTGCGGAACTTGTCCAGCTCAGGCCCACTGAGTTTGGCCAGGGCAGCGGGCAAGTCGCGTTCAAACACCGTGGCCACTTCCCGGCTCTTGGTCGCAGCGTCCACCATGGCCTGGGCCATCTGTCCCGCCGTGACGCCCACCAAAGGCAGGTTCAACTTCGCCGCAGCGCCCAAGGCAGCAATGGCGCTTTGGGCGGTCGCCGATGCCGCCCCGATCTGCCCCATGGCCCCCACCGCTTGCGGCGCAGCGGCTGCGATTTGTTGGCCGGTGCTGGTGGCTGCTGTACCCAGTTGCTCGGTTTTCTGCGTGGCTTCTTCGGCGGCTTGGGCTACTTCCCTGGGGCCTTGCTTGGCGTCCGCCATCATGTCGCGGATGGTGCTGCCCACTTGCAGGTTCTTGGTCTTCCAGCGTTCAATCGCATCATCCACCGTGGCATCGGTGAACACGGCCACCGCTGCCTCTTTGATGAACTGCAAGTCGTTCACCAGCAGCTCAAAGAAGCCCACGATGCCCACACCCAACTGGCGTGCCAGCTCGGAGTTCTCTTGCAGCATCCGGCCTATCTCATAGCCCACCTCAAAGCCCACCGCCGCCACGGTGATGTTCACCACGGCAGGCACCTTGGCAATGGATGCCGTTAGCAAGTTGGTCGCCCCCGCTGCCAACGCAGCTTCAGCCGCGTAGGCACGCAAGGCGGCTGCACCTTTCACGGCCAGGCCCGCCACCAACGCGGTACCGGCCACACCCGCCAGGCGGGCCACCACCTCCAGGTTCTCGGCAATGGTGTTAATGCCCGCCGCCACCGCACCTGTGGCCCCGGTGCTGTTGTTCAGTCCACCAATGAACTTGGCCCACTCGGTTTGTAGGTTGGTCAGCGCCCGGCCAACGGTCGCGGGCAGTTGGCCAAACTCAGTTTCAAGCGCTTGGCGCTGCGACTGCAAGGCCCGTATCACTGTGGTGCTGGAAAGCTGCCCCTCGTTGGCCAGCTTGCGCAGCTCGCCCGTGGTCACGCCCAGCCCAGCGGCCAGCGCTTGCGCCAGGCGCGGTGCTTGTTCCATCACCGAGTTGAATTCCTCGCCGCGCAACACGCCGCCTTGCAGTCCTTGAATCAACTGCGTGATGGCCGCATCCGACGCCTGCGCCGATGCGCCCGACACCTGCACCGCTTGGTTGATGCTTTGGGTGAGGGCCAGCGCGTCTTTCTGGCTCAGGCCTATTTCCTTGCCAGCCTGCGCAATGCGGGTGAACAGCGTGGCCGTTCCCTCCAGCGAACTGGAAGTGTTCTTGGCAACTTCGTACACGCCCTGCATCGCCGCTTCAAACGCCGCGCCGTCGCCGGTCACCAAACGAATGCGGGCCGACAGATTGCTGAACTGGTCAGCCGTCTCGGCCACGCTGCGCAGCAGTTGCGAGGTTTGCCCGCCCAAGATGCCCGCAATGCCAATGTTTTGCAGCGTACCCAGCTTGGTGTTGATCGAGTCCACACCCTGGGCGATTTGTTTGTGCGCTGCTGACTGCGTAGCGGCTGACCGGGTGGCCTCCGTCGCTTGGGTGCGGTAGCTGTTGGCCACACGCTGCGCAGCCTGCGCCAGGCGGTCGGTGTCCACGCCCGCAGCGCGTGCCGATGCGGCGCTACTTGCTTGGGCCTGAGCCGCTTGCAAAAACGCCACCTGTGACGTTCTCACCGCGTTGGTGAGCCGCTCCAGCTCCCGCTGCTGCGCTTGTGTGGGATTGGCCAGGTCGGCTATCGAGCGGCGGTAGGCCACCAGGGCAGCATCGCTGGCACCCAGGGCCGCGCGGGCTTTCTCGGTAGCCTGGGCCAGCTCGGTGATGCGCTGCACCGCCTGCTGCTGTTGCCCCAGGGTTTGAATCTCGGTGCGGGCCGCTTGCACGGCACTGCGCAAAGAGGCTTCTTTGTTTTCCAACTGCTCGGTGGCAATGCCCAGCCGCCCCAGCTCACCGCGTGCCGCCGTCAAGGCTTCGCTCTTGGCCAAGAACTCGTTGCGGGCCAGCCGCACCGTGTCCTTGAGTTTTTCCAGTTGGCCGGTTTGGGTTCGGGTGGGTGGCCCGGTTGCAATCATCTCCTTCGTGAAGGCGTCCAGGTTGACTTTGGCCAGGCCCAAAGAACCACCCGCTGCGCCGGCCTCGTTCTTCAGCTCACGAAAGCGGTCTATCGCCGCCGACTGTGCGCCCAGCGCCCGCAGCTCACCGGCCAGCGCCTGTGCGCGTGCGGCCACGTCGCCATCAATGGACTTGTCCAGCTTCTCCAGCTCAGTGGTCAGGCGATTGATGCTTTCATCGCCTTGGGCATTGGCCAGTATGTCGAACTTGATTTTTGGATCAGCCATGGTGTGCGGGCTCCAGGTTGGGGGCTTCGTGGGATGCTGCGCGTGCTGGTGCAGGCGTCTGCACTGGTGCCGTCGCCATGTCGTTAAGGCAAACCCACAGACGCTCACAACGATCAATCGCTTGCAACAGTTCCCGCTCAATCAGTGGAAGCGGGCTGCGTTCATCGCCGCCAAGTTGCAGGACAACGAAGTGGGTGGCGTCAGCGATCTCGGTCAACAGGTCGCTCAGGTCTTTGGCCGCTTGAGCGGCTTGCTGGGGTGAGTGGCTTGAATGGTTCATGTGAGCCCCACTTTCGTGAGATGCGCCACCACCACCTTGAGTTGGTTCTCGATCACCTCGCAGCGGTCACGCTCCATGCTTGCCACGTGGGTGAACAGATGGAATGGGTTGCTTTGGCCTTCAGCGGCTTGTTCGTGAGCCAAATAGTCGATCGCATCAGCGAGATAAAACAGCGCTGTGGTCACTTGGGGAAGTTCTTTTTGAATCGCATCCAGCGCTGCTGCCAGGTCGGTGTTTGGTACCAAAACAGTGGTTTTCATTCTTCTTCTCCATGCAGCAGCACGCCGCGTTGATAGTTGGCCCAGCCACTGAGCAAAATCAAACCTTCAATTTGGGTGAAGGCAGCACCCAGGGTGTAGAACAAGCCCGCTATGGATTCCTTGCGCCCCAGAGTGCCAATGCCACCTTTGTCGAAGGCAGCTTCATAGGTCAACTCCTCGGCAATGGCATCGGCCACTTTGGCGCTGTTGCTGGCCAGGTACTGCGCCAAGTCGCTGCTGCCCTCCAGCCATCGCAGTTCGTCGGGCGAGAGGTTCGGTTCGGCCTTTTGGTATAGCGCCATCAACATGGAACAGGCGTCGAATGGTTCCTTGAAAGCGGGGGCTACATCGTCCTTGCTGGGGGCATTGCTGCCGGCTTGCTGCCCGTTGGGTTTGGCTCGGGTTTTGGTGGCGCTCATGCTGCGGCCCTCCCTTGCACCAGGTCGCCCATGGCGGTGTCGGCCCACGCGCTTTGAGACTCGCGGGCTTTGGTTGCGGCCACGGCGGCTTTGCTGGCCTTGGCGAGGGCCTCGGCCAGGGCTTGGGCTTGCGGGGCGGTGAGGTGGCCGGTGAGCAAGATCGAACCTTGCCGCACGGTGATGCTCACGGCGCGGGGCTCGCCTTGTCGGCGCGAACTGGTGACGGTGGCGTCACCATCACCCAACATCAACACGCTGTGAACGTGGCGCGTGCGGGTGCTGGCGTGGCCACGAGGGCCGGTTGGGGATGCACCAAGGGGTGCGGAGGGACGTGGGGAGGTAGAGGGCGCGTGTGCGCCCATAGAGGTAACAGCCATGGTTGGCTCCTTGTTTACGGTCAAGACAACCGCACCCCTCGCTTCCAAACGAGGGTGGCGGGCCAAAGCGGGATTGGAAGACCAGAAACAAGGCACTGGCGAGCCCGCGAAGGCTCTCCCACCCGGCCCGCCATAAACATGGAGTCCAAGGTGTGACGCGCAAAAAAGGCCGCTCTTTTTGAGGCGGCCGCGCGCCTTGTTTGCAGGGCTTCCAAACCCTACCCCTGATGTGCAGAGGCGTGCGCAGTCTACCCCACGCAAAACAGGCGCGGCAAACAAAGCCACTCCACCTTGCACCAGGTGATTGAACGAAGCCGCCATCACTCGGGGGCTCCCATCTGTCGCAGCAGCCGCGACACGCTGGCCAGGTCGGGCAGCTCGCGTGTCATGCCCCAACGGCTAAGAAGGTAATACCGCGTGCCGTCCGTCTCGGTCATGGTGTGCAAGCCCCACCCCATCAGCGCAGCACGCGCCCGCAAAGTGGCCAGGGCTTTTTCATGTGCAGGCGTCTGCACTGAAAGCGAAGCTAAGCAGCTCACTTCCAGCCCCCCGGCAAAGGCCCAATGTCTTGCAGCAGATTTGGGTATGTTCGGGCTGGGTCGAACTCGAACAAGTCCACCGGCTTGGTGGCAAGCATTAGTTCACCAGTAGAAACACACCGCACGTGAAGGCTGGAAAAACCACCCTCAAAGATCAGCTTGGTGAGGTATTGACTACTACAACCAGAATTCGGAAACCCCCAGCGAAATCCCAGCGGCTCTTGGTTCGATCTGGATTGAACCTGGAGCGCCGCCTCGCGCAGCAAATCGGGATAGCCAGCAGCCACCACCAGGGCCGGGGGCATGAGCCGATGCGGACTCATCTGGCAACTCCCGTGACCACTACGGGCCGCGCATCAATCCAGGCGTCAATCTCGTGCTCGTGCCAGGCAACGGCACGCCCACCAATTTGAACTGGCGACGGGAACGTGCCGCTTTTGGCTCCAGCGTAGATCGAACTTTTACCGAGGCCAGTTCGTCGCATGACTTCGGACAGTCGCAAGAGCAAGCGGCGGCGATTGGTGTCAGCTTGTTGCTTGACGGGCAGCGCGGCGTGCAGTTGATGCACGTGGCTGGTGGGAAGTTGGTCTGAAGAAGTGCTCATGGACTCGTTCCGGTTTGTTGGGGTGCCGGTCGAGACTTTGAGCCGCGCCATTTGGCGCACGCCACTTTGAAAGTGGCGTCGATACAGAGAAGCCTTGGTTTACAAGGGTTTGGAGAGCGTTAAGGATCGACGACCTACGCCAAGTGGTGCGCCATCTTTCACCTACTTTCTTTCGTTTTCCAACCAAGTACCACCCCATCAATGGACGGTTTTTTCTTCTCGGCCAGCTCAGCGGCAGTGCGGCGGTTTTGAATGGTTCTCTCGGGGACACCAATTTCAAGAGACAAAGCCTTTAACCATGGGGTGCCGGGCTTTTCACGCTCACGAATCAAGTCCAGCAGTAGCTTTCCACGGTACGGGTCTTTCTGCTTTGGCGAAGCTTTCTTTGGTGCTTCGGCACCTACATCAGCAGGTGGCACCCAACCAAAAACGGCTACTGCGTCGGCCTTGGTTATGCGAACTCCGTGTGCGCCTTGGTAGGTCAACTCCGGCTTGTCACGCCTGCACCAGCAGTAGCGCAACCACTGCAACAATGTCAGTTCGGGAAGCGTCATGTCCTGCCAAAAAATATGCTTAGAGGTTCGTTCGATGAGCCTTGGCAACACATTTGGCCGACATTGATACAGGGCTGTTTGGCTGTTCGGCTTCTCCAGCTCAGTCAACACAGCGTCGGCCACCTCTTTGAGGGGGAGCGTTGTTTCACGCATGTGCTGTGTGATGACATCACCCAGCGCCACAAGATCAGCATCGGTAATTTGTGCTGCCCTTCGCCGTTTCAGTTGCTCAACAACCGACACGGCCACCGTCACCGCTCACCCCACACCAGCGAGCAAACCCCCAGCAGCCACCCGAGCCCAGCAAGCGCGACACCGCTGGCCAGCGAGCCCACAACCACGGTGCCCACTGTGTGCCCGTTGAAAAACGGGGCCAGAAAAAAAAGCCCGGCCAACGCTACAGCGATGCCCAGGCGAACTAGGAAAGTGGAAACGTTCATTGCACACCCCTCTGCGCAGCCCCTTGAAACGAAGGCTGCGCAAGATGGCAAGGGGGCCATGGTTCGCCTTTGGGGATCAGCCTCAGGCTATGCGCAGCAAACCGATGATAACGGCCTGGTGGCTCAGTGCGTGAGCCACTCAGCCGGAAAGGGTTCTTTGGCTGCGATGCAGTACCAAACATCCCCCGATAGCAGTTCATCATCAGCCAGGCATGTGCCAGTGTGGCCGGTGGTTTGGCTGGTTTCTTGATCGCCCTGCACAGCTCTGATGAAGTCGGCACACAGGGCATCCATCACTTCGGGGTGCAACAACACGCGCTTGCGTGCTGCCTTGGGTACATCACGCATGGCTTGGCGCAACTCGCCCTCCACCAGGTGCAGCATGCCCGCCTTCAAGGCGCTTTCAGCCACGGGCCACAAGGTGTGAACACGCTGGATGGCAGCAGCAGCGGATGAACCCGCAGCAACCTGACCACGCGGCCTGTTGTCGCGCAACGGGTTGGTGTCTTTGCGCATGGCCACGTTCAGGTGGTTGTCGCGCCAGGCCATGGCCGCTTCAAGGCTGTGCGTGGGCATGCCCTTGCGCTTGGCGCGACTGACGGCAGATTTGTCCAAGCCCAGCAGGCGGGCCAGCTCGGCATCGTTGCGCACTGGTGTGCTTGCGGCTGTGGTGGTTGCGTTGGTGTTGACCATGAGTTGCTCCGTTGTTGGCGCGTGCAATGTAACCACCACCGCCCAATTCAGTAAAACTCTTTTTTGCGCCGGGCGCGGTGGGGGTGGCCGGGGAATCTCCCCCTCGCGCCCGCTTCGTCCACAGCAGTTCACAGGCATCCAAGCACCAGGGCAAGGGCGGCGCAGGCTGGCAGGGGCACCGCAAGGGCATCACCGAAGCACACCCCGCCATAGGCAGCACCTATGCCCAAACCGTTGCCTGGTTGACCAATTCCCAGGGCCACCCACTGGTGAAACGACGCAGGTCGAATCACCCGTATCGGAAACCCGCCCAGGAGTACCTAATGGGGGGGTACCCCCTCGGCCATGGCATGGGTGGCGAACGATGAACAACAACCAGTTGGAGCGGCAAGGCATAGAAGATGAATGATTGAAATTCTTCTTCTACTACTACTTGTCCCCTCGTCACCATCCCAGCACCGCCCCGTCCCCACTGTTGTCCCCGCTGCCTTCGCTACCCGAAAACCCAGCATTCACCGGGTGTTGCGCCCGGTGGCGGTGGCTTGGTGCTGTCATCCCCGCCCCCTCGTGTACGCCGCCAGGTTTTTACCTGGTGCTCAAACCGACAAAACCGCGCGCGAAAGTGAATCTCTCCCGCCGCCACCCCCGGCCCGGTCGCAATTGCCCAAGGCCGCCCACCCATCGGCAACCCGCAGCGCATGCATCACCGGCCAGCACACAAGGCCAAGCCAGAATGACAGCGCCCGGCACAAGGCCGGGCGGTGGGTCGCGGAGGGTGGTGGTGGTTGTCAGCCGGTGCGCTCACGCAGCGGCACCACCTCACCGCCTTTGCGCAGGCGGTCAAGGTAGTCGGCCCATGTTTGCATCATGGTGCGGCGTTGCGGCAGAAAATCGGTTCGGTTGTAGGCGCGGCCCAGAGCGTCGGGTACCGCATGGGCCAGTTGGGCCTCGATAACAGCCGCATCCACGTTCAAGTTCTGAGCCAGCATGGTGCGGGCGGTGGCCCTGAAGCCGTGGCCGGTCATTTCATCCTTGGGAAAGCCCATGCGCCGCAGCGCGGCCAGCACCGCAGCATCTGACATAGGTCGGTCTTTGCTGCGCAAACTGGGGAACAGGTAGCGCCCTGCCCCAGTAAGCAATTGCAGCTCACTCAGGACAGCCACCGCCTGCGTGCACAGGGGCACGAAGTGCGGCACACCGCTGGCCTTGCCTTTTTTGGTGCGTTTCATGCGGTGGCTGGGGATCGTCCACATGGCTTCTTCCAAATTGATTTCATCCCACTCGGCCTGCCTCAACTCGCCGGGGCGCTGAAACAACATGGGTGCCAATGCCAACGCTGCCCGAGTGACTGGGTGCCCTTTGTAGGCTTCAATGGCACGCAGCAGCTCGCCCACACGCTTGGGATCGGTCACTGCGGCATGGTGGCCACTGGTCATAGGGGTAAGGGCTTCGCGCAGATCGGCTGACGGGTCACGTTCACACAAACCTTCATGGGTTGCAATGGCGTAGCGGAACACCTGACCGCAGGCGTCTTTGATGCGGTGCGCAGTTTCAATAGCCCCCCTCGACTCGACACGACGCAGGCACGCCAGCAGTTCTGGGGCTTTGATTTCGCCAATTGGCCTGCGCCCCAGGTAGGGAAACACGTCTTGCTCAAAGCGAATGCGAGTGCGCTCGGCATGCCCCTCGCTCACCTTGGGCATGTGCTTGGTCGCCAGCCATTCACGGGCGATGGCTTCAAACGAACCAGATGCAGGCATACCCTTGTCAGCCAAGCGGCTTTCCTCGCGCAATCTGGCGGCCTCCAGCTTGGCAGCTTGACGCACCTTACTGGGGTCTTTGCCATCGCTCACCAGTCTGCGGGCTTCGTCGGCTTTTTTGCGAGCCAGCGCCAAGCCGGTGTCCGGGTAGGTGCCCAGGCTCAGGTTTTTGCGGACACCGGCAATCGTGTAGTCCAAGCGCCAGCCATGCGAGCCGCCCTTAACGAACAGCCGCAGGTAAAGCCCATCACCATCACTCAACCGTTTGCGAGGGTCGCCGGGCTTGATGCTGCGAATCGTCACATCGCCAGGAATGAGGTCGCGTGCCATGCAGGAACTTTCAAAGTGCAGGAGCCCGAATTATGGGGTTCCTGCGAGAGTTCCTGCTTCAAGGCGCGGATGCTGGCGGAAGTTCCTGCACTTATGCGGACAATAAAAAAGCCCAAGTCGTTGATTTACATGGGCTTTCTGTACCTCTATGGACCCTCTCGGACCCTCATCTGGTGGAGCTGGCGGGAATCGAACCCGCGTCCGCAAGCCATCATCGGGCAGTTCTACATGCGTAGCTGACTGATTTGATTTTTGAGGTTGGTATCGCGCAGCAGCACGCTACACCCGCCCCTAGTCACTTGATTTAAGCCTGTGCTGAATGACGCAACCCAGGACGAGCCCATGTGTTTGACTTCGCAGCGTTTGGGTTGCCCCTCACGCCCAGCCCATCGGCCAACTGTTGCGAAGGTCACCGGTTTTAAGCGGCGACTTGGTAGTGACTGTCGTTTGCAGTTACAAGTATCCAGTGGATTTACGAGCGTACTGGTGCTCGGCATGCCCTGTTCCAACTCCGCACCCACGTCGAAGCCAAGTCAGCCCCAGGAAGCGAGTAGTTTAGGGCAATCGCAACAACTTCAAGAGATCTTGAGGTTGATGGAGGAAATGATCCGCATGCCAGTCGTGCACTGATTCACCCTTGCCAAGATAGCCCCATGCTGCAGCAGCGGTTTGCATGCCAGCGGCTTTGCCGGCTTGAACATCCCGCAAATCATCACCCACGTAGAGGCAGCGGCTGGTCTGCACTTGAATTCGCTCGGCCGCTTCGATCAGCGGCGCGGGATGAGGCTTGGCATGGGCGGTTGTATCACCACAAACCAAAACCGCAGACGCGCGACACAAGCCCAAGGCGCTGACCAAGGGCTCGGCATACCGAGCTATCTTGTTAGTGACGATTCCCCACACGACGCCCGATTGCGTGAGCTTTTGTAGCACGGGCTGCATGTCCAAAAACACGGTGGTTTCTCGGGTGAGTCGTTCTTCATAGCGGTGCAAAAACTCATCGCGCAGCGCCATGAAATCAGCATCTCCCGGATGCACCTGCAGCGCAACTCCCACCATGCCTCGTGCGCCGCTTCCCACCATGGGGCGCAGCATCGCGTAAGGCAAAGGGTCAAGGCCACGGGAAACCCGCATGTCGTTGGCCGCACCTGCAAGGTCGGGGGCACTGTCTACCAAGGTGCCGTCTAGATCGAACAGAACGGCGGAAAAACTCACGTCGGCGGACAATGACATCACAGCGGTCGCCGACATGCGAACAAATAATTCACACTTGTATCACTCGACAGCCAATACCGTTTGGTAATTGGGTTGTATTCCATGCCACGTGTTCCAACCAATTCCAGACCAGCCTCACGGCACCAAGCGGCCAAGCTGCTGGGCTGAATGAATTTCTCGTACTCGTGCGTGCCTTTGGGCAAGAGTTTGAGTACATGCTCTGCCCCCACGATGGCGAAAAGAAACGACTTGAGATTGCGGTTGATGGTGGAGAAGTAAACCCAACCACCGGGTTTCACCAAAGTGGCACAAGCACGGACGACGGACGACGGATCGGGCACATGCTCAAGCATTTCCATGCAGGTCACCACATCAAACGCTGACGGCTCATCCCCGGCCAACGCTTCTGCGGCGATCTCGCGATATCGAATAGACGGCGTAGCGGCCTCCAGCGCATGCAACTGGGCCACTTTGAGGGCCTTGGTGGACAAATCGATACCGAGGACGTTCGCCCCGCGCCGAGCCATGGAATCGGCCAAGATGCCGCCACCGCAACCCACATCAACCACCGTTTTGCCTGAAAGTGGACTTTGGCTATCGATCCAATCCAACCTCAAAGGGTTGATTTCGTGAAGCGGTCGAAATTCACTTTGTGGATCCCACCAGCGGTGGGCCAACTCACTGAATTTGGCGAGTTCTTGAGGGTCGGCGTTGACGTTCATGAGGTGATGTTAACCAAGCCAACAACTCCTTTGATGGCCAAAAATCGGCATAGGGGGCCTCCATTATCGGAGGCACCCCTGCCACACCACCTGGCATGCGGGTCCGCACCAGGCGGTTCGAGAGTTTGAGGTCATGACAGCCTGGGTACCTCCAGCCGGTCGAAGTACGCAACGGTCAACACCGTCTTGAGCAATCCGTCGCTGTTGCGCCACCAGCAGCGGCTGTTGCCTGCCACCCGCTTTGCCACGCTCTGTTTCGCCCCCAGTGCTTTGAGTTCCCGGTAGATGACCTTGGGCTTGTTCCACTGCTTGAGTTGGATGGCCCTCAAGCGGTGACGCAGCCACTCATCCAGCTCTCGCCAGACGCGCGGCGTTTGCGCCAACCCAAAGTAAGCCTTCCACCCCAACAGGTAGGGCCGCAGTTTCTCCACCACTTGCGCCATGCTGCGCCCACCATTGCGGCGTGTGAGTTGCCGGATTCGGGCTTTGAAGTCGTCCCGGGCCTTGTGCGCCACAGCACATTTGACTTCTTTGCCTTTGGCAACCCACAGCTCATACCCCAGGAATTTGCGCCCAAAGGCGCTGGCCACCGCGCTCTTGGCTTCGTTGATTTGAAGCTGGAGTTGGGTGTATTGCTTCCTGAGATAGGCCATCACGCGCTCCCCAGCCTTCTTGCTACCCACATACACGTTGCAGTCGTCCGCATAGCGGGCGAAGCTGTAGCCTCGCACCTCCAGCGCTTTGTCCACCTCGTCGAGCAGCACGTTGGCCAGCAATGGGCTCAGTGGCCCGCCTTGCGGCGTGCCCTGATGACGCTGGATCACCACCCCTCCATCCATGATCCCTGCGTTCAGGTACGCCCGAATCAGCCAGATCACGCCAGCGTCTTTGATGCGCCTTTGCAGCCTGTCGATCAGGATGTCGTGGTTGACCCTGTCGAAGAACTTGGCCAGGTCTACGTCCACCACCACGCGCTTGCCCGACTGGACGTAGCCCCGGGCAGCCTTGACCGCATCGTGGGCCCTCCTGCCAGGACGAAACCCGTGGCTGTGTTCGCTGAAGGTGGGATCGATCAGCGGTTGCAGCACTTGTAGTAAGGCTTGCTGGATCAGTCGATCCAGCACCGTGGGGATGCCCAGCTCGCGCTGGCCGCCATCGGGCTTGGGAATCAATACTTTGCGTACCGGACTGGGCCGGTACCTACCCGCCAGCAGTGCTTGGCGGGTATCAAGCCAGTGTGTGCGCATCCATTGGGCGGTTTGCTCGTTATCGAGTCCATCGACCCCGGCTGCGCCTTGGTTGGCCTTGACCCGCCTCCATGCTGCTTGCAGGTTCTGTCTCGTCAGCGCCGCCTCCAGCAAGCCGCCTGTACCTGCCTGGGGCTTTGCCGACCCTGTGTCCGGGTGCTCATGGGGCGGGCCGCAGGCTTCGTCGCTGGTAGGTTCACACGCGGCTTCACCGCGTGCTACTCCCACCCGCCCGGACGCTGCCGGCATCTGACGCATGGCCTTATGCATCCCCATGTCCCGTTCACTCACTCTCGTTCGGTCCTTCGTGGCAGCCTTACGGCCTCATCAGCCCCAGCATCCACTACTACGACCTTTGCTGACTTCTCGCTCCGGCAATGCCGTCTTCCTTTCAGAAACAAGGCGAGATCTCCCCAGGTAAGGGTCGCACTCCTTCATCGCACAACCGCCGCATTTACGCTACCAAGGCCTTGGTCACAAAAGCTTCGCGGTTTCATGCCCGCTCGCCTTGCTTGGCTGCGCCTTCTATGCGGTTCTTGTTCATCGGCTCGCGATTTATGCTCCACGCTTGCTTCCCACACTCGGTCGCCCTAATGCAGTTGCGCTTCACTTCACTCGCTGTGACCAGCTCGTGGCGGAACTTGCACCCGCAGGAGTGCGCCCATGCTGGGCGCACATGAAAAACCCCGCCGAAGCGGGGTTTCGGGTTAAGCCCAAGGGCTTACTTTTTGGTACGGGTACCAACCACTTCGATTTCAACACGGCGGTTTTTGGCCTTGCCGTCTTTGGTCTTGTTGTCAGCAACAGGCTGCTTCTCGCCCTTGCCTTCGGTGTAGACGCGGTTCTTCTCAACGCCTTTGCTGAGCAAATAGGCCTTGACGGCTTCAGAGCGGCGAACCGACAGCTTCTGGTTGTAAGCGTCGCTGCCGTCGGAGTCGGTGTGACCCACAGCGATGATGACTTCGAGGCTGATGCCGGCAATCTTGCTAACCAGGTCATCCAGCTTGGCTTTGCCTTCAGGTTTGAGCACCGATTTTCCGGAGTCAAAGAATGCGTCAGCCGCGAAGGTGACCTTTTCAGCAGCAGGAGCAGCAGGAGCTGGGGCAGGACGAGGCGCAGCGGCTGGCGCAGCGGCAGGTGCAGGTGCAGGAGCCGGAGCTGGCGCAGCGGCAGGAGCTGGTGCCGGAGCAGCGGCAGGCTTAAGTGCGCCGTCGCAGGTACCCACCGCCGTTGCCGGAGCCCAGCTGGCGTCACGCCAGCAGTGCTGGTTGGTGCCGTTCATCCAGGTCAGACCATTGGGGTTGACCCAGTTGTCAACCGCTTTGGCTTGGGCGAACGCGCCAGAAGACAGTGTTGCGAGTGCAACAGTTGCGAAAAGCGATGCCACGTTATTCAGTTTCTTCATGATTCTCCTCTCAGGGGGGATGGGATCTAGGGTGTTCAACAAAAGGTGCGAACTCACATAACCGTAAATCCAAACCCGAAACCTCGGAGTTTGGCTACAAAAAACATTGTGCCATAGGCTGCAAGAGCAATTGAAATTGAGCCTACCGGAAATGGCCAGACACAGCGGTCGTTGCAAGAGCGCCACAGTTGCGACAGAACTAGAATGCGAGTTTCGTCCGCCGCACGTGATTTGCAGCGCTGCCTGGTTATTACTTGACTGATTGCCCGCATGACCCAGTTTGCCAAAGAAACGCTGCCCATCAGCTTAGAAGAGGAAATGCGCAGCTCCTACCTCAGCTACGCGATGAGCGTGATTGTGGGGCGCGCCTTACCTGATGCACGTGACGGACTGAAACCCGTGCATCGACGCGTTTTGTTTGCCATGCATGAGCTGAGCAACGACTGGAACCGGCCGTACAAAAAGTCTGCCCGTATCGTCGGTGACGTGATTGGTAAATACCACCCGCACGGCGATCAATCGGTGTATGACACCATTGTTCGCATGGCGCAGGATTTTTCCTTGCGCCATATGCTCGTCGATGGTCAGGGCAACTTCGGCTCTGTGGATGGCGACAATGCCGCCGCCATGCGCTACACCGAGATTCGGCTGGCCAAGATCACCCACGAGATGCTGGCGGATCTGGACAAAGAAACCGTCAACTTCGGTCCCAACTACGACGGCAGCGAGAGAGAACCACTGGTATTGCCGGCGCGCCTACCGAATTTGCTGGTCAACGGCTCAGGGGGTATCGCGGTCGGCATGGCCACCAACATTCCGCCGCACAACCTCAATGAGGTGATCGACGCTTGTCAGCATTTGCTGAAAAACCCAAGCGCCACCATCGACGAATTGATGGAAATCATCCCGGCACCCGACTTCCCCACCGCCGGCATCATTTACGGATTGAATGGCGTGCGCGACGGCTATCGAACCGGCCGAGGCCGTGTGGTGATGCGTGCCAAATGCCACTTCGAAGACATCGACAAAGGCCAGCGCCAATCCATCATCGTCGATGAAATCCCCTACCAGGTCAACAAGAAAAACCTGCTGGAGCGCATGGCCGAGCTGGTGCATGAGAAAAAAATCGAGGGCATCAGCCACATCCAGGACGAGTCCGATAAGTCCGGCATGCGGGTGGTGATTGAACTCAAACGCGGCGAAGTGCCCGAGGTGGTGCTGAACAACCTGTACAAACAGACCCAGCTGCAAGACACCTTCGGAATGAACATGGTGGCGCTGATCGACAACCAGCCCAAGCTGTGCAACCTGAAGGATTTGATCGCCATCTTCCTGGAGCATCGCCGCGAGGTGGTGACACGCCGCACCGTGTTCGAGCTGCGCAAGGCACGCGAACGCGGTCATGTGCTCGAAGGTTTGGCGGTGGCACTGGCCAACATCGACGAGTTCATCGAAACCATCAAAACCTCGCCCACACCGCCTGTGGCCAAGGCGGCTTTGATGAGTAAGAGCTGGGACTCTTCTATGGTGCGCGAGATGCTGTCACGCGCCGAAAAAGACACGCCTGGTGGACGCGAATCTTTCCGACCAGAAGGACTGGCGCGCGAATTCGGCATGCAGGGCGATGGCCTCTACCGCTTGAGCGATACGCAAGCGTCAGAAATTCTGCAAATGCGTTTGCAGCGCCTCACTGGCCTGGAACAAGACAAGATCATCGGCGAGTACAAAGAGGTCATGTCCGAGATCGCCGATTTATTGAACATTTTGGCCACACCCGAGCGCGTCACCACCATCATTTCTGACGAACTGACCGCCATCAAAACCGAGTTCGGTCAAACCAAAATTGGCGCGCGTCGCAGCCAAATCGAACACAACGCGCAGGACCTGGGCACCGAAGACTTGATCACCCCCACCGACATGGTGGTGACGTTGAGCCACACGGGCTACATCAAGAGCCAGGCACTGTCAGAGTACCGTGCGCAAAAACGTGGTGGGCGCGGCAAACAAGCCACTCAAACCAAAGAAGACGACTGGATCGATCAGCTCTTCATTGCCAACACACACGACTACATCTTGTGCTTCACCAACAAAGGGCGTGTGTATTGGCTCAAGGTCTGGGAGGTGCCGCAGGGCTCACGCACATCGCGCGGCAAACCCATCGTCAATATGTTCCCGCTACAAACGGGCGAAAAGGTCAATGTGGTGTTGCCTCTGACTGGCGAAGCGCGCACCTTCCCCGCCGACCGGTTTGTTTTCATGGCCACCGCACAAGGCACGGTCAAGAAAACTGCGCTGGAAGAGTTCAGCAACCCTCGTAAGGCCGGCATCATCGCGGTTGATTTGGACGAAGGCGACTTCCTCATTGGCGCAGCGCTCACGGACGGCAAACACGACGTGATGCTGTTCTCCGATGGTGGCAAGGCCGTGCGCTTCGATGAAGACGACGTTCGTTCCATGGGTCGAAATGCCCGTGGTGTGCGCGGCATGATGCTGGACGAAGGTCAAAGCGTGATCGCCATGTTGGTGGCGGAGGACGAATCCCAAAGCGTCTTGACCGCGACCGCCAACGGTTTCGGCAAACGCACCTCCATCGTTGAGTACACCCGACACGGGCGTGGCACCAAGGGCATGATCGCCATCCAACAAAGCGAGCGCAATGGCAAAGTGGTGGCCGCAACCTTGGTTCGTCCTGACGACGAAATCATGCTGATCACCGACAAAGGGGTGCTGGTTCGCACCCGCGTCAGCGAGATCCGCGAGTTGGGCCGCGCTACGCAAGGTGTGACGCTGATTGCGCTGGACGACGGCTCTGCGTTGAGTGGTTTACAGCGCATCGTCGAGAACGATGCAAACACCGACGCAGAAATCGAGCCCACGGACGGAGATGACGCAGGCGATCCCGCAAGCAGCTTGTGATCACCGCCGCACACCAGGAGAAGAAATGAAAAGACTTGTTATCGCGAGCTTGGTGCTCGTTGCCGTGACCACCGTCCACGCGCAAGCCGCAGACCCAGCTACCGCCAATGCCGTCACCACGACTACCGGCGCATCCAAAGTCAGTCCTGCCAAGAAACAATTGGTGGAAAAAATTCTCAAACTTCAGCAGCCCAATATTGAGCTTCTCGCTCGCAGCATGTCAGAAGGTTCAGCCAGACAAATGGCGCAACAGGCCAATGTCGCGATACAGCGCAGAGTGGCCCCAGAAAAACGTGAAGCCTTGGGCAAAGTCATGCAAGCAGATCTGGACAAATTCGTTGCCGATGCTGTACCTGCCGCCCGCCAACGGGCTGTCGCCCTGGCCCCAGAGGTCATGGGCACAGACTTAGAAAAAAACTTCAATGAGGCGGAGCTCAAGCAAATCATCTCGATTCTGGAATCCCCCGCCAACGCGAAGTTTTTGGAACTGGGTGCTCGCGTGGGAAGGTCACTGCAGGAAAAATTGGCACCAGACATCAATCCGAAACTGCAGGCGCTGGATCAAACCTGGACTAAACGATTGCAAGACGCCGTGCAACCAAGTACGGAAAAGTCCATCCCTGCACCACCTGCGGCCCCCGGATCGACAGCGAAGTAGCAGGCAAGTATGAAATGCAACTTCTCGCTCAAAGCTGATGCCTGGTTCGATTGTGCCGAGGCACGGGGATTGCTTCGGCTGGTGGGCCGACGTTGTTTGACTCACACACACCGCACCTCGGCAGCGCCTTGCTTCGGGACGACGCTGCGATCTTCATCGACCTAAAGAACCCTTCCTCCTTTTCAACATGGCCGATACACCGAACACTTCTGCAAATGCGACCTCTGCCGAATTGCAGGCCATTCGCGACCAAATTGACAACCTGGATCAGGCCTTGCTCACGCTCTTGAACCAGCGCGCGGCCCTGGCTCAGACTGTGGGGGAGATCAAAAAGAAAGAAGGCAGCGTCGCATTCCGGCCCGAGCGCGAGGCCCAGGTGATCGACGGTCTGAAGGCGCGCAACAGCGGTCCGTTGATGAAAGACAGCGTTGCACCAATTTGGCGCGAGATCATGTCAGCATGCCGTGCGCTGGAAACGCCAAGCCGGGTGGCTTACCTTGGCCCTGCGGGTACCTTCAGCGAACAAGCAGCCTTGGGGTTTTTTGGTTCGTCCATTGTCAAGGTCGAATGCGCCAGCATTGATGAGGTGTTTCGCTCAACTGCTGCTGGTGCTGCCGACTTTGGAGTCGTGCCTGTCGAAAATTCCTCCGAGGGCGTGGTGGCGCGTTCGCTTGACCTGTTTCTAACGACGCCGCTATTCATCATTGGAGAAACCAGTTTGTTTGTGCAGCACAACTTGCTGCGCTTGGAAAATTCGTTGGACGGCGTAGAGGCGGTTTGTGCCCACCCGCAAGCGCTGGCCCAATGTCACCTCTGGCTGAGCCACCATCTGCCAAATGCCGAGAGGCGCCCCGTAGCCAGCAATGCGGAAGGGGCCAGACTGGCATCCCTGGACAGACGTTTGGCCGGCATTGCCAGTGTGCGCGCAGGCAGTGAATACGGTTTGCATGTGGTATCGCCCGCCATCCAGGACGACGCCCACAACCGCACGCGTTTTGCGATCGTGACCCATCCTGACCGCCATCCGCGCCCTCAAGCGTCGGGCCACGATTGCACCAGTTTGGTGGTATCTGTATTGAACCGACCAGGTGCCGTGCACGACATGTTGGTGCCGCTCAAAGAACACAGCGTCTCGATGACGCGGTTTGAGTCTCGGCCCGCCCGCTCTGGTCAGTGGGAGTACTACTTTTACATTGATTTGCAAGGCCACCCGGACACACCCGCAGTGGCCGAGGCGATGCGCGATTTGCGCAAGGCCTGCGCTTTTTTCAAGTTGCTGGGAACCTACCCCATCGACGTTCATTGAGGTTGCCTGGAACATGTTCAATCAGTTAGGAGTGATCGGCTGCGGTTTGATGGGCGGCTCTTTTGCGCTGGCACTCAAACGCTCGGGTTTGGTCAAGCGGGTGGTGGGTTACAGCAAATCGCCATCAACCACGGAAAAAGCCAAAAAACTCGGCGTCATCGATATCGCTGCAGAGTCCGCGCTACTGGCGGTTTCGGGCTCTGATGTGGTGCTGATCTCGGTTCCGGTCGCAGCAAGCGAAGCCACCTTCAAAGCGATTCGGCACCTGGTAGAACCCGGTGTTCTGATCATGGACGTGGGCTCGACGAAACTCGATGTCGTCGACGCTGCGCGCCGCGTGCTGAAGGAACGCATGGGCTCATTTGTGCCGGCGCACCCGATTGCCGGCAAAGAGTCTGCGGGCATCGGTCACGCCGATGCGGCCCTGTACAACGGCAGGCAGGTCATCCTGACGCCCGTGGCAGAAACCTTACCGGACATGCTGCAAAAAGCGACCGACGTCTGGGCCGCGATTGGCTCACAAGTCTTGCGCATGACACCTGAAAACCACGACGCGGCTTTCGCTGCAGTCAGCCACTTGCCCCACTTGCTCGCTTTTGCTTACTACTGCAGTGTCTCAGGACAGCCCGCAGGCCGCGACTACCTCTCGCTGGCGGGCCCTGGCTTTCGAGACTTCACCCGAATTGCAGCCGGTGACCCCACGATCTGGCGCGACATTTTGTCGGCCAATCGCGATGAAGTACTCAAGCAGTCGGCATTGTTCAAAAGCGCTCTTACACAGTTCGAAGAAGCCATTCGCAGTGACAACAGCGAATTGCTGGAAACCATGATCCGAGAAGTGTCTGGTGCGCGCAGTGGTTGGCACATGTCGAGCACCCGACCAGCACCGCTGGGTAAAAACTGAGAATTCCCCGACGCTGCCCCATCCATTGCCAAGACCGTTGGCAAGTACCACGCCGCACTGACAGGTCCTCGGTCAGCCGCAAGTTGAAATAGACGATGTTCACCACCCCATTTTTGGATCTCCCTGCGCTGCGCAGTGCCGCTGGGACCATTCGTTTACCTGGATCCAAGAGCATCTCCAACCGAGTACTGCTGCTGGCAGGTTTGAGCCAAGGAAGCACTGTGGTTCACGATTTGCTTGAGTCCGACGACACCCACGTGATGCTCAATGCCTTGCGAGCCTTGGGTTGCGAGTTGTCTCCTGTGGGAACATCCTTGGCGGTTACGGGCCTTGGTGGCCAACTGCAAACGCGCAGCGCCAAACTGTTCCTGGGCAACGCCGGCACGGCCATGCGCCCTTTGACGGCAGCTCTGGCTTTGCTGGCAGCGAATCAAAACGGTGACTTCGAACTCAGCGGCATCGCGCGGATGCACGAGCGCCCCATCGGTGACTTGGTGAATGCGCTGCGAGATCTGGGTTGCAACATCTCCTGCCTGGGACAAGAGGGTTACCCGCCGCTGCGCTTGGCAGCCGCAGATCAAGCGCTGCGGGTACGTGCACCGATCCGTGTCCGTGGTGACGTGTCCAGCCAGTTCCTGACGGCCTTGTTATTGGCATTGCCGCTGGTCACTCAGGACAACGATGTGGTGATCGAGGTGGTAGGCGAGCTGATCTCCAAGCCCTACATCGCCATCACCATCAAGTTGCTGGCGCAATTCGGTATTCATGTGCGGCAAGAGGGTTGGCAGCGATTCACCTTGCCGCAAGGCAGTCGCTACCAGTCACCAGGCGAGATTTATGTCGAGGGCGACGCATCATCGGCGTCTTATTTCATTGGCCTGGGCGCCATCGCGGCTGTGGACGCACCCATTCGCATCGAAGGCGTGGGTGCCACATCCATTCAAGGGGACATCAGGTTTGTCGAGGCGGCCGAGGCGATGGGAGCGCAAATCTCCAGTGGACCCAATTGGTTGGAAGTCCGTCGCGGCGAGTTTCCACTTCGCCCAATCACCCTGGACTGCAACCACATTCCAGATGCCGCCATGACCTTGGCCGTGATGGGCCTGTATGCCAACGGCACCACGCGCTTGACCAACATCGCCAGCTGGAGGGTGAAGGAAACCGACCGCATTGCCGCCATGGCTGCTGAACTTCGCAAATTGGGCGCGGTCGTGACGGAAGGGGCAGATTTCATTGAAGTCAGTCCACCGGCAGTTTGGCAGTCAGCATCCATTCACACCTACGACGACCACCGCGTGGCCATGTGCTTTTCACTGGCTGCGTTCAGTGATCTGGTCAAGCCCCACGCCCAATGCGACTCCGTGGTGGTTCGCATCGAAGATCCCAAATGCGTCGCCAAAACTTTCCCCGACTATTTCGAGTCTTTTTTCGCCGTGACGGAGACACCCACGGCCCAGATTCCCGTCATCACCATTGATGGCCCGACTGCCTCTGGCAAAGGAACCGTGGCCAGCTTGGTAGCACGCGCGCTCGGCTACCACTTCCTCGACTCCGGCGCCGTCTACCGCGCCACGGCCCTGGTAGCCATTCGCCAGGGAATTGATGCAAACGACGAATCCGCGCTTGCAAGGTGCGCCGGGCAATTGCCGTTGCGTTTTGACGGTGAGCACATCTACCTGGGCCAGGAAGAAGTCGGCGCCTTGCTGCGCATGGAAGAGGTCGGTGCCATGGCGTCAAAGGTCTCGGTTTGGCCGGCGGTGCGGGCGGCACTTCGAGAGTTGCAGCTGTCTTTTCGTCGCCTTCCGGGTTTGGTTGCCGATGGCCGAGACATGGGCACCGTCATCTTCCCCGACGCTGCAATGAAAGTTTTCCTGACCGCCAGCACCGCTGAGCGCGCGGCGAGACGTCATAAACAATTGATTTCCAAGGGAATTTCGTCTAAACTCTCAGCCCTTCGTGCCGAGCTTGAAGAGCGCGACCTGCGAGACAGTAACCGCAGCGTTGCACCACTCAAACCCGCGCAAGATGCGATGTTGTTAGACACCTCACAGCTCTCCATCGACCAGTCGGTGGCGAAGGTGTTGGATGCCTGGCAACAGCGTCGGCCAGTTGCCTTGACTGCGGGTCAATAAACCCGAGGTTACGTTAGCAGGCCATTTTGTTAGACCGTCAGCCCCGCCCGTTTCCCTCCTGTGCCTCATCGGCACGCTGAATGGGCGGATTTGTTAACTTAACCCGTGACCTGTGGGTCACATTGGAATTTCTCCATGCCTCAAGCTCAAACAGCCGCCCCCGCTGGCGGTGAATCTTTTGCCGCCCTCTTTGAAGAATCACTGCGCAAGTCCGACATGCGCATGGGCGAGGTCATCACCGCCGAAGTGGTGCGTGTTGAACACAATTTCGTCGTCGTCAACGCAGGTCTCAAATCTGAAGCCTATGTTGCCATTGAAGAATTCAAGAACGACCAGGGTGAACTGGAAGTTCAAGCCGGTGACTTCGTGTCGGTGGCCATTGACGCCATCGAAAACGGCTACGGCGACACCATCTTGTCCCGCGACAAAGCCAAACGTTTGGCCTCTTGGTTGTCGCTCGAAAACTCGCTGGACTCTGGCGAATTCGTGACTGGCACCTGCAATGGCAAGGTCAAAGGCGGCCTGACCGTTTTGGTCAACGGCATTCGCGCCTTCTTGCCCGGTTCCTTGCTGGATACCCGCCCCGTGAAAGACATGAGCCCTTACGAGGGCAAGACCATGGAGTTCAAGGTCATCAAGCTCGATCGCAAGCGCAACAACGTGGTGCTGAGCCGCCGCGCGGTGGTGGAAGCCTCGATGGGCGAAGAGCGCAGCAAACTGCTCTCCACCTTGGCCGAAGGTTCGGTTGTGACCGGTGTGGTGAAAAACATCACCGAGTACGGCGCGTTTGTGGACCTCGGCGGCATCGACGGCCTGCTGCACATCACCGACATGGCATGGCGTCGTGTGCGTCACCCAAGCGAAGTGGTCACTGTTGGCCAAGAGCTGCAAGCCAAGGTCTTGAAGTTCGACGCCGAGAAAAACCGCGTCTCCCTGGGCATCAAACAACTGGGCGACGACCCCTGGCATGGTGTGGCACGCCGCTACCCCAACAGCACCCGCCTCTTTGGCAAGATCACCAACATTGCCGATTACGGTGCGTTCGTGGAAATCGAGCCTGGCATTGAAGGTTTGGTGCACGTGTCCGAGATGGACTGGACCAACAAGAACGTGGCTCCCAGCAAGATCGTTGCACTGGGTGACGAAGTCGAAGTCATGGTTCTGGAAATCGACGAAGACAAACGCCGCATCAGCCTCGGCATGAAACAGTGCAAGGCCAATCCTTGGGAAGAATTCGCTGCCACTGTGCAGCGCGGTGACAAGGTCACTGGCCCTGTCAAATCAATCACCGACTTTGGTGTGTTCATCGGCCTGGCCGCTGGCATCGATGGCTTGGTGCACCTGTCCGACTTGTCTTGGAACGAACCCGGCGAAGCCGCTGTTCGCAACTACAAAAAGGGCCAAGAGGTTGAGGCGGTTGTGTTGGCCGTGGACGTGGAGCGCGAGCGCATCTCCCTGGGTGTTAAGCAACTCGACTCCGACCCCTTCACCAACTTCACCTCCGTCAATGACAAAGGTGCAACGGTGACCGGCAAGGTCAAGACTGTGGATGCCCGTGGCGCTGAGATTGATCTCGGTGAAGAAATCATCGGCTACCTGCGCGCTTCGGAAATCAGCCGTGACCGTGTGGAAGACGCACGCAACGTTCTGAAAGAAGGCGACGAAGTCTCCGCTGTGATCATCAATGTGGACCGCAAAACCCGCGGCATCCAGTTGTCGATCAAAGCCAAGGACAACGTTGACCAGCAAGAAGCCATGCAACGTCTGGCCCAAAGCAGCGAGCGTGAGAACGCTGGTACCACCAGCCTGGGCGCGTTGCTGCGCGCCAAGTTGGACAACCAAAACAACGGTTGATGTGTGAGCCGCGGCTGGGGGGTAAGCACCTCACCAGCCGCGTATCCACCGCCACCAGGCGAATGGGTTTCAAAGGCGAGCACCTCGCGCCCACGGAGTTCATTCGCATGGTGTTGAAAAGCACCAGGGCAGACTTCTTCAATCACGTCCGATATCCCCTTGCAGGCGCTGCATGACCCGATCTGATCTCGTGGCACGTTTGGCTGAACGTTTCGGCCAACTGACCCAACGCGATACCGAATTCGCGGTGAAAACCATCATCGACGCCATGTCTGACGCGTTGGCCCGTGGTCACCGCATAGAGATTCGCGGCTTTGGCAGTTTTTCCATCAACCGGCGCCCTCCCCGTTTGGGACGTAACCCGCGTTCTGGCGCTCAGGTCATGATTCCTGAGAAGCTGGTTCCCCATTTCAAACCAGGCAAGGCCTTACGCGAGGCGGTGGATGCAAAGGCGGCTATCACGCCTGATGCAACTTCTGCAACAAGCCCCGGCGCTGAGACCAACGTGCGCTCGGTTTGAACAGCAACCTGGCGCGGACCGTTTGATGCAAATACTTGTTTGGATGTTGCGTGCTGCGGTCTTCTTTGGCCTGTTCGCCTTTGCGCTGAACAACCAGCAAATAGCGCACGTGAACTGGTTTTTCGGCTTTGAGTCGCGAGCCCCCATGGTTTTCATTGTGTTGGCGGCATTTGCCTTGGGCTGCGCTTTGGGCATTTTTGCCATGGTGCCTGCTTGGTGGCGACACCGCCGTGTCATCAAACAACAGCGCAAAACTGCAGTGACCGAGGTTGGCACCAACGCGCCGCCAGCGCCTGCCGCTGTGACCCCTGACTCCATCTCGGCGAACCAACGCCCTCCTCTCGATGGAATTTGACTGGCAGTGGTTGTTCCTGGCCGTTCCTCTGGTCTTCGGGCTGGGATGGATGGCCGCCCGCATGGATTTGCGCCAGATTTCTCGCGAACAACGTGAATCACCCAAGGCCTACATCAAAGGCCTGAACCTGCTGCTCAACGAGCAACAAGACAAGGCCATCGACGCCTTCATCGAGGCCGTTCAAAACGATCCCGACACCTGTGATTTGCACTTCGCACTGGGCAATCTGTTCCGCCGCCGTGGCGAATATGAACGTGCAGTTCGCGTGCACGAACACCTGCTCAAACGTGCCGACCTATCTCGCTTAGATCGCGAGCGCGCACAACAGGCCTTGGCCCAAGACTTCATGAAGGCCGGTCTCTTTGACCGCGCAGAAAAAGCATGGGAAGCACTGCTGGGCAGCAGCTTTGACAGCGATGCACGTTTGGCACTGCTCACGCTGCATGAACGATCAAGACACTGGCAGCGTGCCACGCACGAAGCAGAGCAATTGGAAAAAGCCGGCACAGGCTCCTATGCCAACCGAATCGCCCACCATTGGTGTGAACGGGCCATCGAGCTGGACAACGACAAACACACGGTAGAAGCCGACGAGGCTGTGCGCCAAGCAAGGGCCGTTGCACCGCATGCCGCCCGGCCTTTGGTTTTGGCGGGCCTCAGGGCGGCGGCGGCGGGTCAGTACGCCCAAGCCCTGGAGTTGTGGACTTTGCTGGTCAGCCGCCACCCAGACATTTTTAGTTTGGTGGCAGTCAAGTACGCAGAAGCAGCACGTGCCGGTGGAGAGAGTCTGCACGCGCTTGGCCAGCTTCAGCGACAGTACGACGAGTCGCCGCGTTTGGATTTGCTCCATGCACTGGCGCTGTTGGATCCTGCAGGCCATCGCAAACGCCTGGCTGAACACTTGCAACGAGAACCCAGTCTGGCGGCGTCTCGTACTCTGCTGAAACTTCGGGCAGCGCCAGCGGCAGGCGCCGCGAGCCAAGACGGCGATATCGCTTTGGAAAATCAAGCCATCGACCAAGCCTTGGCAGTGGCGTCGAAACCCTTGCAACGCTATCGTTGCGCCGCATGCGGGTTTGAGGCTCAACAATATTTCTGGCAATGCCCCGGTTGCCATGGCTGGGACACATTCCCCCCTCGACGTTTGGACGAGTTGTAAGCCGAGTTGAAGCGGCGACTGACAATCGCCTTCAACCTCGACCGAGCTGGGTGCGAGCAGACTCGTAGGCGTTCTCAAATGCCTGTGCCACCGCATCAAGAGTGGGCACCTTTGCGCGTCCTCCCAAACTGCAAACAAACCCACTGCCTGTGACCCCTGCAAGACCTGGTTCGTGGTCGCAGTAAATCCCCACGGTAGGCCTGGCAAACGCAGCAGCTAAATGCGTAAAACCGGTGTCCAGTCCCACCACGACATGGGCTTGGGCCAGCACGGCTGCCGCATCACTCACTGTGAGAAAGGGTGGGACGCTGGCCCCAGTGCCCTGTGCCACTTGCTCCGCCAATTGGCGCTCGTCTTTCGAGCCCCACAGCACCACCACATGCAAGCCTTTGCGTTCGCAACGTTCCAGCAACGCCCGCCAATGGGCCAGCGGCCAGTGTTTTTCGACGCGACTGGCGCAGGGGATCAAGATGGCATAGGGAGCCACAGCAGGCATCCACCCACTGGCTGGCGTTCGTAAGCCAAAATCTGGTGCGCTCAGTGGCAAGTCATAGCCCAAGTGCAAAGCTGCAAGCCGCCGTGAGCGTTCTACGGCATGCAATTGCCTTGGCACGCTGACGGTGCGATCGTAGAAGCTGCTGGCCAATGGCTCGCGAATGCTGTGGCGGTCATAGCCCAAAAGCGGACCGTGCGCCTGGCGGCCCCACAACACGCTTTTAAGCAGACCCTGAAAGTCAATGATGGCGTCGTAGGGTTCTGTGCGCAACTGTACACGGCAGGCTTTCATGGCGTCCCAAGTAGCACCGCGCCACAGGCTCTTGCGCCACTTGCGCCAGGACAGTGGAATCACCGTTTTGACAGATGGATGCAAGGCGGCAATCGATGCAAACGGTGCTTCAACCAACCAATCGACACTGAGACCGGGAAACACCTTGGCCATGTCCGTCACGGCCGCCAAGGTGTGCACCACATCGCCCATGGACGACGTCTTGACAACGAGCACCTTCAAGACGAAGACGCGCGTTCGGCCACCAGTGCCGGGTTGAATTGGGGATCGTTGTACATCTTGAACTGCCGATAGACCTTGAAGTAGGCACGGCCTGTTTGGCAATCAAGCAGCAACTCGTCAAAACAAGCCGCCAGATCGGAGCGCTGCTCCAATAAACGCTCTAACTTGGCTCGGCTTGTTTGCCGATGCGCATCATCGACATCCGTGCGCTGTGTCTGCGCTCGCATGGCATTGATTTTTAGCGACAGGATCGACAAGCGATCGACCATGCTGCCTGCCGTCTCGCTGTTGAGTCGGCGACCTTTGCCCACAGATTCGGCGGCAGACAGCGGCGTGTCCGAGCGGGCCGAAGTGGCATTCACCAATCCCAACTCAACCAATAGCAACTCGTCCACCCTTTCAGTGGCATCGTTTCGCGCTTGGTTGAGGCCATCGATGCGGCGTTTATTGGCCGCGATCTCTGAGTCGCTGACTCGCGTTCGGCGTGCCAAATCTTCTTCAGCCCACAGCTGGCAGTTGTTCTGGTGATTGGTCTTGATCCAATGCCAAACAGACGCAGTTTCGTTGGGGCCTGGCGTGGGCTGCGGCTCCGAGTGAGACAGCAACTCATCATGCAAAGCGATAACGGCGGTAGATTGAGGCAGGTTCATGGGCATAAGGGTCAAATCAGTGACGTTGTCTTCAAACCGGAGGCGCAGGGAAAAAGCACCGAGCAGGAGCGACAAGCAACCAGTCTCGAAGCCTCAGAGGTGGGAGTGGCAGTGGCACAATCCCGCTCGCTTCGCATGATTATCGCGGTGCGCTCCTGGCTCCAACATTCGGCCTCATGAACCGCGTAGCACTTCCAAGGTCAAACACCACTGACAAGCCGCTGATTGTGCGACTGCGCAACTGGGTCGGCGACGTGGTGCTGGGTATTCCCGCGCTTCGTTTGCTGCAAGCGAATGGCTACCAACTGCACCTGATTGGCAAACCCTGGGCTTCGCATTTGTTGCGCGGTGAAGGATGGGCGGTTGAAACGCTGGCGCCGTCTTGGCGCGCCCGGGTCGCGCAGTTGCATCGGCTCAAACGAAGCTGCCAACAATCTGATCCAAGCTTCAATCACAGATTGAACGCCCTGGTCTTGCCGTTTTCATTCTCGAGTGCCCTGGAGATGCGACTGGCAGGTTTGCGCAGCGTCGGTTATGCACACGAAGGACGCAGCGCATTCCTGTCGAAATCGATCCGGCGTCAAACGAATGTGCATGAACTGCAAGCCTATTGGCAGCTCACTGAACCCTTGGTGGCAAAGGGAAAGTGGCAGCCATCACCCCCTGGCGCCATTGAACTTTCCGTGGCGCCACAAGACGAGGTCACGGCGCACTCTTTGCGCCTTGCGCACAGAGTGCAGCCCGGCTATGTCGTGCTGTGCCCATTTGCAGGCGGGACATATGCCAAACAACCTAAAGTCTGGCCACACTTTGAGGCACTTGCAAAAGAACTCACCGCACAAGGCGTGCCCGTGATTCTGTGTCCCGGTCCAGGAGAGAGCGAACTGGCGCACCAACAATATCCGACTTGCACCGTTCTGGAAGGGGTGACGCTGGGCACTTATGCCGCGCTCCTGAAAGACGCTGCCATGATGGTTTCTAACGACACGGGCCCGGGGCACCTTGCAGCCGCGGTAGGCGTCACCACGCTGAGCGTATTGGGCCCCACGGACATCAAACAATGGGGCGCTTGGGGTCCCAATGTAACGACCCTCCAAGGCAGCGACAATGCATGGCCCAGCCTGGATGAGGTGTCCGCGTTGATGCACCAGCTTTCACCAATGACATTGGCGAGTTCGCCGCCTTCAAATATCCCATGACCAGTTCGTCCTTTGAACCGATACGCATTGGTATCAGCCTTGGCAACACAGGCAACTTCCAGGACGGGTTGGGAGAGTTCTCGATGCAGCTGTGCAGCCGCTTGGCAAATAAAGCACCGCAACTCAAAGTCGACTTTGGTGTGGAACTTTTCTTCCATATGCGAGAAAAGTTTCATGGTCTGTTTGGTGATGAGGTTTCTTACCTTCCCGTTTCTCGTTGGCAGCGTTGGTCTCATCGCTTAGACCAACACTTTTCGCTTTGGCACAAACTGCACCAACTGAATAAAACGCGGCCACCCAAGGGCACATCGCACCGCCTGGTCACAGTGCATGACTTAAATTTTTTATACTTTAAAACAGGCTATAGCCGCTGGCGCAACCTTAGACAAATACGTCTGTTACTCCAACAAAGCACAGATGTCGTCACTATCAGCGACTACGTTCGCAAAGATGTGATTGAGCACATGGGCTGGCACCAACCAATAGGCGTCATTTACAACGGTGCGCGTAGCTTGGTCACAGCTCCCTGCGAAAAAATTGCACACTGGGACGGGAAACCTTATCTGTTTCACCTTAGCAGGATGTCCAAGTCAAAAAACATTGACGCCATTCTCGGCCTTGCAAGAAGCTGGCCTGAAATGAATTTTGTGTTGGCAGGACCAGAAAACGGAGACACTCGGGCAGTCGCGGCCCTATTGGCGAGCGAACCCATGAGCAATGTTCGGTTGCTCATGAGCATCAGCGATGAGACAAAAGCATGGCTTTACAGGAATTGTTTGGGATTCATCTTCCCATCGCTGACGGAAGGATTTGGCTTGCCTCCGATTGAAGCCATGCACTTTGGAAAACCTGTTTTCCTGTCAGACAGGACTTGCCTTCCGGAAATTGGGGGCAACTTTGCAGCCTATTTCCACGACTTTTCCCCTTTGTCGATGCGTTCAATCATCGAAGCCAACGTTGTACCGCTGGCTGCCCGATCATCAGAGATTGCCAACCATGCAAGGGCTTTTGATTGGGACATATGCTGCTCTAATTACTTGGCCACATACGGCAAGCTATTGAAACTCAACTTCGCGCTGAATTCGACCAAATAGGCACAGCGAGAACGAACGATGCAACACTCGCCGACCGACGACACAACCACACCAGCCCCATTGGCTTTGGCTCTCACGGCACATTGCCTGATTGCATTGCTCATTCTGTCAACCCCATTTGGGATGCGCGTATTTGCATGGACCGCATTCATTGGCAGCGTATTTGGCTGGTTGACGATATTGGCGCAGCTTTACCCCAAAACGCCGAGATTACTCGACAAGAGTGCCACGCGCGCGGGGCTTTGCTGGTTGGGGCTGGGCTTGCTCTACTTGGCCTTGCACGCCGTTCAGTACCAATCAAAGACCGATATCGAGCGCTTGGATGCGCCGGGCCCGCTTGTTTCTGTTCTCGGGACTTGTTTTCTTGCCGATGCTGGCCCAAGGTGGGCCAGGGCAGTTTTCAAAGTACTTTTCCATAGCGGGCATTTTCTTTGGTGCAATTGCACTGCTTCAGCATCTGCAAAACCAAAACGATCCCGGTGGAAATCGCACATTCGGCTTTTTCCAGTACGAAAATTTAATGGCTCTAGCTGCAGTTATCAATGCGGCCATGATTGTTTGGTACAACGATGGTCAGTCAAAAGCAAAGAACTACCTGCACCTGCTGGGAATCATCGGATCGCTCACGGCATGCTTGCTTTCGGGTACCCGGGGCGGTTGGATATTGCTGCCATTGGTCTTGATCCCGGCTTACCGCATGTATTCAAAAAGTCATGAGCGGAAGCACTTGAAAAGAAAAATAGGACTTGCTCTGTTGATCACTGGCCTGACGGTATTTTTTTTCGCATCAGACTCGCTCTACGACCGTGTTCACATTGGCGCGATCGATTTAAAAAATATCCTGAGCGGAGACACCTCAGGCTCCATTGGTTTGCGACTCATGATGATCGACATGGCCGTGGAGAAAATTCAGCTGCATCCCCTGCTTGGAAATGGTTTGGACGAGTTTCACCAGTCCATCGTACGTTGGGCGGATGTCAATCAGCTCCCAATTCACGCGATGGAAAGGGGCTTTCAAAATCCTCATAACCAGTTTTTGCACTGGGCGATGGCCTTGGGGATTCCAGCAGCGCTGGTATGCATTGCAATTTGTTTTGTTTGGCCTTTGGTGGTGACGCGCCGAAGTGCAACCATTGCACGCAGCGCCTTGTGGTCTTTCATGGTCTGTTGCACGATTTTCTTTTTCACCGAAGCGGTCCTTGATCGGTACCATGGTTCAACCTGGTATGCGGCCATGCTTAGTTTGAGTATCGGATTTTGTTTATCGACTCGAAAGACCGCTCGAGTCTTGGATTCGTCACCAGGGCATCCAGATCCAACCAAGGCCACTTGAACCACGTTTGCCCAGGTCATTTCAAAAGTCCTCCTCTGTTGTCGATCGATCACTTTGACTTCTTCTGCACCTCCACCGGCAGCGCCTGACCTGCGCAAAACAGCACGGCGCATTTGGCGTCACGTCACGCCCCACTGGGCGGGCTTGGTGTTGTCCATCGTGGCATTCACGCTTGCATCTTTGACCGAACCGTTGGTTCCAGCCTTGCTCAAATTCGTGCTGGATGAGGGGTTTGCCGACAACTCCTCTTGGCCTCTTTGGACTATCCCCGTGGCGCTTGTGGGACTGTTCGCGGTCAGAGGTGTGCTCGCATTTTGTGGCAGCTATCTGTTGAATTGGACCACCTCCCGCACAGTACTCGATCTACGCTGCGCTTTGATGGATGCCGTTATTCGCTGTGAATCCGCGTTCTATACGCGATTCACGCCCAGCGCGGCAGTCACCAAAATAGTGAACGACCCGCAGACGGTCACGAATTTGCTAGGTGGTGCGTTGACCACTTTGTTACGCGATGGGCTAACAGCGTTAGCGATGCTTGGATATCTTTTTTACCTCAATCCGAGCCTGACGCTGTTAACTTTGCTTACGGCACCAGTTTTAGCGGTGGCAGTGAAAATCATCCAAACCCGAGTACGGAGACTCAGCACAGAAACCTACGACTCACAAATTCGCCTTGCTTCGGTTGCAGATGACATCGCCCGGGCTTGGCGCGTCGTTCGCACCTTTGACGCGGGCGAGTGGGAGCGCAAACGGTTCGAGCGTGAAGCACGTCACCTGCAACGCATGATGCTGAAAAGCGCCGCTTCGGGAGCCATGATGAGTCCCATCTCTCAGGTGATCTCCAGCGTTGGAGTGGCCATTGTTTTAACCTTGGCCTTGATTCAAGCGCGCGCCGATGCATCGACCATTGGTGAATTTGTTGCTTTCATCACCGCCATGTTGGTATTGGTTTCAAAAGCCAGGCATTTAACCGACCTATCACAGCCTGTGATCAATGGTTTGGTCATTGCAAATTCGTGTTTTGAGTTGATGGACACACCCAGTGAACCAGACAACGGAAGCAAAATCATCACCGAATGCATCGGACAGGTCGAATTCCAAAACGTGACTGCGACCTACAGCGGGGCTTCCATTCCAGCGCTCAACGGTTTGAGCCTGCAGATACCGGCTGGTCACACGGTGGCGCTGGTAGGCGCTTCAGGCGCGGGTAAAACCTCTGTCGTTCATTCACTGCTGGGCTTTTTGGAGCCAGAGAGCGGACTCATTGCGCTGGACGGTATCGCCATTTCTGAGTTGCGCAAAGCCTCATTGCGCAAGCAATTTGCGGTCGTGTCCCAAGACATTGTTCTCTTTGACGGGAGCATCGGCGACAACGTGGCTTACGCCCAGACCAAAGACAACGACAAGCTTGAGCAGTGCATCAAAGCCGCGAATTTGTGGGACTTTGTCTCTGCACAACCCGAGGGCATGGATGCTTCGATTGGTGCCAACGGGAGCAAGCTGTCAGGAGGCCAGAGACAGCGCTTGGCCATTGCTCGGGCACTCTACAAAGACGCCAAGATTTGGGTCTTTGATGAAGCTACTTCGGCTTTGGATACCGAGTCAGAACGTGTGGTTCAGCAATCCATTGAACAGTGGCACGGCAGCAAAACCTTGGTATTGATTGCCCACCGCTTGAGCACGGTGCGACGCGCAGACTGTATTTACGTGCTCTCGCAAGGACGTGTGGCGGAGTCAGGTCGGCACGATGAGTTGATGGCCCAAGACGGCTTGTATGCGGGCATGGTCCGCGCTCAAGCCATGGAATAAGCGGCGACGACGGGGGGGGCTGGCAACTGCAGCTGTTCCATCGCCGCGCAATGAGACTACTTGGCCGCTTTGGCTCTGTGCATCACCAACCAACGCGGTGTTTTGAAACGCACAATACTCCAGTAGAGCAGCACGTAACCCACCATGAACAAGAACAAAAACAGCGTCAGCATCGCTGTGTTGTTCCACCAAATCACGCTGGGCACCACCGAGCTCAAACACAGCAGCCACAGGTAGGGCGATGTCATGGCGTTGCGCACGGTTTGTTGGGGCTGATGCGGCAGTTTGGGCAGGGGTTGTTGCGCTGGCCAACGCACCACGCGGCGGTGCAGCAGGCTGTGCAAATGGATGCCGTCAGCCAGTCCGGCCGCCACGCCTTTGAGAACCCGGCGACGGTAAATGGTGAACAGCGTTTCAAAAATAGGGTAAGCGCACAAGGCCAGTGGGAAGATGGACGACACCTCTTCATTGCGCGCGACCAGCAAGATGCTCAACTCCGCCAAGACAAAACCGAGCAAATACGCACCCCCGTCGCCCAAAAAAATACGCCCTGAAGGGTAGTTCCAAATGAAGAAGCCCAACGCGGCGCCGGCCATGATCAAGGCCGAGGTGACCACGAAACCGTCTTGCACCTCAAACCCGATGTAAGCCAGGGCCATCATCATGAGCAACACACACATGGAGGCCAAGCCGTTGAAGCCGTCAATGATGTTGGTGGCGTGGGCCACACCGGTCACGCACAGCACCGTCAAAGCCACGGCAAAGGGGGTGTACACCACCAAGTCGTCAATGCCAGGAATGGCCGTGCGGCGCACCACGGCGTCGAGCAACCAAACGGCCAAACAAGCCGACACAGCAGTAAAAAAAAGGCGGTGACGAGGCGTCACGCTTTTGGTGAGGTCTTCTGCCAAACCTGCAGCAAAGGCCGGGAAACTCGCGACCAACAGCATCCACATGGGAGCTGTTTCGGCGGACTGGTTCATCTGCACAAACAACAGGCCCGCCACGATGGCAACGAACACACCCACACCACCAATGCGTGGTACGGGGTGGGTGTGAAATTTTTGGGGCCCGCTCATGTCGTGGTCTGCGGACAGCACGGCATGTTTGGATGCCGACCACACGACCAGCCAGGTCATCAAAAGCGAAGCAATAAAACTGAATGTCAGTGCAGCCATGAAACGGGTCTCTGGGGGCGCAACTCGTGATTATGACAGGGACCGATACAAAATCGATGTATGCAAATGCTTCTAAATGCTAAGCCGCCATGTCGCTTAGCGATTCGGAACGGAAAAGTCGTTGGCCTGTGGGGTAGCGCACTCAACGCGCCTCCTCGTCGGCTTGCCGACGAAACCAGACGTAAAACTTCAGAAATCTCTGCAAAACCGCCGATCCGTTCAGAATCGGGCCGCCTGCTTTGTTGAGTTTCTTGCCAACAGGCCAAACGATTGGCTGCGGAACTCACTTTGCGGTCCATTCCGATCCGAACGCCAAGCATCCCCGGTGGGCTCTGCGGAGCCTCCCTAATGAAAATCGCGGCTTCGGTTGCTCAAACCTTGCAACCAGCCTGAATGGTCAAGCAAATTTTGAGCCAACAAATGGGCCACACCCCCCACACGCTGCCAACGGCCATAGACCGTCATCAAGCGCGCACCGAGCAAAACCTGGCGCTGCTGCTTGGCCACTTGAGGCCAAACAATCACGTTGACCGTGCCTGTTTCGTCTTCCAAAGTAACGAACACAACGCCTTTGGCCGTGGGTGGACGTTGGCGGTGCGTGACCAAACCACTGGCACGAGCCAAACGTCCATTGGGGAAATGCTGAAGCTGGTCGGCGCACACCACCTTGAGTTTGTTCAGTTCTGGACGCAGCAAGGCCAGCGGATGGCGATTCAGCGTCAAACCCAAGCTGCGGTAATCGGCCAGCATGTTCTGCGCTTCGGTGGGCGACTCCAGCGCCACTTCCACTGCATGCTGCACGCTCACCTCGGAACCTAGGGTCTGGGCCAACAAAGCCGTGGGGCGGACGTCCAAACCCGCCACAGCCCACGCCGCTTGGTGACGGTGGCCCGCCAAGCCCTGCAAGGCATTGGCCGCGGCCAGGGCTTGCATATCTTGGGCGCTGAGTTCAGCACGTTGGACCAAATCATCCAGTTGCGTAAAACGCTGGTGCTGACGGGCCTGCGCGATACGCAGGCCCGCACCGTGGCTTAAACCAGCCACCTGGTTCAAACCCAAGCGCACAGGCCACAGAGTGGACTTCGCGGCGCTAGGGTTTTCGTTGTCGCTCGGTGGCACCAAACTGCAGTCTGCCAAGCTGGTTTGCACATCCACCGGCAGCACCGTCACCCCATGGGCTCGGGCATCACGCACCAACTGCGCTGGGGCATAAAAACCCATGGGCTGGCTGTTCAGCAGCGCCGCCAAAAACGCGTCGGGGTGGTGGCATTTGACCCAGCTGCTGGTCAGCACCAAGAGGGCAAAACTGATGGCATGGCTTTCAGGAAATCCATACTCACCAAACCCTTGAATTTGTTTGAAGATGCTCTCGGCAAATTCAGGCGCATAACCTTTGGCCACCATGCGTCCCACGAGTCGCTCGTGGAATGGCCCCAAACCACCCTTGCGTTTCCAGGCGGCCATGGCGCGGCGTAGTTGGTCCGCCTCACCCGGCGTGAAGTCAGCGGCCAGCACCGCCAATTGCATGACCTGTTCCTGAAAGATGGGCACGCCCAGGGTGCGCTTGAGGGCTTGTTCTACTTCGGTGCTGGGGTAAGTCACCGGCTCTTCCCCACTGCGTCGGCGCAAATACGGGTGCACCATGCCGCCCTGAATAGGCCCAGGCCGCACGATGGCCACTTCAATCACCAAGTCGTAAAAACACTCTGGCCGCAGGCGCGGCAGCATGCTCATTTGGGCTCGGCTTTCAATTTGAAAAACGCCTACCGTGTCGGCACGGCAGACCATGTCGTAGGTGGCGCGGTCATCCACCGGAGTGTCGGCCAAGGTCAAGGGGGCGTCTGAGGGCAGGCCCAGCTTGTGGCTCACCAAAAGCAAAGCCCGGCGCAAGGCGGTGAGCATGCCCAGGGCGAGGATGTCCACCTTCAAGATGCCCAGGGCGTCGAGGTCGTCCTTGTCCCACTGCACCACACTGCGCCCCGGCATGGCGGCGTTTTCTACCGGCACCAACTGGGCGATTTGTTCGCTCGCAATCACGAAGCCGCCGGGGTGCTGACTCAGATGGCGCGGAAAGCCGATCAGTTGCTCGGTCAGTTCCATCCACAACCGGGTGGTGTGGGCCGCCGGGTCAAAACCGTTTTCGCGCAAGCGCTCGGGGTCGATGCGCTGGCCATCAAACCACTGCTGGCTTTTGGCCACCGCATCAATGCGCTGCAAATCAATGCCCAGCGCCCGGCCCACATCACGCAAGGCACTGCGCGGGCGGTAGGTGGTGACCACCGCCGTGAGCGCCGCACGGTGACGGCCGTATTTGCGGTAGATGTATTGAATGACTTCTTCGCGCCGCTGGTGCTCAAAGTCCACATCAATGTCGGGCGGCTCGCCGCGCTCGGCACTGATGAAACGCTCAAAAAGCAAGGTCATGGTGGCCGGGTTGACCTCGGTGATGCCCAAACAAAAACACACCGCCGAATTGGCCGCACTGCCCCGCCCCTGGCACAGAATGCCTTGGCCGCGCGCCCATTGCACGATGTCGGCCACCGTGAGGAAATAAGGCTCGTAGTGCAACTGCTCGATCAGAGCCAACTCGTATTCAATTTGGGAGCGCACCTTGGCGGGTATTCCACCGGGATAACGTTTGATCACACCGGCCTCGGTCAGGGCCCGCAAGTGGCTGCTGGGGGTATGCCCCTCTGGCACGAGCTCCTGCGGGTATTCGTACCGCAACTCATCCAGCGAAAACGTGCAGCGCTTGGCCCACACCAGCGTTTGCGCTAAAGCTTGTGCCGGGTACAAGGCCTGCAGTCGCAGGCGCGACCGCAAATGCGCTTCGGCATTGGCCTGCAGTTGCCAGCCGCACTGCGCCACAGCTTGCTTCAAACGCGTGGCCGTCAGCAGGTCTTGCAGCGGTTTGCGCGAGCGCCGGTGCATCAGCACCCCGCCCGCAGCCACCAGCGCCAAACCGGTTTCTTGATGCACCTGCTGCAAACGCGCCAGCGCTTCGTCCTCGCCGCCCAGGTGCAGGCGCTCCATCAACAAACCCGCACGCTCACCGCACCAAGCCTTGAGCCACAAGGCCTGCGACAACACCTCATCCAAGGGCTGCTGCAAACCCGGCAGCAGCAGGAGCAAGCACTCAGGCAAGCCCGCCAAAAACGGCGCGTTGGGAATAGCGCCTTCCAGGTCGCCTGGATGCGCCAGGTACTGCCCCTTGGCCGCACGGCGACGCGCCACCGTGATCCATTGCGACAAATTGCCATAACCGCGCCGCGTTTGCGCCAGCACCACCAACCGTGCATGCGGCGCGCCCTCGGATGTGGTGAGCTGCATCTCGCTGCCCACAATGAAGTGCAAGCCCAATTCCTTGGCCTTGACATGCCCGCGCACCACCCCGGCCAAGGAACATTCATCGGTGAGTGCCAGCGCGCTGTAACCCAAATCAAAAGCACGCTGCACCAACTCCTCCGGGTGGGAGGCCCCGGTGAGAAAACTGAAATTGCTGCGGCAGTGCAGCTCGGCGTAGGGGGGCGGCATACTGTATATTTGAAATGGGTATCCACTTAGCTCCAGCGAAGCCCAAAACACTGGATACCCATCCAGTAATGTTACGCCTGCTCGGACTGCGCGCGCAAGGGGTTCACAACGTTGTCGTAGGTCACCGGATCGGTAATCACGGCCTGTTGCAGCAGGCGGTAGAACAGCATGCCGCGCGAGCCCGAAGTGCGGCGGTTGAAACGGAAGACGAACTCATCCAGGTAAGCGTCCAGGTGTGCTGGCTGGACTGAGCCATGGTGCGTTCCCAGTATCCATCGCTTGACCAGCGAAGCCACGCGATGCACACCGGCCATGGACACATGGGCAGGGATCTCCGAACCCAGCATCACCGTGCGTTGGTGGTCATAGCCCAGATCGTTCAATGCCCTGTAAGCAGCCGATCCATCGGTTCGCACCTGCGCGCCGGGCTCAATTGCCGCTTGCACGAACGGCACGACACTCTCTGCGGAGTCGTTGTCGATGCGGCGCAATCGAATACGTCCAAAGCCTTTGGGCTGCACCATCTCCACCGCTAGAACGACCAAAACCTTACTCGTATTGTTCTTGCGCCTCATAGCAGAAATAGGCTCCTCGCGGTCAGTGATGGCCAGGTAAGTTTCGTCGACTTCGACCACCCCCTTCAAGCGAGCCCGGTCAGGCCGCACCATTGCGCTGCGAAACCGGTGCAGCATAGTCCAGGCGGTCTGATAGCTGCCCAGGCCCAGCACCCGTTGTAGACCCAGGGCACTGACGCCCTGCTTCTGATTAGTCAGATACCACGCCCCCGCCAGCCACACGCGCAGCGGTGTGCGCGTCTTGTCGAAGATCGTTCCGGCCGTCACAGTGCTTTGGCGTGCGCATGCCCGGCACATCAGCCGGGCTCGGCTGGAACGGTAGGGCTCTTGCGAAACACCGCAGGCTGGACAGACAAATCCTTGTGGCCAGCGCAGCCGCTCCAGATAGTCCAGGCACGCCTCTTCACTGCCGAACCAGTCGAGGAATTCGTTCCAGTTTTGTGGGTAGTCTTTACCGGCTTCGGGCGTTGAAGTATGCTGTGGATTCATCCAGTAGCTCAGGGGTTGCTGGAGCTAAAAGGATACCCCTTATATTTGTACAGTATAGAGCTGCAGTTGGTCGACTCAAAAATCTGTCCGACAAATCACTTTCTACCCACACGAGCCACAAGACAGGCACGAGTCAACGGAGCGAAGGAGCCATTCGCAGCCACGGCGATTTCGCGAACAGGCGGACCATCACGTTTGCGTAAACCGTCGCAACAGCGCCTCCGCTGGGCCGCGCGAGAAAAAACGTTGATTGAAATGCGCCAGCATGTCCAGCGCCAACCACACCAGCAGCCCAATGCCAGCGACCGCGGCTGCGCCCAATTGCCCGAAGAGACCAAGGCCATAGGCGCAGAACACCAGGGACAGCATCACCGACTCGCCCAGATAGCCGCTGAGACTCATGCGCCCGGCCGGGCGAAACCAGCGTAAGGCGTCAGGTTTGTGCGCCCGCCAGCGCAGCAACCAACCCACGTAGGCCCCAGCTCAGCAACGGCGCACTCGCGAATCCCAGCACCACACCGCTGGTCTCACGCACGCCGTTCAGACCCAACTCGGCACCCGGTCCCACAGATAGCCACGCGCCCAGCAACGCCATCGGCAAACCCAGGACTGTTCCAAAGCGTCGGCCGCTCCGCCACAACGGGGCTTGCGCATCTGGCTGCGCCAGCAGCTTGTGGCGTCCAGCCACTAAACCCAACGCGAACGTGGCCAGTACCGGCAGGCCATTGAACAGCCCGATTACCGTCGCGGCCACGGGCCAGAATTCAAGCCGTGCCGCTGCTGCTTGCCACCATGTGCCCGATGTCATGGCGGCATCGTAGGCAGTCACATGCTCGATCCACTCGGCGTTCTGCGATGTGTCCGCAGAAGCCAGTGCCACGGCGCCGAGCAGGGCGAGCCAAAACACCCCGAGAGTGACGGCAGCGCGAATCAGCGCGACTTCTCGCCATCGGTGCAGCACCAGTAGCGCGGTGCCCAGCAGGGCATACAACAACAGAATGTCGCCTACGAAGAGCCAGACCGCATGCAGCGCCCCCAGAGCTGCCAGCCCCAGCAAGCGCCGGGCGAACCTGGCCCTTGAACCAGCGTCGCCGCTGCGAACCAAGAAGCTCACGCTGTAGCCGAAGAGGAACGCGAACAGAAGATAGAACTTCGCCTGGGCCAGTGCCACGGTGAGGAACGCCGCGATCCGATCGCCCGTTGCTTCGACCGAAGCCTCGGTGTATCCCAGCCCCGAGATCGCGAGAAAGGGTGCGTTGACGAGCACGATGCCCATCAGCGCGAAACCTCGCAACTCGTCGGCGAAGTCTTGTCGGGGTGTAGGGGCGTTCATGTATGCAGGAAGTAGATGATTTGAGCGGTCGCTCAATTATGCGCCGCTTTGAGCGCTCGCTCAAGCACAATGTGGGCACTCCACCACCTGCGCAGGAACTGCCGTCATGACCCGGACTGCCCCAGACCGCATTAACGAGATCCTGGACCATGCTCTGGCGCTCTTTGCCGAACGCGGCCTGGCGGCTGCTTCAACGCGTGACCTCGCCGACAGAGCCGGCCTGGCTCGCAGCCACGTCTACCACTACTTCAAGGACTGGCAGGCCCTCAGGTGCGCCGCTTTCGCGCGCTTCGCCCACCGCGAGTTGGAGCATGCTCGCATCGAGCTGGCGCGTTTGCCGGGTCGAGAAGCGCTAGAAGCCTTCGCTGCAGGCTGGCTGGATGGCACGGCTGACCCGTCCGCTGCCCTTTGGATTGACGCATGGGTCGAAGCCTTGCGCGACCCAGTGCTGGCCGCCGCTTACAACGATGCCATGCAGCAATGGATCGCACTGCTCGAAAACGTGCTTCACCGCGCCGGCGTACCCCACGACACAACCCTGGCCCGACAGATGTTTGCTTTGATCAACGGCTACACCTTGGCGGCGGGTTTGCGTATCAGCTCCACCAAACCGCCCGAACTGCGGGAGCTTGTGGGAGCGATCGATCGCCTGATCATGGGTGCTGCGCCTTCGGCAAGACCGTTGGCGAGACGATAGCGTCTTGCGCAGCCCTCCCTTGCGTCCTCATGGCACCCCGAACACGGCACCTTAGGGGTGAACGGTTTCATTGTGCGAGTGCGGTCTCGCGTCCCGGTCGCCCCTTGTGCTTAACCTCAGAGAACCATTGACACGTCAACCGACGCACTCGAAGCACCCAAAACCCGCCACTCAGTAGTGATGGCTCATGGTCGGGACTGTTATGTCGTCAAAACACTCCCCGACGGAGCGCTGCATCCAAAACCCATGCCCAGCCCCCCCACCCCTTCACCACCCAAACCCAAGCCGCCCCTCACATCGTGCAAACTCCCACCTTCGCCACAGAGTGCACCACTTTGACTTCCGCCCCCCACGACGAGCGCTTCATGCGCGACACCCTCGCTCTGGCCGCACAAGCGGTGGGCGTGAGCGAGCCCAACCCACGGGTGGGCTGCGTCATCGTGAACCCAGACGGCCAGGTGATTGGCCGTGGCCACACTCAGGAAGCGGGTGGTCCGCATGCCGAGGTGGTGGCGCTGCGTGAGGCCCAGGAGTCAAGTGCCGATCTGCGCGGGGCCACTGTTTACGTCAGCTTGGAACCCTGTGCCCACCATGGCCGCACGCCGCCTTGTTGTGATGCTTTGGTGGCTGCGGGCGTGGGCCGGGTGGTGATGGCCTTGCAAGATCCCAACCCCTTGGTCGCTGGCCAAGGCGCAGCACGTTTGCGTGCGGCAGGCATAGAAGTGGTGGACTGGCCCGAGGGGCCGCTTCTGGAGGAAGCACGCGAATTGAACATTGGTTTTTTGTCGCGCATGCAGCGCGGCAGGCCTTGGGTACGTTTGAAGATGGCGCTGTCGCTGGACGGCCGCAGTGCCTTGCCCGATGGCCGCAGCCTGTGGATCACGGGCGACGCTGCGCGTGCAGACGGCCACGCTTGGCGCAAACGGGCGGGCGCGGTGCTCACGGGCATAGGCACTGTGCTGGCCGACAACCCGCGCCTGGATGTGCGGCTGGTGCCAACCAAGCTGCAACCCCGGCGTGTGGTGATTGATGCGCAACTGGAAACACCAAGCGATGCGCGTATTTTTGAACCTTCCGCATCGCTCGCCGCACCTGCACTTGGCCCGTTGATTTACACCGCCTTACTGTCCCCAAACGCGCCCCACAACGAACGTGAACAGCAACGGCACGACGCGCTGCAAGCCCGTGGTGCCGAGATTTGCGTGCTGCCGGACGCGCAGCACCCGGGCCGCGTGGACTTGAACGCCCTGCTGCTTGACTTGGCCCAGCGCGGCATCAACGAGTTGCACTTGGAAGCAGGCCACGGCCTCAATGGCGCTTTTGTGCGTGCCGGTTTGGTGGATGAATTTTTGATTTACCTGGCCCCCAAACTCTTGGGCCAAGGCCATGGGCTGGCGAGCATTGGCGCTTTGGCGGGGCTGGACCATGCACCGGCTTTGCGCTTCACCAGCGTCACGCTACTGGGGCCCGACCTGCGCATTTTGGCGCGGCCTCTAGCCGTTGATTAAAGCTTCCATAAAACATGACAACACATACCATTCGGGCTCAGCCCGTCGAAGCCAGCGCAGGCCTCAGTGCCCGCCCTTCGACAGGCTCAGGGCGAACGGGTTGGGTTCGTCGTGAGCGTTGACAACAGTAATAGAACACAACACCATCTTTTTCATCTAGCCACCCTACCCCATGTTCACCGGCATCATCACTGGCCTTGGCCACATCATTCGCATTGAAGCCCTGGGGCTTGATGCGTCCCACGGCAAACACCTCGTCATTCAGGCCCCCAAGGGTTATATGGCTGACGTGGCGCTTGGCGACAGCATCGCCATCAACGGCGCATGCATGACGGCCACGAGGTTCAACTGCGACACCGATCAATTCGAGATCGACGTTTCCGCCGAGAGCCTGTCCAAAACCGCAGGCTTGGCCCAAGTGGGCCCGGTGAATTTGGAGAAGGCCCTGCGTGCGCATGAACGCCTGGGCGGCCACATCGTCAGCGGCCATGTGGATGGCCTGGGGCTGGTGACCCACTTTGCGGCTGTGGGTGAATCGTGGGAGCTGCGCATCCAAGCGCCGAAAGAGCTGGGGCCGCTTCCTGGCTTACAAGGGTTCCATCACCGTCAACGGTGTCAGCCTCACCGTCAACCGCGTGAGCGATTCAGACCAAGGCTGCGAGTTCAGCATCAACCTGATTCCGCACACCATGCAGCACACCACCTTGGGACTGTTGGCAACGGGCCACCAGGTCAACCTGGAGGTGGATTTGATTGCGCGGTATGTGGAACGGATGATGTCGGTGAAATAACTGCCACAGGGCTTCAGGCCTTGCCCACCCGCAGCACACGCCCGTTGCTGTTGTCCGTCAGCAAGTACAAAGCGCCATCCGGCCCTTGGCGCACATCGCGGATGCGCTCGCCGAGTGACTTGAACAGTTCTTCGCGCCTGACCACCGTGGTGCCATTGAGCTCCAAACGCCACAGCGCCTGCCCCGCCAAAGCACCTAAAAACAAATGCCCTTGCCACTCAGGTATTGCGCTGCCGGTGTACCAGCACAAACCGCTGGGGGCGATGGACGTGGGCACCCAGAAACTGACAGGTTGTTCCAGCCCCGAGCCGCTTGTGGCACCACCGATGGTCGTGCAATTGCCCACGGGTGCGCCGTAGTTGCAGCCGTAGGAAATCAACGGCCAGCCGTAGTTGCGGCCACGTTGGACACGGTTGAGTTCGTCGCCGCCTTGCGGGCCATGCTCTGTCACCCACAACTCGCCGGTGCTGGGATGCAGCGCAGCGCCTTGCGGGTTGCGGTGGCCCAGGCTCCAAATCTCGGGGCGTGCATTGGGTGTGGTCACGAAGGGGTTGTCATTCGGCACCGAACCATCGGTGCGTATGCGCACCACCTTGCCATGGTGGGTGCTGAGGTCTTGGGCTTTGGGGCTTTCGGAGCCCGCTGCCCGTTCGCCCAATGTGATGAATAAAAAGCCGTCCGGGGTGAGCACCAAACGACACCCATAGTGGTTGGTGCTGATGCTGGTGGCGACCTTGGGTGTTTGCCGGAAGATCACCTGCACATCCAACAAGGCATTGCCCACCAAGCGCCCTCGCGCCACCGCCGCGCCGTTGCTGCCGGCTTGTGCGCCCGTGCCTGCTTCGGCGTAACTCAAGTAAACCCAGGTGTCGCCCGACACCACCTGCACGGCCACATCCAGCAAACCACCTTGGCCGGCATTGAGCACCGCAGGCACGCCGCTGACGTTGGCATGCGGCACCGCTGCGATCGACGAGGTGACGATGCGCAAGCGCCCGGTTTTTTCGGTGACCAGCAGTCGGCCATCAGGCAAAAAGGCCAGACCCCAAGGGTTCTCCAAACCGCTGGCAAAGGTGCTCGCGGTGGGCGCGCCTGTTCCGGGCGTCGGACTGGGCGGAGAGACTGCCGGTGCCGGTGAGGCAGCCTCAGAGCCACCTCCGCAAGCCGCGAGCAAACTGCCGGTGGCGACTACCTGCCACATTGTGTTCAGCGCAACGCGCCGGGACACATCCAACGTCATTGGGTTTGATGCCATGTCCTACCTCGTTTGAAACAAGGGAAAAGCGTAATGCCTGTGGCTTGCCCCGTTGCTACCAAGTGCAACAAGCAAGCGGACACTTGAATTTTGGATTTGAATGACCTAAAGGCTGACCCTGAACTTCAATTCCCCAAAGCCCCCCTATGATCACCTCTGGCTCTACATCTTTCCACAATACAGCTGTCACCGAAGATTTATCGGTCAATCAATCAACACTTCTCGCCAAAAAAGCCCAATACACCGGGAAGGCGAACGACGCACAAGTATGGGCTGCAATTGACACCGTCAAAGCCTATATTGATAGAGAGATGCCGAACGCGAGCTTCGCTGAAAAAGCAGCCGCAGCACAAACCTTTTACACAGCGTACCGCCGGAACACTTCGCAAGCCGTTAACGATGCCGCTGTGAAACTCAATTTACCGGCCAGCAACGACATGAACTCAGTGGCTGCGCAACGCTATTTCACTGGCATGCATGCGGTGGCCGAAGCACCTGGCTCCTCGGGCATCGCCAACGTGTTGATTTCAGGTTACAGCTTCCTTCGGAAACTCGGTTTACCGGGCTACTCAGTCGGCCCTGCAAAACCCCTGCAACCCGCATGAATGCTGGCGATATGGGGTAAATGCTGACGACGGGATCTCTCAGGAATCGTTATCGGAGAGTAATTTTTCTGGGGGATTTGCATGACAGCCACCGCAGACTTCTTTCGCGCACGCCTGGACGGGATGGTCGATCACAAACATCCACTGGTGGTTTTGAGCAAACGGCTGCCCTGGGCCGCGATTGAACAAGCCCTGGCACCGCACTTCGCTCGCCAGGCTCGCCCAGGCTCCAAGCGGGTGACGGCGGACTTGTTGGGAGCGCATGAAGTCGAATTTGGCAACGGCATCAGCCCCGCAGGCCGCCCGCGCCTGTCAATTCGGCTGATGGCCAGCTTGCAGTACCTGAAGAACTCCTTCAACCTCAGTGACGAAGAACTCGTTCAGCGCTGGAGCGAGAACGTGGTGTGGCAGTTCTTCAGCGGCATGGAGTATTACGAACCACGCTTGCCCTGCGATCCAACCCAGATCGGCCGCTTTCGCCGCGCCGTGGGCGAAGAAGGTCTGGAGCAGTTGCTCAAGGCCACCATCGAGACAGCGGTGCAGATCAAGGCCATCAAGCCCAGCGAGCTGGAACGCGTGATCGTGGACACCACCGTGCAGGAGAAGGCCATCGCCCACCCGGTGGACAGTCGGCTGCTGGAGATTGCGCGGCACAAAGTGGTGAATGCTGCCAAACGAGTGGGCATCAGTTTGAAGCAGACATTTGCGTTTGAAGCCAAAACGCTCAGACGCCAGGCCGGGGGTTACGCCCACGCCAAGCAGTTCAAGCGTTTGAAGAAAGCCGTCAAACGCCAGCGCACAATCCTCGGGGTGGTGATGCGTGAAGTGCAGCGCAAGCTTGATGTGTTGGTGGCACCCGGGCCGACAGCGCTGAGTGCGCTCAAGACCTGGTTGGAGCGGGCCGAACGCATCCGCACGCAACAGCGAGGCGACAAGGGCAAGCTGTACGCGCTGCATGCGCCTGAGGTGGAGTGCATCGGCAAGGGCAAGGCCAGGAAGCCCTATGAGTTTGGTGTGAAGGTCAGCCTGGCTGTCACGCACCTGCGTGGTTTGATGGTGGGGGCCAGAAGTTTCCCCGGCAACCCGTTTGATGGGCACACATTGGCTGCGCAACTGGAGCAAACCAACAACCTGATGCAAGACCTGGGGCGTGTGCCCAAGCAAGTGGTCGTGGACTTGGGGTTCCGGGGCGTGGACGCGGACAACCCGAACGTGGAGATCATCCACCGTGGCAAGTACAAGTCACTGACCAAGGTGCAACGCAAGTGGCTCAAACGGCGTCAGGCCATCGAGCCGCTGATCGGCCACACCAAGGTGGACCACGGCATGCAGCGCTGTTGGCTCAAAGGCGAGTTGGGTGATGCGCTGCACGCACTGAGTTGTGCGGCGGGGTACAACATCCGCTGGCTGCTGCGGGCTATCGCGGCCAAGTCTGCAAAAGACGCGAAGGCGTTTTTGTTGACCCTGCTCGGGCTGAGCTTATGGGGTCAACTCAGGGCAGCCAGGGCACGGCTCGGCGCAAAAAACTTGCTCGGTTGGAAATTCACGCCATCGTCAGTAATGGCTTGCGGGGTGAAATGAATTTTGCAGGGCCGACTACTCACACACGAGCCAAGCAGCGTCGCCCTATGACCCAGTGGTGGAAAAATTTCACAAACAAGGTGCAAAGGATGCAGAGGCAGGCAGGTGGCGCTGATCCATTGATCAATTGATCCATGCTGCTTGATTCGACCTGATGGAGTCTCCACTGCCGTTCGGGCTGACCCTTCGACAGGCTCAGGGCGAACGGTATCAAACGAACAGTATTGGGGCTTGACGCGTCCACCTCACCCCACTCGACACCTTGAGGTGATCCACAGCGCAAACGCCGCTGCTGCAACGCCACTCAACCAAAGCAAGCTGTTCGGGCAAGCCGTTACCGCACCACCGCCGCCTCCAGCTTCCAGCGTGGATGATGGTGTGGTCGGTATGACCGTGGCTGGATCTGCTGTCGCATTCAACTGCAACGCGGGCGGGTTCTTGCCGTTGGAGCGGATTTGCAGCACGGCTTGGCTGGGTACCGGGCTGCCAGTGGCGTAACTCACGGTCAGTTGGCAGTTGCTGGAGGGTGGCAAAACCAAACCTGCCGCGCAACCGCTGACCGAAAACGGCGCCGTGTTTTGGCCTGTGATGGTCACGCTGCCAAACACCAAAGGCGCTGCACCCAAGGTGACCGCTGTGAGGCCGCCGTTGACCAGGGTCAGCAGGCGTGTGTTGGGCAGGCTGCCCGAACTGCCGTTGCCGAATTCAAGCGCCTGCAAGTCAGGCGACCAAGCCAACTCACCCCCGGTGGTCGGGCTGACCTTGGCCGCTAATGCGGCGACCAGGGGTGTAGCGGTGGCGGAACTGCTGACTTGCAGCGAACCGGCAAACTGCCCCGTCGCCGCCGCCAAGAAGTTGATGCTGGCCGTACACGACGCGCCACTGGCCAAGCTGCTGGGACATTGGTGGCTCAAGCTGTAGCCGTTGCTATTGCCACCAGTGCTCACGCTGAGCTTAGAGAGGTTGATGGGCGAAGAAGCACGGTTGAACAGCACAAAACGCTGTGGGCCACTGGCTGCGCCCAGGCCCAAGGTACCGAAGTCGGCGGTCAGGGGAAACAACAACAATGCAGTGTCGGTGGAAGAGGCCACATTCACCGCGCCCAAGAACGCAGCCAAGTCGTTGATGCCTGCGTCGTCGAGTGATGCGCGGATGTAAGACATCACGCCCACCGTGGCCAAAGCTTTGGTCAAGGCCTGTGGATTGTTGGCGGCTTTGAGCAGGCTGTTGCGGTTACCTTGCGGTTCAGGCCCATGGCAGGACACGCAGCTGGCAACGCCATCGGGTAATTGCATGTAGAGCTCGGCGCCTCGGCGTGCGTCTTGCGCCTGAGCCGAAGCGGCCAGGCCCAGTGCGGCGGAGCACGCTGCCAAACAAGAAAGAATTTTGTAAAACACAGGACGCCCTCCTGTTGATGTGAAGGTGGAGATTCAAAGTCACGTGTAGCGCTCCCCCCTCGTCATTCCCGCGCAGGCGGAAATGACGGCCTGGCAAAGAGTGAAGGCGGCATACACCACCTTGAATCAAACACCACCACGAAAAAAGCCGCCAGCAAAAACTGGCGGCCAAGATTCCCTTTAGAGGAATGAAGAATCGATCAGCTACCGATCAACCCGCCATCGTTTTTGGTGATCACGATGGTGGCCGAACGTGGGCGAGCGTTGGCACCGCCTGCGCCGTAGCCCGTGTTGCCCGGCCAGCGGCTCAGGTACTTGCTTGGGTCTGCGACGTTGGCTTTGGTGATGGTCTCGCCGGGGTGCTGAATGTTGACGAACATGGTTTTACCGTCAGGCGTTTCAGCCGCACCGGTGATTTCGCAGTCCACGGGGCCAACCAAGAAACGTTTGAGCACGTCGCTGGTGGGCTTCTTGCCAACGTAGGTGTCCACCGTCAGCGTGGTGCCGTCGGTGCGGGTGTAGCTCAGTGTGGTTTTCGCACCGTCGCCGACCGTACCCGGTACAGCAGCCAACATCATGCAGTTGGTGACGTCGGTGTACGAGCCGTCGTCGGTTTGAATCCAGCACAGCTTGGTGGCTTGGCTGAACCACAGGCCGTCGGGGCTGGACATGTCTTGGTCAGCGGTGAGGGCCGACAGGTTGATGCTGCTGGCGCTGGCACCGGACTCGGCGCCAAAGAGGTAAACATCCCAGGAGAAGGTCGTGGCTGCGCTGTTGTCCGCATCCTCACGCATGCGGATGATGTGACCATTGATGTTGCCAGGTGAGCCTGCCGCGCCGCCAGCGAAGGAGTCGCTGTAGGCGCGTGGGTTGGCCGAGTCCAAGGCAAACTGGCCCGCGGCGGGTTGCACCTTGCGGTTGCTGTTGTTGGTGAGGGTGTAGTAAATCTCACCCGTGGTGGGGTGAACCGCGCACCACTCGGGGCGGTCCATTTTGGTGGCACCCACGGCATCAGCCGCCAAGCGGGCGTTGATGACCACATCACCCTGGTCGGCAAAGGTGTAGGTGGCATAACCCGAAATCAGCGGGTTGCTGATGGACAGTTCAATCCAGCTCCCCTTGCCGTCGGCGTTGAACTTGGCCACATAGAGTTTGCCGCTGTCCAGGTATTTGTCGCCGGTGGTGATGCGGTTGGCGGGGCTGAAGTCCGCGTTGTCCCAGTTGGCATTGGAGACGAATTTGTAGATGTACTCGCCGCGTGAATCGTCGCCCTGGTAAACCGCCACGGGTTTGCCTGCGGTGAGTTTGCCGAAGGAAGCGCTCTCGTGCGCGAATCGGCCCAGGCCGGTGCGCTTTTTGATGGCTTGGGTGGCGTCGTAAGGGTCGATCTCCACAATGTAACCCTGGCCATTGAGTTCGTGGCGGTAGTCGTCGGTGCCATCCACAGACGTGCCGATTTTGCTGATGTTCCAGCGCACGTATTTGTCGTCTGCGCCGGTGGTTTCCCAGCCGTGGCGGCTGGCGGCACCTTGTGCGCGGCCATAACGGTTCAGCGACGCAACACCTTTGGCATCCACACCAGTGCGTGCCGCGTTGTCGGTGGCGCTGCGGGTGAAATAACCGGCCCAGTTTTCTTCACCGGTGAGGAAGGTGCCCCAGGGCGTGTAGCCGGTGCCGCAGTTGTTGATCGTGCCGCGGGTAGAGGTGCCGTCTGTGGAGAACTTGGTCTTCATCAGCGCGTTACCACGTGCCGGACCGGAAATTTGAATGGGGGTCAGCGGTGTGACGCGGCGGTTGTAGCTGGAGGCTTGCACATAAGAAAACTTGCCTGCCGTCTTGCGCACTTCCAAGATGCTCACGCCGTGGGCGGGCACTTCTTTGTCGGTCTCTGACGCGGGGCGTGGGTTGGCGGTGACACCAGCGGCATGCAGGAACTGGTCGGTCAGCGCTTCGTGGTTCATCACCAGCAAGCCGCGCTCGCTGCCAGCGGCGTCGCGTTTGCTGCCATCGGCAGACAAACCAAAATACTCCATGCCGTCGTGGTGGTCGCCAGAACGGGTTTCAAAACCGGTGTCGGTGCCGTCGTTTTTGTAGGCGGGGGTCGCTGCCGTCAGCGGGTCGCCCAAGGCGATCAACACGCTGGTGCTGTAGCCGGTAGGAACCGTCACCACATCGAGCACGTTCTTGGGCACAGCGGTGAAGTTGAGTTTGCTGATGGTGGTGGTTGAAGCTGGGGTCACCACGGCAGGTACATCGTTCACCACCGCAGGAGCATCGTCACCACCGCCACCGCACGCTGCCAGGCCCCAGGTACCCAGCACAGCCGCACCGGCCGTACCCATGCCACCACGCAGCATAGAGCGACGCGACAGGCGTGCATCGAGCACTTGGTTGAAGCTGGCGTTGCCAGAGGTGTTCAGGTCCCGCTCGTCGTCGTGGGCGATGGTGGCGGGCAGGTCGAATGGTTTGTTCATGGAATTCCTCGTCAAGGGGGCGCTGCAACAACTTGTTTCAGTGTCCGTATCGTCGGGGAATCGAGTGTCAAATTGATGACAAGGGGGTGAACGGGCTGGGGTTGCCTTGGACAAGGCAAATATCAATAAGACTTCACAGGGCCGGATCAATCAGGTTAGGCCCCCCGCCCCGCCTTCAACTTCGCAAATGCGATCTCCATGGCTGAAGCCTGCTGGGCGGGGGACGCGGATGCACCACCTCGGGCTGTACGTTCGCCACGCGCTGCGGGCCGGTAGCTGTTGTCTTGTTGGCCGCTGGCTTGCGGTTTGGCGTCGAGTTTCATCGTCAATGAAATGCGCTTGCGGGCCACGTCCACTTCCAGCACTTTCACTTTGACGATGTCGCCCGTCTTCACCACCTCACGCGCATCGCTGACGAATTTGTGGGCGAGTTGGCTGACATGAATCAAGCCGTCTTGGTGCACGCCCAAATCGACAAATGCACCGAACTGGGCGACGTTGCTGACCGTGCCTTCCAAGGTCATACCCGGTTGCAGGTCTTTGATGTCTTCCACGCCATCGGCCAAACGCGCCACTTTGAAATCAGGGCGCGGGTCGCGGCCGGGTTTTTCAAGCTCAGCAAGGATGTCCTTGACGGTGATGGCACCGAATTTGTCGTCGGCAAAAGCCTCGGGCCGCAGGGCACGGATGACATCGCTGTGGCCCATAACCTCAGCGGCAGGCTTCTTCACGACACTCAGAATTTTTTCTACCACCGGATAGGTTTCGGGGTGCACGCCCGATTGGTCCAGCGGGTTGTCGCCGCCGCGTATGCGCAGGAAACCGGCGCTTTGCTCGAAGGTTTTGGCACCCAAGCCCGTCACCTCGCGCAACTGTTGGCGGTTGCGAAACGCACCGTTGGCATCGCGCCAGCGCACAATGCTGCCAGCCACGGTGGCGTTCAGGCCAGACACGCGTGACAGCAAAGGGCTGGACGCGGTATTCAAGTCCACACCCACCGAGTTCACGCAGTCTTCGATCACCGTATTCAGCGTGCGGGCGAGTTCGCTTTGGTTGACATCGTGCTGGTACTGGCCCACGCCGATGCTCTTCGGGTCGATCTTCACCAGCTCAGCCAGCGGGTCTTGCAAGCGGCGGGCAATGCTGACTGCGCCGCGCAGGCTCACGTCCAAATCTGGCAGCTCCTTGCTGGCGTATTCGCTGGCGCTGTAGACGGAGGCACCGGCTTCGCTGACCACCACTTTTTGAATGGCCGTGCCGGGCGAGAGCTGCTGGATTTTTTTAATCAAGTCGCCGGCGAGTTTGTCGGTTTCGCGGCTGGCGGTGCCATTGCCAATGGCGATGATGTTGACCCCATGGGTGGCGCACAAGCGGCCCAGGGTGTGGATGGAGCCTTCCCAGTCGTTGCGCGGCTCATGCGGGTAAACGGTGTTCGTGTCCAGCACCTTGCCTGTGGCGTCGACCACAGCCACTTTGCAACCGGTACGAATGCCGGGGTCCAGGCCCATCACGACGCGAGGGCCAGCGGGAGCCGCCAGCAGCAAGTCACGAAGGTTTTCGGAGAAGACCTTGATGGCGACTTTTTCTGCCTCTTCACGCAAGCGGCTGAAAAGGTCGCGCTCCAGGCTCATGCTGAGTTTGACCTTCCACGTCCAGGCCACACATTTGCGCAGCAGGTCGTCGGCCAAGCGCTTTTGATGACGCCAGCCCAAGTGCTGGGCAATTCGGCCTTCGGCTTGGCTCGGTTGGCCGGGCACCACTTCTTCGTCAAGCTGCAACTTGGCGTCCAAAAACTCCTGGGTGCGGCCACGGAAAACGGCCAGAGCGCGGTGCGAGGGCACGGTGCGAATGGGCTCGGCGTAGTCAAAGTAGTCGCGAAACTTGGCGACGTCGGGGTTGTTCTGGTCCTTGCCGTCCATCAGTTTGGAGACAAAAAGGCCCTCCTCCCACAACCACTGCCGCAGCTTTCCAACGAGCGCAGCATCTTCGGCCCAACGCTCGGACAAGATATCGCGCACGCCATCAAGCACGGCGAAGGCGTCGGCAAATCCGGCCTCCGCATTGACGAAGGCCGTAGCTTCGGTGGCCGGGTCGAGCGTGGGGTCGGCAAAGAGTCTGTCGGCCAGAGGCTCGATGCCCGCCTCGCGCGCGATCATGGCCTTGGTGCGGCGTTTGACTTTGTAGGGCAGGTAGAGGTCTTCCAGCTCCTGTTTGGTGGGTACGGCCTCGATGGCGGCGCGCAACTCGGGCGTGAGCTTGCCTTGTTCTTCAATGCTATTAAGCACCGCTTCGCGGCGCTCTTCAAGCTCACGCAGGTAAGACAGGCGCAACTCCAACTGGCGCAGTTGGATGTCGTCCAGGCCTTCGGTGGCTTCCTTTCGGTAGCGGGCGATGAAGGGCACGGTAGCGCCGCCATCAAGCAATTGCACCGCCGCGTTGATTTGAGCCGGCCGAGCGTTCAGTTCGGTGGCAATTTGTAAAAGAATTTTTTCCACAATAAAAAGGCCTGCTCGCGCAGGCTTTAGTTGACCGGATGCCGAGGCCGCGCAGTGTGCCACGTTCGGGGCACAGACCGGCAGCGCGGTTCAACCTGGGGATGTTTACCTTATTCACGACAACCTCCAACCCGTTCGGCCTGAGCCTGTCGAAGGGCCTGCACCGAGGTGTGCGCTGGCTTGGACAAGGCGCAGCCTTGCGTTTACTCCTGAGCTTGTCGAAGGGTCAGCCCGAACGGTGTGTAGTGTCGCAATTTATGTAAATCTCAATAGGTTCAGGTGGTACGGCGGCGCGAGGCGGCCACGCGAGCTTTGGTCGGTGCTGGCTTGATTGCGAGCTTGGTCTGCTTCTTGACCTGGCCTTCGGACTTGATTTTTTTCTTGGCAGGCGCGAGCCTGGTCTTCTGCGTTTGATGCTTGATTGGATTTTCAAGCGCTTGCGTCAAAGCGCGTGCCTGAGTGATCACGCGCTGGGGATCGACCTCCAACATGCCCATGACAAGCTCGATGATTTCCGAACGCGGATGATCCAGTGTGGGCTCGATCATCATCACCGCTGCCGACACGGCCAGCGCACTTTCTCGACTGGCTTGGTCGGGCAACAGTTGCGGCAAAGCGTTCAACGCCTCGATGGGCGCAACGGCAGTGATGCACGCCTGATCTTTGAGCAGTTGCACCCAGTTGGTCTTGTCCAACCGTCCACCTGGCATGGGACCGCTTGGCTGTTGGGCGAGCAAACGTGCGATGCGGAAGCTGCGTCGCTCGAACGATCCAACCGACACCATGCCAGCCAGAACGATGCGGCACACGGCTTGTGCAAAGCCTCCTTCATGAATACGAAGCAGCACCGCTTCTCGCGCTTGCGCGAGCTCGGCTTGGGCCCACGTTTGTGCACGCTCTGCGTCTGTGGGATCGGGTTTGAACCAAGCGCCAAGGCCCCATGGCCCGTAGACGAGTCGAGCCCATGAAGCGACTGCGGCATCTCGCTGGTCTCGGTGCATATTGAGCAGATTCACGATTTTTTCCGAGACGGCCACTTCCAGCTGGCGCACCGGGTGATCCTCGGCCAGCGTCAAGCGCTTGTCTCTGGCCTCCTGGGCGAGCAGACGAATCAGCGGCGCCAACGGTGAGCTGTCGGAGATCAATTGGCGTTGCATGCGCAGCGGGTGCATGCGACCCAGCACATCGGCCACGCCAGGTTGAGCCCAGAGTTGCACCCAGGGTCGCACCCAAGTTTTATAAAAATTGGCGTTTTGCTCTGAAACCTTTTGCACCGTGGAGAACAGCGCCTCTTCTTCGCGGCCCTCGGGGTTGAGCGCACGAATGTCGTCCATGGTGCGGTGCCGATAGTGCACCGTGTAGTCGCCCGGTTCGAGGTGATCCCAGCGCTGCAATTCCAAACCCGCCTTGGACTCCAACTTCATTTCATACAGGCCCGGTGGCAGGCTCTCAATCATGTCGAGTGAGGCGACAAGTTGGTCATGCTCTTTGCGCGCAATGTCCCCGCCAACAAAAATACCCAGGTGACCCACGTTCTCGTGCAGCACATAAATGATGGTCCGGCCGGCGGCGGCAATGGCACGCTCGTCGCCCCAGGTGTCGATGATCCAATTCAGCGCCTGCGGCGGCGGCGTGATGTTGTCGCCCCATGACGCAAACACCACCATCGGTGAGGTGATGTTGCGCAAATCAACGGCTCTTCCAGACACACTGAACTCGCCGCGAGCCAGTCGGTTGCCAACAAACAATTGTTCGACAATCGATTCGATCTCGCTGGTGGTCATGCGAAAAAAGCCACCCCACCAGCGTTCAAATTCGAGGTATCTCGGTGCTTCGGTGTCAATGTTGGCCCACAGCTTGTAGTGCTTGCCCCACCAGGTATGAGCGGGGTTCAGCCCCTCGAAGTTTTTGACCAAGTGCGCGCCGTCGAAGCGGCCGGCACCCAAGTCTGCTGTGAACGAGGCCAGCCACGAGCCGCCCAAGGTCGCGCCTGAATAGCGCATGGGGTTGAGCTTGGCGCTGCCCGCCCAATACGACAAGGGCGCGCCCACCACCATCAAGGGGCCAAACAACTCGGGCCGCAGGGCGTTCAGCGCCGTCATCGCCCAGCCCGCTTGACAGTTGCCGATGACCACGGGTTTGGCAGGGCAGTGCGGATGCCGCGCCATCACTTCCTCAATGAAACGCGCCTCGGCGTCCAAGACCGAGCCCAGCGTTTGCTGGTCCTCGGGCTGCGGACGAAATGTGATGAAGTAAACCGTGTGCCCAGCGCGCATCGCCACACCGACCTCTGAATCGAACTTGAAGCCGCCAATTCCGGGCCCATGGCCTGCTCGCGGATCGACCACCACCACAGGACGTGCCTCAGCCTTGACTGGCAGGTCCTCCGGCGCAAGGAAGCGCAGCAGTGCGTAGTTGCAAGGGTCAGGCAAGTCGCGGCCGTCGAGCACGGTTTCGAACTCGAACTTCAGCAGCGGTGGTGTGCCGTTTTCAAGGTGCTCGGCGTAGTCGTTTCCACGGTCAAGCAGCGTTTCCATGAACAAGGCGGCACGCTGTGCTGCATCGACAAAATAGTCCGCAGGGCCTGCCGCGCTCGGCGCGGGCGCTGGGCTGGTTGTCGCTGAAGCTCTACCTTGACGGTGGGGATGTGCTGGCACAGTGCGACTCCTAAAGTCGACCGATGATGCAAGGCCTGGGCACCCATGATCGCCAGAAAAGCGGGGTGAGAAGCCACCAATCCGGGGACAAACAACGCTTGAATAGCAGCGTTTTTGTCCGCATTGCTGCGATACAGCCGCTGACACAATCGAAACGTGGCGATGAGCCACGTCTCACCCAGGGATGGACAGAGCATGAATCTGCAGCAGCTTCTCGAACAGCCCAGCAAGCTCCCAACCATTCCCAAGGTGGTGCAACAACTCATCAACAGTTTTAGCGCCGAGGATGTGTCCATCGACGAGATCGCGCGTCATCTGGCCGCTGACCCGACGCTGAGCGCCAAACTGCTGCGCCTGGCCAATTCGGCCTATTTTCATGTCTCACGCACTGTGAACACCGTCGACGATGCACTGCGCATGCTGGGCTTCGTGATGGTTAGAAACCTCGTACTGGGCAGCGGAATCTCGACGGCGTTTCGCAACACACCGGGCATGAATTTGCAGCAGTTCTGGCGCTACAACCTATACACCGCCTGCGCCTCACGTTGGTTGGCGGCGCGTGGCGGAGAAAACGCAGACTTTGTCTTCACCGTCGGCCTGTTGCACGGCATCGGTCAGTTGCAAATGCACGCAGCACTGGGCGAGGCGGTGCTGAAGCTCGACAAAAAAATCAATGTGCTGGATGCGGATCGCGCGGACGCTGAGCAGGAGGCTTTAGGGTTTCACTACGGCACGGTATCCGCAGGTTTGGCCAAGACATGGAACTTCCCAGACCCCATCATTGCAGCCCTGAGCAGGGTGCCCAAACCTTTGGACGCCGCAGAGTTCTCCAACACCGCCGCCTGGGTTCACATGGGCGCATGGCAGGCGCGAAACGAAGTGCTGAACTTGGATGAGGCCGCGAGTTTGGCGAGGTATCCCAGTGCGGTTGGTCAACGCCTGCTCTTGCAACCTGATTGGACAGACGCGCTGGCTTGCGCAAACCCACAAACCTCGTCAGCCATACCGCCTTTGAGCGAGCTCACTGAAGGCTTGGATGCGATGTTCGGTTGAAAACGGGGGAGTGGGGTGCCATGAAGGCCGCTCACCGCTGCTGATGAACTGGGCCTTGAGATGGAGGCGCGGGCCGGAGTCGAACCGACCTACACGGATTTGCAATCCGGTGCATAACCGCTTTGCTACCGCGCCGTATTCAATGCAACCTCTTCGCGGCCTGCCAAAAGGGCTCAAGCCACTGGTATTGCGCTACAAAAAAGGGAAGCCGAAGCTCCCCTTTTTCTATTTGTATTGGAGCGGGAAACGAGGCTCGAACTCGCGACCTCAACCTTGGCAAGGTTGCGCTCTACCAACTGAGCTATTCCCGCATTGATCTCACTTTTACTTGCCTGATGCCACTCAGCCAAGACAGAAATTATATGCCATTTTTCAGGCAGCTGACAAGTACGCCACTCAACTTTTGCTGACCTTTGCCAGATCAACTGGCGAGGGAGTCCGTCGAACCTCCTTGAAGAACAAGTTCCGCAGCGGTATTTTGCCTTAACTTACCCCCAAACACGCCCCCATTGTTTTTTGCTGTCGAAGGGGCGAGAACCGCCGCGCTGAGATGGTCAAGTCCCCGTAAACCTCGGATTGGATGCTTCAACCCGCCGATTCAAACTGGAATCTTCCTCGAGCCACGATGTCTTTCAAGGGCTGGCGCTGGTTGGGCACTTCACGTTGGCGCAAGTCCTCCGGCAAGGTGTCCGCTTGGGCTTGTCGCCCGATGGCAATGGCGACCTCGACATGGAAACCATCCGGAATCCCCAGGGTTTGTCTTGCCGCGTCGCGGTTGAAGCCGCCAATGGCATGGGTGCGCCAGCCACTGTGTTCAGCCTGGAATGCGAGGCTGGCCCATGCGGCCCCTGCGTCGAGGGAGTGGCTGCGCAGTGGTGTGGCCTCCGTGGCGTCTTTGCGGCGGTGGGTGGTTTTGGACACCAGCACCACCAGCGCAGCGGCTTTGGCGGACCAGCGCTGGTTGTTTTCGTTGAGCAAGGCATGGACTGCAGTCCACTCCGGTGTTCCATTGAGCACATAAATGAAACGCCAGGGCTGGGAGTTGTTGGCTGAGGGGGCCCAGCGGGCGGCTTCAAACAAGCTGAAAAGTTCGGTCTCGCTGATGGCCTCGCCGGAGAAGGCGCGGGGCGACCAGCGGTTGATGAACAGTGGGGCGATGGGGTGTTCTGCTTGTCGGCTCATGGTGATTTCGCGGCGAAAGTGGATGTGGAGTTGCGAATAGCTTGTTTCTCGGGCGTCTCTCCAGGAGAGCCTGCTTTTCCGGGGGCCGCCCACCAGAACTGAGTGGCCCATTCGTTGGCTGCGTAGTAGGTGGGCAGCGTTTTAGGCCGCTCAAGCGATTTGTTGTAAATCAGGTAGTGCTTGGTGAGGTAGCGCCATGGAATGAAGTAGTGGCCGTGGATCAGCACGCGGTCCAGGGCTTTGGCGGTGATTTCCAGTTCGGCCTGGCTGTTCGCGTCCATTAACTTCTTGATCAGTTCATCCACCACGGGCGACTTCACACCGGCCACGTTTTCTGAGCCCGGCACATCGGCGTCCTTGCTGTTGAAGGTGCGCCATAACTCGCCACCAGGCATACGCGCTTCGCGCAGCGAGACCGAGGCGTAGTCGAAATCAAATTGGTTCATTCGCCGACGCGTGGTGGCGGCATCCGACAGCTTTTTCTGCACCACGATGCCCACCACCGCCAGGTTGCGGTAAATCGGGTCGGTGAAGGGGCTTTGATTTCGTGAACCGGCCACTTCCAGCACAAAGGGCTCGCCCTTGGCGTTGCGCAGCACGCCGTCTTTGTTCGTCCAGCCTGCCTGAGCAAACAGTTCGAGTGCTTTTTTGAGGTTGCGCCGGATGTCACCGGGGCGGTTGTTGGTGGGTTGCTCGAACATGGGTCCAAACACCTCGGGCGGCAACTGGCTGCGGTAAGGCTCGAGCAGCTTCAATTCAGCCTCGCTCGGCAGCCCCGTCGCGGCCAAGGGCGTGCCGCTGAAATAACTTTGAACCCGTTTGAATTCGTTGTCGAAAATTTTCCCGTTGATCCATTCAAAGTCCAGCGTGTAGTTCAGCGCCTGGCGAACACGCGGGTCGGCAAAACGCTCGCGCCGCAGGTTCACCACCCAACCGTTCATGGACGGCGGGTTGCTGTGCGGCAGCACTTCTTTGACCAGCTCGCCGCTGTCGAAGTGTTTGCCGATGTACTGGCAGCACCAGTAGCGCATTTGCACTTCGCTGAAAAAGTTGTACTCGCGGGCACGCAAGGCGGCCACTTGGGTGTCGCGGTCTTTGTAGAGTTTGTAGTCCACCACGTCGAAGTTGAAACTGCCCCGGCGCACGGGAATGTTTTGCCCCCAGTAGTCCGGGTTGCGCCGGTAGGAAATGTTGGAGCCTTCATCGGCCTTGTCGATCACATACGGACCACTGGCTATCGGCTTTTCCAGACGCAGTTTGTCGAATTCGATCTTTTCGCCCTTGGCATCCAGGCTCCATTTCGGCGAAAACACCGGCAGGCTGCCCGCGACAAAACTCAGGTCGCGGCCGGGGCGTTTGAAGGTGAATTTGACCGTCAGCCTGTCCACCACGGTGACGTCCTCGATCTCGGAAAAATACGACTTGAACCGGGGGCTGGCCTTGCGGCTGGTGAGCACACCGAAGGAGTACTTCACGTCTTTGGCGGTGACCGGGTCGCCGTTGGAAAACTTCGCTTGCGGGTGAAGCCGAAATACCACCGAGCCGAAGTCAGCTGCCACCTCGATGTCCTGTGCCAGCAAGCCGTACTGCGTGTTGCGTTCATCCAGGCTGAGTGTGGTCAAAGTTTCAAACACCAGCTCGCTCAAGCCGGGGGCGGCGCGACCGCGAAGGGAGAAAGGGTTGAACTTGTCGAAGCTGCTGCTCATGGACGACAAAGTCAGGCGGCCCCCTTTGGGCGCTTGTGGGTTGGCGTAGTCAAAGTGCTTGAAGTCGGGCGGGTATTTGGGCTCGCCGAACTGCGCCACGGCGTGGACGGCCAGCACTGGACTGACGGCGAACATTGTTGACACCATTACCAGGACCGGCGCAAGGCCTCTCAGTGATGTGTTGATCCAGCATGAGGTCACACACCGTTGGTACCTGCCCTTCGACAGGCTCAGGGAGAACGGACGGGGGGTGGTTATCAACTTTGGAAACATCGTTAGAAATTCAGGCCACGAGGAGCGCAGGGGGACACCCCCCATCCGTTCGGGCTGAGCCTGTCGAAGCCAGCGTGTGCCTCGGTGCAGACCCTTCGACAGGTCCTGTCCTGAGCTCCGTCGAAGGGTCAGAGCGAACGGGCTGGAAGTTGTCGTGAACAACGTAAACATCAAAAACTTCATGGCCCGTTTCACAAAGAGGCCTGCACCAAACGCTGGGTGTAGGCGTGCTGGGGGCTGGCGATCACGGCCTCCGTTTGGCCGCTTTCAACGATGTGCCCGTCGCGCAGCACATAAAGCCGGTGGGCCAGTGACTTGACCACGGTGAGGTCGTGGCTGATTAGCACATAACTGAGCTTGAACTTCTTTTGCAAACGAACCAGCAGTTGCAGCACCTGCTGCTGGATGGACACGTCCAGCGCCGAGGTGGGCTCGTCCAGGATCAAGACCCTGGGGTTGAGCACGATGGCGCGGGCGATGGCAATGCGCTGGCGCTGCCCGCCGGAGAACTGGTGCGGGTAGGCATTGAGCACGCTGGGCGGCAAACCCACCTCCCCCAGCACATCGATCACACGTTGTTTGCGCTGCGCCGGGTTTAACTCAGGGAAATGCAGGGCCAGTCCCTCGCCCACGATTTGCTCCACGGTCTGCCGGGGCGAGAGCGATCCGAACGGATCCTGGAACACCACCTGCAAGCGGGCGCGCAAAGAACGCCGTTCCTGACGGCTGCGGCTTTGAACATCGCGGCCTTCAAAGTCAATGCGGCCCGCATGAACACGGATGAGGTTCAGGATGGCCTGGGCCAAGGTGGATTTGCCCGAGCCCGATTCGCCCACCACGCCGATGGTTTCGCCTTCACGCAGTTCGGTGTCGGCTGAGTCGAGTGCGACAAAACGGTCGCTGAAAAACAGCCCTCGCCAGCCGGGTGCTTTTTTGGGGTACTCCACCCGCAGTTTTTCAGTGCGCAGCAACACGGGCGCGTCCGCAGCCACCTCGTCGATCTCACGCACCGGCAGGCTGTTCAGCAGCTTGATGGTGTAGGGGTGCTGGGGCCGGTTGAAGATGGTTTCGGTGTCGCCCACTTCCACAATGCGGCCGCGCTCCATCACGGCCACCTTTTGCGCGAAACGACGCACCAGGTTCAGGTCATGGGTGATCAGCAGCACCGCCATGCCCTGGGCGTCGGGCTGGCCCGTGGCTTCTTGTTCGCGCAGGTTGTCTTCGGCCTGCAGGTCCAGCAGCAGTTTGACGATGCGGGCGCGGATGGTGAGGTCCAGCGCCGTGGTGGGCTCGTCCGCAATCAGGAGCTTGGGGCGGCAGGCCAAGGCCATGGCGATCATGGCGCGCTGGCGCTGGCCTCCGGAGAGCTGGTGGGGGTAGCTGTCCACCCGGCGCTCAGGCTCGCGGATGCCTGTGCGGGCGAGCAGTTGAATGGTTTTTTCTCGTGCTGCGGCCGCCGCCAGGCCTTCGTGCAACACCAAGGTTTCGGCGATCTGGTTGCCTATGGTGTACAGCGGGTTCAAGGCCGTCATCGGCTCTTGAAAAATCATCGAGATGTCACCACCACGCACCTTGCGCAATTCCACGTCGCTGAGTTGGTTCAGATCCTGTCCATTGAAATGAATTTCACCGGCGACACGCGCCTGGGACAACAAACGCAGGATGGACAGTGCCGTCACGGTTTTGCCCGAGCCCGACTCGCCCACCAGCGCCACACGCTTGCCGCGCGCGATGGCCAGGTCCAGGCCATGGACGGCGGTCTTGGCACCAAAGTGGATGGAAAGATTTTTCAGTTCCAACAAAGGTGCGCTTGGCGCGGAAGGAAGCGATGTGCTCATGGTGTGGCCTCAAGTTGGCGCAAGGCTGACAGGTTGGGGGTATTGATGGTTTTATAAGACATGAGAAATCCAAATCCGTTCGCACTGAGCTTGTCGAAGTGCTTCATCGAGGTACGCGCAGGCTTCGACAGGCTCAGCCCGAACGGTATGTGGTGTCGTGACTTGTGTAAGGCTCAATACGAACATTGGCAGCCGCACCGCGCACCACTGCGCCCACCAGCACCTGGGGTGGCGTGGCCACCGGCTGCACAGAAGCGACACCTGCCTGCCCTTGTTCTTGTGTATGTGCCTGTGGTTCCAATTGCGGCTGTGGCGCTTTCTCGTCCTCGTGTGACACCCGCGGGTCCATGGCGGCGCGTAAGGCGTCGCCGGTGAAGGTCAACAGCAGCAAGGTGACGAGGAACATGGTGAAGGTTGCGAGCGAGATCCACCAGGCGTCCAGGTTGGCCTTGCCCTGGTTCAGCAAATGGCCCAGGCTGGGCGCGGGTGCGGTCACACCCAGGCCCAAAAAGTCCAGCGCCGCCAAGGCGGTGATGCCCGCGCTCATGCGGAAGGGCAAGAAGGTGATCACCGGGGTGAGGCTGTTGGGCAGGATGTGGCGCTTGATGATTTGCCAATGCGACAGGCCCATGGCCTGCGCCGCTTTGATGTAATCGAGCTGGCGATTGCGCAGCACCTCGGCGCGCACATAGTCCGAGGTGGATATCCAGGCGAACAAGGACAGCAGCACAAACAACAAAATGAAACTGTGCTCGAACACCGACGCAAAAATGATCAGCAGGTAGAGCTCAGGCATGGAGTGCCACACCTCGATCAAACGCTGCCCCACCAGGTCCACCTTGCCCGCGAAATAACCCTGCACCGCGCCGATGAGCAGCCCCAGCACGATTCCTGCAGCCGTGAGCGCCAGCGCAAACGTCACCGATACACGAAAGCCATACAACAAGCGCGCCGCAATGTCGTAACCCGCAATGTCGGTGCCCAGCCAGTTTTCCTTGGACGGCGGGCCGGGGTAATGCGCGGTGTCGGAAAAGTAGTTCAGCGTGTCGTAGTAGTAGGGGTTGAGCGGGTACAAGGCCCAATTCTTGTCCTTGGTGATTTGTTCCTTGATGAACGGGTCGCTGAAGTCTGCCTTGATGGGCAGGTCGCCACCGAACACCGCCTCGGGGTAGTCTTTGAGCACAGGGAAATACCACTGCCCTTCGTAGCGCACCACCAAAGGCCTGTCATTCGACACCAACTCGCCCGCCAGGCTCACGGCATAAAGGCTCAGGAAAATCACCAGGCTCCAAAAGCCCAGCCGGTTGCGCTTGAAACGTTGCCAAATGCGCCGGCCTGGGGAGATGGTGTCGGGAACGGTGGCTGCCGCGTCCAGGTCTTCAGGCGCTTGCGTTGCATTCAAAGCGGACATGGTCAAGCCTCCTTGGCGTCGAATTTGATGCGGGGGTCCACCAGCACATAGGCCACGTCGCCGAACAGCTTGATCAGCAAACCAATCAAGGTGAAGAGGTAGAGCGTGCCAATCACGATGGGGTAGTCGCGGCTGTTGATGGCCTCGAAGGACAAGAGGCCAATGCCGTCGATGGAGAACAAGGTTTCAATCAACAGGCTGCCACTGAAAAACGCCGCGATGAAGGTGCCTGGAAAGCCGGTGACCAAGGGCAACAAGGCATTGCGAAACACATGCTTCCACAGCACCTGCTTTTCACTCAGGCCTTTGGCCCGGGCGGTCAACACATACTGTTTGCTGATCTCATCCAGGAAGGTGTTTCTTGTCAGCAAAGTTTTGATGGCAAAGCTGCCAATGGCCGCAGCCGTCACGGGCAAGGTGATGTGCCAGAGGTAGTCAGTGACTTTGCCCCAAGGACTCAGCTCGTCCCAGTTTGATGAGGTGAGCCCGCGCAGTGGAAACAAGTCCCAGAACGAGCCGCCACCAAACAGCAAAATCAACAGCACACCAAAAATGAAACCTGGCACCGCCCAGCCCGTGAGGATGACGAGGCTGGTGACCAGATCAAACCGGCTCCCCGCCCTCACCGCCTTGGCCACGCCCAAAGGCACGGAGATGAGGTAGGTGACTAAAAAAGTCCACACCCCCAAGGACACAGAAACACCCAGCTTGTCTTTGATCAGGTTCCACACGCTTTCATTGCGGAAGTAGCTGTCACCCAGCTCAAACTGAGCGAGGTTCTTCAACATTTGCCAATAGCGCTCCAGCGGTGCCTTGTCAAAGCCGTACAACTCGGTCAACTGCTTGACTTGGGTGGCATCAATGCCCGCACGGCCGCTGTAGTTCCAGGCGCTGCCGCCACCTGCATCGCTGCCGGTGCGTGCGCTCTCACCATCGATTTGCGCCAGAGCCTGGTCCACCGGCCCACCAGGCACAAATTGCGTCGCAAGAAAGGTCAACGTCAACACCCCGAGCAAAGTCGGGATCATCGCGAGCAAACGTTTGAACAGATAAACCCACATGGTGCTGTGAACCGACAGAAACGATCTGTGACTCATTGCAGATAACGTGCCATGCGGGGGCTGCTGACGGGCGTCTTCTTTTTTTGTTTTCAATCAAGGACTTAACGGGCCGCTTGGTGTCGCCGGGTGGGGCTGTGCTGGGACCGTGTGTTGAGTTCTGAACACTTGGCTTGGAGGGGATGCGCACATTGCGGCAGTGCGGGACACTGCGGCCACTTCTTTACGGACTGCCCTTCGACAAGCCCTGTACCCCACCCGTTCGGGCTGAGCCTGTCGAAGCCAGCGAGTACCTCAGTGCAGGCCCTTCGACAAGCTCAGGGCGAACGGAGAGAGGTGATGCACAGCCACACATCCGTGTTTCTCCATCCGTTCGGGCTGACCCTTCGACGGAGCTCAGGACAGGACTTGTCGAAGCCAGGGTGTGCCTCGGTCAAGGCCCTTCGACAGGCTCAGGGCGAACTGACAGGAGAGACTCGCTCCGTACCCCAATCCGTTCAGGCTGGGGTGTCGTGATTGATGTAACGCCCAATAGAGCCAGCTCAGCCCGCAGAAAGCGCCACCGCATGAGCAGGGAACGCCCGCAACAGTTTCTTGTCCTGCGTCACCAGTTGGGTATCGAGCTTCATCGCCAAGGCAATGAACTCGCAGTCGTAGGCCGAGCAATCGCTGTCCCGCACCAATGTCAGCACGTCCCGAGAGTCCACCTCAAACTCCGACCCCGCCAGCAAGCTTTCCGCCTCTTCTTGCAGGCCGCAAGCCTGCTCAAACGTCAGCGTTTTTCGCCTGACATAACCCGCAAGAATGTTCCGAAACTCACTGCGCCACAAAACGGGAGCGGCCCAGTCGGCGTCATGTTCAAGCAATTGTTCAGCATTCGCGGTGTACTCCGCCGGGCAGATAGAGGTACGCCAAGACACTCAAGACCTCCAAGGTCATGGCCGACCCTCAAGCTTGAACGCATCAATATCCCGCACCCGAAACCCCTCCTTCGGCAGCTGGGCCCGCAGCTCCCTCGCCCGCGCCAATCTTTCGGTTGGCTGGACCGTTGCACCCAATAAAATTCTTAAAATTTTTATCACGAACATATTATAAATAAACAGAATTACCACTACTCCCACGTGCCATTTACCATAAAAAATTGCATTCCCACCATCATTTACTTGGCACCTCGACAACGGGTTTTGCAAAAGCCTTAGCCACATCCTCATTTGTTTTTTGGCGCGCTATTTTTGACTGAAACAAGTAACCATAGGCAGTAACAAATACATCCTTCAAATAATACATATCAATACTACCGGCGGTCTTATCGCTGTACTGAGTGTATTTGAGGAATGTATTGTTATTCGTCAAACAAACAAACCCGCCACCACTCGACGGAAGTAAGTTAAATTCTTTAAGTCCTTCAATAAAGGTCTGACTAGTTTGTTTGTCAAATTTTTGAGATTCATCGATCTCGTATCTATCAAGACACTTTCCTTGCAGGCCCCACTTTTTTTCCACTTCACTTTTTGTTATTGCCTTACCCCTAAATGAGATGTTTATTTCCTCAATATTTTTGTAGGGAGCATATAACTTCACGCTGATAAAATGAGCATCTGCGCCGAATATCTCATATTTTACTTCGCTGTCACTCACGTAGCACTTCGCGGTGTCGGCCGATTCCGATGTGCACCCTATCAATTCGTGAGGACTTTTGAGAGATTCTTTTGACACACCTAACTGTATCCCGCCAACGCTAAACGGAGTGTTATCGCTAGCAAGCTTTTGTCTTTTGTCGCACGCCATTAGAAGCAGAGATACTCCCACCATTAAAACCATTCTTATGCTATTCACTTTTTATTCCACCTTTCTCACCATCATGGCCCAAGAAATATTTCCCATTGATATATTATAGCGCGCGCAAGATTCAAAACATCCACGCCTCTGCCATCGTTTTTAATTAACATCCATTCGTCGCCCCAGTCAAGCTTCATAGAACCCAGCGGGGTGTTTCCGCTCAACAGATTGTCATAAATAACAGCTTGCGGATCAATACTATTTCTTTTAGTTAACTTTAAATGCTTGCCTTTGTTACAGAGATCTTGGCAATCCTTCAAATCTTCTTGGCTCAGAAATTTCTGTAACTCACTTATTTTTGAAGGATTCGTCTTTTCAAAATAATCTTTAATGTGATATGCAGTAATATAGAAATTATAAACATTATCTATATTAACTTCCGCCTCCAATCGAACTAGCTCCCGCTTTGCTTTTTTGAGCATGTCGTGTGGGGTAGCTAAATCAAAAAAAATTACTGATGTCAGTATGTTGTCAACTTGCATTGTCGCCATCTACAGTTGGCAGGTGTTTCCCGCGATACGAAATAGTTTAAAGCAGTGGAAATTAGACTACTGCCGCTCTTTCATGACGCACGCGACGCTTACAAGTTTACGGCTGCGCCCAAATCCATCCACGCTAAACAAAAAGCGCAGCCCCCGTTCCCAAAGGCTGCGCCCCCCCGGAGTGCCCTGCAGCACCCCAGACCGTTGCAAAAGATCAAGCCGCCCGAGGCACCTGCTGCAACACAGGCCTCGTGTTCGGATTCGCCGGGCGTTTGAGGCCCAGGTGGTCGCGCAGGGTTTTGCCTTCGTATTCCTTGCGGAAAATGCCGCGCCGTTGCAGCTCGGGCACCACGAGGTTCACAAAATCAACGAAGCCGCTGGGCAGGAAAGGGGGCACGACGTTGAAGCCGTCGGCGCCCTTCTCCACAAACCACTGCTCGATGAGGTCGGCCACGGTTTTGACCGAGCCGATGGCCTGCACATGGCCACGCGCCACTCGGAACTTGAGCACCAGTTGGCGGATGGTGAGGTTCTCGCGCCGGGCCAGCTCCAACTGCTGCAGGAAGCGGCCTTGGCCGTTCTCGCCCGGTTGGTAAGGCAGGTCGGGCAAGGGGCCGTCGAGGTCGTAGCCTGACAGGTCGAACCCGCCGAACTCGATGTTCTTGAACTCGACGCGGGACTGCAGTTCCCAGAAGCGGTCTTGCGCCTCTTGGTCTGATCGAGCGACCACGACCGACAAGCCGGGTGTGACCTTGATCTGGTCTTCCTCGCGGCCATATTTGGCGAGTCGTCCTTTCACGTCGGCGTAATACGCTTTGGCCACTTCCAGTGAGGTGGCCGAGGCGTAAATCATTTCGGCGTGTTTGGCGGCGAACTCGCGGCCTGTCTCCGAGTTGCCCGCCTGCACGAACACGGGGTAGCCCTGAATGGGCCGGGCCATGTCGAGCAAGGCGTCGGACTTCAGGTGCTCACCTCGGTAGTGAACCGGGTGGGCGCTGCGGGGTTCGTAGAACTGGCCGGTTTCGCGGTTGGGGTGGTCGAAGGCGTCGTCGTCCCAAGAGTCCCAAAGCTGTTTGGCCAGGTCCACAAACTCACCCGCCCGCTCGTAACGCTCCTCATGGTCGCGGCCATCGTCCACACCGAAGTTCTGTGCCGTGTGCGGCGAGAACGACGACACCACGTTCCACCCTGCCCGGCCACCCGAAATGTGGTCGAGCGAGGAGAAACGCCGCGCCAGGTTGTAGGGGTGGTCGTAGTTGGTGTTGACGGTGGCGATCAGGCCGATGCGGCTGGTGTGGGTGGCCAGCGCAGACAAGAGCGTGAAGGGTTCGAACTGGTAGCTCAAACCTTGACGGCCCGTTTCAGGCCCCAACTCGGCGGAACGGCCAATGAAGTCGGCCATGAAAAAGGCGTCGAACTTGGCTGCTTCTGCCAGCCGCACCGCGTTGATGTACCAGTTGAGGTCGGGCCGACCGCTGTCGGTGGAACTGGGGTGGCGCCAGGCAGAAGTGTGGTGACCAAAACGCTGAACAAAAATGTTCAGCGCCAGTTGTCGTTTGGGTTGACTCATGGTGAGGCTTCGCTGTGAATTCAGCCCGAAAACGATTTGGACTTTTCGAGCAAACCGGTGCGTTTCCACTGGGCTTCCAACGCGCCAGGCGTGTACACCTTGGCACCACCGACCACCTCGGCATACACCTGGTAGCGAGCGGCTTCTTCCACGAAGAGGATCAGTTCAGACGTCTTGATGATGCCCTTGCCCCAGAAGTTCACACCGCCGTTGGACTCGAGCAGTGCGGGTGGCGGTGCCAGTTCAGGGTGTTTGTCCAGGCGCTCTTTGATGATGTCGAGTACGCTGCGGGTGCGGTCCAGGTGGTTGGGAATTTCGCGGGCCAGCAAGTGGCGTGCGGCGGCCACGTAGAGGATGGGGAAAGGTTTGTGGGCCAGCGACCAAGCGGAGAGGTAAGAGGTGTGAACGTGGATGGCGGTGTCGGCATCCAGGCGCGCTTCGTTCAGGATGGAGTCCGGGGCTTCAGAGAATTTCTTCAGGCTGATGCTGGGGGTTTGGTCGCGTTTGAGCCCGCCAGGGAAACGGATGCCCAAGAGCAAATCGTGGCCGGGCACGCGGTGCGAAATGTGGAAGGTCAGGCTGGCCGACAGGGTGCCGTTTTGGCGCAGGGTTTCAAAGGCATGGATGGCGTCGGCTTTGGCTTCGTCCACATAAGAGACAAGGTCGATGCTGGTGAGTTGGTCGTTTTGTTCGGACATGGTGTTTCTCCTGGTGTGTGATGAATGGAAAGGTGAACAGCTTTGTTTCAGGCGGCCACGGCGACAGCACGTTCGGCCTGGGCGTCTTGTTCAATAACAAGTTGGCGCGCGCGTGCCAGGGGCTCGTGCACCACCCAGTCGCGGGCGACCGAGAAGTTGTGTTTGACGTAACCCCAGTTGAACAAGAAGTCTTTTTGCGCCTCCAGGCCGGCGATGTAGGTGTCTGACAGGCGCGGCTCGAAGGATCGGTGCACATCACGGCCATGCGAGGCAATCACTTCGGCGGGGGTTGCACCGCCGTTGTCGGAGGACAGCAGTTGCACCACCTCATCGTGGTGTGTGGCGGCCCAGGCTGCGGTGCGCAGCAGCACGGCCAGGTAACGCACGACCACATCAGGGTGTTTGTCGAGGAAGGCGCGGTCCACCGTGATGGGGCGTGGCGTGCCGTTGTTGACGCGCTGGATCGGGTCGGCCAAGGTGTTGATGTTGATCACCTCGTGGTAACCCGCCGTTTGCGACAGGCGATAGCCACGTGCAAAACGCAGGAAGATGGCATCGACCTGGCCGGCGTTGAGTGCCTCCAACTCCACCGAGTGGCCGGGCTCGCGGGTTTGCTGGCGCGGGCCGTCTTCAGTGTCGTAACTCGGCGCGTCGATGTCCACAAACTGCGCGTCGGCGGAAGTGGCACCGGCGAGGCGCAGCGCGGTTTCAAAGCCGTGTTGTGCAGCGCCGCGCTGGAAATCAATCACGGCTTTTTCATGGCGGGGCACACCGAGGCGTTTGCCTTTGAGGTCGGCCACGGTGCGAATGCCAGAGCCCGCGCGGGTGAGGATGCCTTGGTATTCGTCGAGCCAGGTGATGCCCAGCACCACGGTGTCCTGGCCCTGGCCACGCGCCCAGATGGGCGGAATGTTGCCGCCCTCGCGGAACATGCCGGATTGTTTGTGGTGGTAATGGGAGTTGCGCACTTCCAGGCTGTGCGAATCACGCAGTGAATGCAGCACGGTGCCAGGCTTGGCGAACTCGGCTTGCAGCCACTGTTTGCGAATGGCCAATGCAGACGAGGTGGCCGCGCCGCAGCGGGTGTAGTAAAGGTCCACGTTCTGGATGTGTTGTTCAGGCATGGTGACTCCTTGCGAGGTGGGTGACGGTGGATGCCGATAGCGGGCGGCGAATGCAGCAAAACCGCAGCACTGCTGCCCTCACAACGCAGAAACCGTGCCAGTGCCATACGCGCCTTGATCACGCAGCAACGAACACGCGAGGGGCTAGGTGATTGACATGGAAACTGCCGCGTTTTCAACATCCACCATGTCAGATTGCTGCGTTCGGCACAGGCCAGCGTGAGTCGGCGACACCAAGTCGATGAGTTCGACGTGGAGCAGCTCAAGTTTGGTTTGGTGAATTCGCAGCAGCCTTTGCGCACCGTCCAACAACTTCTGTTCAATTTCAAAAAAGAAGCGGGCGTTGTCGTGCTCATCACAAGCGGCAGACGCGGGTCTCAACGCCCTGCACACACCTTGTTGTCGTTTGGCATGGTTCCTGCGGATGGGTAGACGAACAAGGCATTCGAAGCACGGCTTCACGCCTGAACATCAATCCAACCCACCCACCATTCAAAGAGGAATTTCATGAGAAGCACCCGCTTGCGTTCCAAGGCAACACACCGATCGGTATGGCCCTTCGAACCTTCCCTGTTGGCCCGCGCGGCAGCGCTGGCTTGCGCTGGAACACTCGGCCTGGCCACGAACAGCCTGGCCCAGGCGCAAGCGGTTGATCAAACCAACACGGCTGCCAACGCCGCGTCAACGCAAGAAGATGAAGCCACACTCGGCACGGTGGTGGTCACATCGCAAAAGCGGGCCGAGAAAAAGCAGGAGATTCCGGTGCCCATCACCGCGCTGAGCGGCAATGCCATCAAGGATGGCAATGTGCGCCTGAGCACGGACGTTGAACGCCTGGCACCGAGCTTGTCGGGCCAAGGCGGCGGACGCACGGCCAAGCCGCGATGGTTCTTGCGTGGCATTGGCACGAACGACCCCAACCAAACCATTGAAGCACCGATTGCCGTTTATGTGGACGAGGTGGTGGTGGGCCTGGCGCGCTTGCAAAGTTTTCCGCTGTTCGACCTGGACCGGGTCGAAGTTTTAAGCGGCCCGCAGGGCACGCTCTGGGGCAAGAACAATACCGGTGGTGCCCTTCACTTTGTTTCCAAACGGCCCACGTTTGCGCCCGATGGTTATGGCCGCTTGACCTTTGGCAACTACAACAACCGCATCACCGAGGCCGCCGTCAGCGGCACGGTGAAAGAAGAAGTGCTCGCGGCGCGCGTCTCGGTCTACAACGAAACCTATGACGGTTGGGCCAACAACGTCCTGACCAATGAAAGCGGCCCGCGCCTGAAAGACTTCAACGCCCGCGTGCAGTTCCTGGCCTACCCCACTGAAAACCTGGAAGCCCATTTGATCCTGGGTCTGCGTAATGTGGACACCAGCAACACCCCGTCCTATCCCGTGGGCGGTCGCAATGCGCCGGGCAGCGCCGTCACCATCACCAACCCCAACGGCACCATCACGCAAGGCCAGACGCCGGCGCAAGTCAACGCCGGAGGCGGTTTTGTGCCGCCGTATGGTGGGGATCCCAATGTGTACAGTCCCTTCTACGCAGTGGCCAACACTGGCAATCAAACCCAGAACCGAGACTCGGCCACCTTCAAGCTCAACTACAACCTGTCGGGCACCACACTCACCTCGGTCACGGGTTGGACCAATGGCAACGGTGATTCACTGGCTGGAGTGAGCGTGCCTTTGAACACCACCCTGGCACGCCAAAGCGTCAAAAACACCGATGCGTTCCGGCAGTTCACGCAAGAGTTCCGCGTGACATCGCCCGCCGACAAACCCCTGAGCTGGATCCTGGGCGCTTACTACTACAAACTGACGGCCGATGCCAAAACCGCCACGGCGCGTTTTGCCAATGGGGGTTCCAACACCATCTCCACCAACCGCGACAACTACACCGAAGCCTTCTGGGACCAGGAAGCCACCAGCACCGCACTCTTTGGCAACTTGAAATTCAAGCTCACCGACAAAGCAGCGGTCAGCGGTGGCCTGCGTGTGACGCGTGAGAAAAAAACCATCACCGAAGATGCGCTCAATGTGGGTGACAGCGCCACCAACAACGGCGTGGTGAACTATGTCAGCGAAAGCGGCTGGTTCCTGCCCGGCGGCATCACGGGATCGGGCAACCGCACCCCGCTCAAACTCAGCGCCACCGAGTCGTGGACCAACACCACCTTTGACTTGACGCCGGAGTACCGCTTCAACCAAAACCACCTGGGTTATCTGCGCGTCGCCACCGGCTTCCGCTCGGGCGGCTTCAACCAGACCATCACCCAGCCCACGGGCGGCGCGCCTTTCATCAATGTGCTCAAGCCCGAAACCCTCACCAACTTCGAGCTGGGCAGCAAGTCCACACTGTGGGATGGCCGCTTGATCTTCAACGCTGCCTTGTTCCACTATGACTTGAAAAACATCCAGCTCAACATTCAGCAGTCGGTTGTCAATGCAGCCGGAATCGTGGTGACCAGCGCCTCGGGCCAGTCCGACGGTGCGATCGACGGCCTGGAGCTGGAAACCGACGCCCTCGTCACCCGCAACTGGCGTGTGGGTGGCCAGTTGGGTTTGATCCGCTCCAAGTACAAAAACTTTGACTACGAAGTGGGCGGCGTGAAACTCAACGCCAGCGGCAATGAGTTCTACCGAACCCCCAAGGTTCAGTTCCGCATCAACACCGACTACACGGTGAACTTCAGCGAGTCCAGCGGCAAGCTGGTGCTGGGCACGGACTGGAGCTACCGCAGCAAGATCTTCCACAACGCCACGGTGCAGAACGATCCTTTGCAAGAAACCCCGGGCTACTGGATCGGCAACCTGCGCGCCAGTTACCGCGGCCCCAAGGACAAATGGGACGTGACCTTTTATGTGAACAACGTCACCGACAAGAACGTGCCTTTCCTGCGGCAGATCGTCAACGCCACCAACGGTGCCTACCCGGTGCAGGTGGGTTCGCCGCGCACGGTGGGGTTGCAGCTGGGCTACAAGCTTTGATCCTATCAACGTACCGCTTTTTTTACAGGCCACCACAGACCGAAATCCGTTCAGACCCCTTATCCGTTCGGGCTGACCCTTCGACTGAGCTCAGGACAGGACCTGTCGAAGCCAGCGTGTGCCTCAGTACAGGCCCTTCGACAGGCTCAGGGCGAACGGTTGGCGGTTTGGGATGAATGAAGAAAACCAAACCGCACCAGAAACCACTTTCCGCGTTATCCCAGCCCATCATCCACACGGGCTGGCCTTTCATCAACTGGGGCACGCCGCCCCGTCAGGAGGTCACATGAGTTCAGACAACAAGGTTCAAAGTATTTGGTACACCCGCTGCCCCGTTCCCACGCCTTTGGGACTGGCCTCACGCCAAGGTTGGTTTGATGACGAGTTCAAGCCCGACGGCATCAGCATCCACACGCTGCAAGACACGCAAGACCCCGAACTGCGCGAGTCCCACTACGACCACCGCCTGCCCCGCTCCTTCCGTCAGGGCGGCAACGTGCCCGCCATCTGGGCGCGCGCACGCGGCGCCGACACGCGGGTGATCGGCTTGAACTGGGTGGACGAATCCCAGGTCATCCTTGCCCTGCCCGGCAGCGGCATTCAAAAGCCGGCTGACCTCAAAGGCCGCCGCATCGCCCTGCCCGTGCACAAGAACAGCATCGACCATGGCCGTGCCAGCGCGCTGCGCGGCATCCATGTCACGCTGGAAGTGGGCGGCCTCACGCCTGACGATGTGACCTTTGTGGACATTGAAGCCGGCGGCGGCACGCCAGGCCAAGGCTGGGCCAATTCAGCCAACGCCGAACCACGCCAACGTGGCGGCGGTTATTCGCCCGTGATCCAGGCGCTGAAAGATGGCAAAGTGGATGCCGTCTTCACCAAAGGCGCACGCGGCCTGGAAACCGCCTTCGAGCACGGTCTGACCATCGTCTATGACGTGCGCAACCACCCCATCGCCAGCGTGCGCTCCAACAACGGCGCACCCCGGCCCATCACGGTGGATGCCACCTTGTTGCAAGAACGCCCCGACCTGGTGGACCGCTTCCTGGCCCGCATCGTTCGTATCTCGGACTGGGCGGCGGCGCATCCTGCGGAAACGGTGGCCTACATCGCCCGCGAGTCTGGCTCCACCGACGAATGGGTGCGCAAAGCCTATGGCAACGACGTGCACCTGCACCAAGGCACTGACCTGGAACCGCAATCGGTGGCCGCGCTGTCGGGCTACAAGGACTTTTTGCTGAAGACCGGCTTCATCGAAAAAGACTTCAGCGTCGCCGCGTGGATAGACCCAGCCCCGCTGGAGCGGGTGTTGAGCCAGTTCGTGCGCAAAGCGGCTTGATGCAGCGTCTTTGAACGGCAAAAGGCTGCGGGTGCGTCCTGCAGTCTTTTTTGTTTGTGGCTGCGCATTGAGATTTCTTTGTTTCGCGAGACGCCAACCGACCGGGCCGTTCACCTTCGCCTCAATTTCACCCCAATGAATTTTCAGCCATGTTGACCCGTCTACGTCTCGTTTACAGCGTGGCCAAAGCGCAGCTACAAACTTCGCTGAACAATTTCTACGAAGACTTCTACCAGCTGATCGCCATTCCGTTGGTCGGGATTGCACCGCTGGCCATCTTTGTCCATGCCGGTCGGGACGATCTGGTGGCTTATGCCTTTGTCGCTATCGTGACGATGACGATCGGGCAAATGGGGCTGTTCACCGGCAGTGAAACCATTGCGGCGGACAAACGTTTCCAATTGGTCGAGCTGATCGTCAGTTCGCCCACGCCCTACTTCGTGATCATCGTGATCCGCGCCCTGGTGTTCGCGACCTTGGGCACCTTGAGCATCCTGATTGCCTGGTTCTTCATCCAAATCTGGTTCGCCACGCCGCTGATCGTGCACCATCCTGCACTGCTGTGTGCGAGTGTGTTTTTGACAGTCATTGCGACGGCAGGGTTGTCCACCGTGACCACGGCGCTGTTCTCGCTGGCCAAGAGTGTGCGCACCTTACAGGCGTCCATCTACGGGCCGCTCTATTTGCTGGGCGGTGTGCTGGTGCCGGTGAGCTTTCTTCCCGTTTGGGTGCAGTGGCTGTCGCCACTTGTGTTTTTCTATTGGTCAGCCTCGTTGATACGCGATGCCTTGAACCCTGCTATTCCGTCCGATGTGGCCATCCGCTTGGTGTGGATCGGCATGTCGGCGGTTGTCTTTTTTGTACTGGGCGGCTTCTTGCTCGCACGCATGCTCAACGTGCTGCGCCGCGAAGGCACCCTGGGACTGGTGGAGTGAAACCATGCTGAGAAAACTGTATGTCGGCTGGGTGCTGGGCGTTGAAGACTTCAAGGGATTCTGGAACTGGCGCACATGGACCTTTGGCTGGCTGCTGCGCATCGTCACCACCGGCTTGTCCATCGTGCTGATCGGCAAGGTGCTGGGGTCGGAATCGTCACTGCAATACCTCCTGATCGGCAACATCGTGTTGTCCGGCTGCATTGGAGCCCTGTTCTCCGTCATGGCCACCACCTGGAACCGGCTGGACGGCACCTACCCTTTGATGGTCATTGCCCCCTCCAACCTCATTCCCGCCGTGGTGGGCCGCACCTTCGTGTGGATGCTGCAAGGGGTGGCCACCTCGCTGGCCGTACTGCTGATTTACTGGGCCTTGTTTCGCTTGAGCTTTTCACCGGCGCAACTCTTTTTGTTGGTGGTGGCCATCGTCGTGACCAATCTGAGCACCTATGCCTTTGGATTTTTTCTTGGTGCCATCGTGGCGCGTCTGCCGTCGATGCGTAACGTGGTCTTCAACTCCACCGGCAGCCTGCTCACCGCCTTCTGCGGTGCCACCGTGCCCATCGCTTTTTGGCCTGAGACTGCTCAGTGGCTGATCCAGGCGCTGCCCACGACACACGGCTTGGTGGCCATTCGCACCGCCTTGGCCGACACCGCAAGCGCTCAAGCCTACGTGGGCATTGGCTACGAGTTGTTGGTGGCTGTGTTCTGGGGTGGTTTGGGTGCGCTGATCATTGAATACATGGTGAATGCGGGCCGCGCCGACGGCTCCATCCAGTTTGAATAACAAGGCACAGGCGGAGGAAACATGATGGCTATTGATGTGCAATCGCTGCGACGAACCTACCGGGCGCGAGGAAAGGGCAAGGACATCGTTGGTCTTGACGATGTGTCCTTACAAATTGGCGCGGGTGAGGTTCACGGCTTGCTGGGTCCCAATGGGGCGGGCAAGACCACGCTGGTCAAGGTGCTGTCCACTATTTTGTTGCCCAGCAGCGGCCAGGTGTCGGTGCTGGGCCACGACGTGGTGCGGGATTCCAAGAAAGTGCGCGGTGTGATTGGGCTATTGCTCGGTGGCGACAAGGGCATCTACAACAAACTCAGCGGCCGGCAGAATCTTGAATACTGGGCGGCGCTCTATGACGTGCCCTACCGCGAGACCAAAAAACGTGTGGACACGCTCGTCGAGCGCGTGGGCCTGGGCGATAAAGCCGAGGCCAAGGCCGAAACCTACTCCCGTGGCACCAAACAGCGCCTGCACCTGGCGCGTGCGTTGATCGGCAACGCCCCCATCTTGTTTTTCGACGAACCGACCATGGGCATGGACCCGCTGGCCGCGCGCGATTTCCGCAAGCTCATTGGCGAGTTGAAAGCAGAAGGCAAAACGCTGTTGCTGACCACCCATGACATGACCGAAGCCGAGATCGTCTGCGACCGCGTGACCTTGATCGACAAGGGCAAGGTGCTCGCGGTGGAAACACCCCAGTCCTTATGCAAACTGCTCGCCACGCACGAGTGGGTGGACTTCGAGACGGATGCCAACACCCTGGCGCAACTTTCCACTCTGCTCGACGCCAAGTTTCCGATCACGCCTCGGGCCACGTCAGGCTACCGCATCCAGCTCAAAGACGTGGCCGACGCAGGCCATGTGCTGAATCTTCTGGTGAGCCATGGTGTGAGGTCTATTCAGACAACCAAACCCAGCCTCGAAGAGGCCTACGTGCACATCGTGGGCGACCGGGGCATGCGGGTGTGACGCTACACCGCCCTCACTTGCAGTGCGCACCTGGGCTTGCGAGCCCAGGTCGCTACGCGGGCACACCGCATGCGGTTTGAAAACAAAGTTTCGCTAACCCGGATATTTCACCAGGGACGCACCCGAGTGGGCTGTGATGCGCCGAGCTGGCAAGGAGGTAGGGTGAGGGGGCCGATCGAGGTACGCCAAGTGAAGTAAAGATCAATAGGCCCCGGAGCCAGCCGCTCCAGAGCCGATCCAACACGACAGCTTCAACCCTTGCGATTGGCCAGGAAGGTGTCCAGGGCACCAGGTGGCAGGGGCTGTGCCCCGCCCAGGATTTTGGCGTAGACACCGATCTCCGCAGCCTCTTCCAGGCTGTTGAGCAAACGAGCGACATCCAGCAAGCCGGTGGTACCCCAAGTGAATAAGCCGCGGTTTCTCAGCAGCACAGCGGGTGCGGCTGGGTGTTCACGCAAAGATTTGATGATGGGTTCCGGCGCATAACGCGGTGCCCAGTCGCCCAGTGGAATGGTCTCAACCCCAGCGCGTTTGGCCACCGACCAGTAGCTGATCTCAAAGGGTTTGTGGGCGATGGCGTGGGCCGTGAGATAAGGTGAGTGGGTGTGCAGGGCCGCATTGATGTCGGGCCGTTCACGGAAGATCGATGCGTACACACTGATCACCTCTTTCAGGCCCTTGTTGATCTCGCCCTCGTAGAGCGTGCCATCAAAACCCACCACGACGGCGGCATTGAATTGACCGAGCACGAGTTTGTCTTCGCCAGGCACACGGATGGCGGCGTTGTATGCGCCCTTGCCTCGTGTGCCCAGTGTGCGGTGCTCTTTGAGCAAGCGGCCAGCCTCTTCGATTTCATAGCGCGACTTCTGTGCGAAATCAGAGAGTTCCTTGCGCGGCTGCGCAGGGGCGGTATGGGCCGGGCGGGCAGCGGTGGTGGGCCTTTCAGCCAGGGCTTCAGCGATAGTCATGGTGTTTCTCCTTCAGGGTTGATGAACCGGCCTTCATTGGCGCGGCACGGTGGGACTTCGAGAAAAAAGTGCGACAGAACTGGAGCTATTGAGGTTTCCATAAAAGATGACACCCCACACCGTTCGGGCTGAACCTGTCGAAGCCAGCGTGCGCTTCTGCAAAAGCCCTTCGACAGGCTCAGGGCGAACGGAGAGTGGTTTGTCACGAAATTCGGAAACGTCAATAGTGCGGTGTTTGAGGTGTTTTTGGGCCATCAGGGTTCGGTGCCGGTTGCGCCGACGCGGGGCGAGCCGTCGTCCCACCAGGCACCCAGCACCCATTCGTTGGGCGCAAAGTAACGGGGCACGACATCGGGCCGTTTGAGGCGCTGGTGGTGAATGAAGTACTGGTGCCGCAGGTAACGCCACGGCAGCACATAGTGGTGATGCATCAGAACGCGGTCCAGCGCATGGGCCACTGTTTCTAGCTCTTGCTGGCTGTTGGCCTCGAGCAGCTTTTCAATCAAGGCGTCTACCGCTGGCGACCTCACACCGGCCACGTTCTCTGAACCCTCGACATCAGCTTGTGAGGAGTGGAAGTTGCGCAGCAGCTCCGGGCCAGGCAGCCGTGCTTCGCGCAGTCCGATGCGGGTGAAGTCGAAATCAAATTTGCGCAAGCGCTGGCGCTCGAGGGCGGCATCGGGCGTTCGCGTCTTGACCACCACGCCGAGTTTGCGCAGGTTGTAGTAGTAACTCTCCAGCAGCCCGCCGCGGTCGCTGACTTCTATCTCCAGCGCCTGCCCGGCACTGTTGCGCAGCACACGACCCTGGTGTTTCCAGCCCGCATCGGCGAGCAGCTTCAAGGCTTCCACCATGTTCTGCCGAATGCTTGACGCGCCGACGGTTTTCGGTTGCGCCAGCATGGGGCCGAACACCGCCGGAACCAACTCGTTGCGATACGGCTCGAGCAGCGCGAGTTCGGCGGGACTTGGCAGCCCTTTGGCAGCCAGCGGGGTATTGGAAAAGTAGCTGTCCTGGCGGTCGAATTCGTCGTCAAGCACCATGCGGTTGAGCCACTCCCAGTCGTACACCAGATTCAGCGCCTTGCGCACACGCACATCCTGGAACTGTGGCCGCCGCAGGTTGAACACATAACCGTTCATCGGTGCCGGGTTGCCATGAAGCACCTTGGCCTTGATCAACTCACCGCTGTCAAAACGCGAGCCGATGAACTGGCAGCACCAGTAGCGCATCTTGTTTTCTGGGTAGAAGTCGAAGTCGCCTGCGCGGATCGCTGACACCAGGGTGTCTTTGTCTTTGTAGAGCTTGTAGACCACACGGTCGAAGTTGAAGGCCCCCCGCCGAACCGGTAGATCCTGCGCCCAGTACTTGGGGTTGCGGGTGAAGACCACGTTTTGCCCGGAGGCCGAGCGCTCGACGACATAGGGGCCACTGGTCACAGGCTTTTCTAACTTGAGTTCTTCAAAGGGCGTGGTGCTGCCATCAGCCAGGCGGCCCCATTTCGGCGAGAACACCGGCAGGCTGCCCGCCACAAATGGCAAGTCGCGGCCCTTGCGTTTGAACTCAAAACGAACGGTACGGGCATCGAGCACCACGAGCTTGTCAATGTCAGCGAAATAACTTTTGAAACGTGGACTGGCCTTGCGTCCGGTCAGCACATTGAACGACTGTTTGACATCCTGCGCGGTGACCGGGTCGCCATTGTTGAAGCGTGCCTTTGGGTGCAGGCGGAACTTGACCCAGCTGAAGTCAGGTGCCACCTCGATGTCTTCAGCCAGCAGACCGTACTGGGTGCTGGGTTCGTCCAGGCTGTGCACCGTGAGGGTTTCGAACATCAGCTCCAAAACGCCAGGCGCTGGTTTGCCGCGCAGCGTGAATGGATTGAACTTGTCGAAGCTGCTGTGCTGCACCACGTGGGAGAGGTTGAGCGTGCCCCGCTTGGGCGCATTCGGATTGACGTAGTCGAAATGTGTGAAGTCGGCCGGGTACTTCGGATCACCAAAGTAGGCCACCGCATGGGCTGCATGGGCCACGCCCGGCATGACCCAGGTGGCCAGCATGGCCAACAGAACCGCGCAAGACACGCACAATCTCCAGCCGCGTGCAGGCCACGACAGCCCCGCGCCGTTCAAGCCGTGCTGCAAGCCTCGCGTGAACAATATGTTCATGGTGTGCTCACCGGCGCCAGTCGGGCGGGCGCTTCGACGGGGACCGCCGTGGGGTGGGTATCCAGTGCAGCAGGCTCACCCTGGCGGTTGTCCAGCGCATTACGCAGCGCATCGCCCATGAAGGTGAGCAGCAGCATGGTCACCATCAGCGCACCGAACGCGGCCACAGAAATCCACCAGGCGTCGAGGTTGGACTTGCCCTGCTGCAGCAAGCGGCCCAGGCTGGGTGTGTCGCCCCCCACGCCCAGGCCCAGAAAGTCCAAGCTGGCCAAGGCCGTGATGGCGGCACTCATGCGAAAGGGCAAAAAGGTGATCACCGGCGTCAAGCTGTTGGGCAGCAGGTGACGCCACATGATTTGCCAACTGGACAGGCCGAGCGCCCGCGCGGCCTTCACATACTCCAGTTGGCGATTGCGCAGGAACTCGGCGCGCACATAGTCGGACAGGTGCACCCAGCCGAACAGTGACAGCAGCACGAACAAAAGCAGGAAACTGGCCTCGAACATGGAGGCAAATACGATGAGCAGGTAGAGCTCAGGCATCGCGCCCCAGACCTCGATCAGGCGCTGCGTGACCAGGTCCACTTTGCCGGCGAAATATCCTTGCACCGCCCCGATCACCACGCCCAGCGCCGTACCCGCCAACGTCAGCGCCAAGGCAAAGGTGACGGAAATGCGAAAACCGTAAAGCAGCAGCGCCGCCACGTCGTAGCCTGCGGTGTCGGTACCCAGCCAGTTGCGCCGCGTCGGCTCGCCAGGGTGGTGATCGCCATCGGTGAAGTAGTTCAGCGTGGTGTGGTGGAAGGGGTAAAGGGGGTACAAGGCGAAGGTGCCCGGCCTGGAAAGCAAGGCGCGCACGGCCGGGTCGCCATAGTCCGCTGCAATGGGCAGCTCGCCGCCAATGTCCGCTTCACTGTAGTCATTGAACAACGGCAAAAGCACCCGCTGCTGGTGCACGATCAGCAGGGGCCGGTCGTTGGCGAGCAGTTCGGCGCACAGGCTGATCCCGTAGAGGGATAGAAAGATGACCAAACAAACCATGCCGGTTCGGTTAGCCCGAAAACGTTGCCAGACACGCCGCCAAGGGGAGGTCTGCGCTTGAACGTCGGGCGTGAAGGTATCGCTCATCATGAAGACTTTCAATGAATGCTGGGCCTGCGGCTCAATCGACGGCGTCGTACTTGATACGGGGGTCGACTGCGACATAAGCCACGTCACCCACCAGCTTGATCAAAAGACCGACCAGGGTGAAGACGTAGAGGCTTCCCAGCACCACCGGGTAGTCGCGTGTCACGATGGATTCATAGGACAACAGACCCAGACCGTCCAGCGAAAACAAGGTTTCGATGAGCAAGCTGCCTGTGAAAAAAGCAGCAATGAATGCGCCAGGAAACCCCGTCACCAGCGGCAGCAACGCATTGCGCAGCACATGTTTCCAGAGCACATGGCGCTCTGAGAGGCCTTTGGCACGGGCCGTCAGAACATATTGCTTGCTCAACTCCTCGGCGAAGGTGTTGCGTGTCAGCAGCGACTTGATGGCGAACTGGCCCACCACGCCTGCAGTGACAGGCAGCGCCACGTGCCAGAGGTAGTCCTTGACCTTGGCGAGGGGCGTCAGCTCATGCCAGTTCTCAGACACCAGGCCACGAAGCGGGAACAAGTCCCAGAACGAACCGCCACCGAACAACAGTATCAGCAGAACCCCCAGCACAAACCCAGGCACCGCATAACCAGCCAACACCACGAGGCTGGTCAACACATCAAACCGCGAGCCGATGCGCACGGCCTTGGTCACCCCCAGCGGCACCGAGACGGCATAGGTCAGCAGAAACGTCCACATGCCCAGCGCCATCGAGACACGAAACTTTTCCTGAATCAAGGGCCAGACGTCCTGCTGGCGAAACCAACTGCGCCCAAGGTCAAAGCCCAAAAAGCCAGTGACCATGCCGACGTAACGTTGCAGTGGTGGTTTGTCAAAACCATACAAGCTGCGCAACTGTTCGACCTGTTGAGGATCGATGCCTTTGCGGCCGGTGTAATTCCAACCACCCGAGGAATGTGCCCCCTCATCCCCACCCCGCGCGTTTTCCTGATCGATGCGCAGCAGGATGGAGTCCACCGGGCCACCCGGAACAAACTGCGTGACCACGAAAGTCAAGGTCAGCACACCCAAGAGTGTGGGCACCATGGCCAGCAGTCGTTTGAAAAGATAGATCCACATGGGGTGTCACGACTCAGTAGGGCACTACGAGATGCGCACGATTGGGCCCACTCGCCCTCAAGAATGGCGGTGCCTCGCAGCCGAGGCACCGCCGATCGCGTCGTTTGATCAAGGGCAAGAGGCGCATGAACAAACAGATCGGCAAAAGCGCCCTGCCCTCAGGCTGCGGCCAATTCCGGCTCGGCCTGCAACGCGGCCAGGGGTTGGCCTGCGATCCAGTCCTTGACATCAAAATTGGCCTTGAGGAAACCGTGTTCAAACAAGAAGTCCTTGAACACCGTCAAACCCCACACCGAACGCTCGGACAGGTTGACATCCAGGCTCTCGTGCACCTTGTCGCCGTAGGCAAAACGCACCCAGGGTTCAGTCCAATTGGTCTCGGTGGCAATTTGGGTCAGTGCAGCGGCCGGATGACGCCGCGCCCATTGGCCCACATCGACCACACGTTTGAGAAAGCGCTGCACCAGCTCCGGATGCTCGCGCAGCGTGACCCCATTGATGGTCAGTGGACGGGGTGCGCAGTTATTGATGCGCACAAAATCATCAGGGTGAAAGCCCAGGTTGACCACCACGTTGGCACCCAGGAGGTGGGCCGTTTGTGCGCCTCGAACGTCCTTCACATAGATGGCATCCACCTCACCGCGAACCAGGGCCAACGCGGCCGCGGTGTAGCTGTGACCACCGGCACGGCGCACGCTGGTGTCGGGCGCGGCAGCGTGACCGTCTTCGCCGTGTTGGCGGGCACCAATGTCAACCCATTGCGCATCCGCCTGGGTCAAACCCGCCAGTTGCAGCGAGACGATGAAACCGCGCAGCGCCGAGGCACGGGCGACATCCACACTGTCGGTGCGGTCGCTGCGACGCGGCAAGCCCAGACGCCGGCCTTTGAGGTCTTTGGCCTCGCGAATGCCTGAGCCAGGCAGGGACAAAATCGCCTGGTATTCGTCGATCCAAGAAATGCCGATGACACGAGTGTCCTGCCCTTTGGCACGGGCCCAGATCGGTGGCACTGCACCGCCCAGGCGAAATGAGTGGGGCAAGGTGTGCTCAAAGTGGGACGCTTTTTCGCTCGGGTCCTGCGACTCCTGCAAGGACTTGATCACGATGCCGTCAGCGGCGAATTCATCTTTGTAGAAGCCGAGTTGCGCCCCCACGCCAAGCGGCGTGGGAATGCTGCAGCGGGTGTACCAAAGGGCTTGTGGTTGGGTGCTCATGAAGGTCTCCTGGGTGGGTGGTGGAACGTGGTCAAAAACGGAGTTGGGCCGAAATGCCGTAGCTGCGTGGCAGGCCATAAACCTGGCGGGTCACGCCCGCCGTGGTGTTGGTGGCGAGTTTGGAATAGACGGCGTCGGTGACGTTGCGAACAAAAGCCGCGACTTCAGCCTTGCCATCGGCCGTGCGGTAGAACACTCGCAGATTGGCGAGGGTGTAGGCATCCTGCCGCAAGGTTGAACGCGTCTGGTCTACGGCGTTGAAGTACTGCTTGCTGCGCCAGCTGATATCACCGCCCAGGCCCACAATGCCACTGCCCAGCGGCGTATTGATTTCACCGTTCAAACCCAAACTGAGTTCGGGCGAGCGGGTGAACCGGTTGCCATTGGCGTTGATGGACTGGCCCGATGCACTGGAGGTGTAGTTGGTGTAACGCGTCTTGAGCAAACCCAGGCTGGCCCCCAGACGTGCCTGCCGGCTCGGTGCCCACGACAGCTCAAACTCGGCACCACGCGCCCAACCCTTGGCCGCGTTCTCCTGCACCTGTTGGGTAGTGGGTGGGTTGCTTCCGGGCACGGGCAAGAGCACGCCAACGATGATGTCTTTGTAGTCGTAGTTGAAGAGCGCGGTGTTGAAGGTCAGGCGACCGCCCAACCACTGCGTCTTGATGCCGAGTTCAGTCGCATCCAAGGTCTCGGGTTCAAGCGTGCGGATGACAGCATCCGATTCAACGAAGCCACCCGCGCGAAAACCGTGTGCATAACGCAGGTAGGTATTGATGTTGTCATTGACTTTGAACTGAGGCGTGATGTCCCATGTCGTCTCACTCCAGCTCTTGCTGCGGGCGTTGACAACGGGAGCGCGCAGGCCACTGACCGCCGCAGGCGTCCACCATTGGCTGACACCGCCGACATAGGAAAAGCCTGTGGGTGCCGCGCGGTAGTCGGCGTTGAAGTCTTTGGATTCATTACTTCTGCGCACACCGACAGTCACTGACAAGGCATCTGTGAAACGGTAATTGCCACTGGCGAACAGCGCCGTGCTGCGTGTGTCCTGGTGGGTATTGGTGATGTTGAAGTTGGCAACACTGGGGTTGGCCGGATTGGTTGCTGAAGCACCAGGCACGCGGAAGGACTGTGTGGCGGCGTTGGTGTCCAGCGTTTCCTTGAACCAATAGGCCCCTGCGATCCAATCAAAATTTCCCTGGCGCGGCGATGTCAAGCGCAACTCTTGGGACGTTTGGCGGCTGTCAGACGTACTGCGGCTGCGGGTGGTTTCCAGGGCAATGGGCGAGCCATTCAGCAAGGTGCGATTGCCAGTCTCGTAAGCAGTGATCGAAGTCACCGTGTAACCGCCGATGTTCCAATTCAAGCGCAGATTGCTGCCATCGGAGTCGAGCACCTCACCAAACTCCCCCGCCTGGGCAATTTCATCGCGGCCGCGCAGCGGGCCGGCATAAATCGGGTTGCGCACCCTGCCTTGGGGGTCCAGCACATAAAAGGAAGGCGACTTGTCCCCATCGAGCTTGCGGGCATGGACATTGAAGAGGGCGTCAATGTCATTGTTCACATTCCACAACAGCTGCAAGCGCGCCGCGTTGTCTTTGGCCCCACCGTCACGGCGGCCGGTCGCTGTGTTGGGCACCCAGCCGTCTCGCTTTTCGCCATACACGGACACGCGCGCGGCCAGCACATCCTCAATGAGAACGCCATTGACCGCCCCTTGAACAATGCGCTCGTTGAAAGAACCTACTTCAAAACCCGCATAGCCTTCTTGTTTGAATTTCGGCCTGCGTGACAAATAATGAATGGCCCCGCCCGTGGTGTTTTTGCCCCACAAGGTGCCCTGCGGACCGCGCAGTACTTCCACCCGTTCGGTGTCAAAGAGCGGAAAGCCCTGGATGTAGACGTTGTTCAAGTAAACATCGTCGTTGTAGATGCCAATCGGGCTCACCGTCTGTGGGGCGGTCTCGTTGGTACCAATGCCGCGCAAGAACCAACGCGGCCGTGTGCGGCCGTCGGTGGCCGACGCCTGCGCATTGGGAATCAACTGCGTGATGTCATTGGCGGTGTAAAGGCCTTCAGACTTTTGCAGTGAATCGCCACCCAGCACCGTGATGGCCAGCGGCACCTTCTGCAACTTCTCCTCACGTTTTTGGGCGGTGACGACCACATCCCCCAGATCAGCCTCAGCTTCTTTCTGATCCGGCGCGGGGGTTTGCGCAAGGGCATTGCCCAGCAGACTGGCCAATGCCAAAACGGCTAACGCCACGGGGGTGTGTGAATGGGTAGGCGAACGCAAAACAAGTACTCCTGAAAATATTCTTTGTTGATGTGGTGCCGCTGCCGCTTGCTTGCGCAAGCGGCGTGCCAAAACGATGCGCTTCACTCAGAAAACGAGAAAGATATTGCGGCCCACGAGAAAGCCCGATGGCACGGCAGGACATCGCCCCAAAACACTGGTCGGCGAAGGCCTCAAGCGCTGCCTTGGTCGCTGCATAGGCTGGTGATCAATCAACATGCCAATCACATTGAGATTCAGCAATCAACAGTCCGCAGCCGACCAGCCGCGCCAACGCGCGGTACGGCTGTCATGCCGAGGCCCGCCAGGGCGCAGCATTGCGGCCACGCACCAGGGGCAGCACTTCTTCGCCCACACGGAAGGCTTCTTCCAGCGCGGGCGTGCTGCTCAGCACAAAGCCGCCTACGCCGATGTCGATGTATTTGTCGATCAGCGCTGCAGCGCCCTCGTAGCTGCCAACAAAACCCAGTGGGGAGCCCTGGCTGCCCAGCGTGCCAAAACCGGCCCACAGGTCTTCAACGATGTGGTCGCGAACCTTGTCCCCGCGCTTGGGGTTGGCACGCCAAGAGCCCACGCCATCACCACGGCCACTTTCGGCGGCCTTTCTCTCTTTCTCGTCCCAATCGACTTGCGCCCAGGCGCGCTCAACATAGTCCCAAGCCTCTTCGGCAGTGGGTCGGGCAATGATGTTGAAACGCACGCCGGGCTGCACCTGCCGGCCGTGCGTAGCGGCCAGCGCTTGCACGCGTGCAAACTTTGTCTTCAGGTTGTCGAAGGGTTCCAGGTGGGTCAGGTCGTAGTCGGCATGTTTGCCTTGTGCCGCCAGGGCCACGTCTGACGAACCGACAAAGTACAGCTCGGGCAGGCGCTGTCCGGCCAGAGGTTCAGGCAGATAGGCATCCTTGATGTTGAAGAACTTGCCTTCGTAACTGAAGGGCTCGCCGCTCCACACCCCTTTGAGTACATCAATGGCTTCGACCGTGCGCGTGTAGCGGTCGGCGTGGGCGATGCGGTCGCCCCACCACAACTGGCGCGGACCACCACCACCGGTGATGATGTTGAACAAAAGCCGCCCACCTGACAGGCGCTGCAAACTCGCGGAGGCCTTGGCCCAATAGACCGGGTCGAACCACATCGGCTGATAGGCGATCATGAAACGCAGCGTCTTGGTGTGCCGCGCCACGGCGGATGCGATCACCCACGGGTCTTCGGAGTCAGGAAACGACGGGATCAGGGCACCGTCGAAACCGGCAATTTCGGCGGCGCGCGCCACCTCCAGCAAATAGTCGTGGTATGGCACGCCATCGCTGTGGCCCGCGGCCACATGAGGCGTCAGGTTACCGTCGATTTGCGGGCCCCAATTGCCCCGTGTGTAAAAGGGCCGGGTCAGGTCGCCCTTGCAGCCGTGAACAGGGATGCGCCAGTGAAATTGCGGCATGGTTGTTAGCTCCTGGTGGTATTGATAAGCAGCGGCGTTCAGGCCGCTGCACGCGCAGCCACATGGCCGCGCAGAGATGGAATGACGAATTCGCCGAACCGGTAGGCCTCTTCGAGGTGAGGCGGTGCCGACAGCACCAGGGTCGTGATACCCGCATCGATGTATTCGGCCAGACGCTGCGCAATCGACGCGTACCCGCCGACCAAACCATGGGCTGCGCCGGGCCGCAGTGTGGAAAAGCCCGCGAACAGATTGGGCCCAACCCGCGCATCCTCGAACGAGGTTCCCAGCGCTGCGCTGCCACTGATAGGCACCGTCTTCTGGCGGGCCACATCCCACTGGCGTTGCAGTTCGGCCCAGGCCAGGGCGTCGTCGTGACGGACCACGATGTCGGCCTCCAACGCGTAGGTCAGTTCGCGCCCCTGGAGGGCCGCCAGCTCATCCAGCTGGGCAATGCGCTCCCGCAGCGCCGGCAGCGGCAAGACCGGCAACACATGCACGTCCGCATGTTTGGCACTGAGTTGCAAGGCCTCATCGTGATCGCCGCTGATGTGGATGCGCGGCAAGCGCTGGCCTTGTAACGCGGGCGGGAATCCACCATCGAGCACCTCGTAGAAACGCCCTTGCCAGGTGAACGGCGCTTCATTCCAAAAACCCTTGACGAGGTGCAGGAACTCGTCAGTTCGAGCCACCTGGTCAGCGAGTGAAGACTGGCGACCTTGCCAGGGCCTCGGGGACTCATCCTCGAAAGCGAAGTTCCAATCAAGGCGTCCTCCAGACAAACGCTGGAAGCTCACTGCAATCTTCGCGGAGTACACCGCTGACAGCAAGGGCGTGAAAAGTGTCGGCACGAAATTCACCCTCCTGGCTTCGCGCGCCAGGCTGCTCGCGACCACCTGACCCTCCTCCCCTGCAGGGCTGTGTGGAATCCACACGCCGTCAAAGCCTCCCAGTTCAGCACCACGCGCGATTTGTGCAAGGTGGTCGTAGTAGGTATAGCCATCACGCTGCACGCCAGTGCGCGCGAAAACATGGGGCTGCTTGCGGTCGTCGGCATAGTCGCCACGATTCCACGAGGCAGGATGCAGGCTGCGGCCATCGCCGTGGGTCGGCAGTCGCCAATGAATTTGAATCGTCATGTCGTTGTTCCTCCTGTTTTCAACTCGGGTCGAGGGGGTATTGCCCGCGCCGTCGCATTCACCAACAACGAGGCAAACGCGCAAGGGGCAGCGGGTCTTCCCATGCATCACTGCGAATTTCGTGCCACCCCAAAAATCACCACCGCAACGAGGTGGAGCGTTGCAAGGCGCAACGAGAACCTTGCACAGGACGCAACAAATCTGTTGGCAAACTGTTGCATGCCCAGCGGCCAGACGACGCGCCTGCCTGGCTTGCGAGCACTACCGTGGCGGCGCCGCCAAAGCCTCGACACAGTGATGCAGCGCATCCTTCACGCCTTGTCACCAAAGCACACTGACATAGAAACCATTCACGGCGGCGGGCGCAGAGGTTCGCGTTGACCTGGAAGGGCTCAGCCAGAACAAGGGTTGAAATGTCATCAGCCTTGCTCAACCACACAACGCATTCCGGCAGGCCCGATACCTGCTTGTCGGGTTGAACCTGTCCCACTCCTGAAGTTCATCCCTCGCCTATGACGACCACCACCTACCGCCCTGCCCTGCCGGCTTCAGCACTGGACCAACTGTTTCGCGCGGCGCGCACCTATCCCCGCTTCCTGGATGTCCCCATCGACGAAGCCACCATCCGCTCGCTGCACGATCTATTGCGATGGGGACCGACGGCATTCAATGCACAGCCTGCACGGTTCTTGTTTTTGCAATCGGCTGGTGCCCGCGAACAGCTCGCAAGCTGTGTGTCCTCCAGCAACCAATCCAAGGTGCGTTCAGCTGCGGTCAGTGTCATCGTCGCCCACGACCTGGACTTCGTTCAGGCGCTGCCGCGCTTCACGGCAAGCGCCAGTGCCGTTTCATTGTTTGAACAGTGGCCACAAATTGTCGAGCCGACTGCGCTGCGCAGTGGCGCGCTGCAAGGGGCCTACCTGATCGTAGCCGCGCGCGCATTGGGCTTGGACGTGGGTGTATTGACGGGCTTCGACGCGGACAAAGTGGCAAAAGCATTTTTCGGTGAACGCCGATGGCAAGCCAACTTTGTGGCCAACCTGGGGGTCGGCGATCCTGCGTCTTTGACGCCTCGTTTCCCGCGCTATGAATTCGACGAAGTGGCAACGATTCTTTGATGTCCGGCCAGCACTGGGGCGGCTAACAGCTTTCATGAATCGAGACATTCCCCAGCCCCCCCTGTTTGGGTTGATCGTGTCCAAGGGGTTGCTCCGTGGTGCGCGCAGGCTTCGACAGGCTCAGCCCGAACGGTGAGGGACGTCATGGTTGATGGAAACCTTAACAGGCCCTAAACCGATTCAATACGGCCGGTCACCCAGGATCGTCGCGCGGTGCATGACGCGCCTGTGGGGCAGGTAGTCAGCGGTCGCGTAGTGCTGAGTCAGGCGGTTGTCCCAGAAAGCCACATCGTGCTGCCTCCATCGCCAGCGTACGGTGAACTCTGGTTTGCTGACATGGCTCCTCAGGTAGGCCAGCACCGCATCGCTCTCTTTTTTGTCCAAACCCACGATGCGGCTGGTGAAACCTTCGTTGACAAAGAGTCCACGCCGCTTGGTCACCGGATGGGTTCGCACCACCGGATGGACAACGGGTGGATGCTGGTGGCGTGCAGTCTCCCAACGCTCTCGCTCTTGCGGCGTGCGGGCGAAACGCCAGGCCGGGAACGACTGCAAAAAATCATGTTCTGCCGTGAGCGGATCGATCAACTGGCGAAAGGGCTCGGACAAGGCCTCGTAGGCTGCGATGCCACTGGCCCATAAGGTGTCTCCGCCCGAAGGTGGCAGCAATTGCGCGGACAAGATTGCGCCCAAAGGTGGGTTCGCGATGAAGGTCACATCGGTGTGCCAGTTGTCGTTGTCAGGCGGGTTGTCGTTGGAAGTGTCCAGCAGGATGATCTCAGGCACCTCGGGGTGCTGGGGGTAGACCGGATGAATGTGCAACTCACCGAACCGGGCCGCCAGGTCACGTTGTTGGCGTGCGGTGATGGGCTGACCATCGAAGAAGAGCACGTGATGAGCGAGCAAGGCCTGGTGCAAGGCGTCGCGCAAGTCATCAGAGACAGGCTGACTCAGGTCGAGTTGCTGAACCACGGCGCCTATGGCCGGGCCAAGGGGTTGAATCTTCATGTTTTTCCTTGCCAAGGAACCCAGCGGCGCTGCAAGGCACGCAGTCCCAGTTCGATTGAAAACGCAATGCCTGCGATCACCAAAATGCCCAGCACCACGATGTCGGTATTGAGAAACTGCGCTGCTGACTGCACCATGAAACCCAGGCCCCGAGTGGCTGCCACGAGTTCGGCTGCGACCAAGGTTGACCAGCCCACACCCAAACCAACCCGAATGCCCGTCAGGATGTCGGGCAAAGCGCTGGGCAGCACCACATGCCGAACCAGTTGCCAGCGGGTGGCACCGAAGGACAGCGCGGCGCGCAGCCTTTGCTCGTCCACACTCCGCACACCCGTCACAGTGGCAATCACCACCGGCGCAAAAATTGCCAAGGCGATGAGCAGCACCTTAGACAGCTCGCCAATGCCGAACCAGATCACGATCAAGGGCAGATAGGCCAGCGGCGGCACCGGGCGATAAAACTCAATCAAAGGATCAAACGCCGCACGGGCCACTTGCGACAAGCCCATCCACAACCCGAGGGGGATGGCCAGCAACAAAGCCAGCAACAGCGCCCAAGCGACACGGACCAGACTGGCGGCTGCATGCTGCCAGAGCGTTGCATCCATGAAACCAGGGCCGATGAGCAGACGGAACTTCTCCCACACGGCTGCGGGCGGTGGAAGAAACAGTGGCTCGATCCAGGCCAACGCGGTCACAGCCTGCCACACCAGGCCCAACCACACAATGCAAAACAAGCTGACCCAGGCACGAGATGTGTGCGCAGCGGATGGTGCGGCGAATCCCTTGACATCGCGCTGCCCGTCGGGTGCCAGATCACGCCTGAGGACGGGCTCGTCAGCAGTGACTGAAGGGGTGCTCATGAACAATTTTCAAACAGGAGGTTGTTCGGTTGAAGGTCAGCCTGCGCAAAAGGCTCAAGACCCCAGTGCCGGCTCTTGCTCAAAGACAGCCGACAGCACCAATTCACGCTCGGCCACGAATTCGGGCGAGGACTTGATGGCACGGGCCGCTTCACCCGTCGCGTGGCGGTTGCCGAAAGCCAGTTGCCGCTGCAGCACCACCCTGGCCGGTTGGCGCGACAAGACGATCAGATCTGTCGCCAGGAACACCGCCTCTTCCACGCCATGAGTCACCAGCACAATGGTCTTGCCGGTGGCACGCCACACCTTGAGCAGCAACTCCTGCATGCGTTCGCGGGTCAGGGCGTCCAGCGCACCGAAAGGCTCGTCCATCAACAACACCTGTGGGTCTGCGGCCAAGGCGCGTGCAATGCCCACACGTTGGCGCATACCACCTGACAACGACCAGATGGGCTGGTGGGCCTGATCCTGCAACCCGACCAACTCCAGGAACTGCTGCGCTTGCAACTCACGCGCTTGGCGATCCAAACCTTTGAGCCTCAGAGGCAGCGCGACATTGCCCAGCACATCCAACCACGGCAACAAGGCATCGTCTTGGAACACCACACCACGGTCAGAACCGGGCCCAGTGATGGCGCGGCCATCGACCAACGCACGGCCAGACTGAAGCGGAACAAAACCCGCCATCACATTGAGCAAACTGGATTTGCCGCAGCCGGAGGGCCCTAGCAAAACCAGCAGCCCGCCGGGCCGAACGCTCAGCGACACGGACTGCAACACCGGCTTGGCCTGCGGGCCAAGGCCGTAGGCCACCACCACCTCATCCAATTGAAGCATCGTCCGCGCTCAGACAGTAGACGGGCTTACTTGGACGCGACCTGCTGTGCTGTATGCGTTCGGTGAACCCACCTTGACCGAATCAACGATCAGGTGTTGACCGGTGCAGTCGCAGCGACGCTGGCAGTCTCGGGCGATACCCAGCGGTGCGGCAGCAACTCGTGCAGTCGGCTGTTGGGCCAGGTGGGCAGCTTGGTCAGCACGTCTTTGAGATAGACCCACGCATCATGCCCATTGAGTTTGGCCGACTCGATCAACGTCATCAGCACTGCCGCGCGCTCGCCAGCTTGCTGGCTGCCCACAAAGAGCCAGTTCTTGCGCCCCAGCGCCAGCGGCCGGATCGCGTTTTCCACCGCGTTGTTGTCAATCGGGATGCGTGCATCGGCGAGGTGTAGGGTCAATGCCGCCCAGCGCTTGAGCGTGTAGTCCATCGCCTTGGCCGTCACGTCAGCATTCATGAGTTGCTGACGCTGGGTGAGTAACCAAGCCTTGAACTCTTGGAGCAGTGTTGTACTGGTGTCTTGCCTGAGCTGATGTCGCTCCTGCAGGGTGAGTTGCGCCCCCTGGCGCTCCACGTCATACAGTTGCTGGATTCGATGGAGCGCCTCTTTGGCGATCTCGCTTTGGTTGAGCTTGTGGGCCTCGAAGAACTTTCTTCTGGCGTGGGCCCAGCATCCGGCCTCTTGTATTGGCTGTTGTTTGAACAAGGCTTTGTAGCCCGAGTAATCATCACAAACCAAGCTGCCTTGGAATCCCTCCAGCAGCGTGGCCGCATGCTGGCCTTGCCGACTGTTGCAGAACTCGTAAACCACGGCGCGTTCAGTTGCCTCCAAGTCGCTGCTACGGATGACCCAAGCGTAGGCGGTGTCTGTCTTGCCTGAGCCGGGCGCCAGCAGCTTGATCGGCGTCTCGTCGGCATGCAGCACGGCTTGGCTCAGCAGGTGGGATTTGATCGCTTGCGCCAAGGGCTGCAGCTGAACACCGCACTGCCCCACCCAACTGGCCATGCTGGAGCGCGCGATGAAGGCACCGCTCCTGCGGTAAATCTCTTCTTGGCGGTACAAAGGCAGGTGGTCATCATGTTTTGCAATGATGACCTGGGCCAGCAGCCCTGGCGCGGGAATGCCTTTGTCGATGATCTGGGCGGGCATGGGTGCCGCCAGCACGGTGTTGCAGCAAACGCATGCGTACTTGCCACGAATGTGACGGTGAACAAAGAATTGGGCCGGGACGCAATCGAGTTGTTCGCTGATGTCTTGGCCAATGCGCTTCAAGGGATGCCCTGCACTGCACAAGGCGGGCTCGATCTCGTAGTGGTGCTCAATGCGCTCGAGTTGGCTGGGCAGAGCCTGACGTTTGGCTTGGCGTTTGATGCGGCTGGGCCCTGGGGTGCGGGCCTCATCTTCGGCGCGGTCTTCGGCTTTGGATTCTTCAACGAGAAGCTGTTCGGTTTTTGCATCGAACAACTGAGTTTGAGGATTGCCGCCTTGTGCGTCCAGGCTCTCGCTGCTTTTACCAAAGCGCCACTGCTTCAAGCGGGTCAGCTCGAAGTTCAGCGCGGCGTTCTTGGTGTGCTCAAACTTCAACTGGATTTGCAGTCGCTCAATGAGTTCCCGTGCGTACTGTGCGGCTGCAGTGTCTCCGAGGGCTTGCAGCTGGGCTTTTATTGATGCGGGATCAACGTCTTTGAGCATGTGCGCATCTTGCCTCGCGCGCACGCGCGAGGCAAGACGGGAGATACACGCATTGACCAACCATCACAGCGTTCACACCACGGTGACGGCCTGCACCGCGCCCAGGTGCAACCACGGCGCACCGGCAACCAGCCAATCCCACTGCGCGGCGGTGATTTGAACATGAGCAGCTTCATCTTGCGGCCAGATGAATCGAGCCCGACTGCTCAAGCGGCGCGTGCACAGCCACAGGCCAGAGCCGTCCATCAGCAGCACCTTCAAGCGGCTGGCACTGCGGTTGGCAAACACATACGCGGTATGGGGCTGCGCACCGGCTTCAAAGCTGTGCACCACGCGGGCCAGCAAGGTGTCCATGCCCGCGCGCAGGTCTGCTGCGCCGCAGGCCAGATAGATGGCGTCGATGCGCATCATGATGCGGCCATCGACTTGAGCCAGGCCGCCAATTCGTGCCCGTGATCCACAGGCCAGTGCAGCACCACACCAGCGCCTGGACCTGCGCCTGCCACCACGCACTCAATGCGCACGCTGGCGGGGTTGGGATTGGTTTGTGCCACGGCGCAGGAATGTGCCGCGTTGGCAGCCGCACTGCTGACCGCTTGCACCGGGCCCACCGGGTTACTTCGAACGGCCACAAACCCCTTGGGTTTGAGGGCAACATCAGCGGTTGCGCCGACTGCGGCATGGGCTGCCGAGACGGTCAAATGCGACTGGCCCTGGCCCAGCCTTTGCCGCCAGCGCCCCTCATAAGTGACCCACCCCATCAGCAGCTTTGCATCCATCCCGTGGGCCTGCGCCCACGCAGCAATGCTTTTGCCGGACTGCCTCCACTGCTGAACCACGTCCAGTTGTCGCCTGATCTTGTCTTGCCATCCCACCGCTGCCATTTGCCGCCCCTTCGCTGTTGTCAAAACAGCAACCTTCGCAGCCTTCTATGCCTTTGCATAGGGTGGGGTTTGCCGGACGCTTACGCTGTGCTGCCTTCGACGCAGCTTGCACATGGCGCGCAGTGACATAGGGTTTGTAGTCGGCCAGCACCTTGTCGATCTTGCCCTGCTCTTTGAGGAAATTGGAGGTCTCGGTCACAGTGACCTTGCCTCTGTAATCCGTATCCCATAACCGAGTCACGAATTGGCTTGCATGGCCTGGGCCGCAAACCAGCTTTGCTCGAACTGCATCGGACTGACATAGGCCAGAGTCGAGTGCAGCCGGGCTTGGTTGTACCAAAGCAGCCAGGCCATGACCTCGTCTTTGGCTTGCCGCCTGGTTTCAAAGCGCTGCCCATGTAGGCGTTCTACCTTCAGTGACCCGAACAAGGTCTCGCTGCACGCATTGTCCCAACAGTTGCCCCGCCTGCTCATGGACGCCTGAATTCCGTACTCACTGAGCACGTCCCTGAAGTCTTGGCTTGCGTATTGACTGCCTCTGTCGCTGTGGAAGATCAGCCCTGCGCCTTTGTCTGGATGTCGCTTGAACCATGCCATGCGCAGCGCATCAATGACGATGTCGCGTGTCATGTCTTGCCGCAAGCTCCAGCCCACCACTTGACGGCTGAAGAGGTCAATCACCACTGCCAGGTACAGCCAGCCCTCTTGGGTGTCGATGTAGGTGATGTCCCCCGCCCACACCTTGTCAGGCTCTTGAACGTTGAATTGCCGCTCCAGCAGGTTGGGTGCAATCGGCAAATCATGTTTGCTGTCGGTGGTGATCTTGAATCTGCGTTTGCCTTTGGCGCGAATGCCGTGCAATTGCATGAGCTTTTGCACCCGGTCTTTGCCCACCCGGATGCCGCGTGCCAGCAGTTCTTTCCACATGCGAGGCCAGCCGTAGCTGGCCCTGACCTGGGCGTGAATTGCTTTGATGTGTACCAGCAAGGCGTCATCACTGAGGTGGCGTCGTTGCGCCGCACTGGCCCGCCGCAGGAAGTGCTCGTGATACCCGGCCACGCTGACACGCAGAACCCGGCACTGCACAGAGATTGGCCACACCCGCCGGTGGCTTTGTATGAAGGCGTACTTCACGTCGATCCCTTTGCAAAGTACGCCGTGGCCTTTTCCAGGATGTCGCGCTCCATCTTGACCCGCGCCAGCTCTGCCCTCAAGCGGCTGATCTCCATTTGTTCGCTGCTTACCTTGACCCGGCTGTCAGCGCCCTTGAGTTTGCCTTCGCGGTGCGCTTTGATCCAGTTGAACAGCGTCTGCTCAACCACCCCAAGCGTCCTGGCCGCTGCCGCCATGCTTTGGCCGCCTTCCACCAGCCGCACCGCCTCGAACTTGAACTCCTGCGTGTACCTCGCCCTTTTGGCTCTCTTCGTCATTTCCGCTCTCCTTTGCTTGCGATTGAATCACTCAGCAAGGGATACGGTTTTCGGGGGCAAGGTCACAGCCTTGACCGTCGGCCCTGACAACAAGACCGTTTGCTCGCTGAGGGTGGGGAACTTGGAACCCGACAAGAGTTCAGCGATGTCCTCTTTTTTGGCTCCCGTGATCTTCACGATTTTTTCCACATGGGCCTCATTCGCCGCGTAAGCCTTGGGATCTTTGCGGAAAGCCGCATAGGCTTCGCCGGTGATGCGGGCGAAAGCGGCCACAAAGTCAGGGTTCTTTTCGGCAAAGTCTTTGCGCACGATCCACGCGTCAAACGTCGGCGCACCCCACTGGGCGACCTGGGCAGAGTCGGTCAACACCTTGCCCTGGGTTTTGATCTGGCCCAAGGCGGGGTCCCACACATAAGCGGCGTCAATGTCACCGCGCTGCCAGGCGGCTGTGATTTCGGGCGGGCGCAGGTTGATGATGTTGACCTTCTTGGCATCAATGCCCCAGTGTTTAAGCGCGGCCAACAGGCTGTAGTGGGTGGTGGAGACAAACGGAACGGCGACCTTTTTACCTACCAGGTCACTCGGTTTGTTGATGCCAGCACCCTGACGCACCACCAGCGCTTCCGCGTTGCCGATCTCGGCGGCGATGAAGAAGGTTTCAATCGGCAGCGTCTTGCTGGCGGCTGCGGCCAAGGGGCTGGAGCCGACATACCCAATTTGAATGTCACCCGAGGCAACTGCGGTGATCACGTCGGCACCGCTGTCGAACTTGCGCCAGTCGATGGTCTTGCCTGTGGCCTTTTCATAGAGGCCATCGGCCTGGGCGACCTTGGCCGGTTCGACCACGGTTTGGTATGCAACGCGCACGGCGTCCTGGGCCAGTGCGGTGTAGGCCCAGGTGCTGGCCCAAACAAGGGCCAGCGAGGAAATGAAGTGAGAACGGCGCATGAAGTAACTCCTGTGTTGATGAATGCGTGGCTTCTGTGCAAAAGGCTAAGCGTGGCTTGCGATCCAACCAACAAATGATTTCGGATGAGCACATGCGAAATCTGCAGTTCGCGCCGAGACAGGGCTTGCATAACCTCCGCCTCACCTTCACTACAGGAGAACTTCCATGTCGGACAACGCACGCGCGAACTGGCGTTTTGAAACCCTCTCGGTCCACGGCGGCTACTCGCCCGACCCCACGACCAAAGCGGTGGCCGTGCCCATCTACCAAACCGTGGCCTATGCGTTTGACAACGCACAACATGGCGCGGACCTTTTCGACCTGAAGGTGCAGGGCAACATTTACACCCGCATCATGAACCCGACCCAGGACGTGCTGGAACAGCGCATCGCGGCGCTCGAAGGCGGCATCGCGGCCTTGGCCCTGGCCTCGGGACAAGCCGCCGTCACTTACGCCGTGCTCACCATTGCCGAGGCCGGCGACAACATCGTCTCCTCCAGCGCCTTGTACGGCGGCACCTACAACCTGTTCGCCCACACACTGCCGCAATACGGCATACAAACCCGCTTTGCCGACCACCGCAAACCCGAGTCCTTTGAACCGTTGATTGACGACAAAACCAAGGCCATCTTCGTCGAGTCCCTGGGCAACCCGCAGGGCAATGTGACCGACATCGCCAAGATTGCGGAAATTGCCCATCGCCATGGGGTGCCCCTGATCGTGGACAACACCGTGCCGACGCCCTACCTCAGCCGCCCAATCGAGCATGGTGCCGACATCGTCGTGCACTCGCTGACCAAATACCTCGGCGGCCACGGCACCAGTGTGGGCGGCGCGATTGTCGATTCAGGCAAATTCCCCTGGGCGCAGCACAAGGAGCGCTTCCGCCGCCTGAACGAGCCCGACGTCAGCTACCACGGCGTGGTCTACACCGAGGCCCTGGGCCCAGCAGCCTACATTGGCCGAGCGCGCGTGGTGCCACTGCGTAATACAGGTGCGGCCATCTCGCCTTTCAATGCCTTCCTGATCCTGCAAGGCATTGAAACCCTGGCTTTGCGTTTGGACCGCATCAGCGCCAATGCCTTGGCGGTGGCACAACACCTGAAGCAACATGCCAAGGTGGCCTGGGTGAATTACGCAGGCCTGGAAGACCACCCGGACCATGCCCTGGTCAAAAAATACCTGTCGGGCCAAGCATCGGGCCTCTTGACCTTCGGCTTGAAAGGCCCTGCGGGTGCAGGCCGCGAGCGCGGCGCACGGTTCCTGGATGCCTTGCAACTGTTCACGCGGCTCGTGAACATTGGCGATGCGAAGTCCCTCGCCACCCATCCCGCCTCCACCACCCACCGCCAGCTCTCACCTGCTGAGCTGGACCAGGCCGGTGTGTCTGAGGACACGGTGCGTTTGTCGATAGGCATTGAACACATCGACGACTTGATCGCCGACTTGGACCACGCGCTGCAGCAGGTGTGAGACGCGGCGATCCCGCCCGTCAGGGTCGGATCGCCGCCCTGCCCTGGGCTCAACGGACGCTGGCCGTCGCCGTGTCGGATGGACCTTCAACCGGTTGGCTGTCCCACCACTGCCCCAGGGCCCATTCGTTTCCGCCGTAATACAGCGGCAGCACATCCGGCCGCTTCAAGCGGCGGTGGGACATCAGGTAGTGGTTGTTGAGGTAGCGGTAAGGCAAGACGTAGTGGCCATGGATCAACACACGGTCCAGTGCATGAGCGGCCGCGGTTTGGGCTTCTTTGCTGTCGGCGTTGAGCAGGGCTTGAATCAATGCATCCACCGCCTTGGACTTCAAACCCGCCACATTCTCCGAGCCTTTGACATCGGCGTCTTTGGAGTCAAAGTTGCGCAGCAATTCGGCGCCGGGGTTACGCGCGTCGCGGAACGACAGCGAGCCCAGGTCGAAATCGAAATTGCGCAGCTTCTGCCTGTCCACCACCGGGTCGGTTATGCGGGTGCGCACCTCGATGCCCAGTTTGCTCAGGTTGTAGATGAACACGTCATACAGGGTGTTGCGGGTCGGCAGCTCCAGCGTGAACACCTCGCCTTTGGCGTTGCGCATCTGCCCATCGACGATGTTCCAGCCGGCGGCTGAAAACAGGGCCACGGCCTCGGTCAGGTTCTGGCGGATGCTGGACGGGGCATTGGTTTTAGGTTGCTGGAAGATGGGACCGAACACCGCCGGGTCGAGTTCAGCCCGGAAGGGCTCCAGCAGTTTGAGTTCCGCTTCGCTGGGTGAGCCACTCGCAGCCAAAGGGGTGTTGGAGAAATAACTGCTTTGACGAGAGAACTCGTCGTCAAAAATCATGCGGTTGACCCAGTCCCAATCAAACGCCAGATTCAAGGCTTTGCGCACCCGCACATCCTGGAAACGTTCGCGGCGCAGGTTGAATACGAAGCCATTCATGGGTCGGGGGTTGTAGTGCACGAATTTTGATTTGACGATTTCGCCCGAGTCAAAGCGCTTGCCAATGAACTGACAGCACCAGTAACGCATGCGGGTTTCGCTGAAGTAGTCGAAATCGCCGGCGCGCATGGCCGCCACCTGGGTGTCAGCGTCTTTGTAGAGCTTGTAGACCACACGGTCGAAGTTGAAGCTGCCTTTGCGGGAAGGAATGTTTTGTCCCCAGTAGTGGGGGTTGCGGGTGTAGATGACGTTTTTCCCCTTGGGTGACAGCGACACCTGATACGGCCCACTGGCAATGGGTGGTACGAGGCGCAGTTTGTCAAACTCAATTCGCTTTCCATCCGGCTCCAGCCCCCATTTGGGCGAGAAGACGGGCAAGCTGCCAACGATGAAAGACAAATCGCGGCCTTTGCGTTTGAACTCGAAGCGCACCGTCAGCTCGTCCACCACGTCCAGCTTGCGCACCTCGGAAAAATAGGATCGGAACACGGGGCTGGCTTGCTTGGACGTGAGTATTTCGAAGGAGTACTTCACGTCCTTGGCGGTCACCGGGTCGCCATTGGAAAAACGTGCCAGGGGGTTGAGTTTGAACACCACGGACGAAAAGTCGGGTGCCACGTTGATGTCTTGGGCCAACAGGCCGTACTGCGTGTTGGGCTCGTCCAGGTTGTAGATGGTGAGGGTTTCAAAGAGCAGGTCCATCAACCCAGGGGCCGGTTTGCCGCGTAAGGTGAAGGGGTTGAATTTGTCGATGCTGCTGTCGGTCACCACCACGGACAAATTGATCTGGCCTTGTTTGGGCGCGTCGGGCCGCACGTAGTCGAAGTGCGCGAAATTCGGCGGGTACTTCGGCTCGCCGAACATCGCCACGGCGTGGGCTGCTTGTGCGGAGAAACTCACGAGCAGAGTCAGGGTGATGCTGATGACCAGCAGAATCAACAGCCACAAACCACTGTCCTGAAGGCTGCGGCGCAATCCCTGTGCACCCGATGCGGCTTTATGCGACGAGCTCATGCGGCCTCCTGGGCTGCAGCGGGTCGCAGCGCCCCCAGTGAGGGTGTGGGCGGCGTGGGTGCAATGCGGGCCGACTTATCGGCCAAGGTCGGCGTCGCATCCGCAGTGACCAAGACATCGTTCGACGCGGCCTCGGGCACCAATGCATCCAATTCAGCCGGCCGCTCGGCGCGTGCATCCAGCGCCTGTCGCAGGCCATCGCCCATGAAGGTCAGCAGCATCATGGTCACCATCAGCGCACTGAAGGCCGACAACGAAATCCACCAAGCGTCCAGGTTCTCCTTGCCTTGCAACAAAAGCTGACCCAGGCTGGGCGAGGTGCCACTCACGCCCAGGCCGAGAAAGTCCAGGCTGGCCAGGGCCACGATGGCCGCACTGATGCGAAACGGCAAAAACGTGATCACCGGCGTGAGGCTGTTGGGCAGGATGTGCCGCCAGATGATCTGCACACCGGACAGGCCCAGCGCGCGCGCCGCACGCACGTATTCCAACTGGCGGTTGCGCAGCACCTCAGCCCGCACGTAGTCGGACAAATTCACCCAGCCAAACAGGGCCAGCAAGACGAACAGCAGCAAGAAGCTGTAGCTGAACATGGAGGCAAAAATGATCAACAGGTAAAGCTCCGGCATGGCCGCCCACACCTCGATCAAACGCTGGGCGACCAGGTCCACCTTGCCGGCAAAGTAACCCTGAACCGCACCGATCACCACGCCGAGCACGATGCCCACGGTGGTGAGCGCCAGCGCAAACGTCACTGACGTTCGAAAGCCATAAAGCAACCTCGCTGCCACGTCGTAGCCGCCAATGTCGGTGCCCAAGGGGTTTTGACTCGAGGGCGCGCCTGGATGGTGGTCGGGCGTGCTGTAGTAAGCCAGCGTGTTGTAGTAGTAGGGGTGCACGGGGTAGAGGGCGAAGTTGCCGGGCTTGGCCAGTTGTTCGCGCAACAGCGGGTCGTTGTAGTCGGCGCGTATCGGCAGCGGCAGGCCGAAATCTTTCTCAGAGTAGGTTTTGACGATGGGGAAATACCACTGCCCCTGGTAACGAACCACGATGGGCTTGTCGTTCACCAGCACCTCACCCAGCAGACTGAAAGCGTAAAGGCTGATGAAGAGGATGAAGCTGAAATACCCCAGCCGCTGGCGTTTGAAGGCCTGCCAAACGCGGCGAGAGGGTGACAAATTGGTCGAGGCGTTGGTGGGGACAACAGTGCTCATATGAAGACAAAAAGGGGGTGAAGGTGTCAGGCTTGTTGCGCATCGAACTTGATGCGCGGATCCACCAACACATAGGCCACGTCACCAATGAGTTTGGTGACCAAGGCAATCAAGGTGAACAAATACAAGCTACCGAGCACGATCGGAAAGTCGCGGCCCTTGACGGCTTCAAAGGACAACAGACCCAAGCCATCCAGCGAGAACAGGGTTTCAATCAGCAAACTGCCGGAGAAAAACGCCGCAATGAAGGCGATGGGAAAACTCGTGACCAAGGGCAGCAGTGCATTGCGAAACACATGCTTCCACAGCACCTGCCGCTCCGACAACCCCTTGGCGCGCGCCGTCAACACATACTGTTTGCTCAGCTCGTCCAGAAACGTGTTCTTGGTGAGCAGGGTTTTGAGCGCGAATTGGCTGACCACCGCGGCCGTCACGGGCAGAGTGACGTGCCAGAGGTAGTCCAGCACCTTGTCCACCGCGCCCAGGCTGTCCCAGTTCTCCGACACCAGACCACGCAGCGGAAAAATATCCCAGAACGAGCCGCCGCCAAACACCAGGATCAAGAGCACGCCCAGCACGAAGCCGGGCACGGCATAACCGGCCAGCACGATCACACTCGTCACCCAGTCAAAGCGTGTGCCCGCCCGCACCGCCTTGGCCACGCCCAGGGGCACGGAGACCAGGTAGGTGAGAAAAAAGGTCCAAACGCCCAAGGCCACCGAAACGGGAAGCTTCTCTTGAATCAAGGACCAAACACTTTGGTGGCGGAAGTAGCTGTAGCCCAAATCGAACTTCAGAAAGTCGGTGAGCATGTTCAAGTAACGCTCACCCAATGGCCGGTCGAAACCATATTGCTCACTGAGCTGTTTGACTTGCTGGGTGTCTATGCCTTTGCGACCGGTGTAGTTCCAACCCGCCGACGCCTGCCCGCCGTCTGCACCGGTGCGACCGCTGCTCGCGTCGATTTGGGTCAACGCAGACTCCACCGGCCCACCCGGCACGAACTGCGTCACCAGGAAGGTCAGGGTCAGGACGCCCAGCATGGTGGGCACCATGGCGAGCAGACGTTTGAGCAGGTAGATCCACATGGGCGGAGGGACTCTCAGCCCAAGGCCGCAACCAAGCGGCGCGCTTCGAGCAGCGGCTCTTTGACGATCCACGAGGAAAATTCAAAGTCGCTGGGCAAAAAGCCCCAATCACGCAAGAAGTCTTTCTGGTGGTGAAGGCCAGCCACCACCGCATCGTCCAGCGTGGGCAACAGGTGGTGGTGCAGGTCGGGACCGTAGGCGATGGCCGTGTCGGCCTCGCTGCTGCTGGTCTCGGTGGCCACCAGGCGGCGCACCTCGTCAGGGTGGTTTTTGGCCCACTGGCCTACGCGAAGCAAGACGGTCAAATAACGCACGATCAATTCCGGGCGGGTGGCCAGCAGGTCTTTGTCGACCGTGATCGGGCGCGGAACGGCATTGTTGACATGAACCAAGGGATCGGGGTGGGTGGTCAGGTCGTACAGCACATGCAAGCCTTTCTCGCGCACTTGCTTGATGCCGTTCGGGCCCTTGATGTAAGCGGCATCGATCACGCCGTCGCGCAAGGCCGTTAGCACCGAACTGCCGCCGCGCTGAACGCCAGAGGACAGCACGCCGCTTTGTTTGTCTTCGCGGATGTTGGCACGCGGTGCCTCCAGGTCGACGAACGAGACATCGGCGGTCTTCAAACCTACGATGTCCAGTGCAGTGACAAACCCATGCAAAGCGCTGGCGCGGCCGTGGTCCACCAGCTCGCTGATGTGCAGCGGCAAGCCCAGGCGTTTGCCCTTGAGTTCCTGCAGACTTTGAATACCGCTGTCCGGCCGGGTCACGATGGCCTGGAACTCGTCCACCCAGGTGATGCCCACCACCACCGTGGGCGCACCCTTGGCACGGGCCCAGATCGGCGGCACATTACCGCCCTCGCGAAACTGGTTGCGCAGGCTGTTGTCGTAGTGGCTGTTGCGGGTGGCGTCGTCTTCTGCCGCACGTACCGAATCCAGCGTGATGTCGATGTCAGCAAACGACTCTTGCAGCCAGCCTTGCTGGAAGGCCAGGCTGGAGGCGGTGGGCACCGCGCAGCGCGTGTACCACAGCGACTTGATCGCCTGCTCAGGTTGTGCGTACGCAGAGTTGGCGGGGCGGTCAAGAATCAAGGCGTCAGGGCTGGTCATGGTGGACTCCGGTGGTGGGGCAAATTGAGCGAGAGGCCGTTGATGAATGGGGGCAACGGCTGGCGATGAAAAAAGTGAAACGTCAAACCACTTCCCAGGCCAGGCGTTTGAAGCCTTCGACGCCTGGGCCTTCAATGCGAATCAGTTTGGCCGGGGCATCACGCCGGGGTGCATGCAGCACCCGCTCGTTGTATAGATGGGCTTCGCCGGGTTTGAGGTAGTAGGTGTGGCTGAGTTTGACCTTGCCAGGCTGGTCGGGTGTGGCTTGCTCGACGATGCGCCACTCGTCCATGATGCTTTCACCGCTGACCTGGCCATAGATGGCCCAACTCGGGCCGTGGTCGTGCGGTTTGGTGCGTTTAGCCTCGTGATAGACATGGCCAAGGATGGCAAAACCCAGATGCTCGTCGCGGTAGAGCTCGCGGCGGTTGGGTTGATCGTCACCCACCAAGGCGGCGATTTCCGGCAACAACAACACCTCTTCCAGCAACTGGCGCACTTTCTCGCGCCCATCGGGTCCGGGGTTCTCGGCCAGGTGTTGATGAACTTTGCGGGCGAAACTTTCAAACAGTTGGCTCATGGAGTTGGCTCGTGGTTTTTTCAATGTATGGAGATGGTTCTTCAATCAAGCGGCGGAGGCGGCAAGAAGGTTCTTCAACGCGCGGTTGTTTTCACGGCTTGCCCGGGACTTTTCCACCTCGAACGGCAACAGGGGAAAGACCTGCTCGGCGATGCGGTAAGCCTCTTCCAGGTGGGGCTGGCCCGACAAGATGAATGTGTCAATGCCGGCTTGGTTGATGTATTCATGCAAGCGCTCGGCCACGGTCTCGGGGCTGCCCACCAAGGCCGTGCCCGGGCCTTTTCCGGTGAGGGCATAACCGGCCCACAGATTGGGAGCCACTTCCAAGTCGCGTGCGTTGGGGCCAATGCGGCCTTGAACCAATTCGGTGGTGCGACGAACACCGGTGGAGTCCGAGGTGGCCCGAACCTTGAGCGCCGTCTCGATCTTGTCCTTGTCGAAGGTGTCGTAAATCTTCTGCGTGGCCGCCCAGGCTTCTTCATCGGTGTCGCGCACGATCAAATGCAAACGCACACCCGCTCGCAGGGTGCGGCCATGACCGGCGGCCAAGGCGCGAACGCGGGCCACTTTTTCGGCGACGTCGGGCACAGGTTCACCCCAGGACAGGTAGGTCTGCACATGTTTGGCAGCCACGACCAAACCAGCGTCGGACGAGCCCCCAAAGTAAAGCGGCGGGTGCGGCTTTTGCACTGGCTCCACATTCAACAATGCGGATTTGGTGCGGATGTATTTGCCGTCGAAGTCCACCGCTTCGCCGCTGAACAAGCGGCGCCACACGGCCCAGTATTCGTCGGCCAGCGCGTAACGTTCATCATGGTCGAAAAAAAGGCCGTTGGCGTGGGCAATGCGGGTCTCGCCGCTGACCACGTTGATGGCCACGCGGCCACCCGTGATGCGGTCCAGCGTGGCCGCCTGGGAGGCCAACAGCAGCGGTGCAGTCACGCCCGAGTACACGGCAATCAAAAACTTGGTGCGTTGCGTGTGGTGGGCCAGCGAAGCGGCGGTGGTCCACATGTCGGCCCCGCCACCGCTGATGGCCAGCAGGTACCCGGTGTAGCCCAAATGGTCAACCGCGCGCGCAAGTTGTTCTGGGGGATGGCGGTTGTCACCGCCGTAACGCCAAAAAATTTCTAGAGACATGGTGAGATTTCCTTCGAGATCAACGGGACATACACCCTTTCCGACACGTGTCAGAAGCGATGCACCAGGTTCAGGCTGACGTTGCGCGGATTGCCAGGGCTGAAGCCCCAGCCATTCACATTGGCCGACTGCGACACCACGCTGCCGTGGGCGTTGTACTTTTTGTTCAGCAGGTTGGTGACGTGCAGAGACAGCGAAGTTTTCTTCTTGTTGAAGTTGTAGGTAGCCCGCGCTGCCACCAAGGAGTAGGCGTCCTGCTGTAGCTGAGACACGGAGTCTTGCGGCACCACGTAGTAATACTGCTTGCCGGTGTATTTCCAATCCACGCCAAACAACACATCACCTGTTTCAACCGGAATGCGGTAATCCAGTTGCAACAAGGCATTGACGCGGGGCGAACGCACGAACTCCGCACCCTCGATGCGACGGAAGCTCTGGCCTGTGGACGGGTCGGTGATGGTCAGGTCATCAAACTGAGTCTTGAGCAAGCCGAGGTTGGCGTTGACGTGGAACCGTTCGGTGAGCTGCGCCTCCACCGTGACCTCGGCACCGTGGGCACTGCCCTTCTTGGCGTTTTGCAGAATCGACAAATTGGCACCCACACCCGTCACGGGATCCACCAGCCCATAGGGACCAGAAATGTTGATCTGCTGGTTTTTATAGGTGTAGTGGAAAACGTTGGCGTTGAAGTTCAGGCGACCACCCAGCCACTCCGACTTGTAGCCCAGCTCGTAGGAGTCCAACTTCTCTGGTTCCACCGCATAAAGTTGGCGCGGTGTGTTGACACGCGTATTGAAACCACCCGACTTGATGCCGTGCGCATAGCGGAAGAACACACGCTGGTTGTCGTCAATCTTGTAAGCCGGTGTGAAGTCGTAGGTGAAGGCGTCCCAGCTTTTGCTCAAGCCCTGGCGAGGGAAGCTGGTGGCCGTCGAGCCTGTGCCCGTGACGTTGTTCCACCACTCATCCTGCTGTGTCACATTCGCGCCTGCCCAGGCATTGCGGTAGTAACCGTAGGACTTGTACTCCTGGGTGAAACGCAAACCCAGCGTCGCTTCAAGTTGTTTGGTGAAGTTGTAGGTGGCACTGCCGAAGGCCGCGCGGCTGATGGTTTTGTGCTCGTAACCCGTGTCGGTCAGACTGGAGTTGGTCGAGGTGCGGTTGGCGATGGTGGGGTAACCAGCAAGCTGCACCGTGCGGTTGTCCTCGGTGAGGGTGTCGTAAAAATAATGCCCGCCCACGATCCAGTTGAAACGGTCGTTGCGTGGAGACGCCAGGCGCACCTCTTGGCTGAGCCATTTCTCAAAATAGTTGCCGTAACTCCAGTTGGCGCCCGATACAAACGGGCTGCTCGGGCCACCGGTGTTGCTGTTGTCGTAGTCCTCATAGGCAGAGATGGAGGTCAACTCGTAGTCACCAAAACGCCAGCGAAGCTTCAGGTTGGCACCGTTTTGCGAGGTGTCGCTGCGCGCCCAGCGGTTGCCGTCCAGGCTGCTGATCTCGTCTTGACCGGTGGGGAAATTGAACCTCACCAAGGGGTAGTAAAACTCCTTGCCCGCCGCGGGTGAACCAAAAGTCGAGCTGCCGGTGGTTTTGAGTTTTCGGTAATGCAAATTCAGCAGGCCTTCAAAGTCATTCGTGAAGGTGCCCAGCAGTTGAAAGCGGTATGCACCGTCTTCCAAATCACCTTCTTTCTGTCCAGTGAAGACGTTCTTGTAGCGTTTGCCTTGGTCCTCCAGGTGGCCAGCGACGCGGAAAGCCAGCAGGTTTTCCACCAGGGTACCGCCCACGGCCCCCTCGTAAATCTTCGTGTTGTAGCTGCCATAGCCCAGCTTCACATAACCGTCTTGTTTGAAGCGCGGCTCACGGGACACCACGTTGATGGCACCGCCGGTGGTGTTCTTGCCCCAGAGCGTTCCTTGCGGACCACTGAGCACCTCGACACGGCTGACGTCAAAGAGCGGGAAGTTGGTGGCCGCACCGTTGGGGAAATAGACCTCGTCCAAATAGAAGCCCACGGGATTGGGCAGGTCGGCCTGCGGAATGCCGGTGCCCACGCCGCGAATCCACCAGCGTGGCCGGCCGCGCGCACCTGACGCATAGGCTGAGGCGTTAGGGATGTAGTTGACGATTTCATTGGCAGAGCGGCCAATGTTTTCCTCTTCCAGCTTCTTAGCGCTGAGCACATTCACCGCGCCGGCCACGTCCTGCGCAGCCTGCACGCGTTTGTTCGCGGTGACGGTGACCGAAGGCAGCGTAGAGCCTTCATCGGCTTCAACCGCTTTGTTATCAGACGACTGAGCGCTCGCCAAGCCAGCGCACAGCCACACACCACCACCGACCAGATAGGCCAGCACCGAGGGCAGTGGCCTGGCGCGTAATTGAACTGGTGGCGTTTGGCGATGATGGGCTTGTTGAGCGGATGGATGGGCTTGCAGCGTCGTCTTCATGTCCTCGTGGCCTTTGTCGGTGCTGTTGATTGGCTTGTGGTTTGTGTGCGGAACTCAATTCGCAAGCGACGTGCCACAGGTTGCACGCAAAGCAACGTTGAAATCACGCGCCGCATATCGATCCTCGCCAAGACGCTATAGGTGGGATCGTTTGCTGCGTTTGAAGCAGAACGCGGCGCGGTTGAGCAGGAGCCACCCACTGCGAAAGCCCGAACACTTGTGGGCTTGTTTGGATAACAACAAGCGGGGAAAACATTTGGCTTTTTTCAAACAAGTGAGCGCTATGCGTTTTCTTGTAGAGAGTGGCGTCAACTGCGACACACATGCCATACCCCCATCGCTCCAAGAACTGTCGACCGCCCGCATCGCCCTCACCTGGCTCAATGCCAGCAGCCACGCGGCAACTTCTGCACAAAAACAAACAACCCTCGCTGGCATCAGCCCTGCACGCGTGCACGCGGTGGACCACAGTCAGCCCCGAGGTTGGAAAGCCATGCCTCGGCCATGTGGCCTGTCACGCTGGTTTTGCTGCGCGGATTTGATCCAGCACAAAGAAATACGACCAGCCGGACATTGCAACGCGCGTCAGGCACGCAACCTGCGAAGGTGTGGGCAGTCAAGCCATCCACACCCCATCAACAGACAAAAGGAGCCCCCATGACCACCGAGTTCATTTGGCAACTGCCCACCAGCGGCGATGGCCGCTTGGGCCATGCACCCAGCACCCGACGCGGCGAGCGTGCACCCGGTGCCGGTTCACCGTATCAAGACGGCGTGACCGACCCCCGCGGCAACCGTTTCAACTTTTTCGACTACATCCACCAGGTGGCGCGCGCAGCAGACCTGGGCGGCTTTGATGGTGTGCAGATCCAGCACGACCTGCACGGCGACGAATCCTGGATCGTGGCCGGCGTGATTGCCCGCAGCACCCGCCACCTGAAACTGCTCACTGAGTTTGACGCCGCACGCGGCTCGGCGGTGTATGCCGCCAAGAACGCTGCCAGTTATCAGCGCTACAGCGGTGGGCGCTTCGCATGGCAAATTTCCACCGTGGCCGACGCCGCCTTGCGCCGCCAGCAGGCCGACACGGTGGCCGACTCAGACCAACTGCTGCGCATTGACGAGTTCCTCACCGTGGCCAAAGGCGTGTTGACCACCGCGCCCTACAGTTTCAAGGGCCGCTTCTTCGAGGTGTTGGACGGCGGCTTCAAGGGGCCGCTGTCCGGCCAGGTGGTGCCGCCTGTCTATTTGTCGGGCGAAAGCGAAGAGGCGCTGGCGTTGTCGGCCAAACACGCCGACGTGCATGTCTTGCCGGCCTTGCCGCCGAAGCAGCTCAGCGCCGCAGTTGCGAGAGTTCAATCACTGGCCGCCCTGCAAGGCCGCAGCGTGAAGATTGGTTTACGCATTGATGTGGTGGCCCGGGAGACCGAAGACGAAGCCCGCCATGATGTGCAGCGCACCTGGGCGCAACTCGGCCGAAAGCAGGATCTCCGCGCCATCGACCCGGCCCTCAGCCCCCAACTGTGGCCACCTGTCACGCCACAAACAGGTGCGAGAGCGGCGCTGGTCGGCAGCTACACGCAGGTCACCGAGAGGCTGCATGACTATGCCCAGTTGGGCGTGCAGAGCTTCATCCTCGCCGCCGTGCCGCAGTTTGAAGAGGCCTACCGCTTTGGCGAGCATGTGTTGCCCGCCTTACGCGAGCGTTTGGGTGAACAGTCTCAAACCAAACCGCAAGCTGCTTAACCCGGATATTTCACCAGGTCGCTCTCCTTTGCCCCGCAACACCGCATAAATGCTCACATTCTTGGCTTCGAGTGCCAAATCCAATTTGTACCGAGCGCTACACGCCCGATTGAGCCGCGCTGCGGCACGCTGGCGGCGTTGCTCCTCCTTGCGGGCACGAGCCCGCAGCGTCGTCTCGCCTTGCCAGCGCACCGCATCACAGCCCACTCGGGCGTGTCCCTGGTGAAATATCCGGGTTAACCCCCAACAAAATAGTTCAGGAGCACTCCATGACCATCGACGTTTTTTGGCGCATTCCCACCCACGGCGAACCCAGCTCGCACCGTGCCCGCACACCGCACCGGGGCGACTGGTTTCCGGGCAACGACGCGCGACGCCAAGCCGGGCTCAGTGGCGAGCACGGTTTGTCTTACATCGACTACCTGGCGGAGATCGCCCGTGCTGCGGAGATCTCCGGTTTCCAGGGCGGCTTGACCCCCTCCTTCCCGATGACGGACGAACCCTGGGCCATCTCCGCTTTTTTGGCGCGGGAAACCAAAACCTTCCGCTTCATGATTCCCTTCCAACCCGGTTTCTTGAACCCCGTCACCGCTGCCCGCATGACGGCCAGCCTGCAACGCGCCACCGGCGGGCGCGCGCTCTACAACGTGATCACCGGTGGCGGCGGCCCGGCCCAACTGTGGTGGGGTGACACCGCCGGCCACGACGCCCGCTACGACCGCACCACCGAGTTCCTCGACGTGCTGCGCGGCGTGTGGCGCGGTGGGCCTTTCTCTTACCAGGGCCAGTACTACCAGGTGGAAGACGGCGGCCTGCCCGCGCCTTTGAATGCAGAGGACTACCCCGAAATTTATTTCTCCGGCTCGTCAGATGCGGCTTTGAACTCCGCCTCCAAACACGCCGACTACTACCTCACCTGGTTGGAACCCTTTGAGCAACTGCGCGAAAAATTCAAACGCGTGCGCGAAAAAACCGAGGCCCTGGGGCGGCAAATCAAATGCTCCATCCGCGTGGACATCGTGGCCCGGCCCACCGAGGAAGAAGCCTGGCTGGAAATTCAAAAGGGCTTTGAAAAAGTGGACCAAGCCGCCATCGAACGACTCACCGCCGCCAACGCGGGTGGCGACTCGGTCGGTGCCGCTCGCCAACGCAGCACCCGCCCCACCACCATCAACAGCTACCGCGACCTGATCATTGAACCGAATGTGTGGTCAGGCTTCAACCTGCTGCGCGGCGGCCAAACCAATGGCATCGTAGGCAGCTATCAGCAGGTGGCCGAGCGGCTGGACGAACTGGTGCAGCTCGGTGCGGACGCCTTCATCTTAGCCAGCACACCCCATCTGGAGGAGGCCTATCGCGTGGGTGAAGAGGTGCTGCCGCTGGTGCGGGGACACCGGCAGCACGACCCGCTGCGCGTCGTGGGGTGAATGCGCCATTCGCGTCTGCGCGTCCTTGTTGAAAAATTGCCGCTTTTCGCTGCACCGCGCCGGGCCGAGACCCGGCGCGGTGCAGCGAAAAAAAGCCCGCGCCGTGTGGTGCGGGCTTAAATCCATCGCTCACTCAAGCAATGGCAGCAATGAAATAGTTTCTCGAACCAGGCTCTGCCCATCTAGGGGGGTGAGCCGCACCTGATGCAGGTCGACGGGCCTTAGAAATCAGGCCCGCCAAAACCACCAGGGCCACCTGCCGGTGCCGAAGGTGCTGCTTTGTCAGCAGGCAATTCGGTCACGATGGCTTCGGTGGTGAGGATGAGGCTGGCCACCGAGGCGGCGTTTTGCAAGGCGGAACGCGTCACCTTGGCGGGATCGAGCACGCCCTGCTCCACCAAGTCGCCATAGGTGCTGTTGGCCGCGTTGTAGCCGTGGTTGCCCGAGCCCTTGAGCACTTCGTTGACGACCACCGAGGGTTCTTCACCGGCATTGGCCACGATCTGGCGCAGTGGTTCTTCCACCGCGCGCAGCACGAGTTTGATGCCGGCGTCTTGGTCAGCGTTGTCGCCCTTGAGCACGCCTTTGGCCACCACCGCCTGGCGTGCGCGCAACAAGGCCACACCACCACCGGGAACAATGCCCTCTTCCACGGCAGCGCGGGTGGCGTGCAGTGCGTCTTCCACGCGGGCTTTCTTTTCTTTGAGTTCCACTTCGGTGGCGGCACCGACCTTGATGACGGCCACGCCGCCAGCGAGTTTGGCCACACGCTCTTGCAGCTTTTCGCGGTCGTAGTCGCTGGTGGCTTCTTCGATCTGCACGCGGATTTGTTTGACGCGCGACTCAATGTCAGCGGCTGCACCGGCACCGTCGATCAAGGTGGTGTTTTCCTTGCCCACTTCAACGCGTTTGGCTTGGCCAAGGTCAGCCAACGTCACTTTGTCCAGCGCCAGGCCCACCTCTTCGCTGATGACCTTGCCGCCGGTCAAGATGGCGATGTCTTCCAGGATGGCCTTGCGGCGGTCGCCGAAACCAGGGGTCTTCACCGCCACCACCTTCAGGATGCCGCGAATCGAATTCACCACCAAAGTAGCGAGGGCTTCGCCTTCAACTTCTTCGGCAATGATCAACAATGGACGGCCCGCTTTGGCCACTTGCTCCAGCGTCGGTAGCAGGTCGCGGATGTTGCTGATTTTCTTGTCGAACAGCAACACGAAAGGGTTGTCCAGCAACGCGACTTGGCGTTCCGGGTTGTTGATGAAATAGGGCGAGAGGTAACCACGGTCGAACTGCAAACCTTCCACCACGTCCAGTTCGTTGTTCAGGCTCTTGCCGTCTTCCACGGTGATGACGCCTTCTTTGCCCACCTTGTCGATGGCGTTGGCGATGATCTGGCCAATGTCCCAATCCGAATTGGCGGAGATGGCGCCCACCTGGGCAATTTCTTTGCTCGTGGTGATGGGCTTGGCGAGGTTCTTGACCTCTTCCACCAAGGCGATCACGGCCTTGTCGATACCGCGCTTGAGGTCGGTCGGGTTCAATCCTGCCGCCACGTATTTGAAGCCTTCACGCACGATGGCCTGGGCCAGCACGGTGGCGGTGGTGGTGCCATCGCCCGCGTTGTCGCTGGTGCGCGAGGCCACTTCCTTGACGAGCTGGGCACCGATGTTTTCGTAGCGGTCCTTGAGCTCAATTTCCTTGGCGACGGAGACACCGTCCTTGGTCACCGTGGGCGAGCCAAAGCTGCGCTCCAGCACCACGTTGCGGCCTTTGGGGCCGAGGGTGACCTTGACCGCGTCGGCCAGAATGTTCACGCCGCGAACCACCTTGGCCCGCGCGTCGTCACCGAATACCACTTGTTTTGCAGCCATGAGAATTTCTCCTTGTTTCTAGGGTTGCTGTAAAGGACTCGCGATCAGGCTTCGATCACGCCGAACACGTCTTCCTCGCGGATGACCAGCACTTCCTGGCCGTCCACCTTCACGGTCTGGCCGGAGTATTTGCCGAACAAAATCTTGTCGCCCCTCTTCACCACCGGGGCAATGAAGTCGCCTTTGTCGTTGCGTTTGCCGGGGCCGACGGCAAGGATCTCACCTTGCTCGGGCTTCTCACCGGCCGAGTCGGGAATGACGATGCCGCTGGCGGTTTTGAGTTCGGGGTCACTGCGCTTGACGATGATGCGGTCATGCAATGGACGGATGGGCATGCTGTGGCTCCTTTCAATGTTGACGGGAAAAAACTGTATGCACCTGTTGATGTTTGCTTTATTCACGACAACCTCAAGCCCGTTCGCCCTGAGCCTGTCGAAGGGCCTGCACCGAGGCACGCGCTGGCTTCGACAGGTCCTGTCCTGAGCCACGTCGAAGGGTCAGCCCGAACGGTGTGGTGTCGCAATTGATGTAAATCTCAATAGCGGTGCACATGACGAGTCCAATGCAAACTCCAGGCCAGCCATGGCGATGCAATTTGCGCTATGTGGATCAAGCACTTAGAGCCGCTAACAAAACACTGCATACACCGTTCGCCCCGAGGTCGAAGGGCCTTGCACCGAGGTACGCGCTGGCTTCGACAAGCTCAGCCCGAACGGTTTTGTTAGCGGCTCTTAGCACTCGCCACAGTGTCTTGCGTCTTGCGTATGCTGTTGAACAGCTAGCACTCTCGCGCAAAGATTGCTGCTGAACCAACAGCAAGGGGATCTTGCTGCAGCGGTAGTCAGGGGAGACCACGGGCTGGCACAAGGGCTGCTTAAAGCGCATACCGATATGCGAACCCAGCCCCATGAAACACCGATACGCACCTCCCCCAATCCAGGGCGGCCACACAATCAGGCAACCCCGATACGCCATCAATCCGGGGCACTGAAACGTCCCACTCGGCCCCTTCCCGCATGACCACCAGCCCCACCTTGACGATCAACCTGCGCGAAGCCGCCGCGCAAATTCAACTGCGCTCCGCCCCCCAAGTGCTGCGCCGCCTCACCGCCCTGGCCTGGCGTTACCCCTGGCGCTGGCTGGCGGCTTGCGCTTGTGCGGCGGGGGCCGCGGTATTCAACCTCGTCACGCCCATGTTGTTAGGCCGTGCCATTGACCAGGCAAACAGTTTGCTCGCCACAGGCAGCGCCCAAGCGCTGGCCGCCCAACACGCCTTGTGGTGGTCGGCCACCTTGATCGTGCTGGCCTGTGCAGTGCGCGGCGTGCTCACCGGGGCCCAGGCTTATCTGGGTGAAAACCTGGCACAGCGGGTGGGTTATGACCTGCGGATGTCGTTTTATGAACAGTTGCAGCGCCTGAGTTTCAGCTTTCACGACCAACACCACTCCGGCGACCTGATCGCGCGTGGCATGTTGGACCTGGAAGGCGTGCGCGCTTTTCTAGAGTCGGGCGTGTTGCGCGCCATCACCCTGGTCTTGCTGGTGGGCGTGGGCGCGTGGCGACTGTTGCATGTGGATGTGACCCTGGGTCTGCTGGCCCTGAGCTTCGTGCCCTTCGTGGTGTGGCGGGCTGCGCGCATGGGGGTGTTGCTGCGCTTCACTTGGCAACGTTTGCAGCAGCTGATGTCCGAGCTGACCCTGGCCATGGAAGAAAACCTGCAGGGCGTGCGGGTGGTGCGGGCCTTTGGCTCGCGGGTGTTTGAAATGACCAAGTTCGATGCCGCCTCCCAAGCCGCATTGGCACTGGCGAACCGGCGCATCACCATCCGCATGGGCTCGATGAGCATCATGAATACCAGCTACTACCTGGCCATGCTGGCGGTGTTGTGGGTGGGTGCCGGGCAGATCGCAGCAGGCACGCTCACCGTGGGCTTGCTCACTGAGATCCTCACCTTCATGACGCTGCTGCAACAGCCAGTGCGCCAGGTGGGCATGATCGTCAACTCCAGCGCCCGCGCGGCATCGTCAGGCGCACGGCTCTTTGAAGTGCTGGACAAAGAACCCGAGGTGCGTGATGCGCCGGGCGCGCACGACCTCACCCTCACCCAAGGCGTATTACGTTTTGAGCAGGTCAGCTTCACCTACCCCGGCAGCAGCCGCCCTGCCCTGCAAGACGTGAGCTTCGAGCTGCGCGCGGGCCAGACCCTGGGCGTGGTCGGCGCGCCTGGCAGTGGCAAGTCCACGCTGGCGCAGTTGATCCCGCGTTTTTATGACGTGGGCAGCGGCCGCATCACCATCGACGGACACGACATCCGCAGCCTCACCCTGAAGTCCTTGCGCCACCATGTGGGCCTGGTGCAGCAAGAGGCTTTTTTGTTTGACACCTCGGTCCACCACAACGCGGCCTATGCCGAACCAGACGCGCCGAGCGATCAGGTGATTGAGGCGGCACAAATCGCCCACATCCACGCCCATGTGCACCAGCTGCCCAAGGGCTATGACACGCGCGTGGGTGAACGCGGTGTGTCGCTGTCGGGCGGGCAGCGGCAGCGGCTGTCCATCACCCGGGGCCTGGTGGCCAACCCGCAAATTTTGGTGTTCGACGATGCCACCTCGGCCATCGACGCCGCCACTGAACAACAACTGCGCTCGGCACTGCGCGAGCGCGTGCGTGACAAAGCCACCCTCATCATCGCCCACCGCCTGAGTTCTTTGAAACATGCTGACGAGATCCTGGTGCTGGATGCAGGCCGCGTGGTGGAACGCGGCACGCACGCGCAGTTGCTGGCCCGTGGCGGTCACTATGCCGATTTGTGGGCCTTGCAGAACCGGGGCGACCCGCCGCTGTCGCCCTCCCTCCACGCCACTGAAGCCGCCGCACCAACCGAGGCCGCCGCATGAGCTATCACCAACACCAAGGCACCGGCGGCCCGGGCCGCCTACGCGAAGACACCACGCTCGGCGAAGAAATCTTCACCCGCTTCGACGGCACCGTGGTGAACCGACTATGGGGCTATTTACGGCCGCACCAGGGTGCGCTGTGGCTGGCCATCATCTCGGTGCTGGTTTACACCGCCATCCAGGTCTGCATTCCGCTGACCGTACGTTATGCGGTGGACGGCATGATCGGCCAAACCCATTGGCTGCTGCGTGATGTGCTGCTGGTGTTTGCGTTGCTGATCGCCCTGAACTCCGCCTTCAACTTTCTGCAAGAGTGGGTGGCTGCCCGGCTGGCGCAGCGCGTGATTTTTGATTTGCGCCGCGCCATGTTCGACCACCTGCAAAAGGTGTCCCTGGCCACGCTGGACCGCACCCAAGTCGGCCGCCTGATGTCGCGCTTGGCCGGCGACGTGAACGCGCTGCAAGAGTTCATGGAGAACTCAGTCTCGGCCATTGGCGACTTCTTCTTGCTGATCGGCATCATCGCCGTGCTGCTGTGGATGGACCTGCGCCTGGGCCTGCTCACGCTGTGCATCCTGCCGGTGCTGGTGTTGATGCGTGTGGTCTGGATTCCCTGGGCGCGTCGCACCTTCAGCCGCGCCCGCGAGGCCTCCAGCAGCGTCAATGCGTCGCTGGCCGAAAACATCAACGGCATTCGCACCGTGCAGGAAAGCCAGCGCCAGGAGGTCAACCTCGGCCGCTATGCCGTTCGCGCACAGGAAAACCTGGACGCACAGATTGGCTCTTCCCGCGCTTCGCAACTGATGGTGCCGCTGGTGGACATCCTCACCGGCGTGGCCATGGCCATCGTTGTGGTGGTGGGTGGCCAGCGTGTGCTCGATGGTGGTCTGGGCGTGGGCGTGATGGTGGCCTACATCTTTTACGTGCAACGTTTTTTCGACCCCATCCGTACCCTGTCCATGCAATACACCGTGATGCAACGCGCCATGGCTGCGGGCCAGCGCATCATGGAAACGCTGGACATTCCGCTGACGATTCAAGACCGGCCACAAGCCCAGCCCTTGGCACAGTTTGAACCCTCCATCGACCTGGACAACGTCACCTTCAGCTACCAAAGCGGCCAGCCCGTGTTGCACGGCGTGAGCTTGCACATCAAGCCCTACCAAACTGTGGCCCTCGTCGGCCCCACCGGCTCTGGCAAGACCACGGTCACGGCATTGATCCACCGCTTTTACGAGGTGGACAGTGGCAGCGTGAAAATTGGCGGGCATGATGTGCGCGACCTCACCCTCGACTCGCTGTCCCAGCACGTCGGCATGGTGCTGCAAGAGCCCTTCCTCTTCAGCGCCAGCATCCTGGACAACATCCGCTACGGCCTGCCCAGCGCCACACGCGAGCAGGTGGTGGCCGCAGCCCAGGCGGTGCGCGCACACGATTTCATCGAACGCCTGCCCCAGGGCTACGACACCTTGCTGGGTCAACGTGGCCGCAACCTGTCGATTGGCCAGCGCCAGCTGCTGAGTTTCGCCCGCGCCCTGCTGGCCGACCCGAAAATCCTCATCCTTGATGAAGCCACGGCCAACATCGACAGCTTCACCGAACAAGAAATCCAGCAGGCCATGAAACGCCTGCGCCAGGGCCGCACCACCATCGTCATCGCCCACCGCCTGGCCACCATTGTGGATGCCGACCTCATCGTCGTGCTGAAAGCGGGCCACGTGGTGGAGCAAGGCACCCACGACCAACTGCTGCGCCAGAACGGGCTGTATGCGCAACTGCATGCCAGCAGCCATGCGTCGTTTGACGAGGTGGTCGGTAGCGGTGAATTGGCCACCTGAGGCCCTGGCCTGAACTGGCAGGCCACACCGGGCTTTCCACACCAACAGGTCGCTGCACACGGCTGGAAAAACGAGGCCAAGCGCTGCAGTGACTTTCGCTCGCGCAGTAGTTGATCGCACGGCATGTTGCAGATGAATGTTCGCCGCAGTGGCACATAGAAGAAAAACGAAGAAGCTTATACGTTGATATCAACCACATGCTCCACCTATAGGCGTCACGGCAGCGGTGCAAAGCATTTTTTAATGCGCGGCGCCAAGCAGGACGGGCCGCACAGCGGCCTGACTCAACCACCGGAATGACATAGTCTTGGAGCTTGGAATGAAGGGTCCCACAGGGATAGGCGAGAACACTTATTTGCTGGCTGATGCCAGCGCAATAGGAATGGGCTGGAGCAAGCCCAGCGCAGGGGCCAGCGACGGCAAAGTCAAGAGCTACCTGGGGCAGGTGCTGAACAGCCTCACCGGCGGCAAGATCGACAGCATTGAGCGCCTGGTCTACTTCGACGGTAAACGCCGCGCCCAGCTTGAGGCCAGCCTCAACAAAGAAGTCGTCAGCGCCTCTGGCGGGCGACTCTCCGACTGGCGCCAACTGCTCAGCGCCTCGGGCCGCGAGGCCCTGCAGCGACAAACCGCTTCGTCCAACCCGCCGGCCAACAAGCCTGCGCCCAGTAACGCGCCCTGGAAGATTGGAGGCGTCGATGTGGGTGCCGGTGCCCGTCAAGTGTGGAACGGCGTCAAAAACGTCCCCAACCCGTTATTGGGCGGCCTGACCCCCAACCAGGCCGGTCAAGTTCTCAAGGGTGGCTACAACGCCACTGTCCGCACCGGTAACCAAGTCCTGGGTGGCCCGGTGTTTCCTGTGGCAGAGCCTGCCAGCAGCTTTGCCAGCGTGCGCGCCCGCGCCGATGCACTCGTGGCCCGTGCCTCCAAAGGCAAATTCGACTCCGTGGCCGACTTGGTGCACTTCGGTGGCGACAACAAAGCCGCCAACCGCCTGCGCGGCCAAGTCACGCAAATGCTGCAAAAGGATGCAGGTGCCCAAGCCGGCGGCTTTAGCAACTGGAAACAGGTGCTCACTGCTGCCGAGCGCGGCCAGCTTGAGCGTACTTTGGACAACATCCAAAACGACACGCCGGCCCGCCCCTTGCAGCCCAAAGAAGGCAACCTGATCAGTGGCATCAACCGCAATGTCAACCAGATTCTGGCCCCTTTCAATGCCAGCCTGCCCACCCAACAGGACAACTCCCTGCAAGCCATGCGCGGCGGTGCGAACTTTGTGCTTGACAAAGCCGGACTGCCCAAACTGCAAGAGCTCGCCAAGATCCCCTTCGACGACCCACGCCGCGTCAAAGCCGACCAAGTCCTGGGCCAGTACCTGCACAGCAACAACCTCTACGGTGCCTTGGCCAAGCTGCCCAGCGGCAAAACCGAACGCATCGACCACTGGACCGACTTGTTCGCCCCCAGCGAGCTCAACCGCTTTGTCGGCGGTATGGAAAAAGCCCTGCTGCCCAAGGCGGTGGCCCTGAGCGGCGTCAACGACCCAGAAGGCCGCACCATGCAGGTGCCCAAAGACGAGGCCTTCAAGCAGATCGGGGAGATCAAGCAAAAAGTCCAGGACTACTTTGGTGGTGCCTGGCCCGATGCCGCCAAGCCGCTGCTTGGCACACTCGATGCGCTGCAGGGCTACACCATGGACAGGCAAGTCGATGCGCTGCGCACCAAGCTGACCCAGTCTGGGCGGCCCATCGACAAACTCGTCTCCATGGGCATTGGTTTTGTGCGTGTCGCCAACCCCGCAGCCGTGATCGGCAACCTCATCAAGCTGGATCAAGAGATTGCCCGGACCAACTCCACCAAGCCGCTGGAGCAAGCGCTCAGCGCGATCGGGATGCAATTCAAAGACGTGGCGGGCGTGGGCAAAGACCTGGCCGTGCTGCTGGCCAGGGGCGATAAAAAGGGTGCTGAAGCACTGCTCAAGAAAAACTACGACCTGAGCACCGTTGAAGGCCAAGACCGTGCCACCGCGGCCATCAACACCTTGTTGACCGTGTATGGAGGTGCCAAGCTGACCCAAGCCGGACTCAAAAAGCTCGGGATCTTCAAAGACCCCAACGCAAGCGCTTTGGTGCCGGTCAAACAAACGCCAAGCCAAGTGGGGACTGTGGGGCGATTGGCACCGGCACTGGAGCAGCTCAAGAGTTTGACTGCCCAAGTGGACGATGCCATCCAAAGCAACAACCTGGGGCGGCTACAGCAGCTCAAGGCACAAATGACGGGCCTGTTGGGCGAGGCCCGGAAACTCGGACGCGGCAGCGGCGACATCCGCAGTGGCGACTTCAAGGCCGTCAACATTGCCGCCGAGCAAGCGCTGGTGCGCATTGATGGGGCACTCAAAGTCAAGGTGCCTGCGACCCCGCCGGTGAGCACGAACACGCCCGTGAACAAACCGGTGGTGAGCACACCTCCCGAGGTGAAAACACCCATCGTGCCGCCCACGACGGCCAGCACGCCGCCGGTCAAGCTTGAGCCTGTGCTCGGTAACGTACCCGTTCAGCCGGCCGTGGACACCTCGGGCGTACGGCAATACCAACTTCACCCAGGCCCCATTGGCTCTGTGCCGATCAGCCAGTCTGGCCGGGGTGATGTGGTGCCTAAGAGCAGCAACCCCGTCGTCACGCCCGAGGATGACCACCCTTGGGGGCTTGGGATCGGAAAGTGGTTGGACGCTGAACATCGGCATACCCCGCCGCGTCAGTCCCAACAACCCGCCACAGACAACCAAGGCGGTGGTGATAACGGCAATGTGCCGCCAAACAAGCCACCAACCAAAACAAGTGGCACACCGCCTGACGACGACTCGTCCATCAGCCCGAACCAACGCCCGCCAAACACACCGCTGTCGGCCGATGAGCGTGCGTATTTGAAAGACATCCTGAGCAGCACGACACGTGCGGAGCGTTACTTGTCGGGGCAACACGGACACAACAGCCGCGAAAGCGCCATTGCGCAGCGCATGGTGCCCCCGCTCAGCGCTGACGAACAGCAGTCGGTGATGGCCTACCTGACCCACCCGGTGCTGCGGACCAGATTTTTTGACGGAAGCAATTTGGGACCGCGCATGACGGGGCTGCGCGAGCGGGTGCTGCAGTTGCCCAGGGAGCAGGTGGTTCAGCCGCAAGTGAAATCGGCGGGAACGATGAACACCACATCTGCTGCGGTCAAACCCGGGGAGCTCAATCCCCCTGGGCCACTGTCGCTGGTCGACAAGGGAGCCGACCGCGTCAGGACCTCGCTGGCCGGAACCCAAGCCAAGGGAGTGAACCAGGACATCGCATCGCCGCAGAACCTCACGCAAACCATCGACACCAACGCCTACGCCAACATCTCGGCCGCGTTGAGCACCTTTCGCGCCAAGCTCGAACAGGTCAAACAGATTGGCGATCTGGACCGAGCCGTCTCGCGAACTGAAAGCATTGGCAACACTGGGTTGCTGCAAAACAAGCGTTTTGATACGTCGCCCTCGGCCGGATTCACACCACAGGACAGGCGCTTGCTGGATCAAACGCTACGAAATCCCAAAACACGGGAACAGTTCATCTCGGGCCTGGGTTTGTCAGACCCGCTTCTAACCTTGCGTGCGCGCTTGCAGCAGCAGTTGATCGACCCGGCACTGGTTCAGCAGGTGTATCCGCAGGGCCTGCCACGCGGAGTGATGGTGCAGGACAACAGCATCATCAAACCCCCGGGCAACCGCGACCAAGCCTCGTTGCCTGGTTCCGTCGCACGACAAGAAACGCTGGAGAACTTCAAGACGGGTGCAAAAAGCATCTTGAACTATGAGCACTTTCCACTGGTGCAGCACCCCACCCTCCCTGGTCAAACCACCAACACCGCAGGTTCGCAGGCGACCGAGCATTACCTGCGCGCGGCCTACAAAAACATGCCCTTGTGGAGCGATTTTGCGAACCGGCCGTTTGCCGTGCCGACGCAGCAATACCCCACCTCGTTTCGCCGCCAAGGTGAAATCGACAAACAGTTCGAGGCTTGGTTCCAGATCAGCGAAAGCAATGCCGCCGGTTCAACGGGTAAGGTGGCCACCGCTGCCGTGTCGATACCGACCAAGCCGCGCAAGGGAGAGAACACGCTGGAGCAGGCATGGGCGGGCGAGATCCCCCTGTCCGAGGCCACCAAGCCCAAACCCACACACGACAAGTTTTACCTCTCCAAGGTGGGTGCGGGTGGCCTGCCGGGGGGCGGCAACCGCATCATGGACTTTGCCGAAAACACCCTGCGCGACGAATACGGCGCACCCTTCATCTGGGGCCATGCCTACCAGGGCCGACCCAACAGCCGTTCGGTGTATTCGCCGCTGAGCAACGGGGCCAACGACGCGGCGGACGTGACCCTGGTGGACAAACGTTTTGACAGCCCGGTCTTAAAACTGGAAGCCGCAGAGAAACGACTCGGCAAGGGTGCCGATGCGCTGTCGCGTGCGCTGGAATTGGTCACGGGTGCAGGCAACGTGCCACCCTCCCCGCAAGCGTTGAAGACTGCGCTGCAAGACGCGGCGGTGGGCGTGCAAGGCGGCATCAACATGATGGACGCCGCACCACGCAAACCCCGGCCCACGCGGGACAGCCTGGTTCAATTGCTGGGCCAGATCCAGGCGCGCATCCCGAGTGGCGATGTGACAGCACCACTGGACATCACCGAATGGCGCGGCTTTCTGCAAGGCGCGCAGCAGCAACTGGCCAAGGCCAGCAAAGAGGTGCGCGCGGCCATCGGCCAAGAAGGCGAGCGCTTTGGCGTCGATCAGCGGCCCACGCCGGACGAATTGGAACGCCTGCGCAGAAGCCCCGACCCCGATGGCTTTTATACACGGCGCGGTTACACCGCCCAGCTCACTGGCATCAACCCCCAATCGGGTGCAGCGGGTTTCCATATCCACAAGTGGCTGAACGAAGGTGTACCAGCGGTCGAGCCGCCTTTGTCCTGGGGCCAGGTGCTCGACGACGTGAAGGTGGGAATGCAGCAATTGCCAAGCGACTTGCAGCAGGCCGCCAAGGACACGGTGCAAGCGCCCGTGAACTGGGTGAAGGACAGGATCAACGACACCCGACGCGATTGGGAGATTTTCAAAACCGTGACCGCCCCAGCGGCGCCCGGTGAACAGAGCTTGTCCCCCCTGCAGATGGGTTGGGAGATCGCGCGCGACGCAGCACTGCAGTATGGCAAGAAGATCCCTGGCCCTGACTTGAGCGGCACCTTCAAACCACCTGTCGGCGTTCAACCCGATGCCGTGGGACCGCAGTTGGTCAACCCCATCGTGACGGGCATCCGCTATTCGTTCGACGCCTCGGCCAAGGTGGCTCAGTGGACATTCAAAAACGTGGTCCCCTGGCTGGCTTACGCCAGCGCGAATGCGGCGTTGATGGGCGATTTCAAAATCCTGCCTAACGACCGCAGCTCCCGTCGCATCTTCAATGTGGAGCCGGAGGCGCAAACCATCACCATCAAGGGTGGCGATCAACTCGGCCTGCCTTTCAACATCCTGCTAGGACAGAACCCGGGTGATCAAGCCATCATCAAAACACCCATCGGCAAGGAGGGCAATGTCGCCACGCCTTATGCGGTCAGCATTCCGGCCACCGGCACCGTGGGGGCTTATTCAGGCTTCGTGGCGGTTCCGCCTTCCCCGCTGCCAGGCCTCTTGCCCAGCCGCATTTTTGGCGGCGTGGAATGGGGCCGGGCCGACCTGGGCTTTGGCGCGGGCGCTGGCTTCTCACTGAATCCGCTGGGCACCCTGCGGGCCAACCCACTGGCAGTGACCAACACGCCCAATGTGGGCACCGCCCTGCGATCCACCGCCGTGCTCACCTTGCCCAATGCGCAGGGCAGTTACTGGGTCGACGTGGGGCCTGTGCGGGTGGTGGGAGGCAGGTTCATCACCAACGCCTCGCCATTCTTGGATGCCTCCACGCAGCCGGGCAGCTGGGAGTTCAACAACCGCTTTGGTATGGTCAACGTGGGCGCGGGGCGCTCAGCCGGCGGGTGGAACATCACACCCACCGGATCCATGTTGACGATCAACACCGGCTATGACGCCGAGGCGGCACAAATTTTCTGGACTGAACAGATGCGTGAGCTGATGGAGTTTCTCAAGGACCGTACCAAGCCGTTCAACACCGCACCTCCAGCGCCGGACTCTGGGAAAGGTCCTAAAAAGTAGTCCTCCACAGCCAACACTGAAAGCCGCGCAAACGCCGTCAATGGCCCATTGCGCTGATCGATATGCAAAAAACGCCGATCAATCTCGACTAACCTACGGTCTTGTTTGGTGTGGGGCCCGGCGCTGCCGGGCCAAGCCCACACAAAAATTCATTGCAATCACCCCCAGGAAACACGATGAAACCCATTTTCAAGCGTTTGAACCAACTGCTCATTGGCGCCGTGCTGGCCAGCAGCGCGCTGTGGGCCAATGCGCAGGAACTGCGCATTGGCCTGTCCAGCAACCCGCAATCGGCCGACCCGCATTTCTTCAACAACGACGCCGTCAGTGGCCTCTTGGCGCACAGCTACGAGCCGCTCATTGCGCTGGACGGCAAGAACAAACTGGCGCCGGCCCTGGCCAAATCATGGCGCGCGGTGAACGACAACACCTGGGAATTCAAACTGCGCGAGAACGTGAAGTTCCACGATGGCAGCCCCTTCACGGCCGAAGACGTGGTGTTCTCTTTGGATCGGCCCGCCACCATCGTCAACAGCCCCAGCTCCTTCACCCAGTTCACCCGGGGCATCGTCACCAAAAAAATCATTGATCCGCTGACCATCTTGCTGGTCACCTCGGCCCCCGCGCCGCTGCTGCCCAATGACTTGACGCGCATCTTCATCGTGTCGAAAAAAGCCGCTGAAAAAGCCACCACGGAAGACTTCAACCTGAGCAAGGTAGAAGCTGGCACCGGCCCCTTCAAGCTGGTGAAGTTCACCCGCGGCGAAGGCACGCAGTTGGCACGTTTTGACGGCTACTGGGGTAGCAAACCCGCCTGGGCCACGGTGAATGTGCGTTTCCTGCCGACCGACTCAGCCCGCACGGCTGCGCTGTTGTCGGGAGATGTGCAGTTGATTGAAGGCATCCAGCCCAACCTCGTGACGCAATTCAAGGCGAACAAAGACTTCACCGTGGTGGAAAAAGTCTCCACCCGCGTGCTCTTCCTGTTCACCGACCACCGCGACAGCTCGCCCTATGTCACCGACAAAGAGGGCAAACCGCTGGACAAAAACCCCCTCAAAGACGCCCGCGTGCGCACCGCCATCTCCAAGCTGATCGACCGCAATGTGCTGACCGACCGGGTGCTGGACAAACTCGGCGTGCCCACGGGCAACATCGCCACCCCGGGCGCATTCGGCTTCAACCCCAACCTCAAACCCGAGCCGTTGGATGTGGAGGGGGCCAAGAAACTGCTGACGGAGGCGGGTTACCCGAACGGGTTTGGCTTGACCATCTTCGGGCCGAATGACCGCTACATCAACGACGAGCAAGTGATCCAGGCCATTGGCCAGTTCCTGACGCGCGGCGGCATCACCACCAAGGTGGTTGCCACCCCCAACTCCACCTTCATCGGCCGCGCATCCAAAAAAGAACTGGGTGTCGGTTTGTTGGGATGGGGCGTGGGCGGCGGTGAGCCCTCCAGCCCGCTGCGCGGCCTCTTGGCCACCACCAACCCAGAAAAGGGCCTGGGCGGCAGCAACTGGAGCAGCTACAGCAGCCCCGAGTACGACAAGCTCATTGCCGAGGCCTTGAGCACGGTGGACGACAAAAAACGCGAAAAGCTTTTCCAGGATGCCGCTGAACTGGCCTTGAAAAAAGACCAGGCCATCATCCCGCTGTACAACCAGATTGCCACCTGGGGTGTTCGCAAGGGTTATTCATATGCGCCTTCAGTGGGTGAATACACCTTGGCACAGGACGTCAAGCCCAAGTAAGCGTCCAGCGGCGCGGGGCGTCAACAGCGTCCACTGCATGCGTTCAGAACACTGCGGATGACTACCACTGCGCCCCCCGGTTTTTCAGCGCACGGCGAGCAATCTCGCCGTGCGCCTGAGCACGCGAGCGGCTGGACGCCCAAACAGCTCGTCCGGCACCCTCACTGCATGGTGGCCACGGCCAACCCAGCGGCCACACAAGCGGGGTTGCAGGTGCTGGCGCAAGGCGGCCATGCGGTCGATGCCGCGATTGCGATTCAAGCCATGCTGGGTCTCACCGAGCCGCAGTCGAGTGGACTCGGAGGTGGGGGCTACGCGCTGGTGTACGACGCTCAGTCGCAGCAGGTGTTTGCCTACGACGGCCGTGAAACCGCACCACTGCAACTTCCGGCGCCCCTGCGCAGCGATTGCACGGTGGATGAACTGGGCGCGAGTCCCGCGTCTTTCGGCGTGCCGGGCATGCCTGCTCTGCTGGCCCTGCTGCACCAAAGGCATGGACGGCGCCCATGGTCGGGTTTGTTCAGCGCAGCAGGTGATGCGGCAGAGAACGGCTTTGACGTGTCCAACCGCATGGCCATTCAGATTGCAGCCGAAGCGAACAACCTGACCCAGGCCGCGGCCAGGGAGTATTTGCTGGCACAGGCGCTGCCTGCTTACCAAAACCAGGTGCCGCTGAAAAACCCTGCTTACGCCGCGCTGTTGCAGGAATTCGCCACGCGAGGGGCCCACACCTTCTACCAAGGTCGAGCGGCCCGTGACATGCTGGCGGCGGTGCTGTCGCACCAAGGCCAAGGGCCGGCCAGCACCCTGACGTTGCAGGATTTTTCGCGCTACGAGGTCAGGCCCCACACGCCCTTGACAGTGCGCTACCGCGGCCACCTGCTTCATGGCGTGGCCGCCTCCAGCGCGGGCGGGCTGATGGCGCTGCAGATGCTGGGCATGCTGGAGGCCTTTGACTTGCCGCCCTTGTCGACCGCCGCAGCGCATTTACAAACGCAGGCCTCCCGGCTGGCGTTTGCCGACCGCTTTCGCCACGCCGGTGACCCGGATTTTTCTGCCTTCGACCACTCGCTTTTCCTGAATGCGGACTACCTGCGCGCGCGCGCTGAGCTGATCAATTTGAACCGCGACATGGGGCTGGCACCTGCCGGTTTGCCACAGGGCTTGAGAGCTGCGGATCCAAGAGGCGACGGCGTATCAGTGGACTTTCCCTCCACCACGCATTTCTCGGTGGTGGACGCACAAGGCAACGCGGTCGCCATGACCTCCAGCATCGGCATGGCCTTTGGATGCCGCCTGATGGCCTGCGGAACCTTTCTCAACGACCAGTTGGTGGCCTTTGACCTGGACTCCTGGCATGTGCCACGTGCAGGCTCTACCAGCGCACGGCCCAATGGCATCGAGGGCGGCAAACGCCCCTTGAGCGCCATGGCACCAACCATAGTCTTCGACGCCAGCAACCAACTTCGCATGCTCACCGGCTCGCCTGGCGCCGCAGCCATCGTCGGCTACACCGTCAAGTCCATCCTGGGTGTGATCGACTGGGGCCTGGACGTGCAGCAGGCCGTGGACCTGCCCAACGTCATCAACCGCAACGGCGTGACGGAACTGGAAAAAAACACGTCGGCCGAACAGTTGAAAGAAGCGCTTGAGGCCATGGGCCACACCGTGGCAGTCAACCACCAAACCAGCGGAGTGCACGCCATCGTGAAGGACGGCGCGGACTGGACCGCAGGCTGCGACCCCCGGCGGGATGGGTGGGCGATGGGGGCTTGAGGGACATTCAGCCGAACAAATGAAAATTCAGTGCATGGAGACTGAAACCTTTCATGAGGGCAACACGGCTTGACCTTGCCCCCGAAAACCGTATCCCTTGCTGAGTGATTCAATCGCAAGCAAAGGAGAGCGGAAATGACGAAGAGAGCCAAAAGGGCGAGGTACACGCAGGAGTTCAAGTTCGAGGCGGTGCGGCTGGTGGAAGGCGGCCAAAGCATGGCGGCAGCGGCCAGGACGCTTGGGGTGGTTGAGCAGACGCTGTTCAACTGGATCAAAGCGCACCGCGAAGGCAAACTCAAGGGCGCTGACAGCCGGGTCAAGGTAAGCAGCGAACAAATGGAGATCAGCCGCTTGAGGGCAGAGCTGGCGCGGGTCAAGATGGAGCGCGACATCCTGGAAAAGGCCACGGCGTACTTTGCAAAGGGATCGACGTGAAGTACGCCTTCATACAAAGCCACCGGCGGGTGTGGCCAATCTCTGTGCAGTGCCGGGTTCTGCGTGTCAGCGTGGCCGGGTATCACGAGCACTTCCTGCGGCGGGCCAGTGCGGCGCAACGACGCCACCTCAGTGATGACGCCTTGCTGGTACACATCAAAGCAATTCACGCCCAGGTCAGGGCCAGCTACGGCTGGCCTCGCATGTGGAAAGAACTGCTGGCACGCGGCATCCGGGTGGGCAAAGACCGGGTGCAAAAGCTCATGCAATTGCACGGCATTCGCGCCAAAGGCAAACGCAGATTCAAGATCACCACCGACAGCAAACATGATTTGCCGATTGCACCCAACCTGCTGGAGCGGCAATTCAACGTTCAAGAGCCTGACAAGGTGTGGGCGGGGGACATCACCTACATCGACACCCAAGAGGGCTGGCTGTACCTGGCAGTGGTGATTGACCTCTTCAGCCGTCAAGTGGTGGGCTGGAGCTTGCGGCAAGACATGACACGCGACATCGTCATTGATGCGCTGCGCATGGCATGGTTCAAGCGACATCCAGACAAAGGCGCAGGGCTGATCTTCCACAGCGACAGAGGCAGTCAATACGCAAGCCAAGACTTCAGGGACGTGCTCAGTGAGTACGGAATTCAGGCGTCCATGAGCAGGCGGGGCAACTGTTGGGACAATGCGTGCAGCGAGACCTTGTTCGGGTCACTGAAGGTAGAACGCCTACATGGGCAGCGCTTTGAAACCAGGAGGCAAGCCAAAGACGAGGTCATGGCCTGGCTGCTTTGGTACAACCAAGCCCGGCTGCACTCGACTCTGGCCTATGTCAGTCCGATGCAGTTCGAGCAAAGCTGGTTTGCGGCCCAGGCCATGCAAGCCAATTCGTGACTCGGTTATGGGATACGGATTACAGAGGCAAGGTCAACCTTTCATGAGGGCAACACGGCTTTCGTCCCGCTTCGCAAGCCTGAAGCTGAGATGGCGGATCGAGTTCCCTATCGGATCAAAGACTTCGCGCCGCGGCAGCTCGATTGAGTGAGACATTGATGAGAGCTTCATCGAGGGGCCATAGTTCGCATCGCGGTAGCTGAACGTACCTCGCCCCGCCTTGATGGTGATTTGGGTCGCAATTTGCCGGAAGATGGAGTTCTCGTTGGCTGCTTCAAATGAATCGTTCATCTGCTTCGCTCGGGCTCGAGCAAAAAGCCTGCTCAGCTTAGTGGGCGGGCGAAGCTCGTTGAGCATCGGCAGGGAGCTTTTGGCATTCGCGACTTGATCGATCGTCTCTGCGATCTTCAACAAGTACTCCTTGTGGCTGCACATGGCGGCAGTCTCGGCTGCCTTGCGGCACGCATCCGCTGTGCTCCCCGGGTAGTCATATCCGATCTCATCAACAAGCAAGGCGCGAAGGAGTGGATAAATGCGCTTCTCAGGTTCTTTCGATAAAAGCATCGACAGGGTCAGTGATGTTAGTTGCGCCCTTTCGTGCACATAGCCGAGCAATCGTCGCGCGAGAAACAAGAGATCTTCCGTTGCAAGCCCATCCAGACGCTCGTTGTCCAGACTCAGTTCGACGCGCGAATGGTCACTGAGTTGAGTCAGAAATCCGGCTAGCGCTGCCGGATGTTCCTGCTCGCTGCTCAGTAGCCAGTCCGTTGCGAGTGACGCCCAACTGGCCTTGATCTCGAACAGCCTCCGCACACAGCCGTCAAAAAGAGTCGACGTCTCAGAATCGATGGCCACTCTGTGGCCATGTTTCGCGACCCAGTTTCCTAGTGTCGACACGACTATTGGCACTTTGGTTGGCTGGGTGAGCAGCCTTGCCATAGCGTGATCCAGGTCGCGGATAGCGCCCTTGAATTCCGGCTTCAGCGACGTCATCAGTTCAAGCCAATGTTGCGTGACGCCACGCTTTTCTAGTTCCTTCGCCCTGAGGAACAGTGCCGTCGCCGCGGCGCAGAGTACATCCTGATCGCCGTCTTCGGCGAGTCGCTGCAGGATCGGATCAAATGCTGCCATCACGTGCATGGCGCCGACGGCCGCTTGAATAGCCTGCAATCTCAGTTCGCCCTGTTCGCTCTCGATCAGGTCGAGGACAGCCTGGATGACCAGGTTGATCGAAGCTGGTGGCGCCCGCTCGTCGAGCAACAGGCGACCAAGCGCCCAAACGCCGACTAGCGCCCGCACTGGGAGTTCGGCCCGTACATCCCCTCTTGCGACTTCAAAGGCTGCCGCGTAGTCAGTCTTGGCGAGTGCGACGATCGCGTTTCCGAGCAAGCTCGCTGTAGCTTCGGACAGGTTCTCCACTACCTTTGCATGAAGGTCTAGAGCGTTGGCTGGCCGCGTCTCCAGCCAGGATTCAAGGGCACGATGAATGGCTCCCCTTGCCATGTCATTCTTAGTCGGTTCATACTTGGCTACGAACAAATCGACAATCGATGGCGGCTCAATTCTGTGGAGATAGGGCAAGGCGGCTTCGACAAGGTGGAGAACGTCGAAAACGTCTGAGCCGTTTCGTATGCGTTGGGCTCCGATGGCAAGAACGTCCACGCTGTCCGAGGCCAGCCCCAGAAGGCGGCCAGATGCTTGGTCGCTGTGACTGATCTCGTCGCGCCACAGTTCGTATGCTCGTTCAAACAGAGCGTCCTCGTCGATGCCGGAAGGGGATTGAAGACCTGCAAACGCTGCCCTGGCGACAACGTCATTGCGCACCGAGAGCGAGTCAAACTGGACCGCCGCCTCTCCCACCAATTGGCAACCTTCTGGCAAATCAGCAGCGGTCAGGACGGCACCCGCAGGGACGTCGATGCGCAGTTGAATTCCATCCTGCCGGTGGAGACGCATTGCCAACTCAGTGGCTAGTGCATTACCAGTTGGAGCGTAATCTTTCTTGTAATTCACTTGTCTTCCTACTGCTTTTCTTATCCGCTGAGCGAGTTGTCGATGCCGCGGACACTGTACCCTTTGATCTCACCTCCATTGTTGAACGCTTTCGCGACATCCTCTCTCGCTCCGATCAGTATCGATGATGCAAACGAATCGGCTTGGCCGGGACAAGGGGTCCAACAATTGGTTGCGGTGCTTCGATAAAGCCAGTGATAAGTTCGAATGTCCGCTCCCAGCCTGAAGCGGTAGCTGGGGTTGACATAGTGACTATCAGAAACCGGCGGAGAGCAGACCGACCGCCCCTCCGGCTACTTTCATCCCTGCATCGAACAAGCCATCATCGTCCGGCGTCAATGCGCCCGGCAGCGCAATCAGTGGTGGGCTCGTGGCATGCCTCTGATTTGGGGACATGGGGCTTGCGCCTCATCACTACACACAACGCGATGGCTTCCGGTCAGCCCGGTGTCCGGTACCGACCCAGTCCCGCCAGAAGCGGCCCGGTCAGCTGCACCGGCCACATCCCCTACCAAATCCGCACCCGATCCCGAGGCTTACGCCACATCGGATCGCCTGGGCGGGTTTCGAAGGCTTGATGGAAGGCGTCCAGGTTCAGCAGGGGCGCAACGCCGCGCACGAAGCCGATGGCGTGGTAGTCCATGGCGGCCAGCAGGCGGATGCGTTCGTCTCTGGCCTTGTAGGTCCACAGCTGGGCCCAGGCAACGAAGCAGCGCTGGTCGGTGGTGAAGCCGTCAATGGGAGGCTGGGCCTTGCCCTTGAGTGCGCGCTTCAAGGCGGCATGGGCCAGGGTGATGCCGCCGAGGTCGGCGGTGTTTTCGGTGAGTGTGAGTTCGCCGTTCTGGTTCAGCCCGGGCAAGAGTGGAAGCTGGCTGTATTGCGCCACCAGCATGTCGGTGCGTTTTTTGAAGTTGGCGGTGGCTTGTGCGGTCCACCAGTCGCGCACATTGCCAGCGGCGTCGTACTGGCGGCCATTGCTGTCGAAACCGTGGGTGAGTTCATGGCCGATGACTGCGCCCATGGTGCAGTAGTTCACGGCGATGTCCGCGTCGGGTTTGTAGAACGGCGGCTGCGCAATGGCGGCGGTGATGTCGATGCCATTGACCTGTGGGTCGTAGGCGGCGTTCACCGCGATGGGGCTGGTGTGCTGCGCGTCGGCGAAGCGTTCAACCACCACGGGCCGGTCAATTTTGGCCAGCTCGCGCTGCTGCGAAAACGCGGCAATGCGCTGGTTGTTGCCGAGGTGGTCGTCGGGGCGAATGTCCACGCTGCTGAAATCGATCCACCGCTGCGGGTAACCCACTTGAATGTCGACCTTGGCGAGTTTGTCGAGTGCGGCGGCCCGTGTGGGTGCGTCGAGCCAGGGGTTGGCGCGAAGGCGTTTGGCGAATTCGTCTTTGATGTGGCCCACCATCAGGCGGATCTCTTGCCGGGATGACTCGGGGAAATGCGTTTTCACGTAGAGCTGCGCCAGCGGGTGGTAGAGCTGGAGGGCGATGGTCTGGACCACTTGCCGGTCCAGCGGCAGGGTCTGCACCAGGCCGTCGCGCTGCCGCTGAAACTCCTGGCTCAAGCTGAACCAGGGCTGGCCGAGCAGGTTGGCGTTGGATGACAGCACGGTCCAGTGCAGCAGCGTCTGCACGTCTTGCGCGGGGCGTGTGGTGAGCAGCTGGTTCAAGGCCTTCAGCGCGGCCACATCAATGACCTGAATCTGCTTGGGCATGGGCACCTTCAGGGCAGCCAGCAGTTCCTTCAGGTCCACAGCGGGAATCAGGGCTTGGGCCTCTTCGGGGGTGAAGAGGTTGTAGGTGCGCGCGGGATCGCGCACCTCCAGCGGCTTGAGCCGGGGGGCCATGAGTTCGGTTTCCATGGCCAGGATCAACCGGGCTTTGGCTGCGGCTGCCTCGGGCGTATCACCCAACTGGCGGTAGGCCTGGGTGATGTAGTCGACATACAGGTCGCGGATTTTTTGACTGGCAGGGTCGGTGTATTGCGCCTGCTCCAGTTGCGGACCGCCCGGGTACAGCACCATCTGCGTGCGGGTGCTGTCCTTGAAGTCGGTCATGGTCAACACATTCACCAGCGGTGTGAACTGGTTGGCCAGTTGCAGCCGCGCCGACAAGCGGGCCAAGGCCGCAGGCCCCTGCGCGCTGGTTGCCCAGTCGAGGTCGGACTGAATGGGCTTGAGGCCCAGGACGTCCCGGCGCTGTGTGTCCATGGCCGCGCGGAAATAGTCGCCCACCTGCTGCTCGGCGCTGCCCTTGGCCGCATTGCTCTGGCTGGCCGCCACAGTCAGTTGAAGCAGGCGCTGGTCCAGGTTGGCGCCCAGCATCGAAAAGCCGCTGATGTCGGCTTCTGCATCTGGAATGGTCAACCGCTTCAGCCACTGGCCGGTGGCGTAACGGTAAAAATCCTGACGTGGGCTGACGCTCGAGTCGATGTGCTCAGCCGAGTAGCCCAGCGGCCCCGGCAGTTGGCTGGACGCTCGGGTCGGTCGTTCGATGACGTTGGCACGCGGAGTGGGTGGGCTGGCCAACACGTCAGCCAGCGCGAGGGCGCTCAGCAAGGAGAGGATGACGGCGACAGGTGGTTTGGTCAGGTGCATGACGACACTTTCCTTTCATCAACTGGGGGGTGGCCAGGGCAGTTCAGCACCAGCATCGCAGAGATGACGATAGCGCAGCGGCCGTGTGGCGGACACCACGGCGGGTGACGCACCGCTTCATTACGACGGCAACAGTTCCAACAACTGCTGCGGCGCTTCGAACAAACGATGTGGCGCCGCGCCGCTCAGTTCATCGGCCGAGCCAAAACCCCAGAGCACGCCCACCGCTTTCAAGCCGTTGTCGTGGGCCGCGTGAATGTCCACCGCGCGGTCGCCAATCATCACAGCGTCGGGGTGTATCTGGTTGCTGCCGAGCAGACCGCGAAGCTGGTCGTTTTTGGTGATGCCGATGTCACCCCCACTGACCACGCTGAAGAGGTGGAGCAGATTGAAGCGTTCCAGGATTTGCACCGCGAAGTCCCGACGCTTGGAGGTGCACAGCGCGAGCGGTCCATGGGCAGCGAGTTGGCCAAGCACCTCGGGCATGCCTTCATACAACACGTTTTCGGCATAACCCACGTCGGCGTAACGTTCACGGTAGGCCTGCACCAGTTGGAGAATGTGCTCGGGCGAGGCACCAGGGACGAGTTGGCGGAACGTAGCGTCCAGTGGCGGCCCAATGAAGGGCACCACCTCGTGCGCGGCGATGGTCGGGTACCCAAAGGCGGATAGCGCATGGTTAATCGAGCGGCCAATGCCCACGGCCGGATCGCTGAGGGTGCCGTCCAGATCGAAGATGAGTCGGCAGGTGGAATTCATTGAGTTGCCTTCGCTACACACACGCTCGCATGACCCGCCTTATCTGAAATGAAGTTCTCGTAGCGACAGACAACAAGGCAAATCAGAGGCATTCAATCTCGCCATAAGTGAACAGCGCACGCAACGGCAGCCCCGCTACCTCCAACGCCTCGCGCCCACCCGTCTCTCGGTCGATCACGCACAGGGCGGCATCGGGGTGCAGGCCATCGGCGCGCAGTTTGGCCAGCGCGTCCCGCAATGCACCGCCCGAGGACACCACATCCTCCACGAGCACGAAACGTCGCCCGGCGAGGTCCGCACCTTCGGCATAACGGCAAGTGCCATAGGCTTTGGCCTCTTTGCGGATGAAGGCGCTGGGCAAGCCGGTGATCTGGCTGAGCACGGTGACGATGGGAATGCCGCCCATCTCCAGGCCAGCCAGGACTTCGGTTCCCGGCGGCACCAGCGGTGCCATGGCTTGTGCAATGGACAGCAGCAGTGCCGGGTCGGCTTCGAAGCGGTATTTATCAAAATAGGTGTTGCTGACTTGGCCGGAGCGCAGGACAAACTGGCCGGTCAGGCGGGATTGGGTGCGGATGCGGCTGGCGAGGATGGTGGTCATTGTTGAGATTGAAGTCAAAAACTCCGTTCGGGCTGAGCCTGTCGAAGGCATGCGTGCGGCACTTTGCAAGACCGTATTACTAGGCGCAGCCATGCGTTTACTTCTGAGCTGGTCAAAGGGCCAGGGCGAACGGACAGGAGAGACAAGCCCTCCCAGCCTATCCCGATCACGCCGCTGCCAGATTCAAGCTGGGTGCGGCTTGCACCACCCCACCCTCCCCCGCCAGTTCCTGATACGCCTGGTACAGCGCTTCGTAGTGCCCACCAGCGCGAATCAGTTCGGTGTGGTGGCCGAGTTCGACGATGCGGCCATCGCGGATGACCGCGATGCGGTCGGCATCGCGGATGGTAGCCAAGCGGTGGGCGATGATGATGGCGGTGCGGCCTTGGCACAGGCGGCGCAGCGCATGTTGAATTTTGCGTTCGGTTTGCACGTCCACCGCCGAGGTGGCTTCGTCGAGGATGAGCACGGCGGGGTCGGCCAGGTAGGCGCGCACCAGGCAGACGAGTTGGCGCTGGCCGTGGCTGAGGTGGGCCCCTAATGCACCGACTTCGGTGCGGTAGTCCAGCGGCAAGCGGGCGATGGCGTCGTGCACGCCGAGTTCCTGTGCGGCGGCGATGAGTTCTTCATCGCTCGCACCGGGACGGGCCAGGCGCAGGTTGTCGAGGATGGTGCCAGTGAAGAGCACGTTGTCTTGCAGCACCACGCCCACCTTGCGGCGCAGGTCGTGCTGTGCGAGTTCGCGCAGGTCGATGCCGTCAATCAGCACGGCCCCAGCGCTCACTTCGTAGAAGCGCGTGAGCAGTTGCACCAGGGTGCTTTTGCCGTGGCCCGTGGGGCCGACGATGGCCAGCACCTGGCCCGGTGGCACATGCAGGGACAACTCGTGGATCACCGGCTTGGTGGCCTGGGGGTCATAGGCAAAACGCACCTTGTGGAACTGCACTTCGCCGCGCACCTGTTGGAAGGGTGCGGGTTCTGCGGGGTCACGCACCTCGGGCTGGGTATCGAGCAGCAAGAAGATACGCTGGGCCGATGCTGCGCCGGTGGCATAACGCTCGAAGAGGTCGCTCAACTCTTGCAGTGGCCCGAGAAACATCTGCACATAAAAAAGGCTGGCCGCCACCTGGCCGAGTGTGATCTCGCCCGTGACCATGCCGCGCGCACCCACCAGCAGCAAGAGCATGCTGCCCACGATGCTGAGCAGGCCGGTATAGGGTGCAAACCAGCTGGACTTGATGTTGCCGTGGACCAGGGCATCGTTGAAGTTCTGCACCAGGCGTTCGTAGCGACGCTGGTTGGGCTCTTCCTGCACGGTTTGCTGAATGATGCGCACGCCCGACACGGTTTCCACCAGATGCGCGGTGAAGGCACTGCGTGCTTCAGCCACCTTGGGCCAATTGCGCTGCGAAATCCGTTTGAACGCGACCGTGCCCAGGGCCAGCAGGGGCACGACGCTGGCCAGGCCGAGGAAGAGCCAGGGTGAGATCCACCACAGCATCACCGCCGCAGCAATGCAGCGCAACAGCGCACCCAGCAGCTCGGGTGGGCCTTGAATCAAGGTGGGCTGCAGGCTGTCCACATCGCTGTCAACACGGGAGATGATGCGGCCGGCTTTGGTGCGGTCGAAGTAACCCACACTCAAACGCTGCACGTGGGCAAACACACGCACGCGCAGGTCGTTGAGCAAACGAATCGCGGCCAGCCCGGCGAGGTACTGCGACCAACCGGCGAAACAAAACCGCGCCATCCATGTGAGGGTCAGGCCGGCCAGGCACCAGCCCATCACGTGCTGGTTGATAGCCCAGCCGGTATTGGTGCGCAGCAAGCCGGAGTCGATCACCACCGTGACAAACCAGGGACGAAAGAACACCGCCACCACCAACAGCACTTCGATGGCGATGACGCCGAAGATCAGATGCCGCACCGGATGCAACAAGGGCAGCAGGCGTTTGAACATGCTGCGGTTGAGTTGCTGTTTGGCCAGTGCTTCTTCGATTTCAATGTCGCTGAGCACGCGGCGGCCGACGGGGTTGGAGCCTGGGGCGGAGGTGGCCATGTCAATGAGTTCTCAAAAGGTTCTGCGCCGCAATGACGTCCATGGCGTTGCCGTGGTGCCGACACAGGCATCGTTGCGGCGCAGAAGTCGTTGCATCAAGGTTGAGCCTGTTCAGTTTCCGTGGCGGGCTCGGCATCCAGACCCAGCAGCTCGCTGTAGTCCACATTCGTCGCGGCCAGGTCTGCATGCCGGCCCTGTGCACTGATACGGCCATCCTTGAGTAAGGCCACGCGGTCCGCCAACAAGATGGTGGAGAGTTTGCTGGTGATGATGAGCACCGTCACCGCCTGCCCTTGGCTCGCTGCCAGGCCCCGGATGTTGTTCAGCACCTGGCGTTCGGTGATGGCGTCAAGCGCGCTGGTGGAGTCGTCCAGCACCAGCACACGCGGGCGGCTGACCAGAGCGCGGGCCAGGCTGACACGCTGGCGCTGCCCGCCCGAGAGCGTGACACCACGCTCGCCAATCTTGGTTTGCAGGCCGTCTTTCAAACCCGCCAGCACTTCCGAGGCCGAGGCCAGGCGCAGGCCTTCCACCAGATGCGCGTCGCTGGCCCGGGGCGCTGCTAGACGCAAGTTACTGGCCAGGGAGTCGGAGAAGAGAAAACTTTCTTGCGGCACCACATGCACGGCACGGCGCAGTTGGGCCAGATCCAAGTCGCGCACATCGAGCCAGGCCGTGTCGGTGGAGCCGATCTGAACGGAACCTGAACTCGTCGCGTCGCCGGTGGCGGGCGAGGGGTCAACCGCGCTGTCAACATCACTCAGCCGCGCCAGCAAACTCGCCAGGGTGCTTTTGCCTGAACCCGTCGCACCCACCAGTGCCACCACCTCACCTGGCTCCAGGGTGAGCGAACAATCGTTCAGCACAGGGTGGCCACCGCCGGGGGCGGACACCCGCACCGCCGACAAACGCAGGCCCAGTGCGCCCTCTGGAACGTCTTGTTGACCACTGCGAATGCGCGGCTGCGCGTCGAGCAATTCCCAAATGCGCGCCGCCGATGAGCGTGCATCGGCAAACACCTGCATCACGCGGCCCACGCCCTCCAGACGAAACACCAGGCTGTTGACGATGAGCAGCGACGCCACCAGCTCGCCCAGGTTGAGCTGACCGTGGCTGACGAGCCTGGCCCCGAAACCCAGCACCCACACATGGCCCAGGGCCACCACGGCCTGGGGCACAGGGATGCGCGAGCTGGCGTAAGCCAAAGCAGTTCGGGCATGCGCGGCGAACTGCTGCACTTGCGCCGTGAAGCGCGTGATGCGTGTGTCTTCCAATGCGAAGGCCTTGATGACTCGCACGCCGTGTATGCCTTCGCCCAAGTCCTGGTTCACCGCGTCGTAAGCGGCACCCACTTTTCTGTCGAGGGTGACAAGGTGGTCAGTCTGCACGACAAAGATGCCCACCGCCACCAAGGTCAACAGCAGAGGCACCAGGCCCAGCAGCGGGTGGTACCAGAACAAGACGCCCATCACCGCCACGATGACCAGCACGGTGTCGATGGCCTGGCGCCAAAACTGCACCAGCGCGTCACGCACTTTGTCGGCGTCGCGGGTGGTGCGGGTGACCACCTCGCCCGCACCGTGCTGCCAGTGGTAGGCCAGGTCCAGGCGCTGCACCTGCACGAGGATGGCGTTGCGCAAAATGCCCAGCAATTTTTGCCCGGCGATCAACGCTGAAATGCCGCCTGCATACTGGGCCACGCCGCGCACCAGGGCAACGACCGCCAACAGAGCGAGCCAGCTCAAGGCCACGCTGTAAGACAAGCTGCCATCCGCCGTTCGCACCACGGCTTTTCCCAGCTCCACATCGTGAATGGCGCGGCCAATCAGCCACTGCTGGTAGGACAGGCCCAGGTTGGTGACGACGAACAGCAGCGCTGTCACCGTGAACCGCAGGGGCATCTGCCGATAGAGCAACAGGCAGCGCCACAAAGGATGCGCCGCCCAGCCACGCCCGCTGATGGTCTCACCATAAGACAGCGGCGCTGCTGCAGGCAACTGGCCAGACGCCACAACGCTGGCGGCGGCTGTTGCGGTGGATTCAAGGGACGGTAGGACAGCGCTCATGGATCAAGAATCAAACAAAAAACGACCCGTTCACGCCGCCAGTTTGAGCTGGCGTGCGGCTTCAAGTGGGCGGGCGTCAATCCACGCACGCACATCCACAGCGTTGGGAATGAAGCCCTGGCGGTGCAGGAAGTTGCTGAAGTCCTGCAAGCCGCGGATCGACACATCGGCCAGGTCGGTGCGCAGCCGCTCATGGGCGTCCTGCCCATAAGCCACCGCCACCCAGTACTCGCTGCTGTTGGTTTCCAGGCCGAGGAAGCGGCGTGTTTCAGCCGGATGGCTGCGTGCCCACTGGTCGGCGCGCAGCACCTGCTGCACGATGGTGACGGCGGCGTCAAAGTGTTGGTCCAGCAGGTTCAAGTCCACCGTCAGCGTGCGCGGCGTGCCGTTGTTGGCGCGGATGGAAGGCTCGGGATGGGCACCCACGTCGATCACCGTGTGCAGGCCGAAGGCATGGGCCAGGTGAGAGGCGCTGGCGCCCTTCAAGAAGATGGCATCCACCTCGCCGCGCAGCAGCGCGCGTAACTCGGCGTTGCGCTCTGATGCAACGCCGGTGCTGCCACCCGCCACGAGGCCGGTGCCAGGCACCCGCACCGTGGGTGCATCACTTTGAGTGCCACCACGAACGAAGTCCACGAGCTGAACATCGGTCAACGACAGCCCTTCCAGCGACAGCGCATTTTCCAGGCCACGCAAGGCCTGGGCGCGTGAGAAATCGATCTGCACGTGTTGCCACTTGGGCAGGCCAAAGCGCCGCCCCTTGAGGTCGCGCACACTGCGGATGCCACTCTCGGGCGCGCTGAGAATCAACTGCGCCTCATCAGACCATGACAAACCAATGACACGGGTTTCACGCCCCACCGACCGCGCCCAGATGGCCGGAATGTTGCCACCATGGCGCACCGAGTTTTGCAAGGTGTGGTCGAAGTGTGATTCACGAACCGCCTGCTCGTTGGACTCGCGCAGCGATTCAATGCGCGTGCACTGCGCGGCAAAACTTTCGTCCAGCCAGCCTTGTTGAACGGCCAAGCCCAATCCAGTGGGAACGGGGCAGCGGGTGTACCAAAGTTTGTCCAGGGGTTGGCTCATGGGGATTCCTTTGCTGTGGTGATATGCAAGTGCAGATGGCAACGTCGGTACCAAGCGCGGTTCAACGCAATCACGTTGCAAACGCAGAAACCATGCCAAGCCAGCGGACAGCCAGCGGCAAGGCCGCCACGCCAACAGCGCCCGTGCTGAAAAGCCTTGGCCGGCGCGGGCTTGGCCCGATTCACAGCACGCGTTGCAGAACAAGGTGACGGCCCGGTCAGCAGGCAGAGGTTGCCAAGCCCGCTTGCCTAAGTGCTGCTTTCGCAGCAGCGAACCGCTGCAATACCATCAGCGGTCCGGCATCGGTGACAACCAGCACACGCATTCAAAGCCTTGTTTTGATGGGCGTTCTACCGGCCCCGCTTGGGAAAAGCAGCATGGCATGGAACGTGCGTTCAGCTCAGCGGTTTGGCACCTGGACGACATGCCAATTTGTTTGCCCATGTTGTCCGCCACCCTTGGTTGATGGATGCTCAATTGATTCACGCCCCCCAAATCCGTTCGCCCTGAGCCTGTCGAAGGGCCGGTGCATCGCGGTCCTGTCGAAGAGTCCGAGCTTGTCGAATGGCTTTGACCGAGGCGCGCGCTGGCTTCGACAGGTCCTGTTCTGAGCCCCGTCGAAGGGTCAGCCCGAACGGTAGGCGGGCAGCGCGTTTTTACCCGTTCGCCCTGAGCCCGTTGACGGGTCAGCCGGAACGGTGGCCGGTGCGGAAATTTTTTCAACGCTCAACAAACTCACTCCGCTTCCCATGAAAAACCTTTGGCGCACCATCCAGTTCATTCCTGAATACCGAGGCAAGCTGCTCGGCGTGATCCTGGTGGGCACGGTGCTGGGCTTCATCGGCACGGCCACGCCTTACCTATACAAAGGCATCGTGGACAACATTGCGCAGTTGTATTCCGGGCGGTTGAGTTTGGGCGCAGCCACACAGGGTGTGTTGACCTTGCTCGGCATCTTTTTTGTCCTTCGGCTGGCCGTGGTGGTGTTCGGCGCACTGCAAAACAAACAGGCCGACGACCTGTGGTTGGACACGGTGAGCACCTTCCGCCAGCGCGTGTTCGACAACATGACGCAAAAGTCCATCGACTATTTCGAGAAGACCCGCGTCGGCGAAATCATGGACCGCTTCGGCAACATCACCACCATCACCATGTGGTTGTCATCGCTGACGGACGGGGTACTGGCCAACCTGCTGCAAATGGTTTTCATCGTGGCGGTGCTGCTGGTGAAGGCCCCGGTGGTGGGCTGCATCATGCTCGGCGTGCTGGTGTTCAACCTCTATATCTCTTACCGCACCGTCGGCTGGACCAAACCCCACCGCAGGGGCTGGCAAGCGCTGGCCGGGCGCATGACGGGCCTCTTGGCCGAGATGATTGGCAACATCGCCACCGTGCGCAGTTTCGGCGGCGAACCAGCGGTGAAAGAACGTTACGACAACACCCAGGCGGAATGGAAAGTCACACGCGGCAAACTGCACAGCACCGAGTGGCGTTCCGAGCAGGCGCTCAATGTGGTCAACACCTTCGGCGTGTTCGCTGCGGTCAGCGTGACGGCGCTGGGTGCGCTCAAGGGCGGCTTCACCGTGGGCGACATCTTGCTGGTGCTGACGCTGTCGCAAACCCTCATCACCACCATCGGTCCCATTGCACGCCAGATCAACCAGGCCGGTGAAATTGAAAGCACCGCCGAGCGCCTGGTGGAGTTGCTGGATGTCGAAAGCGAACATGCCGACCGCCCCGATGCCATCGCGTTGACACACCTGGAGCGCATTGTTTTTGACAACGTCAGCTTCCGTTACCCGGGCAAAGAGGGCTTTGCACTGCAGAACATCCAGTTCGACCTGGCCGCCGGCAAAACCCTGGCCCTGGTGGGCCTGAGTGGCAGCGGCAAAACCACCATCGTCAAACTGCTGATGCGTTTTTACGACCCCACCGAAGGCCGCATCCTCGTCAATGGCCGCGACCTGCGCGACTACCAGCAGCGCAGCGTGCGCGCTTTGATGGGTGTGGTGCTGCAAGACGTGGCCCTGTTCAACGACAGCATCGGCGAAAACATCGCCTTCGCCCGCCCCGGTGCCAGCCTGGACGATGTGCGCGCTGCCGCACGCGCCGCCCATGCCGACGACTTCATCCAGACCATGGACAAGCAGTACGACACCTTGGTGGGCGAGCGTGGCATCAAACTCTCGGGCGGCGAAAAGCAGCGCGTGGCCATCGCACGGGCGATTCTGAAAAATCCGGAACTCATCATCCTCGACGAAGCCACCAGCGCGCTCGATTCAGCATCTGAGCACCTGGTGCAAGAGGGGCTGAACAAACTGGTATCAGGCCGCACCTCGGTCATCATCGCCCACCGCCTGTCCACGGTGATGAACGCTGATCACATCCTGGTACTGCAAGGCGGCCAGGTGCGCGAGCAGGGGCACCACGATGAAATGGCACGGCGTGAAGGCGGCCTCTATGCCCACTTGTTCGCGCTGCAAACTCAGGGCAAGGTGTTGGCGCTGGCAAGCTGATGCCCTCGACACACGATGGTAGGAACCCACGCCATCTGCGCCCCACTCCGTCATTCCCGCGCAGGCGGGAATCCAGGGACTGCACCGCGCTGCATCCATGGCCTCATAAGCCCCACCGACTGGATTCCCGCCTGCGCGGGAATGACGTTCTCGCACCGAGCCAATTTCAGTGCATGCCTCTCTCAAAGCGCGTGCAGCAACTCATCGGCCAAACGTTCTTTGGCTCTCAGAAGTGGCTGCGGTGCAATCCACTGATGAATGTCAAAGTCGCGGGGAATGAAACCCCATTCCAGCAAATAACGCTGGTGAGCAATCAAGGCGGCGACGGCGAATGCAGACAAGTCTGTCGTCAAATGCTGGTGCACTTGGGGCCCATAAGACGTCACCACCAACTCCTCTGAACGACGTGTTTCACGCGCCAGGTAGGCCACGGTTTCGCTGGGATGCTGGGCGGCCCAATCACCCGCAGCGAGCACACGGGCCAGGAAACGCTCGACCACGTCGGGGTGAGATGTCAGCAAACCTTCGTCCACCGTGATGGGACGCGGCGTGCCGTTGTGCACCCGGGACTTGGCGTCGGGATGCGAACGAAGGTCGATCACCACATGGGCCTGGGCGGTTCGTGCAGCCTGCAGACCGCGCGCACCTTTGACATAGACGGCATCCACCTCGCGGCGCAGCAAGGCCCCCATCTGGCGGGCGTATTCACCAAAAAGGCCGGGTGGCAGCTTTTGATTGGATGTTGAAAGAGAAGACCGGTGAACGGGCAAGTCACAAAACTTCACGTCAGACGGACCCAACTGCTGGGTTCGCAACGCCACCAGGTAGCCGTGCAAGGCCTCCGCGCGGGCGGTGTCGATCAGGCTGTCAGACAGCGGCAGCGCCAAGCGCCGTCCCGCCAGGTCGGCCACGCTTTGAATGCCGCTGCCGGGCAAAGTCAGGATGCCCTGGAACTCGTCCATCCAACTCAAACCGATCAGCCGTGTTTTGGCACCGCAGGAGCGCGCCCACAAGGCGGGCGCATTGCCACCCTGGCGAATGAAATTGGGCAGGTGGTGGTCCACATGCGACTCACGAATAGCCGCGTCTGGGCTTTCCTGAACCGTGAAGACACGGAAGGGGTCGTCGCGGAATTCGTCGATGAAACCACCGAGCTGTGCAGCCAGACCCAAGGGACAGGGATGGGCACTGCGGGAATACCAAAGAATGTCAAGTGGCGTCATGGATCAAGGCCTGGGAGGGCGTCGGGTGTCAAGATGGAAAGGCCATGCCGCACGCAAACAACATGCCCGCTCGCTGAAAGGGGCTCAACCGTTCACCGCGAGCTGCAAGGACTCGTCCGGCGAAGCCAACGCGTCGTTGAGCATGCCGTGGCGTTTGAGCAAGGTGCGCAGCACATTGCGTGAGATGCCCAGCAAGGCCGCAGACCGAACCTGGTTGTAGCCAGACTCACGGAAGGCTTCTTCAACAATCAACTGTTCCAGGTCGTTGAACAGTGTGGCGCCGGGGTCGTCGAACAAATTGCGCAACACAGAACGCACTGCGTTCAAACCTGACGCATCCGCCTTGTTAGGCTCTCCGGTATGTCCAGGGGCCACGACCACGCCGTTGAGCTTGAGGTGTTCGGGCCTGATCTCCTGGCCAGAGGCCACCAAGAGCGCGTAGTGAATCACGTTCTCCAGCTCGCGAATGTTGCCGGGCCAGGCATAGGCTTCCAACGCCCGCACGGCCGCTGCGCCCAGCACCGGCAAAGGAAACTTCAGCTTGCGGCTGTACACCGACAAAAAATGTTTGGCCAGGGGCAGGATGTCGCCCACACGTTCACGCAGTGGCGGCAGGCGCAACTGGGCAATGTTCAAGCGGTAATAAAGGTCCAAGCGAAAGTGCCCTGCAGAGACGGCTTCGCCCAGATCCACGTTGGTGGCAGTGACCAAGCGCACATCAACCGGAATGGGTTTGCGTGACCCCAAACGCACCACCTCCTGTTCCTGGATCACGCGCAACAATTTCACCTGCATGGGCAGCGGCAAGTCACCGATTTCATCGAGGAAAAGTGTGCCGTGGTTGGCGGCCTCAAACCAGCCCTCACGCCGCGAGGTAGCTCCTGTGAATGCGCCCACTTCATGCCCAAACAGTTCACTCTCGGCGAGCTGCTCCGAGATGGCACCGCAGTTCACCGCCACGAAGGGCCCGGTGCGACCGCTCAGGCGGTGCACATGGCGTGCGATCAGCTCCTTGCCTGTGCCACTGTCGCCCTCGATCATGATGGGCGCGGTGCTGGGTGCCACGCGTTCGATCAGCTCCAGCAAACCTTTGGAGGCTGGATCGACAAACACCAGGGACTTGGCACGAATGGACAAGGGGTGAGACACCTCACCGTCCAGACTCAGGACTTGGGATGGCGACTCGCTGGAGAAAGACTGGTAGCTCATGAATGGCCTCGCTGATGCAACTTGAGGCTGATGCTAGAGCGGTCGTCCGCCAGACACCACGCATACCTTCGCATATCCATATGCGAAGGCTCGGCGTGACCCCCACGCCTGCACATTGCGTCCTTCCGCTGTGCCCGCCTGCTGAATACGCAGCAACTTCAACCTGACCTTGTTCGATTCCAAACACCACAAGGACAGCCACACCATCGACCTCACCTTGTGCATACCCTGTGGCTCGAAATCTGCTTTGGCAGCCCATCACACACTTTCATGGAGCATTTGATGAGCACCGTTGTTGCACTGTCCGGCAGCCTGACCCAACCATCCCGAACCCGCCATCTGGTCAGCTTGATCGGCCAAGAGCTGGCCTCTCGCAGCGGCAGCTCTTTGGCGCTCATTGACATCGCCGAACTCGCCCCGGTATTGGCCGGCGTGGTGTCTTTCAACAACCTGCCCGCCCCCATCCAGCAAGCGTTCGAGCTGCTCAAAGCGGCGGACGCCGTGGTCATCGGCTCGCCGGTCTACAAAGCCTCTTACTCTGGCTTGCTCAAACATTTTCTGGACCTGGCGGACCCGACCTTGCTGCGCGGCAAAGTCGCCATCCTCGCAGCCACCGGCGGAAGCGACCGCCATGCGCTGGTGATTGACCACCAGCTGCGCCCCTTGGCCAGCTTCTTTGAAATGAACACGGTTCCAGCGGGCGTGTATGCACGCGACACGGAGTTTGTGAATTACCAACTCAACAGCGAATCTGCGCAATCACGCATTGAACTCGTGGTGCAACAAGCCTTGAAGTTGCTGCCGCCCGCGCAGCGGTATGCATTGCGCGAGGCCGCTTGAAGAGTTATTGAGCTTTACATAAATGGCGACACCCCGCACCGTTCGGGCTGACCCTTCGACCGGGCTCAGGACAGGACTTGTCGAAGCCAGCGCGTACCTCGGTGCGGGCCCTTCGACAGGCTCAGGGCGAACGGGTTGGAGATTGTCGTGAATAAAGTAAACATCAATAAGTGGAAAAGCAGGCCGTGAGCAACTATCCATATGCGGATGAATTCGTGGTCTTGCAGGGATGAGTTCGACACAATTTTTTCATCCGTGTTTTTCAACACACCCCCTTCGTTGACTTGAGGTTGCTCATGAATTCTGTTGCGATCACTGCCCACGCTCCATTGCCCTCTGCGCACAGACCCATCAAGCGCCGAGTGCGCGGCACCACCATCAACCGCCCCAACACGGTCGCCATCGGAGCCGATGCGCCGCCCCTGGAGGCTGTGCTGCCTCACAAGCCCGACTCCGGCAGCCACGTGCTGGGCTTGGCAACCGTGGTCCTCATCCACGTGCTGGTGGGGTATGCATTGGTCTCCGGATTGGCTCAAAAGCTGGTGGACACGGTGCGTGCACCCATAGAGGCGCGTTTGATCGAGGAGATCAAACTTCCCCCGCCCCCACCGCCGCCTCCTGTTGAGAAAATCAAGCCCGTGGTCAAAGTGACTGCCGCACCGCCACCGCCTTTCGTGCCGCCACCCGAAGTTCAAGTAGCCACACCACCACCGGCACCGACGATTGCAGCTGTCACGCCCACACCACCGCCAGCGCCCGTGGAGTTCAAGCCTGAACCTGCGCCCGCGATCGCACCGCCACCCGCACCAGCCGCCCCGCCTGTGGTGGCCATAGGCGTGGCCTGCCCACAAATGGTCAACCCGGTCATGCCCCGGCGTGCGCAGCAAGAAGGCATCGGTGGTGCCGTCAAAGCCCGCGCCACGATTCGCGATGGCAAGGTGGTGGATGTGCAAATTCTCAGCTCCACACCACGCGGGCTATTTGATTCAGCAGTCCGCTCAGCCATGGCGCAATACGGTTGCTCCATCACAGGAAGCACCGAGATCGTTGCCGTTCAGAACTTTGTATTCAAAGCGGCCGAGTAGCTGACCAACCAATCGGGCTGCGTGCTCGCCCTTCCTCTTTTCATTTTCAGGAGTTCTCTCATGTCGTCGCGTCTTCGTTCAACCATGCTGGCTGGCATCGCTGTGTTGGGCCTGCTTCATGCCAACGTTTCATGGGCTGCCCAAGAGGCCGTGGCCAACCCCTATGGTCTTGATGCCTTGTGGGCGCAAGGCGACATCGTGGCCAAGGCCACCTTGTTGATCCTGGTTGCCTTCAGCCTGGGCAGTTGGTATGTGTTGATCACCAAATTGATCCAAAGCGTCAAACTGGCGCGTGAAGCCAAAGTGGCGAGAAGCACTGTCCTGCAAGCCGACAACGTGTGGACGGGCACCAAAGCGCTCAAAGCAGGCGGCACCTTCCGCTACATCGCCGAGAGCGGCCTGGCCGCAGACCAGCAGTACCAAGGCGCGGTCGCCGAACAAGTGGACAGAAACGAGTGGATCAATGCCAGCTTGCAACAAGCGGTGGATGACGTGCAGGCACGACAACAAGAAGGCTTGGCATTCCTCGCCACCGTGGGCGCTACCGCGCCTTTTGTGGGCCTCTTCGGAACCGTCTGGGGCATCTACCACGCCCTCACCGCCATCGGTGTGGCAGGGCAGGCGTCCATCGACAAAGTGGCAGGTCCCGTGGGCGAGGCACTCATCATGACCGCCATTGGCTTGGCCGTGGCGGTTCCTGCGGTGCTGGGCTACAACTGGCTAGTGCGGCGCAACAAAGTGACGCTGGACGCAGCCCGGCGCTTTGGCTCCGACCTGCACCGCGTGCTATTGGGCGCCAAACTGGTGACCCCAGTTTTAAATGCGGGTGGCACCAAACTCAGAGAGGTGAATGCTGTCGGCAAGGCCCAAGGTGCAGGAGCCTCGGCATGAACACCCATGGGCAAACAAAGCGTGGTGTCACAACCCCTGAGGTGACACGATGGGCTTGAGTTTGCGCGCCAATGGCAACAACGCAGGCGGCAACGAAGACACCGTCACCTCTGAGATCAACACCACACCGCTGGTGGATGTGATGTTGGTCTTGCTGATCATTTTTCTCATCACCATTCCCGTGGTCACCCAAACCGTTCCTTTGAACCTGCCCAAAGAACGTAATGTGCTGCGGCAAACCAAACCCGAGAACATTGAAATCTCGGTGGACAGTGTGGGTGCGCTCTACTGGAACGGGCAAGGCGTGGCCAACCACGACCTGCTGCTGGAGCGGCTGAAGAAAATCGCCGTTCAAGAGCCGCAACCCGCCGTACAAATCCGAGGCGATGTGAAAGCACGTTACGAGGGCGTGGGCCGTGTCTTGCTGGCCAGCCAGCGGGCCGGCATCGCCAAGGTGAGTTTCGTCACAGAACCTGCGGCCAACAACTGAACCTAGCAGGCTGCTGAAATACTTGGCGTGGATGCAACCGCATGCAGATCGGACACAGGGCAAGGCGGATTTCGATGCGAATAGCCCAGCTATTCGTGAGAAATCCAACGCCGACCTGAGTTCGAGGCTGCGTGCGGGTGCGCCGCGCCAGGTATTTCAGCAGCCTGCTAGCCAACATCACGAAGGAACCAAACCACCATGGCCATGAATGTGGGATCGGGCAGCGGCTCGAACAATACCGAGGTGATGGCCGAGATCAACACCACACCGCTGATCGACGTGATGCTGGTGTTGCTCATCATGCTGATCATCACCATTCCCGTGCAGTTGCACGCCGTCAACCTGAACATGCCGACGGGCAACCCACCCCCACCGGACAAACCGCCTGTGGTGGTGCGCATTGATGTGGACGCCAGTGGCACGGTGTATTGGAACGGCGAGGTCATCCCCGCCAGTGAGGTGCTGCAAACCAAACTGCAATCCGTCGCAGAAGAAGCCGACCAGCCCGAGGTTCATTTGCGGCCGCACAAGGATGTGCAATACGAGGCCGTTGCAAGTGTGTTGGCAGCGGCGCAGCGGGTCGGTGTGAAGAAATTGGGCGTGACGGGGAATGAGCAGTTTCTTTGATTGAGCTTGGAGCCCATTGAAGTTTCAACGTCCGGGCCGCCTGAGCACTCGGTGGCCGTCAACCTCGGCATGAACCACCGCGCCGGGTCTCGGCCCGGCGGCCGAGTAACTTCTTTTGCTGGTGCAAAAGAAGTCACCAAGAAAACACCCGAACACCAGCCTATTTGGGGAGAGGTGGCTTGGCGCGGGAGTGCAGACGTGGAGTCTGGGTTCGACCAGTGGCCACTGGCGTTCGGGCCACGTTTTCGGCGCGTCTCTTCGAGACATTGCCTTACACGGCAGTTATTGAGACTTACATGAATTGCGACACCACACACCGTTCGGGCTGAGCCTGTCGAAGCCTGCGCGTGCCTCAGTGCAAGCCCTTCGACAAGGCGCAGCCTTGCGTTTACTCCTGAGCTTGTCGAAGGGTCAGGGCGAACGGACTGAAGTGTGTCGCGAATAAGGTAACCATCAATAGGTACTTCTTTTTGTCATCCCGGCTAAGGCGGGAATGACGGTGGATGGAAATTGCTGCCGAAAGAACAAGCCTTTAACGTCGCCGTGAATGCTTGTTGCCCCTCCCCGAACAACCCGTTGTAACTGGGTCAAGTGGTTGAACCAGCACCGCTCAAATAGGCTGGTGTTCAGGTGCTTCTTTGCCTACTTTCTTGCACCAGCAAGAAAGTAGGTCGCCCGCCGGGGCGAATTCCCGGCGCGGTGCTTCAAGCACAAACAGTCCTCCGCCAAACGACAGCCCCACCCAACCAGCATTTCAAAACGTCAAAACACCTCATCCACAGCTTGAAGGCCATGCAACCCAAAAACAAACCCGGCCACAGCCGGGTTCGTTGAGAAGCGCAGAGCCATCAAGGCAAATTCGGCTGCGGCGTGATGCGCAAATACGGCGTCACCGCCGTATACCCCTTGGGAAACTTGCTGCGAATCACGTCCGCGTCTTGCAAGGCCGGGACGATGACCACGTCGTCGCCATGCTTCCAGTTTCCAGGCGTGGCCACGCTGTGCGAATCGGTCAACTGCAGCGAATCGATCACACGCAGGATTTCATCAAAGTTGCGCCCCGTGCTGGCCGGGTAGGTGATGACGAGCCGAATCTTTTTCGCCGGGTCGATCACGAATAACGATCGCACCGTGGCCGTGGTGCTGGCGTTGGGGTGAATGAGGTCATACAACTCGCTCACCGCCCGATCCGCATCGGCAATGATGGGAAAACCCACCACCGTGTGTTGCGTGGCATTGATGTCTTGAATCCAGCGGTGATGCGACTCCACAGGATCCACCGACAAGGCAATCACCTTCACATGGCGCTTGGCAAACTCCCCCTGGAGCTTGGACGTCAAACCCAACTCGGTGGTGCACACCGGCGTGAAGTCAGCCGGGTGCGAGAACAGCACGCCCCAGCTGTCTCCCAACCACTGGTGAAATGAAATCAGTCCTTCACTGGACTGCTGCTGAAAGTCAGGCGCAACATCGCCAAGGCGCAGGCTGGGCATGGGAACTCCTTGTTGTCGAAAGTGAATGCCTCAGGGCTCAGATACCTGGGGCTGGAGCATCACCTTACGCAGGAGTGCATTGCAAGGGAAAGAAGATTTTTTTACTTGCTCATGCGTTCGGTGCTTCTGCGCTAAGGCCTCAGTGGCTGCTTTGCATCAAGAGATACCCCTCGCCACCGAGGGTGCGTTGGCCGCAAATCAGCAATGAGCAGACGTTCGATCCAGATGTGCGACGCGTCCGCTACACAACCTGAAACAACCGAACTCATCGTCGGCCGTCATCGAATCCTCCGATTCGCGACACCCTTCAACAATAGAATGAATGCTTCCATGAATATCAAGGGCAGGGCATGTCGGTGTCATCGAATCAGGTGAAGGCAGAGTTTGCACATGACTTGCAAGTTGGCTTAGCTCGGGCAAGCGTCCCTGAGTTTGCCCACCTCCCGCTAGTCGGGATGGCAGGGAAACTAGCGCTAAACATCAGAGGGTTAGGAGAGATAAAGGCCGAGGTTCTGAGGCCAGTCGCAGATCACTACTTCGACATCCCTGCACTGGCACTTCAGCCGGTCTTGGAAATTCTTGCTGAGTGACCTTGCCTCTGTAATCCGTATCCCATAACCGAGTCACGAATTGGCTTGCATGGCCTGGGCCGCAAACCAGCTTTGCTCGAACTGCATCGGACTGACATAGGCCAGAGTCGAGTGCAGCCGGGCTTGGTTGTACCAAAGCAGCCAGGCCATGACCTCGTCTTTGGCTTGCCGCCTGGTTTCAAAGCGCTGCCCATGTAGGCGTTCTACCTTCAGTGACCCGAACAAGGTCTCGCTGCACGCATTGTCCCAACAGTTGCCCCGCCTGCTCATGGACGCCTGAATTCCGTACTCACTGAGCACGTCCCTGAAGTCTTGGCTTGCGTATTGACTGCCTCTGTCGCTGTGGAAGATCAGCCCTGCGCCTTTGTCTGGATGTCGCTTGAACCATGCCATGCGCAGCGCATCAATGACGATGTCGCGTGTCATGTCTTGCCGCAAGCTCCAGCCCACCACTTGACGGCTGAAGAGGTCAATCACCACTGCCAGGTACAGCCAGCCCTCTTGGGTGTCGATGTAGGTGATGTCCCCCGCCCACACCTTGTCAGGCTCTTGAACGTTGAATTGCCGCTCCAGCAGGTTGGGTGCAATCGGCAAATCATGTTTGCTGTCGGTGGTGATCTTGAATCTGCGTTTGCCTTTGGCGCGAATGCCGTGCAATTGCATGAGCTTTTGCACCCGGTCTTTGCCCACCCGGATGCCGCGTGCCAGCAGTTCTTTCCACATGCGAGGCCAGCCGTAGCTGGCCCTGACCTGGGCGTGAATTGCTTTGATGTGTACCAGCAAGGCGTCATCACTGAGGTGGCGTCGTTGCGCCGCACTGGCCCGCCGCAGGAAGTGCTCGTGATACCCGGCCACGCTGACACGCAGAACCCGGCACTGCACAGAGATTGGCCACACCCGCCGGTGGCTTTGTATGAAGGCGTACTTCACGTCGATCCCTTTGCAAAGTACGCCGTGGCCTTTTCCAGGATGTCGCGCTCCATCTTGACCCGCGCCAGCTCTGCCCTCAAGCGGCTGATCTCCATTTGTTCGCTGCTTACCTTGACCCGGCTGTCAGCGCCCTTGAGTTTGCCTTCGCGGTGCGCTTTGATCCAGTTGAACAGCGTCTGCTCAACCACCCCAAGCGTCCTGGCCGCTGCCGCCATGCTTTGCCCGCCTTCCACCAGCCGCACCGCCTCGAACTTGAACTCCTGCGTGTACCTCGCCCTTTTGGCTCTCTTCGTCATTTCCGCTCTCCTTTGCTTGCGATTGAATCACTCAGCAAGGGATACGGTTTTCGGGGGCAAGGTCAGAGGTTGGATTTGCCCAGCTTGTCACGACAGGTAAGACACTCAACTCCATCATCCCCAATGTCCCTCACTTCTCGTCCGTCTACAGTGGTCTAGGTGACTACGTTGGGACGATTGCCTTGAACGAGCACGAGGAAGTCGCCATTGCAGTCTTGAATGAACTCAAGAGCAAGCCGGAAAAACGGGATACCCTCATAGGTAGGTTGGGGGCTCCAAAGGCGGTGTTTTCGCGTGTAGAACTCATTACCCAAACCGGCGGCCTGGTACTCCCCAAGCGAGCTCGGGGACAAGATATTCTGGTTAGTCCGTTCTACTTTGCTGACAGTTTGGACGCGCTCGCAAATCACGCCGCAGCAGGAGGCGCTCGCGGCGTTCAGCGCATCCTGGATCTCTTAAAGAAGGCTCAAGGTTGGCCACTATCCCTAATCGTGCGTACCGGCGAGATCAACGGAACGAAACTGACTGCAAACGAGCTGCAGCTACTCCGTGAGATGGTTGCGGATGGTGTGCTGCGCCCCCCGAGCCTAAGGAATTCCGTGTCCAACGTTGATGAACACTTCGTGTTTACACCAATGCCTGGAGGCCGGGCAATGGATGGTGCGTCGCGTGAAATTTATGAACGAACCATGGCAATCGTGGCAGCCGTTCGCAAAGGACAACTTCTCCCAAGCCACTATGCAATTCGTTCCCCAGTCAGACTGCTCGAAACCCTCCGAGACAACAAAAAGATTCGTGCGAGCACCGAAGCTGCATTTCAGTACACGAACTTAGTAATTCTCAGAGTTGGACGTCTTGTTCCCACTGACCGTGCTGGCTGGTATCAATTTCATCTGATCGATACGCCTGAAAACATACAGGCAATCAACGACGCTATAACTATCTTCCAGACGGGTGAACCACTTTCAGCAGGGGTCTTCGAAGACGCGCGTATTGCTCTTCAGCGCGACGAGTCATACGTCCAGTCAATTCTCGCATCCACTGCTCTAAGGCAGACGCCATGACCTTGCCCCCGAAAACCGTATCCCTTGCTGAGTGATTCAATCGCAAGCAAAGGAGAGCGGAAATGACGAAGAGAGCCAAAAGGGCGAGGTACACGCAGGAGTTCAAGTTCGAGGCGGTGCGGCTGGTGGAAGGCGGCCAAAGCATGGCGGCAGCGGCCAGGACGCTTGGGGTGGTTGAGCAGACGCTGTTCAACTGGATCAAAGCGCACCGCGAAGGCAAACTCAAGGGCGCTGACAGCCGGGTCAAGGTAAGCAGCGAACAAATGGAGATCAGCCGCTTGAGGGCAGAGCTGGCGCGGGTCAAGATGGAGCGCGACATCCTGGAAAAGGCCACGGCGTACTTTGCAAAGGGATCGACGTGAAGTACGCCTTCATACAAAGCCACCGGCGGGTGTGGCCAATCTCTGTGCAGTGCCGGGTTCTGCGTGTCAGCGTGGCCGGGTATCACGAGCACTTCCTGCGGCGGGCCAGTGCGGCGCAACGACGCCACCTCAGTGATGACGCCTTGCTGGTACACATCAAAGCAATTCACGCCCAGGTCAGGGCCAGCTACGGCTGGCCTCGCATGTGGAAAGAACTGCTGGCACGCGGCATCCGGGTGGGCAAAGACCGGGTGCAAAAGCTCATGCAATTGCACGGCATTCGCGCCAAAGGCAAACGCAGATTCAAGATCACCACCGACAGCAAACATGATTTGCCGATTGCACCCAACCTGCTGGAGCGGCAATTCAACGTTCAAGAGCCTGACAAGGTGTGGGCGGGGGACATCACCTACATCGACACCCAAGAGGGCTGGCTGTACCTGGCAGTGGTGATTGACCTCTTCAGCCGTCAAGTGGTGGGCTGGAGCTTGCGGCAAGACATGACACGCGACATCGTCATTGATGCGCTGCGCATGGCATGGTTCAAGCGACATCCAGACAAAGGCGCAGGGCTGATCTTCCACAGCGACAGAGGCAGTCAATACGCAAGCCAAGACTTCAGGGACGTGCTCAGTGAGTACGGAATTCAGGCGTCCATGAGCAGGCGGGGCAACTGTTGGGACAATGCGTGCAGCGAGACCTTGTTCGGGTCACTGAAGGTAGAACGCCTACATGGGCAGCGCTTTGAAACCAGGAGGCAAGCCAAAGACGAGGTCATGGCCTGGCTGCTTTGGTACAACCAAGCCCGGCTGCACTCGACTCTGGCCTATGTCAGTCCGATGCAGTTCGAGCAAAGCTGGTTTGCGGCCCAGGCCATGCAAGCCAATTCGTGACTCGGTTATGGGATACGGATTACAGAGGCAAGGTCACCAAGACCTGCCCTTGATGAACGGGCAAAAGCAGAAATGGAACAACTCTTCCTCGATCTCAAATGATCAAAGACTCAGTTCAAAAGCAGAAGGCAGTGCGATACTGCGTGGCACACGGGTACGTTCCTTTCATGGAGTGCGTTGTAAGGTTCTCCGGCGATACATCTGACGTCATATCGGATATCACTGACGTAGATGTCCTCGGCGTGCGACCGGCGGGCGAAATGCCCACACGCCGATTGGCCTTCGATTGCAAGACCCTGGCGAAGACCAGTGGAGTAAATCGTGCCTTATGGGCTGCAGGACTTCTCCGCCTTATTGCTGCAGACGAAGCGTTTGTCATCCTTCTAAAAGCTGCGCCTCAAGGGCATCGCCTCGCGGCGAGTAAGGTTGGCGTCCATCTTTTCTCCGAGAAGCTGTTCGACCAGTATGCTCAGGCCTCCTCAACCGACTATGTTGACCACATCACCTACTTGGACAATCTATCCGCTTGGGATGCGTTGTGGGATATGCGAATCAAGTTTCCGAGAGTCGCAATCCTGGTTGACTATTTGACAAGGGAAGCGGCTTTTGAGCAGAACCCAGCAGCTGGTTTTCGATCGCTTCTCTCTAAGCTTAAGCAGGCTGAGGGAGAGTTTGACGTTTCCAAGCCAGAACACCGGATGTTGTATGGGATTGTTGTCAGCCAAGCGATCACGATCCTTGCGGGGATCGTCCGCGAGTTCAACACGCTCTTTGATCCTGAAATGAATCTGGTTGATTTCCAGAAGTCATTGCGAAACTACATTTGGGGTGGCCGTGAAGGATATGAGCTTCGCAAACGACTCCAAGTGGCTCTTCATGCTGACCGACCAGATGATGGGCAAGATTTCCAATTGCCAGGTTGGGATTCCTTTGTCGAGCTGGTTCGCTCGCTCCTAGATGCGCCACTTCTTGCCGGAAGTTCAGCACTGCCCATTAAGGACCTAGCATTTCGCGAACTCGGCAAACCCTCGTTGCTCGCGGACGTTCGGATTAAGAGAGAACTGACCTCTAATACACGCTCTAGACAGTTCGCCCTCTTAGTGAATCGGTACATTGGATCGCTGTCTAGACTACTGATGGACTGCTCCGAACACCTCAAAGAGAGCTTAACAAAGGCGTCTGTTTAGCCCACGCAAAATTCGCCTGTCACTCCGTGGTGCCTAAAAGTTGAAGACCGATAAAAGCGCGTCTCAAAAAAATGTCACCACCCTCTCCCCCGAGTACGGTGGAGAGGGAGAGGTCGTACCCACCAGCTTGACGCCAACGAACAGACCCTGATGACCATCAGCCCGAGCGCCGCGCCCCAGCCAACTGTTTGACCACCGCCACCATCCTGTCCACCTCTTCACAGGTGTTGTAAAAGGCCAGCGACGGGCGCACCGTGGTCTCCAACCCGAAGCGGCGCAGGATGGGTTGGGCACAGTGGTGGCCGGTGCGCACGGCAATGCCCTCTTGGTTCAAGGCTTTGCCGACCTCGTCGGTGGTGTAACCCTTGAGCACGAAGGACAACACACTGGCTTTGTCCTTGGCCGTGCCGATCAGGCGCAGCCCGGGGATGGGCTTCATGTGGTGGGTGGCGTAGTCGAGCAAGGCATGCTCGTAGCGGCCGATGTTTTCGATGCCGATGCGCTCCACATACTCCAGCGCTGCCCCGAGGCCCACGGCGTCGGCGATGTTGCCGGTGCCAGCCTCGAAACGTGTGGGGGGTGCGTGGTACACCGTGCGCTCAAAGGTCACGTCGGCAATCATGTTGCCGCCGCCTTGCCAAGGCGGCATGTCTTGCAGCACCTCGGATTTGCCGTAAACCGCGCCAATGCCGGTGGGACCAAAAATTTTGTGGCCGGAGAAGACGAAGAAGTCTGCGTCCAGGGCCTGCACGTCCACCCGCATGTGCGAGACCGACTGCGCGCCATCCACCAAGGCCTTGGCACCCGCGCGGTGGGCCAGATCGACAATGGTTTTGACGGGCACCACGGTGCCCAGCGCGTTGGAGACCTGCGTCACCGAGACGATTTTGGTGCGGTCGTTCAGCAGGCGCTGGTACTCCTCCAGCAGCACCTGGCCGTCGTCGTCCACCGGGATGACGCGGATCTTGGCGCCCTTCTCTGCCGCGAGCTGCTGCCAGGGCACGATGTTGGCGTGGTGTTCCAAGTGGGAGACGATGATTTCGTCGCTTGGCCCAATGTTTTTCGCGCCCCAGCTTTTGGCCACCAGGTTGATGGCCTCTGTGGTGCCACGAACGAAGATGACCTCGTTGGTGGAGCTGGCATTGAGGAAACGCCGCACGGTTTCACGCGCTTGCTCATACGCATCGGTCGCCCGTGCCGCCAATTCATGGGCGGCACGGTGGATGTTGGAGTTTTCGTGGGCGTAGAAGTGGGCCAGGCGGTCGATCACGGCCTGCGGTTTTTGGGTGGTGGCGGCGTTGTCGAACCACACCAGCGGGCGACCGTTCACCCGCTCTTGCAGGATGGGGAAGTCGCGCCGGATGGCGTGCACGTCAAAAGGTGGGTGGCCCGAAGAGGCTCCGCCCACAGGTGGGTTGTGCGCGTTGGTGGGCGAGCCTGCGCTTGAGTTGTCCAAGAAATAAAAGGAGGAAGCCGAAGACACCGGCGCCTGAGGCGACACGCTGCGTGAAGGCGCTGGCTTCGCCAGCAACGCACGCAGGTCATCTGCACCAGGCAAACCGAAGGACTGCGCGGACACGCGGTCTTGGTTGGCTGTGGCGATCGCAGGCGGGGTCTGCGCGCTGGCTGGACTCGAAGCAGACTCCAAAAAATAGTAGCCCGAACCGGCATTGGCAGCAGAGGCGTCGGGTGCGTGGCTTGCCACTTTCGGCAGTGCCGCGCCGTAGCCTTGCTGCACACCCAGCGCATGGCTCCCAAGGCGGCCGTCGTAACCCGGCGCGGCCGTGACGGCATGGTCAGGCAAGCCGTTGGGCGCTTGTGCATTGGGCACCAGGGAGGGTGCAGAGGCGACCGCATTGGCGGGTGACTGGGGCGAGGTAGGCGCCAAATTAGCACCGGGTGGAATGGCACCCAAGGGCACGGCAGCAGGCGTGGCGGGACCACTGCTGCCCGGAGGCAAACTCAAGCCCGCAGGATGGAGGTTGCTGGGCACGGGCACGCCCCCCGCAGCGGGCGGCGCAGGGCGCGCGAGTGAGCCCGTTGGCGCGCCGGTGCCAGGCACGGATGTCCCAGGCAAGGCAGCGAAAAACTCGCCCGCCAAACGGGCCAGCAACGCGGGGTCAGGCAGCCCTGGCGGCAAGGCTGCCACCACGCCACCCGGCCCGTCAGAGCGCAGGTCTTCAGACATGGACATGGCCTGTGCTTATTTGTAGGTGTCGGGATAGTCGTGGAACTTGCCCACTTCCACGTCTTCCAGCACGGCCAGCGCATCGTCGGTTTGCACGGCGAGCGAGCAGTACAACGAGATCAAGTACGACGCGATGGCATTGCGGCTGATGCCCATGAAACGCACCGACAGGCCTGGGCTTTGTTCGCCCGCCAGTCCGGGCTGGTACAGGCCCACCACGCCTTGGCGTTTGTCACCGACACGCAGCAGGATGAATTTGGTCTTGCCATCGGTCACGGGCACTTTGTCTGACGGGATCAAAGGAATGCCGCGCCAGGTGAGGAATTGCGAACCGTAGAGGCTGACGGTGGGTGGTGGCACGCCACGGCGGGTGCATTCGCGGCCAAAGGCGGCGATGCCCAGCGGGTGGGTCAGGAAGAACGCAGGTTCTTTCCAGACTTTGGTCAGCAACTCGTCCAGGTCGTCGGGCGTGGGCGCGCCGGTGAGCGGGTAAATGATCTGGCTCGGGGCCACGCTGGCCAGCAAGCCGTAGTCGGGGTTGTTGATCAGTTCGCTTTCTTGTTTTTCTTTGATCGTTTCGATCGTCAGGCGCAACTGCTCTTTGATCTGGTCGTGCGGGCTGCTGTACAGATCGGACACGCGGGTGTGCACGTCGAGGATGGTGCTGACCGCATTCAAGAAGTACTCACGTGGTTTGTCGTCGTAGTCGACAAAGGTGGTGGGCAGTTCGGACTCGTCGCGTTTGGCGCATTGCACCAGCACGTCTTCGGGATTTTTCACCTGGTTCAGGCGGTAAATGCCGGCTTCCACGGGCAACCACTGCAGCAGATGCGTCAACCAACGCGGGCTGATGGTGGACAGCGTGGGCGCTGTCTTGGTGGCGTTGGCAAGCTGGCGGGCGGCGTTGTCGCCCAGGGCCAGTTGGGAGGTTTTTGAATCAGCCATTAAAAAGGTCACTCCTGTTGTAGATGTTGTTCGCTTAAAAATGAAAATCGAATCTGCGAATGCAAATGTCGAGACGAAAAAAAGTGGGCGCAGTGTCGGTGGCTATAGACGGTTGATCAACCGTCTATAGCCATCAAAGCGGCCACCCATCAAACCATCCAGTGCCCCAGTTCAAGGGGTAGCGTGCTCATCCAAGGACTCACCTCGCTCGCAGCGTTCGATCAACTGGGACAATGGAACTTGCAGGGCCTGGGCCAGCTTCATGGCGGTCGACAAAGACGGCATGGCCGTGGCGCGCTCGATCTCGCCCATGTAGGAGCGGTTCAGCTCCGCCCGACCGGCGAGTTGCTCCTGCGACCAACCGCGTTGCTCGCGCGCCTGGCGTATCACGGCGCCAAAACGTTGCCCCAGTGCGGCAGCCATGGCCCGTCAACCGCCCACACCATGGGCCAACAAACGATCGACCACAGCCCGAGCGCCGCCGTTGTCGTCCCGGGTTTGCGCCTGCGAGATGCGGCTGCCCGGAGGCACGCTGTGGGTGAGCCACACATTGCCGCCAATGATGGAACCTGCGCCTATGGTCACCCGCCCCAAAATCGTGGCACCGGCGTAAATCACCACCTCATCCTCCACCACGGGGTGCCGCGCCCCTCCCTTTTGTAATGCACCGTCCTCGTCGGTCTCGAAACGTTTGGCACCCAACGTCACCGCTTGGTAGATACGCACCTGACGGCCAATCACTGCCGTCTCGCCGATCACCACACCGGTGCCGTGGTCGATGAAAAAGCCGGGGCCGATCTGCGCACCGGGGTGGATGTCGATGCCGGTCTCGCCATGCGCCAATTCCGCCACCAAACGTGCCAGCAAAGGCACACCCAGGCGGTAAAACTCGTGGGCGATGCGGTGGTGGATCATGGCCTGGATGCCGGGGTAACACAGCAACACCTCGTCCACGCTGCGGGCGGCCGGGTCGCCTTGGTACGCGGCCAGCACATCACTGTCCAGCCGCGCACGAATGCCCGGCAGGGCCAGGGCAAAGGCACGCACCACCTCGGCCGCACGAACATCGGGATCGCTCCAGTCGCGCAACGCAGCGTCGCTGCGGTGACGAAGCTGGTAACGCAGTTCCAGGCGCACCTGAACAAACAAAGCGCTAAGCACGGTGTCCAGGGTGTGCCCCACGTAATAGTCCTCGGCCTCCTGGCGCAAATCAGCGGGGCCCAGCCGCATGGGAAAGAGTGCGCCACGCAAGTCCTTCAGCAAGGCCTGCAGTTGCTCCGACGAGGGCAACTCCCGACCACCCACTTCGCGCGGACGTTGTTGCGTGCTGCGCCAGCGCTCGCGCGCCGCCCGAAGGTCGCCCACGACCTGGTTCAGGTCCAGCGATCCGTCCGTGGTCCACGGCTGGCCGTTGCCACTGCGGTAGGGGTCGAATTCGCTCATGTCAGTCTTGCACCCAGGGCAGGCCATGGAAACGCCAGCCGTCCGCCGTGCCACGCTGCTGGGATTCGTTGAGTTCGCCTTCAAAACCTTCAAGCACGTTGAACACATGCGCAAAGCCAGCCTTGGTGGCCGCCTCAGCCGCAAGGGCCGACCGTTTGCCGCTGCGGCACAGCAGCAGCACCACATCGTCTTTTCCCGCCTTGGCCTCGAGCTCACGCACGAAACGCGGGTTGCGCGTGAGGCTGGTTCCCGTGGCCCATGCCACATGCGAAGCACCCGGCACCTGCCCCACAAACTTGCGCTCTTCGGCGGAGCGCACATCAATCAGCAGCGCGTGTCCGGCACGAAACAGTGCCCAGGCATCGACCGGAGGGACACTGCCCGCATAAGGCAAGCCGGCCTCCTGCGCCAAAGCGCGCGATTGATCCAAGATGGGATGGTGGGTGGTTTCAGCAAGCGCGGCGGACATGGCTACTCCAAGAGGCTTCAAATGAAGATGGACGCAGGGGTCTGGTCTCAACAAACACCGCCTGCAGGTGGCTATAGACGGCAAACGAGAGACTACGCACCCCAGGCAGCACCGCCAACGAAGGAATCCGCGCTTTGATATTCAAAAAGTGCTGGTGGCAGGCAAGAAGTCCGCGACGGTAATGGTGTCAACAGAAAAAAACGTTGGTGGGTTGGAAATCAACCAATCACCAATTCAAAAAACCGCCTCACACACAGAATTTCTGACACTCCCATTTGCAACGCCGGATGACGTTGATTCTCGGAAAACTTATTCGACGAACTTCTCACTCTCGACACTTAGCCTTCACCCCTTCACACACACCACCTGCTTCAAGGTGTGCACCACTTCAACCAAATCTTTCTGTGCCGCCATCACCGCGTCGATGTCTTTGTAGGCCATGGGGATCTCGTCGATCACGTCCTGGTCTTTTCGACATTCCACACCTGCGGTCGCCTTGATCTGGTCGTCCAAGGTGAACATCTTTTTGGCTTTGGTGCGGCTCATCACACGGCCAGCGCCGTGGGAGCAGCTCTCGAAGCTTTCCGGGTTACCGAGTCCGCGCACGATGTAGCTGCGCGCACCCATGCTGCCCGGAATGATGCCGAGTTCGCCCTTCTTGGCGCTCACCGCACCCTTGCGGGTGATGAACACGTCTTGCCCGAAGTGGGTTTCCTTTTGCACATAGTTGTGGTGGCAGTTCACCGCTTCCACATGGGTTTCAAAAGGTTTCGTGATCACTTGGCGCACGGTGGCGATCAAGTTGACCATCATCACTTCGCGGTTGCGCGCCGCGAACTTTTGCGCCCAACCCACACCACGCACATAGTCGCCAAAGTACTGCGCCCCTTCTTCGAAGTAGGCCAGGTCTTGGTCCGGCAAGTTGGCGTTGTTGCGCAAGGCGTCTTGTTTGGCCAGCTCAATGAAGTGCGTACCAATGGCATTGCCCACGCCGCGCGAACCGGAGTGCAACATGAACCACACGACGCCGTCTTGGTCGAGACACACTTCAATGAAGTGGTTTCCACCGCCCAGGGTTCCCAGGTGTTTGCGGTTGTTCGTGTTCTTCAAGCGCGGGTGCAATTCGCACAAGGCGTCAAACTCGTCCACCAAGGTGGACCAAATCTGGTCCACCGACTCGGGCGGGTTTTCCCAGCTTCCGTGGTCGCGGCCACGGGCGCGCGGCGTAGAGCCATGGGGCACCGCCTTCTCAATGGCAGCACGCAGGGGGCCGAGGTTGTCGGGCAAGTCTTCGGCACGAAGCGTGGTTTTGCAAGCCATCATGCCGCAGCCGATGTCCACCCCCACGGCCGCCGGAATGATGGCCTTGAAGGTCGGGATGACCGAGCCCACGGTCGCACCAATGCCCAGGTGAACGTCGGGCATGGCGGCAATGTGTTTGAAGACGATGGGCAAGCGCGCCGCATTGGCCAGCTGCTTCTTGGCGTCATCTTCCACAGGCACGCCGCGGGTCCACATCTTGATGGGCACGCCGCCTTCGGGTTGTTCGGTGTTGTAGTTCATTTCGTACTCTTTTCTTTCATGTTTCAACTGGTGGACGCGACGGGATTTGAACCCGCATCAATGCAGCAACCATGGTTTCGACTCCGATGGCCTCGTTGGCGATTGGAAACGCGCGCCAGTGACAGACCCGTCATCGGAGCCAGCACCTGCATCCTCAACCTTGCTCGCCAACCAACTTACCTGCTGCACCTGGTTTTACCCAGACTGCCGGCATGATCAAAACATTTTTGGCAGTGGCGCTCCCTTCTGTGCCAGCGCGCCCGTATTTGTCTGTTTGTCACCGTGCTGGACCGGTTCTTCGCCGGTCCAGCATCACTCTCAGCTCAACGCAACTTCACCAGCCCGTTGAGCACCTGGTCCAGCCCGCCGAAGACCGAGATCTTGTCGATGCGTTCGGCCACACGTTCCAGCGTTTCCAGCTCTTTCAGGCGCAGGGCGATGGGACTGTCTTCCATCACCTTGGCGGTGTTGAGCAAGGAGCGCGTGGCGGCGGTTTCTTCGCGGCGGCGGATCACGTTGGCCTCGGCGGACTTCTGGGCCTGCACCACCTCGGCCAAGATGGTTTTCATCTCACCGGGCAGTACGATGTCCTTCACGCCCACACTCTCCAGCACCATGCCCACCTCGGCCAGCTTGCGGCTGGTGTAGGCAGTGACCACCTCGTCGATCACCGACTTGTTTTCCAGCAACTCGTCCAAGGTGCGGGTTCCCACTGCGGCACGCAGCCCCAGTTGCAGCTCACGGTACAAATGTTCTGCAGGCTTTTGCAGCTGGGTGTAGGCCTTGTAGACATCGGTGGTGCGGTAGTTGGCCAGCAAGTTCAAACGCAAGCTGACTTTGTCGCGGGTCAAGATTTCTTGGCCCGACACTTCCACCGTTTGCACACGCAAGTCCACCAGGTCGACCGCGACGTGGCGGTTGAACTTCCAGTAGGCGTAGGAGCCCGGTGCCAGCACTTTTTCCAACTTACCGTCCACCCACAACACGCCAGCGCTGTGCTCAGGCACTTGCACTTGCAACACCGAAGACAAGCCCGCCACCTGGCGCTGGCGCAGCTGGGTTTGGGTCAGGCGCGACACCACCGCTGCAGGCACTTCGGCCGAGGTGCTGAGGTCGATCACCTCCACCTGCACATCAACCAAACCTTTCCAGTAGAGGCGACGCGTGGCGGGGGCCAAGACTTCGACCAGCACACCGTTTTCGCTGCGCAAACCAACTTGGGTTTCGCTCAGCTCCACGCGCACAAAGTGTTGTGCCACCACCTCGGGCTCTTTGGCCAATAGGTAGTCGCTCAAGCCGTGCGAGAAGGCGGTTTGTTCCATGGCGAAAGTTTCTACGCGCAGGCGGTCCATACCGACGAACAGCCAGTGGGTGCCGGGTTGCAACACGCGCTCAAAGTCGCCGTTGCGCAGCAACAGCGCGCGTTCGTTTTTCTTGACGAGGACTCGTTTGATTAAAGCCATTTCCTTCTCCTTCTTTTCTTTCAACACTTCTTCACGAATAGGTGCCGTTACAGGGGCCGCACGGACGCCGAGGGCTGCTGCGGTTGCGCGCAGTGCGCCTGTGCCGCTGCGCCCCAGGTCCTCCCTGGGCACAGCGCCATGGCTGGCTGCGCGCGCTGGCAGGGCGAACTCGCCGCACAAGCGCTGGCCGCTGACGGGGTTGGCTGAACCAGCCCAACCCCGCGTTCGGCGGGTGGTCTTGCGACCGTTTTCAATCACCGATTGACTTCGGTTGTTCGGCAGGAGTCGAACCTGCGACAGGCTTTTTGAAAAAAAGCTGCTCTACCAGACTGAGCTACAGAACATGGCTGACCCCTCGGGAATCGAACCCGACGCCACGAGGACGCCACCACGGAAGGCCCAATGAACAGTTCCTCAGCGGTGCGGCATGCAGGCCTTCAACGGGCTTCCCCGAAAACCTGCACCGGCGCGACGGGCTTGTGGCCCGTATGCGTTCGGTGAACCCACCTTGACCGAATCAACGATCAGGTGTTGACCGGTGCAGTCGCAGCGACGCTGGCAGTCTCGGGCGATACCCAGCGGTGCGGCAGCAACTCGTGCAGTCGGCTGTTGGGCCAGGTGGGCAGCTTGGTCAGCACGTCTTTGAGATAGACCCACGCATCATGCCCATTGAGTTTGGCCGACTCGATCAACGTCATCAGCACTGCCGCGCGCTCGCCAGCTTGCTGGCTGCCCACAAAGAGCCAGTTCTTGCGCCCCAGCGCCAGCGGCCGGATCGCGTTTTCCACCGCGTTGTTGTCAATCGGGATGCGTGCATCGGCGAGGTGTAGGGTCAATGCCGCCCAGCGCTTGAGCGTGTAGTCCATCGCCTTGGCCGTCACGTCAGCATTCATGAGTTGCTGACGCTGGGTGAGTAACCAAGCCTTGAACTCTTGGAGCAGTGTTGTACTGGTGTCTTGCCTGAGCTGATGTCGCTCCTGCAGGGTGAGTTGCGCCCCCTGGCGCTCCACGTCATACAGTTGCTGGATTCGATGGAGCGCCTCTTTGGCGATCTCGCTTTGGTTGAGCTTGTGGGCCTCGAAGAACTTTCTTCTGGCGTGGGCCCAGCATCCGGCCTCTTGTATTGGCTGTTGTTTGAACAAGGCTTTGTAGCCCGAGTAATCATCACAAACCAAGCTGCCTTGGAATCCCTCCAGCAGCGTGGCCGCATGCTGGCCTTGCCGACTGTTGCAGAACTCGTAAACCACGGCGCGTTCAGTTGCCTCCAAGTCGCTGCTACGGATGACCCAAGCGTAGGCGGTGTCTGTCTTGCCTGAGCCGGGCGCCAGCAGCTTGATCGGCGTCTCGTCGGCATGCAGCACGGCTTGGCTCAGCAGGTGGGATTTGATCGCTTGCGCCAAGGGCTGCAGCTGAACACCGCACTGCCCCACCCAACTGGCCATGCTGGAGCGCGCGATGAAGGCACCGCTCCTGCGGTAAATCTCTTCTTGGCGGTACAAAGGCAGGTGGTCATCATGTTTTGCAATGATGACCTGGGCCAGCAGCCCTGGCGCGGGAATGCCTTTGTCGATGATCTGGGCGGGCATGGGTGCCGCCAGCACGGTGTTGCAGCAAACGCATGCGTACTTGCCACGAATGTGACGGTGAACAAAGAATTGGGCCGGGACGCAATCGAGTTGTTCGCTGATGTCTTGGCCAATGCGCTTCAAGGGATGCCCTGCACTGCACAAGGCGGGCTCGATCTCGTAGTGGTGCTCAATGCGCTCGAGTTGGCTGGGCAGAGCCTGACGTTTGGCTTGGCGTTTGATGCGGCTGGGCCCTGGGGTGCGGGCCTCATCTTCGGCGCGGTCTTCGGCTTTGGATTCTTCAACGAGAAGCTGTTCGGTTTTTGCATCGAACAACTGAGTTTGAGGATTGCCGCCTTGTGCGTCCAGGCTCTCGCTGCTTTTACCAAAGCGCCACTGCTTCAAGCGGGTCAGCTCGAAGTTCAGCGCGGCGTTCTTGGTGTGCTCAAACTTCAACTGGATTTGCAGTCGCTCAATGAGTTCCCGTGCGTACTGTGCGGCTGCAGTGTCTCCGAGGGCTTGCAGCTGGGCTTTTATTGATGCGGGATCAACGTCTTTGAGCATGTGCGCATCTTGCCTCGCGCGCACGCGCGAGGCAAGACGGGAGATACACGCATTGACCAACCATCACAGCGTTCACACCACGGTGACGGCCTGCACCGCGCCCAGGTGCAACCACGGCGCACCGGCAACCAGCCAATCCCACTGCGCGGCGGTGATTTGAACATGAGCAGCTTCATCTTGCGGCCAGATGAATCGAGCCCGACTGCTCAAGCGGCGCGTGCACAGCCACAGGCCAGAGCCGTCCATCAGCAGCACCTTCAAGCGGCTGGCACTGCGGTTGGCAAACACATACGCGGTATGGGGCTGCGCACCGGCTTCAAAGCTGTGCACCACGCGGGCCAGCAAGGTGTCCATGCCCGCGCGCAGGTCTGCTGCGCCGCAGGCCAGATAGATGGCGTCGATGCGCATCATGATGCGGCCATCGACTTGAGCCAGGCCGCCAATTCGTGCCCGTGATCCACAGGCCAGTGCAGCACCACACCAGCGCCTGGACCTGCGCCTGCCACCACGCACTCAATGCGCACGCTGGCGGGGTTGGGATTGGTTTGTGCCACGGCGCAGGAATGTGCCGCGTTGGCAGCCGCACTGCTGACCGCTTGCACCGGGCCCACCGGGTTACTTCGAACGGCCACAAACCCCTTGGGTTTGAGGGCAACATCAGCGGTTGCGCCGACTGCGGCATGGGCTGCCGAGACGGTCAAATGCGACTGGCCCTGGCCCAGCCTTTGCCGCCAGCGCCCCTCATAAGTGACCCACCCCATCAGCAGCTTTGCATCCATCCCGTGGGCCTGCGCCCACGCAGCAATGCTTTTGCCGGACTGCCTCCACTGCTGAACCACGTCCAGTTGTCGCCTGATCTTGTCTTGCCATCCCACCGCTGCCATTTGCCGCCCCTTCGCTGTTGTCAAAACAGCAACCTTCGCAGCCTTCTATGCCTTTGCATAGGGTGGGGTTTGCCGGACGCTTACTGTGGCCCTAGCCGCTTACCTGTGAGCAGTCGCTGCGGTGGTCTGTTCTGCTTTTTCTATTGCAACGGCTGTGCCAGAAGCAGAACCACCACCGTGTGAATTGACGCAAGCCTTTGTTTTGAGCTACGGACGTCGAGATGGATTGCTAGCACCCGACGATTTCGCTCTGCCGCGATGCGTCTGAGGCCTCTCGACTACGCCGCATCTGTCTGGTGGAGAGCGAGCGAATGCTCGGGCTACGCCCTCGGCCTTCGGCCCGTGCCTGCGGCACGTCCTACCCGGCAAGCCGGGTAGAGCGAACGCCCGCGGCGACGGAGTCGCCGGCCTTGGCTTGAGCCGAGCCAGCCCCTTCCCACTCGGGCAGCTCTCCTCATGGGTCATCGGCATCGTTGGTTCAACGCCGATAGTGATCGCGGTTCACGCCGTCAAAAGCATCCGTCGAGCATGCATCATCGCTTGAAACAACCTCGCGGAACCGCACGGGCACGGGTCGTTGCGGCCGAGCTTCTCGATGAGCTCCTTCGCGCCGCCAACAACCCGGTCACCGCGCTTAACGCCCGTTTCAGACGGGAAGCCTCTGCGTCGTTTGCTCGTGACCGTGAAAGCTCACGTCGTCTTGGTTGATCGGTTTCATGGCACACCTCCTTCGGTGGTTGTTGATGAATGAAAAATGGTCGTCCGAGGTGGGCACGATCCACCGGCCTTCGCCTTATGAGGGCGCTGCACTACCGCTGAGCTACCGGACTGCTGAAAAATGGTCCCCTCGGTCCGAGTTGAAAGGACATGCCCTGTGGGCTCCGGTTTCTGACACCGGTGCGTCTGCCTATTCCTCCACGAGGGGTTGTTTGGAGTTCGCATGCGCTTGGGGGTAACCGGCCGGAGTCGAACCGGCACCAGCGGGTTCACAGCCCACGGCTCTGCCATTGAGCTACGGCCACACCCAAGCGCACACGGGAACTCATTGCAGGCGGATGCCCCGCGCTTTGGCCCAGCGCGCGAGCACGTTGCGTTCACGCTCGTCTGCCAGCCGGTTGGTGAATCCGCGGATTTGAACTGCTCGATGCTGCGGGTCGACCTCGATCGTCAGCAAGCGATCGATGCGATCTTTGACCTTGCCTCTGTAATCCGTATCCCATAACCGAGTCACGAATTGGCTTGCATGGCCTGGGCCGCAAACCAGCTTTGCTCGAACTGCATCGGACTGACATAGGCCAGAGTCGAGTGCAGCCGGGCTTGGTTGTACCAAAGCAGCCAGGCCATGACCTCGTCTTTGGCTTGCCTCCTGGTTTCAAAGCGCTGCCCATGTAGGCGTTCTACCTTCAGTGACCCGAACAAGGTCTCGCTGCACGCATTGTCCCAACAGTTGCCCCGCCTGCTCATGGACGCCTGAATTCCGTACTCACTGAGCACGTCCCTGAAGTCTTGGCTTGCGTATTGACTGCCTCTGTCGCTGTGGAAGATCAGCCCTGCGCCTTTGTCTGGATGTCGCTTGAACCATGCCATGCGCAGCGCATCAATGACGATGTCGCGTGTCATGTCTTGCCGCAAGCTCCAGCCCACCACTTGACGGCTGAAGAGGTCAATCACCACTGCCAGGTACAGCCAGCCCTCTTGGGTGTCGATGTAGGTGATGTCCCCCGCCCACACCTTGTCAGGCTCTTGAACGTTGAATTGCCGCTCCAGCAGGTTGGGTGCAATCGGCAAATCATGTTTGCTGTCGGTGGTGATCTTGAATCTGCGTTTGCCTTTGGCGCGAATGCCGTGCAATTGCATGAGCTTTTGCACCCGGTCTTTGCCCACCCGGATGCCGCGTGCCAGCAGTTCTTTCCACATGCGAGGCCAGCCGTAGCTGGCCCTGACCTGGGCGTGAATTGCTTTGATGTGTACCAGCAAGGCGTCATCACTGAGGTGGCGTCGTTGCGCCGCACTGGCCCGCCGCAGGAAGTGCTCGTGATACCCGGCCACGCTGACACTCAGAACCCGGCACTGCACAGAGATTGGCCACACCCGCCGGTGGCTTTGTATGAAGGCGTACTTCACGTCGATCCCTTTGCAAAGTACGCCGTGGCCTTTTCCAGGATGTCGCGCTCCATCTTGACCCGCGCCAGCTCTGCCCTCAAGCGGCTGATCTCCATTTGTTCGCTGCTTACCTTGACCCGGCTGTCAGCGCCCTTGAGTTTGCCTTCGCGGTGCGCTTTGATCCAGTTGAACAGCGTCTGCTCAACCACCCCAAGCGTCCTGGCCGCTGCCGCCATGCTTTGGCCGCCTTCCACCAGCCGCACCGCCTCGAACTTGAACTCCTGCGTGTACCTCGCCCTTTTGGCTCTCTTCGTCATTTCCGCTCTCCTTTGCTTGCGATTGAATCACTCAGCAAGGGATACGGTTTTCGGGGGCAAGGTCACTTTCGTACAACGTCGCAGAGACCAAATGGATGCGAGGCCACCGATGCACTTGCCTGCATAAGTCGATACGCAGTGGCGCATAGCGCGGCTTTCCATCACCAGGTCTTCAGCCCGCTTGAGTTGTCTGACGATGAAGCGCTCGCCCTTAGCTTGCGCCTCCTTGGCAGATGGAACCCATTCCCAATCGGCGAGCAACGAGCCGGCCCACATCGCGTCGGAGGCCCAGGTTTGCGTATGTCGCCAACGGGCCCTGCGCCGCAGCGCTTCGATGCGTTCGATGGCTGCAAGGTCTCGATGCCATTCGCACATACGGCGGGTGAGCGCGGGCAAGGTACGACCTTGGAGCTGGTAGTGGGGACCTTGCTGCCGGCACTCAGCCAGGTAGTCGCACAGATCATTGATCGTTTCCAAGGGCGCAGGATTGACGCAGAAGAACCGCACCGCACTGCGCCAGAAGTCGATCTCAACACGTGGCGTCCTGGCGATCTTCGAACGCGCAATGCGCAAAGTCATGGCGGAATCTTCAGCGTAAGAAAGCGCGATGGCTTCCCAGAAGGCTTCCTCGAAGCTCAAGCCAACCGAAGGATTCAGGAAGGCGTGAACTTCCTTGCGCGTCATCCAGGCGCTGGCACCGGCCTTGTACAGCGACCCACCGCGAGCAGCGGTGACATACCACTGCCGACGCAACCGCACTTCGTCGGCATGGAGTCCGGCGTCGTCGATCCAGATGTGCTCGAGCATCGTGGAAACCGGGTACAACGCGAAGAGATGTCGCGCCGCAGCGAGGCGAAGACGCGCGGTATCGCGTGTCTTCATCTGCGGATGCCAGGACTGGGGATCACGCACAATTTCGCCAGCGAAGCCGCGTTCAGCCTCCTCAATTGCCTTTTGGAAATCGGGTGCGGGCCGTCCGCGGCGCGTCACGCGGCGAAGCGTGGCCTCGTAGATTGCAATTCGTTCGCGCTCGGCGTCCTGCCTGCGCTGGATCGTCGAGATTTTCATGATGGTTAAGTTAAGTTGAGTTGAAGTAAAAAAATATGGTCTCGGTGGCAGGCTTGCTCGCGCTGTGCGCTCGGCCTTCGGCCCGCGCCTGCGGCGAGTCCTGTGCGACAAGCCGCGCAGAGCGAACCTGCGACCTCTTGATCCCAAAGCACGCGCGCTGCCATCTGCGCCACACCGATGTCTGGTACCCGCGGGTGGGAACGTTCCACCGACTTGCGCGAGAAAATTGTGTTGGCTCCCCGACGTGGGCTCGAACCACGGACCTCCTGGTTAACAGCCAGGCGCTCTACCATCTGCGCTATAGGGGACCTCCATGAGCCGTCCTGAAGCGGGCTGGGAGAAAAAAACGGGCCCCGAGGGCCCGTTTTTGCTTATCAACTGGCGGAGAGGGAGGGATTCGAACCCTCGGTACGGGGATACCGTACGCCTGATTTCGAGTCAGGTACATTCGACCACTCTGCCACCTCTCCAGGTTGTGCATTCACTGCAAGCAGTGTTCGGCAGGGTCGCCGCCGAAGCGCGTGATTCTACGTCAAGCCGACAGGTCATCCGACCTTGAGGCAGTCCACACCGCCCATGTAGGAGCGCAGAGCCTCGGGGACGGTGATGGAGCCATCGGCGTTTTGGAAGTTCTCCAGCACCGCAACCAGCGCCCGGCCGACGGCCAGACCAGAACCGTTCAGAGTGTGGACCAGGTCGTTGCGGCCTTGGGCGTTTTTGAAGCGGGTTTGCATGCGACGCGCTTGGAAGGCCTCGCAGTTGGAGCAACTGCTGATCTCGCGGTAGGTGTTTTGCGCGGGCAACCACACCTCCAGATCGAAGGTTTTGCTGGCACCAAACCCCATGTCGCCGGTGCACAAAGACAGCACGCGGTAAGGCAAGCCGAGTTTTTGCAAAACGGCTTCGGCGTGGCCCACCATCTCGTCGAGCGCAGCATAGGAGTGGTCGGGGTGGACGATCTGCACCATCTCGACTTTGTCGAACTGGTGCTGGCGGATCATGCCTCGGGTGTCGCGCCCTGCACTGCCGGCCTCGGAGCGGAAGCAGGGTGTGTGAGCAGTCAGTTTGATTGGAAGCTGATTTGCGTCCAGGACTTGACCACGAACACTGTTGGTAAGCGTCACTTCAGAGGTAGGAATCAAAAAATAGTTAGTCGAAATGTCCTTGCTTCCACGATCCGCTACAGGTCTATTCATCGCATCATTTATCAGCCCACGAGAAGTTTCTGACGACTTATTGACAACGTTCCCAGCCAACGCGCTAGCTATCAACCCAGGGCCCATATACCTCTCTGCCGTTTTATCAGGACGTCCCTCTGGGTACATCGCGCTCTCTATTAGTCCAAGGCCGACACTGCGGAAATCGGCAATCTTGAACAAATCCTGTTCAAACTTGGGCAACTGGCCCGTGCCCTCGAGCACCTCGCGGTTGACGATGTAGGGGGTGTAGCACTCGGTGTAGCCGTGTTGCTGCGTTTGCAAGTCCAGCATGAACTGCGCCAATGCGCGGTGCAAACGGGCCACTGGGCCACGCAAGAAGGAAAAACGTGAGCCGGACAACTTGGCGCCGGTGTCGAAGTCCAAGCCCAAGGGCGCGCCCAGATCGACGTGGTCTTTCACCGCGAAATCAAAGGTTTTGGGCGTGCCCCAGCGCCGCACCTCGACGTTGCCCGATTCATCGCTGCCAACAGGCACGCTGTCGTGCGGCAGGTTGGGCAAAGCCATCAGGATGTCGGACAGTTCAGTTTGAATGACATCCAAGCGCTGCGCGGAGTTCGTGAGCAGCTCCCCCAGCCCTGCCACCTCCGCCATCACAGCGGTGGTGTCTTCGCCCTTGCCTTTGAGCATGCCAATTTGTTTGGACAGGCTGTTGCGTTTGGCTTGCAATTCTTCGGTGCGGGTTTGAATCGCCTTGCGCTCGTTTTCAAGCGACTGGAAACGTTCAACGTCCAGGTAGGGCTGGGGCGACTTGCGGCGCTCCAGGCGGGCGAGCACGTCGGGCAGGTCTTTGCGCAGGTGGGTGATGTCAAGCATGAAAGGGCTCTCTGGAAGATTCGAAAAAGTGGGAGCTGGGCTCAGCGCAAAGGCGGCAACTCGGCCATGGACTTGTCGCCCAAGCCCAGCGGCAGCGGAAAGGCAATGGTTTCCTGCACGCCAGGCAGGTTACGCACCGAGACCGCGCCCAGGGTTTTGAGGCGTTGAATGACCTCCTGAACCAGGATGTCAGGTGCAGAGGCACCGGCGGTGAGCCCCACGCGCCGCTTGTCATGCAACCACTGGGCTTGGATATCGGACGCCGCATCCACCATGTAGGCCGGTGTGCCTAAACGTTCCGCGAGTTCGCGCAAACGGTTGCTGTTGGAGCTGGCGGGGCTGCCCACGACGATGACCACGTCCACCGCGGGTGCCATCACCTTCACCGCATCTTGGCGGTTTTGGGTGGCATAACAGATGTCTTGTTGTTTGGGCTCGCGCACTTTGGGAAAACGCCGCTTCACCGCCTGCAGAATTTCTGCGGCATCGTCCACTGACAAGGTGGTTTGTGTGACGACAGCGAGTTTCTCTTCTTGCGCGACCTGCAGCTTTTCCACATCGGCCACGTCTTCCACCAGGTAGATGCCTTCGTTCAGTTGCCCCATGGTGCCTTCCACTTCCGGGTGCCCTTTGTGGCCGATCATGACGAAGTCGTAGCCCTCTTTGTGCATCTTGGCCACTTCCACGTGCACCTTGGTGACCAACGGGCAGGTGGCGTCAAACACATTGAAGCCGCGCACGTCGGCCTCCTGCCGCACCGCTTGCGAGACACCATGGGCGCTGAACACCAAGGTGGCGCCGGGCGGCACATCGGCCAGATCTTCAATGAAGATCGCGCCTTTTGTTTTGAGGTCGTTCACCACATAGGTGTTGTGCACGATTTCATGACGCACATAAATCGGAGCGCCAAATTTTCGGATGGCACGTTCGACGATTTCGATGGCACGGTCCACGCCGGCGCAAAAACCACGCGGCTCGGCCAGCACCACGTCCATGACGTCACCGCTTATGGGGGTGGTGGTCGTGTTCATCACAGCACTCCAATCACTTGCACTTCAAACGTCACGGGCTGCCCGGCCAGCGGGTGGTTGAAATCAAACAGCAACCAATCGGGCCCCACTTCACGCACCAAACCTGCATAAACGCCCTGTCCATCCGGTGTGGGGAACTGCACCACGTCTCCGGGCGAGTACACCTCGTCGGGGTCACCCAGTTCGTTGAGCAGGCTGCGTTTGACCCGCTGCAGCATCTCCGGGTTGCGCGGGCCGAAGGCCTCGCCAGCGGGCAAGTCAAACGACTTGCGCACGCCCTCGTTGAGCCCGATCAGACGCTGCTCCATGGCCGGTGCCAACTCGCCCGTGCCCAGCGACAAGGTGGCGGGTTGGTCGTTGAAGGTGTTGACGATGTCGGTGCCGTCGGGGCCGGCCAGTCGGTAGTGCAGGGTTAAGAATGACCCAGCTTGGATGGTGTTCAATGGAATTCCTGTTTAAACGCGAACAAGGCACGGCTTGAAAGCGGGTTCGATAGACTCGAACTAATTTTACGGGCCAGACCACGAACACGTTGTTATCACCATGGTGCTCAAAGACCTACCGCCAGAATCAAGACCACGGGAGCGCCTGTTGTCCCTGGGCCCCAGTGCGGTTTCCGACGCTGAACTCATCGCTTTGTTGCTGCGCACGGGCTTCAAAGGCACGTCGGTGGTGGCCTTGGCGCAGCACTTGCTCGACAGCTTTGGCGGCATCCACGGCCTGCTGCGGGCCCAGCCTGACGACCTCAAGCGCATCAAAGGCCTGGGCCCTGCCAAACGCGCCGAAGTAACAGCTGTTTTAGAGATTGCCCGCCGGGCCCTGGCGCAGGAGTTGTCCAGGCGGCCCATCTTCGAGTCGCCACAAAAGGCCAAAGACTTTGCCCGCATGCAGCTCGGGGGTTTGGGACACGAGGTGTTTGTTTTGATGTGCCTGGACGCGCAGCAACAGCTGCTGAGTTGGGACGAACTCTTCAAAGGCACGCTCACCCACACCGCCGTTTACCCGCGTGAAGTGGTCAAACGTGCCTTGCAAGTGCATGCCCACGGCGTGGTCTTGGTGCACAACCACCCCTCGGGTGTGGCAGAGCCCTCACGGGCTGACGAGGCACTGACCCAGCGCTTGAAACAGGCACTGGCCCTGGTCGACGTGCAAGTGCTCGACCACCTGGTGGTGGGCCAAGGCGAAGTGGTGTCGATGGCCGAGCGCGGTTTGGTGTGACATGAAAAAGCCGCGCACCTCCTCCTCGTGGACTGCACTGACGGAGTTGAACGGCCTAAAGAAGACGCTTGCAGAAGCGGCGCGCGCGGCCGTCGTTCAAGCCCAAGAGGCGCGCGCGCGGGCCGCAGCCGAAGAGCGTGAACGAAATCTCTTCGCACTCAGCGTCGGTGTTGTCACGCCACTGCCGAAAAAAATCAGTTCGACTCCACCTGCCCGACCCAAACCCTTGCCCGAGCCGCGGCAGCGCACGCTGGACGAGGCCTCGGTCTTGGTCGAAGCCCTGTCAGACGACTTTGACGTGGAGTCCTTGCTGGACACCGACGCCGCGCTGTCGTTCAGGCGCCGTGGCGTGGGGCCTGAGGTCACGCGCAAGCTGCGGCGCGGCGTGTGGGTGATTCAAGCGCAATTGGATTTGCACGGCCTGCGCCGCGACGCCGCCCGCGAGCAACTGGCTGAGTTCTTGCGCGAAGCCACGCGCCAAGGCCTGCGCTGCGTGCGCGTCATTCATGGCAAAGGCAATGGTTCACCCGGGCGCGAGCCGGTGCTTAAAGCCAAGGTACGCAGCTGGTTGGTGCAAAAAAACGAGGTGATGGCGTTCACCCAGGCGCGAGCGTCGGATGGCGGCCACGGGGCTGTGTTGGTGCTGCTGCGGCCCAAACTACCCGATGGTTCCAAGCACCCCTCTAGTCGGCCCGCCTGAAAAGGCCACAGCTTGGGCGCTCAGGCCCTCAGCCCGCCCTATGACACGGGGCCTCTCGGAGCGTGAATCAGCCGCTATGTCAATCAGCGGAACAGTCGGCTAAACGCATCGTGCTGACGGCCTTACCCTTTCGCTTTCATGCGACCACTGTTGGCCGCGTCTGTTCCTGTCCACAACCGTGGGTGATGTTCAGTGCTTTTTACGCACAGGCATGGCTTGTTGCACAGCACTGGGGAAGAATGGGCTTTTTAACTTGTTGATGCACATCACATGAAGTACCTAAACCCTGCTCACCCAGTCGGACAGTCCCGCCAGAATCAGACCGCCCCGGTTACTGGCTCTGCACCGGCCTACCGTGGTGGTCAGCGCATGTGGCGCTGGGTGCTTCTGCCTTTGGCCTTTGCAGCCTCGGCGGCCAGCGCCGTGACGGTAACTTTCGCCACGCCTGGGGCAACCACGTTCACCGTTCCTGCGGGCGTGAACAGCTTGCAGGTGGTGGCCACGGGTGGTGGTGGTGGTGGTAGCGGCAGCGCGACTGGAGGACATGGCAGCGTCGTCACCGCCACAGTTGCCGTCACAGCGGGGCAGGTATTGAACTTATTTGTAGGGGGTGGCGGTAACGGGACCGGCGGCTCCGGTGGGGGTGGATCGAGCAACGTCGATGCAGGCACGGCCAATCAAATCATTGCGGGTGGTGGTGGTGGCGCCGGATTTGTTGGTGCTTCCCCTACTGGTGGAAATGGCGGAGATAACCTCGTGACTGGCGCGGGTGGCAATGGCGGTGGCATTGGTGGCGCGGGCGGTCAGGGCGGTAACGCAGGTACAGGAGGAGCGGCAGGGACGGGATTGGGCGTGAGCAGCGCCGGGGGCAATGGCAACGGCGGGGCGGGCGGGTCTGGATTCAGTGCGGGCGGAACCGGAGCAGGTTCGGGCAACGGAGGAAGCCGCGTATCGGGCGGAATCGATGGCGGCGGCGGGGGCGGCGGTTTTGGCGGCGGGGGTGGTGGAAACCCAACCAACGGCATCGGCGGCTTCCCTGGCGGCGGCGGTGGCGGTGGCAGCACAGGTCCGGCAGGTCGGGTGTTCACCCTGGCCACCAATGGCGGAGCAATCAACACCAACGGCGGCAACGGCTCCATCGTGATCACCTACAACGTTTCGACAGCCATCACCGCGATACCCACCCTGTCGCAGTGGAGCTTGCTGATCACTGGTGGCCTGTTGGCTGCCGTGGCTTTGCGGCGCTTGAAGCGCTGATGTGAAAGGCTTCCATGGTCCAGGGCTTTGCCGGGATCATGGCCGTTAGGACGAGCAAAGCGCCGTAGCGCTGATTAATTTGGCCCTGTGAAGCATGAAGTTGCATCCGGGTCGGGCTTGCTTAGACCCAGGCTACATACGCCGCCCTTTGTTGGCATAGGCACAAACGGTTGATGCTTCATGGGACTGCGGCGAGCATTCAAACCCCTCGGTTGCGCATCCAATCTGCGGTGTTGTGAAACGACGCTGTGAGCCGCTCAATCCATTCGGCGGACAGTCCCTGTTCGTTCATGGCTTGCACCATGCACGCCATCCATTGGTCGCGTTCGGCAATGCCTATCGAATAGGGCATGTGGCGAGCACGCAATCGCGGGTGGCCGAAACGCTCTTCGTAAAGAGGCGGCCCGCCCAACCAGCCGCATAAGAACCAAAAGAGTTTGTCGCGGGATTCGTCCAGCGATGCAGGATGCAGGCCGCGCAGCAGCGCAAAACCAGGCTCCAAATCCATGAGGTCGTAGAAACGATCAACCAGTGCCCGAATTGCTACGGCTCCGCCCAGCAATTCAAAAGGTGGTGTGACTTCTTGAGCACCGTCTTCAGCACCACTCATTGGGCAATTTTTTCTGCGAGCAATCTGACGGCGTTGGCCGCCGGGCTGCCGGGGAGCAGATCCATGAGAAGTTGGCGTTTTTGCACAGAGTCACGCACCGCCTGATCGGTGGGAATTTCGCCCATGAGTTCCAGACGAATGGCCGCACCATCTCCCAGCACTTGCGGCGAAACAAACCGATCGATGACCAACTGGAGTTGCCCCCGGATGATCCGGCCTTCGCCCAGGCGACCCACTTGGTTGACGACCAACTTGATCAAGCGGCGGTGTTGCTGACCGGCCAGGACCTTGATCGTGGCGTAGGCATCCGTGAGTGAGGTGGGCTCGGGTGTTGTAACCACGAGCACATCGTCTGCAAGCGAGACGGTGTAGAGCACCACATCGGAAATACCTGCGCCGGTGTCGAGCAAGATATGGTCAAAACGCGGGGCGACTTTTTCAATGACATCCAGCAGTTGAACGCGCACATCGGAGGTGAGGCGTGAATACTCCACCATGCCCGACCCGGCCAACAGCACAGAAAAGCCCCCTGGTGCGGGCATGACAGCGTCGTCGATGTCGGCTTTGCCGGTGAACACCTCGTGCAAAGTGACTTTGGGTGCCAGGTTGAGCACCACATCCAGGTTGGCGAGCCCCAGGTCGGCATCCAGCACCAGCACCCGCTCGCCGCGCCGCGCCAGACACGACGCCAAATTGGCGGAGATAAAGGTTTTGCCGACGCCACCTTTGCCGCTGGTGAGGGCCGTGATGCGTGCACGCGAGGCGTTGCTGGCGCGACCTGCGGGGCTGGCTGAGGGTTTGGCTGCCGTGCTCATTCGATGTCCTGAAACTGTGAGGTGCCAAAGAGCAGGCCCTTTTCTTCGGCACTGACCTGCATCACCGCAGGTTGCTCCAAACAAGCACGGTTGCGGCCCTCCGCCTTGGCGCGGTAAAGCTGCTGGTCGGCACGTTCGATCCACAGTGGTGCGGACGAGCGCACCCACTGCGGTGCAAAGGCACCGCCCAAACTGATGGTGAACTGAACCTCCAGGCCCGAAGCCGCTGTGACAGGCCTGCGCGCCACTTTGCTGCGGATGCGCTCGGCCACGGTGTGCCCGAATGCAGGCGGGCAGTTGGGCAGGATGACCGCGAACTCTTCGCCGCCGATGCGTGCAACGGTGTCCATGGGACGGACGCAGTCCAAAATGCACTGCGCCACGGATTTCAGAATTAAATCACCCGCAGGGTGACCGTGGGTGTCATTGACCCGCTTGAAATGGTCGATGTCGGCCATGAGCACCAAAGCAGGCTCACCAATACGGGCTACGCGATCAATCTCTCGCGCCAAGGCCAGCTCAAACTGACGGCGATTGACCAGGCCTGTGAGCGCGTCACGGCTGGACATATCGCACAAAGAATCAATCAAGGCTTGGAGCCAGGCCTGCGATCCCACCTTCAACTCCGCGGGCAAGTGCTGACCAGACTGCTCCAGCAACTGCAGCGCTTGCCCCAGCCTCAAGGGCTGGTGCTGCGCATGGGGAGAAGAGTTGGGGTCAGTCACGGGCAGTGGGGTACCTAAATCGAGTGAAGCCAGTCTAGCAGCGCCACAAACGTCGTCAGCTCGAAAACTGGGCGGCTTTCTGGGCGCATTTCAACCGCTGCCCCTGGGCTCAAGAAAGCCACACTCTGACCGAAATAAGACCATGCAGACAAGCTCGCTATTGATACCTACCTTGTTCACGACAACCTGCAGCCTGTTTACTCTGGGTTTGGCTTCTCGAATGGCCTGCGCCGAGGCACGCGCGGGCTTCGACAGGCTCAGCCCGAACGGTGTGTGGTGTCGCCATTGATGCAAATCTCAATAGATGCTCCTTACTTGGAAAAACGGAAATCGGAGATTCAATGACCGCCCTCCTGTCCGATCGGACTGAACCCCGTGGCCCCTTGGGCAACGCCAGCGCCCACCCTGGCAGCGCGGGGGGAGAACGTTCGTCTGAGCAGGAATTCAATTTCAGTGCAGCTGACTTTGAACTGGTACGCCAACTGATTTACCAACGTGCGGGTATCAGCTTGCACGCGGGCAAACAGGCGATGGTCTACAGCCGCTTGTCGCGCAGACTCCGAGATACCGGCAGACAGTCGTTCACCGACTACTTGAGATGGCTTCAAGCTGCCACGGGCACGGCCGCCGATACCGAATGGCAAGAGTTCATCAACTGCTTGACGACCAACCTCACTTCATTCTTCCGCGAGGAACATCACTTTCACGCGCTGCACGAGGAACTCAAGGGACGAACCCAGCTGCGCCTGTGGTGCAACGCGGCGTCCACCGGCGAAGAACCCTATTCTTTGGCCATGACAGTCGCGGAGAGCATGGCGTCCACCTCGCAGGTCAAACTGGTTTGCAGCGACATTGACACCAAGGTGCTGACCACCGCCGGGCAAGGCGTTTACTCGGCAGATGCTCGCGGGTTGTCGCCCGAACGTTTGAAACAGCACTTCTTGCGCGGCAAGGGAAACAACAGCGGATTCATTCGTATCAAACCCGAGTTGGCGCGGTTGATTGAATTCCGCCTGCACAACTTGATGGATGCCCATTGGTCCCTCGGGGACCCTTTCGACATCGTTTTTTGCCGCAATGTGATGATTTATTTCGATGCGCCCACGCAACGCAAAGTGCTGGAACGCATTCACGGCGTGATGAAACCGAAGAGCCTGCTGTTTGTAGGCCACTCTGAAAACTTCACCGAGCACAAGGACTTGTTCCGCTTGCGGGGCAAGACCATTTACGAGCGGGTTTAAAAACCGTCTGCCCTTTAGCCCCATTCAAGACAAGCACCAACATGGCCACGGCATCCTCCCTACAAGCCCCAGCAGGCTCACGCTTGGAAAAGTTGAAGTCGCAGACTCGCAAACCCGGCGAAGCCTCATTCTTCTTCTATGACGCGCACTTCAAGAACGACGCGGTCAAAATTTTGCCCGGCGAGTACTTTGTTCATGACGAAGACATGCTCATCATGACCACGCTGGGCTCGTGTATCGCCGCCTGCATTTGGGATCGCAACGCGCGCATTGGCGGCATGAACCACTTCATGCTTCCTGAAGGCAGCGGCGACTCGGGCCGCTATGGCTCCTACGCCATGGAACTCTTGATCAACGAATTGCTCAAGCGCGGCGCATCCCGGCTCACACTGGAGGCCAAGGTATTCGGTGGTGGCCAGGTCATCAGCGGGATGAACACCATGAACGTGGGCGAACGCAACACCCAGTTTGTGATGGACTACCTCAAGACAGAACACATCACGGTAGTGTCCAAAGACGTGCTGGACATCTACCCGCGTAAGGTCTGCTTTTTGCCAGCCAGCGGCAAGGCCATGGTGAAACGATTAGCCGCAGCCAATACGGAGGCCCTGTTGGCGCAGGACCGTGTTGCCGTACAAAAGGCCGTTCCGAGTGTCACCGGTGGTGGGTCGGTGGATTTGTTTGTACGGGCCTGATCGCGATAGTTCACGGAGAAGAAAATGGCAAAAACGACAGTATTGGTGGTGGACGATTCGGCACTCGTGCGCAGTTTGCTCACCGAGATCATCAACCAGCAGCCTGACATGGAATGCGTTGGCGCGGCCAGTGACCCGCTCATTGCACGCGAAATGATTCGCAGCTTGAACCCCGATGTCATCACACTTGACATTGAAATGCCACGCATGGACGGCATTGATTTTTTGTCCAAACTGATGCGCTTGCGCCCGATGCCCGTGGTCATGGTGTCCACGCTCACTGAACGAGGGGCGGATGTCACGCTGCGGGCACTCGAACTCGGTGCCATTGATTTTGTGGCCAAACCAAAAATGGGGGTGGCAGACGGGTTGAAGCTGCTGGCCAACGACATCACCGACAAAGTGCGGATCGCATCCAAAGCGCACCTGCGCCGCTTGCCAGCGGCCACACCAGTGGGAAGCGCGCCAGGCAATACTGAACCAGGTGCGCTGAACGCCCGCACCACCGCACCGGTGGCCAACCTCGGCCGTCTGTCCACAGAAAAAATCATCTTCCTGGGTGCATCGACCGGCGGAACAGAAGCAACCAAAGAGGTGCTGGTCAACCTGCCGCCCGATTGCCCCGCCATCGTGATCACGCAACACATGCCGCCGGGCTTCACCAAGAGTTATGCGGCGCGTTTGGATGGTTTGTGCCGCATTCGAGTCGCCGAAGCGCGGGACGGCGAGCGCATCTTGCCGGGCCACGCTTACATCGCCCCTGGCGGCTTTCACCTCAGCGTCGAGCGCAGCGGTGCGAACTACATTGCACGCGTGCAAGACGGCGAGCCAGTGAATCGGCATAAACCGTCGGTGGAAGTGCTGTTCAACTCGGCGGCCAAAGTCGTGGGGCCAAACGCCCTCGGAATCATGCTCACGGGCATGGGGGCAGACGGTGCCAAGGCCATGAAAACCATGCGTGATGCCGGCAGCTACAACTGGGTTCAGGACGAAGCCAGTTGTGTGGTGTTCGGCATGCCACGCGAAGCCATCGCCGCTGGCGCGGCCAATGAAGTACTGCCTTTGACTCAGATAGCACCCAAATTGATTGAGCGACTGCGCAGTACAGCCGGCATGTCGCTGAACCGCGTCTGAACGCGAGCAAAGATCCACCCTCGCCCAGGCAAACCCTAGCGTCCAGGCTGGGGTTCGTGCAATGGCGCGTGCCAAAATACCCCCTGCCATTTTTTGCGACGCGACTTGCGTTTGTCGGCCCTTCGTTCGACAAAAACGCGAGGCGAATCAATTAACAATAACCAATAAAGCCGGGGGAAATAAATGACTTGCCCAATCAACAAAACGGGGCGTCGCTGGGTTGGTGCTTTGGTTCTTGCCAGTACCGCTATGGCGTTCTTGTCAGCCCCTGCGCAAGCTAACGTTGCGGTCCGTGCGAATCCGGCCAGCGGAACCAATGCCGCTCAGATCTATTGGATGGATTGGACGGGCTTGGCCGCGCCTTTGACCACAGGCGCAGGCAGTCAAGCCTACAGCTTCACCTTGGTCGATGGATCGACCCTTTCCTTGACGCTGACGCGCGGCGGTGCCAGCACCGCGCTTTTCACTGCGGCACAGGTACCCACTTTTGGTGGCGCTGCGATCGGCAACGATGGCTACACGGGTTTCGGTACAGCCAATGTCGCGCTGTACCCCGACGCGGCGGTGATGATAGGAAGCAACGTCTCTTTCCAGCTCAGCAACATCGTGTTGACCAACCCGGCTGGCAACCCGGTGTCTAAATTTGAGGTGGTCATCGCCGACTCTGAAAGCATGGACACGGGTGACGGTGCAGGATCCAATCTCACGTTCGTGACAACAGGCGGCAACTGGAGCCTTGTGGAACGTGTTCCAGCAGCCGGGCGCAACGCGGTTGCTTTGAGTGGCCTAGGCACGCAAACCGTGACTCAACCCAACGGCGGCTTCGCGAACAATGTGCCGGCCTGGATTTTGTCCACAGCAAAACCCAACTCCGGCGCTTTCACGATCACGGCGACCATGAACTCCACTGCCCGCCAAGGCATCATGTTGGGCATACGCGTGGGCTCGGTCACACTCAACAAAAACATCGTCTCGCGTGGCAATGCCGCTGATCAGTTTGTTTACCGCATTAAAAATGCCGCTGGCACATCGGTTGGGGCGGGCACGGGAACATGTGCCACTGCAGGAGACTGCACCACGACCGGAGCATCCACTGGCAACCAAGTTGCCATCAGCGCGGCCGTGTCTGCTGGCAACGTGGTGACTTTGGAAGAAGCGATGGCCCCTGGCAGCGTAGGCACCTTGGCGTCGTACAACAAGACCATCAGCTGCAGCAACACCAATGCCAGTTCACTCACGGTATTGCCGCCTTCTGGGGCGTACAACCCATCGAGTCCACCTCAAATCACCATCCTGAGCGCCTTGGACAACATCAGCTGCACCATCAGCAATGCGGGCACAGGTGCGGACATGCGGGCCACCGGTGCCGCAACACAAACCACGGCGGTGGGTGTGCCTGTCACCTTCGTGACCACCTGCACCAATGATGGCCCACAGGCGGCTACCACGGCCACCTGTACGGTCGCTCAGGACTCCGGCCCTGCGATTCCTGGATTGGTCACCACTTGCACACCGCCCACCCCCGTGGGGAGTTTGGCAGTGGGCGCAACCATCAGTTGCTCCAGCACCTTTACGCCGGCCACTGCGGGCATTCGAACTTTTCTCACCACGGCGGGTAGCGCCACTGCCGACCCCACCCCTGGCAATAACATTGCACCGGCGACCACCATCAACGTGGGCGGGGTCACCGCCACACCCGATGCATCAAACACCACCGTGAACACACCAGTCACCACCAACGTGATCGCCAACGACGTGACGGCATCCGGGTTCCCTCTCAACCCGGCGAGTGTCTTGCTCCAAACCGGCCCCAGCAACGGTGCCGTTGTTTGCAATGCGTCTGGCAGTTGCACTTACACGCCCAACACCAATTTTGAAGGGGTGGACACCTACACCTACCGGGTGTGCGACACGTCGCCTGTGCCCATTTGCTCTACCACCACAGTCACAATCACCGTGTCACCAACCGTTTCGGTTGGCGGCCTCACATCGATACCGATGAACTCGCGGGAAATGCTGGTGACCATGGCACTGTTGCTGCTGGTCATCGCGGGATGGAAGCAATACCGCGCGGGTCGCAACGCCTGAGTTTTGTAGAGCTGGGCAAGGGACTGACGCCCTGCGTCAGTCCGACGGTAAAAAGAATGCCTGTAAGTCGCTGAGCAGGTCAAAGCCGCGCTCTGAAGGGCGCAGCCACTGGCCCTCTTTCTCAGCCAGACCACGACTGAACGCGGCATGTAAACCGGGCTCAAGGGTATTGAGCAACAACCCGGTCCGCTCGCTGTAGCGACTCAAGTCGACGCCCTCTTTGAGTCGCATGGCGTTGAGCATGAATTCAAATGGAAGATCTCGTCGCTTGATGTGGCTGAACTGCGCGACCGCTGTGCCCCGCCCCGCCATGTCCATATAACGCTGCGGTTCGCGAAAGCGCAACTCCCTGATCACCCGATGCGGAAATGTCAGCTTGCTGTGAGCCCCTGCACCAATGCCCAGGTAGTCTCCAAACTGCCAGTAATTCAGGTTGTGCGCACAGCGGTGGCCTTCTTGCGCGAACGCGGACACCTCGTAACGTTGCAATCCCTGTGCTGCTGTGCGTTCAACAATCATGTCCAGCATGTCAAATGCAATGTCTTCATCTGGCAAAGCCTGCTCACCGGTCGGTGGATGCGCCGCGAAGTAAGTGTTGGGCTCCATCGTCAGGTGGTAGATTGACAAGTGTGGCGGCGCATGCGCCAAGGCGCTATTCAAATCGGTCTCTAATTGACGCAAGGTTTGCCCTGGCAGGGCGTACATCAGGTCGATGTTGAAGGTATCAAAGGCATCGCGCGCTTCTTCAACAGCGGCATGCGCTTGGTTCGCATCGTGCACACGGCCGATTGAGCGCAGCTTCTCATCATCGAAGCTTTGAACACCCACCGAGAGCCTGGTGACGCCAGCCTGTCGATATCCCCTGAAACGATCACGCTCAAATGTGCCGGGGTTGGCTTCCAGCGTGATTTCACAGCCCGGCTCCAGCGGCAAACGTGCCCGTAGGTCAGCCAAAAGTTGGTCGATGGCCTCGGGGGGAAACAAACTGGGCGTGCCACCGCCAATGAAGATGCTGTGGATGCGACGACCCCAGATCAAGGGCAGGCTGCTCTCCAGGTCAGCGCGAAGGGCGCTCAGGTAGGGCTGGATGGGCAAAACGCCTGCATGGTCGGAACGTGCCCCCCACTCGTGGGAATTGAAATCGCAGTAGGGACACTTCTTCAAGCACCACGGCAAATGCACGTAAAGCGACAGCGGCGGCAAACTCGAGAACATGAGTGTTCCCGGCCGGATGGCTAAGGCCAGTCGTTCGGCGCCACTAAGCGCCTTAGGCAGCTCCGAATCCAACCGAATTGGAATCTCAGCCAAGTCGCCATACCTCACGCATCAACTGCAGCATCTGTCGCATGGCCACGGCCCGGTGGCTGTGCTCGTTTTTCTGCGCAGCACTGAGTTCTGCCACGCTCAAACCCAGTGCTGGAACAAAGACCAGCGGGTCATAACCAAAACCGCCCTGCCCTCTGGGCTCAGTCAGCACTTCGGCGGACCAGCGGCCAACCGCGATCAACGGCTCTGGATCCTCTGCGCTGCGCACCGCCACCAAAACGCTGATGAAACGCGCACTGCGCTGCTCTTGGCCTAACATTTGCTGCAGGAGCACGGCGTTATTGGTTTCATCACTTTTGGCTTGACCGAACAAGGTGGCATAACGTGCAGACAACACGCCGGGCGCTCCTCGCAGCGCGTCCACGCAAAGCCCGGAATCGTCCGCGATAGCGGCACAAGCAGAGGCCTTCGCGGCATGACGCGCTTTGACCAAGGCATTCTCGACAAAGGTGGGATGAGGTTCTTCGGCTTCAGCGATGCCCAAGCTGCCTTGGGAAATCAAACTCAATCCCAGCGGCGAAAGCAGAGACTGCAACTCGGAGAGTTTGTGGGCGTTGTTGGACGCCAGAACCAACTTCATGCCCACCGTCATGCAACGGCCAATGCTTTCGTTTGCAAGGCCACGAGTTCACTGATGCCTTTACTCGCCAGAGCCAAAAGCTGGCTCATTTCATCGCGCGAAAAAGCAGCCCCTTCGGCCGTACCCTGCACTTCCACAAAACCGCCGCTGGCCGTCATGACGACGTTCATGTCGGTGTCGCAAGCAGAGTCTTCGACGTACTCCAAATCGAGCAAGGGCGTGCCGTTAACGATGCCCACCGACACCGCAGCCACAGCCTGGCGTATCGGGGAGGCATTCAGCTTGCCCTGAGCGATGAGCCAGGTGACAGCATCGTGGGCGGCCACATAGGCGCCGGTGATGGCTGCAGTGCGGGTGCCACCATCGGCTTGAAGCACGTCGCAGTCCAGGGAAATGGTGCGTTCACCCAAGGCGTCCAGATCGAACACGCAGCGCAGAGACCGTCCAATCAGGCGCTGAATTTCTTGGGTGCGTCCACTTTGTTTTCCCTTGGCCGCCTCGCGGTCACTGCGGGTATGCGTAGCGCGCGGCAACATGCCGTATTCAGCGGTCACCCATCCCGAACCACTGCCGCGCCGGTGCGGTGGTACTTTTTCTTCCACTGAAGCCGTGCAAAGCACCTGAGTGTCACCGAAAGCCACCAGGACTGAGCCCTCGGCATGTTTCGTGTAGTGGCGGGTGATGTTGACAGGACGCAAAGCGTCCGCAGCACGGTTTGACGTGCGAATGAATGACATGACCGGGACCCTTAAGGTTTACGTTGAGCAGACGAGCGCCGAATGGCCTCGTTGATTTCTTTGATCGAGCGCTCGATTTCGGCGTCGTCCAATTCGTCTTGGGCGTCTGAGCCCAAAACGCTTGCCTGGATGGTTGAAGCAAATACCTCTTCGCCTAGCGCTTCGGTGCTCACACCTTGGCTATCCGTATCCTCGGCTGCCTCCCACTCTACGGCCAGCACGGAAACGTTGTCACTCTTAGCTCCGCCATTGCGCAGCGCGAGTTCCACCAGTTCGGGAACAGACTCGGAGATGATGTTGCGTGAAAGCTGCTCGGTGATGATGGCGTCACTGACCGTTCCCCACAATCCGTCGGAGCACAGCAGCAGCCTGTCGCCTGGTTGAAGGATCAGCGGCCCCACGGTATCCACCACGGGTTTGCCGGGGCTGCCCAGGCAGGTGAACAAGACGTTGCGGTTGAGCTTTTCGCCCATGGGAACGACTTGGTTGAGCGTGTCTTGCAGCTCAGAGTAGGAGTGGTCGCGGGTGCGAGCGATTAACTTGTCACCACGGACCCAGTAAAGACGGGAATCGCCGCAATGCGCCCAATAAGCCTGATTGCCTTGCAGCAAACAAGCCACCAAGGTGGTTCTGGGCGTGTCGATAAGCGCTTTTTGGGTGGCATAACGCAGCAGCTGGTGGTGGCCGGCGATGATGGATTCGTGCAAGAAACGCAGCGGATCCGGCAGCTTGGGCTTGCAATCACGCTGGAACAAAGCCGCCATGGTTTGCAGCGCCAACTGGGATGCCACCTCGCCCTCAGGGTGCCCGCCCATGCCGTCGGCGAGGGCAAACAAACCAGCATCACGGGTATAGCAATACCCCATGCGGTCTTCATTTTTCTCACGCCCGCCTTTGCGGCTGATTTGGTAGACGGAAAAGCGCATGCGTCTTCTCTTGGGTTATCAGCTTTTTGCGCTGGCGGTGAGGTTTTCCAACTGCAGCTTCAAACGCTCACTGAAACTGAGTTTGGTGTAACGGCGTTCGGTTTCGCGCGCCAACTCTTTCTGCAACGCAAAAACACTTTGTGGGCGAGACAAGGGATCGAGCGACATGCACCACTCCGTGACTTCGATCAAATTGTCAGAGTACACATTTCGCAGCCTGGACAAACTCAAGGCCAGGCGGTCTTTCTCGATGCGCTGCGGTGCGTCGTTGGGTGGGTAGCCTTGCATACAGGCATAAATACAGGCACCGATCGCATAAATGTCAGTCCAGGGACCCAGCGTTCCATCGCGGCGGTACATCTCGGGCGCCGCAAAGCCCGGCGTGTACATCGGGCGAATGAAGTTGCCTTCTTTGCTCAACACTTCGCGCGCGGCGCCAAAATCGAGCAGCACCGCTTTGTTGTCGTTGGTGATGAAAATATTGGCGGGTTTGATGTCCAGGTGCAGCATTTTGTGCTGGTGCACGATGCGCAACCCGCGCAGGATTTCATCAAATAGCGACCGAATGGTGGACTCGCGGAACACCTTGTCACGTTTCATGTCGCGCGCAGTGACGATGAAGTCTTGCAAGGTATCACCCTGCAAATAATTCATCACCATGTAAACGGTTTCGTTCTCGCGGAAGAAGTTCAGCACCGACACCACACTCGGGTGTGAGATTTGGGCGAGGGAGCGGCCCTCCTCAAAAAAGCTCTTCAACCCCAAACGGTAAAGCGGCTGTTTTTCAGGCTTGATTCGCGGGGTCAACTCGCCCGGTGAACGCTCGGCCAGCGAGGCCGGGAGGTATTCTTTGACCGCGACCAAATGGCGATCGGCGTCCTCTGCCAGATACACCACACCGAAACCACCGGCTGCCAGCTTTTTGATGACCTGGTAGCCGCCCACGACGGTGCCTGAGGGCAACGGAGCGGGTTTGGGCTTTGACATAATCGGGATTTGGATGGGCAATGAGTTCAATGGCAGTCTACAGCATGACCGGCTATGCCGGTGCCTCAGCCAGCCTCGGTTCGGCACCAGATTCCAACACCGACGGTGAGGCTTCGCACAAAGCCCACGCTACTGGTAGCGTCAACATTGAACTGCGTTCGGTGAACAGTCGGTTCCTGGATTTGATGTTGCGTTTGCCAGACGAAATGCGTGGCCTGGAGCCCGCACTGCGGGAGTTAGTCACCCAGTCCTTCAAGCGCGGCAAGATTGAATTACGTTTGTCCAGCAGCCAGCAAAACGAGTCCTCCTGGCCGCAACCACAAGCCGAGCAGTTGATGCGACTAGCCAACTTGCAAAACACCGTGGTCAGCTGGTTGCCCCAGGCACGGACGTTGTCGGTCAATGAAGTGATGCAATGGTGCAAAGGCGCCACCATCACCGAACGACTCGACGAGGTGGTGCTGCAAGCCGCCAAACAGGCGGTGGCAGGCCTGATGCAGGCCAGGGCTCGGGAAGGCGAACGATTGGTGCAAGTGCTGCAAGACCGGATCGCTCGCCTGCACGAGCTGGCAGCACAGGCCGAACCCCTGGTGCCCATCGTGGTTCAGAAACAGCAACAGCGGTTCCTGGATCGCTGGCAGGAAGCATTAACCGCGACAGACGCAGCCCACACCGTGGCCCCCGAAGCTTTGAAAGAGCGGGCGCTGAATGAAGCAGCCGCCTTTGCCATCCGCATTGATGTGGCCGAGGAGCTGGCCCGGCTGCGTTCGCACTTGGACGAAATCGCTCGCTTGTTGAAAAAGGGTGGCGAAGTTGGCAAACGGCTGGACTTTTTGATTCAAGAGCTGCTTCGTGAGGCGAACACGCTGGGCTCGAAAGCGGCATCATTGGAATTGACCAATGTGTCGGTGGAAATGAAAGTAGCCATCGAACAAATGCGCGAGCAAGTGCAGAACTTGGAGTAGCACGTGGCCTCTGTTGAAACACAACCTGGAACATTGCCCGGCAATCTATTGCAGCCTTCTACGACGGACTACCCCGGTAACCTCTTCGTCGTCGCCGCGCCGAGTGGCACGGGCAAGTCCAGCCTCGTCAATGCGCTGCTGGAACTGGACTCGCACTTGGCGGTGTCGATTTCACACACCACCCGTGCGCCACGGGGACAAGAGCAAAACGACAGGGAATACCATTTCATTGACGAGGCCAGCTTCCGCCAGAAAATCGCAAGCGGCGATTTTCTCGAGTGGGCAGAGGTGCACGGAAATTTATACGGCACCTCCAGAGTGGCGATTGAGGAACGGATTGCAGTTGGCCAAGACGTTGTACTTGAAATCGATTGGCAAGGCGCACTGCAAATCAAACGAATCTTCCCTAACGCCGTTCTTATCTTCATCTTGCCGCCCAGTTGGGATGAGCTGGCCCTACGCCTGAACCGGCGCGGTGAAGATAAACCCGAGGTGATCGCGCAGCGCTTGCGCAATGCCCGCAACGAGGTCGCCCAAGCCGAACACTTCGACTTCGTTATAATCAACAGCTTGTTCGAGGCGGCACTTTTCGACTTGAAAACTGTTGTTCACTCGCAGCGTCTGAAATACCGAGCCCAACAGCGCAGCAAACCCAGCGTTTTTGGTGCGCTCAATCTCAAATGACGTTCTGCCCACTTTTTTTGGAATCCGTATGGCCCGCATTACCGTTGAAGACTGCTTGACCAAGATCCCCAACCGTTTCCAACTGGTTTTGGCTGCCACCTACCGCGCACGCATGCTCAGCCAAGGCCATGCCCCCAAGATCGATACCAAAAACAAACCCGGCGTCACCGCGCTGCGCGAAATTGCCGCTGGTGAAGTGGGCATTGAGATGCTGCGCAAGGTTCCGGTCTGAGCAAGGTGCTTTGCACCCCGACAAAGCGGCCCACGGGCCGCTTTTTTGTTGCGCTGCCTTGCCCGAGTAGGAGCACAAAACCCGTTTTCGAGATCACGGTACTGAATCCGAGATAAATTCGAGGAATGCGCGCACGTACCGCCAACTTGATGAACGACATCCGCGAGAAGGCCAAAGCGGCCGCTCGGGGACTGCTGCGCACGGCGCCCATACAAGAAGCGGAAGCAGCGTCGTTCGACGCACTGACCCACAAGCTGAGTTACCTCGACAGCGCCGAGATTCGTCTGGTGCGCGAGGCCTACCGTTTTGCTGACGAGGCCCACTTAGGCCAGTTTCGCGCCAGTGGCGAGCCCTACATCACCCACCCGATCGCGGTCGCTGGCCTGTGCGCTGACTGGAAACTGGATGCCCAAGCCATCATGGCCGCGCTGATGCACGATGCCATGGAAGACTGCGGCATCACCAAAACCGAGTTGATTGAGCGTTTTGGAGCGCCCACGGCAGAGTTGGTCGACGGATTGACCAAACTCGACAAACTCCAGTTCTCCACCAGAGAAGAAGGTCAGGCCGAGAGTTTTAGAAAAATGCTCTTGGCGATGGCGCGGGACGTGCGTGTCATTCTGATCAAACTGGCAGATAGGCTCCACAACATGCGCACCATGAGCGCGGTGGTGGCCAGCAAACGCGCCCGAATTGCGCGGGAGACGCTGGACATCTACGCACCTATTGCGCACCGCCTGGGTCTGAATCAAATCTACCGCGAGTTGCAAGATCTGGCTTTTGCACACCTGCAACCTTGGCGACAGGCAGCGTTGGCCAAAGCGGTACTCAAGGCAAGAGGGTATCGACGCGACATCGTCGAGCGCATACAAACCGACGTCACTCGCACTTTTTCCCAGGCCAAACTTGCCGTGCAAGTTTTTGGGCGGGAGAAAACCATGTTCTCCATCTACAAAAAAATGCGGGCGAAACACCTCAGCTTCGCGCAGGTCAATGACGTATTTGGTTTTCGAATTGTGGTGGACACGCCGACTGAGTGTTATGTGGCCATGGGGATCTTGCACCAGCTGTACAAACCCGTTCCGGGACGTTTCAAGGACTACATCGCCATCCCAAAGGCCAATGGCTACCAGTCGCTGCACACCACCTTGGTGAGCCCCCTGGGCACCGCTGTTGAGTTTCAAATTCGCACAGAGCCGATGCACACCGTGGCCGAAAGCGGAATTGCCGCCCATTGGCTTTACAAAACCAAGGGCAAAGGCGCGATGCAAGTTCAAGATGCGCAGCGCCTGAGCGCCATGTGGCTGCAGTCGCTGGTAGACATTCAGGATGAAACCGGCGATGCCGCAGAGTTCTTGGAACACGTCAAGATTGATCTCTTCCCCGATGCGGTCTACGTGTTCACACCAAAGTCAAAAATTTTGGCGTTGCCACGGGGAGCTACCCCTGTTGATTTCGCCTACGCGATTCACTCCGACGTTGGCGACCACTGCGTGGCGGCCAAGGTCAACGGCGAGCCCGTGGCCCTGCGCACCGAGTTACGCAGCGGGGATGTCGTGGAAATCGTGAGCACACCCAACGCGCGCCCCAATCCCGCGTGGCTGAACTTCGTTCGCACCGGCCGAGCCCGATCCAAGATTCGCCACTACCTCAAAACCATGGAGCAAGACGAGTCGCAAGAGCTCGGGGAGCGCATGTTGGCCCAAGCGCTGCGCAACGAGGGATTGGCGTTGCCTACGGACGACGAAAGCGGACAAGCCATCTGGCAACAACTCACCCGCTGGAGTGACAGCCGCAACCGAGGCGAGTTGCTCACTGACATCGGTTTGGGCAAAAAAATTGCGGCCATCGTGGCCAAACAGCTGGTGCGCCTGCTGGCGGAACAAGGCACCCGACCCGATGCATTGACACTGAGCATGGGGCGCTACGCAGCGACCGATGACAGCACGCCTGGCCAAGGCATGGTGCAAATTGACGGTAGCGAAGGCGCCTCGGTGAAGTTCGCCACCTGTTGCCACCCCATCCCGGGCGACAGCATTCAGGGCTATTTGGGTCGCGGTGAAGGACTATTGATTCACCGCACCGAATGCAGCGTTGGAAAACGCTTGTTTGTGCGTGACCAAGAACACTTCATGGCGGTGGAGTGGGCCGAGCAACCTGTTCGAGCCTTCGAAGCGGGCATCTCGCTTTTGGTACAAAACGGCAAAGGCGTCCTGGCGAAGGTGGCTGCAGCGGTGGCCCACGCCGAGGCCGACATTGCGCACATCGAAATGGGGAACGACCCACGCGCAGAGTCAACAGAGATCAAGGTCTTGGTAAGCGTGCGCGACCGTCTGCATTTGGCCGAGGTCATGCGCATCCTCAAACGCACACAACCCGTGGTGCGGGTTGCACGTCAGAAGTCTTGACGCTGGGTTCAGCCCTGTACCGAGACCACTGATGGCGCAGGGTAGGTGACATCCAACACCTCAATTCGCTGCAGGCCTTTGGGCGTTTGTACGGCCACCTCGTCACCCACATTCGCTTTGAGCAAAGCACGCGCGACGGGAGAAATCCAGCTCACTTCGCCCACGCTGCTGTCGGCTTCGTCGATGCCCATGATGGTCAATACGGTCTCAACGCCCTCTTCGTTTGCATAACGAACTGTTGCACCGAAAAAAATCTGCGATTTGCCGTGGTGCACCGAAGGATCAACCACCTCGGCCACGTCCAAACGTTTGGTCAGGAAACGAATGCGGCGGTCTATTTCCCGCAAGCGCTTTTTGCCGTAGAGGTAGTCGCCATTCTCCGAGCGATCGCCATTTTTCGCAGCCCAAGAGACCACTTCCACCACCTTGGGACGATCAATGTCCAGCAACGTCAGCAACTCTGACCGCAGTCGGGCATACCCTGCAGGGGTGATGTAGTTTTTTGTGCCGGAAGGGATCGCTGGCAAGGCGCTATCGCCATCTTCGTCATCGGCACCATCCGATTCTTTGGTGAAAGCCTTGCTCATGAATGCCCCACTTGGTCACTTGCTGCTGCTTTGATCGCACAAAGAAAAACAGCCTAGAGCACAAGTCTCTAAGCTGAGTTTCTAGAATCGAAATTCTGGTGCGGCTGGCAGGAATCGAACCCACGACCCCTTGGTTCGTAGCCAAGTACTCTATCCAGCTGAGCTACAGCCGCGAAGCTTAGCATTCTAGCATAGGTTTTCTAGCCGTTTACTAAGAACACATCGCGGCTGAACGATAACAACGCGCGGCAAGGCCTTCGTCAGCGTTTTGTTCGGCCAAACGCGCCAAAGCTACCCAAGCACGGCGACGGGACGCACCATCGAAGGATTCATCACGCGCGGCTTGTTCCAGCTTCTGGCGGGCTTTGCCCCAGAGCTGACGCTCCGCGAAACCGCTGCCAACAGCCAAGGCCACCGCGCTGTCTCTGGGGTAGCTCTGCGCGGAACGTTCGAGTGTCGGAAGCCAATCCCCCTCCAGGCCTGCGATACAAGCGACCAGACCGTGCGACAGCGCGGTCCGATCTTCTTGGCTGCATTTGTCGAAAGCGTCCCAGTAAGGACGCAGCCAAGTTCGACCGTCCAGCGGATTCCCCAGTTGCGCTGCGCGAGAGGCAGCTCTCGAGGCGACAAATGCATCGCGACGATCAGCGGGATCGAACTGCGCCCAAACTTGGCGCAGTTGATCCATGTCGTGGGCGGTGTCTAAGGACTCAAAAGCCAGTGACCGCAACAAGCCAACTGCGGCCACTTTGGAAAACCCCTGATGTTTGGCCAACAACCTGGCGGTCTTGAGTGCTTCCGCAGGATGCTGCCCCAAACGTGTCGCCTGCAACTTCAGGCGCAGCGCATGGGTGCGACGCGCAATGCCTGCGGGCAAAGCAGCAAGCAGCGTGAGGGCTCGCGGTGCATCGCGATCGTCCAGCGCCCACTCGGCCGCCAGCAAATGGGCCCCTTCTTCAGCGGACTTGGCTGAACCGGTGCGCCGCGCCAGCAGCAATGCCCGCTCAAGGTGGCTGTCGCGCCGAACACGGTCTTGCAACCGATGAGCGCTGCCTGCATAGAGCAAATGGGCCAGTACGGCAAATTCATTGTCCTGGGTGAGGTCAGGTGTATCGGCCTGAATGGCCAGGGCCCGTTGAGCGGATTTTTCGGCACGCGCATATCGGCCCCCAAAGTATTGGGCGAGGGCCTCACGCAGGGCTAACTGCGCGCTGCGGTCGCGCCGAGCCAAGCGCCACTGGCGCGCGCGTTGCGGGAGGGTGGTCAAGCTGCGAAGCGCCTGGATGACGGTCACCAAAGCGACGCAGGTTCCGAGCAACAGCAGCAAAAACAAATTCAGCGACATGTCGAGCCGCCAGGTGCCCCAATAGAAGGAGGCTAAACCGTCGTTGGTACCCAAGGCCGTGGCGGCCACGACCGCAACAACGAACAACAACAAAAGCCAAATAACGGAACGCATGGAGGGGTGGTTCAGGTCAGATCACGGGCGCTGTTCATCGCGCCGAACCTGCAGCGCTCAAGGCGGCGAGGGTGTTGTCGGGACGGGGAACCACGACTTGGCGTGACTGCGCCGCCACCCCACGAACCACGTCTGCAGCGGCCGCCGTGCGGCGATTCTGCCGATCGAAATACCGGTCCAAGGACAGCAAAACGAGCTGCAAATCCGACTGCGCGGTTTCGAACTGGCGACTGAGCAGCGCCAGGCGTGCGTTCAGCAATCTCAGCTTCAAGTTTTCGCGCAAAAAGAAAGCTTGTTCCGGAGCCAGCAGCATGGCATCGGGGTGGTCAATGCGTGTGACCCTCACCAAGGATTTGACTTCCGCAACAACATGATCAACAGCACGGCCCCACCCCTCGGACCATCCCGACGGAGAAGTCCAATCGATGGGCGCAGCCGACTTGGTCGAGCCGTCTGGGCGCGAGTCTTTGGACGATGAATTGGCCGGCTGGCGAAACTCTGGACGCGACAGCAGAGGCAAGTCGTCCACCAAACGCACGACCTCGTCGAGCTTGATGCTAAGTAGCGATACGTCTGCCACCGACACGGCCTTGACTTTGTCCAAATCACGGGCAATGGCACGCCGGACGCCTTCCAGGCGAGGCTGGTTATAACGAGACAGTCGCTCGTCAGATTGTTTGAGCACAGCCACCAAAGGTTCTGCGCTGCCCGTGATGGCGGATTGCTGCAGCGCGACTCGAATGCCCGCCTCAATGTCCACGAGAACATTTTCGTCTCGCGACCGCGACAAAGACTGGATCAGCTCTTCGACTTGCCCTCGCTGCACCGCCACTTCAGCAACACGAGCCTCGAGCAACGCCACCTTGGCCGCAGCTTCCAGCACCTTGTCATTGGCTTGCTTGGCCAACATTTGTGACTGTGCAGCCTCCCGCTGGATGGCCTCTTGTCGGCCCACCAAGGTTTGCTCCAAGGAAGCTCCGCGCTGCTGAGCCTTCCACGCCAAACTGAGACTCAAGAGCGACACCACGGCCAGCAACACACCGAAAATCCAGGCCCAAGGCAGACCCCAGCCGGTCATCGCGTCCATCTTCGCTGGCGCGCCATCGGCGACCGCAGCAGCCACAGGGGCGAGGGCCTCGGTGTCAGGATCGGGAGATGGTGAGGGTTTGGGTTCTGAATTCACTGCGAGCGTGTCGGCGGCGTTATGGACTGGTGACTGGAGGCACCATGGATGCCGAGCGATTGTATGCAGCCCAACACGGCCTCAAAATTTGCGCGAGTGGTGATCACTTGAGAAAAACCAGCATCAATGGCGGCTTGTGCTATTCGAGGGTGGGTGGCCAGGGCTCGGCTTTGTCCCCAACACGGCGATGGAAAGCGACTCAGCAACTGCCTCACTGCATCGGAACTGCTGAAGAACCACAAGTAGTTGCCTGGACTGCTCTGCGCTTGCCCGACAAGCTGCACAAGGTGGGGCGTCCATTGGGGCCGCCCACGGCGGTAGACCAGCAAGTGATCGACTCGTGCACCGGCTTGTTTGAGCTGTTGCGCCAACCAATCGCGCCCCCCTTCTCCCGCCACCACCAGCACGGATGCGTGACGCCAGTCGTGTGGCTGAAGTTGCTGCCACAAAGCCTCGCTGTCAAACTGAGGCGCGTCAAAAGCCGGCTCGATGATGCATGCAGTTGGTACGCCAAAAGCACGCAGCGAAGCGCTCGTTCCCGGCCCCGGTGAGGCCGCCAGTACATGTGATGGCCAAGCACCTCTAGAAGCCGCTACAAAAAAATGCTCGGCGGCATTCGGGCTGACAAACATCACAAGCTTGTAGTCAGCCAGACCCATCCACGCGGCCGTCAAGTGCGACTCGTTGGCCAGGGGAACAATGTCAATCAAGGGCAAAGCCACTGCGTCGACACCTTTTGCATTGAGGTCTTTCACCCAGGTGTTGGCCTGGGCCAATGGCCGCGTGACCAGCACACGGGGTGATGCACCGGTGCAGGAGGGCTGCATCACTCAGGAAGCAACCAAAGAGGACAAATAACGCGCCGCACCCAGTCCATGCAACTGACTCACGACCTGGGCCCCGAGTGCGATGGCCTCGTCCAGGTCACTCACATCGGCCTGTGCGCAGGCACGCAGCAAAGGCAACGCCGACGATCGCGCTGCGGATTCATCCGCACCGAGCGCTGCACTGAGGCTCAAGCGACCATCCTCCATCCAGACCGCATGCGCAGCCAAAGGCATGCTGCAACTGCCGCCCAAGCCGCGCGAGACCGCGCGTTCGGCTTGGGTGGCCAGCCAAGTCGGTTGATGCAACAAGCTGGCGACTTGCGTCCGCACTTCCAGGTTGTCCGATCGCACTTCGAGGCCGAGTGCGCCTTGACCCGCACAAGGCAGCATGTCGTGCAGCTCAAACACGGCCCGAATGCGCTCGGCCAAACCCAGACGCTTCAAACCCGCGGCGGCGAGCACGATTCCAGCGTACTGGCCGTCATCCAATTTACGCAACCGGGTGTCCAAATTGCCACGCAGCGGCTCAATGCGCAAATCCGGCCGCAGAGCGCGCAACTGCACCACACGACGCAGACTGGATGTCCCCACCAAAGCACCTTCAGGCAGATCGCGCCAACTTGAATACTGGTTGGAGACCCACGCATCGCGTGGGTCTTCGCGCTTCAAAATGGCGGCAAGTGCGAAACCCTCGGGCAGATCCATGGGCAAATCTTTGAGCGAGTGGACCGCGAGCTGGGCACGGCCCTGCTCCAAGGCCACTTCGAGTTCTTTGACAAACAAACCCTTGCCGCCCACTTTGGCCAAGCTGCGATCCAAAATTTGGTCGCCTCGGGTCGTCATGCCGAGCAGTTGAACTGACAATCCCAAACGTTCCACGAGCAGGTCCCGGACATGCTCTGCCTGCCACAGGGCCAATCGACTTTCACGGGTGGCAATGATCAATGGTGAATTCATGCGGACATGCTAGCAGCAGGAAGTTGACGGTACCGCGGTTGCGTCAATCGCTTGCGTCGAACAAAGCCGCCACAGCCCTGCCATGAAAAAGTAACTATTGAACTTAGTCACCGCCTAAGATGTGTAATCTAATTACATTCCTCGCTGCGCAACCACCCAACCACCATGCCCCTCCAAGCCGCCCCAGTCAAACGCCCTCGCCCTGCCTCCGCCCGAGCCTCCAAAGCCGACGCGACCGCAAAAAACCAACCTTTGGTAGAAGACATTCGCCTCTTGGGGCGGATCTTGGGCGATGTGATTCGCGAGCAAGAAGGCAAAGCCGCGTTCGAACTCATCGAGCGGGTGCGTCAGTTGTCAGTGGCTTATCGGTTGAAGAGCGATACCCAAGCCGGACGTGCACTGGATCGATTGCTTAAAAACCTCAGCAACGATCAAACGGTGAGCGTGATTCGCGCTTTCAGCTATTTTTCGCACCTGGCCAATATCGCGGAAGACCAACACCACGTGCGCAGGCGCAACCACCACGCCCAGCACGGGCACCTGCAAGAAGGCTCATTGGCCATGAGTTTCGAGCGATTGGCGCGCACCGACGTGCGCAGCAGCGAGATCGCCAAGATGCTGAGCAAGGCGTACATCTCGCCCGTGCTCACCGCCCACCCCACCGAAGTGCAACGCAAAAGCATCTTGGACGCGGAACGGGCCATCGCCGAACTGCTGGAGCAACGTGACGCATTACAAACACCCAATGAGCGTGCGGACAACGAATCTTTGTTGTGCGCACGGGTGACTCAGCTTTGGCAAACACGCATGCTGCGCACCGCCAAACTCACGGTGGCGGATGAAATTGAAAACGCGCTGTCCTATTACCGCTCCACCTTCTTGCGCCAAATCCCGCGCATGTACAAAGAAGTGGAGAGCGCCCTGCCCGGCCATGCGGTAGGCAATTTTTTTCGCATGGGCAACTGGATTGGTGGAGACCGGGACGGCAACCCCTTCGTCACCGCGGACACCTTGCACATGGCCCTGGCCCGGCAATCGGAAACGGCACTGCGGTTTTATCTGACCGAGGTGCATGAACTCGGCGCCGAGCTGTCCATATCGGCGACGCTGTCACCGGTGTCCAAAGCCATGCAGCAATTGGCCGAATCATCACCCGACCAGAACCCACACCGCGAAGACGAGCCCTACCGCCGTGCTTTGATTGGTGTCTATGCCCGATTGGCCGCGACCTTGCAAACGCTGACGGGCACAGAAGCGCTGCGCCATGCGGTGGCACCGCAGAATCCCTACGCAAGCGCCCAAGAATTTTTAGCGGATTTGCAGGTAATCGAAGCGTCGCTGCACACGCACCATGCCCAGGCACTGATCGAGCCGCGCCTTCGCCCCCTCATGCGCGCAGTCCAGGTGTTCGGCTTTCATTTGGCCACAGTGGACTTGCGTCAAAGCTCGGACAAACACGAAGTGGTGGTGGCCGAGCTGCTGCACATCGCTCGCCTTCACGCCGACTACAGCGCGCTCGACGAAACCCAACGCCGCGGCCTGCTGCTAAAGGTTCTGAGCGACGCTCGACCGCTGCGTGTGCGCGCTGCCAATTACAGCGAACACACCCAAAGCGAACTGGCCATCTTTGAAGCGGCGTCGCAGTCGCTGCAGCGTTTTGGCCGCGAGGCCATTCGCCACTACATCATTTCGCACACCGAAGATGTCAGTGACCTGCTGGAAGTGATGGTGCTGCTCAAAGAAGCAGGGCTGCTAAGAGGCCACTTGGAAGATGGGTCGGCAATCACCGACCTCATCGTTGTTCCCCTTTTTGAAACCATCGAAGACCTGCGCCACGCGGCGCCCATCATGCAGCAGTTTTATGCCTTGCCAGGTGTGACGCAGATGATGAAAAACTCTGGTGGCGAGCAAGACATCATGCTCGGCTACAGCGACAGCAACAAAGACGGCGGCACCTTCACCAGCAACTGGGAGCTGTACCGCGCCGAAATCGCATTGGCTGAATTTTTTGCAGAGCTGCAAAAGAAGCACAGCATCACGCCGCGTTTATTCCACGGTCGTGGCGGCACGGTGGGCCGAGGCGGTGGCCCCAGTTACCAGGCCATCTTGGCGCAACCGCCAGGCACAGTGAACGGGCAGATTCGATTGACCGAACAAGGCGAGGTGATTGCGTCGAAATACGCCCACCCAGAAATTGGACGCCGCAATCTGGAGACCCTGGTCGCCGCCACACTGGAGGCCACCTTGTTGCACCCGACCAAGAGCGCGCCCAAGGGCTTTTTGGAAGCCGCGTCCGCCATCAGCGACGCGAGTTTTGCCGCCTACCGAAAACTGGTCTACGAAACCCCAGGGTTCACCGACTACTTTTTCAGTGCCACACCCATACGCGAGATTGCCGAGCTGAACATTGGTTCGCGCCCCGCATCCCGCAAGGCGACACGCGCCATCGAAGACCTGCGCGCCATTCCCTGGGGCTTCAGTTGGGGCCAATGCCGCGTGGCGCTGCCGGGTTGGTGCGGTTTTGGATCAGCGGTTGAGCAGTTTTTGGGCAAAGAGGCCAAAGTCCGTAAAGAACGCCTCTTGCTGCTGCAGCGGATGTACAAACAATGGCCGTTCTTTCGCACGCTCTTGTCCAACCTGGACATGGTCCTGGCCAAGAGCGACCTGGCCATCGCTGCACGTTATGTGGACTTGGTGGAAGACAAAAAACTGGGCAAACGAATTTTCGGATTGATAAAGGCCGAATGGCAACGCACCAACGACGCCTTGAATTTCATCACCGGTGAGAAAAAACGCCTTGCCTCCAATCCGTCACTGGCGCGTTCCATCGCCCACCGTTTCCCTTACCTCGACCCATTGAATCACTTGCAGGTGGAACTGATGCGCCGCTACCGAGAGCATGCTGCGTCTGGGGTTGACGACGCAGGCAGCGAGCGTGTCAAACGCGGAATACACATCTCGATCAACGGCATTGCAGCAGGGCTGCGCAATACGGGGTGATTGGGTCCCAATCGGGTCATCATGCTTAAAGAGTGTTGCGCCCAGCAGCGACGATACATACTGGACTAGTACTGCGACACAGAGATAACGGAACAAGATGAAAGTGCTGCTTCGTGCGTATGGCAAGGCGCAAACCACAGCGATAACAGGGTATCGCGCGGATTTGCAACGCTGCCATAGGTGCGAAGATGCGCTTTCATGTTTCGTTATCTCTGTGTCGCAGTACTAGGGAAGAAGCAGTGATGAAGTGCGAGGTCCAGTGCCTACACTGTGTCGCAGTACTAGGGAAGAAGCAGTGATGAAGTGCGAGGTCCAGTGCCTACACTGTGTCGCAGTACTAGGGAAGAAGCAGTGATGAAGTGCGAGGTCCAGTGCCTACAATCGCAGCGCCTATGACATCAGCCAGCCCATCCTCAACCACGTCAGCACCATCAACGACGAACGGACGACTGGGTATGGGGGTAGTGCTCGCCATCATTGGTGCCATTCTCTTTTCGATTAAAGCCATCATCGTGAAGTTGGCCTTTCGGCACGGAGTCGACTACATGACGGTGGTTTTCTATCGCATGTTGTTTGCGTTTCCATTGTTTGTTTTTTTAGCTTGGTGGAGTGGCCGCGGGCGGTCATCGTTGAATCGCAAAGACTGCTTCTCGATCTTATTCTTAGGATTTTTTGGCGGGTACCTGACCTGCGTTTTGGATTTCGCCGGCCTGCAGTACATCACTGCCAGCTTGGAACGCTTGATCGTCTATCTCACCCCTACTTTGGTGCTGTTGATCAATGTATTTGTTCTGAAGCGGCGTTTTGTTTGGGGCCACGCTTGGGCATTGGCCGCTAGCTATTTGGGTGTTGTTCTGGTGCTGGGCAATGAGATGCGGTTAACGGGAGAAAACGTGCCTCTGGGTGCCTCCTTGGTCTTCGCCAGCGCCATCACCTACGCTATTTACTTGAGCCACAGTGGCGAGGTCGTCAGCAGGCTGGGGGCCGAACGTTTGGCCGGCTGGGCCACTGCCACTGCTTGCTTGTTTTCCTTCATTCACTTTTTCGTAACAAATCCAGTGTCTTCTTTGGTCGTGCCCCAGGAGGTGCTGTGGTTGTCCTTGATCAACGGCGTTTTTTGCACGTTCGCACCCATTGTCATGGTCATGGTGGCGATCAGCAGAATTGGTGCGCCATTGGCTGCGCAGTGCGGCATGGCAGGCCCGGTGGCCACTGTGGCATTAGGGGTGCTTTTGCTGGGCGAGCCCTTCACCGTGTGGGAGCTGTGCGGAACCGCCTTGGTATTGCTCGGAATCTGGTTGCTGGCGCGAGCACGGCTACAAGAACAGGTCAAATAAAAGTGAATCCTTCAGCATGCCCAAATCTGAAGTCATCCATAAAACATGACACCGAACACCGTTCGGCCCGAACCTTTCGAAGCGGGCGCGTATCTCGGTAAAGGCCCTTCGACAAGCTATGGGCGAAAGCGGGGTGGTTTGTGATGAATTTCGGAAATCTCAATGTCACGGCTGAGCCAGAGTTGATTGACCTCACGCAGTGCCCGTCTACGGCTTGGCGCAATGGTGCTGGCTCGATGCGTTTGGTAGCGACTCATCCAATTGAAGGTGGAGAGAATGACTTCGACTGGCGTATCAGTGTGGCCGAAGTGGCGCAAGACTCACCGTTCTCAGCATTTCCTGGATACGACCGCTGCATTGCATTGCTCGGTGGAAATGGCATGGTGTTGGTATCAGCCGAAGATGGTCTCAACCATCGCCTGGAAAGCCCGCTGCAACCTTTCTACTTTCCGGGCGAAGCACGGATTCAAGCCCGACTGATTGACGGTCCGTTGCACAACTTGAGCGTACTGGCTCGACGTGGCCGCTATTGCATCACGCTCACTGCGTTGGTAACACCGACCCGCTTCTCACTGGCAGCTGGCACCGCACCGCTTTTGATTCAATGCTTGTCGGGTGAACTGCAGATCGAATTGGACAACCAAAAGTCCTTGCGTCTTCGCAGCGGTGCACTGGCTTTATGGCGCTTCAGTTCACCAGGCATGCATCTCGTCAGCCATTCAGCGCACATGCGAGCCCTCCTGGTGCGGCTTGGTGCCCCATCCACCTGACTTAAACCCCATCCGCCGCCAGCGCATCTCTAACTGCCGCCACCTGCCGGCGCGAAACAGCCAGCCATTCATCCAGCGGTGCGACACGAACGGCCCATGTTTCGCCACCATCTTCATCTGCTTCGCCGGCTATCACCCGGCGCTCTAACGCTCTGACTGCATGCTTGGCAACCAAAGCATTGCGGTGCACGCGGATGAATTTGGGGCCCACACGTTTTTCCAGATCGCTCAGGCTATCGTCGAGCACGTGGCTGTGCTGTGCGGTTCGTAAAGTGACGTACTTGAGCTCGGCTTTGAAATACAGCGCTTCGCTGACCGGCACGCGCATGATGCGACCCCGATCGCTAACCACAATGACAGGCTCAGCTTCATGGGCCCCCGACGCAACATTCGTGTCTGCGGACGAGGCCGACAAGTGCGTTTCGGTTTGCATGGACGTCACTGACAGCCGCTGCGCCGCACGCTTTAAAGCTGCCTGCAACCGGTCACGGCGCACGGGTTTGGTCAAATAGTCCACCGCTTCAACCTCAAATGCACTGAGTGCATGTTCGGGGTGGGCCGTGATGAATATCACCACGGGCTTGCTGAGACGCAAGTCCGCGTGATGGCCAGGGGCCGACCCCTGCAAACCTGGCTGCTGTCGCAACTCGGTCGCAAATTGCATACCGTTCAAACCCGGCATGGCGATGTCCAGCAGGACCACGTCGCACTGGTGTTCTGTCATCCACACGCGTGCCGCCATGGCGGTAGGGGATTCGGCCACGACCACGGTTTTGGGATCGTCTATTTCAGCGATCAAACTGCGCAGCCGCATCCTGGCCAGCGCTTCGTCATCGACCAGCAGAACGCGCAGAGTAGCCCCGGTCATGGTTTTTCTTTCAGAGTTGCATCCCCAGACGGTAGCGTGATTTGCACGCGAAAAACACCCTCGTGCAAGCGAGTTTCAAAATGGCAAGCGACATCGTGCATCAAACGCAACCGCTCCTTCACGTTGTGCAGCGCCATACCGTTGCCATGCTGAGGCGGTGCGTTGGGCACGGTATTGACGATAGACAGTTGTACACGCCCACCCATCACGCGGGTGCGGATCCGCACCAAGCCCCCCTCCTCGCCCGGTTCCACACCGTGGTGAACTGCGTTCTCCACCAGCGGCTGCAACAACAAGGGTGGAACGCGGGCGGTGCCAGCAGCGGAATCCAGTTCCCATTGCACTTTGAGCCGGTCGCCAAAACGAATTTGTTCAATGGCCAGGTAGCGTCTCGCCAAGTCGATTTCGTCTGCCAAAGTAGTGGACGCACCACTTTCACTGAGCGCAACACGGAACAACTCGGACAAGTCCTCCAACACTTGCTCAGCGCGCTTGGGATCCAAGCGCACCAGGGCCAAAGCCGTGTTGAGCGTATTGAATAAAAAATGAGGGCGTATGCGCGATTGCAACTCCGCCAGCCGCGCTGTCGCTTCCGCAGGAAAACGCGCCTGCTCGCGCCACTGCAACCACAGGGTGATGCAGACGGCCAATGCAGCCCCGGCCAGCATCGGTGCCAATGTGGCTGGCGTGGCCTGATTCGCTCCAGACTCCCCACCCCAAACCACCAAACCCGACCATTGGGCCAAAGCCCAGGACAGTCGCGCCGCGAAAGCACCTAGAGAACCAGCCAGAAACCACTGCTGAACGACATGAAGTCGAATGAACACGCGCTTGAATACACAGGTCATCACGAGCCACAGCAGCACGCCAGGCAGCACGACACCGGCAGCCAAGCTGAACGATTCGAGCCAAAGCACGGCTGTGATGCTGGTAAATAGCAAGCCCAGGGCCACCACACCATGCACAAAAACCACCGTACGCAACACCACGCCCACATGGCAAACATCGAAGGCATCTGCACCCCGTGCGGGCACCTTCGAGCCACGGGCACCGGGCTCTATCCACATAGAGTCCTGGGTTGTCGGCATCGGCGAACTGGGATCATCCGTTGCGGGCAGCGCGCGTCCAGGAGGAAGATGCTTGGAGGTTGGCATGCAGGGCTCGATAGAATGAAACCAATTTCAGAGGGAGTCAGTTCAGTCGCATTGTCGCCAAGACTGACAAATTCTGAAAACCCTCTTGCCAGTCGTCTGGGGTCCGCTGCTCCTGCATGCTGCACTCCTCCAATTTTTCAGACTTCACCCATGTCCTCTGACCAACTCGACAAAAAATCCCAAGCCTGGTCGGCTTTGTTCTCCGAACCCATGAGCGAGCTGGTCAAGCGATACACCTCCAGCGTATTTTTCGACAAGCGACTTTGGAAGGCCGACATCACAGGCAGCCTGGCCCATGCAGAAATGCTCTGCCACCAAAAGGTGATCAGCGCAGAGGACCATGCCAAGATTCAAAGCGGCATGGCGCAAATCACCAGAGAAATTGAAAGCGGCGCGTTCGAATGGAAACTCGACCTGGAAGACGTTCACCTCAACATTGAAGCCCGGCTAACGCAACTCGTCGGTGACGCAGGCAAGCGGCTGCATACTGGCCGCTCGCGCAACGACCAGGTGGCCACCGATGTGCGGCTGTGGCTGCGAGATGAAATCACAGCCATCGGCGGCTTGCTGACAGCTTTGCAGCGCGCCTTGGTGGAGGTGGCGGATAAGAACGTTGACGTGATCTTGCCGGGCTTTACCCACTTGCAAGTGGCCCAGCCCGTGAGTTTTGGTCATCACCTGCTGGCTTACGTGGAAATGTTCTCGCGCGATGCAGAACGTTTTGACGACGTGTTCAAACGCACCAACCGCCTGCCCTTGGGCGCCGCCGCACTGGCAGGCACCAGCTATCCCTTAAACAGAGAACGCGTCGCCGCGAGTTTGGGCATGAACGGTGTCTGCCAGAACAGCCTGGACGCTGTAAGTGACCGTGACTTCGCCATTGAGTTCGCCGCAGCCGCCAGCCTGTGCATGGTGCATTTCTCAAGGCTGTCCGAAGAGCTGGTGCTCTGGATGAGCCAGAACTTTGGATTCATTGATTTGGCGGACCGCTTCTGCACCGGCTCGAGCATCATGCCGCAGAAGAAAAACCCCGATGTACCTGAACTGGCCCGCGGCAAAACTGGCCGTGTGGTGGGCCACCTGATGGGTTTGATCACCCTCATGAAAGGCCAGCCACTGGCTTACAACAAGGACAACCAAGAAGACAAAGAACCGCTGTTTGATACGGTGGACACGCTGAAAGACACCTTGCGCATCTTCATTGAGCTGGTCGCTGGTATCACCGTCAAACCCGAAGCCATGGAGCGCGCCGCGCTCAAAGGTTATGCCACCGCCACAGACTTGGCCGACTACTTGGTCAAAAAAGGCCTGCCGTTTCGCGATGCCCACGAAACCGTGGCCCATGCGGTCAAGGAGGCCATTGCGCGCGGCGTGGATTTGGCCGAATTGCCACTGGCGGAACTGAAGGCCTTCAACGCCTCGATTGAAGCCGACGTGTTCGAGGTGCTGACCCTTCGTGGCTCGCTGAACGCACGGCAGGTACTTGGCGGCACGGCCCCTGCGCAAGTGCGCGCCCAAGTGGCGCGGCACAGAGCACGATTGGGCTAGTCAAGGCTCAAACGCGGCCTCTTTCAGCGGTAACCTGTAGAGCCACACCGGCTTGCCCGCGTGCGCGTCCAAGCGCAACGTTGGCGCTCTCCCGGCCACCTCAAACTCCAAACTAACCAGCCACGCGCCAGGCCGCATCTCAGACAAGGCCTTGTCCATGGCACGGGCCATGCTCTCTGGGCGCTGGAAGAGGTAGACCATGTCGTAGGGCGACCAGTCCGCTGCCCAGATGTCACCTCGCTCAACCTCGACCTGGGCACCAACCAAGCGGCAACGCGCAGCGCACAGCAGTCGCAACAAAACACTCCACTCCAGGCCAACGATGTGGGCAGACGGAAACTCCCTGCGCAGCGCCAAGAGGCCGTCGCCCAAACCGCAACCAGCGTCCAAGATACGCACGCTGGACGGCAGCGCAGTGGCTTTCGACAACCCCGTCAATGCATCGCGAGGCGTGGGAAACAGCGGTGCATCACGCCAACTGCGCAAGGGGTACAGCGCCAACAGCAAGAGCAAGGGCAACAACCACACCCAAGCTGGCCACCCGGCAGCAAACCCAGATGCGGCGGCCGACAACGGAAAACCCAAAACGATGAGCATTTGCCGCCAGCGCGACAAACCCCGCACTGCGGCGAACGCCCCTCCTGCCAATCCACCGCAACAGCCCCCCACAAACGCCAACAGGCTTGATAAGCCCCAATGGTGCAGCAACCAAAACAAGACCCAGGCCAAACCCCACACAAACAAGGCGGGCAAGGGCCACCTCATGGCTTGACGGACACAGGTTGGGAGGTTTCAGGAAGTGTTTGCATCAAGGCCCGCATGGTCTCCTGGTAAACCTCAGGTGCGTCGCTGAACAATCGGCTGTGCGAGCCGCCAGTGAACTCAATCCATCGAACCTGAGGTGGAGCCGCGTCGCGCAAACGCCGGCCCAATTGCACCGGGACCGTTCTGTCCGCCGTTCCATGAAGCATCCACAGCGGCGCATCAACGTGCTTGATTTTGGACAAAGAGTCAAACGCCAGTGTGGTGAGCGAAGCAGCGAGCCTGCCCCAGAAGCCCGCTTCGGCAGCCACGTCCGACATACGGGTAAAGGTAGATTCCAAAATGAGTGCTCCGTAATCTTGTCCCACCCGCAATTGACTGGCCAGGCTTGTCGCCACGGCCCCACCCATGGAGTGGCCATAGATCACGCGGCGGCCGGGGTCGGGCGCGCGTTTTTTTAGCTCTTGCCAAGCGGAGACAGCATCTGCGTTGATGCTGGCCTCGGACGGCAAGATGCGGCTGCTATCACCCCAGCCTCGGTAGTCCACCGCCAGAATCGCAAACCCCGCCTGCCTCAATGCATTGATTTTGGGTAGGTTCTGATAGAGGTTGCGAAATGTGCCGTGCAGGTAGAGCAAGACCGGAGCGTGGGGATCGGTCTGGGGCAACCACCACAGAGCCAAGGTTTGGTCGGCAGGCGCTCGGTCAAGCTCTGGGGAGGCGGAGGTGATGGTTAGAAAAAAACGTTCATCGCGCGCAAGAAAACTCGGCGCGGCTGACGCCACCACGTCCGGCTTGCTTGGGGTAGGACGCAGGGCCAACTGCCTCTGTTTGGCATCCAGCCACGCACATCCGTTCAAGGTCAGCAATGCCAACACGACTGCGGCTACACGGGCCAGTGTAGAGAAACTCAAATACCTCATAGTTAGAATCTCGCCCATGAAAAATCTCACTGCCTGGCCCAGAAGAGCCATTTTTCTTTTTTTGACAATTGCTTTGGGCACCGCAATCGCACCATCGACCGCACAGGCCCAAAACAAGTCTTGGTTTTCTGCCCCCGACTTTTCCGGTGAAAGCCACTGGCGTTTTGTGTTGTCGCCCTATAGCTTGCATTGGCGTCCCAGTGACGAACATCAAAGCGTCTATGCAATAGGCGCCGAGCAGCAATACGACAACGGTTGGCTTTACGGTGGATCTTACTTCCGCAATTCCTTCGGTCAGCCCAGCGGATACCTTTACTTGGGTAAACGTTATGACAACGTTTGGAACGACACCCCGCTGTTTTTGCAATGGTCTGCAGGTTTGCTTTACGGCTACCGCGGCAAGTACGAGAACAAGGTTCCGTTCAACAACAACGGTTTTTCGCCTGGCGCGCTGGTATCCGTGGGATGGCAGTTCAACCGAACCATGTCGGCTCAACTCAACGCCCTGGGGGATGCAGGTGTGATGTTTCAGTTTTCTTATGATTGGCGGTGACTGCAGTGCCACGATCAAATCCACCTTCAGCAGTTTCATCAAGTGATTTGTTTTGCAGCATGAGGCTGACTCACCCTCGCAACGGTTGCTGACAATTTATCGCCAAATCAGCCCAATCTGGTCGTGACCAGGTAAGCCGTCTCCTAAACTGCGCAGCCACAGTCTGTCGCGAATGTTGGGGGTGGTTTGGGTGCCAATTGGAATCACAAGTTAAGAAGGTCCCCCCTCACCTGGGGCGACGCCGCCCGTCGGGCTGGCCAATGGGTTGTCCTGCCTTGCTACTTGGGTTTCGCCACCACGGGTTGGTGTCAAACATCGCGACCCGAAAGCCAAATTCGATCGCCTGTTGCGAAAAGCGAAACCGTGCAATTGCGAGTGGTGGGGGGTTTGGACGGTGTCAACCAGTACATTCGCCATGAGCAACCGTTTTGGACCAAAACACTGATTGAAAAATCAAATGGTCGAGTGCAAGTCGAAATCGTACCGTTCGACCGCGCAGGGATCCGGGCTTCCGAGTCTTTGCGTTTGCTACAGCTTGGCGTGCTGCCATTTGGGACCGCCCTGCTCAGTAGCATCGCTGCCGTCGCGCCCGAACTCAGCGCACCGGATCTGGCGGGGCTCAACCCTGACATCGCATCGGTTCGGCGAGCGGTCAATGCCTTTCGGCCCACCCTCGAAAGAATCCTTAGACAGGGTTACGGCGTTGAGTTGTTAGCAGTCTATGCCTACCCTGCTCAAGTCCTCTATTGTAGAAATTCATTCGCCGGACTGTCTGATCTCAAAGGCCGAAAGGTACGCACCGCAAGCAGCTCCCAAGCCGACCTCATAGAAGCACTGGGTGCTGTGCCGGTCGTCACCAGTTTTGCTGAAGTCATGCCCTATGTACGCAGCGGTGCCATCGACTGCGCCATCACGGGCACCATGTCAGGCAATACCATCGGCCTGCATGAAATCACCAGCCATTTACACACCCTGCCGCTGAACTGGGGTTTGTCTGTGTTCGCAGCAAACGGTGCCGCTTGGAACGGCTTGCCAGGCGATGTCCGCGCGCTGATCAAAGAAGAACTGCCGAAGCTGGAGGCCGCCATATGGGTTGACGCGGAGCGAGAAACCCAAGAAGGACTGGCGTGCAACACGGGACAGCCCAGCGGCTGCAGCAGCGCTCGGCGCGGCAAGATGGTGGCCGTGCCTCTGACACCCCAGGATGAACAATTGCGCCGCGATGTTTTTTCAAGCACCGTACTGACCCGCTGGATACAACGCTGCGGCGCACTGTGCGCACGCACTTGGGAGCAGTCTTTGGGTCCTGTCACCGGGATCAACCCAAAAACTAACTGACATGGGTCTGCCCCGCTGGATCCCCACCGCGATATGGTTTGTGGCAGCCGCTTTCGCACTGGGCGTACTGGCCACCGCACAGTCGCTGATTTCGTCCAGCCAAAAAGAGGCCCTCCTACAAGGCCGTAGCCAAACCGAACGGGCTTTGGCAAGTGCCGAGGCTTCGTTGAACCGCACCTTGCTATCGGTCGATGTCATGTTGGCGGGAGTAGAAGAACTGATCCGGCCCGCGACTTCAGCCGACGGACAAATCGACGCTGCGCAGGCCCAAGTGCTGCTAATCGGCCTGGTCAAGCGAAATTTGCTGGTACGGGACATTGTGCTGCTGGGGGCCAACGGTGAAACCGTGGCTGGGGCTCAAACTCACAACTTCGCCGCACAGACAAAAACTGATAACACGGCCCGATGGCCACCTGGGTTTGTGAACCAAGTCTGGGCACAGAACTCCCCGGGGCTGGTCATCGGCCCGGCCATACGCAGTCCCTTCACCACAGAAACCGTCGTCCATCTGGCTCGGGCTTACATGACGAACAACGGTAGTCGCGGGCTCGTCGTGGCGGAGGTTCCTCTGCAATTGGTGGCCAGTGTGCTGGCACCGGGTGCCACCCTCGACGGTATGCAAATCACACTGGAGCGAGATGACGGACAACTGCTGGCCAGCAGTCCGCCGACCGATATCACCGGTGCCTTGAGTTTGTCTCCACCCCTGTCTGTAGATCACGCCGACGGCCAGGCACGGTCAGGCCAGGGGCGCCCGAACCAGAGTGAGGCGCTGATCGCCGTTCGATCCAGTTTGTATCGAAGCGTTCTGCTGTCTACCAGCCTCCCGATGAAAGTCGTGTTGGGCCGTTGGCATGCCGATAAACGCAAAACCACTATCGTCTCTCTCGTGTTCCTCAGCATGATTTTCCTGTCCGCCGGTTTTGTTCATTGGCATTGGGCCAAACTGAGCCGGGCTCGCCAAGAAACTATTCGCTCCAAAACGCTTTTGGATCAAGCCTTGGCGTCGATGAGTGACGGCTTTTTGTTGTGTGACCCGCATGACAGGGTACTGGCTTGGAACCAGCGCTACGTCACCATATTTCCTTGGCTCAAAAACCTGATTCAACCTGGCATTGCCTTTGAGATTTTGGTCAGGCACTCGGCACGTCACTATCTTGCAGACGCTGATGCGATTGAACGTGAAGCTTGGATCAACCGTCGGATGCAAGCCCACCAGAGCAGGCACGCTGACTTTGAACAAGACATCGGCAATGGCATGGTGGTGCACGCCATTGAAACCCGCATGCCCGACGGCGGTGTGGTGAGCGTATTCCGAGACATCACTGCATCAGAACGTGAACTGACACGCGCCAAAGCAGCGGCCGAAGCCGCCAATGAATCGAAAACCCAGTTCCTCGCAGCCATGAGCCATGAGATACGCACGCCGCTCAATGCGGTGCTGGGTATGAACGGTTTGCTGCTCAACACGCAACTCACCGAGCAGCAGCGCCGTTATGTCGAGTTGATGCGCACTTCAGGACAAATGCTGCTTACAGTCATCAACGATGTGCTGGACATCTCAAAAATTGAGGCGGCTCGAATGGAATTGGAGATTGCCGAATTCAGCCCCCAGCTGATCATTGATGAGGTCGCCACACTGCTGTCAGTCCGCGCACAAGCAAAAGGGCTTGAATTGCTTACCCACTTTGGCCCCAACCTGCCAAGTGCATTGCGTGGCGATGCCAGCAGACTGAGGCAGATACTTTTCAACCTCATCGGCAATGCCCTGAAGTTCACCGATCAAGGTCAGGTTGACGTGACTGTCAATCAACACGCTATGGTGGATGGACGTTTCATGTTCTGCGTGGCTGTGAAGGACAGCGGCATCGGCATCGCGCCAGACGCCCTGCCGACCTTGTTTGACCGATTCACCCAAGCCGACAGCAGCACCGCGCGCCGTTACGGAGGCAGCGGCCTGGGCCTGGCCATCAGCAAGGAGTTGACCGAACTGATGGGAGGAACTTTGCAAGTGCAAAGTGAGTTGGGTGTTGGCAGCACATTCGAGCTGCAGGTTCCGCTCGCAGTGGGCGACAGCCGAAAACTGGTGCATCAAGACCCCAGCAGCGATGTCCCAGAACGTGCCGCTCGAAGTTTGCGAATCTTGGTGGCCGAGGACAACGGCGTGAACCAAATCCTGATCAAAGCCATTTTGGATCAGATGGGGCACTACAGCGATATTGTTGCCGACGGCATCGAGGCCGTACGCCAAGTGCAACAGGCGCAGTATGACCTGATACTGATGGACATTCAGATGCCTGAAATGGATGGTCAAGCCTCGACCCAAGCGATCCGCGCGCTGGGCGGCGCGTACACCAACATTCCCATCATTGCTATGACAGCCAATGCCATGATTCAAGACCGCAATTCCTATCTCAGCGCTGGCATGACAGACTACGTCTCCAAGCCGATTGCGGTGAGGCAGCTCGCCGCAGCTATCGAGCATGCCAGCGCCTCAACGCGCTGACGATCAATTCAACCTATTGATCTGGCCTGATGAAGGCTGAACCGTTCACCCTGAGTTTTTTCAAGGGTAGCGAATACAAGCTGGGCGTCGACTCGCTCAACCCCAAAGGAAGTGGAGACTTCATCAGGCCGAATCAACAGATACTGGGTTAGAAAATCGGCAATGAGCTCTTTGGCTTGCGTGCAATCCGCTCGGCTAGTGTGGTGTTGCACTCTTGATAGAACAAATAAAAACGATGCGTTTTGGGTCAGGGCAAGGCGCAAACCGCAGCGATACCGGGGTATCGCGAGGATTTGCAACGCCGCCATCGGTGCGAAGGCACGCTTTCATGTTTTGTTATTTCAGAGTCGCAGTACTAGCTTCTGTCGCAATGACTCGGACCGGCATACCGAGCGCATCCACGACCAGGTGTATCGTGGAGTTGAGCCCCCTTTTGTAGGCTCCATTCCAATTCAGAGTCCAGCAAAACTCATCGCCTGGTCTTTTGTGATTTTGGGCAAGGATATTTTCACTCGTGCGCCACCATTTTGCCGATTCCCAAGAACAAACAAGCCACCGTGAAGGCTGGTGACAAGCGAGACCAGCTTCAAACCCAAGCCTGCAGTGGCAGGGTTGGCCCCCGGAAGAAGAATTTCTTCTTCCTGGACTACGGAGACATAGGTCGGCAGCACCTCAAAACCCGGACCGTCATCGTCGATCACGACTGCCCAACCGCCGCTTTGATTGAGCAAACGCACATCCACTTGACCTCCATCAGCGCTGTAACGCAGGGCGTTATCAAGCAAATTCACGATGGCACGCCTTAACAGCGACCAATCCCCAGCGACCGGGGCGACAGCATCAATAGGCTCCCAAATCAGGCGAACTCCCCGAACCTTGGCCAGTGGCTCCAAGGCAGAAACTGCGTCAGAAACGACCTCTTGAAGGTCTATTTCTCTTAACTGAGCCGGATCGGTTCGTGTTGTTCTGGCAATCAGTACAAAATCATCCGCGAGTGACAAACAGCTGCGCACACTGCGCGACAGGCGCAAGCGTGATTGCTCCAGATCGACCTCAGGGTTGTTCAAGGTGGCAGACAACGCCGACAAGGGTGCACGCAAGTCGTGCGACAAAAAATTGAGGGCCGTCTCACGCTGCTTTTCAGCCAAGCGCAACGGTGTTATGTCCCACAGAGACAGCACGGTTTCACCGTCCAGAATGTTGTCATGAGATTCGGACAAGACGCTGGCTCCCAGCAAAAATCGCTTTTCGTTCGGTCCCTCGACTTCTTGGTTCTGAACTGGAAAACTCCGGATGCGCCCCCCGAGGACCGGCTGCAGTTTTTCGAGGACAGCCGACAACTGGTTGTTGACCACACCATCACCGAAATCGCGCATTTGCCGAGCAGCCGCTTGGTTGATCAGCACCGCGTTGCCTGTCTTGTCGAAAACCATCAAGGGTACGGGCAGTTCCGACAAGATTCGCGCAATGTACTCGCGAGAAGCACGAAGTCGAGAGTTCGATTCACGGAGCTTGGCGCGCATGCGCGAGACTTCTGAATGAATGACAAGAAAGCGGGCAAACGCCAAGCTACAAACCAACCAAAAAACCGTGCGGTCTTTCGGGCTGGCCAGCCCTATCTGGATACGATCCGAAACGGCGAACATCACAATACCCAGTGACGCGCAAATCAGGATCCAGGCCCCCAAGAACGTTTTTCGCGGGAAGTGGAAACGTCCAAAAGACAGCGGTACAAACAGGTTGATGACAAAGAAAAAAACCAGCTGCGGTGCCAAGAGGATGCCCACCATGTTGATGCCGCAACCTGCCATGACCTGCAAACCGCTGATCATTGGGTCTCGCAGACCGGACGTCAGGCGAGCCAAGACGCAGCCGTACACCAGCAAATTGAATAAGACGGCAATCAACGCGATGTTGAACACCACATCCCAGGCCACGATGTCTATGGAGGCCAGCACCACCAACAGCAAGATACCGAGCACATAGTCGGCAGCCGCCAATACGTTGGCTCGCCACCAAAAAGGGCGTTCGCCCTGGTTGTTTTTGAACATGTATTCCCAAATCGACTTTATTTGCGCAAGAGATATCAGGCCTATGCATTGAACACATGGGTTCATGCATTTTCGTGAGTCCGCTGCTGTTTTTGAGCACCGATTTTGTCAGCAACAACACCTAGAGCGTGTGATGCGACACAGAAAACAGGCTGTTCTGCGCTGGCTGCCTCGTCATCAAGGTCTACCAAGTCCGACGTCCCGTCAGTTCAACTTCGATTGGCTCAATCAAACTCACGGAGTTGCGATGAATCAGACCCACTATTGATCCGGCCTGATGAGGTCAGAACCGTTCGCCCTGACTCTTCGACAGGGCTCAGGACAGGACTTGTCGAAAGCGAGCGCGTACAACCTGGGCTTCGACTGGCTCAGCCCGAACGGGGGTGGAGACTTCATCAGGCCGCATCAAGCCCGGCAACGCCAAGAACTCAAAGGTTCGATCCAGGAGGGGGCCAGCAGGCGCAACCGAGCTTAAATCGAGACGGCTTGGCATTCTTTTGGCCGCTGGCATTGGTCAGTGGAAACTTGCGCGCGGTTTCGATCTGTCTGCTCAAGGCTGACGTGTTATTGATTTGGCCCGAACAGCCGATGCCTACCGCTACCGTTCGAGTTGAGTTTGTCGAAACCCAGGTTTGCGCCCTTTCGACAAGTCCTGTCCTGAGCCCTGTCGAAGAGTCAGCGCGAATGGTTAAAACCTCATCGGGCCTGATCGATCCATCGTAGGTCAAGCGGTCGCAGGCTCAGCCTTGGGCTTGTCGCTCTTTTTGTGCGGTTGAATGTCGAGCACCGCCTGTCCGCTGGCATCAACATCCACAGTGAGACGCCCCCCATCGACCAGACGTCCAAACAAGAGCTCGTCGGCCAGGGCGCGTCTGATCGTGTCTTGGATCAAGCGCTGCATCGGCCGGGCACCCATCAGCGGATCGAAACCTTTGACTGCGAGGTGTTTGCGCAAGCCATCGGTGAAGGTGACTTCCACTTTTTTCTCGGCCAGCTGGCTTTCCAGTTGCAGCAAGAACTTATCCACCACCCGCATGATGATGTCTTGGTCCAGTGCGCGGAAGCTGACGATGGCGTCCAAACGATTGCGGAACTCGGGCGTGAAGAGGCGTTTGATGTCAGCCATCTCGTCACCCGACTCGCGCGCATTGGTGAAACCAATGGTGGACTTGTTCATGGTCTCCGCGCCGGCGTTCGTCGTCATGATGATGATGACGTTGCGGAAGTCGGCCTTGCGCCCGTTGTTGTCTGTCAATGTGCCGTGGTCCATCACCTGCAGCAGCACGTTGAACACATCAGGATGGGCTTTTTCGATTTCGTCCAACAACAAAACGCAGTGCGGCTTTTTGCCGATGGCCTCGGTCAGAAGACCCCCCTGATCAAACCCGACATAACCCGGAGGCGCGCCGATCAAGCGGCTGACCGCATGGCGCTCCATGTACTCGCTCATGTCGAAACGAATCAGGTCGATGCCCAGGATATAGGCCAACTGTTTGGCCGCTTCGGTTTTGCCGACGCCCGTGGGGCCGCTGAACAAGAAAGCGCCAATCGGCTTGTCAGGTTTGCCCAGACCAGAGCGTGCCATCTTGATCGACGAAGCCAGCGCATCCAGTGCCGGGTCTTGCCCAAAAACCACACTCTTCAAGTCGCGGTCCAGGCTCTTGAGCTTGGAGCGGTCGTCAGAGGACACACTGGCGGGTGGAATGCGCGCAATCTTGGCGACGATTTCTTCCACCTCGTTGCGCGTGATGGTTTTCTTTTGCTTGCTCTTGGGCAAGATGCGCTGGGGCCGCACCCGCTTCATCGATCACGTCAATGGCTTTGTCAGGCAAATGACGGTCATTGATGAATTTGGCCGACAACTCAGCGGCCGCTTGCAAAGCACCGAGCGCGTACTTCACGCTGTGGTGCTCTTCGTAACGCGACTTCAAACCCTTGAGGATTTCAACCGTTTGCTCAACAGAAGGCTCAACAACATCCACCTTCTGGAAGCGACGCGACAAAGCTGCGTCTTTTTCAAAGATGCCGCGGTACTCCGTGAAAGTCGTGGCACCGATGCACTTCATGGCACCAGAACTCAGTGCGGGTTTGAGTAGATTGCTGGCATCAAGCGTGCCACCCGAAGCGGCACCGGCACCAATCAAGGTGTGAATCTCGTCAATGAAAAGCACGGCATTGGACATGTCCTTGAGATGCTTGAGCACGCCCTTCAAGCGCTGCTCAAAATCGCCCCGGTATTTGGTGCCCGCCAGCAAAGCGCCCATATCCAGTGAGTACACAGTGGCATCAGCCAACACCTCAGGCACATCGCCCTGGGTGATGCGCCAGGCCAAGCCTTCAGCAATCGCCGTCTTGCCAACGCCGGCTTCACCTACCAGAAGCGGATTGTTTTTTCGCCGGCGGCACAAAACTTGAATCACGCGCTCGACTTCGTGCTCGCGGCCAATCAACGGATCAATCTTGCCTTCGCGGGCAAAGTTGTTGAGGTTCTGGGTGAACTGATCCAGTGGCGAACCTTTGCCGTCGCCCTCTTCTTTCTCGGCTTGGGATTCAGCCGCCCCGTCACTGGGCTTGGCGGGTTCGGGCGGGTCGGTCTTCTTGATGCCATGAGCGATGAAATTCACCACATCCAAACGTGTCACGCCTTGCTGGTGAAGGTAGTAAACCGCGTGCGAATCTTTCTCGCCAAATATCGCCACCAGGACGTTTGCGCCGGTGACTTCCTTTTTGCCACTGCCTGTGGACTGCACATGCATGATGGCGCGCTGGATCACACGCTGGAAACCGAGGGTGGGCTGGGTATCGACTTCGTCGTTGCCACCAACCGTGGGGGTGTTCTCTTTGATGAACTGCGTCAAACTCTTACGCAGGTCGTCCAGGTTGGCAGAACAAGCCCGCAACACCTCGGCAGCGGAGGGGTTGTCGAGCAGGGCCATGAGCAAGTGCTCAACGGTGATGAATTCATGTCGCTGCTGCCGGGCTTCGACAAAAGCCATGTGCAGGCTGACTTCAAGTTCTTGGGCAATCATGCGGCCTCCATAATGCATTGCAAGGGGTGACCGCCCCGGCGGGCGGCGTTTGAGACCAACTCCACTTTCGTGGCTGCGACGTCTTTAGAGAATACGCCACATACACCGCGACCCTCATGGTGAATTTTGAGCATGATTTGAGTGGCGGCTTCCAAGTCGAGCTTGAAATACTCTTGCAAAACCATCACAACAAACTCCATGGGGGTGTAGTCGTCATTGAGCAAGACAACTTGGTACATCGGCGGTGGTTCCACCCGAGCAGCTTGCCGCTCCGCAACCACTGCACCCTGCCCATCATCAGGAAGGGTTGGGTTCGTTGGGAAGGCGGGCGACTCGGGTGTTTGGGAGGCAAGGAAAAACATAGATCCATTCTATCGACTCAAGGCCTGGCCAGTGCCGTGAAGGGCATATTGCGCCTAAAAGCACCAGCGCAAGAGCCCGATGATGTCAATACAAACCCGGCTTTTCACCGCACCAAAACGGCCACGAAGTAAAAGATCGATTCGACAAGCTTGTGTCCAGCTCAATGACCAGAAATGACCTGTCATTTCCTTGACAGCATACAAAGTGGGCACGAGAATCTCAACGCGATAAACGCGGGAGACACTAATGAATTGGGGCACAGTGAAGTGGTTTAACGATGCGAAGGGCTTCGGGTTCATCGAACCCGAGGGTGGCGGTCAAGACATATTTGCGCACTTCTCCGCGATACGGATGGAAGGTTTTCGTACGCTCAAACAAGGTAGCCGTGTGAGCTATGAGCTTGTCATCGGCCCCAAAGGGCAGTTGGCACAAAACATTGAACCTGTCGGCACGTCATCGCCAAACGAGACCAAACTTGGCGATCAGACCAGCCAAGAACTTCACCATCGAACGCAAGAACACGCCGATTCTTGACACCAAACAAAAAAAGACCCGCTCAATCAGCCTAATGCCAGTCGGTTAAGAGGCTGGTACTCGAGGAGGGGTAAAAGGGACGTGTTGATCACGTCCCTTTTTGATGGAATTTCAAGTAGAGCTGTCGCAAACGCTATCAGGCGCACAGGCCAACAACTTTGTCCTGCGCAGCAAGCAGCCAGGCTTGGTGCGGCAAGACATTTGGGGCGTCCTCATCGCCTACACCTTATTGCGTCGGCAAATGCGGCTGACGGCGCAGCACCTGATTTGCTCCAAACACTCAAGCATTTGCCGCCTCATCGTGCGGCCCACAAGGCATCAGCCAACGCAGCGGGCGCTTCCAAGTAGGGTGAATGGCCAGTCGCCAGGGTGATCGTTTTGGCAACCGGTGTGCGCGTCACCATTTGCTGCTGCAGCGTATAACTCACCGCGTTGTCTGCGGTGGTGTGGATGTATACCTTCCTGACGGTGCCATAGCGGGCTGCTGTCAAGGGCAGCGCTGAAGCGGCAGGCTTCAAAGGCTCGCGCTGCATCAACGCCAGGGTTTTCTTTTGAGCCTCGGGCAGGCAGTTTGCGCAAAACAACATCAACTGGTCATCCGCCAATACGCTGGCGGTTTTGTAGTCTGCTGCGATAAGAAAGTTTTGCCGCTTTTTGTTGAACTGGTTCCAATGGTCGGTTTCAGCCAACTTGGCCATGCTTTGGTCAGCGGTGGCCGCCGTAGGCAAATACGCCGCCAGGTACACCAGCGTTTGAATTTTCTCCGGCGCGGCTTCGGCCACATTGGAGATGGTGATGCCACCAAAACTGTGCCCCACCAGCACCACGGGTCCGGGTTGTGCATTCACCATGCGCAGCACCGCGTCGCGGTAAGCGTCCAGGGTCAACGACTCCGATACGACAGCCTCTCCCACGCGGCCAGGCAAGTTCACCGCCACGACAGACGCACCGCGCGCCTCCAGCATGGGCCTGACCTCGTCCCACGCACGGGCATCCTGGAAGGCACCATGCACCAGCACATAGGTTGGGGCGGCCACACGGGTACCAGCGCACCCCGTTAACCCAACAAGCTGGGCCATCAGAAGCCCCATCAAAAGAGAGCGTTTCATCGATGCATCCTTTTCAAAACAACCATCCATCCAACCCCATTGCTCAAGCACGCAAGAGCTTGAACGCGATCTGCCGAGAACCTGTGGCCTGCGCCGCGGCAAACCACAGCAAGGTCATCGGCTCCAAAAAACGTGCCGCCCGCAGTGGCCCCACATCCAATGGCTCAAAACCAATGTCCTCGATCAAACGATGCACTTGATGCTTGGCCGCTTCATCGTCACCGCAGTAGAAGTTGGTGGCAGCCACGTCGCCGTAAAACGGTGAAGTCAAGTTCTCCGCTCCCTGGGCCGTGAAGCTCTTGACCACCAGCGCCCCTGGCATCAGCCTGGCGTTGACCTCGGCCGCTGAGTCGGTGTGACCATGCAACAAGGCGGGGCCCGGGCCGATGGCATTGGTGCAGTCAATCACAAGTTGGCCGCGCCAGTCAGCTTTGGCGGATGCAATCGCTGCGACAGCAGCGAAGGGCGTCGCCAACACCACCACCTGCGCATCCTCCAATGCCTGCCCCAGAGGCAGCGCCTGTCCGCCGGTCTCTTTGAGCAGCGGCAGCAACTCCGCGCTGGAGGGGTCACGTGCCGCGTAAGTGATGGCATGGCCCTTTCGAGCCCAGGCGCGCCCCAGGCCACCGCCTATGTGCCCACTGCCCACAATGGTGATCTTCATCGCCCAGCCCTCATTCGCCCAGCGCGGCAACCACAGCGCGTGCGGTTTCCTCGCCGGAGAAGTTTTGCTGGCCAGTGATCAGGTTGCCATCACGAATGGCAAAACCTCGCCACAAACCGGCCTGCACATAGTTGGCACCCAAGGTTTTTAGCTTGTCCTCAATGCGCCATGGCATCAGGTGTTTGCCGCGTTCAAGCAAGCCATAGGTCCACACCGCGTTGTCGGCAAAGTCTTCTTCAACATTGGCAAACCCAGTCACAGTCTTGCCTTTGACCAGGTATTCACCACTGCTCAATCTGGCATAGGCCAGGATGGCCGTGCCGTGGCACAACGCAGCCGCAACCTTGCCCGATTCAAAAAACGTCACGAACTTTTGATGCAATTCGGTGGCACCTTCAAAGTTGAACATGGGTGCCTGCCCCCCTGCGACCACGATGGCATCAAAACGTGCGGGATCGATGTCCCGCACCGGCCGCGTGTCGTCGATCAAAGACTTGAGCTTGGGCGTGTGAATGAAACCTTGTGTGAGGAGATCACCGCTGCTGTATCCACTGGCGTCGTTGGGATCGCTCATGCCATCCGCGGTGCAGGCACCGCCTTCGGGGCTGAAAACTTCCACCTCGTAGCCCTTCTCGGTGAACAGGTGATACGGGTGGGTTAACTCACTCCACCAAAAACCCACAGGCCAACCCGAGGTTGACGAAACAGTGGGATTGGCAATCACGATGGCAATGCGCTTTCTGGCCTCTGGACGCACGACGTTGGGGTCTTTCAGACTCATGAGGAACTCTCCTGGTTGGATGAGTTGCGATTCTGTTTGGGTTTTCTATGTATATAAAGTACATAAAATTCAACTCAAAGTTCACAAATAAGGCAACAATTCAACACCATGACACTGGAGCAACTGCAGATATTCGTCAAAGTCGTGCAGGCGGGCAGCTTCACCCGCGCAGCCGAGTTGACCAACACTCAAAAAAGTCACGTCAGTCGGGTCGTGAGGCAACTGGAAGCCGAACTTGGAGTGAAACTGCTGGAGCGAACCACCCGCACGCTCTCCGTCACAGAAATGGGCAGGGAAGTGACCGACCGCGCACTCGGTATCTTGGCTGCCGTAGAAGACACCTCACGACTGGCCCAACAAGCACAAATCGAACCACGGGGGCAGTTGCGCCTGACTTGCGGGGTGGAGTTTGGGATGCTGGCGGTCAGTGGCTGGGTGGACGAGTACCTCGCCACTTACCCCGAGGTCACTGCCGAGGTAGAACACACCTCGCGGGTGGTGGATCTGGTGCAGGAAGGGTTCGATCTGGCCATCCGAATAGGTCCGGTGCAGGAATCACGTTTGGTGGCACGCCGGTTGGGGGAGCTGCAATATGGGCTCTTTGCATGTCCCAAATACTTGGCGCAGCATGGCGTACCGGATGATCCTGAACAACTTTTGCAGCACCGATTGGTCATGTTCTCAGGCGGTTCTCTCAAGCGAGGCTGGGAGCTGATTCCCCCCCCGCACTTAGGGCGCACGGTGACGCGGGTGACCGGACCCGCTCGCCTGCGAGTCAACAACAGTTTTGCGGTTCGTGAGGCCTTGCTGAGAAGCCTTGGAATAGGACAACTTCCCTTGCTCGTAGCCGCCGATTCCGTGACCAACGGACAGTTGATTTCCGTCCTGCCCCATTGGCAGTTTGCGCCTGTAGCCGTGCACGCGGTTTACCCGAGCCACCGCTACTTGTCCCCCAAGGTACGCGCCTTCATCGACTTAGCATTGGTTCGTTTTCCTGAGGCTACACGTCAGGCAAGCCAGATTGCAACGGGTTGTGCTCGAACCGATGCGCAGGCAAAAGCAAAAGCCAAGCGACAGAGCATGGCTTGACGTCATCACTCGACCACTGCATGAGGTCTACGCGAGACAACACACCAGCGCCGAATATTGCTCCGGCCCGATGAAGTATCAACCGTTCGCCCTGACCCTTCGACAGGGCTCAGGACTAAGAGCCGCTAACAAAACACTGCATACACCGTTCGCCCCGAGGTCGAAGGGCCTTGCACCGAGGTACGCGCTGGCTTCGACAAGCTCAGCCCGAACGGTTTTGTTAGCGGCTCTAAAGGCCTTGTCGAAGGGTAGCGCGTGAAACCTGGGCTTCGACAGGCTCAGCCCGAACGGGAGTTGATACTTCACAGGGCCGGATCAATAAGATCAAAAACGAAGCCCACCCGTCACACTGAACGCACTGGTGTCAGGTGCCAATGGATTCTCACCGTACTTGATCACGCCAAAGCCATAGGGTCGCGTGTTGTCGGGCTTGACCGGTTGAACCGAAATCACACCGCCAATTTGGGTATTGCCCTTTTTGTCATCCAGCGTGAACGTCGGACCACCTTGGATTTGTGTGCCGCCGACATTCACCGTGATGGAAGGATCAATTCGGGTGTTACCTGTTTGTTTGGTGGTGCCGCCGGAAGTGCGAACAACATTCACCCCCAGCGTCACATCGCCAGTCTTGACTGACAAGCCACCTGTCACTTGGGTGCGCGAAGCGCCGGGTACGCCGACGTTCTGCAAGGCCTGGACTTCATAAATTCCAGCATTGGCTTTGACATCGCCCAAATTCAAAGCTGAAGACACGCCCACACGGGTATTCTGGTTTGCCTCCAGTCGCGCCTCCGCACTCAATGAAATCACGTCGCCGGGAATGATGGGGATGGTCGCGTCGATACGAACGGGCTTCACGCCTTGACCGGCAGGTGTCAATGGCTCCGTTCCACGATCAGCAGGCTGGGTCAACAAACCACCGTTGTTGTAGCGGGTCGTGACTTTGCCGCCGCCCTGTAGGTTGGACGTGACTGACTCATAAATGTCGGTCGCCGGGTTGAACGGCGCGTTGATGGCGTTGTTTTGTGGCCTGGTTGGCAACACCCCAGGCTTTTTGTCAGCAGAAAAGGTCGGCAACTCAGACGACGTGCCGGGATTCTGCAGCCCTTGGTTGGAGTTGTAGCCACGCGGCTTCAATGGCAGCAGGTTTTCTGCGGAAAACGTGTTGGCATAAAGCGAATCTATAGAGGCAGAGGAGTTAACGGGCGCAGTACTCATGAAATTGACCTTTTCGTTGGGGGTGAGAGCAGGTCAGCCAGCAATCGAAATGCGCCCCTGCAAAGCTCTCATAGGTCTTTGTGTTCGCAAAATCAAGTGCGCCCAACAAAGAAGCTGGTGCAAGCTTGCCTCCACTTGAAACTCGATCGGCAATGTTCTATCAGAAGTGCGGGAGGCAAAAGTGCAGCTGCTTTTCCTCATCAATGAACTGTCGAAATAACCCCTAACGAAAGGTTCGCTATGAGCTTCGCCATCAAAGCAAATTTAAATCTCAACTTCGGGACCCCAGTAGCAGCAACGGATCCAAAAAAGCCCACAACCGATGCCGCCACCTCGGGCAAAACGGAGAAGCCGTCCACAACAACACCAGTTCAGCAGGAGCAGCAGCCCACACCAGCGCCCAAACTTGACCTGGCGGCTGCAGAAAAGAAAGCCAGTGACACCATCCAGGCTTTGGCCACCCAGTACGGCGTGAAGGCCGGCGATCTGGCGACTGAAGAAGGCCGCGCCAAAACGGTGACGGATATGTGGGTCAAGATCAATGCCAACTTGGAAAAAGCCGTACTTTCCAAAGACCCAGAGGCCCTTCAGCGCGCGACCACCGAAAAGTCAGCGTTTCTTGAGCAACTCAAAGGCGCCAGCGGTCCTGGCTGGAACTTTGGTTTGAAGGAGTTGATCCAGCCTGCTGCGAAGAAGGTGACCCCCGATTCGACGGCCCCCAAATCGACCACGCCTCCAACCGTGCCAACGAACACAGACACGCCAGTAAATGAAAAGCCCGCTGGAGACGTCAAGACTGAAAAACCAACGGTGCAACCCAGTACCCCGGTTACTCCAACCGCAGTAGATCCACGAGTAACTGAGGAATTGAAAACCTGGGTAAAAGAACTCAACAGTGTGAGCAGGGACGGAAACAACTACCAAGCGGCCGCAATGCGGCAAATCAAAGCGGCAAACGGTGCTCTTGATCCATCCGTGAGGGCCAACCTGCTGGCACAAGGCACCGAGCTTCTTGCACGATATGACTCGGTGATCCCTCAAGGCGAGGCCTATCTGAAAGATGTGCTGAAGAACGACCCAGACGCAAAAAGGGGAATGGCAGCGGTGAAAGACGACTACCAGAAAATCATGGAATTTGTCAATGGATTGCGCGCTGCCCAAAACAATCCAACACCTGCTTTGCAAACCATGCCTCAACAATAGTGGTTTTGGCGAAGGGCGCGAAGTACACGGCGCCCCTCAAGTGTCTGGAGCTTGTTCAGTGTTTTGCTGCAACTTCTCCACCCACACCAGCACATCGGCCACGGGCTCAAAAAGCTCGCGGCCGATGCTGTCGTTTAGCTCCACCAATCTGTAGAGTTTTCTCGCCAAGGCAACGTCTTCGTAAATGGGGACGCCTGCAGCGCGAGCTGCTTCTTTCAAGCGCAGGGCCACATGGTCCAGGCCTTTGGCAGTGACCACCGGTACGTCCACGCCCTCTTCGCCATACTGAAGTGCAATGGCCACGTGGGTGGGATTGGTCACCATCACCCGGGCGCGTTTGGCGTTGTCAATCATCTTGGACATGGCCATTTCCCGGTGCAGCGCCTTTCGTTTACCGCGCAACTGAGGGTCGCCATCTTGCTCTTTGTGCTCACGCTTGACTTCGTCATGGGACATGCCCTGCTGGTCCATGAACTGAATGCGCTGCAGCACATAGTCGAGCACTGCACCTGCCAAAAAGACCGCCAGGCTGATGGTGATCAGCTCCAGCAAACTCCGGCCAATCAGGGCCACGATCACCGCCGTTGACCATTCGGGTGCACCCACTGAGGTGACCAGCAGCTTTTTACCCAGCCACCAAATAGCGGCACCAATCAACATGCTTTTAAACAGCCGACGCACGACATCGGCCACTTTGGTCAGCGTGAACATGTTCTTCAGGTTTTGACCTGGGTTCAAACGCTCAAACTTCGGCGTCAAGGGCACGAACGAAATCAGCCATCCGGTTTGCATCAAACCTGCAAAGATGCCGAATACCGTGGGTAAAAACGCCAGTATGAAAAGCAAAACTGCGGCCCTGCTGAAGGCCTGTGTGATGAACCAGGTCAATCCATCGGGCGTCAACATCGCTGGGCGCATGTCGTCCAGCAAGGCCATGAGCCGCGTCATCACGTCCAGCATCTGACTCGAAGCCGCCCAGCCATAAAGAATCAAAGCCGCCAAGGACGCGACCTGCGTGACTTCCTGGCTCTTGGGGATTTCGCCCTTCAAGCGCGCATCACGAAGTTTCTTCTGCGACGGTGGTAAGGGCTTTTCGTCGGACATCCATCTGCTCCAGCCGCGCACCGCGAAATCGCCGTGCCGCGTACTCAAACCGCGTTGATACCACGCGAAGACTGGCCGAATCGTCAACGACCATCAAGTTCGTTTGCACATCTCAATTCATTTGTCTCAAATTGATTTTTCGCAGATGTGATGTTCAACAACCATCAACAGTTAGGGCTAAGGCGGTGGCATAAGTCACGACTCGACTGCTATAACCTGAACCATGTTCTGCGCAGTTTCAAGCACCACATTCACATGAGCACTGTCATGCAACAGACCACCTCACTGAGACCGCCGATTCGCCAAAGCGCTGCCATGGGACGCGCCAGTACGAAGTCCATTTGGAACGACAACCGCCCGCAAGCAATGGCCGTTTCAACACCCTTCGAGTTCGACGAAGACCTGCTGTCAGAAGAAACCGGGTGGAGCAATGCGCTGCGGGATCTCAAGCACTGCCTGGATCTGCTCGAAGAAACCACCGCTCGGGTTGATGCACCCCACGAAGCCATGGTGGACGAGTTGGTGGACACCTTGACCGACCATTGGACCGAGCCCGCGCAGGACGATGGCTTGATCAGCGAATGGGATGGCAGCATCGTCGATATCGATTTGGATTTAGACGCCCCCCAAGACCATCAACCCCTGCATGCCGAACTGGCCGCCAACCCGAAGTTGGCTGAGGTTTTTCAATCATCCTCCAGCTTGGCCATCTATCTGTCGGAAATTCGGACGGTGCCAGTGCTTGGTGCGGAGGCCGAAAAAGCGGTCGCGCTTCGAATTGCTGCAGGAGATGCGCAAGCGGTTGCAGAAATGATCCGCGCTCACCTGGGGCTGGTCGTGGTGGTTGCACGGTCATTGCGGGCGCCCAACATGCCGCTTGAAGACTTGATTGGCGACGGCAACATGGGCTTGTTTGAAGCCGTGTCGCGATTTGACCCGCACCGTGGTGTTCGGTTTGCCACCTATGCTCGGTTTTGGATCAAACAGTCGATCAGGCAAGGCATCCTCGACCACTCTCGCACGGTGCGCCTGCCTGTGCACGTGATCCGAGATGTCACCAAAGTGCTGCGTGAGCAGCGCAAAGGACTGCCCGTCAACAACGCAGCGGTCTCACAGGGTTCTTCATCGGAACTCAGTCGCATCGCCAAGGCCACTGGCAAGACGGTTCATGAGGTGGCGCATCTCATGAACCATGCACAAATTCCTTTGTCCATGGATTTGCCAGTGCGTGGCGAAGAATCCATGGTGTTGGCCGACACGATTGAGGACGTCGAGCAGGGCAACCCCGAGTCGCAGTTGGTGAGTGACCAAATGCTGGACACCCTGCTGGCTTGCGTGAATGCCTTGTCAAAAATTGAACGCGTGGTGGTGCTGCGTCGTTATGGTTTTGAAACAGGCGAGCCCGATACGCTGGAAAACGTTGGATCCTTGCTCGGTTTGACTGCCGAGCGTGTGCGTCAAATACAGAAGTCCGCTCTGCCCAAATTACGCGAAGAACTGCTTAAACGAGGGCTGGACGCTGCGGCCTTGTTTGGATAGCCGCTCCACCCAACCCAACCACACACCATGAACTCATCAAGCGTTGCCATGAAGCGGCAGGACAAACGCCGCCTGTCCCGGTTCATCGATGCCACCGACGTCGGGCTGATCGTATTGGTCGTGGCGATCTTGGCGCTGATCGTCCTGCCCCTGCCGGTTTTCTTACTCGATTTGTTGATCGGCGTGAACATCGCAATGAGCATCATGCTGCTCATGTTGGCGGTCTACGTGCCATCGACCTTGGCGCTGTCCACCTTCCCGAGTTTGTTGCTGTTCACCACCATGTTGCGCTTGGCCTTGTCCATCGCAGCCACCAAACACATTTTGCTCACCGGCCAGGCGGGCGCCATCATTGAGACCTTCGGGCGTTTGGTGGTGGGCGGAAACGTGTTGATCGGTTTTGTGGTCTTCACCGTGATCGCCATTGTTCAGTTCATCGTGGTGGCCAAGGGCTCTGAACGTGTGGCTGAGGTCGGCGCACGTTTTACCTTGGACGCCATGCCGGGCAAACAGATGAGCATTGACGCCGATCTGCGCGCCGGCATCATCACCAAGGAAACCGCACGGGCCAGGCGTTCGGAGCTGGAGAAAAGCTCGCAGTTTCATGGTGCCATGGACGGCGCAATGAAGTTCGTCAAGAACGATGCGATTTGCGGACTGATCATTGCCTTCGTCAACATCGTCGCCGGGGTGGGTGTCGGTGTGTTGTACCGCGAGATGACGGTGGTTGAGTCCCTGAACCGCTTCACGCTGCTCACAGTTGGCGAGGGCCTGGTCGCACAAATTCCTTCCCTGCTGGTTTCGATTGCCGCTGGTGTCATCGTGACACGCGAGTCGGGCTCCGGCAGCAAGCCCTCCAATCTGGGGCGCGACATTGGCAAGCAGTTCATGTCACAGCCTGTCGCATTGATGTTCACTGGCGTGATCATCTTGGCCTTCTTGGCGATTCCTGGTTTTCCAAAAATCCAGTTCGCCTTCCTGGGTCTGACCGCGCTGGGATTGAGCCTGCTGCTCAAGCGACATTTGGCCAAGCCCGAGTTTTCCGAACAAACACCGATGCCGTCGATGCGCCGCGAGGGCCGCCTGGAGGTACCGCAGTTCGTGGATGACGAAGTGTCCACCATGACCGTGCCTGTGACCGTGCTTTGGGGCCCTGATGCACTCGAAGCCATCAACGCGCCAGGCTTGGACGATTCCATTGCAGCCTGTCGCGTCAGAGTGCGTCGCCACCTCGGCCTGCCCTTTCCCGGCATGACCACGCAGCGCAGCAACGTGGTTCCCAAATTGGGATTCACGGTTCAAGTGCACGATGTGCCTGCGATGCAAGGTGTGCTGCGCCCCGGCAAGCTGCGCATCGCTGCGGGAGTGGCCAAGGACAAGGTCGCCGACCTGTTGATTGCCGCAGACGAGGCGTTTCCTGGGGAGCGCTGGGTGGATCAAACGCGCAAGCCCATCCTGGTGCAACGCGGCGTTGAGTATTCAACCAACGAAGACATCGTGGCCGAGGCCATTGAATGGTCATTGCTGAAACACGCCGACAGCTTCCTCGGCATTCAAGAAGCGCAGCAACTGCTCAACGAAGCCGAAGGGCACTACCCTGAACTGGCACAAGAGGCGCTGCGTGCCTTGCCCTTGCAGCGCATTGCCGAAGCGCTGCGTCGGTTGGTTCAAGAAGGCATTTCCATTCGTTACTTGCGCGAAATTTTGGAGAGCCTGGTGACCTGGGGACCACGCGAGAAAGACATCGTGATGTTGGTGGAGTACATCCGTGTGGACTTGGGAAAATTCACTTCCCACAACCTGACCAAGGGCACTGGCCGGTTGCGTGTGATCGTTCCAGACTCCGCCATCGAACAACAAATCCGTGACGCCATTCAGCCCGGTCAGGGCGGCTCTTTCATTGCCATGGAGCCCGAGCAAGTCACTGCCATCACCCAAGCCCTGAAAGCCGGGATGGAGCACGTCACTCACCAAGGTGAGGTACCGATCTTTGCATGCTCAATTGATGTGCGCCGTTATGTTCGCCGCATGCTGGAGCAAACACAGCAGAAGGTGACAGTGGTCTCGTTTCAAGAAGTAGGCAACCACGCGCTGATTGAACCCATACACCGAGTGAGCCTGCCGTCAGACGAGTCCAGCCATGCCTATTCCACTCAGAATTTTTCTTCACAGGAGCACGATGATGCCGCCCGAATCCATCATTGAGTTGACCAGCCGGGCCCTCAAGCTCGTGATGATTTTGGTGCTGCCAACGGTTTTAACTGCGGCGCTGCTGGGGTTGCTGATCGGAATCATTCAAGCGGTCACCCAAATTCAGGACCAAAGCATTGCCCAGTCCGTGAAGCTGCTGGTGATCATGGCCCTGCTGGCGGCCACGGCCGGCTGGATGGGCCGCGAGGTGTTTGCTTTCAGCCTCGACGCTTTCTCCCAACTTTCATTTTTCTCCCGGTGATTGAACCGCTGCACCGGCCTCCCGAGAACCAAGCCATGACCTACTTTCCAAGACACCTGAAACATCTGTGTTTGATCGTGCTGCTGAGCACCACCGCATCGCTTGCCATGTTGAACAGCGCCCTGGCCAACGCAGTTCCTTGGCAGGGCGAAAAAATGTTTCGGTACAACGCACAAAACAAGCCAATCAAAGAAATGCTCCGTGATCTGGCCACTTCACATGGCGTCACGGCGGTGATCGACGCTGAAATTGAAGCAACGGTCAACGGCACGTTCAACCTGACACCACAAAGCATGCTCGATTTGTTGGCGGTCAAAAATGGTTTGGTTTGGTACTTTGATGGCACGGTGCTGCACATCCAGCGCGCGGAATCGTCGGTCACTGAGATTGTTCGACTGCGCGGTGGCAACTCCTCTCGGGTGCTCAATGGGTTGACAGACTTGAATGTGGTTGACCGCCGCTTTCCCATCACCTATGACAACCGCAAGAACGTGCTGAAGGTGACGGGTCCCAAGCCCTATGTGGACATCATTCGGGATTCCGTACGCGCATTGGACGACCCCAGCAGCGCATCACAAGATGCTGTGATCAAGGTCTTTCCGTTGAAGTTTGCCTGGGCTGCCGACAACGATGTCACGCTCAACGGCAAAACAGTGCGTATTCCTGGCGTGGTGAAGTTGTTGAACGATTTGTTTCCGTCTGAGCAGCCGACCGCCACCGCTCCCGAAGGCGAGCCGCAACCACAAGCCGTCAAGCGCAAAAAGCTCAAGAGTGGTTTGGTCATTCCAATTCCCAATGAACCTTTAGTCGACCCTTTGTCCGCCGATCCACGAGGTGCAAGCGGCAATGCACCGAATCCGGCACGCCGTCCCGGCCTGCCGCAAATCGTCGCCGATCAGATGAACAACGCGGTCATCATTCGAGACACCCCCGAACGCATGGCGGCCTACGAGCCATTGATAGCGCGGCTGGACATTCGCCCGCGCGTGCTGGAGATCGAAGCACGCATCATCGAAGTGAACAACGATGCGCTGGAGAACATTGGTGTGGATTGGAGGCTTCGCACCAGCAAAGCCGACATTCAATCGAACAACCAACCCCGACCTTTGCTGACCCCAGGCGCGGCGCTGGATGAAGCCATCTCCAGTACCGGTACCGCCTTGACCACGGTGCTCAAGGACTCCGGCCGCTTCTTCATCGCCCGGGTGTCCCTGCTGGAAAACCAGGGCAAAGCCAAAACAGTTTCAACGCCGAAGATCATTGCGCTGGACAACATGGAGGCCGTCATCCAGCGCCGCAGCACCTTTTACATTCGGGTGGCGGGCAATCAAGACGCGGCCGTTTTTGATGTGCCAGTGGATACCTCGCTGCGTGTCACACCACGTTTTGTGGCGCTGGATGGCGATGGGAAAAACCTGATACGCATGTCGATTCGCATCGACGACGGCGTGATCACCACGCGCTCCGTGGACACGCTGCCCGTGACCGACACCATCTCGATCAGCACCCAGGCCATGATTGAAGAGGGCCAGAGTTTGCTGATCGGCGGGTTGTCGCAAGAAATCAGTGGAAAAAACCGAAGCGGCATCCCCTTGTTGTCCAAGATTCCGGGCTTGGGCCAGTTGTTTCGCAACGATACCGAGAGTTTTTCAAAGGTTGAGCGTTTGTTCTTGTTGACCCCCCGCCTGGTCATTCTCGGGGGCCCTCGGCCCGTCGAGCCAGAAGGGCCTGCGCTGAACAAACGCGTCCTGCCACCGCCCGCCTCAACCACACCCGCACCCCGGGCCTACGAGGCGCCATCGTCCAACACGTTTGATGAGCTGTACAAATCATGAAACTCAAAGTGCTTTCAGGCCTGCATGCCGGGGCCTTGGTCGAGCTAGAAGGGCCCGTCGTTCTGATTGGTCGCGACAGCCAGTGCGACGTCATCTTCACCGACGAAGAGATTGATGCCTTGCACCTGATGCTGTCCATTGAAGCGGGCTTGGTCCGGGTTCGTGTGTTCAATGAAGGGTCGGCGCAACTCAATGGAAGGCCGGTGTCACGGGAAGCCATCTGGCAACCCGGCGGGGTGCTGGATTTACACGGCGTGCAGTTTGAGTTGGTGGCCGATGCGGTTGAACTAGAAGAAACCGAGGAGGCGTCGGAGTGGGCCGCCACTGAAATAGCGCCCTCGCCGCTGCCACTGGACACACAGTCCCAACCAGGGCAGCGTGGCGGCCGGGGCGGCAGCCAACGCGGGCGATTTTGGCGGCTGGGCTCCACCCCTGCACACAAAGGTTGGGCCGCACGCACCTTGGCTGGTGTGGCCTGTCTCTGCGGCGCCGTGATGGTGCTGGGCGTGACCTTCCGAGAAATTTCAGCGCATCCGACAGCGGCCCCCTACTCCAACTGGGACGCCAGCACACTAACGGCTCAACTGCGCACCGATGAATTCAAAAAACTCAAAACCAGCACCGACGCGGCGGGAGTGTTGGTGCTCAGCGGCCATGTGGCCGATGACAGGGTGATGGAGGCTCTGCGTACGCAATTGGCGGAACCACTGCGCCACGGCAGGGTTCGCTTGCGGGTCGAAACCCTGACGGACTACGCGCAAACCCTGATCCAGCAGATCGACGACCCCGGTGTGAAGGCGCGTTTTGCGTCAACCGACCGTTTGGTGCTGTGGGGCGAGGCCACACGCCCTGCGACGGAATCAAAAATTATCAGATTGGAGCAAGAGTTCGGCTCAAACTTTGAAATTGACTCGCGGATTTCCTATGAGAAGAGCGCGAAGGCAAGTTCGGGGCCCGTCCCCAAGGAAGTACCGATACAGATTGCCCATGTCTCCGGTGGTTCAGAACCATCCATCGTGACCCAGGCAGGACAACAGTACTTCCAAGGTGCCAAATTGGCAGACGGCACCGAGGTTGTCAGCATCACCACGGAGAAAGTTGTACTTCGGTACGGTGACAAAGTGGTGGAGTACCAGTTTGAGTGAAAGGCGGTCGCCTTTTGTTCAATGGCAGCTAGAGGTTATTTTTAATCATCAACTGGAGTAAACATCATGAGCGTAAACGGATCTTTAAACCTTGGTATCACTGCCGGTAGTGGAACAGCGGCTGACGGTTTCAACATCGATGGCGAAGAGTTTCAAGCACTCGCACGCGACAACTACGCCAAGGGCGTGGCGCAAGCCAAAGAGACTTATGCAATGAACCAGGCCATGGAAAGGCTGAATCAGAGCATCAAGATTGGTAACAAAGGTGCGTCGATCGCTACTGGCGCCATCACGGGCTGAAGCACCGCGCTTCCTTAATTGACTCCGCAACATACTAAGGAGAAACCACATGACAACAGTCAATAGCCCGGCTGCTTATACGCCGGAGATTTCCGCCGATGAGGGCAAGTTCTTCATCGATTGGGAGAAAAAACTCAATGCACTGACCTTGCCCACCGGGGAGGGAGCGGACAAAAAAGCCGCGGTTTTCTCTGATGCGGAGGTGACGAAATTCACTGACTCCCTGGGCGAGAAACTGAAAGCCAAATTCTTCAATGCCAGTGACTTGGCCTTTGTGGCTCAGTCGTTTGACAACGAGCTGGCATCTGGGAAACCAAACTTTGCCACCTTGGAAAAAAGGCTGGACCTGTTCGGCAGCAGTGCACCTGTGGTGCCAAAACCTGAAGCAAACACCGGCTCCAGCACCAATGTGGAAGTGACGGTGAATGTGGGTGGCCCCAGAACCACGGGTTCGACCACGAGCAACACCAAACCTTCGTTGTCAGGTCTTTCTGCTGATATTTACGGCGCACTGAAAAGCATGGACGACGTGAACTCCAGCCTGCAGCGGTCCATTCGTAACGGCGACATCAACAAGTACAGCATTGGAACGATGGAAATGCCGGGCGCTTGGACGAAAGTTGCCATTCGTAATGTCGGAGCACGAGGCATTTTGGTTGGCAATGAGATCAGCCAAAGTCAAATGAACAAGGGTGTGATTGAAGCACTCAACAAAATGCTCAACGACTATCAAGAAGAGCTCGACGAGGCGAAAGATACCTGAACATGACCCACAGGGTTGAGGCAAACTCACCCGAAGAATCTCAGTGATTCTTCGGGTGGCTTGAATTACTTCAGGAGAAAACAGATGGACTTGATCATGGCCGTTGCCAAAAGCACAGCGACATCGGGGGCCGATGTTTCACCAGCGGTTCGACACGACGGTGTGGCTGGATCAGATTTTGCCGCGTTGATGAACTCCAAACGCAGCGCCGACACCCTGGCGAACAGTCCTTTGATTCAGGCTGTCAGAGGCATGTCGGAGAGCCACCGAAACACGTTAACCAACCAGCTTGTCAACTCGTTTGAAAAGAATCAAAAAACCCGCAATGCGTCAGAGCGTTTTGTCAGCAATATCGAGGATGTCGATGCGGTCATGACCCAGAAATCCCGGATGAGCATGATGGAAATTGTGACCAGATCCACCATCAAGAACATCGAAACGCTGACCACCAAAATGTCTTGAGCCCATCATGCACGCGATCACGCGGTACATAGCCGAAAGAGGCCCCGCGGCTTTACGCCGTTTGGGGCTTGTTGTGTTTTTGGGGATGATGCTCGCCGCCTGCGGCGACAAAGTCCTTTACTCCAAATTGTCAGAGCAAGAAGCCAATGAGATGCTCTCGGTGCTGGCTGCGTCTGGGATAGATGCCCGGAAAGTCACCGCCGAAGACCAAAGTTGGAACCTTGAAACAGCGGAGGAAAACTTTGCCACCGCCAACCGGGTGTTGAAAGAGCAAGGATTACCGCAGACCAAGTTTGCCTCCATGGGGGATATCTTCAAGAAAGACTCGTTGATGTCCACCCGCAACGAGGAGCGCATGCGCTACATCCATGCGATGTCACAGGAGCTCTCCAAAACGCTCTCCCTGATTGATGGCGTCATTGCAGTGCGGGTGCAGCCCGTGATCCCGGCCAGCGACCCGATGACGGACAAGATTTTGCCGTCCTCGGCTTCTGTTTTTATCAAGCACCGTGCGGACGTCGATTTGCGGCCACGAACCCAGGCCATCAAAGAACTGGTCATGGCCAGCATTGAAGGCTTGCAGTACGACAAGATTGCTTTGTCTTTTTTCCCCGCCTCTGTGGCTGAGGTGATTCCTGTGCGCACCCAGGAGGATTTCATGACCCGATGGGGTGGGCTGATGTTGTCCACGCTCGTTGGCTTGTGCATGCTGTGCGTCGGGCTCTTCATGGTAGGTAAAAAAGGCCTGGTGGAGGGGTTCGCCAAATGGCGCAGTCGTTTGCGCAAGGAAGAGCCCTTGACCAATGACGCGGGAAGCTCCTCCTAACCAAGCAGACCTGATTTCAACCCGCTGATTGATGAACGAACAAGAAACGGAAGTTTCTCCATGAACTCGATGCAAGATCACTTTGCGGACAACGCAGAGCACGTTTGGCAGCACGAGGCTGATCAGATGAGAGCAGACCTGATGCCCTGTGTTTTGCAGTTCAATCAACTCACAACCGATGGTGTTCACCCCAGCTGGCTGGCAGCCGACGAGGTTTTTTGGCGCGAGCATGTGCACGCCTTCAAACAGATGGAGTCTCGTCTGCGTGTATCGAACTGGCTTCGTGACCGTTTCAAACTGAATGACTGCTACGACGACCAGTTCCAAAATCCGCACAAGCGGGTTTACTTGATTCCGGTGCAACCGTTTCAGCAGCTCACCCTTTGCCTTGGGGCCAGTCTTTGCGTCTCAACATTGAGAAAACAGCTCATGCGCACGCAGGTGATGAGCCTGCGTGACACCCTTGGTGAATCAGTGGTCAGACAGCTTTTCTCTTGCTTTCACGATGGCTACCACGTCGGCGTGGATTTGCTTGCGACCAGTGATCAACTGCATGTCGACAAGCTCTACTCGATTGGTGCGCAGGCCCTGCTGACTGGTGCTCAAACCTTCGGTGACGCGGTGATGAGGCGTACGCAGCTGAAGCTGCGCCGACAATGTGCCGAAGTAGATGAAATTCTGATTTGTGTGCGTGACACTTCGCTGCTGCACGAGCATGTCATGATGGTTGCGATGCTCTTTGTTCCAGATTGGAACTCACTGTTCACGCAATCCGACCAGGAGATGGCGGCATGAACGTGGCCCAAGTGATTAGCATCATTCCAGCATCGGTGATGGCACAGCGCAAGGCTGAACAGGCCGAATTACAAAGCGCAAAGCACCGTGCCGAACAGTTGCTCAGAAGTGCAGAGCGCGACGCGGAAGTTTTGCGGCAACAGGCATATGAAGCCGGCTTGGCTGAAGGCAGGCGACAGGCCTTGGTTCGCCACACTGAGCTGGCGCAGCAGTTGTCCCTGTTCAGGGATGCGGCCAAAGAGCAAATGGCTGACGTGTTTGTGCAGGGCTTGAACCACGTGCTCGCAGGCCCCGCACGGCAGGATTTTTTTTTCGGGCTTCATAGAAGAAGCCCAACAACTTCTCGGACGCATGCGTTTTGCACGGCTGCTGGTGCACCCAGCTGACGAAGCTCTCTTGCGCTCGCTGGCACAGCAATCGAGCCTGGGTCAGTCGGACAGCCCTGTGAGCATTGAATGCGACGCCGACATGGTGCCCGGTTGCTGCGCGTTGGTGTCTGATGTCGGCAAGGTATCGGTTTCCATGCAAACACGGTTGGATGATGTCCGTGTGGTCTTGGAACACGTTTTTTCCACGGTTGACATCACCATCGGCGAGGTCGATACCACGCTGCTGCAAGCGCCTTCGGACTGGCGACAAGCAGATGCCGCCGCCCAACCCAAACCGAGCACCGACAACAAGGCGCCCAGCGAACCAAGTGACGCGGGGCGGCTAAACGACATTTGAGTGACGGATCACCATGGAAAACCCAATGCCGATTTCCAGTATTCCAGTCACACCGCTGGGCTGGGCGCTCGCACAAGGTCTGGCACCCAAACGAGAAGCCTTGCAACGCTGCGGCGTGGTCCAGGAGGTGGCTGGCACCTTGATCCGCGCCGTTGGCGTGGACGCGGGTGTGGGACAAATATGCGAGCTGCGCATTCCAAACCCGCCACGCACCATGCTGGCCGAAGTGATAGGCGTCAACCCGGGATCGCTCTTGCTCATGCCTTTTGGCCACACCCAAGGGATCGGCCCCCGAACCGAGGTGGCGCGAGTCGACAAGAGCCAGAAAATCCCGGTGGGACCTGAACTACTGGGTCGAGTGATCAACGCCTTTGGTGAGCCGGTAGACGGGCTTGGACCTCTGACTTGCCAGGCCTCGGCCGAGGTGCAGCGCACGCCGCCCCAGGCCATGAAGCGGCAGATCGTGTCGCGTCCCTTGGTCACGGGTGTGCGTGCCATTGACGCATTGAACACGGTCGGCGCGGGGCAGCGTATGGGCATCTTCGCGCCAGCAGGTGTCGGCAAAAGTACCTTGATCACGATGCTGGTGAAGGGCTCCAGTGCCACTGTGAATGTGGTGGCTTTGGTGGGCGAACGGGGGCGAGAAGTGCGTGAGTTCGTCGAACACGCATTGGGGCCCGCCGGTTTGGCCCGAGCCTGCGTCGTGGTCGCCACTTCAGATGCACCGCCTGGGGAGCGTGTCAGAGCCGCGCTGACGGCAACTACTATCGCCGAGTACTTTCGCGACCTGGGACAAGACGTGACCTTGGTGGTGGACTCACTGACACGTTTCGCGCGCGCTCAACGAGAAATTGGACTCGCCTGCGGCGAGCCACCGACACGCAGGGGTTTCACACCATCGGTTTTTGCTGCATTGCCCAGCCTCTTGGAGCGCGCCGGACCTGCGGAGCGCGGCAGCATCACGGGCTTCTACACCATATTGAATGAGGACGATGAGTCAGCAGACCCAATTGGTGAAGAGGTTCGGTCCATTGTTGATGGTCACTTGGTGTTGTCGCGCAAGTTGGCCGAACGCGGGCAGTTTCCCGCCATTGATGTGTTGGCGAGCCTGAGCCGCTTGATGTCTAACTTGGTTGACTCCAGGCACGCGGCTCTGGCGCGCAAGCTGCGCAGCTTGCTGTCTAAACACCAAGAAATCGAGTTGTTGCTGCAACTGGGCGAGTACCGCCCAGGTTTTGATCGACTGTCGGACGAAGCCGTCGGAAAAATCGACGACATTCGCGCCTTCTTGGGACAAGGCTCAGAAGACAACGCGCCTGTCGAAAGAACACTCGGCTGGCTGCAGCACATCGTCGAAAGCGAACTGCCCACTGCACAGGCCCCGCTATGAATGAACTGGGAAAATTGTCGCGCGTGCTCAAGCTACGGGAACACCGCAGCCTGATCGCTCAGCAACTGGTTCAAACCACGCGCCAAGCGATGCTGGAAGCCGAAGCGTTTTTATCGCAACAAGAAACAGAGCTACAGCGCCGAATCCAGTCACTGGCGCAGTCCGAGCGCTCGGCCGCAAAAATACTTCAATCCGGCGGCTCGGGTGCACGGTTTGAAGACTTTGTCGCTCACGCCCGCTTGGTTCATGGCCGAATCCTAGATCAGCGCGGTGAAGTAGAAACCGCACACACCAGCGTCGCTGAAGCCGCTCAGCGCGTGGATGAGGCCAAGTCCCAACATGCCCTGGCGCGCAAAGCAGAAGAAAAGACCAAACACTTCAAAGACAACACGCGCACCTTGGTGCGACTGCGACTCAACAACCGGGAAGCCGAACAACTTGAAGAGGTCAGCGAGCTTCAGTACAAACCGCAGGAAACAAAAGCGAGCATTGAGGAGGCCACAGGATGAGTCAACCCTTCGCTCCGGCGGCAGCCACGGCGGCACCGGCCCGATCACCATCCGCCCATGCAGGCCGCACCAACGAGGTGGCAGGCAAATCCATGCAGAGGGATTTCAGTCAGGCCATGCAGCGTTCGCTGTCGAAACGGGAACACCACAAACCCAACGATGTGGACACCACAACCCATCTGGAATGGGCGTTGCCATGTGGCGCGATGCCTCTTGGCAACATTGCATTCGTGGGGCTGCAAGAAACTCAAGGGGACTGTCCATCAGAAACAGGACAGCCCTTGCCCACCAGCGCCGTGGCGATGGGCGTGAACACCATGCAGGCACCCCGCGCTGGCGCAATGCCAAACCATCAACCGAACACCCATCTGCACAGCCAGAACAACGCGGGTGCTCGACGCCGCTTGTTGCCAGCGGACGCGGCACCCATGACCTCGCTGTTTGACAGGCTGGTCAAGCTGATTGACATGTCGCCCGCCCATGAGCAGCGCCTGTGGCGACTGACGATACGTTTGAACGACGAGGTCTTGTCCGGCACCGAGCTTTGCATCGAGGTTCTGGCTGGCCGCACCGAGCTGCGGTTCACACCGGGCTCCGCATCGGCTGCACGTGAGTTGGCGGCGGTAGCCGACTTGTGGAGTCAGCGCTTGAGCGCACGCGCTGGCCGATTGGTATCGGTTCGTGTTTTTCCTGAATCCGCAAATAATCAGCTTGGCCCTCTCACCCCACCCCTGACAGGAGAAGTACGATGATCAACGTCAACCGAGAGATACAACAGGCGGTGTTGAATGCCAGGAAGTTCATAGGCTTTACCAAACTAGAGCATTTGGTGCATGCTGATCTTTCAGGCAAAAGCAGCCTGGACCTCTTGCAACGACTGAAAGTGATTGAGCAAGAGTTGGCAAAAATGGCGAGCCAGACTGGAAACAGCCCTGTGGTGCAACAAGCAAAAGCTTTGGGCTCTGCGGTGGCCACCACGCAAGAGGTCATTCAGCTGGCGTGGAAGCACCATCACGGAAAGGCTTTGAACGCTCGACCCAAGGACGCCACGCCAGCCAACGTGCGCGCGACCAAGGTGATCGCATGACTGCCCCCGAACTGAACAGCAAGCAAGGCAACGACGAGGTCTTGCACGGGCAGACAGCCTTACTCAAGTTGGTATCCGACGCGTGCATCGCGGCGGGCACGATTGGGGCATTGAGTCAAGCTGAATCCTTGCGGCATTCGCTGCGACAACTCTCGCCCCAGTACGACGGCCACCTCGCCCACTATGTGTTTGCATTGATCGACCGGCAAGAATTTGCACTGGCGGAAAAAGTGCTCAAGGATGCGCCCTCTGATGGCCCCTACCATGAACTGGTGACTTGTTCGCGCGGGGTTTTTTTGTTGATGAGTCAACGCAGCGGCTGGAAAGAAATTTTTGAAAAACTGCGCAGCACCGCTGCGGATCCGCAGGTCAGGCAAGCTGCCATCACGTGGCTGGAACTGACCCGCGAGGACAACTTGACATCTGCGGCTTGATTTTGTGAACCAGATCGCCTAAAGGAAACTCACCGAAAGTTCTCTTTTCCATTCACCGAATCTGAAAGGATCATCATCATGCTTGACGCAATGTCCATCGCCAGTGCTGGCATCAGTCTCTTCAAAGGAGAAAACCCTCTCAACATCGCCAAGGGTTTCGTCTCCAAGATTCCCGTGGTTGGTGGCTTCCTCGGAGGTTTGTTTGGTGGTGGTGGTTTGTTTGGAGGCGCCAATAAACCGCCAGAGGGCCAATGGTTTTTGAGCAACTCCACAGCCATGAACCTCGTCTCAACCAAAGACTTCAAATATTGATCATTCGACACATTCTCCGTGTCAGAAAAGGCCGCCCACCAGGGTGGCCTTTGTTTTGAGGTCTATCTGCCAGGGAAACACTGAATCAGTTCCCGCAAATGCGCACGCCTCGAATCGGGGTGGGCTGCAAGGCGAACAGCGCAGCAATACACGACGCTATTGCGAGCATTTTCAGCGCCACAGTCCGCCCGAGTTCGAGGATGCGCACGCTGCGAGCGACTTGTTCAGCGTTTCCCTTGTTCAAAAACCGTCAAGCCCCGCGCTTGAATCAGCAATGAGGACATGATTCTGTGGCCGCTTGTGACTAGACTGTGCCGTCTGCATGAATGCGGACAGACAGACAACAGCACAGCCCCTCATGATTCCCACTCTTTCCATGGACGATGCCGCCGCGAACCGCACGAGACTGCGTGCCTTTGCGACGAAGGCACGTTATGCCTCGGAGTCAATCGCAGGGCGTAATGCGTTCTATGGCTGCTCGTTGAGTCAGCAGTCCGCGCTTGGCGTGCATTGGAGTCCCCAGCATCAGTTTGAGCAGGTGGCTGCACTGGCCACCTTGCAATGTGCGGAAGGTGAAGTGTCGTTGTGGATATCGCGGTCCGCGTCTTTTCCACAAGCCGCCTTCTCACTCGTCAGCGTGCTGCCCAACCTGCCACAAACGCTGCGGTGTGCGGCACTGGAGGAGTTACTGGGAGACTTGCTGCGTGAATGGGCCAGAGCCCATCGACTCACGCTTTTGTCCATGCAAGTGGATGCTCTGCACACCAAACTCACACCAGCGCAGTTCCAGTCAGTTGCTTTTTGCCGCATCTGGTCACCCGATCGAGAGATTTCTCTGCTTGCCGCGGCGAGCAGCCAAGCCGGGGGGGTGATAGCGCGTTTGCGTCGTCATGGACCGATCAGCGACGAAATATTGACCCTTCGCACGCGCATTTCGCTGAGAACGCCCCCCATGCATCTGATGGTCTCGACAGCTCGAACGCTGTCGCCTGGTGATGGCCTGGACATTGGCCCGATCGAGGAAAACGGCGTGCGCTTGTTGCTCTGCGCTGGTCCCTCCCAGCGCGTATGGGCTCACATGAACTGGAAAGGAAACCAAATGAGCATGGACCATCTGATTGACACGACAGAGTCGCCGTCAACCGACCAAATACCCAGATTGACCAACGAGCCCATGCAATTGGCACCTGCACCTGCGGGACGGGTGGAACACCTCAGCCTGCGTTTGTCTGTGGAAGTCGCCAGCCTGACCGTTCCTGTGGGTGAACTCTCCAGGTGGCGCGCAGGGCATGTCATGAACCTGAATTTGCCGCTGAACTCCACGGCAGTGAGTTTGTTGATTGATGAGCGTGTCGTGGGCCGCGGCCACATGGTCGCACTGGACGATCGCATGGCTGTCGAAGTCACGGAATGGACGCTGACGCCCACAAGCACCCATGCAATTTGATCCCTATGCACTGATTGCAATTGCGCTCTTCGGTGCGCTGCTGCCCTTCGCAGCGATTTTGGCGACGGCCTACACCAAAATCGTGATTGTGATTTTCCTACTGCGCCAAGCCATGGGCTTGCAAAATGTGCCGCCCAACATGGTGGTCAACGCGATGGCTTTGGTGCTAACGGCCTTCATCATGGCGCCGATCGGCATGCAAGGTTGGGACACCGCAAAAAGCCAAGGCTCGTTCCAAAAAGACCAACTGAAATTCACTGACATGGTGACGGTGTTTGACAGCATGGTGCCTCCGCTCAAGGCGTTCTTGAGCAAAAAAGCATCGGAACGCGACCGCCGCTTTTTCATGAAAGCGGCAACCGAGTTGTGGCCCAAAGAACGTGTCGCCAAGCTGACCATCGATGACTTGCCAATCCTGATCCCGGCTTTCACCGTGAGCGAGCTGACCGAGGCTTTTCAAATTGGGTTTGTGCTTTACCTGATTTTTCTTGTCATAGATTTGATCGTGGCCAATGTGCTGCTGGCCATGGGCATGGCCATGATCTCTCCGACGGTGATCTCCACGCCTTTCAAATTGCTGCTCTTTGTCATGCTGGACGGCTGGCAGCGCTTGATTCAAAGCCTGGTCATGTCCTATAGGTAGAGGCCGTCATCCGCAAACCGATGACTCAAGGAGCAGCTGCCATGCACCATTTTTGTGGAATACGAACCCGAAACTTGCCAACCATGCTCAGGCGCATGGCGTGCATGCAAGCCATGCTGTTGATGCTGTTGTTTGCACACATGGGTGCGGCAATGGCCTCTCCGCCGGTTTACGAAACGGTGGGTCCAGATGGTCGGATGGTGTATTCCAACAGCCCATCCAACGCCGGTGCACGTGTGGTCTTGCCGAGTGCTCCCGTCGCCCGAACAAGTGCGATCGTGATCACTGGAAGTTCCTATGCAGCGTGGACGCCGCAGCAAAACCAAGCACCGTCGCGTGGTCGTCCCAATACCAAGCCCGAAATTGACCGCTTGATTGCGGTACTTGCCCGTCATTACGGCGTTGATCCTCATTTGGTGCGGGCCGTGGTGGAGGTGGAGTCGGGCTTCAACCCACAAGCTCGCTCTCCCAAGGGCGCGACGGGTCTGATGCAATTGATGCCCGCAACAGCCGCGCGCTACCACAAGGAAAGTTTGTACGACCCGGTCAAAAACATCGAAGCGGGTGTGCTGTACCTGCGCGACCTGTTGAAAATGTTCGGTGGTGACCCTGAGCTGGCGCTGGCGGGTTACAACGCCGGCGAAGGTGCCGTGCTCAAGTACAAACGCCGCATACCACCCTACGCTGAAACACAGCAGTACGTCCCCAAAGTGCTTGCGGCGTGGCAACGCAACCGCTCAGACGCTCGCATTCCGCGTCTTTCAGCCCAAGGCGTCAGGGTTCAGTGAACACTGCATCGTCTATTGCCGCAGCAGCACCCTACACGGCCGACAAGGCCGTGGTGATGGAGATGCTCACGGAGTTGTTCGTGGGCATTGGGTACGGCCTGCCACGCATGTTGGCCTGCTTCATGATCTTCAACTTGCTGCCGCGCCAAACCTTGCCACGGCGCGTGAAAATGGGCTTGCTCATGGCCTACTCGGCCTTCTTGCTGCCTGTCATTCAACCCAGCCTGCAGGGCCTGCCGCCGTTCTCACCTCTTTTTGTTGTCGTGGTGATGAAAGAGGCTTTCATCGGGGTGGTCATCGGATTCATGTTCGCGCCCATGCTGTGGGCGTTCCATGCGGTTGGGGATCTGATTGACGTACAAAGCGGTGCCAGTACGGGTGCCATTTTTAACCCCGTCAGTAACAGCCAGGCCGGGCCTTTTGCCACCTTGATGCAAAACTTGGCCATCGTTTTCATCTTCAGCTCGGGCGCTTTTTTGGTCATGCTGGGTTTGCTCTTTAAGTCCTACCAGGTGTGGCCAGTTGCCCAGTGGTTTCCGCAGTTTGGGCCTGGGCTTTTGGACTGGTTGGTGACCATCACGCTGAACATGCTGCAACAAACCATCGCATTTGCGACGCCTTTTCTAGCGGTGCTGCTCTTGGTGGAGGTGGGTTTCGGTCTGGTCGGCAAAAGCATGCCCTCCATCAACGTTTTCATGTACTCCATGCCTGCAAAATTTTGGCTTTCACTGGCCATCACGGTGTTGATATTGCCCGCCATGTTTGAAAACGCCACCTTGCACCTGTTGCCCAATCCAAGCATGTTTGAAACTATCGGTCGGGCACTGGGCCCCAAGTAAACGCCGCTCGCAACAAAAAACCCTCCCGCCGCAGGTAATCCCTGAGAAAAAAGTTTGAAGTTTGGGCCGCGTTTTCCTATAAGTTGCTCACAAAAGGTAACGTCGGCGTCCGACACATGCATACCGCTTGTGGAGAAGCGTGGCGACTTCAACAAAAGGAGTGCAATAGAGATGAACCTACAAGGAGATCTCGTTATGAAACGTCGATCGGTTGTGTCGGGCCTACCAACACGACTGGCCGCCGACCGCAGCAGCGCCTTCACCACCGCCCTGAAGTCCAAGCTTTTGTGGCAGGCTGAAATCATGAGGGAAATCGCTGAAGACAACTCCACACCCGAAACACGGCGTCGAAACCTGTGGCAACACGATGCGTTGATGGCGGCGGCCGAAGTGATCCCTGAGCTGCAAAAGTCGTTTGCTCAAAACCAGCCCTCCAGCAGCAACAAAACGGCTGGCCTCAAATCCAAGGCTGCTGAACCGCAGGCAGCACCGGAACCCACGCTGACCCTGTTGATCGACATTGGCTGGCTTGCGTGGGAAGCAGGCCTTGAATCGCACGCGCTGCGAATCCTTGGCGGTGTTGGCGGCGCAGCAGACGGGGCCATGGGCCGCGCGATGCTGCAGGCATCGGCCTACATGAACGATGACCGCACGGCAGACGCCGCAACTGTGCTGGAGGAGGCGATCAGCCGATGGGGGGACACCAAGGGCGAAGTCTCTTCCACGTTGGTCATGCTGTGGCTGTCCCTGGGCAACCCACAGTGGCAGGTACTGGCCCGCAAAGTTCTGACCTACGCCACAGATGCGTCTGCACGAGAAATTTGCTCCGAAGCATTGATTTCCAGCGGCAAATCGCCTATGGGTCATCTCAACTGATACCCCATTTTTTGTTCATCAGTTAGTTTTTTCACCCCATCGTTATTCCGGCAAACCTTACTACTTCACGAGGGCCTGTCATGACCACCAACGCAATCACCAGCAGCACCAACGCTGCAACCACTACTTTCCCCGACGCTGGCAGTAACGTGGTGCCTTTGCGCACCGCGACGCAGGCCAACTCGACCACAGAAGTTGGGGCAGCCACGCAGCCCCTGTCGGCTCGCGATAAAGCTTTTCAGTCCATCTCCAACTTCGTGGAGTCCAGCCAAAAACGCATTGCCGCCTACGACGAAGAGCGCAAGGGGTATCTGGAAATTCTGAAAAAACCCATGCCAGAGCCGCCCATGAAGATGAGCGAAGCCGATTGGACACAGTTCATGAGCCTAAAAGCAAACGCCATGGCCTGCTGGAACAATGGGTCCAACGACTGCGGCGGCAAAAACAATCGCGAGGCCAATGCCATCAACCAGATGGACAACGCCCTGACCACCAATGGCAAATACCAAAGCCTCGAAGGTGCCAAAGCGATGATTGCCTTGGCCAATGCCAACGGTCTGCAAAGCAACGGTGGCAGTTTTGAGGACGGTGCCTGGCAAAGCGCGTTCAACGCGATTCGCAGTTATTCCGTGGCGGCACAGACCGAACACGAAGGCAAAGTGGCGGCCTGGAAACAAGAACAAGCGACAGCCAAAGCAGGCTTGGCCAATGTGACTAACTTGCTGGGTGGCACCCAGAAAAACTTGGGCTCAACCGTTGTGGCTTTCAACGACTTGATCCAAAAAGTAGACTCTGACAGCATGAGTCGCGGTTTGGCAAGTTTCGAAAACTCGCAGAAGAGCCTAGCGAGCCTCAATGAGAGCAAGAAGGAGCCGTCCTTCATTGACGCAGTCACCGTGACCGTCAATACGCCGCAAAAGACTGACAAGCCTAAACCGAACGTCAATGTCAAAGTGGCGGTGAATATCGACAAAGACTTCGCCGCACAGAAGCTGACGGATTTTGACTCAGCGCCGATCCGTGTTTCAACCAAGGTGGTTTGAGCAGCACACGAGTTGACAGCGCAACAACCACGACAACAAAGGGAGCTCAGGCTCCCTTTGTTGTTGGTGGTGAGCCCATCACAGGCCCATTTCATTTCAAACGGCCAAAAAGCCAAAAAAGATCAGCCGTCATTTGAAATAAAACGTTTGAATTCGTATAAGAAAGACACACGTTTCACACAGGAGCAATCATCATGGCAGTCCATGACCTCAACAAAAGATTTGGTGGGATTCGTTTTCCCGATCACCGCGAACCCCCACCAGGGCCCTTGGCGCAGCTGCGTGCAGCTTGGGCCAAGGAGGCTGCGCCCCCCGTATTGAGTGTGCGAGCAAAAAAGATGCTGTCTGATCTGTCTCCACGGATCAAGACGAAAGTGCTGCAGCACCACTACGCGCATGTGCTGGAGCGCTTGGCGGCTGTTTGGCAGGACCCACGGTCGTTGCGTGACTTGTTTGACGACTTTATCTTCGAAGGGCCATCCGGCCGCTCTGGGCTGTCGTTCGCGGCGATCGTCGAGTTGACCGAGTTGAAAGAGTTTTGTATGCGGGTGCGCTTTAGCGAGCGACCCTCCATATGGGATGAGGCCCTGGGACTGGTATGAATTCTGCCGGACTGCGCGGGGAGTGGATGACCGAGCGGCTGCGCATCACACCCGCCCAAGCCGGCATGGCAGATTCTTGGGCTCAGTACTACCAGCGGGGCATGGAAGATGCCCACTTGTTCTCGTGGCAACCATTGCAACCTGGGCAACTCACTTCAGAATGGCACGAGAAAACGCTGAATGTATGGAGCTGGGGCAGCCAATGTGACTTGGGCTATCTGTTTGCGCTGCATAAGCTGGATGACCCAAACCGCTTGGTTGGTTTGTTGGAACTGATTCATGTCACGCGCAATGGCCGCGATTGCGCCGATATCGGATTCAGCATCGATCGAGCGCATCAAGGCGAAGGCTTGATGCGCGAGGCACTCGAAGCCAGCATCAAGGTTTTCTTTTCAAAAGCACCGTTTTGTTCGCTCCATCGACTGCAGGCGTTGGTGCATCCCAGCAATCAGCGCAGCCTCAAGTTGCTGTCAGGTCTTGGGTTTGAACACGAGGGTGTCTCAAAGCAATCGATTTTTATCGATGGGCAGTGGCACGATCAGTTGATGCTCGCGCTGGTCAACAAGCCGTCCCTCGCTGCACAGGAGGGTCTAAGCAGCCCAATCGCCACCGACAGGCTCTCTCACACAGAGTAGTCCAGGGATTCCGCGTTGAGAGGAATGGGTTGTGGCTCGGGGGGCGACACCGGGGCAGAAAATTCCAATCGATACCCGGTTCCATATACCGCCACCAAACGAAGGTCCAGTTCGCTCAGTCGGAGTTTCTTGCGAACCGCATGGATATGCTGGGCCACTGTGTGTGCAGCCACATCGACGCTGCGCCCCCAAACACTGGCGATCAGCTCGGCCTTGGAGATGAACCGATTGGGGTTGTTCGAGACAACCCAGGCGACATCAAACTCTTTGGGAGTCAGTACCACAGGCTCTCCATCCGCCGTCGCTGTCTGCCGCCCGTAGTCCAAAGTCAAACCACCCAAGGTGACGATTTTTGGAGCTGAAGCCGCCGGCAAAGTACGCCGAACCATGGCCTCAATACGAGCTCTTAAAACTGGGCCAGTCAAGGGCTTGAACAAGTAATCGTCTGCGCCGGCATCCAAGGCCTCGACCACGCTATGGTCGTTGGACATATTGGAGAGCATCACCACCGGAACCTCGTTTCCCAACAACTCTCGCGTTCTCTTGAGAACCTGCAAGCCACAAACATCAGGCAAAGACCAATCCAGCACCATCATTTGCGGTCTGTCTACAGTCATCGCATGGAACAGTTCGGATGCCTTGCTGAAATGTCGGAACTGAACGTGAGACCCAGTCATTGACGACATGAAATTGGAGACGTCGTTCGGGTTGTCTTCTAACAAAAAACTGCGCATGTTAGGTCCTTAAGTTGCTGGTACCGCCCCCTACCTCAAGGGGGAACTTCGGTGAGTTTCACTGGTTCATATGACACTCGCATTTTCGCTTGGAAACGACGATACTTCGCAGGCACCGTTTCGTTAGTCAGAACACAATTCACTCAACGAAACTCATGGTCTTCGCAAGTGATGAGCGTGTCAAGTGTCCACCAGGCCCCGATTCCGGGGGTTAGCCCATGCTCTTGATAAGTCTTGAACATTGACGGGCCACAAGTGCGCAAAGCTACCGGTCAATCACAATAAGTTTTGTACAGTAATCAATTTATTCGATATGCCACGTAAATCTATCGTTGCATCTGTTGCAGATGCTCACGCAGCGCCCGGTGGGGTTGCTGCGGTGGACCGCGCGCTCAGCATCCTGACGTGTTTTCACCCTTCCGAAGCCACACTGTCACTTGGCCGGCTTGCCGAAGTGACGCGGTTGCACAAGAGCACCCTCCTAAGGCTGCTCGCGTCGTTGTTGCATGCAGGGTTCATTCATCGTGGTGACGATGGGCGGTACAGCATTGGCCCTGTGGCCGCTCAACTTCAGGGCGCACACCATGCGTCTTTTTCATTGCAGGCGGTTGTGATGCCCGTCCTGAGGTTGTTGGCCATCAAAACCGAAGAAAGCGCTGCCTTTCATGTGCGTCGTGGGGAAGTGCGCATCTGCCTGTATCGCGTGGACTCCTCTCAGGCCATACGAGACCACGTTCGTCCCGGTGACGTGTTGCCGTTGGAAAGAGGCGCAGGAGGGCGGGTTTTACTCGCTTACACACAGCATTCTCGGCGCAGTCCGGAATTCAAAGCCATGTGTGGCGAATTGCAGGCCCATGGCGTCATTGGAGTCAGGGAAGATCGAACGCAGGGCGTTGCGGGTGTGTCAGCACCAGTCTTTGATGCCACAGGCTCAATCGCTGGGGCATTGATCGTGACCATGCCCAACTACCGCTACAAAGAAAAACACCTGCAAACCGTCAGAACCGCTGCAATAGACCTTTGCCACGCTCTCGGTGGGGAGTTCACTCACGAGCAACTGGCCAAGGCGAGTGGTGCCTAGTACTGCGACACAGAGATAACGAAACATGAAAGCGCATCTTCGCACCTATGGCAGCGTTGCAAATCCGCGCGATACTCTGGTATCGCTGTGGTTTGCGCCTTGCCATACGCACGAAGCAGCACTTTCATCTTGTTCCGTTATCTCTGTGTCGCAGTACTAGGCCGCAAGCTGTACACCACAAATGTCGGTCAAGAAAAGCGTCCAACCGCTCAGGACAAGTGGGCTCGCCCCTTCGTCGCGCGGTGCCGTGGCGCAGGTCCTGGGTCAATCGGAACCGACTCACTCGGAGTTGGAGAAGAACAGGCCACTTGACACTGCACTGAGCGGTGCACTCCATGTGTCCAGGAGACCAGAGTTGCAAGCCCACCAACAAGACATTCGACAGCGAGTCAGGCTGACACCTGCATGGGGTGGAAATCACAACAGCCACACCATGCCCACCACACCCCATGCGTTGACCCAAAGAACGCAGGACCTGTTGGCACGCAGCCGAAAACTGCTCATCGCAGGCCGCTGGCGCGCAGTTGAACGCTGTGCCCAACAACTTCGCACCATTGGGCAGGCGACCGCAGATCTGCGGTTGGAAACAGAGGCCATGGTGCAGTTGGGGACGGCGCAAACACGCCAAGGTCACTTCGTACCCGCCCTGGAGTCTTTGGCCGTTGCGCTGCAGCAAACCCAGCGTCAAACCGACATCACGATGTTGTGTCAGGTGCTGAGCCATATCGCCTACACCAATTCGATGCTCGGCCATCTAGAAGAAGCGTTGAAACAGAACAACCAGGCGATTTTTTTGGCCAGGCGACTGCCACCTTCGTTGGATCTACTCCCATCAGCGCTGGCACAGCAGGCGCTGTTCCTGGCCAAACGCGCGAGGCAGTACCGTCAACAAGGTTTGGCCAAGTGCTCACACAACGATCTGCTGCAAGCACAACAAGCCATTATTCTGGCCACAAACATCGGTGCACAAAACTCCGAGCCCGAACTGCTGTTGCGTGTGCAAGAAGTGCACTTTGATTTGTTGATCTCACAAAACAAACTGGACGCTGCACGCGGCGTGTTGCGACTGATTGAATCCAGCCCACCTGTGGCCAACAGTTGTTTCAAACGACGTTGGCGCATCGTTGTTGCTTTGTCTCGCGCGCGCATGGCGCTGGAATCAAACGCAGCAGAGCACGCAATTGAGCAACTGACTTCCATCCAAACAGCGGTGCAGCGTAGCCGGGACTATGAGCTGGAACGGTTGTTTCTAATCCTGACCGTTGAGGCACACCAGCGCTTGGACCGGTGGGCCTGCGCATTTGAAGCGCTGGCTCGATTGAGACGGCTGGACAGTTGGCGTCAGAGCCACGCGATTGACGTCGCCAGGCAACGCCTGAATTCGGCGATTCAAGAATCGCGGCAAGAGTCGATGCAATTGGTCGCGCATGATCTCAGGCACCCGTTGTCAAATACGATGCTTATTCTTGAGTCGCTGGACCGCGACCCCCAGTTCAGCGCGATACATCCAAAGCTCAAGCAGCTAAAAATGCAAATCGAACGCGCCATGGCGGTATCGGACCAGTTTCTGCGGCATGCACGCATGGAACACATGGGAGCCAACACCTTCACCTTGGTGGAAATGGGTGAGATGCTGGACGAGCTCAGCCAAACCTGGAGCCTGTCAGCCAAAGCTGCCAATGTCACGCTGCGCGCTGACCTCAGTTTTGATGTGATGATTCGGGGCGACAGGGTACTCTTGACCAGTGCGGTGGAAAATTTGCTGTCCAATGCGCTAAGGGCGGCCCCCCCGGGAACCCAAGTCGTGATTCAGCTGAGACGCACGGGTCCTTGGTGCCTGGTGCGTGTGGGTGATGGAGGCGCTGGTATCAAACAGGCGGATGCCAACGAAGAATTCACAGGTTCAATAATCCCCAATAGGCGCGAAGCGCACGGCTGGGGGCTGCACTCTGTCCGTCGAACCGCCGCATTGCACGGTGGACTTTTTTGGTTTGAACCGGCGACGCCACAAGGCACTTGGGCCAACCTCCTTTTGCCTGTGCATGTTGAGACGGCCGGAACTTCCCATGTGGCTTGAACCGAACCTGATGAGCTTGACAGAATTGATGACAAAACAAAATCCGTTGCCAATGCCCCAGCGACATGCTTGCGGTTCAATACCAGGCTTCTCCTGATAGAAGGAGCGGCGTGAACCGTCTGTGCTGTGCCGGTTGACATGATTCGCAATAGACCGAACAGTGAAACGAAAAAGTACGCACTGAAAGCCGGGGAATCCATTGATACGCTGCATGTTTCACCCCGGTACCGCTCTATGCCCCGCAGCAACGCGTGGTAGCAGGAATTTTTTGCTTTAAGGATCAAATCACGATGAACCACGCGCTACGCACCCGTGCGAAGGCAACAGGCCGACCCAATGCAGCCTCAACTCTTCGCCAAGGCACGCCGCCATCACGGGGATTGGGGGCTGCATTGGGTCGGCCTGTTGCCTTCGCATGCAAGCATGGCGCTCGGGACACACTGGAATTGAGCATTCGTGCCCTGTTGCGGAGCGCAACAAAACAACCTGGTGAAGTAAGCGTACCGGCCCTGGAGCTTGCTGTCAGCGCGATTGCCCGGCATTTGATCCTTGACGCAATACCAGCGACTTGAACATGCTCGCTTGCACTTCAAAAATACAAATGCGCTTTCGCGTGCAATATGTAGTTTGCTTGCTGCTTTTTTTTGCAGGTTGCAGCACTTCGACACAACCAAATCCCGAGCTTGCGGAGCAAGTCGGTGCCTCCACTGCCCAGACCGAGTCTTCTTCGGTGCCTCGGGTCGGCACCGTAAAAAGGCCACTCGCACCCTCGCCTGCCAGTTTTCAAATTCTTTCCTGGGACGAGGCCATACAGACCGTTGCTGCGGATCTACAAGGTGCCTTTGCTGCCTCTGGCGAGACACCAGCGCCCTGGGTTGCAGAGCCATTCATCGATGGTTTAACCGGCGCGCAGTCCGCCGCCACCCGCTACATGACCGACCGAGTGTCCGCGTGGTGGCGGGCTCAAGTTCCTCTGGCCGACCCTTGGCCGTTCACCCCGCAGTCGGTCAGCAAAGCCCGCTGGTGGTTGATGGGCAGTATCACGCCGGCTGAAGTCAACCGCCAACAACAAGCGCCCTCCCCCACCTGGCGGCTGTGTATCGCGCTCGCTGATGTGCAATCGGGCGTGGTCATTGCCAAAGCCATTGCCTTTGCCGCCAGCCGAGGCGTGCCCAACGAACCGAGCGCATTTTTTCGCGATGCGCCTGTAGCCATCAATGACACCGCAGCAGCAACACAGGATCGCAGATGCCAAGGCTTACGCACCGGCGAGGTTCTTCCCAAAAGCTACCTTGCGCGACTGACGGCATCGCCGCTTATCAACTCTGGCATTCAGTTGTACGACAGCGGTTCACACGCACAGGCCCTGCGTCAATTTGAACTGAGCCTGCAAACACCTGCGGGTCATCAGTTCCGCACGTACACCGGGGTTTACCTGGCCCAGGTGAAGTTACGCCAACAGCAGGCGGCACGCCAAGCGTTTCGCACCTTGATCGACCACGGGATAGACCAAGGCGAGTTCAGCCTGTCCCTTGCCTATCGGCCTGGTTCCAAGGTCGTTTTGAATCAAGTGGGACAAGCACCGGAAGGGGATCGGTTGCTTGTCATTGCTGAGCGCCTGTCCAAAAGGCTAACCTGCGCCGAGATCACCGCTGCCAACATGCACACAACCACAGAGAGCAGGCAGCTTGCCGCAGTGCGGGCCGAGCAGGTCCGAAAAAAACTTGTTCAGGCATACCCCGTTCTGGACAAGCGCCTTCGGTTTGCGGATCAAGGGCTCAACAAAACTGCAGTTCATCAGCCCAAGGTACCGCCAGTGAACACATCATCTGAACTCGTGGTGATCCGATTCCAAAGCATCGACTGCTACTGAGCGCCCCCAGACCTGTCGCTTTGCGCCAAGCCCCCGAGGGGGATGAGAAAACGTGGGAGCGGCCAGGCGTTTTTTTCTCATGATCTCAATGCAATGCATTGCCCAAGGAATCACTGCCTTGGCTAGAAACAACCTTCTCAACAAACTGATGGTAAGACGCTGCTGTACGCCGCCGAACAGTTCGCTCGAAGCTTTCACTCATTGCCAGGCGCGTGCACACCAAACGCCGAAGGGCTTGCAAGGCGTTTGCTTCATGAAAACCAAATGTCGTCGGATCGGCCAACACGGAACGCAGCAAACGGTCGTAACCTTCTTGAACGACTGCCTCGGCTTGCGTACACATTGAGCCGCCGTTCAGATGCACGGCGTACCCGCCAGGCACATTCGGACAAACGCCGCCCGTGGCGACCACGGCAGCCAAGTCATGCGCAACGTCCTCCGCGTAGCCTTCGGCCCAATGTGCACAAAGATCGGCGCGTATCAGGCATTTGCTGGATGCAAACTCGCCGATTAACTCTTCCGCCTTGACCGATTCACCAGCATAAACGCTGCGCAGCGACTGCCCGTCTTCGTGGATATAGTCCATGCCGGCATTGCACACACCTTTTCCAAGCGCATGCGCCATGGCCTGAACAAAGAAGAACTCTCGCACTTCATCGTCGGCATCCAACGCAAAAACAAAGTCACCCGCCGCGTGAGCCAACGCACGGTTGCGGGCAGCACCCGGCCCGGTACGGTGCCAGTCCCCTTCAAGCACACAGATGCGGTCGCAAGCGCCAAAGGTATCTGTCAACAACCCTCGGTAGTCACAGGCATCGTCCGGTGCCACAACGATCTGCAAATCAAAACCGCCCGCAGCCGCGTGCAAACAACTTTGAACCGCACGCGGCAAGTGCGCAAGCGCGTTGTAAGCAGGTATCAATACGCTCAGAAGAGGGCGATGCCTGACGCGAATGTGTGGGGACACGAGATTTGGTCTCATGCCCTTTTTCATAGTTCATCCGCGCATGTTTTTCAAGCGGGTTCACACCGCCGATTCAGCAAAACACCCGCTGCTTCACCGACACTGGCCAGACGAGGTAGTCCTGCAGAACTGTGTCTCACATCCACCAATGAAAAATGGCCAGAAAACCTGACCATTTCGCGTGGCGACCTTCTTGGAATTCTCTGACCGATGCAGCTCTCGGTTGCATCGAACGGACGATCCCAAGTCGGTCCTCATATCATCAAATCAACGTGCCGGCGTTGCCTCTCATTTGGCTTTGTCTATTGCCTTTTGCAGCATGTCTTTCATTTTTGTCAGGCCGTCGATCTGCTCCTTCAGTCCTGCCTCCAATTTGCCAAAAGTAGTGCGGTCACTTTTTGCGAATGGGGCAATCTGCTTGGCCGACTCAGTCAGTTTTGGCAAGATCTCAGATATACGCCCTAACAGGGACTTGGCCTCCTCAGCTGTCTTCGGCGCTTTGACTGTCCTCATGAAGGCATTGGCTTCATCGAGGGCGCTAACAGCTGCGGGAACTCCCGTCTTTTTGAATTCCTCCACCTCCGTTGACGTTGCTGATGCGTCAACGGGTTTATCCACGTTGCCCGGTTGTTTTTGCCCGCCTTGCAGCATGCCAAGCATCTTCGTCAGTGTGTCGATTTTTTGCTCCAGTATTTTCTGCACCGTGCCAAAGCTCGCGGGATCCTGTTTGGCGAACGGGGCAACCTGCTTGGCCGAATCCGTGAGCTTCTGCAAGATGGCAGATATACGGCCTTCCAGAGCCTTAGCCTCTTCACGTGTCGGCGTCTTCTTCAGCTCCGAGATTTCCTTCAGCAAGGCATTGGCTTCATCGTTGGCTGCCTTGGCCGCGGGCATGCCCCTCTCTCTGAACTCTTTCACTTCTGTTGGCGTCAACGATGATCCATCGGGCTTGTCCACATTGCCCGTTTGAGGAGTCGTCGTGGGCGGCGACTTCTTCATCTCCTGGATTTGCTTGATGTAACCCTCCAGGTTGTCGATAGCTACCTTTACCGCGGCAGCTGCATCGCTCATCGCGGGACTGTTCTTTTCTGCTGCCGACAGCTGTTGGTCCAAAGGCTTCAGTTTGGCCAGCAGCTCTGTGGCGCGCTGTTCAATCGCGTCGGCTTTCTGTGGGACCTCCTCCGGTTTGAGCTTCTCCAGTGCCACCTTGAACTCTTTCACTTCGCCCAACACCGCTGTCGCATTTTTTTGAACAGAGGGATCAACCGCTGGCACTGGTGACTGGGAAGTACTCACGACTGGCGGTTTCACCGATACAGGCGTCTCGCCACTGGAGGTCACCCCCGGTATTCCAAAGTTCAATTGACCGCCACCGGCTTTGACCAAAGCACCAATGAAGTTGGCTTTGGCATCCAATGCGGCCTTGATTGCGTCCGCGTCACCCGATTTCTGCGCCACGTCTGCATTGTTTTTGAGCTTGACCCAAATTTTGGTGGCCAGGTCTACTTGTTCTTGGGCATTGGTGGGGGCTGGGACTTTCAGGCCGACCGAGGATGCCAACTCTTGAAAGACCGGGTTTGCAGCCGCGCGCAACTCATCAATCGTCGGCTTTTTAGTGGGAGGCTGCTCGGCTGTCTCCTTGGGGGGCACCACCACAGGTTGTTTGTTGGTGTTTGTTGGCGCTTCTGCCACCAGGGTGTCATCGGTGGGTGTGGGATTGGATCTATCGATTGGACCGACCATCTTGGAACTCCTTGGAAGTGGGCTCGCAAACGGCGAGCATGTGCAATGGATCTGGACATCGACCCAAAGCTTGTTCTGCCTGTAGGACATCCAGGTCAGCATTTCAAGGAGAAATTCGCGCCCCTTGCTCAAACCGTGAGCGGACTTGAAATTCAGGGCCCCATGCCCTATGGGATGCCACTGCCTTCGGCGACCCAGTGGCCACGCCATAGGACGACAGGCAAACAAACTTCCCAACCTCGACTCAAAGGACCTGCCCTTGTCAACCATCAACACGGCCGGTGTAGCCACAACACCCGTTCAATCAGACTTCACAGGCGTCACCATCGCGCAAGCCCCGCCCAACAACGGCCGCTTCTTCAACCCCTATCCTGACTTTCTGCCGCCAGAGGCTGTGGCCTACAACGCCTTGCAGCGGATCACTGCCACGGTGCACTCACACGCCACGGGCTTTCTGATGTCGCCCTACCCAGGCATGGAGAAAGACGCAGCCATTGCGGCCCAGGCACAAGCCTTGCTGAAAAAGATTGACCCCTACCATGGCCAAGCCGCTGACCTGCTCGCCGTGGTCCGGGTACTGAAGCAGGCCAGCGATTCCGGCTTGAGCCGCCTGACTGCCAACTGGAATGGCGATACAACGATGCGAAACGAATTGGTTGAAATTGAAAACCGACTCACTCAAAAAACACGCTGAATAGTCGGCCCTGCAAAATTCATTTCACCCCGCAAGCCATTACTGACGATGGCGTGAATTTCCAACCGAGCAAGTTTTTTGCGCCGAGCCGTGCCCTGGCTGCCCTGAGTTGACCCCATAAGCTCAGCCCGAGCAGGGTCAACAAAAACGCCTTCGCGTCTTTTGCAGACTTGGCCGCGATAGCCCGCAGCAGCCAGCGGATGTTGTACCCCGCCGCACAACTCAGTGCGTGCAGCGCATCACCCAACTCGCCTTTGAGCCAACAGCGCTGCATGCCGTGGTCCACCTTGGTGTGGCCGATCAGCGGCTCGATGGCCTGACGCCGTTTGAGCCACTTGCGTTGCACCTTGGTCAGTGACTTGTACTTGCCACGGTGGATGATCTCCACGTTCGGGTTGTCCGCGTCCACGCCCCGGAACCCCAAGTCCACGACCACTTGCTTGGGCACACGCCCCAGGTCTTGCATCAGGTTGTTGGTTTGCTCCAGTTGCGCAGCCAATGTGTGCCCATCAAACGGGTTGCCGGGGAAACTTCTGGCCCCCACCATCAAACCACGCAGGTGCGTGACAGCCAGGCTGACCTTCACACCAAACTCATAGGGCTTCCTGGCCTTGCCCTTGCCGATGCACTCCACCTCAGGCGCATGCAGCGCGTACAGCTTGCCCTTGTCGCCTCGCTGTTGCGTGCGGATGCGTTCGGCCCGCTCCAACCAGGTCTTGAGCGCACTCAGCGCTGTCGGCCCGGGTGCCACCAACACATCAAGCTTGCGCTGCACTTCACGCATCACCACCCCGAGGATTGTGCGCTGGCGTTTGACGGCTTTCTTCAAACGCTTGAACTGCTTGGCGTGGGCGTAACCCCCGGCCTGGCGTCTGAGCGTTTTGGCTTCAAACGCAAATGTCTGCTTCAAACTGATGCCCACTCGTTTGGCAGCATTCACCACTTTGTGCCGCGCAATCTCCAGCAGCCGACTGTCCACCGGGTGGGCGATGGCCTTCTCCTGCACGGTGGTGTCCACGATCACGCGTTCCAGCTCGCTGGGCTTGATGGCCTTGATCTGCACCGCTGTCTCGATGGTGGCCTTGAGCAACTGCTCCAGACCTTCTTCGCCCACGGCGCGGCGAAAGCGGCCGATCTGGGTTGGATCGCAGGGCAAGCGTGGTTCGTAATACTCCATGCCGCTGAAGAACTGCCACACCACGTTCTCGCTCCAGCGCTGAACGAGTTCTTCGTCACTGAGGTTGAAGGAGTTCTTCAGGTACTGCAAGCTGGCCATCAGCCGAATTGACAGGCGCGGGCGGCCTGCGGGGCTGATGCCGTTGCCAAATTCGACTTCATGCGCTCCCAACAAGTCCGCCGTCACCCGCTTGGAGCCTGGGCGAGCCTGGCGAGCGAAGTGCGGTGCCAGGGCTTGTTCAATCGCGGCCCAGGGCAGCCGTTTGCTCAAAACCACCAGTGGATGTTTGTGATCGACCATCCCGTCCAGGCGTGCGCGAAAGAAGTCTGCGGTGGCTGTCATGCAAATCCCCCAGAAAAATTACTCTCCGATAACGATTCCTGAGAGATCCCGTCGTCAGCATTTACCCCATATCGCCAGCATTCATGCGGGTTGCAGGGGTTTTGCAGGGCCGACTATGTACCATTGTCGTTCCTCTTTGAGTTTTGCATTTTCTTGAGCAAGTGTGACTCCTTTGCTCGTTGTCCGTTGCTCAAGCTCGCTAAAAGCTTTTTGTGCAGCTTCAAGCTGGTCTTTTAGCTGAGCATTTTCAGAGGCGAGTTCTTCGTCTGCGTGAGAGCGAATGGCCTCAATTTGCTTGAGCGTCAGTCCATACACATACGTTGGCCTGCCACCATCTTTTTCCCGCCAGACTTGAAAGGAGTGGAATCGCTTGTTGCCCACCACCGCTGCAAAATCAACTCCGTCAGAGTAGCCATCTGAGTCAGCTTCAACAGGCGTATACGCTTCCATAAGAAGCTTGTCCTTTATCCTCTTTGATTTTGCCGCCATAAATTTCCCTTCAATGATTTGATGTGCTTGGTGCGTGCCAAGTCAAAAGCATTCGCTTCAATTCCCGATCAGGCGAAACGGCACTTTTATACAACGGGCTGCACGGCGTTTCAGACAACCTGAGTGACAGCGCCAACAGGTCTTGCGTTTCAAGATACTCGCGGTAACCTTCCGCCAGATACGTAGTCGGCCCTGCAAAACCCCTGCAACCCGCATGAATGCTGGCGATATGGGGTAAATGCTGACGACGGGATCTCTCAGGAATCGTTATCGGAGAGTAATTTTTCTGGGGGATTTGCATGACAGCCACCGCAGACTTCTTTCGCGCACGCCTGGACGGGATGGTCGATCACAAACATCCACTGGTGGTTTTGAGCAAACGGCTGCCCTGGGCCGCGATTGAACAAGCCCTGGCACCGCACTTCGCTCGCCAGGCTCGCCCAGGCTCCAAGCGGGTGACGGCGGACTTGTTGGGAGCGCATGAAGTCGAATTTGGCAACGGCATCAGCCCCGCAGGCCGCCCGCGCCTGTCAATTCGGCTGATGGCCAGCTTGCAGTACCTGAAGAACTCCTTCAACCTCAGTGACGAAGAACTCGTTCAGCGCTGGAGCGAGAACGTGGTGTGGCAGTTCTTCAGCGGCATGGAGTATTACGAACCACGCTTGCCCTGCGATCCAACCCAGATCGGCCGCTTTCGCCGCGCCGTGGGCGAAGAAGGTCTGGAGCAGTTGCTCAAGGCCACCATCGAGACAGCGGTGCAGATCAAGGCCATCAAGCCCAGCGAGCTGGAACGCGTGATCGTGGACACCACCGTGCAGGAGAAGGCCATCGCCCACCCGGTGGACAGTCGGCTGCTGGAGATTGCGCGGCACAAAGTGGTGAATGCTGCCAAACGAGTGGGCATCAGTTTGAAGCAGACATTTGCGTTTGAAGCCAAAACGCTCAGACGCCAGGCCGGGGGTTACGCCCACGCCAAGCAGTTCAAGCGTTTGAAGAAAGCCGTCAAACGCCAGCGCACAATCCTCGGGGTGGTGATGCGTGAAGTGCAGCGCAAGCTTGATGTGTTGGTGGCACCCGGGCCGACAGCGCTGAGTGCGCTCAAGACCTGGTTGGAGCGGGCCGAACGCATCCGCACGCAACAGCGAGGCGACAAGGGCAAGCTGTACGCGCTGCATGCGCCTGAGGTGGAGTGCATCGGCAAGGGCAAGGCCAGGAAGCCCTATGAGTTTGGTGTGAAGGTCAGCCTGGCTGTCACGCACCTGCGTGGTTTGATGGTGGGGGCCAGAAGTTTCCCCGGCAACCCGTTTGATGGGCACACATTGGCTGCGCAACTGGAGCAAACCAACAACCTGATGCAAGACCTGGGGCGTGTGCCCAAGCAAGTGGTCGTGGACTTGGGGTTCCGGGGCGTGGACGCGGACAACCCGAACGTGGAGATCATCCACCGTGGCAAGTACAAGTCACTGACCAAGGTGCAACGCAAGTGGCTCAAACGGCGTCAGGCCATCGAGCCGCTGATCGGCCACACCAAGGTGGACCACGGCATGCAGCGCTGTTGGCTCAAAGGCGAGTTGGGTGATGCGCTGCACGCACTGAGTTGTGCGGCGGGGTACAACATCCGCTGGCTGCTGCGGGCTATCGCGGCCAAGTCTGCAAAAGACGCGAAGGCGTTTTTGTTGACCCTGCTCGGGCTGAGCTTATGGGGTCAACTCAGGGCAGCCAGGGCACGGCTCGGCGCAAAAAACTTGCTCGGTTGGAAATTCACGCCATCGTCAGTAATGGCTTGCGGGGTGAAATGAATTTTGCAGGGCCGACTACATACAGACATTACGCCCGCTTTTGAACAGACAAACAAATAACTTCACACCCAGAGGAAATGGCAGCATTCGAGCGATTCCTATACCAATGGGCGGTACTCCTGAGCGCAGAATAAAGCTCAAGCGCCGATAGGCTAGATTTGTCATTTTTTTCATCGCTTGCCTACGCTTTGTAAGCCTGAGAAAATAGAGAAACATTTCGTTGCAATGGCGAGGTGTATGAACTGACGCGCCCTGCGTTGGTTTGGTTTTTTCTCCCAACTCCCCGTTTAATTTTTCTTGTCATGCCCTTGTTGCGTGCTGATTTCACACGTCTGCACGCCTATGGGCGCGGGGAATTTTTTCTCAAACTTCAGGTAGCGATAAGACACAGTTACCGCTATCCAGAAAGCCCTTCAAAATGACCAAAATTTCCACGCAAAAAGCAGGCACCACAGCCGTCAAAGCGTCCAAGATCGCAGCAACTGCCAACCGAGTGCCAGCGAAGCCGCCAGAGGCCGTTTTAGACGGTTTTTCTGCCACTGCTGACCGCTTCATAGCCGCCAGTCAGTCAAGCGCCACAAAACGCGCATACGCCTCAGACTTGAAACATTTTTCGGCCAATGGCGGGGCTATTCCGGCCAGCTCTGCTGTTTTGGCCGAATACCTGGCCTCGTGTGCAGAAAAATTATCCGTGGCGACCATCGAGCGCCGACTCACCGCAATCCACAAGGCTCACCTTGAAAAATCTTTGGAATCCCCAGCCCACAGCGAAACCGTCAAACGTGTGATGCAGGGCATTCGCCGCACGGTGGGCACCAAACAACGGCAGGTACAGCCAATGGTCAAAGACGACTTGTTGGCCGCGCTGGTGATGATCGACCGCCAAAAGATGCCTGTCAAAGCGGCACGGGATCGCGCACTGCTATTGGTAGGGTTCGCGTCTGCCATGCGCAGATCAGAACTTGTCGGCGTGATGGTGGAGCACATTACGTACCTGCCCAATGGTTTAGAAATCTTCTTGCCATCCTCAAAAACTGACCAAGATCGTCAAGGCCGAACTGTGTTCATTCCCCACGCCAACGGCGACCGCTGTCCGGTGCGTGCCTTGGAGGATTGGCTGCAAATCGCAGGTATCAAAGAGGGGTATGTTTTTCGTGCCGTCACCCGCCATGACCGCATTGCACGGCAGGGGTTGTCAGCGCAATCGGTGGCGCTGGTGGTGAAGGCGTCGGTAGCGCGTGTGGGTGGCGACTCCAAGAAAGTCAGCGGCCACAGCTTGAGGGCAGGCTACTGCACGAGCGCAGCCGAAAAAGGTTTGCAGCCGTGGCAGATACGCGAGCAAACTGGGCACAAGTCAGACGTGACATTGGCGAAGTACATCCGCCCAGTGGCACGGCGAAAAATCCCCAGCCTGCTGTAGTCGTCGTGTCACTTTGCGAAAGCGAGTGACAGATGATCAATGCTGGATAGCTCGGCTCGATAGAGGTCAAACGTCGAGCCGTCATTTTTTTCAACAGTTTCAACCGTGGGGTAGGCACCGACAAAAAATGCGATCACTTCCTCCCCCGTGTTCACTGCAATTTGCAATTCCTCTATCTCCGACAAGAATGCTTTCTTGCGACGCGACTCGTCAATGCGCTCTTGCGGGATATGTACCCATACACGGTATCGCTTCTTTTCCACCCACACTGCCTCTGAAAAACGCAATCCAATTCCCTTGCCGTTGTAGCGTTTTAGATCATCAATTTTGCCGTAGTAAATCAAACCCGCTTCGTCGCCAAAATACTGCACCTTCTTGAAGAAGCGGCCAAACGGTTTTGTCTTTCCATCAATGGTGAATTGACCTTGTTTGCCGTTTTCATCACCTGATAAGAAGCAGTCCACAACCAAATCCAGATAGCGAGTTCGAGTGCGGGTCTGACGTTTACCGCCCCCGCCACTAGCCGCACCACCGCCCGAAGCACCACCATCACCATCCCCATCAAAATCTTCCGGGGGCACACCGCCGCCATTTGACTTCCGCTTTCGGGGTTTCAGGTCTAACTCAGTTGGAAAGTCAGTGAGCTTGTAATCATCCTCCGTATCTGAAGGTTTACGAGGTTTCCCGTCCGCTCCCGCTGATTCCAAAAAGCCGCAATCAATGCTGTGCTCGTCCTTCGTGCGAAAGTGAAGCGCACGTTTCGACTTGCGTGTCATGTAGATGCCAACAGGTGTAAGCCGTGCGCGACATCTCTCATCTTCACAACTGAAGATCAGTTGTTGACCGAAATGGTCACCATCTTCGTCTGTATATAGCTCCCGTGCCTGATACGGTGACAACGTTTTTACCAATTGGTCGCAGTAGGCGCGGCTGAACTTCATCACCATATTGCAAGCTTCAAAATCAGGTTGATACAGGCAAACTCAAAGCAGCATCTCTGCGTCAAGCCGCAGCAAGCATCAAATGCCCTACTTCAGCCTTGGCTGGACGAACTTTGATTTCAATGTCATAGCCAAGCCGCGTTAGGCAGTCCATAAGCTTTCGCTCAGACAGGTTGGTGAAGTCACCACGCATCATGTCAGAGACTTTGGGTTGGGTGATGCCCATCCGTTTGGCCGCCTCTTGCTGGGTCAGGCCACGGTTTTTCATGGCTTTCCTGATTTCGATCACCAAGCCAGTTTTGATTTTTAGCTTTTCAGCATCGGCTAGGCCAAGGTCAGCGAACACGTTGCCAGAACCACGATGCACTTCAACGCCGTCAACAAGTCGGGTTTTCATTTCCGCAACTCCTTTACATACGCTTCGGCAATTTTCAGCCTGGCGTGGATGATGTCCATGTCTTCTTTCGGCGTGGCGATGCCGCGCTTGCTCTTCTTCTGGAAGCAGTGAAGGACAAACACTGCCTCAGCAAACTTGACGGTGTACACGGCTCGATAAGTGCCGCCAACATCGTCTTCCACCACCTCAAGCACACCAGCACCACCAAAGCCTTTGAGTACTTTGGCTGCATCATGTTTGTCGCCCGCCTGAGCCAGCGACAAAGCAAAGCCGAAAAGCCGCCGAACGTCAGCAGGCAAGGCCATCAAATCCTTGTGGCTGCTACCTATCCATTCAAGGGGTTTTTCATTCTTGAGCATGGCTGAAATATACATGAACTGGTATAGGAAGTCAATCAACAAAACTGCGCCAGAAGTGGCCAGTCGGTTACAAGTGCTTGTTACAGCCAGCCCAATGCACAACATTCAGTCGTCCCCAGCGTCGAACGCCGCATCGGGAAACAAGCCGACTTCGCGCAGAGCGTCGCAAGCCTGCTGCCACAGTGGCTCCGGTGTCCACCAAGTGGCCTGACGGCTGCGCCAGAACCCATGAACCTTGCGCGCCTGTTTGGTGTGTTTGAACGCTTCCAGTGCGGCCTTCACCCCATCCTGTCGGCACATGGCAAGAAACGCTCCCTCGGTCAGCGGCGACAACATATTGCCTGCGCCAGCAAGGTCGGCAAACTTGAACCGCGCAAATCGGTTGGGCAAGCTATCCAGCTTGTACAGCGGCAAGCCGCGCAGCTTTTTACCGCGCACCTCTACCCGCACGACTTCAATGCCGTCGAGCTTGGGCTGGAGTTGCTTGATGGCGTTCGCGGTCAACGGCTCATTGCCCTGCTTCCCGCGCTTCTCGCTGATCTGCTTGACCATGTTGAGGATGGCCGCGTGAATGCGCTCCGCGCTCTTGTCGTAGGCGACCGTGAAGTAATCGGAGGTGACGCTGCCATAGTTGTAGCCTTCAATGTGGCAGTTCTGCGCCATGCGCTTTGCCATCACCGTCATGCGTTGGGCATTGCTGTAGCTGACCAGTATCCGGGACAGGCTGGCATGTTGAATGTCAACAGCGAAGTCGATGCAATTGATGAGGGGGCGTTGCATCAATTGGTCGTAGTTCCGCCCAATGATCTTGCGCATGACGCGATTGAGTTGGGCGGCATCGCCATCACTGAACTTGGCGGGGTTGACGACCACGCGGATACCGCCCTTCTGGCGCTCGGGTATCAGCGCACCGACTTGCACAAAAGCGTGCGAACCGCCATCCAACAAGATGCGGAAGTTTTCGCGGTAGCGCGACCCCTTGGAAAAAGCCCATTCGCACGTTCGGGCTGCAACGGCCTTTTTTATACGCGCTTTGATGGGCTTCAACATTTCGTCTTGGTCATCATGGCGACCACATGCCCAAGGCAGGACATACGCCAGACGATCAACAACGGGCTTCAAGACAAACGGGATAACGTTTTTCATACAAATAGCTCCTCGAACGAGAATGAAAGGAGCCGATGGCTCTCGGGCGCATCGACTGCATCCGCTGCATGTGACTTGTGCGCTGAATACCCATACAAAGATCACCAGCCCAACGGGCATAGGCAATTCACACTGAGTGCAAAAGGCGCACGGCAACATGCCGCCGATGCACAAGCTATTTACAGTTCTCGTTTTTGGTACTGAGTGCAACTTTGACCGCGAAGCGGAGTTACTGCACACAAGGCGTTTTCCGCTTTGGGAAGGCCCTGCTTTTTATGCTGGCTGTTGTACGCTGGTACTGCGATAGTCAGCTATGTGGTTATTGATTACCAGATCACTGCATCTACCAATAGTCCACTACTTCCACTATTCACTTCATTCACCATACATGCTTCAATCACACTCTTATTAGACGCAGCCGCATTTGCTGATTGGCAAGTGCCCTGACACGAGCAAACCAATGAAAATCAGGGCTGCCCCACACTCAGCGGACAGCCCTGATTGATACTGCATGTTTGGGGCTTTGCCCCGAAATATGCATCCCTGTACATATTTCGGGGAGAGTGCCTGACGGCTCAGTCATGCAAGATTTCAGGCCGAATGGCGTAGAAGCTGGCGTTCTGTTTCGTGCCGGGGAGAAGTACCTGTAAGGTTGGCACGTTGCGTGGCCCTTCGCGCAACAAGTTGGCTTTGCGCAAGGCCATCAGTACGTCCTTAGGTGCATGATCGCCGCACAGGTTCTGCTTGAAAAAGGTCGGGTACACAAGGAAAAGGCGTTCGCCCTTGCGGTTGACATACTCAAAACCAGCCACCGTGCCTTCATGGTTGTCACGCCATGCGTTCAACGGCTTGAACTTGGAACCGCGTTGGGACTGGAGAAAGAGTCGCAGGGGAGCCAATAGTGTTGCAGCTTGCAAGGGTTGACGGGCTTGGTAGTCCGCAAGCCAACTGGCGTACCCATGCCTGACAGCATCCATGACGTTTTTATCGCTCCACGGAACGATATGCTTTTCGGCAGCGAGCAGGCCAGCAAAAGCGAACAAAGCAAAGTTGCGCAGTACACGACCGGGAACACCATCCGTTTGCGGCTGGGGATCGGGGTAGATTTCCTGCGCCAAATCATCGGCCACGGCAGCGAAGGTGGGGGCATACACATCCACATCATTGGCAACCTGTTTGCAAAACTGCTTTCCGGCGATGCCGTGGACGTTTTGAAGTTCACGCTGAACATAGTGAGACTTGTCAGCGCCACTGGCGAATTTACCGAGGTCATTCCAGACACCATGTTGCAGTTTGGCGGGTACGGCGACCAGTCGAGCATCTTGACCCTGCTTGGGTGTTATCCCCGCTTGAGTCATGTGTTCGAGCGGCGGGATTTCCCCAGCGGAAATAATGGCGGTACGTGTCCTTTCGACGGCAACTGCCTCACCTTTAGCTGTTGCACGTTGTTTGCTGGCCGTATTGGTCAGGCGATAGCTCAGGGCCGCGAACTGGCGTGCTTTGGCCTGACCAACTTCATCAATGACGAGTGGCTTGTCTTTGCGCTGCAACGCATTGGCTTCTATACCGTTATCTGTGCCCTCCCAAGTCAGCATGTCGTTGGGCGAGTCAAAGATCGACGCGACAAGCATCAAGATGATGGTTTTGCCGATGCTGCTCGGCCCGACCAAAAACAGCATAAGTGTGGAAAATCCCAACGGCGCTAGCAGCGGTGCAGACAAGGCGGCACAAACAGCCAACACAGCGACAGGCTCACGCTGGAGCAGTTTTAGCAATGCATGCCACTCGTCACGAGTGCCTTGACGATGGGCCGCTGTTGAAGCAGGAAGGCGTATGGCTTGGTAGCCGCTGGATGTGGCGCCCAGTACCGAGTCACCGTAAACGTAAAGCTTCGCGCCATCTGGGAGCGTCATCCATCCATCACTGATGGCGCGAACGGACAGCTTGTCCTGAGGACAGTTCTGTTCCAGATAGTGCTTGATTGCCTGACCGCGCTGCTTGATGTTGTTTTGCGGTATGGGGAACCCACGGCTTAGAAGCAGTTTGACCAGTTGTTCTGGCGATGCAAGCGTGGCAAGCGGTATCGCCTCGGTCACTTCGATGCCAAACAAGTTCCTAAAACAAATTAGATACGCGGGGTTTTGACCGTTACCGTCCACAACGTAGCCTTTGATGGTGAACTCGGGACAAGCCTCGACACTCTTACCGTCAGAGCTAGCGACGTGCAGTCCAAATCCATGATGCATGACAACGGACAGTGTTGCTTTAGGCGTTGCAACTTGCTTTGGTGCAACGGAAAACTTTGAACGCTGGCTAGTGTTTTTCATGCTGCTACTCCCAAGTCTTGACCGGCCTTGTAGGCTTCGATTTTTGACATAGGCCAAAAGCTGCCTTTTCCACGCTTAATCGGCATCGGGAATTCTTTGCCCATCTTGCGGTACAGGTTGGCTTTCGACTCACCGAGAAATGCCGCGATGAAGGACATACGCAAGTCTGGATCGAGGCCAGCCGCACGCTGAGCGAAAATCCTCTCGAAATCGACTTGATACGACCGTGGGGGACGCAAGTTGCCGTCCTTAGCCGCTGCCGCTTGGTGCCGTACAAACTCAGTGCCTGCAAGCTGCACTGACGCTGCTGTTGATGTTTGACCCACTGCGTTTGACCGCGTCAAGGGCTTCGGGGTAAGCTTTTTGAACTGTCCCACGACGCGATAGCTTTTGGCCGTTACATTGCACCAAGCAATAACTTTTTTATCGCATTCGGCTGACGGCTTGTAACCGGGCGTGCTCACGAGTTGGGTGTGTGAAAATTTCTTCTTGCCGCTTGCGTTAACGAGCATGGAACGCTGTGCGAGCGTTCCGGTGACCAAGTAGTTTTGACCGCGAACCTTGACACGGATTCGACCATCGGGGCTTTGCCCGTGGACAGTGTTGCGTTGATGATTGAGCACATCAAGATGATGTGAACTGACTTCTACCTTGTTAGCCATGATTGGGCTCCTTGAGTTAATGAAGCCCGTACTTCAACACCACCAATAAGGATGATGCTTATCCCTGCAACTGTCGCTACGAGGTCTTTTTTCCTCCGGACATGGCAAACATCACATGGTCAAGCACTGAAAGCTGACTGTGCTCAGCCAGCTCCTTGGGTTCAAAGCCATTGAGCAAAGTGAGAAATTTCATACCGTTGATGTAGCTGTCGGCAGCATCATGCCAACCATCGACCAGGGCCACGTTCGAAGGATTTCTTTTGTTCCCCGTGTGCCGTCGTTATCTCACGGGTAAAAAATGTACGAATCTCCGCCTCACCAGACTCGAAAGCTCGTCTTCGTTTTTCATCCCCAAGTAACACTTGGTCGGAGGTAAGCGCGTCATAGCTTCGCAGCCAATAGTGAGCTAGACGCATCACCTCACGCTCTCGGGTTGCACGCAAAGAGACAAATGGCGGTGCAACTTTTGAAGTAGGTTGCGCCAACTTTTCTAGTGCCGCGTCGAACTCAGCAGCAGCGGCATCAAGCCTGCGTTTTGCGGACTCCAATTGAGGCTTCAAACGCATGTCCAACCGAAACCGAATGGCCACCTCGTTGGGGTACAAGAATAGGTTGAAGTTCTTTGTCTGCAAATCGCTATGGCGTTTGAGGGCGACCTTGTGCGGCACAAAGCGGATGACGTTGGCGTCGTAGTCTGTCGTTACCGGAACCGGCGCGGTCAACGACCACTTATTGACAAACGTGTTGCAGGGTTTGTCGATGCGCCCACGCTTACCTTTGCTGCCTTTGGACTTTGTTGAAGTTCGGGCGTAGTAATCGGCGGCTGTCTCATCTGGTTCAGCAGGCGGCCAACACTCCAGCCCGATCAGTTTTGACAAAGACCCTTTTTTCAAGCCGCCGTGAAATTCATCTTCGGTAAGCGCCGCCATTTGTGCGACGTGTGCAGCGTAGTGCCGATTTCGGCGCAAGAACTCCCAAGCCAATCGTTGAGCATCATCACAGCCAAGTGGTGGGTATTGTTCTTCTTTTCGCCAGTCAGCTTTATACGGCATCATCGGACACTCCTACGTGTGCGTTGTAAAACTCATCTTCGAGCGCACGGACTCCTCGGCGTTGAGCTAGAAAGCATTGGTTCGCAGTCGCATTTTGGCTCAGTTCGTCTCACTACAGCGCAACTTCAATTATGGTTAGAAGTATGGCCTGGAAACAAAAAAGCCACCTTGCGGTGGCTTTTTGCTATGCAAATCAATGACTTACATATATTTTATGGCGGAGTGGACGGGGCTCGAACCCGCGACCCCCGGCGTGACAGGCCGGTATTCTAACCAACTGAACTACCACTCCTAAACTAACACCAGCGTGTCACCTGCTGGTTTTGTTGCTTTCAGATTTCTCTGCAAGCGCAACAACAAACTTGGCGTCCCCTAGGGGATTCGAACCCCTGTAATCACCGTGAAAGGGTGGTGTCCTAGGCCTCTAGACGAAGGGGACAAATCCTTCATCACGCTTGAACTGCGCTCCACTGTCAAACAACCCGAAGGCTATTTTGGTGGAGGTAAGCGGGATCGAACCGCTGACCTCTTGCATGCCATGCAAGCGCTCTCCCAGCTGAGCTATACCCCCTGATTCAAGGCCTTGTTCCCAAAGCTTTAAAAGAGAACATCGCTGTTCAAGTGAGACAAAGATTATAGCCCGTTTTTCACACCGCTTGCAAGCGTTCCAACACTTGCTCGCGTGTGAAGAGTGCCAACACCGCATCGGCCGAGGGTGTTTGCGCACGTCCGCACACGAGCAAACGCAGTGGCGTCGCCACTTGTGGCATCTTCAGTTTGAATTCGGCCAACACCTGCTTGAAAACGGCGCTGATGGCAGCTTGGCTCCATTCGGCCTCACTCAGACGGGCGCGCAGCGCCTGCAATGCGGGCCTGACTTCGTCAGTGAGGTGGGTGGCAAGCTCCGCCTGCGCAGGCTGCACCCGCGCAAAGTACATGTGCAACCACTCGGCAAGTTCAACCAGGGTGGAACAGCGGTCGCGGAACAAAGCACACATGGCCGCCAAGGGGGCGTTGCTTGGCACAACCACACCTGAGCGGGTCAGGTGCTCGGTCAACCAAGGCACGAGTTGCTCAGGTGGCGTGGACTTCATGTGCTGCGCGTTCACCCAGCGCAGTTTGGCTTCGTCAAATTGCGCAGCGCTTTTACCGAGGTGGTCCAGGTTGAACCACTGCACCAGTTGTTGGCGCGAGAAAATCTCGTCGTCACCATGGCTCCAACCCAGACGCGCGAGGTAGTTCACCACCGCATCCGCCAGGTAGCCGTCTTCACGGTATTGAGTCACAGGCTTGGCGCCGTGGCGTTTGCTCATTTTTTCGCCCAGCTCGTTGAGCACGGTCGGCAAATGGGCGTACACGGGTGGCTCTTGGCCCAGGGCACGGAAGATATGGATCTGGCGCGGCGTGTTGTTCACATGATCGTCGCCACGGATCACATGGGTGATCTTCATGTCGATGTCGTCCACCACCACGCAAAAGTTGTAAGTGGGGGTGCCCACGGAGATGCTGCCTTCAACCGGTGCACCGGCTGCAGGCCGCGCGATGACAAGGTCGTCGAGTTCGTCGTTGCTGATTTCAATGCGGCCCTTAACTTTGTCGTCCCACACCACGGAGCCGCCCAGTGGACCTTTGAAACGAATGACGGGTTGCACGCCAGCCGGCACGGGCGGCAGCACCTTGCCTGGCTCAGGTCGCCAGGTGCCGTCATAACGCGGCTTTTGTTTGGCTTCCATTTGCTGCTGCCGAAGCGCATCGAGTTCGGCGCTGCTCATGTAGCAGGGGTAGGCCAACCCTTGGTCCAACATGCTCTTCACCACTTCGCGGTAGCGATCCATGCGCTGCATTTGGTAGAACGGGCCTTCGTCGTGGTGAAGTCCGAGCCAGCGCATGCTTTCCAAAATCACGTCGACCGCTTCTTGCGACGAACGTTCTTCGTCAGTGTCTTCAATGCGAAGAATAAAAATACCGCCTGTGGCTTTGGCGAAGGCCCAGGGATACAGCGCCGAGCGGATGTTGCCCAGGTGAATGAAGCCGGTGGGGCTGGGGGCGAAACGGGTGCGAACAGGAATGGTCATGGGGTTTACAAGCTTTGCAGGCCGCGTAGCAGGTCTGCTTTCAAATCATCAATGTGTTCCAGGCCCGCCGCAATGCGCACCAAACCTTGCGAAATGCCGGCGTCGTTGCGCTGCGCTTCAGTCAAGCGGCCGTGCGTGGTGCTGGCAGGGTGGGTGATGGTGGATTTGGTGTCGCCAAGGTTGGCAGTGATCGAGCAGATTTTCGTGTGGTCTATCACCTGAAAGGCTTTGGCGCGTGCTTGCGCAGCGTCTTTGGCCTTCACAGAGAACGACAACACTGCGCCACCCACGCCCGACTGCTGCGCCATGGCCAGTTCATGCTGCGGGTGAGACTTCAAACCGGGATAAAAAACCCGTTCCACTTGCGGTTGTTCCTCCAACCAAGTGGCCAAGGCCAGCGCCTGCTGGCTGTGGGCTTGCATCCGTATGGACAAGGTCTCCATGCCCTTGAGCACCACCCAGGCATTGAAGGGCGACAGTGTCATGCCAGCAGTGCGCAGGACCGGCACCAGCTTCTCATTCAACAGAGCTTCGGTGCCACACACGGCACCGGCCATGACACGGCCTTGACCGTCGAGGTATTTGGTACCGGAGTGCATCACCAAATCGGCGCCCAATTCAATCGGGAGTTGCAAAGCGGGCGAACAAAAGCAGTTGTCTACCACCAGGTAAGCACCGGCATTTTTTGCGATGGTGGACAACGCACGAATGTCGCACACCTCGGTCAGCGGGTTGGTGGGAGTTTCCGCGAACAACAATTTGGTGTTGGGTTTGATGGCGGCGCGCCACTCGTTCAAATCGGTTTGAGAAACAAAGCTTGTTTCCACGCCAAACTTCGCGAACTCTCTGCCAAAGAGCATGATGGTGGAGCCAAACACGCTGCGCGAACACACCACATGGTCGCCCGCCTTAAGCAAACCCAAACCAATGAGCAAGATCGCTCCCATGCCACTGGAAGTGGCCACACAAGCCTGCGCGCCCTCCAGCGCCGCCAAGCGGCGCTCAAACATGGTGACGGTAGGGTTGGTGAAGCGGGAATAGGTGAAGGCCTCTTCTTCGTTGGCAAAACGCGCTGCCGCGGTGGCGGCATCGGGGTGCACGAAGCTGCTGGTCAAAAACAGCGCTTCCGAGTTCTCGCCCCACTGCGTGCGTGGTAGACCCTCGCGCACGGCCAAGGTTTCGAGGCGTGTGCCCGGTGGAAACTCTATGCGGGGTATTTTTTTCATGTGCGTGTATCCCGGCTTACTCTTGTTCGTTTTGCAGTGCGAGCCGGGTGCGGTTGTTGTTGTCTTCTTCGTCACCTTGTTTGGAACGCTGTGCAGCCATGGAAGCAAAGTCTTCGGCGCTGACATCACCCGTCACGTAGTGGCCATCAAAACACGAAGCCTCAAATCCCGCCACCTTGGCATTGAGCGCGCCGACGACCTTTTTCATGGCATCGACATCTTGGTAGACGAGCGCATCGGCGCCAATGAACTGGCGTATCTCTTCCATGCTGCGGTCGTGGGCAATGAGTTCGGCTTTCGTGGGCATGTCAATGCCGTACACATTCGGAAAACGCACAGGCGGCGCAGCGGAAGCCATGTAAACCTTACGTGCACCAGCATCCCGCGCCATTTGAACAATTTCTTTGGAGGTGGTGCCGCGCACGATGGAGTCGTCCACCAGCAGCACATTGCGTCCTTTGAACTCGACACCGATGGCATTGAGTTTTTGGCGCACCGATTTTTTGCGCACACCCTGCCCCGGCATGATGAAGGTACGGCCCACATAACGGTTCTTCACAAACCCTTCGCGGTAGGGTTTGCCAATTTTCTGGGCCAACTGCATGGCTGACGGACGGCTGGACTCAGGGATCGGAATGACCACATCAATCTCGCTCGGCGGCATGGTGGAGATCAGGCGCTGGGCCAAGGTCTCTCCCATGTTGAGCCGCGCCTGGTAAACGGAAATGCCGTCCATCACCGAGTCAGGGCGTGCCAGATAGACATACTCAAAAATACAGGGGTTCAACACGGGATTGGCGGCGCACTGTTGAGCATGCACCTGACCTTGCAAGTCGATGAAGATGGCCTCGCCAGGTGCCACATCACGCGTCAATTTGTGGCCCGTTCCTTCGAGCGCTACGGATTCACTGGCGACCATCACCTCGCGGCTCCCGGCGACCAAGCCCTCGCCAAAACACAAAGGGCGAATGCCGAAGGGATCACGAAAGGCCAACAAGCCATGTCCGGCGATCAACGCCACCACCGCATAGGAACCCTTGACGCGCTTGTGCACCGCGCTAACCGCAGCGAAGATTTCTTTTGGCGACAGCGGGAGGTCACGCGCAGCCACCGCCAGTTCATGGGCCAAGATGTTGATCAACACCTCGGTGTCGCTGTCGGTATTGATGTGGCGGCGGTCTATGCCCACCAGCTCTTGTTTCAGAGCAGACGCATTGGTGAGGTTGCCGTTGTGCACGAGCACGATGCCAAAGGGCGCGTTCACATAAAAGGGCTGGGCTTCCTCTTCGCTGTAGGCATTGCCGGCAGTGGGATAACGCACCTGACCCAAACCCACATTGCCTGGCAGGCCCCGCATATTGCGAGTGCGAAACACATCACGCACCATGCCGCGCGCTTTGTGCATGTAGCACTTGCTGTCTTGCATGGTGACGATGCCAGCGGCGTCTTGTCCGCGATGCTGCAACAGCAGCAAGGCGTCATAGATCAATTGATTGACCGGTTCCTTGGAAATGACACCCACGATGCCGCACATAAAAACACCCTTTGGTTCAAATTTCGTTCAAATCTCATTCAACTGCCGTGTCAGCGTCGTTTGCCCCTGACCCACCCAAGATGCGGGCAACAGCGGAGAGACGGCACCATATGCCATGGCCAACCAAGGCCGCACTTGCGACTGCACCCAGACCTCAGACTTGGACCAAGGCGTCCAGCCCACCACGGTATACAGCAAGAGCGCCACCATCAATCCTCGCACGCTGCCAAACACCATGCCCAACAAACGATCCACCACACTCAAAGGAGTGGCCCGTACCAACATGCGTACCAGCCTCGCCAACAGTGCCCAAACGATCAACACCGCCACAAAGGTGAGCAAAAACGTGGCCGACGAATTCAGCGCGCTTCCTGCAGTGCCAACGGGGATGTGGGGGGCGATTTGCGGCGACAACCAATGCGCCAAGAAATAGGCCACCACCCAGCCCGCCAGCGACATCAACTCGAAAACCAGGCCACGCCAAAGCCCCACCAATGCCGACACACCCAAGATGGCGATCAAAACCCAATCAACCCAGACCATCTGAATTCTCGTTGCGCGAGGTGCAGGGGTAACTGGCGATCACAGCGTCAACACCACAGCAGACACGCCTGCGGCTTTCAAACGTTCTAACACCTTGTCAGCTTGTTCTTTGGACTCTACCGGCCCCACCCTCACCCGAGTGCGGCTACCCGAAGATGTTTCGACCACCTGCGTGTAGGTTTTGAAACCCAACTTTTCGACCTTTTGGCGAACGTCTTTGGCTGCATCAGCGTCTGCATAAGCGCCCACCTGAACCACGAAACGACCTGCGGTCGCCGCCGTCTTTTTGGATCCGTCCGAGGACGACTCTTTGGCCTTGACGTCTTTGCCTTCCAGCAAGGCTTTGGCTCGGGCGGCCTCGTTGCTGGCTTTTTGCGCGGCTTCTCGGCTGGCTCTTTCTGCCTCTTTGGTTTTGTCTTTCTCGCTTTTGTCGGCCTTCTCTTTGTCAGCCTTGTCTTTGTCAGTGACCACCTTGGCAGCAGCCGCTTTGCTGGCGGCTTCGGCAGCCGCTGAAGGCACCACCGCTGGTGTCGTCTTCGCGGTTGACGCAGTAGCAGGCGCAGTGGAGCTGGCCGGTACCGCAGGCTCCACCACCACGACTTGCGAGCGTGCGGGTGGAATGGTCGGTGCAGGAGCACTGCTTACCGCAGGCGGAATACGCAGTGGCGGCGCATCTTCTGCTCGCGGAATGTCGATAGGAATATCAACAGGGATAGGACGCGGCTGGGACTCAAACAAAATCGGGAACGCCACGATGCCCATCAGCACCAACAAACTGGCCCCGATCAAACGACGTCTGGCGCGTGTTCGGGCTTGGTGTACGGAAGGAGCCGCAGACGCTGAGGTCGTATTCGGTGAAGAGCGCGATGCTGAATCAGCAGTGGCACCGTCTTTCTGAGCACGCTTGAATATCGACAACAAACCCATGCGGTGAACTGATCCAGTTGAAATCTAAGGTGCACTGATGGCAGCATGCACCTGGGGATCAGTTCATGTGTTTGCCGCCGAGCTTGGGTAAACCCTCTTGCAAGACGCCGCCCACGGTGTAGAACGACCCGAAGACCACGATTCTATCAGCGGGGTCTGCGCTCTTGACTGCGGTTTGCAAGGCCGCCTGTGGGCTCTCGCAGCAGTCAATCACCACAGGACCTGGCCCCTTCAACGCCAACCCTTGGTACAGAGCCTCCAGATTGCGCGCGCTGGCCGCACGCGCTGTCGGCAAGTCACAAAACACCCAGTGGTCGACCAACGGCGCCATGCGCGTGAGTAAGTTGGAGAGGTCTTTGTCGGCCATGGCACCAAAGACGACATGGGTTTTTGGAAAGAAACCCATTTGATCGAGGTTCTGCACCAATGCCGCCACGGCGTGCGGGTTGTGGGCCACATCCAGAACCAAAGTCGGCTGGCCGGGAACAATCTGGAAACGGCCGGGCAAATCGACCAAAGCCAACCCTGCGCGCACTGCTTGCGCCGTGATGGGCAAACGATCCTTCAAGGCCTCAAACGCCGCCAAAATCCCGGAGGCATTGAGCAACTGGTTGGCCCCGCGCAGAGCAGGATAGGCCAATCCGCTATAGCGGCGCGTGCGCCCGCCCCAAGCCCACTGCTGCCTGTCGCCGCTGCAGTTGAAGTCATTGCCCACACGCCACAGATCAGCGCCTATTTTTTTGGCATAGGCCAACACACTGTCGGGAGGCAACGGGTCGCTGACGATCACAGGTTTACCTGGCCGCATGATGTGGGCTTTCTCGTAACCTATCGATTCGCGATCAGGGCCCAAGAACTCGGTGTGGTCGAGGTCGATGCTGGTGATGATGGCGCAGTCGGCATCCACCACATTCACGGCATCCAAACGACCTCCCAGACCAACCTCCAGTATCACCAGGTCCAGTGGCGCTTGAGACAACAAACGCGCAATCGCCAGCGTGGTGAATTCAAAGTAGGTGAGCGTGGTATCGCCACGCGCCAATTCAACGGCTTCAAAGTGCGGCAATAGCTCGCTTGCTTCCACCATCTGACCGTTGACGCGGCACCGCTCTTCAAAATGAACCAGATGCGGTTTGGAGTAAAGGCCAACGCGATAGCCCGCTTGCAAAGCTACGGCTTCCAGCATGGCGCAGGTAGAGCCCTTGCCATTCGTGCCTGCAACGGAAATCACCGGCACTTGGAAACCCAAATTCAACCGTTTGGCGACAGCCGCCACGCGCTCCAGCGTGAGGTCAATTTCCTTGGGGTGCAGCTGCTCGCAGCGTGCCAGCCAATCATTCAGTGTTTGGGGCAAGTCGTGGGATCGATCAGGCATAAACATATACTTCTACGAGGTGGTACCGATAAAACAAAAAATGGCGGCCTACGGGCCGCCATGGGGTCACACAGACGAGCGTACTCAGGCCACAGCGTCCGCACTTTGCCGCGACAGCTTGGCCACCAATTGCGCTATGTTCTTGCGTAACTCGCGTCGATCAAGAATCATGTCGATCGCACCTGTTTGAAGCAGAAATTCAGCGCGCTGAAAACCTTCGGGCAGAGTTTCACGGACCGTGTTTTCAATCACACGCGGCCCGGCGAAACCGATCAAGGCTTTGGGCTCGGCAATCACGACATCACCCAAGAACGCAAAGCTGGCCGACACGCCACCCATGGTGGGATCGGTCAGCACGCTGATGTAAGGCATTTTGGCTTTGGCCAAGCGGGTGAGCGCTGCATTGGTTTTAGCCATTTGCATCAAACTCAGCAAACCCTCTTGCATGCGCGCCCCGCCTGTGGCCGTGAAGCTGATGAAGGGTGTTTTTTGCTCAACGGCCATTTCCACGCCACGAACAAAACGTTCACCCACCACCGAGCCCATGGATCCGCCCATGAAGTCAAACTCAAAGCAGGCCGCCACCACAGGAATGCTGTGCAGTGCACCGCCCATCACGACCAGGGCATCGGTTTCGCCGGTGTTTTCAAGTGCTTCCTTTAGGCGATCGGGGTATTTTTTGCTGTCTTTGAAACGCAGCGCGTCAACAGGCAGCACTTCTTGACCAATCTCGAACCGGCCTTCGGCGTCAAGGAATGCATCCAAACGAGCACGTGCGCCAATGCGGTGGTGGTGGCCGCATTTGGGGCAAACGTTGACGTTTTGCTCTAAGTCGGTTTTGTACAGAACGGTTTCACAAGATGGGCACTTCACCCACAAACCTTCGGGCACCGTGCGGCGCTCGCTCGGGTCGGTTTGCTGCATCTTGGGAGGGAGCAGTTTTTCAAGCCAACTCATGGGTTCGATCCTTCTTTTGAACTTGACGAAGACAGGGCTCAGGCGTCCAGCGCGGCACGAATGTCGGCAATGAAACGCCCAGCAGCCAATGCGACATTGTCGCGCGTCTGGGTTTCTAGCAATTGAACCAGGGCCGAACCAATCACGACAGCGTCAGAAACTGCGGCCACCGCCCTGGCCGAGGCCGCATCACGGATGCCAAAGCCTACGCCCACCGGCACCTGAACATGGGCTTTGATTCGCGGAATCATGGCCGCGACGGCAGATACATCCAAGTGCCCTGCCCCGGTCACGCCTTTGAGCGATACGTAATAGACGTAACCACTGGCAATGCGCCCGACTTGCTGCATGCGTTTTTCCGTCGAGGTGGGCGCCAGCAGAAAGATCGGGGCCATGCCGTGCTCACGCAAGGTAGCCGCGAACTCTTCGCACTCCTCAGGCGGGTAGTCCACCACCAACACGCCATCCACGCCAGCCGCTTTGGCATCCAGCACAAAACGCAAGGCGCCGTGGCGCTGGTCGTAACGCTCCATCGGATTGGCGTATCCCATCAGAACGACGGGTGTGGTGCTGTTTTTCTCTCGAAACACCCGCACCATGTCCAGTACATCAGCCAGGCCAATGCTTTTTAGCAGCGCCCGCTCGGCGGCTTTCTGAATGACTGGGCCATCGGCCATGGGGTCAGAAAACGGAACACCCAACTCGATGACATCAGCACCCGCATCGGCCATGGCATGCATGATGGCCGGCGTTGCGTCGGCAAAGGGGTCGCCAGCAGTCACATAGGGAATGAGGGCCTTGCGGCCTTGCGCTTTGAGCGCCGTGAACACGGTGTCGATGCGGTTCATCGTGGCCCCTTCACAACGGACGTGTCGCCATGTGAGGCATCACCTTTGACTGACTGGCCTCGGCAAGAGGGACGGCAGTAAAAATCTGCGCCCGACAAATCGGCCACCGTGCCGATGTCCTTGTCACCGCGACCAGACAGGTTGACCAAAATATGCTGGTCCTGGCGCATGGTGGGCGCGAGTTTCATCGCATGCGCCACGGCGTGAGACGACTCCAGCGCAGGAATGATGCCCTCGGTGCGGCACAAGTGATGGAACGCCTTCAAGGCTTCATCGTCGGTCACGCCCACGTACTCGGCACGACCGATGTCCTTCAGATAGGCATGCTCGGGGCCGACGCCGGGGTAATCCAGTCCGGCCGACACCGAATGCGTTTCCGTGACTTGTCCGTTGGTGTCCTGCAGCAAATAGGTTCGGTTGCCATGCAAAACACCGGGCGATCCGCGCTGCAACGACGCCGAGTGTTTGCCCGAGTCCAGCCCCAGCCCTGCCGCTTCCACGCCAATCAATTGGGTGGCTTCATGCTCGATGTAGGGATAAAAAATTCCCATCGCGTTGCTGCCACCGCCCACACAAGCGATCACCGCATCAGGTTGGCGACCGATCAAAGCCGGCATTTGGGTCAGGCACTCGTCACCAATCACCCTTTGAAAGTCACGCACCATGGCGGGGTATGGGTGCGGGCCCGCCACCGTTCCAATGATGTAGAACGTGTTCTCGACATTGGTGACCCAATCGCGCAGGGCTTCGTTGAGCGCATCTTTGAGTGTTTTGCTGCCGCTGTCGACCGGCACCACCGTGGCGCCCAGCAACTTCATGCGGTAGACATTGGGTGACTGGCGTTTGACGTCTTCGCTGCCCATGTACACCACGCATTCCAAGCCGTACCTTGCACAAATCGTTGCCGTGGCCACGCCATGCTGGCCCGCGCCGGTTTCGGCGATGACCCGCGGCTTGCCCATGCGGCGTGCCAACATGGCTTGGCCTATGGTGTTGTTGACCTTGTGGGCACCGGTGTGGTTGAGGTCTTCACGCTTGAGGTAGATCTGCGCGCCGCCGAGTTCGCGGCTCATGCGTGCCGCGTGGTAGATCGGGCTGGGGCGGCCGACGAACTGGGCCAACTCCATGCGGAATTCGGCAGCGAAGGCGGGGTCGGCTTGGGCCTGGTCATAGGCCTCTTTCAGCTCGTCCAGGGCGTGGATCAGTGTTTCGGCGACAAATGTGCCGCCATAGGGGCCAAAGTGGCCCCTTGAATCGGGTTGTTGATAATTCAGCATCAGGTTTTCTCTTCAGGTAGGCGTGGTGCTGGCGGCTTGGGCAAGTTGCTCATCGGCGCGCCGCACCGCATCACAAAACCGGCGTATGGCCACAGGGTCTTTGATGCCCTTGGACACTTCAACACCGGAACTGACATCAACGGCCGATGGCCGCACCTGAAGAATGCCGTCCGCCACATTTCCGGCATGCAACCCACCAGACAAAACGACTTGACGGGGGACGTTGCGTGGAATAAGAGACCAATCGAATACCTTTCCGCCACCGCCGTAACCCTCGACATGGGCGTCGAGCAGCAAGGCCTGAGCGTCTGGAAACTGAGAGGCGAAGTTTAACAAATCGAAACCCGTATCCATTCGCGCGGCACGAATGTAGGGCCGCCGAGTTGCTCTGCACTGTTCACCACTTTCGTCACCATGAAACTGCAAAACGACATGGGGAATGGCCCGCACTACGCTTTGAACCAGATCCGAAGATGCATTCACAAACAAGGCCACAGGAGTCACAAAAGGTGGCAGGCGCGCAGCCAGTTCGCGGGCCAGATCTATAGAAATACAACGCGCGCTGGAGGGATAGAAATTTAACCCAATCGCGTCGGCACCGGCGTCTGCTACGGCGTCAAGATCCTCGACTCGGGTGATGCCACAAATTTTGATTCGAGTTCGCTGTTGCATGGCGCGTTGGGCGCCACTCATGCAGCGCGTTGGGTATCAGGGCAGCCAGTCCATGGCTGCTGTGGTGGTCGGAATGTTGTAGGCCGCATCGTACTGCGGTCCTACGAAGTACAAGCCATCAGGGGGAAATGTTGGAGCAGCCAAGGCGCGGTTCTTAGCGGCCAAAACGCCCTGCAACCAGTCGACCGACTTGGTCTGTGTGCCCACGGCCACGAGACATCCCATGATGTTGCGCACCATGTGGTGCAAGAAGGCGCTGGCTTCGAAGTCAAACCGCCAATAGGCGCCCCGACGTTCAATGGAAATACGGCGCATCACTTTGATGGGAGACGCCGCCTGGCATTCGGCCGAACGGAAGGCGCTGAAATCGTGTTCACCAATTAACAGCGCTGCAGCGCGCTGCATGAGTTCTTGGTTCAGCGGCCGAAAAACCCAGCCGCACATACCCGTCTCAAGTGCGGGACGCACCACCGACTCTCGCAACAAGAACACATAGCGCCGGCCAATGGCTGAATTTCGGGCGTGGAAGTCCTGCGGCACCTGTTGGCACCACTGCAAGGCAATGTCATCAGGGAGGTAGCGGTTGGTGCCACGCAACCACGAGAAATCGGGGCGATCCAGTGGCGTGTCGATGTGCACCACCTGGTTCAGGCCATGCACACCCGAATCAGTGCGCCCGGCACACCAAGTGCGGACCGGCTGGTCAGCGAATTTGGCCAGCGCAGACTCCAATTCATCCTGAATCGTGCGCCCGCCCGCTTGGCTTTGCCAACCCAGATAGGTGGTGCCGCGGTAGCTGACACCCAGTGCCAGCCTCCGCACAGGTCAGGACAAGGCGTTGAGCATGCTCTGCGCCTTGGAACGCAGCGATCCAGTCCCCTTGGCCACGACCTCTTGCAAGAGATCGCGAGCACCTTCCATGTCACCGATTTGACGGAATTCTTCAGCCAAATCAAGCTTGCGCTCCAGCGGATCACGCCCGTCGTCTTCGTCGGAACCGGAGTCAATCTCCTCAACCGCTGGCGCAGCTGGTGTTTTTGTCGGCGCATCGAGGTCCAGCGAGATCGCCCCCAGATCAAAGTCCAGAGGAGAAGGTGCGCTGTCTACTGCGTCAGAGGCCGCACGGGCTGGTGACTTGGCTGGTGTGAAATCCAAGTCAAGGGAAGGCGCCCCGGCGGGAGGCACAACATCAAAGTCGCCCGGTTGGGTGGTCACGACGGCAGCGCCACTGGTCGCGGCCAAATCCAGCTCGAGATCCAGATCAAGGCCCTGCTCCGAGGGAGCAGACCGCCCAGTTTCAGAGAAAGAATCAACCGGTGGCAAAACCGATTGCGGCATGGTGCTGGCTCCCAACGGCTCCGCTGGGCCATCTGCACCACGCGGGGCGCTTGGTGAACCACCTGGACGGTACAGCGGATTGTCGGGATCGATCTGCACACCCATCTCCTGGGCTTTGGCCCAGTCGTCCCCTGTCCCTTGGGTGAGCGAGAACAATTGAGTGGCGAGCGACTCGAAGCCTTTGGTATCTCTGCGTTTGGCGTAAACCTCCAACAACTTGGTCCGAATGGCCAATCGATCAGGATTGCCGCGCATGGCTTCTTTGAGGATCTCCTCCGCCTGGAGATCGCGCCCATAAGCCAAGTACACATCAGCCTCAGCCACTGGGTCAACGTCTCCGATGGCATCCAATTGACTCAGTGAATAGCTCATCGACGAAGACGCCCCGCTGGCGTCGCGTGTGTCGATGCGCTGACCACCGCTGGCGCCGAAGAAGGAATCAGGCTGCAAGCGACTTTCGAGGAAAGAGGTTTCACCGCTGTCGCGTTTGGCACGTTTGCTGAAGCGATACAGACCAAAACCGGCCAACAAAGCAATCAATCCTCCACCAATAGCCAAGCCGAGGGGGTTGCCGCCATCCAGAATTCCGTCAACGAAACTCGGCTCGGGTACTGCAGGAGCAGCGGTCACCACTGGGGGAGCGGGTGCCACCACCGGAACTGGCGCACTGGCCGCGGTGTCGGCAGACATTGGCTCAGACGCCACAGGTGCTGCCTGGGGAGCAGACGCGACGACAGGCTGCGGGTCAGGAACCGCAACAGGCACGGGAAGCGCTGGCACAGAAACAGCCGGAGCAGAGGATACCGCTGCGGGTGGGTTTGCCGCAGGAGCGGGCGATGCGGTCGCGGTCGCGTTTTGCAGCTTCTTTAAATCTTCAACGTTTTTGGACAGTTCCGCGACACGCGCAGCAGCAGCCGTTTTTTCCTTCTCTTTGCTGATCTTCGCCTCTTCGGAGGCTGCCTTGGCTGCCGGGCTTGCCGCACCTTTACTCAGCGTCAGTTTGTCTGGTGCAGGCGCTGCGGCTTGTTTTTTGTCCTCGACCGTAGCTTGGACAGCACCTTTGGCTTGCCTCGAACTGGCTTCGGTTTTTGCCGCAGGGACACTGCCAGCCAAACGTTGGCGGAAGGCATTGAAATCAGCGCTCTGCGCCTGAATCACTTGTTTGGCCTCTTCATTAGACAATGCTTTGGCAGCATCGGCTGACGGGACCGACAGAACCACACCCGAGCGCAGGCGGTTCATGTTGTTACCGAGGAAAGCGTCTGGATTGCCCTTGTACAAGGAGACCAGCATCTGGTCCAAAGAAACGCCGGGGCGTTGGGTTCTACCAGCGATGCGGGACAACGTGTCACCTGGTTTCACGGTGTATTGGTCAACTCCGGCACCAGCAACAGGGGCATCTACCTCCATAGGCGCTGTGCGACCGCTAGGACGTGGTGCCCGCGCCGATGCGGCCGGGGGCGTCGCTGCCATGGAAGGCGATGGGGCAGGCGATGCGATTGGCGGAGCCGACGAGATGGCGGGCTCCGTCGTCACAGCAACAGGTGCAGGTGCAGCAGTGCGGGTGGAAGGTGGATCAAACAACAGCGTGTACTCGCGTACCAAACGCCCGGTTGACCAGTTCAACTCCAAGATCACATCAACAAACGGCTCTTGAACTGCACGGTTGCTGGTAATGCGCAAAAAAGTGCGGCCGTCGGGGCGACGCTGAATGGACACTTGGGTGGCCGGCAGCACAGCGTTGTAGTCGACGCCTGCCGCACGATAGGACTCTGGCGGCGCAATTCGAACCTTGAGGTTAGACGACTCTTCGGGAGTGAGGCTCGTGATCTCGATCTCTGCCTTGAGGGTCTCACCCAGCGCGGATTGGACCGACAGCCGCCCCAAACCGAGGGCCGACGCATTCAGTGCGCAAAAGAGCATCGCGGCTGCTGCGACCCCACGAAGGGCCAAGCGACCCGTGTTCAGCGTGTTTTGTTTCAAGGCGTCTCCCAACTGGAACTTGCGACCCTCAAGCATGCCAAATACGGGCGCGAAGCAAGACTTGCTTCGAATGCCAACGCCTCAACCAAGAAGTGTCAGCCTACCTCGCACCCGTTTTTTGCGCCTAAATGTCAATAGAAATCACAATAACATCAAGCATATACGCTGACAAGCTAATGCAAAAGCTGACATTGCTCAGGCACCGAGGCAAGTCTCAACGAAGCGACGAAGTCGTTGGGCTGAGGCAACACTCACACCTCAAACGCCCATTGACGCCGATCTGATCACCCCCGCAGCAAGATTCTCAACATACGGCGCAAGGGTTCAGCGGCCCCCCACAATAACTGGTCACCAATGGTGAACGCACCCAAGTACTCCGGACCCATTGCAAGTTTCCGCACACGGCCCACAGGAATAGTCAGGGTACCCGTCACCGCAACAGGCGTCAGATCTCGGACAGTCGCCTCACGGTTGTTGGGAACCAGTTTGACCCAGGCATTGTCTGCGGCAATCATTGCCTCGACATCTGCAAGCGGCACATCCTTTTTGAGCTTGAACATCAAGGCCTGGCTGTGGCAACGCATGGCACCGACACGAACGCAAAAGCCATCCACCGGCACGGCGGGCACTGCGAAACCAGGGCCTTGACCCAAAATCTTGTTGGTTTCGGCACCGCCCTTCCACTCTTCGCGCGACGTGCCCCAACCAGGTTCACCTTGTTGTTTGCCCTCGCCCAGGTCTTTATCGATCCATGGAATGAGGGAGCCACCCAGCGGAACGCCAAAGTTGGCCGTCTCGGCGGCCGACAAGCTGCGCTGCTTGGCGACCAAGAGACGGTCAATCTCAAGAATGGCACTCTTAGGATCGTCCAACAAGGGCTTGACCGCAGCGTTGAGCGTACCGAACTGTGTCAGCAGTTCACGCATGTGCTGGGCGCCACCACCCGAAGCGGCTTGGTAGGTTTGTGTGCTCATCCACTCCACCAAACCAGCCTTGTAAAGCGCGCCCACCCCCATCAGCATGCAACTGACGGTGCAGTTGCCGCCGATCCAGTTGCGGCCGCCCTTGGCCAGCGCACTTTGGATGACGGGCAAATTGACTGGGTCGAGGATGATGACTGCATCGTCCTTCATGCGCAGCGTCGACGCTGCATCAATCCAGTGGCCCTTCCAGCCCTCGGAACGCAGCTTGGGGAAAACCTCGCTGGTGTAGTCGCCGCCCTGCGCGGTGATGATGATGTCGCAGCGCTTGAGCGCGGCCAGGTCAAACGCGTCTTGCAGCTTGGTTTCGTTTTTGGCCCAGCTTGGGGCCATGCCGCCGGCATTGCTGGTGCTAAAAAACAGCGGCTCAACGAGGGCGAAATCGCCCTCGGCCTGCATGCGGTCCATGAGGACCGAGCCCACCATGCCGCGCCAACCTACTAAACCTACAAGTGTTGTCATTTCCGTCGCCCTTTCAAGAAGTGAAATTTAACCTTCTGCTCCCTCGGCTCGAATCGCCAGGAGGGAGGGGCGAGACGATCCGAGAGCCAGCTAGCCCTTTTTAGTGATCGTCTTAATGGTGCTCAGTGCGCTTGCCACTGCATCGCCCATCTCGCGCGTGCCAACTCTCACAGTGCCTTCAGACCAAATGTCACCCGTGCGCAAACCCGAAGCAAGCACGTGTTGAACCGCCGACTCGATTCGGTCGGCAGCTTCGGCTTGTTGGAGTGAGTAACGGAGCATCATGGCAGCAGAGAGTATTGTAGCCAAAGGATTGGCGATGCCCTTACCCGCAATGTCTGGTGCCGACCCATGGCTCGGCTCATAAAGGCCCTGCCCTTTGGAATTGAGCGATGCCGAGGGCAGCATGCCGATGGAACCCGTGAGCATGGCGGCCTCGTCACTCAGGATGTCGCCAAACATGTTGCCGGTCACCACCACGTCGAGTCGCTTTGGCGCTTTGACCAGTTGCATCGCGGCGTTGTCCACATACATGTGTTCCAGCTCTACATCTGGGTACTCGGCGTGGACCTCGGTGACCACGTCACGCCAGAACTGGAAGGTTTCCAGCACGTTGGCTTTGTCCACACTCAGCAGTTTTCCACGGCGCTTGCGAGCGGCCTGAAACGCCACATGGGCAATGCGCTCAATCTCGGGGCGAGAGTAACGCATGGTGTCGAAGGCTTCCGGGTGGCCCTTGAAAGCACCATCCGGCGACTCACGGCGGCCACGCGGTTGACCGAAATAGATATCGCCCGTCAGCTCCCGAATGATGAGAATGTCGAGCCCCGCCACGATTTCCGGCTTGAGCGACGACGCATGCGTCAACTCTTTGTAGCAAATGGCCGGACGAAAGTTGGCGAACAGCTCCAGGTTTTTTCGCAAACCCAGGATCGCTTGTTCTGGGCGCAAGTGGCGCTCCAGTTTGTCGTACTTGAAGTCGCCCACCGCTCCAAAAAGAACGGCATCCGCTTCTTTGGCTAGCTTGAGCGTGGCGTCGGGCAGCGGGTGTCCGTGGGCGGCGTAGGCGGTACCGCCGACGACAGCCTCTTCCATCTCAAATTTCAAATCCAAACACTTCAGAACCTTGACGGCCTCGACCACGATTTCCAGGCCAATGCCGTCTCCAGGGAGGATGGCGATTTTCATGTGTCCAACTCTCTTCAATTCAATTTACAGAATTCGCTGAGCCAACCACGGCTTGCGCACCAAACGTTCTGCCTCAAAGGCTTTGATCTTGTCAGCGTGGCGCAAGGTCAGTGCAATGTCATCAAAGCCGTTGAGTAAGCAAAACTTGCGGAAAGGCTGAACATCGAATGGCAGCTCAGTTCCATCGGGCTTGATCACCACCTGCCGAGGCAAATCAATCTTCAGCGAATAACCCACGAAGGCAGCGACTTCATCGAACAGGCGCGACACCTCGGCTTCGGCCAAGACAATGGGGAGCAACCCATTCTTAAAGCAGTTGTTGAAAAAAATATCAGCGTAACTCGGTGCGATCAACGCACGGAAACCATATTGCTCAATCGCCCAAGGCGCATGCTCCCGGGACGATCCGCAACCAAAGTTCTTGCGTGCCAGCAAGACCGACGCCCCTTGGTAACGCGGCTGGTTCAAGACGAAATCGGGGTTGGACCTGCGCGTTGCGGGGTCTTGACCCGGTTGGCCTTGATCCAGGTACCGCCATTCGTCAAACAAATTGGGGCCAAAACCAGAGCGTTTGATGGATTTGAGAAACTGTTTGGGAATGATGGCATCGGTGTCCACGTTTTCGCGGTCCATCGGTGCCACCAAGCCTTGGTGGGTTTGAAATGCTTGCATGTTTATTTCTTCTTGGCTGCTTCTTCGATGGACTCACCGGCTTTCTGAATGTCTTTGCCAACACCACTGATGGTGTTGCAACCGGTCAGAAAAACCATGAACGAAAGGACTAAAAAAATTGCTTTCATGATGCGACTCCTGCTGAAGAACCTGGGTCAAAAAAGGTCGTTAAAAATCTACATCAATCGGCGTACATCCACAAAATGGCCTTCGATCGCGGCTGCGGCAGCCATGGCAGGGCTCAACAAATGGGTTCGGCCACCGTTTCCTTGCCGCCCTTCAAAGTTGCGATTGGACGTGGACGCGCAACGCTCGCCTGGCTCCAGCCGGTCGGCGTTCATCGCCAAACACATGGAACAACCCGGCTCACGCCACTCGAAGCCCGCTGCTTTGAAAATTTTGTCGAGGCCTTCGCTTTCGGCTTGCGCTTTGACAAGCCCCGAGCCAGGTACGACGAGCGCCAGGCTCACATTGCTGGCAATACGTTTGCCCAATCGTTTGACGACCGCCGCCGCCTCACGCATGTCTTCAATGCGTGAGTTGGTGCAAGAGCCTATGAAGACCTTGTCGATGGAAATACTGGACAGCGGCGTATTGGGTTTGAGCGCCATGTACTCCAACGCACGTTCAATGGCCAAACGTTTGTTAGGGTCCTTTTCGTGCTCTGGATCAGGCACACGGTCGTCAATCGACAACACCATTTCAGGCGATGTGCCCCAGGTGACTTGCGGTCGGATTTGGGATGCGTCCAGCTCAACCACCGCATCCCATGTCGCACCCGGATCGGATTGCAAAGTTTTCCAGTAGGCCAAGGCATGTTGCAACTCCAGGCCTTGGGGGCTGAAGGGACGCCCTTGCACGTAGGACAACGTGGTTTCATCCACCGCCACCAAACCCGCGCGAGCACCGGCTTCGATGGCCATGTTGCACACCGTCATGCGCCCTTCCATGGTCAAGGCACGAATGGCGCTGCCACCGAACTCTATGGTGTAGCCCGTGCCCCCCGCCGTACCGATCTTGCCGATGATGGCCAGCACGATATCTTTGGCACCGACGCCAGCGGGCACACTTCCCTCCACCTTTACCAGCATGTTTTTGGCCTTTTTTGCCAACAGCGTCTGGGTGGCCAGCACATGTTCCACTTCGCTGGTGCCAATGCCGTGGGCCAGCGCACCAAAAGCGCCGTGGGTGGATGTGTGCGAATCGCCGCAAACCACCGTCATGCCCGGCAACGTCGCGCCCTGCTCCGGGCCAATGACGTGCACGATGCCTTGGCGTTTGTCGTTCATCTTGAACTGGGTAATACCGTGGCGGTCGCAGTTGGAGTCCAAGGTATCCACCTGCAAACGCGAGATTGGGTCGGAGATACCTTGCGAGCGGTCGGTGGTGGGGACGTTGTGGTCGCTGACCGCCAAGTTGGCGGACAAGCGCCAAACTTTGCGGCCCGCCAAATCCAAGCCTTCAAAAGCTTGCGGACTGGTGACTTCGTGCACTAGGTGGCGGTCAATGTAGAGCACCGTGGTGCCGTCGTCCTCGGCATGGACGGCATGTTCGTCCCAGAGTTTGTCGTAGAGGGTGCGGGCTTTTGTGGTTTGAGTCATGAGGTTCAATCTCCAAAGACGGATTGTCTCGTGTTTCGGGCTAGGAATGATTTCTCTCCCCCATCACCCAAACCAAGCCACCTGAACTTACTGGTCGCCGTACAGGCCACGGGTCGCTATGACGTGAATTTGACGGGTGGGAATTTTCAGTGCATGTTTTTGCCTGTCATTGCCATCTTTCTTTGAAGGCCGCCGCAGGCACCGTCGAGATCGTAGGACGCGAATGTGGAAAAACAGCCTCAACCTTGCCGAAATCGTGCGATGCCAATTTGGCAGGCAATACGATGGGAGCGAGGTACGCAACACTTGCTGGACATCGACGTCCTGCGTAAACTGCGCCTGCTGTTCGAGCGCTTTCCTGCCAAACACAACCTGGTCTTGCTGGGACAGCCGGACTTGATGGTCCGCCTGTCGATGATGTGCTGTGAGGACATCAAGAGCCGCATCAGCTACTCCAAGCAGGTGCTGCCTTTGAATGATTCGGACTTGAGCAGTTTCATCATCAATGAGTTGGCTGCTGTAGGTTTAGGGGCCAACACCTTTGACGAGGCAGCCGTACAGGTCATATTGAGAGCGGTTCAGGGCAACCTGCGTTTGTGCCGCAATCTTTGTTATGCCAGCTTGGTCGCAGCTGTGCTTTCTCCCCCTCCCATCGCCCAAAGCAAGCAGTCTGAACTTACTTGTCGCCGTAAAGACAACTGGCTGCCATGACGCGAATTCGACGCGTGTGAATTTCTTGCGCGTCCTTTTTATTCTTTGAAGGCCCCTGCCAGGCCGCCGGAGGCACCCCGCCCTCTGTCGATTGGGCTCTGCCTATGAACCCGCCAAGATAGCGCCTTTTTAGTCGGCCCTGCAAAATTCATTTCACCCCGCAAGCCATTACTGACGATGGCGTGAATTTCCAACCGAGCAAGTTTTTTGCGCCGAGCCGTGCCCTGGCTGCCCTGAGTTGACCCCATAAGCTCAGCCCGAGCAGGGTCAACAAAAACGCCTTCGCGTCTTTTGCAGACTTGGCCGCGATAGCCCGCAGCAGCCAGCGGATGTTGTACCCCGCCGCACAACTCAGTGCGTGCAGCGCATCACCCAACTCGCCTTTGAGCCAACAGCGCTGCATGCCGTGGTCCACCTTGGTGTGGCCGATCAGCGGCTCGATGGCCTGACGCCGTTTGAGCCACTTGCGTTGCACCTTGGTCAGTGACTTGTACTTGCCACGGTGGATGATCTCCACGTTCGGGTTGTCCGCGTCCACGCCCCGGAACCCCAAGTCCACGACCACTTGCTTGGGCACACGCCCCAGGTCTTGCATCAGGTTGTTGGTTTGCTCCAGTTGCGCAGCCAATGTGTGCCCATCAAACGGGTTGCCGGGGAAACTTCTGGCCCCCACCATCAAACCACGCAGGTGCGTGACAGCCAGGCTGACCTTCACACCAAACTCATAGGGCTTCCTGGCCTTGCCCTTGCCGATGCACTCCACCTCAGGCGCATGCAGCGCGTACAGCTTGCCCTTGTCGCCTCGCTGTTGCGTGCGGATGCGTTCGGCCCGCTCCAACCAGGTCTTGAGCGCACTCAGCGCTGTCGGCCCGGGTGCCACCAACACATCAAGCTTGCGCTGCACTTCACGCATCACCACCCCGAGGATTGTGCGCTGGCGTTTGACGGCTTTCTTCAAACGCTTGAACTGCTTGGCGTGGGCGTAACCCCCGGCCTGGCGTCTGAGCGTTTTGGCTTCAAACGCAAATGTCTGCTTCAAACTGATGCCCACTCGTTTGGCAGCATTCACCACTTTGTGCCGCGCAATCTCCAGCAGCCGACTGTCCACCGGGTGGGCGATGGCCTTCTCCTGCACGGTGGTGTCCACGATCACGCGTTCCAGCTCGCTGGGCTTGATGGCCTTGATCTGCACCGCTGTCTCGATGGTGGCCTTGAGCAACTGCTCCAGACCTTCTTCGCCCACGGCGCGGCGAAAGCGGCCGATCTGGGTTGGATCGCAGGGCAAGCGTGGTTCGTAATACTCCATGCCGCTGAAGAACTGCCACACCACGTTCTCGCTCCAGCGCTGAACGAGTTCTTCGTCACTGAGGTTGAAGGAGTTCTTCAGGTACTGCAAGCTGGCCATCAGCCGAATTGACAGGCGCGGGCGGCCTGCGGGGCTGATGCCGTTGCCAAATTCGACTTCATGCGCTCCCAACAAGTCCGCCGTCACCCGCTTGGAGCCTGGGCGAGCCTGGCGAGCGAAGTGCGGTGCCAGGGCTTGTTCAATCGCGGCCCAGGGCAGCCGTTTGCTCAAAACCACCAGTGGATGTTTGTGATCGACCATCCCGTCCAGGCGTGCGCGAAAGAAGTCTGCGGTGGCTGTCATGCAAATCCCCCAGAAAAATTACTCTCCGACAACGATTCCTGAGAGATCCCGTCGTCAGCATTTACCCCATATCGCCAGCATTCATGCGGGTTGCAGGGGTTTTGCAGGGCCGACTACATCGTCATCGACGAGGCACACTTGCTGGACATCGACGTCCTGCGTAAACTGCGCCTGCTGTTCGAGCGCTTTCCTGCCAAACACAACCTGGTCTTGCTGGGACAGCCGGACTTGATGGTCCGCCTGTCGATGATGTGCTGTGAGGACATCAAGAGCCGCATCAGCTACTCCAAGCAGGTGCTGCCTTTGAATGATTCGGACTTGAGCAGTTTCATCATCAATGAGTTGGCTGCTGTAGGTTTAGGGGCCAACACCTTTGACGAGGCGGCCGTACAGGTCATATTGAGAGCGGTGCAGGGCAACCTGCGTTTGTGCCGCAATCTTTGTTATGCCAGCTTGGTCGCAGCCTGCATGGACAAGCAGCGCATCTGCACCGTCTCGCATGTGAACGCTGCCTTGCTGCAACCGCACTGGCGGTCGCATGAGGCGTTGATCAAGCAGCAAAGCCCGGCTAAGCGGGGGGCAGCATGAACATGCGTGTGCACAGGCTGGTCACCCACTTGCAAGCCGAAGAGGCATACACGGTGGTCGAATTTTTAGACCAACTGCGAGCGGTGCTGATGCAGTCCTATGGCCAAGAGATCACCCAGATGCTCAAGCAGGCCCAAGCCCGGGTGTCGCACGATGAAGATGATGATTGGCTGAACCAACATGAGGAACCGTTTTAGGGCCGCTTGGCCAAAACGGTCGTAAAAATGGGAGTCACAAGACTCCCATTTTTTGCACACAGCGGTATGACGAGAATTGGGTTCAGCGTTCGATCAAAGCGTGGCTTGACCGCTGCCATCTTATGACGCCAATGTGGGAAAACAGCTCCCACCTTGCCGAAATCGGGCGATGCCAATTTGGCAGGCAATACGATGGGAGCGAGGTACGCAACAAGCGGTGCAGGGCAACCTGCGTTTGTGCCGCAATCTTTGTTATGCCAGCTTGGTCGCAGCCTGCATGGACAAGCAGCGCATCTGCACCGTCTCGCATGTGAACGCTGCCTTGCTGCAACCGCACTGGCGGTCGCATGAGGCGTTGATCAAGCAGCAAAGCCCGGCTAAGCGGGGGGCAGCATGAACATGCGTGTGCACAGGCTGGTCACCCACTTGCAAGCCGAAGAGGCATACACGGTGGTCGAATTTTTAGACCAACTGCGAGCGGTGCTGATGCAGTCCTATGGCCAAGAGATCACCCAGATGCTCAAGCAGGCCCAAGCCCGGGTGTCGCACGATGAAGATGATGATTGGCTGAACCAACATGAGGAACCGTTTTAGGGCCGCTTGGCCAAAACGGTCGTAAAAATGGGAGTCACAAGACTCCCATTTTTTGCACACAGCGGTATGACGAGAATTGGGTTCAGCGTTCGATCAAAGCGTGGCTTGACCGCTGCCATCTTATGACGCCAATGTGGGAAAACAGCTCCCACCTTGCCGAAATCGGGCGATGCCAATTTGGCAGGCAATACGATGGGAGCGAGGTACGCAACACTTCGCTTCTCGATCAAGCGCGTCCAATATGGCATCTGAATAATCTTTGTGATTCGTGTTGTGCGTAGATTTTCCAAACCACTTCCCCTTTTTTCCATCCGTCTTTCCAGCCTTTTTGGGCAAATTTATTATATTTTCCAGTGCATCTTTATCGATGCAATTCAATATGGGTCTTTTCTTAAAAAGGTCCTGGGGAATTTTGTGATGGGTTTGATGATTTGGCGAATTTCCTGCGACTTTGTTCATTCGGTTTCTATAGGTGCTAAGCCCGTTCGGATCGACCCATCCGAGGGTGTTTGGGCCAAATGAATACAGATTCTCCCCCCCAAACAACCCAATCGGATCCTGATGCACAAACCGCCCAACCACAGGATCGTAGTACCGGAACCTGTTGTAGTGCAGCCCAGTTTCCGCATCAAAGTACTGCCCCTGAAACCGCAGTGGCTGCTCGATGAGGTTCAGCGCCTGTGCATCTGAACGGTTGGCCAGCGCCAGCGGCCTGCTGCGGCTGGAGAAGACCACATCATCCGTTCCCGTCTTCAAAAACTCCAGCGGCTGGGTCTCCCCCCAGACCTTGTACTGCGCCGCCCAAACGATGCGGCCTTCTTCGTTGGTGAGTTCTTGCGGGGCACCGATCTGATCGCAGTGGTAGTAGTAGAGCTGGAAGGTTTTAGGTTTGTGTGGAGGGGTGTCGTTGTTGGGCTCGCCGTTGGCCGCTGGGGCTTCGACAGGCTCAGCCCGAACGGTGGGGGTGGGCTCAGCCTGAACGGTGGAGGGGTCAACGACAACCGCGTCGGCGGTTGCCTTCTTCGCCAACATCAACTTCAAGCGCGCCTTGCCTTCTTTGCCCTCATTCACCAAGCGCTCGCGCTTGGCTGTTGAATCTGTGGCGGAGTCACCTTCTGATTGGTTTGCAGCGTCGGCACCACTCTCCATCTTCGCCAGCGGCACAAAGCTGTCTGGCTCATAGAGGTATTCGCTGACCCGGGAGCCACGCAACTCGGCGGTGAGCAAGTCACCGTCGTACACAAAACTCGTGCGTCCAAAGGCGTCGGTCTTGTCAATGCGCCGCCCCAGCGCGTCATAGCGGTAGCGTGTGGTTTGAACGGTGGTTGGGGCTTGCGGGTTTTGCTCAGGTTTGTCCTGATACCGCGTCACCGTCACCTCAAGCAATTGATGCTCGGGGCTGTAGCGGTAATGCTGTTGTGTGTGCCAGCCCACCAAACGTTCGGTGACGTTGCCATGCACGTCATAGGTAAAACGCAAGTCCTGGTAGACGTTGATGCGGTTGGTGCGCACCACATCACGGTCACCCACACCGCCGCTGGATTGAGCACCACCCTGGTTCGGGTTCAAAAGATTGCCCGCAGGGTCAAACGCAAAGAGTTCGGTGTGCTCGCCCTTTGCACCCGACTGCGCACCACGAATGCGGCTCAGCGCGTCATAGGCATAACGCGTGGTGCCACGCAAACTGTCAGCCACGCCACTCAAATTGCCTGCTGCGTCGTACTGGAACTGGCGCTGAATTTGTTGGCCACCAGGCAAGCGGGCCAACGTGGCTTGCAGGGCGTTGGCCGCTGTTCCTGCTGCCATTCCTGCGGGCACTCCTGCCGTGCTGGACTGCCTGCCCTTGTCATACAAAGCCTGTGCCGAAGCGGTACCCGGCAAACCCTGCTTGGCCGCATTGCGGCTGACACGGTGGGCGGTGAGCCGCCCCATCGGGTCAAACTGGTACTGGCTGGTCAACTGCCCCTGGCTGCGGCTGATCTCGCGGTGCAGGGCGTCTCGCTCCATGTCCAACACCACATGCCCATCCACCAACAACTGGTGCAAGTGGCCTGAGCCGTAGTACAGCCACTGCACGGTCTTGCCGCTGGGCAGATCACTCTGGATGCGGTTGCCCAGGGCGTCGTACTGGTGCTTGAAGGTGAAGGTGGCTGCGTGGTTGGAATCATCAGCCGAATGGACCTGCGCTTCCTCCACCAGTTGAGACAAAGCGTCATACGCAAAACTCACCTGCGCATCACCATTGACCGCTTGTTGCATGCGCCCCAGGCGGTCGTAGGTGTAGGTGGTGGGTGTTTCTGTTGAGGATGCGCCTGTGGGCACATCACCAAGGGCTCCCTCATGCGCACCCTCATAGGCGCTCTTCTCATAGGAATACGCCTTGGCAATCAAGCGCCCCAGCACATCACGCTGGAACAGCGTGCGCTTGGGCAGGGGGGCGGTGGGGGCCGGGTCATACGGCGTGTCCAGCGCCTCGTGCGCACTGCGCTCATGCAGCTCGGTCAGCTCACCGGCGGCGTTGTAGCGGTAGCGCTGAATGCGCCCATCAAAACCCACCTCCTGAATCAGGTTGTCGGCCAAGTCGTAATGGAACTGGTACTGCGCAGCGTTCTCGTTTTGCAGGGCCACCAAGCGGCCCACCATGTCGTAGTGGTACTGCAAGCGGTGGCCCAGGGCATCCACCCGTTCAATGGGTTGGTCCAGGCCGTTGTAGCGGTAGCGGGTCACTGCGCCCAGGGGATCGGTGTAGGCGACGAGGTTGTCTGCTGCGTCGTACTCGTAGCGGTGCACGCTGCCATCGGCTTGCGTCACGCCCACCAGGCGGCCCAGGGCGTCGTGTTGGTACTGGGTGGTTTGACCCAGTGCGTCGATGGTGCGGGCCACATGGCCCAGCAGGTTGTACTCATACCGCGTGGTGCGGCCAGAGCAGTCGGTGTAGGCCAGCAATTGACCCGAGGCGTCCCACTGCAGGCGTTTGGTTTTACCCAAAGCATCCACGATGGCCGTGGGCAGGCCACGTTCGTCGTAGTGGTACTGCGTTGTCTGGCCCAGCGCGTCTATGTGGCGGGCTAGGTTGCCTCGGGGGTCGTATTCGTTGCGCCAAAGGTGGCCCAGGGCGTCGATGATTTCCGTGGGCAGGTTGAGCTGGTTGTATTTGAAGCGGCTGGTGGCCCCGGCGGCGTCGGTGACGCTGACCAGGTTGCCTGCGGCGTCAAACTGGAACTGGGTGGAGCGGCCCAGGGCGTCCGACGTGGCGGTGGGGTTGCCGGCAGCGTCCATTTGGGTGTTGCTGCGCACATATCGGCCCGCGCCATCGAGTTCGGTGACGGCCACGACCTCGTGGTGGGTGTTGTAGTGGTAGCTGCTGCGCCGGCCCAGGGCGTCGGTCACGTGGGTGACGCGCAGCCCCAAGTCGTATTCAAACCGGGTGTCCAGCAGCCCAGGCACATCGGTCCAGGTGCGCACCACGCGGCCGCCTGCGTCCAGGCGGCTCCACTCCTGGTGGTGGCTGAAACCGGTTTTGGTGGTGTAGGACACCATCAGGTGGTTTTGATAGCGATAGCGGGTGATGCCGCCAGCGGCATCTTGGGTGGCCACAAGGTTGGCGTGGGCATCGCCCTTGTCGTTGCCTTCGGTGTCGTAGGCGTAGCGCACCAAGCTGCCACCGGGGTGCTGCACACCGTCAACCACGCGCGGGGCGAGTAACACGGCGGTGAGTTGGCCTTGTGGGTTCCAGTCGAAGTGCAGCTGTCGGCCGCAGCTGGCAGTCAGGCCGGTGGGGCGTGGGGGCAGACCATCGATGCCAGTGGCTTCGATGGTGGGGTAGTGCACGGTGATGGCGTTGCCGTGGCGGTCGCGCATGCGGGCCAGCGGCAAGCGCCATTGGCCGTGCACAGGGCGCATGAATTCAAAACACAGGCCGTCGGTGAATTCAATGCTGTAGTGGCTGGAGCGTGCGGGCTCATTGGCCGGCGTGTTGGCCTGCGCGTGGTGGTGCAGGGTGAATTTTTCCCGGGCGTTGAAGTGGCTTTGGCCTGCGGCGAGCAGGGGCAGCTGCACGAGGCGGCCTTTTTGATCGTAGAAGTGCACGCCATCAAACACCAAGGCCAGCTCCACGCTCAGCGGGGTGCTCCAGCCAAAACCCAGCCAGCCGGGCCGGCGGTCGCTGGAGCGGTAAAACCGCCGCCACTCCAGGGGCAGCAGGCCGGGCAGTGAGAAGTCGGCCTCGTTCATGATCTTGACGCCGGTGGCGAAGATCACGGGTTTGCAGGTGCCGAGTTCGCAGGTGGCACCTGATGCGCCGCCTGCGCCAACATCGTCCAGGATCTTGCCTTGGGCGTTGGGGTTGACTTGGTTGTCAGCGCGTGCGGCCACGGGCTTGGGTTTGCCTTTTGCACGCTTGACGATTTTGCCCAGCACGAAGCCCAGGGCAATGGCAGCCACGCCGTCGGCGATCACATCGGCGATTTGGTCCATTTTTTCGTCGGTGAGGGGCGGCGTCATCAGCTCTTGCACCTCGGCGGCGAGTTCTGCCATTTCCATAGCAGACTGCGCCATGGCTGCCCCACCAACAATGACATTGACACCAGGGATCAATTTCCCGACGAGCTTGGCAGCAGGCATCAACAGGGCGCTGGGGTCTGTGAGGGACGCTCCAGCAGCTTTGATTTGGTTTTCGATAGCACCTGGGAGTTTGTCCATCACCTTCAGTGCAATTTTTCCTGTGTCGCCCATCAGGGCGATGGCCAATCGCTCAGCCCAACCGGGGTTCAGCACCATGGAGTTGGACTTGGTGGTGTCAAACGACCGCACGCTGCCTTTGCCCTCAAACTTGGTGTCGCCGCTGAAGCTGGTGGGCTCAGCCGCGCCACCGACCACCTTGGAGTTAACGCCTGCAATGCCGCCGATGGTGTCGGGCGAGGCGGGGATGGAGCCAAAGCGGCTGCCTTCCACCGACACGGGGTTGCCGTCAATTTTGAGTGTGGCGGTGCCGTTGGCCAGCCCTGGGGCATGTGCGATGTTCGGAATCGGGACGGGTGGGCCCTTGGGCTTGGGGAACACCGGGTTGCCGGGGGCGGGAATCATGGCCGGGCGGCCTTGATGGATTGCTCTGCGGTTGTTGACGTAGGTGGCCATGAATCAAATGCTCAATCAAATCAATTGCGCGGGGCAGACTCGGGCAACTTGCCCGCTTTGCGGCTGAAACCCCAGGTGGTGACCCAGGCGGCGGTGCGTTGGCCGTGGTCGGTGACGGTTTGCAGGCCGCCGTGGCCCGCCATGCCGAGGGCACCGGGTGTGCTGAACAAGGGGTGGTGCAGGCGCTGGCGTTGCTCGTGAAAGAGGCTGAGCAACAGCGGCACCCACGCGGCACCGATGTCGCCCATGAAGGCGGCGGGTGCTTGCACGGGGGGCAGGCCGCCAGCGGGCGCGAGGGCCGCGCTCAGGCCGGTGAGTTCATTGCCACGCCAGGGGCTGCCGTCGATGTCGCACCAGTAAGCGTGCAGGGCGTCGGCGGGCATTTGCGCGCCTTGGAGGGCGTTGGTGGTGGCGTCGATCAAAGCGTCGCCGGTGAGCAAGTCTTGGCTGCCTAAGCGAGATTTTTCTTCTCGCCCAAAGGCGGGCGGGTAAACGGTGACGTAGTTCTGGGCCTGCGGGGCACGGGCCAGCCGCACAAAGGCCGCTGCTTCTGAGGCAATAAAGCCGTCGGTGTGGCCTTTGGCGTTGAGCACGCCTTGTTTGTAGAAGCTGTGCACGACGGGCAGATCGGCCAGGCTGTCGACGCCACCTATCAGGACCTCGGGTACTTCGGGGTGGTCGTGCATGAATTGGTAGGCTGCGGCCAAGGCGTCGGCCCCGGCCACGCTTCCACCCACGAACATTTTGAGGGGCAGGTACTCGGGAGCCAGGTCCAGGGCGCGGGGCAGCTCCAGGGCGAAGCGCTGGGGGCTGATGTGGTCGGACAGGTCAGCACGGGACTCAGGCAGGGCGATGAACAGCGGCAGGGGGCGGGCCAAAGGCCAAAGGCTGGGAGCCGCGCCTAGGCATTCAAACAAAGCGGGGGCTGCGAGACGCACCAGCCTGTCGATGCCGATGCAGTCAGGCTCGATACTTTTGACGCGGGAGATGGTGGCGCGGTGATCGATGTGGCCGGCAATGGGCTGGCGGGTGAAGGCCGACAGCCTGGCCGACATGCTGGTGGCGGTTTGCCAAGCACGAGTGCCTATGGGCGTGACGGAACCGGTGGCGGTGATGACGAGGGGCGTCATGCTGGGGCTCCTGGACGCAAGGCCATGGCCTCGAAGGCAGATGCAGTGGTCAGTGCCAAGCCTTGCACTGCAGCCAGGTCGCCAGCATCGATCCACAGGGCGGCATTGAATTTGGCGAAGTATTCGGTGTAAAGCATGTGGCGAAGCGGTGCGCCTACGGCACTGGCGCTGTCTTGAAGCGACACGGAGGAAAGGGCCTGCCCCATGCGGACGGGTTGCCCTTTTGAAGCAAGGGGTTGCAGCGCCGCGAGCATGCTGTGCTGGCGTTCTTGGGCGGGGCGGGCCAGGTCGTAGAGCGCATCGCAGGGCTCACCACAGAGCAGAGAAACGCTGTCGGCCAGGGCCCGGCACAGGGTGGCGTTGTCCCAGGCGGTTTGTTGGGCGAGGTTTTTCAGAATGGCTGCATCACCGAGCAAGGCTGCGGCGTAAAACTGATGGGGCAAGGGCAAGCCGCTGGGTTGTTGGGACTGCAGCACGTTGCGAACGCCATCGCTGGCAGCGTGCACACAAAGTGCCAAGGCGACGCGGCTGTTTGGCTGTCGATTGAGCACGGTCTTGGCCTGAGGGGTGCGCTGCGCGCTGCCGATGAAGGCCAGTGTGTGGAGGGCGGCATCGGCTTGAGCATCGGCGCGGATCGCATCGATGGCCTTGGATTCGTCGCAAGTCGCGGTGCAGCGCCATTGACACAGTGCAGCCAAACCGCCCGGTGTGGTGGTGACGAGTTTTCCCAAATCAGCGGCGTAGGCGTCTGACACGGCGGGGCGTGAAACGCCTAAGCGCATGAGCAAGCGGGTCAGCGCTGGATGTTGTGCGTCGAAAGTGGCCTGCAGACCTTGACTGAGGTAGTCGGCCACCTTGCGATCAAAACAAAACCGCAGGGCATCAAATACGGCATCGGGCTGGTTGGCGAGGTAATCATTCCAAACACGCGATGAAAAAACGGCTTTGTCGTTGGCCTGAAGCGCGAGCGCCTGAAGGCAGGTGTGGGCAAAAACCGCGACGTGTTTCTGTTGGATTTCTTGCTCGATTTGATCGACCAAGGTTTGTAAATCGGGCAGCAATACTGGAATGTGCATCAAATGTGTTTTGATGCCCGCCAAACACTGTTCGATGCTTTGATCAAACACGTCGAGTGCATTCAAGCGGTGCGCAGGTACGATCAGCATCTGCGTCCGGCGCCAATACTGGGTGGCCAATGACCGCACCATGCGCAGTGGCAACTCGGCGGCAACGGGAAGATCTCGTGCGCGCGGCAGGGGCAGTTGAACGACACTCACAGTGGCAACCTTGCTGGGTTGTTTTTATTCAGAATCTCGCAAGCCAAAAGTATTTCCTCATGATTCAAAACTTGACACCTTTCGCGGCAGAAGTTTTTCCTTGTCACAGCACCACAGGACAGACGCAGTGTTTGGTGGTGGTGAAGGCGACGCTGGACCTGGCTGGTCAAGTGGTGTCTCAGGGCCAAGGCTTGCCGATTTGCCGTGGTGACGAGTACTTCAATCTCGACGGTTTCAACCAGGTGATTCGCTTTGAAAGTGACATGGCACAGGTCAAGCCCATGGTGGATGTCATCGTCAATGCCTGGGCGCATGCGCCAGGTGGCAAACCGATCCCAGAGTTTGCTGCGGGGGTGCGTGTGGGCAACGAGAGCCGTGTGCTGCAGGTGTCGGGTAAGCGGCATTGGCATCGCCGCTTGGGCGTGATTCCCACCATGTCGAAGCCTGAACCCACCTTGTGCGTGCCGGTGATTTACCCGCTGGCCTATGGTGGAGAGGACCGGGGCGACGCGATGGCGTTTTGGGATCAGAACCCCAGTGGCCAGGGATTCAGCAGCGGGCTGCCCTATGACGGATTGCTGCTGCCCCAAATTGAATGGGCCGACGACTTGATTGATGGCCCGGGGCATCCCAAAACGGTGGCTGGGCTGGGATGTTATGGCCGCACCTGGCTGCCACGTCGGAGTTTTCTGGGCAGCTACGGCACGGAAGAGTTGAAGTTCAAAGGCGTTGCCACCAAGATGCCAGAGACCTTCGACCCCAGATCGTGGAATTGCGCCCATCCCAGAATGCAGTTTGCCTCGGGCAGTGTGGTGGCGGGAACGGAAATCGAACTGGTCAATCTCAGCCCCTCGGGCCGCGTTCGATTGGTGGTGCCTGACATCGGCATCGCCATCTCCTGGTCGGCCAAGGGCCAGTACGCGACGATCCGCCCGGCTTTTGATACGGTGACCATCGAGCCAGAAGCTGGGCCTCAAGGCGGGCACATGGCTTTGACATGGCGTCATACGGTTCAAAATGTATCGCTGGAAACGATGGATGCGGTCAAGGTGCAATTTGTCTGAGCGGGTCAGTTGATGCGGACCTCAGCGCCATCGATGTCCACCAAATCCCGGGCGTCGTGTTCAATGGTGAGCGCTACCAAGCGGACCAAACCCTCGGCCGTCAGCTTCAGGGTGGCTTGACCCGAAGTCAGCGTGATGGACTGCTCTGATTGCAGCGCAATGGCTCGGTCTGCCCAGGGCTTGGACGCGTCCGCGACCAAGATGGCGACAATGGTGTGTTGATCGCTTTTGCTGCTGTGGGCCAGGAGAACTTGGTCACCCACGACCAGCTCGGGTAAAAGAACGCCAACCCTGGCCGAAGCGGCCGTCTCCCCAATCAGTACACCGTAAAAACCACCCGCCATGACCTCACTGACGGTAGCTTGCTGCATGTTGACGGGCGAGGCGATGGATTCGGTGCTGCCGTGCACTCGGTCCGATGATGTTTCGGGCGCGGAATGAAGGGGCACTTTCTTGACGGTGTTCATAGTGAGCTGCCTTGTTTGAACGGCCTTGGCACAGACTTGGCCAAGCTTGGATCAACTGGGGTTGATATTGGTTGTCGGCGAGGCGATGGTGATGGCAGAACTGCCACTGACGTTGATGGTGGAGCCATTGATTTGCACGGTTCCATCTTTGGTCATGCGCAGTGTTGCGGCACCGCATTTGATCTCTAGGGCGTCGCCTACGCTGATGGCCATTTCTTTGCCGACGGTGATGGTTTGAACCTCTCCAACGGTGGTCGAAGAGTTCTTTCCAACGGTTTCGGTAAAGTTTTCGCCGGCACTGTCGGTGCGGTTTTTGGCAATGGTGGTGGTCTGGTCGGCCCCGACGTCTATGGTCTGATTTGAGCCGACGTTGGTGCTTTGATTTTTCCCCACGTTGGTTGACATGATGGCACCGACGTTCAGGTTGTACACAACGCCGACATTCTCCATGCGACCCACGCCGACATTTTGCATATACGCCACGCCAATCGTTTCCGTCTTGAAGACACCTACCTTGATTGACCAGTTTTTTCCTATCCTGTCAGACTCGTTTCGACCAATTTTTTTGGTGCGGTTTTTACCGATGGTGATGGACTCATTGATACCAACGTCCTCGGTCCGATTATCTCCAATCGATATTTTTTCGTTGTGATCCACCCGCTCTTTTCTGTTATTGTGGACGGTTATGTCCTCGTCCCTATCGACTATTTCTGTGCGGTCACGGTGGATGGTACTGAATTCATCGCGGTCAATCACTTTTCTTCTATCTTGGCCAACCCATTTATTTTCATCATTCTCGGTTTCAGACAAGAAATCCTTTTGGGCGTGCACCCATAATTCTTCTCCTCCTGCCTTGTCTTCAAATCGAATAATATTGGCATCGCCAGGGCCATTTTTGATACCAGCACCCGATGCCCCCCCCTTGCTCGACCTTGTTTTAATGCCCGACTGGGTAGCGTTTGCAGGCAAGGCCCATGGCGGCATGTTGTTGGCGTTATAGAGGCAGCCCATCACAACGGGACGGTCGGGGTCGGAGTTTTCAAACCCTACCATCACCTCAAAGCCCACACGTGGGATGTGAATCATGCCGAAGGTGGGCCCTGCCCAAGGGGTCAGCACGCGCATCCAGCAGCTGGAGTTGTCATCCATGGCCCCGATGCGGTCCCAGTGAAACTGCACCTTGATGCGGCCGTATTGGTCGGTGTGGATCTCGGAACCTGGCGGGCCGACGACCCAGGCCGTTTGTGTGCCCAAGGCCAGAGGCTTGGGCGTGGCTTTGGGCGGATTGAACGCTCTTGTGGTGGGCTGCGCGACAAGACTAAACCGCTGCATTGAACCGCCTTGGCCGCTGGAGCCGCTGACCTGGGAGTTTTCTTCAAACTCGTAGGCCACGCCCACCAACAGGTACTGCTGGTTTTGGTCGTCGCGGGGGTAGTTTTTAAGCGTGAAGGTAAAGCCCGGCGTCAGGCCGCAGTGGTTGGACAAACCCTGCATTGAAGTATGTGGTGAGAGTTGTTGCTCGAGGCGAACGCGGGCATAGTTTTCACCGTCAGAATATTCGGTATAACCACCAGGCCATTCGTACACCTCACCGGAATCATGGGTGTGACCCGGCGGCATTTTTCGCAAACTCGATAAATCCGCCTTTGGCTTCTTGAAATTAAAATCATCGGTAAAGTGGCGACCCGAGTTTATTTCCTCGGCCAGCTCCCACTGGTAGATTCTGGATTCGTGAGAGCCTGCCAACTGGTCTGGCGGGTAGAATGGAATGGTTGAATTGCCGGGCAGGGGGGTATGTGAGCCCACAATGTCATCAGCCAAAACAAGGGTATTTTGACCCGGCGCATGCTTAAAATAATAGTATGCACCTTCGTTCGACAACAGGCGAGATATAAAATTATAATCGCTTTCATTGTATTGAACTATATACTCCCAAGAGCGGTATGCCTTGCTGAGTTTCTTCTCCAGCGGATAACCGTACTTCCCCAGGACTTCGGAAATTACATCCGGCACGGTTTTGTTCTGGAAAATTTTGAAGTCGGTGGTTTTGGTGGCCAGCCACAACCTGGGGCTGATGCGCATCTTGTAGTGGTAGTTCTTGCGCTCGTCCATGCCCTGCATGCCAAAGCGGCTCACCACGCCTGTGAGCTGCCGTTTGCTGCCTTCGTGCTCCACATTGACCGTGACGGTTTGGCCCAGCAGGTCATGCGGGTTGATGCTTTTGCTGGTGCTGAGCAGGTCCACATCCAAAATGAACAGCTGGCTCAAGTGCTCTTGACCGACCAGTTTTCTAAACTGCAGCAAGCTGCCTAGTGGTGTATCAATTGTGACGCGGCGTTGTGTACTCATGTCGGCAAAAGCGCTGTGTTGGAGGCGGGGGAAAGGACGGCGGTTTGGAACGGCTCTTGTGGCCTGCTCATAGAGGGCAGCAACCATTCAGATTTACTAAATAATGATAGCCTGCACCCCTTGATTTCTTAGTTGCACACGCCCAGTGTTTGCAACGAAATGAAACACCTTCATGAGCACTTTGATTCGAATGGCCGTGCGGGAATACCACCGAAGCCGGAACGCCTTCTTCCGCCAGGGCTGCGGGCTTGGAACTATTTCAGCAGGTCCGCCGGCGGCGACCTCGTGGCTCAGCGCCGCTGGGTGGTGGAGCACTCGCAGGGCGGTCAAATCGTCAAACGCAAAACCTTCTGGGTCAAGCGGCACGGGGAAGAGCGGGCCAAAGAATTGGCGCTGGAGCAGCATGCACTTTGGCAGCTGGCCCCACCGGAGCCTGCGACCAAAAATCGCCATCGATATTTGACCGGACCAGGTGGGCAGGTTGGGGTGTATCGCCTACCCGAACAAGGTGGCCAGCATCCAAGCTGGGTGGCGCGGCTTTACAAACCCAACGGGAGGAGAGTGCGCAAACAGTTCTCTGTCAATCGCCGCGGTGAGGAGACCGCGCGCCAGATGGCAACAGACCGGCAGACGCGTTGGCGCCAGGGTTGAGGCACCTGCAGCCCGCATCAGGGGACGCTTGCTCGACAAGCAGCGGGAACATTGCGCAGCGGTGCCCCCACGCAGCGCCAGGTCACAGGCCGTTGGCTGGTTGATGCCAAGGACGCGGTGGAATTCAGCGATGGCGTTAGCAGCAACACGACCTCGTTGCCGAGCATCAGAATCTCGCCTGACGCTCTAACCTCAAAGCGTGCAGGCTTGTGCTGTGGATGGAAATCGGGGGGCGCAATCTGGCTGCCTGCGCCATTCAATGACTGCTGCTTGAGCGCACTGGCTTCGATCTGCGCTTGTATGGGTCGCACCAGCGCCAACCATTCTGCGGCCCGGGCACGTGCGGTGTAGTTGCTGTACTGCGGCCCAATGATCGCGGCCAACAAAGCAAAGAGCAGCGCACCGGCAAATCCAAGGCCGAAACATTTCATGCGAACACCGGCTCAACGTTTGCTGCTGGGCGAGCCAGCGGCTTGTGGGGTCTTTGGGAACCTTGGGGCGCCAGGGACCGGAGCGTCCTTGCCGTCTTTGTAAACGCTGTCGCCCAACCAGGGTTTGCAAGAGTCGCAGGGCGAACCGATGCTGATGCTGTTGGCGCGCGGGTCGTACCAGATCTTGGGGTCAGCTGGGTCGCTGGACACCGCGATGCCCCAGGCGTGTCCAAAACCCGCGTCCATCAAAAAATGCCAGTTGGCTTGCAGTTGCAGCTTGGCAAGTTCGGCGTTGACGGTTTCCACTTGGTCACCGCATTTCTGAAAATTGTTGGGGCTGGGGCAACCGGGCAACCAGGGCAAATCGCTGCAAGTGTTGTTGACGATGCGGTTCGAGTGGCGCAGGCCGCTGTCGGTCATTTTGCGAATGGCACCATTGATGGCAGAGATGATCAGGTCGACATCTTTGGGTGTGGCATCTGCTGTACCGCTCACTCTGGCCGGGAAACGTTTTAGCAGGCGCTGCATATCGCCGTTGTCGTTGTCACCGAGGGTGCCAGCGCTGCCCACGCCAAGCGGTGTAGGCGGGCGGGCTTGGCCCGTGAGGTCACGTGAACCATTGCCCCAGTTGGTGAGCCGGGCAAAACCGTTGTTCGCTTGTGCCGCATTGCCGACATTGGTGCCCAGTGGGCCAGGAATGATGAAGTTGGACATGGCGCTGTGGTGAGAATGGTTCGATTGAGCGTCGATTATTCAACAGCCGGGGCTGTGCGGATAGCCAATCGATTTGGCGAGTGGCTCTCTTACAGAAAATGCCGCCACCCCACCGGCGAGCTATAGCTTTGAAGCTGTGACACCCGCTTCTTGAATTCACCTGGTGTACGCCCTGAAACACCCACAAGCCACCGCCGGTACCTGGTACCGGGTGGTCGCCTTTAGCCATTGCGGCGCACGCCACTCCAGACGCTTTTACGAGCCCATGTATGACAGGTCCAAGCAAGCACGCCACGCGGCGATTGAGTGGCACGATCTTTCGTTGGCGAGCACCGGGCAGTGGCACAGCGTTGCCGCCTTTTGATGAAGCCAACGGTCGTAGCCGGACACGGGCACATCAAATGGCTTTGCCGGACCTACGCTTTGTCTGCTGCGCGAATTTCCTGCACTTGTTCACCACCCCGATAATCAGTCCCCATGCTCTGGCACCAACTCGACCGATTCCTGGCGCGCCTGCGGCCTCACCGTCAACCCTTGTCACTGCTGGTCGATGGCCTTGTGATCGCCCTGGCTTGGAACTTCACTTACCTCTTTCGTTTGGGATTTGACCGCTGGTTCAGTGCCCGACCCAGCTACGACCACTGGGTGATGCTGGCCGTTGTGCTGCTCTATTTGCTGGTCTTCAAACTCACGGGTATACCGCGTGGCATGTGGCGTTTCTCGGGGTTTGGTGAGGTGCAGCGGCTCGGTTGGGCCTGCTTGTTGGCAGGGGCGGTGGCGGCGGTGGCCGTGCTGATGGCTCAGCTCACCAAGGTGCCCCGGGCCGTGCTTGCCCTGCACCCCTTCATGGCCTTGATGGGGCTGTGCATGGTGAGGTTGCTCTACCGCATGTTGTACGAACATGCACGTTCCCGCATCACGAGTGGCGAGGGTGAGGCTCGGCGTGCCATCGTGCTCGGCGCAGGCGAAGCGGCACGTTGGTTGATGCCAGGTTTGCATCGACAGGGTTGGACCGTGTTGGGTTTGCTCGACGACGACCCCGCCAAACGCGGGGCCCGTGTGCTGGGTGCCCCCGTGCTGGGCACTTTGAATGACTTGGCCCAAGTCGAGGTGCGCTCAGGTGCCACCCACATCATCACCGCCATGCCTGGGGCCACTTATTCGCAGCGTCGTCGTGCGATTGAGTTGGCCACAGCCACAGGCCTCAAGGTCATGACCGTACCTTCCATCGCGGAGTTGCAGCGCGGCGGTGCTGAGATCGAACGAGTTCGTGCGATTGAACCTGAAGACTTGCTTGGCCGCGAACCTGTGACCCTGGACGAAGCGGGCATCGCCGACATGATCAGCGGAAAAACCGTACTCATCACGGGCGCGGGCGGCTCCATCGGCAGCGAGCTGTGCCGCCAGATTGCCCGTTATGGCCCGGCTCGTTTGGTACTTTACGAGTTGACTGAACTGGCGCTTTACCAAATTGAACAGCAACTCAGCGAATTGCATCCGCAGCTGCCCCTGGTGCGTCTGATGGGCGATGTGAAAAACCTGGCTCATTTGCGAGCCACTTTCCAAGCGCAACGACCTCAACTGGTCTTCCATGCAGCCGCCTTCAAACATGTACCGCTAATGGAAAGCGACAACGCGTGGGCAGCCGTGCAAAACAACATCCTCGGCACCTACCACGCCGCCATCACTGCCACCGAAGTCAACGCTGAGGCTTTCGTTTTGATTTCCACTGACAAAGCCGTCAACCCCAGCAATGTGATGGGTGCGAGTAAACGCGCTGCGGAGATGGTACTTTCTCACCTGGCCACACAAAACCACAAAACCCGTTTCATGGCCGTGCGGTTTGGCAATGTGCTGGGCTCCAGCGGCAGCGTGATTCCCAAGTTCAAAGAACAAATCGCCAAGGGTGGCCCGTTGACGGTGACCCACCCCGACATCACGCGCTACTTCATGACCATCCCAGAAGCCTCGCGTCTGGTGCTGCAAGCGGCTGTGTTGGCGCAAACCGGCCAAGTCTATGTTCTCGACATGGGTGAGCCCATCAAGATTGTGCAACTGGCACGCGACATGATTCGCCTGTCAGGCCACAGCGAAGAAGAAATCCAAGTTGTATTCACTGGGCTGCGGCCGGGTGAAAAACTCTTTGAAGAGCTGCTCTCAGATGCGGACCACACCTTGCCTTCTGCCCACCCCAGGCTGCGTATTGCGCAACTGCACCAACACGCGGGGACCGAGTGGATGACAGCATTGATGGACTGGTTAAACAGTGATTCAGCACAGCAACCGGCTACAGAACACCGGCGGAAATTGGCAGAGCTGGTTGTGGAGTACCAAGTGCAACGCCATTGAAACGTTCAATAGCCATGACGAACACAAATCCGTTCGCCCTGTTGAAGTGCCGGACCGAGGAATCCGCTGGCTTCGACAGGACCGAACGGTGTGTGGTGTCCTGATTGATGTCAATCTCATGAGAAAACGCCGGGCCGCTCCCAAGTTTTCTCATCCCCCCTCGGGGGGCCTGGCGCCAAGCGACAGGTCTGGGGGCGCTCAATAGGAATGCGTTTGGCCCAAACAAAAGGCCGCTTACGCGACCCTTGTCGTTAACAGAGAAGCTTGTTCAGGCTTGACGGCGTCGCACAGTGGCACCAATGGCCAACAAGGCCCCGCCCATCAACAGCACCGAAGACGGCTCAGGCACCGTGGCGCTCCCGAAGGTGAACGCGTGCCAGTGTTCAGCAGTGGAGCTGAAGGTCAATGAGGTCACGGGCGCGTTGAACATCAGCGTGCCGTGGAACTCCCGCATCGTCAACGTGTCGCCAGCGCCCATGATGCCGTTGGTGGTGTCGTTGCCCCAGAATCCTGCGCCTTCGCTGTCAATGGTGAAGGCCTGGTTGAAGTCATAGGTCACGGGCAAACCGGGTTGGCCCACGCTCAGCAAGGCCATGTAGAGGTTGTTGATTGCCGACGAAAAAGTGACTGTCACCAAATTTCCACCAGACAAACCCAGCTGCTCGCAAGGGGTGGGCGCGTTGCTGATGTTGCCGCCTGTGTAGGCGCGGTCTGTGGCGTTCGGCTCGGTCCAGTAATTGGTGCCGCAGTTGACTGCACCAGAGAGTTGGGACACGCCATTCATCGCCGCGCTGGAGCTCACGGTCACGTTGACCCCACCCATCGTTCCAGTAGCGGATTGCAGGTTGCTGCTCAGGGAGGTCCAGTCTGCCCACGAAACAACGGCTGCATTGGCGCTGCCCAATGCCAAAGTCATCAATGCCGCGCAAAACAAACGGCCTGTTTTGTTGAAACGAAGTTTCATGGTTTTTTTCCGGGTTGAGTGAGTGAAGATGGGTTGCATACAAATGCTTACGTCACTGTAACCAAGACCGCTCTCCTGAATCAAGCGCCATTGCGCACCACCGAATGAGTCCGACAAATCGTTCACGTTAATCCCCTTGCCACCCGCCGCCACAGCGTTTGGCAAAGCCGAAGCGACGCAGCGGTAGGTGCCTCATCGCCCCCCTTGAGTTGGTCACACAGCACCACCTCTCTATAATTCGCGGTTTGCCTCATTTGTCGCCCGTTTTTCGAGGAAAGTACCCCATGCCGATCTACGCCTACCGCTGCGAAGCCTGCGGCCACGCGAAAGACGTGCTGCAAAAAATATCAGACCCTGTGTTGACAACCTGCCCCGCTTGCGGTGCCGATGCGTTCAAAAAACAAGTCACGGCGGCCGGGTTTCAACTCAAAGGGTCAGGCTGGTACGTGACCGACTTCCGGGGTGGCAACAGCGGCGCGCCGGCTGAGAAAGCCGCCGACGTTAGAACCACGCCAGCAGCAACCGCAGCGGAGAGCAACGGCAGCGACTCCACAACCCCTGCGCCAACGGCAGGGGCTGCTGCGGTTGCAGCACCTGCAACGGGAACGGGCACAGCGAGTGCAACACCCAGCGCTTCCCCGGCAGCATCACCCTCAGCTCCCCCCAAAGCGCCCTGACATGGCTCGGTTGACGCCCCATCATTCGGCATCCAACCCGATCATCCAAGGATTGATGTGAAGAAATACCTGCTTGCGGGGCTATTGGTTTGGCTGCCTCTGGCCATCACCATTTGGTTGCTGCACTCGGTGCTGGGGCTGCTGGATGGACTCTTTGCGTTTTTGCTCAGTACCTCGCAAGCCGTTCTACCGGAGTCGGCGCGTTCAAGCCTGGAGATGCTGAAAAAGCCCGGCTTGGGGGTGGTGGTCATGCTGCTGGGTCTGCTACTGACCGGTGCCTTTGCGACCAATATGTTTGGCCAATGGGCGCTGCGCCAAGGTGCCAAACTGATGCACCGCATTCCCATCGTCAAGTCGATTTACAGCTCGATCAAGCAGGTCTCAGACACCCTGTTCTCCAGCAGCGGCAATGCGTTTCGTGAAGCCGTGCTGGTGCAATACCCTAGGCAAGGCAGTTGGACGATTGCCTTTGTCACCGGCAAACCTGGTGGAGAAGCCGCCGAGCATTTGAAGGGCGACTACCTCAGCATTTATGTGCCAACCACCCCCAACCCGACCTCGGGTTTCTTTTTGATGGTGCAGCGTAGCGAGGTGATTGAACTGAAGATGAGCGTGGACGAAGCCCTGAAGTATGTGATTTCTATGGGCGTGGTGGCCCCCCCCACTTCGGCGACATGGGCCGCTGCCGAGCCCGCACGAAATTGACATGCAACGCGAACAACACCGACGAACTTGGCTCGATTGAATTTTGATCGCCCGCAAAGCACCTCTGCCCGTTCGCACTGAGCTTGTCGAAGTGCCTTCACTGAAGCACATGCTGGCTTCGACAGGTCCTGTCCTGAGCACCGTCGAAGGGTCAGCCCGAACGGAATGTTTGCCGCAGATGATGCAAATTTCGCCATTGGCAATGCCCCCCGTAATTTGAATTTGGAGTGAAACGATGAGAACAACCTACTGCGGCTTGGTGAACGAAGCCTTGATGGACCAGACGGTCACCTTGATGGGCTGGGCGCACCGCCGCCGCGACCATGGCGGCGTGATTTTTGTGGACCTGCGCGACCGCGAGGGCCTGGTGCAAATCGTTTGCGACCCCGACCGCGCCGAGATGTTCAAAGCTGCCGAAGGCGTGCGCAACGAGTTCTGCCTGAAAGTGATTGGCAAAGTACGCGCCCGCCCCGCTGGCACCGAAAACAGCAACCTCACCAGCGGCAAGATTGAAGTGCTGTGCCATGAGCTGGAAGTGCTCAACCCCAGCGTCACCCCGCCCTTCCAACTCGACGACGAGAACCTTTCCGAGACCACCCGCCTGACCCACCGCGTGCTCGACCTGCGCCGTCCGGCCATGCAGAAAAACCTCATCCTGCGTTACCGCGTCGCCATGGAGGTGCGCAAGTTTCTGGATGCCAACGGTTTCATCGACGTGGAAACCCCGATGCTCACCAAGAGCACGCCCGAAGGTGCACGCGACTACCTGGTTCCGAGCCGCGTCAATGAAGGCATGTTCTTCGCGCTGCCGCAGTCGCCCCAGCTCTTCAAACAACTGTTGATGGTGGCGGGTTTTGACCGCTACTACCAAATCACCAAATGTTTCCGCGACGAAGACTTGCGCGCCGACCGCCAGCCCGAGTTCACGCAGATCGACATTGAAACCAGCTTCCTCACCGAAGAAGAAATCCGCGCCATGTTCGAGGGCATGATTCACCACGTTTTTAAGACGGCGATGAATGTTGAGCTGCCTGCTTACCCGGTGATGAAGTACGCCGAGACCATGCATCGCTTCGGCTCCGACAAACCCGACCTGCGCGTGAAACTGGAATTCACCGAACTCACCGATGTGATGGGTGATGTGGACTTCAAGGTGTTCAGCACCCCTGCGACGATGAAGGGTGGCCGCGTGGTGGCGCTGCGCGTGCCGGGTGGCAGTGAAATCAGCCGTGGCGAGATTGATGCCTACACCGAGTTCGTGAAGATCTACGGTGCCAAGGGCTTGGCGTGGATCAAGGTCAACGATGTCAGCAAGGGTCGCGAGGGCCTGCAAAGCCCCATCGTGAAGAATCTGCATGACAAAGCCGTGGCCGACATCCTGTCGCGCACCGGGGCACAAAACGGTGACCTGCTTTTCTTCGGTGCCGACAAAGAAAAAGTCGTGAACGACGCCATCGGCGCGCTGCGCGTGAAAATCGGCCACAGCGAGTTTGGCAAATCGCATGGCCTCTTCGACGACGTGTGGGCCCCGCTGTGGGTGGTGGACTTCCCCATGTTCGAACACGACGAAGAAGGCCAGCGCTGGAACGCGGTGCACCACCCCTTCACTGCGCCCAAAGACGGCCACGAAGACTACATGGACAGCGACCCCGGCCGCTGCATCGCCAAGGCCTACGACATGGTGCTCAATGGCTGGGAGCTGGGCGGTGGTTCGGTGCGTATCCACCGCGCCGAGGTGCAAAGCAAGGTGTTCAGCGCCCTCAAAATAACGCCCGAAGACGCGCAGCTCAAGTTTGGCTTCTTGCTCGACGCCCTGCAGTACGGTGCACCGCCCCATGGCGGCTTGGCCTTTGGCCTGGACCGTTTGATCACCTTGATGACCAAAGCCGAAAGCATTCGCGACGTGATCGCCTTCCCCAAAACCCAGCGCGCCCAGTGTTTGCTCACGCATGCGCCAAGTGGCGTGGACGAGAAGCAGTTGCGCGAGTTGCACATTCGCTTGCGTAATCCACAAGCGACCGCTGGTCAGGGTTGAGGCGCTCGCGCTGGATGTGCTTCAGAGTAAGGCGAAACAATGCCTCTCGCCTGCAGAAACACGTCATTCCCGCGAAAGCGGGGATCCACTGGGTGAAGGTAAGCAAGTGACGCAGGGTCACTCGGGCTCGGTGCCCTGCATGGATTCCCGCCTACGCGGGAATGACAACTTCAAGCGCTTTGTGGCACATGACGTTGCATCGCACTTGACCCCACCCCCATGAACACCCGCCCGCCGAAAATTCCCGAGTCGGTGCTGGTGGTGATACATACCAGCGATTTGCAGGTGCTGCTGCTGGAACGGGCGGATCAGCCGGGGTTTTGGCAAAGCGTCACCGGTTCTAAAGACCATGTCGATGAGCCAACGCGCGAGACCGCAGCGCGTGAAGTGGGCGAAGAAACCGGCATCCATGTCAGCACAGATGCGCCCGAACTGCGCGACTGGCAGCTGAGCAACGTCTACGAAATCTATCCCGTGTGGCGACACCGTTACGCCCCAGGTGTGACGCACAACACCGAGCATGTGTTTGGACTGTTGGTGCCAACGGGCACTGCAGTCATACTCGCGCCTCGTGAGCATCTGAACTTCGTTTGGTTGCCGTGGCAAGATGCCGCAGACCGGTGTTTTTCCCCGTCCAACGCAGAAGCGATTTTGCAATTGCCTCGGCACACGTAAAAACCCATTTCATGCACTTTCCCGCTTCCACCCTGCCAGAAGGCCAGCGTTTGCGTGTCGCTACCTACAACATCCACAAAGGCGTGCGTGGCTTTGGAGGCAACAAGCGCTTGGAAATTCACAACCTGGGTCTGGGCATAGAAGCGCTGGACGCTGACTTGGTTTTTTTGCAAGAGGTGCGTCAATTCCACCACGGTGAAGCGCGGCATTTTGATCGCTCTTCTTTTGGTTGGCCTGCACAAGGCCAAGCGCATTTTTTGGCACCTGAAGGCTACGACGTCGCTTACCGCACCAATGCCGTGACCCGCCAGGGTGAACATGGCAACGCCTTGTTGTCTCGCTGGCCGATCGGTGAAGTGGGACACCACGATGTATCGGACCATCGTTTCGAGCAGCGTGGCCTCTTGCATGTGCCGGTGCAATGGGCAGGACAGCGCGTGCATGCCATCGTGGCCCATTTGGGACTGATGCATTCCAGCAGAGTTCGCCAAGTGCAACGCATTGCGCGCTTCATTGAGCTCCATGTACCCAAGAATGAAGCCTTGCTATTGGCCGGAGACTTCAACGACTGGGGTGAGCGACTGGACGAGCCCATGCGCCAACTGGGTTTGATTCGCGCCAGCGTCGAAGGGGTGGCCGCGCCTCGCACCTTTCCTTCGCGGGTGCCGGTGTTCTCGCTCGACCGCATCTACACCCGCGGCTTTCGCTGCGTGACCAGTTTTTCGCCACGCGGCCCGGCATGGGCGCGCATGTCGGACCACCTGCCCTTGTTGGCAGACCTGGTGCCGGATTGACTGATGCCACCCTGACGCAGCCCACCGCAGCATGAGCACCGACGACGACAACGACGACGTGCCCCATTCCCTGGAGCGCTGGTGGAGTCTGGTCCCTCGTCCCGTGTTTTCCGGTGGCAACCAGGTGGCGCTCCTGCAAGGTGGCGACGAGTTGTTTCCCGCCATGTGCCAAGCCATCGATCAAGCACAGTACGACGTGTGGCTGGCCACCTATATTTTTCACAACGATGAGGCCTCCTTGCGGGTGGTGGACGCACTGGGACGGGCGGCCAGCCGTGGAGTGCGCGTGCGTGTGGTGGTGGATGGGTTTGGCTCCAAAGCCACCTTATCGCAACTCAAAGAACGTTGGTCGCACAGCGCGGGCCGCTCAGGCCTGTTTTGGCGGCGTCCAGTGCAGAGCAATCCAAGCGGTGTCGCCATGGCCGTCTTTCGTCCCATGCATGGCTGGTGGAGTTGGTTGCACCCCGGCCAAATGCGGCGCTTGCATCAGAAGTTGTGCGTGGTGGATGGCCGTCACGCTTTTGTCGGTGGCATCAACATCATGGACGACAGACTGGATCTGCGGCACGGCCACACGGAACAACCTCGCCTGGACTTCGCGGTGAGTGTGCAGGGGCCGGTGGCACTGCCCATTGAACAAGCCGTGCGCGCCGTTTGGACCCGGGCCTGGCTGGGTCGCGACTTTGGTGAGGAGCTGCGTGCCCTGGTGCGCAGCAACGAACCCATGCGCCGCATCAAACGGTTGGTCAAACAACTGCGCATGCCACGCGGCGAAGGTCTGCGGCAAAAACCCGGTCCTATGCAGCCTGTGCAAACCGCCTTCGTTCTGCGAGACAACCTGCGCCAGCGCCGCACCATTGAGCGCAGCTACATTGCGGCGCTACGGGGCGCGCAAGACCGGGTGGATTTGGTCTCGCCCTACTTCTATCCTGCCACCGCTTTTCGCAGGGCACTTTGCGCGGCGGCCGAACGAGGTGTGCAAGTGCGGGTCTTGCTGCAAGGCAAGCTCGACTACCGCATTGCTGGTTTGGCGGCCCGGGTGCTGTACGACGAGCTGCTCGTCAGCGGTGTGCAGGTCTTTGAATACACACCCGCGTTTTTGCACGCCAAGGTCGCCATGGTCGATACGCACTGGGCCACCGTGGGCAGCTCCAACATTGACCCGCTGTCGCTGCTGCTGAACCTGGAGGCCAATGTCATCGTGAGGGATGCGCAATTCAACCGAGAACTCAGCAGCCGCTTTGAACAGGCACTGGCCGTCTCCAAACAAGTCGTCAAGACCACCTCCGGCGGCAGAGGTTTATTGCCCGTTCTCATGCGCGGTTTGGTGGCCTGGGCCGCACATGTCTACTTGCGGCTGGCTGGTGCCAGTGGCAAGTACTGACCAACTTCTTTCTGCTTGCAGGTGCACCCCCTTAATCAGGGGGCTTTACCTGAATGCGGCGTTGACAAATAGACAACTAAGGTGATTTGAAGTCGCTAACATCTCAGCCCCGGGTCAAAGATTGTGCCGTCGACTGATCCGATCCGATGAAGTAGTAAGTTCCGTTCGGGTTGTGCTTGTAGAAACCCGGGTTTCTGGTGCCCTCTTCGGTCAGCTCAGGGCGAACTTTTAACGCTTTATCGAGCCCAATCAGTAGTCTGTGCCACGGTAAGGTGATACGGGCCTGGTTTTGGGACTCCCAGTATCGGAAGATGATCGTCAAGGGCCCGTTCTTTTAGAACCTGTCTGCGAATAAGACATCTCTGTTGACTTAAAAAATTCAAGCCAAGCCGCAGGCGGTGCGGTCAAGCTTGTTTGCGTTTCGGAGTGTGGTGAATGTCAGTGAGACCGCCAGATTTTCAGGCGCCTGTTGAGGGCATGCCGTCTGAAACCTTGCTTTCAGGAGCGGCCACGGTCGCGTCCCTACATGCCGGTGCAGGTCGGGACATACATCCCAAAGGCCTCGCGCCAGCCGCTGCATGTTGGCTCGACAAACTGCCCGGCGGTGTTTTCCAACTGCACCGCGATGTACTTGGACGCTGGACTTTCACTTATGTCAACGCAGAAGTGCAACGTGTGCTGGGCCTGTCGGCATCTGGTTTGCGCCGCGACGCGCGCGCTGTGCGTGCTGTGCTGCACCCCGACGATTTGGCGCAGTTGAAACTGCGCCTGGATCAATCGCGTGAAACTGGGGTGGCATGGAAGGCACGCATGCGTCTGGTGCGCTCAAACGGTCCACAGCCTTGGGTAGAGGTCACCGCGACACCGGAGAGCCTTCCCGACACCAGCACCGTTTGGAACGGATTTTTGCTAGACGTGAACTACGAACAGCACCGCCTGATTGCAGCGCAGGAAAAATGTGATCGCCAGGCAGAAGCGGTTCACGCGTGTGAGCTTGGTGTGATTGAGGTGGACACGGGCGCGAAACGGGTGCGTTTAGATGCCCACGCCCGACATCAGCACGGACTGAACTCCGAGCAAGGCGACATGGCTTTGGCCCATTGGCTGGACTTGTTTCGCCCGCAGGACCGTGACGCGGCCCAGCAAGCACTGAACACAAACCTGCCACATCGGGAGGGCCACAACGACACCTTGCTCATGCAACTCGGCTCCGTCATGCAACCCTACTCACGGACGCTGGAAATCACACTGGCTCGCAGCAAGAGCGCAGCCTCCCGCAGTAACGGTCCTGCACTGCGTCTGGGTCTATGCCGCGACATCACCAGTCAACAGCAAAAGCTGGCAGAGCGCAGTTACCAGCATGCGGGCGAACTCGCTGAACGCAACCGCAGTAAATTCCTCTCTCGCATCAGCCACGAGTTGCGCACACCACTCAATGGCGTGCTCGGTTATGGGCAATTGATGGCACTGGACCGCGAGCACCCTTTGCCACGCACGCAAGCGCAGCGTCTGAATGTGCTGCAAGAGTGCGGCGCCCGTTTGTTGTCCATGATTGACCAATTGCTGGAAGTCAGCGGGATTGAACAAGGGCACTTGGAACTGCACCCGGAAGTGGTGGACTTGCGCCCCTTGATTGCGCGCTGCGTACAAAACGCCGCGCCTTTGGCTCAAGCGCTGGACATCAGCATCGAAGTCTCATTGGGTGAAGAGGATGTGGACTCGCTAGGTGCCGTGGAGCCAGCGCACGTTCGGGCGGATCCACTGGCCTTGGAGCAAGTCATCAACGCCCTGCTTTCCAACGCCATCAAGTACAACCGCAGCCCGGGCAGCGTGCGCATTCGTTTTGTGAAAGCGGAGATGGGCACAGTGTTGATCGACGACACTGGCGAGGGTTTGTCCGCTGAACAACTCAGCCAACTTTTTCAACCACTGAACCGCTTGGGCGCAGAGCGCACACGCATTCCCGGCCACGGCCTCGGATTAACGACGGCACGCAAACTCACTCAAGCAATGGGCGGCAAACTCAAAGCGTGGTCACAGTTGGGAACGGGTTCGCGTTTTGCTGTATCGCTGGCCTTGGCCAAGGCAGAGCGTCCGGTCGGTGCGCCCGAGTCTGAGTTCGCAGGCCTTGTCTCCTCGCAATTCGATAGCGGCGTGCAAGCTGTCGTGCTCTATGTGGAAGACGACGAAGTCAACATCATGCTGATGGAGCAAGTGTTCCTCATGTGCCCCGAATGGCGGTTGGTGACTGCGAGCACTGGCGAGGATGGGGTTGCCGCCGCCCTCACCCATTTGCCTGAACTCGCCTTGATCGACATTGGCCTGCCTGACATCTCTGGCATTGAAGTGATGCAGGCAATAAAAGGTGATCTGCGCACGCAAGATACTCGTTGTGTCGCGCTCAGTGCCGACACGTCGGTCGAGTCGATAGTCCGCGCCAAAACGGCCGGATTTGAAGACTACTGGACCAAACCTTTTGACATCATGACCATGGTCGGTCGCCTTAAAAAACGACTGGGGCCAATGGAGTCTCAACGACGATCTCCGGGATGAAACCCAGCCTGATTGGTATCGATTTTTCAAGCAGTCCGAGCCGCCGAAAACCCATTGTGTTGGCCTGCGGACAAACCGTCGCCAGCGGTTTACTGCAACTGCAAGACCTGCAAAGTTTCGACTCGCTCAGGGAATGGGGTTTGTGGCTGAAACAGCCAGGGTCCTGGGTGGGTGGTTTTGACTTTCCATTTGGCCTGCCGCGTGAACTGGTGCAACACCTCAAGTGGCCGTTGCAGTGGCATGCTTTGATCACGCACTACAGCGGCCTGACCCGCGCTGAGATTCGCGATACGTTTGCGGCGTTTTGCGATGCACGTCCCGCCGGGGCCAAGTTCGCCCACCGCGCCTGTGATGGCCCAGCTGGCTCCTCGCCTTCGATGAAGTGGGTCAACCCGCCTGTGGCCTACATGCTGCATGCCGGAGTCCCCCTGCTGCTGCAAGCGGGTGTTGACCTGCCCGGCCTGCACCCCGGAGATACCCAGCGCGTCGCGCTAGAGGCCTACCCCGGTTTGTTGGCAAGAGAAATTCTCGGCACCCGCTCCTACAAAAGCGACGACAAAAGCAAACAAACGCCAGACCGTTTCATCGCACGCAAAGACTTGATCAACGCCTTGGAGCTGGGCCAAACCCGCCTCGGTTTGCGTCTTCGACTGAGCCATGCCCAGCGCGAAAGTTTGGTGGCCGACGCCTCGGGTGACCGCTTGGACGCAGTACTGTGTTTGATGCAAGCCGCGTGGGCACAGACCCAAACCCATTGGGGGTTTCCAAAAGACGTTGATGCCCTGGAAGGTTGGATCGTGACAGCAATCGCAACCACGCCTTGAGCCACGCAATCTGCGTCAGATTCATCACCCATTTTTTCTGTCTTGACAGAAATAAAAGACAGGATTAGATTCATGCCATGGACCTCTCTCCCACCCTCTCGCGTTTCGTGGTTCATTGGGGCGAAATGGGCACCCGCTGGGGCGTCAACCGCACCGTGGCCCAAATTCATGCGCTGCTGTACATCACCGGCCGCCCCATGCACGCCGAAGAAATCGCAGATACCCTGGGTGTCGCCCGCTCCAATGTGAGCAACAGCATTCGGGAGCTGCAAGGGTGGAACCTCGCCAAACTGACCCACTTGCCGGGCGACCGGCGCGATCATTTCGAAACCTCAGTTCACGTCTGGGAGCTGCTGCGCACGATTGTGCGTGAACGGCAGCGAAGGGAAATTACCCCCACCATCGACGTACTGACCGAGTTGTTGGCTGACCCTGCCATCAACCGCGAAAGCGCCGAAGCCAAAGTTCGCATGTGTGAAACCTTGGAGCTACTGCAGACCCTCACCGCCTGGAGCGATGAAATGCTCAAACTCGACACCGCTACCCTAACCAAGGTGCTCAAGCTCGGCGCCAAGATCAAAAAACTGTTGGGCCGCGACAGCCTTGCACCAAGCCGCACCATGCCCCCCCCTCGAAAAGCAAGCTCCTCTTGAGCTTTTTTTTGACGGATTGTTTCTCTTTTGACTGAAATAACAGTCACCTCAGGAAGCTACCATGAATGCCATTTACCCCCTCACCCTGCTCTATGACGCGAACTGCCCCGTCTGCTCGCTGGAGATGGACCACCTGCGCGAGCGCGACACTGCTGGACGCTTGGTGTTTGTCAACATGGCCGAAGTCGGCTTTGACCCAAGCGTTTACGGCGTTAGCTTGGAAGATATGAATGCCGTCATACACGCCATGCAGGCCGATGGTCGCGTGCTGCGTGGCGTCGAAGTGCTGCGCTTGGCCTACGCCGCAGTGAATTTGGGATGGGTGATGCGCCCCACAGGCTGGCCACTGCTGCGACCAGCGTTCGATATGGGCTATCGCTTATTTGCCAAACACCGCCTGCGCATTTCGGCCGCGATAGGTCCCCTCATCACTGCGGTCCGAGATCGGCGCGCAAAAAACAAGGCGCAACGCATGGCAAGTCAGATGCAAGAGTGCAAAGACCACTGTCATGTGGAAACAAGGCGCGATCAACACACCCCAAAAACATAAGAGGAAACATCATGAGAGTAGTTGTCGCTGGAGCCAGTGGTTGCGTAGGGCATGCGGTCGTGCGGGCGCTGCGCTCGCGGGGACACAAAGTGATTGACGCCGGACGCGGGCAAGTCGATGGCCCCAACACGCTGCACCTGGACTACAGCCAGTGCGTTTCGGTCGAGAGTTGGGCGCAGCGTCTGCGTGAACTGAGAATCGATGCAGTGGTCAACTGCGTTGGGATCTTGATGCCCAGCGCCGGGCAAACATTTGACCGGGTGCACACCCAAGGCCCCATCGAGTTTTTTCGCGGCGCTGCAGCGGCTGGCGTCACGCGGGTGATTCAAGTATCGGCCCTCGGCGTGAGCGACGCCACTGACAGCCTGGCCACGCCCTATTTGCACAGCAAGCTGTTGGCGGACGAGGCACTGGCCACCTTGGGTCTGGACTGGGCTGTGTTGCGACCCTCCTTGATCTACGGCCCTGGCAGTCAAAGTGGATCCCTCTTCGCCACCTTGGCCAGCATGCCCTTCATCGGTTTACCGGGCAAGGGGCAACAGCCGGTGCAACCCATCCATGTGTTCGAGGTGGCAGAAGCGGTTGCACATTTGATTGAAGAACAAGGGGCACTGGCCGACATCTATGAGCTCGGCGGGGCCAGCGCCATCAGCTACCGTGACATGCTCGCCTGCTACCGCGACGCCATGGGTTTGGGGCCTGCACTGTGGATGCCGGTTCCAATGGTTGTGATGCGGGTTCTGGCTTGGGCCAGCGAATTCCTTCCACAAAAAGTGTTTTGCCGCGACACCGTCAATTTGTTAGCTCGGGGCAAGGTGCCCACGCCCAACTCGGCCCATGCCTTGCTAGGCCGCAGCCCCAGCAGCCTCACGCAAGGTTTGGGTGTGACGCCGCCACACCCCATAGTCAATCTGCAAGTACAGATCAGCCCGGTGGTATCCCTGCTGCTGCGCAGCAGCTTGGCCTTCATGTGGATCTACACCGCCCTGATTTCCTTGTGGCGGCCTGAAGAATCCGGGGTGCTCACGTTGTTGGCTTTGTGCGGACTGTCGGGAAGTTGGGGAACCGCCGCCATGCTGTTTTCCTGTACTTTGAACACCGTGCTGGGAGTATGGGTGCTCAAACGCCCTGGGCCCATCATCTACGCCTTGCAGTTCGGCGCTGTACTGGGCTACACCGCCACGGCAGCCTACTTCGTACCCGCGCTCACCATCGACCACTGCGGCCCGTTGGTGAAAAACCTACCGGTACTCGGGCTGATTTTGTTGCTGTGGTTGGCCCGGCCAGCGGCGGAGCAAGCTGCCCCCCGCCGGGAACGAGCCACCGTCGTTACCAAACCTCATTCGGTTTGGGGTTGAATGGTCAACACCAAGCCGCGCACATCATGAAAAAAGCCCGGGGGTCGTCCAATACGTTGGATTCAAACTGCCGAAAAACCTTCATGGCAACCAGATCGAAATGGCACAGGTTGGTCGCATCCGGCCTTTTGAGTTCATTCATCATCGTTGTTCCAGCAGCCAATGCGCAATCCGCTCATCAGGAACGAACGGCCATCGTGACCCGCGTCTCTGATGGTGACACCCTGTGGGTTCAGCCAATCGGCGATGGCGGCAAACAACGCCCCATCAAACTGCGGCTGCAAGGCATTGATGCGCCCGAACGTTGCCAAGCGTGGGGGCATCAGGCGCAGCAAGCGCTTTCCAACAAAGTTCTGAACAAAGAAGTGCGGTTGCAAACACGCGGACGTGATGACCACGAGCGCGTACTGGGTAATGTATGGCTCGGCGATGAAGATGTGAGTGCCTGGATGGTGGACCATGGCCACGCCTGGAGCTACCGCTACCGCCGTAGCGCTGGGCCCTACGCGGTGCAAGAAGAAAAGGCAAGAAAAAACAAGCGCGGCCTCTTTGCCGATACGCATGCTGTGGAGCCACGCCAGTTCCGAAAGAACAACGGACCTTGCCGATCGCGGTTTTAGCTACTGCGATCAGCCCGAACTTCAGGATCGAAAGTACGCGCAATGAGTTCTCGTATCTTTCCCCCTCACAACCTCCAAACCCTGGGTGCACAAGCCTTCAATCCCCAGGCGGTTTGTCGCCACACCGCCCACACCTGCTGCAGCAACAGCATCGCAGGCTCCACTTGCGGGGCCAATACGCGCAGCACCACGCCCTGCTCGCCCAAACGGGTGCAGCCTGCGCGGGCGGCTGTGGGGCTGGCTTCGATGTGCAACCGGGCTTCATCGAGCAAGGTTTGCAAACGGTTGATGGGCTGATGGCTGCCGGCTGCAAACCACAGGGTGGCCAGCACGGTTTGCCCGTCCCAACCCAAAGGGCTGCGCAGCAAGGTGTGGTCGTCTGCGGCGACCATGGCGCGCTCCAGCCACAAGCCGGGAATTTCAATCTGCTGCCTCATGTGGCCTTGCTCGAATGTTTGTTCAGACGCGGGCAAACCCAAGGCGAGCACATCCCACCCCAAGGTCTCCGCGCCAGGCTGTAGATCGAACAACATTCGGTTCTCGGCCAAGGCAGCGCTGTGCACGATGGTTTCAAGGGGCAGCCATTCCAACCGCGCACCGGCATCGAGTTTGAAATGAATGGTTTGCCGCGCTGCCTCGCCACTGCTGCGGTAAAAACGTGTGGCGCCGGGGGTGCTGATCAAAGCGTGTGAACCGTTTTGTAGGTGTGCTTCGATCACCAAATCATCACCGCCCACGATGCCACCGGGCGGATGCACGAGCACGTTGTGGCAAACCTGGGTCGCTTCTGGGTACAGGCTTTGTAGTACGCGCAGTGGACCCGCGTGGCGGTCGTGCAGCACGGTGCGGGTGCCGGTGGAGGTTGTTTCGCAGCGGTAGTTCAGCGTGAGGTGACCGGGCCAGCCCATGATGTTGGAGGGGATGAGTGAAGGGTGTCAATAAAGCCTGTCACCAGTGTAGGTGGCATTCAAATGACTGGCCTTGAAGGCCCCGTGCCCTACCGAGGTTCAAAATGGCGCTCTGCGCCGCCACCAACGCGCCCACTCCATCCGCTTGACCATGCCATGAACACCGCCATCACCACCGCCCTCACTGCCCTGTTGTGCCACGCCCTGCCCTGCGCGGCCATCACCTGCGACGAACTGCGCACCGAGGTCGAAGCAAAAATTCGCGGTGGCGGGGTGACGTTGTTCACCGTGACGGTCATGGACGTGGCCACACCTTCTTCCGGGCGTGTGGTGGGCAGTTGCGATCTCGGCAGTAAAAAACTGGTTTACCAACAGATCAACGTGTCTGCGGGACCCACGGACAAAAAGCCCCAGTCGGTTGCACCCACCTCAACCCGTTCGGTGAAACAGGAAGCCCCCATTCCAACCGAATGTAGAGATGGTTCTATCTCGATGACAGGCACTTGCAAGCAGCCCTGAGCTTGACGATGAACACTTCCACCCCCGCTGCACCATTGGCTGAACACCACTGCCCCCTGTGCGGTCAAGCCAACCACTGCGTTGTGGCTTGCAGTGCTTCGTTCGACCAGCCTTGTTGGTGCACCACGGTTCAGTTTTCTGCGGAGACTTTGGCGCGTATCCCGCCAGACCAGCGAGGAAAAGCCTGTGTTTGCCGCTCATGCGCGACGAAAGACTTGGCGTGATGCCGCCTGTTGATTGAACCGATTTGATGGGCTCAAGAACCCACTCACCCCACAAACAAATCAGGACAGCCCCATGGAAAAAATAACGTCCTACGCCCGCTTTGCAAAAACAGCCTCGCACTATTGCGGGCGACCCAGAACGTTTGCGCTGGCCTTGGGGGTGATTGCGGCATGGATCGTCACCGGCCCGATCTTCGCCTTCAGCGACACCTGGCAACTGGTGATCAACACCGGCACCACCATCATCACGTTTTTGATGGTGTTTTTGATTCAGAACACACAGAACCGCGATACCGAGGCCATCCAGATCAAGCTGGACGAACTGATCCGCGCCACCCAGGGCGCACACAACGCGCTGCTGGACCTGGAAGAACTGGAGGAAGAGGAGCTTGACGCGTTTCGGCGCAAGTACCAGGCACTGGCCAGCTCAGCGCGTGTTGGGGTGGGACTGGGTGGCCAAGACACTGGAACACCTGACGCTTGAACCTAGATCCGGCAGTTGCCCGCTTTATTCCGCTGACAACCCCTGAAAACGATAGAGTGTTCTTCACACGAACACCTTCACCCATTGGGTCAAAGCGCTACACACCCGATTGAGCCATGCTGCGGCCTGCTTTCTGCGTTGCTCCACCAAAGCCAGAGGCTTTGGCCTTCGTCAGGCACAAAAAGTCCTCAAGGACTGTTTGTGTCCGGTCTCAGCCTCGCGGGCACGAGCCGTTCGCACCTGTGCGCCCTCGGTGCTCACCGTCGTCACCCTTGCAGGGCGCACCAGCGCTTGCAAGCGCTGGTCGTTCCGCAGGCGGACAGCAGGCTGTCCGAAAACGAAGTTTCGATAAAACGAAGTTTCGCTAAAGCCCTGCTACACCCTTGCCAGCGCACCGCATCACAGCCCACTCGGGCGCGTCCCTGATGAAATATGCGGGCTGATGAGGCGCGACGGTCAGCTTGCGGTGATGGGCCGCAAACGAACGTCACACCCTGGTGAAAACGGCGTTGGACCGCATGCGGTCCAACGCGGCAAACACTCGATGGCCTATTGAGTCGGCCCTGCAAAATTCATTTCACCCCGCAAGCCATTACTGACGATGGCGTGAATTTCCAACCGAGCAAGTTTTTTGCGCCGAGCCGTGCCCTGGCTGCCCTGAGTTGACCCCATAAGCTCAGCCCGAGCAGGGTCAACAAAAACGCCTTCGCGTCTTTTGCAGACTTGGCCGCGATAGCCCGCAGCAGCCAGCGGATGTTGTACCCCGCCGCACAACTCAGTGCGTGCAGCGCATCACCCAACTCGCCTTTGAGCCAACAGCGCTGCATGCCGTGGTCCACCTTGGTGTGGCCGATCAGCGGCTCGATGGCCTGACGCCGTTTGAGCCACTTGCGTTGCACCTTGGTCAGTGACTTGTACTTGCCACGGTGGATGATCTCCACGTTCGGGTTGTCCGCGTCCACGCCCCGGAACCCCAAGTCCACGACCACTTGCTTGGGCACACGCCCCAGGTCTTGCATCAGGTTGTTGGTTTGCTCCAGTTGCGCAGCCAATGTGTGCCCATCAAACGGGTTGCCGGGGAAACTTCTGGCCCCCACCATCAAACCACGCAGGTGCGTGACAGCCAGGCTGACCTTCACACCAAACTCATAGGGCTTCCTGGCCTTGCCCTTGCCGATGCACTCCACCTCAGGCGCATGCAGCGCGTACAGCTTGCCCTTGTCGCCTCGCTGTTGCGTGCGGATGCGTTCGGCCCGCTCCAACCAGGTCTTGAGCGCACTCAGCGCTGTCGGCCCGGGTGCCACCAACACATCAAGCTTGCGCTGCACTTCACGCATCACCACCCCGAGGATTGTGCGCTGGCGTTTGACGGCTTTCTTCAAACGCTTGAACTGCTTGGCGTGGGCGTAACCCCCGGCCTGGCGTCTGAGCGTTTTGGCTTCAAACGCAAATGTCTGCTTCAAACTGATGCCCACTCGTTTGGCAGCATTCACCACTTTGTGCCGCGCAATCTCCAGCAGCCGACTGTCCACCGGGTGGGCGATGGCCTTCTCCTGCACGGTGGTGTCCACGATCACGCGTTCCAGCTCGCTGGGCTTGATGGCCTTGATCTGCACCGCTGTCTCGATGGTGGCCTTGAGCAACTGCTCCAGACCTTCTTCGCCCACGGCGCGGCGAAAGCGGCCGATCTGGGTTGGATCGCAGGGCAAGCGTGGTTCGTAATACTCCATGCCGCTGAAGAACTGCCACACCACGTTCTCGCTCCAGCGCTGAACGAGTTCTTCGTCACTGAGGTTGAAGGAGTTCTTCAGGTACTGCAAGCTGGCCATCAGCCGAATTGACAGGCGCGGGCGGCCTGCGGGGCTGATGCCGTTGCCAAATTCGACTTCATGCGCTCCCAACAAGTCCGCCGTCACCCGCTTGGAGCCTGGGCGAGCCTGGCGAGCGAAGTGCGGTGCCAGGGCTTGTTCAATCGCGGCCCAGGGCAGCCGTTTGCTCAAAACCACCAGTGGATGTTTGTGATCGACCATCCCGTCCAGGCGTGCGCGAAAGAAGTCTGCGGTGGCTGTCATGCAAATCCCCCAGAAAAATTACTCTCCGATAACGATTCCTGAGAGATCCCGTCGTCAGCATTTACCCCATATCGCCAGCATTCATGCGGGTTGCAGGGGTTTTGCAGGGCCGACTATTGAGATTTACAAAAATTGCGACGCCACATTCCGTTCGGGCCGAGCCTGTCGAAGCCAGCGCAAGCCCTTCGACAGGTCCTGTCCTGAGCCACGTCGAAGGGTCAGGGCGAACGGGCTGGAGATGGCCGTAATAAGGTAAACATCACTAAGAGCCGCTAACAAAACACTGCATACACCGTTCGCCCCGAGGTCGAAGGGCCTTGCACCGAGGTACGCGCTGGCTTCGACAAGCTCAGCCCGAACGGTTTTGTTAGCGGCTCTAAAGACAAAGCATCAAGCAAATCGTGCGCGCTCAATTCCCACGCGTCACGGTGAACCGATCAATGTCAGCGGCCGCGGTGTCGCTGGCGTCACGTTGCAGCCGAATGGTGTTGCTGCCGGTGTTCAACGGAATGGTGATGGCGGCGGTGTTGGCGAAGTTGTTCCAGCCACCGGTCGTGGGAAACACCACTTGCTGTCGTTTCACGCCGTTCACGTACAAACTCAGGCTGCGGTTGTCACCGTAGCCGTTGGAGAAACGAATCACCAAAGTGGCATTGCCCACCGCGCTCGGGCCACTGACTGTCACTTGAACAAACGCACCCAAGTTGTTGAGGTTGCCAATGACCCGTCCGCCCGACGCGTTGCTGGCGGTTTGGATTCGCCCACCATTGCCCAGCGTGCCCGCTTCTGCTTCCGGGTTGAGTGTGACGGTGGGCGATGGGTCGCCTTCCTCGCTGCCAATTTGGGACACATAACTTGCCAGCTGCGACACCTGGGTGGCGGTCAAGCTGAGCTGGGTGTGGGCGCTGATGGCGGCAGACAGCGTAGGCGCGGAGCCATCGTGCAGGTAGGGTCCGGTGGCCCAGGCGTCACGCAGGGTCGGTGCATCAATGCCCGTGAGCGCCGCGTACAAACGTTGACCGCTGCTGGGTTTGAGGGTGCCCACGTTTTGCAGTGCCACGCTGGCACTTTGGGTGAAAGCCGCGCTGCCGTGGCAGGCCAAACACTGGGCTTGGAAGATTGTTTTTCCTTGCACCGCTTCCGTCGTCAAACTGCCGTCGGTGTTGCGCCTAGGTGAAGGTGGGAAAGTCGACAACGACGCCACGTAGGCGGCCAAAGCGTCCAGGTCACTGCTGACACCCGTTTTGTTGTCACCCAAGGGTTGGTTTCGGGTGCCCGTGTTGAACTGGGCATCGGTCATCAAACCGGCGCCGCCCGCCAAGGCACGAATCTGGGCCTCGAAGTCTTGCACCTCGTTGAAGTTGGCGCTCCAGTGCAAACGGCCTTGGCTGCCAGCGCGGCCACGCAGGCTGATGGTGTTGCGAAGGCCTTCGCCCGCGTGGGTCAGGTCCCACACCCGGCCATCCTGACCCCCGTCGTTGTGGCAACTGGCGCAACTCATGTAGCGGTCGCGCGCGAGGCGAACGTCGCGTGCGTCGTAGAAATGTTGTTTGCCGAGCAAGACATTGGCCGGCAATCGCTCCGTGGCTACCGCTGCCAGGTTGGCCAACACAGGCACGTTGTACAAGCCTTGGTTGAGCAGCGGCTTGAGGTCGTAAACCCCCACGGTGCGATCCATGAAGTTGTTGACGAACAAGGTGGTTCCATCGTTGGACAAGGCCAAACCCTGGGGTGCGCGACCCACATCGAAGCGAACGAGTTGCACACCTGAGTGGGCGTCCACGACGGCCACTTCGCGGCTGGTTTCCAGCGCGACGAACAGCAAGGTACCGCGTTTTTCGTACACCACGGCGCTGGCCAAACTGGCGTTGTCGTGGTCAACCCGGCGTGCCAAGTCTTCGGTGCCGGCGTTGGCTCCCGTCAGTACCAAGCGTGAACTGATGGCACGCACGGTGCTCTGAAAATTCAGCGCCGAGCTGTCCCGCAAGCTGCCGCGTTTGATGTTGTCTTGTTTGGAAGGCACATAGGCTTGGGTGCCATCGGGCGAGATCGTGGCCGCAGCCAAATAATTGGGGATCCCGCGACCTTGGCTCTCGGCATCAGGCTTGTCGCTGTGTTTCAACACAATGGTGCGCAACGTGGCCATTGAGGAGGCTGTGAGTTGAACCACTTCGCCACCGGCGCTAGCGGGCGTACTCACCGTGGCCGTTCCCTCACCTGGCAGGGGCGGCGTGATGAAGCGTGACACATAAACAGCCACACCATCAGCCGCCACCGACACATGCCTTGCATTGGCGCCCACAGAAGCGCTGCCGGTTTGAGCATAGGTGCCCGCGTCGAACTTCAACACCTGGCCGGTTGCCTCCAACACCACAAAGGCCTGAGCAGCCGTCGGCGACATCGCCACACCGAAGGGTTGTGATGCGCGTGGCAAGGCAATGGTGCGCACCACAGTACGGCTGGCGGGATCAACCACACTGACCGTGGCGCTGTCCTTATTGCTCACCCACAACAAACCATTGGGAGCCACGGCAATGCTGCGGGGTGCCACTCCCACGGTCACCTCACCCAACTTAGCGCGGGTGACGGCATCAAAGGCGGTGATGGACTCGTTGTCTTGGTTCACCACCCACAAACGCGCATTGCCCGTGGTTGGCGTTTCGATGACGATGTTGCTGGAAGCAGTGGGCTGTTTGGCGGTCGCCGGCAAATAAACGGTTTGCGCAAAACTGCGGCTTTGCACAGCACCAGCGCTGTCACGCACGGTGAGTGTCGCCACATAGGTACCGGGGTTGGCGTACAGATGGGTGATGGCACCGCTGGACGACCACGCTGAATCAGCGGTGCCATCGCCAAACCGCCATTGGTATTGCACCCCCTCACCCGTGGCGGCGGCGTTGAAGCTGGCACTGCCTCCGGCCACTGAAGCCACTGGCGTGGGCACCGTGGTGAGGGTCAGTGCGTTCGGGCTGGTGATGGTCCAGACAAAACTGGCGCTGCTGCTGTTGATGCCATCGCTGGCAGCCACGACCACGTTGTAGCTGCCATTGGCTGTGGGTGTGCCCGTGATAAGGCCTGTGGTGGCATTCAAACTCAAACCTGTGGGCAAGCCGGTGGCGCTGTAGCGCAAGGCGTCGCCGTTGGGGTCAGAGACGCTGACCTGCAAGGTCAAGGCAACGTTGGCGTTGCTGGTTCGTGCACCCGGGTTGGTGATGACTGGGGTGACGCTGGGGTTGGGGTTGGCCGCAACGCCCAAGCGCAAAATTTTGGATTCGGACGGCACACCGGCTTGGTCAAAGACAAACACCATGTAGAAACCCGGCGTGGCCTCACCCGCTTTGGTGGGCGCTTGCACGGTGAGCGTGCCGCCATTGGCGCTGAACGCCAGATCTACAAACCGCTGCTCCATGTTGAAGCCGTGGGTGCTAGAGCCGGTTTTGAGCAAAGTGACGCGGCTGATGCTGGTGGCACCGCTGGTTTGGAGCGCAAACGTTTTACCGATCTCCAACCAATCGGGTGTCGTGGTGATGCTGGGGCGTGATGCACGACCACCATTGGATTGGAAAAAGTACGGCGGGTAGTAAATCTGCGCGTTCAGTTGGTTCTTGTTGGGATCGTTGGGATTAAGACCACCTCCCCCAGTGATGAGCACACTGGCGTCGGGCAAGAGCAAGGCGTTGGAGTGGTAAAGCAAGGGTTTGGCACCAGCAGCACCCTGCAACCACTGGCCTGTTTGCGGATTCCAAATTTCTGCAACCGTGTTCACACCCGTCAGCTCATTCCACACTTGGCTGCCGCCTGTGGCCAGGACTTGGCCATCGGCCAACAAGGTGCCAGTGACCAAACGGCGCTGGCTGGACATGGACTGGGTGGGCGTCACCACCGGGGTGCCGCTGGTGACGTCAATGACGATGGCCCCGTTGGAGTTACCACCGAACTGCAAGATGCGACCCGGCCTGAACATGGCGGCACTGGCGTCGGGGCTGCCGTACTGGCCGGCAAAACTACCCGCAGCTGTCAGGCCACCATCGCCCGTGGTGTTGATGAAGTACATGCTGCCGTTGGCGTCATAACCAAACAAGCGGCCATCGGGCATCACAAAGTTGCGGGGGTAGTAGTAGTTGAGGCTGTTGGTGGTTGCGTTGTTCAGGGTGCGGAATACGCCGCTGGCGCTGCGGATTTCGGGACGGTCGGTGCCGCCCAAACCGCTTTGGATATAGGTTTCGCCGTTGGTCAGCGTGGTGGAAGTGGAGTACCAGCGCGAGCGCTGCATATTGCCCGCACGGGTCAGGCTGTTGTTGCTGGCGCTAAAAACGTTGCTGGCGTTGTTGCCGCTGTTCAGCGTGGTACTGCCATTCCAGTTGTCACCACCGGCTAAAAACACAGCGGGCGTGCTGGTGCTGGGGGTAGGGGGCAGCAAAAGCTGCGAACCACAAAAAATATCAACCCCGGTTGAGTTCGCAAAAGTCATGTGCCCGAGCGCTGGCGAACCGGTGCTGTCCCAGGTGTTGTAGTTGAAGCTACCTGTCTGCGTGCCGTCCGCTTTGCTGCCATAACTCAGCACCCGGCTGTCAGGTAACAAAACCGCATGCACCGCCACGCCGGGCCAGTTGTAGACCGGGGACCACATGCCTTTGACGTGGGCATCGGCAGGAACAGTCACCGTGGGGAAAAAGGACTTGGCCTGAAGCTGGACTTTGCCTTCGGCCAGGGGCGCGGCATTGGCACTCTTACCTGAACCGGTCAGCACTTCAGGAGCGCTGCCTTGACCACCACCACAGGAGGCCAACAACAAAATACCGCTCAGCCCCAACAGCGATAAGCAATAGGCGCGAAGGGGAAGCAAACCAAGGGAGGTGGTGATCAAGATGATGTTCCAGAGACAAAGTCGATAAATCTTGCAGAACCTCGCGCAGCGCGCGTGAAACCGACACATGGCGGGCGCGAGTATTCAGATCGCAGGTACATCGCGGCAGCCCGCGTTCGAGGGGGCAGGTCAAAAACTGCGGAAGAATTCACGCCACGCGAGGACCGCGACACAAAGAAGTCAGGGGAAAACAACGCCGACGTCGCGAAGCGCGAACGCGCTCGCACCAGTCGGTGTCAGGCGGCTCGGGTTTGTGCGCTCTCGTCTTTGGCCATGACGACCCGGTTACGCCCCGCCCGTTTGGCCTCATAAAGCGCAGCATCGGCACGCTCAAACAGGTGCCCCGCAGATTCGCCGAGTTTGAGTTGGGCCACGCCCAGGCTGGCAGTCACATCGCCGACCAGCTCGAAGGCTGAGCCTCCGAGTTCGTTCAGAATCATGCGGGCCGTGGCCACTGCGCCGGCGATGTCGGTGGCGGGGCACAGCAAGGCGAACTCTTCGCCACCCACGCGGCCAAACACATCGCTGCGCCGGATAGCACGGCGCACGCGGTTGGCGGTTTCCTTCAGCACCGAGTCACCCACGGAGTGGCCGTATTCGTCGTTGACACGCTTGAAATGGTCGAGGTCAATCATGACCAAGGCCAGGTCGTCGCCGCGTTCGGTGGCTTGTTGCACATGGGTGGCCAGCAACTGGTTGAAGTGACGTTTGTTGGATGCGCCCGTCAGCCCGTCGAGTTCGGCCAGTCGGGTCAGGGTTCGGTTGGCGGCTTCCATGGGTTGCAGCACCTTGCGCGAGATCAGCCAGTTCACCACAGCCATCACGAGCAGCAACATGCCGGTGGTGCCCATCAGAAAAAGCGCAAACGCGTGGTCGCGTTTGTGGGTTTGCACCGCAACGGGCACCGAGACAATTTGCGCACCCACCACTTCGCCCATCTTCCAGCCAAACCCGGTTTGTTCACCATACAGGGCGCGCATCGACGCGGGGGCGACCGCTGGGTCGCTGTGGCAACGCAGGCAGCGGGCACTGTCCACCACGATGGGGCGAGAAAAGTGCATCAACTTGTCGGGCCCCTCGCCAGTGACGATGTAACTGTCGGTCGGCGCTCCCTGCACCCGAAAGCTGTTGACGACATCGGCCGTCCAGCCTGACGCCTGGTTTTTGATGTTGGTCGGGTTCAGCGCCACCTCGCGGTAGGCATAACCTGGCGTGTTCTTGTACAGGTCAGCCAACATCGTGTGGGCCGCAAACGACGGCACGGCCTCGCGATGAAAGCTGGCACCGGGCTCGTTGGCATTGGGCAGCACCACTTGCAAGTAGTCCACCGTGTATTTGCGAATGGACTCGGCAATGCGCATTTGCATTTGCGCTGTTTGCCGAATCTCGTCCACCGATTTGTTGTCGAGCGTGGTCCACAGCAGGGCACTGCTGATGGCAATGGCCGCCGTGCCTATTCCAGCCAAGAGCAAGTTCAAGCGGGTGGAGGTTTTCATGGCGCCTGGACAGTGAAGGTGCGCCGCATTATTCCAGCAAGGTATTGCCGCGCATACGCCTTCTTCAATCAGAGCGTTGCGCTGGAGCCGCGTCGCCGCTGTCAGCGGCCACCAAACCCCGCCCGCCCTGCATCACTGGCCGCATTGCAGTCGTTTGCTTTTCTGGCAGAGCACAGACTGGCCGATGGTCGTGGCGGCGGCGGGGTGACTGGTCGCGCCACATGGGGTGGCGGCAAACCGCCTATGGGTGGGTTGTTGTAGCCAGGACGTTGACCCGGCACCACCACGATGACAGGGGGCATGTCCCTCTGACGCTCGGACCGTTCGCGGTCCGCACGTGCGATTTCGGCATCACGCTGCGCCTGCGCTTGGTTCAACCGCATGCGTTCAAGGGCCAAAGCTTCGTCGCGGTCTTGCTGGCGTTCGATTTGTCGCTGCACGCGTTCATTGACCGCTTGCGCTTCTTGTTTGGCTTCTTGCCGCGCCTTCTCGCGGCGCTTCTCAGCGACTTCCGGGTCTTCCGTCGGGACTGTCCAGCTTCTCTCGGTCAGGCCGCCCTGGTCGGCGGGTCGATCCGTGAACAAAATGCTGCCGTCTTTTTGGCGCTGCTGGTAAATTTTTCCTGACGACCTTGGCGCAGCCGGAGTCGTCGCAGCCGACCCCGCCGCAGATGCCCGGGATTCGGGTGGAATCGGGTTAGGCGCTGGCGCAGCAGGTGTGCTTTGGGCTTGACACAACCATGGCGCAAAGCACAGAACCAAAGTCAGCAGGGGCCAAGGGTCATAACGGCGTCGCATGGCGGCAATGCTACTGCGCAGCGCCGTCGAGCGCAAAGGCTCAGATGGACACCAAGGACCTCACGCCCTCCGCCTGCATGTCCGCCCCGCGCCCCCGCTTGACGATCTCACCGCGTTCCATCACCAGGTACTGGTCTGCCAACTCAGCCGCAAAGTCGTAGTACTGCTCCACCAGCACGATGGCCATGGTTTTGCGGTCGGCGAGCATGCGAATGACGCGGCCAATGTCTTTGATGATGCTGGGCTGGATGCCTTCGGTGGGCTCGTCCAGCACCAGCACTTTGGGGCCTGCCGCCAGGGCGCGGGCAATGGCGAGTTGCTGCTGCTGGCCGCCGGAGAGGTCGCCGCCCCGTCGATTCAGCATCTGTTTGAGCACGGGAAAAAGTTCAAACAACTCGGCGGGCACGGGGGTTCCGCCGGGTTTGTAGGCCAAACCCATGGCCAGGTTTTCTTGCACCGTGAGGCGACCAAATATTTCGCGGCCCTGGGGCACGTAACCCAAGCCTGCTCTCACCCGCTCGTAGGGGGGCAGCCGTGTGATGTTGTGGCCATCGAGTTGAATGCTGCCGCTCTTGACGGGCACCACACCCATCAAACTTTTGAGCAAGGTGGTTTTGCCTACACCGTTGCGACCCAGCACCACGGTGACTTCGCCCAGGCGGGCTTCGAATGCGACGTTGCGCAGGATGTGCGAACCGCCGTAGTACTGGTTGATGCCTTCAACCTTGAGCATGAACGTCCCCCGTCATTCCCGCGAAAGCGGGAATCCATGAAGTGAGTCCGGACTGGATTCCCGCTTTCGCGGGAATGACGAAGGGGCTCATGGCGGGTTCAACGACCAAGGTACACCTCCACCACTTTTTCGTTCGTCTGCACATCAGCGAGTGCCCCCTCCGCCAGCACACTGCCCTCGTGCAACACGGTGACTTTTTTGCTCGACTTGCCTTGGGTTAACTCACCAATGAATTTCATGTCGTGCTCCACCACCACCAGCGAGTGCTGGCCTTCCAGCGACAAGAACAATTCAGCCGTGCGTTCGGTTTCCTCGTCGGTCATGCCCGCCACGGGCTCGTCGAGCAACAGCAGTTTGGGGTCTTGCATCAAGAGCATGCCTATCTCCAGCCACTGCTTTTGGCCGTGGGACAACAAACCCGCCGTGCGCGTGGCGCTGTCCTTGAGGTGGATCAGCGCGAGCATGTTGCCGATTTTGTCTTGCCGTTCACCCGTCAGCCGAAAACCCATTGCCGCACGCACGCTGCGATCTGCTTTGAGGGCCAGCTCCAGGTTCTCAAACACACTGAGCTGCTCAAACACGGTGGGCTTTTGAAACTTGCGACCAATGCCGACCGAGGCGATTTGGTTTTCGCGCATGCGCAGCAAATCGATCGTCGAACCGAAATGAGCCTTGCCAGCGTCGGGTTTGGTTTTGCCTGTGATCACATCCATCATCGTCGTCTTGCCCGCACCATTGGGGCCAATGATGCAGCGCAGCTCGCCAAGGCTGATGTTGAGCGACAGTTTGTTCAGTGCCTTGAAGCCATCAAAGCTCACCGTGATGTCGTCCAAATACAGAATGGCGCCGTGGGCTGCGTCGAGTTCGCCCTCGTGCACCAACCGGCCATAACTGGCTTCGCGCCCCCCGGAGTAACCAGCGCCCAGCGCCTTTTTTCGTTCCCAGTCGGCACGAACTTGCGCGCCTGCTTCCATCAAGTCGGGCGTCATGATTTTTCTTCTCGCTCTTTGTCGCCTGACACTTTTCGCCACAAACCAATCAGGCCCTGCGGCAAAAATAACGTCACTGCAATGAACAATCCACCCAGCACAAACAACCAATACTCGGGTGCCACTTGGGTGAACCAGCTCTTGGCACCATTGACAAAAAACGCGCCGATGATGGGCCCGATGAGGGTGCCACGACCCCCGACTGCCGCCCAAATTGCCATCTCGATGCTGGCTGCGGGCGACATCTCGCCCGGGTTGATGATGCCGACCTGCGGTACGTAGAGCGCACCCGCCACGGCACACATCACCGCAGAAATCACCCAAATGGCCAGCTTGTAGTGCAGCGGGTTGTAGCCGGTGAACATGACACGCGATTCGGCATCACGAATGGCTTGCAGCACGCGGCCAAATTTGCTTTTCACCAACCACCTGGCCATCACAAAGAATCCGATGAGGGTGAGCCCAGTCAATACAAACAACGTCATGCGCGTTGTCGGCGTGGCGATGGTGACGCCCAAAATTCGTTTGAAATCGGTGAAACCGTTGTTGCCGCCGAAGCCCGTTTCATTGCGAAAGAACAGCAACATGGCCGCAAAGGTGAGCGCCTGCGTGATGATGGAAAAGTAAACGCCCTTGATGCGCGAGCGAAACGCAAAGTAGCCAAACACCCACGCCAACAAACCCGGCACCAGAACCACCAGCAAGAGCGTCGCTACAAAACTGTCGCTCAGTGCCCAATGCCAAGGCAGCTCCTTCCAATCCAGGAACACCATGAAGTCGGGCAGGTCAGACTTGTAGTTGCCGTCACGGCCAATCTGGCGCATCAGGTACATGCCCATGGCATAACCACCCAGCGCGAAAAAAACGCCATGGCCCAGGGACAAAATGCCGGTGTAACCCCAGATCAAATCCATGGCCAAGGCGCAAATGGCATAACACATGATCTTGCCGACCAGCGAGACGGCGTAGTCACTGAAATGCAGTGGGTTGCCTTCGGGCACCACGAGGTTGAGCACGGGCGCCAGCACGACGATGACCGTGAGCGCGGCCAGGACGCCCAGCCAAGATTTGGGGCTGAGCAGCGAGGTCGTGGGGCCGACGACGGCGGCTTGCGTGGCTGTGGCTGTGGCTGCGCTCATGTTTCGGCACTCCGGCCCTTCATCGCAAATATCCCCTGCGGTCGCTTCTGAATGAACACGACGATCAGCACCAAAACAATGATCTTGGCCAACACCGCCCCCGTCCAACCCTCCAGAAACTTGTTGAGCACACCCAGCCCCAAAGCGGCGTAGACAGTGCCCGCCAACTGGCCTACCCCGCCCAGCACCACCACCATGAAGGAGTCCACGATGTAACCCTGGCCCAAATCGGGCCCCACATTGCCAACCTGGGACAAAGCACAACCCGCCAGGCCAGCAATACCGGAGCCGAGGGCGAATGCATAGGTATCCACCCTGGCCGTGTTCACGCCCATGCAGGCCGCCATCGGGCGGTTTTGCGTCACGCCACGGACAAAAAGGCCCAGCCGGGTGCGCGAGATCAGCAGCGACACACCCACCAACACCAGCACCGCAAACACGATGATGGCCAAGCGGTTGTAGGGCAAAGTGAGGTTGCTCATCACCTCCACGCCGCCCGATAGCCACGCGGGGTTTTCCACTTGCACGTTTTGCGCTCCGAAGAGAGAGCGCACGCTTTGCATCAGGACCAGACTGATCCCCCACGTGGCGAGCAGCGTTTCCAGCGGGCGGCCATAGAGCCAGCGAATCACACCACGCTCCATCACCGCACCAACAAGCGCGGCCACCAAAAATGAGCTTGGTATGGCCAGCAACATGTAATAGTCAAAGTAATGCGGCACATAGGCGCGAAACAAGTTTTGCACCACATAGGTAGCATAGGCACCAATCATCATCAGCTCGCCATGGGCCATGTTGATGACGCCCATCAAACCATAGGTGATGGCCAATCCCAAGGCCACCAGCAGCAAGATGGAGCCCAGGCTCACGCCCGTGAATACAACACCCAGGCGTTCGCCCCATACCAAACGAGACGACACCGCATTCAGTGACGCTTGCAGTGCAGCGCGCACTTGCGGGTCATCCTCCGCGCCGGGTTGCAAGCGCTCCATGAGCAAACTTTTGGTGGCACCTTGGTAGCTGCTGCCCAGCGCCGATGCTGCTTGCAGTCGCTTGGCCTTGTCGGGCGATGCAATCAAGAGGGCCGAGCGCAGCAGACCCAGTTCGGCTTTTAACTTCTCATCGGTTTCGACAGCCAAGGCTTTGTCTATCAAAGGCAAGCGGCTGTCGTCAGGTTGTTCTTTGAGTTGTTTGATGGCCGAGGCACGCGCCGGCACGTCACCCGACAGCAGCTTGAGTGATGCAAGCGCGCTTTCGATTTCGCTGCGTAGTCGGTTGTTGTTGCTCACGTCTTCAGCATCAGCCGGCAAAGCAGCCTCCGCACCTTTTGCAAGAGACATGGTCTTGCCATCACGCTGCACAAACACCAACTCGCCCGCCACTTTGACTTCGTCGTTCAGCAGCGATTGCAAGAATGATTCGAGGCTTGGATCTGAAGCGAGAACGGCTTGCGCAATGGCAGCAGAACGTTCGTCGTTGTCACCGATGGCCATGGCTCGGGCTTGCGTCAAAGTGACGGCTTGCGCGACCTGGAAACCAGGCAAGCAAACAAGCAGTACCAGCAACAGCCTGACCAGACGATGGGTCACACAGGGCAGCACCAGATTGGGCAGTGAAGCATTCATCGAGAAGGGCCCACTCGCGTGGGCACAGAACATCATTCCATTGAAGGCCTGGGGCGCATCACGCGCCCCAGGAAGCTATTGATGTTTACCTTTTTCATGACAACCTTCAGCCCGTTCGCCCTGACCCTTCGACGGGGCTCAGGACAGGACCTGTCGAAGGGCCCTGCACCGAGGCACGCGCTGGCTTCGACAGGCTCAGCCCGAACGGTGTGTGGTCTCGCAATTCATGTAAATCTCAACACGCAATCAGATTAAGACCCCAATCACTTCTTCTCGGGAACATTCTTCTTGCCCTTGTTCTCGGCAATGTAGTCACTCCAAGGATCGGCCACCACGGGGCCTTTGGTCTTCCACACCACGTTGAACTGGCCATCGGCCTTGATCTCACCGATGAACACGGGCTTGTGCAGGTGGTGGTTTTCTTTGTCCATGGTGGACATGAAGCCGCCCGGTGCGGGGAAGGTTTGGCCGGCCATGGCGGCGATCACTTTGTCGGTGTCGGTGCTCTTGGCCTTGGTCACCGCTTGTGCCCACATGTGGATGCCGATGTAGGTGGCTTCCATCGGGTCATTGGTCAGCGGCTTGTCTTTGTGGCCGGCAATGCCTTTGGCCTTGGCGTAGTCGCTCCAGGCTTTCACGAAGGCGGTGTTGGTGGGGTTCTTCACCGACATGAAATAGTTCCAGGCGGCCAAGTGGCCCACCAGCGGTTTGGTGTCCACACCACGCAGCTCTTCTTCGCCCACGCTGAATGCCACCACAGGCACGTCGGTGGCCTTCAAACCTTGGTTGCCCAGCTCTTTGTAGAAAGGCACGTTGGAGTCACCATTGATGGTGGACACGACGGCCGTCTTCTTGCCTTCAGAGGCGAACTTCTTGATCTTGGCAATGATGGTTTGGTAGTCGCTGTGGCCGAAAGGGGTGTACTCCTCGATGATGTCAGCCTCGGCCACACCTTTGGCTTTCAAAAACGCGCGGAGAATTTTGTTGGTGGTGCGGGGGTACACGTAGTCGGTGCCCAGCAGAACAAAACGTTTGGCCGAGCCGCCGTCCTTGCTCATCAGGTATTCCACGGCGGGGATCGCTTGCTGGTTGGGCGCGGCGCCGGTGTAGAAGACGTTCTTGGACAGCTCCTCGCCTTCGTACTGCACGGGGTAGAAGAGCAAGCTGTTGGTCTCTTCAAACACCGGCAACACCGACTTACGCGACACGCTGGTCCAGCAGCCAAACACCACCGCCACTTTGTCTTGCGTGATCAGCTGTTTGGCTTTTTCTGCGAACAGTGGCCAGTTGGAGGCGGGATCCACCACCACGGGCTCGAGCTTCTTGCCGAGCAAGCCGCCTTTAGCGTTGATCTCGTCGATGGCCATCAAGGCCACGTCCTTGAGCACGGTTTCGGAAATGGCCATCGTGCCCGAGAGCGAATGCAACACACCCACCTTGATGGTGGCCTGCGCGTGGGCCAGACCCGAGACCGAGAGTGTGGCCGTGGCCAAAGCGATGGCACCCAAGGAATGGGTAAAGCTGCGACGAGACGTTTTCATGCGGAAGACTCCTGGCTTGTAAGTTGAGACCGGTTGAGGGCAACAGACTCAGTCCCTTGCCGACAAAGGCACAGAGGAATCTGAATCGACCGGAGATCAGCTTAGGCAGGCAGGGCGCTTCGTGAAATACGACAGAAGGCGTAGAACGAGGGCGTCCAGAAGTTGGGGAGTCGCCTCAGGTGAAAAAACGTGGGTGCCTGGTGCCAGGCGACAGGTCTCTGGATGCGCTCAATACGAGCAATGACGCAGGGTGAGGAAACCCGCTCAGCCTTCCAGCCGGGAACTCATCAGCCGACCGTCGCGCGTGTCAAACTCGCACTCAAAACCGAAATGGTTGTAGGGTGCGCCGGGTGCGGGCAGCGCCTTCCCTCTGCCCCGCAGTTCGGCCGTCGTCGGACCTGTTTGTTTGACGGTGCGCGTTGCACTTTCAAAACTGATGTCCGCCACGCGCAGCGAGCGTTTTTTGAGCGCCGCAGCCACCGCAGACTCGCACACGGCTGGAGACAAGTGGGTAAGGTCAGGCTCGCGGGCAACGGTTGCGGTTTTGCCTTTGGTGGCCGCAGGCGTGGTGTCCCGCATCACCATGCCCACAGACTCGGACGTCGCCGCATCCACATTGCAGTTGTAGCTGAAGGTGCGGACGCCTTCTGGGCTGCGGTAGCTGCCACCGCCACGCAGCAGGAGTTGTTTATCGCCGGCAGAACCCGGCGCGACCGTCGGTGCAGCAGTGAAATTCACCTCGGCAGCAGGTGCACCTTTGCTCACCAACAATTCCCGCGCAGCGCGCTCGCAGGCCACAACAGGATCACCCACGGCGGCGGGTTTTACCGTTGCGGGTACAGGCGCTGATGCGGCCTGGCCGACGCCTGCTTGTGCGAATGCGCTGAATGGTGAACACAAGCCAGCGCTGAAGCTGACAAGCACAATGGATCGGAGCGTGAATGCTTTGAAGATCGGCATGGGGCTATTGTCTACCTGCAGACGAACGAATGTAAACAAAGTCTATCGGAAGGCTTTCGCACCGGTGCGCCCACCGATCCCCCGCAAGGAGCCATTCAAACACTTCTCAACAGGGCCCCCATTGCTGCGACGACACATGCTGGCGACCGGTCATCAGCAAGGCAACGAACATTACTCCCCTAACTGCGGCAACCCACCCCCGCTGGGCAGGAGCCCTGTGCGGCTGTACAGCGCCAGCTTGTCCCGGGTATCGGTGATGTCCAAAGTACGCATCGTCAACTGCCCAATGCGGTCTTGGGGTGAAAAGCTGGACTCGCCCTTCTCCATCGTCAATCGCTCAGGGTGGTAGGTGAGGTTGGGTGACTCGGTGTTGAGGATGCTGTAGTCGTTGCCACGGCGCAACTCGAGGGTGACTTCACCGGTCACGGCACGGGCCACCCAGCGCTGGGCGGCTTCACGCAACATCAGGGCTTGGGGGTCGAACCAGCGGCCCTGGTAAAGAAGGCGACCGAGTTTTTTGCCGTTCATGCGGTACTGCTCAATCGTGTCCTCGTTGTGGATACCGGTGACGAGTCGCTCATAGGCGATGAAGAGCAATGCCAGGCCCGGGGCTTCATAAATGCCGCGGCTCTTGGCTTCGATGATGCGGTTTTCGATTTGATCGCTCATACCAAGGCCGTGGCGGCCACCGATGCGGTTGGCTTCCAACACCAAGGCCACCGGGTCGGTGTATTCCACACCGTTCAAGGCGACTGGACGACCTTCTTCAAAACGCACGCTGACGGTTTCGCGTTTGACTTCGACATCGTCACGCCAGAAGGCCACACCCATGATGGGTTTGACGATCATCACGCCGCTGTTCAAATGCTCCAGGTCTTTGGCCTCGTGGGTGGCACCGAGCATGTTGGAGTCGGTGGAGTAGGCCTTCTCGGCCGACATCTTGTAGCCAAACCCCGCCTGGGTCATGAAGGCCGACATTTCGGCGCGGCCACCGAGTTCGTCGATGAAGGTTTGGTCGAGCCAGGGTTTGTAGATTTTCAGTTCGGGGTTGGTGAGCAAGCCATAGCGGTAAAAGCGCTCGATGTCGTTGCCCTTGTAGGTGCTGCCGTCGCCCCAGATGTTGACGTCGTCTTCTTTCATCGCGGCCACCAGCATGGTGCCGGTCACAGCGCGACCAATCGGCGTGGTGTTGAAGTAGGTGACGCCTGCAGTGGAGATGTGGAAGGCGCCGCACTGCAAGGCGGCGATGCCCTCGTTGGCCATTTGAACGCGGCAGTCGATGAGACGGGCCAGCTTGGCACCGTACTCCATGGCCTTGCGCGGAATTTCGTCGTAATCGGGCTCATCGGGTTGGCCCAAGTTGGCGGTGTAGGCGTAGGGAATCGCGCCCTTGAGTTTCATCCAGTGCAGCGCAGCGCTGGTGTCCAGGCCGCCAGAAAACGCGATGCCGACTTTTTGACCGGTGGGGAGGTGTTGGAGGATGTTTGCCATGGCGGAAGAAACTGATGAATACGTTGAACAAAAAATGAGCGGTGCGGGAGAACCCGCGACCGCTCATTGTCCTTCATGGCGCAGCCCGGCTTCGGGCTGCCCAAAGGTCTGCGCTCAACGCTTGGCCAAGCGCTGCCAGGTCTCCACGACCGAGTCGGGGTTGAGCGAAATGGACACGATGCCTTCCTGTGCCAACCAATCGGCAAAGTCAGGATGGTCGCTGGGGCCTTGGCCGCAGATGCCGACGTATTTGCCCACGGCGCGGCAGGCGGCGATGGCGCGCGAGATCATGGCTTTGACCGCCGGGTCGCGTTCGTCAAAGTCTTTGGCCAAAAGCTCCATGCCAGAGTCGCGGTCCAAGCCCAGCGTGAGCTGGGTCAGGTCGTTGGAGCCGATGGACATGCCGTCGAAGTATTCCAAGAACTGCTCGGCCAGGATGGCGTTGCTGGGCACTTCACACATCATGATGACACGCAGGCCGTCGGTTCCGCCAAGGGCTGCCCGCTTCAGGCCGCGCGCCGCCAGCATCTCGGTGACTTGTTTGGCCTGGCCCAAGGTACGCACAAAGGGCACCATGATTTCGACGTTGGTCAGGCCCATGTCGTTGCGCACGCGCTTCAAGGCCTCGCACTCCATCGCGAAGGCTTCGCCAAAGTCGGGGCTGATGTAACGCGAGGCTCCACGGAAACCCAACATCGGGTTCTCTTCCTCGGGCTCGTAACGTGAGCCGCCGATGAGCTTGCGGTACTCGTTGCTCTTGAAGTCCGACAGGCGAACGATCACGGGTTTGGGCCAGAAGGCCGCCGCAATGGTGGCCACGCCTTCGGCGAGTTTGTCCACATAAAAAGCACGCGGCGACGCATGACCACGGGCCACGGATTCGACGGCTTTTTTCAGGTCCAGGTCGATGTTGGGGTAATCCAAAATCGCTTTGGGGTGGATGCCGATGTTGTTGTTGATGATGAATTCCAAGCGGGCCAGGCCCACACCGGAATTGGGCATTTGGCAGAAGTCAAAGGCAAGCTGCGGGTTGCCCACGTTCATCATGATCTTGATGGGGCAGTAAGGCAGGTCTACCTTTTGCACATCGGTGACTTCGGTTTCCAGCAAGCCGTCGTAGATGTAACCCGTGTCACCCTCGGAGCACACCACGGTGACCAGCGCACCATCGGTGAGTTTCTCGGTGGCGTCCCCACAACCCACCACTGCCGGAATGCCCAACTCGCGGGCAATGATGGCGGCGTGGCAGGTGCGGCCGCCGCGGTTGGTGACGATGGCGCTGGCGCGTTTCATCACCGGCTCCCAGTTGGGATCGGTCATGTCGGTGACCAGCACATCGCCAGGCTGCACTTCGTCCATCTGGCTGATGCTGTGCACCAGGCGGACGGGGCCGGTGCCAATCTTTTGACCAATGGCGCGGCCTTCGGCCAGCACGGCACTCGTGCCTTTGAGTTTGTAGCGCTGCTCCACCTTGCCCTCTTGCTGGCTCTTCACGGTTTCAGGCCGGGCTTGCAGGATGTAGAGCTTGCCGTCGCCGCCGTCTTTGCCCCACTCGATGTCCATCGGACGGCCATAGTGGGCCTCGATGATGAGGGCATATCGGGCCAACTCGGCAACGTCGGCGTCGGTCAAGGAATAGCGGTTGCGTTGCTCGGTGGCGGTATCCACCGTGCGCACCAGTTTGCCGCTGGCGGCTTTTTCTTCCGGGGTGGCGAACTCCATCTTGATGAGTTTGGAGCCCAGGTTGCGGCGGATGATGGCAAGTTTGTCGGCCTTCAAACTAGGCTTGTGAACGTAGAACTCGTCTGGGTTCACCGCGCCTTGCACCACGGTTTCGCCGAGGCCGTAGCTGGAGGTGATGAAGACCACATCGTTAAAGCCCGACTCGGTGTCCATGGTGAACATCACACCTGCAGCGCCAAGGTCAGAGCGCACCATGCGCTGCACACCGGCTGACAGGGCCACATCGGCGTGCGCAAACCCTTTGTGCACGCGGTAGCTGATGGCGCGGTCGTTGTAGAGGCTGGCGAACACTTCTTTCATCTTGGCGAGCACATCGTCAATGCCCACCACGTTGAGGAAAGTTTCTTGCTGGCCGGCAAAGCTGGCGTCGGGCAAGTCTTCGGCGGTGGCCGAGGAGCGCACGGCAAACGACGCACCGGGGTTGCCTTCGGTGAGCTTGGCGAATTCGGAGGTGATGGCCGCTTGCAAGTCGGCTGGGAATGGCGTGGCTTCAATCCAGTGGCGGATTTCGGCGCCGGCTTCAGCGAGGGCTTTGACATCCTCGGTGTTGAGCGTGGACAGCCTCTGGGCAATTTTGTCGGCTAGGCCTTGGTGCGCGAGGAACTGGCGGAAGGCATGGGCCGTGGTGGCGAAACCACCGGGCACACGCACGCCAGAGGCAGCCAACTGGCTGATCATTTCGCCGAGGGAGGCGTTTTTACCGCCCACCGACTCGACGTCGGTCATTCTCAGGTGTTCAAACGGTGCGACCAGGGCGGTCGCCAGGTTGAGGGTTGACATGGAAAAGCTCCGTAACGTTGAAAAACCGGTGCTTCCAGCCCCATGAACCGCCTTGCTGGGCGCGCAACGCGCTGCACCAACGTGGCCCTCTGAGGGCGCAAGGCACCAGCGGTCGACGCAGACACAACCCCGCGACCATCACATGATGGTGGGTAAGGATGGCGTGGGCGGGTCGAGCGCATGGGGGGTGGGTGGAATAAGTTAGCGGCGATTTTAGGGGCTGCTGGCCGCTTTCGTGCAGGTTTGTGGACCGCTTGGTTCTATGATTGACCAGCGCCCGCCGGTCGCCACCAACTTTGACACACGCTTTTTGCACACGCTCCATGCCCAATCGCACCGTATTTTTTATCTCTGACGGCACCGGCATCACCGCCGAGACCTTTGGCAATTCCATCTTGGCCCAATTTGCCATCAAGCCGCGCCATGTGCGCAGGCCCTTCATCGACAGTTTGGACAAAGCGCACCAGGTGGTCGCCGAGATCAACCACAGCGCCGAGCTGGAAGGCAAAAAACCCATCGTCTTCGCCACCTTGGTCGACCCGGAAACCCTGAACTTGGTCAAAACCCAATCCAAGGGCATGGTGCTGGACATGTTCAACACCTTCATTGAGCCGCTGGAGGCTGAGTTGGCGATGACGTCCAACCACCGCGTGGGGCGTTTCTCCGACATTTCTAAAAGTCAGGAGTACACCGACCGCATTGAGGCCATCAACTTTTCTCTGGCACACGACGATGGTCAGTCTGCAAAAAACCTGGCAGTCGCCGATGTGATTTTGGTCGGTGTAAGCCGGAGCGGCAAAACACCCACCTCGCTCTACCTCGCCATGCAACACGGCGTGAAAGCGGCCAACTACCCTTTGATTCCCGAAGACTTTGAGCGCGATGCGATCCCATCGTCGCTGGCTCCCTTCAAGAAAAAATGTTTTGGTTTGACCATAGATCCAGAACGCCTGAGCCAAATTCGCAATGAGCGCCGCCCCAACAGCCGATACGCGTCCATCGACAACTGCCGGGACGAAGTCAAACAAGCCGAGGCCATGATGCGCCGTGAGGGCATTGCCTGGTTGTCGTCCACCCACAAGTCGATTGAGGAAATCGCCACCACCATCTTGCGCGATGTGCGGCCGGACCGTTTGATGTACTGAGCCTGTCCTAGGTTAAGAAAGTGGCGACAAACGTTGCCGCGCTGACTCGTACAAACAAACAGCTGCAGCGGCACCCACGTTGAGCGATTCTTCACCCCCTGGCTGCGGGATGGTCAGCGTGAGGTCGCAGGCATGCAGCAGGTCGTTCGACACGCCCTGCCCTTCATGACCAAACACCCATGCACATGGCCAGGGCAAGCGGCTGGCATGGAGCGCCGTTGCACCGTGCGAACTGGTTCCCAGGAGGGGCAGCTTCAGAGCATGCACATCAGGCAGCCCAGCACCCTCCACCAGGTGCAACGCAAAATGCGCGCCCATGCCAGCGCGTAGCACTTTGGACGACCACAGCGCGGCCGAGCCCTTCAGCGCCACGACCTGCTTGAAGCCAAACGCCGCCGCGCTGCGCAGCAGCGTGCCCACATTGCCCGGGTCTTGCAACCGGTCGAGGACCACAGTGGCAACGCCGGTTTGAACGCTGTGATTTTCCGACCAAGGCAGGATGAAAAGCACGGGTGGCGGTGTTTCTAAGGCACTCAACCCTTTCATGAGATCTGCGGTCAAGATCGACACGGTGTCGGCCCGCATCGCCAGGGCTTTCAGTTCGGCATCCTGCCACGCAGCTTCTGTGATCAACACGTGTTGCGGTTGACCCCCTCGTTGCAACAGCGCACGGCCCAGGTGATCGCCCTCCAACGCCACCTCGCCGCTTTTTCGGTAGGCGGCAGGGTCGTTCAAGCGCTTGCGAAGGCGCACCAAGAGAGGGTTGTCTTTGGATTGAATGGTTTTGACTGTGGCCACATCAGACCTCGCGCAAGGTTTCACAGACCTCACGCACAGGCGCAAACGAACGCCGGTGTGCATCGCACGCGCCGTGGGACTGCAGCGCAGCCAGGTGCGTCGGCGTGGGGTAACCCTTGTGCACATCAAAACCATAGGCCGGGTGAACCGCATGCAGTTGCAGGCACAAACGGTCGCGGTGAACCTTGGCCAAGATGGAAGCCGCCGAGATGGCCTTGATCTTCGAATCGCCTTTGACGATGGCCTCACAGGGCACTTTCAGCACCGGCAAACGGTTGCCATCCACCAGCACTTTTTGCGGCTTCAAGCGCAAGCCCTCAACCGCACGGCGCATGGCCAAGAGCGTGGCTTGAAGAATGTTCAGTTCATCAATTTCTTGCACCGTGGCTTCGGCGATGCTGCAGCACAGGGCCTGAGCGCGGATCTCGTCGAATAGTTTTTCGCGGCGCAGCGCGGTGAGCTTTTTGGAGTCGTTCAGCCCCTTGATGGGACGCAAGTCGTCCAAGATCACCGCCGCAGCCACCACGGGGCCTGCCAAAGGGCCGCGCCCGGCTTCGTCCACGCCGGCCACCAAGCCGGGGGCATCGAAGCTGAACGCCAGTTGGTCAGCGAGCCAGGATTTTTTCGATGGCATGGGTAGCGGCCTCGGCCGTGTTGCGCCGAAGGTCATGGTGCAGCTGGGTGAAACGCTGCTGCAGGCGGTTTACGCGGGGTGTATCGGACAACCAGTCCAAAGTGGCTTGCGCCAATTTCTCTGGTGATGCATCGTCTTGCAACAACTCGGGCACCGCCATGTCTTGCAGCAAGATGTTGGGTAAGCCCACCCAGGGCTGCAATTGTTTGCGGCGCATCAAACGAGCGGACAGCGGATGCATGTTGTAGGCAATGACCATGGGCCGTTTGAACAGAGCCGCCTCCAAGGTGGCGGTGCCACTGGCGATCAAGGTGACATCGCAGGCGGCCAGTGCCGTGTGCGAGTGCCCATCCAGCAACTGCACAGGAACCTTCGGCGCATGCACAGCCAGCGCAGCTTCAATGCCGGGCCGCTTGCCAGGCGCAATCGGCAAGACAAAACGCAGTGCCGGGTTGTGCTGGTGCATCAAGGCCATCGCAGCCGCAAAACGCGGTGCGATGTAGCGGATTTCTGAGCTGCGACTGCCAGGCAACACGGCGATGACGGTGTCCGCTTCGCTCAACCCCAGGGCCATGCGGCTCTGTGCACGCGGCACGTCCAGCGGGATGGCATCGGCCAGCGGATGACCAACATACGCAGCCGCAATACCGTGCTTCTCGTAGATGGCAGGCTCAAAGGGAAATACGCACAGCATGAGGTCAACGGCTCGGCCTATGGTGTGGATGCGCTCGGGCCGCCAAGCCCAAATCGACGGGCTGACGAAATGCACCGTCTTGATGCCCTTGGCCTTGAGTCTGGTCTCCAGGCCCAAATTGAAGTCGGGTGCATCCACACCGATAAACACATCGGGCCGTGCCTGTAGCAGGCGCGCGCCGAGGGCACGGCGCATGCGCCAAATGCCAAAGACACGACTGAACACCTCCAGGCTGTAGCCGTGCACCGAGAGGGTATCGTGCGGCCACCAGGCGTCGAACCCTTGCGCCTGCATGTGCGGTCCACCAATGCCGAAAGACTTGAGCTCAGGCCAGCGTGACTGCAGCCCCGCCAGCAACAAACCGGACAACAAATCACCAGAGGCTTCGCCCGCCACCATCGCAAGCTGAGGCGATGTCTGGCTCATTGATTTTCCTGATATTCGACGACCTTGAAGCTACCTCCGTTCGCCCTGAGCTTGTCGAAGGGTAGCGCGTCGAACATCGCTGGCTTCGACAAGTCCTGTCCTGAGCTTGGTCGAAGGGTCAGCCCGAACGGAAATGGGAACTGGTTGAGAGGCATCGTATGTCAGGTTGGACACTCAACGCGCAATGCCGCGCGTGGCTTGAGCCAAAAAGGCAGTCATCAAGGCAACGTCTTCGCGGGATTCGGGCGACGAGTTGGCCAACGCAGCAATCTCTTGGGTGGCCTGGGCCAAAGTCTTGCTCTGGCGGTAGAGCAACTTGTGCATTTGTTTCACCACGGCGATACGTTCAGCGGTGAACCCACGTCGGCGCAAGCCCACCACATTGAAGCCATGTACAGCCAGCGGATTGCCATCGACCGTCATGAAGGGCGGAACATCCTGCGTCACTGCGCTGGCAAAACCCGCCATGGCGTGGGCACCGATTTTCACGAATTGATGTATGCCGGTGAGGCCGCCGATGAACACCCAGTCGGCCAAATGCACATGGCCTGCCAGGGTGGCGTTGTTGGCCAGGATGATGTGGTCACCCAACTGGCAATCATGGGCAATGTGCACATAGGCCATGATCCAGTTGTCGCTGCCAATGCGCGTAGCACCACCGTCTTGCACGGTGCCGGTGTTGAACGTACAAAACTCACGGATGGTGTTGCGGTCACCGATGATCAGCTCGGTCGGCTCACCAGCGTACTTCATGTCTTGCGGCGCGGCACCGATAGAGCTGAACTGAAAAATTTGGTTGTCACGGCCAATGCGGGTATGGCCCTCAATGACACAGTGTGGACCGATGCGGCTGCCAGCCCCGATGGAGACGTCAGGTCCGATCAAGGTGTAGGCACCGACAGTGACATCGTCCGCCAACTGCGCCGTACTTGCCACCAAGGCGGTCGGATGAATTTGGGCCATGTGCAGCGGTCCCCGTCAAGCAACCTTGCGCATGGTGCACATCAGTTCGGCTTCAACAGCCAACTCGCCATTGACCGTGCCACGTCCTTTGAACTTCCAGATGCCGGCCTTCATGCGGTCGATTGCCACGTCAAAAATAAGCTGATCACCGGGCTCGACAACACGTTTGAAACGCACCGCGTCAGCACCGGCGAAGTAGTAGACCGTCTTGCCGTCAGACTCCACTTCCAGCGTCACGCTGGTGAGCAAAGCCGCGCATTGGGCCAGGGCTTCCAACATCAGAACACCCGGCATCACAGGCCGAACAGGAAAGTGACCCTGGAAGAAAGGCTCGTTGATGCTCACATTCTTGAGCGCTTTGATCGACTTGCCTTTCTCTACCTCCAACACTCGGTCAACCAAAAGAAAAGGATATCGGTGAGGCAATCGGGTCAAGATTTCGTGAATGTCCATCATGGTGTGTTCTTCTTTGGCGCTGTCGGCAAATCGTTTTCTGGCGTTGATTCAAGTTTTTTTTCAAGCAGCATCAGGCGCGTGCGCATGCGGTGCAATTGACGCAACGTAGCGGCGTTTTTCTCCCAGGCAGCATTGTCGTCGAAGGGGAAGCTGCCGCTGTACACGCCGGGCTTGGAAATGGATCGTGTCACCACAGTGGCCACCGAGATGTGAACATGGTCGGCGATGGTCAAGTGCCCAATGATGTTGGCCGCGCCGGCGATGGTGCAATGTTTTCCGATCACGGTACTGCCAGCGATACCTGTACAGCCTGCGATGGCCGTGTGGGCACCGATACGCACGTTGTGCGCGATTTGAATCAAGTTGTCCAACTTGACGCCGTCTTCAATCACCGTGTCTTGCAATGCGCCCCGATCGATGCAGGTGTTGGCACCAATCTCCACATCGTCACCAATGCGAACGGCACCCAACTGGGCAATTTTTTCCCATTCACCTTGTCTAGGCGCAAAACCGAAACCATCTGCACCAATGACCACACCTGAGTGAACCAAGCCGCGTTGACCCATGACACAACCAGCACCGAGCACAACCCGAGGTGCAAGACGCGTGTAGGCACCCACCGTTGCATCTTCCCCAATGTGGCATTGGGAACCGATAGCAACGTGATCACCAATCGACGCCCTCGCCTCGATGACAGCCAAGGGGCCGACACTGACACCGACTCCAATCGAGGCCGTTGCGTGCACAACAGCAGTTGGATGCACCCCAGTCACTGCAGGGGCACGAGTTCGGTTGGCCCACCATTGAGTGAGCCGAGCAAAGTAGAGGTAGGGGTCCGGCGTGATAAGGGCTGCACCGCGAGCCACGGCCTGCTCGCGCAATGAGGGCGCAACAATCACGCAAGCAGCCTGCGAACCTGCAAGCTGTGCGTTGTACTTCGGGTTGGCCAGAAAGCTGAGGGTTTGCGGCGTAGCACCTTGCAAAGTCCCAAGAGAGTTGATCCGAAGCTCAGGGCTTCCTAGCAGCTCACCACCCAGGTCGGTGACGATGTCACCGAGTCTGTACCCACCTACGGCCTGATCAACCACGCCCACCCAATCAACGCGCACTCGATCTGACCACGATCATTTCAGGCTTTGCGAATTGAGAATCTTGATGACTTTGTCAGTGATGTCGAGCTTGGGATTGACAAACAACGCGTCGCCGACCACCAGATCCAGCTTTTCGGTTTCACTGAGTTGTTTGATGACACGACGAACACGTTCACCCAAATTTCCCATCTCTTCTTGCTTCCAAAGCGCGCCATCTTCTTGCAAAGCACGGTTGCGACGCTGCACCTCGCGGTCTTGTTCGACCAGATCTCGCGAACGCCGAGCACGCTCTGCGTCTGCCAGCGTAGGAGATTCTTTTTCGAACTTTTCAGCATTCGTTCTCAAACGAGCCGCCATGTCTTCCAGTTCCTTCTGGCGCTTTTCGAGCTCCGCTTTTCGGGCAGCAGCAGACTTGGACAAAGACGCCTCACTCACCACCCGATCTTGATTGACGTAACCAATTTTGATTTCTTGGGCTTGGACACCCTGCGAAACAAAGGCGGCGAGCACCAATGCACTCAGAAACTTGATATAGCTGGTATTCATTAAAACGCGGTCCCGATTTGGAATTGAAGACGTTGGATTCTATCCGTTGGCTCTTTCTTGACTGGAACACCATAGCTCAGCTTCAGCGGCCCCACCGGCGACACCCAACTTAAACCCAGCCCCATGGAGTAGCGCAGAGATCCGAATTCAACACTTTGTTTCTCACCCCAAACATTGCCAGCATCCGCGTAGGCAAACCAACGCAAGGTGCGATCATTGCCTGTTCCCGCAAGAGGCAGGTAGAGCTCAGCATTCATGTTGAATCGTCGCGTCCCCCCGATGTAGGCACCGGTGACGTCCACCGGCCCGAGTGAACCTTGGTCAAAGCCGCGCACAGTACCCAATCCACCGGCGTAGAAGTTCTTGAACACAGGGTAGGGCCGACTGCCCAAGGCTTTGCCCCAGCCGACTTCGGCATTCAGCGCCAAGGTATAGCGAGTGGACAGAGGGAAGTACTGCTGTGCTTGGCCGTTGAATCGCCAATAACGTGCATCACCAAAGGCCGACCAATCCAGGTTGGTTCGCAGGTACCTGCCTGCGGTCGGCACCAAGGCGCTGTCCCGACCATCCCGAGCCCAACCAATCGTCAGTGGGAACGACGTACTGGTCCGACCGTACTGCTCGCGATAAAGCAAATAACTGTTGGGCAAGGCCCGCTCGCCTTTGATGGTGGTTTGCTCACCACCGATACCGAAGAAAACGGTATCCAATTCCGTGAACGGCACACCAAAACGAACCGATGCACCCGGTGTGATCAACTGGTAATCCTCACCCTGACTGTTCAAGGGCTTGTTGGTCCGGTAGTACACATCAAAAGCACGGGATACGCCGTCAATCGTGAAATAGGGGTTGACAGAGCTGAGCACCAAGGTGCGCTGCGATTTGCTGGTGTTGAGGTCAATACCCAGGTAGTTACCTGAGCCAAACACATTCTCTTGTTTGATAGAAGCGGTGAGCGAAAACTTGTCCGCACTGGAGAAGCCCACACCCAACAACAAGTTGCCTGTAGGTTTCTCAACCACCGTCACCGTCAGATCGACCTGATCTGGGGCACCAGGAACCTCATTGGTTTCAATGCTGACCTGGCTGAAGTACCCCAAGCGATCCACCCGGTCTCGTGACAACTTGATCTTCTGGCCGTCGTACCAGGCCGATTCAAACTGGCGAAACTCGCGCCGGATGACTTCGTCGCGGGACCGGCTGTTGCCGGAGACGTTGACACGCCGCACGTAGACACGTTTGGCGGGCTCAGCCACCAAGTTGATCACCACCTGGCCATTGGCGCGATCAATGTCCGGTCGTGCCTCCACACGCGCAAATGCATAACCAAACGCCGCATACCGGTCGGAAAAAGCCTTGGTGGTATCGGCAACGCTGCTCGCACGGTAAGGCTGACCGGGCTTGATCGTGATCAGTGATTTGAACTCGTCTTCTTTACCAAGGAAGTCGCCGTCAAGCTTGACAGCCGTGACCGTGTAGAGCTGACCTTCATTGACTGTCAGCGTCACCGTGATGGTTTGTTTGTCGGGTGATATGGCGACTTGCGTTGCGACAACATCAAACCCCAGGTAACCCCGGTTGAGGTAGTAGGCACGTAATGTTTCGATGTCGGCGTTGAGCTTGGAGCGCGAATAACGATCCGCTTTGGTGTACCAGTTGAGCCAGCCCCCATCGTTCAAGTCCAGCAAACCTTTGAGCGTGCTTTCGGAAAAAACCCTGTTCCCGACGATGCGAATCTCGCGAATGCGCGCAGGCACACCTTCAGCGATCGTGAACGTTACGTTGACGCGGTTGCGCTCCAAAGGAGTGATCGTGGTCACAACTTCAGCACCATACAAGCTGCGGCTCAGGTATTGGCGCTTAAGCTCTTGCTCGGCGCGATCCGCCAAGCTCTTGTCAAAGGGCTGCCCCTCTCCTATGCCGTTGTCACGCAAAGACTTGATCAAAATCTCTTTATCAAACTCCTTCATGCCTGAGAACTCGATGCCGGAGATCAGTGGCCGCTCTTCAACGATCACGATTACCACGCCTTTGTCAATTTCGATTCGCACGTCTTTGAACAAACCCGTGGCAAACAAAGCACGCAGACCCGAGGCCCCCTTCTCGTCGTTGTAGGTATCGCCCACGCGAAACGGCAAGGACGCAAAAACAGTACCCGCATCAGTCCGCTGCAAACCTTCAATACGAATGTCGCTCAAAGTGAAGGGCTCTACGGCCAAAGCGGTGCCGGAGAGCAAAACAGCAGCCAACGCTGCGCCAAGCAGCCTTGGTCGCAAACGAATCAAACAAAAATTAGGCATGGAAGGCTGTGGCACCAAGCGGCGCTGGGGGGTAATGGGTTCTCAATGCATGCCCATGAGGCGCGCAACGTCGTTGTAAATGGCAAGCGACATCATCATGAGCATGATGGCCACACCGCCACGCTGCAGCCGGTCCAGCCACGCGTCGGAGACCGGGCGTCCTGTCACTGCCTCGAAAAGATAATACATCAGGTGTCCCCCATCCAGCATAGGCAGGGGCAGCAGGTTGAGCACACCAAGACCTATGCTCACCACCGCGAGAAATCCCAGGTAGTAGGCCAAACCGGCTTGCGCGGACTGACCAGCGTAGTCTGCAATCGTGATGGGTCCGGAGAGGTTCTTCAACGATGCCTCACCAATCAGCATCTTGCCGAAAGTCTTCAAGGTGACCCACGACATCTCCCAGGTGCGAGAGACAGCAAGCAGAAACCCCTCCCAAGGCCCCTTGCGTACTTCCACCATTTCAGCCGATGTACCAATGGCAGCTTCGATTCGGCCTATCGTCAACTCGCCGTCGCGCACCACTGCAGGAGTGACGAGGACTTCTCGGCTTTGACCACTGCGTTCGATGCGCCAACGCATTGATATCGGTTCGGCAGTGCCGGTGCCGCCTGCTGACGCGCCGAGATTCACACTGGCACGAATGCGATGTTGGAGTTCGGCTGCATCCCGGATGGGCACGTCGTCCACACTCAGCACGCGGTCGCCGGTGTTCAGGCCAGCCTTGGCAGCAGGGCCGGCGGTAACGACATTGGCCAGAACAGGCTCTCGCAGGGGTGCACCTACCCCAATGCGGCGCATCAGCGCGGCGTTGACCTCAGTGGTGCCGAGACTTTGCAGGTTCAGCACCGCTTCTCGTGATCCATGTACACGCGCACCGGTGACTTGCAATGTCAGCGGCTCGCCGCGCATGACCGCTTGGGTGACTTCCCAGCGCAGGTCGGTCATGGCATCAATCGCTCGCCAATTTGTACCGTCCGACGAGGTGGACTGAACCCAGTCCCCGGCACGCAATCCGGCTTGCTCGGCCAAACTACCGGCCGCCGGTGTAGCCAGGACCGCTTTGGGTTCGTTCACACCGATCCAGTGGACCGCAGCGTAGAGCACCACGGCGAGCAGCAAATTGGCCACAGGGCCAGCAGCCACAATGGCTGCGCGCTGAATCAAGGGTTTTCGGTTGAAGGCCATGTGCAGCTCATGCTGGGGGACGCCACCTTCACGTTCATCGAGCATGCGCACATAACCACCCAGAGGGATGGCCGATATCGCAAACTCGGTCGCTTCCGGGTGGGCCTGCCTGCGCCACACCACTGGTCCAAAGCCAACGGAAAAACGCAGCACTTTGACACCGCATGCGCGGGCCACACGGTAGTGACCATACTCGTGGATAACGATCAAGATCCCGAGGGTGAGAATGAAGAAGAACAAAGTACTCATGGGGAATGCTCAATCGTCAATGCGCACGCAGGGTGGCAATCAACCCACGCGCAAATATGCGTGCCCGGCCGTCCAAGGACAGCAAATCGTCGATCGATGCCGCATCTTGTGCGTTGACTGACACCTTGGCCAAGGTCTCGGCATTGACCGCGTGAATTTGATCGAAACGCAAGACACGGTTCAAGAAAGCGTCCACCGCTTCTTCGTTGGCTGCATTGAGCACGGCCGTAGTACCGGCAGCCGCCCGAAGCGCCTCCCAGGCCAAAGACAAACCCGGATAACGCTGGTTATCGGGTGGGAAGAAATTCATCTGGCTGGCGACCGAGAAATTCAGTCCTTGAGCTCCACATTCAACTCGTTCAGGATAGGCCAAACCAAAAGCAATGGGGCCTCGCATGTCGGGCGTACCGAGTTGCGCCAGCACCGACTGGTCTCTGAGTACCACCATGGAATGCACCACGCTTTGCGGGTGTATCACCACTTGGATTTGCTCGGGCGTTAAATCAAACAGCCAACGCGCTTCAATCACCTCCAAGGCCTTGTTCATCATGGTGGCGGAATCGACGGAGATCTTTCTGCCCATGACCCAGTTCGGGTGCGCACAAGCTTGCTCGGGGGTGACGGCCTTCAAGGTCGCGGGGTCACGGTCGCGAAAGGGCCCGCCCGATGCGGTGAGCACGATGTGTTGAATGCGGTCTGGCCAAGTGCGTCTATCTTCAGGCAAGCACTGAAAAATCGCGGAGTGCTCGCTGTCGATGGGGATCAACTCAGCGCCCCCCTCCTGCACGGCCTGCATGAAAAGAGCCCCGCCCACCACCAACGCTTCTTTGTTGGCAAGCAACAAACGTTTGCCCGCCTTGGCAGCGGCGAGACAAGCAGGCAGACCCGCAGCGCCCACTACAGCCGCCATCACGGTGGTGACGTCTGGGTGTGCAGCCAAATCACTCAGGGCCTGTGGCCCGTCAAGCACTTCGGTGACCACGCCGTCGGCTCGAAGCCGGTCACGCATGAGACGCGCTTGCGACGCATCACCCAGTGCCGCAAAACGCGGTCGGTATTGCTGACACAGCTTGAACAACTCGTCGATCTGTCTGTGCGCGGTGAGCGCGAAAATTTCAAATCGATCGGGATGGCGTGCTGCCACATCCAGCGTGCTTTTGCCGATAGAGCCGGTGGCGCCAAGGACGCACAAACGTTGCAATGGGGGGCTGGTCATGCGAGCAACTGGTAGATGGCCAGGGCCAAAGGAAAAACAGGGATCAAAGCATCTATACGATCGAGCACCCCGCCGTGACCAGGCAAGAGCTGGCTGCTGTCTTTGGCCCCTGCACAACGTTTGACCAGCGACTCAACCAAGTCCCCAACCACACTCATCGCACACAGCAACAACACGGCCACCATCAAACCCAAGAGTCCTGTACGTTGGAAAACGGCTGAAAAGATACTCTGCGAATCAACCTGGAACCGGCTGTCCAGCCACATCCAGAAACCGGCCAAGATCATCACGCCGACGATGCCGCTGTACACACCGGCCCAAGACTTGCCAGGACTGATGGACGGCGCCAGTTTGCGACGCCCAAACTGGCGCCCACCAAAATAAGCCGCCACATCAGCCATCCAAACGAGGCAGAGCACCGAGAGCAAGAAATTCAAACCCAATGACTTGGCCGCCATGATGGCCAACCAGGCCAGCCACAAGGCCAGCAAGCCGCCCAGCAAACGCGCCAAGTGGGGCCATCTCGGCCACTGTTGAACGCCCCCGCGCAGGGTGAAAGCGCCGCCCGCAACCCACAACACCGCGGCGAAGGACCACAGCGCCACCGGCGCACGAGTCACCCACCCCAACCACCATGCCATGAGGCCCGCCAATGCCAGCAGAAAACCTGCGCCCAGCGCCGGGGTTTGTGACAGCCCGTTGAGTCGTCCCCACTCCCAACCTGCCGCGCCGATCATCAGCAAACTCAGGATCGCAAACGGCCAGGTCAGCGCGGAAAAAACCGCAGGCAGCAAGACAGCCAGTAAAACCAATGCAGTGATGATTCTCTGGCGCAGCATGGTCACGCGTTCACAGACACGTTGGCAATCGGCGGGCTGTCTTTCAGCAACCCGAATCGGCGGTCACGCCGCGCGAAATCCATCAAAGCCGCATCGAGCTCGGCCTCGCCAAACTCGGGCCACAGGCAGTCGGTGAACACCAGCTCGGCATAGGCTGCTTGCCACAGCAAAAAATTGCTGATGCGTTTTTCGCCGCCCGTGCGGATGATGAGATCCGGGTCGGGGGCGTAACTCAGGGCCATGTAACGCGACAAGCCCGCCTCGGTCAACTCGTGCGGTGGGATACCGTCCAGCATGGCACGTTTGCAGGCCTGCACCACGTCCCAGCGGCCACCGTAATTGAAGGCCACCGACAGCGTGATGCGAGTGTTGTGTTCGGTGGTGCTCTCCACCTCTTCCCAAACCTTGCGCAGTTTCTCAGGAACAGCTTCGCGGTCGCCAATGATGCGAATGCGCACCCCTTGGGTGGCCAACCTGGCCAGGTATTTGGTCACTCCAATCATGACCAAACCCATGAGTCCAGACACTTCGTCTGAAGGGCGTTTCCAATTCTCCGAAGAGAAAGCAAACACAGTCAGGTAGTCCACGCCACGGTCAGCGCACGCGAGCACCACCTTGACCAAGGCATCTACCCCGTATTTGTGGCCAAAGTAACGCGGCATGAAACGGCGTTTGGCCCAGCGGCCATTGCCATCCATCACGATGCCGATGTGGCGTGGCCGGGCGGACGCGGCAGAAGAGGTGTTGGCAGGCATGTTGGCGGACAGGGGAACGGCAGGCTAGGACCTGTTCACACTAAAAAGGCACCCGCGCCATGCCCTTCGGGTGACCTCGATAAACGAACACCCTCGGCGTTGCAAGTGCTCGCTGTCGCGAACTACAGCTGTGCCTTGCGCCTTGACGGTGTCCGTTTCCTGAGTCACGCGAGTGCCTTTTTAGTGTGAACAGGCCCTAGGCCGAAACCGCGTTGTGGTGTCCGTGAAGCCAGTGGAGAAACGGGTTGACTAGACAGCCAACACTTCGGCTTCCTTGGTCGTGACCAGACGATCCACTTCGGCGATGTAGCGATCGGTGAGTTTTTGAGAGTCATCCAAGGATCGACGTTCGTCGTCCTCAGAAATCAATTTTTCCTTGAGCATTTTTTTGGCCTGCTCATTGGCGTCGCGGCGCAGATTGCGAATGGCAATACGCGCATCCTCACCCGCATTGCGAACCACCTTGGTCAGGTCCTTGCGACGCTCTTCAGTCAACGCTGGCATGGGCACACGGATCAAATCACCCTGCGATGCAGGGTTCAGGCCCAGGTCGCTTTCACGAATGGCTTTCTCAATTTTGGCACCCATGCCTTTTTCCCAGGGCTGCACACTGATGGTGCGAGCGTCGAGCAATGTCACGTTGGCGACTTGGCTGATAGGCACCATGGAACCGTAGTAGTCCACACTGACCTGATCCAGGATGCCGGGGTGGGCACGGCCGGTGCGAATCTTTTGCAACTCGTTCTTCAGGGCCTCGATCGAGCGGCCCATTTTTTGTTCGGTGTTTTTTTGAATTTCAGCGGTGGTCATGGCATTTCCTGAGACAAAGCTGGTTCAAACGTGAACGAGGGTGCCTTCGTCCTCACCCAGCACGACACGTTTGAGTGCGCCGGGCTTAAAAATACTGAAGACTTTGATTGGGAGTTTTTGGTCGCGGCACAGCGCAAACGCGGTGGCGTCCAGCACCTGCAGGTTTTTGGCGATGGCCTCGTCAAAACTGATGGTGGTGTAGCGTGTGGCGCTGGGGTCTTTCTTGGGGTCAGCGGTGTAAACGCCATCGACCTTGGTGGCCTTGAGAACCACTTCCGCACCGATCTCTGCACCGCGCAGGGCGGCAGCGGTGTCGGTGGTGAAAAAAGGATTGCCAGTGCCAGCGGCGAAGACGACGATCTTGCCTTCTTCCAGGTATTGCAGCGCCTTCGGGCGCACATAGGGCTCGACGACCTGTTCAATGGCGATGGCAGACATCACCCGGGCTGTCATGCCTTCTTGGCGCATCGTGTCGGCCAAGGCCAGGGCGTTCATCACGGTGGCCAACATCCCCATGTAGTCGGCGGTGGCACGGTCCATACCGACCGAACCACCCGCAACGCCACGGAAGATATTGCCTCCGCCGATGACCACAGCCACCTCGCAGCCCAGCTGCGTCACCTCTTGCACCTCGCGCACCATACGAACAATGGTGGCCCGGTTGATGCCATAGGAATCGTCGCCCATCAGCGCTTCACCAGACAGCTTCAGAAGTATTCGCTTGTATGCAGGCATGCGGGGCGCACTTTCTTCAATGGATGATGAGAGAGAAGTCTAACGTGGTGGCAGTTCGTTGGAACCCCGCGACCTGCCACCGCTGTGTCAAAAAGAAAAGATCAACCGCCTTTGGCTGCGGCCACTTGCGCGGCGACTTCTGCTGCGAAGTCATCCACCTTTTTCTCAATGCCTTCACCCACGACATAAAGAGTGAAACCCTTGACGGTGGTGCTGGCTGCTTTGAGCATTTGTTCGACCGTTTGTTTGTCGTTCTTGACAAAGGTTTGGTTAAACAGGCTGACTTCCTTGAGGTACTTCTGCACCGAGCCTTCAATGCGCTTGGCGACGATTTCGGCGGACTGAACAGCCTTGCCAGCAGCTTGCGCTTCTTTGGCATCTTCGGCGGCTTTGCCAGCTGCCACAGCACGCTCTTTCTCGATCAAATCGGCGGGCACGTCATTCGAAGACAGGGACACAGGCTTCATCGCGGCCACGTGCATGGCGACATCCTTAGCGGCCGTTTCGTCGCCGTCAAACTCCACCACCACACCGATGCGGGTGCCGTGCAGGTAGCTGGCCAACTTGCTGCCGCCACCAAAACGCTTGAAGCGGCGAATGGACATGTTCTCACCGATCTTGCCGATCAGGCCTTTGCGAACATCTTCCAGCGTGGGGCCGAATCCGTCTTGGCTGTAGGCCAGTGCCGACAGCGCAGCGACATCGGCGGGGTTGCTCTTGGCAATCAATTCAGCGCAGGCGCGTGAGAACGCCAGGAAGGAATCGTTTTTGGTGACGAAATCGGTTTCGCAGTTCACTTCCACCATGGCGCCGACCTGGCCTTCAACCACAGCCGCCACAACACCTTCTGCCGTCACACGGGCAGAGGCTTTGCCAGCCTTGCTGCCGAGCTTGACGCGCAGCAACTCTTCCGCCTTTGCCATGTCACCATCGGCTTCGGTCAAGGCTTTTTTGCACTCCATCATGGGGGCATCGGTTTTGGCACGCAGTTCGGCGACCAGGCTGGCGGTAATAGCAGGCATGTTGTTTCTCCGTTTAAGCTGGCTGCCAGCAGGATTGGCAGCACGAATTTCGATCTGACTTGAAAAAAAGGGGCTGAATCAGCCCCTTTTGGTTCTCACGGCGCGTTCACCGCTTTCGTGAGAGGGGCCGTTCTTAGGCAGCTTCGCTGACTTCCACAAACTCATCGCCGTCGGCAGCAACAGCCTGCACGACTTCATTGGTGGCGTTGGCTTTGCCTTCCAGCACAGCATCAGCAATGGCGCGGGCATACAGCGCCACGGCCTTGGCCGAGTCGTCGTTGCCAGGGATGACGTAGTCCACACCCAAAGGCGAGTGGTTGGTGTCAACAACACCGACCACAGGAATGCCGAGCTTGTTGGCTTCAGCGATGGCGATCTTGTGGTAACCCACGTCAATCACGAAAAGTGCATCAGGCAAAGCATTCATGTTTTGAATGCCGCCGATGTCTTTTTCCAGTTTGGCCAATTCACGCTCGAACATCAGCGCTTCTTTTTTGATGCGGATTTCGGTGCCGGCTTCAATTTGCGCTTGCATTTCTTTCAGGCGCTTCAAGGAACCTTTGACGGTTTTGAAGTTGGTGAGCATGCCACCCAACCAACGCTGGTCAACGAAAGGCATGCCTGCACGCGCGGCTTCAGAAGCCACGACTTCGCGGGCTTGACGCTTGGTACCAACCATCAAAATGGTGCCGCGCTTGGCAGCGAGTTGGCGCACGAATTTCAACGCGTCGTTGAAGAGCGGCTGCGTCTTCTCGAGGTTGATGATGTGGATTTTGTTGCGATGGCCGTAGATGTACGGGGCCATCTTGGGGTTCCAGAAGCGGGTTTGGTGGCCAAAGTGCACACCGGCTTCCAGCATTTCACGCATGTTGACTGACATAGGAGATTCTCCAAAGGTTGGTTCTAGAATCCGGCCTGAACGACACGCCCTGCGTAACGAGGGACACGACGCACCTTTTGGTGGCTGGATTCGCGATTTGTTTCCCCGTCCAGGCAGCGGCAAATCCGGCAGCCCTGAGGTAAACCCGCAGATTCTAGCACGGCCGGCATGAAGGCCAAGCGGTTCAACATGGTTCAACCTCCGATGCAAACCGCCCTTCCCGCCCTCACCACCACGCCACTGCACGGCAGTGCCAGCACACGGCGCATCGAAGCCGCACTTGCAGCCACCCTGCCCCCACACACTTTGATGCGCAGAGCAGGCCTGGAAGTGGCCAGGCTGGCCCTGGCCGTAGCACCTCACGCCCGCGTCATTTGGATTGCTACAGGCCCAGGCAACAAGGGTGGCGACGGCTGGGAGGCCGCCTTGCATTTGCATGCGGCTGGGAAAGACGTGCGGGTGAGTGAAGTGACCTCACCCTCAGGTTTGCCAGCCGATGCCCGTGATGCACGCGAGCGCGCATTGGCCGCCGGCGTCCAGGTGCTTGCACATGCACCGCCATCGGAGGCCAGCGACCTGGCAGCGTTTGACTTGGCCATCGACGCCCTGTTGGGCCTAGGCTCCCGCCGGGCACCCGAAGGCGTTTTAGCCGAGTGCATCGCGGCGCTGAACCGCTGCCGCTGCCCCGTGTTGGCCGTGGATTTGCCCTCAGGCTTATGCGCAGACACCGGCCGTTTGTGGGGCGAGACCGCCGTGCGCGCCACACACACCTTGTCGCTACTCACCCTCAAACCAGGTTTGTTCACCGCCCAGGGCCGCGACCACGCCGGGCTGGTGCATTTCGCCAGTTTGGGCCAGCAGGGAGAAGAACCCGCCGATTCCAACCTGATAGGCCTGGACAGCTTGCGTGCACCACCAGCCAACCAAAACGCGCAGCACAGCGCACACAAAGGCAGCCGGGGCGATACCCTGGTGGTGGGCGGAGCCAGCGGCATGGCGGGTGCCGCCCACCTCGCGGCACGCGCCGCACTGGCCGCCGGCAGTGGCCGTGTTTACGTGAGCATGCAGGGTGGCGGAACTAGCACCTGGGATCCCGAGCGGCCCGAGTTGATGCAACGCCCCGCCACGTGGCCAGAATCACCCGAAACACTGGCACGCTGCACGGTGCTCGCGGGCTGCGGCGGTGGCGACGCCATCGCCGCCACTCTGCCCCGGCTGCTGAGTGCCGCCCGCCGTTTGGTGCTGGACGCAGACGCCCTGAACGCCATCGCCCAAGACTCCATGCTGATGCGGCTGCTGCAAAGCCGCGCTCATAAATCGTTCGCCACCGTACTCACCCCCCACCCCCTGGAAGCGGCGCGTTTGCTGGCCTGCCAAGTGGCCGATGTACAAGCCTCACGCTTGGCGGCGGTCTCGCAACTGGCCGATCAAACCGGGGCGGTGGTGGTGCTCAAAGGATCCGGCACGGTGGTGGCCGCTCCCACCGCCCTGCAAGTCAAACCCTGGATCAACAGTACGGGCAATGCTGCATTGGCCACCGCAGGCACGGGCGATGTCTTGGCGGGCTGGTTAGCAGGAAGCTGGGCCTCACTGCGCAACGATTCATACCCTGCACTGAGTGACAAGGCGTTGGCGCTGCAAACATGCCTGGCATCGGTCTATCTGCACGGCCTGGCCGCCGATCGCGCTGGCGTGCAGCCGCTGCGGGCGGCTGACTTGATTGAGGCGATGTTTGGTGTGGCGAATGGGAAAATTTAGACGCACTGGTCGCCCGGCTGGATTGCAGCTTCGGTCCTGCGCGCGCAATTGAGAAACGATCTGGCTCGGTGACATTGATGTTGGTTTGTGAGGCTCCAATCCGACCCCAAACCCCTAGCCCCCAGCCGTCAATAGTCGGCCCTGCAAAATTCATTTCACCCCGCAAGCCATTACTGACGATGGCGTGAATTTCCAACCGAGCAAGTTTTTTGCGCCGAGCCGTGCCCTGGCTGCCCTGAGTTGACCCCATAAGCTCAGCCCGAGCAGGGTCAACAAAAACGCCTTCGCGTCTTTTGCAGACTTGGCCGCGATAGCCCGCAGCAGCCAGCGGATGTTGTACCCCGCCGCACAACTCAGTGCGTGCAGCGCATCACCCAACTCGCCTTTGAGCCAACAGCGCTGCATGCCGTGGTCCACCTTGGTGTGGCCGATCAGCGGCTCGATGGCCTGACGCCGTTTGAGCCACTTGCGTTGCACCTTGGTCAGTGACTTGTACTTGCCACGGTGGATGATCTCCACGTTCGGGTTGTCCGCGTCCACGCCCCGGAACCCCAAGTCCACGACCACTTGCTTGGGCACACGCCCCAGGTCTTGCATCAGGTTGTTGGTTTGCTCCAGTTGCGCAGCCAATGTGTGCCCATCAAACGGGTTGCCGGGGAAACTTCTGGCCCCCACCATCAAACCACGCAGGTGCGTGACAGCCAGGCTGACCTTCACACCAAACTCATAGGGCTTCCTGGCCTTGCCCTTGCCGATGCACTCCACCTCAGGCGCATGCAGCGCGTACAGCTTGCCCTTGTCGCCTCGCTGTTGCGTGCGGATGCGTTCGGCCCGCTCCAACCAGGTCTTGAGCGCACTCAGCGCTGTCGGCCCGGGTGCCACCAACACATCAAGCTTGCGCTGCACTTCACGCATCACCACCCCGAGGATTGTGCGCTGGCGTTTGACGGCTTTCTTCAAACGCTTGAACTGCTTGGCGTGGGCGTAACCCCCGGCCTGGCGTCTGAGCGTTTTGGCTTCAAACGCAAATGTCTGCTTCAAACTGATGCCCACTCGTTTGGCAGCATTCACCACTTTGTGCCGCGCAATCTCCAGCAGCCGACTGTCCACCGGGTGGGCGATGGCCTTCTCCTGCACGGTGGTGTCCACGATCACGCGTTCCAGCTCGCTGGGCTTGATGGCCTTGATCTGCACCGCTGTCTCGATGGTGGCCTTGAGCAACTGCTCCAGACCTTCTTCGCCCACGGCGCGGCGAAAGCGGCCGATCTGGGTTGGATCGCAGGGCAAGCGTGGTTCGTAATACTCCATGCCGCTGAAGAACTGCCACACCACGTTCTCGCTCCAGCGCTGAACGAGTTCTTCGTCACTGAGGTTGAAGGAGTTCTTCAGGTACTGCAAGCTGGCCATCAGCCGAATTGACAGGCGCGGGCGGCCTGCGGGGCTGATGCCGTTGCCAAATTCGACTTCATGCGCTCCCAACAAGTCCGCCGTCACCCGCTTGGAGCCTGGGCGAGCCTGGCGAGCGAAGTGCGGTGCCAGGGCTTGTTCAATCGCGGCCCAGGGCAGCCGTTTGCTCAAAACCACCAGTGGATGTTTGTGATCGACCATCCCGTCCAGGCGTGCGCGAAAGAAGTCTGCGGTGGCTGTCATGCAAATCCCCCAGAAAAATTACTCTCCGATAACGATTCCTGAGAGATCCCGTCGTCAGCATTTACCCCATATCGCCAGCATTCATGCGGGTTGCAGGGGTTTTGCAGGGCCGACTCAATAGCTATACAAGCTTCGTACTCAAAAAGCCGGTTGCGTTAGCTGCCAGGCAGCACCACTACTGCGCTAGTGCCATCGCATCCCCGGTGCGGTTCAGTGGGCGCGGCGGGCTTGCCAGGCGTGAGTTTGAAGGAGGCAAGCTGCGCCTGCCCTCCTTCTATTGACCATATGATCATCTCGCCCGCTTCGCCACGCTCATATTTGGTGTGACGAACAGTTCTAACCTCGAGAGGAAAGCACGCTGTTGCAATATCTGACGATTCCGTTATCGGGCCAAGTTGCGAGAAGGCTTCGCGAAAGCCCGCGATAAAAGTTTGACGATCCAGTTGCTTCTTTAGGATGGAAGAGGAAGCGTCATAGATCTTGTCAAACTGCTGATCGTTGTATTCCTTGTGCAGTTGCTCGAGTGCGGACTCTGAGAGTCTCTTGTGATCCGCAAAGTGGACGATGCCCGTCTTTTCGCAAGACACGAGTAACGTGAGGCTCGTTAAAAACAGAACGATGCGCGACATCCCGCTGCAAATGACTTTCATGAAATCCACCGCGAAGTACATGCTTGGTTGAGCCTAAAGCGTGGCCGTCACCCCAAACCCAGACTACCCGCCGCCTGCGCCTTACCCAACTCATGCAAAGTCTGAGCCGTGCCACTGGCGGGCACCTTGCTGCCATCGCGGTCGCTGATGGCGGCGAACTGGGTCGCCACCTCTTCTGCAGTCCGCGAAGCGGCGGTCAGATGCACGCCTTGTGTCAACGTGATCTGTGCAGCCTCAAATGAACCGGCACCCGCACACACAATGGCCCGCGAGGGTGCATCGTCGCAGGCCAGATAAAGCAAGGCAGGCGTGACCGATTCGGGCGAGAGCAGCGCCAACACCGGCTCAGGCATCAAACCTGCCGTCATGTCGGTGGCCGCCGTGGGGGCCAGCGCGTTGACGCGGATGTTGTGTTTTTCGCCCTCCAAGGCGAGGGTTTGCATCAGCCCCACCAATGCCATCTTGGCCGCGCCGTAATTCGATTGTCCAAAGTTGCCCCACAAACCCGAGGACGATGTGGTCATCACGATGCGCCCGTAGTTCTGGGCTCGCATGATGTCCCAGACTGCTTTGCAGCAATGCACAGCACCCATGAGGTGAACATTCATCACCAGGGAGAAGTCTTCAAGGCTCATCTTGGCGAAAGACTTGTCGCGCAGGATTCCGGCGTTGTTCACGAGCACATCCACGCGGCCCCATCGCTGCATGGTGTGGGCCACCATGGCATCAACGGCCGCAGGGTCGGTCACACTGGCTACACAGGCCAGCGCTTGCCCACCTGCTGCCGTGATCTCGTCTGCGACCGCGTGGGCAGCAGCCCCAAGGTCGTTGACCACCACCTTGGCCCCGCGTGCTGCCAAGGCCAAGGCATGGGCTCTGCCCAAACCGCCGCCCGCCCCTGTGACCAAAACAACTCGGTCGTCAAAACGAATGGTCATGGAGTCCTCCTGCCGTTCTTGTTTTACTGATTCCTGTCAGCGTTTGCTTCGCGTCTTGCCACCGCTTTTGCTGGCCGCCTTGGTTGTTGCCTTGGCAGATTTTTTAGTCGCCCCGCGCGCCGCCGATTTGGCTGCACGCACCGGATGGGCTTTGGCTTCGTTGGTTGCAGAGCGTGCTTTGCCTTGGCTGGACTTGGTGCGCGACTTGACTTGACGATCCGCCTCAAGCACTTCTTCCAACACCTCGCTGGTGCGTTTGGGGCGATCAGCAACAGCCTCGCCCAATTTGTCTTTCTTCGCACGGGCCAGCAGTGCGCCAGGTTCGCCGTCACGCACCAAGCGGAAGTCAATCTTGCGGCCATCGAGATCTACGCGACTGACCTGAACCCGCACACGCGACCCAATGGCGTAACGGACACCACTGCGCTCCCCGCGGAGTTCTTGGCGCACTTCGTCAAAACGGTAGTACTCACCGCCCAGCTCGGTGATGTGAATCAACCCCTCCACATAGAGCGCATCAAGCTGCACAAAGAGGCCAAAACTTGTGGCGGCGCTGACGGTGCCCGAGAACTCTTCGCCCAAACGTTCGCGCATGTAGCGGCACTTGAGCCAAGCCTCCACATCACGGGAGGCTTCGTCGGCACGGCGTTCGTTGGCGCTGCAGTGGGCGCCTGTGACTTCCCAAGCTTCTTGTTCAGCGGTCAGTGGTGGACCTTGTACCGGGCTCGGTTTGGCGCCCTTCTTGGCGGGACGGGTTTGGGCGACCGCTTTGCCAGGCACCATGCGGTAACGCTGGCTGCCGAGCAAGGCCTTGATGACGCGGTGCACCAGCAAGTCCGGGTAGCGGCGTATGGGACTGGTGAAGTGCGTGTAGGCCTCGTAAGCCAAACCGAAGTGGCCACTGTTGGTGCCGGTGTAAATCGCTTGCTGCATGGATCGCAGCAACATGGTGTGGATTTGTTGGGCATCCACACGGTCTTTCGTTGCGGCAGCAATCGCTTGAAATTCACCTGGTGTTGGGTCGTCACTGATAGACAAGCCCAGACCCAAGGCACGCAAGTAGTTTTGCAGTAGTGTTTTTTTCTCGGGCGTGGGGCCTTCGTGAACACGGAACAGCGACGGATGTTTGGCGCCCGCAATGAAGTCGGCGGCGCACACGTTGGCGCACAACATCGCTTCTTCGATCAGTTTGTGCGCCTCGGTGCGGGTACGCGGCACGATCTTGTCAATGCGACCATTCTCATCGCAGACGATTTGTGTTTCGGTGGTATCGAAATCAATCGCACCGCGCACATTGCGTTGTTTGAGCAAAGCGCGGTAGACATCGTTTAGGTTCAGCAAGTGCGGCACCAAGTCTTTTCGTTTGGTGGCTTCGGGGCCGCGTGTATTGGTGAGAATGGCGGCCACTTCGTTATAGGTGAAGCGTGCGTGCGAACACATCACCGCCGGGAAAAACTGGTAGGCGTAAACCTCACCCGTGGCCGTGATGAGCATGTCGCACACCATGGACAGGCGGTCTTCGTTGGGGTTCAGGGAACACAGCCCGTTGGAGATTTTTTCCGGCAGCATGGGAATGACACGGCGCGGAAAATACACGGAAGTGGCACGCTCATAGGCGTCTTCGTCCAACGGCTCGCCGGGCTTGACGTAGTGGCTAACGTCGGCAATGGCCACCAGCAAACGCCAGCCGTTGGGCGTTTTGACGCGGCCAATTTTGGCGGGCTCGCAGTACACGGCATCGTCGAAGTCACGGGCGTCTTCGCCGTCGATGGTGACCAAGGGGACGTCCGTCAGGTCCACCCGGTTTTTACGATCAGCCGGGCGTATCTTGTCGGGCAAGCTGGCGGCTTGGGCCAGGGTTTCGGGCGAAAAACGGTGCGGCACTTCGTACTTACGCACCGCAATTTCTATCTCCATGCCGGGGTCGTCAATATCACCCAACACCTCGGTGACACGGCCCACGGGCTGCGAGTACATCGACGGTGTTTCTGTCAGCTCGATCGCCACCACTTGGCCGGCCACAGCATTGGCAATTGCATTTTTGGGGACAAGGATGTCCTGGCCATAACGTTTGTCCTCGGGCGCCACCAGCCAAACGCCGCTCTCGTGCAACAAGCGGCCAATGATGGGAGCCTTGCGACGCTCAATGATCTCCAACACCCTGCCCTCGGGCCTGCCTTTGCGGTCGTACCGAATGATGCGAGCTTTGACGCGGTCACGGTGCAGCACAGCGCGCATCTCTTGAGGCGACAAATACAAGTCGCTTTGCCTGTCGTCGCGCACCACAAAACCGTGTCCGTCGCGGTGCCCCTGTACGACACCCTCCACCTCACTCATGAGGTCGGTACCGATGGCAACTGGGTTGCTGGCGTTCTTAAATGTGCTCGTCTTGATGATAGAATCTCTGCTTTCCTGAAATGCCCAGGTGGCGGAATTGGTAGACGCACTAGTTTCAGGTACTAGCGGGTAACTCCGTGGAGGTTCGAGTCCTCTCCTGGGCACCAAAGTTGATTGGTTGGTTGTTTGAGAAATGAAGGCCTGTGCGAGAGCGCTGGCCTTTTTTGTTTTCTTGCCTGCGGGAAAGCCGCAGTCCAGCTTAGCTTAGATCACAAACTTTTTGGCCAAACCCTCAGGCCGCAGCGCATCGTACTCTTCAAACGGCTGGTGTATCCAGGGGCTGGTCGGCAAGTGCTCGACATAGTAGTCGGGTGTGTAGGTGGAAGCTCCTTTGGTCCAAATGACTGATGAGCGCAACTCGGTGATCGACGGCATACCGCGCAAACGCTCCACCACCGCCTGCAATGTCACGCCAGAGTCGGCCAAGTCGTCCACCAGCAGCACGCGCCCGGCCAAATCGCCTTTGGGGAGGGTGATGTACTTGGCCATGTCCAGGCGGCCCTGAATGGTGCCTGCAGCCGCACGGTAGGAGCTGGTAGACATGATGGCCAAAGGCTTGTCGAACACGCGAGACAGAATGTCTCCGGGGCGCATGCCGCCTCTTGCCAAACACAAAATTTGGTCGAACTCCCAGCCCGAGGCATGCACCTTCAGCGCCAAGCGTTCGATGAGCATGTGGTACTCATCCCAGGAAACGTAGAGGTTCTTGCCGTCATCGGTCAGCATGGCGCGCTTTCAATCCTGTTCAGGTCTTATAGGGGTGGCGCAGCAAAATGGTGTGGTCACGGTCGGGGCCTGTGGACACCATGTCAATGGGTGCACCAATGTAGCTTTGCACTCGTTCCAAGTAACGGCGGGCATTGAGCGGCAACTTGTCCCATTCGGTGACGCCTGCAGTGGTCTCGGTCCAGCCGTCGAAGGTGTCGTAGATCGGCTGGCACTCAGAAATATCGTCGGCGTCGAGCGGCAAAATATCAATGCGTTTACCGCGTAACTCGTAGCCCACGCAGACCTTGATTTCTTTCAAGCCGTCGAGCACATCGAGTTTGGTGATGCACAAACCCGAGATGCCGTTGATGATGATGGAACGTTTGAGTGCCGCCGCATCCAACCAACCACATCGACGTGGCCGCCCCGTGACCGTGCCACGCTCTTGGCCCACCGTCGAGAGGTGATGCCCCACGCTACCGAGCTGCTCCATGTCCAGCTCTGTCGGGAAGGGGCCGCTTCCGACACGGGTGGTATAGGCCTTGGTGATGCCCAAGATGTAGTGCAACAAGTCAGGCCCCACCCCAGCGCCCGCCGCCGCATTGCCAGCCACGCAGTTGCTGGAGGTGACGTAGGGGTAGGTACCGTGGTCAATGTCTAGGAGCGTGCCTTGCGCGCCCTCAAACAGCACATTGCCCCCATTCTTGTGGGCCGTGTGCAAGAGGTACCCGACGTCCGCCATCATGGGCTTGATGGCCTCGGCCACCTTCATCGCATGGTCAAAAATCGGCTGGAACTCTAGCGGCTTGGATTTCAAATAGCCGCCCAGTGCGAAGTTGTGCAGTTCGAGCAGATCACGAAGCTTTTTCTCAAAGCGCTGCGGATGTTTCAGGTCTTGCACGCGCAGTGCACGGCGCGCCACTTTGTCTTCATAGGCGGGGCCGATGCCTTTGCCTGTCGTGCCGATCTTGCCGGCGCCGCTGCTCTCACGCAATGCTTCACGCGCTTTGTCGACTTCCACGTGAAAGGGAAGAATCAAAGGACAGGATTCGCTGATAAAAAGTCGTGACCGCACGTCCAGCCCAATGGCTTCCAGGCGTTCAATCTCCAGCAACAAATGGCTGGGGTCGACGACCACACCGTTGCCGATGTAGCAGGCCACCCCATCACGCATGATGCCGGAAGGAATCAACTGCAAGGCAGTTTTCACGCCCTTGATCACCAGGGTATGACCCGCGTTGTGCCCGCCTTGAAAACGTACCACGGCCTGGGCATGGTCGGTCAGCCAGTCCACGACTTTGCCCTTGCCCTCGTCACCCCACTGGGTGCCCACCACGACCACGTTACGGCCTGCGGTCTTTGCTGTTTGCATGTCTAGAGTTCCAAATAAAAATGGAGAAAAGGTTGACGCGCTATCAAGCCTCAAAGGGCTTGGACGCGCCACTGGCCATCACGCGACACAAGTTCGCGGTCGCAGGCAAATTCTTCGCCTTCATGTTCATGGCCCGGCAGGATGCACACCACAGTCAGTCCTTGCTTACGGAGCTCACGCACTGCGCTGCGCAGGGCAGGATCACTGCTCCAAGGCGCACGAATCGCCGCTGCTCCCTGGTGTGCAGGCAGTAAAGCAGCCAACTCTTTGAGATCGAGACTGAAACCCACTGCAGGGCGATTGCGGCCAAATACTGCACCCACTTCGTCATAGCGCCCGCCGCGTAATACCTCGCTGCTGGAGCCAGCGGCGTAGACGGCAAAACGGGCACCGCTGTAATAGGCATACCCCCCCACGTCGGCCAAGTCCACGCTAAGCGTGACTTGCGGATGGGCCCGCTGTACATGGGCGGCGAGGCTGCGCATGTCGCGGAGCGCCGATTGAATCAAAGGCAAAGGCGGCAGTGCCTTGGCGGCATCGTCGAGCACATGGAGTGAGCCATAGAGCTTCAGCAACGCCTGCATGGCTAGCCCGAGTGTGGGGTCGCACGATGCGGTGAGATCGCGCACGGCCGACCCATCTTTCGCAGCCAGCGCCGCGATCAATTCGGAGGTGGTCGCGGCGCTCAACTGCGCTGCATTCACCAATGCGCGGACGATGCGCGAATCGCCCAAGTCCAGGGTGACGGCATTCATGCCCACACTCAGCAGGCCATCCAGTGCCAGGTCCAGCACCTCCAGATCGGCTTCGAGTCCCGCATGACCGTAGATTTCCGCGCCAAACTGCAGCGGCTCACGCGTGGCGTGCAAGCTGGCGGGCCGGGTGTGCAGCACAGGCCCGCAGTAACAAAGCCTGGTGACGCCTTGGCGATTCAACAGATGGGCATCAATGCGAGCCACTTGCGGCGTGGTATCAGCCCGCACACCCAAGGTGCGTCCACTGAGTTGATCCACGAGCTTGAAGGTTTTGAGGTTGAGCGCCTGACCGGTGCCCGACAGCAGCGCGTCTAAGTGCTCAATCAGCGGCGGCATGACCAGCTCGCAGCCGTAGCTGCGCGCCACATCCAGGAGGGCACGGCGCAACTCTTCAATGTGCCGTGCCTGAGAAGGCAGCACATCGGCGACATGCTCAGGCAGCAGCCAAGCAGATGACATAGGGAATAAGAACCTATCCGTGAGTAAGACGGCCCTGCGCCGGGGTTCCACAGACCACAGGCGTAGGAGCGTGCCGCGCCGTGGTGTACATCACCACAAGGGGGTTGCGACACCCGCCTGTGGCCTGTGGGGCCCCGGCCCGGAGGGTTGTGACGACAAAGCGCGCCTGCGGCGTTGCAACCCTTGCCCAGGGGTAGACCCTGGGCGGCGGCTTGCGCCTTGCATCCATCGCTTTATCGTCACAACGCAGGGCCGTCTTACTCACGGATAGGTTCTGGGGGGGGATTAAAAACGGCATTGTACGGGGGCGACGAAGACTCACCCCGTCACGTCACAGCCGCGCACTCAGGGCCACAGCAAGAGCAGCAGGCCGACGCCAAGCAGCATGCTGGACAAACCGATGAAACGGATCTGCCCGTCGCTCATTTGGAGTGCACGTTCAAACACCTGACGCCATATCGTGGGGCTCAGGAAGGGCAGGATACCCTCGAACACCAGCACGAGGGCGCAGGCCACCCACAGAGCATCGCTCATGCAGCGCTCTTATTTTTTGGCTGGGCTAGCGCCGGGCAAGGCGTTGCCTCGCATGGCGCGGAAAAACTCACTGCCGGAGTCCAGCACCATCACATCGGTTTTGTTGCGGAAGCTGGCACGGTAGGCGTCGAGGCTGCGATAGAACTCAGCGAATTGCGGATCTTTGCCGAACGACGCGGCATAGAGCGCTGACGCTTTAGCATCTCCTTCGCCTTTGATCTTTTGAGCGTCGCGGTAGGCTTCAGCCACGATCACTTCACGTTGGCGGTCTGCATCGGCGCGGATTTTTTCGCCTTCTGCTGTGCCGGTTGAGCGCAGTTCGTTGGCCACACGTTTGCGCTCTGACTCCATGCGGCGGTAGATGGAGTCAGTGATGTTGGCGGAAAAGTCGACACGTTTAATGCGCACATCAACGATCTCGATGCCGAACGATTTCGCTTCATCGGCCAATCGGGTGCGAACACCTTGCATGACACGGTCACGATCGGTGGCCAGCATCGCCTGCACGGTGCGCTTGGTGACTTCTTCGTTGAATGCCGCTTGAACCACGGGGCTCAGGCGGTTCTCCAAATTGCGGATGTCGGCACCGCTGTTGCGGATGAATTGTTTGGCATCGCTGATGCGCCACTTGACCAACCAGTCAATGACCAGACTTTTCTTCTCGGCGGTGAAGATGGGACGGGTTTCCGGGCTGTCGAGCGTTTGAATGCGACGATCCAGAAACACGACGTTCTGGAACGGTGGTGGCATCTTCACTTTGAGCCCGGGTTCGGTGACAACCTCTTTGATTTCACCGAGGGCGTAGATGACGGCAAACTGCCGCTGGTCCACGATGAACAAGGTGGAGAACGCCACCATCAGCAACACCAGCAAGCCGGTGACGAAAAATGCAATGCGGTTCATGGCAAAAAATCCTGATCCAGTGTTCTTGGTGTTGTTTCAGCGGCCATCGCGGTCACGGCCACGCTGGCCATCGCGCGAGCGAATATCTGGTGAACCTGCTGCGGTGGTTGAGCCTTCAGCTGAGCCCGGTTGCACAGGTGCAGGCAGCGCGACGGGGCCAGGGCCAGTTTGTTGAATCAATTTGTCCAGCGGGAGGTAGAGCAAATTGGAATTGCTGCGCGTATCCACCAACACCTTGCTGACGTTGGAGTAAACCTGGGTCATGGTGTCGATGTACATGCGGTCACGTGTGACGGCTGGGGCTTTCTGGTACTCGGTGAGCACACTGGCGAACCGCTGCGCATCACCTTCGGCTTGCGCCACCACGCGTGATTTGTAGCCTTCAGCTTCTTCCCGCAAACGGGCTGATGTACCTTGGGCTTTCGGGATCACATCATTGGCGTAGGCCTGGCCTTCGTTCTTGAGTCGCTCCCGGTCGGCAGTGGCTTTGAAGGCGTCATCAAAGGCAGCTTGTACCTGCTCGGGCGCTTGTACGTTTTGCACGTTGACATTGACGATAACGATGCCCGCTTTCAGCCGGTCCAACTGGTTTTGCACCGATTTCACCAACTCAATAGCGATGGCGTCGCGTTGCTCATAGAGCACGGAGTCCATCACGCTCTTGCCCACAATCTCTCGCACTGCGGACTCGGCAGCTTGCACCACAGCTTCAGCAGGGTTGCGGTTCTCAAACAGGAATTCGCGTGCGTCCTTCAGGCGGTACTGAACAGTAAAACGAATGTCAACGATGTTTTCGTCTTGAGTCAGCATGGAAGAGTCACGCAGACCCGTGGCGGGCACCACCGCGTTACGGCCGACTTCCACCGAACGCAGTTGCGTCACTGGGACCGTTTCGTGGGCTTGGAAGGGATAGGGCATGCGCCACTTGAAGCCAGCGTCTGCGGTGTGGCTGTACTTGCCGAATGAGGTGACCACGGCCTGCTCGCCCTCTTGCACGATGAAGAAGCCGCTGCCCGCCCAAACCAACACCACGACACCGGCGATTAAACCCATGCCGATGCCGGCGCTTTTCATGTCGGGTTGGAAATTACTCGGGCCGCCACCTTGGTCGGGGCCGTTGTGGCGCGGCGGCTGGTTACCACCTTGCCCACCAAACAAGCCGCCGAGCTTGCGGTTGAAGTCGCGCCACAGTTCGTCCAGGTCGGGCGGGCCACCATCGCCTTTGTTGCCATTGTTCAAAATAGGCTCAGGCCGGCCCAGCAAAGCGCCAGGCAAAGCCAACAGCAATGCTTTGGCTGCGGCAGCAACGGCTGTCAGTCGACCAGAAAATCGCCAGGCTTGTGCGCTTTCGGGTGGCTGTGTCGAATACGGCGAATGTTGGCTCATGGTGTCGTTCTTCTAGGCTGAAGTTGTTTGGTCAAGCGGCTGCCGTAAGCGGCAAATCATCGGGAAAACCGGTTTCTTGAGGGAGTTCGGCTGCGGATTGGGTTGGGGAGTATGTGGAGACAGTGTCCGTCTCATTCAAGTGATCCCCGTCGGCTGCAGGGCTATAGCTTGCAGGGGCGGCTCCGATCTGCAACGCAATCAAGCCGCGCAGGTCATCCAGGCCAGTGCCTTGGGCCGCGCTGAGGAAAACACGTGGCATGGGCGCGCGACCGTCAACCGTGATCGCATCCACGCCCACCCTCGGTTGTTGGCTTTCTTGCAGCAAGTCGGCTTTGTTGTAGACCAAAATTTGTGGAATGTCCGCAGCGCCTATGCTGGCCAGCACCCGCTGGACTTCGGCCATTTGCTCGGCCAAAGCGGGACTGGCAGCGTCGACCACATGCAAAAGCAGGTCAGCGTCAGCGGCCTCTTGCAGCGTGGCCTCAAAGGCTTCCACCAATTTGTGGGGCAAATCCCGAATAAACCCAACGGTGTCCGACAAACTGATGGACCGCACCGCTTCTTCCAGATACAGCTGGCGTGTGGTGGTGTCCAAGGTTGCAAAAAGCTGGTCGGCCGCATAGGTGCGCGCCTTGACCAAGGCATTAAACAACGTGGATTTGCCTGCATTGGTATAGCCCACCAAGGAGACTCGGAACGTTTGGTTGCGCTCGCGTGATTTGCGCTGCGTACTGCGCTGGCGTTTGACTTTGTCCAGCCGCTGCTTCACAGACTTGATGCGCTCGCCGATCATGCGGCGATCCAGCTCGATTTGCGCTTCGCCAGGACCGCCTCGGTTGCCGATGCCACCGCGCTGGCGCTCCAAATGGCTCCAGCGGCGAACCAGTCTTGTGGACAAGTACTGCAGACGCGCTAACTCGACTTGCAGTTTGCCTTCATGGCTTTGCGCGCGTGCACCGAAGATTTCCAGGATCAGCATGGTGCGATCGGCGACCGCCACGCCCAGGTGCCGCTCCAAGTTGCGCTGCTGCGCAGCAGACAGCGCCTGATCGAACAGCACCGCCTCAGCCTGGTGGGCTTGCACGAGCAGCTTGATTTCATCTGCCTTGCCCGAACCTACAAAAAGCGCCGCATCGGGCGCTTTTCGCTTGGCAATGACGCGGGCCACCGCCACATCACCGGCTGACTCGGCCAACAGGGCCAACTCATCCAGGCTCGCGTCAAACCCCTGACCATGCACTTTGTTTTGCCCAAAATCAACACCCACCAAGATGGCGCGAGCCATGGCGGGTGCTTCGGTGATTTCAGGGGCAGAACTCAAGGTCGTGCGGCACTGGCTTGGTGAGTCAAACGCAAACGGCTTCAGGCTGGGTCGGCCGACGCGTCATTGGCCTGGAAGTTCACCGCACGGCCTGGCACGACGGTCGAGATCGCGTGTTTGTAGACCATTTGGGTCACGGTGTTGCGCAACAACACCACGTACTGGTCAAACGACTCGATGTGGCCTTGTAGCTTGATGCCGTTGACGAGGTAAATCGACACTGGAACGTGCTCTTTGCGCAGCAGGTTCAAGAAGGGGTCTTGGAGGAGTTGCCCTTTGTTACTCACGATATTCTCCGTGTTGAAAGTGAATCACGTTCGCACGTTAACACAGGGTTTCCCCAGGCGGGGAGACCTGTCACGTGTCCTTGTCCGTGAAGGGGTTGGAACCAGAGCGCATTTCAATGCGCAAGGGCGTGCCTGTGAGCTTGAAATGATCCCGAAAACGTCCTTCCAGGAAACGTTTATAGGTGTCGGTGACTTTGTCGAGCGAATTGCCGTGGATCACGATGATGGGTGGGTTCATGCCGCCCTGGTGGGCATACCGCATCTTGGGACGAAATACACCCGTTCGTTTGGGGGCTTGGTGCTCCACCGCTTCCAGTAGCAAACGCGTCAGCACCGGGGTGGGCATTTTCACCGTCGCCGATGCGTGTGCGTCAGCGATGGCTTTCCAGACCGGTCCCAACCCTTGGCGGCGTACCGCAGAAATATGCAAGATGGGAGCAAACTTCAAAAAGGCCAAACGCTGTTCTATCGAGCGCGCCAACTGTTCTTTTTGGTAGGCATCGACCGCATCCCATTTATTCACAGCCAACACCACAGCGCGTCCGCTGTCCAGGATGTAACCCGCGATGTGGGCGTCTTGGTCGCTGACCCCTTGGGTGGCATCCAACAACAGCAACACGACATTGGCGTCGGCGATGGCTTGCAAGGTTTTAACGACGGAGAATTTTTCTATCGCCTCAAACACCCTTCCCTTGCGGCGCAGACCTGCGGTGTCGATGAGTTGAAATTTTTGACCGTTGCGTTCAAAGGGAACACTGATGGCGTCACGTGTGGTGCCGGGCATGTCAAAGGCCACCAAGCGCTCTTCACCCAACCAGGTGTTGATCAGCGTGCTCTTACCAACATTCGGGCGGCCTGCAACCGCCAAACGGATGGGCTTGTTCTCGTCGGCTTCATCGCCCTCATCATCCCAGTCAAAGCCCTCCAAGGCAGCTTCCAGCAAGCTGCGTATGCCCTGGCCGTGAGCCGATGAGATCGGGTGAGGTGCACCCATGCCCAACTCGAAAAACTCGCCCAAATGAGGTGAATCGACCATGCCCTCAGCCTTGTTGGCAGCGAGCAGCACGGTTTTCCCCACGGTGCGCAGGTACTGGGCAATGTCATGGTCTTGACCCGACAGCCCGGCCCGCACGTCCACGACAAACACCACCACATCGGCTTCAGCAACCGCTTGGCGCGTTTGTTTGGCCATTTCTTTGACGATGCCGCTGGAGCAGTCGGGCTCAAAACCACCCGTGTCTACGACGATGAATTCTTTGTCGCCGAGTTTGCCGTCGCCATAGTGCCTGTCGCGGGTCAACCCAGCGAAGTCAGCCACGATGGCGTCGCGCGATTTGGTCATGCGGTTGAAAAGCGTGGACTTGCCCACATTCGGGCGGCCCACAATGGCGATCACGGGTTTCATGGTTTCACTTCACAAAAGAAAACCGCTTATCAATCGACGACGCGAGGCCCGCAAGCGAATTCAAAGCCGGAACGCAAACACACCACCATTTCGCGTCACAGCGACCAGCGTGGCATCGGCCGTCAAAGCCAATGTCTGAATGGGGCTGCCATCGGTGGGCAGACGAGCCTTGGTTTTGCCGCTGTCGCCGGCCAATAGGTGCACCGTGCCTTGGGCATCACCGAAAGCCACCGCATGAGGCAACATCACCGGCGCGGACACATCACGGTGCAAAAGCGCTTCGGTGGACCAAAGCACCTCGCCCGTGGCCGCACGCCAAGCCGTTACGCGGCTACTGGCATCAGCAGCCACAACAGTTTGCGCGTCCATCGTGATGCCCTGTGTGCCGCCGACATTGCGCGTCCACAACAAAGTGCCGCGAACAGCGTTCACGCAAGAGACTGCCGATTGAAACGCGCGCGCGCAGACAACGTCGCCCGCCCGACCCACCGGGCCCACCAGGTCGGCCAAGCGCTCAATTTCGTTGGTGCCGCGCGATGTTGCCAAAGGCAACTCCCAAGACACCGCGCCATTGGCCGGATCCAGTCCTGCCAACCGGGCACCCTGGCCCACCACCAAGGTGTTGCCTACGGCGAGCAACACCCCCGATTGACTCAAGGTCAGCGCATCACCCGGACGACGCACGGTCCACAGCTTGGCACCTGTGGCCGCATCAAATGCATGCACGCTGCGGTCCGTGGCCAGAACAAACACACGCTCACCGGCCACCAATGGCCTTGTCACGACGCGGGAACCCAGCGTGTGGCTCCAAACAGTTCGCCCCGCCTCCAAGACGAACACCTGACCATCCCTTGTTGCCACGGCCGACCAGCGCCCATCAGAGCCCACACCGGCGCTGAGTTTGCCCGCAGCACTGCCCCGCGTTAGCTCTTTGCCAGAAGCGGCATCCAAGGACACCACCGTGCCATCGTCACCCGCCAGGGTCAAATTGCCCCCCTGGATGGCAAGCGCGAGCGGAAAGCGAACCGACTCGAAGCGCTGACTCCAAACCAGCCGCGCGGAGGTGGCAACGCTGTTTCCGGCGATAGCTTCCAGCGGCCCTGGCTTCGGTTTGGCGGGCCCCCCGCAAGCCGCGAGCAAGGTCAACACGACGAGCCCGCAAGCCGCGACGCCCCAATTTCGCATGCTCTGTCGAATGGCGCGGCGTTTGGTTTGGCCGCAGCCAGCCATCATGGTTTGGCACCCGAGGCTGCTTTCGGCGTCTCCGGAGGCGCGGCCAAGGCCGTCAATTTGGCGTCAATCAAACGACGGTATTCCACCTTGGTGTCCATCAGGTCCCAAGCCTTGCGGTAAGCGGCAACGGCCAATTCAGGTTTGTTCTGCGCCAACAGAACATCACCACGACGGTCTGATACCAATGCAAGAAACTCAGGTGATGCGCCTTTTTCCGCTTCGTCGAGTTGCTTGGCAGCTTCATCCAGCTTTTTTTGATCTAGCAAGATGGCCGCCAAACGCAAGCGCGCGAGGATGCGGTAGTCGGTCTCCACTGCACTTTCTGCAACCCAGGTCAAGGTGGTGTTGGCGGCGTCGAGTTGCCCTTTGTCGAACTGCACCTTGGCTGCGAGCAATCCGGCTTGTTGGGTGTAGGAGGTGCGTGGATAACGGGTCTTGAGATCGTTGAATACCAGCGCCGCTCGATCAGCATCGTTGTTGGTCGCGGCAAGCTCCAGTTCGTCGTACATGCTGCTGGCCTTGACCGCCTGGTCGCGCTGGTACCACTGCCATCCGTTCCATGCGGCCAGAGCCCCCAGCACAGCGATGAGAAGCAGCGTCACGAGGTTGCCCCAACGTTTCCAAAACGCCTTGAGTTGGTCGAGTTGTTCTTGTTCTTCGAGGTCGAGGTGGGTGGCCATGGTTCAAACGTGGTGGGCAAAGTAAAAAAACGTCAGCCAACAGGAGGCGACGCAACAAGAGAGGTGAGATTATGCGTCGCGCAGCCCTGGACCCCAGGCGGCGACATCATGCAAAGGAAGGCAGCGCTGGGCGGCCTGCGCATCTCGCAGGTTCTTGACGGTGACTTCCCCACGTGCCAGTTCGTCGGGGCCAAACACCAAGGCATAGCGGGCGCCGCTGGCGTCGGCACGTTTGAACTGCGACTTCATGCTGGCCGGGCCGTCTTTTCCTGCGGGGTTCAAGGTCGCGGTCAACCCTTGGGTTCGCAATTCTTCGAGCAAGGCCATGGCTTGCGGTAATGCCTGCACCGTTGGCACCACGGCATACACGTCAGGCATTTGCGGTGTGGGTCCACTGCCCACCGCTTCCAGTAAAAGCAAGAGGCGCTCAATGCCCAAGCCCCATCCCACGCCAGGTGCTGGCTTGCCGCCGAGCTGTTCGATCAGGGTGTCGTAACGCCCGCCACCACCGACCGCAAGCGGAGTTCCCAGCTTGTCGGTCACCCACTCGAAGACGGTGAGGTTGTAGTAGTCCATCCCACGAACCAGTCGAGGATTGATGCGGTATGGCAGCCCAGCGGCATCCAGCACTGCACGCACCGCGTTGAAATGTGCCAGCGAGGATTCGCCCAAAAAGGACAACAACTGAGGAGCGGACTCCACCACGGCCTTCATCGCGGGATTTTTGCTATCCAGGATTCGCAGCGGGTTAGATTCCAGCCGACGACGTGCGTCTTCGTCGAGGACCTCCGAGTGGGCTTTGAAGTGCTCAATCAACGCGGCCCGGTACGCCAAACGTTCGTCCAGTTGGCCCAGGCTGTTGATCTCCAGCCACAGGTCGCGGCCTTCTTGCAGCCCGAGGTCTCGCCACAGGGCGCGGCACATGAGGATCAACTCGGCATCGACATCAGGGCCGTGAAAACCCAAAGCTTCGGCGCCCGCTTGGTGAAACTGCCGGTAGCGTCCTTTTTGCGGACGCTCGTGGCGAAACATCGGCCCCAGGTAATAAAGCCTCTTTCCGCCGTCGTAGAGCATGTTGTGTTCAACCGCCGCCCGCACCACGCCCGCCGTGCCCTCGGGCCGTAGCGTGAGCTGGTCGCCATTGAGGCGATCCTCGAAGGAGTACATCTCTTTCTCGACGATGTCTGTGACCTCGCCCAAGCCCCTCACGAACAGCGCGGTGGGTTCTACCAAGGGCGTGCGCACATTGGCGTAACCATACCGTGCCATCACGCCACGCACTTTGTCTTCAAACCATTCCCAACGCGCAGAGTCGGGCGGCAGGATGTCGTTCATGCCTTTGACGGCGCGCAGTATTTCAGCCATAAAAAAAATAGGATCGTCAGGAAAAAGAAGCGGCCCTATGCCGCAGATCTTCAAGGGGTTGTGGGTTCGGCGGCTGCGCCATAACGCTGCTCAATGTAGCGCTCGACCAGGGCCTGAAATTCCTGGGCAATGGACTCGCCTCGCAGGGTGAGTGCTTTCTCGCCATCAATGAACACGGGCGCTGCAGGAGCTTCGCCGGTCCCCGGCAAGCTGATGCCAATGTCAGCGTGTTTGCTTTCACCCGGACCATTGACGATGCAGCCCATCACGGCCACTTTCATCTTTTCAACGCCGGGGTAACGGGCGCGCCAAACTGGCATTTGCAAACGCAGAAAGTCGTCGATTTGTTTGGCCAGCTCTTGGAAAGTGGTGCTGGTGGTACGGCCGCAGCCCGGGCAGGCCGTGACACTGGGGTTGAAGGAGCGCAGGCCCAGGGATTGCAGAATTTCCAGCGCCACCACCACTTCTTGCGTGCGGGCTTCGCCAGGCTGGGGGGTGAGCGACACCCGTATCGTGTCGCCGATGCCTTCTTGCAGCAACACCGCCAAGGCGGTGCTCGAAGCCACTGTTCCCTTGGTGCCCATGCCGGCTTCGGTCAAACCCAAATGCAAGGCGTAGTCGCATCGCTGGGCCAGAGCACGGTAGACGGTGATCAAATCCTGCACGCCCGACATCTTGCAGGACAAGATGATCTGGTTGGCGGCCAAACCCAGGGCCTGTGCTTGCTGAGCCGAACTCAAGGCGGAATGAACGATGGCGCGGTACATCACCTGCTGCGGCTCGTGGGGCTGCGCCAGCTTGGCGTTGTCGTCCATCATTTGCATGAGCAGCTCTTGATCCAAGCTGCCCCAGTTCACGCCGATGCGAACGGCTTTGTCGTATTTGACGGCGGCCTCAATCATCTGGGCGAACTGCTTGTCGCCTTTGTCGCCCTTGCCCACGTTACCGGGGTTGATGCGGTACTTGGACAAAGCTTCAGCACAGGCAGGCACCTCGGTGAGCAAGCGGTGGCCGTTGTAGTGGAAGTCGCCCACCAAAGGAGTGGCTATCCCCATGCGGTCAAGCTGATCGCGAATATGAGGTACAGCCTGCGCCGCCTCCAAGGTGTTCACCGTGATGCGTACCATTTCTGAACCCGCTTGTGCGAGCTCCTTGACCTGGATAGCTGTGCCGATCACGTCCACGGTGTCGGTGTTGGTCATGGACTGCACACGCACCGGTGCGTCACCACCCACAGTCACCACGTGGTCGCCCCAACGCACCAAGGCTTGGCGCGAGCGACGCGCGGCGGGCGCTGCTGGAGGAATGAAATCGATGTCTTGACTCATGGTCATGGTGCTTATTTCAATTCAATTCGGGCAACGTTGTCGCGTGTCGAAGGGGTTAAATCGACCAGCTCACCGCGAAAGCGCACCGAGATGCTGGCGGCATTTCCAAGCTTGAGTCGTAACGGTAGCGTGCCGTCCAAGTTAACAACCTCACCCGCTAGAACCAAACGTGAAATCAAAGATTTGTTGCTTGCATCTTGCACCTCGACCCAGGCATTTTGATTCGGACGCAGTTCAAGCAAGGACACTCCGGGCAAAGGGCTCACACGAGGCGCTACCGGCGCAATAGCCGCAACCGCACCGCTGGCACCTTCTGCAGCCGGCAACAACTCAACAGGAGCTGGTTGGCCTTGGACCTCGGCCAAAGGCGCCGAGGCGATGGCTGGCGAGGGCAAGAGACTACCCTCCACGGCCACAGGTGAAGTACCCGCTTCGCCCGCTGGCCAGTGACCTGGGAAAAAATAAACCACGACAGCGCCGATGAGCACAATACCGGGAAGCAACCATTGCGGCTTCAAGACTTGTGACCATGGCCGACTCTCGGGACGACTTGGACGCCGCGCGTGGCCGGAACGGCTCGAGAACGGCTCGTTGATACCGGCGTCCACGTGACCCAAGCCCATGTGGGTGACTTTGGGGATCAAATCCAGCACGGGTACTGGATCAATTTTCAGTGACCGACAAACCGTCTGGGCCAAGGCACGAGCAAAAGTCAGGTCGAGCAATTCGTCATAACGATCTGCCTCCAGGAGCTCCAATGTTCGAGGTGGCACCTTGATCGACGTTGCCAATGCTGCAATATGCAAACCACGCGCCTGACGGGCTTGGCGCAACAACGAGCCCGCTGTCGGGCGTTCTGGTGACTCTTGGGCCGCTGGATTACTGACCTCAGTCATCGAACCGCTCCGACGCATACAGCTTGGCTTGCGGTGACTCAGGGAAGCGATCGCGCAGTTGTTGCCCCAACGAAGCCAACCCTTGTGTGTTGCCCAATTTACGTTCAATGCGCATCGCCAACCAAAGTGTTTGTGGGTTCGCAACTTCTCGCACCGCGTTGATGCGGCGCATCTGGAAGCGGGCGCGCTCGTAGTCGCCACGACGGTAAAGCACTTCGGCCAGATTCACGGCGATGGATGCATTGCCGGAGTCAATCTCGTAGGCCCGCTGCAATGTCGCCTCCGCTGCGGGCAAATCACCCGCCCGCGCTTGACAGATACCTTGGGTCAACAAAGTACGAGAGATTTCTTGATTTTGTGGACTGATCAACGCTTGGCGAAACAAACCGTCGGCCTCGGCGTGACGTTGCTGCTGACACATGTACCAGCCATAGTTTTGCATGGTGTCAACGTCGCGCGGGTTCAGCTGCAAGGCACGCTTGAAACTGTCCTCGGCCAAGGCATGCTCTCCCATGCTGCCGTAGATCAAACCGCGCAAATTGAAGGCCGGGCCCAGGTTGGGATCCGCAGCCAGCGCCAATTTAACCTCATCCAATGCCACGCTCATCTGACCCCGACCGAAATAGGCCGATGCCAACTCCAACCTGACCCGAGCACGCCTGGCGTTGTCGGTTTCATCAGACTCAGTCACCTTGTCTTTCAAATCCGAGGGGTCGCGCGGACCTTTTTGGGCGCACGCACCCAGCAGCGACACGGCCAGCAACAAAACCAACAGGCCCGCCCGGGCCGACAGGCTCGCTCCAACGCTTGGCACATCCGCGCCCTGGCCATGATCGTTCCGAACAGTCATGCCTTGTTCTCCTGCGGGTTGGTCGGTCGATGAATACGAATCGGTGATCGCGTTGCAATGCGCTGCTGCACGCGGGTGCGGTCTTGCACTTCTCCGGCCAATTGACCGCAGGCGGCGTCAATGTCGTCGCCGCGGGTTTTGCGTATGGTGGTGACCAAACCAGCGTCTTGCAGCACAGAAGCGAAGTGTCGCACTTGTTCGCGCGAGGAACAGGTGAGACCGGACGCGGGAAATGGATTGAACGGAATGAGGTTGATCTTGCAAGGCACCCGGTTGCGCAACAAAGCAACCAAAGCCCGAGCCTGTTCGACCGAGTCGTTCACACCAGCCAGCATGCAGTATTCGAAGGTGATGAAGTCACGTGGCGCAGCGTCCAGATAGCGGTTGCAGGCATCCAACAATTCATCAATGGGGTATTTGCGGTTCAGCGGCACCAGATCGTCACGCAAGACATCAGAAGGTGCGTGCAAGGACACGGCCAAAGCAACAGGGCAGTCTTGCCGCAAGCGATCGATCAAGGGCACTACGCCTGAAGTGGACACTGTCACGCGCCGCCGCGACAAGCCGTAGCCGTGGTCGTCCAGCATGACGCGAAGTGCAGGCACAAGCGCGGCGTAGTTTTGCAAAGGTTCGCCCATGCCCATCATCACCACATTGGAGATGACACGCTCACCAGGCGCAACGTTCAAACGCTTGCGCAGGTGGTGCTCAGCAAACCAAAGCTGCGCCACGATCTCGAATGTGGAGAGGTTGCGGCTGAAACCTTGGTGGCCCGTGGAACAAAAGCGGCAACCCACGGCACAACCTGCTTGAGACGAAATGCACAGCGTGCCTCGATCGGCTTCGGGGATGAACACGGTCTCGACCGCATCGCCGCCACCCACATCAAACAGCCACTTGATGGTGCCATCTGACGAGGCCTGTTCGCTGGCCACAGGCAACGCGCGAACCTCGGCCCGCGTGCGCAGTTTTTCGCGCAGAGACTTGGCCAGGTCCGACATCGCATCCACGTCGGATTCACCTTTTTGATGAACCCAGCGAAACAGTTGGGTGGCGCGAAAACGCTTTTCACCCAGCTGCTCGCAAAACGCAGCCATGCCTTCCAGATCAAATTCCAGCAGGTTGACGGCGTTCATAAGATTGAGCCTCGGTTGAGGCCCACTGGTTTAGCGGCTGTAAACGTTCATGCCGGGGAAGAAGAAAGCCACTTCCACGGCAGCGGTTTCGGGGGCATCAGAGCCATGCACGGCATTGGCGTCGATGCTGTCCGCGAAGTCGGCGCGAATAGTGCCTTTTTCAGCCTTCTTCGGATCGGTGGCGCCCATCAAGTCGCGGTTCTTGGCAATGGCGTTTTCGCCTTCCAGCGCTTGAATCATGACGGGGCCGGAGATCATGAACGACACCAAGTCGTTGAAAAAAGGACGTGCCTTGTGGACTGCGTAGAAAGCCTCTGCTTCACCGCGCGACAGGTGTGTCATTTTGGCAGCGACTACCTTCAAACCGGCACCCTCAAAACGGGCGTAAATTTGGCCGATCACGTTTTTGGCGACGGCGTCGGGTTTGATGATGGAAAGGGTGCGTTCAATGGCCATGTTTTTCTCCTCAATGGAATGACTGAATTTATCTACTGAATTTATCTAATGATTTCGCCAAGTTTGGCAAAGCCTCGAATTTTAGCCTGTGCAAGTGGCGCGCTGATGTCATCAGCTTGCTGACTGCGGGAGAGAACGTGCGTTTGTCGGTCAACGACCACGACGACCGCCACCGCCGCCCTTGCCACCACCGGAGTAACCACCGCCACCACCGCCGCCATAACCACCGCCGCCACCTTGCCCGCCGCGGCCACCACCGCCGCCTTTGCGGTGGTAAGCATTGGCACCGATATAACCCACCGACGTTTGCAGGGGATCAGGTTCGCGCGGGCTACCTGGCTTGCGCGGTGCGGGTGCGTCTGGTGCGCTGCCACCTGCACCAAAACCACCGCCGCCATTGCGAAAACCACGCCCACCGGCAGGGCTGCGCGGGTTTTGAACAAAACGTTTGTCGAAAGTCTGCTCCAGCGGATTGGGAATACGGGCTGGATCGAAGTCGTCTTCCCACCCCTCTTCCCGGGGTGTGCTGCGTACCACAGGAGGATCGCGGCGGGCTTGCTGCTGCGGACGACCACCGCGTCCATCGCGCTGCCCATTGAATTCAGGCTTGCCGCCTTGAGGACGTTTGTCATCGCGCCTGTTGTCGTCACGCCGGACATCGTCACGCCGGTTGTCATCGCGGCGTGGCGGCTTGCCGCCCTTGGCCTTGTGTTGACCACCACGGTCGTTGTCGTGGCGGGATTGAGAGGTGTGACCCGCGAGTTGGCGGATCAAACGCACATCGGTGTCTTCCAGATCGACCCAAACACCGCGCTTGAGGCCGCGTGGCAATACCACGGTGCCATACCGAATGCGGATCAAGCGGCTGACGGTCAGACCTACCGCGTCGAACAATTTGCGCACTTCGCGGTTGCGGCCTTCGGTGATGACCACACGGTACCAGTGGTTGACGCCCTCGCCGCCACCGTTCTCAATGGAACGGAAACTCGCGCTTTGGCCTTCGATCTCAACGCCAGCCAACAACTTGGCTTTGGCGTCCGGCTCCAAAGTGCCTAACACTCGAACCGCGTACTCGCGCTCCACTCCAAAACGTGGGTGCATGAGTTTGTTGGCCAAATCACCGGAGTTGGTGAACAGCAGCAAGCCTTCGGTGTTGATGTCCAACCGTCCGACCGATTGCCATTTTCCCTGGGGCAAACGCGGCAAGCGACGAAACACCGTGGGGCGGTGCTGCGGGTCGTCGTGCGTGACGACTTCGCCCACAGGCTTGTGATACGCAATGATGCGCGGTGCTGGTGGCACGATGCGCACCCGCACCAAACGCCCGTCCACTTTAATTTGGTCGCCAAACGAAATGCGCTGGCCCACATGGGCCACTTGTCCATTCACGGTGACCAAACCGTCAACGATCATTTGTTCCATGTCGCGGCGGGAACCAATACCAGACTGCGCAAGCACCTTTTGCAATTTGGGTGCGTCCGGTTCGGCCAGCAACACTCGTTTGGGTGCTTCATGCGGGGCAGCGACAGCGTCACCCGACGCAAGGTCAGCACCAACAGCCTGTGCCTGGGCCGACGATTCACCTGACGCCTCTTCAGCGTCAAATTCGCCAGACAACAAAACCGAGAACACTTCGCCCAGCTTTTCTTCGACCACTTTGGGGTCCAACGTCACGGGTGCATCGTCTTCATCCAAGCTGACATCGCTGGCCACGGCCATGTTTTGCTGTGAACCAGCCGCATCGTCACGGGGACCGACTTCACCGTCTCGGCCACCACGGCGACGATTGCGTCCACGGCGGCGACCACGTTCATCACCTTGGGGTTGATCTGCGATGTTCGTGCTGGCGTCTTGACCCACAGGCTGCGCGACCGACACTGGCGGTGGTGCTGCGCCTACAGGTGCTACCTCCATCACTGGCGCAGCAGGGGCTGGCACGGGCATCACAGCGGGCTCAGAAGCTGCGGCGCTTGGCTCGGCGGCGTCCGCCGCAACCGCCTTACGTTTACGGGCGGGCTTGGCAGCTTTCGGTGCGTCATCCGATGCCTCAGGGGCCGCTTCAGCCACCTCTGCTGAGGCAGGTGCCTTGACAGCACGTTTGCGACGCACGGGCGCTGCTGCTCCTGACCCCTCCTGTGTGGCGGAAGTCTCGGGCGACTTCTGCACATCGCCCTCGTTCGACGAAGAAGAATCTGGGTTCACGTTCATGCTTGGGGTTCCATCGGGTCTGACGTTAAATCGGTGTGAGGAGCGCTGACAACGGCTGTGTCAGCGACCACTGGGGGAGCAAGTTGCAAATCGGCCGCCGTGTCGGCAGGTTCATTCAAAGGCAAATCCAAGGCTGGCGCAGCTGTATCGTCCAACGCCAAGCTGGCTTGGGGGTCGAGCAACATGGTTTGTTGCGGTGCCAATGCATCCAAGGTGTTGGAATCAAACGAGCCCCCCTCCAAGAGAGGCAATTGTTCCAAACTGGCCAAACCCAAGTCGTCCAGAAATTGTTTGGTCGTGGCCAACAAAGCGGGACGACCGGGTGCTTCGCGGTAGCCTATGGCGTCCACCCAGCCCCGGTCTTCCAGCTGCTTGATGATTTGGCTGTTCACGGTCACGCCACGAATATCCTCAATGTCACCCCGTGTCACAGGCTGCCGGTAAGCAATGATGGCCAAGGTTTCCATGACGGCGCGGGAATACTTGGGTGGCTTTTCTGGGTGCAATCGATCCAAAAACTGGCGCATTTCGGGACGACTTTGAAACCGCCATCCAGTCGCCAAACACACCAGCTCCACGCCTTTTCCATCCCAATCGCGGCAGAGCTCATCGAGCAAAATCCGCACGGTATCGGGTGAAAGTTCATCGTCGAACAGCGCTCGCATGTCGCGCACGGGCATGGGCTCGCGGGCACAAATGAGCGCAGTCTCGAGGACGCGTTTGGCATCCTGTGTATTCATGGACTTCTTCTACATCCTTGGCCGGCATCAACCGACATGCATCAGGGGACAGTGGTATGCGGGCTACCCTTGGCTCACCACCTTGGTGGGCCGCTGACGGTGCCGTCGCGCGTTGCTTGTCTCGTTGCAGGTTCAGTACGCACCATCCCACTGGTGCGGCGATCGGGGGTGCCTAAGCTGTCCGTCCGGGCTCGCCGTCCCTGCGTACAGGGCTTGCTGGGAGGGTTCGTGTGGGGTGCGTGGTTGGCATCTTGTCGCCAACCCGGGGCACCTTCGTGCACTGAATCGTGGGCCATTGTAGCCAAGGCGGCGGGTGGTGCACGAATTGTGCTGTTGGCACAGGCCGAGCCGTTGTTTTCAAGGCACCCGAGCCGTGCCCACGACCTGCGTCCAAGCCACCGCAAAATCAACCGGTGGATCGGCGCTAAAAACCAGCATGTCACCGCTGACGGGATGAACAAACCTCAAAGCAGTGGCATGCAATGCATGTCGCTCCATGCCCAGTGCTGGCTTGCCGCCGTAGACCGTATCACCCACCAGCGGGTGTCCCAGGTGAGACAAATGCACCCGAATTTGGTGCGTACGACCGCTGTGCAAAACACAACGCAGCGCGCTCGCGCCAGCCGCACTGGCAAGGCGCTGTACGTCCGTGCGTGCCGGCTTGCCAGAGGCGATGGCCGCCATTCGAATGCGCGACTTAGGGTCTCGGCCTACCGGCGTGTCTATGCTGGACACCCGGGCTGGAAACTCGCCGTGAACCAAGGTGAGGTATTCCCGATGCACCTCGCGTGCCGCGATGGCACGCACCAAGGCCGTGACGGACAACAGCGTTTTCCCCACCACCATCAGCCCCGAGGTGTCCTTGTCTAGCCGGTGCACGATGCCGGCACGGGGCAGCACCGCCGCGCCAGCATGGTGGGCCAACAAACCATTGAGCAAGGTGCCCGACCAATTGCCTGCTGCGGGATGCACCACCAAACCAGCGGGCTTGTTGACGACGATGAGGTGCTCGTCTTCAAACACCACGGGCACAGTCACCGCTTCGGCCCGAAAGGCCAAACTTTGTGCCGTAGGAACCAGGTCCACCTCAACCTGTTGCCCCAGCAACAACTTACGTGAAGGCGTGGTGACAACTTGTTGGTTGACACGCACATGGCCCGCCTCCACCAAACCCTGCAAATGGTTGCGCGAAAACTCCGGTGCCAAAGTCACCAGCACCTTGTCCAGGCGCTGGCCGTGCTGGTCTTTGCCTACGGCTTGTTGACGTGTTTCGGGTACCTCGTCCTGCGGCTCGTCCGCCTCGTCTTCGAGTGGGGGGGCGTCTCTATAATCAGTTTTCATTTTTTGACGGACCCTGCCGCATTAAACGGCGGCTTGCAGCAGATGACTTTGACGATCAGTTGGAAAACCAGCGCTGCTTTTTGTGCCGCCGGTATGGCAATTTTTTTATCAGCCTGCAGCACATCGCCCAAAGATGAAACAGCAGGCTGGACGGCGGAACGATTGTATGCAGAGGCCAAAGAAGAAATGTCTGCCGGCAATTGGGAAAAAGCCGGCCGCCTGTATGAACGCCTGGAAGGCCGAGCGACGCTGAACATCGTGGCCCAGCAAGCGCAACTGGAACGCGCCTATGCCATGTACCGCTTGGGCGAAAAAGCCCAAGCCCTGGTGGTGCTGGAGCGGTTCATCAAACTCAACCCCAGTAGCCCTGCGCTCGACTACGCGCTGTACTTGCAAGGCCTGGTGAACTTCAACGACAACTTGGGGATTTTGGGAGGCCTATCTGGTCAAAACCTCTCAGAGCGAGACCAACAAGCCTCGCGTGAATCCTTCGTCTCATTCAAACAGTTGGTGGAGCAATTCCCGCAGTCCAAATACGCACCGGACGCCCAACTGCGGATGGACTACATCGTCAATTCACTTGCTGAGTATGAAGTGCATGTGGCCCGCTACTACTTCCGCCGCGCGGCTTACGTGGCGGCTGCCAACCGTGCACAACAAGCAGTGCAAGAGTTCCAACAGTCCCCCGCCACAGAAGAAGCCCTGGCCATCATGGTGTTCAGTTATGACCGCTTGGGTCTGACCGATTTGCGAGACGCAGCGAAACGCGTTCAGCAGACAAACTTTCCCAAGACCAAGTTTGTGACGGCGGCTTCCTTGGGCTTGCAGGAGAAGCGGTGGTGGCAGGTTTGGTGAGGGCGTTGGAGCCTATCGCATAGATTGCTTCAAAGCCGTGAAAAAAACTTTGCATGAGAAATCTGGGTTCATTTCCACATCTATGCAGGTTTGCACCTAGCCTCGCTACCGTTCGCATTGCTACGCACCTAAGCCGAGCCACTCCGTATTGAGTTTTTGATGCAGGAAACACAACAAAACAAGTCGTTCATTCAAGAGTGGGGTGTACTGATCGCATTTGCCGTGATTGCGATCGCCTCTCTCGGTGGTTTTCGAATTTGGACCGAGCATAAGGCGAATCAACCGGTGTCGGAGGCGTATAGGATTTACCTTGACCAGCTATCCTCCAATTCAAAGAATGCTGAAGCTTTCTTGCAAGATTACTATGCGAAGTATTCACGTCGAACGGTAGCCTCCAAGCATTTCGAATCAGTCTGCGGAGCCGCCACGGCACTCGCAGATCATGATGGATTTAATCCTGAGAAAGTGTCGGAACAGATGGCTAGAGCCTGCCGAATGTTCGCTCCGAATGGGGTCACAGGTTCCATTCCATGACCAAGGACAACACAATCTGATTGACCGCTGATTCAACGACCGAACCAATAGACGCCTCAATTCGGCCCAGCCACCAGCGAGCCCAACCACTCCAGCGCCTCCTCCTCCGTCCCCAACACCCCCATAGGCGGCAACGCCTGCAACAAGCGCTTGCCGTAGTTCATTCCCGCCAATCGCGAATCACACACCACGAGCAATCCCCGGTCTGTTTCGCTGCGGATCAGACGGCCAGCACCTTGTTTGAGTGACACGGCGGCTTCGGCCACGAAGTAGTCGGCGAAGGCGTTGCGCCCTTGGGATTCGAGTCGCTGCACGCGGGCTTGCACCAAGGGGTCGTTGGGCGGTGGAAAAGGCAATTTGTCGATCACCACACATTGCAGCGCATCACCCGGCACATCAATTCCCTCCCAAAAACTTTGCGAGCCGACCAGCACCGAGTGTGGTTGCGATAAAAACTGCTGCATCAATTGGCGTTTGGGGCTGCTGCCTTGCATCAGCACGTCAATGTCCAAGCCGTTGGTTTGAAAGTACTGGCGCAGGTCTTCGGCAATGCTTTTGAGCGCCCGCAATGTGGTCGTCAGCACAAAAGTGCGACCGCCCAAGGCCTGGGCGCAGCGCGCGGCAAGCAGCGCCACAGCCTGCGGATGCGCAGCCTCGTTGGGTTTGGGAAAACGGCGCGGCACGTAGATGCGTGCATGCTCCGCATAGGGAAAGGGACTGCCGACACGCAAACATTTTGCGTTGGACAAACCCGCGCCTTCGGTAAACCAAGTCAACGCGTCATCGTCACCCAGGGTGGCTGAAGTGAAGATCCATGCCTTGGGTGCGGCTGACATTTGTTCAGTGAGTGCATCGCGGATGTCCAGCGGCGACTCCACCAAACGTGCACTGTGCGGCCCGAGGTCGATCCAGCGCACTTGGCCCGCTGCGGCAGGCTGCATGAACTGCTCGGTGAGATGCGCCAGAGTCTGTGCCCGCTCCGCCAATTTGACGAAGTCCACCGACACATCCAACACCGCTTGCAGTGCCAGTTGCGCGGCGCGGGCGGCGTCGCCCAGCGCCTCTAGGCTATGCGCAAATTCAGGAAGGTTGCAGCGTTCGTCCCAGCGCAGCTTGATGGCACCGCGCACATCACCCAGGCGCCCGGCGCACACCAAACGCAGTTCTCGTGCCGTTTGTTCACAACGCTGCGACAGCACCTGCCAAGGCTGCAACCCACGCGCCTGTTGCAGCCCCAAAGCCAGCATGTCGCGCGAAAAATCAAGCAACTGGGCCGTGCCCAGGGTGGAGCCCAGAAACTGCACGCCCGCATCGCTGAGCTGGTGGGCCTCGTCGAAGATGGCCACCTCCACCGTGGGCAAAAGCTCGGCCACGCCGGTGTCGCGCAGCGCCATGTCGGCAAAAAACAAGTGGTGGTTCACCACCACCACATCGGCGGCCATGGCTTCGCGCCGCGCTTTAACGACATGGCAGCCTTGGTACTGTGGGCATTCCGTGCCAAGACAATTTTCCCGTGTGGAGGTCACGAGGGGAATCACGCTGCTGCGTTCGTCCAAACCTTCGAGTTCGGCCAGGTCACCGCTGCGGGTGCTGGTGGCCCACTGCTCAATCTTCGCAAGCGTTCGCACCGCCCAACGATCCGGCAGTTCAGCGGTTTGCCTGGCGAGGTTCAAACGGTGGGTGCACAAATAACTGCCACGCCCTTTGAGCAAGGCGGTGCTAACAGGCACATTCAGGGCCTGACGCAAACGCGGAATGTCACGCAGAAAAAGCTGGTCTTGCAGGCTTTTGGTGGCAGTGCTCACCAGGGTACGCTTACCCGACAGCAGCGCTGGTGCCAGGTAGGCATAGGTTTTGCCAACGCCGGTGCCCGCTTCAGCCACCAACGCCTCGCGCGCGTCAATGGCTGCAGCCACCGCCAATGCCAGTTGCAGTTGAACCTGGCGCTGCACATAACGTGGGTCGGCCTGAGCCAAGGCACCGGCAGATCCCAGGGCGGCTTCCACCGCGGCGCGCAAAGGACTCACAGACTCGGCCAAAACATCAGGCTGGCTCGGGTGGCTCAAGTGATGCTTCCAGGCGGGCTATTTGATCGCGCAGCAACAAGCGGCGCTTTTTGAGGCGACGAAGGCTCAGCTCGTCATCGGGGTTTTCCAGGCGTGAGCGGTCAATCAAACTGTCCAGGTCTGCATGCTCCATGCGCAGTTCGATCAATTGACGGTGGGGAGAGTGGAGGTTGTTTTCCATCGGAAACCGATGATCGGGCATTTTGAACCTTGAAGGACAGGTTCTCATGATCGATGGTCACGGATATTGCCCATTGAATACGGCAAAACGATTATAGTTTTCGACCATGAGCACCACAGCAACGCTGAACTACCGACTCTCTGCTGCCACTGGCATACATCGCGGTGACAGGGCCTACCAGCAGGATCAAGTGGAAATCCTGGCCCATGACCGTGTCACCGGTTGCGCCATGGCGGTGCTGGCCGACGGCATGGGGGGTAAAAGTGGGGGCCGTAAGGCCTCTGATCAGGTGATACTCACGGCCCGTCAGTTGTTTGAGCGCTACTCTCCCAGCCAAGAAGAAGCCAGCGACACCCTGCGCTCTTTGGTGATGGAGGCGCACTTGATGATCAAACTCACCGCCATCACGTCGGAAGAAGAACCTCACAGCACGGTAGCCGCCTACATCGTCACACCCAACCGCGAGTGCCAAATCATTCACGCGGGTGACTCCAGGGTGTACCACTTCCGCGGCGCTGACATGGTCGCCCGCACCATTGACCACTCGTTTGTACAACGGCTGGTGGATGAAGGCCAAATTTCCGAAGACGAGGCGAACACCCATCCCCAATCCAACCTGCTGACCGGTTGCCTGGGCACGACGCAAGACCCGCCCATCACCATCGACCGTGTGGACCGATTAGAAATCGGCGACAGCCTGATGGCCTGCAGTGATGGTCTGTGGCATTACTTCACTCCAAAGGAGATGGGAGCCATCGTGCACGCTCTTCCTCCGCGTGAAGCCAGCGAAATGTTGATCAGCAAAGCCCGCCAGCGGGCCCGTGGCGGTGGCGACAACCTGTCGCTGGCCCTGATTCGGGTTGATCCGCTGAAGTAGTTCAAGAGTTTGATGCAGCGGGCGGCACTTTCAGTGCGGCGGGGGGTGGTTTTCCCGATGCCGCTTTATCTGCGTTTCTTTTCTCCACTTCTGCCTTGCGGCGCTGTGCGGTTTCCAGCTTCTGTCGCTGTGACTTCACTCGCTGGTCCGCCTCAAACTGTGCGGCCGCCTGCTTTTGTGCACGTTGGCGATCCAGTTGAATTTGCTGTTCCGGTGACACCGTCTGGCGAGAAGAAGGCCGGGGTTTCTTCGGTGCGGATGCCGACTCATCAACCGCAGTGGGATCGGTACCCGACAGGCCGACATCGCGCTTGCTTTGAGCAGCTTTTTCCTCTTGCTCGGCACGACGCTGAGCTGCACGCTGCTGCCTGTTTGCATCGTCCAGCAGAATCTCCTGCTGCCTCAGCGGTGTGATCGCATCACGATGAGCCTTTCGTGCCGCTTCGACACAGGCTGTCACAGCGAAACGTGCATTGCACGCTTGTTCCTGTTCCCGTAAACGTTGGTCCGCAGCCATTCGTTCTTGCGCAATTCGGGCTCTCTCGGCCGACGTGTCCACTTGGGCTTGGGTGAGCGGCACCGCCAAAACCCACAACCACAGCAGCACCAGACCACGCAGGCAACTCATGTCAGCCCCGTGTCCACATCGCGTCGCGCCAGCACCAAAAACTCACTCGACTGCATTTCGTGCAGACGGGATACGGTACGCGGAAACTCGTGGGCCATGGGCCCCTCGGTGTAAAGCAATTCCGGCTCCACTTCGGCAGACAAGATCAACTTCACGCGGCGGTCGTAAAGCACGTCCACCAGCCAGGTGAACCTCCGCGCTTCGGACGCCAAACGCGGCGACATCTGAGGCACACCGGAAAGCAATACGGTGTGAAACTGCGAGGCCAGTTCCAGGTAATCGTTCTGCGAGCGCGGGCCCGCACACAGCTCTTTGAAATCGAACCACACCACACCACCCGCTTTGCGGCGAGCACGCAAGGTGCGGTGTTCAATGCGCATCACAGGCGTTTCTTCTTTGGTTTCGATCAACTGCTCAAATGCGGTGGTCATGGCCGCCTCGGCGACCGGACCCAAGGGGGAATGGTAAAAATTCACCTGGGCCAAGGTGCGTTGGCGGTAGTCCGTACCCGCGTCCACATTGATCACCTCCAAATTTTTCTTCAGCAGCTCGATCGCCGGCAAGATGCGGTCCCGGTGCAAGCCATTGGGGTAGAGCCCATCAGGGTGAAAGTTGGAGGTGGTGACGATGCTGACTCGAAACTCCACCAGCGCTTCCAGCAGCTTGTAGAGAATCATCGCGTCCGTCACGTCGGCCACGTGGAACTCGTCAAAACAAATCAAGCGGTAGCGACGCGACATGCGGTGACCCAACTCATGCAGCGGGTTCACTGTGCCATGCAACTCGGCCAACTCACGGTGCACCTCGCGCATGAATTCGTGGAAGTGCAAACGGGCTTTGCGTTTTAAGGGAACGGCTTGGAAAAAGCAGTCCATCAAAAAACTTTTGCCTCGCCCCACCCCGCCATACATGTAAACACCACGCGGCAGCGGTGGGCGTGTGCCGAATAACTTGCCGATGGTGCTGCGGCGGCGCTGCACATACACGGCCCACTCGTCGGCACATCGTTGTAACGCAGCTACCGCACGCAGTTGGGCTGCGTCGCTTTGGTAGCCACGCTCCAGCAAAGTTTGGTGGTAAAGCTCGGATACGGAGATCATGTACAACGCTCAACACAAAACTCGACCAGCGGCATTCCTCACCCCTTATCCGTTCGCCCTGAGCCTGTCGAAGGGCAGCACGCGCCACCGCGCAGGGCTTCGACAGATCCCGTCCTGAGCACCGTCGAAGGGCCAGCCCGAACGGAGTCGAGGGTGGTTGAGGAACATCTCCAACAAACCATTACAAAGAAGAACGGGGCGCCCATTCCGGTCGCCCCGCTGCACCTCATGGTTTCATCCCGCTCAGAAGTTGAGCGTGCGCTTGTCCACCGCCAAAGCGGCTTCTTTGGTCGCTTCGCTCAAGGACGGGTGGGCGTGGCAAATGCGGGCGATGTCCTCGGCTGAAGCTTTGAACTCCATCGCCACCACAGCTTCCGCAATCAACTCCGAGGCTTGCGGGCCAACGATGTGCACACCCAAGATTTCGTCCGTGGTCGCATCGGCCAGAAACTTCACCATGCCGGTGGTGTCGCCCAAAGCCCGTGCGCGGCCATTGGCCAGGAAGGGGAAGCTACCTGCCTTGTAAGCGCGCCCTGAGGCTTTGAGTTGCTGCTCGGTTTGGCCGACCCAGGCGATTTCGGGCGAGGTGTAGATCACCCAAGGAATGGTGTTGAAGTTGACGTGCCCATGCTGGCCGGCAATGCGCTCGGCCACGGCCACGCCCTCTTCTTCCGCCTTGTGCGCCAGCATGGGGCCACGCACCACATCGCCCACTGCCCACACATTAGGGAGGTTGGTTTTGCAATTGTCGTCCACCACGATGGCGCCGCGTTCGTCGAGCTTCAAACCCACGGCTTCAGGGGCCAAGCCGATGGTGTTGGCCACACGGCCAATCGACACGATGAGCTTGTCCACGGCCAAGGTTTTGGCTTCGCCGGTAGCGCTGGTGTAGGCGATGCTCACGCCCTTCTTGGCCGACTTGATGTCACCAATCTTCACGCCCAACTCAATCTTCAAGCCTTGTTTGGTGAAGGCCTTGTGGGCTTCTTTGGCGATCTGTTCATCCACGGCACCCAGGAAGGTGGGCAGGCCTTCGAGGATGGTGACCTCGGCGCCCAAACGACGCCAGACCGAGCCCATTTCCAGACCGATCACGCCCGCGCCAATCACGCCCAAAGTTTTGGGCACAGCGCCAACCCGCAGGGCACCGTCGTTGGACAAGATGTTTTCTTCGTCAAACGGTGCACCGGGCAACTGGCGCGCATTGGAGCCCGTCGCCACGATGATGTGTTTGCCAGTCAACGATTCCTCTTTGGCCCCGGCCACTTTGATTTCGTAACCACCCTCGACCTGCTTCACGAACGAGCCGCGCCCGTGGAAGAAGCTGATCTTGTTCTTTTTGAACAGGTACAAGATGCCGTCGTTGTTTTGTTTGACGACGTTGTCCTTGCGGGAGAGCATCTTGACCACGTCCATGCTCAGGTTGGACAAGCCAATGCCGTGGTCGGCAAAGTGGTGAGCGGCTTGTTCATAGTGCTCGCTCGATTGCAGCAACGCTTTGCTGGGGATGCAGCCAACATTGGTGCAGGTGCCACCCGGTGCCGGGCCGCCCTTGTCGTTTTTCCATTCGTCGATGCAAGCGGTTTTCATGCCGAGCTGGGCGGCGCGGATGGCGGCGATGTAGCCACCGGGGGCCGCCGCCGATGACGATGACGTCGAATTGGTTACTCATCATTTAAAAATGCTTTCAGATTGAATTTTGGTCAGAGCGGTTCAGCGAGAGAGTTTCTTTTCCATAAAAAAGATGGACAGCCCGAAGACAACCACAAAAAGGCCAATCAGGTAGGGAAGCGCTGTTTCGTACTGCATTTCGGGAGAAATTTCACCCAACAGTATGAGCGCCACAAACGAAACGAGGACGGCGAACAACAGCGAAAGCGTGACGATGACAGCGTGCCTCACTTCCATCTCACCGGGCAGTTCGTAATGATTGACTCTTTGGAACCACCAGCCGCAAAAATTTCCTCGACGTACGAGGCACAGTTGTTTGGAATTACAAGCCATCGCCAGTTCTTGGCACTCAGTTCTTCTAGTTTTTCTTGTGCTCCGGCAGGATTCGTGAGTGGTACGAACCGTCGAAAAAGCTCCCTTTTTTTGTTCTCTCTAAGGTATTTGCGATATCCACCCTCTGGCATGTACCACGGGCGTCCATTCAATCCATCAACATGGAAGTAAAAATCACCCGCATTCAGAATCGCGTGGCCGCAGACGTTCGGCCCACTGCCGCTGACGATCACGAGATGTGATCGCCCCCAATCAAACGGAACAGCCAAGCACGAATTCATTTTTTCGCCCAGATATGCCATCGCTCACTCCCTAAATTTCACAGATACCAATCAACGAAATTCAACGAACTATCAGATGTCAAACAACAAACGAGCCGGATCTTCCAGCGCTTCTTTCATGGCCACCAGGCCCGAGCACGGCTTCGCGACCGTCGATGATGCGGTGGTCATAGGACATGGCGAGGTAGTTGATGGGACGCACGACGACCACACCGTTTTCGACCACGGCGCGGTCTTTGGTGGCGTGCACGCCGAGAATCGCCGACTGCGGTGGGTTGATGATGGGGGTGGACAGCATGGAGCCGAACACACCGCCGTTGGAGATGGAGAAGGTGCCGCCGGTCATTTCTTCAATGCCCAGCTTGCCGTCTTTGGCTTTTTGGCCGTACTCGGCGATCTTCTTCTCGATGTCGGCAAAACTCATCTGGTCGGCATTACGCAGAATCGGAACCACCAAACCGCGTGGCGAACCCACGGCAATGCCGATGTCGAAATAGCCGTGATAAACGATGTCGTTGCCATCAACCGAGGCATTGAGCACGGGGTATTTCTTGAGCGCGGCCACAGCGGCTTTCACGAAGAAGCTCATGAAGCCAATCTTCACGCCGTGTTCTTTCTCGAACTTTTCCTGGAAGCGCTTGCGCATTTCCATCACCGGGGCCATGTTGACCTCGTTGAAGGTGGTGAGGATGGCGTTGGTGGCTTGCGATTGCAGCAAACGCTCGGCCACGCGGGCACGCAGGCGGCTCATCGGTACACGTTGCTCTGGGCGGTCACCGAGGTTCATGCTGACAGGTGCAGCGACGGTGGGCAAGGCCGGTTTGGCGGCCACTGCGGGTGCAGCGGCAACAGGCGAAGCCGGTTTGGCACCCGAGGCCAAAGCGCCGAGCACATCACCCTTGGTCACGCGGCCATCTTTGCCGGTGCCAGCGACAGAACCTGCGGCCAATGCGTTGTCGGCCATCAATTTGGCGGCGGCAGGCATGGCCACGTCGCTCTTGGAGCCACCGGTGGCAGCGGCAGCCGCAACGGGTGCTGGTGCAGCGGCGGCGGGCGCGGCTGCTGGTGCGGAGGCAGGCGCTGCCGACGCCTTGCCTTCGGTGTCAATGCGCGCAATAACTTCATCGGCGACGCAGCTGGAGCCATCACCCTTGACATGCTCGGCCATGATGCCGGCGGCGGGTGCTGGCACTTCCAACACGACTTTGTCGGTTTCGATTTCAACCAGGATTTCATCCATTGCCACGGCTTCGCCGGGCTTTTTCTTCCACTGCAAGAGGGTGGCTTCTGCCACGGATTCAGAGAGTTGCGGAACTTTGACGTCTACGATGGCCATGTTGTGTTCTTTCAATGAGTTCGGGTGTAAGCCTGCCCGTGCAGTGCGCGTGGGTAGCTCGGCGCGCGCGGGCAAAACCTAAGTTCACTTGGTGAGGATGAAGCCCTTGAGCTTGGTGAAGGCTTGCTCAAGCAAAGCCTTTTGCTGCTCTTGGTGCAGATGGGAATAACCCACTGCGGGCGACGCGGACGCGGGGCGACCGGCATAACCCAGCTTCTGACCGTCGAGCATGTTCTCGTGGATGTAATGCTGCACGAAGAACCAAGCGCCCTGGTTTTGCGGCTCATCTTGGCACCAGACGATGTCGGTGGCGTTCGGGTACTTCTTGATCTCGGCCGCGAAGGCTTTGTGCGGGAAGGGGTAAAGCTGTTCGACGCGAATGATGGCCACGTCGGTGGCTTTTTTCTCGGCACGTGTTTTGACCAAGTCGTAGTACACCTTGCCCGAGCAGCAGATCACGCGCTTGACTTTGTCAGCGTTGAGGTCGGCTTGGGTTTCCGGAATCACCGTCTTGAACTCACCCTTGGTGAACTCGCTGATGGGCGATGTCGCGTCTTTGTTGCGCAGCAAGGACTTGGGCGTGAGGATGACCAAGGGCTTTCTGAACATGCGCACCATCTGACGGCGCAGCACATGGAAGATCTGGCTGGCCGTGGTGGGCTGCACGATCTGCATGTTGTTGTCAGCAGCCAACTGCATGAAACGCTCCAAGCGCGCCGAGCTGTGCTCGGGGCCTTGGCCTTCGTAGCCGTGTGGCAGCATCAAAGCCAAACCATTGGCACGGCCCCACTTCACTTCACCGGATGCGATGAACTGGTCGATCACGACCTGAGCGCCGTTCACAAAGTCGCCAAACTGGGCTTCCCAGATCACCAGCGTGTTGGGCTCTGCCGAAGCGTAGCCGTACTCAAAACCGAGCACCGCCTCTTCAGACAGCAGCGAGTCGATCACGACGAACGGCGCTTGGCCTTCGGCCACATGTTGCAGCGGCGTGTAGGTGCCTTCGTCCCACTTCTCGCGGTTTTGGTCGTGCAACACGGCGTGGCGGTGGGTGAAGGTGCCGCGTCCACAGTCTTCACCTGACAGGCGCACCGCATAACCGCTGGCCACGAGGGAGGCAAATGCCAGATGCTCGCCCATGCCCCAATCTAGGTTAATCTCACCACGGCCCATAGCGGCGCGGTCGGCGATGACCTTCTCCACCAAGGAATGCGCCTTGAAGGTGGACGGCAAGGTGGTGATGCGCTCGGCCAGGCGTTTGATCTCGGCCAACGGCAGTGCCGTGTCAGCCGCGTCAGTCCACTTCTTGCCCAAGAAGGGCGACCAGTCCACCGCGTACTTGCTCTTGTAGTTGGTCAGCACAGGATCGATGGTGTGTTTACCTGCGTCCATGGCGGCGCGGAACTCTTTGACCATCTCGTCCGGGCCGTCGGCAGGCAACACGCCCTGAGCGATCAGTTTGTCGCCATAGAGTTTGCGTGTGCCTGGGTGCTGGCCGATTTTTTTGTACATCAGCGGCTGGGTCAGCGCTGGGGTGTCTTGTTCGTTGTGGCCGAGTTTGCGGAAACAAACAATGTCCACCACCACGTCTTTCTTGAACTGCTGGCGGTAGTCCAGTGCAAGCTGGGTGGCCAGAATCACGGCCTCGGGATCGTCACCGTTGACGTGCAGCACAGGGGCCTCAATCATCTTGACCACGTCGGTGCAATACAGCGTGGAGCGGCTGTCACGTGGGTCACTGGTGGTGAAACCGATTTGGTTGTTGATGACCACGTGGACAGTACCGCCCGTGTAATAGCCACGGGTTTGTGCCAGCGCCAGGGTTTCCATCACCACGCCTTGACCAGCAAATGCTGCATCACCGTGAACCAAGATAGGCAACACGGACGCGCCTGTCTTGTCACCGCGACGGTCCAAGCGTGCTTTGACTGAACCTTCGACCACCGGGTTGACGATTTCCAAGTGCGATGGGTTGAAGGCCAGGCTCAAGTGGACGGGGCCGCCGGGCGTGGTCACGTCGCTGGAGAAACCCTGGTGGTACTTCACGTCACCAGCAGGCAGATCTTCGGGTGCGGTGTGATCGAACTCCGAGAACAAGTCTTTGGGTTCTTTGCCCAAGGTATTGACTAACACATTCAAACGACCCCGGTGGGCCATGCCGATCACGATTTCCTGCACGCCCTTGCTGCCGCCGCGCTGCACCAACTCGTCCATCGACGCGATGAAACTCTCGCCGCCTTCGAGGGAGAAACGTTTCTGGCCCACGTACTTGGTGTGGAGGTAACGCTCCAGCCCTTCCGCAGCGGTCAAGCGGTTGAGGATGTGTTTCTTTTGTTCAGCCGTGTAGTTCGGCTTGGAGCGAATGCTCTCGAGGTTTTCTTGCCACCAGCGTTTCTCGGCAGGATCGGTGATGTGCATGTACTCTGCACCAATCGAGCCGCAATAGGTTTCACGCAGGGCCTGCACGATCTGGCGCAGGCTCATGTTTTCAGCTTTGCTGAAATAGGTGTTGGTGGCGCTGAACGAGATGTCCATGTCGGACTCGGTCAGGTCGTAAAACGCAGGCTCCAACTCGGGAATCTTGGGGCGCTCTTGGCGCTTGAGGGGGTCCAGGTCGGCCCAGCGGGAACCGAGGAAACGGTAAGCCGCGATCAGCGACTGCACATGAACTTGTTTACGGGCCACGGCGAGGTCAGCACCGCTGGCTTTGTTGCCAAAAGCGTTGGCTTTGGCGCGCTGGGCAAAGGATTCGATGACGGGCGCATGCGCCACATCGGGGCTGTTGCTGCCGTCGGTGGCAGGCACGTGCTGCAGTGCGTCGAAATACGCACGCCAGTTGTCAGGCACAGAACCGGGGTTGTCGAGATAGGCCTCGTACATCTCTTCGACATAGGGCGCATTGCCCCCGAACAGATACGAGTTTTCTTGCTGCTTTTGCATCATCTTTCGCTCACCTTTCGCACCGGTTTCCGGCACATCGATGGGTTAAAAACCTTCCGCGACACGGCTAGACCGATTGGCGGACAAGCGACCCGCCTTTGACATTCGCAACACTTGAAGCGCGCACAAACACCAAAGGGGACGGGAAGGGACTAAGTTGTCACGGGTGGCAATGTAACACCAACGGAACTCTTTTGCCATGCAAAATTTCCGTCCTGGACCATATGCAGGCCTACCGCTTCAGAAGAGTTTGCTTGGATGTGCGGGTGTGCTGCAATGCATCCATGCCAGCCAAGTTCAAAGAGAAGGTCATCATTCTTCACACCCATGAAGCCGCGCCGCCCAAGCCTGCTTGGGCTGAGCCCTGCAATGGCTGCGGTGTTTGCTGCGCCTATGCGCCCTGCCCTGTTGGCATGCTCGTGAGCCGACGCCGCACGGGGGCTTGCGCAGCATTGCAGTGGATGGAAAGCGAATCGCGCTACCGCTGCGGGGTATTGGTCGATCCCGCCCGCTACACGGGACTGCGAGCCCGATGGGCACAGCGGCTGATCCGCCGCCTGGCTGGACGCATGATCTCTGCTGGCAGTGGATGCGATTGCAGTTTGGAAGTTGAAAACCCGGCGGCTTGATCTGAGTTCAAACCAAACCCAAACGAATCCGCGCGGCAGCGTATTCAACGGCCAAACGCTGCACCAACTCCGCCGTCGACGTCACGGCCTTGACCGCACCAATCCCTTGGCCGCAGCCCCAGATATCTTTCCACGCTTTCTTCGCGTCGCCGCCAAAGTTCATGCTGCTGGGGTCGCTTTCGGGCAGATGGTCGGGGTCCATCCCCGCATTGACGATAGAGCCTTTGAGGTAGTTGCCATGCACCCCGGTGAAGAGGTTGCTGTAAACGATGTCATCGCTGCTGCTGTCGACGATCATTTGTTTGTAGGCATCTGAAGCCCGCGCTTCATGGGTGGCAATGAAAGCGGAACCGATGTAGGCCAGGTCGGCACCCATGGCCTGTGCGGCCAATACCGCATCGCCGGTGGCGATGGAACCACTGAGCGCCACCGGGCCGTCGAACCACTGGCGAATTTCTTGGATTAAAGCGAAGGGGCTTTTCACGCCCGCATGGCCCCCGGCACCTGCGGCCACGGCGATCAGGCCGTCAGCGCCCTTCTCAATGGCTTTCTTGGCGAAGTTGTTGTTGATGATGTCGTGCAACACCACACCGCCCCAGCCGTGAACGGCCTGGTTCACATCGACCCGTGCGCCGAGCGAGGTGATGATGAGTGGCACCTTGTACTTGGCACACACCGCCATGTCCTGCTCCAAACGGTCGTTGCTCTTGTGCACGATTTGGTTGATGGCGTAGGGCGCAGCGGGCTGGTCGGGGTGGGCTTTGTTGTGCGCCGCCAAAGTCTCGGTGATTTCGGCCAGCCATTCGTCCAGTTGCGACGCAGGCCGTGCATTCAAGGCCGGCATGGAGCCGACGATGCCGGCCTTGCACTGCGCAATCACCAGTTTCGGGTTGCTGATGATGAAGAGGGGCGAGCCGATGACCGGCAGGCGCAGGGTGTTGAAAATTGCGGGTAAGGACATGGCTGCTCTCAAAAGGCGTCTAAGGCCAAACCATTGACGCTGTCAGCACCCTCGACAATCGCGTCGCGGATCCCAGGCGCTTTGCTCAAAATGTGCTCAGCATAGAAGCGCGCCGTGACCACCTTGGCTTGCAAGAAATTCGCATCGCCTTGGCCTTGCGAAAGTTGGTCTTCGGCAATCACCAAACTGTGCGCCATTTGCCAGCCAGCCATCAGGTTGCCCGCCAGCATCAGGTAGGGCACCGAGCCTGCGAACGCTGCATTGGGCTGGCTTTTGGTATTTGCCGCGATGAAGTCCACCACTTGCTCGAATGCGAGGCGCGCGGCGGACAAACGTTTGAGCATGGATTGGCTCGCGGCGCTGTTGCGACCTTTCAAACTCGTTTCGGTCAGTGCCACCTGGGCCGCAAAAGCTTTAGCGGTTTGACCCCCATCACGTGCCGTCTTGCGGCCCACCAAATCATTGGCCTGGATGGCGGTGGTGCCTTCGTAGATGGTGAGGATTTTGGAGTCACGGTAGTGCTGGGCCGCGCCGGTTTCTTCAATGAAGCCCATGCCGCCGTGCACCTGTACCCCCAGGCTCGTCACCTCTTGGCTCATCTCGGTGCTGTAGCCCTTGACCAAGGGCACGAGGAATTCATAAAAGGCTTGGTTTTGTTTGCGGGTGGCCTCGTCAGGGTGATGGTGTGCCGCGTCGAACGCCGCTGCGGCGACCGAGGCCATGGCACGGCAACCTTCGGTGTACGCCCGCATCGTCATCAGCATGCGCTTGACGTCGGGGTGGTGAATGATGGGGCCACTGTCGGGCAATGCCCCATCCACCGGACGCGATTGAATACGGTCTTTGGCAAAGGCCACGGCTTGTTGGTAAGACCGTTCTGCCACCGCGATACCCTGCATGCCCACGGCGTAACGGGCGGCATTCATCATGATGAACATGTATTCCAAGCCACGGTTCTCCTGGCCGATCAAATGCCCCACGGCGCCGCCGTGGTCACCAAATTGCAGCACAGCCGTGGGGCTGGCTTTGATGCCGAGTTTGTGTTCAATGCTGACGCAGTGCACATCGTTGCGTTCGCCCAGACTGCCATCGGTGTTGACTTTGAACTTAGGCACGATGAAGAGGCTGATGCCCTTCACGCCTTCCGGCGCGCCCGTCACACGGGCCAGCACCAGGTGGCAAATGTTGGCGGCCATGTCGTGCTCGCCATAGGTGATGTAAATCTTGGTGCCGAAAATTTTGTAGCTCCCGTCGCTTTGAGGTTCGGCACGTGTGCGTACCTTGGCCAGGTCTGAACCCGCTTGCGGCTCGGTGAGGTTCATGGTGCCTGTCCATTCACCGGAAACCATCTTGGGGATATAAAGCGCCTGCTGCTCAGGCGTGCCCGCCGTCATCAAGGCTTCGATCGCGCCGTCGGTGAGCAAGGGGCACAGCGCAAAACTCATGTTGGCGCTGTTGAGCATTTCGATGCAGGCTGCGCCTATGGTTTTCGGCAAGCCTTGGCCGCCGAAGTCTGGTGAGTGCTGCAGTCCCTGCCAGCCACCTTGTGAAAACTGGCTGAAGGCTTCCTTGAAGCCTGGGGTGGTCGTGACGTTGCCGTCTTTCCAAGACGACGGGTTCTTATCGCCTTCCCAGTTCAAAGGGGCCAGTACTTCTTGGTTGAAGCGGGCCGACTCCTCCAGCACCGCTTGAGCGGTTTCCAGGCCGGCGTCTTCGAAACCAGGGAGCTGGGCTATGGCGTCAAGTTGGGCCAGTTCCTTTATGCAGAACAGCATGTCTTTGAGGGGGGCGGTGTAGCTCATGGATGTCTCCTGTCTTTTTTATAGGCTGGGTGCAGTCTCAAAAAAGCCCGTCATGCAGGTTTCGCAGTGACGGGCTGGTTTCGCGGCAACAAGGGTCAGTTCAAAGCGCCGCCAGCAACTCAGGCACTGCGGTGAACAGATCGGCCTCCAGCCCATAGTCGGCCACGCTGAAAATCGGGGCCTCGGGGTCTTTGTTGATGGCGACGATGACTTTGGAGTCCTTCATGCCAGCCAGGTGTTGGATCGCACCGCTGATGCCGATGGCGACATACAACTGAGGCGCGACGATCTTGCCGGTTTGTCCAACCTGCCAGTCGTTGGGCGCATAACCAGCGTCCACCGCCGCGCGACTGGCACCCAAGGCAGCACCGAGTTTGTCTGCCAAGGGGGTGAGCACCTCGGTGAATTTTTCGCTGCTGCCTAAAGCGCGGCCACCAGAGACAATGATCTTGGCCGCCGTCAGTTCGGGCCTGTCGTTCTTCGCAATTTCGCTGCCCACGAAACGGGACGATCCACCATCAGCCACGGCAGCAATCGACTCCACTGCGGCAGAGCCACCGGTCGCTGCAGCAGGATCAAACCCCGTCGTTCGCACGGTGATGACTTTGGTGGCATCCAAACTTTGCACCGTGGCCACCGCATTGCCAGCGTAGATCGGGCGCTCGAACGTATCGGGGCTGATGACTTTGCTGGCGTCGGAAATCTGCGCCACATCCAGCAAAGCCGCCACACGCGGCGCGGTGTTTTTGCCGCTGGCCGTGGAGGGAAAGAGGATGTGGCTGTAGCCGGGGGCCAAGGCCAACACTTGGGCGGCCAAGGTTTCGGCCAAACCGTGGGCCAGTGCTGCGCCATCGGCATGCAGGACCTTGCTCACGCCAGCAATCGTTGACGCCGCTTGCGCGGCCGCTTGGGCGTTGTGGCCCGCCACCAGCACATGCACGTCGCCACCGCACAGGGCCGCAGCGGCCACGGTGTTGAGCGTGGCACCTTTGATGGAGAGGTTGTCGTGTTCAGCAATTACGAGTGTTTTAAGAGCGGCAGTCATGGTCAGATCACCTTGGCTTCGGTTTTGAGTTTGGCCACCAATGTGGCGACATCGGGCACCTTCACACCGGCACCCCGTTTGGGCGGCTCGCTCACCTTCAGTGTTTTGATGCGCGGGGTCACGTCCACGCCAAGGTCGGCAGGCTTGACGACATCAAGCTGCTTTTTCTTGGCCTTCATGATGTTGGGCAAGGTCACATAACGCGGCTCGTTCAAGCGCAAGTCAGTGGTGATGACTGCGGGCAGGTTCAAGGCCAGGGTTTCCAGGCCACCATCGACTTCACGCGTGACGTGCACTTGCTCGCCCTGTACGTCAACTTTGGAGGCGAAGGTGGCCTGAGGCCAGCCGGTGAGCGCGGCCAGCATTTGGCCGGTTTGGTTGCAGTCGTCGTCGATCGCTTGTTTGCCGAGCACCACGAGGCGGGGCTGTTCTTTGTCGACCAAGGCTTTGAGCAGCTTAGCCACGGCAAGGGGTTGCAACTCGGCATCGGTTTCGACCAGGATGGCGCGGTCGGCCCCAATGGCCATGGCGGTACGCAAGGTTTCTTGGCAGGCCGCGATGCCACAGGACACTGCGATCACTTCCGTCACCACGCCCTTCTCTTTTAAACGCACCGCCTCTTCAATGGCAATTTCATCAAAGGGATTCATGCTCATCTTGACGTTGGCGATATCGACACCGGTGCCGTCGCCTTTGACACGCACCTTGACGTTGTAGTCCACCACCCGCTTGACTGGCACCAAAACTTTCATCGTTGAGACTCCGCTTGAGTTGACGTATACGTAAGGTTGATTCTAGACCGCGACCTAATGATTGGTGGCATTCTGGCCCGAGAGCATAGGGGATGAAACCTAAAATAGCACGGTCGTTCTAATATTGTTTACCGTTCGCGTGGCTTTATTGCCGCAAGCCCCACGATGCCGCGCGCAGATAGACTCGCGCACCGTGAGCCACTCTTTTATCTCTTCACCACAGATCACGCGCATCGGCGTGTTCGATTCGGGCGTGGGCGGCTTGTCGGTGCTGAAGAGCATACACAAGGCCCTGCCCGACGCATCTTTTCTCTACTTCGCCGATACCGCGCACGCACCTTACGGTGAACGTGAGGATGCCTATTTGCTGGCACGATCTCAGCGCATCGCTGAACACTTGGTGGACAGCGGCTGCCAAGCCCTGGTCATCGCCTGCAACACCGCCACCGCCGTGGCTGCCGATGCGCTGCGACAGCGCTGGCCCGACCTGCCCATCGTTGGCGTTGAGCCTGGGATCAAACCCGGCACAGCCATGTCCAGGAACCGCCGCGTGGGCGTGATGGCCACGCACAGCACCTTAAAAAGCACCCGATTCATGGGTTTGCTGGCTCGCCACAGCGCAGGCGCGCAAATCGTCAGTCAAGCCTGCACGGGTTTGGCACGGGCCATTGAAGCAGGTGATGTGGACTCGCCCGAGGTGCTGGAATTAGTGCAATACCACTGCGCCCCGCTCAAAACAGCAGGCGTTGACACCGTGGTGTTGGGCTGCACCCACTACGCTTTTGTCCGACATATGATCGAGCAGGTCATGGGTCCGGGTGTGACTGTCCTGGATACCGCAGAGGCTGTGGCCAAAGAGGTGGTACGCCGCCTGCCATCACCGCCCGCAACCAATACCAAGGCCGTCTTGCAATTTGAAAGCAGTGGAGACGCGACAACGTTGGTAGCCTTGGCACGCCACTGGCTACCACTGGACGCCAAGGTGGCGATAGAAAGCGCATCGAATATGGTGCCCGGGACGGGGGTCGAACCCGTACGCCCCTTTTCAGGAAGCGGCGGATTTTAAGTCCGCTGTGTATACCAGTTTCACCACCCGGGCGGTGGATGGGTGATTGTCACCCAGAGTGTGAGCGCATCCAGCTATCGATGGTTTGAATTGCACATCTTTAGGCGGCCCGTCATTGCAATGGCCCTTTGAGTGCGGCAGGAATCGGCAATGTCATCAACTCAATGCCCTCTTCATGCAGCGCCTGTACCTCTTCTTTTGACGCTTGCCCACGTATCGGGCGATGCGGTTCTTCACCATAGTGAATGCGACGCGCTTCTTCCGGGAAACGCTCGCCCACATCGGTGGTGTTGGCCATCACATGCTGCACTGCCTCAATCCACAGGCTTTGTAAGGTGTGGCATGACGCTTCCGTTTGCTTGGAAACGGGTGCGGCGGTGGCGCTCTCGCTCGAGGTAGGAGTGGCTGGCGAATTTGTATGGCCTTGGGACACGACCGATTCTTGCGTGGGCGCAACGGCACCGAAGTTCAACCTCGGCGCACTGGGCAGTCGCTGAATCTCAGCGCTGCCACACAACGGGCAGGTGAGCAATCCGTTTTGAGTTTGTTGCGCCAGGTCGTCTTCGTGGGAGAACCAACCTTCAAATCGGTGGTCATGGGCGCAGCGCAGATTCAGTACTTTCATATCGCGATTGTCAGGCAGAGGGCTTGAGCCTAGATCCGGCAGTTGAATGCGCCCGAGTGGGCTGCGATTCGGGTGGCTGGCAAGGCGTGACGACGCGGCGGGCTAATGCCCGCAAGGAGGAACAACGCCGCCCGCCACCCGAAGCGCGGCTCAATCGGGTGCGTAGCGCTTTCAACCAAGAGGTGATGAGATTCGTGTACGGAAATTTCCATATTCATACAGGATTGCCAGCGGAAGAAAGCGGTCAACTGTTGGATCTAGGCTCAACCTGCATCCGGCATATTCGCGGTTTGCTCGGAGAGCTCTCGCCAAACCAAGGGCCAGCGACCCTCTCGCCACTGGCGCAACCACAACAAGCCGATCAAAGTTTTGGCATCGGTCAGTTCGCCGCTGCAAGCTTGTTCTTCGAGGGCCTCCAGCGTGCTGGTGCCAACGTCCAAAAACTCTCCCTCATCCAAGTGACGATCACCCGCCGTCAATCCACGAGCGAACCACACCTCGATGCCTTCGTTTGAATAGGCAATGGCGTTGTGCAAAATGCCAGCACGCGCCCAGTGGTGGGCTGCGTAGCCGGTTTCTTCGCGAAGCTCTCGAGCAGCACACTGCATGGGCGGCTCGCCTGCGTCGAGTTTGCCTGCGGGAAACTCGATCATGACGCGATTCAAGGGATAGCGAAACTGACGCTCGACCACCACACTGCCATCGTCCAGCAGTGGCACGATCATGACAGCACCAGGGTGGCGGATGTACTCCCGCTGAGCCACTGCACCGCTGGGCAAACGCACTTGGTCGCAGCGCACATCCAAGAAATGTCCTTGATAAACCTGCCGGCTTTCAAGCTGGGTTTCTCGCAGGTGGTGGTCCTGCGGCGCAGCGTCATTCACTGGGTCGGCCATCCCTGGACTTTCTCAGATAACGCCACACAAAACCCGGGAAGGCAAAAGTGACAAACAAGAAACCAAAGGCTGCATAAAACTCCCAGCCCTGTGCGTGGCGTTGCCCAAGGCGTGCTTCCAGAAAAGTCCCCACACCTAGCGTGAGGCCCCACAGCAACATCAGCTCCAGCGCACGCCAGGCCAAAGCTTTGGGCGCACGGCGTGGTCCCAGCAAAAGAATACGCTCAGAGAAGAACGGCCAATTCGCGGCCAGCAAAGCCACCAGCAAGACGCTCCAAACCTCGCCCGTCATACCCGACATGAGACTCAGCTGCCGAAGGACTTGCCAATGGCCTGGGCACACCAGGTCATCAGGCCGCTGGGCAAGAGCCCCAGCACCACCACAGCGGCACCGTTGAGTGAGAGCAGCACCCGCACGTCACTCGGGCTGTTCAATGGCGAGGCATCACGTGGCTCGTCAAAGAACATGACCTTGACGATACGCAGGTAGTAGTAAGCGCCGATCAGCGACAAGAACACCGCCGCGCCGGCCAGCCACAAATAGGCTTCAACGTTGGTGGTGATCAAGGCCTGCAACACACTGAGCTTGGCGTAGAACCCGACCGTGGGCGGTATGCCAGCCAAAGAGAACATGAAAATGGCCATCACCGCGGCGTACCAAGGGCTGCGGCGTGCAAGGCCCTTGAAGTCGTCGATGTGTTCGCTTTCAAAACCCTTGCTGGAGAGCAGCATCACCATGCCAAAGGTGCCCAAGGTGGTGAGCACATAGGTGACCATGTAGAACATGGACGACGCGTAAGAATTCACAGCCGAGAACACGTTGTTGTGCACGACACCACTGGTCATGGCCAGCAACATGAAGCCCATGTGGGCAATGGTTGAGTAGGCCAACATGCGTTTGATATTGGTCTGCGCAATGGCCGCCAAATTGCCCAGGGTCATCGAGGCCAAGGACAACACCACCAGCATTTGTTGCCAGTCGACCACCAGGCCAAGCATGCCGTCCACCAGCAGTCGCATCATGATGGCGAAGGCCGCCAACTTGGGCGCGCCACCAATCAGCAAGGTGACCGCCGTGGGTGCGCCTTGGTAGACGTCAGGAACCCACATGTGAAACGGTGCAGCACCAAGTTTGAATCCCAAGCCAGCGACCACAAACACCAAGCCAAAAATCAACACCGATTTGTTGATTTGCCCGGAGCCGATGGCCTTAAAAACATCGTCAATGTCCAGCGTGCCGGTGGCTCCGTACATCATGGACAAGCCATAGAGCAAGAAGCCGCTGGCCAAAGCACCCAGCACAAAGTACTTCATCGCCGCTTCAGTGGAGATGGCGTGGTCGCGGCGCAGCGCGGTCAGCGCGTAGAGCGACAAACTCATCAGCTCCAGGCCCAGGTAAATCACCAGGAAATTGTTGGCCGACAACATCACACAAATGCCGAGCAAGGAAAACAAGGCCAAGGTGAAGAGTTCGCCCTTGAGCATGTCGCGCTCACCGGCATAGGGCCGCGCATAAGCCAGTGTGACCATGGTGGCCAAGCAGGCAAAGAAGCCCAGCAAATTCCCCATGGGGTCTGACACCACCATGCCTTGCATGCCAGCTTCATTCGTACCAGCATTCACAAAATACAGGTACATGCCGGCCACTACCGCCAGAGAAAGTTGTGTGAGCCAATAGGTGGTGGTGCGCCGCTCGTCGGTCAGCCACAAATCCGCCAAAGCGATGACCAGTGCGAAGCACAACAAGGCCAGTTGCGGGTAGATGGACAGCCAATTCATTTCGTTCATGGTGCGTCTTGCCGGGTTGCTGTCCGCGGACTCATGGGAGTTTGGAAATGGAGACGTGCTGGAGCAGCTGCGTCACCGAGACATGCATGGTGTCGGTGAAGGGTTTGGGATACACACCCATCCACAACACAGCCACGGCCAGCACGGCCATCATGAAGAACTCTCGCGGGTTGAGATCGGTGAGTCCTTTGACATCGTCGTTGGCCACAGGGCCGAAGTAAACGCGTTTGACCATCCACAAGTTGTAGGCGGCACCAAACACCAAAGCCGTGGCGGCCAAAGCGCCCAACCAGAAGTTGACCGACACCGTGCCGAGAATCACCATCCACTCGCCCACAAAACCGCCGGTGCCCGGCAAGCCACAGTTGGCCATGGCGAAGAACACAGCAAAAGCGGTGAAGGTGGGCATGGTGTTGACCACACCACCATAACTGGAAATTTCTCGCGAATGCACACGGTCATAGAGCACACCGATGCACAGGAACATGGCACCCGAGACAAACCCGTGGGAAATCATTTGTACCAGCGCACCCGACGTGCCCAGCTCGTTGAACATGAAGAACCCCAAGGTCACGAACCCCATGTGAGCAATGGAAGAGTAAGCCACCAGCTTCTTCATATCTTGCTGAACCAGGGCCACGAGGCCAATGTAGATCACGGCGATTAGCGACAAGGCCACAATGAACCAAGCCCACTCGTGTGCGGCATCAGGGGTGATGGGCATGGAAAAACGCAAGAATCCGTAGGCGCCGAGCTTCAACATGATGGCCGCCAGCACCACCGAACCACCGGTCGGCGCTTCGACGTGGGCGTCGGGCAACCAGGTGTGGACCGGCCACATGGGCACCTTCACCGCAAACGCTGCGAAGAACGCAAAGAAGAGCAAGGTTTGCGCTGGCATCGGCAAAGGAAGTTGGTGCCAGGTGAGGATGTCAAAACTGCCGCCCGACTTGAAGTACAGGTACAGCAGGGCCAGCAACATCAAGAGAGAACCGGCCAGCGTGTAGAGGAAAAACTTGAATGCCGCATACACACGACGAGGCCCCCCCCACACGCCGATGATGATGTACATCGGGATCAAAGTGGCTTCAAAAAACACATAGAACAGCAGGCCATCCAGCGCAGTGAAAACACCCACCATGATGCCGGAGAGAATCAAAAACGCGCCCATGTACTGGTTGACGCGTTCGGTGATCACTTCCCAACCCGCAATCACCACGATGATGGTGATGAAGGCGGTGAGCAGAACAAACCACACCGAGATGCCATCCACGCCCAGGTGGTAGTTGACGTTGAAGCGGTCGATCCACTCCAGCTTTTCAACAAATTGCATGGCTGCCGTGGTGTTGTCAAAGCCTGTGAGCAACGGAACGGTGACCACAAAACTGACTATCGATGCAACCAGTGCCACCCAGCGTGCCACCTTGGCGTGTTCATCGCGCCCCATGGCGAGCAGGAGCACACCGCTGAAGATGGGCAACCAAATGGCAAGACTCAACAATCCCATGTTTTCAACCTAGAAACGGCAGTTGGACGCGCCCGAGTGGGCTGCGATGAGGTGCGCTGGCAAGGCGCGACGAAGCAGCGGGCTCATGCCCGCAATGAGGAGCAACGCCGCCAGCGTGCCGCAGCGCGGCTCAATCGGGTGCGTAGCGTTGCCACCCCAAAGGGGCTGTCCATCGTGTAGAGAACTCTCAATATTCATCTGATGTTTCCGGCGGAAGAAAGCGGTCAACTGCCGTTTCTAGGTTTACTCCGTGGCTGTCGTTTGTTAGCGCCAGCTATCAGCGGCCGAGCAAATTGCCCAGATACGGCCACAACTGCCAAGTCATCAAACCAATGACACCCAAAATCATCACCAGGGCATACCAAAACAAATGCCCGGTTTGCAGCAAACGCATGACGGTGGCCAAACTGCCCACGCTGCTGGCCGACCCGTTGATCAAGAGGCCGTCGATCAAAGCTTGATCGCCCCCTTTCCACAACCCGCGACCCAAAAGGCGTGTACCAGCAGCAAGAACGTTCTCGTTGAACCAGTCGAAGTAGTACTTGTTTTCCAGCACACGGTTGATGAAGGCCGTGCGAGCCTTGATGGCGGCGGGAATACTGGGCTGAACCATGTAGAACCAGTAAGCCGTGGCGACGCCCGCCACCGCCAGCCAGAAAGGTAAGGTTTGCAAACCATGCAAGGCCATGGACCAGGCACCGTGGAAATGCTCGGCCAAATGGTGCATGGCCGGGTGCTTGGCGGTATCAATGTGAATGGCACCGTCGAAGAAACCCGCAAACAACATGGGAGAAATGGTGAAGTAACCGATCAACACCGAGGGCACGGCCAAAAGCACCAGCGGCAACCACACCACCCACGGTGACTCGTGCGGCACATGGGGTTCGTGGTGGTGCCCATCGTCGTCGTGGTGATCGTGTTCACCGGGGAATGGTTTGTGGCGGAAATTCTCTTTGCCGTGGAAAACCAAGAAATACATGCGGAAGGAATAGAAGGCCGTCACGAACACGCCCGCAACCACAGCAAACTGGGCGAAGCCTGAACCCCAAAGGTGGCTGTTTTCCACAGCCAGGATGATGCTGTCCTTGGAATAGAAGCCCGAGAACAGCGGCGTGCCGATCAAGGCCAGCGAGCCGAGCAAGGACGTGATCCAGGTGATCTTCATGTACTTGCGCAAACCGCCCATGTTGCGGATGTCTTGGTCGTGGTGCATGCCGATGATGACCGAGCCTGCAGCCAGGAAGAGCAGCGCTTTGAAGAAGGCGTGGGTCATCAGGTGGAACACGGCCACCGAATACGCGGAGGCACCGAGCGCCACCGTCATGTAACCCAGCTGCGACAACGTGGAGTAGGCCACCACACGTTTGATGTCGTTTTGAATGATGCCCAAAAAGCCCATGAACAAAGCCGTGATCGAGCCGATCACCAAAATGAAACTCAAGGCGGTGTCCGACAACTCAAACAGCGGCGACATACGCGCCACCATGAAGATGCCGGCCGTCACCATGGTCGCTGCGTGAATCAACGCAGAAATCGGGGTCGGGCCTTCCATGGAGTCGGGCAACCACACATGCAGAGGGAATTGGGCGCTCTTGCCCATGGCCCCAATGAAAAGGCAAATGCAGATGACGGTGATGAGCATCCACTCGGTGCCGGGAAACGCGAGCTTGGCCAGCTCAGGCGCTTTGGCAAAAGCTTCCGTGTAGTTGAGCGTGCCGGCAAAAGCCACGATCAAACCAATGCCCAAGATGAAACCAAAGTCCCCCACACGGTTGACCAAAAACGCCTTCATGTTGGCGAAGATGGCCGTGGGTTTGTTGTGCCAAAAACCGATGAGCAAATAAGACACCAGGCCCACGGCTTCCCAGCCAAAGAAGAGCTGGAGCAGGTTGTTGCTCATGACCAGCATCAGCATGGAGAAGGTAAAGAGCGAGATGTAGCTGAAGAATCGCTGGTAGCCAGGATCCTCTTCCATGTAGCCGATGGTGTAAATGTGCACCATGAGCGAGACGAAGGTCACCACGCACATCATCATGGCCGACAGCGGATCGATCAAAAATCCGACCTCCATCTTCAAACTACCCAACACCATCCACTCGTAAATGGTGGCGTTGAAACGGGCACCTTCAGTGGCGACCGCATACAAAGTCATCGCAGAGATGACGAAGGACACCAATACGCCCAAGATGGTGACGGTGTGCGCACCACGGCGGCCTATGGCCTTGCCAAAAAAGCCAGCCGCAATGGCACCGACCAAGGGAGCCAATGCAGCGGTGAGCAGCAAGTTTGCGGAGAGTTCTGTCGCCATGGTGTTGATTCTTTAAGTCGCTGTACCAGGTCAGCCCTTGAGGGTGTCCATCTCGTCCACATTGATACTGGCGCGGTTGCGAAAGAGCACCACCAAAATCGCCAAGCCGATGGCCGATTCGGCAGCAGCCACGGTGAGGATGAAAAATACGAACACCTGCCCAGCCATGTCGCCCAAGTAGTGCGAGAAGGCGATGAAATTCAGGTTGACTGCGAGCAACATCAGCTCAATGGCCATCAAGAGCACGATGAGGTTTTTGCGGTTCAGAAATATGCCGATCACGGACAGGGCAAACAAAATGCCGCCAACCGACAGGTAGTGACCGAGGGTGATGGATGTCATGGCCGCACCGTTCATTTTTTCTCTCCGGTCGCAGGCTCAATGGCCGCTGCAGGCGGGTCTGGCAATTCAACCGTGGCTTGCATCTTCACCAAACGCACGCGGTCGGCCTTTTTGGCCAGCACCTGTTCCGCAGGGTTGATGTATTTGGAGTCTTTGCGACGACGTAAGGTCAATGCGATGGCGGCAATGATGGCCACCAGCAAAAGCACCGCAGCGAGCTGCAGGGGGTAAAGGTACTGGGTGTAAATCTCAATACCCAACATCTTGGTATTGCCGAGTTGGACGGCCTGCGCATCCAAGACGGGCGCTTCCTTCAAGCGGAAACCGCCCAAGAGCACGGCCGCCATTTCAAGCGCAATGATCACACCGACAAAGGCCGCCACTGGAAAATGCTTCCAGAACCCTTTGCGCAGGCCTTCGACGTTCACGTCCAGCATCATCACGACAAACAAGAACAGCACCATCACCGCGCCCACATAAACCAGCACCAAGGAGATGGCCAAAAACTCGGCTTGCAGCAAGATCCACAAACAAGAGGCGGTAAAGAACGCCAGCACCAAATACAGTGCCGCATGCACCGGGCTGCGCGCAGTGATCACGCGGAAAGCAGCAAATAAGAGCACTGCCGAAAAAACGTAGAAGAGCGCCGAAGTTGTATTCATGGGCTTGTGGATCAGCATGGCTGCGGCAAAGGGCCTGCGCTTTGAAGCGCAAACTCCGTCAACGGTCAGCGGTAGCGAGCGTCCGCCTCCTTGTTGGCTGCGATGTCTTTTTCATAGCGGTCACCCACGGCCAGCAACATGTCTTTGGTGAAGTACAGGTCGCCACGTTTTTCGCCGTGGTACTCAAAGATGTGGGTTTCGACAATGGAGTCCACCGGGCAGCTCTCTTCACAAAAGCCGCAGAAGATGCATTTGGTGAGGTCGATGTCATAGCGTGTGGTGCGGCGTGAACCATCGTCGCGCACGTCACTTTCAATGGTGATGGCCATCGCGGGGCAAACGGCTTCGCACAATTTGCAGGCGATGCAACGCTCTTCACCGTTGTCATAGCGGCGTAAGGCGTGCAAGCCGCGAAAACGCGGGCTTTGAGGCGTTTTTTTCCTCGGGGAAGAGCACAGTGATCTTGCGCGACCAAAAATGCCTGCCGGTCAGGGCCATGCCTTTGAACAACTCAAAGAGCACGAAGCTAGACAGCGTTTGTTTGAGCGTGGCGACAGCACTCATGAAGACACCTTTGTAGCGGCGTGCATTGGTGAAAGCGAAGTCATGTCGTACTCGTTCACTTCCAAATGTTGTAAGGGGTTTGAATCCACAGGCCGATGACAACCAGCCAAACCAAGGTCACAGGGATGAAAATCTTCCAACCCAAACGCATGATCTGGTCGTAGCGGAAACGCGGGAACGTTGCACGCACCCAGAGGAACAGGGTGGCCACCACAAAGGTTTTGGCAAAGAGCCAGAACCAGTTCCAGAACCACATGGTGTCCACAATCCACTGCGGCGTGCTCATGCCCAGCACTGAGAATGACACGGGAGCAATCCAGCCGCCCATGAACATGGTGGCCGCCAGAACCGAGATGAGAATGATGTTGGCGTACTCGGCCAAGAAGAACATGGCAAAGGACATGCCGGAGTACTCCACCATGTGGCCGGCCACGATTTCAGACTCGCCTTCCACCACGTCAAAGGGGTGACGGTTGGTTTCTGCAATGCCTGCAATCACATAGACCACAAAAATGGGCAGCAGTGGCAACCAGTTCCAGCTCAGGAAGGCCCAGCCGTGGTCGGCGAACCAACCTTTGCCTTGTCCCATGACGATGTCGGTCATGTTGAGGCTGGCGGACACCATGAGCACCACCACCAAGCAAAAGCCCATGGCGATTTCATAGCTCACCATTTGAGCCGACGCGCGCAAGGCCCCCAAGAAAGCGTACTTGGAGTTGGAGGCCCAACCGGCGACGATCACGCCGTAAACCTCCATCGAGGTGATGGCCATCAAGAAGAGCAAACCGGCATTGATGTTGGACAGCGCCGCGTCAGGCCCGAAAGGCACCACAGCCCAGGCGGCCAGCGCAGGCATGATGGTCATCACCGGGGCGAGCAAGAACAGGCCTTTGCTCGCGGCGGTGGGAACGATGATTTCTTTGAAAATCAACTTCACCGCGTCGGCAATAGGCTGCAACAAACCCAAGGGGCCCACACGGTTGGGGCCAGGCCGAATTTGCGTCCAGCCGATGGCCTTGCGCTCCCACAGCGTGAGGTAGGCGACGCAGATCATCAAGGGCAATACGAGGGCTACGATTTTGATCAGCGTCCAAGCCACAGGCCAGGCACCGCCCAACAAAGATGAACCCAGGTTGTGAATGGTGTCAAACATGGTTCTCTACCTCACACCTTCTCAAGCCGCACGGAACCGAACTGCGAACCCAGCGCCGTGGCAGCCAAACCAGCGGGCAAGCGCACCACTTGAGGCGCCAAGCTGGCATCCAGACGAACCGGCAACACCACACTTGCAGATCCCTGTGTCGCACGCACTGAGGCATTGGCTGCAAGGTTCATTTCATTCCACAAGGCAGTGCCCACGCTCACAACTGCACAGCGTGCGTCTGCGGTCAATTGCAGCGAGGAGGCGCGCCGAACAACGGCATCCACCGCGTAGATCGGCACGTCAGCCAAACGCTGCAAGCCTGCAGGGGCCGTTGGCGCCTGAACGGGTGCCGTGCAGCGGTTGTTCAAACGTGCCGGCAATGCGGCCGCATCGCCCAGGGCTTGGGCACGCACATCTTCCGACGTTTCGAAATCAAAACCTGGCAGGTTGAGCATGTTGGCGAGCACGCGCAGCACTTTCCATGCGGGGCGGGTTTCACCCAGCGGTTTCACCACGCCGTGGAAACTTTGCACTCGGCCTTCAGCATTGATCAAAGTGCCTGAGGTTTCTGTGAACGGTGCGATGGGCAACAGCACATCGGCCACGTCCAGTGCCACGTTCTTGAAGGGCGTCAGCGCCACCACCATCTCAGCGGTTTGCAAGCTGCTGTGGGCGGCCAGCGGGTCGGCCACGTCCAAAGCAGGTTCAACATTCAGCAGCACGCAGGCTTTGAGCTTGGGGCTGGCCAACATTTGACCAGCGTTCAATCCGCCTGGTCCAGGCAGCGCATTCACCAGCTGCGCACCTACCGTGTTGCCCGCTTCAGTGAGGTAACCCACCGTGGCGCCGGTTTGTTCTGCGATCCAATTCGCTACCGTGAGCAAACCGCTGGCTTGCGGGTGCTGGGCAGCGGTGTTGCCAAGCAAGATGGCTTTGCGTTCGCCGCTGAGCAAGGATGCAGCAATGGCTTGCGCCGTTGGGCTTGCCACAGCGGCCCAAGGAGAAGGCACGCCTTTGCTGGCCGCCACGCTGCTGGCGACCTGGGCCAGAACCTGGACCCATTCCGCCGGAGCGGCCACCAGGTGCTGTACCACCGGCATCAGCCATTCGTCTTTCAAAGCGTGCAGGCTATGGATGTGGGCGCCCTTCTTGGCGGCTTGACGCAAACGCTGTGCGAACAGTGGGTGGTCTTTGCGCAAGAACGAGCCCACCACCAACACCCGCTGCAACTCCGTGAGTGAAGCAATGGAAGTGCCGAGCCAACGCGCGCCCTCGGGTGCGGTGAAATCGGCATGGCGCAAGCGATGGTCGATGTTCTCGCTGCCCAGGCCGCGCATCAGCTGCGCCAGCAAATGCAGCTCTTCCGTGGTGCTGTGCGGTGCCGCCAAGGCCCCCAGGCTGGCAGGGCCATGGTCCGCTTTGATTTGATTCAAACCACGGGCCACGTATTCCAGGGCTTCGGTCCAGCCCACGGTTTTCCACTGCCCGCCTTGTTTGATCATGGGCGAGGTGAGGCGGTCATCGCTATTCAGCGCTTCGTAAGAAAAACGATCGCGGTCGGCAATCCAGCATTCGTTGACTTCTTCGTTTTCCAGCGGCACGACACGCAAGACCTTGTTGGCCTTGACCTGCACGATCAGATTGGCCCCGGTGCTGTCGTGCGGAGAAATGCTTTTGCGGCGCGACAACTCCCAAGTGCGGGCGCTGTAACGGAACGGTTTGCTGGTGAGCGCGCCAACGGGGCAGATGTCAATCATGTTGCCCGACAGCTCCGAGTCCACCGTCTCACCGACAACGGTCGTGATCTCAGAATGCTCGCCACGATGGATCATCCCGAGCTCCATCACGCCCGACACTTCTTGACCAAACCGAACGCAGCGGGTGCAGTGGATGCAGCGGCTCATCTCTTGCATCGAAATCAGCGGGCCCACGTCTTTGTGGAAAACCACGCGCTTTTCTTCTTGGTACCGTGACGAAGAGCCGCCATATCCCACTGCCAAATCTTGCAACTGGCATTCGCCGCCCTGATCGCAAATCGGGCAGTCCAGAGGGTGGTTGATGAGCAAAAACTCCATCACCGACTGCTGGGCTTTGATCGCCTTGTCGCTCTTGGTGCGGACGATCATGCCCTGCGTCACCGGCGTGGCGCAGGCCGGCATGGGTTTGGGTGCTTTTTCCACATCCACCAAACACATGCGGCAGTTGGCAGCGATCGACAACTTCTTGTGATAACAAAAATGCGGGATGTAGACGCCAGCCTTGTCGGCGGCGTGCATGACCACGCTGCCCTCCTGGACTTCTACTTTTTTGCCGTCGAGTTCAATTTCAATCATCTCAAGCCTCGGCCGCCTCGGGTGCTTTGGTGGCTTGGCTCAAAGGCCCCAGCACCTTGTTGGTCTTGTGTTCGATGAGGTGAATGAACTCATCACGGAAGTGTTTGATCATGGCTCGCACCGGCATGGCGGCGGCGTCACCCAAAGCGCAAATCGTGCGGCCTTGAATGTTGTCGGCCACGGAGTTGAGCAAGTCGATGTCGTCTTTGCGGCCCTGACCGTGTGCAATGCGCTCCACCATTCGGTAGAGCCAACCGGTACCTTCACGGCATGGCGTGCACTGACCGCAGCTTTCATGCATGTAGAAGTAAGACAGGCGCAAAAGCGAATTCACCATGCAGCGCGAATCGTCCATCACGATGACGGCACCCGATCCGAGCATGGAACCCGCTTTGGCGATGCTGTCGTAGTCCATGGTGCATTCCATCATGATGGACGCAGGCAGCACGGGTGCGGACGAACCGCCCGGAATCACGGCCTTGAGCGTGTGACCTTTGCGCACACCGCCAGCCAACTCCAACAGCTTCGAGAACGGAGTTCCCAGAGGAATTTCGTAATTACCCGGACGCTCAACATCGCCCGAGACGGAATACAACTTCGTACCGCCGTTGTTGGGTTTGCCCACTTCGAGGAAAGCCTGCCCGCCGTTGCGGATGATCCAAGGCACCGCGGCAAAGGTTTCGGTGTTGTTGATCGTGGTGGGTTTGCCGTAAAGGCCGTAACTCGCCGGAAAAGGTGGCTTGAAACGCGGCTGACCTTTTTTACCTTCGAGTGATTCCAGCAGAGCGGTTTCTTCACCGCAGATGTAGGCGCCGAAACCGTGGGAGGCATGCAGCTGAAAACTGTGGGACGAGCCGAGAATGTTGTCACCCAGATATCCTGCGGCACGTGCCTCTTCCAACGCCTCTTCAAACCGCTGGTAGACCTCGAAAATTTCACCGTGAATATAGTTGTAGCCCACACGGATGCCCATGGCGTAGGCCGCAATGATCATGCCCTCGATCACGATGTGCGGGTTGAACATCATGATGTCGCGGTCTTTGCAGGTGCCGGGCTCGCCTTCGTCGGAATTGCAAACCAGGTACTTCGCTCCAGGGAACTGACGCGGCATGAAGCTCCACTTCAAGCCCGTCGGGAAACCCGCACCGCCACGGCCGCGCAGGGCCGAGGTTTTGACTTCGGCAATGACTTGATCAGGCGTTAAACCTTCGCCGCCGTCCTTGCCCAATATTTTGCGCAGCGCCTGGTAACCGCCACGTTTTTCGTAGTCGGCCAAACGCCAGTTGTCGCCATTCAAGTCCGCAAAAATTTGCGGCTGTAAATGGCGACCATGGAAACAGGTTTCAATGCCTGTAGCTTGAAATTTGCGCAAGTCCAGCATGGGTGGTTGCCTCGTCCTGCCGTTAGCGTGGCGATGAAGGCGTTGCCTTCAACACTTGAAGAACTTCGTCGAGCCGCTCATTGCTCATGAAGCTGCACATCTGCAAATCATTCACCAACATCACCGGTGCGTCGGCGCAAGCACCCAGGCACTCGCTTTTCTGTACGGTGAAGAGTCCATCGGCAGTGGTGCCGCCCTCTTCGATGCCGAGCTTTTTGCAGACATGGTCCAGCGCTTTCTGACCGTCACGCAACTGGCAGGGCAAATTGGTGCACACGTTCAACTTGTAGCGCCCCACGGGCTGCTGGTTGTACATGTTGTAGAAGGTGGTGACCTCATGCACAGCGATGGGTGGCATGCCAAGGTAATCAGCCACTTGTTTTTCGCTGTCGACCGAAACAAAACCGCGCTCCTGCTGAACGATGGTCAGACAGGCCATCACAGCAGACTGTTTTTGGTCAGCGGGGTATTTGGCCACTTCGCGGTCGAAGCGCTGACGCATGTCGTCGGTCAATTCAGGGGTTGGAGGCACTGAGGCCATAGCAGAGGTGCTCACCGGTCAATCTCTCCGAACACAATGTCCATCGTGCCAATCACCGCCACAGCATCGGCAATCATGTGACCACGCGCCATTTCATCCAGCGCGGCCAAATGGGCGAAACCAGGCGCACGAATTTTCAAACGGTAGGGCTTGTTGGCACCGTCGCTCACCAGATAAATGCCGAACTCGCCTTTGGGGTGCTCCACCGCTGCGTAAGCCTCGCCTTCTGGCACGTGGAAGCCTTCGGTGAAGAGCTTGAAGTGGTGGATCAGCTCTTCCATGCTCGACTTCATCTCGACGCGTGAAGGCGGGGCGACTTTGTGGTTCGACGTGATCACGGGGCCTGGGTTGGCACGCAACCAGTCCACGCACTGCTGGATGATGTGGTTGCTCTGGCGCATTTCTTCCACGCGCACCAAATAGCGGTCGTAGGTATCGCCGTTAACACCGACGGGCACGTCGAAATTCACTTTGGAATAGACGTCGTAAGGCTGTGTCTTGCGCAAGTCCCACTCAATACCCGAACCACGCAACATGGGTCCGGTGAAACCAAGGTTCAAAGCGCGCTCAGGCGTAACCACACCAATGCCCACGGTGCGCTGCTTCCAAATACGGTTGTCCGTGAGCAGGGTTTCGTACTCATCGACACACTTTGGGAAACGCTTGGCAAAGTCTTCAATGAAATCGAGCAAAGAGCCTTGGCGGTTGTCGTTCAGTTGGGACAGTGCCTTGGCGTTGCGCACCTTGGAGGCGCGGTACTGCGGCATCTCGTTGGGCAAATCGCGGTAAACACCACCGGGACGGAAATAGGCAGCATGCATGCGCGCGCCGGAGGCGGCTTCGTACATGTCGAACAAATCTTCACGCTCGCGGAAGCAATAGATGAAGATGTTCATCGCACCGCAATCCAAGCCGTGCGCACCGAGCCACATCAGGTGGTTCATCAAGCGGGTGATTTCGGAGAACATCACGCGGATGTACTGCGCCCGCTCAGGCACGTCCACGCCCAGCAGTCTTTCAATGGCCAAACAATAGGCGTGCTCGTTGCACATCATGGACACGTAGTCCAGCCTGTCCATGTAGGGCAGCGACTGAATATAGGTTTTGCTTTCGGCCAGTTTTTCGGTGGCGCGATGCAAGAGGCCGATGTGCGGGTCAGCGCGCTGGATGACCTCGCCATCGAGTTCCAACACCAGGCGCAGCACGCCGTGGGCGGCTGGGTGTTGCGGCCCAAAATTGAGCGTGTAGTTTTTGATCTCAGCCATACAAGCCTTCAGTTCGCCACGCACCGGTTGCGCTCAATTTCGGCGCAGGCTAACTTTGCACAAGCAAAGTTAAGCGCGCACAGCGCGCGACCGAAGCCAAAGTTCAACGTGTAATTCTTGATTTCAGCCATCAGTGCAAACCACCGTAGTTGTCTTCGCGAATGATGCGCGGCGTGATGTCACGGGGCTCAATCGTCACGGGTTGGTAGATGACTCGTTTTTGTTCGGCGTCGTAGCGCATCTCGACGTGGCCCGAGGTGGGGAAGTCTTTGCGGAAAGGATGGCCAATGAAACCGTAGTCAGTCAGGATGCGGCGCAGATCAACATGGCCTTCGAAAATAATGCCGTAGAGGTCAAAGGCTTCGCGCTCGAACCAATTGGCTGAACTCCAGACTTCGTTGACCGACGCCACTGCAGGCAGGTCATCGTCGGGGCAAAACACTTTCAGGCGCAACCGCCAGTTCAAACTCACCGACAGCAGGTGGGACACCACACAAAACCGCGCGCCGTCCCAGGCTTGGTCTTTGAAACTGGAGTAGTCAACGCCGCACAGGTCGATGAGCTGCTCAAACTTCAAACTCGCATGGTCACGCAGCAGGGTAGCCACAGCGATGTAGTCGGACGCTGAAACAGTGATGGTGATTTCACCGCGGTCAGCGACCAGCTTTTTGATCTGGTCTCCAAGCACTGCTTCCAGCGCCGCTTTCAGGTTGTCGAGTTTGCTCATTTTCTTGCGCTCTCAACGTGCAATCGTATTTTCACGGCGAATCTTGGCCTGCAACTGCAAGATGCCATAGAGCAAGGCCTCGGCCGTCGGAGGGCAGCCGGGAACGTAGACATCCACCGGCACGATGCGGTCACAGCCGCGCACCACAGAGTAGCTGTAGTGGTAATAACCGCCACCATTGGCGCAGGAGCCCATGGACAACACCCAACGGGGCTCGGCCATCTGGTCATACACCTTACGAAGTGCGGGCGCCATCTTGTTGCACAGCGTGCCAGCAACAATCATCAAATCGCTTTGACGGGGACTCGGGCGAAACAACATGCCGAATCGGTCGATGTCATAACGCGCGGCACCTGCATGCATCATTTCGACGGCGCAGCACGCCAAGCCAAAGGTCATGGGCCACAAGGAACCCGTCTTGGACCAGTTGATGACTGCGTCCATGCTGGTCGTGACGAAACCTTCTTTTAGAACGCCTTCAATGCCCATGGCAAAAACCTTTACTGCAACGACACTCGCGGGCCGAGCGCCGGGCCGCCCCAAGCCGGCCCGCATCCCCTTGGGACATCGGCCAACGTACTCGTTGAACGAGGGGCACCGTTACTCCCAATCCAAGGCACCTTTTTTCCATTCGTAGACGAAACCCACGACAAGGATGCCCAAGAAAACCATCATGGCCCAAAAGCCAGTGGGACCAATTTCTTTCAAGGAAACCGCCCACGGAAAGAGGAATGCGATTTCCAAGTCGAACAAAATAAAGAGGATAGCCACGAGGTAGTAGCGCACATCGAACTTCATGCGCGCATCTTCGAACGCTTCGAAACCGCACTCGTAGGGTGAGTTTTTTGCTGCGTCGGGCTTGCGAGGGCCCATGACGAAACCGATGGCCTGTGGCAATACGCCCACCGCAATGCCCACCAAGATGAACAAAATAACGGGGAGGTATTCGCTCAAGTTCATGGTGCTTCGCTGGATGCGTCGTACGTATGGGGTGACTGCGGGTCGTACAGAACTGGTGCCGACGGCGAGACTCGAACTCGCACAGCTTTCGCCACTACCCCCTCAAGATAGCGTGTCTACCAATTTCACCACGTCGGCATGTAATCGCTGACTGCAAACTTCTTTGCGAATTGCCCCAGAAAAGGACAACTGGAAGGCGTGAGGCGTGCCATCCGAATCAGCCGCGCATTCTAACCCGAAAGCACGATGCTCTTTGAGCTGCGAAGCCGCTCAAAGAGTCGTCTTGACTGCGTGTTTACTGCTTTGGAATCGAGTCGGCGCCAGACGCGGCAGGTGCGGCGGCTGGCGTGATGGTCACCGGAGCCGCGCCAGGAATTTGCGCGGCACCAGACGCTGGCGCGGCTGGGGCGCTGGGTGCATCCAGAACACTGGTGGCTGCCGCAGGCAGCTCGCGGGAGTTTGCCAGGTACGCCAAACCCAAGGTGCAGCAGAAAAACACAGCAGCGCACGCCGAGGTAGAGCGCGACAAAAAGTTAGCACTGCCCGATGCACCAAACAAACTACCCGACGCGCCGCTACCAAATGACGCGCCCATGTCAGCCCCTTTGCCGTGTTGAATCAATACCAAACCCACCATCACGATGGCAGAGAGGATTTGCACCACGACCACCAAATTCATCAACCAGTTCATCTCACTTCACTCCAAAAAAATATTGTCCGGGCGACCCGCGTTGGTTTAAGAACTTGTCGCTTGGGAGGCCTGTGCCGCATGCACGATGGCCAAAAAATCAGCCGCTTTGAGCGACGCACCACCGATCAAACCGCCATCGATGTCGGCCTGCGCAAACAAAGTGGCCGCATTGTCGGCTTTGACGCTGCCACCGTAGAGCAACAACATCTGACCCGCCTTTTGTGTCGCCGCTGCCAACTGCTGACGCAAAAGAGCATGCACCGCTTGCGCCTGTTCTGGCGAGGCTGTTTTGCCGGTACCGATGGCCCACACAGGCTCATAGGCCACCACCACCTGCGAGATGCAATGCCCGAGGGTGTGGATCACAGCAGACAGCTGGCGCTTGACCACAGCTTCGGTCTGACCGGCTTCGCGCTCTTGCAGCGTTTCCCCGACACATACGATCGGAGTCAAATTGTGGGCCAGTGCAATTTTGGCCTTGTCGGCCACCAACTGATCCGACTCTCCATGCAGCGCGCGGCGCTCGGAGTGCCCAACGATCACATAACGACAAGCAAACTCTGCCAGCATGGCTGCAGAGACTTCACCCGTGTAGGCCCCTGCCTCGTGGCTGGAGCAATCTTGAGCGCCCCACAGAATGCCACCGGATTGCAAAGACAGCGCCACGTCTGCCAAGTAAGGGCTGGGCGCGCACACGGCCACATCACACAAAAAAGGCGCTTTTGCGGCCAGGGCCGACAACAACTCCGCGTTGCTTGCACGCGAGCCATTCATCTTCCAGTTACCGACCACCAATTTGCGACGCATTTAATTTCTCCTTGAATTCATGCTTCGGCTTGCGCCTACCAAGTCAGCACCAATTTGCCAATGTGGACATTGGACTCCATCAGCGTGTGGGCTTGCGACGCATGCCTGGCCTCAAAGAGCTGATGGATCACAGGTTTGACACGGCCTTGCTCCAACCACGGCCACACCTGCGCACGAAGCGCCTTGGCGATGGCCGCTTTGAACGCCACCGAACGGGCGCGTAACGTGGACCCACTCAGGGTCAAACGGCGGCGTAGCACCAGCCCGGCATCAATCTCTGCCTTCACACCACCTTGAACCGCAATGATCACCGCGCGGCCATCATCGGCCAAACACTGAAGGTTGCGCGCCACATAACTTCCAGCCACCATGTCCAGAATCACATCGACACCTTGGCCAGAGGTGCAACGTTTAACTTCCTCGACGAAATCGGCTTCGCGATAATTGATGGCGTGGTCCGCGCCGAGCGCCAAACAAGCGGCCGCCTTTTCGGCCGAGCCCACGGTCACGATGACCTTGGCACCGTAGGCTTTGGCCAACTGAATGGCCCTCACGCCAATGCCGCTGCTGCCACCATGGACCAACAACCATTCTCCCGGCAACAAACGCGCACGGTCAAACACATTCGACCACACGGTGAAGGTGGTCTCAGGCAGGCTGGCAGCCTCCGTCAAACTCCACCCCTTGGGCACCGGCAGACACTGTGCAATGGGCGCGACACACAACTGCGCATAACCCCCTCCTGCCACCAGCGCACAAACCGCGTCGCCCACCTGAAGGCCCGCGGCCGTCATCGCTGCGTTGTCGCCAGCCACCACGGTGCCCGCCACTTCCAAACCAGGAAGGTCACTGGCACCGGACGGCGGCGGATAGACGCCTTTGCGTTGCAACACGTCGGGGCGGTTCACGCCCGACGCTGCCACACGGATCAACAACTCACCCGACCCAAACATTGGATCGGGGCGATCAACCCAGCGCAGCACGTCGGGGCCACCCGCTGACGCAATCTCAATTGCTTTCATGGGGCGGGCGAGATCACTCCTGCGCAACAGGCGCAGCGTCGCGCTCGATCAAGGCCTTCATCGACAATTTGATGCGCCCCTTCTCGTCGGTCTCCATGACCTTGACTTTGACGATTTGGCCCTCAGACAAAAAGTCCGTGACCTTCTCGACACGCTGGTGCGCGATTTGGCTGATGTGCAGCAAACCATCTTTGCCTGGCAGCAAATTGATGAGTGCGCCGAAGTCCAAAATCTTGGTGACTGGGCCTTCATAGACCTTGCCAATTTCCACCTCGGCGGTGATCTCTTCGATGCGCCTCTTGGCGGCTGCGGCTTTGTCCGCATCAGCCGAAGCGATCGTGATGATGCCGTCTTCGCCGATGTCGATGGTGGTGCCGGTCTCTTCGGTCAGCGCACGGATGGTGGCACCGCCCTTGCCGATCACGTCACGGATCTTCTCGGGGTTGATCTTCATGGTGTACAGGCGCGGCGCAAACTGTGACACCTCGGTTTTAGCGACACCCATGGCTTGCACCATCTCGCCCAGAATGTGCAAGCGCGCTTCTTTGGCCTGTGCCAAGGCAACTTGCATGATCTCTTGCGTGATGCCTTGGATTTTGATGTCCATTTGCAGGGCGGTGATGCCATCGCTGGTGCCGGCCACTTTGAAGTCCATGTCGCCGAGGTGATCTTCGTCACCCAAGATGTCGGTCAACACCGCAAAACGGTTGCCTTCTTTGATCAGGCCCATCGCGATACCCGCCACGTGCGCTTTGAGCGGCACGCCCGCATCCATCAGCGCCAAGCAGCCGCCGCAGACAGAGGCCATGGAGGACGAACCATTGGACTCCGTGATTTCCGACACGATGCGCATCGAGTAAGGAAACTCCACACGATCCGGCAACACCGCCACCAAAGCCCGTTTGGCCAAGCGGCCATGACCGATTTCGCGGCGTTTTGGCGTGCCCACACGACCGGTTTCGCCGGTGGCAAAGGGAGGCATGTTGTAGTGGAGCATGAAGTGCTCGGAGAACTCGCCAGCCAACGCGTCGATCTTTTGTGAATCGCGGTCGGTGCCCAATGTGGCCGCCACAAGCGCTTGAGTCTCACCACGGGTGAACAAAGCCGAACCGTGAACGCGTGGCAAGACGCTGTTGCGGATCTCAATCTGGCGCACGGTGCGTGTATCGCGACCATCAATGCGTGGCTCGCCGGCCAAAATTTGGCTGCGTACGATTTTGGCTTCGATGTCGAACAAGATGTTGTCCACCTTGACCTTGTCGTAGGCTGCGCCTTCAGCATCTAATGCCGCAAAGACGGCTGCAGTGGCCTCGCGCGTAGCCTGGGTACGGGCTTGTTTGGAGCGGATTTGGTAAGCAGCGCGCAGCTTGTCTTCTGCTAAAGCGCCCACTTTGCCGATGAAGCTCTCATCTTTGGCGGGGGCAGCCCAATCCCACGCAGGTTTGCCAGCATCACGCACCAACTCGTTGATGGCCGCGATGGCGATCTTCGATTGGTTGTGGCCAAACACCACACCGCCCAGCATGATTTCTTCGCTGAGTTGTTGGGCTTCAGACTCCACCATCAACACAGCCGCTTCAGTGCCAGCCACCACAAGGTCCATCTTGGAGTTGAGCAGCTGGGTTTTGCCAGGGTTGAGCACGTACTCGCCATTGACGTAACCCACGCGGGCTGCGCCGATCGGGCCGTTGAACGGAATGCCAGAAATCGCCAGTGCAGCACTGGAACCAATCAAGGCTGCGATGTCGGCCGACACCTCGGGATTGAGCGACAGCACATGAACCACGACCTGGACTTCGTTGTAGAAGCCTTCTGGAAAGAGTGGGCGCAGCGGACGATCGATCAGGCGCGAGGTCAGGGTCTCCAATTCACTCGGACGGCCTTCGCGCTTGAAGAAGCTGCCAGGGATCTTGCCAGCAGCGTAGGTTTTTTCGATGTAGTCAACGGTCAGAGGGAAAAAGTCTTGACCAGGCTTGGCATTCTTGGCACCAACGACAGTGGCCAACACCACGGTATCTTCAATGTTGACGATGACCGCACCACCCGCTTGGCGCGCGATCTCACCGGTTTCCAGAACAACTTGGTGCTGACCCCATTGGAAGGTCTTGGTGACTTTATTGAACATGCTCATGTCGATTTCCTTGTGAATTGGTGGAGTGCAACGCCCTGTCGAGCACCGCACCCACAGACATGAGTTGCAACAACCTGGCGCGATGCCATTCCAGCGAAATTCAAACGCGCGATGCGGCGGGAACTTCAGTGGAATGACACATCGTCATCATTGGCTGCTTCAACTCCGAAAAACAAAGAGCCTGTGCTGGGGAATCCAGACAGGCTCTTCACTTAGGTTGGCAACTTACTTACGCAGACCCAATTTCTGGATCAAGGCGGTGTAACGCTCGCCATCTACTCTTCTCAAATAGGCCAGCAAGCTCTTGCGGGTATTGACCATCTTGAGCAAACCACGGCGACCGTGGTGGTCCTTCAAATGGGTTTTGAAGTGCGGGGTCAACTCATTGATGCGGGCCGTGAGCAAAGCAACTTGGACTTCCGGCGAACCGGTGTCGTTGGCGCTGCGCGCATTGGCCTTCACGATTTCTGCCTTTTGGGCGACGGACTGGGTCATCATGTTTCCTTTGTAAAGACCAATATGCTGGCCTCTTGGTTGGACTTGCGGTCGCCAGTGAAACGGACCGGCGCCGTGCGAGTTTGTTTTGCTATTTTCGTTCCAAATATGCCTATAAGGACATACGTTGGGGAAATGTAAAACCCTCTGATTGTAGCCTTAAACAGATGCTCGCGCCTCAAGCCAAGTTTGCCGAAGCCCCAACGACGAAACGTCGAAATGTGGCGTAGCGGGCGAACAAAGTCTTACTTGCGCTGTTACGTACCGCCACTCCATTCGGCCCTCCCTGATTCATACACTGTCTTGGTCGTTGTTCGTCTCGCCCCGCAAGAACCCCAGGAGGATCTGTCTGTGAACCACACAACACTGTTGTGCCCTCGCCATACGCAAGCGGCTGTTCAGACCGAAGAACACCCGACCGACGAGGATAGGCGCGCATTCCTACATCGAGGTTCAACGGCCGCCGCAGGCGTATTGCTGGGCTCCTTGGGCGTATCCGCCTGTGGCGGCGCGGACCAAGAACAACAGGCCTCGCCGGCCGAAGCCGAACGCAAGACGGGTTTGGCAGTCAACTACGCGTCGGCCGTTCATCTCTCATCCATCTACGACTCCAATGACCAAATCATCGGACAGGTAGGTCAGCCAACACTCAGCGTCCGAAGCTCAAACACCCCTTTCTCATTCAGTCAAATTGCACCCCCAACCTTCCGCAGTACCACCCCGAACGTTCAGCGTCCGCAGACGAACCTGCCCTGTGGCGCTTTCTGGTACCAGGACTTCGGGCTCGACTACACCCGATACCTGAACAGCACCATGACCTACCCGTCCGAGTGGTTGGGCTGGTATGACTGGCGCTGGAACCATACCAATGCAGCCAATCGTGGGGTCAACGGGGCCGGGGTGACCAACCCCTACAACGCCGACCGCCATCCCATGCTGGGCTGGTACCCGGGCGACCAGTCAAACGTCCTGGCCTGGCAGGTCAAGTGGTTGGTTGAACACGGCGTGAAGTTCGTGATTTGCCAACAACGCGCGCCCTTGCCTGACGACAATGGCCAGTGGAATCTCTCGTACAACGTCGCTCACTGGATTTTCCAGTTGATGACCTCGGTCACCAACATCGGCTCAGACGGTCTGCAATTGGCCTTCTGGCTTCCTTATGGCGACCATTCCCCAATGAAGCCCAGCGACACGCTCGCAGCCTATGCCGCGTCAAAAAGATATTGGGCTTGGAACACCGCGTATTCGGTGGATGACACCGTTATCCATGGTGCGTCGGAGAAGCAATACCGTTGCCGCGCTGCGGGCAATACCAGCCTCCCGATGGCGGCAACACGACCGCGTACTGGGAGCCAGTCAACCTGCCAGCAGAGTGGCAAAAGTTTGCCGACTTCTATTTGAAAGAATCGAACCGACCGAAGATCTACTGCGTTGCGCACAACAATCAACGTTATCCGCTCGTTTATTTCCAGGAGACTGAAGCATGCAGGGCGGCTTGGGGAACCGGAGCCATGACGCAGTGGTTGCAGCAACTCGGTGCCCACCTCAAATTGGGCAACCCAAACTGGGCGGGGGTGGCGGTACTGATGCGCAACTCACCTCCACCTTCTAAGCTGTTTGGCAGCACCTACCAGCACGGAGTGATCGACTATGACGCCTTGGAAGCCAACGGCGTTCTGATACTTCGGAGCGACTACAACGGCTTGGCTACCAGCGCCACGGCGGCCGGCAGCTACCAACAAATCATCGACCACGTCGGCGTTTACGAGGCACCCAACAAAGGTGGTGCTTGGGCCTTGCCACGACGCGTTTTTACTGCTGTCACGTCGCTTGATAGCGTGCCCGCGCATCCAAGCGCGAGTGAATACAAATTTGTAGGCCACAGCCCGGCGAAGTTTAGGGAGCTGCTTGAACGCATCGTCCCGTATGCCCGAGGCGGCCATGCGTTTCCGCTGCTGATGGTCAACAACGTCAGTGAATGGGCGGAATCAGGTCCAGGCTTGCAACCCAATAAAAAGGATGGGTTCGGCTACCTCAAAGCGTTAAAGCAGGTCCTGACCGGCACGTGACGACCTGGACGTGGTCGACATGACGTCCAGGGCCATCACGCCTCAGGGGCGTGTCATCACGCAGCGGTGCGGTTGTTCGGTTTGCGCGGGGGCCACATAACGAACGGTGCGAAAGCCATAACCCGAGCCTTCGTTATCAAACCGTACCCCTGCGTCGCCCATACGCTGCATGCTGCTGACATACAGGGGCTGAATGAATTGGTGGTCCGCTGCGCGCATCACACCCTGGTGAAAACCACCCAAGGCGCGGGCATCCAGCACCGCACCTTCCAACGCTTTGGCGACAACAGCCGCTTCGGTGCCGCGAGCACGCTCCATGGCAGAAACCAGCATTTCCACCATGGCATGCATACGAGCATGCACATAGTCTTCTTGTGGCTTCGGAAAGCGTTGACGGAAGCTTTCGTAGAAGCGGTCCGAGGTCGGGGTGCCGACATTAGGATGCCACTCAGCGACAGCTAACACACGGCCCACTCCCGCATCGCCGATCGCCGCTGGCGCACCAAAACCGTTGCCATAGAAGGTGTAGAAGCGCGTATCGAGGCCCACGTCACGGGCCGCCTTGATGAGCAAGGTCAAGTCGTTGCCCCAGTTGCCCGTGAGCACCGCCTGCGCACCACTGGCTTTGATCTTGGTGACGTAGGGCAAAAAGTCTTTGACCTTACCTATCGGGTGCAAGTCCTCGCCCACGATTTCGATGTCAGGCCTTTTGACGGTCAACATTTCACGGCCTTTCTTGAGCACATGCTGCCCAAAGCTGTAGTCCTGGCCGATCAAATAGAGCTTCTTGATGCCGGTGTCGCCCTGGATCACGTCGGTCAGCGCAGCCAAACGCATGTCGGCGTGGGCGTCAAATCGGAAGTGCCAAAAGCTGCATTTTTCGTTGGTCAAACTGGGTTCAACCGCCGAATAGTTGAGGAACAAGGCGCGTTTGCTGGGCTCACGCTGGTTGTGTTTGTTCACTGCTTCAATCAGCGCTGCGGCGGTGGCCGAGCTGTTGCCTTGCAAGACGACCAGGGCGTTGGCATCCACCGCGGAGCGGAACATGGCGAGCGCTTCTTCGGTTGCGCCTTTGCTGTCAAAACGCATCAACTCCAACGGACGCGCCCCGCCCGGCAACTTGACACCGCCGCGCTGGTTCACCCGCTCCACCGCCCACTGCAAGTTGCGGAAAACTGCCTCTCCGGTATTGCCAAACGGGCCGGACAGGCCCTCAATCAGCGCCAAGCGGATAGGTTCTGCGGCAGATGGGCTGGGGGCAGGTTTAGCAATGACGCTCAGTCCGCAGACCAAGGTGAGCGCGATCAAAAAAATGCGCAGACCGCGCTGAAAAATAATTGGGAATGAAGTCATAGAAACCGGTGGCTGTGGTGCATCCAAGTGGGCTAGGAAAAAGAAAAGCCGCCAACTGCAAGCGGCCTGAAAAATCAAGCGAGATTTTAGGTGGAGACGCGCCTTGACAAGGGCCGAACAAGGCCGCTCCTTCATTCAACAAACGTTTGCACAAATATCAAACCACGGCATGGCCCACCTCGGCCAGCGGCCAGCGAGGCAGCACACGAAAGGCATGGTCAGTCTGCAACTGAGCCAAACCACGCTGCAATCGCATGGCCGCAGCCAGGGCAATCATGGCGCCGTTGTCTGTGCACAGCGACAGCTCGGGGTAGTGCACGCGAACGCCCACTCGGCCACACGCGGCATTCAAACTTTCACGCAATCGCGCATTGGCACCTACCCCACCCGCAACCACCAAACGTTTGAGCGCTGTCTGGCTCAATGCACGCATCGCCTTTTTGACCAGCACTTCGGCAATGGCCTCTTGCGTGCAAGCGGCCAAGTCTGCGAAGTCTTGTGCACTTGGCGCGGCACTCAGCTTGAGCACTTGGGTTCGAACGGCCGTCTTCAGCCCTGCAAACGAAAAGTTCAGATCTCCGCTGTGCAGCAAGGGTCTGGGCAGGTCAAACCGTTTGGCGTTACCGCTGAGAGCGAGGCGCGCCAAAGCCGGCCCGCCGGGGTAACCCAATCCCATCAGCTTGGCCGACTTGTCAAAGGCCTCACCCGCTGCGTCGTCAATCGACTCTCCGAGCAAGGCGTATTGGCCCACATCGTCAACCCGCATCAACTGGGTATGGCCGCCCGACACCAACAACGCCACAAAGGGAAACTCAGGTGGCTCGGCTGACAAAAAGGGCGACAGCAGGTGCCCCTCCAGATGATGCACACCCATGACGGGCTTTTGCAGCGCCGCCGCCAGTGCGCAAGCGACGCCCGCACCCACCAACAGAGCACCGGCCAAACCGGGGCCTTGCGTGTAGGCCACCACGTCCACCTCCCGGAGGGGCAATCCGGCCTGGGCCATCACTTGTCGAGTCAGGGGTACCACACGGCGTATGTGGTCGCGCGAGGCCAATTCAGGCACCACACCGCCATAGGCTTGGTGCATGTCGATTTGGCTGTGCAGGGCTTCAGACAAAAGTGCGGGGATTTGCTGGGCATCTTGGTAGCTCACCAACGCAACACCCGTTTCATCGCAGGAAGATTCGATACCCAGAATGTTCATAGAGGGAGTTTAAGTTATCGCCTTCCTCAAGGCGATCTGTAACGGCTTGTTGCACACTGTGGAGTAGTGACGACGAATGGAGTCAAGTGCACTGGTAGTAACCCGTGTTCGTGACGGAGTTCGCTTCCTTGAATGGCGCAAGACGACTATCTTCCCCTTCCCGAAGCCCGATTCCATCACGGGCAGGCAAAACAGAAGTGACTGAGGACTCAATGACATGATGAACAAAGAGTATCGACTGGCATCTTGGCCGGAGTTATCACCGGCCCAACATCGCACGGCATACCGCCGCATGCTCAGCGAAATGTCTCAGCGTTATGTTTCCCTGGGCCAGCTGGTGGATTCCAGCGGCCTCAAACGTCCAGAGGTCAAACATTTCTTGGAAACCCTGGAAGCCTCGGGAAAGCTGCTGGCGCGCGACGCCAGCGTGTCAAAACCCTCTCGGTGGACCGCGCTGCGCGGCATAGGTTCTTGGTTTCGCCGTGCCCCAACACCGGCCGGGCAGCAACGCTGATATCTCCTAGTACTGCGACGCTGAAACAACGGAACAAACGAAAGCGGTGAATTCGTGCCGATGGCAAGGCGCAAACCGCAGCGATACCGGGGTATCGCGAGGATTTGCAACGCCGCCATCGGTGCGAAGGCACGCTTTCATGTTTTGTTATTTCAGAGTCGCAGTACTAGCCAACCAAATACCGAACAAAGCCCGCCCCGTGCGTAATGCCAGTCAGTTAAGGGACTGGCATTCAAGGCCGGGTAAAATTGCCATCATTGAACTGCTGCGCTTTGCGCCGCTGGAATCTGCCGCTACCTTGCCCAAACGATTGAGTCTTCTTTACGAGCAGGCCCATATCTTCCTCCTGCCACCTCGGCGCTCTCGCTCTTGCCCCAGAGTTGTCAAACACAGAGCTTCCAAGTACCCAAGAAAAATGCCAGTCAGTTCTTAACTGACTGGCATTACGCCCCGTGCGGGCTTTGTTGTTTTCACTTGGGGTGCGCTTCTTTTGCGTGATTGATGGAGTACTTGGGTATTTCGATGGTCACGTCTTGCTGGGCCAGGATGGCTTGGCAAGACAGGCGCGAGTTGGGCTCAAGGCCCCAAGCCCGGTCGAGCAGGTCCTCTTCCACTTCGTCGATCTCATTCAACGACGCCAAACCCTGGCGCACCACCACATGGCAGGTGGTGCAAGCGGCACTCATTTCGCAGGCGTGCTCAATCTCTAAATCGTGTTCCAGCAGGGCCTCACAGATGGATTCGCCCGGCGAGGCGTGGATAGACGCGCCATTCGGGCAGTACTCTGGATGGGGCAGGATGGTGATGACGGGCATGGAGAGAGTCTTCCTAAATGTCGTCCACGCGACGACCAGTCAAGGCGTCATGGATGCTGCGGTTCATGCGTGCGGCCGCGAAGGCCTCGGTGTTGTGGGCCAGCGCTTCAACGGCTGCGTTGATTTGGTGATGATCGTTGCCTCGGGCAATGCGCTCCAGTTCGGTCAACTGGATTTGCAGTTGCGTGACCTCTGAGGCAGGAAGCAGTTCGCCATCAGCCAACAAAGCGGCACGGGTGGCAAGCACCATACGCTCAGCCTCCACCTGCGCTTCGCGCAAACTGCGGGCCTGCATATCTACCTCGGCGGTCGTGAAACTTTCCCTCAACATACGCGCGATGTCTTCGTCCGCCAGACCATAACTCGGCTTGACTGAAATAGACGCCACCACCCCCGAGCCTTCTTCTTTGGCACTGACGCTCAGCATGCCATCGGCATCCACTTGGAAGGTGACGCGAATTTTCGCCGCACCAGCCACCATGGGAGGAATGCCACGCAGCTCAAATCGGGCCAAGGAACGGCAATCACTCACCAGCTCGCGTTCGCCTTGCAGCACATGGATGGCCATGGCGGTTTGGCCATCCTTGAAGGTGGTGAAGTCTTGGGCGCGCGCGGTGGGAATCGTGCTGTTGCGGGGAATGATGCGCTCCACCAAACCACCCATGGTCTCCAGGCCAAGCGACAGTGGAATCACGTCCAGCAGCAAAAGCTCTTGCGCACCCGCATTGCCAGCAAGCGCATGGGCTTGAATCGCGGCACCCAACGCGACCACTTCGTCGGGGTTCAAATTGGTCAAGGGTGGTTTGTCGAAGTAAGCGGCAACGGCCTTTTGCACCATGGGCATGCGGGTCGAGCCGCCCACCATCACGACGCCCTGCACGTCGTTCTTGTCGGTTTTGGCATCACGCAGCACACGCCTCAGGGCGGCCATGGTGCGCTCCAGGAGGGGCTGGGACAGCAGGATGAACTGCGCGCGATCGATACGCACCGACAGCTCGGTGCCTGCGATGGGGCAAGCCATGGTCGCATGGTCGCTGCTGGAGAGTTTTTCCTTGGCAGCGCGTGCGGCCACCAGGACGGATCGTTTGTCTTGGGGCGTCGCGGCAGTCAAGCCGGATTGCGACAAGGCCCACTCGGCCAACAAACGATCAAAGTCATCGCCGCCCAGGGCAGAGTCACCGCCCGTAGCCACGACTTCAAATACACCTTCACTCAAGCGCAACAGGGACACATCGAATGTACCGCCACCCAAGTCATAGACCAGGTAGAGCCCTTCAGAGCCGTGCTCCAAACCGTAGGCAATGGCAGCAGCCGTGGGCTCGTTGATCAGGCGCAGCACGTGAATACCCGCCAGCTCGGCCGCATCTTTGGTGGCCTGACGCTGTGCGTCGTCAAAGTAAGCCGGTACCGTGATCACGGCACCAAACAAGTCATCGTCAAAACTGTCTTCGGCGCGTTGGCGCAAGGTGGCCAAAATTTCTGCGGACACTTCAACAGGTGACTTCACCCCATCCACGGTTTGAATTTGCACCATGCCAGGCGCGTCGACGAACTCATAGGGCAGCTGTTGATGCTCATGGATGTCCGGTAGGCCACGGCCCATGAAACGTTTGACCGACACGATGGTATTGCGCGGGTCGGACGCGGCTTCTGCCAAGGCGTCAGCACCAGTTTGCCTTCGCCCACCGGGCAAATAACGTACCGCCGAGGGCAAGATCACACGCCCCTGTAAGTCAGGCAAACACTCCGCCACACCGCTACGAACAGCCGCCACCAATGAGTGCGTGGTACCCAAGTCTATCCCCACCGCCACGCGGCGCTGGTGGGGGTCAGGCGTGCCGCCGGGCTCAGAAATTTGCAGAAGGGCCATGGGGTTGTTAAATCAAGGTTGAAGACGGTCCAGCTGCTGCTGCACGTCATCTGAGAAACGTTCGATGAATATCAAAGCCCGAACTTCCTGCGCAGCAGCGGGGGCGTCCTTGTTTTCATCGAGCAAACGTGCCAGAGACTGCATGCGGCTGGCACGGACGGCCGAAACCTGTGTCTCTAAATCCGTCACCGCTGACACCGTCTTCGCCTCATCCAGTGTTTCACGCCACGTCATCTGTTCGATCAAAAAACTCGATGGCATGGCGGTGTTGTTGTTGGCGGCAATCGGTGCGCCACTGATCTCACACAAGTAGGCAGCCCTCGCCAGAGGATCTTTGAGGCGGCCATAGGCCTCGTTCACGCGCACGGACCATTGCATGGCGACACGCTGCGCGGCAGCCCCTTCACTGGCGAAACGATCGGGATGCACCTCGGCCTGCAAGCGCCGCCACTGGGCATCAATCTGGGCGCGCTCCTGTTGGAACTGCTGCGGCAGACCGAAGAGTTCAAAATCGTTGCTATCGAGTCGCATGGAACCAGTGTGGGTCAAGAAAAAGGCGCGGCTGGAAGCCGCGCCTGATGAGATGGAATGTGAGCCTTAAACGCGGAAAGACTCGCCACACCCGCAGCGATCCTTCTCACGTGGGTTGCGAAACTTAAAACCTTCATTCAAGCCCTCACGCACGAAATCAAGCTCGGTGCCATCAATGTAGGGCAGGCTTTTGGGGTCCACCAGCACCTTCACGCCCTGGTGCTCGAACACCACGTCTTCTGGTGCCAGGTCGTCCGCATACTCGAGCTTGTAAGCCAGCCCAGAGCAGCCCGTGGTTTTGACACCCAAGCGCACGCCGACGCCTTTACCGCGTTTGATCAAGTAGCGCGACACATGGCGTGCCGCCGCTTCGGTGAGGGTCACAGCCATGGTTTATGCCGCGTTTATGGTCTTGGCTTTGTAGTCGTTCACCGCCGCCTTGATGGCGTCTTCCGCCAAGATCGAGCAGTGGATTTTCACAGGCGGTAGGGCCAGTTCTTCGGCAATGTGGGTGTTCTTGATGGTCAGCGCTTCGTCCAAAGACTTCCCCTTGATCCACTCAGTGACGAGTGAACTCGAAGCAATGGCCGAGCCGCAGCCATAGGTTTTGAACTTGGCGTCTTCGATCAAACCGGTTTGCGGGTTGACTTTGATCTGCAGCTTCATCACGTCGCCGCAGGGCCGGCGCGCCAACCATGCCGGTGCCGACGGTTTCATCCCCTTTGTCGAAAGAACCCACGTTTTTGGGGTTCTCATAGTGCTCAACGACTTTTTCACTGTAGGCCATGATCTTGACTCCTGAAATGCTGCGGGGCGGATGAGGTGGTGTTCAGTGGGCTGCCCACTGAATCGTGCTCAAGTCCACGCCGTCTTTGTACATGTCCCAAAGCGGGGACAAATCACGCAATTTAGCGACCCGATCCTTGAGAGTGGTCACCACATAATCAATCTCGTCTTCGGTTGTGAAGCGACCGATGGTCATGCGCAGCGACGAATGCGCGAGTTCATCACTGCGCCCCAAAGCGCGCAACACATAACTCGGCTCCAAACTCGCCGACGTGCAGGCCGAGCCCGAGGACACAGCAATGCCCTTGATGCCCATGATGAGGGATTCGCCTTCCACATAGTTGAAGGACATGTTGACGTTATGCGGCACACGCTGGGTGGCGTGGCCATTCAAAAACACCTGCTCCATGCCTTGCAGGCCGGAAATCAAACGTTCCTGTAAAGCACGAATGCGCGGCAGCTCCGTGGCCATTTCTTCGCGGGCGATACGAAACGCCTCGGCCATGCCCACGATTTGGTGCGTCGGCAAAGTACCCGACCGCATGCCGCGCTCATGGCCACCGCCATGCATCTGCGCCTCAATGCGTACACGCGGTTTGCGGCGCACATATAGCGCGCCAATACCTTTAGGACCATAGGTTTTATGCGACGCCAAGCTCATCAGATCAACCGGGAGCAAGGCCATGTCGATGGCCACTTTGCCCGTAGCTTGCGCGGCGTCCACGTGAAAAATAATGCCTCGTTCACGGCACAGCGCACCAATGGCCGGGATGTCCTGAATCACGCCGATTTCGTTGTTCACGAACATGACGGACACCAAGATTGTGTCCGCACGCATGGCGTCTTTCAAACGGTTTAAGTCGAGCAAACCATCTTCCTGCACGTCGAGGTAAGTCACCTCAAAACCCTGGCGCTCCAACTCACGCATGGTGTCGAGAACAGCCTTGTGTTCTGTCTTCACGGTGATCAGGTGCTTGCCTCGGGTTTTATAGAAATGTGCCGCGCCTTTGATGGCCAGGTTGTTGGACTCGGTGGCCCCGGATGTCCACACAATCTCGCGCGGATCCGCACCAATCAAGGACGCCACTTGCTCACGCGAACTTTCAACAATGGCTTCGGCCTCCCATCCCCACGCGTGGCTACGCGAAGCAGGATTGCCAAAGTGCTCACGTAACCAGGGAATCATGGCGTCGACGACACGTTGATCCACCGGGTTGGTGGCACCGTAGTCCATGTAAATCGGGAAGTGGGGGGTCATGTCCATCACATGCGCTCGGTTTCAGTACAAAAGTTGAGTGAAGTTATTTTGAGAACACGCCGCCCAAAGCGAATACCGAATTGGGCGCGGTGATCTTGATAGGTTTGACCACAGGCTGAGTTGAAATCGCCCGTTTCACGTGGTGCGCTTCTACCGATACACCCTTGGCCAGTTGCTCATCAACCAGATTGCGTAAGGACACGGAGTTCAGGTATTCAATCATTTTGGCGTTGAGACTGGCCCACAGATCATGGGTCATGCACCGACCTGCGTCTTCACCCATGCAGTTCTCTTTGCCTGCACAACCTGTTGCGTCTAGAGGCTCGTCTACCGCAACAATGATGTCCGCTACGGAAATTTCAGCCGCTGCTCGCCCCAAGGAGTAACCACCACCTGGGCCACGCGTGCTCTCCACCAAAGCGTGGCGACGCAGTTTTCCGAACAGTTGTTCCAAGTAGGAGAGCGATATCTGCTGCCGCGCACTGATGGCGGCCAAGGCAACCGGCCCCGCTTGCTCACGCAAAGCCAGGTCGATCATGGCCGTGACAGCAAAACGCCCTTTGGTGGTCAATCGCATGCTTTTCTCCTTGACGCCGTTGGTCGCCCCCCAAAAAAAATGGATGAGGCCTAAACACAGGCTCGGCAAGCCTTAAGCACAAACCCTGAACTTCGACGTTGAAGTCACCTGTTTATTCCATAGTACTTTTGTCAAGTATAACAGAACTTGAGTAATTCAGTCGGCTTTGTGAAGGGTAAACCCGTTCTTGCCCGAAAGATGGGTGTCGCTCCGGGTCAATCCGAGTTCAGTGACCAGTAGATCACCTCTCAACGTCACGAACGAAGCTGAACGCAGCCGCTTGCGAAAGGTTCAAGAGCTGCGCGATGTCGTTCACGTCATCTGGCAGAGCTGCGTTATCCCAACCTTGGGCGGTATGACGAGCAAGACGCATAGCCAAAAGCACACTTTTCACACTGGGGTGATCTGCATGTTTGTCGTCGGTGATACGAATCAGCAATTCAGGCAATCGCCAAACCTTCATCAGAGATTGCTGCAGATCGGACAGTTCAATGTTGAGTGTCGCCTGTTGCGCGACTGCGGAGCGCAAAGTCGAGTCGGCAAGCTGGGCCACCCGAATACGCAGAGCCAAAGCGGGCGCGTGTGTCCATAACAGCATTTCGGCGAAGTCGTGCAAAAGCGCCGCCTGATGGATGACTGCGGCGTCGTGATCCATTCGATGAACCGCAAAAGCCAGCGCAAAATTCGCCGCTCGGTGAGAACGTCGCAGCACCTGCCGCATACCATCCAGCGCTTCTGGTGCATCTTGCAGTCGATCTTCCAGCGTTGGTTGGGGGCCGAATGCGTGGAAAAACGGCGAGATACCCATCATGACCAGGGCCGCGATCACGGTTTCGGTATCTGTTACTCGGCTAGCGGGCCGGTTGCTGGAAGCAAATGCGAGCACCTTCAGCGTCAACAGCGGGTCGGTAGAGATCACCTCTCCGATGGTATTCGCGTCCACATCGTCTTCATTGGCCCGCAATGCCTCCAGTGCCTCGGCGCTGTCCGCCTGGACAGGAATTTCCGCATCACGAAAATAGATGGTCCACGCATTCAAATCGCGTAAGGCTTCGGTCAACAGGGCTTTGTTCGTCGCAGCAGACATCACGGTTCCAGATTGGGGGAACTACGACCATATTGTCGGCCGGTGATTGGACAACTTGAGGCTATGCTTCGCGAGTTATTGCGATTCCCCAAAAACAAATCCCCGCTCCTGGAGGCAGGAAGCGGGGATTGAGGGTAGTAGCCTGACGATGTCCTACTTTCACACGGGAATCCGCACTATCATCGGCGCTGAGTCGTTTCACTGTCCTGTTCGGGATGGGAAGGAGTGGGACCAACTCGCTATGGTCATCAGGCTTAACTTGTTGCTGCCACGCGTTATTGAGGCGTGGTCAGCCAATTCGTAGAGTCGAGTGCAGTTTTTGATTCTGCACTTTCAGCGTATTTTGATTGCGATCAAGTTAATACTCATTCATAGAAGAACGGTATAACGATCATACCCACTTTGGTCCTTGACGTGATCAAAGTTATAGGGTCAAGCCTCACGGGCAATTAGTACTGGTTAGCTTAACGCATTACTGCGCTTCCACACCCAGCCTATCAACGTCCTGGTCTCGAACGACCCTTCAGGGGGCTCAAGGCCCCCGGCAAGACTCATCTTGAGACGAGTTTCCCGCTTAGATGCTTTCAGCGGTTATCTCTTCCGCACTTAGCTACTCGGCAATGCCACTGGCGTGACAACCGATACACCAGAGGTGCGTCCACTCCGGTCCTCTCGTACTAGGAGCAGGCTCTCTCAATCTTGCAGCGCCCACGGAAGATAGGGACCAAACTGTCTCACGACGTTTTAAACCCAGCTCACGTACCTCTTTAAATGGCGAACAGCCATACCCTTGGGACCGGCTACAGCCCCAGGATGAGATGAGCCGACATCGAGGTGCCAAACACCGCCGTCGATATGAACTCTTGGGCGGTATCAGCCTGTTATCCCCAGAGTACCTTTTATCCGTTGAGCGATGGCCCTTCCATACAGAACCACCGGATCACTTTGTCCTACTTTCGTACCTGCTCGACTTGTCAGTCTCGCAGTCAAGCACGCTTATGCCAATGCACTATCAACACGATTTCCGACCGTATTTAGCGTACCTTCGAACTCCTCCGTTACGCTTTGGGAGGAGACCGCCCCAGTCAAACTGCCCACCATACACTGTCCCCAACCCGGATAACGGGCCAAGGTTAGAACCTCAAACACACCAGGGTGGTATTTCAACGTTGGCTCCACGACAGCTAGCGCCGCCGCTTCAAAGCCTCCCACCTATCCTACACAGATCTGTTCAAAGTCCAATGTAAAGCTACAGTAAAGGTTCATGGGGTCTTTCCGTCTTTCCGCGGGGAGATTGCATCATCACAAACATTTCAACTTCGCTGAGTCTCTGGAGGAGACAGTGTGGCCATCATTACGCCATTCGTGCAGGTCGGAACTTACCCGACAAGGAATTTCGCTACCTTAGGACCGTTATAGTTACGGCCGCCGTTTACTGGGACTTCAGTCAAGAGCTTGCACCCCATCATTTAATCTTCCAGCACCGGGCAGGCGTCACACCCTATACGTCGACTTTCGTCTTTGCAGAGTGCTGTGTTTTTAATAAACAGTTGCAGCCACCGATTCTCTGCGGCCTTGTTTAGCTCCCCAAGTAAATGGTTCACTGACTTAAGGCACACCTTCTTCCGAAGTTACGGTGTCAATTTGCCGAGTTCCTTCTCCAGAGTTCTCTCAAGCGCCTTAGAATACTCATCTCGCGCACCAGTGTCGGTTTGCGGTACGGTCGATCTATAGCTGAAGCTTAGTGGCTTTTCCTGGAAGCAGGGTATCACTCACTTCATCTGCAAGCAGACTCGTTATCACGCCTCATCTAATTCCCCCGGATTTGCCTAAGGGATACGACTACACGCTTGAACCGGGACATCCAACACCCGGCTGAGCTAACCTTCTCCGTCCCCACATCGCACTATAGATCGGTACAGGAATATTGACCTGTTTTCCATCAGCTACGCATCTCTGCCTCGCCTTAGGGACCGACTCACCCTACGCCGATGAACGTTGCGTAGGAAACCTTGCGCTTTCGGCGAGGGGGCTTTTCACCCCCTTTAACGCTACTCATGTCAGCATTCGCACTTCTGATACCTCCAGCATCCTTCACAAGACACCTTCACAGGCTTACAGAACGCTCTCCTACCACTTGCAATAAATTGCAAATCCGCAGCTTCGGTAACTGGCTTAGCCCCGTTACATCTTCCGCGCAGGACGACTCGATCAGTGAGCTATTACGCTTTCTTTAAATGATGGCTGCTTCTAAGCCAACATCCTGACTGTTTTAGCCTTCCCACTTCGTTTCCCACTTAGCCAATTTTGGGGACCTTAGCTGGCGGTCTGGGTTGTTTCCCTCTTGTGTCCGGACGTTAGCACCCGGTGCACTGTCTCCCAAGCTGTACTCATCGGTATTCGGAGTTTGCATAGGTTTGGTAAGTCGCCATGACCCCCTAGCCTAAACAGTGCTCTACCCCCGACGGTAATACTTGAGGCACTACCTAAATAGTTTTCGGAGAGAACCAGCTATTTCCAAGTTTGTTTAGCCTTTCACCCCTATCCACAGCTCATCCGCTAGTTTTGCAACACTAGTCGGTTCGGACCTCCAGTACCTGTTACGGCACCTTCATCCTGGCCATGGATAGATCACTTGGTTTCGGGTCTACACCCAGCGACTGATTCGCCCTATTCGGACTCGATTTCTCTACGGCTTCCCTATTCGGTTAACCTTGCCACTGAATGTAAGTCGCTGACCCATTATACAAAAGGTACGCCGTCACCCCACAAGGAGGCTCCGACTGTTTGTATGCATGCGGTTTCAGGATCTATTTCACTCCCCTCCCGGGGTTCTTTTCGCCTTTCCCTCACGGTACTAGTTCACTATCGGTCGATTACGAGTATTTAGCCTTGGAGGATGGTCCCCCCATATTCAGACAGGATTACACGTGTCCCGCCCTACTTGTCGCACGCCTAGTTCCACACCCTACATTTTTCATACGGGGCTATCACCCGCTATGGCCGGACTTTCCATTCCGTTCTGATATGTGAGATGCTAAAACGTGCAGGCTTCTCCGATTTCGCTCGCCACTACTTTCGGAATCTCGGTTGATGTCTTTTCCTCGAGCTACTGAGATGTTTCAGTTCACCCGGTTCGCCTCGCATGACTATGTATTCATCATGCGATACCCCTAAGGGTGGGTTTCCCCATTCGGAAATCTCCGGATCAAAGCTAATTTGCCAGCTCCCCGAAGCTTATCGCAGGCTATCACGTCCTTCGTCGCCTGTAATCGCCAAGGCATCCACCACATGCACTTTGTCACTTGACCCTATAACTTTGACGCCTTGCTCACGTTAAAAGCAAAGCATCGTCAAGGACTGCTGAACCACCAACGACTAGCCGATGGTTCATTTTTTGAGTATTCGCGTTACGCCGTTCTTCAAACTCTTTTGCTTTCGCCAAAAGTTGAATATATTGTTGACGCAATCAAAATGTTGCCGACGGCACGGTGTGTCAAACCCTTTACGATTTGGCACTTTCCGTCGACAACGCTGATTTTCGACTCTACAAATTGTTAAAGAACAAACAGCCGATTCTTTCGAACCGCTGGCGCAAACACCGACTGCTTTTTTTGCAGCCTTGCTTGCGTCAGCAGTGCTTTGACGTACTTGATGTGAAGTTTGTGATTGGTGGAGGATGACGGGATCGAACCGACGACCCCCTGCTTGCAAAGCAGGTGCTCTCCCAGCTGAGCTAATCCCCCATTCACTTAAACCAATTCCCGGTGTGAAGATGGTGGGTCTGGTTGGGCTCGAACCAACGACCCCCGCCTTATCAAGACGGTGCTCTAACCAGCTGAGCTACAGACCCTTCACGTCTTTCTTTGTGAAGTGCCCGCTAGGTTCTCGTCAACCAGTGCCAACGCACGAAGCTGATTCGCTCAGGTGGCTCACGTTCACATGCTGTGTTGTTCAACTACAGCCGATAAGTGTGGACGCTTAAATTTGAGTGCTCTGTATTCGCTTGAGCTGTGACTTGCGCTCTTAAAAAAGCTCACAAGCCATGCTTTCAGCATTTTCCAGAAAGGAGGTGATCCAGCCGCACCTTCCGATACGGCTACCTTGTTACGACTTCACCCCAGTCACGAACCCTGCCGTGGTAATCGCCCCCCTTGCGGTTAGGCTAACTACTTCTGGCAGAACCCGCTCCCATGGTGTGACGGGCGGTGTGTACAAGACCCGGGAACGTATTCACCGCGGCAAGCTGATCCGCGATTACTAGCGATTCCGACTTCACGCAGTCGAGTTGCAGACTGCGATCCGGACTACGACCGGTTTTCTGAGATTAGCTCCCCCTCGCGGGTTGGCAACCCTCTGTACCGGCCATTGTATGACGTGTGTAGCCCTACCCATAAGGGCCATGATGACCTGACGTCATCCCCACCTTCCTCCGGTTTGTCACCGGCAGTCTCATTAGAGTGCCCTTGCGTAGCAACTAATGATAAGGGTTGCGCTCGTTGCGGGACTTAACCCAACATCTCACGACACGAGCTGACGACGGCCATGCAGCACCTGTGTTCTGGCTCTCTTTCGAGCACTCCTAAATCTCTTCAGGATTCCAGACATGTCAAGGGTAGGTAAGGTTTTTCGCGTTGCATCGAATTAAACCACATCATCCACCGCTTGTGCGGGTCCCCGTCAATTCCTTTGAGTTTCAACCTTGCGGCCGTACTCCCCAGGCGGTCAACTTCACGCGTTAGCTTCGTTACTGAACAGCAAGCCGTCCAACAACCAGTTGACATCGTTTAGGGCGTGGACTACCAGGGTATCTAATCCTGTTTGCTCCCCACGCTTTCGTGCATGAGCGTCAGTACAGGTCCAGGGGATTGCCTTCGCCATCGGTGTTCCTCCGCATATCTACGCATTTCACTGCTACACGCGGAATTCCATCCCCCTCTACCGTACTCTAGCCTTGCAGTCACAAATGCAGTTCCCAGGTTGAGCCCGGGGATTTCACATCTGTCTTGCAAAGCCGCCTGCGCACGCTTTACGCCCAGTAATTCCGATTAACGCTCGCACCCTACGTATTACCGCGGCTGCTGGCACGTAGTTAGCCGGTGCTTATTCTTCAGGTACCGTCATTAGCTCCTAATATTAGTAAGAGCCGTTTCTTCCCTGACAAAAGTGGTTTACAACCCGAAGGCCTTCTTCCCACACGCGGCATGGCTGGATCAGGCTTGCGCCCATTGTCCAAAATTCCCCACTGCTGCCTCCCGTAGGAGTCTGGGCCGTGTCTCAGTCCCAGTGTGGCTGGTCGTCCTCTCAGACCAGCTACAGATCGTCGGCTTGGTGGGCTTTTACCCCACCAACAACCTAATCTGATATCGGCCGCTCCAATAACGCGAGGTCTTGCGATCCCCCGCTTTCACCCGTAGGTCGTATGCGGTATTAATCCGGCTTTCGCCGGGCTATCCCCCATTACTGGGCACGTTCCGATATATTACTCACCCGTTCGCCACTCGCCACCAGGATTGCTCCCGTGCTGCCGTTCGACTTGCATGTGTAAGGCATGCCGCCAGCGTTCAATCTGAGCCAGGATCAAACTCTTCAGTTCGATCTTGATAAAAAATTACTCAAAGAATTGAAGTGAACTTCACTTGCATGAATTTCAATTCAGTGAGCGTTTAAGGTCCATGAGACCTGAACTTCGCTTTGCTCGCCCTTGCGGACAAACTCCACTCATTCAGCACTCGCCTTCAAACGCCCACGCTTATCGGCTGCTAGTTTTTAAAGAACATCGCTCAACACTTCTTGCCACCAGCACCGCTAGATTCAGGCTTTAAACCTTTTTCTAACTTCGCGCCAACCGCTTTCAGCGGAGCCTGTGATTATGACATGCTTTTTAACTCGCCGTCAAATTTTTTCACAGTTTTTTTACCACCTTCGCTTCACAAACTGCCACTAACTCTCGTCACCAGCACCTCTCAGCGAAGACAGCGACTGTAGCACATTTTTGCGAGGGATTTCAAGTTCGGGTGGCGAGAATCGTCACGTTGTCACCGCCGGCAGCGCCAAAAGCTTGCTCCCGCAGCGAGGCCAGTTGGTCCCTCACACGCGCCGCCTGCTCAAATTCCAAAGCACGTGCGTGATCCAGCATTTGTTTCTCCAGTTGTTTGATGCGTTTGGCCAAGTCCTTCTCGGACATGACTTCCTCTGACATCGAACCCTTGAGGCTCTTCGTCTCTACAAGGTCAGACTTGGGCGCATACACCCCGTCAATCAACTCCCGAACACGCTTGTTCAGCCCCTTAGGGGTAATGCCAAGTTTCATGTTGTGCGCGATTTGCTTGCTGCGACGTCGCTCGGTTTCACCAATCGCCCGCCTCATAGAGTCGGTCATTCGGTCTGCATACAGGATTGCCCTTCCCTCCATGTGCCGAGCAGCTCGGCCTATGGTTTGAATCAGTGATCGCTCTGACCGCAAAAACCCTTCTTTGTCAGCGTCGAGGATGGCGACCAATGACACCTCGGGCAAATCCAAGCCCTCGCGCAGCAGGTTGATACCCACCAGCACATCGAACACGCCCAATCTCAAATCACGCAAGATTTCAACGCGTTCAACGGTGTCGATGTCGCTATGCAAATAGCGAACCTTCACACCGTTGTCGCTGAGGTAGTCCGTCAGTTGCTCGGCCATGCGTTTGGTCAAGGTGGTAACGAGCACCCGTTCGTGTTTGTCGCTGCGGATGCGAATTTCCTGCAGTACGTCGTCCACTTGGTGAGTCGCGGGGCGAACCTCTACTTCTGGGTCGACCAAACCCGTCGGGCGCACAAGTTGTTCAACAACTTGGCCGCCCTCCTGCGTTTTTTGCTTCTCGTAGTCAGCAGGCGTGGCCGATACAAAAATGACCTGTCGCATCTTGCCTTCGAATTCTTCAAACTTGAGCGGTCGGTTGTCCAAGGCGCTGGGCAAGCGGAACCCGTATTCCACCAAGGTGGTCTTGCGCGATCGGTCACCGCTGTACATGGCCCCAAACTGGCCGATGAGCACATGGGACTCGTCCGCGAACATCAATGCATCACTGGCCAAGTAGTCCACCAAGGTCGACGGCGGCTGGCCGGGCTCCGCCCCCGACAAGTGCCGCGTGTAGTTTTCAATGCCTTTGCAATGTCCTATCTCTTGCAGCATTTCCAGATCAAAGCGAGTACGCTGCTCGATACGCTGGGCTTCGACGAGTTTCCCTGCCACAACCAATTCGCTTGAGCGTTCACGCAACTCGGCTTTGATGGTGTCGATGGCGGCCAGCACACGATCACGCGGGGTCACATAGTGGCTGGATGGGTAGACCGTGAAGCGCGGAATCTTTTGGCGAATCCGGCCGGTGAGCGGATCGAAGAGCTGCAGGCTCTCCACTTCGTCATCGAACAGTTCGATGCGTACCGCCAGCTCGGAATGTTCCGCAGGAAAGACATCCACCGTATCACCACGAACGCGGAATGTGCCACGGCTGAAGTCCATCTCGTTGCGCTGGTACTGCATGCGTATGAGCTGGGCGATGACGTCGCGCTGGCCAAGTTTGTCGCCCACCCGCAAGGTCATGACCATGCGGTGGTAGTCCGCAGGGTTGCCAATGCCGTAAATAGCTGACACGGAGGCCACGATGATCACATCGCGGCGCTCGAGCAAACTTTTGGTCGCCGACAGCCGCATTTGCTCAATGTGCTCGTTGATGGCGCTGTCTTTCTCGATGAAAAGGTCACGCTGCGGCACATAGGCCTCGGGCTGGTAGTAGTCGTAATAACTGACGAAATACTCCACCGCGTTTTTCGGAAAGAACTCGCGAAACTCGCTGTAGAGCTGGGCAGCCAAGGTTTTGTTGTGGGCAAAAACAATGGCTGGGCGCCCCATTTGCGCGATCACATTGGCCATGGTGAAGGTTTTGCCGGATCCGGTCACCCCGAGGAGGGTTTGAAAACTCAAACCATCGCGCAAACCCTCCACCAGTTGCGCGATCGCCGTGGGTTGATCCCCTGCGGGGGCGTAGGGCTGAAACAGCTGGAAAGGCGAGTCGGGGTACGTGACGAAATGGCCTTCTGGAGCAGTCGTTGACTCCGTGCCATCCTCCCCATCCATGCCCAATGGCACATCCTTATGCGCTATTGGCATGAGCTGTATTGGCTGGGGTGGAGGGGAAGAAGTTGGCATCGCAGATAAAATTCGTGTTTCCCGCAGGGTTGCGGCTTGGGGTTAGCCGTACAGGTTAGCCCAAAACGACAGACCCTGCGCCCACCCCATCCGGCCCCGCCAGACGCTGGGCTTGCTGAATAAGGATTTCTCCATGTCTTCGCTCTTCGCCGCCGTCGAAATGGCTCCACGCGACCCCATTCTGGGCCTCAACGAGCAATTCAACGCCGACCCCAACCCCGCCAAAGTGAACCTCGGCGTGGGGGTCTACTACGATGAAAACGGCAAGCTTCCATTGCTGAAGTGCGTGGCTGCGGCTGAAAAACAAATTCAAGAAGCCAGCAAGCCACGTGGCTACTTACCCATTGACGGCATCGCCGCCTACGACAAAGCGGTGCAAGGGTTGGTGTTTGGTGCAGAAAGCGCCGCTGTGCTTGAGGGCCGGGTGGCCACCGTACAAGGGTTGGGCGGCACCGGCGGCCTGAAAATTGGCGCTGACTTTTTGAAGCGCCTGAACCCGAATGCCCAGGTGCTCATCAGCGACCCAAGTTGGGAGAACCACCGCGCCTTGTTCACCAGTGCGGGCTTCACTGTCAACACCTACCCCTACTACGACGCAGACAAACGTGGCGTGAATGCAGCCGGCATGTTGGCCGCGCTGCAAGCCGCCCCCAAAGGCACGGTTGTGGTGTTGCACGCTTGCTGTCACAACCCAACCGGCTATGACCTGACCCCAGCAGAGTGGGCCAAAGTGGTTGATGTTGTTAAGGCACAAGGCTTGGTCGCGTTCCTGGACATGGCTTACCAGGGTTTTGGTGACGGCATTGCACAAGACGGCGCGGTAGTGGCTCAGTTCCTGGCCAGCGGTGTGGACTTTTTTGTCTCCACGTCATTCTCCAAAAGCTTCTCCCTCTACGGTGAGCGCGTGGGTGCATTGAGCGTGGTGTGCGACAGCAAAGAAGAAATGACCCGCGTGTTGAGCCAACTCAAAATCGTCATCCGCACCAACTACTCCAACCCACCGACCCACGGCGCGCAAGTGGTGGCCACCGTGCTCACCACACCCGCTCTGAGGGCTATGTGGGAGGACGAGCTGGGCGAAATGCGCGTGCGCATCAAGAAAATGCGCACCAGCTTGCAAACCAAGCTACAAGCGGCTGGCGTGAAGCAAGACGTGAGTTTCATCACCCGCCAGAACGGTATGTTCAGCTACTCAGGGTTGAACAAGGACCAAATGCAACGCCTGCGCCAAGAGTTCGGCATTTATGGCGTGGACTCTGGCAGGATTTGTGTCGCAGCCCTGAATGAAGGCAACATCGACGCCGTGGTCGCAGCCATTGCCAAAGTGAGCTGAAATCACCTTCTCCCCCAGCACAGCCCGGCGTGACCGGGCTTTTTTTCGCCTACCCGCGCGGCCAGGTCATCAAAACGCAGCGATCTGTCATCAAAACTGTGGCTTTTCCGGATTTCAAAACATCCCTTGGCCGTGCATGATCCAAGAGAAGACCACTAGAATGCTGCAGCGCACCATTATTGTGGTGCTTTTCGGCGGCGGCCCCAAAAGTCCGCCCTTTTGAATTTGCAAACCGACAGGAATCACCATGCTTTACCAGTGGTATGAATCGCAGCGCGCCTTGATGAGCCCGTTTGCTGAGTTTGCAGGCGCCTCCGCCAAGCTCTACGGCAACCAGTTGTCACCATTCGCCGCCATTCCTGGCTCCCAGCGTATGTCGGCAGGTTTTGACTTGCTCAACCGACTGGCCAAGGAGTACGAAAAACCTGAGTTTGATATCCGCTCAGTCAACGTCAACGGCGTGGAAATTGCCGTGCAAGAACAAGTGGCTCTGACCAAACCTTTTTGCCGCTTGTTGCGGTTCAAACGTTTCACCGACAAACCGGAGGCACTGGCCCATATGAAGGGGCACCCCACGGTATTGGTGGTGGCCCCGCTGTCAGGCCACCACTCCACGCTGTTGCGCGACACGGTGCGCGCCCTGCTCAAAGACCACAAGGTCTTCATCACCGACTGGACCGACGCGCGCATGGTACCGGCCGAAGTGGGCCCCTTCCACTTGGACGACTATGTCCACTACGTGCAGGAGTTCATCCGCCACATTGGCCCGCAGGTGAATGTGATTTCGGTGTGCCAGCCCACGGTGCCAGTTCTGGCGGCTGTGTCATTGATGGCCAGCCAAGGGGAAGCTACGCCACGCACCATGACCATGATGGGGGGCCCGATTGATGCTCGCAAAAGCCCCACCGCCGTCAACAACCTGGCGATGAACAAGAGTTACTCCTGGTTCGAAAACAACGTGATCTACCGCGTGCCGGTGAACTACCCTGGGTGTGGTCGCCCGGTATATCCCGGCTTCATGCAGCACACTGGGTTTGTGGCGATGAACCCCGACCGTCACATGAGCTCGCACTACGACTACTTTCTTGACCTGGTGCGTGGTGACGACGACAGCGTGGACTCCCACCGTGTTTTTTACGACGAGTACAACGCGGTACTGGACCTGCCTGCCGAGTACTACCTCGACACCATCCGCGTCGTCTTCCAAGACTTCGCTTTGGTCAACGGCACTTGGGAAATTGATGGGATCACCGTCACGCCACAAGACATCACCAGCACCGCCTTGCTCACCGTGGAAGGCGAGTTGGACGATATTTCGGGAGCCGGCCAAACCAAGGCGGCCCACGATTTGTGCACGGGCATTCCGATAGCGCGTCGCTTCCATTACGACGCCGAAGGTGCAGGCCACTACGGTATTTTCTCGGGCCGCCGCTGGCGCGAAAAAGTCTATCCGCATGTGCGCGATTTCATCGCCTCGCATCAGGCCGACGCTGCCGAACCACGTAGCAGCAAGGCGACCAACGCTGCGCCCAAAGCGTTGACCCTGGTCAAAGCTGCATCAACGGCCAAACCGAGCAAAAATGCAGCGGCCCAAAAGCCGGTAGCGACGAAAGTGGCTGCAAAACCGGCGGCGAAATCAACGGTCAAAGCGGCTCCAAAAAAGCCTTTGAAAGTTAGCACTGGGCGTTCACGCTAACCGCAACCGGTGTGCTGCCTCTTCAGGGGTGGCACACTGCGTCCCGTGAATTTGATCCCAACGCCATTCCCGCACGACCAGAACAAGCTCGCGGTTGCCGAATTGGCAGCGGCCTTACACGCCGTCTTGCCGCAAACCCAGTGCACACGCTGCGGTTACCCCGATTGCGCGAGCTACGCACACGCCATCGCCCAAGGCGAAGCGGACATCAACCAGTGCCCGCCTGGCGGTGCTGAAGGCATTGCCCGTTTGGCAGCCCTCACCCAGCGCCGGGTGATTCCCTTGCACCCGGACCACGGTACCGAAGGGCCCCGGCACATGGCCTTCATCGATGAAGACTGGTGCATCGGCTGCACCCTGTGCATCAAAGCCTGCCCAATAGACGCCATCGTCGGCGGCCCCAAGGTCATGCATACCGTCATCGAAGCCCACTGCACCGGCTGCGAACTGTGTGTGCCGGTATGCCCGGTCGACTGCATCCTGCTGGAAAACACCACGGCCGACAAAACCGGCTGGGCCGCTTGGTCGCAAGAACAAGCGCAAACCTCACTGACACGTTATGAATTCCACCAGCAGCGCGTGCGGCGAGACAAAACCGAACACGATGAACGGCTGGCCGCCAAAGCAAAATCCAAACTCAGCGACCTGCCCGCCCACTCCACCCTCACCGACCCCGCAGAACTGGACAAAAAACGGGTGGCCATTGAAGCCGCCATGGCACGGGCCCGCGCGGCGCGTGAAGGCAAGTCCTGAACCCGCCTTGCGCCATGAAAACCTCCGACATCGAACCTTTCTTTGCTACGCTGCAAGCAGCCAATCCACAACCGCAAACCGAACTCGAGTTCAGCAATGTGTTTGAGCTGCTGGCCGCTGTGCTGCTCTCAGCGCAAGCCACCGATGTGAGTGTGAACAAAGCCACCAAGCGTCTTTTTGCTCAGGCGAACACGCCACAGAAAATGCTGGACCTGGGGCTGGAGAAAATCACCGAGCACATCAAAACCATAGGCCTATTCCGAAATAAAGCGAAAAACCTGCTGGAGACGAGCCGCATCTTGGTGGAGCAACACAAAGGCGAAGTGCCGCGCAGCCGCGAGGCCTTGGTCGCCCTGCCCGGCGTCGGCCGAAAGACCGCCAACGTGGTGCTCAACGTGGCCTTTGGTGAGCCAACGATGGCGGTAGATACCCACATCTTTCGCGTCAGCAACCGCACCGGCTTGGCACCAGGAAAAGACCCGCTGGCGGTGGAGCTGGCCCTGCTCAAGCGTGTGCCCGCGAAGTATTTGGTGGATGCACACCACTGGCTGATCCTGCATGGACGGTATGTGTGTCAGGCGCGTAAGCCGCTGTGTGGGCAGTGTGGGGTGGCGAGATATTGCGATTCGAGACCGCGTTAGGGCCGAGTCCAGTTCTTGCGTACCCCGTACTTCAACGCACCAGGCCAATCCGCAGCGCGTGGTGCGGAACTGGGTTTGTCCTTCACCCAACCGAGCGCACTCATCCAACCTGCGTGGCCAACCACCAAACAAGTTTGCGCAGACTGCTGTTCCCTCACAAAGTCATTGCACCGTTCAAGCAACTGCCCCACCGACTCACCGCCGCCCGGACGAGCATCCGCGAAGTTGTCGCACCACGCATCGATGTCTTCCTTGGCAATCTGCGACCAAGGTTGCCCATCCCAGTTACCAAAATTCAACTCACACAACCGAGCATCCACACGATGCACCCAACCCCAGCTGCGAAGTACGCGCCCAACGTCGAAACAACGTCGCAGGGGTGAAGTCCAAATGACAGGCGCTTGCTGCTCAAACAAACGCTCACGGCGTGCGTAGTGGCGAATTCGGTGCGCTAGGCGTTTGGCTTTGCGGCGATCGACAGGCACATCGACCTGCCCAATGCAGCGTCCTTCCACGCCCTGCGGCCGAGGATGGCGCCAGACGATCAATTCCATCGAATGGCACCCAGCCAGCCCAGGAGCATGGCCACTTCGACGAGTTGTTGGGTTGCACCCAAAGTGTCTCCGGTAATACCACCAAGGCGCTTTTTCAACCAATTGGCGCACCAGAGCAGCATCAAGGTCGCGGCCAACAGGCTGGTCAACACGGCCACCCAAGATCCCACGGCCAGACCACGCGAACTGGCGAACACGATGAGACCTGCCAGCAATACGGTGGTGAAACAAGCGATCAGCACATCCGACAGCCTGGCTCGCTGCGCCAGTGGTTTGGCTTTGGCATGGGCTTCATCACCGGCATAGGGCAGCCACGCAATCATCAATACGGTGGCGTTGCGTGAGCCGGTGTGGGCCATCAGCAGCGCCGTCACTGCCGTCCAGACGGAGGCCGCGCCCAAGGCCGATAGCGTGGCCGCTTTAAGACCCAGCATCAGCACCAAGCCCATCGCACCATAAGCACCGATGCGCGAGTCTTTCATGATCTCCAAGGCGCGTTCACGGCTGACGTGGCCGCCGAGGCCATCGCAGGTGTCGGCGAAACCGTCTTCATGGAAGCCACCTGTGAGCAACACGGTGGCCACGATGCACAGCAGCGCCGCAACCACGGGGCCGAAGAGCACATGTGCCACGCCGAACACGCACGCACCAACGAGCCCCACGAACGCACCCACTGCCGGAAAGTAACGCGCGCTGTGGTGCAGCCACTCGGCCTCGAACCCCACCCAGCGCGGAATGGGCACGCGGGTGAAAAACTGCAGTGCGATGAAGAAGAGGCGGAGTTGATGGCGCATGGGGTTGGGAGTCTGATTCTCGTCATTCCTGCCTGTGCGGGCGATGACGAATCAAAGGTGATCCTGATTTGCGACGTTCTTGAGCTGTACGCCCATCTCCGTTCGGGCTGACCCTTTGACGGGGCTCAGGACAGGCCTTGTCGAAGCCAGCGTATGGCGTCCCTCGCTACCCTTCGACTGGCTCAGGGCGAACGGAGAAGGGCTGAGCCATGTCGCCAATCATGAGGGTGATGCGCTCAATCCTCGTCCTTGTTCGACACGCCCGCCGATTCAAAACTCGCCATCTCGCCGAGCAAGCCCACTGCGCTTTGAACCAATGGCCAAGCCAAAGCAGCGCCGGAACCTTCGCCCAAACGCAGGCCGAGATGGAGCAAGGGGCCGACACGGTTCAATGCCCAAGAAGATGCGGTGGAGCGCGCCAGGTGGTCGAGCATCAAGCGGTGGCCTTGTTCGGCGGAGCGATGGGCGAAGACGCAATAACCGAGCACGGCGGGATTGAGTTTGGCGGCCATGAGCACTGCCGCGCCCGATATGAAGCCATCGACGACCACCACGCGCCGCTGGGAAGCGGCTTGCAAACAAGCACCGACCATCATGGCGATTTCAAAGCCACCGAATGCGGCCAGCGCTTGCAGCGGCTCCGTGGCATCGGAATGGCGCTGCAACACGGCCTTGAGCACTTGCTGCTTGCGCACCAAACCGGCATCGTCCAAACCCGTGCCTCGGCCCATGCACGCCGTCACGGGTTCTTGCGTCAGGCGCGACATCAGCAGGGCCGCGCTGGAGGTGTTGCCTATGCCCATCTCGCCGAGCAGCAAGGCGTTGCCGGGCAGACTCGACACCACATTGCAGCCATCTTGCAGCGCTTGGTGGCACTGCGCCTGGGTCATCGCCGGCCCCTTGCTGGCGTCCTCGGTGCCGAGGGCCACTTTGCGATCGATGAGGCCAGCGCGTGGTTTGAATTGGTGAGCCACCCCGGCATCCACCACCTGCAAAGCCAGTCCATGTTGTCGGGCGAGCACACTCACCGCGGCACCACCCGCGAGAAAGTTTTCCACCATTTGCCAGGTCACGTCGCTGGGGTAGGCGGAGACACCTTGCGCGGCCAAGCCGTGGTCGCCAGCGAACACCAGGAGCTGGGGCTGGACGAGCTGCGGCTTCACGGTTTGTTGTATCAAACCAATTTGCTGCCCGAGAGCTTCCAGCGCGCCCAGTGAACCCTGGGGTTTTGTTTTTTGATTCCATGCCTGCTGCAATTGCGCGGCGAGTTCGGGGGCGTGAATGTCGGCGATGGGCGGTGGCGTGAAGGTCATGGGTTCAACGACAGGGGTGGGTGGTTGGCAGGAAGCATCAGGCTTTGCAGGACACCGCGATCAAAGTGGTGGTCAACAAAATCAGCCAGGCTATCGAAGACGGCATCCAGGGTGGGCACCGAGACTCCAAAGAGCGATTTCAATACCGCACCGGATTCAAAGAGTCCGTGGGCATACACGCCCAACACCGAGCCGCGCTGCCAGCCTATCGTTTGACTGTCTGAATTACGCAGCGCAATAGCCGAGATGTCAGTGCCGCCCACCCATTCGGTCAGGCCATGGCGAATTTCGTAAGCTTCAAAACCCACACCTGAAAGTTGAGCCCAAGGGGCTTGCAGGGTTGTGAAAGCGGCTCTGGTGGGGCACAGGCGTTTGTCCACAGCGAAGGTGGTGCGCAAGGGTAAAAGACCCAGGCCGGCGGCCGAGCCGTCCACGCCAAACGGGTCGTGCAACGACTCGCCCAACATTTGCAGTCCGCCACAAATGCCCAGCACTGCGCCGCCATTGGCAGCGTGCTGCTGGATGGCAACATCAAGTTGCTGTGAACGCAACCAGGCCAGGTCGCTGCTCGTGTGTTTGGAGCCGGGCAGGATGACCCAATCTGCCTCATGCAAGTCACGCGGCTCGCGGGCCCAGCACAAGCGCACGCCGGGCAGGTGGCGCAGGGCTTGAAATTCGTCGAGGTTGCTGATGCGCGGCGCCGCGACGACGGCAATATTCAATACGCCCGCTTGCCGCACACTCGAAGGTCGTTCGTCCATCACCCCGTCCTCTTCCGGCAGACCGTGCTCGCGCCACATCGGCAGCACCGCCACCGTGGGTACGCCCGTGAGTTGGCGCAACTGCTCAGGGCCAGGGGCGAGCAAACGGGCGTCGCCACGAAAGCGGTTCAGCACAAAACCGCGTATCAGCGCGGCTTCTTCTTTGGGCAACAACTGGTGGGTGCCGAAGAGGTGGGCGAATGCGCCTCCACGGTCAATGTCGGTCACCAACAAACACGCGGCTTGTGCGGCCAGCGCGGTGCGCATGTTGACGTAGTCGCTGGCATGCAGGTTGATCTCGGCGGGAGAGCCTGCGCCTTCAATCAGCACCAGATCGTTCTCTAACATCAATTCATGAAGCGCTTGCTTGGCATAGGGCCAGAGCTGTTCGCTGCGCTCGCGCCAGGGCACGGCGGCCAGGTCGCGGCGCACCTCGCCCAGCACCACCACTTGGCTGCCCATGTCGTTCTCGGGTTTGAGCAGCACCGGGTTCATGCGAACCTCAGGCCGCGCACGGGCAGCCAGGGCTTGAAAGTACTGGGCGCTGCCGATCTCACCCCAGCCCCCCTCCAGAACAGCCACCACACGGGCGTTGTTGCTCATGTTTTGCGCTTTGAAAGGAGCCACCTTCAAACCTTGCCGCGCATACCAGCGGCACAGCGCGGTGGTGAGCCAGCTTTTGCCCGCGTGGCTGGTGGTGCCCAGCACCATGATGGCGCGGGCGGTCATGGGGGAGTTGGTTTCAATGGCATGGTGTGTGGCTTCAAAAATGCGGCACGGCCAAATACCGGCCAGAGACTTGTTCGATGCGCAGCGCGTTGTCGAACACCTCTACCAAGCTTTGATGAAGCGAGGGATCGCTGGTGCGACCTTGCCCGTGAATCTGCCCTGCTTTCATCACGACCACCTGGTCCGCCTGCAAGGCCAACGACACGTCATGCAGCACGCTGACCACGGTGTGGGTGCGGCCCAAACCTTGCAGCAGCTTCACCAAGGCAATTTGATGCGGCGGGTCAAGGTGGGTGGTGGGCTCGTCCAGCAACAGCACGGGGGCCTGCACCGCCAAGGCACGGGCCAACAAGGCGCGCTGGCGTTCTCCGCCTGAGAGTTCGTGCAAACGCCGATGCTGCCAAGCGCTGCACTCCGTGAGGTGCATGCACTCATCGACCACGGCTTCGTCAAACGCAGTTGGGGCGGCAAACAAGCCCAAATGAGGCAGGCGCCCCAGGTGCACCACCTCACGCACCGTCAACTCGCTGCTGCTGTCGCCTGCGGCTGCGTTGTGCTGTGACATCCACGCCAACTGCAACGCGCGTTCACCGGTGGACCAAGCAGTGAGTGATTTTCCTGCCAGCAGCACGCGCCCCGAGGCCAGGGGCAACAAGCCCGCCAACGCATGCAACAAGGTGGACTTGCCAGCGCCATTGGGCCCGACGATGGCGGTCCAACCGGGCGCCAGGTTCAAGGAGACCTCGTTCAGCACGGTCACACCGCCCAACACCACCCGAAGTTGTTGTGCTTGCAGTGGAGAAGTTGAATTCACCGCATGCTCCTGATCAAACCGCGCGCCGAACCACGCGACGGTGCAGCAATACCAACAAATAACTGCCGCCCAGCAAAGCGGTGAGCACACCCACCGGTAATTCCTGCGGGGCGATTACCACCCGCGCCAGCACATCGGCGGCCAGCAACAGGGCACCACCCATGGCGCTGCTGGCGAGCAAGGTGTAGCCCTGGGCGGCCGGCGCGAAACGGCGCACCAGGTGCGGTGCCACCAGCCCCACAAAGGCCACGAGTCCCGCTTGCGACACCGCCAAACCTGTGGCCAGGGCCAGCACCAACACCAGCACCAAACGAATTCGATTCAAGGGCAGACCCAGGGTGCGGGCGGTTTCTTCACCCAGGGTCAATGCGTCCATGGCCCGCGACAGGCTGTAGGCCAGCGGCAAGGCCATCAACAACCCTGGCAGCAACAACACCACACTGGACCACCCCAGAAAACCCGTGGTCCCGAGCATGAACACTTGTTTGCCGCGCAAGGCCTCCGGCGCAACGGTAGTGAGTAAATCGCTCAGCGCGCCGAGTACTACACCCACCACCACACCAGCCAATAACAAACGCACGGTGTGCTGCGCCCCACGCGCCAAAAGCAAGGTCAGGCTGACGCCAGCCAACGCGCCAACGAAGGCGGCCGCCGCCAAGCCAAAACGCGACAGGCTGTCGGCGGTGGCCAGACTCAGGCCCTGGCCCACGAGGCTGCTGGCGGCCAACACCAACACCACGGCGGTTGAAGCACCCGCCGCCGAGCCGAGCAAAAACGGATCGGCCAAGGGATTGCGAAACAGGCCCTGGGCCACTGCACCGCCCAAGCCCAACAGGGCACCCACACACCAAGCACCCACGGTACGCGGCGCACGGATGTCCCCCAAGATGATGCCCGCCTCTGGGCTGTTCAAAATGGACCAGGACCAGCCCTCGCTGCCAGCCAACAAGCCCGCACCCAACAACAAGACGGTGACCAGCAACAAGCCCCACACCAAACGCTGGCGGCGCTGCGCATCGTGTTCAAACACGGGTGAGCCGCTGACGCTCATAGTGTTCAAGGCCTAGTGTTGCGACTCAGAAATAACGGAACAGATGAAAGTAGTGGAATCGGCCCAATGGCAAGGCGCAAACCACAGCGATACCGAGGTATCGCGCGGATTTGCAACGCCGCCATTGGGTCGATTACACGTTTTCATGTTTCGTTATTTCTGAGTCGCAACACTAGGCTCCAGTGACAACAAACACTGGGCCAACACACCCGCCGCTTCACCCAAACGCGGGCCGGGCCGAATCAGTACTTCATAACGCTCAGAATCAAAACCGCAACTTCGCTGCTGTTGCAAAGCGCGCAAGCTGCCCCAGCCAGGGCGCCGCGGCATCTCGGCCATACCGCGGCTGGCGGCCATGATGACGTCGGGCTGGGCGCGCACCACGAACTCGGGGTTGAGTTTGGGAAAGGGGCCGAGTTCCGCCGGCACCGCATTGCGCATGCCCAGCAAGGCCAAGGTTTCACCGATGAAAGACGACTCGCCTGCCGCATAGGGTGTGGCGGCCACTTCAAAATAAACCCGCTGGCCGCGAAGCGCAGCAGGCACCCTGGCCTGGGCGTCTTTGACGTCGCGTTCAATCTGCGACCACACCTGCTGCGCAGCCTGCGGCGTGCCCAGCATGGTTGCCAGCTGCTGCAAGCTGCGTTTCACATCGGCATGGCTGCGCGACTCGAGCACCACGACCTTCAAGCCCAGTGACTCCAGCCGTCCGACCACACGGGCGGAGGGCGAGGCCAACACGACATCGGGCTTGAGGGCCACGATGCGCTCGACTTGCGCATCGTCCAGTCCGCCCAGTTTGGGCAAGGCGACGACCGAGGCGGGTGCGTTGGAGTAGCGGTCGGTACCCACCAGCTTGGCGCATGCACCCAGCGCACAGATGCTTTCGGTCAAGGAAGGCAAGAGGCTGATGATGCGTGTGGGTGGCGCGCCCAAGGACACCTCGCGCCCACGGTCGTCTCGCATGGTGTTTGGCGCTGCGGTTTGTGCCGTGGTTTGTGCCGTAGCGGGCATCACCGTCATTCCCGCGAAAGCGGGAATCCAGACAGTTTGCAACAGCGAGACGATGGAGGCGAGCAACCCGATGGCTTGGATTCCCGCTTTCGCGGGAATGACGGCGCGTGATCGGAGCAGGCGTTTCACGTCGCACCTCCTACGTCAAACTCAAACACCGCTGTAACGCAACACCACAAAACCTTCACGCCCAGCTTGATTGAAGCCGCGCGCGGTCTCATAGGTTTTGTCGGCGAGGTTGTTCAATCGAACGCCCAGCGACCACTGCGGCGCGAAGCGCCAGTCAGCCCGCAGATCCACCGTGGCAAAGCCGCCCAAACGGGTGGTGTTGGCGGCGTTGTCAAAGCGCGCGTCGCTGGCAACCAAGGTGCTGCCCACGCTCCAAGCACCTGATGACCAATCCGCTGCCACCTTGAGGTTGTTCTTGGCCCGGCGCGGCAAGAGTTTGTCGTAGTTGCTGCCCACGCTGCCATTGGAACGAACATCTTTGTTGCGCGGGTCCACGTAGTCATAGGATGTATTCACCGTGACCGCTGACCACTGCACCTCGTGACTCAAAGCCCAGCCTTTGATCTCAGCCCGGGGAATGTTGATGGTGGTGGAGTTATTGGTCGACGTGCCAGCGCTGGCCATGAAACCGCGCAGCTTGTTTTGAAAGTAAGCCATACGCAACTGCTGCCCCGCCGTGGCCCAACGCAAACTCAGCTCGCCACTGCTGCCACGCTCAGGCTGCAAATTGGGGTTGCCAAAGTTGGGGAAATAAAGCTGGTTGAAACTGGGGGCCACGAAACTCGTGCCCAATGAACCGGCCACACGCCATGCGGGCGTGACGTCGTAGCCATAACCGACGGTGCCCGTGGTTTCGCCGCCAAACTGTGAGTTGTCATCACGTCGCACATTGGCTTGCCAGGTGTGGGCGGCTTGTTTGCCGGACAAGCCGGCAGCGAGTGCATTGATCGAACGTTCGCCTACGGGAAAGGGCTCCCCTGCTTTGCTGACCTGTTGCTTCAAGCGCTCTGCCAAAAGAAGCACCGTGCCCAAGGGGGTGGTGATGCTGTTTTCCCAAGCCAGTTGCTGCTGCTCGGTTTTATAAGGACCCAAATTGAAAGCCCCCCCGGCACTGACCAATGTGTCGCTCTCGTCGGTGGACTGCGCCACACGCAAGGTGCTGCGCCAATTCGACATCATCGGCCCGGTGGCCGACCAGGACAGCAGCTTGGTCAGCAATTGAGCTTGGGTGTCAGCGCCCAGCCCATCGTCAAAGTGGTTGCGACCGTCCGAGTACACCGCGCGCGCATCGGTGCGCCATTGCCCCGGTAACTTCAAGCCCAGTTGCAGCGTGGCAGACGTTTGTTTGAACGCATCGTCATCCGGATTAAACCCAAAAGACGCGCGCGAATTCGTCGCTGAAAAGCCGTCTGTACGAGTGTGCTGTGCGCTGACGCTGCCATCCCAGTCACCTTGGCCAAAACGCACACCACCACCGACTTGGCCGTAACGCTTGGAACCCGCCGTGATATTGGCCGTGGGGTGCAAACCCGCTTGACCTTTGCGCATGAAAATTTGCACCACACCGCCCACCGCGTCGCTGCCATAAAGGCTGGACAGCGGGCCGCGCACGATCTCAATGCGCTCAATGCTGTCCCAGGGTATGTTGTCCCATGACGGCGTGCCGGCGGTGGCAGTGCCATATCGCACACCGTCAATCATCAACAAGGTGTGGCGTGACTCGGTGCCGCGCAAAAAAACAGAACTGACTTTGCCCAAACCACCATTGGAAGTCATCTGCACGCCGGGCTGCTGGGCCAGCAATTCAGTCAAGGTGCGCCCAGTTGCCCGGTCCAATGCCGCACGGTCGATCACCGTGACATCGGCCAGGGTTTGATCGACACGGGTGGGAACCCGGTTGGCGGTGACCACCACGGGAGACAGGTTGTTTTGTGCCTGTACCGAGGTAACGCAGACAACACCCAGGCAGCACAAAGCGCCCAGCAACGGGGAGACAGACGGCCTGCGTCCGGCAAAACGAGTGAACATGAAAAAGATTCCGAAACAAACGTGCTCGCCAGCTTCCCCGCTGGCAATCACCTTTGATGCAACCTGCTAACGCGGGCGCACCGCCTCATTGGCCGGTATCCGGGCTGACGGAAACAACCCTTGCGACCTTCCCAGAAACGCCATGCTTCCAGTGGTGTGTGCACAAGAGCGGAAGTGGGCTCACCATTGCAGGCTTGCGACTTCGTCCGCCGTACCGTTGCGGGGGCAGCGCAGTTTGGGAGAGGGGGCTTGTGCCGCAAGCACATGGGCTCTCCTTCTGCTTCCCGTTGAACTGTGCCGAATTGAACACCGGCACGAGCACCAACGCCTCTGATTATAGGTTCGACGTGCGTGCCGCCCCTACAATCTGGCACTTCTATCGTTCTGCGGGCTGTGCCATGTCGAAGCTTGAAGACCTCGCCGATCGCGTCGAACGCCTGCTGCTTCGGCACGACGAATTGCAGCGCACCAATGCGCTGCTGCTGGCGCAAGTGCAAGGCTTGACCCAAGAGCGCGATCAAATGAAATCTCGGTTGAGCGCGGCACGCAGCCGTATTGAAGCGCTGTTGGACCGTCTTCCCACAGAAGCCGACGACGCTGCCGTGCAAGCCGATGGAGCCACACGATGAAACAACTTGAAGTCACCATCATGGGCCAGAGCTACATCCTCGGTTGCCCCGAGGGCGGCGAAACCTCGCTGCTGGAAGCAGTAGGCAACGTCGACCGCGAAATGTGTGCGATTCGAGACTCCGGAAAAATCAAAGCCCGAGAACGAATCGCCGTGCTGGCAGCTCTGAATTTAGCCTATGCCCTGGCCGAAAGACCTGCGGCTGCAAGCCAGAAAAAAGCGGGGACCATTGATGCCAACGAGGATGTCGACATCGCAGCACTCATTCGCCGCATTGATGACACCCTGAGTGCGGATGGTCAGTTGATTTAAGTGATGTGCACCTCGTCACACACTTGCACAAAACTCGCGAAAAAACTGTCATCAAACAGCACGGCGACGCGCATAGAATGAATCCGTTCGCCGCGTTCGCGTGAGTCCTATATTTCCTTGAACCGATGCTCTTTTGAGCAAGGGCTTGGAATTATTGTCACTCCAGCGTGATCGTCTCGCGTCAGATGAACCCAAGGTTTGACTGACCTCGCCCACCTGAATCCCCTGGGTTCAGGAATGCGGCTCACGGTTCGCGGCGGACACCTTTATTTCCCTGATTCAGCTGCCATGACCCACGCTTGTTGGTTGATGAAAAGCGAGCCCAGCGAGTGCTCGATTGTCGACCTCGCCAACGCCCTGAATCAAACCGTTCCCTGGGTGGGGGTGCGCAACTACCAGGCGCGCAACTTCATGCGAGACGAAATGCGCATCGGCGACGAGGTGCTCTTCTATCACTCCTCATGCCCTGAGCCGGGGATCGCTGGCCTTGCAATCGTCGCGAGCAAAGCCTACTTTGACCCCACGCAGTTTGACGTCAAGAGCCCTTACCACGACGCCAAAAGCGAACCGGCCGCACCGAGATGGTCACTGGTGGACGTGCGTTTGCAGCGCAAAACACGTTTGCTCTCGCTGGTGGAAATGCGCCGACAGCCAGGGCTCAGCACGATGCAGTTGCTCAAGAAGGGCAACCGCTTGTCCATCACCAGAGTGAGCCCAGACGAGCGCACGTTGATTCACAAACTCCTTGGCGAGCATCCTTGAAGCCCACAAAAATTCGTCAGGTAGCGCCGCCTTCAAACCGAATGCTGGCGAGCGTCACATGGTTGCCACCTCGACGACGTGCATCCTGCAAAGCCGAGTCGGCCGCTTGAAGCAATGCTTCCTCGTTGTGGGCCGTGTGCGGAAAACTCGCCACACCCATGGACACGGAGAAGCTCAAAGCCTGACCATTGAGAGCCACAATTTGCGTGGCGCACTGTCGACGCAGCCCTTCCATCCGCGAATGGGCAGTTGCCAACCCCACCCCTGACAGCAACACCGCAAAACGGTTCTGATCCAGACGGCAGGAGGCATCCATGGCGCGGGTGTTGCTGCGCAGCAAGCGCGCCAAGGCTTCAAGCACCCGCGTTTGAGCCACATCACCTTGCGCGGCGACGGCAGCGGAAAATGGATCCACCAATATGAACACCAGCGCAAACTCGCGATGCTCACGCGACGACAAATCCACCTCGCGACGCAACTGCTCGTCAAACTGCGCACGCTGGTAAAGGTCGCCGGCTTCTTCGCCTACCACGGCGTCTTGGCTCTCGCGGCGCAAGGCCTCTACGGCTTGCTGCTGCTGCTCGAGTTGTTTGAGGGCATGCTCCAACTCGTTGGACAGCCGTCGGGTGCTGCTGAGGTCTTTCCAGATGCACACCAGCGCTTTGGGCGCGGCCGCTTCCGTCGGAATCAAAGGTGCGCGCAGAACGAGGAACTCCCGTCGCTGCCCAGCTTGAACCAAACGCTGCTCGTTGCTGAACACACCGCCTTGCTGCCACGCAGCTTGATCCGCGGCACGCAGACCAATGAGCTCCATCGCTTCGAACAATGCCTCGTCCGTCAAGCCCAGCACGGTGACCACCGAACGGCCGACCAGGGCGGCAAAGGCTGCATTGACGTGCAAATAGCGCCCATCCGCTCCCTTCACCGCGACGCCCAAGTCGCTGCGCGACAACAACTCAAGAAAAATGGCGTGGTCTGGGCTCAAAGTTTGCCCCATGGCTCGTTAAGAAATTGAGAAAAAAAGAAATGGCTTTCGAGGCCAAAGCATCACAAGCCATCATAGCGGCGCAAGCGGCGGGCGATGTCCCTTTCTGACCCCTTGTCTGGGGTGTTCGTCCTCACTGGTGCGGCGTAGCGGCGAGAATGTCACATTCTTTCCATCTTTGTGGATAGCCCTAGCCCATGATCCGCATCGCGAGTTACTTGAAAGAGATTGGCCGCGGCAAGCATGGCGCGCGCTCATTGACGCAAGAGCAGGCCCATGCGGTTTTTGCTGCCGTATTGGATCAGCAGGTCAGCGAGCTAGAGCTGGGGGCTTTTTTGATGGCCATGCGGATCAAAGCGGAGGCTGTGCCAGAGTTGATCGGTTTTGCGCAGGCGGCTCAGGAGCGCTGCGTGGCCCTGCCCGTGCCCGCGACGCCTGCTGTGGTGCTGCCCTCCTACAACGGCTCCCGTCGTCTGCCCAACCTCACGGCCTTGCTCGCAGGTTTATTGGCACAACAAGGCCTTCCGGTTTGGGTGCATGGCCCCTTGCGCGACCCCAACCGGATCAGCACAGCGGAGGTGTTTGAAGCTTTGGGATGGGTTTGCACGCCGCAAGCGGATCAGGTGAAAGCCGCTTGGTCCCAGCAGCAACCCGTTTTTCTTCCCATCGAAGTGCTGTGCCCACAACTTGCGCGGCTTCTGTCACTGCGCTGGACCTTGGGTGTACGCAGCTCGGGGCACAGCGTGGCCAAATTGATGAACCCGAGCCCCGATCAGCCCGTTTTACGCGTGGTGAATTACACCCATCCCGAGTACGTCGAAACGCTGGCGGCGATGATTCAAGAAACCCGAGCCCACGCCCTGCTGCTGCGCGGCACGGAGGGGGAGCCTGTGGCTGATCCGCGTCGCCAGCCGCGTTTGGACATGTATTTGAACGGGCAATTGCAAGCTGACCTGTCACTGCCACTTCAAGAGGGCTCCTTGGCGGAGCTGCCGCAGCTCGCGTCAAGCAACGACGCGGCCAGCACCGCCAAGTTCACGCAAGACGTCTTGCGAGGAGAGGTGCCCGTGCCCGCCCCCATACAAACCCAAGTCAATCTGTTGCACCGTGCTTGGCAGCGTATTCAAAACAACACACAGCAAACAACATGATCGCTTTTGACGTGGTGGTCATCGGCGCGGGAGCCGCTGGACTCTTTTGCGCAGGCATGGCGGGGAAGCTCGGGCTTCGTGTCTTGATCGTGGACCATGCCGAGAAAGTGGCCGAGAAAATTCGCATTTCTGGCGGTGGGCGCTGCAACTTCACCAACCGTGATGCCGGCCCCAACAACTTTATTTCCAACAACCCCCATTACTGCCGTTCGGCCTTGGCCCGCTACACGCCGCAAGACTTCATCGACCTGGTCAAACAACACGGCATACCCTTTCACGAAAAACACAAGGGCCAACTCTTTTGTGACCACTCGGCCGACGACATCATTCAGATGCTGCTGCGCGAGTGCGCCAGCGGTGCCGTGGAGCGTTGGCAGCCCTGCAAGGTCCATGATGTGCAAGCCCTTGCGGCAGGGGGTTTCGAGATCAATACATCCCGTGAAACCGTGAGCTGCCGCCACTTGGTCGTGGCCTGCGGTGGCCTGTCGATACCGAAAATTGGTGCCACCGATTTCGGCCATCGCCTGGCACTGCAGTTTGGGCACAGCCTTGTGGCCACTCGCCCTGGCCTCGTGCCGCTGACTTTTGACGCGGCCGCCTGGTCGCCCTTTGTCCCGCTGGCCGGCCTGTCACTCCCGGCTCAACTGAAATACGGGCGCGGCAAGGGGCAGGGTGATTTCCTCGAAGATTTGCTCTTCACCCACCGAGGCTTAAGCGGACCAGGCATCTTGCAAATATCCAACTATTGGAATCCGGAACAGCCCGGCATAGGCTTGGAGTTGAACCTTTTGCCCGGCCAAAACCTGGCTGAGATTCTGATCTCAGCGAAAAAAACCTCCAAACGTAAGCTTAGCAACGAGCTTGGTGCCAGCTTGCCGACCCGCCTTGCGGACACGTGGATGTTGGCGCACGCTCGCTGTCCAGACCTTTCCATGCCTGATTACAAGGACAAGGATCTTCAGCAACTCGCCGACTGCCTACAGCGCTGGATGTTGTTGCCGAGCGGCACCGAGGGCTACAAAAAAGCCGAGGTCACATTGGGTGGCGTGGACACCCGTGAGCTGCACTCCAGCAGCATGCAAAGCCAGCGCCAAAAGGGGCTCTATTTCATCGGTGAAGTGGTGGACGTGACGGGCTGGCTCGGCGGTTACAACTTCCAGTGGGCCTGGGCCAGCGCGGCTGCCTGCGCCAGGGCGATGGCGTCCTGAACAGCACAAAAAATTGAAGAGATTGCCTATCCGCTGGGAGCACGCTATACTGTGCGGCTTTTCGGCAGGTACCTTATGCGGCTTGCTGAGCTCGCAATTCAGATCTCCCCATTTAGATCAAAACTTCACTACACAGGATTTAGGCACCCATGACCACCATTCGCGTCAAAGAAAACGAGCCCTTCGACGTGGCACTGCGCCGCTTCAAGCGCACCATTGAGAAACTCGGCCTCTTGACCGATCTGCGTGCCCGCGAGTTTTACGAAAAGCCCACCGCCGAGCGCAAGCGCAAAAAAGCTGCTGCCGTCAAGCGCCATTTCAAGCGCGTTCGCAGCATGCAACTGCCCAAGAAGCTGTTCTAAATTCGCAGCAACACCACCGAACAGCCCGCACCTCGCGGGCTGTTTTGTTTTTGCATTACTTTGTAGACTTCTAGGGATGCTCTACATAACTCCTTGCGGACTGTGGCAGCACGGACTCGGGCGGTCTACGGCGTTGTTTTTCTTGCCAATAGCAGTGCTATTGGCTGCAAAAACCGCCTTGTAGCCCATCCCGATCCGCGCTACCACAGCCTCGCAAGAGTTATGCAGAGCATCCCAGTACTGCAGCACAGAGATTGCGCCACCTGAAGCGCTTTCATATTCCATCATCTCTGTGCCGCACCACCCGCCTTGCCCGGAGCCGCCACCATGACACTCAAAGAAAAAATCAACGAAGACATGAAAACCGCGATGCGCGCCAAAGACGCGCCGCTTCTGCTGACAATCCGTGGCCTGCTGGCCGCACTGAAGCAAAAAGAGGTGGACGAGCGCATCGTGCTGGACGACGCCCAAGTGGTCGCCATCATCGACAAACTCATCAAACAGCGCAAAGATTCGATCACGCAGTTTGGTGCCGCAGGCCGCACCGACTTGGTGGACAAAGAAACTGCCGAGTTGCTCGTGCTGCAAGGTTATTTGCCCCAGCGACTCAGCCCAGAAGAAATCACAGCGCAGGTGGCTGCCATCGTGGCCTCACTCGGTGCCTCTGGCCCCGGTGACATGGGCAAAGTCATGGCGGCCGTCAAAACCCAACTCGCCGGCAAAGCCGACATGGGTTTGGTCTCCGCCGCAGTGAAACAACAACTGGCAGGTTAATTCATTGGTGCCATCCAACATGAACATTCCTTACACACCACCACCCATTCAGACCGTGGGCCCTGATGTCTGCGTGGCACCGCAACTGGATGTTCCCGACATGGACTGGGTTGCACAAAACGGCTTTCGCAGCGTCATCAACAACCGTCCCGACTTTGAAGAAGGCGACCACCAGCCCACCAGCGCCGCGATTCAAGCGCAGGCCACTTCCCTGGGTTTGCGCTACGCTTTTTTGCCGGTGGAACCCGGTTACCAAAGCCCAGAGCAAATCGCCCGTTTTGCCGAACTCATTGAGCAACTGCCCAAGCCTATCTTGGCGTTTTGTCGCTCCGGCACCCGCTCGGGCAAACTTTACCGCGCGGCTGTCAATCATGAGAAAACGACGGGCAGCCCCCAAGTTTTCTCATCCCACTCGGGGGACCTGGCGCAAAGCGACAGGTCTGGGGGCAATCAATAAGCGGGGCAACACGAGGCCGACTCACCATGGTCAAAGTTCTGCCCCGTTTGCGAACCCGGCCCAAGTTTTTGCTTTGGGCCATATTGCCCCTGATCGCGGCTTTGGCGTTGATCTCTTTCGCCGTTTTGCACCAGCAACGCAAACTCTCTGAGCGGGAGCGGGTGCTGGTGGAGTCGGCTTACATGTCGTCAAAGCAGGCAGAGCTGCGGCACTACCTTGAGTTGGCGCACAGCATCATCACGCGCTTAGAAGAGACTGGGCTCGACGAAACCGCACAGCAACGCGAAGCCATTCGATTGCTGGCGGCACTGGACTATGGCCGCGACGGTTACTTCTTTCTGTACGACATGACTGGGCTCAACCTGATGCACCCACGCCAGCCCGAACTCATGGGGAGAAACCTGTGGGATATGCGTGACGTGAACGGTTTCCCCGTGATTCAGGCCCTGATCAACGCCGCCAAAGACGGCGGCGGATATGTTCGGTATGTGTGGCAGAAACCGTCCAGCAAACAAGTGGCACCCAAACTGGGTTATGTGATTGGTCTGCCCAAGTGGAATTGGATGTTGGGCACAGGCATTTACCTGGATGACGTCGAATCCACCTTGGCCGAGGTAGACAGACAGATCAGCGAAAACGTAGCAGCCACCTTGTGGTGGATCGCCGGTGTCGCGCTACTGGGTATCGCGGTGATTGGTGGCTCGGGCATGTTGCTCAACCTCACCGAGTTTCGCATTGCCGACGCCAAACTCAAGTTGCTGGCGCGGCAAGTGGTTAAGTCACAGGAAGACGAACGCGCCCACCTTTCCCGCGAACTACACGACAGCACCAGCCAAACGCTGGTGTCGATCAAACTGCTGGTGGAGTCGAGCATGGCGCAAATTCAGCGTGAGCATGGGCCGCTGCCCGCAGCGCTGCCGAAGGCCTTGGCGCGCTTGAACGATGCGCTGCTGGAGGTGCGCAACATCTCGCACCGTCTCAGGCCAGCGGAACTGGACGTGCTCGGTTTGCCCGCTGCACTGGAGCGCCTGGGGCACGAGTTCAGCGACTACAGCCACATGGCTTTTTCCTTCAAAGTACGCAGGGCTTTGCCGCCCCTGCCCGATGAAGTCAACACGGTGTTGTTCCGCATCACCCAAGAGGCGCTGACCAACATTGAAAAACATGCGGCGGCCGACCACGTGACCTTGCGTCTGATGTATGGTTCGGCCGGGTTGCGCCTCAAAATCATCGACGACGGTGTCGGTTTTAATGTGCAAGCGGTGCGCGAAGACCCACGTCGAGGCATCGGCTTGCGTAATGTGCGCGAACGCATCGAGTCCATCGGCGGCCAATTCTCCGTGACCTCCAAGAAAGGTCGTACCGAGTTAACGGTTGACGTCTCGGCCGACGTCATTGAAGGTTTCAGAACATCTCCACGCACCACTCATCGCGAAGCATTGGCATGAACAATCCCGTCCGAACCCGCTTGGTTTTGGTTGACGACCACGCCCTGGTGCGCGAAGGCCTGAAGGCCATGCTCATGGGGGCGCCGCAGGTCGAAGTGGTGGGCGAGGCAGGTCACGCGCCAGAAGCCTTGGCGGTTGTCGCCGACACCCAGCCGCACTTGGTGATGCTGGACGTTGGCATGAAAGACGTCAACGGGATTGAACTGGCTGGCCAATTGTTGGCGATTCATCCCAAGCTGCTCGTCCTCATGCTCAGCATGTACGACAACCCCGCGACCGTGAACCGCGCCATGCAGGCCGGCGCGCGCGGTTATGTCTTGAAAGATGCGCCCTCCAGCGACATCCTTCAGGCCATCGACACGTTGGTAGCGGGAGGCACTTTTTTGAGCCAAGACATCTCCGGCAGGCTGTTGCGCTCGCAAACACCTAGGCCACTGTTGTCCGCGCGCGAGAGCGCCATCTTGAGCCATTTATCCAGAGGACACTCCAGCAAACAAATGGCCCAGGAGCTGGGCGTGAGTGCGCGCACCGTCGAAACCCACAGGCAAAACATCAGGCGCAAACTCAATCTGGAAGGGCAAGCAGAGCTCATCAAGTACGCGGTGGAACATTGCAGAGAGTTTGATTTGCCGTGACACAGCGCAAACAAAAATGCTGTAACCGCGTATTTCCACTTAGCGGTAAAACCCCTAGTCAAGCGTCGGCAAATCGGGTTTGATACCGGGTTAGGCTCAGGCGCGCAATGCCCGAGCGATTGCCCAGCCACTGGTTCGCTGGGCGAGAACAATAATTTATTTTTCCCAGGAGAACAACGTGACCGCCCTACTTTCCATTTCACGGCTGATTGACTCGTTCAGCGAGCTCATCGGCAAAATCATCATGTGGCTGATTTTGGCCAGCGTGATCATCAGCGCTGGCAATGCTGTCATTCGCAAAACCTTCGACATCAGCTCCAATGGTTGGCTGGAAATTCAGTGGTACCTCTTCGCCGCTGTGTTTTTGCTGGGCTCGGGTTTCGCTTTTTTGCGCAATGCCCATGTGCGCATTGACTTCATCTCCAGCAAGCTGTCTGACCGCACCAACGCCATCATCGACAGCCTGGGCATCGTCGTTTTCTTGATCCCCCTTTGCATCATCTTCATCAACCTGTCTTGGCCGCTTTTTCACAACGCCTGGACCAGTGGCGAAATGAGCCAAAACGCCGGCGGTTTGATCCGCTGGCCCGTGATGCTGATGATCCCAGCCGGCTTCGCGTGTTTGTTGATCCAAGGGATTTCAGAGCTCATCAAACGCATTGCTTTTTTGACTGGCCACCGCGACAACCCCTTCAGCGTCGACCCGAATCAAAAGTCTGACGAAGAACGCCTGGCAGAAGAGCTGCTGGCAGAACAAAATCGCCTCGCCGCTGGAGCCAAGTAAATGACCGCCTTCATCACTCAAAATTTTGTCCCGCTGATGTTTGCGGGGCTGTTTTTGTTCTTGCTCACCGGCATTCCTGTGAGTTTTGGCCTGGCCGCCACCGGATTGGTGTTCGGCTTTGTCGGCATGGAAGTGGGGCTGTTCAGCACCAATTTATTCAGTGCACTGCCACTGCGTGTGTTCGGCATCATGCAGAACGACACCTTGCTCGCCATTCCCTTCTTCACGCTCATGGGCATCATCCTTGAGCGCTCCGGCATGGCGGAAGACTTGCTCGAAACCGTGGGACAGGTGTTCGGCCCCCTGCGTGGTGGTTTGGCAGTGGCCGTGATTTTGGTGGGTGCTCTCTTGGCCGCCACCACCGGCGTGGTCGCTGCAGCGGTGATTTCCATGGGCTTGATCTCCTTGCCCATCATGCTGCGCAACGGCTACAACCGCACCATCGCCACCGGCACCATCACCGCCTCAGGTACCTTGGCGCAAGCCATTCCACCGTCGTTGGTGTTGATTGTGCTGGCCGACCAATTGGGCCGCTCCGTCGGTGACATGTACGCGGGTGCTCTGGTTCCAGGTTTGTTGTTGGTGGGTCTGTACCTGCTGTTCATTGCTGGGGTGGCCATCGTTAAACCCGCTTGGGTGCCGGCACTGCCACCGGAAGCACGCATCTACCGCGAAACAAGCGGTGCCAGCGGGCACCGCTCGCTCCTGGTTTTGTTGCTGCTTTGTGGCGTGGTGGGCTACTTCTGGTCCACCGTTCACCAAAGCATCATCAACCCCTTGGTCAAACGTGAATTGCCTGCGCCAGGGGATGAAATTTTCATCCTGTCCATGACCGTGGCTTCGGTGCTGGCACTGGTACTGGCCATTTTCAACTCCGTACTGAAACTCGGTTTGCTCTCCAAACTGTGTGAGCGTTTCACCTTTGTGCTCATCCCGCCATTGGTGCTGATCTTCTTGGTGCTGGGCACCATCTTCTTGGGTGTCGCAACGCCCACCGAAGGCGGGGCCATGGGTGCGGTGGGTGCCATGTTGATGGCGGCCGGTCGTGGCAAGCTGAGTTTGGGCTTGCTCAAACAAGCCTTGTCCAATACCTCCAAGCTGGCCGTGTTTGTGCTGTTCATCTTGGTGGGGTCGACTGTGTTCAGCTTCACCTTCAATGCGGCCGACGGTCACATCTGGGTCGAGCACTTGTTCGACAAGTTGCCCGGCGGCGAGTTGGGCTTCCTGTTGGTGGTGAATGTGCTGGTGTTCATCCTGGGTATGTTCATCGACTTCTTTGAAATCGCCTTCATCGTGGTGCCCATCTTGGCCCCGGTGGCCAGCAGCATGAACATCGACCTGGTTTGGTTTGGTGTGATTCTGGCGATGAACTTGCAAACCTCGTTCCTCACACCGCCGTTTGGTTTTGCTCTGTTTTACCTGCGTAGCGTCGCCCCGAAAGCGGACTACAAAGACCGTGTCACGGGCCAGATGATTCCTGCCGTGACCACAGCGCAGATTTACAAAGGCTCGATCGCCTTCATCATCTTGCAACTGATCATGGTGGCGGCGGTGATTGCCTTCCCAGGACTGGTGCTAGAAGACGAGTCGAAGAAAGGCCCTGGTCTGGATGCAGGGCAGGTCTTGGAACAGTTGGACGGTCAGCGCAATGAAGACCGAGGCACGAGCGAGAAGCCGGCCGACTATGACCCGATGGCCATCTTCAAACAAGACGCCGCCAGCGCCCCCGGCAAGTAAATCGTCACCGACCTGAAGTCGGTTGCATCCAAGGCTGTTCACTGCGAGGTGAGCAGCCTTTTTTATTGGCCGGCGGGGCCATCATCAGCACACCGGCAGCTTGTCGATACGCGCCGTGCGGCGCAAGGGACCACGCTGCCGATCACCCACGCAGTGAGTTAAGCCTGATTCGCAGAGTCGAGACCTTTAGCGAGATACGCGTGCGTTTAACCTAGATCCGGCAGTTGGACGTGTCCGAGTGGGCTGCGCTGCGGTGCGCTGGCAAGGCGAGACGACGCTGCGGGCTCGTGCCCGCGAGGAGGAGCAACGCGGCCAGCGTGCCGCAGCGCAGCTCAATCGGGCGCGTAGCGCTCTCACCCAACTGGTGAGGGTGTTCGTGCCCGGAAAACTCACTATTTATCAGGTGTTGCCAGCGGAATGAAGCGGTCAACTGCCGGATCTAGGTTTAACCTAAATCAGACCAGGACGGCCCATGACCGCCCGCTGACTCTCGCACTGTTCCTTGTTACGGATCGGCAACGGTAGGGGCAAGACGGCGAGGATAGGCCCTCTGCCTGAAAGGCATCTGAACAGATCGGCCGATGTCGTGAGGACGAAAAAAAGCCTGGTCGGCGAAACGCCGACCAGGCTCAAGTTTGAACCCCTGAGGACAAACTTACAGACGCTGACCTTGCATGAAGGTGTCGAAGCCGGCTTCCGTGAAGCGGAACCACAGGTTTTGGTCGCGACGGAAGTTGGCGTAGTCGGCGTAAATTTTCTTCCAGGCTGGGTTGGTGTCGTTCAGCTCGGTGTAAACCTCGCCAGCTGCTTTGAAGGACGCATCCATCACCTCTTTTGGGAAGCGGAACAACTTGGCTCCGCCAGCCACCAGACGTTTCAATGCCTGGGGGTTGCGGCCATCGTACTTAGCCTGCATGTCGGTGTGGGCGTAGGCCGTTGCGTTGTCGATAATGGCTTTGTACTCAGCAGACAAGCTGTTGTATGCCTTGTCGTTGACGTAGAAATCCAACTGAGGGCCACCTTCCCACCAGCCTGGATAAGCATAGTTAGGGGCGACTTTTGCAAAACCGAGTTTCTCGTCATCGTAAGGACCGACCCACTCGGCAGCGTCGATGGTGCCCTTTTCCAAGGCTTGATAAATCTCGCCGCCAGGAATGTTTTGGGGCACACCGCCGATACGCTCGAACACACGACCACCGAAGCCGCCGACGCGGAATTTTTTGCCTTTGATGTCGTCCAGCGACTTGACCTCGCTACGCCACCAGCCGCCCATTTGAGCGCCGGTGTTACCACCTGGGAAGCTGATGATGTTGTACTTAGCGTAGAACTCTCGCATCAGCTTGAGACCGTTGCCTTCAAACATCCAGGCTGTCATTTGGCGTGAGTTCAAGCCGAAAGGAATCGCGCAACCCAATGCGAAGGTGGGGTCTTTGCCGAAGAAGTAATAAGGTGCGGTGTGAGACATTTCCACCGTTCCAGCTTGCAAAGCGTCCACCACACCGAATGCGGGCATCAGCTCGCCAGCCGCGTGAATCGTGATTTGGAACTTGCCACCCGACAACGCAGCGACTTGTTTAGAGAACTCCTCGGCTGCACCGTAAATCGTGTCAAGCGCCTTGGGGAAGCTCGAAGCCAAACGCCAGCGAACGTTGGCCTGGGCATGAACGATGGCCGGTGCGACACCTGCGGCCAACACACCAGCGATACCGGTGCTGCGAATAAATGAACGACGCTCCATCTGCTTATCTCCTGTTGGATGAATCAAATCAACTAGCCCGTGGATTCTAGGAACAGTGCTATTCCACACGGAGGGGGATTTACCCCTGCGCAAATCACTCACGGGTTGTTCCTATGCTCGCTTTCACTTACGCGAAGTGACTGGTTATCTTCTAGCGGCAAGGGCAACAGCCCGCAGGCGTACCGTACAAGGGTCACGTACCCGCGATTTTCATCTTGGGCAAAAGCACAGATCCGATGGTTTTGCTGCCGCTGGTGTACTCGTCTGCCCCCACAGCCACCATGGATTTGAGCATCGTACCCAAGTTACCGGCGATGGTGATTTCGTGAACCGGGTAAGCCAGTTGACCGTTTTCCACCCAAAAACCAGCCGCACCGCGGGAGTAATCGCCGGTAACGTAGTTCACCCCTTGACCCATGAGCTCAATGACAAACAACCCCCGGTGCATCTTGCGCAACATGGCCGGCAGGTCGTCGCCGGGCTGAGTCAGTCGGCTAGACAGCCGCAAATTGTGCGAGCCACCGGCATGGCCCGTGGTGCGCAGACCCAACTTGCGGGCCGAATAGCTGGACAAGAAATAACTCTGCACGACACCAGCCCGCACGATGTCACGTGGAACAGTCACCACACCCTCGTCATCAAAGGGCGCACTGCCCTTGCCGCGCAACAAGTGGGGCTCCTCGCGGATGTCCACATGATCAGGCAGCACTTGTTGGCCCAATGAGTCCAGCAAGAACGAGGACTTGCGGTAGAGCGAGCCACCGCTCGTGGCCTGCACATAACCGCCGAGCAGACCGGCCGCCACGGTGCTTTCAAAGAGAACTGGCACTTCACAGGTTTTGATCTTGCGCGAATTCAATCGGGACAAAGCACGCTCGGCTGCATAGCGGCCAATGGCTTGCGGTGGAGCAAGGTCCAGCGAACTTCGCATCGAGCTATACCAGGCGTCGCGCTGCATGTCGTCGCCCCCTTTGCGCGGCAAAGAAGCAATGGGCGCCACCGACAAGGAATGTCGCGAGCTGGCAAATCCGCCACGAAAACCGCGTGTGTTGCCCGCAAAAAAATGGGACTGCTGCACGGACACACCAGCGCCTTCGGAATTGGTGATGCGTTTGTCTACCGACAGCGCCGCATGCTCACATTCCTGTGCGACGAGCACGGCCTGTTCGGCCGTCAAACTCCATGGGTGGAAAAGGTCCAAATCACGTGCGGCTTGGGCGGCACTCACCACATCCTGCGCGTCGGGCAAACCGGCAGCAGGGTCTTCGGCGGTGAACCTTGCGATGTCATAGGCGGCTTTGACTGTTTGCTCCATCGCCGCGCGGGAAAAATCAGAAGTGCTGGCGTTGCCCCTTCTCTGCCCCATGTAAACCGACACACCAAGAGACTTGTCCCGGTTGCGTTCAATGTTTTCCACCTCGCCCTTGCGCACGGACACGGATAAACCCACCCCTTCCGACACTTCGGCACCTGCATCGCTGGCACCAAGACTGCGGGCAAAAGCGAGGGCTTCTTCCACCAGCTCTTGAAAGTGTTCGGCGGAGTAAGCAAAACTGGACGAAAGAGATTTTGAAGAGGCTGGGTTGTGAGGCATGGGAGTTCGAGAAGATCAATGGGAAGCAAATCAGGCCAGGGCTATCATAACGACGAGGGCAAAAGGCCCATGTGGCGGGCACACTGGCCTGTCCAAAAAACCCAGAGAACCGTCTATGTCACCGCGTGCCGAGTCCCATCCTGAGCCAGAAAACGACAACACCGAGCCCTGGGATCGTCCCAGCAAAACACAGCGCAAAAAAGAGTCCCATGACCTGCAAAGCTTAGGCGAAGACTTGATCGCTTTGCCTGACGATCGCCTGGACGGCTTGCCCATGGACGAAAGCCTGCGTGATGCCCTGCGCACCTACAAAAAAACCCGCACACATGAGGGCAAACGCAGGCAGATGCAGTACGTGGGCAAGCTCATGCGCCGCGCCGACCCCGAGCCGCTGCGCGAAGCCGTCACCGCATTGAAGCTGGGCACCGCCAAGGCGTCACTCGCCCTCCATGAGATGGAACACTGGCGAGCCCAAATGCTGGCCAGCGACGACATCCTCACAACCTGGATGAAACAGCACCCCGACACTGATTTGCAGCAACTGCGCAGCCTGGTACGCGCCGCGCGCAAGGACGCGGCCAGTGCCCCTGAACAGCGCAATGGACGTGCCTACCGCGAGCTGTTTCAGTTGATCAAACAACACGCCGCATCTGCCAGCAGCGAATCACCGGCCAAGCCAGATGACGAAGCCAATGACTGAGCTGGGGGCCGACGCCGTGCGCATTGGCTTGCTGTCTGCCAGCGACCGCGCCAGCAGTGGCATCTACACCGACCAAGGCATTCCTGCCCTACAGGAATGGTTGCAAAAAGCCGTGCTCAACCCGATTGAATGGCACAGCCGCTTGGTGGCGGACGATCAAGCCACCATCAGCGCAGCGCTGATTGACTTGGTGGACGTGGTCCGCTGCAACTTGGTGCTCACCACCGGCGGCACCGGACCCGCACCTCGGGACGTCACCCCGGAAGCCACACTTGCAGTGGCAGACCGTGTGATGCCCGGCTTTGGCGAGCAAATGCGCCAGATCAGCCTGCACTTTGTGCCCACGGCCATCTTGTCGCGCCAAGTGGCAGTGATTCGCGGCCGCTGCCTCATCATCAATTTGCCCGGCCAGCCCAAGTCGATTGCGGAAACGCTGCAAGGTTTGCCAAGCGCCACACCACCCGTACCGGGTATTTTTTCTGCTGTGCCTTACTGCCTGGACTTGATCGGCGGGCCTTACATCGAAACCGACGCGGCGGTCTGTAACGCGTTCAGGCCCAAGTCGGCACGGCGCAAATAGTTGATCAGGGCCTGCCTTTGGCATGGCGCGGACACCTTTTTAGAGCCGCTAACAAAAAACCGCATACACCGTTCGCCCTGAGCTTGTCGAAGGGCCTTGCACCGAGCTACTCGCTGGCTTCGACAAGCGCAGGGCAAACGGTTTTGTTAGCGGCTCTTAGTGGTGTGAACAGGCCCTAGTACTGCGACTCTGAAATAACAAAACATGAAAGCGTGCCTTCGCACCGATGGCGGCGTCGCAAATCCGCGCGATACCCCGGTATCGCTGTGGTTTGCGCCTTGCCATACGCACGAAGCTGCAATTTCATCTTGTTCCGCTATCTCTGTGTCGCAGTACTAGTCTTGAGACGGCAACAGGCTGGCAAGCACCTTGTCGATGCGTTTGCCGTCCATGTCGATCACCTCAAAACGCCAGCCCTCCCACTCCACCGTGTCGGTCGTGGCAGGCAAACGCCCCAGCAGCAGCATGACCATGCCCGCCAAGGTGTTGTAGCGGCCACGGTCTTCCTCGGGCAGCTCTTTGAGTTGCAAGCGGTCTTTCAACTCCAGCACAGGAATCAAACCGTCGAACAGCCAACTGCCGTCCTCGCGCTGCACAGCCCAAGAGTCGTCGCTGCTCGGCGTGGTGAATTCACCCGTGATGGCTTCCAGCACATCACGCACGGTGATGATGCCTTGTACTTCGCCGTATTCGTCCACCACAAAAACAAGTTGGGTACTGGAAGCACGGAAGTGATCGAGCAACTCCATGCCCGACAAAGTTTCCGGCACGAACACCGCTGTTTGTAGGCCTTCGGTGATGGAAAGGCGATCTCCCTTGAGCGACTGCTGCAACAAACTTTGCGCCGACACAATGCCCACCACGTCGTCCAGCCCACCCCTGCAAACGGGGTAACGGGAATGTTCGTCTTCGCTGATGACTTTCATGACATCTTCAAGCGGGGCATCTGCGTCCAGCCACACAATTTCCGCACGAGGAATCATCATGGAGCCGACTTGGCGGTCGTCCAATCGAAACACGTTGCGAACCATTTGATGCTCCTGCGCTTCGATCACGCCGGCGTCCAAGCCTTCTTCCAGGCTTGCCGCAATTTCCTCTTCCGTCACGCTGCGCTGCGGACCACCATGGATACCCAACAAACGCAAGGTGCCTTCCGTACAAAACGAAAGCAACTTCACAAAAGGCCGTGCGATCAGCGACAGCCACTCCATCGGCTGAGCGACCACCCGAGCCACCGCTTCTGGGTACATCTGGCCCACGCGCTTGGGCACGAGTTCGCCAAAAATAATGGTCAGAAATGTGATGACGACAACCACCATGGCCGTTGCCGTGATGTCAGCCGCGCGGTCGTGCAAGGAAAACGTCTCGTGCAACCAGGCCGCAAAGGGCGCTGAAAACGCGGCATCACCCACGATGCCGTTGAGCACACCAATGGACGTGATGCCAATTTGAACCACGGACAAAAACCGTGTCGGGTCATCATGAAGCGTCATGGCCGCTTGTGCACCCGCATCACCGGTTTCCACCATCACCTGCAATCGTGCTTTGCGGCTGGCGGTCAGAGCCATTTCCGACATGGCAAACAAGCCATTGAGCACAATCAAAAAAACCAATAAAGCAACGTCCATGCGAGGTACGCGGATGCAAAGGGGACCACAGCGTAGCAGAATCGCCCCCATGGTTTATTTGCTTGGTGATATTCAGGGCTGCTGCGATGCATTGCAGCGTTTGCTCCAGAAAATTGATTTCAGTGCGTCGCGCGACCAGCTTTACGCTTTGGGCGACCTCGTCAACCGCGGCCCACAGTCACTGGCCACGATCGAAACCCTGGCAAGCCTGGGCAGCAGCGCGCAGTGCCTTCTGGGCAACCACGACCTGCATTTGCTCGCCGTGGCGCACGGCATTCGTGCCGCCCACCACAGCGACACCCTCTCCAACATCTTGGACGCCCCCAGGCGCGACCATTGGCTGCACTGGCTAGTCCAGCAGCGTCTGGCCATCCATGCGCATGGATGGCTGATGGTGCATGCAGGCGTTCCGCCCGCGTGGGACTTGGCGACCACCTTGCAACTGGCGGGTGAGATTGAGCAACAACTGAAAAGTCCCGAGCCCGCAGAATTTTTCAGATCGATGTACGGCAATGAACCCGCGATGTGGTCCGCCGAATGGACGGGCGCGGACCGACTTCGATTTGCAGTCAACGCCCTCACCCGGATGCGTTTCGTGCAGGCCGATGGTGCCCTCGAACTGACCAGCAAAGAAGGCGCAAATCAACCGCCAGCCGGTTGCACCGCATGGTTTGATGCGCCCCACCGGGCAAACCTGGGACAGCCCATCGCATTTGGCCATTGGTCAACGCTGGGACTCGTGAACAAGCCCGACCTCCTGGCCGTAGACACGGGTTGTGTTTGGGGTGGCCAACTCACTGCCGTGCGTGTGGATGGTGGGCGGCGGGAGGTCATCCAGGTCGACTGCCCACAGGCGCAACGCCCAGGGTGATGAGCCCGCGACAGCAGCCTGGCCAACCGGAATACAATGCGCTTCTTCTTTGGAAGCGTGGCCGAGCGGTTTAAGGCACCGGTCTTGAAAACCGGCGACGGGGAAACCCGTCCGTGAGTTCGAATCTCACCGCTTCCGCCAGAACGGCTTTTCTTGCCGTCCCATGGCATCCCACCAAACCCTGCAAACCCGCACGAATACTGACTTTGAGCCGGTTTCGTCGTTTTCGTTTGTCTCTTGACGTCCCGTCCAGTCGCATCAAAATTGATGGGTAGGATGATGGGTCAGGCTAAGGACAATCCATGGCAAGAAAAGCGAAGGAATTGGGGCCGCTGGCCGTCGGTCGATTGAACCAGCCAGGGCTGCATTTTGTCGGCGGCGTGGCCGGACTTGCCATGCAAGTCTCGGCCAGCGGCGCGCGCAGTTGGGTGCTGCGCATTCAAATCGGCGACAAACGCCGAGACATGGGTTTGGGTGGCTTCCCCGATGTGCCATTGGCCAACGCCAGAGAAGCCGCCCGCGTGGCCCGCGCCAAAGTCAAAGAAGGCATCGACCCCATTGCCAATGCACGAGCGGCACGCAGTGCCCTCAAGGCAGAACAAGCCGCCGCCAAGACATTCAAAACCTGCGCCCTCGCCTACATCGAAGCCCATGAAGCCGGTTGGCGCAACGCCAAACACGCCCAGCAGTGGCGCAACACACTGGACACCTACGCCTACCCCGTGATCGGCAACCTGCTGGTGCGTGATGTGGGGCTGCCGCAAGTGCTGTCGGTCCTGGAACCCATATGGAAGAAAAAAACCGAGACAGCTTCACGCCTGCGAGGTCGGCTGGAAGCCATTCTCGATTGGGCCACCACGCGTGGCTACAGAACCGGCCTGAACCCCGCCCGATGGAAAGGCCACCTCGACACACTGCTCCCCGCCGCCAGAACCGTTGCCCAGGCAGGTCACCACAGCGCTCTGCCCGTCCATCAAATGAGCACGCTGATGAAAGCCTTGCGTCAACAATCAGGCATGGGCGCCAAAGCGTTGGAGTTCACCATCCTGACAGCCGCGCGCTCTGGTGAAACACGCGGAGCCCGCTGGTCAGAGATCAACCTCGAAACCGCCACTTGGACCATCCCGGCCGACCGCATGAAAGCCGGAAAAGAACACCGAGTGCCTTTGCCCAAAGCCGCATTGAACATCCTGAGCACCCTGCCCCGCACAGACAACGAGACACTGGTGTTTGCGTCACCACGAGGCGGCATGCTGTCCGACATGAGCCTCACCGCCGTCCTGCGCCGAATGAACATCAACGCCGTTCCCCACGGATTCAGATCAACCTTCAGAGACTGGTGCGCCGAACACACCAACCACCCACGCGAAGTGGCGGAGATGGCTTTGGCCCACGCCATTGGTGACAAAGTGGAAGCGGCTTACCGACGTGGGGATCTCTTTGAGAAAAGACGTCAGTTGATGAGGGAGTGGGCGGAGTTTTGTGAGGGGTCTGGCGAGGAGAGCGCGGAATGAATTTAGCGTCTTTGAAATTGGTCAGACCCAGTTGGGATGGCTCACTTGCATCGCAGATGTTTTCCGCAAACCAGATAGTGACCGCCAGGGCAAATAGGGGTCTCGGCCGCTAGCTGAAATTCACGCAGCTCACCTCCACGACTACCTGACCGCGAACCTGCCGAATTCCGGGGCTGGCCTGCGGTTAGCTGAGTGCGCTCCAGTCCTCTGGCCTTCCAAACGAATTCAGGAAGCTGCTCGGGTGGCCAGTAAAGGTCATTGTTAGCTTCCTTTTCGCCCGCGAGGTCGCAACGTAAAAAAGGTTGCGTCCCTCTTGCGTGTTTCCATCGAACTTGTCCACACTGACCTCGGGAATCACGATATGGTCGAACTCAAGGCCCTTGGCCGCAGGGATGGAGTAGAGCCTGAGAATTTTGCGGCCCCCGTTGATGTCCTGTTGAATATCGGCATCCCGAATGTTCATCTGCCCAAGCCAGGCGCCGAAGCTTCCCAATTCCCGCGCGGAATCTGCAAAGTCGAGCATGGACGCCATGGCTTCTTCGACCTGCTCATCGAATACGAAGGCCCGCCTGGCCAGATTGATGAAGCCACAGTCTTGCACCAGGCGCGCCAGCTGTTGCGGCGTCACGTCTCGCATTGATGTCAGAAAGCGTCGCAAAATCTCTAATGCGTCCGCGTCCGACCCATTGATGACGGGCTTCGGATCGGGGTCAGCTCCAGCGATGAAGCTTTCAACCTCACCCAGAAAAAATTGATGAAACCGATTCACGTTGAGGTCGCGCATATCTCCGAAGTTTTTGTCCCTCATGCAGCCGGTGAACTCGGCCAAGGACAGCAGAATGTGAGAGAAATTGGCCTGGGCCAGCGTATCGATGTTTCCGGTGGCCCAAGCCACCAGAACCCGCAAGAACAGAATCTCGGGACGCTGCGCGAAGGGCTCGAAGCCGTGAGACTCCATCGAGTAGCCGCGCAAGGCCAGCGCGTTTTCGAGTTGCACCGCACACCCGGGGTGGCGCAACACCACCGCCAGACTGGGCGCTTTGCCGTCTGATTCCATCACGGCTGACCTGAAAGCCCCATCGATCAGTCCCGCAATTGATTTGACATCCGAGACCTTGAGTATTTCGATGAGCGTGTCCCTGTCGGGATTGCTGAGGTAAGTTTTGCCAGCGTGACGCCCGAGCGGCTCGGCCAGCCGGTCGCCAAAGCGCCAGCATCTCTCCAAGTCGTACTTGTTTGCTTGTCCGATGGTATGGGCAAAAGCTCCCTGCATGAACGCTTTGTCGGCACCTCCGTCGGAGTGAACAACCTGGTCGGTGTCGCCCACCACGAAAACTTGATTGATCGGGTTGCTCTCGATCAAATGCTGCAACACTGTGAACATGGCCTGGTTGGTGTCGTGTCCTTCATCGACAAGAAGCATTGCGATATCGAGCTTCAATGGATGGTTCTCTGCTGTATAGATGGGATAGTCCGCTATCAATACGCGGGCCATGTCGTAAAACGGATCGTCCAAAAAGCGATACGCGGTTTCAGTGATGTCTCGGTAGACCTCACTTTCAGACTCTCCTGCATAAGCGCTGGCAGAGTAGTCACCCGTACGCAATTTTTCGTAAGCGCGCAGCACCATCAGCTCTGTATAGGTCGCTCCAGCATCTTCGGCTGTCCCTGGCTTCAACACAAACTCGTTGCCCAATGCCTCAACCGACATCGTGCCTTTGATTCGACGGAACGTGCGCAGCAGACGTGGAACCAACAGAGAGCCATCACCCTGGATAGCGAAGTCAATCAAGTGGCCCCTGGCTTCCGCGGCGCGGCGCGCCCGGACGATGGCTTGCAACACGGTGTTGTAAACCTCGCGATTGGGGTTGTCCAAGTAGGGTGTCTTGCCCTCCAGTGCATCCAGTTGCTTTTGGCACAGTTCGTTGAAAGTCTGGGCTCGCACCTGCTTGATGGTATTTTTTGACACGCCCATCCATGACAAGCGCTCCCGAAACGCTTGAACCGCAGCTTTGCTGTAGGTCAGCAACTGAATCGCCGACGGCGGCATTCCACGCTTGAGTTCCTCCATGACTTTGAGGGCCAAGGTCGTGGTCTTTGCTGAACCTGCGTTGCCATAAATGAGGTTGTACCGATCTTTGCTTGCCAGGATGGCCACCTGTTGCGTAGTGGGAGTGAACGGGAGTTTCATTGCGGCATACCAGATAAGATTGGTCTGAAATCGTAGTTCCGGCGTTCAACGGATCAAGCCTGAGACTGCTTACAGATGGCGTTTACGTTGCACCCGTTACATAGCGTAAGTGGCGGCTTTGGATCGCTTTGGGCATTTCAACACCCGGTCGGATTTTTTGTCTGTGTGTCCGTATCGATGCGAAATGATCGGTTGACTGTAAACACCTTACCGGCCTAAATACACTGCCGTAATTTGTTCGCGCTCATGACCGAGTTCACGCGAGACGACAAGCCGGGCTTCACGATCCAGCGTCTTTTGACCGGCACTGAGCTGCTTCGAAGTCGGCCCACCCGCTGCGGGAGCCTTCCATCCGGTGAGCTGTTGATACCGCCGCTGCGCGTATTGGTGCCGCAGTCCATGCACCCGGTCGATTCCCGATTTGGCCGTTTGTGCTTTGAAGCGGTTGAGTTGGTCGCGGTAGGACGGTACAGATCGCCAAGAGGAGCGAGTTGCACACCTTCAAGGTCATGCCCAAGCGCTGGATCGTCGAGCGTAGCTTTGCCTGGTTGGACAAGAACCGGCGGCTGTGGAAGAACTGCGAGCGGCTGCTCAATAGTCGGCCCTGCAAAATTCATTTCACCCCGCAAGCCATTACTGACGATGGCGTGAATTTCCAACCGAGCAAGTTTTTTGCGCCGAGCCGTGCCCTGGCTGCCCTGAGTTGACCCCATAAGCTCAGCCCGAGCAGGGTCAACAAAAACGCCTTCGCGTCTTTTGCAGACTTGGCCGCGATAGCCCGCAGCAGCCAGCGGATGTTGTACCCCGCCGCACAACTCAGTGCGTGCAGCGCATCACCCAACTCGCCTTTGAGCCAACAGCGCTGCATGCCGTGGTCCACCTTGGTGTGGCCGATCAGCGGCTCGATGGCCTGACGCCGTTTGAGCCACTTGCGTTGCACCTTGGTCAGTGACTTGTACTTGCCACGGTGGATGATCTCCACGTTCGGGTTGTCCGCGTCCACGCCCCGGAACCCCAAGTCCACGACCACTTGCTTGGGCACACGCCCCAGGTCTTGCATCAGGTTGTTGGTTTGCTCCAGTTGCGCAGCCAATGTGTGCCCATCAAACGGGTTGCCGGGGAAACTTCTGGCCCCCACCATCAAACCACGCAGGTGCGTGACAGCCAGGCTGACCTTCACACCAAACTCATAGGGCTTCCTGGCCTTGCCCTTGCCGATGCACTCCACCTCAGGCGCATGCAGCGCGTACAGCTTGCCCTTGTCGCCTCGCTGTTGCGTGCGGATGCGTTCGGCCCGCTCCAACCAGGTCTTGAGCGCACTCAGCGCTGTCGGCCCGGGTGCCACCAACACATCAAGCTTGCGCTGCACTTCACGCATCACCACCCCGAGGATTGTGCGCTGGCGTTTGACGGCTTTCTTCAAACGCTTGAACTGCTTGGCGTGGGCGTAACCCCCGGCCTGGCGTCTGAGCGTTTTGGCTTCAAACGCAAATGTCTGCTTCAAACTGATGCCCACTCGTTTGGCAGCATTCACCACTTTGTGCCGCGCAATCTCCAGCAGCCGACTGTCCACCGGGTGGGCGATGGCCTTCTCCTGCACGGTGGTGTCCACGATCACGCGTTCCAGCTCGCTGGGCTTGATGGCCTTGATCTGCACCGCTGTCTCGATGGTGGCCTTGAGCAACTGCTCCAGACCTTCTTCGCCCACGGCGCGGCGAAAGCGGCCGATCTGGGTTGGATCGCAGGGCAAGCGTGGTTCGTAATACTCCATGCCGCTGAAGAACTGCCACACCACGTTCTCGCTCCAGCGCTGAACGAGTTCTTCGTCACTGAGGTTGAAGGAGTTCTTCAGGTACTGCAAGCTGGCCATCAGCCGAATTGACAGGCGCGGGCGGCCTGCGGGGCTGATGCCGTTGCCAAATTCGACTTCATGCGCTCCCAACAAGTCCGCCGTCACCCGCTTGGAGCCTGGGCGAGCCTGGCGAGCGAAGTGCGGTGCCAGGGCTTGTTCAATCGCGGCCCAGGGCAGCCGTTTGCTCAAAACCACCAGTGGATGTTTGTGATCGACCATCCCGTCCAGGCGTGCGCGAAAGAAGTCTGCGGTGGCTGTCATGCAAATCCCCCAGAAAAATTACTCTCCGATAACGATTCCTGAGAGATCCCGTCGTCAGCATTTACCCCATATCGCCAGCATTCATGCGGGTTGCAGGGGTTTTGCAGGGCCGACTGGATACGCGCCAGTCGCTCCTGGGTCTGCTCGGCCGCACGCACAGGGTTGTGGGCCACCACCAGGCGGTGGCCTTGCCACTGCTCTTCCTCGATGATTTCTTCCGTGGCCTGGGCCGCGCGTGCACTCATGGGCTCCAGGAGATCAACAAACTCGCCGTAACGCCGTCCCGGCACCGCCAAGATGAACTCCAGTGGCCGATCTGCGGCCACGTGCAGCTTGGCCAGCGCCTCGATGTTGTCCAGCGACAGCAGCCCACGGTCGGCCACCACCACCAGGCGGCGAATGTGCGGGTAGCGCTGGAGCACCGTCTTGAGCGTAGGCTCCAGCGTTGGCGCCTCGGCCGTGTTGCCGTCGAAGACCTCGTGGTAGATCGGCATGCCATCGGCCGTTTGCACCACACCCAGCATGAACTGCCGAGCGATGACGCCTTCCTTGGACATGCCGAAGTGGCGCACATCGCCGTCTTGCTGGCTGAGGCCTTCGGCACGGATGGTGGTCAGGTCGTAGAAGACCACAGAGAGGTCTTTATCGATGAGCGGGCGCAGCAGCTGCGCCACGCAGTCGTCGACCGCATGCTGGTGGTCCATCAGTGCGTCCATGCTGCGCAGCAAGTGCTGGTGGGTCAGCTTATCCAGATCGACGCCCGGCATGCAGACAGTCTGCAGCCAGCGTAGCACCCCCAGCTTGGACTCGGGGTCACACAGCCGGTTGAAGACCATCACGCGGATCGCCTGTTCGACTGCGGTGGTGAAGCGGGCGCGCCGGAATACAGCCCCCAGGCGATTGAAGCCGAGCTCATGCCACAGCGCATCAAGGGCCCAGACATCACCCAGAGACAAAGCCGACTCGAAGCGCACCTGAGGATCGCCTGCGACCACCACGGGCCGCCCCTTGGCACGCAGCAGGCCGTTGAGGAGCGAATCGACCTGGCCGCCACGCTCGTCGATGCGACCCAGCGTGGCCACCGTGCGCTGTCGAGGCTTGCCGTGTTCATCGCGGAACGACTCGACGAGCTGCGCGTAGGTGCGTTCGCCGGATCGGGTGAGCTTGATGAACATGGCCGAAGTGTAGCCGATCACCTACTAAGTGCCAACACACTCAATGTTTATGCGTGCCACTACAGAAAATCCAACTCAGCGCCTCTAACTGGTTGATTTCATTGAGACCAAAGCAGGGAAACCGCCCGGAATGGACGATTGGTGTCGAACTCGGGTGCCAAAGCCATCGCACACCTCAGCAACAACCCGTCGACAGGCTCAGGCCGAACGGATAGTGGTTTGTCATGAACTTCGGAGACATCAATAGCTTGCACGAAGGCCCCTCTTGGGCCTGGTCGCAGGAGTGCTGGTGTGGCACATCACTTTGAATCGCACCAGCTCTTTTGCTTTCTTTCGTTCACCTAAGATTTCAAGCTATAATCTTAGGCTTGATGCCGAGCAGCATTGTTTGTAGCAGGCACAAAAGTATGCAAGCGGGTCGTTAGCTCAGTCGGTAGAGCAGCGGACTTTTAATCCGTTGGTCGCGTGTTCGAGTCACGCACGACCCACCAACAAAACCTAAAAAAATCAACCACTTAGCGCAATTTTTGCCTAGGTGGTTTTTTGTTGTCTGCGTCGCGGCGGAAGTTTGAGCTCCTGAGTTCGACACCAAACGCTGTAGGTTGTTGATTTGCGTAGATGTAGCCTTTATGGCTGCCACTAACGCAATGACATTTGAGCGTCGGCGACCGGTTTTTTGACGTTGAGTGCGGCCAACGAGTTGGCCTGCTGGTTGTTACACGCCCGTCACAGGCGCAGCACGGTTGATGCTGACGTTGTGGCGTTGAGTACGGCGCAGTTTCACCAGCGCGTGGTCAGGGCTGAGGTCGTTCTTGGCCAACTTCAGCCGCCGGCGCATCACGCGGTGCAGGGTCAGCGCCATCAAACACAGCATCGCTTGCGCGCGAGTGCGCTGTGGCATGCGGTGATACACCGGCGCGACCTCGATCTCTGACTTCAACGCCCTGAAGCCGCGCTCGATATCGGCCAACGCCTTGTGGCGCTTGATCGCCTCTAATGGCATCAAGCCCGGCACGTTGGTCACCAGCAACAGCTTGCCGTCCCTCAAGGTTGCAGGCTTCGCGGCCGATATCCATGGCGAGACACTTTCGTCGGGAGGTTGTTTCTCACCCCACCTTGTTGGCAGCGCCAGCACCCAACGAGAGCTGTTCGACCAGGAGCGCCCATGACTGCAGAACGCCGCCAGTTTTCCCGCGTCACTTTTGACGCACCAGCCCTGCTCACCGTATGGCAGGGCAAACACATGGCCAAGGTCCTTGACCTGTCCTTCAAGGGCGCTTTGGTCAGCCTGCCCGAACCAACGCGCTGGCCAGTGGGAACGCCATGCCAACTCACGCTGCGTTTGGCGCAGTTGGACGTCAGCATCGGCATGTTGGCGGAGGTGGCGCACAGCGAAGACACCTTGCTCGGGCTGCAATGCCGCAGCATCGATCTGGACAGCATCACCCACTTGCGCAAGCTGATCGAGCTGAATCTGGGTGACCCCGCGTCACTGGAGCGCGAACTGCAAGCGCTTGCTGCCCACTGAGCCTGCATTACCCCCCACACACGGAACAAACCATGTCAATTGCCTCCTCCGCCGCCCTCACCCCTCGGCCCGACAACGAAGCAGCCCGCCTGAATGCGGTGCTTGATCTGAAAATTCTGGATTCCGGACCCGAACCCGAGTTCGAAGCCATCGCACGTGTGGCGGCTCGTCTGTTTGGCACACCCACTGCCATGGTGTCGGTCATGGATGACAGACGGCAATGGCTCAAGGCCCAGATTGGCCTCGGGTTGACGGAGTTGCCGCGCCACGATGCGCTGTGCACACTCACCCTGGCGCAAGCCGCAACCCACCACCAGCCCGTGGTGATTGAGGACCTGTGGCAAGACCCACGAACCGTGCACAACCCATTTGTCACCGGCCCTACCCAATGGCGCTTTTATGCGGGAGCCCCGCTGTTTGACGCCATGGGGCATGGCCTCGGGACCGTGGCGGTGATGGACACCGTTCCACGCGTCTTCAACATGGCACAGCGACACGCCTTGAGCGACTTGGCGCTGATGGCGCTCAAAGCCATGGAAGGCCGGGCCCACGGTCTGAAGCTGGCCAATACCGAACACCGGGATCCGCTGACCGGGCTGTCGAGCCGCAGTCAGTTTGATTTGGCCCTGGACATTGAGCTGCGCCATGCCATGCGCACGGGTGAGCCCTTCACGGTACTTTGTATCGCGGTGGACGGTTTGCAAACCGTTGTAGATGGTTTCGGGGCCGACGCTCAAGAACAAGTCTTGTGTCAGTTGTCCAGGCAGCTGGCGCCGCAAGTGCGCCTGGGTGATGTGCTCGCACGCCTGCACGATGACGAATTCGCCGTGGTCATGCGCCACGGTGACCAAAGCTCAGCCGAGATGTTGGTTTCGCGCATGGTGGGTGCTGCCAAAGAACCCATCACCTTGCGCAGTGGTGACACCGTGGGCGTGGGCTTGTCGGTGGGCATCGCAGCCTACAGCGACAGCGTGGACAATGCCGCAGCCTTGCTGTCACAGGCACACCAAGCCTTGCACCATGCCAAACAAAAGAATGAACAGCGCTGGAGCTTCTTTCGTCCCCTGAAAGAAAAACCTGATTTGCGTCTGATTCAGAACGGCTGAAGCGCTGAGCTATGCTTTGCAGCGATGTCACCGCTGCAACAGACCCTATTTCCTTGTGAAGACGCGCGTGCGCCTGAAAAGGCCGCGCCCTCAGCGGTTGCGCCACCCGCGCAGCGCGAAGCTTTTTTGCGAGAGCGGCTGCTGGCAAAACTGCAGGCAGCGCAAAACCACGAAGTCGTGTCACAGGGCAGCGGTGCCTGGGACACCTCAATGCCAGGCCTGAGGGTGTTGTCTTTGAAAAGCAGTGCTGACCACCGCACACTGCGCATTGACATGGCCACACAAAGCGGATTCACCCGTCCCGACGAGGAGACGCGGCATGAATGCTGGGTATTGCGGGGTGAACTGCGTTTGGGTGGCACCGTGTTGCGCGCGGGAGATTTTTTGGCCGCGCCCCAACAAGAGCCCGCCGCCCGTTGGTCGTCAGCCGGTGGCGCTCAGCTGCTGCTGATTGCCTGGTTGAACACGCCCGCGTAGTCCTCCTCATTGGAAGGCTGTCGGGCTTTCGCACAGTATTCTCATGCTCTATACGGCCCCATCACACAGGCCATGCACACTAAGAACCCTCTTGCCCAGACCACCCATGAACGCACGCACCACAATCCGCCAAGCCACCGTTGCCATCCTGTCATCGCTGCTCTTGCTGACGGGCTGCGGCCCCAAGACGGACAGCGACGCTTCCAGCAACAACCGAGCCGAGGTGGGCAGTGCCACGGCCTTTTCGCTGGCCGACTGCAAGGCCCGCTTGCTGGACGGCTCGCCCGCCGTGGCGTTGATGTTCACGCAACCCTTGGCGCGCTCGCAGGACTGGGGCAAGTTGCTGCAAGCCAAAGAGGGCGACAAGCTGGTGAGCAACCGCTGGGTGCTGTCCGACAACCCGCGTGTGCTGATGCTCGCCAATGCCACGCCTGACAGCCAGTACCAGGTGCAACTCTCGGCCGATGTGGCAAGCAAGAGCGGTCAAAAGCTGGACACCGCGCAGAACTGCAAGGTCAAGGCCGAGGCCATGCCCGAATCGTTTTACTTCGCCAGCAAAGGTGTGGTGCTGCCGGCGGGACAAAACGGTGGGTTGCCGGTGGTCACCGTGAACACCCCCGAAGTGGACATGCAGTTCCTGCGCATCAATGCCGACGCCTTGCCGCGTTTCCTGGAGCAGGTGGGCGGTCGGCGTGAGCCTCAAGCAGACAACACAGATGGCGGCTACGAGGGCGATGACTACTACGACGACAACCAGCGCAAACTCAAAGGCACCATTTCCGGCTACCAGCTGGACGCGCTGCGCGAGATGGCCACCAGTGTTTACCTGGGCCGCTTTGCCACCGATGATCGCAAGAACCGCCGCAATGTGAGTTTCTTGCCCGTCGAACAAATCAAGGAACTGCAAGAGCCCGGTGTTTATGTGGCGGTGATGAACCCGCCGGGACGATTTGGCTGGGACTTCCAGGTCACCTACTTTTACGTGACCGACATCGGCCTGCATGTTCGCCGCCATGCGGCACAAACCGACGTGTTCACCACGTCCCTCAAAAAAGGCGAGGCGCTGCGCAGCATTGAAGTGAGCCTGATCGACGACGCGGGGAAGGTACTGGCACAAGCCAAAACAGATGCCGAAGGGCATGCGGTATTCGCCGGGAACACAGACAAAGCACGTGCCCTGCTGGCGCGGCGCGGCAAGGAAATCTCGGTCATTGCACTGCGCGATCCGGCGCTGGATTTGTCGGAGTTCGACATTGGTGGCCACCCTTCCCGCAACCTCAAACTCTTCGTCTATGCAGGCCGCGACCTGTACCGGCCCGGCGAGAACTTCACCGTGTCGGTTCTCGCACGTGATGCCGACGGCAAACCCCTGCAAGGCACCCAACAAAACAGCGCTTCGGCTGCCCCGTTGACACTGGTATTGAAGAAACCCGATGGCAGCCAGGCCAGCACCCAACTCGTGCGCCCCCATGAAAAAAACAAGGGTTACTTTCAAGCAAGCTTGACCCTGCCTGCCAACGCACCCACCGGCCGCTGGTTGTTGGAAGCGAAAACCGACCCGGGTGCGAAACGGGCCGACGCCCAGTGGGCGTTTTCTGTGGAGGAGTTTTTGCCCGAGCGGATGAAGGTGTTGCTCAGCGCACCGGAAGTCGCACTGCAAGGCAAAACACCGCTGGCGGTGGATGTGCAGGGCGATTACCTTTACGGTGCGCCGGCCACGGGCAACCGGCTGCTCGGCAGCGTGACCACGGAACGGCAACGTTTTCCTGTGGCCAAAAACTGGCCTGGCTTTATCTTTGGCGATGTGGCGGACGACAACAGCCGCAAGCGACAAGACTTGAGCGAAGAGGTACTGGACGAGACCGGAAAGACCACGGTCAGCATTCCGGTGGATCTCGCAGAACGCAACTCCCCCATGACGGTGCGTGCCAGTTTCAGCCTGCTGGAAACCGGTGGCCGCCCTGTGGTGCGGTCGATCGAACGAACTTGGTGGCCGGTGCCTGAGATGGTGGGCGTGCGGCCTCTTTTTGAGCGGGACGTGGCGCAGGAAGGTGGCCTCGCGGAGTTCGAGTTGACCCGGGTCAACGCCCAAGGCCAGTTCAGCGCGGGCAAAGACATCAGCATTCGTTTGGTGCGCGAGGAACGTCAGTGGTACTGGCGCTATGACGATGGCCGGGGCTGGAACAGTGGTTACACCGAACAAGAAGAATTGATCGAGGCCAGAACGCTGTCGCTTTCCGCGCGCAGCAAACTGAGCCTGCCCGTGAAGTGGGGCCGTTACCGCTTGGAGATCACCGACCCACAAACACAGCACACCAGCCGCTACCGTTTTTATGCGGGCTGGGGCGCGCAAGACGCCGACGACGTGGGCAACCGCCCCGACCGTGTGCAACTCAAACTGGAAGGCGCTCCTTTCAAAGGCGGCGATAAAGCCAAACTCACCATCACCCCACCGCATGACGGTGAAGCCTTGCTCACCGTGGAAGGTGACCGTGTGCTCTACCAAAAACGTTTGTCGGTGCGCAGCAGTGGCACCGTGGTGGAATTGCCCGTGGACGCCACATGGCAACGCCACGATCTGTATGTGAGTGTGGTGGCCTTTCGCCCTGGCAGCCAGGGCGACCGCGTGACACCCGCCCGGGCTTTGGGTTTGGTACACCTGCCCTTGGCGCGTGAAGACCGCAAACTCAAACTCGCTTTGACCGCGCCCGCCAAAGCGCTGCCCGAACAAACCGTTCCCGTGAAAGTGAAGTTGCTGGATGCAGCAGGCAAACCCCTGGCCGCCAGCAGCAAGGCCATCGTCACGGTGTCGGCGGTGGACGTGGGCATCCTCAATATCACCAACTACCCCACTCCCAGCCCCACCGACTTTTTCTTCGGCAAACACCGTTACGGTGCCGACTTGCTCGACCACTACGGCAAGCTGATTGAAGCCATGGAAGGCAACATGGCCAAACAGCGTTTCGGGGGTGATGCTGGCATGCGCGACACACAAAGCCTGCCGCGCAAGGTTCGTTTGGTCGACTTGTTCAGCGGCCCGGTGAGCTTGGATGCGAATGGTGAAGCCACCATCCCTATGCTGCTGCCCGACTTCAATGGCACCCTGCGCCTGATGGCCGTGGCCAGCACCGACACCAGCTACGCCAGCACACAAGCCGAGATGCAAGTGGCTGCCCCGCTGGTGGCCGAATTGTCCATGCCGCGTTTCATTTCCCCTGGCGACAGTGCCACCATTGCACTGGATGTGACCAACCTGTCAGGCAGTGCGCAAACTGTCAGCGTGAAGATAGACGCGGAATCACCTTTGAAGATCACAGGTACGCCCGCTCCAGTGAAACTCGCCGACAAAGAACGCACTGTGCTGCGTTTGCAGGCGCAGGCCTTGGATGCGGAGGGCTTGGCACCGATCAAGTTGACCGTGACCGCTGGTGCGTTGAAGGTCGTGCGGACAGCGGCTCTTCAAGTTCAGCCCGCCACACCCCAAGTTCGTGAAGTGCGCCGCGTGCGCATCGAGCCGGGCAGCAGCTACAAGCTGGATCCGCTTATGGCCGACGGACTGTGGGCAGGCTCGGCCACGGTGGAGGTGAGTGTGTCCAACAAGCCGCCCATCGATGTACGCAATGTGGTGCAAGGCCTCTTGATGTACCCCTATGGCTGTTTGGAACAAACCACCAGCAGCGCCTACCCCTTGGTCTTCATTGATGAAGCCGGGGCCAAGGCCTACAAGATGACACCGCTGTCACGCGAAGAACGGGCCAAACGTTTGGATGTGGCTTTTGGCCGCCTGGCCGGCATGCAGCAGCAAAACGGTGGCTTCGGCTTGTGGGCGGCGAGCAACCCCTACGAGGCGTGGTTGAGCGCCTACGTGACCGGCTTTTTGCAAGACGCCAAAGATGCAGGGTTTGCTGTGCCCGAGACCCTGCACCAACGTGCCATGGCCTCGCTGCTGGAGCAATTCCAAAAAGCACCGGGTTACCAAAGCCAACCGCCCAAAGAGCCGCGCCGCGATACGAACGGCCGACTCAGCGACTACCGTGAGATCGAATCCATCCGCATGGCCCACCAGCGTTTTGCAGAAGGCGTGCATGCGGGTTACATCCTGGCCCGTGAGCAGAAAGCACCGTTGGCCACGCTGCGCACGCTGCACGACAGCCACCGACAAAACGCACGCTCGCCGCTGGCCTTGATCCACCTCAGCCTGGCACTGAAGTTGATGGGCGATGAAGCCCGCAGCCAAGTGGCCTTGGACGATGCGATGAAACTGCCCTGGGGCATACAACCTGCGGTGGCCGACAACCCTTATTGGGGCGAGTGGCTGGGCGACTACGGCTCGCGCATCCGCGACCAGGCCTTGGCTTATGCCCTGATGCAACGCCACCAACTCAAGCACCCACGGCGAGAGAATTTGATGGGGGACTTGGCCAATGATTTCAACAACCGCCAGTACTTCTCCACCCAAGAGCGTTTGGCCCTGTTCTTGGCCGCCAGGGCGGCTGGCGGTGACGCCGGCGATCAAGCCTGGCGGGCCGCGCTGACCTCGGCCGACAAAACGGAGCAGCTCAGCAGCAAAGAGACGGAACAACGGTCGGTGGGCGTTGCGGCACTCAAACGCGGCGCCAGCATTGCCAACCAAAGCGAAACACCGCTCTTCGTCGAAGTGGCGGTGCAGGGTTACCCGGTGAAGCCCTTGCCCCCGAAAGACGACCGCATCAACATCGAACGCTCGTGGTGGACAGTGAACGGCGACGCCGTGAACAAACGCCAGTTTGAAACCGGCGAGATGCTCATTGTTCGCCTGCGTGTGCAAAGCAAACAGCGCATCAAAGACGGCCTCATCGTGGACCGCATTCCGGCAGGCATGGAAATCGAAAACCTCAACCTGAGCCAGGGCGTGCAGGCCAGCGAGTTCACGGTGGAAAAGGTCAATGTGGCCCAAGCGATGGAAGACAAACGCATCCACCACCGCGAATTCCGCGACGACCGTTTCGTGGTCGCAGCTGATTTCGATGGCAAGAAGCTGGATGTTTTCTACGTGCTGCGTGTGGTCACACCGGGCAAGTTTGTGGTGCCTGCGCCGTTTGCGGAGGACATGTACCGGCCAGAGCTGCGTGGGGTGGGCAAGGGAGAGGCTGATGTCACGGTGGTGAGTCCGCGGTAGGACTCATCGCTTCTGTTTTTCGCAAAGAAAGAATGGGACAGCGAAAAGTGAAGCTACCGCTGCCAATCAGATGGGCGATTGCGGTCAGCACCTTGTTCTTGCTGTTTTGGCTTGTACCAGGACTGATGTTCTGGATGCTCATGCACGAACACAGCGCTGACGAGGTAGCACGGATGCCTTCACCGAATGAAATGGTGGACGCTGTGGTGATCGAAACCAATGGTGGGGCAACGACCTCCTACGGCTATGAGGTTTACCTCACGGCACCGAAAAAAAAAGTGAAGGGTCAACCTGTGGCGAGCCTGTATGGCGCGACTCGCAGTGACAAGGCATGGGGTATCAATTTGCAATGGGTTTCCTCCGAAAAACTCAGTGTTCAATATCTCAGCGCCAAGTCAACGCAACTGAATGAACCCAACGCTGCCATCGGAACCCAACAGGTTCATGTCGTACTGGAGTCCAACCGTCCCGACCCGAATGCGCCGCAAGGCAGCATGCTCGACAACATTCGGAAGAATCCATGAGTTCGATGTTGGAAAAGGTGGTGCGATGTTTGGCGCAGCCAAACGAGCCGTCCGCTGGTGTTGGCTCTTGGGGTCCCCGTGGGAGGCGTCGAGCAGCGCAGGACAAGACGGAAAAAGAAGTTCAGATGTTTGAGCCCGCAGGGCGAGTTTCTGAACTTCCCGGCTTGTCCGAGCAGCGCAGAGCAGTCCCGGTACTCCGGGACCGCCGGATTCGGGGTGCCTTTTTCTTTGCTTACTTTCTTTTGGGCAAGCAAAAGAAAGTGAGTGCGCTGTCGGGCGCATATCCCGACGCGGTGCAACGCAACAAGAAACCCGCCAACAACGAGGCCACATCGTGACCTCAAAACTCAAACGCCTAGCCCTCGCAATCGCCGGCGTCCTCGCCATCGTCGTCGCCCTCGACTGGGCCTACCCACTTCCACCAGAAGCCCGGCCGCAGGCCACCACCCCCGCCACCCTGGTCGTCACCGCCGAAGACGGCACCCCCTTGCGCACCTGGCCGGGCCAGGACGGCGCGCTGCGCCAGCCCATCACCTTGGACGAGGTGTCGCCCCACTACCTGCAAGCCCTGCTCACCTACGAAGACCGTTGGTTTCGCTGGCACCCTGGGGTGAATCCCTTGGCCCTGGGCCGGGCGGCCCGGCAGTGGGCCAGCGAAGGGCGTGTGGTGTCGGGCGGCTCCACACTGACGATGCAGGTGGCGCGGGTGCTTGATCCACCGGCCCCATCACGCAGCCTGTTCACCAAAACCAAACAAATCGCACGAGCCATTCAACTGGAAATGCATTTAAGTAAAGACGAGATCCTGACTCTTTATTTGAACCACGCGCCTATGGGCGGTCAAGTCGAAGGCGTGGAGATGGCCAGCCACGCTTACTTGGGCAAGTCGGCACGTGATTTGAGTCCCGCCGAAGCGGCCCTCTTGGTGGCACTGCCCCAAACCCCGTCACGCCTGCGCCCGGACCGAGCACCCGGGGCCGCGCAAATCGCGCGAGACAAGGTGCTCACACGTTTGCACACCTTGGGTGTGTGGGATGCGGCTGTGGTCAACGATGCCAAGTTGGAGCGTGTCTTTGCGCCGCCACTCAAAGCGCGCTGGCTGGCGCCACTGGCGGCGCAGCGGTTGAAGAGCGAAAGTCTCCATGCACAACGCCGTCATTCCCGGGCAGGCGGGAATCCAGGAGAGGGTTGCACGCAAGACATCACCTCGGCGTCGAGGCACTGCCTGGATTCCCGCTTGAATTCAAAACCACGCGGGAGTGACGGAGCAAAGCAGAACACCACAAGCGTTCTAAGGTCCACCCTCGATCCCGCCGTGCAAACCCGCTTGGAGCAAATCCTGCTCGACCGTTTGCCGCGCCTGCCCGATGCCGTGTCGATAGCCGCCCTCGTCGTGGACAACGAGACCCTCGCGGTGCGCGGCTACGCAGGCTCGGCTGATTTTTCCGATGCGGCCCGAGCTGCCCATGTGGACATGGTGCGTGCTGTGCGCTCGCCGGGCTCCACGCTCAAGCCTTTTTTGTATGCGATGGCACTGGACGACGGTTTGATTCACTCCGAGAGCCTGCTCATCGATGCACCACAAAACTTTGGCGGCTACGCGCCAGGAAACTTTCAAGCCGCCTTCACCGGTCCCGTGAGCGTGAGCGAGGCCTTGCAACGCTCCCTGAATGTGCCCGCTGTGGATTTGTTGGAGCGGCTGGGCCCCGCCCGCTTCAGCGCGCACCTGCGCAACGCCGGGCTGAAGCTGCGCCTGCCCCAGGCAGCTGAGCCGAATTTGAGTTTGATTCTGGGGGGCGGCGGCACCACGCTGGAAGAACTGGTTGGGGCGTACACCGCACTGGCCCGTGGTGGTGTGGCGGGCCAACCGCGCCTGACACCGGACGCACCTTTGATCGAAACCCGGTTGATGAGCGAAGGCGCGGCCTTCATCGTCCGAGAAATTTTGGAAAACGGTGGCCGCCCCGACGCCCCTTTTCGTGAGACCAACACCCGCGTCGCCTGGAAAACAGGCACCAGCTTTGGCTTTCGTGATGCCTGGGCCATCGGCGTCACCGACCGCTACACGGTAGGCGTCTGGGTAGGTCGCCCGGACGGCACGCCCAACCCGGGTTACTTCGGTGCCAACACCGCCGCACCGCTGGTGAAGGACGTGCTCGCCGCGCTGGCTGCCACCCAAGCCACCACCACCAAGCCGCGCCACCAACCACCCGAAGTCACGGCACAGGACATCTGCTGGCCATTGGGTTTGGCGGCGTCCCAAACACCCGCTGCACACTGCCGCGAGCGCCGCAGCGCCTGGTTGCTCAACCACACGGCCCCGCCTACCTTGCCCGACCGCGTGCGGCCCGGCAGTTTGGTGGAAACCGCTTGGATCACGGCCGACCCAACCCCGAAGCGGGTGCGGGCCGGGTGCGTCAGCGACACGCCGCTGCAGTCCCTCACCTATGCACGTTGGCCCGCCTTGTTAGAGCCTTGGGTGGAAGGCGATTGGCGCAGCGAGGTGGAACGTTTGCCACTGGCCAGCAACTGCAACCCCGGCAGCAACAAACTCAGCGCACAGCGCAGCCTGCGCATCACCGGCATCGAACCCGGCAGCGTCTTGCAAGCGAGCCCCGGTCGAAGCGTTGTGACCGTGCAGGTACGAGCCATTGGCAGCAAAGAGGCGGTGACGTGGTTGCTCAACGGATTCACGATAGGCCAGAGTCAGGCCGGCCAGGCCCATTTGAAATTGACTTTGACCGAAGTGGGCCCACAAGCCCTCACGGCATTGGATGCCCAGGGGCGGTATGAACGGGTGGAGTTCCGTGTGAAGCACTGAACGCTCGCAGATGCGGTGTTTTGTTAGCAGCTCTAAGCCAGAACAGTTTGTTCTGTGGTGACTGGTGTCACGTTGCTCACTGTGGGACGCGAACGCACGGCCATGTCGGCTGGCAACTTGATCACCGTCTCGAAAGCTTGGTACCGATCGCCGGAACCCATGGTGACAGCCTCTAGCAAACACAGCTCTATGGATCCACCTTCGCGCTCTACAAAACTTTTCACGGCATCCATGCCCACCCCGCGTCCAGACACCTCCGTCACCTGTTCCGCCGTCGAGAAGCCGGGATGAAAAATCAGCTGGGCCAGCTCTGGTGCTGACATCGGTTGATCCTCTGTGATCAGCCCCATGTCAACCGCTTTCTTGCGGATCAAGTTCAGGGCCATCCCTCGCCCATCGTCGCGAAGTTTTAATTGCAGTTGACTTTGATCCAGAAACAGTTCGAGCTGAATACGGCCTGCGGGGGCTTTCCCTTTGGCTACGCGCTCCGAAGCAGGTTCAATGCCATGGTCCATTGAGTTGCGATACAGGTGCATGAAGACGTTCTTCAGCAAGTCGACAATCTGGGTACGCAGCACTATGTCGTGGTCTGTGATGGTGATCTCTGGGGGTGCTTTAGCCAACTCTTTGGCCAGCGACGGCAAGGACTCCACAATGCCCGCCAGAGCTTCCTTGATGCGCACGGTGCCCAGCGTTTGCAGCATTTTGTGCACCCTTTGGTGCGCTGCGCGCATTTGCGCCATGTCATTGCCACGCACACAGTCGTCCATCGCGTCCAGTGCATCTTGAATATCTTGTTTTTGCACCATGAGGTATTTCTCTACACCAGCACGACGCCCTAGCCCTGTTCTGCCCAATTTGACTCTGTTGATGCGTGCGTACTCCTCAATGGCAGCCGATGCGTGGGCCAGCTCACTGAGCAGCTTGTCTCGGTCCCACACGGCATCGGGGTTTTTGCGCAATTCGTCATAACTTTGTTCTGCCTCGTGCACCATGTTGGTTAAATGCAGCAGCCCGTAGGTACGCGCATTGCCTTTGATGGTGTGCATGTTGCGAAACAACTCGGTGATGACATTGACCTCAGGCAGCGCTCCATTAGCAGGCGCACCGACCGCATCGATAATTTTTTTGTTTTCAGCCAAGAATTCGACTGAGCCTTCAATAAACCCAGTGAACTTCTCTTGGCTGATGGCCAGTATTTGGCCAATGATGTCGAGTTCGCGTTTTTGCTGGCCCGCCTCTGCGGCCAGGGCTTTGAGCTCGGTCACATCGCGCACGCACAGCATCAGGCGCACCACGGTGTCCTGATCATCAGTGATGGGCGACCAGCTCAGATCGAGAATCTTTACCTGCCCGCTGGGCATTTTCTTTTCCACTTCGCGCACCAAGAGGTGCTCGTTGAACTCAAAGTTCATGCAGTCTTCGCCAAGGGTGGAGCTCACCGCCGCTTCGACCTGGGACATGATTTCTGCATTGAAATTGCTGCCTCCAAAGATCAGCTCCATCACACCACGCCCGGCAATGTCTTTGGTCTCCAAAATGGTTTCCAGGTAGGCGGAGAACTCGGGGTGTACTTTTTGACCGTCCATGACGGTCAAGATACCTTGCGGTATGTAGTCGGCCCTGCAAAATTCATTTCACCCCGCAAGCCATTACTGACGATGGCGTGAATTTCCAACCGAGCAAGTTTTTTGCGCCGAGCCGTGCCCTGGCTGCCCTGAGTTGACCCCATAAGCTCAGCCCGAGCAGGGTCAACAAAAACGCCTTCGCGTCTTTTGCAGACTTGGCCGCGATAGCCCGCAGCAGCCAGCGGATGTTGTACCCCGCCGCACAACTCAGTGCGTGCAGCGCATCACCCAACTCGCCTTTGAGCCAACAGCGCTGCATGCCGTGGTCCACCTTGGTGTGGCCGATCAGCGGCTCGATGGCCTGACGCCGTTTGAGCCACTTGCGTTGCACCTTGGTCAGTGACTTGTACTTGCCACGGTGGATGATCTCCACGTTCGGGTTGTCCGCGTCCACGCCCCGGAACCCCAAGTCCACGACCACTTGCTTGGGCACACGCCCCAGGTCTTGCATCAGGTTGTTGGTTTGCTCCAGTTGCGCAGCCAATGTGTGCCCATCAAACGGGTTGCCGGGGAAACTTCTGGCCCCCACCATCAAACCACGCAGGTGCGTGACAGCCAGGCTGACCTTCACACCAAACTCATAGGGCTTCCTGGCCTTGCCCTTGCCGATGCACTCCACCTCAGGCGCATGCAGCGCGTACAGCTTGCCCTTGTCGCCTCGCTGTTGCGTGCGGATGCGTTCGGCCCGCTCCAACCAGGTCTTGAGCGCACTCAGCGCTGTCGGCCCGGGTGCCACCAACACATCAAGCTTGCGCTGCACTTCACGCATCACCACCCCGAGGATTGTGCGCTGGCGTTTGACGGCTTTCTTCAAACGCTTGAACTGCTTGGCGTGGGCGTAACCCCCGGCCTGGCGTCTGAGCGTTTTGGCTTCAAACGCAAATGTCTGCTTCAAACTGATGCCCACTCGTTTGGCAGCATTCACCACTTTGTGCCGCGCAATCTCCAGCAGCCGACTGTCCACCGGGTGGGCGATGGCCTTCTCCTGCACGGTGGTGTCCACGATCACGCGTTCCAGCTCGCTGGGCTTGATGGCCTTGATCTGCACCGCTGTCTCGATGGTGGCCTTGAGCAACTGCTCCAGACCTTCTTCGCCCACGGCGCGGCGAAAGCGGCCGATCTGGGTTGGATCGCAGGGCAAGCGTGGTTCGTAATACTCCATGCCGCTGAAGAACTGCCACACCACGTTCTCGCTCCAGCGCTGAACGAGTTCTTCGTCACTGAGGTTGAAGGAGTTCTTCAGGTACTGCAAGCTGGCCATCAGCCGAATTGACAGGCGCGGGCGGCCTGCGGGGCTGATGCCGTTGCCAAATTCGACTTCATGCGCTCCCAACAAGTCCGCCGTCACCCGCTTGGAGCCTGGGCGAGCCTGGCGAGCGAAGTGCGGTGCCAGGGCTTGTTCAATCGCGGCCCAGGGCAGCCGTTTGCTCAAAACCACCAGTGGATGTTTGTGATCGACCATCCCGTCCAGGCGTGCGCGAAAGAAGTCTGCGGTGGCTGTCATGCAAATCCCCCAGAAAAATTACTCTCCGATAACGATTCCTGAGAGATCCCGTCGTCAGCATTTACCCCATATCGCCAGCATTCATGCGGGTTGCAGGGGTTTTGCAGGGCCGACTATCAATGGTCTTTTTTGACTGGGCTGCGCGGTTGCCGCTCCGGCGCAAGCTGGGACACCACGCTCATCCAAGAGGAGACCGGCATTTCGCTGACCACTTTGGAGATCAGCTGTGGCAACAGCCCCGCCAGCAAGACCTTCTTGAAACCCCAGCGCCAGGGTTTCCGCCGAGCCAAACCTGCACCCACAACCAAAGCGCCAACCATCAACAGGAAGGGGTGTTTTTGTGCGGTGGGCTTGATGAGGGCATTGCCGGCTTCCTCGGCCACCATGGCCGCCGCTCGCAGCGGATGTTGAGACCACCAGCGCTGCACGGCATCCTTGACGATGTTTGCGCCGGGCACGGACATCAAAGAGGCTTGCCAGCCGGGGGGTTCAGCCTTTGGCGCGGCATGGTGTGAATCGGGCGGCGCCAACAAGGCGGCGCGCAAACATTCGCGCGATCGCTGCAGCTTTTGCAATGGTGTCATCGACGGGGTGGTGTCGGCAGCGTTCAAGGGGCGGGCGCTTCACGAAACATCAACATGTCTTCGTTGATCTGCAACTTGAGTTGATCGATGATTCCATCTTCAGGTTTGGATCGCAACGCAGCGGCGCATGCCAGCGCCAACACCAAAGGAAACAAGGGCGTGGCGACCAGCACCCAGATCGCCGAAGGGCCGACCGCAGGCATGGTCGCGGCCAACATCAGGGCCACGCCAGCCAGTACGGCTGCAACGCCGACGCTGGCGATGGCCACCGCAAACAGAATCAACCGCCAACGCCACCGCGCGCTGGCCAGGCTCACTTGCGAAACCAGCCAATCAACATAAAACCCCGCATGGTCAAGAACCAGTTGCGGTTGTGCGGTGAGCAATTGCAGCGCCGGATGCAAGGGTTTCAGCATGTTGGAACTTCCATTGTCTCGGGTAGAAGAGGCCAGATCAGCGTGACAGTGGCCACCGCGCCTGCGGTGGCCACTGGTCGTCGTTGATTGATGCGGCGATCAGTCGTGGTGACGTGAACGGCTCATCAACCCAATCAAAGCCATCAAAGCGGCACCGGTCGCGGCGGCGATCAACACGGCCTTGACAGGCTCGTGTTTGATATAGCCCAAGGTGCTGTCGGTGGCGTGCTGGGCTTGATCCCGAATTCTCTGTGAGCCTTCGCGTGCGGCCTCCAAACTGCGGTGGGCCATGTCACTTGCCTGTTCGGCGGCGCGGTTCAGCAACGGTTTGGCTTGGTCTTGCAGGTCCTTGACGCCGTGGGACAAACCGTCCAGCGCGCCATTGGCCACACGCTGTGTGGATTTGATGGCTTGTTCTGCCGACTGTGCAGCTGAATCGACGAGGCGGTTGGTGGGTTCTGAAGGGTTGGTGATCATGGTGGTTTCCTAGGGGTAGTGAGATGAAATATTGAAGCGAACAACTCAACGTTTACGCGTCAAGCCGAACAGGAAGCTGGCCACGGCCAGCACCGCAAATACGATGAAAAGAATCTTTCCGATTTCCACCGCGCCAGCGGCGATGCCACCGAAACCGAACAGGGCAGCAATCAAAGCAATCACAAAAAACACAACGGCATAGTGCAGCATGGGAGTCCTCCAATTTGGGTTCCAAGCAGCCGCGCTGGGCTCAGGAGCTGCCAGCGTCAGTTGGCATCCCTGCGCTGCGATACGGCGACTTGCACTCAGTGTCTGCTCGGTTGCTTGTGGCGGCGATCAGTTCCCGTCTTGTCCAGACGTCGGGCGAGGCCGGCTCGCCGCGTAGGACACGCCCTACCCTCAACGATGCGCTGCCCCCTCAACCCAACGGCAACCGTGCTTCGATCAAAGTGCCTTCACCGGGTGAAGACACGATCTGCATGCTGCCGCCTTCGGCCTTCACCCTGTAGCGCATGCCGAGCAAGCCATAAGCCGATGCCGGTGCCACCGAGGTGTCAAAACCCACACCGTCGTCTCGTACCGTCACTTCAACCCACCCAGCGCGTTCATTCACACGCGTCCATACGTGCTCGGCTTTGGCGTACTTGGTGATGTTGGTGATGGCCTCTTGCACCAGTCGGTAAACAACCAGTTCGGCCGATGCACCGAGTTTCACAATCTCAAAGTGGCGCTCCACCTTGATCCCAGAACGTTCTTCGAACTCCCGTGCAAGGATTTCAAGCGTCACCGGCAAACCAAGCTGGGTGAGCGACGATGGCCGCAAGTCTTCGACGATGCGCCGTTTGAGTTCGATGCCACTGTTGAGTGTCTTGACCAAATGGACAAGCCGCTCGCTGGCCTCGGGCGCGCTGCTGCCCAAGCGCGACTTGATGCGCGCGGCATCCAGTTTGGCGGAGGTCAGCAAGGCACCCAACTCGTCGTGCAGATCGCGCGCCAAACGACCACGTTCGTCTTCTCGGGCGGTTTGCAAATGGTGGGTCAACTCCACCAGTTGTGCGGTGCGCTCAACCACCTCGTCTTCCAACTGGTCGCGCTGTGCCTCGATCAAGCGCTTTTGCTGTCGCTGCTCACGCTCCAGTGCAAAACTTTCGCGCAAATACATCACCAAGGCCAGCAAACTGATGGCGCTGAGCAAGGTGACACCAATGCGGCTGAGCAGCAAGGTGCGGTACACGTCCTGGCGTCCTTCGACCACATTTTTTGTTTCGGCATCCAACAGCTTGGCGATCAAGGTTCGAATGTCGGCCATCTTCTCCATGCCGATGCCGCTGAGCAAAAGTGCATTGCTCGCTTCGCGTCGGCCCTGGTCGTAAAGCGTGATCGTCACTGCCAGCTCTGATAGCTTGGTATCGATCAAGGCACGGAGTTGCCCCAGCGCGGCGGCTGATTCCGGCTGTTTTCCATAATGCAACTCAAGGGCACTGAATGCTTGAACAATGCGCTGCGTTGCGGCCTGGTAAGGCGCCAGATAGTCGTTACTCCCTGTCAGCAAATACCCGCGCTGGCCTGTTTCTGCATCCAAGATGCCGCGCTCCAAACGCAGAATGTCCAGCCTCGCGGTGGCCGTGGCACCCAATTCGTCGAGTGTGTCCACCGAGCGCCAATAGGAGCCCTCACTGATGAACACCATCACGAGCGCCACCACGAATGCCAGCGGAATGACAAAAGGATTTCGTTTGACAACGGTGAACACTTCCATCGCGGGCCTGCCTTTCAGAGATTCACTGGGAGTCTGCGCGGCAGAAGGCGTCGAAGCGTTCTCGAAGAGCGGCGAAGCCAAACGTGCGAAAACCGAGGACAGTTTGGTAGCACCGACAAGCCCAGGGTAGCCCCCTGGGCGTGGGAGGTGATATCAAAATGGACCGGTTTCTCGCGCGTTGCAGCCGACGACCTTCTGCCTCGCAGACTCCCTGATGTGGGATCATGTGGCGATACAGACCTCGTGTCTCCACTGGCCCCCAAGGTACACCCTCATGATTCGTATTGCCATCGTTGACGACCACGCCATCGTGCGGGCGGGCCTGCGGCAGTTTTTTTCTGACCAAGTTGACTTTCGGGTGGTCGCCGAAGCCAAAAACGGTCGTGAGGCGCTGGACATCGTTCGCCGCGGCGAAGTGGATGTGATCCTGATGGACATTTCCATGCCCGACCAAAGCGGCGTTGACGCCTTGGCCGCGATACGTGCACGCAATGCAGACCTGCCGGTCTTGATCCTGAGCGGTTTTCCCGAAGAGCACTACGCCACCACCTTGCTGCGCCAAGGTGCCAGTGGATACCTGAACAAGGACTGCGATCCTGAAGAAATCGTCAAAGCCATACGCACCGTGTTCCGTGGCCGCAAGTACATCACGGCGAGTGTGGCGGAACGTTTGGCCGATGGCCTGGCCGGGGGTGGTGACAAACCGCTGCATGAAAGCCTTTCAGAGCGTGAACTGCAAGTTTTCTTGCGCCTGGCCAAGGGAGAAACCATAGGCCAGATGGCGCTGAGCATGTCGCTCAGTGTCAAGACGGTGAGCACCTACCGCACGAGGGTGATGGAAAAACTGCAGTTGGCCTCGAACAGCGATCTCACCTACTACGCACTGAAGAACGGCTTGATTCAATAGCGCTCGGCAGCGCAGGAGGTTCGCTTTGTCACCGCCTTATTGACGTTCCATAAACCATGCCATCCCACACCGTTCGGGCTGAGCCTGTCGAAGCCAGCGCATGCCTCGGTACCGACCCTTCAACGGGCTCAGCGCGAACGGGGTGGATTGTCATAAGTTAAGGATGCTCTGCATAACTCCTTGCGGACTGTGGCAGCACGGAGTCGGGCGGTCTACGGCGTTGCTTTTCTTGCCAATAGCCCAAGCTATTGGCAAGAAAAGCGCCTTCTAGCCCATCCCGATCCGCACCACCACAGCCTCGCAAGAGTTATGCAGAGCATCCTTAAGGAAACATTAATAGGTTCAACTCAACCCGCCCAAGGTGCTATTGCCGGTGTCGCCTGACACCAGCCTGCTGCAATACAACAACAGCGCGTCGATGTCGTTTGATTTGTCGAACACCTTGTCGGCCCCCAATGACAAACACTTGGCCCGCATATCGGCGGTGGCGTAGTTGGTCAGCACCACCAGTTTGTGTTTTTGATCAAGCGCATTGGCCGCACTGATCACCCCGAGGCCAGTGCCTTTTTTCAGAAAAATATCCACGATGACCAAGTCGAATTGATTGGTCTCTTGCGACAGCCACAACACTGCTGTGGTTTCGTCTTCGGCCGTGCCCACCACCAGCACCGGCCCCAGTTCCTCAAGCGTTGCAATGAGATTTTCCCGAATGAGCGGGCTGTCCTCCACGATGAAAGTTTTGAGCGAACACATGGACTGCTTGTTTCTCGGACCTGTTGGCCTGTCGCTCTGGGAGGTAAGTGGACGCAGTGTGCCTGCATTGGCCAGAAAAAACCATTGGGCACGCACCCTGCTTCTCGTCGGACAAATCCTACAACCCCGATGCTTCATCTCGCCGGGCACCGCCCCGCCCCTTGCTTTGGAGTGGCCGTCATAGGACAACACCTACAGCCGGAATGGGCTTGCTCCTGTGGTGGGTTTAACCAAGCGCCGCGAAACTGGTCTTCTCACCAACATTCTCCAAGGATCTGTATGAAACAACATTCCACCCTGCACGCTTGCCTGCTAACGCTGACGCTCTTAAGCGCAGCCACCGCACAAGCCGCCACCATGACCCGCGCTGAGCACGGGGCCAGCGAAGAACGTATCGAAGCGATTTACAAAACAGAACGCAATGCCTGCAACACGCAAAAAGCCAACGCCAAGGACGTTTGCCAGCAGCAAGCCAAGGCGAAAGAAAAAGTAGCCAAAGCGGAACTGCGAGCCAGTTACTCCGGCAAAACCAGCGACAAAGACAAACTGCGTTTGGTCAAAGCCGACACCGCCTATGACGTGGCCAAAGAAATGTGCGACGACAAGGCTGGCAACGACAAAGACGTCTGCGTCAAAGAAGCCAAAGCGGTGCAAGCCAAGTCGCGCGCAGACACCAAACTCGGCGAGACAGTGAGAGAGGCCATCACCGATGACGCTCAAACAAAACTCAACGCCGACTACAAAGTGGCCGCAGAAAAATGTGATGCCTTGGCAGGCGATGCGAAATCGTCCTGCATGACCCAGGCCAAAACGAAGTATGGGAAGAACTGACCAGAAAGAGGTCCGATGTTTTCCGACATTGCACCTTTTTTGGCCGAGGTGGACGGTTGCACATCCTCATCGGCCTGCCCTGTTCCTACTTTGGTAGGGGCGTCACCCCCTCGGGCTCACCCACTTTCATTGATCCAGTCTGATGAAGCCTCCACTCCCGTTGGGACCGAGCTTGTTGAAGCCACGCTTGCCCAAGTAAAGGCCCTTCGACACGCTCAGGGCGAACGGGGTTAGACGAACCGTGTTGGGGGCTCGCTCAGCCCGAACGGGAGTGGAGGCTTCATCAGGCTGAATCAACAAATCAATCGCACCTTGGCTGATCTTTTGCAAACGGCAGTGCTTCAGGTCCACCTCGTCATCCACTTGCACTTTGCGCTTATCGACGGTGCAGGGGAATTGGGCCAACGGGAAACGGGCGTAGGTGTACAGCCCGAATATTTCACCAGGTCGCGCTTCTATGCCCCGCCACACGACATGAATGCTCACCATCTTGGCTTCGAGTGCCAAATCCAAATGGGTCCGAGCGCTACACACCCGATTGAGCCGCGCCACGGCCTCCTTTTTTCGCATTGCTCGGTCAGAGCCAGTAGGCTCTGGCCTTCGTCAGGCACAAACACTCCTCGGGGACTGTTTGTGTCCAGACTCAGCCTTGCGGGCACGAGCCGTTCACACCTGTGCACCCTTTCCAGCGCACCGTATCACAGTCCGCTCGGGCGCGTCCCTGGTGAACTATGCGGGCTCGCGGATGCGCAGCAACGGCGCACCGGGTGCGACGCTCATTCAGGGGTTACCGACGAGGGTCAAACTCACTCTGGATGAGGCACTGGGAGCAGGTTGTGCCGCACGCGCGCCGAGGGTCCGCGCCGGCGGGGACGGGGTCGCAACTGCTTTGATCTGAGCCAGTTTCGGAGAGGGTCCCGTCACACCGGCGTCGAACGGGTGGGTTGGCCTGCCGACGGCTTTGAGCACTCGTGCCACATAGGCTTGGGTTTCGCCAAAAGGAGGCACACCTCGGTAACGTTCTACCGTGCCCTCACCGGCGTTGTAGGCTGCAGCGACTAAGGCCACGTCACCTTCAAAGTAGGCCAAAAGCCAGCGCAGATAGGCCATGCCCCCACTGACATTCTGTTTGGCGTCATACGGCTTTTGCACGTTAAAACGCGCTGCCGTTTCGGGGATGAGCTGCATCAAACCCATGGCCTTTTTAGGCGACAGTGCCAGCTCGTCGAAGTTCGACTCGGCTTTGATGATGGCCAGCACCAGTTGCGGTTCCAACTTAAATCCGGGGGCCAATTTGTTGACCAGGTCGGCGATGGATTTGGGTGCCTGGATGGGAGGTGGTTTCACTGGGGCTGCGGCGACGATGGCGACAGGCACAGGTTTCACTTCGTTGCGCAAGCACGCCGGAAGCTCACCCTCAGGCTCACCGACCACAGCCAGCATGGTGCGCGCCTGCTCGATGCCTTGGTCGGCTGCGGACCGGAAGAAAAATGCAGCCAATCTGTCATCACCCGGCACACCACGACCGTAGGCATAGATCCAGCCCAAATGGAATTGGGACTCCGGATCACCGAGCTTGGCGGCCTGGCAATAAAGCGCAGCCGCTTTGGCGCCATCCTTGGGAACCCCAAGTCCTTGTTCTTGAGCCTGTGCTTCGGAGCGCAGCGCACGCCACAACGCGGGTGGCTCAAACGGCTCAATCGCCGCCCAAGCGCGTGCGGGCAGGCATGACGAAGCAACGAGCAGTACAGCCACCACGGTGCGCGGCCATGCGGCCAGACGTGCAAAGTAAGGGAAAACCATTGATTTCATACCGGCGCGCAGTATCGCCGCATCTGCGGCCCCTGGCACCCCCTAAGTCAGTGATAGGTGACCGCTGCCGTGCGAAAATCTGCGATCTTTCAAAAAAAACCTTGGGAATCAAGAACATGGACGTCGAACACATCAATGCCATTGGCAACGCACTGGCAGACCTGAGCCAGCGGACCATCGCCCTTCGGGGGTATCTTTGACTACGATCGCAAAGCCCTGCGGTTGAACGAAGTCAATGCCGCTCTAGAGAACCCCAACGTTTGGAACGAACCCAAGCGGGCACAGGAACTCGGCCGTGAAAAACGCGAGCTGGACAACGTGGTGGAAACCATCAACCACCTGACCAGCAACCTGGCCGACAACACCGAACTCTTTGAGATGGCCAAGGGCGACAACGACTTTGACTCCATCATCACGATTGAAGCCGAAGCCCAGAAGCTCGAAGAAACCGTCGCGAAACTCGAATTCCGCCGCATGTTCAACAACCCGGCCGACCCGAGCAATTGTTTCATCGACATTCAGGCCGGTGCAGGTGGCACCGAGGCTTGCGACTGGGCCAGCATGTTGTTGCGTCAGTACCTGAAGTACGCCGAGCGCAAAGGTTTCAAAACGACGATGGAAGACGAAACCGCCGGTGATGTGGCAGGCATCAAAAGCGCCACCATCAAAGTCGAAGGCGAATACGCCTTTGGCCTGTTGCGCACGGAAACCGGCGTGCACCGCCTGGTGCGCAAAAGCCCGTTTGACTCATCCGGTGGCCGCCACACGAGTTTTGCGTCGCTGTTTGTCTACCCCGAGATTGACGATTCGATCGAAATCGACATCAACCCCTCCGACGTGCGCACCGACACCTTCCGCGCCAGCGGCGCAGGCGGCCAGCACATCAATAAAACCGACTCGGCGGTGCGTTTGACGCACATTCCCACCGGCATCGTCGTGCAGTGCCAAGATGGCCGCAGCCAGCACAGCAACCGCGATGTGGCGTGGAAACGCCTGCGCTCACGTCTTTATGACCACGAGATGCGCAAGCGCCAGGAAGAGCAGCAAAAACTGGAAGACACCAAAACCGATGTCGGCTGGGGTCATCAGATTCGCTCCTATGTGTTGGACCAAAGTCGCATCAAAGACTTGCGCACCAACTTTGAAACCTCCAACACCCAGAAAGTGCTGGACGGTGACTTGGACGCTTTCATTGAAGCGAGTTTGAAGCAAGGCGTTTAGATCGAAGCGCCGTTCTGGCCGCTCAATGGGTACTCGTTGAAATTTAACCGCTCGTTCGTTAGAGAGAAACCATCATGCGTGAAGGCAGTTCCACCTTGATTCGCCGCGAAGACTATGTCGCGCCAAGCTACTGGATCCGTTCGGTTGACTTGAGCTTCGACCTGGACCCCAGCAAAACCCTGGTCATCAACCGCATGCAGTTGCAGCGCAATGACAGCGTTGCCGCCCAACCGCTGCGCTTGCATGGCGAAGGTCTGAATTTGTTGCGCGTGCTGGTCAATGGCCAAAGCGTGTCCTTCAAAAATGAAGACGGCATGCTGGTGATTGAAAGCACTCAGGAACTGGGCACCGAGCCCTTTACCTTGGAGATTCGCAACACCTGCTGCCCCGAGAAGAACACCGAGTTGTCCGGCCTGTACAACTCAGGCGGTGGGTTTTTCACGCAATGCGAAGCCGAAGGTTTCCGGCGCATAACCTACTTCCTGGACAGGCCCGATGTGATGGCGGTGTTCACCGTCACCTTGCGCGCACCCAAGAAAACCTACCCGGTGCTGCTGTCCAACGGCAACCTGGTGGAGCAAGGCGAGTTGGAGAACGGCAGGCACTTTGCAAAGTGGCACGACCCCTTCCCCAAGCCCAGCTATCTCTTCGCCTTGGTGGCTGCCGATCTGGTGGTGCGCGAGCAAAACATTCGCACGCGGGGCGGCAAAGACCACCTGCTGCAAATTTTCGTGCGCCGTGGTGACCTCGACAAAACCGAACACGCCATGAACTCGCTGATAGCCAGCGTGATCTGGGACGAAGCGCGCTTCAAGCTGCCGCTGGACCTGGAGCGCTTCATGATCGTTGCCGTGGGCGACTTCAACATGGGCGCCATGGAAAACAAAGGCCTCAACATCTTCAACACCAAGTATGTGTTGGCGAGTGTGGCCACCGCCACCGATGCCGACTATGCCGGTGTGGAAAGCGTGATCGGTCATGAGTACTTCCACAACTGGACCGGCAACCGCGTCACCTGCCGCGACTGGTTCCAGCTCAGCCTCAAAGAAGGCCTCACCGTTTTCCGCGACCAGGAGTTTTCGATGGACATGGCCGGCGGTGCCTCGGCCCGCGCTGTCAAACGCATTGAAGACGTGCGCACGCTGCGCCAGTTCCAGTTCTCTGAAGATGCTGGGCCCATGGCCCACCCGGTGCGCCCGGACCAGTACGAACAAATCAACAACTTCTACACCGCCACCGTCTACGACAAAGGCGCGGAAGTTGTTCGCATGATGCAAACCCTGGTGGGCCGCGAAGGTTTTGCACGCGGCATGACGCTTTACTTCGAACGTTTCGACGGCCAGGCCGTCACGTGTGATGACTTCGCACAAGCGATAGCCGACGCCAACCCCGGCAGCAAACTCGCCGAGTTGCTGCCCCAGTTCAAACGTTGGTATGCGCAGGCCGGCACGCCACGAGTCGGCGCCAAAGGCCGCTACGACGCGCCGTCGCGCACCTACACCTTGATGCTGGATCAACAAACCCCCGCCACGCCTGGGCAAACCGAGAAACAACCGTTTGTGGTCCCTGTGGCACTCGGTTTTGTCGGCCGCAGCGGTCAGGCCCTGCCAGTGCAACTCGAAGGTGAAACGCAGGGCGTGAACGAGCGCGTGCTGGTGTTGTCTGAAGCGCGCAATTTCTTCACCTTCACCAACCTCAACGAAGAACCCGTGCCCTCACTGATGCGCGGTTTCTCTGCGCCTGTCGTCTTGGCCGATGGCCTGGGCGATGCCGATCTGCTCACCTTGCTGCAATACGACAGCGACGCCTTCAACCGCTGGGAAGCCGGACAGCGCCTGGCGCTGCGCCAGATCTTGGCGGCCATCCACAGCAACACCCTTCCACCGCTGGACAACGCCTATGTCGAAGCGATGCGTGCGGTGCTGCGGCATCCTCAACTGGATGCCGCGTTCAAAGAACTGGTGCTTACGCTGCCCAGCGAAGCCTATGTCGCTGAGCAACTCGATGTGGTCGACCCACCACGCATCCACGCCGTGCGCCAACACTTCCGTCTGCAACTGGCCCAAGGCCTGCGCGAGGACTGGCTGTGGGCCCTTGAACACCATGCCACCCCGGGCGGATATTCACCCGATGCCGTCTCGAGCGGCAAACGCGCACTGAGCAACCTCGCGCTTTCCATGTTGTGCCTGGACGCCGCCCAAACTGGCGACACCGTGTGGCCAGGCCGCGCCTACCAATTGTTCAAAGATGCCAGCAACATGACCGACCGCCTGGGCGCACTCAGCGCCCTGGTTAACAGCCATGCGCCTATTGCTGAACCGGCTCTGGCGCGTTTCCATGAGCTCTTCAAACACGAGGCCTTGGTCATCGACAAATGGTTCAGCATGCAAGTGACTGCACCCGAGAAAGACGGCCGCGTCTTCGCTCGCGCCCGCAGCCTGCTGCAACACCCTGACTTCAGTTTGAAGAACCCGAACCGCGCACGCAGCTTGATTGCCGCCTTGTGTTCAGGCAACCCCAGCGCATTCCACCGCCTTGATGCGGCAGGTTACGTGTTCTGGGCCGATCGTGTTCTTGAACTTGATGCCGCCAACCCCCAGCTCGCCGCCCGCATGGCCCGCGTGATGGACCGCTGGACCAAATTGGCTGAGCCCTACCGCAGTGCCGCGCAAATGGCCCTTAAACGCGTAGCCGCCAAAGCCGACCTGTCCAAAGACGTGCGCGAAATCATCAGCCACGCACTGGCCTCAGACGCAAAGACTGAATCGACCGAACCCAAAAAAGCCCCGACAACATGAGCAAAAACATCAGCCTCACGCGTTACCTCGTTGAACAACAACGCCACAACGGCAGCATTCCCGCGCAACTGCGCTTGTTGATTGAAGTGGTAGCGCGAGCCTGCAAACGCATCAGCATCAGCGTCAACAAAGGTGCCCTGGGCGACGTGCTGGGCAGCGCACACTCCGAGAACGTGCAAGGCGAAATTCAAAAAAAGCTCGACATCATCGCCAACGAAGTGTTGATTGAAGCCAACGAATGGGGCGGCCACCTGGCGGCCATGGCGTCGGAAGAAATGGAAGGCATCTATGTGGTACCCAACCGCTTTCCTCAGGGCGAGTACCTGCTGATGTTCGACCCCCTGGACGGCTCCAGCAACATCGATGTGAACGTGAGCATCGGCACCATTTTCTCGGTGCTGAAAAAACCCGATGGCAGCGCGGGCGTGAGCGAGGCTGACTTCCTTCAAGCCGGTAGCACCCAAGCAGCCGCTGGTTATTGCGTGTACGGCCCGCAAACCACCTTGGTACTGACTGTGGGTGATGGCGTGGCCATGTTCACCCTGGACCGCGAACAAGGTTCGTGGGTGCTGACGCAAGACGATGTGAAGATCCCCGAAGACACGAAAGAATTCGCCATCAACATGAGCAACATGCGCCACTGGGCACCCCCTGTGAAGCGCTACATTGATGAATGCCTGGCCGGCAAAGAAGGCCCACGCGGCAAAGACTTCAACATGCGCTGGGTGGCCAGCATGGTGGCCGATGTGCACCGCATCCTGACCCGTGGCGGCGTCTTCCTTTACCCCTGGGACAAACGCGAACCTGAAAAAGCCGGCAAGCTGCGCCTGATGTACGAAGCCAACCCCATGGCCTTCTTGGTGGAACAAGCCGGTGGCGCCGCCACCAACGGCAAAGAGCGCATCCTCGACCTGCAGCCCAAACTGCTACATGAACGTGTCAGCGTGGTGTTGGGCTCGAAAAACGAAGTAGACCGCGTCACGGCCTACCACTTGGAGGCGTCCTGTTGATGTTTGCCTTCAGCACGACAATCTCCAGCCCGTTCGCCCTGAGCCTGTCGAAGGGCCTGTAGCGAGGCACGCGCTGGCTTCTACAGGTACTGTCCTGAGCACCGTCGAAGGATCAGCCTGAACGGTGTGTAGTGTCGCCATTGATGTAAAGCTGAATAAACCCAACATGCCACAACCGCAAAACATCCACCACGACCGCGAGGCGGGCAGCAAAAGCAGCACGCTCGACACCACCCGCATCGATGACGTGCGCATCGGCGCGGTGCGCCCCCTGATCACCCCGGCGCTGCTGCAAGAACGTGTACCGGTCAGCGACGCCACATTGGCCATGGTGGAAAAAAGCCGTGCCGCCATCGCCAACGTGCTGCATGGCCGCGACGACAGACTCATCGTGGTGGTGGGCCCCTGCTCCATCCACGACCACGCCCAGGCCCTTGAGTACGGCAAGTTGCTCAAAACAGCAGCCGACGAATTGCAAACCGACCTGCTCATCGTCATGCGTGCCTATTTTGAAAAGCCCCGCACCACCGTCGGCTGGAAGGGTTACATCAACGACCCCCACCTCGACGGCAGCTTCGCCATCAACGAAGGGCTTGAACGTGCCCGGCGTTTGCTGCTGGAGTTGACCGAACTCGGTTTGCCCACAGGCACTGAGTTTTTGGATTTGCTCAGCCCGCAATACATCGCCGACCTCATCGCCTGGGGTGCCATTGGTGCGCGTACCACGGAAAGCCAAAGCCACCGCCAACTCGCCTCGGGCCTGAGCTGCCCAGTGGGTTTCAAAAACGGTACCGACGGCAGCCTCAAGGTGGCCGCCGACGCGGTACTAGCCGCCCAAGCCAGCCACGCCTTCATGGGCATGACAAAAATGGGCGTGGCCGCCATTTTTGAAACCCGGGGCAATGCCGACTGCCACGTCATCCTGCGCGGCGGCAAAAACCCCAACTACAGCGCAGAGCACATCCACGCCGCCGCTGACACCCTGCGCGGTGCCGACCTGCGTGAGCAAGTGATGATCGATGTCTCCCACGGCAACAGCAGCAAGCAGCACCAAAAACAAATCACCGTGGCACAGGAAGTGGCCACGCAGATCGCAGCGGGCGACAAACGCATCACCGGCCTGATGATCGAGAGCCACCTCCACGAGGGCCGCCAAGACCTCGTCGAAGGCCAACCCTTGAAGCACGGTGTGTCCATCACCGATGCCTGCATCAGCTGGGCACAAACCGAACCTGTGCTGCAGACCCTGGCCCAAGCCGTGCGTGACCGACGACACCAAACGGCTTGAACGTACAGCGCTGCGTGCGCAGTCAGGCCAGCCAGGATCTGGCGACATGCAAAACGGGGGCCAAACCGCCACCCCGGCCCCTCAGATATAATGCGAGGCTTCGCCGGTGTAGCTCAGTCGGTAGAGCAGCTCATTCGTAATGAGAAGGTCGGGTGTTCGATTCATCTCTCCGGCACCAAACAACAAAAGCCAACCCCTGCAGGGTTGGCTTTTTGTTTTGCGCCAAGCCCCAAACGGCGCGGGCTCCCGGGCGATTCTGCCTGCGCTTCGGGGTTGGCGGCGACGACCATTTTTGCCCCGGTTCGACCCATTTTTGCTCTCTGTTCTCTAAGAGCGTGTTTACGATCTTCTTCTGACCCGAAAATAGGCAGATGAAGAGAAAGAGATACGCCAGCGACATCAGCCGGGAGAAGTTTGAGCAAATTGAGCCGCTGCTGCGCAGCGTGCGCAAGGCGACCAAGCCGACGAAGGTGGATCTGTATGAGGTGTTCTGCGCGGTGCTGTACCTGCTGCGAACGGGTTGCCAGTGGAGGTTCTTGCCGAGCGAGTTTGCGAAGTGGACGACGGTCTATGCCTACTGGCGCAAATGGAGTGAGCCTGACCAGGACGGTGTGAGCGTGTTGGAACGGGCTTTAAAAAAATCAGGTTGGCGCGGCCCGAGACAGACTGGGGCGCAACGCATGCAGCACGCTGTTGATCGTGGACGCGCAGAGCGTGAAGAATACGGACACGGCGGCGCTCAAGGGCTATGACGGGGGCAAGAAGGTTTCGGGCATCAAGCGACACATTGCAGTGGACACGCCAGGGTTGCCGCACGCAGTGGCGGTGACGACGGCCGAGGTGACTGACCGCAAGGGGGCACTGCAGGCCCTGCAGCGTTGCAAACCGGGACTGGCACGGGTGCAAAGCTTGCTGGCTGACAGCGGGTACGTGGGAGAGCCCTTCGCGCAGGGCGTGCAAGAGGTTCTTGGAGGGCATGTGATGACCTTGCCTCTGTAATCCGTATCCCATAACCGAGTCACGAATTGGCTTGCATGGCCTGGGCCGCAAACCAGCTTTGCTCGAACTGCATCGGACTGACATAGGCCAGAGTCGAGTGCAGCCGGGCTTGGTTGTACCAAAGCAGCCAGGCCATGACCTCGTCTTTGGCTTGCCGCCTGGTTTCAAAGCGCTGCCCATGTAGGCGTTCTACCTTCAGTGACCCGAACAAGGTCTCGCTGCACGCATTGTCCCAACAGTTGCCCCGCCTGCTCATGGACGCCTGAATTCCGTACTCACTGAGCACGTCCCTGAAGTCTTGGCTTGCGTATTGACTGCCTCTGTCGCTGTGGAAGATCAGCCCTGCGCCTTTGTCTGGATGTCGCTTGAACCATGCCATGCGCAGCGCATCAATGACGATGTCGCGTGTCATGTCTTGCCGCAAGCTCCAGCCCACCACTTGACGGCTGAAGAGGTCAATCACCACTGCCAGGTACAGCCAGCCCTCTTGGGTGTCGATGTAGGTGATGTCCCCCGCCCACACCTTGTCAGGCTCTTGAACGTTGAATTGCCGCTCCAGCAGGTTGGGTGCAATCGGCAAATCATGTTTGCTGTCGGTGGTGATCTTGAATCTGCGTTTGCCTTTGGCGCGAATGCCGTGCAATTGCATGAGCTTTTGCACCCGGTCTTTGCCCACCCGGATGCCGCGTGCCAGCAGTTCTTTCCACATGCGAGGCCAGCCGTAGCTGGCCCTGACCTGGGCGTGAATTGCTTTGATGTGTACCAGCAAGGCGTCATCACTGAGGTGGCGTCGTTGCGCCGCACTGGCCCGCCGCAGGAAGTGCTCGTGATACCCGGCCACGCTGACACGCAGAACCCGGCACTGCACAGAGATTGGCCACACCCGCCGGTGGCTTTGTATGAAGGCGTACTTCACGTCGATCCCTTTGCAAAGTACGCCGTGGCCTTTTCCAGGATGTCGCGCTCCATCTTGACCCGCGCCAGCTCTGCCCTCAAGCGGCTGATCTCCATTTGTTCGCTGCTTACCTTGACCCGGCTGTCAGCGCCCTTGAGTTTGCCTTCGCGGTGCGCTTTGATCCAGTTGAACAGCGTCTGCTCAACCACCCCAAGCGTCCTGGCCGCTGCCGCCATGCTTTGGCCGCCTTCCACCAGCCGCACCGCCTCGAACTTGAACTCCTGCGTGTACCTCGCCCTTTTGGCTCTCTTCGTCATTTCCGCTCTCCTTTGCTTGCGATTGAATCACTCAGCAAGGGATACGGTTTTCGGGGGCAAGGTCAGGGCTCGTGATTGCTGATGATGGGGCCTGCCTGTGGCTCGAATGCGAGAACTCTGCAAAGGCAAAACCCGAGCGACACAAAACCGTGGCGCTCGTGCAGGATTGCATTGGTGCAGAAACACGCGTTGAACTCGCTGCAGGTTTGTGGCTCGCACGAGTGATTATTGTTGCGACGAATGAGCAAGCGCTACGATGGATGTCCGCGTCATTTCAAGACGCACATCGACGAGGATTGCTGAAAGACAACCAAGTGGCTGAAGTGGAGGCATGCTTGCTACCTGTCTCCGAAAGCCTTGTGCCGGGTGAAATTGCCGAAGGCAACATGTGGTGGGATATCTTGGTTCCTGCCCAAACATAAAAAACACATGACTATGGTGCAAGGAGGTGTGCCAAAATGGCTCCCTCGTTCGCACCTAAGTCATTGATTTTATTTGGGTTGTCGTGCAGTGAGTTTTTTTCTCACCGCTTCCGCCATAGGCGGTGCAAACTCAATCCGCCTGTTCCCACTTTCTCACCCCCTTGCATTTCGGCGCTTTTGTACAGCCCCAAAACCTGCGACCGGTGTGCCGGCCTTTGCGGGCGACTCTCTCGCGCATCGGTGATTCACACAATGGGCAAGCGGGCACCTGGGGCGGCTCCAAAGTCGACGTCGCCGCAAACTCGGACAGCATTTGGGTGTCCATGGCGGCGGGGCGAGGCGGCTCAGGACGTGTGGGCTCCGGCACCTCAGGCGCGGGCCGCGTGCTCTGTTGCACATGCCTTTGCATCCAACTGTGCAAGAGTGCGCCATCTACCAGCATGATTTGAGTTTCGCGGGCGAAGGCCATGGTGCTGCGGCTGAAATGACCACAACTGACCACCATGCCACCGAGCGCTGAACGGGTCACCATGGCGGCGTACAGCTCGCGCACTTCGTTCACACCCAGCCGACCAGAGCGCCACGCTCTGGCGTGAACCAGGATGGTTCTGCGGTCCTTGCGCAATACCAGGTCCACCATGCCGGGACGGTTACCGGACTCACTCACGCTGTAACCCTGTTTTTCCAACAACTGACGCAGCAGGGGCTGGAATTCAGACCACTCCATGTCTTGCAGATCGGACTGCTGTTTGCGCGTTGAACGTCGCTGACGCCACAAAGGGATGGCTGCGGCGACAAGCACGGCGGCAGGCAAGGCCAACGAGAGCCAGGTTTGTTCAGGTGACAAGCCAGCATCGCGGCTCAACCAAAGATGCAGCCCAACGGCCAGGGCAATACCCATGAACAGGCCAACCCAAGCACGCCAGTTCACACGCGCACCACTCGACTGAACCCTCGGTTGGTCAGCCGAGGGCAGCGATTGTTGTGATTTGACGAAACGACGGGATTTGCGAGACACGGTGGGTCTCAGCCTCTCAAAGTTAGGGCCTGTTAACACCAAAAGGAAGCCCGCCCTGCACGTTGCAATTGCTAGCCGTGGTACAGACCAAAGTGAGCATTTTCGCCTGGATGGCGAGCTTGTGTGGAGTCACGGTGTTTTCCATTTGGTACTCACTGACCTTGCCCCCGAAAACCGTATCCCTTGCTGAGTGATTCAATCGCAAGCAAAGGAGAGCGGAAATGACGAAGAGAGCCAAAAGGGCGAGGTACACGCAGGAGTTCAAGTTCGAGGCGGTGCGGCTGGTGGAAGGCGGCCAAAGCATGGCGGCAGCGGCCAGGACGCTTGGGGTGGTTGAGCAGACGCTGTTCAACTGGATCAAAGCGCACCGCGAAGGCAAACTCAAGGGCGCTGACAGCCGGGTCAAGGTAAGCAGCGAACAAATGGAGATCAGCCGCTTGAGGGCAGAGCTGGCGCGGGTCAAGATGGAGCGCGACATCCTGGAAAAGGCCACGGCGTACTTTGCAAAGGGATCGACGTGAAGTACGCCTTCATACAAAGCCACCGGCGGGTGTGGCCAATCTCTGTGCAGTGCCGGGTTCTGCGTGTCAGCGTGGCTGGGTATCACGAGCACTTCCTGCGGCGGGCCAGTGCGGCGCAACGACGCCACCTCAGTGATGACGCCTTGCTGGTACACATCAAAGCAATTCACGCCCAGGTCAGGGCCAGCTACGGCTGGCCTCGCATGTGGAAAGAACTGCTGGCACGCGGCATCCGGGTGGGCAAAGACCGGGTGCAAAAGCTCATGCAATTGCACGGCATTCGCGCCAAAGGCAAACGCAGATTCAAGATCACCACCGACAGCAAACATGATTTGCCGATTGCACCCAACCTGCTGGAGCGGCAATTCAACGTTCAAGAGCCTGACAAGGTGTGGGCGGGGGACATCACCTACATCGACACCCAAGAGGGCTGGCTGTACCTGGCAGTGGTGATTGACCTCTTCAGCCGTCAAGTGGTGGGCTGGAGCTTGCGGCAAGACATGACACGCGACATCGTCATTGATGCGCTGCGCATGGCATGGTTCAAGCGACATCCAGACAAAGGCGCAGGGCTGATCTTCCACAGCGACAGAGGCAGTCAATACGCAAGCCAAGACTTCAGGGACGTGCTCAGTGAGTACGGAATTCAGGCGTCCATGAGCAGGCGGGGCAACTGTTGGGACAATGCGTGCAGCGAGACCTTGTTCGGGTCACTGAAGGTAGAACGCCTACATGGGCAGCGCTTTGAAACCAGGCGGCAAGCCAAAGACGAGGTCATGGCCTGGCTGCTTTGGTACAACCAAGCCCGGCTGCACTCGACTCTGGCCTATGTCAGTCCGATGCAGTTCGAGCAAAGCTGGTTTGCGGCCCAGGCCATGCAAGCCAATTCGTGACTCGGTTATGGGATACGGATTACAGAGGCAAGGTCACACTGGCGCTAGCCCGCATATTTCACCAGGGACGCGTCCGAGTGGGCTGTGATGCGGTGCGCTGGCAAGGGCGTAGCGGGGCTTTCAAGCCGCATGCGGCTTGCCCGCGCAGCGACCCATGCTTGCAAGCATGGGTGCGCCCTGCAGGGGAGACGACGCTGCGGGCTCGTGCCCGCAAGGAGGAGCAACGCGGAAAGCAGGCCGCAGCACGGCGCGATCGGGTGCGTAGCGCTCGGTACAAATTGGATTTGGCACTCGAAGCCAACAAAGTGAGCATTCATGCGGTGTTGCGGGGCATAGAAGAGCGACCGGGTGAAATATGCGGGCTAGGGATGCTCTGCATAACTCTTGCGAGGCTGTGGTGGTGCGGATCGGGATGGGCTACAAGGCGATTTTCGCAAGCACTAGCACTGCTATTGGCAAGAAAAACAACGCCATAGACTGCCCGAGTCCGTGCTGCCACAGTCCGCAAGGAGTGATGCAGAGCATCTCTAGCCTATACAGGTTCGGTTCTTGCCGGTGCGCTTGGCCTCATACAAGGCCTGGTCGGCGCGTTCCAGGGCATCCTCAATTCGCTCACCGGCACGGTAGCGGGTGACGCCGGCAGAGAAGGTCACAAACACTTTTTTCTGCTCGTGCATGAAGAGGCCACCGGAGAGCGACCGCTGCAAGCGGGTGAGGATTTGTTGTCCTTCGTCTACGGCCGTGCCGGGAAGCAGCACCACAAACTCCTCGCCACCATAACGAGCCACCATGTCGTTGGGGCGCAGTGTTTTGCTGACAACTCCGGCCAAGGATTTCAGTGCCACATCCCCTGCGGAATGCCCCAACTCATCGTTGAGTTTCTTGAAGTTGTCGATGTCGAGCAAGCCCACCGCCAATGGGGGTGGTACTTCGCCACCGTTTTGAGCACGTTCCATGCGCAAGCACTCCGCATCGAAGGCTTGAATCAGACCGCGGCGGTTGGCCACTTGGGTGAGTTGATCGGTGGAGACCTCCTGCGCCAGACGCACCAACTCGCTCTCCAACTCTTGCACCTTTTTGTTGAGTTCAGCCGCTTTGCTGTGTTCGTCTTGCAAACGGGCTTGGGTTTGTGACACCAACGCCTGCACGGTGCGGCTTTCCTCCACCATCTCACGCACGACGCCCGCGAGGCTTTCCAGTGAGTCTGCCTTCTCGATCACGTCGGCATAACGGCCCACGCTGTCGTGAAAACGGCCTGTGTGCGAACCCAATTCGCCGAGTTCGCTGAGCATGCGGTTGATCAGCGTTTTTAAGGAGTCACGGGCCCGTTCGCGTTCTTGACGCAAGTGCTGTTGGCGCTCGCGTGTGGTACGCAGCAGCTCATTGACGGATTTGACGCCCCGTGAAGTGAGCCCATCGGCTAAGGTGATCCGCATGGCTTCGCACTGGCCCTGGGCCCAGCTGTCGTTCTCGGCCAGGTCGGTCAAACTGGCCGTGAGTTCTTGGCACAGGCTGCCCAGTTGATCTACCAGGTGGTGCCGATGTTGGATCAAACGATCGGCCTGGGCGCACAGCTCGGCCAACTCTTGCGCCAGGGGCGGTGTGGCACCTTCGGTTTGGATGCGTGTCACGGCAGCAGCGATCACCTGCGCCAACTCATGCGCCGCCTCCTCGGCGGCAGGCAATGCTTGTTGAACTGTGCCGCCCAGGTACCCCACGACCGGACGCCATTCCAGCGGGTTTTGTGCGGCCAAGGCTGACTGAAGATTCGCATTCGTGCTCACCTGAGCGTCAACGGACGGTGTGAGTTTCAACAATGGAAGGTTTGCGTCCGGTGCGCTGGACGACGTCGGCGCGGGTGTTTCGTCCAGAGGCGACACGTCGGTGTCCACCGCTTCATCCAGGGTGTCGGAATCCCAACTGGTGAGCAATTGGTTCAGGCGCTGTTGCAACTTGCCAGCATCACTGCGGCTGCCGCTGAGCACACGCTGCAAACTCTCCTTTTTGCGCGCGGTGGTCCATTGTCGGCCACCGCGACCCACACCTTTGACCACGCGGTCAATCATGTCGGAGAGCTGCGCTCCACTTTCATCGGGTGCAGACAGCAAGCGCTCGGCCACGTCCCACCGACCTTCGCCCATGGCTCTGGCCAAGTCGGCACCGGCTCGGGAGTCCAGTGCCCGACCAGCCAGTTTTTCAACCAGACGCTGCGCTTTCTCGGGCAAAGCGGCCGCCGTCGAAGCACCACCCGACTCCTGGGCATAGGCCCGCTCGTAGTTGCTGGGGGTGGGTTCAAGTTTGTCCAACAACAAACGTCGCAATGCGGCTTTGGCGATTTGGGCTGGCGCATTGCTGTTGGCCGCTGCGGCTGCTGCCGCTTGGGCGGAAATCGCAGCAGCCTTGGATCGATCAGTGGGGGGGGTGGGCCGGGCCGCAGTGCTCATGTTGCTGTGCTCAAGGTGAAATCGACTTTGAAAACTCAACCCGCTGCAGCCAAACTGGCCACCAGCCGAGCCGTCGGTTCATCAACCGGGGCAACAGACGGGTCACGCATGAACTCTCCGGCCGCGATGATCCAAGGGGCACTGCGAGTGCGAACCGAGGTTTCTAACCAGCGCTCGATATCAGCCGGGGGCTGCGGTTTGCTGACCAAAAAACCTTGGACCAGGGTGCAGCCAAGGCGGTTCAACGCTTCCATTTGTTTGAGGGTTTCGACGCCTTCGGCAACGACGCGCAGCCCCAAGGAACGAGCCAAGGCAATGACTGCTGTGACCACAGCCAGGCTTTGTGGCGTGCTTCCCAGATCGCGAATGAAGCTGCGGTCGATTTTCACTTCGCTGATCGGCAGCGTGGTGAGGTAAGCCAAGGACGAGTAGCCGGTGCCAAAGTCATCAATCGAAATTTCCACACCAATTTGGTTCAAACGGTGCAGTGAGGGGATGACGTTTTGCAGGTCTTTCATCAAACCGGTTTCTGTGATCTCCAGCTCGATGCAGCGAGGCGCAACACCGTATTGGTTGCACGCTGACGTGATGTGCTCTACCAAATCAGTGCGTTCAAAAAGGCGGTTGGGCAAGTTGACGGCAATCGAGCCCGCAAAACCAAAACTGTCTTGCCACAAACGAACTTGGCGGGCGGCTTCGCGGATGGCCCATTCGCTCATGGGCACGATCAATCCGGTTTCTTCCGACAGTGGAATGAAATCCCCGGGGGGCACCAAGGTGGTACCGCGTTGCCAACGCATCAAGGCCTCCACACCTATCATGCGGCCGCCACGGATATCGACTTTGGGCTGGTAATGCAGCACCAACTCGTCGCGCTCTAACGCCTTGTGCAAAGCGCTCTCCAACTCGAGCTTTTCACGTCCTTTGCCAGCCAGTGCAGGACGGTACAGGGACGCAGCGTTGCGACCTTGCGCTTTGACCGCGTACATCGCCACATCGGAGTTGCGCATCAAATCGGCCACCGACGCACCATCCCGCGGGAACATGGCGATGCCAACGCTGGCGGTGACAAAACACTCTTGCCCACCGACAAAAATCGGCTCACGCATTAAATCAAGAATCCGCGTGGCCACGCGTTCGGCGTCGCGCTCGTCCACCACCTCGGGCAGCAGCGCGACAAACTCGTCACCGCCGTAACGGCCCACAGCTTCCAGGGTGCGGTGGGAACGCGAGCCCATGCTTTCAATGGCACTCTCCACCACTTGGTCTGAATGCCGCACGCAAGAACGCAAACGACGTGATACTTCCATCAGCAGCTCGTCACCGGCGCTGTGACCCAAGGTGTCGTTGATGACCTTAAAACGATCCAGGTCAATCAGCAACACACCCACCTGGTGGCCCAGTTTGCGGGCGTGCTCCAACGCCCGCTCTGCGCGCCAAATGAGTTGTCGGCGGTTGGGCAAGCCGGTCAGGACGTCAAAATTGGCGAGATGGCGGATCTTGTCCTCGGCCACACGACGATCGGTCACGTCTTGCACGATGCCGGTGTAGCCCACCAAATTCCCGTGCTCGTTGAATTCGGGTTCAGCCTCGGCGTGCAGCACGCGGGCACGACCGTCAATCAAATTGACCGTGATGTCCGTATCCAGTACGGTGCTGTGACGCAATACCCCACGCAGGAGACTCAAGAAAGTGACTCTGTTGTCTGCAGGCATCCACCGCACCAAACGGCGGAACGCCAAGGAGTCACTCGGCGCCAAACCAAAAACCCGCAAGCCTTCGATGGAGAAAATCAGTCGTCCCTGCTGACGCTGCCAATCGAAACTGCCCATGCGCGCCAGATCCTGAGCGCGGGCGAGTTTGGATTTGCTGCGTTCTAGCTCTTGCCTGGTTCTTGAAGAACGCAGCAAATACTGCAAACGCCCGCCGAGCAGACTCCATTGGTTGGACTTCACAAAAAAGTCTGTAGCCCCTGCCTCGTAAGCGCGGTTGATGGAGGCATCGTCGTCCAAACCGGTCAGCATCAGCACGGGCAGAGACTCGAAACCCGGCAAATCACGCATTTCACGGCAGGTGGCAAAGCCGTCCATCCCTGGCATCAACGCGTCCAGTACCACCACATCGGGTAACCAGTTAGCAAGTGTTTGAATCGCTTGTTCTCCACTGCTGACCTCCAAAACCGAAAAACCGCGTTCACGCAGTGCCATGGAGGTCAACAAGAGGTTGACCTCGTCGTCGTCGACCAAGAGAACCTTGGGTTGGTTGGACGTGAGGGTGTTTGTCATTGCATCGTGCGCGGTCAAGCTGCGGTCCCAGCACTCAAGTGGGAGGTGGTCGCGGAGCTGGCTGTGCCCAGGGTTCGAAGCGCCCTGAGCACCACCTCAACTTCCGCGCAAATGGACACCACGTGGGGCGCGGTGTCATCGTCTCGCTGTGTACGAATAATGCTCTCCAGCTCGGCACACATCTTGGACAAACGCAGTGCGCCAATGCTGGCCGACGAGGACTTCAAGGTATGAGCAACATGACGCATGCCATCTCTGTCGTTGTTTTGGCTGGCTTGTTGGACCTGAGGCAACATGCGCGCCACCGAAGTCTCAAACGCGGCGATGACACGTTGCATCAATTTGTTCTCACCGCTGGGATCCAACTCTCGAAGCCGATCCAAAGCAGTGTTGTCCAAAACCGACGACAAACCCGCCTCGCTGCTGGAGATCGCAGGGGGCGCTGCCGAGCAAGGCGGCGCGGCCGCTGATGACGGGGCCGCAGCAGCAACGTTCGGACGCAGGTATTTGGTCAGCATGGTGAGTAATTGATTCTGGCGGAAAGGTTTAGACAGGTAGTCGTTGAAACCGAGGCTTAAAAATCGTTCTTCATCACCTTCCATGGCGTTGGCGGTCACGGCAATGACGGGTGTGGTGGTGGGCGTTTTGAACTGAAAACGCGCTCCGGAACCGCGCCTGAACCAGCTCACGGCTTCCACCCCGTCCATTCCCGGCATCATGATGTCCATGAGGACCAAGTCGAAGTGTGCCTCACACAGCGAGCGTAAACCATGCATGGCCCCCGACGCCATCTGAACTTTCAGGCCCAGGCTTCGTAACATTTGACCAATGACCTCCTGGTTCACTGGGTTGTCCTCCACGACCAGCACCTGGCCGGTGAGCAGCGGCTCGGTTGCTGCACCATGATCGGCCCGGCCGTGGGCCACTCTGAGGCTGACGATGATTTGACGCAACTCTGCTTTTCGCACCGGTTTGGGCAAAAACCGGTCAAAACCTGCCTCCAATGCGGCGCTCGCGTCGTCTGGAGACGACGCCGACGACAGCAACACCATGCGCATGTCGCGATGTCGGCCACCATGGGTGACCGCTTGGGCAAGCGCCAAGCCATTCAAACGCGGCATGTTCATGTCCACCAAAGCGAGGTCAAAACCGCGCTCCAGATTGTCCGGTTGATTCAGAATTTCGAGCGCCTCTTGCCCATCTTGGGCCAGGGTGACGGTCATGCCCCAGGCACCGAGAATGTTCTTGAGTATCGTCCGGTTGGTGGCGTGGTCATCCACGACCAAGACCCTCAGTGGGGGTAGCTGGAATTCATCCACCGGCAGGGTGAGCTGAGGATTGAGCGCCGGCCGCAGACGAATCGCAAAAGCAAACTCCGATCCCTGGCCTGCGGCACTTTTAACCCGAAGTTGCCCCCCCATCAGTTCCACCAATTGTTTGGAAATGGCCAAGCCCAAACCGGTGCCACCGTAGCGGCGCGACATGTCGGATGACACCTGGGTGAAGGCATTGAAAAGCAGTGGAATCTTGTCCGCTTCAATGCCTATGCCGGTGTCTCGGATCGCAAACTCGACCCATAAATCATCGCGAGTCCCTTGTGGCAAGCGGCGCAGGTCCACCACCACCTCACCACTTTGTGTGAATTTGATGGCATTGGCGACCAAATTGGTCAGCACCTGACGCAGTCGAAGCGCATCACCCTGGGCGAAAGCCGGCAAGTCTGGCCCTTCGCGGAAACTCAAGTCCAGGCCTTTCTCGTGTGCACGGGAGGCCAGCAACTCCAGGGTGTCTTCAACGACGCCGCGCAAAGAAAAATCGGCTACGGCAAGTTCCATCTTGCCGGCCTCTATTTTTGAGAAATCCAGTATGTCGTTGATGATTTCCAGCAAAGCCTCACCCGAGCGGTAGACGGCCTGGGCAAAACGCCGTTGTTCTTCTTTCAACGCTGTGCCAAGCAGCAGTTCGGTCATACCCAAAATGCCGTTCATAGGGGTGCGAATCTCGTGGCTCATATTGGCCAAGAACTGGCTCTTGGCCATGCTAGCGCTCTCAGCTGCATCGCGCGCCATGCGCAGTTCAGTTTCGCGCAGTTTGTCGGCCGTCACGTCGCTGACTGTTCCGTAGACGCGCAACTCGCCACCTGGGGTCATCACACTTCTTGTATGAGATCGCAACCAGCGTCGACCTTTTGTCGGGTGATGAATCCGAAACGAAAAATCGCCTGTCTTTCCGGCTCGCTCAGACGCCATGCGCTGCGCAATGATGGGGCGGTCTTCTGCGATCACCTGGTTCAGGAGGCAACCTGGTTCAGCTGCCAATCGACCCCTTGTAACCCCCCACACATCGAACACACTGCCCGCCAGAAAGTGGAACACGGTGCGCTCTGGATTGGTGACAAAAAGACTTTCTTCCACGGTTTCTGCAAACCGCTGCAAGACCGCTTGGGCCTCCGACAAGTCGCGCTTGGCCCGCTCTTCTTGGGTCACGTCGCGTGCCACCGCCATCAACCACAGCGCGTTTCCCAGCGCATCCTGAATCACCACCATGGACACTTGAACCGTGCGGGTTCGTTGGGGCGAGTCGGGATGGGGGCACCATTCAAACTGTTGAACCCAAGCTTCTTTCGGCGGACTCATGTCCTGGCCCATCTCGTTGCGCCTGAGGGCCTCACGCAGCGCAGGCTCTGCCATTGCGGCCAACGCAGGATGGAAGGCCTCATCCAACCGTTTTCCCTGGACCTGGGTTCGCATCAGCGAAAACTGTTGCTCCGCCGCCGTGTTCAAGGCCAACAAGACAAGCGTCTGGGCGTCAAACAAGAAAACAGCCTCCGGCAGGGACTGGACCAACCCGCTGAACTGCTGACTGGCGTCGTTTGCATGGGTGGCGGGTGCCGGGACAGCCGAGGTGTTGTTTCGGACTGCGGCCGGAATCCCAACCAAGCTGCGAGCATGGCACTGCACCAATTGCAATCCCAGCATGTTGAACATGGACTGCAACGACACGGACGAACACGGCAAGGTGGTTTTTGCCAACTCCAACACGGCGACGGTTTGGCCGGAATAGCTGACCGGCAGCGCGTACCCCGCTGTCTCGTTTCCGGCGAGCTGCTGCTGCGCAATGGCTACACCCAAGGGAAATCGACTCACCGGCAAGGACACAGGCACCGGCCGGTAGCCTTCAATTTCTGCGAAAGCGGGTTCAAGTACCCTGACCCAGGCCGTCTCGGCTGGGTTAGGCTCCACTCGCAAAATACGCACACCGACGGCACCCAACTCTTGTTCCAGCACCTGGCGCACCGCCAGAAGTGCCGAGTCGAGCGAAGGTGACTGTTGAATTTGTTGTGTGCAACGCCACAAAACTTCCAGCAGGTCGGTATCGGGCAACACGCCATCAGACGCCTCGGTCAAAGGGCTGATGCTGGAAGAGGCCATCTGGGTCGGATCCGCCACCTTGCGGCTCAGCATCCAGGCGCCGACGGCCGCCAGCAAAGCCGCCAAACCCAAACCCAACGCCGCCTGCTCGACGACAAAAAGCGCCAAACCGGCCATCACCAGGGCCAGGCAGATCATGGTTCGTGCGAGCGAAGACAACATAGTTGAACAGAGTAGACCAGCTCGGCTTGGTTTAGTCGGTTGAAAAAAGGTGGGATTTCCCGGCCCTCAATCAGACTGGGCACCCCGCCAACGCCTTTTCTTCGGCAACCGAGGATGAAACTTGAAGCCTGCCAAGGCTTGCAGGCTTCGCACAGCCCGTTGGGCCAACCCCGGGACCGCAGCGTCCCTAGAATCTGCACGATGCCTGTTTCCGCCGAACCATGGCCACTTTGGGCCTTGCTGACCCTGCTGCTCTTGCCGATGGCAATCGGTTTGCTGCTGCTGTTGTTGTGGCAAACCCGGCCGTCGCAGGGGCGTGCGGGCGACACAAAAACCGAAACAAGCTTGGATGTGCTGACGAGCCCCCAAACGCCGGAAAAGTTACCCGCGCACGACAAGGTGGCCCAAGATGCATTCAGCTACACGGTGTCGCACGATTTGCGCGCCCCCATTCGCGTGGTGGAAGGTTTCACCAAAATCCTGAAGGAAGACTACGGTGCGCAACTGGACCGCATCGGCAACGACCACCTGGACCGGGTCTTGGGCGCCGCGAGCCGCATGAACCAAATGATCGACGCGCTGCTCGCGCTGTCGCAGTTGTCCAACCAGCCGCTGGGTCAGCAGCCGGTTGATCTTTCTCAACTGGCGCACTACATCGCCGAGGATTTGCGACGTGAGCAGCCCCATCGTTCCGTGCAATTTCACATCAACGCTGGCCTGAGCACCCAAGGTGACCCCACCTTGCTGCGTGTGGTTCTCGAAAACCTGCTGGGCAACGCCTGGAAGTACACCAGCAAAAAGCCGGACGCAGAAATTTGGTTCACGTCACACAGCGAACAAGCCCACACCTACACCGTGCGCGACAACGGTGCTGGTTTCGACATGCGTTTTGCCGACCGCCTCTTTGGTGTGTTCCAGCGCCTGCACAGTGCCACCGATTTCGCTGGCACTGGCGTCGGCCTGGCTTCAGCCAGACGCATTGTGCAGCGGCACGGGGGCGAAATTTGGGCGCACGCGGAGGTCGGGCAAGGGGCGTCGTTTCATTTTTCTCTGCGCCCCGACCACAACAAAGGCCAAGGGTAAAGGTGCAGGGCCCGTGGGCTGTCGATAATCCACGGCATGCACCTGTTGATTCCCTTTGCCTCGGCAGCCAGCCCGCCTGCCCAAGATGTCCTGCGCGACCTCGTCCTGCCACACCTTGCCCAGTTGCTCAAACGCTTGGTGCCCAGCGGGCGATTGGAAGGCGATGAATACAGCCTGACCCCACCCCACGAACGCGCCTTGGCCGATGTTTGGGCATGGCAAGGCACTGATGGCTGCCTGCCTTTTGCCGCACTGGCCGCCCAGGCCGACGGCGTGGTCGTCGGCGATCTGGCCTGGGGGCTGATGACACCGGTGCACTGGTTGGTGGGCCGAGACAACGTCACGTTGACCGACCCCGACGCACTGCAACTTCATGAACCCGAATCACGTGCGATATTCCAAGCGGTGCGTGGTCTCTTCGACAGCGAAGGTTTTGGCCTGCATTGGGCCGCCCCCACACGTTGGTATTTGCAGCACGACAGCCTAGCCAACTTGCCCTGCGCCAGCCTCGACCGTGCATTAGGTCGCAATGTGGACCTCTGGCTTCAAGCCTCGGCTGCCACATCACAGCACACGCAAGCCGCACTGCGCAAGCTGCGCCTCCTGCAAAACGAGTTTCAGATGCTGCTTTACCCACACGACATCACCAACCAACGTGACGCACGAGGACTCTTGGCGGTGAACTCGTTTTGGTTGAGTGGTTGCGGGCGTTCACAAGTACAAACCAGCACCGAACGCGTTGAAGTGAACCACATGCTGCGCAGCAGCTTGTTGTTGGATGACTGGGCATCGTGGCGAGAGGCTTGGTTGGAGTTGGATGCCACTGTGTTGGCGCAATTGAACCAAGCCGCCAAACAAGGAGACGCCGTCACGCTGACCCTGTGCGGCGAGCGAAATGCGCAGACATGGCGCACGCCTGCCAAGCGGTCATTCCTGGATCGCCTGAAAAGCCCATTCACCACCCCCAACACGGCCACCTGGCTGCAAGCACTTTGAATACCCACACGCCCGCCATTCAAACCCGCGATGTTCCTCCTCGTGCCGCGTGGGCACTGGAGCAAGCCGGTGTTCACCCGCTGCTGGCCCGCCTTTTTGCCGCACGAGGCGTGCGTGACGCCAGCGAACTCGACGACGGCCTGGCCAAGCTGCTCCCGCCAAGCGACTTGCTCGGGTCCACCGCAGCGGCACAACGTTTGGCCGATGCCATCGCCCAAGGCGAGCGCATTTGTGTGGTGGCCGACTATGACTGCGACGGCGCCACCGCCTGCGCCGTGGCCCTGCGTGGCTTGAAGCTGCTTGGCGCTGCTGCAGAAACGGTGGGTTACGTGGTGCCCGACCGCGCCATCCACGGCTACGGTCTCACGCCGGCCATTGTTGACCTCGCACTGGCCTGCGCCTTGAAGCCCCAACTGCTGCTGACGGTGGACAACGGCATCGCGAGCCTGGCAGGTGTGGCGCATGCCCGCGCCCAAGGCCTGGCCGTGGTCATCACCGACCACCACCTGCCCGCACTGGAACACGATCAAATCGTGCTGCCCAGCGCCGACGTCATCGTCAACCCCAACCAACCCGGCTGCGCCTTTGGCAGCAAAAACCTCGCGGGCGTGGGGGTAGTGTTTTACGTGCTGCTGGCCCTGCGCAGCGAGTTGCGCACGCGCGGCGTGTTCACGGCAGAAACACAACCCCGGTTAGATGCCCTGCTCGACCTCGTGGCGCTTGGCACCGTGGCTGACGTGGTGAAGTTAGATGCAAACAACCGCCGCTTGGTGGCCCAAGGGCTCAAGCGCATCCGCGCGGGCAAGATGCAAGCGGGCGTGGCCGCCCTCTTCGCTGCTGCGGGCCGTGATGCACGACGCGCCAGTGGCTTTGATTTTGGTTTTGCCCTGGGCCCACGCATCAACGCCGCGGGCCGCTTGTCCGACATGACCTTAGGCATTGAATGCCTGCTCACCGACGACACAGGCCGCGCAGCCGAGCTGGCCAAAACCTTGGACAGCATCAACCGTGAGCGCCGCGAGGTGGAAGCGGGCATGCGCGAGCAAGCGGAAATGCTGCTTGAAAATCTGCTGGCCACGCGCACCGAACAAAGCTCACCCCCTGCCCTGGCCCTCTTCGACGAAGCGTTTCACGAAGGCGTGGTGGGCATCGTCGCATCGCGCTTGAAAGACCAGTTGCACCGCCCCACCTTCGTTTTCGCGCGTGGCCAAGACGGTCTACTCAAAGGCTCAGGCCGCTCCATCCCTGGTTTTCATTTGCGCGACGCGCTGGATTGGGTCACCAAACGCCATCCCGGCGTGCTCAAAAAGTTCGGCGGTCACGCCATGGCGGCGGGCTGCACCTTGGACTTTGACGACCTCACCACTTTTGACGCCGCCTTTCAGCAAGTTGCCCAAGAATGGTTGGAACCGAGTTTGCTCAACCGCACCATCCTCAGCGACGGCCCCTTGGGGCTGGAGTACTTCAATGTGGAGACGGTTCAACACCTGGACGCCCAAGTCTGGGGCCAAGCCTTTGAAGCCCCGGTGTTCTGCGACGCCGTGGAGGTCGTGTCGCAGCGTCTAGTGGGCGAAAAACACCTCAAACTCAGCATCAAACACGCGGGCCAATTGCGGGATGCCATTTGGTTCGGTCATATTGACCAGTTGCCCGCCCAAGTCAAGCTGGCCTATCGGCTGAGCGTGGACGAGTACAACGGGCGGCAGCGGGTGCAGATGGTGGTGCAGGGGGTTGATGGTTAGGGCGCCTGTGCACGCTGGTTCACCCAGATCTCGGCACCTTGACCTGGTCCAGAAAAGTTTGTAGCAACCCAAGGCAACGGCTGTCCAAACCGACCCACTCCATGCCCAATTGATAGTCGTCGCCGCGCAGCACCTGAAAAACCACCTTGGCTTGCCCCGACACCACATCGGTTTGCGCACCAGCGCGAGTGAGTTGAATGGCCACTTGAACCGTGGTTTGCGGAACCAAGGGTGCGGCCAACAACAGACTCATTCCGCCGGCGCTCAAATCATGGGTCCGTCCGTCCACGACGCGGCCTTGGCTTAGCAAGACGCGGGCTTTGAGCGTGACCTGTTTGCGAACACTTCCACGGTTTTCCACTTTTCAAACGGTTGAGGCCGCACCTTTGTTGGATAGAGTGAGTTTCCATGATTCATCCATGGATGAACAAGTTCAATCGAAAAAACTCAACTGACCTGCGAAAAATACACCATACCGATGACGCAGCTATCGCAGTCCCTGCCCATAGGTGATGGTTTGCACCACACCGCTCCGAAAACGCACGGTTGCCATCAAGTTACCGGGGCCCCGGTCGTAAAGCCACTCTTCGATGGGTACACAGACTCCAGGTTGAACCAGAACAGCTTCATGTGTGGGGCGAACTGTGCGAGGAACGTAGACCGTGGCGCAGTAACTGTCCTTGAGCAAAGGCTCACCACATTTGTAGAGCAACGACAAACGTGAATCTCCTTCACTGGCAATCTGGCCGTTGCAGCGCAAGGACTCCCCACGAGCTGCAGTGAATGGCAAACAGGTGCAAAGCGCAGACAGTGCAATTGACACGAACAGCTTCATCGCTACTCACTCCCAAGCCGGTGTCGCCCGCAGCACCTCTTCCAAGGTGGTGACGCCCTCCGCCACTTTCATGGCCCCGGCCAAACGCAGCGGGCGCATGCCGTCTTGCAGCGCGAGTTGGCGCAGCTTGGGCAGGTCGGTGGTGGGGTGAATCGCCGCGCGCACGGCTTCGTTGACGGTCATGAGTTCATACAAACCAGCACGGCCTCGGTATCCGGTCATGCGGCATTCCAAACAGCCCACAGGTTTGTAGACCTTGGGGGTGCCGTTGAGGCGCCAGGGTTTGATGGCCTCGGCCAGCACGGCGGCTGCGTCACCATCGTCAGGCTGTTTGCAGGCCGGGCACAAGGTGCGCACCAAACGCTGGGCCAACACACCGATGACAGTGGCGCTGATCAGGTAGGGCGGCACGCCCAAGTCTTCCAGGCGGGTGATGGCGGTGGCAGCGTCGTTGGTATGCAAGGTGCTGAACACGAGGTGGCCGGTGAGTGACGCCTGGATGGCCATCTCTGCCGTTTCCAGGTCTCGGATTTCACCGACCATGATGATGTCGGGATCTTGCCGCATCAGCGCGCGCAGGCCTTGCGCAAAACTCAGGTCGATGTTGTTTTGCACCTGGGTTTGGTTGAGGGCCGGTTGAATCATTTCAATCGGGTCTTCCACGGTGCACACGTTGACTTCCTCGGTGGCCAGGCGGCGCAGCGTGGAGTAAAGCGTGGTGGTTTTGCCTGAACCCGTGGGGCCGGTAACCAAAATGATGCCGTGGGCGTTGCTGACCAATTTTTCCCAGCGCGGGCCGTCATGCGCGCCGAAGCCCAACTGATCCAAGGTCTTGACCGTGGTGTCTGGGTCAAAAATACGCATCACCATTTTCTCGCCGAAGGCGGTGGGCAGGGTGGCCAGGCGCATTTCGACTTCTTCACCCAAGGGGTTGCGGGTTTTGATGCGGCCGTCCAGTGGGCGGCGGCGTTCCACCACGTCCATGCGGCCCAGCACTTTCACGCGGGCAATCATGGCATTCATCACGCCCGGCGGCACCTGGTAAACGGTGTGCATCACACCGTCGATGCGAAAGCGGATGGCACTCAAGTCTCGCCTGGGTTCCAAATGAATGTCCGAGGCACGTTGATCAAAGGCGTATTGCCAGAGCCAGTCCACCACCTGCACCACGCCCTGGTCGTTGGCATCCAACTGTTTGTTGCTGCGACCCAGTTCCACCAACTGTTCAAAGTTGGCCATCGCAGCCGTCTCGCCCGACTTGATGGCGGCGCGAACCGATTTGGAGAGTGTGTAGAACTCCGTGGTGTAACGCTGCAGCTCCAACGGGCTGACGACCACGAGGCGTATCGGCTTTTGGGTGTGGGACTCAATCTCTGTCACCCATGCCACATCACAAGGCTCACAGGTGGCAACCGTGACTTCGCGCAAACCGAATTGAATCGGGAGGGCTTTACGCCGCTCGGCGTAGTTGATGGACATGGCATCAGACACACGGCCGACATCCACCTTCAAGGGGTCGATGCGCAGATAAGGCAAACCGCAGCGCCCCGCTACCCACTCCGTCAAGGCCTCCACATCCCACACCTTGCCCGAATCAACCGCTCCGGCCCAACGTGCCAGGTTGGCACCGGCCAGCCGCACCAGGGCGTGCTGGGCGCTGTCGCCCGCTGCGAACCGCTGGGCCGTGCGGTCGTTGTCCGCCTGACTGATGAAGCCGTCTTCAAGCAGCCACTTCAGCAACACCCGCCAGGTCAGGCGACCAATGTGCGGTGGCGGATGCGCGGCTCCGCCAATGTGGGTGTTGGGGGGGCGAACGGGGGCAGCTTCTTTGGTTTTCATGCGGGCGGATCACTCAAATTTCGTTTAGCACCAAGGGGCGCATCATGCGCAGCCATTTTTTAGCAGGTAACTTGAAGCGAGTGTCCAAGGTTTCGGCACGCTGGGCAAGGGTTTCCCGGTCCGGCAACACGCCACCCTTCATGGCGACAACAATGGTGTTGCCCTCTTTGGTTGGTTGCATGGAGAACACCAGACCGTCTCCGAAAGCGTTCGCTATGCGCGACGCGCTTTGTTCAAAACTGGCATCGCGGCCAAAGAGGTTGACCGTCATCACACCACCATCCACCAACAAACCATGGCATTGGCGATAGAAGTCTTCACTGTCCAGCATAGGGCTGGCAGCGTGGTGGTCGTAAAGGTCAACACACAAGGCTTGCACGGTATCGATATTTGCCGCGTCGGCCACGAAATCGGCTGCGTCCATCCGCGCTACCCGCAAGCGGCTGTTGTCATCGGGCAGGTTGAAGTAGGCACGGCACATGCCAATCACGGTGTCGTTGAGTTCCACCGCCACAGTTTGCATTTTGAGCACACCGTAGGTGAAACGTGTGATGGCGCCCGCGCCCAGGCCCAACTGCACGGCCAAACCTGTCGACAAGTCAGCCGGTTCACGCAGCAGCAACCACACCATCATGCGCTGCACATACTCCAGTTCAATCGCCAAAGGCTTGCGCACCCGCATCGCCCCTTGCACCCAAGGGGTGCCCAGGTGCAGGTAACGCACGCCTTCAAACTCGGAGACCGTGGCCGGGGCCAAGTCGGACTCCACTTCCGTGCCTTTTGTTTTTCTTGTACTCATGCAATTCCGTGTTGAATAAAGACCTCGCGCCAAGCGGCCAGCTTTCGTTCAAACGACCAACTGGCATTGGCAGGACTGGTGGACGGCAAGCGGTGCACCTGGCAACCCAAGGCGAGAGTGTGGCGCATGGCGCGCGCCGACTCGCCGCCGTTGTGGGCCACCGCCTGCAAGTCGGGTGCCTGGCGGCGCAGTTCGGCCCAGTTGTTGAACTGAGGCGCTTCAATGGCACTGTCCAGACTGCCCTCACGCACACAACTGGCGTACACATCCCAAATCCCGAGGCCGCGTTCCAAAACCAGCGCCAAACGCTGCTCGTACGACAAAGTGCGCAGCTCGATGCCCCATAAGGCCGACAGCAAAGGCCAAAACTGATTGCGCGGGTGGGCGTAATACTGTCCAGCCAGCAATGACGCTTTGCCAGGAAAGCTACCCAGCACCACCAAACGGGTTCGCGGCCCGAGCGCAGGCGGCAGGCCATGAAGTCGTTCCATCGTTCAGCGCCTCGCTGGCAGCGAGGCCAAACGTGGCAAGGCGGCCATCGCGTTGGCCGTGGTCACCTCAGCCAATGCCTCCACGGACATGCCACGCAGGTCGGCCAGCACCTGCGCAATACGCGGCAACTCGGCAGGTTCGTTGCGCGACACCGTGCCTTGTGCACGCTCGGCTGCGGTGCGATACAACCAATGCGGCGGAATGTCCGGCGCGTCGGTTTCCAGCACGATGCAGGACAGCGGCAAGGTTTGCGCCAAGCGGCGAATTTGCAGCGCCCGGTCAAAAGTCAATGCACCGCCAAACCCCAGCTTGAAACCCAAGTCCACAAAAGCCATGGCCTGCTGCTCACTGCCATTGAAGGCATGGGCGATACCGCCTACCACCGGGTGGCGACGCAACTGTTTCAGCAAGGCATCGGCGGAACGACGCACATGCAGGATGACGGGCAGCTTGAATCGCTGCGCGAGCTTCAGCTGCGCCACATAGAACTGTTCCTGTCTGGCCAGGTTGAGGCCAGGTACAAAGTGATCCAGGCCGATCTCGCCCACCGCCACCAAACGTGGGTCGATTTGGAACTCGCACAGCGCATCCGCCACATGCTGCAAATCACCCTCCACGGCACTGTCCACATAGAGCGGGTGAATGCCCAAGGCGTAGGCTCCATTCACGTGGTGCGCGAGGTGGCGCACCAGGGCGAGGTTGCTGCGTTCCACGGCTGGCAACACCAGGCACCCGACCCCCGCCTCGCACGCACGAGCTGCGACCTCGTCCCGATCGGTTTCAAATTCCGCAGCGTCGAGGTGGCAATGGGTGTCTATCCAAGAAGCTTTCATACCAGTCCATTAACATACACGATGCGCAACATAGTATTGATGTTTACCTTATTCACGACAAACTTCAGTCCGTTCGCCCTCAGCCTGTCGAAGGGTTTGGGCCAACGGTTCAGACTTCATCAGGCCAGATCATCAATAAACCCGAGAAAAACACGCATGACCACGCAACACTGGCGCAACACGATCCTGTTGACACTGCTCTGCGCGCTAGATTTTTCCGCCCGGGCGATGGATTTTGAGTTACGGCCCATCTTGAACAGCTCGCCCGAGCGCGCACAGCTGGTGATGGCGGGAACGGTGCGAGGAACAGAACTGGAGCAACTCAAATCTTGGTTGGCCCAACACCCGGAAATCGACACCATCCTTTTGAAAAACTCTAACGGCGGCAATGCTGCAGCGGGATATGCCGTGGGCGAGTTCATTCGTGAAAGGGGTTTGGCTACCGGCTTGATTGGCCGCTGCGCGTCCAGCTGCTCACGCATGTTTTTGGGCGGCAAGAAGCGCTTTTTTACCTTCGAACTGCCTCCAGAGAAAACCATGATCGGCTTCCACGGCAACTACGGCGCAGATGGAAAACTGTTGCCTGGCCGTTCGCCATTTCTGAAGGCTTGGGTCATCAAACACCTGGGGTGGAACGAGGAACAGCACCGTCAATTTGAGTCACTGGTGGACCTGTGGGTGAACATCGAGACCAACGCGGGCATGCTGTACTTTTTTGACGAGGAGAAAACAAAGAACCAGGACGGCAGCTCGGTCGTCTATTGCCGAGGCAATGAGCCAAACCAAAGCGACCGTTTGGCCGCTTGCGAGCGCAAACCTATGGTCACGGCGCGCCGCATCGGGCTGATTACGACCGAGCGCTGAGGCGACTTACCATTGCGCCATGTTGCGCCTTTACACCTTCACCATCTCCCATTTTTCTGAGAAAGCCCGCTGGGCGCTGGATTTCAACCAACTCAAGTACACAGAACTGGCCTTGGTACCGGGTGCGCACTTGTGGACCATGCGCAAATTGCAGGCCAAGTCCAGCGTGCCGCTGCTGGAACACGATGGACAACTGATCCAGGGATCCGGCGCCATCCTCGACTACTTGGAACAAGGCCTGAATGCCAAACGTCTGTCGGTATCGGCCGCACAGGCCGAGCGCTGCGCTGAGTTGGAAGCCTTGGCCGACCGGGCTTTTGGCCTGGGCATTCAGCGTATTTTTTACGGCCCGCTCCTGGCCCATCGGCGCACCACTGTGAACCTGTGGAGCCAAGGCGGTCCGGTTTGGAGTCGGCCATTCTTGAACCTCAGCTATCCCCTGCTCGCCAAAGGTACGGCACGCAAGTACAAGGTCAGGCCCGAGAAGGTTGCTGAGGCCAAAGACTTGTTCCGCAAAACCTTCGACACCTTCAACGTGATTTTTCGCGACAACCCCTATTTGATCGGCGACAACATCACGCGCGCCGATGTCACCTTGGCTTCGCTGCTCGCGCCGCTGTGTTGCCCACCCGAACATGTGACCCGTTGGCCCGCCGCCATGCCGGAGGAAATTGCCAAATTTCAGAACGAGTTCCGAGGCCACCCCACTTGGAACTTCGTGCAGCGCCTGTACCACCAGCAACGCCGTTCGCGTTGACCGTGAGTTCGTCGTGATCCCTCCTGCGTTTGAAGTCAAAGAGAGCGAAGTCGAGTTCAGCGCGATTCGCGCACAAGGTGCGGGCGGGCAAAACGTCAACAAGGTCTCCAGTGCGGTGCATTTGCGTTTTGACATTCACGCCTCGTCCTTGCCGCAGGAAGTGAAGGAACGCCTTTTGGCCCTGAGCGACCAGCGCATCACCGCAGAAGGTGTGGTGGTCATCAAAGCGCAAACCACCCGCAGCCAAGACATGAACCGCTTGGATGCCATGACCCGCTTGAACGACCTGGTGAACAGCGTGGCCACGCCCCCCAAACCCCGCCGCCCAACCAAACCCACCTATGGTTCCAAGCAGCGCCGCTTAGAAGGCAAGGGCTTGCGCTCTGCCATCAAAGCCGGGCGCGGCAAGGTCACCGAGTGACGGCTCTATGTTTCCTTTGACATTCAGCTTTCACGACTCCGAAGTCAAACACATCCGCCAGGAGGGGCATGTCGTGCGGGTGGTTTTTTCAGCGGCCCGGGTGTGCAGTGCCAGCCCTAGGGATGAGGGATTCGACGGCTTTGCGCTGGGTTTGGAGCTTCAACTGATTGGTGTGACCACCTCGCTACCGCCAGCTTGTTTCGGGCGCTTGTCCGAAGGCCGCCTGTCGGCGGGCGGCCCAGCACGTTCTTCGCTGGTTTTGCCTTTTTTGCCGTTTGAATGGGCTGGCCAGACCGCAGTGGAGCTGGCCTTCTCCCAAGGTGATACCTGGTCCGCAACGGCACTGAAGTTGAATCTGACTTGGGAGGCAGGGGAGCAATTCCGGACGCGGATGGCTTGCTGAGGACGCGGGGCTGTCTGGCAATGCGACCATCGTGGCTGTTGTCACCTCCGTTGCCAACAAAAGCATCTACAGCTCTGCCAGTCGCTGCTGTTCAATCCACTGACTGCCGGCTCGAAGCTTCTTTGCCAGCGGCGACTTGGGATCAATCACACGCCAGAATGGTGCCACGTCGGTCGTGGCCTTTCCGGCTTCAATCTCATCCCATGCTGCCTCTGCTACGGTTCGCAAAAAAATCGCGGTCGAGACGGGGCAAGTGGCGTCAGCGCCGTGAAGTGAAGCAAGTTCTCGGCGTACCTGCTGGATCTCTTTGGTCGTACCAGATGGCACATGTCGCCGCAAGTAGTCCTCCAGTTCAACCGGGCATGAAATCAGCAGCCGGGCACCGGCTGGCACACCGGCAAAGTCTTTGTCCAGAATGACAGTGTGCGGCGGCTTCGCACGCTTCTTTTCAGCCCACGTCTTCGCAGTTCTTGGCACTTCAATCTCCAGCTGTTCAACACAGTGCGTCATTCTTCCGCGCAGGACTGGAAGTGCAAACAATCCCCGCATAAACCCTAGTGTCCCAACTTGGCCTCAGCGCTGGCTCAAGCGGAACCCTCTCGATTTGGCACCAAAAGGTTCACACAGTCGTGTCGCAGCACCTCAACCACACGACACCCGCAGGGCATGCTAAGGTTTCACCAACGGCGCACCCCAGCGCTTGCAACCAGCAAGGATGGTCGTGATGAAAAAGGCAGCGTTGTACAGCCCATCACCCGCGCAGCGGTCTCACCCCCTCAGCGCCGACCGGTCCGACATCGAGGCTGGGGTAGATTCCCAACCCGCCCGAGAAACCGCAGTTACCAACGCCGCTAAGCCCTACCCCGCACGCCGCTGGACTTGGGCACTGGCCAGTGGCTTGGGTTTGCTGGCCGGCTTGTTGTTGGCTCTCGGGCCGTCGGGCCTGAAGGACTGGGCGACCGGCCGCCCTGCCCCGGGTGTGAACATGCGGGCCATTGAAGCGGCGCTGCGCAAGTCATTGGAAGAAAAGCCGCTCATCTCACCCACACTCAAAGCCGCTGAAATCATCGCCCCCTCCGTGGTTCGTGTCGTGGGCCTCATGAACGACGATGACGATGGCAAAGACCAGGACGAACCCTTGGTTGCATCGGGCAAGAACCCCAAAACACAAAAAGTGGAGCGCGGTGTGGGCACCGGCGTGGTCATCATTGACAACGGCACCATCCTCACCAATTTGCATGTGTTGCAAGGCGCCAAACGCATCAAAGTGACGTTTGCCGATGGTCATGTGTCAGACGCACGCATGGTCGGTGCCGACCCGAAGAATGACTTGGCGGTGCTGCGCGCACTGAGCATTCCAGACGACCTGCAGGCGGCGGCCATGCGTTCCACCGGCGACTTGGCCCCGGGCGAACCAGTGGTGGCGGTGGGCTTTCCGTTCGGCATCGGGCCATCCACTTCTGCTGGCGTGGTGTCGGGCCTGAAACGCGAGTTCCGCTCACCCGACGGCCAGCAGGTCATGACCAACCTGATTCAGTTTGATGCGGCCGCCAACCCGGGCAACTCGGGTGGGCCGCTTATCACCCTTGATGGCGCGGTGGTGGGCATCGTCACCGCCATACTCAACCCATCTCAGCAGCGGGTGTTCATTGGTATTGGTTTTGCGGTGCCGATTGAAAACGCTGCGGGTGCCGCGGGCATGCCGCCATTTTGATTTTTAGGAGACCTTGTATGAATCCCGCGTTGACCCAAGAGACAGCCAAAAACACGGCCGAGTTGATGCAGCAGCTGCTGTATGAAGTCAAACGTGTCGTGGTCGGCCAAGACCAATTTCTAGAGCGCGTGATGGTGGCCGTGCTCTCGCAGGGCCATCTCTTGGTGGAGGGCGTACCGGGCTTGGCCAAAACCCTCACCGTCAAAACACTGGCCGCCACGCTGCGCGGCAGCTTCAAACGCATCCAATTCACCCCCGACCTGGTGCCCGCCGATTTAATCGGCACGCGCATTCACCACCCCAAAGACGGCGAATTCAACACCATGCTCGGGCCGGTGTTCACCCACTTGCTGTTGGCCGATGAAATCAACCGCGCCCCGGCCAAAGTGCAAAGTGCGCTCTTGGAAGTGATGCAAGAACGCCAAGTGACCATTGCCGGCCAAACCCACCGCGTGCCCGAGCCCTTTTTGGTCATGGCCACACAAAACCCGCTGGAAACCGAAGGCACCTACCCGCTGCCTGAAGCGCAGGTGGACCGCTTCATGATGAAGGTGCTGGTGGACTACCCCAGCGAAGAAGAAGAGTTCGTCATTGCCCAGCGGGCCACAGGCCCTGCGACAGCCGTCACGCCCGTCACCAGCATGGCGCAATTGGCAGAACTGCAATCGGTTTGCCGCGAGGTGTATGTGGACCCTTCGTTGATTCAGTACGCCGTGAAACTGGTCAGCGCCACGCGCCGCCCTGAACGTTTCGGATTGACCAGCCTCTCCCGCCACCTGAGCCACGGCGCCAGCCCACGGGCCACCATTGGTTTGATTGAAGGCGCACGCGCTCTGGCCTTGATGCGCGGCCGCCACTACGCCTTGCCCGAAGACATCACGCCCTTGGTGGGCGATGTGCTGCGCCACCGTTTGGTGCTGAGTTACGAGGCCCTGAGCGAAGGCATCACCGTCGACCAGGTGATCGCCAAAGTACAAAAATCCATACCGCTGCCAGACGGCGTCACACCACCGGTTTGACCGCCATGGCGTCCGAGAAGTCCGCCCTCACCAGCGAAGCCGTTTTGAAGCGGCTGGAGTGGACGGTGCTGCGCCGATTGGACGGCTGGCTGCAGGGCGACTGGCGCAGTCTGTGGCGCGGCACCGGACTGGACTTGGCTGACCTGCGCGAATACCAACACCTGGACGATGTGCGCCACATCGACTGGAACGTGACCGCCCGCACCGGTGTGCCCCATGTGCGCCTCTTCAACGAAGACCGCGACCTCACCGCCTGGTTTTTGGTGGACACCAGCGCCAGCAGCCTCTTTGGCAGCCAAGGTCAATCCAAGGGCGAGCTGGCCGCCGAGTTTGTGGGCTTGATGGCACGCCTGCTCACACGGCACGGCAACCGCGTGGGTGCCATCATTTACAGCCAGCAGGTGGACCGCGTCATTCCACCTCGTGGTGGGCGGCTGCAGGTGTTGCAGTTGCTGCAAGCGCTTCGGTCACCACCAATACCTGACGCCCCACTATCGCCCCAAGGCCTCACGCGCTTGGGTGATTTATTGCAAGCCGCCAGCGGCCACATTCACAGGCGCAGCAGCGTGTTCGTGGTGTCCGACTTCATCAGCGAACCCGGCTGGGAGTTGCCACTGGGGCGATTGAGTTTGCGCCACGACGTCTGCGCGGTGCGTTTGTTTGACCCACTGGAAATGCAACTCCCCAATGTGGGTACGGTGTGGATGCAAGACGCAGAAAGTGGTGAACAAATTCAGGTGGATACGAGCGACGCCCGCTTTCGGAAACGTTTTGCCGCTGCCGCCGATCAGGCTGAAGCTGAACTCCGTGCGGGCCTGGCCCGCGCCGGGGTCGACGCACTCGAGCTGACAACCGAAGAACCTCTTTTTGAAGCGATGTTGCGTTTCATGGCCCTGCGTCAGCGGCGAGCCCATGCCTTCCGAGGTGGTGTGGTGGGCGGCCAGGTTCGCAGTACCGGCGGGGCAGAAAATCCCCCTGCCAGGGAGAATACAGCACCATGAACATCAGCAGCCTCACTTTCATCTGGCCCGACAATCTCTGGGCCTTGTTGCTCTTGCCTCTGCTCGTGACGGCCTATGTATGGTTGCTGTGGCGGCGCAAAAAAAATGCGGTGGTCTGGTCCAGCCTGGGTCTTGTGAAAACGGCCATGGGCCCGCAGCAACGGTGGCGAAAACATGTGCCACCGGTTGTTCTGTTGCTCGCCTTGACCGTGCTGCTGCTGGCCGCCGCGCGGCCCGCCGCCGTGATCAGCCTGCCCTCACAACAAGAAACCGTGGTGCTAGCCATGGATGTGTCCGGCAGCATGCGGGCCACTGATGTGCAGCCCAATCGCCTCAAGGCCTCGCAAGACGCCGCCAAAGCGTTCATCAGTGGCTTGCCGCGCCATGTGCGCATCTCCGTGGTGTCATTCGCCGGTTCGGCCGCCGTGGTGCAAGCCCCCACAGTCAGCAGAGATGACGTCATCGCCGCGATTGACCGCTTCCAGTTGCAACGCGGCACCGCCATTGGCAGTGGCATCGTGCTGTCCTTGGCCACCTTGTTCCCCGAAGCCGGCATCGACCTGTCACAAATCACCGGCCAACGCGCCATGCCGCCCTCGCCGGACGACAAACCCAAGCCCGATTTCAAGCCTGTTAAACCCGGCAGCTTTGGATCGGCCGCCATCATCTTGCTCACCGACGGCCAGCGCACCACCGGCCCCGACCCGCTGGAAGCCGCCAAGATGGCGGCCGACCGCGGCGTGCGCGTCTACACCGTGGGCATCGGCACCAAAGACGGTGAAACCATCGGCTTTGAAGGCTGGACCATGCGCGTGCGGCTGGACGAAGAGACGCTCAAAAACATTGCCAACATCACCCAAGCCGACTACTACTACGCGGGCACCGCCGACGACCTGAAAAAGGTCTACCAAGGTTTGAGTTCACGGCTGGTGGTGGAAACCAAAGAAACTGAAATCAGCAGCCTCTTCGCCGCCGCCGCGGCTTTGCTGGTGCTGCTGTCGGCGGGGTTGTCGGTGTGGTGGTTTGGGCGGGTGGCTTAACCCACATGTTTTACTAGGTAGTCGGCCCTGCAAAACCCCTGCAACCCGCATGAATGCTGGCGATATGGGGTAAATGCTGACGACGGGATCTCTCAGGAATCGTTATCGGAGAGTAATTTTTCTGGGGGATTTGCATGACAGCCACCGCAGACTTCTTTCGCGCACGCCTGGACGGGATGGTCGATCACAAACATCCACTGGTGGTTTTGAGCAAACGGCTGCCCTGGGCCGCGATTGAACAAGCCCTGGCACCGCACTTCGCTCGCCAGGCTCGCCCAGGCTCCAAGCGGGTGACGGCGGACTTGTTGGGAGCGCATGAAGTCGAATTTGGCAACGGCATCAGCCCCGCAGGCCGCCCGCGCCTGTCAATTCGGCTGATGGCCAGCTTGCAGTACCTGAAGAACTCCTTCAACCTCAGTGACGAAGAACTCGTTCAGCGCTGGAGCGAGAACGTGGTGTGGCAGTTCTTCAGCGGCATGGAGTATTACGAACCACGCTTGCCCTGCGATCCAACCCAGATCGGCCGCTTTCGCCGCGCCGTGGGCGAAGAAGGTCTGGAGCAGTTGCTCAAGGCCGCCATCGAGACAGCGGTGCAGATCAAGGCCATCAAGCCCAGCGAGCTGGAACGCGTGATCGTGGACACCACCGTGCAGGAGAAGGCCATCGCCCACCCGGTGGACAGTCGGCTGCTGGAGATTGCGCGGCACAAAGTGGTGAATGCTGCCAAACGAGTGGGCATCAGTTTGAAGCAGACATTTGCGTTTGAAGCCAAAACGCTCAGACGCCAGGCCGGGGGTTACGCCCACGCCAAGCAGTTCAAGCGTTTGAAGAAAGCCGTCAAACGCCAGCGCACAATCCTCGGGGTGGTGATGCGTGAAGTGCAGCGCAAGCTTGATGTGTTGGTGGCACCCGGGCCGACAGCGCTGAGTGCGCTCAAGACCTGGTTGGAGCGGGCCGAACGCATCCGCACGCAACAGCGAGGCGACAAGGGCAAGCTGTACGCGCTGCATGCGCCTGAGGTGGAGTGCATCGGCAAGGGCAAGGCCAGGAAGCCCTATGAGTTTGGTGTGAAGGTCAGCCTGGCTGTCACGCACCTGCGTGGTTTGATGGTGGGGGCCAGAAGTTTCCCCGGCAACCCGTTTGATGGGCACACATTGGCTGCGCAACTGGAGCAAACCAACAACCTGATGCAAGACCTGGGGCGTGTGCCCAAGCAAGTGGTCGTGGACTTGGGGTTCCGGGGCGTGGACGCGGACAACCCGAACGTGGAGATCATCCACCGTGGCAAGTACAAGTCACTGACCAAGGTGCAACGCAAGTGGCTCAAACGGCGTCAGGCCATCGAGCCGCTGATCGGCCACACCAAGGTGGACCACGGCATGCAGCGCTGTTGGCTCAAAGGCGAGTTGGGTGATGCGCTGCACGCACTGAGTTGTGCGGCGGGGTACAACATCCGCTGGCTGCTGCGGGCTATCGCGGCCAAGTCTGCAAAAGACGCGAAGGCGTTTTTGTTGACCCTGCTCGGGCTGAGCTTATGGGGTCAACTCAGGGCAGCCAGGGCACGGCTCGGCGCAAAAAACTTGCTCGGTTGGAAATTCACGCCATCGTCAGTAATGGCTTGCGGGGTGAAATGAATTTTGCAGGGCCGACTATTGAGGTTTCCATAAAACGTGACGCCTCGTACCGGTTGGCCTGAGCCTGCCAACCCGAGTTCGACACCAACTGCTGTAAGTCCTTGATCCATATAGATCAGGCCTTCGGAATTGCCACTACAGCAGGGACATCTGGGTGTCGACGGTGGGCTTCTTGATGTTGAGTGCAGCCAGGGATGCGGCCTGACGTGGTTGAACGGTTGACACGCCGTGGATTGGGGCTGCGCTGTCGATGCTGACGGTGTGACGCTGGATGCGACGCAAGTCTGCCAACGCGGCCTCTGGCGAGAGCTCGCTGCCGGCAAGCTTCAGACGCTGGCGCATCACGCGGTACAGGATCAACGCCATGAAGCAGATGCTGGCGTGAGCTTTGATGCGCTCGGGCAGGCGGTGCAAGACCGGGGCGATCTCGATCTCGGACTTGAGCACCTTAAAGCCGCGCTCGATGTCGGCCAGTGACTTGTAGCGATGCACCACCTCGAGCGGGGTCATGTCCCGGACATTTGTGATCAACATCAGCTTGCCGTCCATCAGCTGGGCCCTAGCCAGCGCGGCCTCGTCGATTTGGTAGGTGAACAGATCGGACTGAAGGTCGACCTTGATGATGCGCGCCAGATGGGCGTCGCTGACTTCATGGAAGAAGCGCGCCTTTGCGCCCGAATCCGAGAGCTTGCGACCACGCTGGACCTTGCCTTCATCCTGGGCGTCGAGCTTGCCGGCCAACGCTTGAGCGCGCTGCTGCAAGGCATGGATAGTCGGCCCTGCAAAATTCATTTCACCCCGCAAGCCATTACTGACGATGGCGTGAATTTCCAACCGAGCAAGTTTTTTGCGCCGAGCCGTGCCCTGGCTGCCCTGAGTTGACCCCATAAGCTCAGCCCGAGCAGGGTCAACAAAAACGCCTTCGCGTCTTTTGCAGACTTGGCCGCGATAGCCCGCAGCAGCCAGCGGATGTTGTACCCCGCCGCACAACTCAGTGCGTGCAGCGCATCACCCAACTCGCCTTTGAGCCAACAGCGCTGCATGCCGTGGTCCACCTTGGTGTGGCCGATCAGCGGCTCGATGGCCTGACGCCGTTTGAGCCACTTGCGTTGCACCTTGGTCAGTGACTTGTACTTGCCACGGTGGATGATCTCCACGTTCGGGTTGTCCGCGTCCACGCCCCGGAACCCCAAGTCCACGACCACTTGCTTGGGCACACGCCCCAGGTCTTGCATCAGGTTGTTGGTTTGCTCCAGTTGCGCAGCCAATGTGTGCCCATCAAACGGGTTGCCGGGGAAACTTCTGGCCCCCACCATCAAACCACGCAGGTGCGTGACAGCCAGGCTGACCTTCACACCAAACTCATAGGGCTTCCTGGCCTTGCCCTTGCCGATGCACTCCACCTCAGGCGCATGCAGCGCGTACAGCTTGCCCTTGTCGCCTCGCTGTTGCGTGCGGATGCGTTCGGCCCGCTCCAACCAGGTCTTGAGCGCACTCAGCGCTGTCGGCCCGGGTGCCACCAACACATCAAGCTTGCGCTGCACTTCACGCATCACCACCCCGAGGATTGTGCGCTGGCGTTTGACGGCTTTCTTCAAACGCTTGAACTGCTTGGCGTGGGCGTAACCCCCGGCCTGGCGTCTGAGCGTTTTGGCTTCAAACGCAAATGTCTGCTTCAAACTGATGCCCACTCGTTTGGCAGCATTCACCACTTTGTGCCGCGCAATCTCCAGCAGCCGACTGTCCACCGGGTGGGCGATGGCCTTCTCCTGCACGGTGGTGTCCACGATCACGCGTTCCAGCTCGCTGGGCTTGATGGCCTTGATCTGCACCGCTGTCTCGATGGTGGCCTTGAGCAACTGCTCCAGACCTTCTTCGCCCACGGCGCGGCGAAAGCGGCCGATCTGGGTTGGATCGCAGGGCAAGCGTGGTTCGTAATACTCCATGCCGCTGAAGAACTGCCACACCACGTTCTCGCTCCAGCGCTGAACGAGTTCTTCGTCACTGAGGTTGAAGGAGTTCTTCAGGTACTGCAAGCTGGCCATCAGCCGAATTGACAGGCGCGGGCGGCCTGCGGGGCTGATGCCGTTGCCAAATTCGACTTCATGCGCTCCCAACAAGTCCGCCGTCACCCGCTTGGAGCCTGGGCGAGCCTGGCGAGCGAAGTGCGGTGCCAGGGCTTGTTCAATCGCGGCCCAGGGCAGCCGTTTGCTCAAAACCACCAGTGGATGTTTGTGATCGACCATCCCGTCCAGGCGTGCGCGAAAGAAGTCTGCGGTGGCTGTCATGCAAATCCCCCAGAAAAATTACTCTCCGATAACGATTCCTGAGAGATCCCGTCGTCAGCATTTACCCCATATCGCCAGCATTCATGCGGGTTGCAGGGGTTTTGCAGGGCCGACTCAATACCAGCCTACAGTTCGTCCACTTGGCATTCTTGGCGTTGCTCCTCAGGAGATCGTAAACACGCCCTAAAAATGTGGAGAACCTGTGTTCACTAGTACTGCGACACAGAGATAACGAAACATGAAAGCGCATCTTCGCACCTATGGCAGCGTTGCAAATCCGCGCGATACTCTGGTATCGCTGTGGTTTGCGCCTTGCCATACGCACGAAGCAGCACTTTCATCTTGTTCCGTTATCTATCTCTGTGTCGCAGTATTAGCGCAGGCACAAACCCAGTATCCATGCGGGTTTGCGCCTGCGTCGAAAAGAGCGGTTCGACGCGATGACCGCCTGCCAAATTATGGCGCCCAAGCGGCTGTGGACGCGGCCCACCAAGTGGTAGTTGCCGCCGACGTGATTGGTTCGGGGTCAGAACAAAGCATGCTCTTGCCCTTGGTAGAACAAAGCCGACCCTTGGCCACTGCTCAAACCCTGTACACAGCCGACGCGGGTTACCACAGCGATGCCAACCTCCGTGCACTGCAAGCCCAAGGCATACCGGCGCTGGTGGCCGACAACCAGATGCGCCAGCGCGATGAACGTTTCAAGAACCAAGATCGGTACAAACCCAAAGACGATGTGCTGTATGACAAACAGCCCACCGGGCATGCAGATGTCAAAGCAGTAACGTGGTTCAGACCAGAGGACTTCCGCTTCAATGGTGACCACACCTGCACTTGCCCAAACGGCAAACTGCTGACCAGTACCGGCTCCATCTACAACGTGGGCAAGGGCCTGCGCCGTGAGGACTTCAAAGCCAAGAAAGAAGACTGCGCTGCCTGCACAAAGCGCACGCAGTGTTTACGCCACCCCGATCGAACTGCAGCACGCAAAGTGGTGTATTTCCACACACGCCAGATAGATCACGATGACCCCAGCCACCGCATGCGTCAGGCGATTGACTCGACACGGGGCAGGCAGCTTTATAGCCAGCGCATCGGGACGGTGGAGCCTGTATTCGCCAACATCAGGCACAACAAACGCTTGAGCCGATTTAACTTGCGCGGCAAGGAGAAGGTCAACACGCAGTGGCATTTGTACTGCCTGGTGCACAACATTGAGAAGCTGGCTCACAGTGGCTGGCAGGGATAGCGGCCACGCCGCCTCAGGGCAAGTGCTGGGGCCTTTGGAGCTGCGTTTGGCGTCAAAATGCGCCTCACCCATCCCATCTCCCCAACCAAGTCGGCAGATGAAATTCACAGCCCTTTTTCTTGCTCAGACCCCCAGCACCCAGGCGTCGCAGGGGATTTTTTTACAGCTTGGTTAGGCCTCAGACATGTTGCTCCAGCCGCACTCCATCTGAGTCAAAGCGCAATGCACCGCATCGTCAAGGCAACGATCTTCATCGCCGCTTCAGCTTTGCTCATGTCGGCCGCAGTGGTCGCAGCGATGTTCATCTCTGCGCTTGGCTCCGTGCCTCTCGGCAACTGGAATGCTTTGCTTCATGTTGCAGCCCTCTTCGCGGTCTTCGGAGCGTTGCTAGGAGTCATCATGGCGCTCGACCGGTCCGCCGAACCCATCTTCCTTCCTATGTGGCTGTCAGCGCCGTTTGACGCTCCGGCAACCCGGACGACAATCTGTGCCGCGCTGGGTGCCGCCGCAGTCCTTGTAGTCTGGTCATGGCACCCACATCGGTTTGCACTGACTTGGCTCGTGCCGGGTGCCGCAGTTGGCGGCGCCCTTGGTTGGTGGGGCTGGCGATGGGCGAAGTACGTTGACTTCTAGCCCTTCTGGGAACCGCGGGCTGACGCCTAACCCCTAAAGGGACTTCCCGTTCAGTCAAGCACACTGTTTTAGTTTTTTGCATTTCCATTGTTCAGCCAAGGGCTTGTGGAACATACGGCGACGGTGTCGAAGGCAAGAACAGAGAACAGACTGCCACTCTACAGACGGCCTTGTTGCAGTCGCTGAACAATCACCGCCAGCGCTGCGGGCCCAGATACGAACCGCTCAGCAGGGCTCCATTCCTATCACGTGGACTTGGCCCATGCCGCCACAAAGGGTTAGTCGAGATTACCTGCTGCCGGTCTGACCTGTTACTGCATCTTCTGGTTGTCGTCGTGCAAGGAAGTTGTTTGGTTAAATCGAACTCGTGACTGCGTTGGCGGGCATGGTTGTAGTTGTTGTGCTGCCACTCGGTTTGACACTCACATGGTGGCGATCAAATGTTGTGCCCTTGGTCATCACCGCCCAGAGAATTCGCGCATTCTTATTGGCCACGGCCAGCACCGCCTTTTGCCAACCTGAACGTTCCTTGAGCGCCAGCATCCAGCGTGAGATTGGGTCGTTGCGCAGGTGGGCGCTGTTGACCACGGACTTGGCCCCCTGAATGAGCAAGGTGCGCAGGTAGGTGTCGCCGCGTTTGGTGATGGCGGGTGACGGCTTCGCAGATGGCGGCCCCTTGCAGGGCGCGCCGTGTGCCCATACTTGTCAAATTCGCGTGCCCATTGGTGGACTCCACTGCAAGCTTCCATGCCGACCAGGCAAGGTGGCAGCTTGGCCACCAGCTCCAGCAACTTGCCACGCGGCACCTCGGGACGCACCAGTGCAGGCTTGCCGCACTCATCCACGCCATGCACCGCAAAAGCGCTTTTTGCCAGGTCAATCCCAAACCTTACGATTGCCACGAGAAGCAACCGAGTGCCTGCGAAGTGGCCCTGCATCTTGCGAGACACCTGGGGTGGAGCATCCTCAAATCTCGTGGCGCTCAGAAGGAATAGCGCCAACCCAACTGCAGCAGTGGTGTGAGGCGGAAATCTCGCGTGTTGTCTTCCAAACTGCTTCTACCCAGGCCAAAACCAGATCCGAGCGCTGTGTTTGAACGGGTTGTGGTGGCCAAACCAATGTCTGCACTGAGTCCCCAACCGCCGCGCAGGGACATGAGGGTGTACCCCAGGCCCAAGTAGCTGGCGGAGTTGTTGTCGTTCTCACTGGACCACCCCAGGGGCTGCGGGCTAAGCAGTCCCTCACTGAGCCCCGCTGCGCGTCCCGAGGTCAAATCCGCCCCCAGGCCCATCAGCAAGCGTGGTGTGGAGGAGCCCAACATGAGGCCGCTGGTGGCTCGAAACCCGCCCAGCAGGGATGTGGGCGAGATCATGGGATGGCGGTAGAAGTAGTAGTCGCCCAACAAACTGCTGCCACGCGGTCGAGTGTTGTCGCTGAAGGTTTTCGGGCTCAGACCCCAGGCGAATCGGCCTTGCCACTGTGGCCAAGTCGTCGTGGCAGTGGCTGCCAGCAAGCCGTTTTGCGCCTGGATAGGGGCAGCAACAGAGAGGCCGATTGCGGCGGCGGCAATCATCAAGGCGTTTAGGCGCATGGGGGGCTCCTTTCCTGATGCAATGAATGCTGACCAGGCTGTGAGCGTGGCCAACACGGTGAACTCATGCTACCCGCCGCCAGTTGTTTTGTGGGACTTTCCTGCAAGCCCGCCAGATTGGGCCACGCATTGATGTCCAAGTTGTTTGGAGTTCCATGCCGATTGTCCAGCGCACTGAATAGCGGATCAGGCCGAGCCGGTTGCTGCTTATGCAGTGCCTCATGGCCATCTCAGGCACCAAGTTGGTCGCATGCCACATCGCACCGAATAGGCATCTTTTTTCGTGCCCTCAATCGCGTGGTTCGTTCGTATCTGACAGCCGGTGAGGATGCGGCATTTTGGATATTTTTGGCATTTGGCCTTGAAATTGCGCGAGATACACACTATTGGTGCAACTCAGCAGCAAGCCCCACTTTGGTGCCGCCCGGCCGTTTCTGCACCCATGTCGTGCGAACGGTGTCGGCGGCTTGCGCTTGCCGGTGCTCAGTTGATTTTTTTCAAAGGAACCCATGACTGCCCTCACAACCCACCCCACCGCCCCGCTCCTCCTGGCCGACGCCAGCGCGATAGGAATGGGCTGGAGCAAGCCCAGCGCAGGGGCCAGCGACGGCAAAGTCAAGAGCTACCTGGGGCAGGTGCTGAACAGCCTCACCGGCGGCAAGATCGACAGCATTGAGCGCCTGGTCTACTTCGACGGTAAACGCCGCGCCCAGTTGGAAGCCAGCCTCAACAAAGAAGTCGCCAGCGCCTCTGGCGGGCGACTCTCCGACTGGCGCCAACTGCTCAGCGCCTCGGGCCGCGAGGCCCTGCAGCGGCAAACCGCTTCGTCCAACCCGCCGGCCAACAAGCCTGCGCCCAGCAACACGCCCTGGAAGATTGGAGGCGTCGATGTGGGTGCCGTGGCTCGCGAAGGTTGGAACCGCGTCAAAAACGTCCCCAACCCGTTATTGGGCGGCCTGACCCCCAACCAGGCCGGTCAAGTTCTCAAGGGTGGCATCAACGCCGGTGCCCGCACCATCAACCAAACCGTGCGCGCCCCCGTGCTGCCCGTGGCAGAGCCTGCCAGCAGCTTTGCCAGCGTGCGCGCCCGCGCCGATTCGTGGGTGGCCCGTGCCTCCAAAGGCAAATTCGACTCTGTGGCGGACTTGGTGCACTTCGCTGGCGACAACAAAGCCGCCAACCGCCTGCGCGGCCAAGTCACGCAGATGCTGCAAAAGGATGCAGCTGCCCAAGCCGGTGGCTTTAGCAACTGGAAACAGGTGCTCACTGCTGCCGAGCGCGGCCAGCTTGAGCGCACTTTGGTCGAGACTCAAAAACTACCGCCCACCCAGCCCAACACGCCCAAACAGCAACAAGCCTGGGCCGGGCAAGCCTTGCAACAGGTGCAAAAGCTCCCAACCCCGAAGTCCGAGCGTGGGCCCTTGGACACTCTGCGTAATGTGGTGGGCGGCGCATGGGATCAGTTTGCAGGCGATACCTTCAAAGCGGAGATCGAGCAGCTCAAAAAGATTGTGCGTGACCCGTCTCGGTTGATTAAACCGATTGACGACATCAAAAATTGGTTGGAGAGTGATCCCAAGGGCCAGTGGAATAACGCCATCGCCACCTGGGGCCGGGTGTTCAGCCACCCGCCGGAGAAGTGGGCTGAGGCCTACAAAGCGGAGCTGATGAAGCAGCCTCAAACCCAGATGCTGCGGGAGTTCTCTCACAAGGTCAGGAATGACCGTGACTTTCAAGAACAGCTGGCAGGCCGGGGGCTGGGGCTGATCGCGCAAGTGATCGTCACACGCAAAGTCACCAAGGCGCTCCAGGGCAATCCAGGCAGTGCGATTCAACCAATCAAACAAACGCCGACTGCGGTGGCTACTGCGGGTCAAGGTGGGCTCAGGCTGCAAGCGATCAAAGAGACGCTTCGCTCTTTGGGGAATGAGGTCACCCCATCCCATGTCGTTAAGAAGCTGCGGCAGTACATGATCGACATCACGGACGATCTCAAAACCACGCCCAAAGGCACGGCGCGGTACAAGGAGTTGGCGGACATCCGGGCCCAGTTGGATCAGCGCTTGAACGGCCGCTTGAAGCCTACTGCGGTGGTGCCCCAGCCCCACCCCACCGGGGTGAATCAGCCCACACCAGCGATCAAGCCTGCCCCGGTGAGCCCAACACCGATCAAGTCCATTGCAGCGACACCGCTGCAGCCGCTGCAGCCTTTTGCGGTGCACCCATCCCGGGTCAAGCTCGATGCGCTGCTGGAGCCCATGCTCAAGGAGGCCGGTTTGGGCGCACCGTCCTTGGCCCGCTCGGATGCCTTGAGGCAGTTCGAGCAGGAGGTCAACAAGATCGGTGGCGCAGACAAGCTGACCACCGACAAGCAGCGCAGGGAGTTGATTCAGCGTGCCATTGGAGAAGCAACCGGCGCGCAACCCACCACCCATACGCAGCCCTCCAAGCCCACACAGCCGATCAAGCCGATCGACACCCAGCCCAAAACCCAACCGAACAACACGGCCAAGCCCAACCTCAACCCCCAACCCCAGCCCACGCCTGGCCAAGGGCAGTCCACACCGAATGGCAGTACCGCAGGTGTGCAAGGCAAGCCAACGCCCGTCATCGAGGTGGAGCGGCCTCAAACCAAGGTGCCCCCGAAAGCGCCCGACTGGAGCCAACTTCCACCAGAAGGCAAGCTGACCCAGCCCTCCAAGGGCACGGTGCCCGTGAACACCACGCCCGTGGCATCGCAGGAGATTCCGCTGGTATCACCAGAGTTGCATCGAGCGCTGGTAAAGATCAACGACTTGCTGGGCCCAGCACTGATCGCTGTGGGCTTGAGCGAGTTCTCCAAAGAACGCTCAGATGCGATCAACCGGGTGGAGCGTGCCATTGAACAAGCCGGTGGGGCCGAGAAACTCACCTCCGACTGGCAGCGCAAGCAGTTGATCGATCAGGCCATTGGTTTGCCTGCGGTGAAGCAGCCTACGGTGACTGCCACACAGCCAAATTCCAACAGCGCCCCAACCCCAGTCACCCCACAACAGCCCGTCAAGGTCCCCAACAAACCGACCCCGCTCTTTGAAGACAGCCGCTATGGCGGGCCTTCGCCTTACATCGACAAAGTGCCTGCGGGCACCGTCGGGGCGCAGCGCAATCCGAATCGGCCTGAGGGGGGGAACAACATTCCCGGTTGGAACTCGATGACGCCTGAACAAAAGGTGCAAACCATCAACCGGTTGATCCAGCAGCCGATCACGCCGGCGCAGGAGCTTCAGATCAGAGCGGGCGTGGTGCCCAAGGAGGTCGAGCAAGCGCTTAACCGCTTGGGTGTGAATGCGGATGCAAAGCCGCTGCGGGTTACGACGGAGGGGGGCGTCTCGCAATCTCTCTCTGCTTCGACAACCGCGCCGTCCGCAGACGCTGTGGGCCCCAGAATCATTCCTGTTCAAATCACAAGAGACAAAGAAGGTGCTATCAGCGTCAAGATGCCAGCAGAATCGATTGCGGCATACAACGACATCGTGATGGAGTTGGGGCGTGATCAATTGTTGGCGCTTGCTGGCACAGAAGAAGGCGCTGTATTGCGCGCATTGCTGCTGCAGGAATTGCATGATCGTCATGCGGCGCAAGGCGCACGACTTGCAGACACGCCCATAGACGCTCAACGCGTGAGCCAGCTGCGCTCGACCATGAGCCTGCTTGCGCCGCTTTCGACGCAAGCAAGTGTTTCCGCCGTCAAGCCTCAGTTGATACTTCCTCCAGGTCAAACGCCGGGTGGGCCGATCATTCAGTCACCGACAGGCTTACCGAGTCATCAAGTGATTCAGTTGCCCAGCTCAGAGACCGCCGGGTTGCTGCGTTTGAACGGCGGCCAAGGTGTTGAACGATCTGGGAAAACGGGTTTGTTGCTGCTGCCCAAACGAACGCCGTTCTGGTTGCCTGATCAACAGCCCGTATTCAAAGCTGGCGACAAAGTGCTTTGGACGGTGCAAGGCGCTCCCGACACTGTGGCGCTTTTTCTCCCCGACATACACGGGCATGAGCATTTGTATGACAACGTCATGCGCACCGGGCTGGATGAGCTGGCCAAGCGGCCCGAAAGCCAGAAGTTCGTTGTGTTTGCCGGGGATTACATCAACAAAGGTCCCGAGTCTTACAACGTGGTGGAGAAACTTCGCACGCTGTCTGATCGGCTCGGCCTGCCCGTCGTGACCTTGCGGGGCAACCACGAAGGTTCCTACACACAACCGTTGTTCGCCAGCAAGGCCTCGCAGCCTGTGGACGATGCATACATGGCTCTGGCCCAAGACATGCTCGGCACCAAAGGGTTTGACTTGACGGTGCAGTCGTATCAACGCAAACGGCCCGACATTCCCGTGCCTGAGCTGGTGCGTGACATTGGCAACCCGCCCGACATCAAGAAAATCATGAAGGCCAATCCGGAGGGTTATAGAAACACCCTCGCATTTGCGCAGGCTAAACGCTGGTATGAAACGTTTCAAGACTATTGGTTGAGCATTGTTCCCCCGGCGCACAAGAAGTTCTTCGAGGAATTGAAGCTCTACCACCAACAGCCCGGTTCGGACTACGTGTACATGCATTCCAGCGGCAATCCCAAACCCGGTGGCGTCGTGCAAACCCCGAATCCATGGGGACAGAGTGACTACGATTTCATGTGGTCACGACCGCAACAGTTTGAACCGGCAGACTTCGCGACCGGTGCGCTGGGTTCTGTTTTTACAATGGGCGGACACACCATGGAGCAGAAATTGCGACTGATGCCACACGGTATGGGTAATTGGGACTTGGGAACCTTTCCCACCGGACGCATGGCAGCGGGCCTTGTGACACCAGACATGCTGTACATCATCATGGCTCCTTATGGCGAGAAGAGCTCGGTCTACTCAGCGGTTGAGGCCATAGAAAATGGGCTCGTGGATACCGGTTTGTCCGACCGCAACGTCATTCCTAACTTGCGTCGCGCCAAGTGATCGGGTGATTGCGGCCCAGCTGTCTGTTGGATGAAAGGCTAACGGCAGCCGCAATCCGCGAAGGTGCTGGCCCGGCACCTCCAAAGCCGCGTCAAGGCCAGCGAGCGGGACGGCGCAGTCCGTTTCGCCACTGTGCAATGGCGGCGGATAGCCAGCTTTCATTTGATTGGGCCAGCGTAAGTGGCCTCTTTGCCTTAAAGGGAAGTCTCATATGCAATCGATGTTGTCGTGTGAACTGTGTCAACCAGACGTGAGCGAGATCATCTGGCGCGACGCCGATTGGCGCCTGGTGCGGGTGGAGGATGCAGCCTTTCCCGGCTTCTATCGCCTGATCAGCACCCGACACGTGACCGAGTTCAGCCAACTTTCGCCCGATGCACGCGCGCGCTGTGCAGAACTTTTAGCCTGGGTGGAGGCCTTGGTGATTCGACACCTGTCACCTACCAAAATGAATCTCGCCTCATTCGGCAATGTGGTGCCTCACTTGCACTGGCACGTGGTAGCAAGGTTTGATTGGGACAGCCATTATCCAAGTCCCATTTGGGCTGCGGCGCGGCGCTCGGCACCGCCCGAGGCCTTGCTGCGAATTCGTTCCCTCTTGCCGACGCTGGACGCTGCTTTGCTTGTTGGCCCGAACCATGCGACCGAGTAAGCCACAGCCGCCCGGTAAACTCTGCGCTTTTGCTGCGCTCATTCGCACCACCCATGGCCGGTCTGTCGCCTCAATCTCCTACCCCCAGCGCCATCACCTTGCACCAACAGTCCAAGCTGCTGGAAGTCGTGTTTTCCGATGGCGCGGCGTTTCGCATTCCATTTGAGTTGATGCGCATTTATTCACCGTCGGCCGAAGTGCAAGGTCATGGCCCGGGGCAAGAGGTGCTGCAAACCGGCAAACGCCAAGTGGATGTGGTGGCCTTGGAGCCCGTTGGGCACTATGCCGTCAAACCCACGTTTTCTGACGGGCACGACACCGGCTTGTTCTCCTGGGACTACCTTTACTTTTTGGGCTCGCAGCAAGAGGCGTTGTGGCAGCAGTACGCGCAGCGTTTGTTGGAAGCCGGTGCGGATCGCGACGCAGACATGGCTGCTGCGCCAGCCAAAGCCTGCCGCAACTGAATCAAGAGAATTTCATGTCCAACACCCATTTTGGTTTTGAATCGGTCGACGAGGCCCAAAAGGCGCAGCGCGTGCGCGGCGTTTTTGACTCTGTCGCATCCAAGTACGACTTGATGAACGACTTGATGTCGGCGGGCTTGCACCGCGTGTGGAAGGCCTACACCGTGGGGGTGGCAAATCTCAAATCAAACAGCCGCGTGCTGGACATTGCGGGCGGCACCGGCGACTTGGCGCGCGCCTTTTCCAAAGAGATAGCCAAACAAGTGGGATCACAGGGTGTCGTGGTGCACACCGACATCAATGAGGCCATGCTGCGCGAAGGTCGCAATCGGCTCATCAACGAAGGCCAGGTGCTGCCCACTGTGCTGTGTGACGCAGAAACACTGCCATTTCCGAATGACCACTTTGACCTGGTCAGCGTGGCTTTTGGACTGCGCAACATGACGCACAAAGACCGCGCTTTGGCCGAGATGTGCCGGGTGCTCAAACCGGGGGGGCGTCTTTTAGTTCTGGAGTTCTCCAAAGTGGCGCAACCCTTGGAGAAAGCCTACGATTTCTACTCCTTCAAAATTTTGCCCCGCCTTGGCAAATGGGTGGCCGGTGATGCCGAGAGCTACCGCTATTTGGCCGAGTCCATTCGCATGCATCCCAGCCAGGAAGAACTCAAAACCATGATGAAAACCGCAGGCTTTGGCCATGTGGATGTACACAACCTCAGCGCCGGGGTTGTGGCGCTACATGTGGGCATCAAGTGTTGACCTGATGACAGGTGTTACTCATCTGCTGTCAGTCCCGTTCGGGCTGAGCCTGTCGAAGCCAGCGAGGTGCGCCTTGCTCCCCTTCCACAAGCTCAGGGCGAACGGAGATCTCGCAAAGATATTCTCTTTTTTACACAGAACTGAACCATGAAAATACTGCTCACTGGCGCTGCTGGCTTTATTGGCATGACCACCTGCTTGCGCCTGCTGGCGCGTGGCGACGAGGTGGTAGGCCTGGACAACCTCAACAACTACTACGAGGTCTCTCTCAAAGAAAACCGCCTCAAGCGCCTCACCTCACACCCCAACTTCCGTTTTGTGAAGATGGATGTGGCCGACCGCATGGGCATGGAGCACTTGTTCGCCACCGAAAAATTCGACCGTGTGATTCACTTGGCCGCCCAAGCCGGTGTGCGTTATTCGCTGGAGAATCCGCACGCCTACATCGAGAGCAACATCGTCGGCTTCACCAACATTTTGGAAGGCTGCCGCCACCACAAGGTGCAGCACCTGGCCTACGCCTCCAGCTCCAGCGTTTACGGTGGTAACACCGACATGCCGTTCTCCGAGCACCAAAGCGTGGACCACCCGGTGAGTTTGTATGCCGCCACCAAAAAAGCCAACGAGTTGATGGCCCACACCTACAGCCACCTCTATGGTCTGCCCACCACCGGCTTGCGTTTCTTCACGGTGTATGGCCCCTGGGGACGCCCCGACATGGCCCTCTTCTTGTTCACCAAAGCCATACTGGAGGGCCAGCCGATCAAGGTCTTCAATCACGGCAACATGCTGCGCGATTTCACCTTTGTGGACGACATCGTCGAAGGTGTGATCCGCGTCATCGACCGCACCGCCGAGCCCAACCCCAACTACTCGTCCAAAACGCCGGACCCTGCCACCAGCAACGCGCCTTACCGCGTGTTCAACATCGGCAACCACAACCCCGTGAAACTGATGGACTTCATCACCGCGATTGAAAACGCGCTGGGGATGAAAGCCGAGAAAATTCTGATGCCATTACAAGACGGCGACGTGCCGCAAACTTATGCGGATGTCGATGCGCTGAAAGAGTGGGTTGGGTTTGTACCTGCCACACCGATTCAGACGGGTATCGGGAAGTTTGTAGAGTGGTATCGGGGGTATTACGGGGTTTGATGAGGTGACGTGTCAGCTTTCTGCTCTGCGGCGGCTCACAAACTATTCTCCGTCAACGAGAACTTGAAGCAGTAACGCGAAGGGATTCGTGTGTGTGCCTGGCAGATGCGGCTCAGGGATTGCCCACACCGTACCCAATAAATCGGATTTCCTTGCGCTCTGTGCCATAGATCAGCTTGTCGTGGTGAAGTCGAAATTCAACCGTATCTCGTGACGATACTATCTAGAATCTGCACCGGGAATTAATTGAGCAGGTGTTCAAGCCCAACCCGCCAGCAACACCGAGGGCTCGGGCCAAGAGCAAAACGATACCCAAAGCAATCGTGAGCGCGCTCACAAAGTGAATGGCAATCTGGCGCTGATCGCGGCGGTAGAGCAGTGACTGACTCCGCAAATGGGTTCCCTGGTACATGCAAACTCCGATCAACGCCACCGAACTGCCGCGCAAGAGGGGTACTCACTAGAATTGGCACGCCTTTGCAGTGAATTGAGCCGTAAGCGCCAAAGGCAACAATTGGATACCCCACATGGCAGAACAGCATGACATGATTAAACCCTTTGAACCGGGCCAGGTGCGTCTTGCGACCCCGGGACAAAACGCGGGTCAAGAAATAGTCCATTGCAGTACATCCAGCGACGGTTACGACATCCACTGCGCCCACGAATTCAAGGGGCTCACCAGCGTTTACAACGCCGTTGTCGACGCAAAAAGCCTCGGCGAGCGCGGTTTCGTCAACATGGAATTGAACGCCTTTGTCATCACGTCCAAGAGTTTTGCTTTGGCGCAGACCATGGAGTATTTACACATTCCGCATCATGCACGCAGCATTTTTTTGGGTAAGTGCACTTACGCACGCGCCGGGACCAGCGTCGATGTGATTCCATTTGAGCCCGAACTGCAGTGTCATATGACGCTGGAACTCAGCACCACCACGACCCTGCCTGTCAAAAATCATGTGGCTGAGGACGATGCTCCGGTTCTGTGTTTTGAAAGCAATGAAGCGGGCGAGGTCGGCTACACGGATCGGCGCGGCAAATACCTGGGACAGCGCGGCCTCACGCTGTTAAAAGTTTGAGCACCCCCTGCACAGCGGCGACGGTCGACCCGATCGCTCAGGAACAAAAGCTACTGTGGTTGCAAAGCCTGCGCGGCATTGCGGCGCTCATGGTGCTGTTCTTTCACATGGCTCCCCACTGGGCACTGGTGCCACAACTGCAAGCCGCCAGCACAGTCATGCGCTGGGGCTTTTCCGGTGTGGACATATTTTTTGTTTTGAGCGGTTTCGTTGTATATAAATCCGGCGTCATTTCAATCCCAAAGTACGGATTTTTTGACTTCATAAAAAAACGATCTGCACGCATATACACCACTTACTGGGCGACATTTTTGCTGGCTAGCATACTTTCCATAGCAGTGCTCGATGTATACCCAAAGTCTACCGAACAAGTAGTAAAAAGCTTTTTTCTTTTGTACCCAAAATTTTGGGACAATTGGATACCAGTAGCTTGGTCATTAACCTATGAGTTGTATTTTTACTTGGTACTTGGACTATTACTGCTAGCACCAAAAAATATCCAGACTAAAGCAATCATCGCAACAGCAATGTATTTCATACTATGGAACTGCTATTGGCTTTATTTCCATACAGAGAAAGTTCTTTCTGATGCTCATCCACTCCAATTCGTTTTTGGTGGCTTCATTATTGAATTCCTATTTGGAGCACTGATTGGTTTTTTATTCAATAAAAGAAGAGACTTATTCAAAAATATACCAATCATTTACCCATTGGCTTTGATTGGGGTGTTTTTTGGATTTATTTTAGGTAGTAAATCTCACTTCTATAATCAAGTAGAAATCATGCGTGCGGCCAGCTACGGCGTGATGGCTGTCAGCATGCTGTTGATCGCCCTCAATTTAGAACATTGCAAATGCAAACCGCCAAAAATTCTTGTCATGATTGGCGACTCATCCTTTAGCATGTATTTGATTCACTCGGTAATTCTTGGTATTTTAGGGGCGATGCGCCACGAATATCTTGGAAATCATCAAGAACTTTGGCTTGCATTTTCTCTATTTATACCTATTTTTGTGGTTTTTATCAGTCACATTTGGTACTTGATGGTTGAGAAAAAAACAATACAGCTGATCAAAAGAATTTAAACATGAAACGGCTTAAACAAATCTAACGATTAAGGATGCTCTGCATAACTCTTGCGAGGCTGTGGCAGTGCGGATCGGGATGGGCTACAAGGCGCTTTTTGCGGCCAATAGCTTGGGCTATTGGCAAGAAAAGCAACGCCGTAGACCGCCCGAGTCCGTGCTGCCACAGTCCGCAAGGAGTGATGCAGAGCATCCTTAACGATGCCCAGGCTTACACGTTGTTCGAGCCGGCAAAGCTGAACTCTGATCTTGTCTTGCCAATCCACAGCTTGCATCTGCCGCATCCTCGTTGTTGTCAAAACAGCACCCTGCGCAGCCTTCTATGCGCTTGCATAGCGTGGGGTTTGTCCGACGTTTACCCACGCACACCCGTTTGATTGACCGAAACGACAAATCGCACTGCCGACATCAGAGAAAACACTGAACTCAAATTCCGTGGTGATTCGCCGCGACGAGGGTGCTTGAAGAAAGCAGAAAATTCTTGGTGGACAACACTCGGGTGTTTGAAGAGCTGCATGGTCAGCGACAGATCCGCGTATTGAGTCGGCCCTGCAAAACCCCTGCAACCCGCATGAATGCTGGCGATATGGGGTAAATGCTGACGACGGGATCTCTCAGGAATCGTTATCGGAGAGTAATTTTTCTGGGGGATTTGCATGACAGCCACCGCAGACTTCTTTCGCGCACGCCTGGACGGGATGGTCGATCACAAACATCCACTGGTGGTTTTGAGCAAACGGCTGCCCTGGGCCGCGATTGAACAAGCCCTGGCACCGCACTTCGCTCGCCAGGCTCGCCCAGGCTCCAAGCGGGTGACGGCGGACTTGTTGGGAGCGCATGAAGTCGAATTTGGCAACGGCATCAGCCCCGCAGGCCGCCCGCGCCTGTCAATTCGGCTGATGGCCAGCTTGCAGTACCTGAAGAACTCCTTCAACCTCAGTGACGAAGAACTCGTTCAGCGCTGGAGCGAGAACGTGGTGTGGCAGTTCTTCAGCGGCATGGAGTATTACGAACCACGCTTGCCCTGCGATCCAACCCAGATCGGCCGCTTTCGCCGCGCCGTGGGCGAAGAAGGTCTGGAGCAGTTGCTCAAGGCCACCATCGAGACAGCGGTGCAGATCAAGGCCATCAAGCCCAGCGAGCTGGAACGCGTGATCGTGGACACCACCGTGCAGGAGAAGGCCATCGCCCACCCGGTGGACAGTCGGCTGCTGGAGATTGCGCGGCACAAAGTGGTGAATGCTGCCAAACGAGTGGGCATCAGTTTGAAGCAGACATTTGCGTTTGAAGCCAAAACGCTCAGACGCCAGGCCGGGGGTTACGCCCACGCCAAGCAGTTCAAGCGTTTGAAGAAAGCCGTCAAACGCCAGCGCACAATCCTCGGGGTGGTGATGCGTGAAGTGCAGCGCAAGCTTGATGTGTTGGTGGCACCCGGGCCGACAGCGCTGAGTGCGCTCAAGACCTGGTTGGAGCGGGCCGAACGCATCCGCACGCAACAGCGAGGCGACAAGGGCAAGCTGTACGCGCTGCATGCGCCTGAGGTGGAGTGCATCGGCAAGGGCAAGGCCAGGAAGCCCTATGAGTTTGGTGTGAAGGTCAGCCTGGCTGTCACGCACCTGCGTGGTTTGATGGTGGGGGCCAGAAGTTTCCCCGGCAACCCGTTTGATGGGCACACATTGGCTGCGCAACTGGAGCAAACCAACAACCTGATGCAAGACCTGGGGCGTGTGCCCAAGCAAGTGGTCGTGGACTTGGGGTTCCGGGGCGTGGACGCGGACAACCCGAACGTGGAGATCATCCACCGTGGCAAGTACAAGTCACTGACCAAGGTGCAACGCAAGTGGCTCAAACGGCGTCAGGCCATCGAGCCGCTGATCGGCCACACCAAGGTGGACCACGGCATGCAGCGCTGTTGGCTCAAAGGCGAGTTGGGTGATGCGCTGCACGCACTGAGTTGTGCGGCGGGGTACAACATCCGCTGGCTGCTGCGGGCTATCGCGGCCAAGTCTGCAAAAGACGCGAAGGCGTTTTTGTTGACCCTGCTCGGGCTGAGCTTATGGGGTCAACTCAGGGCAGCCAGGGCACGGCTCGGCGCAAAAAACTTGCTCGGTTGGAAATTCACGCCATCGTCAGTAATGGCTTGCGGGGTGAAATGAATTTTGCAGGGCCGACTAGGTAGCTCTCCTATGCCCCGCAACACCTCATGAATACTCACTTTCTTGCCTTCAAGTGCCAAATACAATTTGTACCGAGCGCTACACGTCCGATTAAGCCATGCTACGGCGCACTGGCCGCGTTGCTCCTCCTCTCGGGGATGCGCCCGCAGCTTCATCTCGCCTTACCAGCGCACTGTGTCACAACCCACTCGGACGTGCCACTGGTGAAATATCCGGGTTTAGGTGCTCACCTTTGATGCTCAACCGATAGCGCCTGTGAAGTCCTGAACTGCTGCCCTTGCACTGCTGAAGCCGCAAGCGCTCGAAAATCGTTCTGTAAACTCTCACGGCTACGGATTGGCCAACATGACCGACCCGAACGACGTCGTCTAATGAGTCGGCCCTGCAAAATTCATTTCACCCCGCAAGCCATTACTGACGATGGCGTGAATTTCCAACCGAGCAAGTTTTTTGCGCCGAGCCGTGCCCTGGCTGCCCTGAGTTGACCCCATAAGCTCAGCCCGAGCAGGGTCAACAAAAACGCCTTCGCGTCTTTTGCAGACTTGGCCGCGATAGCCCGCAGCAGCCAGCGGATGTTGTACCCCGCCGCACAACTCAGTGCGTGCAGCGCATCACCCAACTCGCCTTTGAGCCAACAGCGCTGCATGCCGTGGTCCACCTTGGTGTGGCCGATCAGCGGCTCGATGGCCTGACGCCGTTTGAGCCACTTGCGTTGCACCTTGGTCAGTGACTTGTACTTGCCACGGTGGATGATCTCCACGTTCGGGTTGTCCGCGTCCACGCCCCGGAACCCCAAGTCCACGACCACTTGCTTGGGCACACGCCCCAGGTCTTGCATCAGGTTGTTGGTTTGCTCCAGTTGCGCAGCCAATGTGTGCCCATCAAACGGGTTGCCGGGGAAACTTCTGGCCCCCACCATCAAACCACGCAGGTGCGTGACAGCCAGGCTGACCTTCACACCAAACTCATAGGGCTTCCTGGCCTTGCCCTTGCCGATGCACTCCACCTCAGGCGCATGCAGCGCGTACAGCTTGCCCTTGTCGCCTCGCTGTTGCGTGCGGATGCGTTCGGCCCGCTCCAACCAGGTCTTGAGCGCACTCAGCGCTGTCGGCCCGGGTGCCACCAACACATCAAGCTTGCGCTGCACTTCACGCATCACCACCCCGAGGATTGTGCGCTGGCGTTTGACGGCTTTCTTCAAACGCTTGAACTGCTTGGCGTGGGCGTAACCCCCGGCCTGGCGTCTGAGCGTTTTGGCTTCAAACGCAAATGTCTGCTTCAAACTGATGCCCACTCGTTTGGCAGCATTCACCACTTTGTGCCGCGCAATCTCCAGCAGCCGACTGTCCACCGGGTGGGCGATGGCCTTCTCCTGCACGGTGGTGTCCACGATCACGCGTTCCAGCTCGCTGGGCTTGATGGCCTTGATCTGCACCGCTGTCTCGATGGTGGCCTTGAGCAACTGCTCCAGACCTTCTTCGCCCACGGCGCGGCGAAAGCGGCCGATCTGGGTTGGATCGCAGGGCAAGCGTGGTTCGTAATACTCCATGCCGCTGAAGAACTGCCACACCACGTTCTCGCTCCAGCGCTGAACGAGTTCTTCGTCACTGAGGTTGAAGGAGTTCTTCAGGTACTGCAAGCTGGCCATCAGCCGAATTGACAGGCGCGGGCGGCCTGCGGGGCTGATGCCGTTGCCAAATTCGACTTCATGCGCTCCCAACAAGTCCGCCGTCACCCGCTTGGAGCCTGGGCGAGCCTGGCGAGCGAAGTGCGGTGCCAGGGCTTGTTCAATCGCGGCCCAGGGCAGCCGTTTGCTCAAAACCACCAGTGGATGTTTGTGATCGACCATCCCGTCCAGGCGTGCGCGAAAGAAGTCTGCGGTGGCTGTCATGCAAATCCCCCAGAAAAATTACTCTCCGATAACGATTCCTGAGAGATCCCGTCGTCAGCATTTACCCCATATCGCCAGCATTCATGCGGGTTGCAGGGGTTTTGCAGGGCCGACTAATGAGGTGAGGCTCGATGGCAAAAACAAACCAGATGGACGCGATCATCCGCAACGCGCCAGCCAAGAGCGTGATGATTGAGGTCGGGCGCCTCGACTTCGATCGGAACAATCCCCGGTTTCCGCAGAATATCGCACAGGGCGCCATTGAGGACTTACTGCAACGGTTCGTCCGAGACGAGCGGCTGCTGGAAATCGTGGAGTCGATCGGCAATCACGGCTTCTTTCCGGGCGAGCCGTTACTCGTGGTACCGGAAGGCCGCGGGCGCTACCGCGTCGTCGAGGGCAACCGCCGGCTAGCTGCGCTCAAACTGCTGAGCGGTGAGCTAGAGCCACCGACAGGCCGCACGTCCATTGAGGACGCGGTTGCTGCCGCTGAGTTTCGTCCGGAACAGGTGCAGTGCCTAGCCTTCGACGACGAGAACGAGATCCTTCGGTACCTCGGCTTCCGCCACATCACCGGTATCAAAGCATGGAGCGCCCTTCAGAAGGCGCGATACGCCGAGCGCATGTACCAGAAATACAAATCGCTGCCCGAGGAGGAAGGACTCCGTCTACTTGCACGTGAAACGGGTAGCAGGCGGGACACAGTCGGGCAGATGCTCACGGCTCTCAAACTGTATGACCGAGCCGAGGAGAAGAACTTCTTCGGGCTACCGATCGTGCCCGAGCAGATCGAGTTCTCAGTTCTCGGTACGGCGCTCAGCTACTCCTCACTCACTGAGTTCCTTGGCCTGCAGTCGCGAAGCGACATCAAGGTGAAGGGGCTGGAGGAGCGCGCGCTGAAGGACCTGTTCGACTGGCTCTTCGTCGTTGAAGGGCGGTCGAAGCCGATCGTGACGGAGTCGCGGAACCTCAGGAAGCTGGCGGCAGTCGTATCGTCAGACACAGCTATCAAGGAGTTACGAAAGTCGGGCAATCTGGACCAGGCCTACGAGCTGAGCAGTGGGCCGGAAGAAGCTCTCTCAGACAGCCTGAGGACCGCACTGCGGCGACTTGAAACTGCGCAGGCCCTCGTGCCCAAGGTACCGAAGATCAGTGACGAACACCTGGAGCTGGCGGAAGGTCTTGCAGACACCGCCGCGGCAGTACAAGACGTGGTGTTCGGTGCCCACCGCCGACAGAAACGCTCGACCACAAAGCCGTCGCGGGGTTGACCAATGCCCACCGCAGCGAAGAAGCAGAAGAAGGCGGCTAAGCCTAGCAAGATGAGTCGCCCCACGGGAAGCGACCTCTACATCTGGTGCGACTACATCGAACTGCGCTGTATCGTTGACAAGGACCGGCGGTTGTCGCGCGGCCGCATGCACGAGCTGCTGGACGATACCGCGCAAATGTACGGGGAGCAGACTGATGCCGATGTCGTCAACGTAACTGAAGCCGACGTTCCGGTGTCCGATGGTGATGCCGACGGCCTCGATGTGCTCGACGGCGTACCGCCTGGGGGTGGTCATGTTGGAACGCGCAATGAGATGCGTGTGGCGGGCTGGTTCAGCAATCTTGCGTTCCGTGCCAAAACCTTTGGCGACGCGTACCCATTCAAGTTGTCGGCAGACGGGCAGGAGCTTGAGGCACTTACGGTCGATACGCCGCTGCGCGTGCTGTACGTGCAGTTGCTGATGTCGGCCTCGCTGCGGCTGGTCCCGAATACCCGGCACGATGAGCTAACTGAGTCATTTGAGGAGACCTCACATGAGATCTTCAAACAACTCATGCCGATGGGCTGGGAAGTTCATCGCTTTGGTGCGAAGGGAGCGAGCCGCTACGAAGGACTGCTGTTTGACAAGCTCAAGGCATTAGTTAGGGATATACGCGGCAAACTGCATCTCCAGGCCAAAGACTTCAAGCGGAACGATCGCGGCGATGGCGGCCTAGACCGTAAGCGTCCGGCAAACCCCACCCTATGCAAAGGCATAGAAGGCTGCGAAGGTTGCTGTTTTGACAACAGCGAAGGGGCGGCAATGGCAGCGGTGGGATGGCAAGACAAGATCAGGCGACAACTGGACGTGGTTCAGCAGTGGAGGCAGTCCGGCAAAAGCATTGCTGCGTGGGCGCAGGCCCACGGGATGGATGCAAAGCTGCTGATGGGGTGGGTCACTTATGAGGGGCGCTGGCGGCAAAGGCTGGGCCAGGGCCAGTCGCATTTGACCGTCTCGGCAGCCCATGCCGCAGTCGGCGCAACCGCTGATGTTGCCCTCAAACCCAAGGGGTTTGTGGCCGTTCGAAGTAACCCGGTGGGCCCGGTGCAAGCGGTCAGCAGTGCGGCTGCCAACGCGGCACATTCCTGCGCCGTGGCACAAACCAATCCCAACCCCGCCAGCGTGCGCATTGAGTGCGTGGTGGCAGGCGCAGGTCCAGGCGCTGGTGTGGTGCTGCACTGGCCTGTGGATCACGGGCACGAATTGGCGGCCTGGCTCAAGTCGATGGCCGCATCATGATGCGCATCGACGCCATCTATCTGGCCTGCGGCGCAGCAGACCTGCGCGCGGGCATGGACACCTTGCTGGCCCGCGTGGTGCACAGCTTTGAAGCCGGTGCGCAGCCCCATACCGCGTATGTGTTTGCCAACCGCAGTGCCAGCCGCTTGAAGGTGCTGCTGATGGACGGCTCTGGCCTGTGGCTGTGCACGCGCCGCTTGAGCAGTCGGGCTCGATTCATCTGGCCGCAAGATGAAGCTGCTCATGTTCAAATCACCGCCGCGCAGTGGGATTGGCTGGTTGCCGGTGCGCCGTGGTTGCACCTGGGCGCGGTGCAGGCCGTCACCGTGGTGTGAACGCTGTGATGGTTGGTCAATGCGTGTATCTCCCGTCTTGCCTCGCGCGTGCGCGCGAGGCAAGATGCGCACATGCTCAAAGACGTTGATCCCGCATCAATAAAAGCCCAGCTGCAAGCCCTCGGAGACACTGCAGCCGCACAGTACGCACGGGAACTCATTGAGCGACTGCAAATCCAGTTGAAGTTTGAGCACACCAAGAACGCCGCGCTGAACTTCGAGCTGACCCGCTTGAAGCAGTGGCGCTTTGGTAAAAGCAGCGAGAGCCTGGACGCACAAGGCGGCAATCCTCAAACTCAGTTGTTCGATGCAAAAACCGAACAGCTTCTCGTTGAAGAATCCAAAGCCGAAGACCGCGCCGAAGATGAGGCCCGCACCCCAGGGCCCAGCCGCATCAAACGCCAAGCCAAACGTCAGGCTCTGCCCAGCCAACTCGAGCGCATTGAGCACCACTACGAGATCGAGCCCGCCTTGTGCAGTGCAGGGCATCCCTTGAAGCGCATTGGCCAAGACATCAGCGAACAACTCGATTGCGTCCCGGCCCAATTCTTTGTTCACCGTCACATTCGTGGCAAGTACGCATGCGTTTGCTGCAACACCGTGCTGGCGGCACCCATGCCCGCCCAGATCATCGACAAAGGCATTCCCGCGCCAGGGCTGCTGGCCCAGGTCATCATTGCAAAACATGATGACCACCTGCCTTTGTACCGCCAAGAAGAGATTTACCGCAGGAGCGGTGCCTTCATCGCGCGCTCCAGCATGGCCAGTTGGGTGGGGCAGTGCGGTGTTCAGCTGCAGCCCTTGGCGCAAGCGATCAAATCCCACCTGCTGAGCCAAGCCGTGCTGCATGCCGACGAGACGCCGATCAAGCTGCTGGCGCCCGGCTCAGGCAAGACAGACACCGCCTACGCTTGGGTCATCCGTAGCAGCGACTGGGAGGCAACTGAACGCGCCGTGGTTTACGAGTTCTGCAACAGTCGGCAAGGCCAGCATGCGGCCACGCTGCTGGAGGGATTCCAAGGCAGCTTGGTTTGTGATGATTACTCGGGCTACAAAGCCTTGTTCAAACAACAGCCAATACAAGAGGCCGGATGCTGGGCCCACGCCAGAAGAAAGTTCTTCGAGGCCCACAAGCTCAACCAAAGCGAGATCGCCAAAGAGGCGCTCCATCGAATCCAGCAACTGTATGACGTGGAGCGCCAGGGGGCGCAACTCACCCTGCAGGAGCGACATCAGCTCAGGCAAGACACCAGTACAACACTGCTCCAAGAGTTCAAGGCTTGGTTACTCACCCAGCGTCAGCAACTCATGAATGCTGACGTGACGGCCAAGGCGATGGACTACACGCTCAAGCGCTGGGCGGCATTGACCCTACACCTCGCCGATGCACGCATCCCGATTGACAACAACGCGGTGGAAAACGCGATCCGGCCGCTGGCGCTGGGGCGCAAGAACTGGCTCTTTGTGGGCAGCCAGCAAGCTGGCGAGCGCGCGGCAGTGCTGATGACGTTGATCGAGTCGGCCAAACTCAATGGGCATGATGCGTGGGTCTATCTCAAAGACGTGCTGACCAAGCTGCCCACCTGGCCCAACAGCCGACTGCACGAGTTGCTGCCGCACCGCTGGGTATCGCCCGAGACTGCCAGCGTCGCTGCGACTGCACCGGTCAACACCTGATCGTTGATTCGGTCAAGGTGGGTTCACCGAACGCATACCCTAGACCTCGTGGCGTGGCATCCAATGGCAGGTGACGAGCGTGATGGTCTTCCGATCGCGCTTGCGCAATGCGGCTGCACGGCGGATGGCGATGGCTGGAGTAAGAAGTCGCTGGAGGCGGCTCCCGCAAAGCTAAGGCCGCACATCCATCTGCTGCACCCGTGGTCCACGTACTACTTCAGTATGCGTTCGGTGAACCCACCTTGACCGAATCAACGATCAGGTGTTGACCGGTGCAGTCGCAGCGACGCTGGCAGTCTCGGGCGATACCCAGCGGTGCGGCAGCAACTCGTGCAGTCGGCTGTTGGGCCAGGTGGGCAGCTTGGTCAGCACGTCTTTGAGATAGACCCACGCATCATGCCCATTGAGTTTGGCCGACTCGATCAACGTCATCAGCACTGCCGCGCGCTCGCCAGCTTGCTGGCTGCCCACAAAGAGCCAGTTCTTGCGCCCCAGCGCCAGCGGCCGGATCGCGTTTTCCACCGCGTTGTTGTCAATCGGGATGCGTGCATCGGCGAGGTGTAGGGTCAATGCCGCCCAGCGCTTGAGCGTGTAGTCCATCGCCTTGGCCGTCACGTCAGCATTCATGAGTTGCTGACGCTGGGTGAGTAACCAAGCCTTGAACTCTTGGAGCAGTGTTGTACTGGTGTCTTGCCTGAGCTGATGTCGCTCCTGCAGGGTGAGTTGCGCCCCCTGGCGCTCCACGTCATACAGTTGCTGGATTCGATGGAGCGCCTCTTTGGCGATCTCGCTTTGGTTGAGCTTGTGGGCCTCGAAGAACTTTCTTCTGGCGTGGGCCCAGCATCCGGCCTCTTGTATTGGCTGTTGTTTGAACAAGGCTTTGTAGCCCGAGTAATCATCACAAACCAAGCTGCCTTGGAATCCCTCCAGCAGCGTGGCCGCATGCTGGCCTTGCCGACTGTTGCAGAACTCGTAAACCACGGCGCGTTCAGTTGCCTCCAAGTCGCTGCTACGGATGACCCAAGCGTAGGCGGTGTCTGTCTTGCCTGAGCCGGGCGCCAGCAGCTTGATCGGCGTCTCGTCGGCATGCAGCACGGCTTGGCTCAGCAGGTGGGATTTGATCGCTTGCGCCAAGGGCTGCAGCTGAACACCGCACTGCCCCACCCAACTGGCCATGCTGGAGCGCGCGATGAAGGCACCGCTCCTGCGGTAAATCTCTTCTTGGCGGTACAAAGGCAGGTGGTCATCATGTTTTGCAATGATGACCTGGGCCAGCAGCCCTGGCGCGGGAATGCCTTTGTCGATGATCTGGGCGGGCATGGGTGCCGCCAGCACGGTGTTGCAGCAAACGCATGCGTACTTGCCACGAATGTGACGGTGAACAAAGAATTGGGCCGGGACGCAATCGAGTTGTTCGCTGATGTCTTGGCCAATGCGCTTCAAGGGATGCCCTGCACTGCACAAGGCGGGCTCGATCTCGTAGTGGTGCTCAATGCGCTCGAGTTGGCTGGGCAGAGCCTGACGTTTGGCTTGGCGTTTGATGCGGCTGGGCCCTGGGGTGCGGGCCTCATCTTCGGCGCGGTCTTCGGCTTTGGATTCTTCAACGAGAAGCTGTTCGGTTTTTGCATCGAACAACTGAGTTTGAGGATTGCCGCCTTGTGCGTCCAGGCTCTCGCTGCTTTTACCAAAGCGCCACTGCTTCAAGCGGGTCAGCTCGAAGTTCAGCGCGGCGTTCTTGGTGTGCTCAAACTTCAACTGGATTTGCAGTCGCTCAATGAGTTCCCGTGCGTACTGTGCGGCTGCAGTGTCTCCGAGGGCTTGCAGCTGGGCTTTTATTGATGCGGGATCAACGTCTTTGAGCATGTGCGCATCTTGCCTCGCGCGCACGCGCGAGGCAAGACGGGAGATACACGCATTGACCAACCATCACAGCGTTCACACCACGGTGACGGCCTGCACCGCGCCCAGGTGCAACCACGGCGCACCGGCAACCAGCCAATCCCACTGCGCGGCGGTGATTTGAACATGAGCAGCTTCATCTTGCGGCCAGATGAATCGAGCCCGACTGCTCAAGCGGCGCGTGCACAGCCACAGGCCAGAGCCGTCCATCAGCAGCACCTTCAAGCGGCTGGCACTGCGGTTGGCAAACACATACGCGGTATGGGGCTGCGCACCGGCTTCAAAGCTGTGCACCACGCGGGCCAGCAAGGTGTCCATGCCCGCGCGCAGGTCTGCTGCGCCGCAGGCCAGATAGATGGCGTCGATGCGCATCATGATGCGGCCATCGACTTGAGCCAGGCCGCCAATTCGTGCCCGTGATCCACAGGCCAGTGCAGCACCACACCAGCGCCTGGACCTGCGCCTGCCACCACGCACTCAATGCGCACGCTGGCGGGGTTGGGATTGGTTTGTGCCACGGCGCAGGAATGTGCCGCGTTGGCAGCCGCACTGCTGACCGCTTGCACCGGGCCCACCGGGTTACTTCGAACGGCCACAAACCCCTTGGGTTTGAGGGCAACATCAGCGGTTGCGCCGACTGCGGCATGGGCTGCCGAGACGGTCAAATGCGACTGGCCCTGGCCCAGCCTTTGCCGCCAGCGCCCCTCATAAGTGACCCACCCCATCAGCAGCTTTGCATCCATCCCGTGGGCCTGCGCCCACGCAGCAATGCTTTTGCCGGACTGCCTCCACTGCTGAACCACGTCCAGTTGTCGCCTGATCTTGTCTTGCCATCCCACCGCTGCCATTTGCCGCCCCTTCGCTGTTGTCAAAACAGCAACCTTCGCAGCCTTCTATGCCTTTGCATAGGGTGGGGTTTGCCGGACGCTTACCTACTTCATGCCTCACGACCTAACGCAGGCGGCAGGTACGCAGATCGACTGGCAGCAACGCTTCAAGCTGACCGAGACGATAGTCATAGATCGATCTCGCCTGATTCGGCTAGCGACGCTGTACGCCTCGGTCAATCGGTGCGTTACCGCACCCGCGACGGTCAAGGAGGCCGTTGATCTGACCTATTGACGCAGCCCTACCAGATCGAGTTCGGCAGGGCCTTGACCACAGCGGCGAACAGTGGCGGGGGCACCGCGTTCCCCACCACCTTGTAGCGCATATCGAGACTGCCGTTCTCAGTATTCGGGAACTTGAAATCGGAGTCGAATCCCTGCAGCCGCGCTGCCTCGCGGTAGGTGAATCGCCGTGCAGGGCCGTCGTGCTCGAACTCCCACACGTTGTGACGGACCTTTCGTAGCTGCGGGCTGATTGGGTGCAACGGCATGTGGCGCGGGTTGGCCACGATAGTCTTCGACACCTCGTCCCAGCCCCGACGGCGATCGCGAGACAGGTAGTACCAGTGAAAGTCGCGCCGATAGTACTCGTCTTCTGACGGCCAGTGCCGCATGTAGCGCAGCGCGTCCTTGATGGTCTGGTGGGGCTTCCGTTTGCCCTCGCCGTGCGTGGCCTCTGGGAACCGGAAGTCAGCACCGAGGTCGTTGCGCGTGCCCACGATGAGGATGCGCTTGCGCTCCTGTGCTACGCCGTAGTCCGCTGCATTCAGGAGCGCGCTCTTCACGTCGTAGCCGATCTCGGTGAACACCTTGATCTGGTCGAGCAGCAAGTGGCGGTAGTTCGCCCGAACCATTCCTGATACGTTCTCCACGATGAAAGCCTTGGGTCTCATCTGTGCGAGGGCACGCGCAAACTCAAGGTATAGAGTGTTGATCCGGCGACTGGGATCGCGCACCCCGCCTTGGCTGAAGCCCTGACAGGGGTAGCAGCCGACCAAAAGATCCGCGGAGGGAAAGATTTTTATCTTCTCAACACCACAGAGCTGGTAATCGGTATCGGCATGGTTCGCTTCGTACACGTCCTTCGCGTACGCCAGCTTATCGTTAGCCATCAAAACGGTGAATCCGGCCTGAACAATGCCTGCATCTGAGCCACCGCAGCCCGAAAAGAGTGAGACGGCAGTCTTCATGTTGTGTGCGTACTCATACTGCTCAGAAGTGTATCCGCTACGCGTGCCCAAGACTGGTTTACAGCTGACCCACGCCGCTACCTACAATCACACGGTGAGCACCCCAATCCCTACCGCCTGGCTCAACGCCGACCTCCACTGCCATTCCGTCGTCTCCGACGGCACCTTGACGCCTGAAGTACTGGCGGCGCGCGCCAAGGCCAATGGGGTGCAGCTGTGGGCCTTGACCGACCACGATGAAATTGGGGGGCAACAACGCGCTCGTGATGCGGCGCTGGCTCTGGACCTGCCCTATCTCACCGGCGTTGAAATTTCCGTCACCTTTGCGGGTGTCACGGTGCACATCGTGGGCTTGGGGTTTGATGCCGATGACACGGCTTTGAATGACGGCTTGCGCGCCACGCGCGGCGGGCGCACCGAGCGTGCCCACGAGATGGCGGCCGGTCTGGCGCAAGCGGGTATCCCTGGGGCCTTCGAAGGTGCGCTGAAGTTTGTAGGCAACCCCGAGCTGATGTCGCGCACACACTTTGCACGGTTTTTGATTGAAGCGGGCGTGTGCCAAGACACCAACGAGGTGTTTCGCCGGTTTCTCACCGAAGGCAAACCGGGTTTCGTGCCGCACCGCTGGGCCTCGCTGGGCAACGCGGTGAAGTGGATCAAAGACGCCGGTGGCGAAGCAGTGATTGCCCACCCGGCGCGCTACAAATTCACACCCACCGAGGAATACGCGCTCTTCACCGAATTCATCGCCCACGGTGGCCGTGGCGTCGAAGTGGTCACCGGCAGCCACAGCCCGCCCGAGGCGGTGAAGTACGCCGAGACCGCGCTGGAGTTCAACCTCGCCGCGTCACGCGGCAGTGATTTTCACAGCCCCGATGAGAGCCGCATCGACCTGGGTGGTTTGCCTGAACTGCCGGGGCAACTCACGCCGATCTGGTCGCTGCTCGAAGAGCGCATCCACAAGCCAGCGTGAACACGGAAACCAAGGGCCTGTTAACACTAAAGTTGGCAGTGCGAACGCAGTCATTGGGGCGCAGAGCAAGGCGCACGGCGCTGCCAAGGCTATTCGCCTTGGCGAGACGTGCAACGCCGCGCTGCGCCCCAATGGCCACGTTCCCGAAGGGTTGTTCCCCAAAAGGCCTTGCGCGGCGTTGCAAAGCCTCGCCGGGGGCCTACCCCGGCTTCGTTTTGCGCCTTGCTCAAGGCCTTTTGAAGAACAACGCATCTGGCATCTTTAGTGTTAACAGGCCCTAGCATCAATGTCCCAATACTTCGAAGTTCACCCCGACAACCCCCAGCCGCGTTTGCTCAAACAAGCCGTGCAAATTCTTCATGGCGGTGGTGTGGTGGCCATACCCACTGACAGCAGTTATGCCTTGGTGTGCCACCTCGACGACAAAACGGCTGCCGAATCACTGCGCCGCATTCGCGGTGTGGACGACAAACACCACCTCACCTTGTTGTGCCGCGACCTGAGCGAACTGGCGAACTACGCCCGCGTAGACAACCAGCAATTCCGTTTGATGAAACTGGGCACGCCAGGCCCCTACACCTTCATTCTGGAAGCCACCAAGGAAGTGCCGCGTCGCCTGTCGCACCCCTCGCGCCGAACCATAGGCTTGCGTGTGCCTGCGCACCGCGTCACGCAGGAACTGCTGACGCTGATGGGCCAACCCTTGCTCGCCACCACCTTGATCGCCCCGGGTGAGACCGAACCCATGAACGAGCCGCAAGAGATTCGCGTTTTTTTCCAGAAACAGATTCAAGCCGTGGTGGATGCAGGCGCTTGCGCCATGCAGGCCACCACCATCGTGGACCTCACCGGCCTAGATCCAATGCTGGTGCGGGTGGGGCTGGGCGATCCAGCCATGTTGGGATTGACGCCTCTGGATTGAGGCGATTTCTATTGACGTTTCATCGTCACGACGGGCCACAGTCCGTTCGCCCTGCCCCTTCGACGGGGCTCAGGACAGGACCTGTCGAAGGGCCTGCACCGAGGCGGACGCTGACTTAGACAGGTCTTGTCCTGAGCCCGCTGGAAGCGGTCAGCCCGAACGGTGTGTGCTGTCGCAATTAATTTGCGCCTCAACAGCAGTTGATGTTTTGGGCGACGCACCAGGCAAGGCATGTCCCAGTGCGACAACGCACAGACTGCACTGCGCCTTCGTCCACAAACTCTAGGCCTCACCACCACCACGGGGTATTCAATGACTTCAATTCACTTTCAGGCAGGCACCGCAGTGCCGCCCAGCGCCTGGGCCTCGCAGCGTCACGACATGAACTTTCACCCCCCAGGTGACGACGAGACGTTGCTGCGAGGAGCGCCCAGTAGCCTCGGCTTTGTGGCCATGCTGGCGGCGTTTCGCGCCTCAGGCGGGACTGCACCGAGTGCCGAGGTGGCACGTTTGCTCAGAGAACGCCAACGCGGTGCAAAACTCAATTTTCTGAGTCTGATTGCCAGTGGCGAGGCCTTTTGCTTTGAATGGCGCGGCCTGCAATGGGTGCCGATGTTCCAGTTCAACTCCTTTGACCTGTCGCTCACCCACTCATCGCAGCAAGTTCGCGCCGCGTTGGATCCGGATCTGGACGGTTGGGCTGTGGCAGCGTGGTTTGCACGTCCTCATGCTTGGCTCTATGGCGTGCGGCCAGTCGATTTGATCGGAAGAAACTTGACCTCTGTTTTTCAAGCGGCGCGCCGGGATCGTCACGAGATGGTTCCGTCACAAGGTGAGTTGCTGTGAAGCGCCCGCTGGCCAACACCGTGGTCTTGCTCTGTTCAGCCTGGCTGATGTCCACAGCGCAAGGGCAACCGAGCAGCCCCGGTCAAGCAACAGCATCTGCGCCAACGCAGCCCTCGGGGCAAAGAACTGTTCGCTCCATGTTCAACTTTGCTGACGCCAACAAGGACGGGCGGCTCACACGCGACGAGGCCAAGGGGCACCTGCCTTTGACCTTTTCCGACTTTGCAAGCATCGACATCGACAGCCGTGGTTGGATCAGCTTTGAGCAGTTTGTGGCCTATACCAACCAGCGTGTTGGCAAACAAGCCGACGACATCTTGCACAGCAACGACAGGCTTTGACTTTTTTGACCAACCGCACGCATGACGCAGACAGGATTGCACCATGGACATGAACCAACCCATCGAATCATGGGGCGTGTTTAGAGCCGCTAACAAAACACTGCATACACCGTTCGCCCCGAGGTCGAAGGGCCTTGCACCGAGGTACGCGCTGGCTTCGACAAGCTCAGCCCGAACGGTTTTGTTAGCGGCTCTTAACCCGCATGTTTCACCAGGTCGCTCTTCTATGCCCCGCAACACCGCATGAATGCTCACTTTCTCGACTTCGAGTGCCAAGTCCAATTTGTACCGAGCGCTACGCACCCGATTGAGCCATGCTGCGACACGCTGGCGGCGTTGCTCCGCCAAAGCCAGAGGCTTTGGCCCTCGACAGGCACAAACAGTCCTCAAGGACTGTTTGTGTCCGGTCTCAGCCTCGCGGGCACGAGCCCGCAGCGTCGTCTCCCTTGCAGGGCGCACCCATGCTTGCAAGCATGGGTCGCTGCGCGGGCAAGCCGCATGCGGCTTGAAAGCCCCGCTACGCCCTTGCCAGCGCACCGCATCACAGCCCACTCGGGCGCGTCCCTGGTGAAACATGCGGGTTAACCCCGTGAATCACACCTTGATCACGTTCAAGGATGCCGCCAACATGCACCAGACCGCCATCCACCTGTTGTCTGGCGGGTTTGCGGCCAAAAGTTTGCTGCGATACAGCCCCGAAGACATGGTGAGGCAGGTGGACAGTGAGCTGCCTCAGGCCAGCGTGCTGGCTGAATTTGGACAGGAGTTGAATCTGATCAAGTCTCACCGGGCCTTGGCACTCCATGGGTGCAGCTTCCTGCTGGTGTATGCACCCGACGACACCAGTCAACAGCGGGTAGATGCCTTGATTAAGAGCCGCTAACAAAACACCGCATACACCGTTCGCCCCGAGGTCGAAGGGCCTTGCACCGAGGTACGCGCTGGCTTCGACAAGCTCAGCCCGAACGGTTTTGTTAGCGGCTCTAAAAACATGAAGGTGCTGACAGCGCAGCGTTACGGACGTTTCATCATTGAAGAGCTGGCCACACAGGAGCCCAGCGAGGTATTGGCGGCGTGGTCGCCACGGGCGTTGAGTACGAGCAACAGCATTGGTTGATGGCGCACCAGATCGACTTGACTTGCTGTAGAGCGTTGAACCTGTTGAAACTGACGCCAATCACGAAAACACCGCTCTTGCCTCTGTTCGTTACCGAACAGAGAAGGTGCCTGGGCAACGTCACAATGATTTTTTATGTTCGCCTGAACAGGGGGATGGTTCACATGAATGCACCACGAGGTCCCAGCGTCAAATCGGTGCGTGAACCCGAACGCCAATTCACGATCAGCCGACGACGTTTAGTCACGAGCACCTTCGTTCTAGTGCTCACCCTCTTTGGTTTGGTTTTTTCATCTTTCTTTTTCACGGACCGAGCCATGGCCACCGAAGAACCCACCTTCCATGTCAGCCTTCAAGACCGTGCTTTTGAAGTGCGGGACTACCCCTCGCTCATCGCCGCAGAGGTGAGCGTCACCGGCACTCGCAGCGAAGCGGCTACTGCAGGCTTCAAGTTGCTGGCGAGCTACATCTTCGGCGCCAACCAGCGCCGCGAGAAGGTCGCCATGACCGCGCCCGTGGTTCAGTCAGAAACAAAAGGTGAAACGATCGCCATGACGGCACCCGTGATTCAAACGCAAGCATCGACCGAAGAGAACGAGTCCACATGGACCATTCGTTTTGTGATGCCCAGCCAATACGCGTTGAACGATTTACCCATTCCCAACGATCCACGTGTGGTGCTCAAGGTTCTGCCGCCCCAGCGTTTTGCGGTGCACCGCTTTTCGGGGCTGGCACACGAAGCGGATGTGGCGGAGAAAACCTCTGAGCTGATGGCGTTCGCGACCAAACGACAGCTCCTTCCGGCAGGTTTGCCGTCTTTGGCCCGCTACAACCCCCCTTGGACCCCTTGGTTCATGAGGCGCAACGAGGTGTTGCTGCCCATTCAACCTTAAAACTGCTGCTGGAAGCGCCCGGGTGGGCTGCGATGCTGCGGTTCACAACCGAAGCGTGCGTGGGCTTGCGCACGGACGAGTCGCCGTCACTGACATAGGGTTGCACAACACGTGAATGCCCCACGCTTGGGGCGTTCCATCGTCAACCTGTCCAGGAGAGACACATGAACCCATCCGCCACCGTGAAGTCCAACACCACCACATCCGACCCTGACCTGGCTGACCAAGCCCGCCCCGGTCACGGCGTTCCATCGCAAGACCCAGACCCCGCAGCGCAAAGGTCGCTGGAACCCGATGAGGCGCAGCGTGAGGGCAACTCGGCACTGATGGGCGGCGGCGTGGTGGCTGGCGCAGCTTCGGGTGCCGCCATTGGCGTGGCCGTGGCAGGCCCTGTGGGGGTGGTGGTTGGTGCGGCTTTGGGTGCCGTGACGGGGGCGCTGACCGGTGCAGCTGCAGGCGCCATGACCCAGGCCAATACATCGAGCGGCAGTGAATCACCGTCCGCAGAAACCGTGAATCTCCACATCGAAGACAGTGGTGGCGGTGGCCGACCGGTGGTGCTGATTCATGGCTGGCCGCTGTCGGCCCAGGCGTGGGAGCCCCAGGTGTCAGTGCTGCGTGCGGCTGGCTATCGCGTGGTGGCCTATGACCGAAGGGGTTTTGGTCGCTCAGACAAGCCTGCCTCGGGTTACAGCTACGACCTGCTAGCCGACGACTTGCAGCGCGTGCTGGATCAATGCGGGCTGCAAGACGTAACGCTGGTGGGCTTCTCGATGGGCGGCGGTGAAGTAGCGCGCTACGTGACCCGGTTCGGGCAAACACGCCTCAATAGCGTGGTGTTTGCGGCAGCAGTGCCTCCCTACCTGATGAAGACGGCCGACAACCCGGATGGCCCGCTCACGCCTGAGAAGGCACAGGAAAAAAAGCATGCATTTGAACAAGACCGCGATGCCTACTTTGACCAGTTCACCACCAACTTTTTCTCAGCCAACGGTGTGCTGCTGGTGACGCAGGCGCAGCGTGCGCAAGCGATGGCAATGTGCCAGCAGTCAGCGCAGCACGCCGCGCTGGCGTGCATGGATTCGTTCGCGACAACCGACTTCCGCGACGACCTAGAGAGGATCACCCTGCCTACCCTGGTGATCCATGGAGAGGCGGATGCCATCGTGCCCTTCGAAGGCTCGGGCCAGCGCACCCACCGCGCTGTTCTCCACAGCAAACTGGTCACGGTGAAAGCTGCGCCGCACGGTCTGAATGTGTCGCATGCGCCGGCTTTTAACGATGCGCTGTTGTCGTTCCTGCAGGCTTAAGACACAAGCGCATATCTCACCAGGACGCTCTGCTAAGCCCCGCAACGTCCGACGAATGCTCAACTTGGTGGCTTCGAGTGCCAAGTCCAAAACGTGGCAGGCTTTGCAGGCTGCACCTTGTGGGGTTGAGGTGGACTGCGGCTGTAGGAATCTGACTACTTGAACAGGCGCTGCTATCGGATAGGTAGCTTGATGGCAGCGATTCACACTGGGTCCGCGTTCTCACGCTGAATTTTCACGTTGTAGTTTGGCGTTGAACTTTGACGTTTAAGCAGTGAGTACCGATGTGATCCACCCCACGCCATGACATGCGCGTTGGCGCACAGACCGTTGAATGTCTCTTGCGTACAAACCGCCGATGTCACCTAAAGTTGTGACCATCACAAGCGCTGCTGCGTCCACTGCTTTCCACCTTTTTTTGATTGCGAGGCCTGTCGATGAGATCCAACCCAATGCAAGCCATGTCACCCCACACCATCGCCCACGCGGGTACGGGTGCGCTACACCCTTCCAACCTGGATGCGGGGTATCCGCCGTTTCCATTGGAACCTCCATTGGGGCCGATGGGTCTGCCGCACCACCACCACAGGCAGGACGACATCAGCGCCACGCCCAGCAGCACAGGCTTCACGGCCATGCTGCAGGCCTACCGTGCGACAGGCGGCACGGCGCGTGGGGACGACCTGGCAAGGCTGCTGCAAGACCGCCCGAATGGCGGTTACGTCAGCTTGGCGCGTTTGATTGCTACCCGCAAGGTGTTCAGCTTTGAGTGGCGCAATACCTACTGGGTGCCCATGTTCCAGTTTGACCTGTCTGATTTGTCGCTGCGCCCTGGCCCTCAACAGGTCATGGGGGAACTGAACACCGAGTTCGACGACTGGAGTTTGGCCGTGTGGTTCACCCAGCCCAATGCCTGGTTGCACGGCGACAAACCGGTCGATGTTTTAGGTACCGACCTCAAGGCTGTGATCGACGCAGCGCGAGCGGATCGGTTTGTTGCTGCGGGATAGATCGGTACGCCATGCGTGCGCCACGCAAGGTTGAAAAAAAGCGGGCCGAGCGAAAAAAATCACCTGTTGAGATTTACCTCATGAAAAAACGTCGGGCCGCTCCCAAGTTTTCTCATCTCCCTCGGGGGGCCTGGCGCAAAGCGACAGGTCTGGGGCGCTCAATAGAGACACCACAACCCGTTCGGGCTGAGCCTGTCGAAGCCGGCGCGTGCCTCGGTGCAGGGCCCTTCGACGGGTCCTGTCCTGAGCCCCGTCGAAGGGTCAGGGCGAACGGGCTGGAGGCTGTCGTGAATAAGGTAAACATCAATATTCAGGGTGGAGCGGAGTCCTTCCCATCCTCCCGTGGCCGCGTCGCGACCGTCGCTTTGTCCGTCTGTATGCGCCCATCCACCATCTCAATCAATCGGTCGCAGCGGGCAGCCAGGCGCGGATCGTGGGTGACAATTAAAAACGTGGTGCCGCCTTGGCTAAGGACCCGCTGCATAAGTCGGTTGCCGATGGCGCGCCTCGGATTGGAGCGAGATGCAAGGCGCAACACCACAGCCATAGCCCCGCTATGGCGAGGATTTGCAACGCCGCAGATCGCTTCAATCCGAGGATGCGACGTCGGTAAGCGATTTATGCAACGGGTCCCTAACTTCGCGCAGCAGGTCAAACACGCTGTTGGCCGATTGGGTGTCCAGGTTGCCGGTGGGTTCGTCAGCCAGCACCAAGGCGGGTTGCATGACCAAAGCGCGGGCAATCGCCACACGCTGCTGCTGGCCGCCCGAGAGGTCGTTGGCCAGGTGTTGACCCCAGGGCTTCAAACCCACTTTGTCGATGAGCTCCTCTGCCCGTGTGCGCATGGCGGCATCCATCCTGCCGCGTGCCGCCAGCAGCGGCAGCATCACGTTTTCGACGGCGGTGAAGGCGGGCAGCAAATTGTGAAACTGAAATACAAAACCCACCGCCTCAGCACGCAACTTCGTGAGCGCTTTGTCGGCCAGGTTTTCAGCCTCTTGCCCCGTCAGGAATAGTTTGCCGCTGCTGGGTTTGTCCAGCAGACCCATGATGTTGAGCAAGGTGCTTTTCCCCGATCCCGAGGGGCCAATCAAGGCGGCAAACTCACCGCGTGCCAGGCTCAGGTCAATGCCGTGCAAGACCTCGGTTTCGTGCGTGGTGCCTGTGCCGTAGGACTTGTGTATGCCCTCGAGACGCAGGGTGGGCTGCTGTATTGACTCAAGGTTGGATTCATCCACGAATGGCCACCGCTGGGTCTAACCGGGCGGCCCGCTGCGCGGGAAACAGCGCCGACAACACGCCCACCAGTGTCGCTCCCACGGCCACATAAAGGTAGAGCAGCGGGCCGGCCTCCAAGGTAAAAAACGGCACCCCTTCATCGTTGACGGCAAAACCGCGCCAAGCAATCAAGAAACCCCAACCCATCACCGAACGTATGCGTTCGGTGAACCCACCTTGACCGAATCAACGATCAGGTGTTGACCGGTGCAGTCGCAGCGACGCTGGCAGTCTCGGGCGATACCCAGCGGTGCGGCAGCAACTCGTGCAGTCGGCTGTTGGGCCAGGTGGGCAGCTTGGTCAGCACGTCTTTGAGATAGACCCACGCATCATGCCCATTGAGTTTGGCCGACTCGATCAACGTCATCAGCACTGCCGCGCGCTCGCCAGCTTGCTGGCTGCCCACAAAGAGCCAGTTCTTGCGCCCCAGCGCCAGCGGCCGGATCGCGTTTTCCACCGCGTTGTTGTCAATCGGGATGCGTGCATCGGCGAGGTGTAGGGTCAATGCCGCCCAGCGCTTGAGCGTGTAGTCCATCGCCTTGGCCGTCACGTCAGCATTCATGAGTTGCTGACGCTGGGTGAGTAACCAAGCCTTGAACTCTTGGAGCAGTGTTGTACTGGTGTCTTGCCTGAGCTGATGTCGCTCCTGCAGGGTGAGTTGCGCCCCCTGGCGCTCCACGTCATACAGTTGCTGGATTCGATGGAGCGCCTCTTTGGCGATCTCGCTTTGGTTGAGCTTGTGGGCCTCGAAGAACTTTCTTCTGGCGTGGGCCCAGCATCCGGCCTCTTGTATTGGCTGTTGTTTGAACAAGGCTTTGTAGCCCGAGTAATCATCACAAACCAAGCTGCCTTGGAATCCCTCCAGCAGCGTGGCCGCATGCTGGCCTTGCCGACTGTTGCAGAACTCGTAAACCACGGCGCGTTCAGTTGCCTCCAAGTCGCTGCTACGGATGACCCAAGCGTAGGCGGTGTCTGTCTTGCCTGAGCCGGGCGCCAGCAGCTTGATCGGCGTCTCGTCGGCATGCAGCACGGCTTGGCTCAGCAGGTGGGATTTGATCGCTTGCGCCAAGGGCTGCAGCTGAACACCGCACTGCCCCACCCAACTGGCCATGCTGGAGCGCGCGATGAAGGCACCGCTCCTGCGGTAAATCTCTTCTTGGCGGTACAAAGGCAGGTGGTCATCATGTTTTGCAATGATGACCTGGGCCAGCAGCCCTGGCGCGGGAATGCCTTTGTCGATGATCTGGGCGGGCATGGGTGCCGCCAGCACGGTGTTGCAGCAAACGCATGCGTACTTGCCACGAATGTGACGGTGAACAAAGAATTGGGCCGGGACGCAATCGAGTTGTTCGCTGATGTCTTGGCCAATGCGCTTCAAGGGATGCCCTGCACTGCACAAGGCGGGCTCGATCTCGTAGTGGTGCTCAATGCGCTCGAGTTGGCTGGGCAGAGCCTGACGTTTGGCTTGGCGTTTGATGCGGCTGGGCCCTGGGGTGCGGGCCTCATCTTCGGCGCGGTCTTCGGCTTTGGATTCTTCAACGAGAAGCTGTTCGGTTTTTGCATCGAACAACTGAGTTTGAGGATTGCCGCCTTGTGCGTCCAGGCTCTCGCTGCTTTTACCAAAGCGCCACTGCTTCAAGCGGGTCAGCTCGAAGTTCAGCGCGGCGTTCTTGGTGTGCTCAAACTTCAACTGGATTTGCAGTCGCTCAATGAGTTCCCGTGCGTACTGTGCGGCTGCAGTGTCTCCGAGGGCTTGCAGCTGGGCTTTTATTGATGCGGGATCAACGTCTTTGAGCATGTGCGCATCTTGCCTCGCGCGCACGCGCGAGGCAAGACGGGAGATACACGCATTGACCAACCATCACAGCGTTCACACCACGGTGACGGCCTGCACCGCGCCCAGGTGCAACCACGGCGCACCGGCAACCAGCCAATCCCACTGCGCGGCGGTGATTTGAACATGAGCAGCTTCATCTTGCGGCCAGATGAATCGAGCCCGACTGCTCAAGCGGCGCGTGCACAGCCACAGGCCAGAGCCGTCCATCAGCAGCACCTTCAAGCGGCTGGCACTGCGGTTGGCAAACACATACGCGGTATGGGGCTGCGCACCGGCTTCAAAGCTGTGCACCACGCGGGCCAGCAAGGTGTCCATGCCCGCGCGCAGGTCTGCTGCGCCGCAGGCCAGATAGATGGCGTCGATGCGCATCATGATGCGGCCATCGACTTGAGCCAGGCCGCCAATTCGTGCCCGTGATCCACAGGCCAGTGCAGCACCACACCAGCGCCTGGACCTGCGCCTGCCACCACGCACTCAATGCGCACGCTGGCGGGGTTGGGATTGGTTTGTGCCACGGCGCAGGAATGTGCCGCGTTGGCAGCCGCACTGCTGACCGCTTGCACCGGGCCCACCGGGTTACTTCGAACGGCCACAAACCCCTTGGGTTTGAGGGCAACATCAGCGGTTGCGCCGACTGCGGCATGGGCTGCCGAGACGGTCAAATGCGACTGGCCCTGGCCCAGCCTTTGCCGCCAGCGCCCCTCATAAGTGACCCACCCCATCAGCAGCTTTGCATCCATCCCGTGGGCCTGCGCCCACGCAGCAATGCTTTTGCCGGACTGCCTCCACTGCTGAACCACGTCCAGTTGTCGCCTGATCTTGTCTTGCCATCCCACCGCTGCCATTGCCGCCCCTTCGCTGTTGTCAAAACAGCAACCTTCGCAGCCTTCTATGCCTTTGCATAGGGTGGGGTTTGCCGGACGCTTACCACCGAACCCAGCACAGAACCCAACAAGCCGAGCACGGCGCCTTGCAGCAAGAACACGCCCAGTATCTGGCCGCGGGTGGTACCGGTCGCTCGCAAAATTCCAATTTCTTTGGACTTTTGCACCACCGACACCACCAGCACACTGGCAATGCCGAGTGCGGCTGTCAGGCCCACGAACAGGCGAATCATGAAAAAACTCAGTGTCTGGCCGGACAGCGCCTTGAAAAATTCCGCATTGGTCTCGATCCAGCTTTCAACGCGAATGCCTGGTTGTGCGGCAATTTGTTGTGCGGTGGCTTCTGCCTGAAACGGTGCCGCCACTTTGACCCACAAGCTGGTGACGCCGCCGGGCAAACCCAGGAGGCTTTGCGCGGTGCGCAGCGCCACGTACACGCTGCCCTTGTTCTGGCCTTGGTTGCCAAAGTCAAAAATGCCCGCCACGAACAGCACCACGGACGCGCCAGATGCGGCTTTGGGTGTGAGCTTGTCGCCAACGCTCAATCCCAAGTCGGTGGCCAGGTCGCTGCCAATCAGAACGTCAGTGCTGGTCAAGTCTGCCTGGCCTGCGATGATTTTTTCCTTTAACGCAATCAGCCGCAGATAACTTTCAGGCTCTATGCCGCGCACGCCAACACCGACGTTGGCATCACCCCGCACGATGAATGCGGCATCTTCAATCACAGGGGCCACCACCAATACGCCGGGTGTGGCCTGTGTGGTGTCGCGCACTTTTTGCCATTGGTCGAGCAAACGCGGGCGCTGAGCGCGTGGTTGCACCCGCGTGGCGAATTCCGTACCCGCCGCTTGACGCAAGCTGCGCGGCGCTTCATCGGGCGACTTGATGACGATTTGCGCTTGAAAGTCCAGCAGCGTCTTGAAGATGCTGGCTTGCAGACCCGTCAGCAGCGCAGACATGAACACAATCACCGACACCCCAAGGGCCACGCCGGCAATGATGAACAGCGTTTGCAGCAGGCCCTCGCGCAGAAACCTGGTGGCCAGAATCCACTCAAAGGGCAACAAGGGATTCATAGTTTCACTGCACTGGTTTCCCAGCGCTGACTTTGCTCTGGGCTTTGGCAGGCTCGGGCGTGACGCGGGCGCGCACGCGCTGGCCGGCTTTCACGCCGATTTTGGACACCGGAACCACGCCTTCGCCTGCTGCAATGCCGCTGAGCACCTCCACCCTGGTATCACCACGCAGGCCCAGCAGGACAAACTGCTTGACGGCGCGTTTGTTGCGAACCACGAGCACCCAGGGTTGCTCGCTGGCGGCTTCTTCCAGTGTGCTGGTGGGCAGCACCACGGTCGCTGTGCGCCGGGCGGTTTCAATGTCGATCGAGACCGTCATGTCCTGGCGCAAATACGCGGGCGGTTCTGGAACCGCCAGCTTCACCTCCACCGAACCGCGTGCTGCATCGACGCCTGGATTGATATAGGCCACCACCGCATCAAACCTCTGGCTTGCAAACGCATCTGCCGAACCCAAGGCCTTTTGCCCCAGCGCAATTTTCGACAGGTTTTTTTCATCAATTTGCACCAACACCTGGGTCTGCCCCGACGTAGCCAACACCATCAGCGCTTTGCCGGTTTGAACAATGTCGCCCACTTCCACATCACGCGAAATCAACACGCCGCCGCTGGGCGCGAGGACCTGCCCCTGCGCGAGTTTGACGTGGGCGAGCTGCGCTCCCGCCACCGCTTGCGCCAGTGCGGCTTGGGCCAGCGCGGCATCGCTGCCGCTGGGGGTGTTGCTGGTGGCCTGTGCCTGGGTGCTAGTGACCTGGCTGCTGGCGACATCCAACGCACGCTGCGCGTCGTCCAGCACGGCTTGGCTGATGAAACCTTGGGCCACCAGGTCGCGGTCACGTGCAAGTACCTTTTGCGCTTGCAACGCTGTGGCCCGCGCCTGCGTCAGCGCTTGCAACGCCAGCGGCTGGCTGACTTCGCGCACCTGTCGGACACGGGCCTCGGCCTGGGCCACGGCGGCAATGGCTTGAGCAAGGCTGGCGCGTGCGTCACTGTTGTCCAACTCAATCAGCAGTTGCCCACGTTCAACGGTTTGGCCCTCCCTCACGGCCACGCGCAGCACGCGGCCCGCGCCTTGCAGCGCCACGGTGACCCGCTGCGGCGACACCACGCGGCCGCTGGCCACCACGGTTTGCACCAACTCGGCTTGGATGGCGAGGTAAACCGGTGTGGGTGTGCCTAGCAACACATTGCGCAGCAGATACAGCAGCGTTGCAAGCCCCAGCGCACAGGCCAAGCCGATCAGCAACCAACTGCTTATTGCTCCGGCCCGATGAAGTATCAACCGTTCGCCCTGAGCTTGTCGAAGGGTAGCGCGTGAAACCTGGGCTTCGACAGGCTCAGCCCGAACGGGAGTTGATGCTTCACTGGGCTGGATCGAGAGGCTGCGTGGGTTGTCTTTGTTTTTAGAGCCGCTAACAAAACACCGCATACACCGTTCGCCCTGAGCTTGTCGAAGGGCCTTGCACCGAGGTACTCGCTGGCTTCCACAAGCGCAGGGCAAACGGTTTTGTTAGCGGCTCTTAGTGTTGACACCCTATTTTTGCCAGGCGCGCAGTGTGTTCGCGCCCTTTCACGCCCGCCAACGCGGTGAGCCCGTGCTCGCCGCAGACAACCCGGAACCGTTTGATGCCCCCACCGTCTGAGCACGAACCCACACGACTCGAAAAGCGCACGTTGCTGCTGCTGTTGGCGGTGGTGTCAGCGGCGATGGCATGGATACTGTTGCCCTTTTATGGCCCCATGTTGTGGGGGACGGTGCTTGCGCTGATTTCCGCGCCGCTGTACCGCTGGCTGCTGCCGCGCTGCAGGCAACGCCGCACCCCTGCAGCGCTGATCACCATGCTCGTGGCGCTGCTGCTGGTGGTGTTGCCTTTGACCTTCATCGCCGCCGCGTTGGCTCGCGAAGCAGCCAGCGTGTATGAGCAATTGCAGTCGGGCGAGGTGAACCCTGTGCGTTATTTTCGTGGCGTGTTCGAGCACCTGCCGGGCTGGATCAACGACCTGCTGGACCGCTTCGGTTTGATCGACTTCGCCACGCTGCAGCGGCGCGTGACGGCCACGCTGGTGCAAGGCAGTCAGTTCATCGCCACGCAGGCCGTGGCGATTGGTCAGAACACCTTCGAGTTCGTGCTGGACCTGTTCATCACGTTGTATCTGGCGTTTTATCTCATCCGCGATGGCGAGCGCCTGGCGCGCGAACTGCGCCATGCCATTCCTCTGCCGCCTGCGCAACGCAGCGAGTTGTTCGACAAGTTCGCTGTGGTGATCCGCGCCACGGTCAAGGGCAACTTGTTGGTGGCCGCGCTGCAAGGCCTGCTCGGTGGACTGGCGTTTTGGTTCCTCGGGGTCGACGGGGCCTTGTTGTGGGGCGTGCTGATGGCCTTCCTGTCGCTGCTGCCAGCCGTTGGCGCGGCGCTGGTGTGGGGGCCGGTAGCCGCCTACTTCTTGCTTAACGGCGCGCTGTCGCAGGGCCTGGCGCTGATGGCGTGGGGCGTGCTGGTGATCGGCCTGGTGGACAACCTGTTGCGTCCGATGCTCTTCGGCAAGGACACCCGCATGCCCGACTACTCGATTCTCATCAGCACCCTGGGCGGCATGGCCGTGATGGGCATCAACGGCTTCGTACTCGGCCCTGCCATCGCAGCCATGTTCATCGCCGTGTGGCATCTCTACAGTGCCATGCAGGCCAGCCCGACAACTCTTTGAGGTGACACACCGGGTCGCTTCGGGCTGATGACCCTTGAGCCTCACTCGGGTCAGGCGGTCAGCCGAATCGGGCGCGACGACCAACAAGCGTTTTTCCTACAACCCGTCTGCGACGCGTCCGACAGTTGACCCATGCGCTTGCACCCAAGATGGCTTGTCCGGGTTGGAACACCCTGCTGCCTGAGAAAGGTCTGTTCCGCCCCCTTTGCAATCCACGAGAGCCCCTTGATGAAAACCCATACGCAAACCACGCCCGCACTGACCCAACTTTGTGAATTGGTTGAACACATGACAGTCGCCATGTTGACCACTGCCAACGGCCAAGGCCAACTGATCAGTCGCCCCATGGCACCGCTGGAGATGGACGCCGAAGGAGCGATCTGGTTTTTCACGGACCTGCGGTCCAGCAAAGTAGAGCAACTGAACAAACTGAATTTAAGCTTCAGCGACATGGGAAAAGCCAGCTACGTGTCTATCTGTGGCCGAGGCGAAATTCATGCCGATCAAGACCGCATTGACGAGTTGTGGACCGCTTTTGCGCGCCCATGGTTTCCGGAAGGCCGCACCTCCAACGACCTGGTCCTACTCAAAGTGGTGCCCGACGCTGCAGAGTATTGGGATGCCCCCCACAGCAAGATGGTGCGTCTCTTTGCCGTCGCGGCCTCCATGGTCGCCAACAAACCCATCGGCATGGGTGAGCACAACATGCTCAGCGGCCTTGACCCATCGACAAGTACGGCGACTGACGCGAAATAAGCCGCAGGCGGCAACCCCATATGAACACCACCCGAACGGAAACCGACAGTTTCGGATCCATTGACGTCCCCGCACAAGCCCTGTGGGGGGCGCAAACCGCCCGCAGCCTGCGCTACTTTGCCATTGGCGAGCAGCACATGCCATTGGCCGTGATTCACGCGATGGCATGGGTGAAATGGGCGGCGGCGGGTGTCAACCGAGATCTGGGTTTGCTCAACAAGAAGCACGCCGATGCGATCGCCCACGCGGCAGAACGTATTGCGCTCGGAGAATTTGACAGCGAGTTCCCCTTGTCGGTGTGGCAAACCGGTTCCGGCACACAAAGCCACATGAACGTGAATGAAGTGGTGGCCCGTATTGCCAACCAAGGGCTCGCGCCCGGTGAGCCGCAATTCGCGGCACACGGGGAGGTGAACCTGGGGCAATCGTCCAACGATGTCTATCCCACCGCAGTACACATGGCTGTCGCCCAGCAAGTAGAAGAACAACTTCTGCCCACACTGGACGAACTGCGCAGCGCTTTGTCAGTGCTTGCCTTGCGTCTTCGTGACGTGGTCAAGGTGGGTAGAACGCATTTACAGGACGCCACACCGGTCACCCTGGGGCAAGAGTTCGGTGGTTACGAAGCCCAACTGTTTTTGTGCCGCCGCTCCATTCGAAGTGCCCTGATCACTGTGCTGGACTTGCCCTTGGGCGGTACTGCCGTTGGCACCGGTTTGAACACCGATCCTGAGTTTGGCTCACGGGTTGCGGCGGTAATGGCCAGGAAATTTGATCTTCCATTCGTTCAAGCGGGCAACCTCTTTGCTGCGATGGCTGGGCAAGAAGCCCTGGTCGCCCTGCACGCATCGCTGCGCATGTTGGCCATCGCGCTGACAAAAATTAGCAGCGACCTGCGCCTCATGGGCAGTGGCCTGCGGGCCGGCCTGGGCGAACTGCGGCTGCCCGCCAATGAACCCGGCAGCTCCATCATGCCGGGCAAAGTCAACCCCACTCAAATCGAAGCGCTCACCATGGTGTGCGCGCAAGTGATGGGCCACGACGTGGTCATCGGCATTGGTGCCAGCCAGGGGCAGTTTGAACTGAACACCTACCAGCCCCTCGTCGCACTGAACCTGCTGGACAGCTTGCGCCTGCTCACCGATGCCATGCACAGCTTTCACGTGCACTGTGTGGCTGGCCTGGAAGTCAATGAGTCGCGCACCCAGGCGATGGTGGAGGATTCGTTGATGCGCGTCACCGCGCTGTCGCCGCACATTGGGTATCGCCGGGCCGCATCCATCGCGATGCAGGCCCATCAACAGGGCATTTCATTGCGAACCGCCGCGCTGGCGTCGGGTGACGTCACCTCCCAAGAATTCGATGCATGGACGGACTTGAAAAAAATGCTGGCACCCGCCAAACAAATACCGGTCGCTTTTAAACCGGCACCCCTTCCCTCAAGGAGTTCGTGATGAGCATGAGTTTCATTCTGTTGGTTTTGTTGGTGCTGTTGTTGCTAGGCGCCGTTCCCGCTTGGCCCCACAGCAAATCTTGGGGCTATGCACCCAGCGGCGGTATCGGGCTGGTGCTGGTCATCCTCGTCGTCTTGTTGTTGATGGGACGTATATGACGCAGCACCATCAACCGAACGTTCGCTTTTGCATTCGAACCACTTTTTAGAAAGCTCTTATGAAACTCAGAACTTCTACCCTCACGCTGTCCGTCGCCACCTTGAGTTTGTTGGTTGGTTGTGCCCTCGACCCTCGGGGCCGAGATTCGGTCGCTGACGCACCTGGTGCGTCCAGTCGCGACGCGCAGCGTGCAGAAATGGGCAGGGTGAGCAGCATTGAAACCGTGGCGATCCAAGGCCGCACCTCGGGCGGTGGGGCCATACTCGGCGCCGTGCTGGGTGCTGTCGTTGGCAGCCAAATTGGTGGTGGAAGCGGCCGCGCATTGGCCACTGGCGTCGGCGTGGTCGGTGGTGCTGTGGCAGGAAACAGCATCGAACAACACAACAAATCCGATGACCAAGTCTTCCGCGTTCACGTGCGCATGAACAGCGGTGAGTTCAGGGTGTTCGACTTCCACCGGATTGATGACCTGCGCACAGGCGACAGGGTCAAAGTCGAAGGCGGACAACTCTTCCGACTGTGAGCCCACCCGCGTGCACCCTCGCCCATCCCAGAGGTCTCACCCCCCATGACCAGAATCCTTCTGTCCGGCTTGGCAACACTGTTGGCCATGGCGCTGCTCGACGGCCTGTGGCTGGGCTGGGTGGCCAAACCGCTCTACCAACACGGCCTCGGGCACTTGATGGCCGACAAACCCAATTGGGCAGCAGCGGCAGCGTTTTACTTTGTATTTGTGGCCGGTTTGACGGTGTTTGCCGTGTTGCCCCATGCAGCCGAGCCTGGCCTGACCAAGACGGCCATGAGCGCGGCGCTTTTGGGTTTTGTTGCCTATGCCACCTACGACCTCAGCAACCTGGCCACTCTCAAAGGCTGGCCGCTGGAGTTGTCCTTGATCGACATGGTGTGGGGCAGCGCACTGAGCGCCGCTTCAGCCGTGGCAGGCAAAGCGGTACTGGATGGTTTGAGCGTCGCGCCTTGAAGCGATAGCCCTAGGAGTCTGCGCGGCAGAACCTCAATTTGAAGGCATCACGGGATGTGGTCCTGAGAGCGTGGCGGTAGAGTGACGGCATGCCGAGCAGTTACCTTCCCTACGCACCCGAGCAACAATTGTTGTTGCCGCATGCCCTGCAGGAGTGGCTGCCGCAAGGCCACCTGGCCCACTACATCAATGACACCATCGACACGCTCGATCTGAGCGCGTTCTTCAAGCGTTACCAGGGCGGCGGCTCGCGCAATCAGCCCTTCCATCCGGCCATGATGGTCAAGGTGCTGGTGTATGGCTACGCCACGGGCGTGTTCTCCTCGCGCAAGATTGCCAACAAGCTGCATGAAGATGTGGCGTTTAGGGTGCTGGCGGCGGACAACTTCCCCAAGCACCGCACGCTGAGCGATTTCCGGGCCCTGCATCTGGAAGAACTCGCGGCGCTGTTTGTGCAAGTGGTCAAGTTGGCCGGTGAGTGCGGCCTGGTCAAGCTGGGCACCATCGCGGTGGACGGCACCAAGCTACGCGCCAAGGCCAGCAAGCACAAGGCCATGAGCTACGAGCGCATGCAAGCGCGCGAGATCGAACTCAAGGCCCAGATCGACGCCTTGCTCAGGCGGGCCGCACAGACGGACATGGCCGAGGTGGACGAGCCCGAGTTGGACGTTCCCGCAGAACTGGCTCGGCGCCAGGAGCGCCTGGCGGCCATTGAGGCGGCCAAGCAGCGCTTGCAGGCGCGCCAGCAGGAGGCGGACAAGCAGCGTGGGCGCAAGCCCGAGGGGCATGATTCAAGCAAGGATACAAGCCAGGACTCAGATGACGACGGCCAAGGCCCTCAGGGCTTCAAAGGCAGTGCTGGCACCCGCAATACCGCCAACAAGCCCAACAAGCGCGGGCCCGCCTTCAAGCGCGCATTCGGTGTGCCTGAGCCCAAGGCGCAAGACAACTTCACCGACTCCGACAGCCGCATCATGAAGACCAGTGCGGGCTTTGAGCAATGCTTCAACGCGCAAACCGCAGTCGATGCTGCAGCGCAAATCATCGTGGCAGCAGAGCTCACCAACTGCGCGGCCGATACCGCTGAGTTGCCGGTCATGCTGGAGGCAGTGCGCAGCAACACCGGCCGAGCCCTCGAGGTTTTGCTGGCGGACGCGGGCTACCGCAGCGAAGCTGTACTGCAGCAGTTGAGCGACAAGAAGACCGAGGTGATCGTGGCGCTGGGGAGAGAAGGCAAGCAGCAAGCGCAGATTGACCAAGACAAGCATCCGCACACGGCGGCGATGGCGGCCAAGCTGCAGACCCGGCAAGGGCAGGACAAATACCGCCGACGCAAGGCCATCGTCGAGCCGCCCAACGCCTGGATCAAGCAGGTGCTGGGGTTCCGGCAATTCAGCTTCAGGGGCATTGAGAAGGTTCGCTGCGAGTTCAAGCTCATATGTGCTGCGTTGAACCTGCGGCGTATGGCATCGATGGGAGTTTGAAGGGACAAAAGGCAGCTCTCAAGACGCTGGGAAGGCTGCATCCAAAGGCTGATTGCGTCAATGGAGCCTCAAATTAGCCTTTTCGGACAGCCTGCTGTCCGCCTTCGGAACGACCCGCGCTTGCAAGCGCGGGTGCGCCATGCAAGGGTGACGACGCTGCGGCTTTGTTGAAGGGCGGGACTACCCCACACTTTCGATGGAAAACGCGTATTGGCCTTTGCCACGACTTTTTGCACGGTACATGGCGGCGTCGGCACGCTCCAACAATGCATTTATCTCAACGCCATCATCAGGAAAAAAGCTGATGCCAATGCTGACACCCACACTGTGGTTCTCTTGTCTGAAGCCAATAGGCAAGGAAACCGCATCTATCAGTTTCTGCGCAACGACCGCCGCCGCCTCTTTGCTCGAAATGTGCGACAACACCACCACAAACTCGTCACCACCATAACGGGCCACTGTGTCGGATTCTCGAACCTGCAGCTGCAGCCGCTTGGCCACTTCCAGCAGCACGACATCCCCTGCATCGTGCCCACCCGTGTCATTGATGGCTTTGAATCCATCGAGATCAAGGAACAAAATGGCCATGCTGTGGCGCTGCCGCGTTGACAACATGATTGCGTGCAACAAGCGGTCTTGCAGCATCAAACGATTGGGGAGTTTCGTCAACGCATCGTGTAGCGCGAGTGTGCGCATTTTTTGCTCTGCTGAACGCCGCTCACTGATGTCAATTGCCACCAAAATCGCACAGCGCTGTTCATCCAATTGAACTCTGTGGGCCACCACGTAGTAAGGAGAAAAGTCGTCGCCACCCCGGCCCAACTCCGCCTCACAGGCAGCCTCTCCGCGACTGAAAACTTCGTTCAACAAGCAAGCCATCGCGTCGCGGTCTGCTTTTGACACGAAGTCTTGGATCACTTGCGAAGGCGTCTCCAGAATATGAAGCACCCGCTTGGCATTGGGGTTGGACATCAAAATGCGCCCCTCTTGGTCCACCAATACAAACAGCTCTGGAATCGATCGCACCAGCGCAACAGAAAAATCGCGCTCTCTTATCAGCGCCTGCTCGGCTGACTTGCGGACGGTCACTTCCGAGTTCAAGGCTGCATTTTTTTCGCTCAGCTCCAGTGTGCGGTCCTGGACCCTGCGTTCTAGCGTCGCCGCCAGTTCAGCCAGCTCACTGCGATGAGCGATCACTCGGTCGCCAAGATCGTTGAACGCATCGCGCAAGACACAAAGCTCCGCGCTTTGGTAGGCCTGCGACGGCGCGATCCGCGGCACCGCAGATGACAGCGCGACATCAAACGTCCCCACTTGCTCGGTGAGTTGCTCAAGGGGTTTGGCAATCAAGCGGTTTGCAAAAGCAACGATGATCATCCAAAGCCCCACAGTTTTCAGCACCGCAATCAACAGCGCCAACAGCAGGCCGTATTGAACGCGTGCCAACACCACGCCGTGGTTCGAGTACAGCACCATTTCACCGATGGCCTGCCGATTTCCGTACCGATCCGTATGAATCAACTCCAGTCGCTTGGAAACATCGAGGTCGTCCGCCTTGTACTGACCTCGCATCTCTTCGATTTGAATGTGCCCCGCTTTGTCTCGAATACGCACGCCCAGCACCACGCGCCCGTCCACCATGCCCAGGGCTATGGCCTGGACCAACTCTTTCTGATAGTTCCAAATTGCATTGGTGATTCCCGGCTCGAACGCATGCGCTGCAGCATGGAGTTCTTGGGTGACCTGTGAGTATGTTTCCCGGTAGTGAAGGGCAATCTGGACGATGGTGAACAAAACTGCAATAGAAAAATAGACAGAAAAAGCCTTCTTGACCAGAGTAGGCGCTAGGCGGCCCGTTGACCGATCCAATCCGCTCGCACTCATTTTTGCTCGCGTGTTTGTCGCAGTAATTTGTCGTAGTAACGGAGGGTTTCTTCGTCCAGCAAACCGCGATAGAAATCATCCATTTGTTTGACAATGAGGGACTCCGACAGCAGCCTGTCTATCGCTGAAAGTATTGCCTTGCCTTGGGTTGAATATGAACACGACACTGACACCGGCAACAAATTGGACGACTCTGCGATTGGAAGCACCACATAGTCCGCTTGATTCAATTTGAGCTCGTTGACCGTGTACTTCAGCTCGATGGCGTAGCCAATGATGGCGTCAAACTCGTTCTGATTGGTCAGTTTCAACAACCGACTGGCGAAGACCTCGGTAGAAGAAATTGAAATCAAGTTGGCCGCATGCTTGCGCACGATGGGATCAATCCCTTCACCCCAACTGCGGTCTTGCGCCAGAGCCAGCTTGAATTTCTTAGATCCGAGAAGCTCATCAAGGCGAATCTCGCCTCGCTCGTTGATATGGGGCCGAAGTGCATCCATTTTGCGGCGCAAAGTGACCATGCCGTTTGGCAGCACATGGGTGTGCGCACGGGCTGAAAAATCCATCAGCGCTTCTCGTTCTTTTGTTCTGAGCAACATCACGGTGCAGCCGTCAGGCGTCGTCTTGATTGACTCGATGACCCGAGGCAAAGAGGCTTCCACAGAGCGGTGCTGGTACTGGGGCAAGTTTTTGACCAGGGTCTTCATCACAAGCTGGAATGCACCATGGCCCTGGTCTTGCCCGGACAGGTTCACATAGGGAGGAAAATGCGTTGAATACCACTTGATCGTCTCGCGGGCAGGGTCAACGGCCGGTTGACCAGACACACGCAGTGAGGTCAATGCCAGAAAAACAATTGCCAGCGCGTGCAGGGTTTGCATGTTGAGAAGAGAAAAGTGGATGTCCTCAGGCAGTATCGGCCCTGTGTGGGCTACTCTTTAGGCGGCAGGCAAACGACGACGTGAAATATGAACGCTGTCCAAACAAGGTCAGATATCGGAGCCAAAACAACAAGCAGTCCTGGCTTGCCTGCATACATCAAACCCGATCCTTAAGTTGACATTGACAGATCGTGCAGCAAACCAAAACAATTTCGCCCTGCGCCTGCCAAAGAGCATGCGCAAAAGCTTTGGCCGACTGCGGCAAGCTCGGATCGAATGAAGTCTGTTGTCGCGATTCGCGTCACCCTCAATCAGGCGGGACCACCTAAAAATACGCAAACCCTCAAGACACTCTTTGTACAAAGTTCAACATGACTTCCACACCTGGTGTACGCCTGGACAAATGGCTCTGGGCCGCACGCTTCTTCAAAACCCGCAGTCTGGCCAACGACGAGATTGGCAAGAACCGGGTCTGGGTCAATGGCCAGGTCGCCAAAGCCTCACGTGACGTGAAGCTCGGTGATCGCATTGAATTGCGGCAAAACCAGGTGCCCCGCACGGTGGTGGTGTTGGGTTTGAGCCCGCAGCGCGGGTCAGCGAGCATCGCGGCTGGCCTTTTCGAAGAAACGCCCGAAAGCCTTCAACAGCGCGAACAAATCGCCCAACAGCGCCGCCTGGCACCCGAACCCGCACAAAGCCTGGAACAGGGCCGGCCCACCAAACGCGACCGCCGTGTGCTGAGCGACTGGAACCGGTGGTCGGTCAGTATTGATCCGGGCGAGTAGCGCCTCTCCGTCATTCCCGCCCAGGCGGGAACGCCGTCGGTGGCGGCCAACAGCGCAGTCGATGCAACTTGAAGCACGGCCTGGATTCCCGCCTGCGCGGGAATGACGAGTTCTCAGCTTGTTGAATCGCCCTCTTGAATGCACGGCTTTTGACCTTATATGCGACCTGAAGTCAGCCACTGCCCTTACGCACACCATGACACCCCATCAAAATCCCCAAGAAAATCAAGCACTTGAGCCCAACGACGCCGCACCTGCGGCAGACCTGGCCAACGAACTGGCGGCCCTGCAAGCCAAACACACCGACATGGCCGACGCTTTTTTGCGCGCCAAAGCCGAGGCCGAGAACACCCGCCGCCGGGCTGAAGAAGAAGTCAGCAAGGCCCGCAAATTCGCAGTGGAAGGTTTTGCCGAAAGCCTCCTGCCAGTCAAAGACAGCCTCGAAGCGGCCATTGCCATTCCCGCCGCCACGCCCGAACAGCTGCTGGAAGGTGTGCATGCCACACTGCGCCAACTGGCCAGCGCCCTGGAGCGCAACAAAGTGGTGGAATTGAACCCTGCAGCGGGCAGCAAGTTCGACCCACACCAGCACCAGGCCATCAGCGTGGTGCCGCTGCCCGAGGGTGTCAGCCAAGAACCCAACACCGTGGTCACGGTGCTGCAAAAAGGTTATTCGATCAACGAGCGTGTGCTGCGGCCCGCTTTGGTCACGGTTTGTGCTCCAAGCTAAGTTTTTCCACGTTATTCCAGTCAATTAGAAGTCCTAACTTCCGTTCGGGCTGAACTTGTCGAAGCCCAGGTTGCACGCGCAACCCTCCGACAGGCTCAGGGCGAACGGTCTGAATTTCAGAGCGCCAAATTCACGAGCCCCCCCTTGAAGTCCGCTGAGTTATCCACAACTTCAGTGCATCAGCTTTTTTAGTTTTCAGGAGAAATCACCATGGCAAAAATCATCGGCATCGACCTCGGCACCACCAACTCGTGCGTGTCCATCATGGAAGGCAACACCACGCGTGTGATTGAAAACAGCGAAGGTGCACGCACCACGCCGTCCATCATTGCTTACCAAGAAGACGGCGAAATTCTGGTGGGTGCTTCGGCCAAACGCCAAGCCGTGACCAACCCACGCAATACGCTCTATGCAGTCAAGCGCCTGATTGGCCGCAAGTTCACTGAAAAAGAAGTTCAAAAAGACATCGACCTCATGCCCTACAGCATCGTCGCCGCCGACAACGGCGACGCCTGGGTGGAAGTGCGCGGCAAAAAATTGGCACCTCCGCAAGTCAGCGCTGAAGTGCTGCGCAAGATGAAAAAGACGGCTGAGGACTACCTCGGTGAGGTCGTGACTGAAGCCGTGATCACCGTGCCGGCCTACTTCAACGACGCGCAGCGCCAAGCCACCAAAGACGCGGGCCGCATTGCGGGCTTGGACGTCAAGCGCATCATCAATGAACCTACCGCGGCCGCGCTGGCTTTTGGTTTGGACAAAACCGACAAGGGCGACCGCAAGATTGCCGTCTACGACTTGGGCGGTGGCACCTTTGACGTTTCCATCATTGAAATCGCCGATGTCGATGGCGAAAAACAATTCGAAGTGTTGTCCACCAACGGCGACACTTTCTTGGGCGGCGAAGACTTTGACCAGCGCATCATCGACTTCATCATTGCCGAGTTCAAGAAAGAACAAGGCGTGGACCTGGGCAAAGACGTGCTCGCTTTGCAGCGCCTGAAAGAAGCCGCAGAAAAAGCCAAGATTGAGTTGTCTAACAGCGCGCAAACCGACATCAACCTGCCTTATGTGACGGCCGACGCTTCGGGCCCGAAGCACCTGAACATCAAACTCACCCGCTCCAAGTTGGAAGCGCTGGTGGAAGACTTGATAGAGCGCACGATTGCCCCTTGCCGCACCGCGATCAAAGACGCGGGCATTGCAGTGAGCGCCATTGACGACATCATCTTGGTCGGCGGCATGTCGCGCATGCCCAAGGTGCAAGAGAAGGTCAAAGAGTTCTTCGGCAAGGAGCCACGCAAAGACGTGAACCCTGACGAGGCTGTGGCTGTAGGCGCCGCGATTCAAGGCCAAGTGCTGGCCGGTGACCGCACCGACGTGCTCTTGCTCGACGTCACCCCACTGTCCCTGGGCATTGAAACCCTGGGCGGTGTGATGACCAAGATGATCAAGAAGAACACCACCATTCCCACCAAGTTCAGCCAAACCTTTTCCACCGCTGACGACAACCAGCCAGCTGTGACCATCAAGGTCTACCAAGGCGAGCGCGAGCTGGCCACGGGCAACAAGAGCCTGGGTGAATTCAACCTAGAAGGCATTCCACCCTCACCGCGCGGCACACCGCAAATTGAGGTGAGCTTTGACATTGACGCCAACGGCATCTTGCATGTGGGTGCCAAAGACAAAGGCACAGGCAAGGAAAACAAAATCACCATCAAAGCCAACTCCGGTTTGAACGAAGCCGAGATTGCGCAGATGGTGAAAGACGCCGAACTCAATGCCGCCGAAGACAAAAAGAAACTGGAACTCGTGCAAGCCCGCAACGCCGCTGACGCCATGGCCCACAGCGTGAAGAAGAGCTTGTCTGAACACGGCGACAAGATTGACGCTGCAGAGAAAGAAAAAATCGAAGCCGCGCTCAAAGACGTTGAAGAAGCCCTCAAAGGCGAGGACCAAGCCGCCATTGAAGCCAAGACCGAGGCCTTGATGACCGCCAGCCAAAAGCTCGGCGAGAAGGTGTATGCCGACGCACAAGCCGCGCAAGCTGCTGCTGGTGCAGCGGCCGGCGCAGCGCCAGATGCGGCAGCGGCCAGCAAGCCTGCAGCCGACGACGTGGTGGATGCCGAGTTCACCGAAGTGAAAGAGAAAAAGTAATCGAACCGGCCCAAGCAGCATGCCACTTCATCCGTCATTCCCGCGAAAGAGGGAATCCACGCGCCGGGGCATGCACTGGATTCCCGCTGAGATTCACAACCACGCGGGAATGATGGTTTGGGGCATTGGTTCTGCCGCGTTGAAGGTGCCACCCTCAACGCGGCTTCTTCGTTTTTTGAGTTGTAGGTGAGTTCATGGCCAAGCGCGACTATTACGAAATTCTGGGCGTTGCAAAAAACGCCTCCGAGGAAGACATCAAAAAGGCCTACCGCAAGCTGGCCATGAAACACCACCCGGATCGCCACCAGGGTGACGATGCCAAAAAAGCCGAAGAGAAATTCAAAGAGGCCAAAGAGGCTTACGAGATGCTGTCGGACGCGCAAAAACGTGCCGCCTACGACCAATACGGCCACGCCGGTGTTGATCCCAACATGGGCGGGGGCTTCCGCCCCGGCGGTCCAGGCGAAGGCATGGGCGGCTTTGCCGAAGCCTTTGGCGATATTTTTGGCGACATCTTTGGTGGTGCAGGCCAACGGCGCGGCTCCAATGGCGGCCAGCAGGTTTATCGCGGCAGCGACCTGTCCTATGCCATGGAAATCACGCTGGAAGAAGCGGCTGGCGGCAAAGAAACACAAATTCGCATTCCGAGCTGGGACACCTGCGACACCTGCCACGGCACCGGCGCCAAACCCGGCACATCTCCGAAAACCTGCTCGACCTGCAATGGCTCTGGCACGGTACACATACGCCAGGGTTTCTTCAGCATCCAGCAAACGTGCCCGCACTGCCACGGCACAGGAAAAATCATTCCCGACCCCTGCACCACTTGCAACGGCCAAGGCAAGATCAAAAAAACCAAAACACTGGAAGTCAAAATTCCAGCCGGTATCGGTGAAGGCATGCGCATCCGTTCAGCGGGCAATGGCGAACCCGGCACCAATGGCGGCCCGCCCGGTGACCTCTACATTGAAATTCGCGTCAAGCAGCACGAGATTTTCGAGCGTGATGGCGATGACCTGCATTGCTCCGTACCCGTCGCCCTGACAACAGCCGCCTTGGGCGGCAGCATTGAAGTGCCCACCCTGGGCGGCAAGGCAGAAATCGAATTGCCCGAGGGCACACAGCACGGCAAGCAATTCCGTCTGAAAGGCAAAGGCATCAAGGGCGTGCGCTCAAGTTACCCCGGCGACTTGTACTGCCACATCCAAGTCGAAACGCCGATCAAACTCACGGAGCACCAGCGCAAGTTGATGAAAGAACTCGACGAATCCTTCCGCAAAGGCGAAGGCAAACATTCACCGACAAGTAAGACCTGGTCGGACCGGGTGAAAGACTTGTTCAAGTGAGGCGTTACTCATCAGTCAGAAATTTAGAAGACAGAATTTTCTGCACTTTCTGAAACTCTCTCGTGTCGCGACTAGCCCACGTCCGTTCGCCCTGACCCTTCGGCAGGCTCAGGACTAAAGGCAAGTCGAAGGGCTTTGACCGAGGCACACGCTGGCTTCGACAGGCTCAGCCCGAACGGAGTTTTTGTTGTGACTTTTAAAACGTCAATCGCTAAAGCATGGCTCTTGTCCGCTTAGAGCCGCTAACAAAACCGTTCGGGCTGAGCTTGTCGAAGCCAGCGCGTACCTCGGTGCAAGGCCCTTCGACCTCGGGGCGAACGGTGTATGCAGTGTTTTGTTAGCGGCTCTTAGTTTCTGACTTATGAGTAAGCTTTCTTTTGAGTGTCTGGTGCCGTTCGTGGCGCACATCTAGTGTGGTGTTTCACTCTATCTGGAACATAAAAACGCGCCTTTTGGGCCATGGCGGCGTTGCAAATCCGCGCGATACCACGGGGTATCGCTGTGGTTTGCGCCTTGCCCTGACCCAAAACGCATCGTTTTTATTTGTTCCATCAAGAGTGCAACACCACACTAGCCCGGATATTTCACCAAGAACTCGCCCGAGTGGGCTGTGATGCGGTGCGATGGCAAGGCGTGCTTGACTGTGGATCCGCCTGACTTTGGTCGGTGTTTGTATTGGCCGCCGTGCTGATTTTGTGGGCGCAGGCCTACTGCGCAGCCGACATCAACCGGTTGTCAACACTCTTCACGCCATCAATGCCACTGACCAAGCGGGTGGCCCTTTCGATGGACGGTGTGTCGGGTGCTTTGCCGGTCAAAGCGACACGTCCGTCTTGTGTCTCGACTTCAATTTGCGTGGCGCTGAGCGTTTTGTCTTTGGCCAGCTCTGCCTTCACGGCGGTGGTGATGGCCGTGTCCGTGACCGATGCGGCTACTTTTTGAGCCGTCGATTCAAGCGCCGTTGCCGTTTCATCCATGGCCTTCTCACCGCGCTGCTGCGCGGCTTCTATGCCGCTGTCTATTTTCTGTCCGACGGTTCTGTCGTCTGTCTGTTTTCCGCAAGCGGCCAGAGAGGCAATCATGACCAGTAGAACAGTGCATGCAGACAGGTCTGCTCGATTGAATTTCATAGTGAACTCCTTGATGGCTGTTAGGTAAGCGTCCGGCAAACCCCACCCTATGCAAAGGCATAGAAGGCTGCGAAGGTTGCTGTTTTGACAACAGCGAAGGGGCGGCAAATGGCAGCGGTGGGATGGCAAGACAAGATCAGGCGACAACTGGACGTGGTTCAGCAGTGGAGGCAGTCCGGCAAAAGCATTGCTGCGTGGGCGCAGGCCCACGGGATGGATGCAAAGCTGCTGATGGGGTGGGTCACTTATGAGGGGCGCTGGCGGCAAAGGCTGGGCCAGGGCCAGTCGCATTTGACCGTCTCGGCAGCCCATGCCGCAGTCGGCGCAACCGCTGATGTTGCCCTCAAACCCAAGGGGTTTGTGGCCGTTCGAAGTAACCCGGTGGGCCCGGTGCAAGCGGTCAGCAGTGCGGCTGCCAACGCGGCACATTCCTGCGCCGTGGCACAAACCAATCCCAACCCCGCCAGCGTGCGCATTGAGTGCGTGGTGGCAGGCGCAGGTCCAGGCGCTGGTGTGGTGCTGCACTGGCCTGTGGATCACGGGCACGAATTGGCGGCCTGGCTCAAGTCGATGGCCGCATCATGATGCGCATCGACGCCATCTATCTGGCCTGCGGCGCAGCAGACCTGCGCGCGGGCATGGACACCTTGCTGGCCCGCGTGGTGCACAGCTTTGAAGCCGGTGCGCAGCCCCATACCGCGTATGTGTTTGCCAACCGCAGTGCCAGCCGCTTGAAGGTGCTGCTGATGGACGGCTCTGGCCTGTGGCTGTGCACGCGCCGCTTGAGCAGTCGGGCTCGATTCATCTGGCCGCAAGATGAAGCTGCTCATGTTCAAATCACCGCCGCGCAGTGGGATTGGCTGGTTGCCGGTGCGCCGTGGTTGCACCTGGGCGCGGTGCAGGCCGTCACCGTGGTGTGAACGCTGTGATGGTTGGTCAATGCGTGTATCTCCCGTCTTGCCTCGCGCGTGCGCGCGAGGCAAGATGCGCACATGCTCAAAGACGTTGATCCCGCATCAATAAAAGCCCAGCTGCAAGCCCTCGGAGACACTGCAGCCGCACAGTACGCACGGGAACTCATTGAGCGACTGCAAATCCAGTTGAAGTTTGAGCACACCAAGAACGCCGCGCTGAACTTCGAGCTGACCCGCTTGAAGCAGTGGCGCTTTGGTAAAAGCAGCGAGAGCCTGGACGCACAAGGCGGCAATCCTCAAACTCAGTTGTTCGATGCAAAAACCGAACAGCTTCTCGTTGAAGAATCCAAAGCCGAAGACCGCGCCGAAGATGAGGCCCGCACCCCAGGGCCCAGCCGCATCAAACGCCAAGCCAAACGTCAGGCTCTGCCCAGCCAACTCGAGCGCATTGAGCACCACTACGAGATCGAGCCCGCCTTGTGCAGTGCAGGGCATCCCTTGAAGCGCATTGGCCAAGACATCAGCGAACAACTCGATTGCGTCCCGGCCCAATTCTTTGTTCACCGTCACATTCGTGGCAAGTACGCATGCGTTTGCTGCAACACCGTGCTGGCGGCACCCATGCCCGCCCAGATCATCGACAAAGGCATTCCCGCGCCAGGGCTGCTGGCCCAGGTCATCATTGCAAAACATGATGACCACCTGCCTTTGTACCGCCAAGAAGAGATTTACCGCAGGAGCGGTGCCTTCATCGCGCGCTCCAGCATGGCCAGTTGGGTGGGGCAGTGCGGTGTTCAGCTGCAGCCCTTGGCGCAAGCGATCAAATCCCACCTGCTGAGCCAAGCCGTGCTGCATGCCGACGAGACGCCGATCAAGCTGCTGGCGCCCGGCTCAGGCAAGACAGACACCGCCTACGCTTGGGTCATCCGTAGCAGCGACTGGGAGGCAACTGAACGCGCCGTGGTTTACGAGTTCTGCAACAGTCGGCAAGGCCAGCATGCGGCCACGCTGCTGGAGGGATTCCAAGGCAGCTTGGTTTGTGATGATTACTCGGGCTACAAAGCCTTGTTCAAACAACAGCCAATACAAGAGGCCGGATGCTGGGCCCACGCCAGAAGAAAGTTCTTCGAGGCCCACAAGCTCAACCAAAGCGAGATCGCCAAAGAGGCGCTCCATCGAATCCAGCAACTGTATGACGTGGAGCGCCAGGGGGCGCAACTCACCCTGCAGGAGCGACATCAGCTCAGGCAAGACACCAGTACAACACTGCTCCAAGAGTTCAAGGCTTGGTTACTCACCCAGCGTCAGCAACTCATGAATGCTGACGTGACGGCCAAGGCGATGGACTACACGCTCAAGCGCTGGGCGGCATTGACCCTACACCTCGCCGATGCACGCATCCCGATTGACAACAACGCGGTGGAAAACGCGATCCGGCCGCTGGCGCTGGGGCGCAAGAACTGGCTCTTTGTGGGCAGCCAGCAAGCTGGCGAGCGCGCGGCAGTGCTGATGACGTTGATCGAGTCGGCCAAACTCAATGGGCATGATGCGTGGGTCTATCTCAAAGACGTGCTGACCAAGCTGCCCACCTGGCCCAACAGCCGACTGCACGAGTTGCTGCCGCACCGCTGGGTATCGCCCGAGACTGCCAGCGTCGCTGCGACTGCACCGGTCAACACCTGATCGTTGATTCGGTCAAGGTGGGTTCACCGAACGCATACGCTGTTAGACAGACGGACGAACCTGATTCGTCAGTTTTTGATTTTCTAGATGCGCACCCGTCTTCAGCAGCAGCAGGTGCCGCATTCCTTTGTCAGAGATCGCGCTGACGCCGTGTAGGTGAGCAGCTACAGCCGATGGGCCAGTCCTTACAACCAAATACGCCCACAGGCCAGCAAACCACTCCTGAACCCGTGACAGCACCGAGCGGTCGCGCCAGTTGGGCAACAGCACCGGGTCTGAAGCGGCGCGGTCGGTGTCAAACATGCGTTGCATCTGGTCACCAAACTCGGTGCCCAGGACCACGGCGTTGACTTCCTCGTTGTGCAAGAAGCTGCGCCAATCGAGGTTGGTTGAACCAACGGTAGACCACGCGCCATCAATGAGTGCCGTCTTGGAATGCAGCACGGCCCGGCGGCGTTCATGGATTTTGACGCCGGACTGCAAGAGGTCGTCGTAGGTGCCGCGCCCCGCGTGAAAGAGCAACCAGGAGTCGGTCTGGCCATCCAAGATCAGGAGCTTTCGATGGTCCCGCCGATTGGGTGACCAGACCTTTCCTTCTTTCCAAGCACGCAGCGGGTTGATGGGGTTGAACTCCAGCACCTGCACGCCCGCTTCGCGCAGGCGCTGAAAAAATTCGGGTGGCGTGGACAAGGTGCCCACACTGTCGTGGATGAGGTGCACTTGCACACCTTGCTGCTGCATGTTCAGCAGGGCCTCGGAAAACTGGCGACCCACGTCATCGTCGTCGAGGATGTAGGTTTCCAGGTTGATGTGGTCGCGCGCCGCTTGAATGGCTTTCAACATGGCCGCGTAGGTTTCCGGGCCATCCTGCAGCAGCAGCACCGCGTTGCCCGTAGTCAAGGGGCCGGTGGTGATCGCTTCTTCAACGGCCAAGTGGCGGGCGAAGATGTCGGTGTCCTGTCGGCGGCTGTGCAGGCTGTCGAGCACCTGTTTGCTTTGGCCTGCGCTCAGGGGGCCACGTGCGCCCTGCAGGCGCACGGTGGAAGGTTCCGATGGGGCGGCTGATGTTGGTGCCGTGGCCGAGGATGGGATGGACGGCAACGAACGGCAACCCGCCGCACCGCCGACTGCCGCACCCAGCGCAACCGCCGGCAGGATTTTTTGCGCCCAGCGCGCTTGGTTCGCGCCCATAGCGCAGTTACTGAACAACGCCCCGTGGCAAAAGCCTGTCGTATTCCTTCTTGACCACGCCATAACACTCGCAGCTGTGGCGCATCAAGCCTTGTCGATCAAGCACCCTGATGTGGCCGCGTGCGTAACGAATCAGACACGCAGCCTGCAGCTTGAGTGCGGCCTCGGTGACTCCCTCGCGGCGCACGCCCAACAGGTTGGAGATCAACTCCTGCGTCATCGCCAGCTCACTGCTTTGCAGGCGGTCGGTGCTGTGCAACAACCAGCGGCAAAGTTGTTTGTCCAGGGTGTGGTGTCGATTGCAGACAGCAGTCTGAGCCGTCTGCGTCAGCAGGGCTTGCGTATAACGCAGCATGAGGAGCATCCCCGGCCCCACGCGATCAAACTCCGCGCTAACGATTTGGGCTTTCAGGCGAAACCCCCAACCAGCGCTGTGCACCACCGCGCGGCTGGTGGTGGATTGTCCGCCCAGGAAAAGCGAAACACCAACCACGCCCTCTTGACCAACCATGGCAATCTCGGCAGAGGCACCGTCTTCCATGACGTAAAGCAGTGAAACGATGGCGGTCGTGGGAAAGTAAACATGGGACAGCGACTGGCCGGACTCATACAGCACCGTACCTAGAGGCAACTCCACCGGTTCCAGAAACCGCTGCCATGCTTGCCACTGCGCTGCGGGCAGTGCGGCCAGCAATCCGTTGGTGAGCGCGTTGTGTGCGGGAGCCGGTCTGTGGCGCAGGGGCGGCAGGAGTTGAGCGGCTGCCGGTCGTTCAAGGGTGGCGGTGTTCATGCGCCAGTGTCAACCGGGCTGCTACCCACCTTTGTAGGACAGCGCATGCAAACACCGTCGGAATGCGCCGGTGTATGCGCAGTGCAGCCTCTCAACGTATTGAGCGCCCCCAGACCTGTCGCTTTGCGCCAGGCCCCCCCAGGACCTGAAAGGGCCCCTTCGTCACCATCGGGGTTGAGAAAAATTGGGAGCGGCCCGGCCTTTTCTCATGCGGCCTCCGAAACTCAACTCCATCCCCCGTTCGCCCTGAGCTTGTCGAAGGGCTTACCGAGGTAGGCGCTGGCTTCGACAGGCTCAGCCCGAACGGAGTGGGGGGTTCACGATTTATAGAAAGCTTAATAGAAGCGGCGACATTTTTTACATGATTCGCGCCACCCTGAGTGTCCAACCGAACAGACCCCAGCGGTCTGGGCGGCCAATCTCTGATCCTCGATCTGTGGCGTCTGCCCGCTGCGCTATCCACGCTGGCTGCTGACACCAACAACCCCGCACTGACGTGCTTGAACAGGAAACTCCACATGAAAGCACTTGTCTACCTCGGCCCGAACCAAAAAGCGCTGGAAGACAGGCCCAAGCCTGTTATCGCGACCCCCACCGACGCCATCGTGAAGATGACACGCACCACCATTTGCGGCACCGACCTGCACATCCTCAAAGGTGATGTGCCCAGCTGCACGCCGGGCCGAATTTTGGGCCACGAGGGCGTGGGCATCGTGGACGAAATCGGCGCTTCAGTCACCAACTTCAAAGTGGGTGATGCGGTGCTGATTTCCTGCGTGAGTGCCTGCGGCAAGTGCGTGAACTGCCGGCGTCAGATGTACTCGCACTGCGCCACGGGCGGCTGGATATTGGGCAACAGCATCGACGGCACACAGGCCGAGTTCGTGCGTATTCCGCATGCCGACATGAGCCTTTACGCCATCCCCGCCGGGGCAGACGAAGAAGCGCTGGTGATGCTGAGCGACATCCTGCCCACCGCGCTGGAATGCGGGGTACTGAATGGTCGCGTGCAGCCGGGCAGCAGCGTGGCCATCGTGGGCTCTGGACCGATTGGTTTGGCGGCGTTGCTGACGGCCAGTTTCTATTCGCCTGCCGAGATCATCATGATCGACCTCGACGATGCTCGCCTAGCGGTGGCCAAACGTCTCGGCGCCACGGCCACGGTCAATAGCAGTGACGGCAATGCAGCCGACGCGGTGATGAAACTCACGGCGGGATTGGGCGTGGACACCGCCATTGAAGCAGTCGGCGTTCCAGCCACCTTCGAGTTGTGCCAGGCCATCGTCGCCGCTGGCGGCACCATCGCGAACATTGGTGTTCACGGCGTCAAAGTGGATTTGCACTTGGAGCGCCTGTGGGACCGCAACATCAGCATCACCACACGTTTGGTCGACACCGTGAGCACACCCATGCTGCTCAAGACCTTGTGCTGCCACAAGTTGGACCCGACCGCACTGATCACCCACCGTTTCAAGCTGGAGCACATCATGTCCGCCTACGAAACCTTTGGGCATGCGGCGCAAACGAAAGCACTCAAGGTGCTGATCGAAGCCTGACGAACGTCGACATTCACACTGCCCGTACTCGTCCACCGGTCAATGGCCACCCTACCCCAATACTGTTCGCTGAATCCCGTTCGCCCTGAGCCTGTCGAAGGGTCCTCACCGAGCCACACGCGGCTTCGACAAGCTCAGCCCGAACGGTTTTTGGTGAGACGCGTCTTGATTCAACAGAATTGCCTCCTCCCCCTCAACACACCACGACGCCTCATGCCACAAACCAACATCGTCAACCGCCGCATCTTGCTGAACTCACGCCCCGTGGGCGCGCCCACCAGCATGAACTTTCGGATGGAAGAAATCCCCGTGCCAGACGCCGGGTCTGGGCAAGTATTGCTGCGCACGCTCTACCTGTCGCTCGACCCCTATATGCGGGGCCGAATGAGCGATGGTCCCTCTTACGCCGAGCCGGTCGCCGTTGGCGAGGTGATGGTGGGTGGCACGGTGTCGCGCGTTCAGGCATCGAACCACAGCGACTTCAAAGTGGGTGACTTGGTACTGGGCTACAGCGGCTGGCAAGACTATGCGCTGTCCAATGGATCGGGCTTAAGGACCCTGGCCCACCACGACGCCCATCCCTCTTGGTCTCTGGGCGTGCTGGGCATGCCCGGCATGACGGCCTACATGGGCTTGCTTGACATCGGCCAACCCGTGGCGGGAGAAACTGTGGTGGTCGCCGCGGCCAGTGGCCCGGTGGGCTCCGTCGTTGGACAAATCGCCAAACTCAAAGGCTGCCATGTCGTCGGTATTGCAGGTAGCAACGAAAAGTGCCGCTACGTGATTGACGAGTTGGGTTTTGACTTTTGTATTGATCACCATGCAGGGGACTTGCCAGGTCACCTTGCGGCAGCATGCCCCAAGGGCATCGACGTGTACTTTGAGAGCGTCGGCGGGGCGGTGTTCGACGCGGTGCTGCCCCTGCTCAATACGAAAGCCCGCATTCCCGTTTGCGGTTTGGTGGCCAACTACAACGCCACCGCGCTGCCGCCGGGCCCGGACCGCCTCGGCCTGCTGTTGGGCACCTTGCTGCGCAAACGCATCAAGATGCAGGGCTTTATTGTGTTCGACGACTACGGGCACCGCGCACAGGAGTTTGCAGGCGCCATGAGTGGATGGGTTCGTGACAAACAAGTTCGGGTCCGCGAGGACATTGTTTTCGGTTTGGAAAACGCGCCTGATGCCTTCATGGGCATGCTGCAGGGGAACAACTTTGGCAAGCTGATCATTCAATTGGCCAATGAATGAGTCTGCTTCGCCCTCTTCCTATTGCTGTTTACCTTATTTGCGACAAATTTCAGTCCGTTCGCCCTGAGCATGTCGAACGGCATTGCCCGAGGCACGCTCAGGCTTCGACAGGTTCTGTCCTGAGCCCTGTCGAAGGGTCAGCCCGAACGGCGTGTGGTGTCGTTATTTATGTCAGGTTCAATACGCGGGGGCCGACATCCTGATCCGAGCCCGAAGTCACCTGCCCCCCAAGCACCTCGCTGACATGGCCATCGGCACCCAGGCGAATTCTGGAACTGGACCGAAGCGCTACTTGGGCAAGGCGGATGTTCGTTGCCGCACAGACACGTGCGTCAGAACTGCACAAGCTCGTACACCGTTCCCGTATTGCCTGCCGCATTGACACAAGACCAATTGTCACGAGGGGCATGTTCCGGACAACCCGCCAACTATTTGTGCTCACAAGGACAGCTTCATGGACATGACCACACACCGAGGCCGCATCACCGGCCCCATCGCCTACCGGTTAAGCGGCGGCCGCGAGTTGCATATTCCCACGGGCCCGTGTTTGGTCGAGGGCCTGGGCCGGCAGTTCATCGACATCATTTGGGGAGCCCAGGGCCAACGCTGCGTGGCGCTTCCGCTGGAGGAGGTCCAAGCCGCCCACAGCCAGGGAAACCTGGTGCTCATTGATTGACGGGGTGCGCGCCGCATGGATGCAGCCACCCCGCCACTTGAGTGAGAGGAGTTGTCTGTGCGGTATCGAACATGGTGGCGCAATAAATACTGACCCTCATGTGCCTAGAAACACGCGGTACCCACGGATATGACACCTATCATCAACCTCTCCGTTGCCATCAAACAGGTGTGTGCCTTATGTCAATGGATAGCGCAGCCGAGGAGCTGATTGCCGCGTCGCTGGCCCAGCGCGCGGGTGCCCAAGCAACGGCAGTTCAAGTTGCCGACACCGTCGCGCTGGCCTGGCAGGCTATCGACGCCGTGCTCACGCCCATCATTGGGCCACGCGGTGTCGCTGCCCTCTACAAACGCAGCCTTCATCTCAACCGCCATAGGCATGCCTGCCTGGGCGATGTGGCGCAGGCCGTTCAAACCTCGATCGACACGGCCCCGTTGAGGTCTGCACTGGCACTGCAAAACCCTGGCGACGCTGCCGCTATCGGCGCGGCCCTGTTTCAAACCTTCTACGAACTGCTGACCACGCTGGTTGGCCTCTCACTCACTGAACGATTGTTGCGTTCTGTTTGGGTCCACTTTCTAAGCGCCCGCCCCGCACAGGACAACTGACATGACCACCAAAGTAACCATCAACCGCCTGGCCACTGGCGTGCCCGGCATGGACGAGGTGCTCGGCGGCGGTTTGCCGGAGTTTTCGTTCAATCTGATCGCTGGGCAACCCGGCTGCGGCAAAACCACGCTGGCGCACCAAATCATGTTCGCGCTGGCCACGCCCGAGCGCCCCGCGCTGTACTTCACCGTGCTGGGCGAACCGCCTTTGAAAATGCTGCGCTACCAGCAGCAGTTTTCCTTCTTCGACAGCGAGGCCATCAACAGCAGCGTGCACTTCATCAACCTCTCGGAAGAAGCCATGGCGGGTGACCTCGACAAGGTGCTGCGCCGCATTGTCGAAGCCGTCACGCAGTACAGCCCGGGCTGCGTCTGCGTCGACTCCTTCCGCTCCGTCGTGCTGGCCAGCGAAACCCAAGGCCACCCGCACAACAGGCTGCAGCAGTTCGTGCAGCAACTGGGCATGCTGATGACCAGCTGGCAAGCCACAACCTTCCTGATCGGCGAGTACTTCACTGAAACGGACGCAAACCCAGTCTTCACCGTGGCCGACGGACTGATCTGGATGCGCCAAAGCGTGCAGCGCAACTCGGTCGTGCGCAAGATGGAGATCGTCAAGATGCGTGGCCAACCCACGCTGCCGGGGTTGCATACGTTTCGCATTTCAGAAACGGGGCTCGCCGTGTTTCCGCCAGCGCGATCGGGCACGGGGCTTGAACGCGACGCAAACGAGGCTTCACCATCGATTGATGACCGGTTGCTGATGGGCATTCCCGGGCTCGACGCCATGCTGGGCGGTGGTTTGCCGCGCGGTTACTCCCTGCTGGTGGCGGGCCCCTCGGGATCGGGCAAGAGCCTCTTGGCAGCGGCCTTTCTGGCCGAGGGCGCGCGCGTCGGCGAGGCTGGGGTGATCGCGGCTTTCGAGCAACGTCCAAACCGGTCACGCAACCCCTTGGTGGCCGACTTGATCCGCGAGGGCCAAGTGGGCTTGGTCGACAGCAGTGCAGCCGACCTGTCCATTGATGAAGTGGTGCAGTTGCTTCTGAACGAAATCAAACGCCTGCGGGCCACACGCGTGGTCATTGATTCCCTGTCGGGCTTTGAGCTGGCCCTGGCGCCCACCTTCCGCGAAGATTTCCGGGCCTCGCTGGCGCATATGGTGACGGCGTTGGCGAGCGTTGGGGTCACGGTATTGATGACCTCCGAGCTGGAAGACCGCTACACCGATTTGCGCTTCAGCCCCTATGGCACTGCATTCCTGACCGATGCCATCATCGTGCAGCGCTACATCGAGGTGGAGAGCCGATTGCGCCGTGTGATGGCGATCGTGAAAGTGCGTGCGAGCGCGCATTCCGATGCCCTGCGCGAATTCACCATCGACAGCACGGGCCTGCGCATAGGCAACATCCTGCCAGGGTACGAGGGCCTCCTGGGCGGTCGCCCCACCCAGGCCCATGCCCCCCTGGATGCAAGCCGCAGCTCGGCGGCCCGCGATGTGTAGGCGGCATCCCCATCGAAACCACACAGGCCATGAACTCCATTCCTGACCCTCACGACGCGGCCGTTGCCGGCGCTGAATCCGATCTTGTCCGCCTGCAAGGTCAGGTGGACGCGATGCGGGCCGTGCTGGTGCGCCTGCTGCAAGACGTGGTGGTTGCGGAAAAACGCTTGGAGGCCAGCGAGTCGTCCCAACTGCTGGAGGCCAATGAGCAATTGGTGGTCACTGCCATGCGCAACCAGTCCGACGCGGAAACCGCCTCGCAAGCCCTGGACCATGCGCAAAGGGTTGCCGAATTGGACCCCCTCACGCAGTTGCCCAACCGGATGCTGTTGCTTGACCGCCTGAACGGGGCCATCACCATTGCCAAACGCTACGGCACCCAGCTTGCGGTGTTGTTCGTCGACATCGACAAGTTCAAAGCGATCAACGACACCCTCGGTCACCCGGTGGGTGACGAGGCGCTGAAGGTCGTGGCGCAATGCCTGGTCTCGTCGGTGCGTGCCGCCGACACGGTGAGCCGGCACGGCGGCGACGAGTTCGTTGTCTTGCTGGCCGAGGTGTCGAACGGGTCAGACGCCATGCTGGTGGCGCAGAAGATGAGTACGTTGCTTGGCGCACCTAAGCAGATAGGGTCTCACGTGCTCCGGCTTTCAGCGAGTTTCGGCATCAGCCTCTATCCCGAGGACGGAGAAGACGCCACCACCCTGATCGAGCGTGCCGACACGGCCATGTACCAGGCCAAACGACGCGGCCCAGGCAGTTGTGTGTTCTACGGCGAGGGCGCTGGCGACAACGCCAGCACCATGGAAGTTCGAGCGGCACCAGCCTCGGCAAGACCATCTCATGCTCTGATGGCCTCGCAAGGCGAGCAAAACTTCCATGCCGAATTGCAAGAAGCGAATGAACAACTGGTCTTGTCGGCCCTGGACGTGCAAGAGCTTCAGGAGGCCATGCACGACGCGCAGCAGCGACAAACCGAATTCTTGACCCTGGTGGCGAGCGAATTGAGCGACCCGTTGGCACCCATCCGGCTGGCCGCCGCACAGCTGGGCCGTTTGCCCAGCGACGAAGCGTTGTTGCCACTGGCGCAGGCCCTGATCGAAACTCAGGCCTCACACATAAAACGACTGGTCAACGACCTGCTGGACATGTCGCATCGTTATTCGGGTCGGCTGCGTTTCAAGAGAGAGTTGGTGAATGTCGGCAGCATCGTCGAGTCTGCAATCCAGTCCATCCAGCCCTTGGTGACGGCCCGCGCTCAAACGCTGGTTCATCATCTGTCGTCGAATGCGCTCAAGGTACTCGGCAGTGCCAGCCACCTGAGACAAGTGATCGGCAACCTGCTCGACAACGCATCCAGGCACACACAGCATGCTGGCGAGATCAACGTCACCACGGCGAGGGTCGGAGAACACATCGTGATCACAGTCAAGGACAACGGCCTGGGTTTGACACCAGAAGCGCTGCACCATGTCTTTCGGCCTTTCGTGCAAGACCCACGGGTGATCGGTGTCAAAGGCGTGGGCCTGGGTATTGGCCTCACGGTGGTCAAGGAGTTGGTCGAAGCCCACGGCGGGACGGTGCTGGTGAGCAGTGCGGGGCGAGGACTGGGGAGCGAGTTTGTTGTCTCGCTGCCGGTGTCCGGTGCTTATTGAGCCTTACATAAACCGCGACACCACACACCGTTCGGGCTGAGCCTGTCGAAGCCAGCGCGAACCTCGGTGCAGGCCCTTCGACAGGTCCTGTCCTGAGCCCCGTCGAAGGGTCAGGGCGAACGGGCTGGAGGTTGTCGTGAATAAGGTAAACATCAATAGGCATCGTTGCTCGGGTGACCCGCTGCGCATTATTGGTGCGCGTCAACTAACGCGTCCCAAAAAAGGCGGTCGGCGGTGTGCCGACCTCGAGCAACTACTGTTGCCGTTATCAAAAATCATTACAAACAGAAATCCGTTCGCACTGACCCCATCGAAGTGCCGGACCGAGGAACGCGCAGGCTTCGACGGGCTCAGCCCGAACGGTGTGTGGTGTAGTGATTGACGTGACGGTCAATAAAAAGAGCAGTTCACTTCAACCAGCTCTTGTCGGCCTTCTTCTCCCAGGCCGTCAACTGCTTCTCAGCTTCGTCTTTGGCCACGCCGTAACGCTCTTGAATTTTCCCAGCCAGTTGGTCACGTCGACCGGCAATGACATCCAGATCGTCATCGGTGAGCTTGCCCCACTGCTCTTTGGTTTTTCCTGTGAGTTGTTTCCAATTGCCTTGAATTTGATCCCAGTTCATGGTGTGTTCCTTGTGCGTTGATGTTGTGGACAGATGCAGTTAATCAAGGACGAACGGTGATTTCGTTCCTGACCGACTTCACGCCATTGACCTTGCGGGTCAAACTTTCGGCGGTGCTCTTTTCGTTCATGTTCTTGGCGAATCCAGACAACATGACGGTGCCGTTGAGTGTTTCAACGCTGATCGCGGCCGCATCGACTTCTTTGTTTTCGACGAAGCGGGCTTTGACGGCAGTGGTGATGGCGCTGTCGTCAATGTAGGCACCCACCGATTCTTGGCCGCGTGTCACGGCGCAACCTGCCGTGGCCAGCATCAGCACGGCGGTAGCAGTGGCGATGAAGGTGTTTTTGATGTTCATGGTGTATCTCCTGAGTGGTTTGAAAAGGACGGCACTAAAGCGCCGATGTGGTGATGGACCTCACCACCAAAGGTCTAAGAAATTGCGTCTATTGAGGTTTCCATAAAACGTGACATCCCACACCGTTCGGGCTGAGCCTGTCGAAGCCCAGGTTCAACGCGCCACCCTTCGACAGGTCCTGTCCTGAGCCCCGTCGAAGGGTCAGGGCGAACGGCTAAAACTTCACCAGACCGGATCAACAACTCAATCGGCCAACCAGTCTTTCAGTTCTTCGGCGTGTTCTTGCTCGTCACTCAAGATGTCTTCCAGCAACCGCCGGGTGGTGGAGTCTTGGTCGCCCACCAGTGCAATCAGTTGGCTGTACGCCTCAATCGCCACACGTTCAGCGACCAAATTCGCTTTGATCATGGCCTTCAGGTCTTTCGACTCGTCATAGGCCGCGTGGCTGCGCTGGCTCAAGGTGTCGGGCGAAAAATCCGGCTCGCCGCCCAATTGCACGATGCGCTTGGCCAGGCGGTCGGCATGGGCCGCCTCTTCATTGGCGTGTACCAAAAATTCTTCTGCAATCTTGGGTGAGGCCAAACCTTCTGCGGTGAAGTGGTGCCGCTTGTAACGCAGCACACACAACAACTCAGTGGCCAATGAGTCGTTCAGCAGCTTGACCAACTCAGCATTGAGGGGTTCGTTGTGCGGGGTCAATGCGCCGTGGTTCAGATGGTGTCGTGCGGCTTCAAGCGCTTCTTCGTTCAGCACCATGGGTGGGCGCTTTTGACGTGCCTGAACTGGCGTGGGTGGCACCAGTTCGGCGGCTTTTGCGGCTTTGTTCATGGCGTGTCCTTTTGTTGAGAGGCGATGGTTCACTTTAGAAGTGCATCGCCACGCAACCCATCAGCGCGAAGCACCATGCGGTGTAGGACAGCGCCGCGTCCAACGTTGCGCTGCGGCCAGTGTTCGATACCGCACTGACAAGGAGCCCGCCAACGCGTCAGGCTCAAGCTGCGCACACATTTCGTTGCGGCCTATTGATGTTCACCTTAGTCACAACAACTTCCAGCCCGTTCGCCCTGACCCTTCGACGGGGCTCAGGACAGGAACTGTCGAAGGGCCTGCACCGAGACACGCGCTGGCTTCGACAGGCTCAGCCCGAACGGTGTGGGATGTCACGTTTTATGGAAACCTCAATAGACCGCACCGTGATCGGCCCATCTCGTTCATCTACCCAAGGAGTTACCCATGAAGCTCAATGTCCAACACCAGCCACGCCTTCGCAGCCGCAACGCGTGGCACACCCTGCGCCTGTTGCCCGTGATCGCCCTCGCCTCTCTGTGGTTAGCGGGCTGTGCCAGCAAACCACTGCCGGTGGCGGAGATGGCAGTCTCCAATGCAGCTGTCACCCAAGCAGCCAATGCCGGTGCCGCTGAATTCGCCCCGGCCGAGCTCAACGCAGCACGCGACAAACTGGCCCGCGCCAATGTGGCCATCGCCGCCAAAGACCCCAGCACCGCGCGCTGGTTGGCCGAAGAGGCTTTGGTGGACGCCCGCTTGGCCGAGGTCAAGGCCGAGGCCAGTCGCGCTCGAAAGTCGGCTGAAGCCATGCAAACCAGCACCCGCGTTTTGCGCGAGGAAATGAACCGTCAGCCCAAGTAGGCAGGGCGCACGCTGCGCGCAAACCATCCACCCAAAATCACAAGGAACCGCACCATGACAACCCATTCTTTCTTCAAACCCGCCGTCCTCGCACTGGCGGCCATGGCCGCACTGGCTGGCTGCAGCACCACGCCCGAGAGCAACGCACGTTTGGACGAAGCCAGAAGCAACTATCGACTGGCTCAAGAAAACCCCCGTGTCACACAAATGGCTGGGGCAGAGATGCAACAAGCCAGCCAAGCCATGGACGCGGCCAACAGGGCCTGGGAACGTAAAGACGACACCGAAGCCGTGAACCACTGGGCCTATTTGGCGCAGCAACGTGTGGCCATTGCCCAGGCCACCACCGACCGCAAAGTGGCCGAACTCAGTGTGGCACAGGCCAAAACCAACAGCGATGAATTGCGCCTGAGTGCACGCACCCAAGAAGCGAACGCCGCCACGGCCAAAGCCGCCATATCTCAACAAGAAGCCGATGCAGCCAAACGCCAAGCCGACGCTTCAAAAAATCAAGCCACCACGGCCCAGATGATGGCTTTTAGCGCCGAGCAGCGTGCCAACGATTTGGAAGCACGCCTCAAAGAACTCAACGCCAAAAAGACCGACCGCGGCATGGTGATGACCATGGGCGATGTGTTGTTCGACACCGACCAAGCGCAGCTCAAGTCTGGCGGTGAAGTCAGCGTGGGCAAGCTCGCCAACTTCATGACCACCTACCCCGACCGCGTGGTGTTGATTGAAGGATTCACCGACAGCACAGGCAGCGACGCGCACAACCAAGATCTTTCAGTGCGCCGCGCCGAAGCCGTTCGCAACTCGTTGCTCAGGCAAGGCATCGCATCACGGCGACTGAGCACCCTCGGCCACGGCGAAGCGAACCCCATCGCCACCAACGACAGTGCCAGTGGCCGCCAAATGAACCGGCGTGTGGAGGTGCTTTTGTCGGATGAGAGTGGGAAAATTTCGTCGCGTTAGCCTCGGCTGAGCTCAGGAGGGAAAGGTCAGACATGCCAAGCAAGTGACGGTGCCAGGGCAACCTGAACGTGGGGGGTGTGCTTGGTGGCGAGGTATCAAAGGCGGTACAGGGGTCTGTAATTGACCCCGAAAGCCGCGCCCTCTGCCCCGCGTAGAGCCACGCGCTATTCGTCCGGCCCGATGAAATGCGGCGTATGGGGTACGTGCAAATTATTCAAGTGATTACGAACATCACGGACGATATCCGGGAGACTTTCTGTTCTCGCTTTGCATTTTTCAGCCCACGTCCGCCCTGGGTGAAGCACGTCCCAGCGAGGACGCTGCCCTTGGTATCGGCCGCTTCCAGGATCATGGTTTCCGAACCCGTCCACGAACTGATTCCACAGCGGAGCGAATTTGGCGATCATGAGCGACTCACCCAGTGGTATCCAAATTTCATCAACGACGAGGTAGCGACAAGTGAAGTCGACGACGTTCAGGTTTTTTGCCAGCCTGATGCTTTCCGCGTGCTCGCTGAGGCGTCTGTACAAGGCCGTAGTAGTGAGAGGATCAGCCAGCTCCTTTCCCTTGCGACTTCCACTTGGAACTGCCTTGCCCACATAGATGGGCATGACTGGTCGCTCTTGATCAGAGAGATTGGGCTGAGCAATCCGCTCGTAAGCCTCAAACGAGCCGTGGTAGTAGATCGCATAAATTCCCACACCGTTAAACGGCGACAGCGCCGCCAGTGAAGTAGCCTTCCTGCCAACCAAGGCCTCAGCGACGGATGCACCGAGATTTCGCTTGTCGAGAGGATTGAACGGGAGAATCTTGGCGCCACTCACGCCGCCATCTCCAGGCGGATTCCAGCGCGGGAAAGTTTAGCTATCTCCGCCGAAATCAATGACTGCGCAACGGACGATGCAACCTGACGCGCCAACTCCACCGGAACCGCGTTGCCTAGCTGTCGCATGGTTTCCGACCATGAACCATGAAACACATAACCATCGGGGAATGTTTGAATGCGAGCCGTCTCACGCGCGGTGAAATAACGCACCGAGCCATCGTGCAAAACCATCATGTTCTCCCCCCCCGGCACGCCATGATCACCCGCTTTGATTGTTTTGGCGGGTTGGTCAAGTGGGCTACCCGTGTGTCCCGGATAAACGCGCGCACCAGCTTGGTACCTGTGGTCAGAAATACCAAGAGCTGATTTATTTTTTGGGTGTGGCAGATCGGCAATTGCGTCTCGAACGGTCCGCCACGGCAAGAGGTCGGTTGTGGGTGCCGAGCGAGCGAGCTTTTGTATCCTCGCGAGTTGACGGGGATTTAGTTCCGGCCGCTTGGTTTTGGGAATCGCGTGTCGCTCCCAGTATTCACCCGTGACCCATTGGCTACGCAATAGCGCCTCTTCCCCGTGGGTCTGGGCGGGGAAATGCCAATCGATCTCAAGATCCGACCTGAAACCAACAATGAAAACACGCTCTCGTTTCTGAGGAATTCCATAGTTCGCGGCGTTGACCAGAGTCGGCACCACGTTGTAGGTGAGGTGTTTTCCGACATGCTGTTTTCCAGCGATTCTTTCTGTCTGAAGACGTAGAAGATGGTCGAACCACTCCTCCTTCTTTCTGCGAGGAAGCTCGGGGAATTCGAGCTGTAGAAGAATGTATTGATAGTAATTCGCAAAGGTCGAGCGCGTGAGGCCCTTCACGTTTTCAATAATGAAAGCCTTCGGCCGAAGCATTCGAACGACTTGCACTGTGGCCGGAAACATGTCACGGTCGTCGTCGTATGCGCGATGTTTTCCACCCATAGAAAATGGCTGACAGGGTGGTCCACCGGCCAGAAGATCAATGCCCTGGGGAATCGCAGACCAATCTACTCGTCGAACATCGCCTTCGTGGAGAGGCCAATCCTCGACCAGCGGGAAGCCGCGGCGCTGGTTCTCCCGCACTGACTCGCAAGCCCATTTATCCCATTCCGCCACCGCAAGGGACTTGAATCCTGCCAAGCTCACGCCCATGGCCAGCCCCCCCGCTCCTGCAAAAAGTTCGACTGCTTGCATCTATTGCTCCCTAAATCGGAAGATGATTTTGGCAGAAGCGAGAAAATTCGATTTTCATTGACCAGCAAACTGACCAGCAGACACGGGGGCCGCCAGGCACCAACTGTTGCGCCCTACAACAACGGCACCACAAACCGAAGCGTCCCCACCAGCGCAGTCCACTCCAACGCCTCCAGCGGCTTCAAGACCACCACACCGACACCATCCGCCCCCCGCGCTTGCATGGCTGTTCGCGCTGCATCCGCGCCGCAGCGCAGAAATACAAACCGCATCTCCAGCTTGCCGCGCTTGAGGTGGAGTTCTGCCTCGGGCCAGTGGGTGGGAAGGCACGGTTGGAAGTGCAGCGTGGCGGCGTCTTGTTTCAAGCCAAAAAGAGATTCGATGGCCGAGCGGTGCAACCAACCGGCGGCGCCGGTGTACCAACTCCAGCCACCTCGGCCCACATAGGGCGGCTGGCTGTAGATGTCGGCGGCCACGGCATAGGGTTCCAGTCCGTAACTTGCGCCCTGTGACGGGTGCGCGGCGCGGTGCGCGGGGCTGATCCAGGTGAAGCTGCGGTAGGGCAGGTCGTGAGGGTCGATGGGTGCCACGTCGGCCACGGTGGTGCTGGCCGTGTGTGGAGCGGGCAGCGTCACAGCGAGTTGAGCCTGAGCCATCAAGGCCCACACCGCGCCGTGGTTGTATTGGCCGCCGTTTTCGCGCACACCGGGCGGATAGGCCTGGATGTAGCCGGCACTGGGTTCGGCCTGTTGCAGTGGTGGGTCGAGCAGGCGCAGCAGCCCGGCATCGGCATCCAGAAGCCGGGTTTGAACGGCATCCATGGCCAGGCTTTGCATCGCCGTGGGGGCCACGTTGGACAACACGCTCCAGGCCTGGGCAATCAAGTCAATTTTTGCCTCTGCATTGTCGTGGGAGCCCAGGGCCATGCCGTTGTCAAAGAAGGCCCGTTTGAACCACAGGCCGTCCCACGCCGGGCCGACCAAAGCGGTCTTCCAACCGGCTGCGGCATCACTCCAGCGCTGGGCGCGCTCGGTGTCGCCCCGGGCGCGTGCCACGGGCCCGAAGTCGGCCACGACCTGGCTGATGAACCAGCCCAACCAGACGGATTCACCTTGGCCTTCGATGCCCACGCGGTTCATGCCGTCGTTCCAGTCACCGCTCCCCATCAGCGGCAGACCATGCACGCCCACGCGCAGGCTGCGGTCGATGGTGCGGGCGGCGTGTTCGTAGACGCTGGCGGACTCCGTGCTCAAGGCCGGTGTGTTGTAGAGGTCTTCGGCGCCTTCGGGAATGGGGAGGCTGTCGAGAAAGGCCACTTGTTCATCGAGTACCGCGTGGTCGGCAGTTGCGCGCAGGTAGTGGGCGCAGGCATGGGGCAACCACAAGAGGTCGTCGGAAAAATGCGTGCGCACGCCCGCGCCGCCGGGCTCGTGCCACCAGTGCTGCACGTCCCCTTCAGGAAATTGGCGTGAGGCGCACAGCACAATCTGCGTGCGCAATAACTGCGGTTCGGCCCAGACCAAGGCCATGGTGTCTTGCAACTGATCACGAAAGCCGGTGGCCCCACCGGCTTGATAGAAAGCGGCTTTGGCCCACAGGCGGCAGGACAAGGTTTGGTAAAGCAGCCAGTGGTTCACCAGCGCGTCAAACAAAGGGTCGGGCGTGATCACGGTGGTGGCTCCGAGCAACTGCCTCCATTGCTGCTGCACTTGCTCCAGGCGCTTCAATGGTGATGCCGCAGCAGCGCGGGTGGCCAGGGTTTGCGCGGCGGCGAGGCTGTCGGCATAACCCAGCAGAAAAACTTGTTCAGCCGAATCACCGGGTTTCAGGACCACGGCCCCAGCCAGTGCGGCGCAAGGGTCCAGGCCTGCTCCTTGGGACTCTCCGAAGTGATCCGGCAACACCAAACGACCGCGTGCGTCGAAGAACTCGCGGCGGTCGCAGGTCCAGTCGACGAACGTGGTGTTGTCGCTGCGCTCGCGGTCTGCGGTTTGCACCGTGGCGAAGAAGGCGGTGCCTCCACCAAAGCCGCTGCCTTGTTCCATTTGGGTGCACATCAAAGCGGTGAGTTTTTGCGACTGGGGGGTTTGCAACACCAGGTCATCTAGGTCAGACAGGCGTTGGCTGTACAAGGATGTGCGCACCGTGTTGCGGTCGCTGCGGCTGGCACCCATCATCCATTCCACCAAACCCACCAGGCGAAGGTTCTGGGTGCGGGGGCCACGGTTGACAAGCCGCAGGCGCAGTTGTTTCACCGAGGTTTCCACATCCACGCACCATGACACGGTGACGTCCAAGTCGCCACGGCGGTGGCGAATGCTGCTGATACCTTGGCCGTGGGTGACTCGGTAGTGGATGCCTTCGTCGCCCCAGGCCGAAGGAGCCACGCTCCAGGTGTGGCGCGTGGCCAGGTCTTGCAGCAGCAGCCACTCGCAAGGTGGGTCGGCCACCGCGTCGTTGGACCACGCCGTGAGTTGCATCAAGCGGCTGTTGCGTGCCCAGGTGCAGCCACCGCCAGTCTCTGACAACTGGGTACCAAAACCTGGGTTGGCCAGCACATTGATCCACGGTTTGGCGGGGCGCTGCCGGGCGCTCACATCAAAAACAAAGTCGCCCGAACCTGGGGCAAACTGGCCCTGGCTGACTTGGCCAAACGCCTGGCCACCTGGACCCAAGCCTGCAACCACGGTAGAGGTGAGTTGGCGCTCCTCCAAAGCGTGCTCGTGGGAGGCAACCCAGTCGTCCACATGGCGTGTCAGGGGCCGCCCATCGGCCTGGAAGTGCAAGCGCGCCAGGGCACGTAGCGTGCTCAGCTCAGGCAGCGAGAGTTCCTCCAAGCGCAGCACGTAAAAGCCCGTGGTGGCCGGCCCGCTGGGGCTGAACTCGCCGCTGGTGTCGTCGCTGTGGCGAGCGCGCAGCGCAGCGAGTTCCAGTTGCAAAGGCACCAGGTAGGAGGTGACCTCGTGGTTCACCACCACGAGGTCGCAGGGGATGCCGCCACGCGCCCACAGGCGCAGGGCGCGGGCCAATGAACGTATCGGGCCCAAACCCTCCACGATGGAGACATGCACCAGCACCACGGGGCGCTCACCCGACAGGCCAAAACGCCACAACAAACGCCGGTCGCACACGGTCTCGCGCGGTGCCGCACGTTTCTCAATACCAACATGCACCGGCCGCGTGAGGCTTTGCACCACCGCCGTGGTGAGCAGCTGAATCGCGGCAAAGTGTTCCGGCGTAAGTTGCGAGCTGCGCAGGCGAATACCGGCCAAGGTGGCCGACATCATGGAAGCACGTTGCACATGGCTGGCTTGCCGGTATTTGTCGATGACCGCATGCAAGGTGCCGCCGTTGTCACTCGCCGCTGTCGCGAAGGTGAGCAGCACTTTGCCCTGCGGTTCGATGCGCAACTGCACGGCCAAGGCACACACGGGGTCGAGCCCAGTGTCCAGCTGGGCGTGGGTGCCGTCTGCCAATGCTTGGGGCAGCGCGTGCATCTGCCCCAGGGGTTGGTGTGGCGCACGGTTGCGCCCCTGCCAGTGCTGTCTGTCGGTTTGTTGTGTGATCCCAAGCACTTGTGGGTCGTCATGAATCACGAAATGGGCGGCATGCAGTGCGCGTTCGGTGGCCAAACGCGGCGTGCGTGTGAACACCAAGGCCTGCTGCGAGGTCCGCCACTCGCAGCGCAGGAACATGTTGCTGAACGCGGGGTGGGCTTCATCGGCGCGGGGATCGGCCAGGGTGATCTCAAACGCCGAAATCAATTCAAGCGTGAGCGCTCGATCGCTGCGGTTGCACAGCTCCACCTGTCGAAACTCAATGTCGTCTTCCGGGCTCACCCACACGGTGGTGTGGGCGGTGAGCTGCGGCCAGCGGGTGCTGAACGACACGCGGTCTGCATGAAAGCGGCACTCGTGGTGGGCTTGCGGGTTCGGGGCGGGGTGTTGGGTCAGCGAATACAGCGCAGGCGCTGCTGACTCCTGCGCCCTGCCCGGCTCCCAAGGCCGCCAGTACAAAAAGCTGCCGCAAGCGTCACGCAGCGCGTCGTCGCGTGAACGTGTGATGCCCGCCGCCCCCCAGCGGCTGCTGCCCGCACCGTTGGCGCGCAGCAGCACGCTGTAGCGGCCATTGGACAGCACATGCGTGGGTTGCACAGCCGATGCTCCGGGCGGCACCTCGCGCTGCATGCTCGGCGCTCGGCGCTGTGCGGCGGGCACCAAGGCGTCGCTGGACACGGTGGCCAGGTGCGGCACCTCGCGTGGCACCCGCTCGTGCAACAAGGACGACACCGCCTGAACCTGTGGGTTGGCCATGCCCCAGCGCTGGGCCACGCCACCCTGCAACACATTGGCCAGCGCCACGAGTGTCATGCCCTGGTGGTGGGCCATGTAGGTGGACACGGGGGTGTAGAGCTCGTCGCTGGCTTGGCGTGCGGGAGTGAAGTCCAGCGCGTCGATGAAACCGTAGCGGCCCAAGGCGGTGAGGCCTTCCAGGGTGTCGAAGTTTTTGCAGGCGGCCATGGGGTCGATCTGTGCGGCCAGTGCAGTCGCGTAGGGGGCGACGACGAGCTCGTTGGGCGGCGTGCGGCGCAACGATAGACGCGGCACGCCTTGGGGCGAATATTGGTAAGCCAGCGTGTGGTCGCGTTCGGCGTAAGCCGACTCGGACATGCCCCAAGGCACCCGGTGGGCCCGCGCAAACTTGATTTGTTCCAGCACCGCTGCGCGGCAGGCTTCGCGCAGCACACTGCCATGGGGCTCGGTCAGCATCAGGCTGGGCATCAGGTACTCGAACATGGAGCCCGACCAGGAACGCAAACCCGCTTTGGCACCCACAGCAAAAAAGGGCCGTCCGAGTGCCGCCCAGTGCGCCACGGGCACGTCGCCTTTGGCAATGGCGAACAAACTCGTCAAACGTGACTCCGAGGCGAGCAGGTCGTAAAAGCTCGCGTCGAGTTGCTGCTCGGCCACCCGGTAGCCGATGTGCAGCAGGTGCCGCTTGGGGTGGTAAAGAAAACTGAAATCGGTCTGGTTGGCCATGACCTCGCAGCGCTGTGCCAGGGCTTGCAGCCTGTCGTGGTGCTCAGGCTCTTTGGCATCACGACTGAGCTCCACACAGCTTTGCGCGACCGCCAACAAGTGACCGCAGAGGTTGCCGCTGTCCACGGTGGACACGTACATGGGCAGCAAAGGCAAGGCGGTGGCGGTGTCGTACCAATTGAACAAATGGCCTCGGTGGCGCTGCAGCCCCTGCAGCGTATTCAGTGTGGCTTCCAAGCGATCTAACAGCTCCTGCGTCGTGATCCATCCAAAAGCACGTGCGCAGGCGGCGCTCAGCAGGTACAGGCCCATGTTGGTGGGCGAGGTTCGGCGAGCCAGCATGTCGTGCGGCTCGGTTTGGAAATTGTCTGGTGGCAGGTGGTGATCGGCGGCGGTGACGGTGAATTCGAAGTACCGCCAAGTGCTTCGTGCCACAGCCAACAACTGCTCACGCCTGTCGGCCGTCAGCGCCACATCACAAACACCTTTGGACGCAGGCCGACTGACCCACCAAATGCCCACTGGCGAAACACACCACAGCGCGCACAACACAAACGCCCAGTACGGATGTGCCGCATGCGTCGCGAACAGGACCACCCCCAACAGCAGGGCCGCGACCGACACCCCCGCATGCAGCCACCATTCGCCCGACAGCGTGGTGGGCGCCTGAGACTGCGCGGTGGAGGCCGTGGTCCATTGAAGCAGGTGACGACGACTGATCACCATGCGGTACAGCGCCCGCGTGATGGCATCGAGGCCAGCGCCCGCCTGATGCAGCAACTGGCTGAGGCTCCACACGCCGCCCAAGAAGGCACGGGCGAGGTCTCGCAGCGCTTCCTTGTAGAAATGGCGTTTGGCCACCTCGTCGCGGCTGGGCGACAAACCTGCTACCGCGCCCATGAGGGGCCCGGCGGTGAATGCGGCCAGCACCACGGCCAGGGCCAAACCCGGTGACAGCCCCCAACCCCACACCGCCGCGATCAACAGCAGCAAGGCCGCCGGTGCCACCAAAGAGCGGCGCAGGTTGTCAAACAATTTCCAGCAGTGGATGGCATTCAAGCCGTACTTTCGAGGCTGCAGCAAAAAGGGCAAGAGCTGCCAGTCGCCCCGCGTCCAGCGGTGAACCCGGGAGGCCGCGACATCGGCGTGAAAGGGTGCGTCCTCAATCACGGTGATGCTGCTCACCGCCGCGCACCGCGCCATTGACCCTTCCAGCAAGTCGTGGCTGAGCACCTGGCCTGATGGCAAACGCCCGCCCAGAACCTGATGCAGGGCCTCGACGTGCAGCAGCCCTTTGCCGCTGAAGCTGCCTTCGCCAAAAACATCTTGGTAAACCTCGGAGCTGGCGGCGCTGTAGGGGTCAATGCCGCACTGCCCGGAAAACAGCCAGTGGTAAGGCGTGCGTTCTTGCGGTGCGGGCAGTGGTGTGGCCACGCGAGGCTGCAAGATGCCGTAACCGCTCACGATACGCGGCCGTTTGTTATTCATAGCGCCATCCAACACGCCATCGAACACCGGTTGGTTGTAAGGGTGGGCCGCCACGCCAACGAGCTCGCGCAGCCGTCCTGGGGGCAGCTCGGTATCGCTGTCCAGCGTCACGATGTAGGGCGTGTCAGCGGCCAGGCGCGACCACACGCCGAGGTCAATGAAGGCATTTGACGCGCTCGGCCCTGCACCCTTGGCCAAGGCGGCAATCAGTTGCTCCAACTTGCCACGCTTGCGTTCCCAGCCTATCCAGCGCTGCTCGCTGTCACTGAACTGGCGCTCGCGGTGCAGCACGATGAAACGCGGCGCATCGGCTGCATCGGCGAGCGTTCTGGGGTGCAAACGGTTGAGGGTTTCGATCTGCGACACCGCGTGGGCCAGCAGGGCCGAGTCTGATTCGAGCTGTGCGGTGTCTGCATCGGCCCAATCGCTCAGCAATCCAAACTGCGCCTCATGCTCTGGATTAGCCAGGTGGTGCAGTCGAAGTCGGTGCACCAGGGTGTCGATGCCTGCCGTGCTGGTGAGCATGCAGGGAATCACCACGAGCACACGGTGTGCAGCCGGTATGCCGCTGGCCAGGGCCAAACGCGGCAGCAAACTCGGCTGGGCCGACTCGCTGATGAGGCGGTTGACCAAAGCCACCACGGCTTCTGACGTTGGCAGTGCCAGCAGCAAGCCCGCCAAGACCCACCACGCGGGGTCGTCTGCAAGCCCCGTTTGTCGCACCAACAAGGCATACATGAGCGGCACCGTGGCCAGCAGCAACACGCCGAGGTAAAGCGGTAACACCAGGCTTGCGCCCGATGCATGCAACGGCCACTGCATCCAGGGCCGCTGCAGCCCCAATGCCTGCAACAAGGCCGGGCGCCCAGGTCCTTGCAGCCAGTAAACGGGTGTCTCTTGCACCGCGGGGCCAGGGGTTGACGAATTCCGCCGGCCACCTGGGGGCTGCATCAGGTTCAACAAGGTGCGGGCCACACTCACTTCGTTTTGGCGACATCTGCGAGCCAGCCGCTCAATGCGGTGCAGCGATTGATCGCGGGTGGCGGCGTGTTCGACAGCAAACACGGGCGAGGTCAGCATCAAACGCATCAGCACGCTGGTGCGTGCCACCATATCGGCCCAGTCAGCGTCACCAATGGCGCGCAAGGACACGACTGCGTTGCTCACACTCAAGTTGTCGGCGGTTTGTTCAATGCGCTGCTGGCGCTGCTGGGCGGCGGGGTCGGGCAGCGCTTCGTGCAGCCACTGCTCTATAGATCCGGTCTGATGATGTTTGAACCGTTCGCCCTGACCCTTCGACAAGCTCAGGAGTAAACGCAAGGCTGCGCCTTGTCGAAGGGTAGCGCGTACAACCTGGGCTTCGACAGGCTCAGCCCGAACGGGATTTGAGACTTCATCGGGCTGGAGCAAGAGGAGACCCTGCACTTGGGATTCTGCGGGTTGATCAAAAACACGCTGTGCCATTTGCGCGAGGAAGACCCGGCCCACACCGCGTTGCCTCAGGAACGCCAGCAGAGCATCCAGCAATTCGGGTGTCAGGCTTTGCCAGCGGTCGCAGCACAAATTGGCCACTTCGCGGGCCGCCTTGTTGGTGGCCACACGTTCAGCCAAGCGCCGCAGGTTCTCGACCAGCACCACACGCAAGGTGGTGGGCAGCGCCCACAGCTCCCCCAGATTGAGCTCGCACCGTTCCTGGTAGGCGGCCAAAAAATGCTGCAACAGGTTGTCGTCAAACGCGCTGTCGGTGTGCGCAACAAATGCCCAGGCCACGCCATAAATGCGTGGTAAACCTGCCAAAGGTTCACCTTGCAATACCGGCAATGCATGGAAGTAGCGGCGCGGCAAGCCCGCCCGAATTTCCTCGAGCTGGGCTTCAATCAGGTGAAAGTTGTCAAGCAGCCATTCCGCCGCCGGGCTGATGTCATACCCTGTGCTGGCCTGTTGGCCGATGTAGCGGTGTGCCGAGCGCAGCGCGGCGATGTTGTCCTGCAGGCGTGGCGAGAACGTGGGGCTACCGGGATGAACCGTGGCACCTTGGTGGGTGTCAGCCAAACTGCGGCCATGCTGGGCAAAACGCTCCTGCCCAAAAATTTCCGAACGTATGGGCGCGAGTGCTGGGCCCTTGCCGGAACCGAGAATCTCAAGAAGCTGTGGGGAAGTTTCCGTCACCCAGTCGGGCAGGTGCGAGCCCATGTTTTTACTCTTGAACTATTGAGGTTTCCGAAAAACATGACACCCCCACACCGTTCGGGCTGACCCTTCGACGGTGCTCAGGACAGGACCTGTCGAAGCCAGCGCGTGCCGCAGTAAAGCCCTTCGACAAGCTCAGGGTGAACGGAGAGTGGTTGGTCATGGATTTCGGAAATCTCAATAGATCATCCACACCACAGCCCCTACCAGCACCGAGGCGACCACCACGGTGGTGACCAATCGGCCCACGACAAAACCATGGAAGGCTTCCAGACGACACCGCGCGCTGAACCAAGGCCCACGCAAGCCGTGGCAAACATGCACATGGTCTTGCAATGAAGACAGCTCCATCGGCGAGCTGTCCGGTGCCTCACCGAATGAGGCCGTACTCCAGCAGATTGAGGTGATCATGAAAGGCTCCTGACTCGCGGCAGTAGGCGGCAAGAAAATGGGTTGAATAGCGACATGGCATGGCCCCTAGTCGACGAGGCGCAAGCGCGGACCTGCCGCACCTGGGTCAACCTCTATCGCTCTGGTGAGTGATGGTGCTCAGCGTAAACGGCGCGGGCCGTGCCGTCTGTCGGACGACATGCCGCGCCGCTAAGAGCCGCTAACAAAACACTGCATACACCGTTCGCCCCGAGGTCGAAGGGCCTTGCACCGAGGTACGCGCTGGCTTCGACAAGCTCAGCCCGAACGGTTTTGTTAGCGGCTCTAAGCCGCATGCATGGTTTTGCACCTGCGACAACGATTGCGCTTGACCTTAGGGTCACAACAGGGCATGGTCTGTTCGGTATCGAACATTCAGCGTCCCCATCTTTGCCTACAGTGAGGTGGGAGCGTCTTGCGAGCAGGCCATGACGCTCGACTGTTCTTTAAGGATGCTCTGCATCACTCCTTGCGGACTGTGGCAGCACGGACTCGGGCGGTCTACGGCGTTGCTTTTCTTGCCAATAGCCCAGGCTATTGGCCGCAAAAAGCGCCTTGTAGCCCATCCCGATCTGCGCCACCACAGCCTCGCAAGAGTGATGCAGAGCATCCCTAACAGTCACTCACACGCATCTCATTTGTGCGTCCACCCCGACCAAGGACACCTTGTTGAGCGATCCACGCGAGAACCACCTTCTGGCGTCTTTGCCCGAAGCGGAGTACCAACATTGGTTGCCGCACCTGGAAGCGGTCGAGATGCCATTGGGGCAAGTGCTTTACGAGTCCGGGTCGGTGCTGTCGCACGTGTACTTTCCGACCACCTCCATCGTGTCCTTGTTGTACGTGACCGAAAGCGGCGCATCAGCTGAGATCGCAGTGGTGGGGTTTGAAGGTTTGGTGGGCATCTCGCTGTTCATGGGGGGTGGCTCCACGCCCAGCCGGGGGGTGGTGCAAAGCGCCGGGCAAGGTTTTCGGCTCAAGGCACAAATCATGAAAACGGAGTTCGAGCGCTCCGGCCCCGTTCTGCACCTGCTGCTGCGCTACACCCAGGCGCTGATCACCCAAATGTCGCAAACCGCCGTGTGCAACCGCCACCACTCACTGGACCAGCAGTTGTGCCGCTGGTTGTTGCTCAGCCTGGACCGTTTGCGTGTCCCCGACTTGGTGATGACGCAGGAGCTGATCGCCAACATGCTGGGCGTGCGGCGAGAAGGTGTCACTGAGGGTGCGCTCAAATTGCAAAAAGCCGGGCTGATTCGTTATGCACGCGGCCACATCTCCGTGCTGGACCGCGTCGGCCTGGAAAAGCGCGTGTGCGAGTGTTATGCCGTCGTGAAAAAAGAGTACGACAGGTTGTTGCCGGATCAGGTGGCCAAATGATTTGTGACATTTCTCATCCCTCCTCCGTTCGCCCTGAGCCTGTCGAAGGGCTCAGCCCGAACGGTGGCACAGATGGATGAGGAATGTCACCAGTCAGGAGTGGCCGTGTAGTCGTCAGCCTTTGTTCGCTGGCAGACAGTCACGCATCATGGCCTCACGCACACTGCCCCATCGCCCGGTGCCATGCAAAAGGAATCAAGGTGGCTTCAGCCCAAAACAGTTTGATGGACGGATTGAGCCGGGCGGATCGCGCGCACCTCATCAACTCTTGCGAGGTCGTTCCACTGCCGCTGAACCAGGTGCTGTGCGAGCCCGGGGAGCTTCAGCGTTATGTTTATTTTCCAAGCAGCGGCTTCATCTCCATGGTTGCGATCATCCAAGACCACAGCGGTGTGGAGGTGGGCATGGTGGGCCGCGAAGGCGTGGTGGGCGGACAGGCCGTTTTGGGCGTGGCGAGTTGGCCCTGGCGTGTGTTGGTGCAAGGCTCGGGCGAGGCTTGGCGCTTGAGTGTGGCCGACTTCCTGAAAGAGGTCGCCCACAGCAACGGCTTGCGCCGTGCGGTTCACCGCCATTTGTATGTGCTGATGGCGCAGCAGGCGACGACTTCGGCCTGTACCCGTTTTCATCAGATTGGCCCCCGTTTGGCACGCTGGTTGCTGATGAGCCAAGACCGCGCGCAAACCAATTCTTTCCACATCACCCATGAGTTCCTGGCCTATATGTTGGGCGTTCGGCGTGTGGGCATTACCGCAGCCGCAGGTGCATTGCAGCGCCTGGGCTTGATTCAATACCACCGGGGAGAAATCCAGGTGCTCAATCGCGCGGGCCTCGAAGCGGCGGCCTGCAGTTGTTATGCGAGCGACGAAGTTTTGTACGAGACATGGATGGCTGGAGGATGAGCCGATTCGCTCTGACGATCCAGCCTTCATCTCACAGACGATCATGGTTGGCGACCATCCTCAGCCCCCCAATCTCGGTTCAGGCTGACCCTTCGACCTGGCTCAGGACAGGACCTGTAGAAGCCTGCGCGTGCCTCGGTGCAAGCCCTTCGACTTGCCTTTAGTCCTGTGCCTGTCGAAGGGTCAGGGCGAACGGAAGGTGGTTTGTCATGGCTAAAGCGAACATTCGACTATGCGGCCTCCCACACTTTGGCAGCTTCCAACACGGACCTTGCTTTGGCTGCCTCGTCGGCATTGCCGTGAACCATCAGCACGTACTTGTCGACCTTGACCGCCGTTTCGTACTTGATGGCTTGATCCTTACTCACGCCGAGTTGAGACAGTGCCGCCCCCAACGCCGATACGCCCCCAACCAGGACCGCGCCCTCCAGTGCGCCAACCAGTGCAGCCACCAGGGGCCCGGCCAAGGCGATCAGGCCCACACCGGGGATAAAAAACACGGCGGGTGCCAGCAGCAATCCCCAAATGCCGCCCCAAAAAGCACCCACGCCGCCCCAGGTTTTGATCTTGTCACCTGTGCTGTAAAAACCCACGGGGTGCTCGTCGCTGTGGTAACCCTTGCCAATCAGCGAGAGCTTTTTGACATCGAAGCCCGAGCGGTGAAGCGTCTTGATCGCGTCATCCGCTTGCATGTGGGAGTCGAACACATAAAAGGGTTGGTTGATTTTTTCCATGGTGTTTCCAATGCGTTGTGAAGATGGCGAGCTGGGGAGTTACTGCTCTCCCCATCCCCGTTCAATTCGAATCAGTAGGTGATGCTGATGTTGTTCACAACCTTGCGCACCCCAGCCGCACCCCAAGCCGCGTCTTGTGCCAGGTCGCGCTCGAACCAGCTGTGAACGTTGCCGCTCAAGGTGACTTCGGCGTCGTTCACTGCCACGTGAACTTGTTCGGCGTCTAGGATGGACCGGCGCTTCAACGCAGTTTCGATGTCGGCTTTGACTGTGTTTAGCAGCACCACAGGTTTGATGGCAATTTGGTTGCTCACGCCTTTGACACCCAACAGGTGGCATACCGCCTGCTCCGCAGAATTGCGCTGGAACTGCCAATGAACCGTACCGGACAACGACACATAGCCGTTCTCCACCAAACACTTCACACTGTCCACGGGCAAGGTGCTGTTCCACTCCAGCACGTTTTGCACCGCGCGCGCAATGTCGGCATCGGTGCGCACTCCGATGGCGCTGAGTTTCACGTCCATCTCCACCGCCAAGGCCTTCACGCCTGTGACCCGCTGGGCAGCACGTTCGGCATTCCACTTTTCGCTGTAGCTGCTGACATGCCCGGCCAAGGTCACCACGCCGTCTTTGACTTCAACGCCTATTTGTTCGGAGTGAACAGCAGGCTCCCAGCGGAGTTCGGCCATCACGTCTTTTTGCAATTGGGAGTCGGTTTTCATGGGTCACTTTCAAAGGGGGTTGGGGAGCACGAAGAATGTGATGCGCGGCAGCTTCGGTCTGTGCGCTGACGCTCACTGTGTGCGTCGTTTCACGGTTCGTTAGCGAACAGACACTGGCGGCCGCAACGTTCAAATTGGGTTATTGATTTGCAACACTCGTCACCCCAGAAGGACACCCCCAATGAAGAACCACCCACTCCACGTCACACTGCTTGCGAGCACCTTGTTGGGTGCCCTCGCCTTGTCCGGCTGCAACAAAACCCAAGTGGTGAGCGACCTACCCACATCACCGTCAGCGGGTGCTTCGGTCACCGCACCCACCATGGCGTCTGGTCCCACCGATACAAGCGACACCGCCATCACCAGCGCCGTGCAAGCCGCCCTGTTGGCTGACCCGCTGACCCACAGCATGACCTTGCAAGTGCAAACCTTGAGGGGCGACGTCAGCCTGAACGGCACGGTCAGCGACACATTGCAAGCGCAAGCCGCCAGCACGGCAGCCCGCCGCGTTCTAGGCGTGAAAAGCGTGAACAACCAACTGATTGTTCAAACTGCCAACAGCGCCGTCCCCTCCAGTGCAGACGACCAGCAAGTAACCTTGCGCGTGAAGACCGCACTGGAAAACGACGGCAACTACAAAACCCTGGACATCCAAGTGATCACACTCAAAGGCGATGTGCGCCTGGTCGGCAGTAAGCGTCCGGCAAACCCCACCCTATGCAAAGGCATAGAAGGCTGCGAAGGTTGCTGTTTTGACAACAGCGAAGGGGCGGCAAATGGCAGCGGTGGGATGGCAAGACAAGATCAGGCGACAACTGGACGTGGTTCAGCAGTGGAGGCAGTCCGGCAAAAGCATTGCTGCGTGGGCGCAGGCCCACGGGATGGATGCAAAGCTGCTGATGGGGTGGGTCACTTATGAGGGGCGCTGGCGGCAAAGGCTGGGCCAGGGCCAGTCGCATTTGACCGTCTCGGCAGCCCATGCCGCAGTCGGCGCAACCGCTGATGTTGCCCTCAAACCCAAGGGGTTTGTGGCCGTTCGAAGTAACCCGGTGGGCCCGGTGCAAGCGGTCAGCAGTGCGGCTGCCAACGCGGCACATTCCTGCGCCGTGGCACAAACCAATCCCAACCCCGCCAGCGTGCGCATTGAGTGCGTGGTGGCAGGCGCAGGTCCAGGCGCTGGTGTGGTGCTGCACTGGCCTGTGGATCACGGGCACGAATTGGCGGCCTGGCTCAAGTCGATGGCCGCATCATGATGCGCATCGACGCCATCTATCTGGCCTGCGGCGCAGCAGACCTGCGCGCGGGCATGGACACCTTGCTGGCCCGCGTGGTGCACAGCTTTGAAGCCGGTGCGCAGCCCCATACCGCGTATGTGTTTGCCAACCGCAGTGCCAGCCGCTTGAAGGTGCTGCTGATGGACGGCTCTGGCCTGTGGCTGTGCACGCGCCGCTTGAGCAGTCGGGCTCGATTCATCTGGCCGCAAGATGAAGCTGCTCATGTTCAAATCACCGCCGCGCAGTGGGATTGGCTGGTTGCCGGTGCGCCGTGGTTGCACCTGGGCGCGGTGCAGGCCGTCACCGTGGTGTGAACGCTGTGATGGTTGGTCAATGCGTGTATCTCCCGTCTTGCCTCGCGCGTGCGCGCGAGGCAAGATGCGCACATGCTCAAAGACGTTGATCCCGCATCAATAAAAGCCCAGCTGCAAGCCCTCGGAGACACTGCAGCCGCACAGTACGCACGGGAACTCATTGAGCGACTGCAAATCCAGTTGAAGTTTGAGCACACCAAGAACGCCGCGCTGAACTTCGAGCTGACCCGCTTGAAGCAGTGGCGCTTTGGTAAAAGCAGCGAGAGCCTGGACGCACAAGGCGGCAATCCTCAAACTCAGTTGTTCGATGCAAAAACCGAACAGCTTCTCGTTGAAGAATCCAAAGCCGAAGACCGCGCCGAAGATGAGGCCCGCACCCCAGGGCCCAGCCGCATCAAACGCCAAGCCAAACGTCAGGCTCTGCCCAGCCAACTCGAGCGCATTGAGCACCACTACGAGATCGAGCCCGCCTTGTGCAGTGCAGGGCATCCCTTGAAGCGCATTGGCCAAGACATCAGCGAACAACTCGATTGCGTCCCGGCCCAATTCTTTGTTCACCGTCACATTCGTGGCAAGTACGCATGCGTTTGCTGCAACACCGTGCTGGCGGCACCCATGCCCGCCCAGATCATCGACAAAGGCATTCCCGCGCCAGGGCTGCTGGCCCAGGTCATCATTGCAAAACATGATGACCACCTGCCTTTGTACCGCCAAGAAGAGATTTACCGCAGGAGCGGTGCCTTCATCGCGCGCTCCAGCATGGCCAGTTGGGTGGGGCAGTGCGGTGTTCAGCTGCAGCCCTTGGCGCAAGCGATCAAATCCCACCTGCTGAGCCAAGCCGTGCTGCATGCCGACGAGACGCCGATCAAGCTGCTGGCGCCCGGCTCAGGCAAGACAGACACCGCCTACGCTTGGGTCATCCGTAGCAGCGACTTGGAGGCAACTGAACGCGCCGTGGTTTACGAGTTCTGCAACAGTCGGCAAGGCCAGCATGCGGCCACGCTGCTGGAGGGATTCCAAGGCAGCTTGGTTTGTGATGATTACTCGGGCTACAAAGCCTTGTTCAAACAACAGCCAATACAAGAGGCCGGATGCTGGGCCCACGCCAGAAGAAAGTTCTTCGAGGCCCACAAGCTCAACCAAAGCGAGATCGCCAAAGAGGCGCTCCATCGAATCCAGCAACTGTATGACGTGGAGCGCCAGGGGGCGCAACTCACCCTGCAGGAGCGACATCAGCTCAGGCAAGACACCAGTACAACACTGCTCCAAGAGTTCAAGGCTTGGTTACTCACCCAGCGTCAGCAACTCATGAATGCTGACGTGACGGCCAAGGCGATGGACTACACGCTCAAGCGCTGGGCGGCATTGACCCTACACCTCGCCGATGCACGCATCCCGATTGACAACAACGCGGTGGAAAACGCGATCCGGCCGCTGGCGCTGGGGCGCAAGAACTGGCTCTTTGTGGGCAGCCAGCAAGCTGGCGAGCGCGCGGCAGTGCTGATGACGTTGATCGAGTCGGCCAAACTCAATGGGCATGATGCGTGGGTCTATCTCAAAGACGTGCTGACCAAGCTGCCCACCTGGCCCAACAGCCGACTGCACGAGTTGCTGCCGCACCGCTGGGTATCGCCCGAGACTGCCAGCGTCGCTGCGACTGCACCGGTCAACACCTGATCGTTGATTCGGTCAAGGTGGGTTCACCGAACGCATACGGTCGGCATGATGGACAACGCCACACAACGCGACGAAGCCCTCAAACTGGTGCGCGGTGTGGAAGGCGTGCACAGCATTCATGACGAACTGCGCGTCAAGTAGATCGATGACCTATGTGCTCATGAGAAAACGCCGGGGCGCTCATAGGTCAGCAATTTAGAAGGCAGCCTTCTCTGAGCTTTCTAAATTTTTGAATGTCGCGACCATCCCGAACGGAGGGGTTTGTCACTCACGGTGTAACGCCGAACAGGCGCGCTTTACTCGCCCAGCCCCGCCATGAAAAATTTGATCAAACCTTTGGCGGCAAACCCCACGAGGCCAAGCCCGAGTCCCAGCAACAGCACAAAGGTGCCAAAACGCCCCGCCTTGGATTCACGCGCCAACTGGATGATGATGAACAGCATGTAGAGCATGAAGGCCGCCACCCCAAAGGTCAGGCCGAACTGCGCAATCTGGGCTTCGGTGTAGCCAAACATGGTGCTGGGCGGAGGTCAGAAGGTGCGTGAACGCAGCAACTCGTCGGACACGGGGCGCACCAGGTCACGGTAAGCGTGCCAACTGGCGTGCCCCAGCCAGGGCAAAACAACCACGAAGCCGACCATCAGTGTGGCCATGCCCAGCAAGGTCAGGCTCATGATGAGCACGGCCCACAAGGCCAGGGGAACGGGGTCGTCCATCACCACGCGCCAACTGGTGAACACGGCCCCCAAAACACTCACCCTTTGATCGAGCAGCATGGGCACGGCCACCACGCTGGATGCAAACACCGGCGCGGCCAGCACCGCGCCCAGCAGCATCCAGATCTCGAACAAGTGAGAGTCTTCACTGAGCACCACCCAGCGCAAAAAGGCAGCAGGGTTGCCAATGGGCACAGACGAAAACGCGGTGATAAGAGCCGCCGATGTCAGCACCCAGCCCGTACCCGCCAAAGCCAGCAGCAGGCCAAACACCACCAACTTGCTGTTGCTCCTGTTGTTTGGCCGCCAGGCATTGAACACAGTGCGCCAAGCGGGCCGCCCGCCAAACTCCAACTCTCGGCTGATGGCATAAAGGCCTGTGGCCAATACCGGCGCCACCAACAAAAACCCGCTGAACGCACCCGCGAGCAACCAGAAACGGTCCCGCGCCACGAAAAAAATTCCCGCACCGAACACCGCCAATACCAGGCCGTGCAGCAAAGACAAAACGGGACAAGCCAAGACATCACGCCAACCACGTGCCAACCAACCCAATGGCCGCAGCACTGGCACCGTCTTGACGGCGAAACTGCGCGTTTCTTGCAGGGCGTTTTCGGCGGGGGGTGATGTCATGGGGCGTCAGGATGACACGCGAGGTGCTTTTGTTGTGTGATCTATATCAACAAGTCCTGTGGGCTGACAGACTCAACATGTGACGACCTCGGCATAACCTTTGCGCGAAGAAGACAGCCTGAACCCGCGCTGCGCGCTGTTCCCTATTGATCCGGTCTGGTGAAGTTTTAACCGTTCGCCCTGACCCTTCGACGGGGCTCAGGACAGGACCTGTCGAAGGGTAGCGCGTTCAACCTGGGCGCATGCGGGCTCAGCCCGAACGGGCGTTGAAATCTCATCTGGCCAGATCAATAGGAGCTACACGGGCCATCCTCAGATCAAGAATCACGCCCCACTGGCAATCGCCGCCGTCACCACGATTTCAATGCGATAGCCGGGGTTGGCCAGTTTGGCTTGCACTGTGGCGCGCGGTGGTGCATCACCGGGTGCCACCCAGTCGTCCCAGACCGCGTTCATGCCCGCAAAGTCCGCCAAGTCGGCGAGAAAAATTTGCGCCATCAGGATGTGGGCTTTGTCCGTGCGGGCCTCCAACAAAAGCTTGTCCACCATGGCCAGCACCTGCGCGGTTTGGCCCTTGATGTCTTGGCTGAGGTCTTCGGGCACTTGACCCGCGAGGTAGACCACATGGTTGAAGATGGCCATCTCAGAGAGACGGTCGCCGACATGAAAACGTTGAATGGAATGACTCATAGGATAGGGTTTCAGTGCTTCTTCTTGGCGCTATGGGATGAAGTGTGGGCAGAGGCAACAGCCACCGCAGAATCATTTTGAGCCTTTTGGCCCAAGCGACTCTCCTTGCCTGCGAGCAACTTAGAAATATTGGCGCTGTGTCGCCAAATGAGCAGCAAGCCCATGACCCCAGTGACGATGGCGGTGGGCCCCGCGTCCCAAATCAACAATTGGTAAAAAGGCGCAAACACCGCCGATACGATGGCCGCCAGCGACGAGTAGCGGCTGAAAAAAGCGATGACGAGCCAAGTGAACAAGGTGGCGGCACCGAGCAAAGGGTTCAGCCCAAACATCACCCCCGCTGCCGTGGCCACACCCTTGCCTCCTTGAAATCTGAAAAACACCGGCCAGAGATGGCCCAAAAAAGCCGCCAAACCCACCGCTGCGGCCGTGCCCTCCCCAAGCCCATAGGGAGCACCCCACAGCACCACGGCCAGCACCGGCAAATAACCTTTGAGCGCATCCAACGCCAAGGTCAAGATAGCGGCCAACTTATTGCCCGAACGCAGCACATTGGTCGCGCCGGGGTTGCCAGAGCCATAACTGCGTGGATCGCCCAAGCCCATCAGGCGGCTAACGATCACGGCAAACGACAACGAACCGACCAGATAGGCCAATACGGCGGCAACAACAGGCAAATAGGGCTGCATGGCAACTCGCGGAGGAACACGGAGGAAACAGGCCGCTATTCTGCCCCGGCGCAGGAAACAGGCTGGGCGGCCAACAACCGGGTCAGCACCTCAGGTGCAAGGCCAAGCAAATATCCGCGCCGCCCACCGTTGATCAAGATACGCGGCAAAACCAGCACCGTGGCCTCCACATACACAGGCATGGCCTTCTTCGTACCAAAAGGCGAGGTGCCACCCACCATATAGCCGCTGTGACGCTGCGCCACCTCGGGCTTGCAAGGTTGCACCTTCTTGACTTTGATTTGTCGGGCCAGTTCTTTGGTACTGACCAGGCGGTCACCGTGCATCAAGATGATCAGCGGCTTGGCGTGTTCGTCTTCCATCACCAGCGTTTTGATCACCGCATGCTCGTCCACCCCCAACTGTTTGGCTGACTCGGTGGTACCCCCGTGGTCAACGTAGTCATAGAGGTGTTCGGTGTAGCTGACAGCGGCCCGCTTGAGCAGTTGCGTGGCTGGCGTTTCGCTGGCGTGGTCTTTGCGGGACATGGTGGGGCACTCTCACTGCGCCGGATCACGATGCAGCCAGCGGATGGCATCAATCTCGGCCAGCAACTCCGGCGACAAGGTGGTGTCCCAAGCGGCGAGGTTGTCCTTGAGCTGCGTCTGGCTGGTCACGCCAATGATGGTGCTGGTGACACGCCAGGAGTGATAACAAAACGCCAGTGCCATAGCGGTGGGTGTGAGGCCGTGGCGGTGCGCCAAGGCGTTGTAGAGGCGGCTGGCTTGCAGCGCTTCAGGGCGGGCCCAGCGCTGCACCTTCATGGAGTCGTACACCGCGATGCGGCCAGGTTTGTCGTTCGGGGAGTCAAAGCCGACCTCGTCGTACTTGCCGGTCAAGGTGCCAAACGCCAACGGCGAGTAGGCGAGCAGCGCAATGCCCTCACGGTGAAGGGTTTCGTCCAAGCCGTTGTCGAGCGCGCGGCTGTTCAGTGCATAGGGGTTTTGCACGCTCACGATTTTGGGAAGGCCATGCATCGCCGCCACGCGCACAAACTCGCTCACGCCCCAAGGGGTTTCATTGGACAGGCCGATGTACCGCACCTTGCCCGCCTTCACCAAGGAAGACAAAGCCTCCAGTTGGTGATGGATAGACGTGAATTCACGGTCATTCACCGGGTCGAAATACAGCGCTCCGAAAGACGGCGCATTGCGGTTGGGCCAGTGGATTTGGTAGAGGTCAATCACATCGGTTTGCAGACGCCTCAGGCTGTCGTTGCAGGCTTGAACGATGTGTTCCGGCTTCAAGTCGGTAGCGCCATTCCTGATCCAGCCCATGTTGCGCGAGGGCCCCGCCACTTTGGTCGCCAGCACCACCTGTTGGCGCACCCCAGGCCGTTTGGCGAACCACTGGCCGATGATGGTTTCGGTGGCACCGAAGGTTTCCGCCTTGGCGGGCACCGAATACATCTCGGCGGTGTCGATGAAATTGATGCCTTGGGCCAAGGCGCTGTCCAAGATGGCGTGTGCATCATCACGCGCCACTTGCTCGCCAAAGGTCATGGTGCCTAAACAAATGGGGCTGACGTGCAGGTTGCTTTGGGGTAGAGAGCGGGGTTTCATTGGAGTCTCTTGAAGGCGCGATAACGTTGGACATGAGCCGACGACAAAAAGCGCAGCTTTTTGACGGTCGGCTCGATGTGACCTTGCCCCCGAAAACCGTATCCCTTGCTGAGTGATTCAATCGCAAGCAAAGGAGAGCGGAAATGACGAAGAGAGCCAAAAGGGCGAGGTACACGCAGGAGTTCAAGTTCGAGGCGGTGCGGCTGGTGGAAGGCGGCCAAAGCATGGCGGCAGCGGCCAGGACGCTTGGGGTGGTTGAGCAGACGCTGTTCAACTGGATCAAAGCGCACCGCGAAGGCAAACTCAAGGGCGCTGACAGCCGGGTCAAGGTAAGCAGCGAACAAATGGAGATCAGCCGCTTGAGGGCAGAGCTGGCGCGGGTCAAGATGGAGCGCGACATCCTGGAAAAGGCCACGGCGTACTTTGCAAAGGGATCGACGTGAAGTACGCCTTCATACAAAGCCACCGGCGGGTGTGGCCAATCTCTGTGCAGTGCCGGGTTCTGAGTGTCAGCGTGGCCGGGTATCACGAGCACTTCCTGCGGCGGGCCAGTGCGGCGCAACGACGCCACCTCAGTGATGACGCCTTGCTGGTACACATCAAAGCAATTCACGCCCAGGTCAGGGCCAGCTACGGCTGGCCTCGCATGTGGAAAGAACTGCTGGCACGCGGCATCCGGGTGGGCAAAGACCGGGTGCAAAAGCTCATGCAATTGCACGGCATTCGCGCCAAAGGCAAACGCAGATTCAAGATCACCACCGACAGCAAACATGATTTGCCGATTGCACCCAACCTGCTGGAGCGGCAATTCAACGTTCAAGAGCCTGACAAGGTGTGGGCGGGGGACATCACCTACATCGACACCCAAGAGGGCTGGCTGTACCTGGCAGTGGTGATTGACCTCTTCAGCCGTCAAGTGGTGGGCTGGAGCTTGCGGCAAGACATGACACGCGACATCGTCATTGATGCGCTGCGCATGGCATGGTTCAAGCGACATCCAGACAAAGGCGCAGGGCTGATCTTCCACAGCGACAGAGGCAGTCAATACGCAAGCCAAGACTTCAGGGACGTGCTCAGTGAGTACGGAATTCAGGCGTCCATGAGCAGGCGGGGCAACTGTTGGGACAATGCGTGCAGCGAGACCTTGTTCGGGTCACTGAAGGTAGAACGCCTACATGGGCAGCGCTTTGAAACCAGGAGGCAAGCCAAAGACGAGGTCATGGCCTGGCTGCTTTGGTACAACCAAGCCCGGCTGCACTCGACTCTGGCCTATGTCAGTCCGATGCAGTTCGAGCAAAGCTGGTTTGCGGCCCAGGCCATGCAAGCCAATTCGTGACTCGGTTATGGGATACGGATTACAGAGGCAAGGTCAATGGACGGGTTATACGTCGCTTGGGAATTCTGAGACGATGGTCGGTGGACACACAAGTCAACTTGCAGTCGTTGACATATGAAGATTGACCATCCAGCCCTTTGGAGTTACTTGAATCGTTTTCCGTCGTTTATCGCCTTCGTCTTGAGTGCTTACCAAGAGGCCAACGGCTTCAAGATCTCTGATGTGTGGTCGGAAGGCCGGAATGCTATTGAAACCGAAATCTTCAAAATCACTAGGTGAGAATACGCCGCCTACACCAACTGAACGTTGGAACACTTCTATTGCTTTAGGTCGAAGCTCTTGCCTCACCGCATCATGGGCTGCTTGTGCCTGATCTCGCAGCCATTGATTGAACATGCTTTGGCGCTGCGCATCTCCATTTGGTGCTGTGCGATCGGCAATCCATTGGCAGTAGTCGTCTGCATAGCTAAGAACGCTGCGTAAGTTTCCACGAAGCAGGTCGTAGATGTTTGCGAAGTCTGTCGGCCGCAAAGGCAGATACGGAGTACCTTGCCCTTTTGAAAAGACGTCAATTCTGCTGGTAAGAATGTCGGCTGCATGTTTATCTGCGATGCCGCCGATCTCGATAGGCTGATGAAGAAAACCTTCGAGTCGCGGTGAAGCAACGACACCGTACACAATCCCAAGCGCACCGCACAACACCCAGCGCAAGCCAGCCATGTTGAAGAGTTCGTCACGGAGCTGCTCTAGTTGTTGCCGTGCTGTCTCTGACGACTGAAGCAGCTCAAGGTTGTCGACAGTGCAGATGACCCCACCCGCTTCTGGAGTTGGGAAAATTTGCTCTAGGCACGTTGATACGGCCTTTCTGAACCCACTTCGCTCGAACCCAGCCGATGTATTCATCTCAGATTGATATCCGGCTTGGAAGCCCCATCCCCCCGCCTGAAAAGAGAGAAGTTGTGGAGAGTTAAGCCACCGATCAATTCCGACGGTGTGCAGGTTTGAATGACGGGAGTTGATCTCGGTTGCTTTGTCGATGAGCGTTTGTGCCACATCCATCAGCACTGCATCAATAAAGGTCTGCAAGTCCTGGTTTGGGTTGAGCTGGAAAATTTTGCGGCACGGCACATATAGCGGCCCTGTTCCTGCTTCGAGGTACTTGGAAAAGAGTTGATAGCACGCGACATTCACCACGCTTGTCTTGCCGACGCCGTTCAAACCTTCTAGTGTGGCGAGCTTTGGGGGAGATGAAATCTTCCGAATTAGTGCGGCGAGTTCCTTGTCCCGTCCGATGAGTAGACGTTCCCCAAGCTGAGAGGGGGGTAGCGATGTTGTTTGGAAGGGCGAACCCGAGAATCCCCACTGGTCGTAGATCATGAGTGCCTCTTGCTGGTGTGAGTGTTTTGCGACGTATAACGTTGAAGGTAAGGGGCGCTGCGCTGCGCTTTATCGCGCAGCGTCCAGCGGAGGCCGAAGGCCGGAGCGGCCTTGACCGCAGTGTTAGAGCCCAACTCAAGACTCCTGTTTCTCAATTGGTCGCCAATCGAACTGCGCGGGGAAGCCGATGCCGTTGTAATCGACTGTGTAGGTATGTCTATTTCCGCCAACGCTGCAAACCCCGACAAGAGTGTGATTGCCTCGTTCCCGTGGTGGTGCGGGAACTATGGCCACTGAGCCCGTGCATTTTGGATGGATGCAAGGAGCGACTTTTCTATACAGCACGTAGTCACCACTGTCATCCTTTTCTACCCATTGTCCGTCGATGAACCACGCTTCATTCGGTTTGAATGAATGTTCCGCGATCTTTCTCTTTCCATTTGTCACCGCGGCACCGACAGCAGCGATGGGAACGACAACGGCCAATGCCCACAAAGTTTGAATTCCTAAGAACGAAAGCACTCCTAGGCTATCGGCGACGATGGCTAGAACCGGAAGAGATGCTGAAGCCCAAAAGGCAAGTGTTCCTTTGCTCACCTCGGATTTCGGCAAGTGCTGAAGCGATTCCTCCTGCACTTCGTATTCGAGGTGGGGCGTGCTAGGCGACGCTTGATGCTGCGCAATGTTGACCGTGTTACCAGTTCCGATGGAGCCGATGTGTATGTTGTTGTCGTGCGTCATGGGAATATGGGCTCTAACGTTTGAGCTAACCGGACCGTTGCGGTATGTGGCTAAAGGCCCAGAATGAAATGGCGGGCCTTTAGCCGCATGCCGCAATGGGTCCGGTTGAGCGAATGGTTAGGCGGCACCCGCTATGCGGAAGCCGGCGGCAAGATTGCCATGGTTATACGCGAAGTGCATGTAATTTGGCCCTTGTCATTGACTATCTCGATTTGCCACACATGAGTTGTGCGCCCAAGATGGACGGGCTTTGCCACGCCGGTTACCCAGCCTTCGCTGGCGCTTCGGATATGGTTTGCATTTATATCTAACCCGACAGCGCGATAGCCTTTGGGAACGGCAAGCGCTGCACCATTTGAACCAAGCGTTTCAGCTAGCAGAACGGAAATGCCACCATGAAGAATTCCGACAGGCTGCTTTGTTCTGCTATCGACTGGCGCACGGCCCCTTATGAAGTCATCGCCCATTTCGAGAAATTCTATTCCGAGGTGCGCGACTGTGGTATTCAGATGAATTTTCGTAAGTATTTCGACACCGATGTCTTGCTGCCAGATTCTTGCCATGTATTTGTCTCCTTTTGGATTTCATGTGCCATGAGCGCACCTGGGTCGTCGCCTGTGCCGCCTAACTTGTTATCGGGCGACAGTTTTGCTGCGTAACACCGCCGCTTGTCTCCCTAAATCCGGCGGTGCTGTCGGCCTGGAGGCCGCATGGGGCTTGGTTTTCTGACATCAACACTGCGATTTAAACAGCCATAACAAAATCGACAAAACCGGCAGACTTTTTTGCGCCGTGGAGGCCTGCATACTGAAGTCGCCATTGCGTGGAATGCTGCCACAGTTTTCCGCCGTGCCCCATCTGCTGTATTGCACCACACCACAAGAACCAAACAACCCTTGCGGATAATGTCCGCACCAATCAACCCGTGACTTGATGAACACTCCCTCGACCTCGCGTTCGCGCCTGCGCAGCCTTTATTCGACCTTGCGCCGCACCCGACCTCTGATTTGGTTGCGTTGGGCAGCGCTTGTCTTGCTGGGTGGGATGGTGCTGGGCGCCATCACCCTGGCGGGTGCTGTGGCCTGGTGGTGGCCTTCCCTGCCGGCTCTGGACAAAGCGGTGAACTACCAGCCCATCCAACACCTGCAGGTGCTCACCCACGATGGCGTGGAACTGGCTCAATTTGGGGCTGAGCGGCGCATTTTTGTGCCGATCGGCGACATGCCGAAGCAGCTGCAAAACGCTGTGCTCGCCATTGAGGACACGCGGTTTCGTGAGCATCAAGGCGTGGACTGGTTGGGCGTGACCCGTGCGGTGTTGGTGAACGCCGGCAATGTGCTGGGTTTAGCGGCAGGCAGGCCGCAAGGCGCGTCCACCATCACGCAGCAAGTGGCGCGCAACTTCTTTTTGTCCTCGCGCCGCACGCTGGAGCGCAAACTCAAAGAGGCCTTATTGGCCTGGCGCATGGAACAAGAGCTGTCCAAGGACGAGATCCTGGAGCTTTACATGAACCAGATTTACCTGGGTCAGCGTGCCTATGGCTTTGGTGCCGCTGCGCAGGTTTACTTGGGCAAGTCGCTGGACGAACTCAGCGCGGCCGAGAGCGCCCTCTTGGCCGGGTTGCCGCAGAACCCGGCTTTTGCCAATCCCATCACCAATTGGGAGCGGGCCCGCGCTCGGCAGTTGTTGGTGCTCAAACGGATGCTCGATTTGGGGCAACTCACCGAGGCGCAGTGGCGCGTCGCTCGTGAAGAAGTCATTCAAGTGCGCAGCAACAGACCCGTCGCCGGCACGGCTTCATTGCGTGCGGACCATGTGGCTGAACTGGCCCGCCAAGTGGTGTTCGAGCGTTTCGGTCAAGAAGCCTACACACGTGGCCTCAAAGTAACCACCACGCTGCTGGCGGCCGACCAACAGGCCGCATGGAACGCGATGCGCAGCGCTCTTTTGAGTCAAGACCGCCAACAAGCCTGGCGTGGCCCGGAAGACTTCGAACTCCTGCCCGACGATCCCCTGCTCGCAGAAGCGGCGGCTGCCGCCGCACTGAAGGACTTGCGCGACCACGACCTGCTGCGCTTGGGCCTGGTACTGCAAGCCCATCCACGCGAGTTGGTCGCCTTTTTGGCCAGCGGAGAAACCGTGCGCATCAGCGGCGATGGCCTGCGCTGGGTTCAACCCGCCCTGGCAGCCAACGCGCCGAGCAAAATTGCGCTGCGTAGAGGTGCCGTGATCCGAGTGGTGCAAAACCCCGGCAATGCCTGGGTGGTGTCACAGTGGCCACAAGCCCAAGCCGCCTTTGTGGCCATGGACCCGCAAACCGGCCATGTGCGGGCACTGGTGGGCAGTTTTGATTTTGCGCGTCAGCCCTTCAACCACGCCACCCAGGCTTGGCGGCAACCGGGCTCCACGATCAAACCTCTCATTTACTCTGCGGCCTTCGAAAAAGGCGTCATGCCTGACACCTTGGTCAACGATGCGCCACTGCAAAATTTGGACAATCTATCGGCAGACGACGCCAATGCATGGAACCCACGTAATGCCGATGGCCAGTTTGATGGCCCCATCACCGTGCGGCGTGCGCTGGCGCAATCCAAAAATCTGGTGAGCTTGCGGCTTTTGCAACATGTGGGCGTGGGCCCGGCGCGGCAGTGGCTGGCACGTTTTGGTTTTGACCTGGACCGCCAGCCTGACAACCTGAGCCTGGCCTTGGGCACAGGCAGCACCACACCGATGCAAATGGCCACAGCCTATGCAGCGCTGGCCAATGGCGGCCACGCGGTCGCACCGTTGATGATCGAACGTATCACCGATGCCCAAGGCCGTGTGCTGTTCGAAGCGCCCCCTCCCGCGCCGTTTGACGAAACACAACGTGTGGTGTCGGAGCGCAATGCCTATTTGACACGTCAATTGCTGCAAGAAGTGACACGCACCGGCAGTGCAGCCAGAGCGCAAAAGGAACTGCAGCGCCCCGACCTGTATGGCAAAACCGGGACCACAACGGCCGCGGCCGACGTCTGGTTTGCAGGCTTTCAGCACACCGTCGTGGCGGTCGTGTGGATGGGGCATGATGAACCGCGCAGCTTGGGTGCCAGAGCCTCCGGGGCCAGTTTGGCCTTACCCGCCTGGATCAGCTACATGAAGGCTGCGCTGAGGGACGTGCCCATCATGACGGACGCTGCCCCGGATGGCCTCGCACCACGCCAAGGCGTGTTCGGGCAAGGTGAGTGGGTCTATGAGGAATGGGCCGACGGTGGCGGTGTGCGCAGCATTGGGGTGGAACCAAACGACGACAAAAACAATGCCCCGGTACAACCCCAAGCTGCGCCTGCGCCGGTGGCAGCGCCCGCACCTGCCGTGCCCGTGCGACCGCCCACCAAGTTGAGCAACGATCCAACGCCTTCCATCTACACCGGCAATTGATACCGCAAACAACCCACCACTGTCATTCCCGCACAGGCTGGGATCCAGAGAATGGCCCGAATTTCATCGACAGATTCATTCATCACCACCGAATGGATTCCCGCCTGCGCGGCCATGACGGTTCGGACGGTGGTCGCTGTGCAACGTAACCCTTGGCATGGTGCTCCCTCGAAAGCCAACTGAAACCTCACGCGGTTAAATTCGCTGTTCGCTGAAAAAATCAAAGGAAAAACATGCATCGCATCGTGATCGTGGGAGGTGGCGCTGGCGGCCTGGCTTTGGCCACACAGTTGGGAAAAAAATGGGGGCGCAGCGGCAAGGCCGAAATCACCTTGGTCGATGCCGCACGCACCCATGTGTGGAAACCGCTCTTGCACCAGCTCGCCGCAGGCAGTTTCGACACGCATGCCGAAGAAATTGAGTACCTGGCCCAAGCCCGCTGGAACCATTTCAAATTTAGGCTGGGCAGCCTGGCGGGCATTGACCGGAAAGAAAAACGCATTCATCTCGCCGCCAGCCATGACGACGCAGGCCGTGAGATCACGCCCGCACAAACCTTGGGTTACGACACCTTGGTGGTTGCAGTGGGCAGCCAAACCAACGACTTCGGCACGCTCGGGGCGCAAGAGCACACCATCAAACTCGACAGCCCCATAGCGGCCAAACGTTTCAACGACCGATTGATCAATGCCTGCATCCGCGCCCAAAGCGTTCCTCGCGCAGCGGGCTCAGGGCGGCTCACCGTGACCATTGTGGGTGCCGGGGCGACAGGCGTGGAATTGGCGGCCGAGTTGCACGCCTCAGCCCGTGTACTGGCGAGTTTTGGCTTTGACAACATTCACCCGGAGAAGGACCTGCAAATCGTGCTGGTCGAAGCCGCACCGCGTGTGCTGTCCCAATTGCCTGAGCGCCTGAGCACGGCGGCTGTGCGCGAGTTGCGCAAGCTGGCCATAGAAGTGCACACCAATGAAAAAGTGGTGGAAGTGACCGAGGACAGCGTCAAGATGGCCAGTGGCAAGGTGATTCAAAGCACCCTCACCGTGTGGGCTGCAGGCGTCAAAGCCAATGCCTTCCTTACCCAGTTGGGCGGCGACGATGTGCTGGAAACCAACCGCTTGAATCAACTGGTGGTCAACAGCCAGTTGCAGACCACACGTGACGCGAGCATCTTTGCTTTTGGCGACTGCGCTGCCTGCCCCCAGCCTGACGGCAGCACCGTGCCACCACGCGCCCAGTCGGCCTACCAACAGGCCATGTATTTGAAGAAACACCTGCCCGCACTCGTCGGGCTGGGGGGACAAGCCGCAAGCGAAGCGCCGCCTTTCATTTACAAAGACCAAGGCTCTTTGGTGTCGCTGTCGGAGTACTCGTCTGTGGGCAGTTTGATGGGCAGCCTCACGCAAGGCAGCTTGTTCGTCGAAGGTTATTTGGCCAAGTTCATGTATTGGGGTCTGCACAAACAGCACCAACTGGCGCTGGGTGGATGGCGCAAGACTTTTCTCATCACTTTGTCAGAGTTGATCGACCGCACCCACAGGCCGCGCATCAAGTTGCATTGACTATTGCTCCGGCCCGATGAAGTATCAACCGTTCGCCCTGACCCTTCGACGGCGCTCAGGACTAAGAGCGTGTTTACGATCTTCTTCTGACCCGAAAATAGGCAGATGAAGAGAAAGAGATACGCCAGCGACATCAGCCGGGAGAAGTTTGAGCAAATTGAGCCGCTGCTGCGCAGCGTGCGCAAGGCGACCAAGCCGACGAAGGTGGATCTGTATGAGGTGTTCTGCGCGGTGCTGTACCTGCTGCGAACGGGTTGCCAGTGGAGGTTCTTGCCGAGCGAGTTTGCGAAGTGGACGACGGTCTATGCCTACTGGCGCAAATGGAGTGAGCCTGACCAGGACGGTGTGAGCGTGTTGGAACGGGCTTTAAAAAAATCAGGTTGGCGCGGCCCGAGACAGACTGGGGCGCAACGCATGCAGCACGCTGTTGATCGTGGACGCGCAGAGCGTGAAGAATACGGACACGGCGGCGCTCAAGGGCTATGACGGGGGCAAGAAGGTTTCGGGCATCAAGCGACTCATTGCAGTGGACACGCAAGGGTTGCCGCACGCAGTGGCGGTGACGACGGCCGAGGTGACTGACCGCAAGGGGGCGCTGCAGGCCCTGCAGCGTTGCAAACCGGGACTGGCACGGGTGCAAAGCTTGCTGGCTGACAGCGGGTACGTGGGAGAGCCCTTCGCGCAGGGCGTGCAAGAGGTTCTTGGAGGGTATGTGACGGTACAGATCGCCAAGAGGAGCGAGTTGCACACCTTCAAGGTCATGCCCAAGCGCTGGATCGTCGAGCGTAGCTTTGCCTGGTTGGACAAGAACCGGCGGCTGTGGAAGAACTGCGAGCGGCTGCTCAATATCAGCCTACAGTTCGTCCACTTGGCATTCTTGGCGTTGCTCCTCAGGAGATCGTAAACACGCTCTAAGAGCCGCTAACAAAACACTGCATACACCGTTCGCCCCGAGGTCGAAGGGCCTTGCACCGAGGTACGCGCTGGCTTCGACAGGTCCTGTCCTGAGCACCGTCGAAGGGTCAGCCCGAACGGTGTGGGATGTCACGTTCTATGGAAACCTCAATAGAACCGCCGCCAGCGTGATCCTTAAGCTATCGCCAAGGTAAAGCAGCACACACTGCAAACCTCATCGACTGCCTTCAACCCAGGCCATGAATGACGTTTTTTCTTCGCTGATGGCCTATGCCCAGACCTTGCCGCTGCCACTGCTGGGCAAGGTCTATCTGTTCAACCTCTTCGCTGAGGCCAAGTACTACCTGCTGGCTGCAGTCTTCATGTGGGGCTTGCTGCATGTGGTGCTGAAAAGGCGACTGGCCCATCGTTTGATCGACCAATGGCCAACCCGCGCCGACATGCGTCGGGAGCTGGCCTATTCATTTCTATCCATGCTGGTGTTTGCTGGTTTGGGTTTGGCCGTGGTGGCGGGGGTATTCAGCGGACACATCACCGTCTACCGCGACCCGACCGAGTACGGTTGGTTGTGGTTGGTGGTCAGCTTTCCCTTGCTGCTGATCTGGCAGGACGTTTATTTCTACCTCACCCACCGCCTGCTGCACACACGCTGGTTGTTCCGCCATGTGCATGGCGTGCACCACCGGTCACGCCAGCCCTCGCCCTGGGCCGCCTATGCCTTTCACCCGGTTGAAGCCCTGGTCAATGGACTGGTCACGCCCTTGGCTCTTTGCGTGGTGCCATTGCATGGTGGCGTGCTGTTCGCGGCGGTGTTGCACCAAATCATCCGTAACACGCACGGTCATGCTGCGGTAGAAATCATGCCTGCCGGATTCACGCGGCATGTGCTGGGCAGGTTCTTCACCACCACCACCCACCACCATTTGCACCACGAAACAGCGCGTGGGAACTATGGCCTGTGGTTCACCTGGTGGGATCGTTGGCTGGGAACCGAACGCATGGACTACTACGGTCGCTTCGAGTCGTTGACGCTAGGGCCTGTTAACAATGAAATCGCCCCTGCGCCGGTAGGCCAAGCCTCGCTGGGCTAGGCGCAGGCCGCCGTCCGGGGTAACCCCCGGGCAAGGACTGCAACAACGCCCAGCGTGGCTTGGCCTACCGGCCCGAAGGGTGAGCCCCACCCACAGCCGCACTCGTCGTTGCAAATGCTCGCCGGGTGTTCAACCCGGCTGCGCTTTGCGCCTAGATTGCGACTGTGGGTGGGGCTCACGCAGGGGCGATTTCATTGTTAACAGGCCCTAGCACAGCCACAATACCGGCAAGCCCAAAACATATCCGACGCCCTGACCTCTCGCCATGCATCTGCTGATCATTGAAGACGATCTGGACCTGGGCCGTTCGCTACAACAAGCACTCAAAGCCGAGGGCCAAAGCAGCGAATGGCGACGGCGTGTGGCCGATGCACCGATGCACTTTGAGTCGGCTGACTACGACTGCGTATTGCTGGACCTCACCTTGCCCGATGGTTTCGGTTTGGATTTATTGGCCGCATGGCGGCGCGCCGGCCACACCGTGCCAGTGATCGTGATCACGGCCCGCGAATCGCTGGAAGAACGTTTGGCGGGGTTGGATGGCGGGGCGGACGATTTCATCATCAAGCCCTTTGCCATGCCTGAGCTGATGTCACGTATTCGTGCGGTGGTCAGGCGTTACGCCCAACAAGCCAGCGAGGTGTGGCAGCTCGGTGACTTGCGAATTGAGCCGCGCGCCCATGTGGTGTCGCTTGCTGGCGAGGTGCTCGATTTGTCACCCCGCGAGTTTCAGTTGTTGCTTGAATTGGCCCGGGACAGCAGCAGCGTGGTTCCGAAAGGACAACTCTCGCAACGTTTGGCGCCGCTGGGTGAAGGCGTGGAGTTTGGCGCCTTGGAAGTGCACGTGTCCAACCTGCGCCGAAAGATTGGCGCACAGCGCATCCGCACCGTGCGTGGTGTGGGCTATCAGTTGGTCGCTTGAAGCATGGGCTGGCCAGTGTTTCGCCCCAGCTTGTTATTGCGCGTGCTCTTTACCGCCACCGCGGTGGCGTTCACGCTGGTGTGGTTCGCCCTGATGGCCTATGGCTACCACGAGGCCACGGATGCCACGGTGCGCGACAAGCAGTACCGGGCTTTCGGTGATGGCCTGCTGCAATCACTGGACAACACAGCCGATGCTGCCCAAGCACGGGCCATGGCTGCAGCATTTGTGGACAGGATGAATGACAGTCGCCGCCTGGCCGATGCACCGGGCTCGCTCCAATTGCGTTTATCTGAACGCACCAGCGGCAAGATGGTTTATTCATCGGGGGATTTACCCGACGCCGCTTGGTTCAGTGGCCCGCAGGCACTGCACACCGCCCGCGTCGATTCACAAAGCCACCATTTTTATTTTGGTCAAACCACGCGCTGGCGGCTGCAAATCGCCTCACCGGAACCCAGCGCCGCTTGGCTGCTGTGGATGCTGGCCAAGGGTTTATTGCCCAATCTGCTAATCGCCTTTCCTTTGGTGGTGCTGCCGCTGTGGTTGGCCGCCAAACACGGGCTGGAGCCCCTGAAGGCATTGGGCGAGCAGATCTCAGCCCGCGACACCGACGATGTTTCCAACCTAAAGCTAAGCACTGTCCACGCGGAGCTGACCCCTTTGGTCGATGCCATCAACGGCTTGACCAGCCGACTGGCGCACAAAATGCAAACCGAACGCGCTTTCGTGCAGGATGCGGCGCACGAGCTTCGGACCCCCCTCGCCGTGGTGTCCACCCAGGCCCATGTGCTGATGAAAAGCGACAGCCCCGCATCACGCGAACTAGCAGGTGAACAACTACAAGATGCCATTGCGCGGGCCTCTCACTTGGTGCAGCAATTGCTGGCGCTGACCCAGGTGGATGCCGATCGGGCGGTGCAAGTGGAACGATTGGATTTGGCCCAACTGCTGCGCGACCACCTGGCCGAGCTGGCGTCGCTGCCAGGCAATTCTTCGATAGACCTGAGCTTGGAAGCACCCGATCACTGCTTGGCGCAAGTCGACCGCCTGGCGTTTCAATCGGTCCTTTACAACCTGTTGGGCAATGCCATCACCCACGGTTGCCGCGATGTCCACGGGGGCCACGGCAACCGGGTGGTCACCTGCTTGTCGGCGAACGAAAAACAATGGCAACTCAGTGTGGCCGACAACGGCCCCGGGATCGCACCGGCAGATCAAGCCCGTGTGTTTGAGCGATTTTTCAGGGCCGCGTCGCAAGAAGTCACCGGTTCCGGTCTGGGCTTGGCCATTGCAGCTCAGGCTGCCGCGCGTTTGGGCGGGCGCATTGAGCTGCAGCCTGGTTTGGACGGCAGGGGCTGCTGTTTCACGTTAACCGTGCCTCTGAGAAAGATTTGAGGATGCTCTGCATCACTCTTGCGAGGCTGTGGTGGCGCGGATCGGGATGGGATACAAGGCGTTTTTTGCAGCCAATAGCTTGGCCTATTGGCAAGAAAAACAACGCCGTAGACCGCCCGAGTCCGTGCAGCCACAGTCCGCAATGAGTTATGCAGAGCATCCTCAAGCTCCATCCGTCCGCGCCCTTTGCCGCGCACGGTCTGGTTTTGTCAATGTCCACCAGCACAGGTTCGCGCCCAGTCACAGCGCTGATCACACCAACACCCCGGCGCCATTTTTGGATTGCCGTTGGCGCCGCATGTGCACTGCATTCGGTCTTGTTGCTGATCGCGTCTCAAGCCCAGCCTGAAAAACCACTGGCCGCACCCGTGCAGCGCTTGCAGTGGCGATGGGTGCAGCCCGCAGTGTTGCCTGTGCCCACCATGAAACATGCACCTTCTGCGCAGGAGCCGTCGTCTCCCACCCATACAAGGCAAGCACGAACGAAAACTGCAGCAGCGCAAGACGGCTCGTTACCGTCCGCCGTCAGCACCAACGCTAGCGCTTCAGCCGCCACGTCACTTTCATCAGACGTGAGCATCCCGACCGAATCAAACAACCAAGCGCCATCTCAACCGGCACTTCAACTGCAACTCCCCGCGTCACCTCCAAGCCGCGCTTCAACCCGTACCATGCTGGGCCAAGCCTTGAACGACGCTCGCAGCAACAGCCGGCGCACCACGCTGGAAGACCGCATCGCACAAGTCACCACAGGCAACGATGCCTTGCAGGTGGACGTGCTGGGTGAAGGTCGCAAACGAGTGCATTTAAACGGCCGCTGCCTGGATGTTCACCAGGCTCGCATTTCGCAAATTGACCCCATGAACGAGGTGTCGCAGCGCGCCATGCCCGGCGTGAAACGCTGCGATCAGTGATGGCAAAAGCAGCCCGTGGTTTCTGTTTGTCGTAATTTCGCGCCAGAACCCCGGCGAACACAAGCGGCTTGATGATGTGCGACGGTCCGCAGCAGCGGCCCAAGCATCGCTGATGCATGCCCCAGCCTCAAACAGCCAGATCAACCTCGCTATTGATCCGGCCCTGTGAAGTATCAACGTCCGTTCGGGTTGAGCCTGTCGAAACCCAGGTTTCACGCGCTACCCTTCGACAGGCTCAGGGCGAACGGTTATGACTTCACAGGGCCGGATCAATAGTGTCCTGAGGCAGCTCGCTTAAATCGTTCCTCTTCCTGCAGGCGCAATACCCGCCGCTGCAACTTGCCCGTGGTGGTCATGGGCAGGGATTCGATGAATTCAATCTCTTTGGGGTACTCATAGGGTGCAAGGCGTGCACGAACATGTTGCTGGAGTTCGTCGATCAAAACATCACTGGGCGCAAACCCTGCGGCCAGCACCACATAAGCTTTGACCACCGCACCACGTTCCAGATCGGGTTTCGGCACCACGGCCGCGTTGGCAACCGAAGGGTGTTTGACCAAGCAGTTTTCAATTTCGCTGGGCCCTATGCGGTAGCCCGCCGCCTTGAACATGTCGTCGCTGCGGCCTTGGTACCAGAGGTAGCCTGTTTCATCCATGATGGCCATGTCGCCGGTGCGGCACCAGCTGGATGCGGGGTCGCCAGTGAACTTCGCTTGGGTGGCATCGGGCTTGTTCCAGTAACCCAAGAAGAAGATCGGATCGGGCTCGCCTTGCAAGTCCAGGCGGTGCACCGCAACGTCACCCGGCACACCGCGCGGGCATTCCGCACCATCCTCATCAATGACAGCCACACGGTGACCGGGATAGGGACAGCCCATGCTGCCAGGTTTGGCGGGCCAACAAATTGGCGCATCGGTGCGTCCGTTCATGGCGCAATTGCCCACGATGTAATTCATTTCCGTTTGTCCGAACATTTCGTTCACGGTGATGCCCAACTGGGTTTGGCAATAAGCAAACACCGCGTCGCCCACCGCCTCACCGGCGCTCATGATGGCCTGCAAGGTGTGCAATCGGTAGCTATCGGTAGGCTTAGGAACAGCCTTCATCATCGCTTTGAGTGCCGTGGGGAACAAAAACGTATGGGTGACGCCGTGGGCTTGAATCAACTCGAACGCTTTTTCAGGGCTGAAGCGCCCGGTATGGGCCACGATGGTTCGGCCGAAATAGAGCGTGGGCAGGAGGGCGTCCATCAACCCTCCGGTCCAGGCCCAATCGGCCGGGCTCCAAAACACAGCGCGTGATTCGTCGGGTGCCACACCCGCTACCGCTTGGCCGTTGAAGCAGGCAAAGCCAAAACCGTTTTGGCTGCACACAAAACCCGGCAAATTGCCTATCAGCGCACGGTGTGGAATGAGCGCGCCTTTGGGTGGACCCGTGGTGCCACTGGTGTAAATCAGCACGGCCGCATCGTCGGCCAGTGTCGAGACACCATCAAAGTGCACGGGCATGTCGCGCAGCGCCTGCTCGTAGTGCTGCTCGCCCGGCACGAGGACCGCGTCGTGTTGGCCAGACACCACGAGCACCGTCCGCAGCGCAGGTAACTCGGCCCTCAGCACACGCATCGAGTTCAAAGCGCTTTCGTCAACCAAGGCCAGGACTGCCCCACTGTCTTGTAGACGGTAGGACAGCGCCTCGGGGCCAAACAGCAGCGACAAGGGCATGGCTACAGCGCCCAATTGGTAGGCGGCGATATGGGCCACAGCGGTTTCGAAACACTGGGGCAACACAATGGCCACTCGATCGCCTCGCCCAACGCCCTCTTGGCGCAAACGGTGCGCCAACTGATTGGCGGCCCGCTGCAACTGGCCAAAACTGTACAAATCAACCTGACCATTAATGCGCTCATAGCGCAGCGCCACCGCATGAGGTTGGCGCCGAGCCCAGCGCCCACAGCAGGCCTCGGCCAGATTGAATTCTCGAGGAACCGACCAGCGAAAGTTGGCGTGCAGGGTGTCGTAGTCAGATGCGGTGTGGTTCATGGGCCCATCTTAGGCAAACCACTGCCAGGTGCGACCCCATGGAAACCACAGCCGCGTCCACAATGCGGCTGCGGCATCACACTAGGAGGCTGTTGGGCTGTGAGATGGGCCTGCGTTAAAACAGGAAAGGGGCTCAGCCTAGGCGCAAAGCACAGCCATGCCGGGCGGCATGGCGCGCATTTGCAACGGCGGATCAGCCCCTTTCCTGTTTCAACCCGAAGGGCCGGGGAGATTTCCGCCGCCATGCGTCGTTGTCCGCTCGTTGTGGGGCCCTACCCCACGCCTCGCCGACGCCTAGCCTGGCAGCGGAACGCTCCCCGGCGCAGGCCCATCTCACAGCCCGACAGCCTCCTTGGGGTCATATCTCTTGAATTGACCGGTGATTACCCCCAAACTCCAAGCAAAATCAAACGCTTATGGCGGTAAATTCATGCTTAATAGAATCTTGGAGCGTAAGGTACCTTGACCTTGCCCCCGAAAACCGTATCCCTTGCTGAGTGATTCAATCGCAAGCAAAGGAGAGCGGAAATGACGAAGAGAGCCAAAAGGGCGAGGTACACGCAGGAGTTCAAGTTCGAGGCGGTGCGGCTGGTGGAAGGCGGCCAAAGCATGGCGGCAGCGGCCAGGACGCTTGGGGTGGTTGAGCAGACGCTGTTCAACTGGATCAAAGCGCACCGCGAAGGCAAACTCAAGGGCGCTGACAGCCGGGTCAAGGTAAGCAGCGAACAAATGGAGATCAGCCGCTTGAGGGCAGAGCTGGCGCGGGTCAAGATGGAGCGCGACATCCTGGAAAAGGCCACGGCGTACTTTGCAAAGGGATCGACGTGAAGTACGCCTTCATACAAAGCCACCGGCGGGTGTGGCCAATCTCTGTGCAGTGCCGGGTTCTGCGTGTCAGCGTGGCTGGGTATCACGAGCACTTCCTGCGGCGGGCCAGTGCGGCGCAACGACGCCACCTCAGTGATGACGCCTTGCTGGTACACATCAAAGCAATTCACGCCCAGGTCAGGGCCAGCTACGGCTGGCCTCGCATGTGGAAAGAACTGCTGGCACGCGGCATCCGGGTGGGCAAAGACCGGGTGCAAAAGCTCATGCAATTGCACGGCATTCGCGCCAAAGGCAAACGCAGATTCAAGATCACCACCGACAGCAAACATGATTTGCCGATTGCACCCAACCTGCTGGAGCGGCAATTCAACGTTCAAGAGCCTGACAAGGTGTGGGCGGGGGACATCACCTACATCGACACCCAAGAGGGCTGGCTGTACCTGGCAGTGGTGATTGACCTCTTCAGCCGTCAAGTGGTGGGCTGGAGCTTGCGGCAAGACATGACACGCGACATCGTCATTGATGCGCTGCGCATGGCATGGTTCAAGCGACATCCAGACAAAGGCGCAGGGCTGATCTTCCACAGCGACAGAGGCAGTCAATACGCAAGCCAAGACTTCAGGGACGTGCTCAGTGAGTACGGAATTCAGGCGTCCATGAGCAGGCGGGGCAACTGTTGGGACAATGCGTGCAGCGAGACCTTGTTCGGGTCACTGAAGGTAGAACGCCTACATGGGCAGCGCTTTGAAACCAGGCGGCAAGCCAAAGACGAGGTCATGGCCTGGCTGCTTTGGTACAACCAAGCCCGGCTGCACTCGACTCTGGCCTATGTCAGTCCGATGCAGTTCGAGCAAAGCTGGTTTGCGGCCCAGGCCATGCAAGCCAATTCGTGACTCGGTTATGGGATACGGATTACAGAGGCAAGGTCACCTGCCATTTTCAATCGCTGTCGCTCACTGACGCTTGTTTACTTGGGTTCTTGAACCAGATGGAATGCTCACCGCTCACCGTTGCTAAGCAAAAAATCAAGGTCGGTTCTCCACTGCCTTTTAATATCCGTGATTCGGACGGCACCTTGCTACTGGCGCGTGGCCAAATCATTGCCACGGAAGAACAGCTCAATGCGCTGATGGAGCGCGGTGCGCAGGTGGACACCGAAGAACTCAAGGCTCTGCGCAGTGAAGCCATGGACGCTCCCGTGGAGCGCCTGCCAGGTTTGTGGAATGAATCGGTGGACCGGGTAGGCCGCACGCTTAAATCATCGATCGCCTCAGACTTTCAGCAATCTCTCGAGGAAACCGCGCGGCCAATTTTGGCCCTGGTGGAGCGCGACCCCGACCTGGCCATTTTTCAAGTGCTGCGCCAAGAAGTGGCAGGCAAACAGCATTACGGTGTGAGCCACTCTGTCCACTCAGCCATCGCCAGTTATTTGGTGGCGCAGCGCTTGGGCTGGGAGCAGGAGAAAAAAATGTGCGTCTTCAAGGCCGCGCTCACCATGAACCTGTCGATGCTGGAGTTGCAAGCGCGTCTTTCCACACAAGTCACTGCACCGACCCAATTGCAACGCGATACGATCAACGAACACCCTATTCGCAGCCGAGAAATGTTGGAGGGGTCGGGTGTGACGGACAAAGCATGGCTGGACGCCGTATCCCAGCACCACGAAATTCCCGGCGGCACGGGCTACCCGAACAAACTCAAAGAAGTCAGCGACATCGCCGACTTGCTGCGGCGCGTTGACATTTACACGGCCAAGCTGGCCGGGCGAATCAGCCGTTCTGCTTTGCCGGCCAATGAAGCGGGACGCTCTATTTTTCTGGCGGATCAGGGCCACCCCATGTCGTCGGCCATCATCAAAGAGTTCGGCGTGTACCCGCCCGGCTGTTTTGTGAAACTGGCCTCGGGAGAAGCGGGTGTGGTCGTCAAACGCGGGCCCAATGCCAACACGCCTTTGGTGGCAGCACTGACCAGCCGCGACGGCAGTGGCTTGCTGGAACCAGTGCGGCGCAACACGGCGGTGAAGGAATTCGCCATCGTCAGCATCATCTCCGAGAAATCGATCAAAGTGCGTGTGTCGCCCGAGAAGCTGGTGGTGTTGGCGAGCGGCTGATCGATCGATTCACTGGTCTTGCAGCCCCAGGCGCAGCGCTTCCTGCGCAGCCACCATTCCAAATGTGGCAGTCACCATGACACTGGAGCCGTAGCCGTGGCAGTTCAAACTGCCATCGCTGCTGCCCGGCAGTTCACAGTTGGTGCTGGGCAGATTGACCGCTTCCTTGGAAAAAACACAGCGCAAACCCAAGGGCGTTTGTTTTTTTGTTGCGTTGACACTTGAAGCAACATCATCTCGGCTGCTGCGGCGCAAACGCTGGCGCAGCGAGGCGAGCAAACGGTCGTGGGTCACCTCGCTCAAATCCGCCACCTGCACCTGGTGCGCCAAGTGTTTGCCTCCTGCCGCACCCACCATCACGAGAGCGCTTCCAGACCCGTCGCATCGCGTGAGCCCCCCAGAGGGAGTTGGGGAAATTTCGGAACGGCCAGTCGTTTTCTCAAAAGAAACAGCCCTGCTGAGCAGCATGGCCCAACGCGCCATCGCCCATTTGGCGGTGACTTGGTCGCAGGCGTCAATCACCACATCCACGGTCTCGGGCAGCAACTGGGGCCAGTTGTTTTCGTCAACAAACTCCTCCACGCCGTGCACAGCACAGCCGGGGTGGATGTCAGCGATGCGATTGGCCAAAGCCTGCACCTTGGACTGCCCAATGGTGGCCCCGAGTGCTTGCACTTGGCGGTTGATGTTGGACTCGGCGACATGGTCCAGATCAATCAACGTCAGCGAGGCCACACCGCAGCGCGCCAGGGCTTCAACCGCCCAAGAACCGACGCCGCCCAAACCGACCACAGCGATACGCAGCTTGCGCAAACGCTCATACTGAGCGTCGCCATAGAGCCGACGCAAACCGCCAAAGCGGCGCTCCAGGTCAGGGGTCATCACAGCTCGCGCTCAATGCGCCAACGCTGCCAGCGCAGGGCCATCCAGGCCCCAGCCAGGATGCCGAACAGGGCCGTGAAACTGCCCAGGCTCAATGTGGAGATCCCCGACAGCCCCTGGCCCACGGTGCAGCCCATGGCAGTCACACCGCCAATGCCCATCAGTACAGCACCCGTCCAGTGCGACGCCAAGTCATGGACACCTCGAAACGCCTCCCAGCGAAAGCTGCCGGAACCCAGTGCCGACACCCACGCCCCCAACACCACGCCCAACACGCTCACGACACCGATGGTCAGTACCCGGGCGCTGTCGCTGAAAAAGAGCAACCAGTCCAAGGTGTAGGCCACGGGTGCGACAAAACTCAGGGCCTCCAAACGTTTGGAGTTGGTGGCCAAGAACGCCTCTTCCAAAGTGTTGGGATCTTCAGGCACATAACCCAAACGGCCAGAAACCCACCAAGCGAGCACCACCAGCGCGCCCACCACAGCACCATAAGCCCACACACCAGGTTCACGCCCCTGCGGTGAAGCCCAGACCCAAAGCATCAGTGCCAATGCGAGGCCGAGCGCCATGGCAGCAGACCATTGAGCGCGGCTGAGACCACCCCACCAGGCCAGCAGCGCGGGCAGGTCTTGCCCCGCCGGCAATACGACGGCTACGTGGTCCACCGTCTCGGTTCTGAGCACCCCCGTGATGCCACGCAAGGTGGCATAGGCCGCCAAGCCCATCACCAAAAAAACCACCAAAGACTTGAGGTTCCCACCACCGATGCGCACCAGGGTTTTCAAACCGCACCCGGACGCAATCACCATGCCAAAACCGAACATTAAACCGCCAACTAGCGCAGACAACCAAAGCCAGCGCGTGCCGCCGTAAAGGGATTTGGACGTGTCCACCCAACCCCAGGACGACATCATTCCGAAACCCAAAATAGCCACCGCCATGGCGGCCACCCACATGCGCATGCGGGACCAATCACCCATGTTGGCGATGTCACCGAGCGCACCCATGGTGCAAAAGTGGGAACGCTGCGCAACCAGCCCGAGCACAAAAGAAAGGGCCAAGCTGGCCCACAACACGTGCGAGGTGATCGCCGCAATATCAGGGATGTTGTTCATCCCCGAATTTTAAGGGGCCCGTTATTTAAGCGTGGCCAGCCGCTCGCGAGCGGCTTGTGCCGCCTCAGACTTTGGATGCACTTTGACCAGGTCGTCCAGCGTTTTCTTCGCCGCCTTCGTGTCTTTCAACTCGACCTGGCAATTGGCGATGGACAGCAGCGCTTCGGGCACGCGCGCACTGTCGGGCGCACTGGCGATCATGGCGCGAAACGCTGTGATCGCTTCTTTGTAGTCGCGTCTACCGTAAAGCGCATTGCCCAACCACAACTGTGCCGATGGCGCATATCCGCTGGCCGGATAACGACGCAAGAATGCCGAGAAACCTTGAGCCGCCGCGTTGAAATCGGCTTTGCGCATGGCGTCCATGGCGGACTCAAAACTGCGCTTCTCATCAGGATCTGCCAAAAACTCTTTCCCATCCACGCTGACTTTCTGGGGCTCGATGCGTCGCATGCGTTCATCGACGCCTTGCTCCACGTCTCGCTGCTTGCGTTGCAGCTCAGATACTTCCCGCGCCAGTTGTTCGTCCTGACCACGCATGCGGGCCATCTCCGAGCGGAGCTGCTCGATCTGGGTGTTCAGCTCCAGCAGGCTGCGCCTGAGTTGGTTGATCTGTTCGGTCAACTCGGTTTGACGCAATCGCGCGGCTTCGTTGCCTTCATCCACGCGCTTGCGCAAATCCAAAATGGCACGGCGCGCTTCGTCGTCACCGAAGATGGCTGCCTGGGACCCTGCGGGTGTCAGGGTACAAGTGACGGCCATCACCAACGACCCCAGCAGGCCAACAGCCCCTCTCACGGGCATGTGCTTGGCACGCATCAGCGGGTTTTGAGTTCAGCGCGGCGGTTCTGCGCCCAGGCAGCTTCGTCGCTGCCAGAAACCGCAGGACGCTCTTTGCCGAAACTCACCGCTTCGATTTGTTTCTCGGAAGCGCCCAGCAAAATCAAGGAGCGTTGCACCGCCTCGGCCCGTTTTTGTCCCAGGGCCAGGTTGTATTCGCGGCCGCCACGTTCGTCGGTATGGCCCTCGATGGACACCCGCTTGTTGCGGTCACCTGTGAGAATCTTGGCATGCGCATCGATGGTGCTGCGGAACTCATCTTTGACAACAAAGCTGTCGAAATCAAAATAAACCACACGTTGCAACTGGGCCTCATTGGTTTGGCCTTTGGTCAGGTCTACGCTGGTCACCGTGCTTGCGCCACCGCCCGAGGTGGTGCCGCTGCCTGCGGTGCCCCCAACTGGGTTTTGCGTGGCGTTGGAGACGCCTGCCTTACGGTCATCCAGCTTCACTTTGGAGCCGCATGCTGTCAAGAAAACGGCGCTTGCTGCAACCACCAAAACGTATCGAATAGCATTCATTGTTGTTACCCTCGAAAAAAACAAACGGAAATCAGAAAAGCTGTCGAGCCTCAATGGTAATCGGCCGCAGCTTACCGCTCGCAACAAGCCGCAGACAGGATGGGGAAATCGGTTCCGCGCTCACGCTTGGTCGCATCATCGGCCGTAGGGCCCCCACACCGGCTCACGAACATCCACATTGGTGGATGCGAGGCGAGCCTTGACCCGTCCGTCCACCGTGGTTGTCATCAACACATCGCGGCCTTGGGCGCGTGATGCGTAGACGATGAGGCGTCCATTGGGAGCAAAACTGGGGCGCTCATCGTCATTGGTATCGGTGATGGCTTTGGCACTCCCCCCATTTCCCAGGTCCATCACGTGAAGGCGAAACGCACCGCCTGTGCGTGAGATATAGGCCAAGGTGCGTCCATCTGGGCTGATGGAAGGGCTGATGTTGTAGTTGCCACTGAAGGTGACGCGCTCGGCATTGCCGCCGGCCACCGAGGTTCGGTAAATTTGGGGACTGCCGCCTCGGTCGCTGACGAAGTAAATTTGTTTGCCATCAGAAGAAAAAGTGGCTTCGGTGTCGATAGCGCCACTGTTGGTGAGGCGGCGCTGCACCTCGCCCTGACGGTTCAATATGAAAATCTGGGAACCGCCTTCTCTCGACAAGGTCAGCGCCAAACTCTGCCCATCCGGTGCCCAGGCTGGCGCACTGTTGGTACCCCGAAAGTTGGCCAGCTCGCGGCGCTGCCCTGTCGCTATCACCTGGGTGTAAACCACCGCCTTTTGTTTTTCAAAGGACACATAGGCCAGCTCTCGCCCATCGGGTGACCATGAAGGAGAAATAATGGGCTCGGCACTGTTCAATGCGACTTGCCCCCCTTCACCATCGGCATCGGTCACCCTCAGCGAAAACTGCCGTCCCGCTTTGGTGACATAAGCAATGCGCGTAGCAAACACACCCTTTTCGCCTGTGAGTTTTTCGTAGATAAAGTCCGAGGCGCGGTGGGCAGCCAAGCGCAAGTCAGCCGACGCAACGACATCGCTGCGTCCGCCCAAATCAGCACCGCGCACCACATCCCAGAGCTTGTAGCGAACATCAAAACGCCCGTCGGCCAAACGTGACACCGACCCTGCCACCAGCGCATCCACCGCCTGGCTGCGCCAATCCGTCATGGTCGGCTGACTGGTTTCGTCCAGATTGACCGAGTTGTCCAGGCCTTTGAAGAAACCGCTGCGCTCCAAATTGCTGCGCACGATGGCCGCCAAGGCCTGCCCCGCCTGGTCCTCGCCGCGAAACTTGGCCACCGCGATGGGAATTTGCCGCGTGCCCACGCCGGTGACCTCGACTTTGAACTGCGCCTGTGCACTGTTCAAGAAAGCGGCAGCGCCCGAGGCCATCGTCAGTGCGCCTAAACGACGCCTGGATATCAAATTGGAATTCATAAAGGTTGGTGAAATCTGTTTTTCGGCTCTACAGAATGATAGGTCGGCGGGCCCGTTAGGGAACCTCTGCAAACATCCCTGTCGCTCGGACCGACCCTTCGACAAGCTCAGGGCGAACGGGGTTTTGCGAAGGTCCCTTAGAGGTTGTCACACGGTGTGAGTTCCCTCCAGTTGTGAACGCCGCATCACATCAACACGATGTCATAGGACTCGGGCGACCCGGTCGCCTCGGCCTGGAGAGAAATCGGTTTGCCAATGAAGTCGCTCAAGGCGGCCAAATGCGCGTTCTCTTCATCCAGCAACATCTCCACCACCGTCGCACTGGCCACGACGCGGAACTCTTTCGGGTTGAACTGCCTTGCTTCGCGCAGGATTTCTCGCAGGATGTCGTAACACACACTGCGCGCGGTTTTCACCTGGCCTTTGCCTTCGCAGGTAGGACAAGGCTCGCACAACATATGGGCCAGGGACTCTCGGGTGCGTTTGCGCGTCATCTCCACCAACCCGAGCTGGGTGAAACCACTCACGGTGATTTTGGTGTGGTCACGTGCCAGTTGTTTGCGCAGCTCCGCCAGCACCGAAGCTTGGTGCTCCTCACGGGTCATGTCGATGAAGTCAATGATGATGATGCCGCCCAAATTACGCAGCCGCAGTTGGCGCGCAATGGCCTGGGTGGCCTCTAAATTGGTCTTGAAAATGGTGTCGTCGAAGTTGCGCGCACCGACGAACCCTCCGGTGTTCACATCCACCGTGGTGAGGGCTTCGGTCTGGTCGATGATGAGGTAGCCGCCCGACTTCAAATCCACCCTGCGGGCCAGTGCGCGTTTGATTTCTTCGTCGATGTTGTAGAGGTCAAAAATCGGCCGCTCGCCTTTGTAATGCTCCAGTTTGCCCACGGAAGAAGGCGTGAATTCATCGCCAAAAGCCTTCAAGGTGTCGAACTGCAAACGGGAGTCCACACGGATGGTTTGGGTTTGATCATGGGCCAGGTCACGCAATACCCGCTCGGTCAAGCTCAAGTCCTGGTGCAAGAGCGAAGCCGGCGGCATGGTGAAGCTGCGGTCACGGATGGTGGCCCAGGTTTTGCGCAAATAGGCGATGTCCTCGGCCAGTTCAGCATCCGTGGCCTCTTCTGCGTTGGTGCGCAAAATGAAGCCCCCGGGGGACGAGTCGTCTGGCAACTTGGCCAACTCTTTCATGCGGGCCCGCAGTTGTTCGCGCAGTTCCACAGAACCTATTTTTTGTGAGATGCCGATGTGATCGTCTTGGGGCAAGTACACCAAGAGCCTCCCCGCAATGCTGATTTGCGCGGACAGCCGGGCACCTTTCGTACCGATGGGGTCTTTGATCACTTGCACCGTGAGGGTTTGCCCCTCAAACACCAAACGTTCAATCGGGATGGGCGGGGTTTGCGCAGCGCCCGGTTCATAGCGCGTCGGCCCACTGGGATTGACATCGGCCACATGCAAAAAAGCAGCACGCTCCAAACCGATGTCGATGAAAGCGGACTGCATGCCCGGTAGCACACGCGCCACTTTGCCCGCATAGATATTGCCCACCAGGCCACGCTCCAAGGTGCGCTCAATGTGCAGCTCTTGCACGGCGCTGTTTTCCACCACGGCGACACGGGTTTCTTGCGGGGTCCAGTTGATCAGGATGTCTTGCATGCGGTACCTGGTTCAATCATCAAAGTGGAAATTGGGCCTGTTTGAGCAGCTGGGCAGTCTCGAACAAAGGCAGGCCCATGATGCCGGAATAGCTGCCCTCGATGTGGGATATCCATGCCGCCGCTGCGCTTTGGATGGCATAGGCACCGGCTTTGCCAAACGGCTCGCCGCTGGCCACATAACGTTCGATGTCATCCAAAGCCACGGGTGCAAAACGCACTTTGGACACACTGACTGCTGCTGCCCTGCCCTGCATGTGGCTGCCCCGTGTTTTGGTGTCCCGCGTTGTGATGTTGTAAGCCAAAGCCACCGCTGTGATCACACGGTGGCTGCGGCCCGCCAGCGCCTTGAGGCTGGCCACGGCATCCCGCTCATCGACCGGCTTGCCCAAAATGCGCGACCCCAAAGCCACCGTGGTGTCCGAGCACAGGATGGGTGCCGGCGGCAAGCTGCGGCGCACGAGGCGCTGGCAAGCGGCGTCCAGTTTGGCTTGGGTCACGCGCTGTGCGTAGTGCAGCGGTGTTTCACCCGCCATGTGCACCTCCAGGGCTTCTGCATCTTCATCGGCATCGGCCAGCAGCAGCTCATGGCGCACCCCGAGTTGCGTGAGCAACTGGCTGCGGCGCGGGCTTTGCGAGGCCAAGTAAATGAAGGGTGGTGCAGCTTGCATGGATAGCGGGTTATTCGCGGTGGTAAGGATGGTTGATGCTCACCGTCCAGGCGCGATAAAGCGCCTCGGCCAACATGACACGCACGAAAGCATGCGGCAGGGTTAAATCGGATAAACGAAGGGTTTCGTCGGCGGTGGCCTTGACCTCCGGGGAAAGGCCATCGGGACCACCAATCAGCAGGGCCACGTCTCGCCCATCTTGCAGCCACACCTGGGTTCGTGCGGCCAGCGCTTGGGTGGTGACCCGGGTGCCGTGCTCGTCCAGCACCACACGGCGCACGCCTTTGGGCAAAGCGGCCTCGATGCGCTGGCCTTCAGCCGCCATCAACTGTTCGGTGCTTTTACCGGCACGCGGCTCAGCCTTGACCGCCTTCAAGAGCAAACGCATTTCGGGTGGAAAACGTTTGGCAAAGTCCTCAAAAGCGGCGTCCGCCCAGGCGGGCTGACGCTGGCCCACAGCCACCAAAAGCAGTTTCATTGGGCCTCAGATATTGAGGTTTCCGAATTTCATGACAAACCACTCTCCTTTCGCCCTGAGCCCTTCGACGGAGCTCAGGACAGGCCTGTCGAAGGGCTCGCTGGGGTACGCGCTGGCTTCGACAGGTCCTGTCCTGAGCCAGGTCGAAGGGTCAGCCCGAACGGAGTGGCGTCTCATGTTTGATGGAAACCTCAGTAAGTCAATGCTGCAGGACATGGCGCGGTCGGCGCCACTCAAGCCGAACGACTGGCCTTTTTGGCCACCGGTTTACTGGCGGCGGCTTTTTTGGCGGGCGCTTTTTTCGCTGCCGCTTTTTTCACCGGAGCCACCTTGGCAGCGGGCTTCTTCGCGGCTGGCACAGCCGCCTTCACACCCACCGTGCGGCTCACACCGCCCTTGCCCAATACCGCCTTTTTCACGGCAGCGGCTTTGGGTTTGGCGACCTCCACGGCTTCAACCCGGGTCACCTTTTTGGCCACCACCTTCTTGGCCGCGTCCTTTTTGGCGGGGGCGGTCTTGGCGGTTGCCGTTTTCACCGCTGCTTTTTTGGCGGCCACTTTTTTCGTGGGGCCTGCGAGCGCAGCTGCTTTTTTCTCGGAGGTGGGCGTTGCCGGGGCCGCTTTTTTCGCAGCTGGCTTGGCCTTGGCCTTCGGTGCCACGTCCGGCTCGGCCGCTTTCACGAGCTTGCCCGACTGGGTCTCCATCTTGAGTTTGACCGGTTTGTCGCCCCAAATTTCTTCGAGGTGGTAGTACTCGCGTATGGTTTGTTGCATCAGGTGCACCACGGCCGCACCGCAGTCCACGATGATCCATTCGCCGTTTTCTTCACCCTCTACACGCGGCACCGGGAACCCAGCGCCCTTGACCGCATCACGCACACTCGCTGCCAGGGAGCGGGTTTGCCGGTTGCTGGTGCCCGAGGCAATGATGACGCGCTCAAACAGCGACGACAAATGCTCGGAGTCAAACACCACAATGTGTTGGCCTTTGACGTCTTCCAGTCCATCGACGATGGCGCGTTGCAGTTTTTTGATGTCCATTCAACTCCTAAGCCGTGGTCGGCTGATTCAAAAAGTCTAGATTCGCCCCGAGGTTTCCTCGTCGTCCTCCGTTCGGGCTGAGCCTGTCGAAGCCAGCGACTTGAGACGCGCTGGCTTCGACAGGCTCAGCCCGAACGGATGTGGGGCGGTTGAGAATTGCGTTAATCAAGAGCATTCAGGCAAGTGCCCGGTAGAGCCCATGGCGGGCAATATAACTTGCCACTTCCTTGGGCACCAGGTGGTTGATATTTTCTCCCCGCAGCACGGCGACACGCACTTGGGTGGAAGAAATGTCCAGCATGGGCAATGGCACGCTTCGGTGGGGGGTGCGCAGCACATCAGGATTCACCACCACAGACGCGCCTGGCCGGTTGGCCACCGCCAAGGTCACGCGGGACAACAGCTCTTTCCAATCGCGCCAAGTGTGCAGGCTGGCGTACTGGTCCTGGCCGATCAGCAGCACCCACTGCGCCGCCTCGCCCTCAGGCAGCTGGGCTTGCAGTTCCCGCACGGTATCCAGGGTGTAACTCGCGCCGCTGCGTTGCAGCTCGCAGCGGTCCAATACAAAACGCGGCTCGCCTTCAATGGCCAGCCTCACCATCGCTTCACGGTGTGTGGGCGCAGCCAATTGGCGGCTTTTTTGCCAAGGCTGGCCTGCGGGTATCCAGCGCACTTCATCCAAATGCAAGTTGGTCAACGCCTCTTGCGCCAAAGCCACATGGGCGATATGAGGTGGGTCGAAACTGCCCCCGAAGAGGCCGATGCGTTTCAAACGCGTGTCCCTAAAACCGCGTCCACACCCCCGTCCAAACCCGCAGCCCAATCACGGGGCTTCAAGAAATCGCTGTAAAGCCGCGCCTCAGGCGTGCCCGCCTCGGGCTGCCAGTCGTAGCGCCACTTCACGATCGGCGGCATAGACATCAGGATGCTTTCGGTGCGCCCGCCCGATTGCAGGCCAAAGAGCGTGCCCCGGTCAAACACCAAATTGAACTCCACATACCGCCCGCGCCGGTAGGCCTGGAAGTCGCGTTCACGTTCGCCATAGGGCGTGTTTTTTCGGCGCTCCAAGATCGGCAGATAAGCGTCCAAAAAGGCATTGCCCACGGCCTGGGTCATGGCAAAACCGCCATCAAAACCCATCTCAGAAAAGTCATCAAAAAACACACCGCCGATGCCGCGCGGCTCCTGGCGGTGCTTCAAATAAAAGTACTCATCACACCATGTTTTGAAACGCGGGTACAGCGCCTCGCCGAACGGCGCGAGTGCGGTTTGGTTAACACGGTGAAAGTGCACCGCGTCTTCTTCAAAGCCGTAATACGGCGTCAAGTCCATGCCCCCGCCAAACCACACCACGGGCTCTTTCCCCGCTGGCAGCGCGGCGAACATCCGCACATTCATGTGGACGGTGGGCACATAGGGGTTGCGCGGGTGGAATACGAGAGACACCCCCATCGCTTCAAACGGTGAACCCGCCAACTCCGGCCGATGCGCTGTGGCCGAGGGCGGCAAGGTGTGGCCCTTCACATGGGAGAAGTTGCAGCCGCCGCGCTCCAGCCGACTGCCCTCCTCCACCAGACGCGAGCAGCCGTCACCGGCCAGCCCTTTGCCCTCGGGGCCGGGGTCGCGTGTCCATGAATCGCTGATGAAGGGCACGGACTCTTGCGCTTGCAGGGCCGTGATGATGTGGTCTTGCAGGGAGAGGAAGTAGGTGCGGACGGGGGAGATGTTCATCGTTGAAGTTCAGCGGTATGTAGCGTGGGCAGTTGGCTTTGCACCTTTGTGCTGGCGGCTTACCAATGACTCCGCTCGATGGATACGTATCGCCTCCCTTAGTGCTATTACCGCCAAAGGAAAGAAAAATACCCCGAGGGAGGCGAAAACGCGAAACGCCTTATCAGGATGCATCAGCTGAAAGGCGGGCAACATGAGTGGGGCTAGCCCAATATAGACGCAGCCCAAATAGAGTACGAAGTAACCAATTCTTCTCCAGTTACGTGAGAAGCTACTTTCGTACTTCTTCTTAAACGCTACTTGCGAGCCTGGGGCAGTAGACAAGTGCCGCATGTATTGCAGCCCGAACACATAGTCCTTAAGCGCTGTGGGGGAGTCTTGAAGAGTCATCAGATACTCAACTTCTTCGCTAGCAAGTCGAGTGTCACCTTTAAGAATGGACTCATCTGCGGATTCTTTTCAATATCCGCTAAAAATTCTTTGGCAAACTTGTACTCCTCTCGAAGCTGACCCAATCGATCTCGACTGATCTCTACGTATATCTTCCACAGCCCAACAGCTCCAACTAATCCGGCCCCGAGCCAAGAGACAAATTCGTAGTTCAAGCAGTACCTCCAGTCGCGCTCACCGCTTAATCGCCCTATACCCAATGTCCTTGCGGTACTGCATCCCCTCAAACCGAATGTCCTTCAGCAACTCGTAAGCATGCGCCTGCGCCTGTTTCACTGAATCACCCAAAGCGGTGGCACAAAGCACGCGGCCGCCTGAGGTGGTCAGCACTTTGTCATTCAAGGCGGTGCCCGCGTGGAAGACCATGGCATCAACGCTGTCGGTGCCGTCGGGCGTGCTACCAGGCTTAGGCAAACCCGTGATGGCATCGCCTTTACGTGGCGTCAGTGGATAACCGTGCGCGGCCATCACCACACCGAGGGCCACACGGCGGTCCCAGTCCAGCGTGACTTGGTCCAAGGTGCCATCGGTCGCGTGCATGAAGACCTCGAACAGGTCGCTCTTGAAACGCATCATGATGGGCTGGGTTTCGGGGTCGCCCAGGCGGCAGTTGAACTCGACGGTGCGTGGCTGGCCTTGCGCGTCGATCATCAAACCCGCGTAAAGGAAGCCGGTGAATGGAATGCCGTCTTTGGCCATGCCTGCGATGGTGGGCAGGATGATTTCGTGCATGGCTTTGGCGTGCACATTGGGCGTGACGACAGGCGCGGGTGAATACGCACCCATGCCACCGGTGTTGGGGCCTTGGTCGGCATCCAGCAGGCGTTTGTGGTCTTGGCTGGTGGCCAGGGACACCACGTTTTTGCCGTCGCACATGACGATGAAGCTGGCTTCTTCGCCTTCCAGAAAATCTTCAATCACCACGCGCGCCACGCCCGCGTTGTGTTGCACGCCGAGTTTGTTGTCGCTGCTATCCAGCATCCAATCAATGGCTTCATGCGCCTCGGCCAATGTGGTGGCCACGACCACGCCCTTGCCTGCGGCCAGGCCGTCGGCTTTGATGACGATGGGCGCACCGCGCTGGTCCACATAGGCGTGGGCCAAGGCCGCATCGGTGAAGTTTTCATAGGCCGCCGTGGGAATGCCGTGGCGTTTCATGAAGGCTTTGGCGTAGGCCTTGGAGCTTTCCAACTGCGCCGCTGCTTGGGTGGGGCCGAAGATGCGCAGGCCGCGTGCCCGGAAGAAATCAACCAAACCTGCGGCGAGCGGCGCTTCGGGGCCCACCACGGTGAGCACCACATGCTCCTTCACCACGAAGTCGGCCAGGGCCTGGAAGTCGGTGAGGTTGATGTTGTGCAAATTGGGGTCGAGCGCGGTGCCGCCGTTGCCGGGGGCCACGTAGACGGTTTGAACTTTTTGCGATTGCAGCAGCTTCCACGCAATGGCGTGTTCGCGGCCGCCGGAGCCGATCACCAGGACTTTCATACCGACCTCCGCCAATGTGCCTCAAGGGATCTGGGCAGCCCGATGATCCGGACCACTGGCCACTTTGACCGTTCGCCCTGAGCCTGTCGAAGGGTAGCGCGTGCAACCTGGGCTTCGACAGGCTCAGCCCGAACGGGGTTTTGTAGTTTGGAAAACTGAGTATCGAGGCTCATGTTTCGATCTCGGCGTTGTGGAACACGTCTTGCGAATCGTCCAGGTCTTCAATCGCGTCCAGCAGTTTTTGCATGCGTGTACCGTCTTCGCCTGACAGAGCGATGGTGTTTTCAGGGCGCATGGTGACCTCGGCCACCTCGGGGGTTAAGCCTGCGGCATTCAGCGCAGCTTTCACGGCTTCAAACGCGGGCGCTGGGCACAGCACCTCGATGGCACCGTCGTCGCCCGTGACCACGTCGTCGGCCCCGGCCTCCAGGGCCACTTCCATCACCTTGTCTTCGTTCGTGCCTGGGGCCAGGAAAAACTGGCCACAGTGTTTGAACTGGAACGCCACCGAGCCCTCGGTGCCCAGGTTGCCACCGTGTTTGCTGAAAGCGTGGCGCACTTCGGCCACGGTGCGCACGCGGTTGTCGGTCATGCAGTCCACGATGATGGCCGCACCGCCGATGCCGTAACCCTCGTAACGCACCTCTTCGTAGCTGACGCCTTCGAGGTTACCCGTGGCTTTGTCGATGTTTTTCTTGACCGTGTCGGCCGGCATGTTGGCGGCTTTGGCTTTGTCGATGGCCAAACGAAGACGCGGGTTGTCTTTGGCATCGGGCCCACCCTGGCGGGCGGCGACGATGATTTCTCGGATGATGCGGGTCCAGATCTTGCCGCGTTTTTCGTCTTGGCGACCTTTGCGGTGCTGGATATTGGCCCACTTGGAATGACCGGCCATGAAGGCTCCTGTTGCTGAACCACTCTAAAGTTTTGGCCGGCTTGATGAAGTTCCAACCGTTCGCCCTGAGCCTGTCGAAGGGTAGCGCGTGCCACCTGGGTTTCGACAAGCTCAACCCGAACGGGGTTGTTGTTTCAGTGGGCCGAACCAATAAGAGCGGTCTGAATAGTTCGATAGACTGCGATTTTACGTGCCACCCCATGGAGCCACCCGATGACTGAGCCGTTGTTGATTGCCAAACACGCGGAAAAAGAGTGCCACCTGCTACCCACACTGGCCAATCGCCACGGACTCATCACCGGGGCCACAGGCACCGGCAAGACGATCACGCTGCAAACCATGGCAGAGAGCTTCAGCAAGATTGGCGTGCCTGTCTTCATGGCCGACGTAAAAGGCGACCTCACCGGTGTCACCCAAAAAGGCAGTGTCAGCGAGAAGTTAGCCAAGATTTTGAAAGAACGGGGCTTGGACACGCCCGAAGCCGCCTCCTGCCCCAGCACGCTGTGGGATGTTTTCGGCGAACAAGGCCACCCGGTGCGCGCCACCGTCAGCGACATGGGCCCTTTGCTGCTGGCCCGCATGCTGGCGCTGAACGAAACCCAGCAGGGCGTGCTGCAAATGGTGTTCAAGATTGCGGATGACAACGGCCTGGCCTTGCTGGATCTGAAAGACCTGCGCGCCATGCTGCAGCATGTGGGCGAGAACGCGTCGGAATTCACCACCGAATACGGCAATGTCAGCGCCGCCAGCGTGGGCGCGATCCAGCGCGGCTTGTTGCAAATTGAAGAACAAGGCGGGGATCGCTTTTTTGGCGAACCCATGCTCAACATCGCCGACTTCATGCAGACCGAAGGCGGCAAGGGCGTGGTCAACATCCTGTCCGCCGACAAGCTGATGAACAGCCCGCGCCTGTATGCCACTTTCTTGCTATGGATGCTGTCGGAACTCTTTGAACAACTGCCCGAGGTGGGCGACCTGGACAAACCCAAGCTCGTCTTCTTCTTCGACGAAGCGCATTTGTTATTCAAAGAAGCGCCCGCCGCTTTGGTCGAGCGCATTGAACTCGTGGTGCGCCTGGTTCGCAGCAAGGGCGTGGGCGTTTATTTCGTGACGCAAAACCCACTGGACATTCCCGACACCGTGCTCGCGCAATTGGGCAACCGCGTGCAACACGCCCTGCGCGCTTTCACTCCACGTGACCAAAAAGCCGTCAAGGCCGCCGCCAGCACCATGCGCGCCAACCCGGGGCTGGACATTGAAACCGTGATCACCGAGCTGGCCGTGGGCGAAGCCCTGGTGAGTTTCCTGGACGAAAAAGGCCGCCCCAGCGTGACCGAACGGGTGTTCGTCTTGCCACCCGGCAGCCAGATTGGGCCCATCACGCCCGAGCAGCGCAAAACCCTGATCGCCAATTCCTTGGTGGCGGGCGTGTACGAAAAAGCGGTAGACCGCGAGTCGGCCTACGAAAAACTCAAGGGCCGTGCGGCGGAAAGTGCAGGCCATGCCGAGGCCATGAAATCGGGTTCTGCCACCGCGCCGACGGGTGCCCCGGCCCAAGGCGGCGGCATGTTGGGTGGCCTGTCGGACCTGCTTTTTGGCAGCACCGGCCCACGGGGTGGCCAACGTGAAGGGCTGGCCCAGGCGGCCATCAAGAGCGCGGTACGCACCGTGGGCTCATCGGTGGGCCGAGAAATTGTGCGCGGCGTGCTGGGCAGCATTTTGGGCGGTGGTGGACGCCGCCGCTGAATCTGATGTCCCCCAAAACCAGGAGGTGATGTGATGGCTTGGATCAAATTCGCATCGCTGCTCGTCGTACTCCTGGGTGTGGGCTTGTTTGTCGCGGGCCGAATCGGCATGTTGCGCGGCACGCCGCCCACCGACCTGGGCGTGAAAGACGGTCGCCTCAAACCACCTTCGCTCACCCCCAACAGCGTGTCCAGCCAGACCTTGCTGCATGCCGATCACCCGATTCGGGTGTATGCGCAAATCGCGCCGCTGCCGCTGATTGGAACTGGGAGCAGCAGCGGTACACAAACGCTCGCCGCCTTGGCACGCCTGGTGGAAGAAACCCCGGGTGGCCGTGTGATTGAATCGACCGACACCTACCTTCGCGCCGAATTCACGAGCAGCATGCTGCGTTTTGTGGACGACACCGAGTTCTGGTTTGATGCCCAAAACCAGCGCGTGGACGTGCGCTCGGCGTCACGCCTGGGTCGCAAAGACTTTGGCGTGAACCGGGGGCGTGTCGAAGCGCTGCGGGACAGGCTGTCGGCTCTACCCGCATCGAATTGATGACTCAGTCGTCGCGGTGGCCGCGCCAATGGTCGCGGCGGTGACCGTGCTCATGGCCTCGGTGCCAACGCGGGGGGCGTTCATGCACCCAACCACCAAAAGCCGGGGGATGACCATAAACCGGGGCCGGGCGGTAGATCACTTGCGGCGGAGGGTAATACACACGGGGAGCTGGGTAATAAACAACAGGTGGCGGCGCGCGATACACCGGTTGCGGGGGGTAGTGATACACCGGCCCATTGGACAGCACCACCTGGGCAGGCGGCAGGTTCACGCCCACAGACCAAGTCACTTGCCCGCCGGCCACGGCAGCAACAGACACCCAACCCAGGCCAAACGAAACCGCCGCAGCACGAAGCTTCTTGTTCATCGGTCACTCCTTACAAAACCAGGCCGCGAGAGGCAGACCGGTGTGTCCTCAACGTGAGGACCCGCCCACCCCGTTGACAGCCCAAGCTCGCATCGAAGGTAAAGCTTGGTAACAGAGTGCGCCGATAGAATGCCCCGCACCAATTCGGCATTCCTTCATCCCGCCCCGGCAACGTCCTCTTCCCCATGAACCACCCTGACCCCAAGTCCACCTCCGACGACAACAAGCCCAGCAACTTCCTACGGCAAGTGATTGAGCGTGATCTGGCCCAGGGAACCTATGCGGGTCGGCGCTTCGCTGAGACACCGGGCGATGCCGCTCATCATGCCAAGGGCGAGGTTGATGTCGCCAAAATCCGCACCCGTTTCCCACCCGAGCCCAACGGCTATTTGCACATTGGTCACGCCAAAAGCATTTGCATCAACTTTGGCCTGGCCAAGGAATACGGTGGCGTTTGCCACATGCGGTTTGACGACACCAACCCCGAGAAGGAAGAACAAGAGTATGTCGATGGCATCCTCGACGCGGTGAGCTGGTTGGGTTTCGGTTGGACCACACCCAACCCGCACGACCCAACAAAAGAGCGCAGCCACCTCTATTTCGCCAGCCAGTACTTCGATCTGATGTACCAAGCCGCCGAAGATTTGGTGAAACGCGGCCTGGCTTATGTGGATGAACAAACGCCCGAGCAAATGCGCGCCAACCGGGGCGACTTCAACACACCCGGCACCAACAGCCCCTTCCGTGACCGCAGCCCCGAAGAAAACCTGAACCGCTTTCGTGAAATGCGTGACGGCAAACTGCCCGATGGCGCTGCAGTGCTGCGCGCCAAGGTGGACATGGCCTCGCCCAACATCAACTTGCGCGACCCCGCGCTCTATCGCATCAAACGCGCCACCCACCACAACACCGGTGACACCTGGTGCATTTACCCGATGTACGCCTACGCCCACCCGATTGAAGACGCGCTGGAGCACATCACCCACAGCATTTGCACGCTGGAGTTTGAAGACCAACGCCCGTGGTACGACTGGTTGCTGGCGCGTTTGGCGGAAAGTGGCTTCTTCGCGCAGCCCCTGCCCAAACAGTACGAATTCGCGCGGCTCAACGTCACCTATGTGGTGACCAGCAAACGCAAGCTCAAACAATTGGTGGACGACCACATCGTGGACGGCTGGGACGACCCCCGCATGCCCACTATCGTCGGTCTGCGCCGCCGGGGCTACACACCTGAAGCCTTGCAACTGTTTGCTGAACGCACTGGCGTCAGCAAAGCCGGTGGATGGACGGACTACAGCAGCCTGGAAATCGCCCTGCGCGACGACCTGGACGCCAAGGCCCCACGCGCCATGGCCGTGTTGGACCCACTCAAACTGTCGCTCACCAATTGGGCGGAGCTGTTCGGCGGTGCAAGCTCAGACGCCTGCCACGCGCCCGTGCATCCCGGCCACCCCGAGCGCGGTCAACGCCAATTCAACCTCGGCCCCGAGGTGTGCATTGAGCGTGAAGACTTCATGGAAGCACCCAGCAAAGGTTTTTTCCGACTCTTCCCTGGCAACAAAGCGCGGCTCAAATACGGCCACGTGATTGAGTGCACCGGTTGCGAGAAAGATGCGGACGGCCGCATCACCCGCGTGCTGGCCACAGTGGTGCCCGACACTAAAAGCGGCACACCGGGGGCAGATGCCGTCAAGGTCAAAGGCGTGATCACCTGGGTGGCCGCACACGAAGCAGTGGCCGCAGAAATTCGCCTGTACGACAGACTTTTTTCCGAAGAACAACCCGACGCCGGCGGCAAAGACTTTTTGGCCTGCCTGAACCCGAAGAGCAAGTCCATCACCCAAGGATTTGTGGAGCCCAGTTTGGCAAGCAGCGTGGCCGACGACAAATTCCAGTTCGAGCGCCACGGCTACTTTGTGGCCGATCGCAAAGACCACAGCGCCTCAAAGCCGGTGTTCAATCGGACGACGACTTTGAAAGACAGTTGGGGGAAGTGAGGGGTCTGGCGATGGCTGCTAACGAAGGCGAGGGTTTTGTTCGTAGCCACTCAATTCAACCCGAGCTGGGTGCACAGAAGAGGATTGAGCCCATGCCAACGCCATTCGACCAAGAATTAAACCAACCCGCATTGTTGGGTGGGTGCCTGTCGATTTAATTTAGGCCATACCGACCGCGCCATGCATATCACACGAATTTTGAAGCGTTTCGTCGTTTTCTTAGCTTGTCTTGCGGGCTCGGGAACCGCGCCGTTCTTGGCACTCTTTGCCCTCAAGGATGTCGCCCGTTTCGGGTCCGTGGGTTTGGCGGTCGTCAGCTCGTGGCTACTCGCGCTTCTCGCGCTCCTGGTCATAGGTCTTGCTTGGGTCTCGGGCGTACGCCTCGGCCGGGCAGCCGCGATTGTCGCCTGCACTATTGGAATGATTGCCCTATTCGCCTATCCAGTCCTTGCCGCTACTCGTGGCCAAGAGCAGTGGCTCAGCGAGTTTACGGGTGCATTAGTAGTGGAGTTTTTGGCTATGCTCCCGAGCATAATTCTTGCAACGCATGTAGCCTCGTATCACGCCTCGGCCAAGTTCACGCATGCGGCATAACCCTTTACAGGGACTTCCCGGTCAGGCAAGCGTGACCTTGCCCCCGAAAACCGTATCCCTTGCTGAGTGATTCAATCGCAAGCAAAGGAGAGCGGAAATGACGAAGAGAGCCAAAAGGGCGAGGTACACGCAGGAGTTCAAGTTCGAGGCGGTGCGGCTGGTGGAAGGCGGCCAAAGCATGGCAGCGGCCAGGACGCTTGGGGTGGTTGAGCAGACGCTGTTCAACTGGATCAAAGCGCACCGCGAAGGCAAACTCAAGGGCGCTGACAGCCGGGTCAAGGTAAGCAGCGAACAAATGGAGATCAGCCGCTTGAGGGCAGAGCTGGCGCGGGTCAAGATGGAGCGCGACATCCTGGAAAAGGCCACGGCGTACTTTGCAAAGGGATCGACGTGAAGTACGCCTTCATACAAAGCCACCGGCGGGTGTGGCCAATCTCTGTGCAGTGCCGGGTTCTGAGTGTCAGCGTGGCCGGGTATCACGAGCACTTCCTGCGGCGGGCCAGTGCGGCGCAACGACGCCACCTCAGTGATGACGCCTTGCTGGTACACATCAAAGCAATTCACGCCCAGGTCAGGGCCAGCTACGGCTGGCCTCGCATGTGGAAAGAACTGCTGGCACGCGGCATCCGGGTGGGCAAAGACCGGGTGCAAAAGCTCATGCAATTGCACGGCATTCGCGCCAAAGGCAAACGCAGATTCAAGATCACCACCGACAGCAAACATGATTTGCCGATTGCACCCAACCTGCTGGAGCGGCAATTCAACGTTCAAGAGCCTGACAAGGTGTGGGCGGGGGACATCACCTACATCGACACCCAAGAGGGCTGGCTGTACCTGGCAGTGGTGATTGACCTCTTCAGCCGTCAAGTGGTGGGCTGGAGCTTGCGGCAAGACATGACACGCGACATCGTCATTGATGCGCTGCGCATGGCATGGTTCAAGCGACATCCAGACAAAGGCGCAGGGCTGATCTTCCACAGCGACAGAGGCAGTCAATACGCAAGCCAAGACTTCAGGGACGTGCTCAGTGAGTACGGAATTCAGGCGTCCATGAGCAGGCGGGGCAACTGTTGGGACAATGCGTGCAGCGAGACCTTGTTCGGGTCACTGAAGGTAGAACGCCTACATGGGCAGCGCTTTGAAACCAGGCGGCAAGCCAAAGACGAGGTCATGGCCTGGCTGCTTTGGTACAACCAAGCCCGGCTGCACTCGACTCTGGCCTATGTCAGTCCGATGCAGTTCGAGCAAAGCTGGTTTGCGGCCCAGGCCATGCAAGCCAATTCGTGACTCGGTTATGGGATACGGATTACAGAGGCAAGGTCAAGCGCGCTGTTTTAGTTTTTTGCATTTCCTTGTTCAGCCACGGGCTTGTGGAACACACGGCCAAGGCGTCGAAGGCAAGAACGGACTGCCACTCTACAGACGGCCTTATTGCAGTCGCTCAGCAATCACCGCCAGCGCTGCGAACCCAGAATTGAGCCGCTCAGCCGGACTCCATTCCTTTCACGTGGACCTGGCCAATGCCGCCACAAGGGGTTAGTCGAGCTTGCCTGCTGCCGGTCTTGCGTGTTGGATCATCTTCTGGTTGTCATCCCACAAGGAATGCCGGCCCTGACGAAAACTTCGTTGCCCTGAACTCGATGACACCTAAACCGCCTCCAACATCACCGGCTTGCCCGTGAGGTAACCCTGAATCAGCTGGAACCCCATGTCGCGGCAGACCACCGCTTCGGCTTCGGTTTCAACACCTTCGGCGAGCGAGACTGAACCCAGGTCGTGCACCAGTTTGACCAAGTCGCCCACGACGCGGCGTTTGCGGTCGCTGGCCAGGTGGATGTCGCGGATCAGCCCCATGTCGAACTTGACGAAGTGCGCTGGCACCTCGCCCAACTCGTTGAGCCGGGCCTGGCCTGCGCCAAAGTCGTCGTAGGCAAAACGAACGCCGATGTCGGTCAGCCGTGCGGCCAATTCGCGCATGCGCTGGGTTTCCATGACGGCGGTTTCGTGCACCTCCACCACCAGGTTCAGGCCGGGGAATTCCGCCAGCGCCTGGCGCAGCGCCATGAAAAAACCCTCTTCAAAGGTTTCGCTCGGATGGGTGTTTACAAACACCGCCGTGCCCTGCAGCCGGGCCGCTATCGCGTGAATGCCATAGCGGCGAAACGCCTCACTCAGCGCCGTCTCGCGGCCCAGCGCGTTGGCCAGTTGGAAGAGCCGCAGCGGTGACGCGGGCAGTTCCGGGTTTTTGCTGCGACCGAGCAACTCGTCAGCGAACAAGCTGCTGTCAGCCGAATCACAATGGGCTGTACAACGCCAGACAGCCCCTTGCCTTGCAGCAACTCAAAGAACTGGGCCTCTCGTCTTACTGTGTCAGTCAGACTAGCTGCACCAAGTTTTCACTTCTCAATTTGGCGCTCGGGTTGATGTCGTGCCATGTACACCGCCATCATCTTGGGGATGCCGCAAACCAATGGATACGCGCACACTGCGCTTTTGCCCTTAGCAAATGCTGAATAAGTCCCCGAAGATGCACGCGCTGCGACGGAGTTGTTCAGCGTTTACTTTTCAACAACAGCTCACAGGAGATCTCCATGGAATTTCTTTTGGTTCAAGGCCACCGTGGCCCCGAGGTGGCCAAGCTACGCCAAGCATTGGCAACCCATCTCGGCGCAGACGCTGCGGATTTCGGCGACTTGGCATCAGGTGATGTACTTGACGACACCGTTCAAGCCGCAGTTCGCCGCTGGCAAGCCGGCGTGGGTTTGATTGCCGATGGCGTGATGGGGCCGCGCTCCCTGGAGGTGCTCGGGCTGCGGCAAGCACCGGCCATGGGATTGCCTTTGAGCCTGGACACCGTGCGCCAGCTCTTCCCGGCGACCAAACCCGCCAACGTGGGCCGCTACCTGCCCTACGTGGCCGCTGCCCTGGGTGCGGTGGGCTTGGTCGACGCCCCGATGATTTGCGCCGCATTGGGAACCATACGGGCCGAGAGCGAAGGTTTCCTGCCCATTTCCGAATTCCCTTCTCAGTTCAACACCAAACCGGGCGGTGCACCTTTCAGCGCCTACGACGGCCGCGTGCAAAGCCTGGGCAACAGCCAGCCAGGCGACGGCGCGCGGTTCAAGGGCCGTGGTTTTGTGCAACTCACGGGCCGCTTCAACTACGACAAATATGGGCAAGCCTTGGGTGTGGACTTAACCGTCTACCCCGACTTGGCCAACGCGCCAGAAATCGCGTCCTTGCTGCTCGCCAAGTTTTTGCTCGACAAAGCGGTGGACATGCGCAGCGCCCTCCAAGCAGGTGACCTCGCCAAAGCACGCAAACTCGTCAACGGTGGCTCTCACGGGCTGGACCGTTTCAAAGATGTGTTCCGTTTGTCCAAAGAGGTGTGGCCCCAAGCACCCGTTGGAAAAAGCAGCGGCAAAAAAGCGGCGACACCCAAAGCAGCCTCACCCACCCGCCAACTCAACGCCCGCAAAGACCCCCGCGACCTGCGCGACCGCCCCTACCTGCCGCCGGCGGTGAGTTTGTTGCCCGAGTTCCCGCCGCCCGAACACATCCACCGCTTTTTGCCCGCCTACAGCAAAGCCGGTTTGATACTGGACCAAGGACAAGAAGGTGCTTGCACGGGTTTTGGCCTGGCCTGCGTGGTCAACCACATGCGCTGGCGCAAGGCCGACTTTCCCAAGGCCATGCACTCGGTCAGCCCGCGCATGCTCTACAACTTTGCCCGTCGCTACGACGAATATGCAGGCGAGGACTACGACGGCTCCAGCTGCCGTGGTGCGCTCAAAGGCCTCTACAACCACGGCGTTTGCCTGGAAGACGACTGGCCCTATGCCGACCCGAGCGCCCAACCCAAATATGGCTACGCGGCCCGTGCCACCCAAACCACCTTGGGCGTCTACTTCCGCGTGGACCTCACCTCCATCACCGACCTGCAAGCTGCCATTCAAGAAGTGGGCGCGGTGTATGTGTCGGCCTTCACCCACGAGGGTTGGGGAAAAGTTGGCAGCCGCAGCAAACCGCCCACCCGCCACGCCGACGTGCCGGTGATCGCCTTCAACGGCAAACCCTCAGAGGTCGATGGACACGCCTTCGCCTTGGTGGGCTTCAACACCCAAGGCTTCATCATTCAAAACTCGTGGGGCACGGCTTGGGGCATGGGTGGATTCGCCGTGCTCACCTATGCCGACTGGTTGGCCAATGCCATGGACGCCTGGGTGGTCACCTTGGGCGTGCCCGGTGTGGTGGTGGGCCGCGTCAGCAGTGCCGGCGCACGCGCTTCAAAAGCCGGTGGTGGCGCCAACCAAAGCCTGTGGTGGAGCGAGGACCAGGCCTACCAACACAGCCTGGTGTTCGGCAACGACGGTCGCATGAAACGTTACCTCACGGAAGACGAACTCAGCCGCACCCTGTTGCACCAAGTGGCCGGCCTACCCGACCAGTGGTTCCGCACACAAAACAATTCGCCCCGCAAAAAACTCGTCATCTATGCGCATGGCGGGCTCAACGATGAAGCCGCCGCCATCACCCGCGCCCGCGCCATGGGCAGGCACTTCATCGGCAACGACTGTTATCCGCTGTTCATGGTGTGGAAAACCGGCATGTTGGAGTCCATCGGCAACATCATCAGCGATGCATCGCGCGGTGAACCCCAGCGCGCAGGTTTTGGCGAAGCCATCACCGAGCGCACCGACTTGCTGCTGGAAAAAACCGTGGGCCGAGGCCTGGCGCGCCCCATTTGGAGCGAGATGAAAGAAAACGCAGAACTCGCCTATGGCTCGGGCCGGGGCGGTGACTTGCTCGTCACTGCCTTACAAAGGTTGCGCGACAGCTGGGGCGACGCACTTGAAATTCACCTCATCGGGCACTCGGCCGGGGCCATCATGTTGGGCCATTTGCTCACCAGCCTGGCCACGCGCCAAGTGCTGGGCAACGTGGCCAGCGTGCATTTGTATGCCCCCGCCTGCACGGTGCAATTCGCCAACCGGCACTATGCCCTTCATGCCGAGGTGATGCAAAAACTGCACGTCCACATCTTGTCCGACCGCGTGGAGCGCGACGACAGCGTGGGCGGTGTCTACCGCAAGTCACTGCTGTACTTTGTATCCAACGCCTTGGAGGTGGATTTGCGCACCCCCATCCTCGGGCTGCACAACGTGTTCAACACCAACTACGGTGGCTGGGACGGCACCTCATCCACCGGCGAGGCATTACGCGCTTGGCGCGAAGCCGTCCAAGAAGGCGGCTTGCTCAAAGACCAACGTTTGAACGTGATCGACACCGACGACGTGCTCACCGCCCTGCCCTCGCGCACCGTCAGCGCATCACACGGCGGGTTTGACAACGACATCAGCGTCATGACACAAACACTGAAAACCGTTCTGGGTGGGCCGCTGTTGCAGGCGGTGGATGATTTGCGGGGGTTTTAAGTCATTGCCCCTGCTTGACATCCGCGACACCCTAGTACTGCGACTCTGAAGTAACAAAACATGAAAGCGTGCCTTCGCACCGATGGCGGCGTTGCAAATCCTCGCGATACCCCGGTATCGCTGCAGTTTGCGCCTTGCCATCGGCACGAATTCACCGCTTTCATTTGTTCCGTTATTTCAGAGTCGCAGTACTTGTCCGTTCGCCCTGAGCCTGTCGAAGGGTCTTCGGCGTAGCACGCAGGCTTCGACAGGCTCAGCCCGAACGGAATTTTCTGTCACCGATCACATGAATCCACCAGAAAAAAAGGGCAGCCAGCGGCTGCCATTTTTTTCACCCATCCAACTCAATTCACAAATCAGCCATCTGCGTGTCCGTCAACGCCACCGGAACATACACCCGCACGCTGTCGCCGCCGGCTGCTTTGCCTTCGTCACAGGCCACGCTGGCTGCCTCCAGAACGGCTTGCGCATCCTGCAGGCTGGGGTGCAACTGCGCCACACCGACACACACCTTGGTTTTGGTGGAATCCTTGCCCCAACGCAAGCGGTAGCCCGCCACGGTAGAGCGCATTTTTTCGCCGACGATTTGCGCGTAGTGGTGGTCGCAGTTGGGCAACAACACGGCAAAGTGGTCGTCTTCCAAACGCGCCAAGATGTCGGTCGCCCTCACCTTGGTCAGCAGCAACTGGCCAATGGCAAACAAAAAATGGTCGGCGGCTTCTTGGCCGAAACGTTGAATCAAGTCATCGAAGTGGTCAATGTCCACCCACAGCACCGACACTGGATCCAAACGGCGGCTGCCCACATGCTCGGCCAAACGGCGTTCAAACTCGCGGCGGTTCGCAAGCTCCGTGATCGGGTCGTGGCGGCCCACCCACGTGGGTTGCAAACGAATTTGACGCGCTTGGGTGATGTCCTCAATCACCCACAACGCATCCCCCGCAGGTTGGTCCCAACCCACAGGCGTGGCCTGCAAGCGGCCCCAAAACCGGCTGCCGTCGCGGCGCACAAATTCCACCTCTTCATCCACCGGTTTGCCTTGTGCAAACGCTTGGGTCAAGCGTTCACGTTGCCCAGTGAAAGCGGCTTCGCTCACATGCACCGCACGAATGGTGCGGCCACTTAAACATTCGCCATCGGCGCAGTGGAAAAGCTGCTTCAGGTGTTCACTCACCACCTCAAACTGATCGCCACGTGTAAAGGCCATGGCCAGCGGCGCGCGCTCCAGCAACGCATGCATGCGCGTGGCGGTGACCTCGGGGGCGTGGGAAGAAACAGGGTGCATGTCATGCGGGTTCATGGAAGTCTCCAATGCGAACAGCCTGAGCAACGAGGTGGCCAACCTGATGTTGACCGATACCGCAGTTGTAAGGCCCACAGCCAGGAGTCAAGCTCAAAAAAACCTGCGAAATCCCCCGTTATTTCGAGGGTCAGGCAGTGTGCTCGCTGCCCCATTCAAATCCGCAGCAGGGATCAAAGGCGAGTTTTTTCATGATTGGTATGCCAAGTTTCCACGCAGTTTCGTTGCATCTACTGGCAAGACAGACAACGGCTACGCATTCAACATGGAGCTCTCGGGCGCATCACTTCGCGTGCTCACAGGTTGGATCCGAGGTATCGACATACCCACCGGCGGCTGAAGCGGGTTCCGAGATCAAGCGACCAAGCTGGCAATCGGCTGACACAGCCAGCCGAGGGAACGCGCCAACCACGGATGCTGTTCAAGTCACCATCAGTGGGAAGGGCCACCCACCACCTTGGGCGTGGCGAATTCCCGGCCCACCACCGCACGGGCATACAGGTAGTTTTCCATGGCGCGCTCACTCAAAGCGTCCAAGTAAACGTGCCCGGCCTTATCACAAGGGAAAGCCAAGGCCCGGCCTTCGGAAAAAAGCGACTGAAAGCGCAACTCAAATCGATCAAACCCATTCGAGAGGGATGGTGAGGTGTTCATGTCCATTACTCCTTCGACAATGCCACGCCGAAATCCACATCGACTGATCCGGCCCGAGCAAGATGCAAATTTGTTGCCCGGCCTACTGATTCAATACGTTGTTTGAAGCGAAAACTCAATGGCCTGGTCAACAAAACGACAAACCCAGGTTAACGGTTGAACCCCGACTTGGCTGCTGGCGGCCACCGGCTCAACCTGTCAGGCAAACACCATGATGCAAGTTGACAAAGGGATGACAGAACCCTGTGCCCAATAGCCTCCACCGCGATCGGTAAACCCCGCCTGAGCCACACACTTCAACAGTGTCGCGACAGCACCAGTCAGGCTCTCAAAGGAGGCCGTCCTGGTGACAGATGCGGGCCAGCGACATCACAGAGTTACGCGTTTGAACCTTGTTCTGTGCGGGCATATCGGCAAGGACCCATCCATGCGACTGGGTCCGGGGCTAAAGGGGTTCTCACCCCAATTTGCGCCTAGCCCGGATATTTCGCCAGGTCGCTCTTCTATGCCCCGCAACACCGCATGAATGCTCACTTTGTTGGCTTCGAGTGCCAAATCCAATTTGGTCCGAGCGCTACACACCCGATTGGGCCGTGCTGCGGCACGCTGGCGGCGTTGCTCCTCCTTGCGGGCACGAGCCCGCCGCGTCGTCTCGCCTTGCCAGCGCACCGCATCACAGCCCACTCGGGCGCGTCCCTGGTGAAATATCCGGGCTAGGCTGGCGTCGGCCGACCCTGTTTCGGCAGCTCTCATCAACTCCTCCTCGCTGTTGTCTTTCGATGGACGACCGTTGCAGCCCATCGATGTTTCAAACACCTCAAAAAGAAACAAAGTGTTTTCCAGCGGCGACTCTAGCGATGAAAAATCAAGGTACACACCCGGTGATGGCCCTCATTCGGGTGGAACCTGCAAGAACTGACAGCCATCCCAAAGGAGGAGATCACCACAGATTCAAGGACACCGTGTGGGCCGTCGAGACCTTGTGTTGAACGGTTTTTTGTCTTGTTGGACCGCCAAGAAAGCGCTTGGAGCAAGTACCGTTTCTCTGACTCAACTGACTGCGCCGTTGCAGCGCGAGCATTCGGTGTTGAGGCCTATCAAGTCAGCCCAGCAACGCTGAAACTGCGTGCCATGCAAAAACTTCGCGAGCTGAACCTCAGCCCCGCCGGCTCTTGGCCTTGCGTTTGTCCAGTTCCAACAATTGCGACTTGATGGCGGCCATGATCACACGGGCTTGTTCTTCGCTCAGGGTGAGCACGGAGCAAGGCTCGCCCTCGTTGGAGGCGGCTTTGGGCGCCACGGTGGCGTCCAACTGCAGGTAGATGAGGCCGTGGGCGTTGCGCATGCCTTTGACGCGCTCGAATTGAATGTCGTAGGTTTTCACGGGGCAGTCCTGCGCTGTGCGTTGACATGGCGGCCATGCGGTCCGCCATTCGGGGGAAGAAGAGGAATCAAGTGCCCAGGTAATCCTTCTTGCCAACCTCTACGCCGTTGTGGCGCAGGATGGCGTAGGCCGTGGTGGTGTGGAAATAAAAGTGGGGCAGGCCATAGGTGTTGAGGTAGGCCGCACCGCTGTCGAAGTGGCGCTCTCTGGGGGTGCCGGGGTTCAGGTTAACGGCACGTGTGTCGCTGCCGTCAAAACCGGCGCGGGGCAGGCTTTCAATGAAGCCCAGGGTTTTGCGGATGCGGGCTTGCAGGTCTTCAAAACTTTGTTCGTTGTCTTCATACGCGGGCACTTCGGCACCGGCCAGGCGGGCCGACACGCCTTTGGCGAAGTCGCAGGCGATCAGCACTTGGCGCACCAAGGTGAACATGTCGGGGTACAGGCGGGCTTGCAGCAAGGCGCTGGGCTCAATCTTTTTGGCCTCGGCGTGGGCTTGCGCTTTGCTCAGCACATTGGCCAGGCCGCCGAGCATTTGCTGGAAGACGGGGACGCTGGCGGTGTAGAGAGGATGGGTCATGTGGGCTCCTGGGGTTGGATGGGTTGTGCTGTGGTGTCGTAAGACGGTTTGTGCACCGGGGACAGAAGTATGGCTGGGGTAACGTTTTTTTGCAGGAGGGGCGGGCCTTGCCTGCCAAGGGCTCTCAGGAAAAACCCACCTCTTTTTGGTGGCGCACTGCGAGGACCGTGACTGAATCGGCATCGATACGATAACGAGCAACATAGCCGCTGTCGCCAAAATCAATCACCCACTCCCGGAACTCATCTGGCATCTCCTCAATGGGACGACCGATGTGGGGTTGTAGTCCAAGCACCCGTACTGCCTGGAGGATCATTTCGGCCGCGCGTCTGGCCGCAGCAGGATTTTTGCTCCGCAGGAACTCGCGCAAACGCTCTAAATCACGGACCGCGCTGGGCGCGTATTTCACTTGTGGCATGTTGGCGCGGGCAGCTCGTCATCAGTTCCCCAGCTCGCCAGCCACGCATCCACTTCTTTCGCCGTTGCGTGAAGCCCTGTGGTGCGGTATTCCTCCCAGGCATGCAGTGTCTCCTGGCGGAAAGCTTCGCGCTTTTCTTCTCGCTCGACGTACTGGGTAATGGCCTCCCGCATGAGCCAGTGGGCCGTGCGATGGCGGGCAGACGCCAAGCGCTTCACCCGTTCTTTGATGTCGCTGTCAATCTTGATTGCTACGGGGTGGACGGATGCAGCAGTCATGGAGGCCTCGTGGGTATTTAAAGGTATTACCTCATGTTATCAGTCGACCGAACAGGTGGCAATGTTGAGGATGCTCTGCATCACTCCTTGCGGACTGTGGCAGCACGGACTCGGGAGGTCTACAGCGTTTTTTTCTTGCCAATAGCAGTGCTGTTGGCTGCAAAAAACGCCTTGTAGCCCATCCCGACCCTCGCTACCACAGCCTAGCAAGAGTTATGCAGGGCACCCTCAATTGAGTGCGTCCCACAGCGCTGGGCCGATGGCCCTCACCCCATCAACCCCAAATTCGCATCAAAGTAGCGCAAGCGCGGAAACGCTGCTTCCATCACCGTGCTGTCGGCACCAAACCAGCGGGCCAGGTCGCCGCCCATTTGGTCGGTGGCCACGCCGGGGATCCACACGCCTTGGTTGCCTACGTCGTTGGCACCGCCCACCACCATTTCGGGGAACGGCCCCACCAGACGGCCACCGCGCACGCCGCCGCCCACCACCAGGTGGTGTGAGCCCCAGCCGTGGTCAGTGCCGGCGCCATTGGATTGCAGGTTGCGGCCGAAGTCGGAGGCGGTGAAGAGGGTGACTTGTTTGGCCAAGCCGAGTTCGACGGTGGCGGCGTGAAAGGCGGCCACGGCGCTGCTTATTTCGCCGAAGTTTTGATTTTGGCGTTGCAGTTGGTCGTCACCGTGGGTGTCAAAGCCGCCAATGGAACAGAAGAAACACTGGCGTGACAAACCCAGTTTGCCGCGTGCGCTGATGAGCCGGGCAATCATGCGCAACTGGCGGCCCATGCCGGTGTCGGGAAATACGGTGGTCACGGCGTTGCCGCTGAGTGCGTCGGTGAGGATGCGCTGGTTGTCGATGCTGCGGCCCATCATGTTGAGCCAGGTTTGTTCCAGCGGGTCGGCGCGTTGTTCGCGCAGCAAGTCGGTGATGGCGACGGACACGGGGTCGGTGCCATTGGGTTTATAGAAGTCAAAACCAAACTCGCCGGAGGACGACACGCGGTAGGGCGTGAGGCTGCGGTCGCCCGCCTCCCACACATTGCCACCGCTGACGCTGATGGCGCTGTAGCCACGGTTGGTGGCGCCTTCGCTGACCAAACGTTCGAGCAGCCGCCCTCCCCAGCCGGTGCGCGGTGGTGCGTCGACGATGGCGGACTGCCATGCGCCTTGTTGGTCAGAGTGAGAAAAAAGGTTGTCGGGCAAGGGCACCGAACGTGCGTTCCACTGCGCCTTGGTGGTGGGCACCATCAAAGGCCCCACGTTGGCGACCACGGCCGCGTTGCCCGCGTTGATGAGCTGCTGCATGCCCGCCATGGCGGGGTGGATGCCATAACTGCCGGTGGCGTTGCTCAAGGTCAGCGGCAGGAGCTGGTTTTGGCCCAGGGCCAGGTTGGGCCGTGCGCGTTGGTACTGGCCGTAACGTGTGGCATCGGTGGGCACGATGAGGTTGTTGCTGTCGTTGCCGCCAAACATGAAGAGGCAGACCAGGGCTTTGTAGTCGCCGCCTTGCGTGGTTTGCGCCAATGCTTGCAATTGCGACCAAGGGCCAAGCGCTGCCCCCACGCCGACGCTGCTGGCGAGCTTCAGAAAGTGACGGCGCTGCGGGTTGTTGTTGTGGTTGTAGTTGTTCATGGCACTGGATCTCATTTCTGAATCACAAAGTCCGCCGACATGGCCGTCAGCAGCAATGCCGCTTTGACGCGTTCTTCTTTGTTGTTGGCGGACATGGTGCTCACCATGCGGGTCATGCGGTCGCGGGTGGCGGTGCTCATTTGTTCGCAGAAAAAAAGCAGGTCGATTCGGGAGACCAAGGCTGCGGGGTCACCCGCCAGGGCGGTGAGGGAACTGGCGTCCAACTCCAAACGCGAATCGCCCCAGCCGTAGCCCATGCCGCTGAAGAGGGATGAGAAAAAGTTCAGTGACCCCACCACCGTGGTTTCGCTGGTGATTTGAAACTCCGGTGCGACCAAACCCGCTTGGGCAGCGGGGCCTGCAGGTCGAAAGTTGGGTGAGTAGAAGTTGAACACCGACGGGGCCAGCATGGGGCTTTGACCGAGGGCGTCGTCGGCGCTGTCCAGGTAGTGAATGTTGTTGATGCCGTTTTTACTTTTGGCACCCAGAGCACGCAAGAAGGTGGCAAAACGCACCACGGGTTCACGCTGCTTTCCAAAACGCGGGCGTGCGGCGGCGTTGTCGCCGCGCGCCTCAGAATCCAGCAAGATGGCGCTGAACACGGCACGCAGGTCGCCGCGCACACCCGTGCCGTTGTTGGCGAACACATTGGCCACGCGGCGGATGTAGTCGCCGCTTGGGTTGCTGGTGACCAAACGCTGAATCATTTGTCGGCAGAAGAACGGCGGCACGTTGGGGTGGTTGAAGATGGTGTCCAGCGCATCTTTCATGTCTTGCTGCGGGCTTTGGCCTGCGGGCAACACACGGCCATCCAGCAAGGTTTTTGTGCCGGGAGAATGAAACGCCGCCCAGGGTTTCATGGGCACGATCCACAGGCCCTCTTCGTTGTCGTCGTGGTCGTGGAAGAGGTTGTTTTTGGTGTTGTCCAGGCCGCCGTAACTCCACCCGCTGAAGGCCTGCGCGAAACCTTTCACCACCGCCTCGTCATAGGTCGCGATGGGTTGACCTTGGGCATTGGTTTGGGTGGTGCCGTCCATGTTCAGCTTGACCAGGCCAATCGAAAAAAGCTGCAGCACTTCGCGGGCGTAGTTTTCGTTGGGATGGGTGCCTTGTTTGGGGTCTTCTTTTTCTGACTCCAGCATGTTCAGGTAGTAACCCATGGCAGGGTGCAGGGTCACGTCTTCCAGCAACTGGCGGAAGTTGCCGAAGGCGTTTTTGTTGAGCATGTCCATGTAGCTGGACATGGCGTGGGGGCGGATGTCGGGCGCAATGTTGGAAATCACAAAGAACTGCAGCAAGGCCCAGCTGACGCGGGCACGCAGCAGATCGGTGCCACTGAGCCATTGCTGCCAAATGGCTTCGTAGCTCATCTCCTCGGTGGCGCGGTTCTCCTGTTCACGGGTTCGCTGCGCTGCCAAGTAACTCAGGTGCGACATCGTGGGTTGATTGAACTGCTCCCACAACCAGCGCTCGTAGCCTTTGGTTCGCACCTCATCAATCTCCGCCACGGAGCGTGCGCCAAACGTGGCTTGGGTCAGAAACCGCACCGCGTCTTTTCTGCTGGCAGGTGCGGCTGGCACGGGCGGTGCACTGCCACCGCTGCCGGGCAGTCCGCTCAGGTTTTGCAGCAGTTCTTCATTGGCACCCGCAGGCGCTGTGCTCGGTGCACCACCGCCACCGCCCCCACCACCGCAGGCCACCATGCTGGAGGCCAGGGCCAACACGGCGACCGTCGCGGCACCACGGGCACCAGACTCTTCATGACCTTCCGTTGGTGATGCGTGGTGTGCATGACCAGCGCTGAGCTGCGGTTCTTGCAGTGTTGGCATGTTGCCTCCTGGGAAAATCAATGGGTAAGGTGCCAATGTGCGTGAAACAAGCGGGAGGCGTGCGTTCATTTGTAACAGCCGAGGCGTTTGTTTTGCGGGGTCTGCACAACCTGCGGGTCTGCCCGTAGTGATGGTGTCTTGAAGCACTGGCAGAATTCCTGCACAGCGACACACCTTGAAACGCCTGTTGGGGATTGTTTGATGGAAGCCACCGCCGTCCTAGGTTCAAACCCTCGCGTTTTGGATACGCCTACGAGCCTTGCCTTGCCGGCTCTGCCCTTTGTTCAGTTCCAGACGACACCCAGTCCGCAGTTGAGCGCCACACGTTCTGGTGCGCGCATTGTTTGCAGGCAAATCAGCCAGTGTTTCTCAGAAGAAGTCGTCTGCTCTGAAGCACTTCGATCGTGGGGGCTGAACCGCTTGGTAGAGTGCGCCATTGACACGCATGGTGAACTGCCCGCCTTGGTGCTTCGTTTGGCCATGCGCCCCTACCGCGAGTGGACACCGGGATCAGACACCACGCGCCTGTGCGAGCAACTGCACCTTGACACCCAGGCGAGCACCAATGACTTACAACGGGAAATTGTTTTGGCGCTCTTGGCCAGTCCCGTTCCACTGACCTTCCCCAGTGCGCAAGAATTTTTGGCAGCAGTGCGCATGCGCGTTCACTTGGTGCAAGCAGCAAGGCGCACGGTTTTGGACTTTGGCACCGCGCAGGCCGAACGCCCTGAGCACAACTGGACCTATGACGAAGATCGCGGCTTTGTTATCCGTCCCGGGTGTGATCTGGTTCAAGCGTTGGAGGACGCCACCCAGCCCGGCGAACATGGCCAGCGGTATTCATTCTCTTGCTACCGCGCCAGCGAATACCTGTTGCTGTTGGCCATTGCCAAAGAAGCCAAGGACCACAACCCCGCCTTGTATGCGCAACTGCAAACACAGTGGGAATCTCGGGCCATCAAATCCGCAGAGTTTCACGAGGTGTTTTTGCGTGAACTGGGTTCGCAAGAACATCCACTGCCGCCGCAGTACTGGGTGCCAGGTGATCGCACTTGGTTCCGCAACCCCGACGGGTTTTCATCTGACGCGTCAGGGTATGAGGGCTCGTGGGTGATTTATTTAGGCAACGGCGAGTTCTCGAATTTCTGGAAGTGGCAACAGCCCTTCACCTTCACGAGCAAATGCGTGGAAATTTTCCATTGGCGTCACGCCACTTTCGTCGATGAGCAAGGCGACCTGCGGATCGATGAAGACAAGGTAGCCCAATGGGTCGCGACCTCGCTGCGCGACCCTGCCGAAGTGGCGCGCATCTTGGGCAAAATGCAGCGCCTGCGCGATCCCCAAGGGATTTACCAAGAGGGTGGCTGCGTTGACAGTTCGCGTGAGTTTCCCAAATGGGTTTGCGCTGGCAGCACGGACATCGTATTGCCTGGCGTTTGAAGTAAGTCGCCTGGAAACAAGACATCCGCCAACTGCTGCGGATCGTTGATGGTGCGCACACGGTCGTAGGCCAGTTGCGCATCAACACAGTAGCGGCGCAGGTAGTTCAGCCACTGCTTGAGTCGCCCCGCGCGGTGGCGCGCCTCCACCCGCAGGCTGACCAACTGCCAAAACAACTGCAACAGGGGCATGAGCTCCATCCAGGACAAAAGCGCTGTGCCACCCGCCACGGCATGTTCGGTGGCTGGCGTGGACGTGGGCGTGGGCGCACCGTGCAACTGCGCATCCAAAACAATGGCCAAGGCCAAGCCGGGGTTGGCCACCATGCCCCGACCCAGCATCAGCGTGTGGCAACCCGACACCTCGCGGCAGCGCCTGGCGTCCAGCACGCTCCAGATTTCACCGTTGGCAACCACGGGCAGCTTGACGGCGTTTTTGATCTCTCGAATGCGTTCCCAGTAAGCCGGGGGCCGGTAACCGTGGGCCTTGGTGCGTGCGTGCACCACCAACTCACTGGCACCGGCGTCTTCAATGGCGTGGGCGCATTCCAGCATGCGGCCCTCGTCCATATAACCCAGCCGCATCTTGGCGGACACAGGTAAATGGGCAGGCACAGCACGCCGCACAGCAGACACGATGGCCGCAATGAGTTCGGGTTCGTCCAGCAACACCGCCCCGCCACGGTGGCGGTTCACGGCTTTGGCGGGACAGCCGAAATTCAGATCAACACCCGTGGGGCCCAACTCGGCCAGACGCGCGGCGTTCTCTGCCAAACAGACAGGGTCTGAGCCCAGCAACTGACCGCGCACTGGCACGCCAGCGGGTGTTCTGCCTTGGTTGAGCAGCTCGGGCATGACACGAATGAAGGCCTGCTTGGGCAAGAGGGTTCCTGTCACGCGGATGAACTCCGACACGCAGCGGTCGATGCCGCCAACACGCGTCAGCACATCACGCAGCGTGGCGTCCAGCAAACCTTCCATGGGGGCCAGGAGCAGCATGATCTGTCAACAAGGGTGCAATAACGAGACAAGGAAATCAAAAGGGCGCATCGCTGCGCCCTTTTTTTGACCGAAGCAACAGCGGGTGTCAGCCCGCCACAGCATCAGCCCATGTGCAAACCACCGTTGACCGAGAAGTCAGCGCCAGTGGCAAAACCCGACTCGTCCGACGCCACCCAAGACACGATGGACGCGATGTCTTGCGGCGTGCCCAAACGTTTGACTGGAATGCCGGCCACGATTTTGTCAAGCACGTCTTGGCGTATGGCCTTGACCATTTCCGTGGCAATGTAGCCAGGGCTCACGGTGTTCACCGTCACGCCTTTGTTGGCCACTTCTTGCGCCAGGGCCATGGTGAAGCCGTGCATACCCGCCTTGGCAGCGGAGTAGTTGGTTTGGCCGAACTGGCCTTTCTCGCCGTTGACCGACGAGATGTTGATGATGCGGCCCCAGCCTTTTTCCAGCATGTCGTCGATCACTTGTTTGGTGACGTTGAACAAGCTGGTGAGGTTGGTTTCAATCACGGCATCCCAATCGGCGCGCGACATTTTGCGGAACATGCCGTCGCGGGTGATACCGGCGTTGTTCACGAGAATGTCCACGGTGCCGTGTTCTTCCTTGACCTTTTGGAAAGCAGCGACGGTGGAGTCCCAGTCACCCACATTGCCCACGGACGCATAAAAGGTGAAACCTTGCGCTTTTTGCTCATCCAGCCACTTGGTGAAGTCACGGCTGGGGCCGCAACCGGCGATGACTTTGTAGCCGTCGCGGTGCAGGCGTTGGCACATGGAGGTTCCGATGCCACCCATGCCACCGGTGACGTATGCAATTTTTTGACTCATGTTGTTCTCCTTTTGTTGATAGACCAAGGCTCTCAGGGCCTGCGCATCCCGTCAACCGGGTTCGCCCTGAGACAGCCCTGTGATTCCGAAATTAGGCTCAGCGTTCCACGGTCAGTGCAACACCCATGCCACCGCCGATGCACAGCGAGGCAATGCCCTTTTTGGCACCTTGACGTTGCATTTCGTGCAGCAAGGTCACCAAAATGCGGCAGCCCGACGCACCAATGGGGTGGCCGATGGCGATGGCACCACCATTGACGTTGACCTTGCTCGTGTCCCAGCCCATTTCTTTGTGCACGGCGCAGGCCTGGGCGGCAAACGCTTCGTTGATTTCCAGCAAATCCAGGTCAGCGGGTTTCCAGCCGGCGCGCTCCAGGGCTTTGCGGGCGGCAGGAACGGGGCCCATGCCCATGAGGGCCGGGTCCAATCCAGCGCTGGCATAACTTGCAATACGTGCCAGCGGTTTGAGGCCCAGGACCTCGGCTTTTTTCGCGCTCATCACCACCACACCGGCAGCGCCATCATTCAAACCGGACGCATTGCCTGCGGTGACGCTGCCTGCTTTGTCAAACGCGGGACGCAAGCCAGCCAACACCTCGGCATTGGTTTTGCGGTTGATGAATTCGTCAGCGGAAAAAACAATCGGATCGCCCTTTTTCTGGGCAATGCTGAAGGGCACGATTTCGTCTTTGAACTTGCCGGCATCTTGTGCAGCGGCAGCTTTTTGTTGTGAAGCCAAGGCCAAGGCGTCTTGGTCTTCGCGGCTGATGCCGTATTTTTTGGCCACGTTCTCGGCGGTGATGCCCATGTGGTACTGGTTGTACACGTCCCACAGGCCGTCGGTGATCATGCTGTCGATCATTTTCCAGTCGCCCATGCGCTGGCCATCGCGTGAACCCATCAAGACGTGGGGCGACAGGCTCATGCTTTCTTGGCCGCCAGCGATCACGATCTCGGAGTCGCCATCACGAATGGCTTGCGCGGCCAGCATCACAGCTTTGAGACCCGACCCGCACACCTTGTTGATGGTCATGGCGGGCACGCCCTGAGGCAAACCGGCTTTGATCACAGCCTGGCGCGCTGGGTTTTGGCCCACGCCTGCGGTCAGCACCTGGCCCAGGATGACTTCGCCAATTTGCTCGCCACTCAAATTGCTACGCTTGAGCAGCTCTGCGATGACGGCAGCGCCCAGTTCAGCAGCCGGGGTTTTGGCCAGCGTGCCACCGAACTTGCCTACGGCAGTGCGAGCGGCAGCAACAATCACGATATCGGTCATGGGAGTCTCCTTGGGTTGAATGGTGTCAGGAAAATTTGAATCAGCAGCGACTCAGGCACGTTCTTTCACATAACGGCCTGGCGCCGCTTCAATGGCTTTGTACTTCTTGGAGCCATAGGTTTTTGGCGCAGCAATTTGTTTGCCAGCATAAGGTTTGAGCCAAGCCTGCCAGTCTGACCACCAACTGCCCGGCTGCTCTTGCGCTTTGGCTAACCAGGTGTTGGCGTTTTCAGGGTAAGTGCTGGCAGAACCTGTCCAGTAACAACGTTTGTTTTTGGATGGCGGGTTGATCACGCCAGCGATGTGGCCCGAGGCACCAACCACGAAACGTTTTTTGCCCTTGAGCACCTGGGTGCTGCGGTAGGCCGCATCCCAAGGCACGATGTGGTCTTCGCGTGAAGCGTAGAGGTATGCGGGCGTGTCGATGGCTTGTAGGGCGAGCGGCTCGCCACACACCGTGAGCGCACCCGGCTTGGCGAGTTTGTTTTCCAAATAGGTGTTGCGCAGGTACCAGCAAAACATGGGTCCGGGCAGGTTTGTGCTGTCGCTGTTCCAGTAGAGCAAGTCAAAAGGCGGTGGTGTTTCGCCCTTGAGGTAGTTGCCCACCACATAGTTCCAGACCAGGTCGTTAGGACGCAAGGCGCTGAAGGTGGACGCGAGCTCTTGCCCTTTGAGCAAGCCGCCACCTTTGGGGCTTTGTGCACCCAGGGTCATTTCCCGCATTTGCACCATGGTTTCGTCTATGAAGATGTCCATGACACCGGTGCTGCTGAAGTCCAAAAACGTGGTGAGCAAGGTCATGCTGGCAGCCGGCTTTTTCCCGCGTGCGGCCAGCACGGCCAAGGCGGTGGCCAGCAAGGTACCGCCCACACAAAATCCCAGGGTGTTGACGCTGTTGTCCTCGTCGACTTGGCCGGTGATGTCTTGCACCACCTCAATCGCACGAATGACGGCCTTCTCGATGTAGTCGTCCCAACTCGTGCGGGCCAGGCTTTCATCGGGGTTGCGCCAGCTGATGACGAAGACGCGGTGGCCTTGTTCGGCGGTGTAACGAATGAGGGAGTTGTCGGGTTGCAAGTCCAGGATGTAGAACTTGTTGATGCAAGGCGGCACGAAGAGCATGGGCCGCTCGTAGACCTTGGCCTGCGGACCGGTTTTGGCCTTGTATTCGATCAGTTGGAACAGCTCGTTCTCATAGACCACCGCGCCTTCGGTGGTGGCGACGTTTTTGCCCACCTCAAAAACAGATTCGTCGGTCTGCGACAAGTGCCCTTTTTGCACGTCCTGCAGCAAGAGCTGCAATCCGTGGGTGATGCTCTCTCCCCTTGTTTCCAGTGCTTTGCGCTGGGCTTCGGGGTTCAAAGCCAAGTAATTGCTAGGAGCCACCGCATCCACCCACTGCTGCACGGCAAAGCGCACGCGCTGTTTGGTTTTTTCGTCGCCTTCAAGCTGGTCCGCAAGTTGGGTCAGCGTTTTGGCATTGAGCAAATACATCTGCGCGGTGTAAGCAGCGGCTGGGTTGCTGGCCCATTCTTGCGCGGCAAAACGGCGGTCCTTGAGCACTGCGGCTGGGGCACTGGCATCGCTTGGATGCTGGAGCCGCTCCAGCGACTGGTTCCACAAGGCCGTGGCCTGTTCCACGTAGCCAGCCTGCACCTCAGCCAAGGCTTTGAAAGGCAGCGACAAAGCCGACATGGCCGTGACCATCTGCCCCACCGTGGCACCAAAGGCGTCCGCAGGATCGGAGGCCGAAGGGGACGTCGTTTGCGGCTCTAACGTCGCAGCCTGCGCTTTAGCCGCAGGAACGGGGCGACGAGAATGGGGCGTCTTGCTCACGGTGATCTCACTTGTCTCGGTTTGTTTGTCGAAGGGGAACAGCACCTGCTTCGCCGACGTTTCCTCTATTCTCGGCTACTCGCTGGTTGTACCCACCAGCGCTGACCGGGTGATGACAGAGTTTTTCAAATTATAGGATTCTTTTTCAGAATACGACATGTACATTGTGGCGATTGGATGGGTCTATGTGGTGCTGATGATGGCGGTGGCCGAGGCCACCAGCAGCCAAGGCACGGTGCTGGGGGCGGTATTCACCTTCTTGCTGTACGGCGTGCTGCCACTGAGCATCGTGCTGTATTTGATGGGAACGCCTGGGCGGCGTCGGGCCCGCAAAGCCGCTGAGGCAGCGCAAGCCGAGGCGGCCTCATCGGATCCAGATGGCGGCGGCCATGCGGCCGGTAACGCGGTCACGCCGGAAGGAGAAAAACCGTGAGGCGTCTTCCACGGTGCACCACTGACCACCACTGACCTTGGCCACGCCCAGCGCATTCAAACGATCGCGCGCCAGACCGGGCAAATCAGCCAACCATTTGGGTGCATCGGCCCCGCTGCCTAACTGACGAACAAAACGCGGCGTGGGTCGCCCGTCCTGCACATCCAAGCCAAAGCCCGCCAACACATCGGCGCCCACTTCAAAGCGGCGCGGACCGATACAGGACCCAAGCCAAGCGCTCAAGTCCGCAGGATTACAACCCGCCAACTCGCACACAGCCAGCGAGGTGGCCTGCAGCACACCTCCCGCCAAACCGCGCCATCCCGCATGGGCCGCCCCCACAGCGCGACCATCTGGCGAGGCAAAGAGCACCGGCAAACAATCGGCGACTTGAATGGTGCATGCCAGGTCGGATTCCGTAGTCACGCTGGCGTCAGCCTCCAACAAACCCGCCTCAGCACGGGCATCGGCTTGGGTGAGGCGCACAACTCGGGCTCCGTGGACTTGTTTGAGAAAAACAGGCTGAGCACCGCAAACCTGCTGAAAACGCGCACGATTGGCACTCACGCTCATGGGGTCGTCGCCCACCGCGGTGCCGAGGTTCAGGCTGTCGAAGGGTGCGAGGCTGACACCGCCCGCGCGGCAGCTCATCACGCTGCCTATGCGAGGATGCTCTACCCCATCTGCCCACTCGGGCCGCAGCCACGCGCCCTCGTCCATGGATGTGTTCATGGCCAATTTGGCATTCACGCTTGCGCGTCGGGGCAGTTGGCGGGCTGGGTGCTGGAGAAAGCCTCCAGCGACATGCAGGCTTCAAACACCTGCATCACTTTAGGAACGTGGCTCAGCTGGCAGTTGAAACGCTGGGCGTTGAAAATCTGCGGCACCAGCACGACGTCGGCCAAGGTGGGTGTTTCGCCATGGCAAAAGCGACCTGTGTATGGGCTCTCCAACTGGCGCTCCACCGCTGCCAGGCCCTGCTCCACCCAGTGGCGGTACCAGCGGTTTTTGTCGTCTTCGCTGAGCTTGAGGTCACCCACCAAATAGCGCAGCACCCTCAGGTTGTTCAAAGGGTGAATCTCGCAGGCTACGTCCAACGCCAACGCCCGCACACGCGCGCGCTCGGCCGGATGAGCAGGCAAGAGCGCAGGCGTGGGATGGGTTTCTTCGAGGTATTCGATGATGGCGAGCGACTGCCCGATGAGGTGCTCGCCGTCTTGCAACAGTGGCACGAGCTGGGTCACCGACAGGGCGCTATAGGCCGAGGCGAGTTGTTCGTTGCGCGCCAAATGCACAGGCATGTAGTCGTAGTCCAGCCCCTTCAGGGCCAAGGCGATACGAACCCGGTAAGAAGCAGACGAGCGAAAGTAGTTGTAGAGCTTCATGGTGTGGTCGCTGCGCCCGTCAAGCTGGGTTGATCTGCACTTCTAGCGGGGCCAACCCCTCGACCTTGGCGCTCAAGGTGTCACCGGAAACCACCGCAGCGACGCCCTCCGGCGTGCCAGTGAAGATGAGATCACCCGGCGCCAGAGTCCATGCCGCGGAGAGCTGGGCAATGATTTCAGACACGCTCCAGATGAGTTTTCCGAGCTGGCTTTTTTGGCGCAAGGTGCCGTTGACGTGCAGTGAAATTTCAGCGGCTTCTCGAAGCGCCCACTGGGACTTCGGCGTGATGGCCCCGATCGGGGCGGACTGCTCAAAACCTTTTCCGATGCACCAAGGGCGACCTTGTTTTTTCATGTCGTTTTGCAAATCGCGGCGCGTCATGTCCAAGCCCACGGCATACCCCCACACGTGGTTCAGCGCGTTTTCTGGTGTGATGTTGCGCCCGCCTGTCCCAATGGCCACCACCAACTCCACCTCATGGTGCAGGTTCTGTGTCTGACTGGGATAGCTCACTTGTGCCACAGCACCCTGCCCAGCAGCCACCACCGCATCCGCTGGTTTCATGAAAAAGAAAGGGGCTTCACGGCCGGTGTGTCCCATCTCGATCGCGTGGTCGACATAGTTCCGGCCAACGCAATAGATGCGGTGCACGGGGAAAACATCACCCAAACCAGCACCTTGAACAGGCACGGTGGGGATGTTGGGCACTGAAACAACGAAATTCATACCTGCGTCTCCAAATGAGGTGCTTTGACACTCGCATCATGCCAGCCTTGCCCCATTGAGGTTGAGGGTACCGAAAACATCGCGAGCACTGCCAGTTGCACGACCGTCGAGGCACGTCGGGGTCGGAGGGAATGCCATCCAAGGCCATCAACCCATGACGCCAAGCGCCATATGCGCCACCTGCGTAAGCTTATACATACTGCGTTGTTGCCATAGGCGATCGAAGGCCCAAAAATGGCACATTGATCTTTATTGCGCACAGGCACCTCAAGCATGAACTTTCAACAACTGCGCGCCGTCCGAGAGGCCGCACGAAGCGGCTTCAACTTAACGGAAGTCGCCAACGTTCTGCATACCTCACAACCAGGCGTCAGCCGACAAATCCGTGAGTTAGAAGAAGAGCTAGGCATCGACATCTTCGTGCGCGCAGGCAAACGCCTGACCCAGCTCACCCCACCTGGCGCTGCACTCTTACCCATCGTGGAGCGTTTGCTGCTGGAGGCCGACAATCTCAAACGTGTGGGCGAAGACTTCTCGGCCAGCGACAGCGGCAAGCTCTCGATTGCCGCCACCCATTCCCAAGCGCGGTACGCGCTGCCCACCGTCGTGCGGGACTTTCGGCAGCTGTACCCACACGTCACACTGCATCTGCACCAGGGCTCACCGAAACAAGTGGCCGAGATGCTGCTCAGTGGCGAAGCCGACATCGGGGTCGCCACTGAAGCCCTGGCCCACTACGAAGCTTTGCTCGCCCTGCCCTGCTACCGCTGGACCCACAGCGTGGTCGTGCCGCCTCATCACCCGCTACTGGACGTGCAGGGACCCATCACCCTCGAAGCATTGGCCCAATACCCCATCGTCACCTATGAGACCGGCTACACCGGCCGCTCCCATGTGGACGATGCGTTTGCCAAGGCTGGGCTGGAGCCCGACATTGTTTTGAGCGCGATGGATGCCGACGTGATCAAAACCTACGTTGAACTGGGCATGGGCGTGGGCATCGTCGCGTCAATCGCTTTTGATGCAGACCGTGACCGCAACCTGCGTGCACTCGACGCCCGCCATTTGTTTGAAGTGAACCTCACACGCCTGGGCATCCGCCGTGGCACCTGGTTGCGCGGTTATGCCTACGCCTTCATTGAGTCGTTCGCACCCACGCTAACGCGCGAGGCGGTGGAAGTGGCTTTGGCACAGCCCTACAGTCAAAGCCAGTGAGCCTGTTCAAAAACACTTTTGGCTGGTGCCTGTTGTCTAGTGTGGTGTCCCACTGATAACTGCCAATGGAATCGTGTCTTGCAAGCCAGGGCTGTGTTGAAAATCCTCGCGATACCACCTGGTATCGCTGCGGTTTGCGCCTTGCCCTGACTTGCCATCCATCGATTCCACCTTTGTCAGTTATCAGTGGGACACCACACTAGCCGACAGTGCTCCACTTAACTCCGTTCGCCCCGACCCTTCGACGGGCTCAGGACAGGACCTGTCGAAGGGCAGCACTGGCCACCAAAGACAGGCATAGGCTTCGACAGGTGAAGAGTCAGCCCGAACGGACGTGAAGCGGCGGGCGAACCTAGCCGTTCAAGAGCCCTATTTGTTTGCACAGCCCTTCGACAGCCTCAGGGCGAACGGTGTAGGGCTAAGGTCTGCAGTCGATTGGGGGATATCAAATCATCGCCGCCGGATCGCCCTGGCGGCCATCGGTGAAGCGGGTGATGCGACGGGGCAGCAGGTAGGCCGCGCTGCCACGCTGCAATTGCAGGCGCTCGCGCAACTGGACGAACTCAGCGCGTGGCATTTCCACATCCACATAACTACCGTCGTCCACACGCTTGAACTCAATGCGGGTTTGCGGGCCCACCGTCAGGGCTTGCGAAAACTGAACAGCGAGTGCGCCTTCTTGGGCTGCGGCCACGATGTCCAGTTCGTGCGGCCGCACATAACTCACTTCCTCCGGCGACACCTGCCCGCCAGGCGCATGGCCAAAGCGGCCATGGAAGAGGTTCACATCGCCCAAAAACTGCAAGACGAACGGCGACTTCGGGTGGTCATACACCTCGTCCGGTGGCCCATCTTGCTCAATGCGGCCATGGTTCATCACCACCACGCGGTCAGCCACTTCCATGGCCTCTTCCTGGTCGTGGGTGACGAAAACGCTGGTGACATGCACCTCGTCGTGCAGGCGACGCAACCAGCGGCGCAACTCTTTGCGCACCTTGGCATCGAGCGCACCGAATGGCTCGTCCAGCAGCAGCACCTTGGGCTCCACGGCCAAGGCACGGGCCAAAGCAATGCGCTGGCGCTGGCCGCCTGACAGTTGGTGGGGATAACGGTCGGCGATCCAATCCAGTTGCACCAGCTTCAGCAGCTCGGTGACCTTGCGTTTGATATCCGCATCGCTGGGCCGCGTGGCTTTGGGGCGCACGCGCAAACCGAAGGCCACGTTCTCAAAAATGGTCATATGACCAAAGAGGGCGTAGTGCTGAAATACAAAACCCACGTTGCGCTCGCGCACATTGGTGTCGGTAGTGTCCTCACCATGGAAGAGCACCGAGCCGGAGTCGGGCACTTCCAGGCCCGCGATGATGCGCAGCAAACTGGTTTTCCCCGAGCCCGAGGGGCCGAGCAAAGCGACCAGTTCACCGGAAGGAATATCCAGGTTGAGGTTGTCGCAGACCACGGTCTGGCCAAAACGTTTGTTGAGGTTGCGGACTTCAATGCTCATGGTGTGTTCTCTTTGAAATTTTTGATTCGCGCCACTATTGATATTCACGTTATTCACGACTACCTGCAGCCCGTTCGCCCCGACCCTTCGACGGGCTCAGGACAGGACCTGTCAAAGGGCTTGCACCGAGGCACGCGCTGGCTTCAACGGGCTCAGCCCGAACGGTGTGTGGTGTCGCAATTCATGTCAATCTCAAGAAGTTTCATTCCCCACGCTCATGCGCGCCGCGCACCTGCGCCTTCACCCGCTGCTCCACGATGTACTTGAGCACCAAGGTGACCAAGGCCAAACCAGCCAACAGCGAGGCCACGGCAAAAGCGGCGGCGAACTGGTACTCGTTGTAGAGGATTTCAATGTGCAGCGGCATGGTGTTGGTTTGCCCCCGGATGTGGCCCGAGACCACACTCACCGCACCGAACTCCCCCATGGCACGTGCGTTGCACAGAATCACGCCATAAAGCAAAGCCCACTTCACATTGGGCAGCGTGACGCGCCAGAAAATTTGCCAGCCACCGGCGCCGAGCACGCGGGCGGCTTCTTCTTGTTCCACGCCCTGGGCTTGCATCAGCGGAATCAACTCTCGGGCGACAAACGGAAAGGTCACAAAAAGGGTGGCCAGCACGATGCCCGGCACGGCGAAGATCACCTTCAAGTCATGGTCGCGCAACCACTCGCCGAACCAGCCTTGCAGACCAAACACCAGCACGTAAATCAAACCGGCAATCACCGGGCTGACGGAAAACGGCAGGTCAATCAAGGTGAGCAGCACGTTCTTGCCGCGAAAGTCGAACTTGGCGATGGCCCAGGCGGCTGCGATGCCGAACACCAGGTTCAGCGGCACCGAAATGGCCGCAGCCAACAAGGTGAGTTTGATGGCCGACAGCGCGTCGGCATCGACCATGGCTGCGAAATAAACATCGGTACCTTTTTTGAGCGCTTCATAAAACACCGTGACCAAAGGGACGAATAAAAAAAGCGTCAAAAAAGCCAGCGCCACACCAATCAAGGTGTACTTCACCCAGGCTGGTTCGGTGGTGGCGTTGCGTGGGGGTTTGCGGCCAACGCCTTGGTGAAGGGGCACGCCGCCATGGAGCGCGGGCGACGTGGTGGTGTTGATTTGCACGGTACTCACCTTAAATTCCTCCCTGGCGCTTGCGAGACCAGGCCTGCAAAGCGTTGATGGTGAGCAGCAAGACAAAGGCCAGCACCAGCATCACCACCGAGATGGCGGTGGCACCGGCGTAGTCGTATTGCTCCAGCTTGGTGATGATGAGCAAGGGCGTGATTTCGCTCACCATGGGCATGTTGCCCGCAATAAAAATCACCGAGCCGTATTCACCGAGTGCTCGTGCAAAGGCCAGCGCAAAACCGGTGAGCAAGGCCGGCATGACGATGGGAAAAATCACCTTGCTGAAGGTTTGCCAGCGGTTGGCACCCAAGGTGGCCGCCGCCTCTTCCAGTTCGCGGCTCAGGTCTTCCAGCACGGGTTGCACGGTGCGGACCACAAACGGCAGGCCAATGAAGACCAAGGCGACGAACACGCCCACGGGCGTGAAGCTCACCTTGAAAGGCAGCCACTGCCCAATCCAACCGTTTTGCGCATAGATGGCGGTGAGCGCAATGCCCGCCACGGCCGTGGGCAGTGCGAAAGGCAAATCAACCAAGGCATCAATGATCCGTTTGCCGAAAAACTGGTAGCGCACCAACACCCAAGCCACCAACAACCCGAACACCGCATTGAGCAGCGCGGCCGCCAAGGACGCGCCAAAGGTCAGGCGGTAGGACGCCATCACACGCGGCGACGTCACCGTTTCCAAAAACGTGGGCCAGTCCATCGTGAAGGTTTTGAGAAAGGCTGCCGACAGCGGGATCAGCACAATAAAACTCACATACAAAAGCGCAAAGCCCAGGGCGAGGTCAAACCCGGGCAGCACACTGTGCCGCCGTAGCAGCGCACGGCTCAAAAACATGGGGACACCTTGAAACAGGGTTGGAAAAAGTGTCAGCGTTTTTTGCTGCTGAGGATGATCTGGTCGTAAAGACCGCCATCGTCAAAGTGCTCTTTTTGCGCCCTTTTCCAGCCGCCAAAAACTTCGTCCACCGTGAAGGTATTGATCTTCGGGAAGTCTTTGCTGTACTTGGCCAGCACCTTGTCGGAGCGAGGACGCATGTGGTGTTTCGCTGCGATCTCTTGGCCTTGTTCTGACCACAAAAACTTCAGATAGGCCTCGGCCTGTTTGCGGGTGCTGCGTTTGTCCACCACACGGTCCACCACACTCACCGGGTTCTCGGCCAGGATGGTCCAACTGGGATAGATCACTTCAAAATCGTTGCCAAATTCTTTCTTGATCAGGGGCACTTCGCTCTCGAAGGTCACCAAGGCATCCCCCATATTGCGCTGCGCAAAAGTGGTGGTGGCGGCCCGCCCTCCCCCATCCAGCACTGGCACATTGGCAAAAATGCGACCCACCAAGGCTTGCGCCGCACTCGGGTTCACGCCTTTTTTCAGCGCTGCTCCCCATGCCGCCAAGTAGGTGTAGCGGCCATTGCCCGAGGTTTTGGGGTTGGGGATGATGACGGAAACACCCGCACGGCCCAGGTCGTCCCAGTCGCGAATTTGTTTGGGGTTGCCCTTGCGCACCAGGATGACCGACGTGGAGGTCGTGGGCGCGCTGTTATTCGGCAGACGGCTGGCCCAGTTCTCAGGAATCAGCTTGCCTCGCTCGAACAAAATGTCGATGTCGTTGGCCTGGTTCATCGTGATGACGTCGGCCTCCAGGCCGTCAGCCACGCTGCGCGCTTGTTTGCTGGAGCCGCCGTGCGATTGGTTCAACGTGAGGGTTTCGCCCGTGGTTTTTTTCCAATGGGCGGCAAACACCGTGTTGTAGTCCTTGTAAAACTCGCGCGAGACGTCGTAGCTGACATTCAGCAAGCTGGTTTGAGCCATCGCAGAACCCACACCCAGGCTCAAAACGCCGCAGGCCATAGCAGGGCGCAAAAAGGAACGACGCAGGAAAGAGGAGTTTTGCGGCAGCATGGGGTGGTCACCAAAGTCAATCAGAAGCCGGATTCTGGGCGGCTTGGCTTGTGCTGACTACGACCGATTCCTCACACCCTTATGCGAAAAACAACTAAGAGCCGCTAACAAAACCGTTCGGGCTGAGCTTGTCGAAGCCAGCGCGTACCTCGGTGCAAGGCCCTTCGACCTCGGGGCGAACGGTGTATGCAGTGTTTTGTTAGCGGCTCTAAGAAGCCCCCGATAACGCAATCACCATGGCGGTTCACACGTTCAACCGCTGGACTGTCACAAGTGCTTTTGCAGCACCCGGGCCAGCACCCTGTCCTCGAACTGAGCAAACCCGGCTTGCCCTCTGCCACGAGGGCGAGTGAGCCGAACGGGCTCGTCGAACACCACCGAACCCTCTTCAATCAGCAGCACCCGATCGGCCAGGGCAACGGCCTCGGTCACGTCATGGGTCACCAAAATGGCTGTGAATCCATGCTCGCGCCACAAGGATTCAATCAAGCCGTGCATTTCAATGCGGGTCAGTGCATCCAGCGCACCCAGCGGTTCATCCAGCAACAACAAACGTGGCGTATGCACCAGGGCCCTGGCCAGCGCCACCCGTTGACGTTGCCCCCCTGACAGGACGGACGGCCATTCATGCGCACGGTCTGCCAAACCGACTTGCTTCAAGGCATGTTGAGCGCGGGCATGGCCGTCTACGCCCGTCAGGCCGAGGGCGACGTTCTGCAACACCGTGCGCCAGGGCAACAAACGTGCTTCTTGGAACATGATGCGCGTGTGTTCCTGCTGGGAAGCCAGCGGTTGTTCGGCCAGGTGAATGTCCCCTTGGGTGGTGGCATCGAGCCCCGCGAGCAGCCGCAACAAGGTGCTTTTGCCACAGCCGCTGCGGCCCACGATGACCACAAACTCACCCGGCCTGATTTGCAGGTCGATGTCCTTGAGCACCTGACGGTGCCCAAAGGACTTGGACACCCCGCGCAAGTTGATGCCCAGGCCCGCTGTGGGCCTGGGCAACGCCTCGCGTGGCGTCACCACGGCCTCAGGCACCGAAGCCCGTTTATAGAGAGACAGCACCGGGTTGTCGGTTTCAGAAAGGTACACGGTCACTCCTGTGAAGATGCGAATTCAAACTGGCGCAGTTCGTGGTGTGCGCTGGTACCCGGGATGCCAACGCAGCCACCACAATTCAAGGGCGCGCGACGACACATCCGCGAGTTTGCCCAGCAAGGCATAGAGCAAGATGCCCACCAGCACCACATCGGTCTGCAAAAACTCGCGGGCGTTCATGGTCATGTAACCGATGCCGGCCTGGGCCGAAATGGTTTCGGCCACGATGAGGATCACCCACATGAAGCCGAGCGAAAAACGCACCCCGACCAAGATGGATGGGAGTGCGCCGGGCAGGATGACTTGCCGGTACAAGGCCCAGCCCGACAGGCCGTAACTGCGGGCCATCTCAATCAAGCCCTTGTCCACGGACCGGATGCCGTGAAAGGTGTTCAGGTAGATGGGAAAAAACACCCCCAGCGCCACCAGGAAAAGTTTGGCCGCCTCGTCGATCCCGAACCACAGGATGACGAGAGGAATCAAAGCCAGCGGTGGCACATTGCGCACCATTTGCAGCGTCGAGTCGAGCAAGGTCTCGGCCCAGCGCAATGAACCGGTCAGCAAGCCCAGCCCCAAAGCTAAACTGCCACCGATGGCAAACCCCGTCAATGCCCTGCCGGTGCTGGTGGTCACGTGTTGCCACATCTCGCCCGAGGCTGACAGGGCCACGAAGGCTTTGAGCACGGCCCAGGGCTCGGGCAGAACTCGGGTCGATAACCACCCCGCCTGAGACGCCAACTGCCACACGGCGATCAAGGTCACAGGCAGCAACCACGGCAGGGCACGCCGCCGCCAGGCGCTGGCCCATGAAGCGTTGGATGCCTGTTCAGTCTTGGTTGACATGGTGCACTCCGCAATCAGCTCTGCGCCACTTTGGGCACAAAACTGTTGGCAACGATCTCGCCAAATGGCCCGGTCAGCGTGCGCTGCGGCAATTTGTTTTGAACCTCCAGCGGCAGCAGCGGGAAAACCAACTCGGCAAAACGATGCGCTTCTTCAAGGTGTGGGTAACCGGAAAAAATAAAGTGCTCCAGGCCCAGCGCCGCGTACTCCTTGATGCGATCCGCCACCTGCTGTGGGTTGCCCACCAAGGCAGTGCCCGCGCCGCCACGCACCAAACCCACACCCGCCCACAAATTGGGCGACACCTCCAAACCTTCGCGCACATTGGCGCGGTTGAATTTGCCTTTGTGCAATTCCGCCATGCGGCGTTGGCCCACAGAGTCCATTTGCGAGAAACGCTGCTGGGCGGCGGCGACGATGCTCTCGTCCAGGTGGGACACCAACTCGGCAGCAGCGCGCCAAGCCTCGTCCTCGGTTTCGCGCACGATCACATGCAAGCGGATGCCAAAGGACAACTCGCGTCCGTATTTGGCGGCGCGGCGACGAATGTCCGCCACCTTCTCGGCCACAGCAGCAGGCGGCTCCCCCCAGGTGAGGTAGGTGTCCAACTGCTGCGCCGCCAGCTCGTGCGCCGCCTCCGACGATCCACCAAAAAATGCCGGGGGATAGGGACGGTTCACGGGCGGATAAAGCACCTTGCCGCCTTTGACTTGGTAGTGCTTGCCTTCAAAGTCCAGGGGCTGGTTTGCATGGCTTTTGCTCAACAGCTCGCGCCAGATGGTGAGGAATTCGCTGGCCTGTTCATAACGCTGCGCATGGGGCAGGAAAAGGCCATCGCCTTCCAGTTCTTCCGCATCACCGCCCGTCACCAGGTTCACCAACAAACGACCGCCAGAAATGCGGTCCAGTGTCGCGGCCATGCGGGCCGACTGCGAAGGCTGTACCAGGCCAGGTCGCAAGGCCACCAGAAATTTCAGTTGCCGGGTGACATCGACCAAAGCAGACGCAAGGATCCAGGAGTCCTCGCAGGATCGGCCCGTGGGCAACAAAACGCCTTCGTAACCCAAGCTGTCTGCTGCAATCGCCACTTGTTTGAAGTAGTCGAATGTGGCCGCGCGTGCGCCGTGGCTCGTCCCCAGGTAACGCGAATCACCATGGGTGGGAATGAACCAGAACATTTTCATGGGGCAGTCCCTGTCGCAGAAGCTGCAACCGCTTTGCTGGGCAGCGCATCCAGCACACGAATAGGCTTCGGAATCAATTTGAGATCGAAGAAGGTATCCGCGATTTTTTGCTGCTCGGCTGCCACAGCCGATGTCACTGGCGCAACACCGTACTGGTAGCGGCGCAGACTGACTTCCACCACATCCACGTCCAGCCCCTGTTGCGGCGCAATGATTTGGGCCGCTTGTTTGATGTTGGCCTTGAGCCAGCGACCTTGCTCCTGGGTGTCGGCGAACAAGGCCGAAATCACCTGGGGGTTCTTCTCTGTGAACCCACGCTCGGCCAGGTAGTAGGCAAAGTTGTTCACCACCCCTTTGCCATCGGCCAGGATGCGGGCACCGATTTGTTTCTCACTGGCGGCCAGGAAAGGATCCCAGATGGCCCAGGCATCCACCGCCCCTTTTTCAAACGCGGCGCGGGCATCGGCGGGGGGCAAAAAGATGGGCTGGATGTCGCTGTACTTGAGGCCGTGTTTCTCCAGCAATTTGACCAAGAGGTAATGCACATTGGAGCCTTTGTTCAAGGCCACCTTTTTGCCTTTGAGTTCGGCCACGGTCTTGATGGACGAACCTTTGGGCACCACCAAGGCTTCCGCCTCAGGGGCGGCGGGGTCATAACCGATGTAAATGAATTGGGCGCCTGCCGCTTGCGCAAAGATGGGCGGCGCTTCGCCCACAAAACCCACATCCACCGAACCCACGTTCAACCCTTCGAGCAATTGCGGGCCAGCAGGAAACTCCACCCACTTCACACCGAAACCCAGAGGTGCCAAACGTTTCTCCAGCGTGCCTTGAGTTTTCTGCAGAACGAAGAGGCTGGCGGATTTTTGATAACCAATGCGCAGCTCTTTTTTGTCTTGCGCATGGGCTGAAAAGCCGAACGCAGCCGTTGCTGTGAATGCCAAGAACGCGGACAACAATTTGCGACGGGGTTGAATGGAAAGCTTGGACATCACGAACTCCTTGAAAAGATGAACTGTTTGAGGCGAGGGCAGAAATTCCGGGTAGCGGGTCAACGCCTTGCGCTGCCCCGAGGTCGCTGAGCGGACGGCCCAGCCAACCCAAAGTTCATGCCCCGTGTTTTTTGAATTGGCAGTCAGGTTATCCAGACAACACCTGCCTACCAAGGAATAAAACCGAGCTTGCATAGTTGCCAAGCGATGCAGACGAGCCGCGCACATGGCCCGGCGCTCATACGGCAAACGTCCACTCTGAAAACGCTGCACGCACCGGCCTTTGTTGGCTCGCCCAGCGCTGCTGGTTGGCCACCACCCAACGCTGGGCGTAAGGCCACGGACCGAAACCTGCCTCGGCGTTGATGTGTCCCGCGTCACCCAGGTTGACCCAATGGCTGCCCCAGCGGTCGGCCCACTCTTTGGCTTGTGCAGCCGACATCCAAGGATCGGTCTGGCTGCCCACCAGCACTGAGGGGCATGGCAGGCGGCGTGTGGGCAACAAGTCGAGCACACCAAACTTTCTTGGATCGGCAGGGGCCACCAACAGGGCCGCCGCCACCGGCAGGTCAGGCCGCAACTTCAGGTGCCGGGCCAGCGCCAAACAACCGAAGCTGTGCGCAGCCACCAGCCAGTTGTCACCTCCACCGTGTTGCTCTAAGGTATGAGCCACGCGAGCCGCCCACCGGTCCAGGTCGGGCTCCAGCCAGTCGTCTTGAACCACCCGCACCGCATCACGGTGCAAAGAGGACAGCCAGGTTTGCCAATGCACCGGGCCGCTGTCGTTGAGACCAGGAACTACCAGCAATCGGGGTGCTTGGGCGTGTTTCTTGAACATGGTTTACAGCGCCGCAATGGAGACTTCAGTGGACTTCACCAGGGCGATCACCTCCTTGCCGACTGCCAGCTTCAACTCTTTGACCGAGCGTGTGGTGATGACAGAGGTGACGATCAGACCAGAAGGCGTTTGCACATCGACCTCGGACACGACAGGCCCTTCAATGATCTCTTTGACATGGCCCCGAAACTGGTTGCGCACATTGATGGCGGTGATGGTCATGGCCTAGCTCTCCTTGGATTTGCAGTGGTGTGCTGACACTTTAGAAGCGCTCTTCCACCACGACTACGAATAAAAGAGCGCATGCAAATTCGTAAGCCGCCTAAGGACTCCCTGCATCAATCGGTAGCCGCGTCTTGATGTTTTCTTGATGCGCCATGGCGCAATCTTTCGGCCAGCTTGACGACCCCTTACCTAGCATTCCTTCACGTCAAAGGAGGTTTTCATGGACACGATTTACATCGCATTGGCCTTGCTGCTGAGCCTGGTCACCGCTGGTCTGGCCTGGGGCTGCCAGCGCTTGCAAAAAGGAGGCCAATCATGAGTGGCTGGGAAGTGCTGGCCGCCACGCTGGCTGCAGGTTTGCTGGTCTACTTGGTGGCGGTGCTGCTGCACCCGGAGGACTTCTCGTGAACGCCGCAGCCTGGATCCAGCTGGCGGTGTTTCTGGCCCTGCTGCTGGCGCTGTCGTGGCCGCTGGCGAAGATGATCGACGCCGTGATGGCGGGCCGATTTGCATGGGGACGGCTTGTCGAAGCCCCCTTGTTCCGGCTGGCCGGAGTTCGGTCGCAGCAGGAATCAGGATGGCTGCGTTACACCTTGGGCCTTCTAGTGTTCAACGGCATCGGCGTGATCGCCGTGTATGGCCTTCAGCGACTGCAGGCGGCGTTGCCGCTGAACCCGCAAGCGATGGCAGCGGTGTCGCCGGACTCGGCCTTCAACACGGCCATCAGTTTTGTCACCAACACCAACTGGCAAGGTTATGGCGGCGAAGCCACCATGGCTTACCTCACGCAAATGCTGGCGCTGACGGTGCAAAACTTTTTATCCGCCGCTACCGGCATCGTCGTTGTGGTGGCCCTGGTGCGCGGTTTTGCACGTCATTCGTCGCAGCACCTCGGCAATGTCTGGGTGGACCTGACCCGCGTCACGCTGTGGGTGCTGCTGCCACTGTCCTTCGTCTTCGCGCTGGTGCTGGCAGGCCAGGGCGTGGTGCAGAACCTGTCGCCCTACGCTCAGGTGAATACGCTGGAGCCAGTGACCTGGTCCGCCCCACGTTTGGGTGCCGATGGGCAGCCGTTGAAGGATGCCCAAGGCCAGGTGCTGGTGGATGAGCAGACGCGCACCACACAAACCATCGCGATAGGTCCGGTGGCCTCGCAGTTGGCCATCAAGATGCTGGGCACCAATGGCGGCGGCTTTTTTAATGCCAATTCGGCCCACCCGTTTGAGAACCCCACACCACTGACCAACTTTTTGCAGATGCTGGCCATCTTCGCCATTCCCGCTGCGCTGTGTTTTGTCTTTGGCCGCATGGTGGGTGATATGCGTCAGGGCTGGACAGTGCTGGCAGCCATGACCGTTCTCTTCGTCGCTTTTGCCATTCCCGCTACGCTGTTGGAGCAACAAGGCAACCCTGCCTTGGCGGCGCTGGGGGTGGATCAGGTGGCCAGCTCCACCCAAGCCGGCGGCAACATGGAAGGCAAGGAGGCGCGCTTCGGCATCAACGCCTCCACGCTCTTCGCCGTCATCACCACGGCCGCCAGTTGCGGTGCGGTCAACGCGATGCACGACAGCTTCACGCCGCTGGGCGGTGCGGTGCCGTTGGTATTGATCCAACTGGGCGAGGTCGTGTTTGGCGGTGTGGGCTCGGGCCTTTACGGCATGCTGGTGTTCGCCATCATGGCGGTGTTCATCGCGGGTTTGATGATCGGCCGCACGCCGGAGTACCTGGGCAAGAAGATTGAAGTGCACGAGATGAAGATGGTGTCCATCGCCATCTTGGTGACGCCGCTCTTGGTGCTCATCGGCACCGCCATTGCCGTCAGCAGCGAGGCCGGGCGTGCGGGCATTCTGAACCCCGGGCCGCATGGTTTTTCTGAAGTGCTGTATGCCTTGTCGTCCGCCGCCAACAACAACGGCAGCGCCTTTGCAGGCTTGTCCGCCAACACGCCGTTCTACAACGTCTTGCTGGGCTTGGTGATGTGGTTGGGCCGATTCGGCGTCATCGTGCCCGTGCTGGCCATGGCCGGTTCACTGGCCGCGAAAAAGCGGTTGGCGGTCACCGACGGCACGCTGCCCACGCATGGCCCACTCTTCGCCGGCTTGCTGATCGGCACGGTGCTGTTGGTCGGCCTTTTGAACTATGTGCCCGCATTGGCGCTCGGCCCGGTGGTCGAGCATTTGATGCTGTGGACACGTTGAGAACATCACCATGACACGCAAAACCTTGACCCTGTTGGACCCCACGCTGGTGATGCCAGCGCTTGCGGATGCTTTCAAAAAGCTCGACCCGCGCGTGCAGTGGCGCAACCCGGTGATGTTCGTGGTCTACGTGGGCAGCGCCTTCACCACCGCATTGGCGGTGGCTCAGCCCAGCGTTTTCACCGTGCTGGTGGCGCTTTGGCTGTGGTTCACCGTGCTGTTCGCCAACTTTGCCGAAGCGCTGGCGGAAGGCCGCAGCAAAGCCCAAGCGGCCAGTCTGCGTGGTCTGAAGAAACAAACCTGGGCCAAGAAGCTGGAGGGCGCATACCTCCAAGGCAAAGCCCGCACCGAGATGCAGTGGCATCCCTTGGAGGCCGACTCCCTGCGCAAAGGCGACATCGTGCTCGTGGAAGCGGGTGAGACCCTGCCCGCCGACGGCGAGGTGATCGACGGCGTGGCCTCGGTGGACGAAAGCGCCATCACCGGCGAATCGGCGCCGGTGATCCGCGAGTCAGGCGGCGATTTTTCCGCCGTCACCGGCGGCACAAGGGTGCTGTCAGACTGGGTCGTCGTGCGCGTCTCAGTGAACCCCGGCGAAACCTTTGTCGATCGCATGATCGCCATGGTGGAAAACGCCAAGCGCCAGAAGACACCCAATGAAATTGCGTTGACCATCTTGTTGGTGGCCTTGACGATTGTCTTTCTCGGCGTGGTAGTCACGTTGTTGCCGTTCTCGCAGTTTGGTGTGGCCGCCTCTGGCGCAGGGCAGCCGGTCAGCCTGGTGGTGCTCGTGGCCCTGCTGGTGTGTTTGATCCCCACCACCATCGCCGGTTTGCTGTCGTCGATTGGGGTGGCAGGCATGAGCCGCATGATGCAGGCCAATGTGATTGCCACCTCGGGCCGTGCTGTGGAGGCTGCGGGCGACGTGGACGTGCTGCTGCTGGACAAAACCGGCACCATCACCCTCGGCAACCGCCAAGCCAGCGCTTTTCTGGCGGCACCGGGCGCGACCGATGCGCTACTCGCCGACGTGGCACAACTGGCCTCGCTGGCAGACGAAACCCCCGAGGGCCGCAGCATCGTGGTGCTGGCCAAGCAGAAGTTCAGTCTGCCTGAGCGCGACATCTCGACACTCAAGGCCAGCTTTGTTCACTTCACCGCACAAACGCGCATGAGTGGTGTCGATTTGCAGGGCAGCAATGGCCAACAGCGCGAGCTGCGCAAAGGGGCAGCGGATGCCATTCGTCGCCATGTAGAAAGCCTCGGTGGCGTATTCCCCGCAGCCTTGCAGGCCACCGTGGAGGACGTGGCCCGCCGAGGCAGCACCCCGTTGGTGGTGGCGGATGGACCACGGGCACTGGGTGTGGTGGAACTGAAAGACATCGTCAAAAGCGGCATCAAGGAACGTTTCGCCGAGCTGCGCCGCATGGGCATCAAAACCGTGATGGTCACCGGCGACAACCGGCTCACCGCCGCCGCCATCGCGGCCGAAGCGGGCGTGGACGACTTTCTCGCTGAAGCCACACCGGAGGCCAAGCTAAAGCTGATCCGCGACCACCAAGGGCAAGGCCGCCTCGTGGCCATGACAGGCGACGGCACCAACGACGCACCCGCGCTGGCACAGGCCGATGTGGCGGTGGCCATGAACACCGGCACCCAGGCCGCGAAAGAAGCCGGCAACATGGTGGACCTGGACAGCAACCCCACCAAGCTGATCGAGATTGTCGAAACCGGCAAACAAATGCTGATGACACGTGGCTCGCTGACCACCTTCAGCATTGCCAACGACATTGCCAAGTACTTCGCCATCATTCCAGCCGCTTTTGTGACCACTTACCCGCAGCTCGCGGCGCTGAACGTGATGCAACTGGCCAGTCCGTCGTCGGCTATTTTGTCGGCGGTGATCTTCAATGCACTCATCATCGTGGTGCTGATCCCACTGGCGCTCAAAGGCGTGGCCTACCGCGCCGTGGGGGCCGCCGCGCTGCTGCGCCGCAACCTTCTCATTTACGGGCTGGGTGGGGTGGTCGTCCCCTTCATCGGCATCAAGGCCATCGACCTGCTGGTCGCGGCCCTGGGTCTGGCCTGACACAGGCCACCGCTACCAACAAGGAGTTGATCTCAATGTCTTCCACCCTTCCTTCCAACACCACAACCGCGTCGAACGAAACAAGCACCGAGGGCTTGCTGCGCCCTGCACTTTTTTTGTTCGTCATCTTGTCGCTGGTGACGGGATTGATTTATCCCCTGCTGGTTACAGGCATCGCGCAAACCACATTTCCCGACGCAGCCAGCGGGAGTTTGATCCAGCGCAACGGGCAGGTGGTGGGCTCGGCCCTGATCGGCCAGTCCTTCACCGATCCCAAACATTTCTGGGGACGGCCTTCTGCCACGGGCCCAATGACCCACAACGCCGAAGCATCCGGTGGTTCGAACCTGGGGCCCATGAACCCCGCGCTGGTGGATGCCGTGAAGGCCCGAATCGACGCCCTGCGCAGCAGCGACCCCGGCAACACCGCCGCCGTGCCGGTGGATTTGGTGACGGCCTCGGCCAGCGGACTCGATCCCCACATCAGCCGTGCCGCCGCCGACTACCAGATCAAACGTGTGGCCACGGCACGCGGTCTGCCCGTGACCGAAGTACAACGTCTGGTGGATGCGCACACTGAGTGGCCGTGGCTGGGCTTTCTGGGTGAAGCACGGGTGCATGTGCTGGCATTGAACCTGGCGCTGGATGCCACACGCCCTCGCTGACGCCTGGGTGGACATCGACATGGAATTGATCGGTGCATTGCTCGTGATCGTCGCGCCTTTGCTGCTGGCACACTGGCTGGTGGGACGCAAGGATCGTCCGCGTCGCAACGACCCAGGCGGCACCACACCCCCTGGAGAAACAACAGAACGATGACACCAAGGACCGCTTGCCCATGCTGATCAACTGCGCCGCTTACCAGGACGGCCACAAACTCGCTGACATCCCCACCGACGACATTGCCCAGTGGCTGGAAAAACCCGACTGCTTCGTCTGGGTAGCGCTGCGTGACCCCAGCGAGGACGAACTGCGGCAGATGCAGCAAGAGTTTGGCCTGCATGAGTTGGCCGTTGAGGACGCCCGCCATGGGCACCAGCGCCCCAAAATGGAGGAGTACGGCGACACCGTGTTTGTGGTGATGCAGTTGCTGGAACTGCAAAGCGGGCAGATCCACGCGGGCGAGGTGGCCATTTTTGTGGGGCCCAACTTCGTGCTCTCGGTACGCAACGACAGCAACCAGCATTTTCTGGGCGTGCGCGAGCGCTGCGAGCGTGAGCCTCAGCTCTTGCGCCACGGCGCTGGTTTTGTTTTCTATGCGCTGATGGACGCCGTGGTGGACCGCTACTTTCCGCTGCTGGACGACATCGAAACCGAGCTTGACGAAATCGAGACCCACATCTTTGAGCGCGGGGCCGCACGCTGGAACATTGAGCGGCTGTACGCCCTGAAGCGCCGCGCCGCTGCCTTGCGCCATGCCGTGGCCCCCTTGCTGGAGGTGACCAGCAAACTGCACGGCGGCCGCGTGCCTGGCGTGTGTACCACCACGGAAGAGTATTTCCGCGATGTACACGACCACCTGATGCGCATCAACGCCACCATCGACGCTGTCCGCGACACCATCGGTACCGCCATTCAGGTTAATTTATCCATGGTGACGATTGAAGAGTCCGAAACCACCAAACGGCTGGCCGCCTGGGCCGCCATCTTCGGCGTGTCTACCGCACTGGCGGGCATCTGGGGCATGAATTTTGAGCACATGCCCGAGTTGAAGTGGCGCTACGGCTACCCCATGGCACTGGCCACCATCACCAGCGCCGCCGCCATCCTCTACTGGCGCTTTAAGCGCTCGGGCTGGTTGTGAGCATGGCCCACGACGAGCGCCCCGACCCCGATGCGCTGTTGCAGCGGGTACAACAAGAAGAAGCGCAGGCACGGCGCGGCCGCTTGAAGATTTTTTTTGGCGCGTCGGCCGGGGTGGGCAAAACTTACGCCATGCTGGCGGCAGCCCAAGCGGCACATGCGCAAGGCCGCTCGCTCACCGTGGGACTCGTCGAAACTCATGGCCGCACCGAGACCGAGGCCATGCTGCGCGGCTTGCCGCGCCTGCCGCTCAAGCCCTTCCACCACCGTGACCGGGTTCTGCAAGAGTTTGACCTCGACGCCGCTTTGGCATTTGGTTCGGCCCACAACAATGCCCTGGTGTTGCTGGACGAATTGGCCCACAGCAATGCACCGGGCTCGCGCCACCCCAAACGATGGCAGGACGTGCAAGAGCTGCTGGACGCCGGCGTGGACGTGTGGTCCACCATGAATGTGCAGCACCTGGAGAGCTTGAACGACATCGTCAGCGGCATCACCGGCATTCGTGTCTGGGAGACCGTGCCCGACCGCCTTTTTGATGAAGCCGACGAAGTGGTCGTGGTCGACCTCCCCCCGGACGAGTTGCTGGCCCGCTTGAAGGCAGGCAAGGTTTATCTGCCACAGCAAGCCGAACGTGCGGTGGCGAATTTTTTCCGCAAAGGCAATTTGCTGGCCCTGCGCGAACTGGCCTTGCGGCGCACCGCCGACCGGGTGGATAACCAAATGCTGGCCTACCGCAAACAAAGCGCGGTGCAGTCGGTGTGGGCCAACAGAGAAGCCTTGCTGGCCTGTGTGGGCCCGGGGACGCATGGGGAGAAAGTCGTGCGTACCTGCGCCCGGTTGGCGGCGCAGTTGGATGTGCCTTGGCACGCTGTGCATGTGGACTCCCCGAAAGTGCAGCGCCTGCCCGAAGCCCGACGCCACGACGTGCTGCGGGTTCTGAAATTGGCGCAGGAATTGGGAGCCCAGACGGCCACGCCGGCTGCACCCGATGAAGCCGCCGCCCTGGTACGTTATGCCCGCGAGCACAACCTGTCTCGTTTGGTGGTGGGGCGACCTGACAAGCGCTGGCCGTGGCGGCGTTCACTGGCCGACCGGGTTGCTGCTGCGGCGGACGACCTGGATGTGCTGCAAGTGGCCTTGCCAGCGTCAGCGGCGCTAAGCGGGTCTCGCCCCGCCGTGGTTGAGCCACGCGGCACACCACCTTGGCCGGGCTACCTTGCTGCCACCGTGGCCTGCGGTGTGACGGCCTTGCTGGCCACACCGCTGCTGCCATGGCTGGAGTTGAGCAACATCATCATGCTTTTTTTGCTGGTGGTGGTGGGGGTGGCCTTGGCGTTTGGCAAAGGCCCGGCCGTGGTCGCGGCCGTGGTGGGGGTGGGCTTATTCAATTTTTTCTTCGTGCCGCCCAGGTTTTCATTTGCCGTCAACGATGTTCAGTACGTGGGCACGTTCGCGGTGATGCTGCTGGTGGCCCTGGTGATGGGGCATCTCACAGCAGGAATGAAAGTGCAGGCAGAGTCTGCTGCGCAGCGCGAGCACCGGGTGCGCGGTTTATTCGAAATGGCACGCGACCTATCAGCAGCATTGCTGCCCGAACAAGTGGCCGAGATCGGAGCGCGTTTTTTGCAAACCGAGTTCGCCGCGCAATCGACCTTGCTCGCGGCCGACGAGCGTGACCAATTGCAAGCGTTGCCAGGCGGCACCGCGCCCGTGGACATGGGCGTGGCGCAGTGGTGTTTCAACCGGAGTGAAGCGGCCGGGCGCGGCACCGACACCTTGAGCGCCAGCAACTGCCTCGTGCTGCCGCTGAAAGCACCGATGCGGCTGAGAGGTGTGCTGGCGGTGATACCCCGTGACCACAAAACACTGGGCCCGGAGCAGCGGCGCTTGCTGGAGACCTGTGCGTCGCTTTTGGCGATCTCGCTGGAACGCATTCATTACATCGACGTCGCGCAAAAAAGCACAGTGCAGATTGAATCTGAGCGCTTGCGCAATTCCTTGCTGTCGGCCATCTCCCACGACCTGCGCACACCGCTGGCCGTGCTGATCGGTCAAGCTGATGCGCTGTCCATGACCCAGCCTGCACCGACGCCCGAGCAACAAGAGGTCACCGACGCCATCCGTCAGTCGGCACTGCGCATGAATTCGCTGGTGAACAACCTGCTGGACATGGCGCGGCTGCGGGCCGGTGCCGTGCAACTGCGCCGCGCATGGATGCCCCTGGAAGAAGTCGTGGGCAGCGCCCTGGCCGCTTGCCAGACCCTGCTGGCGGGGCGAGCCGTTCAGGTGCAACTGCCTGCCGACCTGCCGCTGCTGGAGCTGGATGCGGTGCTGATGGAGCGTGTGCTGGTCAACTTGCTGGAGAACGTGGTGAAGTACACGCCGTCCGGCAGCGGCATCGAGATCGCCGCGCGGGCGACTGAGAACCAGGTGGTGGTGACGCTGGACGACCACGGTCCGGGCCTGCCCAAAGGCAAAGAAGAGTTGCTGTTTGAAAAATTCGAGCGCGGCAGCAAGGAAACGGCCACACCCGGGGTGGGCCTGGGCCTGGCGATCTGCCGCGCCATCGTGCAAACGCATGGCGGCAGCATCGTCGGAGAAACGCGGCTGCGGGACGATCAAGCCGTGGGGGCCAGATTCACGCTGACCTTGCCACAAGGCACGCCGCCGCAAGACGACGGCGGTCGAACACCGCCTATGCTTGGAGAAACTTGAACCTTGTTCTCATGACCAAAACCCGCATCCTTGTTGTTGAAGACGAAGTTGAAATTCGCCGCCTGGTTCGGTTGCTGCTGGAACGCGAAGGGCACGAGGTGCATGAAGCGGAGGGACTGCAGCGCGGCTTGATCGAGGCCGGCACGCGCCGCCCTGACCTGGTGGTGCTCGACCTGGGCCTACCCGACGGCGATGGGGTGGACTTGGTGCGTGAACTGCGTAAGTGGTCGGCTATTCCGGTGATTGTTCTGTCGGCGCGTACTGGCGAAGCGGACAAAATTTTGGCCTTGGACGCGGGGGCTGACGACTACCTCATCAAACCCTTCGGCTCCGGCGAGCTGACCGCGCGGGTTCGTGCGCAACTGCGGCGGCACCAGCAACAAACCCAGACTGGCGAAGCCAAGATCAATTTCTCCGACATTTGCATCGACCTTGCTCGGCGCACGGTGGAACAGGCTGGAGGAGCGCTGCACCTGACGCCGATTGAATACAAGCTTCTCACCCACCTGGCGGCACAACCTGACCGCGTTATCACGCACCAGCAATTGCTCAAAGCCGTCTGGGGGCCGGGCCACGCGCAAGACACGCACTATGTGCGTGTGCACATGGCCAACCTGCGCAAGAAAGTGGAGGCTGATCCGTCCCGACCTCGGCACTTGATCACCGAGGCCGGCATTGGCTATCGTTTTGTGGGGTAGTCCCGCTCACTTCTTCGTGTAAACCTTGTCAAAGGTGCCACCGTCAGCGAAGTGTGTTTTCTGCGCGTTGGCCCAACCACCAAATACGTCGTCGATCTTGAACAGGTTCACCTTGGGGAAAGACTTGGCGTATTTCTCGGCCACTTTGGGGTCGATGGGGCGGTAGTAGTTTTGACCCGCAATGTCTTGACCTTCAGGTGAGTACAAATACTCCAGGTAAGCCTGTGCCACAGCACGGGTGCCGCGTTTGTCCACCACCTTGTCCACCAAGGTCACCGGTGGTTCTGCCAGGATACTGAGCGAAGGAACCACGATCTCAAATTTGTCCGGGCCCAACTCTTTCAGGGCCAGGAAGGCTTCGTTCTCCCATGAGATGAACACGTCGCCAATGCCGCGCTCCACGAAGGTGGTGGTGGAGCCGCGTGCGCCGGAGTCCAGCACCGGCACGTTGGCATAAATCTTGGTGACGAACTCTTGCGCCTTGGCTTCAGAGCCAAATTTCTTGAGCGCATAACCCCAAGCCGCCAGGTAGTTCCAGCGTGCGCCGCCCGAGGTTTTCGGGTTGGGGGTGATCACAGACACGCCAGGTTTAGCCAGGTCGTCCCAGTCTTTAATGCCCTTGGGATTGCCTTTGCGCACCAGCAGCACGATGGTGGAGGTGTAGGGCGAGCTGTTGTGAGGCAGGCGCTTTTGCCAGTCAGCAGGCAGCAACTTGCCCTTGGATGAGATTTCATCAATGTCATAGGCCAGGGCCAAGGTGACCACATCAGCCTCCAGGCCATCAATCACCGAACGCGCTTGTTTGGCCGCACCACCGTGAGATTGTTTGATGGTGACTTTCTCACCGGTTTTGGCCAACCAATGCTTGGCGAATGCCTTGTTGAAATCGTCGTACAACTCACGCGTAGGGTCATAGGACACATTCAGCAAAGTGACCTCTTTTTGAGCCAACGCACCGGCGGTGGCCGTGATCAACAACATGGCCGCCAAGCTTGTTTTGAAGCGGGAGATAAAAGTCATGGTGGAAACGCTCGCTGTGAATGAAGAGCGCTCATCCTAGGCAGCGGCGTGTTTGAACAGAAGCGATGTTTTTGCAGTTGCATATACGCCAAGCAACTATGCGATAGCCAGATCAATGGCAAAGACTGCAACACGATGGACGACACCGCGTCGCCCGCTACACTGCCGCCCATGTATCAAGCGCAGATCAAACATTGCAGAGCCTGCGGTACAGCGGTGGAGCACCTGGTGCCTGCCGACGACAACCGTGAGCGTGCGGTGTGCCCGGCCTGTGGCACGGTGCACTACCAAAACCCTTTGAATGTGGTGGGCACGGTGCCGGTGTGGCAAGACAAGGTGCTGCTGTGCCGCCGCAACATTGAACCGCGCCACGGCTTTTGGACTTTGCCCGCTGGTTTCATGGAGCTGGGCGAAACCAGCGAACAAGGTGCCCTGCGTGAAACCGTGGAAGAGGCCGGCGCGCAGATTGAACTGCAAGGTTTGTTCACCGTGCTGAACGTGGTGCATGTGGGCCAGGTGCATTTGTACTACCGGGCACAGATGCTGAGCCCCGAGCTGAACCCAGGGCCTGAAACCATCGAGGCCGAGCTGTTCACCGAGTCCACCATTCCTTGGGATCTGTTGGCCTTTCGCACCGTCCGCCAAACCTTGGAGCATTTTTTTGCCGATCGTCGCCAGGGTCAATTTGGCGTTCACTGTGCCGATATCACGTGACCGACTGCTGCCGAAAACACCGCAAACTGAATGAGTCAACCGGAAACCCCTTCCCCTGCAACAGGCCACGCACCGCGTTTGCGTGAGGACTTGATTCACCCCGACCCGCTGCTGGACTGCCTGGTGGCGGTGTGCCAGCTGCATGGGGTGACGGCTTCAAGGGCGTCGCTGGCCAGCAGCTTGCCGTTGAACCGCGAGCCCTTGAGCCTGAACTTGGCAGAACGCGCGGCGGCTCGGGCGGGCATGTCGGCGCGTTTGCAGCGTTTGTCGCTCGCCGACATCGACACACACAGTTTGCCCGCTGTGTTGATACTTAAGAACAACCAAGCCTGTGTCCTGCTGGGTTGGGATCACAGCCCGGACAACGACCCTGCCCAAGCGCAAGCACGGGTGCTGCTGCCCGAAACAGGCCAAGGGGCCGTGCGCCTGCCTCTGAGTAAATTGAAGGAACGTTTCACCGATCTGGTGCTGTTTGTGCGGCCGCACTTCCGGTTCGACGAGCGCACGCCCGAGCTGCATGCCGTCAAAGCAAAACACTGGTTCTGGAGCGCCATTGCCGCCCAGCGTTTTGTTTACCGCGATGTGCTGTGGGCGGCTGCGCTGATCAACGTTTTTGCCTTGGCGTTTCCGCTCTTTTCCATGAACGTTTACGACCGCGTCGTTCCCAACCACGCGGTCGAAACCTTGTGGGCCTTGGCCGTGGGTGTGATCCTGGTGTTGGTGCTGGACTTGTTCTTGCGCATTTTGCGTGGCCGTTTTGTGGATGAAGCCAGCGCACGGGTGGATGTGCAAATTTCAGCGTCCCTGATGGAAAAGGTGCTGGGCATGCGCCTGGAGCACCGGCCCGAATCGGTGGGTTCGTTTGCATCGAACTTACGCGGCTTTGAACAGGTGCGCGATTTCATCGCATCAAGCACCGTCACCGCACTGATCGACCTGCCTTTTGCCCTGCTGTTTTTGGGCGTGATGCTGTGGATATCGCCCTGGCTGGCTTTGCCGGTGGTCGTGGCATTCGTATTGATTGTGCTGCTGGGTTATTCGCTGCAAAACAAGTTGCATGCGCTGTCAGAAAGCACCTACCGCGCCGCGGCGCAGCGTAATGCCACCTTGATTGAAAGCCTGACCGCGATTGAAACGATCAAGTCCCAAGGCGCACAGGGCGTGATTCAAGCCAAGTGGGAGCGCGCCAATTTGTTCTTGTCGGCCACCGGCGTGAGGATGCGCAGGCTCTCCAGCGGTGCCATGTATGGCACCAATTTTTTGTCGCAACTGGTGTCGGTGGTGCTCATCATCATCGGTGTTTACCTGATCAGCGAACGCCAGCTCACCATGGGCGCATTGATTGCCTGCACCACCTTGGCCTCACGCGCGCTGGCACCGGCCGGACAAATTGTCGGGCTCTTGATGCAGTACCAGGGTGTGCGCACCGCCATGACCTCGTTGAACCAAATCATGGACAAACCGGTGGAGCGCCCTGAGGGGGAAACTTTTGTGCAGCGTCCGCAGTTGCGAGGCGACATTGAGTTTCGCAACGTCAAGTTCGCTTACCCCAACCGTACCGACGCGGCCTTGGATGGTTTGAGTTTCAAGATCGCCGCTGGCGAGCGTGTGGCCTTGATCGGCCGCGTGGGCTCGGGCAAGTCCACCATTCAGCGCCTCATGATGGGTTTGTACCAGGCCACTGACGGCGCGGTGCTGTTGGACGGCATCGACCTGCGCCAGCTCGACCCGTCGGATGTGCGGCGCAATGTGGCTTGTGTGTCGCAAGACGTGACCTTGTTCTACGGCACCCTGCGCGACAACATCACCTTGGGCCAGCCGTATGCGGATGATTCTGCCCTGGTGGCAGCCGCCGACGTGGCCTGCATGAATGAATTTGTGAACCGCCACCCGCGCGGTTTTGACATGCCGGTGGGCGAGCGCGGTGAATCACTCTCGGGCGGCCAGCGCCAGGCGGTTGGTTTGGCGCGCGCCGTGTTGCACAACGCGCCCATCTTGCTGCTGGACGAACCCACCAGCGCCATGGACTTCTCCACCGAGGCGCAAATCACGACCAAGATGACGCAATTCGCTGCGCACAAGACCGTGGTGCTGGTGACCCACCGCACGTCGATGTTGGCCATGGTGAACCGCGTGATCGTGATCGATGGCGGCAAGATCGTGGCCGACGGCCCCCGCGACCGCATCATGGAAGCCCTGGCCTCGGGCCGGGTGGCCAAGGCCGCTTGAGTTCATTGGGCTATTGACTACTGAGAAACACACAACCTCCGTTCGCCCTGAGCCTGTCGAAGGGCCTGCACCGAGCCACACGCTGGCTTCGACAGGCCTGTCCTGAGCCCCGTCGAAGGGCTCAGCCCGAGCGGAGTTTGGTGTCGTGAATGACGTCACTTTTAATCATTGCCATGCCCACCCACACCACGCCCCAAACAAACCTCGTTGCGTCAGGTGCTGAGTCTGTTCCGAAAGACGTGGCCGGTTTTCGCGCCTTTGAGCAACAAGCCGACGCGGTCATGTCACGCCATGAAACCCAGCGCGCGCAATTGATTGTTCGGGTGGCGGCTGCGGCGCTCGTCTTGCTGCTGGTGTGGGCGGCGCTGGCCCATGTGGAAGAAGTGACGCGCGGTGATGGCCGCGTCATCCCATCCAAACAACTGCAGGTGGTGCAAAGCCTGGATGGCGGTGTGGTGTCTGAAATTTTGGTGCGTGAAGGCGATGTGGTGGAAGCCAACCAATTGCTGCTCAAGATCGACGAAACCCGCGCCACCTCGGGCGTGCGCGAGAGTGCCGCCCAGGGGTTTGCGCTGAGAGCACGCCAGGCGCGTTTGCGTGCTTTGGCCGAGGGCACGAGTTTTTTGCCGCCAAAGTCCGATGGCCAAGGCGACGAGCTGTCCACCATTGAAGAAGAACGCCGTCTCTACCAAAACAAAATCAGCGAGCTCAATACGCTTTTGGGCATCAACCAACAGCAGTTGCAGCAGCGCATGCAAGAACTCTCCGAGATGCGCGCCCGCAAAAGTGCGGCAGACCGGTCCATGGAGTTCAATCAGCAAGAGCTGAACAAGACACGCCCCCTGCTGGCCAGCGGCGCAGTCTCGGAAGTCGACCTGCTGCGTCTGGAGCGCGAGGTCTCTCGCAGCCGTGGCGACTCGGAACAAGCCGGCGCACAAATCAGCCGCGTGCAAGCCGCGATTGGCGAAGCCCAGCGAAAAATCCAGGAAACCGAACTCTCGTTTCGCAATGAAGCGCGCAAAGAGCTCTCTGAAGTGACGGGGCGCCTCAACGCCCTCAATGAAGGCGCTGTGGCCTTGGCCGACAAAGTGGACAAGTCCCAGGTCAAAAGCCCGGTGCGCGGCCGTGTGCAGCGGCTGCTGGCCAACACCGTGGGCGGCGTGGTGCAGCCGGGCAAAGACATCGTGGAGATCGTGCCGCTGGACGACACCCTCGTGCTGGAAGCCAAGGTTCAGCCCAAAGACATTGCTTTCATCCGCCCCGGCCAAAAAGCCACCGTCAAATTCACCGCCTACGACTTCTCCATTTATGGTGGCCTGGAAGCCAAGGTAGAAAACATCAGCCCCGACACCGTGGTCGACGAAAAAGGCAACGCCTACTACTTGGTGCGGGTGCGCACCACGCAAGCCAATTTCAGCGAAAAGCTGCCCATCATCCCCGGCATGACGGCCGAGGTGGATGTATTAACGGGCAACAAAACGGTCCTCTCCTACCTGCTCAAGCCCGTGCTCAAAGCCAAGGCTTATGCCTTGAGCGAGCGGTAAACCCGAGTCGACCCGGCCGGCCAACGGGAAGAGTACAAGTTGCTTATCGGACCAATTTCCCCATTATTTGGCGGAACAGTTCACGAATTTCACGCTGTCTGACCACAATAAGGTCAGCCCAAACTTAGCACTTCCGGTAACAATTGCGGCACACGGCAGCACGGGTTGTTGCTGCGCTCGTTCCACTTTTTAGGAATCACCATGCCAACCATAGTCACCACCCAAAAGAGCATCGTCAGCGGCCTCTGGGGCCAAGCCAGCATCCGTGGCACCGACGGCGTCATGCGGCCCCTGAAAATGGGAGACGTGGTGAACAAAGGCGATGTCATCTTGACATCCCAAGACGGCATCGTTCGCCTGTCAATAGACGACGAGGCCGTCACACCAACCATCGCTGAACGCGTGCTTGGCACCGAGACCGATCGGGTGATTTCCGCCCTAGAGCAAAACCAACCTGACACAGCACCCGCAGCAGGTCTCGCCGGCGGTGCTGAAGGCACCAATTTGGACGAAGGACTGCGCGTTGGTCGCATCGGCGAAAGCACAGCGGCCATTGACTTTGGTGTGACGTCAACACCGATTACACCAACGGCGATCCAAACCAACGCTCCGGCTCCGGCTCCGGCTCCGGCTCCAGCTCCGGCTCCGGCTCCGGCTCCAGCTCCAGCTCCAGCTCCAGCTCCAGCTCCAGCTCCAGCTCCAGCTCCAGCTCCAGCTCCAGCTCCAGCTCCAGCTCCAGCTCCAGCTCCAGCTCCAGCTCCAGCTCCAGCTCCAGCTCCAGCTCCAGCTCCAGCTCCAGCTCCAGCTCCGGCCCCGGCTCCAGCGCCGACCCCAGCGCCGGCTCCACCACCACCCGTTCCGGCCCCACCTCCCCCTGCTCCGGTTCCACCGCCACCTCCTCCCCCCCCCCCCACCTCCGGCCGCACCGACGGTTGCCTCCGTGAACAGCCCCTCGGTGACCGAGGGCGGCAGTCTTGTTTACACGGTCAATGTGACGGGCTCGTCGTCCACTTCGACCACGGTCAATCTGACCTTGGCTCCAGGGGCCACCAACCCGGCGACTTTCGGTGGTGTGGGCAGCGATACCCTCACGCCCATTGAGGTCAGCACCGATGGCGGTGCCACTTGGACCACGGTGGTGCCCAATGGCTCGGGTGGCTTCACGGCCACTTTGCCTGCTGGCGGTACGTCGGTTCAGGTGCGGGTCCCCACCTTCAATGACACCTTCAATGAGCCCAATGAAACGCTGAACCTGTCCGCCTCTATTGGCGCTCAGGCGGCGATCACGGGCATCGGCACCATCAATGACAACGACGCACGCAACGTCACCAAAGTAACCCTGGAGGACACCACGGCAACGTTCACTGCCGCTGATTTTGGTTTGGTGGCAGGCGATACCGGCGTGCGAATCGACACCACCACTCCCGGCGCAGGTCAGTTGCTTTTAAACGGTGTGGCCGTCAGTGCAGGTACGGTCGTATCAGTTGCCGATATCAACGCGGGCCTGCTCACTTATTCACCGGCTGGCAATGGCCCCACATCGACCAACCTCAGCGGCAACAACTACGCCTCGTTCACCTTCTCGGTGCGTGATGCGAGCAATGTGTTTGACCTGGTACCCAACAACGTCACCATCAACGTCACACCCGATGCCGACACGCCCACAATCAGTGTGGCACCCGCAACCGTGACACCCCCTTTGCCGGCGTCGCAAGGACTGACTTGGCTGTTCTCCCCAAGCCTGGCCGGGGCTGACAGCAGCAATGCGGGCAACACCGCTGTGGTTGAATCTGCCATCGACGCCGCCGGTGGTACCAGCAGCTTGGTGACCAACGTCTTCCTGTCCGGCAACTCCTTCCCGAATGGCATTGGTACTCCCGCTGGCCTGGGATCTGAGGTAGGTGGACAAAATGACGCCAACATCACCGCCACCGACAACGCACACCAATTCACCGGCTTCGTTTACCTGCAAGCCGGGCAAACCGCCACTTTCAGCGGCTTCCGTGACGACACCATGCGCATCGAGCTGGGCGGGACCACGGTGTTCAACCAAGGCTTTAACAATTGGGGGCCGTTCTCTTCCTCAGGCTTCGTTGCACCAGCCACCGGTTTCTACAGCGTAGAGATCATTTATTACAACGGCGACGGGCCAGGCGGCTTGAACGTCAACTTCTCCACGGGCGGCGCGGCGCAAGACCTTGCATCCAGCAACTTCCTTTTGCTTCCCAATGCAGCAGCGGTGACGGCCTTAGGCAGCGGCGTGGTGGGCTCTTTGGTTCCCAACGGGGAACCTGGTGCGGGCTACTACCCCGCCATCTTCACCTCCAATACCTGGGTTGATCTGGCGACCACGGTGAACTTCCCGGACAACGACGGCTCCGAAACACGCAACATCACGGTCACCGGCTTGCCCGCAGGTTTTGAGTTGCGTGACGGTGTGAATACCGTCACCTCCACAGGTGCAGCCATCAACATCACCACTTGGAACTTGGCCAACCTGGAGGCCAGGCCATCTGCGGGTTACACCGGCACGGCCACCCTCACATTCACCGCCACTGCCACCGAACAAGGCAACAGCGACACCGCCAGCAGCACAGACACTGTGACGCTGACTGTCACGCCCACCACGGTAACGGCACTGGATGCACCACTGTCCGGCTCCGTGATTGCCAAAACTGCCTTCGACGCCACGGCTGATGAGTCGGCTATGAGCAAGTCACATGCGCAAGTGTTCGAGTGGCATCTGGCAGACGGCGCTGAGCAGCAGAGCTTGAACATAGACGTCGTGAACGACTTCCAAGTACAAGCAGATTCGCTCGACCTGCGAGACTTGCTGGTCGGTGAAAGCCACCTCGGCCAAGACCTTGGCAATTTGGCTAACTTCCTCAGCGTGTCGGTTGTCGGTGGTGACACCGAGATCCGCATCAGCAGCACAGGTGGCTTCCAAGACGGCCAATACAACAGCTCGGCAGAAGACCAGCGCATCGTTCTGGACAACGTGGACTTGGTGGCGTCTTTGAGTTTGAACCCCGCCGCCAGCAGCCACGACATCATCGCGGCCATGCTGAACAACGGAAAGTTGATTACCGACTGATGGGGATGAACCGGCGTGACGCGTCAACCCGCCGCACCGCGAAAGCATGATTCCCGCGCCGGCGGGAATCCATTCGGTGGTGGCAAAAAAAACAGTCGGAGCAAACTGCCACCGTGATTGGATTCCCGCCGACGCGAATGACGAAAGGTTTTTGGTGCAACACCTGCACTCGTCAATAGGAATCCAGGCTCAACGACGTACCCTGAACCAAGCCGCATACATCGCGGGCAAAGCCAGCAAGGTGAGCACGGTTGCCACCACCAAGCCCCCCATGATGGCTACGGCCATCGGGCCCCAAAACACGCTGCGTGACAGCGGAATCATGGCCAGCACGGCCGCCGCCGCCGTCAGCACGATGGGCCTGCAGCGCATCACGGCGGCTTCGACAACGGCGGTCCAGGCATCCACACCCCGTTCTCGGTCATGTTCAATTTGGGCAATCAAGATCACCGAGTTACGCATGATCATGCCCATGAGGGCAATCACACCGAGCAAGGCGACAAAACCAAAGGGGCGATCCAGCAGCAGCAAGGCCGCAGCCACACCCGAGATGCCCAAAGGCCCGGTGAGGAACACCAGCACAGCGCGGCTGAAACTGTGCAACTGGAGCATGAGCAAGGTGAACATGATGAAGAGCATCAAGGGCGCGCCCACCAAAATGGAGCCCTGGCCTTTGCTGCTTTCTTCCACGGCACCAGCGACTTCAATCCGGTAGCCCGAAGGCATGTCTTTGCGTATGGCGTCAAACAGTGGGTTCAGTTGGGCGGTCACCGTTGCGCCCTGAATGCCATCCACCACATCACCTTGCACCGTGGCCGCGTAGTCGCGGGCATCACGCCAAAGCACACCGGGCTCCCATACAAAGTGAACTGTGGCCACTTGGCTCAGCGGCACGACACGGCCACTGGTGGTGGGCAAATAACCATGGGCCAGGTCGGCAATCGCATCGCGCTCGCTCAAGGGCTGGCGAAATACGATGTCGATGAGTTTGTCGCCATCGCGGTACTGGCCCACGGTGCTGCCGCTGTTGAGTGTGCGGGCCGCCTGTGCAATGGCTTGGCTGGAGACACCGAGTGCACGGGCTTTGTCTTGGTCCACCTCCAGTCGCAACGCTTTGATGGCCTCGTTCCAGTTGTCGTTCACGCCGCGCATATTGGGGTTGGCGTGCATGATGGCTTTGACTTGGTCAGCGTATTGGCGCACCTTGGCGGGGTCCGCCCCCACCACGCGGAACATCACGGGGAAAGCCACCGGAGGGCCGTTGGGCAAGAGTTTGGCGCGGGCACGCACCTCTGGAAATTCGCTGGCCAACAACTCGGGCAACTCTTTGCGCAGCCGCTCGCGGGCAGCCAAATTGGAGGCCAGCACAACGATTTGGCTGACGTTGCTGTGCTGGAAAATTTGGTCCATGGTCAGCGCAAAACGCGGCAAACCACTGCCCACCCAGGTGCTCACGTGTTCCACACCCTCCAGCCCCATGAGGCGCTTTTCCACCTTGGCCGCCACGGCCTCATTGGCCGCAAACGAGGTGCCCTCGGGGGACCACAAATCCACCAGTACTTCCAAGCGGCTGGAGTCCGGGAAAAACTGCTGCTGCACCTTGCCCATACCAACAATACCGAGCACGAGGCTGAGCACCGTCAGGCCGATGGTGATCCAGCGGTGCTGCACACACCAGTTCACCACACCCCGAAATCGTGTGTAAAAAGGTGAATCAAACAACTCGTGAACGACCGGTTGGTCACCCGCCGCATGGACGGGCGCTTTGAGTAATCGTGTGCCCAGGTAGGGCACAAAATAAACCGACACCCACCAAGAAATCATCAAGGCCGCAGCGGTCACGGCGAAGATGGCAAAGGTGTATTCGCCCACGGTGGACTGCGCCAAACCGATGGGTAAAAAACCCACCGCAGTGATCAATGTGCCCGTCAGCATGGGCATGGCCGTGGCTTCGTAGGCGAAGGTGGCGGCACGCACTTTGTCGTAACCTTCCTCGAGCTTGCGCACCATCATCTCGACCGCAATGATCGCGTCATCGACCAGCAAACCCAAGGCAATGATGAGCGAGCCGAGTGATATTTTGTGCAGCCCCACTTTCCAGTAGTACATGGCCACAAAGGTGATGGCCAGCACCAATGGAATGGTGATGCCCACGACCAAACCCGGCCGCCAGTCGATGGTGAATTTCCATGAATTGGGTTTGAAGTGCAAACCCAGTGAGACGAAGCTCACGGCCAGCACAATCAGCACCGCTTCAATCAGCACCCCCACAAACTCGTTCACAGAACGGGCCACCACGGTGGACTGGTTCTGAAACTGTTTAAGCGCCAAGCCCACCGGCAGATCGGCCTGTATGGCTTTGGATTCGACGGCCAATGCCTGGCCCATCTCAATGATGTCTCCGCCTTTGGTCATGGACACCCCGAGTGCCAGCACCTCACTCCCTTGGTGACGCACACGCAACTGGGGGGGATCAATGGTTCCTCGGGTCACGGTGGCGATGTCACCCAGGCGAAAGCTGTTGCCAGCAGAACGTATCGGCAAAGCCCGCAGTTGTTCTTCGGAAGTGAATTGACCGCTGACCCGCACTTGCAAGTGGTCGGTGGGTGAGTTGATGGTGCCGGCAGACTCCACCGCGTTTTGTTGCCCCAGCTGCGCCAGCACCTGGTTGAAGTCCAGACCCAATTGCGCCAATCGCTGGTGCGAGACATCAACGAATAGTTTTTCGTCTTGCGCGCCAAAAATTTCTACTTTGTTGACGTGTTTGACCTTGAGCAGTCGTTGACGCACTGCGTCCGCATGGGCTTTCAGTTCAGGTGCGCTGAAGCCGTCACCCACCAAGGCATACATCGACCCCACCACATCACCAAATTCGTCATTGAAAAATGGCCCCTGTACACCTTGCGGCAAGGTGCCGCGCATGTCACCTATCTTCTTGCGCACCGTGTACCAAATCTGCTGCACCTCCTTGGGCGGAGACGAGTCCTTCACCTGAAAAATGATGATGGTCTCGCCGGGTTTGGCGTAAGAGCGGATCTTGTCGGCATAGGGCACTTCTTGCAGGGTTTTTTCCAGCTTGTCAGTGACCTGTTCAGCCATTTGCTGCGCCGTGGCACCAGGCCAATAGGCACGAACCACCATGGCGCGAAAGGTGAAGGGTGGGTCTTCATCTTGGCCGAGTTGAAAGTAGGCCGCCAGGCCCAACAGCATCAGCACCACCAAAAGGTATCGGGTGAGCGCGGGGTGGTCGAGTGCCCACTGAGAAATATTAAAGCGCGAAACCTGAGAAGGGCTGGAGCTGTTCATGACCCGCTCACTTCGCAGGATTGGACGTGGCAGCCACCGCCGCGGCCGATGACGCAGCGTCAACCGCTGCGCTGGCCTTTTTCGCTTCTTGCAGCCACTTCACTTTTTGCCCAGGTTGAAGGACATGAACACCCGCTGTGACCACGACATCACCCGGTTTGAGGCCTGCGGATATCACGGCTTCATTGCCATCGGGGCCCGCAACAGACACGGCTTGAAGCTTCACCGTCATGGTGCTGGCATCCACCAACCACACCTTGCTTTGGCCTTGGTCTTCCTTCAGTGCAGACAATGGCAACTTGCTGATACCAACCACCTGCGGCAGGTCCACCACCACCGACATGGTTTGCCCGAGACTGACCTCAGCGGACGCGCCACTGCCCAAATCCGCCTTGACCAAGAAGGTGCGCGTGACGGGGTCAGCGGCGGCTGCAATTTCCCTCACCTTCAGTGGCCACCAAGGTTTGCCTTCGCCCCAGGCTTGGGCTTTGAAGGCCGTGTTGGAAGCCGTGGTGGAGGCCGCCAGCGAGCGAATCTGTGTCACTTTGTCCTCAGGCACCGAGAACACCACATCACGCGGCCCGTTCTGTGCCACACGGAGCACGGTGCTGCCGCTGCTGACCACCGCACCGGGCTCCGCATCCACCCCAGTGACCACACCCGCCACGTCACTCACCAGCACGGCGTAACCCGCTTGATTGGTTTGAACCTGGGTTTGTGCCTTGCTTTGGTTCAACGACGCCAGCGCCGCTTTGAGCGTGGTTTCGCGGCGCTCCAACTCGGCAGCGCTGATGAAATTTTGATCACGCAAATCCTTGAAACGTTTGAAATCAGCGGCGGCGAGGTCGTAGTTGGCCTGGGCGGCAGCCATTTGCGCGCGCGCATTGTCTTGGGCCAGTTTCAAGTCCTGTGGGTCGAGCTGGGCCAGCACCTGACCTGCTTTGACCGCATCACCCAAATCCACCTGCCGCTTCACCAACTTGCCACCCACTCGAAAACTCAAGCGCGACTCGGTGCGGGCACGTACCTCCGCAGCGTATTCGTAGCGGGATTGAGCAGACTGGTCTTGCACGGTCAAGGTTCTTACCGCACGCACGGGCTCGGGCACTGGTTCGGGGCGCGAACAAGCGACCAAGAGTGCAGACAAGACGAGAACAGTGGGAAGAGAGTGCATGGCAACCCCAGAGGCAGAGTGTCAAATCGATAAAGCCGTCAGTAACTGACTGACCGGTCAGTAATGTATTTGTCTCCAGCAACGATGTCAACCAATCCGAACCATGCGTGACGACATGCGGTGAGCAGTAGACAATCAGCCCCTCTATGAGTGTCAACCACTACGAAAACTTTCCAGTCGCCTCCATCCTGTGCCCGCCCAAGCTGCGGCCGGCGGTGGCCGCGATTTATTGGTTTGCCCGCACCGCCGACGACTTGGCGGACGAAGGCGACCAGGACAGCAGCACACGCCAGCGCGACTTACAGGCCTACCGCGCCGACTTGCTCAAAGTGGTGGCGGGCAAAGCCATCTCAGAGCGCTGGAAGCCTGTTTTTGCCCCCCTGGGAGCGGTGATTGAGCGCCATCAGCTGCACGTTCCACTGTTCACCGACCTGCTCAGCGCTTTTGAGCAAGATTTGGTCCAGTCTGAGTACAGCGACCGACATCAACTGCTCGACTACTGCCGTCGTTCCGCCAACCCCATTGGTCGTTTGCTGTTGCAGCTTTACGGCGTTCATGACAGCCAGGCCTTGCAGCAAAGCGATGCCATTTGCACTGCGCTGCAACTGGCCAACTTTTGGCAAGACGTATCGATCGATGTGAAACGCGGGCGTTTGTATCTCCCGTTGGAAGACTGCACCCGAAACGGGCTGGACAAAAGCCAGGTGCTGGCAGGCCACGACAGCCCGGCCCTGCGAAGTGCACTGCGTGAGTTGGTGGCTTGGACGCGCCACTTGATGCACCAGGGCGCTGCCTTGGTACACCGCCTTCCGGGCCGAGCCGGTTGGGAGCTGCGATTGGTCGTGCAAGGTGGCTTGCGCATCTTGGACAAAATAGAGCATTTGAAATTTGGAACGATGAACCAGCGCCCCACCTTGACCGCCTGGGATGGCCCCGCCCTTCTGTGGCGTGCCGCCTGCATGCGTGCCCTGGTCCCGCACGACACAAGAGCAGCGGCATGACCCCCGAACAATACGTCCAAGAAAAAGCAGCAAAAAGCGGCTCCAGCTTCTACTACGCGTTTTTGTTTCTGCCGCCTGCGCGGCGCGCGGCCATCACCGCCTTCTACGCTTTTTGCCGCGAAGTGGACGACGTGGTGGACGAAACCAGCGATGCCAGCGTCGCCGCTACCAAACTGGCCTGGTGGCGAAAAGAAGTGGCCACCAGTTTTGCAGGGCAAGCTACACACCCGGTGATGAAGGCCCTCATGCCCCACACCGAGGCCTTCAACATCCGCGCCGAGCACCTGCAGGCTGTGATCGAAGGCTGCCAGATGGACCTGGAGCAAACCCGCTACCTCGACTTTCCTCAATTGCAGCGTTACTGCCACTTGGTCGCTGGCGTGGTGGGAGAAGTGGCCGCGCAAATTTTTGGTGCCACGCAAGCCAACACCGTGGCCTATGCACACCAGCTGGGCCAGGCCATGCAACTGACCAACATCATCCGTGATGTGGGCGACGATGCACGGCGCGGCCGTATTTACCTGCCGGTGTCTGAGCTGCAGCGCTTTGACGTGAAAGCCCATGAGCTGCTCAACCGCAAAGCACCTTGGGGTTACAGCGAGCGTTTCACGGCCTTGATGAAATTCCAAGCCGAACGCGCCCACGCGGCCTATGACCAGGCGCTGGCCTTGTTGCCCGAGGTCGATCGGGCCGCGCAAAAGCCGGGCCTGATGATGGCCAACATTTACCGCACCTTGCTGCGTGAAATTGAAGCCGATCAGTTTCGTGTGCTGCACCAACGCACCTCGCTCACACCGCTGCGCAAGTTGTGGATCGCGGTACGCACCAACTGGCGCGGACGTTGATGCAGGTAGCGGTCGTGGGCGCGGGTTGGTCCGGCTTGGCCGCAGCAGTGCATGCACGCCTGGCGGGGCATGAGGTGACGGTGTTTGAGATGGCAGGCTCGCTCGGCGGCCGTGCCCGCACGGTGCATTTGCCCGAGGGGCCGCGTGTCGACAACGGTCAACACATCCTGATTGGTGCCTACACCCACACCTTGGGTCTGATGCAAACCTTGGGCGTGAATCTCGATACAGCCTTTGATCGCAGACCATTGGCCATGGTGAATCCGCAAGGTCAAGGTTTGCGCTTAAAAAAAGGACATCCCGCATCGGCCTTTCTATTGGCAGTTTGGAGCAACCGCAGTTGGACCGTGCCCGAGCGCTGGGCCTTGTGCGCACTGGCTGCGCGCTGGGCCCTACAAGGCTTTCGTTGCCCTCCACAACAAACCGTCGCCGACTTGACCCGCACCCTGCCCTGCAGCTTGCGTAACGACTTCATCGACCCGTTGTGCATCGCCGCGTTGAATACACCCGCTGTCGAGGCCAGTGGCGTTGTCTTTCTGCGGGTGTTGAAAGATGCTTTGCTCAGCGGCCCGGGGGCCTCTGATTTGCTGCTGCCGAAAAAAGGCTTGGGCGCCTTGTTGCCTGAACCTGCGCAGCGCTGGCTGCAAGGCAACGGGGTGCTCGTCCACACCCATCAGCGAGTGCAGGCACTGCGAGCCGTCCGTGCAAACAGCGGTGCAACAAGTTGGCAGGTGGAAACGTCCAGCGACATCAACAGCCCAAACACCTACGACCAGGTGGTGCTGGCCTGCACCGCCAATGAAGCCTCGCGGTTGACATCCGAAATCAACGCCGATTGGTCGGCCAGCGCCGCCGCACTGCGTTACGAGCCCATCATCACCGTGACCCTGCATTGCCCCGGCACGCGGCTGCCCGAGCCCATGCTGAGCTTGGTCAGCGACACCATCGATCAGCCCGCTCAGTTCGTTTTCGATTTGGGCCAGCTAGGCGGCACGGTGGGTGAGCTGAGTTTTGTCATCAGCGGCGCAGCCCCCTGGGTGGAACGCGGTGTAGCGACCACCGAGGCTGCGGTTCTCAACCAAGCAAAAAATGCGCTGAAATCGTTCCTGGTAGAGGCGCCCGTGCTGGTGCGCTGCCTCACCGAAAAGCGGGCCACCTTTCGCTGTACTCCCGGCTTGCAACGACCCACCTCATCGATCGCGCCGGGTTTGTGGGCTGCCGCAGACTATGTGCAAGGCCCCTACCCTGCGACGCTCGAAGGCGCTGTGCGCAGCGCGGTCGAAGTCGTCCAGCGATGGGATCCCAGCTGAAGCTACACATCTCGTGATGCAGCTTGCATTTTCGCTATACAGAAAACCAGCAAACTGCGAGAGAATGGCACCATGAAAACGACCGAACCCAAATCGCCCAGCATCCAAGTGCTGGAGCGCATGTTTCAACTGCTGGACTTGTTGGCCTCCTACCAAGACCCGGTGTCGCTGAAGATCATCAGCGAAAAAACAGGGCTGCATCCTTCCACCGCACACCGTATCTTGAACGACTTGGTGATTGGCCGCTATGTCGATCGTCCAGAAGCGGGCAACTACCGGCTGGGCATGCGTTTGCTGGAACTGGGCAACTTGGTCAAAGCCAGGCTGGATGTGCGCGAAGCGGCGCTCGGCCCGATGCGCGAACTGCACAAACTCACCAATCAGCCGGTGAACCTGTCTGTGCGCCAAGGCGACGAGATTGTGTACATCGAGCGTGCCTTCAGTGAACGCAGCGGCATGCAGGTGGTGCGCGCCATCGGTGGCCGCGCGCCGCTGCACCTCACGTCTGTGGGAAAACTGTTCCTCGCTTATGACGAACCGCAGCGGGTTCGTGCCTACGCCAGCCGCACCGGTTTGGCTGGCCACACACGCAACAGCATCACCAATTTACCCACCCTTGAAAAAGAACTTTCACGGGTGCAACAAATGGGTCTGGCGCGTGACGAAGAAGAGCTGGAGTTGGGCGTGCGCTGCATGGCCGCTGCCATCTCGGACGACCAGGGCCGACTGGTGGCGGGCCTGTCTATTTCGGCACCGGCTGACAGACTGGAAGACGCTTGGATCGCCAAACTCAAAAGCACAGCGGCAGAAATTTCTGCAAGCCTGGGCCATGCGGTGGCTGCGGCTTAACGCGAGGTCAGCGCAACGGCAAAGCCCCGCTGCCGGCTTGGGGAATGCTGTCCTCCAGCCATTTGCGCACACGCTCGGCGTCACCCATCCGTGAATAGCGGCCAGCGGAGTCCAGGAACACCATGATCAGCTTCCGACCGGCCAATCTGGCCTGCATCACCAAACAGCGCCCTGCCTCGGCGATGTAGCCGGTTTTTTGCAAGCCGATGTCCCACATGGCACTGCCCAACAGCCCGTTGGTATTCTTGAAGTGCTGAGTTTGGTGGTCTACTTCCACCCAGTACTCGGGCGAGGTGGAAAGCTCACGAATCATGGGGTATTGGTGGGCGGCGGCCACCAATTTGGCAAGGTCCGTCGCGCTGGATTGGTTGCGGCTGGACAGCCCTGTCGGTTCCACATACCGCGTGTCCAATAAGCCCAGTTCACGTGCCTTGCGGTTCATGGCCACCACAAACGCCGACAGGCCACCTGGGTAGGTTCGGCCGAGGGCATGGGCGGCGCGGTTCTCAGAGGACATCAACGCCAAATGCAACATCTCCCCGCGCGTGAGCTCGGTGCCGATTTTCAGACGTGAACGACTGCCTTTTTCCGTGTCCACATCGTCCAGCGTGACAGTAAGCACCTCGTCCATGGGCAAGTGGGCGTCCGCCACCACCACAGCCGTCATGAGTTTGGTGAGCGAGGCAATGGGCAGCACCGCTTGGGAGTTTTTGCTGAACAGCACTTCATTGGTGTCTTGATCCACCACCAAAGCGACGCTGGATTTCAGGTCCAGTTCATCAGCCGTTTGATGCAAACCGAATACCTGACCATAGGACAGACGCGGAGGGGCTACTGCGGGTTTGACCTTACGACTGGCAACACGGGTGTTGGAACGCGATTTGGCCGGCGCGACGGTGGCGCGCACGCGTTGAGAGGCAACCGGCTTTTTTGCCGAGGAGGGTTTTGCGGGTGCGGCGCTTTTGCGATCACCGTCACGGCTGTTTTTGTTACCAGCGGCCCAAGCTGAGCTGCTTGCGGCCACAACCATGAGCATCAGCAACACAGCAGCTACAGTTGATTTCATGAATTCGCGCATAACCACCTTTCGCTGTATCGTGGACAGTGTAGGTGATGAGAAAAAGTCTTGCAAGATCAAAAACTTAAAAGACTTTCCTCAAGCCGAACCTCACGTACGGCCCGCCAGATTAGCCCTGGGCAGCAACCCGTTCGATTTTGCTGTGCAACTTGTTCAAAGCGGACAAGTAGGCCTTGGCAGATGCGACCACGATGTCGGGGTCAGCACCCACACCATTGACCACTCGACCGCCCAGCTGCAGTCGCACCGTCACCTCTCCTTGCGATTCTGTGCTGCCCGAGGTGATGGCATTGACCGAATAGAGCAGCATTTCCGCGCCTGATTGCAGCTTCGATTCAATGGCTTTGAGGCTGGCATCGACCGGACCGTTGCCATCGCTTTGCGCATGGTGCTCTACGGTGCCCGCAGAAAAAGCGACGTTGGCTTGGGGACGTTCACCCATTTCGGAATGCTGCTTGAGCGACAACAAGCGGTAGTGCTCAGATTCAGACGTGACGGACTCGTCCATCACCAGAGCCAAGATGTCTTCATCAAAAATATCACTCTTGCGGTCGGCCAGTTCTTTGAACTTGGCGAACGCTGCATTGACTTCTGTTTCCGACTCCAACTGAATCCCGAGCTCTTGCAAACGCTGCTTGAATGCATTGCGTCCTGACAACTTGCCCAGCACAATTTTGTTGGCCGCCCAGCCCACATCCTCCGCACGCATGATTTCGTAGGTGTCTCGGGCCTTGAGCACACCGTCTTGGTGAATGCCTGATGCATGGGCAAAGGCATTGGCGCCCACAACAGCCTTGTTAGGCTGAACCACAAAACCGGTGGTCTGCGACACCAAACGCGAAATCGGAACAATCTGCGAAGCGTCGATGCCCAATGTGAGACCAAAGTAGTCTTTGCGTGTTCGCACCGCCATCACCACTTCTTCCAGTGCACAGTTGCCGGCCCGTTCACCCAGTCCGTTGATCGTGCATTCCACTTGACGCGCACCGCCGATCTTGACGCCGGCCAGCGAGTTCGCCACAGCCAGCCCCAAGTCGTTGTGACAGTGCACCGACCAGACGGCTTTGTCGGCATTCGGAATACGCTGACGCAAATTCAGAATGAAGTTGCCATAGAGCTCAGGAATGGCGTACCCCACGGTATCCGGCAGGTTGATGGTGGTGGCACCTTCATCAATCACCGCTTCAATCACGCGGCATAAAAAATCAGGATCGGAGCGATAACCGTCCTCGGGTGAAAACTCCACATCGTTGACCAAGTTTCGTGCAAAACGAACCGATGACTTGGCCTGCTCGAACACTTGGTCCCGCGTCATGCGCAGCTTCTTTTCCATGTGCAATTCGCTGGTGGCGATGAAGGTGTGAATGCGCGAACGCGGCGCTCCCTTCAGTGCTTCGGCGGCACGTGAAATGTCGCGGTCGTTGGCACGGGCCAAGGAACAGATCGTGGAGTCCTTGATGGCCTCCGCAATGGCTTTCACCGCCTCAAAGTCACCGTTGGATGAAGCGGCAAATCCCGCCTCAATGACATCCACACGCAGTCGCTCCAGGTGCCGCGCAATGCGCAACTTTTCGTCTTTGGTCATGGACGCGCCGGGCGACTGTTCGCCGTCACGCAAGGTGGTGTCAAAAATAATGAGTTGGTCAGACATGCAAGAACTCCTGAACGATTGATAATTTTTTTGCCTGGCAATGGCAATGCTAGCCCGCATATTTCATCAGGGACGCGCCCGAGTGGGCTGTGATGCGGTTCGCTGGCAAGGCGTAACGACGCTGCGGGCTCGTGCCCGCAAGGAGGAGCAACGCAGCCAGCGTGCCGCAGCACGGCTCAATCGGGTGTGTAGCGCTCGGTACAAATTGGATTTGGCACTCGAAGCCAAGAACATGAGCATTCATGCAGTGTTGCGGGGCATAGAAGAGCGACCTGGTGAAATATGCGGGCTAAAGGCTGTGCACCGCGTCAGCTTGCGTCGCGAACGTCGCCGCGCCTTGCGACATGGCACGGAGGACACCACTGACAATGGCTTTGAGGCTGGCACTGGTGATGTTCGCGTCATAACCCACGCCAAAAACCGTGAGCGCGTCGCCAAAACGCAACTCCAAATACGCCACCGCTTGGGCGTCAGAGCCGCTGCGCAAGGCGTGTTCGTGGTAGTCCAGCACACGCACCGCGGGCGTGAGGTGTTGGTTCAAACCATTCACGAATGCGTCAATCGGGCCGCTTCCTTGACCGGCGATATGCATCACACGGCCTTGCATTGACAGCTCCACCGTCAACTCCACACCGCCGACTGCACGCTCCATGACCACTGGGTGCATTTCGCCACAAGTACTGAGCCCATAAGCATCGTCGAAGATGCGCCACAAGTCGGCAGCAGCCATTTCCTTGCCGGTGTCGTCCATCTCCGCCTGCACCACTTGACTGAATTCGATTTGCAGACGCCTTGGCAACTCCAAGCCGTACTCGGCTTCCAGAAGGTAGGAAATACCGCCCTTACCCGACTGGCTGTTGACGCGAATCACCGCGTCGTAGTTGCGCCCCAAATCTTTCGGGTCCACCGGCAAATATGGCATGTCCCACAGATCGCCCTCTTGGCGTGCGGCGAAAGCCTTCTTGATGGCATCTTGGTGCGAGCCCGAGAAAGACGTGTAGACCAAATCGCCTGCATAGGGGTGCCTCGGATGTACAGGCAACTGGTTGCAATGCTCCACGCAGCGGCGAACATCGTCAATGTCTGAGAAATCCAGTCCTGGAGAAACGCCCTGGGTATAAAGATTCAGCGCGAGGTTGACCAAATCAACGTTGCCGGTGCGCTCCCCGTTGCCGAACAAACAACCTTCAACCCGGTCGGCACCGGCCATCAACGCCAACTCGGCGGCGGCCGTGCCTGTGCCTCGGTCGTTGTGCGGGTGCACGGACAAGACGATGCCATCACGCCGAGCCAGATGACGGTGCATCCATTCGATCATGTCTGCAAACACATTGGGGGTGGAATGCTCCACTGTAGAGGGCAAATTGATGATGCACTTGTGGTCGGGCGTCGCTTGCCACACTGCAGTCACCGCATCGACCACCCGCTTGGAGAACGCCAACTCGGTGCCCGAAAACATTTCGGGAGAGTATTGGAAAGTAAATGCGGTGGAAGGTTGCTCAAGTGCCAATTCACGCACCAACTGGGCGTGGGTGGTCGCAAGCAGCACAGTTTGATCTTCATCCAAACCCAACACCACACGCCGCATGATGGGCGCAGTGGCGTTGTAGACGTGGACAATGGCTGCTTGCGCCCCTTTCAAGGATTCAAACGTGCGACGAATCAAAACCTCACGGGCCGGCGTCAGCACCTGAATGGTGACATCCGCAGGAATGTGCTTGCCTTCGATCAACAAACGCACAAAGTCGAAATCGGTTTGTGATGCCGAAGGAAAACCCACCTCGATTTCCTTGAAACCAATGCGCACCAGCATCTGAAACATGCGCAATTTGCGCGCCGCGTCCATGGGCTCAATGAGTGCTTGGTTGCCGTCGCGCAAGTCGGTGCTCAGCCACAGCGGAGCGCGCGTCAATACGGCGTTGGGCCATTGACGATCAGGCAAATGGACTGGGGGAAAAGCACGGTACTTGGTTTGTGGTTGCTGCAGCATTTGGATTCCTTGAGCGATTGAATTTCGCAAACAGCGCACACAAACAAAACGGCCCGCTGCTGTTTGCATACGGGCCGTGGTGGTCGAAAACGTGTGAACGTGTCTCTACGCGCGAGCCCGTGGGTCTCCTGGTAGTAGAGCAAGCAGCGCGGTCGACAACGTGTTCATGGGATGCAATGTAGCAGATGGACGGCGATCAGTGCAAGCCGCGTTCATCGGGCTCGTCGGTGGAGGTCGCGATCACGCTCACCGGTTTGCCCTTGAGGCGTCGCCAACCATAAACCGCGTAACCCGACAAACCGTACAAGCAGAACATGGCAAACAGCACCATGGGTGGATGAACGTTGATCAGGGCAATGGCCAAAGCGATGGCCACAATCACCACAAACGGCACAGAACGTTTCAGGCTGATGTCTTTGAAGCTGTAAAACGGTGCGTTGGTCACCATGGTCAGGCCGGAGAACAGGGTTAAGCCAAACGCCATCCATGCCAACCAAGGGCCCGTGCTGCGAACATCCAGACCCATGTCGTCCATGACCCAAATGAAACCCATCACCAAAGCCGCCGCCGCCGGGCTGGGCAGGCCTTGGAAAAATCGTTTGTCGACCACGCTGATGTTGGTGTTGAAACGCGCCAAACGCAGCGCCGCACACGAGCAGTACACAAAGGCCGCTATCCAACCCAACTTGCCCATGCCCTTGAGCGCCCACTCGTACACGATGAGTGCCGGCGCTGCACCGAACGACACCATGTCCGACAAGCTGTCCATTTGTTCGCCAAAGGTACTTTGCGTATTGGTCATGCGCGCCACACGGCCATCCAAGCTGTCAAGCACCATGGCGCAAAACACCCCGATCGCCGCTTGCTCAAAGCGCCCATTCATCGCCATCACCACCGCATAAAAACCACCGAATAGCGCAGCGAGTGTGAACAAGTTGGGCAAGATGTAGATGCCCTTGCGCCGTGGACGCACCGGTGGCGGCACGTCATCGATGTCGTCGTTCGGGGTGTCGCCGTCGTGCATATCAGGTTGGTTCATGGTTGGTGCCGCCGCGATGCGCTGGGAAAGTGCGCAAGGGCAGGATTATGGCGCTGTCAAAAAAAAAGCTGCGGGTATGGCCCACAGCTTCTTTTCGAGAGATGCCAAGGGGCATCGGCCGCTTCATCAGTTCTTGGACTGATCCACCAAACGGTTTTTCTTGATCCAAGGCATCATGGCGCGCAGCTGTTCACCCACTTGTTCGATCGGGTGCTCAGCAGTCAAACGACGGCGTGACAACAAGGTGGGCGCACCCGCTTTGTTTTCCAAGATGAAGCTCTTGGCGTACTCACCGGTCTGGATGTCCTTCAAACACTGACGCATGGCGTTTTTGGTGTCTTCGGTGACGACACGGGGGCCGGTCACGTACTCGCCATACTCGGCATTGTTGGAGATGGAGTAGTTCATGTTGGCGATACCGCCTTCATAGATCAAATCCACAATCAGCTTCAACTCGTGCAAGCACTCGAAGTACGCCATTTCGGGTGCGTAACCGGCTTCGGTCAGGGTCTCAAAACCGGCTTTGATTAACTCGACCGCGCCACCGCACAGCACCGCTTGTTCACCGAACAAATCGGTTTCGGTTTCTTCGCGGAAATTGGTTTCAATGATGCCGGCTTTGCCACCACCATTGGCCGCGGCGTAGCTCAGTGCCAGATCACGTGCCTTACCCGACTTGTCGGCGTGCACGGCGATCAGGTGAGGCACACCGCCACCTTGCGTGTAGGTGCCACGCACGGTGTGGCCAGGGGCCTTGGGGGCGACCATCCACACATCCAAGTCAGCACGCGGGACCACTTGACCGTAATGCACGTTGAAGCCGTGGGCGAATGCCAAGGACGCGCCTTGTTTGATGTTGGGCTCCACCTCGTTGGCATATACAGACGCAATTTGCTCATCGGGCAAGAGAATCATCACCACGTCGGCAGACTTCACGGCGTCGGCGATCTCGGCGACTTTCAGACCGGCCTTTTCGGCCTTGTTCCAAGATGCGCCGCCCTTGCGCACACCGACAGTCACTTTGACGCCGCTGTCATTCAAATTCTGCGCATGGGCATGGCCTTGCGAACCATAACCAATGATGGTGATGTTTTTGCCTTTGATCAGGCTCAAGTCAGCGTCTTTGTCGTAGTAAACCTTCATGTGTATCTCCTTCGTGAATCTCTAAAAAATCGCGGGGGTTGCAGTGAATCAAACCTTGAGGACAAGGTCAGACGCGCAGGATGCGCTCGCCGCGACCGATCCCGCTGGTGCCGGTGCGCACGGTTTCCAAAATGGCGCTGCGGTCCAGCGCCTGGATGAAGGCATCGAGTTTGGCGGCGTCGCCAGTCAATTCGATGGTGTAGCTTTTTTCGGTCACGTCGATGATGCGGCCTCGAAATATGTCAGCCATGCGGGTCATCTCTTCGCGCTCCTTGCCCACGGCACGCACTTTGATGAGCATCAGCTCACGTTCGGTGTAGGAGGCTTCGGTCAAGTCCACCACCTTCACCACTTCAATCAAGCGGTTCAGGTGTTTGGTGATTTGTTCGATGACTTCGTCTGAACCTGTGGTGACAATGGTCATGCGCGAGAGCGAAGCATCTTCGGTGGGAGCCACTGTCAGGCTTTCAATGTTGTAGCCCCGGGCCGAAAACAAACCCACCACGCGAGACAGCGCACCGGGTTCGTTTTCCAACAGCAATGCAATGATGTGTTTCATGTTGTCCTTGTGGCGTCAGACCCGTTGATGCGGCGGTAACCGCATCACAAACGCAGACGCTTCAATGTGAATGGTGAATGTATTGGGCTTGAGTGAGGCCCGTCGCACCGTGGACAAAGGGCGGCGGTAACCACCCCATGGACACGCTGCGCCGCAGCCTCAAACGAAAACTACAAGTCTTCTGACCCCAACAACATTTCGCTGATGCCCTTGCCGGCTTGAACCATGGGCCAAACGTTTTCGGTTTGGTCGGTGCGAATGTCGAGAAACACGGTGCGGTCTTTCAACCGAATGGCTTCACGCAATGCACCTTCCACATCGCTGGGCTTTTCGATCTTCAAGCCGACGTGGCCGTAGGCCTCGGCCAGTTTCACGAAATCAGGCAGCGCGTCCATATAGCTGTGTGAGTAGCGGCCACCGTAGTCCAGTTGTTGCCACTGCCGCACCATGCCCAGGTAGCGGTTGTTCAAGGAAATGATCTTGACCGGCGTTTTGTACTGGAAACAGGTGGACAACTCCTGAATGCACATTTGAATCGAACCTTCGCCGGTGATGCAGAACACGTCCGCATCCGGTTTGGCCAGTTTGATGCCCATCGCGTAGGGCAAGCCCACGCCCATGGTGCCAAGGCCGCCAGAATTGATCCAGCGACGTGGTTGGTCAAAGCGATAGTACTGAGCGGCCCACATTTGGTGTTGCCCCACATCGGAGGTAATGTAGGCATCGCTGTCTTTGGTCAAGTTCCACAGCGTCTCCACCACATACTGAGGTTTGATGACCTCGGTGCTGTTCTTGAACTTGAGGCAGTCCTTTTTGCGCCACTCGCCAATTTGGTTCCACCATGCGGACAAGGCGTTGGCGTCCAGCTTGGCTTGCCCTTCTTTGATTTGGGCGATCAGCTCTTGCAGCACGTCTTTCACGTCGCCCACGATGGGGATGTCGACCTTGACGCGTTTGGAGATGGAGGAAGGATCGATGTCGATGTGAACGATCTTGCGTTCCACCGACGCAAAGTGTTTGGGGTTGCCAATCACACGGTCGTCAAAGCGCGCACCAACCGCCAACAGGACGTCGCAGTTCTGCATCGTCATATTGGCTTCGTAGGTGCCGTGCATACCCAGCATCCCGAGGAATTTGGGGTCGGACGCTGGGAATGCGCCCAAACCCATCAAGGTATTGGTGCATGGCACGCCGAGCAAATTCACCAACTCACGCAATTCGGCAGATGCATTGCCCAGAATCACGCCGCCGCCGGTATAGATGTAAGGCCGTTTGGCCGACATCAACAAAGCAATGGCTTTGCGGATTTGGCCGCCGTGGCCTTTGCGCACCGGGTTGTAGGAACGCATTTCGATGGTGGCGGGGTATTCAAAAGGCGCGGTCTTGAGGGACACGTCCTTCGGGATATCAACCACCACGGGACCAGGCCGGCCGGTTCGGGCGATGTGGAAAGCTTTTTTCAGCGTCAGCGCGAGGTCACGCACGTCTTTAACTAAAAAATTGTGTTTCACGATGGGACGCGTGATGCCCACCGTGTCGCACTCTTGGAAGGCATCCAGGCCAATGGCTGGCGTCGGAACCTGGCCGGTGATGATCACCATCGGAATGGAGTCCATGTAGGCGGTGGCAATGCCTGTGATGGCATTGGTCACGCCCGGGCCTGAGGTCACCAGCGCCACACCCACTTCACCAGTGGCACGCGCATAACCGTCTGCGGCATGCACGGCGGCCTGTTCATGGCGAACCAGAACATGCTCAATGGTGTTTTGTTTGTAAAGCGCGTCGTAAATGTAAAGAACAGCGCCACCTGGGTATCCCCAGAGGAACTTCACATTTTCGGCTTGGAGGCAGCGCACCAGAATTTCGGACCCGTTGGGGTCCAGGGCGGGCGCTGTGGAGGGGGTTTGCGGCTGTGCAGCGGCGGCACGCCGAACTTCGGCAGTAGTCATATCCATATAAAACCTTTGTGAATTTCTCTAACGAAAAACCATCGGTGCGCCTCTCCGCACTCTTGTGGAGCGGGTGTGGTGCCTTGAAGTCGAAAAATCAGCCCGTCCTGGTCGGACCAGCCATTGAAGACCATCTGTTGTGCAACGCGGCATTATGCCACTGAAGCAAGAATTGGCTTGAGCAATGTGATAATCCGCGCTTCTCCCCAGGGCGTATTGCCCAAGGCGCCCCCAAGTTGGCTTCCGACAAAGAGTTATCCGACTTCCTCAAGAGCGTCGAAAAACGCGCCTTTAAACGCACCGCTTTTGCTGTGCGCGACGAAGACGCTGCCTTGGACATCGTCCAAGACGCCATGATCCGCCTGTCCCAAAGTTACGCCGACCGTCCGGCGCAAGAGTTGCCACTGCTGTTTCAACGCATCCTGTCCAACGCCACCATGGATTGGTTTAGGCGGCAAAAAGTCAGAAAAGGCGTTTTTGCGAATTTTTCCGACTTGGAGTCCAGCGGGGGCGACTCAGGTTTCGACATCCTGGAAACGCTGGAAAGTGCCAACGGCACTGGATCTGAGAGCTCGGCCGACGTCTTTTCCCGGGCGCAAATCCTGCTTTTGATTGAAGGCGAGGTGGCTTTGTTACCAGGCCGTCAACGGGAAGCCTTCCTTCTGCGTTACTGGGAGGAACTAGATGTATCAGAAACGGCTCTGACCATGGGTTGTTCAGAAGGCAGCGTCAAAACGCATTGCTCCAGAGCGGTGCATGCGTTAGCAAAAGCGCTCAAAGAAAAGGGGATTGGACTATGAAACACGACATGCTGACTGGCCCAACAGGCGAGCAAGCGCAAGCCCGTTTCGCATTGCGCATCACGGCGATGCTCAACGAGTCTGCGCAAAACCTGCCCAATGACGTCACCGAGCGCTTACGTGTTGCCCGCCAAAACGCGTTGCAACACGCAGCCGCGGCTCGCCAATTGGCCATCAAGCCTGTGGTTGCAACTTCGGGCATGTCCTGGGCGTGGAACAAGGTCGTCGCTTATGCGGGCGGCCGAAGTGGCTCTGATTCACCCACATGGTGGAACAAATTGGCCACGGTGTTGCCCTTGGCAGTGTTGGTGCTGGGATTGCTGGCCATTCAGGAGCTACACGCCTCGCGATTGATCTCCACCGCAGCAGACATTGATGCAGCCCTACTTGCGGACGATTTGCCACCTGACGCCTACCAAGACGCCGGTTTCCTCGAATTCCTCAAACGCCCCGCCGCTCAGGAGTAGCTCCTTGCGCGCCACCGCCAGCCATCCGTTCTCGTTCACCGCCAAATATGCGTTGGGGTGGCGCGTCGTTGGTTGGATGCTGCTTGTTTTATTGGGCGCAACCGCGTTTTTCGGCAGCGGCAACTCAGTCACCGCACAAACCGCTACCACCAAAGCCGCACCAGTCGGTGAGCAGGGGCCCCGTTGGCGTGAGCTGACTCGGACCCAACGTCAATCGCTTGCGCCCTTGGAGACCGTCTGGACGACGATCACGATAGACAGAAAACTCAAATGGATAGAAATCGCCCAGCGCATGCCCGCGATGCCCGAGGATGAGCGTGCACGAGTTCAATTGCGTATGGCAGAGTGGGTCATGTTGGGCCCTTCCGAACGTGGCATCGCACGACTCAACTTTCAAGAGGCTAAACAAGTCAACCCTGAAACGCGACAAGCCCAGTGGAAGGCTTACCAGGCGCTGCCAGACGACGAAAAACGCCAGCTGGCCGACAGCCGCAAAGTACAACCACCGTCTGGGCCGCCGACTGCTTCGATGACTTCAGGCTCACGTAGTGCCAAAGTAGTCGACGCCGACAAAAAATCGAAAATCGTCTCCAATCCGACGTTTGCGATCCCACCAACACCCATTGCCCCCTCCTTGGTGCACCCCAGTTATGGGGCAACCACCACCTTGGTAACCAAAAAACCTTCTCCTCCGCTGCACCAGCAGGTGGGGCTGCCGAAAATTGCGACAACGCCCGAGTTTGTCGACCCTAAAACGTTGCTGCCTCGCCGCGGCCCGCAAGCGGCAGCGACCTACACAGCCACCGCAGCGACCGAGGCGCTTGAACGACCTTAACCTACCCACCACTGGGTTCGGGAATAGACGTTTAACAGCAGCGCTGTAGCATGTGGCCCCTTGTTGAACTTTGGTGTCTCCGCCTCCCCTAACACTCCATGGCCTCCTCTGCGCCCGAACCCTCATCCCCAGCCATTTCGCTCGGCACCAACACAGCATCGCCCACAGAAACCCCGGGTATCGCCAGGCGATTGGCCTGCTTCATCTACGAGGGTGTGCTGCTTTTTGGTGTGCTCATGATCGGTGGCTATTTGTTCTCTAGCCTGACTCAGCAAAAGCACGCCCTGGTCGGGCGCCACGGTTTGCAGGCGTTTTTGTTTTTGTTGTTGGGCATCTACTTCGTGTGGTTTTGGTCTCGCAGCGGTCAAACAGTTGCCATGAAGGCTTGGCATATTCGGCTGGTGGACATCAACAATCGCCCGCCTTCCCAACTGCGCTGCACGGCCCGCTACCTGCTGAGCTGGATTTGGTTCGCACCGGCTTTGGTGTTTGCGTGGGTCGCCCACACGACACCCGCACAGACCTTTGGCTTGCTCTTCGCGGGCGTGCTCACCTACGCCTTGCTCGCACGTTTGCATCCAACGCGTCAGTTCTGGCACGACCTGCTGTGCGGCACGCAACTGGTCACGCACCGCCCACCACCCAAGAAAAAGCCACAATGAGCAATCCCCACAAAGGCCGCACGGGGCTCAGTCGCGTCGTCCACGCGGCAGGCTATTCGTGGTCAGGGCTGAAAGCAGCCTACCGCAACGAAAGCGCGTTTCGCCAGGAAGTGTGGTTGGCCGTGTTGCTGGTTCCAGCCGCGTTTTGGGTCGGGCGAAATTGGATCGAGGTGAGCCTGCTCGCGGGCGTGGCCATCATCGTCTTGGTGGTGGAACTGCTGAACTCGGCGGTCGAAGCGGTGGTTGACCGTGTGTCGTTCGAGCTGCACGACTTGTCCAAACGCGCCAAAGACTTTGGCAGCGCCGCCGTGTTGCTGTCGCTGGTGCTCTGTGCCAGTGTGTGGTTCGCTGCCATTGGCAACCGCTGGGGTGCTCCCTGGACCTGGTTCGCGCCATGACCAAACCGCTGAGCATTTGTATTTACTGCGGCTCGCGTTCAGGGGTGTCGCCTTTCTACGCGCAAGCCGCGCAGGCCGTGGGCGCATGGATAGGGCAACAAGGCGCTCGTTTGGTCTACGGCGGTGGTCACGCAGGCCTGATGGGGACGGTGGCCGATGCCACATTGGCCAGCGGCGGCACAGTCTTCGGCGTGATCCCGCGTGCGTTGGAAACCCGGGAGTTGGCACACAGCGGCATCACCGAACTGCACGTGGTGGAGACCATGCACCAGCGCAAAGCGCTGATGGCCCAGGAATCCGATGTGTTCCTCGCACTGCCCGGCGGCATCGGCACACTCGAAGAGCTGTTTGAGGTGTGGACGTGGCTGCAACTGGGCTACCACGACAAACCCGTGGGCCTGCTCAATGCGGATGGCTACTTTGACGACCTGCTGCGATTCATGGACCACACGACGTCACAAGGTTTTGTGAGCGGTGAGCAGCGTGCGCTGCTGCAGGTGGACGATGACGCTGATCGTTTGTTAACAAGGCTGGCCGCGTCCGCACGAACTTCCCTTGGCACAGGCAGCTACGGCCAAATCTGAGCGACGTTAGGCGGTCTATTCAGACCGCCGCCTCGTCGGTCTCCCCCGTGCGAATCCGCACCACCTGCTCCACATTGGTGACGAAAATTTTGCCGTCGCCAATCTTGCCGGTTTTTGCTGCTTTGATGATGGCTTCAATGCAGCGTTCGACGTCTTCGTCTTTCACGACCACTTCCACTTTCACCTTGGGCAAAAAGTCCACCACGTATTCGGCGCCACGGTAGAGCTCGGTGTGGCCTTTTTGGCGACCGAATCCTTTGACCTCGGTCACGGTCAAACCCGTCACACCAACGGCGGCCAAGGTTTCACGGACTTCTTCGAGTATGAAGGGTTTGATGATGGAGGTGATTTGTTTCATGGTGTCTCCGACAGTCCAATGGTTGCGATGAGTCTAGGGGGAGCGAGCGGTCAAAGCTATGCGCGAAAACGCGAGGTGATGGGGTAGCGCCAATCGCGCCCGAAAGCGCGGTGGGTGATGCGAATTCCAACGGGGGCTTGGCGGCGTTTGTACTCGTTGATTTTGATGAGCCGCGTCACGCGTTCCACGTCGGCGACGTTGAACCCAACCGCCACGATTTGTTCGATGCTTTGGTCATCTTCCATGTAGCGCTGCAGAATCGCGTCCAGCACCTCGTAGGGGGGCAGGCTGTCTTGGTCGGTTTGGTCGGGGCGCAACTCGGCTGACGGCGGGCGGGTGATGATGCGCCGGGGAATCCACTCACCTTCTTTTGAAGCGGCAGTTTGTTCATTTTTCCACTTTGCCAATTCATAGACCAAGGTTTTGGCAACGTCTTTGATGACGGCAAAACCGCCCGCCATGTCGCCGTACAAGGTGCAGTAACCGGTGGCCATCTCACTCTTGTTGCCTGTGGTGAGCACGATGGAGCCGAACTTGTTGGACAAGGCCATGAGCAAAGTGCCGCGCACGCGGGCTTGGATGTTTTCTTCTGTCGTGTCTGCGTTTGTGTCGTCTATGCGGCCCGCAAACTCTTGCTTCAAACTGGTTTTGAAGGCTTCGAACATGGGCGTGATGGACAGTTCGTCGTAACGCACGTTCAGTCGCTTGGCCATTTCCCGCGCATCCTCGCAAGACATGCTGGCCGTATAAGGCGACGGCATCATCACCGCCCGCACTTTGTCAGCGCCCAGCGCATCCACCGCAACAGCCAGCACTACGGCAGAGTCGATGCCACCGGACAGGCCAATCAGCGCACCGGGAAAGCCGTTCTTGCCCACGTAGTCGCGCACACCCGTGACCAAAGCAGACCAAGCTTGCGCGTGCAAGCTGGGCACTGCTTCAATCGCGCCAAGGGCGTGGGTTTTTGACACCTGCACCAAGGTCAAGGCTTCTTCAAACATGGCCGCACGCGCGCCCACGGTGCCATCGGCATTCAAGGCAAACGACGCGCCATCAAACACCACTTCGTCTTGACCGCCTGTGAGGTGGGCGTAGAGCAGCGGCACTTGCGACTGCCGCGCCCGCTCGGCCATGCGGGTTTCGCGTTCGGCCACCTTGCCCAAATGAAATGGTGATGCGTTGAGAACACAAAGTACATCGGCCCCGGCCGCGTTGGCAGCGGCGGCGGGCTCGTCAAACCACGCATCCTCGCAAATCAACAAACCAAAACGCAAACCGCCGGACTCAAACACCACCGGACCCTCACCGGCGTCGCGGCCCGACGCAAAGTAACGCCGCTCGTCAAACACCTGGTAGTTGGGCAACTCACGTTTGTTGTAGGTGGCGGTGATGCGTCCCGCATTCAGCACCGAAGCGGCGTTATGGCGCAGTTGAACCGCATGGGATTTAGACCGCACATCACCCACCTCACCGCTTTGATGTGGATGCCCCACCACCACAAACAAGTCCGGCAAATCGGCCAAAGCAGCCGCACAATCGCGCAGCGCCTGTGTGCAGGCCTGCATGAAGGCCGGGCGCAACAGCAGGTCTTCAGGCGGATAACCACACAGACTCAGCTCGGGCGTTAACACCACACGCGCACCCTGGGCATGGGCGCGCCGCGAGAATTCAATGATTTTGGCGGCGTTGCCGACCAGGTCACCCACGGTGACATTGATTTGCGCCAGCGCTACCGTAACCACAGCGGGAACCACACCGGAAGTCATATGCAAACAAAGCCCTCAACAAATTCAAACGAAGAGGCCGATGTTATTCGAGTGTTTGATGACCCATGCGCGCTGGATGCCAAAGCCTGGAATGCACTGCTGGCCCAGCAGGCCCAGCCCACGCCTTTCTTGCGGCATGAATACCTCGCCGCCCTGCACGCATCAAAAAGCGCGGTGCCCGCCACCGGTTGGCACCCGCGTTTTGTCTGCGTATTTCGGGGTGAACAACTGGTGGCCGCGTGTTTGCTTTACTTGAAAGACCACTCCTACGGCGAGTACGTGTTCGACTGGGCATGGGCGGAGGCCTACCAGCGCCACGGTCTGCGTTATTACCCCAAGCTGCTTGGGGCTGTGCCCTTCACACCCGTGCCGGGCACCCGTTTGATGGCAACGGACTCCGCGTCACGCGCCCTGCTGTTTGAGGTGCTGCCCCAACTTGCGCAGGAGCTGGGTGCATCCTCGGTGCATTTGTTGTACCTGGATGCGGTTGACCAAGAAGCGGCGATAGACGCAGGCTGGATGCTGAGGAAAGGCGTGCAGTTTCATTGGCAAGACCCCGAATCACTCGCTGACCCTCACAGCGCCACACGCCGCTGGCCCCAGTTCGAGGCCTATCTGGCCAGCCTGCAACGAGAGAAGCGAAAAAAAATTCAGCAAGAACGCCGCCGTGTGGCGGACGCGGGCATCGTCTTTGACGTTTTGCAAGGCGAGGCCATCACCCAGGACGACTGGGATTTTTTCTACCGCTGCTACCAAACCACCTACCAAGCCTACCACTCCACGCCCTACCTCAGCCGCGACTTCTTTGCCCGAATGGCAAGCGACATGCCGCAAAACTGGTTGATGTTCGTGGCAAGAAAAAACAAGCAGCTCGGCGGTGAACGAATCGCAGCTTCTCTGGTAGCCATCGATACGAAACAAGGGATTGCCTACGGCCGCTATTGGGGTGCTGTAGAACATGTGCCCTGCCTGCACTTTGAAGCCTGCTACTACCAGCCCCTCATTTGGTGTTTGAACCAAGGCTTTCGCCGCTTTGAAGGCGGCGCGCAGGGCGAACACAAAATGGCACGGGGCTTGTTGCCGGTGGAGACGGTCTCAGCGCATTGGCTCGCACATCCTGAGTTTGCGCAGGCGGTGGCGGATTTTCTGGCGCGGGAGGGTGTGGGGATTGCCGAGTATGTGAACGAACTCGGCGAACGAGATCCGTTCAAAAGAGACGCTGACGCGCCCGAGAACACCACTTGACGCGAGACACCATAACGCCGGAAATCACCCGAGTGACGCGACTCACCAAGATCACAAAAAGCTTCTTTTCGCTGCAGTTTCGGGGTCACCCGAATTCGGAGTTCCACTGCGTTCGATCAGCATGACCTGAGCCTCTTGTCGTGCAACGGGTCGGTGCTCGACGCCTTGAGGAACCACAAACAACTCACCCCGCTTGAGCGTGATGGTTTTGTCGCGCAATTCAATATCGATTTCTCCTTCCAGCACCAGAAAGAAGTCGTCGGTGTCGTCGTGGTGATGCCAAGCGTACTCACCTTGAAACTTCACGACCATGATGTCGTGGCCATTGAATTCAGTCACGGTTTTGGGAGACCAGTGCTCGGAAAAAAGTGCCAGCTTCTGAGCCAAGTTGATCGCGGTCATGGGTAAATTCCTTTTCAAGTTCGTGAAACATGGTTATGGTGACATTCAAACGCCGAGTTTTCTTGAACATTTGAAACATTGACGCATGCGCCACTTCGAAGTCCAGCACCCATGATGAACTTCTCGGCCACAGCCTTGTCTGGCGTCACCTTGTTAGATGCGCCCCTGGGCGAACATCGTTTCGACAAACATGTGTATGACACGTATGCTTTTGGTGTCACGCTCCAGGGCGTGCAGACATTCAACTGCCGAGGCACCCGCTATGCCAACCCGCCGGGCTCGTTGATCGCGTTCAACCCAGACGAATGCCATGATGGAGAACCGGGCTCACCAGAGGGTTTTTCGTACCGGATCCTCTACGTTGAACCGCAGGCGTTGCAGAGCCTCACTCGACACCGCGAGCTGCCCCATTTCAGAACAGCCAGCTTGAATGATGAGACGCTTTCTGGGCAACTGATGCGTGCCATCCTGGCAACTCAACCACAAGAAACTCTCCGGGCTGAAACATTGCTGGAAAAATTTTTGCTTTGTGTCACACGGCAGCACGGACGCACCAGGTTCAGTGACGATTCACCAACCTGTGACCTGCGTGCGCGGCGAATGCGTGACTATCTGCGCGCCCGAGTCTGCGAAGACGTTTCCGCAGCGGAGTTGGCAACAATCGCGGAGGTCTCCCGGGTACACGCCAATCGACTGTTCAATCAAGCCTATGGCATCTCGCCGCACGCCTACCTCAACGCGCTGAGGGTGATGCGTGCCAAACAATTGATTTGTTCTGGCGAATCACTTGCCGACGCTGCCGTGGCATCTGGGTTTGCAGATCAAGCCCACATGAGCAGACGTTTTTTGGCCGCCGTCGGTGTCAGTCCCTACCGGTACAGGAAATCAACAACGCTGCCCAACTGTGCCCTTGCGCCAGATTCACCGCAACTCAGCTCTGAAAAACCCCAATGCGTCTGCATTCATTTTTTCATGAATCGCCAGCCGATCAACACCCGGTGGATCAGTACACAGCGCGGGCGTGATGCTTTTCATTTGCTCACTGCAAGGCACCAAGAATACAAAGTGGTTGGCACCCGGAATTTCGGTGTACTGGGTCAGTGATCGCAGGTTGTTCTTGGCGACCAGCGCGTGGTCTTGAATCGGAAGCACGGAGTCTGCCGCCGCAGCGTAAACATAGACCGGTGCGGTGACGCGGGCCCAATTTTCTTTGTCGAACAACACGCCCACCGGGCTCATCACAAAAGCAGCGCGCACACGCTTGTCTGTCTGGCCGGTCAAGGCGGGCGTTGACAACCGCACCTGGCCTTGGGCAGCGCACAGTACATTCTTCGGAGCTCGGTCGCAGTACGGCTTGAGGAGGTCGAAACTCGGCTTTGCACCCAACATCTGCAAGGCGGTGGTGGCACCCGCCGAGAAGCCCATCACCCCAATTTTTCCGGGATCAATGGCTGGTGCAAACGCCGACCTGCCCAGCAAATAGTCCAACAAAGCAGTCAACTGTTGCTGGCGTCCGATGAACACCCGATCACTGCCCTGGCCGCTTTCATCTTTGAAGTTGTCGCCTGGGTGTTCAACTGCGGCCACCACAAACCCATGGCTGGCTAAAGACGCCGCCATGTCATGCTGGCTGAACATACTGCCACCATTGCCATGAGACAGCAGCACCAACGGGAATCGCCCGGATGACACCGCCGCGTCGCGTTTGGCAGAAATCTCCAGGGGCCCCATGCGCGTCACGCTTGCCTCATCGGAGGTGGGGAAAAAAACAGCCGCCTTCATGGGCTGTTGAGACACAGGATCGGTGAGTTGAACCATGCTCACACCTGCGCGAAATGGCGAGTCGATCGCATGGGCCGTGCCGCACAACACAGATGACACGAACAACAAGCTGCAAAACAGTTTGAACACGGAATTTCCTCGTTTCAAAGAAATGGTTTACGAACAAGCGACGGTCACCTGGCAAAGGCGTGCTGGCGTCAAGTCCTGAAATTTCACGGAAATTCTTCGAGTTTGATTGAAATACCCAGGACAGCGTTCACCATCTCTGCCTTCAACACGGCCGACGCCTGCACTCAGCGAGGTGGTGGCAAGGCCTGCCCCAGCAACCTGGGCCACAACCACGCCAACAACTTGCCTGGATCACCGCGCTGCCCGACGCCCACCGATTTCATGTCACGCCATCCGTTCGGTTGAGCGGCATCCCGCTCGGCCAGCGCAAAGGTGAACACATAGTGGGGCTCTTGTCCCATGCGCAGGTCTGACAGCAGAGCCTTGCCGTTTTCTTCTTTGAATTTCACAAAACCGCTGGTAAAGCCGACCATACGCTGCGCGTCTGGATTGGCTTTTAACGTTTGTGCCAACGCAGTATCCGTGCTGAAAGCATCGAGCTGAACCCTTCGCTGTGTGTCGAACAATGAGTAGTAGCCCTCTTCAAACCCGTCGGGACGCAGCACCACCACGCGCCACAACACAGTATTGAAAGGTGACGGTGTGACGAAAAACGGAGCGTCTGCCATTCCACGCACAGCAAGTGTTTCGCGCACCACCGTCTTCACATGCATTTGTGCGCCAGCGCTCCACGCAAGGTAAACACAAGAAAATCCCAAGGCCACGGCATTCCACCGAAGCCCGACGCGCTGCGCGACCAAGGCGGCCACCAGTCCCGCCACCAACGGCAAGGTATAGAGCGGATCAATGATGAACATGCTGCCCAAACCCAAGGGCTTGTCGGAGAAGGGTTGCCAAAGCTGGGTGCCGTAAATCGTGAACCAGTCCAGCAAAGGGTGGGTGAACAAGGCCAGCCACAGCGCCAACCACCATCGTTTGAACAATGCACCCTGCCCATGCACGTGACTGACCAGCCATGCCAAGGCCGGCGCCAACAGGGTCAGGTAAAAAAGCCCGTGGCTTTGGGCCCGGTGTTGAACCATGTTGCTGACGGCATCGCCAAAATCCACCAAGGCGTCGAGGTCGGGCAAGGTACCTGCCACTGCGCCCCACAGCACCGCCTTCCACACCGCCGTGCGCCGACCCATGACAGCCACTGCGATGCTGCTGCCCAGGGCCAATTGCGAGAGTGAGTCCATAACGAAAGCGGTCAGGGTGAAAAAAAGAATGTCAGTATCAAACAAGAGTCCTGTGACTACTCCTTGAAATCACCCCCAAACCCGATGACAAACCCCTCAGGTTGGATGTACTTGCGCAGCGCCGCGTTCACCTGCTCCACCGTCAACGCTGAGAGTGCACTATCCACCTCGGCAGAGCGGGAAAAGTTGCGTTTCATATAAAGGTTGTTGACCCAGGCACCCGCCAGGTTCTCGTCCTGAGCGCGGGAGAGGCGGCGGAAGTTGAGCAGGCCACTTTGCCCAGAGCGCAGCTCCTCGGCAGTGAAGCCGTCTTTGAGAACACGCTGGATTTCTTCTTTGAATGCGGCCTCCACTTTGGCGCGGGCGCTGGGCGCGAAGATGGCGCTGGCTGTCCACAGTGAATGCGGCTCGTGTTGGTTCCAACTGATTTGGCTGCGCACGTCATAGGACAGGCCATCGGTCTCGCGGATGCGTTTCCACAACCGTGAGTTACCACCGTTGCCCACCAGGTAGTTGGCCATCATCAAGGCCGCGTAGTCGGCATCGCTTTCCGCCACAGGCAGGCGCAGGCTGACGCGCATGGTGGCGTTTTGTTTGTCGGGGGTGTTGACGCGCAACTGAGTGGGGGGCACTGCCACCCAAGGATCGGCAACGCGCTTCGGTTCAATGTTCGATTTCCAAGCAGCCGCTTCGCCACCCCAGGCTTGCGTGAGTGCGGCTTTCAAAGCAGGAACGTCAACATCACCCACGGCCGACAGCTCAATTTGGTTGCCGCCAAAAAAGCGCTGGTGGAAGGCCTTTACTTTTTCCAAGGTCACTGCCTGGGTGTCTTCCACCATCTCGTCGAAGGTGGGCGCGTAACGCACATCGCCACGCGGATAGGAATTGCCGTGGCGTGCGATGGCGTTTTGAAGCGCGGGACCGGGCTCTTTGCGCTGCGACTCAATGCCGGCAAGCGCCTGGCGTTTGATTTCGTCGAGGCTGGTCTGTGCCAACAGCGGTTCGCGCAGCATTTGGGCCACCAAGGTCATGGCCGCAGCCAGGTGTTCACGCCGTGAGTTCAGAGTGACGGTCACCTGGCCGGTGCCGCCCGAAACACTCAGTTCGGTCTTCAACTCGTTCAAGCGGTCTTGAAACTGCTGGCGGCTGAGTGTGCGGGTTCCTTTGTCGAGCATCGCTGCCAGGAAGTCTGGCGCTTCGCCTTGGCCGAAGAGGGATTTTTCGTCGCCGTACCTGAGAGTGAGTTGAGCCGCTACTGCGCCGCCACGTGTACTCTTGGGCAAGAAGGCGGCGCGCACGCCTGCCACTTGCCACAACTCGCTGGCGCGGTTCAGGTTGTCGGGACTGGCGTCGAACGCCTGGGTTGCGGCAGCGGCGGCTTGCGGTTTGAACGACTGCATCTCGCGCGCCACATCCACCCGAGCGGGTTCGGGCGCACGGCTCACGGTCTCGGAGGGCAAGTAGATTCCCACGGTGCGGTTGCTTTGTTGCAGCCGCTCTTGTGCCACACGCTGCACATCGGCCAATTGAGCGTCACGCACCCTGTCCCGTTGCAGGAAGAAGAGCCGCCAATCGCCTTGGGCCACGGTTTCGCTCATGGCAATGCCCACGGCTTGTGGGTCGCTGAAACTTTGTTCCCAGCCTTTCAGCCAGGTGGCTTGGGCGCGTTTGAGTTCTTCGGGTGTGATGGGCTCTTTGGCGACTGACTCCAAAGTGCGCAGCAATTCATCACGCGCGGTATCGGTGTTTTGCCCGGCACCGAGTTGTGCACCGAAGATGGCAAAACCCGGCTCCGCCAAGGCAGCCGTGAAAGCAAAGGTGCTGGCGGCGAGTTGTTTCTCGGTCAGGCGCTGGTGCATACGACCTGCTGGGGTATCGCCCAAGATCAAACCCAACAACTCGGCAGCCGCAAAATCGGGATGGGCCGCCGGTGGAATGTGATAACCCGCGTAGATGAGGGGCACACCGCCTTTGCGGCGCAGGGTAATGCTGCGTTCACCGTCTTGAACAGGGTCTAGGGTGTAGGTCGCGGGCAAGGCCATCGATCCGACGCGCAGGGGTTTTTTCAGGGGTCCGAAATACTCCGCAACCCACGCCAGCACCTGCTTCTGGTTGAACTTGCCGGAAACGATCAAAGTGGCGTTGTCAGGCTGGTAGTAGCGGCGATAAAACGCCTGCAGGCGCGGGATGTCCACATTCTCCACATCGCTGCGCGCGCCTATGGTGCTTTTGCCGTAGTTGTGCCACTGGTACATGGTGGCCAGGGTTTTCTCAAACAAGATGCGTCCGGGGCTGTTCTCGCCTTGCTCCATCTCGTTGCGCACCACAGTCATTTCAGGATCAAGGTCCTTACGGGCGATGAAGCTGTTGACCATGGCATCGGCCTGCCAGGCCAGGTACCAGCGCAGGTTGTCGTCGTTGGCGGAAAAACTCGCGGTGTAGTTGGTGCGGTCGTACCAGGTGCTGCCGTTGGCGGCGAGGCCGCGTTTATTGAAATCGGCCCAGACCTGGGGGTGCTTGGGGGAGCCTTTGAAAAGCAAATGCTCCAGCAAATGCGCCATGCCGGTTTCACCATAACTCTCGTGCCTGGAACCCACACGGTAGGTCATGTTGACCGTGGTGGTGGGTTTGGCCTCGTCCGGTATCAAAAGCAACTGCAAACCGTTGGCGAGGCGGTATTCCTGTATGCCTTCCACGGCACGCACCGCTTCGATGGTGTGGTTCTTCGCTGGGCGCTGGGCCTCAGCTGCGGGCTTGGATTTGTTCTTGGGTTTGGCCTGCGCCGGAAGCGCCATCGCGACACAAACTGTAGCGATCAAGGAGAGACAAAACGAACGAGCCAAAAATGAGGACATGAATAACCTTGATAAAAAACAGCGCCAGTAAAGACCGGCAGAAGTAGAGCGCAAAGTCGGCGCGAGGTTCCGCTGCCGCCATTGAATCGATCCGGTGAAGTTCGATCCGTTCGCCCTGAGGTGATTGAAGGGTAGCGCGTGAAACTGGGGTTTCGACATGGCCTTTAGTCCTGAGCTCTGTCGAAGGGTCAACCAGAACGGGAGTGATGGATCAATATGAAAAAACGGGTTATGCCGCGCCCACTCAACCGGCCAACCCCGCCAAACGCCAAGTGTCGCGAAGCGCCTGAGGCCACACGCCGCGATGTATCAAGTCTTGCACCCCTGCACACTGATTGTGGCAAGACAAACCTTGGTCTCGCAGCCACTCATCGTTGAAGTAACGGTCTCGATAACGTTCGCCCGCATCGCAGAGCAAGGTCACGATGGAGCCCGTTTCACCACGCTGTTTCATGTGCTGGGCACAGGCCAGCGCGGCGATCAAGTTGGTGCCGGTAGAGCCGCCCACCAAACGTCCCAGCTGTTGGCTCAAGGCCCGCATCGCGCCGAGTGACCACACATCAGGCACCTTGACCATGGCGTCTATCACCCCAGGCAAAAACGAGGCTTCGACCCGAGGGCGTCCTATCCCCTCGATGCGTGAACCGTGGGGCAACGTGAGCGAGGCATCAACGGTTTGGTAGTGGTCAAAAAAGACAGAGCGCTCGGCGTCCACGCCACACACCAGGGTCGGATGACTGCAGTAACGCACATATCGGCCGATGGTGGCCAGGGTGCCGCCGGTGCCGGCGCTGGCAACGATCCATGTCGGCAGCGGATTCGGCTCCAACTTCATTTGCGTGAAGATGGCTTCGGCAATGTTGTTGTTGGCCCGCCAGTCGGTGGCGCGTTCTGCGTAGGTGAACTGGTCCATGTAGTGACCACCCAGCTCCTGGGCCAGCCGCTGCGACTCGGCATAAACCGCATGTGGATCGTCCACCAGATGGCAGCGTCCGCCTTGAAATTCAATCGCCGCCACTTTTTCGGACGACGTGGTGCGCGGCATCACGGCCACGAAAGGCAGGCCAAGCAACCTTGCAAAGTAGGCTTCTGAAATGGCGGTGGAGCCGCTGGACGACTCCACCACCGTGGTGTCTTCTTTCAACCATCCGTTGCACAAGGCATAGAGGAAAAGACTGCGCGCCAGGCGGTGCTTGAGGCTGCCGGTGGGGTGACTGGACTCGTCTTTCAGGTAGAGCGAAATGCCGGGAAAGCCGGGGATGTCCACGGGGATCAAATGCGTATCACTGGAGCGCTGAAAGTCGGCTTCGATGCGGCGCACCGCTTCGCGAACCCAGCCTTGATTTTTATTGGTGGAAGGTGTCATGGTTGGGATTCTTTGATTTGAGTGAGCGCTGCACGCAAACCTTCGGGCAGCAGCAAAGCCTTGCCTTGCGCAAAATTCACCCACACGATGGTCGCACCGCCCGCAGCGACGATGGTGCCGGGTGCATCGGCTCGTTCAAACGTGACCACATGATCAAAACTGCGCCGACCGAGTTCAGTCAAGTAGAGTTTTGCCACGAGGTCGCCCGGGTAGAGCAGCTGTTGATAAAAATTGCAGAACACATTGACCACCACCACGCCTTCACCGTTGCGAGGGTCCACATACTGCAGCTGGTTCAACCAATCCACCCGGGTGTTTTCCAGGTAGCGAAAGAACTCGACGTTGTTGACATGACCAAAGGCGTCCATGTCGCCCCAGCGGATGGGGAACTGGGTTTGGTAGGCCAGGGATTTTTCTTCGGGAATGTCGATGCGCATCAATGTGGCCCTTGCTCAAACTCACTGGCTGCTGTCGTCGTTGGGCACCGGTGCCATCACCCGCGCTGGATGCCCAACTCGCCGTAAAGCCGTTCAACCAAGGCGCGCAGCTCAGCCACCTCGGTTTCCAGTTCCATCTGTTTGGCTTGGAGCGCAGCCAGCTCCTCGCCACCACCATGAATGGGCGCGACGGACATGGCGTTCACATCCACCTCCCCACACAAGAGATGCGCCCACCTGGGCTCCCTTGCTCCGGGCGCTTTGGGCAACTTCACCACCAAAGCACCTCCCTTGTCGGAAGAACGATCGAGCAACTCTTGCAGGAAGCCCTCCACCGATGACAAATCCGCAAATCGATGCAAACGCTCGCTGTTGGCTCGCAACTCGGCCGAGGTCTGCGGCCCACGCAACATCAAGGTGGCGAGCAAGGCCACGGCTTGGGAAGGCAGGCCCATGGTGCGCGCCATGTTGTGCTCAAAACGTGCCACGCGCGAGCCACTGCGCTCCAGCACCAGTTGCAGGCCGCGCAGGTCTTCGACAGCCCCCTGCACGTCAACCTCAGAAGCATTGATCACCGGGTCACGTGCCGTTTTTTGATTGCATCCCAACACCAAGGTATTGAGTGACATCGGGTAACTGTCGGGCACGGTGTGTGCCTTTTCAACCAACACAGCCAGCACTCGGGCTTCTAGCGGGGTCAGAGGTCGTTGCATAGTCAAACAGCAAAACCGTCGTCAGCTTGAATCACCGCGCCGTTCACGAAATGGCTTTCATTGGCGACCAACATCATCAGCACCGCATCCAAATCTTTGGGCACACCGATGCGTTTGCGCGGCAGTGACTCCACCAAACGTTTGCCTTGTTCGGTCGCCCAGCGGTGGTGGTTGATTTCGGTGTCGATATAACCCGGGCAGATCGCATTGACATTGATGCCGTACTTGCCCCACTCCAAAGCCATGCAGCGCGTCATGTGGATGACAGCCGCTTTGCTCATGGCATAGATGCCAATCTGACTCAAGGCGCGCAGCCCCACGGTGGAGGCAATGTTGACAATGCGCCCCCCTGTGAAGGTGCCAGGCGCTGCCCCTTGGGCCCGCGCCAACATGCGTTTGCCCACCTCCTGCGCCATGAAAAAAGCACCTTTGGTGTTGGTATTGAAAACGAAGTCGAATTCGTCTTCGCTGACATCGACCAATTTTTGCGTCAGGCCTACGCCCGAGTTGTTGACCAAGATGTCGATGGTGCCGACCTCGGTTTCGGCATGGGCCACCGCGGATTTGATACTGTCCAAATCAGTGACGTCGAGCTTAACCACGTGGGCATCACCGCCGCCAGCTTCAATTTCTGCACGCAGGGTTTTCAGGCGTTCCGTGCGCCGCCCCGCCAGCACCACGGCCGCGCCCGCATGGGCCAAGGTCTTAGCGAACTGTTCACCCAAACCGCTGGAAGCACCGGTGACCAAGGCCACGCGGCCGGACAGATCAATGTTGTAGCTCATGCTCACTCCTCAAAATGACAAATCTAGTAGGCCGTGATAAGGAACCTCTGCAAAACCCCCAACCGTTCGGACTGAGCTTGTCGAAGGGTCAGGGTGAACGGGGTTTTGCAGAGGTTCCATAACAACGTGAACGATCGTTCTATTCTGACACCGCCTCGATACAATTCGCGACCATTCGCAGGAGACAACATTGAATACACCCGCTGCCTTGATTGAACAACTTGGCCCACGCGATGCGATGGAAGTCGACGTTTTGATTGTGGGCGCAGGCCCAGCCGGTTTGGCCGCTGCCATTCGCCTGAAACAACTGGCGAGCAGCCAGGGCAAAGACATTGCGGTCACGGTACTCGAAAAAGGCTCAGAGCCGGGCGCTCATATTTTGAGCGGTGCGGTCATGGACCCGCGCGCATTGAATGAGTTGCTGCCCAACTGGAAAGAGTTGGGCGCACCGCTCAACCAAGCCGTCACACAAGACCAAGTGCTTTTCTTGACTGAAAAAGGCGCATTCAACACACCGCAGTGGTTGATTCCGAATTGTTTTCACAACCAGGGCAACTACGCCATCAGCCTGTCCAATCTCACGCGCTGGCTGGGTGCGCAAGCGGAAAGTTTGGGCGTTGAGATTTACCCCGGCTTCACCGCCGCAGAAGTGCTCTACAACGACAACGGTTCTGTCAAAGGCGTAGCCACCGGCCACCAAGGTTTGGGCAAAGACGGCCAACCCACCGCCAATTTTCAACTCGGCATGGAACTGCATGCGAAATACACCTTGTTCGCCGAAGGCTCGCGTGGCCATTTGGGCAAACAACTCATCACGCGCTATCAGTTGGACGCGGGCAAAGACCCACAAACCTATGCGCTGGGCGTGAAAGAGCTCTGGGAAATCAAACCTGAAAAACACCAAGCGGGTTTGGTCATCCACACCGCCGGCTGGCCCATGGACACGCAAACCTACGGCGGCGGTTTCATGTACCACTTGGAAGACAACAAAGTGACGCTGGGCTTGGTGACGGGTTTGGACTACACCAACCCCTGGCTCAGCCCGTTTGAAGAAATGCAGCGCTGGAAAACCCACCCCAGTATTCGCCACTATTTGGAAGGCGGCAAACGTTTGGGGTACGGCGCGCGCGCCATCACGGCTGGCGGCCTTTTGACACTTCCCAAGACGGTGTTCCCTGGAGGTGCCTTGATCGGCTGCGACGCGGGTTACCTCAACGCCGCACGCATCAAAGGCAGCCATGCCGCCATCAAAACCGGCATGCTGGCGGCCGAGGCGGCGTTTGATGCAGTCCAGGCCGGGCGGGCCCACGACGAGTTGTCCGCGTACCCGGCAGCGTTTGAAAAGAGTTGGCTCTTTGACGAGTTGAACCAAGCGCGAAATTTCAAAACCTGGTTCAAGCTGGGGTTCTATGTCGGCACGTTGATGACGGGTATTGAACAATGGCTTCTACCCAAACTGGGTTTCAAGTCGCCCCCTTGGACGCGGCATGGCCATCGAGCGGACCACACGCGTTTGTTGCCTGCCGATCAATGCGAAAAAATTCAATACCCCAAACCCGACGGGCAAATCACTTTCGACCGCTTGAGCAGCGTTTTTATCAGCAACACCAACCACGAAGAAAACCAGCCCGCCCATTTGACGCTGAAGGATTCAACCGTTCCCGTGAACGTGAATTTGGCCACCTATGCGGGCCCAGAAAGCCGCTACTGCCCGGCCGGTGTCTACGAGTTTGTGAAGAATGAAAACGGCAGCGACCGGCTGCAAATCAACGCGCAGAACTGCGTGCATTGCAAAACCTGTGACATCAAAGACCCGACGCAAAACATTGTGTGGGTGACCCCAGAAGGGGGTGGCGGGCCGAACTACGCTGGCATGTAACGACTGGGAGTGGACGATGAATGAACTTCGTCTGACTCTAAGCTGAACAGCGCAGCCCCCGGCACCTGCTGCAGTCGATCCAGCGTTGCCCTCTTTTCGCCACTCAGCCATGCCGGGTCCGAGGCATCGACAACCGCCAATGCAATGGGCAAGGACATCGACTGCAAAAGTGCTTCCAAGCGAGCGGGCAAATCGCCCAGTCGGTGTCCTGGTACCAATGACAGCACCACGACGGCGTAGCGCCAATCAGGGAAAGCAACGACCCGTTTGCTCACCCAGTGCGCTTGCCTGACGGTGCCGCCGTCCAGCAACAGCTTTCGTACCAATCGCAAACAACGCGGGCTGATATCGGGCGCCAACAGACTGTGTTCGTCCTCAAACTTCAATACCGCAGCATGGGCTTGCTCAGCCCGGTGCTCATTGCGGAGAATCTCGTCAGGCCAAAAACCCGCATCTTCATGTGCTGGGTGCAATGACAGCCATTGTCCATAACGAATCGACGCATCCAATGCACGCGGATGATCGGATGTCAGACCCAGCGTGCGCAACAGCTGCGCACCGTGTGCAGCAGCGTCGGCATCCAATTGATCGATCAGCAGACAGCCCAGCTCAAACCGTGCGTTGATGTCGTCCTCATGGTCAATCAACATCAAACGCAACAAAGCTTCGCTGGCCACATCACCTTGGGTTTTCCGCGCGGCACGAGCCCACAGCAGGTGATCATCTGGATGCAAAGCGCCGCGTTCGCCTTCGGCTTGCAACTCGCGTTCGAGGTGATGTTGGGCCAGGTAATCGCGATGCAATTCGGCCCAGGCCACGGTCATGTTCCGTTGCCAAAATACGTCCATGTCCACCACCAGCTGGTCCAGCGCATCGCCCATCAGAAGCTTGGCTGCGGAATGTTTGGGGGCCATTGGCATCCCGGGACTGAGCTTGGTTCTGGCCAAACGCTCTCGCAAACAAGGACAGGCATCGTGAGATGCGGTGTTTTGCAGCAGCACCTGCTTCAGCCATGTGGACGCCTTGGGGTGGCTTTTGGATCCGCTCAAGCGCTGAATCATGGCGCGGTAGGGCAACACATTGGGGGTGGGTGAATGGCTTGCTCGGCCTAGCACCTCGGGCCAAAAACCGTGCCGCAAGTACTCACCTTGCACCTTCAAACGCACCAAGGCGTCCACTGTGGCCTGTGAACCGGCCACACGACGGGCCAGCTTGTCTGCAGCAAACGCCTCTTGCCTCGACAACACCAGAGCTCGCTCGTTCAGGCGGGGAAACGCGTAACGAAGCAAGAGCACTGCGGGGCCCAGCCTCAAGAGCTGCCAGGGGGTCAGCTTCTGAGAGCTGACTTGCCATTCATCTGCAAGCCGCGCCCAGGTGATCCGCATGAAGCGTGCCCAAGTACCCAGAGGCCCATGTGAAGGCCCGAGATGCGCCAACTCATGAGCCAGCACTGAAGCGAGTTGTTTCACATCCAAAGTCAACAACAGAGGAAGACCTAAAACCAAACTGTGACGATGGCAACCCAACAACCCGAGGCGCGGATGGCCTATGGTTTGTACCTGCATTTCTGTGCCCAGCCGCACTTCTGGCGGCAAGCTAACACCGACTTTTTCCGCGACCTTGTCCAGCAAATGGAACAACTTGGGCACCCGTTCTCGCGTGAGGAACTGATCACTCATTGGAAGCGGTCTCGGACGCAAGGCATAAAGCCCGGTGAATAAGATATAGCTGCCCAAGAGCAAACCGATCCAAGTGAAAACATCATCCTGCGGCACCGGCGCGATGATCTCGGCGACACCGGAGATGACGCCAACCAATGCGAGCAGCAGCATGACCAGGTAGGCCAGAACCAAACCCAAAAAAATGCAGCGGGTTGGCAACGCAAAACCTTGCTGCTTGCGAAAGTAGCCCGCCTCAGGGCTGGGCGAACTGACATTGGACGCAGACAGAGCTTTCGATGGCATCAGGAAACGAAGCATGGGTGAAGACAAAAAATCGCCGATGCAGCTCAGTCAAAGCAGCTGCAATGCGAGTCTTCGTATTCTCCCCTGGCGGTTACATATCGGGGGTGGGGTTGCCAAGGTATGCAAAACAATTTGCCAACTACCTCACAGGCAAAGGCAGCCTACCCCGCGACCCAGGGGGGTGAGAAAACCGACTCAGTTGGCATAGAGATTCAGTTTCTGAACGCGGTGCGGGTCAGTTGCATTGGCTGCAGCGCGTAGGGGGCCATCCGTGCAACTTGCGTTTTGCAATGGCAAAAGCCGAGCGCAATCGGCACGCGAGTTGCCGTCTCGGACGAGCGCTGGGACCACCACATGCCGCAGACCTGGCAAAGGCCGCACGCGGCAATAGGCAACCGCCAAGTCGGGACCTGCCGACCACGTGCACCGGCAATACCATGCACAGCGCGCCGCTACCAACTTGGAGACAACAAGCTCTTTACCGGCATCAGGATGATTGCCAGAATGATCGCGCCAAGAATTTTGGCTGCGTCCACGAATGGATTGGGGCTGTTCTCCAGGCTCAACTTGGCGTTCTCAAGGTCTTGGCGTCTCTGACGCAGTTCAGTGAGCTGGTCTTTTGTCAACTGCCCGTTGGCACAACGTTGCAGTACCTTGTCGATTTTATTGATGAGGGAGTCGATCAGAGCGATGGCCTGCTCCCGAGGCATCCTGGTTCCCAACTGCGCTTGTGCGAGGAGGGCCGTCTCTCTCAAATTCTTGTACAAGGCTTGGCACTTCGCGGCGTCGTAGTCTGGATTCTCGGGAAACTGTGAGTTCTGAGCCAGCCGCCGGTCGCGGCCTCGCTCGACAACGTCATGCGGGTTCTCGTGGCAAGTATGTGCTGCTGGTTGATAGGGCTCAATGATCATCATTCCTCCGGGCTTTGTTTTAATGCACCCGGGACCATGCTTCACCCGGGGTGATTGACTTGTCGACTTCACAAAAGTCGCGTCCAAACCGGGATCAATCAGCCCACCGCACGGCTGTCTTGCCAGGGTCGGACTGATCCCCAATCAAACACAGGACAAATTGATTCGCCTTGCTGGAGCAGCTATAGGTCAACGAGGCCTCGATCTCAAGTCCACGTGAATCACTGACCGCGTGATGACTGACAGCAAATAGTTCGCCCAACACGGGCCCCGTTGACAAAAAATCGGCACGTCCTGTGTCCGCGCGTGGAGCGACCGCCACCTCCGAAGCGCTGGGGTCTTCGCGGACCTGAGCGCCGTGCAGTTGCGTCGGTTCCGAACACGCGTCGCCCCGGTTGCTTGAGCGCTTACCGACGCACTTGCTTCAAGAACGCCACCACCTCGGCCATCACACTGGGGGCTTGGCGGCCCAAGTCGTTGTGACCTGCGCCAGGAACAACACGCAGTTGGGACTGCGCCCCTTGCGCCCGCAAAACATCGTGCAGTTGCAGGGCCTGAGACAGCGGAGCGATCCTGTCTTGGTCACCGTGCAGCAAAAGCACCGGCGCGGCTTGGGGGTGAACAAAGGAAGCGATGCTGGCGGCACGCAAGGACTCCACGTTGTCACCACCGGCCAAGGCAACCGCGCCGCGTCTCGCCTCCAAAGGCAGCGCTTGGGTGGGATCCAGTGCAGCGACGAGATCGTAAATACCGCTTTGGGCAATCACGGCATGAACATGGCTGCTGCGGAGGTTGGCGCTGTTGTTTGGTTTTTCGGAATCTGTCTCCGCAATGACGAGGCCCGGGCCTTGCAAGTCTGCCCGGTGGGCCGTAACCGCCAGCATGGCGGCCAGGTGGGCACCTGCCGAGTGGCCCCATGCACTGATTTGAGCCGGGGCAATGGCCTGTGCTGCGGCCTGCGAACGCAACCACCGCACGGCGCATTGCAGGTCGTGCAAGGGCTGCGGAAACACTGCTTGGGGTGCCAAACGGTAGTCCACACTGACGGCGACAAAACCGTTCTGGGCCAGCATGAACTGCAAGGAGCGCAGTTCACTGCGCTGCCCAAACATCCAAGCGCCGCCATGGATCAAAACCACGGCGGGTCGGGCTGTCGACCTGTCCTCGGGTTCCGCCCAGTCGAGTTTCAGGGTTTGTCCGCCAGCTTGGCAATAGGGCAGGCCCTTTTTGAACACCACTCCCGACGGCACAGGCAAGTGCTCGTCCAGCGCTTCTGCGTGGCGAGTTTTCCAAAGAAGTGCGGTAGCACCCACCGCTGCCAGGGTGAGCAACAGGGCCAGCGTCAATCGCCAGCGCTTCATAAAACGCCCAGGCGCAGAGCCTGCGTCATTCCCGCGCAGGCGGGAATGACGGTTGAAGTAGGCACCATGACGCCATGCATCACTGCCAAACCTACCCAACCCTTCTCTGGCTCAGATGTCAGACGCGTACTCACCAGTTTGGGTGTCGCCGGCCTCAAAACCATACTCCTCGTCGAGCACGGCCCAGGCCTCCTCAGCGGTCTCGACAAAGTTGAACAGCTTCACATCGCCGGGGGAGATCATGCCGGTTTCAATCAACCAATCAAAGTTGATCAGGCGCGACCAAAACTCACGGCCAAAGAGCAAGATGGGGCGCTTGCGGCACTTGCCGGTTTGAATCAAGGTCATGGTCTCGAACAGCTCGTCGAGCGTGCCGAAACCGCCGGGGAAACACACCAAGGCAATGCTGCGCATCAAGAAGTGCATTTTGCGCAGTGCGAAGTAGTGAAACTGAAAACACAACTCGGGCGTGATGTAGGGATTGGGCGCTTGTTCGTGGGGCAGCACGATGTTCAGGCCTATGCTTTGGCCACCCACTTCATACGCGCCACGGTTGCCCGCCTCCATGATGCCTGGACCACCGCCCGTGACCACATAGACGGGGGTGGCCATGCGTTTGGTGCGCTCGGTCACCAAGCCCGCGAAGGCCCTTGCTTCCTCGTAGTAACGCGACATCTGCAAACGCATCTCGGCACGAGCCAAAGCGGTTTTGTCGCCCGAGGCCTCCACTTGCGAGAGCGCCGCTTGGGCATCGGCCTGTGAAGAAATACGTGCGCTGCCAAAAATCACAATAGTCGACTCAATGCCGCGCTCGGACTGCACCAGCTCTGGCTTGAGAAGTTCCAGCTGCATGCGCACAGGGCGCAGCTCTTCGCGCAGCAAAAAAGCGCTGTCGGTGAAGGCCAAGCGGTAGGCACTCTCAGGGCCGTCATACCGCGATGCCGGCACCAAGCTGGCCGCCTCTTGTTGGGCCGAGGGAAAGTTACGCGCTGTCAGTTCGCCACGTTTGGGGGCAGCAGGATTCACGGGTTGATCCATGGGAGTTTTGTTTTGGTGCATGGGGTGCGCAGCTTAGCCTAGAAACGGCAGTTGGACACGTCCGAGTGGGCGGTGATACAGCGCGGTGGCAAGGGTGTAGCAGGGCTTTGTCGAAACTTCTTTTTCGGACAGCACGCTGTCCGCCTGCGGAACGACCACCGCTTGCAAGCGGTGGTGCGCCCTGCAAGGGCGACAACGCTGCGGGCATATGCCCGCGAGGCTGAGTCCGGACACAAACAGTCCTTGAGGACTGTTTGTGCCTGACGAAGGCCAACGCCTCTGGCTTTGGCGGAGCAACGCAGTCAGCGTGCTCTAGCACAGCTCAATCGGGCGTGTAGCGCTTTCGACCAACAGGTGATCTCCGCCGTGTGAAGAACTACCAGTGTTCATCCGGTGTTGCCAGCGGAGGAAAGCGGTCAACTGCCGTTTCTAGGCTTGACTGATGGCGGGCGGCGCTCCACCACATATGGTGCAAGACGGCGTCGGCATGGTGCGCATGTCTTGCCACTGCATGTGCTGCGCATCGAACATGAGCAATCGATCACTGAGTGCACTTTTAAGACCAGCCAGCAGCTTCAATGCTTCTGCGGCCTGGGCACTGCCCATGATGCCGACCAGCGGCGCCCACACCCCCATGGTGGCGCAGGCCACTTCGGGCGGCGCAGACGATGGTGGAAAAACACAGGCGTAACACGGGCTCTTGGTTTCGCGCGGGTCATAGACCGCAAGCTGCCCAGACATGCCGAGCGCCGACGCCCACACCAAAGGTTTTTCACCGCAAACACAAGCGGCATTAATGGCTTGCCGGGTGGCGAAGTTGTCGCTGCAATCGAGCACGACAGTGCTTTGCGCTACCCATTGCGCTAGGTTGTCTGAGGTGGCACGCGCCTTGTGGGCCACCACGGTCACATCGGGATTGAGCGCTTGCAACGCCTGCTTTGCCGAATGCACCTTGGCCTGGCCGATGCGGGCGGTGGTGTGGGCGATTTGCCGCTGCAAATTGCTGAGCTCAACCACGTCGTCATCCACCACGGTGATGGTGCCGACGCCAGCGCTGGCGAGGTAGAGCAAGGCTGCGCTGCCCAAACCGCCCGCGCCAATGACCAGAGCATGGCTGGAGAGAACTCGCTCTTGGTTGTGAACACCCCAGCTTGGCAGCATGAGGTGCCTTGCATAACGCAGGAGCTGCTCGTCGGTCACGGGCTTACCGCTTGCTCGGCCCGCGAGGCAAGCGCAATGCGTTATTTGTTGGTATCGGCCTCGGCCTTACGCTCAACCAAGGTTTTGCTGGCTTGCACCGGCTTGCCCTTGAGTTGGTTCAGCGCCTGAATCAGTTGGAAGTCTTCCGCGCTGCCAAACTCGGGCGGCGGTTTGAGGTCGGCACCTTTGTTGCGTTTGGTCTCTTCTTCAAGTTTCTTGCGGGCTTCGTCGCGGGCTTTTTCGCGGACTGGATCTTTTTGCTCAGCCCCTTGGCCGCTTTGCAGGTGTTTTTCCAAGTCGGCTTCACGCATGCGCAGGGCGGCGAACAAATTGCCTTCTGCGGTTTCGTCCAGCATCACATTGGGAATGATGCCGGTGGCTTGGATGGACTTGCCCGATGGCGTGTAGTAACGCGCCGTGGTGATTTTGAGTGCAGTTTCTGCTGAAAGCTGGCGCACAGTTTGCACCGAGCCTTTACCAAAACTCTGAGCCCCCATGATGGTGGCACGTTTGTGGTCTTGCAGCGCACCGGCCACGATCTCACTCGCAGACGCAGACCCTTCATTGATCAGCACCACCAGCGGCACAGATTTCACCGCGGCAGGCAGACGTCTGAGAGGGTCGCCTTGACCACGGCGCTGGTAAAACTCGGGCGAGGCTTTGAACACCGCCTTGGAGTCAGCCACCTGGCCGTTGGTGGACACCACCACCACGTCACTTGGCAAAAACGCCGCTGAAATGGCGACCGACGCTTCCAGCAAACCACCCGGATCGTTGCGCAAGTCCAGCACCAAACCTTTGAGCTGGGGTTCTTGTTTATAGATTTCGTCCAGCTTGCGCACAAAGTCTTCCACCGTGCGCTCTTGGAAGGAGCTCACACGCAACCAGGCATATCCGGGCTCGATCACTTTGGAGCGAACACTTTGGGTGCGAATTTCTTCGCGAACGATGGTCACAGGGAAACTGCGACTCTCTGATTTGCGGAAGATGGTGAGCTGCACCTTGGTGTTGGGTTCGCCGCGCATGCGTTTGACGGCTTGGTCCATGGTGAGGCCTTTGACGAAGGTCTCGTCAATTTTGGTGATCAAGTCGCCCGACTTGATGCCGGCACGAAAGGCCGGTGAACCTTCAATCGGCGACACCACTTTCACCACGCCGTCTTCCATGCCAATTTCGATGCCCACGCCCACGAAACGGCCCGAGGTGCCTTCACGAAATTCTTTGAAGCTTTTTTTGTCGAAATACTGGCTGTGGGGATCCAGGCCCGACACCATGCCACTGATAGCGTCAGAGATGAGTTTTTTCTCATCCACAGGCTCCACATAGTCGGACTTGACCATGCCAAACACCGCCGCCAACTGCTGCATTTCTTCCATCGGCAAGTCGGCCATGACGCTGCGCGCGGTGGCATTGAATTGCATGGTGGTGAGCGCACCAGCCATCGCGCCCAGTGCAATCCATCCGGTGACTTTCAGTTTGGAGCCCATACAACGTTCGCCTTTGTGATCTTGAATGTGGGCAAGCGCTCTGTACGAACGCTTGGACTTTCAGTATATGCGGCGCTACCTATTTGTGTGGTGAGCCGCTGGGCTTGGAGCCAGTTTGGCGCGGCGAAGTTCAGTGCCTGGCTGCGGATTTGTGGCATCTTTCAAGTGCCGCCTTCACGGGCAAATGTCACCACGTGGTCCACCTCGGCGCGTATGCCTATCCACTCTCCCACATGGTGGTCGTGGTGAGACGGCACGTGGGCCTGAACCCGCTCACCGGTAGGCAGGCGCAAGGTGTACAGAAATTCTGAGCCTCGAAAGGCTTTGCGCTCAATGCAAGCTTGCACCGGCGCAGCGTCGTCGTGAACGATGTCATCCGCACGCAGCAGCACGTCGCACAGGCCGCCTTCATAGGCTGTGGGCAGCAGGCATTCGTCGGCGTCTTGCAAATCCCCCAGTGCGGTTTTCACCACGGTGTGGGTGCCTGTGCCCTGCTGCGAACTGACAATTTGGCCGGGGGCAAACACGCCGTGGCCTATAAAACTTGCGACAAAACGTGATGCTGGGCGGTGGTAGAGGGTGTAAGCATCGTCCCACTGCGCCAGGTGGCCCTGGTGCATGACACCGATGACATCCCCAAGCGCGAACGCTTCCATTTGGTCGTGCGTCACGAACAAGGCCGTGGTTTGAGCGGCTTTCAAAATGCCCCGCAGCTCTTGGGCCAAGCGCTCCCGCAGGTCCACGTCCAGGCTGGAGAAAGGCTCATCCAACAGCAACAACTGGGGCTGCGGTGCCAAAGCCCGCGCCAAGGCCACACGCTGCTGCTGGCCACCGGAGAGTTGATGCGGGGCGCGGCTGGCCGCATGGGCCAAGCCCACCAAATCGAGCACCTCTTGGGTACGCGCTTTGCGCTGGGCACGCGGCAAGTGGGCCAAACCGAAGGCAATGTTGTCGGCCACGCTCAAATGCGGAAACAGGGCGTAGTCTTGAAACACCATGCCAATGTGACGCTGCTCGGGTGGCAGGTGCACAGCAGGCTGGCCCGCCACAGGCGCTTGGCTCAGCACCTGGCCCGCCATACGGATCGCCCCACTGTGCAGCGGTTGCAATCCCGCCACCGCACGCAGCAGAGATGTCTTGCCACAGCCCGAGGGTCCAATCAACACGCCAATTTGCCCGGCGGACAGCCCCAAGCTCGCCTCCTGAACAGCCGCTTTGCCGCTCGCAGGCCCGCCATAACGCAGGGTGATTCGATCCAACTGCAAAAACATGGGTGGATGATAAAGCTTTGAGCGAAAATGCGAGTCGTTCGCATTCGCGTGTGTGGATTTTTGTGTGAGTTGGGATTCACGTGCGTTGTCCCTGCACACGTTTTTCGTTTGGCTCCGCCCCATGTCCCGTCTCATCACCTTGCTTTGTGGCCTCTTGGCTTTGCCCGTGCTGGGGGTGTTGGCGTCCTGGGTGGCATTGGATACCCAAAGTTGGGCCCTGCTGCAACACCAAATCGACACCGTGTTGCCCGAATACGCCTTGAACTCGCTGCTGCTCAGCGTGCTGGTGGCCCTGGGGGTGACCGTGCTGGGCGCAGGGGCGGCCGCCATGGTGTGCTTGTTTGAATTCCCCGGGCGCAGGCTCTTGGAGTGGGCCTTGCTCTTGCCCTTGGCCATGCCCGCCTACGTGCTGGCCTATGCCGCGACCGACTTTCTTCAGTTCAGCGGCCCCTTGCAGACCGCGCTGCGCCAACTCACCGGCGCACAAGGCGCGTTGTGGCCCGATGTGCGCAGCTTGTGGGGCGCAGCCGTGATGTTCATTTTGTGTCTCTACCCCTATGTGTATTTGCTCACCCGTGCCGCCTTGAGCGAACGTGGTGTGGCCTTGATGGAAGCGGCCCGCTTGCTCGGCGCCGGCACCTGGCGCCGTGTGCGCGAGGTGGCCTTGCCCTTGGCCAGGCCTGCCATCATGGCGGGTGTGGCCTTGGCCTTGATGGAAACCTTGGCCGACTACGGCGTGGGCTCTTACTTTGGTCTGCAAACCTTCACCACCGGCATCTACAAAGCTTGGCTCGTGATGAATGACCGCGACGCCGCCGCCCAACTGGCTTCCATCCTGCTGATCGTGGTGGCCTTTTTGTTGTGGCTGGAACACCGTGCCCAGCAGCGTTTGCGTTTTGCCACCCAGCGCAGCCAGGCAGCCGCAGGCCAGGGTAACAGCCTGGACTCACAGCCCCTGGTGCTGCGTGGCGCTGGCGCGTGCTTCGCCATTTTTTTGTGTGGCCTGCCCGTGGTGCTGGGCTTTGTGCTACCTGTGGCTGTGCTGCTGCGCCTGGTGTGGATTGAATCCAATGCCTCGGAGATCGGCCTGCCCCTGCTGCGATTTTTCTCATGGGCCTGGACCAGCTTCACCCTGGCCGCCACCGCCGCCGTGTTGGCCACCGCCTTGGCGCTGTGCCTGTCCTTCATGCAGCGCGCCCAAGGGGCGGCTACCGGCACATGGGCCGCCGGTTGGCCACTTCGCTGGGCTGCTCGTGTGGTGGGTTTGGGGTATGCGGTTCCCGGTGCGGTGATTGCGGTGGGTATTCTGTGGGCGGTGGGTTGGCTGCAAACCCACTGGCCGCAATGGGGCGCATCCACCTTGGTCACCGGCACCCTGTTCGGCGTGATGTATGCCTACCTGGTGCGTTTTGGTGCGGTGGCCCAGCAGTCGGTCGAAGCCGGTTATGCACGCCTATCGCCTTCACTCGATGAAACCGCTCGCATGTTGGGTTGTTCCAACGCACGCCTTTTTTGGGCGGTACATGCGGCCTTGCTCAAACGCGCCAGCTTGTCAGCCGCGCTGCTGGTTTTTGTGGACGTGATGAAAGAGCTGCCCGCCACCTTGGTGCTGCGCCCCTTCAACAGTGACACCCTGGCCGTGATGGCCTACCAACTGGCACGTGATGAACGGCTGGCGGAAGCCGCACTGCCCTCATTGGCCATCGTCGCGGTGGGCTTGCTGCCGGTGATTTTGTTGTCGCGATCGATGCGGGTTTAAGAGGCATTGCTGGCCCGCATGTTTCACGGGGGACGCGCCCGAGTGGGCGTGATGCGGTGTGCTGGCAAGGGTGTAGCAGGGCTTTGTGAAAACTTCGTTTACGGACAGCCTGCTGTCTGCCTGCGGAACGACCTAGTACTGCGACTCTGAAATAACGGAACAAATGAAAGCGGTGAATTCGTGCCGATGGCAAGGCGCAAACCGCAGCGATACCGGGGTATCGCGAGGATTTGCAACGCCGCCATCGGTGCGAAGGCACGCTTTCATGTTTTGTTATTTCAGAGTCGCAGTACTAGTGAAATATCCGGGTTAGGCCGCCGGGGGCGCAGCAACGATTGTGCGAATGATCGCCACCGAGCCCGGCAGACATTCATTGCGCGAGACTTTATGCGGCAGTTTTTTCCTTGGCCATCGCACGGCCAGCATCGGTTGGACTGATCAGTCGAACCTGCACATCCCTTTGCAAGGCGGTGCACAAATTACCGCGCACCACATGCTCGGTGAATTGCCAGGCATCTGGTTGCGATGGCTGCAAGTCGCTGTCCCAGAAGGCATGAATGGCGGCGTCTGGGTCAGCCGCTTCTACTTCCATAGACACAAAACCGGTGACCGGCATGGTGACCAAAAATCGAGCCATTAAATTCTCCCTCCCTGCTGTCGAGTTGTATTGGCGCACGAACCTGAGAACGCCAGGGAGAAAGACTACCGACATCCAGCCGAGCTACACCATGCGATGGACCGCCAAAAAGACCAGCGGTTGATGTGGAACGATGAGCGTTGGAACCAAGGAATCTCTACACAGCCATCACCTCATGGCGCTAAACGGTGGTATTGACGTTTTCAACACTCTCAAGAAAACGCCGGGCCGTTCCCAAGTTTTCTTGACCCCCTCGGGGGGCCTGGCGCAAAGCGACAGGTCTGGGGGCGCTCATGAGAAACGCCGGGCCGCCCCCAAGTTTTCTCATCCCCCTCGGGGGGCCTGGCGCAAAGCAACAGGTCTGGGGGCGCTCATGAGAAAACGCCGGGCCGCTCCCAAGTTTTCTCATCCCCCTCGGGGGGCCTGGCGCGAAGCGACAGGTCTGGGGGCGCTCAATAATCAGTCAGATAAATCGGGTTTGTCTCCCGCCCACCCCGCTTGGTGCCGTTTCTTTGCGTGGGCCTTCCGCTCCTGTGCAAACAAACTCTCTAACTGCTGGCGTCCTTGTTTCACTGCGGCGATCAAACGTGCTTCATCTTGGCGGTGCGGTGCCATCAGCTCCAACTGCTCTATGGTGTGGCGACGAAACCGCATGGCCAAGTTACGCGCCGCATGGCGCTCCCAGCCCAGAAGCTCCAGGGCGCTGCGGCCTGTCATCAACGCGGAATCCAAGGTTTCGCGCTCGACGCAGTTGACCCCTTGTTCGCGTAAATCAAAGTAGTGCTGCACATTACGCGCACGGGCTACAACTTGCAGGCGAGGAAAGTGCTCACGCACCAGTTTGGCAACCTCCACACTTTGCGCAACATCGTCAATTGCCAGCACCAGAACGCGGGCCTCGGCTGCGCCGGCGGTGCGCATCAAGTCCAAGCGGGTGGCGTCACCATAAAAAACACGCCAGCCCCATTTGCGCAGGGCTTCAATCGCTTCGGCGTCATGGTCGAGCACCGTGGGGGTGATGCCGTTGGCGTAGAGCAAGCGGCCCACAATTTGGCCGTAGCGGCCGAAGCCCGCAATGATGACGGCGTTGTTCTGCGGCTCGTCAATCTCCTTCATGGTGGGGCCGCTTGCGCCACTCAGGCGCGGTATCCACCAGCGGTCGGCCAAGACCAAGAGCAAGGGTGTGAGCAACATGGACAAGGCCACAGCCGCCACCAGGAAGGAGGCCGCCGCCCCGTTGATCACCTGGGCTTGGGTGGCCGTTTGGAACACCACAAAACCGAACTCGCCGCCCTGGGCCAAAAGCAATACAAACACCGGGCGCTCGGGTTTGGGCAGCTTCATGCAGGCGGCCATGCCCCAGAGCACGGCGGCTTTGAGCAACAAGAAACCGAACACCACGAGCGCGATCCACAGCGGGTGCTGCATCACCACGGCAAAGTCGATGCTCATGCCAACGGCAATGAAAAAGAGGCCCAGCAACAAGCCCTTGAAGGGCTCGATGTCGGTCTCCAGCTCGCGGCGGTATTCGCTTTCGGCGAGCAGTACGCCCGCCAGAAAAGCGCCGAGGGCCATGGACAAACCCACGCTTTGCATCAGCGCGGCGGTGGCCACTACCAGCAAGAGAGCGGCAGCGGTGAAGATCTCCGGCGTATCGCTGCGCGCTATCCAGCGCAGTGCCGGGCGCAATAACAAACGCCCGCCCAAGACGATGGCAACGATGACGGCCAGCGCTTTGGTCGCCCCCCACCAACCACCGCCGCTGGCGTGCACGTCACTGACTGCCAACAGTGGCAGCAGAGCAAGGATGGGAATGGCGGCCACGTCTTGCAACAGCGCCACACTCAGCACACTTTGTCCCGACGACGTGGCCATCAGGTTGCGCTCGTTCAGCACACCCAAACCAATCGCCGTGGACGACATGGCCAAACCCAGGGCCGCCGCCAGGGCCAGTCGCCAGTCCAAACCCCAGACCACAGCGATCAGACCCATCAGCGCCGCGGAACCGAAGAGCTGCACACTGCCCCAGCCAAAGATGGGTTTACGCAGCGCCCACAAGCGACGCGGCTCCAGCTCCAGGCCCACCAAGAACAGCATCAACACCACACCGAACTCCGCAAAGTGCAGCATTTGTTCGGGATCGGTGACGAGTTTCAAACCCCAGGGGCCAATGGCGATGCCTGCTGCGAGGTAACCGATGATGGCACCCAGGCCCGAGGCTTTGGCCAAGGGCACGGCCACCACAGCGGCGGCGAGGTAGACGAGGGTGGTAATCAACCAGGAAGAATGTTCCATCACGCGGCCCTCCCTGCAGTGGCTGCCTGGGGACGGGCGCTCGTGGGAACTTCGCAGCTCACACACTCGGGCAGGTCGGTCAACTCAGGCCACTCGGGATAGCGGCCCAGTTGCTGGGCATACCGAACGGCGGTTTGTTCGATGTCGGCATCGCTTGCACGTTGTGCGCCATGAAAAACCAGGGGCGGCAGAAAACGCATGCCGCACAAGGCAGCGGTTTGGTCATAAGGTGGCAAAAAAGCATCAAAAAAATAGCGGTTGTAGCTGGCGGGTGAGTAGGAATCTTCTGGCCCCCCGGTGCTGGCCACCAGCCACAAGTCCTTGCCCTTCAAGGCTTCGCCGCCAGCGCCATAGGCCCAACCAAAGGTGAGCACCTCGTCCACCCAAAGTTTCATCAAGGGCGGCATGTGGTACCAGTGAATGGGGTGCTGCCAAACCACCAGCCTGGCTTGGGCGAGCAGACGCTGCTCCGCGGCCACGTCCACCAGATAGTCGGGGTACAGGGCATAGAGGTCGCGCACCAGAACCCTTTCTCCCTGGGCAGTGGCAGCACGCATCAACGCCTTGTTGGCGCGAGAGTGGGCCAGGTCGGGATGGGCCACCAGCACCAGAATTTCCGGTGCTGGGGTGGATGTGGTTTGTGAAACAGCGGATGTCATGACAGCGTGAGGAATGTGTGAAACCGCAAGATTAGCGGGTGATTACCGGTGATTTCCGGATCGCCAGAACCCGGCGCGACAGACATAATGCCTTGGTAATTCATGAATTGAGCACTCACATGCCTGCTCGCCCCGCCATTGCGCCACAGTTTCAACGTTTTGTTGACGATGAGTTGTCGCGCAGCGGCGCGCTGATTGACGCCATTGCCACGGGTACCGTCGAACAGCTGCGCCAACCACGTGAAGGCATGTTGTCACCCCAGGAACGGCAGCACTACTTTGAACTGATCGACCACCTGCGGCAGCGCCACGGCTTGCTGCGAGACAGTTTTGTCGACACCCTGGCCCAGTTGGTTCGCGGTGATCTGCAAGAACGCGACAGTGGGGCAAACAGCGCCGCCACTTTCGATTTCGGCGACTTTGGTGGCACCCTCACCTTGATGGACGAAGGCCAGGTGGAGGCGGACATTGAAATCTCCCGTGCTGCATTGCTCATCGATGGCACGGCAGAGTGGGAGCTGCGCGAGCTGCAATCCTTTACCTCCACACTGAACGGCCAGCAACACGTCACGCCGGAGTCCAACCCGTTTCGACCAGTTTTTTATGCGCGTGCACTGTGGCACGGCGCTTGTGCTGTGACCTCGGCCCCGGTTCAACGCAGCATTTTTCTGCGACTGGCGGCGGGCGTGGCCTCGGGTTTACTCAAAAAAGCTTGGGCGGCCGCGTCCAGCCGAATCGAAGCCTCGGGCATCACCCCCAGCATGTACCGCACGGTGGTGCTCACTGCCAGCAACTTGGGGGGCGGTCGGGCAGCACCCAAAGGTGGGGTGGGCTCCAGCGGGTCGGTGGAGCCGGCCTTGCCAAGCCTGGCCGCAGTGCCAGCCACCTTGGGCTCGGCACGCGAGCAACTCAATCGCCGACATCGGCCAATCAAAGGGGACTCAGCATTCGACAACGAGTTAGGACTGCCAGACTTGCCGCGCTCAGGTTTCACGCCCGGACCCGAGTTTGAACGAGTCTTGCTGCATTTGGAAAAATTGCTGGCGCAACTGCCAGCCCTGACCGAAAGCGGTGCCTTGCACAGTGAACTCACCGCGCCTCGTTTGCGCGACCACCAGCAAGCGCTCACCGCAGCCACCAGCGACCGCAACGCCCAGCAAGTGATCGAGCTGATGACGCGCTTTTTCGAGGTGGTGCTGTCCGACACCCAAGTTCATGCCGCTTGCCGCCCGTTGCTGATCAAATTGCAGTCGTCTGCACTGCAAGTTGCGCTGAACGACCCCAACATGATGGCCGACCACCATCACGCTGAGTGGCTGTTCATGGATCAGCTCAGCGAAGCTTTTGCGCTGTATTTTCATCCGGGTGATCCGCGACTCATGTCGCTATAAGCCTTTGCCGACGAGTTGGTGCAAGAAGTTGTAGCCAGCAGCACCCACGATATGTGGCTTTACCGGCGCGCACTCACGCGGCTGACCAGCCACATTCAAAGCGCCCGCGACGCAGAGTTGGCGGCAGCACAAAGCCATGTGGATGAGCTGCTGTTGGTTGAAAAACGTGACCACTTGCAGCGCCAAATCTCTCAGCGCCTGGTAGATCAAATGGTGCCCTTGCGCGTGAGCCCGGGGGTGCGCCGTTTTGTATCGGGTGAATGGGCCAGGGTGCTGGCGCACGCCATCTTGCGCCATGGCGAGCAATCGGAAACCACGGTTTCTTATATGAAAGCCGTGGACGACTTGCTTTGGAGCCTGAACCCACCGGATCACCCCCAAAGCCGCCAGCGTCTCTTGAACCTGCTGCCCACCTTGCTGCACCGACTGCGCACAGGCATGAGCTTGATTGCACTGCCGGCCAGCGAACAAGAACAAGTCATGAACGAACTCATGACCCTGCACACCGAGGCGCTGCGGCCTGGGGGCAAGGGTGGTGGTGGCGTGGTGGGTGTGGCACCCACCTCAGCGGCTTCACCCGTCTCCAAAGCGGCCACACCGGAACAAATCGTTCAGATGATGCGCGACGAGCCTGCGCCGTCTGAACGGCTGGGACCGTCCTTTGCAGACTCACTCATCGAGCTGGCGTCGATGGACACGGTGCCCGCAGAGTTGCTGGACACCCACCCACCCGGCGAAGACAGCGACTTCTCGTCCCCGGTGGACGCCATGCGTGCCGGCCACCGCGCTCGGCTCTTTTTGCGGGGCCGCTGGAGCCGCGTGCAATTGCTGTGGCGCAGCCCCAAAGGCGGCTACTTTTTGTTTGCTGGCGAAGCCCCCGGCCGCACCCACTCGATCACGCAAGCAGCACTGGAGCGGCTCAGTGGAGAAAAGCTGCTGCTGCCGCTGGAGGAACAGGTGCTGTCGCAGCGCGCACTCAAAGCGGTCATCCACGAATTGGCCTGACCCGGGCAAGCGGCACCACAGGCGACCTCTATGGGACGCCTTTGCTACACCATGTGTGTGTCGCCCCCACGGCCCATCAGATCACCAAGTCTTGGTCATGATTTGCCCAGCCTGAGTCCAGCGAAGCTCGTGCCCCAAGGTTTCAAAATTCACAGTCAATGCCGCCTCGTTCTGAGCGTGGCGCCATGACAAGACAAGTGTGGCGTCATCACACGGGGCCAACGTGAACTCGCCTGCAAATGCCGGATGCGTGTTGCGAAACTCAATCAAGGCCAACAACTGTTGAACCACCCGACGCTGCACCTGCTGCTGCACCTGCGCAGCGGTGTAGTGGCTGCGGTTGATGTCGCGTCCCACGCGCGTGCGGCGCAGCAGCGCCATGTCGTTGTGCCCGGCCAGCAAACCCACGTAGTACACCTGCGGAATGCCCGGCATGAAAAACTGAATGGCACGGGCCATCAGGTATTGCTGGTCGTTGCGGGCCAGCGCATCGTAAAAGGTGCAATTGACCTGGTACAGATCCAGGTTGGAAGCCGCAGCCCCCGTGGCTTCGCGGCTTTGACCGCCGCTGTTGCGGTGAATGACCTCCACCATCTCGTCCAACTCTGCTGATGGAACCAAACCGGGTCGGGCGACACGGTCACTCGCATCAGCGCCAATGTCGATGATGCCGATGCCATCGTGGGTGTCGAGCACATTCAGCGCATTGCGTGGTCGTATCTGCGCCCACTGTTTGAGGTAACGCGCTGTTTTGAAGAAAAACGCGTGCAACACCAAAGGAGGCAAGGCAAAGTCGTAAACCCAGTCCACCTGTTTGGCGATTTCAATTTGTTTTTGGTAGTGGGAATGAATTTCAACCAGCACTTCCAAATTCAAAGACCGAGCCAGACCAGAGAATTCCTCGATGAAGGCAAAGGTCTCGGGCATCATGAAACCACTGGCACCGGCCTTCTTGATGGCGTAACCCACCGCGTCCAGACGAATCATCTTGACGCCACTGGCTGACAACAGTTTCAGAATGGCTTGCAAATAGGCTTGGCCTTGCGGATGCAGGACATCAATGTCCACCTGCTGGGGCGTGAACGTGGTCCACAACAAACGCCGCTCACCGTTGGCCAAGGTGGTGGCCGTCAAAGGCAAACCCGGACGTGGGCGGTACAGGGCCAGCAAGTCTTTCTCCGACGCCCCTTCAGGGAACACAGATGAGAAGGTCAAGAACAGACCTTTGTGTTTCGACTCCGCGCCGACTTTGGAAAAGTCTTGAAACTGGGGGGAGTCACACGACATGTGGTTGACGATGACATCGGCCATCAGCTCCCAGTCTCGTGACAGCGCGGAGACATCGTCCCACTCACCCAAGCGCGGATCAACACGCAAATGATCGATGGGATCAAAACCCGCGTCTGCACCATCAATCGGAAAGTAGAACGGCAACAGATGCAAGCCCGAAAACGCACCGGGAAAACTTTCACGCAGCAGGTTGCCCAAGGTCTGCAGTCCACCGCCACCCAAGCGGTCGACATAGGTGATGAGTTGAACTTGGTTCTTCATAGGTCGTGGGAAAGGGTCAGTCAGCGCAGTAAATTGGGGAAGAACAAGGCGTGGTTCGTTTCACGACTGGGCGGTCAAACGTTTTGGCTCCCGTGCCACCTTCACGAAGAGCACGGCCACAGCCGCACACAGCAGCAGCACTGCGGCTAAACGAATCACGTTGTCGGGTTGACCACCGAGCAGACTTTTGTAGAACAGCGGCAAGGTCACACCCTGAATCAACATGGGGATGACGATGAACATGTTGAAGATGCCCATGTACACCCCGGCTCGCTCAGGCGGGATGCTGCCCGCCAACATCACATAGGGGTTGCCCATGATGCTGGCCCAGGCCAGGCCCACACCCAACATGGGCAAAAACAGCAGCGCCTTGTCCTGAATCATCGGAATGCACCACATGCCCATGCTGGCGGCAACCAGGCACAGTGCATGCATCGGCTTGGGGCCGATGCGGCGTACCACGGGCACCATGGCAAAGGCAGCAATGAAAGCGACAAAGTTGTAGAAGCCGCCAATTTGGCCGTTGAGCAAACCAGCGTCGCGAAAGCCCTGGGACGTGGCGTCGCTGGTGGCGAACATTGTTTTTGCCAAACACGGCACGATGTAAATCCAGTAGCACATCATTCCGTACCACTGAAAGAGTGCCATCCACCACAGGCGGCGCATGGTGGGTGGCATGGTTTTGGCCGCATCCCAAATTTCAGCCAATATCGCCCCCACTCCTTTGGGTTTGGCTTTCATGGCGGCCAATTCGTCGGCGTCCATCGGCAACTCTGGCACTTTGCGAATCGACCAGTACACCGTGGTGAAAGACAGCAGCGCACCCACCATGAAAGCGGCGATGGTGATTTGTGGAATGTGGTTACTGCCCACTGCGTCCTTGTTCATCCCCAACAGGACAAAAATCGTAGGGGCCAAATAGGCCAGTGTTTGAGCCAGGCCGGTGAATGCACTTTGGGTGAGATAACCCAGGGAGTGCTGGTCTTGGTTGAGCCTGTCACTCACATAGGCCCGGTAAGGCTCCATGGTCACGTTGTTGGCGGCATCCAGAATCCACAACAACCCGGCCGCAAACCAAAGCGCGGGACTGAACGGCATGATCAAGAGACCCAGGCTGCACAAGATGGCACCGATCAGAAAGTAAGGCGTCCGCCGCCCCCAACGGGAGGTGGTACGGTCGCTCATAGCCCCAACGATGGGTTGCACCAGCAAACCCGTCATCGGCCCGGCCAGCCACAGCAACGGCAAACTGGCTTCATTGGCGCCCAGGTACTGGTAGATCGGACTCATATTGCTTTGCTGCAAGCCAAAGCTGAACTGAATGCCGAAGAAGCCGACATTCATGTTGACGATCTGCCAGAAAGACAGGTGAGGTTTATTCATGGTGGGTCTCGGTAGGCGATGGCATCGCAATTGGTGACGCTGTCTCTTTTCAGTTTTTGCGCCGCAGGTGCAAGAGCCACAGCCTGGCCAAATCGGCCTGTCCCTCGGCTCCACCGACGGTTTTGAGTTGGGACTGTGCTTGGCTCACCTGACCCGCAGTGACCAGGGCCACCGCCCAGTGCAGGCTGACGTCTTGCGGGCGCTTCAGTTTGGGCTTTTTCATGCCCTGCTGCATCAAGGCCAAACCCTTGACATGCTGCCCGGCAAACACTTGGTTCAGTCCCAGAATCACCAGCGCATCGCCTTCTTTTGCGCCCGCTGCTTCAGCCTCTTGCGCTGTGAACTGATCCTGGGCCTCTTGGGCACGTTTGAGTACCAGCTCACGCAATCGCTGATGGCGGGGTGCTTGGTCACCCACCCCCAAGAGACGCTCTGCAAAACCACGCTCCACCACCTTCACTGCCTCAGCGGGCAACCCGGCCTGCACAGCCAATTGCGCCATTTCCATGAAATCGTTGGCCGTGGCCATGCCTCCAGTCGCCAGTTGCAAGCGGTAGGCATCTAAAGCCAAACGGTCGGAATAGCTGGGTTTGCGCTGCACGCGCGAGATCAGGTCGGCCCAATAGGCCTTCTTGGGGTAGTAGGCGACCAGCTTCTCCAGCGCTGCAACCAAGACGCCGGGGTCGTTCAATCGCTGGGCAGCATTGAGTAACAGGGTGAGCCGTTCTTCCGTGGGAATGCCGCCGGCTTTTTCGGTTGCCTGCAGCTCCTGTTGAAGTTCGCGCACCGTGCCGGCGTAGTCCCCTGTGAGGTACTGGCTTTGAATCAGCACGGCCCGCACGGACGCGCTGCTGCCCCCATCTTTGACATAACGCTGCCCAAAACTCAGGGCACGCGCGTAGTCCTTGGCACGGTAAGCGCTGATGGCCAAGGACTCCAGCATGCGCTGCCTGTCCGTGGCGGACAGACGGCCTATGGCCTGCGCCGCTTCAAAGGACCGACTCGCGGTCTCCACGTCACCCAAACCCGAGGCGGCGGCCAGGCGCATGCGCTCCACCATGTACACCTCGTTGGCGGATTTTCCATTGACCGCGTCCGCATCACGAACCTTGGCCAGCGCTTCCTTGAACCGCTGTGATTTGATCAACTCTTGCGCAGCTTGCAGAGGCTTTCCCACCTCAGGGCGCAGACCATCAGACTGCGCCATCGCGATCGCCGCCGCGCCCAGTCCCAGCAGCAGTACGAACGCTGCCCTGGCAAACCGAGCAGAATATTTCTCAAACAGATTCATGTTGCTCACTGCTTCTTTGTGCATCGCTGGCAATCCACGATTGAACCCAAGGCGCATACCACGACAAATCGGTGCTGACTGCTCCCGTCAGGGTGCAGACTGCACTGGCGAAATCCGAAGCTCGCTGTAGCGTCACGTCCAGCGGCCACGCCCGCAGCGCACCCAATAGCAGCACCGATGAAAACGCGTCGCCAGCACCCACGGTGTCTTGCACAGCAACCCTATTGGCTTTGCCTTGGTGGGTGAGACCCAGCCCTCGTTCGTAAACCACATACCCTTGCGCGCCGCATGTCACAAACAAACGCAACACGTCAAAACGTTCCAGCAGTTGCATGACCTGGCGCGTGTGTTCGGGGGAAGTCGCGCTGCCAACAGCTTCGCCGCAGAACCAGGCCAAAAGCCGCTGCAGTTCCTCTTCGTTGACCTTGACCACATCCGCCAGTTGCAGGGACTGCGCCACCAACGTGACATCGTCGGCACCAGAGCGCAAGTTCAGATCCAAAAAGCTGCTGGCCCAGGTTGCATTGACGCCCTCACGAATGGCTTGCCGAGAAGTGGGGCAGCGCTGGGCGAGGGTTCCAAAGTAGATCCACTTGGGGACTGACTGCTGCAACTCGCGCACCACCCGCTGGCCGTCCAAATAGTCCCAGGCGCGATCCGGCAAAACCTCGAAACTGTGCTCCTGGCCTCGCATGCTCACTTTGACCGCCCCGGTGGGGCGCAGCCGATCCACCTGCACATGACGAAGCGACATGCCAAAGCGCTTGCACTCGGCTTGAATACATACACCCAGCTCGTCGGCACCCACGCGGGTAAAGAAGTTCGGCTTGCATCCCAAAGCGGCCAAATTGCGAGCCACATTAAATGGCGCACCGCCCAAGACAGAACGCGCCTCGAAAAGGTCAACCAGCGCCTCCCCCAAGACAGCAATCTCAACCTCTCGTGGCGCAGCGAGCTCGCGTTCGTCATTCATTTCAAAAACTGCTCGTTGCCCACCATGCCGAGTTTGGTCACGCCCAAACGTTGGGCGCTGGCCATCACCATGGCCACCACGCTGTACTCGACCAATTTGTCGGGGCGCAAATGCACCTCGGGTTGATGGGGTTGCGATGCCACTTGCAGCAACTTCGCCTCCAGCGCGGCGCGATCGCCAAGGGCTTCACCATTCCAAAGAACCGTGCCGTCAAAGTCAATGTCTATCGTCACGACCACCGGCTTTTCAAGCTGCGCAGGCGGCGGCGCACCGCTGGGCATGTTCAGGTTCACAGAGTGCAACTGCACAGGGATCGTGATGATGAACATGATGATGAGCACCAACATCACGTCAATGAGTGGTGTGGTGTTCATCTCGATCATCACTTCAGGCTCGTCCGAACTACCGGTGCTGAGGTTCATTCCCATGGCGATCTGTCTTTTCTTTTGCTTGGAATTGCGGGCTCGTCAACCTTTGGCAGGCGGTTCGGTGACAAAGCTGATTTTCAAAATACCTGCACGCTGGCAGGCCAACACCACACGCCCCACCGATTCATAACGTGCTTTCTCGTCGCCCCGAATGTGAACTTCAGGCTGAGGGTTCAGCACCGCCACTGCTTTGAGTTTTTCCACCAAGGCCGCGTTGTCGGCGACGCGCTGGGCATTCCAGTAAACATCCCCGTCTTTGCTGACCGAGATTTCAATGTTCTCGGGACGGGTTTGTCGCGCCAAATTGGTTTCTTTAGGCAACGACATGGCGATGCTTTGTGTGACCACTGGAATGGTGATGAGAAAAATAATGAGCAGCACCAGCATCACGTCCACCAAGGGGGTGGTGTTGATGGTGGAGTTGACTTCATCGTCGCCGCTGTTGCTTCCCACATTCATACCCATGATCAACGTCCTTGCGCGTGGGTACTCAGCGGGCCGATTTGCCAACGGCGGCCTTGGCCCCCATCAGCACCCCGTGCAGGTCGGCTGCAAAACCACGCACAGCGTCCAGGGCCACTTTGTTGCGGCGAACCAGCCAGTTGTAGCCCAGCACCGCAGGCACAGCCACGGCCAAACCGATGGCGGTCATGATCAAGGCCTCACCCACGGGGCCGGCCACCTTGTCGATGGAGGCTTGCCCCGCAATACCAATCGCCGTGAGTGCGTGGTAGATGCCCCAAACGGTACCGAACAGCCCAATGAAGGGCGCGGTAGATCCCACGGTTGCCAAGAAGGCCAAGCCGTCTTGCAGGCGCGATTGCACCTCGCCCACCGCACGATCCACACTCATGGTGACCCAGGTGTTACGGTCTATGTGTTCGGTGAGGGTGCCTTCATGGTGTTCATGCGCATTCATCCCGGTTTGGGCAATGAACCTGAACGCGCTGCCGTCATCCAGCACCTTCAGTCCATCTTGCAAACTGGCGGCTTTAAAGAAATTCAGTCGCGCAGCCTTGGCTTGGCGTGCCAGCTTGAAGCTTTGCATCAACTTGGTAACGAGGATGTACCAACTGCCCATGCTCATGAAAATCATGATGAAGAGCGTGCCTTTAGACACAAAGTCACCGTGCTCCCACATGGCCTTGAGACCATAGGGGTTGTCGATGGTTTCTTTGGTGGTGACAGGCGAGGGCACCGCCGGCGCAACTTCAGCCGCCGGTGTTGACGGTGTCTGGGCCTGGCTCCAACCCGACGTCGTGACCAGGGCCAAGCCCAGCGAGAGCAAAACAGAACGTAGAACAGATGGAAGCTTAAAACTCATGGCAATTTCCTGAAATGAGACGGTCGCGGTTTAAATCGAAGTAAAGGGGCGGATGATCGAAGGAGCGGCAACGCCTCACTCGTCCAACTTGAACTGAAAGTCTTGTTCGGCAGTGACGGTTTGGTCGCCGTCGGTTTGGCAGCTGTACTTCATCATGGCCGCTCTCACGGCCGCATCAAACACACCACGCGGTTTGGCACTGACGATGTCCACGTTGATGACTTTGGAGTTGCGAATCGTGACGCGCGCTTTGACGGTGCCACTGATACCTTCGTCCACAGCACGTTGAGGCATCACGGGTGCCACCAATTTTTGGCAAGCCACACCGATGCTGGCCACCACCGGTTTAGGTGGAGGGGGCGCAACCGCAACGGGCGTCGGTGCTGGTGGCGCAACGGGCGTCAACTCGACGACAGCGGGAGGTGTTGGTGTGCTGGCAGTGATGGTGGGTTGAACTGGCGCTGGTGCAGATATTTGCACCTCAGGCGGGGGAATAAAAGGTGGGGGTGGTGCCTCCAGTTTCGGAGGAGGTGGCACGACGATCTCGGGCGGCGGTGGCGGTGCCTTGACCTCTTCGATCACCTTGGTTTCGATGGGCGCACGCACCACATCCACCACACGTTTGGCCAGACCACTGACCAAAGCGTAGAGCACCACCACGTGCAGCAGGATGACGATGGCCAGCCCACCAAAACGTTTGCTCAGCGTTTGCTCTTGTTGACTGAAGTTCATTTGAAAATCAAAACGTACCGCAGCGTTGCCATCAACATCCACAGCACAGAAAAAAGAAAGGCGGAACGGACAACGACCTCATCTGTCCCGCCTTGAGCCAGAGGAACCTGGCCAAGGCACCGTGCGTCTCAAGCGTCGTGGTGCACCCTAGGAAACTCTTCAAGGGACAGCGCAAAGCTAGCCCTTGTGTTCAAGCCTGCGCTCAGAAGGCATAGGCCAATGTGGCCTTGACCGTGCGCCCATTCAACGCACGAGCAGCTTGCCGCCCATCGTTGGTCTCGGTGTAAGCCAAGGTATTGAACAGGTTGTTCACCCCCAAGGCAAACGACGCACCTTTGCCCAATTGGTAGGTAGCGAACGCATTGACCACGGTGTAAGCGGGCAACTCCACACTGACGCTGCCATTGGGACCATCGTCTTTGGACTTGCTTGTGCCAATGATGCTCGCCCCAATGGAAAAGTCGCCGATGCTGTAGGCAGGTGTGAGCTGGTAGATCACTTTGGCTTGACGACGCGGCGTCTTGCCAACAATGGCAGCGTTTGACGACGCGGTGACTTCCGAATCGGTCAACGTGACCCCCGTACCGAGTGAAAAACCACCGATCACATACGCGCCCTCTAACTCGATGCCCTTGGCTTCGTACTCGGTAGAAACATTACGAATTGGCGAGGCGGTGAAGTCGGTATTGCTCTCTTTGGTCTTTGCCAAGAACGCGGTCGCGAACAGACTCAAACCATCGCGGCGCCACTTCGTGCCGAACTCAAACTGCTTGACTTCGTTGAGTGGAATGTCGGCCACACCGTTGACTTGATTCGCAGGTGCGAAGAAGGCCAAACGATCGGTGGGGAAAGAGGCACCGCTGCTGTAACGCGCAAAGGCGGCCAAGTCTTTGGTGATGCGGTAATTGCCGCCCAAAGAGAAGGACGTATTTTTCACCGAGTAGTCAATCACCCGGGCACCGGAGAGGTTGTAGGACACGCCGGATGTTCCGCCTGGCAACAAGGTCTGGTTGTAGTTGCCCGAGGCTTTCTGTTTGTCTGCGCGAACACTGGCATCCAGGTTCAGCGCCCCCAACTCCCATGCCACCACGCCGTAAGGTGCCGTGGTGGTGTAGGTGGCATCAATGGTGTTCATGCAGCAGCCGCCAAAACCGGCAGAGCCGTTGACAAATCCCGGGGAGCTCAACAAAGCGGGGCGATCACCCGTGGCTTGCAACAGATACTGATTGAAGTTCCACGTCATGGCCACGCGCTGTTTGGCCAAGTAAAGGCCCGCCGTGGTCGTGAGTTTGCCGCTGGAGCCGAGGTTGAAGTCGCCCACCATCTTCAGGTCGTTGACCAAGAGGCTCAGGTCGTCATACGAGGTGTTGAACACCACAGCAGTGAACGCGTCGCCTGTATAGGCTTGGCCTGCTCTGGGTCCGTTCAAATAGGTGGTTCCAGCGGCAGCCGGTGCTGGATCGTTACCAGGGAATACACCAATGAAACGGCCCGTGTTTTTCGAGGTGCGGAACTTGTTTTGCAAGCGCCAGCCACCGCCCACATCCAAATCGGCTTCCACGCCCACGGCATTGGTTTTGACCTGCTGGCCGTCATTGATGTTCGATGACACACGTCCATTGGAGGACGTCAAGGTTTGATCCGGAATCCAGTACGGCGAGTAGAAACTCGCGGTACGAGGATCAATGCCAGGCCGTTCAGAGATCTGTCCTGTGGAGGAGAAGCGCACCGGCACAGGCAGCAAGGTCGGGGAACGGTCGTCCAAGTTTTTGAAACTCAAACGAATGAAGCCGTTGTCCAGCTCCTGCGTCACATTGGCACGCAGTTGCCCGCCCTGCTCCACGTTGACACCCCCTTTTCGAGCGCCTTCACCGGTGCGCTGGTGGCCACCAATGTAGAAGCGGGTTTTCTCGCCCGCACGTCCGCCGTAGCCGAACTCCAAGCGGGTTTGGTCGTAGCCACCCAGACCTTTTGTGAGAGACGCCACACCACCTTGTTCTTCACCTGTTTTGCTGATGAAGTTGAAGATACCGCCTGGTGCACCCGAAGCCAAGGTGGACGCCGATCCGCCTCGCACGACTTCCAAACGCCCTGTGGCGTTGTCCACGCGCATGAAGGCGTCGGGGGTCGCAAAGTTCATCTCACCGCTGGAGAAGATGGGCAACCCATCTTCCTGGAACTGCACATAGCGCCCCCCGCCTGCCGAGATGGGAATGCCGCGCACGGCCACGTTGGCATTGCCCTCACCGCCACTGGATTCAGCGCGCACACCGGGAACGCTGCGCAGCAGCTCTGCAGAGCTGGTCGAATTGGCCTTTTTGATTTGTTCCTCGCCGAGCGTACTGACCGACACGCTGGACTTCATCTTGCTGCTACGGCCGGACGTGCCGGTGACGATGACCTTGTCCAGCTGAAGTCCATCGTTTTTGGCTTCGGGCGCTGCGGGGGCTTCGGCGACCGCTGGAGCGGCCTGTGCCGCCGGTGCGGTGGCTGTCTGCGCCTGCGCCTGCGCCCATGCGACGGCGGCCAACGCCACCGCGAGCGCTATTTGAGAGCGGTTGAATGGTGTGCTGATATCGCGCATTCCGTGTGTCTCCGAGTTGGTGTTTTGTTGTGCGCCACCGCCGTGGGTTGGAGCGGGTTTGGCACACCTGGGATGAGGCACCTCAAAAGCACAGCGGGCTCCTATTGCCACCTCATGAGACGAGAGTCTAAGTTGAATGCAATCGATTGCATTTTGGGGTTTACCCAGGGATTTCTGCGATTTTTTCTAGTTGATTACCCGGCGAAACCCGCCCCCCAAGTGATGCAAGAAACTATTTATGCAAACGATTTACACGGCCATGCGAGATGGGCATGTCGCAGCGACACTAAGCAAGCAGGGGGGTTCGTATCCCAACGGCTTGCGTGCTGGCCCGAACAATCAATTCCACGGGCAAAGAACGCGGCTGGACCTGTTCACCGTCAATGGCGCGAAGCAGGACATCGACCAGTTCGACACCTGCACGCGCGATCGGCTGGCGTACCGTGGTCAGTGGCGGGTTGGAGTGACTGGCCCACTCGATGTCGTCGTATCCGACCACCGCCACGTCGTCGGGAACCCGCCGACCAAACAGGGCCAAGGCCTGCGTGGTGGCACTGGCCAATACGTCGCTGCAAGCAAACACAGCGTCAAAAGGAACGCCGGCCTCGCACAAACGCGTGATTCCGGCACGGGCCTCGTTGGCGTCGAAAGGCACAGTAATCAACAACGCTGGAAGGGCACTCAAACCCGCATCCCCATGCGCCTGCTGGTAGCCCTGATAACGATGCATGACCTCAGGCAGCGCAACGTCTCCCAAAAATGCGATGCGTTGATGCCCCAACCCGAGCAAATGCTGGGTGGCGAGCAAACCGCCGGTGACGTTGTCACCACCCACCGTGCAATAGAGCTGCTGCGGCATTTGTGTGCCCCACACCACCACAGGCAAATGCTGGGCCGCCAGTTGGTTTAACTGGTCGTGGTGACGCCACTGCCCAATCAAAATCACCCCCATGGCGACGCCCGATTGGATCAATTGACCCACCGAATCCAAGTGCTCAGCATCCACCCGGGACAACAGCATGTCAAAGCCTCGTTCGGTCAGCGCATCGGCCAAACTACCCACCATGGACAGAAAAAATGGATCGGAGACATGCTGGCGGGACACCCGATCGTATGGAATCACGACCGCAATCGTGCGGTTCTGCTTCAGTCGCAAATTTTTTGCGCCAACGTTGATCGAGTAGTTCAGGGACCGCGCCAGTTCATCCACGCGTTTGCGGGTTTCTTCACTGATCAAGGGGCTGCCGTTCAGGGCGCGTGAGACGGTGGCCACAGACACGCCAGCCAGTCGCGCAATGTCCGCCATCTGAAGACGACGCCGGTCAGTACCAGAAACATTTGGAACATCCAGCGGGGTAATTTTTTCTGCTTTTTTTCGCATGTCAGGTCCATCCAGTTGCGGCGGATTTTGCACCGAGCCTGCAGCCTTTGAAGAGCGTGGAGGTTCTGTGGGTGCCGGTTCAAACAGCAATCCATGAGCACATGAATGAGAATTCGCGCATGAAAATCTGCCGCGCCCTGTCACGACTCACGCCACTTTTCACCATGCTGTTTGCGGCCTTTGCTTTGTGCCTGCTTGCACCCAGCACAGCGGCGCAACCACCACAAAAAGCGCCACCAGCAAACACTGACGCCGCGTCATCATCATCGGAAACAGCCAACCAACGACCCCGCATTGGTCTCGTGCTTTCTGGCGGCGGTGCGCGCGGACTGGCCCATGTCGGTGTGCTCAAAGTATTGGAGCGTGAGGGCATTCCAATCGACGCCATCGCAGGCACCTCCATGGGGGCCATCATCGGCGGTCTGTATGCCAGCGGCATGTCGGCCCAACAACTGGAAGCCGTGCTGCTCAAACTGCAATGGGATCGGGTGTTTGCCGCGCGTGTCGAACGGCCGTTCTTATCGCAACGTCGAAAAGAAGAGGATTTTGAGATTTCCTCCATCCTCGAACTGGGCGTGCGCGACGGTGAATTACGTTTGCCTTTGGGCGCAATCTCTGGACGCGGTTTGGAAAGCTTGCTTCGGCACTACACCTTGCGGGTGAGTCAGGTGAATCGTTTCGACGCGTTGCCCATTCCTTTTCGCGCCGTCGCCACCGACATGGAGACTGGACAGGCCGTCGTCATGGCGGACGGAGACTTGGCACTGGCCATGCGCTCCAGCATGAGTGTTCCTGGCGTGTTCGCACCCACCGAACGAGACGGTCGAATTTTGGGCGATGGCGGTTTGGTGAACAACCTGCCCGTGGATGTGGCGAGGGCCATGGGGGTGGACGTGGTGATTGCGGTCAACATCGGCACGCCCCTGTCACCACGCGACACCTTAGGCAGCGCCCCCGGACTCACCGCTCAAATGCTCAACATCTTGACGGAGCAAAACGTGCAGCGCAGCTTGGCCCAGCTTCGAGCCGAAGACGTGCTGGTTCAACCGGAGCTGGGAACACTCACCTCGTCAGACTTTGTTGAAACGGCTGCGATGATTGCCTTGGGAGAACAAGGTGCACTGTCTTCGCTCAAACGGTTGCAAGCACTGTCTGTTCCCGCAGCGACCTACACCCAGTGGCGACTGGTGCAGCCCAGCTTTCCTCGCGTGCAGGGCAAGATCACCGCAATTACCTTTGAAGGCAGCACCGACACGCGGCCCGAGCGCTTGTTGCCCACGCTGGAGTCCAAACCCGGAGAAGTTTTCGATTTAGCCAAAGTGGAGCGCGACACCCAGCGGCTAGCAGCAACAGGCGACTACCGACGCGCAGACTTTGAGCTGCAACCCGATGCCAATGACCCAGGCAGTCACGCGTTGGTGTTCGACCTGGAAGACAAACCCTGGGGCCCACACTACATCCGCGTGGGCCTGGATCTATCGACCAATTTCAGTGGCGACAGCGCCTTCAACCTGAAGATCAGCCACAACCGGCACTGGTTGGATCAAAACGGCAGCGAATGGCGCAACCGCATTCAACTCGGCGAGGTACCGCGCTGGAGCACGGAGCTGTATCGGCCACTGGACTGGCAAATTGCAGGAAGCCGCGATTGGTTTGTGGCCGGTTGGGCCTTGGCTGAGCGGCGCAAACTCACCCGTTTTGACAGCAACAACGCCGACACCCTGGTGGCGCGCTACGACCGTCGCACGGAGCGCTTGGGCTTGGATGTCGGACAACCCTGGGATCGTTTTGGCGAAGTGCGTTTGGGTTTGAACGCGGGGGCCATTCGCGACACGCCTGAGCTCGTCAGCGCTATTTCGCGACTCCCAACCACCCGGACCACAGGTCGGGAATATGGCGGCAGATTGCGCGTCGTGATCGACCAATTGGACGACGTGAACTTCCCTCGCCAGGGCTACCGCATCAACACCGAGCTGTGGACAGGGCGGCAACGTACCGTCTCAACCGGCGGCGACAAAGAAGAGGTGCATAGGCTGGAGCTCGAAGGTCAATCGGTCGCAAGCTGGGGGACACACACTTTCAACGCCTACACCCGGGTTCAAACCACCAACAAAAGTTTGCCGAGCGGCCTTGGACGCTATCGCCTTGGCGGGTTTCACCAGCTCTCGGGCTACGACCAAGGTCAACTCGAGGGCAACACGGTGCTGTTCGGCCGTGTGATGTACTACCGCCGACTGAGCAGCGCGACCGTGCTCACCCGGGGCAGCTTCCTGGGTTCGAGCTTGGAACTCGGCAACGCCTGGGAAACACAGGGCCAGACAGAACTCTCGAATTTGCGCCACGGCGGCAGTATTTTTTACTCCGCCGATACCGGCATTGGCCCCTTTTACTTGGGGCTGACCTATTCCGACAGACGCAAACTCGGCGTATACCTCTTCATTGGTCGGCCTTGAGGTGCGCGCCACCTTCAAACAGTGACACCTCGCACCCATTGATGCAACACCAAGGCGGCGTCACCCACACCGCTTTTCTTGAGCGCGGAAAACAAACTCATCGCCAGGTCTGACTCATCGGTGGCGATGTCTCCCAGCACCAGCTGCGCTGCGGCCAACGCGGCATCGGCATCGCGGCGGTTGAGTTTGTCGGACTTGGTCAAGAGCACCAGCAGCTTCACAGAACCATTGGCCAAACGGGGAGCGATGAATTCGAGGAGTTGCCGATCCAAGTCGGTGAAGCCCAAACGCGAGTCCACCATCAACACCACGCCGCGCAGGCTGCGGCGCTCGGCCAAGTAGTCGGCCATCACCTGTTGCCAGCGCAGCTTCGCACCACGCGCCACGGCCGCGTAACCGTAGCCAGGCAAATCCGCCAACAAGGCGTCCGGTTGCAGCTTGGGGCCGACTTCAAACAAATTGATGTGCTGGGTGCGTCCTGGTGTCTTAGAGGCAAACGCCAATCGCCCCTGCTGCGCCATGGTGTTGATGGCGGTGCTTTTGCCCGCGTTGGAGCGGCCCACAAAGGCGATCTCGGGCAACTCGGTAGGGGGCAATTGGTCCAGTTGACTCGCCGTGGTGAGAAAACGCGCCGTGTGGGTCCACGCCAGGGCCTCGCGTTGCGGCAAGGGCAATTGGCTGAAGTCACTGTCCTTTTTGGGTGGTGGCGCCGGCTTGGGTGAGGTCTTGTTTGCCTTGATGGGCGCAGGGGGATGGGTCATTTGGCGCAGGCCCTCCGTCTGGCCTGGAAGGGGCTTGCGGGTGTGTATCGCCCCAGCCCCAAATCAGACCATTGTAAAATCGACTGGTTTTGCACTTAAAAGCACGCAAGAAAGCACCCAAGCACATGAAGTCTCAAGTCACTGCCCTCCACGGCGCTCTTGGCAAATTCGCACTGGCTGTATCCATGCCCTGGGTCATGCTCAGCACTGCCTGGGCCAACAGCCCCGCCGCTGCACCCAAGGTGGATTTGGCCAAAGGTCAGGCGATTGCCACCAATGTCTGCATGGCCTGCCACACGGCTGATGGCAAACGCGGCGCGCCCGCCAATCCGATTTTGCAAGGCCAGCACCCCGAGTACCTCGCCCGGCAATTGGCCGACTTCAAAGCAGGCAAACGCAAGAACGCCATCATGCAAGGTTTTGCCGCCACCTTGAGCGACGAAGACATGCGCAATGTGGCCGCCTTCTACGCCAGCAAGGCTGCCGTGCCCGGCAATGCCACCAGCAAAGACACCGTGGCCTTGGGTGAAAAAATCTACCGTGGTGGCATCTCCGACCGCAATGTGCCGGCCTGCGCGGGTTGCCACAGCCCCAACGGCGCTGGCATCCCCTCGCAGTACCCCCGTCTGGGCGGCCAACATGCGAGCTACACGCAAGCCCAACTGACGGCCTATCGGGACGGTGGCCGGGTGAACGTGCAAATGACTGGCGTGGCCGCCAAGATGAACGACAAAGAAATCAAAGCGGTTTCCGACTACATCGCGGGCCTGCGATAAGCGGTTTTGCCCCAACAACGACAGGGCCGGTCACTGACCGGCCTTTTTTCTGTTGCCTGATTTGGTGGCTTCCTATCGCTTTGCCTCGTGGGGTCATTGGCCCCTTGTCGTCCGTCCGCAACCGATAATCCACGCCTATGTCTTCCTCGGCTCCTGTTCAACCGACGCCAGCATCCACATCACAGCTGCCAGCGCGCTCCATGCTCAAGGAGCTGCTAGACCTGGTCGCGTCGATGCGGTTTTCAATTTCGCTGCTCACCGTCATTTGTATCGCTTCGGTGATTGGCACGGTGGTCAAACAGCACGAACCGCCGGTCAACTACGTGAACCAATTCGGACCGTTTTGGGCCCAGGTGTTTGGCTCGGTGAATCTGTATACCGTTTACAGCGCCTGGTGGTTTTTGCTGATCCTTGCATTTTTGGTGCTGTCCACCAGTCTTTGCATCGCACGCAACACACCCAAAATTCTGAGTGACTTGCGCAACTACAAAGAGGGCATGCGCGAACAGGCGCTGCAGGCCTTTCACCTCAAGGGCCAAGCCACTAGCCCCCAGTCCGCCGTAGCCAACCAAACCCGAATCAGCAGCTTGCTGCAACAACACGGTTGGAAGCTGAAAGTTCAAAGCCGTCCCCAAGGCGTGATGCTGGCCGCACGCAAAGGCGCAAGCAACAAACTCGGCTACATCGCAGCGCACTCGGCCATTGTGTTGATTTGTGTGGGCGGTTTGCTCGATGGCGACCTCATCGTCAAAGCACAAATGTGGCTTCAGGGGAAAACCGCATTCCAAGGTGGCGGTTTGGTGCGCGAAGTCAAATCTGAACACCGCCTGAACAGCGACACCCTCACCTTCCGCGCCAATTTGCTGGTACCCGAAGGCGAGCGCTCAGGCACCGCCCTCATCAACACCCAAGAGGGCGTCGTGCTGCAGGACCTGCCCTTTGATGTGGAGCTGAAAAAATTCCATGTCGAGTACTACAGCACGGGCATGCCCAAGCTGTTTGCCAGCGACATCTTGATTCACGACCGCGCCACAGGCCAAATCATTCCCGCCACAGTTGAAGTGAACAAGCCCGCGTTTCACCGGGGAGTAGCCATCTACCAAAGCAGTTTTGACGATGGCGGCTCCACTTTGCAATTGCGGGGCATTCCCATGGCTGCAGGCGTGAAACCCTTGGACATTGAAGGCCAGGTCGGCAGCAGCAAACAACTCGGCAAAGCCGACGCGGTGGGTGCGCCAACAGAAACACTCAGCTTGGAGTTCACGGGACTGCGTGTCATCAACGTGGAGAATTTTGGCGACAGCAACCAAGGTGGCGCGACATCCAGCACCGATGTGCGCAAAGTGAATTTGCAAACCAGCTTTCAAACCCTCAGCGACCACCTCGGCTCGGGGGTCAAGGTTCGCCACAAAAAAGACCTGCGCAACATTGGCCCCTCGGTGAGCTACAAACTGCGCGACGCCGCAGGCCAAGCCCGTGAGTTCAACAACTACATGCTGCCGGTGGAATTGGACGGGCACTCCGTCTTCTTGGCGGGTGTCCGTGACACCCCCGCAGAAAGCTTCAAGTACCTTCGCCTGCCCGCGGACGAACAAGGCCGCCTGGATGGCTTCATACGCCTGCGCGAAGCACTGTTGGATGCGACCCAACGCCAGCAAGCGGTTGACCGTTATGTGAAGCTAGCCACACCGAATGACAAACCTGAGATGGCGGAGCAACTGCGCGCGACTGCCGGTCGCACCCTCGGCTTGTTCGCTGGCCAACCATTGAGTGCCACCGACACCACGGCCATGGGCGGTCTGCCGAACTTGGCCCGCTTCTTGGAAACCAGCGTCCCTGAAGGCGAGCGGGAGCGCATTTCCGAGGTGCTGCTGCGCATCCTGAACGGTTGCCTGTTTGAGCTTTTGAACGTGTCTCGCACTCAAGCAGGTCTGCCAGAGTTGACCAACTCCGAGGCCACACAAAGTTTCATGACCCAAGCGGTCATGTCGCTGTCTGACAGCTTTTTCTACCCCGCCCCTTTGCTGTTCACGCTAACGGACTTCAAACAAGTGCAGGCCAGCGTATTCCAAGTGGCCCGCGCACCTGGCAAGAACCTGGTTTATTTGGGCGCGGTCGCACTCATCATCGGTGTGTTCGCCATGCTCTATGTGCGTGAACGCCGCCTGTGGGTTTGGATCACGCCTCAGTTCACATCGGGCGACGGAACCACAGTCGCTGAAGGCAGTCACATCACCACAGCACTGTCTGCAACACGCCGCACACTCGATGCCGATGCCGAGTTCGAGACCTTGAAGGCCCATATTCTTCAAAACCCATTCCCCACTGAAACCGGGTCCGCTACCGCAGTGGTCTAGGAGAACACCATGAACACCACCACCATGAACCTGCCCCGCTCGGGGTATTTCAGCCAACGCAGCATCTTTGATTGGGCATTTGCCGTGTTGGTGTTGATCGCCGGAACCTACGGCTTTCAGCGTTACGCCGCCTCCATGGATGTCTACGAAAAAGCCATCCTCATTGGCACCCTGCCCTGTTTGATTGCCTTGGCCTGGTTCTGGGGCAGCCTGCGCCGTTTGATGTTGGCGGTGGGCGGTGTGAGCCTGATGGCTATCGCGCTTTACAACCGGCAAATGGATGGCTTTGGTGCCGACCTCGCCCAGGCCGACAACGTGTTCTGGTTGAAGTACTTCTTGTCCAGCCAAAGTGCCATTTTGTGGATGAGCGTGCTGGTCTTCATGAGCACCGTTTTTTACTGGATTGGTTTTGCCGCAAAAGTAGAGAACAACACCGCCACCCGCATTGGTTCTGGAATGGCTTGGGCTGCTGTTTTCATGGCACTGGTCGGCACCTTGGTGCGCTGGTTTGAGAGCCACCAAATCGCCGCCGACATTGGTCACATTCCAGTCAGCAATTTGTATGAAGTGTTCGTGCTCTTTTGCTGGATGACCACGCTCTTTTATCTGTATTACGAGTATCACTACAAAACCCGCAGTTTGGGTGCGTTCGTCATGCTCGTGGTCAGTGCAGCCGTGGGCTTTTTGCTTTGGTACACGGTGGAGCGCCAGGCACATGAGATTCAACCCTTGGTGCCCGCCCTGCAAAGCTGGTGGATGAAGCTGCATGTCCCAACCAACTTCATTGGTTACGGCACCTTCGCCATCGCCGCGATGGTGGCCTTTGCTTATTTGGTTAAACAACAAGCCAACGAGCGCAACTGGCTCAAACTGGCCCCGCTGTTTCTACTGGGCATGGTGCTTTGCCTGGAGCCCATCGTATTTCGGAAAAATGCCATCGAAGGCTTGAGCAGCTATTGGGCTGTTTACTTTGGTGTGTCCGCCCTGATCGTGGGCGGCATCCTGTCGTTGCGCCAGCGTATTGCGGCTCGGTTACCCGCCTTTGAAATCTTGGACGACGTGATGTACAAAGCCATCGCTGTCGGCTTCGCTTTTTTCACCATCGCCACCATCCTCGGTGCCTTCTGGGCTGCAGAAGCCTGGGGCGGCTACTGGAGCTGGGATCCCAAAGAAACCTGGGCCTTGATCGTTTGGCTGAACTACGCCGCCTGGTTGCACATGCGGCTGATGAAGGGCCTGCGCGGCACGGTGTCTGCCTGGTGGGCACTGATCGGCCTGGTGGTGACCACCTTTGCTTTTTTGGGCGTGAACATGTTCTTGTCTGGCCTGCATTCCTACGGAGAACTCTGAGTCCCAACACTGGGGCAGCGGCTTATAGTGCGGACATCTCTTTTGCAGTTTTGTGAGGCCACACCATGCCCTATGTGAGTCGCAACCCGCAAGGTCAAATTGAAAGTCTGCACCGCCATGCCGCCTCACACGCCGAAGAGTTTTTGGACGACCACCATCCCGAAGTGCAAGCGTTCGTGGGCCGACACACCGCGCCGCAAGAGTTCGACCAACTCGATGCCGAATTTGTCCGTGTGATCGAAGACGTGATTGACACCCTCATCGTCAAAAACATCATCAACATCACGGAGTTGCCGGAACGTGCCCAGGCCAAACTCTTCGCTCGGAAAAGTTTCCGCGAGCGGGTATCGAAAAACTCGCTACGACTTTTTGAGGCTTCGAAATTCGGTGATGTGATTTGATTTGAAGCCGTAAAAACTTGTCCCCTTGGTGCGACCCGTGCTTGAAGGAGCCGACCCATGCATTTCCACCCCGATCGCGGCTTTCAACACGGCAACAGCAGCGAGCTCACGCCACAAAGCGTTTATGAGCGTCGACGCGACCTCATCAAGTTAATGGCACTGGGCGGTGGTGGTTTGGCCCTGGGCAGCATGACCTCGCAACAAGTTTTGGCCCAGGTGGCGGGCACCAACCGTCCAGGTAAGCTCACCGCCCTGCCTGCGGTGCGCAGCACCACTGCGGGCGGGATGCTGATGGAGAAGCTGACGGCCTACGACGATGTGGTGTCTTACAACAACTTCTACGAGTTTGGCACCGACAAAGCTGATCCCGCGCGCAACGCCAAGTCGCTCAAAACCCGTCCCTGGACCGTCAGCGTGGAGGGCGCGGTCAAACGCCCCAAGGTCTTCGACATTGAAGAACTGCTCAAACTGAGCGCCCAGGAAGAACGCGTCTACCGCATGCGCTGCGTCGAAGGTTGGTCCATGGTGATCCCGTGGGTAGGCTACTCACTCGCTGAACTCATCAAACGTGTGGAGCCCACAGGCAACGCGAAGTTTGTGGAGTTCGTGACGCTGGCGGACAAAAAACAAATGACGGGTCTTGCAAGTGGTGTTCTCGATTGGCCCTACGTGGAAGGCCTGCGTTTGGACGAGGCCATGCACCCGCTGACGCTCTTGTCGTTTGGCCTCTACGGCGAAGTGCTGCCCAACCAAAACGGCGCACCTGTGCGCCTGGTGGTGCCCTGGAAGTACGGCTTCAAAAGCGGCAAGTCAATTGTGAAAATCCGCTTCACCGAAAAAATGCCCCTCACCAGCTGGAACAAGGCCGGGCCGCAGGAATACGGTTTCTACTCCAACGTCAATCCAAGCGTTGATCATCCACGCTGGAGCCAAGCCACCGAGAGGCGCATCGGCGAAGACGGCCTCTTCGCCAAAAAACGCGCCACCTTGATGTTCAATGGCTATGAAGCCCAGGTCGGGCAGTTGTACTCGGGCATGGACTTGAAAAAGTTCTTCTGAAGTTCGCCAGGCCTGTCAAAGTCACTGAACTCCCATGAACCAGAGCCCGGTGCGCCCCACCGCAACGCCTGCGGCACGCATCAAAGGCAAGGGCCTCTTGCTGCACCCCGCAGCCAAACCGCTGCTTTTCCTGGTGTGTTTGTTGCCATTTGCCTGGCTGTTTTACGGTGCCTATGCCAACACCTTAGGCGCCAACCCAGCCGAAGCGCTGATACGCGGCAGCGGTGACTGGACATTGCGCTTTTTGTGCATCACGCTTTGCGTGACACCCCTGAGGCAGCTCACCCGCCAAGCGGCACTGGCGCGTTTTCGAAGAATGCTGGGTTTGTTCACCTTCTTCTACGGTGTGCTGCACTTTCTGTCCTACGCTTGGCTGGACATGGGCTTTGATCTGGCCGCCATCATCCAAGACATTCCGAAACGCCCCTTTGCGCTGGTCGGTGCGCTTGCGCTATTGCTGATGCTTCCGCTGGCAGCCACATCCTTCAACCGCGCCATCAAAACCTTGGGCGCCAAGCGCTGGCAAACCCTGCACAAAACCATCTATGCCATTGCGTTGCTGGCGATACTGCATTTTTTTTGGATGCGCTCTGGCAAAAATGACTATGCCGAAGTAGCGGTATATGCCGGCATCGTGGCCGGGCTGTTGGGGTGGCGGGTCGTCACGGCACTCAAGATCAAAAGCGTCGGTATCGGTTGAACCACGGGTATTGCACCGGGGCTGGCAGCCGTAAGATGGGTCCACTTCATGGAGTTCACCAACATGCACCGCATCTTCAATCGCCCACACCTGCTGCTCAGCGCCATTTTCGGGTTGTTCACCGCCCTTTGCTTGCCACTGACTGCCCAAGCCCAAGCCTGGCCCGCCAAACCCATCCGCTGGGTGGTGGCCTTCCCGGCCGGTGGTGGCTCTGATTTTTTAGCACGCCAGTTGGCACCACAGCTTGGTAAACAACTCGGGCAGCCCATCGTCATCGACAACCGCCCTGGCGCGGCCGGCATGATAGGCACGGACAATGCGGCCAAGTCCGCCCCCGACGGCTACACCATGGTGACAGGAGACAACGGTGCCATGGTGTTTCACACCGCCATGTATAAAAAAGTGCCATACGACCCGCAAGACTTCGCGCCTGTGGGTTTCATGGCACGTTTCCCCCTCATCCTCGCGGTACACCCCAGTGCAGGTTTCAGCAGCGCCCAACAGTTGATCGACGAACTCAAGAAGAGTCCCGGCAAGTACAGCTATGCCTCACCAGGCCTGGGCAGCCCGCACCACTTGGCGATGGAGCTCTTCAAGAGCCGCACCAATACCTACGTCCTGCACGTGCCCTACCGTGGCACAGCGGCAGCAGTGCAGGACGTGATCGGAGGTCAAGTGCCGATGATGGTGCTCGACACGGCCGCCGGCCTGCCGCAAATCCGGGGCGGCAAGGTCAAGGCCTTGGCGGTGATGTCCAAGAAACGGCTGCCCACCCTGCCCGATGTACCAACATTGGACGAGCTGGCCGCCGGCAACAACCTCAAAGGTTTTGAGGTCACCGCATGGCAAGGCCTGTTCGTGCCCAAAGGCACACCCGCAGACATCGTCTCCAAACTGACCGTGGAGATGAAAAAAGCCATCACCTTGCCCGAGGTGCGTTCCAGGCTCGAAGACTTTGGCCTGGAGGTGGTGCCCACCGATGGGCCTGCGCTTTCCGCATTCATTGCCGTGGAGACCAAGTTTTGGCATGCGCTGATCAAAGAACGAAAGTTGTCTGCGGAGTAGAGCCAAAAAGGCGCTGGAGCCAACCCTTCGACACAGACCATGCCGCGTTTCGCTGCCAACCTCTCAATGCTCTTTTGTGAGCACCCCTTTCTCGACCGCTTCGAGCAAGCGGCGAAAGCGGGTTTTCAGGCGGTGGAGTTTCAGTTCCCTTACGCCTTCGCCGCCACCGACATTCAACAACGCCTGCAAGACCACGGTCTGCAGGCCGTGCTGCACAACCTGCCCGCTGGCGATTGGCAAGCCGGGGAACGTGGCATTGCCTGCCACCCCGACCGGGTGGAAGAATTCAAAACGGGGGTGAAAGAGGCCCTGCACTACGCCCAGGTGCTAGGCGTGCAGCAGCTCAATTGTTTAGCAGGCAAAGCACCGCTGAACGTGGCCGACGATGTCGTGCGCAGCACCTTGGTCAATAACCTGCGTCATGCAGCCCAGACACTGCAAGACGAGGGCTTGAAGCTGCTGATTGAGCCCATCAACACCTTCGACATTCCTGGCTTCTACGTGAACCGAACACAACAAGCGGCCAGCATCTTGGATGAGGTCGGCGCGGCCAACGTCTTCATTCAATACGACGTCTACCACGCTCAGCGGATGGAGGGCGAGTTGGCCGCCACGCTACAAGGCCATTTGCACCGCATCGCCCACATCCAAGTGGCCGACAACCCTGGTCGGCATGAACCTGGCAGCGGAGAAATCAACTTTTCTTATTTGTTTGCTCAACTCGACCGCATCGGCTACCCAGGCTGGGTGGGCTGCGAGTACCACCCGGCTGACGAAACCGAAACAGGCCTGTCTTGGCGGCATGCGCTCGTGCCATGACCCGCACGCCAATCCATCCCCATTCGGTGACCTTCTATTCAACTTATGGATATTGACCTTATTCACGACAAGCTCCAGGCCGTTCGCCCTGAGCATTCGACTGGGCTCAGGACGGGACCTGCCGAAGGGTCAGCCCGAACGGTGTTTGGTGTCCCATTTACTCATAAGTCAGAAATTTAGAAGACAGAATTTTCTGCACTTTCTGAAACTCTCTCGTGTCGCGACTAGCCCACGTCCGTTCGCCCTGACCCTTCGGCAGGCTCAGGACTAAGAGCCGCTAACAAAACCGTTCGGGCTGAGCTTGTCGAAGCCAGCGTGTGCCTCGGTGCAAGGCCCTTCGACCTCGGGGCGAACGGTGTATGCAGTGTTTTGTTAGCGGCTCTAAAGGCAAGTCGAAGGGCTTTGACCGAGGCACACGCTGGCTTCGACAGGCTCAGCCCGAACGGAGTTTTTGTTGTGACTTTTAAAACGTCAATCGCTAAAGCATCGCTCTTGTCCGCTTGGTTTCTGACTTATGAGTATGTCAGGCTCAACAGGATAGAACAGTCAACCATTGCACGGCGCAGGCGGTAGCAGCGTCGTGAACGCTTCACATGCTGCGTCGGTACTGCCCGCCCACCTCGAACAAAGCATTGGTGATCTGGCCCAGGCTGCATACGCGCACCGCATCCATCAGTACCTCGAACACGTTGTCGTTGTCGATCACGGCCTGCTGCAAGCGTTGCAACATGGCGGGTGTCTCAGCCGCGTGTCCGCTTTGAAACTCGGCCAAGCGCTTGAGTTGACTTTGTTTTTCGTCATGGGTAGAGCGCGCCAACTCCAAGACGGAGGGTGTGGGATCACCGTGCGGATTGCGGAAGGTGTTGACACCAATGATGGGGTACTCGCCCGTGTGTTTGAGCATTTCGTAGTGCATGCTTTCTTCTTGAATTTGACTGCGCTGGTGGCCGGTTTCCATGGCACCGAGCACGCCGCCGCGTTCTGATATTTTTTCGAATTCTTTGAGCACGGCTTCTTCCACGAGTTCGGTCAGTTCTTCGATGATGAAAGCACCTTGGTTGGGGTTTTCATTTTTGGCCAAGCCCCACTCACGGTTGATGATGAGCTGAATCGCCATGGCACGGCGCACGCTGTCTTCCGTAGGCGTGGTGATGGCTTCGTCGAAGGCATTGGTGTGCAGGCTGTTGCAGTTGTCGTAGATGGCGATCAAGGCCTGCAAGGTGGTGCGGATGTCGTTGAACTGAATCTCTTGCGCATGCAGGCTGCGGCCCGAGGTTTGCACGTGGTATTTGAGTTTTTGGCTGCGTTCGTTGGCCCCATAACGGTCACGCATCGCCACGGCCCAGATGCGGCGCGCCACACGGCCGAGCACGGTGTATTCCGGGTCCATGCCATTGCTGAAGAAAAAGCTCAGGTTGGGCGCGAAGTCGTCAATGTGCATGCCGCGCGCCAAGTAAGCCTCGACAAAAGTGAACCCATTGCTCAAGGTGAAAGCCAATTGGCTGACAGGGTTGGCCCCTGCTTCGGCAATGTGGTACCCGCTGATACTCACCGAGTAAAAGTTGCGCACCTGGTGCTGCACAAAATACTGGGCGATGTCGCCCATCACCTTGAGTGAAAACTCGGTGGAGAAGATGCAGGTGTTTTGGCCCTGGTCTTCTTTCAAGATGTCGGCCTGCACCGTGCCGCGCACGTTTTGCAGCACCCAGGCGCGGATTTTTTGCGCTTCGTCTGGGGTGGGCATGCGGCCGTTGTCCGCTTTGAATTTATCCAGTTGCTGGTCGATGGCGGTGTTCATGAACATGGCCAAAATCGTGGGCGCGGGGCCGTTGATGGTCATGCTCACGCTGGTGTTGGGGTTGGACAAATCAAACCCCGAGTAGAGCACCTTCATGTCGTCGAGCGTGGCAATGCTCACCCCCGAGTTGCCCACCTTGCCGTAGATGTCGGGGCGAACCGCAGGGTCGTTGCCATAGAGGGTGACCGAGTCAAATGCGGTGGACAGGCGTTTGGCCGCCATGCCCTCAGACAGCAATTTGAAGCGTTTGTTGGTGCGAAAGGCATCGCCCTCACCGGCGAACATGCGCGTGGGGTCTTCGCCTTCACGCTTGAAGGCAAAGGTGCCAGCGGTGTAGGGAAAACTGCCGGGCACGTTGTCCAGCAGCAGCCACTTCAAGATCTCGCCGTGGTCCTCGAATGCGGGCAGCGCGACCTTGCGCACCTTGGTTCCGCTCAGCGAGGTGGTGGTGAGTTGTGTGCGGATTTCTTTGTCGCGAATCTTCACCACATACTCATCACCCGCATATGCGTGCTGCATGTCAGGCCACTGGGCCAGCAGTTGTTGGTTGCCCACGTCGAGTTGTTGCAAGCGTTTGGCAGCGAGTTCGCCCAATGCTTGAACGGCATTGGTTTTCTCGGGATTGGCTTCAACCAACATGCGGGCCGACTCGTTCAACTGCTGAATTTGCCGGGCCAAGGTCGCTTGCGCACGAGCGGCTTTTTTGTAGCCCCGCACTGCGTCGGCAATCTCGGCCAAATAACGCACACGGCTACCGGGCACGATGGGCACTTGATGGGTGCTGTGGCGGGTGGCAACCTGCGGCAAGCGGCTCTCGGTGGTTTGAAGTCCCAAGCTCACCAAACGCGGCAGCAAGGCCTGGTAGAGCGCCGTCACGCCATCGTCGTTGAAGCGGCTGGCCATGGTGCCAAACACGGGCATGGCGTCTGGCTTGGTGTTCCAGGCCTCAAAGTTGCGCTGCACTTGTTTGGCGACATCACGCAAGGCGTCGAGTGCGCCTTTGCGGTCGAATTTGTTGATGGCCACGAATTCGGCGAAGTCCAGCATGTCGATTTTTTCCAGCTGACTGGCGGCGCCGAACTCGGGCGTCATCACATACATCGGCACGTCCACCAACGGCACGATGGCGGCATCACCTTGGCCGATGCCTGATGTTTCCACGATGATCAGATCGAACCCTGCCACCTTGCAGGCGGCCAGCACATCGGGCAGGGCTTGGCTGATTTCGCTGCCGAAGTCACGGGTGGCGAGGGACCGCATGAAGACCCCCCCTTTCGCCGTTCGGGCTGAGCCTGTCGAAGCCTGGTCGGAACGCGACGACCCTTCGGCAAGTCCTGTCCTGAGCCCCGTCGAAGGGTCAGGGCGAACCGAGCCCTTCCCCCGTTCGGGCTGAGCTTGTCGAAGCCCTGATGGCACGCCTGGTCCTTCGACAGGCCTGTCCTGAGCCCCGTCGAAGGGCTCAGACCGAACGGGTGAGGAAGTCCAAGGGCCGATGGCGTTCATGCGGATGCGGTCACCAAGCAAGGCACCACCGCTCTTGCGACGCGAGGGATCGATGCTGATGACGGCCATCTGCAGCGCGTCGCCTTGGTCCAGGCGCAAACGGCGGATCAATTCGTCGGTGAGAGACGATTTGCCCGCGCCGCCCGTGCCGGTGATACCCAGCACGGGTGTTTTGACGCCCGCCGCTGCTGCGTTCAGTTCCGCCACCAAGGCCGCAGGCGCTTGACGATTTTCCAAGGCGGTGAGCAACTGCGCCAGGGCGCGTCGATTGACTTCATCGCTTCCTTGAATGGCGGCGAGGGTTTGCGGCGCAAACACGCACAGGTCGCGGTCGCAGCGTTTCACCATCTCGCCGATCATGCCCTGCAGACCCATGCGCTGGCCGTCTTCTGGGCTGTAGATGCGGGTGACGCCATAGGCTTGCAACTCGGCGATCTCAGACGGCACGATGACGCCGCCACCACCGCCAAAAACTTGAATGTGGGCACCACCCCGCGCACGCAGCAAGTCCACCATGTACTTGAAATACTCCACATGGCCGCCCTGGTAGGAGCTGATGGCAATGCCTTGCACGTCTTCTTGCAACGCGGCCGAGACCACCTCATCGACCGAGCGGTTGTGCCCCAGATGAATCACCTCGGCACCCATGCCTTGCAAGATACGCCGCATGATGTTGATGGCTGCGTCGTGACCGTCAAAGAGGCTTGCAGCGGTGACGAAACGCACCTTGTGAACGGGACGGTATTGGGCGAGCGCCTTGTATTCGGCGGACAAGTCGGTCATGGTTTTTCTTTCCAATTTGACGCGGTGGCGTCAGGTCACTTTCAGTCCCTTGAGCGCCGGGTTGGCCGGAGGAAAACGGAGCTGAAGTTGGCTCAGGGTTTGGTGAACCAAGAGGGCGATCATCAAATTGCGATGGGTTTTCGAGTCAGCCGGCACCACCGTCCACGGGGCCCAAGCGGTGCCGGTGGCCTGGATCATGTCGGCGTAGGCAGCTTGGTAGGCATCCCACTGTTTTCGTGCCTCCAAGTCACTGGCAGCGAACTTCCACTGTTTGGTGGGGTCGTCGAGGCGGGCCATCAAACGTTCGCGCTGTTCATCTTTGGAGATGTGCAGAAAAAACTTGCAGATGACGGTGCCTGTCTCTGTGAGCATTCTTTCAAAGTCATTGATGTGTGCGTAACGCTGCTTGGTTTGTGCGGGCGTGATCCATCCATTGACCGGTGGAACCAGCACGTCTTCGTAGTGGCTGCGGTTGAAGATCATGACCTCGCCGGCACGCGGCACTTGCGCATGGATGCGCCACAAATAGTCGTGGGCACGCTCGTCTTCCGTCGGTGCTTTCCAGCCTACGGTGTGTACCCCGAGGGGGCTCATTTGGCCAAACACGCTGCGGATGGTGCCGTCTTTTCCACTGGTGTCTGTGCCTTGCAGGATTACCAGCAACTTGTAACGTTTGTCTGCGAAAAACAGGTTCTGTAAACCATCGAGTTCCGTCGCCAGTTTTTGAACCTGGGTTTGGTCCGCAGTTTTGTCACCGCTGCTGAAGGGTTTGCTACGCGGGTCAATGGTGCCGAGATTGAACGGCGCTGCTTTGGCGTGGCTCGCTGTGGCACAGCGAAACCCGTCCCATGGCACGGTTGTCGGTTTTTTTTCTGTGGCCATGGGTGTCCCCTTGTTGTTTGAGAAAGTCGGCACGTTGACCGAACCCGTTCTTTGCGATTTTGAAGCCTAGTTGACGTATACGTCAATTACAAATCGACCGTCAGTCGCCCGTGGCAAACCCTGCCCCCGTCCCGAAGACTGATTTCGGTTGCACAATTCGATTCGTGAATACTCAGTCCATCTTGTACAAAACCGCAGACGGTGTTGCCGAAATGTCCACCCGTGCACGCCGCTTGAGCCAGCGGCACCGAACGGTGCTGTTTTTGATCGACGGCAAACGCAGCGTGGCGGAGGTGCAGCGCATGGCCCTCGCAGCAGGTGCTTCCGAGTTGCTTCTGGACGAACTGCTGTCACTGGGCCTCGTTGCCGTGTACGAACACAGCATCACAGACGACGCACCAGCAGACGTGTCAGCGGCAAACAGCGGCTCGGTGCCTGACATTCCGATCGACGACTCATTGCTCCCCCCCTGCCACCGTTGCAAGCCAACAGCACCGCACAACCGCCCCTGGATCTGCCGGTGCTTCAAGCCGTGATAGAAGAGGTCCACGAGGCCAGCCAGAGCAAACACAGCGGCTTTGACTTCTCCAATGACGACCCTTTGGGCCAAGCCAAAGACATGCTGATTCGCGCCGTTCAGGAAGAAGCGCCTGTCACAGGTGCGCTCACATTGCTGCGTCTTCGCCGGGCCCAGTCCATTGAAAGCGTCAACAACTTGTTGGAAGAAGTGGAGCAGCGCATCAACAAACCCAACCGCACGTTGCTGACACAGCAGTTGATGAGCAATGTCAGACAACTGCTCATCCTGGCATCCAGTCGCCCACAATGACCCCCGCACGCTTCTTGGCCATTGACGTTGGGAATACCCGACTCAAGTGGGCAGAGTACGACTCCCCTCACCGTGGCGCAGCGCTGTTGCGCCACGGGGCGGTGTTTCTGGAGAACATCGACCAGCTGGCAGACACCGACTGGAAGGGCTTGCAAGCTCCGACCAGCATGCTCGGTTGTGTGGTCGCCGGAGAGGGCGTGCGGCGGCGTGTTGAAGAACAAATGGACATGTGGGAACTGCAACCCAAGTGGGTGGTGCCCAGCGCACAAGCCGGTGGCGTACTCAATGGCTACGACCACCCCAACCGTTTAGGGTGCGACCGTTTTGTGGCCCTCATCGGTGCACGGCAGCGCGTGCTGGCACAGGGCATGGAACGCCCGGCTTTGGTGGTCATGGTGGGCACCGCCGTCACGGTGGACGCACTGGACGCCCAGGGGCGTTTTTTGGGAGGGCTGATACTGCCCGGCTTTGGCCTGATGCTGCGCGCACTGGAGCACGGCACAGCAGGCCTGAAAGTGCCCACGGGTGAGGTGGTTGATTTCCCTACCAACACGAGTGATGCCCTGATGAGCGGTGGTGCCAACGCCATTGCGGGTGCCGTGGAGCGCATCCATCGTTTGCTCTTGCAACGCACCTGCCAAACACCAGCCCTCTTCATGACAGGCGGCGCGGCCGTCAAGCTGGCCCCCATCACCGACCTGCCCTTTGACACCATCGACACCCTTATTTTTGAAGGTTTGCTGCATTTGCAAGCTGAACGGCAACAAGAGGGTTTGGCATCCAAGGTTTTTTGAGCGCCTGCGCACTTGCAGCTTCGAGCCACGCCCCCAGGGACCTGAAGGAGCCCCTTCGTGACTCCTGGGGATGAGAAAACTTGGGAGCGGCCCGGCGTTTCTTTTGTGGCCCCCTGACCTGCCGCTTCGCGTCAGGCCCCCAGGGACCTGAAGGAGCCCCTTCGTGACTCCTGGGGATGAGAAAACTTGGGAGCGGCCCGGCGTTTCTTTTGTGGCCCCCTGACCTGCCGCTTCGCGTCAGGCCCCCCGAGGGGGATGAGAAAACTTGGGAGCGGCCCGGCGTTTTCTCATGAACTCTGTCCCGTCCGTTGGCTTGCTCCTCTACAAACAAGCTGCGGCATAAATCTTGCCAATTGACCATGGTGAAGAAGCCCACCACTCGCTCCAAAACGACAGGCCCCGAACTCGCAGCAGACCCGCCGTCCCAATTGCGTGTGCTGCTCATCGGGGATGGTGCACGCCACGTTGATTTGATTCGTGACGAGCTCAAGCGCCAAGGCCACGAGGTGGTGGGTGTGGTGAACTCGGCCACCCTGATCCACGACATCGTGCTTCGTTTGCAGCCCGATGTCGTGATCGTGGACAGCGACTCCCCCACACGAGACACCCTGGAAAACCTGGCCGTTCTATCGTCCACCACACCACGCCCCGTGGTGGTGTTCAGCGAGGACGCCAGCCAAGACCCCATGCGCCGCGCCCTGAAAGCGGGGGTCAGCGCCTATGTGATCGATGGCCTCAAGCCCGAGCGCCTGACGCCCGTGCTGCAAGTGGCCATTGCCCGCTTTGAGCAAGACCATTTGCTGCGTGAGCAATTGGCCCAGGCCCACCTGCAGGTGTCTGACCGCAAACTGATCGAACGCGCCAAGGGCATCTTGATGCGCGACGGCAGCATGGACGAAGACCAAGCCCACAAACACCTGCGCCGTTTGGCCATGGACAAGGGCTTACGCCTGGCCGAGATTGCTCAGCGGGTGATTGACGCCCACAGCTTGCTGCATCCGAGGGCTTGAAGCCCGGCAAGCCGCCCTCCCCCCGCGCATTCGTGACGAAGTTGCTGCACCGCACCAAGATTGCGCAGCCCCCAAAGGCATCCTAGTGCATAACGCCTGATTTGGTGCATTCGGAAGGGGCTTCCAGAGCCTCCAAAGCCACTGGAGTCAGTCAACAGTGGCTTGAAACCCAGCAATGGCGGGCGAAAACACCCCTACCACTGCTGACATCGACCACAGACGAAAACAAGCTGGCACGCTAAGTGCTAACCCTTGATCAGAGACTGCACAACGGCGTGCCGACTCTGATGATTTCGGGCAAAGGCGTCCGACTGCATGGGCAGGTTGTTTTTCACAACCCGTGCCCACGCGGTCGAGACGCCTTTTGGTTTTTCGCGCGGGCAATTCAGCATTACCAAGGAGTGATTCATGTCGAGCAGCAACAACTTCAATCGCGAGGGTCTCATGAGTGAAAAGCGTCGCCAACTCATCAAAGGAGGCACCGCCGCAGCGGTCGCCGCTGCCGTTCCTGGCGCTTGGGCCCAAGGCTCGGATGCACCCGAGAAAAAAGAAGTCAAGATCGGCTTCATTCCGCTGACCGACTGCGCCTCGGTGGTGATGGCCTCGGTGCTGAAGTTCGACGAGAAGTACGGCATCAAGATCATCCCCAGCAAAGAAGCGTCCTGGGCCGGTGTGCGTGACAAGCTCGTCAACGGCGAACTCGACATGGCCCATGTGCTGTATGGCTTGATCTACGGCGTTCACCTCGGCATTGGCGGCCCCAAGAAAGACATGGCGCTTTTGATGACCCTGAACCACAACGGTCAGGCCATCACCCTGTCCAAAAAACTGGCCGACGCCAAAGTGGTGGATGGCCCCAGTTTGGCCAAAGCCATGACCGCCGACAAACGTGAGTACACCTTTGCCCAAACCTTCCCCACTGGCACCCACGCCATGTGGCTGTATTACTGGATGGCCACCTATGGCATCAACCCGCTGAAAGACAGCAAGGTCATCACCGTGCCACCGCCGCAAATGGTGGCCAATATGCGCGTGGGCAACATGGACGGCTACTGCGTCGGTGAGCCCTGGAACCACCGTGCGATTGCTGACGGCATCGGTATCACCACCGCCACCACGCAAGACATCTGGAAAGACCACCCCGAAAAGGTGCTGGGCAGCACGGGCGACTTCGTCAAGAAAAACCCCAACACCGCACGCGCCGTCATCATGGCCATTCTGGAAGCCAGCCGCTGGATCGATGCTAATTTGTCCAACAAAAACAAGATGGCTGAAACCATTGCGGACAAGAGTTATGTGAACACCAGCGTGGACGTGATCAACCAGCGCATCTTGGGCCGCTACCAAAACGGCCTCGGCAAAACCTGGGACGACCCCAACCACATGAAGTTCTTCAACGACGGTTTGGTCAACTACCCCTACCTGTCCGATGGCATGTGGTTCCTCACCCAGCACAAACGTTGGGGTTTGCTGAAAGAACACCCCGACTATCTGGGCGTTGCCAAACAGATCAACCAGATCGATCTGTACAAACAAGCGGCCGCGCAAGTCAAGGTCAGTGTGCCCAAGAGCGACATGCGCAGCACCAAGATGATCGACGGCGTGACCTGGGACGGCAACAACCCGTCGAAGTACGCCGACGGTTTCAAGATCAAAGCCGCCACTTGATGTTTTCAAAGTTCAAGACCAATACAAACCGTTCGGGCTGAGCCTTCGACGAGACTCAGGACAGGACCTGTCGATGGCTCAGCCCGAACGGACGCGGGGTATGCCGCCTCTCTCCGTTCGCCCTGAGCCTGTCGAAGGGCCAGCACCGAGCGACACGTTGGCTTCGGCAAGCCTGCACTGAGCCCCGTCCAAGGACTCGGCCCGAACGGTGCCTGGTGTCGTGATGGATACAGGGCTCCATCAGCAATCACTCTTCCCGATCCGAAGGAGAAGTCCATGGTCAGCGCAGTATTTCATTCCCCCCTAGAGACAGCCGCCGCCGATGTGGCCCGAGGTCGGTGCAGCGAGGCAGTCTCCGATCAGGTGAAGCCACTTTCCGAACGGGCTGAGCCACCACCCGTTCAGGCTGAGCCTGTCGAAGCCCTTCAACAAACTGAAAAGGCCAAGGCCCTTCGACAGGCTCAGGGTGAACGGATTGGGGGTGATTCCGCCATCGACTGGCGCGCATGGGCCGTGAAGGCCCTACCACCCATCGCGGGCCTGGCCTTGTTGATCGGCATCTGGGGTTTGCTCACGCAAAGCAGCACCACCTTCCCCACGCCCTGGGCCACCTTTGAAGCAGCAGTCAAGCTCTTCTCAGACCCCTTCTATAACAAAGGCCCCAACGACCAGGGCATAGGCTGGAACGTGCTGTTCTCGCTGGAGCGGGTCGCCCTGGGGTTTGGGCTGGCGGCAGTGGTGGGCATTCCACTGGGTTTTGTGATTGGGCGTTTTGCGGTGCTCAACGGCATGGTGAGTCCCATCATCAGCTTGCTTAAACCGGTGTCCCCGCTGGCCTGGTTGCCGATTGGCCTCTTGGTGTTCAAAGCCGCCAACCCTGCGGCCATCTGGACGATTTTTATTTGTTCCATATGGCCGATGGTGATCAACACCGCCGTGGGGGTGCAGCGTGTGCCGCAAGACTATTTGAACGTGGCCCGCGTGCTGAACCTGAGCGAGTGGCGCATCGCCACCCGCATCTTGCTGCCCGCTGTGATGCCCTACATGCTGACGGGTGTGCGTTTGTCGGTGGGCACGGCCTGGCTCGTGATCGTGGCGGCAGAAATGTTGACCGGCGGCGTGGGCATAGGCTTTTGGGTGTGGGACGAGTGGAACAACCTCAACGTCAAACACATCATCATCGCCATCGTGGTGATCGGTGTGGTGGGACTGTTGTTGGAATGGGCCTTGATGGCCATTGCCAAACGTTTTGAATACAACTGAAACACAGCCGAGGACGCTCATCATGAAATCATCTCCTCACACAAGCGCGCCCAAACCCACGCTGAAAATTGAAAACGTGGGCATGGTCTTCCCCACCAAACGCGGCCCCTTTGTGGCGCTGCGCGACATCAACCTGGATGTGGCACGCGGCGAAACCGTTTCGCTGATTGGCCACTCCGGCTGCGGCAAGTCCACCTTGCTCAATTTGGTGGCTGGGCTCACCACCCCCACCAGCGGTGTGCTCTTGTTGGAAGACCGCGAACTCAAGGGGCCGGGGCCAGACCGTGGCGTGGTTTTCCAGAACCACTCACTCTTGCCTTGGCTGAGTTGCCTGGACAACGTTTACCTCGCAGTGGAACGTGTGTTTGGCGATAAAGAAAACAGGGCGCAACTCAAAGAACGCTCGCTGGCCGCGTTGAATTTGGTGGGCCTGACCCACGCCAAAGACAAACACCCCGGCGAGATTTCGGGCGGCATGAAGCAGCGTGTGGGCATTGCCCGCGCCTTGGCCATGGAGCCCAAAATGCTCTTGATGGACGAGCCCTTCGGCGCACTGGACGCCCTCACCCGCGCGCGCTTGCAAGACGAATTGATGAAGATCGTCGCCACGACCAACAGCACGGTGATGATGGTGACCCACGACGTGGACGAAGCCGTGTTGCTGTCAGACCGCATCGTGATGCTCACCAACGGCCCAGCGGCCACGATAGGCGAAGTCTTGAAGGTTCCCCTGCCACCGCTGCGCGAGGCCTTGCGCAATCGTTTGGAGATGGCACACCACCAAGGTTATCTGGCGGCACGCGAATCGGTGCTGGAGTTTTTGTACAGCAAGCAGGCGCACGTGGAAGCCAAAGCGGCTTGATTCATTCATTGACTTTGACCGTGACGGCAAAACATCACAGTCCGTTCACCCTGAGCCTGTCGAAACCCATTTTGCAAAGCACAAACGTTTCGATTATTGAGGTTTCCATTAAACATGACACCCCACACCGTTCGGGCTGAGCCTGTCGAAGCCAGCGCGTAACTCTACAAAAGCCCTTCGACAGGCTCAGGGCGAACGGAGAATGAGTTGTCACGAATTTCGGAAACGTCAATAAAAGAGGTGACCAAGGCCCTTCGACAGGTCCTGTCCTGAGCCCGTCGAAGGGTCAGGGTGAACGGTTCTAGAAGTTTTTGTTAGTGGCTCTTAAGGCGTCAAGTCACGGCCCTCACGCCTGCGCCAGAGGGAGAAGGTTGGGGTGAGGGTCTGCGCGAACAGTAGAAAGGTGTATCCATGAAAAAAATGAAACTCGTGATGATCGGCAACGGCATGGCCGGTGTGCGCACGCTGGAAGAGTTGCTCAAGATGGCGCCCGACCTTTACGACATCACCGTCTTCGGCGCCGAGCCCCACCCCAACTACAACCGCATCTTGCTCAGCCCGGTGCTGGCCGGCGAACAAACGCTGGATGAGATCGTGCTCAACCCTTTGAGTTGGTACGAAGAGAATCGCATCACCCTGCACCTGGGCAAAAAAGTGGTGAACGTGGACCGCAGCCGCCGTGTGGTGATCGCCGAAGACGGCACCGAGGCAGAGTACGACCGCCTGTTGATTGCCACCGGCTCGAACCCCTTCATCCTGCCCATACCCGGCAAAGACCTGCCCGGCGTGATCGCCTATCGCGACATCGCCGACACCAACACCATGATCGAAGCGGCCAAGGTGTACCAACATGCGGTGGTCATCGGTGGGGGTCTGCTGGGGCTGGAAGCGGCCAATGGGCTGATGCTGCGCGGCATGCAAGTGACTGTGGTTCATATTTCGGGCACGCTGATGGAGCGACAACTGGACGAGGTGGCGGGTGGCTTGCTGCGTGAGTCCTTGGAGGCACGTGGCCTGCGCTTTTTGATGGGCGCTCAAACCCAAGAACTGATTGCTGGTAAAGACGGCCGTGTCATGGCCGTCAAATTCAAAGACGGCCAAGAGATCCCCGCCGATTTGGTGGTCATGGCCGCAGGCATTCGACCCAACACCGAACTCGCCGAAAAAATCGGCATCCATTGCAACCGGGGCATCGTCGTCACCGACACCCTGCAAACCGTCACCGATCCGCGCATCTACTCCGTGGGCGAATGCGCCGCCCACCGCGGCATAACCTACGGTTTGGTGGCCCCCCTCTTTGAGCAAGGCAAAGTGTGCGCCACCCACTTGGCTGAATTTGGCATAGGCCGCTACACCGGCAGCCTCACCAGCACCAAACTCAAAGTCACCGGCATTGATTTGTTCAGCGCGGGCAACTTCACCGGCGGCGAGGGCTTTGAAGAAATCGTGATGAGCGACCCTTCGGGCGGTGTCTACAAAAAACTCGTGATTCAAAACGACCAGTTGGTTGGCGCCTGCATGTACGGCGACACCGTGGATGGCTCTTGGTACTTCAAGCTGCTGCGCGAAGGCCGCAAGATCGCCGACATCCGCGACAAGCTGATGTTCGGCGAGTCCAACATCGGCGATGTGGGCCACCAAGGCCACAACAAAGCTGCGGCCATGGCAGACACTGATGAAGTGTGTGGCTGCAACGGCATCACCAAAGGCGCGATCTGCAAAGCCATCAAAGAAAAAGGCTTGTTCACACTCGAAGAAGTGCGCAAGTGCACCAAAGCCAGCGCCAGTTGCGGCTCCTGCACCGGGCTCGTGGAGCAGTTGTTGATGTTCACGGCGGGTGGTGACTACTCCGCCGCCCCCACGAAAAAAGCCATGTGCGGCTGCACCGACCACAGCCACGAAGAAGTCCGCCAGGCCATACGCACGGTGAACCCCGATGGCAGCAAACTGCTCACCGTCGATGGTGTCTACAAACAGCTCGGCTGGCGCACGCCGAATGGTTGCTCCAGTTGCCGCCCGGCGGTGAACTATTACCTGATCAGCACCTGGCCCAAAGAAGCCAAGGACGATCCGCAAAGCCGCTTCATCAACGAACGCAGCCACGCCAACATTCAAAAAGACGGCACCTACAGCGTCATACCGCGTATGTGGGGTGGGGAGACAACCGCCGACGAATTGCGCCGCATTGCGGACGCGGCGGACAAGTACAAGGTGCCCACCATCAAGGTCACGGGCGGCCAACGCATCGACCTGCTGGGCGTAAAAAAAGAAGACCTCACCAGCATCTGGAAAGACATCGGCATGCCCAGCGGCCACGCTTATGCCAAGGCCCTTCGCACCGTGAAGACCTGCGTCGGCTCAGAGTGGTGCCGCTTTGGTACCCAGGACAGCACCCAAATGGGCAAAGACCTGGAACGTGCCATGTGGCGCATGTACGCGCCCCACAAGGTGAAGTTCGCCGTGAGCGGCTGCCCGCGCAACTGCGCCGAGGCCGGCATCAAAGACGTCGGCATCATCGGTGTGGACTCGGGTTGGGAGATGTATGTGGCCGGCAATGGCGGCATCAAAACCGAAGTGGCGCACTTCTTCACCAAACTCAAAACACCCGAGGAAGTGCTGGAGTACACCGGCGCGTTTTGCCAGCTGTACCGCGAAGAAGGCTGGTACCTGGAGCGCACGGTTCACTATGTGAGCCGCGTCGGTCTGGACTATGTGAAGAAAAAAATCCTCGACGATGCGCCGGGCCGCAAAGCGCTGTGGGAGCGATTGCAGTTTTCGCTGGATGGCGAGCCCGACCCCTGGTTTGAGTTTGACAAGGCGGCGGTGGATACGCGGCAGTTTGCGCCTGTCAGCCATGTTTGATTTTGCGAACGACGTGACACCCCGCACCGTCCTAGCCGAGGGCCCCCACACACCGTTCGGGCTGAGCCTGTCGAAGCCAGCGAGGTGCGCCGCGCACCCTTCGACAGGCTCAGGGCGAACGGAGGAAAACTGAACATCTTCGCCATTTATTGATGTTTACGTTATTCACGACAACCTCCCGCCCGTTCGCCCTGAGCCTGTCGAAGGGCCTGCACCGAAGCACGCGCAGGCTTCGACAGGTTCTGTCCTGAGCACCGTCGAAGGGTCAGCCCGAACGGTGTGGGGTGTCGCCATTGATGTAAAGCGCAATAGAAAAAGGTCTGAACACCATGAACCCATGGATCCCCATCTGCCGTGTTGAAGACATTCCCGTGTTGGGCTCGCGCCGTGTCGCACGCGACCAGGCCTGCGATGTGGCCATCTTTCGCAACGCCGAAGACAAGGTCTTTGCCCTGCTCGACCGCTGCCCGCACAAAGGCGGCCCGCTGAGCCAAGGCATCGTATTTGGCGAAAGCGTGGCCTGCCCGCTGCACAACTGGACCATAGGCTTGGCCGACGGTTGTGCCAAAGCGCCGGACGAAGGCTGCACGCAGCGGTTTGCGGTGAAGGTGGATGCGGGACAGGTATTGCTAGACCAAGAAGAGCTGCGCACCTTGGCGCTGGAGCCGTTCGTCGCCACGGCATGCAAGGCCGGGGCCAAAGAGGAAAGGACCTGATGGATGCGCGCGACCAGGCACTTCGACAAGCTCAGTGCGAACGGAGGTGGAACGGCATCCTCCTCCCCACCGTTCGGGCTGACGGTGAAGGTGGAGGCGGGACAGGTGTCGCTGAACCAAGAAGAGCTGCGCACCTTGGCGCTGGAGCCGTTCGTCGCCACGGCATGCAAGGCCGGGGCCAAAGAGGAAAAGACCTGATGGATGCGCGCAACCAGGCACTTCGACAAGCTCAGTGCGAACGGAGATAAGACAAGCTCAAACCGCAAATCTCCCCCCCACCGTTCGGGCTGAGCCTGTCGAAGCCCTCCCTGAGCCCGTCGAAGGGCCCCCGCCACCTCTGCGCCCAAGCTGACCATGACCGCCTCTCAAGAAACCCAATCCACCTGCCCCTACTGCGGCGTGGGCTGCGGCGTCATCATTGAAAGCGATGGCAAGCAAATCACCGGCGTGCGTGGCGACCCCGATCACCCGGCCAATTTCGGCCGCCTGTGCAGCAAAGGCAGCACCCTGGCGCTCACCGCCACCGCGCCCATCACCCTGCACAGCCGACTCTTGCAGCCCCTGCGGCGCATCAAACATGGCACACCGGCCTATGCCGTGAGCTGGGACGACGCGCTGCATGAAGCCACTGAACGTTTCGGCAGCATCATTGAACAACACGGCCCCGATGCGGTGGGCTTTTACTTGTCGGGCCAGTTGCTCACCGAAGACTATTACGTCTTCAACAAACTCGGCAAGGGGTTGATCGGCACCAACAACGTCGACACCAACTCGCGCCTGTGCATGAGCAGCGCGGCGGCTGGCTACAAAGCCACCTTGGGCGCGGACTCTCCCCCTTGCAACTACGACGACCTGGCGCACGCCCACACCCTCTTCATCTCGGGCTCCAACACCGCTTGGGCGCATCCCATCCTGATGCGCCGCATTGAAGATGCGCGCCGTGCCAACCCTCACCAGCGAATGATCGTGGTCGACCCGCGCAAAACCGAAACCGCCGACATGGCCGAGCTGCATTTGCAGATCCTGCCCGGATCAGACATTGCGCTGTACCACGGCATGCTGCATTTGATGTTGTGGGAAGGCTGGATCGATGCGCCTTACATCGCCGCCCACACCCAAGGATTCGAGGCGCTGAAGACCCGGGTGCGCGAATACACCCCCGCCCACACCGCCCGGCTCACCGGTTTGAAAGAAGCAGACATTGTTCAGGCGGCCACCTGGTTTGCGGGCCTGGACGATGGCACCGCAAGCACAAGCCCGAGAAAACCCACCCTCAGCCTCTACTGCCAAGGCCTGAACCAAAGCAGCAGTGGCAGCGCCAAAAATGCGGCCCTCATCAATCTGCATTTGGCCTGCCGCCAAATTGGTCTGCCCGGCGCGGGCCCCTTCTCACTCACAGGCCAGCCCAATGCCATGGGCGGGCGTGAAGTGGGCGGCATGGCGAATTTGCTCTCAGCCCACCGTGACCTGGCCAACCCCGAGCACCGCGCCGAAGTAGCCGCGCTCTGGGGTGTGCCCGACGTGCCCGCCAAGCCAGGCAAAACGGCAGTGGAAATGTTTGAAGCCGCAGCCGAAGGCGAAATCAAAGCCTTGTGGATAGCCTGCACCAACCCGGCGCAGTCATTGCCCGACCAAACCCTGGTGCGCAAAGCGTTGGAGCGCTGCGAGTTTGTGGTGCTGCAAGAAGCCTTCACCACCGCCACCTCTCCCTATGCCCACCTGCAACTGCCCGCCACCAGTTGGGGAGAAAAACAAGGCACCGTGACCAACAGCGAACGCCGCATCAGCCGCGTGCGCCCCGCCATCACGCCACCCGGCGAAACCCGTGACGACTGGACAATAGCCCGCGACTTTGCGCAACTTCTTCAAGACCGTTTAAAACCACAGTGGCCACCGCTGTTCAACTACCCCACCGCAGAATCGGTGTGGAATGAACACCGCGAAACCACCCGCGGCCGCGACCTCGACATCACCGGCCTGTCCTACACCCTGCTGGAAGAAAAAGGCCCGCAGCAGTGGCCGTTGCCCGAGGGGACGCACGCAGGAAAAGCACGGCTCTATGAAGACGGCATCTTCCCCACCGTGGACGGTCGCGCCAAATTTTTCGACGCACCCTTCACACCACTGGCCGAACCGCGTGATGCCCGCTTCCCCTTCAGCCTCATCACCGGCCGCTTGCGCGACCAATGGCATGGCGGCAGCCGCACAGGCACCGTGGGCCGCTTGTTTGGCCATGTGCCCGAGCCCGTGGTGGAAATGCACCCGCAAGACCTCGCGCGTTTGCGTTTGAGTGAAGGTGACCTAGTTCACCTCACCTCACGCCGTGGCTCCATCATCTTGCCGGTGCAGCCGAGTGAACGCATCGCCACCACCCAGGCCTTTGTCGCCATGCATTGGGGTGAGGAGTTTCTTTCCGGAAAAACCGGTCACCAAGACGCCTCTACCGGCATCAACGCCCTCACCACCCGCGCCTACTGTCCCAGCTCCAAACAGCCCGAGCTGAAACACAGCGCCATCAAAGTGCTCAAGGCGGAATTGCCCTGGCGGCTCACCGCCATGGCCTGGTTCAGCGACGACGAGCTGCCCTTGAAGCGCCGCCAACTGCAAACCCTGCTCGCCCATTTTGACTACGCCGCCCTGGTGCCCTTTGGCCACCAGCGCAACGGGCTGCTGCTGCGCGCCGCCGCTGCCGAGTTGCCCACGCCCGAGCTGGTGATGGAGATTGAAGCCCTCTTCGCCCTGGATGCCAGCCAAGCCAGTGTGCTGCGCTACGAAGACAAAAAACGCGGCCAACGGCGCGCCCTGCGGTTGGTGACGGTGGAGGGCGAACGCCGCCTAGACGCCTTCTTGCTCGCAGGCGATGAAAGCGCCCAAGGCTGGATGCGTTCCATGCTGCAGTCGGAACAAGCCACACCGGCCCAAGCCCACCGCTTGCTGGCGGCAGGTGCCCAACCGCCAGCGGATGCCGCCCCCACCAGCCCCCAGGTGTGCAACTGCTTCAACGTCAACGCCGACCAAATCAGCACCACCTTGCAGCGCTGCACTGGCAGCGCTGAGGAACGGCTCGCGCAGTTGCAGGGCGAACTGAAATGCGGCACCCAGTGCGGTTCTTGTTTGCCGAGTTTGCGCGAGCGGGTGCGGCAGAGTTTGGCGGCGGCGTGAGCAAGGCCGCATTGACCTGGGATGGATGACTTTGACTCGCGACATTTCCCAGCCAGGTCAATCCCTTTCGCGCTGTGCCGGAACACCCGATGGGGGGCATGTCCACCTCCCTCCGTTCGCCCTGAGCCTGTCGAAGGGCATGCGCCGAGGCCCGCGCTGGCTTCGACAGGCTCAGCCCGAACGGATGTGGGATGCATGTCTCCTCTCGCCGTTTGCACTGAGCCTGTCGAAGTGCCCTCGGCCAAGTATGAACTGAACCCCAGGCAACAGGAGAAAGCACGATGCACCCTGCACACACGCTCACCCCCACCGTTCACCTCGTCGGCGCAGGCCCTGGTGACCCCGAACTGCTCACCCTCAAAGCCGCCCGCACCCTCCGCGAGGCCGACGTCATCTTGTGCGATGACCTGGTCGACCCCCGCGTGCTTGAACACGCATCCAGCAGCGCCCGTGTGCTCTACGTGGGCAAACGCGGCGGCTGCCCCTCCACCGACCAAGGTTTCATCCACCGCGTGATGATCCGCGAAGCCCGCAGCGGCATGAAAGTGGTGCGCCTCAAAGGCGGCGACCCCTTCGTGTTTGGCCGAGGCGGTGAAGAAGCCGATGCCTTGCGCCAAGCGGGTTTGCAAGTGGAAGTGGTCAGCGGCCTCACCGCAGGTCTGGCCGGCCCCGCCTCCATCGGCCTGCCCACCACCGACCGCCGCCACACCCCCGGCGTGGCCTTGGTCACGGGCCATGCGAAAGACGGAAGCGAAGGCCCGAACTGGACCGCCCTCGCCCAAAGCGGGCTCACCCTCGTCATCTACATGGGCGTGGCACGCGCTGAACACATAGTGCAAGCCTTGATGGAAGGAGGCCTGTCACCCCACACCCCCACTGCCATCATCAGCGCCGCGCACACGTCCCAGCAGCGGCAGGCGGTGTGTGTGTTGTCTGCATTGGTGAACACCATTGCCGAACAGGGTTTGAGCAGCCCGGCACTGCTGGTGATTGGGGATGTGGTGCGGGTGGCACCGATGTGGGGGGCGCAGGAAGACGCACTGCAGGAACGGCTGGCCGTCAGGCTTTGAGCGAACAGACACGGCAAGGCGAGTCACGGTTGACTCTGCCGCAACTGCACCATCTCGTCAAACCACGACCACGCCCGCCGAAAGCTGCGGCAACAAATCCGCCGGGCTGCGCACCCCGCCGCCACCCACCTTCAGCACATGCGTGTAAATCATGGTGGTCGCCACATCCGCGTGGCCCAGCAACTCTTGCACCGTGCGAATGTCGTAACCCGCTTGCAGCAAGTGTGTCGCAAACGCATGCCGCAAGGTGTGCGGCGTGGCAGTCTTTTGAATCCCTGCTTGTTGCACCGCGCGTTTGAAGGCGCGCTGGAATGTTTGGTCGTAAAGGTGGTGGCGACGCACCACCCCAGTACGCGGGTCGGTCGAATGAGTAGCCTGCGGGAACACCCAAAACCAAGTCCATGCAGAACCCGCCCGTGGGTACTTGCGCTCCAGCGCATGCGGCATGGCCACACCACCGCAGCCCTGGGCTTGGTCTGCCGCCCACAACAACCTGGCCCGGCCCAACTGTTCGCGCAGTGTAGGCACCAGCGACTGCGGCAACATCACCACCCTGTCTTTGTTGCCCTTGCCCTCGCGCACCACGATGGCCTGGTGCTCAAAGTCCACGTCTTTCACACGCAATTGCAGCGCCTCATGAATTCGCATGCCGGTGCCATAAAGCAACTGCGCCAGCAAGCGGTGCTCGCCTTGCAGCAGCGTCAACGTACTGGCCACCTCCTCGCGGCTCAACACTATTGGCAATCGGCGCTGCACTTGGGGCCGCCCAATCTCCGCCATCCAAGGCAATTCCACACCCATCACCTTGCCGTAAAAAAACAGCAGCGCAGACAAAGCCTGCCGGTGGGTGGACGCCGACACGCTGCGCTCATTCACCAAGTGCGTGAGAAAACGCTCCACCTCAGGCCCGCCCAACTCACGCGGGTGGCGCAGCCCATGAAAACGAATGAAGGCGCGTACCCAGTACACATACGCATCCTCGGTGCGGCGGCTGTAGTGCAGGTAGCGAATCCGCTCGCGCAACTGGTCCAGCACCTTGACCGATTTCAGCGCAGGCCACTTGGCCGCCTTACGTGCAGGTGCGTGCCGGGCATAGGGCGCAGAGGAAAACTGTGGCAGCATTCGGTGCAAATGCGACTCAGGCATGCAGGCCTCCGAGGGAGATGCGGCGGGGAATTGCAACCAGCGGCCATGGACGAAAAAGCCTGCCGGATTTGACGATTTTGTTATAACTGTATAAAACAAAGGGGTATCCACTTAGCTCCAGCGAAGCCCAAAACACTGGATACCCATCCAGTAATGTTACGCCTGCTCGGACTGCGCGCGCAAGGGGTTCACAACGTTGTCGTAGGTCACCGGATCGGTAATCACGGCCTGTTGCAGCAGGCGGTAGAACAGCATGCCGCGCGAGCCCGAAGTGCGGCGGTTGAAACGGAAGACGAACTCATCCAGGTAAGCGTCCAGGTGTGCTGGCTGGACTGAGCCATGGTGCGTTCCCAGTATCCATCGCTTGACCAGCGAAGCCACGCGATGCACACCGGCCATGGACACATGGGCAGGGATCTCCGAACCCAGCATCACCGTGCGTTGGTGGTCATAGCCCAGATCGTTCAATGCCCTGTAAGCGGCCGATCCATCGGTTCGCACCTGCGCGCCGGGCTCAATTGCCGCTTGCACGAACGGCACGACACTCTCTGCGGAGTCGTTGTCGATGCGGCGCAATCGAATACGTCCAAAACCTTTGGGCTGCACCATCTCCACCGCTAGAACGACCAAAACCTTACTCGTATTGTTCTTGCGCCTCATAGGAGAAATGGGCTCCTCGCGGTCAGTGATGGCCAGGTAAGTTTCGTCGACTTCGACCACCCCCTTCAAGCGAGCCCGGTCAGGCCGCACCATTGCGCGGCGAAACCGGTGCAGCATAGTCCAGGCGGTCTGATAGCTGCCCAGGCCCAGCACCCGTTGTAGACCCAGGGCACTGACGCCCTGCTTCTGATTAGTCAGATACCACGCCCCCGCCAGCCACACGCGCAGCGGTGTGCGCGTCTTGTCGAAGATCGTTCCGGCCGTCACAGTGCTTTGGCGTGCGCATGCCCGGCACATCAGCCGGGCTCGGCTGGAACGGTAGGGCTCTTGCGAAACACCGCAGGCTGGACAGACAAATCCTTGTGGCCAGCGCAGCCGCTCCAGATAGTCCAGGCACGCCTCTTCACTGCCGAACCAGTCGAGGAATTCGTTCCAGTTTTGTGGGTAGTCTTTACCGGCTTCGGGCGTTGAAGTATGCTGTGGATTCATCCAGTAGCTCAGGGGTTGCTGGAGCTAAAAGGATACCCCTTATAAAACAACAGTGTTTATGTCAAAAACCCAAGATTCATGCGACCTGCAGGTCGATTGCACCACCCGTTTTAGGGAGACAGTCGGTGGTGTTATGCAGCAATACTGTCGCCCGATAACACGTTAGGCCGCACGAATACACCCATGCGCACCAACTACGTCCTCATCGACTATGAGAACGTTCAGCCCAGCTCGCTTGTGGGTCTGGACGCGGAGCACTTTCGCGTCCTTGTGTTTGTAGGCGCTAGCCAGAACAAGGTCGGCTTCGACACGGCAGCTGCGCTGCAGAAGCTCGGCGCCAGAGCCGAGTACATCAAGATCGCAGGGAATGGCTCCAACGCTCTGGATTTCCATATTGCGTTCCACATTGGACACCTGGCTGCGCAGGATCCAACTGCGTTCTTCCACATCATCTCCAAAGATTCCGGCTTCGACCCACTCATCCAGCACCTGAAGGAACGCAAGGTCTTCGCGTCAAGATCCAAGGACATCGCGGACATCCCCTTGCTGAAGGCGGCAAACTCGAAGACCACTCCAGAGAAGATTGAGGTTGTCGTCGCCAACCTCCAGCAACGCGGCGCCTCGAGACCGAGAACGCTGAAGACACTCACGAGCACTATCAACTCGCTCTTTCAGAAGCAGCTCACCGAGGAAGAACTGGCCGCGCTTCTCAAAGGGCTACAGAGCAAGGGCATCATCGCGGTTAACGAAACCAAGGTCACGTATGCAATTCCAGCGAGTGCGGCCTAACACTACGCTCAACCGGACGCGCTACGGCATGCCGCCCTGGCCGCAAGGCGCTCGCTGTTCATCCTGCGCCTTGCGGCCAGGGCAGCACGCCTGCGCGCGCCGGTTAGCTCCACGTTAGGCCGCACAACCAACCTTCTCGCACAGGAGACGAAATTGCTAACTGACAAGCAGATCGACGCTGCCAAAGCCGCACTGAGCATCCCCGACGCAAACCACGAGCACAACGACTGCATTCGAATCGCCTACGAGTGGCTCGATGCACAAGTGAAGACGAAAGGTCCACGCGACGTCGCGAATCCTCTGAAGCACCTAATCGAGAATTGGGCTGGAAGGTATGTATCCGCAAGCGATGTACGAGTAGCCGCAAGCCTGCACCCACACATCATTGGCGAGTACCCAAGGTTCAACATCAGTTCTCGACTGACCGACCCATCAGTCAGGAGACTCCAAGGCATTGGGCAAGCCAATACCCAAGGACAGAGAGAGAATCACAATCTGGCTGCATACAAGCGTCAAGAGTGAAGCCAACACTTCTTCCGGTGCGGGTGCGGCCTAACCCTTCGTTCAAGCGGAGCACCAACGGCAGGCCGCCAGGCCCGGTCTGGCGGTACGCGGTACATTTTCGCCAGTCCGGGCCTGGCGGCCTGCCGTCGGCGCCCGCTTAACTCAAACGTTGAGGCTGTAAAAAAACCTCCCCTGCGGGTTCACACCGACATCGGCAGTGGTACTGACCACGTTGCATCCGCATCGCAACAAATGCCGCACGTCCATGCCGCGCTACAAACCTCAAGACCGCCATGGCTTGCTCTTGCCGGTGGTGCTTGCTGAGCAAATCGTCCCGGGCAGTTTCGCATTTGCACTGGACTACCTCGTCGACAACGAACTCGACCTCAAGGCGATGGACGCCAAGTTCAAGAACGACGAAGTCGGTGCCTCAGCCTATGACCCCCGTGTGATGCTCAAGATCGTGCTCTTGGCCTACAGCCAGGGCCTGATCTCCAGCCGCGCCATCGAACGGGCCTGTGTACACAACGTGCAGTTCATCGCCATCAGCGGCGACAGCCAGCCCAGCCACGCCCACATCGCCAAGTTCGTGTGCAGCTTGCGCGATCAAATCAAACCCCTGTTCACCCAGGTGCTAATGACTTGTGATGCCCAAGGGCTAATTGGTCGCGACCTCTTTGCCATTGATGGCGTGAAGCTGCCCAGCAACGCCAGCAAAGAGCGCAGTGGCACCCATGCCGAGCTGCACCACCGCGCTAAACGCTTGGATCAAGCGGCCGACAAGATCTTGGCCCTGCACCAAAGTGCAGACAACATCACTGAAGACACAGCGCTTGATACCAAGCGCCAAACCCAGTTCGACAAACTGCGCCGTGAAGCCGCCCGCACCCGTGAGTTCTTGGCCCATGCAGCCAAGCGCACCAATGCCAAGGGCCAGGAACTTAAAACCAATGTCACCGACCCTCAAAGCGCCAAGATGGCCACCAGCAAAGGCGTCATTCAAGGTTATGCCGCCCAAGCGGCTGTGGACGCGGCCCACCAAGTGGTAGTTGCCGCCGACGTGATTGGTTCGGGGTCAGAACAAAGCATGCTCTTGCCCTTGGTAGAACAAAGCCGACCCTTGGCCACTGCTCAAACCCTGTACACAGCCGACGCGGGTTACCACAGCGATGCCAACCTCCGTGCACTGCAAGCCCAAGGCACACCGGCGCTGGTGGCCGACAACCAGATGCGCCAGCGCGATGAACGTTTCAAGAACCAAGACCGGTACAAACCCAAAGACGATGTGCTGTATGACAAACAGCCCACCGGGCATGCAGATGTCAAAGCAGTAACGTGGTTCAGACCAGAGGACTTCCGCTTCAATGGTGACCACACCTGCACTTGCCCAAACGGCAAACTGCTGACCAGCACCGGCTCCATCTACAACGTCGGCAAGGGCCTGCGCCGTGAGGACTTCAAAGCCAAGAAAGAAGACTGCGCTGCCTGCACAAAGCGCTCGCAGTGTTTACGCCATCCTGAACGAACTGCAGCACGCAAAGTGGTGTATTTCCACACACGCCAGATAGATCACGATGACCCCAGCCACCGCATGCGTCAGGCGATTGACTCGACACGGGGCAGGCAGCTTTATAGCCAGCGCATCGGGACGGTGGAGCCTGTATTCGCCAACATCAGGCACAACAAACGCTTGAGCCGATTTAACTTGCGCGGCAAGGAGAAGGTCAACACGCAGTGGCATTTGTACTGCCTGGTGCACAACATTGAGAAGCTGGCTCACAGTGGCTGGCACGGATAGCGGCCACGCCGCCTCAGGGCAAGTGCTGGGGCCTTTGGAGCTGCGTTTGGCGTCAAAATGCGCCTCACACATTCAATCTATCCAACCAAGTCGGCAGATGAAGTTCATAGCCCTTTTTCTTGCTCAGACCCCTGGTGCCTTGGCGTCACAGGGGATTTTTTTACAGCTTGGTTAGGTGCCATCGCTCGGGGTTGCCGCAAGAATCTGGTTGTATTTCTCATTGTCAGACGTATAGCCAGCGAAAACGTTGTCTTCGGCTTCGATTTGAATTCGGCCACATGCCTCGCATCCATACAAGTCGCGCTTGACCATGCACCATCGGCCATGAATGTGATCATGCAGGACAGTTCCATGATCCAGCATCAAGCCTGCGTAATCTGCCGAGTAGCCCTTTTCCGCAAGCCATTCCGGAACAGTACCCGTTTGGGCGGCAACAACATAACTCTGGGTTTCCGCTTTGAGCCAGTCAAAGAACTCTTCGCTTTCGCTGTCCTTAAGCATTGAGGCTTTGTAGGCCAGCCCGTTCGTGTTGTCACAGATTAAGTGGCCGCATTTGCAATGGAGTTTGCTTATCGCATCTACCGAGTGAAAGGAACTTCCCCGTCCCCAGCGAGCCGCGACTCGTTGGGCTTGCGGCGGTCGGCACAGGAGCAGTGCCACGATGGAGAGGCGAATCTTTTCATCAGTTCATATTTCCAATTTGGCACATCGATGCTGTTTCACATTCGCGGTCATTGACCTTCACAGACTCCAGGTATTCTTGCGCCCTGGCATTTTTCACACCAACAACGACGCATCACAGGAAGGCACCATGACGATATCCGACCGCACTGAAACCTTTTTCGGCAAAACCGTGGTGGACTACGAAAGCGGCAAGCCTGTTCAAAGCAGTCCAAACATGGTCTACCGGTTGAGCCTGGATTACGACGCTGAACAATCCATGCCGGAATTGTTGGAAGAGTTTTTGGGTGCTGTCGACAAGAGCTCGTTGGAGGCACTTGTCATTGGTGCCTGGGGTGAGCCGCATGATGCTGGCCCCAACGAAGTGCTGACCCTCTTGATCAAGAATGCCGCCGAATTGCCGCAACTCAAAGCGCTCTTTGTGGGCGACATGACCTACGAAGAGTGCGAGATCTCCTGGATCATTCAGGGCAACTACCAGGCCTTTTTAGAGACTTTCCCAAAATTGGAAGCGCTGCGCATTCGCGGCTCCACGTCACTTGAATTGCCCGCGTTCTCACACGCGGCGTTGCGCCAACTCGTGATCGAATGCGGCGGCTTGCCCAAAGAGATCATGCAGAACCTGGCCGCCTCCAGCCTGCCCGCACTGGAACATCTCGAGTTGTGGATCGGCACGTCAGGGTATGGCTTTGATGGCGACGTGGCCCTGGTCGGACAGGTGGTGAACAAGCTGCGCACCCCCGCGCTGCGCTACCTCGGGCTGCGTGACGCGGAGATCGCTGATGAGATCGCGCAGTGGTTGTCCACCGAGACCTGGTTGGAAACGCTGGAAACACTCGATCTGTCATTGGGCACGATCAGCGACATCGGCGGACAAGCTCTTTGCAATGCCCCGCAGCTTTCCAAACTTCAGCGTTTGGATTTGACCCACCACTACATTTCTGATGCCGTTCAGGGCCAGTTACGTTCCGCCTTCCCCCATGTCGTACTGGACGATCCCCAGACCCCCGACGATGAAGACCGTTATGTTGCGGTGGGTGAGTAGACCGAGCGCGACACATCGAGCCGTTAGCTCAACGATGTCGTGATGAATGAGGCCCCTGTCGCCTCGCTGCCCTGGGTCGTCTTGGGTGTGCCCTCCAGCAAACGCACCCAAGGGCTGCAACTCGCCCGTGCGCGGCTGGGCCTTGCACCCGCCAGGCTGGTGCCGTGGCGCGAGTGGATGGCCTCGCCACGGGTCTTGGACGACCAGTTGCGAGAGCCTTGTGTTTTCAAGATCGAACCACCGGGTGACGACGAGCAGGTCCACCATCGGCTACTGACCTGGGGAAGCCAGCACATTGGACATACAAGCCCCGCGCCACTAGCCTTTGGCGAGTTGGGTGCGGGTGATGTCTGGTTTCAAGGATTCAGTCTGGCCATGCGCCAATTGGAGTCAAGCCTCCAGGGCATCCCGCATGTCCAAGTCGTCAACGCGCCAGTCGACATTCTCGCCATGACTGACAAATGGCAATGTCAGGAGCGGCTGCAAGCGCAGGGCATCAACACCCCAGCGCGGCTGGGCCTGGTGAGCAGCTACGACGATTTTCTTGCACTGTTGGATCAACATCAATTGGACCGGGCTTTCCTCAAGGCCCGGTACGGCTCCTCTGCTGCCGGTGTGGTGGCCTACCGCCGCAACCGCCGGGGGATGGAACAGGCCACTACCTCGGCGCAGCTGGTGAGTTCGGATGTCAAACTACAGAGCGGCAAACCGGCGCGGGCGCAGCTTTTTAACGTCAAGCGCCTTCAGACCTATTCCAGCGCTGCTGCCATCCGACAAGTCATCGATCTGATCGCTGCGCAAGGTGCTTACGCCGAGGCCTGGATTCCCAAACCTCGCAGCGGCGCGGGTCACTTTGATGTGCGCGTCGTGACCTTGGCGGGTCAGGCAAGACACCGCGTGGCACGAATAGGCCTGCGCCCCATGACCAATCTGCACCTGGACAGCCAGCGGGCCGATTGCGCGGTGCTGCTGTCCAGGGCCGACATCGGGTTATTGGAGGCCACGGCCGAACAGGCCGCACGCGCCTTTGCGAATAGCCACATCATCGGCTTGGACATGGTGGTGCGCCCTGGCTCGGCGCAGGTGCTGGAAGCCAATGCTTTTGGCGATCTGCTGCCGGGGCTGCTGTGGGATGGCAAAGACACCTATGAGGCAGCGTCGTCTTGCCTATAGATTGCTTTGATAAAAGACATGACTCGTCCCACTCCTATCCAGCCCATCCCCGACATGAATGATGTCGTGGGTCACCACGACATCGTCTTCATCACGCTGGACACCTTGCGTTATGACGCTGCGCAAGCGATGTTTGAGCGCGGAGACTTACCCGTCCTGTCGCGGCATTTACCCAGCAGCGGTTGGGAGAAGCGGCACACACCCGGCAGCTTCACCTATGCGGCCCATCACGCTTTCTTCGCTGGCTTTTTGCCCACCCCTGCCCAGCCTGGCCGCCACCCTCGGCTGTTTGCGACGGCATTTCGGGGCAGTGAGACCACCGCCACTGAAACCTGTGTGTTCGAGCAAGAGAGCATTCCCGCTGGCCTGGCCGCAAGGGGATACAACACGGTGTGCATAGGAGGTGTGGGGTTTTTTAACAAACAAACAGCGCTGGGTAGTGTGTTGCCCAACATGTTCGACGAGAGCCACTGGAATCCCGCCATGGGGGTGGGCAACCCCAAGTCCACGCAGCATCAGGTGGCGCTGGCGATCAAGCGGATGCAATCACTGGAGGGCAGGGTTTTCTTATTTCTGAACATCTCGGCCATTCACCATCCGAATTACTTTTATCTGCCCACAGCCACAAGCGCGCCAACAAGCGGGCCAACAGGTGGCCCAAGAGCGGATTCCTTGCAAAGCCATGCCGCCGCCCTGCACTATGTGGACGGTGCGCTCGAGCCTCTTTTTGCGGCGTGCGCCCAGCGTGCACCAACCTTTGTCATCATTTGTTCCGACCACGGCTGCGCTTATGGCGAGGACGGCTACAGCGGCCACCGGCTTGCCCACGAAACCGTCTGGACAGTGCCTTACGCACATTTTTTTATCGGTACCCCGTGAATCATTCAATCGCTTCTCCTTCGCTGGCGCAACTCCTCGAACAGGGGCCCTACCAGGCCTACTCTTATTCCTACCCGCACAAAAGCGCTTACCGGCCGCTTGAGCAGCCACGTGCGCTGGGTGATCTGTGGGCACAGCAAGACCGATCCGCGCTGTTTGCCTATGTCCACATTCCGTTTTGCACCATGCGCTGCGGCTTTTGCAACCTGTTTGCGATGGCACAGCCGAACGCTGATCTGGTGGAGTCCTATGTCGACGCCGTGATGAGGCAAATGCGCACCATGGACCAGGTCTTGGGTGATCGGCAATTCGCTCGTCTGGCACTGGGCGGCGGCACGCCCAGCTACCTCTCGGCTCATCAACTGGAACGGCTTTATGGGGCGGCCAGTGAGGTGCTGGGCATCGATTTGCGTGCCACGCCCTCCGGCATTGAAGTCTCGCCAGAGACCGTCACCCGCGACCGGCTGGCCGTGTGCCGTGCTGCAGCAGTGAGCCGTGTCAGCATGGGCATTCAGAGTTTCGCAAGCGATGAGGTCCGCGCGCTGGCGCGCCCTCAGCAAAATTCGGTGGTGACTGCAGCTATTGATGAGATCAGGCGGGCGGGGTTTGCGGTGATGAACCTGGACCTGATCTACGGCATCGACGGCCAAACCACCCAGAGCTGGCTTGATTCCATCGACAGTGCGCTGGCTTTCCAGCCCGAGGAGATCTACATCTATCCGCTGTACGTGCGGGCGCGCACAGGGCTTGGCAAGATGAGCATCCGCAGCATCAATGAAACATCAAACCAACCCGGCGACTCGCGGCTGGCGCTCTACCAAGCGGCGCGCAACCGCTTGTTGGCGGCCGGGTACCACCAGGTATCCATGCGCATGTTCCGTGCGCCACATGCGCCACACGACAGCGGGCCCGTTTACTGCTGCCAAAACGATGGCATGGTGGGTTTGGGCGCTGGTGCGCGTTCCTACACCTCCACCCTTCATTACGCCAGCACTTATGCGGTGGAGCGTTTAGCCACCCGCCAGATCATCGAAGATTTTGTGGCCCGTGATGGAGATGGTTTCAAATACGCGACCCATGGCTTTGAGTTGAATACAGAAGAGCAAAAGCGGCGCTACGTGATTCAGTCGCTGCTGACGCAACCCGGGCTGGACCACGCCGCTTACCAGCGGCGCTTTGGTTCCATGGCTTCAGACGACTTGCCGCAACTGCACGAACTGAGCGCTTTGGGTTTGGCGCAAGACGAGGATGGTCTGCTCAAGTTGAATGACACGGGGCTTTCCTATGCCGACAGCATCGGCCCCTGGTTAGCATCTGAACCCGTGAAGCGCCTGATGGTGGCCGACCGCGCATGCTGACCTTGCTCTACCGTGGAAGCCTGAGTGGCTGCAACTACGCCTGCGGCTACTGCCCTTTTGCCAAGCGCCGCGATACACGGGCCACGTTGATGCGTGATGCCGCCGAGGTGGCACGCTTTGTGGATTGGGCGGCCGAACAAAAGCGGACTGTGCGTGTTCTGTTCACACCCTGGGGAGAGGCCATGGTGCGGCGTCACTATCAACGTTCGATGCTGAGGCTGGCAGCGCTGGACCATGTCAGCCAGGTCTCGATTCAGACCAATCTTTCCGGCTCGTTGGCCTGGCTGGAGGATGCACCGAATGAGAAGATTTCTCTGTGGTGCACCTATCACCCCGATCAGGTGACCCTGGATCGTTTCACCCAGCGGTGCGCGCGACTGCAGACCTTGGGTGTGCGCTTTTCTGTCGGTGTGGTGGCAATGCGGGAGCACTATGCAGCGATCCAATCCTTGAAGGCCGCATTGCCAGACAACTGCCCCGTATGGCTCAATGCCTATGACCGCCGTGGTCCGGGTTACTACACACCCACCGACCTGGCATGGCTTGACGACATTGACCGGTGGTTCCAGCACAACCGCTCGCCCGACCCTTCACGGGGCAAACCTTGCCGTGCGGGCCACGACATGTTGTCCATCGATGGCCAAGGCGATGTGCAGCGGTGCCACTTTGTACCCACCCGGCTGGGTAATATCTACACCGACACACTAGAGGCCATGCTCCTGGAGCGGCCCTGTCCTCGATTCAAGTGCGAGTGTTTCATTGGCTATTCACACCGGAACGACTTGCCCTTTTATGCCGATTTTGGTGAAGGGCTGCTGGCGCGTATTCCCACAGAAGAGGCTCTCAGGCGGGAGCGGTTTGCTCGGCCTACTTCGACATGATGCACGCCATCACTTGGTGAACACAGTCCTGCAGTGGCGTGCGAAAGGGCGACAGCCGCAGCGCTGGATTCAAGGGTTCCTCGTAAACCGAATCCACTCCCGCCAGTCCCTTGAGTTTTCCATCGCGAGCCCTGGCGTACAAGCCCTTGCTGTCGACTTCTGCGCACTGCACCAAAGGGGTGTCGACATGGATTTCGATGAAACGCCAGCCTCTGCGGGCGTAGTCTTGTCGCAAGGCATCGCGTCCCGCTCTCCATGGGCTGATCAAGCTGACCAGCACACTGGTTCCACGCTCGTGCGCTTGTAGAGCCAGCACGCCGGTTCGGCGAATGTTTTCTTGTTTGTCTTGATCGCTGAAGCCCAGGTCGGAATGAGGGCCGCGACGCAACTCATCGCCGTCTAGGTGAAGGACTGTCTGGCCCCGCTCTGTCAACGCGTGCTTCAACGCGTTAGCCAAGGTCGTTTTGCCTGCGCCGCTGAGTCCGGTGAGCCAAAGAGTGAAGACTTCGAACGGTGGTGATGGCGTCATGAATTGGCTCTGAAAAATCGGGGCAGATTGTGACTGCATGAACAATCAAATCATCAGACCTTGGATTCCAAGCAGGGTGAGCGTTCAGCGAGGTTTGTCATCTGTATCGGTGGGTCGGGCCTATTCGACCCACCCAACTTTTGACTGCTTGTGCGACATTTTTACCGCGAAGGGCGCGTGAAGATATGGTCGATCTTGGGCATCATCAAGCATCACTTGCCGTGCTTGCACCGCAAGTTCAAACGCTCGTCGCTCACCGTGCATCAAGACGGAGAAGGACTTTCTGAGCCGTTTGCCGCTGGAAAGCGTGAGACCAGCCTGCCAGATGCCTTCGGGTTGGCGCGTGGTTTTGTCGAAGGTCACACCGGGTACGCCGCTGGTGTTGTTGCTGCGAACCTTCTGGCTGAACTCGATCACGGTCATGGGTTTGATCTGCGCGAGCATCTGGTCGCGCCAGGCAATGGCCGCTTGCCGGGCTCCCTTGGAACAGCCGTACATGGGTTCGCAAAACCGCTTGGAGTACATGGTTCCGTTGCGGCTGAAGTTCACCACCCAGCACCAGGTGCCGGAGGTGGCTTGCAGGTGTTTGAGGGCGTACATCGAATTGATCCATATGGGGCCAATTGCAAAACTCCAAGCCGTCACAGCGCGGAGTCAGGGCAAGCCGCCGGAAGTGGTCTCAGTTGCAAACTCGGCGTCACCAATCCGTGTCCGTTGGGCGGATCTCTTCTAAGAGCGTGTTTACGATCTCCTGAGGAGCAACGCCAAGAATGCCAAGTGGACGAACTGTAGGCTGGTATTGAGCAGCCGCTCGCAGTTCTTCCACAGCCGCCGGTTCTTGTCCAACCAGGCAAAGCTACGCTCGACGATCCAGCGCTTGGGCATGACCTTGAAGGTGTGCAACTCGCTCCTCTTGGCGATCTGTACCGTCACATACCCTCCAAGAACCTCTTGCACGCCCTGCGCGAAGGGCTCTCCCACGTACCCGCTGTCAGCCAGCAAGCTTTGCACCCGTGCCAGTCCCGGTTTGCAACGCTGCAGGGCCTGCAGCGCCCCCTTGCGGTCAGTCACCTCGGCCGTCGTCACCGCCACTGCGTGCGGCAACCCTTGCGTGTCCACTGCAATGTGTCGCTTGATGCCCGAAACCTTCTTGCCCCCGTCATAGCCCTTGAGCGCCGCCGTGTCCGTATTCTTCACGCTCTGCGCGTCCACGATCAACAGCGTGCTGCATGCGTTGCGCCCCAGTCTGTCTCGGGCCGCGCCAACCTGATTTTTTTAAAGCCCGTTCCAACACGCTCACACCGTCCTGGTCAGGCTCACTCCATTTGCGCCAGTAGGCATAGACCGTCGTCCACTTCGCAAACTCGCTCGGCAAGAACCTCCACTGGCAACCCGTTCGCAGCAGGTACAGCACCGCGCAGAACACCTCATACAGATCCACCTTCGTCGGCTTGGTCGCCTTGCGCACGCTGCGCAGCAGCGGCTCAATTTGCTCAAACTTCTCCCGGCTGATGTCGCTGGCGTATCTCTTTCTCTTCATCTGCCTATTTTCGGGTCAGAAGAAGATCGTAAACACGCTCTAAGGCACCTGCGGCGGTCACGCTTGCGTCAACACTGCCACACCCAGGAGCGCGCATCTCGCCCCGGTTGGTGAATGTGGATCCGCTGTCAATCTACGCCCGACTTCACACGTGCCTCACAAACGCTTCATACCAGCGCCCCAATGGGTGCTGAGAATGGTGAGCGTACCCACCAACGATTCCATTGCGACAAGCGCTTTCAGCGCAACGCCCGCATTCATTTCATGGAGACTTTTATGGCGAGAATTCCCCATTGCAACGGAAGCAAGTTTGCTGCGTTCTTCGCCGATCCAAAAAGGAATCTCATACCATCCACCATTGCCTGGACACACGCAGTTGCCCTCGTAGCCATGTTGTTTTGTTTGGCAGGCACCGCTGGCGCCGAGTCAAGCGATGCGACCGATGCAGCTTTTGCTGCTTTACTGTCAATGCCTGGTGCGCAGCCCAAGGAGGGAGGGTGGGTGATTCCAGAGCAAGCCGATGCTGCGCCCACCACCGAAACCGAGCTGATCGCACGGTTGCGGCGTATGACAAAAGCCGGAGCCAACGTCAACGCCATGCGCCACGGCGGCACCTTGCTGGCCCACGCGATACGGGCGGACAAACAACGCACCGCCATTTGGTTGCTGCGCAATGGTGCAGACCCCAAGCGGGTGCTGCACCACTCCGAGAAAACCAGCACCGCCTACGATCTGGCTCGCCAGTTCAAGCGCAACGATGTCATCAAGGTGCTGCAGAGCGCTTACGGATTCAAGCCGCCGACGCCGCACTCAAAGCCAGCGATTGGGCAAAACACTTTGGCCCCAGCGCGCCCCGCTTCGCTGCCGTCTCGCCGGCAAGAGGCCATTGCCCTTATCAACAAAATCGTGCCTTCGCACAGGCAGGTCAGCAAGGTGAATCAGCAAGAGTGGCAGACGTTTGCCGCCACCCTCAGCACCGAGGAATACGTTGACATCTTCAAAGACGGCACCTATCTGCCTGAACTGATTTACTTGCAAAGGGATATCGACGGTGGCATAGAAAACGCGCTGTCGCGCCTGCCACTGGACTTGGTGCGCCGCCATGCACAAGAGATTGCAGACATCTTGGCCGAGAGGAGCCATGTGGAATATGGCCCTGAATCCAAGATGCACTACAGCGTTGCCTCCCAAAGCTGGCCCGCCCTGTGGAGTCGAATTGACAAACCGCTGCGCTACGAAAAAAGGTATGGCCTGGTGGAGCACATCTCGCCTGCGCTGTGGCCGGGGTTGTTCGCCAGCGGTTATGCCATGCATGACGCCGAGGCGACAGGTTGCCTGCTGAGTGCCTTGGATATTGCGGCTTTCAAGGCGCTTTGGCCAGAATTCCAGCGGCGGTTTACCGATGCCCGCCAAGAGGCACCTGCCTTGGTGCTGGCCAAGTACCGGATTGAATCGGGGCCTTCGCCTTGTTACTACAGCAGCAGCCCTGCGGCCACTGTTGCCAAGCTGGCTTTCTTGCGTGAGCAAGGGGTCAACAGCTCGGTGACAGGGTTGCGCTCATCGGCGTTGAAAGAGCAAGGTGACGCAGCGCTGGTGGCGATGGCGGAGCGTTTCTCAGCACCGGCCACCAAAGTTGCACCTCGGCTGGTTTTGGAGCCCCCGACCTGCAATCTAGCGCTGAATGATTTGTGGCTGGATGTGTTGGTTAATAACCAGTTCCACAAAGAAGGTAGGGGCCCTTTGGAGCATATTCAGGCCATTGCTATCCCTGGGAAAACCAAGTGCGGCCTGGGTGTCAGTGGAGACAAATTGGAGGGATGGCCCGAACGAGAAGATGATTTTTTTCAGGGGCCTTTTAGAACCGGCTCTTTTAACTGTCAGGCCATTGACTCACGTCAGGATGGTGTGGTGTGGTTTGAGGACGCAGGCCGGCTACACAGCTTCAGCTTCGATGCCGTGGGCAGTTGGCCTTTACGCCATGTGCGCGATGGAAAAACTGGAAAACGCTTCATGCTCAGTTCTGGAGTGACAGGCCCTTTATGCAGCCCGTTTTCGGTCTTACCCGTCGAATACGAATGGCAAACCCAGCCCTTGAAACTGACTCTGGTGACAGCCACTGACGGCCCTGTGTTGGATGGCTTGCTTCGCAAACAGTGCAAAGAAGTACCAGAGACGAAAGAAGTTTTTTGTGAGGGAATTGATCTTCTCGCAAAACGCGAAAGCAACAGCGAAGCCCAACCCCAGCCAACAAGCGAACGCCTTATTGCCACCTTGCGCCAGGGCGGCACGGTCGAAATCAAACCGTTGGTGGAGGTCTTGGGCAGCAAACGCAGGCAGGCTTACAGCGCAGCCGTGGCGGCCCGAGACCACGCCCAGGTGCGCCAGTTGCTGGCGGCAGGCATTCCTACTTGGTGGACAGCGGCAGAAATTCTTTCCCTGGGCCAGGCCGACTTAGCGCTTGCGGACAAGCGACGCCGCATTGCCGTGTTGTTTGCGAACGCAGATCACCTTGCACAGGTACTAAGAGCCGCTAACAAAACCGTTCGGGCTGAGCTTGTCGAAGCCAGCGCGTACCTCGGTGCAAGGCCCTTCGACCTCGGGGCGAACGGTGTATGCAGTGTTTTGTTAGCGGCTCTAAACGCCTATCGTTACGACGTGCCCCAATCTCTGTTGACCTGGTTGCCTGACCAAGATTGGGTGCCTGTTTGGCGGGTGATACAACGCGATCCCAGCACATGGTTTACAGCAGCAAAAAGTCTTCGTGATGAAGCACATAAGCGCGGGCGAACTGTCCTGGCCTGTCGCGTCGACCATGCTCAGGGGTTTTTGTGTGGCGGTGGGATCAATTCGGATTGAATAGACCGCTGGGCAGAACGATGAAACCGCCCAGGTATTGGCGTTGTGAATTCCAACCTTTGTGCTGCGCACCTCGGCATATCAAACCCTGGCATCATTCGCCCCTCCCCACAACCGCGACTGAAAGCCCGCACCATGAACACCACACCCTCTGGCCTCCAATACGAAGACACCGTCACCGGCAGTGGCGAAACGGCTCAAGCAGGCCAACACGTCACCGTTCACTACACCGGCTGGTTATATGCCGACGGCCAAAAGGGCAGCAAATTCGACAGCAGCAAAGACCGCAACGACCCCTTTTCTTTCAGCCTCGGCGCAGGCATGGTGATTCGTGGTTGGGATGAAGGCGTGCAGGGCATGAGAGTGGGCGGCACCCGTGTGCTCGTCATTCCACCCGAGCTGGGTTATGGCGCACGCGGTGCGGGTGGCGTGATTCCGCCCAATGCCACCTTGATGTTTGAAGTGGAACTGTTGGGCGTTTGATGCCAGTCGTTTATGACGTGGTACACACCACCGTGTACCGCTACCGAGAGGCGGTGTCGTTCGGTGAGCACCGCGTCATGTTCCGCCCGCGCGAAAGCCACGATCTGCGGGTGCTGGCCACCGACTTGCAGGTTACCCCACCTTCGCGGGTACGGATGATTCAAGACCCGCACTCCAATTCAGTCGCTCTGGTGCAACCGCTGGAGGACAGCAACGAGTTGCGCATTGTGTGCAGCTTCACCATTGAACACGCCCACAGCAACAACCTGGAGTTGCCGCTCTCACCATCAGCCGAGTTTTTTCCTTTTGCCTACAGCGTGGAAGAGCGGTTTGATTTGGAGCACTACCTGCGGCCCCACCATGACGACCCGAATGGCGACCTCAGCGCCTGGGCACGCCAATTCATACGCACCGATGGCCCCACCCACACGCGCGACATGATGGTGGCCATGAACCAATTCATCCGCGACAACTTTCTCTACCAGTCGCGCGATGAAGAAGGCACACAAAGCCCGCAACAAACCCTGAAACTGCGCAGCGGTTCTTGCCGCGACTTTGCGCTGCTGATGATGGAAGCACTGCGCCGCCTGGGCGTGGCCACGCGTTTTGTGTCAGGGTATTTGTATGACCCGAGCAGCGACGCGGGATCTGCCCCCCATGCCGAAGCCGCCGAACAAGATGTGCTGGGCTCAGGCTACACCCACGCCTGGTTGCAGGCTTATTTGCCAGGTGCCGGCTGGGTGCCCTTTGACCCCACCAACAACCTCACCGGCGGCAACCAACTGATTCGTGTGGGCGTGGCCCGCGACCCCCGTTTGGCAGCGCCGGTGGCCGGTGTTTGGTATGGCAAACCCAACGACTACCTGGGCATGACGGTGCGTGTCACCGTGAAACGCCGCTGAGGGTGCGTTGGCGCATGCTGGAAGCCCTGTCCATCCTGCTGGCGTTTCAGCTCCTGGGTGAGGTGGTGAGCTACACGCTCAAGCTGCCGGTTCCCGGCCCGGTGATTGGTTTGGTGGCCCTGTTTTTGGTGTGGCCACGTTTGCCATCTTTTCAAACCGATTTGGCAGAAGTCTCCACCACCATCCTGGGCCACCTTGGGTTGTTGTTTGTGCCTGCGGGTGTGGGGGTGATGCTGCATGTGGGATTGATTGCTGCGTGGTGGGCGCCCCTGCTGCTGGCCTTGGTATTGAGCACAGCGGTGACGGTGGTCTGCGTGGCCTGGCTTTTCATACGCTGGAGCACCCGCTGGAGCAAAAACACATGAGCAGCAGCGCAACCCCCACGCTGCTGCCCCAGCCGCTCGCAGAGCCCATTGCACAGCTCTGGGTTTACCTCGGCACCAGCCCACTCTTGTGGCTGGCGCTCACGGTATGGGCTTATGTGCTGGCCGTGCGGATTCAACGCCTGTGCAAAGGCAGCGCCTGGGCCAACCCGGTGATGTTGGCAGTGGCCATGCTGGTGACGGTGCTCGCCGTGAGCCACACCCCCTACCCCACTTACTTTGAAGGCGCAAAGTTTGTGCACTTCATGCTCGGCACGGCCACCGTCGCCCTGGCCATTCCGCTGCGTCGGCAGTGGAACCAGGTGCGTGCGGTGCTCACGCCCTTGGTCGGCGCAGTGTTGATTGGCAATGTGGTGGGGGCCTTGGTGGCCTTGGCTGTGCTCCAACTCTGGGATGCACCGCTGCATTTGTTGATGTCCATCGCGCCCAAGTCGGTGACGGCACCCGTGGCCATGGGCATTGCAGAAAAAATCGGTGGCTTGCCTGCGTTGACCGCCGTGTTGGTCATCCTGACCGGCATCCTGGGTGCCACCCTCACCACCCCGTTGCTTGCGGCACTGCGTTTGCACAACGAAGCAGCACGGGGTTTGGCCCTGGGCGTGGCCGCACACGGCATCGGCACCGCCAGGGCGTTTCAGTTGAGTGAAACGGCTGGCACCTTTGCAGGTGTGGGCATGGCACTGAGCACACTGGTGGCGTCGCTGCTGGTGCCGTTGTTGGTGAATGTAGGGGGTCGCCTGATTAGCGGTTGAGACAGCCTGCGACTACAGCGATGTCCACCAAAAAAGGGACGCTTCATGCGTCCCTTTTTCATTCGGTCTATTCAACCCACTCGATCAGCGGTCAAAACCGCCTTGACGCGGGCGCTGGGGCTTGAACGGGCCACCTTTGCCAGCGGGGCGGGGTGCGCCGCCAGGGCCACTGGCTTTGCGCGGGGCAAAAGCCGGTGCGCCAGCGGGACGCTGGCCAGGAGCGCGGTCAAAAGCCTTGCGGGGCGCGTTGTCAAAGGCATTGCGGTTGGGCACGAAGCTGCCTTCGCTGCGTTTGGTGAAGGGCGTTTCACGGCCTGGGTGCACGTCACGCGGCGCGGCATCACGGCGGGGTGCAAAGCCATCGTCACGGCGCGGTGCGAACCCCTCATGGCGGCCTTGGCCAAAACCACCTTCATCGCGGCGTGGCGCAAACGGCTTTTTGAAGCCGCCGCCAAAACCACCACGGCTCGGGCCGTTGTTGAACGAGGGCTTGCCGCGCGGACGGTCCGCAAAGTCACCCGATGGACGAGCGGCGTGGATGCGCGGCTCCGGTGATTTGGGCTCCAGGCCTTCAATCGCTGAGGCAGGAATGGTCTGGGTGGTGAACTGCTGGATGCGGCGAATCATGCCCACGTCCATGCGTTCGGCCAAGGTCACGGCCAAACCATTGCGACCGGCGCGGCCGGTGCGGCCAATGCGGTGCACATAGTCTTCGGCTTTCATGGGCAGGCCGTAGTTGATCACGTGGCTGATGGTGGGCACGTCGATGCCGCGTGCGGCGACGTCGGTGGCAACCAGCACACGCAACTGGCGGTTGCGCAGGCCTTGCAACACACGGTTGCGGCGGCCTTGCGGCATGCCGCCGTGCAGGGCTGCTGCCGAGTGGCCCATGTCGGCCAGGCGGTCGGCCAGCATGTCGGCGTCGCGCTGGGTGCTGGTGAAGACCACGGCTTGTTCCATGTCCTTCTGGGTCAGGATGTGATCCAGCAAGGCATTTTTGTGGTGGTGGTTGTCAGCCCAGTGCAGGCGCTGCTCAATGTTCTCGTGGGTGTCGGTGTGCGAGGCCACATCGATGCGTTTCGGGTCGCGCAACAAATTGCGGGCCAGGTTGCCGACATTGCCAGCAAACGTGGCGCTGAACATCACGGTTTGGCGTGTGGCGGGAATGCGATCGGCAATGGTTTGGATGTCGTCGATGAAACCCATGTCCAGCATGCGGTCGGCTTCGTCGAGCACCAACATTTGCACGTTGTCGAGCACGGCGCGGCCCGATTGCAGGTGGTCGAGCAAACGGCCGGGGGTGGAAATTAGAATGTCCAGCGGGCCCATCAGCGCTTTGATCTGCGCGGGGTAAGGCACACCGCCCACCACCGTCGCAACACGCAAACCTTGAACATGGCGGCCGTACATCGTGGCGGCTTTGGCCACTTGCATGGCGAGTTCACGGGTGGGGCACAGCACCAGCACGCGGGGGCCATACACCTTGCCTTTTTCGCGGCGGGTGTTGTTGTCGCCACGCGCGGCCAAGATGCCGTGCAGCGCGGGCAAGATGAAGGAGGCGGTTTTGCCACTGCCCGTGCTGGCCGAGACCATGAGGTCGCTGCCAGCCAAGCCCGCAGGAATGGCCTGGGATTGGACTTCGGTGGCGGATTCGTAGCCAGAGTCGGCAACGGCTTTCAAGAGGGCGTCATGCAGCCCGAGGTTCAGAAAACTCATCAAGTTCTTTCAAAAAAACAGCACGCCCCTGGTCTGCGCAGCTCACTAAAAAGCACGCAGACCAAAGTCATGCTCGACCGGCCTCGATGTTCAAAGAACGAGGCTTGTGGCCAAGAGGTATCGCCAGAGAAAGATTCGACCCCACGGGGCCCGGGCCAGGTGGCCAAGGGCAAGAGATGGAATGCCGAGAACAGTCAAAGCGACGGCATCGCCGCCAACCATTCCCGCATGCTGAGTCTCTAGTGAGAGCAGCGTGGGTATCAAAACAGCCGCACCTTTTGCTGCATGTTTGTTAACAACAGCAGCGCGGTGGGAGACTCGATGAGGTCAGAGGGGATGAACGAAACGTTGCGGCTTTTATCTAGCTCAGAACCGCAACGAAGCTCGCATTGTAGGCGAGTTCGGGTTTTTCCGGGGGGATTTTTTAACGGAAACAGCCAAAAGCACAAGCTGACACCGTGGCCGCGAGTGGCATTGGTCATCGTGGCATGTTGTCAGCCACGCGTTCGCCTGCAAAGCCCTCCTCGCCCCATAACCACCAAGGCGGGCACTAACAACAACATTACCCAAGGAGAAAGCGGGACAGCGGTGACCGTTGATGCCACCGGCGCGGCTGTCGTGCGTATGCGATGACTGCTTGTGTTCGCGGAATAGATGCCAGCATTGGTAACAGCAATGCCCGCCGGAAAGCTCAACTGCGCACTGATCGCCGGGCCGCCGTCACCACTGGACCCGGCCACACCCGTCCCGATCACCGTGGTGATGATGCCTGTACCCACGGTGATCTTGCGCACTCGGTGGTTGTTGGCGTCGGCCACATAGATGTCGCCAGCGCTGTCAAGCGCGACAGCCCATGGATTTGTGAATTGCGCAAGGGTCGCCAAGCCGCCGTCGCCGGAAAATCCGGATAAGCCCGTACCGGCCACCGTGGTCACAACACCCGTCGCGACGGTCACCTTACGAACACGATGGTTAGCAAAGTCCGCGACATAAATGTCACCTGCGCCGTCGAGCGCAATGCCAGCAGGGTTGATAAATTCCCCGCCGCCGCCTGCGAGTGTGGTGATGATCCCTGTCGCCACGGTGATTTTGCGAATTCGATGGTGATTTGCATCAGCAATGTAAATATCGCCGACGCCGTCAAGGATGACATCGTTGGGGCCATTCAATTCAGCAGCAGTGGCGAGGCCGCCGTCACCAGCAAACCCCGGTGCCCCTGTACCCGCCACCGTGGTGATGATGCCCGTCGCCACCGTGATCTTGCGCAGGCGCTGACCACTGTACTCTGCAATGTAGACGTTGCCGGCACTGTCGACGGCCACGCCGCGCGGTTGGTTTAACTGCGCGCTGATGGCTGGGCCACCATCCCCACTTGAGCCAGGAGCCCCGGTCCCGGCCAACGTCGCGATGACACCCGTTGCAGCCGTGATTTTGCGTATGCGGTTGTTGGTGGAGTCCGCCACATAGACGTTACCGACACTGTCAACAGCCACGTCGCGGGGAGAGTTGAGCTGCGAGTTGGTCGCCAAAGCGCCGTCGCCAGAAAAGCCGTTCGTCGTCCCGGCGACAAGGTAGATGTTCTGCGCGCTGACACTGCCAGTGCCGACAATCAGTGCTGTCATCGCACAGATACAAGCTGCGAGCCCTGGTGCCCTGCTCTGCACACGGCGCGGGGCATGATCCGTGGTCGGATATGCCTGTCCTCCCGGTGAGGGCACGGACTGTGCCTTGGTCTGTGAAGTCACCCGAAGACGCTGAGCTGCAATGACCAGTCCCGACAGGGGAGTGAGGAAACGTCCAACAGAGGATCGAAGCAGGGTGGCGGTCTGTGAGTTGTGCACGAAAGTGTAGGCGGTTGAACAGCCGTCGGCGAGAAGAGAAGCCGTCTTTCGTTGACTCCAAGGTGTCGCTGTTGTTTTTTCAAAGCCTCGCGCTCTGTCTATCTTGATTGGAACCGGCTTTGCGCTCAAACGGTGGACTCCCACCTGCTCGACGACGAGCGACCTGGAAACTGCCACCATGCTTTGAGTGCCAGAAGCTGGTCAGGCATTCTGGGTGCGGGGCATCACATGCCGACAAGGAGCATGTACGCCACCAAGACCAGTGCGACGAAACCCCAAGCGGTGTGACCGCAGATTCAGGCTGAACGGCTGGAGCAGTTGATCGCCGGGCCAGTCACACCCGGGCAGTTGGAAGACTTCTTCCCTCACTTCGCCAAAAAATGCTCCCGGTAATAAACCAGCTCATCAATGGACTCTTGAATATCCGCCAACGCCGTATGCGCCTGCGCCTTCTTGAACCCCGCGAGGATGTCCGGCTTCCAGCGTTTGGCCAGTTCTTTGAGCGTGCTCACATCCAGGTTCCGGTAGTGGAAGAAGTCCTCCAACTTGGGCATGGTTTTGGCGAGGAAGCGACGGTCTTGGCAAATGCTGTTGCCGCACATGGGTGACTTGCCCGAGGGCACATAGGTTTTCAGGAACTCGATCACCTGCTCTTGCGCAGACTCTTCGCTCACGGTGGATGCTTTGACGCGGTCGATCAAGCCGCTCTTGCCGTGGGTGCCTTTGTTCCAGGCGTCCATCGCATCCAAAGTGGCATCGCTTTGGTGAATGGCGAACACCGGGCCTTCGACACGCACTTGCAATTGCGGGTCTGTCACCACCACGGCAATTTCAATGATGCGGTCGTTTTCGGGATAGAGACCGGTCATTTCCAGGTCGATCCAAATCAGGTTGTCGTCGCTGCGGGCCAAGGGCGTGGTCATAGAGGGCTGCTTTCCATCAGGGGTATGGTTCGGTGCGAGATTGTCTCAGGGCGCAGGGGCTGGCAATTCATGGGGTCGAATCAATAACTTGCCCGACAGGTCCAGAGCGCACTCGCGTCTCCGCAACCTTGCACGATGTATCGCCGGTGTCTGCCGACATTTCACAATCCACAAAACAACGATGCGCAGCGGCCTCAAGCTTGCCGGCGAAGGGCCGATAAGAACAGGAGCCGCCCAAGGAAACCGTCCCATGTCCAGCCGAACCGCATCCCCCTTTTCAAGCGCAGGCAGCACCAAGCCGAAGGCATCGCCTTCGGCGGACCCTTTCTTCAAAAAGGCCAGCCCTGCCGCCAATGCGGCACCCACGCCACCGCGTGGCGGCAGGCTGATCTACCCGGACGTCCAAGACTGCCGCGCCCTCATCATCGATGGCAACCCCACCTCACGCAGCATTCTGGCCGCCATGCTCCGCGACATGGGCGTGGGTCACTTGGTGCAGGTCAGCCGGATTGCAGACGCCCGCAAGTCACTCGAAAACCGCACCTTCGACATCGTGCTGTGCGACTACCACTTCGACAGCTCTCCCATTTCGGGCCAGGATCTGCTGGACGACCTTCGCCGCTCGCAACTGCTGCCCTACTCCACCGTCTTCGTCATGGTGACGGGTGAGGCGTCTTACGCCAAAGTGGCCGAAGCCGCCGAAGCGGCGTTGGACAGCTATTTGCTCAAACCCCACACATCACAGTCGCTGGAGCAGCGGCTGATGCAGGCCCGCCACCGAAAAACCGTGTTGCACACGATTTTTGAAGCCATTGAGCGCGGCGAGTTTGATGTCGCCGCAGAGGAATGCCAAGCCCGCTTCAGCCGCCGCAGCGAGTATTGGCTGTATGCGGCGCGCATTGGTGCAGAGCTGTACATCCGCCTTGGCAACCATCAAGCCGCCAAACAACTCTATGAAGCCGTGGCTGCGACCAACGCCCTGCCCTGGGCGCGTTTGGGTGTCGCCCGAGCCGAATTGGAAAGTGGCCAACTTCCACAAGCCAAACGCACGCTCGAAACCTTGATCAGTAGCGAACCCGGTTACGCCGACGCCTACGACGTGATGGGCCGCGTGCAAGTTGAAGCCGGCGACCTGCAAGGCGCCCTCGACACCTTTCGTGCCGCCACCACAAGCACACCGCACAGCATCAGCCGTTTGCAAAAAAATGGCTTCTTGGCCTTTTACATGGGCCAAACCGACGAGGCCTTGGAAATGCTGGAACGCTGCGTGCGAATCGGCATCAGCAGCAAAATGTTTGACTGCCAAACCTTGGTATTTTTGGCTTTGGTTTACTTCGACAAAAAAGAGTCCAAAGCGTTTGCCCGCACTTTTGACAACCTGCTCGCCGTGCGCGAGCGCGACCCCAACAACGCCCGCATTCAACGTTTTGTGCAGGCGCTTGAGGTTTTCAAAGCCTTGAACGAACGCCAAGTGGGTGACTGCGTCAGCAAAGTCAAGCACTTGGCCAGTACGCTGCGCGATGAAGAATTCGACTTTGAAGCCGCGACCAATGTGCTGGCCGTGCTGTCAAGGCTGCGCACCACAGAAATTCAGCTTCAGGACAGCGAAGGTTGGATACGTACCATCGCGCTTCGTTTTTGCGTTTCAAAAACAGCGACCGAAATGCTCGCCAAATCCATGCAAGGTTACGAGCCCTACGAGTCCATCGTGCGTGACGGGCAAACCGAGATCAGCACCATGGCCGAAAAAGCCATGACCCACAGCGTGACGGGCTCGCCCGAAGCCGCAGTGAAAGCACTCATGGTCAAAGGCGCAGAAACCCTGAACGCAAAACTCATCGAACTCGCAGGCCTGGTGCTCAACCGACATGCCGTGAAGATTGAAGACTGCACCAACCTCTCCGCCATGATCAACAGCTTGAAGCTGAAGTACTGCACCAAGGGTGCACAAGCCAGCCTGGGCCAGTCCACCGGCCGCTCGGCGGGTGGATTGAATTTGCGCAGCTAAAAACCTGTTCCGGTGTTCCAGCTGGTGATCAGGCAGATTCAGGGATGCCGCGAGTCGGCTGGCCTTGAGAGGTCTATCGTTCGGATTTTGATTTATTGATGTTTACCTTGTTCACGACAACCTCCAGCCCGTTCGCCCTGAGCCTGCCGAAGGGCCCTGCACCAAGGTAAGCGTTGGCTTCGACAGGCTCAACCCGAAGGGTATGTGGTGTCGCAATTCATGTGAGTGTCGATCAGCAAAGGAAACCCTGACCCCGATTCCAACCGGTGGGATAGTGCATCCACAACGACAGGCTGTTTGACAACACCAGCACTTGGGGCGTGACCACAGAGGTGGATGAACGTGAGGCGCAGGAAAACGGTGCGCGTGTCTTGGGCACATGCACAAACATGAAATAAGCCCCATCCACACGCCACGCATTACCACGTCAAATGGGAAAAACGACCTGTGCAATGCTGAAGCCGATGGCGCCGTGAAACGGGCTGTGCTGATGGTCTGGACAAGCATGTAGCCAGTCACCAACAAGCACGTGAGACTACGTACTGGAAGACACTCAAGCGGCGGGCAAATCACGCTGTGGTTATGCAGCGCGCGCATCATGCAAGCACTTTTCTCGCAACAAATGTGTCGAATGGTTTTTGGGTGCTGCGCCGCTGGAAAACGGCCTGTAACCTCGCGCCCTTTATTCAAGGAGTCAGCGAGATGGTTTTTGTTTCTTCAGTTCGTAGGTTGTTTTTTTGTGGCTTGTTGCTGGCCAGTGCCCTGGTACCCGGCCACGCACAAAGCGCGACAGTGAGTCTTGCGGCATCAACCACATCGCCCACAGCGGGTTCACAGTTTTTTGTTGACGTCCTGGTTGATGGGCTTTCCAGCGGACAGGTGATCGGGGCATTCGACCTTGACGTGGTGTTTAATTCTTCTGTGCTGTCTGCCAGCAGCGTGGCCTTTTCTCCAGCGCTGGGATCGCTCGGCCTGGAACAATTGACTGCGTCGACCATCACCGCAGGACGCATCGATTTTTCCAGTGTTTCCCTGCTGACGGGTGCAGAGCTTTTGCCTTTGCAAAGTGGACTTTTTTCTTTGGCACGGTTCACTTTTGATGCCATAGGCTCAGGCGCAGCGGGCCTGGCGTTTGATGCATTGACCGCACCGGGGCTTTTGTTCGGGGATGAGTTCGGCAATGCTCTCATCGTTTCCGTCGGCACGGTTTCTAACGTGGTGGTTCCAGGCGGTGGCACCGTTGCCGAACCCGGCTCACTGGCCTTGGTGCTGCTCGCGGTTCTCGCTTGCTCCGCCTTCACGACAGTTCGTCGGCGCGCGTGACCGTCGACTTCAACGGCCACGACGCGAGCGTGCCCAATGACTTGAGGGCTTGCGCGGTGGCCGCCTGAGGGTGGCTTTTCACCGACGAGTCATGTGGGCGATCAATCAGCCCGCCAACGGTCTGACCTCAGTGGTTGAAGCCCCAACCCTGGTGGCCACGGCTTTTGCACGCTTGAGCGCACTCTTTCTAGCTTTGGCTTGACAAGGCCAAGCTTTGTTTTTGGATCAAAGTGATACATATGAAAAGAAAATCTGTCCTGCCAGCCGTGCTGGTTTTGACTGCGGCCTTGGTGGGCCTGCCTGAGGCCATGGCGTTCAAACCAACGCAGGAATTCGGCCACGTCGGCATCGTGCGAGATGCGCTGACTCGCATCTCTGTGCCGTCTACTGACGGCACCAGAGTCTTTAAGTTTTCTGAACGCGCCATCGTTGAAATTCGAGATGCTGCTGCCGGGGTGGACGAGCCCAGTCTTTATGGTGTGTATTCCCCTCGTGGCGAGTTTTCTACAGCTGATGCGCATTGTGATGATGAACTGTTGCCTGGATGCACACAGCGCATCATCAATCTCAAGAACGAAGTGATCGACCTGCTGAAAGCGTCGCCACCCAATGGGGAAAAAGCAAGGGCTCAAATAGGTAAGGCCATGCACACACTGCAAGACTTTTTCTCCCACAGCAATTGGATCAATATCTCGAGCGGAGATCCTGGTTTAGGTATCAATGTGCATGCCAGTTTGGACCCTCTTCAGACCACTTGCGACGCATCCACGGCCTCGAATCTGGTCGGAAGCGGTCTGACCAACCTCACCACAGGTTACTTCGAGCTTCCACCGACTCCCATCGCTCGTCCCGGAAAGTGCAACCATGGGTTGTTGATTGCGCAGGGCATACACAAGGATGAGCCGGGGCGAGTTGGTCACTCTGCCGCACGAGCAGCGGCAGTGAACTCAACCGAGAGCATCGTCAAACAAGTTCTGAATGCACCGGGAATCGCTGGGAATGACATGGCAGTGAAAGCCTTTCTTGGCGTGGGCGGCACCATTGGTTTTGTCGTTGATCAAACGATGAGCATGGTGGACGAAATTGAGGGCGTGAAGTCGGGAATCGCAGCGGTCATCAGCGCAGCCCTTGCCAGCCCGAACCCCCCAGATCGCTACCTGCTTGTGACATTTGCCGACCCCTTCGTCAGCGAAGCTTTGGTCACGGACAACGCATCCACGTTCCGAAATGCGGTGAACGCGATCACACTGTATTCACCTGGCAATCGCGATTGCCCAGAGATGTCCATGTCCGGCTTGTTACGTGCAGTGAACGCCGCGCCAGAAAGGGCCAGGCTCTATGTCTACACCGACGCCAGCGCAAAGGACGCACGTCTCTGGCCACACGTCATGGCTCAGGCAGAAGCCAAACGGATCCGCATTTCATTCATGTCATCTGGGTCATGCTCGCCCGTAGACCCGGTCTACTACACACTCGCAGCGCAGACAGGCGGGCAGGTATACAAGCTGGATGGCACAACGGCGAGTGATTCAGCGAAAGCGCTTGATTTGGTTATCCCTTATGCAGTCGGCCCTGCAAAATTCATTTCACCCCGCAAGCCATTACTGACGATGGCGTGAATTTCCAACCGAGCAAGTTTTTTGCGCCGAGCCGTGCCCTGGCTGCCCTGAGTTGACCCCATAAGCTCAGCCCGAGCAGGGTCAACAAAAACGCCTTCGCGTCTTTTGCAGACTTGGCCGCGATAGCCCGCAGCAGCCAGCGGATGTTGTACCCCGCCGCACAACTCAGTGCGTGCAGCGCATCACCCAACTCGCCTTTGAGCCAACAGCGCTGCATGCCGTGGTCCACCTTGGTGTGGCCGATCAGCGGCTCGATGGCCTGACGCCGTTTGAGCCACTTGCGTTGCACCTTGGTCAGTGACTTGTACTTGCCACGGTGGATGATCTCCACGTTCGGGTTGTCCGCGTCCACGCCCCGGAACCCCAAGTCCACGACCACTTGCTTGGGCACACGCCCCAGGTCTTGCATCAGGTTGTTGGTTTGCTCCAGTTGCGCAGCCAATGTGTGCCCATCAAACGGGTTGCCGGGGAAACTTCTGGCCCCCACCATCAAACCACGCAGGTGCGTGACAGCCAGGCTGACCTTCACACCAAACTCATAGGGCTTCCTGGCCTTGCCCTTGCCGATGCACTCCACCTCAGGCGCATGCAGCGCGTACAGCTTGCCCTTGTCGCCTCGCTGTTGCGTGCGGATGCGTTCGGCCCGCTCCAACCAGGTCTTGAGCGCACTCAGCGCTGTCGGCCCGGGTGCCACCAACACATCAAGCTTGCGCTGCACTTCACGCATCACCACCCCGAGGATTGTGCGCTGGCGTTTGACGGCTTTCTTCAAACGCTTGAACTGCTTGGCGTGGGCGTAACCCCCGGCCTGGCGTCTGAGCGTTTTGGCTTCAAACGCAAATGTCTGCTTCAAACTGATGCCCACTCGTTTGGCAGCATTCACCACTTTGTGCCGCGCAATCTCCAGCAGCCGACTGTCCACCGGGTGGGCGATGGCCTTCTCCTGCACGGTGGTGTCCACGATCACGCGTTCCAGCTCGCTGGGCTTGATGGCCTTGATCTGCACCGCTGTCTCGATGGTGGCCTTGAGCAACTGCTCCAGACCTTCTTCGCCCACGGCGCGGCGAAAGCGGCCGATCTGGGTTGGATCGCAGGGCAAGCGTGGTTCGTAATACTCCATGCCGCTGAAGAACTGCCACACCACGTTCTCGCTCCAGCGCTGAACGAGTTCTTCGTCACTGAGGTTGAAGGAGTTCTTCAGGTACTGCAAGCTGGCCATCAGCCGAATTGACAGGCGCGGGCGGCCTGCGGGGCTGATGCCGTTGCCAAATTCGACTTCATGCGCTCCCAACAAGTCCGCCGTCACCCGCTTGGAGCCTGGGCGAGCCTGGCGAGCGAAGTGCGGTGCCAGGGCTTGTTCAATCGCGGCCCAGGGCAGCCGTTTGCTCAAAACCACCAGTGGATGTTTGTGATCGACCATCCCGTCCAGGCGTGCGCGAAAGAAGTCTGCGGTGGCTGTCATGCAAATCCCCCAGAAAAATTACTCTCCGATAACGATTCCTGAGAGATCCCGTCGTCAGCATTTACCCCATATCGCCAGCATTCATGCGGGTTGCAGGGGTTTTGCAGGGCCGACTATGTACAGGGAACGCCACAAACTGTGGTCATGGCAAAAGGTCCCCTCGGTAGCGAACGCATCTATGAGTTTCCTATCGACAGCACTGTTGAGAGCCTGAACATCTCTGCTGCTTTGACCACCGCGCAAGACGCCGAAGACTCCGCCAAAGTGGTTCCTGGCGCGACCATACGGGTGCGAGACCCGTCGGGTAACGAACTCGCCTTGGGACAGCCCGGCGTTCAAATCACCACGCTGAGAGCCGCGACCTTGTTCCGAGTAAACAAACCTGCAGCCGGGGTTTGGCGCGTGGTGCTCAATGGCCCAGCAGCCTTCAATTTCGACCTCGCTGTGACAGCCAACAGCCCGATTGAGTTGAACCGTTTTCAGTTCGTCAAAACAGGGGGCCGTGCGGGCCATACCGGGCTGTTTCCAATCAAATCGCAACCTCTGGCAGGCGTTTTGCAAGAGTCGATTGCAACGCTGTTTGGCGCTTCGGGGTCGGCGGAGTTTGAGTTGATCAACGAAGCGGGCAATTTGATCACCACACTTCCAGGCACAAGAGACCCCGCTTCCATGAGCTCAGACCAGTGGTACGGCAAGTTTTTACTGCCCAGCCAATCGTTTCGTGTTCGCGCGAAAGGTCTGGACGCCAGCGGCAAGGCTTACATGCGAGTTTACGAGCAGCTCTTCTCGGGTCGTACTGTGAAGGTAGAGGTGTTTGGAGATGCACTCGGCAGGTTCACGCCTGGATCGACATCGTCTATACGCTTCGTCATCACAAACTTAGGAAGCACTGACAAATTCACAGTCACCGCGCAAGACCAGCGCGGTTATGTAGGATCGCTCGTTCCAATCGAGTTGACGCTGGGCAGCAACGAGTCTCAGATCATCCAGATACCCTTGACGGTGCCACTGGACGCGGCCGTTGGAACTATCAACAACATCTCATTCACAGCAACTGGTGCGTCGACCGCGAATGGCACGGTGGTCACGCAAGTCGTCAGCGCACGCACAATTCCGGGTGATCTGGACGGGGACGGGGATATCGACCGTGATGATGTCGGCATCGTCTTTTCTGCAAGAGGTCAAACGGCCCTGAGCGCTAGCGATCCGCGCGACCTCGACGGCGACGGCAAGATCACGGCTCTTGATTCACGCAAAGCCATGCAGCTCTGCACCAGGCCGGGCTGCCGCCGCGAATGATTTGAAATTAAGACCAAACCGACCCGTGTACGGACGACAAGGATCTGTTTTACTTTCAAGCCCACATTGTTTGAACCGCAAGCAGCCTGGTCAATGATCTGCCTATCGCAGCAGCTTGCGAAGGGGTCGGTGATCAGCGGTTGCTTTGTAAGGTGCCCATCAACCGACGGGTGGTGCAGCTTATTCAACCTAGATCCGGCAGTTGGACGCGCCCGAGTGGGCTGTTAGCGGAGAGAAGCGGTCAACTGCTGAATCAAGAGTCAATAACGCCCCGAGGTTCACAAGACCACTCGGGGCCACTCAATCCCTGCCTCAGCGATACGCCCCCACACCCACAAACCCGTCATAGTTCGCGGTCTTAACCACAAAACTGGTTTTGTCTTCCACGTTTTTGGTTTGGGGGTGGGCCCACGAGTAGTCCACCGTACCGCTACCGGGTTTGACCGCGGCCATCATCTCTTTGATGATGGGTTTGCCATTGGGGTCTTTCAGGTCGATCAGGTTCTTGCCGATCAGCGTTTCGTTGGCGCCGTGGGCCATGCACTCGCCTTTCATGTTGTAGGCGAACACATACAAATCTTTGTTTTTCCATTTGGGGTTGGATTTGTCGCTGAATTCTTTGAAGGCCTGTTCGGGTCCCACTTTGGCCACATAGGCCGCCGCTTGTTCAGCCATGGCTTTGGCTTCGTCTTTGTTAGCGCGGTCTTGCGCCCAAGCGCCGGTGGTTATACCCACAGCGGCGATCACACCCACGATCAATTTGGTCAACATTTTCATAAAAGTCCTTGAGTCGAAACCGTGCCACGCCAATCGCAGCACGCACTCACTTGCTTCTTTCGGCTTGTGAGTTCTCGCATGCTAGTGGTTGCTTGTCTTAACAATTGAGCAGATTGGGTGATTTTGTAAGGGCTGGTAGCCAATCCTCCGACCGACTGTTTCCATTGCTTGCGAGTGAGGGTAAACGCTTACCCACAAGCCTCTTATCGGAGTTGATTTCTGAGCCGATTCCGCAGGCTTCTTCTAACCATCAACGCCGACCGCTCGTGCTCAAACAAACTTCCTCAATGCGCAGCAAATCGGCCAGCGTGCGGCCGGGTTCATCGCGAAAGCGGTCCTCGCTGACGTGAAAGGATTGAATGCGGTCAACACGAAAATTGCGGAAATCTTCGCGCAGCTCGCACCAGGTGGCGAGGATCCACACCGCGTCCCAATAGAAACAGCCGAGCGGCCGCACGCAGCGCTCGCTGGTTTGTTTGTTCTGATCGAGGTAGTGCAAGTTCAGTTTGCGTTTGGCTTCGGTAGCCTGGCGCAGCGTTTGCAGTCGCACCCGCGTGGTGTCGTCGAGTGAACTGACAGGGGCATGCAAGACCACGCTCTCGGCTGCAACGCGCAAGGTGGTGGGCAATACGCCGACGATTTTGTGCAGCGCCTGTTCTGCCGCCGTGGCCAGTTCAGGGTCGAGCCGGGTTTGTGCAATGCGCACGCATGCCACCAGGGCCTTGGCTTCGGCTTGTCCGAACATCAGCGGCGGCAGCTCGAAACCCGCGCCCATGCGATAACCCACGCCGGCCTCGCCCTCGATCGGCACGCCTTGGGCCTGCAGGTCAGCGATGTCGCGGTAGACAGTGCGCAACGACACCTGCAGCCTTGTGGCCAGCCAGTCGCCAGTGCTCAGCCGTCGGCCACGGATCAGTTGCACCAGATGGAAGAGGCGGTCAGCGCGGCGCATGGCGTTTTTGGTTCTGCGGCCGCCTGCCGCGCGTGCGCGCGCCCGCCCAAAGGAGCATGGCTAGCCTCACGGGGGCGAGTGCGAACCATGTGTCGTTGCGGGCGGCCATAGATTGAGCTTACGCCAGCGCGTGCAGCCCGACGACATTGCCCTCGGTGTCGGCGATGTGAGCAAAAAAGCCCATGCCTTCAGGCAAAGCCACTTTGGGCGTGACCACGCGGCCTCCAGCACGCGGCGCACGGGCCAGTGCGGCGTCCAGCGAGGGCGATGCGTCCAGATACACACGCGTGCCTTCGGAGGACGGCGCAACGGGATGGGCACCGAGACTGAGGCAGCCCTTGACGCCAGCGTCTGCAGCCGCGAACAGCGCCATCTGTTCGCCAGCGATGGTCTCGCGCATCATGGGTCGCTCCAGCACGGCCTCGTAGAAACGCTGGGCGCGGTCCAGCTCGCGCACGGGAATCTCAAACCAGGTGATGGCGTCATGGGGTGTGGTCATGGTGAATGTCCTTTCGGGGTTGGTTGATCGAGACCGCCATGTTGCGCCAGCCCTGCTGACAACGTGATGTCAGTAGAGAGCCATTGAACCTAGATCCGGCAGTTGACCGCTTTCTTCCGCTTGCAACCGTATATGAACATTGAGATTTCTGTACACGAATCCCATCGCCTCTTGGCAGAAAGCGCTACACACCCGATTGAGCCGTGCTTCGGGATGCTGGCGGCGTTGCTCCTCCTACCGGGCATGAGCCCGCCGCGTCGTTGCGCCTTGCCAGCCCCCCGAATGACAGCCCACTCGGGCGCGTCCAACTGCCGGATCTAGGTTGAAGTGCGTCACGGGTCAGCAACAAATCCGCGAGGCTTTTGTGTTCGGGTCTTGCTCGTGCGTCACCTGCGCCCTGGCCTAAACTGCTGTCGCCTGCTCAGCATCGCACCCAGCTGCCCACATGCTCCCAAACACGTCATCCTCCACCAAAGCCACACCCCGCGACTGGTGGGGCCTCGCCGTGATCTCTTTGCCCTGTTTGGTTTACGCGATGGACCTGACGGTGTTGAATTTGGCGGTGCCGGCGCTGAGCCGTGCGCTAGCGCCGAGTGCGTCGGAGCTGCTGTGGATCATCGACATTTACGGCTTTTTTGTAGCGGGCTTTTTGATCACCATGGGCACGCTGGGCGACAGATTAGGGCGGCGGCGTTTGTTGATGTGGGGAGCGGCATTTTTTGTGGCGGCATCAGTGCTGGCTGCGTTTGCACGCACACCCAGTGAATTGATTCTGATGCGCGCTCTGCTGGGAATTGCCGGCGCAACCCTGGCGCCGTCCACGCTCTCCTTGATTCGCAATATGTTCCACGACGACACGCAGCGGCAGTTCGCCATTGGCGTGTGGATCACGGCGTTTTCGGTGGGCAGCGCGATCGGTCCGCTCGTAGGGGGTTGGTTGCTGCAGTACTTTTGGTGGGGGTCGGTGTTTCTGCCAGCCGTGCCGGTGATGGTGTTGCTGCTGCTCTTGGGGCCACACTTGTTGCCCGAGTACCGAGATGAAAACGCGGGCCGCGTGGACATGCCGAGTGTGGTGTTGTCCTTGACGGCGGTGCTGAGCACGATTTACGCCGTCAAGTCCATGGCGGAAGCTGGGCCCAGCGCAGCGCGCTTGCTGTTGCTGGCCGCTGGCATTGCGATTGGCGTCGTGTTCGTGCGCCGGCAGCGGCAAATTGACTACCCCTTGCTGGAGCTGCGGCTGTTTTCGATTCCCACATTTCGCACGGCCATCGTCGCTTATGCCCTGTCGTGTTTGGCGATGTTCGGCATCTACATCTTCATTGCGCAGTACCTGCAAATGGTGCTCTTGCTCACACCGCTGCAAGCCGGCTGGGCCACTGTGCCGTGGGCGGGGGGTTTTGTGGTGGGCTCGATGGTGTTGGCACCTCGACTGGCCGCGCGTTTCGGCCCGGGACCAGTGTTGGTGTGGGGGCTGGCGGCGGCTGCAGGCGGCATGCTGCTGATGGTGTTTGCGGACGGGCCTTGGGCGCTTTGGGTATTGGTGGCCGGCATGGTGGTGGTCAGCCTGGGCATGGCGCCGGTGTTTGCGATTGGTACCGAACAAATCATCACGGCGGCACCACCTGAACGGGCTGGCGCAGCATCCTCCATTGCAGAAACCGCCTCGGAGTTCAGCGGTGCGCTGGGCATTGCTTTGCTCGGCAGCGCCGGCACGTTGATCTACCGTCACCAACTGAACCATGCAGGCTTGGCCGCCCTGCCATCTGAGGCCACAGCCACACTGGGCGGGGCCCTGCAAGCCGCCACCAACATGCCGCCGGAACCAGCGCAAGCGCTGGTAAGCGCCGCACAAGCGGCGTTCACCGACGCTGTGCAGTTCACCGCACTGGCTGCCAGCGTTGTGGTGCTGCTCGCCAGTGTGTTGGCGGCGCGAATGCAAAGGCCATCCATGCCGCCCGGGTAAAGGCCGATGCCACACAACCCAGGGCCCAAGTGCCCTGCCCCTTGCAGATATGGCGCAAGTCGAGAAAATGGCTCCCATGAACAAACTTTTCTCGTCGTTGCACGCCCTGCTTCTCATCGCCGTGCTGGCCCTCACGCCCCACCGCCCGGCGGCGGGCAGCGACGATTGGCCCGCGGTGCAAACGGGCCACGTGGTCTTGTTTCGGCACGCTCTGGCACCGGGTGGTGGTGACCCACCGGGTTTTGTGCTCAACGATTGCAGCACGCAGCGCAACTTGAGCGATGAAGGCCGAGCACAAGCCACGCGCATCGGGCTGGCCTTCCAAAAACGGCGCATTCAAGTGGGTGCGGTGTGGTCCTCGCAGTGGTGCCGAACCAGGGAGACGGCGGACCTCGCCTTCCCTGGCAAGCGGGTGGATCAGCCTGGTTTCAACTCTTTTTTTGGCACCCCGGATGCTGCCCCCGAACAAACTCGGGCCGCGCGGCAATTGCTGGCGGCTTGGCGCGGTACGGGTGTTTTGGTGGTGATCACGCACCAGGTGAACATCACCGCGCTCACGGGGATCGTTCCCAGTTCAGGGGAAGGCGTTGTTGTTCAACGCACGCCACAAGGGCTGGTGGTGGTGGGGCGCATCGCGCCTTGACCTGGTATCGCGTTTTCGGCCTCGCCTCGTCCGCTGCTCACTTGACCAAACGATTCAAACCCTGGGCATCAAAGTTTTCAGTGGTTTGGGCATCCGCAGGCACGCAGTCATCGCTGCCGGGCAATTCGCGTGAGCGGTGGGCGAGTTTTTCAACCGCTTGCCAGAGCATGGCTATTTGGTGTTCGTGGCCAGAGGCGTTGTCGATGAGGCCTTTCATGGCCAACGCCACAGGGTCGTCGCCCTGGGTGACCCCATAGGCCGAGAACCCCATCTTGGCCGCTGCCGCCTCACGTTGGGCGTCCTGGCTGGCTTCAATGATGCGCGCCGGGTTGCCCACCGCAGTGGCTCCGGCGGGCACCGCCTTGGTGACGACAGCACCCGAGCCCACCCTGGCCCCGGCACCCACAGTGAAACCGCCAAGGACGCAAGCGTTGGCACCCACGATGACGCCGCGCTCCAGGGTGGGGTGGCGTTTGGCCCCCTTGACGAGCGCAGTGCCGCCCAGGGTCACGCCTTGGTAAATGGTGCATTCGTCGTGAATCTCGGCCATCTCGCCAATCACAACGCCCATGCCGTGGTCGATGAACACACGGCGGCCGATGGTGGCACCGGGGTGAATTTCGATGCCCGTTAAAAACCGCGCCACGTGGGAGATAAACCGCCCCAGCCACAACCACCCACCGCGCCAGCAAGCATGCGCCCAGCGGTGCATCACCAAAGCGTGCAAGCCGGGGTAGCAGGTGAGCGCTTCCCAGCGCGAGCGGGCGGCGGGGTCGCGTTCAAGGATGCAGGCGATGTCTTCTTTGAGGCGGTCAAACATGGTGTGTGCGTAAATGGCCGGAAGCCAGTGTAGCCAGAGCCTCTGAGCAGCGCCTCAGGGCGGTGTTTTGACCCCACGCTTCAATACCTCACGCGCCACGCCATGAAGGATTTGCACCTCTTCGTTGGAGAGCTGCTGGCGGTTGAGCAACTGGTTCAAGCGCGGCATGAGTTTGCGTGGCGTGGCGGGGTCTAGAAATTCGATGGCGACCAGGGCTTGTTCCCAGTGGGCGAGCAAACGCTGCACGGAAGCGGCATCGGCAAAATCAACGGCCGAGGTACGGGGGGCCGCTGCAAACCCGCCCAAGGCCTGCCGCCATTCATAGGCCACCAATTGCACGGCTTGCGCCAGATTCAGCGAACCATAGTCGGGGTGGGTGGGAATGCTGATGCAGGCATGGCAGCGGTAGACATCGTCGTTACGCATGCCAAAACGCTCGGAGCCAAAGACAAAACCCACGCTGTGGCCGGTTTGCGCCAAGTCCGGCAACAGCGTGCGGGGCCCTTGGGTGGGCGGGCCAAAGTCACGTGGCGTCATGGCGGTGGCGCAGGTGGTGGTGACGCCATCGAGCGCCTCTTCAAAACGCTGCACCACACGGGCTTTGGCGAGCACGTCAGTGGCACCGCTGGCCAGGGAAATGGTCTCATCGTGCTGCAACACATCGGCATAACGCGGGGCCACCAGCACCAGGTCGTCAAAACCCATGACCTTCATGGCCCGCGCCACCGCGCCGACATTGCCGGGGTGGCTGGGTTCAACGAGGATGAAGCGGGTGATGGAGTTCACGGTGCAATAGGCAGGTTTGACGACGTGGCCGGACAAAACAAGGTCTCAGGTTTTGCGCCGGGATAAAATTGCGATTATCCGCAGGCACAAGGGAAGCGCTAACCCCCCACCGTTCGGACTGAGCCTGTCGAAGTCCTTGATTTCATTGACGAGACCCTTCGACAAGCTCAGGGCGAACGGGGTTTTGCAACGATTCCCTCATCTGCCCCGCTCTTTTCCAATTCGCCAGTCGATCCCAACAGAAGGTTGCCCCATGTCGCAAGCACTCCATCCCATGCTCAATGTGGCTGTCAAAGCCGCCCGCGCCGCAGGGGCCATCATCAACCGGGCATCGCTGGACCTGGACCTGATCAAGGTCAACACCAAATCCCCCAACGACTTCGTCACCGAAGTGGACCAAGCCGCCGAGCAAGCCATCATCGAGGTGCTGCTCACCGCCTACCCCGGCCACGGCATCTTGGCTGAAGAGTCGGGGCGACTGCACGGTGCGAAAGACAGCGACTACCTCTGGATCATCGATCCACTCGACGGCACCACCAACTTCATCCACGGTTTTCCGGTGTATGCGGTGTCCATCGGCCTGGCGGTGAAAGGCCAAATTCAGCAAGCCGTGGTCTACGACCCCTGCCGCAACGATCTTTTTTACGCCTCCAAAGGCCGAGGCGCTTTCCTCAACGACAAACGCCTGCGCGTCTCCAAACGCAACCGCATGAGCGATGCCTTGATTGGCACCGGTTTCCCTTTCCGCAAGGGCGACAACTTCAAACGTTATGTGGCCATGTTTGAAACCATCATGACCCAATGCGCAGGCCTGCGCCGCCCCGGCGCTGCCGCGCTCGACCTTTGTTATGTGGCCGCCGGCTACTACGACGGCTTTTTTGAAACTGGCCTGTCACCCTGGGACATTGCAGCGGGCTCGTTGATGATCACTGAAGCCGGTGGGCTGGTGGGCAACTTCACGGGTGATGCCGACTACCTTTACCAACGGGAAGTGGTGGCAGGCAACCCGAAAATTTTTGCGCAGCTGGTGCCGCTCCTGGCCCCTTACAGCCGTGCAATCACTGAGAGCTCGCCGGACAACAAAGGCGACGGCACCGATCCAACCCAAGAAACCACCCCCGAACAAGCGTTGGCCGCCACGGTTGAAGTCGCAGCGCCTGAGGCTGCTCCGAAGAAAACCGCTGTGCGCATTCGTAAGGCGGATGTGGCGAAGGACAAAGACGCCCCAGTCTGAGCCGCGCCACTCGGTGTCTCGATTGACCAAGATTGACTGGGCTCACGCATGCTCAAAGCCTATTTTTCTCGCTACCTCTACATTCAACTGTCACCAGAACAGTTAACAGTACGAGATCCGAGTACAAAGGCGGTCGTGTCAGAACGCCCCGAAGTCGCAATTTCTAGCCCCCCGAAAGAGAAAGCGAAAGTTCTGGCTGTGGGCACCGAGGCTAAGAGCCGCTAACAAAACACTGCATACACCGTTCGCCCCGAGGTCGAAGGGCCTTGCACCGAGGTACGCGCTGGCTTCGACAAGCTCAGCCCGAACGGTTTTGTTAGCGGCTCTAAGTCCTACGCTTCAACCGCCCACACCGTTGTGGTCAACCCTTTTGCGCATCCGCGTTCTTTGATTTCAGACTTCACCGTTGCCGAGTTGGTGCTGAAAGCTTTCGTTAAGAAAGTCTTGCGCAAATCGTTTTGGCAGCCTTCGCCTGTACTGGTGATGCATCCCATGGTGAATGTCGAGGGCGGGCTCACACAAGTGGAAATTCGTTGCCTTCGTGAACTGGCATTCACCGCTGGCGCGTCACGAGCACTTATTTGGCAAGGACAGAATCTGACCGACGAGCAGCTACTGGCTGAACAGTTTCCCGCAAACGGGCAGCGTATTGATGATTGAGGTCATGCGACGAAATTCCTGCGCATCACGATTTCCCCTGTAACCCCAAACGCTGCGCCACCGAAGACTGCTCCACCACCACCACCCTGGTTTGCGTTTGCGCTGCAATGCGTCGAGCCACTTGACCAGAGCGAACCAAAGCAGCCAGCACGCCCTTGGGGCCGGACGCATCAGGGACACGCGGGGCTAAAGGTGGCGAGGAAGGGGTAGCCGTCATGGGTTCTCTCCTTGGGTGAGCAGCACAGGTGTCGCGCCGCTGTTGTCGTACACCGCCCAGCGATTGACGATGGGTTGGTAAATTTCAGAAAAATTGCGCAGGCCTGCTTCAAAACGCCGAGAGATGGTTGTGGGTTCAATGGAATGGCCGCCTTGAAGCACACGCTGGGCGACGCGCTCGGCAGCCATTTGGGGATTGTCCAGGGCCAGAAAAATCAAATCGACAAAGTATCCGGCTGCTTGCCAGCGCGGAATGTGCTGGGCATAACTGCGGCCAGCCAGCGTCGTTTCAAACGCAAAACTCTCTCGCCGCGATACGTGCATGCGAATTTGCGACAGCATCAAACGCCCAGCCTCCAACGCGGCAGCTTCTGGGCGAAACGGAGACAGTCCCGCAGCAATCAAATCGGCATTCACAAACACAGGGCAGGCGGCTTCTTGAGGCAGAAACTCTCGCGCAAACGTGGTTTTCCCGGCCCCGTTGGGGCCTGCAATGATGAAGATGTGTGGGATAGCGGGCATTTCAGCGGATTTTCACGCAGCAGCTTTCGGACGAGTTGGCTATTTTGAGGCCGCACGGCAAGAAGAACGAGCCAAGGCCAGATAATTCACTGCACTTGAGTTGAACGGGTTAAATCCCACCGCCGCATCAGGCAAGTGCAGCAATCCAAAAGGCCTAAGGTTTGACAGACAAGATGCAATCACCGGGTGACAAGAACAACAAGCGTGCTGATCAAGTGACAGCCGACCTCTCCGCCCACACCCCCATGATGCAGCAGTACCTGCGCATCAAGGCCGAGCACCCGGATGCGCTCGTGTTCTACCGCATGGGTGATTTTTACGAGCTGTTTTTTGATGATGCGCGGCTCGCCAACAGTTTGCTCGACATCACGCTGACGGCACGCGGCCAAAGTGCCGGCGAGCCTGTGGTGATGGCCGGGGTGCCGGTGCAGGCGCTGGAGTCCTACCTCGCCAAGCTGATCAAACTCGGCGAAGCCGTGGCCATTTGTGAGCAAGTGGGCGACGTGGCCACCAGCAAAGGGCCGGTGGAGCGTAAGGTGGTGCGGGTGGTCACGCCGGGCACGGTAACGGACACCGAGCTGTTGTCCGACAAACGGGATGCGCTCTTGCTCGCGGTGGCCAGTCGCACGCACAAAGGCGTCACGACACACGGTTTGGCATGGCTCGCGCTGAGCAGTGGCCAGTTGGGATTGAGTGAATGCGGTGATGCCCAACTCGGCAGTGCGCTGTCACGTTTGAACGCCGCTGAAATGTTGGTGCAGGCTGATCCATTGCCTGTGGCGGTGAACCAGTCGGGCGCGATGTTGACGCGTCGCCCGGCTTGGCAGTTCGACACCGACCTGGGTCAGCGCAAACTGTGTGAACAACTGAAAGTGGCGAGCCTGGCGGGTTTCAACGCCCACGAGCTGCCGGTGGCACATGCCGCTGCCGCAGCGCTCTTGAGTTATGCCGAACACACCCAAGGCCAGGTACTGGCCCACGTGAGTCAACTGCAGGTCGAGAAGCCCAGTGACTTACTCGATTTACCCGCCAGCACCCACCGCAATTTGGAGCTGACCCAAACCCTGAGTGGCAAAGACACCCCCACGCTGTTCTCGCTGCTGGACACTTGCGCCAGCGGCATGGGCAGCCGGGCACTTCGCCAGTGGTTGACACATCCGCAGCAGGATCGCGCCACCGCCCTGTCGCGCCACGACGCCATCGAGGTGCTGCTGATGCCGGGGTCCACCGCCTTGAGTGCCATTCGCGAGGCGATGCGTGGCATCTCGGATGTCGAGCGTATCACCGCACGCGTGGCCCTGCGCCAGGTGCGCCCGCGTGAACTGGCCGGGCTGCGCCACACCTTGAATGCGCTGCCCAGACTGCAAGCCTTGTTGCCTTTGAACCAAGCCGCCTTGTTGGATGCGTGCGCCGCCGCGCTCACACCGCCGCCTGAGCTGCCAGCACTCTTGCAAGCCGCCATTGCCGAAGAACCTGCGGCGCTGCTGCGCGATGGTGGTGTGATTGCCACCGGCTTTGATGCCACCTTGGACGAGTTGCGTGCCATCAGCCAAAACTGTGATGCGTTTTTGCTGGACCTGGAAACCCGCGAACGTGCCCGCACGGGCATCAGCAATCTGCGGGTGCAATTCAACAAGGTGCACGGCTTTTTCATTGAGGTCACGCAAGGCCAGGTGGACAAGGTGCCGTCCGACTACCAGCGCCGCCAAACCCTGAAGAACGCCGAGCGTTACATCACGCCTGAACTGAAAGCGTTTGAAGACAAAGCGTTGTCGGCGCAAGACCGTGCACTGGCACGCGAGAAGTTGTTGTTTGAAGGCGTGCTGAACGACTTGATGGCGCACCTGGGCTCACTGTCGGCCCTGGCATGTTCCTTGGCCACGCTGGATGCCATCGCCGCGTTGGCCGAACGGTCGCTCACCCTGAACTGGTGCCGCCCTCAGTTCGTGCGCGAGCCTTGCATTGATATTTCGGCGGGCCGCCACCCCGTGGTGGAAGCGCGATTGCAGGAAACCGGCGGCAGCGCGTTCATCGCCAATCACTGCCGCCTGGATGCCAAAACCAAAATGCTCATCATCACCGGCCCCAACATGGGCGGCAAGAGCACCTTCATGCGCCAGGTGGCACTGATCGCCTTGCTGGCGGCCATGGGGTCTTATGTGCCGGCGCAGAGTTGCCGCTTGGGGCCGATTGATGCCATTCACACCCGCATTGGTGCCGCGGACGATTTAGCCAATGCCCAGTCCACGTTCATGCTGGAGATGACAGAGGGTGCCGCGATTCTTCACAGCGCCACGGAGCATTCGCTGGTGCTGATGGATGAGATTGGGCGCGGCACGTCCACCTTTGACGGCTTGGCACTGGCCGGTTCGATTGCCACGCATTTGCACGACCGCAACCGCGCCTTCACGTTGTTTGCGACGCATTACTTTGAACTCACCGAGTTTCCGGTGAAACACGAGCGTGCCGTCAATGTGCATGTGTCTGCGGTGGAAAGCGGCGACAGCATTGCCTTCTTGCACGACATCACGCCGGGCCCTGCCAGTCGCAGCTACGGTGTGCAAGTGGCACGTTTGGCCGGCATGCCTTCCAGTGTTTTGCGACAAGCGCGCTCTAGTTTGGAGGCGCTTGAAGCGCAGCAGCAGTCAGGCCGTGCGCAAATTGATTTGTTCGCAGCGCCTGCAGCAGTGGCCGCGCCCGAACCATCGGCTGTAGAAACCGCCCTGGCCAAACTCAACCCGGATGCCCTTTCGCCCAAAGAGGCACTGGACAAGCTCTACCAACTCAAACAACTCTTGCAGGAGACACCGTCATGACCTATTGCGTAGGCATCAAACTGGACGCGGGCTTGGTTTTTCTGTCCGACTCACGCACCAATGCCGGCCTGGACCAGATCAGCACCTTCCGCAAAATGATGGTGTACGAGCGACCGGGCGACCGTTTCATGGTGATGCTGTCGGCCGGCAATTTGTCCATCAGCCAGTCGGTTCGGGAAATTCTGCAGGTGGAAAAGCTGCCCTCTGACAACCCCAACGATCCCCCCATCACCATCTGGAACGCCACCAGCATGTTCGACGCGGTGCGTGTGCTGGGCAGCGCGGTGCGCCGTGTGCACGCTCAAGACGCAGCATCCCTGCAAGCGGCAGGAGTGGACTTCAATGCTTCGATGATTTTTGGTGGGCAAATTGGCGGCGAGGCGATGCGGCTCTTTTTGGTCTACTCCGCCGGCAACTTCATCGAAGCCACCAAGGAAACCTGCTACTTTCAAATTGGCGAGTCCAAATACGGCAAGCCGGTGCTGGACCGCATGATCAACCCCAGCACCCCGCTGGACGAAGCCGCCAAATGCGCCTTGGTGTCGATGGACTCCACGCTCAAATCCAACCTGTCGGTGGGCCTGCCGCTGGACTTGCTGGTTTACCAAGCCCATCAGTTGCAAACCCAGCAAATCGTTTGTCTCGACGAGAACAACCCTTACTTCCACATGATCCGCAGCACTTGGGGTCAAAGGCTGCGCCAGGTGTTCGAGTCGATTGAAGACCCGAGCTGGAACGGCGGTAACACTGCCGCGCCTTTGTGTGTCGCCTCACCGCGTTATGAAGCCATGCGCAAGGTGACACATCCTGGAGAAAAAATCGTATGAGCGACAGCAACATCCTTCTTCGCATCACCCGCCCCGACGACTGGCATTTGCATGTGCGCGATGGGGTGGCCATGCAAGCCGTGGTGCCACACACCGCACGCCAGTTTGGCCGCGCCATCATCATGCCGAACTTGCGTCCGCCGGTGACCACGGCAGCCCAGGCCGTGGCTTACCGCGAACGCATTCAAGCCGCTGTACCCGAGGGCGTGCAGTTTGAACCGTTGATGACGCTCTACCTAACGGACAACCTGCCGCCCGACGAGATCAAACGGGCCAAAGACGCGGGCGTGGTCGCCGTGAAGCTCTACCCTGCTGGTGCCACGACCAACAGCGACGCGGGTGTGACCGACCTGCGCAAAACCTACGCCACGCTAGAGGCCATGCAGCGCGAGGGACTGCTGTTTTTGCTGCACGGCGAAGTGACTGATGCGGAGATTGACCTCTTCGACCGCGAAGCCGCTTTCATCGACACCAAGTTGATCCCGCTGCGGCGCGACTTCCCGGAACTGAAAATTGTCTTCGAGCACATTACCACCCGCGAGGCGGCTCAATACGTGGCTGAAGCCGGTGACTACACCGCCGCCACACTCACCGCACACCACCTGCTGTACAACCGCAATGCCCTCTTCACGGGCGGCATTCGGCCTCACTATTACTGCCTGCCTGTACTCAAACGCGAAACCCACAGACTGGCATTGGTGCAAGTCGCCACCAGCGGCAGCCCGAAGTTTTTCTTGGGCACAGACAGCGCCCCACACGCCACACATTTGAAAGAACACGCCACCGGGTGCGCAGGCTGCTACACCGCGCTGACCGCACTGGAGCTGTACGCCGAAGCGTTTGAAGCAGCCGGTGCCTTGGACAAGTTGGAAGCCTTCGCCAGCTTCCACGGGCCAGCCTTTTACGGTCTTCCGCGCAACCAGGGCACCGTGACCTTGCGCAAAGAAGCCTGGACCTTGCCTGAAGACTTGGCCTTTGGCGAAGCCAAACTCAAGCCACTGCGTGGCGGTGAGACGGTGGCTTGGCGACAGATAGATTGAACCCCGAATGAGTGCAGGTTGAGTTCCCCTATCGCGCTTTGCACACCACCCATAGCCTGGTTGCAACCCTGGCTCGCGCCCTACCGCTTTGGTGAGCAAGCCTTAGACAAGGCCACTCAGAACGGTTTGTCCGTTGCTGACGGCTTGAACGCGCTTGACGCGAGTGGACCCCTTTCCAAACCACCGGTTCGTTTTGTTCCTTCAACTGCCCTGCCTGCGGGCGAGGCTTACGAAGCCTTCATCCACCGCACCCAGAGCGTGCCGACCCGAGACAACCTGCATGATTTGTTCAACGGGTTGGTGTGGTGGCGATTCCCGCAGACCAAGAAGCGACTCAACGAACTGCAGGCCGCAGAGATCGCCGCCCAGGGCATCCAGCAGGTGCGTGGGCGGCTGCGCGACGCGCTGACCCTGTTCGACGAAAACGCTGCCTTGCTGCAAGCACCAGCGGCCTTGGCGGCGGCACTGCAGCGCCGCGACTGGCGGGCGCTCTTCATCACCCACCGGTTGTTGTGGGCCGAGGCCAAGCTGACTTTGTTCGGCCACGCGCTGATGGAAAAACTTGTCGTGCCGCGAAAAGGCATCACCGCCCATGTGTGGCTGCTGCCGCAAGGTGAAAACTTGGATGAGCTGCTGCTGCAAAGTTTGAAGCCAGAGTTACTGGCAGCAAAACCGTTTCATCCGCTGCCCGTGCTCGGCGTCCCGGGATGGTGGCCCGACAATGAAAACCTCGACTTCTACGAGGATGCAGCCGTGTTCCGCCCGCCAGTGGCACAAGCGAAAACCCCTTGAATGCAAGGGCCAGGCATTGAAGTTTCGGCCTTGCCCCTAATATGTGACCTGCCGCCGTCGGGTTGCGGCTTGATTGGAGTTTGATTGCCATGAAACGTGTGTTCTTATTTTTAATGACCAACCTGGCCGTGATGGTCGTACTGGGCATTGCCGCCAATTTGCTCGGCGTGAACCGCTATTTAACGGCCAACGGCTTGAACATGGCACAGTTGCTGGGGTTTGCGGCTGTGATGGGTTTTGGTGGGGCCATCATTTCGCTCTTGATGAGCAAACCCATGGCCAAGTGGAGCACGGGTGCCCAGGTGATCAACGGTTCGCCCGACGCCACCCACCAGTGGCTGGTCAACACCGTGGCCCGTTTCGCAGACCAGGCCAAGATCGGTATGCCAGAGGTCGCCATTTTCCAAGGTGAACCCAACGCCTTCGCCACTGGCGCGTTCAAAAACTCGTCCCTGGTCGCTGTGTCTACCGGCTTGCTGCAAAGCATGAACCGCGAAGAAGTAGAAGCCGTGATTGGCCACGAGGTGGCCCACATCGCCAACGGCGACATGGTGACCATGACCTTGATCCAAGGCGTAATGAACACCTTCGTCGTATTCTTGTCGCGCGTGATCGGCTACTTTGTAGACAAGGTGGTCCTGCGCAACAACAACGATGGCCCCGGCATCGGTTACTACATCACCACCATCGTGCTGGACATCGTATTGGGTGTGCTCGCCGCCATCATCGTGGCCTGGTTCTCGCGTCAACGCGAATACCGTGCCGACGCCGGAGCCGCCCAGCTCATGGGCCGCAAACAACCCATGATGAACGCCTTGGCGCGTTTGGGCGGCTTGCAACCAGGCGAGTTACCGCAGGCCATGCAAGCCATGGGCATCAGCAGTAAACCCAGTGGGTTGATGGCGCTGTTTTCCAGCCACCCGCCGATTGAAGATCGGATCAGGGCGTTGCAGCAGGCGCAGTAAGACAAGCGCTGCAACAGTATCAAAACCTCTAAGCCACCGCTAGCCGGTGGCTTTTTTACGCCTCCACGCTGCCCAGCACCTGGGGCAGATCCAAAGCGTGTGAGGCACCGACCAAAGCCACCAGGGGTGCGTGGATGACATAACTTGGAATGCCGGCCAGGTAGTCGCTGTAGCGCCCCTTGGCTTCAAACCGCTGGCGAAAAGGCGAGCGGTGAAAGTACTTGCCCAGTGCGGGGACAATGCCACCGCCCATGTAAACACCGCCCACCGCACCCAAGGTCAAGGCCAGGTTGGAGGCGACGGTACCAAGCAAGGCGCAAAACATGGCCACCGTGTCGCAACAATGCTCATCTTGCCCTTGCAGTGCCTGTGCAGTGATTTCTGGCGCACTGAGATCTGGTGTTTGAATGCCCCGCACGGCCGCCAAGGCGCGGTTCAGCAGCACGAGGCCATGCCCGCTGAGCACACGTTCGGCGGACACATGCGGCCAGTCTTTCCACAACCAAGCGATCACAGCAGCCTCTTCGGGCGACGCCGCAGCCAAGCTGACATGGCCGCCCTCCCGGGGATGGCAAGGTGCCGATCACCCACGGGCACCAAGGCAGATGTGCCCAGCCCCGTGCCAGGGCCTAACACTGCTTTGGGGCCTGGCCGTTGAGCACCACCACCGACTTGACGAAGTTGCCCCTCAGACAAAGAAGGAACGCCCAAAGCCAATGCGGTGAAATCGTTCACCAACAACAAACGATTCAGCGCCAGGTCTTGGGCCAACTGTTTGGCAGAAAACGCCCAGGTGTGATTGGTCATTTGCACCCAATCACCCTGCAACGGGGTGGCGATGCCAAGGCAGGCGTGGCGCGGTCGATCGGGGATGCCATTGAGGTAAGCGTTCATCGCATCCAGCAGCTGCGGAAAATCTTGGGTCGCCAGCACGCGAAGCTGCTCGGGTGCTTGGCCCGCTGCTTGCACCACCGCAAAACGCGCGTGTGTTCCGCCCACATCGCCGACCAAACGCGGATAAGTCTGCGCAAACAACGTTGTCATATCAAACCGCCTCGTCCCAACGTGCGGACAGCCGCACCGCACCATTGATGATGCCCACCATGGAGTAGGTCTGCGGGAAGTTGCCCCACAGCTCACCCGTGACCGGGTTCAAGTCCTCAGACAACAAACCCACCGGGTTGCGTGCCGCGAGCAAGGCTTCGAAACATTCGCGTGCGCGGTCCACTTCGCCGATTCGAGCCAGGGCGTCTACACGCCAGAAGGAACACACATTGAATGAGGTTTCAGGTTTACCGAAGTCGTCTTCGGCCTCATAGCGGCGCATGTGGGGGCCATCGCCCAAGGTGGCTTCCAAAGCCAATACAGTGCTGCGAAAGCGCGGGTCTTGCGGCGGCAGGAAACCCACCTCCCCCATCAGCAACACACTCGCATCCAGCGCCTGCCCGCCAAAACTCTCAACAAAACACTGGCGCTTTTCATTCCACGTCTGCTCCAGGATCTTGGCGTGGATGGTGGCTGCACGCTGCTGCCAAAAAGCGGCGCGTGCAGGCAGGGCCAGCACCTGGGCAATTTTGGCCAGGCGGTCGCAAGCGGCCCAGCACATCAGTGACGATGAAGTGTGCACCCGTGCGCGGGTGCGCAGCTCCCACATGCCAGCGTCCGGTTGGTCGTGCAACAACCAGGCTTTCTCACCTACCAGTTCAAGCGCCGCAAAATCGCGGGCGTCACCACGGCGAAACAATCGGTGGTCGTGAAAGGCCTGGGCCGAACCGAGCACGATGTTGCCGTAAACATCGTTTTGCAAATGCTCATGCGCTTGGTTGCCCACACGCACCGGCCCCATGCCCCGGTAGCCTTCCAGGTGGGGCACGATGGACTCAGGGAGTGAGCGCTCCAGCGCAATACCATAAAGCGGCTGCACGTGGTCGCCGTGGCTGCTGCGAACCACGTCGTAAAGCCAGCGCAGATAGTCCTCCATGGTGCCCACCTCGGACAGGCTGTTCAGTGCCCGCACCACAAAGAAGGCGTCGCGCAACCAACAAAAGCGGTAGTCCCAATTGCGACCACTGTTCGGTGCCTCTGGAATGCTCGTGGTCATGGCGGCCACGATGGCGCCGGTTTCTTCAAACTGGCAGAGTTTGAGTGTGATCGCCGAACGAATCACCGCGTCTTGCCATTGCAAAGGAAGCGCCAGGCGGCGTGTCCAGTGGCGCCAGTAGAGCGCGGTTTGTTCTTCAAACTCGCGCGCGGTTTCGTCTACGCCGCCTGCCAAGGTTTCATCGGGGCCGAGAAAAAAATTGGTCGTTGAGTTGAGTGTGAACCAAGTGCCATCGACTACATAGGTGGGTGGCGCATCCGTGGTCAGGCGCAAGGTCATTTCCGGAAAAACATACCGCAGGTGATTGCTGCCGCGTGTGATTTGCGGTGCGCTCAAGCCCCAATCGGCACGCGGGTTCACGTTAAAGCGCACCCTGGGGTGACCCTGCAATGGGCGTACGCGACGCACCAATTGGGCTGGCCTGAACACTCGCTCGCGGTGGGAAAAACGCGGCGCGAAATCCGTCACTTCAATGGCCTGGCCCGCACTGCCAAATAAGCGGGTTTGAAGAATGGCGGTTCCGGGCAAGTAACTTTGTTCGGTGCGCACGCAGCCTTCTAACTGCACCGACATGCAGGCCTCGCGTCCGGCAGCGGGTTCGGACTGAAGTAAAGAATGAAACACGGGGTCGCCGTCGAAACGCGGCATGCAGCACCAGGAAATGGTTGCTTGCTCATCGATCAGGGCGCTGATGCAGCAATTGCCGATCAAGGCGAGATTCAAAGACGTTTTGGCCCCTGAAAGCGCTGCGTTGCCGTGCGTGGTTGGTGTACCCATGGTTTCACTTTGTCTCTCTTCTGGAGCAACTTCGATACGAATGCAGCGGGTTGTGCCGCCAAGATGCGACTTGTCTCACGATCCCTCAATCCATCCTATCTCGCAGACTCCACAAACACCAACAACAAGCGGTAACCAAACCTCGACCTGTCCTATTGAGGTTTCCGAAAAATATGGCACCCCCACACCGTTCGGGCTGAGCTTGTCGAAGCCCGGGATTCACGCGCTACCCTGCGACGAGCTCAGGGCGAACGGTGGAGCCTTCATCAGATGGAGGCAACAGGGAACAGTTGCATCAAAGAACACCGCCCGGCCCCATGAAATTCCTGAACCTTCAACTCCGATTCTTGTTGCCTCTGGTCATCACACTGGTCATCGCCGCCTACCTGGCCTTGCCCGTCATGGATCAATTGACCTTACGCTGGTTCGCCCGCGACCTGAACAGCCGAGGCATGCTGATCGCCAACACCCTGGCCGACCCCATCATGGAGGCATTGGCAGAGGGCAAGACATCCAAGCTGCGCCAGCGTTTTGATCGGGTGATTCAAGACGAGCGGCTGTTTGCAATTGGGGTGTGCGCCAGCGACGACAAGCTGGTGCAAGGCAGCACCAGCTTTCCCAAACTCAGTTGTGCGGACGCTCAAGCCGCATCGGACACTCCGGAAGCCCGCGTCCCGCTGGCCGGTGGCGCTGTGCAAGTGGGCGTGCACCTGCTGACGGGCGAGAGCGGCGCTTCCGCCAAGCTCGTCGTGCTGCATGACCTGAGTTTCATCGACAGACGCAGCCAGGACACCCGTCAGTACCTGATTGTTTTTATAGCGGCCCTCGGCTTAACGATTGCCCTGATCACCATGGTGGTGGCCCACTTGAGCTGGCGCGGCTGGGTGGTGGGCGTGAAGGGATTGCTACGTGGCGAAGGGCTGTTCCTGCCCTGGGTGGCGCAGCCAGAGATCTCACCTCTGGCCGCAGAGCTGCGCACCCGACTGCGCGATTTGGAAGACGAGTACCGCCGCGCTTTGGGGCCACAAACCAACTGGGACCCCGACCGCCTGCGTGCCTTGTTGCGCTCGCAGCTGCGTGGAGATCAGGTGATCGTTGTGTCCAACCGTGAGCCCTATATCCACGAAATGAAAGGTGACCACATCGTCGTCAAACGACCCGCGAGCGGCCTCGTCACTGCGGTGGAGCCGGTGATGCGCGCCTGCTCAGGCACTTGGATTGCTCATGGCAGCGGCAGTGGCGACAAACAGGTGGTGGACAAAAACGACCGCGTGGGCGTTCCCCCCGGCAAGAACGACTACATGCTGCGCCGCCTGTGGCTCACCCCTGAAGAAGAACAAGGCTACTACTTCGGTTTTGCCAACGAAGGCATGTGGCCACTGTGCCATGTGGCCCATGTGCGGCCGGTGTTTCGGGAGTCAGACTGGCAACACTACCGCGCCGTGAACCAACGGTTTGCGGATGCCGTGGTGATGGAGGCCCGCAGCGACGACCCGGTGGTGCTGGTGCAGGACTACCACTTTGCGCTGTTGCCCGCCATGATTCGGGCGCAGCTACCCAAGGCCACCATCCTCACCTTTTGGCACATTCCTTGGCCCAACCCGGAATCCTTCGGCATTTGCCCCTGGCGCAAGGAAATTCTGGAAGGCATGCTGGGCAGCACCATCCTTGGGTTTCACACACGCTTTCACTGCAAGAACTTCATTGAAACCGTGGACCGCTATTTGGAAGCACGCATCGAACACGAACACAGCACCATCTCATTCAAAGACGACGAAACCTTGGTGGCGAGTTACCCCATCTCCATTGAATGGCCCACTGAAGAAACCCAAGCCGCTTGGCCTTCGGTGCGTGAATGCAAAAAGGCCGTCTTTGAGCGTTTACGCCTGGACCCCAACAGCGTATTGGCCTTGGGCGTGGACCGCTTCGACTACACCAAGGGCATATTAGAGCGCCTGCATGCGGTCGAACGGTTGTTAGAGAAACGTCCCGAGTGGATAGGCCGTTTTGTCTTCGTGCAAGTAGCGGCACCGACACGCAGTTCGCTGGAGGAGTACCGCTCCTTTCAAGAACGCATTGAACGGGTCACGGCGCGCATCAACGAACGTTTCGGCAACCCGCGTTACCAGCCGGTGCACTTGCTGGCGCAGCACCACGAGCATGAACAGGTCAATGAACTCTTTCGTGCCGCCGATGTGTGCGTCGTGACGAGTTTGCACGACGGCATGAACCTGGTGTCCAAAGAATATGTGGCGGCCCGCGACGATGAACGCGGGGTGCTCATCCTGAGCCGTTTTGCGGGTGCCGCCATGGAATTGAAAGAGGCCTTGATCGTCAACCCCTACCACGTGGAAGAAACCGCCGACGCCCTGCACCGCGCCGCCACCATGCCGCTGGCCGAACAGCGTGAACGCATGAACAGCATGCGCATGACGGTGCGGGAATTTAATGTGTTCCGCTGGGCCGGCAACATCTTGACCGACGCAGGACGATCCCGCTTGCGACAGCGCATTGAAGCGCGTGTGGAGCGCCACCACCAGGAGCCCAAACCCTTGCGTCGGAAGTCGGCATGAAGTTGGTGTTGAGTGAAGAAGGCCTGCTGGCATTGCACGCCACCCTGAAGCGTCATCCGCTGCTGGCGTTCGACTTTGATGGCACGCTGGCTCCCATCGTGGCGCGGCCTCAAGACGCCGCCGTGCCACCGGCCGTGGCCTTGCAGTTGCAGCGCCTGCGGGACCGCTTTCCCATCGCCGTGATCTCCGGCAGACGTGTGGCCGACGTGCGCAACCGCCTGGGTTTTGAACCGCATTTTGTCGTGGGCAACCATGGCGCAGAAGACCTGTCAATGCCGCCACGAGAAGACTTGGCGCAGGCGCTTGACCCGTTGCGTCAACGTTTGCATCGGGCGGCGCACACTTTGCAACAGGCGGGTGTGCTGGTGGAGGACAAGCACTATTCCATCGCGCTGCACTACCGTTTGGCCTTGGATCAAGAGCTAGCGCAACAAGCCATTCAAGACGTGCTCGCTGCGCTTCAAGTAAGCCGTGCGTTGGCAGAAAGTCCCTTGCACATCTTCGGCGGCAAGATGGTGGTGAATGTGATGGCCGCCAGCGCCCCCAACAAGGCCGATGCGATCGCGCGGCTGACGCAGCAGCTTCAGGCCAAGGCCCTGGTTTTTGTGGGCGATGACATCAACGACGAGCCGGTGTTCGAGCGTGTTGAACCCGATTGGTTGACGATCAAGGTGGGACTGGAGAACCTGGGTTCCAAAGCGCAGCTCTTCCTCAGCGCATCGAAAGACATGGGCCTTCTCTTGGATTGTTTTCTTGGCACCGAGCGGGCTTGACTGCACGACCGTGCGTGACCGTTGTAAGCGGTTCAAACGGCCAAACGCCTGAAACATAACGCAGGCTAATGGATATGCTCCTAAAACTAATCCCCGCCGTCGTATGCCACATGCCAGGATTGCCCTCACTAAAGAGTCAGCCGCCAACGCCGAAAAAGCGTTGGTGAATGTTTTTAGCGCCCCCCCAATTCAACCCACTTTGAGGATTCTGAAATGACAAACACTGTGTCAAATCGTCTGCTGCTCACAGCGCAGGCACTGGCTGCGGCCACCTTGATCCTTCTGCCGACGTTGTCAGCCGCGCAAGCGCCAGAAAACCGGCCGCGTGCTCGTGAGATTGGCTTGGCACCCGGCATCTTGCGTCCTGGGAACTTGAACGCCATCACCGACGTCAGCGGTGTGCGTGTGGGCCATGTGACCTTGATTGAGGGAGACAACATCCGCACGGGGGTGACCGCCATCTTGCCGCACCCCGGAAACATCTTCCAGGACAAAGTGCCCGCAGCGGTGGTGGTTGGCAACGGCTTCGGAAAGTTCGCTGGGTCTACCCAAGTGCAGGAACTGGGGGAGATTGAAACGCCGATCATCTTGACAAACACACTCTCCGTTCCAGAAGGCATGGCTGGTGCGGTTGAATGGATTTTGAGCCTCAAAGGAAACGAGGCTGTGCGTTCCGTGAATGCGGTAGTGGGCGAAACCAATGACGGAGGTTTCCTCAACGATATCCGTCAACGCCGCGTGACCAAGGACGATGTCAAGAAAGCCATCACAACAGCTGCGGCTGGCCCCGTCGAAGAAGGCAATGTGGGCGCGGGCACCGGCACCCATGCGTTCGGCTGGAAAGGCGGCATCGGCACCAGTTCGCGCGTATTGCCCAAGAAGATTGGCGGTTACACCGTGGGCGTGCTGGTGCAAACCAACTACGGTGGCATCTTGACCATGGACGGCGCACCGGTAGGCAAGAAGCTCGGCCAATACCTACTGAAGGACGTGGAGTCGCAATACACGGCAGACGGTTCCATCATTGTGGTAATCGCCACCGACGCGCCCTTGTCTGACCGCAACCTGGAGCGCCTGGCACGCCGTGGTTTCAATGGCATTGCCGCCACCGGATCACCCATTTCCAATGGGTCGGGAGACTATGCAGTGGCTTTCTCCACGTCACCTGCAGTGCTGAGAACGCCAGAACGACGCCGCGCCGTGTCGCCGATCGAAGAACTGCCCAATGATGTCGTCACACCACTGTTCCAGGCCGCCATGGAAGCCACACAGGAAGCCATTTACAACGCCATGCTGAAAGCTCAAACCATGAAAGGCAACGGTGGCAGAACGCTTCAAGCCTTGCCGCTGGACAAAGTGAAAGAAATTCTGCTGCAGCACGGCATCAAACCGACGCCGTAAACACCAAAGATCAATGACTGGCAAACCAACCTGCTTCTATTGAGATTGACATCCATTGAGACAAAAACTCCGTTCGGGCTGAGCCCTTCGCCAGGCTCGGGGCGAACGGAGTCGGCTTGTCATGAATAAAGTAAACGTCAATAGGTATGCGCCGACTTCGACAGGTCCTAATGTGAGCGTCGGCTAAGGGACACGCCGAACGGTTTAAGGTGACATGTTTTGTGCAAGCCTCAACAGGTCCTGACAGAGTTTTTATTGGGCGGTTCCGGTCGCCCAGGCTTTGCGTAACAAACGCCCGCAGATAGCAGACTCAAAACCTGTCCCGGGTATCGAGGTGCGCCGGGCAATCACGCCGTAGTGGGTCTTGTCCGCCGTGATCCATGGATGGAAACCAAAAGCACCGGTGCTGCTGAAGGAGCCGTCGCCCACCAGGGGGTCGGCATCGACCCAGTGGCCCAGTGAATACAACCAGCTTTCACTGGATGGCGTTGGCGTTGAAACCGCTCCACTGCAGAGCGTGGGGTTGGTGCAGACGGCATTCGTACCCAGGAGCGCCCCCATGCGAAGTTGCCCGCCGAGAAACTTGCGCAGCAAACGGGCGTAGTCCGCCGCACTTGTCACCACACCCCCCGCCAATTGCGGTTGGCTGTAGCTCAAGTTGATGTCCTGGCCGAGCACCCTGCGCACTTCCGCCGCCAGCGCCACGCTGCTCAATCCACCCAGGCCATCAAGGCTGCCATGCTTTTGCATGTGGCCGCCGTCGTAGTTGAACTTGCCGTCTGAGCTGGCGGTGTAGGCACCGTTGTTGCCATTGTTCAAGCAGCCATCCACCGTATCGCCAAAGTTGCAACTGCCGAAAGCATCAAAGCTCACATAACCGCTTCTGAAGTGGAGGAACTTGATGTCGCTGTCAGTCAATGCACCCGCGCGCTTTTCAGCGACATAAGCACCGTAGACCCATTTCGACGCCGACGCGATGGACATGACCGTGCTCGCTGTGTAGGTGGTGGCGTTGCCTACTTTGTTCACCGAGCCGCTGGCCAGGGCGGCGTTTTGATGGCCAATTTCCCAATAAAACGGCTGAATGTCGGCGCAAGGCCCGGTGCTGGCCTGTGCCGTCGTCGCAGTCGCAGCGGCACGAACCGCATCGCTTGGAGCTGGAGCTGGAGCTGGTTCACCGTCACTGCCACCTCCGCCACAAGCGGAAACCGAAAGCGCCAAGCCCGCTGAGGCCACGCAAAAAAACAGACCCTTCACTGTGTGCGAGATCATGAAGCGATCACTCCCGAATGACGTGTGATGAATGCACCTATCAAGTTGGGATCTATCTTTTCACACCACCCACCTCACAGTATTGCCGCTGCGTAAAGTTCAGTGCGAACCCTGCATGTCGTCAGCCCCACCCCACGGCAACATCAAGGCCAACACCAACAGCTTTTGAAACTCTGGCTCGAACCGGTCGATGATTTGCTGCGGGTCGGGGCACAGGGCGCGGTCGGTGATCAGGCCGAACTGCACACCGCCGGCATAAGACAAGATGCTCACGCCCACGCCAATGTCACCCGATTGCGGCACCCAGAACAAGGTTTGTTTGAGGGTGGAACCACAGAAGGTGAGCGCCTTGGCGGGGCCCGGCACATTGGTCATCACGGCCGTGGCTTTTTTAGCGAAAAGGCCGAGCAATGCATCTTGCACCGGTTTGATGAAGAGCCCCGCCACCGATAGCATGGCAAAAGCGAGCACCGGCTGAAAGCTGCCTTTGAGTTCCTGCATGCGCTGGCGCACGGCGTACAGGCGTTCAATGGGGTTGTCCAGCCCAATCGGCAGCACCAGGGGCACCAGGCCAAAACGATTGCCCAATTGGTAGGCTTTTTCCAAGGGCCGCAAGTTCACGGGCACCATAGCGCGTATGGCTTGGCCTTTTGGGTCATCCCCTTTGTCTTTGAGGTAGGCACCAATGGCACCGGCCGCACAAGACAGCAACACATCGTTGACCGAACACCCCAAACCTTTGCCTATGGCCTTGACCACGTCCAGCGGAATCGGCTCGCCCCAAGCGACGGCCTTGAGCCCACCGGGTTTACCTTTCAGACGGGTGGCAGAGTCGTCGGGCATCATGGCAAACGCGGCCAAGTCGCTGACCACCTGCATGCCCGCGCGCGCCATGTCGACGGTTTCGCCCAAAGGCTGTGCGGGATGGGCCAGCATGTCCATGGACTTGGCCACGCCACCACCATAAACACCGATGGCTTTCACCGCCATGTCGGTCATGGGTTTGAGCAAGGCGTCGTTCCACCAATCACCGCCCTCGTCCCGTTTTGTTTTGGTTTTCCGCGGCGGAGGGTCTTGGCCACCGTCGGTGATGGACAGCATCACTGAAATGAGGGCAATGCCGTCGGCGATGCAATGATGCACGCGGGCGATGAGGGCGCTCTTCTCTCCACCAGCGCCGTCGAAGTTCTCGATCAGGTGAAACTGCCACAGTGGGTGGGCGCGGTCCAGCGGGGTGGTGGCCAAGTCGCCCACCAGGTCTTGCAAAGCCTGCCGGTCGCTGCGGCCACTGACATGCTGCAACTCATAGGGGCGCACATGCTGCGTGATGTCAAAGTCGTCCGCATCCACCCACATCGCACCGGAATCGTCTTCGACCACTTTCTGTCCAAAACGCCGGTACTGCAACAGTTTGGACTGCACGCGCTCGCGCAGGTCGGCGATCTTGATGCCGGGCTCCAAGAGCCACACGCCCACGATCATCATCAGGTTGACATCGCTGTCCATGCGCAGCCAGGCCGTGTCCACGCGGGACATGCGGTCGCCTTGCGGCTTGGTGGGGCCTGTGGACGATGGCGGTGCGTTGGATGGTTTGTTGGCCGAATGGGCGGACACCAGCTTGGGCATCGGTGCTTCTCCTTGTTTTGTGGGTACAACGATGCTTGTTAGCATGCATCCCGTCAATCGCGACTTCTACCTGTTCTTCCAACTACCCCACCACAAACCCAGGAGACATGCCATGGCCGACCTGAAAGCGCAATTCGAGCAAGCCGTTGCCGATTCAAAAAACCTGCCCGAAAAACCCGACAACGCCACGCTGTTGAAACTTTATGCCCTGTACAAACAAGCCAGCAGCGGTGACGTCGACGGCAAACGCCCCGGTTTCACCGACATGGTGGGCCGCGCCAAGTGGGATGCCTGGAACGAGATCAAGGGCACGGACGGAAAGGCGGCGATGAAGGACTATGTGGACTTGATTGAGTCGCTGAAGTAAACCGCCCGGTCAGCCTTGAAACCCCAGGCGGCCTTGTTTATACTTGTTTCAACATCAACCGACGGAGACCAACCGTGGCCGGAACGAACAAGGCAGACAAAACGCCCACGCCGCAACAAACGGTGCAGGCCTGGGGCAATGGCCTGGGGGTGCGGATCACCGCCCCCGTGGCGAAAGCCGCTCGCTTTGCACGTGGGTTGCCCATCACCGTCGAAGTGGTCGAAGGCGGCATTTTTTTACGTGCCGCAGGCAAACCCAAACTGACGTTGGCGCAAAAACTCAAAACGTTTGACCCAGAGTTGCACGGCGGCGAGGCCATGGCCAGCGGACGGCTTGGCAAAGAAGTGTTTTGATGGCGACCGTCAGCAAAACCTGGGTGCCAGACCGGCGCGACATGATTTGGATCGACTTCAACCTACAAGTTGGCAGCGAGATGAAGGACGAACACCCGATGCTGGTGCTGTCAACCAAAGCCTTCAACGAAAGAACCGGCATCGTGATTGGCCTCCCGATGACCCACGCGGCATCCAACGAAACCAATCCCTTTGCGGTGAAGTTTGTTGGTGGCAAAGGTGAGGTGGGTTATGTGCTGGCCCACCAGCCCAAGTCATTCGACTGGCGACTGCGCGGTGCACGGCCGCATCCTTGGAAAGAAGTGTCACCTACGGTTTTTGCCGCCGCATGTGAGGAACTCAACGGCATCATTGCCATAGGCAATTGACCTCTGTCGTTTGAGCTGAGACAACCGCGCAGGCAAGCCGCAATGGCTCGATTCCAACGACATGCTAGGTATCTCCTGCACGGACAAGCTGCACGACTGTCCTGCGGTTTTGGATGCGTTCAAGCGACGAGAGGCTGCGCTGCCGATTCATGAACGTTAGAGGTATGCCTCGGCGCGCCACCTCCTGAGAAGCACGATCGGCTGCCCACTTGCCGATGAAAACAACGACCCGGGGGGCAAGGTTGTCCAGCCACCGACCAAAGTGATTGTTAAGACAACTGTTCACGCTATTGATGCCTGGCTTCGCGTCGCCACTGGTTCGGCAGCGAACCACATTGAAGTAGGCGATGTCTTGGAGCGATAAGCCGCACTCATCAAGTGGGAAGTAGTTTCCGTGCACAGGCCACTGAGGAATAAAAGACTGAAGCACCTTGTGAAGTTCCTGGTACTTGTCGTCGCTCGGCGCTTCTCTCAAGCGCCGAAGGGCGGCCGTGTAGGGCTGGTCTTGGCGTTCAAGGGTCTTGGGCGTGCCCGGGTTCTGCCCGACGAGAACAACGCGGTGCTTCCAGTAGTTCTCCCCGACGTAGCCGGGCTGAGGTAGGTTCTCTTCTGTGTCCCGCAAAATCTTGCCGTCCGTGGTAACGGAACAAGCGGTGCAAGATATGACTTTGGCGAATTCAATGGGCCAACTGGTGGTGGACATGCGCGGCCTAACTCTTTCTGGAGGCTGTCACTTTCTTGGTGGACGCCGCCTTGGCCTCTTTTTTGCCACTCTTCTCCAGCAAGCTGTCCAGATTCTTCTCAATCTCACTTTGAATCGTGGCGCTGAAAGCGCCGAGCAAGAACCCAAGTTTGGCTTCCAAGTCGAAGTGGTCTGGGGCCACGATCAAGCGGCCAGTGACACCGGAGCGCGTGAACTCCACTGTGTCGCTGGTTTCGCCTTCGATCACGGTGCAGGACATGTCGAACTTTTCTTCGACCGCCTCGGCCCATTGCCAGGCCACTTTGCGGGCTTTCGCAAGGCCCAGGGTGTGTTGGCGGTGGATTTGAATGTCGGGCATAACTGTCCTTGTGGGTTGAAATGAAGCGGCGCTCAGGGCGCCCGCAATTGTTGTCGTCGCTTCTCCGGCGGTAGCAGGGCCAGGCGTTGCACAGCAGCGTAAAACTGTTCAAAGTTGCGGCCTTCGCGTTCAAACAGGCGCTCGAAATCGGGCACCAGTTCGTTGTACGCGGCCAAAACACCAAGTGACGCATTGTTGGCCTTCTCGAACCAGCCGTCATACCCGGAAAACCCACCCCAGCGTGTCTGCTTCAACTGCACATAGTCTGAGCGCAGTTGCGCCATGAGTTGAACCTTGCCAGCGCGTTTTTCCTCGTCGGATGTGAACCCACGAAAAAGTTCGTCCAGCTTGTTGCGGTAGCGCATGGTCAATTCGCGGAAATCGTCGCGGCGTGCGTCGCGTTGGGCTTGTTCTGCTGCGACTTGCTCACTTGCAAATCGAGCCAACCACTGCTTGCTGCCGATGCGCTCCACGGCGGTGGCGAAGGACTCGTTGAACACGGTGTCGTTGTTGGCGTACACCACCTGGTGGCTCAGCTCGTGAAAAATCATGCGGGCCAGCTCGCCTTCGGGGTAACGGATGAAGGTGCTCAGCAAGGGGTCAGCGAAAAACGCACCGGGTAACTTGCCCAAAGTGGAATAGGCGGGCACGCCGTAAACCAGCACCTCCAAACCTTGTTCCCGCAACTGGGCCGCGTAGGCCTGGGCTTCGTCTTCGTGGTAGTAGCCCCGGTAGCCCACACAGCCCATCACGGGGAAACACCAGGTCTTGAGTTGCAAGCTCAGTTCTGGCGTGGCCACCACATTCCATACCGCCGCGCCGCGCTGCAAATCGGCATAACGGCGGTAGCTGGCGTTGTCTGGCAGTTTGAGTTCGGTGATCGCGAAGTCGCGCATGCGCTGGCTGAGAGCCAAGCGGTCTTTCAGGGCGGTCGTGCTGTTCTCGTCTGCCAGCCACTGCGTAACAGGTTTGGCAGCGCCAACCAACTTCATGTGGCCAGTGATGGACTGGGCGTAATAGGCGATGCTGCTACAGCCTGTGGTGAGGCAAAGCAGCGCGGTCGCGGTAACAAAGGTGGTGATGAGACTGGCCATGATCCAGAGAAAAAAGCGGAGCTTGCTCAAGCGGCGATCCACTGTGTCCGTGATGGCCGCCCTCACCCCAACCCTCTCCCAGAGGGAGAGGGGGCCAAAACTCCCTCTCCCTCTGGGAGAGGGCTGGGGTGAGGGTGTACCGCAAGCACCTGCACCAAGCAGTCGTAGAAGGCGGGCGCTCGGCCAATGTCGGTCAAGTGCTGATGCGTCAACTCGTTCACGTTGTGTCCGTCCACCCCGAGTTTGCGCCACCACACGCCGAGGCCGTTGACCACGCCTGGCCGCGCACGTGGGCTGATGCGCAGGCTGCACTCATAGCTGCCCCTGTCGTTGAAGATGCGAACACGGCTGCCGTGTTCGAGGCCGCGCGCAGCGGCGTCCAGCGCGTTCATCTCCACAATGGGCTCCCCTTCGATGTCACGCAGACTTTTCACGTTGACGAAGGTGGAGTTCAAAAAGTTGCGCGCCGGCGGCGAAATCATGGCCAAGGGATAGCGCAGCGCTTGTTCCGGCGACGACAAACGCGATTCGTAATTGGCCACATGGTCAGGCACCCCCAGCCCCGGCGCGTCGATCAAACACTTGCCGCTGGGGGTGGGGAACTGGCCCGTGGCCAAAGGCGCATCGGGCAGGGGCAACTTGACCCAACCGTGTGTACGCAGGTCCTCAAACTTCACCGCCCCTTGAAACGCTTGCCGCGCCAGCGCTTCATCGGTATCGGAAAAACAAGGGTCGTCAAAACCCATGTGCTGAGCCAGTTCACGAAAAATTTGTGTGTTGGGTTTGGCTTGTCCCAGTGGTGCAATTGCTTGCTCGTTGATCAGGGCGTAGGTGTGGCCATAACTGGTGTGAACATCCAGGTGCTCAAGCTGTGTGGTGGCGGGCAGCACGTAGTCGGCCAGGTCAGCGGTGTCGGTCATGAAATGTTCCAGCACCACGGTGAAGAGGTCTTCGCGCGCAAAGCCGGCCGACACCTTGGGCGACTCCGGGGCGACGGCCACGGGGTTGCTGTTGTAAACGATCAAGGCTTCTATCTTGGGACCGAATTCCGGGCTGGTCGCACGCAGCAAGTCGTCGCCTATGGTGCTCATGTTGATGGTGCGCGGTGCCCTGCCCAAGAGCAGATCGGGCCGCTGCAAGGCGGCGTCGTTGCGCACAGCCTTGAACCAACCTGAGCTGGACAACAACATACCGCCCGCACGGTGGCGCCACGCGCCGATGAGGCAAGGCAGTATCGAAATCAAGCGCACCGCATTGCCACCGCCCCGCACGCGCTGCATGCCGTAGTTCAGCCGGATGGCGGCGGGTGCGGTGGTTGCGTAATCACGCGCCAGACCCCGCACTTCTTCCGCCGTGATGCCGCAAACCTCAGCCACACGCTCAGGGGGCCAGAGCAGTGCGCGTTCGCGCAGCAAGGGCCAGCCTTCGGTGTGCTGTGCGATGTAATCGTTGTCCAGCCATTCGTTCTGGATCAACTCATGCATCAAGCCCAATGCCAAGGCGCCATCGGTACCCGGCAAGAGGGCAATGTGCTGGTGGCATTTGTCGGCAGTTTCGGTTTTACGCGGATCAATGCAAATGAGTTTGGCACCGGCCCGTTTGGCAGCTTGGGCATAGGTCCAAAAATGCAGGTTGGAACCAATGGAATTGCTGCCCCAAATTAGAAGCAGTTTGCTCTCAGCAAAAAACTCCAGGTGCATGCCAATCTTGCCGCCATAGGTGGCTGCCAATGCTTCACCACCTGCACTGGCGCAGATGGTCCGGTCGAGCAAGGACGCGCCCAAGCGGTGAAAGAACCGCGCCGCCATGGACTCGCCTTGCAGCAGGCCCATGGTGCCGGCGTAGCTGTAGGGGACGATGGCCTGCGGGTCGCGGGCGGCGATGGTTTGGAGCTTTTTGGCAATGTCGTGTAATGCCTCGTCCCAACTGACCCGCACGAATTGCCCCGAGCCTTTTGGGCCCACCCGTTTCATCGGATGCAAAACCCGCTCAGGGTGGTAGCTGCGCTCGGTGTACCGCGACACCTTGGTGCACAGCGCGCCGTGGGTGGTGGGGTGGTCAGGATCGCCCTGCACTTTCACCGCCACGCCGTCGATCACGGTGACGCGCATGGCGCAGGTGTCGGGACAGTCGTGGGGGCAGGCGGCGCGGATATTGACAGTGACAGTGGCGGTGCTCATGAATCAACTATCGCACAAAGAAGCCAGTGCCATTCTTGCAGGGGTACACTGAAAATTCAGGTTCAACATGCGTCGCCCAAGCTGCCCTTGTTCGACGATCCAACGCCATGAAACTCATCGACACCATCGTCACAGACGCACCCCTCATCGCCAAGGTACGCCGCGACATCCATGCCCACCCCGAGTTGTGTTTTGAAGAACACCGCACATCCCGGTTGATCGCAGACCAGCTCACCGAATGGGGTATCCCGGTTCACCGGGGGCTGGGCAAAACGGGCGTGGTGGGCATCGTCAAAAACGGCGACAGCCCCCGTGCCTTGGGCCTGCGCGCCGACATCGACGCCTTGCCCATGACCGAGCACAACACCTTTGCCCACGCCAGCAAGGAAGCGGGCAAGATGCACGCCTGCGGTCATGACGGCCACACGGCGATGCTGCTGGCAGCGGCGAAACACCTCGCCACACATCGCCACTTTGACGGCACCGTGTACTTGATTTTTCAACCTGCTGAAGAAGGCGGCGGCGGCGCGCGCGAGATGATGCGCGATGGCTTGTTTGAAAGATTTCCCATGGAAGCCATCTTCGGTGCCCACAACTGGCCGGGCCTTGAAGTGGGCGAGTTCGCCATCAAGAACGGGCCGTGTTTTGCCAGCAGCAATGAGTTTGTGATCACCATACGCGGCAAAGGTGCCCACGCCGCCATGCCGCACCTGGGCATTGACCCCGTGCCTGTGGCCTGCCAGATGGTGCAGGCGTTTCAAACCATCATCACACGCAACAAACGGCCCATCGACGCCGGTGTGATCTCCGTGACCATGATCCACACCGGCGAGGCCACCAATGTGGTGCCCGACAGCTGCGAGATCCAAGGCACGGTGCGCACCTTCACGCTGGAGGTGCTGGACATGATCGAGCAGCGCATGAAAACCGTGGCCGAGCACACGGCGGCAGCATTCGGCGCCACCTGCACCTTTGAATTCCGCCGCAACTACCCGCCCACCATCAACCACCCCGCTGAGACCGAATTTGCACGTCGGGTGATGCAAGACCTGGTGGGTCAAGACAAGGTGCATGAGTTCGATCCCACCATGGGCGCGGAAGACTTCAGCTTCTTCCTGCAAGAAAAGCCCGGCGCGTATTTTGTGATTGGCAATGGCGACGGCACCCACCGTGACGGCGGCCACGGCCTGGGGCCCTGCATGTTGCACAACCCGAGTTACGACTTCAATGACGCCTTGATTCCCGTGGGTGCGACGCTGTGGGTGCGCTTGGTGGAGCAGTGGTTGGGAAGCACACAAACTGCGTAGAAGGCCCCTGACTGCCCTTCCCGCGAAGGCGTATAGACCTTAGCTTAAGGAAGCTCGCACCCCATGCCGTTCGGGCTGAGCCTGTCAAAGCCCTGCTTGCTCGGGCCCCCTTCGACAAGTCCTGTCCTGAGCCCGTCGAAGGGTCAGGGCGAACGGTTAAAACTTGAATCAACGTCACCGAAGCGAGATGTCCGAATTTGAATGATTCCTGTCGTCACCTGGTGCGACACTGCCGCTTACTCACTCCTAAAGTGAAGGCCTTCATCAACACAAGGAGTTCTTCATGCAAACCGCCCTGCTGCTCATCGACGTTCAACAATCCTTCCGCCTGCGCCCCTACTGGAGCGACGAACATGTGGCCGCGTTTCTTGATCGCTGCAACGCTTTGGTGGCGGCTTGTGTGAAAGCCAAGGTGCCGGTGGTGCGCATCCTGCACGTGGAAGGCCCAAAGAATATAGACAACCCCTTCGCGGTCGAATCGGGCCAGGTGCGCCCGCTCGACGGCTTGATCGACTTCCCCGCCGCCGCTGAATTTCAGAAGTCTCGCCACAGCGCTTTGGTCGGAACGGGCCTGGGTGTTTGGCTGCACCAGCAAGGTATCCAAAAGCTGATCGTGGCCGGCATACGCACCGAACAATGCTGCGAAACCACCACCCGCCATGCGTCGGATGAAGGTTGGACGGTTCAGTACGTGTCCGAGGCCACGCTGACCTTTGACATGCAAACCTTGGATGGCAAGTTGCTGCCCGCAATGGACATCGTCAAACGCACGGAAGCCGTGCTGAAGGACAGGTTCGCTCAAATCTGCACCACAGCCGAGATCGAAGCATCGCTGCACCAGTGACTTGAACAGGACAAGGTAGCACCATGACCATCCCGATTGTTTTCGTGCTGCTGCCCGACACCCTGCTGTTGGATTTGGCTGGCCCCGCAGAAACCTTCCGGCTCGCGAACCGACACTTGCTGGCCCGCAAGCGCCCTGCTGCGTTTGAGCTGCGGTTTGTAGGTGCGCTGCAGGATCAAACCTCGTCAGTGGGGCTGGCTTTAACCAACATCGAAGCCTTGCCCACCCCCCTGCCATCGAAGAGCTGGCTGGTGCTGCTGGGACAAACCAGCGAGGGTTTGAAGGCCTCGCTCAGTGGCCGCAACCCGGCTTGGTTGGCGACAAGGGATTGGCTCAATCAACAGCGGGCCGCCTGGGTGCGTGAGGATGCGCAGCACAAGCTCATCACGGTGTGCAGTGGTGCGGTACTCGCCGCCGATGCCGGTTTGCTGACCGACTGCCGTTGCACCACCCACCACGAACTCCTGGACCGCCTGCAAACTCTGGCACCCAGCGCCGAGGTGGTGAACAACCGGGTGTTCGTGGTTGATGGGCCGCAGGCCAACATTGCCACCAGCGCCGGCGTCACGGCGGGCATAGACTTGGCGTTGCACTTGATAGCCAAAACTTGCGGTGAAGACATCGCCGCCGCAGTGGCACAAGACATGGTGGTGTATCTGAGGCGAGGGCCGCGCGACCCGGAGTTGTCGCCGCTCTTGCAGCACCGCAACCACCTGCACCCGGCCGTGCACCGCGTGCAGGATGCGGTGAGCCAGCAACCGCAGCAACAGTGGACGATGACGGCCTTGGCGGACGCCGCCCACGTCACCCAGCGCCATTTGCTGCGCCTCTTTACCGAACACGCAGGTGTCTCACCGACCGCTTATGTGGAGTTGATTCGCCTGGAGCACGCCCGTCGAGCACTTGGTGGCGGGGCCAGCGTGGGGCAAGCCGCCGAGGCGGCTGGTTTCAGTGCCGACCTGCAACTGCGTCGTGCGTGGGCGCGGCATTGGGGTGGCACACCGGTGGATGCGCGTAGGGGTCAGACTGCTTGAGAAAGATGGCCTGCGCGGCCCAGCAGCATCACGCTGCCAACAGCGACTGCAAAGCTTCACCGCATTGCTGCGGGTTGTGAAACTGCACACCACCCCACCCTTGCGCACCGGCAGCCTCAATGTTGTGGGCCAGGTCGTCCACGAATACCGTCTGCGCGGGCACCAGATCGAACCGCCGCACGGCCTCTTGGAAAATCTCGGGTCGGGGTTTGATCAGCTGCACGCGGCTTGAAAAAATGCCGTCGTCAAACCAGGCCGCCAGGTCATTGCGGCGCTCCAGTTCGATGGCATAGCTGCTGGGCATGTTGGAGAGAAAAAACAAACGATGGCCTTGGGCCTTCAGGCGCTGCAGCAAGGCCACGGTTCCGGCAATGGGCACCAGGTGATCCGGTATGGCGTGGATGACCTTCAGCACGTCGGATGCCTGGAGTCCGCTGCGCTTTGAAATGCGCTCGGCCAAGGGTTCTGGATCGATCTGGCCCAGGTCGAACAAGGCCCAATCACTGGTCAAGGAAAACGACTGAAAAATCTGGCCCACCAGCGTGCGTGCCTGGGCATCGTCCGCGACCACCTCGGGCAGGGTTTCCTGCAACAACCGCAGCGGCTGCCAGTTGAACACCACGCCGCCGAAGTCGAACACCAAATCCAATTTCATTCCCGAAGTTTCCCCATCAATCCAGCAGTTGATCCGTCCAAGCCAGCGACATCATGCGCATTGAGGCGGGGCAGCAACGCATGGCACAGCGCCTTGCCCAACTCGACACCCCATTGGTCAAAGCTGTTGATGCCCCAAATGGCACCAGAGACAAACACACGGTGCTCATAGAGCGCGATCAGTGCACCCAGTGAACGCGGCGTGAGTTGTTCCAGCAGCAAGGTGGTGCTGGGCCGGTTGCCCGGAAAAGTTCTTTGTTGTGCGAGCACCTGGCCATCCAAACTCTTGGAGGCCGTTGGCGCTTTCTCCGACAACGCTTGGGCTGTCGTTTTGCCCAGCATCAAGGCTTGGGACTGGGCCAAACCGTTGGCCAAAAGCAAGGTGTGCTGACGCAGCAGTTGCTGGTGCACCGTGTCATCCATTTCGGTGCCATTGAAGCTGGGCCGCTTCACCAGAATGAACTCGACCGGAATCACGTCGGTGCCCTGGTGCAGCATTTGGAAATAGGCATGCTGCCCGTTGGTGCCGGGCTCGCCCCACACCACGGGGCTGGTGGCATAGGGCAACAGTTCGCCCTCCGCATCCACCCGTTTGCCATTGGATTCCATCTCCAGTTGCTGCAAGTAGGCGGGGAAACGTTTGAGGCCCTGGTGGTAGGGCGCCACGCTGCGGCTTGTGCGCTGGTGGAAATTTCGGTACCAAACGTCGAGCAATCCAAGCTGCATGGGCAAGTTGTCCTCCAGTGGCGCCCGTGCAAAGTGTTCGTCCATGGCACGAGCACCGGCCAACAAAGCGCGAAAGTGCTCGGCACCAATGGCCAGGGCGATGGGCAGGCCAATCGAACTCCACAGCGAGTAACGCCCGCCCACCCAGTCCCAAAAACCAAAGGTGGTATCGATGCCAAACTCCGCAGCCGCTGTCACGTTGGTCGTGGTGGCCACAAAGTGTTTCGCTGTATCAGTTCCTCCACCAGCCACGAACCAAGCGCGCGCCGCGTGTGCATTGGCCATGGTTTCTTGGGTGGTGAAGGTTTTGCTGGCGATGATGAACAGCGTCTCTTTCGGATCGCACTGGCGCAGCACGGGCGCTATGTCATGCCCATCGACGTTGGAGACGAAGTGAAATTTCAGGCCTCGGTGCGCCACTGCATCCAGCGCCGGCAACACCATTTGCGGCCCCAGGTCGCTGCCACCAATACCAATGTTGACCACCGTGGTGATGCCACTTGTCGCGGTGTCGCGCACGGTTTCCACATAGGCCAGCATGGCGTCCAACACACGATGTACATCTTCGCTGTGTGGCCCCAGGCCACGCGGTGCGCGCAACGCCGTGTGCAAAACAGCCCGGTCTTCCGACGTATTGATGGCTTGCCCGGAGAGCATGTCGTCGCGCAGGGCTTCCACCCGACACTCCCGCGCCAAGTCGTTCAAGAAGCGCTGTGTGGCGACATCGAGGTGGTTCTTGGACAAATCGGCAAACACCTCGGGGGCTTGCAAGCTGAAACGCTCAAAACGTTGGGGGTCTTGCGCGAAGGCTTCACGCAGGTCGAAGTCCTTACCTTGGGCTTGGTAGTGGCCTTGTAATGCGGCCCAGGCCTGGGTGCGATCACAACGGGGAGCATTCATGGCATCAGGCGGCCTGCAGGGCCAGGATCATGTGGTCGAGCTTGCCCGCGTCCACCGCAAATGCGCGGATGCCCTCGGCCAATTTCTCGGTGGCCATGGCATCTTCGTTCAACGCGTAACGGAAGGAGGCTTCGTTGTAGGTGATCGCGTGCATCGGGTCTTGCGCAGCGGCCACGGGATCCAGCGCACGGGAAAGCGGTGCTTCGCTGGCTTGCAAGGTGGCAAGTAAATCCGGGCTGATGGTGAGCAGATCACACCCGGCCAGCGCAGTGATTTGCCCCACGTTACGGAAGCTTGCGCCCATCACTTCGGTATCCACACCAAACTTCTTGTAATAGGTGTAAATCTGACGCACCGACTTCACACCAGGGTCATGGGCACAGGAGTTCTGTGCTTCGTCCCATTGGCTGCCTGCTGCCTTTTTGTACCAGTCGTAGATGCGGCCGACAAAGGGAGAAATCAGCTGCACTTCGGCTTCGCCGCAGGCCACCGCTTGGCAAAAGGAAAACAACAAGGTGAGGTTGCAGTGAATGCCCTCGCGCTCCAAGACCCGGGCCGCCTGAATGCCCTCCCAGGTGGCAGCCATTTTGATCAGCACGCGGTCGCGGCCCACACCAGCAGCCTCGTACAGCGCGATCAATCGGTGCGCCCTTTCCACCGTCGCGGCCACGTCAAAACTCAAGCGTGCATCCACCTCGGTGGACACACGCCCGGGGACTACTTTCAGGATCTCCAAACCAAACCGCACCAGCACCTGGTCCACGATGCCATCGAGCGGCAACCCTTGGTGCTGCGCCACGGTATCGGCCAGCAGCGGCGCGTAGTCTGGCTGTTGAACGGCTTTGAGAATCAGCGACGGATTGGTCGTGGCATCACGCGGCGCAAAAGCCGCCAGTTGTTTGAAGTTGCCGGTGTCGGCCACCACGGTGGTGAACTGTTTGAGTTGGTCGAGTTGGTTCATAAATATCAAAAGTAAAACGGCGGACGGCAACTGTCTGCCACGACAAAGCATAGGCCAAAGTCGTGACTACGCCCCTTTGTCGTCAGTCAAATCCTGGGCGGGGACGTCTATCTGGAGGTGTCCGTTGATTGACCGATCCAAGAAACTTAGGCATCATTTGGAATGTAACTTAGTTACATGCCACCTCCAATTTCAACCCCTCCCACAACCCAGAACGCTCCATGTCCTTCGATCTCGTATTTTTCGGCGGTACCGGCGACCTCACTTGGCGCAAATTGATGCCTGCGCTTTTTCAGGCTTTTCGCCACGGCAAGTTGCCGCAAGGAGGTCGAATTTTGGCGGTGGCGCGCGATGCGCAGAGTGACGAAAAGTATCAGGCCTGGTTGAAAGAACGTTTTCAAGATGTTGAAGGTGCCAAACGCCCGAGCGACGAGGAGTTTGCGCGGTTTGCGGAGTTGATCCATTACCGCCGGATGGACCTGTCCCAGCCCACCGATTACGCTGGCCTTAAAGAATGGATCGACGAGCGGGGGGCAGACACCGTGGTGCTTTACTTGGCCACGAGTCCGCATCTGTTTCCACAAATCTGCGAGCAACTCGGTACCGTCGGTTTGAATGGTGAACGCATTCGTGTCGTGCTGGAGAAGCCACTGGGCCACGACCTGGCCAGCGCCCAGGAGATCAACCGTGTTGTCCGCTCCGTGTTCAAGGAGCAGCAAGCCTTTCGCATCGACCACTACCTTGGCAAGCCATCGGTCCAAAACCTGATGGCACTGCGTTTTGGCAATGCGCTGTTTGAGCCGCTGTGGCGCCGCGAGAGCATTGCCAACATACAAATCACACTGGCCGAAGGACTGGGCGTCGGCACGCGAGGTGATTTTTATGACCGCACCGGCGCACTGCGCGACATGATTCAAAACCACGCCTTGCAGCTGCTCACCATGGTGGCCATGGAGCCCCCATCCAGCTTTGATGCCGACGCCATCCGCGACGAAAAACTCAAAGTGTTGCGCTCGCTCAAACCGTTCACGGCAGAAAGCGTGTCTCGGGACGTGGTGCGCGGCCAGTACCGGGCGGGTACAGCCCACGGCAAAGCGGTGCCCGGCTATTTGGAAGAAGTGAAAGTACCGCCTGGCAGCCACTGCGAAACTTTTGTTGCCCTGCGCACCGAGGTGCAAAACTGGCGCTGGGCCGGTGTGCCGTTTTACTTGCGCACGGGCAAACGTTTGGCCGCGAGGGACTCGCAAATTGTGGTGAACTTTCGGCCCACGCCGCACAACATTTTTCCCGGACACAACCAGCCGAACAAATTGGTGATCAAGCTGCAACCAGAAGATGGCTTGGAGCTGCACCTGCTGGCGGCCAAAGGCACCAGCCAATCGGAAGCGTTGGCCCCCGTATTTTTGGATCTGGACTTTGACAAAGCCTTTGCCGAGAACCGCGTGGGCGCTTATGAACGCTTGCTCTTGGAAGCCATTGCGGGCCGACTCAACTTGTTTGTTCGCAGCGACGAACAAGAACAGGCCTGGCGCTGGGTGGAGCCTATCTTGCACGCCTGGCAACGCGACAACGAGGCCTCGGGTGGCCCACGGCCTTATGCCGCAGGCACATGGGGCCCCGCCGCTGCCAGCGCTTTGGTTGCACGCGACGGGTTTGCGTGGTCGGAAGAACAATGACTGCGCTTTGATATGACTCTCCGATCCAACCCTGTGGGTGAAGAGTTGACGGGCATGCTGGATCGCATTCGCGCGTCCATCCCCGCCTTGCCACCGGCGGAACAGCGGGTGGCGAAACAAGTGCTCTTAGACCCACGCACCTTCGCAGGTTTGCCTGTGGTGGAATTGGCTGAACGCGCCCACGTGAGTAAGCCCACCGTCGTGCGTTTTTGTCGCAGCGTGGGTTACGACGGCTTGGCCGACTTCAAACGCAAACTCGCCGGCACAGTGAACGAAGGCGTACCGTTCGTGCACCGTGCGGTGGATGAAGACGACAAGTCCAGCGATGTGGTGGTTAAACTCATCGACAACGCGGTGTCGGCTTTTTTGAAGTACCGCAACGACGCGACCACCCACGCCTTCGAGCGCGCCATCACGGCATTGGCTCAGGCCGGAAGCAGTGGCGGGCGCATCGAGTTCTATGGTGTCGGCAACTCGGGCATCGTGGCCCAGGACGCGCAGCACAAATTTTTTCGCTTGGGTGTCAATACGCAAGCCATCAGCGACGGCCACATTCAAGTGATGAGCGCCACCATGCTGCAGCCCGGAGACTGCGCCGTCATCATCAGCAACTCGGGCCGCAGCCGAGACCTGCTCGACACCGCTGAGATCGCGCGCCGCAAGGGCGCCACCACCATCGTCATCACGGCAAGCGGTTCTCCTCTGGCGCAAACGGTGCAGGGCAATCAGCATGTACCGCTGGCCGTTGACCATCCAGAAGATTTTGACCGCTACAGCCCCATGGTGTCGCGCCTGTTGCACTTGATGGTGATCGATATTTTGACCACCGCTGTGGCGCTGCGCCTGCCCAGTAATTTGCGGCCCATGCTGCAAGAGATCAAGAAAAACCTACGCGCCAAGCGCTACAGCACGCCAAGCTGAGTTCGTTTTGGTCGGAGCGATCAGCTCGTCGGCAGCAGGCCGTCCAGGCCATAAAGTGTGGCCAAGGCCTGGAGTTTGGGTGGCGCTTGAACCAGCTGGCACAACTTGCCTGCCGCCTGTGCGCTGCGCTGACACGTCAAGAGCACCGCCAAGGCAGAGGAATCGAAATGCGTCAGCGCCGAAGCATCAATACGAACAGGCGACGGGTGGGCGGCAATGGCCTGCTCCAGATGCTTCGCCGTGGCGCTGGCCTCCTGCAGCGTCAGCGTGGCCGGCAGGGCCAGCAGTGGCGGAGAGGTTTTCATGGTGAACCGAACCGAGCTCAGCTTTTGGCCGCAGGCGCAGCGGCCGCTTTATTGCGCTCCACCAGCTTGGCGATCAGGCCATCAATGCCACCCGCTGAGATCTCCTGTGCAAAGCTGCTGCGGTAGTTGTCCACCAGCCAAATGCCCAGCACATTCACGTCGTAAATTTTCCAGCCAGATTCCAACTTTTCCATGCGGTAGTCGAGCTGGATCGGCTCACCCTTGCCGCGAACTTCGGAGCGCACCACCACCTCGGTGTCGGTCGGAGAAGCACGCAGTGGCTTCATCTCGATGGTTTGTTCCTTGACTTGCGCCAACGCACCTGCGTAGGTGCGCACCAGCAAGGTTTTAAATTCCTCCTGGAGCTTGGTTTTCTGTTCGGGTGTGGCTTGACGCCACGAACGTCCCACAGCGGAAGCAGTCATGCGCTGAAAGTTCACATGCGGCAACACGCGGGTCTCTACCAAATTGATCACCTTTTGCACGTCGCCAGCTTGAATCGACTTGTCCGATTTCACCGCATCCAGTACACCAACGGAGACCTCTTTGATCAACGTGTCTGGTGCCTTGTCAGCCTGGGCCCAAGCTGTCCCGGACAACATCAACGCGAACAAGGCTGGCAAAAAAACTCGGGGCAAACGTTGTAGAGAAATCATCGTGTAGTCCTTTGCGGGAGATCAGTCATCAATCAGGTCTAGAGCCCATGCGCTTGTGCGCAGTATGACCCCACAACGTGGCAGGACTGCGTCAGGCCGACAAGGCTCGCAAAATTCACTTCTTTGGTTCCGCCTCGGGCAGGTCGTATCGTTCCTCCGCCTCTGGGGGCGGATTTCCGTCAAACACCTGGTTCCGGCGACGTTGAAGGTAGGCATCCCTGGTGAAGTTGTACTTGTCCAAAGCAACGTCGTCCAACATGCGGCTGGCACCCAACAGGTTCGCACGCAAATTCACTACCCTCAATGTCGTCAGCCCCGCCTTGGCCGCTGAGTCGTTGACGACCAGGTTGGGCGAAACATAAGTGTCCAGCGGCAACGCAGAGGTGTCACGCAAGGTAGAAGGCCCCAACAAAGGCAGCACCACATAGGGCCCGCTGCCGACGCCCCAATAACCAAGTGTTTGACCAAAGTCTTCGCCTTGGCGGTCCAGGCGCAGCTCGGTGGCGATATCCAGCAATCCGCCCAAACCAAAAAGGGTATTGGTGGTCACACGAAACATGTCGCGAATGCCGTTTTCTACCTTGCCTTGCAACAGGTTGTTGACCATGGACCAAGCATCGCCGAAATTTCCAAAAAAATTATCCACGCCACGGCGAACGACAGACGGCACCGCCTTTTGGTAGGCGGTGGCCACCGGCTTGAGTACCGCGTTGTCTACCGCATCATTCAATCCGTAAACCTGTCGGTTCCAACGCTCCCAAGGGTCGCGCGGGTCTGTACCGACGTTTGCGCCACCAGAGACTGTCGCGCACCCCTGCAAAAGCACCAGCGCGCCACAACACGTCACACGCCAGCAGCGACGAAACAGGGTTTTCATTTGCTGGCCCCACTGGCAGGCACTGCGGCTGTGGGCGCTCCACCATCGGCTGCTTTGTTGAACAAAAACTGCCCGATCAAGTTCTCCAGAACCACCGCAGATTGGGTTTGGCCTATGGTGTCCCCTGGCTCGAAGTTCCTCTCGTCACCGCCGGCTTCAAGACCCACGTACTGGTCGCCTAACAAACCCGCCGTCAAAATTTTGGCTGAAGTATCACGCGGAAACTGCACCTTGCGGTTCAAATCCAGACGCACCACGCCTTGGTAAGTTTGAGGATCGAGGGTGATGGAGACCACACGCCCCACCGTCACACCGGCACTGCGCACGGGCGCGCGCACCTTGAGGCCACCGATGTTGTCAAACTTGGCCGTGAGGGTGTAGCTGTCGTCGTTGTTGAAGCTGAAGCTGGCCAGGTTTGCCGCTTTCAGCGACAAGAACACCAGACCCAAGATGCCCAGCAGCACAAAAAGGCCGACCATCACTTCTGTACTTTTTTTGTTCATTGAAAATTCCCTTGAATGGAGCTTGCGTGATCAAGGCGTTGAGAACATCAGGGCGGTGAGCAAGAAATCCATGCTCAATATCCCCAAAGAAGAAAACACCACCGTGCGCGTGGTGGCATAGGCCACACCTTCCGGCGTGGCATCGGTTTCATACCCCTGGTACAGGGCCACGAATGTGCAAATCACGCCAAACACAGCACTCTTGATGATGCCGTTTCCGACGTCACGCCAAACATCCACCCTGCTTTGCATGATGGACCAGAAATTTCCCGAGTCCACGCCAATCAAACCCACCGCGACGACGTAGGCACCCAGAATGCCAATGGCAGAAAACAAAATCGCCAAGATAGGCATCGAGATGATGCCGGCAATAAAACGAGGTGCCAGCACACGGCTTTTGGGGTCGATGGCCATCATTTCCATCGCGGCCAGTTGTTCACCTGCCTTCATCAAGCCAATTTCCGCCGTCAGCGATGTACCAGCCCGGCCTGCGAACAACAAGGCGGTCACGACAGGCCCCAGCTCACGAACCAAGGACAGGTTGACGATCAAGCCCAGTGATTCGACCGCACCATAGGGAACCAGTGCGTAGTACATCTGCAGGGCCAGCACAAAACCCACCGCCATGCCGGAGGCCAAAATGATCACCAAAGACAAATTGCCAATCGCATGGATCTGCTTGATCACCAAACCGGGTCTGCGCAAACAAGCAGGAATGCTGCGCACCACGTCCATGAAGAAGAAAGCGTGGTGTCCGAGCACCCCCAGCCAGGTGATGAGCGCCCGACCCAACCAAGCCAAACCGTCTGTCATGGCGCAACTCCCGGCGACAGCCCGAAATCTTCTGCCATGGGTTTGGCGGGATAGTGAAACTTCACAGGGCCGTCCGGTTCGCCGCGCACGAACTGGCGCACTTCAGGGTCGGTGGAGGCCATCAACTCTGCCGGTGTGCCCTGGGCCACGATGCGACCGGCGGGCGCTGCCATCAGCACCACATGGTCACTGATGGCCATGCATTCGGGAACGTCATGGGACACCAGCAAGGCCGTCGCGCCCGTCACATCGGTCAGCGTACGAATCAGTTTGGCGGCCACGCCCATGGAGATCAAATCCAGCCCGGCAAATGGCTCGTCGTACATGATGAGTTCGGGGTCTTGAACAATCGCACGTGCCAGCGCAATGCGGCGTGCCATACCGCCGGACACTTCACTGATGCGTAACTGTGCCGCGCCGCGCAACCCCACGGCATTGAGTTTCATCAGCACCATGTCACGGATCATGGGCTCCGAGAGATCGGTGTGTTCACGCAAAGGGAAGGCGACGTTGTCAAACACCGACAGGTCGGTGAACAGTGCACCAAACTGAAACAGCATCCCAAGGCGGCTTCGCAAACGGTAGAGCTGCTCTTTGTTGGTGGTGTCTATCACCTCGCCATCAAAGGTCACGGTGCCTTTGGTGGCAGGGTGCACGCCACCGATCAACCGCAAGAGCGTGGTTTTTCCACACCCCGAGCCGCCCAAAATGGCCGTGACTTTGCCACGCTGAAACTTCAAGGACACATCGTTCAGGATGGTGCGGCCGTTGCCATAGCCGAAAGTGACATGGTCAATGTCAATCAGTACGTCAGATGGCGGGGAGTTGGGAGCGCTGGGCATGGGCAGTGTGTGAGGCTGAGACCTGCCAAGCCGCAGCCCGGCTCAGCGGGCGCGATTGTCGCATGCGGTCAGCAAGCTTGCTTGGTGCAAGCTTAAGGCTGCAAAAGTGGATTGCAACAGCTGGTTTCCACACCACCAGCGCCGACATTCAACGTGGCAATTCGCTTTTCTCCATGAGGTACTCGTCCACTGCACGAGCGGCTTGACGTCCTTCTCGGATGGCCCAAACCACGAGGGATTGACCACGACGCATGTCACCCGCGACGAACACCTTGTCCACATTGGTCTTGTAGCCACCGGCCTCATCGGTGCTGGCGCGCGCGTTGCCACGCACGTCTTTTTCGACACCAAAACTTTCAATCACGCTGCCCACGGGGCTGACGAAACCCATGGCCAGCAACACCAAATCGGCAGGAATGACCTCTTCGCTGCCCGGCACTTCGGTCATCTTGCCGCCCTGCCATTGCAGACGAACCGACTTCAGGCCTTTGATCTTGTTTTTATCTTTGCCTTCGCCTGCAATGAACTCTTTGGTGGCAATGGCGAACTCGCGCTCACAGCCTTCTTCGTGGCTGGAACTGGTGCGCAATTTGGTGGGCCAATAGGGCCACACCAAAGGTTTGTTTTCTTGTTCGGGCGGCATGGGCAGCAACTCAAACTGCGTGACGCTGGCCGCGCCGTGGCGGTTGCTGGTGCCGACGCAGTCGCTGCCGGTATCACCACCACCGATCACGACCACATGTTTGCCATCTGCGCGGATCTGATTTTTGAGTTTGTCACCCGCATTGACTTTGTTCTGCAGAGGCAAAAACTCCATCGCGAAATGCACGCCGTCCAGCTCGCGACCCGGAACGGGCAGATCACGCGGCTGCTCAGCACCACCGGCCAGGAGCACGGCATCGAAGTCGGCTTTGAGTTGCTCGGGCGAGAGGGTTTCGGTGGCCCAATTGGCAACGGTGCTTTTAGGCGGCATCGCGCCGATCAACACCCCGGTACGAAAACGCACACCCTCCGCTTCCATCTGCTTCACACGACGGTCGATGTGCGTCTTCTCCATTTTGAAGTCGGGAATGCCGTAACGCAACAAACCGCCCACGCGGTCGTTCTTCTCGAACACCGTCACGTCGTGGCCCGCTCGCGCCAATTGCTGCGCAGCAGCCAAACCGGCTGGACCCGAACCCACCACAGCCACCTTCTTGCCGGTCTTGACCTTGGGCGGGCGCGGCTGCACCCAGCCTTCGTTCCACGCGCGGTCGATGATGGCGTGTTCGATGCTTTTGATGCCCACCGCGTCGTCGTTCACGTTCAACGTACAAGCCGCTTCGCAAGGCGCGGGGCAAATGCGGCCGGTGAACTCGGGGAAATTGTTGGTGGAGTGCAAAACAGCGATGGCGTTCTTCCAGTCGGCCCGGTAGACCAGGTCATTGAAGTCGGGAATGATGTTGTTCACCGGGCAGCCGTTGTTGCAAAACGGGGTGCCGCAGTCCATGCAGCGCGCCGCCTGCACTTTGGCGTCTTCTTCCTTCAAACCGATGACGAACTCGTTGTAGTTTTTGACGCGCTTTTGAACGGGCTCATAGCCCTCTTCCAGCCGCTCGTACTCCATGAAACCGGTGACTTTTCCCATGATGTTTTCTCTCAGAGTTTGATTTCAGTGCTCGCACCCGTCGTCCGTTCGCACTGAGCCTGTCGAAGTGCCTGCACCGAGGTACGCGCTGGCTTCGACAGGCTCAGCCCGAACGGGTGGCGGAACCAATATCCACGCCAACCCCAGTACAAAAGAAATGGCACGCTGGGTTACTTGCCAGCCACCTCATTCGCCTTTTTGCCTGACGGTTTTCCAGATGCAACCTTGGCATGCGCAATGGTTTGAACCGACTCCTGCTTCGCATGCAACTCTCCCAACGCCCGCTTGTATTCATTCGGGAACACCTTGACAAACTTGGCACGTGATTCAGCCCAGTGATCCAGGATGTGGCGCGCGCGCAGCGAGCCTGTCCACTTGTGGTGATCTTCCACCAATTGCCGCAGTTGGGCTTCGTCGGTTTGCCCACGGTGCCACACCGCACGCGGCACGCTGGCCTCTTGCTCTTCAATGGTCAGCACCCTGTCCAAGGACACCATGCTGGTGTTGGCACGACGTGCGAACTGTCCGTCTTCGTCAAACACATAAGCCACACCACCACTCATGCCAGCCGCAAAGTTGCGGCCGGTTTCCCCGAGCACCACCACGGTGCCGCCGGTCATGTACTCGCAGCCGTGGTCGCCGGTGCCTTCCACGACCGTGGTGGCACCCGACAGCCGCACGGCAAAACGTTCACCGGCCACGCCGCGGAAGAAGGCTTCGCCGCTGGTCGCCCCATAGAGCACCGTGTTGCCGACGATGATGTTTTTGGTGGCGTCACCACGGAACTCCAAACTCGGGCGAATCGCAATGCGCCCGCCGGACAGGCCTTTGCCGGTGTAGTCGTTGGCATCTCCGATCAAATAGAAGGTGATGCCCTTGGCCAAGAACGCGCCAAAACTTTGGCCACCGGTGCCTTCCATCTGAATGAAGATGCTTTGGTCGGGCAAGCCTTCCGGGTGACGCCGCACCAACTCACCGGACAGCATGGCACCCACCGTGCGGTTGACGTTTCGCACCTCCTGCATGAACTGGACCTTCTCGCCGCGCTCGAACGCGGGCAGGCATTTTTCAATCAACTTCACGTCCAAAGCACGGGAGAGGCCGTGGTCTTGTTCTTCGACTTGGCGGCGTGGGACTTCGGCGGGAGCCGATGGCAGGTGGAACACCCGGCTGAAGTCCAGCCCTTGCGCTTTCCAGTGGCTGATGCCTTTTTTGGTGTCCAGCAGGTCAGCGCGGCCAATCAAGTCGTCGAACTTTTTGATGCCAAGCTGGGCCATGATTTGACGCGCTTCTTCAGCGATGAAGAAGAAGAAATTCACCACGTGCTCAGGCTGGCCTGTGAACTTGGCGCGTAAGAGCGGGTCTTGTGTGGCCACGCCGACCGGGCAGGTGTTGAGGTGGCATTTGCGCATCATGATGCAGCCTTCGACCACGAGCGGCGCGGTCGCAAAACCAAACTCGTCAGCACCCAAAAGCGCGCCGATCACCACGTCACGGCCCGTCTTCATTTGACCGTCAGCCTGCACACGGATGCGGCTGCGCAAGCGATTGAGCACCAGGGTTTGTTGGGTTTCTGCCAGCCCCAACTCCCAGGGCGTTCCCGCGTGTTTGATGGAACTCCAGGGCGACGCGCCGGTCCCACCATCGTGGCCCGCAATCACCACGTGGTCGGCCTTGGCTTTGGCCACACCAGCGGCAATCGTGCCCACGCCCACTTCCGACACCAGCTTGACGCTGATGCTGGCACGCTGGTTGGCGTTTTTCAGGTCGTGGATCAACTGAGCCAGGTCTTCAATCGAATAAATGTCGTGGTGCGGTGGCGGGCTGATCAGCCCAACACCGGGCACCGAATAACGCAGGAAGCCGATGTAGTCGCTGACCTTGCCGCCGGGCAACTGACCGCCCTCACCGGGCTTGGCACCCTGCGCCATCTTGATCTGGATTTGATCGGCAGACGACAGGTATTCGGTGGTCACGCCAAACCGGCCGGAGGCCACTTGTTTGATCTTGCTGCGCAGCGAGTCACCGGCCTTGAGTGCGTAATCGGCCACGATGACTTTATCGCCCAGCACCTCTGACACCTTGGTGCCGTCGGCGATTGGAATGCCCTTGAGTTCATTGCGGTAGCGCGCCGGGTCTTCACCGCCTTCGCCGGTGTTGCTTTTGCCCCCAATGCGGTTCATGGCCACGGCCAGGGTGGCGTGGGCTTCGGTGCTGATGGATCCGAGCGACATTGCCCCTGTGGCGAAACGTTTGACGATTTCCGCAGCAGGCTCGACTTCATCCACGGGGATGGCTTTGCTCGGATCGAGCTTGAACTCGAACAGCCCCCGCAGCGTCATGTGCCGGCGCGATTGGTCGTTGATGAGCTGAGCGTATTCCTTGTACGTATCGAACTTGTTGGCACGCGTGCTGTGCTGCAGCTTGGCAATCGCGTCGGGCGTCCACATGTGCTCCTCGCCACGCACACGCCAGGCGTATTCGCCACCGGCGTCCAGCATGTTCTCCAGGATGGGGTTGTCACCAAACGCAGCGCGGTGCATGCGCAGCGCCTCTTCAGCCACTTCAAACACACCGATGCCGCCGACTTGGCTGGCGGTGCCACGGAAATACTTCTCCACCATGCTGCTTTCCAGGCCAATGGCCTCAAAAAGCTGAGCCCCGCAGTAAGACATGTAGGTGGACACGCCCATCTTGGACATGATCTTGGACAAGCCTTTGCCAATGGCTTTCACATAGTTGTAGATGGCTTTGTCTGCGCTCAGATCCGCAGGGAACTCGCTGCGCATGGCCGTTAAGGTTTCCATCGCCAGGTAGGGGTGAACCGCCTCCGCACCATAACCCGCTAAGACCGCAAAGTGGTGCACCTCACGCGCCGTGCCTGTCTCCACCACCAAACCCGCCGTGGTGCGCAAGCCTTCGCGCACCAAGTGCTGGTGCACCGCCGACAGCGCCAGCAGCGCCGGAATCGCCACATGGTCGCGGTTCATCTGGCGGTCGCTGATGATGAGGATGTTGTGGCCACTCTTGATGGCGTCCACGCTCTCCGCACACAAGGAAGCGAGTTTGGCCTCCACGCCCTCGTCACCCCAAGTCAGCGGGTAGGTGATGCGCAACTCGTAGCTCTTGAACTTGCCCGAGGTGTGTTTGTCGATGTGGCGCAGCCGCGCCATGTCGTTGAAGTCGAGCACCGGCTGCGGCACTTCCAAACGCATGGGCGGGTTGACGGCGTTGATGTCCAGCAAGTTCGGTTTGGGACCGATGAAGGACACCAGCGACATCACGATGTTTTCGCGGATCGGGTCGATCGGCGGGTTGGTCACCTGGGCGAACAACTGCTTGAAGTAGTTGTAGAGCGGCTTGTTTTTGTCCGACAACACGGCCAAGGGCGAATCATTGCCCATGGACCCAATGCCCTCTTCGCCTTGCTGCGCCATCGGGCTCATCAAGAACTTGATGTCTTCCTGCGTGTAGCCAAAGGCTTGTTGGCGGTCGAGCAGCGCTTCTTCGAACACATGGTCGTCGGCAACCAAGGGCAGCGAATCGAGTTTGACGCGCACACTTTCAATCCACTGCCGGTAAGGTTTGGCAGATGCGTATTGGTTCTTCAGTTCTTCATCGTCGACGATGCGACCTTGTTCCAGGTCGATGAGGAACATCTTGCCTGGCTGCAAGCGCCACTTCTTGACGATTTTGTTTTGCGGGATCGGCAACACACCAGACTCCGAGGCCATGACCACGATGTCATCGTCGGTCACGATGTAACGCGCGGGGCGCAGGCCGTTGCGGTCCAGCGTGGCGCCGATCTGGCGACCGTCGGTGAAGACCATCGCAGCGGGGCCGTCCCACGGCTCCAACATCGCCGCGTGGTACTCGTAAAAAGCGCGGCGACGCTCGTCCATGGTGGTGTGCTGCTCCCAGGCCTCGGGAATCATCATCATGGCCGCATGCGCCAGCGGGTAGCCCGACATCGTCAACAGCTCCAGCGCGTTGTCGAACGTCGCCGTGTCTGATTGGTGCTCAAAACTGATGGGGTAGAGCTTTTTCAGGTCTTCACCCAGCACCGGCGACTTCATCACACCCTCGCGGGCCCGCATCCAGTTGAAGTTGCCCTTGACGGTGTTGATTTCGCCGTTGTGGGCCACAAAACGGTAAGGGTGGGCCAGCGGCCACTCCGGGAAGGTATTGGTGGAGAAACGCTGGTGCACCAGTGCCAGGGCGGAGATCGCGCGCGAGTCACTCAGGTCTTTGTAGTACTTGCCCACTTGGTCAGCCAAAAGTAAGCCCTTGTAGATGACGGTGCGACAACTCATACTGGGCACGTAGTACTCACGGCTGTGGGTGAGCTTGAGTGCTTGGATGGCCGCCGACGCTGTCTTGCGAATCACATACAGTTTGCGCTCCAGCGCATCAGGCACGATCACATCAGGGCCACGACCTATGAAGATCTGTTTGATGATGGGCTCTTTGGCTCGTACCGTGGGCGACATCGGCATATCTGCATCCACGGGCACGTCACGCCACCCCAGCAGCACCTGGCCTTCAGCTTTGACCGCACGCTCCAACTCCTGCACACAGGCCAGGCGTGACGCATGTTCTTTGGGCATGAAGATCATGCCGACGCCATATTCACCCGGAGGCGGCAGCTCCACGCCCTGCGCTGCCATCTCGGCGCGATAAAACTCGTCGGGAATCTGAATCAAGATGCCCGCGCCATCACCCATCAGTTTGTCGGCGCCCACCGCGCCCCGGTGGTCGAGGTTTTCCAGAATCTTCAAACCCTGGGCGATGATGCTGTGGGCTTTGACCCCTTTGATGTGGGCTACGAATCCGACACCGCAAGCGTCGTGTTCCCCGCTGGCACGGTACAGACCCGTTTGCGCTTCGTTCAGCAGTTCTTCCTGCGTCGCAGACACGAGAGAGGACAGCGTAGAGGGGGGCTGATGCATGGCGCACTCCGGCGGGGCAAAAATGATGTTGATCCGGCCCAACAAAGTATCAACCTCCGTTCGGGCTGAGCTTGTCGAAGCCCAGGTTTCACGCGCCACCCTTCGACAAGCTCAGGGCGAACGGTCACTGCGTTATTGGGCCGGTGCAAGGAGACCGGAAGAATACTGCGATGCAACATCGCCGACAAGCAAAATTAAATGGGGTCAGACTCCAATATAGAGCGCCGAAATCGTTCTGCGGAATTTAATGGGGTCAGTCTTTTTTTGATGCAACAGCACGTGGCCGTCCTTGGGGCAAGACAGTCAGTCGTCTGTGGGTCAGCTCGCCCAAAGCGGCGATGAAAGACGGCGCCCCCAAAACCCAACCCCGCCAAGCGGCGGCTTCGATTTGTTCATGCAAAGCCTGCGGCTGAAGTTGGTGCACGCTGTCGCGGTAAGCCCTCTCACGCTCAAAAGGTGTGTTGCCCAGTTTCCAATGAACCGCGTGTTCGGTGATCAAGGTGTCCGCATGTTTTCCCGCGTGGTGGGCGGCGCTGGACCAGCGGTAATCGCTGGCCACGAGACACTCTCCCGCGCGTGCGGCGGCTGTCTCCACAAACTGAAGCGCCGCCAGGCCGAACCCATCGGGGTCAAGCACCGTGGCGCGAAACCGCCCCTCCCAGAGCACGCCCTCCCGTTGGTGAAGCCGGTTGTAAGCCGCCCCAAACCGTCGGCCTTGGGCCTGCATCAATCGGCTGAGCGACAGGGCGTGGCCGGGCGTGAGCAACATCAGCACCTGGTTGGGCAACAAGGCATAAGCGTGAATGAGCACCTCGTGCTCGCGCACCAGATAGCGCAGCGCCGCCAAGTACAACTCGGCGTCGGCATCGCTGCGGAACACTGGCTGCCCGCCCGCACTGCGCTGCATCACCAAATGCAGTTGCCCAGGCACCAGCAGGCGCGGCAGGCGTGCCACGGTTCAAAACACCTGGCGACCGGTGAGTCGCAGGTGCTCTTTGAGTGCAAAACGGTCAGTCATGCCCGCCACATAGTCAGCCACCGCACGCGGCAAATCCGCTTGTTGGGCGAAATAGGCGGGCAAGTCCTGGGGATGGCTCAAGTACCGCTCGAACAACTCTCCGACGACCCACTTGGCGCGTTCAGTGGTGTCGCTGACCTGCGGGTGGCGGTAAAGCTTGTCACGCAAGAAACGTTTGAGCAGCAAACTTTCATCACGCATGGCCGCAGAAAACTGAACCAACACTTGTTTGCCGCCACGCACTTCGTCAACGTCGAGCGGCGCGGCCGCCTCGAGCGCCAGGCGGGTGCGGTCCATCACATCGTAGACCTGGGCGGACAACATCCGGCGCAAGGTTTCAGACAGCAGCCTGCGGCCCAGCAGTTGCGGGTGGTCACGCAAGGTCTCGCGCAAAAACCGCTCCACCAGCGGCACTTCGGTGAGCTGCTCTAGCAGGATGAGGCCAGAACGCACACCATCGTCAATGTCATGCGCGTTGTAGGCGATCTCGTCCGCCAAATTGCACAACTGCGCTTCCAAACTGGGCTGGCCGCCGGTTAAAAACCGTTGGGCGACGCCGCCCGGATCGCGGTCACACAAACGCCGCGCGTGGCGAGCCGAGCAATGTTTCAAGATCCCTTCACGGGTCTCGAAGGTGAGGTTCAGGCCATTGAACAGCGGATAGCGCTCCTCCAGTTCATCCACCACACGCAAGCTTTGTAGGTTGTGTTCAAAGCCGCTGCTGCTGGCATCGGCCCGCTTCATGGCTTCGTTCAAGGCGTCTTGCCCAGCATGGCCAAACGGCGTGTGGCCCAGGTCGTGGGCCAGGGCGATGGCTTCGACCAAGTCTTCATTCAACCGCAAGGAACGTGCGATGGAGCGGCCGAGTTGCGCCACCTCCAGCGAATGCGTGAGCCGGGTGCGAAACAGATCGCCCTCATGGTTCAAAAAAACCTGGGTTTTGTAGACCAAGCGCCGAAAGGCGGAGCTGTGAACAATGCGGTCACGGTCGCGCTGGTGGTGATTGCGCGTCGGCGCATCAGCCTCGGCAAAACGCCTACCACGGCTGCGCTCGGGGTGGCAGGCCCAGGGGGCCAAGGCGGCAGTCGTCATAAAAAAAACTGATGAACGACTATCGTCGGCCTAGTGTGGTGTTGCACTCTTGATGGAACAAATAAAAACGATGCGTTTTGGGTCAGGGCAAGGCCTTGCGCAGCGGAGCCCTGCGCTTTGCTTGGGCTGCCACAGCGATACCCCGTGGTATCGCGCGGATTTGCAACGCCGCCATGGCCCAAAAGGCGCGTTTTTATGTTCCAGATAGAGTGAAACACCACACTAGCTCCGTTCGCCCTGAGCCTGTCGAAGGGTAGCGCGTCGCACCGCGCTGGCTTCGACGAGCTCAGCCCGAACGGAGGTAGGGATAGGCTGACGAACATCACAAATCAAGTGCCCCAGTCAACCCACACAGGCCGCCAGTGTTTCTCGAACCAGCGTTTCAGGAACCGGCCTCATGGCGGCGCGGCCCATAGATTCAATCACCACAAATCGAATCTCGCCGCCTTCGGCTTTTTTATCCACCGCCATCAGGTCCAAATAACGGTCGGCGCCGAGGTCCGGCCCCCTCACAGGCAAACCTGCTCGCGCCACCAAGTCACGAATGCGGTCCACAAAACTCGCGGGCATCAAACCCAGTCGCGCGGACAAATCGCTGGCCATCACCATGCCGCAGCCCACGGCCTCGCCGTGCAACCACTGGCCGTAACCGAGGCCCGCTTCAATCGCGTGACCAAAGGTGTGGCCAAAGTTCAGGATGGCACGCAGGCCACCCTCCCGCTCGTCCTGCCCCACCACCCAGGCTTTGATTTCGCATGAACGCTTGACGGCATACGCAAGCGCCTTCACGTCGCCAGCCCGCAGCAGTTCCAAGTTGTCGTCGAGCCAATCCAAAAAAGCACCATCCGCGATGGGCCCGTATTTGATGACCTCGGCCAAACCGGCACTCAACTCGCGCGACGGCAAGGTGGCAAGCAGGGCCAAATCACACACCACACGCTGCGGCTGATAAAACGCACCGATCATGTTTTTGCCCGCAGGATGGTTGATGGCCGTTTTGCCGCCCACCGACGAATCCACCTGCGCCAGCAAGGTGGTGGGAACCTGAACAAAAGGCACGCCACGCATATAACAAGCGGCGGCAAAACCCGTCATGTCGCCCACCACACCCCCCCCCAGTGCGTAGAGCATGGTTTTGCGGTCACTGCCATCTTGCAACAAACGATCAAAAATCAAATTCAAGGTTGCCCAATCCTTGTGGGCCTCGCCGTCGGGCAAAGCCAAGGTATTGATGCGTTGATGATGCGCTTCCAAGCTGCGCGCGAGCTGGGCCGCATAAAGGGGTGCCACCGTGGTGTTGGTAACGATGAGTGCGCTACCCGACCGAGGTAAACCCGCGAATGATGCGGACTGCGTCAACAAACCGCTGCCTATGTTGATGTCATAGCTACGTTCGCCCAAATCGATGGAAACGGACTCAAATGCAGACTTGATTGGCGACATACCTCAGCCCCCCACCGTTCGCAGTGACCCTTCGACGGGGCTCAGGACAGGACCTGTCGAAAGATAGCGCAGGGCACCACACGCTGGCTTCGACGGACTCAGCCCGAACGGTGTGATGGGTGGCGCAGGAATATCACCAACGAAGAGGAGGAGCAAAGTATTCATGGGCTGAAGTTTACGCATGCATGCAGGTGCACAGTGCCGGAGGCTGCACCAGGTCGCTTCACGACGACCGACCGCTACGCCCCACCACCCCCGCCAGTTCCAATTGCATCAACACCATATTGACCAAGGTATTCACCGACGGGCGGCCAGTTTCAATGACAAACTTCGCGGCCTCACGGTAAAGCTTGTCACGCTGCCCATACAACTCACGCAAACGCGAAAGCGGGTCAGCCACCTGCAGCAAGGGGCGGTGGGTGTCCTGGCGCAAACGCCTGAACAGTTCTTCGGGTGTGGAGTGCAAGTACACCGCCGTGGTCCGATCCCGCAACTGCGCACGGTTGCTGGGCCGAAGCGGCATGCCACCACCTGTAGAAAGCACCACACCATCACTTTGCGCCAACAGCGTGGTCAGCGTTTGCGCCTCCACATCCCGAAAGGCGTCTTCACCTTCCCGATCAAAGTAGTCACGAATGCTGCACCCTATTTCACGCTCAATCACCGCGTCGCTGTCCACAAACCGCCAACCGAGCTGACGGGCCAGCAACCGCCCCACCGTGGTTTTGCCCCCGCCAGGCATGCCGATCAGGGCAACGGTGCGATGGGCTTCGTTGACGGCAGCAGGCAATGGATGAGCAGATGGGTTCGGAACGGGCAAGGTCACTGGTAAAAACCCTAGGCGTTTGGGTTTGATCACAAAAGGTTCGATGCGAAAACGCCAGTATGCTCGATGCGGGCGGCGCAGCTGGTGTGCAGCTGTGGTCAGTCAACCACCTCGCTGACTCCGTTCGTCGGCTCGCCACTGCCACTGGTCGCCCCACCGCAGTGCGGCATCCACGCGACAGACACAAATCGCTAAGCTGCAACCCAGCGAGAATGTAGCGGGCTTGCAAACTTTCTTTGGAGCCACGTGCTGCCAAACTCAAGTTCCGCCACCTTCTAAACGAAAGCGAGCCATGAAACCCACAGACCCTCGTGTTTTTTGCATGACCCGACTGCCCCTTCTCCAGCGTGCTTTCACCCTGATTGAAGTGATGATCGTGGTGGCCATCGTGGCCATCCTGGCCGCCATCGCCATACCGAGCTACAGAGACTACATCCTCAGGGGGAACATCACCGACGCCGTCACTGCGCTGGGCAGCATGCAAGCGAGCATGGAACAACACTTCCAGGACAATAAAACCTACGCTGGTGCCTGCGCGGCTGGCACCATTGCACCGCTTCCGCCCAACACCAACAAGTTCACCTTTACTTGCCCCGTGCTAGCTGCTACCACCTACACCGTGGCCGCTGCTGGGACGGGTAGCATGACAGGCTTTGGCTACAACCTGGCGCTCGGCGCGGGGGGGGTAGTCACTAAATCCACCACCGCGCTGCCCACCGGTTGGACAACCCCTGCGCCCAACACCTGCTGGGCACTCAAAAAGGATGGATCGTGCTGAAGCGCAGCCTGCATCGCGGCTTCACCTTGGTGGAGGTGATGGTGGTGGTCACCATCATCGCCATCTTCATGCTGTTCGCGCTTCCAGGGATGAACGCCTACCTCACCAGCTCGAGAATTCGCAACGCCGCACAAACCTTCGAGGCGGGTTTGATGAAGGCGCGCAGCGAAGCGATCAGAACCAATGCTGCGGTTGAATTCGTGACCACCGCCGCATCTCCACCTGTCGGTTCATCAGCATTCAATGCGACAGGCACCAACTGGGTTATTCGGCGATTTACCGGTGCCCCCGCCGTAGACGGCGATCTGGTCGATTCGCGCAGCTCGCTGGAAGGCTCAACTGCACAAGTGACTCAATCTTCCACCGTAGGAAGCTTCGCAGGTGCGGCAGCTACCGCCCCAATCACATTTGACGCCCTCGGGCGCGCCGGCGGCCAGACTTTGTTCAACTTCTCCCACCCCAGCACCAACAACTGCGGGACTGGCGCTGCAGTACGCTGCGCAGGCGTGGTGGTCTCGCCTGGTGGGCGTATCCATTTGTGCGTGAATCACCCCGACATCCTCGCAACCGACCCTCGTTTTTGCGGCTAAAACCCAGGCATCGTCATGACTTCGCTACAAAACAGTCCCAAGAAATATGCGAGAGCCACGGCTGGCCGGGTTCAGACGCCGCGTGGTGTCATGCTGATTGAAGTGATGGTCGCGATTTTGATTTTGACCATCGGCGTGTTTGGTTTGATGGCCGCTTTCGCCAGAACCACCAACACGTTGACCGACGTGGACAACCGTGCGCTAGCCACCCGTTACGCAGACCAAATCTTCAATCAAATGTCGGCCCAGGTGGACCGAAGCAGTGCAGGCAATCTTGCTGCATCGCTGGCGGCTTTTAACCACAATGCGACGCCCGCACCCAACGCTGATGGAGTGCCCACGCCGTGTGCAACCGGGTTTACTAACTCGCCATCAACCCACCCGGTGATTACCACTTGGTTGACGCAGCTCACCGCCACAGGAGCGACTGGCCTGCCCGGGGCTACAGCAGCGATGCAGCAAATTGTGATCGAACCGGCGCTCTCCAACCGCGTGACCATCAGCGTGTGCTGGATGTCCTCAGCGGATACGGTTGTCCGGCAGCACGTACAACGTGGCTATATCAACTAAGCCGCACACACCATGCACACACCAAATTCAACAGCGCAAAAAGGCTTCAGTTTGATTGAGCTGATGGTCGGCTTGACCATCGGACTTTTCGTGCTTTTGGGCGTACTGCTGGCCTACTCCCAATGGGACGGCAGATCACGTACCGCCAGCGCCAAAACCGACGCACTGACGGAAAGCGCCGTGGCCTCATATCTGTTGGACACAGAATTGCGCACGGCCGGCCTGGGCCTTGGAGATTCGCCGGTCACTGGCCCACCTTGCACCGTGGCGGTATCACCCACCGTAAGCTTCCCGCTGATGCCTATTTCCATAGTCAATGGCGGCCCGGCTGGCGAGCCCGATACGATCGCGTTGCTCTTTGGCACCCACCCCGCAAAAGCCGTGCACACCGCCATAGCTTTTTCCCCCACCCCATTTTCCAAAACACTGGCAGATAGAGGCGGCATCGTGCCGGGTGATCGACTCATATTGGTACCTGAAAGCGGCGGAGCCTGCGAGGTGATCGAAGTCACCGCCTCCGCCACTGTTCCCGAACCCAAGACCATTGAACACAAGCACGCCATCAGTTACACCAGTGCCTACACGGCACCTACCTTTATCAGCAACAGCGCCTCGAACTCGGCCACTGGCATATTGATGGGTCCTGGATGGGCATTCAGCCTGGGCGGTACTCCGCGTCACAGCACCTGGGCCATCACCGCGCCGCCAGCCCAGCCCACTCTCACACGCACAGACTTGTTTGGTGGCGGGCTAGAGCTGGTGGCGGAGGATGTGGTGAACCTGCAAGCGGTGTATGGAATAGATGTCTCCGTGCCTGATAACGGTCCATTCCCAACCAACCCTGCTTCAACCGGCATAGCGGCCTTGTGGGTGGACACGCTTGCAAAAGCTCCTTTCCCCTACCCTCCCCAAGCCGTGGTGGCAGTGCACTACGCCATGTTGGTGCGCAGCCGCCAGTACGAACCCCCTGTTTTTGACCCGCCCTCCACCACCCCCATTTGGATCACACCCAACGCCCCAGCACCCAGCTGGGCTGGTGGGGCCTTTCAGATGACCGACGTTTCGGGCCCCGGCATGGGCGTGTCTGACGGCGGCCCATCCGTTCAAGCCCCCAGCAACTGGAGGGGCTACCGCTACACGGTTCGTGAAGGCGTTATTCCTGTACGCAACACACACTGGGGGCAACGCCCATGAGCCGCAACAAACAACAGGGTGTGGTGCTGTATGTGGCATTGATTGTCTTGGTGGTCATGATGGCAGCCACAGTCGCCATTTTGCGCAACACCTCCAGCAGCCAAAACGTTGCAGGCAATTTGGGGTTCAAACAAAACGCGGTGACCGCCAGCGATTTGGCTGTGGAGAATGCAATCACTTGGCTCGCGGCGGAACCCATTCTCGCGCTTGACGCCGACAATGTCCCCGAAGGGTATTTCGCCAGGTGGGGTGGTGGTGGTGTGACAACCTGGGCATTTGACCCCGCGACATTCGACTGGGATGCAAACAGCTTCAATATCACCCCTGCGGGCGGTAACGACGGCACCGGCAATACGAGAGTGCGTTATGTCATCCACCGCATGTGTTTGCTAGCGGGCTCCGTCGTTGCGCCAGGACAGATCTGTTCTTTTGCGGATTCAAATTCGCAAGGTTCGAGGGAGGCGGGCAACGTTGGTTCCCTCCGCTCAATACCAACGCAAGCTTTTTACCGAGTGACGGTTCAAACCACGGGGCCCAGAGGGACCATCAACTATTCCCAGGCCATGTTGAGTATCCAATGACTGATCCTTGCACTCAAAGCCCGATAGCCAAAGACCGCATTAAAGTTTTAGAGGACGCCCAAATGAAAAGCCTTTATTTTTCTCTCGCGCAAAAATCTGTGCTCCTTGCTTGCGCGGCGGTTTGTGCGCTGGTGGCTACCGCAGCAGCGCAGGCGGCCCCAACAGACATATCGAAAAAACCATTGACGTCCAATAACAGCGTCAAGCCCAACGTCATGTTGTTGATGGACACCTCCAACTCCATGTCCTGGACCCACATGCCGGACCCGGTTGAAGTGCCAGGGGCAAAACAGAGCATTGGTTACAAAACCCATCTCTGTAACTCCATTTATTACAACCGCACGCGCGTCTACAAAACACCCAAAAAAGAAGACGGCACCGACTTGCCTGCGCCAACCTTCACCTCAGCTGCATACAACTATTTTCTAAACCCTGCAGTCACGGTGAACCTCAGCACCAGCTTTCAAGCGCACGACAGCAACACCGTCTCCAACGTCAGCTTGTCCTTGCCTGACACAGTCCAGCCCGCCTATTACTTTCGATTCATTCCAAGTTCTACGGTAACAACCCCCACCTCGGCAGCCTGCCAACAAGCTGAACCCGCCTCGGGTGCGACAACGGCGTTTGCCGCCACCGGCGGCGGTCAATGGGTGAAAGTCATTGTGGGTGCCAGCTCCGGCGTGGCACCTACTGTGGATGAGCGTGCCAATTTCGCCATTTGGTACACCTACTACCGCACCCGCATGCTCATGGTCAAAAGCGCCATCGGCACAGCGTTGTCCCCCACATTGATGAGCCAAGCCCGTGTCGGGCTGATCACCGTGTTGCCCTACGCAGCGTCTGGCGACACAACCGTGGCAACGTCTAAGTACTTGAAGATTGACGATTTTTCCGGTGCCCACAAAACCAATTTCTACACCAAACTGAATGGGCTCACCACGGGTCGCAGCTCTCCAGCGCGCGAGGGGCTGGCCCGCGTTGGGCGACACTATGCAGGACTGACAGACGACATCAATGCAGGCATGACGCCAGACCCGATGATCGCGTCGTGCCAATCCAACTACACCATCCTCACCACCGACGGCTATTGGAACGTTCAGGATGAAACCCCTGGTCGCGGCCCGGTGCAGATGAATGTTTCAAACAAAGTGGGCCAACAAGACGGCCCGCCTTTGTACGCTGGTGCTACACCCGACAGCGGTCTGGCCCCCCTGGGTGTTTATGACGGCGTTCCGGTCTCGACAACAACCAAAAGAACCATCAAAAACTTTCAAGGTGCCAACTGCGACATTGCATCGCCCGGCAAATACACCCAAACGGTCAACAGAACGGAGCGTGTGCAAACAGCCACCACCAGCACCGCTGCGCCCCCGAACACGCTTCAGCGACGGACAAGAACAATCACACAGACCACTCAAACTGTCACCCGCACCACTCAGAAGAAAAACACAACTGTCTTCACGTTGTCGAGTGCGCCCTGGGCCGTGATGAAAAAGGACGAAATCACCACGGTTATCGCAGCCTGCCCAGTACCGCTACCCACTGGAGCGGTATGCACAAACTTTGCCGGCTATCCTCCCACGACCGTCGCTTCCTGCCCAGCGACTTTGCCTCCCGGCGTCCTAGGGGCTCCGAGTTGCACATCCAGCGTTGTGACGACCGACGTGGCTTCTTGCACGCCCTCAACCAACGTAACCTGCGGACCGGTTGTATCCACCGTGGTCAACGGCAACACTTGCACCAGCAATGCCACGCAGACCTGCACCCCCTCAGGCATCAGCAGTACGACTGTCAGCTCTTGCACCCCAAGCTTCAACTCAGCAACTGGGGTCACCACCAGCTGCAGCAATGGTCCTTGGAGCAGTTGGACCAATGCGGCCAGTTGCACCGCGAGTGCAACTACTGAGTGCCGCAATATTTGCACGGGGAGTGCTTGCTCGCCCACCGTCACGGTGGCCACTGGCGTAGCTTGCACCCCCAGCAGCAGCGGCGGCGTGACCGTGACTTGTGGGTTCACACCGGCCGTCACTACCAGTGCGGTCAACCCGGCAACCTGCCCCGTGAATACGAGCACCACCCCCGACTCTGCCCTCACCACCGCCCCCTCTGCCCTCAATGGCTGGAAACAAATAGTGTGCACACCGATTCAGACACCCACAGTGGCTGCCGGTGCCACCTGCACGCCGATAGCCGCCACCTCGCCCAGCTGGGTACAAACTTTTTGTGACGGCACCTTCAATTCCCCTGGCAAAAGGCTGCAATTCCGCACCAGAGAAGAAACCTTCACCACCTCACCCACCGGGGCTGTAGGGGCGTCCTCGTTCACTCCTTGGTCTTCCTTTACCAATGATCCCTCCAGTACCACTTGCCAACCGGTTGCGTCTTTTGTCGTGCCGCCGGACCAGGTGATTCCGATCTCCACCACCAGCACTCCGTCAAACAGCATCAATTCCTTGGCCGACGTCGCCCAGTACTACTACGCCACTGACTTGAGGCCAACCGGCACTTTCTCAACCAACAATGTGAAAGTGTCGGGGTCGGGTTGGAATGACGACAAAGTCACCCACCAGCACATGACGACATTTGTGATTGGTTTGGGCGTATCGGGCACCAAGACCTATGACCCCAACTACAAAACCGCCACCACGGGCGACTTTGGCGCGCTGCGTGCTGGCACCGGAAATTGGCCGATCTGGCCTGATCCGACAAAAATCACCGCCGACCCAGACTCCTACCACCAACCTGAATCCATCGACGATTTTTGGCACACCGCAGTCAATGGCAGGGGACAGTATTTCAATGCCAATGACCCAGATGCTGTGAGCCAAGGACTGAAGGACGCCTTCGGCACCATTTTGGGAAATGTAGGCGCAGGCACGGGCTCTGTGCTTTCAGACACTGTTGACAAGACGGACAGTGGATATGGCTATGTCACCGAGTACCACAACGGAAAATGGTGGGGCGACCTGAAGGCCCTTGACAACACAGGCACTCAAATATGGAATGCCAAAAGCAAATTGTCGGGACAAATTCAACCCAACTGCGATAACAGAAACATCTATGTCCGTAACCCCTCAGGTACAAACGGACTGTCTGAATTCGCTTGGAATACCGTTAAATGTAGCTCCGCTACGCCTTTGAATGGTTTGTCAGGTGCTCAACAGGCTTTGTTCGACGCATCCCTGTTAAGTCACTACTCGACCATGGACGCAGCGCAAAAGACGGCAGCCACTGGGGCCAGCCTGGTGAACTATTTGCGCGGCCAAACTCAAAATGACAGCTTTTTGCCAGGCGTGACTGGAAAACTGTACAGAAAGCGTGATTTCGCTTTGGGAGACATTATCAATTCCAGACCCGCCTATGTGGCTGAGCCAAACTTTGGTTATGCTGACCCAGGCTATATCGCCTTCAAAGCCGCCAACGCTGGACGCACTGGCATGGTTTATGTGGGCGCGAACGATGGCATGTTGCATGCCTTTTTTGCCCCCGCCCAACCAACACCGCCCGCCGTACTTCCCGCCAATGCGGGCCAGGAGGCGTGGGCTTATATTCCGAGCGCCGTTTTGCCCAAGATGCACAAACTGGCCGACGACAATTACAACACCAACAACGAGTTATTCGTTGATGGAACACCGGTGATTGGTGACGTTCAAAGTGGTGGTGTATGGAGGACTATTTTGGTTGGGGGCCTGGGTGCAGGCGGTGCGGGCTTTTATGCGCTTGATATCACCAACCCAACTGCACCTAAGAGTTTGTGGGAGTTTGATTCATCCGACCCGACTTATGGAAACGACCTGGGTTTGAGCATGGGCAAACCGCAGATTGTCAAACTGGCATCTGGACAGTGGGTCGTGATGGTGACATCGGGCTACAACAACAGCACTGGCCTAGGTAAGTTGTTTATCTTGGACGCAGTGAGTGGCTCGGTGGTCCGTGTCATGGATACAGGCGTGGGAAGCGCTTCAGATCCTTCGGGGCTGACACACCTGTCTGTATGGGTGGATTTCAGAGAGACCAATTTCACGGCAAAACGTGTATATGCTGGCGATTTGAAAGGTAACGTCTGGCGCTTCGATGTGAACGACAACATACTCCCAGCAGGTTATGAAGTCACGCGCATTGCGACGCTGAAAGACTCCGCTGGAATTCCACAACCCATTACTACAATGATGGAGTTGTCAAACTTTAACAACAGGGCCAATATTCATGTGGGAACTGGAAAGCTATTAGGTTTGACTGATTTGACAACGACGCAAACCCAGTCGCTTTATATGCTGGTTGACCCTTTGAATGCAGACAACCCCGCTTACCCCGATGCAACACCTCTGAGGTCGGTATTGAAACCGCTCAAAACGGATTCTTCATACGGAATTGTTTGTTCTGCAGCCTCTTGCACTGGAAGTTTTCCTAAAGGGTGGGTCATCGACTTTTCTCTGCCAGGGGAAAGAGTCAACGTCAACCCGGCGCTTCTTCGCAGGACGCTCGTGGTAGCGACCAACAGGCCTGTTGGTACCGCATCACTTTGCGACTCAAAATTCGAGTCGGTAGGTTACGCAGTCAATCCCCTGGACGGCAGCGCCATCGGGTTCAGCGGTGCTCCGTCAGGCTCTGCTGGGAAAGTGCTGTACACCGGAGGTAAAGCCACTGTGGGCATGTCTTTCATACAGCCGCCAATATCCAGCTTGCCGGGTGCTGGCAAGGGCGATCAGAACGTCAGAGTACGTAGCACCGCGCAGGACGGAACGATCGAGGAAAACAGTACAAATCCTCTGGGCGGCGGCGTTGTTGTCAGGCGCCACACTTGGCGAGGGACTGGTATGTGACGGCCGATTTAACGGCCCGACTTCGACGATGTGTCGTTGTACCAAGTGCAAACCTCAAATCCCGACGAAGGCATGTTTAGGCCTTTTCCACGGGACGAGAGGTTTGCACTGCGCCAAAGGGCAGGCGATCCTGCCATCTGCGCGAAGCTAAGTCAGTGGGTCCTGAGCTGCGTCTTAGGGTCAGAGCGCACGGTTGAGACTTCATCAGGCTGGATCAATAGCAGTCCGTTCTACCAACCCGGTTACAAATAGGCTTGATGCATTCGTTCGTCAGGCTATTGATACGGCCCTCTGAAGTATTAACTTCCGTTCGGGTTGAGCCTGTCGAAACCCAGGTTTCACGCGCTACCCCTCGACAAGCTCAGGGCGAACGGTTATGACTTCACAGGGCCGGATCAATCGGCGCAAACCATCGCAGTACGCGTAGCGATGGCGCGGGCTTGCCGCGACGAATGGCGGACGAAGACGCCTCAGCGGGTCGAGAATGCGTTTTTTGATCGTCAGTGCGACGAGGATGCAGGCCTGTTCTTGATCGATGGTGGGCAGCCACGCGACAGCTTCGCTGGTTTCCACTTGAATTGAAGCGCGACATCAGCGGTGGCAAGATCGCGGTTCTGCCTCGTTTCGATAACCTCCACAACACATGCCCATCTCCCTAGACGGCCAACTGGTTGTCGCGATCTCATCGCGTGCTTTGTTTGACTTTGAAGAAGAAAACCAAGTCTTTGAAGCCGAGGACGACCGCGCCTACATGCAGCTGCAACTTCAGCGACTGGAGCACGCGGCCAAACCGGGTGTTGCCTTTTCGCTTGTGAACAAGCTGTTGGCTTTTAACCAGGGTGCCAGCGCCCCGAAAGTGGAGGTGGTGATCCTGTCGCGCAACGACCCGGTGTCAGGCATGCGGGTGTTTCGTTCTTGCCAGCACTATGGCCTGCCCATTCAGCGCGGTGTGTTCACACGCGGTGAGTCGCCATGGCGTTACCTCAAACCGCTGAATGCGAATTTGTTTTTGTCGACCAATGAGGCCGACGTTCGTTCAGCCTTGGGTGCCGGTGTGCCAGCGGCCAGGGTGTACCCCCACTCGGCCCGTGCGTCCAGCGCCCACCCGCATGAAGTGCGAATCGCCTTTGACGGCGACGCGGTGTTGTTCTCAGACGAAGCGGAGCAGGTGTTTCAAAGCGCTGGCCTGGACGCCTTTCAAGCCCACGAAAGGGACAGCGCGGGCAAGCCCCTGGCCGCAGGCCCCTTCAAACCACTGTTGGAGGCTTTGAAACGGTTGCAGCACGAGCCCGCACAAACCATGCGGCTGCGTACCGCGCTCGTCACCGCACGCAGTGCACCGGCCCATGAACGCGCCATCCGTACCTTGATGGATTGGGACATCGAAATTGACGAGGCGATGTTTTTAGGTGGCTTGCCCAAGGGCACCTTCTTGCGCGAGTTTGAGCCGGATTTTTTCTTCGACGATCAAACGGGGCACATTGAAAATGCGTCGGCCCACGTGCCTGCTGGGCATGTGGCTTCGGGTGTGACCAACCGTTATTGATGTTTCCGACATTCACGACAAACCACTCTCCGTTCGCCCTGACTCTTCGACAAGGCGCAGCCTTGTCGAAGGGTTGTTACTGAGGCACGCGCTGGCTTCGACAGGCTCAGCCCGAACGGTGTCTGGTGTCGGCATTGATATCAAGCGCAATAAAGAACGCCCTTTGACCATGACACCCGCACTGAACCCAAGCGACTACTACGACCTGCTAGAGACCCGCTCCCCCGAAGAGCGTGAAGCGGCTTTGATGCAGCGTTTGGCCAAACAAGTCCAGCACGCCAAACAGCACACCCCTGCCTATCAACACCGTTTTCATGGCCTGCACACCCGAGTTCGACACCAATCGTCCATTCCGGGCGGTTTCCCTGCTTTGGTCTCAATGAAATCAACCAGTTAGAGGTGCTGAGTTGGATTTTCTGTAGTGGCACGTATAAACATTGAGTGTGTTGGCACTTAGTAGGTGATCGGCTACACTTCGGCCATGTTCATCAAGCTCACCCGATCCGGCGAACGCACCTACGCGCAGCTCGTCGAGTCGTTCCGCGATGAACACGGCAAGCCTCGACAGCGCACGGTGGCCACGCTGGGTCGCATCGACGAGCGTGGCGGCCAGGTCGATTCGCTCCTCAACGGCCTGCTGCGTGCCAAGGGGCGGCCCGTGGTGGTCGCAGGCGATCCTCAGGTGCGCTTCGAGTCGGCTTTGTCTCTGGGTGATGTCTGGGCCCTTGATGCGCTGTGGCATGAGCTCGGCTTCAATCGCCTGGGGGCTGTATTCCGGCGCGCCCGCTTCACCACCGCAGTCGAACAGGCGATCCGCGTGATGGTCTTCAACCGGCTGTGTGACCCCGAGTCCAAGCTGGGGGTGCTACGCTGGCTGCAGACTGTCTGCATGCCGGGCGTCGATCTGGACAAGCTGACCCACCAGCACTTGCTGCGCAGCATGGACGCACTGATGGACCACCAGCATGCGGTCGACGACTGCGTGGCGCAGCTGCTGCGCCCGCTCATCGATAAAGACCTCTCTGTGGTCTTCTACGACCTGACCACCATCCGTGCCGAAGGCCTCAGCCAGCAAGACGGCGATGTGCGCCACTTCGGCATGCCCAAGGAAGGCGTCATCGCTCGGCAGTTCATGCTGGGTGTGGTGCAAACGGCCGATGGCATGCCGATCTACCACGAGGTCTTCGACGGCAACACGGCCGAGGCGCCAACGCTGGAGCCTACGCTCAAGACGGTGCTCCAGCGCTACCCGCACATTCGCCGCCTGGTGGTGGTGGCCGACCGTGGGCTGCTGTCGCTGGACAACATCGAGGCGCTGGCCAAGCTGCACGTGGCCGCAGATCGGCCACTGGAGTTCATCTTGGCGGTGCCGGGACGGCGTTACGGCGAGTTTGTTGATCTCCTGGAGCCCATGAGTGCACGCGCGGCCCAGGCCACGGAAGAAATCATCGAGGAAGAGCAGTGGCAAGGCCACCGCCTGGTGGTGGCCCACAACCCTGTGCGTGCGGCCGAGCAGACCCAGGAGCGACTGGCGCGTATCCATGCCTTGCAGCAGCGCGCTCAAGCGTTGGCCGGCAAGCTCGACGCCCAGGATGAAGGCAAGGTCCAGCGTGGTCGCAAGCTCTCGGATTCGGGCGCAAAGGCGCGCTTCTTCCATGAAGTCAGCGACGCCCATCTGGCGCGCATCATCAAGGTCGACCTTCAGTCCGATCTGTTCACCCACCAAATCGACGAGGCCGCGCTGGCTAGGGCCCAGCTGATGGACGGCAAGCTGATGTTGATCACAAATGTCCGGGACATGACCCCGCTCGAGGTGGTGCATCGCTACAAGTCACTGGCCGACATCGAGCGCGGCTTTAAGGTGCTCAAGTCCGAGATCGAGATCGCCCCGGTCTTGCACCGCCTGCCCGAGCGCATCAAAGCTCACGCCAGCATCTGCTTCATGGCGTTGATCCTGTACCGCGTGATGCGCCAGCGTCTGAAGCTTGCCGGCAGCGAGCTCTCGCCAGAGGCCGCGTTGGCAGACTTGCGTCGCATCCAGCGTCACACCGTCAGCATCGACAGCGCAGCCCCAATCCACGGCGTGTCAACCGTTCAACCACGTCAGGCCGCATCCCTGGCTGCACTCAACATCAAGAAGCCCACCGTCGACACCCAGATGTCCCTGCTGTAGTGGCAATTCCGAAGGCCTGATCTATATGGATCAAGGACTTACAGCAGTTGGTGTCGAACTCGGGTGCACACCGAACACATCAACACCCGAGCCGCCCTGGCGCAATTGCCCGTGGTGCGCAAGCACGAATTGATGGAGAGTCAACACACCAGTGCCCCGCATGATGTGTTCGGTGGCTTCTCGGCCGTCAGTTGGGGGCGTGACGGCCCACAAACTCAGCGCCCCTTGCGGGTGTTTGCCTCACCTGGGCCCATCCATGAGCCAGAAGGTCGAGCCCCGAACTACTGGCGCATCGCGCGAGCCCTGTTTGCGGCGGGTTTTCGTGCGGGCGACTTGGTCCACAACGCGTTCAGCTACCACCTCACCCCCGCAGGCTCCATGATGGAAACCGGCGCCCATGCACTGGGTTGCACCGTGTTCCCCGCGGGCACGGGGCAAACGGAGCAACAGGTGCAGGCGATACGAACCTTGCAGCCCAGCGCCTACACCGGCACCCCCAGTTTTCTGAAAATCATTCTCGACAAAGCGGTCGACATGGGCGTGGCCTTGCCTTCGCTCCAACGCGCCTTGGTCAGTGGTGAGGCCTTTCCCGCCAGTTTGCGCGACGACTTGCTCGCTCGCGGCATACAAGCCTTTCAGTGTTACGCCACGGCCGACCTCGGAATGATCGCCTACGAAGTCGGCCCTGCAAAACCCCTGCAACCCGCATGAATGCTGGCGATATGGGGTAAATGCTGACGACGGGATCTCTCAGGAATCGTTATCGGAGAGTAATTTTTCTGGGGGATTTGCATGACAGCCACCGCAGACTTCTTTCGCGCACGCCTGGACGGGATGGTCGATCACAAACATCCACTGGTGGTTTTGAGCAAACGGCTGCCCTGGGCCGCGATTGAACAAGCCCTGGCACCGCACTTCGCTCGCCAGGCTCGCCCAGGCTCCAAGCGGGTGACGGCGGACTTGTTGGGAGCGCATGAAGTCGAATTTGGCAACGGCATCAGCCCCGCAGGCCGCCCGCGCCTGTCAATTCGGCTGATGGCCAGCTTGCAGTACCTGAAGAACTCCTTCAACCTCAGTGACGAAGAACTCGTTCAGCGCTGGAGCGAGAACGTGGTGTGGCAGTTCTTCAGCGGCATGGAGTATTACGAACCACGCTTGCCCTGCGATCCAACCCAGATCGGCCGCTTTCGCCGCGCCGTGGGCGAAGAAGGTCTGGAGCAGTTGCTCAAGGCCACCATCGAGACAGCGGTGCAGATCAAGGCCATCAAGCCCAGCGAGCTGGAACGCGTGATCGTGGACACCACCGTGCAGGAGAAGGCCATCGCCCACCCGGTGGACAGTCGGCTGCTGGAGATTGCGCGGCACAAAGTGGTGAATGCTGCCAAACGAGTGGGCATCAGTTTGAAGCAGACATTTGCGTTTGAAGCCAAAACGCTCAGACGCCAGGCCGGGGGTTACGCCCACGCCAAGCAGTTCAAGCGTTTGAAGAAAGCCGTCAAACGCCAGCGCACAATCCTCGGGGTGGTGATGCGTGAAGTGCAGCGCAAGCTTGATGTGTTGGTGGCACCCGGGCCGACAGCGCTGAGTGCGCTCAAGACCTGGTTGGAGCGGGCCGAACGCATCCGCACGCAACAGCGAGGCGACAAGGGCAAGCTGTACGCGCTGCATGCGCCTGAGGTGGAGTGCATCGGCAAGGGCAAGGCCAGGAAGCCCTATGAGTTTGGTGTGAAGGTCAGCCTGGCTGTCACGCACCTGCGTGGTTTGATGGTGGGGGCCAGAAGTTTCCCCGGCAACCCGTTTGATGGGCACACATTGGCTGCGCAACTGGAGCAAACCAACAACCTGATGCAAGACCTGGGGCGTGTGCCCAAGCAAGTGGTCGTGGACTTGGGGTTCCGGGGCGTGGACGCGGACAACCCGAACGTGGAGATCATCCACCGTGGCAAGTACAAGTCACTGACCAAGGTGCAACGCAAGTGGCTCAAACGGCGTCAGGCCATCGAGCCGCTGATCGGCCACACCAAGGTGGACCACGGCATGCAGCGCTGTTGGCTCAAAGGCGAGTTGGGTGATGCGCTGCACGCACTGAGTTGTGCGGCGGGGTACAACATCCGCTGGCTGCTGCGGGCTATCGCGGCCAAGTCTGCAAAAGACGCGAAGGCGTTTTTGTTGACCCTGCTCGGGCTGAGCTTATGGGGTCAACTCAGGGCAGCCAGGGCACGGCTCGGCGCAAAAAACTTGCTCGGTTGGAAATTCACGCCATCGTCAGTAATGGCTTGCGGGGTGAAATGAATTTTGCAGGGCCGACTACGAAACATCAGCCCGTGAAGGTTTGGTGCTAGATGAAGAGGTGATTGTGGAAATCGTGCGCCCCGGAACGGGCGAGCCCGTGTCCGATGGCGAAGTCGGCGAAGTGGTGGTCACCACCCTCAACCCCGACTACCCCTTGATTCGTTTTGGCACGGGCGATTTGTCTGCGGTATTGCCCGGCCCCTGCCCTACCGGCCGCAGCCATACCCGCATTCGCGGCTGGCTCGGCCGCGCTGACCAAACCGCCAAAGTGCGCGGCATGTTTGTGCACCCCTCCCAAGTGGCCACCATAGTCAGCCGCCACCCCGAGGTGCAACGCGCCCGTTTGGTGGTGGACACAGAAGCGACTCAAGATCGCATGACACTTTGGGTGGAAACCGCAGCCTTGCCCGACAGCACCAAGGCCAGACTGAGTGAGCAGCTAATTACCAGCATGCGCGACATCACCAAACTCAGAGGGGAAGTTCAGTTCAGCAACATCGGCAGTTTGCCCAACGACGGCAAGGTGGTGGTTGATCAGCGGCCAGTGGGCTAAGAGCCGCTAACAAAACACCGCATACACCGTTCGCCCTGAGCTTGTCGAAGGGCCTTGCACCGACGTACGCGCTGGCTTCGACAAGCTCAGCCCGAACGGTTTTGTTAGCGAGTCTAAGGAGCACCGCAAATAAACGTTGCCGAGTAAGTAGTTTCCGTGATCCGCCCCCAGCACTGCCGCTTCACAATGCCCCAACACCGGTTTCCTCAGGCCCGCGCACGGCGGTTGAGTCGGTGCCAAAAACATCCCATCAGCGACCGCTATTAACAAGGAGTTCCACTATGAAACGACTGCTTTTGGCCACGGCCGCCATCTTGGGTTCTGCCGCTGCGTTGGCGGAGTACCCCGACAAACCCATCACCATCGTCGTGCCGTTTGCGGCCGGTGGCCCCACCGACAAAGTGGCGCGCGACCTGGCCGAAGCACTTCGCAAACCACTGAACAACGCGACCATCGTGGTCGAAAACACTGCAGGTGCAGGTGGCACCTTGGGGGCCGCCAAAGTCGCTAAAGCCAGCAACGATGGCTACACCTTGCTCGTCACCCACTTGGGCATGGCAACAGCACCCGCCCTTTACCGCAGCTTGCCTTACAAGGCACTAGAAGACTTCGAGTACCTGGGTGTCATCAATGAAGTGCCCATGACGCTCATCGGCAGGCCCAACCTGCCGGCCAACAACTACCAGGAGTTGGTCAAATGGATGGAAGCCAACAAGGGCAAGATCAACCTTGCCAACGCTGGTCTGGGGTCTGCGTCGCACCTGTGCGGATTGATGTTCCAAAGCACGATTCAAATCGACATGACCACCATTCCATACAAAGGAACAGGGCCTGCCATGACCGACTTGCTCGGCGGTCAGGTTGACCTGATGTGCGACCAAACCACCAACACCACCGGTCAAATTGAAGCAGGCAAAGTCAAAGCCTTTGCCGTCAGCACATCCAAACGTCTGACCACACCCGCTCTGGCGAAACTGCCCACGCTCGACGAGGCGGGTTTGAAGGGGTTTAACGTCAGCACCTGGCATGCTTTTTATGCGCCTAAAGGAACTCCCAAAGCCGTGGTTGATAAGCTCAATGCGGCACTGAAGTCGGCGCTGAAAGACGCGGATTTTGTGAAGCGTCAAGAGGCACTGGGCGCAGTCATCGTGAGCGACGCCCGCGTCAACGGTGCTGACCACAAGAAATTCGTCGAAACCGAAACCGCCAAGTGGGGGCCGATCATCAAGGCGGCGGGGCAGTATGCAGATTGAGCTGAAAGCCAGAACACTGCAAATGGTTTAAGTTGAAACAAAGCCGCCTAAACAGGCGGCTTTTTGTTTGGGTTGGCTGAGGTGCTGGCTACGCAAAAGTAACGTGTCACCCAAGCTCACGATCAAGACAGCAGCAACCGAAGCGCAGAAATAATGAGCGCAAAGACGATGATCTTGCGCAACGTTTTTGTATTGAGTTTGCGCGACAGACGAACGCCTATCGATGAAAAAATCACTCCGCTCACCACCAACAAAAACATTCCAAGGCCTGAAATTGCATCTGCTGACGAAACATCGACAGTGTCGTTGCCAGAATTTTTGAGCAGTGAAAACAAGTACCCGGCCACCGAGAGAGCCCCAATCAACAAGCCGACCATGTTCGCTGTGGCAATTGCGTCTTGGAATTTGCTCTTCGTGGCGTAAACGAAATAGGCAATGGTGTAAGTGCCGCCACCGACGCCAATCAAGGTGGAAACGGCACCAATCACTCCGCCAAACGTGAAGTCGAGCGCGTTGTTGCTGGCCTTGGGGCCCTCGGACTCAGCAATCGGCCAAAGCATCACAACGGCCAAGCACAACTGCAACACTGCCACCAATCCGGGAGTCACCAAGCTCTGTGCGCTGCCAACTAGCACAGCGACCAATGGCGTAAGGAGCGCGGCCCCAAACACAAAGTACTTGGCCGAAGAAAAGATCGCCAAGCGCTCCTCGACGCTGCGAATTCGATACTGCTTTGTGGCGGCACCTATTGAGTTGAACAACACCACAAACCAAGAGATGATGATGGCATCGTGAAGAACGGCATTGCCGTATAGCCACGTCAGGGCTGGAATCACCACAATGCCGCCAGCTAAACCCACCAGACCAGCGATCAAACCCGAAAGTGCGCCAGCAAAGAGAAGCACCGCAATTTCCATTGGGAGGGGAGCAGGTTCGCCTCAACCTGTCACAAGTTGTTAAAGCGGCGCAGTATGTCACGACTGCAAGACACACTCGGGCCTTAGCCGTGCCGGGGAAAATGTCGAGCTGGCCTGGCGGCACCAAGCGGTGGTCTTTGATCGCCTCAGTTTCGCGGGGTCGGCACCCGGTTAGGGGACAACGTGAACAGAGCCGTATTCAGCTCTGATTTAAGCAACAAAGTTCCGGCGCAGAGGCAGCGTTTTGAGGGTGTAAACGTCGTCCACCATGATTCGTAGCCAGAATCACGCCGATGCAATGCTCGAACGAAATTGAGCTATCGGTGATCGCTGCGCTCGAGTGTCGCTGCCGGAATTCGCAGACCATTGTCGAGGTTGCCGACGCCAATTGCCTTGGCCTGACTGTAGAACGGGAAATACTCCAACAAGGCGGCTTCGGTATCCTTGAGGTCGTCAACCGGATCGAAGACGAGCTTGCGCATGAACTCCGAACCATTGGCGAGAAGCACAGACATTACTTTTGGCATCGCAGCGCTCCTTTCAAGTGATGGTGATACGCAACATTCCACCGCGTTGCATATGTATCAGCTTGTAATTTACCGTTGTACTCTCGTCCCCTGTCAATGACAACAGGGATAACCAGACAATCACCACAGGGCGTGAACGACATCACGGCATAGGTGGGGGAAAATCGTTCTGATGGCGTCCTTTGGACGAGGAACTGAAGTCATCCGCGTTGACCACCCCCGATTCCAGTAGTCCAAATCTGACGGGCAAAGAGGACAATCCCCTACCTAACTGTGATGCGACACACACGTCAACCACCGAGGAATTGAATTTGAAACTCTCAGCACGCCTAGTCGTTTTCGCGTTTACCTCTTTGATCATCTCAAACAGCGTTTTGGCGCAAATCAGAATTGGACAAACCGCCGGATTTACAGGCATAGCCTCTGCTGGTGTTGCGGAAATCTCCACCGGAGCCAAGCTGTATTTGGACCACATCAACGCCCAGGGCGGCATCAATGGCCAGAAGATTGAATTGGTGTCGATGGACGACAAATTCGACCCCGCGCTGGCCGCTGCAAACGCAAAAAAGTTAATCGCCGACAGCAAGGTGGTGGCTCTGTTTTTGACACGGGGCACGCCACACACTGAAGCCATCATGCCGCTGCTGAGCGAGGGGGGTATTCCACTGATCGCGCCCTCAACCGGTGCGATGTCGCTGCACACCCCGGTGCATCCCTGGGTGTTCAATGTGCGCGCCACCTACCAAAGAGAGGCCGAACACCTGACGCGACACTTGGCCATACCTGGCGCTCAAACGATTGCTGTCGTTCAAGTGAACGATTCTTTTGGTGCCGACGTCGCACCAGGGGTCTTTAAGGTGTTCAAGGAGCTGGGGAAACAACCTGCGGTGTACGAACTGTTTGATCGGGCAAAGCCGGACTTCACAGGGATAGCCGCCAAGATTGCCGCCGCCAAACCACTGTCGGTCATCTTCATCGGGACAGGTTCAGCGGTTGTAGAGGGCACCAAGGCCATACGTGCGGCGGGGTCAAAAGCCACCATCGCCACCTTTTCGAACAACGCTTCTGCGGGATTTATCAAGTCGATGGGGGCCAACGCCACCAACATGATCGTCACTCAAGTGTTTCCTTCGCCAAGGTCGTTTAAGGTGGTCATTGCCGCCGAAGCGTCTCAGTTGGCGGCGAAAAAGAACATGGCCGAAGTCACACCACAAATGCTGGAAGGGTATGCGGCGGCCAAAGTGCTGGTGGCAGGGCTGAAACGGGCCGGCAATGACATCACCCGCAGCAACATCAAGAAAGCGCTGGAAACCTTCAACAAGGTGGACATCGGCGGGCTGGAAGTGAGCTTCACCCCCAACGACCACACAGGCCTGACTTTTTCGGAGTTGTCCATCGTGAGCGCCGAGGGCGTGTTTCGCCGCTGAGAGGCCGCAGCCAACCGCCAGGGCAAACTGGTTAGGCCCTGACGGTCAACGGAATTGTCACGGGCCCATCGTTCACCAAGTGGACCTGCATGTCAGCACCAAATTGCCCGGTTGCGACGGGTGAATGTTGGCTGCGGGCACCAGCCACCACTCGTTCATAGAGCAATTGCCCCAACACAGCCGGTGCCGCACCGGTAAAACTGGGGCGGTTGCCACTGCTCGCGTCCGCCGCCAAAGTGAACTGGCTGACGATGAGCAGCCCGCCCTGCACATCCACCACGCTTCGATTCATCTTGCCTTGTTCGTCATTGAAGATGCGCAGCTTTAGTAGTTTGGCAACCAACTTGTCAGCGATGGACTCCGTATCCAAAGGCTCTGCACACACCAGAACCAGCAAGCCAGGGCCAATTTGACCAATGGTTTGGTTTTGCACCTCCACGCGGGCCTGTGCGACGCGCTGAATCAGCGCAATCATCAGGCCAGCACCACCCGCGCAAACTTGCGTTTGCCCACTTGAACCACGTAACTTCCCGCACCCAAACGCAGGCCACGGTCGCTGACCACCGCGCCATCAATACGCACCCCAGCGCCATCGACCAAACGTAGTGCTTCGCTGCTGGATGGCGCCAGGTTGGCTTGTTTGAGCACAGCGCCTATGCCCAGCGGCGCGCCGGTCAGGTGCACCTCGGGAATGTCGGTTGGAATGCCGCCCTGGGAGCGGTTGATGAAGTCTTGCTCCGCTGCATCAGCAGCAGCTTGGCTGTGAAAGCGCGTGGTGATTTCTTTGGCAAGCATCACCTTGGCGTCTTTGGGGTTACGCCCGAGCATGACCTCCGCTTTCAATTCGGCTACGTCACCTTCACTGCGAAAACTCAGCAAGGGGAACCAGCGCCACATCAGGTCGTCGCTGATCGACAGCACCTTGGCAAACATGTCGTTGGGAGTTTCCGTGATGCCGATGGTATTGCCCTTGCTTTTGGACATTTTTTCCACACCGTCCAGGCCCTCTAACAAGGGCATGGTCAAGATGCACTGCGGCTCCTGCCCTTTTTCTTGTTGCAGATGGCGCCCCATCAGCAGGTTGAATTTTTGGTCGGTACCGCCCAATTCCAAGTCGCTTTTCAGGGCCACCGAGTCGTAGCCCTGCACCAAGGGGTACAAAAACTCGTGGACGGAGATGGAGGTGTTGCTGGCAAAACGCTTGGAGAAATCGTCGCGCTCCATCATGCGGGCCACGGTGTACTGTGCGGCCAGCTGAATCATGCCGCGAGCACCGAGCGCATCGCACCATTCGCTGTTGTAGCGAACCTCGGCGCGATCGATGTCAAGCACCAAACTGATTTGATTGAAGTAGGTCTGGGCGTTGGCTTCGATTTGTTCGCGCGTGAGTGGCGGTCGGGTCGCGTTGCGCCCCGATGGGTCGCCAATCATGGAGGTGAAGTCGCCAATCAAAGGAATCACGGTGTGCCCCAAATCTTGCAACTGGCGCATTTTGTTGAACACCACCGTGTGGCCCAGGTGCAGGTCCGGCGCTGTGGGATCCATGCCAAACTTGATGCGCAGCGGCACCCCAAGGGCTGCCGAGCGCGCAAGTTTGTTTTGCCACTCCGGCAGCGGAAGCAACTCTTCACAGCCACGTTGGGTGATGGCCAACGCTTGCTTGACCTCGTCGGTCAACGGGTAACTTTTTGATAGATCCGTGCTGGAAGTCATGTTTGTTTTTTTAATGTGAAATATGAAACCGGTTTCCTTGGTTGCACCCGGGCTATTGCGCATCGATCAAGAAACCTGGGCCGTTATACTCAGCCCTCGTTTTCGCTCAGGCATGACTTGGTTGTCATCGGGTTGTCATGCCAGCGAAGTCGGGATGGGGCTTGATTTTAGAGGCCCGATGCCGGCCACACTGCAATCCCTGCTTGGTGTTTCTTCACTAAGCTCGCTGATCGGGCCGCCAAGCCCGCAAAAGAACTGATGCGGTTGAATTCTTCTCACAGTGCCGACTCATCGGCCACTTTGCGCCCCAACCCCACACTGAGTGCATTCGGTCGTTGGGTGCATGATCATCCCCGCAGCGTCTCGACCGGTTTGATCGTGGTACTGCTTGGTTTTGCTGCGACGGCATTTGGTTTGGCGCCCATGGCGACGGATGCGTCCGACATGCCTAGGCGTGTGGTGGCCCAAACCTTGCCATCACTGGACCTCAGCACTCAATTGGCGCAACTCGCCGACCAGGACTTGCAGTTGTTCCGCGGTGATGTGACGAGAGCCAGTGACACCGCAGACAGCCTGTTCAAACGACTGCAAGTGTCTGACCAAGACGCCGCAGCCTTCTTGCGCAGCGATCCCACCGCTCGCAAGCTGCTCGCAGGACGCGGGGGCAAGATGGTGCAGGTGAGGACCGATGCGCAAGGCCGCCTGCAAGAACTGGTGGCACGTTACCCAGCCGAGCGCAGCGACCTTGTGGCAACACACTTCACCCGACTGTCGATTCGACCCGATGGTTTGGGCACTTTCACCAGCACATCCGAGACCATCGGCCTGTCCAGCCAGTGGCGCTTGGGCAGCGGCAGCATCCGTTCGTCCTTGTTTGCCGCGACCGATGCAGCCAACATTCCCGACCCCATCGCGGTGCAGATGGCGGAAATTTTTTCTACCGACATCGACTTCCACCGCGAGCTGCGCAAAGGCGATGCGTTCAGCGTGGTCTATGAAATTCCCACCGCAGACGGTGAGCCGATCTCCTGGAACCAGGGCACAGGACGGGTACTGGCGGCTGAGTTCATCAACAAAGGCCGCAGTTACTCTGCCGTGTGGTACCAAGAAGGCAGTGCCAAAGGTGCTTACTTCGATTTGAACGGCCAAAGCAAACAACGCAGTTTCTTGGCAAGCCCTATGGAGTTCTCGCGTGTCACGTCCGGTTTCGCCATGCGCCTGCACCCCATTTTGAAAACATGGCGTCAGCACAACGGCGTGGACTATGGTGCCCCCACGGGCACCCCCGTTCGCACCGTGGCCGACGGCGTCGTGGATTTCGCAGGTTGGCAGAACGGCTACGGTAACGTGGTGTCCATCAAACATGCTTCGGACAAATCAACGCTCTACGCTCACCTGAGTCGAATCGACGTGAAAGTAGGCCAGAAAGTGGGCCAGGGCGAACACATCGGTGCAGTCGGTGCCACGGGCTGGGCCACAGGGCCACACCTTCACTTCGAACTGAAAGTCAAAGGCGAGCATGTGGATCCGCTGATTTTGGCCAAGGGTGCAGAGGCATTAACCCTGTCAGGCGCAGCCCGCATACAGTTCCAACAACTGGCGCAAGCGTCCAAATCCAAACTGGAAACCGCTCAAACCTTGGGTGAAAACGGCTGGATCGCAGAATAGACCACTGCTTGAATCCGTCTGCAGCACGGTCCTCCGCAGACCCGCCAGAACAAGTGCAGGAGCTTTACGTCGGTCTGATGTCGGGCACTTCCATGGATGGCGTGGATTCCGTGTTGGTGCAGATTACCAGCCCGTCAGAGAAAGCTGGTACCGGAAGACCCTCCCACCTCACCGTCATCGGGCATATGCACTGCCCCTACGACGAGCCCTTGGTGGACGAACTGCTGTCGCTCAATGGTGCAGGGGCCAACGAGTTGCACCGTGCAGCCTTGGCCGCCAACGCTGTGTCCCAGGTTTATGCGCAGGCCGTCGACGGGTTACTGCGAGACACCGGCATCAAACCTGAGCGGATCACTGCTATCGCAAGCCATGGACAAACCGTGCGCCACCAACCCCGTCTTGCCGATGGCACGTTGGGCTACACGCTGCAACTGAATCAGCCGGCCTTGTTGGCCGAGTTGTGCGGCATCGACGTCATCGCCGACTTCCGCAGCCGTGACGTGGCGGCTGGCGGACAAGGCGCACCCCTGGTACCCGCCTTCCATCAAGCGCTCTTCGCAGAGCCCGGCGTAGACCGCGCCGTGCTGAACGTCGGAGGCATCAGCAACCTGAGTTTGCTCAAGCGCGACGGCACTTGTTTGGGCTTGGATTGCGGGCCTGGCAACGTGCTCATGGACCACTGGTGCAAAGAGCACACCGGTGCGCCTTACGATGACGCGGGTCAGTGGGCGGCACAGGGCCAGGTAAACCAAGCTTTGCTCGATGTTTGTCTCGGCGACCCTTACTTTGCACAACCCGCACCAAAAAGCACGGGCCGCGACCTGTTCAACAACCATTGGCTGATCCACAAGCTGATGGCCGTGGGCCCTGTTGGGTCGCTCAAGGCAAGTGATGTGCAAGCGACCCTGCTGGCGCTCACAGCGCAGTCCATCATCCATGAATTGCAGCGCGCCATGCACGATGTTCAATCCCTCTATGTTTGCGGCGGCGGCGCATACAACAAGGCGTTGATATCTGCCCTGACCCGAGCGCTTCCCAGCACCCGCGTGGATACGACCGCAGCGCTGGGGGTACCGCCAGAACAGGTCGAAGCAGCGGCTTTCGCCTGGCTGGCCTGGGCGCACAAACACCGGGTACCTGGGAATGTGCCGGCAGTGACCGGGGCGAAGGGTCCCCGCGTGCTGGGAGCGCTGTATCCGGCACGTTGATCACACACCGATGCCGCAAATACAAAGAACAAAGGCCACCTTGCGGTGGCCTTATTCATTTTGAAGCGCGAAGACTCAGACGGAAAAACTTGAGCCACAACCACAGGTCGTGGTGGCGTTAGGGTTTTTGATGACGAACTGGGCACCTTGCAGATCATCTTTGTAGTCGATCTCAGCGCCGGCCAGATACTGCAAACTCATCGCGTCGATCAGCAAAGTAACGCCGTTTTTGTTCATTTGGGTATCGTCTTCGTTGACGATTTCATCGAACGTGAAACCGTATTGAAAACCCGAGCACCCACCGCCCTGTACAAAAACCCGCAGCTTCAGATCTGGATTGCCCTCTTCATCAACCAGCTCTTTGACTTTAGAGGCTGCGCTGTCGGTGAACACCAAGGGCACGGGTGGGGCAAGCTCAGTATTCGGTGTGGAGGTTTGTTCTGCAAGTGCGCTCATGGCATGTCCTTCAATTCAATGGTTCTACGATTCATTTCACGGTTCACTCAAACATCAGCACCGGATGCGGCCAACTTCAGCACCGGGGCAGCATCAGACTTCATTGGATGCACCTCACCATCGATGGAGGCACCTTGGTGCATTTCAAGAACTCCGTAGCTGATATTTCCGATAACTCGGGCTTTGGGCTGCAATTCCAACAGTTCGTCGGAATGCACGGGGCCCACCACCTCTCCGCTGATGATCACATGCCCGGCCATGACCTTGCCGGTAACGCGGGCATTCTCACTGATCACCAATATGCTGGCGCCATCTCCAACAGCGGTCACATCGCCATTGACCTGGCCATCAATGCGCATGCCTTCTGAAAATTTCAGTTCGCCCTGGATCACTGTTCCTTCACCAATCAAAGTACGAATTGGCGGTTGTTTTTTCTTGTTGAACATGTGTGCACCTTTGAGGTTGGCGGACTGACGGCTTCAGCGTCATTCCTGCGGGAATCAACAATATATGCGCAGCCTCTCAGAGTTTCGTGGCTTGAGTGGCCTTCACGGCACCCTGCGCGTCAAGCACCTTGACAGTCACACTTTTTACCACGGCAACGGCGGGAAACTCAATCATTCCCTCCAGTCGCAGGTATTGCTTGAGCACAAAATCCGCTCTATTCAGAGGGGGTACCCATGTCCAGGGTTTGCCGTCCAGCGTGCCCACGATTGTGAGTTCGTAACGCCCCTGAAATTCAGGCCATGTTTTTCCAAGCTGCATCAACAGCAGTTGAAACCGCAGTTGACCCGGCACTTGGGGTTCAAGTTGCAGCCCTCTAACCGAGATCCCTTGGCTGTCTGACACGCTGGAATTCGCGGGCAACAGCCGTTCGAAAAATCCCAAATCAGCCTTCAAGGCCATGACCTCGGTTTGCGACGCTTTGAGTTGTTGCACCAAACTGTCGTAGGAGGCTTGATCAGTTTTCCATTTGCTTTCGGCCGTGTTCGCCGTGGAGACCGCAGCGTCACGCTCGGCCTTGAGATTCTCGGCTTGAGATCGAAGCTCCAGCAACTCCGCTTTGGCATTTCGATCCAAGCCCGCGATCTCCTTGCCGAATTCAAACGCCCACAAGGCCAATGCAGCGGAAAAACCGAGCATCAATGCGAGCATCGCCCAGCGCAACGGCCAAGGCATGTGGCTGCGCACGATCATCCGCGGTGCACTCACCGACAGTCGCCGTCGCAGTAGTTTCCAGCGCATGGTGTAGGGAAAAGAACCTGCCGCTCAAACAAAACAGGCCGCAACAAAGCGGCCTGTCGTGATTTGCTCCAAGAGCTTCTTTCGAGCGCTGGAGATTAGCGCTTGCTGAACTGCTTACGACGACGAGCGCCGTGGAAACCGACCTTTTTACGCTCGACTTCACGTGCATCGCGCGTGACAAAACCAGCGTGTTTCAGTGGCGGCTTCAGTGCCGCGTCGTAGTCGATCAAAGCACGTGTGATGCCATGACGAACCGCACCCGCTTGGCCCGACTCACCACCGCCATGCACATTGACTTTGACATCAAATGCGGCTTCGTTGGAGGTCAGCATCAAAGGCTGCTTCACGACCATGATCGAGGTTTGGCGACCAAAATACTGCTCAACGGGTTTGCCGTTGACGATGATTTGACCGGTACCTTTTTTGATGAACACACGTGCCACCGACGATTTGCGACGACCCGTTCCGTAATTCCAATTTCCAATCATCACGGTTCCTTAGATGTCCAGCACTTTGGGCTGCTGAGCCGTATGCGGATGCGAGGCACCGGCATAAACCTTCAGCTTCTTGATCATGGCGTAACCCAGCGGACCCTTGGGGAGCATGCCTTTGACGGCCTTCTCAATCGCACGGGTAGGGTGCTTGGCTTGCATGTCCTTGAACTTGGTGGCATGAATGCCGCCAGGATGGCCAGAGTGACGGTAGTACACCTTGTCATTGGCTTTGTTGCCAGTCACGCGGATTTTGTCGGAGTTGACGATGACGATGAAGTCGCCGGTGTCGACGTGAGGCGTGTAAATGGCTTTGTGTTTGCCGCGCAAGCGGAGGGCGACTTCACTGGCCACCCGTCCGAGAACCTTATCGGTCGCGTCAATCACAAACCACTCATGCGTCACTTCGGCCGGTTTGGCGCTGAAGGTTTTCATGGTGTTTAGATCAGTTAATTTTGCCCAGTACCACTGCACCGCGCACGGTCGGTACCGCTTCTTTAGAATGGCGGCCTCTTAGGTGGCAACACGGTGGCGCAACAACTCAAGGCTGCTGCTACTCCCCCGAGCACTTCAGGGAGAACCGCAAATTATAGCAGCTCACCACATGAAACCACCATTCCATGAGCATCACCGCAAAAAATCACGTTGCTGTGGCTCCCGCCCAAGCCCTCCAACGGCTCGCCCTTGTCAAACAAAAGCTCGCCGACGGAAATCAACCATTCGCCAAAGCACGCTCACAATAGAAATGCTCAACTAGGGTAAACCCGATATCATGCGGTCACACAGGCTTCTGCCGGAGTGAAACCCCATGGAAACAACAAGCCGCCAAGGCGGCCCGTCCGATTTGGTCGCTGAATTCGAGCCACTCGACAAGGGGCACCGCAACGCCCTGAGCCCACGGCCAGATGAAGGCTTCAATGCGCCGCCCAAAAAAGCAGCGCTCTACGAACGGTTATGGACCTGGGTGCCAATTAAAGCATTGGTGCCGCGTCATCGCGACCGCATTGCACAGCACCTGCTCAGCTTGCTACCCCATGACCTCTATTTGCGCTTTGGCTACATCGCAAGCCCAGCTCAAGTTCGCAAGTATGTGGACCTGCTGGACTTTGAACGCGACGAGGTATTCGGTATTTTTAACCGACACCTGGCATTGATTGCCATGGCTCATCTGGCCTACCCGCCTTCCAGTGCAAGCCATGTGACGCATCGAATGGCGGAGTTCGGGGTTTCGGTGTTGCCGAGCCGACGCGGGCGAGGCTACGGAAGCCAGTTGTTTGACCACGCCGTCCTGCACGCCCGCAACCGGAATGTGGACGCGCTATTCATCCACGCGCTGTCCGAAAACGACGCCATGCTGAAGATTGCCCGTCGTGCGGGTGCGGTGGTCAAGCGGCAGGCCAATGAGAGCGAAGCGTGGCTGGCAATTCCAGACGACAACTTGGCGTCACATCTGGAAGAAGCCCTGGTGGATCAGGCCGGGGAGCTGAACTATCAATTCAAGGCGCATGCCAAAAGCTTGGAGGATGTATGGGGGACGGCATTGGGTTTGGCTCAGACCGTTGATCAAAACGACGACATCCCGGGCGAAGCGCAGGAGCCGGCCACCTGCCGGGTAGACGGCCTTCCTGGTTCATCCCAAACGAAACGCTAATCCCTCCCTCCCACGACCCAGATGTTCACCCACAACGCTGGCATCTACCACCTTGCTTAGGGGGATGTTTTATGGGGTCATGCAAAGTAACATGTTGTGACGCCGGGTGAGTTAATGTCTACATGCAAAGTTTGCGGTCACTGCGAAGCTGTGAGACATTCCATAACGCCTTTCATTTCCATCCCATTGCAGTACACCCCGCTCAGATGAGTAATTCAACCTGGATCCTGACTGGCGTAGCAGTCCTTTTGCTGGTGTTGTCCGCCAGCTGCTGGGGCCTCTTGAAGCTGCGAAAAAAGCCTTTGCCACTGCCTAGCGATTGGGCCTTGACCCCCCGGCCCGTGTTCAACACCAACGAGCGCCGCGCTTATCGCCTGCTGCGGGATGCGCTTCCTCAGCATGTGGTTCTCTCCAAATTGCCCTTGGTTCGTTTTTGCCAGCCTGCAGATACCAACCAAACTCGGTATTGGTACGACCTGCTTGGCGCCATTCACGTCGGCTTTGCGATTTGCAGCGCCAATGGACGCGTGCTGGCGGCCATCGATTTGGAGCTGGATCGCGGCACCTCACGCCGCGTGATTCAAATCAAACAGTCGGTGCTCGCGTCGTGCCGGATACAGTATTTGCGCTGCCCTCCTGATCGACTACCTTCCTTGGACGAATTGCACCAGATGGTGCCGCAACAAACGGGAACAGCGCCTCTGACTCCAGCACAAAATCTGCCAATTCCTGCGGGTTTAAGCCAAGCCCGAGAATCGCTTGTGACTGCGGTTGCATCACGCAGAGCGCAGCGCACGCACTTGTGGCAAGACACGAATGCCTTCCAAGACTCCTTTTTTGCGCCGGACAGCCGCTTCGACAGCCTGCGCGGCATGGATTTCATTTCCGAAGACGTCATTGAGGAAGCTGCGCAACAACCCAGGCCGCCGAGGGAACAGCACACGCACTACCGGGGTGCCGATGGCGCTGGCCTGGTTGACGACATGCCTGGCAGCAAACACCAACTGCGCGGCGCTTGACCGAACTGGCCGCTGCTCGGAGGCGGGCCAGTGCTACGGACAAGACATAGCCGGATAGCATCGGGCCATGCCCAACAAACAAACGCCCTCTGCTGCGCCCGATGCAGAACATTTGGACAACGAAACCCCCTACGAGGGGCTGACACCCGATGTCGTGCTCGACGCTTTGGCCGAAGTCGGTTGTTTTGGCGATGGCCGACTGATCCAGCTCAATTCTTTTGAGAACCGTGTCTTTCAAGTGTTCTTGGAAGACAAGTCCGTTGTCGTCGCCAAGTTCTACCGGCCCCATCGCTGGTCAGATGCACAGATTCTGGAAGAACACGCCTACGCCCAGGAGTTGGCCGCTCAAGATATCCCAGTGATCGCACCGCTTTCACTGACAGCCTCTGGCGGGGCCGCAGACACGAGCACAGTGTCCAGTGAGCCCAATACCCTGGCAACCGTGCACACCACTGCCGGGCAGCATCGTTTTTCGCTCAGCCCACGTCGATCCGGTCGGTCGCCGGAGCTGGAGGATCCTCAGGTGCTGGAGTGGATTGGCCGCTTCATCGGACGCATGCACGCGGTCGGCCAAAAGCGGGCGTTCAAGCACCGTCGCACACTGACGGTGGCGGAGTTTGGACTGGCCTCACGCGACTACCTGCTGGCGCTAAACGTGGTGTCGCCTGAATGGCAGGAACGGTGGACCAGTTTGGTGAACGCCGTCCTGCACCTGACCCAACAGCGTTTCGACGAAGTACAAACCTCAGTCGGCGCGGCGGCCATTCGATTGCATGGCGACTGCCATGTCGGCAATGTGCTTTGGACTGAAAGCGGTCCACACTTCGTGGACCTCGACGACGCCATGATGGGCCCCGCCGTGCAGGACCTGTGGATGCTGCTCTCGGGCGATCCACAAGCCGCCAAAGGCCAACTGCGCGCGCTGCTGGCTGGTTATGAGCAGTTCATGGACTTCGACGACCGTGAACTGTCACTGATTGAACCGCTACGCAGCCTGCGCATCATTCACTACAGTGCTTGGTTGGCCCGTCGCTGGAGCGACCCAGCGTTTCCCGCCGCGTTTCCTTGGTTTGGCACCTCCGCGTATTGGTCGGAGCAGATCACTCAGTTGCAGGATCAGTTGGATGCGATGCAAGAGGATTGACCCCCTCACATCGCACAACATGCATCACGCCGCCAACAACAACTCATTCACACGCTTCACATAAGCCGACGGGTCTTCCAGTTGGCCGCCTTCGGCGAGCAAGGCTTGATCAAACAGGATGTGGGCCAAGGCGTCGAACTGTGCGGATTTCTCCAAACGTTTGACAAGGGCATGCTCGGTGTTCACTTCCAGGATGGGCTGCGCTTTGGGCGCGTCTTGCCCGGCTTGTTTGAGCATGCGTGCGAGGTGGCTACTCATGTCGCCCTCTTCCACCACCAAACAGGCCGGTGAATCAACTAAACGCGTAGTGATGCGCACGTCTTTGGCACGGTCTTTGAGCGTTTCTTTCAGACGGTCCAGCACGGGCTTGAAGGCGGTGGCGGCTTCTTCAGCTTGTTTTTTCTCGTCTTCGTCTTGCAGTTTGCCCAGGTCGACCGCGCCCTTGGCCACGCTTTGCAGCGGGTGGCCATCGAACTCGTAGAGGTGGCTGAGCAACCACTCGTCCACGCGGTCGATCAGCAGCAGCACCTCAATGCCCTTCTTGCGGAAGACCTCTAACTGCGGGCTGCTCTTGGCCGCAGCCAGGCTGTCAGCGGTGATCACGTAAATGGCCTCTTGGCCTTCTTTCATGCGCTTCACATACTCAGTCAGCGAAACACCTTCGTCAGCATGGGTGGATGCAAAACGGAACAGTTTGGACAGGCGTTCGCGGTTGGTGAAGTCTTCGCCGATGCCTTCTTTGAGCACGCTGCCAAAGTCTTTCCAGAACTTGGCGTATTTCTCGCGTTCGGCGGCGTCTTCGCTGTCAGCCAGCGATTCGAGCATGCTCAGCACACGTTTGGTCGAGCCTTCACGAATGGCCTTCACATCACGGCTTTCTTGCAGCAGCTCGCGGCTCACGTTCAGCGGCAAGTCGCTGCTGTCGATCACGCCTTTGACGAAACGCAGGTAGACGGGCATCAACGCCTCGGCGTCGTCCATGATGAAGACACGTTTCACATACAGCTTCACGCCACCACGTTTGTCGCGGTTCCACAAATCCATGGGCGCTTTGGCGGGCACGTAGAGCAGCTGCGTGTATTCGCTGCGGCCTTCCACGCGGTTATGGGTGGTGGCCAGCGGTGCCTCGGTGTCGAAACTGATTTGTTTGTAGAACTCGTCGTACTGTTCTTGGGTGATGTCACTCTTGGCGCGGGTCCACAGGGCAGCGGCTTTGTTGACCGGTGTCCACTCTTCTTGTTTGACTTGTTTTTGCGCTTCGGCGTCCCACTCTTCCTTTTGCATCAAGATGGGAAGCGAGATGTGGTCGGAGTATTTGCTGATGATGCTGCGCAATTTCCAGCCACTCAAATACTCTTCTTCGCCCTCGCGCAAATGCAAAATCACGCTGGTGCCGCGTGCCGTGCGGGTGATGGTTTCCAGCTCGTATTCACCGGACCCTTCGGAGCTCCAGCGCACGCCTTCTTCCGGTGTCAACCCAGCACGACGCGACTCCACCGTGATGCGGTCGGCCACAATGAAGCCGCTGTAAAAGCCCACGCCAAACTGGCCGATCAGTTGGGCGTCTTTTTTCTTGTCCCCTTCCAGCGCGGCCATGAATTCCCGCGTGCCGCTCTTGGCGATGGTGCCCAAGTTGGCCGCCGCCTCGTCGCTGGACAAGCCAATGCCGTTGTCGGTGATGGTCAGGGTTTTGGCCTCAGCATCAAAACTCACCCGCACTTCCAGGTTGGGTGTGTCTTCAAACAGCTCGGCGCCGTTCAGCGCCTCAAAACGCAGCTTGTCGCAGGCATCCGACGCGTTGGACACCAACTCGCGCAGGAAGATTTCCTTGTTCGAGTAGAGCGCATGCGTCACCAGGTGCAGGATTTGTTTGACTTCGGCTTGGAAGGAGTGGGTTTGTTTGGTCATGGTGTGTCTTTGAATCTTGGGGTTCAATCGAATGTGCAGCCTTTGGCTGCACACCAAGGAGAGAGCCACCTCAGGTGGGGCTGGGGTGGCTATTTTCAAGTACCCAACAACATTCACCGCAGACTCAAGGTCTGGCGCTTCCAGGCTGGGTCTTGCCAGCGGGAGAACAGCACCAGCAGCGACGCTTGGCTGGCTTGTTTTTCGGTTGTCAAATCGTTGATCGACACCACCTCAAAGCTGCGTTTGAAACGCCCCTCCACACGGCTTTCTCTCACCATCAAAAAGCGCTCGCCACCCGGAACCCAACCCGCAAATTCGCTGTAGCCGATGTCGGGGCCCAACAAGGTGCTGCTGGCGGGTGGCAGCACGTCCACGGTCCAGCCTTGTTCACCGCGGCGGAACACCCAGAGTTCACGCCAAGTGTCCAAAGGCTGCACAGCCAAAGCCAGCGCCCGGCCATCGGGGCTGGCGCTGGCGGACGCGGCCCACACCGTGCCGAACGTGCAGCGACGGTGTAACGGTGCTTTTGCGGCTTGCTCTGGCGCTTTGGCCGCATCCACGAGCAACACACAGGTTTGACCTGGTTCACCCGCTTGGGTCAACACGGCCAAACGGCCGGGCCGGCTGGGCAGGGCCAGGGGGGCCGCTTCTGCTGCCCAGCGTGAGGCACTGGTGCGCAGGGCCGCCTCGGTGTATTCCAGCTGGTCGTCGTCGGTCAACTCGGATTTGTTCACGGCGGCTAGGGCATCGATAGCCCGTTGGGCTGCAGCTTTTGAGGCCGTCGAGACGGCCACCACCGCTTGTTCATCATCCAAGCGGCGGGTGTACCCATAAGCCACGGCGGACCACACGCCGGCTCGGCGCAACTGCATGCGGTTCTTTAAGGTCTCGGGCAGTTGACTCAGGTCCACGCGGTCCAGCACCTCGGCACGCCAACGGTCCACTTGGAATCGCTCATGCGGGCGAAGCTGTGGATCCATGCATTCGTGGCGGGTCAGGCCGAGCGCGGCTCGCGCCTGCTGCGGCGCGGTGGCGCTGGGCATGGCCAAGACGCGGCGAAAGGCTTCACCGTCGTAGCAAATTTGCATGCTGCCGTCACGCTCGTAGCTCTTGAGCGTGACACCATAGCGGGCCACCACTTCCAGGTGAGCGGCCAAGGTGGCGTCGTTCACTTTGCCTTGGCGGGCAGAGGCGCGGCGTGCCAGGCGCTCGGCCACGCTGCCCAGCACATCAAAGGGCTCGGCGGTGATGTCGCTGCCAGGCACCGCCTTCAAATATGCTGCAGCGTAGGCCACGCCCAGCGCCTCTGCGCCTGGCGTGTCGCGCACAAAACGCATCACCGACAGCAGCTCCGGTGCCTGTGCGGCCTCCAAGCTCGTGGTGCGCACCTGGGAGACCTTCACAAAGCCGGCGCGTTCACGGCGGTGGTCGTAGACCTGCAGATGGTCCATGCGCTGGCCACGTATCTCCAGCACATCGCCTTGCCACAGAGCGGCTTGTTGCTGTGCGCTGTCGCGCGGTGCTGCGCGCAATGCGGTTTGGTCTTGGGTGACGATGGCCAATGTGGCGGCCAGGGCCAAAACAGTGGCAGCCATCATTGCACCTGTGCAGGGTTGGTTTCGGTATTGGCAGCGTCAACGGTGGCATTGCCCGCGTTGTTCTTCAGCGCCCCCACCAAACCGGCTCCAATGAAGCCTCCGTCAGCCGGTGGCGGCGCGATGATGACCTGGATCTTGTCCGACAGTTTGTCGGCCAAGGTTTTCTGGATGAGCAGTGGATGGCGGCTGATCAAAGCCCCTTCTCGGGCCATTTGTTCGCTGTTGACCTTGCCCACTTTTTCCAAGCGGTAGACCTCGGCATCGGCCAGCTTCTGGCGTGAGTCAGCTTCACCCTGGGCTTCAATCCGGCGCGACTGTGCGCTGCCTTCTGCATTCTTGATGCGCGCCACCTTCTCAGCCTCGGCCTCGAACTGGCGCTGTTCGATCTGCTTTTGTTTGAAAGGCAGCACATGTTTCATGGCTTCTTCTTGGGCGCGCGCGGCAATCACTTGTTCGCGGGCAGCGGCTTCAGCCGCTTTTTCGCGACGCACTTTTTCAGCCTCGGCATCCAGCTCAGACTCTTTGACCTTCTTGTCTTTCAAGTCCAAGGTGTAGCGCATTTTTTCTGCTTCCAGCTCTTCGGCCAGCAGCTTGTCCATGCCGCGTTTGTAGTCTTCAGGCAAGGTCACTTTGCCGATTTGCACCGAGCGCAACACGATGCCCTCCGCGGCCAGGCGAGGCAACAAATCGGTCTCGATGGATTTTTGAATGTCGGAGCGTTTGCTGGAGAAGATCTCACGCACGGTGTAGCGGCTGAAAATTTTGTACACCACACCTTGCACTGCAGGCTGCACCACCTCGCCGGCCACATCGTCGGGCAAGTCTTTGGCCAAACGTTTCAACTGCTCAGGAGACAAGGCCCAGCGCACGGTGATGTCCACACCCAGAGACAGACCTTCCACCGACTGGTACGAGGCATCTCCAGCGCCACTTGATGGGCGATAGGTTTGATCGCGCAGTGGCAATGCTCGCAGGCTGTGCAAACCGGGCAATACCAGCACGGTGCCACTGGAAAATTGCTCGCTGTTGCCCGTGAATTGGTTGGTGCGAATACCGACATCGCCACGTTCGACCTGCTGCAATGGCAAATGGGTGGCCAGCAGGTAGGCGGCTGCGCCTGTCAACGCCAACGCCACCAGCGGGACCCGGTTGCGGTGCAAGAAGCCTGGGCTTTTTTCGATGTCATCTTCCGGCAAGGGGTGAAACACCGTGTGGCTGGCTGCGTCTGAGGTGACGAAATCACCGTGCAGTTCGTTGGGCGTTGTTTTGGATGCGCCGAAGCGGCGACGCCATGCAGATTGCAAGGCTAGGATCAGGGCGGTTAAACGTGTGTTCATGGTGGGCTCCGTGTCGGTGGGTGTGTCAGTCAGTTGTTTGTTCGCTGCCCCCGCGAGTCAATCGATCTCTAGTGGGCATGGTTGCATTTTTCTGATTCACCCCGGAGCACTCAATGCAGTCGCGGGGCCAGATGCTTCCCGCCGCAAGCGGTCTTGGTCATGCAGCGGAAACTTCGGGCAGGGCAACGGAAGAAACACTCACACCGATACAGGCATCGGCGCTTGGATAATCCTGACCACGGGGTGCCCTTGCACTCTGCGGAGATTCTGGTGACGACAGCCCCCAAAGTGGCCGTGATTGAAGACGACCTGCCCACCAGCAACCAGTTGCGAGGCTGGATTGAATCTGCTCGCCCTGGCACCCGGGTGGATCAATGGTTTTCACGCGATGACGCACAAGCCGCCATCGAGCGCGAACGGTACGACTTGGTGGTGCTCGACATCGAACTCGGGCGTGAACGCCATGCTGGGGTGGCCCTGATCAACGAAATCAACAAGCGCCACAACACCCCGGTGCTGGTGGTATCGGCCATGCCGGCCACGCTCTACCGCGGCATCATGAAGGCGCTGGACGCCTGGGACTACCTGCAAAAAACCACCTTCAGTGAAGCCGACTTCATCGACACATTCTTGGACATCCTGCGGGCCACGCGCGACACGGTGGCACCACCGACCACGGCAACAGCCACCACCAGCGAGTTGTCGCTCGATCCGCTGCGCCAAGGCTCGGCCCTGTGGATGGGCCAGCGCATCAACCTGCCACTGACAGCCCAGCGCATCTTGGCAGCGCTGTACGAGCGGCGCGGCCAGGTGGTGTCCTATGAAGACCTCTACCAGGTGGTCAAGAGTGGTCGCAACCGCGACAACATCCGCAAACACGTCAGCACCATACGCGACGCATTCAAAGACATCGATCCCCACTTCGAAGGCATTGAAAACGTACCCATGCGCGGCTTTCGGTGGGCCGCCTCCGAAGCGCCCGCCACGAGCACGGCGAGCAAACGGTGAGCTGGACTCCACTGCGCTGGCAACTGCCAGGCCGAGTGCCCTTCGGGCTGCGGGCTTTTTTTCGCGGCGCTTTTTTGCTCTTGACTCTGGCCACGCTGGCCCTGGCGCTGAGTGTCTTGAAAGAAGAAAAGCAGCTCAGCTGGCGCAACTACCAGGACGGCTTTCGCAAGAACCAAGCGCAAATCGTGGCCCAACTGCGCCACCCCAGTGGTCAGTTGGCCTTACTCAACCCGAATGCGCGTGAAGGTGGACTGACGCCGCTGCGCCCCTTGGTCTTACCGTTTTCGGCCATCGACTTTGACGACAAGACCAAGGCGCAACAAGCCGTTGAAATGGCAGGCTGTTCGGTGCAGTACCCGAATGCCACGCTGTGTGTGGCCGTGGGTAACAACGCCATGGCAGGCGGCTTCATTTACACCGTGGGCAGCTTCAACAGCGGCGAGCTGGTGGGCCGTTCGGTGGGCGAGCTGGACCTCACCACCGCCCACCGGGCCCTGGTGACCGTCGTGATGCGCGGTCAAACCTTTGGCTGGATTGCGCCCTTTGAGAAAACCGCGGACACCGGTCCTGGAGTGCGCGGCAGGCTGACGGGGTTTATTGATGGGGCCAGCGGACCTGCGGCATCGCGCCCCGTGCGGGACTTCCGAGGCTGGCTGTGGCAGGACAACCGCTGTGCACCCACAGCGGCCCCAACGCCAGAGCCTATCGCTTCGCAAACCGCAGACGGTGCATCCAGTGGGACCGCAGACAACTGCATCAAACGCTCCTTCTTTTCCATCCGCCTGCCAGTCGAGCTGTTTCGGGACGAACTCTTCAAGCCGACCCGGCCTGTGTGGCCGCCAGCCGACTTGGATCAAATTCAAGTGCGCGTGCAGATGCTGGCACCCGGCAACGGTGAGCCACTTTTTGACAGCAACAGCGAAGGCGCTACGCCGCCCTTCTCGCTGCGCGATTTGACGCCCCTCTTGTTGCCCGGTGAAACCCTCAGCATTCGCAAAGTGGGCGCGCCCGACAACGCGCCCGATCTGCTCTTGCTCAAGGGCCAACACCTCGACGGCGAAACCAGCTCGCCCTGGCTGGAGCATTTGATTCGCAGGCTGCCTGCAGACGGCTTTGATGCGCCGCTGCAAGCCGTTGAAACCATCAACACCGCCACCGGAAGTTTTGAACTGGTGCTCAAGGGTGATGTGCGCAGCGTGAACCGCAGCCTGGGCGTGGTGGCCACGCGGGTGTCTTGGTTTGTGGGGGCCATGCTCGCCGGCATCTTGCTGACATGGTGGGCCATTGAGTTGCACATGATCCGGCGCATCACCCTCCTGACCAAACGGGCAGCCACGATCGCACGCAACATCAACGATCAGGAGGCTACCGGCTCTGCAGCAGTGCAGCTCGATTTGAGCGACTTTCGGGGCCGGGACGAACTGGCCCTGTTGGCGGGGGTGCTCGGCGACCTGATGCAGCGCGTCAATGACGATGTGCGTCGCGAGCGCATCCGGGTCGCGCAAGAAAAAGACCAATGGCATGCGGTGGGCCACGAAATCATGTCGCCCTTGCAGTCGCTGATGGTGTTGCACGCGCAAACCGATGACCCGAGCCATCGCTACATCAGTCGCATGCAGCAAGCGGTTCGGGTGCTCTACGGTAGCGCTTCGCCCAGTGAAGCCTTCGAATCGACCCAGCTGCAAATTCAGTCCCTGAACATTCGGGCCTTCTTGCAGCACGTGGCGGGCAACGCCATTCACGCGGGCATTGAGGGCGTGGTGTTTGAGGACAACGGCGCAAACCACGATGCCGTGTGGGTTCGCGCCGATGAGTACTCGCTGGAAGACGTGGTGACCCATGTACTGCGCAACGCAGATCGTTACCGGCCCCAAGGATCGGCGATCACGATTCGGCTGGCGATGGATGCTACGGCTGTACGCGTCACTCTCTTCAACGTGGGGCCACCGATAGAGGCGGAGCTGATGGGACGGATCTTTGAATACGGTGTCAGCGATCCAACCGACACCAGAGATGTGGGCCAGCGAGGTCAAGGCCTTTTTGTGGCCCGCACCTACATGGCCAAAATGGGCGGCACCATCGAGGTCAGCAACCAAGCCGACGGGGTGTGTTTCACCCTCGGCCTGGAGCGCATGGCGCACGGGCCTTCATAACTCCCAGCGGCGGGGAGCACGAGTGCGTGTAATGCACCACCTGCTCGCCCCGGCAAAAGCCGTACAGCTGAATACCAGCCCGGCGAGCCACCTCCACCGCCAGTGACGTGGGTGCGGAGATAGCAGCTAAAGCGCCCACGCCGAGGTGAGCACATTTGCGCACCAACTCAACGCTGGCCCGGCTGGAGACGATGACAAAACCGTGCGCAGCGGATTCACCGCCCCAAGCACGTGCGCCCAGCAGTTTGTCGAGTGCATTGTGGCGACCCACGTCCTCGCGCACTTGGGCCAGGCAGCCGTTTGCGTCCACCCAAGCGGCGGCGTGGCAAGCACCGGTTTGGGCATTGAGCCATTGGCGTTCGGGCAAGGCGGCGAAGGCGCGTTGGATGACTTCAGTGGGCACGGCAGCCGCCGTTTGCTCGCGGCGTGGCAGTGATTGCAAATCCAGTTGCTGCAAACTCTCCAGGCCACACAGACCGCAGCCCGTGCGGCCCTCCATGCTGCGCTTGCGCTGCTTGAAGGCGGCAAATGCGCCAGAGGCAATCTCCAGTTGCACTTCAAAGCCTTCGGTTTGGTGAAACACGTTCACGTCGCGGCACTCGGCGCGGCTTTGAATCAAACCTTCAGACAGTGCAAAACCCAAGGCCAGGTCTTCCAGGTCTTGCGGCGTGGCCATCATCACCGCATGGGAGATGCCGTTGAACACCAGGGCCACGGGGGCTTCGACGGCGAGTTGGTCGTCGTCGGCCTGCGATGAGGCCCCATCAAACCTGACCACAGGCAAACGGCGGATCGCATCGTTGGGCTCAAGCATGGTTGGTATGTGTTGAGTCGGCATTAATGAACTTGAATATCCCGTTCGGGCTGAGCTTGTCGAAGCCCAGGTTTCGCGCGCTGCCCTTCGACAAGGCCTTTAGAGCCGCTAACAAAACACCGCATACACCGTTCGCCCTGAGCTTGTCGAAGGGCCTTGCACCGAGGTACTCGCTGGCTTCCACAAGCTCAGGGCAAACGGATTTAAGTTGAACAATGCCGACTCAAAAGCGGCTTTCGCGTGGAAGATACCGAAGGCGCTGCGGCAGACAACACCACAGGAATCGCCTTCGAGGTTGGCGTGCCTGCCCCATCGGCCACGCTGGACAGAGGCAACAGCGCGTTGGTCTCGGGGTAGTAACTGGCCAAACAGCCCCGCGGAATGTCGTAAGCCACGAGCAAAAAGCCGTCGACTTGGCGCGGCATTTCACCCGCAAACACACTTTGAATGTTGACAAGATCACCGGACTTGAAACCCTGCGCTTGCATGTCGGCCTCATTCATGAACACGACGCGGCGCTGGCCATAAACGCCTCGGTAGCGGTCGTCCAAACCATAGATGGTGGTGTTGTATTGGTCGTGCGAACGAACCGTCGCCAAGGTCATCACCGCCACGCCTTTTGCCGCAGCGGTGCGGGCGGATTGTTGTTGGTCACCTTGGGGCAATGCGTGGGTGCGGAACTCCGCTTTGCCAGACGCCGTTTTCCAAACCCGCTCTGAGGCCGTGTTGCGCAAGCGAAAGCCGCCAGGCTTTGCAACCCGTGCATTAAAACCGTGGAAATCATCGAACACCGCTTCAATCTTGTCGCGAATGCGGCTGTAGTCTTCAACTAACCAAGCCCAGGGCACGTTGCTCTTTGGCAAAGTGGCTAAGGCCATCCGCGCCACGATCATGGGCTCGGACAACAAATGCTCAGACGCCGGGGCATTCAAGCCTGCCGACAAATGCACCATGCTCATCGAGTCTTCCACCGAGACGCTTTGGGGGCCACCGGCTTGCACGTCAATTTCAGTGCGACCCAAACACGGCAGGATCAATGCCTGCTTGCCATGCACCACATGGCTGCGATTGAATTTGGTGGCCACATGCACGGTGAGCGCACATTGGCGCAAACCCGCCCAAGTGGTGGCGGTGTCGGGTGTGGCCGCAGCGAAGTTGCCCCCCATGCCAAAGAACACCCGGGCTCGGCCGCCGTGCATGGCGGCAATGCTGTCCACCGTGTTCAGGCCGTGGTGTCTGGGTGGTTCAAACCCAAACACCTGTTGCAGCCGGTCGAGAAATGCCGGGCTGGGTTTTTCGTCGATGCCCATGGTGCGGTCGCCCTGCACATTGCTGTGGCCACGCACCGGGCAAGCACCAGCGCCGGAGCGACCCAGATTGCCACGCAACAGCAGCAGGTTCAGCAGCATCTGAATTGTTTTCACCGAGTGCTGGTGCTGGGTGATGCCCATGCCCCAACAAATGATGGTGCTGCGGGCTTGTGCGTACACGTCGGCGGCGAGGCAAATTTCGCGGTGGCTGAGGCCAGATTCCGCCTCCAGCAAAGCCCAAGACTCGGCTCGCAAATTCGCGGCCAAGGCGTCGAAGCCACTCGTGTGCTCTTTGATGAACTCCCCATCGAGCACGCGCGCCATGCCCTCGGCCATCGCTGCATCATCCAGCTCCAGCAAGCGTTTGCACAAACCCTTCACTGCAGCGAGGTCGCCGCCGATGCGCACTTGAAAGTAATGCGAGCTGATGGCGGTGGAGCTACCCGTGGCCATCTCCAGCGCGTTCTGCGGGTTGGCAAACCGCTCCAGCCCGCGCTCGCGCAGTGGGTTGAAGCTGACGATGCGCGCGCCGCGTTTGGCTGCCGCCCGCAACTCGCCCAACATGCGCGGATGGTTGGTGCCAGGGTTTTGACCGAAGATGAAGATGGCGTCGGCCACTTCAAAGTCCGCCAAAGTCACTGTGCCCTTGCCCACACCGATGGTGGGTTTGAGCGCCACACCGCTGGGTTCGTGGCACATGTTGGAGCAGTCGGGGAAGTTGTTGGTACCGAACTCGCGGACAAAGAGCTGGTATAAAAACGCCGCCTCGTTGCTGGTGCGACCTGAGGTGTAGAAAAGCGCTTGATCGGGGTGATCCAACCCGCGCAACTCCCGCGCAATCAAAACAAACGCGGCGTCCCAGGTGATGGCCTCGTAGCGATCGGTGCTCGCGCTGTAAACCATGGGCTGCGTCAATCGCCCTTGTTCTTCCAATTCAAAGTCAGACGCAAGTTCCCATTCGCTCACCGTGCGAGCCCCAATCACCTCAGGCGTAGCCCGTTTGGCCGTGGCCTCGGAGGCCACAGCCTTCACACCGTTTTCGCAGAACTCAAAGGTCGAGGTGTGGTCACGATCCGGCCAAGCGCAACCGGGGCAATCGAACCCATCAGGCTGATTCGCCGAAAGCAAGGTTCGTGCACCCTTGGCAGCAATACGCTGGCGTATCAGCTGCTTGGCCACACTTTTGAGTGCGCCCCAGCCTCCTGCCGCATGCGGGTAGACCTCGATTTTTTGCTCCGTCATGTGAGACGCTTTCACTTGGAAACATGCCAGGTGGTGACTTTATCGAAACAACAGATGACGCAAATCGTTAAACATGACTCGTCACTTGGGCCATCGCAAAGCAATCGGAAAGGCCCGTCGGCAGTGCATTTGCCACCCGACCCTTCACAAGAGAAAGCAAGAGATGGCCCGCCAATCGTCAGCATCCGTGAGCGCCCGAGGTATCCCCTCTGCGGACACGCGTTGTTGACCTCAGCTCAGCCATTTAATTTGAACTCGCCACGACACCCACGCCACCGCCTTCACGTTCCGTAACAAAAGTAATACCGGCGCGCAGTCCATCGCAATATCGGGGCCATAAGATGCGCGAGTCATCATTCCTCAAACCACCAGGGAGCCATAAAAATGCCGATTCTGAAAACCGCTGCTGCACGAATTTTGGGAGCTCTCGTACTGCCTCTCATCGGCATCAACGCCCATGCCGCACCGCCCAATGTCACGATCATAGTTAACGCATTTGGCCCCGAGAACGTGATTCGCGACGACATCACCCGGAGCACGTTCGGCAGCGGTGTGGAGCATCAGAACCCTCAATTCAGAGACGTCGTGGGCCCTTCGCCGTCCACATCAACTTACAAGGCGATCAAGGGCATGAATTTGGGAACCATGCGATTCCCGATGGGCACTTCGGGCCTGCACTATTTCTGGGACAGACCCGAAGAAAGTTATATCAGCCATCCTGGCGTTTCTCGCAGTCTGGTTATCACGCCGGATGAAATGTACAAGTTCACCGCAAGCGAAAAGCTGAACATGGAGCGTCTCTTTGAGGTCAACACGGCTCAGTATTTGGCACCCAATTTTCAACTTCACCACGTCATCCAGACTGGCTCTTCGCCAGCAAGGATCAATCCGGCGAGTCTGACGCTCGCAGCTCAGTCAGCCGCCGCATGGGTTGCGGACACCCGCACCAAACCCGGAGCCTCTGTGGGTTATTGGGAAATTGGCAATGAGGATTGGGTGTACTGGACGCCCGCCGAATATGCCACCATCTTCAATGCGTTCGCAGCGGAAATGAAGGCCAAAGATCCTGGAGCGAAACTGCTATCGCAAAGCTTGACCACTACCCATAAAGTCCCAGGAAAACCTGACAACAACCACCTGTGGCTGCAGGGCCTTATTGATGGTGGAATCAATCGTCAACACGTTTACGCACTGTCGGAGCACGAGTACCTGTCAGGCGGCACGTTCACCACGGGAACGGTCAATGATCAGCGGAATTGGCAGACGCAAAACATGTTCGCCCAGGTTGCCAATGCGTGGAATGTTCCCTACTTGAAACGTACCCTACAGGAGCATGGATTAGATTGGAAGATCTGGATGACCGAGTTCAACGTCTTTCAAACTAACGCAGACAGCTCTCCCGCAGAATTACAAGACCTGGGCCACGCTTTGATCGTCGCCGACTGGACGGGCAAGATGCTTGAGCAAGGTGTAGATCGAATCTTCATGCACTCCCTGGACCACAACCCCTACTTCGCATTGGTCAACTACGTGAACTCTGGCGGCACTATTGCGGCACCTCGCGTCACAGTGCCGGGCTATGCGTTTTCCAAATATGCGCAGTCATTCGGCAAGAAGATGGTCAGCAACACCATCCTAGGCAACGCCACGCTCAGCTCGCCCAGCAATGGCGAGTATCCGCAGATTGCGGCCTATACCTCGGTCATGGAGTCCGACCCTACTTATGCCGGTTATCCATCCACGCGCATCATGGTGATCAACCGCAGCACGACTGACAGTGCACAAATCACAATCAAGACCTTGAACCGGCCGATAGCAGGACGAGAGAAGACTTATTCAGTGCAGACGTTGACTTCCACCAACATCCCGGATTCAAACAAGCAGGCTGCCGATGTCGTCACGTGGAGCAACCCCGTTGTAGCGCGCAGCAACAGCGCCGGCATCACCCGAAACATACCCAAAAGCTCGGCCTCGTTTTTTGTGATCCCGCTGCAATAGAACACTTTTAAGCACAGCCCAACCGCCGGCGGCATGGGGATAGACCAAAAATGTTGCATAGGAAGGCGTTGAAAGTCAAATGACCAGGGTTGGCTCTGTCGGCACAACGGGAAATGCGATTCAGGACAGTCGGCAAAACCACATCGCACGGCTACGTCATTTGACGAAGCTCTCTCGCATCCACCGCTTGACAGATTTCTATGGCACACGCCATCACGCCCTTACTTGATCACCTCCGCAGCGCCTGGTTCACCCTGACGCGTGACTACAAAACCTTCTATCACACGACCATCACCGACGTCGAGTTGGACGCAGCATGGCAACGCCTACAGGTTCAAGACGGCGTTCACGACGTGGGTATCGAACGCGACCGCCAATTGCCGAGAATGACCCACTGCACGTTCCACACCAATACCTGGGTGCCCACTGTTGGTTATTTGCAAGACCTATTCGCAGCACCCCAAGCATTCGGTCAGGGTTTGGCCAGGGCTTTACTTAGTCGGCCCTGCAAAACCCCTGCAACCCGCATGAATGCTGGCGATATGGGGTAAATGCTGACGACGGGATCTCTCAGGAATCGTTATCGGAGAGTAATTTTTCTGGGGGATTTGCATGACAGCCACCGCAGACTTCTTTCGCGCACGCCTGGACGGGATGGTCGATCACAAACATCCACTGGTGGTTTTGAGCAAACGGCTGCCCTGGGCCGCGATTGAACAAGCCCTGGCACCGCACTTCGCTCGCCAGGCTCGCCCAGGCTCCAAGCGGGTGACGGCGGACTTGTTGGGAGCGCATGAAGTCGAATTTGGCAACGGCATCAGCCCCGCAGGCCGCCCGCGCCTGTCAATTCGGCTGATGGCCAGCTTGCAGTACCTGAAGAACTCCTTCAACCTCAGTGACGAAGAACTCGTTCAGCGCTGGAGCGAGAACGTGGTGTGGCAGTTCTTCAGCGGCATGGAGTATTACGAACCACGCTTGCCCTGCGATCCAACCCAGATCGGCCGCTTTCGCCGCGCCGTGGGCGAAGAAGGTCTGGAGCAGTTGCTCAAGGCCACCATCGAGACAGCGGTGCAGATCAAGGCCATCAAGCCCAGCGAGCTGGAACGCGTGATCGTGGACACCACCGTGCAGGAGAAGGCCATCGCCCACCCGGTGGACAGTCGGCTGCTGGAGATTGCGCGGCACAAAGTGGTGAATGCTGCCAAACGAGTGGGCATCAGTTTGAAGCAGACATTTGCGTTTGAAGCCAAAACGCTCAGACGCCAGGCCGGGGGTTACGCCCACGCCAAGCAGTTCAAGCGTTTGAAGAAAGCCGTCAAACGCCAGCGCACAATCCTCGGGGTGGTGATGCGTGAAGTGCAGCGCAAGCTTGATGTGTTGGTGGCACCCGGGCCGACAGCGCTGAGTGCGCTCAAGACCTGGTTGGAGCGGGCCGAACGCATCCGCACGCAACAGCGAGGCGACAAGGGCAAGCTGTACGCGCTGCATGCGCCTGAGGTGGAGTGCATCGGCAAGGGCAAGGCCAGGAAGCCCTATGAGTTTGGTGTGAAGGTCAGCCTGGCTGTCACGCACCTGCGTGGTTTGATGGTGGGGGCCAGAAGTTTCCCCGGCAACCCGTTTGATGGGCACACATTGGCTGCGCAACTGGAGCAAACCAACAACCTGATGCAAGACCTGGGGCGTGTGCCCAAGCAAGTGGTCGTGGACTTGGGGTTCCGGGGCGTGGACGCGGACAACCCGAACGTGGAGATCATCCACCGTGGCAAGTACAAGTCACTGACCAAGGTGCAACGCAAGTGGCTCAAACGGCGTCAGGCCATCGAGCCGCTGATCGGCCACACCAAGGTGGACCACGGCATGCAGCGCTGTTGGCTCAAAGGCGAGTTGGGTGATGCGCTGCACGCACTGAGTTGTGCGGCGGGGTACAACATCCGCTGGCTGCTGCGGGCTATCGCGGCCAAGTCTGCAAAAGACGCGAAGGCGTTTTTGTTGACCCTGCTCGGGCTGAGCTTATGGGGTCAACTCAGGGCAGCCAGGGCACGGCTCGGCGCAAAAAACTTGCTCGGTTGGAAATTCACGCCATCGTCAGTAATGGCTTGCGGGGTGAAATGAATTTTGCAGGGCCGACTACTTAAAGCGGTGGTCAATTTGGCTAGAACGGGGCAAGCCCAACGCATCAGCAGCCGTGCTCGGCACAGTTTGGAAGCCAGCGGTCTTTTCTGAACAGCCACTTCCATGTTTCGTGTGTCCAACTCTTTGGTGTCGCCTCGAAGGAAGACACGTACATCCTTTGTAAAACGGGCGAAGTCATCCAGACGAACACGCTCAGGACTGGTTTCAAGACCATCTGAATGATCGCCAATGGAGAGAGTGATGCGCCGGGCTTCCATGGTGCTTTTCATTCTGCGTGACCACCCTGTAGAACACACCGATTTGCCCTTGCGACGGCGGCTTCGCACAACCCTACAACATCCCGAGCGCCTCACGCACGAGCCCCTGCGTCAGCACCTCAGGCAACAACAACGGCGCTTTGCCAGGCCGGTAGAGCACATACACCGGCACACCACTTCGGCCCAGACGGGTCAGGGCTGCGGTGATTTGGGGGTCGCGGTTGGTCCAGTCAGCACGCATCAGCACCACGCCCGCTTTGGAGAACGCCTGTTGCGTGGCCTCGGTATTGAGCACCAGTTTTTTGTTGACTTGGCAGCTCACGCACCATGCCGCCGTGAAGTCCACAAACACCGCTTGTCCTTTGGCGACGTGCAGGTCAATTTGAGTGGGGTCGTAAGGAACCCAAGCTGCATCGATGGTGCGGTTGGTCGCGTCCGCATTGGAGGTCGGACTTCGCCCATCGCCGGTTATCTGCCGAGAGCCATCCAATGGTGAGGCTCCCCACAAGGCGAACAACACCACGGTCAAGGCCAAGCCACGCGCCCAGACAGGGTGACTCTTCCACACATCCAACACCCACAGTGCAAAACCCATGGCCAACAAGCACAGTGCGGCCGCCACGAGGCCCTCCACCCCCACCTGCTGACCCAACACCCACAACAGCCACAGCACGGTGAGAAACATTGGAAATGCGAGCAGCTGCTTCAGGTGCACCATCCACGGCCCAGGCTTGGGCAAACGCTCGCGCCAACCGGGCAACAAAACCAAGGCAGCATAAGGCGCGGCCATGCCGGCACCCAACACAGCGAACACCAGCAAGGCCATTGCCGCCGACTGCGTCACAGCAAACCCGAGTGCCGCGCCCATGAACGGAGCCGTACAAGGGCTGGCCGCTACGACGGCGATCACACCGGAGGCGAAGGCGTCCACACCAGGTTGTCGAGCGCGCCAACTGGTCAGCCCAGACGGCAACCACAGGCCCCATTCAAACGCGCCGAGCAAGTTCAGTCCGAGCAGAAAGAACAACATGGCTAAGCTGAGCACCACCCAAGGTTCCTGCAACTGGAAGCCCCAGCCCACGGCTTGCCCCGCCGAACGCAGGGCCAACAGCAACGCGGCCAGTGCCAAGAAAGTGAACACCACACCGAGACTATAGGCCAGTGCATGTTGGCGGTGACTGTGCGCCGAGTTGTCCCCTTGTTGGGTTGCCGACAAGAGTTTGATCGACAGCACAGGAAACACACAGGGCATCAGGTTGAGCAACATGCCGCCGACAAAGGCCAGGGCCAAGGTCAGCAACCACGACAGCAAACCGGCGCTCTCCAATACATCGCCGCGCAGCGATACGGGGTCACCCTGAGGACCGGTGTCGGCCAGCTTCTCGGCCCCTGGTGGCCAGCGCAGCGCCGTCACTGCTTCAACAGGGGCATTGAATTCACCCGCCTTTTGCGGCGATGAGGCCCAGGAAAAAGACGGCAACTCATCGCCCTTGGTTTGAGCGACCACGACGCCTTGGAGGCTGGCAGGTAAGGCCGCACCGTCCATCAAAGCCAGTTTGATGGCATACCCCGTTGCGGTGCGGTAGGCCTCATGGCGGGCAGGAACCAGCACCTGTTCAGCATAGGGAAAGATGTGAACCACAGGCCACGGAACGCTGGCCACGGTCGTGGTGCCGACGGGTTTCGTTTGGGGCACCGACGCTGCGGGCGTTGGCGCATCCAGTGTCAACAACAGCTCGCTGCCTGCATGCTGTAAGCGTGTGGTCCATCCTTGCAAGGACTGTGGCGCAGCAGCTTCCAATTGCTCGAACGTGGGCAGGTGGGCGGTGGAGCCGGGCATCACGTCCTTGGTGACGACAGGCAGTTGCAAGCTCAACTCCCCGCCTTCTGGAATGCAGACGTCCTTGCACACCAACCAGTTGGCTTGCGCCCGCAGCACGAGGGTGCTGCCGGGCACCGCATTCGATGGCACCACCAGGTTTTGCGGCAGCAGGAGCTCGTCCTCGTAGCCGTAGTTCACCAAAGGGCCCACGGGCAAACGTTTGGGAACAGGCCACTGGATGTCGCTGATTTGCGCGCCGGGGGGCAGCGTCCAGTTCACCGTGGTCGGCAAGCCGGAATCGCCGGGGTTACGCCAGTAGGTATGCCAATGGGGTTGGTGGCTGATCTTCAGGCCGACACGCACGGTTTGCCCCGGTTGCACTGCGGTGGTTTCGGCCACCAGTTGCGCACTCACATGGTCGGTCTTGAATACGGCTGCATGCGCCACAGGCACAAGCAGCAACCAAGCCAGCAGCATGACAAAGCGCTTCATTGAGAACCCCAAGATCGCGGACAACGCCCGATCCACGAAGTTTGTCGTGAATTCATGCGGCAATCTGACATGTGATGTTGCAGGGCATGGGACGCGCCCGAGCGAAAGATGCGAGATTGCCCGCAACGTGGACAATCTGCCCTGATGCAAACCGACCACACCTTCATTGCCGACACACAAACCTGGCTCACCCGCGCGGTGATCGGCCTGCAACTGTGCCCCTTTGCCAAAGCGGTGCATTTGAAAAACCAAATTCGGTATGTGGTCAGCCACGCCAGGCAGCCGCAGGCGCTGTTGGAAACACTCGTTCAGGAACTGCAACACCTGGTGCAAGCAGACCCACAAGTCATCGAAACCACGCTTTTGATTCACCCTGACGTCCTGACTGATTTTTTCGACTACAACGATTTTCTAGACATCGCTGACGCAGCTTTGCTGGAGCTGGATTTAGACGGCGTGCTGCAAATTGCCAGCTTTCACCCGCAGTACCAGTTTGCAGGTACAGATCCAGACGCCATCGAAAACCACACCAACCGCTCGCCCTACCCCACGCTGCACCTGCTGCGCGAGGCCAGCATTGAATCTGCCATGCAAAACTTTGAGGGCGCAGACGCTATTGTCGACCGCAACATCGCCACACTGCACCAACTGGGCTTAGAAGGCTGGCGCAAACTGTGGATTTGATGCTTTACCCACCGGCACATTTCAAAATGCCGCAATGCCAGTCATGGACCGCCCCAAAATCAGCGCGTGTATGTCGTGCGTGCCTTCATAGGTATTGACCACTTCCAAGTTGACCAGGTGCCTCGCAACACCAAACTCGTCAGAGATGCCGTTGCCACCGAGCATGTCCCTGGCGATACGCGCCACATCGAGTGCTTTGCCGCAAGAGTTGCGCTTGAGCATGGAGGTGATTTCGGGTGTGGCGCTGCCTTCATCTTTCATGCGACCCAAACGCAGGCAGGCATGCAGGCCGAGAGTGATCTCGGTTTGCATGTCCACCAGCTTTTTTTGCACCAATTGATTCGCAGCCAAGGGACGGCCAAACTGCTTACGATCCAGAACGTATTGGCGAGCGCGAAACCAGCAGTCTTCGGCAGCACCCAATGCTCCCCAGGCAATGCCATAACGTGCTGAGTTCAAACAGGTGAACGGCCCTTTAAGGCCACACACATCGGGCAAGGCGTTCTCTTCGGGGCAGAACACGCCGTCCATCACGATTTCGCCGGTGATGGATGTGCGCAGGCCGACCTTGCCTTCAATGGTGGGCGTGCTCAAACCCTTCCATCCCTTTTCCAGTATGAATCCGCGAATGGCACCCTCATCGTCCTTGGCCCAAACCACCAACACGTCCGCAATGGGGGAATTGGTGATCCACATCTTGCTTCCGGTCAGGGAAAAGCCGCCGGGCACTTTCTTAGCCTTTGTCGCCATGCTGCCCGGATCAGATCCGTGGTCCGGCTCTGTCAACCCGAAGCAGCCTATCCAGGTCCCACTGGCCAACTTGGGCAGGTACTTTTGACGTTGCGCTTCGCTACCAAAGTCCAAGATGGGCCCCATGACCAGTGAGCTTTGCACACTCATCATGGACCGGTAGCCTGAGTCCACACGTTCGATCTCTCTGGTCACAAGGCCATAACAAACTTGGTTCAGTCCGGCACCCCCGTAGGCGGTGGGGATGGTACAGCCCAACAGCCCTACTGCTCCCATGTCGGCAAAAACAGAAACATCCGTTTGCTCGGCTCGAAACGCTTGCACCACCTTGGGCGCGAGTTTTTTTTGTGCGAACACCTCGGCAGCATCTCGCACTGCCTGCTCGTCGGCGCTGAGTTGTGACTCCATCAGCAGGGGATCATCCCAGTGAAAATCAGGTTTTGCGTCAGACATGATTCGGGCCTCAAGAATGTGGGGATTCAAAATTTTTTGTCACGACTGGATGCGAACGCTCTCTAAACTCGCAGCATGAACGATATCGCTTTCATTGGTGCCGGTCGTGTCGCGACAACCTTGTCGCAGGCGCTGGCGAACGCAGGATGGTCAGTGAAGGCAGTGGCCAGTCGGGCGATGGAATCGGCAGAATCCTTAGCCAGTCTTTTGCCGGACTGTCAGGCGGTGTCCGTGGTCGAGGCCTGCCAGCATCCGCTTGTATTCTTGACTGTCACGGATGACGCAATTTCCAGCGTGTGTTCGGAGTTGACCTGGCACACAGGACAGTCTGTCGTTCACTGTAGCGGGGCAACCGAGACACTCGCGCTGGAGTCAGCGGCAGCACAGGGCGCGCAAGTTGGAGGATTCCATCCCTTGCAGATTTTTTCAGACCCTCAGTCTGCGCTGCGAAATCTACCTGGTAGCAGCGTCGCGATAGAGGCCGCTGATCCTACTTTGGCCACGACGCTAAGGGACATGGCCAATGCACTGGGGATGCATCCCTTTGATTTACCCGCTGGCTCCAGATCGCTCTATCACGCCGGTGCGGGTTACGCCGCCAGCCTGCTCTTGCCCTTGTTACACGAAGCGGTGCAACTGTGGCGGGAGTTGGGCGTTGACGAGGCGCAGGCGCTACAGGCGCTTTTGCCATTGGCCAAAGGAACTTTGGCTTCAGTTGAGCGGCGCGGACTTGCTGGTGCGCTGTCAGGCCCGCTTTCCAGAGGGGATCTGGGCGTGCTGCAAAAACACCTCGACGCCTTAACGCCGCTGGGCGATGAGCACCTGTCTTTCTACAAAACGCTCACACGGCGACAGTGGCCTTTGTTGCGGGCTTCAAAGCCGGGATCGGCGCATGCGAAACAAAGCATTGAGGTGTTGCTCGGAAAGCTTCCCGGGTAGACACTCGGGCTTTTGCAAGCGACAAACATCAGTCAGTTTACGGTTGCCAGATCACTTTCGGATGCAGGCAGCATTCAATAGATGCTGACAGTATCAGGCGGACCCAAATCCACATCCAAGGGCATTGGCGCAGAGTTCAGTCCACCGAAACGCGAGGCACGCTCTTTGCGTGCCTCGGCCAAGGCGGAGCGGGCATCAGAAACACGGCGAGCCACACGCTCAGCTTCGATCGCTTGTGCGTCCACTTCGTCAGCAGGCGCACAAACAAAGCCGCCGCCTTTCCACCACACGTAAACACGAACCCCAGCCTGCAGCGGATGCTCAGCAGAAGAGAAACGCATTTCAACTGGTCCCATGCCGGGGTTCAACACAACAGAACCAAAGGCAGTTACTTCGGTTTCATGCCGCCCACGGGTGAGGGCTTGGAGTTGCGCAGGTGTGACGGTGTTCAGTGGAAGCGACAGGATTCGATTCACGACAGACCTCTTTGCTGGAGTTGGTTCTGCCTGTATATCGTCTGAATCCTGATTCGCTCAACGAGTTTTACACTGGGTTACCAATTCCGCATCGACCGTACCTGAGCCCTACAAATCAAATTCAATCCGGTACTGCGCAATCCTGCTGACGGCCATAGGGACTGAGAACGAACGCAGGCGAACTGGTTGTGCTTGTGAAGGCTGAGGCTGGTGCGGGAACAGGATCCTGAACATACGTTGCCCTCCCCTCTGTTCCAGAAACTCCCGAGGCATTCACCGTTATCCTGGCTGCTACCCATGTGGCGTAGTTCCTAGGGTACTCAATCTGTAGCAGCGCCAATCCATCTGCTCCCGTTTTTGTAGACAAAAGACGAACGCTAACGTCGGATTTCCCAGGTTCAAGTCGGCTGTCTGCATCCAAATCCTCACCCACCTCAAGAACTCCATTTCGGTTCAAGTCTTCGTTGTTGCAGGCTTGCGGCACTCCCCTAACCCAGCCACTGAGTCCCGTGCTAGCAGGCGCGCATCCTGCGGTGTCAACTACGCAATAGGCACCTTTGTAATAAGTCGGCAAATCCACTGAAACGGACAAGTTCACATCGGGTTTCGCATTTCCTGCCGAATCCACGACGCTGACAACGTACTGCTTGATATAGGTTAGCGTTCCCAAAATAACGAATTCGTCGGTACCAATACTGACACCCAGAGGGTCGTTCACCACGGTTAACGACACAAATGCTGAGTTCTGACATGCCCCATTTGCAAGCTCGGCGTCAGTTTTGCCGTAACACACCCGAATTGTCACGCCATTGGTCGGACTGGGCCCTGGCACCTGGTACGTAGGCAGAACTTGCAAATCCATTGGCGTCGCTGTAAATGATGGCGTTGCCGCTGTTGAAGGTACCGCCGATCGAATTCGGATCGCCGTTCAAATCAAATCGTGCCCTGACATTAGCAATCGGTGCATTGTTGTCGCCCAGGAAAAGCGCTCTGATTTCAGTGCGGTTCTGGCTCCCTGTCGCATTGATTGGCACGACGCTTGGGCTGGCAGAAACAGAAGCGGAAGTTATGTTTCCAACAGCAGCAGGTACGGTGCTCGCTGGTTGCACGAGAACAGTCTGGTCGTTCGACGCACCAGCGGCAGTAGCTGTGATGGTGTAGGAGCCGGTCGCAGCTGGGGCGGTGTATCGAAACACATATTCCCCGTTTAAGTCAGTGGTGCCACTGGGATTGGCCCCCGTCAAACCAGCGGAAGATACTTGCACCTGTTGGTTGGCCATCGGATTCTTCGCCTGGTCAACGACACGATAGCGGACCGACCCCTGAGCACCTGGCTCCACTACAGGCGCAGATACCGTACTGGAAATCGTCGCGCCCACCACCTGAATCACGATCGATTTCGTGATACTCCCCGATGTCGCGAGAATCGTGACCGAACGGTTCGCCTTGTTGGCTCCAACTGTCACATCTGCCGTGGCAATACCACTGGCATTGGTGACGCTGGTTGGGGTCGTGGTTGTGCTGGTAGATCCACCGGAAGAGGTGGATGTAGACGTTGTTGTTTGCGTCACCACAGCGTCGCTACCGGATGCCACCGAGATCCGCACTGGAGCGTTGGCAACTGTTCTCTTGTCGCCATCGATAGCTGTCACCGTTACCGTTACCTTGGAGGTTGGTGTGTTGGAAAGTTGTGCTGAACTGGACACCACATCCAAATCGGCCGCTGTCGACGTTCCTGCATTGCTATTGAACGGTGAGGTCCCAGCACTACCGCCCCCCCCGCCACAGGCTGCTAAAGACAAAACACCAACCAACATCCCCGCTGCCAGCCAATTTGAAGATTTCATTTTCACAATCCGTTCATCGCTTGATATATATGTGGCCCACCTAGTGTGGTTCAACGTGACGACTCTCGTTCACTGATGATCTTAGGCGTCAGAAAAATCAACAACTCCGTTCTGTCCCGAACTTTGTCTTTCGACTTGAACAAATTTCCGATGTAAGGCAGATCACCCAAGAGGGGTACTTTGGTCACGCTTTCCCGATCGTTCTGTTCGTAGATTCCACCGATCACCACCGTACCACCGTTTTCCACCAGAACTTGTGTCTTGATCGCTTTCGTGTTCACAGCGCCCCCCAATGAAGTGGCAGCTGATGCAATGCTGTCCTTCGTGACTTCTACATCCAGAATTACATTACCTTCGGGGGTTATTTGGGGGGTTACCTCGAGCTTCAGTACTGCTTCAATGAACGTGGCTGCGGTCGCCCCGCTAGATGTTGCCGTCTGAAAAGGTACCTTTTGGCCTTGTTTGATGAAAGCTTTGACCTGATCAGCGGTAATGATGCGGGGACTCGACACCACCTTGCCGCGCCCATCTGCCTCCAAGGCAGAGATCTCCAAGTTCAAGAATCGATTGGAACTGGCACCGAACAATGACAGCGCGAAAGTCGCTAGCTGGCTGCCAGCGGAGGCACTGCCGGGGCGGTTCGCAGGCAAACTTACAAATTGGGTATCGTTGAATGGAACCGTGGTCGCCGTGGTTTGAACTGTTTGAGCACCTATGGCATTCATGTTGCCACCCACAGTGATTCTGTTGTCGCCGCCCACGCTATATCCGGGCACACCACCTCGAATTCCGCGAAGATCGGATGTACCCAACCGCACACCGAGCGAGCGACCGAAGGTGTCTTCGGCCTCGATGACACGGGCTTCAATCAAGACCTGCCGAACAGGTATGTCTATTTTGGCAATCAGCCCTTGAATTTCTTCCAACTTAGACGGTATGTCGGTCACGAATAGCTGGTTGGTGCGGGTTTCGAACACGACGCTACCGCGTGGTGAAACAATTTTTGAGCTGCTGTCACCGCCGCCGCCTTGTCCAGTCAGTCCTTTGGCCACAACCTCCGCCTTGGCGTAGTTAAGCTGGAAAGCCTGTGTACGCACAGGTTCCAACTGCGTGATCTGAGCTTTAGACTCCAGATCCGCTTTCTCTTTGGCTGCCAACTCATCTTTGGGGGCAATCAAAATGACGTTGCCCGACTTGCGCAGTCCTAGCGATTTCGACTGGAGAATGATTTCGAGCGCTTGATCCCAAGGCACGTCTTTCAAACGCAAAGTGACGTTGCCGGTGACAGTGTCACTGGTGACGACGTTGAAGTTCGTGAAGTCGGCAATGACTTGCAGCAGCGCACGAACTTCAATGTTCTGGAAGTTCAGAGACAGTTTCTCACCATTAAAACCGGGGCCTTGAACCAGCTTATTGGGGTCGACAACTTGGTTTCGCACTTCCAATACAAATTGATTGTCAGTTTGGTACGCGCTGTGCTCCCAGCTTCCACGCGGCTCGACAACCATTCGAACACGGTCGCCGCTTTGCGTGGTGGAAATCACTTGCACGGGCGTTCCAAAATCTGTCACGTCCAAACGGCGGCGAAGGCTGTCGGGCAAACTGGACCGCAAAAACTCCACCACGAGTCCTTGGCCTTGTTGGCGGATATCAACACCTACTTGATTGTTAGGCAAATCTACGACCACGCGCCCGGATCCATCAGGCCCCCGCCGGAAATCGATGGCCTGCAAAGGAAGCTGTGCCCGGTTCAGATTTTCAGCAAATCGAACCGTTTCGGGTTGGGCGGGTGTAGCGACAGCCGCGACACCAGAGCCTTGCGCCTCCACAATCAGCATCAATACCTTGCCTTGCAGTTCGGCACGGTAGTTCGCGGCTTGTTTGAGGTTGAGAACCAAACGTGTTCTGTCTCCCGACTGCGCAATGTTGACGGAACGAACATTGCCTTGGTTGACCTCTACCATCGGCTTTCCAACGCCGTTCGATATCCCCGGCAAATCAATCGCAATACGCGGCGGAGATTGGATGACAAAACCTTTTGGTAACTCAGTCAGTGCCTGCGACAGCTCAATACGTACGACGTCGGCACCCGCCTGCTGGCTGCTGTTGACCGATTGGACGGCGTTCTGCGCCCATGCTGGGAATGATGCGCAGATGAGTGTCGCAAAGGCGACCAAACCAAAACGCAAACCGATCCACGCACTAGCCCGCTGAGTTGCCATCATGTCATTTCCCATGTTCTTCATTTCGCCTTCTCCTGGAGCTCAAGCAGGGTACTTCTCTCGATCCATTCGCCCGCAGCATCCTGAACGATTTCTCTCAGGGCTATGTCCGTTTCAGTGATTTTGGTGATCTTGCCGTAGTTCTGCCCAAGGTAATCACCCAATTTAACCTGGTAAAGCAGCTTGTCCACTCGAAGCAACGCGGTAGGCCTGGCTTGCTTGGTCACACTGCCGACCATCGCCATGCTGTCCAACGGGTAGGCTTCAAGCGGCTCCTTTCGACGATTGATTTCCGAGGCCAAGAGAGAATTAGGTTGCCTCGCCTCCTGCTTCAGCGCGACGGTCAGCTTCTGGTTACTGAACGGCTCCACTGCATCGAATGAAGCATAGGGCTCCGGGATAAATTTTTTCGGGGGCAACAGTGGCGTGACATTGGGTTTGACTTCGCGCTTTTGAAGCTCCATCCACTCCTGAAGCTCTTCTTGACCCCCACTGCATCCAACCAAGCTTAAGACGGCGAACGCTGTCAATACCGACAACAAAAGACCAGATATGCGTTTCTGGAGACTCATTTCTTGCCTCCTGCCTTGGCTTTCGCAGCAGCGTCTTTGACTTGTTGAACCTCGGTTTGGTCTAGATACCGGTAGGTTCTTGCGGTGGCCTCCATAGTCAACGCAGACCCTGCATCTTTGGTGGCCGAGGTGATTTGCATGTTGTGCAAAGTGACGATCCTAGACAGGTTGGCGATATCAGCGGCAAACGCGCCGATGTCGTGATATCGCCCAGATACTTTCACCGCAATCGGTTGTTCTGCGTAGTAGTCCTTGATCGCGACTGGACCTGGTCTGAAAAACTCGAACTGCAAACCTCGCCCCAAACCTGCCTGATTGATATCAGACAAGAGCGCGTCCATCTCGGCTTTGCCCGGGAGTTGTTTCTCAAGCTGGGTGACGTACTCTTCAACTTGAAGCTTTTGCTTTCGAAGCTCACTGAGATTGGCAGCCTGGGCAAGTTTGCCTCGATAGTCCTGCTTTAAATTTGGCTCCTTAGCACGTTCAGCATCAAGTGCATCATGCGTTTCCGCCAGAACAAAAAACCAACCTAAAACTACCAACATGACTGACAAAGCTAGCCACATCGCCAATTTGGGCATGATGGGCCATTGGCCAGGTTCTTTAGGATTGAGCCCACGGAACTGCGAAGCAGCGCCCTCAAACACCGAGTTGAGGTCCATGTTGAATGATCGACTGTTGGCCATGTAAACCTCAGACCTTTTTCACTGCCGCCGGTACTGCCGGGGGTGTCGGAGCGGAGGCACCGCCTTCTGGTGCGGCGAGCTGATCCTGGGGTCGCTTCACGCTGACCTTCATAGAAAAATCAAATAGTCGACGTTGATCGCGGTTGGCCGCTTGCGCCTTGGACACTTCGATTGCAATCAATTCTGGCTTAACCAGCCAGGGAGAGTTGTTGTTGGTGTTGCGTAGAAGTTCCGAAACACGTTCATTGGTCTGCGCGATTCCACTGACCGTCAGCACCTGACCATCTTGCTTGACGCTGGTGTAGTAAATGCCTTCAGGCGTCTGCCGCACCAATTCGTTCAACAAATAGACCGGCACATTGCGGTCAATCTGCAAGTCCTCGACCGCTTTCTGGCGGGCTTTGAGGGACTCAATCTCGCTGCGTAGAGAAGCGATGTCCTTAATCTGCACTTCGAGCTTCTGAATCTCAGACGTCAAGAAAGAATTGCGTTGCTGCTGGCCAGCAATCATTTGCTGAAGGATCAAATACCAAACACCAACAACTGCCAAGCCAAGGGCGGCAGCAACAACAAGGCCGGCAATAAAAGCCTTTTCACGCCGCTTTCTTCGCTCCTCACGGTGCGGAAGTAGGTTAATCAGTATCACTGCAAAAACCTCCGCATGGCCAAGCCACAAGCCGTGAGGTAAGTGGATGCCTCCCGACGCAGCTTGCTCTCGCGCACAGCAGAACCGAGTTGCATGTTGTCAAAAGGGTTCACCACCATCGAAGCAAAGCCGGTCAACTCCGTCACTCTGTCCTTAAGACCAGGCAATGCGGCCGTGCCACCAGCCAACATGACGTAGTGAACCTTGTGATGTGGTGTGCTGGTAAAGAAATACTGAAGCGCACGGCCAATTTCTTGGGACAGACTATCTACGAACGGGGCTAGGATCGTTGTTTCATAGTCTTCCGGCAAATCTGATGCCAGCTTTTTCTGCTCCGCCTCTTCAAAAGAAAAGCCGTACTGCCGGGAGATCAACTGCGTTAACTGTGCCCCGCCAAAAGCCTGGTCACGGTCGTAGAGCATTTCGTCGTCTCGCAGCACCTTGAGGCTGGTGGTGTCTGCACCAATCTCAAACAATGCAACCAATGCATCCTTGCCTTCGTTGGGCAACGCGGAGATGACTCGGCCCATGGCCAAACGAGAGGCATGCGACTCGATATCCAATATGGCAGGCTTCAGTCCAGCCGCCTCTGCTAAACCCTGTCGATCTTGGACCCGATCTTTTCGCGAGGCCGCAATCAAAACTTCCACGTCCCCGACAGACGTCAGACTCGGGCCAATCACACAAAAGTCCAAACTCACTTCATCCAATGAGAATGGAATGTACTGATTGGCCTCAGATTCCACCTGCACCTCCAGCTCCTCCTCCCGCAGACCAGCGGGAAGCATGATCTTTTTAGTGATCACGGCAGACTGTGGCATTGCCAGAACCGCCTGCTTGGTGCGAGTGCCGCTTTTTGAAACCACGCGCTTGACTGCCTCGGCTACTTCATCGAATTTTTCGATTTGGCCGTCAGTAATCCAGCCCTTTTCAAAAGCCTCAGACGCAAATCGCTCCAGGACATACTCTCCTGAAGCGTTTTGACTCAACTCAACGAGTTTGACGCTGGACGAACTAATGTCCAGCCCAATCATTGGCGGGTATTTTCGGCCTAACAACGTGTCCAGCAAGCTCACGACACCTTCTCCCAACGCGCCAACAAAGGCGCTGGCTTGTTAATAGTTCACTTGAATGCTAGCAGTAAAGTCCTTGTTCAACAAAGAGAAATTCTGTTTTCACGGACACCTCTCGTTGCGAAACACTGACGAAAAACACTTTCGAACTTCGACGGTTTCGGGTGAACCCTTAGGAAACAGGTCAACTGTTTCAGAACTGTTACCAGTAGACAATCAGATGGCGGCAGCGGTCACTGAGCCTTTCTATAATCGGCTACTTTCTTTAGCGTTCCACGCGCTTTTTTGCACCCCATTGCTGGGGAGCCCACCGACCTCAGCCCTTAGCCGAACATGTCAATTTCCTCATCGCCTTGGGTCAGGGGTTTGCTGTGGTTGGGTGGGTGGCTTTTTGGGCTGGTCGCCGCCGGGATGTTGGCGGGGCTTTTATTGGTCACCATTGCCCTGGCTGTGGCCTACCCCAATTTGCCAGAGGTTTCTGGCCTGAGCGATTACAGACCCAAACTTCCTTTGCGGATTTACTCTCAAGACAACGTACTCATCGGTGAATTCGGGGAGGAGCGGCGCGACTTCACACCTATTGGACAAATTCCCAAGGTGGTCAAAGACGCCGTGCTGGCGATCGAGGACGCTCGTTTTTATTCCCACAGCGGTGTCGACTACAAGGGAATCGTGCGGGCGGGCCTGTCCCAATTCGGCGGAGTAGGTCGACAAGGTGCGTCGACGATCACCATGCAGGTGGCGAGAAACTTCTACCTTTCGAGTGAAAAAACTGTCACGCGAAAGATTTATGAGATTCTGCTGGCCCTCAAGATTGAAACCCTGCTGAGCAAGGATCAAATCTTGGAGGTCTACATGAACCAAATTTTCTTGGGTCAGCGGGCCTATGGTTTTGCTTCGGCAGCAGAGGTTTACTTCAACAAGTCGATGAAGGAGCTGACCGTCGCCGAAGCAGCGATGCTCGCAGGATTGCCCAAAGCGCCTTCGGCCCTACAACCCTGTCAGTAACCCAAAACGCGCCACCCAGCGACAGCAACACATCATCGACCGCATGCTGGAAAACGGTTTTATCACCGCTCAGCAACACGAAGATGCCAAGCAACAAGTGCTGAAGTACCGCACCCAGGCTGAGGTTCCGGTTCACTCGGAGTACGTGGCCGAGGCAGCGCGGCAGTTGATCTTCAGCCAATACGGAACGGACACCTACAGCCGTGGCTTAAATGTTTACGTGACGATCAAGTCTAGCGAGCAACTCGCAGCGTACCGCGCGCTACGCAAAGGCATCATGGATTTTGAACGGCGCCAGGTTTACCGCGGCCCAGAGGCCACCATTGAATTGCCCGCCAATGCGGTAGATTTGGATGCACGAATTGCAGAAGCCCTGATCGAGCACCCTGACAACGACGAGCTTAAAGCTGCTGTTGTGCTCGAGGCCACTTCGCGAAAAGTGGTGGCAGTGCTGCAATCTGGCGAGAATGTCACGATTCAAGGCGAGGGCCTTAAGCCAGCGACTTCCGGCTTGTCAGATAAGGCAAACCCCAAGGTGCAGATTCGCCGTGGTGCTGTGATTCGACTGATTCGCTCAAGCAAAGGTGACTGGAGCATCACACAACAACCTGAGGTTGAGGGCGCATTGGTAGCACTACATCCCAGTACTGGCACCATACGTGCCATGGTGGGAGGCTTTGACTTCAGCCGCAACAAGTTCAACCGGGTCACTCAAGCCTGGCGTCAACCCGGCTCCAGTTTCAAGCCATTCATCTATTCCTCTTCATTGGAGAAGGGCTTCACACCGAGCAGCATCATCAATGACGCCCCCTTGTTCTTCGGCGCGGACGTCACCGGCAGCCAGCCCTGGGAGCCGAAAAACTACGACGGGACGTTCTCGGGACCAATGTCAATGCGGACAGCACTGGCAAAGTCCAAGAACATGGTGTCAATACGTATCTTGCAGTCTGTCGGAACCGGCTACGCCCAGCAGTGGCTCAAGCGTTTTGGCTTTGAGACCTCCAAGCACCCCGCTTACCTGACCATGGCGCTGGGCGCGGGCGCGGTGACGCCGATGCAAATGGCGTCAGGTTACGCGGTGTTTGCCAATGGCGGTTACCTGCTCGACCCGTTGCTGATTGAAAAAGTGACTGATTCGAAAGGTCGCGTCATCAGTGAAACAAAACCCGTGGTACTCGAAGAATCCTTGCGCACACTAGATGCTCGAAACGCTTTCTTGATGAACAGCTTGCTCCAGGAAGTGACCCGAAGCGGCACAGCAGCGAAAGCACCCGCCGCTCTTAAGCGCACTGACATTTACGGCAAAACCGGCACCACCAATGACTCCATGGACGCTTGGTTTGCAGGCTTCCAGCGCGAAGTGGTGGCCGTCGTTTGGATGGGTTACGACAACCCGCGCAAATTGGGCGACCGGGAAACCGGCGGTGGTTTGTCACTGCCTGTTTGGATCGACTACATGATGACCGCTTTAAAAGGCGTGCCGGTTGCCCAGGCGACGCCACCAGAGGGTGTAGTTCAGGTTGGTGGCGAGTGGTACTACCAAGAGTACTCACAAGGTCAAGGTGTTAGCAACTTGGGTTTGGAGGACAAACTGGCCCCCATCGCTGCCGAGGAGCGAAAGAGCATTCTCGACTTGTTTTCGCGCTGACGAAAGCCGCCGTCGTTCAACCGGCCGCGGTGAACTTCAGGTCCTGCTTCGCTTGCTCGGAAGCACAAGCGGACAACACCTCGAAGAAGTCCCGGCCGTCACGCGTGTCGCGCCACACCCCGCCGACAAATTTGTAGTGGAAACCACCAGAGCGAGCAGCAAGCCAAAGTTCATGCAAAGGTGGCTGGGTGTTGATCACCACTTTGCTACCCCCGGGGAAACTCAGCTCTAGCAGCCCGCCGGTTCGGTGAGCGTCTATGTCCACCAGGTCGTTTTGCAGCCATTCGTCCACGGTGGCCTCTATTCGCGCCAAGAGCGTGCCGGTGATGCGGTGATACTCAGCGTCGGTGAGTGGCGTGGCTTGCATGTCGGTCATTAAAATCAGCACCATGAATCAATTTGCAAGCAGTGTAGCCATCCCCCAAAGACCCTTGATCCTGTGCCGTGAACGGGGGATCGCTGGAATCGTGTCTTTAGGCTCCCTCGTGGCCACATTGTGTTTATTGGGTGCCTGCGGTCAAAAAGGACCTCTGACACACCCCGCCAAAACAGCCAGCGCCCCAAATGCTGCGCTGCCTGCTGCCGCTGCCAGCGCAGCCCCTGCACCGCAGCGCTGACAACGGCCCCAGTGGGCGACAATCTCTCCCATGTACATACTTTTCGAAGAAACAGGCAAGTTCCTGGCGGGGCGCATCATGTCTGAAGCAGACAGCTCGATGCAGATCGAGCTCGATTCCGGCAAACGCGTCAAGGTGAAGTCGAGCAACGTGATGCTGAAGTTCACCGCGCCCGCTCCAGCCGAATTGATTGCAGCGGCCAAAAAAATTTCTGGCGACATTGATTTGGACTTGGCTTGGGAGTTCGCATCCGAGGACGAATTCGGTTTTGCAGAGCTGGCACGCGACTACTTCAGCAAAGACGCCGATCTACCCCATCAGGCAGCCGCTCTCTTTCGGCTATTCGATGCACCGCACTACTTTCGTCGCCTGGGCAAAGGGCAGTTCAAAAAGGCGCCGCAAGAAATTGTCAAGGCAGCCTTGCTCGGTATCGAGCGCAAGAAACAACTGGCAGCCCAGATTGAAACCTGGGCGCAAGAACTGATAGCCGGTGGTTGTCCAGCACCCGTTCGTGAGCAGCTGTACAAAATTTTGTTCAAACCAGACAAAAACGCTGCCGAATACAAAGCGGTGGTGGAAGCAGCCAAACGATCACAAAAAGCACCGCTCGATTTGCTGACCCAAGCGGGGGCTATCACCTCACCCTACCAGTTCCACTGGAAACGTTTTCTTTTTGAGGAGTTCCCCAAGGGAACCGGCTTTCCCGCATTGCAAGCCCCAGCAATCAAAGAGGCCTTGCCGCTGGCCACTGTGCAAGCCTTCTCCATTGACGACTCTCAAACCACGGAGATTGACGACGCGTTGTCGGTGCAAGGCCTGGGCACAGGCACCGTGGTGTTCGGCGTGCACATCGCGGCGCCGGGACTGGCGATCTTGCCCGACAGCCCGGTGGACAAGGTGGCGCGTGACAGGCTGTCCACGGTCTACATGCCCGGCCACAAGTTGACCATGTTGCCCGACGACGTCGTGCAGAGTTACACGCTGCAAGCCGGGCGCAACTGCCCCGCGGTGTCGCTTTACGTCACCATGGATGAAGCCACACTGGCTGTGACGGCAACAGAGACCAAGCTCGAACAAGTATGGATTGCCGCCAACCTCAGGCATGACCAACTGGATGCCGTGGTCACCGAAAGTTCGCTCACGGGCGAGTCGGTTGCCGCTTACGAATTTGCACCCGAACTGGCATTCGCTTTTCGATTGGCACGCCACTTAAAAGCGGCTCGCGAAGTGGTACGCGGCAAACCAGAAAACTTCAACCGGCCTGACTACAACTTCAACCTGGAGGGCGTGGAACGCAGTGACAGCGCTGAACCTGCCGGCGACGAGATCGTTCGCATCAGCACCCGCCAGCGCGGCGCTCCGCTGGATTTGATCGTGGCGGAGGCCATGATTCTGGCCAACAGCACGTGGGGCGGTTGGCTCAACGATTGTGGTGTGCCGGGCATTTACCGCAGCCAGGCCAGCCTCGCGCCGGGTATTAAGGTCCGCATGAGCACCAAGGCCTTGCCCCATGCGGGCATGGGTGTGGCCCAGTACACCTGGGCCACCTCGCCGCTGCGCCGTTATGTGGACTTGGTCAATCAATGGCAAATCATTGCTTGCGCCAAACATGGCCGCACTGCCGCCTTGGTGGCACCGTTCAAACCCAAGGACACCGCACTTTTCGCCATCATCTCGGGGTTTGACGCGGCCTACACCGCTTACAACGGGTTCCAGTCCGGTATTGAGCGTTACTGGACACTGAAGTACCTGCAGCAAAACGGCGTTCAAGAATTGAATGCGTCCGTCATGAAAGACGGCCTGGTACGTGCAGACGAATTGCCCTTGGTTTTGCGCGCCACGGGATGCGAGAGCTTGCCCCGCAACGCGCAGGTGCGTGTGCGCATCACGGGCTGTGATTTGCTCACCCTGGATGTTCACGGGCAACTTCTGGTGCGCCTGGACAACGACGCCACAGACGCCACTCCCGAGACAGAGTCCGACGACAACGATGAGACCGCAGCTTCAGCGGGTGGGTTGACACTGGCCATTGATTTGCAAGACAGTGCAGAGGTGGAGCACGCTACCACGCCCGTACCTTGAGTTCATTAAAGCGACTAACCAATGTCCTTCCTCAAGCGCTTCTCGACCATGCAGATTGCCCTGGGTTTTTCCTTGGGACTGCATGCACTCTTGGCATTCGCGCGTTTCGCCAACCCCGAGGGATTCAACCGCGTGTTCCAAGACACGCCACTGGAAGTGATACTGGTCAACGCCCGTTCATCAGAGGCCCCGCCGCAGGCTCAGGCGATTGCCCAAGCCAACCTCACGGGCGGTGGAGACGTGGAGCGCGGGCGTGCGACTTCGCCTTTGCCACCAGCGCCCACGATGACGCTCGGCAACGCAGAGGAAGACGCCAAACGCCAAGTCGAGCAGTTGCAGCAAGCACAACAACAGTTGCTCGCCCAACTTCGGCGCGATCTGGCCCTGCTACCACCACCCGACCCCAGACAAGACAAAGGGTCACCGCAAGAAACTGCCCTGGAAGACAAACGACGCAAATTGGTAGAACTGTTGGCCGAGATAGAAAAACGCGTCAACGAAGAAAACTCTCGTCCGAAAAAACGTTACGTCAGTCCCGCCACGCGCGAAGAAATTTACGCCCAGTACTACGACCAGTTGCGCAGGAAAATCGAAGAACGAGGCACTCGTAATTTCCCCACGCACCAAGGTCGAAAAATTTATGGTGAATTGACGATGAACATCACAGTGGACGCGGCCGGGCGTGTCGTGGAAACAGAAATCGTGCGGGCGTCTAAATCCAAAGTTCTAGATCGTCAAGCCGTGGCCATCGTGATAGCAGCGTCTCCGTTTCTCAACTTTCCAGCCAAGATGCGCGGGCAAGCGGACCAGCTTGTGGTCACGTCACGATTCCGTTTCAGCCGTGAGGATGGCATGGAAGCCATTCCGCTTGCGCCCGTCGTGTCCGGCACAACACCCCCATGAACCCGACTGCAATTGACCGCTACGCCGTGGCTGGCAACCCGGTCGCGCACAGCCAATCCCCCTATATCCACCAGCAGTTCGCGCAGCAAACCGGGCAATTGCTCCGGTATGAACGTTTGTTGTGCCCACTGGAGGCTTTCGCTGACACCGTCCGAACTTTTGCGAGCAACACAGAGGACGGCGCTGTCGCACGCGGCTGCAACGTCACGGTCCCTTTCAAGTTTGAGGCGTTCGCATTGGCAGGCGCGCACACCCCACGCGCTCGTTTGGCAGGCGCGGCCAATACCTTGCGTTTTGACAAGGACGGCTGGCTTGCCGACAACACCGACGGTGCCGGCCTGGTTCGCGACATTCAACTCAACGCGGGTGTTGCGCTGGCGGGCACCAAAGTACTGGTGATAGGCGCAGGCGGCGCAGCAGCAGGAGCGCTCGGGGCCTTGTTGGCAGAGCGCCCGCACACGCTCGTTGTGACCAACCGCTCATTGGACAAAGCGTACGCCCTGATCCAAAGCCACCAAACCTGGGCTAACGACCACGGCGTGCAACTGCAAGCGCAGCCACTGGATCGCTGTGGCGAACAATTCGACGTGGTCATTAACGCCAGCGCCAGCAGCTTGCAAGGTGGCGACGTCCCCGTTGCTGCCAGCGTATTGCGGTCGGGCGGCTTGGCCCTGGACATGATGTACGGCCCGGCAGCCCAAGGCTTCATTCAATGGGCGGAGCAGCACGGTGCCTCTGGCCGCGACGGCCTGGGGATGTTGGTGGAACAAGCAGCCGAAGCCTTCAGTTTGTGGCGCGGTGTTCAACCGCAAACCGCGCCGGTGTTGGCATCGTTACGCGCCAGACTTGCATCACCGTGAACGCAGCCGCTCAAACCGCGTTGCGCTTGGTGGGCGTATTTTTGCTGGCAGCTCTGGCGCTACAGCTTTATTTTTTTCTGCGCATCGCCATGATGACGGTGGTCGCACCTGAATCGACCACCTTCGAGCGTTCCGAGCTGGCGCGGTTGGTGGTCGAGAAAAAGCTGGCCTTCACCTGGCGACAAAGCTGGGTGCCTTACGACGGCATTTCCAATCAACTCAAACGCGCGGTCATCGCCTCCGAAGACGCCAAGTTCGCCGACCACAGCGGCATCGAGTGGGATGCTATCGAGAAAGCCTGGGAGCGCAACCTCAAAGCGCAAGAGTGGGCTGATAAACGCAACGAGCAGCTCGAAAAGCGCCCCGTGTCCACCAAGGTCGAGCCCAAGATCGTCGGTGGCTCCACCATCACCCAACAACTGGCGAAAAACCTTTTTCTCAGTGGCGAACGCAACCTGGCGCGTAAGGCGCAAGAGTTTTTGATCACCGGCATGCTGGAAGCGGTGCTCAACAAACAGCGCATCTTGGAGATTTACCTCAACCATGTGGAATGGGGCGAAGGGGTTTTCGGTGCACAAGCGGCTGCACAGCATTACTTCCGACAAAATGCCGCGCAGCTTTCCACCATGGCGGCCGCTCGCCTGGCCGTCATGTTGCCCGCCCCCAAACGATTTGAAAAACGACCTCAATCTGCCTATGTGAATGGCCGCGCCGGCACCGTCGCGGCGCGAATGAGCGCGGTGGAGGTGCCGTGACCGCTTCCTTGATCACCCAAGAAATCGCCGCCACTGCCGCCCGCTTGGTGGTCGAAGAAGGTTTGGAGTACGGCCCCGCCAAGCGGCGGGCGGCCAAGGCATTGGGACACAGCAGCAACCGCAAGGCCGAGCTGCCCAGCAATCAATTGCTGGAAGAAGAGGTGCGCGAGTACCTGGCTTTGTTCTGCGCTAACAGCCAGCCTGGTGAGCTTGCGGCGCTTCGTGAAGTGGCTTTGTTGTGGATGGACAGGCTGGCTGAGTTTCGCCCCCATCTCACTGGTGCTGTGTGGCGAGGCACAGCAACCCGCCTGAACTCCGTGCATTTGCAGCTGTTCTGCGACGACAGCAAAGCCGCTGAAATTGAACTGCTGAATCAGAAAATCAGTTATGACGTGGGCAGCATCGACGGTCCGCGCGGTCAACCCGTGGATGTGCTGAGCTTGGCCTGGCCGAGCGCCGCGCTGGGCGAGCCAGTCACCTTGCATTTATCCATCTTGGACCACGACGACTTGCGCGGCGGTCTCAAGCCAGACGCCGACGGTCAAACCCAGCGCGGCGATGCTGTGGCCCTACGCCGCCTGATGGCCGCCGCTACAACCAACAGCGAATCTCCATGAAGCGCCGGCACCTCACAACAGGCCTGGTTGCTACCGCGGCGGCGGCCAGCGGTCTGGGCTGGGCCTGGTGGCATCGGCAAGCCGCCCCTTCCAACGCAGCCAGTGAACTGCCCTGGTGGCAGACACGTTTTGAGCAACCCCAAGGCGGCAGCCTCGCCTTGGCTGATTTTCAAGGCCAAGTGCTCGTGGTCAATTTCTGGGCCACTTGGTGCCCACCCTGTATAGAAGAAATGCCTCTATTGGATTCCTTTGCACAACAACAGCGCTCAAAAGGTTGGCAAGTGATTGGATTGGCTCTGGACAACATGGTCACAGTGCAGTCTTTTCTAAAGCGCGTACCGGTTAGTTTTCCGGTGGCCATCGCTGGGTTGCCAGGTTTGGACTTCAGTCGCCAGTTGGGCAACATTGGCGGTCAATTGCCCTTTACCGCTGCGTGGGATACGCAAGGCGTACTGAAACGGGTGAAGTTGGGGCCGCTAAAACAGGATGATTTGAGCGATTGGGCCGCGAGCGGGTGGCGCTGATGTAAGGTCTGAGCCAGAAAACGGCAAAATTCGAGCCCCGGAATTAAATTCCCGTCAACCGCTGTGATTTGCGCTCAAGTCGACATAAACTGCGCGCCTCTTGACGCACAGAATGTCACAAAGTGGGTGCAGGACGGGTTGATGATGCATGCGCATCAACAGCGCCCTCCTTGCCGATCGCTACAAGGTGAGCCAGTGTTCCGTGCATTGCCCCCGCTTTGCCCCCAAAGATGTAAACCGTTGTTCGTATTTCGTTGGAGACCTTTGATGGACCTGCGCAAACTCAAAACACTGATCGACCTGGTTTCTGAATCCAATATTTCTGAGCTGGAAATCACGGAAGCCGATGGCAAAGTCCGTATTGTGAAATCCGATCCAGCTGCGGCTGTAGCGGCACCCATCTATGCGCCAACCACGGCGGCGACCCCCATTGCCGCACCTGTCGTCGCCGCGCCAGCTGCCAGTTTGGCAGCAGCCCCGCCAGTGGTCGATGCTGGACATACGGTGAAATCGCCGATGGTCGGCACTTTCTATCGCTCGTCGAGCCCAGGCTCCAAAGCATTTGTGGAAGTCGGCTCGGTGGTGAAGGAGGGTGAACCCATTTGCATCATTGAAGCCATGAAGATCATGAATGAGATCGAAGCTGACAAGTCGGGCACGGTCACCAAGATCAATTGCGAAAACGGCCAACCGGTGGAGTTTGGCCAGCCTTTGATGATCATTGAATGATGGGGTGGCTGAGCACCTAACCTATGTTTAAGAAAATACTGATTGCAAATCGAGGCGAAATCGCGCTTCGTATTCAGCGCGCCTGCCGCGAAATGGGCATCAAAGCGGTGGTGGTGTATTCCGAAGCCGACCGTGAAGCCAAGTATGTGAAGCTGGCTGAAGAGGCTGTGTGTATTGGACCCGCGTCCTCCGCTCAGAGTTACCTCAACATGCCGGCCATCATTGCCACGGCTGAAGTGACCGACGCAGAAGCCATCCACCCCGGTTATGGTTTCCTCTCTGAGAACGCCGACTTTGCCGAGCGCGTCGAACGCAGTGGATTCGCCTTCATTGGGCCCACGCCCGAATCCATTCGCATCATGGGCGACAAGGTGTCCGCCAAGCAGGCCATGATCAAGTCGGGCGTGCCTTGTGTCCCGGGTTCAGAAGGTGCGCTACCGGAAGACCCGAAAGAAATCATTCGCCAGGCCCGCGCCATTGGTTATCCCGTCATCATCAAAGCGGCGGGCGGTGGCGGTGGGCGCGGCATGCGGGTGGTGCACACAGAGGCTGCTTTGATCCATGCGGTGCAGACCACGCGCGCTGAAGCTGGCGCCGCGTTCAGCAACCCAGCGGTCTACATGGAAAAGTTCCTGGAGAACCCGCGTCATATTGAGATTCAAATCTTGGCCGACCAGCACCGCAATGCGGTCTGGTTGGGTGAACGTGACTGCTCTATGCAGCGTCGCCACCAAAAAGTCATTGAAGAAGCGCCAGCGCCTGGTATTCCTCGCAAAATCATTGAGAAAATTGGCGAACGTTGCGTGGCCGCGTGCAAAAAAATTGGCTACCGCGGTGCGGGCACGTTTGAATTTCTTTACGAGAACGGCGAGTTTTTCTTCATTGAAATGAACACCCGCGTGCAGGTGGAGCACCCGGTGACTGAACTGGTCACGGGCATCGACATCGTTCAAACCCAGATTCGCGTGGCGGCGGGCGAGAAACTTCCCTTTGCCCAGCGTGATATTCAATTGCGTGGCCACGCCATTGAGTGCCGAGTGAATGCGGAAGACCCTTATAAATTTGTGCCCTCACCGGGACGAATCACGATGTGGCATGCCCCCGGTGGCCCCGGTGTGCGGGTGGACTCCCATATCTACACGAACTACTTTGTGCCACCCAACTACGACTCGATGATCGGGAAAATCATCACCCATGGTGATACCCGCCAGCAGGCGATGGCGCGCATGAGCATCGCGTTATCGGAAACCGTGGTCGAGGGCATTCAAACCAACATTCCTTTGCACCGTGAATTGATGGTGGACGCCAAGTTCATGGAAGGTGGCACCAGCATTCACTACCTGGAAGGTTGGCTCAGCAAACACCAGCGCTAGTGTCGTGAGTCAGGAATATCGAGACAAAATGAAAATGATGGATTCGCTCCGAGGGCAAGGCGCAAACCACAGCGATACCCTGTGGTATCGCGCGGATTTGCAACGCCGCCATCGGGGCGAAGACACGTTGTCATGTCTTGATATTTTTGACGCACGAAACCAGGGGCAGTGAGCATCATGTTTGAGCTGTTGTTATTGGCACCAGAAGCGTCAGTGGAATGGGTGTCTGATGCGCTGATGGACGAGTTGGACGCGCTCTCGGTATCGGTAGAGGATTTCGATGCCGACACGCCAGAAGAGCGCGCGCTCTTCGGAGAGCCCGGCATGCCTGTTACCCAGCAGGGCTGGCAACGTTCCGTCGTCAAGGCGCTGTTTGCAACCGAAGCTGCGGCCACAGAAGCCGCCACCTTGCTCTTGGCACAAGAGGGCGCGAGCGACCTGCACATACAGCAGTTGCGGGCGGTTCCTGAGCAAGACTGGGTGCGCATCACGCAATCGCAGTTTGCCCCGGTAGAAATTACGCCCACCTTTTGGATTGTTCCCACTTGGCATGAGCCGCCCTCCCAGGCACAACGGGTGATTCGTTTGGATCCGGGCCTTGCGTTTGGCACGGGCACCCACCCCACCACACGCATGTGTTTACGCTGGATCGCGAGGCAGGACCAGTTGACTCAAGCGGGCTGCCGAGTGCTCGACTACGGATGTGGCTCCGGAATTTTGGCTATTGGCGCTGCGCTACACGGTGCCAGAGACATCGACGCCGTGGACATCGACCCAGCCGCTGTTGAGTCCAGCCTGACCAATGCGCAAGCCAACGGTGTCACACTGAAGGCCGGTTTGCCCGATACCTGCATGGGACAGTACGCCGTGGTATTGGCCAACATTCTGGCAACGCCGTTGAAGCTGCTCGCTCCGCTGCTGTGCGGCCATGTTGCGCCGGGTGGTAATTTGGTTTTGGCAGGCATACTGGAGCGACAGGCCGACGAGTTGATACAGGCCTACGCACCATGGTTGTCGCTGCAAGTCGCGGACAGCCAAGACGGATGGATTTTGATGACAGGCCGCATGGCATGATTCAGGTATGAGCAGCCTGGCCACCCGTTGCACCGCTTGCGGCACCGTCTTCAAGGTTGTTCAAGACCAACTCAAGGTCTCCAAAGGCTGGGTGCGCTGCGGGCGCTGCGACACCGTATTCAACGCCCTCGAAGAGCTGTTTGAGCTCAATGGCGACACCATCATTGGCGGGGTGCGCCAACCCGTGGTTCGACCAACACTTCCCGGTCTGTCGGCACAGCCGCGCACAGACGTCATTGACACAGGCGAGGTGGCGGCACCGCACGGCCGCGACAGCAACAGCGAAGTGGACGCAGACGATCCACCACACCCCAACACCGATGAACACGACGAGTTTTCGCGCAGCTTGTTCGGCCCGCACCGAAAAAATCCCGATCAAACGCCCTCTGATTTGGTGAAACACCGGGATCGCAACGAGTTCGCCGATGCTCAATTCGACTCCGATCTGATGTCGGAGGAGGACATACCCCCGACACACGACAGATCTAGCCGCAAGCCACAGGCCGACTACACTCCGCCCCTGCCCTCGGACGAAACACCTGCATTTGTTCGTCATGCCGACCGCCAAGCGCGCTGGAAATCCCCGCGTGCTCGTTGGTTGTTGTCTTTGGCATCCTTGTTCATGGCCGTCACCTTGGGCCTGCAGGGCGCTCACCACTGGCGAGACCGTTTGGCAGCAGAGATTCCAGCGAGCACACCCTACCTGTCCCAATGGTGCGGGTGGCTGCATTGCCAGGTAGAGACCTTGCGTTCCATCAAGGGCATCACGGTAGAGACGTCCGCTCTCAACCGACTGCCGCAAAGCAGTGATGCCTATCGTTTGTCGGTCACGCTGCGCAATCGGGGGCATCTGAGTGTGCGGATCCCGTCGGTGGACCTGAGTGTCAACGACGGTGCGGGTCAGTTGCTTGCCAGACGCACCTTGCACCCTTCAGATTTTCAAACGCGCCCAGACACCGTCGCTGCCAACAGCGAGGTGACACTGTCACTGGTGCTCAAGTCAGCCAACCCACGCGTCAACGGCTACACGGTTGAAGTGTTCTACCCCTGAATTTCACTGCCTCTTGTCCGCTCACGGCGTGAAACGTTGAGCGGGTTTTTCAATCGTTCTGGAGTTTTCATGTCGGCACTCATTTGTGGCTCTCTTGCCTTCGACACCATCACCATGTTTCCCGGACGATTTGCGCAGCAAATTTTGCCGGAGCAGGTGCATATCTTGAATGTGTCATTTCTGGTCCCCACGCTGCGAAGAGAGTTTGGTGGGTGCGCAGGCAACATTGCCTACAACCTGGCCGCACTGGGTGGGCAGGCGGTTGTGATGGCCGCGGTTGGTAACGACGGGGCTGAATATATTCAGCGCCTGCAAACCTGGGGGGTCAATACCAGCCATATTCGCAGTGTGGCCGACCACTACACCGCACAAGCCATCATCATCACTGACACCGACAACAACCAGATCACTGCGTTTCACCCCGGTGCCATGCAATCAGCCCACCTCACCACAGTGCCAGCAGACTCCAGCATTGGCATCGCCATCGTCGCACCTGACGGGCGCGATGCCATGCTTCAACATGCGGCGCAACTCAAAGCGGCCAACATTCCCTTCATCTTCGATCCCGGCCAAGGTTTGCCTATGTTTGACGGGCCCGAACTCCAAGACTTCATCGCCCAGGCCACCTGGGTGGCTTTGAACGACTATGAAGCCCGCATGTTGTGCGACAGAACTGGGCACACCTTGGAGACGCTCTCACGCAGCCATCTGCGCGGCGTGGTCGTCACCTTGGGTGGCGACGGGTGCGAGCTTTGGCAGCAAGGGCAACGCCAGCATGTCGCCGGTGTGGCCGCCAAGGAGGTGGTTGACCCCACAGGTTGTGGCGACGCGTTTCGCGCTGCGTTGCTGTATGGCCTGGAGCGTGATTGGGAGTTGCAGCGGTGCGCCCAGCTGGGCAACCGATTGGGCGCGCTCAAGATCGCTTCTCGTGGGGGCCAGAACCATGTCCTGGATCGTGCGCAACTGAGCGTTTAATGCACACGAGAGATTGAGGATGGCCTGCATCACTCTCGCGAGTCCGTGTTGCCACGATCCGCAACGAGCCGTGCAGAGCATTCCCAACAGCGCGCTGTAACCCTTAGCGATAAAAAAACCCGGCCGAGGCCGGGTTTTGACGGGTACCAAGACCAGCAAGCTTAAGGCTTGTTGCCCGTTGGAAAAGGCCAAGCAGCTTGAGGGCTGAGAGCCGTCTTCGCAGCAGGGGCAGCAGCAGGGGCAGGGGCCTTAGCTGCGGGCTTTTTCGCCGCTTTTTTCGCTGCTGGTTTTTTGGCAGCAGGCTTCTTAGCAGCAACTTTCTTCGGTGCGGCTTTCTTTGCGGCAGCTTTCTTAGGAGCAGCCTTCGTCGCTGCAACTTTCTTCGGTGCAGCCTTCTTCACCGCAACTTTCTTCGGTGCGACCTTCTTCACGACCTTCTTGGCCGCGACTTTCTTAGGAGCCGCTTTTTTTGCCGCTGCCTTTTTCGGTGCTGCTGTTTTCACCGCTGCTTTTTTCGCAGGGGCTTTTTTCACTGCCGCTTTTTTAGCGGGCGCTTTCTTGGCCGGAGCCTTTTTCGCAGTTGCCATTACATTTCTCCTTGATCAAGTTACAAGAGAACTGTCCGAGCACCAGCTATTGCTTTTTGCAGCGCTTGCCATTGCCAGACAGCTATTCATCACCCGAAAGTCTGCCCAGGAGGGGCGCCCCGGTGCGATGAATGGGGTTGCAAATCGTGGGCAACGCTTCTTGTGTCGTTGCTTCACGCCTTGCGAATTCTTGACCGCTCACCTTCACACACAAACACGACCTTGAACCTTATTGATTCAAGAAGTCGTCAATCCCAAGAGAGTGCGCCACCGGATTGGTACTCGATGACACGCGTCTCAAAAAAATTGCGCTCCTTTTTCAGGTCGATCATTTCGCTCATCCAGGGGAACGGGTTTTCCTCGTTCGGGAAGAGCTCTTCCAAACCAATTTGGGTGGCACGCCGGTTGGCGATGTAACGCAAATAACCTTTGAACATGGATGCATTGAGCCCAAGCACGCCACGCGGCATGGTGTCTTCAGCGTAGCGATACTCCAGCTCAACTGCTTTCAAGAACAAGGCCTTGATCTCGGCTTTGAACTCGGACGTCCACAAATGGGGGTTCTCGAGTTTGATCTGGTTGATCAGGTCGATACCGAAATTGCAGTGCATGGATTCGTCGCGCAGGATGTACTGATACTGCTCAGCAGCACCGGTCATTTTGTTCTGGCGACCCATGGACAAAATTTGCGTGAAGCCCACGTAGAAGAACATGCCTTCCATCAAACAGGCAAAAACAATCAAGCTCTTGAGCAAGGTTTGATCGGTTTCGGGGGTGCCGGTGTGGAAGTTGGGGTCCATGATCGCTTCAATGAAGGGGATCAGGAACTCGTCCTTGTCGCGAATGGACTGCACCTCGTTGTAGGCGTTGAAAATTTCGCTTTCATCCAAGCCGAGCGATTCCACGATGTACTGGTAGGCGTGGGTGTGGATGGCTTCTTCAAATGCTTGACGCAACAAGAACTGGCGGCATTCGGGTGCTGTGATGTGGCGGTAGGTACCGAGCACGATGTTGTTGGCGGCCAGTGAATCGGCCGTCACGAAGAAGCCCAGGTTACGCGTGATGATGCGACGCTCATCGGGCGTGAGGCCATTGGGGTCTTTCCACAAGGCAATGTCGCGAGACATGTTGACCTCTTGCGGCATCCAATGATTGGCACAGGTGGCCAAGTATTTTTCCCAGGCCCATTTGTATTTGAACGGCACCAACTGGTTGACGTCGGTTTGGCCATTGATGATGCGTTTGTCTGCTGCGGTGACACGGCGATGTGTCGCGCTTGTAGTGGCACCACCAGCTGCTGCGTCCTTCTTCGCTGGCGCTGAGGCAGCCACTGGCGTTTGAATAGCAGCTGCAGAAAACGCCGCCGACGGAGAAACTGCTCGCGCAACCTGCTGGGCGTGAGCCGAGCCTTGCACGGGGATCGTTGCATTCGATGACGAAGGACTGATTTCTTCTTCCCAGACCAGCATGGTGTGTGTTTCCTGAACGATTGAATTATCTGAGTGTTGTGTCTAAACACCAAGCACTTGTTGACATCAGAGCCACTTCGATGTTTTCCATTGTTGCGTCATCGCATCGTTGGTCGAATCGCGTGGGCTGCGGTAGCACGCATCAACAGTGCGTGGTGTGCTTCGCTTTTTCATTGACAGGCTTCGCAACCAGGATCATCGATGGCGCAAAACTTGATGTCGGTGGCGGGGTCTGCCGACACCTCCATCACATCGACCGCTGCTGGTGCAGCACTGGCCGCAGATGACGCAGTTGCATGACTCGAGACTGAGTTCAGTTGCCCTCGGCTCACCGTGGATTTTTCAGCGTGTGTGGCACCCACCGTGCGCAGGTAATAGGTGGTCTTGAGGCCACGCAACCAGGCGAGTTTGTAGGTCTCATCGAGCTTCTTGCCCGACGCACCAGCCATGTAGATGTTGAGCGACTGCGCTTGGTCTATCCATTTCTGGCGACGTGCACCGGCCTCCACCAACCACTGCGTTTCCACTTCAAACGCTGTGGCGTAAAGCGCCTTGAGTTCTTCGGGCACGCGGTCGATGCGGCGCAGGGAACCGTCAAAGTGCTTCAAGTCCATGACCATCACGTCATCCCACAAACCCAGGCGCTTCAAGTCACGCACCAGGTGTTCGTTGACGATGGTGAATTCGCCAGAAAGATTGGACTTCACCGAGAGATTGCCAAACGAAGGTTCAATCGACGCGGCCACACCGATGATGTTGGAAATGGTGGCAGTCGGCGCGATGGCCACGCAGTTGGAGTTGCGCATGCCGTACTCGGCAATGCGCTGACGCAGCGGCGCCCAGTCCAGGGTGGACGAGCGATCAACCTCCACATACCCACCACGCTCTTGTGCCAGCAGATCAATTGAATCGATCGGCAAGATGCCACGGTCCCACAAGGAGCCGCGGTAGCTGCTGTAGCGACCACGCTCTTGCGCGAGTTCCGTGGAGGCCCAGTAGGCGTGATAACAAACCGCTTCCATGCTGCGATCGGCAAACGCCACTGCCGCGTCAGACGCATAAGGAATACGCAGCTCATAAAGCGCGTCTTGGAAACCCATGATGCCCAAGCCAACCGGGCGGTGACGCATGTTGGAGTCGCGTGCTTTTTTGACGGCGTAGTAGTTGATGTCGATGACGTTGTCCAGCATGCGCATCGCGGTGGACACGGTCTTCTTCAGCTTGACCTGGTCGATCACCTTTTGGCCATCGGGGCCATCGGTCAGGTGATGCACCAAGTTAACGGACCCCAGGTTGCACACTGCAATTTCAGTGGGGCCGGTATTCAGGGTGATCTCGGTGCACAAATTGCTGGAGTGAATCACGCCCACATGCTGCTGCGGCGAGCGCACGTTGCACGCGTCCTTGTAGGTGATCCAAGGATGGCCGGTCTCGAACAACATGGAGAGCATCTTGCGCCACAGGTCTTTCGCAGCCACCGTCTTAAAGAGTTTGATCTCGCCACGTGCGACCTTGTCTTCATAGGCGGTGTAGGCCACCTCGAACTCTTTGCCGAATTTTTCGTGCAGATCTGGACAGGTGCTGGGCGAGAACAGCGTCCAGTTTCCACCCTCCATGACGCGCTTCATGAACAAATCAGGAATCCAGTTGGCCGTGTTCATGTCGTGGGTACGGCGGCGGTCGTCGCCGGTGTTCTTGCGCAACTCCAAGAACTCTTCAATATCGAGGTGCCAGGTTTCCAAATAGGCGCAGACTGCCCCTTTGCGTTTGCCGCCTTGGTTCACAGCGACGGCGGTGTCGTTGACTACCTTGAGGAAAGGCACGACGCCTTGGCTTTTGCCATTGGTGCCTTTGATGTGACTGCCCATGGCGCGCACATGGGTCCAGGCATTGCCCAAGCCACCCGCGAATTTGGACAGGAGTGCGTTTTCTTTGAGCGCTTCGTAAATGCCATCCAAGTCGTCCGCCACGGATGTGAGGTAGCAGCTCGATAGCTGCGAGCGGCGCGATGCAGAGTTGAAGAGCGTGGGCGTCGAACTCATGAAGTCGAAGCTGGAGAGCACCTCATAGAACTCGATGGCACGGGCCTCGCGGTCGATCTCGCCCAGTGCCAGACCCATCGCCACACGCATGAAGAAGGCCTGGGGCAACTCGATGCGCCTGTCTTCAATGTGCAGGAAGTAACGGTCGTACAGGGTTTGCAGGCCGAGGTAGTCAAACTGCAGATCGCGCTCGGGTTTGAGTGCGGCACCGAGTTTCTTCAGATCGAACTGCAGGACTTTTTCGTCCAGCAACTCGGCTTCCACACCCTTTTTGATGGCCCCAGGGAAGTACTCTGCATACCGGCTGCTCATCTCTTCGTGCAGCACCTCTTCACCCAGCACTTCTTTGCGGATGGTGTGCAGCAGCAGACGCGCGGTGGCGCGGGTGTACCCAGGGTCTTTTTCGATGAGGGTGCGGGCGGCCAGGATGGCGGCTTTGTGCACTTCGTCGATGGGCACGCCGTCGTAGAGGTTGCGCTGGGTCTCGGCCAAGATGGGCTCGGCTTGAACGTCTTGCCCCAAATCCGCGCAGGCGGACTGAACCAAACCTCGCAGGTGGGCCATGTCCAGGGGGCGCTGCTGGCCGCCCTCGGTGACCATGAAGGTGTGGCTTGCGGCCACAGGTTCGCTTGAGCCTTGTTTGGCACGTTCTTGGGTGCGGCGCTCGCGGTAGAGCACATAGGCACGGGCCACTTCGTGGTGGCTGCCACGCATCAGGCCAAGTTCGACTTGGTCTTGGATGTCTTCGATGTGAAAGGTGCCGCCGGCGGGGCGCGAGCGCAAGAGCGCACGCACCACAGACTCGGTCAAGCCATCCACGGTCTCGCGCACGCTGGCCGAGGCCGCGCCTTGCGTGCCGTGCACCGCCAGGAAGGCTTTCATCAACGCCACCGCGATCTTGCCCGGCTCAAATGCCACCACGGCACCGTTGCGGCGGATGATTTGGTAGCCGGTGTAAGCGGATGCGGTGGACGCAGCAGGCTTGTCTGTGCGTGCGACGATGGGCGCAGGTGATGCGGTGGCTGGGATGGCGGTAGCGGATTGCATGAGTTCCCCTTCTGTCTCGATGAGATGTTGTGGATTATTTGGACTGACGTTGACGACAAACTTTGGTGCTAAATCTGGTGCTAAAAGCGCGGCCCTACAAAGTGCTTCGCCAGAGGTAGATGGTTTTCTCGGCTGGAATGCCTCAGCCCAAAAGGCGCCGTTTGCTCAGAAGATTCGGTGGCCAATACAAACACGATTGGCGCTTGAAAGCAGTCGGTTGAGAACACGAAGCTTAGCATAGCGACACACTATATCTGGGGGTCAACGACAGCTCAAGCACTACCGCTAGCGTGTTTGTGTTGTGCGGCAATCTCGGACGGGGTGGAAAAATTTCGCATCATGGTGGGTTGAAGGTTGCATCACTTCGCGCCACCATCTCAAACACTGCGTGGTCATTGACGGGTTTGAAGCATCATGTTAAATACCGCGCCTTAGCCGCTCAAATCACGCGCCAAGCCGCATGAAACTTGGCTTGGTGGTTTCGACAAACAGATCTTTGTTGTTTGAAAAAAATAGGGCTCCTCGATCAAGTCGAGCCAGAACGATTGAGGCTTGCGGGAAAACACCGAGCACTCCAACCCAAAGACTGTCGCAAATAACCCCACTCAAAACCAGGACCAGGATCTGCCTTACGACCCGGCGCCACATGCTCATGGCCCACCACGGCACGCACACCATGTTTTCGCCGCAAGCTGCGCAGCAAAGGGACCAAGCTGCGGTACTGCGCTGGCTCAAAGGGCTCCCCTTCCAAACCCTCCAATTCGATTCCAATGGAGAAATCGTTGCAGTTATCGCGTCCTTGCCAGTGCGAGGCTCCAGCGTGCCAAGCACGGTCATCGCAAGAAACATATTGAGTGATGCGCCCTCGCCGATCGATCACGAAATGCGCAGAAACCTGCAAGCCACGAATCTGCTCGAAATAGGGGTGGGCAGACCAATCGAGCTGGTTGGTGAATAGCTGCCCAATGGCGTCACCCCCATAAACCCCTGGTGGCAAGCTAATGGAGTGCAGAACCACCAAATCAACCACCGCCGCGTCGGGTCGCGGCCCGACATTGGGCGATGGGCGGTGCCGGGCATATGCCCACCAACCATGGCCCCAAGTCGCGCGCTTCAAGTTTGAGAACCGCGACCGACCACGGCTCGCTCCGTATCGGTGCCATCCAGTGCATCGGCATCCGCGCCCACCAGAACCTTCAGGCGCGCCATCCGGTAGCGCATTTGCCGCAGGGACAAACCCAAGCTGGCACCTGCCGCCGTGCGGTTGTAGCGGTGCTGCTCGAGCGCGCGCAGCAGAATTTCCCGCTCTATTTGGTCAAGATGAACTTCGAGGTTGCTCGGCAGCGGCTGGGGCTCGTTTGAAACAAGCGTCGTGGGCAAGACTTCTGGTATTTCTCGGGTGTGGCGGGTGATGAGGTCCAGCTCTTGAGCGGCGCTGTCGGTGAACACGGTCTCAGGTAAGCCCAACTCAAAAACATCAATGGTGCTGCTACCAGACAGCGCCAAAGCACGGTGCAGCAAGTTCTCGAGTTCACGCACATTGCCTGGAAACGGGTAACGGGCCAAGTGAACCAAAGCATCGGGTGAGAGTTGAGGCGTTGGTTGCACGCCAGCATCGCGGGCGATTCGGTCAAGCACGGCGTGACTGATGTCGGCCAAATCTTCCAGGCGCTCGCGCAGCGGCGGAACACGAATTTGAATGACGTTCAATCGGTAGTAGAGGTCTTGTCGAAACCGCCCCGCGTGAACCTCGGCACCCAAATCTTTGTGCGTTGCGCTGAGCAGGCGAACATTCACGGCCAGTTCAGCAACCGCCCCTACTGGCCTGACCGAGCGCTCTTGAACGGCGCGCAGCAACTTGCTCTGCATGGCCAAGGGCAAATCCCCGATCTCATCCAGAAAGAGGGTTCCGCCATGGGCCGCTTGAAAAAAGCCCTCACGATCCTCATTGGCGCCAGTGAATGCGCCTTTGCGGTAGCCAAAAAACTCGGCTTCAAGGAGTTGTTCGGGAATGGCGCTGCAGTTGACAGCAACGAAGGCCTGTTTGCCACGCGGACTGACCTCATGAATAGCCCTGGCGACCAGTTCCTTGCCTGTACCGGATTCACCTTGAATCAGCACAGGAGCCATGCTTTGGCCTACTTTGTCAATCAAGGTGCGAACCTGTTGCAAAGCCGCCGAGCGCCCGGCCATGCGTTGAAAGGCAGCGCTGGCGGAGGCAGGGGGGGCCGCTGCGACAGCTGGTGTCATGAGCTTCCCCTGCGACCGCGGCTGGGGCAACGGGCTCGGGGACTCGGAGACCACCGCAGCAGGGGGAAAGCTAGACGATTGAAAGGGTGCGCCTGGGTCGGGACCGCGCCCCAAGGCCGATGCGACGACAGCACGAAACTGTTTCAGGTCCACCGGCTTGGTGAGGTAATCGTAGGCACCCGCTTTGAGCGCTTCGACCGCATTCTCTGCGGAGCCATAGGCCGTGATGACGATGGTTTTCTCGTGTCGACCGGTTTCTTCCAGGCAACGCAAGACGTCCAAACCTGTGCCATCAGGCAAACGCATGTCGGTGATCACAGCGTTGTATTGGCGCTCGCCCAACCGAGCAAGCGCTTCCTCCACCGTGGCGGCGGTTTCGATGTCATAGCCTTCACGCAGCAGCGTCAACTCGTACAAGGTGCGCAGATCGGGTTCGTCATCGACGACCAACAAACTCTGGGTGGAGGGCAAGGAAAGTGTCATGGGCCAGAAGTCTATGCCCTGTCCGGTGCATCAGGCTGTGGCATTTTCAACGAAGGTGAGGTTGCAGGGCTTTGTTTGGGCATGCGGACAAAAAACTCGTTGAAGGTGCCTGACTCAGTGCTGCGGCGGCGGTAGTCGATGCTGGCTCCGTAGCGTTCGCACAGCTCACGGCAAATATAAAGACCCAGCCCCGTGCCTCGGCTTCGCGTCGAGAAAAAAGGCTCAAACAAATGTTGCTCAACATCCTGAGGAATGGCTTCGCCATCACTGCAAACCAGCAATTGCAGGCCAGACAAACCATGCTCGGCGAAACTCACCTGCACACAACCCGGCCCACCGCTGGCATGGCGCTTGGCGTTGTCGAGCAAATTCACCAAAACACGCCGCAGGTGCTCGGTATCAAAAGCCCCAAATTGGGGTGTTTGCGGCAGCGTCAGGTACAGCAAGGACTCTGGCCCGATGGCGTTATGCGGCGCTGGTCCAGCGCCATCGGAGACAAAAAACCAAGTCAACCCCTGGGCCTGTGCCCACTCTTGGCATACCACCGACAAGACAGCAGCCACGTCGATCACACTGGCCTGAGCCCGCCCTCCTACCGCCACCTCCATGACGTCGTCAACGATTCGTTTGAGTCTGTCAACGTTCTCCGTCACCATTTGAGTGAGTTGACGCTGCGAGGCGGTGGTGGCGTCCTCAGACAACAAGGCATTGGCCTGAGAGATGGCGGCCAGCGGATTGCGAATCTCATGTGCGATACCCGCCGAGATCCTACCCATCGCGGCGAGTTTCTCTTGCCTTGAGCGGGCCTGCATGCTGCGAACGTCCTCAAGCAACAAGACACAAAGTTCTTCGTTCGAGGCACTGCCTTTGCGTCGCGTGAAGCGAATGCGCACCCGAACTGTCCGGGAAACACCGCCATCAAAAATGAGAGGCACGTCACTGCCCTCTTCTGGCGCATGGCCCTCCAACAATGCCTGGTCAACGGCGCTGACTAACCTGTCCCACTCCGGAACACCACGCATGCGAAATGGGGCAGCGTTGCACATGCCTTGCGGCGCCAGCAGCCGCCTTGCCGCAGGGTTGGCCGCACGCACACGGCCTTTTTTGTCCACCACCAGCACGCCGTCTTGCATTTCTTCAATCATCAGACGATTGAGCTGGGCTTGTTGCCTGGCCAATTCCAGGCTGCCTTTGGCTGTCAACTCTTCCTTTGCGAGACGGCCCGCGAGCTCGCCCGCCAAGACGGCGATCACGAACAGGCCCATGCCGGTGAGCCCAGCCTGGGCCATCAAACTTGTGGCGGCCGCTTCACCGGACGCTGCGGACAACCAAGCCGCCGCCAGCAATGTCAAGGTCACCCCAGCAGCGGTTGCCAGGGCGGTCAAACGCGGCGTGAGCACGCCCGCCATCAACACAGGCAACACCAACATCGCCACGTAATTGAAGTTGCCGGTGGGAGACAACAAGTGCAAGCCCGAAAAACAAGCAATGTCCACACCAACGGTGGCAGACCACTGCCTGCGGCTGAGTTTGTGCAGGTGAGGAGCGGCTGGACTCGGTTCCGCCTGAGCTTTTGCATCGGTGACTTGATTCGGATGCGATGACGACGACCGAGTACGCCTTGATCCCGGCAACAACCAGGCCAGTACTGCCAGCACGGCGTAGACCACGCTGATGAGCACGATGTCGAGAGATGGCTTGCTACCAAAGTAACCCGCAGCAGCCAAGGCCAACACCAAGGCCAGACCCAAGGCAGCGCGGGCACCCAAAAAAGCACGGTAAATTCGCTCGAAGGCGTTGGCACCGACAGTGATCAACCGACGCGCTTGCCGGGACAAAAACCGCGAATCTGCCTGCGCCTCTTGCGCGCCATGCCAGTCTCGCGCATGCTGGGAATCTTTGGTATCAAAAGGGTCGGCCTCGCCCTGCTCCGTGTCTGCGCTTACCCCGAGGGCACCGAACCACGACTCCTCAAGCGGTGACAAGGGCTCGCGGGCATGCCGCCTTCGGTCACCTCGACGACGTTCATATTTTCCAGAGGGGTCGTTCATGGTTGTTGCGGAATCCTCGAAGCCCGTCCCTCAGGGGCCGGCGGGATCCGCTTGGTAGGCTTGCAGATGGGCTTGACCGCAGAACGCTTTGTCACCCGACCAAACGGCTTCACTGCCTGGCAAATGCAGCTGGCAGTAAGCGCAGGCCACCATGGTTTCTTGAGTGGCAGGGTCTTCGATCGGCGCACGAACCTCTTCCCGCCGAGACACATCGCCAGAAATGCGATCTCGAAACAGCCCACGCAACAACCACCACACGCCCAAAGCCACCAACAACATCAGTAAGGTCTTCATCGTTTTCGGTCTTCTAAAAGTTATCAGCAATAGGACACCAACAGACCAAGGCGTGAAAAGCAAATCGTGTGAGGCAATTTTCGCTCGTCGCACACCCTAAACCGATGCCCGTTGCAACACAACCTGCAGCACGAAACGCGATCCCACATACGCCAATAGCAGCAGACCTGCGCCTACAAACAACCAGCGTGTCGCGACAGGGCCACGCCAGCCCAAGGTTTGTCGTCCTAGCAGCAAAGCGGCAAATACGACCCAGGCCAGAAGCGACAGCACCGTTTTATGGTCCCAGCGCCACGGCGCTGAGAACCACCAGCCAATCAAGAGCGCGGCGGTCAGCACCACAAAACCCCACGCCACGAAACGAAATGTCAATTGCTCCAACTTCAGCAAAGGCAAACCCAAAGGGGTAGACATCTTGGCGTGCAGACGCATTTGACGGTCCGCACGACTCAACCAAGCACCGTGCAACACGGCCGCACCAAAGAGTCCGTAAGACGCCATGCCCAGCACCCAATGCAAAGGCTGCCATGGCGACAGCGCAGGGTGGGTCACAGCGCCCGGGAAAAACCAAGCCAACGCCACCGCGAGCACACCCAGCCATGCCAAGCTGCGCCGCATCGCGCTGATCGGCAAAAAACGGCTCTCCAGCATGTAAACCGTCAGCACCAGCCAAACTGTCACCGATAGAGCGGGGGCAAAACCAAACCTGGCACCTTGCACAAGCAATGCGTCGCCCGCACCGCCCCCCCCAAGCGTGGTTTCAAAAAAGATGGCCACCGCATGTGCCATCCATGAGCACAATAAAACGACTTGCAATGGCCGCGTCTTTGAATCTGGGATCAAAGCCGCACAACCGTACAGCAACACGGCCAAGCCGCTGAACACTGCGGTTCCCATCGACCACCCTGGCCCCAAGGTTTGTGAAAGAAAGTCGGGCGATAGAATCATTCGCGCAGTGTACTTTCGCTGCCCCGGGCCTGCCGCACGACGCAGCGCCCGCCCACCCCAACCCCTGATACTGCGACTCCCATCATGGCCTCCACCCTCACCGACAGGCTGAGCCGCCTCGTCAAAACGATGCGCGGACAAGCGCGCATCACCGAAGACAACGTGCAAGACATGCTGCGTGAAGTGCGCATGGCCTTGCTGGAGGCCGATGTGGCACTGCCTGTGGTGCGTGACTTCATCGCACGCGTCAAAGACAAAGCACTGGGCGCGGAAGTGGTGGGGTCGCTGTCGCCAGGCCAAGCTTTGGTGGGCATCGTCAACCGCGAACTGGCTGCCACCATGGGCGATGGTGTAGCCGATATCAATTTGGCAACACAACCCCCGGCAGTCATCTTGATGGCTGGATTGCAAGGTGCGGGCAAAACCACCACCACCGCCAAGCTGGCCAAACACCTGATTGAAAAACGCAAGAAAAAAGTGCTGACCGTGTCGGCCGACGTCTACCGCCCTGCTGCCATCGAACAGCTCAAGATGGTCAGCAAGCAAGCTGGTGCCGAGTGGTTTCCTTCTACCGCCAACGACCAACCATTGTTGATTGCACGTGCGGCCTTGGACTACGCACGCAAGCACTATTTCGACGTGCTGCTGGTCGACACGGCGGGTCGTTTGGCCATTGACGAAGCCTTGATGCGAGAAATCGCAGCGCTGCATGCGGAGCTGCAGCCCATTGAAACACTGTTCGTGGTCGATGCCATGCAAGGCCAAGACGCGGTCAACACCGCCAAGGCCTTCAAAGAGGCCTTGCCGCTGACCGGCATCGTGCTGACGAAAATGGACGGCGACTCTCGCGGTGGCGCTGCACTGTCGGTGCGTCAAATCACTGGAGCGCCCATCAAATTTGCGGGCGTCAGCGAAAAGATTGATGGCTTGGAAGTGTTCGATGCAGAACGCCATGCGCAGCGCGTGCTGGGCATGGGCGACATCGTGGCCCTGGTTGAACAAATCAGCCAAGGCGCCGACATGGCCGCCGCGCAGAAATTGGCTGACAAAGTCAAATCAGGTGATAGCTTTGACCTGAACGATTTTTTGTCGCAAATTTCTCAGATGAAAAAAATGGGGGGTCTGTCCAACCTGATGGACAAATTGCCCTCTCAACTCACGGCCAAGGCCGGTCAAATGGGCCAAGCCGACATGGACCGCGCCGAACGCGATGTGCGGCGCATGGAAGGCATCATTTGCTCGATGACACCCCAAGAGCGCCGCAAACCTGATTTGCTCAAAGCGACACGCAAACGTCGCGTCGCAGCGGGTGCTGGCGTTCAGGTTCAAGACGTCAACCGCATGCTCAATCAATTTGAGCAAATGCGCGACATGATGAAAAAAATGAAAGGCGGCGGCCTGATGAAGATGATGAAGCGCATGGGTGGGATGGGCGGCATGAAAGGCCCAAGCGGGTTTCGGTGAGACAGGGACGGATTAGCGCCCCCGAACGGCTGCGACTTTGTAACCATTTGTTGCGCGCTGCCGGTTGAGCGTCGCTACGCAAGGGCTAGCCATATTGACCGAGCAAAGTAGGGCCGCTATGGTCGGCGCATGATTCAACATTGCGGTGCTTGATGTGACCACCTTACTGATCTCTTTGATAGTGCTTGTGGCGGTGATTTTTTGGTACATCCGCATCCGCCCGGGTCAAGCGCGAGTTGGCGACTCACCAGAACATGTCGACACCGTCATTGGCTGGCAACCACGCGCCACACGACTGATGACAGCGGCAGAACAGCAGGCTTACGACACCCTGCGCGAGGCACTGCCTGAGTACATGGTGCTCTCCCAAGTACCGCTTGCACGATTTATCAAGGTGGGCACCCGTTATTCCTATGCCGAATGGCTGCGACGCGTGGGTAACCAGTGCGCAGACTTGGTGGTTTGCAATCGCAGCAGCAAGGTCTTGGCGGTGATTGAAATTCACAGCAAAACATCCGACAGCAACCCACGGGCGGCGAAACGTCATGCGCGTAAAGCCCGCTCGCTCAAGGCAGCAGGCGTGGCGCTGCATGTTTGGTCAGAGCAAGGGTTGCCCTCCGCGGCCAAAGTACGTGCTTTGTTGTGGAGCTCCTCTGAGGCGACCACGGAACTGGCGGGCTTGGCCCCCCCTGCTTCCCCCGCACCTGTCGCAGCCAATGTGGTTCAACTTCCGACCAAAGCGACGCAGGCGACCGTGGCTCGGCATCATGACGATGCCGTGGTTGTGGACGATGGTGCCGAGTTCAATGACGCTCCGCCTTCCACCTGGTTTGACGACCTGGACTCCTCCCCGATGCCGTTGGCCCCGCTCACCACCAACAACACTCCTGCAGTGCAGCGTTCCAGGCAGTGAGCGCGACTCACCCAAGCAGCGCCTGAGCAAACTCCTTCGCGTTGAAGGTTTCCAGGTCTTCCAGTTGTTCGCCCACGCCCACAAAGTAAATACTCAAAGGTCGGCGAGCGTGTGACTGGTTGTTGGCATCGCGTTCACGCGCCCACAGCGCCATTGCAGCCACCGCACCGCCTTTGGCCGTTCCATCAAGTTTGGTAATGATGACGCCAGTCAGCCCCAAGGCCTGGTCAAACGCCTTAACTTGCGCCAGCGCGTTCTGACCGGTGTTGCCATCGACCACCAAAAGCACCTCATGCGGCGCGCCCTCTTGCGCTTTGCCAATCACGCGCTGAATCTTGCGCAGCTCTTCCATCAAATGCAACTGCGTGGGCAGTCGGCCCGCAGTGTCGGCAATCACCACGTCACACCCTCGGGCTTTGCCAGCCACCACGGCATCAAAACTCACCGCCGCAGGGTCGCCGCCCTCTTGGCTCACAAACTCAACCGGTGCCCGCGCACTGGCTGAACCTGCGACATCCGCACGGTTGGCCCACACGGCCAACTGCTCTTTGGCTGCGGCACGAAAGGTGTCCGCTGCCGCCAACAACACACGCTGACCCGCGTTTGACAAATGCAAGGTGAGCTTGCCGATGCTGGTGGTTTTGCCTGCACCATTGACACCCACAACCATCATCACCGTCGGCTTGTGCTGCCCGACAGACACAGGCGCCTGCATAGGCGCCAACAACTCCGCCAACGCCTCAGCCAACAAACCCTTCACCTGCGCCGGGTCAGTGGCCTTGCTGTCTTTGACCCGACGTTTCAAGTCGGACAACAGGTATTCGGTGGCATGCACACCCGCATCAGCCATCAAGAGTGCCGACTCCAACTCCTCGTACAGGTTGTCGTCGATCTGTGTTCCAGTGAAAACCTGGGCGAGCGCAGAGCCCGTTTTACGCAGCCCCTGGCGCAGCTTGCCCAACCAGGATTGGCGAGGCGCTGGATCAGGAGTTGCTTCGGCAGCAACCACCTCTTGCGGTTGAAGAATTGGTTTTGCGGCCGTCGGTTCGACAGCCGGTTTTTTCTTGAAGAAACTGAACATGAGGGATAGGCACCCAGCGAGAGTGCCTGTTGAAATCAATGGAAAAACTCTGAAGAACAAACACCGAAATCGGCAGGTCGCCAGATCACAGTTATAATTTTGGGCTCAGGCGCTTTAGCTCAGTCGGTTAGAGCGACGGAATCATAATCCGCAGGTCCGGGGTTCGAATCCCTGAAGCGCCACCAAATTCATTTAAACAGCCACTGGATACACACCATGCTCCGCTGTTTGTCTGCTGCCCTGATTTCGTGCGCCGCTGTTGTTTCGGTGCTTCACGCCCCGGCAGCCCAAGCCCAAATTCAGTTCCAGCGTAACTTCCCTCAAGAAGCCCTGCGTGGTGAATTGACCTTTGGCAACGTATCGCCCGAGGCGAAACTCAACGACACCGCCACCCGGCTTGCGCCTGGCGCGCGCATTCGTGGCCAGAACAACATGATGGTCATGTCGGACGGCCTGCGTGGGCAAACTTTTGTGGTCTTGTACACCCGGGACTTGCTTGGCCAGCCCAAGGATATTTGGATCCTGCGCCCCGAAGAGATCTCGCGCACGCCTTGGCCCACCACGCCGGAACAAGCCAAAACCTGGCGTTTTGACGCAACGACACAAATCTGGACCAAGCCATGAGTGGCGAGGCGGGCAAAAGCAGCAAAAAGGTGTTCATCAAAACCTTCGGCTGCCAAATGAACGAGTACGACTCCGACAAAATGAACGACGTGCTGCACGCAGCACAGGGCTATGAGCCCACCGAGAACGTCGACGAAGCCGATCTCATTTTGTTCAACACCTGCTCGGTGCGTGAAAAAGCGCAGGAAAAAGTGTTCAGCGACCTCGGCCGCGTCAAACACCTCAAGGCCAAAGGCGTGATGATTGGTGTAGGCGGCTGTGTGGCCAGCCAAGAAGGTGCCGCCATCATCGCGCGCGCGCCCTATGTCGACGTGGTGTTCGGCCCGCAAACCCTGCACCGCTTGCCCGATTTGCTGTCCAAACGTCAAAGCCAGCAACGCCCACAGGTGGACATCAGTTTCCCCGAAATTGAAAAGTTCGACCACTTGCCTGCCGCCAAAGTCGATGGCGGCAGCGCTTTTGTTTCCATCATGGAAGGCTGCTCCAAATACTGCAGCTACTGCGTGGTGCCCTACACACGCGGCGAAGAAGTCTCACGGCCGTTTGACGATGTGCTCGCCGAAGTGGCAGGTCTGGTGGACCAAGGCGTCAAAGAAATCAACCTGCTGGGCCAAAACGTCAACGCCTACCGGGGTGCCATGGGTGCAACCAGCGAGATCGCTGACTTTGCCCTGCTGTTGGAGTACGTGGCCGCCATTCCTGGGCTGCAGCGTTTGCGTTACACCACCAGCCACCCCAATGAATTCACCCAGCGTTTGATTGATGCTTACGCCACCATTCCGCAATTGGTGAACCATTTGCACCTGCCTGTACAACACGGCAGCGACCGCATCTTGATGGCCATGAAACGCGGCTACACCGCGATGGAATACAAAAGCACCATTCGTAAGCTGCGCGCGATTCGGCCTGAACTGTGCATTTCCAGCGACTTCATCGTCGGCTTCCCCGGTGAAACCGAGGACGACTTTGCGCGGTTGATGAAGCTCGTGGACGACGTCGGTTTTGACATCAGCTACAGCTTCATCTACAGCCAGCGTCCGGGCACACCGGCTTCTGCGCTGCAAGACGATACACCGCACGAGGTGAAGCTCAAACGTCTGCAGCAATTACAAGCGGCCATTGAAGCCAACGCCAAAAAAATCAGCCTCTCCCGCGTGGGCACGGTGCAGCGCATCTTGGTGGAAGGGCCGTCGCGCCGTTCCACCTCAGAGGAGCCCGAACTCACTGGCCGCACCGAATGCAACCGCATCGTGAACTTCCCGGGTGGCCCCCAGCGAGATCGCCTCAAGGGCCAAATGCTGGATGTGCGAATCACTGCCGTCTACACCAACTCGCTGCGTGCGGAGGTGTTGATCAACGAAGACGCTGAGGTGTTGACGACGGTTTGATTTTCAGTGCGTCGCTTTGCGCAAGCCAAACCAGCCCAAGCTCAAGGTGCACAGCAAGAGCATCAAACCATAGGTGGCCATCTTGCCGTCGCGTCCAAACAGCACAAGGCCGACCACCAATCCCACCGCGCAGGCAACACTTGCTGCCAAGCACAAACCTCGAAAACCCACCCCGCGAAGTGCGCGCCACCACACGAGTTTGACCAAACTGGCAGTCAATATCCCAACCCCCACCGCAGGGGCGAAAAAGTTCAGCACATGCCAGACCACGTCGTTCACGCCCACTTGACCCACCTTCTTTGTGATCAAACATCCAGTGGCCGCATGGCCCTTGATCTGAATCAAGCTGCGCAAGGCATTCCCACCCCACGGCAGCACCTGCAAATTTTATAATTCGACCATGAGCGTCATTGCCCTCGGCCTGAACCACACCACCGCCCCCCTGGACTTGCGCGGTCGGTTTGCATTTGTGCCCGAGAGTTTGGCCAGCACGCTGCAAAGCCTGAAGCAGCGCCTGCACGCGCCCTCACAACAGCCCCCCGAACTGGCCCTGGTTTCCACCTGCAACCGCACCGAACTGTACGTTGGCAGCCAAAGCAGCCACCAACTGATGCCCTTTGCCATCGAGTGGTTGGCTGAGGTGGGTCGGCTGCCACCCCACCAACTGCGCGAACACACCTATTGGCTCGAAGGCGGCGCAGCCGCACGCCACGCTTTCCGTGTCGCCAGCGGCCTGGACTCCATGGTGCTTGGCGAGCCACAAATCCTCGGCCAAATGAAACAGGCCGTGCGGCAGGCCGACAGTGCAGGCACGCTGGGCACCACCTTGCACCAGATGTTCCAGCGTTCGTTTGCAGTGGCCAAAGAAGTGCGCACCTCGACCGACATCGGTGCCCACTCCATCAGCATGGCCGCAGCCAGCGTGCGTTTGGCGTCCCAGCTCTTTGGTGATCTGCAAGACCTCAAGGTGCTTTTCATCGGCGCAGGCGAGATGATCGAACTCGTTTGCACCCACTTTGCAGCGAAGAACCCCAAGTCCATCACAGTGGCCAACCGCACCTTGGAGCGCGGGGAAAAACTCGCCGCCCGTTTCGGCGCGCAGGCCATGCGTTTGGCCGATTTGCCCCAACAGCTGGCCGAGTTTGATGTGGTGGTGTCCTGCACCGCCAGTTCGTTGCCGATTGTCGGACTCGGTGCTGTTGAACGCGCCCTCAAGGCCCGCAAACGCCGCCCCATCTTCATGGTCGATCTGGCCGTGCCACGCGACATCGAACCCGAAGTGGCCGAGCTGGCTGACATCTACCTCTACACCGTGGACGACCTCTCCACCCTGGTGCAAGCCGCAGGCGAAAAACGCCAGGCGGCTGTGCAGCAAGCAGAGGCCATCATTGAAACTGGCGTGCAAGGTTTTGTGCACTGGCTGGGGCAGCGGCACAGCGTGCCCTTGATTCAAGCCCTGCAAAGCCAAACCGACGAGTGGCGGCGTTTGGAAATCCAGCGTGCGCGCAAATTGCTCGCCAAGGGCGAGGACATGGATGTCGTCTTCGATGCCTTGACACGCGGCCTCACCCAAAAAATGTTGCACGGCACCTTGGCCGAATTGCAAACCAGCCATGGGGAGCAACGCGAGTTGCTCTCGCAGATGGTGTCGCGCTTGTTTCTGCGCAGCGAAGCCGTGGACCCCTCGTCCACCGTTTCACGCCACATGCGCAACGACGCGTCCAACGACCCCGACGCCGAGCGTTAGCGGCCTTGACTGGCCCAACTGCTAACACCGTCAGCAGCATGTCGATCAGCACCATCCCTTTGCGAAGGTGCCCGGTCCACGAAACTCTCGCATCACCTGATTTTTGAAGTTCTTTCGTCACTCCCTATTTCCGTTCGGGCTGAGCCTGTCGAAGCCAGCGCAGCTCGCTACCCTTCGACAAGGCGAAGCCTTGCGTTTACTCCTGAGCTTGTCGAAGGGTCAGGGCGAACGGAGCTAGGTTCCGGTGTCTGCTCTATCAGATGCCATCAAGGTGCAAGTTTTTGATCTGCCACTATGAACAACTCCCAACGCCAGCAGTTTGAGCGCCTGGTCCATCGCCTCAATGAGCTAGATGCCAACCTGGGTGACCCACAGGTAGCAAGCGACATGAAACGTTTTCGCGAGCTCAGCCGCGAGCATGCCGAGGTCACACGCGTGGTGGACCGCTACCGCCGCTACATACAGCGCGAGCAGGACGTGGCACAAGCACAAAGCCTGCTGCAAGATGTCGACATGGCCGAACTCGCGCAGCAAGAAATCAACGACGCAACGGCGGAGATGGCCTCACTCGAAGCCGAACTGCAAGCCGAACTGCTGCCCAAAGACCCCGACGACAGCCGCAACGCTTTCCTTGAAATTCGCGCGGGCACAGGCGGTGATGAATCCGCCCTCTTCGCTGCCGACCTCGCCCGCATGTACCTGCGTTATTGCGAACGCCAAGGCTGGCGCACCGAAGTCATGTCGGAAAACATGTCCGACCTCGGTGGCTACAAAGAAGTGGTGTTCCGCATTGAAGGCGACAACGTCTATGCGCGATTGAAGTTTGAATCCGGCGGCCACCGTGTGCAGCGCATTCCCACCACCGAAACCCAGGGCCGCATCCACACGAGTGCCTGCACCGTGGCTGTGCTGCCAGAACCTGACGAAACCCAGGCCGTGCAGCTCAACCCGGCCGACCTGCGCATCGACACCTTCCGCGCCAGTGGTGCCGGTGGCCAGCACGTGAACAAAACCGACAGCGCCATACGGATCACCCACCTGCCCACGGGTTTGGTGGCCGAATGCCAGGACGACCGCTCCCAACACCGCAACAAAGCCAAAGCCTTGGCCGTGCTGACCGCGCGCTTGCAGGACAAAGAACGCAGCGAGCGCGAAGCCAAAGAAGCCGCCACACGCAAAGGCCTGATCGGCAGCGGCGACCGCAGCGACCGCATCCGCACCTACAACTTCCCCCAAGGCCGCCTCACCGACCACCGCATCAACCTCACGCTCTACAAGTTGCAGTTCATCCTGGACGGCGACTTGAGCGAGGTCACCCAAGCACTGCAAGCGGCGCGTGCGGCGGAGCAACTGGCGTCATTGGAGAGTGGCGGGTGATGACGCCATCCGCGGTTCCCACCACGGTCGCACAAGCGCTGCAAGCCGCACAGGCCAGCGGCCTGCCGCGCCTGGACGCGCAACTGTTGCTGGCCCATGTGCTGGGCTGCAACCGCACCTGGTTGACGGCGCATGCTGAGCAGCCTCTGACCGCCACCGACGCGACCACCTGGGCAGAACTGTCCCAACGCGCCATCGATGGTGAGCCCTTGGCCTACATCCTCGGCGAAAAGGAATTCCACGGTTTGACCCTCCAGGTCACGCCCGATGTGCTCATCCCCCGCGCCGACACCGAGACCCTGGTGGACTGGGCGCTGGAGTGCCTCCACCGCTGGTCGATCCAACGCGACGAAGCTCCCATCCCCGTTCGGGCTGAGCCTGTCGAAGCCCTGGTTGACCCGCTCATCCAGGCACCTACTGTGATCGACCTCGGCACCGGCAGCGGTGCCATCGCCTTGGCGATCAAACACCGCTTCAGCAGAGCAAATGTGACCGCCGTGGATGCCAGCCCTGCCGCCCTGGCGGTCGCGCAGAACAACGGCCACCGTTTGGGCCTGGACGTGACGTGGTCAGCCAGCGATTGGTGGTCTGCCGTGCAAGGTCACCGTTTCCACTTGGCCGTGAGCAACCCGCCCTACATCGCAGAAGCCGACCCCCATGTCCCCGCCCTGCGCCACGAACCCCTGATGGCATTGACTTCAGGCAGCACAGGCTTGAATGCCTTGCGCCAGATCATCCAGGATGCACCCCAGCATCTGCACCCGAACGCCTGGCTCCTGCTGGAACACGGTTATGACCAGGCGGCTGAGGTGCGCGAATTGCTGCGTGCGGGGGGATTCACCGACGTGTCAAGCCGCCGGGATTTGGCGGGGCATGAGCGGTGTTCAGGGGGGTTATTCATGCGCAACTGAAAGATCTGAAATCAGAATCTTTGCCGTAAATGAAGAGCACAAAACGCACCTCCGATGGCCCCTGGCAAACCAAATAGTGGCGACCAAAAAAACAATGGCAAGCATGCGCATACCCCACACACGGCGCCAATAAACATGCAGCGCCATGCAGACAAATTCTCTTTTTCAGGCCCGCCATTTACGCACCGAGCATAGCCAAGACCGGCAAGGAATCCAGGCACACACCCAACCACGAGGGCGATCAAAGAACCGCCAAGGATCATGGCACCTCCACCGACCCACCCTTCAATCGGCCTCTCAATTCCTCCTTCTTTAAGCAGCAAGGCGAGAAGAAATACTCCTACCAAAGTGAAGTAACCGCATAACGGACCCGCTAGTGCAAAAAAAAACGGCGGCGTCTATGCTTCGCAATCGTAGTTTGGTACTCATGCTCAGAATACGGATTCAAATGTGACGCGACCACGCCGCCAAAACCTCACACCAACACCCTCTCAATCCCCCCCGCATTCGCCTTGGCCACGTACTCAGGCATCCACTCTTCGCCAAGGATTTGTTTGGCCATTTCGACGACGATGTAGTCAGCTTCCAGCAGGCCGGTTTTCAGGTCTTCCTGATAACGGTTCAGGCCCATCAAGCAGCTTGGGCAGGAGGTGAGGATCTTCACGTTTTGATCGGCCTTCACCGCACCGGACGCACGCAAGGACGCTTCGCCTTTGCGGATTTCTTCTTCCTTGCGGAAACGGATTTGCGTGGACACGTCAGGGCGTGAAGTCGCCAGGCCACCGCTTTCGCCGCAGCAGCGTTTGCTTTCCACGACCTGGTCGCCCATCAAGGCCTTGACGGTTTTCATCGGCTCTTGCAACTTCATCGGGCTGTGGCAAGGGTCGTGGTACAAGTAGCCTGCTCCTTGCGCCGCGCCGAGCGTGATGCCTTTCTCCAGCAGGTACTCGTGGATGTCCACGATGCGGCAGCCGGGGAAAATTTTCTCGAACTGGTAACCCTGCAATTGGTCGTAGCAGGTACCGCAGCTCACCACCACGGTTTTGATGTCCAAGTAGTTGAGCGTATTGGCCACGCGGTGAAACAGCACGCGGTTGTCGGTGATGATTTTGTTGGCTTTGTCGAAATCGCCTGAGCCGCGCTGGGGGTAACCGCAGCACAAATAACCCGGCGGCAACACGGTTTGCACCCCGGCGTGCCAGAGCATGGCTTGCGTGGCCAAACCCACTTGCGAGAACAAACGCTCCGAGCCGCAACCAGGGAAATAAAACACCGCCTCCGTGTCGCTGGTGGTGGCCTGAGGGTTGCGGATGATGGGCACGTAGTCCGCGTCTTCAATGTCCAGCAAGGCACGTGCGGTTTTCTTTGGCAGTCCACCGGGCATCTTTTTATTGATGAAGTGGATGACCTGCTCTTTGATGGGCGGTTTGCCCACCGTGGCCGGTGGTGCCTTGGTTTGTTGGCGCGCCAGAACTTTCAGCACATCGTTGCCCAGGCGCTGGGCTTTGAAGCTGAGGTTGGTGATGGCGTGCCCCAACTGAATCGCCTTGGGGCTGGTGGTACCGATGAACCAGGACTGGAACTCCGCCGCGGGGCGGAAGCTCTTTTGGCCCATTTTGCGCAACAGGTTGCGCATGTTCATGGACACATCGCCAAAGTCGATGTCCACCGGGCAAGGTGTCAGGCATTTGTGGCAGACGGTGCAGTGGTCGGCCACGTCTTCAAACTCTTCCCAGTGTTTGATGCTGATGCCGCGCCGGGTTTGTTCTTCGTAGAGGAAGGCCTCTACCAAAAGCGAGGTGGCCAAAATTTTGTTGCGTGGGCTGTAGAGCAAGTTGGCGCGCGGCACGTGGGTGGCGCACACCGGTTTGCACTTGCCGCAGCGCAGGCAGTCCTTGACCGAATCGGCAATGGCGCCGATGTCGCTCTGCTGCATGATGAGGGACTCGTGCCCCATCAGCCCGAAGCTCGGTGTATAGGCATTGGTGAGGTCGGCCTTGAGGGTCACGCCATCAAAACTGGCGTCGCGCAGCAGCTTGCCTTTGTTGAAGCGGCCTTGTGGGTCCACCTTCAATTTGTAGGCGGTGAAGTCGGCGATTTCGGCATCCGTCAGGAATTCGAGTTTGGTGATGCCGATGCCATGTTCACCAGAAATCACGCCGTCCAGGCTGCGTGCCAGCGCCATGATGCGGGCCACCGCATGGTGGGCGGTTTGCAGCATGTCGTAGTTGTCGGAGTTCACCGGAATGTTAGTGTGCACATTGCCGTCGCCGGCATGCATGTGCAGCGCCACCCAGACACGGCCTTTCAGGATTTGACCGTGGATCTTCTGGCACTCGTCCACGATGGGCTTGAGCGCCGAGCCCGCGAAGATGTTTTGCAGCGGCGCGCGGATTTGGGTTTTCCACGAGGCGCGCAGGCTGTGGTCTTGCAGTTGGGCGAAGTAGCTGCGTGGATCAGCGGCGGCTCTCGCTTGCACTTCGACAAGCTCAGTGCGAACGGTGGAGGAAGACTCGGTGCCAACGGTGGGGGAAGCTTCACCCGTTTGATTCCGTTCGGGCTGAGCCCTTCGACTGGGCTCAGGACAGGCCTGTCGAAGCCCTGCTGGCGTGTCCAAATCCTTGAGCCAACCAGACCACAAACCACGCACCTCGCGCAGCAAGGTCAGCGCTTGTTGCACGCGGTCTTCCAGCAACTCGGCAGACGCAATCTCACCCGCGTCGTCGCTCTTGCCCAGAGGCAAATTGCCGGTGAGGAAAAACGCCTCCAGCGCATCGACCAAGGCCAGCTTGTTTTGCAGGCTGAGTTCAATGTTGATGCGCTCAATGCCTTCGGTGTACTCGCCCATGCGCGGCAGCGGAATCACCACGTCTTCGTTCACTTTGAAGGCGTTGGTGTGTTTGCTGATGGCGGCCGTGCGTTTGCGGTCCAACCAAAACTTTTTGCGCGCGTCGGGGCTGACGGCCACGAAACCTTCGCCCGAGCGGCCATTGGCCAGGCGCACTACTTCACTCGTGACACGGGCCACGGCGTCGGGGTCGTCACCGCAGATGTCGCCGACGAGCACCATCTTCGGCAAACCGCCGCGTTTGCTCTTGGTGGCATAACCAACGGCCTTGAGGTAGCGGTCGTCCAGGTGTTCCAGGCCCGCGAGCACCACCTTGGACTTGCCGTTCTCGGTGTCCACGCCACCCGCTTTGTTGAGCGCGAACATGTAGTCCTTGATGTCCACAATGCTGGGCACCGCGTCCTTGGCATTGCCGAAAAACTCCAGGCACACGGTGCGGGTGTGGGCCGGCATTTGGTGAACGATCCAGCGGCCACTGGTGATGAGCCCGTCGCAGCCCTCTTTTTGAATACCGGGCAGGCCGGCGAGGAATTTGTCGGTGACGTCTTTTCCGAGGCCCTCTTTGCGGAAGGTGCGGCCGGGAATGTCCAGCCTCTCGGTCCGCTCGAGTTTCTTGCCTGTGGCGTCAAAGTACCTCAGCTCGAAGCTGGCCACTTCCACGTCGTGGATCTTGCCGAGGTTGTGGTTCAGTCGAGTCACCTCCAGCCATTTGGCCTCGGGTGTGACCATGCGCCAAGACGCCAGGTTGTCCAGCGCCGTGCCCCAGAGCACCGCTTTTTTTCCGCCCGCGTTCATGGCAATGTTGCCGCCGATGCACGAGGCTTCGGCCGATGTGGGGTCCACCGCAAACACATGGCCACCGCGCTCGGCGGCATCGGCCACACGCTGGGTGACCACACCGGCTTCCGTCCACACCGTGGCCACCGGCTTGTCCACGCCGGGCAAGGTGACGAACTCCACCTCGGTCATGGCTTCCAGTTTTTCGGTGTTGATGACGGCGCTGTTCCAGGTCAGGGGCACGGCACCACCGGTGTAGCCGGTACCGCCTCCGCGTGGAATGATGGTCAAGCCCAGCTCCACGCACGCGGCCACCATGCCGGCCATCTCCGCCTCGGTGTCGGGGGTCAGCACGACGAAGGGGTACTCGACGCGCCAGTCGGTGGCATCGGTCACATGGGACACGCGTGAAAGGCCATCGAACTTGATGTTGTCTTTGGCGGTGACGCGGCCCAGCACCTTTTGCGCCTGTTTGCGCAGCTTGGCGACTTGCTCGAAAAACGCGGAGAAAGTCGTCACCGCCTTGCCCGCTGCCTCCAGCAGCTCGCCGACGTGGCGGTCACGCTCGGCGTCTGTGCCCGGTGTGCGGCGGCGCTGCACCTCGCTCAGCCGATGGTTCAGTGCATCCACCAACAACTGGCGGCGTTTGGGGTTGTCCAGCAAGTCGTCTTGCAAATAAGGGTTGCGCTGCACCACCCAAATGTCGCCAAGCACCTCGTACAACATGCGGGCAGAGCGGCCCGTTTGGCGTTCGGAACGCAGTCGATCCAACACTTCCCAGGCGCGTGCACCAAGCAAGCGGATCACGATTTCCCGGTCGGAAAACGAGGTGTAGTTGTAGGGGATTTCGCGCAGACGGGGCGCGTTGGTGTCGGCAGCGGCGGCGGCCGTCAATTGGGTCAGGGTAGCGGGTGCGTTCATGAGAAAAGGAGGCGGCGAGGCACCTCGGACTGCACTTAAGGCGACATCGTAACGCAGCCCCCTGTTGGTGCCCGATTCGCACAACCACCGGAATTGCGGGGTTATCCGGATTGAATGGCTCCTTCCTCGGGAGGCCAATACGGCAGTTGAGCGCTTCGTTGTTCTGTCACAAAAGCCCTTCAAACTGAGGCTCGCCCCCTGAACGCGGCGTTTTTTTACTTCACGGAGTTGTCATGACACTGAAAAAATCAATGGTTGCAGCGGGCCTGCTGGCCCTGTTCGGCTTGAATGCAGCTCAAGCACAAGCGCCGGTAGAGATCCAGTGGTGGCACTCCATGGGCGGTGCCCTGGGGGAATGGGTGAACGACTTGGCCAAAGACTTCAATGCCAGCCAAAAAACCTACAAAGTGGTGCCCACCTTCAAAGGCAGCTATGACGAGTCCATGACGGCTGCCATCGCGGCCTTCCGTGCGGGCAATGCGCCCCACATCTTGCAGGTGTTTGAAGTGGGCACGGCCACCATGATGGCCAGCAAACAAGCCATCGTGCCGGTGGGTGAGGTGATGAAAAAAGCCGGTGTCACGTTTGACGCCAATGCCTATGTGCCAGCGGTGGCCGGCTACTACACCGCGCCGAATGGACAAATGTTGAGCTTCCCCTTCAACAGCTCCACCACGGTGTTCCACTACAACAAAGACGCCTTCAAAACCGCGGGCATCGACAAAGTGCCCACCACCTGGCCCGAAGTGGCACTGGCGGCGGCCAAACTCAAGTCCGTGGGTCACAAATGCCCATTCACCACCAGTTGGGTCAGTTGGACGCAGCTGGAGAGTTTTTCTGCCTGGCACAACACCGAGTTCGCCAGCAAAGGTAATGGCATGCAAGGCCTGGACGCGCGGCTCACCTTCAACACACCGCTGCATGTGCGCCACATTGAAAACCTGGCCAACATGGCCAAACAAAACCTCTTCGTTTACAAAGGCCGGGGTAATGCAGCGGACGCCACCTTTGTATCGGGTGAGTGCGCCATGATGACGGGCTCATCTGCCCTTTACGGCAACATCAAACGCAACGCCAAGTTTGCCTCTGGCATTGCTGCCCTGCCCTACTACCCCGACGTGCCTGGTGCACCGCAAAACACCGTCATCGGTGGTGCCAGCCTGTGGGTGATGGCGGGTAAGAAGCCTGACGAGTACAAAGGGGCTGCACTGTTTTTTGCCCACCTCTCCAAAGCCGACGAAGCCGCCAAGAGCCACCAGAGAACGGGCTATTTGCCGCTGACCAAAGCGTCTTACGAGTTGACCGAGAAGTCTGATTTCTACAAACAAAATCCCGGTACCGATGTGTCGGTGACACAAATGATTCGTAAAACCACCGACAAATCACGCGGCATTCGCCTGGGCAATTTTGTGCAAATTCGCGCCATCAACGACGAAGAGCTGGAACAGGTTTGGGCCGGCAAGAAAAGCGCCGAAGAGGCGCTGAACACGGCCGTCAAACGCGGCAATGAACAGCTCGAGCGTTTCCAGAAAGCCAACAAGTCCTGATGATGTTTTACGTTGTCAACGACAACTTCCAACCCGTTCGCCCTGAGCCTGTCGAAGGGCCTGCACCGCGGTTCGCACTGGCTTCGACAAGTCCTGTCCTGAGCCCCGTCGAAGCGTCAGCCCGAACGGTTTGTGGTGTTGCAGTTTATGTAAAGCTCAATAGGCAACTAAAACCAGGTCAAGGCTGTTAGCGCTGTGGAAAAACGAGTCCGATTCCAATCGCGCTGGCTGCCCTGGCTGCTGGTCGCACCGCAATTGCTCGTGGTGCTGGTGTTTTTCTTCTGGCCAGCCAGCCAGGCGCTGTACCAAAGTGTGCTGAGTCAAGACGCGTTTGGCACCACGACCGAGTTTGTGGGTTGGGAGAACTTTGAGCGCCTGTGGGCTGACGACACCTATTTGGCCTCGTTCAAAACCACCGCGCTGTTCTCAGTCTTGGTCGCGGTGTTTGGCCTGTCGATCGCGCTCTTGCTCGCTGTGATGGCCGACCGGGTGATACGCGGTGCATCGATTTACAAAACCTTGCTCGTGTGGCCCTATGCGGTCGCGCCAGTGGTCGCTGGGGTGCTCTGGGTGTTCATGTTTGCATCGCCCATGGGGGTGGTGACCTATGCCTTGCAATGGGCCGGTGTGGAGTGGAATCACCTGCTCAACAGCCACCACGCCATGACACTGATCGTGGTGGCTGCGGTATGGAAACAAATCTCCTACAACTTCTTGTTCTTCTTGGCAGGCTTGCAATCCATCCCCAAATCGCTGATTGAAGCAGCCGCCATCGACGGGGCCTCACCGACGCGGCGTTTTTGGACCATTGTGTTCCCGCTGCTGTCGCCCACCACGTTTTTCCTCTTGGTCATCAACGTGGTGTATGCCTTCTTTGACACCTTTGCCATCGTGGACGCCGCCACCCAGGGCGGGCCTGGCAAAGACACCGCCATCTTGGTTTACAAGGTTTATTACGATGGTTTCAAAGCCATGGACTTGGGCGGCTCGGCGGCGCAGTCGGTGGTGCTGATGGTGATCGTGATTGCGCTGACGGTCTTGCAGTTTCGTTACGTTGAGAAGAAGGTGAACTACTGATGCTGCGTTCCCTGCCACGCCTTGCCTGCTGCCATGGTTGAACGTCGCCCCCTGGCCACCTTCGTGGCGCACGCGCTGCTGATCTTGGGCGTGGTAGCGGTGGCGTTTCCGCTGTACCTGGCGATCGTGGCGTCCACCCAGTCATCACAAGAAATTGCGCAGTCGCGGCCACTGTCTTTGCTGCCGGGCAGCCATTTTCTGGAGACCTACCGGCTTGCGCTGTTCGGCGGCACCAGCAGCAGCGGCGGCAACTTTCCGGCGGCCCTGCCCATGATGTGGATCAGCCTGGTCAGCGCTTTGGTGATTGCCGTGGGCAAGATCGCCATCTCATTGCTGTCGGCTTTTGCCATCGTGTACTTTCGTTTTCCGCTGCGCAACACGGTGTTCTGGATGATCTTCGTCACCTTGATGTTGCCGGTCGAAGTGCGCATCGGCCCCACCTACGCGGTGGTGTCTGACTTAGGGCTGCTCAACAGCTATGCAGGGTTGACCATTCCCCTCATCGCCTCGGCCACGGCCACCTTTTTGTTCCGGCAGTTTTTCCTCACCGTGCCCGACGAGTTGGTTGAAGCCGCCCGCATGGACGGCGCCAGCCCGATGCGATTTTTTTGGGACGTGTTGTTGCCACTGTCGCGCACCAGCATGGCGGCCCTCTTTGTCATTCAGTTCATTTACGGCTGGAACCAGTACCTGTGGCCGCTGCTGGTCACCACCAATGAAGACATGTACCCCGTGGTGCTGGGCATCAAACGCCTGATTGCAGGCGAGGCTTACACCGAGTGGAATGTCGTCATGGCCACCGCCATCCTTGCCATGCTGCCGCCAGCCATCGTGGTGATGCTGATGCAAAAGTGGTTTGTCAAAGGTTTGGTGGACACCGAGAAATAAGACAGGAATAAGGCAAGGCGCATGGCCAGTATCTCCCTCAAAAACGTGGTGAAGCGCTACGGCGTGGGCCCCAAGGCCAATGCCGTCATTCATGGTGTCAGTGCCGACATTGCGGACGGTGAATTCATCGTCATCGTGGGCCCCAGCGGTTGCGGTAAATCCACGCTCTTGCGCATGGTGGCGGGGTTGGAAGAAATCTCTGGCGGTGAAATATCCATCGGGGCCCGCGTGGTCAACGACGTTGACCCCAGCGACCGGGACATCGCCATGGTGTTCCAGAACTACGCGCTCTACCCCCACATGACGGTGTTCAACAACATGGCCTATGGTCTGAAGATTGCCAAGGTACCGCTGGCCGAGATCAAACAGCGCGTGGACAAAGCCGCGAAAATTTTGGAGCTGGCGCCTTACCTGGCCCGCAAGCCGCGCGAACTCTCTGGCGGCCAGCGCCAACGTGTGGCCATGGGCCGCGCCATCGTGCGCCAGCCCCAGGTGTTTTTGTTTGACGAACCGCTCTCCAACCTGGACGCCAAACTGCGCGCCCAAACCCGGCTGGAGATTCGCAAGCTGCATGCAGAACTCGGCGTGACTTCGCTCTTCGTCACCCACGACCAGGTCGAGGCCATGACCTTGGCCCAGCGCATGATCGTGATGAACAGCGGCCGCATGGAACAAATTGGCACGCCCGACGAGGTTTACCAGCGCCCGGCCTCCACGTTTGTGGCGGGCTTCATCGACCAGCGCCCGGCCTCCACGTTTGTGGCGGGCTTCATCGGCTCGCCACCAATGAACCTGCTGCGGGGTCAGGCGCACGGCCAACAACTGCGTTGGGGGGATGGCATCCTCGCCCTTCCGGCCCCCGCACCACGCAGCGGCGAACTCATCATGGGCTTGCGCCCCGAGCATGCCCTGCTGCAAGCACCAGGCAACACGACAGGCTGGGCCTTGCAGGTGGACGATGTGGAAATGCTCGGTGCCGAGCGCCTGGTGCATGGACGCCTGCAAGGCCAAACCTTCACCCTGCGCATTGACGGCACCGCCGTACCGCCGAAAGCCGGCGACCTGCGCCACGTGGTCGCGCCCGCCGCCCAACTGCACTGGTTTGACCCCACCACCCAATTGCGGGTTTGATTTTTGCGGGTTTGATTGATCCGTGTCTGGTTCAACAATGAACATGAAAACATGGCCCTACCCTTTTTGGATCGCCCACCGCGGCGCTGGCAAACTCGCCCCGGAAAACACGCTGGCCGCGTTCAAACTCGGCGCGTCCTACGGCTACCGCGCCTTTGAATGTGATGTGAAACTCAGCCGCGACGGCGTGCCCTTCTTGCTGCACGACGCCGATTTGAAACACACCACCGGCCAACACGGCATCGCCAGCGAGCGCACTTGGGATGAACTCCGTGTGCTGGATGCCGGAAGCTGGCACAGCCCCACCTACGCCGGTGAGCCCTTGCCCAGCTTGGAGACCATCGCCCGTTTTTGTATCAACGGTGGACACCAGCTGAACATTGAAATCAAACCCACCCCCGGTGACGAAACCAACACCGGTGAGCAGGTGGCCTTAGCGGCAGCGCACTGGTGGGCTGGCCACAGCCCGCCCCTGCTCAGCTCATTCCAAGTGGCGGCGCTGGCAGCCGCTCAAAAAAGTGCGCCCGAGTTGCCACGCGCCTTGCTTCTGGACAAGCTGGAGCCCGGCTGGCAACAAACCGCACTCGACCTTGAATGTGTAGCCGTGGTGGCACGCCACAACTTGTTTGACGCAACCATGGTGGCTGACCTTCAGTCCGCCGGATTGCGTGCCCTGGCCTACACGGTGAACGATGCGTTTGCAGCCAAACGGCTGCAAACGCTGGGATTGGTCGGACTCATCACGGACGCAGTCGATCGTTTTATTCCCGACGAAACTGTTTAGGAATTCACGCCTCGGGGTATGAACCGATCCGTGCGAGCGAGCACCAACCGAATGCAGCAAGGAACAATCTCGTCACTTTACGTAACAGACGGGTCCCTCGCATGAAAAAAGTCCTTTCCTCCTTGGCAATTGCAGCAGCAACCTTGGGGCTACACGCCACTGCCAACGCCAACTTGGTGATCAATGGCAGCTTCGAAGATGTGAGCCCCGCGCCTGGCGTTCAAACACAAGCCAATGGCACCTGGTCAATCTACAGTCTGATTGACGGCTGGACCACCATCGCAGGCCCCGGCATTGAAGTTCGCAACAACGTGGCGGGAACTGCATCCAATGGTGCCAACTATGTGGAACTGGACTCCACCGGCAACACCACCATGGCGCAAACCCTGCTTACCGCTGCGGGCAGTTACTACGCACTGAGCTTTGACTACTCCGGCCGCACAGGAGTGGCAGCCGCATCCAACCCTATTGAAGTGCTGTGGAACAACGTGGTCGTCAACCTCACTCCCATCACTGCCAGCGGCATAGGCCAGAGCAACCATGTGTGGACGGGCTACACCTTCGGCGTCTACGGCACAGGCAGCGACGTGCTGAGCTTCCGCGCGGTGGGCACGCAGGACTCGTTGGGTGGTTCCCTGGACAACGTTCGGGTTGTTCCAGAACCAGGTATCTTGGCCACCATGGGCCTCGGTTTAATTGGTTTGTTTTGGTCTCGCCGCAAATCCGGTTGAGCAGCGACTGCCCCACATTTGTCTAGCCCGAATATTTCACCAGGTCGCTCTTGTATGCCCGGCAACCCGACCTTTTTGGCTTCGTGTGCCCAATCCAATTTGTGCCGGGCGCTCAGCGCGGCAGCACCCAGTCCCTCTGTGGCTTTCGCCCAGCCGGGCGAGCCAATCCGTTGCTTTCAACCTAGATTCGGCAGTTGACCGCTTTCTTCCGCTTGTAAGCTCATATGAACATTGAGATTTCTGCACACGAAGCCCATCACCTGTTGGGTGAAAGCGCTACGCATCCGATTGAGCCGTGCTTCGGGTTGATGGCGGCGTTGCTCCTCGTTGCGGGCATGAGCCGTTCGCACCTGTGCGCCCTCGGTGCTCACCCTCGTCACGCCTTGCCGTCACCCCGAATCACAGCCCACTCGGGCGCGTCCAACTGCCGGATCTAGTTTCAATTCGCGTAGACCGTGACCAAAAGGGGTGACTCGAACATGGCGACCGGGGAGATAACCGGCTCAGACATTGGAATGTCACTCCCATAACGCTCACGCATCTTGGCCTTGACGCTCGGATCAGAAAGATTGAAGTCGCGAACTTTCTGAAGTTTGCCGATTTGAATTCCAAGGCTGCGGTCGTAAGCCTTCCAAACAAGCTCAGAACAATAGATTCGGTCATCAGTCCATTCAAAGGTGAGATCGTACGGGCGGCCCGCAAAACTACCGGCCTCCTGTCGTAGCCGCTCCAGTGCAACTGCATTCAACACAGCGCCGGAATTTCGAAGCCGCTTCACAACGAAATGCCCCTTCGCGCCCCGGGCTGTCCATTGATCAAGTGGCGTGAATTTGACCGTGGAGACAGCCTCCAAAACGTATGGCTTTCCTGCGCGAAAGAAAACAATTCCCATGTGGCTGTATTTGGAACCAGTGGCACGCTGCACAGCCACTGACTGATAGGAGCGAGATGTCTGAAAGACGATGTCTCCGTCCTTTAGTTGGTCTGAGGCACTCACAGGCAAGAAAACGAATGCCAGCAGCACTGAAAAAAGAAAATGGCGCATCAGAAACCGAGTGAATGAAGGTGGGGTCGCGGTCCCGCTTACGCAGCGACCCGTTGGGGTAAGGGTTGTTGGCAACGAAGTGCCACGATGAATCCGCAAGTCTTTTGACATGCCGAAACTGCATTGTGCTCGACTCACTTTTTCCGTTCAGCAAACGCTGCCAGCGTGCTGAAAAACGCCTGGCTAAAGGCTTGGCCACTCGCCCGATAGAAGCAAAATCGCTGCGCCAAGAATCATGGCACCGACGGCTCCAACAAGAAGTACTTTCGGCCAGTACACGTTATCGACCTCGGTGATCTTCTCCGGTGGGAACTGACCCAACGTGAGAAGGCGCAGCGTGAGCCAACCTACTGAGTCGGCCCTGCAAAACCCCTGCAACCCGCATGAATGCTGGCGATATGGGGTAAATGCTGACGACGGGATCTCTCAGGAATCGTTATCGGAGAGTAATTTTTCTGGGGGATTTGCATGACAGCCACCGCAGACTTCTTTCGCGCACGCCTGGACGGGATGGTCGATCACAAACATCCACTGGTGGTTTTGAGCAAACGGCTGCCCTGGGCCGCGATTGAACAAGCCCTGGCACCGCACTTCGCTCGCCAGGCTCGCCCAGGCTCCAAGCGGGTGACGGCGGACTTGTTGGGAGCGCATGAAGTCGAATTTGGCAACGGCATCAGCCCCGCAGGCCGCCCGCGCCTGTCAATTCGGCTGATGGCCAGCTTGCAGTACCTGAAGAACTCCTTCAACCTCAGTGACGAAGAACTCGTTCAGCGCTGGAGCGAGAACGTGGTGTGGCAGTTCTTCAGCGGCATGGAGTATTACGAACCACGCTTGCCCTGCGATCCAACCCAGATCGGCCGCTTTCGCCGCGCCGTGGGCGAAGAAGGTCTGGAGCAGTTGCTCAAGGCCACCATCGAGACAGCGGTGCAGATCAAGGCCATCAAGCCCAGCGAGCTGGAACGCGTGATCGTGGACACCACCGTGCAGGAGAAGGCCATCGCCCACCCGGTGGACAGTCGGCTGCTGGAGATTGCGCGGCACAAAGTGGTGAATGCTGCCAAACGAGTGGGCATCAGTTTGAAGCAGACATTTGCGTTTGAAGCCAAAACGCTCAGACGCCAGGCCGGGGGTTACGCCCACGCCAAGCAGTTCAAGCGTTTGAAGAAAGCCGTCAAACGCCAGCGCACAATCCTCGGGGTGGTGATGCGTGAAGTGCAGCGCAAGCTTGATGTGTTGGTGGCACCCGGGCCGACAGCGCTGAGTGCGCTCAAGACCTGGTTGGAGCGGGCCGAACGCATCCGCACGCAACAGCGAGGCGACAAGGGCAAGCTGTACGCGCTGCATGCGCCTGAGGTGGAGTGCATCGGCAAGGGCAAGGCCAGGAAGCCCTATGAGTTTGGTGTGAAGGTCAGCCTGGCTGTCACGCACCTGCGTGGTTTGATGGTGGGGGCCAGAAGTTTCCCCGGCAACCCGTTTGATGGGCACACATTGGCTGCGCAACTGGAGCAAACCAACAACCTGATGCAAGACCTGGGGCGTGTGCCCAAGCAAGTGGTCGTGGACTTGGGGTTCCGGGGCGTGGACGCGGACAACCCGAACGTGGAGATCATCCACCGTGGCAAGTACAAGTCACTGACCAAGGTGCAACGCAAGTGGCTCAAACGGCGTCAGGCCATCGAGCCGCTGATCGGCCACACCAAGGTGGACCACGGCATGCAGCGCTGTTGGCTCAAAGGCGAGTTGGGTGATGCGCTGCACGCACTGAGTTGTGCGGCGGGGTACAACATCCGCTGGCTGCTGCGGGCTATCGCGGCCAAGTCTGCAAAAGACGCGAAGGCGTTTTTGTTGACCCTGCTCGGGCTGAGCTTATGGGGTCAACTCAGGGCAGCCAGGGCACGGCTCGGCGCAAAAAACTTGCTCGGTTGGAAATTCACGCCATCGTCAGTAATGGCTTGCGGGGTGAAATGAATTTTGCAGGGCCGACTACTGACCAGAAAATGGTTTCGACGCACAAGTCCCAAGCAAACCACCACAGCACTCGAAGAACAAAAAGGATGGCGCTCTTCGGAAAGTCAAAAATGTCCGGTAAATCAATCAAGGTAGCTTCCAGATTTGAGGTGGCCAAAACAATTCAACGTTCACGCCCCGCCTGGAAGGCAGGGTCTCGCCAACAACCCGCAGCAGCATGGGCGCGTCCCTGGTGAAATATGCGGGGGTGGGGACTTCACCAGGCCGAATCAATCGTGACACGCCGTACCGGTGGACCGCATTGCGCCCCTTGATGACTCAGCGAATGTAGACAGCTCCCACATCGCCCTCAGTGACAAAGTCCCAAAACCGCCGACCTGGCACGTACTCGCCCTTGGTACTCACCACAAAAATCGACCCTCGGATTTTCGAATCGAAATCGGTCGAGTTGAACTGCAAAAACTGTCGACCACCTGCTCCGGTCACACGTTGAGGCTTGCAATTGTCGAAAGCAGCCAGGTTGATCGTCGGTTGCACGGCGCCCCGTTCAGCAGGAATCGGCGCTTTTGCGGGGATGCCCCACAAGGGCACTTCAGCCAGTCTTTCCTGGACAAAGAACTGCTCAAGTTTCACCAGAGGCACGGATCGTTCTTCGCCACACTGTCGGATCTCATCTCTCAGGAAAACCAAATACGAATTGCTGTCCAGCATCAACCCCTCGTAGCGCAGGTTCACACGATTGAGTTCGACTTGCTCAACACTGTTGTTCCTTGACTGCGGGGTCATCATCAACGCTTGGAAAGCGGTTCGCACCGTCACGTCTTGCATTCTCAATGTGCCCACGCTGCCGGCCGTAGGGTCGTCGGTTCGCAAATGCAAGCCATCCGCGTGACGAGGTGGATCTGTGCCAGCGGCGGCGGTGTGGTTCAACATTCCATGCATACCTTTCAACAAGGACTGGAAAACATTCACATTTCCAACACTCCCAAAGCCCGGTATAGAGCCAACAGCATCCGCGCCCATCGCCAAGCTGACATCAACCAACAGGCCCTCGAAATGGGCTGTGCCGGTGTATCCAATGATCGACAGCGCGGCTTCAGTGTTGGCATCGCCCTTCAAGTTCGGGTGGACTCGCCAGAAATTGATGGGGTAAGGTTTGTAGTGCCCGCCGACAACAACAAGGTTCCTGCCGCCTCGGGTTTTGAGCATGGAACCATGAATTCGGTGGCGGGGTGCTGTGATCCGAACATCTTGGGCAGCAAGGTAATTGTTGACATCTGAGGAGCCATTGTTCCTTGGCTTGAGCGTGACAGCGCCCTCCATCGGCGGCAATGGAAACCAGCGCGGATCTGGATTGACATCGGAAATATTTTGACCAAAGACAACCTTCTGCAACCGGAACTGACCCTCGGTGCTGGCGGCACCGGGCCACTGAAAAATCCACTCCCTTGACGTCGGAACCGTCACTTGGGTGACGAAGTTTTTTCCGGGCGTTTGAATGCCAACAAACCACCGTCCCGGCGTCAGCCCTGTGAGTTTGAGTCCTTCAGCAGGACGCTCACCGCTCGGAAATTCTTTGGTCACGACGGAGGTAGGCGTGGCTGACTTTTCGAGCTGAACACCACTGATGCGCAGCGTGAAGTCATATTTGGCTTGGTTGGGAATTCTCACAATCAACTTGGGTTCCAAGAAGTACTGCGCCGCTCCAGTAGGCGCTGTCTCGGTGAAACTTTGAACGGTGTAGCGGCGCTCAATCATGAAGTTGTCGTTCAGGAGCAAAGGCCTTGTCACCGCGCTGCCTGATCTGTAGTCGAACTGCATTTCTGTTTTGGCAAGCTCGGGCGATACCTTGTCCAGGTTAACCGCCGGGGACCCATTCGGTCGATTGACTTTGACCGTGATGTACCCACCGGGAAGGTACTGGGTTCCCATCGTCATAGAAAACGATTGCCCACGCGCCACAGCCATGGCGGACGTCGTACCTGCGGGTGCGAAGGAAATGGCGTAAGCCCCATCCAGATTGTCCAAATGCGAGTCACTTCCGTAGTTCAACGCATTCTTGTTTTCTCCATGAAACCGAAAGTCGACGTAGCCAACTTTGTCAGCTGTTTGCCCATGCCCAAGGATGGAGAACTTCATCGCATTGGAGGCATCGCCGTTGACAGCAAGCGTCCAACCGCTGGGCATGGCTCCCCCTCCTGAAGGCCTGACAGCCCCTGCCACAGCACCCTCGGCATGGGGATTGGGGATCCAGTTTTTGGTCGCCCCCTCCAAGAGCAAACCCACACGCGGGTAAATTTCTGGTGCGTTATCGCCGAACCTCGGTTTCATGCCTGCTGGATCAGTCATGCTGGCATTGGGTGGCAGCGTTGCCGCGCTCTCAGTGAACTCAAAAGAGGCCATGACGCCACTTGCCAGCAGCTGCGGCAACGCAATCTCAGCGCCCTCGCCTTTGTTCACCGAAGCAAGAATCTTGTTGGTACTTGCTGGTTCGGTGTGCTGCGGAAGTGTTTCTTCCTTTTCTTGAGGCCAGCCGCCGTTGGCATGGGGCTGCGCGCTGGGAGCTTCGGTGCCTCCGCCGCAAGCGCTCAGAGCAGCCAACAAGGCACACCACACGAAGCATCTGATTTTCACAAAACACATCCTTCAACTCCTGCGCACTGCGGCATTTTTTTGATCAGTAGACACGGCAGAGTTCAAACACAAACCCAACCTTGGGGCTGTCTATAAGGCTTCACGGGGCTGTTCTCAACCGCAGCCACCCATAAGCTAACAAACGGTCACATCTGCGGTCTCTGAGAACACCGCATGCAATTGGCAGGTCGGCCGCTTCAGCCGCCCCTTGTTGTTTGAAGATCGGCTGGTGGCGGACGAGCATCCTGAATGAGCGGCAAAAGCCGCTCAGCCCATGCTTCTATGTTGTTGGCATTCGGTTGATCGACACCCTGTGGTTGTCAAATCCCGTGCGGATGCGCACGCCTACGAAGCGGAGGAAAAGATGTTGCTGTACTCGGCCCGCAAAAGATTCTTCTGCACCTTGCCCATGGCATTGCGTGGCAACTCAGCCACCACGACCACTTTTTTGGGCACCTTGAAGGCGGCGAGTTGTGTTTTGAGTGCGGCGATGAGTTGACCGGGCTCTATGCTGGTACCCAGCCGTGGCACCAGCACCGCCAAGACGCCCTCGCCGAAGTCAGCATGGGGCGCACCCACCACCGCGCTTTCCAACACGCCAGGCAAATCGTTGATTGCCGCCTCCACTTCAGCGGGGTACACATTGAAGCCACCGCTGATGATGAGGTCTTTGCTGCGGCCAACCAGGGTCAGCACGCCACCGGCATCCAGGTGGCCAACGTCACCGGTTTTGAACCAGCCGTCGGCAGTGAATTCCTCTGCCGTTTTCTCCGGCAGCCGCCAATAGCCGCTGAAGACGTTGGGGCCACGCACTTGTACATGGCCGGTCTCGCCGATTGCGAAAAGCTCGCCGCCATCATGGACCACCCGCACGCCAACACCTGGCAAAGCGCGCCCTACCGTGCCGCCACGCCGTGGGGCCCGTCCTCGGGTGCGTAAGGGTTGGACGTGAGCATCAGCGTTTCGCTCATGCCATAACGCTCCAAAATAATGTGGCCTGTGCGTTGCGCGAAGGTGTTGAAAGTTTCCGTCAACAAAGGGGCGGATCCGCTGATGAACAGACGCATGCCGCTGCACACGTCGGGCCTTAACCCAGCTTGTTCCAGCAACCGCACGTACAGGGTGGGCACGCCCATGAACACCGTGGCACGGGGCAGCAGGCTGATGACCAGAGCAGGATCAAACCTATTGAGCCAGAGCATCTTGCTGCCATTGATGAGCGCACCGTGGCTGGCCACAAACAAACCATGCACATGGAAAATAGGCAAGGCGTGGATCAACACATCGCCGCCCTCCGCCATGCCGCGCCAGCCCCAGAAGGTTTTCAACGTGAGGGCATTGCTGAGCAAGTTGGCGTGGCTGAGTTGAGCACCTTTACTGCGACCGGTGGTGCCGCTGGTGTAAAGGATGGCCGCCAGATCGCAACCAGCCTTGTGCGCAGGCGTGTGCCGGTCGGATTGAAATGACGCGCGGTCCAGCAAGGTGCCCGTGCGATCGTCGTTGAGGGTGAACACATGGGGCACGCCGCTGGTGAAAGCGAGCTTGCTCACCCAACCAAAGTTTTTGCCTGCACAAACCACCACACTGGGTTCGGCATCAACAATGAAATGTTCCAACTCACCGCGCTGGTAGGCGTTGTTCAGGGGCAAGTAAACCCAGCCACCGCGCAACACGGCCAAATAAAGCAGCAACGCCTCGACCGATTTGTCGCAGTGCACAGCGATGCGGGCATCAGGGGGCAAATTCAGTTGTGTCAACCAATTGGCCAGCATGGCGGTGGCGCGCTCTATGTCGCGCCAGCTGTAGTGCAGCCGCTCACCATCCACTTGCTCGATGGCGGTGGTGTCCAGGTCGTGGGGGAATGACGCACGAAGTGCAACGAAGAGGTTTTGGTTGTCCATGGTCAGTTGATGTAGATCAAGGTAGGAAGACAGTGAGACCTTGCAAGGCTGCGGTTGACGGCGCAATCAAAGCCAACTCACTGAGCCATCGAAAAGTTTCAACACGCAAAAACACGGGCTGATTGTGGTCACCCTCACTGGGTGCTGTGTTGCTCGCCATCTCGATTGAAATTGCTCATGCCATCACCTATAGAGAGGGGAATTTTTTTGGAGATCAGCTGATGATGGAAATTCTGAGGGGACAGGTACAGCCGGGTGAGCCTGCAGACGGCTTTAACGTGGACGGTGAGGATTTCATTGAGAAGGTCAGGGAAACGGATCGACATCGGCAACAACTGAGGGCAACTCCGTATGAAGAGCTGCGTCGGACTTGGTCGTCACCTTTTTTGTCAACAGAAGAATACAGCCCGGCAAAGGCTGTTGGTGCCTTTGGTAACAGTGCAGTGGCGGACATTGCGGCCTCAAAAGAACGCACCCAACTTTTGAACAACCCGGCGCTCGCATTTTTAAAGCAGCAACATGCGGCAGGCAACACGGGCAAAGGCGTTGTGGTCATTCTGGACGAGGGCCCAGGTGACCACAGAAGAGCCACTGCGGGCATCCTCAAAACCATGCTGCCAGACGCCAAAGTGCTCATGGTTGGTGCCAATTATTCGGACTTATTGGCGAAACCAGCCTCTCGATTTAACCAACTGACCGTTCAATTAATTGACAACCCTGGCCGCGGTGGTTTAGACAACGCCAGCCTTCGCGATCGCACCAAAGCAGCATTGATGGCCATGCTGTCGGACACGGAGGAAGTGATCAACACTGCCGTTCAAAACGGCGCTCAGTACATTTCCCGATCTTGGACGCAAAAGTATGACGCCATGGCAACGCGTCCCAATAACCCTGAAGCGCGAGAAAGAGTCCAAAAAGAACTGAACGCGGTGGTTGGAAGCGGTAGCAACTATGAACAGTACGCTGCTTGGATTCGTTATGTTGACAATTTGGCATCCTCGGATCCGGAGATCAAAAGCAAACTGGACGACATACAGCAGCTGCTGCGAAAAAACAAAATTATTTACGCCGAAGGTGCTGGCAACGAAAACGACAAACCCATGCCAAGGGAAGTGCAAGGTCTCGTGCTGAGCAGGCTTTTGCCAAATGTCATGACCACGGTCGGTGCCACCGACCCCAAAACCGGCGCGGTCGCCAACTATTCTTCCTACAACCGCAGCACAGACATCCGCGAACAGCCAGCGGTGTCGGAAGGAACCTCGTTTTCGACGCCCTCTGCGGTTGCACAAATTGCCTTGTTGGTGGGGGCCAGCGGCAAAACCATCACCCCGCAGCAGGCCCTGGCGCTGCTGGAGTCCACGGCGAATGCCTCCAAGAACACCAACGTCTTGCGCGATGGCGTGGGCGATATGGACTTCAATGCCGCACTGGCCAAGCTGAAAAAGGGAGCCACCTTGCCGACCGATGGCAGCACCGATCGCAGCACAGCCGCTACCAAGCCCAACACCACATCAGCGCTTGGCGGAATGAATGGTGTGCCCCTCGCACTGCGAAACCTGCCTGTCCGAGACATGTTGACCTACTGAGCGCCCCAGGCTTGGTGCGTAAGCCGCAAGAAGTATGGAAAAACCAGCCCGGCGCGCTTTCAAGCGGCTTGGGTATTGACCGCATTGGGTCAGGCCCGCCTGACCGATGGCTCTGCGGCACCCCGTCGAGCGCAGTCGGCAAGGTTGGGATGTGGGCTCGTTGCTGAGGTGGTCAATGGGGCAAGGCCCCTACACTGGATGGCGTCACCACGCAGCACGCGCTGGTGAGAAACCAACCTTGACACCCATTGCATGAACCTGAGCCGCCGCCGCTGGCTACAACGCGCGTCCACTTTAGCGACTGGCACCAGCCTGGGCCTATTGACCGGGTGCGGCAAAGAGTCGGCCACTTACACAGGAACTTGGGTGGGTGCCCAGGTAGACCGCGGGCATCGATTGCGAGACCGGGTAGCCACCGCCAAGTCAGGCCTTTGGCCCGAGCCCACCACCATCAATCGCAGCAGCTCGGTCGTCATTGTGGGCGCTGGAATCGCGGGTTTGGCTTGTGCCCGCGCGTTGATGCAAGCCGGGATCGACGACGTTCAAGTATTGGAACTCGAAGACGAGGTCGGTGGCAACAGCCGATCGCATGCCATGGGTGGCATGGCCTGTCCACTCGGGGCGCATTACTTGCCGGTGCCCGACGAAAAAAACCCTGAATTGTTGCAGTGGTTGAATGAACTCAAACTGTGCCGCTTCGAACACGGCCGCTGGATATTTGACGAGCGCCATTTGTGCCACAGCCCACAAGAACGGGTGTACTTGCCGATAGAGGTGGGTGGCGGCCATTGGTTTGATGGTTTGTTGCCGCCGGCACAGGCGCTGCCCCGAGAACAACAAGTCGCCATGACCAACCAGGTGGCCTTGTTTGCGAAACTGGTCAAAGCACAAGCGGCCAATGCCTTTGCGATACCCACGTCGCGCTCGTTGTTCAGCCCTGAGCTGCAGCGGCTCGATGCGGTGACGTTCGGCGATTGGCTGGACGGCCAGGGCATCCTTGCGCCAGCACTGCGCTGGTACCTGGACTACTGCTGCCGCGACGACTTTGGCGCGGGCAGCCGCATGGTTTCCGCTTGGGCGGGACTGCACTATTTTTGCAGCCGCCATGGATTTCGCGCGCCGGGCGAGGCCGAACCCCACGACGACCATGCGGTGCTCACTTGGCCCGAGGGCAATGGCTGGCTGAGCCAGCGGCTGGCCGCGCCATTGCGCAGCGCATCGAGCCCAAGCGGTCAGCGTTTGCACAGCGCACGGGTCGCGCTGCAAGTGGACGAGAACCGACATGGTGTCGATGTGCGGGTGTGGAACGACAGCACCCAACAGGTAGAGCAGTGGTCGGCATCGCACGTGGTGTTGGCCACACCGCTCTTCGTCACCCAACGGTTGTTGCGCAACCCAGTGCCTGTTTTGGCGTCTGCGCTGCAACAGGCGGTGGGCATGTCCATGCAAGCGCCGTGGCTCGTGGCCAATGTGCAGCTCAAAGCGGCACTCACCGACAAACCGGGCGCGCCGCCCAGTTGGGACAACGTGGTCTACGGCAGCGCCGCCTTGGGTTATGTCGATGCCATGCACCAAAACACACGGCCGCACGCTGGCCCGACGGTGCTCACCAGTTATTGGGCCTTGGGTGGTGATGACTTCAGCACCTTACAACGCCAGCGCAGTGAACTCTTGCGGCAGCCCTGGGCACACTGGTCAACCAAAGTGGTGGACGACTTGGGCCAAGCCCATCCCGACTTGCCGGGCAAAGTGCAGCGGGTTGACTTGATGCGGTATGGGCACGCCATGAGCGTGCCGGTACCGGGGCTCAGAAGCAGCTCCGCCCTGGCGGCCTTGGCCGATTCAAGCACGGGTCGCGTGCATGTTGCGCACAGCGATTTGTCGGGCTACTCGATTCTGGAGGAGGCCTTCTTCCACGGCCATCGGGTGGGGCTTGGGGTGGCCAAGCGGCTCCATTGACAGCGGCGATCAGCGCCCGGCAAAACGGTTGCGCCGACCTCGGTTGCGGCCACTGCGCTCGACGTGCCAGCGCTCCCACAATGCAGGCACACAACCTGCCAGCTCGGAACGCGGCTCTTGGCGTTGCACCGGCTGAGCGATGCGCAGCGGTATGGCGTAGGCAGCTTCTTCCTCTTCAGGAGTGGGGTAGTCAATGCACGACTCGGTGTCGACGGTGGATGTTTGAACGCGCTCAAGCAGCTCTTCCATGTGATTTACCGCCCCTTCAGCAAACAGGTATGGACATGGGGCAGCAAACACGTGCCAGCGAGATAGCCAAATCGAAAGTTTGAACTGGGCATGAGGACTCCGTAGAAACCATGAGAGCACCAAGGGTTGTGCAACAAGGCCGCAGAAAACAAGGTGTTACCTGTGCGCCTTTAATGCAGGACTTGTGCCAAGCCCACACCGCTTCCCTTGAATCGCGCTAAGCGCTTGATTTGTCTCAGCTGAGCACAGGTGGGCCCACGACCCCTGGTACCCGAACTGCGGCTTTTGCGTGTGGAAGCCCACACGAAAAACAAGTCCGAGTGCGGGTTTCGACACGCGCCGACGTTGGGCTGCGAACCCTCTGAAATAACCTACCGTGAAAACCGCCCTTCGCACCGATGCACGCCTCATCCGCGAGGGCATACTTCAGGAACGCTGAACAAGGGCCTGTTAACACTAAGAGCCGCTAACAAAACCGTTCGGGCTGAGCTTGTCGAAGCCAGCGCGTACCTCGGTGCAAGGCCCTTCGACCTCGGGGCGAACGGTGTATGCAGTGTTTTGTTAGCGGCTCTAAAGATGCCAGTGCATCTTTAGTGTTAACAGGCCCTAGTCCCTCGCCGCGCGCGCATCTGCGCGGGCTTATCCAGCGTTTCCTTCAACGACCATGACTGCCCCAGCCTCTCAGACCCCGCCACCTGCCGGTGCTGCGGCCGCCTCACTGCCAACAACCTTGCCGTCGTGGTTGCGTCGTTTGCTTCGTTTGTTGCCCTACGCCTTCATGCTGGTGCTGGTGCTCGGCAGCGTGGTAGGCAGCTATCGCGCCAGTCAACAAAGTGGCTACCGACAGCTCGACGACTCGGCGTTACTGGAGCTTGATCTGTACGCCTACACCCTGGAAAGCGAACTCAGTCGGTACGCCTATCTGCCCGACTTGCTGGAAGTGGACAGCGACATCCAGGCGGTTTTGCGCAGCCCTCCCAACGCCGTCTTGCAAGAAGCCGCCAGCAAAAAACTGGCGCGGTTCAGCGTCACCGCCGGTGCGATGGAGATGTGGGTGCTGGGCCCGCAGGGTGAGTTGCTGGCGTCGAGCCATGCCTACCGCAGCATGCCCTCGCGCCAATGGCGTGACCCCGCCTGGTTGATGGCCCAACTGCGTGGGCCCGGTGTTCAACGTTTTTTTGCAGCCGACCCAGAGACCGGCGCACCGAGTTACTTTTTTCTGCAACCCGTAGAGCGCGGTGGTGCAGCGCTGGGGGTGATTGCCATGCGCATCAGCCTTGATCCGCTGGAAGCCACCTGGGCCGATTTATCAGTGCGCTCAGAGAGCGAAGAAGTTTTCGTGGTGGACGACAACGGCGTGATCGTGATGTCGTCTGTTGCCGCGTGGCGATACCGCACCTTAGAGACGCTGACGTCGGAGCAGCGACAACGGCTGACAGATTCGGCCCGTTACCCGCATCAAACCCTGCAGCCCTTGGGTTTGACGCTGTTGCAAACCATTGAACGGGGCGTTCGGTTGGTGCGTTTGCCAACCGAATCCGCTCGGTCTTCCAACGTGCTGCGCGCAAAGCAAGTCCGCCCCATGGCAACCCTGGGGTGGCGCTTGATGATTCTGTCCAATCCGGCAGAGATGCAGCGGAACGCCGCCTTTGTGGGCCTGGGCAGCGGCGCGTTGGTGGCCTTCTTTTGTCTGTTGAGCATCTATTTGTGGCAGCGGCGGCGCACGCTGAAGCAGCTGTTTGCAGCGCGGCACGCGTTGCAGCAGGTCAACGACGGTTTGGCCGCCACGGTGGCCGAACGCACCCAAACACTGGAGTTGACCAACGCGCAGCTGCTGCAAGAAATGCAGGAACGCCACCTGGCGCAACAAGAGTTGCTGCAAGCCGGCAAGCTGGCCGTGTTGGGGCAAATGTCGGTCGGCATCGCCCATGAAATCAGCCAACCGCTCACCGCCCTGCGTGCGCTGTCCAACAACACCACGGTGCTTCTGCAACAAGGACGAACCCAAGAAGCCATGCACAACTTGAGCGCCCTCGGCGAGTTGGTGGCTCGCATGGGGCGCATCACCACTCAACTCAAGTCCTTTGCCCGTCGTGCACCAGACCGCCATGTCGCGGGACTGCCCGCGGCTGGTGCAGTGCTGCTGCACGCGGCCATCACCAATGTGTGTTTATTGCTTGAGCACCGCACCCGGGCGGAAAAAGTAAAGATTGACATCAACGTGCCGGATGACATGCGGGTGCGCTGTGATCTGCACCGTTTAGAGCAAGTGCTGATCAACCTGGCCAGCAACGCGCTGGATGCGATGAAAGACTGTGACAACCGCACCCTGCGTTTCAGCGCCGAACCCAGGGACGGTCGCGTTTGGGTGCGCGTGATCGACACCGGCCCGCCGGTGTCAGACGAGGTGCTGCAGCATTTGTTCGAGCCTTTCTTCTCTACCAAAGCAGCAGGTGAAGGCTTGGGACTGGGCCTCGTCATTTCCAGCAGCATCGCGCGCGAGTTTGGCGGCACGCTGCAGGTGGCAAAGGCAGAATCGGGGCTGGTGTTTGAGTTTGATTTGCCACTGGCTACGACCGACAAGGACTGACGATGTTTGAAGGCTTCAAGGTGATCTTCGTCGAAGACGACGAACCGGTGCGCACCAGTCTGGTTCAAACATTGGAGCTGGCTGGCCTGCAGGTACAAGCCTTCGCTTCAGCCGAAGAGGCGCTGCCCCACGTGCAAGCGGGCCTGCAAGGCATCGTCATTTCCGACGTGCGCCTGCAGGGCATGGACGGTGTGGCCTTGCTCAAGGCTGTGGTCCAACGAGATGCTGAAATTCCGGTGATTTTGGTGACGGCCCACGGGGATGTGACGATGGCCGTCAGCGCCATGCGCGATGGTGCCTACGACTTCATCGAAAAACCTTTTGCTCCCGAACGTTTCATTGACACCGCCGTGCGTGCAATGGAAAAACGTGTGTTGCGTTTGGCAGTGAACAACCTGCGTCAACAACTGCATGAAAAAGCCGGCATGGAAGCGGTCCTGTTGGGCAACTCATCTGTGATGCAACACGTCAGAGCGCAAATTTTGCGGCTCGCACAAACCTCGGCCGATGTCATGGTGATGGGAGAGACGGGCAGTGGCAAGGAACTTGTGGCGCGCTGCTTGCACGACCACAGCCCACGCCGCGACCGCCACTTTGTGGCCATCAACTGTGGCGGCCTGCCCGACAGCCTGTTGGAGAGCGAGCTCTTCGGCCACGAGATGGGTGCCTTCACCACGGCCAACAAACGCCGCATCGGAAAAATTGAACATGCCCATGGCGGCACCCTGCTGCTCGACGAGATAGAAAGCATGCCATTGACGTTTCAGGTCAAGCTGCTGCGTGTATTGCAGGAGCGGCGAATCAACCGGCTGGGGTCCAACGACGAGGTGCCCGTGGATGTGCGCGTGATCGCCGCCACCAAGAGCGATTTGCTGGCGATGAGCCAAGCGCAGCAGTTCCGCAGCGACCTGTACTACCGGCTCAATGTCGCGGTGCTCACCCTGCCACCGCTGCGTGAGCGCAAAGAAGACCTGCCGCTGCTGTTTGAACGTTTTGTGGCCCAGGCGGCACAGCGTTATGGTCTGCCTGCGCCCACGGTCGACCCCGCTCAAATGGCAGCGTGGATGGCCCACGACTGGCCTGGCAATGTGCGCGAGGCCCGCAACGCGGCAGACCGTTTTGTGCTGCAGCTTCCTGTGGCCGGTAGGGAGTCCGGGGCAGACACCATTTCCCAAGGGGGGCGCTTGGCCGAACAAATGGATGCGCTGGAAAAGTCTTTGATCGAAAAAGCGCTGAAAGACCACCAAGGTTCACCGACTGCGGTGATTGCGGCCTTGGGTATAGGCAAAAAAACCCTCTACGAGAAACTGCGCCGCCATGGCATCACGATCAACGAATTTCGTTGATACCGGTGCGATTGCACCCATGTCACCCGCGCACCATCATCGGTAGTTTTTGGGATCGCTTGAATCGGTGGGCTCCGCGATGGCGCGCTGCAAAGGGCCACTCATAGGCAGTTGCAAATTCAAGCCGCTCGGCGGAATCGGTGACTCAAACCAATGGCGGTACAAACGTTTGATTTCGCCACTGCGGTACAGGGCAGTGATGGCACCATCAACCAAGCGCTTGAACTCGGGATCGTCTTTGCCCAACACGATGCCATAGGGCTCCACCGACAAGGCCTCGTCTGAGACGGAATAATCTTGCGGACGCGGGCTACCGGCAATCAAAGCGTAGAGCAGCACATCGTCCATCGCATAGGCCACCGCACGGTCGGACTGCACAAAAAGAAAAGAGTCGGGATCGTCTTTGCCTGCGAAGATGCGCATGCCGAGTTGCTGTTGTGCGTTGATTTCATTCAGCCGCGTGATGCTGGTGGTGCTGACCGTGGACACCACGGGCCGCCCACGCAAGTCCGCCAGTTGCCGAATGTTGTTGGCCTTCTTGGCCAAGAGCCGACTTTGCGCCACAAAGGTGGTCACTGAAAACGCCACCTGCTTTTGACGTTCTTGCGTATTGGTGGTGATGCCGCATTCCAGGTCAACAGATCCATTGGCCACCATGGGAATGCGCGTGGCCGAGGTCACCGCGACCAGCTTGACTTTGAGGTCGGGCAACTTCAGTTGAACCTTGACCGCCTCCACCACAGCTCGGCACAAATCGATGGAGTAGCCGATGGGTTGCAAATTGGCGTCAAGGTAAGAAAACGGCACGGATCCCACCCGGTGACCCACCACGATCACACCCGAGGCTTGAATTTTTTTCAACGTGTTCGATGCAACAGCCAGGGGTGGCACCACGGCTTGTACTTGCGCCATGGCTGTGGCGCAGAGCAGCCAGTACGCGAGCCCGCAAACCATTCGCATGGTGAGGATGCCGCGCCTTGGTTGGTGAAGTCGAATCATCAAAAAATTCTCTATAAAAAGAGGCTCATTGTCAGCCGATCAATTAGAACCCTCAAAAAACTTAGTGACTTCCTCAAACGTTCACACATTCAGCAGTGAGAAATTCGGAGATGCATCTGCAACACTGAGGACGCCATCGGCGAAATCGGTGTGCCGGATTTTCGCCTCATGCAGGCGAGCAACCGGCACCTCCTTCGCAAATTTCATCGACTTTCGGTTCAACTCTTTGGAGCTTGTGCAATGTCAACAAGTCAGCCGCTGCATGCCTGTTTCATTCTGCTTGCCTGCTGGATCAGCAGTGCCTGCAGCCCCATTCCAGACACCGTGAAGATCGGCGTGGCACAGCCACTGAGTGGCCCGCTGGCCTCGCAGGGGGCCGACCTGCTGCACGGGGTGCAAATGGCCATTGATGAGATCAATGCGCAAGGACTGCGCATCAAGGGCAAAACCGTCAAACTCGAAATCGTGCAGGGCGATGACAAGTCCAATGCCGAGGAAGGCAAGAAGGTTGCCCAAATGCTGGTGGATGCGGGCGTGGTGGCGGTTGTGGGCCACCTCAACTCCGGTGTGAGCATTCCCGCCGCGCCCATTTATGCGGCCAAGAACATTCCTCAGTTGGCCATCTCGACCAAACCTGACTACACCCAGTTGGGCCTGCCCACCACCTTTCGTCTCGTCGGCAACGACAGCATGCAATCCAAGGCTTTGGGTTCGTATGCGGCGCAGCAGATGAATGGCAATGTCTTTGCGTTGATCGACGATGGCACACCGTTTGGCAAGGGCTTGGCCAGTTTGGCGGCCGTGGAGCTCAAGAAGGATGGAAAGGTGTTAGCGGTACAGCGTTCCCTCGACGACACAAGCACAGACTTCAGTCAACTCGTGGCCGAGCTCAAAGCAGCAGGCGTCGACACCTACGTCACGACCCAACCCGACTTTCAGGTGGCAGCCTTGTGTGAGCAACTGATGAAAGCGGGACATACCGACATCCAAATCATCGGGGCAGATACGCTCAAAACCGACAAGTTGCTGTCGATGAAATGCAATGTGCGCGCTGTTTATGCCACGTCACCCATCGTCGAGGCACGTGAGTTTCGATCGGCCAAAGAATGGTTACCGAAATTCGTTGCCGCCTACAAATCGGAACCCATCTACGGCGCACATTACACCTATGACGCTACCCATGTACTGGTGGCCGCGATGCGAAGGGCTGAGTCGGTCGATCCCAAAAAACTGACCGAAGAACTCAAACGCATCGACGCGCTGGCCCCAGTGACCAACAACATGCGCTTTCGTGCGGATGGTGAACAGCACTATCCGGTGGTCAGCGTTTACAAATTGGTGAAGGGGCAGTGGGAGCCCGTGACGCGCAGTGATTCTTGGTGAGACCACTTGGGTCCGATAAAAGCGCCCCGCAATGCGTCACCCTAGATCCGGCAGTTGGACGCGCCTGAGTGGGCTGTGATTCGGGGTGATGGCAAGGGTGTAGCAGGGCTTTCGGACGGCATGCCGTCCGCCTGCGGAACGACCCACGCTTGCAAGCGTGGGTGCGCCCTGCAAGGGAGACGACGCGGCGGGCTCATGCCCGCAAGGAGGAGCAACGCCGCCAACAACCCGAATCACGGCTCAATCGGGTGCGTAGCGCTTTCACCAAGCAGGTGATGGGCTTCGTGCGCGGAAATCTCAATGTTCATGTGGAGTTGCAAGCGGAGGGAAGCGGTCAACTGCTGGATCTAGGGCCACCCATCGCCACGCATCAACTCTTCAATCTCGTTGGCATCGACCGGGACCCCACGCGAAATCAACTCGCAACCTTGCGCTGTGACCACCGCATCATCCTCAATGCGTATGCCGACATTCCAATAACACTCGGGCACGCCCGCCGCAGGGCGAACATACAGGCCAGGTTCAATCGTGAGCACCATGCCGGCTTGCAGCACCCGTGAGGGCGGTGTTCGTTCTTTGCCATGGGCATCGGGCTCTATGAAGGAGTCACCTACGGCCTCACTGCGCTCAACATAGTCACCCACATCGTGCACATCGCGGCCCAGCCAGTGGCCGGTGCCGTGCATGTAGAACTGGCGGTAGGCCTGGGATGCAATCACATCGTCGAGGGAGCCCTCCTGGTTGGCATCCAACAATTTGAAGTCGAGCATGCCTTGGGACAACACCCGCACGGCGGCATGGTGAGCGTCTTTGTGGCGGGCACCGGGGCGGGTCACCGCGACGGCAGCCTCTTGCGCGGCTTGCACCACGGCGTAAAGGTCGCGCTGCGGCCCCGTGAATACGCCGCTCGCGGGGAAGGTCCGTGTCACGTCACTGGCATAACCTTGCACTTCGCAGCCGGCGTCGATCAGGCAAAGATCCCCAGAACGCAGCAGCGCATCGGCGGCAGCGTAGTGCAGCACACAGGCATTGGCACCAGCCGCCACGATGGAGGTGTAGGCGGGGCCGCTGCTGCCGTGGCGACGGAATTCGTGCAGCAGCTCTGCTTCGATTTCGTATTCACGCAGTTGGCCGGAACCGCCGCGCAAACGCTCGGCACAAAATTGCATGGCACGCACATGAGCCGCAGCCGAAATTTGTGCGGCGCGGCGCATGTGGGCCAGCTCGATGTCGTCTTTGAATAGACGCATGTCGGCCAGCAAAGGCGACAAATCACGCTGCACAGCGGGGCACACCACGCCGCTACGCGCCTTGGCCCGCAATTGCGCGAGCCAATTGTCTAAACGCAAAGGTAACGCGCGGTGCAAACCAACGCACAGCCACACGGCAGGTTGCGCGGCAAGTTGAAGGAGCATCCAATCATCCAGGTGCGACAGCGGGTGAGCTTCTTGCACGCCCAAGGCGTGCACCGCCGCTTGCGGCCCGAGGCGATAGCCGTCCCACAACTCGCGCTCCAGGTCTTTGGGCTGACAAAACAAAACACTGTGGCCGTCGGCCCGCAGCACCAACCATGCACCCGGTTCAGCAAAACCAGTCAGGTAATGAAAGTGACTGTCGAATCGGTAGGGGTGGTCTACATCGCCATTGCGCAGTTGCTCAGGGGCAGTGGGAATCAGTGCAATACCTCCACCGGCTGCTTGCATGTGCTGGGCCAGTGCGGCACGGCGGCGTGAGAAAACGTCAATGTCCATGGAAGGCACTATATCGGTGCCCGCTCGTTTTGACGTCCCTCTCAAGGTGGACTGGTCGAATTCAGCGCATGGAGCTGCTCGGGCGTGCCGACGTTCTCCCATGGGCCACGATACAGCTCGGCACTGATGCGTTGATGCCTCATGCCTTCAAAAAGCAGTGGGCCGAGCGCAGCCACAGTGCCTACGGCCATGTCGGCGCATAACGCGGCGCGGCACAACGCCAAGTTCGCATAGGTGTAGCGCAGCCCGTCGGCACCTGGCGCGTCGGCCAGACCCCACCCTTGCGCGGACAGGCCAAAGTCACCGTGCGGGTGGTAAGCAGGATTGGGCACCAGCCACAAATGGGCGAGGCGGGCGGCAGGTCCAGGTTCTTGAGCGAAGCGCCGCCAGACGGCGGGATCAAAAACAAACTCGGGCGCATAAATGTCGCCCGATACCAACCAGAACGCATCACTGCTGGCGTCAACCAACAGCGGCAAGGCCTTGGCAATGCCGCCTGCGGTTTCAAGTGCGCCGCCGTGGTCTCGCCCCTCCATGGAATAGTGGATGCGCAGGCCCCACCGCGAACCGTCGCCCAAAGCGGCGGGAATCTGCTCTTCCAGCCACGCGGTATTGATCACCACATCCCGCACCCCACCTCGGGCCAAAGCCTCCAGGTGCCACACGATGAGGGGCTTGCCGTGAACGGGCAGCAGGGGTTTGGGTGTGTGGTCGGTCAGGGGGCGCATGCGTTGACCGCGACCGGCCGCCAGAATCAAGGCCTTCATGCGAGCCGCTCCAGTTTGTTATCGGGCACACCCCGCTGCAAAACGTGGCGCTCCACCTGCTGCGGGGCGAAAACAGCGATCAACTCATTGAGCACCTGGTGGGCCAGGTCGCCGTTGTCGGCACCGATGTTGCAGACATAAACGTCCAGCGTTACTGCTGACAACTCAGGCCAGGTGTGCACGGCGAGATGGGACTCCGCCAGCAAGACAACACCGGTGACACCACCTTGCGGCAAGCCTTGCGCTTGAACAACAGGCGAAGGGCCAAAGCGGTGAAAGAGCTCGCCGACGGCCTGCAAGCCCGCTCGTTCGACCGCCGACAAACACAACACGCGCAAGGCATCGGATTGCGTCATAGCGAGCAATGTGTTGTTGCATTGGCGCAAGTCAGCGGTGAGGTGCAGGCCATTCATGGGCTGTGATTATCCGGTCCCCTTGGCGCGATAAACGATCGCAAGCCCTCGTTGGCAGCCTGTAACCGCCTGCCCCGTAAAATGCCGGGTTTCCCCGACCAGCCCCCACAACCTGCACGGAACCCCCATGGCCGAGACCACCGCTTCTACACCACCAGCATCACCGACCCTGATGGCCAACGCGATCCGCGCCTTGGCCATGGACGCCGTGCAGCAAGCCAACTCCGGCCACCCCGGTGCCCCCATGGGCATGGCGGACATCGCCGTCGCACTGTGGAGCCGCCACCTCAAACACAACCCGGCCAATCCCCACTGGGCAGACCGCGACCGTTTTGTGCTCTCCAACGGCCACGGTTCGATGTTGATTTACGCGCTGCTGCACCTGACGGGGTACGACCTGCCGATTGAAGAGCTGCGCAACTTCCGCCAGATGCACAGCAAGACACCCGGCCACCCTGAAGTGGGCATCACCCCCGGCGTGGAAACCACCACGGGCCCGCTGGGCCAAGGCATCACCAACGCGATCGGCCTGGCCCTGGCCGAGAAGCTGCTGGCCCAGGAGTTCAACCGCCCTGGACATGCGGTGGTGGACCACCACACCTATGTCTTCCTGGGTGATGGTTGCCTGATGGAAGGCATCAGCCACGAGGCCTGCGCTTTGGCCGGCGCGTGGAAGCTGAACAAACTGATCGCGCTGTATGACGACAACGGCATCAGCATTGATGGCCAGGTCGCGCCTTGGTTCATTGACGACACCCCAAAACGGTTTGAAGCTTATGGCTGGAACGTGATCCGTGGCGTCGACGGTCATGATGTGGATGCGGTCGATGCCGCCATCGCCAAAGCCAAAGGCTCGAACCAACCCACGTTGATCGCCTGTAAAACTGCCATCGGCAAGGGCTCACCCAACCGCGCTGGTACGGCCAAAGCCCACGGTGAAGCGCTGGGCGCAGAAGAAATCAAACTGACGCGCGAAGCGCTGGGCTGGTCGTTTGAACCCTTCGTGATTCCCGATGATGTGTACCAGGCCTGGGACGCCCGTCATACCGGTTTGGCTGCGGAGTCCCAGTGGGTTGATGCGTTTGAAGCCTATTCCAAAGCCCACCCCGAGTTGGCCGTGGAGTTCATCCGCCGCGTGGAAGGCCAGCTTCCGAAAAACTTCGCTCAAGTCGCGGTGGACGCTGCCGTTGCCGCCCACACCAAAGGCGAAACAGTGGCCAGCCGCAAGGCCAGCCAAATCGCCCTGGAAGCTTTCACCAAAGCCTTGCCCGAGTTGCTCGGTGGTTCGGCCGACTTGACGGGCTCCAACCTCACCAACACCAGCAGCACACCCGCCCTGCGCTTTGGTGCGGACGGCACCTCGAACGGCGGTCGCCACATCAACTACGGCGTGCGCGAATTCGGCATGGCCGCCATCATGAATGGTGTGGCCCTGCACGGTGGTTACATCCCCTACGGCGGCACCTTCCTGACCTTCAGCGACTACAGCCGCAACGCCATCCGCATGGCGGCGCTGATGAAGCAGCGTGTGATCCATGTGTTCACCCACGACAGCATTGGCCTCGGTGAAGACGGCCCCACCCACCAGTCGATTGAACACGCAGCCAGTTTGCGCTTGATTCCGAACCTGGATGTCTGGCGTCCCGGTGACACCGCAGAGACGGCGGTCGCTTGGGCCAAAGCGATTGAAACCAAAGACCGCCCCACGGCCCTGTTGCTGAGCCGACAGAACATCGCGTATGCACCCAAAAGCGGCTTGGACGACATTGCCAAGGGCGCTTATGTGCTAGCGGAGCCCAGCGAAGTCGGTCTGAAGAAAAAAGCCCAGGCCGTCATCATCGCCACCGGCTCGGAAGTGCAGCTCGCCCTGCACGCACAAGCCTTGTTGGCAAAAGACAAGATCGCCGTGCGTGTGGTATCCATGCCCAGCACCACGGTGTTCGATCGCCAAGACATGGCCTACAAAAAAGCTGTTTTGCCCGCAGGTCTGCCGCGCATCGCCGTGGAAATGGGTGTGAGCGACGGTTGGTGGAAGTACGGCTGCGCTGCGGTGGTGGGCATCGACACCTACGGTGAGTCGGCACCCGCACCGGTTTTGTTCAAGCACTTTGGCTTTACACCGGAGAACGTGGCGAACACCGTGCGTGTTGCACTGGTCGGGCAAAAATAGACTCTCGGGCAATCGGAGAAAAATCCATGACCAGTTCGTTGTTGCTCAATACGTCAACGCCGACACTGGGCGAGGTGTTCTCGAACGGCAAAACCTTTGAAGTTCCTCGTTTCCAGCGCCACTACGCCTGGGACCTGGATCAATGGGAAGAGCTTTGGGAAGACTTGCTTCAATGCGAGCAGTCCGGACAGGATCACTATCTGGGTGCCATTGTTCTAAAAACCTTCGCAGACAGAAAACATTTCGAGGTCATTGACGGTCAGCAGCGCCTGGTGACGATCAGCTTGGTGCTGTTGGCCATGATTGATGTGCTTCAAAATTGGGCTGCTCAAGGGCGTGATGCAGACGCCAACAAACAGCGCGCCAATTTGATTCGTGAGCGGTTCCTGAGTACGCAGGATCCTGCTTCTCTTACGTTCACCAGTCGCCTCAAACTCAATGCGCAAAACGAAGGCTTTTTCAGAGCTAATCTTTTGCAATTGCGCCCGCCTGTTGCAGCAGCACGCCTTCCAGAATCGGACAAACTGCTGTGGAATGGATTTTTGTTTTTTAAGCGACAACTAGATGCTCGCTTCCCAGCCGATCAAGCCGATGCCGTGGCACTGGCTCGTTTGGCAGAAACTTTGGCAGACCGGTTTTTGTTCATTCAAATTCAAGTCGGCGACGAACTGGACGCTTACACCGTCTTTGAAACACTGAACGCACGTGGCACCCAGTTAACAGTGACCGACCTGTTGAAGAACTATGTGTTCTCGCGCGTCGCATCTTCGTCAGCAGACTTGGAAGTGGCCGAAATGAGCTGGGAACGAATCGTGGGCGGCAAGGAACGTGAGTTCTCCAAATTGCTCAAGCACTATTGGAATTCTCATCATGGGGTGACGAGGCCACCACGCTTGTTCAAAGAAATTCGTCAGCATGTACAAACTGGTGAGCAAGCCTTCAAGCTCTTAGACCAGCTGGAAGCAACGGCCGTGCTGCACGCGGCGCTGAACCAACCATCATCCGATGCCCTGTGGACGGAATGGCCAAGCTCACGACAGTACGCGGTGGAATTGGACTTGTTTCAGGTGAGCCAGTGCTACCCACTGCTCTACGCATGTTGGGACTCTTGCCCTGCCTTGCTGCCTGATGCACTGCGCATTTGTTCAGTGATTTCATTTCGCTACGTGGTCATTGGCCGAATGAATACGCAACCGATGGAGAGGGCGTACATCAAGGCTGCGCTGGAAGTGCGTGCGGGGCGCATCATCACGGCACGTCAACTTTTTGAAGCGCTGAAAGTGCTTTACGTGCCTGACGAACAATTCGAGGCCGACTTTGCAACTTCACAGGTCTCTACGGCCAAGAGCCGCGTGCTACCTCGGTACATCCTGTACAGGCTAGAAAATCACTTGGCGGGTACCAGCCTGAGTTTTGAATCAGATCAAGGTACCCTGGAACACATCCTGCCCGAGAACCCAGATGAGGGCTGGGTTCAAGCGGTGCCCGAGTACCTCACCGACATCTACCGCCTGGGGAATTACACGCTGCTGGAACGCCATTTGAATGAGCAGGCAGGCCGAAACACTTTGCCTATCAAGAAGGCACTCTATGTGACCAGTCAATACCAACTTTCCAGTGGTTTTGCCTGGCACGAATGGAACCACCGAAACATTGACGCACGCCAAAAATGGATGGCTAAACAAGCCGTCGCCTGTTGGCGCCTGAATTTTTAGTTTCACTATCAAAAAAGGAAATCTCATGACCATCAAAATCGGCATCAACGGCTTCGGCCGCATTGGGCGCATGGTGTTCCGTGCTGCCATTCAAAACTTCAAGAACATTGAAGTCGTCGGCATCAACGACCTGCTGGAGCCCGACTACCTGGCCTACATGCTGCAATACGACAGCGTGCATGGCCGCTTCAAAGGTGAGGTTTCGGTCGAGGGCAACACCTTGGTGGTCAACGGCAAAAAAATTCGCCTGACCGCAGTTAAAGACCCCTCCGAGCTGAAGTGGGGTGAGGTGGGTGCCGACATCGTGGTCGAATCCACCGGCCTCTTCCTCACCAAAGACACCGCTGAAAAACACTTGGCTGCAGGCGCAAAGAAAGTCATCCTGTCCGCACCCAGCAAAGACGACACACCGATGTTCGTGTACGGCGTGAACGATAAAACCTATGCCGGCCAAGCCATCATCAGCAACGCCAGCTGCACCACCAACTGCCTGGCCCCGGTGGCCAAGGTGTTGAACGACAACTGGGGCATCAAACGCGGTTTGATGACCACGGTGCACGCTGCCACCGCCACGCAAAAAACCGTGGACGGCCCATCGAACAAAGACTGGCGCGGTGGGCGCGGCATTTTGGAAAACATCATCCCCAGCAGCACCGGTGCCGCCAAGGCGGTGGGCGTGGTGATTCCTGAACTGAACAAGAAACTCACCGGCATGGCCTTCCGCGTGCCTACCTCCGACGTGTCCGTGGTGGACCTGACCGTGGAGCTGAACAAAGAAGCCAGCTACGCCGAAATTTGTGCCGTCATGAAAGCCGCCTCACAAGGCGCGATGAAGGGTGTGCTCGGTTACACCGAAGACAAAGTGGTGGCCACCGACTTCCGTGGCGAAGTCTGCACCTCCGTCTTTGACGCAGAAGCCGGCATTGCGCTGGACAGCACCTTTGTGAAGGTGGTGTCTTGGTACGACAACGAGTGGGGTTACTCGAACAAGGTGCTGGAGATGGTGCAGGTGATTGCCAAGTAAGCGCTCAACCCAAGGTTGTGAAAAAAAAGCGACCTGCTGTGGGTCGCTTTTTTTCTGGGGCGGGAAAAATAGTCGTGCCGGTTGGCATGGCGGCCTCACACCCAGGCTCTAAACTGGTTACTTCAAGACAGCTCATGAGGAAGCAACGCATGAAACAAAGTTTCTACAGCAATATTGCCAAATCAGTTCGGTCATTGCTGTGTATCGCCGCCGTTGTGTCGGGCGCTTCTTTGTCGGCGTCTTCGCTCGCCGCGCAGACCCCCAGCTCGCCACCATTGCTGGACACAGCACGGGTGATCGTCAAGTTCAAAACCAATGCCAGCTTGCTGCAGAAGCAGGCCCAAAACAGCAAAACAAACGAAACCATTTTTGAAGCCAAAGCTCGCTCCAACGCAGAGCAGCTCGGCAACCGTTTGGGCATGCGTCTAACGGCTGGCCGCTTGCTGACCGAACGCATCCAGGTGCTGCAAGCCGACGGCATGAGTTCTGAGCAACTGGTGCAACGCTTGTCCAAAGAAGCGGACATTGAGTATGTCGTCGTTGACCACTTGCGCAAAACCAATGCCGCGCCCAACGATCCCCTCTTTGCGGCTGGCCCCACCATTTCAGGCCAAACCGGCGGACCGGCCTCCGGCCAGTGGTATTTGCGTGCGCCCAGTGGCGAAGTGCGATCGGCCATCAACGCACTGGGTGCGTGGGACATCACCACAGGCAACCCAAACGTTGTGGTCGCCGTGCTGGACAGCGGCGTTCGGTTTGACCATGTGGATTTGAAACGTGTCTCCGAGGGCGGTAATTTGTTAGAGGGTTATGACTTCATCACCAACCCTTTCATCGCCAACGATGGCAGCGGGCGCGACAGTGATGCGTCAGATGCAGGCGACGGCGTCACCGATGCCGACCTCATTGACACGCGCAAACCCAACGATTGCGGCAGCGCCGACATTGGCGACAGCTCGTGGCACGGTACCAAAGTGTCTGGACTGATTGCTGCCCTGAGCAACAACGGCGTGGGCATGGCCAGCGTAGGCCGAACCGTGCGTGTCTTGCCTGTGCGCGTGTTGGGTCGCTGCGGTGGGTTTGACTCCGACATCATCGCTGGCATGCGGTGGGCGGCGGGCTTGAATGTGCCAGGGGTCGTGGACAACCCACAGCCGAATCGCGCGAAGGTCATCAACATGAGCCTGGGTGGAACAGGTTCGTGTACCGCCTACAACGATGTTGTTCGTGACATCAACGCACAAGGTGCGGTTGTCGTGGCCTCAGCCGGCAACTCTGCGGGACAAGCCGTCAGCGTGCCCGCCAAGTGTGAGGGTGTCATTGGGGTCGGGGGTCTGCGCCACATCGGCACCAAAGTCGGCTTCTCTGACTTGGGGCCGGAAATCGCCATCAGTGCACCTGCCGGTAACTGCGTCAATGTGGCACCCGGTGATGCCTGTCTCTACCCGATTTTGAGCGCATCCAACAGCGGTGCGACAAGCCCCGTTTTGGGTGCGGCAGGTTCCATTTACACCGATGCCTTCAAACCGACGGTCGGCACCAGTTTTTCTGCACCCTTGGTAGCGGGTACCGCGGCGTTGATGTTGTCGGTCAACCCCACTTTGTCTGCCTGCACGGTACGCAATGTGATTCGCGCCAGCGCCCGCCCCTTCCCAACCACTGGGTCCAGTGCCGGTGTACTGCAATGCAATTCCACGACGTCCAGCAACGGTGAGGAGTGTTACTGCAATACCGCCACTTGCGGTGCGGGCATGTTGGATGCGGCTGCCGCAGTGGCACTGGCGTCAAATCCACCAGCCGAGTTCTCTTCCTGTGCGGTCACTCCAAACGCCACCCCAGACCCAACACCAACACCAACGCCGCCGACCACAACACCCCCACCAGCAGAAAGTGGCGGCGGCGGTGGCGCCACCACCAGCCTCTATTGGTTGCTGGGCATTGCACTGGCTGCAGCGGCGCTGCGCGTCAGTGAACGCCGCAAGTTGTGACTTCACGCCGACCCGTCCATCACCTGAGCTTATAGGTGCTGGCGATAGCGTGATGCCACAGCAGACGCTCGGCCGCCTACATTGGGGCTGAGGCTGCGAAAGCGTCACCAATGGGTGCCAGCAAGCCGCCTCCTTGAATTTGGAGCGCAGCATGTCTGTCATTGCACCCACATCGGTTTCTCAACCTTCAGCAGCTACCCACCCTGACACGGCAGGCGCAGGGCCAGGCGTGGTCGGGGTCTTAGGCGGTATGGGCCCCCTGGCCACGGTCGATTTTCTTCACAAGATGCTGCTCGCCACGGCAGCAGACCACGACCAAGACCACGTCCCCGTGCTGGCCTGCAACATGCCGCAAATTCCCGACCGCACACAGGCCTATCGAGGCCAAGGACCTTCTCCGCTGCCCGCCATGCTGGCCAGCGCAGAACGTCTGGTCGCGGGTGGTGCTGGTTTGATCGTGGTGCCGTGCAACACCGCCCACCTTTGGTTTGATGAATTGCAGCGAGAGATTCCTTTGCCGATGTTGCACATCGTCGATGCGGCATTGGCCGAAGTGGCTAGCCTTACAAAATCCCAGACCCGTCCGGTTCGAGTGGGCCTCCTGGCAACCGATGCCACTTTGTCCTCCGGTCTGTACATGAACCGGCGCAGTACAAGCGGCGAGGCCGGATGCGAACCATTTCAGTGGAGTTTGCCCACAGCGGTTGAGATGATGGAACACGTCATGCCGGGCATCAACGCGGTCAAGTCTGGGCAACTCGACAAGGGTCGCCAGCACCTTCAAGCCGCAGCGATGGCCTTGGTACAACGCGGCGCGCAGGTGTTGGTCCTGGCCTGCACCGAGATTCCTTTGGTGCTCGATGAGAGTCAGGTCGGCTTGCCCGTGGTTGATGCGACAGCCGCGTTGGCGCGTGCCGCGGTCGCCTGGTCGCAGCAAAAGATCAATCCTGCTGGACCACAGCCTTGAACGCAGCGATGAAATCGTCCGTTGGTTGAGGGGATCGTTCGCCCTGGGGCAACAACGCCTGGACCACTACCGGCACCTCGGGCAACAAAGTGCGTACGTGCAGCGTGGGCAGGGTGCTGGCTTGCGCAGTGAACGAGTCGATGATGGCGGGGCCAAACCCCTGTTCCGCCAGCACCATGGCGATGTGGTGGGTTTGAACGGTGATACCGCCTTGCATCGGCAGTTGCTGGCGAGCGCACTGTTCAGCCAACATGGCACCCAGCGGATCGCGTTCGTCGATGCGGATGAATTGATCACGCAACACCTCGGCCAACTCCACGGTTGAGCGTTTGTCGCTGCCACGCACCTTGAGCGCCGACACACACACCAACTGGCCGGTGGCGATATCCATTTGTTGCACGGCGGGATGGCGGGTGTTGCCGTAAACAATGCCCACATCGGCCTCGCGTAACGCAATGGCCTGCGCAATCTCATTGGAATGCAGGGTTCGGATGGAAACCGCCACGTCAGGGTGCTGGCGACGGAAACGCTTCAAGGCATCGGGCAGTGCGCGAACGGCCAAGGACGGGACCACGAGGACTCGGAACTCGGCCTCTTCGGTGTCTCGCAGCGCACCCGCCAAACGCCGCACCGATTCCAGCTGCGACATGAGGCGCTGCACTTCAGGATAAAGCGCCTGTGCTTGCCGGGTCGGCACCAAACGGTTGCGCTGGCGGGTGAACAAAGGGAAACCCAGTTGGGTTTGGGCGTGCTGCAATGTTTGTGTGATGGCGGGTTGTGTCACGTGCAACAAACGCGCTGCCGCACTGACACTGCCCGTCAGCATGATGGCGTTGAACACTTCCAGGTGTTTGAGCCGCATCGTTGTTATCCCTCTAGCCCGCATGTTTCACCAGGGCGCTCTCTTTCTTCAAGGAACACCACATGAACGCTCACTTTCTTGACTTCGAGCACCAAATCCAGTTTGTACCGAGCGCTACGCACCCGATTGAGCTGCGCTACGGTACGTTGGCGGCGTTGCTCCTCCTTGTGGGCATCAGCCCACAGCGTCGTTGCCCTTGCAGGGCGCGCCAATGCTTGCAGGCATTGGCCGCTGCGCAGGCAAGCCGCATGCGGCTTGAAAGCCCTGCCTCGCCCTTGCCAGCGCACCGCAACGCAGCCCACTCGGGCGCGTCCCTCGTGAAACATGCGGGCTAGACGTGACATCTGCAATCACCATAATGCTGCAAACCAGCTACAAGTATCCTTTGTAAGTTGTTGATTTTACGGGATCATCGTGCTTCAAAGCCTACAATGTCTCTAACCGTTTTGCCCGCCACCCCATGACCGTCTTGCTGGTACAAATTCCAACCCGGCCGCGCCTGCAAGCGCGCGGCGTGAACGCGGACGCCTCGGGGCTGCCCGGCTCCCAAACAACCTACAGCTACGTGCTGTCGCGTGACGGCGTGGCCGTCGACCGCGTTGGGCGCTGCGCCGCCACCTTGTTGCCCAAGGCGCAACAGGTGATAGCGGTGCTGTCTGACACCGATGTTGCTTGGCACCTCATCACACTACCCAAAGCGCCTGCCTCACGTATGGCGGCGGCACTGGCTGGCGTATTGGAAGACGCCTTGCTGGATGACACAGAACACGCCCACTTAGCCCTTGCTCCAGATGCGGCATCGGGGCAACCGACATGGGTCGCCGCCATCAACCGGCCTTGGTTGCAAGCGCACCTGACAGAGTTGGAGAAAAGCCAAACCACCGTTGACCGTGTGGTGCCCAGCAGTTGGCCTGACGCGCCGGCCATGGGGCATTTCTCTCTGACCAAGGACGCAGAAGAGGATGACGGCGAAAGCAACACTGCGGTTCAACTGACATGGTCACATCCGCAAGGTGTCGCGGTGTTGCCGCTGGCGGGCGGGCTGAGCAAGACTTTATTGCCCAGCAGCAGCCACACCGGCATGCGCTGGAGTGCGACAGCGGCGGCAGCGACCCAGGCGGAACGTTGGTTAGGTGCACCTGTCACCGTGCTCACCGCAGAACAACGCAGCTTGCAAGCAGCCCGCACGCTGTGGAATTTGCGGCAATTCGACCTCACCCCCTCACGCCGTGGCAGCCGCTGGATATTGGATGCATGGCGCACAGCGCAGGGACCGCAGTGGCGACCAGCACGGGTTGGACTGACCGCGCTGGCGGCGGCGCAATTGCTGGGTTTGAACTTGTGGGCCAACCATCTGAATAGCCGCTTGCAACAGCAGCGCCAGCAACTCACCACCGTGCTGCAAGCCGAGTTTCCAATGGTTCGTGCGGTGCTCGACGCGCCGCTGCAAATGGAGAACGAAGTGCAACGCCTGCGGCTGCGCGCCGGGCAAACCTCCAGCAGCGACTTGGAGCCCCTGCTGGTCGCGGCTGCTTCGGCTTGGCCCAGCGACCGCAGTCCTGCGCAAGACCTGAGTTACACCGCAGGTGCACTCACGTTGGCGGCATCCGGTTGGAGTCCTGCCCACATCGATCAATTCACGAATGCACTGCGCGCCGGTGGTTGGCGGGTAGAACCCCAGGAGTCCAAATTGGTGTTACGCGCCGCACCGCCTCTGACCTCTCAAGCTGGCAGTGCCCGAGGTGGCCTATGAGCACCACCGTGCCCCGCTCTACTGAAAAGTGGCAGTCACTGGTTGCAGCCTGGTCCGTTCGCAGCGAACCCGCTCGGCGATGGTGGCAGAGCCTGGCACCCCGAGAACAACGCGGCCTGATGTGGGCCTTGTCAGCCATGATCTTGCTCGTGGTCGTGATGGTGCTGATTCGTCCAGCTTGGCGTACGCTGCAAGAAGCACCGAAACAGCTAGCAGCTGTAGAAGGTCAGTTGCAACAAATGAAGCAACTCGCACGCGAAGCGCAGGAATTGCGTGCAACGCCTGCGGTGTCGTTGGCGCAGTCCACCGATGCGCTCAAGGCTTCGACCGACCGACTCGGTGCCGTGGCCCGGTTGAATTTGCAGGGCGCTCAAGCGTCGGTGACGTTCAACGGGGTGACGCCTGAAGCCTTCACCGAATGGTTGCGCGAGGTTCGAACCGTGGCCCGCGTTCGCATCAGTGAAGCACAACTGGCCAGAACAGGCACCACCTACTCGGGCACTGTGCTGGTCACCCTTGGAGGCGCCGCACCGTGAAACGTCCCAACTTTTTCGCCCCGCGCAACGGGCCTGTCGGGCGAGCGCGTGTCTCGCGTTACAGCACCTCGTTCCAAGACTCCACCTTGGCAGAACAAGCCTGGGGACGATCACAAGGACGAGGCCACCGCTGGGCGGTCGTCGGGGCGGTGGTGGGTGGATTAATCGCTTTGGTGTTATTCGCGCCGGCTGCTTGGCTGGCCCAAGCCGTTTCGCAAGTCAGCAACGGAAGGCTGGTGCTGTCCGACGCGAGTGGCACCGTGTGGCACGGCAGCGCTGTTCCGGTTCTGACGGGTGGCCCTGGCAGTGTTGATGCTAGCAGCCTGCCCGGTCGTTTGGAGTGGTCCGTGGACTGGCGCTGGCGAAGCACGCCAGAAGGCGGGCCTGGCTGGGTCGTGGAGCTGACGCACGCTTGTTGCCTGAACGGTTCGCAAGCCATCGTATTGCAGCCGGCGTGGGGGCGACTCACGGTCCAGGTGCTGGCTGCAACAAAAGCACCGCCTGGCATGTCGTCAGACACTTGGTTCGGACAATGGCCGAGCCAATGGCTCAGCGGACTGGGTACGCCATGGAACACCTTGCAACTCGGTGGTGCCACACGTTTGACTTTTACAGGCGCCACCCTGGCATGGGCGCAAGGTCGCTGGAACTTTCAAGGCCTGGCTCAGATCGACTCACTGGGCGTGTCGTCTCGCGTCTCCCCCCTGCCAGTGCTGGGCCACTACCGCTTGACATTGACCAACCACCCCACAGACCCGAACAGCACCTTGCTGTCTGTCAGCACGGTGGAAGGCGCATTGCAGCTCAACGGTTCGGGCCAGTGGGACGCCTCTGGGATGCGCTTTCGCGGCGATGCCCGAGCCCAGCCAGCAGACGAAGCCGTGTTGTCAAATTTGCTAAACATTATTGGGCGACGCGAAGGCAGTCGTTCGGTTATCTCTATTGGATGAGCGATTGGATAAGCATGAAGCAGCCTGTGCATCAACCCCCAGCAACCAGCACGCGGCCCCACGTCCGCATCACCGCTGTCATGCTGGCCCTGGTTCTCTCATTGGCCATTCCTGTCGCGGATGCCCAGTCGCCCAACGCCCGCTTTCGCGGCGACCCGATCACGCTGAATTTTGTCAACGCCGACATTGAAGCCGTGAGCCGTGCCATGGCCACCATCTTGAAACAGCAAATTTTGGTGGACCCGCGGGTCAAGGGCAACATCACGCTTTACAGCGAACAGGCCATCAGCCCGCGTGAGGCCTACCTGAACTATCTGGCGGCGCTGCGTGGTTTGGGCTTCACCGTGGTTGAGGTGGGCGACTTGTTCAAGGTGGTTCCTGAGGCCGACGCCAAGCTGCAAGCCTCCACCGTGGCCGTCGGTGAGGTGCCCCGCCGTGGTGACCAGATCATCACGCAAATCTACAAGCTCAACCACGAAAGTGCCAACAACCTGGTGGCCGTGCTGCGGCCCCTCATTTCCCCCAACAACACCATCAACGCCAACCCAGGGAACAACTCACTGGTCATCACCGACTACGCGGACAACCTGCAGCGCATCAGCAAAATCATTGCTGCCATGGACACGCCAGCAGGTGGTGAGGTGGAGGTGATCCCACTCAAGCATGCAGTCGCTGCAGACATGGCCGTATTGGTACAACGTTTGGCCGAAACCTCGGGTGCTGTGGGCATACCCGGCGCAGCGCCCACCAGCTCCCCTACCGTGCTCGTGGATTCACGCAGCAACTCTTTGTTGGTACGTTCTACCAGCCCGGCACGCATGGCGGGTCTACGCTCCTTGATTGAGAAACTGGATCGGCCCGCCACCGGGAATGCGGCCACGGGGAACATTTGGGTGGTCTACTTGAAGAATGCCGACGCTGTGAAAATGGCTTCGGTTCTGCGCGCTGCATACGCGTCGGGAAGCAACTCGGCCGCTGGCGGTGGGGCCTCGGGTGGCTTGCCTGGCATGCCACCATTTGGTGGAGGCGGGCAACCGAACGCCACACCATTGGCAGGTTCTGCTGGTGCCGGCGCCAGCCCTCAGGCAGCCGCACCGGTGACACCATCGGGTGGGCCCTCCACAGGAGGATTCATTCAAGCCGACCCCACCACCAACGCCCTGATCATCACGGCTCCAGAACCGATGTACCGCCAGCTGCGTGCCGTCATCGACCAACTCGATTCCCGCCGTGCTCAGGTCTACATTGAAAGCATGATCGTGGAAGTTTCGGGCGACAACGCCGCCAACTTTGGTTTCCAGTGGCAAGGTCTGCTTGGCAAGTCCGGGGACAAGGTCGGCCTGGTGGGTGGAACCAATTTTGGTGCCACCGGCAACTTGCTCACCATCGACACTGCGCAAGCCTCGGGCAACCTCGCGGGCGTGAAGCTCGGTGAAGGGCTGAACATTGGCGTGTTGCGCGACTTCGGCGGCACCATCGCACTGGCGGCGATTGCGAACATCCTGCAAAGCCAAACCAATACCAACATCGTCTCCACGCCCAACTTGATCACGTTGGACAACGAAGAGGCAAAAATTATTGTGGGCAGCAACGTGCCTTTTGTCACCGGCCAGTTCACCGCCACCGGAACGGCAACCACCAACCCGTTCCAAACCATTGAACGCAAAGATGTCGGCATCACGCTGCGCATCAAGCCGCAGATTGGTGAGGGCGGCAACATTCGGTTGACCATCTTCCAAGAATCGTCCAGCCTGAGTGAGAAAGTGGCACCCGGAACCACCAACGCTGGCCCGTCCACCAACAAAAGGTCGATTGAATCAACGGTAGTAGTAGACGACGGTGCAATCTTGGTGCTCGGTGGCTTGATCGAAGACCGGTTCACCGACAACAAGTCCAAAATTCCACTGCTGGGTGACATTCCAGGCATCGGCGCATTGTTCCGCAGCGAAAGCCGCACCAAAACCCGCACCAATCTGATGGTGTTCCTGCGGCCGGTGGTGATGCGCGGCCCGGAGGACGCCAGCAGGCTATCGCTGGACCGCTACGACCAAATCCGCGCCCAGCAAAAAGATGCGCAACCTGCGCCCAGCTTCTTGACGCCCATCAACCAATCACCGGTGCTGCCACCCCAGCGCCCACCTGCAGTGCCGCTGCAAGCCGCCCCCGAATCGGCACCGGCCGCGACGAACTGAAGCTCATCATGGGTGCCCGCCATCCCCTGCCATACGCCTTTGCCAAGGCCCACACCCTGTTGCTGGAAGACGATGGCGACAAGCTGGTGCTGTGGGCTCCTGAAACCGCCCCTCTTCCCGCGTTGAGTGAGGTGATGCGCCTCTATGCGGTGGACGCGGTGGAGCACGAAAGCACCAGTAGCCTGAGCCAGCGAATTTCTGTCGTTTACGCCGGCAGCGAGTCCAGCGCCGCCACCGTGATCGGCGAAGTAGAAAGCGCGGTCGATTTGAGCCGCATGATGCAAGAGCTGCCCGCAGTGGAAGACTTGCTGGAGGCCTCGAACGACGCCCCCATCATCCGCATGCTCAACGCCTTGCTCACCCAAGCGGCGAAAGACGGTGCCAGCGACATCCACATCGAACCGTACGAGCGCAGCTCGGCTGTGCGCTTTCGTGTGGACGGCACCCTGCGCGAGGTGGTGCAACCCAACCGGGCTTTGCATGCTGCATTGATCTCGCGCCTGAAAATCATGGCGGAGCTCGACATCTCCGAAAAGCGCCTGCCGCAAGATGGCCGCATCTCCTTGCGCATTGGCGGTCGCGCGGTGGATGTGCGGGTATCAACACTTCCCTCGGCCCACGGCGAGCGTGCGGTGCTGCGTTTGTTGGACAAAGGCGATACCAAGTTCAGCCTGGAAAGCCTCGGCATGAGCGGCGATTCGCTGGCGCGTTTTCATGGCCTCATCCAACAGCCGCATGGCATCGTGCTGGTCACCGGCCCCACGGGGTCCGGCAAAACCACCACGCTCTATGCCTCGCTCAGCCGTGTGGACACCAGCGGCACCAATGTGCTCACCGTCGAAGACCCGGTCGAGTATGAGTTGCCCGGCATAGGCCAAACCCAGGTCAACCCGAAGATCGATCTCACCTTTGCCAAAGCCTTGCGTGCCATCCTGCGGCAAGACCCCGACGTCATCATGATCGGTGAAATCCGCGACTTTGAAACCGCGCAAATCGCCATTCAAGCCTCGCTGACCGGTCACTTGGTGCTGGCCACCTTGCACACCAATGACGCGCCCAGTGCCGTCACCCGGTTGACCGACATGGGTGTGGAACCCTTTTTGCTCAGCTCCAGTTTGTTGGGCGTGCTGGCGCAGCGCCTGGTGAGAAAGCTGTGCCCACATTGCAAAAAGCAAGACGAACACGGTCACTACCGTCCTGTGGGTTGCGTTGAATGTGGCCACACCGGCTACAAAGGACGCACGGGCGTTTACGAGTTGATGGTCACTGACGACAAAGTGCGCGCCCTGATCCACGGCCGTGCGTCCGAAGCCGAGCTGATCAAAGCAGCTCGCGAAGGTGGCCTGCGCACCATGAGGGAAGATGGTGACCGTCTGGTCGCGCAAGGCATCACCTCACCAGAAGAAGTGCTGCGCGTGACCCGCGACTGAGCCACGCGAAACACGCCACCATGCCAGCCTACAAGTTCGAAGCCCTCACCGCAGACGGCAAATCCAAAACGGGTTTATTGGATGCCGACAACGTGAAAGCCGCGCGCGCGCAGCTGCGTGCGCAAGCCTTGGTGCCCATGGACGTGATCCAAGTCAACGCCAGCGGCACGGGCAGCGCCAGCAACTTGCGATCGCCACGGCGCGTCTTTTCCTCCACCACCTTGGCCGTTTGGACCCGTCAATTGGCTGGATTGGTGGGCAGCGGCCTGCCGCTGGAGCGTGCGTTAACCGCGCTCTCTGAAGAAGCCGACGATCCCAAACAGCGCGAGCTGGTTGCGCATTTGCGCTCGGAAGTCAATGCCGGCTCGGCCTTCGCACAAGCGCTGTCCACCGCTCCACGTGAGTTCGACGAGATCTACCGAGGGGTGGTCGCCGCCGGTGAACAAAGCGGCGCATTGGGCGGCGTGCTGGAACGCTTGGCTGACGATTTAGAAGAACGCCAAGCCCTCAAAGCCAAGTTGATGGGTGCCATTCTTTACCCGGCCATCGTGTCCGTCATCGCGGTGATCATCGTGATTTTTCTCGTCACCTATGTGGTGCCACAGGTGGCTTCGGTATTCACCAGCTCGAAACGCGCCCTACCCACACTCACCGTGGCCATGCTGGCCATCAGCGGTTTTCTGCGTGAGTACGGATGGTTGCTGCTGGCGGCTTTGATTGGCGGCTTGATCACCTTGCGTGTGATGTTGCGCGCTGACGCCTTCCGTTTGCGTTTTGATGCAGCGTGCCTGAACCTGCCTTTGGTTGGCCGCCTTTCACGCGGCTACAACGCTGCACGATTCGCCAGCACCTTGGCCATGCTCGCAGGTGCCGGTGTACCGATTTTGAAAGCCTTGCAAGCCGCAGCGGAAACCTTATCCAACCGCGCCATGCGGGCCGATGCGATGGACGCGCTGGTGCAAGTGCGCGAAGGTGCGCCGCTGGCCTCTGCGCTTGCGGGCAAAAAACGTTTCCCTGGTCTGCTTGCCATGTTCGCGCGTCTGGGTGAACAGACTGGTCAGCTCCCCACCATGCTGGAGCGCGCCGCCAAACAACTCGCCACCGAAGTGCAGCGGCGTGCCATGCAAATGGCCACCATCTTGGAGCCCTTGCTCATCGTCGCGATGGGCGGCGTGGTGATGTTGATTGTGTTGGCGGTGTTGATGCCCATCATTCAACTCAATACCTGGGTCAAGTGAGCCCAAGCAAGCAAATTCTGGTTGTCCACGGAGTCGCTTATCACGGATGTTTCACCGGGGACGCGCCCGAGTGGGCGGAGATGCGGTGCGCTGGCAAGGGTGTAGCAGGGCTTTCGGACAGCGTGCTGTCCGCCTGCGGAACGACCCGCGCCTGCAAGCGCGGGTGCGCCCTGCAAGGGAGACGACGCTGCGGGCTCGAGCCCGCGAGGCTGAGACTGGACACAAACAGTCCTTGAGGACTGTTTGTGCCTGACGAAGGCCAAAGCCTCTGGCTTTGACGGAGCAACGCGGAAAGCGTGCCGCATCACCGCTCAATCGGGGGCGTAGCGCTCGGACCAAATTGGATTTGGTGCTCGAAGCCAGGAAAGTGAGCATTCATGCGGTGTTGCGGGACATAGGAGAGCGACCTGGTGAAATATCCGGGTTAGCCCCGTGAGCTATCCGATTGCAGCCCCCTGTGGCCTCAACTTGTTGGCATTTCTCGCCCACACGACGGGTGGCATCCGTGAGTCCTTGAGCATTCAACCCGCCAACGTGGCCTCGGCATCCTTTGGCCGCGACCAATTGGTTAAGGATGCTCTGCATAACTCTTGCGAGGCTGTGGCAGTGCGGATCGGGATGGGCTACGAGGCGCTTTTTGCGGCCAATAGCTTGGGCTATTGGCAAAAAAAGCAAGGCCGTAGGCCACCCGAGTCCGTGCTGCCACAGTCCGCAAGGAGTTGTGCAGAGCATCCTTAAGCTGAACCGCAACTGGGCGCAGTCCATGTGCGCTTTCCCGTTGGCTTCAATCCCATGCTTGCAAGCATGGGTCGCTGTGCAGGCAAGCCGCATGCGGCTTGAAAGCCCTGCCTCGCCCTTGCCAGCGCATCGCAGCCCACTCGGGCTGCGTCCAACTGCCGGATCTAGGTTAATTGGGGATCGTTGTCGCTGTGAACAACTTCCTTTGCAAGCGGCAGACTGACCGTTCGTGATGCAGCACCCACACCGCCGGGATTTCTGTCGATGCGAGGGCTCCCGAATAGCCAAAGAAGTATCCCGCCGCTACGATGCAGGCCCGCGAATAGGGATTTATCTACACTTCATGAACGCCAGAAAATACACCGTTGCACCAACACCCGGTAAGGTTATGCCCCCGTCCAGGACCGGCCCCAGGGCCAAAGCCAATGCGGTGGCTGTGTTGGCTGATGCGTTTGACGCGAACTTCTTCAAAGCGATAGGGGAACCGGTGCGCCAGCAAATTCTGCTGATTCTTTTGCAGGAAGGACCTTCCAACATTCAGTCCGTGGCGCAGCACTTGGCACAGGACCGTTCGGTTGTCTCAAGACACCTGGCAGTTTTAGAACAAGCAGGTGTTCTTCGCAGCCACCGCATACAAAGGTTTACGCAGTACGAGTTAGACGGCCCCGCCATCATCAGCAAGCTGGAGCGCTTACTGGAGAACCTGCGCAGCGCAGCGCAGCTGTGCTGTCCGCCGACCGTTGACAGCCGACCTTAAAAACTGACGCGCCACGATACTGCAAACCGGCTTTGTTCCTTGAGTGTGCCGAACGAGTGCTGCGTTTTCCCGAAAAAATGATCTGCTTGCAGTTGCATCAACTGGTTCTTCGTAAACTCATACGAAAGCCGCAGAGAACTCCAGCCTGCATCCGACTGCATCTCGCGAACGTGAAGCGCCCGCATCGCCAACCTGTCTTGCAACCATTTTTTTTGCGCAATGGCGCTCAGGTAGAAGTGCCGCTGGCCTTGTTCTCCATGGCCGCGCTCTGCGATCGCTTGGCCCGCAAAAAACCACGATTTCCACTGAACATCCAAGCCGGCCCCCAGGCCGGATGGATGATTTTTTTTGCGCTCACCATCAGCCGTGTCCGGGCTGCGATCGGTCGAGCGGGCATATAAACCCTCCAGTCTCAAGACGGTAGCGCCCCACGGTTTATCTGCCGAGAAACCCACGCTGTTCTGGCGCAGGGGCTCACCGACCAAACGCGGCGGCATAGAGCCTGGTGCGACACGCAAAAAAGGTGTGGTCCGCCAACCGTGTACGGCCATTAAATCGGCACTCCAACCGGACACCTCAAAAGCGTAACGCAGCGCTACTGTGGAGTTGCGCATAGACGTTTTGGGCTGTTGCACATCCACCGGGAAGCCATTCCATGTTGCAGGCATGCGGTCCACTGGCACCTCTGGTGACAGCACGAGCTGCCAACTGCTCGTGCCACGTTGCCACTCTGCGTTGATCATCCACAAGGCCAACTTGGCCTCTGGCAACTCTTCAAAAAACAAGTCGTGCTGGTCCACCGGATTGATGACATCGCTCAAGCGCAAGATGTCCATGCGCCCCCAATTTAGTTGTTGCGCACCCAGCGTGATGTTCGCTTCTTGGCCTCGCCATGTGGCGGTGAGTTCGCGAACATCGGTGTCGTCGCGCTGGTCGCCTTGTTGGTAGCTCCAGCGCGTGCGTACGCGTGCACGCCATTCAATGCTGGGCCTGAGCCACTTCACTGAGGGCTCAAGCGCCATTCGGGATGAATCCGATCCCCGTGCGGTCAAGGCCGTCGCACCCAGGGCACTGAACTTCAGACCCCATTCGGGCTCGGCAGCGTGGCTTAACGCGGCCATGCACAGCATCAGCGCCGTGCCGATGCAAGGCACGGCTTTCACTCTGACCGAAGGTAACGCTGAGAGACGTGAAAGTCGTCTACTTTGCTGTCCACTTCACGCGACAAAGCCGTCAGACGTGTGCTCCTGTTGTTCAACAAATTCCGCATCTCATAGGCCTGCGGTCGCCAGTAATTGCCCACGCGAACCAGTTTGCGCACGTCAAGCCGTTTGGAGGTGGCACCAGATTGGTCGATGTAGTCAATGCGAACGGGATAGAGGGACTGTTTCTCGATCCAATACACTTTTTTGGCGTAACCCGAGGCGTCTTTTTCTGTCGCGTCGCTTGCGACGGCGTGAACCACGGCGCAGCGCTGCTGGTCACCACAACTTTCGTCTTCTTTGTCCAACTGGAAGCTGTAGGCATTGATTTTGTAGTCCTCAAAATCTTCATGGGTGAACTCGGTTCCCATGAACCAGTTGGATTTTTCTGCGCCTGCAATGCGCCGGATGCGGCGGGTGGCGGGCAAGTACATCCAAATGTCATTGACGACCTTGCCGGTGTCCACAATGAGCAAGCCGGTACCCTGTAACACCGGTGGTGAGGTGAACTTGAACAGCGTGGACTCGTTGGCATCGGTCTTCTTGTAGTAGAGCTCAATCTCTCGGGTCTGTTGCACCTGGCCTGCTGCGTCAAACAGATCCATGCGGTAGAGCGTTTTTTCGGTGCTGCTTTTGATGCGTCGCTCAGACTCTTGCATCACGGAGAGGCCATCGGCCGCATGAACTGGCGCGGTCAAGGCGAGCGCCATCAGCCCCATCAACAATCGTACTTTCATCCGAAAGCCCTCCGACGCAAGGTAGGCACCATGCCGGCATGCACAATGGTCTTGAACGGCGGCAGGGCAGTAAGCGGGAAAAAAATCATCGCAGGCAGCAACACCACGAGCACGTCCTTGGCCGTCACCGTGGTGTCCACCTGAAACCAAGCTTGGCTGAGCACTTGATTCAGCGCGTGAGACAGCGACAAGCCAGCAACGACCGCCAGCAAGGTGCCTATCAAGCCAATGACAGCCACCTCCATCACGATCATCTTCAGCACAGTTTGGTCCGCGAAGCCAATGGTGCGCAGGGTCGCGTATTCGGGCAAGCGGCGCAGCACACCATAGGCCGTGGTGGAGAACAAGAACAGCACCGCCACCGCCAAACTGAAACCAAAGGCCAGGTAAACAATGCCCGCAATTTCTATCAAGTGGTGGACAAACTCGGCGACCAGTTTGTCTTTCGCCGTCACACGTGCCACTCGGTCAAACTGGTAAAGCATATCGGTGGATCCCAAGGCGGCATTTGTCTTGAGGAAAACGCCTGTGACTTGGTCTGCCATATCAAACCAGGCTTGCGCATCGGCTAGAGGTGCGAAAGACTCTCCTGGTAACACGCCCGAAAATACGCCCACCACATGGGCCTTCCAAACTTTGTCGCGGGCGTCCACCGACACCTCGTCGCCGACACTGACGCCCAAATTGATGGCGGTCTTGCGCTCCAATACGATGGCATTGCGCTCGTCAGGCTGAGGCATGCGACCGGCGACCAAGCGCAGTTCGCGCACGGGATGTGCGGGGTCCATGCCGAGCAAAAAGGACGGCTCCACCCTGCCCCCCTTTTGCACCTTGATATTGCCGCGCAAGTAACCGTCCACCTTGCTCACACCCGCTGTTTTTTTGATGGGCTCCAGCTCATCTGTCCACACCGGCGCGATGAAGTCCAATGCGATATCCCAGTCATCGGCTGCGAAACGTTTGACGATGCTTTGCTCAAACGAGGTCAAAGACACGAAGTAAGACAGTGACGCACCCAGAGACAAGGCAACCGCCACCACCGACATCAAGGCCAGTGCCTTGCCGCGCCACAGATTGCGCAAGGCATACCGCCAAGCCACCGAGTTGCCGAGCCGACTGAACCAACGCCCGGCAGCAAGCGATGTACCCGCACTGTCTTGCGAACTGCCGCGGACCGCTTCGCGTGGCGTCAACTGGAGAATGCTGCGCAGAGGAATCCATGTGGCCAGACACAGGATGACCAGCACGCCCAGGTACCCCTGGATGACCGGGCCCCATCGAAGCGATAGCAACGGTGCGGGCAAGCCCAGCGCCTTGGCATAGTCCAGACCAAAGCCATACAACAGGACAAAACTGAGCGCTGTACCTGACAACAGTCCAATGACTGCAATCATCAACGCAGGCATGGCAAACGACAGCATGATGTCGCGGTGCTTATAACCGAGCGACATCATCAGCCCAATCTCGGCCTTCTTTTCGTTGATCCACTGAAACATGAGGAAAACCGTGATCACCAAGGCGGTGACGACGAAGATCAACACAATGGCGGGTATGAAAATCTTGAACGCTCCGAGATCCAGCTCCAGGTAGAGGTGCCCAAATTGCCGCTGTAGCGGCAAGCTCTCGTCCACCGTGATCTTTTTCCCCAAGGCCTGCAAAGCAGCACGCTCCACGTCAGCGACATCAACCCCGGCGCTTGCATCCACCAACAGGCTGTTGACCAGTTGGTAGCCCAAACGCGGCTCAACCAAGCTGTAGGGCACAAACACAACCCCCAGCGAGCCTTTGCTGGGTAAGAAAAAATTGGGGTTGGCACTGTCAATCAAAAACTCGGGCGACATGGCGATACCACGAACCGACAAGTCGTAGTGGTCTTTTCCCACATGGAGGCGAAATTTGTCTCCCACCTTGTAGCCGTGGTGTAAGGCCATCGAGCGCTCAATCACCACCTCGGTTGGTTTCAATGGATCAAAACCCTGGCCCTCTTCGATACGCAGCCGGTTGATGGTGGGCATGGCCTCAGTGGCCATCATCAAAGCGTAAAGCTTTGTACCGGCAGGGGTGTCAATGTTGCCCGGCAACATCAAGCGGCGCTCGACGGATTCGACCCCCGCCACTTTGTCAAGCGACGGGATATTGATGCGGTCCTCGGGAACGATCCTGACATCCAGGTCGGCCACACGCAGTTCTTGATACCACTGAGCACGCGAGTCAAACAAGCTGTCAATGGCGCTGTACAAGCCCACAAACATGGCCAGGGCACTGCCCATGATGAGACCAGCAGCCAACAAGCGGCCTTTCATCTTCCATGCTGCACGCCACATGGCGGTGAACAATTGGCGAGTCATCATGCGGCCCGCCCTTGAACAGAAGTCAGTGCAATGGGGTTGTAATCCTCCAGCCGCCCGCCACGAAGCACCAAGGTTCGATCGGTGTATTCGCCAATGGCCGGGTTGTGGGTGACGATGATCAAGGCGCTGCCAAAACGTTTGGCCTGATTCAACAGCAGTTGTGTGGTGGCATCGGCCGTTTTCGGATCCAGGTTGCCCGTGGGTTCATCGGCCAGGACCAGCGCGGGACGCTTGACGAGTGCACGTGCAATCGCCACCCTTTGTTGCTCGCCGCCCGACAGTTGTTCGGGAAAAGCGTTCGCTTTGTCCGCCAGCCCCAGCGCTGCAAGCATCTCGCGCGCCGCAGCCTCACCCGCCTTGGCTGGTTTGCCAGCGGCCTCCCAACCTGTCATCGTGTTTTCCAGCGCCGTCAGCGTTGGAATCAGGTTATAGAACTGAAAAACAAAACCCACCTTCTCACGCCGGTAGCGAGCCAGTGTCTTGGTATCCAGCTGAGTGATGTCCTGACCTTCAATGGTCACGCGCCCGTGGTCGACCGAGTCCAGGCCACTCAAAATGTTGAGCAAGGTGGACTTACCGGTTCCGGAAACACCCAGGATGGCCAAAGACTCACCTCGCCGCAGCACGACACTCAAGTCGTTCAGGACCGAGATTTTGCTGCCCCCTTGCGTGTACGCTTTGGACAGGCCTGAAACGGCTACAGCCGTTGGTTCTGATTTAGACATGGGGCGATCTCCGTGAGTTTTTGGGGACGATTGATTCATACAGAAAACACCGTTCAAACCACTGCGGTTTGTTTGACGACATAGGGGACGTCAACATGCACGGGAATAGCCGGACGGATCGACTGGCACACGGTGCAGTAGTTCTCAAACACGTCTATGCAGCGCTGGATGTTCCCCGACTCCTTGTCCAACACAGGCCGAATGGTGACCTTGATCTGTTGGATGCGCGGATTTCCCTCGGCATTGGGGATGACAACAGCAATGGCCTCGGTGGTCAGCGTTTTCACCTGGATACCGGCATGGCGCAAGGTTTCCACCAAACTCGCCGACAGGCAGTGGCCGACAGCCATGGCCAACATGGAAGGGGTCGACGGGCCGGCGTTGGAGCCAACAGGGTCGGGTTCGTCAGTGATCACCGTGGCACCATGCGGCGTATCGCCTTCATACGCCTGAGACCTGAACTTAAAACCCTCAACGAATTCGATGTGGGCACCGAAATGTCTCTCAGTTTGGTTACGCATGTGCATGTTGACTCTCCTTCCGGGTAGGGGATTGATGGGGTAATTTGCTGGCTGCTGACGATTCGGAGCGCTCGTGCGAACCCAATCGCCATTCAAGGTATTGACCCAAACGCGAACCGCTCCAGCAGACGATAAAAAATAAAGCACCGACGGTGAGGTACACGTGGAGCATTTGTCCAGGATGGCGCTCAGCGGTGATCAGACCGGTTTGCATCAAATCAACGAGCCCGAGCAAGTAGAGCGCCGAGCTGTCTTTGAACAAGGACGTGAAGTAGCTCACGTAGGTCGGCAGCATTTTTCGGTGCGCTTGTGGAAGCACCACCTGCCACCACAAGGACAGGGTGGTCAGGCCCAAAGAACGAGCGGCTTCAATTTCGCCCGGCATGACTGCCCGAATACCTGACCGTATGTACTCGGCTTGGTAAGCCGAGGCGTAGGCTGTCAACGCAACCAAGGCAGCCCAAATAGGAGCTGGCCGAATGTTGAACAGAATGGGAAGCGCAAAGAAGAACCAAAACAAGACCATCAGTAGCGGCACGGAGCGAACCAACTCGATGTACCCCGTACACAGCCACCGCAGCGGCGTGATTCGACTGAGCCGCCCCAATGCCAATACATGTCCCACCACAAAGCTGGCCACGAACGCCAGCGCGGCGATCATGAGGTTCAGCCCCAAACCACCCAGAACGCCTTCGGGGAAGGTGCCCAGAAGAAATAGCCGCAGGTTGATCACATCATCGAAGAGCATCGGTCTTGACCTCTCTTTGGTTGATGCCACCAGTTTCTTTGCGGTCGCGGAAACAACAGGACAACCCGAAAGCCAACAGCAGCGAAATGCTGGCATACGCCAGCGTCGCCACCAACGTCACCTCCAGACCCTTGAAGGTGATGGACTCAATCTGTTGCGCCGCCCATGTCAGCTCCGGCAAGGCGATGGCCACGCACAAGGAGGTGTTCTTGAAGTTGTGAATCATGCGATTGGCAATCGCAGGCATCATGGCTCGCAGCGATTGGGGACACAGAATCGAGAAACACTCCTGCCAAATCGACATACCGCAACTGGCGGCTGCGTCACGTTGCCCACGCGACACCTTGGCCATGCCATTGCGCAAAATATCAGACAGGTAGGCTCCGTTGTCGACAGCCAAGCCCATCACACCAGCAACAAAGGCATATCGAGGCCATTCATGCAGCGCCTGCCCCCACGACGAGGGCAACAGCTCTGGAAATACAAAGTAGAAGAACAAAATCCAAAACAATGCAGGAATGTTTCGCACCACTTCAACCAAGGTGTTGGCGGGCACGCGTATCCAAAACAAAGGCCAGACGCGTGCGACAGCAATCCCGGAACCCAAGACAAACGACAAAACCCCCGAACAAACCGCCATGGCCAAGGTCAAGGCCACGCCGTCCGTCAACATGCCCACAAATTGAGGCTTCAATAGAAAGGACCAATCGAAGTCGTACTGCATTGCAATTACCTACTTCAAGCAGCCAGCGGGGCACGCATCGAACGCGTCAAGCCCAAGACCGGCTTGAGCAGCGATGCGCAGCAAGATTCGTCTTGCTGCAAATCCACCAACTGCCCCGACTCCAGTGACAACATGCGGTCAGCCACCTGATAAGAAAACTGCGAGTCGTGGCTGACAATGACTGTGGCGACGTTTCGCTCTTTGAGCCGTTGAATCAGCTCCGCAATCTGCGCGGTTCGTGCTGGGTCCAGTGCCGAAGTCGGCTCATCCAGCAACATCACGGATGGCTCCATCGCCAAACACCGCGCCAAAGCCACACGCTGTTTCTCACCACCCGAAAGCTGCTGCGGATGGTGGCGGCCTTTGTCGGCCAAACCCAGGTCATCCAGTAGCGCTTGCGCGCGTTGCTCCGCCTTTGCTTTGGAAAAACCCAGCACCCGCCGCGGCGCAAGGGCAATGTTGTCGATAGCGCTGAGGTGCTCGAATAGATTGAATTGCTGGAACAACATCCCCACCTTGCCCTTGAGGTCGCGGGAACCCCGTTTTCCGGGCCAGACGGCTTGATCGCCCACGGTGATGCTGCCTCGATCGATCGGCTCCAAGCCGTTGATGGCCCGCAGCAAGGTTGTTTTTCCCGCCCCACTAGGGCCACAGAGAACCAAGATCTCACCGGCTTGCACTTGCAGGTCCACGCCCGCAAGCACATCACGCCCCGCTCGTCTTTTAAAAACACATTTGCAATCAATCACGGGGCCTCCCTGTGGTTTGATGAACGATCTCAAGCTACTGGATCAATATCAATTCAATCAGGCCAAACCATGGACATGTCGCCAAAGACGTCAGACGGAAGTCGGGGACGCGCGTTGTGCGACAACGGGTACTTGCCTTTGGGGCCGAACCAGTTTTGGTACAGGCGTTCATACGTGCCGTCTTTGATCACCGCTTGCAGGGCCACGGCAACTGCATAGCGCCACTTGCTGTCGTTCTGCGGCACCCCAATCGAATACAGCCCTGGGCTATAGCCGGCGCCGACCGCTTCAAAGTTGGCTGCTTCGCTCCCCGCCACGGCGGCGATGATGGGGCTGTCTTGCGTGAAGACATCAATCTTTCCTTGCTTCAAAGCCAGGAACACCTCTGCATTTTTCTGGAATGACAGCATCTGGGGCTCCAACTTGCTGTGTTTGGCAATTTCCAGCGGTGCCGCCGTGAAGGCGTTGGACCCTTGATTCACGCCAATACGTTTACCACCCAAGTCAGCCAAAGATTTGTAGCGACCCTTCTTGGCATAAAACACTTTGGCGGTGAAGAGATAGGGCGGGTCCACAAAGTCAATCTGCTCTTCACGACTGAGAGTGCGGCTGATGTTGGACAAGGCCATGTCGATTTGCCCGTTCGCCAAGAACGCGATGCGGGTTTTGTTGTTCACAGCCACGCGCTCCACACGAACGCCCAGGCGTTTGGCCACTTCGTCGCCCAACTCCACATCAAAACCGGTCCACTTGCCAGCGTCGTCGAGATAGTTCATCGGCGGTGTGTCGTTGCCGGTGCCGATGCGAACGACACCGGCTTGCTTGACCTTGTCAACAATCGATTGCGCGCTGGCCGTGGCAGCGACAGCAGCGCTGACACAAAAGACGGCGGCGAGAGAAAGAGAACGAATCAACATGGGAAAACTCCTTATTCGGCTTGGGCAAAATGCCGCTTTTCATCAGCGACAAGGTTGGCAGTGGAACGAGTGACCTCAACCACTTGGGGTTGCGCGCACAAAGAAGTGGCGTGGTTGAGCAGGTACTTTTTCATCAGGTCAGATGAAGCGACAAAACGGTCTTGGCACACACGAACGGTTTGCGTGGTGGCATCAACAAAATCCAGCCCCTTGCCACGCAACAGATCAAGCCAGGTCGTTTCAAACTGCCAGTGGTGGGCGGCAATTTGCAGGTTCACTTGTGCAAACGTCAAGTAAGCGCGCTGGCGGGTGGGAATGTCCTTGAACGGCACATCGTCAAACTCGGCGTAGTAATAGATGGTTTGCGGGCGCGTGATTTCAAACCACATTTCCCACAGATCGCGCATGCTGGGCGAGGTGGTGGGCTGAGACACAAGGTTCATGAAAGCACCATCGGGCAACCATTGGTGCGCCAGCGCAAACGCATTGGAGAACGCGTCTTGGTGCAGAACATTGAGCGGTTGCTCGGGTGCCACGGTATGAAAAGCGCTGTGGTAGCGGTCGCAAGCCAGACGCTCCAAACCCATCCATTGCTGATAAAGGCCATAGCGTTTTCCGCTGTAGCGACCGGTGTCGCTGGTACCAATCAAGATGGAAGGCCGCAACACCAAAAATGGCAAACCGCTGTGGGCCACCAAACGTTCGGCCTCTCGTTTGGTGCGGGTGTACTGCGTGGGATCGGCGGCCGGTTCGGGCAGGAGTGCCTCCGCAGTAATGTGGGACTGGTAACCCGAGCTGTAGGCCGTAGAAACGTAGACAAACCGTTTCAGCAAAGGCAAATGCCGAGCCATGGCGATCAAGTTTTCGGTGTAACCGACATTGATTGCTTGCAACTTGGGAAGATCGTAGTAGTCCAGACAACCGGCGCAGTGGATGATTTCATCAACACCCAACAACCCTGGCGCGAGATCAACCACATCCGCAAGGTCTACCGGCAATAACTGTTGCTGCACTCGTTGATCCAACTGCGCCGACCATGCACTGCGCGTGTGCGAAACCCACTCTTCTTCGATTGCAGCCAAAAGCGCTGCGCGATCATGGGCACCGCGTGTCAAGCAAATGATGTCCGCCTGGGTGTCACGCAAAAGAGATGCCACGATGAGCGCGCCCAGATAACCATTGGCACCTGTGACCAGAATCTGAGAGGCTGCGAAGGGGCTGGAGCGCAGTGCCTTGTCCATGGTCAGGCGTCCAATGCCAGAAGGGGTTGCTTGCGCAACGTGTCCTGAATCATCTCGATACTGGGTACGCCCCCGTAAAAGGCGACCCGCCCATTGACAATCAGCAATGGAAAAATCGACAGTCCATTGGACTGAAACAGGCTCACAACATTTTGGATCAGCTGCTTCTGCCTTGTATCCGCCTGCGCTTCGAGGGTACGCAAGTTTTGTTGTGCCGATGTGATCGTGTCGACAATCACCGCCCGACTGTCCTTGACTCGATCCATAGCCTCACGCAAGTTGTTCTGCAACGCCTGGTCTTTGCTGCTCGCTGTCGAATCGCAACAGGCGGCTGACAAGATGCCAATGTTGTTTTGGTCCAGCAATGCTTTCACTTTGCTGATATCGGTTGTACCGGTTGCACAGCAAGGCATGAGCCAGCTGAGCAGTGCGCTTGGTTTGAACATGAGACTGTCTCCTTGTTAAAAGAATTGGGTGGCCCACTGCAGGGTGACACCGATGAGAGTGGCCGAGACCACAATGACCAACATATGTGACAAGATCAGCGGTGCCCGGAACAGCTTGGCGAGCAGAATCATTTCGGGAATGCTGGTGCCTGCAGCAGACACCAAGAATGCCGTCACAGGCCCGATGTCTACGCCCTTGGCCAACAGCGCCACAGCGATGGGAATGACCATGGTCGAGTTCACATAGAACGGGACACCCGCCAAGGCCATCGCCACGATCAACAAAGTGCCAGGCAACTGCTGCTGCAGTTGCTCGATCAGGTTCTGTGGAACGTAACCGTAGATCAGCGAACCGAAAACGACGCCAATGGCCAAATAGGGGCCCGCAGAACGAAGCTCGCTCCAGGCTGCAAAAGCAGCAAAACGCAGCCGCACGGACCATGGCACACGAACAACCGACTCATCACCACCGACGCGAATAGCGCCGGCAATGTCGAGACCGCTGGCCGCTGGTCGAACATAACGCCCCATACCCAAGCGATCCACCAAAATTCCAAAGCCAATCGACAGAGCAGCGGCAACCAACAAAAACACTGCGGCAATCGCCACCGACTTTTCCTTCAGCAGCACCAGCAACACCCCTTCATTGATCACGGGTGACGAGATCAAGAAGGTGAAACACACGCCAAAGCGCACGCGGGCTCTCAACATCCCGGACAACACCGGAACCGTGGAGCAAGAACAAAACGGGGTGACGGCTCCAGCTGTCGCGGCCAGAACCGCTCCGCTTTCTAGAGATGTTTTGCCCAGTGCATCGTTGAGTTTTTTTCCAAAGACCTGCTGAAGAACCGCGACTGCGAAAGCGACCACAAAAAACAGCACTGCTAAGAGCGCGCCTTCGTAGACGATGAATTCGATGGTCGATCGCAAGCTGTTCATAGAGCGTAGGCTTTGTTAGGGGACAAACACACAGAACTCAGCAACAAGCGCCCGTTTGGGTACTACAAGCCGCCGGAGCGTCGCTGCGCAGCCGCAGATCCGCCTTGGGCTGCACGCCGTAACTGGCCATGCCGGCGATCAATGGCATGGTGACCTTGTGATCGAACCCGACCATTTCCAGCGTCTCCATGTAAGCGTCCAATGCATCCACGCGGAGCATCTCAATGTCGGTCGCAATGCTGTCCAGACCAATGCCGCCGCAATCTACGGACAGCTCTGCACACAATGCGTGGCAGCTGGTGCTGATCATGCTGAATAGTTCAGGCATCACACGGTGGTGAGCCCAAATCAATGCGTCATGCACCGTATCCGGATCGGCCTCCAGCATCGCTTTGAGTCGACGCGCCCCAATGCCCAGGTGCTCCAACTCATCCGCAAGGATCAAACCTGCGACTTGAGCGGTGTCGGGATCGGTGTCTCGGCCCAGAGTCTTGTACAGCACGATGGCCATTGTTTCGGTCATCAAGTCCTGAATGATCAAGCAGGCAGCCAAATCTTTCTTTTTGACTGCAGCGGAGAAATGCCCACGAATGGCACGCCATTGAGGCTCAACAATTTCGGTCTTGACGGGGTAGTCCAGACGCTTGCCCAAACTGGCCAGCATCTTGATGTGCTTGGACTCTTCATTGGCTTGCTTCACCGTTTCGATCTTTTCGTCCGTGCTGCCCATGAGTGGCACCATTTCGGAGTAGTTCTCAACGGCCATGATTTCGCCCGAAATCGTGTTGGACACGATGTAAGCCATCAAGTCAAAGTAGCGCTGGTCTTTGCCGTTTTTGGCGGCGCGTGTTTCGGCAGAGGGAGGTATTGCGACCCGCTGCGAAGGCTTTGTTTCGGTTGCCAAAGTGTCCATAAGTTCTCCAATTGAGATTTGCGAATTCCAAAATGAGTGCATGTATGTGCACGCATGCATATATTAACCATGAGTTTCTCGCATGAACATCCCTAACTTGAGCCAATTACATGCTTTAACACTTGTTCTTCTTATTGCGGCCCAACGCGAGAAATGGATTTGAGCGAGCCAGGCATGGCACGCATCGAGCTTTGCCGCTGCGTTGTCGCAAGGAAAAGACTGATGTTGGGCGTGACACCGGTGCGCGCAGTGCAACCGAAAAGACTATTGCGGGTCGTGCGCATTACCGAACCGTTGATATGAAATCGCTTCTTCGCCCGACATGCGTCTCACGCCAAACCGAGCGACACCAGAAGGTATCGCTGGCTTGTGCCTAGCCCGCACGAGTGTTCACCTGATAGCTTCGAGCGCCAAGTCCAGTTGGTGCAGATCGCTAAGCGCCAATGTGACGCAGTGGATTGGTGGCCGGATGCGGCATCAACGCACCGCCAATGCACCGCCGCGGGCGCGTGCCGCCGCTGGTAAAAATACAGTCCAGCCAGGCGAACGAATCCATTGGTTTGGTTCGTCTACGGTTTGATGAAATGCCTCACCAGACAGAAAGACAGATCAATGACACGCGGAATGAAGCGGTGATGTGCGAAAGCGTCGCTTGGGTGCGTACATGAATCAAATGTCGCGAATCAACTGCCGGAATTCGTCAACATCTTCAAAGCTCCGGTACACAGACGCGAAGCGCACATAGGCCACTTTGTCGATGCGTTTGAGCTCACGCATCACGAGTTCGCCAACTTTGGCAGACGCAATTTCTTTGGCACCGCTGCTCAGTAACTTCTCTTGAATGCGCTCCATAGCGGCGTCGATTTGTTCCACGCTCACTGGGCGTTTGCGCAGTGCAAGGGTCATCGAAGCGCGTACCTTGGACAGCTCAAAGTCGGCGCGCGTGCCGTCTTTTTTGACCACAAACGGCAAAGCGATTTCAGCGCGTTCGTAGGTGGTGAAACGTTTTTCGCAGGACACGCAGCGGCGACGGCGGCGAATCACGTCGCCTTCGTCAGACTCGCGCGTCTCAGCGACTTGGGTTTCATCGGATCCACAGAATGGGCAACGCATAGATCGTCGTGTGGTGGGTTGTTGAAGAAAAAACCCACCATTCGGTGGGTTTGAATCAACTTAGCTCAACTCAGCGATACACAGGAAAGTCACGCGTCAGCGCCGCGACTTTCTCACGCACAGCGGCGATGTTCGCCTCGTCGTGCGGGTTGTCCAGCACGTCGGCGATCAAGTGCGCTGTGATGCGCGCTTGTTCTTCTTTGAAGCCCCGTGTGGTCATGGCGGGGGTTCCCAAACGAATGCCACTCGTGACCATTGGTTTTTGTGGGTCGTTGGGAATGCCGTTTTTGTTGCAGGTCATGTGGGCGTTGCCCAAAATCGCCTCGGCTTCTTTGCCGGTGAGGTTTTTGGGACGCAAGTCCACCAACATCACATGGCTTTCAGTGCGACCACTGACGATGCGCAAGCCGCGCTCGGTCAGTGTTTTGGCCAATACGTCGGCGTTTTTGACCACCTGCTGCTGATAAGCCTTGAACTCGGGCGTGAGCGCTTCTTTGAAGGCCACGGCCTTGCCCGCGATCACGTGCATCAAGGGGCCACCTTGAATGCCGGGGAAGATGGCGCTGTTGATTTTTTTGGCAATGGCCTCGTCGTTCATCAAAATGATGCCGCCGCGTGGGCCACGCAAACTCTTGTGGGTGGTGGAGGTGACTACATCCGCATGGGGCACCGGGTTGGGGTAGACGCCCGCAGCGATCAAGCCCGCATAGTGGGCCATGTCCACCATGAAATAGGCACCAACGGCTTTAGCAACTTTGGCGAAACGCTCGAAGTCAATTCGCAGGCTGTAGGCCGACGCGCCCGCGATGATGAGTTTGGGCTTTTGTTCGTGCGCCAAGCGCTCCATGGCGTCGTAGTCAATGGCCTCGTTCGCATCGAGCCCGTAACTCACCACCTTGAACCATTTGCCGCTCATGTTCAGCGGCATGCCGTGGGTCAGGTGGCCGCCTTCGGCCAGGCTCATGCCCATGATGGTGTCGCCAGGCTGGAGCAAACCAAAGAAAACGGCTTGGTTGGCCTGCGAGCCGGAGTTGGGCTGCACATTGGCGAACTGAGCACCGAAAAGCGCTTTGACGCGGTCGATGGCCAATTGCTCGGCCACGTCCACATACTCGCAACCGCCGTAATAACGTTTGCCGGGATAACCTTCAGCGTACTTGTTGGTGAGCTGGCTGCCTTGGGCCTGCATAACGGCAGGCGAGGTGTAGTTCTCGCTGGCGATCAGCTCAATGTGTTCTTCTTGACGCCGGTTTTCGTTTTGGACAACGGTCCACAACTCGGGGTCAATGTTGGCAAGGGTGGATTGGTTTTTGTCAAACATGGCAAGGCAGTCCTGTGAAGACGTCGACCCGGCAGGTGCGCGGCATGGACATGCATCCATCACGCGGCCAGCAGGCTGCCCAGGCGAACGGCTGAAACGACGGGGCCCCAAATCAGACTGCCCTCGCCGACTGCACTCCCCGGTGGTTCACCACCTCAGGTTGGATCGAACCTGCTTTGCAGCTTCGAACACCCCATCGCCAGTCGTGCAGTAGGGCCGAAGTTTACCCTGCTGAGCGCTTGAGCATGGCCACTTGTTCTGGTGATTGGGCGGCGGGTTTGTCCTGTGAGGGGTCATCTTTGGCCTGCTCCATCACCGGCACAGCGGGCAGCGGGAGAGCGGGGGCAATGATGGGTGCGCTCACCGACACCGTGCGCCCCATGAGTACGTTGCGCAGGTGGGCTTGTTCACCCAGTACTTTGCCCGCGTAGCCTCCGTCGTCGGGCAAATTGGCCGCGCCCACATAAAAGCGCAAACCTTGCTCTAAGCCACCTGCTCGGGCGATGCACTCTTTGAGTACCAACACACCCACACGCAGGTTGGTGACGGGATCAAAAGCGGCGTGGTTACCCCCAAAGGCTTCGTACTTGTCATCATGGATGCGAGTGATCACTTGCATTAAACCCTGCGCACCGACAGGGCTCTGTGCAAAGGGATTGAATCCCGACTCGATGGCCATGATAGCCAGGAGCAATGTGGGCTCCAAGCCAACCTTGTCACCCAGCACCCAGGCTTCTTGCACCAAGCGGCTGATGGGCTCGGGGGCCACCTTGTAGCGTTTGGAAAGCCAGTGCGCCACCGCCGCTTGCTGGCGGGTGAGTTCTTTGGGGTCGGTGGCGGTGGCGCGAGCAATGGCATCAGGCTCTCGCAACGACTGCGTGAAGGCGTCAAAAGGATCTTGCCGCGCTTCGTGGCGGGCTTGGAGCCAGCCAAAAACGCTGACCTCGGTCTGGTGCCGAATGTCGTCACGGCTGGCAACAAAAACCAGCAGCGCCACCATCAACAGTCCCACCAGGGCGAAGGTGTTGTGGCTCACCTCCAGCAATCCGTGGCCGACGTCCCTCGCAAATATCCGGGTGGATTGGCCGAGCGCGGCCGTGGCCTGGCGCAGCAATTCCATCGTAGACCTAGTGGATGACATGGCGTTTCCTTCCTGACCGCTTGACCCCCGCAGCACTGACTGTGCGGCGCCTGGGTCGGCAGTGATAATCGATGGACTGTCGATGACAGCCCGCTTCAACAATGCTGCCCCACCTGTGGCAGGGCTCGTGTAGGTTGCTAAGGGCGTCGGCTCAGCGACCCCTGAAAGCACTCGGGTTTCCCCGGGGAATCTCAAGACGGGCGAATTCTATGAAGCGGATTCATAACCAGTCAACCATATAAACAGATTGCCTAATTACTTATTCGTATGAAATACCACGACTTGCGGGACTTCATGGCTGGCCTTGAGCGGCAAGGTGAGCTCCAACTCGTGGCAAACCCTGTATCGGCGCGGCTGGAGATGACGGCACTGAGCGACCGCGTGCTGCGAAGTGGTGGACCCGCCCTGTGGTTTCAACAGGTCGATGGTTACAAATTTTCGGCCTTGACCAATCTGTTTGGCACCCCAAAACGTGTCGCCATGGGCATGGGAAGGCAGGATGTTTCCGAGCTGCGCGGCATCGGCCAGCTGCTGGCCAGCCTGAAAGAACCGGAGCCGCCCAAGGGACTCAAGGACGCCGGTCACCTGCTGAGCATGGCCAAAGCACTGTGGGATATGAAGCCTGCAGCCGTCCGAAAAGCCGTTTGCCAAGAGGAAGTGCTCAGTGGTAACGAGGTTAACTTGGGCGAACTCCCCATACAAACATGCTGGCCGGGCGATATCGGCCCTTTGATCACTTGGGGTTTGGTCATCACAAGAGGCCCGCAATCCATCGCCCATCCGCGCAAGCGACAGAACCTGGGTATCTACAGACAGCAAGTGATTGGCTCACGCCAAGTCATCATGCGCTGGCTGGCTCACCGAGGCGGTGCGCTGGATTTCCGAGATTTTTCACTGGCCTGCCCAGGAAAACCTTTCCCGATAGCGGTAGCGCTGGGCGCAGATCCCGCGACGATTTTGGGAGCCGTCACGCCCGTGCCCGACTCGCTCTCGGAGTACCAGTTTGCTGGCCTGCTGCGCGGCAGCCGCACCGAGGTGGTGGACACTGCGGTCGGCGACAACAGCGTCAGGTTGCAGGCCCCCGCCAGCGCCGAGTTCGTGCTGGAAGGACATATTCCAGTGGCCGCAACAGGGTTTGTCGGCCTCAGTGAGCACGGCATCGCACTCAAAGAAATCAAAGGGTACTTGCACGCACAGGAGGGCCCGTTTGGGGATCACACGGGCTATTACAACGAAACCGACTGGTTTCCCGTTTTTGAGATCAATCGCCTGACCCGCCGTCGCCATGCGATCTACCACTCCACCTACACCGGCAAACCCCCCGACGAGCCGGCGGTTCTGGGGATGGCCTTGAATGAAGTTTTCGTGCCCATATTGCAGAAGCAGTTCCCGGAGATCGTCGACTTCTATTTGCCACCGGAAGGCTGCAGCTACCGGATGGCCCTCATCAGCATCAAAAAGAGTTACCCCGGTCACGCCAAACGGTTGATGTTTGGACTGTGGAGTTTTTTGCGACAGTTCATGTACACCAAATTCATCGTCGTGGTGGATGACGATGTGGACATCCGAAGCTGGCACGAGGTGATATGGGCCATCACGACACGCATGGACCCGGTGCGCGACACCACGTTGGTCGACAACACACCCATCGACTACTTGGACTTCGCGTCACCTGTCAGCGGCTTAGGCGGCAAGATGGGACTGGACGCCACCAACAAATGGCCGGGTGAGACCGCCCGCGAATGGGGACGAACCATCCGCATGGACACGGCCATTGAACAAAGGGTGGACGGTCTGTTCGCCGCGATCCAAGCTCAGAGGAAAACGGGTGCCAAGTCCGCCTAAGGACCGCCGCGTATCGATTAATAAAAATCGCTTGCGTGTGCGTTGAAATAGACCTAACCTAGGCTTGCCTATACGTAGGCATCCACAGGGGCGCAGTCACTGCGCACCAGGGGCCCTGGACAAAATACGCTCCATAGCCCCAAATTGGTGGCGTCAGCCACCCACCCCTTTGATCGCAAGATCAAAGGGGTTTGTCATTTAGCAGTCTGTTGGTTGGCGCTCAAGGCGCTCGGAGGCGTTTAGACGCTGGCCGATTCCAAGGAAATAGCGTTGCGTAACAAGGCGCAAAACCGCTCGCGGTCTAAAGGCTTGGGTTGGAAAAGCACATCGTCCGGCAATTCGCCCAGACTCAAGAGCTCGTCACGCGTGTGGTTGGAAACCGCCCAAATGGTTTTGGGACGAACCGCGCAATCATGGGCCAAGTGGCGCAGCATTTCAAAGCCGTTCATGTTGGGCATCATGATGTCTGTGATCAGCACATCAGGTGATTGGCGCCCTATGCACACCAACGCTTCAAAGCCGCTCGACACCACGGTGACATTGGCTGTAGGCAAAGCTGACAACACCAGATGTTGAAGAATTTCGCGATCGTCTTCGTTGTCGTCAACGATGAGCACAGTGCTGGGTTGGGTGCCACCCGCAAGCGATGCTGACAGGGCTGGCGTCGTGGGGGCCAGAGCCTGCCGCCCCACGGTCAGCTCATGGCGCAACAGGCGCTCGGCGCTGTCAGCGTCAATGCGGCGATGACCGCCCAAGGTTTTCCAGGCCTTGAGGTGACCGGCGTCTACCCACCGCTGAACGGTTTGAATGGACACACCCAGACGGCGTGCGATCTCGACAGTGGAGTACGAACGTGGAGCGGATGGAATGGTGGATGTAGGCACCGCAGCAACCTTATGCACAGAACTTATTTTTTACACAACGCAGGCTTGTCCAGCTTCATCGCAATCGACAAAGCTGCACGAGCCAACCCTCGGGACATCGGTTTCTAGGAACCTTGAAACAAACCAAAGCCAAAGGCTTGCTCTGCCCGCATTCTCCAACAAATTGTTGGATAAAGCCCAATAGTAACCAAGTGGTGACACTTCAATCCCTAACATCAGAAATCTTCCACAGTTTCTGGCACGCGCTGCGCTGGTTTCTTTTCATAGACGCCAGGGGCTGAGGACTTCAGCGTGGGCAACACGCCATTCAGACTTTCCGCCAAACCGACGAAGAGACGCCCACCAGGCTTGAGTGTGGCCATCACAGCATCCACCACACGCCGTTTGGTCGGAAGATCGAAATAGATCAGCACATTTCGAAGAAAAACCGCATCAAATGGCCCCATCAGCGGCAGAGGCTCCACCAAGTTGATGGCCTCGAAGCGAACTTTTTCGCGCAGGGCGCCTTGAACCAGCACCGTTCCAGCGCTTGCGCCCGTGCCGCGCAAACAATAGCGGCGAAGCAGCTTGCCAGGCAACCGGGCAACGCGATCTTCTGGGTAAACGCCCCGCGCTGCGGCAGCCAACATGCGGCGGCTGACGTCAGAGCCCATCAAATCCCATTGAAAGTTGGTGCCCTCGTCGACCAAACACTGCAGCATCATGGCCAGTGTGTAAACCTCTTCTCCGCTGGATGACGCTGCACTCCAGACCTTGAAGCTGCTGGTGCGTCCCATGGTTTTGCGGGCCATGTCTCGCAGCAACTCAAAGTGTTGGTGTTCACGATAAAAATAGGTCTCGTTGGTCGTGAGCAAATCCACTGCGGTTTGAAACTCGACCTCCTGCCCTGGGCGGGCGATCAGGCTGAAGTACTCACCGTAAGTGCTCAAGCTCAAACATTGAACCCGTTTGAACAATCGGCCGCAAACCAAAGCGTGTTTATTCGGGCCCAACGCAATACCTACCTTTTTATGCAGCAGGGCCCGAATCTGTGAATACTCCGCCTCGAAAATGGTGGCTGGCCCGCATGGCCCAAGCGGCATGGGCATCGAGAACGACTGCCAATCAGTGGCCTGCATAGGGCTTGCCTCCCAGTGTTTCGTCGAGCTGCCTCAGATCCACCGGCTCGTAGAGCTGGGGCACATGGAAAGTGTTCTCCAAATGAAGTAACACCAAACTGCGCCCCCGGTGCTGCGCGATACCCACGACCATCTCTGGGCGTATACCCAAACCAAACCGCGGCACTTGCTCGATGGTGTGCGGGGGCAGCCGCAACACAGCGCTGACGGCATCCACCATCACACCCAGCAACTGGCGCTCGTCGGATGGGTCGTCACTTTGATCCGCAGGCAGCGGCAAATCCAAAATCACCACACAGCTCTTTCTGCCCACCACCGCGCTGCCGCGTCCGAAACGCGCTTGCAAATCCATCACGGGCACCACCGCACCACGCAGGTTGGTGACCCCGCGAATGCAATCTGGCATCAAAGGAACCACCGTGATACTGGCCATTTGAACGATTTCCCTGACGGCTGAGATGTCAACCGCGAACAACTCGCTGCCCAAACAAAAGCTGAGGTACTGCTCGGCGGCGAAAGACGCCTGCGCCGCGACATGATCTGCCGCGTTCGACATCTTTTCGAGGGTGGGCTTCGCCGCGGCGTTCATGGTGGGCGGCTTTTAATAACGCTCGTACTGGGACTCATCCACCGCCGCGCTCACCACTTCGACTCTGCGCCTGCCCGGCTGCGCGTCGGCGCGCTGACGGTGGGGCAAACGGTGCACCTTGTCCAAACGCTGGCCACCTTCGAGCTTGAAGAAGGCCATGATGTCTTGCAGTTGCTCGGCTTGGCTGGCCATCTCTTCGGCAGTCGCAGCCAACTCTTCGGAGGCGGTTGCATACTGCTGGGTTCCCTGGTTCAACTGGCCCATGGCGGTATGGATTTGGGACACGCCTTCCGCCTGTTCTTCAGAGCTGGCAGAGATCTCTTGTACCAGCTCCGATGTTTTTCGAATGTTGGGCACCATGTCCTGCAGCAGCTTGCCGGCTTTCTCTGCCACCGTGATGCTGGAGCTGGCCAATTGGCCAATTTCTTGGGCTGCAATTTGGCTGCGCTCGGCCAAGTTGCGCACCTCGGCGGCCACCACGGCAAATCCCTTGCCATGTTCGCCGGCGCGGGCCGCTTCAATGGCAGCATTCAGAGCCAAAAGATTGGTTTGATAGGCGATGTCGTCGACGATGCCAATCTTGCTGCCAATTTGCCGCATGGCCTCCAACGTTTGATGCACTGCATCGCCACCTTGGGCGGCTTCTTTGGCTGCTTTGGCTGCCATGCCATCGGTGACCTTGGCATTGTCCGTGTTTTGCGAGATGGACGAGGACATCTGCTCCATCGACGATGTGGTTTGCTGCAGCCCAGACGCTTGTTGCGACGCACTTTGGGACAATGTCTGTGCTGTCGTGTTCACTTGCTCTGAGGCGCTGGTTAGTGCTTCAGCGGCATTACGAACGTCGGCAATGATGCCGGCGAGTTTTTCGCTGGTCGCGTTCAGGTCGTGCTTGAGGCGACCATAGGTTCCAGCATACTCACCTTGCATCCGCTGCGTGAGGTCTCCTTTGGACATGGCAGTGAGGACACGCGCCACTTCCGTCAGGCTGCTGTCGCTGGTGGCGAGAATGCGGTTCATGTTCTGGGCCAATTGCGCGAGGAAACCGCTCTTGCCCGCTTCGTTGATTCGCTGTTTGAAGTCGCCTTGGGTCGCTGCTTCTACCGCAGCCTCCACTTCCCTCTCAACCGCCACTTCGCCTGTTCTGTCTTTCCATTCCACCACGGTGCCCAAACGTTCACCGGCATCGTCGATGATGGGGTTGGTGCTGAGCATGTAGGTTCGGTTGCCCAACACATGCTCTGTACGCATCAAGCCGTGCAAGTGACGCAACGTCTCCAAATACTGACCTGGGTTTTTGTTTAGAACGGCCAAACTTTGGCCCATCAAGCGATGGGTTTGCAACTGCGGCAATTCGCTGCGGAAGTCGGCTTCGCCTTCGGCGAGGAGGTCTCGCATGGCATCGTTCAAGTAAATGATGTTGGACTGTGCATCAGCGATCACTACACCCGTGCGCGAGCTGTCCAAGGCGCGTCGCACACGGGCATTGCTGACGGCCTGAGTCGCTGCCTCTTGGAACTGTGCTTGAACGCCATCCATGGCTTCAGAAATTTGTGCCTTCTTACCAGGCAAACGGTCCATGGACACTTCCAGGCGACCTTGCGCATACGCGCTGACGACCTCCACCACCGCAGTGTTGTCCGCGATGTGCGAATAAACCAAGTCATTCACGCCCTGTGCCATTTGTGCGTAGGCACCGCCAAATTCAGACGACGGCATTTGGTGGTCTGTGTTGCCTGCCAAATGCTGCTCCGCCATGAGATGCTGCTCGGACACCAGTTTTTGCAGGTTGTTCTTCATTTGAGCCATGGCTTCTATCAGCTGCCCCGCTTCGTCTTTGGAGTTGGCTTGAAACTCACGGTTCAGCTGTCCTTGCCCCACCTCGGTGGCAACTGTGACGGCCAAACGCAAAGGCAATGTCACGGCCCGAGTCACGAGCCAGCCGGTCAACAGCGTGATAACAACCGCCAACGCACCGCCCACCCAAAGGAGTTGTCGCGCTCGTTCGTAGGTGGCTTGTGATTGGGCGGTCGCTTGTGCTTTGACTGTGGCCTGCTCTGCCAAGAGCAGATGCACCAACCTGCTGGCCTCCGCCATAGCGGGTTGGTAGTCGGTGTGGATGAAGCTTTCTGCACCACCATCACCGCGCGCCAGCAGATCCATGACTTGGTTACCCGCCACAATCAACTGCTGCTGTGCGGCCCCCAATTCTTTGGCGAGCTTTTTCCCCGTCGAGGACTCCAACAGTGGCTCAATAGCGCGCATGCGTTCGTCAAATCGCTCACGCTCGGCAAGCACGGTAGTTTTGAGTTTGGGTAGCTCGGTTTTGCTGGCAATGGCCATGCGCCCGATCAAGGCTTCACGCACAGCGAAAGTATCGTGAATTTCATAGGCATGTTCGACGCCGACTGAAATGTGATTGGTGTGGTGCTTCAGTGCCGTGTTCATCTCACCGAGCTTGAGCAAGCCCACCACGGCGATGAACAGCAGCAATGCCAGATTCAGGCCAAAGGCGAGGGACAACTTCCAAGCGAACTTCAAGTTTTTGAACATGACAAGCTCCACGGTTTAACGCAACAAAACAGACAAATCTGAGGCAATAAGGTATTCATGCGGGTTGCAACTCGTCACTCGGCGTGGCGGTTGTAGATGACGTGGGCAGTTGCTGGGCATCGACCTGAGCGGCCAAATTCAACAAAACTGGCACATCCAGGATGAGAGCCACCTCGCCCGAGCCCAATATCGTGGAACCACCCACGCCGCGCACGCGGCGAAACATGCGCGACAGAGGTTTGATGACGGTTTGGTGTTCGCCCAACAAAGCATCGACGACTACCCCGGCGCGCCGCTCGCCCACACGCACCACCACCACACTGGCACGCGGGCTGGACTGGCCGCCCAGTTTGAACAGTTGACGCAGATGGATCAGTGGCAGTGTCTGACCTCGCAGTTGCATGCGGCCTGTGGCCTGGTCATCCACCGCGAAAGAGTTGGCGGCAACGGAAAACTGATGTGGGTTGATGCACTCCACCACCATGTCCAGCGGCAACACCAGATGGCTCTCGCCCACACGAACCAAAAATCCATCGATGATGGCCAGTGTCAGTGGTAACCGAATTTCTACCGTGGTGCCCACGCCCCATTGGCTGTGCAGACAGACCGTGCCTCGCAAGCTTTCTATGTTGCGCTTGACCACATCCATGCCCACGCCGCGGCCCGATAGCTTCGTGACGGCTTCTGCTGTGGAGAAGCCTGGTGCAAACACCAACTGCAGAATGTCTTTGTCAGTGAGCGTGTCTGCACTGCTGACCAAACCACGCTCTAGGGCCTTGGCCAAAATGCGGTCTCGGTTCAAGCCACGGCCGTCGTCTTTGACTTCGATCACCACCATGCCGCAGTCATGTCGGGCGGACAACAAGAGTTGCCCTGTGGGGGACTTGCCGGCAGCCTCGCGGTCAGCGGGTGATTCAATGCCGTGGTCCAGCGCGTTGCGTACGATGTGCATCAAGGGATCGACAATTTTTTCGACCACCGATTTGTCCAGCTCGGCGTCGCTGCCCTGAAGCACCAGATCCACTTGTTTCCCGAGGTCGGAGCAAACATCGCGCACCACACGGCGAAAGCGCGAAAAAGTCTCGCCTATGGGTACCATGCGCATGGACAAGGCCCCACTGCGAATTTCCTCCACCAGACTGTTAATTCGCTTGCAGTTTTTTGTCAGTGCAGGGATGCGATGGGTTTGCGCCAAGCTGCTGGAAGTGGCGCCTGCGATGACCAGCTCACCCACCAGGTTGATCAGTTGATCCAACTTGTCTGCAGACACCCGCACCAGCTTGGCCTCGCTGGCAGCTGGGTCGCGGTGGCGCTGTTGACGCGCAAGCGCTGCATCCACCACGGCAGGGGTCGTGATTTGTTTGGCCACCAAAATTTCACCCAAAGCCGCTGTTTTCCCCTGCGCCAAGCTGTCGGCTTGCGCCGCCAAGGCTGTATTGAGCTCGTGCTGGGTCACGGCACCGCTGGCCAGAAGTAAGTCGCCCAAACGTTCCGGTGCGAGGGGCTCGCTCAGCTTGTCGACCAGAGTCGGCGTGAGGCTGGGTGGCGGGGCCATGGAGAGTTGGCAATCGTTGAGAACAAACTGAAACGCAGACTCCAGCGTCGTTTTGTCTGCTTGGCTCGTGAGGTGAATGTCGAACCCCAGAAAACACGATTCAGGGTCAAAGGCCACGTAGTCGTCCCAGTCAGCCAGCGCGAGGTCTTTGGCCAGGTGGCTGTGCAGTTTCTGAACGTCGCCCAGGGTGGACAGGTAGACGAGCATGGCCACAGGGTCAAACCCATCGCGAAAGGTCTCACGCCCAAAGATGATCTGTATCAACCAAACATCATTGGCAGCAGATGACCCGGCACCTGGCGGCGCGGGGGCATGGGGAGCCTCCGGTGTTTTTGAAAGCGGCTGACCTTCCATCAAGGCTTGGAGCTTTTGCACCAATACCGACTCCCGCGTTTCATCTTCGGATGTGGCGTTGCCTCCTTGTTTCGCCAAAAAAAGCAAGTGAGCGATGTGGTCGCGGCAAGCAAACAGCAAGCTGCTCAGTGCGCCGTCCAAACGCAACGCTCCGCTACGCAATTCGTCGAGAACAGTTTCCACATGGTGAGTGAATCCAACGATGGACTTGAGGCCAAACAACCCTGCCGAACCTTTGATGGTGTGTGCCGCTCGAAACAGCGCATTGAGCTCCTCCACGTCCAATGGATTGCCTTCGAGCTCCAGCACGCTGTTCTCGATTTGCACCAGCATCTCATTGGCTTCTTCAAAGAAGATGCCAAGGGCGGCCTCGAAGGGATTGGTGCTCATGGTGGGCTCACACAGTCGGTATCGATGTCGGTCAAAGCGTCCCAACGCTGCAGCTGCAAATGAATGGCTTGACTGACCCGCAGCAGCTGCAAACGTCCACGGTTGAGCTGCAAGTAGCGTGCGGTCACCATCAGCAACTGCAAACCCGCTGCGTCAATTTCGTTCAGCCGTGCGCAGTCCAGCTTCAGTTCAGGGGTGGCGGAGTTTTGCGTCGCCAAACAGCGTTCAATCTCGGCCTTGACTTTGGCGACCTGGTAAATCATGAGCTCGTTGCCCAGGTCGATGAGCTCGGTGCTTGGTTTGCTCATGGCTGCACCAATTGTTTGACGACAGCCAAAATTTGTGGCGGATCAAAGGGCTTGACCATCCATGCTTTGGCACCGCTGGCTTTGCCTTGCTGCACTTTGGCCTGAGCCGACTCGGTGGTGAGCATGACCACAGGCGTGAACTTGTAGTCGGGCATGGCCTTGACCGCTTTGAGGAACTCGAACCCATCCATCACTGGCATGTTGATGTCGCTGATGATGAGGTGGGCACGTTTCGTGGCCAGTTTGGCCAAACCATCTTTGCCGTCTTGGGCCTCAACAACGTCGTAGCCAGCACTGCGAAGAATGATGCTCACCACTTGGCGAAAGCTCGCGGAGTCGTCAACGATCAGAATTGTTTTTGGCATTTCAATGTCCTACTTGGGGTTTCGCTGGGAGTTAAAACACAACGAGCTTTGGCGCAGCCGCATCCGGCTTGGTTGGCGAGCCCTCATGCGCCTGGTGCTCTTCAACCATGGTGTAGCTGGAGGCCAAGCGGCCCAACCACTGCGCAGCACTGGGCAGCTCCTCGGGCGGCGCTTGCGCTTGGGCCTGCAGGCGGCGCAGGTCTTCGCTGACGACCGCCAGCACTTGGCTCATTCGGTCTTGGTATTGGAAGGACACCAGCATCGAGACAATGTCGGCCTGAATACTCAGTCCGCGCTGGCGAAGTGACTCGGCCTCTTGCTGAAGCTGCAACAAGCCGTCTTGCATGCGCTGAGTGACGCCTTGAATGCGCTGCTCCGAGCTTTGTACCTCGTTGCTGTCGTCCAGGCTGATGCGCTGCGCCTCCTCCAAGGTGCGTTCGATCACGTGCAGCACTTGGTCGATGCGGTCAATGATGCGTCGGCCGGTTTCCGCTGATTTGGTTGAAAGTGCGCGCACCTCGCCTGCAACGACTGCGAATCCACGTCCGTGCTCCCCAGCTCGCGCAGCTTCAATGGCGGCATTGAGTGCGAGCAAATTGGTTTGACCAGCGATCTGCCCCACTTCATCGGCCATAGCACGCAACTCACCGGTGGTGCCGGCCAAGAGCTTGACGCCCTCCAACAAAGAGGACTTGCTGTCCAAAATTCGTCGCAATCCCTGGGTCACCGGCTGAAGTTCTGCTTCGCAATGCGCCAACAAGTCAGTCGAAACTGATGCGGTTGGAGCTCCATCTTGATGTGGTTTCAGTCCAACCTCTCCAAGGGCGGTGATCACATGGTTAAAGCGCTGTAGAAGTTGTTGGGTGGCACTTCCAGCTTGGGCGTCGGCCGTGGTGAGGTGGTGCTCCCACACCGGTGCCACGTCAGCCAGAAAGTTTTGCCAACCCGAAAGGATGCCAAGGCGAGCCGCGCGCTCGCGGCGACGCTGCCGTACCGTTCGCCAAATCTGCCAAACAAGCAGCCCCGCCATCAGCACCACCAAAACCGGCGCCCAAGCAGGCCGCCACCATGCCGCAGCGACACACAGCACGGCCACTGGCAGTAGCAGTCGTTGGTCTTGCGTCATTTCTTCCCAATCATCCAAAATAAACCCCCAAAACACCCGTTACATATGCGGATGTTAATCGTATTGGATGTTTTGGATTTATCGAATAGCGTGGTTTTATGCCGGTAGTTCTGTCGCGAAGCGACGGACGCGGTCACAACCAGCGCGCGTGCATCACCGGGGATGCGCTCATGAGGCGGTGCGTGGGCGAGTCGGGGTGGCCGGGACGGCGGCAGCCAAGGCCGGTCGGCGTCGGCATCGGCGAGGAGAAGGGGACGCATCCGGCCGTCGAGGCGCTGCCGCATGGGTGCGTGCCCAGTTAACCATGCGGGCTGGCCGAAAGCTCACGCCAAACGATCAAGCTCCGCCAGCAGCAATTTCATGGAAACCGGCTTGGTGAGGTAGTCGTCGAACCCGGCGGCTTTGGCTTCTTGAATTTGCTGAGGCATGGCATTGGCAGATACGGCAATGCACCGAACTGCTTGCAAGGAAGGCACCTGACGCAGCTGTTTGATCACCTGCAAGCCGTGCAGGTCGGGCAGCATCATGTCGATAAGGATGAGGTCGGGCTTTTGGCGCAGCGCAGCGGCAATTCCGCTTTGACCATCCACCGCCATCTCCAGCGCAATGCCCGGGCGCAGCCCAACATAGCCCTGAAGCAATGAACGGTTGACGGCGTTGTCTTCGATATAGAGAACACGGCTCCAATGCGGCTCTGCAGGTGGGGCAATGGTGTTCGTCCTTCCCGTGGTCGGCCTCTCGTCCGCCGCTTCATCACCCTGGGCGTATGACCGCCAATGGCTGGGCGGATGCGTCAATTTGAGCACCATGCAAAACTCGGAGCCCACACGCAGCTGGCTCGACACAGCAACTGTCCCTCCCATCAACTCGACCAAATGTTGCGTGATGGCCAGCCCAATGCCGGTGCCTTCGATCGTCGAATGTTCTTTGCCTAAACGATTGAAGGGCTGAAACAGCTGCGCCAACTGCTGGGCATTCATGCCTAAGCCCGTGTCTTTCACAACCAATCGCACGTCAGCATCGTTGGAGCGCGTCAGGTTGATGAACACCTTGCCGTGAGGACGGTTGTACTTGATGGCATTGGTGAGCAGATTCAGCACCACTTGTCGCAGGCGAGTGGCGTCCCCATGGACCCACACATCGCCAACGCCTTCGGCCTGCTGCGCCCACTCCAAGGTCACTTCCCGTGCCTGGGCTTGGGGCATCGCAAAACGAATGGCTTGACGCACTTCGTCGGTCAAATTCACGGCGGTGACTTGCAAGCGCAGCGCACCTGTTTCGATGCGAGACACATCCAGCAAGTCGTTGATGAGTGCCAGCAGATGACCGCCGGCACTGCGTATGCGCTCGACCCGTTTGCGATGGGATGGGGGAAGTGCGGGGGCTCTGTCGGCTTCCAAAATCTCAGCAAAGCCCAAGATGGCATTCAAAGGCGTGCGCAGTTCATGGCTCATATGGGCCAAGAACTCACTTTTTGCAAAGTTGGCTTGTTGCGCCATGGCTGCAGCCGTGCGGGCGTTTTCCGATTCACGTTGTTCTGTGACGTCATGCACCACAAGAACCGTGGAGACCGCAGTTCCCGCTGAATCGCGCTGCAAACTGTGTTGCCCGAGCAGGTAGCGGACCGAGCCGTCAGGACGCACAACACGAAATGAGCGCAGTTTCGTGCGCTCTCCCGCCAAGAGACGCCGCGTGTTGATTTCAGCGGCTTTGCGATCATCCGGGTGAAAGACCATGAGCCATTCGCTGCGTGGGTAGCCCTGAAGCGAATGAGGCCGAGCCAGTATCGCGCAGAGGTTCTCATTGAAATAGGCCATGTCGCTGGCCAGGTCCAGCCTGGCGACACCCAGACCAGCGACAGAAAGCGCCATGTCCAGGCTGGCGGAGACATCACGCAGCTGCCGGGTCGTGGCCAATTTTTCAGCTTCGGCCTGTTTGCTGCGTGTGATGTCTTGTATTGCCCCCCAAAGGCGGTTGATGCCGCCCATGCTGTCGCGCTGTGCCCGTCCGACAGAACGTACCCAACGGCTTTCCCCGTCAGCGGTCACGATCTCCAGCTCCAAATCCCAAGGCTCGCCATACAGGCGGCAGCGCTCCAAAACGTCGCGGGCTTGTGCCCTCGATGCGGGAACGACAAAGTCCAACGCACTTTCCATCTCCGGGGTGTACCCCTCGGGCACACCAAAAAGAGCCGCCACCTCGTCCGACCATTGGACAGCCATGGAAGGCAAATCCATGGTCCAGCCGCCCAAACCAGCCATTCGACCAGCCATGCGCAGCAGGGAGTCTTGGGCCGTTTCGGCCGATGTGTTGGCGGCAGAGGGTTGGGGAGGCAATGAAAAATTCAAATCAAAATCCGTGGTTGAGCATGCGCATGTTGTCGGCCAATTCGACACGAAGCTGAGTCAAACACAGGCAAGGAACACGCAAAAACATCCATAACTCACAATATACGCGCAGTTGGTTCCGGTTCAGCGTGATTCCTTGGCATCTTCCGCCTCGGGCAAGATCACCGCCCCGGATTGCAGGGGCTCAACACACCCTTGCCGCGCCGATCCAGCAAATTCAAACGTGGCCGGGCCGCTTACCGACGTCGAACTCCAGCAGAGGGAGGAACGTTCCGCGCAGTGCGCAGCGCCGAGGCCCAACTGGCTTTATGCGTCGGACAACATGACATGATCGCGCCATCGCCATTCGTGGCACAGGCGGACCCGACGTCCGCGACCCGAAAGGCGCACATGATCGAACCCCTGCTGCTCAGCACCACACGCATCTCCACGTTTGACGGCGACAAGGCACTCACAGTCGCCAGCGGCTTCTTCTTTGAACGAGATCAGCATTTGTTCTTGGTCACGAGCCGCCACGTGGTCATCGACGAACCCAGCCACCACCACCCCAACCGCCTGGAAATCGACTTTCACACCGACGAGGTCAACCTCACCCAGTTCACCGTGCTGTCGGTGATGCTCTACCAAGATGGGAAAAGTGTGTGGCGACAGGGCAGTGACTCCGGCGGTGAAATCGATGTGGCGGTGGTCGAATTGGACCGCAGCGCATTGCCGCCATCGGTGATGCTGAGGTGTTTCACACCGGCCCATTTGCAGCGCCGTTTGGGCGAGGTGGAGGTGGGGCACTCGGCCTTGGTGGTCGGTTTCCCCTTGGGGTTCTATGACACCCTGCACCACCTGCCCGTGGTGCGACAAGCCGTGATTGCGTCGGCCTTTGGCGTGCGTTTTCAAGGCCAGGGTTATTTTCTGACCGACGCCCGCACCCACCGTGGCACCAGTGGCGCGCCCGTGGTGATGCGCAATGAATCGAGCGACGCCCTATTGCCTTGGACCTTATTAGGCGTGCACAGCTCGCGGGTTGACATGGGCACACGCGACTTGAAGTTGGACGAGTCCCTGGGTTTGAACTGCGCTTGGTACGCCGATATCTTGATGACGCTGACAGCGGCGCGCGTAGAAGTTGTTGCTGCCTGCTGAGCAACGACACGCTGCAGCGACCGAAGACCGGCAGATGATTGAGCCTTCCGTGAAACCCGCCCCACACCGTTCGGGCTGAGCCTGTCGAAGCCAGCGCGTGCCTCGATGCAGGCCCTTCGACGGGCTCAGGGCGAACGGGCTAGTGTGGTGTTTCACTCTTGATGGAACAAATAAAAACGATGCGTTTTGGGTCAGGGCAAGGCGCAAACCACAGCGATACCCAGTGGTATCGCGCGGATTTGCAACGCGGCCATGGCCCAAAAGGCGCGTTTTTATGTTCCAGATAGAGTGAAACACCACACTAGAGGTTGTCGTTGCAATGTGTAGAGATCAACAGGTCTAACCGCGCCTGACCTCATCACGCTCAATCCGCCCGTCCACCAACTCAATCACCCGGTCGCAGCGCTCAGCCAAACGAGGGTCGTGGGTGACGATCAAGAACGATGTCTGCAGTTCAGCATGCATGCGCCGCATCAGGGCGAATACTTCGTCTGATGAGGCGCGGTCCAAGTTGCCTGTGGGTTCATCGGCCAGCACCAGTGGCGGCTGCAACACCAAGGCGCGTGCCATGGCCACCCGTTGTTGCATGCCACCGGAGAGTTCACCCGGTTTTTTGGACAGAGCATTTTCCAAGCCCACGGCCTTCAACACCGCGTGCGCACGCTCAAGGGCTGGGGGGCTCACCCAGCCTTCACGCATCAAACTCGGCAGGGTCACGTTCTCCAAAGCCGTGAAGGCTGGCAACAGGTGGTGAAACTGAAATACAAAACCCAGGGCCTGGCCACGCCGCTGCGTGAGTAACGCATCCGACAAGCCCGTGACCTCTTCGCCCAGCAGCCGGTAGCTGCCGCTGCTGGCGCGCTCCAGCAACCCCAGCACATTGAGCAAGGTGCTCTTGCCTGAACCCGATGGGCCGATCAGCGCCACGAACTCACCACGGTTGATTTGCAGTGACAGACCGTGCAACACCTCTGCTTCGTTGGGCAGTCCCACGTTGTAGCTTTTGCGGATGTCGCTCAGCACCAGCAAGGGCGACAGGGTGTCGGTCGTGGCCATGCGCCTCACATGCGAATCGCTTGCGCCGGGTCCAGCTGCGCGGCCCGCCGCGCTGGAGCCACTGCCGCGAGCACACCAAACACCGTGGCCAATGCCGCCACTTGCAGGGCGAGTTTCAGCTCCAAGGTGATGGCAAACAAGGGCAAACCATCTGATCCCCGCACAAAGGTAGTGAAAGCCGCAATCAAACCAAAGGCCAGCGCGATGCCCAGCACCGAACCCAAGGCCCCGACGATGGCGCCTTGCAGCAAAAACACACGCAGCACCTGGCCGCGCGTGGTGCCCATGGCACGGAGAATTCCAATCTCGCGGCGCTTTTGCACCACCGACACCACCAGCACACTGGCAATGCCCAGCACCACCACCACCATCACGACACCGCGAATCAAAGTGGTGCTCACCGATTGCGCATTGAGCGCGGACACCAAGGACGCATTACTTTGCTGCCAACTTTCCACCTTGCCGCCATAACGCTCGCTCAGCATCTGTGCCAAATCGCTCGCCGCCCACACATCGCGCAGCGTCATGTCCACGCTGGTCACGCCGCCTTGCAGGCCCACGGCACTTTGGGCCGCACGCAGCGGCAAGATCACACTGCGGCGGTTCAGATCACGCAGGCCCAAATCCACCAGTGCCGACACCCTGATCGAATCCGACTGCGTTCCCGTACCGGGGTTGGTCGACAAGGTGAAACGATCACCCACACGCAGCCCCAAATCCACCGCCAATTCTTTTCCGATGATGGCTTCACCAGGCTGCAAACGTGCTTCCCCCGCCACGATTTTTTTCCGCAAGCCAATGATGCGGTCGTAGCGGTCCAAATCGACCCCCATGATGGACACCGCTTTACTCGCTTCGCCGCGCAAGGCCAAACCAGCGCCTGACACCATGGGCGACACAGCGACTACTTGCGGCAAGGCCTCCAGCACGGGCACCAAAGCCTGCCAATTGACCACTGTACGCGGGCGCTGGGCGCGCGGCTGAATCTGCGACAACACGGTGCTGCCGTCCGGCGGTCTGGCGTCTAGCACCACATCGTCAGGTGCGCTGATGCTGAGGTGGGGCTGCGCACCCAAGGTCTTTTCCAGCGTATTTCGCTGCAAGCCACTGATCAGCGCGGAGATGTAGGTGATGACGGCCACGCCTGCCGCCACCCCCACGATGATGAGCACAGTTTGCATGCGCCCTTCGCGCAGAAAACGAATGGCAACTTGGCGTTCAAACCCGAAGAGGCGCATGGCGTGCGGTCAGCGACCCATGGCGTTGCCCATCGCCGAGCCTGCGTTGTCTTGGCTGGTGCCGGTGGGCTTGAGGTTGACCCCCTCGGGCGCAGTTCGCGTGCGCACACGGCGACCAGGCTCAGGCGTGGGGCCCAACAACACCTCGTCACTCTTGGCCAAACCACCCAGCACCTCCACCGCTTGCAAGGTGCGCAGTCCGAGTTTGACGGTTTGTTCGGCCACACGGCCCTCGCGCACCAAACGCACTTGGGCTTGATGGGCGGGGTTCGTTTCGCCAGCGGACTCGTTGCGCAGCGCCGCAACAGGTAATACCAACGCTTGCTCACGTCGAGCGGTTTCCACCTCCACCGACAAACTCATGTCTTCGCGCAGAAAAGCGGGGGCGGCCTGTGTCAGTGAGAACTTCACCTCCACCGCGCCGCGCTGCGCATTCACCAAGGGCGCTATCGACAGCACACGCGCTGCAAAAGTTTGTGTAGCAAACGCATCGGCCACCACGCTCGCCTGTTGCCCCACCTGCAGTTGATCCAAATAACGTTCGTCCACCTGGGCCACCAATTGCAGGGGGCCTGACAGCGCCAAGGTGAACAAGGCCGCACCCGGTTGCACGATGCGTCCGGGCTCCACGGCACGCACCAATACCTGGGCGTCGGCAGGGGCGGTCAACACCGTTTGCGCGAGCTTGGCCTGCGCCGTGTCCACGGCAGCACGCGCCGCATCGACTTGGGATTGGGCTTGAACCAGCTCAGATCCTTGCTCGGCGTTGGCCGCGCGGCTGGCACGGGCGCTGTTCAACTGCGCATCTGCAACGGCGACGGCACGTGTGGCTTCATCCAAGCGGGCCGGGCTGACAAAACCTTGTGCCACCAATTCTTTTTGCCGCTGCAAATCGGCTTGCGCCGCCAGCAACACCGACTCGGCCTGGGCCACCGCCGCTTGCGCGGTACTGCGGCCGGTGCTGCGCAGGCCGGCGAGGCGCGCCACCGCTTGGGTGTGGTTGGCCACCGCTTGTTCGAGTGCGGCGCGTAACTCCTGGTTCTCCAGCCGCAGCAAAACATCGCCGGCCTTGACGCGCTGCCCCTCTTGGGCCACCACCTGCAATACGCGACTGGTGACGGTGCTGCCTACCTCGACACGGGACAAGGTGGCCACCCGCGCCGAAAACAGCACGGTGCGCACCAAAGGCGCACTTTGAACCGTGACCATCGGCAACACCGGTGGTCGGGCACTCCACCAAACCACCGCCACCGCCAACGCGACGAGAAGCAGAAAGTAAACAGCCAAACGTTTGGGACTCATGATCAGGATTGTTGCACCCTGAGTCTGGCTGCTGCCCTATCGCGCCACGTCTGCGCCCCACACGACGGCTGCCCACCATTGGCCTACACAACTCGCGACAAAACAAAATCCGTTCGCCCTGCCCCTTCGACAAGCTCAGGAGTAAACGCAAGGCTTCGCCTTGTCGAAGGGCATGGACCGAGACCTGCGCTGGCTTCGACAGGCTCAGCCCGAACGGAGTTTTTCCACGGATTCTTTTTAGTCTCAATGATTCAGTCTTTACCAGGCCGCCCGGTTTTGATCGTGGGCACCGCATTCACTGCGGCGAGCAGGGCTTTGTCGTCCAAGGCATTGAGCAGCTTGATGCCTGCTCGCAGCAACTCACTTTTCTTCACAGGCCGGGCCAGTTTGGCCGCACGCTCTTTGAGCACGTCAATGGCCGCGTACTCCACCTTGGGCATGGTGAAACTGTCACGCACCAGTTTGAGCTTGGGCTTGGATGGCTTGGGGGCCACAACCTTCTTCGCAGCGGGTTTGGCCACCACCGCTTGATGGGCCACTGGTGCGGGCTTCTTGGCAGGCGCAGCTTTCACCTCGGCAGACTTGACGGTCGCCTTCTTCGGTGCGGCGGGGCTGGCTTTGGCCGCAGGTTTGGTTTTGGTTGGAGCTTGGGGCTTTTTGCTTGCAGCAACAGGTTTGCGAGTGGCCATGGCTACCTCAGGTTTGTTAAACGGTGTAAACAGTATATCTAGTTTATAAACATAAAGATACAAGCCCCCTTGGCAACAGTGGAGTCCTTGGGCCATCACTCAACATGAACGCGCGGCAAGACACGCACAAGCGTTATGCTGCAATGCACCAACTTCACCACCAGAGGCTGCTATGACCCCGCACTGCGTTTCCACAAGCTTGTTGTCATGTCCCTCGGTTGACCGTCGATGGCCAGATCGTTGGGCCGCCTTCATCCTGCTGATGTCCGTGGTGTGGGGCGCACACGCGCAGGTCTTGCCGCGTTTGCCCGCTTTAGGTGCCAACGCCCAACAAGTCACCGCCTCGGGTTTGTCCTCGGGCGGTTATATGGCGGCCCAGTTTGCGATGGCTTATTCCGCTTCCGTATCAGGCGTGGCCGTGTTGGCGGGTGGCCCCTACGGCTGCTCGCAGGGTTCGGTGAACACGGCCTCTTTGAATTGCTCCTGCCCCGCCAACCCACCCTGGTGGTTGCAAATGCAGCAGCTTTGGGGTGGTGGCTGCCAAACCCTGGCACCCAGCGTTTACGTGGATCGCAGCGTGGCAGCAGTGCGCGGCAACCAAGGACAAATCGATCCCATCGACAACCTGGCACGTCAGCGGGTGTGGTTGTTCTCCGGCGGCAAAGACAAGGTGGTGGCCCCGCCCTTGGTGCAGGCCCTGCAAACCACCTACGAACGCTTGGGTGTGCCAGCAGCCCAGATCCACCATGAAAAAAGAGGCGATGCCGGTCACGGTTTCCCCAGCCTCGCGGCCACCGAGTCGTGCAGCATCACCGCCTCCCCCTTCATCACGCAGTGCCAGTTCGATGCGGCGGGTGAGTTGTTGAAATGGCTGCACCCGGACCTGAAAAATTCACCCCCCGCTGCCGTGGATGCCAGCGCCTTCAAACGTTTCGACCAAAGCCGCTACGCCCAAGCCGGTGAGTTCAACAGCTTAGACGCCACCGGCTGGCTCTACCTGCCCCGCGCCTGCGAACAAGCGGGCGCGAAGTGCGCCGTGCACGTGGTGTTTCACGGCTGTGAACAAGGCCAAAGTTTCAAAGTGGCAGGAAAAGAATACGGCCGCCAGTTCGTCGATGGCACGGGCTACAACCGCTGGGCCGAAGCCGGCAAGATCGTGGTGCTTTATCCGCAAGTCAAACCGAACGAACAAGGCGGCCTCTTTGATCCCTACCGCTACAACCCCAAGGGCTGCTGGGACTTTTGGGGCTACACCGAAAAGTCTGCAGCCCTGAACCCCAGCGCACCCAACTTCGCCAAACGGTCTGCGCCGCAGATGCGGGCGGTGAAGGGGATGGTGGAGGATTTGATGAGGGGGCCCTGAACATCAGCCCCGATACGTCGACAGGGTCAGACGAAGGGTCTGGCGACCAGAGCCAAACATTAAATCGTCAGAAGTAGCTCACTTTGTGAGCCAGCACAAGAAAACCAGGTTACCCCCCTAACTTACACCCCCTAAAACCAAGCCCCTCTCTCCCTAGAAACCGACTTGTGCGCAGCGCCACGCTGCGTAGAGTTGATCGCAGGCCAAGCAGCAGCGCTGCATGGCGTTGATCAACACCGTTGCAGGCCATCAAGACCGATGCCGTGCGACATCTTCAGGGAGACAAGTCATGAATGAACGCAAAGCAGCACCCACGAATGCCGATGGGGAGGGTGCGGTTCAGTTGGAACTGGTGGGTTGGTCGGGTACGGAAGAACGCCCACCGATCACGGTGCTGGCGCTGGATGCCAATCAGAAGACCATCGCCAGCCAGGCGGTGGATGCGCAAGGCCGCTTCAACTTACCACCTGATGTGCTTAAACGCGCCCACCGTGTGGTGCTGGGTGCGCCGGACGGCAAAGAAGGTGTGTCAGAACAAGCCTCCATCACCTACCGCGCCGATGAATTCGCCGCGCAGATTCAAGCTGGCACCCTGGCGTTGGCAGAAGGCATCTGGTCACGGTTTCGTTTTCATTGGCAGTGCGTCAGCGGCAGTGTGCAGGCTTGCCGGCGCAGGCCTTGGTGGTATGACCAACTGATCTCAGCTGCGATCACGCCGGTGTCCACGCGCAGCGTGGCGGCCTCCGTTCGCGCTGCATTCAGCACCACAGCGGTGGAACGCAGTGTGTCGTCGCTGAATGACCTCATCGCCTGGCCGGTGCGCTGCGCGCCGGTGTGTTTGGGCAAGGTGGATGTCTACCGCCGCACCTGCTGCTGTTGGCCCATCGTGTTCGACGACCTGCGCATCGACGACCTGATCCGCGATCTGGAAATTTACGTGGAGCGCCTGCCCAAGCTGCCCCCACCCAAGGGCGGCTTCCCACCGCCGCCGCCCCCGCCGCTGGGTGATCCCTTGCAGACGGCTTTCTTCAAAGGCGGTGCCCTGAACGAGCTGGCGGTTCACGCCAGCAGCGACCTGCACTTGCTGCGCGGCATGCCGCGTGACCAAGCGGCGGCATACATCAACGCCCGGCCCTACCTCGTTCACCGTCTGTGCTCTTGCAGTGCGCCCACCAAAGTGGGCAGTGGCAGCCTGCAACCCGATGGCAGCTTCAACATTTGTTGGCTGGAGCCTTGGCGCATCCTGGCCCACAACTGCTATGAGCAATACGCCTATGTCGTCACCCAAACCATTGGCGGCACCAGCACCGTCATCTACAACGGCTTGACAGCAGGGGCCTGGTTTGGAGCAGGCGAATCCCCCGTGCTGCGCAGCTACAACCCGCACGCCTACACCTGCAATGAAACAGGCGGTGGCAGTGGTGATGCCTATGTGTTCCTCGACCTGATTGGCGACACCGAAAGCCATGAGCTGACCACCCCCGCCTCCACAGGCTGGGACCGCGTGGCCGCGCCCAATGCCACCTCGGGCTTGCTCTTCCCTGGCATCGGCCCCAACAACAGCCACCTGCGCAATTTGGGGGGCGCATTGGAGCTGACCTTCACCTTCAGCCTCGGCATGCGCGCGGCGGCTGTGGGTGCCAAGTACTACCGCATCAGCATCAGCCGCGCCGATGCTTTGGGGAATCCGGTGGGCACACGCCACTACTACAACCAAGGTTTGGCCTGGCAGAAGGTGGTGGGGTTGGATGTCGTGCCCGAGTCCCTCGGCCCGGTGCCGCCCGCCACGGTAGGCGGTGAAGTCAACCTTTACCGCATTCCTTACAGCGACGAACCCTGGGTGGGGTCTGTGCGTTACCACGCGCTGATCAACACCTTGCAGAACGAGCTGAATGTGCCGCCGACACTGGCCGTGAACGACCCAGGTTATGCCGCCAACGTGGCCCTGCCCGCCGTGAATCATTTGATCACGCTGGAGGTATTCAACGCCGCGGGTGAACGTTTGCGCCCCTTGGGCACGGCCGCCTCGGGCCAGCCGGGCGTGGAAGTGGCCAAGCCATTCAAGTTCCGCCGCTGGTTCCAGCCGGGTGGCAGCGTGGGCGACGACACGGTGGAAGTGCCACACGCCGCCCTCACCCATTTGTTCTGCTGGGACAACCGCCCTCCGGTGGCCGACATCAACCGGTTGGTCAAAGGCGTGACGCCATCGACCGAGGAGTGTCAGTTCCTCACCGGCCCAGCCAACGAGCAGTTCGCGGTGGAGTACCGCGCCTATGTGCCAGACCAGCGTTTCCAGTACGCGCACAGCATTGGATGGCTGCGCGGCCTGAACGCCTCGGTGACCAACGGCGGCTTGGGCAGTTTGCCCACGCCGTCCAGTCCCAACAACGTGGGCGAGCCCCCGGCCTTGCCGGTGTCCAGCGGCAGCAACAGTTTCCAAACCATGCTGACCCGGCTGGACGCGCCCAACCCGCCCGTGGTGTTGCAACGCTGCTCCTTCGCCGTGACCTTGACCACCTATGCCAAAACCACCAATGGGGAGAACCTGAACTACCCCCATGCGCAAGAGACGGCAGCGTTTGCGTTGGCCATCAGTTGATGGCATCACAGCCCTGCCCACACTGATGTGAATCGCGGCGAACAACCTCCGTTCGGGCTGAGCCATCGACAGTCTCAGGGCGAACGGAGGGGGTTCGTGATGAAACGACAAAAGGCATTCCACACACCATGAACGACACGCTGGACTTCTGGCCCCGACTGGTGCTCGCCAGCCTGGCCACTTGGCGCCTGACGCATTTGCTGGCGCGCGAGGATGGGCCTTTCGACCTGATCGCCCGCCTTCGCTGGTGGATGGGCCAAGGCCTGTGGGGCCAGATGCTCGATTGTTTTCAGTGCCTGAGCCTGTGGGTGGCCGCACCTTTGGCATGGTGGGTGGGCGGCAGCCTGTGGGAAGGTGTGGTGGTTTGGCTGGCGCTGTCCGGCGCGGCTTGTTTGTGCGAGCGTTTCACAGAACGCAGCGACACCACCCCCGTGCTCATGCAACCGCTGCCTGAAACGCATCAACCGACAGGAGATAGCCATGAGCTGTTGCGGCCAACACCGTGAAACCCAAGGTGCGACCGCATCGGCGGTGCACCCTTCTTCCGTGGCGTCGCCATTGAAAGTCTCTGTTCAACCAGCTTTGACAACACGCGGTTCGATGTGGGGGCCAGCGTCTTTGGCGCTCGCTGGGCGCGGCGTTCAGTTGCGCTACCGCGATCGTGCGCCGGTGCGAGTGCGGGGGCCGGTGACGGGGCGGACTTACGAGTTTTCAGCAGTGCAGCCAGTGCAGGTGGTTGATGCGCGTGATGAAGATGGGCTGGTCAGGACAAGGATGTTTTTGCGTGCTGATTGATGCCGGCCTCAAGAGGAACGTTCGTGACAGCCTCCTAAAAATGTCAAAGATTGACATTTTTAGATAAACTCCTTTCTCTTCTGCAAGGAGAAAGCATGGGCATGAATGTGAATCTCACACCGCAGCTGGAAGAACTCGTCCGAGCGAAAGTGGACTCGGGCATGTACTCATCGGCCAGCGAAGTCGTGCGTGAGGCGCTGCGCCTGATGGACGAGCAGGACCGTCTTCGTCAAGTGAAGTTGGATGAACTGCGGCGCGACATTCGCAAGGGGCTCGCCAGTGGAGCGAGCGAGCCATGGGACGTCAATGCAGTAAAGGCCAAGGCACGTGCTCGCCGCGCAGCCAAACCTACGGTTGAATAAATGGTGCGCGTGACTCGTCGGCCGCTGGCGGAGACCGACATCCTGGAGATATGGGATTACATCGCCGACGACAGCATCGTTCAGGCTGATCGTTGGCTAGACAGCCTGGATCAAAAGCTCGCGCTTTGCGCAACCCAACCCACGATCTGATTAGCGACATTCCAAAGCCACCTCATCACCGTTCGGGCTGACCCTTCGACGGAGCTCAGGACAGGACCTGTCGAAGCCCAGGCTGTACGCGCTACCCTTCGACAAGCTCAGGGCGAACGGTTCAAACTTCACCGGGCCGGAGCAATAGCCAAGCCGTTTGAGTGGACAGCAACCCAGACAGATCTACCCGCCCGAGCGCTTCACCACAAACCCCTCTGCCTGCAGCAGCTCCACCACGCGCAACGCATGGTCGCCTTGAATTTCCAGCACACCGTCTTTGAGCGTGCCACCGGCACCGCAGGCCGTTCGCAGGCGTTTGCCCAAGGCAGTGAGTGCATCCAGGTCCAGGGGCACACCGCGCACCACGGTGACGGTTTTGCCACCACGGCCCTTGCTCTCGCGGCTGACGCGCACCACACCGTCACCGGCAGGTGGGGCACATGCGGCCGCTGTCGGTGGAATAAACCAAACCACCGCTTGAGTTGTTGCGTTTGTTCATATGGGCACGTCTGCAGAATCAATCAAGGGCGCGAGCAATCCTTGCAAATCCTCCGGGCTGAATTTTTGAGCGTTGGCCGTGTCCACCCCCAACACCCCTTCGGCGAGTGCTGACTTGCGCTCCTGCAGTGCCAGCATGCGCTCTTCAATGCTGCCTTCCACCACCAGCTTGTACACAAACACCGGCTGGTCCTGGCCGATGCGGTGGGCGCGGGCGGTGGCTTGTTGTTCCACGGCGGGGTTCCACCAAGGATCCAGGTGGATCACGGTGTCGGCCGCGGTCAGGTTCAAGCCCACACCACCTGCTTTCAAACTCAACAACAAAATCGGCACGGCGAGTTGCTGGAATTGATCAACCACGAGGCCACGGTCTTTCACCTCGGTGTCGCCAGTGAGGGTCAAGAAGGGCAGCTTCAAAGCGCCCAGCTCTTCCTCTACCAGGCCCAGCATCTCGGTGAACTGCGAGAAGATCAGCACGCGGCGGCCTTCCTCCACCATCTCGGGCAGCATGTCGCGCAGCCACTCCATCTTGGCGCGTTCCATGCCAGGGGCGACATCCGTGCCCTTGACCAAGAGCGGGTCGCAGCACACCTGGCGCAGCTTGAGCAGGGCGTCCAGGATGGCAATTTGCGAGCCTGCGAAACTTTGGCGCTGCAACACGCGGCGCACCTGCTCGTCTGCCGCCACCCGCACGCTTTCGTACAGCGCACGCTGCTGGCCCTGCAGTTGCACGCGGCGGATGACCTCGGTTTTGGGTGGCAACTCTTTGGCCACCTCTTGTTTTCGGCGACGCAGGATGAAAGGCCGCACACGCTGCGCGAGCAATTGCGCACGCAACGTTTCACCGTTTTCTTCAATCGGTTTGCGCCAAACGCGGGTGAAGGTTTTGGCATCGCTCAGAAAGCCGGGCATCAGCCAATCAAAGTGGGCCCACAACTCGCCCAGGTGGTTTTCCAGCGGTGTGCCGGTCACGCATAAACGGTGGGCAGACTGCAATTTGCGCAGGGCCCCGGCCGCGCGGCTGCCCACGTTTTTCACCACCTGCGCTTCGTCCAGCACGATGAGGTGCCAGCTGATTTTTTGCAGCTTGGCCATGTCGCGCCAGAGCAGCGGGTAGGTGGTGAGGACAAGGTCGTGGTCCTGAATGCCGGCAAAGGCTTTGGCGCGGCTGCTGCCTTGCAGGGTGAGCACACGCAGGCCCGGTGCAATGCGCGCTGCTTCGTTCTGCCAGTTGGCGATCAGGGAGGTGGGGAGCACCACCAAAGTGGGATGCAGGGTTGTATTGGCTGGTTGAGATTCAATCCGTTCGCCCTGAGCTTGTCGAAGCGTTGCGCACGTCACCTGGGCTTCGACAGGTCCTGTCCTGAGCGCCGTCGAAGGGTCAGCCCGAACGGAACTTGACAGGGGATTCGCCGCTTTTTCTCTTCTGCCTTTTTCCAGCAGCACATGGGCTAGCACCTGGGCGGTTTTCCCCAGGCCCATGTCGTCAGCCAAGATGCCCGCCAGATGCTGCGCACGCAAGTACTGCAACCACGCCACACCTTGCAATTGGTACGAACGCAACTGCAACTGCAGGCCCGCATCGCTGAGCGCCTCCTGCGTGACCTCGGGCGGCGCACCGGCCTCACGCAGTCGATTCGTCAAGGCCGTCAAACCCACCTCGCCCTGCAAAGCCCAAGCCCCCTGCGGCCCGGCACGCTGGGCACGCGCCTCGTGCGCGTTCAGCAGGTTTTGGCGCAGGGCTTCAATGCGGTGCAGCTCCCAAGAAGACAGTTCAATCGGGCCTTCGGCCTGCCCTTTGCGCAAATCCACCGTGAGCAAATCCACCATGGACCCCACGATGGCTTTGAGGGGGGCCGCAGGCGCTTCAATGCGCCGACCACCTGGGGCGCGCAGCAAGATGATGGCGTCATCCGGGATGGCCGCAATCTCACTGGCCTGCAGCCAGCGGGCATCGCGTTTGAGCAAGTCGGCCAGCAAGGGGGCCAGATCCAGCGATTGGCCGTCCACATCAATGCCCAAACTCAGCAGCCATGAGCCTTCCCGTTTAGGTTGCGTCAGCGCCGTCAGGTCCGCACTGCGGGGCCCCAGCGGGGCCACCAGCTCACGCCCCGTCTCTTGGCCCGTGGCGGGGTCGATCACCAAACGCCAGCGCTCCACCGCCACGCTCTGGTGGGCAAAACCGGGCCGCACCACCACGGCCCAGCCTTGGGCCTGCAGCTTGGGGATCTGCTCCGCCCAGAAATCCCCAAAGTGGCCTTCTTCGGGCAATGACCACAGGTGCTCGTAACCCTCTTGCGCCGCCGGGCTGCGCCACTGCAGGGCGGTGGCGGGCAAGGGGCGCAACCCCAAAGACCACAGCAGGTCGCGCGCGTCGGCTTCGGCGCTGCCATTGCGCTGCATCAACACACGCTGGTCCCACGCCCCACGCAACAACTCGGTGGCTTTGGGCCGGGTGTTGAGCAGGCTGTGCGGCGCAGGCGTTTCCCAGTGCAGCCCGCCATGTTCCTCGGCCAGCACATAGGTCCATTGCACATGGGCCACGGTGACCTGGGTGCTGCGCGGCCCAAAACCCGGCGCGGCTCGAAGGCCGAGCAGGCCGTCACCACGGGTCAGGGTTTGCAAGGTGATGCGGGGACGAAACTGGCCTGGCACGGCGGCCTGGGCATCGGCAGATGAAAGGGACATGCCTCAATTCTCAGGGCAAGGCCGAATTTGCCTGGTTCAGACCGTGCTGTTCTGCGCATTCAACCTCTATTTGCAGCGCTAGATTGGCTCAAGTTCGTCACTGAAGTGGCGAAGTTCAGGTGAAGAAGAGGAGGTGCACCATGTGGAAGTCGCTGCTCGCACTCGCAGGTCTGGCGCTATCGCACACGCTGGCACTTGCGCTGGACCTTACCGCCACCGAAAAACAGTGGCTGCAAGCCACTTTGCCTGTGCTGCGTTATGCGCATCAACAGCAAATGCCACTGGATGTGATCGTGCAACCCCAGCCCACGCCCGGTGCATCCCCACTGGCCATGGCACTCATCGAAGGGCGCTGCAAATTGGTGCTCTCCATGCGTGACAACCCCCAGGTGGACACGGCCCTGGCCACGGTGCCCGCTGACCTCGTCAACCCTGTCATCGAACTGATGGCCGCCCATGAACTGGGCCACTGTCGCCGCAGCCTGGCCGGTGCCTGGCAAAAAATGCCTGCCGGCTTTCTGGCCGCTGAAGCCCATGCCGAAACCCTGGCAGAAAACAAAGCGCTGCAATACGAACCGCCTTTCCCTCTGACTGCGGAAGACGCAGAACAACGCGCTGAACGGCGAGAAGAGGGCTACGGCGATTTGGTCGGGCTGGCATGGACGGCGCGGCAACACCCTGCGCTCTACGAACGGGTCTACGCCTGGCTGGTCGCGTCTCGGACGGCCGATGCCACCCCTGGCGGCTCACACGACACCTTGCATTGGCTCAAGTTGGCCCCGCAGCGCAAAGACTTTGCCCCCACGTCGCTTTTCGAAGCGGCTTCGCTGCTGTGGGTATTGGGATTGACACAAAGCCATTGAGCATGCACTCTTGACCACGTTTGAGGAGCAGGCCATCAAACCACATGGCATCCGCATCAAAGCCTGGGCCATCGCCCTGTGGGTGCCCCTGCTCATCGCACCAGTGAGCGCTCAAACCCTGAGCTACGAGCCGGTGGGTTTGGCATGGACCGCACGCGAGGTGGAACAGGCCTCGCTGGGCAGCCTGCAAATCCTCACACAGCGCGCCGTGCGGGAAAACAAAATGGGTTGCAAGCAGTATTGCAAACGCGTCCATCGCATCTTCAACAGCTTGCTTCCCCACGCCCGTGCGCAGTCACTCGCTGCCCTGCAGCGCGATTGGTCACTCACCGTGGTGCGATTGCCTGGCACCGACGCCATGGCCTTGCCGGGCGGGCAAATCGTCATCTCGGAGGACTTCATCCGGGCCAACCGCCTCAGCGACGAAGCCATCGCCTTTGTATTGGCCCATGAAATGGCCCACAGCATTTTGGAACACGAGCGCCAAGCACTGACCGTGGCCCGCATGCTGCTGCCGCGAGAGGTGAACCGCACTGTGGACGACATCTACACCGAGATGGCCTTCAACCACGCCCTCTTCAAAGCCCTGGAGCCTGTGATGCAACAAGGCGAACTCGAAGCCGACGAACTCGGCCTGCTGATGGCCGCCAAGGCCGGTTACGCACCCGACAAACAAATCACCTTCATCGCGCGGGAAGCAGCGAGAGAGATCCCCTTCCGCCCCTTGGTCGCCACCCATCCCACTGCGAAACAGCGGCTTGAGAAATTGCGGGAGAGGTTGCCGCTGGCGAGGCGGTTGCATCCGGGGTAATGCGCAATGCGGGTAATTTTCTGGGTACCAATGCCCAGAAAACTACCGGTACAAACGCCGCACCGTATTCGCAGGAACGACATGGGTGGCGGGCGGATGGTTGACCATGTGCCGACTGACCTTCAGACCTTACGAGCACTTGTGCAGGTAGCTGCGGATCAAGCGCCCAGCAGTCGGCGAGAAAGCACGGTTTGCATGTCACGGCGTCCGTCCGCAATCAGGTAAATGATGACTTGGCTGCCTGTGACACGGTAGATCAGGCGGTAAGGTTTGAAGAAAGTCTGGCGGTATTCTTTGATGCCGAGACTCACCAGTTCCTTCGGATAGCTACCGCGTTCTGGGAACCGCGACAGGCTTTGCACAACGTCCAACAACGCATCCAAGACATGGTTGGCGTTGGCAACGCAGTCGAATTCGGAGATGTAGTCGTAGATAGCCTCCAGATCCTGCTCCGCACCCTCGGTGAGCAGGACTTCAAACTTGGCAGACGTGCCCGCCATCAGACCGAGGCTCGCTTGGTGCGGAGGCGGGCAACGACCTCAGCAACAGGCTTGACCTTGCCAGCGGCCACATCCTGATTGCCCAGAGCAAGGATTTTTAGCAAGGCCAATGTCTCTTGCGTCTCTTCGAACGAGGCGACGTCCTGCAGAACCGCCTTGGCCTCGCCGTTTTGGGTGATGACCATCGGTTGACGCTGCTCTGCAAGGTGGGTCAGAACCTCGGCCGCGTTGGCTTTGAAATAGCTGATGGGCTTAACTTGTGATGAGTAGCGCATGGCCATGCTCCAGATTTAATAGGGACTTAATATAGTCTTCTTATAGTCCAATATCAACCTGCAAGATGGCCCCTGGAGAATTTGTCACCATTGCGCAGGCACATCAGAACCCATCCTGTACCCCATTGCGCGGTAACCGCGTTGCCGCTTGTCCCACATCCGCAGCAATGCTGGATGGCCGGTGTCTACGAAGTCGATGATCCGCACGTCGGTCTTGCTGGCGTGCTCCCGGTGCAGGCGCCCGGCGTACTGCTGCAGCGTGCCCTTCCAAGAAACCGGCATGGCCAGCACCAGCGTGTCGAGCGGCGGGTGATCGAAACCCTCGCCAACCAGCTTGCCCGTCGAAAGAAGAACGCGCGGCGCGTCGGGCGGCAGTGCATCCAGGTCAGCGACCAGCGCCGCTCGCTGCTTCCTGGACATTCGACCGTGCAAAACGAAAGGCGCTGGCTCCAACCCATTGAGTGCCGCTTTGATCGCATCAAGGTGTTCCGTGCGTTCAGTCAGGACCAGCACCTTGCGTCCCTGCCCAACTGCATCACGCACCTCGGTGGCGATGGCTTCCGTTCTCGTCTGGTCATTGGCGAGATGCCGAAACACATCCTGGATGCCTGCATCGGTCGGCACGTCGATCTGCGTGAAGCGTGAACGAGGCAGCACTTCCAGATCGTGAGGCGCACCGGCAGGCTTGGCAGCCGTGTGTCGGATTGGCCCGCACTGCATGAAGATGATGGGCTGCTGACCATCACGCCGGATGGGCGTCGCCGTCAGGCCCAGCACGTACTTGGCCTTGGCCCGTTTCAGGATCGCGTCGAAGGACACAGCGCCAACGTGATGGCATTCGTCCACGATCACCTGCCCGTAGTTTTCCACCAACGGGTTCACCTCGCCCTGCCGGGAGACGGACTGCATCACGGCAATGTCGATCTTGCCCGTAGGTTTGGCTTTGCCACCGCCGACGGTGCCGACCACGCCCTTGCCAACGCCCAAAAAAAAAGCCTCCAGCCGCTCCTGCCATTGCTTGAGCAGTTCCGTTCGATGCACCAGCACCAGTGTGTTGACACCCCGGCGCGCGATCATTGCGGCAGCAGTCACCGTCTTGCCAAAGGCCGTCGGGGCGCACAGCACGCCGGTGTCGTGATGCAGCATTGCGGCAACTGCGGCCTCCTGGTCCAGACGCAAAGTGCCGACGAAGGAGACATCAATGGGTTCCCCTCCGAAGCGCTCATCGCTCAGATCACAGGTGATACCGTTGTCCCGCAGCAGATCCAGCGCGGCATCGAGGCAACCGCGAGGCAAGGCGATGTGCTGCGGGTAGTTCTCCGCATTGCCGATGACACGGGGCTTGTCCCATACCGACATGCGCATGGCCTGGGCCTTGTAGAACTCGGGGTTCTGGAAAGCAGCCAGACGAATCAAGCGGTTGGCCAGTGCCTGTGGCAGTTGGGCCTTCTCGAAGTAGATCTGGTTGGCCAGTGTCACGGTCAGTGACTTGGGGCAAGGCCCGGCCAGCGTCTTGGTTGACGTGCTCTGCCGCTTCCAGGGAGTGGCCAGGTCTTCATCGTCGATGAATGTCACATCCAACGGATGTACGCCACCAGTGGCCCGGAGGATGGTCGGCTCGATGTCGTGTGCGGCCATCGGCTGGATGGAAGCGAGGAACGCCCATTGATCGGAGTACGGTCGCAGATCGGCATCGACAAAGACGCTGAAGCCCTGCTCCCTCGGACCTTTCTGTAACGGCAAGGCGATCAGATTGCCGAAGCCACCCTTGGGCATCGTGTCCTGGTTCGGGAATAGCCGGTCGTAGGATTCCAGTTTCAGTTGTCGCGTGCGCGAGCAGGTATGACTGATGATCGCCGTGCCCAAGCGCCGGGCGTCACGTGCAGAAACGCGGTTGGCGAAGAAAACCCATGCGTGCGCTCCATTCCCGGACCGCGAGATTTCCAGCGCAGTTGGCACGCCCAGTTCATCGCATGACTGCATGAAAGCGTGGGCATCATCGCGCCATTCGGCGTCGTCAAAATCGACAGCCAGAAAACAGCAGGTGTCATCCTCCAGCAGTGGATAGACGCCGACGGTGTGCTCGCCAGCCAGATGGTCGTAAATCACCGCATCCGACAGCGGGATCAGCAGACGGTTGCCACAGTCACCGCACTTGATACGCGGTTTCTCACAAACACCCACTCGCCACTCGTTGGCGCAGGCTGGGGCATAACCTGATTTGCCGGTTGACTTGCTCTCCCAACGAATGGGGTAGACGTCCTTTCGACCGCGAAACAAACGGCGGAACAACGCCACCTTCTCGGCAGTGGACAACCGGGAAAGCTCTGGCTCCTGGATCGCAACAGCGATTGGCTGTGGCGCCAACCGCCATTCGATTCCATGAGATTCGAGCAGCGCGATCAGACGGGCGTTTTCTGCGCGCAGGCCTTCCTGTTTCGAGGGACCATCATGATCAACATAGGGCCAGTTCATCCCGCACGTATCGCCGTCAAACCAGAGTCATCTCCCAGGTTGATAAAAACACGCCCCTGAGCCTGATTGCCCGTCACATTGAGCCAGCCGCGCCCACTCACCGGGTCGTTCTCGTCAGCGCCAGCCCAAGGAAACTCTACGTGCGCGACGCCATCGACCTCACTGACACGGGCATTGATGTCGCCTTGCACCAAACCGAACTGGAATCTGCCGGTCAAATCATCACGGATCGTGATGTGCGCCGGAACCTCCATATCAAAGTAGTCTGCATCCCAGGCTTCTATGTACGTGTGCGCCATGTCCCCACCACCACCTTTTCGGATTTCTTCATTCCTCGCAAGCCAAACCCGCTTCAGACCAGAAATGGTTGAAATCATCGCCCACGCCCCAGCCGACGTTCTGCCCCAACTGGCGAATCTGATCGAGTCGTGTCAGGAATGCCGACTGCTGCGCCTTGGGCAAAGCCAGCACGTATTTCAGCGCCTGCTCGAACATCCGCACCAGCGCGTCATAGAAACCTTCGTCATCCATGCCGCAACCGGCCAGAAAATTGAACACTTCTTCGCAGTAGAACACCGTGAGTTCCGCCAAGCCCTCGGGCTGACCCAGCGCCTTTTTGTAGTCACTGATCGCCTTCTTTGCTTTGCTGACCGAGATGGGGTTGCGGAAGTCCGGCGGATTGATCCACCGGATGATCACATCCTTGTAGGACTCCAGCGGGTCTTCGCCCAGCCCAAAGCGGGTGTGCAGAAAAGCCTTGTTGTCCTTGCTGGCGCCGTACAGGTCTTGCACCAGCCCCAGCAGACCGGCGCGGTCGAAGTCGGCCAATTTGGTTTTGACATCGCTCCAGCCGGGTGTGACCTTGGTGGATTTCTTCGTGGCCAAGTGTTTCTCTCCGAAAGGTCATTCATCGCTGCCCATCGGCAAGGATGGTCTACATGCTGTCGTGGCAGACCTTGCGCCAAACCTTCCTGTCATCGTGAAGTACGTTTTAACAGTTGCCTCGCGTGCCGACTCGTTGCCAGCGTTGATGCGTTTCAAACCATTGCTCACGGCGGCGCATCCCCCAGTTCGCTCTCAAGCTGTTCGATACTTGGCAGGCTGGTTTGGAATTCGACGGGCAGGGATTCCAGCAATTTGTACTCGGCAATACCCATGGGCTGCGTTTTGTCGCCCAAGGCATATTCAGCTACGACTTTGTTTTTGCTCTTGCACAGCAACAGGCCAATCGTGGGGTTGTCGTGCTCGCTCTTGACTTGGCGATCTGCGGCCGTGAGGTAGAACCCAAGCTGCCCCAGATGCTCGGGTTTGAACTTACCGCCCTTGAGCTCAATCACCACATAGCAGCGCAGCTTGAGGTGATAAAACAGCAAATCGATGAAAAACTCGTCGCCGCCCACGTCCAGCAGCACTTGCCGCCCCACGAATGCAAAACCCGCCCCCAGCTCCAGCAAAAATTCGGTGACGTGCTTCACGAGTGACTGCTCCACGTCCCGCTCCTGCGCCTCGTCGGTCAGCCCCAAAAAATCGAACCGATACGGGTCTTTCAGCGATTCACGCGCCAGGTCGGACTGCGGCTTGGCCAAGCGGGCCTCGAAGTTGGTGATGGCCGCGCCGCTGCGCTCCCGCAGCCGGGTTTCGATTTGCATGACCAACACATTGCGCGACCAGCTGTGCTCGATCGCCTGCGCGGCATACCAGCGACGCGCTTCTGGGTTGGGCAGTTTGTCCAGCAGCGCCAATTGGTGATACCAGGGCAATTGTGCAAGCACCGCTTGCACAAATTCGGCCTCCGGCCACGCCTCGGCAAAAGCACGCATGTACTTGAGGTTACGGGGTGAAAAACCCTTCATCTGCGGAAAAGCAGTGCGCAAATCATGCGCCAGCCGTTCGATCACCTTGGCGCCCCAACCCTGCTCCGCCTGCCGCACCAGAATGTCGCGCCCGATCTGCCAGTACAGCAATACCAGTTCGCGGTTAACGGCCAGCGCCGCGCGTTGCTGGGCCGTGTGGATACGGGTTTTCAGCTCCAGCAGCCAGTCGGCATAACCCTCTGGTGTGGGGGTGAGGGAGGCGGGCTGGTCACTCATTTCAGCGCCTCCAGATTGGCCAGCGCGGCGGCTTCGGAATCTTCAATGGCGATTTCCACTGCGCGTTTGGCTGCATCGAGAAGTTGGGTGGCGCGCTGGCGCTGCGCCACCATTTCACGTACCGCAGCGAGGTAACTTGCTTGGCCGGAGATCAACACTTTTGGTAACGGCAGGTTCAACAACTCTCGCTCATCAAACCGGGGGTGATTGGATCCGTCTTGTGACCACTTAAAAACGATCTGGGGCAAGCGTGAGCGCAAATAGATCAACAAGGCCTCGACAGACAGAGGGCTCCCCTTTTTTGGTCGGAGGACGACAAACTCTGTCGAAGCGACAGATAGCACTTGATCACCGGGCAACACCACTGCGATTTCCCGCAGATAGGACCGCAGACGCGACACCACCAAATCGCCAGCGGCAATCTGCTTTTTGGTGCTCGCAATTTCCTCTGGCGCGACAGGACGCTTTGTCGGATCAAGGAATGGATTGAGCGCATCGGTCAGGTCGTAGTTTCGAACTGGCCCCGATGTGGCCTCGGCTGGTTGCCAAAGCTCACGGATGGAATCGAATAGATCGCCGACGCACACATTTGAGGCGGCACGCAAATCAGCCAGCGCCTGCGCTTTTGCCGGGTGGAAATACTCCGCATCGAAACGCCCCGCCGCGAAAGCTTCATTGCTGGAACGCACGTAGCTTAGGGCTTCGGGCGGTGTCCAAGCGTCCAGGCCGCAAGCTTGCTGGAGAGTACTTTCTGCCTTTGCAAGCAGCAAGCAGCTGTCATCTTCTGCTTGCACAGCCCGCATGAACGTTTCCTCAATTTTTTGCTGAAACGCGCCGCTTAGGCGCGGCACCCTGAGGGCGCGAATTGAATCGGTAGAAATCGTGGGCTGTGCCACAACCTTCATTCCAGCCTCAAGCTGAGTTCGGCCGTATTTCGTATTGGAAAAAACGGCAACAAAGTACGCGTTGATGCTTTCACCCAGCTCTGCAGCAATGATATTTGGACTTATCGTTGCCTTTTCATACGTGCTAACCCCTGCGCCAATCTCACCGACCCGCGCAAACATCACCGTGCCCTGGCCAAAAGTCTTGAGCCCAGCATTAACTACGAACGTATCTTCGAGTAGCGCGATTTCTCCACTATCGACCCGGCAGCTACCCAGGTTGAAAGGGCGAATCATGGGAATGCCCTGCTCAACGTAGTTTTCGTTCAGGAGATTGGAGCCAAAAGGACCGCAGGTGACCGATTCAGCATGTGTATCTAGACGATCCCAGGTTTCTGCATATTTGCGCAGATCTAAAAATCGTCTCTCAAAGAACGACGAATCAAGCCGCCCGGTAGGATCGGTCGCAATTGCTTCCTCAAGAGTCAATACAGAGACTTCTAGCCCCTCCAACAAGCGCTCATAACGCGCTTTGTCAAAGGGGCTTAGTGAAAAAAACTTAACTTCTCTTTCTTCGCAAATTCGGTGAAGGCTTCGGCAATTCCGTCACCAGTCAACCCGTCATGGTTGAAGAGGTCGTGCTTGACGATCAGGTGGCCGTGGTTATCCAGCTGTGGAGCATCAAGATCGATCGCGACCTTTTCTAACTCTTCTTTGCTCTCATCACGCAAGGCAGAAATTTCATCCAGTCGAGTCTGCTGCTTTGTATCAATCTTCTTGCTGCGCTCTAACTCGCGGAGTTGTTGCTCTTCCCCGTCGATGGCACGCCATTTAGCCTGCAGACGTTCTATCTCCGCGACCTCTACATCCGGCATGCATTGGCGGACGGAGCGATAGATTTTGTCGCCGGAGTTGTCCTTGGAAGGCTCGCGCATGGTGGCGAAGAAAATCGGGTAGTCGGCCACTCTTGGGCAATACGCGCCTGACTTCGGGTCTTCGTTCCACTTCTGGATGAACAAGACGCTGGTTTTGGTGCCGGTGTGTGGCTTGAACACATTGCCATGCAGGCCGACCACGGCGAGGATGCGGCCATGCTCGGCGAGGTACTCGCGCAGCGCCTGATCGGAGGCATTGTTGAAACGGCCTTGCGGCAGTACCACCGCCATGCGCCCACCGAGTTTGAGGAACTGGAGGTTGCGCTCAATGAACAGAATGTCGCGCCCGACGTTGGTCTGGTGCTTGACCTTGACCTTGCGGTAAGTGCCGTCGCCCATCTGGTAGATGGTTTCGTGGCTGGCGTGCAGGGCTTCAGGGAAACTGGGCGCGCGGCTTGTGGCATCAACAACGTTTTTGTCTGCTGGATCTACCTTGTTGATCTTGTCAAAACTGACTGAGCGTGCCAAGTCGTAGCGGGACAGGATGCGCGTTTCCTTGATGTCGCCAGCAAAGGGCGGATTGGCCATCAGCACGTCAAACTGGAAATCGCGGTTTTCGTTCTTGGCAGCGCGCAGTTTGCGCAGACGCTTCCAGCCCTCGCCGTACACGTCTTTCCACGATTCATCACCAGGATTTTTGTCATCCCCGGTTTTCTCGAACCAACGTTCATAGTCCAGCGTGTTCAGGTGCAAAACGTTGGTTTGCCCGTCACCCGCAATCAGGTTGAGCGTGCGGCCCACGCGCACGGCTTTTTCGTCGAAGTCGATCGCGAAAACCTTGTCGACCACGTACTTCGCGTAGCGCCCCGTTTTTTTCTGTGTGGTGAACAGGTGGTCTGCCGGATCTTTCAAGTCACGGCGTATTTGTTCCCAAACGTGGAAGATGCCGTGTACGGGAAAGCCGCAACTGCCTGAGGCTGTGTCGATCAGGGTTTCGTGCTCTTGCGGATTCATCATCTTCACGCACATGTCGATGACGTAGCGCGGCGTGAAGTACTGACCCTTTTCGCCCTTGCTGGATTTGTTGATGAGGTATTCGAAAGCCTCGTCCACCACTTCCAGATTGGAATTGAAGAGCTTGACCTTTTCCAGGGAGGACACGCACACAGCCAAATGGCTAGGGGTCAGTTCGATCTTGGCACCGACGGGGAACACGCCTTCCCATGCATCTTGGGCTTTTTCGAAAAGGTCTTGAATCTTGGCCTTGAGTTCGCTTTCTGTGTCGCCGTAATTTTTGAAGACCAGGTGGCGTTTGCGGTCTTGCCCGCTTTCCATTTCATCAAAGAGCTTGGTGAAAATCAGTTTGAACAGCTCTTCAAACACATCGACACCGGCATTGGCTAGAACCTCATCTTCCATTTCAAGGATCAAGTCTTTCAGCGATTTACGCTCGTTGACCAGCTTGTCCAGCTTGACTAGGTCATCGATGGTCCAGCGCTCCGACAGGATGTCAGACAGTTTTTCGTGTGCCGACGGAATGGCTGGAATGTCTTCGAAGTAGTTCGGGTCTTTGCGGTGGTAGTAGGAAATCTGCTGACCATTCGTCCAAACACCCATGGGTGCGCCGGTAGCGTTGCAATAGCTCTTGAGCTGCTCCTTGCCGTCTTTCAGTTTGGGTTTTTTCAGTTCGACCAGGATGTATGGCGTGGTGGCTTTGTCTTTATCAAAGATGCAAATATCAGCGCGCTTTTTTTCGCGCCCAAAGGTGACTTCGTACTCAAGCGCCATCCGACTAACGGGGTAGCCCATGTCATCACGCAAGATCAAAAGGAAGAGCTGGCGAACGGCCTCTTCCGGAGTAAGTTTGATGGGTTTTCCGCGAACAATGCAGGAGACGTAAGGTGCAGTCTTTCTGCCAGATTCCCTCAGTGAAATGGCCGCTTCAAGTTTCTCAATCTGCTCGGGGTTGAATTGATCGAGTCGATAAGTACTGTCTTTCAGCAAGTCCGTGAGATGCACAGTCATTCGTGTTTACCTTTTGATTTTTTGTGGGTTTCATTCGCACCCTTGGCGCACACCTGATCGTCCACCAGGGATAGTCAGGTACTCGGCTGCGGAGGAACATTCGAGAGAAAGGGCGTTTTTCTTTGGTGGCGGGGCTGCCGGCTCATAACTGGTCATGAATGACACGTCCACCAAGTTTGCTGTTAATCCCCGAGTACGACACAGAGAGTGGACGCCCCAAACCGAGTGAAGTTGGCCACTGAAACTGGTGGTGGAGAGGAGGAGGATCGAACTCAGACCTTCGCAGAACGAACGCGACACCCTCCCAACCGCCCCCCCCACACAGACGTTCGCAGGGCAGTTTAGCCCAGCGCGAGGGGCTGGTAAGAACGGTGGAGGCACGGTAAAACGAGGGCTGTTTCGTCGCAAACATTCACAGGAGTTGGCATGACCCGTTACGACCCCGCCTGGCTGGAGGCGCAGTACAACAACCGTGCGCGCATTCCCGAACATTCGAAGATTTTTGAGTTGTGGGCCAAGGCGTCTGGGCTGGCGCGCGAAGGCTTGTCGCGAAGGCTGGATGTGGCCTACGGGGCAGGCGGCAAAGAGCGGCTCGACATTTTCCCCAGCACGCGCCAAGGTGCGCCGGTGCTGGTCTTCATCCACGGCGGCTATTGGCGGTCGCTGGACAAAAGTGATGTGTCTTTTGTGGCCCCGTCTTTCGTCAACGCGGGCGCGATGGTGGTGCTGCCCAACTACGACCTGTGCCCAGCGGTGAGCATGCACACCATCGCCATGCAAATGGCGCAGGCCCTGACCTGGGTTTACCGCCACGCTGCGCTATATGGTGGCGATCCCAAACGCATCGTGGTAGCGGGGCATTCGGCCGGCGGGCACTTGGCCACCATGTTGCTGTCTTGTGATTGGAAGAAGCTGGGGCGTGATTTGCCCAGCTCGTTGGTGAAAGACGCGCTGTCGATCTCGGGCCTGTATGACCTGGAACCCCTGCGCCACACCGCTTTTTTACAAGACGACCTGAAGCTCACGCCCAAGGCGGTGCGCCAGCTCAGCCCGGTGAACTTTCCCGCGCCACGCGGGCGTTTGACCACGGTGGCGGGCACGAGCGAGAGCGACGAGTTTTTGCGACAAAACCTGTTGATTCAAAAAGTGTGGGGCCATCGAGCGGTGCCGGTGTGCGAAACCGTGGCGGGAGTGAATCACCTGGACATCCTGCATGAGCTGGTCGATCCGACCGCACGTTTGCATGCGCTGGCCAAGGATTTGCTCGGGCTTTGAATCGACGCAGCGGAACAGCTTGTCACCGCCCCTGGTGCAAACCCTTGAGTATTGCCTGAGTCAATGCCCGCGATTGACGCATTGAATTGGTATCGTCGGCCTTGCTGCGTTAGTGTTCAGCCGTGCCCTTGGTAATCGCCAGGGGTCGCGTCCACATTGTTTCTATGCATTCAAGCAAGGAGAGCACCATGGGATTGAAAGGTTCTAAAACCGAACAAAACCTGAAAGACGCCTTCGCCGGCGAATCTCAGGCCAACCGCCGCTATTTGTACTTCGCGAACAAGGCCGACATTGAAGGCCAGAACGATGTGGCGGCGCTGTTCCGCTCCACGGCTGAAGGCGAAACCGGCCATGCACACGGCCACCTGGAGTTCCTGGAAGCCGTGGGCGACCCCGCCACCGGCCTGCCCATTGGCTCCAGCCGCCAAAACCTGGCCGCTGCTGTGGCCGGTGAAACCCACGAGTACACCGATATGTACCCCGGTATGGCCAAAACCGCACGCGATGAAGGCTTCGACGAAATCGCCGACTGGTTTGAAACCCTGGCCAAAGCCGAGCGTTCACACGCCAACCGTTATCAAAAGGCGCTGGACGCGCTGGTGGACTGAACACTACCCGACGCACCATGAATGCAGGCTCAGAAGCACTCGTTTCTGGCCTGCATTTTTATTGGGTGTCACATCAATCATGACAAAAAACTCCGTTCGGGCTGACCCTTCGACGGAGCTCAGGACAGGACCTGTCGATGCCAGCGCACGCCTCGGTGCAGCCCAGACGGTGTGTGCCGGCACCATTTGTGTGACTCTCAAAATTTGATTCTCGCGGCCCTTCGACAAGCTCAGGGCGAACGGCCTTTTTTGCAACCTCCTGAGACCACAAAAAATACGAGACATGCCCATGGCACAACGCGAAGGCAACCTGGAAGCCCCCACCCGCCACCCCATCGCCTGGCGCACGCCCGAGTTCTACGACGAGGCTGCCTGTGAAGCCGAGATGGAACGGGTGTTCGACATTTGCCACGGCTGCCGCCGCTGCGTGAGCCTGTGCCAGTCCTTCCCCAATTTGTTTGACCTGGTGGACGCCACCGCAGACGGCGAAGTCCACGGTGTGGCCAAGAGCGACTACGCCAAGGTGGTGGACCAGTGTTACCTCTGCGACCTGTGTTACATGACCAAATGCCCTTACACGCCGCCGCACCCCTGGGGCCTGGACTTCCCCCATTTGATGCTGCGCGCCAAAGCCATTCAGTTCAAAAAGGGTGCTGTGAGCAAAGGCGCGCAGTTTTTGGCATCCACCGACAAACACGGCCAGTTCGCCGGCATACCGGTGGTGGTGCAAGTGGCCAATGCGGCCAACCAAACCAAGCCCGCCCGCTGGGCCATGAACAAGGTGCTGGGCGTGCACCCCGATGCCTGGTTGCCGCCACTGGCAACCAGCCGCTTTCGCTGGGCAGCTGATTCGAAAGGCAGCGCCACAGTGGTCGTGAACGGCCAGCGCACACCCGGCAAGGTGGCGATTTTTTCCACCTGTTATGTGAACTACAACGAGCCCGGCATTGGCCACGATTTGGTGGCGCTCTTAGAGCACAACAACATTCCCTACGTGTTGGTGGACAAAGAAAGCTGCTGCGGCATGCCCAAGTTTGAATTGGGCGACCTGGATGCGGTGGCCGAACACAAAGCGGCCAACATGCCGATGCTGGCGCGTTATGCGCGTGAGGGCTACGCCATCCTGAGCCCCATCCCCAGTTGCACCTTGATGTTCAAACAAGAACTGCCGCTGATGTTCCCAGAGTGTGCCGAGACACAAGCCGTCAAAGAAGCCATGTTCGACCCCTTCGAGTACTTCATCGCCCGCCACAAGGACGGCCTGCTGCAACTCGATTTTCAGAAAGACCTGGGCCGCGTGAGTTACCACATCCCCTGTCATGGCCGCGTGCAAAACATCGGCAAGAAGACGGAAGAAATGTTCAAACTCATCGGCCAAACAGTCAAGGTGCAGCTCAACACCGTGGAGCGATGCTCCGGCCATGCCGGCACCTATGGCGTGAAAACCGCCACCCACCCAGTGGCGATGAAGATAGGCAAACCGGTGTTCAAAAACATGGCCAAAGATCAACCCGATTTCATCAGCTCAGACTGCCAACTCGCGGGCCACCACATATCGCAGGGCATGGAGCAAAACGGTTTGCCACAGGCGACGTTGGCGCACCCTTTGAGCTTGGTGCGCTTGGCTTATGGTTTGTAAAGAGGACGACCCCATGACCACCATCACCCGAGACAGCCTCCTGACCTTGGAGGCTTATTCAAAAATTCGCAAGTCCAGCAAACCCGACTTCATCAACCACCGCCGCCTGCGCAGCGTGCAACTGGGCGAGCACATGACGGTGCAGTTTGAAGACGAGACCACCATCCGCAGGCAGATTCAGGAAATGCTCTTCATCGAAAAAATCTTCGACGAAGACGGCATCCAAAGCGAGATCGACGCCTACGCTGCTCTCATTCCCACGGGCAGCCACTGGAAGGCCACGATGCTGATCGAATACCCCGATGTACACGAGCGCAAACGCGAACTGGCCCGCCTGATTGGCGTGGAAGACCGCATGTTTGTTGAAGTGGAAGGCCATGCCCGCATCTACGCCATCGCCGACGAAGACCTGGACCGCGAGACCGATGAAAAAACGTCAGCCGTGCATTTCTTGCGGTTTGAGTTTCCCAAACCCACCCGAGAAGCCGTGCGCGCCGGCGCCGCCGTCAAACTCGGTTGCGACCACACCCACTACCCAGCGCACACGGTGATATCAGCGGAAACGCTGGCGAGTTTGGCGGGGGATTTGAAGTAGAGCCCGTTCGCACCAGGGAGAGAAAACCAAAACGGTCACTTCAAAGAGCAGCTCCCAAGACGCAAACCAAAACCCGCATGCAACACTCCATCACGCTGAACATCCCAATCGATTCGCCACCCGGTGATTGGGACGCTATTGCAAGGGTCTATCCAACTTTGCCTGGCTGGCTTGCGTCCACAGAATGGCCAAGTTGGTTCGGCCAAGAAGGAGACCCGAGATTTATCAGCGTGTCGGCAGAGCCGAGCGGACTGCTGTTTACATGCGAGGCAGACAACGACTTGTGGACGGGTTGGGTCAGTGTGCTTTGTGCCCGACTTTCGCTGGCACTTGGCCGAGAGGTTTGTGACGCTTCAATGTGATGCGACCTGGCGCTACAACTGCGCCCCCAACCGCGTCCCCTGGTCAATCGCCCGCTTCGCATCGAGCTCGCCCGCTTCGAGCGCACCGCCAATCACAAAGACTGACTGCCCAGCGGTCAACAGCGGCGCTTGCAGCTCGTTGAGGGGTTCTTGCCCGGCGCACAGCACCACGTTGTCGCAAGCGATCAAACGGGTGTTATTGCGGGCTTCGCCGTCGCTCACCCAAAGCCCCTCGGCGGTGATGCGCTCGTAGTTCACGCCACCGACCATCTGCACTTGTTTCATTTGCAGCGCAGCGCGGTGGATCCAGCCTGTGGTTTTGCCCAGGCCCGCACCGAGTTTTCCCGCCTTACGCTGCAAGAGCGTCACGTGGCGGATGGGGGCAGTGGGTGCTGCGCCTTGGACGCCACCGCGCACCGTGCCGGGGTCGGCCACACCCCACTCGGCCAACCAGGCTTGCAGGTCCACCGTCGGTGAATGGCCCGGGGCAGTCACGAGGTAGTCGGCCCTGCAAAACCCCTGCAACCCGCATGAATGCTGGCGATATGGGGTAAATGCTGACGACGGGATCTCTCAGGAATCGTTATCGGAGAGTAATTTTTCTGGGGGATTTGCATGACAGCCACCGCAGACTTCTTTCGCGCACGCCTGGACGGGATGGTCGATCACAAACATCCACTGGTGGTTTTGAGCAAACGGCTGCCCTGGGCCGCGATTGAACAAGCCCTGGCACCGCACTTCGCTCGCCAGGCTCGCCCAGGCTCCAAGCGGGTGACGGCGGACTTGTTGGGAGCGCATGAAGTCGAATTTGGCAACGGCATCAGCCCCGCAGGCCGCCCGCGCCTGTCAATTCGGCTGATGGCCAGCTTGCAGTACCTGAAGAACTCCTTCAACCTCAGTGACGAAGAACTCGTTCAGCGCTGGAGCGAGAACGTGGTGTGGCAGTTCTTCAGCGGCATGGAGTATTACGAACCACGCTTGCCCTGCGATCCAACCCAGATCGGCCGCTTTCGCCGCGCCGTGGGCGAAGAAGGTCTGGAGCAGTTGCTCAAGGCCACCATCGAGACAGCGGTGCAGATCAAGGCCATCAAGCCCAGCGAGCTGGAACGCGTGATCGTGGACACCACCGTGCAGGAGAAGGCCATCGCCCACCCGGTGGACAGTCGGCTGCTGGAGATTGCGCGGCACAAAGTGGTGAATGCTGCCAAACGAGTGGGCATCAGTTTGAAGCAGACATTTGCGTTTGAAGCCAAAACGCTCAGACGCCAGGCCGGGGGTTACGCCCACGCCAAGCAGTTCAAGCGTTTGAAGAAAGCCGTCAAACGCCAGCGCACAATCCTCGGGGTGGTGATGCGTGAAGTGCAGCGCAAGCTTGATGTGTTGGTGGCACCCGGGCCGACAGCGCTGAGTGCGCTCAAGACCTGGTTGGAGCGGGCCGAACGCATCCGCACGCAACAGCGAGGCGACAAGGGCAAGCTGTACGCGCTGCATGCGCCTGAGGTGGAGTGCATCGGCAAGGGCAAGGCCAGGAAGCCCTATGAGTTTGGTGTGAAGGTCAGCCTGGCTGTCACGCACCTGCGTGGTTTGATGGTGGGGGCCAGAAGTTTCCCCGGCAACCCGTTTGATGGGCACACATTGGCTGCGCAACTGGAGCAAACCAACAACCTGATGCAAGACCTGGGGCGTGTGCCCAAGCAAGTGGTCGTGGACTTGGGGTTCCGGGGCGTGGACGCGGACAACCCGAACGTGGAGATCATCCACCGTGGCAAGTACAAGTCACTGACCAAGGTGCAACGCAAGTGGCTCAAACGGCGTCAGGCCATCGAGCCGCTGATCGGCCACACCAAGGTGGACCACGGCATGCAGCGCTGTTGGCTCAAAGGCGAGTTGGGTGATGCGCTGCACGCACTGAGTTGTGCGGCGGGGTACAACATCCGCTGGCTGCTGCGGGCTATCGCGGCCAAGTCTGCAAAAGACGCGAAGGCGTTTTTGTTGACCCTGCTCGGGCTGAGCTTATGGGGTCAACTCAGGGCAGCCAGGGCACGGCTCGGCGCAAAAAACTTGCTCGGTTGGAAATTCACGCCATCGTCAGTAATGGCTTGCGGGGTGAAATGAATTTTGCAGGGCCGACGAGGTACTCCGCCACATCAAAACCAATGCCCCCGGCACCGACGATGGCCACCCGTGGGCCGACCTCGCGGTGGTGCATCAGCACATCGATGTAAGTCAGCACATGGGGCAGATCGCTGCCGGGAATAGGGGGTTGGCGCGGGCGCACGCCAGTGGCGATCACGATGTGGTCGAACTGTTGGGCAAGCAAGCCGGGCGCATCCACACGGGTGTTCAAGTGCAGTACCACCCCGGTTTGCGGCAAGCGCCGACCAAAATAACGCAGCGTTTCATAGAATTCTTCTTTGCCCGGAATTTGTTTGGCCATGTTGAACTGGCCACCAATTTGCGCTGCGCCATCGAACAAAAAAACCTCATGCCCCCTTTGGGCCAGCGTGGTGCTCGCAGCCAATCCAGCAGGCCCAGCACCCACCACAGCCACTTTGAGGCGGCGTGGGGCAGCCACGATGCGCAAGCTGGTTTCATGGCCCGCACGCGGGTTGACCAAACAACTGGCGAGTTTGTTCTTGAAGGCGTGGTCCAAACACGCTTGGTTGCAGGCGATGCAGGTGTTGATGTCGTCACGCCGCCTCTGAGCCGCTTTGTTCACAAACTGCGGGTCGGCGAGCAAGGGGCGGGCCAGGCTGACCATGTCGGCGCAGCCATCCGCCAGCACCTGCTCGGCCACCTCGGGCATGTTGATGCGGTTGCTGGTGATGAGGGGAATGTTCAGGCCCGCCTCACGCAACTCGCGCCGCATTTTTTGCGTGACCCAGGCAAAAGCCGCGCGCGGCACCGAGGTGGCAATGGTGGGCACACGGGCTTCGTGCCAGCCGATGCCGGTGTTAAGCAAAGTGGCGCCGGCCGCCGTCACCGCCTTGGCCAGTTGCACCACCTCGGGCCAACTGCTGCCTTGGGGAATGAGGTCGATCATGGACAAGCGGTAGATGAGGATGAAGTCCTTCCCCACCGCCTCGCGGATGCGGCGCACGATTTCTACCGGCAGCCGCATGCGGTTTTCATACGAGCCGCCCCAGGCATCGGTGCGCTGGTTGGTGTGCGTGACCAGAAACTGGTTGATGAGGTAACCCTCGCTGCCCATGACCTCCACGCCGTCGTAGCCCGCTTCTCGGGCCAACACGGCGCAGCGCACAAAGGCGCGAATTTGCCGCTCCACACCGCCGCTTGAAAGCGCCCAGGGGGTGAACGGCGAGATGGGCGACTTGATGCGCGAAGGTGCCACACAAAACGGGTGGTAGCCGTACCGCCCGGTGTGCAGGATTTGCAGCGTTATCTTACCGCCCTCGGCATGCACGGCGCGCGTCACTTGTTGATGTTGTTTCGCCGCGCGGTGGCTGGCCAATGTGCCCGCCAATGGTTTGGCCCAGCCCGCGATGTTGGGCGCAAAACCGCCGGTCACCATCAGGCCCACGCCGCCGCGTGCGCGTTCAGCGAAGTACTCGGCCAACGCAGGCAGATGAGCGATTTTGTCTTCCAGACCGGTGTGCATGCTGCCCATCAGCACGCGGTTCTTCAAGGTGGTGAAACCCAGGTCCAGCGGTTGAAGTAGGTGGGGGTAGGGGGCAGGTGTGTTCATGAAAACATGCTAAAGCGGCACGTGCCTGACCGGTAGAGGCAAGTCCCGTGGTTGCTGCTACTGAGATTGACATTGATTGCGACACCACACACCGTTCGGGCTGACCCTTCGACGGAGCTCAGGACAGGACCTGTCGAAGCCAGCGCGTACCTCGGTTTGGGCCCTTCGACAGGCTCAGGGCGAACGGGCTGGAGGTTGTCGTGGCTAAGGTAAAGGTCGATAGGCAAGGCCGTGGTTGGCAGCACTGCGTGGCGTTAGCATCTGCGTCGGCAAACATGGTGGCTCCGGCTGCCCACTTCAGGAGATGGTGATGGGCGGTTGGTTGTCGAAGTTATTGGGATCAAAAACCGCAGCCACAGGCGAGTCTCGCCCAGCGCCCTCGCCCGCTGCCCCACCCGTCGCGCCGGCCACGCCAACGGAACCCGCTCCTGTGCATCGATACGGCGTGCGCAGACCCTTGGTGGGCCGAGGTGGCGAAATGGCAGGGTTTGAGTTTCGTTTGGCCCGCAACCTGGAGCAGCGCTTGCAAACCCGGCCCGATGTGGCCGTGCAAGCCGCCTATGTGGTGACGCTGCTGTCTGCCATGCAGTCCACCGTTCAGGCCCGCCGTGTGGCCATGGCCACGGTGTCGGCCGAGGTGCTGATGCGGCCCCAGGTTTTTGAGCAGGTGCCCGCAGGTTTGCACCTCTTGGTGCACCCCTGGGACTGCAGCGACCACGAGGCCCCCGCCCGCATCGCCGCACTGCGTACCCGGGGCGTGTTGATCGGGCGCGTGGCCTCCGACACCCCCCAGGCCTGGCCCGTGGACTTTGTTCAGCTCACTTTGCATAGCGACAACGTGGTGGGCTTTTGGGCCCAGTTGACCGATTGGCGCAGCAGCCAACCCGCCCTGGCCGTGGTGGCCATGGATCTGGACCACATGGACGACATTGAGCGGGCACTGCAGCTCGGTGTTGCCCTGGCCGCAGGTCGCATCGACCGCAGTTTGATACCGCCTGAGCGCGAGCAACGCCCGCTGCAAACCGGCACGCTGCGCCTGTGCCAATTGCTCAACGAGGTGATGCAAGACCGCGACACCGCGTCTGTGGCCGAAGACATACGCGGCGACGTGGCGCTGTCTTACAAGCTGCTGCGGTTTGTGAACAGCCCGGCGGTGGGCCTGTCGCGTGCCGTGGAGTCGGTGGACCAGGCGGTGATGGTGCTCGGGCGAAATGAGTTGTACCGCTGGTTGTCGGTGTTGTTGCTCTCATCGAGTGAGGGCCGCGGCAGCTCCAAAGCCTTGCAGGAAATTGCGCTGGCACGGGCGCGGTTGCTGGAAGGGTTGGCGCATCGGCGCGACGATGCGGTCAACCACCCACCGGCGGCTCTCTTTACCGTAGGCTTGCTGTCGCTGGTGAATGTGCTGCTGCAACAGCCTCTTGAAGAAGTGCTCCAACCCTTGCGTCTGAGTGAACCCGCGCGGCAGGCGCTGCTGGCGCAAAGCGGCCCGTGGGCACCTTATTTGCAACTGGCCGCCAACCTGGAGCGCCACGACATGGCGTCAGCCACAGTCAGCGCACTGGAGTTTGGCGGGGTGGCCGAGGTGCTGGAGATATCAGATGCAGCTTGGGCGTGGGCGGCGGGGGTGAGGGGGAATACCTAAAAGCGATCCCGTAGCGCAGGTGATGGTTCAGGACAACTCAAGAACACCCGCCCCACCCCGCCCCCCAAGGCTCGCCCTTGAGGTTGCGCAAGGTGCTCAGCGCGGCAGCATCGTTGGTTTCGGTGCGCAGGTAAATTTGACTCACGGCGGGGGCCAGTTGCGCCACACGGGCGGTTTTGATGCCTCGGGTGGACAGTTCGGCGAGCGCCGTGTTCGCCGCAGGCTGAGACCCATACTGCCCCAGGGACAACGCCAGCTTGAAGTTGGCCGGGGCGGTCAACTCCTCAAACGTGACACGGGTGCGTTTGAGTTCTTCAATTTTTTTGTCGAGGGTCTCCCGGTTCGGGTAGGGGCCCATCACCAAGGCCCATACGGGGGGCAGCTCCACACTGCGGCGCGACCAGGTCAGGCTCGCCTGCGCGCTGGCGGCAGCCTGTTCCACCCCTGTAATTTGGGCGGGGCTGAATGGCCCGGCCTCCAAACACTGCACGGGCGCTTGCTGAGCCGCCGCAGCGGAGGCCGCCGAGACCACGACCAGATCGCCGGGACGGACCTGCAAGGCCTCACGCTCGGGCTCCCGATCTCCAATGGACCGCACACCCAACACCTGGTCCAACGCACCTTGGGTCCATGCAAAAAACAGCACATTGGCCAACAGCAGCAACAGCGCAAGGACTCGAAGCATGGTGGGTGCTGTCTGGACGTTAATTGGGAAACGCACCAAGCAAGCTGTCGGGGCCGGGGGGTTCAAGCCGCACGCTCACTTCGCCACTGTTGATGTGGTGCTCGACACCATCGTCGGTGGTGACCCGCAGAACACCGCCAGCACCCACCCCCTGGGCGAGGCCCGTTTTGGCAGCAGCGAGCGTGGTGTGAACCTGCCTGCCGCGCAAGATGTCGCGCGTGGCATAACGCGCTTCAAACGCGGCAAATCCTTCGCGCTCAAACAATTGCAGCGCTTGCACCAAGGGCAAAGCGATGCGAGCCAAGGCGGCTTGCGGCGTCGCCTCGGGCGTGATCTCTTGCCAGCACGCTACGCCGGTTTTGACATCAGTGGGGTACAGCGGCAGCACGTTCAAACCGATGCCCACCACCACCAGGCGTTTACCGGGCGCGTTCACGGTTTCAATCAAGATGCCGGCCAATTTACGCCCAGTGCTGGGGGCGGCCATGCCGCCATCCATCAACCACAAGTCGTTCGGCCACTTCAAACCAATGTGGGGGGGGTGTCCAGGCACGACGGGATCCAGTGCCTCCGCCAAAGCCACCGCCACCGCCAAGGACAGCCCCGACCAATCACTGGGGGCCATGGGCAAGGCCAAGGAGAAGGTCAAAGAGGCCCCTGCCACGGCTTGCCAGGGGCGGCCTTGGCGGCCACGTCCACTGGTTTGGTGTTCAGTCACCAACAAGCAGGGTTGCAAGTCGACAGAACGTCGCCCAAAGGCGGTGCTTTCCACACTGCGCCTGACCTGGCCCCACTCTGATTCCGCCTTGTTGGCCTCCAAGGGATGGCCGCCCGCACCACGTGCGCGCTCCAACAAGGCACTGTTGGTGGAGGGCAAACGCGCCACCACCTCCACACTCAGGCCAGGCAAATGCGGCAGCAACTGAGCCCACAGGGCTTCGGCTTGCCAGCCCGCATGGGCAGCAGCGCGGGCGGGGGTCACGGGAGCATTCGTCATCAAATCAAGCATGCAAGGTCGTCTTCAGCGCTTCGGAGCCAGCATGGTGTGGCGGCAGCTGCGGGTGCCGCAGCGGCATTCGAACTGCTTTTTGAGTTTGGGGGTGTAGCGTTCGTCGATGATGAGGCCGTAGTCATAAAACAGCTCTTCACCGGCTTTGATGGCACGTTTGGTGTGGATGAAGACCTGTTCGCCGTCTTGTTCAGCCTCGCAATTGGGTGTGCAGGCGTGGTTGATCCAGCGGGCCGCGTTGCCATGGACCTTGCCGTCGATCACCCTACCATCGTCAATGTGAAAGTAAAAGGTATGGTTGGGGTCGGTGGGGTCGTGCGGATGGCGGCGTAATGCCTCGGGCCAACTGATGATCTCGCCCTTGTATTCGATCACCAACTCACCTTTGGCCAATGCACGGGCGGCAAACACACCCTTGCCGTGGATGCCACTTTTTTTGACTTGAATGCGGCGACCGGAAGCGGGGGCGGCGACGGTGGTGGACTTGGCAGAATCAGGGCGGGCTTGCTTCATCAAAATCTTTAGGTACATTGAATTGGTGGGCGCGCGCGTGCGTGTGCGCGCGAAGCCCGGATTGTATGGACGAGTCACGATGGCCTAGGCAAGGGGTGCAAATTTTTTGCACCGGACACGTCCTGTGCTGTGAATGTGGAAGTTTGAGGAAACCATGAGCAAGACTTTGATCATTGCGGAAAAGCCCAGCGTGGCCCAAGACATCGTGCGTGCGCTCACGCCCACCGCGGGCAAGTTCGACAAACACGACGACCACTTCGAGAACGAACGGTATGTGGTCACGAGCGCCGTGGGCCACTTGGTAGAAATCAAAGCGCCGGAAGAATTCGACGTGAAACGCGGCAAGTGGAGCTTCGCCAACCTGCCGGTGATTCCGCCGCACTTTGACCTGGCCCCCATCGACAAAGCCAAATCACGCCTCAACGCGGTGGTCAAACTCGTGAAGCGCAAAGACGTCACCGCCCTGATCAACGCCTGCGACGCGGGCCGCGAGGGGGAGTTGATTTTTCGTTTGATCGTGCAATACGCAGGCAGCGAGAAAAAGCCCATCGACAAACCGATTGAACGCCTGTGGCTGCAAAGCATGACGCCGCAAGCCATTCGTGATGGGTTTGAAAAGCTACGCAGCGACGACGACCTGCGTGGGCTGTCGGACGCCGCACGCAGCCGCTCCGAGGCCGACTGGCTGGTCGGCATCAACGGCACACGGGCGATGACGGCGTTCAATTCACGCGACGGCGGTTTCTTCCTGACCACCGTGGGCCGGGTGCAAACACCCACGCTGTCCATCATGGTGGAACGCGAAGAAAAAATTCGCAAACATATTTCGCGCCCTTACTGGGAAATCAAGGCCGACTTCGCCGCGCAAGCCGGCGAGTACGAAGGCAAATGGTTCGACCCCAAGTGGAAGAAAAACGCGGACGACTTGGAGCAGCGCGCCGACCGCATCTGGAACGAGGCGGATGCACAGCAAATAGCCAAAGCCGTGCTCGGCCAACCCGCCCATGTGACGGAAGAAGCCAAACCCACCACCCAGAGTTCGCCGGGCCTGTATGACCTGACCACCTTGCAACGCGAGGCCAACTCGCGCTTCGGTTTTTCAGCCAAAACCACGCTGTCACTGGCCCAGGCCCTGTACGAAAAACACAAGGTGCTGACCTACCCGCGTACCGACAGCCGCTGCCTGCCGGAAGACTATGTGGGCGTGGTCAAACAGACGATGGAAATGATCAGCAGCGAGGACCTGCCCGGCCCCCTGCGCGAACTGGCCGTGCACGCCAAAAAGGCGATCAAAGAGGGTTACGTCAAACCCATCAAACGTATTTTTGACAACAGCAAAGTTTCGGACCACTTCGCCATCATCCCCACCTTGCTGCCGCCCAAAAGTTTGAGCGAGATTGAGGCCAAGCTTTACGACATGGTGGTGAAGCGTTTCCTCGCGGTGTTCTTCCCGCCTGCCGAATTCATGGTGACCACGCGCATTTCCACCGTGAAAGTGGATGCGAAGGAGCACAGCTTCCAAACCAACGGCAAGGTCATGGTCAAACCCGGCTGGCTGGCCATTTATGGCCGCGAAGCGCAGGAAGACGATGCCAACCTCGTCGCAGTGACGCCCGGCGAAGTGGTGCAGGTGGAAAGCGCAAGCGCCAATGCCTTAAAAACTAAACCCCCGGCCCGCTACACCGAAGCCACGTTGCTTAGCGCCATGGAAGGCGCGGGCAAGTTGATTGACGACGACGAGCTGCGCGAGGCCATGGCCGAAAAAGGCCTGGGCACGCCAGCCACCCGCGCCCAAACCATTGAAGGTTTGATCTACGAAAAATACATCGTGCGCGAAGGCCGCGAGTTGATCCCGAGTGCCAAAGCCTTCCAGTTGATGACGCTGTTGCGTGGCCTGCAGGTGGAAGAACTCACCAAACCCGAACTCACCGGCAACTGGGAGTTCCAACTCTCGCAAATGGAAAAAGGCCAGCTCAGCCGCGACACCTTCATGGCCGAGATCGCCGCCATGACGCAGCGTGTGGTGGCCAAAGCGAAAGAGTACGACCGCGACACCATTCCCGGCGACTATGCGACGCTGGAAACACCTTGCCCCAACTGTGGTGGCGTGGTCAAAGAAAACTACCGCCGCTTCACCTGCCAGGGCAAAACCGGATCAGCGGAAGGCTGCGGATTCTCCATCGGCAAAATTCCCGGTGGCCGCGCCTTTGAGACGGCGGAGGTGGAAACCTTCATCCGCGACAAAAAAATTGGGCCACTGGAAGGCTTCCGCTCCAAAGCCGGTTGGCCCTTCACCGCCGAGATCAAACTCGTGTTCGACGACGAGATCAAAAACTGGAAACTGGAATTTGACTTCGGCGAAGACGCCAAAGCGGCTGAAGCGACGGAAGCGGTGGACTTCACCGGCCAAGAGTCCCTGGGCCACTGCCCCAAATGCCAGAGCCCCGTGTTCGAGCATGGCACGAGTTACGTCTGCGAAAAAAGCACAGGCCCGCACGCCACCTGCGATTTCAAGAGCGGCAAGATCATCCTGCAGCAGCCTGTAGCGAGAGAGGAAATGACCCACCTCTTGACCACAGGAAAAACCAACCTGCTGGAAAACTTCGTCTCCAACAAAACCCGCCGCAAGTTCAAGGCCTACCTCGCGTTTGACAAAAAAGAAGGCAAGGTGAGTTTTGAGTTTGAGCCGAGGGCGGCGAAGGCGCCTGCGAAGACGGCGGGAAAAACGGCGGCGAAGAAGGTGGCGGCTAAGAAGGCGGCTTGAGGTGTGTGATGGTGCCAACCTCATCAACGGTTGGCTCCACTGAGGAAGGAAGGCAACATGATCCAAAACCAATGGGTTGAAACACGGACATGAGTGAACCCAATCACCACGAAGCGGCACTGCTGCCTTTGGAAACCATCACGTTGCGCATCACCGTACTGCGTGGTCAACGAGTGATCATGGATTCCGACCTGGCGGCGCTGTATGCCGTACCCACCAAACGTTTCAACGAAGCCGTCAAGCGCAACCTGGCCAAGTTCCCGCCAGATTTCATGTTCACGCTCACCGAAGAAGAGTTCGCGGCTTTGAGGTCGCAATCTGCGACCTCAAACGCTGGGCCAGTGGGCCGTGGAGGCAGGCGTTATGCACCCAGGGTGTTTACAGAACATGGTGCCCTGATGGCCGCCACCATTTTGAGCAGCCCGCGTGCCATCGAGATTTCTGTTTATGTGGTGCGTGCCTTTATTCGGTTGCGCGAACTGGCCACGCAGCATGCAGACTTGGCCACACGGTTGTCGGAACTTGAAGAAAAGACCGAAGCCCTGGCCCTCAATCACGACACGTTCAGCCGCAATACACGCAATCAGCTCAAGCAGGTGTTTGATGCGCTGCGTGAACTCATGACGCCACCGGAGCCCCCAACGCCGCCCAAGCAGCCCATCGGCTTCATCAGGCATGAGGACAAGGGCAACAAAGCCAGTAGTGTGAAGAAGAGGAAGTGAATTGGTCTTGGACTGCAAGGCAAATTCATCAATGGTGAAACTGACACCACGGCTGGCGCAAGCAAACGTCCGGACAAAATTATGACTGTCGTATTTCGACTTCTGAAAGAGTTCTGGCTTCCCGGACTTGTCGCAGTAGGTTGGACAATCTACGCTGTTCACAGCTCAGCGGAGTCTTGGTCTGTCAAATCGATAGTCGAAAATTTCGGGCCGGCATTCTTCTTAGTCAGTTGGGCGACGGCTCAATTGTTTCGTGTCAAGAGGCAAGTAGATGTTGAATCAAAGCTTTCTCAGATTGAGACACGAGCTGAGTCTCTCTTGCAGAAACTTGACGGTCATCTCAAGGACTTCACTGGACACATCTATGGCGCTCCGAGTGGAGTCCACTTAGCCCCACGCGTTGCGTCAAACAGCCTGCTCGAATTGACGCTGAAAAATTCGTCTCGATATCCTGTAATTGACTTCTCCGCTGAGATCTCTGTTCATCACATTGGAGCAGATGGTGTTGTCACCCAGCCAAGAATCACCCAACACCTCTCTGTTGGGATAGCGTTCCCTCAGGTTGAACAGCGCACAGTCACGAACTGACCTTGCCTCTGTAATCCGTATCCCATAACCGAGTCACGAATTGGCTTGCATGGCCTGGGCCGCAAACCAGCTTTGCTCGAACTGCATCGGACTGACATAGGCCAGAGTCGAGTGCAGCCGGGCTTGGTTGTACCAAAGCAGCCAGGCCATGACCTCGTCTTTGGCTTGCCGCCTGGTTTCAAAGCGCTGCCCATGTAGGCGTTCTACCTTCAGTGACCCGAACAAGGTCTCGCTGCACGCATTGTCCCAACAGTTGCCCCGCCTGCTCATGGACGCCTGAATTCCGTACTCACTGAGCACGTCCCTGAAGTCTTGGCTTGCGTATTGACTGCCTCTGTCGCTGTGGAAGATCAGCCCTGCGCCTTTGTCTGGATGTCGCTTGAACCATGCCATGCGCAGCGCATCAATGACGATGTCGCGTGTCATGTCTTGCCGCAAGCTCCAGCCCACCACTTGACGGCTGAAGAGGTCAATCACCACTGCCAGGTACAGCCAGCCCTCTTGGGTGTCGATGTAGGTGATGTCCCCCGCCCACACCTTGTCAGGCTCTTGAACGTTGAATTGCCGCTCCAGCAGGTTGGGTGCAATCGGCAAATCATGTTTGCTGTCGGTGGTGATCTTGAATCTGCGTTTGCCTTTGGCGCGAATGCCGTGCAATTGCATGAGCTTTTGCACCCGGTCTTTGCCCACCCGGATGCCGCGTGCCAGCAGTTCTTTCCACATGCGAGGCCAGCCGTAGCTGGCCCTGACCTGGGCGTGAATTGCTTTGATGTGTACCAGCAAGGCGTCATCACTGAGGTGGCGTCGTTGCGCCGCACTGGCCCGCCGCAGGAAGTGCTCGTGATACCCGGCCACGCTGACACGCAGAACCCGGCACTGCACAGAGATTGGCCACACCCGCCGGTGGCTTTGTATGAAGGCGTACTTCACGTCGATCCCTTTGCAAAGTACGCCGTGGCCTTTTCCAGGATGTCGCGCTCCATCTTGACCCGCGCCAGCTCTGCCCTCAAGCGGCTGATCTCCATTTGTTCGCTGCTTACCTTGACCCGGCTGTCAGCGCCCTTGAGTTTGCCTTCGCGGTGCGCTTTGATCCAGTTGAACAGCGTCTGCTCAACCACCCCAAGCGTCCTGGCCGCTGCCGCCATGCTTTGGCCGCCTTCCACCAGCCGCACCGCCTCGAACTTGAACTCCTGCGTGTACCTCGCCCTTTTGGCTCTCTTCGTCATTTCCGCTCTCCTTTGCTTGCGATTGAATCACTCAGCAAGGGATACGGTTTTCGGGGGCAAGGTCAAACATTGAACTTCAATCGGAGCGAACAGCTGCAATTGCTCGAATGTCCACTCGAACACACAAAGCCCTTCAGATCTTCGTCGCGCATCGGTGCGAAGACAAAGTCAGCATAGCCTTTAGAACATATGTCGATGGACATCTCGCCGATGAAGTGTGTGCATCGGATTTGCTTGAAGGTGATCTTGAGTCTTTGAAGGCATTTGCGGATCTTTCCACACCGCGCTAGTTCCAATTTCAGCAGCATTGGAATCAAACCTAACACTCACACATTTAATTCGTTGAGCGGCTTGTTTAAGCCACTCCGTCGATAGCCCCATCTGGCATCATCACCATGCCCACCCACCTCCCACCCAACACCGTTCACCCCCTAACCCGCGACGAGTGGCGGGCGTGGCTGCAAGCCCAACATCAACGGGATGAAGGCGTTTGGTTGGTGTCGTACAAAAAAGCCAGCGGCAAACCCAGCCTGGGGTACGACGCGGTGGTGGAAGAAGCACTTTGTTTTGGTTGGGTGGACAGCAAGCCGCGCAAACTCGATGAGCACCGCACCATGTTGTGGTTCTCGCCGCGCAAGCCCAAATCAGCGTGGTCGCGGCCAAACAAAGAGCGGGTGGCGCGGTTGATGGAGCAAGGGCTGATGCATTCCAGCGGCTTAGCGAAAATCAAAGCCGCTCAGGCGGACGGTTCATGGACGGCGCTTGATGAAGTGGAGCAACTGATCATCCCCGCCGACTTGGAAGAAGAACTCGCCCGCCACCCCGACGCCACCGCCCACTTCAACGGATTTCCCCGCTCGGCCAAGCGCGGCATCTTGGAGTGGATTAGTCGGCCCTGCAAAATTCATTTCACCCCGCAAGCCATTACTGACGATGGCGTGAATTTCCAACCGAGCAAGTTTTTTGCGCCGAGCCGTGCCCTGGCTGCCCTGAGTTGACCCCATAAGCTCAGCCCGAGCAGGGTCAACAAAAACGCCTTCGCGTCTTTTGCAGACTTGGCCGCGATAGCCCGCAGCAGCCAGCGGATGTTGTACCCCGCCGCACAACTCAGTGCGTGCAGCGCATCACCCAACTCGCCTTTGAGCCAACAGCGCTGCATGCCGTGGTCCACCTTGGTGTGGCCGATCAGCGGCTCGATGGCCTGACGCCGTTTGAGCCACTTGCGTTGCACCTTGGTCAGTGACTTGTACTTGCCACGGTGGATGATCTCCACGTTCGGGTTGTCCGCGTCCACGCCCCGGAACCCCAAGTCCACGACCACTTGCTTGGGCACACGCCCCAGGTCTTGCATCAGGTTGTTGGTTTGCTCCAGTTGCGCAGCCAATGTGTGCCCATCAAACGGGTTGCCGGGGAAACTTCTGGCCCCCACCATCAAACCACGCAGGTGCGTGACAGCCAGGCTGACCTTCACACCAAACTCATAGGGCTTCCTGGCCTTGCCCTTGCCGATGCACTCCACCTCAGGCGCATGCAGCGCGTACAGCTTGCCCTTGTCGCCTCGCTGTTGCGTGCGGATGCGTTCGGCCCGCTCCAACCAGGTCTTGAGCGCACTCAGCGCTGTCGGCCCGGGTGCCACCAACACATCAAGCTTGCGCTGCACTTCACGCATCACCACCCCGAGGATTGTGCGCTGGCGTTTGACGGCTTTCTTCAAACGCTTGAACTGCTTGGCGTGGGCGTAACCCCCGGCCTGGCGTCTGAGCGTTTTGGCTTCAAACGCAAATGTCTGCTTCAAACTGATGCCCACTCGTTTGGCAGCATTCACCACTTTGTGCCGCGCAATCTCCAGCAGCCGACTGTCCACCGGGTGGGCGATGGCCTTCTCCTGCACGGTGGTGTCCACGATCACGCGTTCCAGCTCGCTGGGCTTGATGGCCTTGATCTGCACCGCTGTCTCGATGGTGGCCTTGAGCAACTGCTCCAGACCTTCTTCGCCCACGGCGCGGCGAAAGCGGCCGATCTGGGTTGGATCGCAGGGCAAGCGTGGTTCGTAATACTCCATGCCGCTGAAGAACTGCCACACCACGTTCTCGCTCCAGCGCTGAACGAGTTCTTCGTCACTGAGGTTGAAGGAGTTCTTCAGGTACTGCAAGCTGGCCATCAGCCGAATTGACAGGCGCGGGCGGCCTGCGGGGCTGATGCCGTTGCCAAATTCGACTTCATGCGCTCCCAACAAGTCCGCCGTCACCCGCTTGGAGCCTGGGCGAGCCTGGCGAGCGAAGTGCGGTGCCAGGGCTTGTTCAATCGCGGCCCAGGGCAGCCGTTTGCTCAAAACCACCAGTGGATGTTTGTGATCGACCATCCCGTCCAGGCGTGCGCGAAAGAAGTCTGCGGTGGCTGTCATGCAAATCCCCCAGAAAAATTACTCTCCGATAACGATTCCTGAGAGATCCCGTCGTCAGCATTTACCCCATATCGCCAGCATTCATGCGGGTTGCAGGGGTTTTGCAGGGCCGACGGATTAGCCAGGCAAAAAGGCCGGAGACCCGCGCCAAACGGGTTCAGGAAACTGCACGGCTGGCACAGGACAACGTGCGCGCCAATCAGTGGCAGCCCAAACCAGCGCCCTGAGCCTGCCGAAGGGCCTTGACCGAGGCACATGCTGGCTTCGACGGGTCCTGTCCTGAGCCCGTCGAAGAGTCAGCCCGAACGGCTTTTTTGTCGCCACCCCTGAAAACATCAATCACCAATGCATGACGCTTGTCCGCTTAATTTCTGACTTGTGCGCACTTGATGGAGACGTGGTGCAGTACCTCCGTTCGCGGTGGGGACGGCGATTGCTCCTCGTTTGCACACGGGTCCGTACATGCAGCACTGGCGCGCCACAAACAGGACCTCAAACAGCCGCAGCAGCGGGCTTGTCAGTAAACAACAAACGCAGCAGTTCAACCATTCCAAACAGCAACAAACTCCAACCAAACACCGGCATGGCGTAGAACAGCAAGCCAGTCAATACAAGCAAGGCAGTGGCTTGGGGGCGTGTGATGGCCCGGCATTGTGCTCGGCCAACGGGCGGAGCGGCCACCCTGCCCTGCGGGCGGCGCAACCACCACATCACAAAACCCGAGACAACAGAAAAAATCGCCGTCAAGCCCGCCAGTACCAAGAGCACTTGGTTCCACCAACCGAACTCCCCACGGTGAAAGGGAATGCCAACGGCCGTTGCGCGGGACAACAGCGGCATGGCGTCCCAGCCTGAATAGAACAGCGTCTGCCCCGAGTAGGCATCCAGCGCCAAGCCAAAGCGGCCCTGGGGTTGGCTGCGGTCGAAATTGTCAATGCGCCAGAAGCCTTGGGGACCCGCCGGTGGCGTGATCATCATGGAAACCGGAGGCACGAGCGAGGCCGCCCGGTCGGCCACGGCCTGCCAACCCAGCTCGGGTTTCTCAGCGCTGGGTGATGAGCGCAGCGACTTGGGCAGCTTGGGCGCATCCTGCTGCAACGCTTTTTGCATGGCTTTGAAACGACCTCCTGCGTGCTCGCTCCAGGTCAGACCGGTGACCATGAGCGTGCACAACACCAGGCCCATCAACACCGCCAACAACCCATGCCAGTTGCGCCATGCCAAACGTCCACGGCCCGCACGCGGCCAGTAAGCACGCCAGCCCGCTGCACGGCGCTGCTCAGTTCGCGGCCACCACATGTACAAACCCGTGGCAAACATCACCAGCATCCAACTCGCTGCCAACTCCAGCGGCCAGCGCCACCTATCGCCTTGCAAAGCGCTGGAGTGCAGCTTTTTGGCCCAGGTTTTGAAGCGCTCCATCTCCTGCAGGGTGCCCACCACCTGGCCGGTGTAGGGGTTGACGTAGGCGATGGTGCCCATGGGCAGGCCGTGGTCGTGCAAGCCCGTTGCTGCGCCATGTTCAGCATGCATGGAGGGCAAGGGCTTAAACACCACTTGGGTGGTATCACCGGGCGCAAAACCCGGCACCGCATAACGCAGTGTTTGCCCGGGCAAGGCGGCTTGGGCGGCAGCCACCTGATCGTCCAGGCTGCGCTGCTGCGCCTGCACGGGAACGCGATCCAAGTCGGCATGGCGCCACGCCTCAATCTGCGGCGTGAACACGTAAAGCAAACCGGTGAAGGCCGCGAACAGCACGATGGGCGCGGTGATCAAACCAGCCCAGAAATGCAGCCGCCAGAAAAGGCGGTGCAAAGGTCTGGGACCCATGCCACTGGGGCCGGCACTGTGCGAAGTTGAATCAAGAGTACTCATGCGCGCCTCACTGGAAGCGGTAGGCGAGCGAGGCGTAATAGCTGCGCTGCGGCAAGGTGTGCGCCTGCCAGGCGGATTCGTTGGTCAGGTTGTCGATGCCTGCTGCAGCTTCCCAGCCTTTGGCAAATCGCCAGGCCACGCGCACATCGAGTTTGCTCACGCTGGACACTCCGCCGAAGGTGTTGGGGTTGTTGTCCACGTTCAACTCCGTGTTGTAGCTTGAGCTGTGCCAGCGGTAGGTCGCCGCCCAGAGCCATGCCTCGCTGGGTCGGTAAGCAGCCTCCAAGGTGTAGCGTTGCTTCGGGATGCGCTGCCAGTCTTTGCCCACGGTGGCCGGGTTGCGTGCATTGGCTTTGACAGTGGAGTCGGCCCAGGTGGCGCTGGCCGTCAAGTCCAAACCCCTGACGCCCACATCGCTGCCCAACCACACCAGCTCCAGACCATCGGTCAGCACGCGGTCGATGTTGCTGATGCGGGTGACGGTGGGGGTGACGGTGTTGTCGGTTTGACGCTGGATGGTATTGCGCGAATCATCACGGAACAAGCTGGCGCGCAGGCTGTGTTGGCTTGCGCCCCAGGTCGTGTCCCACTCTGCCGTCAACTCGGCGGCATTGGACACCTCGGGCTTGAGGTTGGGGTCACTCTGTGTGATGGACGTACCGGTCCGGGTGCCATTGAACAGCTCGTCCACATTCGGGAAACGCACTGCACGGCCTACGCTGCCCTTGAAACGCCAGGCCTCGTTCGCCACCCAAGCCAGCGAAAGTTTGGGGCTGGTGGCCGATTGTTCGCGCTGGGCATAGCGTGCTTGCACAGGCGGGGTGCCGGCGAAGAATTGCGAACCGTCCAAGGCTTTGAAACGTTCGTACCGCACGCCCGTCGTCAGCGTCAGGTCCGGCCGGAACTTCCAGGCATCCTGGGCGTACAAGGCGGTGACCGTGGTCTCGCCTTCGTAGCGCTGGTTCAAGCTGGTTTCCGTGCTGCGCCAATCGCTGGCATCGTTCACCACGTTACGCAAGGTATAGGCATTGCGGTGCAGGCCAAAAATCAAGGCGTGCTGACCGTTGCCGAAATCACCGGCTTGCGGGGTGTAAGTCGCCTGGGCTTCAAAGGTATTCCAGCCCGTGCCGTCACGGCGCGTCACGGTGCCGGGCCCACCCTGTGCCGCCAACACGGGATTGAGCGAGGCATTGCGGTCGGCGTCACTTTCAATCTTGTACTGGGTGAAGACCACAGAATGGTTCCAACCCTGGCGGTGTTTGGTTTTCCAGGTCAGGCCGAGCTGGCGGTGTTCTTCATCGCGCTGCGAGGTGGGGAAGGCGTTCTCCGCCAGGTTGTAGGTGCGCCCACCACTGCTCACCCTGCCCGTCCACACCGGCTGACCGTTGGCGTCACGCAAGGAGGTCTGGGACGTGACGGTGCTGTCATTGCGCCACCACGAGAAGCGGCCTTCAATGCTTTGGGTGGACGAGATGTCATACCCCAGTCGCAGGTTCACGGTGTCCTGGATGGTGTGGTCGATGGTGGTGGCGCCAAAGATGGCACGCGGTCGGTTTTGCGGGTCCTGGTCATTGACCACGCCCGTCACTGCCGTGGCAGGTGCGGTGCCTGAGGCCACGGCGCAAGTCGAGGACGGCACCCCCGCCACCGCATTGCAGTAGCCCATGGGGTGGCCCTTGCTGTCTTGACGTTGCAAGCCCACGGACCACCACAGGCCACTCTCTGCACGCGAGGCCAAACGGGCCGACAACTGGTGGCTGTTGTAGGTGTCCGAGAAGCCATATTCCTCAAAAGGCTGGCTGTTGAAAGTGAGGTTGACCGAGCCCTCAAACCCTTTGGGTTTGCGCTCGGTCACCACCACGGTGGTGCCCATGGAGTTGCCGGGGTAGATCGCGGAGAACGGGCCGTAGAGCACGTCCACGCGCTCGATGGCTTCTGTATTGACCATGTTCCAACGCGGCCCATCAAAGCGGCCCAGGAAGTTGGAGATCAGATAACCGTCCAGGTAAACCAAAGAACGCCCCGGCTGCAAGGTGCCGTAACTGCGGCCTGCCACGAGGGCATTGCGGTCGCCGAAATAACGCTTGCGCACCGTGAGGCTGGGCAGGTTGTTCAGGGCGTCTTCGGGGTTGAAGATGTTCTGGGTGCGCAGTTGCTCGGCGGTTTTGCTGGCCGTGCTGCTGGGCAGGTTGGGGTCCAGCGGCGCGCGGGTGGCGGTGACGGTGACTGGTGCGAGCTGGGCATCGGTAGCCACACCTTGGGCGTGCACGGCTGCGTGCCAGGCCATGGGTAGCACGGTAAGCGCCCACAGGCGCGAACGGCGGCTAGCCGCCAATTTCAGGGGAAAGTTTTGGGGGAACATCGGGCGCTTTCGCAAGGTGACCGCCGAACTGCGTTCAAACGCAGTCCGCAGCGCCATTCATTTGAAAGTTGGGCGCAACGGTCTATCTGCAAGGAAAAAACGCGCCAAGCGGAAAACCGCTCGCGCAACGGGCAGGTGATTTACCCGAGCGCTGGCGGCCCGCGCGGCTGGGCCGCAGCCCAGGCAAACAGCGGGCGTGGCGCGTGCAAGAACAGCGCGGGCACCGCATGTGATCTACCGATGAAGTCCATTGCCGGCAAGGGCGCAGGCGGCAACCCGGCGCTGTGGCCCAGGTGACAACAAGCTGGGCACTTGCTCATGTCCACCACCGACGCAGGCCCGCCAGGTGTTTGTTCTGTGCCGCTATCAACTTGCACCCACCGAGAACCCGTGGCCGAACAAATCTCAGTCCACTGCACCCCAGATGCCGCCATCACCGCCTGCGACACGGCAGGGGCCATGGCCATGCCCATCACCGCGAAGATCGCAATGAAGGCCCAGCACTGAAGGTGACGGCGGATGGTTTGCACGGGGCGCATTCTAAACAGTCGGCCCTGCAAAACCCCTGCAACCCGCATGAATGCTGGCGATATGGGGTAAATGCTGACGACGGGATCTCTCAGGAATCGTTATCGGAGAGTAATTTTTCTGGGGGATTTGCATGACAGCCACCGCAGACTTCTTTCGCGCACGCCTGGACGGGATGGTCGATCACAAACATCCACTGGTGGTTTTGAGCAAACGGCTGCCCTGGGCCGCGATTGAACAAGCCCTGGCACCGCACTTCGCTCGCCAGGCTCGCCCAGGCTCCAAGCGGGTGACGGCGGACTTGTTGGGAGCGCATGAAGTCGAATTTGGCAACGGCATCAGCCCCGCAGGCCGCCCGCGCCTGTCAATTCGGCTGATGGCCAGCTTGCAGTACCTGAAGAACTCCTTCAACCTCAGTGACGAAGAACTCGTTCAGCGCTGGAGCGAGAACGTGGTGTGGCAGTTCTTCAGCGGCATGGAGTATTACGAACCACGCTTGCCCTGCGATCCAACCCAGATCGGCCGCTTTCGCCGCGCCGTGGGCGAAGAAGGTCTGGAGCAGTTGCTCAAGGCCACCATCGAGACAGCGGTGCAGATCAAGGCCATCAAGCCCAGCGAGCTGGAACGCGTGATCGTGGACACCACCGTGCAGGAGAAGGCCATCGCCCACCCGGTGGACAGTCGGCTGCTGGAGATTGCGCGGCACAAAGTGGTGAATGCTGCCAAACGAGTGGGCATCAGTTTGAAGCAGACATTTGCGTTTGAAGCCAAAACGCTCAGACGCCAGGCCGGGGGTTACGCCCACGCCAAGCAGTTCAAGCGTTTGAAGAAAGCCGTCAAACGCCAGCGCACAATCCTCGGGGTGGTGATGCGTGAAGTGCAGCGCAAGCTTGATGTGTTGGTGGCACCCGGGCCGACAGCGCTGAGTGCGCTCAAGACCTGGTTGGAGCGGGCCGAACGCATCCGCACGCAACAGCGAGGCGACAAGGGCAAGCTGTACGCGCTGCATGCGCCTGAGGTGGAGTGCATCGGCAAGGGCAAGGCCAGGAAGCCCTATGAGTTTGGTGTGAAGGTCAGCCTGGCTGTCACGCACCTGCGTGGTTTGATGGTGGGGGCCAGAAGTTTCCCCGGCAACCCGTTTGATGGGCACACATTGGCTGCGCAACTGGAGCAAACCAACAACCTGATGCAAGACCTGGGGCGTGTGCCCAAGCAAGTGGTCGTGGACTTGGGGTTCCGGGGCGTGGACGCGGACAACCCGAACGTGGAGATCATCCACCGTGGCAAGTACAAGTCACTGACCAAGGTGCAACGCAAGTGGCTCAAACGGCGTCAGGCCATCGAGCCGCTGATCGGCCACACCAAGGTGGACCACGGCATGCAGCGCTGTTGGCTCAAAGGCGAGTTGGGTGATGCGCTGCACGCACTGAGTTGTGCGGCGGGGTACAACATCCGCTGGCTGCTGCGGGCTATCGCGGCCAAGTCTGCAAAAGACGCGAAGGCGTTTTTGTTGACCCTGCTCGGGCTGAGCTTATGGGGTCAACTCAGGGCAGCCAGGGCACGGCTCGGCGCAAAAAACTTGCTCGGTTGGAAATTCACGCCATCGTCAGTAATGGCTTGCGGGGTGAAATGAATTTTGCAGGGCCGACTAAACAGGCGGCATCACGGGCCCGCCTCGCGATAATGCAGCCATGAGCATTCAAACCGACGACTTCGAGCCCGCGCGGCGCATCGTGACTGCGGCGGCGGCGTCGCCGAATGAAGAGGCGATTGAACGCGCGCTGCGGCCCAAAGGGCTGGCCGAGTACGTGGGCCAGGCCAAGGTGCGCGAGCAGTTGGAGATCTTCATCGGTGCGGCCAAAAAACGCGCCGAGGCCATGGACCATGTGCTGCTGTTTGGTCCACCCGGCCTGGGCAAAACCACTCTGTCCCACATCATCGCCAACGAACTTGGCGTGAACCTGCGGCAAACCTCAGGGCCGGTGCTGGAAAAACCCAAAGACCTGGCTGCCATCCTCACCAACCTGGAAAAGAACGACGTTCTTTTCATCGACGAGATTCACCGCCTGAGTCCCGTGGTGGAAGAAATCCTCTACCCCGCGCTGGAAGACTTTCAGATCGACATCATGATCGGCGAAGGCCCCGCCGCACGCTCCATCAAACTCGATCTGCAACCCTTCACCCTGGTGGGCGCCACCACCCGCGCCGGCATGCTGACCAACCCGCTGCGCGACCGCTTTGGCATCGTCTCGCGGCTGGAGTTCTACACCCCCGAGGAACTGGCCCGCATCGTGCACCGCTCGGCGGGTTTGCTCAAGGTGCCCACCGATGAGGAAGGCGCGTTCGAGATCGCCCGCCGCTCACGCGGCACGCCGCGTATTGCCAACCGCCTGCTGCGCCGCGTGCGTGACTATGCCGACGTCAAAGGAACAGGCCACATCAACAAACCCCTGGCCGACAAAGCCCTGGCCATGCTGGATGTGGACCCGCAAGGTTTTGATTTGATGGACCGCAAACTGCTGGAAGCCGTGATCCACCGCTTCGACGGCGGCCCCGTGGGCCTGGACAACGTGGCGGCTGCCATCGGCGAAGAAAGCGGCACCATCGAAGACGTGATCGAGCCTTACCTCATCCAACAAGGTTATTTGCAGCGCACCCCGCGTGGACGCATTGCCACCTTGGCGGCCTACCGCCACTTGGGTGTGGCACCACCGCAAGGCCATGGCGGTGTGGTGGGCGAGTTGTTTGAGGGCTGAACGCCACAGACTGCTGCGCTTTGTAGTCGGCCCTGCAAAATTCATTTCACCCCGCAAGCCATTACTGACGATGGCGTGAATTTCCAACCGAGCAAGTTTTTTGCGCCGAGCCGTGCCCTGGCTGCCCTGAGTTGACCCCATAAGCTCAGCCCGAGCAGGGTCAACAAAAACGCCTTCGCGTCTTTTGCAGACTTGGCCGCGATAGCCCGCAGCAGCCAGCGGATGTTGTACCCCGCCGCACAACTCAGTGCGTGCAGCGCATCACCCAACTCGCCTTTGAGCCAACAGCGCTGCATGCCGTGGTCCACCTTGGTGTGGCCGATCAGCGGCTCGATGGCCTGACGCCGTTTGAGCCACTTGCGTTGCACCTTGGTCAGTGACTTGTACTTGCCACGGTGGATGATCTCCACGTTCGGGTTGTCCGCGTCCACGCCCCGGAACCCCAAGTCCACGACCACTTGCTTGGGCACACGCCCCAGGTCTTGCATCAGGTTGTTGGTTTGCTCCAGTTGCGCAGCCAATGTGTGCCCATCAAACGGGTTGCCGGGGAAACTTCTGGCCCCCACCATCAAACCACGCAGGTGCGTGACAGCCAGGCTGACCTTCACACCAAACTCATAGGGCTTCCTGGCCTTGCCCTTGCCGATGCACTCCACCTCAGGCGCATGCAGCGCGTACAGCTTGCCCTTGTCGCCTCGCTGTTGCGTGCGGATGCGTTCGGCCCGCTCCAACCAGGTCTTGAGCGCACTCAGCGCTGTCGGCCCGGGTGCCACCAACACATCAAGCTTGCGCTGCACTTCACGCATCACCACCCCGAGGATTGTGCGCTGGCGTTTGACGGCTTTCTTCAAACGCTTGAACTGCTTGGCGTGGGCGTAACCCCCGGCCTGGCGTCTGAGCGTTTTGGCTTCAAACGCAAATGTCTGCTTCAAACTGATGCCCACTCGTTTGGCAGCATTCACCACTTTGTGCCGCGCAATCTCCAGCAGCCGACTGTCCACCGGGTGGGCGATGGCCTTCTCCTGCACGGTGGTGTCCACGATCACGCGTTCCAGCTCGCTGGGCTTGATGGCCTTGATCTGCACCGCTGTCTCGATGGTGGCCTTGAGCAACTGCTCCAGACCTTCTTCGCCCACGGCGCGGCGAAAGCGGCCGATCTGGGTTGGATCGCAGGGCAAGCGTGGTTCGTAATACTCCATGCCGCTGAAGAACTGCCACACCACGTTCTCGCTCCAGCGCTGAACGAGTTCTTCGTCACTGAGGTTGAAGGAGTTCTTCAGGTACTGCAAGCTGGCCATCAGCCGAATTGACAGGCGCGGGCGGCCTGCGGGGCTGATGCCGTTGCCAAATTCGACTTCATGCGCTCCCAACAAGTCCGCCGTCACCCGCTTGGAGCCTGGGCGAGCCTGGCGAGCGAAGTGCGGTGCCAGGGCTTGTTCAATCGCGGCCCAGGGCAGCCGTTTGCTCAAAACCACCAGTGGATGTTTGTGATCGACCATCCCGTCCAGGCGTGCGCGAAAGAAGTCTGCGGTGGCTGTCATGCAAATCCCCCAGAAAAATTACTCTCCGATAACGATTCCTGAGAGATCCCGTCGTCAGCATTTACCCCATATCGCCAGCATTCATGCGGGTTGCAGGGGTTTTGCAGGGCCGACTTCGTAGGCGAAGCGTGCACTCCTGCACATCGCCAAGCTCAAGTCAGCCGGACACCGGCCGATACTTGAGTCAAAGCAACCCCGAAACCCATCGGCTTGCGATGCGGTCAGGCAGGGCCAGCGCCTAGCAAGGAGTCGTCATGAACATTGAAGACGTCATGGTCGCCGTGGCAGACCAACTCAACATCGACGAATCGTTTTTCGACTCCCCCGAATCGCAGAACCACTTGCTGTCCATCCTGCTGCGCGACCGCAAACTGCAAGCCCTGGCCTCCAAATACCCGCCCCATGAACTGGGCGACTCGGTAGAACTGCGCGTGTGCATCCAGCGCGCCGCCATGCAACTGCTGTGCGACTTGGTGCGCGCCGACGAGGTTTGCGCCAGTTTCATTGCGCGCTGTGGCTACCACGGGGAGTTGGGGACGCAGCCGGATTTTTGAGATTGAAGGGTCACGGGTAAGGGTTGAGACAAAACCAGCCGCCCCTGCATTGCAACGGGCCCTGACAACAGTCAGCGCCCGTCAATGTGCGCCGAATAGCTTGACCAAGACGGCAGCCCTGTTGCGCCAGATGGCCAACAACAACACCAACCCACTCACGGTCAAGCCTCCCATCGCGGGAATCAGATCGAACCTGAACATCGTGCCGAAGGGAATCTGGGACTCATACAGCCAGTAGATTGGCCAGACCGTCAAGGCCAGGGTGACAGCAGATAGCGGGTGGCGGGCAACTAAGACCAAACCAATGAGCGGAAAGACCACGATGCACAGAAGATTGATGTGGCTGAAGCGACTCAGCAGCGGCTCCTCGCTCGCGTTCACAAGTGCGATTTGCCGATTCTCGTCGGTATCCGGAAAGAAATCCTGCGATCTCAAGTGCATCATTTCGCCCGAGAAATAGGCAAAGACCAAAGCTCGCGTCCCGACTGGTGGACTGATGACAGGAACGTCCTCCCAAGCATCTAGGGTTTCGGTCCTCGTGTGGTGTTCCCAATTGGGGCCACCGGCAGGATCGACTAGCCAGAAGGCTTTGAAGAGCCCGGACAAGTCGCGTGGTATGAGATGGCCTTCACGCAGAATCTCTGTTACTCGAAAGGTCACTGCTGGTAGTGCGCCATTGGTTCCTTGCGTGGAGTCGCTCACCACCTCAATGCGAGCGATGGACACTTTCCAGTTCATCAACTCAGGTTCATTCTTTGACAGCTTGTCCCGCGTGAATTCCCAATTTGGATTCGCATGAACGACGGTGCTGAGTAGCGCCGAGAAGATCCAACCAGCTAGTTTGAGCATTACAGGCATGTAATTAGATTTAGAAATCAACCTTTTAGGAGCGCAGTGCAAGTACTATAAAAATCCAGCCTGTGGCTTGCAGATCAATTTTTATTTATTTTCCTGTACATCAATTACAAATCCGTTGAATCCGATCTGACCATTGGGAGAAACAAACTCCACTCGAACTTGCCCCAAGCCAGAGCCAATATTTTTCGCCTCTTTAATTGTACCTGGCTCTGGTTTAATTATTAGTCGTCGATCGGCAACATGAAAAGCATAAGGTTTTGAGGTGTTAAATTTCAGATACTTCGAATCGGTGATATCTCTTCTACCACCCTTCTCGTCGATCAATTCGATTTTTATTTTGTAGCTTTCTTCAAGCTGCACCTTAGTGGCAGAGTGCAGACTGTTAAGCTCAAACAAGCCACTGCTGCCAGACTTTAAATTAACGACCATCTGGGTTGGTTCCGGTAGATCAACAAGTGAAACAATCAGGTTCACGTTAAGATCCATCAATTCATATCTCTTCAGCGGTTGCGCCAAAATACTTGTTGTTAAAAGTATTGAAATAATGCATATATATCTATTTTTCATTTTAGTTAGTCGGCCCTGCAAAATTCATTTCACCCCGCAAGCCATTACTGACGATGGCGTGAATTTCCAACCGAGCAAGTTTTTTGCGCCGAGCCGTGCCCTGGCTGCCCTGAGTTGACCCCATAAGCTCAGCCCGAGCAGGGTCAACAAAAACGCCTTCGCGTCTTTTGCAGACTTGGCCGCGATAGCCCGCAGCAGCCAGCGGATGTTGTACCCCGCCGCACAACTCAGTGCGTGCAGCGCATCACCCAACTCGCCTTTGAGCCAACAGCGCTGCATGCCGTGGTCCACCTTGGTGTGGCCGATCAGCGGCTCGATGGCCTGACGCCGTTTGAGCCACTTGCGTTGCACCTTGGTCAGTGACTTGTACTTGCCACGGTGGATGATCTCCACGTTCGGGTTGTCCGCGTCCACGCCCCGGAACCCCAAGTCCACGACCACTTGCTTGGGCACACGCCCCAGGTCTTGCATCAGGTTGTTGGTTTGCTCCAGTTGCGCAGCCAATGTGTGCCCATCAAACGGGTTGCCGGGGAAACTTCTGGCCCCCACCATCAAACCACGCAGGTGCGTGACAGCCAGGCTGACCTTCACACCAAACTCATAGGGCTTCCTGGCCTTGCCCTTGCCGATGCACTCCACCTCAGGCGCATGCAGCGCGTACAGCTTGCCCTTGTCGCCTCGCTGTTGCGTGCGGATGCGTTCGGCCCGCTCCAACCAGGTCTTGAGCGCACTCAGCGCTGTCGGCCCGGGTGCCACCAACACATCAAGCTTGCGCTGCACTTCACGCATCACCACCCCGAGGATTGTGCGCTGGCGTTTGACGGCTTTCTTCAAACGCTTGAACTGCTTGGCGTGGGCGTAACCCCCGGCCTGGCGTCTGAGCGTTTTGGCTTCAAACGCAAATGTCTGCTTCAAACTGATGCCCACTCGTTTGGCAGCATTCACCACTTTGTGCCGCGCAATCTCCAGCAGCCGACTGTCCACCGGGTGGGCGATGGCCTTCTCCTGCACGGTGGTGTCCACGATCACGCGTTCCAGCTCGCTGGGCTTGATGGCCTTGATCTGCACCGCTGTCTCGATGGTGGCCTTGAGCAACTGCTCCAGACCTTCTTCGCCCACGGCGCGGCGAAAGCGGCCGATCTGGGTTGGATCGCAGGGCAAGCGTGGTTCGTAATACTCCATGCCGCTGAAGAACTGCCACACCACGTTCTCGCTCCAGCGCTGAACGAGTTCTTCGTCACTGAGGTTGAAGGAGTTCTTCAGGTACTGCAAGCTGGCCATCAGCCGAATTGACAGGCGCGGGCGGCCTGCGGGGCTGATGCCGTTGCCAAATTCGACTTCATGCGCTCCCAACAAGTCCGCCGTCACCCGCTTGGAGCCTGGGCGAGCCTGGCGAGCGAAGTGCGGTGCCAGGGCTTGTTCAATCGCGGCCCAGGGCAGCCGTTTGCTCAAAACCACCAGTGGATGTTTGTGATCGACCATCCCGTCCAGGCGTGCGCGAAAGAAGTCTGCGGTGGCTGTCATGCAAATCCCCCAGAAAAATTACTCTCCGATAACGATTCCTGAGAGATCCCGTCGTCAGCATTTACCCCATATCGCCAGCATTCATGCGGGTTGCAGGGGTTTTGCAGGGCCGACTAGTTATTTTTCGATAAGCGATACAGCGAAAACCATGAATATAAAGTACTTCATCCTAAGGAGTCGGCCCTGCAAAATTCATTTCACCCCGCAAGCCATTACTGACGATGGCGTGAATTTCCAACCGAGCAAGTTTTTTGCGCCGAGCCGTGCCCTGGCTGCCCTGAGTTGACCCCATAAGCTCAGCCCGAGCAGGGTCAACAAAAACGCCTTCGCGTCTTTTGCAGACTTGGCCGCGATAGCCCGCAGCAGCCAGCGGATGTTGTACCCCGCCGCACAACTCAGTGCGTGCAGCGCATCACCCAACTCGCCTTTGAGCCAACAGCGCTGCATGCCGTGGTCCACCTTGGTGTGGCCGATCAGCGGCTCGATGGCCTGACGCCGTTTGAGCCACTTGCGTTGCACCTTGGTCAGTGACTTGTACTTGCCACGGTGGATGATCTCCACGTTCGGGTTGTCCGCGTCCACGCCCCGGAACCCCAAGTCCACGACCACTTGCTTGGGCACACGCCCCAGGTCTTGCATCAGGTTGTTGGTTTGCTCCAGTTGCGCAGCCAATGTGTGCCCATCAAACGGGTTGCCGGGGAAACTTCTGGCCCCCACCATCAAACCACGCAGGTGCGTGACAGCCAGGCTGACCTTCACACCAAACTCATAGGGCTTCCTGGCCTTGCCCTTGCCGATGCACTCCACCTCAGGCGCATGCAGCGCGTACAGCTTGCCCTTGTCGCCTCGCTGTTGCGTGCGGATGCGTTCGGCCCGCTCCAACCAGGTCTTGAGCGCACTCAGCGCTGTCGGCCCGGGTGCCACCAACACATCAAGCTTGCGCTGCACTTCACGCATCACCACCCCGAGGATTGTGCGCTGGCGTTTGACGGCTTTCTTCAAACGCTTGAACTGCTTGGCGTGGGCGTAACCCCCGGCCTGGCGTCTGAGCGTTTTGGCTTCAAACGCAAATGTCTGCTTCAAACTGATGCCCACTCGTTTGGCAGCATTCACCACTTTGTGCCGCGCAATCTCCAGCAGCCGACTGTCCACCGGGTGGGCGATGGCCTTCTCCTGCACGGTGGTGTCCACGATCACGCGTTCCAGCTCGCTGGGCTTGATGGCCTTGATCTGCACCGCTGTCTCGATGGTGGCCTTGAGCAACTGCTCCAGACCTTCTTCGCCCACGGCGCGGCGAAAGCGGCCGATCTGGGTTGGATCGCAGGGCAAGCGTGGTTCGTAATACTCCATGCCGCTGAAGAACTGCCACACCACGTTCTCGCTCCAGCGCTGAACGAGTTCTTCGTCACTGAGGTTGAAGGAGTTCTTCAGGTACTGCAAGCTGGCCATCAGCCGAATTGACAGGCGCGGGCGGCCTGCGGGGCTGATGCCGTTGCCAAATTCGACTTCATGCGCTCCCAACAAGTCCGCCGTCACCCGCTTGGAGCCTGGGCGAGCCTGGCGAGCGAAGTGCGGTGCCAGGGCTTGTTCAATCGCGGCCCAGGGCAGCCGTTTGCTCAAAACCACCAGTGGATGTTTGTGATCGACCATCCCGTCCAGGCGTGCGCGAAAGAAGTCTGCGGTGGCTGTCATGCAAATCCCCCAGAAAAATTACTCTCCGATAACGATTCCTGAGAGATCCCGTCGTCAGCATTTACCCCATATCGCCAGCATTCATGCGGGTTGCAGGGGTTTTGCAGGGCCGACTAAGGAGTTGGCCTCGCAAAATTCAACCGCTGCATGCGAGTTTCAGTGAGAAGTGGCGCAGCAGTCCTGAACTTGGTCTGATAGGCGGAAGGCTTTGGGAAGGCTTTGGTGTCAGGTCTAACATTCCAACATTCACGCTAAAAAACCACTTACGCGCGTCGTTCGAATGAAAAAGGCATTGCCCGCGCCCACATTGTTGTCAACACAATCACCCAAGCCGCCGCCCCGCCCGTGTGCGCCAAAGCAGCGAGCAAAGGCCAGCCCAGCACCACGTTACTCACGCCGCTGAGCACTTGCCATGACAGCAGGCCGATCAACACCCAAGCCCAGTGGCGGTGTTGATGGGCACCCAAGTGCCACAGCCGCCAAACCAAGACCAAGGAAGGCTTTGGTGTCAGGTCTAACATTCCAACATTCACGCTAAAAAACCACTTACGCGCGTCGTTCGAATGAAAAAGGCATTGCCCGCGCCCACATTGTTGTCAACACAATCACCCAAGCCGCCGCCCCGCCCGTGTGCGCCAAAGCAGCGAGCAAAGGCCAGCCCAGCACCACGTTACTCACGCCGCTGAGCACTTGCCATGACAGGGAAGGCTTTGGTGTCAGGTCTAACATTCCAACATTCACGCTAAAAAACCACTTACGCGCGTCGTTCGAATGAAAAAGGCATTGCCCGCGCCCACATTGTTGTCAACACAATCACCCAAGCCGCCGCCCCGCCCGTGTGCGCCAAAGCAGCGAGCAAAGGCCAGCCCAGCACCACGTTACTCACGCCGCTGAGCACTTGCCATGACAGCAGGCCGATCAACACCCAAGCCCAGTGGCGGTGTTGATGGGCACCCAAGTGCCACAGCCGCCAAACCAAGACCAAGACTGCTGCGGAGAACACCACCGCGCCCAGCCTGTGCAGCATGTGGATGGCGGTCAAGGCCTCGAACGGAAGACCGCCGCCGGCACGTGTGACGCCTAAGGGTCGCAGCACTTGGAATCCGTGTGCCCAGTCCATGGGCGGCCACCATTGGCCTTGGCAGGTGGGGAAGTCGGTACAGGCCAGCACCGCGTAATTGGTGCTGACCCAGCCGCCCAAGGTGATTTGCAAAATGCACAGCACAAACACCACTGCAATGCTGACGCGCAAACCCGATGAGACAGTGGTGGAAGCCGAGGGCGAGCCGACGAGGTTTGCCCCGTCATTCCCGAGCGGGTGTGAATTCAAGCGGGAATCCAGATTAGCGCTGGCACTGGATTCTCGCCTTCGCGGGAATAACGGGGTTGGATGATCGGACTCGGGGAGTGAGCCCTCTTTTTGTCTGGCCACGCGAGCATACCCTTGCGCCTGCCAGGTCAAGAGCACGAGCAGGCCCAAACCGCCGAGCAGGTGCAAGGTGACGATGGCCGGATAGAGCTTCATCGTGACGGTGAGTGCGCCGAACGCGCCTTGCAAACACACCCATACGAAAGTGAGCGTGGCCCACCAGGGTGAGACAGGCCAATCTTTGCGCCGGGATGAGTGCCACCAGCTCATCACCATGAGCACAGTGATGAGCGCGCCTACCACCGTGGCTGCATACCGATGGATCATTTCTATCCACGCTTTTTTAAAGGTGACCGGGCCGGTGGGCATGGCGGTTTGCGCTTCGTGAATTTCGTCGCGCGCGCCCAAGGGGCTGGCGCTGCCATAACAACCCGGCCAATCGGGACAACCGAGGCCAGAGTCGGACAGGCGGGTGAAGGCACCGAACAGCACCAAGTCGAAGGTGAGGAACAAGGTGATCACGGTCAGGGCGCGCAAACGAGCCGCCGGGGGTTTGTGCCGGTGTTGGGTCCAGTACCACGCCAAGGGGATGAGCACCAAAGCCGCGGCCAAGAGCAGCAACTGGCCGAGCGGATCGAGGTCGTAAAAAGAATTCATGTCGACAGTGACTCAGCGCCCTGCGCGGTCCCAGGATGACGACGCGCGCAACAGCCGTTCAATGTCGCGTTTGAACTTGGCGGGTTCAGGATCCACCGGCGTGCGCAGCATCCACGCGCCCATGGGGTCAACCACATGGATGTGGTCTTGCAGGGATTGTCCAGATGCGGGGGTCATCCAAGTGGCCAAGGCGGCGGACGATACCCGCAGGGCTGTGACTTCAGGCGCGGTGGCCACCGCCTTGGCCAGCTCAGGACGCAGGGGCTCGCCGTCGGTGATGAGCCAAAGCTTGTCGACGCGGTCTTTTTCGCGGCCCAAGGTTTCGCGCAATTGGCGCTGCAACAGCAGGTATTTTTCGCAGCGTGCATCACAGCTGCTGCCTGCCACCACCACCAGCAGCCATTGCCCCTTGAGGCTGCTGGCAGGAACGGCTTGGCCCTGCAAATTGGTCAGGGCCAGGGTGTCCGGCATGAACACGCCAGGCGATATCACCTGGCTGTAGTTGCTGCGGCCTTCTGGGCGGATGACGTAGTAGGTGAAATAGGACGCGATGACGGGCGCGGCGCACATGAAGAGCACGAGCAACATTTTCCAGCGGCCCGAACGCGTGCGCGACTGGGACTCCAGCGGTTCTGCGTCGACGCTGTGAACCGTCATGGACAAGGGAGAATCAGGGTCAGTTTTCATCGTGTGCTGATGTGGATAAGCGGTGGCGCGCACGCCACGGCTTGAAGAGTTGGAACCAAAGATAAAGCCCGGTCAGCAAGGCGGCCAAGGAGAACCATTGGAAAGCGTAGCCGTGGTGTTTGTGAACATCGACCGCAGGCGCTGGCCAGTCGCGCAACAAGCCATCAGCGACTGCTTGATCGCCCTTGGTTTGCACCACTGTGTAAGGCAACAAAGGCAAACCGGTCTCCACTGAATAAGCCGCCACATCCAAATTTTGGCGGATTCTCCCGTGGGCCATGGACTCGAACTCAAACAGCCGTGCAGGCGGCGGGGCCATGAGGCCACTCACTTGAACGAGCCCAGGGGCGGTCGGCACATCAGGCAAACGGGTGCGGTCGTTGTTGTCGCGGGGCAACCAGCCGCGTTGGACCAAGATGGCGCGGGGCCGGCCGCTGGCTACATCCAGCAAAAGCGGCGTGAGCACAAAAAAGCCTGGTCGGCCTTTCATTTGCCGGTTCTCCAGAAAGACGGTGGCATCTGCGACCCAGCGACCTTGCAGTTGCACGGGCCGGTGGTAATTGACTTGCGCTTGGTCTGGGGCGCTCGGCAGCCCATCCTGATGCAGCGCGGGCCAGCGGCCTCTTTCTTCCAACACGTTTTGAAGGCGGATTTTTTGATCAGCGCGGTCCAGTTGCCACACACCCAGCCGGGCCGTGAGCAATACCATCAGCAACGTCGCGACCAGCACCACGGCAGCTCGCCATGAAAAGCCTCTGGGTTTCACAGCCGCCCTCCTATGGATGGCAGTACGCCGATAATGCAAACCATGAAAATTCTCATCGCCATCGCTTTCGTCGGAATTTTGGGCGCACTGCTCTTTGCAGGCATTTCCATGGTGCGTGATGGCCGCGATGGACAACCCAAAACCAAACGCATGGCCAACGCTTTGGCTTGGCGAATCGGTATATCGGTTTTGCTTTTCATCGTGATTTTGCTGAGCTACCACATGGGGTGGATCAAACCAACAGGCCTACCCTCTGCTTGATCAAGATCTTCCCGAAGAAAAAAGGCCGCTGTACCAGCGGCCTTTGTTTTTTCGCTTGTGAACATCAGGTCCAGTAAACCACAACATACAGACCGAGCCAGACCACGTCCACAAAGTGCCAGTACCAAGCCGCGCCTTCAAACCCGAAGTGACGCTTGGGCGTAAAGTGGCCTTTTTGCAGGCGCAAGGTGATGAAAAGCAGCATCAACATGCCGACAAACACGTGGAAACCGTGAAAACCCGTCAGCATGAAAAAAGTCGAGCCGAAGATGCCGGAGTTGAGTTTCAGGTTCAGGTCAGTGTAGGCATGGTAGTACTCGTAGCCTTGCACGCCGAGGAAAATTGCGCCCAACAAAACCGTCATCCACATGAAAGCAATGCACTTGCCGCGCTGGTTGGCAATGAGGGCGTGGTGGGCGATGGTCAGCGTGACGCCGGAGGTCAACAACAAAGCGGTGTTGATGGTTGGAAGCCAGAACGGACCTACGGTTTTAAACGGCTCGGTGATACCAGCAGGTGATGCTGTCGCACCCGCTTGAACACTGGGCCACACCGCTTTGAAGTCGGGCCACAAAATGGCGTTGTCCAAGCTGCCCAGGTTGGGGACCGCATGCAAACGCGCCCAGTACAAGGCACCAAAGAAAGCAGCGAAAAACATCACCTCGGAGAAGATGAACCAGCTCATGCTCCAGCGGAAGGACACGTCAATGCGGTCGCTGTAAAGGCCGCCTTCGCTCTCGCGTATGGCCGCACCGAACCAGTTGAACATCACGACTGACCACATCAGCAAGCCAGCGAACAAGGAGTACGCGCCCCAAGCATGCCCATTGATCCATTGACCGGCACCCAGGATCACGAAGAACAGACCAATGGCCGTCAACACCGGGTAAGCCGAAGGCCCCGGAACGAAGTAGTAGGGCGTTTGCCCGTGGGAGGTCGCTGCCGACATAGTTGCTCCTGACACGCTCAAGTTCAAAATTCACACACCAGAAAACTCAAAACCTTCTCTGGTGACTCATCGCTAAAAAAACCCAATCAACACTCAAGATCAGCCGCGAGCCATCAACGGGCCACACCACTGCTCAACACCCAGTTCACGATCGCCAACAAGCCGGCAATGAAAAGCAAGGCGGACAACACGCCTGCAATCACCACATGTACCGGATTGAGCTGGTTCACGTCTTTTTCATACTCTGACGACTTGCGCACACCAAAAAACGACCAAGCCACCGCGCGCATAGTTTGCAAGAAGGAGCCTTTGCGTTGCACCGCTTCGCGCAAACCGCTCTCTGGCGTTGTCATGAACGTGGCTCCGGCTTGACCAACACAGCCTGTGGTGCCGCCGGCACCTTGCCGCCCACTTCAAAGAAGGTGTAAGACAAGGTGATGGTTTTGACGTCCTTGGACAGCTTGGGGTCGATCACAAAAACGACAGGCCAGCTTTTTTTCTCGCCCGCTTGCAAGGTGTATTCGTTAAAACAAAAACACTCCAGCTTGTTGAAATGCGGCGTGGCTTGTGCAGGCGCATAACTCGGGATGGCCTGTGCCGCCATGGTGCGGTTTTGTATGTTTTGGAACTCATACATGACCGTGACCATTTCGCCCGGGTGAACCTCCACACTGCGCTGCGCAGGCTTGAAGTCCCAGGGGCCGCGGGCATTGGCGTCAAACTCCACCGTGACGGTGCGGCTGCGGTCAATTTGCGTGTTGGCGCGCGCTTTGTCGGCGGAGCCGGCCTTCGATGTTCGTTGCTCTGAAATCGACAAGATGTTGATTCCAAGCGCGTTGCAAATAGCGCGGTACATCGGCACCAGCGCGTAACCAAAACCGAACATCAACGCAGCCACCACGACCAGCTTGCCGACCATGCGGGTGTTGTCCGCCGCCAAAAGGCGCTGCGCTGCATTGGGGTGTTGTTGTTCAGCCATCGCTCAAATTCCGAACAAAGCCGATTTGGTGACAAACCCGATCAAAAACACCGCCGCCACCGACGCCAAGATCAGCGCAAGGCGAAGGTTTTGGCGTTTTTTTTCAGGTGGCAGCATGGTGTGGTCTTGTCGAACCCGACTCAGCCAATCACGCGCGTGGCGTTGGCATTGAGTTTGGGCGGGGTTTCAAAGGTGTGGAAGGGTGCGGGCGAAGGCACCTCCCACTCCAAACCTTCTGCGCCTTCCCATGGTTTTTGGGGTGCGGGCTCGCCCTTGCCCAGCATGGCGGGCAGCACGATGAAGAAGAAGAAATACACCTGCATCAAACCGAAGCCGAAGGCACCGATGGAGGCGATCATGTTGAAGTCGGCGAACTGCATGGGGTAGTCGGCATAACGACGTGGCATGCCGGCCAGGCCCAAGAAATGCATGGGGAAGAAGGTGATGTTGAAGAACACCAAAGAGCCCCAGAAATGCAGCTTGCCACGGAATTCGCTGTACATCACGCCGGTCCACTTCGGTGCCCAGTAGTAGTAACCGGCGAACATGGCATACAGGGAACCCGCCACCAGCACATAGTGGAAGTGGGCCACGACGTAGTAGGTGTCTTGCAATTGAATGTCGATGGGGGCCACCGACAAAATCAAACCGGTGAAGCCACCCATGGTGAACACGAAGATGAAACCCACCGCGAACAGCATGGGGGTTTCAAACGTCATGGAGCCGCGCCACATGGTGGCAATCCAGTTGAACACTTTCACGCCCGTGGGGATGGCGATCAACATCGTGGCGTACATGAAGAAGAGCTGGCCCGTCACCGGCATGCCGGTCGTGAACATGTGGTGGGCCCACACGATGAAGGACAAGATGGCAATCGACGAGGTGGCGTACACCATCGAGGTGTAGCCGAAGAGCCGCTTACGTGCGAAGGCCGGCACGATCTGGCTGATGATGCCGAAGGCCGGCAAAATCATGATGTAGACCTCGGGGTGCCCGAAAAACCAGAAGATGTGCTGGTACATCACCGGGTCACCACCACCGGCGGGGTTGAAAAAGCTGGTGCCAAAGTGGCGATCTGTCAGCGTCATGGTGATGGCACCGGCCAACACGGGCATGACAGCGATCAACAAATAGGCCGTGATCAGCCAAGTCCAGCAGAACATCGGCATCTTCATGAGTGTCATGCCGGGTGCGCGCATGTTCAGGATGGTCACGATGATGTTGATCGAACCCATGATCGAAGAGGCGCCCAGGATGTGCAGCGCAAAAATGGCCGCATCCATCGAGGGGCCCATTTGCAACGTCAGCGGTGCATAAAGCGTCCAGCCCGCAGCAGGTGCGCCTCCGGGCATGAAGAAGCTGCCAGCCAAGATCAAGCCCGCGGGAATCATCAACCAGAAGCTGAAGTTGTTCATGCGCGCAAAGGCCATGTCGGCCGCGCCAATTTGCAGCGGAATCATCCAGTTCGCAAAACCCACGAAGGCCGGCATGATGGCGCCGAACACCATGATCAGGCCGTGCATGGTGGTGAGCTGGTTGAATAGCTGCGGGTTCACGAACTGCAAGCCGGGCTGGAAGAGTTCAGCACGAATGCCCAAGGCCAAGACGCCGCCAATCATCAACATGGTGAAGGCGAACAACAAATACAAGGTGCCGATGTCTTTATGGTTGGTCGCATAGACCCAACGACGCCAGCCGTGAGGATGGTCGTGCGAATGATCGTGGGCGTGGTCACCGTGGTGGTCAAGTACTGCGCTCATGGTGTGTCCTTAGGGCGTCAAATCGGTATCAGGTCAAAAAAGCGTAAAGCGGATTAAGGCGCTTTGCGCGCAGCAACAATCTCGGCAGGCTGAATCACCTTGCCCGTGTTATTGCTCCACGAATTTTTGGTGTAGGTGACCACAGCCGCAATCTCGGTGTCAGACAACTGTTTCCATGCTGGCATGGCACCACCGGCTGCGCCGTTGAGCAGGATCTGAATTTGTTTGGCCGGATCGTTCAGCACGATGGCGCTGCCATCCAGCGCTTTGATGGGGCCCGCACCTTTGCCGCTGGCTTGGTGGCAAGCGACGCAATTGGCTGCGTACACTTTTTCGCCGCGGGCTTTCAAATCGGCCAGCTCCCAAATCTTGCTGGGGTCGTCGGCTTTGGCGGCCATGGCTTTTTTCTGCTCACTCACCCAAGCGCTGTACTGCTCAGCAGTCACGACCTTCACGTGGATGGGCATGTAGGCGTGTTCTTTGCCGCACAACTCGGCGCACTGGCCATAAAAGTCGCCGGTTTTTTCGGCGCGGAACCAGGTGTCGCGCACAAAACCTGGAATGGCGTCTTGTTTAACACCAAAGGCGGGCACCATCCAAGCGTGGATCACGTCGTTGGCGGTGGTGATGATGCGGATTTTTTTATCGACAGGCACGACCAGTGGGTTGTCCACTTTGAGCAAATAGTCATCGGTGGCAGGCGGCTTGCCGCTGTCCGACATGGCGCGGTGGGTGGCGTCGAGGGTGGACAAAAAGCCGATGCCTTCGCCTTCGCCTTTGAGGTAGTCATACCCCCATTTCCACTGGATGCCGGTGGCTTTGATGGTGATGTCAGAGGAGCTGGTGTCCTTCATGGCCACCACCACCTTGGTGGCAGGCAAGGCCATGCCAATGACGATGAAAAACGGAATCACCGTCCAAGCGATTTCAACGCCCACGCTCTCGTGGAAGTTGGCCGCTTTGGCACCTTTTGACTTGCGGTGTTTGAAGATGGAATAGAACATGACGCCAAACACGGCCAAAAAAATCACCGTGCAAACCACCAGCATGAACCAATGCAACCATTGCTGGTCGGCAGCGATTTGGGTCACCGCAGGGTGCAGATCCAACTGATTCACCGCCGGACCGCCTGGCAAGTCACCTACAGCCCAGGCGGCTGGCGCCACCAAACTGGTGGCAGCTACCGCCAATGCAGCCAGTCGGCTGGCGATTGGGGAGACCGCTCCCGGGGACAGGCGCAACCCGTGGCTGCTCGTTTGCTTTGTCGTCATCGTCATCACTTCTGCCTCAAGTTCAAACTCAATATTCAGTTCTCGCGCTTTCACGCGTTTGGCTATTCAGACCGCCGTTGCCACTTGTGCCGCCAAGGCGCCCCGCAGCTCCTGCACCAACGTTTGGCGTTGACCGCTGCTGGCCAAAGCCCCCAACTGGAGGCATCGGCCCTGCAGCTTTCAATTCCACCAAACCGTTCGGCGCCCAACCCACACGCAACCAAACGAGCCCCGCTTGCCACTGCGTCCAGCGTCCACCATGGCAGCGCCGAACCAACAACTGATCGCCTTGGATGACGATCCATTCCGCATCACCGGCATGCCGCGTGTACACCACGAACGCCACGCCCAAGGCCATCAACTCCAGGCACGCAAATGGCATGACCCAACGCGCGCCAATCAGCCAAAAAAAACCCGCCACCGTCAAGGACAACATCGACAGCGCCACGAACACCATCAACAATTGCCTGGGCGCCAAGCTGCAATTGCGAGCCAGCTTCCAATGTCGGCTTGCCGACAAACACTCGCCAGACAAACCCGACCTGTCCAATTGCGCCGCCGTGTCCATCAAAGAACCGGCAGACCACTGTGATGAGGTGCTGACTGACATGTTGCAGTACTGCTTTCAACACTGTTTCAACCGCTCTTGCAACTGCTCTTTCATCATCACCCAGATTTCAGGCAACAACTGCGGATTTTAGCCCACGGTTGGCGGCTTTGGCGGCTTCGTCTGCGACCCTGAGCGCGCCATGGTGCGCATGTCGTCCACCGGGATTCGGGCCTCTGACGTCACTTTGACGCGGGGCGCCGCTTTGAAAGCGTGGCCGTAGCTGATTTCGAATTGGAGCTGCAAGCGCCCGTCCGGACCCCGCAGGAATTCCAGCGATTGCAGAAGCTGCCGCTTCCAGCCCGGGGTGCGCAGCCCAACAAATCGGCTTGGGTGGGCATTGCCGCCCAGAACACGCAGCTCATCCAACAATGCCTCTGGCGTAGCCCAGGTGAGCGTCAGCAACTCTTGGTCCATCACCGGGTCGGCAAAACCTGCACGAACCAACATGTCGCCGAGGTCGTGCATGTCTACAAAGTCGATGGCGGGCGCTGGCCAGTGACGCTTCTGGTAGAGCTGCCGCAGGCCCAAGAGGCTGCCCGGGCCCAGGCATGAGAACATCAAAAAGCCGCCGGCATCCAAAAGACCGTGCCAACGTTCAATCACGGCCACCGGGTCGGTAGCCGCGTGCAGCATCATGTTGGACCAAAGCAGCTGCGCCTTGGGTAGTGAGGCACCCTCCAGCAGCACCGGCTGCGGCGGCGTGGTCCAGCGTTTGGTAGACCACCAAGGAAGCTGGCGCTGCGCGGTGGTTCGTTGTTGCCAAGCACTACTGGGCTCCATGGCAATACGCTGAGCCCCTGGATAAGCTTGCGCGAGCAACTCGTCTGCTGCACCCGCACCCGCCCACCAATCGATGATGCGCTCGGGTTGAAGACGAATCACAGCCAGCCGCTGCGCCATGCGGCGGGCAATCTCTTGATGCAACCAAGGCGCACCCGAGCCCAAAGCCTGGCGCTGCAATACGCGCAACACCGCTTGGGTGTCAATCAAGCGTGTGGGTGGTGAGGCTTGCGGCATCCGGGAAGTATATTGACGCGGTGAACACCACCGCACTCTTGAGATCCACCTGGCAAAACGCTTTGGGCTTGGTCCGGGCCCAGGCTGCGCAGCTGCCCAACCAATGCGCCGTGTGCCGCAGCAGCAGTGGCCCCGGTTTTTGCGGTGATTGCCAAGCGCGTTTTGCGGCACCTCGTTTGCGGTGTGTGGGTTGTGCGGTAGCGATCCCGACAGGGGTGAGCCACTGCGGCGTTTGCATTCGACAAGCGCCAGCGTTTGACTCGGCATCGGCCGCTGTCGACTACGCTTTCCCCTGGAACACCTTGCTGGCGCGTTTGAAATTCCATGACGGTCTGGACCTCTTGCCCGCCCTGATTCCATTGATGCAAGGCGCCTACACACCCAGCAGGAATGAATTGCTGCTGCCCGTTCCGCTGAGCAACGACAGACTGCGCGAGCGCGGTTTCAACCAAGCCTGGGAGTTGACGCGCCGCTTGGCCCAGACAGGACCTGTGCAGTCTGACCCCCATTTGCTGCTGCGGGTGCGCGACACCCCCCATCAACTCGGCTTGACGCGAAAAGAGCGCGACATGGCAGTGCGCGGCGCTTTTGCCGTGGACGCGCTGCGCCAGCCAGAAATTGCGGGTCGCCACATCACCGTCGTGGACGACGTGATGACCACCATGGCCACGGCCAACGAAATAGCCCGCGTGCTCAAACAAGCCGGTGCGGCCCATGTGCACCTGTGGTGTTTTGCGCGCACGCCTTTGTGAACCTTAAAACATATTGAGGTTTCCATAAACATGACATCTCACACCGTTCGGGCTGAGCCTGTCGAAGCCAGCGCGTACCTCGTTGAGCCCTTCGACAGGCTCAGGGCGAACGGAAGGTGTTTGTCATGAATTTCGGAAACGTCAATGTCCGTGAATAAGACAGCCCACACCCATGTTCAACATCGTTTTGGTTCACCCTGAAATTCCGCCCAACACCGGCAACATCATTCGTCTGGCGGCCAACACAGGTTGCAGCTTGCATTTGATCGAACCCTTGGGGTTTTTGATGGAAGACCGTTTGCTGCAACGCGCGGGGCTGGACTATCACGAGTGGACACGTGCACAGCGGCATGCCTCTTGGCCCGCCTTTTTGGCTGCTGCCCAGCCGCCCGCCGATCGCATTTTTGCCTTCACCACCCGCGGCAGCCAGCCCTTTGCCAATGTGGCCTGGCAGGCGGGTGACTGGTTGGTCTTTGGGTCCGAGACTGCTGGCCTGCCCGCCGAATTGCGGGACTCATTTCCCAACGCGCAACGCGTGCGTTTGCCGATGCGCCCCGAACAACGCAGCCTGAACCTCAGCAATGCCGTGGCGGTGGCAGTGTTCGAGGCCTGGCGACAAAACGGCTACGAAGGTGCGCAGGCCTGAGCTTCGACCAACCGCTCAACGCTCAGAACGCGCCTGCCGCCCCATCAACTTGGAGAGTGCGGCGGCCGGCGAAATCTCTCCGGCCAACACGGCCACCACACCTTGTGTGATGGGCATGTCCACCCCCAGCAATTGCGCTCGCTGCAAAACAACCGCAGCGCTGCGCACGCCTTCAGCCACGTGCCCCAACTCTTGAAGAATTTGGGAAAGTGGCAGGCCTTGGGCCAGCAACAAACCCACTTTGCGGTTGCGCGACAAGTCACCGGTAGCGGTGAGCACCAAATCGCCCAGCCCCGACAGCCCCATGAAGGTTTCCGCCTGTGCACCCAAGGCCAAACCTAGGCGCGTCATTTCCGCCAGGCCACGCGTGATGAGCGCAGCCCGCGCGTTCAACCCGAGTTGCATGCCGTCGGCAATGCCGGTGGCAATGGCCAGCACGTTTTTCACCGCACCGCCTACCTCCACCCCGACCGGGTCTTTGCTCGTGTAAATGCGCAAGCTGTCGCTGTGCAGGGCGGCCACGGCTTGTTCGCTCAACGCGCAGTCGGTGCTGGCAGCCACTAAAGCCGTGGGTTGGCCGCGTGCCACTTCTTGCGCAAAACTCGGACCGGACAGCACACCGGCGCGTAAGTCAGGGGCAAATTGAGCCGCCAACTCGTGCCCGAGCAAGCTGCTGTTTTCTTGGAAACCCTTGCACAACCACAACACACCGGGGCGCGGCGCGGGGCGCTGCTGCAGTAGCTGCAACATCGCTTGCAAACCCGCCATGGGCGTGGCGATGATGGCGAGGCCATCTCCCTCCGCATGCAGGCAAGCCGCGTTCAAATCAGACGTGACTTGAAGAGCGGGCGGCAACACCGCATCAGGCAAATAGCGGGCATTGCGCCGCGTCAGTTGCAGGGCCTGGGCTTGATCGGAGTCACGCGCCCACAAACTCACCCGCCCTCGGTGGGCCGCAGCCACAGCCAGCGCCGTGCCCCACGCGCCAGCGCCAAGCACGGTGACGTTCATGGTGGCTGTCAGTTCAGCGTGGGTGCGGCAGCACCGTTAGGCGCACCGGCTTGCGCACGCTGGGCCTCGAACATGGCCTGGAAGTTCACTTCGCTCAGGATGACGGGTGGGAAACCAGCGCGCGTGCACACGTCAGAAACGATGGCACGCAAATAGGGGTAAATGATGCCGGGGCAAGCAATGCCAATGATGGCTTGCAGTTGGTCTTCCGGAATGTTGCGGATTTCAAAGATGCCGGCTTGTTTGGCTTCAATGAGGAACATGGTTTTGTCGCCCACTTTGGTGGTGACGGTGGCGGTGACAGACACCTCGTAAATGCCATCGACCACACCGGCCGCGCCCACCGCCAGGTTGATTTCAACTTGAGGCTGGGTTTGCTCCAGCAAAATTTGCGGCGAGTTGGGTTGTTCCAGCGACAAGTCTTTCAGGTAAACGCGCTGAATTTGAAACACCGGCGCGTTGTTGTCAGCGTCGGTAACGGGTGTGGACTCGGCCATGAAAATCTCGCAATCTTGAATGAGGACATTTATAAAAATAAACCCCGGCAACAGCTGCTGCGGGGCGAAGGAAAGCAATTCCTACAGGGCGCGGATTATGTCTGAGCGCCGTAACAACCCGGTGACACAGGCCCCACGATCAGGCAGCCAACAGCGGCAACAGCTCGCCACGTTTGTCCAGCGCCACCAGGTCGTCGCAGCCACCCACATGGGTGTGGCCTATGAAAATTTGCGGCACGGTGCGCTGGCCGGTGATGTCCATCATGGTTTGGCGCTGGGCAGGGTCGAGGTCCACGCGAATTTCTTCGATGGTGGTCACGCCACGCTGCGCCAGCAACTGTTTGGCACGGACGCAGTAGGGGCAGACCTGGGTGGTGTACATCTTGACGGCTTGCATGGTGGCGGGCTTTCTACAGGAATCAATCAAGCACTGGCTTTTTCAATGGGCAAACTGGCCTCGCGCCAGGCCGATGTGCCCCCCACCAACGCGCGGCTGTTTTCATAACCCAGCTTTTTGAGCGTGGCAACCGCACGGTTGGCTCGGCTGCCTGTGGGGCACAGCACCACCAGCGGCAAGGTTTTATTTTTGGGCAAGTCTTTCGAGGCCTCCAAGTCCGCCAAAGGCACGCTCTTGGCACCGGCCGCATGGCCCTCGGCGTATTCCTTGGCTTCGCTCACGTCGATGAGCACCGCTTTTTCGCGGTTGATGAGCATCACAGCTTCGGTGGTATTCACCCGGCTCTCGCCCGCGCGTTTGCTGAACATGGGCCAAAAGAGCATGCCGCCCGACACCACGGCCAGCAAAATCAAAACAAAGTTATCGACAAGAAACTTATCCACGTGAAAATCCAGGGCGCACCGGAAGAGCCCGGCAAAGTGGCGGATTATAGAATTCGCCCCTCCAAGGCGGCTCTTGCGCTCACCATGCCCCTGGACTGACCCGGGGTGTTCCCATCCCGCCCCCTCACTTCATCAAATCCCGTCTGCCATGTACAAACTCGTCCTGATTCGCCACGGCGAATCCACCTGGAACCTGGAAAACCGCTTCACCGGCTGGACCGATGTAGACCTCACGCCCACCGGCGTTGAGCAAGCCAAACAAGCCGGTCGCCTGCTCAAAGAAGCCGGTTATGAATTTGATGTGGCCTACACGTCGGTGCTCAAACGCGCCATCTGGACCTTGTGGCACTGCCTGGACAACATGGACCGCACCTGGTTGCCCGTGCAAAACCGCTGGCAACTCAACGAGCGCCACTACGGCGCGTTGCAAGGCCTGAACAAAGCCGAAACCGCCAAACAATATGGCGACGAACAGGTACTGGTCTGGCGCCGCAGCTACGACACACCGCCTCCCGTGCTCGGCGCAGAAGATCCACGCGGCCAGCGCCTAGACCCACGTTACGCCAAGCTCAAACCCACAGACGTGCCCCTGACCGAATGCCTCAAAGACACCGTGGCACGCGTGCTGCCTCTGTGGAATGAGGAACTGGCCCCCGCGATCAAAGCGGGTCAACGACTGGTCATCGCCGCCCACGGCAACAGCATCCGCGCCTTGGTGAAATACCTCGACGGCATCTCCGACGACGCCATCGTCGGCGTCAACATTCCCAATGGCATTCCGCTGGTCTATGAGTTGGACGCCAACTTGAAGCCGATCAAAAGTTATTACTTGGGCGATGCGGAGGCTGCGGCCAAGGCGGCGGCTGCGGTGGCGAATCAGGGGAAGGGGTGAGGGGATCGGCCGCTTCTCACGGCTTTGTTCTTGCTTTCGATAGAACGTCCTTATGTCAAAAAACAAAGTAGGAAACGGCTTGCGTACCGAGCACGCCACCAGCATTTGGAAGGCGGCGGTGTTACACAGCGAAACTGTCGCCCGATAGAAAGTTGAGCTTCACCCAATGGCTTCCCCCTTCGACCCAGACGCGAAACGCCGAGCCAGGCGCAAACAGTTCGTTAGATCAAGCCTGTGGGCGGCAGCAATTACGGTTCCGTTGTGCCTCTTTGGCGCGGCAGCAAGCATGGCATTGGCTCACTCGGGAGGGCCACTCCTGCTTTTATTTGCACCCACGTACCCCGTTTTCTCTCTGTTTGATTCTGATGGGCCTTTCACCGGAACTCCTGAATGGCTTTTCAACACTCTGGCTGTACTTGCAGAGTTTGCTGGAGTATTTACGTTGGTCCACCTTGTTCGCACTTGGCTTGTAGGTAGTGGTGCTTAACCCGTTGCTCGGCACGGACAGGCAAGCAAAGGCTGCGGCTTCGAAGCATAGGTTGGGTGCCGGGCAGTGCCAACGTCATGCAGCTTGAAGATTTGACCGGTGGTTGGGAGCCAGTTCACGTTGGGCTGGAAGGTGCTGCTTTCTTGATCGGCGACATCAACCCTTGGATGCATGCCAGCAATTGGCGGATGACTCAGCAGGAACACATCGTCGTTCCGCACCCCTCTTATGGGAGCGAGCGTCATCGAGCATGGGTCTACGAGGTCGCCTCGAGTGGAACGACTACGCGGTTTGCTGCGACAGAGCTTTCCAACGGTGTCTGGGGCTTCTATGTGCCGCGCCATACCACTGGATAACTCAAGCATTGACCGCACGACCACCATCGCACCAATGACCGCTGCCTTCTACGATCAGTTGGCCCCGTATTACCACCTGCTCTACAGCGATTGGGAAAACTCAATCTCCAAACAAGGTGAGGCACTTGCCGGCCTGCTTGTCGCATGCGGGGTGTTTCCCGGTGATCAAGTGCTTGATGCAGCCAGCGGCATTGGAACTCAAACGCTGGGTCTTGTTGAGCGCGGCTATCGACTGACTGCCTCCGACATTTCGCGTGGCGCCATAGAGCGATTGAAGTTGGAACTCTCGCGTCGAGCTCTTCAGGCCGCGGCGCAGGTAGATGACCTTCGCACGCTCAGTTGCACAGCGTCCGAGTCCATGGCGGCCGTGCTCGCGTGCGACAACAGCATTCCACATCTGTTGTCAGACGCTGAACTGCTCAGTGCCTTCCGAAGCTGCTACCGCTGCCTTCGACCAGGCGGCGTCGCTGTCTTTTCGGTGCGAGACTACGCGGCGATCGAGCGAATCAACCCGGACGTTCGCCCCTACGGCATGCGGTATGAAGGCGGGCGTCGGTTTCTGGCGGTGCAAGTCTGGGAGTGGCACGGCGATCAATATGACCTGAGCATCTACCTCACGTCGGAGTCACCAGAGGGCACGTGCGAAACCCAGGTGCTGAAAAGCCGTTACTACGCCGTCACCATCGCACGTCTGCTGTCGCTGCTTGGTGAAGCAGGGTTTGTTGGTGCTGAGCGGCGAGACAACGTACTCTTTCAGCCCCTCCTTTTGGCGCGTCGTGCAGATGCTGGGTCAGTCAAAGCTTAGTCGTCACCGACCGAATGCCTGAAAAACACAGTGGCGCATGTGCAGCCACTGTGGAACGAGGAATTCGCACCGGCCATCATGGCAGGCCAACGCTTGGTGTTCGCCTGCCACCGCAACAGCATTCTCGCCTCGGTAAAATCCTCGACTGCATCGGTGCCCACATTCCAAACGGCATTTCGCTGGTGTATGAGTTCGAATCAAGAGTTATTGCTTGATCGATGCGGAGGCTGCGGCGAAGGTGTTGGTGGCAAACCAGAGCAAGGGTGAGGGAAGTTGACGTTTTTCACGGCTTTGTTGACTGTGAGAAAGGCAAGGCCCCCAAGCCAACAACCCAACAAACTGGTGGCTGCACTGTGAACTAGGAATGTGGCCCAACAGCGCGTTCTGGCGACAGAAGGCACACCCTGTGCGCAGATGCCATGTCAGCGCAACAAATTGATCTTGGGACTGGGGTCACCCAATCCTCATGGATTGATGCCGAGTATTGTTAAAAATCATTAAAGGGGAGAAACGAGATGAATATTAAAGAATTCGCTTCATGTGGACTAATCTTGGTGAGCGCACTTTCGCTCACCGCTTGTGGAGGTGGAGGTGTAGGTGGTAGCCAGTCAACCGCCCAGCAGCAGACTCCGACCGTCGCCGAAGAGGTCAAGACCTTGACTCAACTCGACGGTTTCACGGTGCCGCCCAGCTCGGAGCAATCAAAGACACAACCGCCGGCTGTAACCCGACGTGCCACCAACCTGTCCCGGACCATCACGCTGCCCGAATTCAGCAAGAAGGAACAGCAGTCCTTCAAACAGCGAAGCAAAAGCGACGACCGCTTGACACCCAACCAAGTGGGCGTTTCTCGCAGCCTGCAAGAAACCGTGACCGATACGGCAACACAAACCATCCTGCTCTGGGAGACCCTCGCGGACGGCACCCAAATCACCGCGATCAAGGTCTCGTCGCCGGGTGCATTGGAGGTTCGTTTGGGTTTGCGCGTGACGTCGCTGCCGGCCCCAGTCCGTGTTGCGGGTCTACGGGAAGGACGCAAACACTGTCGAAGAAGTTAGCGAAAGAACTGTCTTGGAGACCATAGAACGAAACCGCAATGCTGGCGATTTGAGTGAAGCGGCCCGAACCTATTGGATGCCGCCGGTAGCGGGCCCAGAAGTCACGCTGGAAGTACAGATACCGCGCAACGCAAAACCAAGTGATGTCCAGTTTTCGCTGCCCACACTGTCCCACCTGTTTGCTGATGCAACACAGTCCGAAAGAGAGCGCGACATTGGCGATGCGCTTGAGTGCAATCTGGACGTGACTTGCGCAGGTTCCGCTTATGACCAGGAAAGCGCAGCGACAGTTCAACTGAAGTACGTTGAAAACGGCTCTACCTACAGCTGTACCGGCACCACCTTGGCCGCTGCAGACAACTCGACGACGCCATATTTGTTGACCGCCAACCACTGTTTCAACAACCAAACCGTGGCGTCTACATTGATCAGCACTTTTTTTCTGCGCTCAACTACCTGTAATGCGCTGACCTCACGAACCACAGCCCGTCTCACGACGGGTGCCACCTGGCTCTACAGCAGCAGCGAAGCTGACACCACGTTCGTTCGCTTGAACAGCCCTATGCCTGCAGGATCACGTTTGGCAGGTTGGGCAACTTCCGTGCAGAGCTCAGGAACAGGGGCCTTCGGTTTGCATCACCCCATGGCTGATCTGCAGCTGTACAGCATCGGCTCCATCGACTCCTACCGAAATTGCTCTGCCCCCAATGCACAAGGCGAGTACTCGTGCACCAGCGCAGCCCAGTCGAACTCGAAGTTCTATGCGGTGAAGTGGACACAAGGCGTCACCGAGGGCGGCAGTAGCGGATCGGCACTTTGGGCCACCATCGGTGGTAGCCGCTATGTTGTAGGAAGCCTTCGGGGAGGCTCCAGTACTTGCACAAAAGCAGCCGCTGGCAACTACCTTTACACCGGGATTGACACCTATGGTCGCTTTGACGTTGCTTACAACGCGGCACTGAAACGCTGGCTATCGCCCGCTGCAGAGGTGCCGCCCACGTCACGCAGCGTCGTTTACCGCTTCTACAACGCGTCCACAGGGGCTCACTTTTACACCACCAGTGCAGCCGAAAGAGACTTCGTCATTGCCAGCCTTAAAGAATTCGCCTACGAGGGTGTCGCTTTTTATGCCTATGCTGCCGCGTCGACCGGTGGAACCTCACCCATCTACCGCTTCTACAACCGCCGCAGTGGTTCGCACTTTTACACCATCAGCGCCGCAGAAAAGGACTGGGTCATCGCCACACTCAAAGACTTCACCTACGAAGGCAGCGCTTGGAATGGCCAGATGGCCGCTGGCGGAACTGCTGTGCCCATTTACCGCTTTTTCAACGCAACCCGGGGCACGCACTTTTTCACGATCAATGAGAATGAAAAGAACATCGTACTGACCAACCCATCTTATAAGTTTGAAGGTGTCGCCTATTACGGTTGGACCACGCCTTAAAGCTTCCACTGTTCTTCCTGTTCAACACCACGGCCCGAAAGACTCGGCCGAATCAATGGCCAACTTGGAGCGCGTGATTCAGTGCACAAACGCTGCCTCAAGAGCCCCAGGGTTCTTGGCGTCAATACGGAGTGGGCAATTGGGCGTCATTGCCTTGATTGCTCTACAACGAGTTATGCAGCGCATCCTTAATCCGCCCTTCCAATAATGGCTCAATGGGACGTGATCATTTTGGTTGCGCTGATGTTCATTTTTGGCTTTGCTGCACAGCGAAGTCGGCGTAACTAAGCACTCGTCCTTTCAGACCCCCGTCAGAACTTAAACTCCGTGATCGCGTCGTACAAGCAGCGGCGCTGTCGCTTTTCAAGTATTGCCGTTTTCAAAAATCATGACGAACACACACCGTTCGCACTGAGCCTGTCGAAGTGCTGCACCGAGAAACGCGCCGACCTCGACAGGTTCTGTCGTGAGCAGTGTTGAAGGGGCGGTCTGAACAGTGTTTGGTGTCATGATTTCTGCAAAGCATGAATAGATGCGGAGAGGGTCGAGTTTCTGTTGCAAGCAGCATAGGCCCACGCGCCTGGACTCGCTCCTGCGCTGGAATGACGGTTTGACAGCGGATGAAGCCCGGACACATCGCCTTGAATGACTCCCTCTAAAAGAACCGCCCATGAACACCGCCTCAAGCCACCTCGTCCTGCACGGCAGCATCGTGCTTTTGTTTGGTTTGTTGTTGGGTGCGCCGTATGCGCGCGCCATCAAACGGCAAGCCGCAGCCCACATCGTGAACTCTTGGCGGGTGGCGCATTTGAGCCTGCCGATAGGCGCGACGCTGATGCTGGCGGTGGCGGCGCTCTTGCCGGGTTTGGCGGCACCCACGGCGCTTACCTGGACCATCGTGGTGGCCTTGGTGATTTCTTCTTACGGATTTTGTGTATCCACCCCCTTGGCGGCCATCACAGGTGAACGTGGTTTGGCGGCGGGTGGCGTGGGTTGGGGGCGGCTGGTTTACTGGGGCAATATGGTGGGCGCTGTTGCTTCGCTGGTAGCAGCCGTGGCGTTGCTCGTGGCGGCGGTGCTGGCGCTTTAACTCCTCAACCTTCCGCGCGCATCAAAAACACGCTGAAGCCGGTGCCCTGGTCGTCGCACCAAACCTGCTGCTCGCGCCACCCTGCGCTGCTGGCCAAACGCATGAACGCCGGGGCGGTGTATTTGTAGGCGTTTTCGGTGTGGATGGATTCGCCCGCTTGGAAATCAAAGCTGTGGCCCAGCACCTTGACGGTTTGTTTAATCTCGCTCACCAGGTGCATCTCCACCCGGCCCGCAGCCGCGTCAAAACGCGCCGCGTGGTGAAAATGGTTCAAGTGGAAGTTGGCCCCCAACTCGCGGTTGACGCGCAGCAGCAAGTTCCGGTTGAAATCGGCGGTCACGCCTTGGGCATCGTCGTAGGCAGGTACAAGCATGGCGGGATTTTGGGTGGTGTCCACGCCAATCAACAGCCACGCCTGCGGCCCCAGCGCTTGCGCAAATTGGGTCAGCAAGGTGGTGGCCGCTTCGGGTGAAAAGTTGCCGATGGTGGAGCCCGGGAAAAATCCCAAACGCGGGCTGGGTTGGCCGTGCAGTTGGATCGGCAAACGCGGCAAAGCGAAGGGGGCGGTGAAGTCCGCCACCACGGGTTTGACCACCAGGTGCGGAAAGTCTCGCAATAAACCGGCCACGGCGTCGTTGAGGAAGGCTTCTGAAATGTCCACCGGCACATAGGCCGCAAGTTCCGGCATGGCCTGCAAGAGCAAACGTGTTTTCACGCTGGAGCCGCTGCCCAGTTCGATCAACTGGGCATGGGGGCCCACGGTAGTGGCCACCTCCCCCACCAGGCCCTGCAGCAAACGGGTTTCGGTGCGTGTGGGGTAGTACTCAGGCAGGCGGGTGATGTCTTCAAAAAGCTGTGAACCCCGATGGTCATAAAACCAAATGCAGGGGATGTTTTTTTGCGGTTGCGACAAACCCGTGAGCAGATCGCGGGCTAAAGCCAGGGAGGGCGCGGTGGCGCTGTCAATAGCCTGCTGTGCAGGCATGACGCGCTGGGCGTTATTGTTGTTGGTGAAAATCATGCATCCTCCGCCAGCCGCAAGCCCGTGAATTGCCAGCGCTGGATGGGTTGAAAAAAGTTGCGGTATTCAGGCCGCAAATGACTTTGTGGTGATGCGCACGACCCACCGCGCAGCACGTACTGACCGTTCATGAATTTGCCGTTGTACTCACCCACGGCACCGGCGGCCGCACGAAATCCGGGATAGGCCACGAAGGGGCTGGCCGTCCACTCCCACACGTCGCCGAACATTTGCCTGGGCGACGCGTCGTTGGTGGCCATAGAAGGCTGCGGCGCGAAATGGTTGCTCTCGACAAAATTGCCATCCACCGCGCAAGCATGCGCCGCATGCTCCCACTCGAACTCTGTGGGCAGCCGTTTGCCCGCCCAGCGGGCATAAGCATCCGCTTCAAAAAAACTGACGTGGGTCACGGGTGCGTCGGGCTGCAGCGGCTGCATGCCATGCAAGGTCATGGTCTGCCAAACGCCACCGGCGACTTGTTCCCAATAAAGCGGTGCCTGCCAGCCTTGGGCTTGCACCTGATCCCAGCCGTCTGACAACCACAGTGCCGGTGCGCTGTAGCCACCGGCTTGCATGAAAGTGAGCCACTCACGGTTGGTGATGGGCCTGCTGGCCAAACGGTAAGGTCGCAGCAGCACCGTGTGGCGTGGTTGTTCGTGGTCAAAACAAAAACCATGGCCTGTGTGACCCACATCCACCGCACCACCATCAAAACGAACCCATTGCAGCGGCTGTGGTGTGGCTGCGTGTGTGGTGCCGCTGGTGACGACTGCAGGAGCGCGCCAAGCGGGTCGCAGGGGGTTCTGCGCAAACAAATGCAGCAAGTCCGTCAGCAGCAGTTCTTGGTGCTGCTGTTCATGATGCAAGCCAAGGGTGATACGTGCCACGCCATCCTCGGGCAAGGTTTGCGACAGCAGGGCGTGCATGGCGCGGTCCACATGCTGGCGGTAGTCCAGTACCGTGGCCAAACTCGGGCGCGTGAGTAAACCGCGCTGCGCACGCGCCTGACGTGGGCCGACGGCGTTGTAGTAAGAGTTGAAGAGAAATCCAAACCGCTCGTCAAACACGCGGTAGGTCGTATCGAAAGGCTGCAGCACAAACCGCTCAAAAAACCAGGTGGTGTGGGCCAAATGCCATTTCCCTGGGCTCGCGAACTCGGCCGACTGCGCGGTCAGGTCTGCATCACTGAGACCCTCGACCCACTGGACGGTGGTGTGGCGAACACTGCGGTAGGACGATGACAGGGACTGCATGGGCAAAGGAAAACAAATAAGGGCAAGGCTCCCCATCCTAGTAGGAAAAGCATCCAGCCGTCGTGACAAGCCGTATGGCCTTGCGTATCACCCTGAGTGTCGGCGCTGGACGCGATTTCTTACACCACAGAAGTTGCAAGCCATTCGGTCCAGCTGTGTATTGCAAAGGAGCCGCAGCTCGAGTCCACTGCTAACAGAACAATGGAGAACTTTTGATGAAACTGAACAACATCCCCTTTGTCACCACCGATTGGTCTCTGGTTGAGCAGACACAACACCCTGGCGTACGAGGGTCGGCCACTTGGCGCACCCAGCACTTCAACGACATTCGAGTGCGCATGGTGGAGTACACCCCGGGCTACCTGGCCGACCACTGGTGCAGCAAAGGCCATGTATTGCTGTGCCTCAGTGGCGAGTTGCACACCGAATTAGCCGATGGCCGCCGCTTTGTTTTGAAACCCGGCATGAGCTACCAAGTGGCCGACAACGCCGAGGCGCACCGGTCTTCCACCGATGTGGGGGCAACGCTTTTTATCGTCGATTGAGCGCCCCCCAGGGACCTGATTGCCCCCTTCGTGTCCCTTGGGGTTGAGAAAACTTGGGAGCGGCCCGGCGTTTTCTCATGAGTTTTACACTCGTCGCCATGATCGAATTTTTGCTGGAACTCTTCGGCGAGTTTTTCTTGCAGCTGTGCATCGAGGCCCTGGCCGAGATGGGTTTGCATGCGGTAGCGGACCCGCTGCGTCGCCCCGTAAACCCGTGGCTCGCGGCATTGGGCTATGTCGTGTTGGGTGCGCTGCTCGGGGTCTTGAGCTTGTGGCTCTTCCCGGTGCACCTGATAGGCAATCACACATGGCGTTACCTGAATCTCATCATCACCCCGGCTGCGGTGGGGCTGGCCATGATGTGGGTGGGCATGTGGCGGGCCAAACGCGGTCAGGAGGTCATGCGGCTGGATCGCTTCACCTTCGGTTTTTTGTTTGCGTTTGCGCTGGGCGTGACGCGGTTTGTTTTTGGCGCCGTGGAGTAAACCACTCCAATCAAGCGCATGCGACCAGGATCAATTCAGTCTCAGGGTCTGTTAGCAACCTCACTGCCGTGCGTTTCGCTGACAAGTGGCACGACAACAGCGGCCACTGGTTTCGCAGCTACGGCAACGAGAACTGGGAGTTCAACGACCACGGCCTGATGCAGCGGCGATTTGCCAGCATCAATGATTTGCCGATCAAGGCGGAGGACAGGCTCTTTCATTGGCCGCTGGGGCGGCGGCCGGACGGGCATGCGGGGTTGAGTGAGTTGGGGTTGTGAGGGGAGGCTGCATGCAACTGATACGTTGGTGCGTTTGCAATCTCCCTCACCCAAACCACCCCTGTAAAAACCACCCCATCGCATCCCCCTCTCGTGCATGCCGCAGTCGATACACCCACACCAAAGCGCCGCTGGGTTGGCGGGCGATGAAGTAGTCGCGTTCGCACAGCAAGCCGTCCCACCAGCCGCTTTCGATGCGTTCGGGGCCACACAGCAGTTGCAGGGTTTGGCCGTCTAAACACGGGCGGTGGTTGCGTTCTTTCAGGGCTTGTGGTGGGCTCCGCAACCACACCGGGCGGGCGGCGGCAGGGGCGGTTTGTTGCACCTGCTGGCTGCGCTGGGCCTGCAAATGCGGGACCGTGGCTTGGGCGCTGTGGCTTGGGCTGGCGCACTCGGGGCGGTGGTCGGCCACGGCGGCGAGGCGGCGCACGTGCTCGGGGCCGAGGCGAGCCTGCAAACGTTCGATGAGTTGCACCAGGCCTTCGTTCTCGTTTTGCGGCGTTGGAAAAAGTGATTCATTGGGCGGCGCGTTTTGCACCCAGTCGGCGCATTCAAGGTGAATTTCCAACGTGGGTGCTGGCAGCTGCAAGCGTGCGAGATGCTCGCGCAGCAAGGCTTGCAGGTGTGCCAACTCGGCGCTGGCTTGGGTCAGGGCGATGCGCAAGTGGGTGTTGGCGGGCGCGTTGTCTGCATCGCCACGGGTGCGGCGTTGTTCGTGTTTCAGCCGCAAGCTGAAACAGGCCACGCGGCCTTGGCGTGCGCGGGCCCAGGCCAGCAGTTGTTCCAGCAGCACGGTGGCAGCGGGCAAGAGTTGGTCTGTGGTGTCGGCGCGTGTCCACAGCTCCAGTTGGGCATGGAAGGTTTCGGGCAAAACCAGGGGCAGGCGTGGGTCGGCACGGGTGCCCAAGGTGCGGTCGATCTCATCGAGCAAGGCTTCACCAAACCGCCTGTTCAGCCCGGCACGCGGCAGGCGGCACAAAGCGCCTAGGGTGTGCAGGCCCATGCTGTGTAAGGTGTCTTCATGGCCTGCGGCGCTGGCCAGCAAGGTCAGCGGGGTATCGTGCAGTTGGCGTTGGAGATCGGTGAGGTTGCCACAGCGAAACGGGGTGGTGCGGTCGTGCTTGGAAGCACAAGCTGACCACCGCGCCAGCAAGGCCGCGCCTTGCGGTGTGGGTGCCAGGGCCAGGTGCATGCGGTGAGGCAACCGCGCCAGGGCCGATTGCAAACCTTGCAGCAAAGCCGCTTCACCACCAAAGCAGCGCAAGCTGGCCTGCACTTCCAGGAGCACGGTGTGTGCCGGGTGGCTGGCCAAGTGCACCATGGGCGTAAAAACCAAAGCTGCATGAGCCACGCGGAGCAAGGCTTGGGCGTCGCGTTTGTCGTCTGGCTGCCCAAGCAGCAGATCAGGTGCCAAGGCCAGCGCAGTGGCGCGCTTCAAACCGGGCTGCACACCCAAGGCCAGGGCTTGGGCATTGACATGCAGCACCCGCTTGGCATCCATCAAGGCCAGCGGTGCACTCAACGTGAACGGCAAGGTGGCCGCCCAGGATTCGAGCGACAACAGGGGGAGGTGGATGGCGATCCACAGCATGGGGGGTGCAATCTTTACAAAAACAACACGAGGCGAGGTTCAAACCAAATCTTGATTCGCAAACATTCCTCAACCCTCCTTCGTTCGCCATGACCCTTCGATGGGGTTCAGGACAAGACCTGTCGAAGGGGCGCGCGGAGCAACACACGCAGGCTTCGACAGGCTCAGCCCGAACGGAGGTGAGGGGGGCTGAGGCTTGTCGCTAATCAAGCCAAATTAACAAACGCAGCCGGTCGCAGCAAAGGCAGGTCTTGTGCGGTCTCTGGGATAGAACGCCCATCGTTCGGCAGCACCGACGGCAAGTTCAGCAACAGCGGTTGCAGGCGCGGTGGACCTGTGCGTTTGAAAAGTTGAATGGACAGTTGCTCAGCCCCAGCTTGATGTGCCGATGCATGCTTTGCAGCGTGTGACACTTGCCAAGCAGCCACAGGTTTCAACCCCAAACGCAGCGGGGCTGCACTGGGCTGCATGTGTTGTTGAGCATCGGCCCCCCACCACGGGCGCAGCATGAAGGCCGGGCCATCGTGGTGTTGTGCGGCCAGTTGCAAACGGCGCAGGTACTCTGGGCGCAGCCCCGCAGGCAACCATGCCACCACCGCCCCCACATGGCCGCTTTTGAGCACTTGCTCCAAGGCCCACAAGTTTTTTTGATTGGCGCTGTTCTTGTAGGGCTTGGCCGCTTTTAGCTGTGCCATTGGCAGTGACATTGGCGGTGATGTGGGCCGCGATGTTGGCAATGACGCAGGCTGTGCAGCACCAGGTACAGCGACCACCTCACGGGTTTGAATCAACAGCAACTGCGGCACATCCAGCCCCAGTTGGGCCAGGGCCAGGGCCGACAACGCAGCCGGTGGGTCAAAGAACATCACCACCCGCCCCGCTTGCTGCGTGGCCACGAGGCTGGGTGCCAAAAGACGTACTTCGCCCATGCCAATTTGCGCGAACAACAACTCACTGAGCGCACGGCGCGGCCAGCCACCGCCGGGCAACTCGGCGTCCAGCGGGGCAAAACCTGTGGGCAACCCACGCTCGCTGGAGCGCCCCAGTTGGTGCCCCAGCCACAAACTCGGGTGCAGGGCGATGGCGGCTGTGGCCTTGCGGGCCGCAGGACGCAACAAGGCGGCTGAGCTGGGTGCTGGGTGCTGCATGGGGATTAAAAATTCAGGGCAGGATAGTCGCCACTCACTCTGGCCGATGGCACACGGCTTCTATGTTGTTGCCTTCGGGGTCGATGACAAAAGCACCGTAGTAGTGGGGGTGGTAGTCGGGGCGCAAACCGGGGGCGCCGTTGTCTTTTGCCCCGGCAGCCAGGGCTGCGCGATAAAAAGCATCCACCTGTGCACGACTTTCAGCCCGCCATGCCAGGTGACAGCCCGCCGTCGCGGGTGGCCCACCGTAGGGCGAGGGGCCATCAATGAACCACACATCGGCTTTTTTGCCATCAGGCTCAGAAGAGTCGGGATAGGAGAAGCCCAAAATGTTCGCGCCGTGCTGCCCTTCATAGGCCACGCTGTAGCCCAGTGGCGCAAGCGCCGCGCCGTAGAAGGCTTTGGCACGGTGGATGTCGGTCACGCGGAAAGTCATGTGGTCTAGCATGAAGAATCACTCCAGAGGTGGGTGCGCGCCCTGCACAACAACACACAACGGCTGCTGGCGCGCACTGTTTTTGGCAAGAGCATTTACTGTATATTTATAAGGGGTATCCACTTAGCTCCAGCGAAGCCCAAAACACTGGATACCCATCCAGTAATGTTACGCCTGCTCGGACTGCGCGCGCAAGGGGTTCACAACGTTGTCGTAGGTCACCGGATCGGTAATCACGGCCTGTTGCAGCAGGCGGTAGAACAGCATGCCGCGCGAGCCCGAAGTGCGGCGGTTGAAACGGAAGACGAACTCATCCAGGTAAGCGTCCAGGTGTGCTGGCTGGACTGAGCCATGGTGCGTTCCCAGTATCCATCGCTTGACCAGCGAAGCCACGCGATGCACACCGGCCATGGACACATGGGCAGGGATCTCCGAACCCAGCATCACCGTGCGTTGGTGGTCATAGCCCAGATCGTTCAATGCCCTGTAAGCGGCCGATCCATCGGTTCGCACCTGCGCGCCGGGCTCAATTGCCGCTTGCACGAACGGCACGACACTCTCTGCGGAGTCGTTGTCGATGCGGCGCAATCGAATACGTCCAAAACCTTTGGGCTGCACCATCTCCACCGCTAGAACGACCAAAACCTTACTCGTATTGTTCTTGCGCCTCATAGGAGAAATGGGCTCCTCGCGGTCAGTGATGGCCAGGTAAGTTTCGTCGACTTCGACCACCCCCTTCAAGCGAGCCCGGTCAGGCCGCACCATTGCGCGGCGAAACCGGTGCAGCATAGTCCAGGCGGTCTGATAGCTGCCCAGGCCCAGCACCCGTTGTAGACCCAGGGCACTGACGCCCTGCTTCTGATTAGTCAGATACCACGCCCCCGCCAGCCACACGCGCAGCGGTGTGCGCGTCTTGTCGAAGATCGTTCCGGCCGTCACAGTGCTTTGGCGTGCGCATGCCCGGCACATCAGCCGGGCTCGGCTGGAACGGTAGGGCTCTTGCGAAACACCGCAGGCTGGACAGACAAATCCTTGTGGCCAGCGCAGCCGCTCCAGATAGTCCAGGCACGCCTCTTCACTGCCGAACCAGTCGAGGAATTCGTTCCAGTTTTGTGGGTAGTCTTTACCGGCTTCGGGCGTTGAAGTATGCTGTGGATTCATCCAGTAGCTCAGGGGTTGCTGGAGCTAAAAGGATACCCCTTATATTTATACAGTGTTTTGCGCAAGCTGTTTTGCAAATACTCTCCGTCCCCCACCTGCGCTTGCGGCAAGATGCGCCCCATGCCGTCTCTTGCCAAAACACCCACCACCCCACCCTGCCCTTGCCGCATCGAACAAGGCCCACCACTGGCCTATGCCGACTGCTGCGGCCGCTACCACGCGGGGCCGCTGGCCTTGCAAGCCCCCAGCGCCGAAGCCCTGATGCGCTCGCGTTACAGCGCTTTCGTCTTGAAGCTGCCCGACTACCTGCTCGCCACCTGGCACCCGAGCACCCGCCCCAGTTCACTCGACCTGAACGATGCCGGCTTGAAGTGGTTGGGGCTGGCGGTGAAAACGTTTGAAGTGCAAGACGACACCCACGCCACCGTTGAATTCATCGCCCGCAGCAAACAAGGTGGGCGTGCGCAGCGGCTGCATGAGGTGAGCCGGTTTGTATGGGAGGAGGGGCGGTGGTTTTATTTGGAGGGGGATGGGGGGTGAGAAGAACAGCGCCGTGACCTTGCCCCCGAAAACCGTATCCCTTGCTGAGTGATTCAATCGCAAGCAAAGGAGAGCGGAAATGACGAAGAGAGCCAAAAGGGCGAGGTACACGCAGGAGTTCAAGTTCGAGGCGGTGCGGCTGGTGGAAGGCGGCCAAAGCATGGCAGCGGCCAGGACGCTTGGGGTGGTTGAGCAGACGCTGTTCAACTGGATCAAAGCGCACCGCGAAGGCAAACTCAAGGGCGCTGACAGCCGGGTCAAGGTAAGCAGCGAACAAATGGAGATCAGCCGCTTGAGGGCAGAGCTGGCGCGGGTCAAGATGGAGCGCGACATCCTGGAAAAGGCCACGGCGTACTTTGCAAAGGGATCGACGTGAAGTACGCCTTCATACAAAGCCACCGGCGGGTGTGGCCAATCTCTGTGCAGTGCCGGGTTCTGCGTGTCAGCGTGGCCGGGTATCACGAGCACTTCCTGCGGCGGGCCAGTGCGGCGCAACGACGCCACCTCAGTGATGACGCCTTGCTGGTACACATCAAAGCAATTCACGCCCAGGTCAGGGCCAGCTACGGCTGGCCTCGCATGTGGAAAGAACTGCTGGCACGCGGCATCCGGGTGGGCAAAGACCGGGTGCAAAAGCTCATGCAATTGCACGGCATTCGCGCCAAAGGCAAACGCAGATTCAAGATCACCACCGACAGCAAACATGATTTGCCGATTGCACCCAACCTGCTGGAGCGGCAATTCAACGTTCAAGAGCCTGACAAGGTGTGGGCGGGGGACATCACCTACATCGACACCCAAGAGGGCTGGCTGTACCTGGCAGTGGTGATTGACCTCTTCAGCCGTCAAGTGGTGGGCTGGAGCTTGCGGCAAGACATGACACGCGACATCGTCATTGATGCGCTGCGCATGGCATGGTTCAAGCGACATCCAGACAAAGGCGCAGGGCTGATCTTCCACAGCGACAGAGGCAGTCAATACGCAAGCCAAGACTTCAGGGACGTGCTCAGTGAGTACGGAATTCAGGCGTCCATGAGCAGGCGGGGCAACTGTTGGGACAATGCGTGCAGCGAGACCTTGTTCGGGTCACTGAAGGTAGAACGCCTACATGGGCAGCGCTTTGAAACCAGGAGGCAAGCCAAAGACGAGGTCATGGCCTGGCTGCTTTGGTACAACCAAGCCCGGCTGCACTCGACTCTGGCCTATGTCAGTCCGATGCAGTTCGAGCAAAGCTGGTTTGCGGCCCAGGCCATGCAAGCCAATTCGTGACTCGGTTATGGGATACGGATTACAGAGGCAAGGTCAGTTTGTGGCATGCTCCCATCGGTCAGTTGAAACCCCGCAGGTGTCCCATGTCTATCCCCGTAGAAGTTTTGGAAGTTGAGGTTCTGAATCTCCCGCCTGCGGAGCGCTCACGGCTTTTGGACAGGCTGCTGGCAAGCCTCGATCCCAACCCCGAGTGGGAAGAGGCCTGGGCACAAGAGATTGATCGCCGAGAGGCCGACATCGCTGCGGGGCGAGCCACTTGGCTTGCAGGTGAAGAGGTAGTCGCTCGCCTGCGTGCCAGTTTGAAGTGAACTACTTCCTCTCACCCGAGGCAGCAGAAGAACTTGCTGAGGCAGTTACCTTTTACGCTGAACAAGCCAGCACCTCGGTCGCAGCCGCCTTTCTAGCCGAGTTCACTCGGGCCGCAAGCATGATTGCAGCGAATCCCGGACTGGGCACGCGCACTTCTCGTGAGCGACGGCTCTTTCCACTGCATCGCTTTCCTTACTCGCTCGTCTATCGTTCCGAAGACGACGGCGTGCGCATAGGTGCCGTCGCGCACCACAGCCGCCGCCCTGGCTACTGGCGTGCTCGAAAATAGCGCAGTGCGAGCTATCCCCCTCGTAGAATCGAAACCTTCATTGGAGGCACACAATGACTGACACTGTTGCTGAACTTGTCGCGCGTGGTAAGGCACTTTCACCACAAGAAAGAACTCAATTGGTCGAGTTGCTGCGCGAAACGCTGGACGAGCCGATGGATGTGGGCGTTGAAGAGGCTTGGCGCCTCGAACTTCGCAGTCGCGTTGCTGCCTACGAGCGGGGCGAAGCAACGTTGTACGACGCTGACGAAGTGATCGCAGAAGCGACTCGACTCACGCGGTGAAGGCCCTGCGCCTAGATTCAGCAGCTCGCGCGGAGCTTCTGCACGAATCACAGTATCTGGAACAAGCCCGCCCAGGGCATGGAAAGAAGTTTGTTGCCGAGGTCAAATCGATCTTCGCGCAAATCAAACGCAACCCCTTGGCAGGCAAACCAGACGAAGAAGGATGCCGTCGGCTTCGCGTTACCGGGTTCCCGTTTTCAGTGGTCTTTCGTGAAGAACCCAACGAGACGGTCGTGTACGCGATTCGGTCAGATAAAAAACAGCCTGGGTATTGGCGTGCGCGTACAGGGTGACACCAACTCGAACAGTCAGTCCGCGCCGAACACCCCCTTCATACTTCACCGATTGCCATGCCCAGTAAGACTTTCTACAACCCTGAGAACGCACCAAGCCCGACTGATTGGCTAGAGTTGCCCGAGCAGGAGCGAATCCGTGTGGTCTCCACGTTTCACATGGTGCGTCGCCTGAAGTCAGGCAACGCGAAGGCGCACGCCGCCATACACGTCATCATCGAGAACCAAATCGCCATGGGCTTCGGCCCCACTGTGCGCGCAATGACACGCCTGCAGACTCAAGGCTTGTCCAGGCACGACTCGCTGCACGCCGTCGGCTCAGTTGTCTCCAGCCATATCTATGAAGCAACGCGTCAACACGTGGAGACCGACTCACACACCGTACAGGCGGAGATGAACGCCGCCATTGAGCGCCTTGACGTGGAGTCGTGGCGTAGAGAATATGGCGGGTAGGGACTCAGACTCGGAGTACCGAGTACCGCCCTTACATCCCTCAGGCACCCAGCTTTGAGCCCCCAGCGCGGCAGCACCAAACCCACCACCCCCATCCAGGGGCACCCCTCAAAACTGCTCCAACCCCCACCTCCTGGGGTCGCGTGAATTCATCACGGTTTTTACAGTCGCTTCCAGTTCATCAACGACAGGAAGCCAGCCGTGAGATCACACACCGCACATTCCAAAAGACAGCACGGGTTCACTTTGATCGAGGGCTTGATCACCGTGGCCGTGAGCATCATCTTGGCGACCACCGCAGTGCCGTCGATGGCGCGTTGGTTGGATCAGCAGCGACTTCAAGGTGCAGCCCAGCAGTTGCTCGGCGATTTGCAATTCATCCGCAGCGAGGCCGTGGCGCGGCAGCAGGGTTTGCGTTTGACGGTGTTGCCTTGGGCGGGAGGCAGCTGTTATGTGCTGCACAGCGGCAGCGCCAATGCCTGCACCTGTGGCCCGCTTGAAAACACCCCCGCCGTGTGCAGCGGCGGTGCGACGGAAGTGAAAACCGTGCGCTGGACGGCGCAGGACAAAGCGGCCTTGCAATCATCGGCCAACTCGTTGCGGTTTGACCCCTGGGACGGCACCAGCACGCCCACGGCAACACTGAACCTCACCAACCCTCAAGGCCAACAACTGCGCCATGTGGTGAATGTGATGGGGCGCGTTCGCACCTGCTCGCCGGGCGGCAGCGTGCCGGGCCATGTGCAGTGCTGAAGGGATCGACCATGTGTTGTCACCCCACCCGCCGTGCACGCGGCTTCACTTTGATTGAGCTGGTGTGTGCCATGGCAGTGAGCGCCATCTTGGCGGCTTTGAGTTTGCCGTCTTTCCACAGCGTGGTTCTGAAAACGCGGCGTGTGGATGGCCTGGCCACCGTCATGCAACTGACGTTGATGCAAGAACGCCATCGCGCCGATCACATGGCCTACGGCACGCTGGCCGCATTGCAGCAGCCCGCCGTCACCAGCAACGGCCACTATGCCGTCAGCCTGCACGATGTGAATGCGAATGGCTGGCGTGTGCTGCTGGTTGCGCAAGGAATGCAACAGGCTGATGCGCGTTGCCGCTACCTGCAATTGCAGGTTCAGGGCTTGAACCAGGTGAAGTCCTCTGGCCCCACGGCGGCCGTGGACAACACCGTGACGGAGAACCGCGCATGTTGGGCGCTGTGAATCAACGCGCTTTAACAGCGCAACGCCATGCCTGCCGGGGTTTGTCCTTGGTGGAGTTGATGGTGGGTTTGGCTTTGGGGCTGTTCATCGTGGCCACGGCTTTGTTTTTGCTCAGCGAACACTTGCGTGAAAACCGCAGTCTGCTGCTGCAAGCCCGCTTGCAGCAAGACCTGCGCACCACGCTCGATTTGATGAGCCGCCACCTGCGCCGTGCCGGGCACTGGGGCACACCCCAGGCCGCGATTTGGCAGGCAGATGCCGCGCCACAAATGAATCCCTACGCAGCGCTCACGCCGGGCACCAACAGTGTGATGTTCTACACCTCACGTGATGCGCAAGAGAACCAGCAAATTGACAGCAACGAAACCCTGGGCTTTCGTTTACAGCAAGGCGTGTTGCAAATGCGCTTGGGTGACGGCGGGTGGCAAGGCCTGACCGACCTTGCAGTCATGAAAGTCACTCAACTGCAAATTCAACCGCAAGTGTTTGAACAACCCTTGGCCGACTTGTGCCACCGGCCCTGCCCGCCGGCTTCAAGCACCTGCCCGCCACACCTCCAAGTGCGCAGCGTTCAAATCAACATGAAAGCCAGCGCCACACACGATGCACAAGTGCAGCGCAGCCTGCAAACCCAAGTGCGTTTGCGCAGCGACGCCGTTGTCGGCGCTTGCCCGGTATGAAGCAACATGCCTCACCTTCATCACAACGTGGTGCGGCTGCGCTGGCCGTGACCTTGTTGCTGTTGATGGTGCTGGCCTTGGTGCTGGCTTTTGCCAACCGCCACCTGGTGTTTGAGCAGCGCACGGCCATCAACCAAGTGCGTGCCGCACAGGCGTTTGAAGCGGCGCAGGCTGGTGTGGAGTGGGCCTTGGCCATGGTGAACAGCCACCAGCGTATCAATGAAGACTGCTTGCCTGACAGCAGCAGCAACACCGCCCGATTGTGGCGCGAACGTCACCTTCAATACGACGCCAACACACGCTTGCAACACACGACAGCCGGCCTCACCGCCGCATGCGTGCGCGAAGGCAACCAGTGGCGCTGCCACTGCCCGGCTTTGGGTGCAGCGGCTGTCTCGCTCACGCAGAACGACGAACCCGTTGCCGGTTTTGTGGTGCAGTTGCTGCAGACCACCACCCCTGGCCAAATCCATCTGCAAAGCAAGGGCTGCCAAAGTGCGGGGCCAGATTGTTGGAACATGACTGGCGAAGCCCCCGCTGGGCAAGCCCAGGCCTATCAGCGTGTGCATTTGGCCCTGGTGGGTGGGCTGCGCACGCCACCTGCCGCACCGCTGACGGCCCGCGGCAGCATCACGGGGCACGCTTTAGTTGCCCATCACATGGATCCGGCCTCGGGCGGTGTGGCTTTGCATGCGGGCGGCAGCGTTCAGATCACCGCGCCGCAGCTGTCTTCTGTGGCGGGTGGCAGCGATAGTCAAGCGGTTGCCGCGATGGATGCCGACTTGGCGGCTTTGAGCCCAGACGCCTTGTTCGCCGCCGTGTGGGGCGTGGGGCCACAGCGCTGGGCGGCACAAACCAGCGTTCGCCATGTGGTGTGTTCGAGTGGTGCGAGCAGCGACTGCAGCAGCGCCATGCAACAGACCATCGCGCAGCGCGGCAACCGTTTGTTGTGGGTGGAGGGTGATGTGCTGCTGGATGCAGGCAGCAGCACGTTGTCGCTTGGCAGCCTGGATCAACCCGTGGTGCTCGTGGTGCGCGGTCAGTTGATTCTGCGCGGCGCGGTGCAAATCGTGGGTGCCGTCTATGCGAACGAATTGCAATGGCAGCAGGCCAGCAGCAACGCTTGGCTGAAAGGCGCTGCCTGGTCTGCGGGGTCTGTGGTGACGGACGGCGCACCGCAATTCGTGTGGGATGCCGCTGTGCTGTCCCGCTTGCGCTGGAACACGGGTAGCTGGGCTGCTCTGGCGGGTGGTTGGAGTGATCAAACACCATGAAAACACCACGTCAATGCCACCTTCAACGCGGCATGTCTTTGATTGAAGCCTTGGTCGCCTTCTTGGTGGTCACCCTCGGCATGCTGGTCCTGATGCGCAGCCAAGAGGGCTTGCGCTTGAACAGTGAAACGGCCCGCCATCGCGGTGAGGCCCTGCGCTTGGCGCAACAAACCCTGGAAGAACAACGGGCGTTTGTGGCACCCAACGCCACTTTGACCAGCACACCCAGCCTGCCCCACTACGCGGCCATTCAAAGCAGCAATGCGGCAAGCGCCAATTCAAGCGCCAGCAACACCAGCTACGAAGTGAGCCGCCAAGTGGATGACAACAGCAGCTTCGCCTACAAAACAAGCCGCATTGAAGTGGCTTGGACGGATCGGCGAGGCCAACCGCAAAGTTTGAAGCTGCACACCCTCATCGCAGGCCAAGACCCGACGCTGGCAGCCGCTTTAAGCCAAGCGCCTCGGGCCCATCCGGTGTGGGGAGTAGGCGGCCGATCCACGTTCATTCCACCTGCGGCCCACGACTTGGGCGACGGCCGCAGCAGCTTCAAACCCAGCAGCACCAGCACCCAAGTTTGGTTGTTTGACAACCGCAGCGGGCGCATCACCGCCATTTGCAGTGGCCTGCCCGCCAGCTCGCAACAACAGCAAGTCAACAGCAGCCACTTGACACAGTGCAGCGCAGTGAATGGGTTGTTGCTCAGCGGCTTGGTGCGTTTATCTCTGGCGCAACCGCCCAACGCACAAGCGGCCAACGACACACCGCTGCTGCTCTCCGTGGGCTTGAGTTTGAGCAGTGCCCCCACCCCAACAGCACCACAGTGCGTGAGCGAAGCGGTCAAGGTGGTGCAAATCAGCGGCGAGGCATCATGGGTGCCCTTGAATGCCACACCGGGCAGCATGAACGTCACCTCTTGGCTAGAGACGAGCGAGCGTTTCGTGAGCTACCACTGCATGGTCGATTTACCCGCCACGGGCAACAGCAGCACGGTCCCCAATGCCGCATGGTCAGGCCAAAGCCACATCAACCCACAAGGCTGGAGCATCGGCCTGAACACCAGCCAATACCGCGTGTGCCGCTACAGCAGCGATACCAACGGCAGCGGCAACATCGACCGCAACGAGGAGCACCCGGCCGTCTACACCGAGGTGCGAACACCGCTCAACCATCAACACTTTTTGGTGGTGCGTGGGGAGCAGATTTGCCCGGCTTCAGGGCCAGCGAATGCTGGGGGCAATGGCTTGGCAGCGTTGGATTGGGGGACGGTGCAGCATCAGCCGTGAGACCCCGTTGTCATTGGGATTGTCAGTTGTCTTCCTCAGGAAGGTTCTCACCCACCACCCGCCCCAACTCCCCCTCCAGGGGTCGCAGCGACCCCATGAAACTCTCGACCGACACCGTCGGTGCCACACGCAAATTGGGCAGCGAAATGGTGGTTGCATACAGCTGTTCGAACCATCGGTTTTCACTTTTTTGGTGGTTGTAGCCCAGGTAACTGGCTGCAGCGACAAAACCCAGGGCGGTGGTGGCAGCGAGATGCCAGCGGCGTTTGGGCGCGATGGCGCTCAAGTGTTGCCACACCAAGGCGCAACCCCCTGCAGCCTCCAGCAAAGGATTGAGGCGGCTCAAGCTGGGCAGTGAGAAAGCAAAGCTGGCTTGGTTCAGCACCGGCACCAGCACCATCAAACCGACCACCCAAGGCAGCGCGATGCGCAAATGGTTTCCGAGCGCGAACTGCCCACGAAAGAGTTTGGAGAACAAGGCCCAGGCGGCGCACCAGACCAGCAGGGCGAAAGGGCCCGCCAGCACCGGGGAAAGTATCTCCAGCCAGGGCGTACCGGGGTTACTTTGTGTCCATTGGTCAAGCGCCAAACCGGCCACACCGACCGCCGCCAACGCGGGCATCAGCCATGCGGCATGGGTGCGGGTGGCTTGCAGTGGTTGTTCAGGTGCCAGCAACTCGCCGGGCAAACGCAAACGCAGGGTGACCGCGCCCACCTGAAATTCGCTGCCGGACTTCAAGGCCAGGGTTTGACCGCTGCGCGCGTGCAAGGCTTTTTGTCGGCGTTTTTGGGGGAGCAGGTTGACGCCGTTCAGGGTGTCGCCTACTGCGAGTTCCAGTGTGTGTTCTTCGTTATGCGAACGAACCGGTGCCAGGGGCAAGGTGGCATCAACCGGAGCCGTGGTGTCCTCGGTCTTGCGACGCGGTGCGAGCACGGCGTGGTGGGCGGCGACATGGGGGTCATCAATGAGTAAATCGTTGTCCACGGCGCGGCCAATTTTTTGTGGCCAGTGGTGTACACGATGCAATTGCAGCACCTGGCCGTGATCGTCCAGGCGCTCAATCAGCGCAAGGGTCAGCGCGATGGTTTCCATCCAAAACCTCTTAAGTAAAACTCGCTCAGGGCCAGTGCGTTCGGAAATGAGACGCCAAAAGCGTCAAAGCGACCTTGCACACCTTCGGTTTTGGCATCCACACTGGTCACAAGCACACTGACGGCATACAGGCCAGGCAGCTTCTTGTAGGCGCGAAAACAGGCCACGCCGCGCAGCGGCAAACCGTTTGCATCGATGAAGTTTTCGCGGCACTGCGGGGCGGTGATCACTTCACTGCCTCGGCCAAAATTCTCGTTGGCAAAACTCTGGCTGTACTCGCGGGCAAAACGAACTGGACCAATACGCTTTGCGTCGTAGACCTCATGGCGAACACTCAAGAAGCCCACAGAGAAACGGTCGCTGACAAACACGGTGCTGTCGGTTTGGCAGTCGGAGCGCTCAAACGCCATGCCTTTGTTGTCCGACGGCGAGCTGCTGCCCCAGCAACGCATGAAGTCGTCTTGCGGCACCGGCACCTGGTAGCGCGCATGGCCTGCAGACCGCCAAGGCAGGGCCAGGAAGCGCTGCACCACGCTGTCTTGGTGGGTGGTGAGCTGGCGTGTGACCTCGGGCCACAGGTCACCGGAGAGCGGTTTGGCATCGCGGCCCCGTTGCAGCAGTGCTTGCGCGAATTCAGCAGGCACCAAAAAACTCACCTGCTCTCCGTCACGGCGGGTCGCCACGTTGACACCCATGACGCGGCCGTTTTCATCCAGCGCAGGGCCACCACTCATGCCCGGGTTGAGCGAACCCGAGAAAAAAATATGCGGATTCACACTGCGCTCGACCAAGCCGTTGTAGTTGCCCTCCACCACGGCAAACCCCACATCCAGCGGGTTGCCCAGCGAGTAAATTCGCTCTCCGCGAGCGACTGGCGGTGCCGCTGGCCGGAAGGCCAAGGAACCCCTTGTCGCCAAGGATTTGGGCATGTTGACGATACGCACCAGGGCCAGATCGTGGGTGATGTCAAAGGCCAGCAGTTCGAGTGCGCCTTGGTCGTCGGGGCCACTTTGCGCCATGCTGTAGCTCAAGCGGTAACGTTTGGGTTGCAGCGCGGCTTGGCTCACCACGTGGTAGTTGGTGATGATGTGACCCTGGTCACTGACTAAAAACCCCGAGCCCACGCTGGCTTGGCTGCCTTGGTCTTTGAGCAAGGTGCGCACTTGCAGCAGCTTGCCGCGCGCGGCTTGGTACAGGCGCTGGGCAGAGTCGGAGACCGGGACGGCAGGCGCTACCGCAGTGGTTGTATCTGAGGCGCTGGCCGCTGGGGATGGGGGCACCGTTTGAGCCTGGGTTGGCGCTGTCAATAACAGAGCGAGCACCCATGAAGCGGCACCTGCGCACCGCCAGCGGGCTTGCACCCGCGAGAATGAAAACACCAAAATACTCCTTGAAGAACAACGATGCCGCACGATGACAGATCCAGATTGTGGCTGTGATCTTTCACAGGGGCCGCGAGCGCTGGGTTTCACGATCAACCAGACGAATCGACTTGAGAGGGCAACGCAGCCGCCAATGCGGCATCCAAACCTGCCGCGCCGAACAGAGCCGCTGCAAGCTGACGTTCACGTGTTGCCACGGTATTGAGAAAATCTTGAGCCCCTCGCATGGCGTGGAAGGTGTCGAAGCCACATTCCAACACCGCATGCAAATGCTGCAGCCCAGCGGCGTGTGCTGGTCCACGCATCATGCGCAGGCTGTGTCGCAGCAGGGCTTTGCGGGTCAGGCGGTCCAGCGCCTCACCCAGTACCAATGTCAGCAAAATTTGTTGCTCGCGCTCTTGGGCGCGGCCCACGTGCTGCCAGGCTTGAACGTAGCCGGTGGCAGTGCGCTCGTCGGTATTCAGGGCCGCGCCCATGGCACTGTCGAGGGACTCCGACAGCGCATGCAACTGGGCCAGTGTATGAACCGTGGCCACAATGTCTTGTGGAAAGAGTTTTACCAGGGCGGGCACCACACGCGCAAATTGAGCATCACGCTCAGAGAAGTCCTTGGGGCCGTAGAGCTCGTCCAGAAAAAACCGGGCAGCACCGCCATACCGTGGACTGCTCAAGAGGTCGGCATAGGTGTGTGAGAAACGCCGCTGCTGGAAGGCTTTGACCCAGCCCACGGCCGCCTCCAGACCAGGCGTGCTCTTGCGCAGTTGCCGTTGCAGCTGCACTTGGTGCAAAAAATGCAAGATAGAGTCGGCAGAAGCGAGGGAAGGCACCGTCATGGGCAAAGTGTAGGGCCACCAGGAAACGCACATCACCCAAAAAACCAAGGCATGGCGATGCCCTATTGAGTCGGCCCTGCAAAACCCCTGCAACCCGCATGAATGCTGGCGATATGGGGTAAATGCTGACGACGGGATCTCTCAGGAATCGTTATCGGAGAGTAATTTTTCTGGGGGATTTGCATGACAGCCACCGCAGACTTCTTTCGCGCACGCCTGGACGGGATGGTCGATCACAAACATCCACTGGTGGTTTTGAGCAAACGGCTGCCCTGGGGCCGCGATTGAACAAGCCCTGGCACCGCACTTCGCTCGCCAGGCTCGCCCAGGCTCCAAGCGGGTGACGGCGGACTTGTTGGGAGCGCATGAAGTCGAATTTGGCAACGGCATCAGCCCCGCAGGCCGCCCGCGCCTGTCAATTCGGCTGATGGCCAGCTTGCAGTACCTGAAGAACTCCTTCAACCTCAGTGACGAAGAACTCGTTCAGCGCTGGAGCGAGAACGTGGTGTGGCAGTTCTTCAGCGGCATGGAGTATTACGAACCACGCTTGCCCTGCGATCCAACCCAGATCGGCCGCTTTCGCCGCGCCGTGGGCGAAGAAGGTCTGGAGCAGTTGCTCAAGGCCACCATCGAGACAGCGGTGCAGATCAAGGCCATCAAGCCCAGCGAGCTGGAACGCGTGATCGTGGACACCACCGTGCAGGAGAAGGCCATCGCCCACCCGGTGGACAGTCGGCTGCTGGAGATTGCGCGGCACAAAGTGGTGAATGCTGCCAAACGAGTGGGCATCAGTTTGAAGCAGACATTTGCGTTTGAAGCCAAAACGCTCAGACGCCAGGCCGGGGGTTACGCCCACGCCAAGCAGTTCAAGCGTTTGAAGAAAGCCGTCAAACGCCAGCGCACAATCCTCGGGGTGGTGATGCGTGAAGTGCAGCGCAAGCTTGATGTGTTGGTGGCACCCGGGCCGACAGCGCTGAGTGCGCTCAAGACCTGGTTGGAGCGGGCCGAACGCATCCGCACGCAACAGCGAGGCGACAAGGGCAAGCTGTACGCGCTGCATGCGCCTGAGGTGGAGTGCATCGGCAAGGGCAAGGCCAGGAAGCCCTATGAGTTTGGTGTGAAGGTCAGCCTGGCTGTCACGCACCTGCGTGGTTTGATGGTGGGGGCCAGAAGTTTCCCCGGCAACCCGTTTGATGGGCACACATTGGCTGCGCAACTGGAGCAAACCAACAACCTGATGCAAGACCTGGGGCGTGTGCCCAAGCAAGTGGTCGTGGACTTGGGGTTCCGGGGCGTGGACGCGGACAACCCGAACGTGGAGATCATCCACCGTGGCAAGTACAAGTCACTGACCAAGGTGCAACGCAAGTGGCTCAAACGGCGTCAGGCCATCGAGCCGCTGATCGGCCACACCAAGGTGGACCACGGCATGCAGCGCTGTTGGCTCAAAGGCGAGTTGGGTGATGCGCTGCACGCACTGAGTTGTGCGGCGGGGTACAACATCCGCTGGCTGCTGCGGGCTATCGCGGCCAAGTCTGCAAAAGACGCGAAGGCGTTTTTGTTGACCCTGCTCGGGCTGAGCTTATGGGGTCAACTCAGGGCAGCCAGGGCACGGCTCGGCGCAAAAAACTTGCTCGGTTGGAAATTCACGCCATCGTCAGTAATGGCTTGCGGGGTGAAATGAATTTTGCAGGGCCGACTATTGATCCGGCCCTGTGAAGTATCAACTTCCGTTCGGGCTGAGCCTGTCGAAGCCCAGGTTTCACGCGCTACCCTTCGACAAGCTCAGGGCGAACGGTTGATACTTCATCGGGCCGGAGCAATAGCAAAGCTGTTCCAATTGTCAAACGACTCTCTCGTCATCTCGACGCCGCACCCACACCCCATGCTTGCCAGACTGCAACGTTTCACCACCCTGTCTTTGATTTTTTGGGCCGGCCTGTGGGCGGTTTGGGCGATATCAAAGGGCCATCCACTGTGGGCGGCTGCAGGCGCGGCGTTGGTGCTGCTGGGGTATTCCGCCATATTGGCCGTGGAGTTTGTATGGATGCACCAACAGAACGGTGACGATCCGGCGCCACGGGCCACGGTCTTTCAAGTGCTCCGTGCGTGGTGGAAAGAAGTCGTCACAGCGCCCTTGGTGTTTTGCTGGCAACAACCATTTCGCTCTCAGCGGTTCGCGGACACACCCTTGAACGCAGTCGCGAACAAAACCGCCGTGCTGTTGGTTCACGGTTTTGTTTGCAACCGTGGTTTGTGGAACCCATGGCTCGGTCGGCTCCAAGAAAAAGGCGTTCCCTTTTGCGCTGTGAACTTGGAGCCTCCGTGGGCCTCCATCGAGGACTACGCCAACACGATAGACATGGCCATTCGTCGATTGCACGCAGCGACTGGGCAACCCGTTTTGCTGGTGGCGCACAGCATGGGTGGTTTGGCCATTCGTGCGTGGCTGCGTCGGTCAGGTGCAGACGACTTGGTCCAACATGTGATTACCATTGGCAGCCCTCACCAAGGCACCTGGCTGGCCCGATTCGCCTTCACTCGCAACGGCCAGCAGATGCAGAGAAACAGCGCCTGGCTGGAGGAGCTGGCCGCCACGGAAAGCAACGCACGCCGAGCCAAATTCACTTGTTTCTTCAGTCACTGCGACAACATTGTCTTCCCAGCCTCTACGGCCTCGTTAGCGGGCGCAAACAATATCCATCTGGCAAGTTGCGCCCATGTTCACATGACATGCAACGAAACGATATTTCAAGAGTTGTGGCGGCGATTGGGCGCAGTCAGCGTTTCCAATCTGAAGTGAGGCAGCCAGGCAGGCGCCAATGATCGCCTGTCAGAACGAATCGCCCCCAACAACTGGTTTTGCTGCGCTTGCAGCAGGTTGCGCACTGGTACGACTGCCAGCAAACACAAAGCGCCGTACGACACCCAAGGAAGGACCGTCACCAATGGCACGGGCTGCGCCAATGTCACGATGCTCCCCAGCGCAGGCAACCAGCTTGACAACCACGTGACCATATAGGCGGCGATCAAGATCAGTGATTCACGGCGACCCAAGCCGCGCTCAGGCAGGCTCAAAACACCGCCCGCCAACAACACCACAGGCATCAGTTGCAAGAGTACAAAGGCACGTGCGTCACCGCTACGCGTTGCCGTCGTCGCGCCTGTCACCAGAAAAAACCAGAGTGCCGCAAGCACAAGCAAAGCAATACAAACCGAACAGGCGACCCACATATTGCTGTGCGGTTTGAAGCGTTCTGCCACCAGTCCCCAGCACAGGACGACACCCAGGCCTGCTTGACAGAGTTGCGTCGCGAATTGAATCGCCAGCGGTGAGTCATTTGCCATGTCACCACTTTGCGCCACCCACAAACAAGCCCGGGCAGCGGCCATCAACACCAGCAGCCGCCAAGGCCAAGCCACATCACAGACGCGACGTTGACAACGTGCAAACAAGAACTGAACCCACAGCGCTATTGCAACCAACAGCGCTGCAACCCAAACTTGTGGCTCGGACCACCAACCCGCCCACTCCCAAACGACCGTGTCGGCGGAGGTTGCGGCAGCATGTACAGAAATGGCGAGCCAATCAGTTGGCCCCCACGCCAACAACGCAGCAGCCAAACCCAGCGAATACGCCAGCGTCATCGCTGTTGCACAGCGTTGAGAATAATGAGGTTGCATGGAAACCGAGCCAAGAACTGACAACGATGCACGATCAGAGTGATCGCAGAGTCTGCAGTCTCAACGACAGGGCAGCAACCTTCAATCGCTCAGACGATGGCCCTCCCTTGGGGGAGTACATCGCCGTTGTACTTAGAGCCGCTAACAAAACCGTTCGGGCTGAGCTTGTCGAAGCCAGCGCGTACCTCGGTGCAAGGCCCTTCGACCTCGGGGCGAACGGTGTATGCAGTGTTTTGTTAGCGGCTCTTAAGCCAAGAGTACGGACTCGACGGGCAACACCTCGCCCGCTTCAATCAGTGGCAATGATTTCAACCTCTGGTAGATGGGTGCAAACTCTTGCTCGGTGGCCTCGAAGAGTTGCTCAAACGATTGAATCACGAAATAGCTGGCCTGGTAGCTGTCAATACGGTAGCGGGTGCGCATGATGCGCGTGAGGTCAAACCCAAGACGCACAGGGTCGCTGCTGTTCACACTGTGCGGCAGCTCTCCACTGCTGGAAAGAATGCCCGCGCCATAAGCGCGCAAACCCAACGGTGTTTGAATCAAGCCAAATTCGACCGTATACCAATATAAACGCGCCAACAAGTCGCAGGCTTGCAGCCGACTCGCCTTGAGACCGCCTTGGCCATAGGCTTGCATGTAATCCGCGAAAACCGGGTTGAAGAGCAAAGGCACATGGCCAAACAAATCGTGAAAAACATCGGGTTCAACCACATAGTCGAACTCCTCTTCACGACGTATCCAGTGCGTCACGGGAAAACGTCGCTGGGCAAGCAAAGCAAAAAACGCTTCTTCCGGAATCAAACCCGGCACCGCCACCAGTGACCACCCTGTGGCCCGATAGAGGCCTTCATTAACCTCTTGGAATTTGGGTATTTTTTCGGGATTGCCCAAGTAGGCCACTGCGTCAATGAACTCTTGGCATGCCAAGCCCTGCAACTGAGAACATTGGCGTGCGTGCAGGCGGCGATACAGCGCGTGTTCAGCTTCGGTGTATCTATCCCAATGCTGATCACAGGTGTAGTCGATCGAGGCACTGCTGTAGTCACCTCGTGGCGGCCGTTCACCCTGCCCATAGGTCACCGGAGCCACCCCTTTGTTCAAGCCATCGTGAAAGTCAAAGGGGTGTTCTGACATTGCGGGCACCTCAGGTGGTCAGTGATTCCGTCAACACGCCTCGACGTATTTGGTCCAGCTCGATACTCTCAAACAAAGCGCGGAAATTCCCTTCGCCAAAACCTTGGTCGCCTTTGCGTTGAATGATCTCGAAAAATATCGGACCGATCACCGTTTGTGTGAATATCTGCAGCAGCAATTCGTTGGGTGCCCCTTGATGCGTTGCGCCGTCGATCAAGATACGCTGGCGACGCAGTTCTTCCACGCTCTCACCATGCCCCGGCAAACGTTTGTTGACAAGGTCGTAGTAGGTTTCAATCGTGTCTTGGAACACCACACCGTGCCGTCGCATCTGGTCGACAGTGCCATAGATATCGTCTGTTCCCAGCGCAATGTGCTGGATGCCTTCACCGTGGTAGAGCTCCAGGTATTCGGCGATCTGACTCTTGTCGTCTGAACTTTCATTGATTGGAATTCGGATTTTTCCGCAAGGGCTTGTCATCGCCTTGCTTTTCAACCCGGTCAGCTTCCCTTCAATGTCAAAGTAACGCACCTCTTTGAAGTTAAACAGGCGCTCATAAAAATCGGCCCACTCCTTCATGCGGCCACGGTGAACGTTGTGGGTCAAGTGGTCAATGTAGGTCAGTCCATGGCCGGGTTGAACCGCTGGTTTGGAAACGGTCGCTTCGATCGGCACAAAGTCCACGTCGTAGATGCTGATGTTGCCAATCGCTCCGGGGGCGGCACCGCCTTTTCCTTGCCACCGATCGACGAAGTAGATCAGGCTGTCGCCAATGCCCTTGATGGCGGGAATGTTCAATTCCATCGGTCCCGTGTGATTGTCGAAACCCCAGGCACCCAATTCAAGTGCGCGCTCGTACGCTTGCCGCGCATCGTTCACCCGAAAGGCCATGGCGCAAACGCTCGGGCCATGCTGGCGGGCAAATCGCTGGGCGAACGAGTTGGGTTCCGCATTGATGATGAAATTTACCCCGCCCTGCCTGTACAACGTCACATTCTTGGTTCGGTGTTTGGCAATGGGCGCAAAACCCATTGTTTCGAAAAGCTTGCCAAGCGCGACCGGATCCGGGGCTGCGTACTCGACAAACTCAAATCCGTCAGTTCCCATGGGGTTGTCCCAAGGCGTGAATTGCATGGCGTCTCCTTAATCCGTTGGCCCGGTATCGTCGATAGACTCCACCGAGAGGCTTGAAGCCTCACTGTATTCACGAGCGGCCGCAGGATTTCTGCAAGTTCAAACTCGCCATTGCACAAAACGACGAATTCCTGCAAACTTTCAGAAATGAATAGTCTTTATGCGCTTGACTCGATCGATCGACGCATTCTTGGAGCGCTGCAAGTGGATGGCCGGATGACCTATGATGAGTTGGCCGCTAAAGTTCAGCTTTCCGCGTCCGCTGTTCTGCGCAGGGTGAAACGGCTTGAAGACGAGCGAGTTATCTCGCGTTATGTTGCGCTCGTCGAACCAGAACGCGTGGGTTTGGCGCTCACTGCCTACATCAACGTCCGGCTGGAAAAACACTCCGAAGTGCACAAGCGCAATCCGATGGACTTGTTTCGCGCCTCGGTTCAAACTTGGCCGGAAGTAGTTGAGTGTGCCGCACTGACGGGTGAAATGGACTACCTGCTGCGTGTCGTCGTTCAAGACATGGCGCACTACAGCCGCTTCATCATGGAATGTTTACTGAAACACCCCAGTGTTGAAGACTGCAAAACGAGTTTCGTGCTCGATCGGGTAAAAAACACCACCGCGATACCTCTGTGATCGTCGACCGGTCGATTCCATATATTCAAACATCTGTATTGAATTGCTGAGTGCTTCGCGAGTTATTGCGATTCCCCAAAAACAAATCCCCGCTCCTGGAGGCAGGAAGCGGGGATTGAGGGTAGTAGCCTGACGATGTCCTACTTTCACACGGGAATCCGCACTATCATCGGCGCTGAGTCGTTTCACTGTCCTGTTCGGGATGGGAAGGAGTGGGACCAACTCGCTATGGTCATCAGGCTTAACTTGTTGCTGCCACGCGTTATTGAGGCGTGGTCAGCCAATTCGTAGAGTCGAGTGCAGTTTTTGATTCTGCACTTTCAGCGTATTTTGATTGCGATCAAGTTAATACTCATTCATAGAAGAACGGTATAACGATCATACCCACTTTGGTCCTTGACGTGATCAAAGTTATAGGGTCAAGCCTCACGGGCAATTAGTACTGGTTAGCTTAACGCATTACTGCGCTTCCACACCCAGCCTATCAACGTCCTGGTCTCGAACGACCCTTCAGGGGGCTCAAGGCCCCGGCAAGACTCATCTTGAGACGAGTTTCCCGCTTAGATGCTTTCAGCGGTTATCTCTTCCGCACTTAGCTACTCGGCAATGCCACTGGCGTGACAACCGATACACCAGAGGTGCGTCCACTCCGGTCCTCTCGTACTAGGAGCAGGCTCTCTCAATCTTGCAGCGCCCACGGAAGATAGGGACCAAACTGTCTCACGACGTTTTAAACCCAGCTCACGTACCTCTTTAAATGGCGAACAGCCATACCCTTGGGACCGGCTACAGCCCCAGGATGAGATGAGCCGACATCGAGGTGCCAAACACCGCCGTCGATATGAACTCTTGGGCGGTATCAGCCTGTTATCCCCAGAGTACCTTTTATCCGTTGAGCGATGGCCCTTCCATACAGAACCACCGGATCACTTTGTCCTACTTTCGTACCTGCTCGACTTGTCAGTCTCGCAGTCAAGCACGCTTATGCCAATGCACTATCAACACGATTTCCGACCGTATTTAGCGTACCTTCGAACTCCTCCGTTACGCTTTGGGAGGAGACCGCCCCAGTCAAACTGCCCACCATACACTGTCCCCAACCCGGATAACGGGCCAAGGTTAGAACCTCAAACACACCAGGGTGGTATTTCAACGTTGGCTCCACGACAGCTAGCGCCGCCGCTTCAAAGCCTCCCACCTATCCTACACAGATCTGTTCAAAGTCCAATGTAAAGCTACAGTAAAGGTTCATGGGGTCTTTCCGTCTTTCCGCGGGGAGATTGCATCATCACAAACATTTCAACTTCGCTGAGTCTCTGGAGGAGACAGTGTGGCCATCATTACGCCATTCGTGCAGGTCGGAACTTACCCGACAAGGAATTTCGCTACCTTAGGACCGTTATAGTTACGGCCGCCGTTTACTGGGACTTCAGTCAAGAGCTTGCACCCCATCATTTAATCTTCCAGCACCGGGCAGGCGTCACACCCTATACGTCGACTTTCGTCTTTGCAGAGTGCTGTGTTTTTAATAAACAGTTGCAGCCACCGATTCTCTGCGGCCTTGTTTAGCTCCCCAAGTAAATGGTTCACTGACTTAAGGCACACCTTCTTCCGAAGTTACGGTGTCAATTTGCCGAGTTCCTTCTCCAGAGTTCTCTCAAGCGCCTTAGAATACTCATCTCGCGCACCAGTGTCGGTTTGCGGTACGGTCGATCTATAGCTGAAGCTTAGTGGCTTTTCCTGGAAGCAGGGTATCACTCACTTCATCTGCAAGCAGACTCGTTATCACGCCTCATCTAATTCCCCCGGATTTGCCTAAGGGATACGACTACACGCTTGAACCGGGACATCCAACACCCGGCTGAGCTAACCTTCTCCGTCCCCACATCGCACTATAGATCGGTACAGGAATATTGACCTGTTTTCCATCAGCTACGCATCTCTGCCTCGCCTTAGGGACCGACTCACCCTACGCCGATGAACGTTGCGTAGGAAACCTTGCGCTTTCGGCGAGGGGGCTTTTCACCCCCTTTAACGCTACTCATGTCAGCATTCGCACTTCTGATACCTCCAGCATCCTTCACAAGACACCTTCACAGGCTTACAGAACGCTCTCCTACCACTTGCAATAAATTGCAAATCCGCAGCTTCGGTAACTGGCTTAGCCCCGTTACATCTTCCGCGCAGGACGACTCGATCAGTGAGCTATTACGCTTTCTTTAAATGATGGCTGCTTCTAAGCCAACATCCTGACTGTTTTAGCCTTCCCACTTCGTTTCCCACTTAGCCAATTTTGGGGACCTTAGCTGGCGGTCTGGGTTGTTTCCCTCTTGTGTCCGGACGTTAGCACCCGGTGCACTGTCTCCCAAGCTGTACTCATCGGTATTCGGAGTTTGCATAGGTTTGGTAAGTCGCCATGACCCCCTAGCCTAAACAGTGCTCTACCCCCGACGGTAATACTTGAGGCACTACCTAAATAGTTTTCGGAGAGAACCAGCTATTTCCAAGTTTGTTTAGCCTTTCACCCCTATCCACAGCTCATCCGCTAGTTTTGCAACACTAGTCGGTTCGGACCTCCAGTACCTGTTACGGCACCTTCATCCTGGCCATGGATAGATCACTTGGTTTCGGGTCTACACCCAGCGACTGATTCGCCCTATTCGGACTCGATTTCTCTACGGCTTCCCTATTCGGTTAACCTTGCCACTGAATGTAAGTCGCTGACCCATTATACAAAAGGTACGCCGTCACCCCACAAGGAGGCTCCGACTGTTTGTATGCATGCGGTTTCAGGATCTATTTCACTCCCCTCCCGGGGTTCTTTTCGCCTTTCCCTCACGGTACTAGTTCACTATCGGTCGATTACGAGTATTTAGCCTTGGAGGATGGTCCCCCCATATTCAGACAGGATTACACGTGTCCCGCCCTACTTGTCGCACGCCTAGTTCCACACCCTACATTTTTCATACGGGGCTATCACCCGCTATGGCCGGACTTTCCATTCCGTTCTGATATGTGAGATGCTAAAACGTGCAGGCTTCTCCGATTTCGCTCGCCACTACTTTCGGAATCTCGGTTGATGTCTTTTCCTCGAGCTACTGAGATGTTTCAGTTCACCCGGTTCGCCTCGCATGACTATGTATTCATCATGCGATACCCCTAAGGGTGGGTTTCCCCATTCGGAAATCTCCGGATCAAAGCTAATTTGCCAGCTCCCCGAAGCTTATCGCAGGCTATCACGTCCTTCGTCGCCTGTAATCGCCAAGGCATCCACCACATGCACTTTGTCACTTGACCCTATAACTTTGACGCCTTGCTCACGTTAAAAGCAAAGCATCGTCAAGGACTGCTGAACCACCAACGACTAGCCGATGGTTCATTTTTTGAGTATTCGCGTTACGCCGTTCTTCAAACTCTTTTGCTTTCGCCAAAAGTTGAATATATTGTTGACGCAATCAAAATGTTGCCGACGGCACGGTGTGTCAAACCCTTTACGATTTGGCACTTTCCGTCGACAACGCTGATTTTCGACTCTACAAATTGTTAAAGAACAAACAGCCGATTCTTTCGAACCGCTGGCGCAAACACCGACTGCTTTTTTTGCAGCCTTGCTTGCGTCAGCAGTGCTTTGACGTACTTGATGTGAAGTTTGTGATTGGTGGAGGATGACGGGATCGAACCGACGACCCCCTGCTTGCAAAGCAGGTGCTCTCCCAGCTGAGCTAATCCCCCATTCACTTAAACCAATTCCCGGTGTGAAGATGGTGGGTCTGGTTGGGCTCGAACCAACGACCCCCGCCTTATCAAGACGGTGCTCTAACCAGCTGAGCTACAGACCCTTCACGTCTTTCTTTGTGAAGTGCCCGCTAGGTTCTCGTCAACCAGTGCCAACGCACGAAGCTGATTCGCTCAGGTGGCTCACGTTCACATGCTGTGTTGTTCAACTACAGCCGATAAGTGTGGACGCTTAAATTTGAGTGCTCTGTATTCGCTTGAGCTGTGACTTGCGCTCTTAAAAAAGCTCACAAGCCATGCTTTCAGCATTTTCCAGAAAGGAGGTGATCCAGCCGCACCTTCCGATACGGCTACCTTGTTACGACTTCACCCCAGTCACGAACCCTGCCGTGGTAATCGCCCCCCTTGCGGTTAGGCTAACTACTTCTGGCAGAACCCGCTCCCATGGTGTGACGGGCGGTGTGTACAAGACCCGGGAACGTATTCACCGCGGCAAGCTGATCCGCGATTACTAGCGATTCCGACTTCACGCAGTCGAGTTGCAGACTGCGATCCGGACTACGACCGGTTTTCTGAGATTAGCTCCCCCTCGCGGGTTGGCAACCCTCTGTACCGGCCATTGTATGACGTGTGTAGCCCTACCCATAAGGGCCATGATGACCTGACGTCATCCCCACCTTCCTCCGGTTTGTCACCGGCAGTCTCATTAGAGTGCCCTTGCGTAGCAACTAATGATAAGGGTTGCGCTCGTTGCGGGACTTAACCCAACATCTCACGACACGAGCTGACGACGGCCATGCAGCACCTGTGTTCTGGCTCTCTTTCGAGCACTCCTAAATCTCTTCAGGATTCCAGACATGTCAAGGGTAGGTAAGGTTTTTCGCGTTGCATCGAATTAAACCACATCATCCACCGCTTGTGCGGGTCCCCGTCAATTCCTTTGAGTTTCAACCTTGCGGCCGTACTCCCCAGGCGGTCAACTTCACGCGTTAGCTTCGTTACTGAACAGCAAGCCGTCCAACAACCAGTTGACATCGTTTAGGGCGTGGACTACCAGGGTATCTAATCCTGTTTGCTCCCCACGCTTTCGTGCATGAGCGTCAGTACAGGTCCAGGGGATTGCCTTCGCCATCGGTGTTCCTCCGCATATCTACGCATTTCACTGCTACACGCGGAATTCCATCCCCCTCTACCGTACTCTAGCCTTGCAGTCACAAATGCAGTTCCCAGGTTGAGCCCGGGGATTTCACATCTGTCTTGCAAAGCCGCCTGCGCACGCTTTACGCCCAGTAATTCCGATTAACGCTCGCACCCTACGTATTACCGCGGCTGCTGGCACGTAGTTAGCCGGTGCTTATTCTTCAGGTACCGTCATTAGCTCCTAATATTAGTAAGAGCCGTTTCTTCCCTGACAAAAGTGGTTTACAACCCGAAGGCCTTCTTCCCACACGCGGCATGGCTGGATCAGGCTTGCGCCCATTGTCCAAAATTCCCCACTGCTGCCTCCCGTAGGAGTCTGGGCCGTGTCTCAGTCCCAGTGTGGCTGGTCGTCCTCTCAGACCAGCTACAGATCGTCGGCTTGGTGGGCTTTTACCCCACCAACAACCTAATCTGATATCGGCCGCTCCAATAACGCGAGGTCTTGCGATCCCCCGCTTTCACCCGTAGGTCGTATGCGGTATTAATCCGGCTTTCGCCGGGCTATCCCCCATTACTGGGCACGTTCCGATATATTACTCACCCGTTCGCCACTCGCCACCAGGATTGCTCCCGTGCTGCCGTTCGACTTGCATGTGTAAGGCATGCCGCCAGCGTTCAATCTGAGCCAGGATCAAACTCTTCAGTTCGATCTTGATAAAAAATTACTCAAAGAATTGAAGTGAACTTCACTTGCATGAATTTCAATTCAGTGAGCGTTTAAGGTCCATGAGACCTGAACTTCGCTTTGCTCGCCCTTGCGGACAAACTCCACTCATTCAGCACTCGCCTTCAAACGCCCACGCTTATCGGCTGCTAGTTTTTAAAGAACATCGCTCAACACTTCTTGCCACCAGCACCGCTAGATTCAGGCTTTAAACCTTTTTCTAACTTCGCGCCAACCGCTTTCAGCGGAGCCTGTGATTATGACATGCTTTTTAACTCGCCGTCAAATTTTTTCACAGTTTTTTTACCACCTTCGCTTCACAAACTGCCACTAACTCTCGTCACCAGCACCTCTCAGCGAAGACAGCGACTGTAGCACATTTTTGCGAGGGATTTCAAGTGGCCCGTGTCAACAGGCTCTTTTTCACTCGATCTTGGTCAAGCGGATTCCAGACTCAAGCCCGAATTGGAGAACACTGTAGGCGACGCACAACCTTCAGATGACTCTGAGATCGTTGGGCGCTTGCGCTATGTGCTGCTGAACCTGTATGGACGTGCCTTTGGGATCATCGTCGTTCAGGATTCGCTCCAACTGCGACTGCCATCTTTTGGTGTCAGAACGCAGGACACGCTGTTTGACGGCGCTAATTTGCGATGGATGCATGGAGAAACTTCTGAGTCCCATACCAAGCAACACATCTGTGAACTCAACGTCTCCGGCCATTTCGCCACAGATGCTGACTTCTTTGCCTGCCGCATTGGCCGTGGCTATCGTCTGCGCAACCAGCTTAAGAACAGCAGGATGCCACGGGTTGTAGAGGTGAGCGACTGTTTCGTCCGCGCGGTCGATGGCCAATGTGTATTGAATGAGGTCGTTGGTTCCAATCGACACAAAATCGAATACCTTCAGAAGGCTGGGGAGCATGAGGGCCGCGGCTGGAATCTCGACCATTGCACCAATCAGTACATCGGTATAGGCCTTGCCGTTGTCGGTGAGCTGCTGCTTAACCCGCGCAACCGCTTCCATGGTTTGCACCGCTTCGCTCAGGTGAGACACCATGGGCACCAAAACCTTAACCTTACCGAAGGCACTGGCACGGAAAATGGCGCGCAATTGTTGGCGAAACATCGCGGGCTCTGACAGACTCCAACGTATCGCTCGCAGCCCTAGCGCTGGATTGAGGACATGTTCGTGACGCAACTCATTGACCGTCATGCGATCCAGCGGCTTGTCCGCGCCAATATCGACAGTGCGAATGGTGACCGGCAAGCCCTGCATGGCTTGTACGACGGATTTGTAGGCCTCGAACTGTTCATCCTCACCCGGCAATTCGCCATCGCGGTTCATGAACAAGAATTCGCTGCGGAAGAGCCCAACACCCAATGCGCCGGCCTCCAGCGCCGCTGGCGCGTCACCTGGAAGTTCAATGTTTGCCAGTAACTCTACGCGCTCGCCGTCTAAGGTGACCGCTGGGGTGAAACGCAAGCGAGCCAAACGAGCACGCTCCAATTCGCTTTGACGCTGGCGAAAACGGTATTCCTCCAGAATGATGGCCGAAGGGTTGACAATGACGACACCGAGGTCGCCGTCAATGATGAGCCAGTCGTCTTGCCGAACGATCCGGCTGGCCTCGCGCGCGCCCACCACGGCGGGAATGTCCAGACTGCGGGCGACGATGGCTGTATGCGACGTTTTGCCGCCCACATCGGTCACAAAACCCGTGAACACACTGCGCTTGAATTGCAGCATGTCGGCAGGTGCCACATCGTTGGCGACGAGGAGCAAAGGGTCTTCACCGGCAAAGTCACGTGCGCCGGGCGGGCCTGCGATACCAGCAATGGCATCCACCACGGGTGAAGTTGCCGCGTTTTCGTCCAGGGCACGCAACAAACGCTCAACGACCTGCTCCAAGTCCGCTTTACGCTCGCGCAGATAGTCATCTTCCATTTCGTCGAATTGACGGGCCAACATCTCCAACTGGGCTGACAGCGCCCATTCAGCGTTGTAGTGGCGCTCCTGTATCCACTGCTTGGTGGCATGGATGAGTGTTTCGTCGTGCAACAGCATCAGATGCACATCGAGCAAGGCTGATAGCTCGGCCGGGGCCTCGGCCGGCAACTCGCGCTGCAAGCTGCCGAGTTCGTTGGCAACTTCGTCGCGTGCCGAGCGCAACCGGTCAATCTCGGTCGCAACCGCAGACGGTTCGATGAAGTAGTGCGCCACGTCAACGCGACTGGACGAAATCAGAACAGCGCGGCCGATGGCCACACCACGAGAGACGGGAACGCCGAACACTTGAATGCTCATATGGGCATCGTATCAGCGCCCGCAGGCGGCACCCTGCCCCCCACCCCCCGGCCCAGGTTTGATGCCAAGTGATGTGGCATTGAAGCAGCATAGAGGTAGTCGGTAGCCAAGGAGTAAACCCATTCGCCATTTGCATGGTTGACGCGCAGAGCAAACGTCCTTTGAGCGCCAGCAGCGAGCCACAATAACTAGCCCGGATGTTTCACCAGGGACGCGCCCGAGTGGGCTGTGATGCGGTGCGTTGGCAAGGGTGTAGCAGGGCTTTGTCAAAACTTCGTTTTCGGACAGCCTGCTGTCCGCCTGCGGAACGACCTGCGCTTGCAAACGCGGGTGCGCCCTGCAAGTACCTGGGAGCGGTGGAGTTTTAACAACAGGTGGATGAAGTACAACTTGCACCTGCGCAAAAACAAGCTCAGCGGACAGTTGGCTTGCGGCCCAAGAGTATGCGCATGGCAGCTTGGGTTTGTGTAATGTTCAGTGGCTTGACCCAGTAATCTGCAAATCCTGCGGCCATGGCTTCTCGAATGTCCTCAGGCATGGCGTCTGCTGAAACCATCACCGCAGGCACATCCGACAGTCGCGGGTGTTTTCGTAGCTTGGCCAACAGCTGTAACCCATCGATGTCGGGCAAGTGACGGTCGAGCAACAAGAGATCTGGTCGGTCTGCCATGGCCAAGGCCTCGCCGAGCGCACCCGATGGCGCGTCAGTGCACCTGACCTCGGCCAACGCATCCAGGATACCTCGCATCAGAACCACATTGACCGGGTTGTCCTCAACGTAAAGCACGTGAAACGAACCGGGTGTTTCTTGCAAATCCATGAAACCCGAGTGCGCATGGTTGGGGCTGGACCATTGCGCCGTCACCGCTTCCCCGAGGATGGCAGGGTCAGCCGCGTTCAAGTGCAAGGAAAAACACGAACCGTGGCCCCACTTGCTGCTGACCTCCAAATGACCCCCCATTCTCTCGGTCAAGCCCCGGGTGATGACCAGCCCTAGTACTGCGACTCTGAAATAACAAAACATGAAAGCGTGCCTTCGCACCGATGGCGGCGTTGCAAATCCTCGCGATACCCCGGTATCGCTGCGGTTTGCGCCTTGCCATCGGCACGAATTCACCGCTTTCATTTGTTCCGTTATTTCAGAGTCGCAGTACTAGGCCCGAGCCTTCTGCCCTGGTGCGCTCGGCCCCCAAACGATTGAAAGGTTCAAACAGGTGGGCACGTTGATCGTCGCTCAGGCCCTGGCCGCTGTCCATGACGGCCAGGGTGACCCCGGTGTCGTCGCGTCGTGCCCGCAGCACGACACTTCCTTGGGGACGGTTGTATTTGACGGCGTTGTTGAGCAGGTTTCCAAGACACTGCAGCAATTTCTGTGCATCCGCCAGTACCCAGAGCTGCGGCTGAAGATCCAGGGAGATGTCGATCCCGCTTTTGCTGGCCAACACTTCAACCAAATGAATAGCTTCCTGCGCCACAAGTGCAACACACACAGGTTCGACCACAACCTGAACGGTATCGGACTCAATCCGTTCGATGTCGAGCACTTCGTTGATGAGGGCAAGCAAATGACGGCCCGCAGAGTCACTATGGGCCATCTGGTCTTTTTGCCGCCGATTGAGACTCAACTCGGGGTCGCGTGAGAGCAACTGTGCAAAGCCCAACACCGCGTTCAGCGGCGTGCGCAACTCATGGCTGACTCTGGCCAAAAATTCACCTTTGGCCTGATTGGCCCGCACGGCGAGCTCTTTGTCACGCGCCAGTGCTTCCATGGCGTGGCGTTCGCTGACATCAGCGAGGTAACCGTGCCACAGCACATCCCCATTGGCCTGCGGTTGAGGCCCCGCGCGACCTTCGATCCAGCGCTGCGCACCATCGAATGATCGCACCCGAAACTGAAAGCTCCAATGCGTGAGCAAGGTGGCCGATTGCTGAATACTGTCCCACAAGCGCACCAAATCATCAGGGTGAATGCGATCAAAAACGGCTTGCGCCGATAACTTTGCCTGCGCGGGCGTGACTCCAAACACATCTTGTAGAACATCGTTGGCCTAGGGAAAACATGAAGTGCCATCGCGTCGCAATAGAAACTGGTGAATCACGCCAGGCACTTGTTCAACGCTGCGGCGTGCCCGCAACAGCTCGTCTTCCAGTCTTTTTCTGTCACGAATGACCAACACGACGGCCAGGTTGTGCGCACCCGAATCCATGACCTGGCGCTCGATATTCAGCAGTACCGGCAAATCGGTGCCGTCTTTGTGCCGCATGACCAAATAGGTCTCTGACACCCGATTTCGCAATTTGAGCGTGGAGAAGAGTCCGGTGAGATACAGGATCCGGGAGGCTGGCGTCAACAGGTCAGACAACGTCCGTCCCAAAACAGTTGACGCCGTTGCTTCGTCGCCGGTGTGATCCCCGTGCCCCAACAAACGCAGCATTTCGGCATTGGCGGCCAGTAAGCGTCCATCGTCGTCAAAACAAATCAGCCCGCAAGGCCGCTGATTCGCAGAAAAAAACGAATCCACAGCGATCAACTGAGCTGATCTTGCAGGTAACGATCCAGGACGCCGATGAACTCCTCAGGCTCGCTCATGTGCGGGCAATGCCCAGTTGCTTTCATCACTCTCAGTAGGCTGCGCGGCAACTGGGCATGCATGTACTGGCCGACTGACAGAGGCGCAATGGCGTCATCAGTGCATTGCACGATCAAGCTGGGTGTTTTGATCTGTGGCAGGTCCTTCCTGTTGTCAGCCAGGAAAATGGCGCGGGCCCAGCGCAGCGCAATAGCAGGGTCCATGGCGCAAAAGCTCGCGCCCAGGGTTTGTTTCAGTTGAGGCCTGTCGTCGTTCTTCATGATGACAGGAGCCGTGGCATCGGCCCACCCCACGAAGTGGTGCTCCATCATGTCGAGCATGCCTTCAATGTCGGCGCGGTTGAAACCACCGACATAGTCTGGTGGGTCGTTGATGTAGCGCGGCGAGGGTGCCACCATCACCAGGTGCGCGAAGCGCTCGGGTTGCGACACGCTGGCCAAAGCGCCGATCATGGCACTGGCCGAGTGACCCACGAACACGGTTTGGTTCAAGTCCAGTGCTTCGCAAATGTCCAGCACGTCTTGCGCGTAGCCATTGAGCGTGGCGTAGCGCTGTGGGTCGTAGGCGCTGGTGTCGGAGTGGCTCGAGCCGATGAAATCAAACAGCACCACCTTGAAACGATCTTGGTAGGCGGGCACCACGTCGCGCCACATAGACTGGTCGCAGCCAAAGCCATGCGCAAACACCAGGGTGTGGAGCCCACTTCCGAGTTCAGTGACGTGGTGACGACGACGAATGGTTTCGCGGAACGTAGCCCTCGTGATCGCCCCAAGAGAAGTTCGGGAAATAGAGCCCCACATAGCTTGGGGAAGAGGGGGGGGGGGGGAATATACCCTTTGGCGCATGCCTCTGGATAAGAGAGTTGATGCCGTTCTGCGAGACATTTTTAGCATTTAACTGTGGTCGCGCAGTGTCTTTTTGGTGTCTGTCTGCACACTCTGGGACAATTTACGAATGAGCTCAATCGAACTGCAAGAAACCGTGGCCCACATGGGCCGTGCCGCCCGAGTCGCCAGCCGCCAAATGGCAGCAGCTTCTACCGCGTCCAAAAACCTGGCTTTACTGGCTTTGGCGCGTTTGTTGCGTGAACCGACCGCTGCTTTACATGCCGCCAATGCGCAAGACATTGAAGCTGCCCAAACGGCGGGTTTGGCTGTGCCCATGGTGGACAGGCTGCGACTCACCGACAAAGTCATCGCCACCGTTGCACAAGGCTGCGAGCAAATTGCCGCCATGCCGGATCCCATTGGTGAGATCAGCAATTTGCGCCGCCGCCCCAGCGGCATCAGCGTGGGCCATATGCGGGTGCCCATCGGGGTCTTCGGCATGATTTACGAGAGCCGTCCCAATGTGACGATCGAGGCCGCTTCGTTGGCCATCAAAAGCGGCAATGCCTGCATCTTGCGTGGCGGCTCGGAGGCCATTCATTCCAATTTGGCGCTGTGGCGATTGGTGCAAGCGGCTTTGGTTGAAGCGGGCCTGCCGGCCGACGCCGTCCAGCTTGTGCAAACCACAGACCGCGCTGCAGTGGGCCACTTGATTGCCTCGCCTGCGGCCGTGGACGTGATCATTCCGCGCGGTGGCAAGGGTCTGATTGAACGCATCAGTGCTGAGGCCAAAGTGCCGGTCATCAAACACCTGGACGGCAACTGCCATGTGTATGTGGATGCCCAAGTGGATTTGGCCTTGGCGCTCAAGGTCACCGACAACGCCAAAACACAAAAGTACAGCCCGTGTAACGCGGCTGAATCGCTGCTGGTACATGCGGCCGTTGCGCCGCGTTTCCTGCCTGAAATTGGCGCGGTGTTTGCCGCCAAGGGCGTGGAAATGCGGGTGGATGCAGCATCCAAAACCTGGCTCAAAGCGGTGCCCGGCGCCAAGCTGGTGGATGCCACCGAACAAGACTGGTCTGAGGAGTACCTCGCGCCCATCATCAGCATCAAGGTGGTGCAACACTTGGACGAGGCCATCGCCCACATCAATCAGTACAGCTCGCACCACACCGACGCCATCCTGACCGAACACCATCCGAGTGCCATGCGTTTCCTGCGCGAGGTGGATTCCGCCAGCGTGATGGTCAACGCCAGCACACGCTTTGCAGACGGTTTTGAGTATGGGCTGGGTGCCGAAATCGGCATCAGCACCGATAAATTCCATGCGCGTGGGCCAGTGGGACTGGAGGGCCTCACCTCCATGAAGTGGGTGGTGCTGGGGCAAGGTGAGGTTAGAACGTGAGCGACGTCAAGCTGAGTGGCCGATGACCACCACACAAATCGTTTCCATACTGATCGCAGCCACTTTGGTTTTTTGGGCCTTGGGTGCCTACAACCGTTTGGTGCGTTTGCGCAGCAACATCAACCAGCGTTTTATCGTGGTCTATGAGCAGCTACAACGCCGCCATGACCTGCTCTTGCGTTGGGCGCAAGCGATGGAACCTTGGCTTGAGCACGACCCCAAAACCTTGGAGACACTGCGTGGCGGCTGCGAGCAATTGCAAGCTGCGGCCGATCAGGTGCGGCTGCGCCCGAGTGCCGCCCGCCGGGTGGCGGCCTTGCGTGTTGCTGAAGATGGTTTGGCGGCGGCCCGCAGCCGTGCCGTGGCCGACATGCCAGCGCAAATTGACCGAATTTTGCCCACCGCTACCGCCTTGGGTGCAGACGCCGATGGTGGATTGGCCATGCCAGTGTTGCTGGAGGAGTTAACTGCGGCCGGTGGCTTGCTGACATTGGCGCGCCAGCAGTTCAATGAGGCCGTGCAAGACTACAACGATGCCATTGAGCAATTTCCCACCTGGATCCTGGCGGGCTTGTTTCGTTTTCGATCTGCTGGTGTGTTGTGACTCTGGCGCATAAGCAAATGGAAAATCCGGCTTTGCGTCAACGCTGGTAGCAGCTACATTGCTGGGCCGCCGCTGTGTGCGCCTCAACGCCGCCCCCTTTCCATGGAGAAACCATGCACCAAAGAGTCCTGTTTGCCAGCCTGATGGCGGCAACCCTTTTGTCAACGCCTGCTTGGGCGCAAGACGTCAATGCCCTGCGCATCCAAAGCCTGGCCGCCACGTGCGCGGCCTGCCACGGCACCAGCGGCCGTGCGGTTGACGGCGCTGCCGTGCCGGGCCTGGCGGGCATGCCTGCCGCCTACATGGTGGAGCAAATGAAAGCCTTCAAAAACGGCACACGCCCGGCCACCGTCATGCACCAACTGGCCAAGGGTTACAGCGACGCGCAAATTGAACAAATCGCTGCGTACTTTGCAGCCCAATCGGCAAACCGCGCCCGCTGAAGGAGATAACCATGCAAAGACGATCATTCCTTCAATCCGCCAGTGCCTTGAGTTTGCTCGGCCTCGGTGCCTGTGCTTCGGTCAGCAGCATTCCTTCCAAAGCCCGCGTATTGGTGGTGGGCGGTGGTTATGGCGGGGCCACGGCGGCCAAGTACATCCGCCTGCTGTCAGACTCCAAAATTGACGTGGTGCTGGTGGAGCCTAATGCCAGTTTTGTGTCTTGCCCCATCAGCAACTTGGTGCTGGGCGGCAGCAAAACCTTGGAGGACGTGACCCGCTCCTATGGCGACCTCACCAAAGCTCACGGCATTCGGGTGGTGAAAGACTTTGTCGTCAGCGTGGACACCGCCAAAAAAGTGGCCGTGCTCGCATCCGGCCCCACCATCGCTTACGACAAACTCGTGCTCTCGCCCGGCATTGATTTGATGTGGGACACCGTCGCGGGTTTGAAGCAGGCCCATAGCGACGGGAAAATTTTGCAGGCCTGGAAAGCGGGCGAAGAAACCGTGGCCCTGCGCCGCCAGTTGGAAGCCATGCCCGATGGTGGCGTCTATGCCCTCACCATTCCTGAAGCGCCTTACCGCTGCCCACCCGGGCCCTATGAACGCGCTTGCCAGGTGGCGAGTTATTTCAAATCGGCCAAGCCCAAGTCCAAAGTGTTGATCCTGGATGCCAACGCCGACGTGACCTCCAAACCAGGCCTCTTCAAAAAGGTGTGGGCCGAACAGTACGGGGGCATGGTGGAGTACCGACCCCAGCACAAGGCCACAGCGGTGGACGGCAAAACCAACACGGTGAAGTTCGAGGTGCAAGACGACGTCAAGGCCGACGTGCTCAACGTGCTGCCCAGCATGCGGGCGGGCAGTCTGGCCGTGCAAATGGGCCTGTCCAATTCCAACGCGCGCTGGGTCGGCGTGAACTACCTGAACTTTGAGAGCACGGCCGCCAAAGACGTGCATGTGCTGGGTGACGCGATTCAAACAGCACCGCTGATGCCCAAGAGCGGCCACATGGCCAACGCCCATGCCAAGGTGGCGGCGGCCGCCATCGTGGCTGAACTCAGCGGCTGGGAGGTGAACCCTGCGCCCCTGCTCACCAACACCTGCTACAGCTTTGTGGACGCCGCCAACGTCATCCATGTGGCCAGCGTGCACGAGTATGTGGCGGCGGAAAAAACCTTCAAGACGGTGGCGGGCTCAGGCGGTGTCTCCACTGCGCCCAATACCCTCGAAGCCGTCTACGCTTGGAACTGGGCGCGAACAATTTGGGCGGACAGCTTGGCTTGATGGTGGGGTAGGTACGGTCTCCAATCAGACCGTCATTCCCGCGATGGCGGGAATCCAGTGAAGGTGGAAAGACGATGCAATCGAAGCCATCCGCCTGCTGCCTGGATTCCAGCCTTCGCGGGAATGACGGAAAGCAGTGTGTTTTCTGAGCATTCTTTTGCCTCCCAGGCCACGCAGCGGTGAAAGATCTTCACCGCTGCCACGACCTAAGAGCCAATCCCGCGCTTTTAGGAGATTCACATGACGCGCCGAAACCTGCTCGCTCTCTTGTCTACCCTTGGTTGGCTGCCGGTCACCACGATGGCCGCACCGACAACCTCAAGCGGAACTGGCTCCATCGAGCCGCTGAAACTCACCGATGCCCAGTGGCGGCAGCGCCTGACTGCAGCCCAGTACCAGGTGCTGCGCCAAGAGGGCACCGAACGCGCCCACACCAGCCCCTTGAACAAGGAAAAACGCAAAGGTGTTTATCAATGCGCGGGTTGCCAATTGCCACTGTTCACCTCAGCGATGAAGTACGACAGCGGCACCGGCTGGCCGAGTTTTCATTCGACCTTGCCCGGCGCGGTGACCACCAGCACCGACTTCAAATTGGTTTACCCGCGCACCGAATACCACTGCACCCGCTGTGGCGGCCACCATGGCCATGTTTTCAACGATGGGCCTGCGCCGACGGGGAAACGTTATTGCAACAACGGTGTGGCACTTGAATTTGTCCCGGAGGCTTCCACATGAAAAACATCTCTTTGCAACGACGCGTCTTCGCCCATTGGGCCGCCTTGGGCACTGCCGCACTGCTGAGTAGCTGGTTGCCCGCGGCCCATGCGCAAGCCGCGCCCACCGCAACAACACCCGCTGCTACCAACACCGCCAAGGCCATCTTTGCGGGCGGCTGCTTTTGGTGCGTGGAGTCCGATTTCGACAAGATCGACGGCGTGCTCGCCACCACCTCGGGTTACATCGGCGGCAGCACAGTCAACCCGACCTATGAGCGGGTGTCATCCAAGCACACCGGCCACGCCGAAGCGGTGGAAATCGTGTTTGATCCACGCAAAGTCAGTTACTCAGCCTTGGTGGAACGCTACTGGCGCACCATTGACCCCACAGTGAAAGACCGCCAGTTTTGCGACGTCGGCTCACCCTACCGCACCGCCATCTTTGCGGTGGACGACGAACAACTCAAAGTGGCGCAAGCCTCACGTTCAGCGCTGGAGAAGACCAAACCCTTCAAAGAACCCATCGTCACCGAGATCGTCAAAGCCACCACCTTCTACCCCGCCGAGGGCTACCACCAGGACTACTACAAGAAAAACCCGGTGCGCTACAACTACTACCGTGCCAGTTGCGGGCGCGATGCGCGGTTGAAGGTTTTGTGGGGTGACAAGGCTGGGCATTGAATATGCTTGTCTTGATGCGCAGCGGTGGCAAGTAAGGCTAGTGTTGCGACTCAGAAACAACGAAACATGAAAGCGTGTACTCGACCCACTGGCGGCGTTGCAAATCCGCGCGATACCTCGGTATCGCTGTGGTTTGCGCCTTGCCACTGGGCCGACTCCACTACTTTCATTTGTTCCGTTTTTTCTGAGTCGCAACACTAGGGCTTTCTCGATGCCCTCGCAGCGGGCTCAAGCTTAAGCAAACGTTGTTCGTCGTCGCTCAAGAAACACTCCAGTGAAACAGCGGGCACCAAAATGCCTTGATGGATGCGGCCGCGTGACTGCAGCCAATAGGTTTTCGCGGCGATGGGTGTGCCCGCGTACTGAATGACTTGTGCCGGCATTTTGTTCACGCTGTCGAACACCTCGGGTTGTGGTTCGGCAAAGCCCAACATTTTTGATGCTTGCGCGATGCACAAGTCTTTGCCACCAGGTGTTTCTGGGCGATCGGGCGCTGCAGAAGAGCGGATGCGCGCTGCGGGCGCGTCTTTGGAGCACGGCGTTTGGCTGAACTCATTGCCGCAGCGGTAGAGGGTTTGAGACGTTGCCGGCAGCGGCAAGGCCGTGGTGGCGAACACGGTGAGCACGTACGTCCAGAATTTTTGGTGACGAAACATCAGATCACTCCTTAGAGCGTGTTTACGATCTTCTTCTGACCCGAAAATAGGCAGATGAAGAGAAAGAGATACGCCAGCGACATCAGCCGGGAGAAGTTTGAGCAAATTGAGCCGCTGCTGCGCAGCGTGCGCAAGGCGACCAAGCCGACGAAGGTGGATCTGTATGAGGTGTTCTGCGCGGTGCTGTACCTGCTGCGAACGGGTTGCCAGTGGAGGTTCTTGCCGAGCGAGTTTGCGAAGTGGACGACGGTCTATGCCTACTGGCGCAAATGGAGTGAGCCTGACCAGGACGGTGTGAGCGTGTTGGAACGGGCTTTAAAAAAATCAGGTTGGCGCGGCCCGAGACAGACTGGGGCGCAACGCATGCAGCACGCTGTTGATCGTGGACGCGCAGAGCGTGAAGAATACGGACACGGCGGCGCTCAAGGGCTATGACGGGGGCAAGAAGGTTTCGGGCATCAAGCGACACATTGCAGTGGACACGCAAGGGTTGCCGCACGCAGTGGCGGTGACGACGGCCGAGGTGACTGACCGCAAGGGGGCGCTGCAGGCCCTGCAGCGTTGCAAACCGGGACTGGCACGGGTGCAAAGCTTGCTGGCTGACAGCGGGTACGTGGGAGAGCCCTTCGCGCAGGGCGTGCAAGAGGTTCTTGGAGGGCATGTGACGGTACAGATCGCCAAGAGGAGCGAGTTGCACACCTTCAAGGTCATGCCCAAGCGCTGGATCGTCGAGCGCAGCTTTGCCTGGTTGGACAAGAACCGGCGGCTGTGGAAGAACTGCGAGCGGCTGCTCAATACCAGCCTACAGTTCGTCCACTTGGCATTCTTGGCGTTGCTCCTCAGGAGATCGTAAACACGCTCTTACGACTTCGACACATCGCCGAGTTGTGCTTGCAGCCATTGGGTTACATGGTTTGGCAAGGCCAACACATGCCCCGGCCAGCGCCCAGCAGGAAACCCCACATGGCCACCATGCGCAGGTTGCCACAAAGTGACATGACTGCCCACCTCGCTGATTTGAGGCAGATGTTCGGCGGGTAAAAATGGGTCATTGCGTGCATTAAGCACCAAGGTCGGCACACGAATGCGTGCAAGTTGTGGTTTGGCAGACGACTGCTGGTAGTAGTCCGGTGCGTCGCGAAAACCGTGCACTGGCGCAGTGAAGATGTTGTCGAATTCATAGAGGGTGCGGGCCGCACGCAGCTTTTCTCGGTCGAACAAACCGGGGTGTTGATCCCACTTGGCCAAGGCCCGGGGTTTCATGCTGCGCAAAAACATGCGGCTGTAGCTGAGGTGGCTGAAGCCCTGCCCAATGGCCTTGGCACCCGCAGCCAAATCGAGTGGCGCTGAAATGGCAGCGATGGCTTGAACAGTGTTGCATGCCGCCTCACCCGCCTCTTGGGCCCAGCGCAGCAAGGCATTGCCGCCGAGTGAGACGCCTACCGCTACCACGGGCCCTGCATGTGCAAGGCGCAGTTGCTGCAGCATCCAGGCAATCTCCTGGTGGTCGCCCGAGTGGTAGGCGCGCGGAGCGTGGTTGAGTTCGCCGGAACAGCCACGGAAATGGGGCACGGCATACCGCCAGCCCATGCGACGCGCATGGTGGGCAAATGCTTGAGCGTAGTGGCTGCCTGAGCTGCCCTCCAGCCCATGGAACAGTACCAACAACACCTGCTGCGCGGAGGTATGCCCCACAGAGGCAATGGCATCTTGCCAATCCACATCCACAAAGTCACCGTCCGGCGTGGTCCAGCGTTCTCGGCGGAAGTGGGGGGCCGCCCCCTCAAACCGTTTGCCAAAGAGTGCGGGCCAAATGGTTTGCACATGGCCGCCCAGGGCACCAGGCGGTGCCAGCCAACAGGGGGCGCGGTAGTGCTGCAACGGAGAACAGAAGGATTCAATGCAGGGTATTGCCTGCATCGCGCTGTGCCGGCGCGGGGCCAAGCAAGCCGGGGCTTGCATGATGGGACGCCAACTTCCATCCCTGAGCGGTTTTCACATAGACGTTGGTGGCCCACAGCCACACCGAGCCGGGCCCTTGGTCCGTGGTCACAGACACACGTTCGAGCACACTGTGAACTGCGCAGTCGGCGTAGACAAGGCGCTGGACTTGTTCTGGTTGCGCATCCACCGGTCCTTGCTCAAACAAAGACTCGAAACTGGCCCTGACCCCCGCCAACCCCAGCACGCGAGGGCCGCCCGGGTGTATGCAACTGACCTCGTCTTCGTCTGACCACAACGCCATCAGCCGCTCGATGTCACCAGCTTGCAGGGCTTCGTAAAAATGGGTTTCCGTGTCCTCAGCGGTGGCCAAGTTGGTGATGGGTGGTTTGGCGCTGGACATGAGGGGTCTACTTAAAAACAACTGTCTTGTGGCCATTCATGAGCACGCGGTGCTCAACATGCCAGCGCACCGCGCGGGCCAGCACGACACTTTCCACGTCACGCCCCACGGCGGTGAAGTCCTCCGGGCTCAGCGAGTGGTCCACCCGCTCCACGTCTTGTTCAATGATCGGGCCTTCGTCCAAATCGGCCGTGACGTAGTGGGCCGTGGCACCGATCAGCTTCACACCTCGGTCGTGCGCTTGGTAATAAGGTTTGGCCCCTTTGAAGCTGGGCAAAAAACTGTGGTGAATGTTGATGGCTCGGCCTTTGAGGAAGGCACAAAACTCAGGGCTCAAGATTTGCATGTAACGCGCCAGCACCACGAGGTCGATTTGCTGCGCAGTCACGATGGCCTCCACCAGCTGTTCCTGCTCGCGTTTGGCGGCCGCTGTGGCCCCGGTTGCAAGTGGCAGGTGGTGGAAGGGGATGCCGTAACTTTTGGCCAGCTCGGCATAGTCCGGGTGGTTGCTGACGATGGCCGCGATGTCCACATCCAGTTGACCGGACTGCTGGCGAAACAACAGGTCGTTCAAACAATGGCCGTGTTTGCTCACCATCAGCAGCAAACGCGGCCGCTGCGCCAATGAATAAAACCGCGCGTCCATCTGAAACTGCTCGCGCACATGGGTGAAGAGCTGCTCCAGCATGCCGGGCGCTGTGAGGTGAGCGGGTGCCTCAAAGTGCACACGCATGAAAAAGAGCCCCGTGCTGTCGGCGCTTTGCACATCACCAAACTGCTGCGAGTCCACGATGTTGCAACCGGCTTGGTAGAGCAAGCCCGAAACGGCATAGACGATGCCCTTGGCATCGCGGCAAGACAAGGTGAGAACAAACTCGTGGGGGACGGACATGGTGCAGTCTGGAAACAAGACCGGCTCAGAAGTGGGCCGCTGCCGGGGATTGTACGAAGCACCCACAAAGACGCCTATCGAGTGCGCCCAGGCCTATCGCTTTGCACCAAGCCCCCAGGGAACTGAAGGGGTTTAGGACTTGGTTCAGCGCTCGAACGGCCGCGTCATGGCAAAACCATCGGTATCGGCGGCCTGGGACGCACTCGTGTTGGCCATAACAGTTGATGCGCGCTGCTGCAACCGATCCATCTCCATGTTCGCCGCCCGCAACTGTGACTGCAGGTGCAGCACCAAGGCGCGTTGTTCGGCCAAGGCGGCGGTTTGTCCTTGAGCCGCCATGGCTCTGACCTTGTCGAGGTCGTTTTGCAACTTGGTATTGGCCAGGCGCAGGTTCTGTGTGCTTTGCGCCATTTGCTCGCGTGCTGTGTTGATCAGAGTTTCCTCTCGCCGTGCGGCCCGCTGGGCACAAAGCAACCACGACAGCAACATACCCACCAACAAACCTGCCAGACCAAACAACCCAGTCAAGGGGATGCCGAAGGTATTCATCGTTTTCGCTTTCTCGGTTCTTTGAGTCGCGGCGAGGCCTTGGCTGTGTATCAGTCAGCCATTCAGTGCGCGTGCACCTTCTCGCCCGCCTTGAGTTTGTACACCGTGCCGCAGTAGGGGCACTTGCCCTCACCCGTGGTGGCCACGTCGATGAACACCTTGGGATGGGTGCTCCACAGTGTCATCTTGGGGTTGGGGCAGGCGACCACGCCAGGGCCTTGCAGGTCTTTGGCGGTGACTTCAACCACGGCAGCAGCTTTGGTGTTCATGGCGTGCAGCTCTTTGTTGTGCGTGTCAAACCAAGGTCAGCCATTCGGCGTACTTGGGGTTGCGGCCATTGACGATGTCGAAGAAGGCCGCCTGGATTTTTTCGGTGATGGGCCCACGCGAACCTGCGCCCAGCTCAATGCGGTCCAGCTCTCGAATCGGCGTGACTTCGGCAGCGGTGCCGGTGAAGAATGCTTCGTCGCAGATGTAGACCTCATCCCGAGTGATGCGTTTTTCTTTCACTTCCAGACCGAGGTCTTTGCAGATCGAGAAAATGGTGTTGCGCGTGATGCCGTTGAGTGCACCGGCCGACAAATCGGGCGTGTAGACCACACCGTTTTTGATGATGAAGAGGTTCTCACCGGCTCCTTCACTCACGAAACCCGATGCGTCGAGCAACATGGCTTCGTCGTAGCCGTCATCGGTGGCTTCCATGTTGGCCAGGATGGAGTTGGTGTAATTACTCACCGCCTTGGCCTGGGTCATGGTGATGTTCACATGGTGGCGGGTGTAGCTGCTGGTTTTGACGCGGATGCCGCGCCTCAAACCTTCCTCGCCCAGATAAGCGCCCCAAGCCCAGGCAGCCACCATCAAGTGAATGGTGTTGCCCTTGGGGCTGACGCCCAGTTTTTTGTCGCCAATCCAGGTCAGCGGGCGCAAGTAGCCCGATTCCAGCTTGTTTTCACGCACCACGGCGCACTGGGCATCCATCACCTGTTCCAGCGTGAAGGGAATTTTCATGCGCAAAATTTTGGCGCTGTTGAAGAGGCGTTCGGTGTGCTCGCGCAGGCGGAAGATGGCGGTGCCTTTGGCCGTTTTGTAGGCGCGCACGCCCTCGAAAGCGCCGCAGCCATAGTGCAGGGTGTGGGACAGCACATGGATCTTGGCGTCGCGCCAATCGACCATCTGACCATCCATCCAAATTTTTCCGTCACGGTCGGCCATCGACATGGCGCATCTCCAAGAGTGTTGAGTTGAAGCGGGGGATTTTACGGCGCGGTCAAGACGCGCCGGCGCGGTTCAAATCCGAGTCCACATCGCCGACCTGGGTCGGGCGGTGCAGATGCCAGTGGTCCAACTTGCCCGAAACGAAAGTCAAGGTGACATAACTGCCCCCTTCATCGGCCCAGCGCCAGCTTTCGGTTTGGTGGTTGGCCGTCGGCGATTCAATGCGCTGACCAAGGCTGCGCGTCAGCGGCAGCACTTGCATCATGGTCATGCCCGACCTCAGTTTGGTGTTGAACATCACCGCGCTTGGGACTTGCCCCATGGGCGCGGCCGCCGCCTGTTTCATCACCCTCAATGCACGGCTGAACTGCAGCAGCAACCAAAACACCACCACGGTGAAGGCCAGAACCACGCCCTGCCAGCCGAACTTCATCCAACCAAGAGCCACTGCGGCGACAGCCAGACCCCAGCCAAAAATTGAATTCATGGCGGCACTTTAACCGGGACTTGGCGGCGATCCACTACGGCGTTTCCACAGTTTGCAGGGATTTTTTTGAGGCGATGGAACCGTTTTTACAAACCGCGTAACAACGTAATCGCCTCTTCAATGCGCTCCACCGCATGCAAGGTCAAGCCCTCAATGGGCTTTTTCGGCGCGTTGGCCTTGGGCACCACCGCCACGCTGAAGCCCAATTTAGCGGCTTCCTTCAATCGTTCCTGGCCCCGAGGCGCAGGGCGCACCTCACCGGCCAGCCCCACTTCACCAAAAGCAATGAAACCACGTGGCAGCGGTTTGCCGCGCAGGCTGCTTTGAATCGCCAGCATCACTGCCAAGTCAGCCGCAGGCTCGCTGATGCGCACACCGCCCACCGCGTTCACGAACACGTCTTGATCTGTGCAGGCAATGCCCGCATGGCGGTGCAGCACGGCCAGCATCATGGCCAGGCGGTCGCGGTCCAGGCCCACGCTCAAGCGGCGGGGGCTCGGGCCACCGGAATCCACCAAGGCTTGAATTTCCACCAGCAAGGGCCGCGTGCCCTCCAGTGTGACCAGCACACAGGAGCCTGCCACCGGCTCGCCGTGGGTGGACAAAAAAATCGCGCTCGGGTTGGCCACGCCCTTGAGGCCCTTCTCCGTCATGGCGAACACGCCGATCTCATTCACCGCACCGAAGCGGTTCTTGATGGCGCGCACGAGGCGGAAGCTGCTGTGGGTATCGCCTTCAAAGTACAGCACCGTATCCACAATGTGCTCCAGCACACGCGGCCCAGCCAGTGCGCCTTCTTTGGTCACATGGCCCACGAGGATGATGGTGGTGCCGGTGCTTTTGGCTGTGCGGGTGAGCTGGGCCGCACATTCACGCACCTGGGCCACCGAGCCGGGAGCGGAGCTGAGCTGGTCGCTGTAAACGGTTTGGATCGAATCGATCACGCACACCGATGGCTGCTCGGCATCAATCGTAGCGATGATGCGTTCCAGTTGAATTTCCGCCAGCACCCTCACTTTGGACCCATCCAGGCCCAAACGACGCGAACGCAGCGCCACCTGCGAGCCACTTTCTTCACCCGTCACATACAGTGCCTTCATCGACCGCGACAGGCTGTCCAGCGCCTGCAAGAGCAAGGTGCTTTTGCCTATGCCCGGGTCACCACCAATCAAGACCACGCCACCGGCGACGATGCCACCACCGAGTACGCGGTCGAGCTCCTCAATGCCGGTTGATTGCCGGTCCACATCCGAGGCTTCAATCTCGGAGAGCGTCGCGACGGGCAAGGTTTTCGCCAGCGACTGGTAGCGGTTTTTCACCGGCCCAGCGCTTTCCGCCACGCCCTCGATCAAGGTGTTCCAAGCCCCGCAATGCGGGCATTTACCCAGCCACTTCGGGCTGGTGCCCCCGCAGTCGGAGCAGGTGTAGATGGATTTGTCTTTGGCCATGGAGGGATTGTCTCTCGACGAAAGTTCAGATCGGCTGTTGGGCAACTGCTTGAGGCTTGCTCAACCCAGTTCAACCATGGTTTCCCAGCGCCTGAAACGCCTGTCTGGTTGGCCGAGGTGCTCCGCACGACACCGCTGGCACCGACATCGTGCAAGAGGTTCTCAGCGGCACGCAGCCACGGAATTTGAATTTGCACGCGCTCAGCGGGCGTCAGGCCATGACGCCGTTGAATTGGCGTGAGCGGCGGCGCGTATTTGGGTTGGTGAACTGCTGAATCGACTCAAGCGTTACCTCAGCATCGAACGCAGTACTTCTTGTAATTGTTCGCGCTGCCACAGGGGCTGCTTTCTTTTGCGAAGCGAAACATGTCGCCTGAGCCCGCTTGTTTATTGCGTAATCACGGCCGTGTCAGCGCAGATGCGGTCTGCGGCAAGCTGGGGCGCACCTTCCCACAGCACTGCCAACAGTTTGCGGAGAGAAAGCAGGGCAATCCGAAGAACTTGCTGCGCTCAAACAGCAGCTTGTTCTACTTGCATAGAAAAGTTTGCACCACGCTATCAGCCAAAAATCCGCAGGCGGTTGATGCGTTGAACCGCTCCTTCCGGCACAGGCGCAAACCCGCATGAAATCAGGGGTTCTGCGTGTGCCTGCGTGTGCCATTGCGTAGCGGTTAACGATATTTTTAGAGAAAGAGAGAGCAAAACGGAGTCGAACGGGACAAAAACGGCCGCCACCGCCAACCCCGAAGCACACGCAGAACAGCCCGCAACCCCGCGCCGTTTGGGGCTTGGCGGAAATAAAAAAGCCAACCGAGAGGGGTTGGCTTTGAATGGGTGGTGGCCTGGGGCGGAATCGAACCACCGACACGCGGATTTTCAATCCGCTGCTCTACCAACTGAGCTACCAGGCCTCAAGCCAGCCATTATAGCAAGAGCTGGACCGCCCCCAGCACAAACGCTCAATGCAACTCACAGTGAACCGCGTTTGTTGCGTGTCAGGTCAACGCCGAGCTGTTTGAGTTTGCGGTAAAGGTGGGTTCTCTCCAAACCCGTTTTTTCGGCCACCCGGGTCATGCTGCCGTTCTCCTGCGAGAGGTGAAACTCGAAATAACTTTTCTCAAACGCGTCTCGCGCTTCTCTGAGCGGGCGATCCAGCGCGAACATTTGTTCAGGCTGCGGCCCCGTGGGCTGCTGTGTCAGGTGGACGGTGGGGTGCTGGGGCACCACCGCATCGACAAAAACCGCACTGTCAGGGCGCGAGTATCCTGATGTGACAAGCACTGCACTTTGGGGCGGCGGTGCTGGTGCCGTTGTGCGCGGGGTAGGTTTCACCAAGCTTTGCTCCACCGCTCGCAACAACTTCTGCAAGGTGATGGGTTTTTCTAAGAAAGCCACAGCACCAAACTTGGTCGCTTCAACGGCGGTGTCGATGGTGCCGTGCCCACTCATCATGATGACGGGCATGCTGAGCTGCGAGTTCGCACTCCATTCTTTGAGCAAGGTGACACCATCCACGTCAGGCATCCAGATGTCGAGCAACACCAAATCGGGTCTCACGCGCTCGCGGTAGGCGCGGGCTTGGGCGGCGTTTTCCGCCAGGTCGACGGAGTGACCTTCGTCGGTCAGGATTTCAGACAACAAAGCGCGGATTCCGAGCTCATCGTCAACAACAAGAATAGTGGCCATGGAACCTCAGAGTGCCCGCGCATCGGGTGGCGCGGCGGCGGTGGAAGGGGAAGAACCTGTCTGATTTTCACTGCTGTCTGCCGCAACGCCAACGGCAGCAAACTTTGAAAATGATAACGAAACTTGCGCACCCCTCACCGTGGGGCCTTCGCTGTCGGTTTCTTGGGCGCCCAGGAGGTTGGTCAAACGCACGCGCGCACCATGTTCGTCGGCGATTTTTTTCACCACCGCCAAACCCAGTCCAGTGCCCTTTCCTTTGGGTTTGGTCGTGACATAAGGCTCAAACGCTCGCCGCAGAACACTGTCCGGGAAACCCGGACCATTGTCCGCCACAAGCAAACGCACGGCGCGTACTGCCCCCGTTTCGTTGCGCGCCAGCTCGGTGCGAACAACGACGCGGCCACGTGGCAACTCGGCCACTGCGTCCAGTGCGTTTTGCACCAGGTTGTGTATGACCTGTCGTAACTGGGTGGTGTCGCCTTCAATCAAGGGCAATTCCCCAGCCAGCTCAAAACGCAGTCGGCCCGCTTCTTGTTGGGTGGTGTAAAGCGACAGTACTTCGGTGACCAATGCATTGAGGTCGATGGCCTTGAGCTGCGCCGCTGGCAAGCGGGCATAGTCGCGAAACTCGTTGACCAAGGTCTTCATGGCTTGCACCTGATTGACGATGGTGGCAACGGCGCGTACCAGCATGGCCTGGTCTGCGCCCTCCAGTTTCGCTTCGAGCTTGTGCTGCAGCCGTTCGGCAGAGAGTTGAATGGGCGTGAGCGGGTTTTTGATCTCGTGGGCCAATCGCCGCGCCACCTCACTCCAGGCCTGGCTGCGCTGGGCGGAAACGACCTCGGTGATGTCATCGAAAACGATCAGCCTCGCGCCATTGGGCATGCGAGCGCCGCGTACCAAAAGCGTCAGGGTGTCGCGCTCAGGGCCGTCCAAATGCTGCATCGGTTGGGTGGTGGACTGCAGTTCAAAGGAGTCTTGCCACTGGTCACGTTCACCCGCTTCGGGGTGGGTGGCCAGCGTTTCAAAACGCTGCTGCACGGACAAACCGAAAGCCTCCAGGCTGGCCACTTCCCCGAGGGAGCGGCCTCGGTAGACCGACAGGGGCAGGCGCAGAATCCGTGTCGCACCCGGGTTAACGGTGTCGATCAATCCATGCCGATCGAAAACGATCACGCCCGCTGTGAGATTGTCCAAAATGGTTTGCAGATTGGTACGCGCACCCTCCACCTGGGCCACGCTGCGTTGAACCAGGGCGCGTGCGTCGGACAACTGCTCCGTCATGTCAGCAAAGGAGCGGGTCAAGCCGCCGAGCTCATCGCGCGACGCAAAAACTTGTTTGGCGCTGAGGTCACCTTGGGCCACTTGTTTCATGCCCTCGGCCAACAACAACAAGGGCCGCGCCAATTGGTTGGCGAGCATCACCGCCAACAGCAACGCCCCAAACACCGCCAGCACCAATGCCAGCGTCAAGGTGCCGATGTACATCTGGCGCAATCCCGCACGCGCTAGGCTGCGCTGCTGGTACTCGCGGTAGGCGGCCTGCACGGCCAGTGCATTGGCGGCAATGGACTGCGGCACGAACTGGGTCACGTAGAGAAAACGGTCTTGCTGGCGCAGATCGACACGGTTGCTCGGCACATAGGCCAAGGCACGAATGCGGGGCGTTGTTGATGGGCTCGGCGCTGACGCCGAACCGGCGGCAGTTGCGATGTTGGAATCGTCCTCCAGTCCTTCAATTTGACTGGCCACGCGAGAGGTTCGAGCCTGGCGCAGCAAGGACGCGGCGGGCCGGTCAGGGATCAAGGTCATGCGGCCGGAGTCCATGCTCAGTAGCACTTGACCGGTCGATTCAACCACCGATATGCCCTGTGCCGCGAGTTGTTCCCGGACGCGCTCCAACTGCAAAGGCTGCACAGGACCAGGGGACTCGGCCAGTCGCTCTGCGGCAAGTCGCGTTTTGCGTGCGAGTTCATCAACCTGGGCGTCTAGCGTGCTTCGACCCAAGTTCAACCCTGCGTCAAGTGCACCCTCTACCTTGACGTCAAACCAGCTCTCGATGCTGCGCGACACGAACTGGTAACTTACCGTGTAAATAAGCACACCCGGGACAACGGCCACGAGCGCAAAAATCGCAGCCAACTTGAGCAGCAAGCGGCTGCCAAACCTCCCACGAATCACACGCACCCAGAGCCGAATTGCGGTGATGGTAATGACCAGCACCAAGAGCGCCGCCACGGCCACATTGACTCCAAAAAGCCAAACATAGTGGCGCTCGTAAAAGTCACGGTTGTTGGTGGCCACTGCCAGCAAAAAAGCCAACACCAACCCGGCGCCCAAGGTGGCAACCAAGGAGACGATCCACATCCAACGCGATGTTTTGGTCACGGGTTAGGGCCTGTTGACATATGAATCAACCCCGCGGCGGGGCTCGTTACTCAAACCGCACCGTGTTCTCCAGCCGCAAATTCCACTCGGGCACGCCATTGATGCCAATTTGCATGGGTCTTGGCAACAAGGCGGTGTCCAACTTGTAGCTAAAAGCAATGTAATGGCGCGCCCCCTCTTCGACGTCGCGCAACTCAGCCAGTTTCCAGTTGCTCACCCGTCGCATGGCCACCAGGGCATCGCTGAGGTTGTCGAAGTTCTGGTTCAAACCACCAAAACTCACACGGTACTGCCGGGCCAAAGGCTGGTAGGCCAGGCGCCAGGTGCGATTGACTCGGGTGATACGTTTGTCGCGCCAGTACCAACGCTCGCGAATCAATTCGGCCTGCGCCACAAAGTGCAGCGGGGTGCCTTTGAGCAAGGCATCTTCGAGCAGCCGGGCCAGTTCAAAACGCACCGAAAAACTCAAGGCCAGACCGTCGTCACCCCGGGTCACCTCGACGTTGCTGAGCTCAATACCGGACGACGTCGTTTGCGCCCGGACGGACTCACACCACCCGAAAAACAGGCCAAGAACCAGAGTTAGCGCCAACGCCCAAGCTGGCGGTGCCCACCGCCGCCCTGGTTCTATCGTTTGTACGTTGACGACGGGGCAAGCGGGCATCGGGCTTGTCTGGGCTTTGGGCGGCAGGTTGTTGGGCGGTGCTTAGGGTGGATTGCCCCCCAAGGCGGTGGTTTTGATCAACAAGGCGTAAAAAAATCCGTCAGCAGACATGCCCATAGGCTGGGTTTGCACATCGACACGGGCTTTTTCAGGCAGGCTTTGATTGTCGTGCAGGGGCAGGTGGTGGCCGGGCCGAATGGCGTGGGTCAGGCATAACGCACCACTTTGGCGTTGCAAAAATGCGTCGATCTGGTCTTGACCCTCGGCTTTGAAGACCGAACAGGTGCAATACAGCAAACGGCCACCCGGGGCGAGCAGCGGCCACAGAGCGTCGAGCAACTGGGCCTGGATGCGCGAGAGCGCGGCGATGTCGGTTTCCCGGCGCAGCCAGCGCACGTCCGGGTGGCGGCGAACGATGCCCGAGGCGCTGCACGGGGCGTCCAACAAAATGGCGTCAAACAATTGACCATCCCACCACGTGTTGGGTTGGCTGGCGTCTGCGGCCTGCAATTGGGCTTTCAGGCCCAAACGCGCCAGGTTCTCACCCACCCGAGACAGGCGTGCAGCGTCTTGATCCAGGGCCGTGAGCTGCACATCGGCCAGCTCCAACAAATGGGTGGTTTTGCCGCCGGGCGCAGCGCAGGCGTCCAGCACCCGGGCCCCCTTGGGCAGTGGCGGCAGGCCGGCATCCGCATCCAGGCCCAAGAGCCAAGGCGCGGCCCACTGCGCGGCAGCGTCTTGAACCGACACATGGCCGAGGTCGAACCCTGGCAATTGGTTCACCGGGCAGGGTTTGTCTAAAACGATGGCTTGTGCGCCTGCGATGGTTCCGCCCATCCCCATCGCCTGCAGTTGCGCCAAATAGTTTTGTGCCGTGGCGTGGCGGCTGCTGACCCGCAGGGTCATGGGCGCGCGCTGGTTGTTGTGGGCCAGCATCGCCTGCCAATGCTCGGGCCAGTCTTGTTGCAAACGGGTGATCCACCAAGCGGGGTGGTTGAAAGCAGCGACGGGTTGCTGCATCACGCTTTGAACGATGTGGGCGTGTTCACGCAAAAACCGCCGCAACACCGCATTCACAAAACCGCTGCTCGCGGCCTGCCTAGCTCGTGCCGCAGCCACGGCTTGGTTGACCAGGGTGTGCGGTTCGTAGCGTTCGCTTGGCGCATCAGGGGTGTCTGATTCGTTCTCGGGTGCTAGCAAGGCCAAGGCGGTCAGCAAGAGCGCATCCAGCGCCGGGGGCGGGTTCTTCGGTGCCAGCAAACGCCGCACGGCCTGGGCAAACCCCAGGCGGCGCAGCACTTCAAAACTGAGTGCTTGGGTGCCCGCCCTTGCGGCGCTGGGGCAATGGCCCAGAACCTCGGTGAGTGAACGCCCAGCCAGCACGGCTTGAACCGCGTCGGCGGTATGGCCTAACAAGGTAGACAGCGGCAATGCGCTGCCAGGCTGGGAACCAGTCGATTTTTTGGGATGATGGGAATGCACCCCGGGAGTCTAAGGGCGACCACTCGCGATCAAACCTTGCCCCCTCAGGTCGGTTAACCTTGACGCTTGAATCGACAGAAACACAAGAAAGCACTGCATGCCCGACGACAGCCCCTCCATGTTCAAAAGCGAAGACGAATTGGCCAAGATGCCTGCTTCGCAGCGCATCCGCTATCGGCTGGTCAGCAGCGGCTGCCGTTACCACGCCAACGACAACATCGCTACCCACATTGAAGCGGGAGAGTTGGACGAGTTACGCGCCGAGGTGCAGGCCAAAATGCAAGAGGTACTTAATGCGCTGGTGATAGACACCACCAACGACCACAACACCCAGGACACCGCCAAACGCGTGGCGAAAATGTTTGTCACCGAGGTGTTCCGGGGTCGTTATGTGCCCATCCCCGACGTCACCGAGTTCCCCAATTTTTCGCGCCTGAACGAGCTGATGATCGTGGGCCCCATCACCGTTCGCAGCGCCTGCTCCCACCACCTGTGCCCCATCATGGGCCGGGTGTGGATCGGCCTGTTACCCAATGAGCATTCCAACTTGATTGGTCTGTCCAAATACACACGCATCTGCGACTGGGTGATGAGCCGCCCTCAAATTCAGGAAGAAGCCGTGACGATGCTGGCCGACGAGTTGCAGCAGCGTGTGCGGCCCGACGGCCTGGCCATCGTCATGGAAGCCGATCACTTTTGCATGCACTGGCGCGGCGTGAAAGATTCTGAAACCCAAATGACCAACAGCGTGATGCGAGGCGCTTTCTTGAAAGACGCCAATCTGCGCCGCGAGTTTTTGTCCCTGCTCAGCAAGAAAACTTGATTGGAACTGACCATGCTCGTTCGTTTGCTCTATGCCAGCCGTGCTTCAGACACCATGACCGCCGCCGGGTTGGCGGCCATCATGACGCAGTCCAAAACCAACAACGCCAAGTCGGGTGTCACCGGGGTGTTGTGTTTGTCCGAGGGCATTTTTCTGCAAGTGCTTGAAGGGGGGCGTAATGCGGTCAGCGCGCTCTACAACCGCATCGCAGCAGACGCCCGCCATCGCGATGTGGTGCTGCTCAGCTACCAAGAAATCAACGAGCGCTGTTTTGCCGGTTGGTCCATGGGTGAAGTCAACCTGGCACGCTTGAACCCGGCCTTGTTGCTGAAGTACTCGGAGACGGCGACGCTGGACCCCTATGCGGTGTCAGGGGCAGTCTCGATGGCCCTGTTTGAAGAGTTGGTGGCGACTGCGGCGGTGATGGGGAAGGCGTGACCGGTGCGGCGTTTTTCGCGACCGTGAATCGAAAACTCAGTATGCAATAGACGCATTTGCGTGACGACGGTCTCGCCAAAGAAGCGCAGGGCATGAACAAAATCATCGGCGACGATGCCCTGCGCCGCGCCTTGGCGGCAATGGCCCCCGCGCCCAAGGCCGCGCAGAACCAAGAGGAGCGAGCAGCCCGGCCAGCGTGAGCAGGCCTGGTGCTGGTCAGCAATGCCGACTGCGATCTGGTGCCAATTGGGCCACTGTATCGAGACCGTGCTGACTGTGAGAATAGCTTTGACGAGATCAAAAACCAGTTGGGCAGAGCCCGGACACGAACAGTCCTGAGGATTGTTTTTGACTGGCGAGGGGCTGCGCGTGTGAACTGGCGCGGCCCGCAAGGCTGGCGTGGTGCATAAGGGTAGCGGCGCTGGTACGTGCGTCTGGCCAATCCGAAGTCACGGTTGGAGAGTTGTCTGCCTATGCTTGTGATCAATGGCCTGCTTGCCAGCACAACCCAAATCAGTTTCGGCGCATGGCCTGGGTACCGAGCCCACAATGGGTGAACCTGCGGCCCTGGGTGTTGGGCGACTACTGCGCCGACAGCGTCACATTTTTGACGCCAGTCGAGTGTTCAAATGCACCCCGTTCACCGCTTGCGGGTACCAAGTAGAACAACGACACCGAGATCGGGAAGATATTGGGCAAGGAGGTGTTGCCGAGCACATCAGCGCGCGAAATCTCCCATTGAAAATCTTGGCTCACAGACAGTGTGAGCGACTGTGTCAGCAGGCGCCGGTTGTTGCGGCTGCTGTCAATTTCTAATCGGTAAGCACCGGCCCGCGTACCTTGCACCGTGGTTTGCAAAAGCCAATTGCCGTTGGACAAGGTTGTGGCCTTCAGCGGTCCCAGCGTGTACGCACCCTGCACCAACTTCTCGAAAGCGGCGGTCTCACGCTGCTGCTGGGCTTGCGCCGCTTTGCGCTGCGAAGCCTCGCGCTCGCAGCTGGCAGGGCTGTAAGCAGAGCCATTGCCCAGCAGCGTACGCCGCTCCACGACCTTGGCACACCAATCGTTGCGGCCGGTTCGGCGAACCAACTCCATATAGCAGGCCGAGCGGTGGTAATACGTTCTGCCGGTGCCCGGAAATGCCGCCCAAGCACCATCGGTCAAACCGCTGATGTACGAGTGGGGCGACATCGCGTCACACACGGCCTGCAGTTGCGTGTTGTCGTAGCGGTGGTAGTTGTTCGCTGGGTCTTCGGTGGTTTGTGCACCAAGTCCTGCGCTGGCCAGCCAATACAAAGCCGCAATCACACAGTGGGCGGGTGTGGGCAGGGTGCGAGGACGCTGGTGGGCAGGACGCGTGTGTTTTGTTTGGCGAACGAGCAATGGTGGCCAAATTTTCAATCATTGTCACCTCAGCAATGGACCATTGACTGCAGCGCCGTCGCAGATGGCGCAGTTACAGTCGCGACGAGCCCGGCCCCGAAGTTGGCCAAGCGCTGTTTTTCAAATGCTCACCGAGGATGTTGAATGAATTTGTGGTTCCGTCTGTTCTGGCTTTTCGTCAAAGCGCGTTTTCGCGCACCAATACCCGCCCCCTTCGGTGTTTCCGTGCTGCATTTGCGTGTGCGGCCGAATGATCTGGACTTGTCCATGCACATGAACAATGGCCGTTACCTCACGCTGATGGACTTGGGGCGTATTGACTTGATGCTGGGGATGGGCCTGGCGGGCGCGGCATTCAAGTCGGGGTGGACACCGATTTTGTCGGCCAGCAAGGTGCGTTTTCGGCGTGAGCTCAAGCCCTTCAAAGCGTTCCGATTGGAGACGCGCATCTTGTGGTGGTCCGCCACGCAACTGATCATGGAACAGCGTTTGATCAGCGACGCCCCTCATGGTGATGCGCGTGGTGATGTGGTTCACGCCAGTGCGCTGATGCTGGCTGGTTTGTATGACCGCAAGTTGCGCCAGTTTGTGCCGGTCTCACACCTCTTGGCGTTGACGGGGCAGAAGCAAGCGGTCAGCCCAGAGCCCAGCGATGAGGTCAGTGCATTTTTAGCGGCGAGTGATGCCTTGAAGCAGGCCGAAGCGGCGCGGTGACGAGTAGATGTCCCGCTTCAACGGTGCTTCCGATAGGGCTCCTCAAAGTCCAAAAACTCTTGTTCCGCCAGTGCCTCTTTGATCCAAGCCGCCACACCCGGCAAGGCACGCACACGTTGCATATAGGCGGTGATGGCCGCAGGCACCGGTGGCGCATAGGTGTGCAGGCGCATGACGACGGGCGCGTAGTAGGCGTCGGCGATGCTGAAGTCACCAAACAACATGGGGCCGCCGTGAACCGAGAGCAACTCGCTCCACATCGACACGATGCGATCCAGGTCGGCGCGCACTGCCGCTTGTTCACCCAGCATGCGCTGCCCCACCTCGGGCAAATGGGCTTCAATGTTCATGGGGAAGGCAGAACGCAGGGCGCTGAAGCCCGAGTGCATTTCGGCGCACACGCTGCGGGCCCGAGCGCGTGCGGCGCGGTCTTGGGGCCAGAGGTGTTTCTCGGGGAACTTTTCCGCCAGGTATTCGGCGATGGCCAAGGTGTCCCATACCAGCAGGCCGTCATCTTTCAACACCGGCACCTTGCCCACGGGGTTGTGGCGGGTGATTTGTTGTTTGAATTGGGAGTCGGGCGCGAAGCCATCAAAACGCAGCATCACTTCATCAAAAGTAATGCCCGTTTGTTTCATCAGCACCCAAGGACGCATGGACCAGGACGAGTAGTTTTTGTTGCCGATGAAGAGCTGCATGATTCACCTTGGAGTTAGAGCTCGTCATGCTAACCACACCACAGCCCAGCGCGAATGAGAAATACGCAACGCTGCGATGCGCCTCAGGCAAGCGGGTGGCGGTTCAGCCCTTTTCGCGCGTGGGGTCAGCCCCTGCCCGCACGCGCGCGCCACGGGTCGAGCCGTGCAGGGCCCCGGCGGTGGGTCAGCACCTCCGGCATGACTTGTTCAATCGCGGTGGCCTGTATCCCCAATCGTGCCAGGTCGGGCAACTTGCCGCTGGCCACGTTGGGGGTTTTCATGCTGGCCAGGTTGTCGCGTGACATCAGGGGTTCACCGGGCAGCAACTCCATGGCCAAGGTCTGCAACTGGCCCATGAACATCGGCAAGGGCAGCACCGGCCCCGCATGGCCCGCCCATCGGCCAGCCAATCGCACCAACTCGCCCAAGGTGAAGACCTGCGGGCCCGCGCACTCAATGGTTTGTCCGATGGTGCTGGCATCATCCAGGCAGGCGACGATGGCGCTGGCCACGTCTTCCACCCACACCGGCTGAAACTTTGCATCGGAGCCCGCCAGTGGCACGACTGGGAACACCGCCTGCAATTGTGCGAACAGGTTGATGAACTGGTCGTGTTCGCCAAAGATGACCGAGGGACGCAAGAGCGTCACGCCCAAGCCAGAGGCTTGCAGTACCGCTTCGCCTGCCGTTTTGGAGCGCAGGTAGTTGGAAGGTGCGTCCGGCTGAACACCCAAAGCGCTCACATGCACCAAGCGTTTCACCCCGGCTTGTTGGCAAGCTTTGCTCAAACGCTGGGGCAAGTCCACATGCACTTGCTTGAAGGCCTCGGGGCTGCCATGCAGGATGGCCACCAGGTTGACCACCGTGTCCACACCTCGTAGCAAACGGGCGAGGTCTCTGTCCAAATGCACGTCCGAGAGCACCACCTCCACCGTGGGCAAAAACCGAATCGCGGCAGCCCGATGCGGCCTGCGGCTGGGCACCACGATGCGGCCGCCCGCACCGCCAGAGCGTTCTACCAATTTTTCGCACAAACTGCGGCCAACAAAACCGCTACCACCTAAAACAAGAATGTTGTTGGGCATGGGAAGTCTCAGATGTCAGGCTGCAAAGAGTGGCGTGAGAAATGCACTGGCGGGCGTCAAGGCAAGTCTTTGTTGACCTCGCCGGCGCGGGACTCGCGTGGCCCCACCACCTTGCCCAAACGCGCTTTGAGTGACGGTGCCACCGTGCCATCGCCATTGAGCAAGGCCGCATAGTAGGTGGCGTTGGACATCACTTTTTTGACGTAGTCGCGGGTCTCGTTGAAGGGGATGTTTTCTGCCCACACGGCGGGCTCGAGGTTCGGGCCTTCTCGCCAGCGCCGTGGCCGACTGGGGCCAGCGTTGTAGGCCGCCGCAGCCAGGGGCTGAGAGCCCTCCAGGTCTTCGAGCACCAGCTTCAGGTAGCCGGTGCCTATGGCGATGTTGGTGTCGCGGTCGGTGATGAGGTCGGGCGTGTAGGGAATACCGAGTTTATTGGCGGTCCAGCGGGCGGTGGCAGGCATCACTTGCATCAAACCCGAGGCGCCCACATGGGAGCGGGCATCCATGATGAAACGCGACTCTTGGCGGATCAGGCCATAGACATAAGCCGCATCCAAACCAATCTCTTTGGTTCGGGCCACGACCTCTTTGCGAAAGGGCATGGGGAAACGCTGGTTGAGATCAACCTCCACCTTGGTGCGGTCGCTGGTATTGATGCAGCGGTCCCACACCTGTTGGTTGCAAGCCATCTGTGCGGCAGCAAGCAACTGTCGGTCGCTCATGCCGCGCAGGGTGAAGTTCCATTCGCGCACGCCTTCACCGCGCAGTCCCATGCCGATCAAAACCAACGCGCGGCGTAGGCCCAGGTTCTGTTGCGCTTGGGCAATTTCCGCGTCAGTGAGCGGAGCGGGTTTGGGCGGCAAGGTGAGGGGCTGCCCCAGGCCTTCCGCCGCGAGCTTGCCGTAGAAATGGAATTGGCCGGCGATGCTGGCGAGCATGGCCTGGGCCTGGTTTTTCATGTCGTCGGCCTGGGCTTGTGGACTGGTGGTACGGGACAAGGCCTGCAGGGCGCGAGCCTTCCAATACACCCAGGTGGGGTCGCGTTGCTCGGCTTCACTCATGCTGTCAATGGAGCGTTGCACTTGCGGCCACTGACCCTTGCCCCCATTGCCGCGTAATGCAGCGCGCACTTTCCATGCAAGCGTTTCATCGGGCCAGTCCAGTTCGATGGATTTGTTGGGCTCCGCAGCGGTCTTGTCTGCCGCTTTCTCGGCGCGTTGGGCTTGCGCCGCAAACTGCGCGGCGCGCTCGTAGTGGTCCACCGCACCGGGCAGCAACTTCATCGCGGTTTGTTTGCCGACCATGGCCCAAGCCCAAGAGGCCAGGTCGGGGGGTAAAGCGTTTTGCCAACGTTCGCGCAGCAAACGGGACACGTTGTCGGGGTCGTCTGCCGCCAAACGCATCAGCGCCAAGGTGGCCAACTCTGACCCCAAGCGGCTGCGGCTGTGGGCCTGGGTGGCGAGGTATTTCGATGGGCTCTCCAGCAAGGCTGCCGTGCCTTGCGCCGCATCCGACCCCAGCAAGGCCGCCGCTTGGCGGGCGGCACGCGGCCTGTTGGCATCCACTGAAAAACGCGCCTTGCGCCAGACGTCATCGCTGCTGAATCGTTTGGCCTCGAACAAGGTGGTGGCCATCAGCGCGCAGCCATCGTCGGCCTCACGCTGGCCGAGCCAGGCACTGCGTGCGGCTTCCAGCACATCTTTGCCCGCGAGGTGGTCGGTGAGCAGGGAATAGCAGGTGACCTGGCGGTCGTCGTTCATCCGAAAGCGCGGAAAGTCGGCAGCAAAACGTGGCCAATCTCGACGTTTACCCAGCTCCAGCAGCCAGTCGTTGCGAAAGCGATCTTCCACATAGCTGCCGGGGTAGCGGGCATAGAAGGCGTCCACCTCGTCCACTTGCAACTCGCTGATGCGGGCGTTCATGTCCCAATAAGCCACCCACATGGCAAGCGGGTTTTGACTTGCCAACGTGCTGCTGCGCAACTGCGCCAAACGGGTACGGTCGCGTTTTTGGAAGGCACTTTTGGCCTCAGAAATGGGCGTCAGGCTGTCGACACTGCGTTCGGCGCTGGGTGGGTTTTGGGCCAAGGCCGCACCCGCACAGCTGACGAGCAAGGCCATGGCCCACCCTTTGCCAAGGGTTTTGTTTTTACGCGTCGGCCAAAGCCCGTCCAACTTCACCACTTCAAAAATACACTTCACAGGCATCCTCAACCAAATCTATTGACTTGCACACCACGTTCATGAACAGCCCCACTTCCAGAGCCGAACTTCGCAAAACCTTGTTGGTACAGCGCAAGGCCTTCACCACCACCAGCGAACACGCCGCCGCTTTTGCCAATGCACAAGCGGCATTGTCGGCGCAACTGCGGTCTTTGTTGCACCAAATAGAGCCTGAATGTTTGGGGGTTTACTGGGCGATGCAAGGTGAGTTCGATGCCGTGGCCGCCTGCCTGGCCGACCCCGCAATTGCCGCCTTGCCCTGGGCCCTGCCCTATGCACAAAAAACGCCGCCACAGATGCACTACCGGCTGTGGGGCAAGTGCCCCATGACTGGCACCGACGAATGTGGCCTTCCCTCGCCTGCAGGGCCAGTCTGTATTCCCGATGTGCTGCTAGTTCCCTGCGTGGGCTACACCGCCAACGGCCACCGACTGGGTTATGGCGGCGGTTACTTTGACCGCTTTGTTGCAGCCCACCCCAGCGTGACGACCATCGGCGTCGCTTGGGCCAATGGTGAAATCAGCCTTCAAGCTTTCGCTCCCCAAGCGCATGACCAGCCGTTGACGTTGGTGGTCACGCCGCAAGGGGTGTGTGGTTGAGTTTTTAAGTTCAGAGTTTGGTGCCACCGCTCACATCAATCACCTGGCCCGTGGTCCATGCACCGTCCGGCCCGACCAGCCAAGCCACCACGCCCGCGATGTGCTCGGGTTGGCCCACCCCGGGCAAGGCTTGAATCTGTTTGAGCATGTCGGTGCCGCCAGGCTGGCGGATCCAGGCGCTCATTTGGGTGTCGATGGCACCGGGCGCAACCGCATTGACCGTGATGTTGCGCGGACCGAGTTCAGCCGCCAGTTGCAGCGTAAACACATCCACAAAACCTTTGGTGGCGGAGTAGGCCGGAATGCCTGGGAAGGCAATGCGCGTCACGGCCGACGACAGGTTGACGATGCGGCCGCCATCGGGCATGCGGGGCAGCACTTTTTGTGTGACGAAGAAGAGGCTGCGCATGTTGACGTTGGCCAGGCGGTCGAAGGTGGCGGTATCTGTGTCAGCCACAGAAGCGAACGGCGCGATGCCCGCGTTGTTGACCAGGATGTCGATGGGCTGGTCGCCGAGCGCCGTGCTCAGTTGATCGGCCCCGTTCACGGCGGCCAAATCCGCTTGCAGCAAACGTGCTTGGCCGCCAGCTTTTTCAATGTCAGCCACCACCTGGCTGGCTTCTTCTTTGCTCGCACCGTAGTGCACGATGACTTGTGCGCCTTGTGCCGCCAGGCGGCGGGCGATGGCGGCGCCGATGCCGCGTGAGGCGCCCGTCACGAGGGCGACTTTTTGCTTCAGAGGGGTGTTCATGGAAAAACTCCTTAATTGAATGAATGGTCAAAAACAAGGTTGAAAAAAGGCACTTCGTGTGCCGGGGTCTAGCAGGTGGCGGTGTGTGCCGCGCACCTGCGAGTTGGGGAAAGGGGTCCGTCAGGGCGCTTGGGCTGGGGGCGCATCCAACACAGCCAGGGCCATGGTGGCGGTCGCCAGCAATTGCGACGCATCGGTTTGCACGCGCGCCGACACGCGCAAACCGCTGACCACGACCATCAGCAAATCGGCCGCGCTCGCGGAAGGCCCGGCATAGGCGATGGAGCCATCACGCTGTCCACGCTCCACCTGGCCGCGCAGCAACTCGTGGCTTTGATGCCATTTGTTTTGCAAGGCCACACGCAGCTCTCTGTCCTGAGACGATTCAAGCAGGCCGTGGCTGACGATGCAGCTTTGATCTGCAAGGCGGCCATTGGTGCACAAATTCACCATCGCCTCGAAAAAAGCCTGAATCGCGGCCCTGCCCGACGGCGCGTTTTGCATCTGCGCCGCCAAACTGGCCATGCGCGCTACCGAGCAGTCCACCGCTTGCAAGTAGAGCGCTTTTTTGTCGCCAAAGCTGTTGTATAGGCTTTGTTTGCCCAGGCCTGTGGCCTCGCACAACATGGCCATGGAGGTGGCCTCGTAGCCGTGCACCAAAAAAACATCGGCGGCGCGGTCGATCACGTCGTTGGCGTCAAATTGGCGTTCGCGGGGCATGGGATGAAGTCTACACGTATTTGACCATACGGTCAACTATCGCCCATTGACTGTTTATTGCGCAGCCAATACCTGGGCTGCAGCATTCACCACCGCAGCGATACGGCCGATGTCGCGCAACTGCTGGGCGGTGAGGCCCTCTTTCTTCAACAGCGCATGGTGCGAGCTGACGCAAAAGTGGCATTTGCCGATGATGGAGGCCGACAAGGCAAAGGCCTCGAACTGTTTTTTCTCCACGCCGCCGCTGCTGGCGTAGGCGTTCATGCGCAACTCGGGGCGCAAGGTTTTGAGTTCCTCGTCGCCCGCCATTTCGACATAGGGGTACCAGGCATTGTTCATGCCCATCAAGGCGGCAGCGGTCAAGGCGGCGTTCGCATTGAGTTCAGGCAACTGGGCTTTGAAGGCATCGACCAAAGGTTTGCTTTTGGCGGCGAATGCTGCGGCCAAGGCCACACCGATGGCGTCTTCCGGGCTGAGGCTGGAGCGGGCAATCACACCGTCCAGGTTCAGACGGATGTCTTTGGCATAGTCGGGAATTTGTTCTTTAATCGAATTTAGAAAGTCCATTGAAATCTCCTATTGATAGGGTCTGCTGACCGACCAATCGTCCCCGCGCCGTGGTGGCCAAGGGCACAGGGCAAGGCGTGTGGTGCAGCCAGGGCTGTGCGCCCTGGCAAGACGCGCAACGCGGCCCTGCGCCCTTGGGGGCCACGGCCCGCAGGGTGAGGCCCCCAAAGAGGCCCACTCTTCGTTGCAAATGCGCGCCGGGTATGCAACCCGGCTGTGCTTTGCGCCTCAATTGGGCCTCTTTGGAAGCCTCACGCGGGGACGATTGGTCGGTCAGCAGACCCTCGGAAATCAAACCCGCCAAGGCGGGTTTGATGTTTGTACTTGCTTACGATTTAACTATTACAAAGTCGAGCCACCGACGGTGCGGTTGCAAGGGCAAAGCTCGTCGGTTTGCAGACCGTCGAGGATGCGCAAGATCTCATCAGGGTTGCGGCCCACATTCAGGTTGTTCACGCTGACGTGCTGAATGGTGTTGTCCGGATCGACAATGAAGGTGGCACGCAGGGCCACACCAGCCGCTTGGTCGCGGATGCCGAGCTGATCGACCAGGGCGCCGGTGACGTCGGCAAAACTCCAGTGGCCGAGTTTGCTCAGGTCTTTGTGGTCGCGGCGCCAGCCGAGTTTGCAAAACTCGTTGTCGGTGGAGCCACCCAGCAACACGGCGTCGCGCTCTTCAAACTGTTTGGCCAGCTTGTCAAAGCCCACGATCTCGGTCGGGCACACAAAGGTGAAATCCTTGGGCCAGAAGTAAATCACCTTCCATTTGCCGGGAAAGCTCTTTTCGGTGAGGGTTTCAAACGCCGACACGCCGTTTTCTTCGTGGTTGTTGAAACCTGGCTTCACGCCAGTGACGCTAAATGCTTCGATCTTGTTGCCTATGGTTTTCATGGTGCTTCCTTTGCGGGTGATTGATCAGGGGTTCAAAATTTACCGATGTGTATCGGCATGGGTTGGATCATAGGCTATCAATGTGTCGCAGCCAATTGTTAATACCTAATGCGAGCATAGGCAAGGGCGTGACAAGGCGGCCGCTTATGCGTATGGTGCGCGCCATGCCTTGTTTTGCCTCGCCACCGATGTGGACAACACGTTGCGTCACCGTCGCACTGACCCTGCTGATGGCCGCCTGCACCAGCACACCCACGCGCTCGCCTGGCGATACCCGACCCAGCGCCGCCGCACCGGTACCACGCACAGGCCCCGCGCTGTCGTCTGATCGCGACGGCCCGGGCAGCGACGCGCCACCCAACCTGGCAGCTGTGCCCGATGCCGAGCCCCAGGTCGAGGCCGTCCGGCCTGGCGGTCCCAACAAGCCCTATGAAGTGGCAGGCCGAAGTTACGTGCCCTTGACCGGCGACGTGACACATGTTGAACGCGGCATCGCATCGTGGTACGGCCGCAAATTCCACGGCCGCCGCACGGCGATGGGTGAGGTCTACAACATGTACGCCATGACCGCCGCTCACCCCACCCTACCGCTGCCGAGTTATGTGCGGGTGCGCAACCCGAAGAACAATAAAGAGGTGGTGCTGCGCGTGAACGACCGTGGGCCTTTTCATCCGGGGCGGATCATTGATCTGAGCTACACCGCCGCGCTCAAACTCGATCTGCAGCGGGGTGTGGGTCCTGTGGAGGTGGAACGCATCACCTTTGAAGCGATTCGCACCGGTTCATGGCGCAGCACAGAGTCGAGAGTGGCGACAACAGCACCGACCCCACAAGCGCTGCCTGCAACAGTGCCCAGTGCACACGCACCAACTCCTGAGCGCGGCACTGCGCTGGAGCCGATGGTCACCGCAACAGAACCTCGCCCTGTGGCGCAGGACATCACGGCCGAAGCGCAAGCATCACCAGGGCCCCCGCCCACGACTGCCGCAGGCTCTGGCTTTTTCGTTCAAATCGCCGCCTTCAAGCAACTCGACGGTGCGCATGCGTTTCACCGCAAAGTGGTGGCGGATCTGAGTTGGCTCTCGCCACTGCTGGCGGTTTTATCGGACACCAACGTTCATCGTCTGCAGGCCGGGCCTTACCGCAGCCGTGACGAAGCGCAAGGCATTGCAGAGCAGGTTCGTGATGCGTTGAAACTGGTACCGGTCGTGGTGCGTCGGTGACCAACACGGGGGCAAAACCAGCACCGCCAATCGTCGGTTGAGTGCTGGTAGCCCTCCCCGCTTGATTAAACTCAGTACGCCCTTCCCCTTTTGCTTTCACTTGGATTGTCTCTACGCCGTTCTCATCAGTTACCTTGCCAGTCATCTTGATGGTGAAGACAGTCGCAGACCCAGTCAAGGCATTGCTCGATGAGGAATTGACGGCGATCTCCGGCGCAATGACATCACGCAGCGGTGGCTGATCCGGCCGGTGAAAACCAGCCGACCCGAAACATGGGAGGCAAACACTCATGCAGTGTTGCGGGAAATAGGAGAGCGACCTGGCGAAACATCCGGGCTAACGTTGCAGCGCCCCATCCACCACCTCCACCCAGTGTTTCACCGGTGTGGTGGTGCCGGTTTGCAAATGTTGGATGCAACCGATGTTGGCCGAGACTATTGTCGCGGGCTCAAGGGCCGCCAAGTTGCCGAGTTTGCGGTCTCGCAGTTCGTAGGCGATTTTCGGCTGCAGAACCGAATAGGTTCCGGCGGAGCCACAACACAGATGGCTCTCGTTGGTGGCGATGCTGACTTGGAAGCCCAAGGCATTGAGGTGCTTTTCAACGCCACCGCGCAGTTGTTGACCGTGTTGCAAAGTGCAGGGCGGATGGAAAGCCAGTTGACGTTCTTGGATGGTGCCCAATTTGCCTTTTAACAAAGGTACGAGGTCAGGCAACAACTCGCTCAAGTCGCGGGTCAAATTGCTCACGCATTCGGCTTTGTCGGCATAGGCCGGGTCGTGGGCCAAGGCGTGTGCGTACTCTTTGACGGTGAGACCACAGCCCGAAGCATTCATCACAATGGCCTCGACTTGACCGCTTGACACCAAGGGCCACCAAGCGTCAATGTTGCGGCGCATGTCGGCGACGCCCCCCTCATGGTCACCGAGATGAGCGCGAATGGCACCGCAGCAGCCGGCTTTGTCGGCCACGACCGTCTGGATGCCCGCAGCATCGAGCACGCGCGCTGTGGCACTGTTGATGTTGGGCATCATGGCGGGTTGCACGCAGCCGGCAAGCATCAACACTTTGCGCGCATGTTCACGGGAGGGCCACACATGGGCGTCGCTACTCGCCGGGGCGGGAACTTTGTTCTTAAGCGAACCGGGTAACAGCGGACGAACCAGTTGGCCCGCTTTCATCGCGGGCGCAAAAAGGGCCGAGGTGAGCCCTTCTTTGAGCAACCAGCGAACGACGTTTTCACTGGCGGGGCGCTCCACTCGCTCGTCCACGATCTTGCGGCCAATCTCCACCAAGCTGCCATATTGCACGCCCGAAGGACAGGTGCTTTCGCAGTTGCGGCAGGTCAGGCAGCGGTCCAGGTGTTCTTGGGTTTTGCGGGTGACAGGCGCGCCCTCAAGCACCTGTTTCATCAAATAGATGCGGCCACGCGGCCCGTCCAACTCGTCGCCCAGCAGTTGGTAGGTGGGGCAGGTGGCGGTACAAAAGCCGCAGTGCACACATTTGCGAAGAATGCCCTCGGCGGCTTCACCGTCGCGTGTACCTTTGAACTCAGGGGACAAATTGGTTTGCATGGTTCGCGCTCAGAGGTCGGGGTACAGGCGTCCGGGGTTGAACACACCTGCGGGATCGAATGATTTTTTCAACTCGCGATGGACCCGTGCCAGCGGCGCGGACAGGCAAGAGAACACACCTGCAGTTTTGTCGGCCGCACGGAACAGCACCGCATGGCCGCCCACTTTGGTGGCGGCTTCTCTCACGTGGAGGGGGGTCGCACTCACAAACGATTTTTCAATCAACAGCCAGCGCTGGGCTCCGCCCCATTCCACCAGCGTGGCACCGGGCAAAACGAGGGCCGGCGCGTTAGTGGGCAGCGACAAACGCCACAGACTTGCACCATCGGCGACGGCGGCTTGGGCGCGTGTGAAGTAGTCGTGGCTGTGGTCGCGTAAGCCGAGCCAAAATTTGTCGGCGGTGGTGTCATCTACCACCACACCACCCAGGCGCGCTGTGAGATCCGCTGCTGCCGACTGCACCGCCGTCGCCGCACCACGCAAACGCAGCCACAACTGGCCACCGTACCAAGCACTTGCATTGATCGGCAAGGGCTCGCGCCCCCAGGCATTGACTTGGGCCAGCGCGGTTGCCTGGTCGAGTTCAAACCGCAAGGTGGAGGTGGCGGTGGCCACAGGCAAAACCTTAAGTGAGACTTCCAGAATCAGCCCCAGCGTGCCCAGGGAGCCCGCCATCAAACGCGAGACGTCGTAACCCGCCACATTCTTCATCACCTGGCCGCCAAAACTCAGCACCTCGCCGCGACCATTGAGCATCGTGACGCCAAGCACATGGTCGCGCACACTGCCGACCGCAGCGCGTGAGGGGCCGGCCAGTCCGGCAGCGACCATGCCGCCAACAGTTCCTGCAGCGCCTGTAGCGCCAAAACGCGGCGGTTCAAAGGGCAGGCACTGGCCCTTCTCAGCGAGGATTGCTTCCAACTCCACCAGCGGCGTACCCGCTCGCACCGTCACCACGAGTTCGGTGGGTTCGTAGCTGGAGACGCCTCTTAAATCTAAGGTGCTGAGGCGCTCACCTTGTGGGGCCTCACCATAAAAATCCTTGCTGCCGTGGCCGCGGATGCACAGCGGTGCCTGGCGGGACTGTGCGTCCAGGACGCGGTCGATGAGGTGTTTCAGTGCAGTGTCGTTCTCGGCGCTCATCAAAACCTCGGCAACTCGGGAAACGGCAGCAGCCCTTTTCGCACATGCATCTTGCCGTATTCGGCGCAGCGCACGAGGCTGGGGATGACTTTGCCGGGGTTGAGCAATTCGGCAGGGTCAAAGGCCCGCTTCATGGCCAGCATTTGCTCCCGCTCGGCGGGTGAAAACTGCACGCACATCGACGAGAGTTTTTCCACACCTACGCCGTGCTCGCCCGTCACGGTGCCGCCCATGGCCACGCTGGTTTCCAGGATGTCGGCACCAAAGAGTTCGCAGCGGTGTAATTGGTCGGGGTCGTTGGCATCAAACAAAATCAACGGGTGCAAATTGCCGTCGCCTGCATGGAAGACGTTGGCACAACGCAGGCCGTACTTCTTCTCCATGTCTTGAATGGCGAGCAAGATGTCCGCGAGGCGTTTGCGCGGAATGGTGGAGTCCATGCACATGTAGTCGGGGCTGATGCGGCCACTGGCAGGGAAGGCGTTTTTGCGGCCACTCCAAAACTTCAGGCGCTGGGCCTCGTTTTCACTCACGGTGATGGCGGTGGCACCGCTTTTTGTCAGCACCTGCACCATGCGGCCAATTTCTTCTTCCACTTCCTCCGGCGTGCCGTCGCTCTCGCACAGCAAGATGGCTTCTGCGCTGAGGTCGTAACCCGCGTGTACATAGTCCTCAACGGCGGCGGTCATGGGTTTGTCCATCATCTCCAGACCGGCGGGGATGATGCCAGCGGCAATCACTTGGGCCACCGCGTCACCGGCTTTGCGGATGTCGTCAAAACTGGCCATGATGCAGCGCGCCAACAGGGGCTTGGGCACGAGTTTCACGGTGACTTCCAGAATGACCGCCAGCATGCCTTCGCTGCCCACCAAGACAGAGAGCAAATCCAGGCCGGCTGCGTCCAGGGCTTCGCTGCCGAACTCGATGGGTTCGCCCTGTACCGTGAAGCCGCGTACCCGCATCACGTTATGCAAGGTGAGGCCGTATTTCAAACAGTGCACGCCGCCTGAGTTTTCCGCCACATTGCCACCGATGGTGCAGGCGATCTGGCTGCTGGGATCGGGCGCGTAATACAAGCCGTGGGGTGCCGCCGCTTCGCTGATGGCCAGGTTGCGCACGCCGCACTGCACCACCGCCGTGCGAGAAGTCGGATCCATCTTCAAAATTTTGTTGAACTTGGCCAGGCTCATCGTCACGCCCAGAGAGTGGGGCATGGCACCGCCACTCAAGCCTGTACCTGCGCCACGCGCCACCACCGGCACATTCAACGTGTGGCAAGCCTTGAGCGTGGCCGCCACTTGGCTTTCAGTTTCCGGCAAGGCAACGACCAAGGGCAAGGCGCGGTAGGCCGTCAGGCCGTCGCATTCATAAGGGATGGTGTCCTCCTTTTGCCAAAGCAAAGCGTGGGCAGGAAGGATGGCTGACAAAGCCGCGACCACCTCGGCTTGGCGCTGCACACGCAGTGCCTGCTCAGTGGGGTCCTTGGACGCCGGAATCAATGGGGCATTCATCTTTGTCTCCATCTGAGTGGCTTTGGGTTCGAAAGGAAGTTTCTCGCCGCCAAATCATGTTTCGGTGAGCGTACCGCAGTCTCGATGCCCCGGATGATGGAAATGCATACCCGGCGGTCCAAGGTGCTGCACTTGGATCAGTGCTAATTGGTGACCAGCCTGGAGGCCGCCTGTCGTCGCCAAGTTGGTCACTCAAAAAAGCGGGCCTTGGCTGCGGACTTCTCCACCGCCCAGCCCGCGCTGCCACGCAGTTTCACAGCGGGAGCCTCATTGTTAAAAACATATTACAAAACAATGACTTGGGGAGAAATATAGATTGGCAGATTGGTTGAATCCAACGCGACCAGAACTTATGAGAGGGGCGCGTGATGAAGAAAGAATTTTCGTTGTCACGAATTTGTCAAATTAAATAAATCGCTAACCTGCAATCCATAAACATGAGCGCCTCAGTTACCTTCAACCGCAGCAACAGCATTGCTTCTGCCAACCAATACAGCAGCGCCGATGTCAACCAAGCCTTCAACACCATCAAGCGTGCATTTGATCGAGGCACCGTGTGGAACAGCGATCTCAAGCAGATATCGCAAGAAGTACAAAAACTCTCCAAATCGGAGCGGGCCTCCTTGATCAATGAATTGGCCAATGCACAGCGGGGTGGTCAATCGCTGCTTCAGCGCTGGTTGGGTGAGGTGACGTCTGACGGGATCGGCCCGTACAGCGGCTTGTCACCCAAAGAACGCAAGGCACTCATGAACGATTTGGTGGCCGCAGGCAATGCCGCAGCACCAGCGCAGAACCGCAACAACTTAGCGCGCTTGCTGGATGCATTCAAAAGCCACAACGATCGTCCAATCGGCTCTGAGCCGTATCAGAAGGAGTTTGCCAGCGCAGTCGCCTACAGCGGGAACACGTCCGTCGTGGACAACTTCATCGATGCACTAATTCCCCGTGCAGCCAAAGGCGACGAAGCCGCAGCAATGGCAATTGCCAGGCAAATTGGTGCAATGCAGTCCACCCAACAGATCCATGACGCCATGGCCAAGCTGGACAGGCGCACCACGGACCAAGTGGTGAAGGCCTCGGTAGAACTTCAACTGCACAAGGCTCATGCCGACGGCGCTGCCTTTGCCAGCGTGTCCATCGCAACTTCCGACGCATCGGCCTACACCAAGCTCGCGGCAGCCGTGGCCAAGACAGGCAATGTGCGGGAAAAAGCATCATTCATCGCGGCGTCGGGCTTGGCTTTGAAAGATGCGTTCAACTCACCTGCCGCCAGTGGACAAAGAGACGCCAAAACCATCGCTGACGGCATGGCCAAAGTCATGGGCTTGACCCAAGATGCAAAGGGCAAAACAGTGGTGGGTACGGACACAGCACGCATCATTGAAAACACCTTGCTGCAAGAAGGTGGCGGTGGTGCGTCGAGCGGGCTGGAGGCGATAAAAAACTACACCAAAGCCCAGCTCCAAAGCGGTGGAAAAGAAGTGGTTCTGGGCATGATCGGAGCCATGCTCGGCGGCGCTGAATTGAAGCCTGGCCAGAATGCAGAACAAGCCAGCTTGGCCCGATTTGAGTCCCAATCGCAGCGCGGCGGCAAGCCTGGCCACCACAACGCCCATGCGCTTGGCCTTTTGGTCGGTGCAGTTCAAAGCGGGATCAGCGCCATCACGGCTGACAGAGACAAACAATTGGCCTACACCTCGTTGCTTTTCACAGGCTCGGCTGACTTCACGAAAGAGAACGTCAATGAGTTCAAGGTCGGAGACAAGTTCAGCAACAGCCTGATAACGGCAGTGCTCAAGCCCTTGGTCAACTTCGCGCTTTTGGAGCTGAGAGTTCAAGGCGCGAGTTCAGACAAAAAACTCAGTCAGCTGTTTGAAAAAGCAGCGGTCCCTCGTCAACCCAACGGCGTGCGCTCGCAGAATGAGGGCGCCTTGAATGCTTTCACGACGGGGCTGGTTCGAGCCCGCTCCCTCAGTTGACTGGGTGCCACCGAGGAATCACACCGTGGCGGCGCTTGACGTCAGCCATTTCAACCTGGACCCGCATGTCTCACCAGGTTGATTTGCTGCGCACCGGAACAGCGAATGAGTGCTTGCTTGGATGGCTTCGCGTACCGCGTCCAGTGGGTATCGAGCATCCTTAAGGATGCTCTGCATAACTCCTTGCGGACTGTGGCAGCACGGAGTCGGGCGGTCTACGGCGTTGCTTTTCTTGCCAATAGCCCAAGCTATTGGCCGCAAAAAGCGCCTTGTAGCCCATCCCGATCCGCACTGCCACAGCCTCGCAAGAGTTATGCAGAGCATCCTTAAGCTCCCATGCGAGGGCAACTGGCCGACGGGATAGAACCTCAATACCTCGCCAAGGCTTCTGTTCGAAAGAGCGGCCCTTGGCTGCGGCCGTCTTGACCACACCGGCACCGACGCAGGGGCGCGTCCTTGGGGAAACATGCAGGCGAGAAGTTTAGGGTGTTCCCTCCAGGCTGGCTGCATATAGTCGCCCCAGTTGTGCTCCCGTTCACCCCCTATCGCAAAGGACTTTCACCATGGTCAAAAAACTCAAACAAATGGCAGACAAACAAGCCGCCAGCAGCAAATCCGGTTTTGACAGCGCCCTGGCAGGAGCCGTCAAAGAATCAGCCCAACAAATTTGGCTGGCTGGCATGGGCGCTTTCGCCAAGGCTCAGGCCGAAGGCGGCAAGGTGTTTGAAACCTTGGTGAAAGAAGGTGTGTCCTTGCAGCGCAAGACACAGTCTGTGGCCGAGGGCAAAATTTCCGAGGTCACCAGCAAGGTGTCCAACATGGCCAGCATGGCCGGTGAGGTGGGTGCCAAAGCAGGCCAGCAGTGGGACAAGCTGGAATCGATTTTTGAAGAACGTGTGGCGCGCTCGCTGAACAAACTGGGCGTGCCCTCGGCCAAAGACGTGAATGTGCTGATCGCGCGCATTGACGCGTTGAGCAAACAGGTGGCGCTGTTGTCCAAGGCAAAACCTGCCGCAGCAACTAAATCCGCTGCAAAAACCACAACCAAAACCGTCGCAAAAAAAGCGGCTAAACCCGCAGCCAAGAAGACCGCTCGTAAGGCTGCCTGAAGCCGATGGCAGCCAGGGCCCGCAAAAAACCGTCCGCCACACCCCGCATCGGCCTGGCCTTAGCGGGTGGCGGGCCGCTGGGCGCCATCTATGAAATAGGTGCCATGTGCGCCTTGGACGATGCCTTACAAAGCATCGATTTCAACGACCTGCAAGGGTATGTCGGCGTTTCATCGGGGGGGTTCATCGCCTCCGGTTTGGCCAACGGCTTGAGCCCGCGCGAGTTATGTGATGCCTTCATTGAAAATGTGGGGCCTTCACACGATGTGTTTGAGCCGTCGTTGCTGTTGCAACCCGCCTGGTTAGAAATCATGCAACGTTTGGCCCAACTGCCGATGTTGATGGGCCAGGCTTGGTTTGAATACCTGGCTTCGGGCGGATCGATTGCCACCGGTTTTGAGCGCGTCGCGCGCGCCCTGCCCACGGGTTTGTTTTCGAACGACGCGATAGACACGCAGTTGCGACGCTTGTTCTCCATGCCCGGTCGCAGCAACGACTTCCGCGAGCTCAAGCGGCAGTTGGTGGTGGTAGCCACCGATCTGGACACCAGCGAGAGTGTTCCCTTTGGCCTGCCGGGCTGGGAAGCGGTGCCGATTTCCAAGGCCATTCAAGCCAGCGCCGCCTTGCCTGGCCTGTACCCACCGGTTGAAATCAATGGCCACCACTATGTGGATGGTGTGCTCAAGAAGACGCTGCATGCGTCGGTGCTGCTGGAGCAAGGCTTGGACCTGCTCATTTGTCTGAATCCTTTGGTTCCTTATGACGCAAGCGCGGACGCAAGTGCAGACTCAAGTGCACACGCATGCACAGACTCGAACCTGCCCCCCCCACACCACCTGCATTCCAAACGGCGCGGACGCATCCCGAAACTCGTGGAAGCAGGTTTGCCTGTGGTGCTGTCACAAACTTTCCGCACCTTGGTGCATTCGCGTTTGGACATAGGCCTCAAAGGTTATGAACAAAGCTATCCCGACACCACCATCGTCTTGTTCGAGCCAGACCACCGCGACCCCCAACTTTTTTTGGCCAACACCTTCAGCTACACGCAGCGCCGCGAGTTGGCCGAACATGCTTACCAGCAAACCCGTCAGCAGTTGCGCCAGCGCCGTTCCACCCTGGCACCCCTGCTGGCCCAGCATGGTGTGGCATTAGACGCAGACGTACTGGACGACCCGCACCGCTACTTGCTGGAAAAAAGGCGCAAACCGCGTCCGTTTCAAATCAAGGCCAAGGGAACTTCGCTGCGCGTCGGTGCCGCCGTGAAACAGTTGGAGGCGGTGCTGGGCGACTTGGAGGCCGCACTGCCAGTGGCCTCACGGCCAGCATCCAAACCCACAAAAATCAAGGGTTGAATTGCCCGGGGAACACCCACAGCAGCGCAGCAGTCATGGTGACATAACGCAGAAATTTGCCGATGGCCATGTAGAGCACACATGGCCAAAACGGCAACCGCAGCCAACCCGCCAGTGCACACAGTGGGTCACCCACCACAGGCAACCAGGACAACAAACACGCCTTGGGACCAAACCGCTGCAACCAGGCCAGCGCCCGGTGTTCAGCGGTTTTTCCGGTGGTGCGCTCATAAACCTTCTCCGCCCCCAGCCCCATCCACCAGCTCACCGCACCACCCAAAGTATTGCCTGCCGTGGCCACCAAAATGGCCGGCCAAAACAGCTCGGGGTTGAGTTTGATCAGACCAAACACCGCAGGCTCTGAGCCCATCGGCAACAAGGTGGCCGAAATAAAAGCCACCACGAACACGGTGGACAAACCAAATTGCGGTAAAGCCAGAGCAGCCAGCAGCGCGGCAAGAGTAGATTCGATCCAAGCAGTCATGCGCCCGATTATGGGTGGCCCCTGTGACCCGACACCGCTATACTCCTGCCTCCTTTTTAGGCAACCCCCTCCCCCCGCTTGTCATGACCGCCTTGCACATCGGCCACATCCCGTTGGCCAATCGGCTGTTTGTTGCCCCGATGGCAGGGGTGACGGACCGACCGTTTCGCCAACTGTGCAAGCGCTTGGGTGCGGCCTATGCCGTCAGCGAAATGGTGACCTCGCGCAAAGACCTGTGGAATTCGCTGAAAACCAGCCGCCGTGCCAACCATGACGGTGAGGTCGCGCCCATTTCAGTGCAAATTGCCGGCACCGAGGCCGCCATGATGGCCGAGGCGGCCGCCTACAACATTGATCGGGGCGCACAGATCATTGACATCAACATGGGTTGCCCCGCCAAAAAGGTCTGTAACAAATGGGCAGGTTCGGCCTTGATGCAGGACGAGCCGCTGGCGCTTCAAATCATTGAAGCCGTGGTCGCTGCGTGCGCGCCGCACAACGTGCCCGTCACCTTGAAGATGCGCACGGGCTGGTGTGACGCCGAGCGTAATGCACTGCGTTTGGCCCTTGCGGCAGAAAACGCTGGCGTCGCCATGGTCACCGTGCATGGTCGCACTCGGGAACAAGGCTACAAAGGTTTTGCCGAGTACGACACCGTCGCTGCCGTGAAAGCCGCCTTGCGCATTCCGGTGGTGGCCAACGGCGACATTGACAGCCCGGAAAAAGCACGCGATGTGCTGGCCTACACAAAAGCCGACGCCGTGATGATCGGCCGCGCCGCGCAAGGCCGCCCCTGGATATTCCGCGAAATCAACCACTTCTTGGCCACAGGCGAACACCTGCCCGCCCCCGAGGTCTTGCAGGCCAAGGCCTGGCTCATCGAACACCTGCATGACCACTACAGCCTTTACGGTGAACACACCGGCGTGCGAACTGCCCGCAAACACATCGGCTGGGCGGTGCGTGGCCTGCCCGGCGGCGAGGTGTTCCGCGACGAGATGAATTTGCTGGACTCAAGCGACGCGCAGTTGCAACGTTTGGGACTGTGGTTTGATCAGTTGGCCGATGCCCACCGCCTGCTTCCTCAAGCACCACACCTACCTCCAGTCCACGCGGCCAATGATGCGCCTGCTTTGCTGCAAGCCTGATGTTTTGAACCACCACAGTCCGTCATGAGCAATCAAAATAAGAAACACATTGAAGAGTGCATTCGCGAAAGCCTGGAGAGCTACTTCAAAGACCTGCGCGGCGTCGAGCCCAGTGCCATGTACGACATGATTCTTCAAGTCGTGGAAAAGCCACTGCTTGATGTCGTGATGAAAAAAGCCGAAGGCAACCAAAGCCGCGCCGCCGAGTGGTTGGGCATCAATCGCAATACGCTGCGGCGTAAGCTGGTGGAGCACAAGCTGGTGAAGTAACTGAGTGCAGCAGTGCTGTCCTCAAACCGTTTGGGCTGAGTCTGTCGAAGCCCTTTTGCCAATCACCTCCGCACGCTGCCCTTCGACAGGCTCAGGGCGAACGGAGTGAAAGAAGATCCAAACCATGTACGCCCTCCTCTCCGTCTCCGACAAAACTGGCATCCTCGACTTCGCCCGCGAGCTGCACCAGCTTGGCGTTCAACTGCTGTCCACCGGCGGTACGGCCAAGCTCTTGAGCGAAGCGGGCCTGCCCGTCACCGAGGTGGCTGACCACACCGGTTTTCCAGAGATGCTCGACGGCCGCGTCAAAACCTTGCACCCCATGATCCACGGCGGTTTGCTGGCGCGGCGCGACCATCCCGAACATGTGGCCGCGATTGAGCAGCACGACATCTCGCCCATCGATTTTTTGGTGGTCAACCTCTACCCCTTTGAAGCCACTGTCGCCAAACCCGGTTGCACATTAGAAGACGCGATTGAGAACATCGACATTGGTGGCCCCGCCATGGTGCGCTCGGCCGCCAAAAACTGGAAAGACGTGGCCGTGCTTACCGACGCCTCGCAATACGCCCAGGTGCTGGCTGAACTGAAGGCCGGTGGCATCCAGAAAGAAACCAAGTTCGCGCTGTCTGTGGCCGCCTTCAACCGCATCGCCCAATACGACGCCGCGATCAGCGACTACCTCTCCAGCCTGCAAGCGGACGGCAGCCGCGGTAGCTTCCCCGGCCAAAGCAACGGCAGCTTCATCAAGCTGCAAGACCTGCGTTACGGCGAGAACCCGCACCAAGCGGCGGCTTTCTACCGCGACCTGCATCCCGCACCCGGCTCTCTCGTCACCGCCGTGCAATTGCAAGGCAAGGAACTGAGCTACAACAACATTGCCGATGCCGATGCGGCGTGGGAATGCGTGAAGAGTTTCGACACCCCCGCTTGCGTCATCGTCAAACACGCCAACCCTTGCGGCGTGGCCGTGGGCGTGCACTCGGCCGAGGCCTACAGCAAAGCCTTCAAAACCGACCCCACCTCGGCCTTCGGCGGCATCATTGCCTTTAACACCGTGGTGGACTTGGCTGCTGCGCAGTTGGTCGCCAAACAATTCGTGGAGGTGTTGATTGCCCCGAGCTACTCGGACGAAGCCCTGGCCGTGTTCGCCGCCAAAGCCAACACCCGCGTGCTGAAAATTTCACTCGATGGCGTGGACAGAAACTCAAGCAGCGCTTGGAAACAAGGCCGCAACGCCATGGACGCCAAACGTGTGGGCTCAGGCCTGCTGCTGCAAAGCGCGGACAACCGCGAGGTGCAGCGCAGCGAGTTGAAAGTGGTCACCTCGGTGCAACCCACGCCCGCGCAAATGGACGACCTCATGTTCGCTTGGAAAGTGGCCAAGTATGTGAAGAGCAATGCCATCGTCTTTTGCGGCAATGGCATGACCCTGGGCGTGGGCGCGGGTCAAATGAGCCGCATCGACTCGGCCCGCATCGCCAGCATCAAGGCCGAAAACGCTTCTCTCACCTTGAAGGGCTCCGCCGTGGCCAGCGACGCCTTCTTCCCCTTCCGCGACGGCCTGGATGTGGTCATCGACGCAGGTGCCACCTGCGTGATTCAACCGGGTGGTTCCGTGCGGGATGATGAAGTGATCGCCGCCGCCAACGAGCGCGGCATTGCGATGGTGCTGACCGGGGTGCGGCACTTCAGGCACTGAGGGGCACTATTGATCTACACCTTGTTCACGACAACCTCCAGCCCGTTCGCCCTGAGCTTGTCGAAGGGTCTGGACCGAGGGATGCGCGCTGGCTTCGACAGGCTCAGCCCGAACGGTGTGTGGCGTCGCGATTTATGTAAAGCTCAATAAGCTACTGCGGACACGAAATCACTCCAGATAAATAACGCGGTGCGCTTCGCTCGGAAGCGGGACCTCCCATTTCAGCACCATCGCCTCCAGCGCCTTGTTGCTCAGTGAGGTGTCCCGACGGCCATTGCGCCTGAGCAACTCGGCGCGCGGGCGCTCCAGATAAACCAGCTCCACTTCGGCGCCATAGGCATACAAGAGGTCCAGCGTCTTGTCACGCATTTGCTGTGACAAGTGCGTGGCATTCCACACAAAGGCGGTTTTGCTGCGCAGCAACTCCTTGGCTTTGTCGACCGCACGGTGCGCCACCTGGCCTTCGTTCTTGCCATGCCGCAACCCCAGCTCCGTCCTGGCGTCATCGAAAGACACCACAGGCAAGCCAGGCCGATGAAGGCTCACCCAAGTGTCTTTGCCGGATGCAGGCAGTCCACACATCACCGTCACTTTCGAGCCCGGCTCCTGAAACAAGGGATAGTCGGGATGAACATCGGCGCCACGAAAGTAGCTGACACGCGTGTGGGCATCCACAAAGGCCCGTGGTTGGCCGTAACAACCCTCCTGACGCGCCAGCTCACGGAACAGCTCGATGTTGTCCAGCACGCTGTGCATGTCTGCACAAATACGCCCTCGCATGTCAGCCTCGGCCAAAGCGGCCAGCAGCCGAATGTCCAGCTGCCAGGACAACTCGCGCACGATGAACTCTGGGCTCTGGCGACTGCGCCGCTGGCCCATGACGTAGAAGGGCAATTGATGCACGGCAATCATGCGGCAAATGGCCTCTCTCAGTTGGAAAGGCGCACCGGCATCCCACAACAAGATGCGGCTGTCCACAGCACCACGCGCCGAATGCCCGGGCTGGCCAATGGCACCCGTGGTGGGATCGACCACCGTCGTGCTGTGTTTGGACACGTCGTGTAGCAGCGCTGCGAGGAACAAAATCACCTGCTCCTCGCGTGTGCCCTGGGTGTACTCGGGCAACTGCAACAGTTCTTGCACGACCATGCAAGTGTGGGTCCAAACATCGCCCTCACCGTGGTACTTCGGTTCTTGCGGCGTGGTCTTGGCGTGCTCGAGCGCAGGGAAGGCCTCCAGGCAAGCCTGAAAGTCGGGCGCAGCACCAGGCATCGGGGCCAAGGCCTCGATGGTTTTCCATGTCGTGCTGTTCATGGTCGCCCCTCCTCGAACCTGCTCACGGGCAACGCAGACAACTCGTCCAGGCTTCGTACCGTGTGCAATCCCAGGTCCATCCAGCTTGCGGTCAAGCTGGGGCTGTAGATGTCTACCGCTGAATGCAATTGATTTGGAATCACAGGCCGATGTGCATGATGCGAGCCGGAGTCCAGGATGGTTTGGGTGAAGTCGTGGCGCACCAGTTTGTAGCGAGCGAGCACGTGCTGGTCATCTTCAATCTTGAGGTACAGGCCCTCCGACTTGTCAGACTTGTCCGTTTGCCGCCAACACAAGTCCAGCGGCAAACCTTCGCGGGCCACCGCATCCTCGAAGTTTTGCTTCCAGGCGAGGGTCTTGGCCAAGGAGCGGCAGACCAACTTCCACAACAGCTTCGGCTGCGTCGGCATCGGGCCTTCATACAAAACCGGCACTGACAACACCGGCTCCGCATGCAGCAGTTCATGCCGACGGCGTGTCGACAAAAACTGCTCGGTTGCACGATCGAAAATGTCGAACTCGTTGAAGTAGTGCGGCAAGGCGTCATACCAAACGCTGTGTTTGGAAAAGGCCCACTCACCGTACATCACGTATCGGTCTTCAAGCAGGTGGAGCAAATGCTCCTCGTGTGCCCGAGCCCACAACTTCAGCAGATTGAACTGGCGCTCGCTGCCACCACCGGCCAAGTAGTGCCCTCGCGACTGCAGCAACAACTCTGCAGCGCCGCTGAAGGAGATGCCCACATTGGCACCGTCAATTTTTTCTTCAATCACGGCGCGGCAACCGACCAGGCTGCGCAGCGGAACTTGATCACTGGCATCGTCACCCGGCTGCAAACGAGAGCCTTCCAGGTGCGGTGTTCGAGGGTATTTGAGAAGGGGAATAGATTGGAGATGCATATTCGTCGCCCCGGTCATTTCTGACCCAGAGCCCATGGGTATGGGGAACCGACGAATTTGCAGGCGCGGGAGGTCGCATCCGTTGGCCGAGGCCAAACAAGACGAGTCGCGTAGAGGGATCACAGTTCGTTGAGGACTTGCTTGGACTTCATGGCAAGCCAGAAGTCTCAACGAGTGGTGCAACCTTCACAGGCGCAGACCGCGCCAACACAAAGCTGCATTCAAGCAGGCGTCGGCGTCAAATGAGGGTGACGAAACGGGACACGGTGCTCTCCAAGAGAGGGGGGTTAAAACAAGGGACGCGATTCTAAGCTGATGCAGCGTGAGCTTGTCAAGAAAAATGACGGAGACAGCTCAGTGGCGCACGCGGCAAGAACGGCCGGGCACGGATGCGCCCGGCCAGTTTGAATCATGCCTTGAACGTCAGCCAAGGCCGCAGCCGCACAACACCCTCGATGAGGCCAGCCTCCACTTGCGCATCAATGACAGGTCCGATGGGTTTGTAGGCTTGAGGGGCCTCTTCAATCAACCTCTCCTCTCTGAGCGTGACGCATTGCCATTCGGTTTGCCCTGGAGGAGCGATCTTCATGCCCCGCACTTCTTGCCTGCGCACACGCCGCCCAGCGCCATGGCTGCATGACCAAAGCCAATCAGGGTTGCCCAGCCCCCGGGCCACGTAGGAGCTGTCTCCCATTGATCCGGGAATGAGCGCGAGATCACCGGGACGGGCCGGCGTCGAACCCTTGCGGTGTATGTTCAACCCCTGTTCAGACAACACCACGTTGTGCGGCACGTCCACCACCATGCGCGAGTTGTCTGCACCCAGGAGTTGGGCCAATTCCAGCCTGACCAACTCGGCCAAAACAACGCGGTTGGCCCAGGCGTATCGAGCAGCCACGCCCATGGCCTGCAAATACTCGTGGGCCAAAGGACCGGCCAACGCGTACAACTTGCTTTCAGGGTGCCGAACCCCTGACGGCCAGGCTTCTCGAGCGCGGTCCATCCACCGGCCACCGACGTAAAAGCCAATGTCGCGTGAGCCGCTGTGAATCATGACCACGACATCGCCAATTTTGAGACCGGCCGCATATGCGGCGTGCCGGTCAAGCACCTCGTCCACCACTTGCAGTTCGACAAAATGGTTGCCCGCGCCAGGGGTGCCAAGGCAAGGATCGCGGAACACCTCCCGCCCGCCTACAAACGACTCTGGTGCGTGCCGGGAATGGGCCTGAATGCTGTCCAGACCGATGCAGCGTGACACCTCATCCGCCAAACGGTCACGGTCAACCCTTTCCCACAGACCATCGGGATGGATCCGATCGATGAAGGCCAGCGGACCTTCATCAAAAAGAGCCTTGAACGCCCGGGTATGCGTTGGAATGTTGCGCTCGTTCTCCAGCAGCACAGACTTGAGCCGTGCCATGAGGGCGCTTCTCAAAGGCGCCAGTTGAGCCAATGACACGCCGGTGGTCAAAAGACGCATGCCGCAGTTGATGTCGGTGCCAATGGCCGCGGGAATGACCACATCGATGGGCGTGGCCACCACAGAACCTACCGGAGCGATCGCGCCTGGATGGAAGTCTGGTGTGGCGCACGCGGTGCAGACCGCCGCCTCACCTTGCGGCGTTTTGACTGAGGCAAAAGCCAAGAGTTGTTTGACGGCCTTTTCTTCCAGCGGCAACGTCGCTGGAAGAAGAATGGTTGCGTCGGCGCTTTGATTGCGGACGGTGTAGACACCGTTCTCGTAACGCAGGTCGATGTGAGAACGCGAGAAGGCGCGTTGGAGTCGAAGGAGATTGGACATGATGCTGTGCTTTCATCGGGGCAAGGCCCGGGCCTGGTACATCCAGGCGAAAAGATCTGCCCCCGGCATTCAACCGTGGCAACAAACCTTTTCTGCAGCAGCAGTCAGAAAAAGAGGAGCGCGACTATAGCAGGGCGAGGTTTTAGTGGTCAATGCACACCGCGGCTGTCTTGCGCTGCTCAGCTCGTCTCAAAGGGCCCCAAGAGCCAATACACCACGGCTCGCTGCGCATCGCCTTGGTTGAAGAAGCATGGATCGCCACGATGTTTGGCGCAGCCAAACGAGCCGACTGCTGGTGTTGGCTCTTGGGGTCCCCGTGGGAGGCGTCGAGCAGCGCAGGACAAGACGGAAAAAGAAGTTCAGATGTTTGAGCCCGCAGGGCGAGTTTCTGAACTTCCCGTCTTGTCCGAGCAGCGCAGAGCAGTCCCGGTACTCCGGGACCGCCGGATTCGGGGTGCCCTTTTCTTTGCTTACTTTCTTTTGGGCAAGCAAAAGAAAGTGAGTGCGCTGTCGGGCGCATATCCCGACGCGGTGCACCGCATGGCAACCAGTGCGGGCCGACGTCCCGAAGCGGTGCAACGAACTCCAAACCCCTCACACGCAAGCAACCCAAAAAGCCGCCAGCCGGCGGCCACCGGCTACCATTCGCCCCCATGTCCCTTGCCCAAGCCGTCGGTCTCCTGTTGTCATCCTTGGCTCGCCTGATCACAGGCGCGCAAGGTCATTGGTATGGTTGCCCGCCAAAAGCCGAACAGCGCATTTATTTCGCCAACCACCAAAGCCACTTCGACTGGGTGTTGATCTGGGCTGCGCTTCCCAGTGAGTTGCGCGGCACCACGCGGCCGATTGCGGCGCGCGACTACTGGACCTCGTCCAAACTCAAACACTGGATCACACGCGAGGTCTTCAACGCGGTGTATGTCAGCCGCGAACGCAGTGCCGATGAAGACCCGCTGGAGCCTTTGATGGAAGCGCTGCGCCACGGCGACTCCTTGGTCATCTTCCCCGAAGGCACACGCGGCAACAAAGCCGACCCGGCCACTTTTAAAGCCGGGCTCTTCCATTTGGCCGAGGCTTTTCCCGAGGTGCAACTGATTCCGGCCTGGATCGACAACGTGCAGCGTGTGATGCCCAAAGGCGAGGTGGTACCGGTGCCGCTGCTGTGTTCGGTGACCTTTGGTGCGCCGCTGCGCGTAGAGCCGGGCGAAGACAAACGCGCGTTTTTGGCGCGTGCCCGTGAATCGGTGATGGCACTGAGAGAGGTGGACTGATGGGCGCACTGCGCGACCTCACCGTATCGCAGCAAGTGGCGCTGCTCTTTGTCTCGCTCTTCGGCGTGCTGGTATTGGCCACCTTCGCGCTTTTTTGGCGCAGCCTGCGGTTAGAAACACAAGAGCAGCGTGAATCGCACGCAGCAACCAAACGTGATTTGCGCGCTGTCTGGATAGGCGCGGGCTTGTTCTGGGTGGCGTGGGCTTTGGGCGGCGTCGTAGCAACGCTGCTGTTCGCCGTGGTGTCCTTTCTGGCCTTTCGAGAGTTCATCACCCTGAGCCACACCCGACGCGCCGACCACCGCAGTTTGCTGCTGGCTTTTTTCGTGGTGCTGCCCGCGCAGTTTGTGCTGGTGGGCAACAAAAACTTCGACCTCTTCACCGTGTTTATTCCGGTTTATGTGTTCTTGGCCATTCCGGTGGTCAGCGCCTTTGGCAACGACCCGCAGCGTTTTTTGGAGCGCACGGCCAAGATTCAATGGGGCATCATGGTGTGTATTTACGGCATGAGCCATGCGCCAGCCCTGTTGTTATTGAGCTTGCCGAACTACGTGGACCGCGGTGCGTTCATGGTGTTTTATCTGGTCATCGTGGTCGCGGTGGCCCAATTGGTTCAAGAGTTGGCTACCAGAATTTTGCGGCGCCGACCTGCGGCACGCGCTATCAGTCGGTCCTTTTCCTGGCGTGCCTGGTGGGCGGGGGCACTGGCCGCCGCCATCGTAGGTGCCGCGCTGTATTGGGCCACGCCCTTCAAGCCGATCCCCGCCTTGGTGATGGGTTTCATTGCGGGCGGTTGCGGCACCTTGGGTGAGTTTGTGATGAAAGCCCTGAAACGCGACGCCGGGGTGCGCAGTTGGGGCGGCAAGGCCTCAGTCACCGGCGCAGTGGGATTGCTGGACCGCGTGGCACCACTTTGTTTTGCCGCGCCGGTGTTCTTCCACGCAGTGCGCTGGTATTTTGGCGTTTAGGGTCCAAGGTGCAGCGCATTCTCGGCATCGACCCCGGCCTCGTCTGCACCGGCTTTGGCGTGATTGAAGCCGAGGGTTCCAAACTGCACTACATCGCCAGCGGCACCATCAAAACCAGCAGCGCCCGTTTAGGCGAGTTGCCCAGCCGCTTGAAGATTATTTTTGACGGCGTACAGGAAGTTTGCGGCCGCTACACGCCCACCTGCGCCGCAGTGGAAATCGTTTTCGTCAACGTCAATCCGCAATCCACCTTGTTGCTTGGCCAAGCACGTGGTGCCGCCATCACGGCCTTGGTGTCGCGCGATTTGCCAGTGGCGGAATACACCGCCTTGCAAATGAAAAAAGCCGTCGTTGGCCATGGCCACGCCCGCAAAGAACAGGTGCAAGAAATGGTCAAACGTTTGCTCGAACTGCCGGGTCTGCCGGGCAAGGATGCAGCCGATGCCTTGGGACTGGCGATTTGCCACGCCCATGCCGGTGCCTCGTTTGCTGCCATAGGCAAAGCCGCCACCCTGGTACGGCGCACGCATGCGCAGTTCAAGGGTGGGCGGACTTATTGACTTTGAAATAGTGTGCGCGTGCCCACCGAAAAACTAAATGGGCACGTGGCTCCTACAAACTTCGCCTCTCATCAAGGTGGGGCACCCAGCTGCTTACCGCTCAATGCCGATCACTGCACTGAAATGGCGAACAACTTGCAGTATCCGCTGGGGTTCTTTACTGCGTCATCCATCCAAATCATCACGGGCCGCGCCTTTGCTTTGGCCAGAAGAATCAAGGCCATGGTCTCACTGTAAGTGGGGCTGCTCTGTGACATCGTGAAGCCTTTGCACGTAGCAGTAGGAGTCGAGATATCAATATTGAAGTTACTCGAATCAGCGTACACAAGAGTCCAGGTGATCTGCACTGGACTAGGCGTGAGGACGACGGCTGCCTGTGCGGCACCAGCCAGGCCCAAAGTCAGAAGAAGCGCTGAGGCGATGGATTTGACGGACATGTGAATCCCTTTCTTTGAAAAATCTTCGTTGGTGGATGAGTTAACTAAGGCCAAATTTGTCAGTCACTTAATATGGTCGACATAAGCATGATCAGATCAAGTGGTTTGCCTTTGCTCTTGGGTAGAAGGACGGTGGCCGCCGCGTCCACGATGCCAGCTCCGCACTTGCTGCACCCACCCGGGAATGCTCGCGCGGTCGACTTCAACAAGTTTTCCACTGCGTCCGGCGACAGATTCGGTTGGATCGACAGAACGAGCGCAGCGACACCAGCCACGTGGGGCGCGGCCATGGAAGTGCCCTGGTAATAGGCATAACTGTCGCTACCGGGAACGGTGGTTCCACTGTTGAGGGTTGAATAGACGCCACCCGTCGAATTGGCCCTGGTGTCGCCGCCGGGCGCGGAGATGTCGACGTTGTCGCCATAGTTTGAATAGTGCGTCCGCATGCCAGAGCGGTCGATGGCGCCCACGGTGATCACACCTGCGCAGTTGGCGGGCTGGGTAGTGGCCGCGTCGGTATTGGAATTCCCGGCCGCCACCACAACCACCGCTCCGCTCAGACGCGCCGCGTCGATCGCCTCCTGGTAAGTGAAGCTGCACCCGCCTCCTCCACCCAGCGACATGTTGATCACCTTGGCGGGATAGGGATTGGTGGGGATGCCGGCAATCGAACCGCCGACGGCCCAGACGATGCCATCTGCAATGTCGGACAAGTAGCCTCCGCATTTCCCCAACGCGCGTACAGGCAGTATTTTCGATAGCGGTGCGACGCCCGCACCACCTAACGAGTTATTGCTCACCGCCGCGATCGTCCCGGCCACGTGGGTGCCATGCCAACTGCTGTTCCTTGGCAATTGAGTGGGGCTGCATTCCGTGAGGGACGTGACCCAGTCGCCCGGATCCTTGGCATCAGCGTCACGCGCATTGCCGTCATTGGCCATCTGCAGATTGGTGACGAAATCGTAGCCGGGCAGCAGGTTCGCAGCCAAATCGGCATGCGGCCTGAAACCGGTGTCAATCACGGCGACGACGATGCCAGCGCCCTTCGTGACGTCCCAGGCTGCCGGCAAGTTAATGCCAGCGGTCTGTTCGTGGTAATGCCATTGTTTGGGGAAATCAGGGTCGTTGGCCGTCGCCTGGATCTGCATGACAGTGTCTGGTTCAACGTATTGGACCTGCGGATCCGCCTGGACGATTGCGGTCGACAGACCGCTGATGGTGTTTGGATTCAGCGGTGCATTGAGCCTAAAGACGTAGGCGCCTGTGGCTGTCCGGCGCACCAGGGTCATCCCGACGCCCGCGCTGCTGGCCGCTTGGACCGCTCCTTGGGCCGCCATGAGGGACGACTGCTGGGCACCTATCACGGCCGCCGCCGAGCCCGTGCGGTACTTGACGATGATTTGATCGGTGGGCCGGCTGGCGGCAACCGAGTTGGTGGTGGTCACCTGGGGGCCACCGGCGAACGCGCATGCGCCCCATCCAATCGACAGAAGCAACAAGATGCGTCTCTGATACTGATGTCTTTTCAAAACAAACTCCGTTTAGTCAGCACATGGCTAGATCCGTCGGGCAACTCGAGCACCGGGTTGCCTTCGACGGAGTTGAGAGAACTATCGATGTGGCTGCAAAGCCCATAAGAGTTGGGCTTCCTCAAGACACGCCCAAAGTGGATGTCCCAACCCATTCCTCCAACCAAGGACGTTTTAGGGTCGGGTCTGCCGAGCTTGACGGGGTGAAGCGGGCACTATTGAACGAACGCACCACCTTCAGGACAAACCCACCGTTGCCGGGCAGATGGACGCCCACATAACTTAGCTGTAACGCCCCGTTGAACGGATCGATGTGCTCCGTGGCGTGTTGGTTCACATCATCTCGGTTGGGTCTGATGCCGGCCTCTTCGTAGAAACCGGACATCGCATCTTGCGCCGACGCACCCACCGCAAAAACCGTACTCAAGGCCACCAGGCCAACTGCAAACACCAAACGCAGTCGCCGCTTGGTAAGGTCGCCCCAGCCATTGATGGTTCTCATTCTGAATTTCTCGTATTTATACATTGCACCCATGCACCGACTGCTGAAGGCAACAAAATATGATGTGCCGTGACATACCCACGCACCCCTCCACCCGGGAATTGTCTTGCCTCAAACGAGCCACCACTACTCTCCTGATGGAGGGAGGGTGCGCAACAGAATGAAACACCGCACTCCATCTGTCCGTGGTCTTGAAAAACGTGATGCGGACTTGTGGAAAATCCACCGGTCGCGGCAGGGACGGAGATTGCTCCCCGGTGACGCTTATCCGTGACACCAAAGTGCGACTAACAAAACGAACGGTGGGGGTTGAATGGAATTGGCCACTCAACCCAAACCCCACCACCTCCGTGTCCACCCCTTTGATCCGCACACACCCTCTGCTCGCCGGGGTATTGCTTGCGCGTGCTGACCTCACGAAGCCGGTGACTGCGGCAGAGAGTGATGGACTCGCCCGGCTCAAGTAACAGCAACGCGCTTTTTGCCCACCTTGGCTCAGAGCGGTTCCAGCGCAGGCCTTGAGCCCACAACCAAAACCGACTCAATGGCCCATGCGCTTCAGCGCATCAGCGCCAGCCCACAGCTCGTCCAGGTTTGGGAACTTCCATTTGTCGTTGGATTCGCGGCCAACAATCATGTCGTTGCTGCTGGGCGAGCTCAAGTCGAGCAACTCCACCGGAATGCGCATTTCTGATTTGGTAGAAAAGAAAATCTTGACTTTGGGGTTGACCATGGAGCTTTCGTTTTGCTCCACCACCACCGCCAAACGCCCGGACTTCATGCGCACCAACGAACCTGTGGGGTAAATGCCCAGGCTTTTCACAAAGGCCTGGAACACCTTTTCATCAAACTGCCCGTTGCGCCAGGACGCCATCTTGCCGATGGACTCGGCTGGATCCCAACCTGCCTTGTAGGGGCGGTTGGAGGTGATGGCGTCGTAGACATCACACACCGACCCCATCTTGGCGTACAGGCTGATTTGTTCGTCCAGCAAACCGTGCGGGTAACCTTTACCGTCCGGCCGCTCGTGGTGGTGCAGGCACACATCCAGCGCAACGGGGCTCACGCCCTCGCCTGTGAGCAGCATTTCATGGCCACGCTCGGGGTGGGACTTGATGATGGTGAACTCATCGTCCGTGAGTTTGCCGGGTTTGTTCAGCACTTCCAGCGGCATCACGGCCTTGCCCATGTCGTGCAACAAACCGGCCATGCCGGCGTCACGCACTTCCTCCTCGCTGAGGTTGAGCTGGCGGCCCAGGGAGATCATCAAGGCACAGACTGCCACTGAGTGCATGTAGGTGTAGTCGTCTTTGGTTTTGAGGCGGGCCAAACTCACCACCGCACCCGGGTTGCGGTAAACGGAGTTGGCCACCTCATTGACCAATTCAGCGCAGCCGCTGGCATCCAGTGCCTTGCCCATGCGCGCTTCGTTGAACAAGGCCACCACGGCCGCGCGGCTTTGGTTCACCACGCTGGCGGCCTTGCGGACCTCGTCTTGCATGCTGCTGGTGGCGGGGGCTGGGCCTGTAGCCGGAGCCGAGGCCGGCGCTGGCTCCTTCGGACGGGCCGCGACCTTGGTCGGCATGTCTCTTTTGGGTGCCACGGCGGGCGAGTCTGGCTGAACAGGCAAACCCTTGGCGTCGTCTATCCACACTTCTTTGATGCCGCTGTCCAACAGTTTCTTCAAGTCAGCCGGGTCACGCAGCACAAACTTGGTTTTCCAAAAGGGGTGGTCGAGCCAGGCACCGCAAAGTTCATGCAGATGCATGCCCAAACGGAGCTGATCAACACGAATCTTTTGCAACATGGGGCGGGGGCTCGGCTGCTTATAAGAGGAATTGCCTCTTGGATATCGACCATTTTGCCCAGGTATTGAGCACAACACCAATAAAAAAGCCGCTGTTTCCAGCGGCTTTTGCGTGACCAGACAGTGAGCCGATCAACGGAAACTGGGCTGCGGCACCACGCGCATCTCACCGGGCAAGGACGCAATGTAATCCGCCATCAGTTTGAGTTCTTTGTTGGTGTACTGGCTCGACATGCCTGCCATCATGGCGTTGCCACGCCCCACTTGCGCGTTGTTTTTGACCTGGTAGGCCTTCAGTGCCACATACAGGTAGTCGGCGTGCTGACCGGCCAATTTGGGGTAGGTCGGTGAGATGGGTTTACTGAAATTGTCGCCGTGGCAGGACATACAAGCGGCCTTATTGAGCAGTTCCGCGACTTTGGCCGACGGCTGAGGCACCGATTTGGCAGCCGCAGCCGGTGCATCCTTGGCTTGTTGCTGATAGAACGCACCCAAATCAGCCATGTCTTGCTCGCTCAAACTGCCGGCGATTGAACGCATGGTGGGGTGCTTGCGCTCCCCTTTGCTGTAGGCGGCCAAAGCGGCCACGATGTATTCGGCGTTTTGCCCGGCAATCATGGGCACTTTGTGAATTTCAGGAAAGCTGGACTGGTAACCCACAATGCCGTGGCAGCCTATGCACATGGCGGCTTTCTTTTCACCGTCCTTGACATTGCCCTTGCCTTCCTGGGCCACCACAGACGAGGCCGCCAAGGCGCTCGCCACAAACAGAACAATCGAAGACAGCAATGAATTTTTCATGGGATGGGAGGGTCAAAACGCACACCAGCCGCAGATTATAGGGGCGTCGATATACTGGACCGAACCCTCGCTCGCACAGCTTAAAAACCATACGCCATGAAGTTCACCGGCAGTTCCACCTACGTCGCCACCGACGACCTGATGTTGGCCGTGCACGCGGCCACGCTCTTGAGCAAACCCTTGCTGGTCAAAGGTGAGCCCGGCACGGGAAAAACCATGTTGGCCGAAGAAGTGGCCGCCAGCTTGAACATGCCTCTGTTGCAGTGGCACATCAAAAGCACCACCAAGGCCCAGCAAGGCCTTTACGAGTACGACGCTGTCAACCGCTTGCGTGACAGCCAGTTGGGCGAAGCCAAAGTCCGCGATATTGGCCACTACATCATCAAAGGGGTTTTGTGGGAGGCCTTCAGCTCGGACGTGCCCGTCGTGCTCCTGATCGACGAAATCGACAAAGCTGACATTGAATTCCCCAACGACTTGTTGCGTGAAATCGACCGCATGGAGTTTTATGTGGTGGAGACCAAAGAGTGGGTCAAGGCCAAACACAGGCCCTTGGTCTTCATCACCTCCAACAACGAAAAAGAACTGCCAGACGCGTTTTTACGCCGCTGTTTTTTCCATTACATCCAGTTTCCCGACGCCGTGACGATGGAGCGTATCGTCCAAGTGCACTTCCCAAAACTCAAGAAAGACTTGTTAGCAGCGGCCTTGAAGAGTTTTTACGATGTGCGGGGCCTGCCCGGACTGAAGAAAAAGCCCTCCACATCGGAGCTACTGGACTGGATCAAATTGCTGGTGGCCGAGGACATTCCCGCTGAGGTGCTGCGCAGCCAAGACCCGCAAGTCACCATTCCGCCCTTGCTCGGTGCGCTGCTGAAAAACGAACAAGACGTGAGCCTGTTTGAAAAACTGGTGTTCATGCAAAAACACCATCGCTGAAAAATAACGCCATGAAGCCTGTATTGCCCGTCACCCTGCTGCGCACGCCGGTACGCCTTGAACCGCTGGAGTTGTCTCACGAAGAAGCCCTCATTCAAGCCGCGCGTGACGGTGAACTGTGGAACCTGCGTTTCACCTCGGTGCCAGAGCCCCAGCAAACCCGCCAGTACATTGAAACCGCGCTGCAAAGCCGTGCAGCTGGCAACCGCCTGGCCTTTGCCATTGTGGAGACGGCAAGCGATCGGGTGGTGGGAAGCACCAGCTACCACGACATCGTGCCCGGCATCGACAGACTGGAAATCGGCTACACCTGGTTGGCAAAAAGTGTGCAGCGCAGCGCCGTCAACACCACGGCCAAGTTGCTGCTGCTGCAACACGCGTTCGAAGACCTCGGTGCGCAATTGGTGGGTTGGCGCACCGACTGCTTCAACTTTGCGAGCCAACAAGCCATCGAACGTTTGGGCGCCAAAAAAGACGGCGTATTGCGCCACCATGCGCTGAGGCGTGACGGCACGGTGCGCGACACCGTGATGTACAGCCTGAGAGCCGGTGAATGGCCCGAGGTGAAGGCCCATTTGTTGTGGCAGTTGAGTCGGCCCCGCTGAAGAACTCGCCACGCCGACTGACGACGAGCCCATGCTGATCGGCTTTTTCCAAACCCTGCGCGCGGCCCGATTGAAGGTGACCGTGGGGGAATTCCTGACCTTGTTGCAGGCGCTGCAGGCCGATGTGCTGCAAGCCTCGGGCGGCAACACGATTGATAACTTCTACCTTCTCGCACGCACCACCTTGGTCAAAGACGAAGCTCAGTTTGACAAATTCGACCGCGCCTTTGCAGCCTATTTCAAAGGCGTGGAGCAGCTCACTGATTTTGCGGACGGTATTCCGCTGGACTGGTTGCGTCGCACCTTGGAGCGTGAGCTCAGTGACGAAGAAAGAGCGCGTATTCAAGCCCTGGGTTGGGACGAGCTCATGGACGAGTTCAAGAAACGCCTGGAAGAACAAAAAGAGCGCCATGAAGGCGGCAACCGCTGGATAGGTACGGGTGGCACCAGTCCGTTTGGTCATGGCGGCACCAACCCACAGGGCCTGCGTTTGAAGGGCTCGGGCGGAGGCAAACAGGCGGTGAAGGTGTGGGACGAACGACGCTTTCGCGACTATGACGACACGGTGTCTTTGGGCACGCGGCAAATCAAGGTAGCGCTGCGGCGCTTGCGTCGGTTTGCACGCGAGGGTGCGGCGCTGGAGTTGGACTTGAACGGCACCATCACCGGCACCGCCGCCAACGCCGGTTTGCTCGACGTTCGCATGCGCCCCGAGCGCCACAACCATGTGAAGGTATTGCTGCTGATGGACGTGGGCGGCACGATGGACGAACACATTCACCGCGTGGAAGAGTTATTCAGCGCCACACGCAGCGAGTTCAAACACCTGGAGTGTTACTACTTTCACAACTGCGTTTACGACCATGTGTGGAAGAACAACCAGCGCCGCCGCAGCGAAAAATTTGCCACCTGGGATGTGGTGCGCAAATACACCCGCGACTACAAACTGATTTTTGTCGGCGATGCCACCATGAGCCCTTATGAAGTGCTGCAACCTGGTGGAAGCAGCGAGTACCACAACGAAGAACCCGGTGCGCAGTGGCTGCAGCGCTTGACCCATGCCTATCCTCACCATGTGTGGATCAACCCGGAGCCCCCCGGCATTTGGCCTTACCGACAAAGCATTGACCTGATTCAACAACTCATGAGCCAGCGCATGTTCCCCTTGAGTTTGGTGGGCTTGGAAGCGGCCATGCGGCAGTTGATGCGATGAGGGGCAGCACACGCCGAGGAACGCACCTTGCAGCTGCGCTATGCGTTTGTGCGTGGCTGTCGGGATGCAGCCATTTGCCTTGGACGCAAAAAGAGGGCGCAACGCCCGCCGCCGCCGAAGTACCCACCCTGCGGATGTACGAGCTGGTGATTGACGCGCCCACGGCGCTCAAACCGTTGATGCTGAAATACCTTGATCTGGCGCGCTTTCAATCGGTGCCGGAGCGTGATGCCATCAGCAGTGGAGAGCTCAGTCGCCTGATTGCCGCCGCCCCAGCCCAAGCGCGCGCCCTCCTGGAAACCGAGGGTTATTTCAACGCCGTGGTCACTGCGCAGCGAGAGCCTGTAGCCGCGGCAACCGTCAGCACTGCAACGCCCCGTGTGGTGCTGAGCATAGAACCCGGCCCTCGAACCCAGGTGGCCAGCCTGGCGCTGGATGTGCAAGGCCCGCTGCGCGAATCGCTGCAACAAGCGGACCGCTCTGCCATCACCACCTGGGCCGCCTTGCATCGCGATTGGTTGCTGCGGCCCGATGCCAGTTTCCGAGGACCGCAGTGGGCCGCAGCCAAAGCCGCCATGCTGGACCGGTTGCGCACCGACGGTTATCCCGCCGCGAAATGGCTTTCGACCGAGGCCCGCATTGACGCGCTTGAGAACACCGCTGCCCTGGATGTCAACGCAGACAGCGGGCCGCTCTACCGTTTGGGCAGCATGCGCATCGAAGGCCTGAAGCGGCACAGCGAAACCTCCGTGCGCAACGTGGCCAACTTCAAGCCCGGCACCCCTTATTCAGAACGGTTGTTGCTCGACTATGCCGAGCGACTGCGCAAACTCGATTTATTCGACAGCACGCTGGTTGAATTGGACCCCGAGGCCGATGACCCGGCCAACGCCACGGTGGTCGTGCGCCTGCGTGAGCTGCCGCTGCAACAAGCCACCACCGGAGTGGGCTACAGCGACAACACGGGCCCCCGGGTCACGCTGGAGTACACGCAACGTCAGGTTTTTGGACAGCCTTGGATCTCCAAAAACAAAGTGGAATGGGGTGGCAACAGGCAACTGCTGGACGTGGCTTTGGTTTCTCATCCTTTGAACAAAGGCTACCGGGGCTTGTTTGCATTCAACGCTCTTAGAGAAGACGCCGCGGGAACCGTGGTGGATTCCTCTCGCTTTCGTGCTGGTGGCTCCTTGGACACCGAACGCCTGGAACGTTTGGTGTTTGCAGAAAACCTGGTGGCCCGCACCAGCACCGATGCCCTCAAAGGCCCCACCAAACGCGCCGTGTCGGGCAATGTGCATTGGATACGCCGCGATCTGGACAGCGTGCTCTTGCCCACAGACGGCGACGCCTGGAATTTGCAAGGCGGCCTCGGCCAAGCGTGGTTGGATGCCAGCGACCGCAAGCCCTTCGGCCGTTTGTATGTGCGTTACAGCGGCTACCGCCCCATCGGCAAAACCTGGTACGGCAGCGCCCGGGTGGAAGCCGCCCAGGTATTTGTCAACGATGCCACCCGTGTGCCCGACCCCCTCTTGTTTCGTGCTGGCGGCGACGACTCGGTGCGCGGTTATGCCTACCGCTCACTCGGTCCCGTGAAAGACGGAGTGACCGGCAGCGGCCGCGTGCTGTTCACCAGCAGCGTGGAATTGGCCAGGCCCATCTCGCCCAACCTGCCTTCTTGGTGGTGGGCCACTTTTGTTGATGCCGGTCAGGCTGCCGATCGTTGGGGCGACATCAAACCCGTGCTGGGTTACGGCGTCGGCTTGCGCTGGCGCAGTCCGGTGGGGCCGCTGCGCTTGGACATGGCCTATGGTGATGCAGTGAAGAAAGCCCGTTTGCACCTGAGCGTGGGGATCGCGTTTTGAGTGACACGGTGGTCAACACCAACACCACAAGCATCCCGCGCAAGCGTGGTTTGTTGCGCGCACTGCTGCTCACCATGTTGGCGCTGCTCGCGCTTTTGGTGTTGACAGGCCTCCTTCTGTTCGCGAGCGTTCACAGCAACAAGGCCAGCAGTTGGTGGCTCGGCGTTTTACCCGGCGTCGAAGTCACAGGGCCGCAAGGCAGCTTGATGGGCGACTTTTGTGCCGACCAAATCAACATCACCCTGCCCCAAGCAGCCGGCCACTTGCGTTTGGAAAAACTCTGCTGGCAGGGCATGCAATGGAGCGCCGCTGATGCACCGGGCGCTTGGTTTCATCTGCGCCTGCAAAACCTTCAGGCCCAACGTTTGGTGCACGAACCAGGCACCACCCAGCCTCCCAAAAGCGCGCCCACGAACCTGAGGCTGCCGTTTCAACTCAGCGTGGCTCAGATTCAACTGGACGAACTGAACAGCCCCGTGTTGGGAGTAGAGCCCGTGCGTGGCCTCAAAGGAAAGTTGCAGCTCGGTGCGCAGCAGGGTGAGATGCATCAAGTCGACGCGCTCACACTGCAGTGGGGCCATGTGCATGCACAAGGGCAAGGGCGCGTGAACACTGCGGGCGACATGGGCGTGTTGGCCGAGTTGCAAGGCCGCGACTTGCGGCTCAACGCGTCGTCCACCACCTCGACACCCGCATCGCCTCCCGCAGCACCCACCGCAACAACGGCGCTGCCCTTGGCGTGGCAATTGGTGGTTCAAGCAGCGGGCCCGCTGCAACTGCTCCAGCTCACCGCCCAACTGCGCACCGAATCGCCACTTGTTTCCAAGCCCACTCCGTCCGGTGGAACAGGCCCCTATGTATCTGCCCAAGCCGCGCTCGCGCCTTTTGCGGCCTGGCCACTGACCACGTTGAAGGCTCAGTTGCACCAACTCGACCTGTCGCTTTTTCTGCCGACCGCACCCAAGACCTTGCTCGAAGGTGAGGTGCAATGGGACATGTCAACCACCAGCACAGCCGCCAATCTACCGCCCGCCACCTTGTCCCTGCGCAACCTCGCACCCGGCTTGTGGAATGAAGGGCGGCTGCCTGTGCGTGCAGCGAGTTTGTCGGCCTTGTGGATGCCTTCAACGACAAAGGCTGACACAAGCACCGCAAAATCACTTGCAAACGCGCGTGCAAACCCGTCCGCAAACGCGCGACGCATCCAGCTGCAGAACCTGACGCTCGATTTAGGCAACAGCCAACAGGCCGCCGGACGGATCACAGGACAAGGCGAATTCAGCGCCAACGACTGGACCTTGACCACCGAGTGGCGCGGCGTCACACCCAATTTGCTGGACCCACGCGCCACCGCCATGCGTTTGAGCGGCCCGGTGCAGGCCAAGGGCCAGTGGGCCACACCGACTGCAACACCAAACGCCCCCGCCACACCACCGGAACCCCGGCGCTGGCAAGACATGGTGTTGCAAGCACAAGCACAATTGCGCGGCGTTTTGAACCTTGACACTGCGAACAAATCGCCGCCAGAAGTTGCTTTGCAACTGGACCTTCAAGGCCAGAACCAGGCGTGGATGGTTAAACGTTTGGTGGCCAGTTCGGGCGACTCAGAACTCAGCCTCAAGGGTCAAGTCGAACGCAGCGGCACCACCCCTTGGCGTGTTCAAGCCCAAGCCCAACTCAAAAATTTTGACCCCGCGCCGTGGTGGCCGGGCGCAGCCTTTGCCAACGGTGCGCGCGCCGGCAGCCACCTGCAAGCCGACGCGGACGTGGAGTTTTTTTGGCCCGGTGCAGCCAGTGGGGACAAAGGCAAGCCACAGCCTTCGTTGGACCCGGCCGCCGCACTCGCGGGCTTGCGCGGACGAGCACTTGTCAACATCGCCCCAAGCACCTTGGCCGGTGTTCCGCTGGAGGGTCAACTGCGCTGGTTGCACCCCATCACATCCTCGGCCAACACCCCAGGTGAGTTCCACGCCAACCTGAACGCAGACGGCAACAAGCTGAAACTCGACAGCGACGACGCCTCAACCCGCAACACGCCCACCGCGTGGCTGTTCAATCTGGACGCACCACGCCTGGAACGGCTGTCCCCATGGTGGCTTTTCAGCGGCGGGCAACGTGCCGCTTCCAATCAAACCACGGCGGTGGCGGGAAGTTTGCAAGTTCAAGGAAGGTGGTCGCCCCCATCGAACAACACGCCAACAACACCCCCCGCACCGCTGCTGCAAACCTGGCTCACCCAAGGCCAAAGCAGTGGTGAAGGCAAAGCGCAGCAATTGCGTATTGGCAGGTGGCAAGTGGCGCAAGGGCGTGTCTCGTGGCAAGGCAGCTTGGCCCAAGCCGCGCCTGTGACTTTGCAGACCGAACTGACCCAGGCCAGCGCACCCGGATTCAAACTCAACCGGCTGATGCTGGACCTGCGCGGCAGCACCGACGCCCACGAGATCGGCTTACAAGCGCAGTCGCCACTTGTGGCCCCTCCTTGGTTGCAAGCGCTGGGTGGTGTTCAGGCGAAGTCGAACAAAGCAGGGCAAACCTTTGCCACCGTGCAAGCGCGTGGTGGGCTGCAGCGCAGCAGCAGTGGCGGCATCACCGGATGGTCGGGTCGTTTGACGCAGTGGTTGCTCCGGGACAGCAATGAGAGCAGCACGCCCTGGTGGCGCGGCTCGGACGCCGACTTGAGTGTGGCTTGGGCCGCCGACAGTGCAGCATCGCCGCGCGGCCCTGCCGGCGCAGCAACCACTCCAACCTCCTTCCCGCTGCGGGTGAACTTGCAGCCAGGACGCGCCGAGCTGCCGGGCGCTGCCCTCAAGTGGCAGCAAGTTTTTTGGCAAGCGGCAACGGCCAACGCACCAGCCCAAATCAACGCACAAATCGAACTCGAAGCCGTGGCCGTGGCACCGCTCTTGGCGCGGCTGCAGCCCGAGTTCGGTTGGGGCGGCGATTTGCGCATCGCAGGCCGCGTGAATGTGCGCAGCCAACCCACGTTCACAGCCGATGTGCAACTCGAGCGCATAGGCGGTGACTTGACGGTGACCGAAGACGGGTTCACTCAAACCCTGGGGCTGACCGATTTGCGTCTGGGTTTAAGCGCCAACAACGGCGTTTGGCGTTTCAGCCAAGGCTTGGCGGGCAGCACCTTGGGTGTGGCCGCAGGCATCGTGGTGGCGCGAACCTCACCCACGGCGACATGGCCCACCGCCGACGCCGCGCTGGAAGGCAGCATCGAATTGCAAGTGGCCAACTTGGGCACCTGGGGTACTTGGGTGCCCGCGGGTTGGCGTTTGTCGGGCGAGCTGCAAAGCAGCGCCACACTCGCCGGGCGCTGGGGTGCGCCCGAGTTCACCGGTCAGCTCAATGGCAAACAACTCGGCGTGCGCAACTTGGTGCAAGGCGTAGCGGTGAGCGACGGTGAGATCCAACTCTCGCTGCAGGGCCAGCAAGCGCGCATCGAGCACTTCAGCGCCAAAGCCGGCAACGGCCGTGTGGATCTGACCGGGCTGGCCACCCTGGGGGCCAAACCGCAGGCACAGTTGAATTTGGTGGCGCAGCAATTTCAGTTGCTCGGCCGCGTGGACAGGCGCATCGTCACCAGCGGTCAGGCCCAGTTGCGTTTGGGCAGCGACAGCATCGACCTGACAGGCCGATTCAAAGTCGACGAAGGCCTCATCGACATCAGCAAAGGGGATGCGCCCACCTTGGCCGACGACGTGGTGGTGGTGCGCGCCAAAGAAGACCCCAAACCCGAACCGCAGGACAACAAAACCGCACAGCCGACCGTGAAACGCGCCGTCAAACTCGACCTGCAAGTGGCCCTGGGAGACCAGCTCCGACTGCGCGGGCGAGGCCTGAACACCGGCTTGACCGGCGAGCTCAAACTCACCTCGCCCAACAACCAGTTGGCCATGCACGGCACCTTGCGCACGGTCGATGGAACCTACGACGCCTACCGCCAAAAACTCACCATCGACCGCGGCCAACTCACCTTCACCGGCAAACCCGACGTGGCGCGGCTGGACATTGAAGCCACAAGGCCCAACACCGACGTGCGTGTCGGCGTGGCCGTCACTGGCACCACGGTGACACCCCGCATTCGCCTGTTTTCTGAACCAGAAATGTCCGACATCGACAAACTCAGCTGGCTGGTTCTGGGCCGCGAAAGCGGTGGCCTGGGCGGGGCCGACACCGCGCTCTTACAACGCGCGGCCCTGGCTTTATTGTCCGGAGAAGAGGACAGCAAAACCGACCAGTTGCTGCGCAACATCGGCATCGACGATTTGTCCTTGCGGCAAAGCACGGTCGCAGGCACCAATGCCAGCGGCAGCGCAAACAGCGGCGGTGAAGTCAGGGAAACCATCGTCACTTTAGGCAAACAACTCTCCCGCCGTTGGTATGTGGGCTACGAACGCAGCCTCAACGCCACCGCAGGTAACTGGCAACTCATCTACCGCATTGCCCAGCGCTTCACCTTGCGCGCCCAGTCGGGCTTGGAGAATTCACTCGATTTGATTTGGACTTGGCGCTGGGAGTGATCCGGGATCACAAAAATCGCATGCGAAAATGCAGCCCGCTGTCCCGCACCCCTCGCCGTAGTTCAATGGATAGAACGAGTGCCTCCTAAGCGCTAGATACAGGTTCGATTCCTGTCGGCGGGACCAGCTGCAACCCATAGCGGCCAAGAATTGCCCTACCGTCAACCGCAATGGCGCTACGCTGGGTTTCACCCGTCGCAGTTTGATGACCCCGCATGCGCAGGACATGCCGGCCTGCGGGAGCCAAGTTCGAAATCAGATACAACCTCCCCTTGGGCCACTTCGCCCGCCCAACCGAAGTCATCTGAAAAGCAGCCATGAATACCATCGAACAACAGTTCTTTCACGACCTCGAAAAGAAACTCTGGACTGCCGCTGACAAGCTGCGGTCCAGCCTGGATGCTTCTGTCTACAAACACGTGGTGCTGGGCCTCATCTTCTTGAAATACGTCTCCGACGCGTTTGAAGAACGGCAGCAAGAACTGCGCGCGCAGTTCCAAAACCCTGAACACGACTACCACATGGCCCCCGACGAGTACGGGGGCGCAGGCACGCAAGAATACGAAGACAACATCGCCGCCGAGCTGGAGGTGCGGGACTATTACATCGAGAAAAACGTTTTCTGGGTGCCCTTTGAAGCACGCTGGCAAACCTTGCGCGACCTGGCCCAATTGCCGCCGGGCAGCGAGCTACCGTGGCAGGTGCCCAAGCGCGACAGCGACGGCCGCTACCTGCGCAGCGCAGCCGGTGAGCTGGAGATGGTGCCCGACAAAATGCGTACCGTCGGCTGGTTGATCGACAACGCCATGGAAGCCGTGGAGCGCGAAAACGCCAAACTCAAGAACGTGCTCAACAAAGACTTTGCGCGTACCCAAATCGACAGCCACAAGCTGGCCGACCTGATCGCCCACTTCTCAGACACCGACTTCAACCGCAAGGATTACAACGGCCAGCCCCTGGGCCTGAAAAGCAAAGACATCCTCGGGCATGTGTACGAATACTTCCTAGGCCAGTTCGCCCTGGCCGAAGGCAAAAAGGGCGGCCAGTACTACACGCCCAAAGCCATCGTCACGCTGATTGTCGAAATGCTGCAACCCTTCAAAGGCCGGGTGTACGACCCCGCCATGGGCTCGGGCGGCTTCTTTGTGCAGAGCGAAGAATTCATCGAACAACATGGCAGCGAAGTCGTCAGCGGCAAAAAAGGCCAGATCAGCGTCTACGGCCAAGAAAGCAACCCCACCACCTGGAAGCTGGCCGCCATGAACATGGCCATTCGCGGCCTGGACTTCAACTTCGGCGGGCAGCCCGGCGACACCCTGCAAAACGACCTGCACCCCGACCTGCGCGCCGACTACGTGATGGCCAACCCGCCCTTCAACATGAAGGAATGGTGGAGCGCCAAGCTGGAGCAAGACCCCCGCTGGCTGGTGGGCGCGCCACCGCAGGGCAACGCCAACTTCGCCTGGTTGCAACACATGCTCTACCACCTGGCCCCCACCGGCAGCATGGCGCTGCTGCTGGCCAATGGTTCGATGAGCAGCAACACCAACAACGAGGGAGAAATTCGCAAACAGTTGGTGGAACGCGACTACGTGGAGTGCATGGTGGCCCTGCCCGGCCAGTTGTTCACCAACACGCAAATTCCGGCTTGCATCTGGTTCCTCACCAAAGACAAAGCCAACGGCTTCAACCTCGACAAAAAGAAGCGCGACCGGCGCGGGAAGTTTTTGTTCATCGATGCACGCCAGCTGGGCTACATGAAAGACCGCGTGCTGCGTGACTTCATGGCGGACGACATCAAAAAGGTGGCAGACACCTTCCACGCCTGGCAGCAAACCGAACCCCCTACCGTTCGCCCTGAGCTTGTCGAAGGGCATTACCAGGACATTCCCGGCTTTTGTTACTCGGCCACGTTGGACGACATCCGCCAACACGAACATGTGCTGACCCCCGGGCGTTATGTGGGCGCACAAGAACAAGAAGAAGACAGCGAAGCCTTTACCGACAAGATGGCGCGTTTGACATCGCAGTTGGCCGAGCAATTCGCCGAGAGTGCGCAATTGGAAGCGGACATCAAGAAGAACTTGGCAGGCCTCGGGTACACCTTATGAGCACAAACGTCACCGCCCCCGCTGACTACCGGACCTGGCTGGGCGACCTGAAAGCCCGCTTCAGGCAAGTGCAACTCAAAGCCGCTGTGGCGGTGAACACCGAGTTGCTCCAGTTTTATTGGGCGCTGGGGGCCGACATCGTGGCCCGCCAAACCGAGCAAACCTGGGGCAGTGGCTTTCTGGAAAAACTCAGCCAAGACCTGATGCAGGAATTCCCTGAGATGAAGGGGTTTTCACTGCGCAACCTCAAGTACATCCGCCAATGGCACAGCTTTTGGGCTGGCAGCGCAATTGGGCAACAGGCTGTTGCCCAATTGGCCAGCATCCCTTGGGGGCACAACCTCGCCATCATCAGCAAATGCCAAAGCCAGGCGGAAGCGCTTTACTACGTGCAGCAAACCCAAGCCCACGGCTGGAGCCGCGCTGTGCTCACCCACCAGATTGAAAGCGGCCTGTGGCAACGCGAAGGCAAAGCCCTGAGCAACTTTGCACAAACCCTGCCCCCACCGCAATCTGACCTCGCCGCACAGGTGCTCAAAGACCCCTATGTGTTCGACTTCCTGTCGCTGACGCCCGAACACACCGAGCGCGAACTCGAACGCGGGCTGATCGACCACATCACCCAATTCCTGCTGGAACTGGGCGCAGGTTTTGCCTACATGGGCCGCCAAGTGCCGCTGCAAGTGGGCGAGCGCGAGTTCTTTTTGGACTTGCTTTTCTACCACGCACGTTTGCACTGTTATGTGGTGGTGGAGCTGAAAACCGTGGACTTTGAACCCGAGTTCGCAGGCAAGCTCAACTTCTACCTGAAGGCCGTGGACGAACAACTGCGCGGCGACCATGACGCACCCACCATCGGCTTGTTGTTATGCAAAAGCAAAGACCGGCTGGTGGCGGAATATGCCCTGAGCGACATTCAAAAACCCCTGGGCTTGGCCACCTACACCCTGTCGCACACCTTGCCTGAAGCCCTGCGCGACAAGCTGCCGAGCATTGAGGTGTTGGAGGCGGAGTTGGGTGGGGAGTTGGGAGGTCGCTTATGAAGCCTGAATGGCCACTCGTCAAAATTGAGGACGTTTGCTGCCTCATCGTTGATTGCGTCAACAAGACTGCGCCTGTCTCTGCACAGCCAACACCGTTTCGGATGATTAGAACAACGAATGTTCGAGACGGACGAATTGACCTCACGGATTGCAAATTTGTCGATGAAGAAACTTATCGGAAGTGGACACGACGGGCAGACCTACGAACCGGCGATGTCATCCTCACCCGCGAAGCGCCAATCGGCCAAGTCGGCTGCGTACCCGATCAGGAGGGTTTGTTTCTTGGTCAACGTCTAATGCAATACCGTGCAGATCCTGAGAAGCTGGACCATCGCTATTTGCTTTACAGCTTTTTGTCTCCTCAACTTCAGCATCAGTTCGGTAGTCATGAAGGCTCTGGATCAGTGGTCAGCCATATCCGTGTTGGCGACTGCTTCAAGTTTGAGCTGCGGTTAGCGCCACTTCTTGTCCAGAGGAGGATTGGAGACGTGCTTGAGGCCCTAGATGCAAAAATCGACCTCAACCGCCGCATCAACCAAACCCTCGAAGCCATGGCGCAAGCCCTCTTCAAATCGTGGTTTGTGGATTTCGACCCGGTCAAAGCCAAGATCGCCGCCAAGGCCGAAAGTCGCGACCCGCAGCGCGCTGCGATGAGCGCCATCAGCGGCAAGGTGGATGCCGAACTCGACGCCCTGACGCCTGAAGCATTCGACCAACTCGCCGCCACCGCCGCGCTGTTTCCGGATGAGATGGAAGAGTCGGCGTTGGGGGAGATTCCGAGGGGGTGGAGTGCATCGTCATTCGGTTCGTTGCTCTCGCACACGATCGGCGGTGACTGGGGATCAGACACTGTTGATTCGGACAACGACACACGTGTAGCCATCATTCGTGGCACCGATATTCCAGACTTGGATCAGGCGCAGGCACACCGGGTACCCATTCGATACACGACGCAGAAAAAGTTGGCTTCGCGAATGCTTCAAATTGGCGACATCGTGCTGGAGGTATCTGGCGGGAGCAAGGATCAACCCACAGGCCGATCCTTTCGAATCACCGCAAACACAATACGCGAGTTTGATTGCCCAATTGAACCCGCAAGCTTTTGCCGATTGCTGCGCCCCGTCAATCCGGAGATAGGCGTCATCCTGGGGTTGCACTTGGCCCACATCTACGCCCAAGGAAAAACTTGGGAGTACCAAAATCAAAGCACTGGCATTGCGAACTTTCAAACCACCCACTTCCTTGAGGCTGAGTTGGTAGCCAACCCTCCTGAGATAGTCGCGAAGAGGTTCTACGGTTTGGTCAATTCACTGCTGGAACACCGACACGATGCGCAAAGTCGGCGACTCGCCACCCTGCGCGACACCCTCCTCCCCAAACTCCTCTCCGGCGAGCTGTCCGTCACCGAGGCCATGGCGGAGGTCGATACATGAGCAACGCAATTCAGCTTTTCACCGCCCCTGACGGGCAGGTGCAGCTGTCGGTCTCCATGGACAAGGAGACGGTGTGGCTCACTCAGGAGCAGATGGGAGAACTGTTCGAGCGTGAACGTTCGGTCATCACCAAACACATCCGCAATGTCTTTGCCGAAGGCGAGCTGGAGCGTGATTCAGTATGTGCAAAATTTGCACATACTGCCGCAGACGGCAAAACCTATCAGGTCGACTACTACAACCTGGAAGTCATTATCTCGGTCGGCTACCGGGTCAAGTCGCAGCGCGGTGTGCAGTTCCGCCAGTGGGCGACTCGGACGCTGAAAGACCATCTGGTACAGGGCTACACCCTCAATCAGCAGCGCTTACAGGAAAACGGTATCCAGATCAAGCAAGTCGTTGGGCTGCTCTCGCGGACCCTGACCAACCAGCAATTGGTGACAACTGAAGGGGCCGCGGTGCTCGGGGTGATCGCCGACTATGCCCGCAGCTGGAGCCTGTTGCAGCAGTATGACGAGCAAAGCCTGGCCAGACAGACCCACTCGCAAACCGGGATGCAGGCGCTGGCTTTGCCGGATGTGCTGGCCGCCATCGCAGAGCTCAAAGCGGAGTTGATCGCCAAGGGCGAGGCCACAGCGTTGTTTGGGCAACTGCGCGGCGAGGGGCTGGCCTCCAGCATCGCCACCATTGAGCAGGGCTTTGGCGACGAGCTGTTCTACCCCAATGTGGCCAGCCGGGCAGCGCACTTGCTGTATTTCGTCATCAAAAACCACCCGCTGGCGGACGGCAACAAGCGCTGCGGTTCGTTCTTGTTCCTCTGGTACTTGCGTCTGAACCAGCATTTGCTCGCCCGGCCTGTGGACCAACTGGTGAACGACAACACCCTGGTGGCGCTGGCGCTGTTGGTGGCAGAGAGTCTGCCGGAACAAAAGGAGTTGATGGTGCGCTTGATTGAGCAGTTCGTCTTGCTGAAGGATTGAACGGAAGATGTCGCCGAGCTGGTGCGTTGACATGTTCGGCGAATCAACCCATGCGCAGGATATGTCGATAATTTCTGCATTTTTCGACATGTTTTTGCAACGTGTCGCAAGAATCGACATGCCACAGCGGCCATCCCGGCATGGGCGGTTTGTTATTTCTTCGCAAGTGAGGAATGGTGGCCACTTGGTTACCAAGCTGTTGATTTTTATTGGTTTTCTTATTTCATCGCAAACCGATCTGGCTGCACAAGCAGGCACAAGGGGTCTCACATGCTGAACGAGCAACAACTCGAAGCCCTCTGCCTGGGCTGGTTCCAGGAGGCTGGCTGGCGCTGCGCCCACGGCCCGGACATGGCGCCCGACAGCAGCGCGCCTGAGCGCACCGACTACCGGCAGGTGATGCTGCGCGAGCGCCTTTTGGCCGCGCTGGCCCGCATCAACCCCCGGATTCCGCCCGCCGCTTTGGAGCAGGCCGTGCATGCGCTGCAAACGGTGAGCGAACCGCAGATGGTGGTGCGCAACCGCAGCAGCCACCGGCTGTTGCTCAGCGGCGTGCTGGTGGAGTTTGCAGCCGGGGACGGCAAGAAGACCGACTGGGTGCGTTTCATTGACTTTGCGCAGCCACGCAACAACGACTTTTTGGTGGTGAGCCAGTTCACCATCACGGGCAACAAACAGCCGCGCCGCCCCGACGTGATCGCCTTTGTGAACGGCCTGCCGCTGACGGTGGTGGAGCTGAAAAATCCGGCCAATGAGCAAACCGATGTGTGGGACGCTTTCAACCAACTGCAAACTTACAAAGATGAGATCAGCGACCTGTTCAATACCAACGCCGCCCTGGTGGTGAGTGATGGCTGGACGGCGCGGGTGGGCTCGCTCACCGCCCATGCCGAGCGCATGCTGCCTTGGCGCACCATCACCAACGAGAACGACCGCCCCCGCTTGCAGATGGAGCTGGAAACGGTGGTGCGCGGGTTCTTCAAACCCGAGCTGTTTCTGGACTACCTGCGGCACTTCGTGCTGTTTGAGCAGGACGGTGACCACATCGTCAAAAAAATTGCGGGCTATCACCAGTTTCACGCGGTGCGCGAAGCGGTGCGGGCCACGGTGATTGCGGCACAAGACGTGGACAAGGGCGTGCTGGAGGTGCGCGAAGAACGCGCCACTTACGGCAAAGAGGTGCTGCCCGGCTCGCGCAAGGCGGGCGTGGTGTGGCACACCCAGGGCTCGGGCAAGAGCATCACCATGGCCTGTTATGCGGGCAAGCTGCTGCAACAGCCCGAAATGAAGAACCCCACGCTGGTGGTGGTGACCGACCGCAACGACCTGGACGGCCAGTTGTTCGCCACCTTCAGTGCCGCCAGTGACCTGCTCAAAACCACCCCGCTGCAAGCGAGCGACCGCGATGAGTTGCGCGAGATGCTGGCCTCTCGCGAAGCCGGGGGCATCATCTTCACCACGGTGCAAAAGTTTGCTTTGCTGGAAGGGGAAGAATCCCATCCGCTGCTCTCAGGCCGCACCAACATCGTGGTGATATCGGACGAAGCCCACCGCAGCCAATACGGCACCAAAGGTCGGCTGGACACCAAAACCGGCAAGTACGTGTTCGGTTTTGCCAAGCACTTGCGTGATGCGTTGAAGAACGCCACCTTCATCGGCTTCACCGGCACACCCATCGAGGACGGGGACAAGGTCACACGGGCGGTGTTTGGCGACTATGTCAGCGTTTACGACATCCAGGACGCAGTGGACGACGGCGCCACAGTGCCCATCTACTACGAGAGCCGCTTGGCCAAGCTGGACGTGAACCAGTCCGAGATCGACGCACTCAATGAACGAGTAGAAGAAGTCGTCGAAGACGAAGAAGACATTGCCAGCCGCGAGAAGACCAAGGGCGAGTGGGCGGCGTTGGAAAAGCTGGTGGGCTCTGGGCCTCGGTTGCAGCAGGTGGCCCGTGACCTGGTTCAACACTTTGAAGCCCGCATCTCGGTGGAAGACGGCAAAGCCATGATCGTGTGCATGAGCCGCGATATTTGTGTGCAGCTCTACAACGCCATTTGTGTGGGTGATAAAAACAACCCGCCCCTGCGGCCCGAGTGGCACAGCACCGACCCGGAACAAGGTGCAATCAAGGTGGTGATGACGGGCTCGGCCGCCGACCGAGCCTTGCTGCAACCGCACCTGTACAGCAAGCAGGTGAAGAAGCGGCTGGAGGCACGTTTCAAGGACGCGCGCGATTCTTTGAAGCTGGTGATCGTGCGCGACATGTGGCTCACGGGCTTTGATGCGCCGTGCTGCCACACCATGTACATCGACAAGCCCATGAAGGGCCACAACCTGATGCAGGCCATTGCCCGCGTCAACCGGGTGTTCAAGAACAAGCCGGGCGGCCTGGTGGTGGACTACATCGGCATCGCCAATGAGTTGAAAGCCGCGCTCAAGACCTACACCGATGCCAAGGGCAAGGGCGACCCAGCGCACAACGCTTCTGAGGCCCTGGCCGTGCTGCTGGAAAAGATGGACATCGTGCGCGGCATGATGCACGGCTTGGACTACAGCGCATTTGAAACCCATGCCATGGGCTTGCTGGTGCCTGTGGCCAACCACATCCTGGGCCTGAAAGACGGCAAGACGCGATTCCTCGACACCATGGTGGCCGTGGCCAAGGCATTCTCGTTATGCGGCACGCTGGATGAAGCCGCCGCACTGCGTAAGGAAATCGCCTTTTTCTCTGCCATCAAGGCGGCCATCACCAAGTTCACCACCGTGGACAAAAAACGCAGCGACGCCGAGAAAAACAGCGCGCTCAAGCAAATTCTGGACAACGCCATCATCTCGGACGGCGTGGCAGATGTGTTCGCGCTGGCTGGACTTGGCAAGCCCAACATCGGGCTTTTGTCGGATGAGTTTCTCGAAGATGTGCGGCAGATGGACAGCCGCAACTTGGCGGTGGAGTTGCTGGAGAAGCTGCTGCATGACGAGATCAAGGCACGCGCTCGCAACAACGTGGTGCAAGAGAAGAAGTACGGCGACCGCTTGCTGGAAACCTTGCGCAAATATCACAACCGCGCGATTGAAACCGCTCAGGTGATTGAGGAGCTGATCCAGATGGCCAAGGAGTTCCAGTCTGTGCTGGAGCGCGAGGCGGCGCTGGGTTTGAGCCCCGACGAAATTGCTTTCTACGATGCGCTGGTCAACAACGAAAGTGCCGTGCGCGAGCTGGGTGATGACATCCTGAAAAAGATTGCCGTCGAGATCACCGAGAAGCTGCGTGCCAGTACCACAGTGGATTGGCAGGTGCGCGAAAGCGTGCGTGCACGACTGCGTATTTTGGTACGGCGCTGCTTGCAGAAGTGGAAGTACCCACCTGACCAGCAGGCCGACGCGGTCGAGTTGGTGCTCAAGCAGGCAGAGTCGCTGTCGAACAACTGGACTACGTGACGAACCTCAAATTGGCGCCCACATTGAAAGGGGAAATTGAATGGCAATTTGGCTGATCCGTGCCGGCTCGCACGGGGAATACGAACAGAAGTTCATCCAGGAAAATCGCGTTTATGTGACGTGGGACGAGCTGAACCTGGACCTGTCCAAGCTGCAGCAACGCAGCGAGCTGGTGGCAGCCATGACGCAACGTTATCCGGACGCCAAGCCGAAAGCAGTGTTGAACTGGGTGAGCCAGATTTGGCCCTTCGCCCACGAGATACAAAAGGGTGATTGGGTTGTGCTGCCATCGAAGACGCAGCCAGCGGTCTACATCGGTGAAGTCACGGGTGACTACCGGGCCGAGCAGGCAGGGCCGAACCCATTTTTTCATTGGCGATCCGTCAAATGGATCGGTGATTCGGTTCCCCGCACACACTTCGGCAAAGACTTGCTGTTCTCATTCGGCGCCTTCCTGACCATCTGCCGCATCCAACGTAACAACGCAGAGCAGCGACTTACAGCGATGCGCGCAAATGGTTGGAAAGCCGAAACGCTCGCCGCCCCAGGACGGGCTGTTACTGCGTCGACGGACACAGAGGTTGCAGATACCGATCTGGATGAACTGGCGCGCGACCAAATCGCAGCGCTGGTTTCTGCGCGCTTCAAAGGTCATGGGCTGACGCGCTTGGTGGAAGGCATTCTGAAAGCTCAGGGGTACACCACCTACCGCAGCCCAGAGGGAGCAGATGGTGGGGCTGACATCCTGGCGGGCTCCGGCCCCTTGGGTTTTTCCGCGCCGCGCTTGTGCGTCGAGGTGAAATCAGAAGACTCGCCCATCGGCCGCGAGCCGGTGGACAAGCTGCTGGGTGCGATGACCAAGTTCAATGCCGATCAAGGCTTGTTCGTGGCATGGGGTGGCTTCAAAGGCAATGTGCAGAAAGAGTTGGCCGCCCAATTCTTCCGGCTCCGCTTGTGGACTCAGAAGGATCTGCTTGAACAACTGTTTGAGCAGTACGAACGCTTGGATGAAGACCTCAAGGCCGAGTTGCCTCTGAAACGAGTTTGGATGGTGGCCTCACAGGACGACGCGCGCTGAGAATCAGTGGGTGGGGGCAACTTTGGGGGCAACTAAAAATCGCCCCCCGTCAGAATCGTTGATTCACAAGGCTTAGCAAGCACTCTTCGATTCCTGTCGGCGCCAACGACAGGGCCAACAAAGGCCAGCAAGCTCCAAAGAACCGAACAGATTCCAGAGTTACAGCCAGATTCGGTCAAGCAGCCTGGTGGAGTGCCTGAGTTGAGAGAAGACTTCGTATAGTGATTGGAAGCCAAGGCTTTGATGACCTTGGGTTACGTGGGTACGGGCAAAGATTTCCCCATTTTTTGCACCTCGAAACCGGCGACGAAGTGGCGCTGGTGCGCAACGACCGTGAAACAGCCAAGGGCTACCAAGGCTTTTTCATGCGGATGCCAGCGTTTCACTGGAAGACAGTTTGCGGGGGCGGCGTCGCCAGTCAAGAGCCGCACATAGCGGCGCAGTGCCGGCAAATGGGCGAGTGTTTCTTCAACGCCCATGTGCCGAGCTAGCAGCGGGTGATCAAGGTTTGGCCAGGCGCCAAACACTGTTCACGCCGTCACCGGTGCGGTCACCCGCTTTTTGGTCCTTGACCCAGAAGTAAAGGGGTTTGCCCTTGTAGGCCCATTGTTTGCTGCCGTCATCTCGGGTGACCACGGCCCAGTCGCCGTTGGCCACAGCGCCGACAGCAGCCATCAAGGGTGGCCAGTTTTGGGCACAAGGGCCGTTGCAAACGCTTTTGCCTGAGCCCGTAGCGTCGCGGTCAAAGGTGTAAAGGGTCATGCCATTGCTACCGACGAATACGCCGTCGCTGACTTTGGCGGGGACTGCTTGCTCCACGGTGGAACAGCCAGCGGTCAAAAGGGCAGCGAAGGCCCAGGCGGTGAGGGACAGAGTGCGCATGATGAATACTCCAATGGAAGTGGGTGTATTGCATCACGGTGAACAGCGCCGCACCAGCTTTTATTCCATCGCCTGAAAAAAAGACGTCTTCTTGCAGCCGGGCGGCAGCGCCTGGGTGCCTTCCCGGTCAACGATGCAGTCTATCCGCGCACCAAGCGCACGTGCGACGGGCCAAGGCCACTGGGGTGCTAGGCCATGTGGCTGGCCAAGCGGGCATCGAAGGTGAGCGCGTCCAGGGCCAGGGCAAACAAAAATCCCTGGTACTTTGGTGAACCCGCACGGGCTACTTGCGGTTGCCGTTCGACAAAGGATCAACGAAATCGCTATGCCGCAGGAATCGCGAATTGTTGTCCGGCGCTCCGGTAAACGGCAGGAATATGCCGTGTCCTATGTTGCCGCGACCCGTTGATGGGTCGAGTCCGAACCCGCCCCCCATGATCTTCAACACTGTTGCCTGCACGTCCTCGGGAAGTCCCAAAAAGCGCGCCGTTTCATCGATTCTCGACAACGACCCACCATCCGGAACAATGTGTTTATACCGGCCACTTTGCAGGGACGAGTCACACTCCCGATTCAGGAGATTTGTGGCTGCCGAGGTCGTGATCAAGGTGGTGCTTCGCACGGTGATATCTGGGCGCTTCTGAAGCAAGTCCTCGACTAATTCGGCCATCTGCGTTCCGGTCGCAGCGACGTCGTCGACGATCAAGACCACCGCATTGCGTGGCAGTTCGTTGAACTGGTCCAATGCGACGAACCGGGAGGCTGGGATCTTGTTCACCTGTGCGAATTGCGCGGCGATCACGCTGTCGCTTTTTGGCAATTCCACCTTGCCGGTAAGCAGGTACATGTCGCTTTCCTTCCTGTTGGCGACTTTCAGATCGCCCAGCACTTCTAGATAACTTTTCTGCATGCGTTCCTGTATGTCTGCACGCGATGGAACTGTCAATCCGTGCTCGAAAATGAAAAGATAGGCTTCCTTCCATTGCGGCGGGCTGTAGTCGAGCGTCTTCTGCACTGCGGAAAGCGGAAGGGTCTGCGAGGTGGTCAGTTTCGACAGCGCTGCTGCGTCGGACTGCTGAGCATTCGGGTTGTCAACGGCGTAAAAATGATCAGAGTCGGCGCTCAATCCCAATCGTTGCAAGTGTTGCTGCACTTGCCCGTCCAATACGCGCCCCAAAGCGGACGAGAAAGGTAGTTGTTCTTTGCGCATGAGCGCCTCGACCTCGCCCGCGACGGTCTGGGCGAGCTGCTTGAGTTCCCCTGGCGATGGCTGGAACACCGGGGATGCCCCTCGGTCCGAACCGCGCGGATACACCCAGACTGGATTCATCTGCCGGAACTGCCGACGCAACTCCACGTCCTGCTCCAGGCGCTGGAGCAACGGTTTGTCCATCACCACGACTGGGCGCGCGGTGGGCTGAGTGCCTGCGGAGATGGGCTCCAACGTGCCAGGTGGAAGCATCTGGCGTTTCTGTGCATACAGCATGGCCCGTTGCAAAGACGGAATCCCGGGGTCTATCAACTGCAAAGGTGAGGTAGAGGTGTTCTTTAAGCCGACCGCCAGGTCCCGCATGCTGTTAACCGAGCCGAACTGAACCAGCTTGAGAACGACCTGCCCATATTGGGCCTCCGACAACGAGGTGCGGTTCGATTGCAAGACCCGTTGCATCTCGTTGGGTGAGATGCCGGTCACTTGCTCTTGTATTTGCTGAACAATGCGCTGGACTCGCACAGCTTGTAAATCGCCCCCGGGCTGTTCCCCGCCCATCATGGCCACCACTCGAGGCGGCGCTGATTGGCTGGTGATGTTGGATACGCCCAGTTTTTTCTTGCTGTTGAGGGCTTCTTTGATGTCTGGGTTGGCCATCAGCTTGCTGTCGGGCACACCGGTGGCGTCGGAGAGGTTTACCACCATCAACAGCGCCTCTTTGTAGTTGGACGCCGAACGGATCACTTGGGTGACCGCTGACAACTGCTGCGGGGTCCAATTGGTGATGTCCGATGGCAGCCCCAGTTCTTTCAAACGTTTCATGCCCTCGGGCGAGTTCGGGGCAATCGGTTTTTTGCCGGTATCCGTCGTTTGCGTATTGCTGGGTGTCGTGGGTGTTTCGATCTTAGGCACCACATCACCCCGGCCAGACTGGCTGATCGGCACAGAGCCAATGGGGCCTGGGTGAAGTTGGTATTGCCGTACGCCCGAGGTGTCCACGGCCGGCTGAACGGGTACGTTACCGAGCACAGGCTCAAGCTTGACCGGCGGCGTGCTGGCCGTCGTGGGCGGCACGATGGGTGTTTTCACCTCGGGAGGTGTGCTCACCACCGGTTTGTTCACGGGCTTGTTCGTGCTCACCGGCGGGGTCGCAGGCACCTTGACTTTGAGTGCCCCATCAATGCGCACCAGCGCTTGCTCGGCGGCAATGTTGACGGCCTTGAAGTCGCCACTGCGGATGTCGCCGCTGCCGCGTCCGAGTTTCCTGGCCTCGCCCAACAGGCCCGTCATTTGTGCCTTGAGCTGCTGTAGCCGCCCCAGGTTGTTGCTTTGGATGGCATCGTCCACTTGGGCAGTCAAACTCTTGAGCTGCTCCAGTGCCGGTGCCAATCGCCCCACAGTTCCCGCTTGGCTGGGCGTTTGTTTGACCGGCACCAAAGCGCTTGCGTTGGGGTCTTTGAAGATCCCGAGCTTTTTGAGTCCGGCTTGGGTCAGCTTGGCACCTCCATACACGGTCAACAAGGTGTTGATGGCCGCGGTGGCACGGTCTTGGCCTTCAACGGTGCTCAGGTCGTAGTTTTTCTTGAGCAGTGCTTCAGCACCCTTTTTATCGCCCCTGGCCAGCAGCACGGCCAGGTCTTTGCCCACGCCCGCCACGTCTTTGAATTGCATCCCGATCGCGCTGAGCGCTTGCTCCAGCGGCTTGGTGGAGTTGGTCCGGGCAATCTCTTGATCCAGCTTGATGAGGTTGCCGATCACGGCTGCGGGGTTGGCGACACGCACAAAACCAATGCCCATGGAGACGAGTTTGTCGATGGGCCGCCCAGACTGGGTCAGCTTGGTGCGCAGCGCATCGACTTGCCTGTCCATGGTGTAGCCCTGCAGCGCATCGAGTGTGCCAAGCAGCGGCTTGGCGGCATCGGGCCAGGCACCACCAAAGTAGTCCTGGACTTTTTGCTTGATCTCCCCGATCTGCTTGAAGGCCTCGTCTTTGGGCACCTGCATGGTGCGGCCTTCTGGGTCGTTGACGCCGCTCAGGGCCACCGCCTTGGGCAGCAGGGCTTTTTCCATACCGCCGACAAAGCGGTTGAGCTCGCTGGGGGCGAACAAGTCGGTCCAGTGGTCGATGCGTTCGGTTTTGCCGCTGGGCAGCTTGGCCAAGGCACCGTAGAGGTTGTTGCTGTGCAGGTACTGGCCCAGGACTTGGTCGGCTTTGACGCGGCGTGGGTCGTCGAAGGGGATCTTGGCGAGCTCTTGCAGTTTGGGCAGTCCGGCTTTGTCAAGCACAAAGTTCGCACCGCCGCGCATGGCTTGCAGGGAGTTGTCCTGTTGGGTGGGCAGGCTGGCATTGAAAGGGGCCAGAATCTGGTTGACATTGCGGTTGATGCCACTGATCAGGTTGCCTTCTTTGGGCTGCAAGGGTTTGGCCGGCGTGTCGTTTTGGATGTTGTCCAAAGTACGCTCAAGCTGGCCGCGCTCGGCCCCGGTGAGCACCTGTTTCCAGTTGCTAAAGCCCCCGGCTTGGGCACCTGCATCCTTTTGCAGCATCTGCGTGACTTGGCCGCGCAGGCGGTTGGCGGCTTTGTTGTCGCCAGCGAAGTGCACCAAGTCGGCCACGGAGTCGAATTTGCCTTTGGAGGCACGGGCCACGAGTGCATCGGCGCGGGCGCGCACGCTGGCAAAGCTGCTGGCAGGCTCTGCCACAGGAAACACCGGGCCACCCAGGACTTGGTTACCGGTGCGGACAGTGGCGTTGTAGCCACCCTTGAGAACTTGACCGGCCTGGTTGGGGGTCAGGCCGCCCAATAACGGGTTGGGGACGTTTTTGACGCCGTTCCACACTTGACGGGCACCGGCACCCACATCGACGCCTCCAATCTTCCAGGGCGCGTTACTGGGCGCAGGCTTGTTGGCCGGCGGGTTGGACGAAGCGGTTTGTCGCTGCAGGGCCTCGCGGCCCGAGGCGCTGAGCAGTTGGCGCCAGTCGGAGAGTCGCCCGCCAGAGGCGCTGACGACTTCTTTGTTGAGGCTGGCTTCCAACTGGGCGCGGCGTTTACCGTCGAAGTAGACCAGGCGCTCAATGCTGTCGATCTTGCCGCCGGTGAGGCTGTTCAGCACCTGCCCCAGGTAGCTCTTGACTTTGCCGTCGCTGGCCCCTGCGCTGGGCTTGCTCCAGCCCATTCCTATTGCGCTGGCATCAGCCAGGAGGATCGGGGCGGTGGGGTGGGTGATTTGGGTCGTGGTGGTCATGGGGTGCTTTGTTCGTTGAGTGGGTGCGCGTCACCATCGGTGCAGAACCGCGAACACCAACGCCTTGAAAGTCCATACGCGACGAGCCATGGTTTTTCAAGCGATGCTGGGTGCCAAGAGAGATTGGACTCGTTGCTTGTGCGATCGCAGCGTCAGTTAAAAACAGGTCGCGCTGCCGGTACCAAGCACTGCGCCTCGCCAGAGGCGAAGGGTCGGGTTGAGGCGTCTCGAACAACTCCACCCGGGCAGCTGATACGCAAGCCCTGGCGTTTGAGACCAATCGATCTTGCCGAGCCTTTACTAACGACAGACCGTGGGTCACGCCATCTCACAGCAAAACCAAATTACGAAAACGACCCGAAACGAGCTCGCTCAGGCAGGTGGTGAAGGCCGATTTTTCGAGCAGTGTTTTTAGAGCCGCTAACAAAACCGTTCGGGCTGAGCTTGTCGAAGCCAGCGCGTACCTCGGTGCAAGGCCCTTCGACCTCGGGGCGAACGGTGTATGCAGTGTTTTGTTAGCGGCTCTTAGCAGGCTGCCAATGAAATGGGGCGTTTCCGCCACGCGGGCAGTGATGTCGGCTACCCGCGCACCAATCGCACGTGCGACGGGCCAAGGCCACTGGGGTGCTGGGCCACGTGGCTGGCCAAGCGGGCATCGAAGGTGAGCACGTCCAGCGCGGGGGCAAATAAGAATCCCTGGTACTGGCCGCAGCCCAAGGACTGCAAAAACACGCGCTGCGCTTCGGTCTCGACACCCTCTGCCACGATTTGCATGTGCAGCGCATGGCCCAGGTTGACGATGGCGTTGACGATGCCAGCATCACTTTCATCGCCGGGCAAACCGCGCACAAAACTGCGGTCTATCTTTAAGCGACCGATCGGAAAACGTTTGAGGTAACCCAGGCTGGAGTAACCGGTGCCAAAGTCGTCGATGGCCAACTTCACGCCCAGGGCAGCGAGTTGACTCAAACGCTGCAAGGCTTCTTCGGCGTTTTGAATCAGGATGGACTCGGTCAATTCCAGTTCCAGGTACTCGGCGGGGAGCTGGTGTTTGGTCAAGGCCTTGGCGACTTCTTCGACGAACTCGGGTTGTTGGAACTGCAGCGCCGACACGTTCACGCTGATGTTGATGTGTTTACCGTCGCAATGCCATTGGGCCGCTTGTTGTATGGCTTCGCGCATCACCCAATCGCCTATGGCCACGATGAAGCCGGTTTCTTCCGCCACGGGGATGAAGTCTGCCGGGGAGACCGGCCCCAGTTCGGGATCGTTCCAGCGGATGAGGGCTTCTGCGCCCACCACGTTCCCGCTGTGCATGTCAATTTGCGGCTGGTAGTGCAAACGGAAACGTCCCAGGGCCAAGGCTTGGCGCATCGCATGGTCCAAGCGCAAACGGGTGAGGCGCTGGCCGTCTTCACCTTGAGGTTGGTGGCGATGGAAGCGGAAGTTGCCGCGACCCGCCGCCTTGGCTTCATGCATGGAAGCGTCGGCGTGGCGCAGCAGCTCGTCCATGCTGGTGCCGTCGTTGGGGTAAAGGGAAATGCCAATGCTGCAGGTCACGTTGAAACGCAGTCCGTCCAAGGTGAATGGCTCTTGCATGGCTTCGATGGCACGCCTCGCAGCCACAGCGGCACCACCGGCGTCCGCCTGGTGAACCAAGAGCACGAACTCGTCGCCGCCCAAGCGGGCCACGGTGTCCACTTGGCGCAGGCAGCCCTTGAGGCGCTCGGCAGCTTGGGACAACACACGGTCACCAAAACCGTGGCCCAAGGTTTCGTTCACATGGTTGAAACGATCCAGGTTCACAAACAACAAGGCAAACGGGGTGCCATCGCGCTGGGCCATCGCCAGGGCAAAGTCAACCCGGTCACTGAGCACACGCAAGTTGGGCAAGCCGGTGAGCGCATCCGTCTGCGACAAGGTGTCGATGCGGCGTGCAGCCTCGACTTGTTCTGTGATGTCGCGGAAGGAGAACACCCGTCCAATGGGCCGGCCACGCGAGCACTGCGGCAGTGTCATGCGTTCAAGCACTCGGCCATCGTTGAGATTGAGGACGTCGCTGCCTTGAAGGCCCACGTCTTCACAGATGGTGTTCAATCGCCTGACGTAGCTGTGGGGCTCGGCCACGCAGCGGCGCATCCAGTCCAGAACGGCTTCGTCGTCACGGTGCGAGAGCAACTCGCCGGGCACGTTCCACAACTGCGAAAACTTTTGGTTGAAGTTGCGAATGCGGCCGTGCAGGTCCAGCACCAAAATGCCATCTGCGGTGGACTCGAGCGTGGCCGCGAGTTCTGCAATGCGCAACTCCAGTTCATCTTCAATCAGCATGTGGGCGCTGCGGTCGCGCACTACCACCAGGTAGTAAGGCGACACACCGTCACACTGCAGCAGGGAAATTTGACGCGTCACCGGAATGGTTTGCTGACCATGCCCATCTTCACTACGATGGGCACGGCGCAACCACGTGTCGGAGACGACCTGTTCGTTCGAGCCTATGGTGTGGCCTTGTATGGCGGCGTCCCAAAAACAAACATCCTCGGGCGTGCAAGCCAGTGCCGTCATGCGTACACCCAGCAGCTCGTCGATGCCCACCCCCAGCATGTCTGCGGCGGCAGCGTTCACCACCGCGATCTCCAGCGTCTGCGCGTCCACCAGCCACACCGCGTCGCGCAGGCTGTTGACAATGGCCAAGGCCATCGCCGGTGGGGCAACGGCCGACGACTTTGGCGTCACGAAATGCGCTTCGGAGAGATCGCTCAAGCGGCCTCCTTGAATCGGTTGTCCGTGGGCACCTGCTCACGCAGCGGCTCAAAAAAGTAGGCGACACGCTGGCGCGGCGATAGATAAATCAAAGCCTCAGGCGGCAAGCCCAGTGGTTTGAGACTGCGGCGGATGCTGACATCACCGAGCTGCTGCAGGTCCACGATCAACGCTTCATCGCGCGGCACTTTGCGGTCATAAGCCAACACACAAGGTTTGAGTGGGCGACTGGAGTTCACGGCCACCACCATGGCAAAACGTTCGTCGCTGAGCTGCACCAAGGAACCCGGTGGATAAACACCCATCATTTTGATGAAGGCGTTGAGCATCCCTGTGTCAAATTTGGCCTGCCCTTGGGCATACATCAGCGCCATGGCTTCATGCGGCGTCAGCGCGTGCGATGGCATGTGCGGATTGCACAGGTTGTCGTAGCGGTTGACGATGGCCACCAAACGTGCGGCCAAGGTGAGTCGATCGGCGCTGGTACGGCTGGGGAAACCCGCGCCGTCCATCGTTTCGTGGTGCTGAGCAATCACGGTCAACGCGGCGGCCGACAAGCCCATGCTGCGCCCCAATTGCACACCATGGGCCACGTGGTCTTGATAGTGGGCCAAGTCAGCGGGCGAAAAATGTTCCTGCCTGGCGCGCACACGCTCTGGAATTTTCAGCTTGCCGATGTCATGGGTCAGAGCCCCCACACCCAAATCCACCAAATCGGCTTCGCTCCAGCCCAAAGCCCGTCCAAGCAGGAGGGACAGCAAACCCACGCTCACCGCATGCGCCGAGGATTTGTCGCCAGCGGCATCGCTGAGCAAACGAATCGACATCTCCTGCGCGCCGGCCATTTTGTCCAGCAGTGCGCGTGACAAGGCTAGCGCTTGCTCACCTGCTTGCGTTGGATTGGTGGGTACGCTCTCATTCATGCGCCGGCATTCACGGGCTGCCTCGGTGAATTGTTTTTCGCACAAAGCCAGGCTGGCGCGTTGTGCCGCCAGATCGCTCTTTTTTTGTTGGTCGGCGGTCAAGGCCGGATCGGCCGCGTCTTGCCGTGTTGTCACGCCGGCTTCTTCTGCGCTCGATGCCAATGCCGCCTTGGGCGCACTGATCAAGCCAGGCAGCTGATCTGCATCCTCTGATCCACTTTGCGCCGGGTTCCAGCGCACTTGCTTCAGGCCCAGGCCCTGGATGGTTTTGATTTGGTCCTGGGTGGCAATCTTGAAGTGCGACAGCGGGAATGGATGCGACATCCAGCCCAGCTCCAAGTAGACATACATGCCCACCTGCAAAGCAGCGACATCGACCAAGGGCAATGATTGGGTGTCTTTCATGGTGCAGTCAGTGCGGCAAATAAGACAGGCATGGGCGTCGGTATCTTGTTATCGGCGGGCACAGAGGCTCACTTGAGCCCGGTAAGGGCCCGTCAAGTGAGACTTTCTTGGGTCTCCAGTGAGATATCGGCAGCGCCCTGGGTGAATCAAGGTGTTTGTGTGAAGTAGACCCAACGAGGGCCTGTCATCATTTGAATTGAGTTTTCTTGGCTGGAGACAAACGCAGTCGGCCTCAGTCCAAGACCGCGATCTCTGGCCAACGCGGTTGAAAAAAATCCAAACAACGCACAGGGAAGCACAAAGTCCAATGACAACGCGGCAACCCCACACGCGTTGCTCACCGGGTGCGCCGCAAGCAAACCCGGCGGATAACCCTGCACCGGAAGCCCATACACTCAACCCAGCAACTTAAAACTGTCGGCGCCAATGGGACAATTTCTCCCTTGCCTCACAAGCACTTGCTTGGTTGACGCCACACCGACGTGCAGCATGACCGCTCGACTCCTCCTCTACCTTGACCTGATCCGCTGGAGTCGCCCTGCCGGCAGCTACCTGCTGTTGTGGCCAACACTGTCCGCTTTGTGGATCGCGGCAGGTGGTTTTCCGGGTTGGCATTTGCTCGTGGTGTTTGCGCTGGGAACATTCCTGATGCGCAGCAGCGGTTGTGCAGTGAATGATGTGGCCGACCGGGACTTTGACAAACATGTCAAGCGAACCGCAATGCGCCCCGTCACCAGCGGCGCACTGGGCGTGAGAGAAGCGTTGGCTGTAGGGGCGGTGCTGGCCTTGTTGGCTTTTTCCCTGGTCCTGACCACCAATCGGCCCACGGTACTTTGGAGTTTTGCCGCACTCGCGGTGGCTGTTTTGTATCCCTTCAGCAAACGCTTTCTGTCCATGCCGCAAGCGGTGCTGGGTGTGGCTTTCAGTTTTGGTATCCCGATGGCTTTCTCGGCGGTATTGGGCCAGGTGCCCCTGGTCGCATGGCTGCTGTTCGTGGGAAATTTGTTTTGGGTGTTGGCCTATGACACTGAATACGCCATGGTGGATCGCGACGATGATTTGAAGATCGGCATCCACACCTCCGCCATCACCTTAGGACGATGGGATGTGGCGGCGGTGATGCTCTTTTATGCGCTGTATTTGACAGTGTGGGCAGGCGTGGGTGTGCTTCTGGCACTGGGCTTGCCTTACTTTGTGGGTTTGGCCTTGGCCGGCGTGATGGCAACGTGGCACTATCGATTGATCAAAGACAGGACGCGCGATGGTTGCTTCCGGGCGTTTCGTCTGAACCACTGGTTGGGGTTGGCGGTGTTTGCTGGCCTGCTGGTGGATTCTTGGCTCAAGTGATCTCTCAAGAAAACGCCGGGCCGTTTGACCTTGCCCCCGAAAACCGTATCCCTTGCTGAGTGATTCAATCGCAAGCAAAGGAGAGCGGAAATGACGAAGAGAGCCAAAAGGGCGAGGTACACGCAGGAGTTCAAGTTCGAGGCGGTGCGGCTGGTGGAAGGCGGCCAAAGCATGGCGGCAGCGGCCAGGACGCTTGGGGTGGTTGAGCAGACGCTGTTCAACTGGATCAAAGCGCACCGCGAAGGCAAACTCAAGGGCGCTGACAGCCGGGTCAAGGTAAGCAGCGAACAAATGGAGATCAGCCGCTTGAGGGCAGAGCTGGCGCGGGTCAAGATGGAGCGCGACATCCTGGAAAAGGCCACGGCGTACTTTGCAAAGGGATCGACGTGAAGTACGCCTTCATACAAAGCCACCGGCGGGTGTGGCCAATCTCTGTGCAGTGCCGGGTTCTGCGTGTCAGCGTGGCCGGGTATCACGAGCACTTCCTGCGGCGGGCCAGTGCGGCGCAACGACGCCACCTCAGTGATGACGCCTTGCTGGTACACATCAAAGCAATTCACGCCCAGGTCAGGGCCAGCTACGGCTGGCCTCGCATGTGGAAAGAACTGCTGGCACGCGGCATCCGGGTGGGCAAAGACCGGGTGCAAAAGCTCATGCAATTGCACGGCATTCGCGCCAAAGGCAAACGCAGATTCAAGATCACCACCGACAGCAAACATGATTTGCCGATTGCACCCAACCTGCTGGAGCGGCAATTCAACGTTCAAGAGCCTGACAAGGTGTGGGCGGGGGACATCACCTACATCGACACCCAAGAGGGCTGGCTGTACCTGGCAGTGGTGATTGACCTCTTCAGCCGTCAAGTGGTGGGCTGGAGCTTGCGGCAAGACATGACACGCGACATCGTCATTGATGCGCTGCGCATGGCATGGTTCAAGCGACATCCAGACAAAGGCGCAGGGCTGATCTTCCACAGCGACAGAGGCAGTCAATACGCAAGCCAAGACTTCAGGGACGTGCTCAGTGAGTACGGAATTCAGGCGTCCATGAGCAGGCGGGGCAACTGTTGGGACAATGCGTGCAGCGAGACCTTGTTCGGGTCACTGAAGGTAGAACGCCTACATGGGCAGCGCTTTGAAACCAGGCGGCAAGCCAAAGACGAGGTCATGGCCTGGCTGCTTTGGTACAACCAAGCCCGGCTGCACTCGACTCTGGCCTATGTCAGTCCGATGCAGTTCGAGCAAAGCTGGTTTGCGGCCCAGGCCATGCAAGCCAATTCGTGACTCGGTTATGGGATACGGATTACAGAGGCAAGGTCAGTTCCCAAGTTTTCTTGACCTCCTCGGGGGGCCTGACGCGAAGCGACAGGTCTGGGGGCGCTCATGAGGTAACGCCAGGCCAATCGACAGGCAAGAAAAAAAGCCACCGACGGTGAGGCACGGTGGCTGTTTCGGAACAAGCGGTGAACTCAGCGTTCACCACCGAGCTTCAGCCTATCAAGGGTACAAACCGCGCTCTTCGCGGGCAATCAAAATGCGTTCGCAAGCCACAGCAAAGGTGGCGGTGCGCAGCGTGATTTTGTGGCGGTCTGCCGTATCCCAAATGTGGTTGAGCGCGTCGACCATGATCTTGTCCAAACGCACATTGATCTCTTCCTCGCTCCAGAAGAAGCTGGAGAAGTCTTGCACCCACTCGAAGTAACTCACGGTCACGCCGCCCGCGTTGCAGATCACGTCAGGCACAACCAGAACATTGCGGCTTGCCAGGATGTCGTCGGCCTCAGGCAAGGTGGGGCCGTTGGCGCCTTCCAGCACCAGTTTGGCTTTGAGGCGGTTGGCGCGGGCAGCGGTGATTTGGCCTTCGAGCGCGGCGGGGATCATGATGTCGCAGTCAACGTCCCAGAACGCTTCGCCGTCCATTTTTTCGGCATTCTTGTAACCACCAATGCCACCTTCACGTTTGACCACGGCCATGGCTTCGTTGAAGTCAAACCCATTCGGGTTATGCAAGGTGCCAGTGTGGTCCTGCACGGCCACAAGTTTCGCGCCAGCAGCCAGAAACAATTCAACCGCTGCACTGCCTACATTGCCCAGGCCCTGCACGGCCACTTTGGCACCTTGCAAGTTCAGGCCAATGCGTTTGGCGGCCTCACGACCGGTCACGAACACGCCACGACCGGTGGCTTTCACGCGACCCAGTGAGCCCCCCAAGTGAATCGGTTTGCCGGTGACCACGCCGGTGGCTGTAGAGCCGGTATTCATGGAGTAGGTGTCCATCATCCAAGCCATGATTTGGCCGTTGGTGTTCACGTCGGGTGCGGGAATGTCCCGCTGTGGGCCGATGATGATGCCGATCTCGCTGGTGTAGCGGCGTGTCATGCGTTCCAGTTCTTTGCGCGAGAGCGTTTTCGGGTCGACACGGATGCCGCCTTTGGCACCACCGTAGGGCAGGCCCACACCGGCGCACTTGACCGTCATCCAAGCCGACAGCGCCATCACTTCTTCCAAGGTCACATCGGGGTGAAAACGCACCCCTCCTTTGCCTGGGCCACGCGACAGGTTGTGTTGCACGCGGTAGCCCTCAAAGTGGCGCACGGTGCCATCGTCCATTTCAATGGGCACGTCAACAATCAGCGTGCGCTTGGGGCGCTTCAAGGTTTCGCCCCAGTGGGCCAAGTGACCCAAATAGGGCAAAACACGATCAACCTGCGACAAATAGGTCTGCCACGGGCTGTCACTGTGGGTAGAAACGTAGGACAAATTACTCATGAGGGGCTCCAAACAAGTCAAAAAATGGGGCACGGCTGCCTGCAAAAAACGCTGCGCCGTGTGTTGATCGGCACTGTAGGTGGGAGTGCACTGAGTTTGCTACTTTTCGCTATGCATCTTTTGCATAACTATAGTTGGGTCGGGCATGACCCACAGTGAAGTCGTGACCTTGTTCTCAAGCGGCCGCCGAACCCCCGAACGCGCGGCCCAACTCCGCAGCACGGTGCTGCGCGGCACGCATGGCTTGAATGAAAAGGGGCGCCAAACCCGCCTCCTGCATGTGGCTGATCGCTGCGTGGGTGGTTCCACCTTGGGACGTAACCCGTTCGCGTAAGGTTTGAACAGGATCGGTCGAAGTTTGGGCCAAGGCGGTTGCCCCAGAAAATGTGGCCAGTGCCAGCAAGCGCCCCTGCTCAGCAGACAGGCCCATGTCCTGTGCGGCCTGAATCATGGCTTCAACGAAATAAAACACGTAGGCTGGACCGGAGCCGGACAATGCAGTCACCGCGTCCAAGTCAGTTTCTTGGTCCACCCAGAGCTGCTCGCCAGTCGGCGCCAACAAGTCACGCACCTGCTGGCGTTGTGCCGATGTGACCGCCGCGCCAGCAAAAACGCCCGTGATGCCTTTGCCAACCAGCGCTGGCGTGTTGGGCATGGTGCGCACGACTTGGCGGCTCCCAGTGAGTGTCTCGATGGCGCGGCAGGGAATGCCTGCCATCACGCTGATGTGGAGTGTGTGCTGCAACTGAGCGTTCAAAGCGGAGGCGGCCGCCTCGAAGATCTGCGGCTTGACTGCCCAGACCACGGCGGACGCTTGCGCCAGTGTGGCATCGGCTTGCGCAAGCGTTCGCACACCCAGTTCATTTTGGAGCCGCTCACGCTGTTGCGCGATTGGATCCACCACACAGATGGACAACGGGTCTCGACCGGCCCGAATCTGTCCGCCCACCAAAGCCTGGGCCATGTTGCCGCCACCAATAAAACAAAGCATTGAAGTCTCCATCATCACAGTTTAGAACCCATTGATCCGGCCTGATGAAGCCTGAACCGTTCGCCCCGACCCGTCGACGGGGTTCAATACAGGACTAGTCGAAGGGTAGCGCGTACAACCTTGGCATCGACCGGCCCGAACGGGAGTGGCGACATCACCAAGCCGATTCCACCCACCCCTCAAATGACGGATGGGCTTGTTGAACGGTAGCGGTTAAATTACAGCCATAAGCAAATCAAGGGGGATAGGCGTGGGGAAAATTTCAATTGCCATCGCTGCGATCGCAGTGACGATGCTGGCCGGGTGTGCCAACATGAAAAGCCACAACAGCGTGGTTGGCGCAGCACAAGCACAGGCGGAATCCGGCGATGTCAGCACCGCGCTGCAGCAATTGGAGGCTTCGGCATCAAGTGACTCGGCAAAAAAAGAGCTGCTCTACAACCTGGAACGAGGTGAGCTGCTGCGGTTGGCCAAACGTTATGACGACAGCACCGCAGCCTACATGTTGGCCGACGAGCAAGTGAAAACCTGGGAAGAAACCGCCAAGACATCCCCAGAAAAACTGCTAGGCAGTTTGGGTGCAAGCATCATCAGCGAGCGGCTGAAGTCTTACGAAGGTCAAGACTACGAAAAAGTCATGCTGACCACTCGGTTGGCTTTGAACCGAATGGCGGTTGGTGACTGGGACAATGCGCGGGTTGACATCAAACGCACGCACGAACGTGAGGCCATCATTGCGGAGTTGCGTGCCAAAGAGTTGGTTGCTGCCGAAGAAGAGGCCAAGAAAAACGGAGCCAAAGCGGGCGGAAAAGAACTCAATGGTTACCCCGTCGAAACCCTTGAAGACCCGGCGGTCTTGGCCCTGAAAAATGGTTATCAAAACGCGCTGAGTCATTACCTGGCGGGCTTCTTGTACGAGGTGCTGAACGAACCCGGTTTGGCCGCGCCCGGTTATCGCAAAGCGATTGAGCTCAATCCCAATGCCGCCATTCTTGAAGAGGGCCTCCGAGGTTTGGATCAGCGAACAAGCTTTACACACCGTCGCCGCCAAAAAATGACGGATGTGCTGTTCTTGGTAGAGGCTGGCTCAGCACCGCCGCGCACGTCAACCAATTTCTCTTTTCCGGTTCCAACGGGGCGCGGCATTGTCAGCGTGTCAGTGGCTTACCCGGTCATTCAACCGTCCAACTCCCCCCCCATCAACTACATCGGCGTAGCCAACAGCCAGGTTAAGACGCAGGCGGTGGTGGATTTCAATGTGATGGCACGCCGCGCCCTCAAAGATGAAATGCCGGCCATGATGGTTCGTATTGCCACGCGTGCGATCACAAAAGGCGTGATTCAAGACCAAGCCCAAAAGAGGCTCGGGCTATTGGGGGGATTGGCCACTGCTGTCGCATCGATTGCCACTGAACAAGCGGACGACCGCATTTGGCGCATGCTGCCTGAGCGTGTTTATGTGGCGCGTGCCTACCTACCGCCAGGCACCCACAAAATCAGCATCGACGGACGTGAACTGCCAGAGCCGGTGGTGATTGATGGTCAGTATTCGCTGGTGCCCGTTCGGGTGTACACCAATCAACTGGTGGTGGGCGATGTAGCCAGCTTTGGAAAACTGGCCACCTCTGCCGCAGTCAATGCGCCAGAAGCCGCCAAACCCGCCGACACAACCCGAGTCATGTCGACAACCCATCGCGGCACATCCACGACTCCTAAGGCGGCCGCAAGCCGTCCGACTCGAGCCGCGTCACCCGCCCGCAGTGCGGTGCCTGTATCCCCGAGTCCTGGCAGTGCAACGCCGCCTGTGCCCGCTGCAACGCCAGCGCCAGCAGCAAAATCGGGTGTAAAACCAGCGGGCGGAGTACCCACCAAAGCCCCGACACCGTGAAAACTGATGCGGAAACACGGGGTGGCTCTCAAGTTTTCACTTCCCCCTCTGGCGGGCTGGCGCAAACCGGCCGGTCTCGGGTGCGGTCAAATGGGAGCCGCCCGAAGGTAACGCGGTCAACGCCCTTGCCGTCTCGTTCGTTGTCACCTGTCTATCGAAATACAGCAAAACTCAGGAGGATCTCTATGAATTCCGCAAAAACCTTGGTGGCCATTGTTTTGGCCGCCACCTGCCAGTGGGCCAGCGCGCAGTCTGCGCCCGTCGCTGCACCGGAGGCCGGCAGTGCCGCCAGCAAACTCATGTTGCGAGGTGATGCTTACGGCGTGAACATCATCGACATGCGCGCTCAGAAACGCAGTGACATCCTGGTGGTGCAAACCGAATTGCTCAACACCGCAAAAGCCGACCGACAGGTGTTTTGGCGTTACCGCTGGTTGGATGCTTCCGGCATGCAAGTGGGCGACGGCGAGGTGTGGAAACCGCTGCTGATCTACGGGGAGCAATCGCAGTACCTGCGCGGTACCGCTCCTGGTATGAATGTGGTCGATTTCCGCCTAGAAATGAACGTCGAAAAACGCTGATACAACAGTCAACATCATTAACAAACAAGGGAGTATTCATGAGTCTCAAGCAACAAACCCGCACCCTGTTGGGTGTTTTGGCAGCCACCGTGCTGCTGGCGGCATGTGAAACGAAGGTGTCATCACCGGTGGTTCGTTTTGACCGTCAAGTGAATTACGGTGACAGCAAAGCCGTCGAGCTGGTGACCAACGAGTTCGGTTCCACCGACTTGCAGCTCATCGCCGAAAAAATGACGGGCTCGCTCTTGGAGACGCCGATTTTCACGGGCCGCCCCACGGTCACCATCTCGACGGTGCGCAACAAGACCAGCGAGTACATCGACACCACCAACGTCATGAACTCGATTCAAACCGCCCTGGTCAAAAGCGGCAAGGTGCGTTTCACCCGCAGCATTTCCGAAATGCAAGCCGGTGTGGACGAATTGCAGCGCCAAAACCAAAGCGGCCTGTACAAACAAGGCACCACCGCCAAAGTCGGCAACATGAAGGGCGCCAAATACAGCATTGAAGGCGAGCTCACCTCCATCGTCAAACAAAACAACACCACCAAAGACGTGTTCTACAAATTCACGCTCAAGATGTATGACGTGGAAGAAGGCACCATCGAGTGGCAAGACGAGAAAGAAATTCGCAAGACCAGCAAACGCTGATTTACCTTGCCATCAACGGGAGTCCAACATGACCAGAACCCTTCCTCTTATCGGCCTGCTGCTGTCGACTTTGGTAGCAAGCACTGCGGCCCTGGCACAGCGCACCCCCAGTGTGGCGGTGACCGATCTGGCCTACTCGGAGCGCGTGCGTGAATACTTCGAAGTGGCGCAAATCCGAACGCAGTCCAACCTCCACGCCAACCGCCATTCCTTGAGCGCCAGCCACTCTGGCGAGTTAACCTACGCCGCAGGCAGCTACTCCTACATTGAACAGGGCGAGCTGCGCAATTTCACCGCAGACATCAAAGGCTCCTTGCTCAAAGGCGGTGGGGTGAAATTGATTCAAGCCCGAGCATTTGATGGCGGCGCGCCGCAGTCGACCAAAGCCGAACAAGTGCTGCACCAGATGCAAACCGGCAAAGCACCCGCTAAGCCAGTGCGCCAACCCAGTGTGCATGACATCGTGACGCGCATCAAGAAAGGTGAGTTCTCTGGAGCTGACTATGTTTTGTTTGGCACCGTGTCCAGCATTGAGTTTCGCAACGAACTTTCCCCGCTACAAGGAAGCACCAGTGCGTCGTATTTGTTCAGTCTCGATTTGGTGAGCGACTTCAGCGTCATCAACACCAAAACCCTGGAGATCAGCGCTGCTTTCAGTGCCCAAGGCAATGGTCAGGAAGTGAAAATTCTCAGCAACCGTGGTGACGTGGTAGTTCCAAACCGCGGCAAAGTCATCCGCGCCACCTCCCTGAGTTTGGCCGACAGCGTTTATTCGCAACTGGTGGATCAACTCGGCCCCAAAGGCAACCCACCCATTGGCTCTGCTGCGGGTGCTGGCAACACCCCCACCACTGCGCCCGCAACAACCATGGTCAAACCAGCTGAGCCACCAACCATGGTGTTCAAGTGAGGTGTTTGACACCCTGCGTCTTGGCGCGCTGATTGGCTTGGCCACCTTGGTGGCCTGTGCAAATCCCGCTGCGCAGTCCACCGCCCCGTTGCCGATTCAGGCCGGGGCGGTTTTCATTTCGCCACAGTCGGCTCGTTTTGTATTGCCCGATGGGGGCGTACTGAACTACCTCGCACTGAGTCCCAGCGACTGGGGTTTGAGCGAACCACCACGGTACCGCGTGTATGCCATCCCGGGCTCGGGCTGCAACGGGCTGGCCAGCATCGCCCTGGACTACTTCCAGGGCCTGGGCCATGGAGAGGTCATCGTTCCTCACAAGCGGCATGTCGATGCCCTGCGCTGGCAAGGTAACGACGCGACGTGCTCAGCGGCCTTTGTGCGCGACGACACTTTGGTGCAATGGGCATCAGACGCTCGCGCCTTCATCCTGTGGCACATGCAGCATCATCCGCTGCGTGTGAACCAACCCATGGCCTTGGTCGGAATTTCTGAGGGTGCTGAGCTGCTCGCGGCCATCGCCAGCGAGGTACCGCAAGTCAAGCTGCTGGCCTTGGTGGGCAGCAGTGGACTGGATCCACTGGAGGCCTTGACGCTGCAAGCGCAACGTGCAAGTGCCCCAGAGTTCATCAGTGCGTTGATGCAAAACACCGCGAACCTGAGCCTGCCCGATGGTCATGTCTGGGCCGGCCGCAGCATGGCTTACTGGCGCAGCTTGGTGGCCTGGCGACACAGCCAAGCCTTGCTCGCCACACCTCATCCCTTGCTGTTGGGATTTGGTGGCCGGGATGAAGCGGTTCCTTTGATCGCGCTGCGGCAGTTTCAATCGCGGGCCCGATCGCAGCAGCGGCCCCTGTGCGTCGCCGTGTTTGACGAGGCAGATCACTCCTTACGCCAAAGCGGTATCGACAGACCCTTGCAGCACTACTGGGCCTTGGTGTCGGATGCCCTGCAGCGCGACGATGATCCACTTCGCGCTTGCCCACGATGGGCAGCGCGCTGAGCCCCTGTGTCATGGAAGGGGAAAGACACGACTTGAGACCTGAGGGGGGCTGCGAAGCCGCGTGAGGCTCTGGTCAGCGACTTGACCATGTGGTCTGGGCCCAAGTAGGCCCAGGGCCAGAGTCAGCCTTGCAATTCACTTAGAGCCGCTAACAAAACACTGCATACACCGTTCGCCCCGAGGTCGAAGGGCCTTGCACCGAGGTACGCGCTGGCTTCGACAAGCTCAGCCCGAACGGTTTTGTTAGCGGCTCTTAGAGCGTGTTTACGATCTTCTTCTGACCCGAAAATAGGCAGATGAAGAGAAAGAGATACGCCAGCGACATCAGCCGGGAGAAGTTTGAGCAAATTGAGCCGCTGCTGCGCAGCGTGCGCAAGGCGACCAAGCCGACGAAGGTGGATCTGTATGAGGTGTTCTGCGCGGTGCTGTACCTGCTGCGAACGGGTTGCCAGTGGAGGTTCTTGCCGAGCGAGTTTGCGAAGTGGACGACGGTCTATGCCTACTGGCGCAAATGGAGTGAGCCTGACCAGGACGGTGTGAGCGTGTTGGAACGGGCTTTAAAAAAATCAGGTTGGCGCGGCCCGAGACAGACTGGGGCGCAACGCATGCAGCACGCTGTTGATCGTGGACGCGCAGAGCGTGAAGAATACGGACACGGCGGCGCTCAAGGGCTATGACGGGGGCAAGAAGGTTTCGGGCATCAAGCGACACATTGCAGTGGACACGCCAGGGTTGCCGCACGCAGTGGCGGTGACGACGGCCGAGGTGACTGACCGCAAGGGGGCGCTGCAGGCCCTGCAGCGTTGCAAACCGGGACTGGCACGGGTGCAAAGCTTGCTGGCTGACAGCGGGTACGTGGGAGAGCCCTTCGCGCAGGGCGTGCAAGAGGTTCTTGGAGGGCATGTGACGGTACAGATCGCCAAGAGGAGCGAGTTGCACACCTTCAAGGTCATGCCCAAGCGCTGGATCGTCGAGCGTAGCTTTGCCTGGTTGGACAAGAACCGGCGGCTGTGGAAGAACTGCGAGCGGCTGCTCAATACCAGCCTACAGTTCGTCCACTTGGCATTCTTGGCGTTGCTCCTCAGGAGATCGTAAACACGCTCTTAGGCAGTCTCAACCAAGATCGCCCCGAGCGTGGACCCCAAGGGACCTTGAACATACTTCGGAAAATCCTGATTTCTATAGCGACTGTGGCTGCAACAGCTTTCAACACCTCCGCACGAAAGCCAAAGCCGGTTGGTCCGAGTTGCTGAACCCGCAGCCGCAGCAACCCCGGCCACTGGGAGTGGTCCGATATGCCCAGCCTTGGCGGCACGGCCGGTGCGTTGCGCATCACGCTGCTTGGTTATTGCTGCAAATCCGACACAGGGTTTGCGACATTCAAACCAGCACATCCATGAAGCCACAAAGTCTTTTCAAAAGCGCCAACTTCATGCAAACGACTGAGGGCGAACCCATACCCGATGCAGGCACCACCAACCACCCCATCGTGCCCGCTAATGTCTTGGTGGCCCACACCGGCGAGGTGGAGGGTGTTTACAACAACGACACCAACTCTTTGCGGCCTGTCTCGGTGGTGTGTCCGCTGGAGGTGGGGTATGCGTTATGGGTGGGTTGATCAAAGCCCCGCTCAGCCACTCACAAATTCCCCGCAAACAACTTGCGAATGAACATGTCCTTGAAGCTGCTGGCTTCGGCCAGGCCCAGACGTTCGAGGTAGGCGTGCGGGGCTTCTTTGTTCTCCCACAGGCTTTTCATGGTCAGGGTGACGAGTTCCACCGGGTGCTGGGTGGCGTGTTTCAAGCGCTTCAGCGCAGTGACGATGTGCAATTCGTCTTCGGTAAGGTCGGTGCCAAACGGGAATGCGGGCAAGAGGCCGGCGCGGCTCCAGGGGTGTAGTTTCTCGTCCAGCGTTTGCGGCAGGTTGTGGCGATAACGTTCGGGCAACTCGTAGCTGGCCTCCAATTTGCCGTGTGCCTTGGCCTCGTTCACCAGTTGGTCTTGAAATCGTGAGTCGGCAATGGCGATCAGGCGTTTGACGACCTCGCTGTCGGGCTGGCCACGCAACTCGGCCACGCCGTATTCGGTGATGACGGTATCGCGCAGGTGGCGTGGAATCGTCACGTGGCCGTAGTTCCATACGATGCTGCTCTTGAGACCGTCTTGGTTGTCGTGGGTGGCGCGCAGCATCAGGATGGAGCGCGCATCCGGCAGGGCATGGGCCATGGCGACAAAGTTGTACTGTCCACCCACGCCCGAGACCACCTGACCGGACTCCAGCGCGTCCGAGGCCGCCGCGCCAAGCAAGGTCATCTTCATGGTGGTGTTCATGAAGCAGGCTTTGCGGCGCTGCACGGCTTTGAGCTCGGCTTCGCCGAGTCGGTTGCCGTAGAGCTGGTTGATGAAGTCGATGCGGGTCATGTCGATCTTCAACCGTTCATGCTCGGGCATGGTTCGCAGGCGCTCGTAAAAGTCGCTGGGACCGAGGAAGAAACCGCCGGTCATGACGATGCCGTACCGCAAATGGGTGCCAAGCATGGATTGAGTTACAGCGTCGAAGGCGGCATCGTCGAGTAAATCATTTGGCAGCCGCTGCCCATCGGCTGATACCAAGTGCTCGCCATCAATCTGAACCCCCTCCTGCAAGATGCCGTAGCGCACCAAGAAGGCTAGATCGTCTTCAGACAAAGGAGAGCGCACACGCCCCACATCAAGTAATGCGCGCAGCAGTTCGGGTGTAACCAGGTCGCTGTCAACGCGGCCTTCGTTGATGAGGCGCTGCAAGGTGGCGTCGGCGAACACCTCGCGGCGAATGATGCCGGCCTCCATCAGCTTCAAAAAGCCGTTGACGAACATTTCCGAGCAGCCATACAGGCCATGATCAAAGCGGCCCAGTTCACGCCCCGCCAGCCCATCAGGGCATAGGCTTTGCAGCATGTGGCGGTATTCCAAGCTGCGCCGGTCGAGCACGATCAGGGCCTGGGCAATCGCGTCTCCCAGCGAGCCAATGCCAATTTGCAGCGTGCCGCCGTCACGCACGAGGCTGCTGGCGTGCAGGCCGATGGCGTAGTCGGCGGTGCTCACCTTGCCATTGGGCGGGGCAAACAAGGTGTGGGTGGCGGCGGGGTCGGTCACGACGATGTCGAAGTAGTTGGGCGCGACCTCCGCGTCGTTGGGCATGAAAGGCATGTTTTGATTCACCACCGCCACTTTGAGCAGCGGCTTGTTGGCTTGCGCATACCGCTCCACCACTTCAAACACCACGTCGGGGTTGCTGGACATGGACAGCCGCCACTCGTCCTCCACCCCGCGTGACGCCACCGCCTGCGCGATCACATTCATGCCTTGCAGCAGCATGTCGCGCGCCACAAAGGTGTAGTTGGTGGAAATGAAGCTTTGCTGCGCGGCGTCGTTGCCCACGTAGTCACCGGTTTTCATGAAGAACTCGCGGACTTCAATGTTGGCGGGCAGGCCGCCACCGCGCCGGTCTTTCACATAGTCGAGGTCGGGATAGTCGGCGAACACCCGTTCCACCAGTGGCTCCAGAAAATGCCTCTCCAAGTCACTTTTACCCACAGGTTTTTCCAGCGACAACGCGGTGACGATGGTCAAGCGCCGGGACGGGTTGGCCTTGATGCGCTGGTACAGCGCATTGATGAAGGGGTTGGGCTTGCCGATGCCCAGCGGCGTGCCGAGCACGATGTCGCCGGGAATGGCGTCGAGCACGGCGTCGACCGCAGTGTCGAGCGAAACGATGACGCGGGGATGCGGGGCTGCAGACATGTGAGCCTCTGTTTGATGGGATGGGTTCAGTGTGAACCCCAAAACCCGCGCCCAATTTGATCTCGGACAAGGGCAGATGACGTGTGGCTGCTGCGGCAGTCGAGGTTCAGTGTTTGGTGAGCTGTTGCAAAGGCTTCAACCGGCCCAAATCTTGAAATCCTCGGGCTTTTTTGGCGGAGGGTGACGCCATCAGGGTTGCAACCAGCGCGCTTGTCGTAGCAGCCCGGCGGGTGCCTGAACTTCCACCTCGTTGCCTAAGCGCAAGGTGGCTGCGCCTACTTTCGTTTTTTCAGACACCGCTACTTTTCCCGCTTTCATGTCCACGTTCAGCGTAGAAACGTCCAAGCCGCTTTCGAGCGAAAAAGTAGAGTGGCGTTTCTCTTCATCGACGTGTGGATCCGAGCACACTTGCTCCAAGCGCAGCGAATCGATTCTGGCTGCTCCGAAAGTGACGTCCGAATAGCAGTTCGCCAACACCAGCGCAAAGTCGGCGCGCCTGCCGGTGTCGTTGTCACCCAGTAGTTCGACTAAAACGACGCCCTCCACAGTGAGGGTGTTGATCGATGGAGGCAAGGTGATTGCCAATTGCCCAGGCTCTTTAAGTAACTGGAGGGCGAGACTGAGTGTGCCATTTGACGATTCGTTTTGAAGGGCAATTCTCTTTTGATCCATGCGAGCGCTCACCTCTTTGGCCTGCGAATCAAAATAAACATTCACCGAAATATGCTGAGCTTCATGCTTTGGCAGAATGGAGCGGATGCGCACATGCGAAGTGCCAACTCCGCCAAACGACTGGGTCAGCGGCACCTCCGTGTTCAAAGCGACTTGTTGCGCCCGGTAGCGTGTGTCCAGCACGACGTTGCCCCCCAAAAACAGGCACAAGGCGGCAACAAACACCCAAGGCCCTTTGCGGCGAAACGGTGCAGTAACCATCACGACACCTCGCGCTCTTGCAAGTTCACGAACACCATGCCCCACAACATCAAAGGCACGCCAAACAACACCATGTGCGTGAGCGTGGCCTCCCAAAACGTGAAGTGAAAATCAGGCGCTGTATCAACGCGCCAGTAGCGTGTCACGTGGTTGAAACTCAAATCCGAAGCGATGGTCAAGACAAAAATCAACAACAGCACGAAGAAAGTCAAGACGGTCATTTTGAGTACCGCCGCCGTTTTAAAGAAAACCTTGCAACTCAGGCAAAACGCCTGCAAGCCTGTTAACACCAGCAAACCAATCATTTCATTCACAAGGTCGTTGTGAGCTTGTCTCGGTTCAGCAGCCGATGCAATCGTAGAAAAAAGTGGCACATAAATTCTGAAGTCAAGCGGGCTTGATCGGTAGCTGTCTTCAGGCAGGACGTACAGCGCTTGGGCCAGTATCACAAAAGGCCAATGCAGCACCGTATAGAGCGCCGCGAAAGCCATGGGAAACCCTATGCCCACTACCAACACAGCCAGCAACCATTTTTCAAATACCGAAGCCGGACGCATCAGCATGACCAGTGTGGCGCCTGGATTTGACAGGCTCTCAAAATAACGCGTGGCAAAAATGATCCCCGTGGTGTACAGGCCTATCCAAAACCACGGGACTTGGCTCTCAAAATCGAAAAAAGAGAAAAAATAGGTACTGTCTTTGGTTGCCAGAGCGAACATCAGCACCAGCAAGATCAAATCGATAATCGCTGCCACCCCGCCGAACCACAGGTAGCTCCGGCGGTTCTGCGCCATGTGCGCACTCAGCAAGCGGCCAAACCGCGCCGCATCCAAAATTTGGTTCATACGCGATCTCCTTGCGCGCGCTGGCTCGCCGCAATGGCGGCAATGACTGCTTGCCGGTTGGTGCTCAGCGCCTTGTAGAGCAGTTCAAGTTGCACTTGGCCGGGGGCATCTGTTGTATTGATTGCCACATAAGCCCATTGCGTCCCCAATGGTTCGATGAACAAATGTTCGGGAGCGTGGGCCACGCTGTCGGCCACACCAACGCACAGCGCGGATTGCAAGGTCTGCATGTCGGCTGACAACTCCAGTCTGCCGCCATCAACGAAAAGCGCGTAGTCCATGAGGCTTTCCAAATCATGGGCTTGGTGCGTGCTGATGATCACGATGCGCTGGCGATGTTCGGGCTGCGCCAAAATGGCCTTGAACTGGGCGCGCCCCATGATGTCCAGCCCATTGGTGGGCTCGTCCATCAACATTACGGGTGCATGGGTGGCCAGTGCAAAAGCAAGCACCGCTTTTTTCTTTTGCCCCAAACTCATTGAGTCGAAGCTGGTGTCTACGTTCAGCTCAAACGTGTGGATGTAGCGCTCAAAGTCCGGTCGCGAGAAACGGGGGTAAAACGTCGCTTGTGTGCGCATCAACGTTGCCAAGCTGATGTTGGGCAGGTGGAACTCTTCGGGCAAGATGTACACCTGCTCCAAAAACGCTGGCTTGCGCTGCGCTGGGGTGAAGCCCAAGACCTGCACGTCGCCCATCCGGGGAAACAGCAAACCCGCCAGCACTTTGAGCAAAGTGGACTTGCCGCTGCCATTGCGGCCAAACAGTCCGTACACACCGGGTTCTGAAATCGAAAGCGAAAAATCGCTGTAGATACTTTTGCGTCCGTAATGGAAATGCAGATTCGACAGTGTGATCATTAGGTTGGCGATGAAGACAGGAATTGCAGGCAGAACCTACAAGAAAAGCGGCATGATTGGATGCGCCACTTATTTCGAGAACTCCGCCAGCGCGATGAAATTCATGCCTTACGGAGGCATGGCGCGCGCAGCGGAGTGTAGTGGGCTGCAATCAAAGGGTCAGCCTCCGGCAAGCACGGGCCCTGGCGCTGAATGCTGATCAACGGTAACCACCGGCCGTCCCTGAACCGGTGCGTGGCCCATCGCCGAGCAGTTAGTGGTATTTGGCCAAGACGATGCGCATGGGGTGGTGGGTGTGCGGTGCGCAGCGCCACAATGGAGTCATTGAAGCGATCAATCTTAACGAGCCTCTCCGCGATGCAATTCACCGACCTCGACCATGACGAAGACGCCACCCACAGCCCCGCGCAGCGTGCGGTGGCGGCCTCTCGCAGCACCTGGGTGAGTGTGGGCGTGAATGTGGTGTTAAGCACGGTACAAATCGCCGTTGGCATCGCCTCCAAGTCGCAGGGCTTGGTCGCCGACGGCATTCACTCTTTGTCCGACTTGGTGTCGGACTTCGTCGTGCTGTTCGCCAATCGTCACAGCCAGAAAGCGGCTGACGAAGACCATCCCTATGGCCACCACCGTTTTGAAACGGCTGCTTCACTGGTGCTGGGTTTGCTGCTTTTGGCGGTGGGCGTGGGCATGGTGTGGGCTGCCGTGGGCAAGCTGGAGTCGCCTGGCGCCGTCGCGGCGGTTCATGTGAGTGCGCTGTGGGTGGTGGGTGCTGCGCTGCTGTCCAAGGAGCTGCTGTTCCGTTACATGCTGCGCGTGGCCAAGTCCGTGAAGTCCAGCATGTTGGTGGCCAATGCCTGGCATGCGCGCTCGGATGCCGCTTCGTCCTTGGTCGTGGGCATCGGCATCGTTGGCAACTTGATGGGTTACCCGCTGCTGGATCCCATTGCCGCCCTCATTGTTGGTTTTATGGTGGCCAAGATGGGCTGGGGTTTTGCTTGGGACGCCTTGCACGACCTGATGGACCGCGCGGTGGATGAAGCCGAGGTGGCCGCCATCCGGCGCACTTTGGTTGACACCCCTGGTGTGGCCGGTGTGCACGATGTGCGCACCCGCAAAATGGGTGACTTGATCGTCGTGGATGCGCATTTGGAGGTGGATGCCCGCTTGAGCGTGGAAGCAGGGCACGACATCGCGGTCTTGGCGCGCAGCCGAGTGTTGCAACACCACCGGGTGCTGAACTTGATGACCCACATCGACCCTTGGCGCAAGCCCGATTTAGATCACGATGATGTCGTGAATACCGAGTCTCAAAGTCACCAAGGCGTGGCAACATAACGCCCGTTTCCAAGTGCCCAGCGTTTTTGCTGTATCCATGACCTCTGCAACAGACAACCCAGCCGACGCTCCAAAGTTGCTTTACCGCCTGGTTTTTTCCGGTGAGTTGTTGCCGGGCTTTGATGAGGCGCAGGTGAGGTCGGCGCTGACGCGTCGTCTGGAACGCTCTCCGGCTTCGCTGTTTGGCGGCAAACGGGTGACTGTGGCGGAATACGTCGATGCGCAGATTGCGCAAGCTGAACGGCAAGCGCTGCAAGCCCTGGGCGCACGCATTCAGGTGGAGGAAGTGGAGGCACCACCGCCCATGCCTGCTTTGGGGGTTTTGGAGGTGGCATTGCCGGTGGCCCAGGCCCCTGAGACACAAGCCTCTGAAAAGTTTGCCAAAACCGACAGCGGTTGGCAGGGCTTGGGTGGTGGGCCAGCACCTTTGCCGCCCGAGGACGAGGATCTTTGGCGCAGCTTGGAGTCGGCTCGCCCTAACCCACAGTTGCAACCACAGGACGGGTTACCTGGCTCGGAGGGCTTTCCTGCAGGCAGGCCCGCCTCCAATGCGCTTGCTCGTCCGACGACAGATTTAACGGCTGTGTTCCGCACCAGCACAGCCACGCCAGCCCCCTCAGTGGAGGCGTCAACGGTGTTCGCGCCTGCCGGCAAATTGGCATCCACTTCATTGGCCGATCCGCTCTCGCGAACAGAGCGAACGGCAGAACCGCAGTCATCGGTCTCGATGCCCACCGCAGAACCCTCTTACATCCAAGCGGAGGCACCAGGTGCCAACTGGATTTACTGTCCTGCCTGCGGTGAATTCCAGCCCATGCGCATGCTTTGCCGCGCTTGCGGCGCGGATCTCAAGCGCTCGCTCGCCGCTCAGAAAGAGGAGCTGGCGCAACGCCGCGCCGCAGGTGTTAGTCGTGGAGGTGCTGGCAGCAAGAAAAGCCCCGGCGATGCGACGGCTTCTGACGACAGCCTCCGCATACTTGGTTTTCGTGTCCCTGACGAATGGGTAGATCGCCTCACCTGGCCCAATGCCCTGATGGCTTTGTTCAGTTTTCTTTTGTTGCTCGCTGCGGTCGGTTTTGTGTGGCGCATGCTCGGCTTGGACCCCATCTTCAGCCCATCCAGCAATCCGGCCCCAGTTGTGGCGGCACCGGCCGTCAGTGATACAGCACCCGCAACCAACGCTGCCGCGCCCGACAACGCCTCGCCAAGCGTCGGGCCCGCCCCCCCGGAGGCCGAGGTTGCAGCGCGCCTGTCTTCCGCCACTGCGGTCGCTGAGTTCCGACTGCGATATTGGCCACAGCCGACGAGCAAAGTCTTCGTTTACTCCAGCGACAACGTCATGGCATGGCGGGGGGGGTCAGCTTCCGTGAGTCGGGCTATCGCGGAGGCTATGACCGAGTGTGAAAGCCGACGGCCTGCTGCCGCCCCACCTTGCAAGTTAGTGAACGTCAACAATTTCTGGCAGGACTGACTTTTCCGTCCGCCGCTCGGCAGGGGTTGACGCGCTTTTTGGTAACGGTGCGTTTCACCACCGATTTCAGGGATTGACCCCAGCGCGCGTTGGCGCGACTATTTGCTCCACCTTGTTTGGCCGGATGCCACACCATGAACAACCCCAACAACCCATCGCCCCGGCCTTCTTCGCAAGAAGATCTGGAACTCGAAACCAAACTCCGCGCCATGCAGGAATTGCAGCGCGAAATGGCCACGCTGCATGCGCGGCTGGAGTATGTGCGCATGATGCTCAAGTTGGGTGTGAATCCAGGCTGAATTGGGGTGGGTCCGTGGTGTCAGTGGGCTCCACTGCACTGGTATGCGGGGTATGCAAACTATGATGCGGATGATGCAATCTTGGCAAGGCTCGTCAGTCCTGTTACCGTCAGCTTTTGCATAGACTTGTTACCGCTTGATTCCAAGCATTGACACCGCCCTTCGGAGACTGCCCCAGTGACCTATCAACGCGTGCTCGTCCCTATCGATTTTTCCGACGATTCATTGACTGCCTTTCAAGTCGCCCTGGACCACTTTGCTGGCCCAGAAAAATCTCTCGTGCTACTGCACGTGGTGGATCCCAATGACAGCCAACTCCAGCAAGCCCCAGAAATCCGCGCTGGTTTGGTAGAGGAACGCCGCCGCAGGATGAATACCTTGGGCAACAGCCGCAAAGATGCGTGGAAAGAGGTGGTGACGCTGACGGAATCTGGCAAGCCGGCTGACATCATCATTGCGACTGCAAAAAATGAGTCGGTCGAGTTAATCATCATGGGATCTCATGGCAGCAGTGGCATCGGCAAGGTGCTGTTCGGCAGCACCACCTACGACGTGGCACGCAAAGTCAGGTGTTCAGTGATGATCAGCAAGAGACCTAGCACCTGACCGGTTCGACCTCCGGGAAACCACTCAACGGCTCGCATTGATGAGCCGTTGGTACCGGTGATTTTTCGTGGCGGGCATGATCCATGTTCACGACATGGGGCCTGAGTGCAACGGCTTGGGTACAAACTGGATTTGGCGGCCGAAGCGAATAAGGCGAGCAATCTGGGAGCTGTGCGCAATCAGCAGAGTAACTGCTTGCGTGCCCGGTGCAGGCGCACAAATAGATTGTCTTCGCTGATGGCAAGTTGCTCGCACACCTCGTCAGCCGACAAATCCATGAGCACGCGTTTTTCCATCACATCACGCAAACCGGCGGGCAAGGCGGTGATGCGGTCCAGGGTCAGGGCCAGAAGTTGGCGGTGCTCGGCCAACTCATCGGGGCGTGCATGCGGGCATTCAATCGCCGCAACGGCTTGGCCGGATGCGTCTTCGTCGTCATCCAGTGCATCCAGGCTGTCCCAGCTGGCGCGTTGACGAATCAGGTCCACAATTTTGTTCTTCAGCACCGCGGTCAGCCAAGAACGCAGCGCCGAGCGACCAGCAAACAGTGCGCGGCCCGAGAGCACGGCTTCAAAAACATCGTGCACCACGTCCTCGGCCAACATCGGGTCGTGCAGCTTACGTTGGGCAAAACGCACCAAGTAGTCACGGTGGGACACCATGTCGTGCCAGGAGATCGCTACTGAAGCGGCGGCGGGTGCGGCATCGGGCATGTCGCCCACCAAAGCGGGGTGGAAAATTGATGGGTTCTGGAGCGAGGTGGCGGCGAAGTTCATGGTGATTTCCTGTGTGGCGTCAAGGGGTTGAATCGATGACGTGACTGTGGTCGCCCCACATCGCGCAGAGATCGCCAAACCTCACGGGAACATCACATTTGCGCCCTTTCTTCATCACAAAACTGCTGCCGGGAGCGTAAGAATCGCGGCCTTACGCCGACAATCTCGCCATGCCAGCCACCTTGCTCATTGCCGAAGACCAAGTCGACATCCGCGACTTGCTGGTACTCAACCTCACACAAGCGGGGTACGAAGTCACCGCCGTTGCGGACGGCGCGGCCGCTTTGGCAACGCAAACCCAAACGCCGCGTGATCTGCTGGTGCTCGACTTGATGCTGCCTGGCCTGGACGGCTTAGAGGTCTGCAAAACCCTGCGCGCCCGGGGCAGTAGCACGCCCATCTTGATGCTCACGGCCAAGTCCACTGAACTGGATCGCGTGCTGGGCCTGGAGTTGGGAGCAGACGACTACCTCACCAAACCCTTCTCCCTGCCAGAACTCCTGGCCCGAGTGAAGGCGCTGCTGCGCCGAGCTGAGTTGCTTCGAAATGCGCATCTACAGGCTGAGAAAGAAACCCAGGTCCAACAGTCGGCCCAAATTGCGGCGGCCCTACTTCGCAACGGCGAACTGCACATCTTCCCCGTCAAGCGCCAAGTTCAAATCAAGGGCCAACTGTTGGACTTCACGGCATTGGAGTTCGACCTGCTCTTGCACTTCGCCAAACATCCCGGTCACGTGTTCTCGCGCGGCCAGTTGCTGGACGCTGTATGGGGCTACAGCCACGAGGGTTATGAGCACACAGTGACCAGCCACATCAACCGCCTGCGCGCCAAAATTGAAACCGATCCGATGCGACCAGAGTTCATCCTGACGGTACGTGGTGCGGGCTACAAAATGCGCGAGCCACCGCCATGAGAGTCGCATGAAAGTTCGCGCAAAACTGGCCCTGGCCGTGTGTGCCACGGGCTTGCTCACCGCCCTGGGCGTCGTGCTCACGGTGGTGCTTGCGTTTGCACGTTTCGAACACGAATCGGCCTACGACCGCGCCAGTGTTTTTTTGAGCCGCGTGCTGCAAAACTACGACAACATCCTGGAGCTGCAGGCGCGCCGCCCCGAAGAATTCGAAGCCTGGCTGCGCAACTTGGTGCTGTTCGAGGCCGACACCCAGCTCTATCTTTTGGCGGCTGACGGCACGGTGCTCGCCAGCACCGGCCAAGTCCAACTGCCACCAGGGTTCAAGGTGGCGTTGGCACCCGTCAAACAGGCTGCAGCCAGCGCCGAAGGCGGCACCCGCATGCCTTATGTGATGGGCGACGACCCTGAGCACATGTCAAAAGACGCCGTCATCGCCGCCCGGGCCTTGCGCCGCGCCGTCATCCACCAGACCGAGCCCGTGGCGGGTTACCTCTATTTGGTCTGTCACAAACCGCCCCTGCCGCCCGGCCGCTTGCAGATTTTCCGCTCCAGCTTCGCCGGGCCTGCACTGGCCATGGTGTCCTTGGTGGTATTGATGACCACCTTGTTCGCCTGGTGGGCCACTGCGACCGTGGTGCGGCCACTGCGCCGCTTGAGTGCGGACGTCGCCCAGGTGGCCCGAGAGGGCTTGGGGGCGGATGCGAGTACGGCACCGCTGCCCAGTTTGGGGGGGACTTCCATCCCCCGCCATGCCCGCACACAAGACGAATTTGGCCAACTCAGCCAGGGTTTCAGCAGCATGCTCGCCACGCTGCGTTTACAGTGGCAAGCACTGCACCGCTTGGACCACTTTCGCCGCGAAGGTGTGAGCAACTTGTCACACGACCTGCGTTCACCGCTGACCGCGACCGTCGCCTGTCTCGAAACCTTGGAGCAACGCTGGAAAAGCAAAACCGACCGTGCGGACGACCAGCACTTGGTTGAAGTGGCCCTGCGCAACACCCGCAACGCCGCTCAGATGGTGCGCTCCCTCGGCGACTTAGCCCAACTCGACGAGCCCGAGTTCAAGCTCCAAACCGAGGTGCTGGATGTCGGCGAACTGCTAGGCGACATCAGCATGCGTTTCGCACAGCGTGCGGCGCAGCAGCAAGTGCAGCTTCACTTGCAAGAGGATGCTGATGCCTCGCCTCAAGCCCCACCGCCTTTTGCAGCGCTAGACATTGAACTCTTCGAACGAGCAGTCGCTAATGTGGTGGACAACGCGCTGAAGTTCACGCCCGCCGGTGCCCGCGTGGTGTTATCAGCCACTGTGCTGACAACAGGCCTGAATGCTGCGGCGCGGGCAGATTCTGCTGCGTGGCAATGGGTGCGTGTGTCCGTGAGCGACACCGGATCGGGCATCGCCCCGGCAGATCTGCCCCACCTCTTTGACCGTTTTTACCAAAGCCGCCAAAGCGTAGCGCCCGCCAGCAGCCTCGAGGGCAAAGGCCTGGGTCTGGCCATCGTCAAACGCATCGTGGAGTTGCACCAAGGGCATGTCGAGGTGAGCAGCACCGTGGGGCAAGGCACAAGGGTGGACTTGTTTGTGCCGTTTGCACAGCTTGTTTATTGATTCGGCCTGATGAAGTCTCCACCCCGTTCGGGCCACGCATTAGACGGGCTCAGGGCGAACGGTCGAAACGGCAATAGCCCCCAGCCAGCCCACTCGGCCAGGTGGGTGGCCGGAGTTGTCTGGCCCGACGAGTTCGGCAGCAGCATCGGTCCGGATGCTGGAAGTTTTCCGGGCCGACCACCTAGCTCGCATATTTCACCAGGTCGCTCTCTTGTTTCGAGGAACACCGCATGAATGCTTGCTTTGCCTGCTTCGAGTAGCAAATCCACTTTGGTCCGAGCGCTACACACCCGATTGAGCCGTGCTGCGGCGCGCTGGCGGCGTTGCTCCTCCTTGTGGGCATCAGCCCACTGCGTCGTCGCGTCTTGCCAGAGCACCGCATCACAGCTCACTCGGGCGCGTCCCTGGTGAAACATGCGGGCTAGCGCAAAGACTGAGCCAGCAGGCGCAGGTGTTCTTTCGCCTGTGCCTGCAAGGCTGCCTCCAGCGCATCCACCACCCAGTTGCCGGGCCGCTGCAGCGGCCGCACCAAGCTCGCTCGGAATGGGATCGACGGGCTCAGGCGACGGATCACCAGGCCGCGGCCCACATAGTCCATGGCTGTCAGAGGGTTCACGATGGACAGCCCCAAACCCTGGACCACCATGGCGCAGACGGACGCGGCGCTCGGTGTTTCAATCTGCCGGATAGGTGCCACGCCCTGCTGTGCGAAGAGCGCATCGAGTTGCTGGCGGTAAGGGTCGGCCGCGGCTAGGCTGACAAAAGGCTGGCCAGCGAAGTCTTTCAACTTGAGTTGACGTTTGTGGGCCAGCGCATGGCCCTCGGGCAATACCGCCACCTCGTCGGCTTGCAAGAGCGGGGTTTGGCGGGTGCCGGGCGGCGGGCGGTCGTGTTCCGTTAGACCTAAATCGTGCGTTTGTGAGGCCAGCATTTGCTCCAAGAACGGCGACTCTTGCGGCGTGATGTGCAGTGAAATGCCAGGGTGCTGTTCAATCAAGCGGGCACAGGCCCCGGGCAGCAGGGTTTGCGAAAAAACCGGCAGGCACAGCACGCTGACCAGCCCCTGGCCATGCAGTTTGAGTTGAGCGGCGGTCTGGCGAATGCGCTCCAGCCCAATGTGGGAACGCTGCACTTCATCAAACAAAGCCAGAGCCTGGGTCGTGGCACGCAGACGCCCCCGCACGCGCTCAAAAAGGGGCAGGCCTGTGAGCTGCTCCATGCGCGCCAGCTCGCGGCTCACGGTGGGCTGAGACGTGAACAGTGCCTGCGCGGCCGCAGTGACGCTGCCCGTGGTCATCAGGGCGCGAAAGACTTCGATGTGGCGATGGGAGAGCATGGCAATGTCATATCCAGAATGAATAGATCATGCACCACAAAGCAATTTACTGAAAGGTTGGCAGCGTGCAAGATAGTGCCTTTCCATCGACAAACAGCGCCATGTCCCCTTTCACCGACAGCCAGATTCAGCAACTCGCGCAGCAGCACGGCACACCGCTGTGGGCCTATGACGCTGCCACCATCGGTCAGCGCATCAGCGAACTCAAGTCCTTTGACACGATTCGTTTTGCGCAAAAAGCTTGCTCCAATAGCCATCTGCTGCGTTTGATGCGGGAACACGGTGTAGCGGTGGACGCGGTGTCCTTGGGCGAGATTGAGCGCGCCCTGCATGCGGGCTACAGCGTGGGCGCGGGCCATGCGGCGGGCATCGTTTTCACGGCGGACTTGTTCGACCGCCCCACCTTGGCGCGGGTGGTGGAGCTCGGTATCCCGGTCAATGCAGGTTCTATCGACATGCTGCACCAACTGGGCGAAGAAATGGAAAAACGCGCACCTGGCCACCGCGTGTGGCTGCGCATCAATCCGGGTTTTGGCCACGGCCACAGCCAAAAAACCAATACCGGCGGCGAGCAAAGCAAACACGGCATTTGGCATGCCGACTTGCCAGAAGCCCTGGCCGCTGTGAAAAAACATGGTTTGCATCTGGTCGGTATCCACATGCACATTGGCTCAGGCGTGGACTACGGTCATTTATCCCAGGTGTGTGACGCGATGGTGGCCTTGGTCACACAAGTCAAAACCTTGGGACATGACATTGAAGCGATTTCGGCGGGCGGCGGACTGTCCATTCCTTACCGCAAGGGTGAGTCACGTTTGGACACCGCGCATTACTTCAGCCTGTGGGATGGTGCGCGCCAGCGCATTGCAGCATTGCTGGGCCATCCGGTGGGACTGGAAATTGAGCCCGGGCGTTACTTGGTGGCCGAGTCGGGCGTATTGATCGCCGAAGTGCGTGCCGTGAAAAACATGGGCAGCAATCACTTTGTATTGGTGGACGCAGGTTTCAGCGACTTGGTGCGCCCCGCCATGTACGGCGGTTACCACCACATCAGCGTGGTGCCGCAGCGCGGTGCGGCGTTGGCCACACGTGCTGTGCGGCCTTGCGTGGTGGCGGGGCCACTGTGTGAATCGGGCGATGTATTCACCCAGCTCGAAGGGGGTGTGGTGAGTCACCGCGATTTGCCCAGCCCCGAGGTGGGCGACCTGCTGGTGTTTCACGACACGGGGGCTTATGGCGCGGCCATGTCATCGAACTACAACAGCCGCCCTTTGATTGCCGAAGTGCTGGTCGAGGGCGGCCAAAACCGTTTGATTCGGCGTAAACAAACGGTGGCGGAGTTGCTAAAACTGGAGGACTGAGAGATTCAGCGGTCGGCCTCCACCACCGACCCTTGCATCGCACCCTCGACAGCCACCGTGATCACAAACCGCCGCTCGAAAAACAACCACAACAGCAGCGGCACCAAGGTGGGCATCAACAAAAATCCGAACTGGTAACCCAACACAATGAGGTTTTGGTCCCAGCTGGAGAAGTAAGTTTTTGCGCGGGTGAACTCACCGGCATGCACGGCCACTTGCACCAGCCATGCAAAACAAACGCCCCAGGCTTGAAAGGGCATCATGGCAACGGCACACAGGGGCAGTTTCCACCACAAACCTTTGGCCCGAGCGGCAACAAACAACGCCACGAGCAATGGCAATCCGTAGCAGTAAGTCAGCACCACGGTTTCGGGTGTCAGGTCGGCGACTCTGCCGGATGCGTGGGGCACGGTCAACACGGTGAGCAGGGTTTGACTAACCCCGTGCAACTCACTGCCCACCGCCCACCGCGAAAAGAAGTACACCATGGCTTGCTCGGCCAACCAGGCCACGGGCTGCACCACCCAATCGCGTGCCCAGTACCAAAGTGCCAGCAAGGGGAACAGACAGAACAACGCCCGCACAAAAAAAATGGCAATGACGCCGCTGCTGTTAGCACTCATCACGGTTGAGCCAGCACTTCCTGCCGGGCTTCGCGCTTGGCCACTTGGCGTATCCACACCAACCACACCACCAGCACATCAAGCATGATCAGCGCTTGCCAAAGATAGAGGTGGGCGAACTTGAACAGCTCAGCGTTATAGCCAACCAAGTAAAAAAGGCTGATCACGCGCAGCACGTTCACGCCCTGCACGGCCACAAAGCCCAGCACGAGCCCCCACAAGCGCAGCCGCCACGAGGCGGGATAGGCCAATATGGCCGCAGCGAGGATCAAGCAGGCTTCCACGCCATTGCAACCCGCTTCCACCGAAACGCCTTGCCCAGTGACGGCGTGCTGCAACACCTTGCCGTAAGAAATGACGTTGGCGTCAAAAGGCATCACCAGGGCCGCGCTCACGGTCGTGAGAACTTGAGTCCAAGGAACGACCAAATAGGTTTGAACAGGCGGTGTCAGCTCAAGCGTGAACAGCAGCAGCAAGAGCGCGACAAAAACGAGAGCGAATCGGGTCATGGGCAGGCGGAAAAAAACACATGGTAGCGGCCGCATTTTCAGCCGAGTTGAATCGGGTGTGATTCAACCGGAGATGGTGCAAGAGAGATAGCCGCCGTCATTCCCGCGAAGGCGGGGCTCCAGGAACGTGCCGGGCCGCATACACCCTTTGCCGAGCCACCACCGACTGGATTCCCGCCTTGGCGGGAATGACGGTTCACAGCAGGATCACGGCGCTCACATCGCTTTTGATCGCAACCGGTTCAATCAGCGATTGGACACCCTCAACTCCGCGCTGGCCACCGGTCGGCCCGCCACCTTGGAATCGCTCAAACTGGCTGGCGGCAACCACAGTTCAATCACACCGATTCGCCGGTTGGGTTGGCTTTCCGGCAGGTTGCGAATCCAAACTTGATCGCTGCCAGCGGGGTTTAGCTTATTCCCCGAAGTTGAATTCGCCGAGCCCTCAGCGGGCGTCTGGGCCAACCGTGCTTTAAGAAAGCCGGCCAATACCTCGGCGCAGCTGCGGCTGCTCGGATCGTGCAGCAAAAAGGTGGGCTTGGGCCAGGGCACGGGGCGGCGCTGCTGGCGCAATTCGGCACTGCGCGAGACGTTTTCGATGGGTGCCAATTGCAAGCCCACACCACCCGGCAAGTCGAGCAACACCTGACGCCATTGGTTGGCCACGCGCAAACTAGTCTCGTCGTAAACCTGCACATACAAAATGCTGCGCTCTTTGGAAGGATCGCGCTGGCAGGCATCCGTAAGCACTTTCGAGGCAAGGGAAACTCCGGGGACGGAGCTGGTGGCCACAGGATGCGGGTCTCCCAAATTTTTGAGCAGAGCAATTGTGTTGCGTGCTTCCTCGACCTGATCTTCGGGGGAGATCGGCGGAATCCAGTATTTTTCTAGCGCGGACTTCTGAGACCTGTCTTTATTCAACTCCACACATAAATCGTCGTCCAGTAGTCGTTTTTTGTCGGCGCGGCATTGATTGTCAGGAGCAGAAGTCTTTTGACAATGCAATCTCAAACGATCCCCCATGCGTTTAATTCCGTCCTTAGAAAATGGGCTTAACGTGGGGGATTCTTTTAGTTTGAGCAAGTGCAACGTTTGCGTCATCACGTGGTCGGTCACGATGGGGCACGCACCGTCCAGGCCTTGCAGGCCTTTGCTGGTGTCGAGCAACATCTGGCGCACCTCGATTTGTTCGTCGTTTTGGCGGCGTTGCACTTGGTCTTGTACCTGCCACAGCGACAACAGCAGCGTGCCCGAGGCGCCCAAGCCCAATGTGGTGCCGATGGCGGTCGCGCGCGCAGATCGCCGCCACAGCGGTTCTGTATTGGTTTTGGCGGCGTCCATCGATTCTGTGGCGTGGCGCAATCTGGCGGCGACTTTCAGTGCATGACGGGCGGGTCGGCTCCAGCCCGGCAACTGGGCCAACCAACTGTCATGCAAGGCGCGGCCAAAGTCTTCGCCCAAGCGGTGGTAACTCTCCCACTGCGCTTCGTCGAAGGACTGGTCGCCAGTGGACTCGTGCGGGAAAGCGGGGTTTTTCTGCGCATAGGCCAGCACATCCACGTTCAATTCGTCGTGCAAATTGGGCTTCACGACCAAGAGCGTGCCCTCAAGCCGCACGGGGCGCCCAGAAACGCTGTCGATGCGCTCGCGGTAGCGAATGCGTGCGAGCAATACGCCGCGGCAAGAGTGGTTGTTGGCCATGTCCTCAGGCGACACCACGGTCAGCTCGGTGCCCGCCAAACTGAAGAGGTCGGCGGCTTCTTCGCGGGTATAAAAATCAATCTCGGCGCCAAAGTCGATGCGTGCTTTGCGAACCAGGTTTTCGATGTCGCCGAATTTGTAGTCGAGGTCACAACTGGCATCGGACAAGATGATGAAGTCCAGTTCGCGTTTGAGCAGTGCGTAAACACCGGTGTTCTCGAAATGGCCTCCGTCAGAGAGGTACCACCAAGGCCGCTCCACGCCAAAAAAGGTGGCCGAGGCCTCGCTGCGAAGCATCATGGGTTTGGGCAAACAACGCCATGCAAAACGGCTTAACCACTTGAGCGGCACCTGTTCTCGCGGCGCACGCACCCACATGCCCAAACGAACACCCAGAAAATAAATCAGCAAGGCCAGGCCGCGTGAGGTGTAGGAACCTGCGCCGGGCGAGGCCGCCGCCCCGGATATCGCCACCCAGCGCCCCAAGGTGCCTGCATCGTAGGCCTCGTGGGCGGGTATGAAACCATCTCTGCCGACTTCAATGCCTCGCCACGTGGCCGTCACCGACGCCCCCTTGCGATCCGCGTTGTAGAGGCCACTTGTCCCGTCGCGGGTCTGGTTCAAACACGTGTTGACCAAATGAATGGGGCCACCGTGTTTTTCGGGCTGGTAGTTGGACAGGCGCGTATCGTCGCCGTCCACCACGGCCGTCACATTGGCCTCACGGCGCGAGCTGCTGGCGGAATCAAAGGACGCTCCTTTCAAAACGCGCTTGGGGTTACCCACGGCAAGGTAAGCGCGCGTCAAGCGGGCTCGATAAAAACTGTGCAACGAAGAGGTGTTGGCCATTTGGGCGTTGCTCGCCGTGAGCAACATCCACAGCAGCCAAACGACACACACCACTGCCACTCGCATCCAGGCGGGCACGCCCACAAACACGGCAAAGGTGTCGAGCTCAAAGACAAACCACTGCAGCAGTGCAAGCCACAACACAACCAAGACCACAAGGCCCACGATGCTTGCGAGGTTGAGCAAACGTGGCAACCACTGGCTGGCCCGGTTGCCAGTTTCCGCAGCCATTTGTTGCAGCGGTTGCATCAAGCTGCGCAGCAACAGCAAAGCCAGGCCCCCAGCACCAGCACCACCCCACAGCCACGACTCCTTGGCCTGAAACTCTTGCATCAACCACCAACTGGCCAAGTCCAAGAGGCCCAAACCCGCCAAAGCCAATGCGCAAAGACTGACCACGCGCAGACTTCGGGTCAGCACGTTGCGCACCCTTGCCACGGCCAAACTCCATGCATCCTGTTGTGTAGCCAACCACGCTTGTGCGGCCACTTGCCCGATGACGGAAGAGATCAACGCCACCACGGCTGCCGTCGGCCACGTCAGGCCGTTTTGCACGATGTTGAAGGTGCCCTGGGCATGTGCCGTTTGAAGCAGGACAAGCGCCACGCCCGCCATCAAAAATACCAACAATACGTCTCGCACTGGCACACGTTTTTTGCTGGCAGACCCAAGGGCCTCAGTGAACGTGGCGCTTGCCGCATCCGGGCCATCACGTGCCGCCCAATAGCCCGTGATCAATCCCGGCCCGCAAACCAACCACAACAAAGCGGCTGCGGTCCACCACACCGTCATCCAGGGCTCCCAGCCCTTGACTTGTAAAACCTGGGTGCTGTGTTGCCAGACATGGGGCGCGATCACCACCAGGCCCAGCAGCATGCAAGCAAACATGAACTCAAAATGAATGGCCAGCAAGGCCCGCATGTAGGTGACGACCGCCATGCCAATGTCGCGTGAACCAGCGGGTGTGAGGTAGCGGCCATAACGACGTAACCATTGCAAAGCGGGCGAATCGCTCTGCGCCAGTTGCGCTTGGGCTTCGTTCGCGCCATGCCGCTGTATCAGCCGCCCCCACATGCCAGCGGTATAGCCGCCACCGGAGACGCTGGAGAGGTAGTCGATGCGACCAAGCAATCCGTCCGTCACCAAAGAACGTTTGTCAGGCGCTTGATGCCCCGGGTGGTTGGCGCTTTTGCTTTGCGCCAAACCACGCAACAAGCCCAGGGCAAAGGTCGCGCTGCGCACCCCACCACCTGATAGCGCCAGGCCCACCCGAGGCAAGCTCAGTTCGTCTGAGTTGGATGCGGCCTCAGGGCCCAACACCTGGGCGCGACGCTGCTGCAACGCCTGGCGTTCAGCATCAAACAGGGCTTGGGTGGCGTTGATCTCATCGGCCGCAGCCGTGTGGGGAATGGTCATGCAGGGGCCTCCGTCGATGAGCAGGTGCTGCATTTCACCAAAACGTTGGCGTGTGAAATCGATGGCTTCACTCGCCAGACCAGGAGACTGTCGGGCGAAGGCGGGATTTCATGTCAACGTTTTGGTGAAATGCAGCACCAGGGTCAGCGTGGCGGAACTATAGGCGCGTGTTGCGCCTTGACCATCCCTAGTACTGCGACACAGCCGCGAACCCGGTGAGCCTTCGGGCCGCTCAGTCAATGGCGGCAGTCAAATGCCTTCTGTCAGTTGTCCTCGGTCTGGAAACGTCAAGCGCCATTGCAACTCACCCGCCACCGTGACACGGCCCATGGCAACCACAGGACCGGTTTTCACGTGCAATACATTCATAAACAGCAGCGAAGCATTCATGCAGTGTTGCGGGGCATAGAAGAGCGACCTGACGAGATATCCGGGTTAGCGGGGTGAGTGAATCGGTCAAGGCTTGACCGTGAGGGCATTCAGGCGCTCTTGCACCTTGGCCACGCCGGCCTGGGCACAGGCCTCGTCGAGCGCGCCGCCGGGGGCACCGCCCACGCCGATTGCAGCCAAGGTTTCATCGCCCGAGCGCAGGGCCACGCCACCGGCCAGCAAGATCACGTTATTCACGGTTTGCAAGGCTGGCCCGGTGGGGGTTTTGCTGATTTTTTCGGTCAGCGCACTGGTTGTGCTCGTCCCAAAAATCGGACCGAGCGTGGCAATGGTGTAGGCCTTCTTGAAGGCGGTCTCGCGGGTGTGGATGGTGCTGTGGTCACCGCGCAAGAATGCGCGCTCGACCCCGGCCACGTCGACCACAGAGACCGACACCTTGTAGCCGCTTGCCTCGCAGCTTTGAAGGGCGGCCTGCGCGGCGTCGACGGCAATCGCCAGCGGCATCTGTTTGCCGCTGTTGAGTACCTGGGCTGAGGCCGACGAGGCGACAACCAGCAGCGCTGAACTGGCCAGGGCGACTGAGGCGGTCGCGCCAACGGTAAGGATTTTCTTGAAACAGTCGAGGCAGTCCATGGTGGGGGCTCCGATCTTGGGTGGTTGGGGTCAGAAGGTTTGTTTGATGAGCTGGGCGACGCGGGCCGCGTCCTCTTCGAGTGCAAAGTGGCCGCTGTCCAAAAGCTCGACGCGGATATCGGTCAGGTCGCGCCTGTAAGCCTCGGCACCCGGCACGCCGAAGAAGGGGTCGCCCTTGCCCCAGGCCACCAGCGTCTTGGGCTGGTGCTGGCGGAAGTAAACATGCCATGCGTCGTACAGCGGTGGGTTCTTGGCGTAATCTTTGAAGAGCGCCATCTGACGCGCAGCAGCGGCGTCGCCGTCGAGGTTACGCTGGTCGTGGGTCCACGCATCGGGGTTCAGGTCGGCGGGGTTGCGCGCACCTTCGGTGTATTGGAAATGGGTGGTGGTCGCTTGCAGCATGCCCAGCGCTCCGGTCTCGTCGCCCTTCTCCCAAAGTGGCATGAAGACAGCGGCCACGGCGGGCGTCAGGCCTTCGACGTAGGCGTTGGCGTTCTGTATCACCAGGCCCTTGACGCGATCGGGGTAGGCCGTGACCAAACGCATACCGATGGGGCCGCCGTAGTCCTGCATGTAGAAAATGGCGTCGCGCACTTCCAGCTTGTCGAGCAGAGTCTGGACGTGGTTAGCGAGTGCGTCAAAGGTGTAGTTGAACTGGTCGACGGTGGGCGCGGCCGAGTGGCCGAAACCGATGTAGTCCGGCGCGATGACTCGAAAGCGGTCAGCGAGCAGCGGGATCAGGTCCCGGAACATGTGCGACGAAGAGGGAAACCCGTGTAACAACACGATGACCGGGTTGGCTGGGTTGCCGGCCGCGCGGTAGAAGCTGCGCAGGCCGTTGACGTCGACGAATTGATACTCGACAGGGATGGAGTGGTTGGTGTTCATGATGGATGTACCTTTCGGTGTGATTGAAGGGGTAGGGGTGACAGTGCGCTCAGGGACCAGCACGGTCTGTACCTTGATGTGGCACAGGGTGCTGCCGGACAGGCCGCCGTTTGTGAGCGGTGTTGACGTTCATGAGCTTCTCTGAAAAGGGGTGTTGGGCAGGCAATCCTTGCGAATTCAGGCCGCTTTGCGTAACCGCTCGACAACCGGGAAATCGATATCGGTCTTGGCCACTTCGTTGACGTAGTTGGTAAAGGTGTTCAGCGCCACGACCAGCAGGATGTCCAGCACCTGCGCGTCGTCGTAGCCGGCGCTGCGCACAGCGTCGAGTTGCTCTACGCTCACCTGCCCCCGTTGGCGCACCAACACTGCCGCAAAGCGCACAGCGGCATCCGCTGCGATGTCGTTGGAAGCACCGTTGCGGTTTGCGGTGATCTCGGCGTCGTCCAGTTTGGCCAGGTTACGACCCAGGTAGGTGTGGGCGGACAGGCAGTAGGCGCAGCCGTTGATTTCGGCGACAGCGAGGGCGATGCGCTCGCGGGTCGCAGTACTCAAACTGCCCTCAGCAGTGGCGGCACTGAGTTGAAGATATCCGGTTAGCGTGGCAGGGCTGTTGGCGATAAGACGAAACATGTTCGGTACAACGCCGAGTTGCTTCTCTACCGCCCGCAGCGATGCATGGGTGGTAGCGGGGGCGGCGTCAACGGTGGCAGGGGTATGAAGGCGGTTCATGGTCATCTCCGGGGTGCTCTGGGTTGGGGTTGGTGAAACGCACTTTCGGCGTGGAATGGATTGTTTTTCATTTCACTTAATTTGATAATCTGGCGTTTTATTGAATAACTTTCTTAAATATTGAGAATATGGATCGATTTGATGCCATCTCTGCATTCGTGGCGGTTGCCCGCAGCGGCGGCTTCTCGGCTGCGGGCCGGGCTCTGGGCTCTACGGTGGCAGCGGTCAGCCGCAAGGTAGGTTTGCTGGAAGAAGACCTGGGCGTGCGGCTGTTTGATCGCACGACTCGGCATGTGGCGCTGACCGAGAGCGGTAAGCGTTATTTCGAGGCCTGCAGCCGGGTGCTTGACGATTTACGTGACGCCGACGGCGAGGTGACCGGCGAGTACCGCCAGCCCAAGGGTGATCTCGTGATCACCGCGCCTTTTGGTTTTGGCCGCTACCACCTGCAGCCAGTGCTACAGGATTTCATGCGTGCCTACCCCAGAGTCAATGTGCATCTGCAACTGGGTGATCGCATGGTGGCCCTGGTGGAAGAACATGTGGACTGCGCACTGCGGATCGGCTTACTCGGCGACAGCAGCTTGGTGGCGCGCATGCTTGGCAGCATTCGGATGGTCATTTGCGCCGCGCCCACCTACTTGGCGGCACGCGGCGCGCCACTTGGGCCCGCTGCGTTAGTCGAACACGACTGCATCAGTTGGACGGGCCTAGGGCCACGCAAGTCCTGGGAGCTCTCAATACGAGAAGGCGACAGGCAAGCCTTGCGACACGTGTCGATCAATGTGCGAATGTCTACCACCACGCCCGAGTCAGCCGTGCAGGCGGCACTGGATGGCATCGGTCTGGTGCAGGCGACCACCTACCAAGTCGCACAACACGTGGCGCAGGGCGAACTGGTGCCGGTGCTGGCTGAGTACGACAGCGACCCGGTACCAGTCAATTTGGTCTATCCCAGCAAAAGACTCGTACCGCTCAAGCTGCGTGCACTGCTGGACTATGCCGGACCAAGACTGGAGGCCAGGCTGACGCAAGTTGAATCGCTGCTGAGGTCGGCCTGATCGCGTGCCGGTTCAGATCGGGCACGGGCTTGCAGCGCGAGTCTCTACGTGGGCGCGACAGCCACAGGGACGCCCACATCGTTCGCGTTCGCTGGCGGGCGGCTGCGCTGAAGCTGGCGCTAATCCGGATTTGTCATCAGGGGCACGCCCACGCGTGGACTACATAGGTGCGTAGCACTCGGTACAAATTGGATTTGGTGCTCGGAGCAGCCGCAGCCAACACTCATGCGGCTTTGCCGGGGGTAGGTAAGCGACCGGGTGAAGTACGCGGGCTAGCCTGGATATTTCGCCAGGTCGCTCTTCTATGCCCCGCAACACCGCATGAATGCTCACTTTCTCGGCTTCGAGTGCCAAATCCAATTTGGTCCGAGCGCTACGCACCCGATTGCGCCGTGCTGCGGCACGCCGGCGGCGTTGTTCCGCCAAAGCCAGAGGCTTTGGCCTTCGTCAGGCACAAACAGTCCTCAAGGACTGTTTGTGTCCGGACTCAGCCTCGCGGGCACGAGCCCGCAGCGTCGTCTCCCTTGCAGGGCGCACCCGCGCTTGCAAGCGCGGATCGTTCCGCAGGCGGACAGCAGGCTGTCCGAAAACGAAGTTTCGCTAAAGCCCTGCTACACCCTTGCCAGCGCACCGCATCACAGCCCACTCGGGCGCGTCCCTGGTGAAACATCGGGGCTAGCCTGGATGAAAACTCAACAACGACACCACCCCCTTGGGCGTGTTGAAGGTTGCCCGCCAGCGGTGCGGGGCATCGGCGTGGTGCGTCAGGACCGCCACACCCCGCCACCCAATCGCCGCGTAGGCTGCGGGAAGCAGGCTGTTGGTGGGCGCGAGTAAGGTCAAGTCGAGCAACTCGACACCACCGGGCGCGATGCGCCAGCCGGGCGAAGCAGCCACGTCGGGCCATTCGATCAGGGTGGGCAGGCAGCCGCCTGCGGCCAGTTGTCCGTCGTCTCGCACGGTCAAGCGCCAATGCAAATCACCCTTGGGCGTGGCCCGGCTCATGGCCACGGCGGGGCCTGGGTCGAGCCCCAGCGATTGCCAGGTTTCCAAATCCGCATCCAACTGCGGCGTTCGTACCACCGCGTGCACCGTTTGAGGACCTTGTTTCAATGCGGCTTGCAGTACGGGCTCGTCCAAGCCAAACCAACGGCTTCGTTGAATGGGTTGGGCATGGGGATCAATGGCGATGATTTCCGCATACGCGCCGGGCGCGTTGTCCCCTGCAATGGAAAACAAGCGGTTGTGCGTGCCCATCTTGGTGTGAACGCCGCCGGGACCGGGCGTGATGCCCAGCGTCGCCTCGCACCACTGCACCCCTTGCGTCAAACTGCTGGCCGCAATGACCAGGTGATCCAAGGTGGTGGTGTTCATGGTGGTGCGTGGGTGGATATTTTTCATGGAGCAGTAACGTGCCCGTCATGTTCCATCCCGAAAAGGGCACCAACACCGCTCAAAGACGGAGTTGACCCTCAATGCAGGCCGCCACATGGCCACCGACCCACACCGTCTCGCCCTCCAGCTCAATGTGTACACGCCCCCGGCGGCCCAGGACCGTGCCTTGGCTGGCGACGTAGGAACGCGGTGCGCGGCCGCTGCCGATGAGCCACTGCGCCAAACTGGCATTGAGGCTGCCAGTGACGGGGTCTTCGGGTGAGCCCACTGTAGACATGAAAGCCCGCACTTCAAACTGAGCGTCGGCATGGGCATCACGCCAAGGCGCAATCACCCCCAGCTGCAGCCCGTTGAATTGGGCATAGTCGGGCTCCAGCTTCAACACCTCTTCGCGTGAGCCGAGCATGACAGCCACCCAACCCGGCCCGTTGTCTACCCACTGCGAATCGACGATGGCGCCGGGATCAATGCGCAATACGCGGGCGATGTGCGCCAGCAACTCCGCCTCGACTGCCCCCGAGCGCAAGGGCTTGGGCGCGGAAAAGGCCAGCCGTCCGCTGTCGCGGCGAACACGCACCAAACCGATTCCACACTCTTGAACGACATGCTGCGCTTTCGGTTGACCACCTTGGGCCAGCCACACATGGCAACTGCCCAAGGTGGGATGGCCTGCAAAGGGAAACTCGGTGTCCGGGGTGAAGATGCGGACCCTGTAGTCGGCCTCGGGCTGAGTGGGGCGCAGCAAGAACGTGGTCTCGGACAAATTGGTCCATTTCGCAAAACGCGCCATTTCTTCGTCACTCAAGTCGTCAGCACCCACGACCACAGCCAAGGGGTTCCCCCGCAGCGGCGTGTCGGTGAACACATCGACTTGGTGAAAGGCAAAGGTTTTGTTCATCGTGTTTTCTCCGGGTATGCGGCCAATGCTTGCGCCAGCAGCGCAACACCGCTGGCAATTCGGGGCGCATCCACCGTCACGAAACTCAAGCGCAGGGTGTTGTGGGCCGCAGCGCCCGCGTAAAACGGCTCTCCAGGCACAAAGGCCATGCCCAACTCAACCGCTTGAGGCAACAGGGCCATGGTGTCCACCTGGGGCGGCAATTGCACCCAGAAAAACATGCCCCCTGTGGGCACGGCCCAACGACAACCCGGCGGCATGTATTGCTCCAGCGCCAGACGCATCGCATCACGGCGCTGTTGGTACTGTGCCCGGATGGTGGGGACATGCTCATCCAGAAAACCCTGTTTGATCACTTCATGCACCACACGCTGGTTAAAGCCGGGGGTGTGCAAGTCAGCCGCTTGTTTGGCTTGCAGCAGTTTGGGCATCAAGGTTTTGGGCGCGACGACATATCCCAAACGCAAACCCGGGGCCAGCACTTTGGAGAAGGAACCCAAGTACACCGTGCCCTCGGCCCAGCGCGACGCCAACGAGGGCGGTGGCGCGTGGTCAAACCACAGGTCGCCGTAGGGGTTGTCTTCCACCAAGGGCAAATTCAATTGCTGCGCTTGCGCGACCAAAGCCGCGCGGCGGGTTTCGCTCAAGCACCGGCCGCTGGGGTTTTGGAAGTTGGGCACGGTGTAGAAGAAACGTGCGCCTTGGACTTGGTGCAGTGCCGCTGGCGACGGACCTTCATCGTCACTGGCGACAGCGACAAACTCGGGCTCGTAGGGCGCAAAGGCTTGCAAGGCGCCAAGGTAAGTCGGCGTTTCCACAGCGACCTGGCTGCCGGCATCAATGAGCACCTTGCCCACCAAGTCCAGGCCCTGCTGGGAGCCTGTGGTGATGAGCACTTGAGCCGCATCCACATGCATGCCCTGCTTCAACAAATGGTCGGCCACCCATTCGCGCAGCGGGGCATATCCCTCACTGGCCGCGTACTGCAACGCTTCACGTGGCGTATCACGCAACACGCGGTTGCAGGCCTCCCGCATGGCCTCCACGGGAAAGGTGTCGGGCGAGGGCAGGCCGCCCGCCAAGGAAATGATGCCGGGTTTCTCGGTCACCTTAAGAATTTCACGAATGATGGACGGGTTCATTCGCGCGGCACGGCGGGCTTGGGTGAAGGGGCTGCTTGTGGTCATGGAAGGCTCAAGTCGAAGAAGAATCAGTCAATGAAGTGGTGTTGGTTTCACCGCCCTGTGGGCCATAAAAAATGACCCAGGTGATGAAGTTGTCGTCAAAACGTGTGAAGCGGTGTTCAAGGCCCGCTGGAACAAAGAGGCAGTCGCCTGGGCCGAAATCCTGCGTTTCACCGCCACAGAAAAACTCGCCCCGCCCCGCCACCACCACATACAACTCGTCTTGGGTGTGTGGTGTTTGTAGGTCCTGCCCTTGTGAGCGGTACAGCTCCACCGACATCGAGCCGTGGCTCAACATGGTTGCGAAGGGCGCACCTTGCGGATAACGCGCGGTGGCCGCTGAGGGCAATTGGCTCAAGGCTTGCTGGACAGTGATGTGGTGCAGCGTCATGTTGGTTGTGCTCCAGACTTGGTCGTATTGACCGGCATTTTTTTACCGATGAACACCGTGGCGATCACAGCCAGGGAGAACAGTACCGTCATCGTGTCCAAACGTTCACCCAACACAGGCACCGCAAACAAGAGCGCCAGAAACGGCTGCACCAATTGCACCTGGCTGACCCGCACGGTGCCCCCCAGGGCCAGGGCGCGGTACCAAGCAAAAAAGCCGAGCCACATCGAAAACACCGTGACATATGCGAAGCCACCCCAGGCGGTCCAGCGCACTGGATTGGCCGCGAGGTTTGGCCAGGTCGCCCACATGGCCGGCGCAGTCAAGGGAAGGCTGGCCACCAGCACCCAGCAGATCACTTGTTCTGCCGGAACTTGCGAAGAAATCCGCGCGCCCGCCACGTAGCCGATCGACGCACAGGCCACGGACAACAACAAAAATCCGTCTGCCAATTGCCAACGCCCTCCCCCTTGGTGCATGGCAAAACCCAGTACCAAAACGCACCCCAACACCGCGCACAACCAAAAAGCGTTCGAAGGTCGCTGCCGAAAGTAAAGCGCGGCTGCGATGGCTGTTCCCAGGGGCAACACACCTGTAACGACAGCCGCATGCATGGCGTCCACCTCGCGCAGCGCCAAAGCAAGAAACAGCGGGAAACCCACCACGGTGCCGGTCGCACAAACGGCCAAGGCGGGCCAGTGCCGTCTGGCCAAAGCGGGTGCCCCCGTGAACCACAAGTAGGCGATGCTGAGCACAGCGGCCACAGCGGCACGGCCTGCGGTCACAAAAAACGGCGTCAACTGAGGGTCGCTGGCAGGGCCGACGGCCAAACGTGTCATGGGGGTGGTCATTGCAAAGATGACCACACCGAGCAAGCCCAGCCACAGGCCGCGGATCTCGTTGTGCGTTTGCGCCACAGCGCCAGAGTTGCTGCTCATGATGTCCACCCCATCCACAGCGCCGTGGCGGCCAACAGCAGCGCCATGCCGCGGTTGAAACCCAACAAGCGCTGTCCCTGCTGCAACCAAGAGCGCAGCGACGCACCAATCAACGCATAGGTCAGGTTGCTGAAAAAAGCGAACACGGCCATCACCACGAGCACCAGGCCCAAGCGCTGCGAAAACTGCTCTGCAACCCCCGCGCTGCTCGGCGTGACCCAACCTGCCGTCAATGCCAAGGCCAGCGTCCAGGCTTTGATGTTGACGAACTGCAGCAACACCCCTTGAACAAAACCCACGTGCAAGTTCGACGTCGTTTGCCCCAGCCCAGGCTGTGGCCTGGTCCGCCACAGCCTCCACGCCAGCCACAACAACACCGCCAAACCCGACCAGCGCACGACCGAACGCAGCACAGGCAGGGTCGTGAGCAAGGTGCCCAAGCCCAACGCACAAGCCAGCATCAACAGCGTCCAGCCCACGGGCACCGCGAACAAAAAGGCCCAGGTGCGACGTAAGCCCCATTGCGCTGCCAAGGTGGTGGACAGCATGGTGTTAGGCCCCGGCGTGAAGCTCATGGCCGTGGCCAGCAACAGCAGGGCAGAGAGTTCTTGGCTTGACATCTTGGCAGTGTAGGCGGCAAGATCAATACAGAAACAGTACAGATAAGCAGCACATTGATTGATCTGTACTGCCACCTTGAGAAACACAGCGCCCATGCCCACCACGCCAAACAAGGCCGCCAGCCAACGCACCGCCGCAAAGCTCGCCCGGACGCTGGCACCCGCCACGAGGTCCGCGTTGCCTTCACACGCATTGACACGCGGGGCCGACACCACACTGACCGAACAACTCGCACGCCGCTTTGCTGAACAAATCCGCCAGCATTTGTTGGCCCCTGGTAGCCGACTGCCGTCGGTGCGCGAATGTGCGCGGCGGCAGCAAGTCAGTGCCAGTACCGTGGTGGCGGCTTACGACCAATTGCTGGCCCAAGGCTTGGTGGAGGCCCGCAAACAACGCGGCTTTTTTGTGCGCGAACCCGCACAACTGCGGGCACAAAGTGCACAAACAGTCGCACCGACGGCACCCAGGCCACGTGCTGTGGTCAGCGCCACCAGCCTGATGCGCGGCATGTTCCAACCGCCCGGCAGCCTGCCCATGCCGGGCTTGGGCACCTTGCCGGCCGACTGGTCGGACGTCAGCCTACTCAGCAGCGCACTAAAACGCGTCAGCAGCGGTGCCGCGCTGGCGCCGCTGACCCTGCAATACGGCGAGTCCGCAGGCGACCCCCGGTTGCGATTGGCGCTGTCACGCAAGGTCCAGGACTTCGGCATCACCGCCGCGCCCGAACAAATCGTCACCACTTTGGGCGCCACCCAAGCCCTGGACGTTGTGACCCGCAGCTTGCTGCGAGCGGGGGACACCGTGTTGGTGGACGAACCCGGCTGGCCGGTGGAGTTTGCGCGCCTGGCGGCCCTGGGCCTTGGTGTGTTGCCTGTTCCGCGTGGCGAGACCGGCCCGGATCTGGCCGTGATGGAACGTTTGATCGAAGCGCAAGCGCCGCAGGAGCGTCCACGGCTTTACATCACCGTCTCTGTGCTGCACAACCCCACCGGCAGTTGCCTCAGCTTGCAAAGCGCTCACCAATTGCTGCAGCTGGCCCACAAACACGATTTGCACATTTTGGAAGACGACAGCTATTGCTACCTTGCGCCTGCACACTTGCCACGATTGGCCGCGTTAGACGGGCTGCAGCGCACGATTTATGTCTCAGGCTTTTCAAAAATTTTGGTGCCCAACTGGCGTGTGGGTTACATCGCGGCACCGGCGCATTGGGTGGACCGCTTCATTGACACCAAACTGCTCACCACCCTGACCACACCCAGCCTGACCGAACAAGCATTGGCCTATTGTTTGGAGCAAGGCCTGTTGCGCCGCCACGCCGACCGGGTGAATCAAAGGCTGGACGCTGCCCGTTCACGCTGCGTGAAACTCGCACTGGCCCACGGCTGCGAATTCAAAGCCACGCCGCGTGGCCTCTTTGGCTGGGTGGATGTGGGTGTGGACACCGAGCGCCTGGCGCACGCCATGCTCGACGAGGGCTGGCTGCTCGCTCCGGGCAGCATCTTCCACGCCACCCCTCGGCCGACGACGCTCATGCGGGTGAACTTCAGTACCACCCAAGACGAGCGGTTTTGGAGTGCGGTAGCCCAACACAGAGGGCGCACGAGCTGAACCTCTTGTTGCATTGTTACCAGGAGCCAAAAGCAAGCGATAGAAAATACGATTTTCTCAACTCGCCGGCATCAGCCCTCGGCACTGAGTTGACTCGGGCCCGCACAACGATTGATCATGGACACACAAGCTTTACGTACTCGGCTGTTTTACTTTTTTCTTGTCCTTCTCGTCTTGACCGGAAGCGCTCTACGCTTTCAAAACATTGACCAGAAGAGCTTCTGGGCCGACGAGCTGTTCACGCTGCGTATGGCCATCTACCACCCTTTGGTGCCAGACATCGGTCAACCCTGGTACAGGAAAACTTCGATCCATGAAATTCGCGATGGCGACACGTTCCTGACCGCAAAAACGGCGGAGCAACACCCTCCTCTTCAAGACCTCCTTGAAAAAGCAAGCGTCAACGCATTGGGCTTGTCAGAGTTTTCCGCCCGACTGCCTGGAGCGGTGGCGGCGTGCTTGTTGTTGGCTTGGTTTGCCTGGTTTGCGTCTCGCTCAAACGTAGCCTGGGAACGCCGTGCACTCACATGGGCCCTGCTGCTGTTGACCTTTTCACCGGCGCTGGTGATTTACGCCCAAGATGCAAGAGCCTATAGCCTTGGCACGTCACTCATAGGAATGGGTGGACTTCTGTGGTTGTCACGCTGGCAACAAGGGTGGCGGCAGATGCGCCCCCCAGGTTGGGGTGAGATAGTTTTGTTGCTGCTAGCGTGCTACTCCCACTACAACGCCGCTGCAATGGTGGCTGTTCTGCTGCTGCCCGACTTTTTGCTGGCTTGTAAGACGCGCAACCGAACCCCCCTCATACGTTTGGCATCCCTGACGTTGGCGTTCTCGGTATGGCTTGCACTGAGTGCGCACACCATTCTGGCAACGAGCAAAGGTAGCGTAGCCTGGGGCCTCACTGCGCTGCAAAAAACGTTTGCCACGATCAATGGAACCATCGCCGTATTCCATGGGCCATGGTTGTGGTTGTTTTTGGTTGCTTGGCTCGCGGTTGTGGCACGCCATTTTTCCACCCAACCCCAAGTTGCGGCACCGCGGTGGGCAGTCCAAATCTTTTTCCTGCAAGTTTTGTTGGCTATATATATTGCTCTGGCGGGATGGATCGTGGCGACAGCAGGCATGGCGCATCCACGCTTTTACATTTTCGCTGTCCCCTTGTTTTTAGTCATGCTGGGCTTGCTACTGGGTCAAATACAGCGAACTCGCTGGGCAGTACTGGCAGCCCTCATCGCGCTTTCCGTGACACTGCCTACAAAGCACCGCAATGAACTGCAAAGCTTCGAAGACTTTCGCGGCATGACAAAAGCAGCGCTGCAAGGCTCTGGTCAGGACTCGGTTTTTTTGTTTCCTTGGCCAGCCAACCGTGACATGTACCGCCTATACCTCGACCAGCTCTCGGGACAGGACAACAGGGGGCGCATGGTGGGCGTCGCTGAAACCCGAGACATGGCAGACCTTTGCGAAAGGCTCAAAGATGTCAAACACATTGCAGTCCTGGCACACGACTCAGGCAGAAAATTCATCTCAGAGTTTTATTCGGTCTGCGGCCATCGCTGGCCCAGCAGACAACTGCTCCAGTTTCACAACACATTTGCGGAACACTGGAGAATCGAGCAGCCCCCACCAACCATCAAACCTTAGACGTTAGAAAGCGACGATCCGTGAGCATCCTGAGTGTCGACCCTTTGCGCCTGTCCATTGTCGTTCCCACATTTAACGAGAGCGGCAACATTGCTGAACTGCTCAAGCGAGTTGAACAAACGATGGGTGGCACGGGCTGGGAGGTCATCTTTGTCGATGACGACTCACCCGATGGCACCGCAACGTATGTCCGCAGCTTGGCAGCAAAAGACCGCCGTTTTCGTTGTGTACAACGCATCGGTCGACGTGGCCTTGCATCGGCTTGTATTGAGGGCATATTGGCGGCAGCAGCCCCTGTAATCGCGGTGATGGATGCAGACCTTCAGCACGATGAGTCGATATTGCCAATGATGCTTAACAAGATACACGGGGGTGCCGATGTGGTCATCGGTACACGGTATGCAGAAGGGGGTAGCACAGGCGAGTGGGACGAGTCACGCAAGGCGATGAGTTTGCTAGCGACCAGAATGAGTCGATTGATACTCAAGCAGGCCATCTCCGACCCAATGAGCGGCTTTTTCATGCTCAAGCGTGAGGCCTTTGAAGCCAGCATGCATCATTTGTCGGGCATGGGTTTCAAAATTCTGCTGGACTTGCTTGCCAGCAGCAAGCAACCCTTGAGAGTCGAAGAAATTGCTTACCGCTTCCGCGACCGCCACAGCGGCGAGAGCAAACTCGACGGCATGGTCATTTGGGAGTACGGCATGTTGTTAGCCGACAAAACCATCGGCCGTTTCGTACCCGTTCGTTTCTTGGCCTTCGCCATGATTGGCGGCCTGGGCGTGCTCGTGCACTTCAGCGTGTTGACCTTCGCACTGAAGGCACTGGGGCTGAGCTTCCAGGTCGGCCAGTCGATCGCAACCGGTCTATCCATGGCCTTCAACTTTGCACTCAACAATGCCTTGACTTACCGCGACCGCCGCCTCAAAGGTTGGGGATGGTGGGGCGGTTTGTTGAGTTTCGTTGCAGCTTGCAGCGTTGGGGCCGTGGCCAACATCGGCATTGCCAACTACTTGTTCGAGCACCGCACGCAATGGGTGCTGGCCGCGCTGGCTGGTATCTTGGTGGGTGCCGTGTGGAACTATGCTGTCACCCAGCTGTACACCTGGGGCAAGAAAAAATAGCAGACGATTGCGCGCCAAGACGCGGCAACCGCCGTCGGGCGTGCCCCCGTTTTACGGCCAACAGACACGCCGCCGAACTTCATACCCTTTGGCGACATACCGTGCGGGCAAATCGCTTTCTCCCGCCAAATGAAACAAGCCGCTGCAAATTGTTCGCAGCACTTGTTAGCGCCAAGGGGCTCGGCTGTTGAGCAGGACTTTGGGCACTAAAGGATGCCCTGAGTAACTCTTGCGAGCCTGTGGTGGCGCGGATGGGGATGGGCTGCAAGGCGTTTTTCTTGCCAATAGCGCTGCTATTGGCAAGAAAAATAACGCCGTAGACCGCCCGAATCCGTGCCGCCACAGTCTGCGATGAGTTATGCATCCTTCAGTGACGACATGCTGTTCTTTGCTGCCATGGGCAGCAAGCACAAAGCTCCGTCCATTTTTAGTTCGTTGAACAACCATCAGTGCAAAAGCTAAAGCAAACAGTTTCAACGTGTTCAGCGAAATGTCGGTGACAGTGGTTGAACCTCAGCGCTGCAACTCATTCACCGTATAACCCCCACCATCCTGCTGCCACATCACCCCATCTTCGGTGAGCATGGCATCCAAAACAAAGTCGTCGGGTTCGGCGCGAAGCAAGGGCAAAAAGCCGTGTGTGTAACTCACGCCTACGGCCACGGGGCGGGGTGTCATCGACATCAAGGTCCGCTCAAAGAAACCACCGCCATAACCGAGCCGCACACCGCCCGGGCCAAAACCCAGGCAGGGCACGATGAGCAAATCGGGCACGAACTCTTCGGTGCCTTTGGGTTTGGGAATGTCGTAGGCATCGAGTTCGGTTTCGCATCCGGGGTACCACACGTGAAACCGCAGCGACTGGTTCTGTTTGTCTGCCACCGGCAGACCAATGCGCCGAGTGACGCCGTCAGGCGCACCTTCCGTCCAGCGGTACAGCGCGGGCAGCGGATCGAACTCACCCTTGATGGGCCAATAAGCGCCGATGGATTTTTCCCTGCGGCCCACGAGCCAAATGCGCAACACGCTTTGCAATTGAACCGCGCGCTCCAGCCGGTCGGGCAGGGCTTGGCGGGCTTTGACGAGGCGTTGGCGTATGAGGTTGCGGTCGGTTTCCATCATGGCAAGGGTCTCGGTTGCGGCTGGCCGCGATGGGATGATTGTGCAAGACTGTCACCATGCCCACGTTCCCGAAACCCACCACCATCACCCCGGCTGATGAATTCGCCGCTTACTGCTTGGAGTTGCTCAGCGGCTTGGGCGTCGTCCGCGCCAAAAAAATGTTTGGCGGCCGGGGCATTTATGTGGACGACCTTTTCATCGCCTTGATCGCCAATGAGCAGCTTTACCTCAAGGTGGACGACACCACACGCCCACACTTTGAAGCGGCGGGTTGCTCGCCATTTGTTTTTGAAACCAAAGACAAACCCATCCAGATGAACTACTACAGCCCACCGGATGAGGCCATGGAGTCCTCCAACGTCATGTTGCCCTGGGCACGCCGGGCAATGGAAGCGGCCTTACGCGCCAGAGCCGGCAAGGCCGCTCGGCGAACCAAAAGCCGCACCGAACCAGCTGCTGTCAAGCGGCGGAGCAAGGCAGCGATGAAGCCGCCCCGCGACGCCTGAAGCGCGCCACAAGACGAACCACCAAACCAAACAGTTGCCGCGCCGGAGCCCGCTCCGGCGCTTGCACTGACAACTCCGCATGCGGCCAGCCGTCCACCCAGAGCGTTTGTTTCGCCGCCAGCGGCAGCGTTTGACCGGCCTGCAGCCACAGGTCCTGCGGGGCTTGTGAGGACGTTCCAGGCAGGGTCACCCACGCCATGCCGCACTCCACCTTCAATACGCTGGCTTGGCGACCGGTGCGTAAGGTGATGGATTGGGTACGTGATTCGGTGCCCAAGCTCACGCACCCAGGGCTGCGCTTTTGTTGCACAATGTTCATGACTGGATGGTTCATGGTGACTCCTTTGAATATGAGGCTTAATACTATGTAGACTTGCCTTCTTCGTCCAATGAGATTGCGGCAGCGCATTCATTCTCATATCGCATCAATAAGAACGTCCTCATGTCTACCCAACGCCACCGCCCCTTGTCTGTCGGCCCCATCCGGGCTTTTGAAGCCGTGGCGCGGCATTTGAGTTTTCGCGCCGCTGCGGAGGAACTGAGCCTCACCCAATCGGCCATCAGCCGACAAATCAGCAGCCTGGAAGAGGAGTTGGGCGCACCGCTTTTTTCACGAGGCACCCGCCACGTCGCACTCACCGGAGACGGTCAAGCGTTGTTGCGCGCCGTTGCGCCGGGCTTGGACCGCCTGGACACCACGGTGCGCCACATTCGCCGCGCCCGTGGCCGCAAGCATGTGAACCTGAACACCTTCGCGTCCATGGCCTCCATGTGGTTGATCCCGCAAATGGAAGCGTTTCAGCGCGAACATGCCGACATCGACATCCGCGTTTCGGCCACCGACAACATGGTGGACATCGAAGACGGCGAGAACGACCTGGTGCTGCGTTATTGCAATCCGGTGGACGCCCCACCTGGTGCGATACGTTTATTCGGCGAGGTGCTCACGCCGGTGATCAGCCCGTGGCTTGCGGCACGAATCGCGGCGGGCGAGATGCCGCCATTGAATGTCGCGGCCGATTTGGCTCAGCACACCTTGGCCGAAGAAGACGACGGGCTACCTGGCAGCGTGCTCTTGAGCTGGTCGCACTGGCTCGCCCAACAAGGCCAAGCCGGCCTGCAGCCTCGGCGCTGGATGTATCTGAACTACACCTACCAACAAGTACAAGCGGCCTTGGCTGGCCAGGCGGTGGCGTTGGCGCGTATTGCCCTGGTGACCGAAGCGCTGCAGCGCGGCGAATTGCTTGAGCCTTTCGGTGTGCAAGGCCGCATCCACAGCCACTACGCGTACTGGTTGCTGGCGGTGCAAAACAGCTTGGATCGGCCTGAAGTACGGCAGTTCAGTGACTGGATTGCCAAGCGCGCTGCGCAAACCCGGCGCGCAATGGGGGAGGTGGCTTGAGCGACATCCCGGCGTCCGGTCAAACCAACGCCGCCACGGCCGTCGTCACGGGCACCTTGTTCGCCCTGGTCGCCGGGGCCGTCTGGGGCCTGGTCTTCGTCATCCCGCTGCTCTTGCCCGACTACCCGGCAGCTTTGTTGTCCGTGGGCCGCTACATTGCGTTTGGACTGATCGCCCTACCCATCGCTTGGTTGGATCGGCACGCCCTGCGTCGTTTGAGCCGTGCCGACTGGATGGAAGCTCTCAAGCTCTCGGCGGTGGGCAATTTGCTCTACTACTTGCTGCTCGCAGCGGCCATCCAGCGCGCGGGTGGCCCCTTGCCGACCATGATCATCGGCACCTTGCCGGTGGTCATCGCGCTGTGTGCCAATGCCCGCAACCACGGGCGCGACGGCCGTTTGCCGTGGTCGCGTTTGGGGCCCTCGTTGCTATTGATCGCCGTCGGTATCGCCCTCGTCAACCATGCGGAAATGCAGCATCTGCGCGCCTCAGTTCAAGGTGCGGTTGATTGGTCGGTTTATGGCTTGGGCGCCTTGCTGGCCGTGGGTGCGGTGGCCTGCTGGACTTGGTACCCGCTGCGTAACGCCGACTGGCTGCGCCACCACGCCGACCGCAGCCCACGCACATGGGCCACGGCACAAGGTGTGGCCACCTTGCCCTTGGCCTTGCTGGGGGGTATTGGGTTTTGGCTTTGGAGCACCCTCACTCAACAGGCTTTCCCACTGCCTGCGGGCCCAGCGCCTGAACGATTCATCGGGCTGATGCTGGCGGCCGGTTTGCTCGCCTCGTGGCTGGGCACCCTGTGCTGGAACGAGGGCAGCCAACGTTTGCCCACGAATTTGGCGGGCCAACTCATCGTATTTGAAACCTTGGCGGCGCTGGTTTACGCCTTGCTGCTACGCGGCGACATGCCCAATCCACTGACGCTGCTGGGCATGATGCATTTGGTGGCGGGGGTGTGGTGGGCTTTGCGTGCTTCGCACGATGCCTGAAATTGCAGCGCACAAGGGCAGTGGCGGTGGCGTGGGTCTACAACTGGTGGAGCTGGTACGTGCGCCTAGGAGTCCGCGCGGCAGAAAGATTTCAAAATGACCACCCGAATTTCGACCTCTCAGAATCGCGCAGGTGCGATTTTCTCGAAAGTGGCAAGGGGTTAAGAACCCCGACATCACGACCTTCTGTGGCGTTGGTCTTCTGCCGCGCAGACTCCTAGCAAATCCGAAGTCACGGTTGGAGACCAAGACCCGTCGCCCCAAGCTGCTCCAGGCGGTGGACAAACTGGACCGACACGCTAGTACTGCGACACAGAGATAACGAAATTGAGCGGATGTTGACCCATGAAACGGGTCAATACCTCAAAGCCATGATGGTTAGTATTCACGCGGGTGGAGCACATTCGAAGCGCTGCGCCGCAGCTGACGGGGCACCCGTGTTGGTTTGCGTTGGCACGATGTATCGCAGACAAAATCCTCGCCTTTGTCCCCGACACCAAAACCCCGGAGAAGGTCGCTACCGGATCACTGAGGAAAATAGGTTCATTTGCCTCACTGGTTCTGACTCGCAACACTAACCCGCTACATGGATCCCATCGTCATCGCCGCCCTAAAAAAATGGCCGACCGTGCCCGCTTGCAGCGGATGGTTGGGGCTGGACGCCAGGGGCGACTGGTACATGCGCGACGACCGCACGCAAGCTGCAGGGCCTTTCCCGCAATCCAAGGGCAGCCGCATCACGCACGACAAGCTGCGCGAGTTCATTCAGCGCAACTACACCTCAGACGAGGCCGGGTGCTGGTACTTTCAAAACGGCCCGCAGAAAGTCTATGTCGAGCTAGAGGCGGCACCCTGGGTTTGGCGCATCCACGCCAGCAGCACCGCAACCACGCTGCAAAGCCATACCGGGTTAGCCGCTGAATTGGTGGCGGCCTACACCGACGAAGCCGGGCGCTTGTTTCTGCACACCGACCTCGGATTTGGCTTGGTGCACAGCATGGACATGCACCTGGCCATCGCACCCATTGAGTCTGGTGCCTGGAGTGTCCAAGACATGCTGTTTTCGGACATGCCACGCCATTTTGGCTACCAGCGCAGTCCCATCGCGTTTCAGGCTGAATCTGCCAGGTGAAGGCGGAAAAAAGCCGGCCACAAGGCCGGCTGGTAAACGGGGTCTGGCTCGTCGGCTTTATTTAGCTTCGGACGCCGCTGGTTTGGCGGGCAAAGCCGGCTCGGCAAACTTGGCACCGCTTTGATTCGCCATGTAAACCACGGCACGGGCAATCTCCACGTCGCTGTAGTCACCGCCACCTTGTGCGCCCATCGCACCCTTGCCCTTGAGTGCAGCCTGAAGCAGGGCGTCATAACCCTGCGCAAGGCGCGGAGCCCATGCAGCCAAGTCGGCAAGTTTCGGCGCGCCCGCTGCACCGGATGCATGGCAGGCCACGCACTGGCTGTTGTAGACCTGGTCGCCGGTTTTCATCGCTGCAACATCGGTCGGGTCCTTCACACTAACCATGCCCACGGGCTGAATCCGGCGTGCCGTCGCTTCGGCCGTCAACCCATCACTGCCAGCTGCAGGGCGTTTGTCCACGGTCACTTGGGTGACGAGCAAGACAATCACCAAAATCGGCACGATGAAGCTGAACAAGACGGCGATGATCACCTGCTTGGGCGTTTTGATGGGACCTTCGTGGGGGCCATCATCGTGGGGGGCATCGTGTGGGGAACCGCTTTTGGAACGAGAGTCGCTCATGAAATCCTCAACCGGGGGCGTGCATTGGTGGTGGTAAGCAGGCGCAGTGACTGCGCCGGGCGTAACCTGGAATTATAAAGGCCCGTCCAGCTAGAATGCGCGCTGCGCTGCGCCCGTAGCTCAATGGATAGAGTACTGCCCTCCGAAGGCAGGGGTTGCTGGTTCGATCCCAGCCGGGCGCGCCAACGGGGTCTCCCACCCGTTCACACTTGGCGCTTAAATAATCGTCAGGTGCTCAGTCCCTGCCGCCAAGTCGCTGCTGCGCGCACGCTGGCTGTGCAGTTTGATTTGCAAACGTAAATCGTTCACCGAGTCTGCATTGCGTAGTGCGTCCTCGTAGGTGACCATGTGGTTTTCATAGAGGTCGAAAAGACTTTGGTCAAAAGTCTGCATCCCGAGCTCGCGTGAGCGTTTCATGATTTCTTTGATTTCCGAGACCTCGCCTTTGAAGATCAGCTCGGAAATCAAAGGTGTGTTCAGCATGATTTCCACGGCCGCAATTCGGCCTTTGCCCTCTTGACGCGGCAACAGGCGCTGCGACACCAAGGCTTTGAGGTTCAAGGACAAGTCCATCAACAACTGGGCGCGACGTTCTTCGGGGAAGAAGTTGATGATGCGATCCAGCGCCTGGTTGGCGCTGTTCGCGTGCAGCGTGGCCATGCACAGGTGGCCGGTTTCAGCAAAGGCCACGGCATGTTCCATGGTTTCGCGGTCGCGGATCTCGCCCATCAGAATGACGTCAGGCGCTTGGCGCAAAGTGTTTTTCAGGGCCTGTGCCCAACCGTCTGTATCGATACCCACTTCACGCTGCGTGATGATGCAGTTCTTGTGTGGGTGAACAAACTCCACCGGGTCTTCAATGGTGATGATGTGGCCAAAGCTGTTTTCATTGCGGTGGTCCACCATGGCGGCAAGCGAGGTACTTTTGCCTGAACCGGTAGCACCCACAAAAATCACCAAGCCGCGTTTGGCGGAGGCCACGTCTTTCAGGATACGCGGCAAATTCAAACTGTCCACTGTGGGCAAGGTGGCCGGAATGGTCCGCATGACCAAGCCGACGTTGCCCTGCTGCACGAACGCATTGACACGAAAACGTCCCACACCTTGCGGCGATATGGCGAAGTTGCACTCTTTGGTGCGCTCGAATTCTGCGGACTGTTTGTCATTCATCACCGCACGCGTCAAGGCCAGGGTGTGCTGACCCGTCAGTGGCTGGGGCGACACCTTGGTCACTTTGCCGTCCACCTTGATGGCGGGCGGAAAGTCGGCCGTGAGGAAAAGATCGGAGCCGTTGCGCGAGACCATCAAGCGCAGCAAGTCATTGACGAATTTAGATGCCTGGTCGCGTTCCATGGAAGTCCTCAAAGCGGTGGTATTGAGATGGTGAATTAGCCGGGGAAGTTTTCAGGGAACTTGGCTTTGCCGCGTGCCTCTGCCGGAGAAATCACATTGCGCCGAACGAGTTCCGCCAGGTTTTGATCCAGGGTGAACATGCCCACGTTGTTGCCGGTTTGAATCGCGGAATACATTTGCGCGATTTTGTTTTCGCGGATCAGGTTACGCACCGCCGCCGTGCCCAGCATGATCTCATGCGCTGCGACTCGGCCTGAGCCATCTTTGAGTTTGCACAGTGTTTGAGAAATGATGCCGATGACGGACTCCGACAACATCGCCCGCACCATTTCTTTTTCTGCGGCGGGAAACACGTCCACCACCCGGTCCACGGTTTTGGCGGCACTTGAAGTGTGCAGCGTACCGAAAACAAGGTGGCCCGTTTCCGCAGCGGTAAGGGCCAGACGAATGGTTTCCAGGTCACGCAACTCACCGACCAAAATGCAGTCAGGGTCTTCGCGAAGTGCGGAGCGCAGTGCGTTGGAGAAGCTCAGCGTGTGCGGCCCCACTTCACGCTGGTTGATCAAACATTTTTTGGATTCATGAACAAACTCGATGGGGTCTTCCACGGTCAAGATGTGGCCATACTCACTTTCGTTCAGGTGGTTCACCATGGCCGCCAGCGTGGTGGATTTGCCCGAGCCCGTGGGCCCTGTCACCAGCACCAAACCGCGCGGTTTCAGCGACAGCTCAGCGAACACCTTGGGGCAGTTGAGCTGCTCCAGGGTCAAAATCTTGCTGGGAATGGTTCGGAATACCGCACCAGAACCCCGGTTTTGATTGAAGGCGTTGACTCGGAAACGCGCCAAGCCTTGAATCTCAAAAGAGAAGTCACATTCCAAGGTTTCCTCGTAGGCTTTGCGCTGCGAGTCGTTCATGATGTCGTAGACCATGTCGTGCACTGTCTTGTGGTCCAGCGAATCGACGTTGATGCGACGCACGTCTCCGTGCACACGAATCATGGGAGGCAGGCCAGCCGACAAATGCAAGTCGGAGGCTTTGTTCTTGACAGAAAACGCCAGCAGTTGGGTAATGTCCATGGAGGTTGCGGTGAGGTTGTTGGAGCCGCCAAACAAGGCGGCGCGTGCGCCCATATAGTCAATGCATTATGGCGACGATACAGAACAACTTACAACAAGTGAGGACCCGGATGAGGCTGGCCTGTGCGGCCGCGCAACGGCCTTTGAACCGCGTGAACTTGTTGTGCGTGAGCAAAACCTACGGCCCACAGGCGGTACGCGAGGCCTTCAACGCCGGTGAACGCTGCTTTGGTGAGAACTATGTGCAGGAAGGTTTGGACAAAATTACCGCCTTGGCGGATGTGCGCGATTCGCTGGAATGGCACTTGATTGGCCCCTTGCAAAGCAACAAAACCCGCGCGGTTGCCGAGCACTTTGACTGGGTGCACAGCATCGACAGCCTGAAGTTGGCAGGGCGTTTGTCGGCTCAGCGCCCACCATCGCTGCGACCGCTGAATGTTTGCTTGCAAATCAACACCAGCAACGAGGCCAGCAAAAGTGGGGTCGCACCTGCCAACACGGCGGCACTCGCGCAAGCAGTCAACGCCCTGCCTCATCTGCGCTTGCGTGGATTGATGGCAATTCCTGAAGCCACCGCTGATGTGGGTGAACAGCGCCAGGCCCATCGCCGACTTCGTGAATTGCTGCTTTCCCTCAACATGCCCGAATTGGACACGCTGTCTATGGGCATGAGCCAAGACTTAGAGGCCGCCATCGCTGAAGGCGCCACCTGGGTCCGCGTGGGCAGCGCCATCTTTGGTGAGCGACGGTAACTGGTGTGCCGTTGCACACCAGGAGAATTACACCGCCAGGTGTGTGCTGTTTTTCACCTCTTCCATCACCGCATAGGTGTGGGTCTCGCGCACACCCGGCAGCGCCCACACCACGGAGCCGATCAGCTCGCGGTAGGCGCGCATATCGGCCACCCGGGTTTTGATCAGGTAGTCAAAACCGCCCGCCACCAAGTGGCATTCCAAGATTTCCGGTCGCGCCTGAACTGCGGCCTTAAAAGCGTTCATCACATCGGGCGTGGTGCGATCCAAAACCACTTCAATGAACACCATCATGCCCGCACCCAATTTGTCAGGGTTCAAGCGCGCCTCGTAACCCAGGATGTAGCCGTCTCGCGTGAGGCGTTTCACACGCTCCAGCACAGCAGTGGGCGACAGGTGAACTTCACCCGCCAGTTTGAGATTGGAGATGCGCCCGTCGTGCTGTAGGACACGCAAAATTTTTGCATCGATGCGGTCAATGCCCGCCTGTGGTTCTTCGTCGGCCATGATGGATGTTCGTTTGAAAAATCAACCGTATTCAGGTAAATATTCTATTGATTTAACAATATCCTAGATGGAAATTCTATACAGGAATGCCCCAATGTTGAACTCAACAACCGTTTCCACACCCGCATCCAGCCCGGCACGGCTTGCGCCACCCTGCCGAGACGAAAACGCAGTTGTGGCGGAACTCCTGGCGTCGCTGAAGCCTGCCCTGCCCTGGCCGCCGGTGCTGTCGCGTGCACGGCCGTGGGTGCAAGCAGTACGTGACAACCCAGCCCCTTTTTGGGCCATGGAGTCCTTGCTGCGTGAGTACCCCATCAGCAGCGCCGAAGGTTTGGCCTTGATGCGTTTGGCCGAAGCCTTGTTGCGTGTGCCGGACACCGCCACCGCCATCGCCCTGACTGCGGACCAGCTCGGTCGCGCCCAGTTCGACGGCAGCCAGAGCAGCGGCACGGGCCCGCACAAATTGCTCGCCAGTTTGTCGGCAAACGCGATCGCGCTGTCCAAAAAATTCTTGCCCGACACGCCGAACACGCAAGCGCCGGGTTTGTTCCAGCGTTTGGGCTCGCAAACCGTGGTGGCCGCCACCGTCCGCGCCATTGAGCTCATGGGTCGCCAATTCGTCTTGGGCCGCGACATGGATGAGGCCTTGCGAGAAGCGGCTACCGCGCGAAAAAAGCAACATGGTTTGTGTTTCAGCTATGACATGCTGGGCGAAGGTGCCCGCACCGAGGCCGATGCAGTTCGGTATTTGGCGGCCTACAGGGGGGCGATTGAAGCGATAGCTGGTGGCCAAAATGGGGGCGGCCCTCAGCACAGCGATGGCATCTCCATCAAACTCAGCGCCCTGTTCACGCGTTATGAAGAAGCGCAATCCGAACGGGTATTTTCGGACTTGCTGCCGCGCGTTTGGTCGCTCATCGAAGTGGCAGCCAAGGCCAACATCAACCTGACCATCGACGCAGAAGAAAGCGATCGTTTGGAGTTGTCGCTGGACGTTTTTGAGCGTTTGGCTCAGCAGGTAGTCCAACACTTTCCGCAGTGGAGTGGTTTTGGTTTGGCCGTTCAGGCCTACCAAACCCGGGCGCTGGGGGTGATTCACGAAGTAGCGCGCATCGGCAAGCAGCATGGCTTGGGCTTGATGGTTCGGCTGGTCAAGGGTGCCTACTGGGATGGCGAAATCAAACGCGCCCAAGAGTTGGGGCTGCAGGGTTATCCGGTCTACACCCATAAACACCACACCGACATATCTTATTTGGCCTGCGCCCAGGCCTTGCTCGCCTACGCGCCGAAAAAAGGCGCGCCCATCGCTGCCGGCAACATCTATCCCCAGTTCGCCACCCACAACGCCGCCACGATTGCAGCGGTGCTGAACCTCGCCGATGCACAGGGTGCGGCGTTCGAGATGCAGCGCCTGCACGGCATGGGTGAAGGTGTTTACCGCGAGGTGATGCGTGACGTGAGCGTGCCCGTTCGCGTGTACGCCCCCGTGGGCCAGCACAGAGACTTGCTGGCCTACCTGGTGCGGCGTTTGCTGGAAAACGGTGCCAACTCGTCGTTTGTGCACCAGCTCTCCGATGAGGCCGTGGACATCGATGTGTTGTTGGCCAGCCCGCTGCAAGCCAGCAGCGATGCAGGTGTGCCGCTGCCATTGGCCATGTTTGCCGACAGGCGCAATGCGGCAGGCGTTGATTTGACCAATTTACATGAACGCCTGCCCTTGGAAGCTGCAGTGACGCAAACGGTGGTCGCAGAGGTCCCTGTATCCACCATCGATCAAGTCCATGCGGCCATGCAGATGTTGTCGGTGGGATTTAGTTCCTGGAATACGACCGCTGTTTCCCACCGTGCAGCCATCTTGCACCGCGCAGCCGATTTGCTCGAAACTCGGATGCCCGAGTTCTGCGGATTGCTGGTCAAAGAGGCCCATAAAACCATGGGGGACTGTGTGGCCGAGGTGCGCGAGGCCGTGGACTTTTTCCGCTACTACGCGGTTCAAGCCGAAGCCTTGAAGAACGACTTTCCCGCACCCGGCCCGCAAGGCTTGGGCGTATTCGTTTGCATCAGCCCCTGGAATTTTCCTTTGGCGATTTTTGCGGGGCAAGTGGCGGCCGCTTTGGTCACCGGTAACACCGTGGCCGCCAAACCTGCCGAACAAACACCCCACGTAGCTGAACGTTTGGTGGCCTTGCTGCATGAAGCAGGCCTGCCCCGAGATGCCCTCGTGATGTTGCACGGCCCCGGCGAAACCATAGGCGCGACACTGGTGGCCCACCCCAGCACAGCGGGTGTTTGTTTCACCGGCTCCACTGCAGTGGCGCACATCATCAACCGCAGCTTGGCGGCACGAATGAGCGCAACGCCGCCGGTCTTGATCGCAGAGACTGGCGGCATCAACGCCATGGTCATGGACAGCAGCGCCCTGCCCGAACAGGTGGTCGATGCCGTGGTGCAAAGCGCATTTCGCTCGGCCGGTCAGCGCTGTTCGGCGCTGCGCTTGTTGTGTGTGCACGAAGGGGTGGCCGATGCAGTGATCGACATGGTTCGTGGTGCACTGCTGGAGTTGAACGTGGGTGATCCAGCGCTCTTCGCCACCGATGTGGGCCCGGTGATTGACGATGAAGCCTTCAACGGCATTCGTGCCCACATCGCCCGCCTGCGCAAAGAAGCGCGTTGGCTGGGCGAGGCACCCGTCACGGCGAATACACCGCGATTGATTGCGCCAATTGCTTTTGAGCTTGATCACATCAGCGACATGCGCCAAGAAATTTTCGGGCCCGTATTGCACGTGGTGCGCTGGTCGGGAGAGCCCGAGGCGGTCATCGAACAAATCAACGCTTTGGGTTATGGGCTGACCTTGGGAATTCAAACCCGCATCGACAGTCGCGCCTTGCAACTGGCCGCCCAAGCGCGTGTGGGTAACGTTTACATCAACCGCAACATGATTGGCGCGGTGGTGGGGGTGCAACCTTTCGGTGGTGAGGGCTTGAGCGGTACCGGGCCGAAGGCGGGCGGGCCGCATTACCTCTATCGTTTTTGTGCAGATGGCGCACAGACCACCAGCGTCGCAGGCTCTGCCGTGACTGGGACCGATTCCAAAGTGATGCCCCAACCGGCCATCGCCGACTTGATGCAGTCATTGCACCAAGGTCACTTGCACTGGAGCGGACAAACCGTTGCGACCCGTGTCGCCCTGTTGGAGCGCGCTGGGGCCCTACTCTCGCCTGTACTGCACCAACAAGCCATCGCTGACTGGACATGCTTGGCACAACAAGCACAACGTCGTTTGTCGGTTCACCCCTTGCCCGGCCCCACGGGCGAGAAAAACGAGTTGCACCTGCACGGACGCGGGCTCTTCGCCATCGTGGCGACGGCCAACGCCAATCCACGCACGCTCGCGCAGCAACTGGCCGCCGCCTTGATCGCTGGCAATACTGTGGTGTGGGTCGGGCCACAGCAGGCAGATGTCCAAGCATGGATGGCGTCTTTGCACCAAGCGGGTTTGCCGACCACGGCCTTGGCCGCGTTGCCTGGCGACTCCGGTCAGCTTGAAGCGGTATTGGGCAACGCTGAACTGGCCGGTGTAGCTTTAGATGACGCCGCTGATGTGGGGAAACTCAGCCGCCAACTTGCAGCAAGAACGGGTGCCATCTTGCCTTTGGTGAGCGGCGGGGTGACTCAAGACAAGCACACGGGCTCAGCGCTGGGACGTTTGTTGTTGCGGTTTGTGGCTGAACAAACGGTGACGGTCAACACCGCTGCTGCTGGGGGCAACGTCGAGTTGCTGGCGCGTGCGGCGACTGCCGGGTAGTGAAAATCACGGCTGGACTGCGGTTTTCACGACTGCGGTAGCGATGGGCGGTCCAGCCGCTTTGCAGCTAGGATGCCGCCCGCACGATGGTCGCCGCAGCAAGCCATTGGTCTCGCCCATCCGGGCTGTTCCGGGGTTCAATGCATCTCCCATTGGGGGCTGGCTTGCTTGGGGTTGTCAGGTTGCAAAGCGTCGGATGCCAGGGCCCAGAGGTGCTGCAAAGGCCGGTTGATGCCGTCAACACGCAAGGCGTCATCGGACTCGTCAAAAACCACGACACACAGCCGTCTGGCCAGCACCAGCAGCGTGATTGCAGTCCAGCTGAGCTTCAGCCGCCCAGACCCGCGAAGATGGTCTGCACGTCGTCGTTGTCGTCAATGGCAGCGAGAAAGGCTTCCACCTCTTCCAGCGCCTCAGCGCTCAGGCTGGTCGGGTGCACAGGGTTCTTGGGTTGGTAGCCCAGCTTGGCCGACAACACGGTGAAACCGTGGGTCGGCAGAGCGCGGTTGACCATATCCAGATCGGTCGCGTTGGTGACAAACACGCACACGCCTTCGTCGTCTGCCGACTCGAAGTCTTGCGCGCCGGCTTCGATGGCGGCGACCTCGGCATCGGCGTCCATGGCGGTGGCTTCGGCTTCGATGATGCCAACGTGATCAAAGTCCCACGACACCGAGCCGCTGGTGCCCAACTGGCCTTTGCGGAACAGCACACGCATCTCGGACGCGGTGCGGTTCACGTTGTCCGTCAGGCACTCCACCATGACCGGCACCTGGTGCGGTGCGAAACCTTCGTAAATCACGCGCTCGTAGCTCACCGCTTCACCGGTGAGTCCTGCGCCCTTCTTGATGGCGCGGTCCAGCGTGTCCTTGGGCATGGAGACTTTGCGCGCTTGCTCCACCACCAGACGCAAGCGGGCATTGACCGCCGGGTCGGCACCGCTGCGTGCAGCAATCATGATGTCCTTGACCAACTTGCCAAACAGCTTGCCCTTGGCGTTGGCCGCCAGGTCTTTGTGTTTGGCTTTCCATTGCGCGCCCATGCAATTCCTTGTGTGTTTGGCGAGAGTCGGCGAGTTTAGTGGGCTTGCACGAGAGCACGGGCCACGAGAGTCGAGTTCAGCGAGAAGGGACACTGTGTACGACCCTCAGTCGCGGCCCCGTCCAATTCGGTAATTCGTTGACAAGCGCGGCTCGCTGTTTGGCAGGCAGCGGCCGCAGGTGCTGCAGCACCCACGCGGTGCGCTCGGTGCGCTTGGGGTCGTTTGCCGCCCAACGCGATACCTCGATTGAGGGTCCGTGCAACAAGCTGGCCAGCCAGGCGGCTTCGGTGGGCGTCAAACGGTGCACGGGCTTCTTGAAATAGTGTTTTGCTGCGGCCACTGCGCCGCATTGGCCTTGGCCCCAGGGTGCCATCGCCAGATAGAGGTCGAGCACGCGGGCTTTGCCCAGGGTGCGGTCGAGCTCGACCGCGTACAGCAATTCGCGCAGTTTGCGCGGGGCATGGCGCTGATCGCCGGTGTAAATCATCTTGGCCAATTGCTGGCTCAAGGTGCTGCCGCCGTGCAGACCGGTGCTGTCACCTTGGTTGGCACGCCACGCATTTTGCAGCGCGGCGAGATCGAAACCGTTGTGTTCCATGAAACGCTGGTCTTCAGCGGCCAACACCGCACGCGGCAACCAAGGTCCCCAGCCTTGGGGTGGAATGGCACCTTGGCAGGTCGGCTCGGCGGTGCGCAACGCCTCAGTGTTCAAACCCGACACTTCAAAACCTTGCAGCACGGGTGCGATGCGCCCGATGTTGCGGGGGAATTGCCAGGCCACGTCGAGTTTCATCTGGCCTTGAATTTGCACCATCGGCCACTCTGGCAAATGCGCTGCCCACAGGCCTGCGACGTCGTGCAGTTGGGTGATGGGCAGGTTCAGCGTCACGTCGGCGTGGGTGTTGTGCATGTGCAGCGACCAACGGCCCGTGACAGGTGCACTGGAGGGCCCGCCCGCAACACCGGCCGCTTCAATCACCACCGCGCCTTGCAACTGACTTTGGCCTTGACGCCGCCCGCTGACTTGGACGGATTGCAAGGCCAAGGGCTGCGGTCCCAGGGCGGGAATGCGCAGCACACAAGGTTGGCATTGCAATTGCCAAGCGCTGTTGTCGGGCATCTCTTGCCAACGCAGCACGCCCCAGCGCGTGTGCAGCGCGCGGCCTTGCGCCCAAGGGGTCAGCACCTTCAGCGTCAAAGGGTGTGTGCCCACACGGAACAGCGCGGGCACGCTGGCCTGCACCGTCCAAGGCCCCAACCGCACGGGTGCCGACCATTCATCCGGCGCTGCGCGAAGCATGGCCCAAGCCCAAAACAACAAGGCACACAACAACAAAAACAAGGTGCCGGTAAGCGCCAACAACCAGCGCTGCAGCCGGCGTCGCCAAGACGTTGGCACCATCACAAAGCCCTCGCGGTGGTGATGGCCAGCCATGGTCCCGTGGACTGCCCCAGCTGCGCGGCCCAAAACCAGCTGGAGGTGTCGGTGAAAGCCTGGCCTTGGGCATCCACGATGCGTTCACACACACGAATCCGCTCCGGGCCCGACGGGGTGTGGCGCACGGCCACAAAACAACGCCACAAACGCGCTTGCGCATCGTGTTCAAGTTGGGCCGCCTCAATGCGGTAACCCAGGCCGCGGTAGCAGTCGGTGGCCGGGTGCAGCAAGCGGGTGGGGGAGCGCACTTCGCGCCAGACCAAGGTTTGTTCGCCGTCGGTGAGTCGGGTCAAACGCCCGGGAAACTGCGCCGCAAAACGTTGCTCCACAGCGCTCAAGGCCACGGGACGCAAAGCGCGGCCATCCCAGGTGCTGGGAAACTCAGTGGCCACAGCTTGTTGCTGCGACGAGGTGGCTTTGGCTGGCCCCAGCAGCGATGCGGCACAACAAACCAACAACACCAGCATCCACAACACGGGCCAACGGGGTTTGATGTCAATCCAGTCCATACAAGCCCTTCATGGCAGGAACGGCCGGTGCCGCTTGCGGTGGCCGCACGGCCATCAATCCGCACACCGCCGCACACACCAAAGCCAGCACCGCCAACCCCACGCCTTGGTGTGCCCACTCGCTTAACTCAACATGGCTGGCTTGCAGACCCACCAGCACGGTGTTGCGCAGCACATTGCCCAGCAGCACCGACATGCCCACGAAGACCAGCCGACGCACAAACTGCACGTCAGGCAAATCGCGCCACAGCGCCATGGTGCAGGCGCAGAAGTAAGCCATCCACACCATTTGCACGCCCGAACAAGGAGCGTCCACGATGATGAGTTGGCCGTCCACCTGCATGGCGCTGCCAGTGCGCTCCACCACAAAACCCAGGGCACGCAGGCCCCACGTGCTCAGCTCGGCGGTGACCACCCGCAGCGGATAACCCGCGTAGAACTGCATGGACGACACCAGCGGCAAGGCCAGCACTGCAAGCCCTGCCAGCGGCCATGTCGCGCGGCACGAGGGCATGAAGGCTCGCACGCCACTGGCCAGCGCCAGGGCGGCCAGCAGCGCCCCGACCAATGGTGGCAACCACCACACCGCCGCCGTGGCCGTCACGCTGAGCGCCATTGACACACCCAACCACAGCGGACGCGGCTGGGCGCGTAACTCCCCGGCATGGCGCAACAGCGCCCACACCAGCACCAGCACGGCCGCCAGACCCAAGGGATCGTCTGAGCCATCAGACAGCCGCGCCGCCGCCCAGCGCCAGTGCGTCCAGTGCGCTGCCGCCAGCACGGCCAGCCAGGTGATGGGAGGGGCGGACAAGAGGCGCTGTTGAAAGCGGCCGGTGGAACAGGTGGCAATGGCGTTCACAGGATGGCTCTCTCGTTCACCGTCCACGACGCGTCACCAGCGACGCCACCACAATGCCGACCACCACGAGCAAGGCCAACCAGGCCGAGGGCTCGGGCGTACTCGGCACCTCTGCACCCACCGCCAAGGGGCTCACACCTTCAGGCAATGGCAGAGGCTGATTCACGGTGGCGGACTGCTCGGGATTCGGATTGCGCACCACCTGGTCCACCGCGATGAAACTGGTGTACTGCGTGAGCAGGCTGTACTGCAAACCCAGGTCGGTGATCTGGGTTTTGAATGCAGTGCCGCCTTGCAAGGCTTCTTCATCACTGAGGCTGGCGATGCGGTGCCGTGCCCACAGGTGGCGCAGGGCCGAGGCGGTTTCGCTGACTTGGCCGCCGGTGGGCAGCGTACTGCGCCACGGGCCGACAGCACTTTGTCCCTCAATCACCAGTTGCGCATTCACCGCTTGGCCAGGGGCTGATTTCCACTTGCCAAACCACAACACCGGCCGGCCTGCCAACACATCGGGCAACTGTGCCGGTTGCACGTCGTACACATCCAGCCCTTCGAAACGCGCTTTCACTTGGGTCAGCACGGGCGAGTCAATGATGCGGCGCAGGCGCTCGGCCTGAGCCGCCGCTTGATCGGGTTTGGTCACCACAAAGGCTTCGCCTTGACCTGCCCGTGCAATGCCTTCAATCAGGTGGCGGTTCACGCTGTGGCCAATGCCGAAGGCAAAGACATTGCTCTGGTTCAGGTTCTGCCGCACCAAGGCAAACACCTCGGCTTCAACCGACACATAGCCATCGGTCACCACAATCACGCTGCGCGACACATCGCTGTTTTTCGGCAAGGCTGCAATACGTTTCAAAGCCGGCACGATCTCGGTGCTGCCGCTGCCACCCATGCGCTCAATGGTGCGCAAGGCCAGGTCAATGTTGGGCCGGGTGGCGGGCACGGACTGCGGCGACAGCATCTGGTTGCTGCCCGAGAACAGCATCACATTGAAGGTGTCGCTCGGACGCAGGCTGCCAATCAGGTTGCGCAGCAAGGTCTTGGCCGTGTCCAGCGGGTAGCCATGCATGGAGCCCGAAATGTCCACCACGAAGATGTACTCGCGCGGGTTGATCTGCGTGACGGGTGGTGCCTTGGGCGGCTCCACCATGGCGAGAAAGAAGTTCTCAGACACACCACGGAACAGCATCACCCCTGACTCAATGCGGTCACCCGCCAGGCGGTAGTTCAAGATGAAGTCCCGGTTGTTGTTGGCCAAGTTGCTGGGCGCCAGATTCACTTCGACATGCTGGCTGCCCAAGCCCACCATTTCTATGGTGTGCGAGGGCGAGGCCAACTCTTTCACCGCCACAGGCGAATCGATCTGCACGCGAATGTCGACCGGGGCGACCGCGTCATGGCCGGGCTTCAGATAAGGGCTGACCACCGGGGTGTCATTTGGAATTGATGCTTGTGGGGAGTTGTAGCGCGGGCCCACCACCGTGGGGAATACAAAACCGTAGGAAGCCTCGGTGGGCACCAGCAGTTCGGTGTAACGCAGCTCCACTGCGACGTCATCCCCAGGCAGGATATTGGCCACATTCATTTCAAACACATTGGGCCGCTGTTGTTCCAGCAGCGCACTGGTTTTTCCCTCTTTTTTTGCGGCTTCGTATTCCAGGCGCGCCGCTTGTTTTTCTTTGATGCGTGCTGTGAGCAAACGCTGGCCCAGGCGCACATTCATCGCATAGACCGCCGCTTGCGTCGAGCCCGGAAACACATACCGCGCTTCAATCGCCCTCTGGCCTTCATTGCGGTAACGCTGGGTCACGGTGACATCGGCAATCACGCCATTGATACGCACATCCACTTGGGTGGACTTGAGCGGCAACCGATCCACACCCGGCTCTTGGCTGGCCACCACAAAGTAAGGGCTTTCGCCTTTCAGCGCCTGCGAGTCATCTGCCTGGGCAGGCAGGCAGACCATGAGCAGGGCCGCGACCAGCGACAGCAGCACACACCACAGCACACGGGCGGTGGCGGTTAACAGCGGCTCTGCGCCCTCGGTGGGTTCGTTGGAAAGGGGGGTCTCTGTGGTATCAAACAACGCCGGCATGGCCTGCCTCCTGTGGGTTCAATACCGCCACCGTTCAAAAGGTGTGGCGGCATGAACGAGAGGATCAGGGGGTCATGCGAATGGGGTAGGAAGAGGAAGAGAAGCGGGTGTGGCGTGTGTGAAGTGAATGTGAAGAAGTGCGATCCAGCCGATTGAAACTGCACCCACTTGCCCGGGTGAAACTGCTAGACTGAATCTCATGAATGCTCGCGTAGACCACCTCATTGACGAAGCCCTCGCGCTTGATCCAAGCGAACGTTCAGCCGTCGTGATTGCCTTGCTCGACAGCTTGGACGGCGACGACGATGCCTTCGTAGCCAAGGCATGGTTAGACGAAATTCGCCAGCGCAAACATGATTTGCGCGCGGGAGTGACCCAGGCGGTTCCCTGGGGTGAAGCCCGAGATCGTCTCAGCGCGCTGTGAGTCAGTTCGTTGTTGTACTTGCTCAGGCGGCGGAGCAAGACATTGCAGACGCCTTTCTTTGGTACAAAGAAAGGAATGCATTGGCTGCCGACGGATTCCGCGCTGAAGTCTTCGATGCCATAGTGCACATTGCGGCCTCACCATTGAGCAGGCCAGCAGATGACGAAGGAAACCGTCACCGTGTACTGAAACGGTTTCCGTATTCGGTGTTCTACGAAGTGATGGGCTTAACCGTGACCGTTCTGGCTATTGCGCACCATCGGCGCAAACCCGGTTATTGGTTAGGCGGGTGAGTACCATTTCTATTCAGGGCGATCCAGCCATGCTCGAAACCGTCGCGCGGAAGCAGGCCTCGACATTCACCTCCCCACCGGCAACCCCAACACCGCCCGCGCCCCACCCCCCTCAGCGTTTTTCAAGCTGATCCGCCCCCGATGCAAGTCGGCAATCTCTTTGACAAAAGACAGCCCCAAGCCCGTGCTCTTTTTTCGAGAATGCGGCCGGGCCAGGGAGTAGAACTTCTCGAACACTTTGTCTTCCGCGTAGTCGGGAATGCCGGGGCCTTGGTCGAGCACGGTGATTTCGGCGATGCGTCGGCGTGTGGTGATGGACACGGTGACGCGGCCACCGGTGGGCGAGAAATCCACCGCGTTGTCGATCAAATTGCTCAACGCGCGGCGCAGCAGAAAAGCGTCGCCTTCGACGGTGATGGGTTCGCCCTCAACGTCGGGGGCTTGCAACTCCACGCTCACTTGCCGTGCCCGAGCACTCGTCTGCACGCTGCCCACCACGTCTTGCACCAGCGCGCGCAAATCAACGCTGCTCGGGTGGTCGAGCTGGCGGCGTGATTCCAGTGCGGTGAGCTCCATCATGCGGTCGATCAGCTCTTGCACGCGCTCGGTCTCCCGCACGATGTTGGCGGTGAAGCGGGTGCGGTCAGTGTCGGGCATGGGTTCTTGCAGCAGTTCGGCGGCACCACGGATGGCCGACAGCGGGCTTTTGACTTCGTGGGTCAGGGTTTGCACATAGTCGGCCACGTAGTTGCGCCCCGCGAGGGCGTCACGCATTTCGTCATAGGCCGCACCAAGCACCCCGAGGGCACGGCGGCCGAGGCGGGGCAGGCTGAAGCTGCGCTGGGCGCGCACATAACGCACATAGTCGGCCATGAGCCCAAAGGGGCGTACCAGCCACACCGACAGGAGCAACACCAAAAGCACCATGGCCACCACCGAGGTCAAACCCACGAGCATGGTTTTGCGGCGCGCCGCTTCCACATACTGGCCAAAACTTTGCACCGGTTTGCCGACGCTGACAGCACCGACGATTTCATTGTTCCAATGGATGGGCGCGGCGACAAACATGACACTGGTGAGCGGCTCGCCTTCGACGTCGGCGGTGGTGCGCGCGCCGTAAACGCCGCTCAAGGCCAAACGCACATCACGCCAAAGCGAATGGTCTGCCCCCTCTTGGCGACCCAGAGAGTCGTAGAGCACCACGCCTTGCCGGTTGACGACGGTTACCCGCAGCTCGACCCGCGTTTTCTCGAAACCGAAAATGTGGGCTGCAAAGCGCCGGGTGTACAGCGACTGGAACACAGGCCGGAGCACCTCGGGTTGCAAGGCACCGTCTTTCGAGGCCACTTCCACGGTGGACGCCAACAGGTGCGCGGTTTCAACCAAAGACTCTTCGGCCGATTCGCGGTAACGCGGGTCGATGTCGCCCAAGAGGCGGTACATCAGAAAGCCCACGCCCAAGACGTAGGCCAGCAAGATGCCGATGAAGATGCGGTTGCGTTTGGTCACCGCGCCGCCCCTTCAAACTGTCAACTCAAATCTCAACCTTGGACCCCAGTTCCACCACCCGGTTGGTGGGCAGACTCAAGAAGTCTGCGGCACCGGCTGCGTTGCGGTGCATGCTGGCGAACAGCTTCTCGCGCCACAGCTGCATGCCCTCGCCCATCACAGGAATGACGATGTCGCGGGACAGGAAGTAGCTGGTTTCCATCTCATCGACATTGATGCCGCGCCCCTGCAGCAGCTTCAGCGCCTCGGGCACATCGGGCTCGTTCTTGAATCCGAAATTCAACGTCACTTGCCAGCAGTCGTGGCCCAAAGGTTCCACGGCGCAGCGTTTGTCAAAACTGATCCACGGCACCTCATGGTTTTTGACCGTGACGAACAAATTCGTTTGATGCAGCACCTTGTTGTGTTTGAGGTTGTGCAGCAGCGCGTTGGGCGTGATGCCCTGGTCGGCCACCAGAAACACGGCCGTGCCGTCGACACGTGTGGGGGGGCTGACGAACACGGCCTCTAAAAACCCTTTGAGTTCAATCGCGTCGTCGCGCAGGCGTTCGCTCATCAAAGCCCGACCTTGTTTCCACGTCATCATCAGCAAGAACACCACCGCGCCGATGAGCAGAGGGAACCAACCGCCGTCCAGCACCTTGATGATGTTGGCAGCAAAGAAGGTGAAGTCGACCACAAAGAAAAAGCCTGTGGCTGCAATGCACAACCACCAGGGGTACTTCCAGCCATAACGAATCACAAAGAAAGTCATGATGGTGGTGATGAGCATGTCTATCGTCACTGCGATGCCGTAGGCCGAAGCCAGTGCGCCGCTGGACTTGAATATCGTGACCGCCGCCACAATGCACAAGAACAAAGTCCAATTGATGAAGGGCACGTAAATTTGACCGGTCTCACGCACCGAGGTGTGCAGGATGCGCAGACGCGGCAAATACCCAAGTTGAATGGCTTGTTTGGTGACAGAAAACGCAGCGGTGATCAAAGCTTGCGAGGCAATCACCGCGGCACAAGCCGCCAAACCAATCAGCGGATAGAGGCCCCACGCTGGCGCCATCTCAAAGAAAGGGTTGCTCACCTTTTCAGGGTGGGCCAGCAGCATCGCGCCTTGGCCAAAGTAGTTCAACACCAAAGCAGGCATGACCAACAAGAACCAAGCCAGGCGAATGGGTTTTTTGCCAAAGTGGCCCATGTCGGCATAAAGTGCCTCTGCACCCGTGACGCACAACACGATGGAACCCAAGGCAATGAAGGTGATGCCGGGGTGCGCCAACATGAACAGCACTGCGTAGTGCGGGCTCAGGGCTGCAAAAACAGCCGGGTTGTCGATGATGTGCACCACACCCAGCACGCCCAACACCACAAACCAGACCGCAGTGATGGGCCCAAAAAACTTGCCGATGCTGGCGGTGCCATGGCGCTGCACGAGGAAGAGGCCGGTCAGGATGACCAAACTCACCGGCACCACATAGGCGTGCAAACCCGGCGCGGCGACTTCCAAACCTTCTACTGCGCCCAGTACGGTGATGGCCGGTGTGATCACACCATCACCAAAAAAAATCGCGGTGCCAAAGATGCCCAATATCAACAAGCGCCTGCGCATCACGGGTTTGTCTTTCACCGCCTGCGAGGCCAAGGCCAGCATGGCGATCAAACCGCCTTCGCCGTTGTTGTCGGCGCGAAGTATCAGCATCACGTACTTGAGCGACACCACCACGGTGAGTGTCCAGAACACCAGGGACAAGATGCCGTAAATGTTTTCGCTCGTGAGCGGGACGCGCCCGTGGGCAAACATTTCTTTGAGCGCGTAGAGGGGGCTGGTTCCAATGTCGCCGTAGACGACACCCACGGCGCCCAGTGTGAGCGCGGCCAGGCTAGAGGCAGGACGGGACTGATTCACGTGAGAGGGACCCTTCCGGCGAGCGGGGGCCATACAACAAGGGGATCAGATTGTGCGCCCGACTGGCGTGAAGTGAGTCACGTTACCGCCCAAGTTTGTTGCGGCGCAGCAACTGGCGCGGGAGGTCACTCGAAACTCTCCACCACCTTCCGGGGTAAGACTACAGATCCGCAGAAGTGATTGTCGAGGGCAGGCGCTCACTTCATGAGTCAGTCGTACACCTCCGCCTCAGGATCGGTTGCCTCCAGTTCGTAGCTCGCTGCCAACATGGCCAGCCTGGCGACCACCCCGTACATGTAAAAGCGATTGGGTGCGCTGGCACCGGGTTTCACGCCGGGTTTGGGCAGCTGGTTGGATTCGGCAAAAGCCAAGGGCACAAAACTGGCACCGGGTGAGTTGAGGTTCTCGTCGATGCCGCGCTCGGCGTTGACGCGGTAAAAACCGCCAACCACATAACGGTCGATCATGTACACCACAGGTTCGGCCACCGCATCGTTGACACGTTCGTAGGTGGGCACGCCTTCTTGCAAAATCACCTCCGAGACCTCTTGCCCGTCTTTGATGACGCTCATCTTGTTGCGTGCGCGGCGGTTCAGGTCGGCCAGGTCCTTGGGGTCGCGCACGGTCATGATGCCCATGCCATAGGTGCCCGCGTCGGCCTTGACGATGAGAAAGGGTTTCTCGTTGATGCCGTATTCCTTGTACTTGCGTTTGATTTTGGCCAGCAACGCCTCGCTGTGCGTCATCAAACACTCGCTGCCCGTGCCGTCTGAAAAATTCACTTCGCCGCAACCCGAGAACATCGGATTGATCAACCACGGGTCCATGCCCAAAAGTTTGGAGAATTTTTTGGCCACTTCTTCGTAGGCTTGGAAGTGGTTGGTTTTGCGGCGCACGGCCCAGCCTGCGTGCAAGGGCGGCAGCAAATACTGCTCGTGCAGGTTTTCCAGAATTTTGGGGATGCCTGCCGACAAATCGTTGTTGAGCAACACGGTGCAGGGGTCGAAGTTTTTCAGACCAATGCGGCCCCGGGTGCGCACCAAGGGCTCCACCGTGAGCGAGCTGCCGTCAGGCAAGGCGATGTCGGTGGGCGTCGTGATGGTGTCGTCCAAGGTGCCCAGCCGCACATTCAAACCGGCTTGATGAAAAATTTGCATGAGGCGCGCCACATTCATCAAATAGAAGGTGTTGCGCGTGTGTTTCTCAGGGATGAGCAACAGGTTTTTGGCCTCGGGACAAATTTTTTCCACGGCGGCCATGGCTGCTTGCACCGCCAGCGGCAGCATCTCGGGTGTGAGGTTGTTGAACCCGCCGGGGAACAAATTGGTATCGACCGGGGCCAGTTTGAAGCCGGCGTTGCGCAAATCCACCGAGGTGTAGAAGGGCGGCGTGTGCTCCATCCACTCCAGGCGAAACCAACGTTCGATGGCCGGCAGCGATTCCAAAATCCGCTGTTCCAACTCGTTGATGGGGCCTGTGAGTGCGGTGACGAGGTGAGGAACCATGGAATCTGCGACCTGAAGTTTTTCTAGATTCTAGGCAGATGGGGTTCAGTTTGCTGAAGCCAAGGGACCCTCTGCACAAATCGCTTACCGACGTCGCATCCTCGGCTTGAAGCGATCTGCGGCGTTGCAAATCCTCGCCATAGCGGGGCTATGGCTGTGGTGTTGCGCCTTGCATCTCACGCCAATCCGAGGCGCGCCATCGGCAACCGATTTAGTCGGCCCTGCAAAATTCATTTCACCCCGCAAGCCATTACTGACGATGGCGTGAATTTCCAACCGAGCAAGTTTTTTGCGCCGAGCCGTGCCCTGGCTGCCCTGAGTTGACCCCATAAGCTCAGCCCGAGCAGGGTCAACAAAAACGCCTTCGCGTCTTTTGCAGACTTGGCCGCGATAGCCCGCAGCAGCCAGCGGATGTTGTACCCCGCCGCACAACTCAGTGCGTGCAGCGCATCACCCAACTCGCCTTTGAGCCAACAGCGCTGCATGCCGTGGTCCACCTTGGTGTGGCCGATCAGCGGCTCGATGGCCTGACGCCGTTTGAGCCACTTGCGTTGCACCTTGGTCAGTGACTTGTACTTGCCACGGTGGATGATCTCCACGTTCGGGTTGTCCGCGTCCACGCCCCGGAACCCCAAGTCCACGACCACTTGCTTGGGCACACGCCCCAGGTCTTGCATCAGGTTGTTGGTTTGCTCCAGTTGCGCAGCCAATGTGTGCCCATCAAACGGGTTGCCGGGGAAACTTCTGGCCCCCACCATCAAACCACGCAGGTGCGTGACAGCCAGGCTGACCTTCACACCAAACTCATAGGGCTTCCTGGCCTTGCCCTTGCCGATGCACTCCACCTCAGGCGCATGCAGCGCGTACAGCTTGCCCTTGTCGCCTCGCTGTTGCGTGCGGATGCGTTCGGCCCGCTCCAACCAGGTCTTGAGCGCACTCAGCGCTGTCGGCCCGGGTGCCACCAACACATCAAGCTTGCGCTGCACTTCACGCATCACCACCCCGAGGATTGTGCGCTGGCGTTTGACGGCTTTCTTCAAACGCTTGAACTGCTTGGCGTGGGCGTAACCCCCGGCCTGGCGTCTGAGCGTTTTGGCTTCAAACGCAAATGTCTGCTTCAAACTGATGCCCACTCGTTTGGCAGCATTCACCACTTTGTGCCGCGCAATCTCCAGCAGCCGACTGTCCACCGGGTGGGCGATGGCCTTCTCCTGCACGGTGGTGTCCACGATCACGCGTTCCAGCTCGCTGGGCTTGATGGCCTTGATCTGCACCGCTGTCTCGATGGTGGCCTTGAGCAACTGCTCCAGACCTTCTTCGCCCACGGCGCGGCGAAAGCGGCCGATCTGGGTTGGATCGCAGGGCAAGCGTGGTTCGTAATACTCCATGCCGCTGAAGAACTGCCACACCACGTTCTCGCTCCAGCGCTGAACGAGTTCTTCGTCACTGAGGTTGAAGGAGTTCTTCAGGTACTGCAAGCTGGCCATCAGCCGAATTGACAGGCGCGGGCGGCCTGCGGGGCTGATGCCGTTGCCAAATTCGACTTCATGCGCTCCCAACAAGTCCGCCGTCACCCGCTTGGAGCCTGGGCGAGCCTGGCGAGCGAAGTGCGGTGCCAGGGCTTGTTCAATCGCGGCCCAGGGCAGCCGTTTGCTCAAAACCACCAGTGGATGTTTGTGATCGACCATCCCGTCCAGGCGTGCGCGAAAGAAGTCTGCGGTGGCTGTCATGCAAATCCCCCAGAAAAATTACTCTCCGATAACGATTCCTGAGAGATCCCGTCGTCAGCATTTACCCCATATCGCCAGCATTCATGCGGGTTGCAGGGGTTTTGCAGGGCCGACGATTTATGCAGAGGGTCCCGAGGTCAATCCTGCAGGCCCACAAAAAAGGCCACCCGAAGGTGGCCTTAGCCGCCGGAGTGGCGGTTGCAATGAATCACTTGTGATAAGCGGTTTCACCGTGCGAGGTGATGTCGAGGCCTTCGCGTTCGTCTTCTTCAGGCACACGCAGACCGACCAAGAGGTCAACAATCTTGAAGGCGATGAAGGAGACCACGGCAGAGATCACGACGGTGTAAAGCACCCCTTGCGCCTGGACCCACACCTGGGCACCAATGCTGCCCCACTCACCGCACTTGTCGGTGACGTAGTTGCAGATGCCGGTGCCGCCCAGGCTGGGCGCCGCGAACACGCCGGTGAGCAAGGCACCCAAGATGCCGCCCACACCGTGCACGCCGAACACGTCGAGCGAGTCATCCGCGCCCAGCAAACGCTTGAGGCCATTGACTCCCCACAAGCAGATCACACCCGCCAGCAGGCCAATCACCAGGGCACCGCCGACACCGACGAAGCCGCAAGCGGGGGTGATGGCCACGAGACCAGCCACTGCCCCTGAGGCCGCGCCGAGCATGGAGGCTTTGCCTTTCATGAGCGCTTCACCGGCCGCCCAAGCCAAGGTGGCCATCGCAGTCGCGGCCACGGTGTTGATGAAGGCCAGGGCGGAAATGCCATTGGCTTCCAGGTTGGAGCCGGCATTGAAGCCGAACCAACCCACCCACAGCAACGACGCCCCGACCATGGTCAGCGTGAGGCTGTGTGGCGCCATGGACTCTTTGCCATAACCAATACGTTTACCGATCATGTAGGCACCGACCAAACCAGCGACCGCCGCATTGATGTGCACCACGGTGCCACCTGCGAAGTCGAGTGCGCCTTTGGCCCACATGAAGCCGGCGTTCGCAGTGACTGTGGCCAGAGCAGCTTCACTCGTGATGGCGTCTGGGCCGTCCCAGTACCAAACCATGTGTGCCACCGGGATGTAGCTGAAGGTGAACCACAACACGGCGAACAGCAACACAGCAGAGAACTTGATGCGTTCGGCAAACGCGCCGACGATCAGGGCCACCGTGACCGCAGCAAACGTGCCTTGGAACGCGATGAAGGTGAACTCAGGCAAATAGACGCCCTTGCTGAAGGTGGCCGCGATGGACTCCGGCGTCACACCCTTCAAGAAGAGTTTGTCTAGCGTGCCGAAGAAGGGGTTGCCTGCGGTGAAAGCCATGGAGTAGCCATAAACCACCCACAACACCGAGATCAAGGCGAAGATCATGAAGACCTGCATCAGCACCGACAGCATGTTCTTGCTGCGTACCAAGCCGCCATAGAACAAGGCCAGACCCGGGATGGTCATCAAGATGACCAAGGCGGTGGCAATGGTCATGAAGGCGGTGTCGCCCTTGTTGGGGACGGGGGCCGGCGTGGCGGCCGCAGCGGCAGGTGCCGCCACGGCTGCCATCGCCTCGGAAGCAGCTGCGACCACAGGGGCAGCGGCCTCAGGTGCTGAAGCGGCTTGGGCCAAGGCCAAGCCTGAGAGCGTCAGGGCCGACAGCCCCAACGCCAAGAGGGCAATGAGTTTTTTCATAGTGGGTCTCTTTTGTTGGCTGCGTGTGCTCAGAGCGCGTCCTTGCCGGTCTCGCCGGTACGGATGCGAACCACCTGCTCCAGCGGCGAGACAAAAATTTTGCCGTCGCCAATCTTGCCTGTGCGTGCTGCGTTCTCCACGGCTTCGATCACGCGGTCAACGATGGAATCGTCGACCGCCGCTTCGATCTTCACCTTGGGCAGAAAGTCCACCACATACTCGGCACCGCGGTACAGCTCGGTGTGGCCTTTTTGGCGGCCAAAACCTTTTACTTCAGTCACTGTGACACCTTGAACGCCAATGGCGCTCAAGGCTTCACGGACTTCGTCAAGCTTGAATGGCTTGACGATGGCAGTCACCATCTTCATGGTCATCTCCAATTGTTGTTGGGTTAGAAGGTTTTCTTGACAGACAACACCAAACCAGCCTTGCCGAGTTCTTTGTCTGTTGGGGCGTAGTAATAAACCGATTTACCGCCTGATTCCTTGGTGTCGGCAGCGACAACGGCTGCGCTGAGCAACCAGCCAGAGAAATCTTTGCTGACGGTGAGCGAGTAGTCGGTGTAGGAGAAGGTGCTGTTTTTAGCGACCTTTTGGTAACCAACGTGAGGTGCGAGCATGACACCGCCGCCAACATCAAAGCTGGCTGTCAGGTCAACGTAGCCGCTGTTCTTGCTGTCAGAAAAGCCAAACAAGTTCGTCACGCTGTGCGAGTATTTCAACGTCGCTGGACCAAAGGTCATGGCACCGTAGACCTCGGTGGTGTTCGGGCTCACAGCCAGTTTGTGGCTCGGGTACTGATAGGTGAGCACGCCCACGTCGTAGGTGAAGTCTTTTGAAATCTCACCTTTGTAGCCGCCATAGACGTCAATCTCGGCACGGGCGTCGCCACCGCCGTCTTTGATCCACTTGATTGAAGAAGCCCAAGCACCTACATAAAAACCGCCAGGAATCGCATAGTCCACACCAGCCGAGACGGCGGGCTTCAGGCGTGATTGGGAAATGCCTCGGTAGCGGTAGTCGCTCGTCACAGCGGCATTGAAGCTCAAAGGACTGTCTTGCGCAAAACTCAGTGACGGAATTGCAGTGAGGGCGACAGCGCTAGCGATCACAAACAGGCTTTTTTTCATTGCATGACTCCAAGGGTGAAAAAAACAAAGGTTGCGGGACAGCCTTCTGCAGCTTCCGTGCCAGGCGCGGAAGCTGCCAGCCGCCACCGACGACACCACTCGACAAAGAGGTGCGACCTGCCGGTGCGCCTCATTGTGGTGCGCGCGCGCACCTAGAACGGGAAATATCAGGGGGCACCCGCCGATTCGTACTTTTGGGCGATGCGGCGGTGCGTTGGCCTGAACAGAATGCCCGTGGGGGGCCCAAGCCCTCCGTCCCATCGCGACAGCAAAGAACAAGGAACTCCCGCATGACCTTCGCCCTGGTGCACAGCCGCGCCCTAGACGGTTTGAATTCACCGGAAATCTCCGTCGAAGTGCATTTGGCCAATGGCCTGCCCAGTTTCACCTTGGTGGGGCTGGCGGATACCGAGGTCAAAGAAGCCCGGGAGCGGGTGCGCGCTGCGCTGCAAACCAGTGGCCTGGTTTTCCCCCACAACAAACGGATCACAGTGAACCTCGCGCCGGCGGACCTGCCCAAAGAGTCGGGACGGTTTGATTTGCCCATCGCGCTGGGCATCCTGGCTGCGAGCGAACAAATTGACGCGCGGCTGCTTGCGGACTTGGAGTTTGCGGGTGAGTTGTCTTTGGCCGGTGAGCTGCGCCCGGTGCGTGGTGCATTGGCGTCTGCGCTGGCGATGCGCCAACAGAACAACCAACGCGGTCTGGTCTTGCCTATGGCCAGCGCGCAAGAGGCAGCCTGGGTTCAGGGGCTCCAGGTTTATGCCGCAGCGCATTTGTTGGATGTGGTGCGAGCGATGGTTCCGGGTGATGCGGTCAATGCTGTCCCCCTGCCGTTGGCTCAAGCAGCGGCGCGCGAGGCTGCAGTGCCCGGCCCCGATCTTCGCGACGTGAAAGGCCAAGCGGCGGCCAAACGCGCCCTCGAAGTGGCTGCCGCTGGCGGGCACAGCCTCTTGATGGTGGGGCCGCCGGGCTCGGGCAAGTCCATGCTGGCGCAGCGGTTTGCGGGCCTGCTGCCGCCCTTGAATGAAGACGAAGCCTTGGCCAGTGCCGCAGTGCTGAGCTTGGCGGGACATTTCAAGCCTGAGGCCTGGGCACAGCGCGCTTGCCGCAGCCCTCATCACAGTGCATCTGCGGTTGCGCTGGTCGGAGGTGGCTCTCCACCGCGCCCCGGCGAAATTTCATTGGCCCACCACGGGGTGTTGTTTCTGGATGAACTGCCCGAGTACCCGCGTGCCGCGCTGGAAGCCCTGCGTGAACCGCTGGAAACTGCACGCATTGTGATCTCACGTGCTGCGAGACAAGCGGAATTCCCGGCGCGGTTTCAACTGGTGGCCGCCATGAACCCCTGCCCTTGCGGCCACCTGGGCAGTCCCTTGCGTGCTTGCCGCTGCACGCCAGATGGGGTGGCGCGTTACCAAGGCCGCCTGAGTGGCCCGCTGCTGGACCGCATTGATTTGCAGGTGGAGGTGCCCGCTGTGTCTCCAGAACAAGTGCAAGCTGCACCTGATGGCGAAACCAGCGCTGCAATCGCCAACCGGGTGGCGCAGGCACGCGCTCGTCAATTGCACCGTCAAGGCTGCACCAACGCCGAGCTCAGCGGCGACGCGCTCGACAGCCACTGCCGCTTAAGCAACAACGCCAGTCAGTTCATGACGACGGCGGCTGCCCGCTTGGGCTGGTCCGCACGCAGTTTTCACCGTGTGCTGCGCATGGCACGCAGCATTGCCGACTTATCCGGCGACAGCGAAGTGCAAGTCAACCACCTGGCAGAGGCGATTCAGTATCGGCGGGTGCTCCAGGTGAAGTGAAGTGAGATGAAAAAAATCTTCAAGGAGTCATGAACCCCAGGTTCCGCTTTGACGCATCAAAGTTCGCCAAGCTCGGGAATACATCGCCGAGCTGGCCGTCGCCCACACCAAACCAACGCGCCAAGGTGGCACCCATTTGATCGACGGACACCTCGGGCAACAAGCTGCCATTGCCGAGTTGGTTGGCGCTGCTGTCGAAGTTGTTGTTGCCTGCGTTCTTGGTGCCCAGCACAGGGAAGGTGCCGTAAATGTCGCCCCCCTTGACGGCACCGCCCATCACGAAATGGTGTGAGCCCCAGCCATGGTCAGTGCCATCGCCATTGCTGGTGAAGGTGCGGCCAAAGTCGCTGGCCGTGAAGGTGGTGACTTGGTTGCGCGCACCCATGGCACCCAAGGCGGTATCGAAATAACGCAGGGCGTGAGACAAGCGAGCCATCAGATCTGCATGGTTACGGTTTTGAAAGTCATGTGTGTCAAAGCCGCCCATGCTGACAAAAAACACCTGGCGTTTGGCACCCACATCGGCATTGCTGCTGGCATCGATCATTCGAGCCACGATTTGCAACTGTTGGGCCAAGCTATTGAAGGCTTTGACACCGGTGAGAGGGTTGTCGTATTGCAGCTTGGGGTCGTTGTTGGCGTTGTAGCCCCCGCTGACGGGGGCGGTTCCGAAAGGGGGATTTCCGGGGTCCTTGAGCGCAGCGCGCAGGGCCACCTCGGCATCCAGAGAACGTTTGGAGATGGCTGCCAAATCGGTGTCAATCACATGCCCGGTGCGGCTGCTGCCAACGATACGTTCCAGAGCGGCCGTGACGTCCGTGGAGCCGTACACGCGTCCGCTGCTGTCAGCGCCCAATCGGATCGCACCGTTGGTGCCAACTTGGTATTGTTTGACCGTCTGACCCGACAGCCACACCGCGTTGCCCGCCGCAGAAATACTGGTGAAAATGGCGCGGCTGTTTTGTGAGGCAAGCAAGTCGCCCAGACGCCCCCCCCAACCCACCGTTGCACCTTCGGGCTTAAAGCTTTGCCAGGTGTTTTGCTGGTCGTTATGCGAAAACAAACCAGGGGGCTTGGGGTGGCTGCCTTGCCCGTACTGCGTTTTGGTCGTCGGCAAAATCAACGGCCCTACATTGGCCACCACCGCCAAACGTTTGTCGGTGTTGAACATGTCACGAAGCGTACCCATCAAAGGGTGGAGTGCGAAGGCGCGGCCCTGTGCGTTGGTCGGAATGATAGGCAACACACCACCGAGCCGCGCGGGGGATGCGGCGGCGGCCCCACTATCGATGCTGGTGCCTGGGGCAAGCAAGGCAATGGAGTCGGGTGCCTGGTTGCGTATGACAGAGTAGTTGTTCCACGATGCCGAATCGGTTGGCAACACCATATTGAAGGCATCGTTGCCACCGAACAAAAACACGCACACCAAAGCTTTGTAGTCAGCGGCCGTTTGCGCGGCCGCTGAGCCCATGGCGGCCAAGTTCAGTGCCAATGGCGCACCGACCACACCCAAGCTGGAGAGTGCGCCAGCTTGACGCAAAAACAGGCGGCGCGATGCTTCTTTCAATCCACTGTCGTGATGCTTGCTCATGTTTGCCACCTCAAGGCGTTACTTGGTATTCGGGCGCGGCCAGCACCAGCAGCAAGGCCGTGTTCACACGCGCACGTTTGGCGTTGTCTACCTGAGTCCGGTTGGAGCCATTGGCGGCCAAGGTTGGAATGGCCAACTTACTCACCGCGCCCACGATTTCGTCGCGCAAGTTGTTGGACATGCGGCCCTGAAGCAGCAGGGTGTTGACACGTGCCACCAAATCCGCAGGCCTGTCAGCCAGCGCCAAATCCGCCGTGAAATTGCCCTGAAAATCTCGACGGTTCACAGTCACGCCATTGACTTGGGCATTGTTTTGCCCCAAACCAAAGGCCACTGCGTCGCGCATGAAATTCACGTAGCCGGCGGCCGTGGTTTCTTGGGCCAGTTGCATCTCGGGCGCGACCAAGCCAGCCGCCGCTGTTTGCGTACCCGGCGGCACATAACCTGGGCGGAAAAAGTTGAACACCGAGGGTGACCGCATAGGCGACATGCCCAGCGACGTGCCAGGGTTGTCGGTATTGCCCATGCGGAAGTTGCCGGTCTCGGAATTGAAGCCATAGGCCCGCATGAAAGCCGTGGTGCGCAGAATCGGGTCACGCAACTGCCCCGAAGTGGTGCTCGTGATCTTGGCTTGGGGATGCAGCAACACCGCTTTGACAACCGCTCTTAAGTCGCCCCTGACACCTTGCCCGTTGTTATTGAACGTGGCGGCTACCGCACCCACATACTCGGGGCTGGGGTTGCTGGTGACGAGGCGTTGAATCAGCTGTTTGCTGATGAAAGGGCCGACATTGGGATGGGTGGACAACGCATCCAAGGCAGCCTTCAAGCTGGCATCGGGATTGGCTGTGGTTTGCGCAGGGATCACCGTACCGAAGAACCGTTTTTCCTCTTGGCTGTGAAAAGCGGGGTAGCCCACCATGGGTTTGAAGCTTCGATCGGGGTCGCTCACGCCACCAGAATTTCCGAAGGAAAAACAATTGTTGTTCATGGCCGGACACACCCAGCTAAAGCCTGTGAATACCTTGGCCAAGCCGCTGATGTCCGCAGGGGTGTAAGTCTCGACCGGTTTGCCCCCAACCAAACGTGGTCGGCCATCGGATTGCAACTCGTGAATGCCGATGGAAAACAACTGAACCACTTCCCGCGAATAGTTTTCGTCAGGCACGCGACCAGTGGCGGGGTTGGCTTTTTGATTGCGTATGTGCGACAAGTACGTGCCCATCACAGGATGGCGCGTCACGGACTCCAACAGAGTGCGGTAGTTACCGTCGGCATTGTTCGCCAGCATGTCGAGGTAGGCGGCAACGGCACGAGGCTCGTTGGCTACAGCACTGTCCACCAAAGAGACCACAAACACTTGTGCCAACGCATAGGCCACACGCTGGCGCAGCTGGTCGTTGCCCGTCAGGGCCGATTTCCAGAAGGAGTTGATGACCCCGTCCTGACCAATGCTGTTGCTGGGGTTGGTTGACTTGACCGCCGCGTCCCAAGCCTCCCAGTTGGCACGGTGGGTGCTGCGTGGCTGGCTCCATTGCTCATCTATCCACCGGCTGTAGCCGGTGGCCATCAGCCTGTCCAACTCGCCCTCTGACGAACCAAATGTGGCTTGATTCAGAAACCGCGCGGCCTCAGCGCGCGAGGCGGGCGCGTCAATTGGCGGCGGAGCTGGTGTCGGTGCCGGTGCCGGTGGCGTTGACCCCGACGGTGCTGGTGCTGGTGCTGGTGCTGGTGCCGGTGCCGCTGTTGAAGGTGTAGTCGGCGAAGTGGTTGGCGGCGTGGTCGTTGAAATAGTTGGCGGCGTGGTCGTCGAAGTAGACGGAGCAGTTGGCGTCGGATTGGATGGCGCCACCGTGACCGAAGGTGAGTTGGTTGTTGAACTGTTTCCTTCTCCACCACCGCCGCCGCAAGCGGTCAGTAGCGTCAACCCCAGCAGGGCGATGGCCGAGCTGCTGGTCTTCACGTGCCCGTTGCGGGCCCAAAAGCGCGAAATCGCTTCCACATTTGCCTCCTCGTTGGAACCATCGGTACCTGTTGGTTGAGCGCTTTGGGTACACGCTGGCGCAGGGGGCCAATGTTGACTGCATCGATGACGAAAAACTCGGTAATTGTTCTCGAATGACACATGGGTTTCAATTTGTTACGAATGTTTAGCTGTTCAACAACCCGTAGCCCGACTGCTTCACCCGGGACGCGTGCGTGCGGCGGCGCATGGGCGAGCCGGGGTGACCGAGACGGTCGAGTCAAAGCTCAAGAAGTGCTTGGCCAAGAGTAAACACCAACTTGACTGGCTGCGTTGCTGCACCCGCCGAGAAAATTGCCAAGACAGCAAAAACGAGCCAATCCCTCAGAGCGTGTTTACGATCTCCTGAGGAGCAACGCCAAGAATGCCAAGTGGACGAACTGTAGGCTGGTATTGAGCAGCCGCTCGCAGTTCTTCCACAGCCGCCGGTTCTTGTCCAACCAGGCAAAGCTACGCTCGACGATCCAGCGCTTGGGCATGACCTTGAAGGTGTGCAACTCGCTCCTCTTGGCGATCTGTACCGTCACATGCCCTCCAAGAACCTCTTGCACGCCCTGCGCGAAGGGCTCTCCCACGTACCCGCTGTCAGCCAGCAAGCTTTGCACCCGTGCCAGTCCCGGTTTGCAACGCTGCAGGGCCTGCAGCGCCCCCTTGCGGTCAGTCACCTCGGCCGTCGTCACCGCCACTGCGTGCGGCAACCCTGGCGTGTCCACTGCAATGAGTCGCTTGATGCCCGAAACCTTCTTGCCCCCGTCATAGCCCTTGAGCGCCGCCGTGTCCGTATTCTTCACGCTCTGCGCGTCCACGATCAACAGCGTGCTGCATGCGTTGCGCCCCAGTCTGTCTCGGGCCGCGCCAACCTGATTTTTTTAAAGCCCGTTCCAACACGCTCACACCGTCCTGGTCAGGCTCACTCCATTTGCGCCAGTAGGCATAGACCGTCGTCCACTTCGCAAACTCGCTCGGCAAGAACCTCCACTGGCAACCCGTTCGCAGCAGGTACAGCACCGCGCAGAACACCTCATACAGATCCACCTTCGTCGGCTTGGTCGCCTTGCGCACGCTGCGCAGCAGCGGCTCAATTTGCTCAAACTTCTCCCGGCTGATGTCGCTGGCGTATCTCTTTCTCTTCATCTGCCTATTTTCGGGTCAGAAGAAGATCGTAAACACGCTCTCAGGAGGGACGGCTGCTACTCGTCAGAAATTGAGAAGACGAAACCCTCCTCACCTTCTGAAATTTTCATGTGTGGCTGCCATCCAAATCGGCTCGCCTGTCGAAGGGCCTTGCACCGAGGTCCGCGCTGGCTTCGACAGCCTCAGCCCGAACGGTTTTGTTAACGGCTCTTATGAGTCAGCGGGGCGTTGGGGCGTTCACGTCGGGTTACCGTGCGGCACCCCCTGTACGTGAGAATGCAACTCAAGCAACGCAACACACCGACACCACACATGCCCTCTCTGGATTTTGACGCCGAAAAGGCCGCTTTTCTAACCACCTACGACCGCGACCTGCCATTGCTGGAGAAAGCACGCACCTCCTTCACCACCTTGTTGACCAACCTGGTCGCCCATGCGAACCACCTCCAGGTGTCCAAGATCGATGGCCGCGTCAAAGACCGCGAGGAGTGCATTCGCAAGTTTTCACGCAAATACCGCGCGGCGCTGGAAGAATCCAGCACGCCCTACGAGATTGCGCCCTACATCACCGACCTCATCGGAATTCGTATTGTTTGCCTCTATGAAGACGAGTTGGACCTGGTGGCCGAGGTGGTGCGCTCGCACTTTGAAGTGATTGAGATATCCAACCGCGTGGCCGACGTGGAAAGCACCGAAAGCGCCTTTGGCTACAAAGGCCTGCACATGGACCTGCGCCTGAACGCCACCCGCGCTCCGCTGCCCGAGTACGCGGCTTATGCGCCCTACCGTTTTGAGCTGCAAGTGCGCACCGTGATTCAAGACGCCTGGAGCGTGCTGGACCACAAAATCAAGTACAAAAAATCCATCCCCAATGCGCTGAAACGCCGCATCAATGTGCTGTCCGCATTGTTTGAACTCGCCGACCGCGAATTCAAACAAATTCGCGATGCCACCGAAGCCGCCTTGCGCGAAGCGCCCGACGAAACCTCCCCCGCGCAACCACCCCAAGGCCCCGAAAAACAAGGGCGTGCATCCAGTGCCGGCAGCGAACTCAACGCCTTCACCTTCCTGAAAATCGCCAACCATTTTTTCAAAGACTTCGACTTCGAGCCCCACAAGGTGGACGGCTTTGTTCAAGGCATACGCGAGTGGTCACCCGGCATCAGCCGCGTGTCCTTCAACGACCTGCTCCAACAAAACATCACCACCGTGAAGAAGTACAAACTGGCCTACGAAGAAAAGAACCCCAGCGCCAAGTTCAACGCCTACACCGTGATCCGGCACTGCCTTTATCTGGGCGACAAATCCAAGTTCAGCAGGGCGCTGACCAAGGTATCGCGGGAGGCGTTTGAGGGGTGGTTGGTGGGGGGTGGGTGAAGCCCCCCTTTTCGGCTACGAATAGACAACGGTGACGAGAATGCCTGCCGCAAAGATGGCCCCGATCACAACGTATTCGCCAATGCGCTGCGCCGCCTTTGGCTCTAAACGGAAGGTGCGCCCGGCGATTCGCCCCACCAAGTAGGCAGCAGCCTCACCAATTGCGTAAGCGGTCGCGTCGAAAATGCTCATGGTGCCCGAGGTTTTATCAATCGATCGTATTCGGCCTTCATGATGAATCGGCTTGTCCAAAACGCCCGTCTCTTTTGAGGTTTTGCCAGCCGAGATGATGGGCACCGACTCTCCAACAGTCAAGCCGACAATGTACGCTGCTGCACAGCGCATGCGCTACCCTGATGCCCCGCTTCACTCTGACCGTTCCAAAGAAAGCCCCCCATGCCCATCCAATGGTTCCCCGGTCACATGAACTCGACCAAGAAGGCCATCAAAGAGCGGTTGCCTGACATTGATGTGGTGATCGAGTTGTTGGATGCACGCTTGCCCGGCTCCAGCAGCAACCCGCTTTTGGCCGAGATGACGCGGGGCAAGCCAGCCCTGAAGGTGCTCACCAAACAAGACCTGGCCGACCCCGAGCGCACCGCGCTGTGGCTGGCGCACTACCAAGCGCAGCCGGGCACACAAGCCTTGGCGCTGGATGCCAGCATGGCGGGCCCGGCCAAACCGCTGGTTGCCGCTTGCCGCAGCCTGGTACCGGGGCGCGGTGGCATGGTCAAGCCGGTGCGGGTGTTGATATGCGGCATTCCGAATGTGGGCAAGTCCACCTTGGTCAACACCTTGCACGGCAAGGTGGCGGCCAAAACCGGGGACGAGCCTGGCATCACCAAGATCGAACAAAAGATCGTGCTCGCCAACGATTTCTATTTGTTCGACACGCCCGGCATGCTGTGGCCGCGCATCGTGGTGGAACAAAGCGGCTACCACCTGGCCGCCAGCGGTGGCATTGGGCGCAATGCCTATGACGAAGAGGAAGTGGCCCTGGTACTGCTGGCCAGCGTGCGGCCTTTGTATGCCGAACGCCTGCAGGCACGCTACAAACTCGGCAGCCTGGAGGAGCTCAGCGACGAAGCCTTGTTGGCCGACATCGGCCGCAAACGCGGTGGCCTGATGGCCGGTGGCCAGGTGAACATGCAAAAAGCAGCGGAGATTGCGCTGAACGATTTTCGCGCGGGGGCTTGGGGGCGTATCACGTTGGAGACACCGGAGCAATACCGGCAGTGGTGCCTGGAGGCTCAAGTCCTAGAAGCCGAGCGGCAAGCCAAGAAGGCGGCGGGGAAGAAGAAGGGCAAAGCGCCTCTGGTGAGCGCGGACGAAGGCAGCAATGAACCCACAGGCGCCGCAGACTGAGCCTATTGACGTTTTCAACAATCGTGACGACAACAAATCCGTTCGCACTGCGCCTGTCGAAGTGCCGCACCGTGACATGCGCTGGCTTCGACAAGTCCTGTCCTGAGCCCCGGCTAAGACTCGCTAACAAAACCGTTCGGGCTGACCCTTCGACGGGCTCAGGACAGGACCTGTCGAAGCCAGCGCGTACGTCGGTGCAAGGCCCTTCGACAAGCTCAGGGCGAACGGTGTATGCGGTGTTTTGTTAGCGGCTCTAAGGCTCAGCCCGAACGGTGCGTGGTGTCGTGATTCACGCAAAGCTCAATAGATTCAGCATTCACAGCGACGCTTTGGCCTCGCGCAATTTGTCCTTCTTGCTCTTGCGCAAGCCCTTGACGCCACCGTTTGCATCCAGGGGCGCAGCGATGCAAGTGGGCTCGAAACCTTCAATTTGCTCGCGCACCACCCGCTGACCTTGGCGTTTTTCTATCAAGCGGAAATGCGCTTCTGCGCCAGCAGCGTCTGCCGTGATGAAACTCACCGCCAGGCCGCTTTGCCCGGCGCGGCCGGTGCGGCCAATGCGGTGGGTGTAATCACTCGCGGAGCGCGGCAAATCAAAATTCACCACCACGGGCAAGAGCGGGATGTCGATGCCACGTGCGGCCACATCGGTGGTCACCAGCACTTTGAGTTGGCTGCTTTTGAAGTCGGACAGCACTTGGCTCCTGGCCCCTTGGGTCAAGTCGCCGTGCAGTGAGCGGGCATCAATGCCGTTGCGACAGAGTTTGTCCGCCACATGCACAGCGGCATAACGTGTGGCCACGAACACCAAGGTGCGCGACCACTGGCCTTGTTCAATGAGGTGGCGCAGCAGTTGCAAGCGGCGTTTGTCTTCCACCTGCACGGCGCGCTGTTGGATGGCGGCCAAAACCGCGTTGTCCACTGCCGCAGGCGGGGCTTGCAAGTCAATGCGCAGTGGCTCGCGCAACAAGGCCAGCGTTCGAGTGTTCAAGGCTGCAGGTGCTGTTGCGGAAAACATCAAGGTTTGGCGTGACTTCGGCAAAAGTCCCAAGACCCGATCCACCTCGTCAGCGAAACCGGCATCCAACAAACGATCGGCTTCATCCAGAACCAAGGTGCTCAGTTGCGCCAGCGACAAGGCATGGCTCGCCAGCAAATCAAGCAAACGCCCCGGCGTGGCCACCACCAGCTCCGCACCTCCGCGCAATCGCATCATTTGTGGGTTGATGGAGGCGCCGCCAAAAACCACCACCAGCTTCAAGCCCTCGGGCCCAGTGGGTGCCAAAGCCTGCACGAGCTGGCCAACTTGCACCGCGAGCTCTCGTGTAGGCACCAGCACCAAAACCTGGGTGGTTCTGGATGACCGCCGAGGCGCACCGGCCTTGATGTTTTGTTTCAACAAGCGCTGCACGAGAGGCAACACATAGGCTGCGGTTTTGCCTGAACCCGTGGGTGCATTCGCCCAAACATCCTGTCCGGCCATCACCGCTGCCATCGACGCACGCTGAATGTCCGTGGGTTGCTTCATACCGCAGCGCTGCGCTGCATCAACAAGACTGGGCATCAAGCCAAGAGTTTGGAACGACATGGGGCGGGGCGCAACCGTGGGGCTTAGTTCGAGCGAAGTGGGGATGCGGCGCTAACAAACAGCGTTGCGAGAGGGGCTGAGTCTAGCCCGCATATGTCACCAGGTCGCTCTTCTATGCCCCACAACACTGCATGAATGCTCACTGTCTTGGCTTCGAGTGTCAAACCCAATTTGCACCGAGCGCTACACACCCGATTGAGCCGTGCTGCGGCACGCTGGCTGCGTTGCTCCTCCTCGCGGGCACGAGCCCGCAGCGTCGTCTCGCCTTGCCAGCGCACCGCATCACAGCCCACTCGGACGCGTCCCTGGTGAGATATGCGGGCTAGCCCGCATATCTCGGGATAAAAGCTTCCCGCGATCCGCTAAGGACCCTCTGCATCAATCGCTTGCCGACAGGCGGCAATAAAGTGACTCGCTGCCGCCGACAGAGCGCCAGGATGCAAAAACATCGCCCGCACTGCAATGTGTGCCTCTGGTTCAATAGGCAGCACTTGCAAGGCGGGTTGAAACTTTTGCGCGCTGATCTCATCGACCACCGCGACACCCAAACCCCGCGCCGCCAACTGCAGCGCGACCTGGTGGGTTTTGACTACCAGGGGTGCAGGAAAAGCCCACTCGTATCGCTGCGCGTATGTGGCCACCAAGCGGCCAACAGGGTCGGTACCCAGCAACTCAATCACCGGCATGCTGGACAGCGCCGAGGCGTTGATGGCTTTGCCCTTGCGGTATTTGCCCAGCAGCTCGGACTGTGCAGCGCACACCAAACGACAACTGGCAATGTCTTCGAAACCAACGGCGGGGTGGCTGGCGGGGTCGAATGCAATGCCCACATCGATCTCACGCAGCAGCAACCACTGAATCAGTTCGTGGTGGTGTCCCGTGGAAAACTCGCAGCGCAAGTTCGGGTGCTGGGCGTGCAGGGTCTCGTAGGCATCAGGCAACAAACCCGCCATGGCCGGTACGGTACCCACACGCAACCGCGCTTGGGGTTTGCTGCGCAGGTTGACGGCGGTGCGCCGCACATCGTCAAAACCCGCATAAGCCTGCCGGATGGAGGGGGCCAGTTGCAGAAGCTCTTGGGTGGCGTGGAGTCGGCCTGCATGTCGGCGAAAGAGCGCGTAACCGATGGTTTGTTCGGCATGTTGCAAGTGTTTAGTGGCCGACGGTTGCGAGATGTTCAGCAGACGCGCGGCAGCACTCAAGCTGCCTGACTGCAAGACGGCATTGATGACTTCGATGTGGCGCAATTTCATGCTGCTGAATCTCAGTTGACTTGCTGCGCCGCCGATCAATCTGCATTCGTGTGCGGCAAACGACCTGTGCGCGTGGGACGACGCACTGATTGTGGGCGGACTGGTGTCTGCGTTGCAAGGCTGCGCGTGTTCGGCGGCAGTGGCGCGAACTGGCAGCACCGTGCATACGCCACGGTGGGCACCTTGCAGGCATGCCAAAAGCTGATACCGCAGTACGGCAATGGCATGCCTACCGCGTGAGGCAGTGCCTAGACTGGCTTGACCGATGTTCCTGGTGTTTTGACTGAAGAATGGAGTTCATCATGAAGTCGAAAAACTCGCTGAGCCGCTTGGCCGCGGCAGGTTTCTTGGGTGGTTTTTGTTGGAGCCTGACCGCGACGACGGCATTGGCACAAACACCATCGGGCACTGCGCCCGCCATCGCCACGCCCTCGCCCCCGCCTGCCCTTGCGACGCTGGAGCGCATTCAAGCGCGGGGCAGCGTCATCATTGCGCACCGCGAAGCGTCCATACCGCTGTCCTACCTGGCCGATGGCAAGCCGGTGGGCTACAGCTTGGATGTGTGTCACAAAATTGTCGAGGCCATAGGCCGCCACTTGAAAATCAAAGACTTAAAAGTGGAGTACGTGCAGGTCACTTCAGCCACACGTTTTGACGTGCTGGAGAAAGGCCAAGCCGACATGGAATGCGGCTCCACCACCAACACCGCAGCCCGCCGCCAGCGTGTGGCGTTCACCATTCCCCATTTCATTGCCTCGTCGCGCATCGTGGTCCAAAGCAGCAAGCCTTACGAACGAATTGAGGACCTGGACGGCAAGACCGTGGCGTCCACCACAGGCACCACCAACATCGACTCCTTGGCACGCGAAGCCCGCCTGAAAACCATCAACATCAAGGTGGAACCCTCCAAAGACCATGCCGAGGGTTTTGGCTGGGTGTTGTCAGGCAAGGTCGAAGGGTTTGCGATGGACGATGTGCTGCTGTTTGGGTTGCGCGCCAACTCACCCAAACCACAAGACCTGAAGGTCATAGGCAAACCCATCACGATCGAACCCTATGCAATTGGCTTTGAGCGCAACAACCCGGCGTTCAAGGCGGTCGTTGACGCGGAACTGCGTCGCTTGATTGCCAGCAAAGAGCTGCACCGCATGTACGAAAAATGGTTCACCAGCCCCATTCCACCCAAAGGCATCAACTTGGAAATGCGCATGCCGCATTTGCTGGTGGATTCGTTTAAGTACCCGACGGACTATGTGCCGAATTGAGGTCCACGTGGCACCTTGTCGTTCCTGTGAACGCGGTGCCACACCCTGTGCACGATGGGCATGAAGATCAGGGCTGCGGTCACGATGAGCTTGGGTTGTCCCCCAGCATGTCACGCCCCACCGCCTCGGCCACTTCGATGCCATCCACCCCGGCCGACATGATCCCGCCGGCATAACCCGCGCCTTCACCGGCAGGGTACAGGCCCTGTGTGTTGAGGCTTTGATAGTCACGACCCCGCGTGATGCGAAGCGGCGAGGAGGTGCGCGTTTCCACACCCGTGAGCACCGCGTCTGGCATGGAGAAACCCTTGATTTGGCGCTCGAACGCCGGCAGGGCTTCACGCACAGCCGCAATCGCGTAGGGTGGCAGGCTTTCAAAACCGGCTTGCCCCAAGTCGGTGAGCAAGACGCCGGGTTTGTAAGAGGGCAGCACGCTGCCCCAAGCAGTAGACGCACGGCCCGCAATGAAGTCGCCCACCAACTGCCCTGGGGCCTCATAGGTGCTGCCGCCGAGCACATAAGCACGCGACTCCCAAAAGCGCTGGAAGGCCAAACCATCGAGTGGGTTCACGGGGCCGTCGGTTTTGCCGTCTTGCCGGTAGTCTTGCGGGTTGATGCCCACCACGATGCCAGCATTGGCGTTGCGTTCGTTGCGCGAGTACTGGCTCATGCCGTTGGTGACCACGCGGCCTTCTTCACTGGTGGCCGCCACCACGGTGCCGCCAGGGCACATGCAAAAACTGTAGACAGAGCGGCCATTGCTGGCGTGGTGCACGAGTTTGTAGTCGGCGGCACCAAGTATCGGGTGGCCTGCATTCGGACCGTAACGCGCTTGGTCGATCAACCCTTGCGGGTGTTCGATGCGAAAGCCAATCGAAAACGGCTTGGGCTCCAAGTACACGCCCCGCTCATGCAACATGGCAAAGGTATCGCGGGCACTGTGGCCCAAGGCCAGCACCACGTGGTCGGTGCGAATCTCTTCGTTTGAAGCGAGCACCACACCACGAACCCGGCGCTTGTCACCACGACCCTCAACGAGCAAGTCCGTCACCCGCTGCTCGAAGCGAATCTCACCACCCAAAGCTTCAATGTCGGCGCGCATTTTTTCCACCATGCTCACCAGGCGGAAGGTGCCGATGTGGGGTTTGCTCACGAAGAGAATTTCTTCGGGTGCCCCGGCCTTCACAAACTCAGTCAGCACCTTGCGCGTGAGGTGGCGGGGGTCACTGATCTGGCTCCAGAGTTTGCCGTCGGAGAATGTGCCCGCGCCGCCTTCGCCGAACTGCACGTTGGACTCGGGGTGCAGCACATTCTTGCGCCACAAATCCCAGGTGTCTTTGGTGCGCTCGCGCACTTTTTTGCCGCGTTCCAGCACGATGGGTTGCAGGCCCATTTGCGCCAGGATCAGGGCCGCAAAAATGCCGCAGGGGCCGAATCCGATCACCACGGGGCGGTTTCGCCCGCTGTCCTCAAAGTAGTGGGCGGGTGCCTGGCCCACACACTGGTAGCGGGTATCGGGTGCGACTTTGATGTGGGTGTCGCCCGCATGTTTGGCCAACACCACGGCCTCGTCGCGCACCTGGCAATCGATGGTGTAGGTGAGTACCACGGCGGTTTTCTTGCGTGCATCGACACCTCGTTTGAACACGGCGAAGTCGAGCAGGTCAGCGTCCTTGATCTTCAGCCGCGCCACGATGGCTGGACGCAGAGCGTCCTCGGCGTGGGTCAAAGGAAGGCGCAGTTCGGTGATTCGGATCATGGGTTCAGGAATGGGTGGCGGCGGCAGGGCACCACAGCAAACCCGTATTTTCCGCCACGACAAGAAACATGGCTTGACCTGCCAAGTTAGGGATGCAAAACAAGGCTGTCCCCCTACCTTGCAGGGTTGTGCGCAATCGTTTTGCGTTCACATACTGACGCCCACAAAGAGACGGTTTTGATGGCCGCGAACTTGACTCAGGGATACCCACCGCCTGTCAACCCAGTCATTCCTCACCCATACGCCCACCGCAGGAGATCTTGTCATGGTCAAGAAAAAATCCAACCCCGCCGAACGTGAATTGCCCACTTTGGGCGACGCGTTGCTTGCTCAAGCCGACATACCCGATCGTGGCAAGCCGCCTGCAGAACTCAACGCCGCACGAAACTTTTTGGTGATTGACCAACGCGCTGCCGTGGGCTCGGTCAAGGCAACCTCGCTGTCCCTGCAAGCCATGCACGGCCACAGGTATGCGCAAGCCTTGAGTTCTGAGGCCGCCGTGCTGGGCCATTTGGGGCAGTCCCTGGAACAGGTGGCTGTGCCCAAGAAGTCCATTGTCGTGGCCAAAGACGCCGAGCCTTACATGCCGCAGTGGAGCGGGGTGTCCTTCTCACCACGCGCATCGGTGGCGGCCTCCCGGCCGGTGCTGCGCCGTCGCAGTGGTGCGCGTGTCCATCCTGAAACCGTGTTCCCACCTGATGGTCGGCAGGTCTACTACCCCAGCAGCTATCCATGGCGGATCGTCGGCAGAATTTTTGTCTGGACCAATGCCTCAGCGCCCAACCCTGCGTGGACGGGTTCGGCCTCTTTGGTCGGCAAAAACGTCATCCTCACCGCCAGCCACGTGGTGCCTTGGGGCAGTGGCTCCAACTGGAAGGCACTGTTTGTGCCGGCCTACTACGACGGTATGTCTCTTTATGGCGCCAATGCGACTTCGTGGATCAGCTCAGCCCGTGGCTACAAAGACCACGACCAAGGCGACGACATGGCCATCATGAAACTCGTACAACCGCTGGGCGACTGGCTGGGGTACTTTGGCTACAAAACCTATAACGACGATTGGGAAGACGGCAACTACTGGACCATTGCCGGTTACCCCGGCGACGTGGCCAGCGGCGAGCGGCCTTCTGCCAACTACTGGTTCCCCATCACCGACGATGACAACGACGGCGCAGGCGTTGAGCTGGAGTACAAGGCCGACACCAACAAGGGCAACAGCGGCGGCCCGGTGTTTGGTTGGTGGGGCGGCAAGCCTTATGTGATCGGCACCCACTCTGGCGGCGAAGACAACTTCGGCGAGCCCGCCCAAAACGTGGCGGCCGGCGGCAGTGCGTTGTCTTCCTTGATTGCTTGGGGCCGCAGCAATTGGTAGGCGGCGCCTATTGATCCGCCACTTTTAAGGGTCATCTACCGTTTGCGCTGAATCTGTCGAAGCCTTGGTTGCACGAGCGACCCTTCGACAAGCTCAGGGCGAACGGCCCAAATTTCATGGGGCAGAATCAACTGGCCACGCCGATCAGGCCTTTTTCTTGACCGGCCGCTTCCATCCCGCCAGCGACACCTGTTGTGACCGGGTCAGCGACAACTGCCCCGCCGGTGCGTTTTTGCCGATGGTGGAACCCGCGCCTATCGTGGCCCCATCACCTATCGTGATCGGGGCGACCAGTACGCTGTTGCTGCCCACATGCACGTCGTTGCCGATCACGGTGCGGTGTTTGTTGGCACCGTCGTAGTTGGCGGTGATGCTGCCCGCGCCATAGTTCACCCGCTCGCCCACGGTGGCGTCGCCCAGGTAGGCGAGGTGGTTGGCTTTGGCCCCGTTGGCCAGGGTGGAGTTTTTCACTTCGACGAAGTTGCCAATGTGGACTTCCTCGCCCAAGTCCGCGCCGGGACGCAGCCGCGCGAAGGGACCAATCAAGCTGCCAGCGCCGACCTTCACGCCGACCGTGTCACCGTCGATGTGGGTGAAGGGGTGGATGACCGCACCTGCGCCAATGCTGGCATTACGAATGACGCAGTTCGCACCGATGCGCACGCCGTCGGCCAAGGTCACGCAGCCTTCGAAGACGTTGTTGACGTCAATCTCCACATCGCTGCCGCATTCGAGCACGCCGCGCACATCAATGCGCTGCGGGTCGGCCAGACGCACGCCGGCTTCCATCAGCTTGACGGCGTTGCGGTGTTGAAAGCGGCACTCCAAATCGGCCAACTGCACGGGGCTGTTCACACCCAGCACCTCGATTTCGTCTTTGGCTTGGGCCGATACCACCTTCAACCCCTGCGCCACGGCGGCGGCCACCACATCGGTGAGGTAGTACTCGCCCTGGGCGTTGTCATTTTTAAGATGGGCCAGCCAGTGTTTCAACGCGGCTGTGGGCGCAGCCATCACGCCGGTGTAAACCTCTTTGATCTCGCGTTGTGCGCTGGTGGCGTCTTTGTGTTCCACGATGCCGGTGATCTGGCCTGCCGCATCACGCACGATGCGGCCGTAACCCGTGGCGTCTTCCAACGCCACCGTGAGCAAGGCCAGCTTGTCGCCCGCACAAGCTTGCAGCAGGGCTTGCAGGGTGTCGGCTTCAATCAGGGGCACATCGCCATTCAAAATCAAGGTGGTGCCCGCATCATGCAGTGCAGGCACAGCCTGTTGCACCGCGTGGCCTGTACCCAGTTGCGGCATTTGGCGCACGAACTGCAAGCCCTCGCCTTTCACTTGGTTTTCCACCGCATCGGCCCCGTGGCCGGTGATGGCAATGGTGCGATCGGCCCTGAGCACAGCAGCGGTATCCAGAACATGCTGCAATAGGCTCTTCCCAGCCAGCTTGTGCAAGACCTTGGGTTTGCTGGACTTCATGCGGGTGCCTTTGCCCGCGGCCATGATCACGATGTCGAGTGCCATGAACACATCCTTTGTTTTTTCTGCCCGTTTCAAGCGGCTGATTATCGTTGCCTTGTGTTGTCTGCCCTTGTGGTTGGGGGCGTGTAGCGCCGCACGTTGGGGTTATGGCCAAGGCCCCACCCTGGCTTATTGGTGGTTAGACGGATATGTGGATTTCGACGAGGCCCAGTCCCTGCGCGTGCGTGAAGACCTGGACGCGTGGTTTGAGTGGCACCGCCGCACCCAATTGCCCGACTATGCAGGGCTGCTCGCGCGCGCCCGCGCCGAAGTGCTGGAACCTGTCACGGCTGCCCAACTGTGCCGCTGGAACGACGAGGTGGCAAAGCAGGTGGATACCGCACTCGCGCAAGCCCTGCCCGCCCTCAGCGAATGGGCCTTGACTTTGACGCCCGCGCAACTCACCCACCTGGAGCGGCAATACGCCAAGGCCAATGCCAAAACGGCTGAAGAACAAAAGCTGCAACGTGCTGCGCCTGAGCGCCAAAGTGCAGCGCTCCAACGAGCGCAAGAGCGGGCGCAAAACCTGCTGGGCAAACTGAACGAGTCGCAGCGCGCGCGCCTGCAACGTGGCATCGCAGAAGCTCCTTTGGATGCAGCGCTGTGGCTGGAAGAACGCAAAGCCCGTCAGCAAGACATCCTGGGCGTACTGCGACGCGTCCAAAGTTTGGCCATTTCCAAGGCGCCCGCTGACGCAGCCCGCGCCAAAAGCGAAGCCCAGGCCGGCCTGCGTGCCATCACGGTTCACTGGCGGCAGTCCCCCCGCGAATCGTTCCGGGCCTTACAACGACAAGCCGCCACCCACAACTGCCAACTCGCCGCCGACGTGATCAACCTCAGCACCCCCACGCAGCGCAACCACGCCGCCGAAAAACTCAAGGGGTGGGAGGAGGATGTGCGGGTGTTGATAGGGGGGTGAAATCAAGCCCAATCATTGGCTGAATTCCATTCGCATCTTGTTCCGGTGGCAGCTCGCAAGCGCACCAGCCTTCGCGCAAGCAACACGTTTCTTTTTGCGAGCAAATATGCCTTGGCGCTACGTGGAACACGCTTGTAAAAGGCCAGTGCGGCGGTGGGGCGCCCTTGGTCATGCAGCGCATTCGCCATGTTGTACAGAAGGTCTCCGCGATCCTTCCAATCGGCACGGGTGCGGGCACGACGGAAATACCTATGGGCTACTCGTGGATTCCCGAGCTCACTCCAGCATGAACCGAGAGCCCAAAGTGTGTCTGCGTCAGTCGGTGCGAGCGTCAATGCACTGAGAAAAAGCGTGCGGGCCTTTTTGATTTGACCCTCCCGATACAGCGCGTCAGCCTCTCGGTAGTACGTCAAATGCCGTTCCCACAGGTCATCGTTTTGCATGTGATGACCTACCACCTCATTTCACCAGCGGCACCTGCACCACCTTGGTCGCCGACAAACTGCGCGGGAATTCGCTCAACGCAGCGTTGAACATGGTGGGCAGCCAGGTGGTGCTCGCTGAAGCGTAACCAAAGTTGGTGGCGCGGGCTTCATAGAGCACGGTGTTGCTCCCACTGTCGCGAATGAGCAGGGTCACTTCGCGGTCCACCTGTTGGGCTTCCAGTGAACGGTCCCAGGTATGGGTCCAATAAAAACCAGCCCGTGGGGCGCGGTAGCGGAAGTGGTAGTTCAGCGCCGGGTGCCAGTAGAAGGGGTCGTCGAAGGGTGAGCGCTGCGCGGCTGAAATGCGTGCACCGAGTTGAATCAATACATCGGGCTTTTGGCCGGGTTCCACCGGTTTGAACCCGGCACCCTGGACCGCCGCCAGCGCGGCCTCTTCGAGTGCTCGCTGATTCTCTGCGCGCACTTCTTGCGATGGCAAACGGTCAAAGGCATAGGTGCTGGGCTTGCGGCCCTCGGGCCATTTTCCAAAGGTGCTGACTTCGCTGCGCAGGGTGTTGAACGAAGCACAGCCGCTGAGCACAGCGGCACCCAAAACCAAAGTGATGAGGGACAAGCGGCGTTTCATGATGCGTTCCTGGAGTCGTTCACGGTGTTGGTTGCAAAAATATCGGTTGAATGCCATCGACGTCGGCATTTAACGGGGTGCTGGGACCGCAGCCCTCGTCTTCATCAAAAGCGCGGTCACCGTCAGCGTCGGGCACACCGGTGGCTTGGAGGGTGCTGAAGGGGAAGAGGTTCCGGTCCATCATGTGCGAAGGCACGATGTTGCCCATGGCTTTGAATAAATTGTCGACGCGGCCTGGAAACTGTTTGTCCCACTGGCGCAGCATTTTTTTGGTTTGCACACGCTGTAGATTTTCTTGGCTGCCGCACAGCGTGCAGGGGATGATGGGGAACTGTTTGTACTCAGCCCAGGCTTCCAGATCAGTTTCAGCCACATAGGCCAGCGGACGGATGACGATGTTTTTGCCGTCGTCACTCATCAGCTTGGCGGGCATGCCTTTCATCTTGGCACCGAAAAACATATTCATGAACCAGGTTTGCACGATGTCGTCGCGGTGGTGGCCCAAGGCAATTTTGGTTGCACCCAATTCACCGGCCACACGGTACAAAATGCCGCGCCGCAGGCGCGAGCACAGGCTGCACATCGTCTTGCCTTCGGGGATGACCCGTTTGACGATGGAGTAGGTGTCCTGGTTTTCAATGTGAAAGGGCACGCCCAGGCTTTGCAGGTAGTCGGGCAGCACGTGCTCAGGAAAACCCGGCTGTTTTTGATCCAGATTCACCGCGATCAAATCAAAGTGAATCGGCGCGCGTTGTTGCAAGCCCAGCAGGATGTCGAGCAGGGCGTAGCTGTCTTTGCCGCCAGACACACACACCATCACTTTGTCGCCTTCTTCAATCATGTTGAAGTCAACGATGGCCTGGCCCACCTGGCGGTGCAGGCGTTTGCTGAGTTTGTTGGCCTCGAAGGCGGCTTTGTCGGCGGCTTTGCTCTGTTCGACTTGAACCACTGCGGCCTTTTCCTCGTCATTCAGCGCACCCATCACAACTCCTTCATTCCAAACACTTCGCATCCCACCGCGTCGCAGTCGGGGTAGACATCGGGTTTCTCGGTGGACACCTGGGCGGCGCGCACGCGGGGGTGGGCCAGCATCAGGCGCAACACGTCGTCGCACAAGGTTTCTTGCAGATGAATGTGGCCACGGCTGACACGCTCGGCGATGGTACGGCGGATGAAATCGTAGTCCACGACTTCGTCGAGTTCATCTTCTTTTGGGGTGGACAGGGCCAGCGGAATGTAGAGGTCTACATTGATGAGCACCTTTTGTTCGCCACGTTTTTCAAACTCGTGCACGCCGATGTTGATCCACACCTCGTAGTCACGCAGAAAAAGCCGACGGCAACTCATGAGACTCGGGTGGCTGAGCAGGCTTTGCATTGTCAAAGTTCCTCTTGATTGGCGACATTCTTCAGCCCTCCCCCGTTCGCCCTGAGCCTGTCGAAGGGTAGCGCGTGGCGCTACACGCTGGCTTCGACAGGCTCAGCCCGAACGGAGGTAGGGGTCGAGCTGAAGAATGTCGCTAATCAGGAACTTCCTTGTGAACAACTTTTTCTGGGTTGGCGAGAAACATCACATCACGGCCTTGGGCCATCAAGTGTTGCCCACCGTCCACCATGAGGGTCGTGCCGGTGATGGCCGGAGATTCAATCAAAAACCGCACGGTGCGGGCAATGTCTTGCGGTGTGGATGAACGATGCAGCGGCGTGAGGGCATGCGCTTTTTCAAACTCCTGCTCGCTCATGGGCCCCGACACCAGGGTCACGCCCGGTGCCACCCCACACACCCGAACCTGCGGCGCCAGCGCCTGCGCCAGCATCACGGTGGCGGCTTCGAGCGCCGCTTTGGACAGGGTGTAAGAGAAGTAGTCGGGGTTCAAGTTCCACAGTTTTTGGTCCACCAGGTTGACCACGCAGCCCACTTCGGCGCAGCCTTTGAGGTGATCAAACAGCGCTTGCGCCAAGAGGACCGCTGGGCCCGTGTTGGCACGCAGGTGCATGTCCATGGCAGCGTAACTGAAGCTGCTGGGTGCGTCGTACTCAAAGGTGGATGCGTTGTTGACGATGGCATCCAGGCGCTTGAAGTGCGCTACCACCGCAGGCACCAAGGCGCGGCAAGCCGCTTCATCAGACAAGTCAGCGGCAAAGACCTGGGCCTTTGCACCCAGCGCCTGGAGTTCGGCCACCGTGGTCTCGGCCTCCACCAGTGAATGGCGGCAGTGCACCGCCACATCGAAGCCGTGGCGAGCCAGATCGAGCGCAATCTCACGGCCCAAACGGCGTGCTGCGCCTGTGACCAGGGCCACGGGGCGGGTGGGCGGAATGTGAAAGTTAGCGACGTGATTCACCGTGTTCTGGATCTCGATGCTGGCTGCGCACGACAAGTACGCGAATACGCCCATCGCCTGGGCGATAGATGACGGAGTAGGGGAAGTCCTGAAGTGGGTGGATGCGGCGCACTTCATCTGCCGGAGTACCCACCCCTGGAAACCTAACCAGTAACTCTACGACGCGTTCAAACTCTTTCAAGAAACGGGCGGCGAGTTTTGCGCCGCCTTCTTGCTGGTAAAAGCGTGCTGCTTCAAGGAGGTCTAGTTCCGCGCCACGGTGAAGGCTGTAGCTCACCCGAGGCTCGCCCGGATGCGGGCCAATGCGTCTGGGCCAGGCACGAGCAGCGAGGGGTCCGCATCCGCTTGCGCATCGCGCTGCGCCGCCAAGGCGTTCCAGCGGGCGTCTCTTTCACGATCTGCGTCCAAGCTGCCTATGATTTGGTTGAGCAGGCGCGCCCGTTCTGCTGGCGCAAGCTGCAGCACCTGCTGCGCAAGAAGTTCTACTGGGACGGCCATGATGCTTTCTCCGGGTTCAAAGCCGTAGCTTGCCACAAGGACGAGTCGGGCGGGGCAAAGGGGTGCGTTTCAAAGTGATGTGGCGAAGGGAGATCCTCCGCCTTCCCTTCCCTCTCCATTCTTTTGCTTCAGACCAGGCGAGGGGGGCAGTACACCCTTTGCCTCTAGACGAGGATCACACGAGATCACATCAAAGGCCATCCGCTTAAGATGTCGCATGCCTATTGATTCGTCCCAGCTCAATGTATCGGCCCCGCCCATGAGCCCCCTGCAGCGTTTGATCGCCAAACAAATACAGACCCAAGGCGGCTGGTTGCCCTTTGACCGCTACATGGCCTTGGCGCTTTACGCGCCGGGCCTCGGTTACTACAGCCGAGACAGCAGAAAGTTTGGCGTGTTGCCGTCGTCAGGCAGCGACTTTGTCACCGCGCCCGAATTGTCCCCCCTCTTTGGCCGCTGTCTGGCCCGGCAGGTTGAGCAGGCTCTTCTCGCCTGTGGCAGCGGCGAGGTGTGGGAGTTTGGTGCGGGCTCGGGTGCGCTGGCTTTGCAGTTGCTCGACACGCTGGGCGAGCAGGTGAGGCAATACACCATCATCGACCTCTCGGGCAGTTTGCGTGAGCGCCAGCGGGCGGTGCTGGCCCCCCACGCCCACAAGGTGCGCTGGTTGGACACCTGGCCCGACAGCCTGCAAGGAGTGGTCGTTGGCAACGAGGTGCTCGATGCCATGCCCGTGCAATTGCTGCACTTTGACGGTCAGCAGTGGCTGGAGCGGGGTGTGGTTCTCCAAACCACCGAAGGCACGGAGCATTTGGTTTGGATGGATCGCCCTACCCCCTTGCGCCCACCGACCGATGGCCCTTTTGCGCCTGGCACCGTCACCGAAATTCACCCCCAAGCCGAAGCCTTCATCGCGTCCTTGGCGGAGCGCCTGACTCAAGGTGCGGCCTTTTTCATCGACTACGGTTTTCCGGAGGCCGAGTACTACCACCCCCAGCGCACAGGTGGCACCTTGATGTGTCACCGTGCCCATCTGGCAGACACCAACCCCTTGGACGCGCCGGGCGAGAAAGACATCACTGCGCATGTGAATTTCACCGGCATCGCGGTGGCCGCGCAAAACGCGGGGCTGGATGTGCTGGGTTACACCAGCCAAGCGCGTTTCCTGATGAATTGCGGTGTGATGGACGAGTTGGAAAACGCTGACCTGAAGTTGCGCGTCAACACCCAAAAACTACTCACCGAGCACGAGATGGGAGAACTCTTCAAGGTGCTGGGTTTGGCCAGGGGCTGTGATGCTTCTTTCAATCAAAACCCCATCGGATTTGCCCAGGGCGACCGGACGCACACGTTGTGAGCAACCCCTATTTGTCTGCAAGGCACCCATGTTCCGCTGGCTGATCGTCGTCTTCCTCGCCCTGGTCATCTTCAGCCGCCTGCAAACTTGGCTGGCGAAGATTGGTTTTGGTCGGTTGCCGGGCGACTTTCGCTTTCGTTTGTTTGGCCGCGACTGGTTCATTCCGCTGGCCAGCAGCGTGGTGATCAGCGTGCTGGGCATGTTGATCGTCCGCTTGTTTTGAGACGGCGCGAGCACAGACTCTCCCCAGCAAAGCCTTGCGACCTGTAAGGCACTTGTTCAGCGTTGCGTTATGCCCTGACGGGCCAGACTTCGGTGACCTTGACGCAAACGAAGGTTGTCTGTGTTGCCGAAAAATCCCATTGTTCGATCACGCAGCGACTCGGGGATGAATCCGCGTCCCAGCGCAACAAGTTCACCGAATTGGGTACGCCCGGGCGCACGCGCGACGACACGGCTGTGCCCGCTTGCACGGCCCAGATTGGCCTTGCATGGCTTGGCAGGGCCATCACAAATGGCAGGTGGATGTGCCCGCCCAGCACCAGATCGACACCCGCAGCAGACCAGCTCTTGAGCGCCCTTTCGTGTCCGCGCAGCAAGTTGGGGTGGTCTTGTTTGAGCGTCACGGCCACCGGCTGGTGCACCACCACCACACGCAGTTGGGCGGGCGTTGCGCCTTGGAGCAGCCGCGCCACGCGGTCAATTTGCAACCGGGACACCTCGCCATTCTTATGTCGCCACGGCCGTGTGGTGTTGACGCCCACCACCATCAAATCTGCTGTGCAATGCACCGGTTCGAGATCGGCCCCGAAGGCCACGATGTGCCGGGCATAAGGGCGGCGTAAACGCGTCCAGAGATCGAACAGTGGAATGTCGTGGTTGCCTGCGATGGCCAGCGAAGGCGCGCCCAGGCGATCCACGAATGAACGAGCCGCCTGGAACTGTGCGGGCCGCGCGCGCTGTGTGATGTCGCCTGAAAGCACCACCAGGTCAGGCCGTTGCTGGTGAGCCAACGCGACCAGCGCTTGGACGACCCTTGGTTGTTCGGTGCCAAAGTGCGGGTCAGACATGTGGAGCACCACACTCATCCGGATGCGCCTTCGGTTTCAGCTGCCGGGCCGTCAGGAGCCGGCTTCAACAGGTACAGCGGCCGGGCCAAGACGCGAAAGTCCAGCGGTGCGCGCAGGCGGGTGACTTCGCCGTCAAAGGCCACCTTCACGCCTCGCCTGCCCGGCAAGCGGGTCGGGTTGACCACCATGTGCTCGAACTCGAAACGCTCCACACTTTGTGCCTCACCGAGCGTGCCCATGGCACCGTGTAGCATCAGCCTGATCATTGACAGCGTGCCGATGGGTCGCAGCATGACGGCCGTGATGCGGCCATCTGTGGAGCCGCTTTTCGGGTGCGGCTCGGGCCGCACGCCCAACTGCGCCAGCTGCAGCCGGTTGTTGCCCACGAACAGCGTCAGCGTTCGCACGTCGCGCACCACTGCGCCGAGTTTGATGTGCAGACCCAAGCGGCGTTGCGCACCCAACAACGTGACGCAGCCCGCGACCAAAGCCACCCAACGGCTGCGGCCAAAGCGTGCTTTGAAGGCCTCGCGGTCTTCCAGCAAGTCGGGGTAGAGCCCCAGACTGGCGTTGACCAGAAACACACGGTCGTTGATGGCGGCCACTTGCACCGGCCACGGCAACCAGGTCAACAACTGCTGTGCGGCCTGTGCAGGATCCGAGGGAATGCCGTGGGTGCGGGCAAAGTAATTGAACGTGCCCTGCGGCACCACCCCCATGGCGCAGCCAGCGGCATGGGCGGCTTGTGCCACGGTGTTGATCGTGCCGTCACCGCCCACGGCCACCACGGCCGTGCGTGAATTGATGGCCTTGGCCGCTGCCTCACGCGCCACGCGAGCCAGTTCAGACGGCGCGCAAAACAGCAAATCGGCTTTTCTGTCAGCCGCCCGCAGTGCGGTTTCAATGACGGCGCGTTTGTCGTCTGCACCCTCGCTGCCTGCAGCCGCATTGACGACGAATTGAAGCGGCGAAGCCGGGTCGATCTCTGGAATTGCCGCCATCGTTCGCTCGAGACAGACCGCCACCGCAGCTCAATCGTGGCGCAGCAAGTCGCCAAAGACGGTGTACTCGCCATCCTTTCGGTCGGCACCTGGTGCGTCGTAGAGCACCAGCCAGCTGGGCTTGCGGCCTGCCATGGAGGGCGGCAGGTCGCACAAAGCCTCGGCGCGGTTGGTGCCGGATCCATGGGGCAGCGACACCGATTCGCTCAGAGCCGACTCGAAACGAACTGGCTCCCGGTTGGCGGCGAGCAAAGGCTTGGCGCCAGGCCACCTGAAGACACGAATCTCACCGTTGAGCACCATGGTGGGGCCCGCCAAGATGTAAAGGTCATCACCCGAGAAGTGCAGGTCGCGCACGCCCAAGCCATCGAGCTGCAAAAAATGCTTGCGGATCAACAGCCCGCTGTCGTCCAACGGTGCCAGCCTCAGTTGGTCGCCACGGGCTTCGACTGAGATCTCCAACAACGCTGACCATCCCCGCAGCACAGGACCGCGCAGACCCAGCAGCAGCCTGCGGCCATCGACCGCCAAGCCCTCAATGTCAAATCCGTTGTCCTTACCAGGAATCGCCATGTAGGGGCCGAAGTGGGGGTCGTCGGCCAGGGCCCGGGTGAGCAAGTTGTGATGCGCATCGCCCTTCAAGCGCAGCGCGCGTCGGTCATCCTGGGCTTGGCGTACCAGGCAGGGTGCGCCGTCAGCATCGAGTTCAATCGGCAGGCGAGCCAACAAACGCCGATTGCCGTCGAGAGAAAGTTTGGCCAGTCGCTTGGCGTTCTCGGCATGGTCGCGGTCGGGCTTGGCGTTCTTGCGTTTCAGACCGTGCGAACCCACCACCCACAGAAAACCATCGACCACGGCCATGCCTTCTAGATCGGCTTCTTCGTCGACCTCGCCGGGCAAGTCCAGCAGATCGGCCAGCGGAAAGTCGCGCACTTCACCGAAGCGCAGGGCCTCTTTGCCGATTGGTTCAAGCCGACGCAGTCGGTCCAGGCCGCAGGCTTGGTCGCCCGCCACCCACAGCCAATCGCCAGTGAAGGCGGCACCCGACAAGTTGGAATGAACCAGTGCGCCCGGAGCGAACTCCAGACGTACTGCATTGGGGGTTCGGGTATTGGGCATGGATAGCGCTTTCTAAAAAATGGTTCGCGGTCACATTGGCCTGATCCTAACGTTGCCCGGTTTCCCATGCGGGCAACATGCCCAACGTTCACCAGCATGGCGCATCTCACATGGGTACACCCGCTTCAGTGCGGGCCGGGGAAGCTTTTGAAAACTGCGCCGCTGACGCAAACTTCGCTTGCAATTTGGTAGTCCCACTAGACACGGGTGTTACCGTAGACGAGCCAAGAATGGAGCATCACTCCCTGCTGCTGAACGACAGTTCGGCGACTCACTCCGGTTTTTATGAACGACATACCCTCACCGCTGTCTTCCGACCGCCCGTCAACAGACCCTGGCCAAGACCTTTTTGGGCATGCTCCTTTTGCTAGGACGCTTGCCAAGGCGATTCAGAGCTATCGCAGCAGCGATGGAATTGTTCTCGCGCTTTACGGACCGTGGGGTTCCGGCAAGTCCACTGTGCTTGCCTACGTGCAACATGAACTTGACCACGCACCCGAAGAAGAGAGGCCGGTGATTGTCTCGTTCAACCCGTGGTGGTTTTCTGGTCAAGAGCATCTGGCCAAGGCATTTCTCGGGCAGATGCAAGCTGTACTGCCGGCCAAGTACGAGGGCTTTAAGAAAGTTGGCGATCTGCTTTCCGATTTTTCGAGTGCACTTGGCAGCGTTGCTGAGCTTGTAAGTCCTTTCGCTGGCAAAGTTGCCGAGGTAGCGGCCCAGAAAATGGCAACAAAGCCCAAGGACGTCCCAGCTTTAAAGAAAGCACTTGCAGACCTGCTCCTCGAGAAAAAGAAACGCGTTCTGGTGGTTATTGATGACATTGACCGGTTGGCACCAGACGAAGTACGGCAGCTGTTCACCGTTATCAAAGCGCTAGCCGATTTTCCTTACCTAACCTATCTACTGGCGTTCGACAGGAACGTGGCCGCGACCGCCATAAGTGAGCAAACCGGGTTGCCCGGTGACAGGTATCTTGAGAAGATCATTCAAGTACCGTTTGAGCTACCTCGGGTAGATCGCACCACGCTATTCAAAGCGTTGTCCACTCGACTTGATGCGGTGATGGCAGCTACACCTGAAGGGCGCTTTGATCATGACCATTGGAGCAGTGTTTTCAACGCTGGGCTGAGGCACTTCTTTCATGTGCCACGCGATGTTGTTCGTCTGACAAACGTGCTGAGCGTTACTTACTCAGCCGTTGTCGGCGAGGTCAATCCGGTGGACTTCATCGCCATCGAATGTTTGAGGGTGTTCCTTCCGTCCGTCTACGATGCGATTCGGACGACACCAGATCAGTTTTGTGGCTACAAGGCCATTGGTGATCGGGACGACAAACAGTGGGCGATAGCGTTTCACGAAGTTTGGCTTTCGCAGGTTCCAGAGGAACTTCGCCAGCCCACCAAGGACTTGGTGATTCGACTCTTTCCGAGGCTTGAGTCGGTATGGTCCAACATGCACTACTCTGCAGACTCGTTCTACAGCTGGCGAAGGCATCTCAGGGTTTGTGTTCCCGACGTCTTCCCTGCTTATTTCCGCCTTTCTCTTCCAGATGGTGCTGTTTCGCGCGCCGAGGTCGACGCACTGTTGCAGCAATCGCGAGACTCCCTTGCCTTTGCTGCTGCTCTGCGTTCTGCGGCGGCACAAAAGACCACGGATGGATCATCGAAGGTGCGTGCTGTCCTAGAACGCTTCATGGATCACGTTCCTGAAGATCTGGACGCAACTCATTCGGAACCGATCATCACGGCATTTTTGGATGTGGGCGACGAGTTCCTGAAGATTGAAAAACCCCAAGGCCTGTTTGATCGCGGAAACGAAACCCGTGTCGGGCGCATCGTCTATCACATGCTTAAGAAAGTCCCCGAGGAGCAGCGCACTCAGTTGTTGTTGACTGCGCTGAACGCGGGTGCCGCTCTGCGCTGCGGTCAGTACGTGTTCGCGACACTTTCCGAGGAGGCTGAGAAGGCCGAAAAAGGAGAGGGCGACGCGCTCTTGAGTTTGGTCGATGCCGCCATGTTAAAGAATGCCTGGTGCAGCAAGGTACATGAGCAGGCGGCTGCACCAGCGTTCATCGATCATCCTGATTTGGCAATTCTGCTCAGCAGTTGGCGGCACTGGGGCGGTGAAGATCATGTGAAATCTTGGTGGCAAGAGGTGGCCAAATCCGACGCTGTTTTGCTTCAGTTAGTTGCGGCTCATGCCTCGGAGGCACGGTCGCAAACGGTGGGTGAATACGCGGTTCGAGTGAAGCTTCGCGTAAATCCGAAAAGCATCTCGCACTACGATGACCCTGTGCTGCTTTCGAGCAGAGTTCAGGCACTCCTATTTGCTGGAAGCGTTCCTGATCGGTTCGCAAGAGCAGCGATACAGTTTGTCAGGGGGGTCGAGCGCATGAAAAACGGCAAAGACCCAGATGCCATTGACTTCTACGATGATTGAAGAGTTTAGGGTGCCAACATGAACTGGGGGCGGGTTGCCGCCTCTTGAGTGAGATGCCGCTGTTGGCGAGCGCCCATAAAAAACCCTCCGAGCACACCGTCACCGGCGCACCCGAAGGGCTGATTTAAATAGACGGAGCGCTTAAACGGCTTCGCTCTGCGCGATTCCCGCAATCGCCCACTGGCGGCTGTCGTCCGTGGGTTTGACCAAGTGCCAGACTTCGTCGAAGGTGGTGGTGGGTTGGTCCTTCACTTCGCGGATCAGACCGTGGAAACGCACGCTGACGATTTGGTCAGCGCCTTCTTGCACAAACTCCAACACCTGGGCGTTGAGTTGCACCACGTCGGTTTCTTGTTGGGCACCTTGGCGGTCTTGCAGCTCAAGTTTGAAGGTGGCGAACATTTCCGGGGTGGCGAATTGGCGCAGGTCATCCAGGTTGCCCGCGTCGTTGGCGGCTTGCATGCGGATGAAGATGAGTTTGGCGATGCGCTCGAACGCCGGGGCGTCAAAACCGGCCGGCAGTGAATGCACCACTGGGGCGATGGCGGCGGGTGTTGAGGTGAAACCCGTGTTCACGCTGCCCGAACCAAAACCTGGCGCGTTGTTGTCGCGTGGCATGGGGATGCCGGCAAATTGCATGCCTTGTGGGGCTGCGGGTGCCTGGTTGCGGTTGTGTTGTGCGGCGTTGTTGCCAAACCGGCGCATCAGGAAACGCACCAAGAATATGGCTGCTACAGCGAGCAGGGCCATCATCAGGAAGTTGCCAAAGGCTTCGCCCATACCCAGGTGGCTCATCAAAGCGGCGATGCCCAGGCCCGCGGCCAAACCAGCGATGGGGCCCATCCACGAACGTTTTCCTGCCGCAGCGGCGGTGCCTGCAGCGGCAGCGCCGGGGGCAGCAGCGGCCGCGCCTGGATTGGCGGGTGTGTTGGGCGTGGCTTGCGGCGCTTGGTTGGGAGGAGGCGCTTGGCGCTTCATGCCAGAGTTGCTACCGCCGCCCAGGCGTTTGGCTTCAACCGGCATGGAGGTGGCCAAAAAGCTCAGGCTCATCACGGCCAAAGACAAGGTCAAGAAGATGCGTTTCACGTGGGTTCTCCTAGGGAGGCTGAGGTATGTGTCCAGAACAATACATGGTTGCGGGCTGGGTGAAATCAAGGGCCCGCTTCGGGTAGGGCTATTGATGGAGGGGCTGCTGCACCCCACCCGTTTGGTTCAGAAGCGAGGGCACTGTTTGGCGGTTTCAATCGCCACCGTCTGAGCCGCCATCGTTTGAATGGTTGTCATCGGGCCTGGCGCCGCCTTGCTGGTCGCTCGATGCACGCTCAAAGCACATTTTTTGACCATCCCAGCGCTGCCCGCACCAGCAGCGGCCATCGGCGTCGATGATGCAGGTGCCGGAGCCGCAGCAGCGTGGATCTTCGGTCATGGAGGGCTCCTTGGTGTGTCAGAAGGTGTGGGATGGAGGTTAAACCGGTTTGCGCAAACCACCATCAATCCACACGGTGGCGCTGTCCACATTCAGTTTGAAGCTGGCGGGCACACGCCACTTTGCCAGGGGCTCGCCCAGCGCGTTGGTGGCCGACAGCAGAGCGTGTGGATCGTCTTCATCAGGGACGAGGTCGAGGCTGACAGTGATGCGCCCGTTGTCGGTGTTGATGCTGAGGTTTTTGTGCAGCCGAGCGTGCTCGGCTTGCTCGTGGCGGCGCACCACTTCGCAGGCGGTTTTCACCAAGGCGTTGAAGGCGGCAGTGTCGAGTGGCTTGGGGTTTTTCTTGTCACGGCCCATGGTCCAGGGGCCAACCAAGGCGGGCTCGGGTTCGCCGTCTTTAATCATTTCAACGGCCCAGCCCTCGTCGTCTTCGTTTTTGATGACGCGTGCGGTCCAGCCGTTGTCTTGCCACAGGCGCGGCTCTTTGGTGGCGGGTATATCGGTCAAGGTGGTGTCGTCGTTCATGGTGCGGATGGTGGAGGGTGCTACGGCTGTGGCGCCGAGGTGCTTGGCAGCATCAACCCTTCTAGCTGCGCGACATGGGCCAGTGCCTGTTCGAACTGGGCTCTGGCCTGGGCGGCAGTTTCCCGCAAATAGTGGTGCAGGGCCGCGTCTGCCGGGCTGCGGTTTTCGCATTGGGCGCTGTAGGACTCGAAGTGCGACAACTGCACCAACAGCTCCGCCACATGGCGCGGGCACTCGCAGGCGATGGTGGATGACTGGTTGACGAACTCGGCCAAGGCGGCGTCTGTCCAGCGCGGTGGTGGAGGTGTTGTGGCCAGCGGTGTTTGGGTTGGATGCACAGCCTGCGCGTGCGCGGCACTGTTGGCCGACAGCAAGTTTTGCAGCCACTGGGCCAGCACGGTGTCGTTTTGCGGCTCGCGCAGCAGGGCGACACCGGCTCTGGCCAGTGCCTCGCAAGTGGCATCGGCCGCAAAACCGTAGAGCAAGGCTGTGGGTGTGGCGCGCAGCTCGGATGTGCAGGCGTGCAGCCGAGCGAGCCAATCGGGATACAAGCTGGGTTCATGCACCACGAGGGCGTCCACGGGAAGGCCACGCAACGCCTCGTTGGCTTGCGCTGCGTTGTCAAATGGGCCGAGCAAAACCAAGGTGCGGCTCATGTGCCGCAGCAAGGCTGGACGCTGCAGCCGCCGAGCCAAGGCCGGACCAATCACCGCCACACGCCAAGCGCTGGTCGCTTGCGGCGCGGGCGAAGGGCGGTGACTTTGGCTGACGTTTTCTGCGCCCGCATGGGTGGCCGCGACTTCAAGTAATTGCGGCATGTCGAGCGCCGCGACGCTGCCGATAGCGTGGCCCAGATCGGTCAATTGTTTGAGCAAAGCCAATCGCTGGACATCGGCAGCACTGTAGAGACGCTGCCCGCTGGCGCTCAAAACCGCCTGGCTGACTTGGTATCGCCGCTCCCACACCCGCAGTGTGGCCACGGGCATGTGCAGCATCTGGGCGACAGCACCGCTGCGGTGGCGAGGGGGGGTGTTGGTTTTGGCCATGAATCCAGTGAATGAGAACTGCATTTGAACTCATTTATTCTACAAAAAAGCCAGTTTTATTGAAATCGACCCTCATATGACTCGCAACCAGACTCCATTGCCGCGTCATATGCAAAGTGCCGCATCAGCCACCCGCTGATGCTTAGAGCCGCCAACAAAACCGTTCGGGCTGAGCTTGTCGAAGCCAGCGCGTACCTCGGTGCAAGGCCCTTCGACCTCGGGGCGAACGGTGTATGCAGTGTTTTGTTAGCGGCTCTTAGACCCAGGCGTTGCATGTCCCGATAGCGGTTCGGCCTGTCCCCCAGCCTCAGTCCAAGGAGATGCCATCGATGCCTCTCTCCACACGGGGACAAAGACGAAACGAACTCTGATGAAACGTTTTAGGGTTAGAGCACGGTCGTCACCAGCTCCAAAAAGGATCCATGATGAACCGCAATTCAGGCATGAACGCCGAATGAATCATCGGGGCTGCGCGAGGCCAGTCAGTGATTGGGCTGGACGTGGCCAAATGTCTTTGAACCCCAGTTCTCCATTGGCACCAATGAAAATTGGGGTTCAAAGGGCTTTTGATCAAACCATGACGGAGATCACCGATGGCCTGGACTGTCGTTTAGAGATGCTGCCCCACTGGTGCGGGGTCGTCCATCAGTTCTCGTTGTCCGGCTCTCGGTCGCGCTCGCCGTTTTTGCGGCCAGAAAACATCGTCCACCACACGATGAATACAAGAATAAGCAGCGCTGCCCCGGCTTCTAGCAAAATCAACCACATGAAGATACTTCCTCTGTTGGGGCGACTGGCCCCATTAGCAAATTTGTGCCCGCGATTGCCACTTGCTGGACTGGCCTTGATTCTAGGAATGCTCGCAGCCTGCGCGAGCAGCCCGACTCCTCCCCCCGTAGTGCAAGAGGAAAAACCAGCCATCACACCGCCCCCGGTGACACCAGCACCCGTTCAGGCTCCCCCGCCCGTCGGCGGACCCAGCCCGACGCCTGCGCGTTGGGTGGCCACAGATTGGGGTGAATTGCCCGGCTGGTCAGCAGATCGCACGGTGGAGTTTTGGCCAGTGTTCATGCGAAGTTGCAATCGTCCAACCGCAGCATGGCGGTCTGCATGCCAGCTGGCAAACAAAAACCCGCCGAAAGATGAGGCTGCGACACGCCAGTGGTTACAGCAGCATTTGCTGCCCTACCGCATTGAAGCAGCCGATGGCGGCAACCGCGGCATGATTACCGGATATTTTGAGCCCCTGATCGAGGCCAGTCGTCAACCGACAGGGGCCATGCGCACACCCCTGCACTCACCGCCGGCCGACTTGGCCACACGCCGCCCCTACTGGACGCGCCAACAAATGGACACGCTGCCAGCCGCACGAGCCAGCCTGCGCGGCAAAGAAATTGCCTATGTCGCAGATCCGCTGGATGTGCTGTTGCTGCAGATCCAGGGCTCAGGCCGACTGCAGTTGACCGAACCCGGCGGTCAAGTCAAGTTGGTGCGTTTGGCGTTTGCGGGGCACAACAACCAGCCCTATCAATCCGTGGGCCGCTGGTTGCTGGACCAAGGTGAGCTGCAACCAAACCAAGCCTCCTGGCCTGGCATCAAGGCCTGGGCACAGCAAAACCCCAAGCGTGTCAATGAAATGCTGTGGGTCAACCCGCGTGTAGTTTTCTTCAAGGAAGAAGCGATCACCAATCCAAAACAAGGGCCCCGTGGTGCGCAAGGGGTGGCCCTCACGCCTGGCCGCTCCATTGCCATTGACCGTTCCGTGATGCCCTATGGCAGCCCAGTGTGGCTGGACACAACTGAGCCTCTCTCCAGCACACCCTTACAACGTTTGGTAGTGGCGCAAGATACCGGCAGCGCGATTGTGGGCGCCGTGCGGGCCGACTATTTTTGGGGCTGGGGTGACACGGCGCTGGCACAAGCCGGGCGTATGAAACAAGCGCTGCGGTATTGGGTGCTGTGGCCCAAGGATTCGGCACCACCGGCTTCGCCGTGAACCCTGCAGGAACACGCCCTTCTATCGGGTAAGCATCCTTGTTCTCAAGGAAACTTTCTCCGCAAGCTTGAAGCAACATCATGCAAAACTCTTCCACTTTCAACCACCCCGCTGCTGCGCGCGCAATCACGATGTTGGGCCTGCTGTTGGCTACTGGGCTTGTGCTCGGCGCTTTTGTTCTGGGCCTACAAACCAAAAACATCGGCGCAGGACGTTCAACCATTGCAGTGAAAGGTTTGGCAGAGAAAAGCATCAAGGCCGACTTGGCGGAATGGGAAATTTCCGCTTTCGCCAAGTCGGCGTCTCTGCCTGAAACGCTACGTCAGTTGCGCAAAGAGAGAAAAGATCTTGATCAATTCCTCGCCGCACGAGGTTTTGATGCCTCTTCAGTGGTCGACCGTGGGGAAACGATCAATGCAAACTTTGAGGAGCGTGAATTAGGCAACCGCGTCGTTCGCGTACAAGATGGCTTTGTCGGCAATCAAACTGTGGTGATTCGCAGCCGGGAGCTGGAAAAAATCACAGCGGCAAGCAAAGCCATTCTCGACTACCAAGCGCAGGGCCAATCTGTACGGCATCAGTCGCCGAGTTATCTGGTGTCAAATCTCGAGGAAATCAAACTCTCTCTAATTGGTGCGGCTACACAGAACGCAACCAAGCGGGGCGAAGAGTTTGCACGCTATGGCAAATCAGAGTTGGGGCGACTGCGATCCGCTTCCCAGGGCGCTTTTTACATCCTGGCCGACAGTGCCAATGCGCTCTCAGATGACTACGGCGGAACCTACGACAAAACCACCGTGAACAAGGTGGCTCGCGTGGTGGTGTCCTTGGAGTACGACTTGAAATAATTGACCAACCGCCTTTGGGCGGAGCGACGCCGTGCGCCGCAGATTCTGTCCGTGAGGCAGTACTGCGGCTGATTTTTATGCCATGAACCCCACCCACCAGGTCATCAGTGCTTTTTCAAACATGAAACTCGTCCGTTTTTCTAAACTGCTGGTCTGCTTGTCATTCCCTTTCATCGCTGCCAACGCAATGGCAGCCGACACCCGACAGGACTTGGTCTTGCGTATTGCCAAGGCCCAAGGACTGACCGAGATGTTTGAACAACAAATCGGTCAAATGCGCGATGCGGCGCGCGCCAACGGTGCTGAGTTGCTTGAACAAGCGACAGCCGCTTCTGGGGCCGAAAAGCCGACGGAAAAAGAACGTGCTGCCTTTGAGCGTTTTTCTGCCAAAGCGCATTCCATGTTTTCGGCAAAAGAATTGGTTGCCATTTGGACAACCCACTACGGCGCGGGACTGTCGATGGAGGATTTGCGTCAAATACTTCGGTACTACGAATCCCCCGTCGGTAAGAAGGACGTTGCTGCCAACAAACAAGCCATGCAGCCGTTCAGCGCATGGATGGCCACAGAAGCCACCACGCGCAGCATGAACCTCGTCCGTGAGTTCGCGGCAGACCTGGAAACGATCCGGAAGTAAGCGCTTCCGGTTTTGGCGTATCTCGCAAGGGATGTGCCCCACGAAGACTCACAACTTGGACCCCGCCGCCGTCGACTTGTTCTACACAGAGGGCTTCGCCATGTCGATCATGGTTCGATCGCCGTCGCTGTTGGCCCCAACTGCAGGCGGTATCAATACGAGGGTGAGCGCGGCCGCCACGCGGATCCGGGTGCCCGGACCGACGGGCATGTCTTGACCTTTTGCGGCAGGGAAGTCGTTGATTTCGGTCGCGCTGTCGGACAGAGATCGCAGGCAATACCCTTGCGGACCGCGACGGAACTCAAAATGCCACCGGCTGATGTGACGCGCCATTTGCGGGTCGGGGTGGATCAACACCACATCATTGGCGGGAGCGCCTTCGTATTCACGCAACCGACCGAAACTGATGATGTCTTGAGCCGGCAAGTTGACGATCTCGCCGCTGGGCTCCAGGCGCAATTGAGTGGGGAATTGGCTGCGATCGCGCCACTCCAAACGCAAGACCTCCACCGCACGCGCGACCCCCTTGAGTTCCCCATGGCCCAAAGGTTGGCACAACACGCGCGTGGCGGAACCCAATTCATGAAACAACTCACGGGTGAGGCGAATTTCGCCGACCTCGCTGCTCGACGCCACGCGGGCGCAGAGGTTCACCGAGTCGCCACTGACGGCCTTGCCATCTGTCAGCACCGACCCCCAATGCAAGCCCATGCGCAGTTGCAATTGGTGGGGCCGTGATCGTCCCAAATTGGCTTGTGACACCGCACGCTGTACCGCCACCACACCCTGCACTGCAGCCGCGGCACTGTCAAAAACGATGAAGGCACCGTCACCTGCCGTGTCCACCACGCGGCCCCCTTGGGCTTCCAAGCCTTGGGTCAACAAGTCGTAGTGCAATTGCTGCAACTGCCGACCCGCTGCATCGCCAAAACGAGCGAAGTAAGGCGTGGAGCCGACGATGTCAGAGAAAACCAGCGCCAGCTGGCGTTCAAAGCGGCGCGTGAGTTCTTGCTGCAACAACCCTTGGTATCGAATGATCTCCGTCATGCTGAGTTGACTGAGGTCGGGCAGGATGTTGGGGTTGTCGCTCATAGGGCGTCGTTCCTCAATCGCAATGAAGCATGGCCGGCATTTTGCGCCAGCGTCCGGGCGGGCTTGCCCGGGATTCACCCCCTGCAAGCCCTCTTGGGCGATTGCCCGACAACGTGTATGGTGAGGGTTAAACAAGATACGCCCCCGTCTATTGAGCGCCCCCAGACCTGTCGCTTTGCGCCAGGCCCCCCGAGAACCTGAAAGGGCCCCTTCGTGGCCCTCGGGGATGAGAAAACTTGGGAGCGGCCCGGCGTTTTCTCATGAGGTTTCCGAAATTCATGACAAACCACTGTCCGTTCGCCCTGAGCTTGTCGAAGGGTCAGCCCGAACGGTGTAGTAGTGTCATGTTTTACGGAAACCTCAATAAACGCACCGCCTGAGTGCGAAACCGAGACAACAACGATAGATGTCACACAACTCCATCGAGCCGATCCGAAGCTGGAGCGTTTGTTAATGAGTGCTTTAGACAACACACACACCACACATCCATCGCAAGACGCGCAGCCTGAACTCGCGCCGAACGATGGCGCGGCCAACGCGCTGCCCCCGGCCACGCCGTGGTTGCCCGAGTTGCGGCCGTTGCATTGGCGCGATCCCGTTCGCTGGCTGCAGGCTGGTTGGTCGGACTTTCTCGCCCAGCCTGGCATCGGCCTGTTCTACGGCGCATGTTTTGTGCTGATGGGTTGGGCCCTGGCGGCGATGGCGACCTACCAGCCAGCCTATGTACTCGCACTGGCAGGCGGCTTCATGCTGATGAGTCCGTTTTTGTGTTTGGGTTTGTACGAGGCCAGCCGCTTGCGCGAGGTGGGCCAGCCCACCACCTTGTGGCGGTCCCTCACCACTTGGCGACGCAACCTCAGTGCATTGGCCATTTTTTGCGGTGTACTCTTGGTGCTGGAAATGTTGTGGAGTCGTTCGGCCTTGGTGATTTTTGCGGTGTCCTTCAACACCATTCCTGAAACCACCCACTGGGCGGCCATGCTGCTGGACCCTGAGAACCTGGGCTTCGTCATCACATACTTGGGCGTTGGAGCCCTTTTCGCCAGCTTGATTTTTGCCACCAGCGTGGTGTCCATGCCGATGCTGATCGACCACGACGACGACACCAAAGCCGACGCCATCACCGCAGGCCTGACCAGCATCCGCGTTTGTTTGGATCAGCCTGCACTCATGTTGTGGTGGGCGGTGTTGATCGCCACGACTGTTGGGCTGGCCATGCTGCCTGCCTTCCTCGGGCTGCTGGTCGTGGCCCCGGTGATTGGGCACGCCTCTTGGCATGCGTACCGAGGCATCGTGGTGCGAGGGGGGTTGCAAAAAACTGCGGATCTTGCGCAGGCACCCCGATAGGTGCGGCTCACGCCTTGGTTCAAGGCACCAGCACCCGAATTTGCATCAGTTGGCGCTGTTGACTCGTTGCGGACGTGGTGGACACCACACCACGTTGCGCCGACTGGGTCTCGCCTCCCGTTCGCGCAATCGTCACCCACTGTCCCAGTGGCGCCAGCACCGTTGTCACGGTTTGGCTGCGTGTTTGGATGGGCAATGCAGCCCCGCCACTGTTCATGGCGGCGACGGTGGGGCGCTCATTTTCGAGCGCGGCGCTGTCCACTTGAATGTCCACCACGGCGGGCAACTCGCCACCGGGCCAACGCGGTTGAAGGGTGATCTGGCGGCCCGCGTCCAACCAGGTGAGGCTCTGAACCACGGCTGATCCTGTGGTGCGAGACATGTTGTTGCCGCCATAGCCGCCCGCCGGGTTCGTCGCGGCTTGGGCAACTTCGACCCACATCACGGGAATACTTTGGTTGATGCGTACCGTGGCTCGCCCACCGTTGAGCACACGCAGTTGTTGATGCAGCGCCTGAGTTCCAGCTCTTTGTTGGGTGCTGACCGCGACACCACCCGACGAAGTCGCTTGAGCGCCACTGGTGGACACGGTCACGTTCAAAGGCGCGGCAGCCAAGCCGGCTGCTTCGGTGTCGTCAATTTGTCGCCATTCAAGGACCAGGTTGCGCTGCGGCAAAGATGGCGGCGCGCTGTTGGCCAAGGTCAAGCAAAGATTCAGCGTGAGCACGGCTCCACAGGCAACGGTTTGGCGCCAGGTCATCACAAAACCTCCCAACAGTCAGAACACAAAATACCAGCGGTCCTCCATGCGCATAGCTTCGTCAACAGCATGCCCGTAGGGACAGAAAGACAAACCTGGTTGCACGGATGTGGTGTTGCGTGGCCTAGCCCGGATGTTTCACCAGGGACGCGCCCGAGTGGGCGGTGATGCGGTGCAATCGGGTGTGTAGCGCGCGGACCAAATTGGATTTGGCACTCGAAGCCGAGAAAGTGAGCATTCATTCGGTGTTGCAGGACATAGAAGAGCGACCTGGAGAAATATCCGGGTCAGTGCAACATGATGGAGGTCACAGCCGCTGCAGGGCCGCTGACGCGCCACCCAGGCGCCGCACCACAGCTTGAATTCTTCGGCAGGCATAGCACCGCCCAAATGACCGCCTTGGGCTGCGTCGCAATTCAGGTCGCGCAGCATGTCCCAGGCCTTGGGGGTTTCTACGCCGTCGGCCAGCACGCTCAAACCGAGGTTGTGGGCCAAGGCGATGGTGGCGCGAACTATTGTTGCGTCGTCCACATCGGCCTGCATGTTTTGCACAAAAGTGGCGGTGAGTTTCAATTCATCAAGCGGCAGGTGTTTTAGCGCCGCCAGAGATGAATAGCCACTGCCAAAGTCGTCCACGGCGAGTTTGAAACCCAAGGCGCTTAGCCGATCAAGCATGGTTCGGGCATGCACGGGTGCTTGCATCAGCGTTTGTTCACTCAGTTGCAAGCAAAAAGCTTCGGCAGGTGCGCGGTGGCGCACCAGGAGCGCATCGAGTTTTTGTGGCAACTGGGGGTCACCCAAGTCACTGGCCACCAGCGGCATCGACAACATCAAGGTCAGGCCGTGGTTGTGCAACTGCTGCCAAAGCCGGGCGGCCTCTTCAAAAGCCCAAAAGTTGACTGCAGTGGCCAGCTCGGTTTCACTGGCCAGTGGCATGAAGGCCGCTGGCAGCAGCACGCCGTGTTGGGGATGGTCCCAGCGCACCTGAACCTGAGCCCCGACCACGGCCCCGGTGTCCAGTGCCGCTTGCGGTTGCAGGTGCAACTGAAGCTGGCCTGAACCCACTGCGCGGCGCAATTCGGCGAGCAGTTGCAGCCCACGCAAATGGGTGGCGGTGTCGGTCGGATTAAAGAGGACGGGCCCTGCGCTGCCCCCATCTGCTTGTTGCGAGGCAGCCAGTGCCAGGGTGGCAGCTCGGTGCAACCCGGCGGCGTCGCGGGCGTGGGCAGGCCAGCAGGCCATGCCAATGAATACGCCCGTTTGCAGTTTGTGCTCGCCGACCAACAAAGGACCATCAAATCCTTGGCTGATGCGCTGCGCCAGCGCCGTCGCCAGCATGGCATCGCCTTGTTTGAGCAAGATGGCAAAGCCGCTGCGCCCTGTACGCGCGACCAGAGGAGCGTCTTGCGCTCTCAGGTTTTGCTGGGTCTGTTGGGTCAGAAGCTGCCCCACATGCTGCAGCAGCAAGTCACCCAGGGCTTGCCCGAGCACTTCATTGATCTGCTTGGCGCGGCTCAACTCCAACATCAGCAAAGCCACCGAACAGTTTGCGCCATGACCCTGGGTGTAGGCCTCGTCGGTCGCGGCGTCTATGGCGACTTGGGTGGCACGCAGGCAGTGAGACTCGTTGGGTAGGCCGGTGAGTTCGTCGAACTGTGCGCGGCGTTCAATTTGGGCTTGGCGTGCTTGGTTTTGTTCCCGAATGCCACCCGTCCAAATCAGCCCGCCGAGTGCCTTGATCGACAAACCCGCCAATCGAAGGGACAGCCTCAGAGAGCGCCAGCGGTGCTTCAGCAGTGATGGAAATGAGGTTGGCATGCGAGTGGTTCGTCAAAATCCGGGAGAAATCCGAATTCCGCAGTGCTTGCCAGCGGGTTCGGTATTGCCTGATTTATCGGTTCGCACAGAGGGCAACTTGAGTGGTGTTGCCCCGCAAAGACCCCTATGTCGTGGACGTGACCACTTGTATCACCCCGCCACCCAAACACACTTCCCCGTCATAAACGACCGCAGACTGACCTGGAGTGACTGCCCACTGAGGCTCAGGGAATTGCAGGGCTGTGCTGTCGGGTAATGCGGACAGGTCACAGCGTGAATCACTCTGGCGGTAGCGGGTCTTCGCCGCATACGGGCCAGGCGGCGGTTCCTGGCCAGCGACCCAGGCGTTGTCCTGCATGGTGAGCGCCTGACTCAGCAGCCAGGGGTGATCGTGGCCTTGCACCACATACAAAATGTTTTTGGCCATGTCCTTGCGGGCCACAAACCAGGGTTCATGGTCGCTGCCGCCGCGCTGCGCCCCTTTGGCTTTGAGGCCGCCAATGCCGATGCCCTTGCGCTGGCCCAAGGTGTAAAAACTTAAGCCCACATGCTCCCCCACTTGACGCCCTTGGTCGTTGAGGATGGGGCCGGGCGCATGCGCAAGGTAGCGGTTCAAAAACTCGCGGAAGGGCCGCTCGCCAATGAAGCAGATGCCGGTGGAGTCTTTTTTCTTGGCATTGGGCAGTTTGATTTCATCGGCGATGCGCCGGACTTCGGTTTTGGGCAACTCGCCCACCGGGAACAAGGTTTTGCTGAGCTGGGCCTGGTTCAGGCGGTGCAAGAAGTAACTCTGGTCTTTGAGTGGGTCCAAGCCTTTGAGCAGTTGGAATGACAACCCCGGAGAGACTGGGCCGGCGCCGGGCCGCCCCAAGCCGGCCCGCGCGCCCTCGGGGGGCAGGGGCGTAGCGACGTGGGGGCATTCACGAACCCGCGCATAGTGGCCGGTGGCGATTTTTTCCGCCCCCAGGCGCATGGCGTGGTCGAGAAAAGCTTTGAACTTGATTTCGGCGTTGCACAGCACGTCGGGGTTGGGCGTGCGGCCGGCTTGGTATTCACGCAAGAACTCGGCGAAGACGCGGTCTTTGTAGTCGGCTGCAAAGTTCACATGCTCGATTTCAATGCCCAGCACATCGGCCACGGCGGCGGCGTCCACGAAGTCAACGTTGGACGAGCAATATTCGCTGCCGTCGTCATCCTCCCAATTCTTCATGAAGATGCCCACCACCTCGTGGCCTTGTTGCTTCAAGAGGTGGGCACTGACGGCGGAGTCCACTCCACCTGAGAGGCCCACGACCACGCGCTGCAGCTTCATGGGTTACCTCGAACTTCCAGGGCGGCAGCGTCGGTGTACACCGAACTCAACGGCAAAAAGCGCCCCGCCGCGTGGTCTTCAATGCAACGCAAGACGAGGGGGCTGCGGTGGCGCGCCTGACTCTCGCGTACCTCTGCGAGTGTGAGCCACAAGGTGCGGACAATGCCCTCGTCCAGGCGGCGTGTGGCATCGGCCTCTCCCACATGGCCTGCAAACGCCAGTCGCACATAGGTGGTGTCGTCGCCCACCGCCCGGGTGGTGCGCGACAAATAAACGCCCAGAAAGAATTCCGGCGTGAACACGCATGCGCTTTCTTCCAGTGCTTCACGCACTGCACCCTGCTGCGGAGACTCACCCGGCTCCAGGTGCCCGGCGGGGTTGTTCAGCCGCAAGCCCTCGGTGGTGTGCTCTTCCACCAGCAGGTATTGGGTTTGTCCTTGGTGCATCCGCGCCGCGATGGCGGCCACGGTGACACTGGGTTTCCAGCGTTGGTTCATGGGGTGAAGTCTATCGTTCGGGACGCGGCCGGGCTGTGTGTCCGGGCTTCCCGCCTTGAATGCGCTGCGGCATTGTGTAAGCTCGCAGGGTTGATAACCACATGCCGCGCCGATGTTCTGTCGGCGCGGCCCCATGAGGAGCCACCCATGCTGATCGGAGTCCCGCTGGAAACAGCGGCCGGAGAAACACGCGTTGCGGTCACGCCGGAAACAGCCAAAAAGCTCAAGGCCCAGGGCCACACGCTTCGCATTCAAAGTGCTGCGGGCGTGAAAGCCAGCAGCACCGACGAGGCCTATGCGGCTGTTGGCGCTGAAATCACCGATGCTGCGGGCGCCTTGGGCTGCGAGCTGGTGCTCAAGGTGCGCGCACCAAGCGCCCAGGAATTGACACAGATGCAGTCGGGTGCTGCCTTGGTCGGCATGCTCAACCCCTTCGACCGCGACGGTTTGCAGAGGCTGGCCACGGCTGGGCTGACCAGTTTTGCGCTGGAGGCCGCGCCGCGTACCACACGCGCCCAAAGCATGGACGTGCTGTCGTCTCAGGCCAATATTGCAGGCTACAAAGCCGTGATGATGGCTGCTGACCGTTACCAGCGGTTTTTCCCGATGCTCATGACGGCGGCTGGCACGGTGAAGGCGGCGCGTGTGGTCATCCTTGGCGTGGGCGTGGCGGGGTTACAGGCCATTGCTACCGCCAAACGCCTGGGTGCGGTGATTGAAGCATCAGACGTGCGTCCCTCGGTGAAAGAACAGGTTGAGTCCCTGGGCGCCAAGTTCATCGACGTTCCCTACGAAACCGCAGAGGAAAAAGAAGCCGCCGAAGGCGTGGGCGGTTACGCCAAACCCATGCCGCCGAGCTGGCTGGCGCGGCAAAAGGTCGAAGTCGCCAAACGGGTGGCTGCCGCCGATGTGGTGATCTCCACCGCCTTGATCCCGGGGCGCGCTGCTCCGGTGTTGGTGACCGAAGACATGGTCAAGGCGATGAAGCCCGGCTCGGTCATCGTGGACCTTGCCGCAGGCAAGGGCGAAGGCGGCGTCGGTGGTAACTGCCCCTTGAGCGAAGCGGACCAAACGGTAGTGAAACATGGTGTGACCATCATCGGCGACACCAACTTACCTGCCCTCGTGGCCGCCGATGCCAGCGCGCTCTACGCACGCAACGTGCTCGACTTCTTAAAATTGGTGCTCACCAAAGAGGGCGGCTTTCAGGTGCCGATGGACGACGACATCGTGGCGGCTTGTTTGATGACGCAGGCTGGTGAAGTCAAACGCAAATGACGCGATTCGTGATTTGGCTGTTCGCTCTGCTCTTTGCCTTCGGGCTGTATTTCGCAGGGCTTCAGTTTGCGCCTGTCGTGACCATTGCGGTAGGCGCAGTTATTGATATCTGGATCAGTCGGCAACGATCTACGAAAGACAAGAAATAGGAACCCTCACATGGACATTCTTTCCCCCACCGTCACCAACCTCATCATCTTCGTGCTGGCCATTTATGTGGGCTATCACGTGGTGTGGACAGTGACACCCGCTTTGCACACCCCCTTGATGGCGGTGACCAATGCCATCTCCGCCATCGTCATCGTCGGCGCCATGCTGGCGGCGGCACTGACTGAAACCACGCTGGGCAAAACCATGGGCGTGCTCGCCGTGGCCTTGTGTGCTGTGAATGTGTTCGGTGGTTTTCTCGTGACACGGCGCATGCTGGAGATGTTTAAGAAGAAGGACAAAAAAGTCAGCGCGGAGGTCAAGCCATGAGTCTGAATCTTGTCACCCTGCTTTACCTCGTAGCCAGCGTTTGTTTCATTCAAGCGCTCAAAGGTTTATCCCACCCCACCACGTCCATTCGTGGCAACCTCTTCGGCATGGTGGGCATGGCCATTGCAGTGGTCACGACCGCGCTGCTGATTCATAAGCTCGCCGGCTCCGCTTTGGGCTTGGGTTATGTACTGGTCGGCTTGTTGGTGGGGGGCACCGCAGGCACCCTCATGGCCCAGCGGGTGGAAATGACCAAGATGCCTGAGCTCGTGGCTTTCATGCACAGCATGATCGGTCTGGCCGCTGTTTTCATTGCCGTGGCGGTGGTGGCTGAGCCCTATGCCTTTGGCATCGCCGCCAAAGGTCAGCTGATTCCCTTTGGCAACAAGTTCGAGTTGTTCTTGGGCGGTGCCATTGGTGCCATCACCTTCAGTGGAAGTGTGATTGCGTTTGGCAAACTCAGTGGCAAATACAAGTTCCGCTTGTTCCAAGGCGCACCGGTAACCTTTGCCGGGCAGCACATGTTGAACTTGGTGCTCGGCTTGTCCATGGTGGGTTTGGGTCTGGGTTTTGCGTTCACAGAAAGCTGGCCCATGTTTTTTGTCATGCTGGCTTTGGCCTTTGTGCTGGGTGTGCTCCTCATCATTCCCATTGGCGGGGCCGACATGCCGGTGGTGGTGTCCATGCTCAACAGCTATTCGGGCTGGGCGGCGGCGGGCATTGGCTTCAGCCTGAACAACAGCATGCTCATCATCGCGGGCTCGCTGGTGGGCTCGTCTGGGGCCATCCTGAGTTACATCATGTGCAAGGCCATGAACCGCTCTTTCTTCAATGTGATTGGCGGTGGTTTTGGCGGTGATACCACGGCGGCGGCAGCAGGCGGCGTCGTGCAACGTGCGGTCAAGAGCGGCAGTGCCGATGATGCCGCCTTCGTGTTGGGCAACGCGGAAACTGTGGTTATCGTGCCGGGGTATGGCCTGGCCGTGGCCCGTGCCCAGCACGCGGTGAAAGAGCTGGCCGCCAAACTCACCGCCAAAGGCATCACAGTGAAATACGCCATCCACCCGGTGGCCGGCCGCATGCCGGGGCACATGAATGTGCTGCTGGCCGAAGCCGAAGTGCCCTACGACCAGGTGTTTGAGATGGAAGACATCAACGGCGAATTCGGCCAGGCCGATGTGGCCATCATCCTAGGTGCGAACGACGTGGTGAACCCTGCTGCCCACACCAAAGGCAGTGCCATTTACGGCATGCCGATTTTGGAAGCCTACAAAGCCAAAACCATCATCGTGAACAAACGCTCCATGGCCGCCGGATATGCGGGCCTGGACAACGAACTCTTCTACATGGACAAAACCATGATGGTGTTCGGTGATGCAAAGAAGGTGGTGGAGGACATGGTGAAGGCGGTCGAGTAAGACCACCGCCATCTCGGGCAGGCGCTGAAGCAGAGGTTCAGCGCAAGCCCGAGGTGTATTTTTTCATGATGCGGGCGCGCAGTTCTGCTTCGGTCAGCTCGGAGGTGGGCGCGCCCTGCGCGGCGCTGGCCGCAGGGGCCTGGGCTGGGGTGCTCGAAGGCGTTTTGCTGGCGGTTTTTGGCATGGGAACAGGAAGGTCACTAGGCTCACCCATCCTGGGGCCTAAACGCAATTTGCTCACGTATTCGCCATACTCCCGCAAGCGAGCGTCCTGACTGCTGAGTGCCTTTTGCAGCACGTCTTGCGCATACGCGAGGTCATGCAAGAAATGCTGCACATCCAAGTGCTGGCCGAACTCCCGGCGCAGTGGCACCACCATGCGAACCAGGTAGTTGACGATTTTGCTGTCGTCGCTAGAGCTTGCCATCACCGTGCTCATTTCAAGTGTTAGATGACAACATCTCACCGTGCTGCGAAATGTCGAGCCCGACCTTTTCTTCGGTTTGGCCCACGCGCAGCCGCATGACGATGGAGATGACTTTCAGAATCAACCAGGTCATGCCGCCCGCGTAGACCATCACCGCCAAACCGCCGGTCAAGTTGGTGAGCACGGTGGCGGTGACCGGGGCAATCGTTGCGGTCGCAAAAACCGGGGTCAACACGGTACCGACGAGGCCGCCCACACCGTGCAGCGCAAAGACATCCAAGCTGTCGTCAATACCGGTGCGCGATTTGAAAGTGACGACTGCGATACAACAAACCACGCCTGCAATGCCACCGATGGCCATCGCGCCATCCACACCCACAAACCCTGATGCAGGGGTGACACCGATCAAGCCCGCGATGGCACCTGTCATCATCCCCAGCACACTCCACTGGCCACGTTTGATGTACTCACAAAGACCCCAGGCCATGGCGCCTGTGCAAGCAGCGACTTGCGTTGCCAATAGTGCACCGGCAGCCCGTGAGCTGGCTTCAAAGGCCGAGCCCGCGTTAAAACCAAACCACCCTGCCCACAACAAACCCGCGCCCAGCACGGTGATGAGCAGGTTGTGCGGCACCATGGGTTCTTTGCCGAAACCATGTCTGGGGCCCAACACCCAAGCGGCCACCACGCCACTGGCCCCAGAGACAATGTGCACCACCGTGCCACCCGCGAAGTCCATGTGGCCCATACCTGCCAGCCAGCCCGTGGGTTGCCACACCCAGTGCGCAACCGGTGCGTAGACCAACACCACCCAGAAAGCCGCAAACAAGATGGTCACGCTCAACCGCATGCGCTCAGCCGTGGCACCCAGAATCAGGGCGAACGTGATGACGGCGAATGAGAGTTGGAACAAGAAAAAGACAGACTCCGGCACCGTGGGTGCGATGGCGTGCGCGCCGACTTTGGGTCCAATCAATCCGTGGGCAAAGGCCCGAGTCAAGTCGCCAAAGTAACCGTTGCCAGACGAAAACGCCACCGAGTACGCAACCACAACCCACATCAAGGTGACCACTGCCGCCCCTGCCACGGTGTGTGCCACGATGGACAGCGCATTCTTGGAGCGCAACATGCCGCTGTAAAACAAAATGATGCCGGGGATGGTCATCAGCATCACCAGCACCGTGCAAATCAGCATCCACGCGGTGTCGGCGCCGTTGAAGGCCACTGCTGTGGCGGCAGTTTGTGCAGCTGGGTTGTTCCCAACCGCTGCGGCAGTGGCTTCAGTGGCAGTTTGTGCCCATGCCTGGATGCTGGTTGCGTACAGCGCCATCAGGGTTGTGATGCGGGTGGCGGTTTGTCCCAACGAATTCATAGGGTGCTCCAGGTCAGCGGCTTGGTAGAGCCCCGCTCAAAGAATTTGCGGGCCGTTTCAAGCGGCTTGAACAAATGTCGACTGAACCGGGGGGCGCTCACCTTTTGACAATGCCAGATGTGACATGGTCGAGCGCCACCCTTTTCACTCGGGTCTGCTCGGAAAGTCGCCGTCGGTCAACAAATGGTCTCTTGGAGTGAACTGCAAGGCGCAAAGCACGGCAGTACCCGTGGGTACTGCGAGCATTGGCATCACAGCAGATCGCTTCAAGAGGCCGTTTTATGGCGGGCGAGGACTTTCCGAACAGATCCTAACCATATTTCGGTATTTTTCCCAAGTCCTTGAGGTCGGGTCGAGGTTTAATTCACGCATGAACCCAGAAAAACTCCTGGCTGGCTTAGCATTTGCCGTCTGTGTGGTCATGCTGCTGCGCATGGCCTTGCCCGCGCCACGCCTTGGCCGTTTTGATCGCGGCTTTTTGCGCGCTTGGCGCCAGCTGTGGACGGCCTGCACCGACCTGATGCACTGGCCGGCACGGCGCCGTGCCGCACGCCAAGCGGCGCAGGACGCGATACGTCGTGCTCAAAACAAACCCGGTGGTCAATGGAAGGGCAATGTGTACACGCCTGATTCATTTGGCTCGGAACGTGACCCCCCTTCTAAGCGCGATTTGCACTGAAGGGTTGAGGGCCTCACTGGTCGCGCATTGGAGCAGGTGCGGAAGTTTGGTCAGCGGCAGGCTGAGGCCTCATTAATCTCGTCTTCCACATCGGGCCCCGCACGTGGCGTGCTTCCACCATCGTGTAAAAAACGTGCGCCAGACCCCAGGATGCCAGCCAAGTCAGCAGCATGGCGCAGGCGGTGCCGATGGGGCCAGGCTGGAAGTTCAGCACCTGCAGGGCCCACACCCAAAGCCCATTGGCCAAGAGCAACACCGGGAAGTGAACCAAGAACAAGGCATAGGATCGTTCAGCGCCCACCTGCAACACCGTCAAGCACCACCGGCCGCGTTGGTTTTCGCGGACTTGTTGTGCAGGCTGGCCCCAAGCGATCAACACCCAGGCGGTGATGCCGGCCAGCAAAATCCGCCCGCGAAAATCAATCAACAAAGCCAGCCAGACGGCGAGGACAAGGCCCGTCCACCAGGTCAGCTTATCCCTTGATCGACTGGCCCAATAGGCACAAACGCCGAGCCCGTAGCTGCCAAAAAAGTAAGGTGCCCAGTTGTCCAAATCGGACAGCAGGTTCCAGGCCCACAACGAGGTCAGCATCAGAGTCACGGTGAGCGCCCTGGTCCACCGCAAGGCTTGATGACGGGACGGTGCCAGCGTCGCTGGCAGTGCAAAACACAGCAGCAGCAGCAAGAAGAGCTGAAAGTCGATGGCGACATACCAAATGCCAGCCGACAGTGATTCCATGTCGAGCACGCCCTGTAGCAAAAAGACGTGTGCCAACAGTTGTGGCCATTCGGCCGCCGCAGGCACCACGCTGCCAGGTAACAGGCTGCGGGTGATGGCGGCTGCGCCGATCGCCAAGACCAAAGCCACGCACAAAGGCCAAACCAAGCGGCGGTAGCGTTGAAGTGCCAAAGCGGCGCTGGCACCAAAGCTCCATTGATTCACTCGGGCCAAGCCCTGGGCCGCCAAATACCCAGCCACAACAAAAAACACCTGTACTGCCAGACGGCCTTTGTTGTAGAGCAAGGAAGCGAGGTCAGGCCCCACCTGCGCTGCCGCATCGGACAGCGGCCCATAGGCGCACAAGTGGTGCCAAACAATGATTTGCGCCGCCATGAGTTTGATCGCGTCAACCCAAGGCGCACGGGCGTGCGGTGAGGTCATGAATAAAGAGCTGCCCCTGACGAGCTGGGGCTGTAGGTCAACCCAATATTGTCGCCTTGTCGAATCAAGGCGTGTCACTTGGTTCGAGCGCACGCCAAGGCGGGCATTCCTTCACAAAGGCTTAGCCAGCACTTCATATCGTGTTCACCGCCGACAAACACACTGCCCACCTTCAAAGCAACTGAAGGAGTTTTAATATGCGTTTCCCACTGCTTGGTAAAGGCGTGGCCCTCGGCGCGGTAGCCTTGACCTTGATGGCGGCATTGGCCATGGTCAGCGACATTGTCAGTGAACGGCAAGGGCGTCTGCGTGAGGCCGAGCAAAGCGTGACGGACAGTTTGGCAACCCGGCAAATTCTCGTTGGACCTGTGTTGCAACAGCATTGCCAGGAGAGTTGGGAGGAGATGCTGGTGACGGACAACAAGTCGACAACCGCAGCATTGCAGCGCCAATTTGATGTCACCACCACCCCTGTTGCATTGAACATCACAACCAGCACCCAACAAGTGCCGCGTTACCGTGGCATTTACAAGGTCAACGGCTACAGCGCTGCGTCCGAGATTACCGCTGAGTTTTCGGTGCCCAGCACGCCCAAGCCCACCAAAATCAATGGATCGGTGCGCTGCGAAACCGCCAGCCTCTGGGTGGCCGTGAGTGATGCACGCGGCCTTGCCAAGGCTGAACTTGAAGTCAATGACCGTTCATTGTCGGTGTCCCCGGGAACGACTCACCCTGCACACCCTCGTGGTTTTCAAGCCAAACTACCTGATGGGTGGGCAGAACCGTCTACAGCCGCACCTGCAGCGCCACTGCGCGTCAAGGTGAAGTTGGATTTGCTGGGCACCACACAAATAGGCTTCACACCCTTGGCAGAAAACAACCGTGTGGCTTTAACGTCTGACTGGCCCCACCCTTCGTTTACCGGCCGTTCATTGCCGAATCAGCGTGACATCAGCGGCAGCGGCTTCAGTGCCGTGTGGCAAATCAGCGCCTTGGCAACAGCGGCGGGTCAGCAAACGCAAGCGGGCGGCGCCGCTTGCGAACTCAACGGGGCGCATGGTTCTGACGCCAACAACATGGCTACCCGCGCAGTCCTCGCAAATCGGCCAGATTGCATCGAAACCTTCGGTGTGAGTTTTATTGAACCCGTTAACAACTTTGTGCTCAGTGACCGCGCCACCAAATACGGTTTGCTCTTCATCGCCCTGACGTTTGTGGGTGTGGTGCTGATCGAAGTGCAACGCCGCTTGCGTGTTCACCCGATTCAGTACCTCTTGGTTGGCACTGCCTTGGTGATGTTTTTCTTACTCTTGGTGAGTTTGAGTGAGCATCTCGCCTTTAGCGTGGCTTATGCCCTGGCCAGCACCGCCTGCACGGTGTTGCTAGCGCTGTATGGTCGATTCGTATTGGGTGGCCTGCGGCCAGGCTTGGTGTTCGGTAGCGCGATCGCGGCCCTTTACGGCGCACTCTTCCTTTTGCTGCAATTGGAGCAGTCGGCTTTGGTGCTGGGATCGATTCTGCTGTTTGCTGTGCTTGCTTGCGTGATGATGAGCACCCGCCACATTGACTGGTACGCCTTCACGGAGAACTTGCGGCGCGAAGACCACGGGGCGAGGTGAGCGCACCGGGTGCTGGAGGAGCCTCTGTCGCCAGCACCAGTTGCACCACAACGGGCAAGTGGTCTGAGCCGAAGGCGTTGCTCACGTGTTGCTGCTTGACTCGCCAGTGACTGGAGGCGAGCACATGGTCGATCGGAATGCCCACGACCCCCTGGCCCCATGCGGGCCAGGTTGGGCGCAGACCGGTGGCGCGACGCAAACCGAGCGCTTCGAGGCCCGCAAAAGCGCTGGACCATGGCGTGGCATTCAGGTCACCCACCAACAAGGCTGGGCGGCCATCGGCCTGCAATTGAACGGCAAAACACCGCAGTGCTTCATTACGTGCCTGATGAAAGTGCGGGGACAGCGGCGGCATCGGATGAACTGCGAGCAGTTGAATCCGCTGTTGACCCTGGAGCACTTCGGCTTCGATGTGCGTGATGCCGTCTGCGTCTTGCTTGATCGCTGCATTTGTCAACGGCCACTTCGACAGCACCGCGATGCCAAAGGGCGAGTCGTCGGCCTGCACCACTTGGTGCGGGTACTGGGTGATGCTTGGCAACTGCGGCCCGAGGGCACGCGACACCTCCAGCAACACCACGACATCGGGCTCCTCCAGCGCCAGCCAAGCCGCCAAGGGCCCCACCTGGGTGTTCGATACATGCACATTGGCACTGGCCACGGTGAGCATCACACCATGGGCACCTGCGGGCAGGGCAGGTGAAGCTGTGACCCAAGGCAAAGGAAGCAAAAAGGCAAAGAACAAATGCCGTCGCGCGACGAAGCAGGCCGCGACCAACCCCAGCATCAGGCAAGCGATGAACAACCACTGCCAATGGGCTACCAGATCAACAAGCCAGGTTAAACGCCCGACGCCGCCCTCTGCCAAGGCTCGGGTGAACAGCGGCGTCAATAAGAGCCGCTAACAAAACACTGCATACACCGTTCGCCCCGAGGTCGAAGGGCCTTGCACCGAGGTACGCGCTGGCTTCGACAAGCTCAGCCCGAACGGTTTTGTTAGCGGCTCTAAGCCCAAAGTGCACACGCCCATCCACCACGGCAAGCGCCGCAGAATTATGGGCTGCAGCGAACTCAACCCTTGCCCGGTGGCTCAAAGCGCCGCGTTGGCCGCGGCGCTTTGTCGTAGAGGGACTGCACATCCGGAATGGTGGCTTGCAGGTCGCGGATGCGGGTGTCGTTGGACGGGTGGGTGGACAACCACTCAGGCGGCGCACCCTTGCTTGCAGCACCCATTTTTTTCCACAGGCTGACGCCAGCTTCTGGGTTGTAGCCGCCACGTGCGGCCATGTCGAGGCCGATTTTGTCGGCCTCGGTTTCGTCTTCGCGGCCAAAGGTCATGGTGAGAAGTTGGGTGCCCACATTGGCACCGACACGGCCCAGGTCGCCCAAGCCCAACAATGCCGACCCCAACTCCAGGACACCGCGCGTAGCGAATGATTTGCCCATGCGTTCGCGTGCGTGTTCGCGCAGGGCGTGGGCGATTTCATGGCCCATGATTTGCGCCACCTCGTCGTCGTTCAATTGCAGCTCTTGCAAGATGCCCATGTAAAACGCAATCTTGCCGCCTGGCATGCAAAAGGCATTGATTTGTTTGCTGCCAATGAGGTTGATCTCCCACTTCCAATTCGCGGCACGCGAGGTGCTGTGGTAGTTGGGCGAGTAGACGAAGGGCAGCAACTGTTTGGCAATGCTGCGCAGGCGTATCACCTGCGGGTGGTTGTCGGGCGCCAAGGCGCGTTGTTGTGCGGCCTCGCGCGTCATTTGCACATACTGCTGGGCTGCTGCAGCTTCAATTTGATCCGCTGGGGCGAGTTTGGCCATGGAGGAACGTTTACCGACCTCCACGCCCTCACGCGACCAGGCAGGCAGCGCCAGCATTCCACCCGCAGCGAGCAAGCCGCCGGTAAAAAGGCGGCGCGAATGCGCCGCACACCGGCAAGCCGCCCCGTGGCTGCGCAGCGCTTGGGCCAATGGCGCGCTGGGGGTGAAATCGGACGTGGGGTCGAAGGAATTTTTCATCACAGTCTCCTCGAATTTTTTAAACCGCCTCTTCAGTCATCGAGCAGCGGTGCCTTGGGGTCGAACTCCAAGGCTTTGATGGGTTGGCGCAGCCACCACAACATCACCAAGGCAGGCACAGCCACGATGGTAGACAGAATGAAGAAAGTGGGCCAGCCGATGGACTCCGCCAGGACCCCGGCGAGCGGGCCGACCCAGACGCGGCCTATGGACGCGAATGCGCTGAGCAGTGCGAACTGCGTGGCGGTGAACTTTTGATTGCACAGGCTCATCAAAAACGCCACGAAGGCTGCGGTGCCCATGCCGCCGCTCAAATTCTCCGCCGCAATCACCAAAAGCAAACCACCGTCCACCTGGGTTGCCTGGGCCAATTTGACGAAGCCCCAATCAAAGGCTGGAACTTCCAGGCCAGGCATCACCCCTTTGCCGTTCACGGCCAGCCACCAAAAGCCCAAGTTGCTGAGCATCTGCAAAAAACCAAACAGCATCAGCGAGCGCCACAGACCCAGCTTGACCATGAGCGCGCCGCCCAGCAGTGCGCCACCAATGGTGAGCCACAGCCCAATGACTTTATTGACCACGCCGACCTCGGCGCTGCTAAAAAGCATGGACTTGAGCAAGAACGGCGTCATCAGCGAGCCCGCAAACGCATCGCCCAGTTTGTAGAGCACGATGAAAGCGAGAAACGCGGCTGCTCCACTTTGGCTGAAGTAGCTGCGCAAGCCACCGAGCAAGGTTTCAAAACGCGCGGCCTTCGCGGCCCAAGCGGCAAGGGGCAGGGTGAATGCGAGACCGAGCATCAAGGCCAGCAGGTCTGTCCATTTGGTTTGTAATGCGGCGGGCAAACTGCTGCCCGCCCACCACGGGGCCAAGACAGCGCGCGCAATGGGTGGGCCGAAACGTTCGCTCAGGACAAAACCCAGCGTGACTGCCAACACCACGGCGGCAAAACCCATCAAGTCGCGGCGGCCCACCGACGTTGGGACGACCGCATTCTTGAGGCGCGGCAGGGCCGTCGCAGACAGCACGGCCGCCGCCACCATCAATGCCGCCATGAAGCGGTAAACCTCGGGCCAGGTCCAGCCGCCGCCGGGGCTGGTGACCGTGGCGGGTTCCACCCAGATCAAAGCCACACCGCCCGACAAAATCATCGCCAAGCGGTAACCCAGCACGCTGAGGGATGCGCCGAGGCCGCGTTCATGTGCGCCCAACAAATCGGTGCGGTAAGCGTCTATCACCACGTCTTGCGACGCCGACACAAAAGCCACCAGCACGGCGAGCAATGCGAAGGTGCGTGTGGCGCTGGTGGGCGAGGTGTCCGCCATGAACCATAGCGACGCCGCCAACCCCAGCTGTGTCAACACCAACCAACCACGCCTGCGCCCAAGCCACGGCAGCTCGAAGCGGTCCATCAGTGGGGCCCACAAAAATTTGAAGGTGTAGGGCAGGCCAACCAAACTCAAAAAGCCGATGGTGGTGATGTCCACCCCTGACACAGTGAGCCAGGCTTGCATGGCTTGGCCGGTGAGGGCCAAAGGCAGGCCTGAGGCGAAGCCCAATACCAGCACCACGACCAAATGGTGCAACGAGACATGGGGCCGTGAATTCAACGATACGGGCATGGGAAAATTATTTGACAAGCGAAGTCAATTATTCAAAGGGCGGCCTGAATGTTATGTTGCATTGAACGTCAACCAAACAAAAAAGAGACGGCCCGAACAATCGCCTTGATGACGTGTTTGCTGATGCCGTGCTTGTGCATGGCCGAAGTCAGCGACAAAGTGGTGTTGGTGCCCGAGATCTGGGGCATCGGCCTCGGTGCAGCAGTCGCTGGCTTTTTTGGGACTTGCTTTCGGCCTTGGGCATTGATTTTTTTGGCAACCGCCCCGGCCTACTGGTTCACTACTTTTCTGTTCGAAATCCATTTTTCCGACATTGCGCCCACACTGCATGCGGAACTAGGAACTTCCTACTATGCGCAAACCTACGCGGCGATTGGCTTGTGGATTTTGGGTTTGGCGGCAGGATGGATTTTGAACAAGCGGCGATCAGCCGATCTGCAGAACCGCGAAGGCGGTCAGTGAGCATCCTTAACTCTGCTCCAACAACTTACCCTCGGCCAAAGACAACGCTTCCGGCAGACCGGACAGCACCAAGGTGTCGCCGGGCGCGAGTCGCAATTCATCTGTTGCCGCTATCACGGCACCGCTGGCGCGGCGCACCGACACCACAGTCACCCCTACCGCGTGAAGCGCTTGGTCGCCCAGGGTTTTGCCCAGGCAACTGGCGGCCATCGGCAAGGTCACGCTTTGCAGGCGTGCGGTTTGATGTTCGTCGACGGTGTCGTCGTCAGCCCCTAAAAAATAGCCGCGCAGCAAACCATAACGCGCATCGCGCTGGTCTTGCACCACACGAATCACGCGGCGCATCGGAACACCCACCAGAGCCAGGGCATGGCTGGCCAGCATCAGCGAGCCTTCAATCGCTTCGGGCACCACCTCGGTGGCACCGGCGGCGCGGAGTTTTTCCAGGTCGGCATCGTCGATCGTGCGAACGATGACGGGCACCTTGGGCGCGTGTTCTTGCACCAAACGCAAAATTTTCATGGCCGATGGTGTGTCGTGATAACTCACGACCACGGCGCTGGCACGCGCCAGACCCGCCGCCATCAGGCTTTGCAGACGGGCGGCGTCACCAAAAACAACGCTTTGGCCGGCAGCGGCGGCTTGGCGCACGCGGTCAACGTCGAGGTCCAGCGCCATGTAGGCGATACGTTCGCCTTCCAGCAGCCGTGCCAGGTTTTGTCCGCTGCGGCCGTAACCAGCAATGATGACGTGGGCCTGGGCATTGATGGCGCGTTTGGCAATCGTCGTCATGGCGACGGACTGCATCAGCCAGTCGCTGGCCGCCAGACGCGACACGATGGCATTGCTGTAGTTGATGAGCAAGGGCGTGGCAAGCATCGAAAGCACCATGCTGGCCAACACGGGACTCATCCACTGCGGGTCAATCAGATTTTGTTGCGCGCCGAGGGTCAGCAGCACAAAACCAAATTCACCGGCTTGTGCCAAATAAAGGCCCGTGCGCAGCGCCACACCGGGTTGGGCACCAAACAAACGGGCCAAACCCGCGACCAGCAAAAACTTGGCGAATACCGGGATGCAAGTCAGGGCCAACACCAGCAACCACTGGTCCATCACGGGTCGCCAATCGAGTTTCATGCCGATGGTGATGAAAAACAGGCCGAGCAGCACATCGTGGAAGGGCCTGATGTCGGTTTCCACTTGGTGCTTGTATTCGGTCTCGGCCACCAGCATGCCGGCCACGAAGGCCCCCAGTGCCAGCGACAAGCCGGCGTGCTCGGTCAGCCAAGCCAGTCCCAAGGTGATGAGCAACAGGTTGAGGACAAAGAGTTCCTCGCTTTTGCGTTTGGCCACCATGGTGAGCCACCAGCGCATCACCTTTTGGCCGCCCACCAGCAACACCGTGAGCAGCGCAGCCGCTTTGAGCCCCGCCCAACCCAGTGAGGCGGCCATGTCGGCACCGCTGGAATTCAGTGCGGGTATCAGCACCAAGAGCGGCACCACGGCCAAGTCCTGGAACAACAGCACACCCATCACGCGGCGGCCATGTTCGCTGTCCAGCTCCAAACGTTCGGCCATCATCTTGACCACGATGGCGGTGCTGGACATGGCCATCGCCCCGGCTAATACCAAGGAGCCTTGCCAGGACAACTCCCAAGGCCGGTCAGAAAAAGAAAATGCCCAACTCAGCAGGTAGTGGCCCGCCACGGTGCCCAATATGGTGAGCAGCACTTGCAGCAGCCCCAAACCAAACACCAGTTGGCGCATGCTGCGCAGTTTGGGCAGGTTGAACTCGAGCCCGATGACAAACATCAGGAACACCACACCAAACTCGGCCAGGTACTGCACGCCGGCAGAGTCCTTGGCCAGGGCCAAGGCATTTGGGCCAATGAGCACACCCACCGCCAAGTAGCCCAACATCGGTGGCAGTTTGGCTAAACGGCACAGCACCACACCCGCCACGGCGGCGACGAGATAGAGCAATACCAATTCGAGGGTGCTGGCCATGATGAAATTCGGGGATGCAAATTGCAGGCCAGAGTTGTGTGCTCGCTTGCCTACAATCGCCCGATCCTAAACGACGCTTGCGTTCGCCCCCTCCCGTGACAACCCCTCCCGCATTCAACGCCGAGCGAGCCTTGCAATTGGCGCGCGATACCTTTGATATCGAAGCGCGAGCCCTGCTCGGCTTGAAAGCCCGGCAAGGCGAGTCCTTTGCGCATGCGGCCCGCGCCATGCTGGAATGCCAAGGCCGTGTGGTGGTGATGGGCATGGGCAAGAGTGGCCATGTGGGCAGAAAAATCGCGGCCACCTTGGCTTCGACCGGTACGCCAGCCATGTTCGTGCACCCTGCCGAGGCCAGCCACGGCGACCTGGGCATGGTCACACTAGGGGATGTGGTGTTGGCCATTTCCAATTCCGGCGAAAGCGACGAATTGATGGCGGTGTTGCCCGCACTCAAACGCCTGCGGGTCTTGGTGGTGGCCATGACCGGCCAACTGGAGTCTTCATTGGCGCGCCATGCCGATTGGGTGATCTCTTGCGCCGTGGACCAAGAGGCCTGTCCCCTGAAGCTGGCGCCCACGGCCAGCACCACGGCGCAAATGGCCGTGGGTGATGCGTTGGCGGTGGTTTTGTTGGATGCACGTGGATTCAAAGCGGAAGACTTTGCTCGGTCGCATCCCGGCGGCAGCCTCGGACGGCGGCTGCTGACCCATGTGCGCGATGTGATGCGCAGTGGCGACGCAGTGCCACGCGTTCAAGCCGACACACCACTGATTGAAATGATGAGAGAGATGACACGCAAAGGCCTCGGCGCCACCGCCATTGCCGACGATCAAGATGCTGTGCTCGGCATCTTCACCGATGGAGATTTGCGTCGATTGGTGGAGCGCGGCACCGATCTGCGGGCGCTGACCGCAGAGCAGGTCATGTACAAAACGCCACGTTTGGTGCGTGACGATGCACTCGCGGTCGATGCCGCCGCCATGATGGAGCAACACCGCATCACCAGTGTGTTGGTCGTCAATGCCCAGCAGCAGTTGGTGGGTGCGCTGAACTCGAACGATCTGATGCGCGCCAAGGTGATCTGACCATGATGCCGGCCTTGAGTTTTCCCCCAGAACTGTTGCTCAAAGCGCAAGGCCATGGCATGGGCTTGCGTGCCGCTATTTTTGATGTGGATGGGGTGCTCACCGATGGCCGTCTCTACATCAGTGAGGCGGGTGAATCGTTCAAGGCGTTCCACAGCCTGGATGGCCATGGCCTCAAGCTGCTGGCCCAAGGCGGCATCACGCCATTGATCATCACGGGGCGCGACTCACCGGCGGTGCGTCGCCGTGTGGCGGACCTGGGTTTGTCTCATGCCGTGTTTGGCGCGGCAGACAAACTGGCCGCCGCCGAGCCCTTGCTGCAGCGCCTGAATCTGTCCTGGACCGAAGTCGCTGTGATGGGCGATGACTGGCCTGACCTGCCGCTATTTGCCCGCGCCGCTTTTGCCTGTGCACCAGCCAATGCCCACATCGAAGTTCGCAGTCGTGCGCACCATGTCACGCTAGCGTGTGGCGGCGAAGGTGCCGCGCGCGAGTGCTGTGATTTGCTGCTGACGGCAGCGGGCCGTTACGCGGACCTGCTGCGCGGGCACCTCACCACGCTGGATGGTGGTGCCGTTTGACGCGGGTTTCGCTGGCCGCACTCACGGCTGTTGCGGCACCGCCCGCCAGCCGCAACGCGTGGCTGCACCGTGTGCTTGCGCCCCTGACCACTTACCTGCCGCTGCTGCTGATGGGCGTGCTGGCGCTGGGCACCTGGTGGTTGGTGAAAAACACGCCCTTGCTGATGCCCGAGGGGCCCGCCAAAGCCGTGCGTCATGAGCCGGACTACACCATGCACCAGTTCAGCGTTCACCGTTTCGCGACAGATGGCCGGCTCAAAGCCCAGATTGAAGGCGACATCCTGCGCCACTATCCCGACGATGACACGGTAGAAATCGACCAAGTGCGTTTGCGCGCCATCGGCCCCAGCGGCACCGTCACCCGGGCTGTCGCAAAACAGGCTTTGAGCAATGGTGACGGCTCCGAGGTTCAACTCCGTGGCGATGCGCGCGTTGAGCGAGATGCGCAGGGCAGCGAAGAGGCCGCCGTGTTTACCAGCGATTTTTTACACGCCTTTCTCAACACAGAAGAGGTGCGGTCTCACCTGCCCGTGGTGTTGCAACGTGGCGGCACGCAAATCACTGGCGACAGTTTGGAATACGACAACCTCAACCGCATCGTGTCTGTGAACGGTCGAGTCAAGGCGACGTTTGCGCAGCCTGCGCAATCCCCCACGCCCACGGGCCCAGGACGCAAGCCGTGACGGCGGCGCGCTTGGTATTCATCACCGGCGCTTCCAGCGGCATCGGTCAGGCGCTGGCCCAGCGTTATCACCAAGCGGGTTACCGCTTGGCCTTGGTGGCGCGCCGCGGTGCAGAGTTAACGCTTTGGGCGCAGCAGCAAGGCTGGGCCAACGACCGCTGGGCCGTTTATGCCGCAGACGTGCGCGATGTCAACAGCATCGTGTCCGCTGGCCGCGATTGCATTGCCGCCCAAGGTGTGCCCGATGTGGTGATTGCCAACGCCGGCATCAGTGTGGGCATGGACACTGCCGAGTTCAACGACCTGGCCGTGATGCGTGAAACCTTCGAGACCAACAACATCGGCTTGGCCGCCACCTTCCATCCTTTTGTGAGCGACATGATGGCGCGCCGCAGCGGCACCTTGGTCGGCATTGCCAGCGTCGCCGGCATACGTGGCCTGCCAGGACACGGCGCCTATTGCGCCAGCAAAGCCGGCGTCATCAGCTACTGCGAAAGTTTGCGCGGTGAATGCCGACCGTTTGATGTGAAAGTGGTGACCGTGGTGCCGGGTTACATCGCCACGCCTTTGACGCAAGACAACAGCTACAGCATGCCGTTTTTGATGCCTGCCGACACGTTCGCCGACCGCGCGTTTCGCGCTATCGAATCCGGCGACAGCTACCGCGTCATTCCATGGCAAATGGGTGTAGTCGCCAAGCTGATGCGCGTCTTGCCCAATGCCTTGTTTGACCGATTGCTCTCAGGCAGAGCCCGCAAAAAAAGACGCAACGAGTAAGAGCTTGTCTGTCATATGCGGCGGCCATGCCGACCCCGCTTATTCACAGACAAGTTCTAAGCTGAGGCGGTGCCGCCCCACCGTCTGTGGAACCCTCAAGCCGCGGCGTCTACCAGTTCACGCAGGGGCTGTGCGATCCGTTTGTTCAGGTGGGCCAAGGCTTCTTCTACCTGATCCACCAGCACCAAACACAGATCGCCAGGTTGCAACTGCTTCAAGGCTTCATCAATGGCCAAGAACTCACCTTTGATGGATTTGACGTTGGATGTGCGGGACGCGCCCTTGAGCCCTTGGCGTAACAAGCGCACCACCTCGCCATCGGCGCGGCCACGTTGGCAGGCATCTTCAAATAGCACCACGTGGTCGAAGGCGGCACCGAGAATCGCAGTTTGTTCGCTGATGTCTTCGTCACGCCGATCGCCCGCGCCGCTGATGACCACGCTGCGTCGTTTGGCGGGCATGGCATCGATGGCAGCCACCAGGGCACGCATGGCGTCGGGGTTGTGACCGTAGTCGGCGATCACGGTGGCACCTTGGTAGTCCATCACGTTGAAACGGCCTGGTGCGGTGCTCGCATCGTTCACGAAGCTGGCCAGCCCGCGGCGAATGTCGTCCCAGTGCAGGCCTACAGCCCATGCAGCAGCAATGGAGGCCATCACGTTTTCCACTTGGAAAGGAATGCTTCCATTGCGGGTGAGGGGGATGTCACGCATGGGGAGGCGCTCGCGCCAAGCACCCTCTGACACCACGATGGCATCGCCATCGACATAGACAGTGCGATGACCTTGGGCACGGTGCGTGGCCATGACGGGGTGGTGGCGGTCGGCAGCGAAATAAATCACTTTGCCTGGGCACACCGCTGCCATCGCAGCCACATGGGCGTCGGCGGCATTGAGCACGCCATAACCACCGGCGGCCACGTTTTGCACGATGACACGTTTGACCAGGGCCAGGTCTTCCACCGTGTGGATGTGGTTCATCCCGAGGTGGTCACCCGCGCCGAGGTTGGTCACCACAGCCACTTGGCAGCGGTCGTAACCCAGGCCTTCGCGCAGGATGCCGCCGCGTGCGGTTTCAAAAACGGCGGCGTCGACGTCGGGGTGCATCAACACATTACGCGCACTCTTGGGGCCGCTGCAATCACCACTGTCAATTTGGCGGCCATTGACATAAACGCCATCGGTCAAGGTCATGCCCACACCCAGACCGCTGGTGGCCAGCAGGTGGGTGGTCAAACGGGTGGTTGTGGTTTTGCCGTTGGTGCCGGTCACGGCGATGATGGGAATGCGGCCGTCTTGGCCAGCGGGAAACAGGTTCCCAACAATGGCTTCACCCACCGCACGGCCTTTTCCAAAGGAGGGCGACAGGTGCATGCGCAGGCCCGGTGCGGCATTCACTTCCACCACGCCGCCGCCTTGGTCTTCCAGCGGCTTGAGCATGGTTTCGCAGACCACGTCCACGCCGCAAATGTGCAGGCCCACCATTTGAGCGGCGGCGACAGCGCGCGCGGCCATGTCGGGGTGAACATCGTCGGTCACATCAGAGGCGGTGCCGCCGGTGCTCAAGTTGGCGTTGTTACGCAGCACGACACGCTGGCCTTTTTCTGGCACGCTTTGCGCGTTCAAGCCTTGCAGGGCCAAACGTGCCAAGGCGATGTCGTCAAAACGAATCTTGGTGAGTGAGGTGGCGTGCCCATCACCACGGCGTGGGTCGGCGTTGACACGGTCCACCAGCTCACGCACGGTGTGTTGGCCATCACCAATCACATGGGGAGGGTCGCGGCGGGCAGCGGCCACCACCTTGTCGCCGACCACCAACAGGCGGAAGTCGTGACCCGGTAAATAACGCTCCACCATCACCTGGCCGTATTCGGCTGCGGTGCGGTAGGCCGCTTCCATTTGACTGCGCTGGTTGATGTTGACCGTGACGCCTTTACCTTGGTTGCCGTCTTGCGGTTTCACGACCACGGGCATGCCAATCTCTTCGGCCACAGCCCAGGCATCGTCCACAGAAGTGACGGGGCGGCCCCAAGGAACAGGAACACCAGCGGCGCGCAGCAAGGTTTTGGTGAGGTCTTTGTCTTGCGCGATGGATTCGGCCACGGCGCTGGTGGCATCGACCTCTGCGGCTTGAATGCGGCGCTGTTTGGAGCCCCAACCGAACTGCACCATGCTGCCTTGGGTGAGGCGGCGGTAAGGAATACTGCGGGCCACTGCAGCGTCGACGATGGAGCCGGTGCTGGGGCCTAAACGGGTGTCTTCATCCAGCTCGCGCAGCCGCGCCACAGCAGCTGCGGCATCAAAAGTTTGACCGCTGGCGGCCGCTTCAATCAAGGTTTGCGCTAAATCGACGGCCAAACGACCCACGGCCTCTTCGCTGTACTCCACCACCACTTGGTAAACACCGGGCTCGCTCGTGGCCGAGGTGCGGCTGAAAGTGACCGGGCAACCGGCTTGGGCTTGCAACGCCAAGGCCGCGCTCTCCAGCACATGGGCAAAGGAGACGGGGTTGTTGGCGCCGCTGGCCCGAAGTGCGCCGACAGCAGGGAACAGGGCCCTCACAGCGGCTTCAAAACCCGGCCGTGCGGCAATGGAGCGTTCGGACTCTGAACAAGTCACGATACTTTCAATGGCGGTGTGGCGCCCCCAAAGGTTGGGGCCACGAAGAGCGCGAATGCGTGAGAGTTCCATGGTTGAGCTTTCCGGACAATCGTTTGACTTGCGTTGGCTTCTAACGTGCGAGCCGCCGTTTAGGACGACTGACGCGGGGCGCCAGATGTGATGCTTTTGGTATTTGTTGTGACAAAACCCAAATCCACCAAAGGATCACTGGTATTGGCGCGGAAGGTATCAATGCCCGCGGCGATCAGATCAGGTGCCATGCCCAATGCCCATACCGCTGCGACCGAGGCCAGCAAAGCCTCCAAGGGCAGGGGTGTTGTTTCGGCGTTGTTTTTGCCGCTCGCACGCAGCGCCAATTCGGGCAGCAGCAGCTCTTCGTTCCCTGTGGCCAGTACCACATGGGCGCCGCGTTGGAATACCAGCCGCCCGCCTTGGGCGCGGTGATCGACCAAAGCGGGTAACTTGTCGCTCAGGCCGTAGAAAATCACTCCACCATCGCACAGGCGGGCGAGGTCGGCTACTTGCGCATCGCTGCCGTTGAGGACGGCGGTGCCTTCGGGCAGCACCACGTCAATCTGGGTTCGCAGCACCTTGAACAACTGGTCGGCATCCAGCACATCGAAGTGGGCCAGGGTTGCGCGGTCTTGCTCAGGCAGTTGGAAGTCGGTGACAACGCCGACCATGCAGCGGTCATAGGCCAGGCCGTCGCGCAGAATCGATTCGGCGCTGTTTTCAAACACGGCGGCATCCACCGAGCGGTTGATCAGCAAACGACGCCCCGCTTCAAAGTGCGCGTTCGAGCCGCGCTCCACGCGGCGGCGGTTTAAAAACAAACCGTCTCGGCAGGCCAGCCCCACATGGTGGCCGCCGAGGTTCATCAGCCAAGCCACCAGGCGTGAGATCACATTCGTATCTTGTGTGCCGGCCACACCCACGATGGGAATGCGACCCGGGTTTTCGCCGTTGTCCGACAGGGTGGGGGCAAACAGGTGGTCAACGATGGCACGGCCCACGGGGCGCGGCTGACCTTCTGCTGGCTTCAAGTGCATCAAGAGGCCGGGGCCTGCATTGACTTCGACCACCGCGCCGCCTTGGTCTTGCAAGGGCTTGGAGATGTCTTGCGCGACCAGGTCGATGCCGGCAATGTCCAAGCCCACCATGCGCGCGGCCAAAGAGGCGATGTGGGCCACTTCAGGGTGAACATCATCTGTGCAATCAATGGCCAAATTGCCATTGCGCACCACCATCACCTTGCGCCCGGCCTCAGGGACGGATTCAGGGGTGAGGCCTTGGCGTTGTAGCTCCAGCATGACTGCGCCTTCTTCCTCGGGGCGGATCACGCTCAAGGGAAAGTCTTCGGCATCACCACGACGCGGATCGGAATTGATTTGGGCGTCGATCAGCGCACGCAGCGTGCTGTGGCCATCGGCCAGCACCGAGGCGGTCTCGCCTTTGGCGGCGGCAACCACCTTGCCGCCCACCACCAACAGCCGATGTTCTTGGCCGCGGATGTACTGCTCCACCATCACTTCACTGCCTTCGGCGTCGGCGACGGGAAATGCGGCTTTGATGTCAGCTTCGTTATTCAAGTCCAGACTCACACCACGTCCGTGATTGCCGTCGGTGGGTTTGACGACCACGGGCAGGCCAATGTCTTGCGCGGCATTCCAGGCTGCTTCAGGTGAGTCAACCACCACCCCTTCGGGAACAGGGACGCCGCAGGCTTTGAGCAAACTTTTGGTGAGGTCTTTTTCGCGGGCAATGCCTTCGGCGATGGCGCTGGTCAGGTCGGTTTCAGCCGTCCAAATGCGGCGCTGCCGGGCACCGTAGCCCAGTTGCACCAGGTTGCCACCATTGAGGCGCATATGGGGAATGTGGCGGTCGGCGGCTGCGGCGACGATGCTGGCGGTGCTGGGGCCGAGGTAACAGGCCTCAACCCTGTCGCGCAGGCGCTGCACGGCGGCACTGCTGTCGAATGGGATGTCGTTGATGGCGCACATCAACAAGCGGTGCCCTTCCTCCAGCGCCGAGCGCGCCACTTGTTCGTCGCGCGCACGGAACACCATGCGGTAGACGCCGTGCTTGGAGGTGCTGCGTGTTTGGCCAAAACCGGTGGGCATGTCGGCCAGGTTCAACAGCTCAATGACCACATGCTCCAAAATGTGCCCCGCCCAAGTGCCCTCTTGCAAACGCTGCAAGAAACCGCCTTTTTCACCCACCCCACAGTGGTGTTCACCCAAAGCGGGCAAGGCGGCGAGCAAACGGTCGGTCAGGCCGGAAATCAAATTGGAGGGAAAATCTTCCAACGCGCCCAAATCCAACCACACCTCCAGCACGGGCCGATAGGTCCATATGTTGGGGCCACGCAAGAAGTTGATGCGCTGTAGCTGGATGTCTTCGAATTTTTGCATTGCGATAAGTTTGCGCAAACTAACAAAGGCCTTCAATCGCCCGATTGGAAGCTCCGGAATCGAATTGGTTGGGCATGTCGGATGAGGAACTCAGGTCAACCCAGGGATGGTTTGCCTCATTTCGGTGAGAATCAAAGGTCTGCGCCTGGCTGATTCCCGCTGCTTTTATATCTTTACAGCCGTCTTTGGCTGTCAAAATCACCTTTTCCCCTGAAAACCGATGCACTCAAATCCTGCCGATCTTGATACCAGGGCCCTTGTGGACCCAGCGCGGGCAGCGTTGTCTTTGCAACTGCATGAGAACGAAAACGTCTTGGCTCAGCTATCGGTTGACTTGTCCGAGCAGTTGTTTTTCGCAAGCACGCAACTTTTTTTGACCAACCAGCGTGTGCTGGCCTGTCCGCAGGGTGGTCCACCGAAGGATTGGCCTTTGACGCCCGGGATGGGGCTGAAACTGCGTGACCACGCAGGCGTTGGAAGTTTGGACTTGGTGGATCCGAAGGGATTGCTGGCGCGCTGGTTTTTTAGCCTCGGACGTAATGTGGCGGTGTTGCGCTGGATCGCGCAGTTCGAGCAGGCGGTCGAACGACTCGGGCAGCAGCCCAAAACCGAGGTTTTGGGCGGTGAAGAAGTTTTGAATTGCCCCAGCTGCCAGGCCAGCTTGCCGCCTGACAGCGAGTCCTGCCCGGTTTGCAGCCGCGAGTTGCATTCACCGCCTTCCACGTGGGTGTTGCTGCGTTTGGGGCAGTTTGCCAAGCCTTATCGCGGCAAGCTGATTTTCGGTTTTTTGCTCACCTTGGCGTCCACAGCCGCCACCTTGGTGCCCACCTACCTGACGATCCCGCTGCTCGACGACGTGCTGGTGCCCTACCAAAGTGGCAAACCCATCGATACCCATTTCGCCCTGCTGCTGCTCTCGGGTTTGCTGGTGTCGGCCCTGCTGGCTTGGGGTTTGGGGTGGGCGCGCACTTACCTTCTGGCCCTTGTTTCAGAAAGAATATCGTCCGATCTCAGAACCACCACATTCGAGCATTTGCTTAAACTTTCGCTCGACTATTTCGGTGGCAAACGCACGGGTGATTTGATTGCCCGCATTGGCTCGGAGACGGACAACATTTCTGTTTACCTGTCCCTGCACGCCATGGACTTCGCCACTGACGTCATCATGATTTTGATGACCGCGGTCATTCTGTTTTCCATTAACCCTTGGCTGGCCTTGGTGACTTTGCTGCCCTTGCCTTTCATCGCTTGGATGATCCAGCGTGTGCGTGATCGGCTGCGCACGGGGTTCGAAAAGATTGGTCGGGTTTGGGGCGAAGTCACCAATGTCTTGGCCGACACCATCCCTGGGATCCGCGTGGTCAAAGCATTCGCTCAGGAACGCCACGAAGCCACCCGATTTCGCCATGCCAACCAGTTGAACCTGGAAGCCAACGACAAACTCAACCGCACCTGGTCGCTGTTCACGCCCACCGTGTCTTTGCTCACCGAAATTGGTTTGCTGGTGGTCTGGGCATTTGGTATTTGGTTGGTCGCACACGACAGCATCACCGTGGGGGTGTTGATCGCCTTCATCACCGCCAGCGGGCGTTTTTATGGCCGGCTCGACTCCATGAGCCGTTTTGTCTCCGTCACGCAAAAAACCGCGGCCGGTGCCAAGCGAATTTTTGACATCTTGGATCATGTGTCCAACGTGCCTGAGCCTGCCGATCCTGTGAAAGTGGACAAGCTGCAAGGCGGCATGCAACTGCGCGACATTGGCTTTCGTTATGGCAGCCGGGCCATCATTCGTGGCCTGTCGCTGGACATCCAACCGGGCGAGATGATCGGTTTGGTGGGCCACAGTGGCTCGGGCAAAAGCACCTTGGTGAATTTGATTTGCCGCTTTTACGACGTGACAGACGGTTCCATCCGCGTTGATGGCACCGATATTCGGCGCATCGCCGTGGCCGACTATCGTCGGCACATTGGCCTGGTGCTGCAAGAGCCGTTTTTATTCTTTGGCACCATTGCCGAGAACATTGCCTACGGCAAACCCGACGCCACGCGCGAAGAGATCGTGGCGGCTGCACGTGCCGCCCACGCCCACGACTTCATCTTGCGTTTGGCGCAAGGGTATGACTCCATGGTGGGTGAGCGCGGCCAGGGGCTGTCCGGCGGTGAGCGCCAGCGAATTTCGATTGCGCGTGCTTTGTTGATCGATCCACGCATCTTGATCCTGGACGAAGCCACGTCGTCCGTGGATACGGAAACCGAAAAGGAAATTCAAAAGGCACTCGACAACCTCGTCAAAGGCCGAACCACCATCGCCATCGCCCACCGTTTGTCCACCCTGCGCAAAGCCGACCGTTTGGTGGTGATGGACCGTGGCCAGGTGGTGGAGGTGGGGCCGCACGATGAACTGATGGCCCAGCAGGGCGCCTATTTCAGACTTTATGAGGCACAGGCCCGACAAGTGGACACCGAAGAAGGCGACAACACCCAGGTGGTTGCGGCCGCTATTCCCGCAGCCCATCCGGCAGGACAAGCATGAACATCGGCATGAGCACACTCCACCTGAACATGACCCGCGACTCTTTCGGTCGGCTCGTCTTGACCGACGATTCAGGGACGGCCCATGTGGGCATCACACCGGTTCGTGCTTTTCCCATCGCCGCACCCCAGGAGGGCGTTTCATTGGTGGGGGCGGACGGCAAAGAGCGGGTGTGGATTTCGCATTTGAACCAACTCGCACCCGAGGTGCGTCGCCTCATTGAGGCCGAACTGGCCATGCGCGAGTTCATGCCTGTGATACAGCGCATCAACAAGGTGTCCACCTACTCCACGCCGAGCGTATGGGATGTGGACACCGACCGTGGTGCGACGCAGTTGGTGCTCAAAGGCGAAGAAGACATCCGCCGCTTGGCCGACGGGCGCTTGCTGGTGGCAGATAGCCAGGGCATTCAGTTTGTGATCGCTGATCGGATGGCGCTGGATCGGCACTCGCGGCGCATTCTGGAACGTTTCCTTTGACCTTCGCGAGACCGTCGGCGTCGCTCATGCCCTGATCCGCAAGGAGGACAAGACGCGGTCTGGTGGAGGGCTGTGGCACCATGCGTTCCCATGATTGATGTCGTCGTTCTATTTTTTGTACTGGGTGTGTTGGCCCGCTTGCTGCGCAGCGACTTACGTTTGCCAGAAGCGCTGTATGAAACCCTCTCCATTTATTTGCTGCTGGCCATCGGCCTCAAAGGCGGCATCGAGTTGAGCAAACAACCGGCGCTGGCTTTGGCGCCCCAAGTCCTGGCCACCATGGCACTGGGTTTTGCCATTCCCTTCGTGCTGTTTCCGGTGTTGCGCCTGCTCAAAATGAGCGGCGCGGACAGTGCCAGCCTCGCAGCCCACTACGGCTCAGTGAGCGTGGTCACCTTTGCGGTCGGAACGGCCGCTTTGACCCGCCAAGGTATTCCATATGAAAGCCATGCTGCGTTGTGGGTGGCCGTGATGGAAGTTCCTGGCCTGGCGGCAGGCATTTTGTTAGCCCGGTGGGCCACACAGCAAGAGGCCCGTGACAAGCAACAAACCGCCAACCCCTTTCGCTGGCAAACCCTCGCCCACGACGTACTCTGCGGCAAAAGCATGGTGCTGTTGCTCGGCGGAATCGTTATTGGGGCCATCGCTGGCGTCGAGGGCAGCGCGCCGATCAAGGCTGTGTTCATGGATCCGTTCAAGGGCGTGCTCGCCCTCTTTTTGTTGGAGCTGGGTTTGGTGGCTGGCGGACGTCTCGGTGAAGTCAAACGATTTGGCGCTGCCGTGCTGGTGGTTGGTTTGGGCGCCCCGCCGATCTTGGCGCTGGCTGGCGCTTTCGTGGGTGTTGCTCTGGGCCTGTCGACCGGGGGCGTGGCCATCGTGGCCATTCTCGCTGCCAGCGCCAGCTACATCGCCGCGCCCACGGCCATGCGCATTGCCGTGCCGCAAGCCAACGCGGCGCTGTCCATCACGGCGGCGCTGGGCATCACGTTTCCGTTCAACATCGTGATCGGCATTCCGCTGTACATCGAATTGGCGAAAGCCCTAACGACATGAGCGAATTCAATAAACACCCGAAAAAACTCTTGGTCATCATTGCCGAGGCAGCACTTGAGAAACCCCTGGGCCAAGACGTCAAACGCCTGGGTGCCCACGGCTACACCGTGTACGACGTTCGTGGGGCGGGGCACACCGGCGAGCGCGAAGGTGCGTGGGAGGCAGACCGCACCATCGAGATGAAAGTGATTTGTGATGCCGACGTGGCGGACAACATTGCGCGACATGTGGTGAGCACCTATGCCCCCAACTTCGGCCTGACCTTGTTTTTCGCAGATGTATCGGTGATACGGGCGGAAAAATACTGAGCCTGGCTCTTTGCGTCCGGCCAATAAAAAAGCGGTGGGCTGATGCGCCACCGCTTTTGTTTTTAACTGGGGTTCAGGTGGTTCAGTAACCGCCGCCGCCGGAGCGACCGCCGCCACCGCCGCCAGAGCGACCGCCACCACCACCGCCGTAGCCGCCACCACCGGAGCGGCCACCGCCACCACCGCCGTAGCCACCACCGCCGCCGCCATAACCGCCACCACCGGAGCGGCCACCGCCGCCACCGAAGCCGCCGCCGCCGGAACGACCGCCACCACCACCGAAGCCGCCCGGGCGCTCTTCGCGTGGACGTGCCTCGTTGACCACCACAGCGCGACCTTCCAGGTCTTTGCCGTTCATGCCAGCGATGGCTGCTTGTGCTTCTGCATCAGAGCTCATTTCTACAAAGCCGAAGCCCTTAGAACGACCCGTTTCGCGGTCCATCATGACCTTGGCCGAAGCCACGGTCCCGAAAGCCGCAAAATTTTGCTGAAGGTCTTCATCACGAATACCGTAGGCCAAGTTGCCCACGTAGAGTTTGTTGCCCATGCAGAGCACCTTTCTTTCCTATTGATCCAAGAAAACCATGTGGAGCATCAACCTGTCCTGACCCATTCAAGCAAAGGTGCGGCTGCCGGACACAGAATTCCCATTATCAATTGATTTTTCGGGCCTGCGCAAAGAGTTATGAAGCCCTCTACCAAGAAAGTGTTGTTTTGCGAGCATGCAGCGTCTAGCAAACTCGGGTTACCTCGGGGGCACATCAGATTCGGCAAGGCTTGAGGATGCCCTGCATCACTGTTGCAAGGCTGTGACAACTCGAATCGGGATAGGTGTCAACTCCCGAAGGGTGAAATACGACTCGGTTCAGTCTTTGCCGCGTGATTGCAGATGGCGGCCACGCGGCGACATCGCCTTTCCCCAGGCGCGCCTGCTGGGCTTGGTGGAGTGCGGCACGCATGCAGTGGCGGCCGCAGAGGTGACCCCCTACAACCACAGCGAGCAGGCCATGGCCGAGCAGCTACTGTCGGCCAAGCTCGCGCCCGACATGCTGGTGCTGGCGGACCGCAACTTCTATGGCTTCAAGCTTTGGCAGCTGGCCTGCAGCAGCGCTGCGCGCAAGCGCGGTATCGGTGCGTCCTCTCATAGGGGGGAGCCTACCGAAGCGCCCGTTGCGAGTCGTGACCGCCGAAGTAATCCGAAAACCAAGAAAGCCAACACGCTCAAGGCGACGAATCCGAGTGTCACCCGTTGACGCAGAGCATGGTGCATACGGCTGATAGACAGGTGGTTATATCGCACTTTCTGGGTAGACAGCTTCCACTCCTGTGCTTCCGTGCCAGGTAACACAGCCTGTTTTGCCAACATGGCTTCCATGCGTTCAAGCTCCCATTCGGTCGGATACTTGACGATGGGAATGTGTAAAAAGGCCACTGCAGCCAAGCACAACGCCAACACTCCGCTTAACAAAGCCAGCTTGGTGGCGAGACCGGAGCTATGCCACGGGCCGTTTCGGTTTGCCATTTGCTCAATCACCACCATCGCCCCCACCATCCCCAAAAGAAAACCCACTCCCACCATCAGCCCCGTAACCGTCGCCACTGCCATTGCCCCGGCGTCGGCTTCTCGCGAACAGCCACAGCATCAGTGCCAACAGGCACATGAAAAAAACAAAAGGGAAAGAACAAGCGGGGGGGGCCAGTGCGCAGCACGCACGTCACAAAAGTGATACGAGGTTCCGCCCATAAGAAGAATGATCAGCAGTGAACACACGGTGATTCAAAGCGTATAGAGCTGTCGGATGTTAAGCGGCCATGCCCCTCTGCCGCCCCGCCACGGCCGCCCCCAACGCCAACACGCCCGCGCTCACCAAAAACCCGCGCAACAAGCCGCCCGGCCCATCGGCCACCCAGCCCACCACACTCGGCCCCATGATTTGGCCGATGGCAAAGACGATGGTGTAAGCCGCAATACCCGCCGTCCACAACGGCTCGGGCAAGTTGTGCCGCACCAAGGCGGTGGTTGACGCCACCACCGATAGAAAAACACTGCCAAAGAGCACGCCCGAGGCCAGGACGGCCAGGGGATGAACGCTGAGCACGGGCAGCACAGTGGCCAGCGCCAAGAGGCCATTGAGCCGCATCATCGGGCGGCCATCGCGGTGGCGTTGCAGCAGGCCAGCCCAGAGCCAGCTCGATGCCATCACACCCACACCGAGCAGGGTAAAAAACACCACCACCAAGTGCGCGGACAATTGTTGTTCACGTAAGAGCGTGATGACAAACGTCATATAGCCGATGTAACCCAGGCCGAAACAAAAATAGCCAGCCAGGCTGGGCCAGAAATCGCGCCAGGGAAAGCTTCTGTTCTTTGCGGGCAGCGTGATGTTTGCCGCTGGCCGGGGCACTGCGGGGGCAGCCAGCAAATCACCGCGTTCACCGGCCATCAATCGGGCCGTGGTCACGAGCGCCAGCAGCGCGAGCACGCCCAAACCGACCCAAGCCCAGCGCCAGGCGTGGGGCGTGGCCCAGCCACTCACCCATGGGACCAATGCGGCGGACAACACGATGCCGAGGCCCGTGCCGCCGTAGTAAATGCCCAGAATCAAACCGGATCGTGACGCGGTATCCGCACCGGCGGCTCGCGTGGCACTGGTGGCCAAACGTGCGGCAAGCAGGCCACCGGCTACAAACATGGCCGCGCTGGCCACACCGCCAGAAAAACGCACCAATCCCAACCAGGCGTTGTGTTGGGCTTGTGTGGCGGCGACCGTGGTCATCGTCATATCCGGCACCCACAGGCCGTGGGCCAGCAAGGTGAGAACGGCACCTGCGCCGCCCACCATGAGCACAGATTGCGCATCAAACCGCGCCAGCCAGCGACGGCTCATCAAGGCCCCTGCCAAATAACCCAAGGCATTGGCGGTGTTCATCGCGCCCGACAGAAAGTAGGTCCAACCCAGGTCGGCGCGCATGGGCGGCAGGATCAAGGCGTAAGAGAAACGGGCCAGGCCCAGGGAAACGGCCGAGGTCAGCGCGAGGGCCAACGCTAGTTGCCACAGGACGTGGTGTGGCGCTTCGTTGTTCGGCGGGCTCAGCGTCATCCGCGGGCTTTCAAAATGGCTTGCGCGACTTGCGCAAACCCCGCTCCACGCTCACCCGACGTGATGTAACGCGGCCAAACCTCCAATTGCCGCTCAAACCGCCGCAGATTGGCCACGCCCACACTCAAGGGGAAGTGACCGAAGAGCAACTGGTCGTTGGTGGAGTCGCCCACATAGACCCATGCGTCCAATTCGGCATCCACATCACGCTTGAGCCGTTGCTGCACGATCCAGCGTGCGCCGCTGAGTTTGTTGTGGTCGCCCAGCCACGCGTTGATGTGGATCGAGCTGACCGTGGCCGTCAAACCATCAGCGCGGGCAATGTCCACCACCTGCTGAATTTGGGCCTCGGACAAGTGAGCGAATTCGCTGTGGTCGATGGCGATGTCGGTCATGCGGCCCGCGCTGTCGCGGGCCAGCGCACAGCCGGGCACCTCGTGCAAGATGCGCTGCGCTGTTTGGGCGAGGCGTTGGGCGTTGGCTTGGCGAGTCGCCTCGTCGTGAACATAGTCCACCACCAGAGCGCCCTCTTTTTTGTACAGCGCCACCGCACCGTTCTCAGCCACGATGGCATCCAGCGGCCAATCGCGCGCAAAGGGTTGGCTCCAGCCCATGGGGCGGCCGGTGATGGCCATCACGGGCAGGCCCGCATCACGCAGCGCCTGCAAGGCGGCCAAGGCGTCGGGCGTGATGGCACCTTCCGTGGTCAATGTGTCGTCAATGTCGGTCAGCACGCCGCGCACGGCGCGTAATGCGTGTGTGGGGCATTGAGACCAAGGAAGACAAGGGGGCGGCATAAGCGCTTTGGCAGTGTCCGAGTGAAACTGGCAGGTGTTTCCCGTGCATTTTGGCCGCACAAGGAAATTTCAGCGCACTAGAATGGCGGCTTACTCCGAGGAGCGTTGCAAGGCACATCCAGTGTCCCAGGCTCGGAGGTCTTCATTGCAACCGCGCTCACCCGCACGACATGGCTCGTGGGTGAGTTGTATTTCCGACCGCCCATCAGCCGCTTGCATGCGGGTTCCTTCAAACCGAATTGGAGCCTTTGATGAACGCTGTTTTGAAACCCGCCCAAGATTTCCACGTGGCCGACATGTCGCTTGCCGCCTGGGGTCGCAAAGAAATCAAGATTGCCGAAACCGAAATGCCCGGCCTCATGGCCATCCGCCAAGAGTTCGCGCCCAAGCAACCGCTCAAAGGCGCGCGTATCACCGGCTCGCTGCACATGACGATTCAAACCGCCGTGCTGGTGGAAACGCTGCAAGCCCTGGGCGCGCAAGTGCGCTGGGCCTCGTGCAACATTTTCAGCACCCAAGACCACGCCGCTGCAGCGCTGGTTGAGGCCGGAACACCGGTCTTCGCCTACAAAGGCGAAACCTTGGAGGACTACTGGGACTACACCCACCGCATTTTTGAATTCGGAGCCAAGGGCACCGAAGGCGAAGGCCCCAACATGATTTTGGACGACGGCGGCGACGCCACGCTCTTGATGCACCTCGGCAAACGCGCCGAAAAAGACGCCTCGCTCTTGAACAACCCCGGCAGCGAAGAAGAAACCTGTCTCTTTGCCGCCATCAAAGCCAAGCTGGCCGTGGACCCCACCTGGTACAGCCGCAAGGCCGCCCAGATCATTGGCGTGACCGAAGAAACCACCACAGGCGTGCTGCGCTTGAAAGAAATGGCCGCCAAGGGTGCGCTCCTGTTCCGCGCCATCAACGTGAACGACAGCGTCACCAAGAGCAAGTTCGACAACCTCTACGGCTGCCGCGAGTCCTTGGTGGACTCCATCAAACGCGCCACCGACGTGATGATTGCCGGCAAGGTGGCTCTGGTGGCTGGTTACGGCGACGTGGGCAAAGGCTCAGCCCAGGCGCTGCGTGCGCTGTCTGCACAAGTGTGGGTGACCGAGATCGACCCGATCAACGCCCTGCAAGCGGCGATGGAAGGCTACAAAGTCGTCACCATGGAATACGCTGCCGACAAGGCCGATATTTTTGTCAGCGCCACCGGCAACAAAAACGTCATCCGCTATGAGCACATGGCCGCGATGAAGGACGAAGCCATCGTCTGCAACATTGGCCACTTCGACAACGAAATTGATGTGGCCTCACTCGCCAAATGCGAGTGGGATGAAATCAAACCACAAGTCGACCATGTGAAGTTTCCGGACGGCAAAAAAATCACCCTGCTCGCCAAAGGCCGTTTGGTGAACCTGGGCTGCGCCACCGGCCACCCGAGTTTCGTGATGTCGTCCAGCTTCGCCAACCAAACCATTGCGCAAATTGAGCTGTACAGCCACAGCGACGCCTACGACATCGGCAAGGTTTATGTGCTGCCCAAACACCTGGACGAAAAAGTGGCGCGTTTGCACCTGAAGAAAGTCGGCGCCATGCTGACCGAACTCACGGAAGAACAAGCGGCTTACATCGGTGTGCCGAAACAAGGGCCGTACAAGGCGGATACGTACCGGTATTGAGCGGCGCACCGTGTTTGCACTGACCCTGCGAAGACTCAGGTTTCGCAGGGTCGGTCAGAACGACTTGAATGGTTGTCTATCCATTGCCGACCGTTCCCACCACGCTGCTCTCCCCCTCCCTACCGTTCGGGCTGAGCCTGTCGAAGCCAGCGCTGTGCACCTTAGGCACTTCGACAGGCTCAGTGCGAACGGGCTGGGAAGCACGATTCACTTGCAGATTGCCCATGCGCGCTGACCAACTCCTCGTCCACCAAGGCCTAGCCCCCACGCGTTCCGCCGCCGAGCGCCTGATCGACAGCGGCGGTGTGCGCTGGAAATCCCCCAAGGGTTGGCTGGTACCCAAAAAAGCCGGTGAAGACCTGCCCGAAGGCTGCGTGATAGAGGTCACCAATAACGACGAATTGCGTTTCGTTTCGCGTGGTGGTTTGAAGCTCGAAGGTGCGCTCAAGCACTGCGGCATCACGGCGGAAGGCTTGAACTGCCTGGACGTAGGCCAAAGCACAGGTGGTTTCACCGACGCCCTGCTGCAGCAAGGTGCACGCCGTGTGGTAGGCATTGATGTCGGTCGAAGCCAGTTGAGCGCAAGCCTAACCGCCAACGACCGCGTACAAAGTCATGAAGGTCTCAATGCCCGCGATGTCAGTGGTTCTGCATTCGAGTCAGACGAACCAGTGGCCTCGTTCGACCTCATCGTCGCCGACCTGTCCTTCATTTCCCTCACCCTGGTGCTGCCCACGATTGCGACTTACCTGGCCCCTCAAGGACAAGCCCTGCTGTTGGTCAAGCCGCAATTTGAATTGCAACCCGTGGACATCGGCAAAGGTGGCCTCGTCAAGAGCGAAGCCGCTTACCCGCGCGTGGAGCAGCGCATACGCGAGGCCTGCGCTGCGCTTTCACTGCAAGTAGTGGACTACTTCGCCAGCCCCATCGAGGGCGGCGACGGCAACCGCGAATTTTTTGTGTGGGCACGGCGCGTTTCATAAGTCATCCCTTCATCTGACATGTTTCCTCCGCAGCAACATTCCAATTCCTCCATTCAGCAGGTGCTACTGTTTTGACCGTTCGGGCTGAGCCTGTCGAAGCCAGCGTGGTTCGCCTCTGGCACTTCGACAAGCTCAGTGCGAACAGGATTGGAGATCAAAGAAAGCGCATATGACGAATGCCACCCTCCCTCTCAGCCTCGAATTCTTCCCCCCAAAAACGCCAGAAGGCGCGAGCAAACTCGCCATTGCGCGCCAGCAGATGTACACGCTCAAACCGCAGTTCTGCTCGGTCACCTATGGCGCGGGTGGCAGCACCCAAGACGGCACCTTTCAAACCGTGCAAGCCATCTTGAAAGAAGGCGTGGATGCCGCGCCGCACTTCAGCTGCATCGGCGCGAGCCGCGAGTCCATTCGCACGCAGCTGCAAAGTTTCAAAGCCGCAGGCATCCGCCGCATCGTCGCCCTGCGAGGCGATTTGCCCAGCGGTTATGGCTCAGGCAGCTTGGGCGAGTTCCGCTATGCCAGCGACCTGGTGGCTTTCATACGCGCTGAGACGGGCGACCACTTTCACATTGAAGTCGGCGCCTACCCCGAGATGCATCCCCAAGCCAGAAGCCCGCAAGCCGATTTGCAGGCCTATGTCACCAAAGTGAAGGCCGGTGCCAGCTCGGCCATCACCCAAATGTTTTTCAACACCGACGCCTACTTCCGTTTTGTTGATGAAGCCTATGCCCTGGGCGCCGACATCCCCGTCATTCCCGGCATCATGCCCATCACCAACGCCAGCGGCATCATCCGTTTCGCCGACAACTGCGGCACCGAAATCCCCCGCTGGATGCGCCTGCGCCTGCAAGGCTTCGGCGACGACACCGCGTCCATCCAAGCCTTCGGCCTGGACGTGATCACCGACCTGTGCGACCAACTGCGCACCGCAGGTGTACCGGGGCTGCACTTTTATACGATGAACCAGAGCAAGGCGGTGTTGGAGATAACGGGGCGGTTGGGGGGTTGAAGATGTTTGGGTATTGCTACTTGGCTCAGCCCGAAGGTGAGTGGAGCCTTCGTCAGGCCGGAATCAATAGCCGCAGAATCTGCTCAGCCAAAAGGGGCTGCTGCTCAAGAGCAGCAGCGTGGTGGACGCCACACCGATTGCCGCGCCCCGCTCCACCAAGAACGCTGCTGGAGAACGCGACCCCGAGATGAAGCAAAGCCGCAAAGGCCAGCAGGGGTACTTCGGCATGAAGTGACACATCGGCGTGGACGCCGAGTCTGGGCTGCTTCACACGGTGCGCGGCACGAGCGGGCACGTCAAGGTGCGCTATCGAGCGATTGGCCAAGAACACGGCCCAGCTACACACGCTGTTTGCGCTGGCCAACCTGTGGCTAGTGCGCAGGCAGTTGCAGGGAGCCGGGGCATGAGTGCGTCCGCAGCACAGCGAATCGAGCACTGGAACGCCCCAAACTGGTGGCTGCGGCGGTGGATCGAGTTGTTTGACCACCGAATCGATCATTTCACTGCACTCTCAGCGTCCGGCTACTTGATTCGGCCCTTTGTGCAGACCGTCCCTAGAACAAGCCGCTACAAATCGTTCGCTGCACTTGTCAATGCCAAAAAACTCAAAACAGAACTCAACTCCCAGGGGCTCGGCTGGTAGGCGGGGCTTTGGGAGCTGAACAGTATCTCCACCAGAGCACAAGACACGGGACATGGTCGAAGATTACCTGCGGGATCGCATCGGTCTGCGCGTCCACCCGCTTTGCAGAAAACACGCAGAGGCTGGGGCGGCACCCCAGATGGGAAACGCAGCAACGGAAGCACACGCAAGCCCTGGCGCGTTTGTGCAGTTTGTGTATCAACTGCCCCGCTGTCGATCGCGGGAACCACTGACAGCAACACGCTGAAGCCCCAGGCGGGTCATGCAAGCGCATTGAACTGCTTGAGAGTCAGCCGATTTTGTAGAAAACACCCGCGATTTGTAGAACCCAGCGAGTGTGCCGATGCTGCTGCAAGCCGCATGGATATTGGTAGGCCGTGCTGGGCTCGAACCAGCGACCAAAGGATTATGAGTCCTCTGCTCTAACCAACTGAGCTAACGGCCCTCTCTTGTCAACGTTCACTTCCAGGTGAAAGGAAGAAGACGGATTGTAGAGGCCGCCCAACGAGTCACTTGGTACTCAGGGCATTGCCCACCAGGCGTGAGGTGATGTCCACGATTTGAATCATGCGGTCATAGGCCATGCGGGTGGGGCCGATGACGCCAAGGGTGCCGACCACTTGGCCGTCGACCACATAGGGGGCGGACACGACCGACAGTTCTTCAAACGGAACGACTTGGCTTTCGCCGCCGATGTAGATACGCACGCCATCGGCGCGGCTGCTTACATCGAGCAGGCGCATGAGCTGGGTTTTTTGCTCGAACAAATCGAAGAGTTTGCGCAAGCTGCCCATGTCGCTGCTGAAGTCTTGCACGGTGAGCAGGTTGCGCTCGCCGCTGATGACGACTTGTTCTTGGCTGTCGGTCAATGCATCGCTGCCGGCTTGCACTGCTGCTTGCATCAGACTGGCAATCTCGCCGCGCAGGGTGTCCACCTCGGTCTTCAAGCGCTCGCGCACTTCTTCAATGGTGTGGCCGGCGTAGGTGGCACTCAAGAAATTGCTGGCTTCTTGCAACTGCGCCGGGGTGTAGTCTTGGGTGGTGAAGATGACGCGGTTTTGCACGTCGCCGTCGGGCGCCACCAGGATGACCAAAATGCGCCGCTCTGACAGGCGCATGAATTCAATGTGGTGGAACACGCTGGCTTTGCGCGGTGCGGTGATCACGCCGACAAAACTCGACAAGCTGGACAACAACTGCGCGGCGTTGGCGATCACGCGCTGGGGCTGGTCGGCTTGCAACTGGGGCTCCATGTGGGGGCTGCTGGACAAACCGAGCGTGCTGGAATCCAGCTTTTGCGCCGTGAGCATGGTATCCACAAACAAACGGTAGCCACGCGCGGTAGGAATGCGCCCGGCGCTGGTGTGGGGGCTGGCGATGAGGCCAAGATCTTCCAGGTCGGCCATCACATTGCGGATGGTGGCGGGGGACAGTTCTAAGCCGGAGGCTTTGGATAAAGTGCGCGAGCCCACGGGTTGGCCGTCGGCAATGTAGCGTTCCACCAAGGTTGTGAGCAGGGTTTTGGCGCGGTCATCCATGGTGGAATGATTGTAGGCGGCAGCCCTGGGCCGCCTGCGTGAGTGCAACGCTGCTGTGGTGTAATTCTTTGCATGGGCAGCCGTTTCAAACACATCGCACTCGTAGGGAAGTACAACGCCGTCGGCATTGCCGGTGTCTTGGATGAGATTGCGCAGTTTTTGATGCGCCTTGGGTTGGACGTGTCGCTGGAGCGGGAGACCGCGCTGAACACCGGACTCACAGGTCATGGCGCGTTCACCGCTGCCGAGTTGGGCGAGCGCTGCGACCTGGCCGTGGTGGTCGGCGGCGACGGCACCATGCTCGGCATTGCCCGGCAGTTGGCGCGTTTTGGCGTGCCCTTGGTGGGCATCAATCAAGGCCGACTCGGTTTCATCACCGATGTGCCGGTGAACGACTACGCTCAAACCCTGGCGCCCATGATTGCAGGCGACTATGTGGAAGAACGCCGCAGCATGCTCGAAGGTGGCGTGTGGCGTGACGGCGCCTGCATTTTCGAGGCCCTGGCCATGAACGACGTCGTGGTGAGCCGTGGGGCCACTGCCAGCATGGTGGAGTTGAAGATAGACATCAACCAAGAAGCGGTGGCCAATATCCGGGCGGACGGTTTGATTGTGGCGTCGCCCACAGGCTCGACCGCCTACGCGCTGTCGGCGGGCGGACCGCTCTTGCACCCGGGCATTGCGGGGTGGGTGATGGTGCCCATCGCGCCACATGATTTATCCAACCGGCCCATCGTGCTGCCGGACGCAGGCGAAGTTCGCATTGAAATCGTGGCGGGCCGCGATGCCAGCGTGAACTTCGACATGCAAAGCCTGGCCAGCCTGCTGCACGGCGACGCCATCACGGTCCGGCGTTCGGCCCACCAGGTGCGCTTTTTGCATCCGCTGGGCTGGAGCTATTACGCCACGCTGCGTCGCAAATTGCGGTGGAATGCCGGAACCCACACGAGCTATTGAGCCCCACGACCCAAGAAGTACCTGATCATGTTGCGACGTTTGGCCCTTCGAGACTTTGTCATCGTCACCGAACTGGAGGTGGACTTCTCCAGCGGCTTCTCGGTGCTCACTGGGGAAACTGGCGCGGGCAAGTCCATTTTGATCGACGCCCTGCAACTCGCCCTCGGTAGCCGGGGTGATGCTGCCGTGGTGCGTGAAGGTGCATCGCGCACGGAGATCACCGCCGAATTCGACACGCCTGCTTCGCTGCGGCCCTGGTTGGAAGAAGCGGGGTTTGAAGTTGAGGACAGCCTTCTGTTTCGCCGCAGCATCGACACCCAAGGCAAAAGCCGCGCGTGGGTCAATGGCAGCAGCGCTACCCTCACCCAATTGCGTGAAGCCGCCGACCACTTGGTGGACATCCACGGCCAACATGCATGGCAAAGCCTCACGCGCGCCGCCTCAGTGCGCGGTTTGTTGGATGCCTATGCCCAGCTCGATACCACCGCTGTCGCCAAGGCGTGGGCCGCATGGCGCTTGGCCGACCAAACCCTGCAAGCCGCCCAATCCCAACAGGACCAATTGAGTCGCGAGCGCGAACGTTTGGCCTGGCAAATCGGCGAGTTGGACAAACTCGCACCGGGTGAAGATGAATGGCCCGAGCTCAACAGCGAACACCAAAAACTCTCTCATGCCCAAGCCTTGATCGACGCGGTGCAGCAGGCGACGCAAGCGCTGAGCGAGGCCCCGAGCAATGCGCAAGACCTGAACAGCACCGCCATAGACCACCTGCAACACGTGGCGGAGTTTGATGCGGAACTGACGAACATCATTGACGTGCTGCAAAGTGCGCAAGCCCAATTGCAAGACGCGGGTCACAGCCTGTCCAATTACCTCAACCGCACCGACGTGGAGCCGCAGCGGCTGCAAGAACTCGACGAACGGTTGTCTGCCTGGATGAGTTTGGCGCGGCGTTATCGCCGCCCACCGCAAGAGCTTCCTGCTTTGCTGATGTCATGGAAGGCGGAGTTGCAAGCGCTGGATGCCTCATCTGATCTCGACGGTCTCGCCAAAGCGCTCGCACAGGCTGATGCCCAGTTCCAGGCCGAAGCGGCGCGTTTGACTGCGGTTCGAAAAAAAGCAGCCCCCGAGTTGGCGCAAGCCATCACCTTGGCCATGCAACAACTGGGCATGGCGGGTGGGCGGTTTGAGGTGCTGCTCACCTCGCAAAACAGCCCGCAATCCTGGGGCCTCGAGTCCGCCGAGTTTCTGGTGGCGGGCCATGAGGGCAGCACGCCACGCCCTCTGACCAAAGTGGCCTCGGGCGGCGAGTTGTCGCGTTTGGCGTTGGCGGTGGCGATCACCACCACATCGCGCCAGACGATGCTCAGCGGTGCGAACGAGCCCAGTGCGGGCACTTTGATTTTTGATGAGATCGACTCCGGTGTGGGCGGCGCTGTGGCGGACACCGTGGGGCGTCTGATGAAACAACTTGGTGGCAACCGACAAGTATTGGCCGTGACGCACTTGCCGCAAGTGGCCGCCTGTGCCGACCAACACTTTGTGGTGGCCAAAACCACGCATCAAGGACAAACGCTCAGCAGTGTCCAAGCGGTTCACGGTGAAAAACGTGTGGCGGAAATTGCCCGCATGCTGGGTGGCCAACAACTCTCAAGCACCAGCTTGGCACATGCCCAAGAAATGCTGGCGGTCGCAACCGATGCCTTGCCATCAGCCCCACAGCTCACCGCCCCCAAGAACAAAACACCCCGCGCCACCAAACCATGACCCGCTCACCCAAAAAACAAGCTCACGCTCCTTCTGCTGATGGCATGCCGTCTTTCGAGCGGCGATCCCGCAACGTCATGCTCGTGACCGGCATTTCCGGTTCAGGCAAGTCTGTGGCCCTGCATGCCCTCGAAGACGCAGGTTATTTTTGTGTGGACAACCTGCCACCGGAGCTGCTGCGCGACTTTCTGCGCTTGGAGAGCGAGCGCTCTGAGCCCAGGGTGGCCATTGCCGTTGATGTGCGCAGCGCGGGCTCCTTGCCACATTTGTTGCCCTTGCTCAAAGACCTTCGCGCAGAAGGCGTCCCGATTCGTTCTGTGTTTTTGGATGCCACAACCGATGCCCTGGTGCGGCGGTTCTCGGAATCACGCCGCCCCCATCCGCTGTCACGTTTGACCAGCGAGGTACAAGAAGGTGGCCGCGCCTTGGTCGATGCCATTGAGATGGAACGCGAGCTGCTGTCTGACCTGCGTGAGGTCTCCACCGTCATCGACACCAGCCAAATGCGCCCCACCCAGTTGAGGGCATGGATGCGCAACTTGGTGAAATCCAACGCCAACCGCATCACCTTGGTGTTTGAATCCTTCGCTTTCAAGCATGGCGTTCCGCTAGATGCCGACTATGTGTTCGACGTGCGCATGCTGCCCAATCCCCATTACATCCGGGAGCTGCGCCCACTCACCGGGCGCGACGCGGGGGTGGCGGACTACCTGCGCGAACAACCCGAGGTCGGTGAAATGCTGGAACAGATCGACACCTTCATCTCACGCTGGCTGCCAGCGTTTGAAGGTGACCAGCGCAGCTTCCTCACGGTGGCCGTGGGCTGCACGGGCGGTCAACATCGCTCTGTCTATTTGGTAGAAAACCTGGCCAAACGTTTTGCCCACAAAGCAACCACCTTGACACGGCATCGCGAGCTGGACTTCCGCGATTGATATCCACCACGCCTGCCTCACAAGCGCATGTTCACTGACGACACCTACAAACTGCCCCTCTTTCCGCTGCAAGCCGTGCTCTTTCCGGGCGGTCTGCTGTCGCTCAAGGTGTTTGAGGCCCGCTACCTCGACTTGGTGACGGACTGCATGCGCAACCGCAGCCATTTCGGCGTAGTGGCCTTACAAACCGGTAGCGAGGCTGGGAAAAACAAACCCCAGGAGGCTCCGCGCATGGAGGGCGCAGGTGTGGTGGCGGAGCTGCTGGATGTCGACAGCACACAAACCGGCATTCTGCAAGTGCGCTGCAAGGGCCTGCAACGTTTCGATATCAAAACCACGCGCCAAGAAACCAACGGGCTGTGGGTGGCGCGGGTGGCCAATCAAGCCAACGACCTCGACGCCGCACCCGCTGCCGACATGGTGGACACCGTGCGTGCGCTGGCCTCGGCCATAGGCTCACTCAAAGATCAGGGCAGCCTGCCTTTCTTGGAACCCTACCGCTTCGACAGCGCCAGCTGGGTGTCCAATCGGTGGTGCGAGATACTGCCCATTTCTCTTGCTGCCAAACAAAAACTCATGGAGTTGCCCGATGGTTTGGCGCGGCTGCAATTGGTGCGCGATTTTTTGCGCAGCAAAGGGGTGGTGGGTAGCGGTGCTTGAATTTCCGCGCAGCCAAGACGGGAATTTAGATAGAACAAAAGCATCTGAAGCGGGACGCTCAAGGGGCATAGACTCGCGGCTCTTTTGATTGATGTACCGCCGTGAAGATACGCCACCTCGACTTGTCCAGTGATGCCAGCAACGCAGAGCACGACGCCCTGGGTTTGCCGCCACTGGAGTCCGACATCGTTCACCCGGGCCAGCACCCGTGGTTAAGAGCAGCCATGTGGGCGGCTGTGTTTTTGCTGATCAGCGCCATGCTCTTGGTGGTGGTGCATTTTTTCGTCAGCCACCGGCTGGAGGATGCCATCTCGCTGATCAGCGAAACCTTGCAGTCGCGCGCGTTTTGGTCGGCGGTGGCGGTTGGTTTGCTCGCGCAAACCGTCGACGGGGCTTTGGGCATGGCCTACGGCATCACGTCCACCACGTTTTTGATGGCGGCGGGTGCCAGCCCCTTGGTGGCCACGGCCAGTGTGCACATTGCTGAAGTGTTCACAACGGGCGTTTCGGGCATCAGCCATGTGCGGCTCGGTAACGTTGACAAACGTTTGTTCTTTCGTTTGCTGGTGCCTGGCTTCATCGGTGCTGTCGGTGGGGCGCTCTTGGTATCGCAAGTTGATGGTGCGCTGCTGAAACCTTATGTCAGCGCCTACCTGGCCATCATGGGTTTGTATGTGCTGAGCAAAGTGTTCAGGCGCATCAAGGTCGCAAAACACGAACCGCGTCACGTCGGGAAATTGGCCTTGTTCGGCGGATTTGTGGATGCCGTTGGCGGCGGCGGTTGGGGGCCTGTGGTCACGACCACCTTGATCGGCTCGGGCCACAACCCACGCACCACCATCGGGTCGGTGAACTTTGCCGAATTCTTTCTCACGGTTGGCAGCGCGGGCGCTTTTGCCATCCTGGTCGACGAAGGCCCCTGGGCCACGGTAGCCGGCTTGGTTTTAGGCGGATTTTTTGCTGCCCCCATTGCAGCCGTGCTCTGTCGGCGCTTGCCCGCGAGGGTGTTGCTGGCATTGGTCGGGCTGCTGATCACCGCCATCAGCCTGTACAACCTTCACGTGGCGCTGGGTTGAATCATCGAATCAGGGCGCTGCGAGAAGCCATTTTCTCAAAGGTGCCGACACGCCCAAGGCCAATGCCTGCTCGCGTTTGAACCACTGGCCAGGGGGCAGTTGTTGTGTCACCTTGGCTAACTTCGAGGCAGCCAACCCGGTCGGCAAGGTGTGGCGCACGGGATGCAAGGTCCAGTCCAAATGGGTGAGCACATGAACAAAAGACGGCAACGCCTCGGACTGACCTGGCCACGTCGCCAGCAGTTGATGGAGTTGAGTTGCGTCTGAGAACTCGGGCAAGCTCCACAAGCCAGCCCAAATGCCCGTCGCGGGGCGTTGTGTGAGCCACACCTGGTCTGAGTGCGCCACCCACAACCAATGGTGTTCGCGCAAACTGCGTTTGAGCTTGCGCGTTTTGATTGGGTAACGTGTGGGCTCGCCTTGCTTGTGAGCTTGGCAGTGGTTTTGAACGGGACAACGCGAGCACTGGGGTTGGCGAATCAGGCACAGCGTCGCGCCCAGGTCCATCAAACCTTGCGTGTAGGCGGCAACGCCTTTTTGTGGCAACAACTCGGTGGCATGGCCCCACAGGGTGCGCTCTTGGGCCGCTTGCGCCAAATCGCCTGGAAAGGCGAGCACCCGGCCCAGCACCCGTTTGACATTGCCATCCAGTATGGCCACACGCTCATTGAAGCAAAACGCGGCAATGGCGGCGGCGGTGGAGCGACCGATGCCAGGCAACTGCTGCAGTTGTTCGGCCGTGGGCGGAAACCGCCCGCCAAACTCGCTGACCACGGCTTGCGCACAGCGGTGCAAATTACGCGCGCGGCTGTAGTAACCGAGGCCACTCCACAGCGCGAGCACATCGTCCACCGACGATGCGGCCAGTTCAAGCACATTGGGAAAACGCTGCAAAAACCGATCGAAGTAAACCAGCACTGTGCTGACCTGGGTTTGCTGCAACATGATTTCCGACAGCCACACGTGGTAGGGGTCGCGATTGCGCTGCCACGGCAGGTCGTGGCGGCCGTGTTCCGCTTGCCATCGAATCACGTCTGCCGAGAAAGACTTGTTATTACTCAAGCCTTGGCGGTGTGTAGGAGCATGTCGGGTACAGGCTCGTCACTCAAAGGCAAATTGATGGTGAGCAGGTCAGAAGCCGGGTTCTTCCACGGGCTGTCTTCGGCCTGGCCACGAAGCGCCAGCAGGTGCTCGGAGACGCGGGTCATGCGTTGCTGCAGGCGCTCGTCTTGGCCCTCGATTTCGGAGATGCGTTGCTCCAACTCACCGTCGGCCGACTGAATGCGCTGCAAGGCTTCACTGCGGCGGCGAAAGCCCTTGCGACGCTCGCGCAGCTGCGCGTCCACTTGAACCGAAGCGGCTTTGTTCCACATTTCCACCTGGCTGCTGGCGTTCTCAAACACCACTCGCAATTTGGACACCAGCATGCGGCGGAATTGCTCCATGAACTTGGGTTGTGACAGGCGCAAGGACAAAGTGAGCCCCAGGTACTGCACGTAGTTGCGCTGAATGAGGGCCAGCTCCTCACGGAACTTGGCCAGATCGGGTCCAGGCTCCAGCGCCAAAGCGAAACCAAACTCGGCGTTCAAGCGACCAAAGGCGGCGTCCAGCATCTGCCGCATCTCGAAGCAGCGCTTTTGCCCCTGCTGGACAAGGTTGTCCAGACGCCCGCACATCGACAAAAACGCTTTTTTGGCGCCCAAGTTCAAGATGGAACTCGTCATGGCGGCTTGCATGGTTTCAACTTCTTCCCGCACGCGGTCGCTGGACAAACCGATGAGGGCATCTTTCATCATCCGGGCATGCACCATGCGCAAGGCCTGCAACCGGGTGGTGCACTGCTCAAAGTCAGTCGCATCGGCCTGCACGCGTTTGAGCATGAGGTTGACCTTGGTGGCACTTTTGCCGCGCAGCCCCCGCAGCTCTTGCACCTGTTCGGCCAACTGCCGACGCGAGTCGCCAAGGCGGCGCATGACCTGTGCTTCCACGCCATGGCAGGCGTCACCCACTGCCAACTCCAGCATTTTGCGGCGCTGGGGTAACAACTGCTCAGACAGTGCTGCTTCCAGTTCGGGCAAGCGGCTTTGCGCCAACCCTGCTGCATCGGCAGAAACACGCGCCGCCAACGCTTGCCGGGCCGAAATGGGGAACACCCGCTCAGGCGGAATTCCCAAGGTTCGGGCTGTGGCCTGGCGCTGAGACTCAATTTGCGTTTGTACCTGCTCGGCAGTGGCCATGGGGTCGATCAGCGCGTCAATTTTGTTAAGCGCTACATACCGGGCCAGAGGGTGGCTACTGAGGTGATCCCGCCAAATAGACAAGTCAGACTTGGTGACCCCCGTGTCCGCCCCCAAGATGAAAACAGTGGCGTGCGCTGAGGGCAACAGGCTCAGGGTCAGCTCGGGCTCGGCACCGATGGCATTCAGGCCAGGTGTGTCCAGCACCACCAGGCCTTGTTTGAGCAAGGGGTGGGGATAGTTGATCAGGGCGTGGCGCCACTTGGGAACCTCCACTTGCCCGGCGTCGTTCGTGGGAGGGTTGTCCTCGGGGGTTTTGTCGTCCCAAAAGCCCAGGTCGCGCGCTATCTCAACAGTCACCCACTGAGTGCGCATCACCTCCAAGAGCGACTCCGAGAGCGCTTGCCCATCGTCCACTGCCAGGGGGATGTGGGTCCAGGCGTGAGGCCGGTCGCGCAACTCTGTAAGCGAAGGGCCTTCAAGCCGGGTTTCAATCGGCAGCAAAGCCAACTCAGGATCAGATTCTTCGTCGTAACCCAACTCCACCGGGCACATGGTGGTTCTGCCGGGGGTCGCGGGCAACACACGTTTGCCAGCGTCGGAGAAAAAGATCGCATTGATCAGCTCAGACTTGCCCCGAGAAAACTCCGCCACAAAGGCCACCACCAGCTTCTCGAAACCCAAACGTTCTTTGAGGGTTTTGAGTGAGTCCAAGGTAGACGCGGTGCTGAGGTCTTGCTCGGACAAGTAGTCCGAAAACTCATCCAGTCGCCGCGTCAACCCCTGGCGCCAACTGCTGAGCGTATCGAGACTGCGTGCGAAGTCTTGCGTCATGTTGCGTGGATCAATCGTTCGTGGGCACAGGATTGTTGCTACAAAAATTAGGCTCGACCAGAGGTCGTGCAGGCCATGATCGGCGCATGGTAGCGCAAGGTTTGTGGCTTGTTTGCACTAACTTGCAACAGCGACGGCAAAACTCCACACCAAAACACTCCCTGTTAACGGCGCTGGCATCGAGGGCAATAGAACGTTGACCGCTGACCTTGAATCACCCGTTTGATGGGTGTTGTACACACATGGCACGGCTGGCCCTCGCGGCCATAAACCTGGGCCTGGGTTTGGAATGCGCCCGCCATGCCGTGGGCATCGCGGAAGTCACGCAAGGTGGAGCCGCCCAGAGCCAAAGCGTTGGCCAAGGTCCTTTGCACCGCCTCGGCCAAACGCTCGGCGCGTGGCCTGCTGACGCGATCGCTGCGGGTGCGCGGGTCGATGCCCGCTTGGAACAAGGCCTCGCAGGCGTAGATGTTGCCTGCGCCGACCACAATTTGCCCTCCGAGCAAGGCTTGTTTAACAGCCACCCGGCGGCGCTGCAAGCCGGCATGCAAGACTGCGCCATTGAATCGGGGGTCAAAAGGCTCCATGCCCAGCCCTGCCAACAAGGTGGCGGCAGCACCTTGGTCGAGTGACGGGGACCAAACGACCGCTCCGAAGCGGCGTGGATCCGTCAAGCGCAAGCTGCCTTGTGTGGTCTCCAGCTCGAAGTGGTCGTGCGCACCAGGCTCAGTGAGTTGCCACCCAAACTGCAAAGAGCCGGACATGCCCAGATGCATGAGCAGGCCCGGCCCGTCCTGCTGGACCGCACGGCCAACGGGAAGCCACAAATACTTGCCGCGACGAAGGGCCGCACCAACGACCTGGCCCACCAGCTCGCGTGCATCACAACCCAATGGCCAGCGCAGGGGTTTGCCCAAACGTACGGTGCGCACTGTGGCACCCTCGATTCGAGAAGCAAAACTCAGACGCGTGACTTCGACTTCAGGCAGTTCAGGCATGAAGGGAATTATCCTGCGAGGCCGGCATCACAGATCCTGGTCATAGAATGAATTTCCCCCCAGGAGCCCTTGATGCAGTTTGCGCCCCGAGTTCGCCGTCCGTTTCGCCCAGTGCTGGGGCTGGTGCTGTCCGCGTTGTTGTCCGGCACCAGCTTCGCGCAACCGAATTCGACAACACCCGCCCCGCCCTCGGCCAAGGAAACTACAGCCCCTGCCCCAAGCTCTTCCATCATGGATGGGCGTTTGTTTTTCGAGGTGCTGGTGGGGGAAATGCAGTGGCGCTCGGGCGAACGTACCGGAGCCATTGATACCTTGCTGAGCGCTGCACGGCGCAACAAGAACGAGCAACTTTTCCTTCGCGCCACTGAAATGGCTGTGCAAGCCCGTGCGGGCGACCAAGCGCTGGCGGTGGTGCAAAGCTGGCGCAATGCATTGCCACAGTCCATACCGGCCCACTATTACTTGGTGCAGTTACTGACCAGCCTGGGGAAAACAGCAGAAACCATTGAACCGTTGCGCTCATTGGTCGCACTGACAGCAGCGGAAAAACGCGCAGACATGATGGCCGCACTGCCGCGCTTTTTTGCGGGTTTGCCTGACCGCAGCGCAGCAGCCCGTTTGGTGGAAGAGGTGCTGGAGCCTTACGCCAAGACGTCAGCTCCTCGCAACGCCGATTACACCGCCAGTCGCATCACGATTGCCCGCAGTTGGCTTGCGGCCAAAGACAGCACCCGCGCCTACGCCTTGCTGCAAGACACTCACAAACAGGACCCGAGCGCCGATGCGCCCGTATTCTTGGCTCTGGAGATGATGGTGCAGCGGGCAGAGGCCGAAACCATCGTGACCCAGTTCTTGTCCAAACAAGCGCAGCGGATGGACGTCAGGCTGGCCTACTCTCGCAGCCTCACCGCCACCCAACGTTACGCCGACGCGATTGAGCAATTGGAGATCGTCACCCGCGCCAAACCGGACGTCGCTGGGCCCTTCTTGGCCCTGGGCGCTTTGCATGTTGAGCTCAAGCAAGCGCAAGAGGGGCAAAAAGCACTGCAAACCTATTTAAAGCTGACCACACAGAACAAAGCGGCGGCGCCTGCGGCTGAAAAGGTCGCCGACGAAGACGACGAGAACGATCCGTCCATCTCCAAAGGCCAAAACGAAGCCTGGATCCAACTGGCGCAAGCCTCGGAGCAACTCAAAGACTATGCCGGCGCGCAGGCCTGGCTGGACAAAGTCGACGATCCTGACCGCGCCGCCCAGGTACAAATGCGCCGTGCCTCGGTGCTGGTGCAGCAGGGCCGCGTGGATGATGCCCTCAAACTGGTGTCCAGCTTGCCTGACACCGACGAGGCCAGCGGCCGAATCAAGCTTTTTGCACAGACCCAAGTGCTGCGCGACGGCAAACGCTGGAAAGAAGCCCAAACCCTGCTGCAAGCGGCAAGCGAGCGTTTCCCCAAAGACACGTCTGTGCTGTATGAACAATCGATGGTGGCTGAAAAGCTGGGTCGTTATGACCAAATGGAGAGCCTGCTGCGTCAAGTCATGGTCATCAAACCCGACCATCAATACGCGCACAACGCCTTGGGCTATTCCTTGGCCGACCGCAATCTGCGTTTGAGGGAGGCCAAAACCTTGATTCAACGAGCCCTGGAACTCGCCCCCGGCGACCCCCTCATCACTGACAGTTTGGGTTGGGTGGAGTTTCGCCTGGGCAACCGCGAAGAAGCCGTGCGCCTGCTGCGCTGGGCTTTTCGCGCACGGCCGGACGCCGAAATCGGCGCGCACTTGGGAGAGGTGTTGTGGGTTCAGGGACAACGCGAAGAGGCGCGCCGGATCTGGCGTCAAGCCAAAATCCGCGATGCCAGCAATGAAGTGCTGCGCGAAACCTTGGTCCGACTCAAGGTGGACATGTGACCTCCTCCCCCTTGGTTCGCTCGCGCTGCGCAGGAGCACTTTGTTTGAGCCTGATGTTGCTGGCTTGCGCCACACCCACGCCGCCACTGCCCATTGACAGCGCGGACATGCTCTCAGGACGCTTGGCGGTGGTCGTCGCTGGCCCAGAATCGAACAAGGCCACAGACGGTCAACCCGCGCCTACCCAGTCATTGAGTGCGGCGTTCGAACTGCGCGGCTCGGCACATGCGGGCAGTCTTGATTTGATTTCTCCCTTGGGGTCCATCATGGCCCGCGCCGTTTGGTCACCGCAAGGTGCTTACCTGCAAAGCAGTCGGGGCAGCCAGCGTTATGAGGGCATCGCCAGCCTCACCCGCGACATGTTGGGCGAAAGCCTGCCTGTGGAAACACTCTTTGACTGGTTGCGTGGCAGGCCTTGGGCGGGTGCGCCCAGCAGCAAAAACGAGGCCCCTTCTCCTGAGGGCTTTTCACAAATGGGCTGGCAAGTGGACCTGTCGCGTTTTGCACAGGCTGTGATCGTGGCTGAGCGGGAGCGCGCACCCAAAGTCCTGTTGCGCGCGCGTCTGGACAGGCCCTGAACCTCCCATGCAAGCACTTTGGGATGTACCGGCTCCGGCCAAGTTGAATCTATTTCTGCACGTGCTGGGCAGAAGACCCGACGGCTACCACCTCTTGCAATCCGCCTTCGTCTTGATCGACTGGTGCGACACCCTGCATTTTGAGAGGCGCAGCGATGGCCAGCTGAAGCGTCATGACCTCGGCATCACGCTACCCGAAGATGACCTGAGTTTGCGCGCTGCCAGGGCGCTCCAAGCTGCGAGCAACAGCCCCTGGGGTTGCGACATTTCCATCAACAAACAACTACCCAGCGGTGCCGGTTTGGGCGGCGGCAGCTCCGACGCCGCCACCACCTTGCTCGCACTGAACCGGCTTTGGGGTCTGAACTGGTCGCGTGCGCAGCTTCAAACGCTGGCCTTGCCCCTGGGTGCTGACGTGCCTTTTTTTGTCGGTGGCCGTAACGCCTTGGCAGAAGGCATCGGCGAGTTGCTACAACCATTGCAGCTTCGAGAACATCGTTTGGCGGTCCTCAAACCCGACTGCGATACACCCACCCGCGTGATTTTTAACAGCCCACACTTGGTAAGAGACAACCAAGCTGCTATACTCTCGGGCTTTCTTGCACGCGACCATTCGGCTGAAAATGCTGGGTTGGATGCGGCACTCAACAAAACAGCCAACGGCTCTTTGAAGGGTGCAAGGGGAAGTGTTCAAGGTAATACGCCAGACAGTACACGAAGCAACGCGGGTCAAACCGCAGGCCTCAAGGCTGCAAGCGGTTGGCCTACCGATGAGTTGTTTCATGGGTTTGGTCGCAACGACTTGCAGCCTGTGGCCGAAGCGGAATTTCCGCAGGTGGCGCAAGCAGTTCGTCTGCTGCATCAACTGTTCGGAAACAGCCGCATGACAGGCTCCGGCAGTGCTGTGTTTGCCACCTTGGATGCATCTCCTGGTGCAACGTCGCTCGAAAGAGCGGCGACGGGTAAGAAGAATGAGTTGGATGACGGCGCAGACACTGCAGCCCGAGCCGCCTTGTCGGGCCTACTGCCCGCAAACTGGGTGGCTCGTGTGTGCCGCAGCCTGCCGCAACACCCCTTGTTGGGTTGGGCGGCAGACTAAGTTGCAGTTTGAAGTTTCAGGTGTTCGGCGCAAGCCGGATTCCGGTGTAGGGGAGTCGCCAAGTTGGTTAAGGCATCGGATTTTGATTCCGACATGCGAAGGTTCGAATCCTTCTTCCCCTGCCAAACGTTTTAATCCCGATCTCGGGATGATTTTGATCCCTGATGTCGGGATCGCATTGATTCCCGGCGCCGTGTTTCGCAGCAAGGCCCACCGGGCAGAAACCGATGTTGCAACGAAAGGCGTGCGTTGTGATAGCGCCCCCAGCAAGCCTCGACGGAGGAAATGTGCTTTTCAATACCGTACTGTTCACCGGCAATGCCAACCCTGCGCTGGCGCAAGAAATTGCCACCCATCTGGGTATTGAACTTGGCAAAGCTGCGGTCGGCCGTTTTTCCGATGGCGAAGTCGCCGTCGAAATCCAGCAAAACGTGCGCGCCCGCGACATCTTCGTGGTGCAGCCCACCTGTGCGCCCACGAACGAAAACCTGATGGAGCTGTGCATCATGGTCGATGCACTCAAACGCGCCTCGGCACGTCGCGTCACCGCCGTCATCCCTTATTTTGGTTATGCGCGGCAAGACCGCCGTCCGCGATCCACCCGCGTGCCCATCAGCGCCAAGGTAGTGGCCAATATGCTGGAAGCCGTGGGTGTGGAGCGTTTGCTCACCATGGACTTGCACGCCGACCAAATTCAAGGCTTCTTCAACATTCCGGTGGACAACATTTATGCCTCGCCGGTGTTGTTGTCTGACCTGCAAAGCAAACGCTATTCCGACCTCGTGGTCGTATCGCCCGACGTGGGCGGCGTGGTGCGTGCCCGCGCCCTGGCGAAACAGCTGGGATGCGACTTGGCCATCATCGACAAACGCCGCCCCAAAGCCAATGTGTCGGAAGTGATGCATGTGATCGGCGAGATCGACGGCCGCAACTGCGTCATCATGGACGACATGATCGACACCGCAGGCACCTTGGTCAAAGCGGCTGAAGTGCTCAAAGAACGCGGCGCGAAAAACGTTTACGCCTACTGCACACACTCGGTGTTCTCAGGCCCAGCCATTGAGCGCATCAAGGGCTCCAAGCTGGACGAAGTTGTTATCACCAACACCATCCCTCTGAGCGACGCGGGCAAGGCCTGCGGCAAAGTGCGCCAACTCTCAGTGGCATTTTTGTTTGCCGAAACCATACGCCGCATTTCCGATGGCGAGTCGGTCACCTCTTTGTTTGCGGAGCAGAACAACAACTTCTGATTCCGCAGCAAACCCGAGGCGCGGTTTGCGCTTTGGAATTCGTGGGCCGCAAGGTCAATTGTTCTTTTGAAAACACAAAACGCCTGGTCGCGGGCGTTTCCTCTTTTTGTACTGGAGTGAAAAATGAAATTCGTCGCTTATGAGCGCACGTTGCAGGGGACCGGAGCGAGCCGCCGCCTGCGCCTGGCAGACAAAGTGCCTGGCATCGTGTACGGGGCTGGCACGCCCACCATGATCGAACTCGATCACAACGCGCTGTTCCATGCGCTGAAGAAGGAAGCCTTCCACTCAACCATCCTCGAGATGGAATTGAACGGCAAATCCGAAAAGGTGCTGCTGCGTGACCATCAGGTTCACCCGTTCCGCCCCATCGTGTTGCACATTGATTTCCAGCGTGTTGATGCCACTACCCGCATCAGCAAACGCATTCCGCTGCACTTCATCAACGAAGAAAGCTCACCAGCCGTCAAGGTGGACAAATGCTTGATGAACAAAATCGTCACCGAGTTGCAAATTCAGTGCTTGGCTTCTGCCCTGCCTGAGTTCATCGAAGTCGATTTGGGTGGCATGACCAAAGGCCAGTCCCTGCATGTCAACGATTTGAAGCTGGCCGACGGCGTGAAGGTCGTCACCCACGGCAAACCCAACCCCGTCATCGTGTCGGTGGTGGAGCCTGCTGCGGAAGAAGAAGTGGTTGCAGCACCCGTGGTGGCCCCAGCCGCCAAAGGCGCCAAGCCCAAGAAAGACGAGAAACAAAACAAGAAGTGATGTTGCGGCGACGGCAGTCGCTTGCTCACTCGTCAGCCCCACCTCGGTGGGGCTTTTTTTTGAGTCCATGATTCGCGGGACAATCTCACCATGATTCAACTGCTGGTCGGCCTGGGCAACCCTGGCCCTGAATACGAAGCCACCCGGCACAACGCCGGGTTTTGGTTCATTGATGCCGTGGCCAGGCAACTCAAAACCACGCTCAATGTGGAGCGCAGCTACTTCGGTTTGGCTGCCCGCGCCAACACCAACCACGGCCCGGTGTGGCTTTTGGAGCCGATGACCTACATGAACTTGTCGGGCAAATCGGTGGCTGCCCTGGCTCGGTTTTTTAAGATTCCCGCCGAGAACATCTTGGTGGCGCATGACGAGTTGGATGTCTTGCCCGGTCAGGTGAAGATGAAATTTGGCGGCAGCCACGCCGGTCACAACGGCCTCAAAGACATTCAAGCCCAACTTGGCACCGCCGGTTTTTGGCGTTTGCGTTTGGGCATCGGCCACCCGGGCGTGAAGGCCGAGGTGGTGGACTATGTGCTGCGCAAACCACCTCTGGCTGAACGCGAAGGCGTGGACAAAGCGATTGAACAATCACTCGGCGCACTCGATCTGATGCTGGCTGGCGAGATGGAGCGCGCCACCATGAAGGTGCACGCCAAACCGCCCCGGCCGAAGCCGGAAAAGCCCCCTAAGCCATCCTCAACCGAGGCTGCTAAGCCTACTGATCCTTCACCGACTGGCCCGGCGCAGTAACGGCTGCGCTTTTGATCTCGGCCTGAAGGCGCCGGTACTTGACCCACAGCGATTCCTGCGTCTCGATGTGTTCGGGGTGAATCGGAATGCAGCTCACCGGGCACACCTGCACACACTGCGGCTCGTTGAAGTGGCCCACACATTCGGTGCATTTGCGGGGCTCGATGACGTAATAGTTTGCCCCCATGGAGATTGCCTGGTTCGGGCACTCGGGCTCGCAGACATCGCAGTTGATGCATTCGTCGGTGATCATCAAAGCCACGGTGAAACCTCCCCCACGACGAATACGGGACACGCAAGCATGCGTGCCCCGCGCCCAGCGGCACAACGCAGGCGTTGTGAAAGCCCGCCGGTCGTGTCCGTAATCATCAACGCCATGGTGACACCTCCACCACGACGAATACCGCCCCACTCAAAACCATCTCATTCCCCACGTCACGCTTCCAACATCTTCACCCGCTGTCCCAAACGCTTCAGGACCGAGGGCGAGACGAATTTCGACACATCACCGCCCAAGGTCGCGATTTCACGCACAAAGGTACCTGAAACGAATTGGTAGTGGTCGCCTGGGGTTAAAAAAACCGTTTCCACATCGGGCATTAATTGGCGATTCATGCCGGCCATTTGAAACTCGTACTCAAAGTCGCTCACCGCCCGCAGGCCGCGAACCACCACTTTGCCATGGCGCTCAACCACAAAATCGCGCAACAAGCCACGAAAGGCGACCACTTCCACGTTGGGGTATTTGGCCGCCAGCTCGGTGGCAATGTCCAAGCGCTCGTCCACATTGAACAAGGTGCGTTTGTGGTGGCCCGCCGCCACCGCCACGATCAGGCGTTCAAACAAACGACTGGCGCGGCGGATCAAATCTTCGTGGCCCAAGGTCATGGGGTCGAAGGTGCCGGGGTAGACGGCGGTGAGTTGGGTGACTGAGGTCATGATGGGCTCCCCAAACGGGCTGGTTGCGGGCGGCCGCAGTGTAGCCCGGGGCGGTCAGTGGCCGCTCGCCTCTGGTGTTTCTTGCTTCAGTGATCGCTGCAGCAAATGAAAAAACACCGCGCCAGCGCGGCCCGCACGGTGCAAACGCCATCCAGCACCTTGCAACGCAGCCTCGGTGAAAGCGCGGTCCGCTTCCAAGTAGGCCCAGCCACCATCGGCCAGCACCTGCGCCGCAGCAGCCAAGGCGGCATCGAACACATTGGCGTCAAACGGCGGGTCCAGGAAAACCAAATCGACACTGCCGTGGGCGCAGCGCTGCAAATAGGCCAGTCCATCACCGGCTTCGACCTGCACGCTCGCTGCTTTCAAGCGGCTTTGACTGTCACGCAGGCAGCGCACCAGCGCGGTATCTCGCTCCACCAGCACCACGTGCAAGGCACCCCGCGAAGCGGCTTCAAAACCCAAGGCACCACTGCCGGCAAACACATCTACGCAGCGCCAGCCACTCAGGTCTTGGCCCAGCCAATTGAACAGGGTTTCACGCACGCGGTTGGGTGTGGGGCGCAGGCCGGGTTTGTCCAGCACCTGCAGCTTGCTGCGTTTCCACTGACCGCCGATGAGACGGACTTCGTGGGCAGATGGACGTGGTATCGAGGATGTTTGGCGCATCAATTGCGGCTCGCCCTTACGCCGTTCGGGCTGAGCTTGTCGAAGCCCCGTTTTCAAGCAAAGCCCTTCGACAGGCTCAGGGCGAACGGGAAGGGAAGCCGGTGATCAATCACATCCGCACCGGTATGCCATCCCGCGCCATCAGCGCCTTGGCCTGGCCGACGGTGAATTCGCCGTAGTGGAAGATGCTGGCAGCCAGCACCGCATCGGCACCGCCCACTCGGATGCCTTCAGACAAATGTTCCAGGGCACCAACGCCACCCGACGCAATCACGGGCACCGAAACCGCATCACTCACCGCACGGGTCAGCGGCAAATCGAAACCAATCTTGGTGCCGTCGCGGTCCATGCTGGTGAGCAAAATTTCACCGGCACCCGCAGCCGTCATTTGTGTGGCCCAAGCCACCGCATCCAAACCTGTATTTTTGCGCCCACCGTGGCTGTACACATCCCAACCCGGGCCGCGCTCGGCTTCATCTTGGGCGGATCGGCGTTTGGCGTCAATCGCCACCACGATGGCTTGCGCACCGTATTTGCGTGACGCATCGGCAATCACCTGCGGGTTGCTGATGGCGGCTGAGTTGAAACTCACCTTGTCGGCCCCGGCATTGAGCAAACGCCGCACGTCTTCCACGGTGCGCACACCACCGCCCACCGTCAGCGGAATAAACACCTGGGAGGCCACCGCTTCAATGATGTGCAGGATCAAATCCCGCCCGTCGCTTGTTGCGGTGATGTCCAAAAAAGTAAGTTCGTCTGCGCCTTGGTCGTTGTAACGCGCGGCGATTTCCACCGGGTCACCGGCGTCGCGCAGTTCAACGAAATTGACACCTTTGACGACACGGCCACCGGTGACGTCTAGGCAGGGGATGATGCGTTTGGCGAGCATCAACCGCCACCCAACTCATCCGCCCGCACCTGCGCCTTCGCAAAATCCAGCGCCCCGGTGTAGATGGAGCGCCCGCAAATCACGCCGCTGACGCCTTGGTCTTCCACGGCGCACAGGCGTTCGATGTCGGCGATGTCGCTCAGGCCGCCGGAGGCAATCACGGGAATGGTCAAGGCTTGTGCCAGCTTGACGGTGGCGTCGATGTTGATGCCGGAGAGCATGCCGTCGCGGCCGATGTCGGTGTAGATGATGGCTTCGACGCCGTAACCTTCAAACTTTTGCGCCAGGTCGATCACCTCGTGGCCGGTGAGTTTGCTCCAGCCGTCGGTGGCCACTTTGCCGTCTTTGGCGTCCAGGCCAACGATGATGTGGCCGCCGAAGGCGCTGCAAGCGTCTTTCAAAAAGCCTGGGCTTTTGACGGCGGCAGTGCCGACGATGATGAAGCTCAGGCCGTCGTCCAGGTAGCGCTCAATGGTGTCCAGGTCGCGAATACCACCGCCCAGTTGCACGGGGATTTCCTCGCCTACTTCGGCCAAGATGGCTTTGATGGCGGGCTCGTTGACGGGTTTGCCGGCAAAGGCACCGTTCAAATCCACCAGGTGCAGGCGGCGCGCGCCGGCATCCACCCAGCGGCGGGCCATGGCGGCGGGGTCTTCGCCGAAAGTGGTGGAGTCGTTCATGTCGCCTTGTTTGAGGCGCACACATTTGCCGTCTTTGAGGTCAATGGCAGGAATCAGCAACATGGCCGTAGGGGGTGGTGGAGGTTGTGAAGTGGGGTGGAATTGCAAAAAGCGCGTGACCGCTGAAACGGGTATCGGCAAGAAGGCGAAAGACTTCAGGGATTCCAGTGCAGAAAGTTGCGGTACAGGGCCAAGCCGTGGGCGGCGCTTTTTTCGGGGTGGAACTGGGTAGCGAAAATGTTATCCCTTGCCAGGGCGCAGGTAAAGCGGCCACCGTAGTCTGATTCGCCCACACTGTGGCGCGGGTCGGACGGCTGGGCGTAAAAACTGTGTACGAAGTAGAAGTAGGCGTTGGCTGGCACGCCCGCCCAGACCGGGTGGGGCTGGGCCTGAATCACCTGGTTCCAGCCCATTTGTGGCACTTTGTAGCGGCTGCCATCGGGTTGCAGGCGACCACTCAGCTCAAAACGACGCACATTGCCCGCGATCAGGTTGAGCCCGTCGGTGGGGCCTTCGTCGCTGCTGGAGAGCAACATTTGCATGCCCACGCACACACCCATCAGCGGTTTGTTGGCGGCCGCATCCAGAACCGCCTCCAGCAGGCCGGACTCTCGCAGTTCGCGCATGCAATCGGGCATGGCGCCTTGGCCGGGCAAAACCACGCGTTCGGCTTGGAACACCTCATCGGGTTTCGAGGTGATGACCACTTCAAAACCAGAACCCTCGGCCACATGCTGCACCGCCTGCGACACCGAGCGCAAATTGCCCATGCCGTAGTCCAGGACGGCAACGGTTTTTTTCAAAGTATTCATACAACCATGTAAATACTGGCGATTCTCAACAACCGTTCGCCCTGAGCCTGTCGAAGGGCTGCGCGCAAATCCTGGGCTTCGACAGGCTCAGCCCGAACGGTAGGGGTTAGTCCAAACAAGTCAGCCCAGCGTTGCATTACAAGCTCCCCTTGGTCGAAGGAATCACACCTGCCGCACGCGGGTCAATCTCCAAAGCCATGCGCAAGGCCCGCGCAAAAGCCTTAAACACGGTTTCGCACTGGTGATGGGCGTTGTCGCCGCGCAGGTTGTCGATGTGCAAAGTGACCCCCGCATGGTTCACAAAACCTTGGAAGAACTCATAAACCAGTTGGGTGTCGAGCGCGCCGATCATGCCGCTTTTGAACGGCACATGCATCTCTAAACCGGGGCGGCCGGAGAAATCAACCACCACCCGCGACAGGGCTTCATCCAACGGCACATAGGCGTGACCATAACGGCGCAGGCCACGTTTGTCGCCCACGGCCTTGGCCATCGCTTGGCCCAGCGTGATGCCCACGTCTTCCACGGTGTGGTGGCCGTCGATGTGCAAGTCGCCTTTGGCTTCAATGGTGAGGTCAATCAGGCCGTGGCGGGCAATTTGGTCCAGCATGTGGTCGAAAAACCCGATGCCAGTGGACAGGTTGGCGACACCGGCGCCGTCCAGGTTGAGCGCCACGCGGATTTGGGTCTCAGCCGTGTTGCGCGACACCTCGGCTTTGCGTTCCACCATCGCAGTTGTCGTCATACCAAACTCGCTTTCAAGGCCAACATCATTTGTTCGTTCTCTTGCGGTGTGCCCACGGTCAAACGCAGGCAGTTGTGTAAGAGCGCATGCATCTTGGACACGTTTTTGATCAACACGCCACGTGTTTTTAAGCCCGCAAACACGGCATTCGCATCGGGCACGCGCACCAGGATCATATTGGCCTGGCTCGGAAAAGGGGTGACGCCGGGCAGGGTTTGCAGTGCGGCGAGTAGTTTGCCGCGCTCACTGCGGAGCACCGCTGCTTGGCGGGCGTATTCGTCCTGATGCTCCAGCGCAAAGAGTGCGGCCTCGGCATTGAGCACGCTCACGTTGTAGGGTGGGCGCACTTTTTCAAGCTGCTCGATCACGGGCTTGGGGCCCATCAAGTAACCGATGCGCACACCGGCCAGGCCGAATTTGCTCAAGGTTCGCATGATGAGCACATTCGGATACTTCGCAGCCAGGCCGATGAAACTGCGCGAGGCAAAGGGCTGGTAGGCCTCGTCCATCACCACAAAACCGGGGGCGGCCTGGATGATGCGCTCAATGACTGCATCGTCAAACAAATTGGCGGTGGGGTTGTTGGGGTAGGCCAGGTAGATGATGGCGGGTTGGTGCTGTTCGATGGCTGCCAGCATGGCGGCCTCATCCAGTTCGAAGTCCGACGTCAAGGGCACGCCCACAAACTTCAAGCCTTGCAACTGGGCCGACACCTCGTACATCACAAAACCCGGCACCGGGGCCAAGACCGTGGCGCCTGGCACATCGCAAGCCACGCTGAGCAAGGTGATCAGTTCATCCGAGCCATTGCCCAGCATCAAACCAAAACCCTCAGGCAGCGGCGCGTGTTCGGCCAAAGCGGCGCGCAGATCGTCGATGCGGCTGCCCGGGTAACGGTTCATGGCCACCTCGGCCAGACGCTGGCCCAGGGCGGCGCGCAGGTCATCGGGCAAACGGAAAGGGTTTTCCATCGCGTCGAGTTTGAGCAAGCCGCCACTGGCCTGCACCATGTAGGCGTGCATGGACTGCACATCGGGGCGGATGTGGCGAGCGATCAATGTGTCGGTGGGCGTGGTCATCAAACTCAAAACCGGAAAGAAACGCTGGTTGACGGCATCATTACATAACATGTAGCATGGCTTGCCTTGAAGGAGATTGCCATGGCTGCCGTACTCACCAATTTGTACCTGGAACCTGCCCAGCGCAAGTTCTTGGAGAAACAAGCCAAAACCAATGGCACCAACCTGTCCGTGGAAGCGCGCTCGGCGATTGATTTGTACAAGGCCGGCATCACGCTGTCCGACCTGGACATGCTCGACTTGGCCACGCGCCGCACTAAAGACGACTTGGACGCCATCAATGCCACGTTGGACCAAGGCCAGCGCCGCGCCGAACTCTTCTTCGCGCAGATTGAATCCATCAAGGCAGGTTCTCCTGCATGAGCAGCCTGGTCGCTGAAATCCTCGACAGACTGTCGGGCGTGGCCATCTTGCGCGAGAAAGTGGCGCAACAAGACAAAGTACTCGAAGGCATGCAACGCATCGTGCTCGACCAGCAGCGCGAGCTGGCCGAGGTAAAGGGGACGTTGCGTGCGTTGGTCACGATGCAGTCGGGGTCAACGAAGATTAAAAGCTGAAGTCTGTTTCAAATTCATGCCGTCGCTTCTAACATCGATAGCAAAGGCATAGCCTGGCTGAATATAGGAACCCACACTCTTGAGTGTTTTCCCATCTGCAAGCGTGGCAGATAGATTGAAGCTGCCGTCACCACCTTGGAAAAAACGGATAACTGTTCGCTGTCCAGGCTTTCTGTCTCGGATGAGCAAGCTGCCCTCCGCACCACCAGCGTAAGTAACAACGAGGGTTTCGATTTTCTGCCCAGAATTGTTCAACACCGAAAGCGTGACGACAGGCTGAAACCAGTATCCATTTGCAGCCACAGCCACTCCAGCGACGAATGCGGTGAGCATCAGAATTATTGGCAGCCAGAGCTTGCGCATGGTTTACTTTTCCGTCTTGGAATTAAGACGCATCTCCGCCGCCCGCGCGTGCGCCTGCAGCCCTTCTCCGTGGGCCAGCACCGAGGCGATTTGCCCCAAGGTTTGCGCCCCGACTGCGCTCACCTCAATCAGGCTGCTGCGCTTTTGAAAGTCGTACACCCCCAGCGGTGAAGAAAACCGCGCTGTGCCGGAGGTGGGCAGCACATGGTTGGGGCCAGCGCAGTAGTCGCCCAGGCTTTCGCTGGTGTAGGCACCCAAGAAAATAGCCCCGGCGTGGCGCAATAGCGGCTCCCAGCGGTGCGGGTCGCGGGAGCTGACTTCCAAGTGCTCAGGCGCGATGCGGTTGCTGATGTCGCAGGCCTCTTCCATGCTGCGGGTGTGGATTAAAGCGCCACGGCCTTCCAATGAGGCGCGAATGACGTCTCGGCGCGGCATGTCTGCCCACAGGCGGTCGATGGCTTGTTTGACTTCGGCGATGTAGCCCGCATCCGGACACAGCAAGATGCTCTGCGCCAGTTCATCGTGTTCGGCCTGGCTGAACAGGTCCATAGTCACCCAGTCGGCCGGGGTGCTGCCGTCGGCCAGCACCAAAATTTCGCTGGGGCCGGCGATCATGTCGATGCCGACCTTGCCAAACACCCTGCGTTTGGCACTGGCCACATAGGCGTTGCCGGGGCCGGTGATTTTGTCGACTGCGGGGATGGTGGCGGTGCCATGGGCCAAGGCGGCTATGGCTTGTGCGCCGCCGAGGGTGAAGACGCGGTCTACTCCGGCGATGGCCGCAGCCGCCAGCACGAGCAGGTTGCGCACGCCTTGGCGTGACCCTGCTGAAGAACCCGATCCACCCGTGGCGACGCTGCCGTCCACCGGCGTGGGCACCATCATGATGATTTCCCCCACCCCGGCCACTTTGGCGGGGATGGCGTTCATCAAGAGGCTACTGGGATACGCGGCTTTTCCACCCGGCACATAAATGCCCACACGGTCGAGCGGCGTCACTTTTTGTCCCAGCAGCGTGCCGTCTTGATCGCGGTACTGCCATGACCTGCCGCAGGCATCCAACTGGCGCTCGTGGTAGCAACGCACCCGTTCAGCGGCTGCATGCAAGGCATCGCGCTGCTCCGTGGTGATGGCCTTGAGCGCAGCTTGCAATTCCGCTTGCGAGATTTCCAGAGCAGCCACTGAGTCGGCCTGCAGGCCATCAAACCTTTGCGTGTATTCGAGCACGGCAGCGTCGCCGCGTTGCTCCACATCCGCCAAGATGCTCGCCACACGTTCTTCAATGGCGCTGTCGGTGTCGGCAGACCAATGCAATACGCGCTTGAACTCCGCCTCGAAATCGGTCGCGGTGGTGGCAAGTTGGCGGATGGCAATTGAAGGGGTGGCACTCATGGCTGTGGATCCAACGGTTACTGGCGAATCGCCCGCTCAAACGCATCAATGATGGGCCGAATGGCATCGCCCTTGAGTTTGAGCGCAGCGCGGTTCACGACCAAACGGGAGGAGATCTGCATGATTTCTTCCACCTCCACCAAATGGTTGGCTTTGAGGGTGCTGCCTGTGGAGACCAAATCGACGATGGCATCGGCCAGGCCGGTCAGCGGGGCCAGTTCCATCGAGCCGTAGAGTTTGATCAAGTCGACGTGCACACCTTTGCTGGCAAAGTGCTGGCGCGCCATGTGGGTGTATTTGGTGGCGACGGTGATGCGCGAGCCGTGTTTCACGGCGGCGGGGTAGTCAAAGTCAGCCCGTACCGCCACGCTCAGGCGGCATTTGGCGATTTGCAGGTCGAGGGGTTGTACCAGGCTGCCACTCTCGCCATCGTGGGCGGCTTCGTGTTCGATCAAGATGTCTTTGCCCGCCACACCCAGGTCGGCACCGCCGTATTGCACATAGGTGGGCACATCGCTGGCACGCACCAGCACCACACGCACCTGGGGCTGGTTGGTGGCCAAAATCAGCTTGCGCGATTTTTCCGGGTCTTCAGTGACTTCAATGCCGGCGGCTTTGAGCAGTGGCAGGGTTTCGTCAAAGATGCGGCCTTTGGACAAAGCTAAGGTGATGGCGCGGTTGTCGTTATTCATTTCACACGCTCGATGTCCGCGCCAATGCCGCGCAGCTTGGTTTCCATTTGGTCGTACCCACGGTCGAGGTGGTAGATGCGGTCCACCACGGTTTCGCCGCTGGCCACCAGTCCCGCAATCACCAGGCTGGCCGACGCCCGCAAGTCAGTGGCCATGACGATGGCGCCCGAGAGTTTGTCCACGCCTTGCATCACCGCCGTGTGACCGTCCACTTGAATGTTGGCGCCCAGGCGCACGAGTTCGTTCACATGCATGAAACGGTTCTCGAAAATCGTCTCAGTCACTTTGGCGGTTCCGTTCGCGATGCAATTGAGCGCCATGAACTGGGCCTGCATGTCCGTTGGGAAAGCGGGGTACTCGCTGGTGCGAAAGCCCACGGCCGTGGGGCGGTCGAGCATGCGCACACGGATCCAGTCCGGTCCCGCTTCGATGCCCACACCGGCTTCACGCAGTTTTTCGATCACTGAGTCCAGGTGGTCCGCGCGCGTGCGGCGCAGCACCACGTCGCCACCGGCGGCGGCCACTGCGCACAGGAAGGTGCCGGTTTCAATGCGGTCGGGCACGATATGGTGGGCGCGGGTGGCGTCCAGGCCGTTCAGTTTGGTCACGCCTTGAATGCGGATTTGGCTGCTGCCGTGGCCTTCAATTTGGGCGCCCATTTGGACCAGCATCTCGGCCAGGTCCACCACTTCGGGCTCGCGGGCCGCGTTTTCCAGCACCGTTTCGCCATCGGCCAAGGTGGCGGCCATCAGCAGGTTTTCGGTGCCGGTGACGGTGACCATGTCGGTGGTGATGCGGGCACCTTTGAGTTTTGTAGCCTTGGCGATGATGTAGCCGTGCTCAACCGTGATGTCCGCCCCCATGACCTGCAGGCCTTTGATGTGCTGGTCCACCGGGCGCGAGCCAATGGCGCACCCACCCGGCAGCGATACGGTGGCTTCGCCAAAACGCGCGAGCAAGGGGCCCAGCACCAAAATGGAGGCACGCATGGTTTTCACCAAGTCGTAGGGGGCCTCGGGTGAAGTCACGGTACCTGCGTTCAAAGTGATGTGACTGGCGTCAGTCACATCAAACTCCGCCTTGGCGCCCATGTTGCGCAGCAACTTGAGCGTGGTGTTCACGTCTTGCAGCTGGGGCACATTACGCAGGTTCACCGCCTCGGCGGTGAGCAAGCAGGCGCACAACTCGGGCAAAGCCGCGTTTTTGGCACCAGAGATGGTGACTTCGCCTTCAAGACGGCGGCCACCACGGATGAGTAATTTGTCCATCGATTGGGGGGCAGCACACGCAACGACCACGGATGCGGGGCACTGGCCCACACCCCGGGCCGCAGTGCAAACTGCGGCTACGGTTCAGTGGTGGTGGGCGGCGGTGGGTTGAGAAGCTGCAACGGCGCTTGCCGTAGCAGCCCACTCGACAGGGGTCAGCGTCTTCATGGACAGCGCGTGGATTTGCTCGCGCATTCTATCGCCCAGGGCCTTGTAAACCCGCTGGTGACGGGCCACACGGCTCGCCCCGTCGAACTCGCTAGAGACGATGGTGGCAAAAAAATGGCGGCCATCGCCTTCAACTTCCAGGTGCTCGCAGGCCAGGCCTTGGGCAATGAAGTGCTGGACGTCGGAAGCCGTGGGGTTGGTATTCTGGTCTGCCATGATGGGACGATTATCTCTCAGTGCCTGATCTTGTAGCCCGTGCGCAGCAAATACAGGCACAACCCGCAGACCAAAGCCAAGCTGATGGACACCACTGCCAGGCTGAACCAGGGAGACACATCACTCACACCAAAAAAGCCGTGGCGAAAGCCGTCGATCATGTAGAAAAACGGATTGAAGTGGCTGACCTGCTGCCACAGCGGCGGCAGTGAACCCACGGAATAAAACACGCCGGACAAGAACGTCATGGGCATGATGATGAAGTTTTGAAACGCGGCGATCTGGTCAAACTTTTCCGCCCACAGTCCCGCGATCAAACCTAAAGCGCCCATCATGCCCGCACCCAAGAGCGTGAACACCAGCACCCACGGCCAATGCGCACTGCTGATTGACGACCACGGCATGAACCAGGACGTGACGAACAGCACCCCAGCCCCCACCACCACACCGCGCACCACGGAGGCACCGACATAGGCCAAAAACCAGGCCCAGTGCGACAGCGGCGTGACCAGCAAGAACACCAAATTGCCGGTGATCTTGCTTTGGATGAGCGAGCTGCTGCTGTTGGCAAAGGCGTTTTGCAACACGCTCATCATCACAAGGCCAGGGATCAAAAAGCTGGTGTAACTCAGGCTCTCGTAGACCTTCACATGGTCTTCCAGCACATGGCCAAAAATCAGCAGGTAAAGCACCGCGGTGAGTACAGGCGCGGCCACGGTTTGAAAACTCACCTTCCAAAACCGCAGTACTTCTTTGTACAGCAGTGTTGAGGTGCCAGACAGCGCCTGTGCAATCTTCATGGTGTCGCCTCCACGGCGGGGGCGTCTTGCATGATTTCCAGAAACACATCCTCCAAATCGGCGCGGCCAATCTCCAGGTCTTCGGGTTTGCAACCAGCGCCGCGTAAGGTGGCCAGCGCGGTTTCCACCTCTTGTGCATCGTGGGCTTTGATTTGCACGATGCGGCCTGTCACGCGCGATTGCGCTTGCAGCGAAGCTGGAACCGGGGCGTCCATCTTGAAGCGCAACATGGTGCTGGCGCGCCCCGCCAGCAAGGCCGAGGTGGTGTCCAGCGCCACCACGCGGCCCGCTTTGAGCATGGCGATGCGGCTGCACAAGGCTTCAGCTTCTTCCAAATAATGGGTGGTGAGCAACACGGTGTGGCCTTCTTTGTTGAGGCGCGCAACAAAACCCCACAAGGTTTGGCGCAGCTCCACATCGACCCCGGCCGTGGGTTCGTCTAACACGATCACAGGCGGGCGGTGCACCAAGGCCTGAGCCACCAGCACGCGGCGTTTCATGCCACCTGAGAGTTGCCGCATGTTGGCATCGGCTTTGTCAGACAGCCCCAGGTGGTGCAGAAGTTCATCGATCCACGCATCGTTTTTGCGGATTCCGAAGTAGCCGCTTTGTATGCGCAGCGACTCGCGCACGCTGAAAAACGGGTCGAACACCAGCTCCTGCGGCACGATACCTAAAGTGTGGCGTGCGGCAGCGTAGTCGCTCACCACATCATGGCCATGCACCGTGACCTGGCCCTGCGAGGCGGACGACAACCCTGCCAAGATGCTGATGAGTGAGGTCTTCCCAGCGCCATTGGGGCCCAGCAGGCCGAAAAATTCGCCTGGTTGAATGTCAAAACTGACATCACTCAGGGCATGCACTGCACCCTTGCCGCCCAAGTAGGTTTTGCTGACGCGGCGAAAAGAAACGGCGGGGGAGGAAGTGAGCTCATGCATGGAGCGGCAGATTGTAGGGACGAGCTCGCTGTCTTGCTGAAGATCAACAATGGAGCCGGTGCCAAACTTCGTCACTTCAGCGAAAGCGGGAATGACGGGTCTGTGGTCAACCTGGATAGTGCTCAGGCGCACTTGGTGATAGTGTCCCGGCATGCCCGCCCCACACAAAAAACCCCGCCGCACGGCCGAGCGAATCCTGGAGGTCACACTCGACCTCTTCAATCGTTTTGGCGAACCCAATGTCTCCACCACTTTGATTTCGGCGGAGCTTGGCATCAGCCCCGGCAACCTGTACTACCACTACCCGGCGAAAGACGAGTTGATCAACAGCCTCTTCGACCGCTATGAGGCGCGGCTCAATGAGTTGCTGCAGGCCTCGGGCGGCGTGCGCCATGTGGAGGACGCGTGGCTCTTCTTTCACATGCTGTTTGAGCTGATTTGGCAGTACCGTTTTTTGTACCGCGACCTGAACGATCTGCTCAGCAAAAACCGCCGCCTGGAAACCCACTTTCAGTTTGTGTTAAAGAACAAGTCGCAAGCGGTGCGCGAGTTGCTGGGCGGCTTGAAAGCGGGCGGTGGACTGCAAAGTGAACCCGAAGACAGCGAGGCTGTGGCCACCGCCATGGTGGTGGTGCTCACCTACTGGCTGAGTTTTGAGTACGTGCGTGACCCGCGACGTGCACTGGAAGCGGAAAATGCCTCAGCCGCCATGCTGCGCGGTGCCTTTCATGTGCTGAGTTTGCTCAGCCCTTACCTCAACGCGCAGCAGCGTCAGCATCTGTCGCGGCTGGCGAGTAACTATTCAAACCCCTGAAGACGGAGACAAGCCCATGGCCAAGTGGACACCTTTTCCTTACGACAACGCCGCCTACCTTTACGACGCCGCAACCTTGAAGAAAAAATGGGCGCGTTTGCATGCGGGTGATGCCGAACCCTGCCCCAAAGACGACAAGGTGCTTGCCGCTTGGGCCTTGTTCCACGCGGGCGAATTCCAAAAGGCCACCGAAGCCGGTTTGAAAGCCGGTGGTGCTGGCGTAACGGTGGCCAACAAAGCGCAGGCGATTTATGCCAACTACCTGGAAAAGAGTGAGAAGAACAAACTCGCCCTCTTCCAGGAAGTGGCCGCGCGCGCCGAGGCGCAGACCGAACAAGAGCCCCGCAACGCCAATGCGTTCTACTTCATGGCCTATGCCCTGGGCCGCTACAGCCAAGGCATCAGCGTGGCCAAAGCTCTGTCGCAAGGCCTGGGCGGCAAGATCAAATCGGCACTGGAAACGGCGATTGAACTCTCACCCAAACATGCCGACGCCCACATCGCACTGGGCGCCTTTCACGCAGAGGTGATCGACAAAGTCGGCTCCCTCCTGGGCCGCACCCAAGGTGCAAGTAAAGACGCGGGCCTGTCCATGTTCAAAACCGCGCTCAAACTCAACCCCACCTCCGCCATCGCCATGGTCGAGTACGCCAATGGCCTCGTGATGCTGGAAGGCGAAAAGAAAATGAAAGAGGCCACCAAGCTTTACGAAGACGCCGCCGCCTGCGAGCCGCTGGACGCCACTGAATGTTTGGATGTGGAGATGGCGAAGGCGGAGTTGGAGGATTGAGGTTCACTGCCCGCAGTTCAAGTGCGTCACGCGTGGTGACCATGCTTGTTGAATCAACTTCCGGCCGAAACGACAGAGAAGGCTCGTAGCGAAAAATATGAAAAATTCCACGCCCCTGTTTCTGTCCCCTCTTGCATTCCGAGCCCTGGCATGAACATACCCCGCCCCTTGCTGCATGGGTTGCTTGCCATTGGCGCTCAGCTCGCCTGTCTCACCGCATTGGCTCAAGGTCCAGTCACCCGGGATGAACACGCTGCCGCACAGGCATTGCAGCAAGTTCGGCTGGAAGCACTCAAAGACATTCAGCAAAAAGAAGCAGACGCGCTGCGTGCCCAACTGGCCGCCATGGACAAACGCTTGGACGACTTGAACACCCACACAGGCCAGGGGGTTGATCGGCTGGGAGTGGTTGCCTCGATCCTGGGCACTCTCGTCACGGTGCTCCTGGCGGGGCTGGGCCTGGTGGGGTGGGTTTCGGTCACCCGGAAAACCAAAGCAGAGGCAGAAGAAGCCGCCAGCGCTTGGTTCAGGGACAAGGGCAACGCACTGGAAAAGCGCCTGCAAGAGATTGAAGAAAAAGCCTTGCAAGCGCAGCACAAAATGGACAGTTCCGCGCAAGGCGTGTTCGATCATGCTGAGGGTGTCAAACAACGCCAGACGGAAGCATTGGAACAGCTGCAAGCGGACATGGGGCGCAGGGAATCAAGCGCACTGGCTCCGGCGCAATCTCAAGAAGCAGCAGCAGTAGTCAAGCAGCGCGCCAATGAACTGAAAAAATCTCCAGAAGCGAGTTACGCTTTTGACGACTGGAACACTCGGGCCCATGCCGCATATGTGGAGCAAAAGCTGGAAGAGGCCGCGCTCCTCTGGAAAAAGGCCTCAGAGGCTCCCAATGCGAGCGCTTTGACCGTCGGCAAATCTCTTCTCAATCGTGGCGTAACACAAGGCCAACTGGGGCAACTCGAAGCAGAAATCGCCACCTACAACGAGGCGCTGCGCCGTTTCGGTGAGGCCACTGAGCCTGCCTTGCGTGAGCAGGTGGCCAGGGCAATGGTCAACAGGGGCAACGCAGAAGGCCGACTGGGCCAGCACGAAACGGCCATCGCCACCTACAACGAGGTGCTGCGCCGTTTCGGTGAGGCCACTGAACCTGCCTTACGCGAACAGGTGGCCAGAGCAATGTTCAACAGGGGCGTCAGAGAAGGCCTACTGAGCCAGCACGAAACAGAAGTCGCCACCTACAACGAGGTGCTGCACCGCTTCGGTGAGGCCACTGAGCCTGCCTTACGCAAGGTGGTGGCCAGGGCAATGGTCAACAGGGGCGTCACAGAAGGCCAACTGGGCCAGCATGAAACAGAAGTCGCCACCTACAACGAGGTGCTACGCCGCTTCGGTGAGGCCACTGAGCCTGCCTTGCGCGAGCAGGTGGACCATGCAATCAACGGCATAGGTTTTCAGCAGATATGCAATGGCAAAGCGCTTTGGTCGACCGACCAGATAGGTAGCAAATCGCTGTGGCAAGCGGCCTTGAGGCATTTTGACCGTAAGCGTCCGGCAAACCCCACCCTATGCAAAGGCATAGAAGGCTGCGAAGGTTGCTGTTTTGACAACAGCGAAGGGGCGGCAAATGGCAGCGGTGGGATGGCAAGACAAGATCAGGCGACAACTGGACGTGGTTCAGCAGTGGAGGCAGTCCGGCAAAAGCATTGCTGCGTGGGCGCAGGCCCACGGGATGGATGCAAAGCTGCTGATGGGGTGGGTCACTTATGAGGGGCGCTGGCGGCAAAGGCTGGGCCAGGGCCAGTCGCATTTGACCGTCTCGGCAGCCCATGCCGCAGTCGGCGCAACCGCTGATGTTGCCCTCAAACCCAAGGGGTTTGTGGCCGTTCGAAGTAACCCGGTGGGCCCGGTGCAAGCGGTCAGCAGTGCGGCTGCCAACGCGGCACATTCCTGCGCCGTGGCACAAACCAATCCCAACCCCGCCAGCGTGCGCATTGAGTGCGTGGTGGCAGGCGCAGGTCCAGGCGCTGGTGTGGTGCTGCACTGGCCTGTGGATCACGGGCACGAATTGGCGGCCTGGCTCAAGTCGATGGCCGCATCATGATGCGCATCGACGCCATCTATCTGGCCTGCGGCGCAGCAGACCTGCGCGCGGGCATGGACACCTTGCTGGCCCGCGTGGTGCACAGCTTTGAAGCCGGTGCGCAGCCCCATACCGCGTATGTGTTTGCCAACCGCAGTGCCAGCCGCTTGAAGGTGCTGCTGATGGACGGCTCTGGCCTGTGGCTGTGCACGCGCCGCTTGAGCAGTCGGGCTCGATTCATCTGGCCGCAAGATGAAGCTGCTCATGTTCAAATCACCGCCGCGCAGTGGGATTGGCTGGTTGCCGGTGCGCCGTGGTTGCACCTGGGCGCGGTGCAGGCCGTCACCGTGGTGTGAACGCTGTGATGGTTGGTCAATGCGTGTATCTCCCGTCTTGCCTCGCGCGTGCGCGCGAGGCAAGATGCGCACATGCTCAAAGACGTTGATCCCGCATCAATAAAAGCCCAGCTGCAAGCCCTCGGAGACACTGCAGCCGCACAGTACGCACGGGAACTCATTGAGCGACTGCAAATCCAGTTGAAGTTTGAGCACACCAAGAACGCCGCGCTGAACTTCGAGCTGACCCGCTTGAAGCAGTGGCGCTTTGGTAAAAGCAGCGAGAGCCTGGACGCACAAGGCGGCAATCCTCAAACTCAGTTGTTCGATGCAAAAACCGAACAGCTTCTCGTTGAAGAATCCAAAGCCGAAGACCGCGCCGAAGATGAGGCCCGCACCCCAGGGCCCAGCCGCATCAAACGCCAAGCCAAACGTCAGGCTCTGCCCAGCCAACTCGAGCGCATTGAGCACCACTACGAGATCGAGCCCGCCTTGTGCAGTGCAGGGCATCCCTTGAAGCGCATTGGCCAAGACATCAGCGAACAACTCGATTGCGTCCCGGCCCAATTCTTTGTTCACCGTCACATTCGTGGCAAGTACGCATGCGTTTGCTGCAACACCGTGCTGGCGGCACCCATGCCCGCCCAGATCATCGACAAAGGCATTCCCGCGCCAGGGCTGCTGGCCCAGGTCATCATTGCAAAACATGATGACCACCTGCCTTTGTACCGCCAAGAAGAGATTTACCGCAGGAGCGGTGCCTTCATCGCGCGCTCCAGCATGGCCAGTTGGGTGGGGCAGTGCGGTGTTCAGCTGCAGCCCTTGGCGCAAGCGATCAAATCCCACCTGCTGAGCCAAGCCGTGCTGCATGCCGACGAGACGCCGATCAAGCTGCTGGCGCCCGGCTCAGGCAAGACAGACACCGCCTACGCTTGGGTCATCCGTAGCAGCGACTTGGAGGCAACTGAACGCGCCGTGGTTTACGAGTTCTGCAACAGTCGGCAAGGCCAGCATGCGGCCACGCTGCTGGAGGGATTCCAAGGCAGCTTGGTTTGTGATGATTACTCGGGCTACAAAGCCTTGTTCAAACAACAGCCAATACAAGAGGCCGGATGCTGGGCCCACGCCAGAAGAAAGTTCTTCGAGGCCCACAAGCTCAACCAAAGCGAGATCGCCAAAGAGGCGCTCCATCGAATCCAGCAACTGTATGACGTGGAGCGCCAGGGGGCGCAACTCACCCTGCAGGAGCGACATCAGCTCAGGCAAGACACCAGTACAACACTGCTCCAAGAGTTCAAGGCTTGGTTACTCACCCAGCGTCAGCAACTCATGAATGCTGACGTGACGGCCAAGGCGATGGACTACACGCTCAAGCGCTGGGCGGCATTGACCCTACACCTCGCCGATGCACGCATCCCGATTGACAACAACGCGGTGGAAAACGCGATCCGGCCGCTGGCGCTGGGGCGCAAGAACTGGCTCTTTGTGGGCAGCCAGCAAGCTGGCGAGCGCGCGGCAGTGCTGATGACGTTGATCGAGTCGGCCAAACTCAATGGGCATGATGCGTGGGTCTATCTCAAAGACGTGCTGACCAAGCTGCCCACCTGGCCCAACAGCCGACTGCACGAGTTGCTGCCGCACCGCTGGGTATCGCCCGAGACTGCCAGCGTCGCTGCGACTGCACCGGTCAACACCTGATCGTTGATTCGGTCAAGGTGGGTTCACCGAACGCATACTTTTGACCAAGCCCTGGCGCGGCTGGAACCGACCAAGCTCAACGGAATAGTGCTGGGCAACCGAGCCTATGTTTTGGCACTTTTGGGCCAAGTACCCGATGCAGAGGCGGTGTTCGCCCAAGCCTTGCGTGCGCCTGTTCGCGGAGGTAAGGCCCTGTATGACGGGACGCTGTCAGATTTCGATATTCATCCCATTGCCGCAGACCAGCCCATGCGCGAGCTGGTGGAACGGCAGTGGCAGATTTGGTTGGATGAGCAGGATGGAGGTTCTGCTCCAGCGGTTGTGTAAGGCCCGACAGCGAGGCTGGAGGGTCATGCGGTTGAACGCCGCTTGCAAGGCACTTAGAGCCGCTAACAAAACCGTTCGGGCTGAGCTTGTCGAAGCCAGCGCGTACCTCGGTGCAAGGCCCTTCGACCTCGGGGCGAACGGTGTATGCAGTGTTTTGTTAGCGGCTCTTATTCAACCATGCCAATTCCAGGGATGAAGCCTCAACAAACTGCTGACTCAAACCCGAGCGCCCCAAACGACCTTCACCGTTCGCCATAGCAGCCACAAATCAAAAGTCAACGACGCTTGATCCACATAGGCGGCAGCGAGTTTCAGTTTCGCAGGCAGGATTACCTCGCGGTACTCTCGCTCGGGATCAAGCGCTTTGGACAGCAACTCGCCTTCGTCGCGGTATTCGATGGAAGCCAAGTCGGTGATGCCAGGGCGCACGCTCAGAATCTTTTCGCGCAAGGTTGGCGGATACAGCGCTACATACTGCGGCAACTCGGGCCTCGGGCCGACCAGGCTCATGTGGCCTTGCAGCACATCCAGCAGTTGGGGCAATTCATCGAGTTTGCTCCGCCTCAAAAAATGGCCCACGCGGGTGATGCGTTCGTCTTTTCCCGCCGTGATGCCTGGCCCCATGTGGCTCGGATCGTGAGTCATGGTGCGCAACTTGCGGATGCGGAACAACCGCCCACCGCGTCCCACGCGCTCTTGGCGGAAGAGTGCGGGGCCAGGCGAGTCGAGTTTGATCCACACGGCCAGCATCAACAGCACTGGCGTGAGCGGCAGCAGGGCAAGGGCTGCGACAAGAAAGTCGAAGGAACGTTTCATCATTGGCCATTCGTGACCGTGTGCGCCATCACCCAGACAAGCAAGTCACGTCAACACACCACGCACCGCCTCCACCACGCGCTGCACATCCCCGTCGCTCATCTTGGAATACAGCGGCAAACTCAGCATGCGCTCGTAGGCTTGGTGGCTGTGGGGGAATTGTTCGGGTGTGAGTTGGTAGCGGTCGCGCCAATAGGGCTGCAGGTGCAGCGGGATGTAGTGCACGCTGCAACCGATACCGAGCGCAAACAGCCGTTCAATCACGGTGTCGCGTGACAAGGTGCATTCGTCTTTCAGGCGCAGCACATACAAATGCCAGGCGTGGGTGTCGTAGGGCTGGGTTCCGCGACTTCCCGGGACAGGCGGCGTCAGCACAGGCAAGTCAAAGAAGGCGGTGTTGTAAGTGGCAGCTATGGCGGCACGGCGCTGCTGGAAGGCATGAGATTTTTTCAGCTGGTGCAGGCCCAGGCTGGCGGCGATGTCGGTCAGGTTGTACTTAAAACCCGGAGCGATGATCTCGTAGTACCAGCTGGGCACTTTGGCGGTGAAACGGTCGAAGGCATCGCGGCTGATGCCGTGCAGACGCATCACGGCAATACGTTTGGCCAGATCCGCATCGCGGGTCACCACCATGCCGCCTTCACCGGTGGTGATGGTTTTGTTGGCATAGAAGCTGAAGACGGTGACGTCGGAGCCCAGGGTGCCGACCAACTGGCCGCAGCTGGTGGTGGGCAAGGCGTGGGCAGCGTCTTCCACGACTTTGAGGCCATGTTTTTTGGCGACTCGCAACAAAGCAGGCATGTCGGCAGCCAAACCCGCGTAGTGCACCGGCATCACGGCTTTGGTTCGTGGTGTGATGGCCGCTTCCACCGCTTGCACGTCAATGCACAAGGTGGTCGGGTCCACATCCACCAGCACCACGTCGGCCCCCAAGTAACGCACCACTTCGGCGGTGGCGGTGAAGGTGTGGGTGGTGGTGATGACTTCATCACCCGGGCCTATGCCCAGCGCTTCAAGCGCGAGGTGCAAACCCGCGGTGGCGGAGTTCACGGCCAAACAGTGCAAATGCTGATCACCAAGAAAATCGCGGAACTCGGCCTCAAACCGTTTGGCCTTGGGTCCGGTGGTGAGCCAGCCGGACTTCAGGGTGTCGATCACTTCGGCGATCTCGTCGTCACCGATTTCAGGCAAAGCAAAAGGGAGAAAGGGCAAGTCACTCATGGGTTGAATTAACGATCCAGGCCAGAAGGTGGGTGCGCAGAACAGGCAACACATTCAGCGCAGTGTAGGCAGCAGGGTGAAGTTTGACCGCCCAACGCGCCAACGGTGGAGCCAGGGTGATGCGTTGGGTTTGAAGTTGGCCGTGCGGGAACAGCGCTCTGACTCGCTTGAGCGGCACACCGTGCACATCCGGGTTGCGTGGGTTGTTCACGGTGAAGTCGTACCAAATGATGGCCCCCCCCGGTTTGAGCCAACGCCACATCTGGTCGGCTAAACGTTGCTGGTAGTTGGCATCGAGCAAAGAAGAAAACACAGTGGATTGCAGCACCAAATCCATGCTGGCTCTCGGCGCATCAAGTTGCAGTGCGTCTCCCTGCCAAAGCTGAACGCTGGTGGGTAACAGGCTACGCGCCACTTGGTGCCGCTCGGGTAACAGTTCCACACCCGCCAGGTTCTCGGGGGCCAAACCCAAGCGCAGCATGTCAAGCAAGTTGCCGCCCGTGCCCGAGCCCACTTCCAACAAACGCAAAGTTGGAAGTTGGGCGATCTCGCCCCCCACATGGCGCAACAGATACCTAGCAAGCACACGCTCGCGTTCCTGGGCTGGCCACAAGGCGGCGGGGTTGAGGCGGTGGTAGCGCCAGTCCAGCGCGGGTTGGACACGACGCGCGTAACGCAGACGCACCGCTTCGGCTTCAAGCTCTTGGGTGGACTTTGGTGTTGCTGGGCTGCTCATACGAGGGGCCTCACCGAGTCAAACGATCAAGCCCGCCACCACCGGTTTTTTTGCCACGCAACACGTCAAGCCAACCCCATAAGGAACCCGCGCCGTAACCCAGGTGGTAGGCCGCGATGACGGCAGGCAGTCGCCAAGCGGCCGACCCAGCCAACGCGGGTTGGGCTGTGACCACAATCAATCCCGAAGCCAGCAACACCGCCATGCCGTAAAGCGCCAACAGCAACTCCAGCAGCGCACCGTGACCATAGGCGGCGGGCAAGACAGACAATCCGAGCAGCGCCACGAACAAACCCGGCACGAGGTGCCGCAACGCTGCGGGTTGACCGTGTTTGCGCATGACAAAGGGCTTCCAGTATCCATACTGCAGGTACTGCTTGAACAAGGCAGTGATGGACGAGCGAGGCTCGTACACCGACTCGATGGCCGCACTTTGCCAAATGCGCCCACCACCGCGTGTGATGCGCAAGTTGTGTTCGTCGTCCTGGTTGCGCACCAAGGTTTCATCAAAGCCGCCCCAGCGGGTGAAGGTCGCGCGGGGCCAAGCACCTAAATACACCGTGTCAACCCAGCCGCTGTAGCGCACATCACGCGAGCGTGCACCACCGGCGACCCAGCGTGACTGGAAAGCAGCGGCAATGGCCAAGCCGGTGGCGTCGTCAGCACGGGCCGCACGCGCACGCCAAGGGCCACCGACGTTGTCTGCACCTGTCTGTTCGATTTGCTCAATGCAGCGCGCGATGTAGTCGCTGGCATAACGGGTGTGGACATCCAAACGCACAATCACCTCGCCCTCGGCCTTGGCAATGGCGGCATTCAATCCGGTGGACACGATTCGTGCAGGGTTGTCGATCAGCTGCAGGCGCGCATCGCGTTGCTCCCAACCTCGCAACAACTCCCGCGTACCGTCATCGCTCAAACCATCAGCGATCAACACTTGCATCTGCCAACCCGCAGGCAGTTGTTGACCAGTGGCTGCCTCACAAAACGCAGCGATGTGCGCCTTCTCGTTTCGGCAGGGAACGATGACCGACACGGTGCGCAGCTGCTGCGAATTCATAGCGGTGCAGCCAAACAGCGTTGATAGAGTGCCCACATTTTGTCCATCTCCAGGCGGCGCGAAGCACGCTGTTCAATGAGGTCGCGGTTGTGTCGGCCCATGGCATTCAAGGTGGAAGCGCCTGCGCGAACCAATTGCAGCAGGGCCTGTGTGATGCGGGCGTTGTCACGGGTGGCGTTGCTGGCCGCGTTTCTAGCATCCACCAAACGTCCGCCTTGGTCGTTCACCCACTGCCGATTGGCGGGCAGCTCAGAGACCAACATCGCTAGGCCGCAAGCCATGGATTCGAGCACAGAAACCGAGGTCGCATCGCTCAAGGGCAAGCTGATGGAGACTGCACAGCGCTGCATCACCGCCAGCATGGCGTCTTCATTCAGCCGTCCATGGAACACCACATCATCAATCAAACCCAAACGCTGCACCTGGTTTCGCAGAGCCGGCTCCAGGCTGCCCCCGCCGAGCAAATGCAAAGCACCCAGCTGCTGGGGCTCGGCCTGTTTGGCCTGTGCGTAGGCATCGATGATGCGGTCAATTTGATAGTTAGGTTCCCACGCTCGCAGGCTCACGCATTGAACAGGTTGAGCTGAACGTGCTTGTGCTGGTGGCACAAAACGGTCGGTGTCGGCGCCCCAGGACACCTCATGCAAATCTGCGGTCGGTTGGTAGCGCGCCACCGCTTGCAATACATCGTCCGAGTCTGCGGTGATGAGCTGCGCACGGCGCAGTGTCCACTGGGTCAGTGCACGCCAGAGTTTGTTTTTTTGCGGCGTCAACAAAATGTCAGAGCCCCAGGCCGTGAGCACCACGCGCGGGTGGCCCGCCGCCGCTGCCCACAGGCCATTGGAGGTGATGTAGTGGCCGTGCACCACGTCCGGTTGCAGTGCACGCGTCAAAGAACGCACTTCGGGCAAGGCTAAAAACCAGGCCGCAGAACCGGTGCCCGGTCGAATCACGTGCATGGACGCAGCAGCAGGAATAACCCCAGGTCGCCGGGTTGCCACATGGCACTGCGCACCACGCGCTGCCATTTCATGCACCCAGCGCTGCAGGTGCACGCTGTCGGCATCGCCGAAAAAAAGAATCTTCATAGGTTTAATGAACAGAGCGAGCCCAGACGTCGTAAGTGGCTTGCAATTCGGGATGGTCTGCCAGCCAGCGCGCATCGCCCTCGCGGGTGTCGCCCACTTGCACAGCGGGCTGGCCTGCCATGACGGCAAAAGCAGGCACCTCGCCGTCGACATAACTGTAAGCGCGTATGAGTGCGCCTTTGCCGATGCGGCTGCCCGGAGCGATCACACAATGCGGGCCAACGAATACAAAAGCTCCGATGTGGGTTGGCGCTCTGTGCATGCCTGCGGGATTGGCTTTTCCAAAATAGTCCCTTCCATTCAAACGCAAAGCCACATGGCTGCTGTGGGTGAGAACGGAAACATAGTTGGTGATCTGGCAGCCTTCGCCCAGGGTCAAACCGCCCGAGGCGTCCAGAAAATTGTGATGGCCGATGAAGACGTGGTCACCACAGACCAGCTCTGCCCTCCCCTCAATCACCGTGCTGCTACCCACCCGGGTGTGGGGCAAAAAAACGCCTTCCTGGGTGACGAAACCGTAGACCAACCGTGGCCCCGCGATGCGGGCCCGCAGCTTAGATAACCAATGGCGAAACTTCAAGAACAAGGTCGAACTCATGTTGCAGATTGTGCGGGTTGATCTATCAATGTGTGACGCGACCAGAGCACGCGCACTGGCAGACCACTGAGCCGCAGGAACAAAGCCAAACCAAGAACAATGGCGGCACCGTAAGACACACTGGTAGCCACCGCAGCGCCCGCTGCACCCCAAAGTGGAATCCACCACCAAGACAGCCCCAGGTTCAACAACATGGAAGTCAGCGCAATACCGCCCGCCAACCAAGGCTGGCCACGTTGGTTGGTGAAATACGCGGATATGCCCGATGCACTGCTGTAGGCCAAGGTGCCGGGCAACAGCAGGAGCAGATACCACCAAGCCGGTCGGTAGGCCTCGCCCAAAACAGCAGGAAACGCCCACCAGGCGACGACCAACAAAAGCGGCGACGCCAGCAACACACCCCAAGCGCCCCAGCGCACCGCTTGCAAAGTGCTGGACGCGGCTGCTGCTTTGTCCGCCGCGCCAATGCGGCCATAGACCGCCGTGGTCACTGCAGACGACACCAACCACAACAGTTCAGCCACAGTCACAGCCACCGAGTAGATGCCCGCGGCGGCCAGTCCATCCAAGCGTTCCACCATGAACAGATTGACACGGTAGTTGAGCAAGCTGATGACGTTGGTCACACCAATCAAGGCGGCAAACCGCCATGCGGGTGACATCAAACCCCACCGCGGCCTCGCCCAACCTTGTGACCGAAACGACCACCACAAAGCCAACAACCCCACGGCCGACTTGCCCGCCACCCACACCATCAAGACCTGGGACACATCCAGTGGAGGCCACCACAACAAACAAAACGTCACGCCCAGCAACACCACCACCGGCGAAGCCAGTACAAAGCTGTTCAGTGGCAACAACTGCCCTCGCCCCAACCACACACCAGACACCGTGGGCACGATCAGCAACCAGGGTGCCGCCCAGGCCAAGAGCACCAAGCGGTCGTAAGGGGCTTCAGGACGCATCGAGGCCACGCACCACAAGAGCAGGCCTGCCAACACCCCCACCAGCAGCGCGGTCAAAACAACCGTGCTGTGCAGTTCGGCCCACGAGGCATCCGGCGCTTGCGAATGGGCCCGCGCCAACCACAGACCTAATCCGGAAAACAGTGCCAGCAACATGGCCTCGCAGGCGACAAACAAGGCAAAAACACCCTGCGAACTGGGCCCCAGCCGCGCCACCAGCGTCATCAGCAATAAACCCGCCACCACGGTAGATACTCGCCCCGCCAAATTGAGGGCGGTGCCTTTGGCAAGCGAGGGCAGGGGCATGGGGGTGATGGCGATTCGCAGAAAGTCGGCCCCACTTGATGCGGATGGCCCACGGTTGATTCTATGAGGCGAGGTGAATAGGCCTATTGATTCGGCATGATGAAAATCCAAACCCACACCTGCCCGAAGTGCCAAGGGCCTTTGCACGTTGTGCAAACGATGCCTGGGGTTAAACGCTTGCCTGCGCCGGGGGGCAACATCCCAAACCAACCGCAAGCCACCGGGCCGCCGTGCCATGGGGGGCGGTGATGCCCAGGCCCAGCACCATCGGAGAGATCAACCACCGCAGGCCGGCATACCAGCACGGCCGGGCGATGGCTTGCGTCCAAGTGGTCAATAGCGATGCTTGTGGGGCGCTGCATCACATGCCGGCCGCCGCATTGCCCCCACAGCAATTCATTGGTCTCATACATCAGGGCTGTTCCGGTGGGCAGTGGAATAACGCGCATCCATAATCAGCGAACAGCGGGGATTCGATTCGATCCAATCCCCTTTAGCCACTCGCCGTACCGCCACCTTCTGCGCCATGGTTCAGTTCAACACGGTTTACCTGCGCAGCTTCAAGGCTGGGCGGCGCGGCAGATAAACGCTATTTGTTGGGCAGTAAAGCTATGGTCATCAGAAGTTTTCTGCGAACTTACTTCGATGCGGAAACTAGAAGCAAAACGATCACGGCAATTGTTGCTTCTGTAGTAGTTTTGGTTTCAGCTTGTTCAATACATGAGAGTGAAAAAGTGAATCAGAAAACGAATCCGGCGTTGTATTTTGAGATTCCTGTCACTGACATGACGCGTGCCATCGCGTTCTACGAAAAAGTCTTCGGTTTTGATTTTCAACTCGAAGAGATCCATGGCAATCAAATGGCGCAAATGCCTTTTGATCTCGATGGATCAGGGATCAGCGGCGCTCTAGCAAAGGGCGAGATCTACAAACCATCACTTCATGGCACGCTGATTTACTTACGCTCTGAAAACATCGACGAGACTCTGGGACGCGCACAGTTGGCGGGAGCAAAAGTTCTTTTCCCTAAAACCAAGGCGGGCGAGTACTCCTACGTTGCTGAAATCGAAGATAGCGAAGGCAACCGAATCGGCCTCATGGAGTCATTGCCATGAATCTAAAGTCTGCTTCTTGAGTCAAACACGCTAAGTGGCTGATTGATACAGAGTTCCGAGGTGAGAGCGTTTTGAAATTGGAACGATTTGCGAGCGCGAACGGGTCGATTACCTCGCTAACAATTCATTCAAGCCGATGCCGTTTCGCGGCGCGGCTCAATTCAGGCGGTGAGCCACGACACCAGACTAGCGAGCCCGACGCCTAGCCCGCTTCGCCACACGCCAGTGAAACCAAGCGGTGGATGACAGCCGCACCAGCAGATAACCCACGGCCGCACCACCCACCGCAAAAATGCCCATGCCCACCACCGTGGGCCAGCCGAAGGACTGGATGGTGGCGAGCCAGCCGTTGGCGCTGCTCAAATTGGGTGCGGCGCTGGATTCCACAAATAGCGAGCCGGTTTTATAGGCCAGGTACAACCAACCGCCGATGGTGAACGGGTTGGTGATGAGGGTCACGCCCGCCGCCACCGGAATGTTGCCGCGCCACCAAACGCAGTGGGCGGCGGCGAACAGGATTTGCGCAAAGGGCACCACAAAAGCCCAGAACATGCCGATGGCCACGCCGCGTGCCACCGATTCCGTCTTCATGTGCCACAGGTCGTACTCGGCCAAACGGTGGGCGATGGGCCCGAGCCAACGCTGCTCGGCCAGCGTTTCTCGGGTGGGCATTTGGGATTTGAACTGGGTTTTGAATTCGGTCCAGAACGTGGGCTGCGTTTGGGCATCACTGGGGTCCTTGGGCGGTATGGATTGGGGCATGGGATTGAGGAGTGGACCTGCCAAGAAGACAGCGTGATGACAAAAGCCTGCAAGTATCGCGGTTGAACGGCGTCACCCAGAGCGCCCTTACGAGAGTCAGGGATTCTTCGGGGAAGACTGATTTTGACAACCAGTGCTGCGTGAGCACGCGACAAGGGCCGCAAGGTCGTAAGAAAGTGCCAATTGTTGCGACTAAATTTTGTCACTCACGAGGAACAATCATGACTCCGCCACGCACTGCCCTCATCACCGGCTCTACCAGCGGCATTGGCCGCGGCATCGCGACCACCTTGGCGCGTCAAGGCCACCACATCGTTCTCAACGGTTTTGGTGATGCCGCTGAAATTGAAGCCCTTCGCCTGCAGCTGCAAACCGAGCACGGCGTGCAGGTGCGTTACAGCGGCGCTGATTTGTCGCAGCTCGATCAAATTGAAACCATGATGAAAACGACCATCGATGAGTTCGGTGGGATCGACGTGTTGGTGAACAACGCCGGCATTCAATTTGTCGCGCCCGTGGATGAGTTTCCGGTGGACAAATGGAATGCGATTTTGGCCATCAACCTCAGTGCCAGCTTCCACACCGTGCGGCTGGCCTTGCCCATGATGAAACAACGCGGCTGGGGCCGCATCATCAACATTGCCTCGGCCCACGCTTTGGTCGCGTCGCCCTTCAAGAGCGCCTATGTCGCCGCCAAACACGGCATTGCCGGTTTGACCAAAACCGTGGCACTGGAAGTAGCCGCGCAAGGCATCACGATGAATGCGGTTTGCCCCGGTTATGTGTGGACACCGCTGGTGGAGAAACAAATTCCTGACACTGCCCGTGCGCGCGGCATCACCGAACAGCAAGTGATCGACGATGTGATGCTGGCCCACCAGCCCACCAAAAAATTCGTCACCATTGATGAAGTGGCTGCACTCACCGCCTTTTTGGCCAGTGATGCAGCAGCCTCAATCACCGGTGCCATCATGCCCGTGGACGGTGGATGGACCGCGCAATGAGCACCGCACGCTCGAACCCACGGCGCAGCGCCGCCGCATCAAACGCTGCAAGTTCCGTCGCTGTGCCTGGACAAGTGGTGTTGGTGCTCCAAGGTGGCGGCGCGCTGGGCGCCTACCAACTGGGTGTCTACCAGTCCATGTGCGAAGCCGACATCGCACCAGACTGGGTCGTAGGAACCTCCATCGGCGCCATCAACGGTGCACTGATTGCGGGCAACCGCCCCGAACATCGGCTGGAACGTTTGCACGCGTTTTGGGACCGCATGGAAATCCAGGGCACCGGTGGGTTGTGGGGCCTGTTGGCACCATCGGGCAATACGCTGGCGAACCTGACGACCGTGATCTCGGGTTTGCCTGGTTTCTTTCGGCCCAATCCCGCAGCCCTTCTGGGCGCTCGCGCCGATGTGGGCATCGAACGTGCGGCTTACTACGACACCGCACCACTGCGCCAAACCTTGACCGACCTTGTTGATTGGGACTACCTCAACAGTGGTGCGACACGCCTCACCGTGGGCGCGGTCAATGCGCGCACGGGTGTGATGACCTATTTCGACAGCCGCAAAGAGCCCCTGTGCGCTGACCACATCATGGCCTCGGGTGCCTTGCCACCGGCTTTCCCGGCGGTGCGCATCCATGGCGAACCGTATTGGGACGGCGGCATCTACTCCAACACACCGAGCGAAGTCGTGTTCAACGACAACCCGCGGAGAGACTCGGTGATTTTTGCGGTGCAGTTATGGAACCCAGAAGGCAACGAGCCCCGATCGCTGTGGCAAATTCAGGACCGTCAAAAAGACATCCAGTTCTCCAGCCGCGACACCACCCATGTGCTGGAGCAGCAAAAGATTCACAAGTTGCGCCACATCATTCGGGAGCTGGTCAAGCACATGCCCGATAAACAAAAGGCCTTGGCCGATGTGAAGGAATTGGCCAGTTGGGGTTGCGGCACCACCATGCACATCGTGCAGTTGATTGCACCCCGCATTGCGGGTGAGGACCATTCGAAAGACATCGACTTCACCCACTACGGCATCAAAACCCGCTGGGAGGCAGGGCAGCTCGATGGCCGCCTGGCGATTGAGCAAGCGCCCTGGCGAAAACCCGTGGACCCGCGTGACGGCGTGGTCATTCACCACCTGCGCTGAACCACCATGCAAACACAAGAGAAAAACATCGTCATCGTGGGCGGTGGGTTTGCTGGCGCGACCCTGGCACGCACGTTGCAACCGCGACTGCCAACCGGCTGGATGCTGACCCTGATCAGCGAAGAAAGTTACACCACCTTCAACCCCATGTTGCCCGAGGCCGTCGGTGCTTCGGTGTTCCCTGAGCATGTAGTGGCACCGCTGCGCGAAGTGGTCAATTTGCAAGCCAGCGGTCGTTTCATCATGGGCCGTGTGGTGGCTTTCGATGCCCAAACGCGAACGCTGACCTGCGACACCTTGGCAGGTGCCATTCGAGTGCCCTATGCCCATTTGGTGTGCGCGTTTGGCTCTCGGGCACGCTTGGACATGTTGCCTGGCATGGCGGAGCACAGCTTGCCGCTGAAGACGGTCGGCGATGCGATGGAAATTCGAAACACCGTTTTGCGTCGTCTGGCCCGCATTGAACTGGAAAACGATCCGGCGCTGCGCCGCCAGTTGGGGCACTTTGTAGTGATCGGTGGTGGGTTCTCTGGTGTTGAGGTGGCCGGTGAGTTGGTGGATTTCATCGGTGGCATTCACCGTTATTACCCAAGAGTGGCGAAAGATGAGTTGCGCGTCACCGTGGTGCAAGACATTGGCGGGCTCTTGCCTGAATTGCCAGCATCCTTGGGTTTGTCTGCAAAACGGTCACTCGAACGTCGCGGTGTGCTGGTCCGGCTGCAAGAACGCGCCCAAGAATTCACGCCTGCGGGTGTGCGGCTGACCAGCGGCGATTGGTTGGTGGCCTCCACCGTGATTTGTACCGTGGGCACCCGACCTAACGCCTTGGCGGATGCCTTGGCGCAAGCCGGTGCCAGCGTGGAACGAGGCCGCATCGTGACGCGCAGCGATTTGTCGGTTTCCGCATTGCAGGGCGTTTGGGCTGTCGGTGATTGCGCTTTGATCATCAACGCACGGGACGGCAAGCCGTCTCCCCCCACGGCTCAGTTTGCGGTTCGCCAGGCAAAACGTTTGGCCAGCAACTTGCTCGCTCATATCGCGGGCCGAACGACCTCAGACTTCAGTTACCAAGCACGCGGCATGATGGCCGCCATTGGGCACATGAAAGGTGTGGCACTGGTGTTTGGCATCCCGCTGGGCGGTTTGCCGGCCTGGTTGTTGTGGCGCGCTTACTACCTGTCGCAAATGCCCACCATGCGACGCAAGCTGCGCATTTTTGTGGAGTGGACTTGGGGTATGTTTTTCCCTGCAGACATCACCTGCCCGTTCACAGTTACGCAACGAAGTTTGGGCAGAGGATGCAGTGTCCGAGACCATGCTGGCGGCTGTGTCCAAATCCGATGCATTCGCCGGGCGCTCGCAGTTGAAGAGTTGGTTGGTGGGCATTCTCAAATACAAGGTGATTGACCAATTGCGCCGCCACACCAAAGAAGCCTGCGTACTGAGCGTCGATGACAGCGAAGACTTGGAAGAGTTGTTGTTCCAGGACGATGGGCACTGGCGTGAAATGCCCGCAGACTGGGGTTGTGGAATGGTGCTGCTGGAAAAACGCCAGTTCATTGAAGTTTTAGAGCGTTGCCAAGAGTTGTTGCCACCGGTTCAAGCCCGCGTATTTCTGATGCGCCATTGGCTTGAACTTGATGCAGAAGAAATCTGCAAGGAATTGATGATCACGTCGACAAACCTGTGGGTGCTGCTGCACCGCGCGCGGCTGAGGCTGCGTGAATGTTTAGAAAACAACTGGTTTAACAACGGCGAGAAACAAGCACGTGGCGATTCCGGAACCAACTTGTCGGGAGGTGGCGCGCTGGCTGTTTAGCGAACCTGAACGAAAACTATCCGAAGCACAACAAGAAGTGCTGGGGCCACATCTGGTCATTTGTGAAGCGTGTGTTCGCGTTCGTTTTCAAGTCCAACTCATGAACGAGGCCGTGGCCGCTTGGCGTCGCTACCGCGAAGAAGATGACGAGGTACCGTCTCGGTGAGGTACCCGGTCGCAGTGCGCAGGCCCGCGCCGACTACTGCACAAACCCCATCGGCGTTTTGCGCCCACTGACCTCCGGCAGATCAGCCGCCACCACATGGTCGCGGTGGGCCAATTTGGCGTTGCCAAAGGCCGTCATCCAGGCACGTCGCATGTCGCGTGGGGCCATCTCGCTCAAACGCTCCAGCACGTCGCCGCCTGGCTGCGGATTGAAGCGTGAACCCCAATCGTGCTCAGCGCGAATGCTGCGATAGAGCTTGGCGGCGATGCGCATGGCTGCTTCGCGGTCGGGGGCCTGCACTTCATAGACGTTCATCCGATTCAGGATGGGATCGGGAATGCCGCGTGCATCGTTGGCCGTGGCCACCCAAATGACTTGGCTGGCGTCGATGGGCACTTCGGCGAATTCATCGGTGAAGCTGCCGGCGGTGTCGTGCTCCAGCAGGCTGTAAAGCGCACCCAGGGGGTCGTAGCTGTGCTCGCCACCGGCTTTGTCGATTTCGTCCACTACCATCACGGGGTTGGCGTATTCGCCGTCCACCAAGGTTTCAAACACCTTGCCGGGGCGGGCCCCCTTCCACTGGCTTGACGCACCGGAGAGCACCCAGCCTGCTGTCATGGACGACATGGAGATGAACCCCATGCCGGTGCCCAGCAAAATGGACAACGCACGCGCGAAATGGGTTTTGCCGACACCGGGCGGGCCGAGCAAGAGCAGCGGCGTGATTTCCAGCGCATCGCGGCTGTCTTCGCACAAAGCGAGCTGGCGTTTGATGTCGTCCAGCACGTCGGTGAAGTTGGGCAGGTCGTCGTAGAGGTGGTCCATCACCGGCAGACCCGAGGGTTTGACTTGAAAACGCTCGGGGCCTTTTTCCAGCATGCGCTCGTAGGTGGCGCGCAGGCCCTCGTGTTCTTTTTGCGGCAGCTTGTTCAGCTTGCGGCCGACTTCGTCCACGCGGTACATCGGCCGCATGCGGGCAATCGGTATGCCACTGCGAGATGTTGGCACAGTGACCAGCTCGTTTGAAACACCTGGGGATGCATTCATCGCTGCCTCCAATAAAACTTGCCGCTGGTACTGGGATCATTCAAGCACAAACCCGTTGTAGCAAAACGCCGATCAACCCGTGCTTTCCCGTCCAGTCCCAAGCATGGCTTGTGCCAACTTTCACCGGCTTCGGACAAAAACAGAGCTGCTGCATCCAATTCACAACGGCTTCCCAATGTTCCTATAGGTCGCCGTGGATTGAATCGCAAGGGATTTGCCTTCACGCTGACAGATACAAAGAGGGGGGACCGCTTGAACTCTGCCTGAATCTTTTTTTCTACGGCTGTTGTGCTGTCATCCTGCGCCAACAGTCCCTGGTCTGCAACCGGGCCGACAAGCTCTCCGGCCTGTTTTCCGATGAGGTGAATATGCCCGCCGCTCACAGGTCCAGTTGGTTTGCTTGCCTGTCCTGCCGTCTGTTGCAGCAAGCGCACCCTTAACGGGGCAAGGCAAAATAGTGATGCATTTATTTATCGCCAAGCAGGAGCGCGTTCATGTTGGTCAGCAATCTTGAAACCGCCCCCGGGCACCGCATCGTGGCCCATTTGGGCGTGGCGCAAGGCAGCACCGTTCGCGCCAAACATGTGGGCCGGGACTTTCTGTCAGGCCTGAAGAACATTGTGGGTGGCGAGTTAAAGGCTTACACCGAGTTGATGCAAGAAGCCAGAGACGAAGCCGTCAAACGCATGACAGACGAAGCTCGCAGCATGGGGGCCAATGCGGTGCTGAACCTGCGTTTTGTCACCACCTCCATCACCATGGGGGCGGCAGAAATTTTGGCTTACGGCTCGGCCGTGACGATTGAGAGGGTTTGAGTCGTGGAGTGGCTCGCACCGATACTCAATATCGCACTGCCTGTCCTGCTGTTGCTGACGGGTTATGGGGTCGGGCGCCTGTTGGAGCGCCGCCATATGGCCTCGATTCGCGCACGCGAGCGTGAGTTACAAGCGGTGATTGCATTGAATACGCGTTACGTGCCAGAGGGCGTGGTTGCCACACAAGCGGCTGTTGTGATGGGCAGTGTGGTGGTGTCTTCCGACTATTTCAAAACCTTTGTGGCCGGGTTTCGCAATCTGTTCGGAGGTCGCTTTCGCGGCTACGAGTCTTTGTTGGAGCGTGCGCGTCGTGAAGCGTTGTTGCGCATGAAGCTGCGTGCGCGCGAGACCGGCAGCAACCTGGTCATTGGTGTCCGGTTTCACACGACCAGCATCTCAGGCTCGCAAACCCCGTCGGTCGAGGTCATGGCTTATGGCACTGCCGTGAAGACTGCACGGTGAGCGATGAGTCGCCCAATCACGCCGGGCTGCGGCTAGCCCGGATGTTTCACCAGGGACGCGCCCGAGTGGGCCGTGCTGCGGTGCACTGGCAAGGCGTGACGACGCTGCGGGCTCGTGCCCGCAAGGAGGAGCAACGCGGCCAGCGCACCGCAGCACGGCGCAATCGGGTGTGTAGCGCTCGGACCAAATTGGATTTGGCATTCGAAGCCGAGAAAGTGAGCATTCATGCGGTGTTGCGGGGCATAGAAGAGCGACCTGGTGAAATATGCGGGCTAGAAAACCGCTTGCCAGCCGAAGGCATCAACAGCAGCGAAGAACACCCACTCAAAGAGTTCGTTTGGCTTGTTGGTGTCTCTCTAATAACGGTGTTGATTTTGCTGGCATGCCTCGGTTGGGCGGTACGCTGGCTGGCCCCCAAGGCACCGTTTTTTGCCGAGGTGGTGCTGGCACAGCGATTGATTGATCGACCGGAAAAGCCGGAGAACGCGGAGCGTTCAGCCGCGTTGCAGGTGGTGGCGGACAAGGTGGCCGCGCAGATGGACTTGCCCAAAGGCATGGTGATCGTGATTCGCTACGACGAATCACCGATGGTCAATGCCTACGCCACCCTGGGTGGACGCATCCGTGTCTACAACGGTTTATTGCAAAAATTGGGCAGTGAAGACGCCCTGGCCGCTTTGCTGGCGCATGAGATTGCGCATGTGAAGCACCGCGACGTGGCGGCCGGCATGGGGCGGGGTTTGGCGATGGCGCTGCTGCTGGGCGTGGTTTCTGCGGACGCGGGCGCGGCGGTGGCCCAAATGGCGCTGGGCCAAGCGGCCAACTTGACCATGCTGGGCCATTCGAGGGAGCGGGAGGCACAAGCCGACATCGCCGCGCTGCATGCGGTGGTAGGGCTTTATGGTCATGCCCAAGGTCTGGAGGAGTTGTTCACCCAACTCCGGGGGAGCGAATCGCACGATCACCGGTCCTTGGAGATCTTTCGATCCCACCCGGTGACGCCCGCTCGTGTGGCCGCCATCAAAGTCCAGGCCCATCAAAACGGGTGGCCCACCACCGGGCCCCTCACGCCTTTGCCTGCCGCCTTGATGCAAGCGCCGCCCCAGTAAGCGTACTCAGTCTTTCCGTTTGGCCCTGGGATGCGCGGCGTCATACACCTTGCTGAGATGCCCGAAATCCAGCTGGGTGTAGACCTGGGTGGTGCTGATGTGGGCGTGGCCGAGCAGCTCTTGCACAGCCCTCAAGTCACCGCTGCTTTGCAACAGATGCGAAGCGAAGGAGTGGCGCAGCATGTGTGGATGCACATGGGTGGGCAGGCCGGCTGCAATGGCTTGTTGTTTCAGTCGCACGCGCAACTGACTGGCAGTGAGCCGGGTGCCACGTTGGCTCACGAAGAGCGCGGCCTCGCCGTGGTGGGCCAGCAGGGGACGCTGTTCAAGCCAGGTGGCCAGTGCTGCCAATGCCGGACCACCGATGGGCACACTGCGGCGTTTGCTGCCTTTGCCCAGCACATGGGCGGTGGCGTCAGGCGCATCAATCCAGCCGGCAGCTTGTGGGCTGGCGCAGGCGTCCAGCCCCAGCAGCTCACCGACACGCAGGCCGCAACCATAGAGCAGCTCCACAATGGCGTGGTCGCGTGCGAGCAAAGCAGCGTTTCCGTGCGCTGCTTCATGTTGGGCCAACGCCACCGCATGATCCACCGCCAGCGCTTTCGGCAGAGGTTTGCCCGCTTTCGGTGCGCGCACGCCCTCGACGGGATTGGCTTTCACCAACCCGTCGCGTCCGCACCAGCGGTAAAAGCCGCGCCAGGCCGACAGGATGATGGCGATGCTGCGCGGGGCCAAGCCTTGCTGGTGCAAGCTCGCCGCCCAGCGCCTGACATGACTGGTTTCGACTTGAAGCAAATCCAGTTGCGCCGCACCGGCAAACCGCTGCAGGCGCACAAACGCCTCGGTGTACATCGCCCGCGTGCGCTCGGCCAGGCGGCGCTCCACTTGCAAGTGGATGAGGTGCTGGGTGATGTGGTGGTTGAGCTGAACCGGGGGTTCAGTGTGTTCGGCCATGCCGGATCGTAGCAAGTCAACTTCGCGCCCGGCTGCGGAACAGCTCCGGTATCCCGACCTCACGCGGTCCTGGAATCAATTCGAAGCTTTCTCCCGCTTGAATGCGCCCCGGCACCCGTACCGCCAAATAAAACCCGCACCAGCCGCTTTGCACCATCAATTTCGCGGCCTGGTTGAAACCCATGGCGGCGTTGAATTTGAAGCAAGGCTGGCGCGGCTCGCTCACAGCGAGTTCGCAGTGTTTGAAGCGCAGCAAGTCGCCAACCCACACTTGGTTTTCCAGCAACCCTGACAGGGTGAGGTTCTCGCCCAGGGCGCCGGGCTGTAAAACCTCGTCCCACAAAGCGGCTTGGGCTTGAGCGCGAACGGTTTGCCAAAAGGGGTAGTGCTCGCCGGGGTAGGCGTAAACGGCTTTGGACAGGCCGCCGTGCACCGTGAGGTCGGCTTGTTCATCGCCCTGCAATCCCATGGGGCCCACCTCGACCGGGCCGTCAACCTTTTGCTTGTAGATGGCCGTGAGCACATCCCTGCCGTTGATGCGCACTCGTCGGGCCGTGGCGCGGTTGACGGACAGCAGTTGCAGCGGTGTTGTCATGCGCTTCGGTAGCCGCGCTGGCCTGAGGCCACACGTCGACCGCGCCTGCCTGCAATCCAATTGACGAACAACTTGCCGGCGGCGTGGTTAGCGCGGAAGGAGCGCATCACATGCACGGGCATGGCGAGTTTGTCGTCTCCTTCGACCAATACGGCGTAACCGCTGCCCCCCCCTTGCGCCATCCAGGCACCCGCTTCCACCAGCATGCAAGCTTGTTTGTCTTGGGCTTGGCTGAGCAGGGTTGCGTCGGCTGAAGGTGCGAAATGCCATGCGGGGTCGGTCGCGACTTCGGCTGCACGCCACAGCGCTTGTTCCGCCAATTGGCTGCCTGAGCCGGGGTTGCCACTGATGAAGGGCACCTGCGCTTGCGACAGCCGCTGCAGAGCAAGCACGATGTCGCGTTTGGCGTCCAGGGCTTTGGCCAGTGCAACCGGACCGACCAGCAACAGACTGCCGGTGGCGATGGGACGCCTGTCATGTACCAGGCCTTGTTTTTCTATGTGAGCTTCCAGCCAACTGACATTGGTCAGCGCTGCGTCCATGTCGCCGAGTTCCGCTGCCTCCAGCATCGACAGTGCAGGGCCGCTGGTCAGATTGACAGCGACACCGGTGTCCACGCCAAACGCCCGCTGCAGGGCGCGTGCTAAACCCGACTTCATCAACGCTTCGTCCACGCCCAAACGCATGGGGTCTTCGAGCGACTGTTTCTGTACCGAGCGGGCTTCGTCGGTCACCAAAACACCCAAAGCCCCGGCCAAAACCAGGGATCTGCGGCCGATTTTGCTGGAGGAATTCATATGGCGAGGATACCTTCATCAAAGTGAAATGTTCTGCGGCATGATCTTATGCAAGATAAACATGACCCCCTGACATCGGGTGATTACAGGACAATTACACTGATTTCACAATCAACAACCCGCCGTGCTGGCCCAACCTCAGTCAGTCGCGATGATGCCAAACCAAACCCTGCTGGCATCAAATTTCGGGCGACCGCGAAGAGCCAGCGCCCTGCGCTGACCCCACAGATTTTTTGACTCGACTGGAAACACCATGAACCGACCCGTGATGGAGGGCTTGCGCTTGAATACGCCCGCTACTGTTCGCCATACCCGCCTGATTGAATGGGTGGCCCAAATGGCCGCCTTGACCGAAGCCAAGGATGTTTACTGGTGCGATGGCAGCACCGCTGAATATGACCGCCTGTGCGCCCAATTGGTCGCGGCTGGCACCTTCAAAAAACTCAATCCCGAACTGCGCCCTAACAGCTACTTGGCTTGCAGCAGCCCGAGTGATGTGGCTCGTGTGGAAGACCGCACCTATATTTGCAGCGCCAAACAAGAAGACGCTGGCCCCACCAACAATTGGATGGACCCCGCCGAGATGCGCGCCCTGCTGCAAACCGGTGACAAGGCCTTGTTCAAAGGAGCCATGCGCGGCCGCACCATGTACGTGGTGCCCTTCAGCATGGGGCCTCTGGGCTCGCCCATTGCCCACATCGGCGTCGAGTTGTCGGACAGCCCCTATGTGGCCGTCAACATGAAAATCATGACGCGCATGGGCGCCAAGGTGCTGGACGTGCTGGGCGACGACGGCGAGTTCGTGCCCTGCGTACACACCGTGGGCGCACCGCTGGAGCCGGGCCAAAAAGATGTCTCTTGGCCGTGCAACACCACCAAGTACATCGTGCACTACCCCGAAACCCGCGAGATCTGGAGCTACGGCTCGGGTTACGGTGGCAACGCCCTCTTGGGCAAAAAGTGTTTTGCCCTGCGCATTGCCAGCACCATGGGCCGCGACCAAGGCTGGTTGGCGGAACACATGCTGGTGCTTGGCGTTACCTCGCACGAAGGCAAAAAACACCATGTGGCAGCAGCTTTCCCCAGCGCTTGTGGCAAAACCAATTTCGCCATGTTGATTCCGCCTGCCGGCCTGAATGGCTGGAAGGTCACCACCATCGGCGACGACATTGCCTGGATCAAACCCGGTGCCGATGGCCGCCTCTATGCCATCAACCCCGAAGCCGGCTACTTTGGCGTGGCCCCCGGCACCAACACGCTCACCAACTACAACTGCATGAACAGTTTGAAGCGTGATGTGATCTTCACCAACGTGGCCCTCACCGATGAAGGCGATGTGTGGTGGGAAGGCATGACGGATACGGTCCCCGCTCACTTGATTGACTGGCAAGGCAAAGACTGGACCCCCGCCCTCGCCAAGGAAACCGGTGCCAAAGCGGCCCACCCCAACGCACGTTTCACCGTGGCCGCCACCAACAACCCGGCGCTGGATGCTGCTTGGGATGATCCCAAGGGCGTGGCCATTGACGCCTTCATCTTCGGTGGCCGTCGTTCCACCACCGTGCCCCTGGTCACCGAAGCCCGCAACTGGGTCGAAGGCGTCTACATGGCTGCCACGATGGGCTCTGAAACCACCGCCGCTGCCGCAGGCCAGCAAGGCGTGGTGCGCCGCGACCCCTTCGCCATGCTGCCCTTCATGGGCTACAACATGAGCGACTACTTTCAGCATTGGCTGGACCTGGGCACCAAGCTGGAAGCGTCCGGCGCCAAGCTGCCCAAGATTTACTGCGTCAACTGGTTCCGCAAAGGTGCTGACGGCAAATTCGTGTGGCCTGGTTATGGCGAAAACATGCGCGTGCTCAAGTGGATGCTGGAGCGCGTGGAAGGTCAAGGCCAGGGCGTCGAGAACATTTTTGGCGTCACGCCCACCTACAGCGACATCACCTGGACGGGGCTGAATTTCACCACTGCACAGTACGATCAAGTCACCCGAATTGACGCTGCCCAGTGGACGGCAGAGTTGCAGTTGCACACCGAGTTGTTCACGCAGTTGGCGTACCACTTGCCATCTGCGCTGACACAAGTACAGGGCAGCTTGTTGGCGCGGCTGTCTAAGGTGTAAATCAGGCGAAATAGAGTCGGCAATTTGCCTGGTTTTCAGGATCAGAAGGTCCTGAAAAAAATGGCTCTTCTCGTCACTCAGCCTAGAAACGGCTTTTCATCTCTACAGAAGCTGAGGAAATCTGGCGCTGCTGCGATATTGCGTTGATTGGGCCGACTCACCTTATGGGTGAGTCAAAACGCAAGCGACAAGGGGCCCTGGTGCAGGGCGTTGCAGCGGTCCCGCGTCCTGAGACAGTGGATACACGAAGCAGGTGCCTGCAGATGTGCTGGTCACGCTGATGTTGGGTTTGCTGGCGGGTCCAGGCGCTGGGCATGAACAAGGTGGTCAGCCAGGACGGGCTGCGCCTGAACGTATCGACTTGACTGCCAGCGCTGCTTCGATGTGCCCGGCGCTGATGCAATCCGTGCGAGAGCGCAGCATCAGCCGCCACGCGTACATCCGGCACGGGTTGTACATGCCGCCCATGGTGGTGCTTAAGCACACTCCTTTGATCGGCATTTGGTTCAGCGCTTGAAGCCCCAAGGGTTGGTGCCCAAGCCTGAGATCGGTGCCTCAACGCACAAACTGGTTCGCCAGATTTGAGTGCCGTTGGTGGTCACGGTGGTACCCCAACGGGCCACAGGTAGGCTGGTTGTTTCGTTGTCGTCAGTTTGCCGCCAGTCAGTGACGAGGTTGCGCAGCGGCAAAGATGGCGGCGCGCGGTTCGCGAGCGGGGCGCACTAGCTCAGAGTGAGCGCAGACCAACTGGCAATCCTGCGAAGGCAGGTCATCACGAGCCCTCTCAACCGTCTGACACAAGGAATACAACAGCCCCTGGAAATCTCGTTTTGCGGCCAACCCGCAGAAGTGGAGGAAAAACAAAAGCAGCTCGCGGTCAACGGCAAGTGCACGCCCGTCGTTGTCAGGGAACCCATGGCGTGATGCCACATCGTCAGTCTGATGGTGACGCGGCGCGACCAAGGGTGGAGAAACACCATGCAAAGCATCTATTTTTTGGCGACTCGTTTGCTCTCGGCCCGCTCCGCCAGCGCGGTATTGGTTGCGACCAGTGTGCTGGTCAGTGGTTGCGCCACAGCACAACAAAACACTGAATATGCCACCGTGGTGTCATCGACCCCTGTGCTGACCCCGGTGAACGCGCCACAGCAACAGTGTTACGACGAACCCCAGGCCGCGGCCCCTCGTAGCAGCGGTGGTGGGGCCTTGGCCGGTGCGGTGATTGGCGGTTTGATCGGCTCGACCATGGGCGGCGGTTCGGGCCGCGCGGCCGCAACCGGTGCGGGTGTGGTGCTCGGCGCCGTGATTGGTGACCGTGTGGAAGCCCACCAACAACCCCAAGGCGTGGGCATGGTGCGCCGCTGCCAAACCGTGAACGTCACCGAGTCGCGTGTGGTCGCTTACGACGTGGTGTATGACTATGCCGGCCGCCGCTTCAGCACCCGACTGAACCAAGACCCAGGTGCGCCCGGCAGCTTGTTGCCGGTGAGCGTGAATGTGACCGCACCCAGCTACAACGACGGCGCTCCCCCGGTGGCCTCGCCGCAAGTGGGTTCACCGCCCAACGTCACCTACATCCAGAACCAACCCGCCCCGAGCTACAACCAGCCACCCACCACGGTGTACTACACCGAAACTGTGCGGCCTGTGTATGTCGCACCGCCTGTGTACTACGCCCCACCACCCCCGGTGTTTTTCCACCCACCACCGCGTTTCATTGGTGGCGGCACGATTTACTACCGCGACGGTCGCCGTGATGAACACCGGGACAACCGCCCCATTCATCCGCCTCGGCCGGAAGATGGGCGACGTTGGCGGCATTGAACCCAACCAATCACTCGTCAACATCAAGGTGAAGCACTTTGGCGCGGCCTCTGGGCTCGCGGTGGCGAGGCTCTATCTCAAAGAACGCCCGGCGGCCACAATTTAATGCGGCGGGGCGTTAGAGCGTCATAGCTGACGCCTGTACTCTCTTGCGAACGGGGGATCGCCAGCTAAAGATTCACCCACTCTCAACATGAGTATCCACATGTTCGAAGCAGCGCCACGGCGTTTCCTGTTCGCGCACGAGCACCCGGTAAGGCGCCGCATCGAACAACGACTCGAAACCAATCAGCGAGTTCGATTCAAGCGACAGGAACCGCCGCCAACGCGCGCGCTCGCGAGTGACGGCCAAGTCGTCACTCGAACCACCGTTTGCCTCGAGGTAGCGAACGGCCGAATCTCTGGCTTGCACGGGATTGGTTGCACCGAACAGCTGTATCACGTGCCACCAGCGAAGTGGATAGCCGGACGCTTGTCTGGTCGCGTAATTCGAATCCTCCGCGCGCTCCACAAGGGTATAGAAGCGGTCGAACACGGACTGCCAATCGGCCGGCTGAAGACGTGCCCTGATTTCGCCAAACAGGGAGTCACCATTTTCCGAGCTGTAAGGAAAATCGATGCCGACCGTGCCCTCTAGCGGAAACGGTTCGAACTCGGCGGGAAAGTCGCTCACGTCCCTCAACTCAGGGTCATAGTTGTCCTCCATGGGTCGATGTGTGCGCCGCAAGGCCTGTTTCGCGGTATCCGTGTAGTACAGGCGCACCTGGAAGATGGGGCAGTCGTGCAGACCCACGAAGACGTAAAGCATGCCCGTCTGGGGCAGGGGCGAATTGGGTATGGCGGGTACGCTTGCAAGGTCGATCTGCGAGTGGAAGTGCAACGGGTTATCAACAGCGAAATGCGGCCATACGAAACCCTCCGGCAGATCGGGCGGACCGCCGAAGCGGCTTGAACCGATGGGAAACTGATCGATCGGTACAGGCATCTCGCGCTCGTATTCCTGCGGCAAGGACATCGACACCATGGGAGCTGCGTGGGCGAGTATCAGATCTTCAACAGCGGCCAAATCGGCTTCGCGAATGTAGGCTCTCAGCCGCTCTTCTTCTGCGTTACTCAACATCATGCGTCCTCCGGGCTCCAAAGTAGCTTTTACTTGAGGTTAATTCACCCAAGGGGAATTTTGAACAGGAGGACGGCAGGTGCAGCGCGCAGGTTCATTGCAGAGCTCCGCTTTGCGACAGCTCACTTCCCATCCAAATGCGACAACGGCAACGCCCCCTCCGCCTTGACCTCACCCAACGAAAAACTGGTGTGCAGGTCTTTCACGTGCGGCAGGTTCATCAGCACGTCCAGTGACAGGTGGGAAAAAGCGTCGAGGTCGGTCGTCATCACCTGCAGCTCGAACGTGCCTGAACCGGAGATGTAGTGGCAGGAGACAACCTCAGGCACCTTACGTATAGCCTCTTCAAGTTCGACAGTGGACGAGCGGGTGTTGCGGTCAGCGTCGATGCGCACAAAAGCCAGCACACCGAGGCCGACTTTTCGCCTGTCGATCTCGGCGCGGTAGCCGGTGATGAAACCCTGTTCCTCCAGCCACTTCACACGCCGCCAGGTGGGCGCGGCAGACAAACCAATGCGGCTCGCGAGCTCAGCATTGGCCAGGCGGGCATCCCTTTGCAGCTCGCGCAGGATGGCAATGTCGTAACGATCCAGGGCCGCGCCATGCGGTGTGGGCGGTTCCAATGCGGCATCTGCTGTAGAACTACGGGATTTCCCTGAAATGCTCATGATTGGCGATATTCTGCATTCAAAAGTACGATTCAAGAAACATCCTTGCTAACAATGGCCTGTTTGGCGCACAGATAGAGAAGACTTCACACGGCCTATTCTCTAAACTCTCCGCAACCCACTGATGCGGAGAAAAGCTGCCATGAATGCCCCCTTGCCTGAGTCCATCCGCCAGTTGCTGGAGTCCGTCACCCTCGACGACAAATACGCGCTGCCCACCGGGCGGGCCTTCATGAGTGGGGTGCAAGCCCTGGTGCGTCTGCCCATGTTGCAGCGCCAGCGGGATGCGATGGTGGGCTTGAACACCGCCGGTTTCATCAGCGGTTACCGGGGGTCACCGCTGGGCACCTACGACCAGGCCTTGTGGCAGGCCAAAAAACACCTGGCGGCACAGCACATTGTTTTTCAGCCGGGGGTGAATGAAGAGTTGGGTGCGACTGCGGTGTGGGGCACGCAGCAACTCGACCTCTTTCCCCAAAGCAAAAAGTTCGACGGGGTGTTCGGCATTTGGTATGGCAAAGGCCCGGGCGTGGACCGCTGCTCTGACGTGTTCAAACACGCCAACATGGCGGGCACCTCCAAACACGGTGGTGTGATTGCGATTGCGGGCGACGACCACATTGCCAAAAGCTCCACCGCCGCCCACCAAAGCGACCACATCTTCAAAGCCTGCGGCTTGCCGGTGTTTTTCCCCAGCAGCGTGCAAGACATCCTGGACATGGGCTTGCACGCCTTTGCCATGAGCCGTTTTTCGGGCGTGTGGGCCGGTGTGAAAACGATACAAGAGGTGGTGGAGTCGGCGAGCAGCGTTGACGTCAGCCCCGACCGCGTGAAGATCATCCTGCCCACCGACTTCCCCATGCCCGCAGGTGGCCTGCACATCCGCTGGCCCGACATGCCGCTGGAGCAAGAAGCCCGTTTGATGGACCACAAGTGGTACGCCGCCCTGGCTTATGTGCGGGCCAACAAGCTGAACTACAACGTGATTGAAGGCCAGAACGATCGCTTCGGTTTGATCGCCAGCGGCAAGGCCTACAACGACACCCGACAAGCCTTGCATGATCTGGGGCTGGACGACGACCTGTGCCGCAAGCTAGGCATCCGCCTGCACAAGGTGAATGTGGTGTGGCCGCTGGAAGCCACCATCACTCGCGCCTTCGCTGAAGGGCTGCAAGAAATTCTGGTGGTGGAAGAAAAACGCCAGGTCATTGAATACCAGCTCAAGGAAGAGCTCTACAACTGGCGCGCCGACGTGCGGCCCAATGTGCTGGGCAAGTTTGACGAAGCTGAAGGTGACGATTCAGGCGGTGAATGGAGCCGCCCCAATCCGAGCGAAAACTGGCTGTTGCGTGCCCAGGCCGATTTGACGCCCGCCATCATCGCCAAGGCCATCGCCAAACGGCTGAAGAAATTGGGTGTCGATGCCGACACCGCCGCCCGCATGGATGCACGCATCGCCATGATCGAGGCCAAAGAACGCAGCCTCACCACGGTCGATTTAACGGGCGCAGAGCGCACGCCCTGGTTTTGCAGCGGCTGCCCGCACAACACCTCCACCAAAGTGCCTGAAGGTTCACGCGCACTGGGCGGCATTGGATGCCACTACATGGCCACCTGGATGGACCGCAGCACCGTCACCTTCAGCCAGATGGGCGGCGAAGGCGTGGCGTGGGTGGGCCAGGCGCCCTTCACCAACGACACCCATGTGTTTTCCAATCTGGGCGATGGCACCTACTTTCACAGCGGCCTCTTGGCCATACGCCAAAGCATTGCGGCGGGTGTGAACATCACCTACAAAATTTTGTACAACGACGCGGTGGCCATGACGGGTGGCCAGCAAGTGGGTGAACGCCCAGAAGGCCACTCGGTGCTGCAAATCATGCAAAGCTTGAAGGCCGAAGGCGTGGTGAAGTTGGTCATCGTGACCGACGAGCCGCAGAAATACCAAGGCGTTGATTTGCTGGCTGGCGTGACGGTGCACCACCGCGACGAACTGGATGCCCTCCAGCGCCAGTTCCGCGAGATCAAAGGCACCACGGCCATCATTTACGACCAGACCTGTGCCACCGAAAAACGCCGTCGCCGCAAACGCGGCAAGCTGGTGGAGCCCGCCAAACGGGTGGTCATCAACGAGTTGGTGTGTGAAGGCTGCGGCGATTGTTCGGTGCAAAGCAATTGCCTGAGCGTAGAGCCGCTTGAAACCGAATTCGGCCGTAAGCGGCAAATCAACCAGAACACCTGCAACAAGGACTATTCCTGTGTGAAAGGTTTTTGTCCGAGTTTCGTGACGGTGGAAGGTGGGCAACTGAAATCGGCCAAGAAGAGCAAAACCGAGAGACCCAACCCATTCACGCTGCCCGCCCTGCCCGAACCCCGACTGCCTGTCGCAGAAAACGCCTGGGGCATTGTGGTGGCGGGTGTGGGTGGCACAGGCGTCATCACCATTGGCCAGTTGCTGGGCATGGCGGCGCACCTGGAAGGCAAAGGCATCGTCACCCAAGACGCTGCGGGCCTGGCCCAAAAAGGCGGCGCCACCTGGAGCCACATTCAAATTGCCAACCGCATGGAGGCCATCCACACCACCAAAGTCGGCACGGCGGAGGCCGACCTGATCATTGGCTGCGACCCCTTGGTGGCTGCGAACAAAGCCACGCTGGCCACCATGGTGGCGGGCCGCACTTATGTGGCGCTCAACAGCCATGCGTCGCCCACCGCTACGTTTGTGACGCAGCCCAATTGGCAGTCGCCCGCAGGCAATTGTGAAAGCGCCATCACGTCGGCCGTGGGTGCGCAGTCCGTGGGCCATGTGAATGCCGATGAGCTGGCCACCGCGCTCCTGGGCGACTCGCTCTATGCCAACCCGCTGATGCTGGGTTATGCCTGGCAACAGGGCCGCATCCCTCTGAGCCATGCTGCGTTGATGCGCGCCATTGAACTCAACAATGTGCAGATCGACAACAACAAAGCCGCCTTTGAATGGGGCCGCCGCGCTGCCCACGATTTGACTGCAGTGCGCAAGTTGATGCAACCCGCGCAGGTGATTCAGTTCGTGAAGAAGTCGGGCAACGTGGACGACATGGTGGCGCAGCGTGTGGCGTTTCTCACCGGTTACCAAAACACCGCCTACGCCCATGACTACCAACAGTTCGTGGAGCGTGTTCGCGCCGCGGAGGCACCACTGGGCAGCACCCAGCTCACACAGGCCGTGGCACGTTACCTCTTTAAGGTGATGGCCTACAAAGACGAGTACGAGGTGGCACGCCTACACACCGACCCGAGTTTTGTTGCCAAGATTGCAGCGCAGTTTGAAGGCGACTACAAACTGCACCACCACCTGGCACCGCCGCTGCTGGCCAAAAAGAATGAGAAGGGTGAGTTGGTGAAACAGCCCTTTGGCCCTTGGGTGCGCAGCAGCTTCAAGGTGTTGGCCCAACTCAAAGGTTTGCGCGGCACGGCCTTTGACATCTTCGGAAAAACCGAGGAACGCCGCCTGGAACGTGCCCTGATTCAGCAGTACCGCGCCTGCATCGAAGAACTGCTGCAAGGCCTGCGTGCCGACAATCTTTCATTGGCGGTGAAGATTGCCAGCGTTCCCGAAGACATCCGTGGTTACGGCCATGTGAAGGAACGCCACAGGGCGGTGGCCATGCCCAAGTGGGAGGCGCTGATGGTGCAGTGGCGCGAAACCCTCACGGCTCGGAAGTCGGCGTAGCCGAAGCGTCAACGGGCACCTCCTTGGGCTTGGGAGGTGCCCGGCCTTCAGACAGTGGCGCGGCAGGCGCTTCGCATTTCATGGCCTGGCCCAGACCCTTGAGGTAAGCGCGCCGAACAACGCCCGCCGCCCGGGCATCGGCGGCCTCCTTGGCCGCGCGGTTGGCACCACTGAGTTGACGCACCAAACCACCATAGGGCACCAAGCCATCAGCCGCGTTACGCAGTGCGCCGACGGCGGCCTTGTTGGCGGCCTCACTGCCCCGGTCGACCAAACTGGTGCTGGCGTTGGACGCGATGGCATCCAGATCAGGACCGAGTGCCGTGTTCAGTGCCACGACCTCGGCTCCAATGGCATCACAGGTCTGCGGTTGGGGAAGCGCGTAAGGTGCCTCTGCAGCACTGCGCAGCGCAGCGGCCACTTCGGGCTTGATCAAGTTCAGCGTGCGCAAAGGCGCCGTGATCGCTTCACCCACCTGGCCACCCGTGGGGCCAGCACTCCCACTGGGCGGTGTCGTCGTGACCTCTTTGGTATCTGCAGCAGCTTGCGGGGATGGACCGGCTTGTGTTGCGCAAGCCACCAGCAGGAAGGGCAAACATAAGCAGATTAAAATTTTTTTCATGTGGCGTGGGGCAAGGTCAGGGGCAGAGAAAAAATGGCGAGGAGACGCCGTCATGTCACTGCTGAAGCAGCGTTTGAACACGTTCACGCAGCATGGCAGGCGTCACCTGCGCCGCAGGCACAGCCGCATCAGCCACCAAAGTGACCGGGCTCCACAAGCCGCGTCGAAAAGGTTTTGTCATCGCCGCGCCTTCAATGCGAGAGAAAAACGAGCCCCACAGGTTGTGCAAGGCCATGGGCACGACGGGCACGGGGTGGGTTTGCAAAATTTTCATCACGCCGCCTTTGAACTCACCCAGCTCGCCGGTTTTGGTGATGGCCCCTTCAGGGAAGATGCACAACAACTCGCCATCGGCCAGCACGGCGCGGGCTTGTTCAAAAGCGCGTTCGTAGACCAAGGGGTCTTCTTTTTGCGGTGCAATTGGAATGGCCTTGACGAGTTTGAAGAGCCAACCCAGCACCGGCACCGCAAAGATGCGATGGTCCATGATGAAACGAATGGGGCGTGGGCTGGCGGCCATCAGCAATACCGCGTCAATGAAACTCACGTGGTTGCACACCAGTATGGCCGCGCCTTGGGTGGGGATGTGCTCATCACCGCGCACCTTGAAGCGGTAGATGAAGTGGCTGGCAATGAAGGCAATGAAACGCAGCAGGTACTCGGGCACGAGCAAGAAGATGTAGGCACCCACCACCGCGTTGAGCAAACCAGTGATCAAAAACACCTGGGGCAGACTCAAACCCAGGATCAGCAATGCGCCCACCATGATGGAACTCACAATCATGAACAGCGCATTCAAAATGTTGTTGGCGGCGATGATGCGGGCGCGGTGGCTGTCGGGCGAGCGCAGCTGAATCAGGGCATACATCGGCACGCTGTACAGACCCGCAAAGAGGGCGAGCAGGGCCAAGTCCGCCATCACGCGCCAGTGTTGGGGCTGCGCGAGAAAGGTGGCCGCGTCCATGATGGGTGCTGCGGGCAAGCTGCGCGAGGCGAAATACAGGTCCACTGAAAAAATTGTCATGCCAATCGCGCCCAGGGGCACCAGGCCAATTTCCACATGGCGACGCGACAGCATTTCGCACAGCAGCGATCCAATGCCAATGCCGACCGAGAACACCACCAGCAAGAGCGAGGCGACTTTGGCATCGCCATGCAACACGTCTTTGGCAAAGGTGGGAAAGAGCGACAAAAACACCGCGCCAAAAAACCACATCCACGAGATGCCCAGCAGCGAGCGAAACACCACGATGTTGCCGTGAGCCAGTTTCAGGTTGCGCCAGGTTTCCGTGAACGGGTTCCAGTTGATGCGCAAGCCCGGATCCGATGCGGGCGAAGGCGGCACGGCCTGTGCGGTGAGGCGCCCGAGGATCGCCACCGCCATGCAGGCCAGTGCCACATAGTGAGGGCCAACGTTGGGAATCGCCACAAGCAAACCACCGGCGACCTGGCCAAGCAAGATGGCCACAAAGGTGCCCATCTCGACCATGCCATTGCCACCGGTGAGTTCACGTTCATTCAAATGCTGCGGCAGGTAGGCAAACTTCACAGGGCCGAACAAGGTGGAGTGCAAGCCCATCAAAAACACGCAAGCGAGCAGCAGAGGCACGTTCGCCGTCCAGAATCCCCAGGCGGCAATCGCCATGATGGCAATCTCCAGAGACTTGACGCGGCGTATCACCATGGTTTTGTCGAACTTATCGGTGAGCTGCCCACTGGTGGCCGAGAACAACAAGAAGGGCAAGATGAAGAGCGCCCCAATCACGAGCCCCGCCTGCTGGCTGGGCAACCAGCTGACTTGCAGCTGGTAAGTCACCATCACCGTGAACGCGAACTTAAAAAGGTTGTCGTTGCCCGCCCCCAAAAACTGGGTCCAGAAGAACGGGGCAAAACGGCGCTGACTGAGCAAGGCGAATTGATTCGGGTGTTCGGTCGGCGCGAGGGCTGCGGGGGTCGGGTTCTGGTTCAAGCGCACTCCTAGGGGTTATCCCGTGGCATTCACGGCAGCGATTTGCTGTGTGGGCGGGGCATTATCGACATGCGCCGCGACGATGCCGCAAAGCCGCAGGCCCAGCAAGCCACCCGTTCAGGGGTGGCGTGTGGCGTCACCCGGCGTTTCGGTTTGCGATACTCAAGGACCATTTGGCCACTGCGCACCATGAGCACCACCCAAGACCTCGTCGCCGCCCTCAAGGCTGAACTCAAAGCCGCCAACATCACTTATGCCGAGTTGGCTAAAGAGCTTGGCATGTCGGAGTCCAGCATCAAGCGCATTTTTTCCAAAGCCGACATGCCGCTGTCGCGCATTGACGATGTGCTGCGGGTTTTGAAGATGGACTTCGCCGAGCTGGCACGTCAGGTGGTGGATGCCCAGCCACTGCGCCGCGAGCTGACCCTGGAGCAAGAAAAGGCGGTGGTGGCGGACAAACGCCTGCTCTTGATCGCCATCTGCTGCATGAGCCAGTGGACGTTTGAACAAATCATCAGCACCTACACCGTGAGCGAGCCTGAATGCATTGCTTACTTGGCCGTCCTGGATCGTTTGGGTGTGATTGAACTCAAACCCATGAACCGCTACCGATTGAAACTCGCCAAAACATTTCGCTGGCGAGCGCATGGGCCCGTGATGAGTTTCTTTCGCCAGCATGTGGTGGGCGACTATTTCTCCGGCGGCTTTGATGGCGAGGGTGAAATGCTGATGCTGGTACACGGCCAAATTGGCAAAAGTTTGGCGGGCAACTTTGCCGAGCGGCTGCAGCGCATTGGTCAGGATTTTGCCCAGCAGCACCTCGCGGATCAAAAGCTGCCCGCCGATCAGAAACAGCCTTACACCCTGGTGGTGGGCATGCGGTCGTGGTTGTTTGCGGCGTTTCGAGATCTCAAACGCACGCCCGATTAAACCAACGGCCAAATTCACAGCACCGTCATCTGGCTTTGAGACGATGTACGCCCATGCAAGGCAAGGACTTGGGCATGGACCACGACGACGAAAAAATTCGCTTGAAGGTGCGCACGGTTTGGATATCTGACCTGCACCTGGGCACACCCGGCTGCCAGGCGGTTGCGCTGCTGAAGTTTTTGCGCGACACCCATTGCGACACCTTGTATTTGGTGGGCGACATCATTGATGGCTGGCAGCTGCGCCGCACCTGGTACTGGCCACAAAGCCACAACGACGTGGTGCAAAAAATTTTGCGCAAGGCGCGCAAAGGCACCAAAGTCATTTTTGTTCCCGGCAACCACGACGAGTTCGCCCGCCGCTACCTGAACCACAACTTTGGTGGCGTCGATGTGGTGGAAGACTGCATGCACATCACGGCCGATGGCAAAACTTTGTGGGTCACACACGGCGACCTTTTTGACGGTGTTATTCAGTGCGCCAAGTGGTTGGCCTATGCGGGCGACATGGCTTACGAGTTCACGCTCAAGGTCAACCGCTGGTTCAATGCCACCCGGGCGCGCCTGGGTTTGCCTTACTGGAGCTTGTCACGTTATTTGAAGCTCAAGGTCAAACGCGCGGTCAGTTATGTGAGCGACTTTGAAGAAGCCGTGGCCAAAGAGGCACGCAAACGCGGTGCGCATGGTGTGGTGTGCGGCCACATCCACCACGCGGAAATCCGCGAGATCGAGGGTGTGCTCTATTGCAACGACGGCGACTGGGTGGAAAGCCTGACCGCCATGGTCGAGCACTTCGATGGTCGCCTGGAGATTCTGGACTACAGCGCGGAGGCTTTGCCTGCCATGCGTTCTGCGGCGGTGGTCTCGCCCAGCGCAGAAGAGCCTGTGCCCCTGGGAGTTCCTGTCGGTGCGGCGGCGGCCAGCATCAAGTCGGCGAATATCTCGGGCAACTCGTACACCGCCCGGTTGTCTAGCTGACGCACGCGGTCCTGATATCGCGGCAGGTCGGCGAGCAGGCGCGCCACCGCTGCGGGCAACTCACGCATCGAAGACAGCACCAAACCCACGCCCTGCTGCGCCAACCAATCGGCGTTGTAGCGTTCTTGCGGCATGGTCCACGCGTTCTTGCAGGTGATGACGGGCAAGCCCATGTGCAAGGCTTCGCTGATGCTGCCCGGGCCGGGTTTGCCAACTAAAAAATCTGCCAAACCCATGTACTGGGCCACGTTGGAGGTGAAACCCACCACGGCGCTGGACGCCGACCGGTTCAGTGTTTTTAGTTTGTCAGCCAGTACCTGGTTGTGGCCGCACATCAGGATCAATTGAACGTCCCCCAACGCCCGCGCCATAGAGACCATTTGCATCGAGCCCTGACCGCCGAACAGCACCAAACCGATGGGGCGGTTGGGATCCAGCCCCAAGGCTTGGCATGCATCCATACGCTGCACACCCTGCGGCCGCTCACGGTGTTCATAGAACGAAGGCCGAAGAATCATGCCTGTCGTCAAGGAGATATTTTCCAGCGCATAACCTGCCGCACGGGCCTGCTCCACTGCACGGGGCGTGCCACACACCAGGTGTTGATGCTGGCCGGGTTCGATCCAAAAATGCGGTGGGTGGTCGGCCATGTCGGTCAGCACCGTCACGAAGGGTACGCCAGGCAGGTTGCTGGTGACGGACTCATACAGCGCCCGGTTGAAATTGGGAATCAACGACACCACCAGGTCGGGCTCGGTCTGCAACCAATGCTGCTGCAGCTTGCGCACAAGCGTCGCGTGGCTGAGCCGAATCATGGCTTGCAGCAGCTTGAGTTCCTGGGCCAGCCCCAAGGTCCAGCCGCGCGCCAAACGTTTGTTGTAGAGGTCTTCCGGGGCGAAGCCTGTGAGTTTGCGAAAAGCGTCTTTTGGGTCCAGTACCTCGGTCAGGTTCACGAGCCGCACCTGCCATGGACGCTTTTGTTGGCGTATCACCTCGTCCAACGCCAAAGCGGCCGCACGGTGGCCGCCGCCTGCGTTGAAGTAGATGAGGGTGATGGTTTTCATGCGCCGCGTCATGGTGACGTTGGGGTGTGTCCTTTGCATGAAAACCAAGTGACGGTTTCGTGACAGCAAATCGTGCGGGCCAGTCATCGCACTGTCACAGCCCCTGCCCATCATCGCGGCATTGCAAGCCCAAGAATTGGACGGCCAGAATGAACCAGACTGCGGTCAACGTGAAAGCCTTGCGCAAAAGTTTTGGCGGCCAAGCTGCCCTGCAAGGCGTGTCGTTCCAAGTGCAACGGGGTGAGATGGTGGCTTTGCTGGGCGCCTCGGGCTCGGGCAAGTCCACACTCTTGCGCCACCTGGCAGGCCTGCACCGCGCGGATGCGGACAGCGAGTCCGATGTGCAAATGCTGGGCCGCTCGGTGCAACGCTCGGGGCGCTTGGCCTCTGACGTGCGTGCCACCCGCGCCAAAGTGGCCATGATTTTTCAGCAGTTCAATTTGGTCGATCGCCTGCCGGTGATGACCAATGTGCTGGCGGGGGCCTTGCACCGCTTGCCGCTGTGGCGCGGTCTCTTCAAACAGTTTCCACGCGCTGAGTTGGAGCGAGCTTACGCCGCCTTGTCGCATGTGGGCATCGAGCGCTGCGCTTGGCAGCGTGCGTCCACCCTGTCCGGTGGTCAACAGCAACGCGCCGCCATTTCACGCGCCTTGGTACAAGGCGCAGAGGTCATCCTGGCTGACGAGCCCATCGCCTCGCTCGACCCTGAATCATCCCGCCGTGTGATGGCTTTGCTGGCGGAAGTGAACCGCGAACTTGGCGTGACGGTGCTCGTATCCCTGCACCAGGTGGACTTCGCTTTCGCCTTTTGCCCACGCACGATTGCACTGCGCGCAGGCCAGGTGGTGTTTGACGGCCCCACCAAAGAACTCAGCCCAGAACGTTTGCAAGAACTGTATGGAACCGCCGTGCAGGAGCTGCTGCCAAACCATGGTGCGATTGAACCCGCGCGTCCCACCGGTCCTGCTCCTGCTTTGCAGCCTGTGCTGCAAGCCGCGTGACCTACCACCTTAGTTAACTCATAACCACGAAAGTGATCACCATGCAACGACGTCACGCACTGGCCATCTTGGCCACCACCGCCACTTTGATGTTTGGCAGCGCACAAGCGCAAATGAAAGAGATCAACTTCGGCATCATCTCGACCGAGTCCTCGGCCAACCTCAAGAGCACTTGGCAGCCGGTGCTGGACGACATGCAAAAGGTCACGGGCATCAAAGTGAATGCATTTTTCGCGCCCGACTATGCCGGCATCATTGAAGGCATGCGCTTCAACAAAGTGCAAGTGGCGTGGCATGGCAACAAGTCAGCCATGGAAGCAGTAGACCGGGCCGGTGGTGAAGTGTTCGCCCGCATGGTTCAACCAGACGGTGGCATCGGTTACTGGAGTTTGATGCTGGTGCACAAAGACAGCCCTTTGCGCAACCTGGACGATGTCATCAAAGCCCGCGCCAACCTCACCCTGGGTTTTGGTGACCCCAACTCCACCAGCGGCACCTTGGTTCCTGGCTACTACGCTTTTGCACAAAACAAGGTAGACCCCACCAAAGACTTCAAACGCATGGTGCGCTCTAACCACGAAACCAACATCCTCGCCGTGGCGAGCAAACAGGTGGACGTCACCACCGTGGCCAGCGATGCGATGGACCGCATGAAACTCAAACTGCCTGAGAAGCACGCAGAAGTCCGCGAAGTATGGCGGTCCCCCATGATTGCCAGCGACCCCCTGGTGTGGCGCAATGACCTCGACCCTGCAGTCAAAACCATGGTCAAGAACTTCTTCCTCAGCTATGGCAAGACCGCACAGGAAAAAGAGAACCTGGCGAAGCTGACCATCGGCAGCTTTATGGCCTCAGACAACAAACAACTGCTGCCGATTCGCCAACTCGCAGCCGTGGCGGAACGCACCAAGCTGGAAGCCGACAGCAACATGAGCGAGAGCGACAAGAAAGCCAAGATGGCCGACGTTGAAAAGCGCCTGGCCGATTTGAACCGCCAGATGGCGGCACTGCAGTAAACGTTGCACCCGCTGCCCTCGCCGATGACTACCGCCACCTTGACCTCGGGCCAGATGCCCGCGCCGCCTAAAACTTCTTGGCTGACGCTGTTGGCCTGGGGCATCCTGCTGGCAGTGCTCGCCGCCAGTTGGAAGGGTGCCGACATGCGCCCGGCCGCGCTGTGGAACGACAGCGCCAACATGGTGGAGTTTGGGCGCGGCTTTTTCCCGCCCGACTTCAGCGACTGGCGTTACTACTTGCAAGAGTTGGTCATCACCCTGCAGATCGCCTTGTGGGGCACGGTGCTGGCCATCGTTTGTTCGATCCCGCTGTCGCTCTTGGCTTCGGGCAACCTCACACCGTGGTGGGTGCACCAGCCCGTCCGCCGCTTTCTGGACGCTTGCCGCGCCATCAACGAAATGGTGTTCGCCCTGATCTTTGTGGTGGCGGTGGGCTTGGGACCTTTTGCAGGTGTGCTGGCCTTGTGGGTACACACCACCGGCGTGCTCGCCAAGTTGTTTTCCGAAGCTGTTGAGGCGATTGACCCACAGCCAGTCGAAGGCATACGCGCCACCGGCGCTCATCCTTTGGCGGAAATTTTGTACGGTGTGATTCCGCAGGTGTTGCCGCTTTGGATTTCTTATGCGCTGTACCGCCTGGAATCCAACGTGCGTTCTGCCTCGGTGGTTGGCATGGTGGGCGCAGGCGGCATTGGCATGGTGCTGTGGGATGTGATTCGTGGTTTTCAGTACCAGCAAACCTGCGCCGTGCTCATCATGTTGGTGGTGAGTGTGACGGTGATTGATGCCGTGTCGGCTCAGTGCCGCAAACATTTGGTCTGAATTGATTTGAAGTGAGCCTTGCCATGGACGTTGTTGCACACATTGAAACCCTCTTTCGCACCCACGGCAACCGCCGCTATGACGGTGCGCGGGGTGAACCCGTGAGTGCCTTGGCACACGCATTGCAATGCGCGCAGCTGGCCGAATGGGCCAACGCGGATGCCACCTTGGTGGCGGCTGCGTTGCTGCACGACATTGGCCATTTCAGCGACGGCGATTTGGCCGACGATTTGTTAGACGACCGCCACGAAGTGCGCCCGCTGCCGCTGCTGCGTGAACACTTCGGCATGGCCGTGGCCGAGCCGGTGCGGCTGCATGTGGCTGCCAAACGTTATTTGGTGGCCACCTTGCCGGATTACGCTGCCAGTCTGTCCCCCGCCTCGGTGCACTCCTTGGCGCTACAAGGTGGGCCGATGTCCGCACAAGAAGTTGAAGACTTTGATGCCCTGCCTTACGCCCGCCAAGCCGTGGCCCTGCGCCGCTGGGACGACCTGGCCAAGGTGCCGGGCAAAACCACGCCGTCGCTGGACTACTACTTGGTGATGTTGGACGAATTGCGCCACGGTTTTCCGGGTACGGGGTTTCAGCGCATCGGGGCGCTCGACATCGCCTGACACGTCGTGGTGGAGGGCGGGAAGCCCGCCACCAGGACGATTGGCGTTCACGCCTTCAAGAAGCCTAAATCGCGGCTGTTGAAATTCTTCAAGTCAGGGAAGATGCGGTCAATGTCCGCATTGCCGACGCCCATCCACTTGGCGAGATTGGCCGAGACCTGCGCGTTGGCCCTCTTGGGCAACATGGCATTGCTGTAGATGTCCAGCCCGTTCACTGCGATGGTGGGCAGGGTGCTGGAGATGTCGCCCCGCGTGACCGCGCCGCCCATCACGAGATAAGGCGAGCCCCAGCCGTGGTCGGTGCCGTCGCCGTTGATCACCCGTGTGCGATCAAACTCGTCGGCGGTGAAGGTCATCACACTGTTGCGCAGGCCCAGCAGGCCGTCAAAGTAGAGCAGCGCGTCGTGTAAGTGAGGCATGTTGACGGAGGCAAAAGGCAATACCCCGAGGTATTGACGCTTAGCCTTTCGGCTGAATCGGCCGAATCGGCCGAATCCGATAATTCTCGATCAATACACCGGTGGGCAACGCGGGCGGCGTTTTGAGCCGTTGCAGCGGGCCTGCCAGGTCGACGCCCACTGAACTGGCCACCACCGCCAAGCCAAGAGCGGTCAAGTGTGGCGACCATGCCAAGACAAGCCGATTGACGGCATCTCCGCACAAAGTCATGTCCATGGAGGCGCGCATCGTCGTATCAATGACATATTGGGCTCGTGCGACCTGAGGCAGGCGGGCCACGCTGGCCACCACCTCGGGCTGAAGGCTGGCGGGCGGACGAGACGATACCCGCACATCGTGAACCGGCGTGCCCAGTTGCCAGCCGTCCTGCAGGGCCGGGGGCAAGGCTGTGGGCAACAGCCGGACCGGTTGCATCGCCGTCACATCGGGCGTGGATTTCAGTTCACCGACCCACAACACCCGCTCCCGCCCCGCAGTGGCCAGCGAAGGCGTGACCACCAGATGAATGCGCCCCCTCACGACGCACACAGAGGCCGCGCCCATCTGTGGCGTCAAACTGAAATTCAATGGGTCCCAGTAGTCGAGCACGATCGATTCGAAGTCATTCACCCTGAAACGTGCCGTGAATTCCGCTGCCGCATGCTGACAACCGGAAGCGGTCACCAACCCCAGCCCCAGCCAGGGCAGCACTGAGAGCTGCCCCATGACACAACGCCGGGCGAGAAATACAGCCGCCCTGTCCGGGGCAACGGCGTGCGGCAGGGCGTTCAACACAACAGGTAAAGGCAAATGTCTTTCGCCTGCAAGGTCAATTGGGCGATCTCACGCCATTGCGACCACCCGATGAGTGATCGACATTGGGAATGACGCTGGCCTGCCCGTCGACCGACAGATGGAAACCCCGGGTGGGCACCAACTGCCGTAACGTGATGCCATTGTTGGTGTCGGGCGTGCTTCTGCCGCCCTGGCCCCAGGCGTTCGTGTAGACCTCCGAAGTCGGTGAGTTCTGGAAAACAATCTTTGAAAAATGCGAGTTCGTGTGCACGGTTCCGCGGAAGCTTGACCTCGGGTCGCTCCACCCCACCCGGCTGCTGGACGCCGCCACGGTCAACTGGCAAAAGAGCGTGTCCGCCAAAGGATGGGATGCGTTGTAACAAAGGTCTGCCATTCGTGCGGCCCCTCCTACCACCGCAGGATCGTAGTAGCGGGACGGGTTGGCGATCGTGTAATACAGATTGCCTCCAAGCATGCCGGCCAGCCAGAACTCCCCGCTTCGCGCATTCGCAAGCCTGGCACGGTCAGCCGCCGTGCCTCGCAAGTAGCAGTCGCGCGTGGGAATGGCGCGGTGCACGCCGCCAACCGGTTGATTGGGCGGTGTCGGCACAACGCTCGTGGTCACGCCCATGTTGCAGCCCTCCACCTCGGCTTCCTTGAACCCACCCGACGCGCCGAAAAGCGCAAAGTACTTGACGTTGAAAGGTTCAAGCCCGTCGCACTGGCCGGCCGCGTGCAGTTCGTGCGCGCCATTGGTAAATGCATCTGGAGAATGGGTGCCCACATGGATCTTGACGAGCAGGTCGCAAACCCGGGTCGATCCGGCGGTGCCGTACATGTTCCAGTTGTTGGCCACCAGCACCTTGTGACCGACATGGTCCTCATTGCGCTGCATGGCCGGGTTGTTCGGCTCATGGTTCTCGTTAACGAAGCCGAAGGGCGGCATGCCGGACAACGCGAAAACGTCGGAGCCCCGTGGATCGCTTCCATGCTCGTGAGCGAAAGTGCAGTACTGTCCCGTTTCGGGGTTGAAGTCCACCGCCGGGTGCCAGGTCGCGTAGACCTTGCCGTCAGCGCCCCGCACCCAATAGGTGTCGTGCAACCACTTTGGGCAATCTCCCGGCTGGCTGGGTGTCCACTGGCCGTATCCACGGCTCAAGGTGTCGCTGCTGGCGGGAAGAAGCGCGCGCGTGCGAGCCACGGTGCCCGCCTGGTTGGTATTCGGTGATGGGCTGTTCACGAACGCGGTGGACTGCGCCTTGTGCAGGGTGTCGATCATCTGCACCGTGTCCCGGGCCCAGAAACCGAACCAGTTGAAACGAACGGCCGTGTTGCTGCCAGTAAAACGGAACGCAAGCGTCTTGTTGCGTCCCTTTGCCACCGTCGGGTCTACAGCACACCCCACGGTACGGTAGCTTTCTACTGGGCCTGTGCTCGGCAGGACGCAGGAACCGATCACCGTGCCGGTGGCCGAGCCAAGTCGAATCTCCACGCCCGTGCTGCTGAGCGGTACGGATACCCGCATCATGACGCTGTCCACCCCGCTGCCCAGGTCCAGGTTGGCGTAAACAGCGTGCGCGCCATTGGCCGCATTGCCAAGCTCCTGTGTCTGCTGTTCATACATGACAAAGGTGGGATCTTCACTGCGTTCCCAGTAAGAGCCCCACACGGTCTGCAAACCGGCCCTCGAAACGAAACTCAGCGCATCGACGCGCTGCTGCACCATCCAAGGGGCCAAGGCGCTAGCCGGCACATTGACTGGAGCTGGAGCTGGGGCTGGGGCTGGGGCTGGGGCTGGGGCTGGGGCAGGGGCAGGGGCAGGGGCAGGGGCAGGGGCAGGGGCAGGGGCAGGGGCAGGGGCAGGGGCAGGGGCAGGGGCAGGGGCAGGGGCAGGGGCAGGGGCAGGGGCAGGGGCAGGAGCAGGAGCAGGAGCAGGAGCAGGAGCAGGAGCAGGAGCAGGAGCAGGAGCAGGAGCAGGAGCAGGAGCAGGAGCAGGAGCAGGAGCAGGAGCAGGAGCAGGAGCAGGAGCAGGAGCAGGAGCAGGAGCAGGAGCAGGAGCAGGAGCAGGAGCAGGAGCAGGAGCAGGAGCAGGAGCAGGAGCAGGAGCAGGAGCAGGAGCAGGAGCAGGAGCAGGAGCAGGAGCAGGAGCAGGAGCAGGAGCAGGAACTGGAGCTGGACTTCCTGCTGCCGTGAAACGCAGAGCCCCATTCCAATACAGTGTGGACAGGCCGGGCATGACGTCTTGACCGTCGAACGCTGCGTTGCCGCCGCCGCGGTCAAACACGACCCCGGCCGCGTTCGCGGCGATGGTCACGCCGTTGAGGGTGATGGACTCTACAAAGAGGTTGCGGTCCTCGCCATTCACAAACCGATCGTTGTTGAACACCACCTCCACTTTGGCCCCCATCGGGATAGCAGCGGTGCTGAAGCTGTAGTTTTGGTAGCTGCTGGCGCGCACTTCGGTGCTGCCGACCACCACACCGTTGACCCGCACTTGCATCATTGGTACCACATTGTCGGCCAAGCTGGCGCTGGCGCGCACGGTGATGTTGCCGCTGCTGGGCGCTGGAGCTGGTGTGGGTGCCGGCGCGGGGCTGGGCACCGCGCTGCTGGCTTGAACTGCGTAGATGGCGTACTGGAAAGCGCCCCCGTCGGGCGCGTTCAGTGTCGTCGGCCAGGCGTTGCTGTAGCTGTACTTGCCCCAGCGCAGCGTGCCCGTGCCGCTGTCAGCGAACACACGTGCGGCTGGGTCGCTGGACCAGATGGCCAACCAGTAAGCCTGGCTTGCGGTGACCACCACAGGGGCCTTGAGTGCAAAACGGCTCCAGCCGCCAGTTTGGGGCGAGACCTGTGCACTGGAAGCTAAGAGCGCGCCAGGTTTGCCGTCAGCATCGGCGTACACCGCCACTTGGTAGCTGCCCGCGATGGCACCGACTTTGGCCATGATGTCCGAGATGGTGCTGCTCGACTGCGCACGGACCAGGTTCGCGTTGATGTAAGCGCCACTGGCATCGGTGATGGTGTCGGTCACATTGCCTTCACTGTTGCTGCCCATCACCAACACGGCGGGCGCATCCGGTTGGGCCAACGCCTGCATGCGGGATGCTCCATCGCCCTTGTTCACCGCCGTTTGCACCTTGAGTAGTGGAGCACCGTCGGCCTGGTTGGCTGACGCCGTGGCGCTGTCGTTGCTGGCCCCGCCGCAGGCAGCCAGCACGGCGCTGAACAGGACCGTCAGCAACAAGTGCCCAGGGTTTGTTTGGCGAAGGTTTGCAGGAGTCATGGAGCGCCTTTGATTGTTTGTAATCCGGGATTGACGCCAAAACACGCGTAACAAATAAACACAGAAATGACGTGTTGCGGCTGCTGTTTGGAAGCCCGTCCACAGCAGCAAATAGCGTGCCTGTTTATTACCAAGGTACGACTGTCGTTAAGACCCCCTGGCGGGGACACCATCGCATTTCCCCTGTGAAGCGCGTGAATTTTTAAGGTTGAACGCACCGCCTGTGCCGTAACACACTGTTTCACCTTGGGCATGCCGCAGGCGGCGAAGTGCCGACTCACGAGCCGCGTTTCGTCAGCAACAAGTTACGTCTTGCAACAAGGTTGACGAAGATCGACAGGCGGTTGAATCGGGCGGCTGAACGGTGGAAACCCTTGCCCGCATATTGGGCACGAGCGCTGCACTCCCATTCAACAGCACCTGCTTGGCAGTGAGTTGGTCTGCGTCACGCGCTGTGGAACAGTGTCAGTAAAGCGTTTGCGCTTGTCGCGCAGGCAAGGCCGCGTCATAAGCCTGACCGTCCACGCCCTCGGCACTGAGCGCTTGCAGAATGCTGCCCGGGGTGGGCAGTGGCTTGGTCAACGCCGAACGCTCGGCGCTCCACAGTTGAGAGCGAAGCAGCGCACGGCCGCACTGGAAAAAAACCTTCTGCACTTTGATGACCAACACAGACCGCGGTGCTTTGCCATCGACCACGAAACGTTCTAACAACGTGGCAGCCGCGCTGATGCGTGCCATGCCGTTGACGCGCAAGGTTTCTTTCACGCCAGGAATCATGAACAGCAGCGCCACACGTGGGTCGTGCAGCACATTCTTCAAACTGTCGAGGCGGTGGTTGCCGCGCCTGTCGGGCAACAACAGGGTGTGCTCGTCGGCCACTTGAATGAAACCGGGGGCATCACCACGGGGTGAGGCATCCAGCCCTTGTGGACCCAGCGTGGTCAAGACCACGAACGGTGAAGCTTCGATGTAGGGGCGGTAAAGCGGATGGACAAAGCTTGCCTCTTTGGCCAATGCGGTCTCACCCGGTGCTTCGGGGTAAATGCGTCGCAAGGCATGGAGATCGGCCACATGGCCTTCTAAGAACCTATCCATGAATAAAACAGCCCTGCGTTGTGACGACAAAGCGATGGATGCAAGGCGCAAGCCGCAGCCCAGGGTCTTCCCCTGGGCAAGGGTTGCAACGCCGCAGACACGCTTTGTCGTCACAACCCTTCGGGCCGGGGCCCCACAGGCCACGGGCGGGTGTCACAGTCCGCTTGTGGTGATGTACACCACGGCGCGGTCTGCTCCTACGCCCGTGGCCTGTGGAACCCCGGCGCAGGGCTGTTTTATTCATGGATAGGTTCTAGGTCGTTCCAGACGCTCATGCACTGCCCCAGTGTGGGTCTCGCTCAAGCCACACGCCGGCCCATCACGCGCACTTCGCAGACCACAGGCGCATCCAGTACCTCACGCACCCGCACCAAGTCGCCGCGCAATCCCAGGCCAATCTCGCCCCGGTCATGCAAGCCGCAGGACAAAGCAGGGCCGCGTGTGACCACGGCCAAGGCCTCGGGCAATGAAAATCCCGCGTCGCGTTGGAGGCGCCACGCCGCATGCAACAAGCTGGACGGAACGTAGTCAGACGACAGCGCGTCCAGCACACCCGCACGGGCCAAGTCGATGGCCGAGACATTGCCCGAGTGAGAACCGCCACGCACCACATTCGGCGCACCTGCGACGGTGGAGAGTCCCCGCTCGCGGGCACGCTTCGCTGCGGCCAGGGTGGTGGGGAACTCGCTCATCACGGCACCCAGTTGCACCGCTTCTTCCACATGGTCGGTGGTGGTGTCGTCGTGGGTCGCTAAAGCCACCTGGTGGGTGCGGGCGAAGTCGGCAAACCAGGCGCGGTTGGGCTGCGCATACTCCGCCTGGCGCTGCGGGGCGATACGCACTTCTTCGTCAAACTGCGCATCGCTCCAGCCTTTTTTTCCGGTGTAGTAGATGCGCGCATGCTCAATGTTGGACCATTGACGCTGACCCGGCGTGTGGTCCATCAGCGAAATCAAACGCAAACGTGCATGGTGAGCAAAGGGCTGGAACAGCTCGCGCGCGTTCGGTGCAGGCAGCTCGCAGCGCACGTGGATTAAATGGTCAGCCCGCAGCACCTGGGCGGCTTGCAGCGCATCCAGCACCCGCAGCAACTCACTTTGGTCGCGGGAGCGAAAACCTTCACCATAGGGGTCGCCCACACCAATCGCGTCGAGCACGGTGGTGATGCCCACGGATGCAATCTCGGCGTCGTGGGCCTGCACTGCACTTTGCATGGGGAAGTTGACTTTGGGGCGTGGGGTGACGTGGCGCTCGAGGTTGTCGGTGTGCACTTCGACCAACCCCGGGAGGAGGAAGTCGCCTTCGCAGTCAATCGCGCTGGGGTCTTGGCTTGCGCCGCTGTCGATGTCCGTGATCAAACCCTTGACCACACAAACTGTGGCGTGGGGCAGAACTTCGTTGCGCAGGACCACTCGGGCATTGGTGTAAAGAACGTCGGACATGGGGTTCCTCATCAGGGGTGCAGGCCGAGAGATTCATCGACTCCCCTCCGTTCACCCTGAGCCTGTCGAAGGGGGCGCGGCGCACCACGCTGGCTTCGACAAGCTCAGCCCGAACGGAGAAAAAGGACTACGAGACATCTTGTCAGTTGGAATCTCTATTGAAATCCACACAGCGGTGCGCCACCGCATCGCGAACTTCTTCGTCGTGGAAGATGCCCACCACTGCGCTGCCGCGCGCCTGAGCTTCTTGGATCAATTGGATCACGATACGGCGGTTGGCGGCGTCCAGCGATGCGGTGGGCTCGTCCAACAGCAACAGCGAGGCGGGTTGCACCAAACCACGCGCAATGTTGATGCGTTGTTGCTCGCCGCCCGAGAACGTGGCGGGTGGCAGCCCCCACAAACCACGCGGCACGTTCAAACGCGACAACAACTCGGCGGCTTGTTCACGCGCCTGGTTCAAGGCTGCCTCATGGGCTGCATCGTCCAAGGGATCGACGCCGCCTTCGATCACAGCCGCAGGGGTCGGCTGCGGTTTCAACACCACACGCTCGGCCACCACGTCCAAAGCGGGCACACGGGGCAGGGCGCGCAGGAACTGGCTCACGTAGGCGATGTGCGAGCGACGCAACTGGATCACCGTCTGGGCGCAGGCCGTGGCCAGGTCCACGGCCTCTTCACCGGGTGGTTGGAACCACATCTGCCCCTGGTCCACGCTGTAGCTGCCATACAAACACTTCATCAAGGTGGACTTGCCCTTGCCGGAGGGCCCCACCAGGGCCACGCATTCACCGGCGGACACGTCGAGGGACACACCACGCAGCACTGGCAGTTGCAGGCCGTCGCGCAAATGTAAGGTGAAGGTTTTGTGGACGGAACGAACCGACAACACGGAATTCATGGTTGGCTTCATGCGGTCATCTCAAGCAGAAACCACGGACGACACCAAGAGCTGGGTATAGGCATGCTGCGGATCGTCCAGCACCCTGTCCGTGAGGCCTTGTTCGACGATCTCGCCTTGGCGCATTACCAAGGTGCGGTGGGCCAAGAGGCGGGCCACACCCAGGTCATGGGTGACCACCAGAACCGACAAGTGCAGCCGCGCCACCAAGAGGCGTATCAGGTCGAGCAGGCGTGCTTGCACCGACACATCCAAACCCGAGGTGGGTTCGTCCATCAAGACCAAACGCGGCCGCGTCACCAGGTTGCGAGCGATCTGCAGGCGCTGGCGCATGCCGCCGGAGAAGGCGCGGGGCGAGTCGTCCATGCGGGCAGGCTCCAGCTCCACTTTCTCCATCCACTGTGCAGCCGTGCCACGCAACTGGCCGTAGTGGCGCTCGCCCAAACCCATCAGCCGCTCAGCCACATTGGCCCCGGCGCTCACATTCATGCGCAGCCCTTCGTGGGCATGCTGCTCTACAAAACCCCACTCGGTGCGCGCCAGCACACGCAGCTCACGTTCGGCCAGGTCATGCACATCCACCACCTCGCCAGAACGTTGTTGGTAGTGCACCTGACCCTGCTGCGGCGCCAGTCTGGCGGCAATGCAGTTGAGCAAGGTGGATTTGCCCGAGCCCGACTCCCCCACGATGGCCACCACCTCACCGGGGAACAACTCAAAGCTGGCTTGTCGCACCGCCCACTGTTCGTTGCGGTGGTTGGGGAAACGGTAGCCGAGGTTCTGCACCGCCAGCAGCGGGCGTGAATCAGCCGCGCTCATGTCAGAGACTCCAAATGGTTCTCGCCCTGTTCGGCGTGTGCGGGAATAGGCTGCACCAAAAAACTCACCCCATGGCGCTGCAAACCCATGTGCTCGTAAAACGCATGGGCCGCGTGGCGTTTGAGGTTGGACGACAGCGCGAGTTTGTAGCAACCCTGCTGCCGCGCCATCTCCATGGCGGTGTTCATCAGTGCGCGGCCGATGCCTAAACCTTGCGCGCTCTCGTCCACCGCCACGTCTTCCACCACCATAGAGGGTTGGCCGCCATGGGCCAACAAAGGCAAGACAAACAGCGTGAGCGTTCCCACTGCGAAACCCCGCGCCTCGGCGAGCAACACCACGCCACCGGCCCGCTCCAAGCGTGACCACAAGGTGGCACCCGCGTCCACATCGTTGTCCCCGGGGTTGTCGATGCCAGACGACTCATACAGGCGCAGCACCTCGGGCCAATCGGCCACGGTGGCTGGCCGTATGGTCAATGCGGATGGAACCACGGCTTTGGTGGACAAACTCATGTCGATCGCTCCTGCTGGTCTTTGCACCAATCGCTGTCGGAACAAGCCCAGAGTGTTTGCCCATCGTCCAGCACCATCTCGTCCAGGTAACTGGTGGTGCAGCCACACAAGGCGCAGGCGTGGCCTTGGGGTTCGATGCGAAAAGGGTGGTCGGCGAAATCCAGGCTTTTCACATCGGTGTAGGGCGGCACCGCATACAGGCGTTTTTCGCGGCCCGCGCCAAACAACTGCAGGGCCGGGTTCTGGTGCATCTTGGGGTTGTCGAAACTCGGGATGGGCGAGGGCGACATCACATAGCGGTGGTTCACCAACACTGGGTAGTCGTAGCTCACATCAATGCGGCCCCAGTGGGCAATGTCCTCATACAGCTTCACATTCATCAAGCCGTATTCAGCGAACGCATGCAGCTTGCGTGTTTCGCCTCGGCGTGGCTCCAGTTTGTAAAGCGGTTCCGGTTGAGGCACCTGGTACACGAGGATTTGCGATTCGTTCAAAGGCCGCTCTGGAATGCGGTGCCGGGTTTGAATCACCGTGGCATCCACCGTGCGCTCGGTGGTGGCCACACCCGTGGTGCGCGCAAAAAACTGCCTGATGTTGACCGCATTGGTGGTGTCGTCTGAGCCCTGGTCGATCACCTTGAGCACGTCGCTGGCACCGATCACCGCTGCGGTCACCTGGATGCCACCCGTGCCCCAGCCATAAGCCAGCGGCATCTCACGGGAACCAAACGGCACCTGGTGGCCGGGAATGGCCACTGCCTTGAGCAAGGCGCGGCGGATGGAACGTTTGGTGTTTTCGTCCAAGTAGGCGAAGTTGTAGCCGTTCATGTGCAGGGCTCCGTTGGAGGAAGCTCAGGACCTGACCAGCCCCCACCCTCCGTTCGGGCTGAGCCTGTCGAAGCCAGCGTGGCTCTCGGTGCAGGCCCTTCGACAGGCTCAGGGCGAACGGAGAGGGGCTGAAGGCCAGCGCAAGAGGTATGCGCGCCGTCGCTGGCCTGGCCGCGCAGCGCCCGTATCAACTGCAACTCCGACTCAAACGTCACATAGTGCGGCAGCTTCAAGTGCTGCACAAAACCCGAGGCTTCCACGTTGTCGCCATGGGGCAGCACGAACTCTTGCATTTGGGCAGGGCTGGTGGGCAGTTCATCAAACTCTTCAAAACGCAGCACCCGGTCCACCAGCGACATCGCCATGGCTTTGCGTTCACCGTGTCCCATCACCAGGCCCTGGCCGCGTGTGAACTGTGCGGGCTGGGTGCTGCTGCCGACAAACTGGTTGATCATTTGGCAGTCGGTCAGCTCGATCTCGCCAATTTCAATCGCAAAACCCAACTCCTCCGGAACGATTTCCAGCGGCACCGCCCCGTGGCGTATCTCACCGGCAAACGGGTGGCTGTTGGCATAACCGCGCTGTGTGGAATAGGCCATGCCCAGCACCCACCCCTCATCGGCACGCGCCATCATTTGCAGCCGGGCCGTGCGCGGCAAGGGGTAGACGGGCGGGTCGCGCGTGATGTCCAGCGGCTCGGGGTCGCCCTCTGACGGGTGGCAGGCCTCGATCAAACCTTCTGCGGTCAGGGCATCGATGGGGTTGTGCAGGGGGGCGATGCCAGCCTCGTGCGCTTTTGGAACGCCCGTGCACACCCCCTCACCGTTCGGACTGAGCCTGTCGAAGTCCTTGGTTTGATCGCCGAAACCCTTCGACAGGCTCAGGGCGAACGGTGCTTCACGCAGGTTCTCTAGTGCTTCGTTGCTGGACGGCTGGGGCGTTTGGGCGTGGACCTGCATCAAACCAAAGTCCAGCAGGCGCTGGGTGTAGTCAAAGGTGGCGCCCAACAACTGCCCACCAGGGATGTCTTTGAAAATGCCACTGACACGCCGCTGCGCCCGCATGCGCCGGGTGTCCACCGGTTGTGTGAAACCAAAACGCGGCAAGGTGGTGCGGTAGGCGCGCAGCAAAAACACGGCTTCGGTCACATCCCCCAAAGCCTGTTTGATGGCCAAAGCGGCAAGCGATGGGTCGTAGAGCGAAGCCTCGGCCATCACACGGTCCACCAGCAGGCCCAGTTGCTCGCGCAGTTGTTGCACCTGCATTTCGGGCACGGCGGCATCACCACGGCGTGCGGCGTCGAGCAAACGTTGTGATGCGGCAATCGCTTGTTCCCCGCCTTTGACTGCGATGTACATGGTTACTGAGCCTTATATGAACGCAACTTCAAACACCACCGTTCGGGCTGAGCCTGTCGAAGCCAGCGCGTGCCTCGGTGCAGCCCCTTCGACAAGTCCAGTCCTGAGCCCCGTCGAAGGGTCAAGGTGAACGGGAAAGAGGTTGTCGTGAATAAGGTAAACATCAATAGTCCTCGATCACGATGTGCGTGCTGCGCGGAATCGCCGCCACGGTCTGGTCGCAACACAAAATCAAATCAATGCCGCGTGGAAACAAGGTCTGCGCTTGAATGCGGGCTTGCCAGAAATCGGGCGGCACGTCGCCCACCACCAAACGCTGCGTGTCTTGAATGCCGGGGCCACGCAGCAAGAGCCCGCCGGGCTCGCCCGCCTTTTGGCTCAGGCTTTGCACTTCCAGAATCAGGGTGCTGCTGCGCTGTGGGGTTTCATCGTCCCCCAGGTCCAACACAGACCACCAGTGCGCAAACGCGTTCGCACTGCTGATGACCACAAACTCCGCTTCATTCACCTGCTCGGCCTCGTCCACCAAACGGGTGGCCGTGTGAAAACGCAAATAGTCTTGCAGCGCGTCGCGGTGCCAGAACGGCCCTAAGTGCAACGAGGTGTCCGCATCCAACAAGGTCAAAAGCACCGCATTGAGCGCCGCGCTGATGCCCGGCGCTTGCAGGCCTTGGGTGGCTTGCGGCGGCAGCACCTGCAACGACCCAGGGCGTGACATGGCCTGCAGCACGGCACGAAACGTTTGCTGCGCGCCCGCCACGGGCGACGCAAACCCGGGCGCGATGTCGGCCAAGTTCATGCGGCCTCCGACTGCAAGGTGAAAAAGCGCACGCGACTGGTTTCAGTGTTCGCGCGCTCGGCTTGTTGTTTTTGTTTCATGGCCTGTTGCAGTGGTTCAATCACGGACGACCACAACAGCCCATGCAAGGCTGGCAGTTGCAGCAGTGCGTCCATTTGCGCCACCACCAGGGCATGTGCGCAGTTCAAACCCATCACATGGCCCACCCCCGCCACGGCAGCGTGGCCGGGGCCCGGCGAATGCCGCACCACGCAGCGCGTCACGGTAACTTCGCCCAGGTTGTAGCGGTCGCCGGTATTGGCAAGCCGGGCACGCACCATCATCAAACCGGCTTCAGGCGCGCGCAGCACATCGAAAGCATGGTCAGCCACGATGGGTGCGGCCAAATGGGCCAGTTGATCGGGATGGGCCGCCGCCAACACACGCAGCGCCTCGGCCCGTCGCTCTGGGGTCATTGGGCTTTCGTTAGGGCGTTCGGCAGCGCTTGTCATGGGCGTGTCATCTAGACGACTTTAAGATGCACGCATTCTCAACCTCTTGTGTGACGGTTTCTTGACGCAACTGCGTTCTTCGCTAATTCAACATGCCCACTCTCAGTGATCCACCCCAACGCCTGTGGGCGCAAATTGCACACGCCCTGCGCCAAGACATCACCCAAGGCCGCTTAAAGCCCGGCGAGCGGCTGCCCAGTGATGTGCAGCTCGCCGAACAATTTGGCGTGAACCGCCACACCCTGCGCCAAGCCGTGCAGGCGCTGGTGCAGGAAGGGCATTTGCGTGTGCAACAGGGCAGCGGCACCTATGTGCGCGAGCTGGTGCTGGACTACGCCCTGCAGCGCCGCACCCGCATGACGCACAACCTGGCCCAAGCCGGCGAGGCCGCCCAGCGCGAACTGCTGCACCACCAGGTTCAAGCGGCGGGTGAGTGGGCCCAACCTTTGCAGTTGTCCAAACGAAACAAGGTGGTGGTGCTGACCACACGCGCCAGCTTGCGCGGCCGGCCCATAGGCCTGGGCACCACGGTGTACCCCTGCCCACGCCTCATCGACATGCCCGAGGCTTTTAAACGCTGCGGCTCCATCACCCAGGCCCTGCAGTCCTTGGGTGTGCTCGACTATGTGCGTGCGCAAAGCACCGTGTCCTGCCGCTTGCCCACCAGCACCGAGGCCGACCTGCTGTCCCGCCCCGCCTCCGAGCCCGTGCTGGTCGTGCAGTTCCAAAGCCGGGACACGGACGGCCAAATCGTAGAAGCCGGGCGCACCCTCTTCGCCGCCGATGCAGTGCAACTCACCGTGGATCACCCCCTATGACTACGGAACCACCACAAAACTCCGTTCGCCCTGAGCCTGTCGAAGGGTCTTGTCAATCAAATCAAGGACTTCGACAAGCTCAGTCCGAACGGCTGATGGTTTCGCAGAGATTCTCTATAGACCCGAATATCAAGCCCGCACCCCGTTATGCGCTTTACTTCGCACCACCCGCTGACCACCCCTTGTGGCGGGCCGGATGCACATGGCTGGGGCGTGATGCGCAAGCAGGCAAACCACTTTCACCGCCCGCGCGGGCTGAAGTCAGCACCCCCTGGCGCTACGGTTTTCATGCCACGCTCAAAGCACCACTGCGGCTCAAGCCAGGCTTGACCGAGCAAGACTTTCTGCAAGCCGTGCAGGCCTGGGCCTCACAACAAACGGCGTTCTTAATGCCCGCGCTGGAGGTGGCCGAACTCGGTGACTTCCTGGCCTTACGCCCCATCACACCCCCGGCCGCCGACCACCCCCTGCGCCACCTGGCCGATGCCTGTGTACTCGAACTCGACCCCTGGCGCGCCGCGCTGACCGAGGCGCAACAAAGGCGTTACTTGCAACCCCACCTCACCCCTCGGCAACAAGGCCATGTCGAGCGCCTGGGGTACGCCCATGTGCTGGAGGATTGGCGGTTTCATATGACGTTGAGCAATGGGTTGAGTGCACCAGAGCGGGTGGCTTTGATGCCGCTGGCTCGAACTCACTTCGCGGCTGCGCTGGGTGAGCCGTTGTGGTGTGGTGAGTTGTGTGTGTTCACCGAGGCTGGTGCGGAAGAGCCTTTTTTCTTGACGCATCGGTTTGCGCTGAGCGATACACCGCAGTAGCAGGCCAGCGCCGTACTTCAGCAGGGGTCAGCTCGGCCTTGCGGTTCTCGATCTCGGTGATGCGGTGTTTGATCTCCACGCCCCAGACTGCCTCAAACCCTTTGGGCGAGAGAACAATGGTGGCGGAGGAGAAATGGGAGACGTGACCCCGACGCCCGTCGGCTTCAGTTATTCAGGCCATCCTCAGGCGTCATTCGGGGGCGGTTATTAATTGCAATTGCAGCTTCTCGATCTCGCTAACGAGTGACTTGGGGTCATAAGCTGCATTCAGAGCTTTGTTGGCAGCCACCTGATTAGTCAGTAATTGAATTCGTTGCAATACCTGGCCTTTCGTCTCTTTCCGGGTTTCCAGAGCCTTCGTCACCTCAATTAGGCCTGTTATAAACGAGCATCGTCTATGATATTCGTCTACGTCATAAATTGCCACCCAGACCGGGTATTCAGCAAGCGACTTGGTCTCAAGGAATTGACCGACAGCCGAAGCCGCCTCTTGGCGCTTTATATCTATTGCGCGGACCACTGTCGTTGCCAGTGAATTTGAATAGATTTCCTGGTTAAAAAGTGATCTAGTTGAGTTGGATAGCGCAGCACCTGCAGATAGCGCTGCTTTCGTTGATTCTCCAGGAATCACGCTTCCGAGACCTGCTAAGACGTTTGACACCGTTCCTGTGGATATATTCCAGGTGTTTGAATTTGAGATAATGCGAGCGCGATGTGACTCACAGACATCGTTTGAAACGGACATCAGCTGCCTGACGAATTCGTTGCGCTTTTCCTTTGTTGTTGCTTCGCCTACTTTTGTTTGAAACGCTGTGCTCAAAACATCTATTGAGTTTCCGTCCTTCAGAAAGAACGAATTAGCCGTGCTTTCTCGCTTGAGGATCGGATCAACACGATAGTACTCGGCGACAGAACTGCAGCCCGCAAATACAAAGCAGACCGACAATGAGGTAAGGCATGAAAATTTCATCTTCATCTCCATAGTTGAATTTCAAATCTCTTCCGTCGCAAATACAGGGGCATCATTAGTTCATATGACGCTTAACCGTTTGAGGTTAGCGGGCGATGACGTAAGGACGCCAGGCCCAGGCTACAGAAAATGCAAGCCTGCACTTTGGCGCGGGCCTGGTGGCCTGCCGGCAGCGCTCCGCTTGAGCGACCGCCCCACCGAGCCAAACTAGCCCGTCTCCTTCAACCGTGACGCAGACTAGTCAGGATTGACTGTGTTTAGGGGCGAGAACCGTTCATCTGGACGTGTCAGCACCGGGAGAACTCGACTAGCTGTCAGCCAAGAAAATCCAAATGCGACAAGCCCAGTCGCTTCGCCGTAAAACGTAAGTCGAGGGATCTCCTGGCTGATGGAATTTCCTGTCAAACCATCAAATGCAAGAACACCAATCGACGCTACGATGAGCAGGCCGCATACTGCGTAGATTGAGGCGCGTAATTTGGCTTTCGAATAGCCCTTGACTTTGGCTCTTCTAAAGAACGCATAGCAGAAGTAGGCAAGTATCAGGAACATTACGGCAGCAGAGACTCCATGGATGTTTGGAATGATCTCTTCATGCGTGTCACATTTGCATGGGAACATTGCAACGCCTAGTGCGGCCAGGGAAGCAACTTTGCTCAATACCATCTCTGGTTTAGTCAGACCGTTATACGCCATCAGGAAGGCCGCTATGGCAAACAAAAAACCAATGAAGACGGTTTGGGACCATCCTCCCTCATGAAATGAAGCGGTAATTGAGGTGATGCGACTGTCTGCAAACGCGGCTGTCAGGCCGGCTAGGCTCATGGCGATAACACCAACAATTAGCTTCAAGGTTCGGTGGTCAATCTCTTGGTGCCTGGGCTTTGAGTCCATTTTCAGTATCCTCCTGCTTTTAAACGGTTCAGTGTTGCTGTTCTCGGGAGCTTGCGACCATTTCGTTTGCCATTGCTACTTCCAATCAGCGATAGGTGGCAGGTGCACGCGGTAGCCGGTCAAATAGATTGCCTGTGGGGCCTACGTAATCTAGATCGTCGCCTAATCTGGTTTTTCCAAATTAGGCGGCGGCATAAACCGGAAGGCGTTGGAGCATAGCGCAGGGCTCTGCAAGCCAATACTGCAAGCCCCAACAGGCAGCCCACTCAACCGCATCCGAATCACCCGCCAAGCTGCCCCGCCACCCTCATCAACCCCTCCCCCATCCTCACCCGCGCTCCCGCCACCACATGGGGCAGCAGCTCAAACCCCTTGGGCGCGAAGACGATGATGGTGGATCCGTGTTCGAACCAGCCCATCTCCTGGCCTTTGTGCAGCGCGGCTTGGCATGGAATTTCGTTCGGGCCTTGGTAGCGCAGGTGCAGCAGCACGTTCGCAAAATGCAATCGCATGCTGGCGACCAAAATCGCGGCCACGGGGACGAGGGCGATGCGGTGCCCGCCTCGCTTCAAACGCATGTTGACCACCGCACGTTCGTTGCGGCAGAAAAGTTTTTCCACACGCTTGAGCGCAATCGGGTTGACGTTCCAGGTGTCGCCGCTCAGGTAGGTGACATGCTCCACCACACCGTCGTGGGGCGCATGAAAGCGGTGGTACATGGCCGAGGTCAAGCGCAGGGTAATGTAGACACCGTTTTCAAACGGTGTGGTGTCTTGGCTCGGGCCGAAGAGCTCTTTCAGGTTATATGGGAAACCTTTGGCCTGAAACACTTGCGTGCCGTTGACATGGCCACAGGCGCCGACGATGCCGTCGCTGGGGCTACACAGCAATTCGTCGGCGGTGTTGATGGGCCGGGCACCGGGCCGCAACTCGCGCGTGAAGCAGTCGTGCAGGCTGGCGTAGTGCTGGGTTTTGGCTTCGCTCAAATCAAGGTCGGTGAAGAGCCGCCACAGGGCAATGCTGGCCCTTGCCAGCCAGGGTGAGCGCAGCTTGCTGAACCAACCCATGAAACGCGTCAGTGTTATGCGTGGCACGCGGTTGGTGAGCAAAAAATTGATGTCTTCTTGTTGAAAAAAGCGGCGCAGCGTGTTCATTTGGAAAACTCATTTCATCATCTTGTCAATTGAGGGGGCTACATAAGGGGTTGAACTTCCAACACCCACTTCATGAACGAAACCTTGATGCTTTCTTCTATCGCTTGGGCCACCGCCTTGCTGGGCACCATGGCCTGGGCCTTGCCCCGTGCCAAGCAGCGCTTGGACCTGTCGCGTGCCAAACACCGCTCGCTCGCCGGGCATTCGCGCATGGCCAAACGTGTGGCGTCGTTGATTCCGGGTTATGCCTTTGACGAAGACCGGTTCTTCAACTCCGACGGTGCGCCCGTCGCGCTGGTTGAAAAACGCCGCGCCGGTTTTGCCCAACTGGCTGCCACCTTGGGCCAGCGCCATGCCAAGTCGGTGGTCATGACGGTGGAGGCGCGCGACTCGATCTCTGACTTGCAGTTCACCGGCAACTACCGCGTGCCCTTTCAGTACAGCCCCTATTTGCGCCAGCATTTGAAAGTGGGCGGCTTTTTGCAGGCAGCAGCTGGCGTGCAGGTGCAGGATCTGGACGGCCAAAAACTGTACGACCTCACCGGCTCTTACGGCGTCAACCTGTTTGGGGTGGACTTCTACAAAAGCTGCGTGGACGAAGGCATCAGCCGCACCCGCGATCTGGGGCCTGTGCTGGGCGCCTACCACCCCTGCGTGCTCGACAACGTGTACCGTTTGAAAGCCATCTCGGGGCTGGATGAAGTTTCTTTCCACATGTCGGGCACCGAGGCCGTGATGCAAGCGGTGCGCCTGGCCCGTTACCACAGTGGCCGCAAAAACCTGGTGCGGTTTTGCGGGGCTTACCACGGCTGGTGGGAAGACGTTCAGCCCGGCCCCGGCAATCCATTGCCCCCACGCGAAACCTACACCCTGCGTGACATGAGCGAACGCAGCCTCCAAGTGCTGCGCAGCCGCAGCGACATTGCCTGCGTGCTCATCAACCCCTTGCAAGCCTTGCACCCCAACAGCGGTGCGCCGGGCGACTCGTCTTTGGTGGACAGCAGCCGCCGCGCCCACTTTGACCGCGAGGCCTACACCACGTGGCTCCAACAATTGCGTGAGGTGTGCACCGAACGCGGCATAGCGCTGATCTTCGACGAAATTTTTGTCGGCTTTCGTTTGGCGCCGGGTGGTGCGCAGCAGTACTTTGGCGTGCAAGCCGACATGGTGACCTATGGCAAAACCTTGGGCGGTGGCCTGCCCGTGGGTGTGGTGTGTGGCCGTGCGCACTGGATGAAACGTTTCCGCGAAGACCGCCCCGCCGACATTTGTTTTGCGCGCGGCACCTTCAATGCCCACCCTTATGTGATGGGCGCGATGAATGTCTTTTTGCACCGCCTGTCGTCGGCCGAGGTGCAGGCGATGTATGAAGGGGCGGACCAGCGCTGGGATCAACGTGCAGCGCAGCTGAACCAGGCGTTGCAAGACGCCGGTTTGCCGGTGCGTGTGGCCAACCTGCAAAGCATTTGGACGGTGCTGTACACGCAGCCCTCGCGCTACAACTGGATGCTGCAGTTTTACTTGCGCGAACATGGTTTGGCGCTGAGTTGGGTGGGCACCGGGCGTTTCATTTTTAGCCTGAATTACAGCGACGACGACTTCCATCAAGTGCTGCAACGTTTCGTGGCCGCCGCGCAAGACATGCAGCAGCACGGTTGGTGGTGGGCTGATGCGGGTCAAACCAACAAAACCATACGCCGCAGCATCTTGAAGGAGATGTGGGGGCAGTGGGTTTAACAACCAGCACAAGAGGACGAGCTGCGTCTTAAAGCAGGTCTTCGTTGCTACTGATTCGGCCGTCCAACGTCCGAACCGTTCGCCCTGAGCCTGTCGAAGGGTGGCGCATACAACCTGGGCTTCGACAAGCTCAGCCCGAACGGGAGTGAAGACTTCATGAGGCTAGATCAGTCATGAGCCGTTCAGTGGCTACGCACATGCGCCATGGGATCAATCAACTCCCCACGCAGCAGATAAAACGGCGAGCGCCAGTAGAGTTTGATGTCGTGAAAGGGGTCGGTCAGAATTTTGCTGGCCCACACCAAACCCGTAGCCAAACTTTGTTGCACCCACAGCTGCAATACGCGGAACAACAAGCCCGCAACGCCCAGCGCCAACCAGGCCGTGCCCACATCGTGGATGAAGCCGTTGAAATCAAGGGCGGGGTCAATCAACCCGAACAAAGAAGGTGACAGCCACAAAACGACAGGGATCAACACCCAAACCGCCATCAACACAATCTTGCGGCGAATGTTGTAGCCAATTTTGATTTCTTCTTTGTGCTCGTCGGTGGCTTGGTTGACTTCGTCGTAACCACGGGGTTCAAAGAAAAAGTGCCCGGCTTGGCGGCTCGTCATGGACACACACCAGGCCAGCACGGCGGCCAGGGCAGGGTCCACAAACAACAAACCATAAGCAATCACAAAACTCACTGCGCTCACCAAATGCAGGCTTTGGTTGATGCGGCTGTGGTGGTAGTAGCGGTGGTCGTCCCAACGCTGCACGGCTAACTCTTTGAAGTAAGCTTTCACGGCAATCCTCAGTGTTGATCCAGCCCACGTGCGGTGGATGTCGGGGCTGTATGTCGCGATGGTGACGGTGGCAGATGAAGCTGCTGTGACGTTTGGATGACGTGAGCGTGTCAAACGCGGCATCGCAGCGTTGTCACCAATTTGTCGCGCAAATTGGGCACCATCACGGTCATGGACTTGACCAGCGACATTCCGGCGTCACCCCCAGCTCCGTTCGGGCTGAGCCTGTCGAAGCCAGCATGTGCTTCCCCACACAACCCTTCGACAGGCTCAGGGCGAACGGAGAAGGGCTGAGGAATGTCGCGAATCACGAATATGGACATTCCAGCACCCCCCGGCATCTTGGTGAACAACTACCCGGCCGTGCATCGGTCGCTGCGAATCGCGGTGGTCACAGAAACCTACCCACCGGAAGTCAATGGCGTGGCCATGACGATTGCCAAAGTGGTGGAAGGTTTGCACCACCGCAACCACGACGTGCAATTGATACGCCCAAGACAAGACAACCAGGTGTCGCGCCAAGGCTCAAATGCCGCTTGCTCGCTGGCCCTCAAACCCGATGGCGTCGTTGCTTCTCGTCGCCATAGCCCAAGCTATGACTCCTCGTCGCGCCTAGCCAGCGGGCTTGATGGCGGCGCGATCAATCAACATTTGAACCTTGACGCGACACCAGAGTCCGGCGATCGCAGCGTGCGTTTTCACGAGGTGCTGATGCGCGGCTTGCCCATACCCCGCTACCCTAATTTGCGCATGGGTGTGCCCTCCAAACGTTCGCTGGTGCAGTTGTGGGCCGTGCACAGGCCTGACGTCGTGCACATTGCCACCGAAGGCCCTTTGGGCTGGTCTGCGCTGCAAGCAGCACACCACCTGAAGCTGCCCATCAGCTCTGACTTTCGCACCAACTTTCACGCCTACAGCCAGCATTACGGCATTGGCTGGTTGCGCAAGCCCATCATGGCTTACTTGCGCAAGTTTCATAACCGCACCCACTGCACCATGGTGCCCACCGAGGCGCTCAAACGCGACCTGGAGGCCTGCGGCTTGCGCCACCTCACGGTGGTGGGGCGGGGCGTGGACACACGCCAGTTCAATCCGGCGCGGCGCAGTGAGCCGCTGCGCGCCTCATGGGGTGTGGCGCCGAAAGACCTGGTGCTGGCCTGTGTGGGGCGTCTGGCACCGGAAAAAAACCTCGACACCGTGGCCGAAACCTTCGATGCGGTGCTGGCACGCGAACCACGCGCGCGTTTGCTGTTGGTGGGTGATGGGCCGATGCGTGCAGTTTTGCAAGCGCGTTACCCGAGCGCCATCTTTGCAGGCCAGCGCAGCGGCGACGACTTGGCTGCCCACTATGCATCTGCCGATCTCTTTTTATTTCCCAGCGTGACTGAAACCTTTGGCAACGTCACCACCGAAGCCATGGCCAGCGGCCTGTCCGTGGTGGCCTACAACTATGCGGCGGCAGCGCAATTGATTCAGTCCGGCGAGAACGGCGTGACAGTGCCCTTTGCACAGCAGGCCGCATTTGTGCAGGCCGCGTTGCTGCTGGCGCAGAACCCGTTGCAACGCCAATCCATGGCCGCCGCCGCCCGCCACACCGCCAGCCAATGGGACTGGGATCGCATCGTGGCGCGTTTTGAAGGTGTGCTGCAAACCGTGATTCGCCAGGCCGATCAACCGAACAGCATGATGTTTCCCGCCGCAGTACAACCTCACACTTGAGAAAACTCAAGCTGGCGGTATCGGCTAGCTACCAGAGGAGGCCTTAAGTCCTGAGCCCTGTCGAAGGGTCAGGGCGAACGGTTCATACTTCATCGGACCGGATCAACATGATTGACTAACCGCGATGACTTCACACCAACACCCGCCCAATTGCCCCACCGAAGGCGCCTCGAACGTTGCTGTGGCTGTGGCCGAGCCCAACCGTTTGGGCGAGTCGCCGCTATGGCATCCGACAGAACAAGTGCTGTACTGGTGCGACATCCCGGCTTACCGCTTGTATCGCCTCGACCCTAGAACCGGAGTCATCCGGAATTGGCAGTTTGAAACCGACGTCGCCTGCTGTGCGCCAATGTTGGACGGCGGGCTTTTACTCGCCATGCGCGACGGCCTATGGCGCTTTGATGTTCAGACCGGCCAACGATCTCTCCTCGCGCCGCCCCCGTATGAACCCAGCCAAGAGCGCTTTAACGACGGCAAATGCGATCCGCAAGGACGTTTTTGGGTCGGCACGATATACGAGCCGCGCGACCCGCCGTTGGCGAATTTGTACTGTTATGCCCGTGGCCAACTCACACGGCGAGAAAGCGGGATCACCACCTCCAATGGTTTGGCGTGGAGCGTGGATGGTCGCACCATGTATTGGAGCGACACCAAGGCCCACACCGTGTACGCCCTGGACTTCTCGCCTGAAACCGGCGCAACAAGCAACCGCCGTGTGTTTGCGAGTTTTCCCATCAAACAAGCGGACCAAAACTTGAGTGACTACGGCGGCCGCCCCGACGGGGCAGCCATGGATGCCGAAGGTTGTTATTGGGTCGCACTGTTTGAGGGACAGCGCGTGCTTCGCCTGTCATCCCAGGGCGAAGTGTTACGTGAAGTGCGCCTGCCGGTGCGTTGCCCCACCATGCCTTGTTTTGGGGGTACCGACCTGAAAACGCTTTACATCACCACGGCCCGCGAAGGCCGGTCAGCGGCAGAGTTGGCGGAACAGCCCCACGCCGGATGTGTGCTTTCCTTGCGGGTGGATGTGCCGGGCCAGCCTGCCAATCTCTATTCTTGACGCCGTTCTGCCAGGGGCGATACCCATCAGGTCATGTTGAATTGGCATGGTTGCCAACAGGCCGATGACTACATACGACTTGAATACATCGGGTTACCTCGTATAATCCCGAGGCTTTGCTGACCGCCGGGTGAAGTAGGCGCGCTGCGGGCCAAGCGGTTCTGTTTCTAAGCCAGTATTGAACAACGAGCCATGCCGCAATCCGCAATCAGTGAACAGTTGGTGGCGGAGCATCGGGGCACAGTGTCCGGGCTTGAAGTTACTGACGAAGACCAGACAGAAGACGAGTTTCAACCTCTGACAAAACAAGAGGCGCAGGCCCTGCTTGCAAAACAGCCTGTGCATTCGCCTTGGCGGGTTGTGAGGGTGCAATGTGCGGTCGGCCTCTTTTTGGCGGCACTTTTGGGTGTCTTGGGCGGCATGAATTGGTTTTTGTCTGCGCTTTACGGTGCCGCCGTGGTGGTGGTACCTGGTGCAGTGATGGTGCGGGGGCTGCAGAGATCTCAGGGCCTGCAAGTCGGTGCGGTTTTGATGCGGTTTGCCGTTTGGGAACTCGCTAAGTTGTTGTTGGCAGTGGCCATGATGGTGGCCGCGCCCAAAGTGGTCAATGACCTGAGCTGGCTGGTTTTGTTGCTGGCGATGGTGGTGTGTTTGAAGGTGAACTGGGCGGTGTTGTTGTTTGACCAGCGCCGATCGGTTCAGCGATCAACTATTTAATAGAAGAGACGGTACAGATGTCTGCTGAAAGTCACGTTGCATCGGGCCCGAGCGCCACGGAATACATCCAGCACCACCTGCAGCATTTGCAGAAGGATTTCTCCTTTCAGAGCGTCAAACAAACATCGATTGTTGATTTCGGTGTTTTCAATCTGGACTCGGTGTTTTTCGCGCTGTTGCTGGGCGTGCTGGGATGTTTTGTCATGTGGCGTGCAGCACGCCGCGTGACCGCCGGTGTGCCTGGCCGCTTCCAAGCTGCCGTTGAAATGATGGTTGAAATGGTGGACAACCAAGCCAAAGGTGTGATCCACAACGCCACCAGTCGCAAGTTGGTGGCCCCATTGGCGTTGACCGTGTTTGTCTGGATTTTCCTGATGAACTTCATGGACATGCTGCCTGTGGATTTGATCCCTCACATTTGGCACAGCGCAGGCCCTGCGCTTGGGTTCAAAGATTACATGCGCGTGGTTCCCACGGCGGATCTCTCCACCACCCTGGGCCTGTCCGTCAGCGTGCTTTTCGTCTGTTTGGTCTACAACGTCAAGATCAAAGGCCTGGGTGGTTGGTCACACGAACTGATCGCAGCCCCATTCGGCGACAAGTGGTTCCTCTATCCGGTGAACTTTCTCATGCAAATGATCGAGTTCGTCGCCAAGACGGTGTCTCACGGCATGCGGCTGTTCGGCAACATGTTTGCGGGTGAACTTGTGTTCATGTTGATCGCCCTGATGGGTGGCGTGTGGGCGTGGGAGTTCAACCCTCTGGCCGGTGGTTTTTGGCTGGGCGTGGGGCATGTGATTGCCGGCACGGTGTGGACCTTGTTCCACATCCTCGTCATCACATTGCAGGCGTTTATCTTCATGATGCTGACCCTCATTTATGTGGGTCAGGCCCATGACGCGCATTGATGCCTTGATGAGGAAGTTGGGGCATCAGTTCATAGCCTGATTTTTTGTTCGTTGGTTTTTTCTTTTATCTTTCTTTTCATACTTTGGAGCAATCATGGAAAACGTACTCGGTTTCGTCGCACTGGCTTGTGGTTTGATCGTTGGTTTGGGCGCCATTGGTGCTTCCATCGGCATCGCGTTGATGGGTGGCAAATTCCTGGAGTCTTCTGCACGTCAACCTGAGTTGATGAATGAATTGCAAACCAAGATGTTCATCTTGGCCGGTCTGATTGACGCTGCTTTCCTGATTGGCGTTGCGATCGCACTGCTGTTCGCCTTCGCCAACCCATTCGTTCTGAGCTGATTCACGCCCCTTTCACGACAGAAAGGACCGTGCCGTGAATATCAATGCCACTTTGTTCCTGCAAGCGATCGTCTTTGCGATCCTTGTATGGTTCACCATGCGCCACATCTGGCCGCCTTTGACCAAGGCGCTGGATGAGCGCGCCGCCAAAATCAGAGAAGGCCTGTCTGCTGCCGACAAAGCGAAAGCCGAGTTGGCGAACGCCAACGCAAAGGTCAAGGAGCAGCTGGCCTCTGCAGGCAACGATGCAGCGCAGCGCTTGGCCGATGCCGAGCGCCGTGCCCAAGCCATGATCGAAGAAGCCAAGGGCCGTGCCCACGAAGAAGGCTCCAAGATCATCGCTGCGGCCAAGGCCGAGGCTGAACATGAAGCCACGAAAGCCCGTGAAACCCTGCGCGACCAAGTCGCCGCGCTGGCCGTCAAGGGCGCTGAGCAAATCTTGAAGCGCGAAGTCAACGCCGGCGTTCACGCCGAGTTGCTGACCCGCCTGAAAGCCGAGCTGTAAATCATGGCCGAGTTCGCAACACTCGCACGTCCCTACGCCGAGGCGCTGTTTCAAGTGGCCGTCAAAGGCGACTTGAATGCCCTCGGTGAGCAAGTCCGCGCCCTTGGTGTCGTGACAGCCAACGAACAACTGCGCCAGTTCGCTGACAACCCAAAGACCACTGCACAGCAGGTGTTGGACGTGGTGCAAGCCGCTGTGGGTTTGCCGCTGGCAGAGCCCATCGTCAACCTGGTGCGTACCGTGATCGACAACGGTCGTTTGAGCGTGGTGCCGGAAATGGCCGCTCAGTTTCAGGCCTTGGTGAACCAGCATGCGGGTTCGTCCGATGCGGTGGTCTACAGCGCCTTCCCCATTGGCGACACGCAACTGGCCGACTTGGTTCAAACACTGGAAAAACGCTTTGGCCGCAAGCTCAGCGCCACGGTGAAAGTGGAACCCGAGTTGATTGGTGGTGTGCGTGTGGTGGTGGGCGATGAAGTGCTCGACACCTCGGTGAAAGCCCGTCTTGAACAAATGAAAGTGGCGCTGACGGCGTGAAGATGGCTTTGGCCATTTTCTTCTGTCAAACCCTGCCTAGAAGCGTCGGCCCTTGGGCCTTCAGGCGGTGCCCACCGAGGTGCCCCAAAAACGGAGAGATGAAATGCAATTGAATCCAGCAGAAATTTCCGAGCTCATCAAGAGCCGCATTGAAGGCCTGGGTGTCCAAGCCGACATTCGCAACCAAGGCACTGTCGTGTCGGTGACCGACGGCATCGTGCGCGTGCACGGCCTGTCTGACGCCATGCAAGGCGAAATGTTGGAGTTCCCTGCAACCGCCGACGGCACCCCCACCTTCGGACTGGCGCTGAACCTGGAGCGCGACTCTGTCGGCGCCGTGATTTTGGGCGAGTACGAACACATCTCTGAAGGCGACACGGTCAAGTGCACGGGCCGCATTTTGGAAGTGCCCGTGGGCCCTGAGCTCAAAGGCCGCGTGGTCAACGCCCTGGGTCAACCCATTGACGGCAAAGGCCCGGTCAATGCCAAGTTGTCCATGCCCATCGAAAAAATCGCGCCGGGCGTGATTGCACGTAAATCGGTGGACCAGCCGATGCAAACCGGCTTGAAGTCGATTGACTCCATGGTGCCTATTGGCCGTGGCCAGCGCGAGCTGATCATTGGCGACCGCCAGACCGGCAAAACCGCCGTCGCGATTGACGCCATCATCAACCAAAAAGGTCAGAACATGACCTGTATCTACGTCGCCATTGGCCAGAAGGCGTCGTCGATCAAGAACGTGGTGCGCGCCCTGGAAGCCAATGGCGCCATGGAATACACCATCGTCGTGGCCGCCTCTGCGGCTGAATCGGCTGCCATGCAGTTCGTCTCGGCCTACTCCGGCTGCACCATGGGCGAGTACTTCCGCGACCGTGGTGAAGACGCGCTGATCGTGTACGACGACTTGTCCAAACAAGCCGTGGCCTACCGTCAAGTGTCCCTGCTGCTGCGCCGCCCACCAGGCCGCGAAGCCTACCCTGGCGATGTGTTCTATCTGCACAGCCGTCTCTTGGAGCGTGCTGCTCGTGTGAATGCCGACTACGTCGAAGCCTTCACCAAAGGCGCCGTAAAAGGCAAAACCGGTTCGCTGACCGCACTGCCCATCATTGAAACCCAGGCTGGCGACGTGTCCGCCTTCGTGCCCACCAACGTGATCTCGATCACCGACGGTCAAATCTTCTTGGAAACCTCTTTGTTCAACGCCGGCATCCGCCCTGCGATCAACGCCGGTATCTCGGTGTCTCGCGTCGGTGGTGCGGCACAAACCAAAGTGGTCAAGGGCTTGTCCGGCGGTATCCGTACCGACTTGGCGCAGTACCGTGAGCTGGCCGCGTTTGCGCAGTTTGCCTCCGACCTGGACGAAACCACCCGTAAGCAACTGGATCGCGGTGCGCGCGTCACTGAGTTGCTCAAACAAGCCCAGTACTCGCCTCTGTCCATCAGCTTGATGGGCGCGACCCTCTTCGCCGTGAACAAAGGGTTCATGGACGATGTGGACGTGAAAAAGGTCTTGGCTTTCGAGCACGGCCTGCACCAGTTCCTGAAATCCAGCCACGCTGGTTTGCTGAAGAAAATTGAAGACACGAAAGTGTTGGACAAAGACTCCGAAGCCGAGTTGTCGGGTGCCGTCGCTGCGTTCAAAAAATCGTTCGCCTAAAGCTTAAGGACTTCACACAGGAGCTCCGTCATGGCAGCAGGAAAAGAAATACGCGGCAAGATCAAAAGTGTCGAGAACACGAAAAAGATCACCAAGGCCATGGAAATGGTCGCCGCATCCAAAATGCGCAAGGCGCAAGACCGGATGCGTGCGGCCCGCCCTTACGCTGAAAAAATCCGCAACTTGGCCTCTAATTTGTCGCAGGCCACGCCCGAGTACCAACACCCTTTCATGGTCAAACATGAGGGTGTCAAGACCGCTGGTTTCATCGTCGTCACCACCGACAAAGGGTTGTGCGGCGGCTTGAACACCAACGTGCTGCGCGCCCTCACGCTCAAGCTCAAAGACCTTGAGGCGGCTGGGCACAAAGCTGAGGCGGTGGCCATCGGCAACAAGGGCTTTGGCTTTTTGAACCGCATTGGTGCCAAGGTGGTTTCGCACGTGACTCAGTTGGGTGACAAACCTCACCTGGAAAAACTGATTGGCCCAGTCAAAGTGCTGCTGGACGCTTATGCCGAAGGCAAACTCAGCGCGGTCTACATCTGCTACACACGTTTCATCAATACGATGAAACAAGAGCCCGTGGTGCAGCAACTCTTGCCTTTGTCGGCCGAGACAATGGCGGCAGAAACCTCCCAAAGCAGCGGCAACCACAGCTGGGATTACCTCTACGAGCCCGATGCGCCGAGCGTGATCAACGAGCTGCTGGTGCGTTACACCGAAGCCTTGGTCTACCAGGCAGTGGCGGAGAACATGGCCTCTGAGCAGTCGGCCCGCATGGTGGCCATGAAGTCGGCCACCGACAACGCTGGCAGCGTGATTGGCGAGTTGAAGCTTGTCTACAACAAGACACGCCAAGCCGCCATCACCAAAGAACTCTCCGAAATCGTGGCGGGAGCGGCGGCCGTCTAAGGGCCCAGCTTCACACTCCAAAGATCTGATTCAAAGGAAATAGCATGAATACAGCAACAGCGACCCAGGCAGAAGGCAAGATCGTCCAGTGCATCGGCGCGGTGGTCGACGTGGAATTCCCACGCAACGCCATGCCCAAGGTGTACGACGCCTTGAAAATGATCGGCACCGACTTGACACTGGAAGTACAGCAGCAGCTGGGCGACGGTGTGGTGCGCACGATTGCGCTGGGTTCCTCCGACGGCTTGCGCCGTGGCTTGATGGTGACCAACACCGGCAAACCGATTTCGGTGCCCGTGGGTCGCGCTACGCTGGGCCGCATCATGGACGTGCTGGGCTCACCAATTGACGAGCGTGGTCCTGTCAGCCAAGAGCTCACGGCGGCCATTCACCGCAAGCCACCCGCGTACGACGAACTCAGCCCGTCGCAAGACTTGCTGGAAACTGGTATCAAGGTGATTGACTTGGTCTGCCCCTTCGCCAAAGGCGGCAAGGTGGGCCTGTTCGGTGGTGCCGGCGTGGGCAAAACCGTGAACATGATGGAACTCATCAACAACATCGCCAAAGCGCACAGCGGTTTGTCGGTGTTCGCCGGTGTGGGTGAACGTACCCGTGAAGGCAACGACTTCTATCACGAGATGGCCGACTCTGGCGTCGTGAACCTGGAGAAGCTCGAAGACTCGAAAGTGGCCATGGTCTACGGTCAGATGAACGAGCCTCCTGGCAACCGCCTGCGTGTGGCCTTGACGGGTTTGACCATTGCCGAATCCTTCCGTGACGAAGGCAAGGACGTGCTCTTCTTCGTGGACAACATTTACCGCTATACCTTGGCCGGTACCGAAGTGTCGGCACTCTTGGGCCGCATGCCTTCCGCTGTGGGCTACCAGCCAACGCTGGCTGAAGAAATGGGCCGCTTGCAAGAGCGCATCACGTCCACCAAAGTGGGCTCCATCACCTCCATCCAGGCCGTGTACGTGCCAGCGGACGACTTGACCGACCCGTCACCTGCCACCACCTTCGCTCACTTGGACTCCACCGTGGTGCTGTCGCGTGACATCGCCGCTTTGGGTATCTACCCCGCCGTGGACCCTCTGGACTCCACCAGCCGCCAGCTCGACCCCAACGTCGTGGGCGAAGAGCACTACAACACCGCACGTGCGGTGCAAGGCACACTGCAGCGCTACAAAGAACTGCGCGACATCATCGCCATTCTGGGCATGGACGAATTGGCGCCTGAAGACAAACTGGCCGTGGCCCGCGCTCGTAAGATTCAGCGTTTCCTGTCCCAGCCTTTCCACGTGGCCGAGGTGTTCACTGGCTCGCCTGGCAAGTACGTGCCACTCAAAGAAACCATCCGTGGTTTCAAGATGATCGTGGCCGGCGAATGCGACAGCCTGCCTGAGCAAGCGTTCTACATGGTTGGCACGATTGACGAGGCTTTCGAGAAAGCCAAGAAGATGCAGTAAGCCTTGCACTTGAAACGAGGGCGTTGTTGCCGTGCCGGGTAGATATGAATCCACCGACGCACAGTGCCAAGCTCTCGATTCGACTGCTTGCTTGTTGACCCATTCTTCACACGTTTAGCGAGATCTGTATGGCCACCATTCACGTTGATGTTGTCTCCGCCGAAGAATCCATCTTCTCCGGCGAGGCCAAGTTTGTTGCCTTGCCCGGCGAAGGTGGCGAGCTGGGTATCTTGCCCCGTCACACCCCCTTGATCACCCGCATCAAACCTGGTGCCGTGCGCATTGAGCGGGCCGACACCGGTGAAGAAGAGTTTGTATTCGTTGCCGGTGGCATTTTGGAAGTGCAACCCGGCTCGGTCACCGTGCTGGCCGACACCGCCATTCGCGGCAAAGACCTGGACGAAGCCAAAGCCACTGAAGCCAAGGCTTTGGCCGAAGAAGCTCTGAAAAATGCCAAGACCGACATTGACTTGGCCAAAGCGCAAAACGAACTGGTGGCCTTGGCCGCCCAGATCGCTGCTCTGCGCAAGTACCGCAAGAAGTAATCGCGACGCGGCCTCAAAAGAGGCTCGCCCCGCCAACCCGCTCGGCCCAGTGCTCGGCGGGTTTTTTCCTATTCAGGCGCATATCGCTCGCCGCGGTACCCCAGCACTATTGCCTCTTGCGCTGTGCTCTGGCCCGTGCGCAGAAAACGGGGTTTGCGGCTCGCGGCTGATCAGCCCGGAATTCACCAGGGACAGGCCCGAGTGGGCTGTGATGCGGTGCGCGCTGGTAAGGAGCAAGCCGCCAGCGTGCCGCAGCACAGCTCAATCGGCTTGTGTAGCGCTCGGACCCAATTGGATTTAGCACTCGAAGCCGAGAAAGCAAGCATTCATGGGGTTTTCCTCGGGGTAAGAGAGCGACATGCACCGCAGTGAGGGATAAACAGGGCAGCCGTCGGAGGTATGCTCGCGGCTGTCTAAATCCTTGGCGACCTCCCGCATCTGCCCATGAACTCCTTACTCAGATCTGTGCTTCTCGTTGGGGTCGGCTTCGCCGTGACGTCCGTCGGGCAGGCCGCCTCGTCTACCACCAGCTTGATCTGGGAGTCTGCAGGCAGCTTGTCCCAGTCCCTGCGCGGCTCTAGCAACAGCTCGTCTGGCGCCACCAACATGGCGGCTGGCGACTACAAAGTATTGGGCATCTTTGCGGCAGCCACCCAACCAGGCTTCGTCACTGTCAACCTGCAAGCGGCAGACCCCAAGGCCGCCAAGAACGAGTTCGAATTGCTGCTTCCGCAGAGCGTCGCAAGTCGCGCCGAGCTGGTCAGCGGAGCGACAGTCACTGTGCGCGACCGGGTCTATGGATTGGAGTTTTCCGTGGCAGGTCAAGCTCAGGCGTTTTACTTGGTCTTGCACGACGAGTGGCACCGTGATTTGCATAACCGCGCCGTGACGCTTTGAGCAAGTTCTATTGCGGGACAGGGCACGAGATTTTTTGACGTGGCCAAGCATTTCGTGCGGATGGCCGCGCAGGCCATGGCCCTGCTGCCCCTTCTGCTGTACACGGGGTTGACGCAAGCCACCGTGATCGGCGCTTGCGACGAATCCACTCCCTTGTCGGCCAGCCAGAACGACAGGCTGATTCGTTTTGCCGCCCTCGTGAAAGCAGAGCTGCAGGCGTCTGATGTCGCGGCAGCCGTGGTCGCACGTTCAGGGTTGAGCTTGGGGCTTTTTGATCAACGGTACAGCCATGCCGGCATCAGCCTGCAAGACAGCAGCAACGGGCCGTGGTCGGTGCGCCAACTCTATTACGCCTGCGATGAAGCCAGGCCCAAAGTGTTTGACCAAGGTCTCACCGGTTTTGTGCTGGGCGTGAACGATCCCGACCAAAGTTTTGTGTCGCTGCTGTTGTTGCCACAAGCAAAGGGGCAAGCACTGGCGCAGGTGGCGCTGAACAACCAGCGGGCCCTGGGACTGCTGGGCAGCACCTACAGCGCCAATGCCTATGCATTTGGCCTGCAGTACCAAAACTGCAATCAATGGGTGATAGAAACCCTGGCCGTGGCTTGGGGTGATCTGGCACCGACCGAAGATCTGCGACAACAATCCCAGGCGTGGCTGAGGCAACAAGCCTATGAGCCCACACGGTTCGACCTCAAAGCGCCGCCCATCATGTGGTTGAGCCACTTGATCCCGTGGGTGCACCACGACGACCACCCAAGCACTGACCTGGCGCAACATGTGTTTCGCGTCAGCATGCCTTCATCGATTGAGACCTTTGTTCGCCAACAAGCGCCTGACGTGATTCGTGTGGAGTTTTGTTTACGAGACAAGCGCGTGGTGAAGCGACGCGGTTGGCAGCCGATGTCCTCGTCTTGCGAACCGCAAGAGGGAGATGTCGTTGCCGAGCTGGACTGAACCCATCCAGCACATCCCTCACATCGCCACATACCGACCCGGTTTGTGGTTGACCGCCAACGTGAGGTTCAGCACCACCGCCCCCACCAAGGAGTAGACCAGTTGCAAGGGGCTGACCGTGAAAAACGCTGCCAAGACAATGCCGCAATCCACCGCCATCTGCACCTTGCCTGCACGCCAGCCGTGACGCTGTTGCAACCACAACGCGACGATGCCCACACCGCCCAAGCTGGCTTGATGGCGAAACAGCATCAAAAAACCCGCGCCAATTAAAAGTCCGCCCATCACCGCCGCATACAACGGATGAATGGAGCTCAGCTTCAAAACCAAAGGCAAGGCTTCTGTGAAACACGCCAACAAGGCCACCGCCAAAAACGTTTTGAATGTGAAGGCCCGCCCCATGGCGAACCAGGCCAAACCATAAAACGGCAGGTTGATCAGAAAAAAGAGCAGACCCAATCCTGTGCCTGTCGCGTAGTGCACCAGGAAAGCCAGGCCAGCCGTTCCGCCCGTGAGCAAACCCGTTTGTTTGTAAAACGTGATGCCCAACGAGATGAACAAGGTGGCAGTCAGCAAGGCCTGAGCATCTTCAAGCAGGCTGTGGCGGTTGTTGGTGTTGGTCATTGGGAATTGATGATTCGAATTGGCTAATGATGGTTTAAAAAGACATGACAAAACCAAGTCCGTTCACCTTGAGCTTGTCGAAATGCCGCACCGAGTTACGCGCAGGCTTCGACCTCAGCGCGGCAAGCGGCGGAGGATAGGCAGGCGACAGTCTGCCGCGAGAACATCCGCGTTGCTTGACCTGTTAAGAGCCGCTAACAAAACCGTTCGGGCTGAGCTTGTCGAAGCCAGCGCGTACCTCGGTGCAAGGCCCTTCGACCTCGGGGCGAACGGTGTATGCAGTGTTTTGTTAGCGGCTCTAAGTCTCAACCCCATTTCCTCACTCACTCTGGAATCTGCGCGTCACCGTCGTCACCCGGAGCGTCTAGGGCCTGCCGCGCGAGCTCATCGTCTGAGAGCTCTGGTGCGTTCTCGAGCGCATTCCACTCTTCGAGAAACTCTTCGGTCGGCTCCTCGCCTTCAACCAACACTTGATGGATAGTCTGACGCGGCTTTGCGAACGGCGAGCCGTGTTCACTGCTGTGCTCTGCCGCCGTTCTGGGTGAAGCCATTGCGAGAGTCTGTCCCCTGGTTTCCAAATAGGACGCGAAGTCTCCTTCTGTAGGGGGTTCGGAGGTAGTCATGAGCGGGTGCTTCCGAAAATGTGGCGATGAAACTCAACGCCCATTCAAAGGATAAGCCGGATCATTGAACCCCGGCGTCGACGGATGCCCTGGGCTCACCAGGCGGTTGACCAGGGCCTCGTCTTCTTCCGTGATGACGCAGTCAAGCGCGCCGCCGTAGTCCACCCACTGGGCCAAGGTGCGTGGCCCGGCGATCACGCTGCTCACGCCTTGGTGAGCCAATACCCAGGCAGTGGCGAAGTGGGTGAGTGAGCGCCCGGTGCGTTCGCAGTGTTCTTGCAGCACCCGCGCTATCAAAAGTGAATCGTTGCGGAACTCGGTTTCCATGATGCGTTTGTCACCGCGCCCGGCACGGGTGTGGCTGGCCGGGGCCTCGCCTGGCGCGTACTTGCCGGACAGCACGCCGCGTGCAATCGGGCTGTAAGGTACCAAACCCAAACCGTGGTGCATGCAGGCTGGTAGCACCTCCACTTCAGGTTGGCGGTTGAGCAGGTTGTAGTAAGGCTGGCAAACCACGGGGGCCGGCATGCTCAAAGCCTTCGCCATGTGCACCATCTCGGCAATGCGCCAGCCGCGAAAGTTGGACACACCCCAGTAACGAATCTTGCCCGCGCGCAGCAGGGCCTCGATGGCACGCAGTGGTTCTTCCAGGTCCATGCCGTTGTAGTCACGGTGCAGGTAGTAGATGTCGATGTGGTCGGTTTGCAGACGCTTCAAGCTGGCTTCACATTCGCGCTGCACCCAAGCCGTTGAATACATGGACTCATTGGGCCGCCCCGACATTTTGTTGCCCACCTTGGTGGCCAGCACCCATTCATCGCGTGTGCCTTGCAGCAGCTCGCCGACCATGGCTTCTGAGGCGCCGAGTGAATACACGTCGGCCGTGTCAATGAAGTTCACGCCCAACCCTCGCGCATGGGCCACGATTTCTCGGGCGTCTTCCAGCGGTGTTTGGTCAGCGAACATCATCGTGCCCAAACACAGGGACGACACCTGCAATGGACTTTTTCCTAGCGAGCGGTAGTGCATCAGAACTCCGAGGGGTCACAAACATCCCGATCAAACCCATGTTGGCAGCAGGCCAACCCTTGAAGTTCAATCCGGAGGTGTCAGATAGGAAGGGCGCTGAATTTTTTCCAGCGAAGAAAGCTTACCTTGGAAATAACCTTGTTGTGGATTCTGTGTGCCGCCCTGATTTTGGTGGGCTTGGCGGGCACGGTGCTGCCTGTCTTGCCTGGCACCATTTTGGTTTGGGGCGGCATTGTGCTCGGGGCGTGGATCGACGACTTCACCCGCGTCAGCATGACCACCGTGGTGGTGGTCAGCGTGCTGGCGGTATTGGCTTGGGGTTTGGACTACGTGGCGGGGCTGATGGGCGCCAAGAAGGCCGGTGCCAGCAAACAAGCGCTGATCGGTGCGGCGGCGGGCACGGTGCTCGGTCTCTTCATGGGTTTGGTCGGCGTGTTGTTCATGCCGCTGGTGGGTGCCGCCGTGGGCGAGTACCTGGCGCAAAAAGACCAAACACGTGCGGTGAAAGTCGGTGTGGCCACCTGGATTGGGATCATGGTGGGGCTCATTGCCAAGGTGGTATTGGCTTTCATCATGGTGGGTATTTTTGGAGCCGCCTTGCTGATCTGAATACCCATCTGAAACCACTCAAGTTGCGCGGCCTTCATCCATTGCGCCAACTCCATTCCATTTCTCATTCACCAAGAAAGACCACACCATGAGTGCTCAATCCATGCTCGAACAATTGTTGAAATCCGGTTTGTCCATGATGGATAACAAAAGCGGCGGCTCGCGTTCTGCTTCTTCAAGCCACCGCTCAGGTGATCCCAGCTGGGCCAAGTTTGGTACGGGCGCGGCGGCGGGCGGCGTGCTGGGCCTTTTGCTGGGCAGCAAACGCGGCCACAGCATGGGCGGCACGGCGCTGAAGTACGGCAGCATCGCAGCCCTGGGCGCGGTGGCCTTCAAAGCCTATAACCATTGGCAAGCACAACAAGCGCAACAACAAGCCCCTCAACCTGGTACAGCTCCGGCCAGAGCACCCAGCACCCCACTGTTGGCAGCCCCCGCAGCCGAAGTGCACAGCCAAGCCTTGCTCAAGGCCATGATTGCGGCGGCCAAGTCAGACGGCCATTTGGATGAACGGGAGCAGGGTTTGATTCATGCGGAACTGGATCGCATTCAAGCTGATGCCCAAGAAAGGCGCTGGATGGAAAAAGAACTGCGCCGTCCTTTGGATCCCGCCGAGGTGGCCCGCGCCGCCACCACGCCAGAACTGGCCGCCGAGATGTATTTGGCCAGCCTCTTGATGGTGGATGACACCACCTTCATGGAGCGTGCCTATCTCGACGAGTTGGCCCGCCAACTGCAACTGGCCCCAGGACTCAAAGCAGAGTTGGAGTCTCAGGCGCGCTTGGCTTGACGGTGGTACTGGCGGGACGAGGACTCACCACCGCCTTGCCCAGGTGCTGTGCTGACGTGACGCCCATGGACACATAAATACTGGTCAAGCCGTCCACCCCGAGCGGCGCAGGCGTGACCCAGGCTTGCGGCACATAAAGCAAGCCTCCGCCCACAGGCACGGGGGCGGTGGGCACCACCACACCCAAATAGGGCTCACCACCCACCAGCACGGGCTCGGGGGTGGACAACAAACCCAGCACCGCCACATTGCCGGGGCCGCCAAACTGCAGCCACACCGGCCGCATCGAGGCCAAACCGTCTTTGTCGCGCTGCGAGAGCAAATCCACCAACTTGCTCACGATGTCGTACACGTTGCGGACCACGGGAATGCGCTGCATGGCGCCGTCCAGCGTTCGTTGCAACACACCGCGCAGCCGTGTTTGCACCAAGAGCCCCAGCACAAAAATGCAAAGCAACAAGATGCCAACGCCAATCAAATAGCCCACCACTTCCGAGCTGTGGCCCAAGCCCGCGCGGGTCAACCAACCACCGACCAAACTGCTGGGCCCCACCCAGCCATAGAGCAGGCGCACAGCCCACACAAAAATGAACACCGTTGCCGCCAGCGGCAAGGCCGTCAACAAACCGGTGAAGAAAATACGGGTCAAATGGCGGGCGGTGGTGCGCATGGTGTGGGGTGGTGGCAATCAAAGGCGGCGTAAGTAAACCAAAAAACCCATGATGGGTTTGCGTTGGTCTTCGCGTATGGGTTCGCGCCGCAGCAGCATCAGGTCAAAACCGTGGGCAATTGCCAAGCTGCGCAAATAACGTTCACTGTGGGCATATCGCAAACTGGGCAGCAGCTCGAAGTCTTGTGCCTCGTCATTCGCCGCTTCGGCAGAGAAGCAAAAAATGCCTCCGGCTTGCATGGCCGCATGCGTCGCTTCAAAGGTGGGTTTTAAGTCGCCGATGTAGACGAACACATCGGTGGCCATGACCAAATCGTGGGGCGGCGTGTGGGCGGCGATCTTCTTGCGCAAATGCTCCACGATGTCGCCCTGCGCCAATTCATCGTAAATGCCGAGTTGGGCCGCTTTGTCCAACATCTGCTGCGATAAATCCACGCCGACCAGGTGTTGGGTGTGCGGATGTATCAGCCCGCCACACAAACCGGTGCCGCAGCCCAAATCCAAGGTGGACTCAAACTTGCGCGCCGGGGCCACCGTTTGCAAATGCTGGTTCAACAGCACATGGGTTTTGTAGCCCAGCACATTCACCAGGTGGCTGTCGAAGTTGTCGGCATAACCGTCGAACAGGGCTTGCACATAGTGCTGGGGTGCGCTGCTCGGGGCCGTTTGCGCCTTGTTGTCATCCGTGACCGAAGCCAGGTAGTAACGCACCAACTCGGTGTCGGCCCCGTTGGCAATCGCTTGGCGAAAAGCGTGCGCTGATTCTTGGCGCCGACCGCTCTCGCGCAGCAAGCTGCCCAGGTTCACCCAGGCCGTGGTGAGTGTCGAATCGAGCGCCACAGCACGTTGGTAAGACTTGAACGCCTCATCGTGTCGATCCAAGCCTTGTAAGGTTTGCGCTTGGCGCGACCAGAATTCGCCAACGCCGTCATTGAGCGCCAACAGTTGATTGAAGTGGACCAGCGCTTCGTCCATGCGACCCAGAACACCGAAGGCTGTGGCGCGGTGCAGCAGCGCGTCTTGGTTGTCGGCTTCTTGGGTCAGGATGTCAGCCGTCACGCTCAGCACTTCCTGCTCTTTGTCCAAAGCCAGCAGGGTGGCCGCCAAATTCACCAAGGTAGACACACGCCCTGGCATGTGGACCAAGGAAGAGCGAAAACACCGTTCTGCGGGCTCAAACTCTCTGGCCTCAAGATGGGCGAGCCCAGCCAGAAAGTGTTCCTTGGCTAGTTCAAAGGTGCTGTCGTGTTGCTGCATGGCGCGCGGGTGCGTGACGTGATTCTTGTGGCCGAACGAAGATCGTGACGATCTCAATGCCCTCAGAATTATCGCTGCGCGTGACAGGCTTGATCGCCCGGCAGGATCCGCTTCAGTCGTTCTGTCCGTCCTTCTCTACGGCTCGCGTTTTCAGCGACAACTTTCGGTGCAGCAATACCAGCGCCGCTGCGGTGAAGGCGGCCATGCCCATTTGTTGTTGGGAAAACAATTGAGCGGCTTGCCGCAATACATCGGGGTTCACTTGTTCGGCAAAACGCGCCAACTCCAGTACCTGTTCGGTGGTGATGTGGTTCAGATCATCCGCACGCACCATCACCTCAGGCCCCGCGCGTCGCAACACCAAAGCTGAGAATGCTCCGGCGGCTGCGCCCACCGCACCGAGCAGTCCCAAGGGGCGCAACAAACAAGTCAGCAGCTGTACACGCAGGGTTTGGTTCGATGTGGCATAGAGGCGCACCAGCAAACGCGGGGCTGAAGTTGGCGACCCTTTTGGATGTGTCGGCGCAGGGTGTTCGTCATTCATGTGGACTCCAATGCGGGTTGTGCTCTGGTGTCAAGGAGAGGCATGTTGAGCGATTGAGCAGCGCAGTTCACTCAAAGTTCCACGCAAACGGTGTCGCCATGTAGGAGCTTTTCCACATCACGACAACGCCACACCTTATTCGTCACCATCGGCTGAAAAAACACGCGCTGGTGATGGCAGCAACACCCCATACCCAACAGTTCAGGCGCAGAATGCGAAAAATGACGCAGCGCAGCATTTCTTCCATTTGGCGAAAAGCCCTCACCCGCAACCTCAGCACCTTGGCCCGCAACATGGGCCGAGCCGGTGTGGGCGCGGCTGCGCTCAAGACGGCGCGTTTGGTCAAAACCGTGACGCCGCCCGTGCCCAAAGGCCTGGGCGATTGGCTCGCGGGTGTCGTGATGAGTGCGGCCGGTACCCGCCACTACCGCTTGTACAGGCCCGCCCATGTCCGTGCGGATGAACAACTGCCCTTGCTTGTGATGCTGCACGGTTGCGGCCAAGACGCCGCCAGTTTTGCTGTCGGCACCCGCATGAACCGGATTGCTGAACGCGAACGTTTCATGGTGCTGTACCCCGAGCAAGACCGCTTGGCCAACTCACATGGCTGTTGGAACTGGTTTGAAACCCGCTCCGGCCGCGCGCAGAACGAAGCGGCACTCTTGATGAAGGCCATCGCACAAGTTATCAAACAACAGCGCATTGACCCCCAACGCATTGCGGTGGCTGGTTTGTCTGCGGGCGCGGGCATGGCGGCGCTCTTGGCCACCTTGCACCCGTCGCAATTCAAGGCGGTGGTGATGCACTCTGGCGTGCCGCCTGGAACGGCGAACTCTACGTTGTCGGCCTTGAGCGCCATGCGCGGCCGCCGCCAGGCCCAAACGCTGGCTCGTTCTCCCGAACAAAACGCCAAGTCCACTGCAACCCAATGGCCGCCCCTGTTGGTGATACACGGAACCCTGGATGCGGTGGTGGCGGTGAACAACGCACACGCGGCTGTGCAATTGTGGGCTGAAGCGGGTGACGCGAAAGCCGCAGCGCCGCGTCACCTGCAACGTGGCAAACGCCACCCCATGACGCTGACCGACTACAAACGGGGACGAAACACCGTGGCGAGTTTGGTCGAGATTGCACGTTTGGGCCACGCCTGGAGTGGCGGCACAGCGCGTCAACCCTTCAGTGACCCGATCGGCCCGGATGCCTCGCGGCTGTTGTGGGCGTTTGTGGCCAAACAGTTCAAATGCGGTTTACCCCTGGCAACGCCAGCGGTGCTGCCTGTGGAACGGCGCATTGCCTCCGCCGTGAGTGAACTGACTCAGGCTTGAGTGGGTTCTGTATCCTGCAGTTCAGGCACCTGATTGTTGATGTCGCCGAACTTCATGACAAACCACTCCCCGTTCTCCCTGAACCTGTCAAAGGATTGTTGCTGAGGTACGTGCTGGCTTCGACAGGCTCAGCCCGAACGGTGGGGAGGGGGCTGAGGAATGTTGCGAAGTGCGTTAACCGGGGCCTGTGGCCCCTTAACTTTGCCAAGGCAAAGTTAGCCTTCGCCGCAAGGCTCAAGGGACGCTGTCGCGTCCGCTGGGCTTACAGCCCCGCCGCTGCACGCAGCGCTTGAGCCTTGTCCGTTCTTTGGTCTCGGCCGGGCCGTTGGCCCTTCACATCGGCTTTGCCGATGTGAGCCTCACCCACGCACCGATACCGCGCTGTCGCGCGGCGGGCTTACAGCCCGGCTGCCGCCCGAAGGGCAGCAGCTTTATCGGTGCGTTCCCATGAAAACTCCGGCTCATCGCGCCCAAAGTGCCCATAAGCCGCCGTCTTTTCATAGATGGGGCGCAGCAGGTCCAGCATCTGGATGATGCCTTTGGGGCGCAGGTCGAAGTGTTCGTTCACCAACGCAGCAATCTTGTCGTCGGATATGACGCCTGTGCCTTCGGTGTACACCGTGACGTTCATCGGCTTGGCCACACCAATGGCGTAGGCCACTTGGATTTGGCACTGCTTGGCCAAACCGGCAGCCACCACGTTTTTCGCTACATAACGGGCGGCATAAGCGGCCGAGCGGTCCACCTTGCTGGGGTCTTTGCCGCTGAACGCGCCACCACCGTGGGGGCAGGCGCCACCATAGGTGTCAACAATAATTTTGCGGCCGGTGAGGCCGCAGTCGCCTTGTGGACCGCCAATGACAAAACGGCCGGTGGGGTTGACCAAATAACGTGTTTCTTTGAGCCACTCTTTGGGCAAGACGGGTTTGATGATTTCTTCGATCACCGCTTCATAAAAACTGGCCTTGAGTTTGGTGGCCGACTCGCTTTGATCCGGGTCGTGCTGGGTGGACAGCACCACGGTATCGATGCTGTGGGGTTTGCCGTCCACATAACGCATGGTCACCTGGCTCTTGGCGTCGGGGCGCAAGAAGGGCAGGCGGCCGTCTTTGCGCAACTGGGCTTGGCGTTCGACCAAACGGTGCGCGTAATAAATGGGCGCGGGCATCAGGTCGGGGGTTTCGTCGCAGGCGTAACCGAACATCAGGCCTTGGTCGCCGGCGCCAATGTTCAGGTGGTCGTCGCTGGCATGGTCCACGCCTTGGGCGATGTCGTTGCTTTGTTTATCGTAGGCCACGAGCACGGCGCAACCTTTGTAGTCGATGCCGTAGTCGGTGTTGTCGTACCCGATGCGCTTGATGGTGTCGCGCGTGACCTGGATGTAGTCGACATGCGCATTGGTGGTGATTTCACCGGCCAGCACCACAAGGCCGGTGTTGCACAAGGTTTCAGCGGCCACGCGGGAACGCGGGTCTTGCTTGAAAATGGCGTCTAGGATGGCGTCTGAGATCTGATCCGCGACTTTGTCGGGATGGCCTTCAGACACAGACTCAGAGGTAAAGAGGAAATCGTTCGACACGCTGCTTCTCCAGGAAAAGGTTGACTGACAGGTGCGTTGCCAGCAATCTTCTCGGATGAGAGCGGCGAACGCTTTAGCAGAATTTGTTGAGCAGCCTTAGAAAGCTGTCCGGTCAAGGCCAGAAAACCCAGCCAATTGACATCGCCCCGCAAGTAGTTCTTTAACTCGGCGATGGGCGCATTATAGAAAGCGGATCGAATTTCATGTTGTTTTTGTTCAAGGTGCTCTCGCGCTGGCCGCTGTGGTTGTTGCAGGGCTTGGGTGCCTTGTTGGGTTGGGCGACCTATGCGGCGTCTCCCAGCTACCGCAGGCGTTTTGTCGCCAATGCGGCTTTGGCGGGGATCTCCAAACGGCAAACCAGAGGGGCCATTGCTGAAGCGGGGCGTATGCTGATGGAATTGCCCTGTCTATGGCTGCGACCCCCGGGGTCGTCAATTTTGGACAAGGTTCAGTGGCGCGGCGCTGAGTTGTTTGACGCTGTGCACGCAAAAAAACAAGGCATGGTCATCCTCACGCCCCACATGGGTTGTTTTGAAATTGCAGCCCAAGCGGTTGCAGAACGTTATTTGAATCTGCACAGGCAAGTCACGGTGCTCTACCGCCCTGCACGCAAGCCTTGGTTGCGCGACTTGGTGGGCACCGCCCGCACACGTCCGGGCTTATCGGCCGCGCCTGCCAACTTGGCGGGCGTCAAGCAGCTGTTGCGAGCGGTACGAGATGGTCAAACGGCAGGATTGTTGCCGGACCAAGTACCTCCCGAAGGGATGGGGGTTTGGGCCCCATTTTTCGGCCGCCCCGCTTACACCATGACACTGGCGGCGCGTTTGGCACACCAACCGGGCGCTGCACTACTGCTGCTGTGGTGCGAGCGCCTGCCTTGGGGGCGAGGTTATGTGATTCACGTCTCCGAGCCGACCGAGGCCATGCCAAGCCCTGACGCACCTCAGGCAGAATCGGCGGCCTTCATCAACCGCTGTATGGAGCAATTGATTCTGCAATGCCCCCAGCAGTATTTATGGGGCTACAACCGCTACAAATCGGGGCGTGCCCCCGAGGCGTAAGAATGCACTGCAAACTCCCACCCGTGCGGGCTGAGCTTGTCGAAGCCCAGGTTGCACGCGCTACCCTTCGACAGGCTCTGGGCGAACGGGGTTTGGCAGAGCTGCCGTAGATTCTTCAAACACTTTAGGACTGATTCTTTTGCTCTCACGCTCCGTCTACGCCCTGCTGTGGCTGCTGCATTTTTTGCCGCTGTCGGTTTTGGCGCGGCTGGGGCAAGGGCTGGGTTGGTTGCTGTATCAAACGGCGCGTTCCCGACGCCATGTGGGCAGAACCAACTTGGCGCTGTGTTTCCCTGGCAAAACAGATGCCGACAGAGAAACGCTGTTGCGTGAACATTTCGGATGGCTGGGGCGCAGCTTGCTGGAGCGTGGCATGTTGTGGCACGCCTCATTTGACCGCCTCAAGCGCTTGATTCATGTGGAGGGCGACATCCACCTGGCCGAGCGCAGCGACCAATCGGTGATGTGGTTGGTTCCCCATTTTGTGGGGTTGGAGCTGGCCGGTGTGGCGGTGCAGCTTTTCCAAACCCGCATGGGCGTGGACATTTACCAAACCCAGAGCGACCCGTTTTGGGACCGCGTGCTGACCAAAGGCCGCTTGCGTTTCGGGCGCGGCGTGGCCTACCCCCGCGGTGCCTCGGTGCGGCCCGTCATCAAGCACATCAAAGAGGGCTACGCCTTCTTCAACATGCCCGACATGGACTTCGGCCCCCGCGATGCCACCTTTGCGCCCTTTTTTGGCGTTCCTGCGGCGACCTTGATGGCGCCTTCCCGCATGGCCAAGTCGTTGAACATGCTGGTACAGCCGGTGGTGGTGGACATGCTGCCAGGGGGCAAGGGCTACCGCGTGCGTTTCTTCTCTGCGTTGACGGCGTTCCCCACTGACCAGCCAGAACAAGACACGCTGTGGATGAACCAATTCGTTGAAAAACTGGTGCTGGAAAATCCGGCGCAGTATCTGTGGGTGCACAAACGCTTCAAGACCCGACCCAATGGAGAAACAGGGGTCTATTGAATAGCGGTTGCAGCGTGTTACCTCGCAACCCGGGATAATCAGGGCATGCGCATCCCCTTCACCAAAATGCACGGCGCCGGCAACGACTTCGTCGTGCTTGACGGAACCCGTGTCCCACTGAACCTGAGCGTTGATCAAATCAAACGGCTGGGCGACCGGCGTTTTGGGGTGGGTGCGGACCAAATTTTGATGGTCGAACGCAGCACCACACCTGGGGTGGACTTCCGCTACCGCATTGCCAACGGCAGCAGTGGCGACGAGGTGGAGCACTGCGGCAACGGAGCGCGCTGTTTTGTGCGTTATGTGCACGAACACGGTTTAAGCGACAAAAAAACCATCCGTGTTGAAACGGTGAACAACCTGCTGGAATTGCATTTGCAAGACGATGGCCGCGTCACCGTTGACATGAACGCCCCCATCTTCGATTTGGCTCGTGTGCCCTTCAATCCCCAAGGTGCTCGGCGACACGTCATGGGGCGCACGGCGCTGTATGAGCTCACCTTGGGCGATGGTGTCAGTGCCGAGGTGGTGGTGCTCTCGATGGGCAATCCGCACGCGGTGCAGGTGGTGCCCGATGTGGACCACGCGCCTGTCGAGGTGGTCGGCCCGCAAGTGGAGTCCCACCCCCGCTTTGAGCGCAAGGTGAACGCGGGTTTCATGCAAATCGTCGATCGCCAAAATGTGCGCCTGCGGGTGTATGAACGTGACGCGGGTGAAACCCTGGCCTGTGGCACCGGGGCTTGCGCGGCGGTGGTGGCGGGTATTGAACTGGGGTTGCTCGACACGCGGGTGAATGTGCAGGCGCGGGGCGGCCTGCTGACCATTGAATGGGGCGGTGGCAATCAGCATGTGCTGATGACGGGCCCCGCTGAAACTGTTTTCGAAGGAGAAATAGAACTATGAGCCCGACCGTCAACGCTGGCTCCAGCGTGCAAGGCATCACAGAAGCCGACATCGCCAACTACCTGGCCCATACGCCTGGTTTTTTTGAACGCCAGGCCGAGTTGTTGTCCAGCATTCAGCTCACCAGCCCGCATGGCCAGCGTGCGGTCTCGCTGCAAGAGCGCCAGATGGAAATGCTGCGCGAAAAGATCAAGGGCCTGGAACACAAAATCATCGACATGATTCGCCATGGTCAAGAGAACGTGGCCATTGCCGACAAACTGCACCGCTGGACGCGCGCCATCATGCTGACCGCACAGCCCACCTTTTTGCCCCAGGTGTTGGTGCAGCAGCTGATGCACCAGTTCCTCATTCCCCAGGCTGCCATCCGTGTGTGGGGTGTGGACGACAAATACGCGGACCAGTCGTTCACGCAAAGCGTCAGTGCCGACACCAAAATTCTCACCTCGTCGCTCTCTTTACCTTATTGCGGCCTGAACACTGGTTTTGAAGCCGCTGCGTGGTTGGACGATGCAGCCACGGTGGCATCGCTGGCTTTGATTCCCATGCGCCACGAACGCTCGGAAGCTGCATTCGGCCTGTTGGTGCTGGGTTCACCCGACCCTACGCGCTATTCGACCGACATGGGTACAGAGTTTTTGATGCGCATCGGTGAGATCGCTTCGGCTGGACTGTCGCGTTTGTTGCCGGCAGTGTGATAACGCGCTAGCGCTCCGGAACACAGTCGCATGCGTGCTGTCAATGGCCGGTTGTTGCGGTCATGCGGCAGCGCTGAGGATCCCGTCAAGGCAGTGGGCTCAGCGCCTTCGGGCCGACGGTCTGCTTTGACTTGCCGGTTCTTCCTCGTTCTCGAAATTTGTTCTGTTGATGTTTACCTTCTCACGACAACCTCCAGCCCGTTCGCCCTGAGCTTGTCGAAGGGCTTGCACCGAGGCACGCGCTGGCTTCGACAAGGCGCGGCCTTGCGTTTACTCCTGAACGCCCCCAGACCTGTCGCTTTGCGCCAGCCCCCCGACGGGGATGAAAAAACTTGGGAACGGCCCGGCGTTTTCTTGAGAGCTTGTCGAAGGGTCAGCCCGAACGGTGTGTGGTGTTGCGATTGATGTAAGGCTCAATAGTTTTGAATCACGCTCCTCGTCTACTCCCTCTTGGAAACGGCAGTCTTTGGTGGGCCGTGCTGGCGTTGTGCGCGCCGACCTGGCTCGCTTATTCGGTCTCGCCGTCGGCCACTTTTCTGAATCAGGCGGCGGCGATCACTGCATGGGGTTGTTGGCTTGCAGCGATGCTGCATCCGGCGAGCCGTGGGATGGTGCTGCACCTGCCGCAACGACACAAGCCGGGCTTCAAGGCGCTTGTCGCCGGGTTGTCGCTCGTGGCCTCGGCGGCCTTGGTCGCTTGGCTGTGGCAGGGCCTGCCGCTGAGTTTGGCGTTGTCGGCTTTCCTGATGGTGCTCGCAGCAGGCACCGTTTTGTGGGCTGGTGTTGTCCTCGCAGGCAACGAGTCAACGGCGCAAGGAGAGGAAACCGGATGCGTGGGGACTTTTCGGCTATTGGCCATCGCCATGGTGATAGCGGGGCTCGGAGCGTCTGTCATCGCCGTGTTGCAGGTCTTTGCGCCGCAGTTGGGGGACGGGCGTTGGTTGGCAATCAGCGGCCTTGAAGGCAGGGCGACGGGCAACTTTCGGCAGCCCAATCACTTGGGCAGTTTGTTGCTGTGGTCCATGGTGGCTTTGCTGGCCCTGGGCGGGCTGCGCAGTCATCAAAAGCGGTCATCCTGGGTCTTACAAAGCACGCTGCTTTCTATCTTGATGTTCGGTGTGGTGCTCACTGCGTCACGCACGGCCGCGTTGGCGCTGTTGGTGTTGGCGGCTTGGGGTTTGGTGGATCGCAGGCTTCCCGCATTGACCCGTGCGCTGCTGCTGACCACACCGCTGCTCTACGCCGTGATCTGGTGGGGTTTGACAGTATGGGCGCAGGCCACCGGCCATGCCTTTGGCGGCGAAGGCCGTTTCAGCGCAGAAGGCGATATCTCCAGCTCCCGTTTTGCCATTTGGCGTGACACCCTCGTGCTCATTGCTCAACACCCGTGGACCGGTGTGGGCTGGGGGCGCTTCAACTTTGCCTGGTCGTTGACACCTTTTCCCAACCGACCCACTGCTTTTTTTGACCACACCCACAACTTGTTCCTCCAGTTTGCCGTGGAGCTGGGTATCCCGGTTGCGCTGTTGGTGACGGCCCTTTTGATGTGGGCGTTTTGGTGTGCCACCATAAACGCTTGGCGCGCCTCGGGTGCACAGGGTGTGGTGCTGCGCGGTTGTTGGGTCATGCTGTTGCTGCTGGCGCTGCACAGTCAGTTGGAGTACCCCCTTTGGTATGCCTATTTTTTGCTACCGACTGCTTTCGTGTGGGGACTGTGTTTGGGTGGCACGCCGACAGCCGCAACCGGAACCGGAACCGCTCTAAAGATGCCTTTTACCTTGCGCGTGGGCACCTTGATGATGGCGATCGTGGGCATGGCCTCGGTGGTGGACTACTGGCGCGTCGTGGTGATATATGCCCCGCCGCCCGGCGCATCGCCCTTGGGGCAGCGTATTGAAGATGGGGCACGCAGCTTGTTGTTCGCCCACCATGCCCAGCACGCCGCCGCCACCACCGCCGTCCAACCCGTGCAGGCGATGCCGTCTTTTTCTATCGCGACTCATCATCTCTTAGACACCCGGTTGATGGTGGCTTGGGCCGAGGCACTGAACGCAGCAGGCGATGTGGAGCGGGCTCGGCACATCGCAGCACGGCTGCGTGAGTTTCGCAACAAAAACGCAGCGACGTTTTTTGAAGCTTGCGACGGTTCGCCTTCTACCCAGCAGCCGCCTTTCCAGTGCACCCCACCGAGCCGGGTGATGGACTGGCGAGATTTCAAATAGCCTTTGTTGAGCTCGTTTGCTGGAGCCAGTCACCTGACGCACCGCCACGTTTCTCCAGCACAGAAATTTCCCCCATCACCATGCCACGGTCCACGGCTTTGCACATGTCGTAAACCGTGAGCAAGCCGATGTGCACAGCCGTGAGGGCTTCCATTTCGACGCCAGTGGGACCCGTGGTTTCAACCTGTGCGGTGCAGCGCACGCCCGGCAAGTCGACGTCCACTTGCAAGTCCACCGCAACCCGTGTCAAGGCCAAGGGGTGGCACAACGGAATCAGGTCAGCGGTGCGTTTGGCACCCTGTATGGCCGCGATTCGGGCCACACCCAACACGTCGCCTTTTTTTGCTGGCCCTGCAGTGATGTGGCGCAGTGTGTCGGCCTGCATGCGGATCACGCCGCTGGCGCGCGCCACGCGGTGGGTGTGGGATTTGCCAGAGACATCCACCATATGGGCCTGGCCTTGGGCGTCGAAGTGGGACAGGCTGTTTGTTGCGTGACCGGCTGTGACGGGCGGTGGCAATTCACTCTTAGCGTCGGAAATGGGTGGTGGCATCATGGCGCTAGTCCTAAAAAACAGTGTGGAGCTGAACTCTAGCGCCGGAACGTGCTCCAAAGGGCAGCGTCAGGATTTGCCACACGCGCGAACTCAACACCATAACGTTCAAACCGGGAAGCTGTTTGACCTTGACCCCCTTTACACGACAACGTTTAGGTGCTGCATGCCTGGCAGTCGCGCTGTTTAATGCCTGCGTCACCTTGCCAGCAAGCGCGCAGACGCAGGTACCTGCGTCTGCCATCAACTTGCCTAGTTTGGGTGACACCGCCTCCGATGATTTCGGCGTTTCACCCGAGCGCAAATTAGGCGAACAGATCATGCGCGAGATTCGCCGTGACCCCGACTACCTGGACGACCCTTTGCTGCTGGCCTATGTGCAAGGCATCTGGACACCGCTGGTGCAGCAAGCACGCGCCCAAGGCGAATTGGGCCCTGACATCGACGAGCGGTTTTCTTTTGAACTGTTTTTGGTGCGCGACCGAAGCGTCAACGCATTCGCCTTGCCAGGTGGTTATGTGGGCGTGCATACCGGCCTCATCGGGCTGACCAGCAGTCGTGACGAGCTGGCCGCCGTGCTGGCCCACGAGCTGACCCACGTCACCCAGCGCCACATTGCGCGCGGCATTGCCAACAGCAAAAAACAAAACATGATTGCGCTGGCGTCGATGATTATTGGTGTGCTGGCGGCCAGCCGAAGTGATGGTTCTGCGGCCAATGCCGCCATCGTGGGTGGCCAGGCCGTGGCCGTGCAAGGCCAGCTTAATTTCTCGCGCGACATGGAGCGTGAAGCGGATCGCATCGGATATTCGGTGTTGAGCGGTGCGGGTTTCGCACCTGGCGGAATGGCGGCCATGTTTGAAAAGTTGACCCTGTCCTCGCGGCTCAATGACAACGGCGCGTTTCCCTATTTGCGCAGTCACCCATTGACCAGTGAACGTTTGGGCGAAGCGCGCTCGCGTTTGGCGGGGGCGACCTCGGCCGTGCCCATCACCTTGGAACACAGTGTGGCCCAAGCGCATGCGCGTGTGCTCAGTGACAACCGGGTGGAGGCGCTGCGCCGCTGGCAGTCCCAGCAGAGCGAAACATGCGAGCCCAGCACCCAACCCAGAAATGCTGATGCCGCTCAAGAGCTTTGGTTGAGCTGCGTGCAAAGTGCCCTGGCGTCTAAGGCCCTGCGTGATTGGCAGCGTTTTGATGCCGCGTTGGCGCAAGCGGCCAAAAGACTGTCGACTTCTTCCCCGCAGAACACGGTGGCAAAACATTGGTTCGATTTGCTACAAGCCCAGTCCTGGGTGGAGCGAGGCGACATGACGCAGGCTGCCCTGATCCTGAGTCGCGCTCAGGACAACCGCACCGCGCTCGGCAACAGCCTCGGCCACCTGGATCGGCCCTTGTTACTTCAGCGTGCCGAGGTAGCGGCTGCGTCCGGCACGCCGCGAGCGGCCGTGCAGACTCAAATTGATGCGCTGCAAAGCTGGTTGTCTGCCCATGCCAACGATGCGCGGGCCTGGAGTGCACTGTCGGCGTTGTGGGCCACGCAAGGACAGCGTCTGCGCTCGGTTCGTGCTGATGCTGAGAGCCACCACGCCAAGGGCGATCTCACCGGCGCGATGGATCGACTGCGCAGCGGACAAGCATTGGTTCGCTCTGGCCAGGTTCAAGACTTCATTGAGTCTTCTGTGATTGACGCCCGGCTGCGGGACTTGGAGGCAGTGCAAAAACGCTTGTTGCTGGAGCAAAAAGGTTTGTGAGACATGCTCAACTCTTGGTAGCGAATAGCCTTTCTATCGCCGCGTCAATCACGAGACCGCACAGGCTGTAAACCAGTGAGCCCAGCAGGGCTGCCGTGAAGCCCGTCACACTCAAGCCATCCAACATGGACGCAGCCATGTAGAACATCGCCGCGTTGATCACAAACAAGAAGAGGCCCAAGGTGATCACAGTGACCGGCAGTGTCAGCAGCACCAGCAAGGGACGCAGCAAGGTATTGAGCAAACCCAATACGAACGCCGCCCAGAGCGCGGAAGCAAAACTGTTGACCACAACACCGGGCACCACATGGGCGACCGCTAAAAGTGCAGCCGCGAGCAACAACCATCGGGCAATGAGTTTCATGCGGCAAGCATAACCGCAGCAAGATTCCGCTGACGAGGCAAGCGGCGGCGCGCATGACCCTGAACTTAACAAGGCGATATTTGAGTTCGAGGGCATCGTTGCCGATAATCCCATGAGCTAAAGAGGGAGTAGCGAGCGGTGTTCTGATGCATGTCAGCTGCCGCCGCGTCAGTCCGTCAGTACGTGGCCATGCGCTGTGCATGTGCCACCGGGCCCGCAGTTTGGAAACGCATGCGCCATCACGCCGATAGCGCATGCGTTTCGTCTTTCCCGCAAGACTCTTTGGCAAAGCCGGTTGCACCGAGGTGTTCAAATACCGCTGTGCTATTGGGTTTTGCAACCATGCTGCTTCGTTTGAGCGGCGGACCTATAAAAGGAGTTTTGTGATGGAATCTGTAGCGCCAAATTGGCTTTGGGCATTTTTTGTTGTCTCGGTGCTGGTCGCCTTGTTTGTTGACTTTGTGGTGCTCAAAAAACAGGGTGCCCATGAAGTGACTGTGCCTGAAGCGGTCAAGTGGTCTATTGTTTGGGTGGTCTTGAGTTTGCTCTTCAACGCTCTTTTCTGGTGGTCACTGCACAGCAGCCCCGACCCCGCAGTAGCCGCGCAAGCCAATACACGCGCCACCGAATTCTTAACTGGCTATCTGATTGAGAAGTCGCTTGCGGTCGACAACATTTTTGTCTTCCTGATGATCTTCACTTTCTTCGCTGTGCCGCCCGCTTACCAAAAACGGGTGCTGATGATCGGCATCATCGGTGCCATCGTGCTGCGCACCGTCATGATTCTGGTGGGTAGCTGGTTGATTGCGCAGTTCCACTGGGTGCTCTACGTGTTTGGCGCTTTCTTGCTGCTGACCGGCATCAAGATGTGGTGGGCCGCAGGCAAAGAGCCAGAACTTGAAAGCAACCCTGCACTCAAGTTGCTGCGCAAAATCATGCCGGTGTCCAAGAACTTTGATGGTGAGAAGTTCTGGACCGTGGAAAACGGCAAACGTATTGCCACGCCTCTCCTGATGGTGGTGGCTCTTGTCGGCATCACCGATGTGATTTTCGCGGTGGACTCCATCCCCGCCATCTTCGCCATCACCAACGACCCCTTCATCGTGCTCACATCCAACATCTTTGCGATTTTGGGCTTGCGCGCCATGTTTTTCTTGCTCGCCGCCATGGCGGCCAAGTTCCACTTGTTGAGTTACGGCCTGGCCGTCATCCTCGTTTTCATCGGCACCAAGATGCTGCTGATCGACGTGATCAAGATTCCGGTACTGCTGTCGCTCGGTGTGGTGATCGGTATCTTGGCCATCACCATGGTGTGGAGCGTCAAGACTGCGCCCAAGTTGCCTGAACAATCCAACCCGGTTTAAACCGCCACGTGCCGCGCTGTTTGCGGCACCTCCTGTGGCCACCAGCAAGCCCATCGGCGTGCTGGTGGCCATTTCGTTTTGCGCGGTTCATCTCTGCGCGTTCAACTCCCGTTTCTATTGATGTTTACCTTATTCGCGACAAGTCCTGTTCTGAGCCCATCGAAGGGTCAGCCCGAACGGTTCAGACTTCATCAGGCGGGACCAATAACAACCCCCGAAGCATCTCAACGCGCTCAAGGAATGAGTCCTCTCACTCACCGTGGTTTTTCACCCGTGAGCAAAGGCGTCGTTAGAATTTTTCAATGAACTCCACACTGATCCCCACCTGCCGCACACTTGCATTGTGGTTGACTGTGCCATCAGCCGTCCTGCTTCAAGCGTGCGCCCAAACGCCCCCACCCCCAAAACGTTCCGCACTGCCACCCCCGCCGCTTCAGTTCCTTGTCTATGCCCAACCGGGCAGCGCCGCCAAAACCCTGGCGCCGGACGCACTGTTGCAGCAAGCCAGCCGCATCGCGGAAGTGCCCGTTCGCCATGAAGGCGTGGGTCCCGATGGACGGCACAATTTGGTTTTGGTCTGCGCTGACTTGCCCACTTGCCAAGCCGCCACACAGCGCCTGCGTGTCCAACCGGAGTATTTCGCAGCGGTACAGGAAGCCCCTCGCGCTGCCTTCGGCCCGTCCAACGCCAAGCGCTGACACAGCGCCAGCGCTTGAGGCGCTGGACACCGCGCCACCCGCATCAAAAATGAATGCCCTTCATCATTTGCTGCATCGCCAGTGCCTCGGGTGACAAGCTGGGCCTGGCGCCATCTTTGGCGCCCTTGGCCGCGTCGCTGTCTGGGAACATGCGGAAGCTGGTGTTCATGGCGATTTGCGCCACGCGTGGCAGCAGGGCATGCAGCAACTCGCCCGCTTGGCCCAAACGGGTCGCGACACGCACGGGCTTGTGGATGCAGGCCTGGGCAATCATGTCGGCGGCCTCTTCGGGCGCCAGAGTAGGCACATTGTTGTAGATCTTGGTGGGCGCGATCATGGGCGTGCGCACCAAGGGCATGTTGATGGTGGTGAAGGTGATGCCCAGGTCGGCGTATTCACTGGATGCGCAGCGTGTCCACGCGTCCAATGCTGCTTTACTGGCTACATAGGCTGAAAAACGCGGCGCGTTGGTCAGCACACCGATCGAGCTGATGTTGACCACATGGCCTTTGCGTTTGGCCGCCATGGCAGGCAAGAGGCCCATGGTGACGCGGATGCAACCGAAGTAGTTGAGCTGCATGGTGCGCTCAAAGTCGTGGAAGCGGTCGTAGCTGGATTCGATGGCACGGCGGATGGATCGGCCGGCGTTGTTGATGAGGAAATCGACCCCCCCGTAGGTTTCATTGATGGCCTGCAGCATCTCTTTGCAACTGGCTTCGTCCGCAATGTCACTCGAGTAGGTGATGAGCTGGGCATCTTTGCCAGCAGCGGCGAGGATTTCCTTTTTCGCTTCAGCGAGTTTCACTTCGTCGCGGCCACAAATCAAGGTGATGGCACCGGCCTCAGCGAACTTGATGGCGGCCGCCAAACCAATACCAGATGACCCTCCCGTCACCAGCACCACCTTGCCGCCCACGGTACCGCGCAGGCTGCGGTCAATGTGCAAGGCGGGGTCGAGGTGGCGCTCCCAGTAGTCCCACAAGCGCCAGGCATAGTCGCCCAGCTTCGGGCACTCGATGCCGCTGCCCTTGAGCGCCGCTTGCGTTTCGCGGCAATCAAAACGGGTGGGGTAGTTGATGAACGTGAAGATGTCTTCGGGCAGCCCCAGGTCTTTCATCACCGCGTTGCGAATGCGGCGCACCGGTGCCAAAGCCAGCAGGCCTTTTTTGACGCTCTTGGGGATAAAACCCAACAGCGCCGCGTTGACAAACAAATTCATCTTGGGTGCGTGCGCTGCCTTGCTGAAGATGTCCAGCACATCACCCACGCGGTAGCCTTGTGGGTCCACCAAATGGAAGCACTTCTTGTTCAACTCACCTTTGCTGTGGCTGATGTGGTCGAGCGCACCCACCACAAAATCCACGGGCACGATATTGATGCGCCCTCCCTCCAACCCAATGCTGGGCATCCAGGGCGGCAGCAACTGGCGCATGCGCTGGATGAGTTTGAAGAAGTAATACGGCCCATCGATCTTGTCCATTTCGCCGGTTGTGGAGTCCCCCACCACCATGGCAGGCCGATACACCGTCCAAGGCGTTTTACATTCCTTGCGAACGATTTTTTCGCTCTCGTGTTTGGTCATGAAGTAGGGATGGTCCAGGCCATCCGCTTCTTCAAACATGTCTTCGCGGAACACGCCTTCATAGAGGCCCGCTGAAGCGATGGACGACACATGGTGCACATGACCTGCATCAATGGCTTTGGCCAGCTCCACCATGTTGCGTGTGCCATCAATGTTCACTTTGACTTGGGCTTCTTCGTCGGCACCCAGGTCGTACACCGCCGCCAGGTGGTACACATGGTCCACCTTGCCTTTGAGTTTCTTGATGTCGTCGGCCGAGACACCCAGTTTCTTGGCGGTGAGGTCACCAAGCACCGGCACCGCACGTGCGGGTGTGGTTCCCCAGTACGACAACAACTCGGTCACCTTGCCCTGGCTTTCCGGACGCAGCAAAAAATACACCGTGGCGCCACGGCGTTGCAGCAAGGTTTTGACAAGGCGTTTGCCGATGAAACCGGTAGCGCCGGTGACGAAGTAATGCATGTTGGGCTCCTGTCCTGTTGTGCGGCGCATGTGGTGCGCTTTGGTAGACCCGCATTCTTCATCCAAACCTGAACTTTCGCGCTGAGCGCTTACCCCAGGTAGCACGCGCCCAAAAAACAGGTGCCATCAATTCGCGTGGTCGATGCTGAAAAGTCGCGTTCATCATTTCGACTGGATTGATTGGCTTCAGTGAAGAAGGGTGTGCCCGGCAAGGGGTGTTTACAGTGTCGAACCCAGTCGGCCAGGCACTGGCTCATGGGAGCTTATTGATGTGGCCGAAATTCATGACAAACCACTCTTCGTTCGCCCTGATTCGCCCTGACCCTTCGGCGGGGCACTCGAGACCTCCCAAGCAAGCATGCGATGTTGCGCAGTGGGAGAAAGCGAACCGGTGAAATATGCTGACTGGCTTAACTCGTCCCACCGCCCATGAACTGCCGCGTGGTGTTTCAGCAGCCTGCATTGGGATTGCGCAACAGTTGCAACACAGCCGAGTTGTCTTGGCCCAAGCTGGGTGCCAAACGTGTGATGGCACCCGGCGTGAGGCTGAGTTTGGGTACGATGCCAGGCACATCCAATTGCAAACCGTCCGCTGTGGTGATGGTTTGAATCATGCCCCGCGCGCGGTAGTGCGGGTCTTGTGCGATGTCTAACGCGGTGTAGATGCGCCCCGCCGGGACTTGAGCGGCCTCCAGCAGCGACAGCACGTCTGCCACGCTGCGGCTTCCTGTCCACTGCCCGATGGCCGTGTCGATCTCGGCCACACGAGCCACACGGCCTGCGTTGCCCGCGAGGCCAGGGTCCAGGCCCAAATCGTCTCGGTCCATGGCATGCATCAGCCGTTTGAAAATGGAGTCACCATTGCCCGCGACCAGCACCCAGCCGTCTACACAGGGGTAGGCATTGCTCGGTGCGATGCCGGGCAGCGCACCGCCTGCTGGTTGGCGAATGGCACCAAAAGCGCTGTACTCGGGCAGCAGGCTTTCCATGCAGTTGAACACCGCTTCATACAGCGCCACATCCACCACTTGGCCCCGGCCTTTGGGTGCGTCGGGGCTGATACTTTGGTGTCGATGCTGAAGCGCCATCAAGATGCCCATCACACCGTGGAGTGAAGCCAGCGTGTCGCCCAAACTCACGCCCATACGCACCGGCACACGACCAGGTTCTGCTGTGAGGTGACGCAGCCCGCCCATGGCCTCCGCCACTGCAGCGAAGCCAGGGCGGTCTTTGTAAGGACCGGTTTGGCCGTAGCCACTGATGCGACACATGATGAGGCCGGGGTTGCTGGCACTCAGGTCTTCATAACCCATAGCCCATGATTCCATCACGCCGGGCTTGAAGTTTTCGATGAGGATGTCGGCTTCAAGAATGAGGGCGCGCACGATGTCGCGCGAAGCCGGGTCTTTCAAGTCCAGTGCCACGCTGTGTTTGTTGCGCGATTGCACCTGCCACCACACACTGGTGCCGTTGTGCAGCAAGCGCCATTGGCGCAGCGGGTCACCACTGCCGGGCGGTTCAATTTTGATGACTTCGGCACCGAAATCGGCGAGTGTTTTAGCGGCAAAAGGGCCGGCGATGAGTTGGCCCAGTTCGATCACTTTCAGTCCATGCAAGGGGCCCATGCGCCCACCTCCGGTGTCAGTTGGATTGGCTTACCTCGTGCACCGCCATGGCCACAATGGCGCTGATGGCGCCGCGCGCTTGCGGGCTGTTGTGCCAGCAGGTAGAGCCCATCATCTGCGAGATTTGTTTGGTGATGAACAACGGGTCCTCATCCACCAGCCGCGACAACGACGAATAACCCATTTGCTCCAATCGCGCTATCACGGTGTTGCCCACACCCTTGATTGCGCGCATTTTGATTTTTTCAGGCTCGGTGAATGCCATGGCTCTTCACGCCGCCTTCTGTTCCAACAAGTAGTTCGCCCCTTCATACTGCCCCAACGCCTCGGTCAGGTACGGCAACACGGTGAGCAACTCATCGTGCAAGGTGTAGGGTGGGTTCAAGATGAACATGCCACTGCCCGCCAAACCAAAGCCTTGCGAATCCGGCTGCTGCACCGTCAGCCGCGCATGCAACCAGCCCTTGGGTGCCAGCGCTTCCAAACGTTTAGGCAGTTGGGCTGCCTCCAGTTTTTGCACCTGCGGGTACCACACCATGTAAACACCTTCGGCGAAACGCTCCAACGCGGCGCGCAGGCTGGCCACCACGCGGCCATAGTCTTTGTGGCCTTCGTAACTGGGGTCCATCAAGACCACGGCACGGCGGCTTGAAGGGGGCACCTGGCCCTTGAGGCTGTCAAACCCGTCAAGCTGCTTCACCTCCGCCCCACGCTGCTCAGCCATGTAAGACTCCAAAATCCGGAAGTCGGTGGGGTGCAGTTCAAACAAACGCATTTGGTCCTGGGGGCGCAGCAACGACCGTGCGATGGCGGGCGAGCCGGGGTATTGCTCCAGTGGCACCGCCACCTTGCCCGCAGTCTGGTCGCCACCGGGGTTGAACTGGCGCACCAGTTCCAGGTAGTCGGCCACCGCCGCTGGCATGGCCTCGCGCTGATCAAAGTCCATCGCCCAAAGACGGCCTATGCCTTCTTCGTACTCGCCCTTCTTTTGCGCGTAACGTCCTTCCAGCGAATAGCCTCCAGCACCTGCGTGCGTGTCCACCAGGCGATAGGGTTTGTCTTTCTGATTCATGTAACGCAGCACCAGGGCCAAAACGGTGTGCTTCAGTACGTCGGCGTGGTTGCCCGCGTGAAAGGCGTGTCGATAGGCGAGCATGGGGGTCTCCGGTGAGTCGGGGGGTATTGTCTTATGGGAGGACAGCGCAGTTCAGCGCTTCACCAAAACACGACTTGCTACCGTTCGCAAAAAGTTCGCCAGAACAATGGTCCGACATGGGCCTCGGGTCAACCACACACCTGTTGGCCTGGTCCTCTGGGCCCACCGCCATCGGTTCAAGCTAAAAGAAACCGTCGGTCTTCACGTAGTGAACCAATTCACCCTTGGGGTTGATCAGCACCACCCAGTCACCACCACGGCCCACGATTGGCAGGAATTTGGTGTCGGCCTCGGCCAAATTCAGCGCCTTCAACGCGGCACTGACATCGGCGGCGACTTCGAGGCGCTTTTGCAACAGCAAAGACACCGGCCTTGCACGTGCCAGCACCTCGGCAATGGAGTCGGCGTAAGGGGTCCAGAACAGGGGTCGCTGCGCACGGTCGATGCCGCTTTCAATCGCCATGAAGAGTGCATCATTGCTTTCATCGCCCCCGCTTGGTTTGCGCGAACCCAACAACCACGGGCCGGTGAGCGGCAATGTTTGATATGCCGCAGGCGCTTTGGGCAACTCGGGCAGATGAACTTGCGCCGCCGTCACCACCTTGAAGCGGTCCACTTCAAACACGGTGGCCACCGGACGTGCGCCATACACGGTGTAAAGCCCGTAAACCAAGGCCGCCATCTGAATCAAGCCAATGATGGCCAAATCACGCCGCAAATGCGGCCAACCCTTTTTCAAATTGAACACGGCAAAAGTCAACAGCGGCCCCAGCACCACATCTACCGCCATGATCAATAAAAACAAATCGCGCCCACCGGCCAGCACTCTGTAGATGCCCGGGTACCAAACCCCAAAAACCAAAGCCGCTGCCAAAGCAGCCACGAACCCAGAAATCAACAAATGAATGCCAGCGGCACGGGCGCGGCGGGAAAGGTCAAGTTGTTGCAGCATGATGAGGCGCAAGTGTAGGCAGTGAAGTGGATACGGGAAGTGATCTGATCTTTGCACAAAAGACCAGAGGTTTCGCTGTCAATCTGACGTGGACGTTACCGCTATGGCGCTGACCTTCTTCACCGCCCGGCTCACCGTCATGGTGTGCACGCCAAAATGTGCCGCAATCTGCGGCATGGTGTACGCCCCTGATTGATAGGCCCGTGCCATGGCCAGGTTGCGATCGGCACAGTCCGCTTCGTAGCGAGCCAATGGCCAAGCCACTGCGCGCCGATGCGCCATGGATAGCTCTCGCAAGCTCGGGTTCAGCGCTTGGTGCGCAGGGGGCTGATGCTGGTTGACAAAGGCCTCATCCCCCAACAACAACTGGTGTTGCACCCGGCTCAAAGGGCTGGGCACTCCTCGGCCCTCCAGCACAAACGCCACATAGTTTTGTTGGGCCTGTGTGCGGTTTTTGCCGAACTGACTGAGCAACCAATCGCTGTCCAACCAAGCCGGGCAAACCTGTTGCCCCATCATGCAGGCATAGCTGCTCCACGGCCAATCAACCAGCGACTCCACCATGCCTGCGCGCAAGGGGTTCAGCACCACGTACCGCGACAGCTCCAGCAAATACGCCTCTTTTTGCACCAGGATGGCTTTGTAGCGCCCCTGAAACAGATGCCCCACCACACCATGGCGGCGATTGAAACGCTGGGTGTACTCCCCATTGAGCTGACGCATGCCCCGTGCCAAGTTGCCATCCACTGTTTCGACCAGCAGGTGGTAATGGTTGGTCATTTGACAGTAGGCATGTACCACCCAGTTGAAACGCTCGCAAACCTGGGCCAGTACCGCCAACCAGTCTTCGCGGTCTTGCTCCATCAGATAAATTGGCTCGCGCCGATCACCACGTGAGGTAACGTGGTACAGCGCACCAGCCAATTCCAAACGCAGGGGTCTTGTCATTGCGAAGACTCTAACAAGATGTTGTTATGTTAGACCCGACCCCTTTTCCGCGCCTGGCACGGAAGCTGCAGAAGGCTGTCCCGCAACCTTTGTTTTTTTCACCCTTGGAGTCATGCAATGAAAAAAAGCCTGTTTGTGATCGCTAGCGCTGTCGCCCTCACTGCAATTCCGTCACTGAGTTTTGCGCAAGACAGTCCTTTGAGCTTCAATGCCGCTGTGACGAGCGACTACCGCTACCGAGGCATTTCCCAATCACGCCTGAAGCCCGCCGTCTCGGCTGGTGTGGACTATGCGATTCCTGGCGGTTTTTATGTAGGTGCTTGGGCTTCTTCAATCAAGTGGATCAAAGACGGCGGTGGCGACGCCCGTGCCGAGATTGACGTCTATGGCGGCTACAAAGGTGAGATTTCAAAAGACTTCACCTACGACGTGGGCGTGCTCACCTATCAGTACCCGAGCCACAAACTGGCTGTGAGCCCGAACACCACCGAGGTCTACGGTGCCATGACCTTTGGTCCAGCGACGTTGAAATACTCGCACAGCGTGACGAACTTGTTTGGCTTTTCTGACAGCAAGAACAGCGGCTACGTTGACCTGACAGCCAGCTTTGATGTTGGCGGCGGTGTCATGCTCGCACCTCACGTTGGTTACCAAAAGGTCGCTAAAAACAGCACCTTCTCCTACACCGACTACTCGCTCACCGTCAGCAAAGATTTCTCTGGCTGGTTGCTCAGCGCAGCCGTTGTCGCTGCCGACACCAAGGAATCAGGCGGTAAATCGGTTTATTACTACGCCCCAACAGACAAAGAACTCGGCAAGGCTGGTTTGGTGTTGTCTGTCAAGAAAACCTTCTAACCCAACAACAATTGGAGATGACCATGAAGATGGTGACTGCCATCGTCAAGCCATTCAAGCTTGACGAAGTCCGTGAAGCCTTGAGCGCCATTGGCGTTCAAGGTGTCACAGTGACTGAAGTAAAAGGTTTTGGCCGCCAAAAAGGCCACACCGAGCTGTACCGCGGTGCCGAGTATGTGGTGGACTTTCTGCCCAAGGTGAAGATCGAAGCGGCGGTCGACGATTCCATCGTTGACCGCGTGATCGAAGCCGTGGAGAACGCAGCACGCACAGGCAAGATTGGCGACGGCAAAATTTTTGTCTCGCCGCTGGAGCAGGTGGTTCGCATCCGTACCGGCGAGACCGGCAAGGACGCGCTCTGAGCACACGCAGCCAACAAAAGAGACCCACTATGAAAAAACTCATTGCCCTCTTGGCGTTGGGGCTGTCGGCCCTGACGCTCTCAGGCTTGGCCTTGGCCCAAGCCGCTTCAGCACCTGAGGCCGCTGCCCCTGTGGTCGCAGCTGCTTCCGAGGCGATGGCAGCCGTGGCGGCACCTGCCGCTGCGGCCGCCACGCCGGCCCCCGTCCCCAACAAGGGCGACACCGCCTTCATGACCATTGCCACCGCCTTGGTCATCTTGATGACCATCCCGGGTCTGGCCTTGTTCTATGGCGGCTTGGTACGCAGCAAGAACATGCTGTCGGTGCTGATGCAGGTCTTCATGATCTTCGCCTTGATCTCGGTGTTGTGGGTGGTTTATGGCTACTCCATGGCTTTCACCGCAGGCAACCCCTTCTTCGGCACGCTAGACAAACTCTTCTTGAAGGGTGTGACGCCGGAGTCCATCGCGGCCACCTTCAGCAAGGGCGTCTATTTGCCTGAGTTCACCTTCATCGCGTTCCAAGGCACGTTTGCTGCGGTCACGGTGGCCCTGATCGTCGGCGCGTTTGCCGAACGCATCAAGTTCTCTGCTGTGTTGCTGTTCGCCGTGTTGTGGTTCACCTTCAGCTACATCCCGGTGGCACACATGGTTTGGTACTGGGACGGCCCAGACGCCATCACGAGTGAAGCTGCTCTGGCCACAGTCACTGCGAACGCCGGCTTCATGTGGGCCAAAGGCGCACTCGACTTCGCAGGTGGCACCGTGGTGCACATCAATGCGGCGGTCGCTGGTTTGGTCGGTGCCTACATGATCGGTAAACGTATTGGTTATGGCAAAGAGTCCATGGCGCCACACAGCCTCACGCTGACCATGGTCGGGGCGTCGTTGCTGTGGGTGGGTTGGTTCGGCTTCAATGCCGGCTCCAACCTGGAAGCCAATGGCATTTCCGCCCTGGCCTTCATCAACACCGTGGCCGCGACTGCGATGGCCACCTTGGCTTGGGCGGCCGGTGAAGCGCTCATGAAAGGCAAAGCCTCCATGCTCGGCGCGGCCTCAGGGGCAGTGGCTGGTCTCGTGGCCATCACCCCCGCTTGCGGCTTCGTCGGTGTCGGCGGTGCCCTGGTGATTGGCCTGCTGGCGGGTGTGATCTGCTTGTGGGGAGTCAATGGCCTCAAGCGTTTGCTGGGCGCGGATGACTCGCTCGACGTGTTCGGCGTGCACGGTGTGGGCGGCATCTTGGGTGCCTTGCTCACCGGCGTGTTCGCGGCGCCCAGCCTGGGCGGCACCGGCATCTGCAACTACGTCACCGACAAGTGCGGTGAGTGGGGCAGCATTGGTGCCCAGGTGTGGGTCCAGGCGCAAGGGGTGCTTTACACCGTCGTGATCTCTGCCGTGGTCTCCTTCATCGCCTTCAAGATTGTTGACCTCTTGGTCGGTCTGCGTGTGCCTGAAGAAGACGAACGCGAAGGCCTCGACATCACCTCGCACGGTGAAACCGCTTATCACAAGTGATTCATTGCAACCGCCACTCCGGCGGCTAAGGCCACCTTCGGGTGGCCTTTTTTGTGGGCCTGCAGGATTGACCTCGGGACCCTCTGCATAAATCGTCGGCCCTGCAAAACCCCTGCAACCCGCATGAATGCTGGCGATATGGGGTAAATGCTGACGACGGGATCTCTCAGGAATCGTTATCGGAGAGTAATTTTTCTGGGGGATTTGCATGACAGCCACCGCAGACTTCTTTCGCGCACGCCTGGACGGGATGGTCGATCACAAACATCCACTGGTGGTTTTGAGCAAACGGCTGCCCTGGGCCGCGATTGAACAAGCCCTGGCACCGCACTTCGCTCGCCAGGCTCGCCCAGGCTCCAAGCGGGTGACGGCGGACTTGTTGGGAGCGCATGAAGTCGAATTTGGCAACGGCATCAGCCCCGCAGGCCGCCCGCGCCTGTCAATTCGGCTGATGGCCAGCTTGCAGTACCTGAAGAACTCCTTCAACCTCAGTGACGAAGAACTCGTTCAGCGCTGGAGCGAGAACGTGGTGTGGCAGTTCTTCAGCGGCATGGAGTATTACGAACCACGCTTGCCCTGCGATCCAACCCAGATCGGCCGCTTTCGCCGCGCCGTGGGCGAAGAAGGTCTGGAGCAGTTGCTCAAGGCCACCATCGAGACAGCGGTGCAGATCAAGGCCATCAAGCCCAGCGAGCTGGAACGCGTGATCGTGGACACCACCGTGCAGGAGAAGGCCATCGCCCACCCGGTGGACAGTCGGCTGCTGGAGATTGCGCGGCACAAAGTGGTGAATGCTGCCAAACGAGTGGGCATCAGTTTGAAGCAGACATTTGCGTTTGAAGCCAAAACGCTCAGACGCCAGGCCGGGGGTTACGCCCACGCCAAGCAGTTCAAGCGTTTGAAGAAAGCCGTCAAACGCCAGCGCACAATCCTCGGGGTGGTGATGCGTGAAGTGCAGCGCAAGCTTGATGTGTTGGTGGCACCCGGGCCGACAGCGCTGAGTGCGCTCAAGACCTGGTTGGAGCGGGCCGAACGCATCCGCACGCAACAGCGAGGCGACAAGGGCAAGCTGTACGCGCTGCATGCGCCTGAGGTGGAGTGCATCGGCAAGGGCAAGGCCAGGAAGCCCTATGAGTTTGGTGTGAAGGTCAGCCTGGCTGTCACGCACCTGCGTGGTTTGATGGTGGGGGCCAGAAGTTTCCCCGGCAACCCGTTTGATGGGCACACATTGGCTGCGCAACTGGAGCAAACCAACAACCTGATGCAAGACCTGGGGCGTGTGCCCAAGCAAGTGGTCGTGGACTTGGGGTTCCGGGGCGTGGACGCGGACAACCCGAACGTGGAGATCATCCACCGTGGCAAGTACAAGTCACTGACCAAGGTGCAACGCAAGTGGCTCAAACGGCGTCAGGCCATCGAGCCGCTGATCGGCCACACCAAGGTGGACCACGGCATGCAGCGCTGTTGGCTCAAAGGCGAGTTGGGTGATGCGCTGCACGCACTGAGTTGTGCGGCGGGGTACAACATCCGCTGGCTGCTGCGGGCTATCGCGGCCAAGTCTGCAAAAGACGCGAAGGCGTTTTTGTTGACCCTGCTCGGGCTGAGCTTATGGGGTCAACTCAGGGCAGCCAGGGCACGGCTCGGCGCAAAAAACTTGCTCGGTTGGAAATTCACGCCATCGTCAGTAATGGCTTGCGGGGTGAAATGAATTTTGCAGGGCCGACTGCGTAGTTATCTGTCACAGCAAGTTTTGCTGCGGCAGCCAACGACAAGCCCTCCATCACCCTGGACCGAATCGTGTAGTCTTGATACGCTGGTAGCGCCAACGCCGCCAAAATTCCAATAATAGCCACCACAATCATCAACTCAACGAGGGTAAAGCCTTTTTGTGAAATGCGCTTCATTTAGGAGCCGCCTTTCGTGCTCGCGAATAAATTGGGCGATTTACTGATTACAGGATTTAGTCGGCTTTTGCCCTATAGAGCCGATCATCAACACAAAACAAAGAGCGCCGAAGCGCTCTTTGTTTGAATCGAATATTTAGATCAGTTGCGGCAAGTAGCTGGCACATATTTGAAAACAGTGTTCGTGCCCGCGCCCGTGGCCGTCAATGCTGTCGTTGACGCGCGGCAACCCCACACAACTGGAGCCCCACCAAGTATTGCACCGGCCGGAAGGCCGGCGGCAACGATACCGGAGCCAGGTGTAAGTCCGATGAATAGCGCTGGGACACCAACAGCAGCGTCGTATCGAATGTTAATCAAGCCATCACCCGCAGCAGGCGTTGCTGTAATGTTGGCAATTGACATACCAGAGACAAATCTCGTCGGGGTAAGTTGATAACCGAAATCAGCGGAACCCGGTGCTGTGTCACAAGGCATAGCGCAACCAGTCAATGCAACACCGCCGCGTGCAGCGAAAGTCTCGGCGACCGCTGTTTTTGCTGCGGCAGCCAAAGTCAACCCCTCAGTCACCCGCGACCGAATCGTGTAATCCTGATAAGCCGGCAATGCCACCGCCGCCAAAATACCAATAATCGCCACCACAATCATCAATTCGATGAGGGTAAAACCTTTTTGGAGAGTGCGCTTCATAAGAAAGCTCCTGTAAGAAGTTGAACAAAAGGAAACGTAGCGCTGATACAGATGCACTCCGCGTGCCAGCGCATCAGGGGCCCAAACCCGTGAACTTTGCCCGCTTCAACCCACAGAAGCGACACATCCCGTCACCCACCCCACCCCACCCCCACCCAAGCCCAGTCAAGCAGTGACGCAAAACGTCACTTGGATGCGAACAAATGCAAGAGCGGCGGAGCGCATTGGTTTGGGTTGACGACCGTTTACCGACTCTGGAACCCCCGCGCTTTGGTGTCACCGCTATACAATGGTTGCGTTGATATACTTTTATGGAGATATACCAAATGGCAAACGTGAATGTAAGAAATCTGCCCGATGAGGTGCATCGGGCCATCCGAATCCAAGCCGCCCATCATGGCCGCAGCACCGAGGCGGAAATCCGCGACATTCTGGAGCGGGCAGCTAAGCCGGAGGGGCGCGTGAAACTTGGCTCGTATCTAGCCTCTATCGCTCGCGAGGCGGGCGGCCTGACTGATGAAGAAGTCGCCGTCTTCGAGAGCGCGCGCGTCAAGTCCCCAGCCCGCGCAGCGAGCTTCGAATGATCCTGCTCGATACGAACGTGATTTCGGAGACACAGCGCCATGAGCCTCATGCCCGGGTGCTTGACTGGATCGACGCGCAAGCGCTGGAAACGCTCTACCTGTCCGTGATCACGGTAGCCGAGTTGCGTGCCGGTATCGCGCTGATGCCGACTGGAAAGCGCCGGGCCAGCCTGCATGAGAACCTGGAAAAGCGCCTGCTGCCGATGTTCGCCAATCGGGTGCTGTCGTTCGATATGGCTTGCACGAAGGCTTATGCCGAGCTGCTGGCCAAGTCCCGCGCTGCCGGCTTGGCGGTCGAAACGGCCGATGCCTTCATTGCAGCCGTCGCCCTCGCCAACGGCTTCACCGTTGCCACCCGCGACACCATTCCTTTTGAGGCTGCCGGGCTGAACGTCATCAATCCATGGGAGGCGGTGTTCGAGTGATTTACTTCAACTTAACCGAGCAGGAAGTGGTGTTGCTTGTGGCTGCATACGCCAAATCTGACCGAGTCAATATGCTTGCAGCCGAAATCAAAAAGGTGGTCTGACATGGGCATTAAAAAGCTAGACATTGAGAAGGTCGCTGCCGCTATTGAAGCCGATGCAGGCGAATCGTTGCCTGGTCTGCGTCAGGCACTGGCTGAAGCGAATGCTGGACTTGGCCGCGTTACCACACGTGAGCAAATTTTGGTTCGTCAGGCGCGTGAGAAAGCGGGGCTGACGCAAGCAGCATTCGCAGAGCGAATAGCAACCCCCGTAGCGACATTGCGTGACTGGGAGCAAGGAAGATTTGTTCCGCCCGGTGGCGTGATCTGCCTTCTAAAGCTCATCATCAAGCACCCAGAGTTGTCGCAAGAACTGAGTGCTGCATAAAGGTGAAATCACGACTTTCTGTGGCGTTGGTCTTCTGCCGCGCAGACTCCTAGCGGGCCGCAGTCCAAACTAAAAGTCCATCACCTGTCCCACGTCCAACGGATCGATTTGGTGCGTGGTTTGCAACCGCCGCACCTGCGCCATCACCGCCTCCGCCTCGCCGGGTTTGATGTGGGTGATGTGCACTTGAACCGAACCGCCAAGGTGCGTCAGTTCTCGCCCTAACGTGCTTGGGCAAAGATGTTGGCTGAGTTCGGCCAGTGCGTGTTCTTCATTACTGAACGCGGTTTCGATGACCAAGTGGGCAATCTCAAGCGTTCGCAGCCGCTCCCAGAGTGCTGGATTGGGACCGGTATCACCCGTGAACACCCAATACCCCCTATCCCCTTTAACAGCAAAGCCCACGGCGGGCACGGTGTGGGTAGCGGGCAGCACCTCAATCTGGCGGCCAGCAAGCTCCAACACCTGACCCACTTCAAACGCCTGCAAACGCAGGGCGGGCACGTCAAGGCTTGGCAGCCGTGTGAAGTCTGGCCAGATCACGCCGTTGAAAATGTGGGCTTTGAGCGCGGCCAGGGTTTGGGGCAACGCATGAACCGTAATGGGGCCCGCTTTGCGGGCCAATCGCTCACGCATGCTGCTATCTGCCAACAGGCCAATGGACAGCACATGGTCGAGGTGTGAGTGACTGATGCAGATGTGATCGATTCGGGCCAGCTCGGCCAAGCTGAGGTCGCCCACGCCCGTGCCCGCGTCGATGAGCACGGCCTCGTCAAGCAAAAAAGAGGTGGTTCGGCAACCCGCAGCGATGGCGCCTGAGCAGCCTAAGACACGAATGGACATGGGGATCGAAGTGACCGGGCAAGGGGTAGATGCTGCGGTGCGATCGATTTGAACGCAAGAGGTCACTGGGGCGCGAGCAACGTTAACGTGGTGTTGTTCGCGCTATTGGCTTTTGCCGTCGCACGGCACAGCGCTTGGCCGTGGAAAATTCACGGCGGCGGTGTGGTTCTAAAGCCCTACAGGCTCGTCATTTCTGTCCGGTTCACGCCTGAACGAACTGCATGCGTGTTCCAGCCAGCTCAATGACATCGCCATTTTTCAGCTGGACGCTGTCGCTGTTGAGGGGGCCACCATTGATGGTAGGACGGGCAGCGCCTTCCACGTGGGCAAAAGCGTAGCCGCCGGGGCGTTTGGTAATGGAGGCGACTTGAACGCCCGGTTTGCCAACCGTGGTGACCACCTTGGTCAGCATCACTTCGCGCCCTGCGGCGGCCCCATTGAGCACCTTGATGGACGCAGGCGCCACGGGCGCATTCAGACCCCCGAAGTTCGACGGCGCACCGAATCCAGATGGGTTACCGAACCCGCCGGTATTGGCATAGGCGGGTGACACCGATGGTCGGGCACCCGCCTTCATGATCATGGTCTTTTCGAAGTCGGTGCCTTCTTCGACTTGGTACTTGAGTTTGTACTTGCCAATCTCCACCGTATCGTTGTTAGCAAGCAACTGTTTTTTCACGGCCTTGCCGTTGATGTAGGTGCCGTTGGTGCTGTTGAGGTCTTCTATGAAGACGTCGGCACCAACCATTTGCAGCACGGCGTGCTCGCCGCTGACGGCCAAGTTGTCAATGACGATGTCGTTGTACGGTCTGCGACCAAGGGACGTTTTGTCCTTGCTCAGATGGACCTCTTTGATCACAACGCCGTCGAGTGATACGACCAATTTACCCATGCTTGACCTCATGCCTCTTCAATTTTCTATCCCTGACCACAGCGCCTTGTACTCACCCGAACCGGCGTCGCGTTGATGTTTGATTGACCAGAAGTTCAATACCAACTATTTAGCTGGTGCGGCGAAACGGCCACCACGACTTTGCAGTGCCGCCCCCGTGTACTCGTGCCAGTATCACCGAAATATTGTCTTTGCCGCCAGCGTCATTCGCCGCAGCGATGAGTGCAGTGGCAGACTCAGCCAGTGAGTCGTGCACTTGCAACAACTGCAGGATGGTTTCGTCGCTGAGCATGTCAGACAAACCGTCCGAACACAACAAATAGGTGTCTCCGGGCAGCAGATCGTGCATGTGGTTCTCCAAGAGAACCGTGTCTTCGACGCCTACGGCGCGGGTCACCAGGTTTTTATTGGCCGAGAAAGCGGCCTGCTCCATCGTGATCAAACCCGCGTCAATTTGTTCTTGCAGCAGGGAATGGTCTTTGGTGATTTGGACCATGCGGCCCGCACGAACCCGGTAGGCCCGGGAATCACCCACATGGCCCACGAGAAGACGGCCTTCGCGAAACACCCCGACCACCAAGGTCGTACCCATGCCGTTGTACTGGGGGTTGGAGTTGGCCGCGTTGAAGATCGCACGGTTCGCGTTGTCAACGCAAATGTCCATTGCCCTGCGCACATCGGTGTCTGAAGCGCTGCTGGATGCCTCGGAAAGCCAGCGACCCAGCTCGGTCTTGATGAACGAAGTGGCCATACCACTGGCCACTTCGCCAGCGTTGTAGCCCCCCATGCCGTCAGCGAGCACGATCATGGACGACGCTTCATCGACCGCGACCGAGTCTTCGTTGTTGTTGCGCGCTCGGCCAGTATCGGTGGCGCTGAAAAACTCGAAGTTCATGTGTTCGCGGGCTGGCCAGTCTCAGGGTTCGGTGGGGGAAAAATCACAAGCAGAAATTTTCAACGCATTGAATTGTGCCCTGGATCCGGTCGTTCTAACGCTAAAGTCGCTTCAAAACCAGGTGGTGGGGCTGGTGCCAGCGCCAATGCTGGGTTGTGGCACCCCATGTCCAGCCCTGATTGCAACACAAGTGCTTCAGCGCGCTGCAGCGCGGTCGCAAGTTCTTGTCCGTCGGAAAAACGGCCCTCCGGCCTTTTCTCCATCGCCCGTGCCACGATTTTGGCAACCAGTTCAGGTAACTCAGCACGCAGGATTCGAACGTCGGGGGCGGGCTCGTTGGCAATTTGAAACATGAGCTTGGACATGGTGTCAGCCTGGTGGGGCAGGCGGCCTGTAAGGAGTTGAAACAACATGGCGCCAAGAGAATACAAGTCCGATCGCCCGTCCACGCGCTGACCAGCCATTTGCTCAGGCGACATGAAACTCGGCGAGCCCAGCACCAGACCTGTCCGCGTACGGCTGGCGTCTGCCGCGATGCGTGCGATGCCAAAATCAGTGACTTTGACCGAGTCTGCCGCCAAGTCCACCATCACATTGGCGGGTTTGATGTCGCGGTGTACCACCCCCTGACTATGTGCGTAATGCAGGGCCAATGCGACGCGAGCCATACAGCGCAAAACGACGGCCACCGGCAGCAAACGGTCAGGCTGGGTGTGGGTTTGCAAATCGCTCCCCGACAGATACTCCATCGCGATGTAGGCCAAACCTTGCTCCTCGCCAGCATCGTAAATCTTGACGATGTCGCGGTGTTTGAGGCGGCCGGCGGTTTCGGCTTCGCGGAAAAAAACGGGCCCGCGCGTCAGCCAGCTCCGCACCTTCAAACTCTCGGCTCAATGCCAAAGTTTTGACGGCAACGGCACGACCGACCTTGGGATCCATGCCGGCGTACACCGCCCCCATGGAGCCACGACCGATCTGACGCTCAATACGGTATCGGCCCAACTGGGTTCGGTCAGGGCGCAACAAAGCGGGGGCGGGCAGGTCGGTTGGCAATCCCGGTGCCGCAGTGTCCGCAAATGTCATCGGAACCGTTTCAGCCGGTGAAATGTCGCGTAAGCGAAGCTCGTTGGTTTGGCCAGCAGAGGTCGCTTTGCGAGACTTGGGCTTTGGATTCAGACTGTTGATGCCAGCACGCCAACCCCACCACCAAGCACCATGGCCCATCGCCAGAGCAGCCGCGGCAGAGAAGAGGCCCAAAGCAGTTGCAGGCGAGGCCGCAAAGGCGGCTCCGACCAACACCGTGAGGAGGCCGGCCGTCACCCAGGGCGCTGCGGGCAGGCGAGGCAACAGTGCATAGGCGTAAAAAGCCGCTGCAGCCACACCCGACAGCACGACTGCGATCGATGTCGACAGACCAAGCATTCCATCCAGCAAATCCAACCCTCCCAAGGGGGTCTAGCTTAACGTCAATTGCTCCTCTGTGGGACGGGGCAAACACGCCCCGGGGCTGGCTTAGGGTTAGGCTGCGGGATGCGTGGGATTGCGGGCTAACGCCCATCGACCAATGGCCAAAACAAGCAGCGCACCTGCCAGACCCGCACCGTACCGAATCACGTCGTCGGCCATGAATTTCGGGAAGCTCGCCATGGTTTGAGGGTCAGCAAAGGCGGGATCGGTCACCAACATGGTTCCGGCTATCCAGCCCAACAACATGCCGCCAATGGTGATGACGACAGGAAACCGGTCCATCAGCTTGATCACAAGCTGGCTGCCCCACACGATGATAGGAATGCTGACCAAAAGACCAAAAATCACCAATGGCATTTTGTGATCGCCGCCCGCGCCTTCGGCGGCTCCGGCGACGGCGATCACGTTGTCGATACTCATCACAAGGTCTGCAACGATGACGGTTTTGACTGCAGACCACAGCTTGTCGCTACCTTCGATGTTCGCGTGCCCATCGTCGTGGTCGGGGGCCAGCAACTTCACGCCAATCCACACCAACAAGATCGCACCAACGATTTTTAGAAATGGGATCGCCAAAAGCGTGAGCGCAAAGAAAATCAAAATCACCCGAAGAGCAATGGCCCCCGCAGTCCCCCAAAGAATGCCCAGGGCTCTTTGTTTTGCGGGGAGCCGTCGGCAAGCCAGCGCGATCACCACGGCGTTGTCACCACCGAGCAAGATGTCGATCATGATGATCTGACCCACTGCCAACCAAAAGTCGGCGTGCATAAATTGTTCCATCTATGTTTCTTTCGAACTTAACCGGCACCAAGTCTAGATGCCCAAGCTGTGCGGTGGACTACGTGACTTCCACATTCAGGAAGCGGTCGGGCTTTGCGGCGACCGTGCGCAAGCAGGGGCGTTGTGATGCAGCGCTAGACCTTGTTCACAGCGGGTAAGTTGAAGTTGGCGCACACGCGCCAAGATCACGCCATTGTCTTTGGCATGTTGGCGTGAAGTGGCTGGGTGGTCCAGGTGGTATTGCAACGCCCGCCCCAGCACGAATTTTTTCCTTCTGCCCAAGTGATACAGGCGGACGGTCACTTCGCGGTCCTCCGAGCCCCAGCCCACGAAGGCCTCGTTGAAGCCATTGACCGCTTCTAAATCGCTGCGCCACATGGCCATGTTGCTGCCCAATGCGCGTTCGCGGAACGCGCCAGTCTGCTTCCAGACAACCGGTATCGGCCAGCGCAAGCCGTAGGCTGCGCGCCAGACCCAGCCACGGCGCAGCAGGTGCAAGCCCCGGGCATCGGAGGCTTGTGCTTGACGAGCAAAGGACTCGCGTATTTGAGCGCGTTTACCTTGCACCCAGAAGCCGGGTTCAGCCAGATTTTGATGATCCGCCACAAAGTCACGGTGTGGCAAACAATCGCCGTCGGTAAAGACAATGTAGTCCGCCGACGATGCGGCCACCCCCATGTTCAAGATGCGTGAGCGGCGGTACCCCTGGTTAGGCTGCCACACATGCAAGAGCCGGTAGGGTGCTTTGGCTTGCCAGTGGGCGATAAGCTCCCGCGTGCTGGAACCGGAACCGTCGTCCGCCACCACCACCTCGTCGGGGACGCGGCTTTGCATGGCATAACCTTCGAGCACTTTGGCCAATGCCTCCGGTGTCTCAAAGGTGGTCATGACAACGGCGATACGCATGCGGTGTGATGCCTCGATGTGTTGCTTCAAACGGCAAAACACCCCGGTCTGTTTGCAGGCCGGGGTGTTGATCGCGCGAGATTTACAGCAAGCCCTTGAGCAGTTTGCCCATTTCTGATGGATTGCGCGTCACGGTGAACCCGCAGGCTTCCATGACTTCAAGTTTCGCATCGGCCGTATCAGCACCGCCCGAAATCAAAGCACCGGCATGGCCCATGCGTTTACCTGGAGGGGCAGTCACGCCAGCGATGAAACCAACAATGGGTTTCTTCATGTTTGCCTTGCACCACATCGCGGCTTCGGCTTCGTCGGGGCCGCCGATTTCGCCAATCATGATGACGGCGTCCGTGTTCGGGTCGTCATTGAAGAGGCGCATCACATCGATGTGCTTCAGGCCATTGATGGGGTCACCGCCAATGCCGACAGCGCTGGATTGGCCAAGGCCAATTTCCGTGAGCTGAGCCACGGCCTCATAGGTCAAGGTGCCTGAGCGCGACACCACGCCAATGCGGCCTTTGCGGTGGATGTGGCCGGGCATGATGCCGATCTTGATTTCATCTGGCGTGATGAGACCGGGGCAATTGGGGCCGAGCAGCAAGGTTTTTTTGCCGCCCTTGGCTTCTTTGAGCTTCATCTTGTTGCGCACTTCCAGCATGTCGCGCACTGGAATGCCTTCGGTGATGCAGATGGCGAGGTCGAGGTCGGCCTCCACCGCCTCCCAAATCGCAGCCGCCGCACCAGCAGGTGGCACATAAATGACGCTCACAGAAGCGCCCGTCGCGCTAGAGGCTTCTTTCACGCTGGCGTAAATAGGGATGCCTTCGAAGTCTTCGCCTGCCTTCTTCGGGTTCACGCCGGCGACGAAGCAGTTTTTGCCATTGGCATAGTCACGGCACATGCGGGTGTGGAACTGGCCCGTCTTGCCGGTGATGCCTTGGGTGATGACTTTGGTGTCTTTATTGATGAGGATGGACATGGTGATTTCCTTGAATTCTTGGGGCTCTGTGGATGGCGCGGGTTACTTCAGCGCCGCCATCACCTTTTGCGCGGCCTCGGCCATGGAGTCGGCGCTGATGATGGGCAGGCCGCTCTCGGCCAGCATCTTTTTGCCCAAGTCTTCGTTGGTACCCTTCATGCGCACCACCAGCGGAACAGTGAGGTTCACTGCCTTGCAGGCAGCGATCACGCCGTCGGCAATGGTGTCGCAGCGCATGATGCCGCCGAAGATGTTGACCAGAATGGCCTTGACCTTGGGATTGGCCAGCATGATCTTGAACGCTTCGGTGACCTTCTCAGCGGTGGCGCCACCGCCCACGTCCAGGAAGTTGGCGGGTTCGCCGCCGAAGAGTTTGATGGTGTCCATGGTGGCCATGGCCAGGCCCGCGCCGTTGACCAAGCAGCCAATGTTGCCGTCGAGCTGGATGTAGGCCAGGTCGAATTTGCTGGCTTCGATTTCAGCGGGGTCTTCTTCGTCCAGGTCGCGGTAGGCGACGATTTCGGGATGGCGGAAGAGGGCATTGCTGTCGAAGTTGAATTTGGCGTCCAACGCTTTGATGTTGCCGTTGCCTTCAAGGATCAAAGGGTTGATCTCGGCCAGCGAGCAGTCGGTGTCCATGTAGCACTGGTAGAGCTTCTTGAACACATCTATGGCTTGTGCTTGCGAGGCGGCGGGAACGCCAATGCCATTGGCGAGTTCCGTACCTTGCGCGTCGGTCAAGCCGGTCGCGGGGTCAATGAAAACCTTGAGGATTTTCTCGGGGGTGGCGTGGGCCACTTCTTCGATGTCCATGCCGCCTTCGCTGGAGGCCATCATGGCCACTTTTTGTGTGGCGCGGTCGGTCACGGCTGCGACGTAATACTCTTTTTTGATGTCGGCGCCTTCTTCAATCAGCAAGCGGCGCACCTTTTGGCCCTCGGGTCCGGTTTGGTGGGTCTTGAGCTGCATGCCCAGAATTTCCGTGGACAGCTTCTTGACCTCGTCCATCGACCGCGCGAGCTTCACGCCGCCGCCTTTGCCCCGGCCACCGGCGTGAATTTGCGCTTTCACAACCCAGACCGGGCCGCCCAGTTTCTGTGCCGCTTCGGTGGCTTCGAGCACGCTGAACGCAGGATAACCGCGCGGAACAGGCACGCCAAACTGGCGCAAGATTTCTTTGCCTTGGTATTCATGAATCTTCATCGTGGGCTTTCTTAATCGATAGTAGTGAAAGTAAAGGAAGTAAATCGATGGGGGAGGTCAATGCGACGGGTCACTGGTCGGCTTGTACCAGCGTGGGTAGTAGCGCTGCACGACGGGTGCGTCTTCCTTGAGCGCGTGGCAACGGTTGATCTGAAAAGGGGCGGTGTCTTCAACTGCGTCTTCCCGAATGTCCATCACCTCACCGGCGAAGGCCTGAACCACCGCCGTGGGTAAGACCTGGGTCAACTCTGTGATGTGGGTACACCCGCGCACCCCGCCTAACCGCGCTTTGACGTTGGAGTAAAAGCCTTTGAGCAAATTTAACCCGACCAGTTGGGAATAGGCATCACCATGCTGGTCGCACAAGCCTGTGTAGGGCATCCAATTGGTTTGTGCGCCCGACTCGAGGATGTTGAACTGCTCATCGATGACAACCCGGAGCAACATGTCGTGGATGGGTTGACCCGCTGGCCTGACGCCGCCGGCCAACTTGGTGTCACGGGTTTTGATGTCGGCAATGTGAGCGTCAACTTCCCACAAACCGTCGCCGCGTGAAAACACCTGCACATCGATGCTTCGACAGTGTTTGAGCGTGCGTTGGAGGGAAGCGGTGGGCAGAACCATCGGGTGAAAGGTGAAGCGGGGCTGGCGTAAAAGCGCTCTGGTATTGGCACCACTATCAGCATGTTGCAAGCACAGCAGACAGGAAACCAAGCGGTTACGGGGCGAAATAGCCGAGCAATGTAGCATGTTGCGTCGCGAAATGGCTGACGGCCTGGATCGACACAGTGATGCACTTAACGGCCACGGCCTCAAATCTCCAATACGCGGCCACGTCGTTGGCTCGTTTACTCCAGCTCTTTTTCAGGGCGCCAGGCTTGTTGTTTGCCCGCGTTTCGCAGTACACGTCGTACCACTTCGGCAGAGAAGCCGCGTTGAATCAGGAAGCGCGTCTGCTTGGCCGCTTCAGCGGCACTGCCCGGCGGATTTGAGAATTTACGTGCGTGAACCTCCTGCGCTCGGTCAGCCTCCGATACTTGCAATGCCGACGCAAGCTCCGTTGACAACTCAACTTGGTGCTCCGCCAATTCTTGTCGAATGCGCAGATTTCCATACCGCTGGGCACGAACGTGCACGCGACTTTGCATAAATCGGGTGTCACTGAGGTAACCCTGAGCGATCAACCAAGCCACTGTTTCGTCCACCTCGGCGGGCCAATCGATGGGTTGTTCATCTTCAGCAATACGATCACTTGGTGCAACTGCGGCAGCCGCTTGCAATACACGGGCATGGCGCAATAGTTTTTGGCGCAGCTCGCTGGCACTGTGCTCCCGCTGCGCCAGCCATTGCACGCCGCGAGCGCGCAGGCTGACTGGCTGCGGTGGTCGGCCTTGGGCTTTCATGATGCCTGTGTGAACTGCCCGCCGCCAATGCGGACAGTTCGTGACCTTTAGTCCTTAGCGACCTTGGCCTTGGACACTTTGGCCTCGGGTGCATTCGCATCTGCCGCCCCAGGCAACAGCGGGATGCCCAGCTCGAGCCGTACTTTGTTCTCAATTTCGACGGCCAGGTCACGGTTCTCGCGCAAAAATTCGCGGGCATTGTCCTTGCCTTGACCAATTTTTTCACCGTTGTAGGCGTACCAAGAGCCGCTCTTTTCCAGCACCTTGGCTTCGACGCCCATGTCGATGATTTCGCCTTCACGGCTGATGCCTTCGCCGTAAAGAATGTCGAACTCGGCGGTTTTGAAAGGTGGTGAGACTTTGTTCTTCACTACTTTCACTTTGGTCTCATTGCCAATGACTTCTTCGCCTTTTTTGATGCTGCCGATGCGGCGGATGTCCAAGCGCACCGAGGCGTAAAACTTCAAAGCATTGCCACCCGTGGTGGTTTCGGGCGACCCAAACATCACACCAATCTTCATGCGAATTTGGTTGATGAAGATGACCATGGTGTTGGTCTTTTTGATGGTGCCGGTGAGTTTGCGCAGCGCCTGGCTCATCAGGCGGGCTTGAAGACCAGGCAAGGAGTCGCCCATTTCGCCTTCAATTTCTGCCTTGGGGGTCAATGCCGCCACGGAGTCGATCACGACCAAATCGACCGAGCCTGAGCGCACCAAGGCGTCAACAATTTCCAAGGCTTGTTCGCCGGTATCGGGTTGGCTGATGAGTAGTTCTTGTAAGTTGACACCCAGCTTCTGCGCATAACCTGTGTCCAAAGCATGTTCTGCGTCAATGAAAGCACAGGTGCCGCCGAGTTTTTGCATCTCAGCCACCACTTGAAGCGTCAGCGTGGTTTTGCCACTGGACTCTGGGCCGTAAATCTCGACGACGCGTCCGCGGGGCAGGCCACCGACACCCAGTGCGGTGTCCAGGCCCAGGGAGCCGGTGGAGACAACTTCAATGTCTTCAATCACCTCACCTTCGCCCAGGCGCATGATGGAGCCCTTGCCAAATTGTTTTTCAATTTGAGCCAGCGCTGCCTGCAGGGCTTTGGCTTTTTCGGTGTTGAGTGCAGCGGCGTTGTTGGCGGTGAGGTTTTTGACAGGTGCATCCATGGCGGGTCTCCAGCTGAAGTGGCACCATTATGGCAAAAGCTGGATGTTTGTACAGTAGTGGTGCGGGCTTTTCGAAAAATAGTTCTTCGGGTCTGCAGCGATAGATAGTCATGCAGACAACCCCCAGAATTTTGGAGCTGGCAGAGGTTCCTCAATACAGATGGAGACAAGCGCATGCGCATCCTGATCGCAGAAGATGATCAAGTGCTGGCCGACGGCCTGGTGCGCTCGTTGCGCAATTTGGGCTACGCCGTGGATCAAGTGAGCAGTGGTTTGGAGGCCGATGCAGCGCTGGCGTCGCACGAGTTTGATTTGGTGATTTTGGACTTGGGGCTGCCCAAACTGCACGGGCTGGAGGTGCTGCGAAAGCTACGCGCGCGCGGCACCACGATGCCCGTGCTGATTCTCACGGCGGCCGACAGTGTGGAGCAACGTGTCAAAGGCCTGGACCTGGGTGCCGACGATTTCATGGCCAAACCGTTCTCGCTGCAAGAGCTGGAAGCCAGGGTACGCGCCTTGACCCGGCGTGGGTTGGGCACGGCGTCCACCGTCATCAAACATGGCCCACTCACATTTGATGCGACCGGGCGAGTAGCCTTTATCAATGACCAGATGATTGAACTGTCTGCCCGGGAGCTGAGCTTGCTCGAAGTACTGCTCCAGCGCACGGGACGTTTGGTCAGCAAGGACCAGTTGGTGGAGCGGCTGTGCGAATGGGGTGAGGAGGTGAGCAACAACGCAATCGAGGTGTATATCCATCGTTTGCGCAAAAAGATAGAACAAGGCCCGCTTCGCATCGCCACGGTGCGGGGCCTGGGTTACTGTTTGGAAAAAATAGCGAGCTGACACACAGGCCATGGGACGCGCACAACGCTCGTTGTTTGGCGAGATCCTCGATTGGATGCTCGCGCCGCTGCTGCTGTTGTGGCCCATGAGCGTGGCATTGACTTGGTTGGTCGCGCAAGGCATCGCCAACAAACCTTTTGACCGTGAATTGGGCGAGACCGCGCGCACGCTTTCCAAGCATGTGGTCATTCAAGCGCACAACACAACCCAAGATGGGAGAGCTGCGGTATTCACGCTAGCACCTCATGCAGTTGACCTCTTGCATGCTGATGAATCCGACGAGTTTCACTTCCAAGTGCTGGGTCTGGGCGGCGAGTGGCTTGGCGGCGACAAGGCCTTGCCCGTACCGACAGCCGACGACAAGACCGTCCATGGTGAGCTGCTGTTTCGGGACGATGTCGTGCGCGGCGAGGAAATTCGAATTGCCTACCTCTGGGTGGATTTGCCGGGCCGCGGCGGACTGGCCGGACCTCTGATTCAGGTCGCGGAAACCAAAAACAAACGGTCTCAGCTAGCAACCGAAATCATCAAAGGAGTGATGCTGCCGCAGTTCGTCATCATGCCCCTGGCGGTGCTGTTGGTGTGGTTGGCGTTGACGCGCGGCATTGCACCATTGAACGAGTTACAGCAACGCATACGAAAACGCGACAGCGGCGACTTGAGTCCCATCGACGAGGGCGATGCGCCCGAAGAGGTCGCACCTTTGGTCGGCGCCATCAACGACCTGCTGGCGCGTTTGGATCAGTCCATGCGCACACAAAAACACTTCCTGGCCGACGCCGCCCACCAGCTTAAAACGCCATTGGCCGGGCTGCGCACCCAGGCCGAACTCGCACAGCGCGAAGTAGAGCAAGGCCAGGGGCGACCAGATGCTACCGCCGCCATCACCGCCAGCCTGGCCCACATCGCGCGCTCCAGCCAAAACGCGGCCCACATGGTGAACCAACTGCTGTCCATGGCCCGTGCGGAGAACCAAGGCCCAACGGTATTGCAAGACTGGGTCGATCTGACCGATTTGGCCGTGGAAGTGGTGCGCGACATGGTGCCCAAAGCCATGGAAGCGCGCATTGATTTGGGCTATGAAGGCAACGATCCTGGCCACACTCGAAACGCTCAAGCACTGCGCGTGCGTGGCAGTGCAGTGCTGTTGCGGGAGTTGTTGCGCAATCTCGTGGACAACGCACTGAAATACACACCCGCGCTCGGCAGTGTCACCGTCCGGGTGCTGAACGATCCTTTTGGGCAGGTGGTGGTGGTCCAGGTGGAGGACTCTGGGCCCGGCATTCCTGTGCAGGAGCGTGAGCAAGTTTTCCAGCCGTTCTACAGAGCCCTGGGAACGCAGGTGGATGGATCGGGCTTGGGCCTGGCCATCGTGCGTGAAATAGCGGCGCAACACGACGCCGACCTGACGCTCACCGACGCCCAAGCTGCTCAGAAACACGCCACCGAGAGTCCCCCCATCGGCTCGGAGCGTCGGTCGCAGGGCCCAGGAGCGTTGTTCACACTGCGCTTTCAAGCCCAGCGCGCCAGTGACATCGCGGACAGTACGTTGCAGCGCTGAATGCGTCCATGCGCCGCGTTGGATGCGGCGGCCCGATAGACTGCATCTTCGCCAACACCGATGCTGCACCCGTGATGAACTCCAACCACCCTTCCCGAATTCCATCCCGCGCTCGCGGTGCCGGCAACAACAAGGGCACGTCTGCTGCGCTCTTGGACCTGGCGCTTCAAGGGGGTGGGTCGCATGGCGCCTTCACGTGGGGCCTGCTCGACCGCCTGCTCGAAGACGAGTCCCTGAACATCAGTGCCCTCTCGGGCACCAGCGCGGGCGCGATGAACGCGGCCGTGTTGGCCACCGGGCACGCGCAAGGTGGGCGCGAGGGCGCACGGCTGGCACTGCGCAACTTCTGGCGTGACATCAGCCAAGCGGGCGCGATCTTCAGCCCCCTGCCCGGCAGCACGACCACCACTGCGAACAACCCGTTCGCGCTCGAGAACTCCCTGGGCTACCAGTGGGCGAGTTCGTTCTTCCGTTCGTTCAGCCCTTATGAGTTCAATCCGCTGAATTTGAATCCGCTGCGTGAGGTCGTGCATCAGCACGTGCGGCCCGAGGCCCTTGTCAGCTGCGACATCGCCTTGTTCATCACCGCCACCAGTGTGCGCACAGGCCAAGCCCGCGTTTTCACGGCCAAAGACTTGAGCGTGGACGCGGTGCTGGCATCGGCCTGCCTGCCTTTTTTGTTCCAGGCGGTTGAAATCGAGGGGGAGCCCTACTGGGATGGCGGCTACACCGGCAACCCGGCCATCTTTCCGCTCATTTACGAGAGCCGTGCAATGGATGTGCTGCTGGTGCGCATCAACCCCTTGGTGCGCGAAGGAACGCCAACCCGCACCATGGACATCCTGGATCGGGTGAGTGAAATTTCCTTCAATGCCAGTTTGATTTCAGAGATGCGGGCCATCGCTTTTGTGTCGCGCTTGCTGCGTGAAGAGCGGCTGGACGCGGGCCGCTACAAAGACCTTCGCCTGCACATGGTGGCCGACGACGACCATCTGTCACGCCTGGCACCGAGCAGCAAGTTCAACACCGATTGGGCGTTTTTGGAGCAGCTTTTTGAGCACGGTCGACGTGCGGCCAGCACTTGGCTGGGTGCACACCGCAAAGACGTGGGAAAACGCTCGTCGCTGAACCTGGAGGCCACGTTCTTGAGTGGCAAGTCTGGTTGAGCGGTTCTCAGTCCTGCACCAAACGTTTGTTCCTGGCGATAGACATCAAGATGCCCAAACCCAGCCCCAACGTCACCATCGCCGTGCCGCCATAGCTGATGAAGGGCAGTGGCACGCCCACCACAGGCAAGATGCCGCTGACCATACCCATGTTGACGAACACATAGGTGAAAAAACTCAATGTGATCGCGCCTGCCATCAAGCGGCCAAATACTGTCGGGGCTTGGGCCGCAATCATCAAGCCACGAATGATCAGAAAAGAAAAGCACATCAACAGCGCAATACAACCCACCAAGCCAAACTCTTCTGAGAAGGCGGCAAAAATGAAGTCCGTCGTTCTTTCTGGAATGAACTCCAAATGGGTTTGCGTTCCCTTCATGAAACCTTTGCCCCAAACGCCGCCCGAGCCGATGGCGATCATGCCTTGAAGAATGTGGAAACCTTTGCCCAACGGGTCCTTGGTCGGGTCGAGCAAGGTGCAAACGCGGGTTTTCTGATATTCCCTCATGCCGTGCCAGTCCACACCCGGTTGGCACAAGGTGTCGCCATACCAAACCAAAGCGCCAATGCCGATCACGCCAACCAGCATGACGGGGATGATGAGTCGCCACGACAGCCCGGCGAAGAAGATCACGAAAAGACCGGCCGACAACACCAAGATGGCGGTGCCCAAATCGGGTTGATTGAAGACCAAACCCACGGGCAATAGAAGCAATCCGGTGGCGACAACAAAGTCCAACAAGCGCAGTTGACCCTCGCGGCGCTGGAACCACCACGCCAACATCAAGGGTGTCGCAATCTTTAAGATTTCACTGGGCTGGATCACCGTCACGCCCAAATCCAACCAACGGGTCGCGCCCTTTTTGGTGATGCCAAATAGCTCCGTGGCGATCAGCAAAGCCACACCCAATGCGTACAAAGGCGGGGCCAGCGCCAAAAGACGCTGTGGCGGGATTTGCGCGACGACAAACAACAAGGTGCCGGCAATCAGCATGTTGCGTGCGTGGTCGATAAAGCGTGTTCCGTGGTCGAAACCCACCGAGTACATGGTGAGTAAGCCCGCGATGGCCAAGAGAATCACCGCCGCCAAGAGTGGCCCGTCAAAACCACTGAACACCGGTGCCAAACGCTGCCACCGCGTGGGCTGCTCAAAACGGGATTTCACGGGGCAGCCCCTGGAAGGGGTATGTCGGCAGCGCGGCGTGGTTTGCCCACGGGGCTGCTGGATTGCCCCTTTTGGGTCAAGGCGATGTCTTCTTCGCTGGGGTACTGGCCCAGTAAGGCGAAGTCAAAAACGCGGCGAGCGATGGGCGCTGCTGCAGCCGCACCGAAACCTGAGTTCTCCACGATCACGGCCAGCGCAATGGTGGGTTGCTCCAGTGGCGCAAACGCCATGTAAAGGGAGTGGTCGCGTTTGAACTCGTCCAACTTGCTGGCGTTGTAGCGCTCGTTTTGCCGGATGCCAACGGCCTGAGCCGTGCCGGTTTTGCCACCCGAGGCATAGGGCGCACCCATAAAAACCCGGGTGGAAGTGCCCTCTTGGGTAACGCCATGCAGTGCCTTTTTGATCAATTCCACATGCTCGGGTTGAAGTGGCAGTGGAGGAAGGGCATCGTTGGACAGAACTTTGCTCTGTTTGCTGACCGGATCAATCAACTCTCGCACCAAACGCGGTTTGAAGCGCTGACCGCCGGACACCAAAGTGGCGGTGGCACTGGCGAGCTGCAACATGGTGAAGTTGTTGTAGCCCTGACCGATGCCCAGCGAAATCGTTTCGCCTGCATACCAACGCTGCGTCTCGGGCCTTTTGAACTTTTGTTTTTTCCAGGCGATCGAGGGTAAATCGCCGGTCACTTCGCCTTTGATGTCGATGCCCGTTTCACGGCCAAAACCAAAAGGTTTGAGCTGGTCGTGTATCAAATCCACGCCCATGTCGTTGGCCAAGGCGTAGTAGTAAACGTTGCTTGACTTGACGATGCTGCGTGCCATGTCGACCGGCCCCAGACCACCGTCACCATGGCTGCGAAAGGTGTGGTTGCCAAACTGGTAGGTACCGCCGTCGAACGTGAGTTGGTGGGCCTCACGTTTGCCCGTATTCAGCGCGGCAATCGCCATGAAGGGTTTGTAGGTCGAACCCGGCGGGTAGGTGCCACGCAAGGCCCGGTTGAGCAGCGGCTTGTCGATGGACTCGTTGAGCTCGCGCCACGACTCCACGTCGATGCCATCCACAAACAGGTTGGGGTCAAAAGTGGGATTGCTGACAAACGCCAGGATCTCGCCCGAGCGCGGATCCAGCGCCACCAAAGCGCCTCGCCGATCACCAAAAAGCTGCTCGACCAAGGCCTGCAGTTTGATGTCGAGTGACAGAACAACCGTCGCGCCGGGTTTTGGGGAACTGCTTTGCAAGCGCCGGACCGCACGGCCTGCAGCCGTCGTTTCTACTTCTTCAAACCCGGTCTTGCCATGCAGCACCTGCTCGTAACTTTGCTCCACGCCGAGTTTGCCCATGTGGTCGGTGCCGCGGTAGTTGGCGGCGTTTTCAGACTCCTCGATTTGCTCTTTTTCTTTGAGGTTGATGCGCCCGATGTAACCGACCACGTGGCCGCCCACCTCCCCTTGGGGATAGCTGCGAAACAACCGCGCCTTGATATCCACCCCCGGGAAACGAAACCGCTGCGCGGTGAAACGGGCCACTTCCTCGTCGGTGAGGCGGGTGCGAATCGGTAAGGATTCAAACCGTTTGCTTTCCTCGAGCAAACGCTTGAAACGTTTGCGATCACGCGACTCAATGTGAACCAGCTCCGCCAAACGGTTGATGGTGTCATCCAAATCGATGGCTTTGGACGGTGTGATCTCCAAGGTGTAAGCCGAGTAGTTGGTAGCCAACACCACACCATTCCGATCCAGGATGGTGCCGCGACTGGGCGGCAAGGGCAGCACCGCAATGCGGTTGTTTTCGGCCTGGGTCGCCAGTTGTTCATGTTGGCTCACCTGCAAGTGCAACAGCCGCGCAAGCAACAGGCCAAAACAAAACAATACAAACGCAGCAGCAGCCACCAAGCGCCAGCGAAAGCGGCGAAGTTCTTGTTCGGTGCTGTGCAGTTCGATCATCCCGGGATCATGTGTTCACAGTGGCCGGTTTTGATCACGATCGGGCGCGCGCCGCTGTGGGGCAAGCAACAAGACACTGACCAGCGGCCACAACAAAGCTTCAAAGAGTGGCGCCAACAACAAAGTCCAGCCCGGCCACATGCCGCCCACCAGCATACGCACGACAAACGAAACCGCGTGAGCCGCGGCGAACAGTGGCAGGATTTGCAGCGCCTGGGTGCCCACCGAAAACCACAACAAACGCCTGTGGATGGTGATGGCAAAGTAGCTGAGCATGGTGTAGGCCAAAGCATGCTGACCCAACACCGCGCCGTCGTGCACATCCATCAGCAAGCCGAAAACGAAAGCCGCACCAACCCCCACACGCCGCGCTTGGTGGACGTTCCAAAACACCAGCGTCAACGCCAGCAGATCAGGCATGGCCGGCACGCGCCCCAGCGGCAACAGGTTGAACATCAAGGCGATCAGCAGCGTACCCCAGACAAACAGCGGGTTCGCTGGCAACAACAGCTGGTCGGCGCTGCGCGGCATGATCATGTCAACAGCCACTCCAATCGATAACTCACCGCTTGGCCCCTTTTTTGGGGCCGGATGCCGCCGTGGCGGCTTCGACCGCAGCGGGCGGGGGCGGCATTTGTTTGGACAGTGGCTCCAGCAACAGCACGTGGCGCAAGTTGTCGCTGGCGGCGGTCGGCGTCAGCACCACGCGGGCAAAACTGTCCTGAGACTGTCGCTCCACAGAAGCAACGCGAGCCACCGTGAGGCCCGGCGGATAAACACCGTCGACACCCGATGTCGTGAGCACATCGCCCACTTGGACGTCGCTGCTGCTGGCGACAAAACGCAGCTCCAAACCACCCGCCGATCCTATCCGGCCCGCCACACCAAAAGCCGCACCACGTTGTTGGGTTCGGGTGTTCAGCAGCGGAATAGCGGCGTCTTTGTCGGTCAACAACGTGACTTCCGAGGTCAAGGGATAAACCCGCGTCACTTGGCCCACCACGCCTTGTTCGTTGATCACGGGAGAGCCTTCCACCACATCATGCTGACGCCCTCTATCCACCACCACCTTGCGTGAATACGGGTCGGCCGCCAAGTACAGAACCTCGGCCGCTTGCTGGCGCACCTGCAGCCTGGGTTGCAGCGCCAGCAGCGCGCGCAAGCGTGCGTTTTCGGCTTGCAACGTCTCCACTTGGGCACTTCGTTCCGCTTGCTCGGCCAGGGTGCGCTGCGCCTGGGCTTGAGCCGCTTGGGCTTGTTGCAGGCCTCGAACATAGTCGCCGCCGCCTTGCCAGAGCTGCACTGGCACAAGCAGCAAACGCTGCACGGGATGAAGCGCGGTCGCCACCACGGCACGCAAAGGCTGGGTGAGCTGAAAACGGGTGTCAGCCACCATCAAAAACAGCGCCAAAGCGGAACAAAGGGTCAGTTTGGTCAGCGCCGACGGCCCCTGGCGAAAGAAGGGCGGTGGCGTGCGATCAAGAGTGCCCAGGGACATATGAAACCAATAGGACTTACGGAGTTAAATGAACGCGCGGATCTTTCGCAAGCCCTGATACACTATTTTTTAAATGGACTATGGCATTTTGGCTGTGACCATGTTTGACAACAAAGACTCAAACAATCTGTTGCTAATCTGACCAGAAAAAATATAGTGATAATCTTGTCCGTCTACTGTCACATAGAAAAGATCAAGAGCTTCAATTTTTGCTTTGATCTTAAAAATAGATATGTCTTGGCGAGAAAATTTTTGATAACTTACTGCGTCGCTGATTGACTCAGCCTTTCTCGCTAGCAAAAGACCACTGTCGGATCCAGGGTCTTTTCCAATCAATTCGTAAAATTGCCGAGGTGTTTTTATTTTGTGCCGATTAATAATTCCAATTTTTTTGTAGCGATCATTCAACCGTTTGTTGTCAACTATTTGAATAGACAAAATCGCAGGGGGTACCTCATCCGACAGCAACACTAAAGAGGAGTTGCCGCCAGGAGGAATGAATAGTTTTGAAACAAGCGACTGATTGACTTGAAAAAGTAAATTTCCATACTGTATGGATGCACAACCCGAGCACTGCTGATGCTCGGGCCAAGGCCTTTCCTCAAGATAAACCTCTGCAGCAGCAACGTTAAAAGAAAAAATTATTTGTAAAAAGCAAAATAGTAATTTCTTTAAGCCCATTTTTGAAGCCTTACTGCAGCCACTCCCATGGTAGCCAATTGAAAATCTGACCTAAGGTTGGCAATTGCCTTTTTTGCGCAAGATACAGATAGTCTATTCTCAATGTTCCTATACCCAACCCACCCCAATTGAGTAACTAGCCACAAAACTGATGCTGGCCCACCAGATGGGCGTGGAACAAATGACAGTGCTTTGGAGCATTCGGCTGTCGTTCTCAGCATATTGTAAAAAACAGCCGCAACACCATCATTAACAACCCCATTCCATGGAACGGGGGTACCTGAAAACTTAAAAAAGGATTCAATGATCTTTTTTAGCTCTTCTTTGTTTTCCAGTTCCGTTGTCATGAAATCACACTCCATCATATTTTTGGTGAGGACAATATCTCGATAAAGACTATTCCGAAGTGAAGATGGAACCCAAACGCTCCATGCGCTCCAGGGCCATGCCACAACCGCGCACGACACAAGTCAGCGGGTCTTCGGCCACCAGAACCGGCAGGCCGGTCTCTTCGGCCAACAGGCGATCCAGGTCGCGCAAGAGGGCCCCGCCGCCGGTGAGCATCATGCCGCGCTCGGCAATGTCAGCGCCGAGTTCGGGTGGTGTTTGCTCCAAGGCATTTTTCACCGCCGACACCATTTGGTTCAGCGGGTCGGTCAGGGCTTCCAGAATTTCGTTGCTGCTGATGGTGAAGCTGCGCGGCACGCCCTCAGAGAGGTTGCGGCCCTTGACTTCCATTTCCTTGACTTCAGAGCCAGGGAAGGCGCTGCCGATCGTCTTTTTGATGGCTTCGGCCGTGGGGTCGCCAATCAACATACCGTAGTTGCGACGGATGTAGTTGATGATGGATTCATCAAACTTGTCACCGCCCACGCGGATGGACCCTTTGTAAACCATGCCGCCCAAGGAAATCACGCCCACCTCGGTGGTGCCGCCGCCAATGTCCACCACCATGGAGCCGCTGGCCTCGGACACCGGCAAGCCCGCACCAATGGCCGCCGCCATGGGTTCTTCGATCAAATACACCTCGGAGGCACCCGCGTTCAACGCCGACTCACGAATCGCGCGGCGCTCCACTTGCGTGGAGCCGCAGGGCACACAAATGATGATGCGCGGGCTGGGTCGCAGCACCGAGCGCGGGTGCACCATCTTGATGAACTGCTTGAGCATTTGCTCGGTGACGGTGAAGTCGGCGATCACGCCGTCTTTCATGGGGCGAATGGCCTCGATGTTGCCCGGCACCTTGCCCAGCATGGCCTTGGCTTCATGGCCGACGGCTTGGATGGTCTTCTTGCCGTTGGGACCGCCCTCGTGGCGAATGGAGACGACAGACGGCTCGTCCAGAACGATACCTTTGCCGCGAACGTAGATCAGGGTGTTGGCCGTGCCCAAGTCAATGGCCAAGTCCGTCGAAAAATGGCGACGAAATAATTCAAACATGGTGTGTATAGGGTGCGCGGCACCGAGGGTGACGGTGCTGCTGCAATGATGGTCTGGTGATTTCAATACCAAGGACTGCGCGTCGGGGACTGGCACAGCGCGGCCATTGGCGGGCGGGTGAAGTGTTCTTTGGGGTAGAGCAACTGTAGAAAACCATCCAAGCAAAACGCAGGCGCGGCACTTGGAAATAACTAGGGATAATACCCGATCAAGCTGAATTCCCCCCGAGTTCGGCCGGTCAAAAAGGCGCGAGCCCGAGGACCTGCCATCGAAACATCAGCCTGTCCCGATTCACTCTTCAAGAACTTCTTCACCATGGCTTTGAGTTCACAAGATGTCAGCCGCATCGCCCAGTTGGCGCGGCTGGAGTTAGCCTCCGACGAACAAGCCGTTTTGCTGTCGCAGCTCAACGGTTTTTTCAGCATCGTTGAGCAAATGAGTGCCGTGGATACGCGGGGCGTAGAGCCGCTGTACACCCCGCTTTCGGCGGTGCAGCAAGTGGCGCTGCGTTTGCGCGACGACAAGGTGACCGAGGTAGATCAGCGCGCATTGAATCAACGCAGCGCCCCGGCCGTCGAGGATGGTTTGTTCTTGGTACCCAAGGTGATCGAATGAGCAAGGCATTGCATCAACTGGGCGTGGCGGAGTTGTCGCAATTGCTGGCAGACAAACAGGCGTCCAGCGTCGAAATCACGACACATTTTCTCGATCGAATTACCGAGTTCCAACACCTTGGAGCGTGGCTGCACGTGGCCGACCGTGAGGCCGCCATGCGGCAAGCAAGCGCAGCGGACGCGCAACGGGCCGCGGGAAGCAGCAGTCCGCTCTCGGGTATCCCATTGGGTCACAAAGACATTTTTGTCACCCAAGACATGCCCACCACGGCGGGCTCCAAGATGTTGAGCGGTTACCAGAGCCCATTTGATGCCACCGTGGTCAGTCGATTGGCCAGCGCGGGCATGGTCAACCTCGGAAAGCTCAATTGCGACGAATTCGCCATGGGGTCCGGCAATCAGAACTCGGCCTACCGGTCAGTGAAGAACCCTTGGGATCTGAGCCGCGTTCCTGGTGGCTCCTCGGGCGGCTCGGCCGCCGCCGTGGCGGCCCGTTTGGTGCCAGCCGCCACGGGCACCGACACCGGCGGCTCCATCCGCCAGCCGGCAAGTTTCACGGGCATCACCGGCATCAAACCCACCTACGGCGTGTGCTCGCGCTACGGCATGATTGCGTTTGCCTCGAGCCTCGACCAAGCAGGGCCCATGGCACGCAGCGCCGAGGATTGCGCCTTGTTGCTGTCGGCCATGAGCGGGTTTGACGAGCGTGACGCCACGAGCCACCCGCAAGCCGCTCAAGACTACGCGCAACAAATGCGCGAACCACGGCCCCATGCCAGCGCAGGTCGCCCACTGCAGGGGCTTCGCATTGGTTTGCCGCAGGAGTTTTTCCCGTCCGCCCTGGCCGCTGATGTGAACACCGCTGTGCGCGGGGCCCTGAGTGAACTGGAAAAACTCGGCGCAACCCTGGTGCCTGTGAGCCTGCCCCGCACCGAGTTGTCCATCCCGGTTTACTACATCATTGCCCCCGCAGAAGCCAGCTCCAACCTGAGCCGTTTTGATGGTGTTCGTTTTGGTCATCGTTCGACCAAGGCGCTGGATCCCGAATCGAAATTCAGCGCGCTGGACCAGATGTACCGCTCAAGCCGGGCCGAGGGCTTCGGGCCCGAGGTGAAACGCCGCATCATGATCGGCACCTATGTGCTCTCCCATGGTTACTACGACGCCTACTACCTGCAAGCGCAAAAATTGCGCCGCATGATTGCCGACGACTTCCAGCAAGCCTTCAAACAATGTGACGTGATCGCCGGCCCTGTGGCACCGAGTGTCGCCTGGAAAGCGGGCGAAGGTGCCGACGATCCGGTCAAGGCCTACCTGGCTGACATCTTCACCCTGCCCGCCAGCCTCGCTGGTTTGCCTGGCATGAGCGTGCCTGTCGGCACTGGCGCCGGCGGCATGCCCGTGGGCTTGCAATTGATCGGCAACTATTTCCAAGAAGGCCAATTGCTGCACACCGCGCATGCGCTGCAACAAGCGACTGAATGGCACCAAGTTGCACCGACAGGATTTTGAAAGTTTTGAGATGAGCAGCAGCAACACACCCCCACTCATCCGCGGATATGAAGTGGTCATTGGCCTGGAAACCCACGCCCAACTGTCCACCCAGTCCAAAATTTTCAGCGGCTCAAGCACTCAGTTTGGCGCGGCCGCCAACACGCAGGCCTCTCCAGTTGACTTGGCTTTACCCGGCACCCTGCCCGTGATGAACAAAGGCGCGGTAGAACGCGCCATTCGTTTCGGTTTGGCGGTGGATGCCAAGGTGGCCGAACAAAGCATCTTTGCCCGCAAAAACTACTTCTATCCTGATCTGCCCAAGGGCTACCAGATCAGCCAGTACGAAACGCCCGTGGTGCAAGGCGGGCGCATTCGGTTTTTTGTGGGCGACAAAGAACACACCGTGCAGCTCACCCGCGCCCATTTAGAAGAAGACGCTGGTAAGTCGCTGCACGAGGACTACGCCGGTCAAACCGGCATCGACCTCAACCGCGCGGGCACCCCGCTGCTGGAAATCGTGACCGAGCCCGACATGCGCGCCAGCATCGAAGCGGTCGAGTACGCACGCGCGCTGCACACCTTGGTGGTGTGGCTGGGCATTTGCGACGGCAACATGCAAGAGGGCTCCTTCCGCTGCGATGCCAACGTGTCGGTGCGCAAACCGGGCGCCCCTTACGGCACACGCCGCGAGATCAAAAACCTCAACAGCTTCAAGTTCTTGCAAGCAGCCATCGACTACGAAATTCAATGGCAAATTGACTTGATCGAGGACGGCGGCGAGGTGCAACAAGCCACCGTGCTGTTCAACCCCGACACGGGTCAAACCCGTGCCATGCGCAGCAAAGAAGACGCGCACGACTACCGTTATTTCCCCGACCCTGATTTGCCGCCGTTGGTGATTTCGTCGGAATGGATTGCGCAGGTTCGCAGCGACATGCCGGAGTTGCCCGCCGTGATGGCGCAGCGTTTTCAAACCCAATACGCTTTGCCCGCCTATGACGCGACCATGATGACGCAGAACAAATCGCTGGCGGCCTATTTTGAGTCGGCCGCTCAGGCCTGTGGTCAACCCAAACTCGTGGCCAATTGGTTGATGGGGGAGGTGTCCCGACGTTTGAATGCCCAGCAGTTGGAAATCGGTCAAAGCCCGGTTTCAGCCCCTGTTTTGGCCTCTTTGATTCAGCGCATCAGTGATGGCAGGTTGACCAACAATGGTGCCAAACAAGTCTTTGATTCTCTTTGGACAACCCCCGGTCAGACCGTGGACGGTTTGATCGACAAACTGGGCCTCCAGCCAATGAGCGACACCAGCGAGCTGGAGCGCATCCTGGACGAGGTGCTGGCCGCCAACGCCAAATCAGTCGAAGAATTCCGCGCAGGCAAAGAAAAAGCATTCAATGCCCTGGTCGGTCAGGCCATGAAGGCCACCAAAGGCAAAGCCAACCCGGCCTTGGTCAACGAGGTGTTGAAGAAGAAATTGGGGTGACTTTGACGGTGGCGCTTGATGCTGGTGCACTTGCTTGCGCTGCCTTGGGTACGGGCACAGTTGTCGTCAGCGGCCCCAGACTGCCAGGTGCGGCACCTGCCCACAAGCGCTTCAATCGCGTCAGCTCCACGTCATAGAGGGCATTGATGCGCACCAATTCCGCTTCTTGGTTGAGCACCAAGAAGCGTTGGGCTTCCACCGCCGCGTCGTTCGCATCCATTTGTTGGCGCAGCTTGGCAGGCATCGGTTTGCCCGCGTAAAACTCGGCTTCATCCATCAGAGGTTTGCGCTCTCCAGCCAGATCACTCAGGCGCCGTTCAGAGCGGTCCAACGATTTGCGCACATCGTCCAGTGCGGCTTCACGTGCTTTGCGGTGACTGCCTTCGTTGGCGTAGCGGCGCATCAAGTTGCGATCGCGACGCAGGGCTTCTTGTTGGGCCGCCTGCTGCTGCGCATCTTTGCGTTCACGGGCCTCCTGGTCTGCGCGCTCCTCGGACGTCATGGTCGGAGGAAGTACGGTTTTCACCGTTCCATCCGATTTGAGTATCCGCTGCTCGCGAGCGTGGCATTCGCGAATCGGTCGGTCGGAAGTCAACCGTTTGCCCGAGCTGTCGACACAGCTGTAAATGCCCTGCGCCGGTACGGTCTGGGACATCGCGGACAAGCCCACAGCCAGAGCCCCGAAGGTGGCCGTTGCCACCGCGAAGCGCAGGGTCAATACGTGGCGGGGATGGGTCTTGCGGGTCGGCATTCAAACTCCATAACGGTCGCGGTACGCGCCCACCGCCGCGAGATGGGCATTGAGTTGTGGATCTTTTTGGATCCGAAGATAGTGCATCAGATCGGCCAAAGTGGCAATCGCCACGACGGGCAGGCCCAGCTGGCTTTGCACAAATTGGGTGGCAGACTGTGTACTGTCGCCGGCTTTCTCCTGCCGATCCAGCGCAATGGCCACGCCGCAGGGCGAGGCACCGGCCGCGTGAATCATGGTCACGGACTCGCGCACCGAGGTGCCTGCGGAAATCACGTCGTCAATGATGAGGACTCGGCCCTGAACGGGTGCGCCGACCAAGGTGCCTCCTTCCCCGTGGTCCTTGGCTTCCTTGCGGTTGTAAGCAAACGGCACATTGCGCCCCAAACGCGCCAGTTCAATGGCCACACCTGCCGCCAAGGTGATGCCCTTGTAGGCAGGGCCGAACAGCATGTCAAACTGCACATCGCAGTCCAGCAAACGGCGGGCATAAAATTCCGCGAGGCGGCCCAGTTTGGCACCATCATCGAAGAGACCAGCGTTGAAAAAATAGGGGCTGAGCCTTCCAGCCTTGGTCTTGAACTCACCAAACCGCAGCACGCCTGACTGCACGGAGAACGCAACAAAGTCCTGCGCAAGGGCCGCGTCAAGCGTTGCAAGTGTCGATGGCTGTGTCATGAAAGAAACCTGTGTTCCGACTGATTTCGTTGAACCTGAACGGCATCCGCTCTGCAGCCTCCAAGGGCTGGGAGGCTTGGACAGCGTCCGTGGCCGCCGATTGTATGGGGGTGCAAGAACTCAAAGCACAGACTGAACACGTGCACGGTCACTTTGATCAAGTGGCTGGCATGCAGGGCCATTTTCACTATGCCGAAAAAAAAGGCTACTCCGGAGTGGGTCTCTACGGTCGAACCGAACCGAGTGAGGTATTGATTGGTTTTGGCTCCCCCGAGTTCGACCTGGAAGGCCGTTATGTAGAGGCCCGCTATGACAAACCCGGCCGCAAGTTCAGCATCATCAGCAGCTATTTCCCCAGCGGCAGCAGCAGCGAGGACAGGCAAGCCGCTAAGTTTCGCTTTTTGGCGCTGATGGAACCTCATTTGGCCCGGCTCAAATCAGAGCGCGAATTCATCTTGGTGGGCGACATCAACATTGCCCACAAGGAAATCGACCTGAAAAACTGGAAGGGCAACCTGAAGAACAGCGGTTTCACGCCCGAAGAACGGGCATGGATGACCAAGTTACTCGATCCGCAGACCGGCGTCGGTTTAGTTGATGTATTTCGAACCCTGAACCAAGCGCCCGAGCAGTACACCTGGTGGAGCCAACGCGGCCAAGCCTGGGCTAAAAACGTCGGGTGGCGGATTGACTACCACTTGGCCACGCCGGGCGTTGCCGCTCTCGCGCGGCGTGAACACATTTATTTGGCTGAGCGTTTCTCGGACCACGCACCCTTGGTCATTGATTACGAATTCAATCTCTGACGGGGTGGTATGTGGGCTAAGCCCTGCCAATGCCAGCAACAAAGTCGGAACTCTGTCAGGGTGCAGAAGCCCCCGGATCCAATGGTGGCTGCAAAGCGGCCCACCATGAGGTGGCTTCAAGGCGCTCGATCAGCAGCGGCTCAAAACCGAATTGCAACACCAGGTAGAGCATGAACAGTCCCATGGTTTGGATCAAACCAGGGCGCACCGCTGCCCAGGAAAGCCGTCGCTGGAGGCTTTCCCAAAGCAGCGTGCCCGTCAGGCTGGCGACTGCGGCTTCTGAAGGCGTTGCGACACCAAAGTAAGCGACCGTGAAACTCAACAGCAAGGGGGCACACATGCCGCTGCCGTCGGACAAGGCCTGCGCCGCTGGCCCCAAGAATTTTTGGGGGCCCCACCGGTGAACCAAGCCGATCAGGGTCATCAAGCTCACGCTGGCGCCGAACATGAGAATGGCGTACTCCATATCGTCGACGATCAACCAAGCCGGGAAGAACACAACGGCCATTGCAGCCACGGCGATGCACATCAAAAAAATGATGCGCCCATTGAGAATGTCGCGGTCATCGGTCTGAATCTGGACGTTGGTTTCGACAGAGGCGGCTGTTCGTCGCAGCATCAAGGCCGCTAGCGAGGATAGACAGAGCAGGTACGCGGCCAACTCCCCCGACGGCATGAAGGGCTGGACGCCCAGAAAAGTCCACAGCAGAGTGGCTGTTGCAATGACGAAATGTGGCCGCTTCGTTTTCTTGCAAAGTGCGTCGAGCAAACAGCTCACACTGATCAACCCGAGCAATACTCCCGGAATCAAAAGGAGCAGCAACATATCGGCCACTCGCTCTTGCAGCAAGATGCCCGCAATCGCAACCACCGCCACTGCGGTCACCAGGGAGCGGCCAGGGCCCACGAAGGCATTCAAGGCATCCAGCAAGCGGTGAACCGCCTGCGTGCGCCACATCACAAGCGACTGCAGAACGAGCAGCCAAAACGCTGGCGCTGTGTCATTTTCAACGATGGAAAAAAGTGTCTGCGGCATGGCCGACACCGCATCAAAGCTGGTCTGGTGACCACCTTTGATGCGGATCACCTCAAATATGACAACGGATGCGACCGCCGCCATCAAGGGGCGCTGTCCCAGGGCAATCAAAGCCAACAAGACCGACCACATGATGAGTGGCATGGTTTCAATCAGCCAAGTAGGAATACTGGTTCTCCATTCAAGTGTTCACCAAAGTCTCTTCGGCACCGAAGTTGCCAAAGCCATCAGCCAATGAGGCGGAGTTTCCGCGTTTTAGCCTTATTGTTCAGTACCGGCACGGCCCATTTCGGCGGCTGAATCTGCGCAGACTGACCCTCAACATCAGAGCTGGTCCGGATTTGTTCTTGGTACGGTTCGCTGGCGCGGCGCTCCCTCTATCGAATCCCCTGATGGCTCAGGAGCTGGGTGTCGAGCAAAATCAACGATTGACTGGAGAATCCCATGGAAAAAAATTGGCTCAAACAATACCCGGCTGGTGTGCCCGCCACCATCAATGTGGAGCAGTACGCCTCATTGACGGCGCTGATGGAAGAGAGCTTTAAGAAATACCGCGATCTTCCGGCCTATAAGTTCATGGGAAAAACCGTGACCTTTGGTCAGGTTGACGAAGCGTCTCGCGCCATGGCTGCCTATTTGCAGTCCCTGGGTTTGGCGCGCGGTGACCGTGTGGCGCTCATGATGCCCAACGTACCGCAATACCCCGTGGCCATCGCAGCTGTGCTGCGTGCGGGCTTTGTGGTGGTCAACGTCAATCCGCTTTACACACCCCGCGAGTTGGAACACCAGCTCAAAGACTCGGGGGCCAAAGCCATCATCATCATTGAGAACTTCGCGACAACTCTGCAGCAATGCATCAGCAGCGTCCCCACCAAAAAAATTATCATCACCGCCTTGGGTGACATGCTGGGATTTCCCAAGAGTTGGATCGTCAACTACGTCGTGCGCAAAGTGAAGAAGATGGTGCCGGCGTTTGATTTACCCGGCGCCGTACGTTTCAACGACGCGCTGTCTCAAGGCCGAGGCAATACCTTCACGCCAGCCAAAACCGGCCCCGACGATGTGGCTGTATTGCAGTACACCGGCGGCACCACGGGTGTGAGCAAGGGCGCGGTATTGCTCAATAGAAACTTGGTGGCCAATATTTTGCAGTGTGAGGCCTGGTACCAACCCGCCCTCAAACGTATTCCGCAGGGCGAACAGATTCTCACCGTCTGCGCGCTTCCGATCTATCACATCTTTGGCTTCAATACGAATGTGATGCTGTCGATGCGCATGGGGGGCTGCAACCTGCTCATCCCCAACCCGCGCGACTTGCCCGCCATGTTCAAAGAGTTGTCACGCGAAAAATTCCACAGCTTCCCTGCAGTCAACACGCTCTTCATGGCCATGGCCAACCACGCGGATTTCAACACGGTGGACTGGAGTTCACTGAAAATTTCAGTCGGCGGTGGCATGGCCGTACAAAGTGCCACAGCCAAGCAGTGGTTGGAGAAAACCGGCTGCGCCATCATTGAGGGCTACGGTTTATCAGAAACCTCACCCGTTGCTTCGACCAACCCTGTCGATGTCAACACCTACAGTGGCAACATCGGTGTGCCCATGCCCAACACCGAGATGAAGTTGCTGGATGACGACGGCAACGAGGTGGCGCTGGGCGAACGGGGCGAGATCGCCATCAAAGGCCCTCAGGTCATGGCCGGTTACTGGCAGCGGCCCGACGAAACGGCCAAGGTCATGACGGCCGACGGCTTCTTCCGCACTGGAGACATTGGCGTGGTGGACGAGCGCGGTTTCTTCAAAATTGTGGACCGCAAGAAAGACATGATTTTGGTCAGCGGCTTCAATGTCTATCCCAATGAAGTGGAGGACGTGGTCACGCAAATGCCCGGTGTTCTGGAGTGCGCAGCCGTGGGCGTGGCTGATGCCAAAGCAGGTGAGGCGGTGAAACTCGTCATCGTCAAGAAAGACCCGTCCATCACCGAAGCCGACGTGCGCGCTTATTGCGAAGTCAACCTCACCGGATACAAACGGCCCAAGGTAGTGGAGTTCCGCGCCGATTTACCCAAATCACCCGTCGGAAAAATTTTGCGCCGGGAGTTGCGCGACAAAACATGAGCACCGTTGTTGTGAGGCACACTGCGGGCCCGCCTCCTAGCGCTTGAGACCATGCCTCCCCGTTTGTACTTGCCTCAGCCGCTGCACAGTGGTGAACAAATCGAGTTGCCCGCTGGCGCGAGTCGGCATGTGCAAGTGCTGCGGTTGCAGCCTGGGCAACCCCTGATTCTGTTCAATGGCCAAGGCGGGGAATGGGAGGCCGAGGTGGTCCAGATGGGCCGACAAACCGTGTCTGTGCGGTTGGGCCCCGAGCACCGACCACAGCGCGAGCTTGGGCTTGCTGTGACTCTGGCCTTGGGCATGCCAGCCAACGACCGCATGGACACCGTGGTGGAGAAAGCGGGCGAGCTGGGTGCAGCTTGCATTCAGCCCTTGATGTGCAAGCGCTCCGTGCTTCGCCTGCAAGGCGAACGCGCACAAAAAAAACAAGCCCACTGGCAAGCAGTGGCTGCCTCGGCCAGTGAGCAATGTGGGCGCACCTCTGTCACCGAGATTCAAGCCGTTTGTGGTTTGAGAGATTGGCTGGCATCGATTCCAAAAGCACCCGCGCCGGGCGATCAGCGCTGGCTGCTCAGCCCCTCGGCACAAACCGACTGGCACCCGCAGTTGGCAGCATCGGCCAGCAGCTTGCTGTTTTTGAGCGGGCCTGAGGGCGGGCTCAGCGCAGACGAAGAAGCTCTGGCCAAGCAGCAAGGCTTCACGCCCGTCTCGCTTGGCCCCCGCGTGCTGCGCGCAGATACCGCACCCTTGGCCGTTCTGGCGGCACTGGCCTTGTCAAACGCGGACAATCGGTGAAGGCACGCTAGCCGGTTCATGGGGACACCCATCTCCATGCACGGTTCTGTCATGCCCGTCGAGCGAGAATGCGGCTCTTCCAACCATTCGAGGGTGCGCCATGAGTTTGCTTGATTCGATTTTGGGTGCGGCGTTGAACCAGGGCGGCGGACAGTCCCAGGGCAGCGGTTTGGGCGGCGTGCTGGGCAGCATGCTCGGTGGTGGACAAGGCGGCGGCGGGCAAATGGCCTTGCTCAACATCGTGCTCGGGATGCTGGCCAACAAAGGCGGTGCAGGTGGCTTGGGCGGTTTGGGTGACCTGCTCAGCAAGTTTCAGCAAGGCGGCCTCGGTGATGTCGCCAGTTCGTGGGTGGGCAAAGGCGAGAACATGCCTATTTCGGGCGACCAACTGCAGTCGGTGCTGGGTTCGGACATGGTGGCCTCCATTGCGGCCCAATTGGGCATGTCGCATGGGGACACGGCGTCTCAGTTGTCGCAACTGCTGCCGGAGGTGGTCGATCGCGTCACACCGCAGGGCCAGGTGCCCGACAACGGTTTGGGCGACATCAGCGACTTACTGAGCCAGTTCACACGCCGCTGAGCAGCGTTGTCGTCACGACCTGGGCGGCTCCTGTTTGGCGGGGCCGCCCCGCATCGATCCGGCCACCAAATCAAACCGATAGAGCCGGCATTCAATCGGGCCATTCCACATCGGCACGCGTCTGGACTCCTTCAGTCGCATGCTGGACGCCAGCTTCATGTCGGGGCTGAGCACGTAAGCGGTCCAGCCAGCTGCATGCTGGGTGTAGGCGCGTTTCCAATGTGCCGACAGGCGCGGGAAAAAGTCGTCCGGGGTGTCGCGGTCCTCGTTGGAGGCGCGAGCTGCTTTACCGCTGACCTCGATACGCTCGCCATAGGGCGGGTTGATCATCAAGGTGCCCGGTAAACCCTCGGGCAAATCTGGGGCAGGGCGCTCCAAGGCATCACCACCATTGAAAGTGATGTATTGCTCAACCCCTGCGCGCTGTGCGTTACGCCGCGCAAAGTCAACCATGCGGAAGGACACGTCGCTCGCATAAATGGGCACAGGGCAAGCGTGGATAGCGGCTTGAGCGCGTTGCTTGAGCTGTTGCCATTGAATGCGCATGTCCTCCTCCATGAAGGGCAGCAATCGCTCAAAGGCGAAACGGCGCTTGAGTCCCGGTGCCACGCCACAAGCAATTTGCGCCGCTTCAATGGCAATGGTGCCGGAGCCACAACACGGGTCGTGCAAGGCACCGCCCGCTTCTGGCGTGCCGCGCCAACCAGCGGCAGCCAACATGGCGGCCGCGAGGGTTTCTTTCAACGGCGCATCCCCTTTGTCTTCACGCCAACCGCGTTTGAACAAGGGCTCACCTGAGCTGTCAACGTACAAAGAGGCACGCTCGGGTCCCAGGTGCAGCAGCAAAGGCAAGTCGGGGTGGCGCGTATCGACGCTGGGGCGCTCGTTGAACTGTTCGCGCATGCGGTCACAGACACCGTCTTTGACCTTCAAGGTCGCAAAGTTCAAGCTGTGCAGGGGACTGTGCTTCGCGGTGGTGTCGACACGCAAGGTGTGTTCGGGCGTGATCCACTGGGCCCAATCGACGCCCATCGCCAGCTCGTAAATGTCTTGTTCATTTTGGTAGGGGCCTTCAGCCACCTCCACCAGAACCCGCTGCGTCAAACGGCATTGCAGGTTCAGCGTCATGACTTCGAGAGGGCCGCCTTCCAGGCTGACCCCGCCCCGCCCCGTGAACAAACGTCTGTCGGGCAGTACGCGCTGCACTTCTTCAGCCAGCAACTCCTCCACGCCGGCCGCACAAGGTAAAAAAATTGGGAGCATCACATCGCCTTGCGTAGGTTGGCGGGCGCGATTTTCAAAGCCTCGCGGTACTTGGCGACGGTACGCCGCGCCACTTGAATGCCCTGCTCTTCCAACATGGTGGAGAGTTGGTTGTCGCTCAGTGGTTTCTTCGGGTTCTCGGCCTCCACCAACTGTTTGATGAGCGCGCGCACCGCCGTGCTGGACGCATTGCCGCCAGCCTCCGTGTTGAGCGAAGAGCCAAAAAAGTACTTGAGCTCAAAAGTGCCAAAAGGCGTGGCCATGTATTTGGCGGTGGTCACACGTGAGATGGTCGACTCATGCAAGCCCAACTCGTCGGCAATCTCGCGCAACACCAGCGGCTTCATCGCAATGGCACCGTGGCTGAAGAAGTTTTTCTGGCGCTCGACGATGGCTTGGGATACACGTTGAATCGTGTCAAACCGCTGCATGATGTTTTTGACAAACCACCGCGCCTCTTGCAAGCGCCCGCTGAGCCCGGCGTTTTGGTTCGCCGCACCCCGTTGCTGCTTGATCGCATTGGCATACATGTCGTTCACGCGCAGCTTGGGCATGACGTCGGGATTGAGCTGCACGCGCCAGCTGCGACCAACTTTTTGCACGATGACGTCGGGAATGATGATGTTGTCTTCCGCACGCGCAAAGGGACGGCCGGGTTTGGGCTCTAACGCCGTGATCAGAGCCTGCGCCTGACGCAAGAGGTCTTCGTCCGCACCGGTCACCGACATGAGTTTGCGCAAATCGCGCTTGGCCAGCAGTTCAAGGTGCTGCTTGCAAACAATGATGGCAATCATTTGGGCCTGGCTGCGTGGCTGGGCGCGCAACTGCAGCACCAGGCATTCGCCCAAATCGCGGGCACCCACACCGAGTGGGTCCATGTGCTGCAACCATTTCAATGCACATCGCAGACGTTCAATCAGGGCCTCGGCCTCTTCTTCGCTGCTGGTTAAACCGTCAGCCAACTCTTCAATGGAGCTGGCAAGGTAACCATCGTCGTTGACCGATTCGATCAGCAATTGCAGGGCGGCCTCATCTTCCAGCGACAAACGCATGCCCAGCAACTGCTGACGCAGGTGGTCCTGCAAACTCAAGCCGGCACCTTGGCGCTCTTGGGGGTCAAAGTCGTCACCGCTGTGTTCGCCGGACACGTTGTTCGACGGCAAATCGCGGATGCCATCAAAGTCATCGCGTTCGGTGCCGTTTTCCCAGTCTTCCCGTTCGGTGGTACCGAACTCGGCACCGTCCAGGCTGGGCGCATCGTCGCCGGCTTCGTGCTGGGTATCCACCGCAGCTTCGCTCTCGCGTTCGCCCAAACGTTCAGCGGGGCTTAAGCGTTCCGCAAGCGGCTCAGGCGCGGCAACGATGTCCTCTTCCACATCCAAGAACGGGTTTTGCTCCAACATTTGCTCCACCTCCTGCTGCAACTCCAGCGTGGAGAGCTGCAACAAACGAATGGATTGCTGCAACTGCGGCGTGAGCGCCAGATGGGCGGAAAGCCTGAGTTGGAGTGAAGGCTTCATGAGACGGTCAGCCCGACCCTACATGCGGAAGTGTTCGCCGAGGTAAACCTTGCGTACATCGGCGTTCTCGACGATGTCTGTAGGGGTACCTTCAGCCAGCACGGCGCCATCGCTGATGATGTAGGCGCGGTCACAGATGCCCAGCGTTTCACGCACGTTGTGATCGGTGATGAGTACGCCTATGCCGCGGTTCTTCAAAAAATTGATGATGCGCTGTATCTCAAGCACAGCGATGGGATCGACACCGGCAAACGGTTCGTCCAACAAGATGAACCTCGGCTGCGTGGCCAAGGCGCGCGCTATTTCGACCCGGCGGCGCTCGCCCCCTGACAACGCCGGTGCAGGGCTCAACCGCAATTTCTCCAAACCGAGGTCTTGCAGCAGGCCCAGCAGCATCTTTTCGATGGCCGCCTCCTTGAGTGCCTTGCCGTTCGCATCCACTTGCAGCTCCAACACCGCGCGGATGTTTTCTTCCACGTTCAGCTTGCGAAAAATAGACGCTTCTTGGGGCAGGTAAGACAAACCGAGACGTGAGCGACGGTGTATGGGCAAGCGCTCCACCCGCTGGCCTTCGATGGTGATCTGCCCCGCATCGGCGCGCACCAGGCCAACGATCATGTAGAAGCTGGTGGTTTTGCCAGCGCCATTGGGACCCAGCAAACCCACCACCTCGCCCGCGCGCACCGAGACGTGCACATCCTTGACCACCTGACGAGCCCCATAACTTTTTTGCAGGCCAACGGCCTCCAGGCGCTGGTTTTGACGGTCGGTGGACGCGGCCGCAGCCGGTTTCATCACTTCCTGTCTCCGAGCACTGGCGTGGCCTTCAGCGGCAACGCCGACGGACTGGCCCCGACGCCAGCCGAAGCCGCTTCTTGCGCCGCAGGCGTGCCATCACGAGGGGAAAGCACGGCGCGCACTCGACCCCCGGGGTTGGCAGGGCTGGCACTGGCTGGGCCTCCCACCACGGTGAACACCTCCGAGGTGTTGTCGTAGGTGATGACGTTGCCCACGGTTTCGTCCACGATGACACCCGCGCGCACGCGGCGGATCACCGCACGGCTTTTCAAACGCAAGGTATCCGCCTTCGCATCGTATTCAATGCGCTCGGCTTCCCCTTCGATGGTCTCGTCCAGCCCCTCACGTTTTTGTTTGAACGAGGCCAACTTGCCCGTCGCCGCCAGCGCTACGCCTTGGTGGTAGCCCTCGGGCGTCTGGCGAACCTCCATCTGCCCGGCGCGCATGACCAAACTGCCCTTGCTGAGCACAACATTGCCACTGAACACACCGAACTGTTTCAGGTCGTCGTAGCGACCCGCGTCAGCTTCTACATTCAAAGGCTTGAGGCGATCGGCCTTTTCTGCACCAACGGGAGCGGCAAGCAGCATGGCTGCCGCGAAAAGCGCACATACGCTGCAACGGCCAGTCAAGGAGGGGGTGAGGACAGAGGAGAAGGTCATAGGGGCATAAAACTTGCAGAGCCATTCTAGCCCTGCATTTTTCATGCCGAAAACAAAAGGGTACCGGTCAGCTCTTTTTTCTGACCAAAGCGATCAGTGCATCCGCCACAGCCAAGGAACGCTCGGGTGAGCGGGCAATGGTGGCGGACGTCCAATAACGGCCTTGAATCCCCATCGCTGGCACACCGTCAATGCGGTAGGCTTCGGCCAATTTTCGGGCTTGGGTGGCTTTGGTATTGACGCCAAAGGAGTTGTAGGCATCGCTGAACTTCGCAGCATCAACGCCGTTTTTGGCCATGAAGGCTGCGATCTCGGGTAGTTTGTCGAGTTTGGCGCGCTCGACGTGGATGGCAAAAAACACTTTGCGGTGCATGGTGCTGACCAGACCCATGGCCTCCAAGGCATAAAAGATTTTCTGATGCGGGCCAAAGGTTTCTTCGCGAAAGGCCACCGGAACGCGCCGAAACGCGACGTCGTCAGGCAATTTTTTAGCCCAAGAATCCAGCAAGGGTTCAAAAGAATTGCAATGGGGGCAGCCGTACCAAAAGAACTCCAGCACTTCAATTTTGCCTGTGGTGGGCAGTGGCAGGGGTTGGCTCAGGCGAACGTAGTCCTTGCCTTCAACAAAACCCGCCGGGGTCTGGGCCGTGGCGATTCGGGGCAAGAGGCCTGCACCCAGGCTCAAGCCCAGCAGTTGATTGGAAAAAGCACGACGTTTCATGAAGACATCCTCTGTGTGGCTGAAATCGCTTGGGGAACTGACTCGTTGGCACCAACAAAGTTCAGTCGCTGCGGTCTGCGCGGGCAAACGGTGTGCAGCCTGTGCCCCTATTTTTGCACCCGAACCAAAGCCGCTTCCACCCCAGCACCTTCCAGGCTGGTTTTCGAGGCCTCGGCTTGTTCTTTGGCGTTGTAAGGGCCCACTCGAACCCGGTAGACAGTTCGGCCCGCTTGTTCGCGTTCGGTGATCTTGGCGTCAAAACCGAGCATGGCCAATCGGGCCCGCTGTTGTTCGGCGTCCTCGGTTCGGGCGTATGCACCGGCTTGCACAAAGTAGGCCATGCCGTCGCCTGTCGCTTTGGCAGCGGCTGTTTCCATCGGTGCCTTGGGGGCTGGGCTGGGCTCCGCATCACGCGCCACGTCCGCAGGGGCAGACGCGGCCGCACCTGGGGTCTGCGGTGTTGCACTGGCGGCCGCTTCAGGCTCCTTCCCCACGGAGCCGCTGGCTGCAGCGGCCGGGCGAGTGGTCTTTCCACTCAGGGGGGCGTTGGGGTCCCAGTTCTTGTTGCGCTGGGTCTCAAGCGCATCTTGATCCGCCGTACGCTGGGGTACTTTATTCACAAAGGGGACGGGTACCTTGGTCACATACAAAGCGACGCCCAAGGCCAATGACAAACCAATGAGCAAGCCCACGATCATGCCCATCAAAAAACCGCCGCCTTGCTTTTTCATGCGTTTTGCTCTGTTTGCTGTTGGTTAGATAAATGAACTGCAGTCATGTTTTACATGGATTCGGGTGCCTGCACACCCAACAAGGTCAGGCCGTTGCGCAGCACTTGCCGCGTGGCGGCCAAGAGGGCAAGGCGAGCTTGGGTCAGTGCTGCATCATCGAGTAAAAACCGCTCCGCAGCGTAGTAGCTGTGGAAAGTCGCACCGAGTTCCCGCAAATAAAACGCCACATCGTGTGGGGCCAAGCCGTGGGCCGCGCCGCGCAGCATGTCGGGGTACTCCGCCAACTTCAGCATCAAGGCCGACTCGCTGGACGCCGTCAACAGGGCCAGATTGGCCATGGGCAACTGCGACATCTGTCCACCGTGTTCGCTCACCCAATCTCGCAGCACCTTGCTCAAACGCGCGTGAGCGTACTGCACATAAAACACCGGGTTCTCGTCGTTTTGTTTCAACGCCAGATCGACATCAAAAACAAACTCGGTGTCGGCTTTGCGGCTGATGAGGAAAAAGCGGACGGCGTCTTTGCTGGTCCACTCGATCAGGTCGCGCAAGGTGACATAACTGCCTGCGCGCTTGGAAATCTTCACTTCTGCACCGCCGCGCATCACGGTGACCATTTTGTGCAGCACATAGTCGGGGTAACCCTTGGGGATGCCCACACCTGTGGCCTGCAAACCCGCACGCACCCGGGCAATGGTGCCGTGGTGGTCGCTGCCCTGGATGTTGATGGCTTGTTGGTAGCCACGCTCGAACTTGCGCACGTGGTAGGCCACGTCGGGCACGAAGTAGGTGTAGCTGCCATCGGACTTGCGCATGACGCGGTCTTTGTCGTCGCCATACTCGGTGGAGCGCAACCACAACGCGCCGTCTTGTTCGTAGGTTTTCCCGGCGTCCTTCAAACGCTGAACCACTGCATCGACCCGGCCGTCGGCATACAGGCTGGACTCCAAAAAATAGTGGTCAAACCGAACCCCAAACGCTTTGAGGTCCAGGTCTTGCTCGTGGCGCAAGTAGGCGACTGCAAACTGACGAATGCCCTCCACGTCATTCAAGTTACCGGAGGCGGTGAACTCCCGGTCATCAGCACGAACGGTTTTTTTCGCCAGAAAGTCTTGTGCAATGTCGGCGATGTAGTCGCCGTTGTAGGCGTTGTCTGGCCAGCCGGGATCGCCAGGCTTGAAACCGGACAAACGTGCTTGCACCGATGCGGTCAGGGTGGCAATTTGTACCCCGGCGTCGTTGTAATAAAACTCACGCACCACCTCGTGGCCTTGCGTGGCGAGCAAATTGCAAATCGAGTCCCCAAGAGCTGCCTGCCTGCCATGACCCACATGCAAGGGGCCGGTTGGGTTGGCAGAGACGAACTCGACCAACACTTTTTGCGCCGTCGGCGCTTGTTGACCGAAGCACTCGCCTGCAGCCAGAACTTCACTCACAACCGCCTGTTTGGCCTGAGGGTTCAGCCGCAAATTGATGAAACCTGGCCCGGCGATCTCCATGGCCTGCACCCAGCGAGTCACAGCGGCTTGGTCAGCTAGCGCAGTCAGAAGCATTTGTGCGATGTCACGCGGATTTTTCTTTTGCGCCTTGGCCAATGGCATGGCCGCCGTACAGGCCAAATCGCCATGGGACGCTTGCTTGGGCAGCTCGAATGCGGCGGTCGCCACGCCTGAGGCCACAGCACCTGGTGAAACTTGTTCAATGGCCAGCGACAACGCGGCCAGCAGTTCTTGTTTGGCTTGAATCATGAAGGAATTCTAAGTTGGGGCCCTGTGGGCACCTCGTGTGACCAGAAATAATTGACGCATCTTGACACCAAGGAATGGCATCATCCGGTTGAAAGAAGTTGCCGTCGGCGTTATGGTCGGCGTTTCTTGCTCGTTGCGGTCACCCTTCGGATGTCCATCTTGCCGTCTTCCACCAAGCCACCTACCGCCACCCCTTCCAGGACGCGCGCCAGAACCAGCAGCACAAGCACCTTTACCTCGGGTGAATCTGGCCGCTCCGGTGCGAACGTGGGTGTGCTGGCATCCAGCACCGGGCACCCCATAGGTCATACCCCTCCCGACAGGTCGGCTGAGCCTGGTGCCGGATTGCCCATACAAATTGGCAAATACCGCGTGTTGCGCAAATTGGGGGAGGGAGCCACCAGCGAAGTTTTCCTTTGCCATGACGACTTCAATGGCCGTGATGTGGCCATCAAAAGGGTGCGGCCCTCCGCCTTGGCCGATGCACAAGAAGACCACTTTTCTGCACGCTTTTTCGCTGCCGAAGCCGCTTTGGTCGGTCGTTTGAAGCACCCGAATGTGGTGCAAATTTTAGATGCCGTGGAAGACCCTGCGTCTCCCTACTTGGTCATGGAGTACGTCGCGGGGGCCACGCTGCGGCCCTACTGCCGCGCGGACCAACTGCTGTCACTGGAGTTGATTGTTGAAATTGGCTTCAAATGCGCCATGGCCCTGGGCTATATGTACCGCCAGGGCCTGATCCACCGTGACGTGAAACCCGCCAATTTGCTGGTGGTGCTGAACAACGGGGCCATCACCGATGTGAAAGTATCGGACTTCGGCAGCGTCCTGAATCTGGCCGCTGAAGTGACCCAGGTCCACCGCGTGGGATCACTGGCCTACATGTCGCCAGAACAACTCGACGGTGCCACGCTCGATGCGCGCGCCGACATGTATTCACTGGGTGCCGTGCTCTACCACTTGATCGCAGGCAGGCCGCCGTTTGACGGTCATGTGCACTCGGCCATGATGCACCAGATCTACAACGTCGTACCCGCGCCGCTGACTGCTTTGCGACCAGATTTGGCACCGGCCGTGGATGGCGTGATTCAGCGCGCTTTGTTCAAAAATCCGGCCGACCGCTACGCAGACTGGAACGAGTTTGCGCAGGCCCTGTCCAGTTTGATCTCTGCCCAGTTGGTTCCCCGCGGACAGTTGCAAGGCGTGCTGGACTCCGAGCGGTTCAACTTGCTGCGCAGCCTGGATTTCTTCGCCACCTTTGGTGATGTGGAGCTGTGGGAAGTGGTGCACCGTGCCAAATGGCAGCGGTTTAATTTTGGCCATGCGCTTTTCCGCAAAGGTGAGGAGGGCACCACCTTTCACATCATGGCCCAGGGGGAAGTCGAGGTGTTCCGCGATGGCACCCGGGTGGCACTTCTTGGCGCGGGCACCTCGGTGGGTGAAATGGCCTACCTCGCGCCTAGCCCCGAGCTGCGTCGGCACAGCACCGACGTCATTGTGACCAAAGCAGCCACCACACTGTCTTTTGTGCCGGAGACCCTAGGCCAAGTCAGCGCCAACTGCCGCCATCGTTTTGACGAAGCTTTCATTCGCGTGCTCGTGCGCCGCCTGCATGTGGCGCATGAAGCCCTGGCGCACCCTCGTCGCATCATGTGACGAGAAGGCTGTCAGCCAAAATGGCCTGGCCCGCGTTGTGGTCCGGTACTCGCTGATTCATGCTCGTCATCAAGACACGGCCTTGACCCGCGAGCTCACCCCCCGTCTCATCCACTCGAGGAAACACCATGAAAAAACTGATGCTTGCCGTGTCCCTGTCCCTGGCCGCCATGACTTTCTCTGTCCCGGCCCAGGCCAAAAACGCAGCCTGCGACGCCAACGCCGCAGAGAAAAAACTGGCGGGAGCCGCTAAGGAGAGTTTCCTCAAGAAATGCGAGGCCGATGCCATGGCGGCCGCGCCCGCCGCCAGTGCAGCAGCCCCCATGGGTGCAAGCTGCGAAGCCAAGGCAGCGGAGAAAAAATTGGCCGGTGCCGCCAAGAACAGCTTCGTGACCAAGTGCGAGAAAGACATGAAAGGCAACTCGGCCCAAGCGGCTTGTGAAGCCTCGGCAGCCGACAAAAAACTCGCCGGTGCCGCGAAAAACAGCCACGTCAAGAAGTGTGTGGCTGACGCCGCCAAGTAAAGCCTTTTCGCCATCAACAAAAAATCGACCCAAGGGTCGATTTTTTGTTTCTCACAGCGCCAAAAGCCACTCAGGCCTCGCCCGCCCAGTACCGCGCCTCACCATAGGTCTGCTTGAGGAAATCAATCCACAGACGCACCCGCAGTGGCAAATGTTTGCGCTGTGGAAATACCGCGTAAATGCCATTGGCTGGCGCGCTGAAATCGTCAAGCACGCTGACCAACAAACCTGCTTTGACCTCACGTTCGACCTCCCACGTGGAACGCCAAGCGATTCCCAGTCCCGCCACACACCAGTCGTGCAGCACCTGGCCGTCACTGCAATTGAGTCGTCCAACGGGGCGCAAGTAGGTCACCACGCCGTCAACCTCGAAAGCCCAACCGCGTGTTTGGCTCGCTTCGCTGGACAAGGTCAAACATTCATGGCGCATCAGTTCTTGCGGAAGCTTGGGCACACCCGCACGTTTGAGATAACTCGGGGCCGCCACACACAGGCGGCGGTTGTCGGCCAAGCGCACACTGACCAGGCTGGAGTCAGGCAAGTCGCCAACACGCACGGCGCAGTCGAAACTCTCGTTCACGATGTCAACTACACGGTCGGACAAGTTCAGTGAAATGCTGACATCGGGGTGCAGGGCGAGGAATTTGGGCACCAAGGGCGCCACGTGGCGGCGACCAAAACCGGCTGGCGCCGTGATACGCAAGTAACCGCTAGCTTTCACGCCGCCCGCGCTGACGCTGGCCTCGGCATTGCTCAGATCGGCCAACAAACGTTGGCAATCTTCCAAAAACGCACTGCCTTCATGGGTGAGGGTGATCTTTCGCGTGGTGCGCACCAAGAGCTTGACACCCAAACGCTCCTCCAGCGCGTCAATGCGCCGACCGATGACCGCTGGCGCGACCCCTTCTGCCTTGGCCGAGGCGGTGAGACTGCCTTTGGTGGCCACAGCCACAAAGGACTCCAGTTGTTTGAGTTTGTCCATGCCTGGTCACCTTGCCCTTGATTCCACACAAAAAAGACACAAATCAATCGCAAAACAATCACTTAATGCGTGGTGAAGTATGCAATAAATTCAGGTCTGTGCGCATCTTGGTGCCCTCAAAGCCGTTTTGCGCTGCATCATCAACCTGTCGATACCCCCTTGTTTGGATTGGCAACGGAGAACCTTCATGACCAGCTCAGCCCTTACTCTGCCCACCGGCATGCAAATCAACGCCCCCATCCTGCCGGGCTTTGAAACCATCTTGACCCCACCTGCACTGGAACTCGTCGCCAAGCTGCACCGCGCTTTCGAGCCCCGCCGCCAACAACTGCTGGCGGCACGCGTGGAGCGCACCAAACGCCTGGATGCCGGTGAGCGCCCCGACTTCCTGCCAGAAACCGCCGCCATCCGCGCTGGCGACTGGAAGGTGGCGCCCATCCCCAAAGCCCTGCATTGCCGCCGCGTGGAAATCACGGGCCCCGTCGAGGCCAAGATGGTGATCAACGCCTTCAATTCGGGCGCTGACAGCTACATGACCGACTTTGAAGACAGCAACAGCCCGGTGTGGAGCAACCAGATCCAAGGCCAGATCAACCTGGGCCAGGCCATCCGCCGCACCTTGAAGCTCGAATCCAAGGGCAAGGTCTACCAGCTCAACGACAAGATCGCCACTTTGCAAGTGCGGCCACGCGGTTGGCACTTGGATGAAAAACACGTCACCGTCGATGGCCAACGTGCACACGGCGGCATCTTCGACTTCGCCCTCTTCATGTTCCACAACGCCAAAGAGCTGATCGCGCGCGGCGCAGGCCCGTACTTTTACTTGCCCAAGATGGAGAGCCACTTGGAAGCGCGGCTGTGGAACGACGTGTTCGTGATGACACAAAACGAACTCGGCCTGCCCCAGGGCACGATCAAGGCCACGGTGCTGATCGAAACCATCCTGGCCGCTTTCGAGATGGACGAGATCCTGTATGAGTTGCGCGAGCACAGCGCTGGCCTCAACGCCGGACGCTGGGACTACATCTTCAGCTGCATCAAAAAATTCAAGGTGGATCGCAACTTCTGTCTGGCCGACCGCGCCAAGGTCACCATGACTGCGCCTTTTATGCGCGCCTATGCCCTGCTGCTGCTCAAGACCTGCCACAAGCGTGGGGCACCAGCCATTGGCGGCATGAGCGCCCTCATCCCCATCAAAAACGACCCTGAGAAGAACGCCGTCGCCATGGGCGGCATCATTGCTGACAAAAAACGTGATGCAACCGATGGCTACGACGGTGGCTGGGTCGCTCACCCCGGCTTGGTTGAGCCCGCGATGAAGGAATTCATGGCCGTGCTTGGAGACCGCCAAAACCAATTCGACAAACAGCGTGACGACGTGCAAGTGGAAGCCGCCGACCTGTTGAATTTCCAGCCAGAGACCCCCATCACGGAGGCGGGCTTGCGCATGAACATCAACGTCGGCATCCACTACCTGGGCGCTTGGCTGGCGGGCAACGGCTGCGTGCCGATCCACAACCTGATGGAAGACGCCGCAACAGCAGAAATCAGCCGCAGCCAAGTGTGGCAGTGGATACGCTCACCCAAGGGCGTGTTGGAAGACGGCCGCAAAGTCACCGCCGACATGGTCGAGGCCCTGGTTCCCGAAGAACTGGCCAAGATCAAAGCCGGCGGATTTGAAGGCCACTTCGACCGCGCGGCGGTCATCTTTGAACAGATGAGCACGCAGGATGCATTTGCAGAATTCCTGACGCTGCTGCTGTACGAGGAAATTTGACGTTTGGCCCAGCAGCATTGAGCGCAGGACAACCTGCGTTTGACTCGTTTTCATTTCAAAAGCCCAATCTTGTTTTTTGATAAAACAAGATTGGGCTTATTTATTGCAAATACAAGTTCCGTCTTGTATTATGTTCTCTCACACTTTGCCGTGAGAGACAACCGCCGTGGACTACCCCCTGAAGATGGCCGAGCAGCTGCGTCCTCAGCTCCAAGCGCTGCGTAAACAGCGCGGCTTGACCCAGACGCAGCTTGGAAAAATGATGGGTGTCACCCAGGCCCGCATCGTTGAGATTGAAGCTCATCCAGGTGCGGTCAGTTTGCAACAGGTGATGCAGGTCTTGAGTGTCCTGGGTGCTACTTTGATGATCCGCACGACAGACGCGGCCTCATTGAACACGCCTCAAGAAACGGGAGATATACACACCGTCCAAGAAACACCCAAGAAAGGCCGTTGGTGAGCAAGGGCCTGGCGGTTTGGATGAATGGCCAGGCCGTTGGAGTCTGGGCGGTCGATCGGGGCGTTCACCGCTTCACCTACCAAGAGAGCTGGCTGCAGTCCTCTCAGCGCCGGACGCTGTCATTGTCCGTCCCGATCACGCCAGCACGAGAAATGCGCGGTGCGGCGGTGGAAAACTACTTCGACAACCTGCTGCCAGACAACAAAACAATCCGAGAGCGGCTGGCAAGACGTCACAAGACCTCATCAATCGATGCCTTTACGTTGCTAGAAGCCATCGGCCGTGACTGCGTGGGCGCCGTGCAACTGTTGCCTGAAGGGGCGCAGCCTGAAGGCTGGGATCTCATAGACAGCCAGCCGCTGAATCAGTCGCAGGTGGCCAATATCTTGCGGGCCGTGCCGTCAGAAACAGTGTTGGGCCAAGGACATGACGATGCGCCCTTTCGTATTTCGTTGGCTGGGGCACAGGAAAAGACGGCGCTGCTGCATCACAAAGGGCGTTGGCACCGCCCCCACGGGGCCACACCCACCACCCACATTCTGAAGCTGCCGATTGGATTGATCGGTGGCTCAAGGCGCGTGGACCTCAGCGATTCTGTTGCCAACGAGTGGTTGTGCGCGCAGATTCTTTACCACCTTGGCCTGCCCGTCGCCCCCACCGAGATGTGGCGTTTTGAAGACCAGCAAGTTCTGGTGGTGACACGCTTTGACCGTTCTTGGCAAAAGCACCCAGATGGGCGTGATTGGATTGCTCGCTTGCCTCAAGAAGATTTCTGCCAAGCGCTGGGTTACCCGCCGAGCAAGAAGTACGAAAAAGACGGCGGGCCCGGCATCAAAGACTGCATGCGGCTGCTTGCAGGAAGCAGCGACGAGGATGACCGCGCGTCCTTTGCCATCACCCAACTCACCTTCTGGTTGATGGCCGCCACCGATGGACACGCCAAGAACTACTCGGTCTTTTTGCAGCCGGGTGATGCCTACATCAGCACGCCGTTGTACGACGTGCTGTCGGTGTTTCCCTATGTTGGATCAGGACCGAGTCAAATCACCTGGCGCAAAGCGGAATTGGCGCTGGCACTGCGTTCGAAGAATGCCCACTACCGTCTCTACGACATCCAGACCCGGCATTGGCACGGCCTGGCGATGCAATACGGTGGACCGGCCGTGTGGAAGCGGATGCTCAATCACGTGGAGCGGGTTGAAACGGCATTGACGGCCGTGGAACAAACCCTGCCAGCCGATTTTCCGCCGCGCACTTGGCGTTTGATCTCCAAGGGGATGCGGGAGCAGGTGCTGCGGTTTCGATCCGGTTTGATTGATTTGCCGGCGTAACGGAATGAGGGCAGCGGTCGGATTCTGTCCGTGCAAACGATCTCTCGACCTTTCCTAGAATGGGTCGTGAATCGAACGCCGCCACCATGCACCTGAACCAATCCCTGTCCGACCTTCCCCTGACCTGCGACGCCCTCATCATCGGCGCAGGCCCTGCAGGAAGTGCCGCTGCCCGCACCTTGGCCTTGGCCGGTTGGCAGGCGGTGCTGGTCGATCAGCACACCTTCCCTCGCGACAAGGTGTGTGGTGATGGTTTGATTCCCGATGCCCACAACGCGCTGCGCCGGCTGGGTGTGTTGCACGAGGTGATGCTTGCGGCCAACCGCGCGGGCCATGTGGCGTGCATTGGGCCGCGTGGGGGACGAGTGGATGTACCGGGGCGCTTGGCGGTGCTGCCGCGCAAACAACTCGATCACATCGTCTGCCATGCGGCGGTGCAAGCGGGCGCGCAGATGGTGGCACCGGTGCGGTTTGTCGGTGCGATTGAAGAAGAGATCAACGGGCAGATGACGGTGGTGGGCGCACACCTGCAAGGGGTGGGGGAGCACAGCCACGAGTCGCGTGAGATTCGCGCGAAGTGGTTGGTGCTGGCCACGGGTGCCGTTCCGCAAGCTTTGATCGCCGCCAACATGTGCGATCGGCGCACGCCCAGCGGTGTGGCCTTGCGCGGTTATGTGAAAAACGACGCCATGGCCGCATGCATCACCGAGCTGGAGGTGGTGTGGCATCCGAAACTCAAGCCGGGGTATGGCTGGGTATTTCCTTGTGGCCATGGCGTGTTCAACATCGGCGTGGGCGTGGCGCACAGCCACGCCAAAGCTGGAGCCCGTGGCTGGCGCAACTTCTGGCACTTGGGCCGGGGCCGCAAGAACATGGGTGAGGTGAACCTGCGTGAGATGTTGAACACATTCAAGCAGGTCTACCCCACGGCAGGCGAGCTGGTTCGCGGTGGCCAATGGTTGAAGGAGGCACAGGGCGTCGAGCCTTGCGACGAAAAAGCTGCGCTCAAAGGTGCACCGCTGCGCTGCTCACTGGAAGGCGCCCGCATGGCGCGTCCTGGGCTGTTGGTCACGGGTGAAGCAGCAGGCAGCACCTATGCCTTCACGGGCGAAGGCATAGGCAAGGCGCTGGAGACGGGCATCTTGGCAGCGCAGTTGTTGATCGACGCCAAAGCACAAGCGTGGAGCACTGCCCAGGTGGTGGCCGCATGGCCGCGTCAGCTGCTGACCTTGCGGCCACGTTATGCGGTCTACGAAAAAGCCAACACGGTGAACGCCCACCCCTGGCTGGTGGACTTGCTGGTGTGGAGCGCCAAACGCAGCCCGCGCCGCCTACGGCGCATGAGCGGCGTGCTGGAAGAAACGCATTTGCCCAGCAACTTGGTCAACCTCAAGAGCTGGATGCGTTTGTTGTTTGAACGCGGCTGAAAGCGGGTTACCTTTCGGCCAAGGCTTTGAGGTTCTTCAAACCTGCTTCGTAGTCCGGGCCCACCATGCTGTCCATGCTGACGAAGACCTGCATCAGCTTGGACACAAAGTTATTGGGGCCTTCCAGTGACCACGTCACTTGCGTGCCGTTGCCCTGGGGTTTCAAGTTAAACGTCGACGTATTGCGCGCGGCAAAGGGCTCGATGAAGTCCAGTTGAATCACAAGTTTTGCTGGCGCGGCTGATTCAGTGATGAGCATGCGGCCGGTGCCCACCTCCTTGTTGCCTTGCCAGTCGTAACTCGCACCCACACCGCTGGATGGGTTGCTGAGTTTGCGTTGCATGTTTGCGTCTTTTTTCTCCCACGGCGACCAGGCCGACCACTGGCCCAGGTCATTGACCATGGGGAAAATTTTCTCGGCAGGTGCGTTGATGACGATGCTTCGTTCCATGCGGAAGTGGTCAGGCTGCATGGCAGCTGCAAAGATCAAGCCAACGATCAACACGCTGAGAATCAGAGCGATTTTTTTCAACATACTGGGTCTCCTTTTGAATGCGCATCAAGGCGATGTTTTTGGGTTCGCCACATTTTTAGCAGAAGCGCTACAAACTCAAAACGGCAGTCTGAAGGTAGCTTGTTCTGCGCGTTACTTCACCCACACCTCCACGCGCCTGTTTTTATTGCGGCCTAAATCGTCGTTGTTGGATGCGACAGGCAGCGCGCCACCCAAGCCCAGCACCTGCGCTGGGTTCACGCCGGATGCCCGCAACAAACGCGCCACACTTTCTGCACGCGCTTTAGACAGCAAAACGTTTTGCTGCACCGATCCAAGTGCGTCGGTGAAACCCAAGAGCGACACGGTTTGGTTGGGGTGGCGCGACAGGTGGCTCACCAAGCGGCCCATGTCACGCGTCGCTTTGCTGTCCAGTTCGTCTGATCCGGAACGGAAGCGAAAGGCGAAGGACAGACGCTGGCCCTGCGCGGCGAGCAGCGCGTATTCTTTGGGCGCGTTGAGGGGTGCCTGAACTGTTTCTGCCGAGATCAGCTGTGGCACAAAACCCGTTTGACGCACCACGTTTTGTCCAGCGTCACTTTGCACAAACTCGATGAAGTCTTTGGCTTGCGGACTGAGCTGCTGCGCCGGGGTGTACAAAAACAAGCGTCGGGACAACGGGTAGTCTTCGGTGGAGACGGTAAAGAAGGTGGGCAAAAACGCCGTGGCGCTCGCAGTCTCAGCCACCGGCACCGCGCGAGCCTGGCGGACATAGGGCAGACCAATGAAACCAATCGCCCCGGCATCGGACGACACTTGATCAGACAACGCATTGCTGGACTCATACCGCACCGCGCCGTCGGCCAGATTTTGTTTCTGGCGGTCCAGAACCAAAGACTTGAACGTATCCCAGGTGCCCGATTTGGCATCGCGTGCATGCAGCGTGATGGGGCGGTTTTCGCCGCCAAGTTGCTGCCAGTTCACAACCTTGCCCGAGAAAATATCAGCCACTTGTTCGACGGTGAGTTTTGCAATCCTGTTGCTGGGGTGAACGATGACAGCCAAACCGTCCAGGCCAATCACATGCTCGGCACCCGGCAGGCGCATGTCGCCAAAGAGCGGCATGAGGGTTTGGTTTTCAGCGTCTTTGATGGGCCTGGAGGACATGCCAATGTCAGCAACGCCCTCCTTCAGTCCCGTGTAAGCCGTGCCGCTGCCGTGGGCGTGAACCTCTACCCCCTGTAAGGGTGCAGCAGCCCCGGCACGGAAGGTGAACACTTTTTCCAAAACCTTGTCGCTTCGCACCTCACCCGCTTCGCTGTTTTTGGTTTGCAGATAGGCCTGGACCAACGCAGGCGCCAAGGTATCGCCAATGGTGTTGGAGCCGTGCATGCGAAATGCGATTTGCGCTGGAGCCACCGTCAACGCAGGCGAGGCTGACCCAGTGCGGTCTGGGGACGAAGGGGTAGTCGACGGGTTGTGCCCACGTTGTTGCCACCATACCGCCGCACCCAGCAGCACAAGCATCAGTGAACCCACCAGCCAAAACCGTGGGTTCTTCCATCCCGCAGCAGCGCGTTTGGATTTTGGGGGCGTATCGTCCAAGAACTCCATCGGCCGCGTCACCACTTTGAGCCGTTCGCCCTCGTTCGTCATGTGTTCGTGGATGTCGTCCAAAGCGTCGAGGGTGGTTTTCAAACGCGCATGCCAACCCGTCACCAGCTCATCGTCACTCATGGACAAGGCCGTCAGCAGGTCGTTGCGGTAGGGCAGATCAAAACGCAAACGGTCGGGTTCGTGGGCGAAAAAAGCCAGCTGCGGTTGTTCGTCGCAAGCCCGCTTGAAACGGCGCAGGGTACCCAAATGGCGCAGTTCCTGGGCATGCAGCGACAGGGTGTCCGCCATCGTGCGTTTGGGCGCCAGTGCCAGGTTGTTTTTGGAATTCATAGAGGTGTACAAGTTGAAACAATTTGTACACACTGTGCCGCATGGTCATGACAGCGTCATGAAACCCTCTGGACCAGGACCGCAGCCCCCAGCTCGGGGGGGGGTCAATGACTCACGAAGAGGCGGCGGCGACCGGGTCTTCGACTTCACCACCGCGCTCTTGCGCCGCTGGCGAACCATTGCTGTGCTTGGAGCGGCGGGCTTTGAGCACGCGCACCAAGGTTTGTTGCAAACGTTGGTTGTCGATGGGTTTGGTGAGGAAGTCGTTCATACCTGCATCAAGAGCGTCCTCACGTTCAGACACCAAAGCCGCTGCCGTCAGCGCAATGATGGGCAGCGTTTGCGCGCTGTATCGCTGGCGGAGTTGGCGAGCGGCTTCGTGGCCGCTCATGGAGGGCATTTGCACATCCATCAGCACCACATCGGGGCCATGCCCTTGGGCAAACGCATCGTGCACGGCCTGCACCGCCAGGTGACCGTCTTCGGCTTGGCTGACTTCAATGCCCCATTGCTCCAGCAGGGCCACACCAATCATCATGTTGACGGGGTTGTCTTCGACCAGCAGCACACGTGCGCCGCGCAAGCTCTCGGTATCGTCCAAACTGATGTCCACCACCTGCGGCGCACTCTGCGCGGGCGGCAAACTGAGCTCGGCCCAAAAACTGCTGCCTTCACCGAGGCGGCTGGTGACGCCCACGCGGCCTTGCATCAGGCTGGCCAGCTCGCGGCAAATGGACAGGCCCAAGCCGGTGCCGCCATAACGCCGCGTGGTGGACTCATCGGCCTGGGTGAAAGGTGAGAAGAGGCGGGCTTGGGTCGCACTGTCGATGCCAGGGCCGGTGTCGGTGACGGTGAGTTGCACTAATCCGGCCTCGGTCATTCGCACATCCAACTGCACCCAACCTTCGTCGGTGAACTTCAGCGCGTTGTTGATGTAGTTGCTGAGAATTTGGCGCACCCGCACGGGGTCGCCCGACACCGTGGTGGGCACATCGGAAGCGATGCTCAATTCAAACCGCAGCCCTTTGGCATCGGCCAAGGGCTCGTAGCTGCGCTGCACATTCACCAGCTCGTCGTAGAGGCTGAACACCGTGGTATCCAAGCTGAGCTTGCCTGCTTCAATTTTGGACAGGTCCAACACGTCGGTGATGATGTGAGCAAGGCCTTCTGCGCTGTCGAGAATTTGCTCCAAGTAACGCTGGCGGCGCGCCTCGTCCAAGTCAGGTGCTTGGGCTAAACGTGCCAGGCCCAACAGGCCATGCAACGGCGTTCGCACCTCGTGGCTGGTATTGGCCAAAAAAGCAGTTTTGGCGCGTGATGCGGCCTCGGCGGCATCACGTGCTGCCGCCAAGGCACTGGTCATTTGTTGGCGTGCCGTGTTGTCGAAATAGAGCGACAGCGTGGCCGCGCCTTGCGGTGTTTCCACGCGCGTGGCAGTGACCTGGGCCAAGATGCGCTGGCCACGGCGCGACCGCATGCAAAAGTCGGTCACTGGGATGCTGTCGCCGGGTGCGCCCGCGTCCAGGGCCGCCACACGCGCCAAGACCTTGGGCACTCTGGCAGCGGCGTTGGACCGTAGCTCCGCACGGTTTGCGCTGTTGGCGGCCAGAGCGGGGCCTTCTTCGTCCACTTCCAGCAAGTTGAATCCCAACATCTCTCGCGGCGCGTCAAAACCAAACATATGGGCCGCCGCCGCGTTCGCTTCCAGCACCAAACCCCGCCGGTGCAATACCAAAGGCGTGGGCGAGCGCGCAAACAGTTCGCGGTAGCGAGCCTCGCTGGCGGCTACCGCCATCTGAGCTGAAACTTCGCTTGTCACATCACGGCCGATGCCACGGTAGCCTTGAAAGACACGGCGTTCATCAAAATGTGGCTCACCGCTCAAACTCACAAAGTGCGCCTGGCCACTTTCATCGCGGCGTTTGGCGATCAAACGGGCAAACGGTTTGCGTGCCTCCAGTTGTCCGCGGTGCGCATCCATTTGTTCAGCAGTGAGGCCAAACTCCACAATGTCCCACGGTGCTTCGCCCACCCGGTGCGCCAGGGCCAAGAGTGACCCTTGTCCGGTTTTTTCCGACACGTAGGTATAGCGGTAGGAAGCATCTTGTTCCCAGTACCAATCCACCGCAATTCGCAACATGGCTCGAAACCGCTGCTCGCGGCGGCGAGCGTCAAGTAGCACCTGTTGGACCGCATGGTGCAACACCAGGCCAGCACCGAGGCCCGCAGCCAGCCACCCCAATACGGTGAACAAACGCAACAGGACCGAGACATCGGGGCGGTAAGCCGCACCCGTGATCCAGCCATTCAGTTCCGCCAGGTACAAACCCAGCACCAACGCAAAGGTGGCTGCCGTCAAGCCCCATCCCATTCGCGGGCCACCCACGGACGCCACGCCACACAGAAGCAAGCCCGCGTAGGCCAAAGCGGGTGTGTGTATGCCTTCACCCAAGAATACCGCCAGGGCACCCAATACCACCAGCACGGAGATTGCGGCACCGCCCACGGCCAATCGCCAATTCACCGTGGCGCTTCGCCACGCAGCGAACAGCAGCAGCACCATCAAAACACCGCATGCGCCCGCACTGGCCCAAAGCGCCGGATCATTCAATGGAAGCGCAGACGCGGCATAGACGATGGCGCCGCAAGCCGCACTGGCCGCGCCAACTGCAAACAGCAGGCGCAGGCTCAGGCGATTCATCTGCTTCAGTGCAGCATGGTCAACAGCGGCGCGCGTTAGAGGGTTCAAAACTGTGGCGGCGTGAAATGCAAAGCCCTAGTTTTCCAGAGATCAACCTGGTTCGGCGGTGGGGCAAGGGCAAGAATCGACACTGCGCGAGCAATATCACCGCCACTGATCGCACACCACTGTCAGCTTTGTGCATCCCGCAACAATTGGCGCGTGCCCAGGGCCGCTTGGCGTGCCGCGTCCGCAAAATCGTGCCCGCTGCTGGCGTAGAGCACTGCACGCGACGAGTTCACCATCAGAGGCCCTGTGGTTCGGCCGTCTTGCTGACGCCATGCCGCGCGCACGGTAGCGGCGGCATCGCCCCCTTGGGCCCCGACTCCGGGCACGAGCAAGGGCAAGGTCGGTGCCAGTTCACGAACACGTGCAAGCTCTTGGGGAAAGGTGGCGCCCACCACCAAACCGAGTTGGCCATTGCGATTCCAAGGACCTTGGGCCAAGCGGGCAATGTGCTCAAACAACAGGCCGCCCTCTGCGCCCACCAGCGGCTGCGCTTGCAAGTCCGAACCACCAGGGTTGGAGGTGCGGCACAACAAGATCAAGCCTTTGCCTTTGTATTTGAAATAGGGCTCGATCGAATCAAAACCCATGAAGGGAGAAAGCGTCAGTGCGTCGGCCTGGTAACGCTCAAAGGCCTCGACGGCGTATTGCTCGGCGGTGGAACCAATGTCGCCACGTTTGGCGTCCAGAATGACCGGGACGTGGGGAGCCACGGTTTTGATGTGCGCAATCAAACGTTCCAACTGGTCTTCAGCACGGTTCGCCGCGAAGTAGGCAATTTGCGGCTTGAATGAATTGACCAGATCATGCGTGGCGTCAACGATCGCGGCGCAAAACTCAAAAATCTTGCTGCTGTCGCCACGCCAGTGCAGCGGGAACTTGGCAGGGTCAGGGTCCAAACCCACGCACAACAAAGACTGGTTTTGCGCTTCGGCTTGGCGGAGTTGGTCTGTGAAGTTCACGTTGCGCTACCTCTGAAGGTCAAGCCAATCGCCGGGCCAAAGCCGCCGCCTGGCCAATGTAGTTGGCCGGCGTCATGGCCATGAGGCGGTCTTTCTCGGTCTGCGGAATTTCCAAGGTGCCAATGAAGGTTTGAATCGCCTCACGGGTGATGGTTTTGCCACGGGTCAGCTCTTTCAAGCGCTCGTAGGGATTGGGCAGGCTGTAGCGGCGCATCACGGTTTGAATCGGCTCAGCCAGCACTTCCCAGGCGGCATCAAGGTCAGCAGCCAATGCCTCGTGGTTGACTTCCAGCTTGTCCATGCCACGCAACAAACTGTCGTATCCCAAGAGGGCATAACCCAGGGCCACGCCCATGTTGCGCAGCACGGTGCTGTCGGTCAGGTCGCGCTGCCAACGCGAGATGGGTAGCTTTTGGCTCAGATGGGCCAGCATGGCATTGGCCAAGCCAAAGTTGCCCTCGGCGTTTTCAAAGTCAATTGGGTTGACCTTGTGCGGCATGGTGCTGGAGCCAATTTCACCGGCTTTCAAACGCTGCTTGAAATAACCCAGGCTGATGTAGCCCCACACGTCACGCGACCAGTCGATGAGGATGGTGTTGGTGCGGGTGAGTGCATCAAACAGCTCGGCCATGTAGTCGTGGGGTTCGATCTGAATCGTGTAGGGGTTGAACTGCAGACCGAGTTGTTTCTCGATCACCGTTTTGCTGAAGGCTTCCCAGTTGATGTTGGGGTACGCCGCCAGGTGGGCGTTGTAGTTGCCCACTGCGCCATTCATTTTGGCCAGCAATTTGACACTGGCAATACGCTCGCGCGCATGTTGGAGCCGGGCACCCACATTGGCGCATTCTTTGCCCAGTGTGGTCGGGCTGGCGGTTTGGCCATGGGTGCGGCTGAGCATGGGCACGTCGGCGAATTCATGGGCCATGGTTTGCAGCTTGGCGATGAGGCGGTCCACCATGGGCAACATCACCTCACTGCGTGCCGCCTTGAGCATCAAACCATGGCTGGTGTTGTTGATATCTTCGCTGGTGCAGGCAAAGTGCACGAACTCGCTGGCCGATTTGAGCTCGGGCATGCTGTCAAAGCGCTGCTTCAGCCAGTACTCCACGGCTTTCACGTCGTGGTTGGTGGTGCGTTCAATGTCTTTGATCGCCTGGGCATCGGCTTCAGAGAAGCGAAGCACCAAACCACGCAACAAGCCCCGCGCCGCTTCCGACAGCGGCTTGAACTCTTGCAGACCCGCATCCGACAAAGCAATAAACCACTCCACCTCCACCTGCACCCGCCTGTGCATCAAACCAAACTCCGACAACAACGGCCGCAGCGCGGCCACTTTGCTGGCGTAACGCCCATCCAGCGGACTGAGGGCGGTCAGGGGTGTGGGCAGGTTGGTAGACATGGTGGTTCGATGGCAGTTGCCAAGTAGGAAGGCAAACGCACGCGGGAAATTGCATGCGGATGAAAAGACGAGGTGTGAATTTTAGGCTGTCGGGCGGCTACCGACGCTTGGTCAGCCGCGCATCCGCGTCTTTGAAGAACTGAATCCGCTCTTCATCCGCAGGATGGGACGAAAAAGCGATGCCCACAGCGGACCAGGGGTTGTCGCCGCCATGTTCCTTTTGTTTGTTCTCTTCCAGGCGCTCAAACAAACGCACCATCACCGAAGGGGGACGGCCGGCCGCCACCAACACATCGGCCGCAAACTGATCCGCTTGTCGCTCAGCATCACGCGAATAACTGGCCTGCCCCAACACGATAGGCACCGTGGCCAACAAACTGCTGGCATCTCCCCAGACCAGGCCCGCGATCAAACCCACCGCCGAGCCTTGGATCAGCATGCGCATGCCATGCCGGTGTTGAACGTGACCCAATTCGTGGGCGAGAACCCCCAAAAGGACGGCCTCGTCGTTACCAACCAACTCCACCATTTCGTCGGTCATCACCATGCTGCCACCCGGCAGCGCAAAAGCATTCGGGCCGATTTTGCTTTTGCGAAAGAGCAGGTCATGGGCAGGCGCTTGCGCGCCGAGGGATTCACGCACCAATTGGTCAAACGCTTTGCGCAGGGCTGCCTGTTGATCCGCTGGCAGTTCGCTCGGGCGCATCCATTGTTCGTCAATGGCCCGCAAGGCGATCTCTCCGGCGGCCCGGTCTACCGACAGCGGCGTGACCGACAACACCGCCTGGCTGCCCCAAGGCAAGCCCCAGTGCCACAAAGCAAACAAACAAAACACCACTGCCACCATAGAAGCGGCCACGCCGCGCCAACTTTGCTGAAGACGGACCACCAGCGAATCTGCAGCGACAAACTCCGCTTGCCAAGCATTCCACACGGCACTGTCCTGGGCTTGCAAAGAACCTCCGCCTTTCAAATGCGCCACAGGCAGGCCATGGCGGGTGCGCTCAGGCCAATCAACGTCCCCATGTGTCCACTGGGCTAACACCGCATACGGTTCCTGTGCTTCGTGCAAGGTCAATGACTGCGCATTCCAGCGCAGCAAGCCTTGAACCGGGCGTGCATGCTGCCCATCGAAGTAAAGAACCAGCAGGTCGCGGCTCGGGCTCGTCATCAAAGACCAATGTCCACACCAAACAAGTCACCAGCCGCATCACCCGCAGCTTCACCCTCGTAGGTCTTGGAGCGGTTGATCAATGCCTGCGGATCAACACGGGTCAGCACCGCCATGGCTTGCAACTTCAAACGCGCCATGGCGACTGCCGCAAAAGGCCAGTACAGGCCCAAAGTCAGTCCAATCAAGAACCAGTTCTTGAAGGTGAGCTTGAGGGCACTGCGGAAGGTGAGGTTACTTTGGAAACGAAACTCACGATTGCCGGTTTTGGACCACACCAGGTTTTGCATGCGGGACGTGAAATAGGGAACCCACACCCCATAAATTGCGATCATGCCGAGCGTAAAAAGCGGCACGGCCAGCGCCACAAGCAAAAACAAGAGCCCCTTGTTCTGCATCAAGCCACCGAACCCGGCGTCGCTCAACCCCGTGGCGGCCGCTATAGCACCTACGACGGCAGCACCGATGCCCACCAACAGGCCGCCCACCAGCATGGATGCAAGCGTGACCCCAGCGGTCTTCAAGAAGACGGCAAAGAATGAGCCCACGCTGGCCTTGAAGTGGGTTTCCAACCCGGCGTAAGCGTAGTGGTCGTGTTGGTATTTCTTGAACCTCCACCACAACCACGGCCCGAGCAACAGCATCAGCGGAAAAACGGACAGCATAGCCCACTCAAACCACGCTGGTGGCGCTTGTTGTTGTTCGGGATCGATCATGCTGACCAACCCCAAAATAATGGCACTGGGCACAAAGAGGGGGAGCAGTGTTTGGTAAGCGCCGCGCACTGACCCGGTGAAACGAAACCGCAGCCCACGCCAACTGGTGTTGGCCAGGCGAAACTGCAGCGAGGACTTCAGCAATGCAGGCCACACCAAAGCCAGTATTAGAAATGCGATCAGGCCAGCAGTTGGCGAGAACTGCCCTGCCACCGAATAAACCACCACCATCGCACCGACCAACAAATAGCCACGAAACATCTTTTTGGGGTCGCCGTGGAATGCCAGCGGGTGGCCATCTACCAAGGTATTGCCGTGAAAGTAACGCAGCTTGCGCGCTCTGGCCCATGGTGTGTAGAGACTCAAAGTCACCAGAATGAGTAACAGATTGACAATCCAGATCCGAAAGTACTCGCTGCCAGTTCCGGTGAACTCAATGGGCAGGGTTTGAATGCTGTTACGGGGTTTGTCAGTCGGCGCAGGGCCAGGGCCTGAGGCCGCCATGGGGTTCAAAGTAGGTTCGTTCATTGGTGTGGTGTCCAGGGCAAGGGGTTGTTATGCGGACACGTTCTCCTCCACAAATCACTTTATCACCCCCTCCTGCGCGATTCGGGGGTCGGGGCAGGCCGTGGTGTGGTGTGGTGTGGTGTGGTGTGGTGTGGTGTGGTGTGGTGTGGTGTGGTGTGGTGTGGTGTGGTGTGGTGTGGTGTGGTGTGGTGTGGTGTGGTGTGGTGTGGTGTGGTGTGGTGTGGTGTGGTGTGGTGTGGTGTGGTGTTGCGCACGAGCATGCAACACCACACTAGAATCCGCCGCAGCAGGGAAGAGAAAAAAGCCAACATGATGAAACTCCTCGGATCACTGACCAGCCCCTACGTGCGTAAAGTTCGTGTGGTGATGACCGAAAAAAAACTCGACTACCGCCTGGAGTTGGAGGACGTGTGGGCAAGCGACACCATCTTGTCCGCCAACCCATTGGGCAAAGTGCCCTGTTTGGTGATGGAGGGCGGCGAAGCGGTGTTCGACTCCCGTGTGATCGTGGAGTACGTGGACACGCTTTCGCCTGTGGGTCGATTGATTCCTGAGCGCGGCCGCGAGCGCGCTGAAGTGCGCACCTGGGAAGCCTTGGCCGATGGCCTGCTCGATGCTGCTATCGCCGTTCGCTTGGAACAAACCTGGGCCGGTCGCAGCGATGCACAGCGCAGCAGCGCTTGGGTCAACCGCCACATGGGCAAGGTGCACTCCGCACTGTCGGCCATGAGCAAAGGCCTGGCTGAGAAACCCTGGTGTGCAGGCAACAGCACGCACATCACCTTGGCCGATGTGGCCGTGGGCTGTGCCTTGGGTTACTTGGACTTCCGCTTTCCCTCGCTGGACTGGCGACAAGAGCACGCCAACCTTGCGCGCTTGGCAGAAAAACTGTTGGCGCGGCAAAGTTTCGTTGATACAGCACCACCGGCTGCCTGAACAAACTAAGGGGACGCTGAATAAGTCCCCGCAGATGCGCACGCCTCGAATCGGGATGGGCTGCAAGGCGAAAAGCGCAGCAATACCCGAAGGTATTGCGAGCATTTTCCACGGCGAGTGGTGAAAAGAGCCACGAGCGACCGCCCGCGTACGAGGATGTGCGCGCTGCGAATATAAAACGCAGTACCTGAGTCAGCGGTAAAACGCTTCCACCTGCCCTTTGAGTTTGATCATCAAGGGCTGGCCTTTGCGGTCCAGCGAACGTCCCGCCGGTACTTTGACCCAGCCTTCGCTGATGCAGTACTCCTCCACGTCGGAACGCTCTTTGCCATTCAAACGGATACCGATGGCGTGTTGAAACACGGCCGCCACATGGTGCGGGCTGCGTGGGTCGACCGAAAGATGGTCGGGCAGGTCAGGGCGCGTGGAGATGTCTGTCATGTCTGTTGTTCTTCCGGATAGATGAGTAGATTCCCAAGTTGTCATTGTCCGGGATACGACGCAAGGCTTCGACATGGCCTCCATTGCCAATCAAAAACTCCACCCGCATTGAACCAAACTCATGGTTTGGGTGCGGTGCCTGAATCAGTGGGCGCTTTGGTGAGCAACGCTTGACGTCGCAAAATTTCACGCACCATGCCGTCAAACTGGATTTCAATGTTTCTGCGCAGCATCAACATTCCAATCAGAGGCGGCAAGGCTTCTTTGGGCTCGATCAGCCCGTTCCATTCCAAACGATGCCGCTGTGGGCCCTGGTCCAGCAGAGGGGTGATCAGATAGCCGCCTTCCATCCGCTTGAGGTTGCCAGACTCCGCCTTCGCATCGATCCGGTAGGGCTCCAACTCCGTACAAACCAACACAACGTCAATTGGAAATGACAGGAAGGCGAGCCGGGCCTGGCCCTTTTGCGACACCCTCACCTGGCTGCCGCGTCGCTCCAGCAGACGACTGGATTGAATGCCTGGAACGAAATCTTCCAGGCGGTTGTAGTCGGTGAGCGTGCCCCAAATCACCGCCAGGTTGGCGTCAAACTCCGCATGCACCTTCACTTCAATCGCCCCGCGTTCAGCTTCGCTGCGTTTGGCGTTGACGGTGACAGGGGCCGCACCCGTCTCCTGACCTTGCGCTGCTGCGGGCGGCGTGAACACCACGAACGCCAGCCAGGCCAGCCACTTACGTTTCATTTGGGTCCCTTTGCAACACCGGTCATGCCCCATTCCCTCAATGAATTGAGCACATACTGAGTTGAAAGCGCCCAGCCTGTCAGCTTTGGATATAGCTCTGCAGCTGAGAAATTGTCAGTTCGTGGTCGGCAATGATGTCGTCCATCAGGTCGCGAATGGAGATCATGCCCAACACCTTCTCGCCATCAACCACTGGCAGGTGGCGAATTTTTTTCTGGCTCATCAAGGCCATGCATTCGCGGGTGCGGGTGCTGGGACTGACGGTGAACACGTTGCGCGTCATGATTTCGGCCACTGTGGTGTCTTTGGAATTGCGGCCTTGCAGCGCAATCTTGCGGGTGTAGTCGCGCTCTGAAAAAACACCGACGAGTTTGTCGCCTTCCATCACCACCAGGGCTCCCACTTCGTACTCAGCCAGCAAGTGCAAGGCATCAAAAACATTGTCACTGGGGGCGACGCGTTTGACGCCGGCGGGAATGCGTTTGAACAATTCTGAAACAGGTTTCATGGAGACTCCATCAGGGGCAGTGTCCCTTGATTCTGCCAGTGTACGCAGACCTGCAAACACATCCCCGCACCGCCGCCTCGAACTAGGGATGGACGGCCTGGACGGCCCGTTCAACACTGGACCATCTTCAGACAGCCCAGGAGGCCAGCACCATGTCGGACACCACTTATTTCTGGCAAGGCGGTCGCAAGATTGCCATCGAAAAAGACGCCAGCGCCATCACGCTGCAAGTGGCCAGCGAGGTGGCAGCGCAAGCTGCTGCCACGAGAGCGGGTGTGGCCTTGGGTGCCGTGCGTGCGGCCACACCCAGTCTGATGCGGGCCACGGTGAATGAAGACCGGGATACAGCGGTTGCCAAACTTCGAGCGCAAAACCAGGTTGTGCACCACGTCTACCGCGACACGCCCAGTGCCGGTCGGCGCGCCAGCGATGCGGGCGAATACCTCATCACCGACAGTTTTTTTCGTCAAGTTCAAACCCGACACCCCCGCGCAGCGCATCACCGACTACTTGGCCCGCGAAAGTCTGGTGGTCGAGCGCGACTTGGGCGACCACACCTTCTTGGTTCGCGTGACCGACGCCACCGGCAAAAACCCCATCCGAGCCGCCAACGCGGCGCACGATTCCGGTGACGTCGTTTACGCAGAACCGAACCTGGTGCGCCCACTGGAGCGCTTCTTCATCCCTGCAGACGAACTGTTCATCAGCCAGTGGCATTTGCACGCACCGACGGCCGGACCCGACTTGGTCGCGGGTGCGGGCATCTTTGCCCCCGAGGCTTGGGACACCACACGCGGCAGGCGCGACATCGTCATCGCCGTGGCAGACGACGGCTTCGACCTGACCCACCCCGACTTCCAAGGCGATGGCAAGGTGGTGGCCCGTTTGAATGCCACCCTGCGCGGCGGCACCAACGCCGTCATCGACTGGGATGCCAATGTGCAGCCCCGTCCCGGCGACTACCACGGCACGCCTTGCCTGGGCGTGGCGGTGGCCGAAGGCAACGGCAGTGGCGTGGTGGGCGTGGCCCCCGGCTGTTCGCTGGTGGCGGTGCGTTTCCCTTTGGGGTCCATGACCGATGCCCACTTCATCACGCTGTTTCAAAAGATATCGACGCTGGCCGATGTGGTGTCTTGCTCCTGGGGCGTCGGGCCTGCCAATGCGCCCATGAGCAGCGCCTTGCGCGAGGCAATGAGCCAACTCGCCTTGACCGGCGGCAAACGCGGCAAGGGTTTGATTTTTTGCATCGCTGCAGGCAACAACAATTGCCCAGTGCAAGACCTCGACAACACACGCCCCTACCAATTCCGCACCCAGTTCGGGCTGCGCAGCTACAGCGGCCCCATCGACCGCTGGGTCGCAGCGCATCCGGCAGCCATCACCGTCAGCGCCGCCACCTCACGCAAAACACGTTCGGCCTATTCGTCCTGGGGCCGACAAATCAGCGTCTGTGCGCCCTCGGACAACTGGGACGACCTGGGCCAAACCAGCCCGCCAGGGCGCGGCGTGGTCACCACCGACAACGAAGGCGCGGGCGCAGGGTCTGACTTCACACCCGGCTCGCGTTTCACCAACCGGTTTGGTGGCACTTCCAGCGCCACACCCACGGTGGCCGGCGTGTGCGGCCTGGTGTTGTCGGCCAACCCCTCGTTGACCGGCGTGCAAGTGGCCAAGCTGCTACGCCAAACCGCCGACAAAGACATGTCCTTGGTCACCGACACGCATGTCAACGAACCGGGCAACTTCAACGCCGAGGGTTTCAGCTTGTGGTTCGGCCACGGCAAGGTCAACGCCTTCAAGGCCGTCAGTGCCGCCACACAAGGAAGCGTTCAACCCCAGACGGTGGACGTGGCCATTGCGCCTGGCACAGCCATCCCCGATGCCGGTACCGCCATCACGAGCAGCATCGACATTCGGCAGAGCGGTCGCATTCAAGAGCTGCGTGTGCAGGTGAACATCGTCCACACCTACATTGGCGATTTGCGCGTGGACCTGCTCGCCCCCGATGGCACTGCGGTGGCCCTGCACAACCACAGTGGCGGCGCAGCCGACAACCTGATTCAAACCTACACCGTGCAGAACCAACCCGCGCTGCGCGGGCTGCTGGGCAAGCCTGTGGGCGGCCTGTGGCGGCTGCGGGTAGTGGACACCTTTCGGCTGGATCAGGGACGATTGGCCAGTTGGCGTTTGGTGGCCAAGGTGTTGGAAGCGTAAAAACCTTTCCGCTGAATAGTCACCGCACGGGCGGCAACCAGTTGATCTCACGAGCCGTTTCTTCGCCAATCAACACCCGCTTCAAGTGAGGGGGTTGTTCCGACTGGGTGGGCGACAGTGGCGTGCGGCCACCCATGATCTCTGCGAAATCTTGCGGAAACCGCGGTTCTTTGTTCGGGTCGGCAAAACCGTCCGGAAAACGCGGCTGGTTGTTAGACAAATCGTATTTGTCGGTCGCCCCCAAGGTGTGCAAAAACTCGTGGGCAATGATGATGTTGTTCGGCCCCGCCATGGCAGGTGTGGCAAACACCTGGGCCAAACCGATCAACCCTTTTTGCAGCGCGGTGGAGTGGTCCAAACGCTGCCGCTGCGCGGGATCGAAGTACAGCAAATACATCTTCACCTGTGGCCCCGGCCCCGTGGTGTCGCCATGTCGCCAAGCCCACCAGCGCATCTGCAAACTCCACAATGCCACCTGCAATAGCCCACCGCGCACTGGGGCCAGAGGCGGCAAGCTGTCAACTGAAGGTGCCAAACGCACCTCCACTGATGCAAACGATTCACGGCCATAACGTTTTGCTTCGGACAACATGAAGGCCTCCAAAGGCTTGAAGTCGTCCACCGTCAGGCTTTGGATATAGACCTGCGTGGCCGGTCTGCCATCGGCGTTGATGGGGTAAATGTTCACCGGCAAGGTGTACTTCCACTTCACCGAATTCACTTGGGTGCGCCATGTGCCCCAGGCCACGACAACAAGCACAAACAGCAACACAATGATTCGGATGGTTTTGAACATACAGCGCAAAGTGAGGTGCGGACCCATCCATTGTGCAGGCGTTCACCCCAGCGCCCCCGCTTAACAAAAGCACTTGAAAAACATGGGCGGCGTGGCTGCATCAGTAGAAACGACGCGAATCCGGTGAAGAGGGGCTTCGAGAGGGTTCAGCAAAACCGCAAGGGCTGTGCACGTGCCAAAAGTTGATGAAAGCAAAGGCTCGTGACGCATGCAACGCTGTCCGTCTTCTTATGGATACGGCCTTTCGAGGCCAGCACCTACCTTGGTGAGCCCTTCGACAACCTCAGCCGGAACGGTGTGTGGCGTCGCAATTCATGTAAGCCTGCATAGCCCGGATATTTCGCCAGGTCGCTCTTCTATGCCCCGCAACACTGGATGAATGCTCACTTTCTTGGCTTCGAGCGCCAAATCCAATTTGTACCGAGCGCTACGCACTCGATCGCCTCGCGCCTGCCCACCCTGTTTTGCACGCCATCCTGCACGAGGTATTTGGCTACAACCAGTTTCGCGGCGCGCAGGCCGACATCATTGCCCATGTGCGTGAGGGCGATGATGCCTTGGTGCGCATGCCCACGGGCGGCGGCAAAAGCCTTTGTTACCAGGTGCCGGCCATTGCCCGCCACCGTGCCGACCAGGGCGTGACGGTGGTGGTCAGCCCCTTGATTGCCTTGATGCACGACCAAGTGGGTGCGCTCGAAGAAGCAGGGGTGCATGCGGCCTATTTGAACTCCAGCCTGACCTCGGAAGAAGCTCAAAAAATTGAGCGCGACATGATGGGTGGCCGTTTGGTGATGCTGTACGCCGCGCCCGAACGCATCACCACACCGCGGTTTTTAGCCCAACTCGATTCGCTGCATGAACGCGGCTTGTTGAGTTTGTTTGCGATCGATGAAGCGCACTGCGTCAGCCAATGGGGCCACGACTTTCGTGAAGACTACTTGGCACTGAATGTGCTGCACGAACGTTACCCCGACGTTCCCCGCATTGCACTGACTGCCACTGCCGACGACCTCACCCGTGCCGACATCATTGAACGCCTGCAGCTGCAAAGCGCACGGGTATTCATCAGCAGCTTTGACCGGCCCAACATCCGCTACAGCATTGTTGAAAAAGACAATTCCCGCGCCCAGTTGCTGCGTTTCATCCAGGATGAACACGAGGGTGATGTCGGCATTGTGTATTGCCAGTCGCGCAAAAAAGTGGAAGAAACTGCCGCGTGGCTGGAGAGCGAGGGCATCACCGCTTTGGCCCACCACGCGGGTTTGGATTCTGATGTGCGCCCTGTGCTGAAAAACCATGATTGGCAAACAACCCTCCAGCAGCAGGCCATTGGCCCCAAACGATTTTTCCCTGAATCGGCGTCATCGCGCTTCTGTTGCCAGTGGCCTGCGTGAAGGAGGCGCTAGCATCCACCGTTCAGGGTGGGTCGGCGAGTAATTGGGATGTCTCCATGACCCAATCGGCCAGTAAATTTGATTTACTAGTCAGGAATATCAATAATCTTGGATTCTATTGATTATAGTTTTTTGAGCGACTTGGAAGGCCGCTCTCAAACCACCGGATACGTTCCAGCCACGGGCGTCGGCAAAAGCGGTGTGACCATTGCCGCCGGTTTTGATCTGGGTCAACGCTCGGAAAGTGACCTCAAGGCACTTGGTATTTACAGCGGATTGATTGAAAATCTAAAACCGTACTTGAATGCAAAAAGTGAAGAAGCCAAAAAATTGCTTCAAAAAACGCCACTGACCATTTCGGTGCCTGAAGCAGAGTCCATAGATAAAGCCGTTAAAGCAAGTCACATTACAAAAATAAAAATCAAATACGATTCCGCTGCAAGCAATAAAAAAAGCTTTTTAGATCTGCCAGCGGAAGCACAAACCGTTATCGCTTCCGTTTCATTTCAATACGGCGCCAACCTTGACGCCGCAACACCTAAATTTTGGAAAGCGGTCACCGCTCAAGATTGGGCAGAAGCCATCAAACTGCTGAAAGATTTTGGTGATGTCTACCCGACCAGGAGAAAGAAAGAAGCGGCTTTGCTGGAGAAGATAAAGTGAAAACTTGGCTTGTTGTTACCGCGTTGTTCATCGGCTGCTCACTACACGCCCACGCAAATGAAACGCCGCCAAACTCGGTGGAAATTCAAAATCCCAGTTTGTTTCGTGCCCTGCAAGATATCCTCCAGGTTTTAAAAACAGAACGTACCGAATTTTCGTTTGAAAATGGGCAGACTTCAAAAAACTGCATCGAATACTTAAATCTGCTTCCAGCAAGCCCTCCCTCTGAGACCCACAGAAACGCTGAGATACGGAGTGAATACCTGTTGTGCGACAGTGTCAGAATTATTTCCGATGCGCCATTTATTGCTCGAGAAATAAAGCTCGCAGGCTATGTCACAAAAGCACTGTTTGAAAAATTGGATTTGCGTACCTTTCCTTCGTCTTTACGTAACCGAACAGATAACAAAAAAAACACCTTGAAGAGCCTTTTTCCGGGACAGGTGACATTTCAAGATTCGGGACTGCAGATCGAAACCAGTGCCAATTTATTTAAATTGGAAGTGGTGGGCGTTGTGCATCGTGGTGCCAAGCCGACCCCGGAATGGGTGGTGTGGGTGACGGACGAGGTAAAGGGAGGAAATTACAAGTCCTATCGCACCATCGTTGTTCGCGGCTCTGAAGAGCCATCGGGCCGCTACGCCGCCACCATGTATCCCTGAACACTGAGGCGTCGACCGGTGATTTGACAGGGTGCGCGACGACACACTCGTGAGCGGCCCGTTCGAGGCTGCAGAGCGACTTGTCGACCTCGGACGGACGGCAGGCTCTGGTCTGTGGCTTACCATCGGCGGCTTGCATCTCCCGCCCATCACGTGTCCGCTCTTTTAGGTCGTCCCGCACCCAACACACTGCAAAGCAGTCTGCACGCCATCCTGCAAGAGGTATTTGGCTACAGCCAGTTTCGCGGTGCGCAAGCAGACATCATTGCCCATGTGCGTGAGGGCGGTGACGCGCTGGTGCTGATGCCCACGGGTGGCGGTAAAAGCCTGTGTTACCAGGTGCCCGCCATTGCCCGCCACCGTGCCGACCAGGGCGTGACGGTGGTGGTCAGCCCCTTGATTGCCTTGATGCACGACCAAGTGGGTGCGCTCGAAGAAGCCGGGGTGCATGCGGCCTATTTGAACTCCAGCCTGACCTCGGAAGAAGCGCAAAAAATTGAGCGCGACATGATGGGCGGCCGTTTGGTGATGCTGTATGCCGCGCCCGAGCGCATCACCACACCGCGTTTTTTGGCGCAGATGGATTCGTTGCATGAACGCGGCCTGCTGAGTTTGTTTGCCATCGACGAAGCGCACTGCGTCAGCCAATGGGGCCACGACTTCCGCGAAGACTATTTGGCACTGAATGTGCTGCACGAACGGTATCCGGACGTGCCCCGCATTGCACTGACCGCCACTGCTGACGACCTCACCCGCGCCGACATCATTGAGCGCCTGCAACTGCAAAGCGCGCGGGTGTTCATCAGCAGTTTTGACCGGCCCAACATTCGCTACAGCATCGTTGAAAAGGACAACGCCCGCGCCCAGTTGCTGCGTTTCATTCAAGATGAACACGAGGGCGATGCCGGCATTGTTTATTGCCAGTCGCGCAAAAAAGTGGAAGAAACTGCCGCGTGGCTGGAGAGCGAGGGCATCACCGCCTTGGCCTACCACGCAGGTTTGGATTCTGATGTTCGCCGCCGCCACCAAGACCGTTTCCTGCGAGAAGAAGGCCTGGTGATGGTGGCCACGATTGCCTTTGGCATGGGCATCGACAAACCCGATGTGCGTTTTGTGGCCCACCTGGACCTGCCCAAAAACATTGAAAGTTACTACCAGGAGACCGGCCGCGCCGGCCGCGACGGCCTGCCCGCCAATGCCTGGATGGCCTATGGCCTGGCGGACGTCGTCAACCAGCGCCGCATGATTGACGACAGCCCGGCGGGCGAGGAATTCAAACGCGGCCAGATTGGCAAACTGGAGGCGCTGCTGGCATTGGCAGAGTCACACGATTGCCGCCGCGTGCGTCTGCTGAATTACTTTGGCGAAGCCAGCGAACCCTGCGGCAATTGCGACAACTGCCTGCAAGCCCCCGCCACCTGGAATGCCACCGAAGCTGCGCGCAAAGCCTTGAGTTGTATTTACCGCTTTCATCAAAACGGAGGCCAGCGTTTTGGTGCCGGGCATTTGATTGACGTACTGCGCGGCAAGGCGACCGAAAAGGTCGGCCAATACAACCACCAGCGGCTCAGCACCTACGGAGTGGGTGCCGACGTGAGCGAGGCGCAGTGGCGTGCCGTGCTGCGCCAATTGATCGCACTGGGCCATTTGCGCACCGAGGGCGAATACCACACGCTGGAACTCACACCGAGTGCCCGCGAGGTATTACGCGGTGAAGTCACTTTGTTGCTGCGCGTTCCGAGTGACACGCCACCGCGCTCGCGCAGCAAAACAGCTCGTGGGGCGGTCGGCAAAAGCAGCGCCAAAAACAAAGACAAAGCGCCGCCACTGCCCTTGGATGAAGAAGCGCTGCAACGTTTCACTGACCTCAAAGCCTGGCGTGCCGAAGTGGCTAAAGAACACAACCTGCCCGCCTATGTGGTGTTTCACGACGCCACTTTGGCGGAAATGGCGCGCTCATTGCCCGGCACACTCGACGAGCTGGGCGAGATCAGTGGCGTGGGTGCGAAAAAACTCGAAGCCTACGGGGAAGAAATACTGCGGGTATTGGGGCGCTGATCAACGCGCTGTGCGCTACCACTGATCAAGGCACAACCGAAATCGTCACCGTGTTGCTGTTGGCTCGGTTGCCCGCGTTGTCACGTGCTTGGGCGTAATACGTCACGCTGCTGCGAGCATCAAAGGGGGTCCGGACTGACCACTCGTAGGGCCGCCAACCCAGGGTGCTGATGACCACATCACCACCGAAATCGCGCCGAAACAAGGTCACGCTTTCGATGCCACTTTCATCCGAGGCGGCCACAGCCACACGCACCACTTGTCCTGGCCTGGTCACGCCTTCGGCCACTGCAATGCTGACCACGGGCTTGGTGTAGTCATCGTCATAGTAGTACTCGCCACCGATGGAATAACCATCGCCACTGACGCTGACACCGCCCCCACACGCTGCCAAACCCAGCATCGCGAGCAAAGAAAAAGCCGTAGCGGCGCGGCGCGGAGAGAAAAATTTCAAGACGTTCATGGCGTTGACCCAAACAAAGTGAACCGGCACCGAGTCCAACCACTCGGTGCCGGTTCAACGCGGGGTCAGGCTCTCAGGTTGACCTCCGTTTCAGCGCGTTGGCCATCGTGGCCGAGGTGGATGCGTCGGAGCTGGACGTTTGCTTTCATCCTCTGTTCAGCTTTGAAATCGTGGCGCTGCTGCCCCATGCCCACACGCTGCTGGACAAGCCTTGGCTCAGTGCGCCAGACTTTGCACTGCATACCCTCATCACCTACCCGGTGCCCGACGAGATGTTGGATGTGGTGCGGCTGGTAACAAAACCCGCTGGTGTGAGCCCGGCGCGGCGCACCAGTGAATTGACGGTGGCCATGTTGCAACTCGTCGCCAGAGGGCGGGGCCTGGCGGCCTTGCCGCTGTGGGCCGTGAAAAGTTGTTTAGACCGCAGTGACGTGGCCAGCCACCGCATTGGCGAGCAAGGACTGACCGGGCAGTTGTATGCCGCCACCCCCCAGCCGCTGGCCGATCGACCCTACTTGGCTGATTTCGTGCGCATCATGCGAGAGACCTTGCTGCTCGATTGAGTCGTCACGGGCGTGGTCGTTATGTACGTCATGACGACAGGGGCTTTGCTTCCAAGGTTGCCAGCATCGCCGGTGCGGCGGTTCGAACGAATTGACTTGCCTGCAGATGCAAGACTTGACGCTGTACCGTAGAAAAAGCTGTGGCAGCATTCGGCACAAGGGTGACTTCGGCATGCGTACCTCCCAGGCCCAATGCGGTGGGTGAGCAACTGGAGGCCATGGGTGAAAAAGTCCGCCGGTTCTGACGATTTTGTGATGACTGAAAGAAGAACAGTATTGATGTCAAAAGCTGAAATTTCATGCGCCCCGCAGGCCGACAGCACCGCCAGATCTGGGGAGACAGGCGGCGGTGTTGCACAGCAAAACTGTCGCCCGATAACAAGTTAGGCATCACAAACACCATGTCTTCGCCCGCCACCCCTTCAAAAATACCAGCGCACTTCATCGCGGTCTACGATGAGCTCCGATCTGAAATCACGTGGTTGCACGGGCGGTGGCTGACGTACAGGGAGCTGTTCGCGGAGAGCCCGAAGCGAATCGAGCTCCTGAATGAAGCGGCCGGCACTTTCTTCTACATCATTCAGGAAGTGCTACTTGACGAAGTACAAGTCTGCCTGAGCAAGCTAACCGATCCTGCCAGGAGCGGAAAACACGAAAACCTCTCGCTCGAACAGCTTCAATCTCTGCTTCACCAGCATGGCGATCCGACTCTGACGGCCAAATGCCGCCCTCTTCTCGACAAGATTCACAGCCAGTGCCAAGTGTTCCGTGTGCGGCGACACAAGACTCTGGCCCACTTAGACCTCCCGACCGCGATGAAGCAGTTGCCGCAGCCATTGCCCGGTGTTTCTCGGCAGATGATCGAAGACGCCCTCGAAACCGTCCGCGACTACATGAACGCGATCGAAGCCCACTACAACGACAGCGAGTGGGGATACGAGCACTTCATCCTGAATCACGGCTCGGCAGCCCTACTGGCAACACTCCGAGCAGGGCTTCGCTACGAAGAACTCGTCCAGGAACGCGTCCTTCCACATGATGACTGGCGCAAGGGCAAGTGGCGTGATGCCTAACTCCTTACAGGGAATTTCCAAAACGTCAAGCACGCTGTTTTAGCTTTTTGCATTTCATTGTTCAACCAAGGGGTTGTGGAACACACGGCGACAGGGTTAAAGGCAAGAACAGATAACAAGCGGCCTTGTTGCATCCCTTTGAATCGTGCTGCGGGTTTATTGGTGGTGAAGAATTTTTCTTGACGCATGCTGTGCAAGTCGGCACACTTCGCACCGCTCCGGGGTGCACGTGCTGTGCTGAGATGGTTGGCTGAACAACCAAACCCGACGAACTTGATCTGGTTCATACCAGCGTAAGAAGAGCCGAGATGTTTTCTCGATGGTCATGTGTGGGCGCAGCTGTGCCGCACACGACCACCGCAGCAAAGCGCCCACGGAGCACCCACCACTTCAGGATGCTCCATGAACGCGCCAGACAAGCTGCCCACGTCCACACTCCAACCCTCATTCGCTGATCTGCTGCAACAGTCGCGGGAGCCGTTCCCGGCCTCACGCAAGGTGCATGTGCCGGGTCAATTGCACCCCCACTTGCAGGTGCCAATGCGTGAGGTGGCCCTGAGCAATGGCGAGTGCGTCACGCTGTACGACACCTCGGGGCCGTACAGCGATCCGGCAGCACACGTTGATGTGCGCCAGGGTTTGCCCACACCCCGCGCCGCTTGGATTGAGGCCCGGGGGGACAGCGAGACCTATGAAGGTCGGATCACGCAAGCGCGTGACGATGGCTCCCGCCAAATCGAAACCCTCCAGGCGCTGCGTGTGCAGGCCCAGGGCTTGCAGCGCACGCCCCGCCGAGCCAAAGCCAGCAGCGGCAATGTGACCCAGATGCACTACGCGCGGCGCGGCATCGTCACGCCCGAGATGGAGTACGTCGCCATTCGCGAGAACGGCAAGCGCGAATGGATGCGCGAGTACCTGGCGGACGCCAGCCGCGAACAACGCCTGGCAGGCCATTCCATGGGCGCCTCCATTCCCCCGTTCATCACCCCTGAGTTTGTGCGTGACGAAGTGGCCCGGGGCCGCGCCATCATCCCGGCCAACATCAACCACCCTGAGGTCGAGCCCATGGCCATCGGGCGCAACTTTCTGGTGAAGATCAACGCCAACATTGGCAACTCGGCGGTGACCTCCAGCATTGAAGAGGAGGTAGAGAAACTGGTGTGGGCGATTCGCTGGGGCGCTGACAACGTGATGGATTTGTCCACCGGCCCCCACATCCACACCACACGGGACTGGATCATCCGCAACTCGCCCGTGCCCATCGGCACGGTGCCCATCTACCAGGCGCTGGAGAAAGTTGGTGGCGTGGCCGAAGACCTCACCTGGGCCCTTTACCGCGACACGCTGATCGAGCAAGCAGAGCAGGGCGTGGACTACTTCACCATCCACGCGGGTGTGCGGCTGGCTTTCATCCAACTGACCGCGCAGCGTCGCACCGGCATCGTCTCGCGTGGTGGTTCCATCATGGCCAAGTGGTGCATGGCCCACCACCGTGAGAACTTCCTGCACACGCATTTCGAAGAGATCTGCGACATCATGAAGGCCTACGACGTGAGTTTTTCGCTGGGCGATGGCTTGCGTCCTGGCTCTGCCGCCGATGCCAACGACGAAGCGCAGTTTGCTGAACTGCGCACGCTGGGCGAGCTGACGCAAATCGCCTGGAAACACGACGTGCAAACCATGATCGAAGGCCCTGGCCATGTGCCCATGCATCTGATCCAGGCCAATATGCAAGAACAGCTCAAGCACTGCGGCGAGGCCCCGTTCTACACGCTGGGGCCGCTGACCATCGACATCGCGCCGGGTTACGACCACATCGCCAGCGCCATCGGTGCCGCCATGATCGGCTGGTTCGGCACCGCCATGCTGTGTTACGTCACGCCCAAGGAGCACCTGGGTTTGCCCGATCGAGAAGACGTCAAACAAGGCATCATGGCCTACAAAATTGCGGCGCACGCAGCCGACGTGGCCAAGGGGCATCCGGGCGCACGGGCCCGCGACGACGCCTTGTCCAAGGCGCGCTTTGAGTTCCGCTGGCACGACCAGTTCAACCTCAGCCTGGACCCAGACACAGCCCGCAACTTCCATGACGAGACCTTGCCCAAGGAAGCCAGCAAGGTGGCGCACTTTTGCTCCATGTGCGGCCCCAAGTTCTGCTCGATGAAGATCAGCCAGGAGGTGCGCGACTTCGCGGCGCAACAAGGCATTGACGAGGCGCAAGCCGTCGACCTGGGCATGCAGAACAAATCGGAGGAGTTCAAACGCGCGGGCTCGGAGATTTACATCCCCATTCAGCCAGCGACCCCCTCATAGGGCTGAAGCGTGATGCGCAGTTTGACCATGGGCATTGCGGGTGCCGGGCTGCTCGGTCGCTTGCTGGCGTGGCGGCTCTCGGGGTTGGGGCATGAGGTGACGGTGTTTGACCCGGCACCTGGCCCCAACGCGACAGGCGCAGCAGGCTGGACGGCCGCTGGCATGCTCAGCCCCTGCGCCGAACTGGAGTGCGCCAATGTCGCCGTCGCGGCACTGGGCTGGCGCTCGCTCGACCTGTGGCCGCAGTGGCTGGCCCTGTTGCCCGAGCCGGTGGCCTTTGCGCGCCGGGGCAGCTTGCTGTTGGCCCACCGCAGCGATCTGGGTTGTGCGCAGCGCACGCTGTCGGTATTGCAGCGCAAGCTGACCGAAGCGGCCTCCTTGTCACCGCACCAAGGGGCCGTGCCCTGCCCATATGTCGCACCCCAAGCATTGCCCCTGAACGAACTTCAAACACTGGAGCCAGCCATACATGGGCCGAGCCACGCCTGGCTGTTGCCGGGTGAGGGGCAGATTCACACCGTGCAGGCGATGCATGCCCTGGCGGCAGGGGCCAGCGCGCAAGGTTGCCAGTGGCGGTGGGGGTACACGGTCTTCGACATGGCGCCGGGCCAAATCGATGGTCATCACTTCGATTGGGTGTTTGATGTGCGCGGAGTCGGTGCGCGTGGAGCCGCGCCAAAGAACGCGCAGAACCCGGGGCTTGATGTGCGTGGCGTGCGCGGTGAAATTGTCTGGCTGCACGCACCCGGTCTGGTGTTGAACAGGCCGCTGCGGCTGATGCATCCACGTTGGCGCGTGTACCTCGTGCCCCGACCCGGCGACATCGTCGTGGTCGGGGCCACCGAGATCGAGTCGGAGGACCGTTCGCCGGTATCGGTGCGCAGCTTGCTGGGCTTGCTCAGTGCCGCCCACAGCGTCTTGCCTGAACTGGCGGAAGCGCGTGTGGTGCACATGGACACCAACCTGCGCCCCGCCTTGCCCGACAACCTGCCTTGCTTGCGTGTGGAGGCGGGCCTGACCCAAATCAACGGCCTGTTCCGCCACGGTTGGCTGGTTGCACCGGCCTTGGTGCAAGACGCGCTGGCCCACCCCTTGTTCAAACAAGCGACACAAACAACTGCCGACGAAATTTCAGCATGAATGCCTTGACACCCATCAACCACTCACTGACCCGTGCGGGCATACGCATCACCGTCAATGGCGAATCGCACACGCTGCGTGAGAACACCTCCTTGGCCGAACTCCTGGTTCGACTGGGCCACATGCACGACAGCTTGGCCACTGCTGTCAACGGTGACTTCGTGCCACGCAGTTCTCGTGCGCAGCGTTTGTTGCTGGACGGTGATTCGGTCACCTGCTTCCAGCCCATTGTGGGAGGTTGACATGACGACCAACGAACACAACGCAACGTTCTGCATAGGCGGCGCATCCCTGCGCAGCCGCTTCTTTCTGGGCACCGCCGGTTATCCCTCACCCCAAGTGCTGCGTGAGGCCATACGGGCTTCGGGTGCCGAGGTGGTCACCGTGGGGCTCAAACGTGAACTCGCTGGTGATTCATCCGCTGCAGGCCAGGGCTTCATGGACATCATCCGTGCCAGCGGCGCACGCCTGCTGCCCAACACCGCCGGATGCCGCAGCGCACGCGAAGCCATCACCTTGGCCCACATGGCGCGTGAGCTGTTGGGCACCCACTGGATCAAACTCGAAGTGGTGGGCGACGAACACACCCTGCAGCCCGACCCGTGGGAGCTGCTCACCGCCACCCAGCAGCTCGTGAAAGACGGCTTTGAAGTTTTTCCCTACTGCACCGATGACCTTGTCAGCGCACAGCGCCTGGTCGATGCGGGTTGCCGCATCCTCATGCCCTGGGGCGCCCCCATAGGCTCAGGCCAAGGCCTGCTCAACCCATGGGCCTTGCGCACCCTGCGCAGCCGCCTGCCCGACATCACGTTGGTGGTGGACGCGGGCATCGGCACACCCTCACATGCCGCTCTGGCCATGGAGCTGGGGTTTGATGCGGTGCTGCTGAACTCCGCCGTGGCCCATGCTGCCGACCCCATCAGCATGGCACGCGCCTTTCGGCTGGCCATTGAGGCCGGTCACCTCGGCCACCGCAGTGGTTTGCTCGCGCCGCAAGACATGGCCACGGCCTCCACCCCTGTCAGCGGGCGACCATTTGAGTTGCCTTGAGCACGATGCACGCCATGCACCACACCACCACACCCGTTGAAAACATGCCCTCGCTGGAGGGCAACAACCACCCGCAGGCCGCACGCCCTATCGCCTGGACCATCGCAGGCTCCGACAGTGGCGGCGGCGCAGGTTTGCAGGCCGATCTGCGCGCCTTTGCGGCTTTGCAGGTGCATGGCTGTAGCGCTGTAGCCGCCATCACGGCACAAAACTCCGTGGCCATCACCCAAGCCGTGGCGGTGGACACCGCTGTGCTCGATGCACAGCTTGCCGCCCTGGCCGATGACATGCCACCACGCGCCATCAAAACCGGCATGCTGGGCAGTGCTGACAACGTGCGCTGCGTGGCCCACTGGGTGGACCGCTTGCGTCAGCGCCACCCACAGCAACCCCTGGCCTTGGTGGTGGACCCGGTGTGGCGCGCCAGCACCGGTGCCGACCTGGCCAGCCGAGAACTGCGCCAGGCCCTGTTGCAAGAGTTGCTACCCCGCGCCACCGTCATCACCCCCAACCAGCAGGAGGCTGCATGGCTGCTGGACGAAGCCGCCCAGGGCCTGAACAGCCCGCATGATGTGGCCCAGGCGGCGTACCCACTGCAGGCCCTGGGACCCCAAGCGGTGGTCATCACCGGCGGCGACTCGACTCATCCGCAGGCCCTTGATTTCGTCTTGGCCTGCGAAGACCACGGCTGGCTCACCTTGCCGCGCATCCACAGCCCGCACCACCACGGCAGCGGCTGCACCCACGCCTCGGCCTTGGCGGCTGCAATGGCACTGGGGTTTTGCACTGCCGACGCGGCGGTGCTGGCCAAGATGTGCAGCACCCAGGCCATTGAACAAGGTTACGCGGCAGGCCAAGGTGCCGGCCCCGTGCAGGCGCAGCCCGGCTTTGCCCGGCATGGCAGCAAACTGCCACGCTGGCAGGATGAGCCTGACTTCGTCGGCCAACCTTTCGCACCACTGCGTCAACCGGACATGGGGCTGTATGCCATCACCGACAGTGCCGACCACCTCACGGCACTACTCGCTGCGGGCGTTCGCACCGTGCAGTTGCGCATCAAACACGATGGCCCGGCTGCCCTGCCCGCCCACCAGCTTTCTGCGGCGATTCGTCACGCCGTGCGCGCTGCACAGGCCGCAGGTGCCCAACTCTTCATCAACGACCACTGGGAACTGGCCCTGGAACACGGGGCTTACGGTGTGCACCTGGGTCAAGAAGACATGGGCAAGGCCGACTTGCCCGCCCTGCAAAGTGCGGGCTTGCGCTTGGGGCTGAGCACCCACAGCGTCTGGGAAGTGAGCCGCGCCCACGCTTTGCAGCCCAGCTACATCGCCTGCGGCCCCATTCACGCCACCACCACCAAAGACATGCCGTGGCGGCCGCAAGGGCCTGGCAACCTCGCCTATTGGTGTCATGTGCTGCCCACGCCCGTGGTGGCCATTGCAGGCATGGATCCGGATCGCGCGCGGCAAGCCCGTCGCTGCGGTGCCGCTGGTGTTGCTGTTTTGCGTGGGCTGGGGCCGCAACCTGGTTTATCCGACATCGTCAGCCGCTACCAACAAGCCTTGCAACACGCGTCGCTCGATTCACCTTGGCCTGTGCCTGAACTGCCACGCAGCACGCTGGACCTGGACTAAGAGCCGCTAACAAAACACTGCATACACCGTTCGCCCCGAGGTCGAAGGGCCTTGCACCGAGGTACGCGCTGGCTTCGACAAGCTCAGCCCGAACGGTTTTGTTAGCGGCTCTAAGAGCGTGTTTACGATCTTCTTCTGACCCGAAAATAGGCAGATGAAGAGAAAGAGATACGCCAGCGACATCAGCCGGGAGAAGTTTGAGCAAATTGAGCCGCTGCTGCGCAGCGTGCGCAAGGCGACCAAGCCGACGAAGGTGGATCTGTATGAGGTGTTCTGCGCGGTGCTGTACCTGCTGCGAACGGGTTGCCAGTGGAGGTTCTTGCCGAGCGAGTTTGCGAAGTGGACGACGGTCTATGCCTACTGGCGCAAATGGAGTGAGCCTGACCAGGACGGTGTGAGCGTGTTGGAACGGGCTTTAAAAAAATCAGGTTGGCGCGGCCCGAGACAGACTGGGGCGCAACGCATGCAGCACGCTGTTGATCGTGGACGCGCAGAGCGTGAAGAATACGGACACGGCGGCGCTCAAGGGCTATGACGGGGGCAAGAAGGTTTCGGGCATCAAGCGACACATTGCAGTGGACACGCAAGGGTTGCCGCACGCAGTGGCGGTGACGACGGCCGAGGTGACTGACCGCAAGGGGGCGCTGCAGGCCCTGCAGCGTTGCAAACCGGGACTGGCACGGGTGCAAAGCTTGCTGGCTGACAGCGGGTACGTGGGAGAGCCCTTCGCGCAGGGCGTGCAAGAGGTTCTTGGAGGGCATGTGACGGTACAGATCGCCAAGAGGAGCGAGTTGCACACCTTCAAGGTCATGCCCAAGCGCTGGATCGTCGAGCGTAGCTTTGCCTGGTTGGACAAGAACCGGCGGCTGTGGAAGAACTGCGAGCGGCTGCTCAATACCAGCCTACAGTTCGTCCACTTGGCATTCTTGGCGTTGCTCCTCAGGAGATCGTAAACACGCTCTAAGAGCCTGTCACTACACTGCCTCCTCGCCCCTTTGCCTCACACCCATGACCACGACCCTGGCACAACCCATTCACTGGACAAAACCCACTGCGGCCACCCCCACGGCACCCAGCGCACCACGCTGGCCGTTGGCCGATGTATTAGCCCTTTTCAACCTGCCTTTCAATGACCTGCTGTTTCGCGCCCAACAAGTGCACCGGGAACATTTCGATCCGAACGAGGTGCAGCTGTCCACCTTGTTGTCGATCAAGACTGGCGGCTGCCCGGAGGACTGCGCTTATTGCCCGCAATCCATCCACCACCACACCGGCCTGCAAGCCAGCAAGCTGCTGGAGGTGGAGGCCGTCACCACCGCCGTGTTAGCGGCCAAGGCTGCAGGTGCCACGCGGTTTTGCATGGGCGCGGCCTGGCGTGAACCCAAAGACCGTGACATTGAAAAAGTGGCCGACCTGGTCAAGGTGGTGAAAGACCACGGCCTGCAGGCCTGCTGCACGCTGGGCATGCTGACCAAGACCCAGGCCCGCAGCTTGAAAGATGCGGGCCTGGACTACTACAACCACAACCTGGACACCGCTCCCGAGTTGTATGGCGACATCATCACCACGCGCGATTACGAGGATCGCCTCACCACCTTGAACCATGTGCGGCAAGCCGGGTTGAACGTGTGCAGCGGCGGGATCGTGGGCATGGGCGAGGCCCGTGCGCAGCGTGCTGGCTTGGTGGCGCAGTTGGCCAACCTGGAACCGCGTTACCCGGAGTCGGTGCCCATCAACAACCTGGTGCAAGTGGAGGGCACGCCCTTACACGGCAGCGAGCCGCTGGACTTGCTGGAGTTTGTGCGCACCATCGCCGTGGCCCGCATCACCATGCCCAAAGCCCATGTGCGTTTGTCGGCAGGGCGTCAGTCCATGGGCGAAGCCATCCAGGCGCTGTGTTTTTTGGCGGGTGCCAATTCAATTTTTTATGGCGACAAACTGCTCACCACAGGCAACCCGGATTGGGAACGCGACCAGGCCCTCTTCAACAAGCTGGGGTTGACGGCGGCGTGACGACGGCCCCGTCCGTTCAACCCGCCGCACCATGACCTGAAGACCGTGCCGGTATGGGCTCAACCGCGTTTCAAATGCGCCAACTCATCGGCCACCAGGCGCACAATGAGTTTGTCCAGCGTCTGCACCGAATACTGGGTCACGTCATGCACCGTTTCGCTGCCCGGGCCGCTGCTGGGGTCTTTGGCATTTTGGTAGGTCAGGAAAACAAACCGGCCTGCGGTGTACTGGGCCATTTGGCGAAAGATGAACTCGCCCGAGGGGTCCAGGCCACTGGCGCCAACGGCAAAGAGTTTGATGCCCTTGGCCAACGCGGCCTGCATGTCGCGCTCATACGTTGGGCAGACCGCTTGTGGTGAGGCTGGGCGGGTGCAGTAGTCCAGATGAGGTGGTGCATCGGCCACCAGTACGACCAAACGCACGGCATCACGCCGCCAGCTCAAACCATGAACCGTTTCATGCAAGGCCTCGTTCAAGGCCTCGGGCGTATCACCACCACCCGCCGCTTGGGCTTGTGCGAGGGCCGATTGGAAAGTGCCCAAGTCGTGGGTGAAGTCGTGGCTGCGTGTCAGGTAGGCGTCGCCTCGGTCGCGGTAGGTCACGAGACCGTAACAAACGTCGGGCGTGGTGGGCAGTTGCGCAATCTGTGCAGCCACGGCACGCATGGAGCTTTTGAGTTTGGCGATCTCGTCGCCCATAGAGCCGGTGGCGTCCACCAAAAAGACCAAATCCAAACGGGGCCGCTGCACCGCTTGCACTTCTTGGAACTGCACTTGCAGCGCGGCAGACTGGCCCCGCGACCACACGGTGCGGGCGATGTTGTTGCCCTTACGAACCGCCACGCCAAAACGAGTTTCTTGTGCTGCATCCGCAGGCAAAAAAGCGCGGGGGTGCAACCACACACGCCCGGCGGTGTCGGTGCGGGCCCACATCACGGGCTGCGACAAGCCGGCGCGTTGAATGGCAACTTCGGCGTCATGCACAGGGCGGCCTGCGGCGTCCGTCACCTCCAGCAACTGGCGCTCGCTCACATCGCGGTCACGCACCAACAAACGCTTTGATCCCACACTGCGCTCGCGGTAAGCGAGGTACGCACCGAAGTTGGTGTTGTCGTCCACCATGCCCGCGGTGACTATTTCGTTCGCGGGACGCTGCAGTGGTGGCTGCACTTGGGGCATGGGCATAAAAGGTGTGGGGGTGGCGGCGGCAGCGACGGCGCGGTCCGCCAGGGCGGCACTTTCAGACGCGCGGCCCACTGCTTTGGCCGAGGGCATCGGCGCAGCGGCGGGTGGGGCATCGTGTCGTGACAAGCCCCCATGCTCTCGCCGACGTTCAGCATCGTTCATCCCCACAACGGTGTCACCGGCCACCTCGCGCACCACGGGCCAACGGCGGCAGTGTTCTGCGCTGGGCGCATTAAAAACCACCGGGCCGTTGTCGGGTGCGATCACTTGTCCCGACCACACACCCGGCCAGTCGCTGGTGACATCAAGCGGGGCAGCGGGTCGTGCCTGGGCCGTGGTGATGAAGGGGGTGGAATCGCACGCACTGAGCACAGCCACCAACCCGGTGAGTGTGAAAAGCATGACGGACGCCATTCGGCGATGAGGGGAAAAACCGGTGGGCATCAAAGTCTCCAAAAGTGAACACCTGGGTTGATACGCACTGGCGCAGTCAATGGGGTGAAGTTTTTGAGCCCCTCAAAATGGCCGTCTCCAAAAACGACCGTGGTGTTGACGGTTTACATTGAAGTCAGCGCACCGATCCACCGAGCGCCCTCCAACACCCGCGCCCCCACAGACCGACGTGAACGCCATCTCCGCCCCCGACTTACCCCTGCTCTACACCTACCGCCGCTGCCCCTATGCCATGCGGGCACGTTTGGCACTGTTGGTCGCGCAGCAACCCTTTGATGCCTTTGAAATAGTGCTGCGTGACAAACCTGCTGCGATGCTGGCTTTGTCGCCCAAAGGCACGGTTCCGGTGCTGCAATTGCCCGACGGGCGGGTGATCGATGAAAGCTGGGACATCATGGCCTGGGCCTTGCAGCGCCCCGGTGTTGAGCACTGGTGGCACGTGGCCCAAACGCCAGAAAAGCTCGAACTGCTGCGGTGCAATGACGGCCAATTCAAACACCACCTCGACCGCTACAAATATCCCGAACGTTTTGTAGATGACGGGCACAGCCGCGAAGACCACCGTGCTGCTGCGGTGGCCAGTTTGTTGCTGCCCTTGGAGGCCCGCTTGACTCAGCACACCTACCTGGGCGGCCCAGCCCCCTGCGCCACCGACCTCGCCATCTTTCCTTTTGTGCGCCAGTTTGCGGCGGTGGACGCGGTGTGGTTCTCTCAAGGGCCGTGGCCCGCCCTGCAAGCATGGTTGAATGGCTGGTTGGACAGTCCGCTCTTCGAGACCTGCATGGTCAAACTGCCAAGCCAGGTGGTGATGGCCTTTCCAGCCACCCGTGACTTTTAACCCCAATGGCCGAGCCTCAACGTATCAGTCAGATCAACCCTTCCTCTTGAGGTTTCCATCTAACGTGACACCCCACACCGTTCGGGCTGACCCTTCGACTGGGCTCAGGACAGGACCTGTCGAAGCCAGCGCGTACCTCGGTGAGCCCTTCGACGGGCTCAGGGCGAACGGGGGGTGTCATGGATTTAGGAAACCTGAATAACATGCCTTCATGACCACCCCCGACCCCACCGACAACGCCTTGATGGCCGCTTATGCGGCGGGTGATGCCCGGGCGTTTGAGTTGCTTTACGCGCGCCACCATGCCGGGCTCTACCGTTTTGTGCGGCGGCTGCTCGGCACCCAAGGTGCGGCGCAGGTGGATGAAGTGTTCCAGGACACCTGGTTGAAAGTGGTACAAGCCCGGCAGCAGTGGTCCCCGCAAGGCGCGAGTTTTCGCACCTGGCTCTTCACCCTGGCCCACCACCGGGTGATTGATATCTGGCGGCGCAGCGGGCGCGAAGTGTCCATCGAGGTGGACGACGAGCGCGAACCGTGGGAACCCGCCAGTGATCAAGCCGCGTGGCAACATTGGCCCAACGCCACGAGCAGCCCGCAAAACGACGAGCTGCTGTTCTGGCGGCGCGCGGGCGAACGCCTGCTGTCGTGTTTGGAGCAACTGCCCCTGCCGCAGCGAAGCGCCTTCTTGCTGCACCACGACGATGGCCTGCCACTCAACGATGTCGCCACCGCCTTGCAAGTGGGTTTCGAAACCGCAAAAACCCGCTTGCGTTACGCCATGAGCAAACTGCGCACCTGCATGGGTGCCCACCTCGACCCGCTGCAAGGTGACACGCCATGAACCCGCGCCTGCCCCATTCCAATCCAGATGGTGACGAACTCGTGGACGCCCACCTGCGCACCGCGCTGCGCCACGCACCGGATGCCGACGCTGCGCCACCCGCCGCGTTGAGCGCGGCCATCTTGTCGCAAGCGCGTGCGGCTGCGTCGATCAAACAAACTTCAACCCAGGCTGAGCCCTTGGCCCCGGTCTGGCAACTCCTGGCCTGGCTGCGCCAAGGTTGGTTGGCTTTGTCGCAGCCCGCGCTGGCCGCAGGCGTGGCCAGCGTGATGGTGGCCAGTGTGGTGGGCGTGATGTGGTGGGATCGGGTGCCAGAAGATGTCAGCGCACCCAAAGAGTTGAGCCGCGAGCAGGCCGCGCCAGCAGCGCCGTCCCCCGCGCCGTTGACGACCAAGAACGAAGCCCAGCCCATGACTGCGCCGGCCACCCGCACTGCACCGGCCGCGCCCGTCGCGGTGGCAGAGCCGAAGGCCGCCGCTGTCGCTGAATCGTCCCAGCCGAGGCTTGACCCAACGCCAGCCGTCGCTCCCAAGGTCGAGGCCCCCACCAGCGCCACACCGCACACAGCCGAGCAGCGACGCATGACGGCCGATGCCACCCTCAGCAAACAGGGCGTCACCGCCCCTCCACCGGCGCGCAGCGAAGCGGCCGCGCCTGCAGCGCCCCCAGTGTTGTCGGACACCGCAGCAGCCGCAAAACAAACCGAGGCGCCCGCACCAGTGGCCGCCGCTGCCGCAGCCACCCATGCGACCGCCGACACCGCCGCACGCCAACGCGCTGCGCTGTCGCCACCGCCCGCTGTAGCGCTGGCCAAACCAAGCGCACCGGTTTCTACACCCCCACCGGCGGCATCACCGGTGGGCGCGGCTGCTCCAGCTCCGGCCAACGCGCCAAGCCCGCATCCCGCTCCAGCTCCAGCTCCCGTCGCGGCGACCGCTGCTGCCCCCGCCCCTGCGGTGATGACGCAGGAACGAGCCTTGGCGCGGCCTACTGCGCGTTCTTCCAGTGCGGCCTTGGGATCGGCGCTCAACCCCTCCACTCCATCAGCCGACACCGCACTGGCCAAGCTGCGTCTGGCCCTGCAGCTCGAACCCGGCCTATGGACTTGGCAAAAAAATGCAGCGCCACTGCGCCCCATCGGGCCCGAGGTTCAGCAATGGCTTGCCGAGGTGGAATCAGCCGCCGCAGGACATTGGGCGGCGACCGCCGACTTGAAACACACCGATCCCGTCGCCACACTGCTCACCCTGCGCTGGGCACGGGAGGGTCAAACCGCCCACACCTTGGTGCTGCGGCCTGATGGTTTGTTATGGCAAGCAGCGGGATCGGGTGCGGCGGCATGGTTTGCACCGCTGGATTCAGCGACAGTCAAACGATTGACAGATGCGATGCCGTGAGGCGATGGCGAAACTGTCACAAAACCTGTTCGTTCAGAGCGCGATTTATCTACTAACCTTTTCCGCAGACTGTTTGAAATCGTTTGTAAATTCGATTCCATTCACGCGACGCATCTGACTCATTCCATTCCATCCGCATGGAATAAACAACTGAGGGCAACCCATTTCGACAGCCCGCTACGCACTTCATTGGGGGCAATGCCCTGTCACCTTTTGCGCCGGTGATTTCATCAATGTAAGAGGCACCCGCATATGTCGCGCCTGCAAGGGGAAAGTCTTGGTTTGGATGGCAGTGAAACCGAAAAGACTTCGCTGTTTCACTGTAGGTGCAGACACCAAATTTTTCAACGTGAGCATTCTGCTTCCTGTCTAGAAATGTGCTCATAGAAAAGACCTGGGCACCGTATCTTTGCCCATCTTCCTCTCGCTTCTGACCGGTTGAGTTCAGCTTGTCCAAAAAACTCTCTTGGCCTTTGCGTATTCCGGAGAATTCACATCGACATCGTTTGAAATCATCCACCTTTGGCATCTATTGAAGTCGAATATTTCTAACGAAGTGGTTTCAGCATTTGTGACCGCCGAATAGAAGAAGATGCAAAGAATCGGAAGTTTTCGTATGGCATGACGCTCAAATGTGAAATGAATGAAGATGAAGGTAGCCTTGACACACTGACAAACCAACGAATAGTCTGCGCCGTCAAAGCGAAGACTTTGTTCCTCTGATTTTTTTCCACGAGGGGTATGGGTGAGCGATTCCAAGTGGTGGTTTGGCAGGTAAGTCGCACCTGTCATTCGCAGTGTCGGGGTCAACCATGGGCCGCTCCTTTGGCAACCCAGGTGCGGCGTGCCTTTCTCGATCCCCAAGCGGAATAGGCGTCCACCGTCTGTTATGTCCAATCTGCAACCATCAGCTCAACACACAAGCAGCGTTTTCCCCGCAGCTCACATCTCAGCCCCGCGCTCATCCACCTCAATGGTCACGCCCCAGGCGCCGGTGTTGTCAAAGATGTTGTCATCGTTGATGCACAGCTCCAAGGGGCCGGTGCTTCTGACCACGAAGGACTTGCCGATGCCGCCTTGTTCGATCTGGCTGGTGCCGTTGCTGCTGTTGATGCGCAGAACCAGCGAATGCGCTTTAAGGCCTGGAAAGGGGAAGGTGAAGGGTGGCCCCAGCGCCACTTCGGGCGAGCCATCAATGCCGCGTGGCGGAACAAAACCACCCATGCCCATCTTGGCCTGTCCATTGCTGGCATCGCCCACGGTGACCCGACTGCCTTGGCGCAGCGGAGGCACGCCCGCCAACACATTGCATGCGCTTGTCAGCCCGGCGGCGCTCACGCCCACGGCCTTGAAGGTGGGCTCCACCGTGACCTCGGTGCTGGTGCGGCCCAGGCAGTCCGACACGGTTTCGGCCGTCACTTTTTTGGGGCCGCCCCAGCCGGTGTAGGTGTGTCCCACCCCCACCTTGCCTGCCAGGTCGGCTGGGGCCACCTCCTGGGAGGTGCCATCACCAAACAGCACACGAATCCTGCCGCAGACGCCCCGGCCCGAAACGGTGAAGCCGCTGCTGGGGCGGTTGAGCACGATGCGGTTGAATTCCCTGACTTCTTCCTTCCTGTCTGGCGAGAGCGTGGGGGTGAGCGCTCGGGTGTTGTGTTGGATGGACTGGATGGCGGGTGTGTTGCATGCTGCCAGCGTGCTGGTCATCAGCAGAGCAGCGATGCATTTGACGGTTGGTCCCTTTTGCATGGTTCTTCCTTTCGCCTGATCAAGTGGCAGGGATGTCGGGGCACCGCTGCAAGTGTGATGCTGGTGCATGTTTGCTGTGTGGTTTGACGATCTTACTGAAGCACAGCCGTTGAGCCGCGCACCTGGGTGCCGACAAACAAATGGCCCAGGGGACGATGGCGGCCTTGAGGTTAGGCCCCCAAGGTTGAAGGCATGCTGAATTTACCCATCGGTGTACTCACCCGCCCCCATGCCAATAAAGGATCGCGATGACCTTCTGGTCGCTTCTTTTTTATCGGATGCAATCCACCTCTAGAAGATCAACGACGAACCATGGGCCACCGAGGCGTCAAACGAGTTGAAAGACAAGGGAGGATCAAGATGGGTAGCCCAATCCATTCGTGGCTGTACCCAACCCCTCAGCCCTCTTTGAGTTCCATGTGATAAGTCGCCCAAGGACAAAGGCTATAGCGCTCGTTGAGCGGCTTGGCCATCAAGTCAGGAAATTTGTCAGCTTCATAGACAGCCCAAAGCGGACCCAGGCCACCCAGCGCCATGGGGCGGCCGTCCAGATGCGTGGCGAGGATGAAGCGTCGCTGAACAATTTCAGATACAGGCAGCAGCACCGCATACCCATCAACGGCCCGAAGCAGTGCGGACATCTTGTCGTTGGGCACAGCACCAGTCGCCTTGATGACATCCATTAGCAGCGGTCCCTTGAGCGTGTGGGCCTTGCCGTCGTACTCCAGCGTGGTGCGGATGGACGTCGCGGGCATGCCCATCAGCGCATTGAAGTCGAAACCGTGCGCCTTGGAAAAACCCACCTTCTGCTTGACCATCATTTGATCGAGCGCGGGGTCAAGGGGACCTCTGTTGCCTGCGCCAATGAATCCGCTGACCGTCAGCAGCACCGGGCCTGAGACTGTTCGCGGCGCATGTTGGGCGTGCGCGGAAAACGCCGCAGCCGCCGAGCCGGCAACAACGGCAGTGGTTTTCAGTAGTTCACGTTTGTTCAATCGGTTCTCCTGAGTCGGCCGCACCGGCGACGAGCGCTTTCATCGCTGCGTAGGTATAAATTGCACTCACGCCCGGTTCAGTGCGAGCAACCGCCACCATGGCCCGTGCAATTTCTGTTGTTCGAATTGGGCGGTACCTGGTAGGTATCAGCGGCGACAGCAGTGACATCGTGGTTGCCAGCGCCCCAGGGGTGTGCTGAGAACCCATGATCAAAGAAGGCCGAAAGATACTCACCAGGGGCGGGCCGTGACTCAGCACGGCCTGTTCGGCTTCTCCCTTCACCCGAGCGTATCGAGGCATCCCTGCCGCCCCTGAACCCGTGGCACTGGCATGGATGTCGGCCCCTATTGCGGACATGAATGCAAGGTGACGAACCCGTCCAGATTCCTTCAGCCCGGCGGCAAAGGCGGCATTGAGTTCGACATCCACGGCCCGGTGCTGCGCCAGTGACAGTTTTGCCGTGCCGGCGCCCACGCCGAGAACACTGAACCCAACGGCGGGCGTGTCGCCATCTCGCAAGGCGGCGAGCACGGCTTGCCTCAGTCCCTGCGGCTGCATGTCGGGCACCAATCGCTCCTCCACCATCGTTCCTGCGCTACCCTGCGGAAGAACCGAACGACGACCCACGATGACGACGCGGTTGAAATGCGCCGAGTTCAGGATCTCAGCGAGCAGCGCTTGGCCCACTGAGCCAGAGGCACCAAGAATGATGGCCGACTTCGCGGACATGTTGGCTCGTGCGTCCTGATGCTGCAATGACCGCTTAGAAATCATTCGTCGCCATGTGTGCGCTGCGCCTGGGATCGACCGGCGTGCTCTCGCAGGTGAACCAAACCCGACGGCTCTGCGTGAAACCAGAACCACTGAGCATCGGTGCCCCCTTTGCGCAGAATGAATTGCATGAATGTGAGCGTTGTGACAGTTGCAAGAATCAGAAAGGCAAACAACACAACAGCGCCGACCTCGCTATAAGAACAACGCGTCTGACATCTTTAGTGTTAACAGGCCCCAGTCGTCGACGTCAGCCTTGCTTTTGCACAGCACAGGACAAGGTTCTTATCTTACTTTCGTCTGAAGCCAACTGCCGCTGATTGAAATCTTCCACGCTGGCGTATCCCTTGGCCAACCAATAGTCGGGCGTTTGGGGATCAAAAGACAATTCCACAACGGCATAGCGGCATAGAGTGCTTCGCTGCGCCAACTCAAACGCAATGTGTCTGTTCGGCGTCGTCAACTCGCGCTCCAAAACCTTGTATTTGCTCGGCTTGCAGACGCTGTACGGTGTAGTCCACTGCAGTGTTCTTTCTTTGACGTACAGCTTGCCCCAACAGCCCCGGCCTTGTCCTTGGAACACGCCAGTGAATGGCCCCTCATTCGCATTGGCGGACGTGAGTAACAACAATGCCACCCACGGAACACCCAACCATTGGCCAACCTTCTTTTGAATCATGGTTTTGCTTTGGGGTTGGCAGGCACTGTGATACCGCGAATGACGGACAAAGCGTAGTTAAGTTTGGCAACGGTCAAACAATTGGTGGACACGCCGCCGTGAGGTATGGCCTCGAACCCGTCGCACAGGCCATACACCCAAGGCGCTTTTGGACTTCACCTCAATGCCGCAGCAACAAGTGCAGTTCTTTCTTCGCCGTACAGTTGCTTGAAGGCAACCTCTGGCTCTGGGGTAGCGTACAAATCAAGGAACTTGGGCATGCCCCCAGCATTGATGAGATACCGCACAAGCCTGTAGCTTGAAGCATAGTAGCTTTCGCGAAATGCTTGGTCGTGGAGCAGCTTGGCAGGCGGCACGGCGGTGGTACCTAGAACCTCCAGCACACCATCGGCTACCGGGGGAAACGTCGTGTACCCCTCGCGATTGGGCCCGACTCCGGCACCGGGATGCAGTTGAAGCGCAAGAAAATCGGCAAGCCCCTCTCTCAGCGTGTGGCTGTGATAACGCCACGTGAGTAAGTGCGCGAGCTCATGTGCATAAGTGGCGTTACGACCGGATAGCGCCATTTGGGCGACCATGGGATTCAGGAAGAGTACCGCTCTTGGGTTGTTCTGATGCTCATAGCCACCCAAGACATGGGACACACGTGTGTCGGCAGAGACGTACACACGAGCCCGTTCTCCGAGGCTTGCAGCGTCCCAAGTGCGACCCAATGCAGCTTCCATCCGAGTTATTGCACTATCGGCCAACTTGGCAAGTTCCGGCGATACGGTAGTTCGGTGTTCGTAAAGATCCACCCGACCAACGGAGGCCACAAGACGTGCAGCCTGCATGATCTGGGCATCGGTGTTTTGTGCCATCGGCTGCGCCTGGAGCCAGACGGGAAAAAGGGCGAGAAGGAGCGCGCGTACAAGAAGCATGGGTAGTTCCGATGACGTCTAGCGTGAGATGAATACGGATGAGGATAGTTGCAGCATTCGAACAAATCAACGCCCGATCCTTGCCCGCCGAGGCCAAGCCGTTTTCTCACCGGTTGTTTCCTTACACGACAGGACGCCGGTTGGGCTTCAACTGGATTCCCGCCTTCGCGGGAATGAGGTACTGATTGGAGGTGGCGGTGCAAAGCATCCATTCGAATAGCCACCGCGCAGGAGTCGATCTTGAGCCCCGCCACTATCATGTTCGGTTTCGCCTTTCGCGCCACCCATGCCCGCCTTTCCTGACTCACCCACCGAGCCCCAAGCTTCTGAAGCGCTGGGCCAGCCGCTGCAAACCGCGCTGCGTCAAACACGCGGCAGCCGCGAGTCCACCACCATCAGCATTCGTGGGGCGCGCACACACAACCTGAAGAACATTGACCTCGACATTCCGCGCAACCAGTTGGTGGTGATCACGGGGTTGTCGGGTTCGGGCAAGTCGAGCCTGGCGTTTGACACCTTGTATGCGGAAGGCCAGCGGCGGTATGTGGAGAGCCTGTCGGCTTATGCGCGGCAGTTTTTGCAGCTGATGGACAAACCCGATGTGGATTTGATCGAGGGTTTGTCGCCGGCCATTTCCATTGAACAAAAAGCAACCAGCCACAACCCGCGCTCCACGGTGGGCACCGTCACGGAAATTCACGACCACCTGCGGCTTTTGTATGCCCGTGCGGGCACACCGTTTTGCCCGGACCACGGCTTGGCTTTGCAGGCTCAAAGTGTGAGCCAGATGGTGGACGCCACACTCGCCTTGCCCGAAGGCAGCCGCTTGATGGTGCTGGCGCCCGTGGCGCGTGAGCGTAAAGGTGAGTTCACCGATTTGCTGGCCGAGATGCAGGCCAAAGGTTATGTGCGTTTTCGTATTGATGGTGCGGTGGTGGAGGCGGCTGACTTCCCCGCTTTAAAGAAAACCGAAAAACACGATGTGGATGTGGTGATAGACCGCGTCAAGATCGGTAGCAGCGAGCAGAACACCGCACAAGGGCTGACGCAGCGCCTGGCGGAAAGTTTTGAAGCCGCGCTGCGCATTGCCGGCGGCAAAGCGCTGGCGGTGGACATGGACAGCGGCCAGGAACATTTGTTCTCCAGCCTCTTTGCCTGCCCGGTGTGCAGCTACAGCCTGGCGGAGTTGGAGCCGCGTTTGTTTTCGTTCAACTCGCCGGTGGGTGCCTGCCCAAGTTGCGATGGTTTGGGCGTGACGACCGTGTTCGACCCAGACCGCGTGGTCGCCTTCCCCACCCTCAGCCTGGCCAGCGGTGCGGTCAAAGGTTGGGACAGGCGCAACAGCTACACCTTCTCCATGCTGGAGAGTGTGGCCAAACACCTGGGGTTCGACATTGAAGCCCCATTTGAAAACCTGCCCGAGGCGGCGCGGCAGGTGCTGCTGTATGGCTCGGGGGAAGAGAACATCTCGTTCACCTACGAAGCCGAAGGCGCGGGCGGCAAAAAACGCAGCGTCAAACGCAGCCATCCGTTTGAAGGCATCTTGCCGAATTTGACGCGCCGTTTTCGCGAGACCGATTCAAGTGCAGTGCGTGAGGACCTGGCGCGTTACCAGTCCATCAAGCCCTGCCCCGACTGCGGCGGCGCACGGCTGCGGCGTGAGGCACGGCATGTGTTCTTGCGCACGCAGGAGGACATTCAAAACAACCGCACGGGCGAGCCCATCTACCGCGTGGAGCACTTCACGCTGCGCGAATGCCTGGCCTACTTTGAAGGCCTGAAGCTGCAAGGGGCCAAGGCCGACATTGCCGACAAGGTGGTGCGCGGCATCCGCTCGCGGTTGACGTTTTTGAACGATGTGGGACTGAACTACCTCAGCCTGGATCGCAGCGCCGACAGTTTGAGCGGCGGCGAGGCGCAGCGCATCCGCCTGGCGAGCCAGATTGGTTCAGGTCTGACCGGCGTGATGTATGTGCTGGACGAACCCAGCATAGGCCTGCACCAGCGCGACAACGACCGCTTGATCGCCACGCTGCGCCACCTGCGCGACATCGGCAACAGCGTGCTGGTGGTGGAGCACGATGAAGACGCGATCCGTGCGGCAGACCACGTCATCGACATGGGCCCCGGCGCTGGTGTGCATGGCGGGCGTGTCATGGCGCAAGGCACACCGGATGAGGTGGCGCACAACCCGGCATCGCTCACGGGGCAGTATTTGCTGGGACAGCGGCGCATTGACGTGCCGCAACGCAAAGCGCGGCCGTCGGGTGAGGGCAGTGCACTGCACATCAGCAACGCACGCGGCAACAACTTGAAGAACGTCAGCATCAGCATCCCCGTGGGGCTGCTCACTTGCGTGACGGGTGTGTCGGGTTCAGGCAAAAGCACCCTGGTCAACGACACGCTCTATGCCGCCGTGGCACGCAAGCTGTATGGCAGCCATGCCGAACCCGAGCCGCACGACACCATTGAAGGCATCGAGCTCTTCGACAAAGTCATCAACGTGGACCAAAGCCCCATCGGCCGCACCCCGCGCAGCAACCCGGCCACCTACACCGGGCTCTTCACGCCCATCCGCGAGTTGTTCGCCGATGTGCCCATGGCACGCGAGCGGGGTTATGGCCCGGGCCGTTTTTCGTTCAACGTGGGCGCATCGGCGGGCGGTGGCCGCTGCGAGGCCTGCCAGGGCGATGGCGTCATCAAGGTAGAGATGCACTTCTTGCCCGATGTGTATGTGCCTTGTGATGTGTGCCAAGGCAAACGCTACAACCGCGAAACCCTGGAGGTGCTCTACAAAGGCAAAAACATCACCGAGGTGCTGAACCTCACGGTGGAAGACGCCTTTGACTACTTCAGCGCCGTGCCCACCATCGCCCGCAAACTGCAAACCTTGCTTGATGTGGGCCTGGGCTACATCCGCCTCGGCCAAAGTGCCACCACGCTGTCGGGTGGTGAGGCGCAGCGCGTAAAGCTGGCACTCGAACTCTCCAAACGCGACACCGGCCGCACGCTCTATATCCTGGACGAACCCACCACCGGATTGCACTTCGCCGACATTGCACTCTTGCTCAAGGTGCTCACGCAACTGCGCGACGCGGGCAATACCATTGTCGTGATTGAACACAACCTGGATGTCATCAAAACCGCCGACTGGTTGATCGACATGGGCCCCGAAGGCGGCGCGGGCGGCGGCACCGTGGTGGCAGTGGGCACGCCGGAAGATGTGGCGGGGAATGAAGCCAGCTTCACAGGACGGTATTTGAAGCCGCTGTTGGCCCGAGGGCCTTGATCGGCTGCGGCAAGCGAACTTTGCCGCCGGTGGATAGACTGCGCTCCACTTCAACTGGAGTCCTCTATGCCGCTGACCATCGACTACTACTTCGCCCCCCAATCTCCCTATGCCTACCTCGGCCATGCGCGGTTTGTGCAGATGGCTCAAGCGGCGCAGGCCAAGGTGAATGTATTGCCGGTGGATCTGGGCGGTGTGTTTCCGGTATCGGGCGGTTTGCCGCTGGCCAAACGCGCGCCGCAGCGTCAGGCTTACCGTTTGCTGGAGTTGCGCCGGTTCAGCCAGTGGTTGAAGCTGCCACTGAACCCGCAGCCGAAGTTCTTTCCTGTCAGTGGTGATGACTCAGCCAAGCTGATCATTGCGGTGGCCATGAAGGATGGCACTGAGGCGGCACTGACACTGGCGGGGGCTGTGCACGCGGCCTGTTGGGCCCAAGAACGCCACATTGCGGATGAGGCCACTCTGGCCGCCATCCTCCAAGAGCAAGGCCTCAGCCCGGCACGTTTGGAGGACTCTCATTCACAGGCCGTCCACGAGCATTACCAAAAAAACACCGAGCAGGCGATTGCGGCGGGTGTATTTGGCGTGCCCAGTTACGTCATCGATGGCGAAGTTTTCTGGGGCCAAGACCGGTTGGACTTTGTGCAGCGTCGTTTGATGGCAGGCTGACACCCTGAGCAAGCCACAGAGTCCTTCATGTTCAGGGCATGACATGGGCCTTGCCAAGGGTCGCTTACGCCACAATCTGGGGCATGTCGACCCCGATCCCTCTTGACCCAAACGCCAGGCGTCTTGCGCTGCTGAGTGAGTTGAGTGTCCTGGGCACGCCGCCCGAAGACAGTTTCGACACCTTGGCTCGCTGCGCCGCCACGGCCACAGGCTGTTCGGTGGCTGTGCTGAGTTTGTTGGGAGAGGATCGTCTTTGGTTCAAAGCCACCTATGGCGTGAGCGAAACGCATTGTCCCGTAGAGGGTTCGTTTTGCAGCCATGCTTTTGCGCACAACGATTTGTTTGTGGCGGCCCATGCGGCTGAAGATGTCCGTTTCAACCAGCACCCTTGGGTCATCGGGCCTAAACATCTGAATTTTTATGCCAGCGTGCCCGTGTTGATCGACGGCGTGCGTGTGGGGTCACTGTGTGTGATGGACACACAAACCTCAGAACTAACCTCCACCGCACAAGAGGTGCTGTGGCACTTGGCTAGGCTGGCCACAGGCTTGTTGGAAAGTCGTCGCCATCTCACCCAGCTGCAGCATGAGCGCCAACGCATGAGCGACTTCGCACGGGCTTCGGGTGACTGGATGTGGGAGGTCGATGCCGACTTTCGCTGCACATGGGTGTCGGATTCATTTGAAACCATCACCCAAATTCCTGTTCAACAAGTCATCGGAACGAGGTTGGCAGACGGCCCCCTGCTCAACGCACAAGGTGACGTATTGCCCGACACCACATTCTTGGGATTGCTGAAACAGCAGCGGGCGTTTGTCCGCATGACCACGCTGCGAGAAACACCGCGAGGTTGCATGCAGGTGTCGCGCAGTGCCGTTCCCCGCTTCGACGCCCAGGGCCGATTCGCGGGTTTTCGCGGCACGGCGAGCGACATTTCAGAATCTATTCGCATCCACAAACAACTGGCCTCACAAGACGCTTTGCTGAGGCAGCTCTCGGCCCAGGTGCCGGGCATCATTTACCAGTACCACCAGCGGCCCGATGGCTTCGGGCGCTACCAATACGTCAGCGATGCGGCACGTGCGATGCTGGGCATTGAACCGCCGAGTGAAACCGATTACCAGCCATACACCGAAGAGCGCCTGCCCTACCGCATGGTCCACCCGCAGGACAAAAAGAAGTACCTGGAGAGTTTGCGCACCGCCGCGCAGACCGTTGAACCCTGGTTTTGCGAATACCGTTTGGTGTTGGCGGACGGACGCATTCTTTGGATGGAGACACGCGCCACCGCGCAGCGGCAAATCGACGGCAGCCTGTTGTGGCACGGTTTTGCCACCGACATCACCGAGCGCAAACAAATTGAACTGGCCTTGCGCGAGGCCCAGGAACGTTTTGAATTGGCGTCGGAGGCTGCAGGCATCGGCCTGATGCGTTTGGATGTGGCCTCTGGGCTGCTGCATTTGGATCAACGCGCCTGCATCAACCATGGCTTGACGCAGCCAGGCATTGAGCTCCAACCAAAAGTTTGGCTCTCGCGCATCCACATTGACGACCGCACTGCGGTTGAAAAAGCCGCGTGGCATGCGTTCAAAAGTGGCGAGACCTTGGACGTTCGTTTTCGTGTGGTCTGGCCCAACGACCGGGTGGTTGTGCTGGAGGTGGTGGCACGCGGCACTTACCTGTTGGATGGCAAAGCAGCCGGCATGTCAGGCACCTGCCGCGATGTCAGCGCTGCGGTGCAGAACGAAAGCTTGCAGCGCGAGAAAGAGGCGGCCGAGCGCGCCAACCGTGCCAAGAGTGAATTCTTGTCGCGTGTCAGCCATGAGCTGCGCACCCCGCTCAACGGCATCCTCGGGTTCGCGCAGCTGATGCAACTGGACCGCGCCCAACCGCTGCAGGGTGACCAACAGCGGCGATTGGAGAGCGTGCTGCGCGCAGGAAGGCATTTACTCGACCTGATCAACGAGGTGCTCGACTTGAGTCGCATCGAAAGCGAAGACTTCCGTCTGAGCCTGCAACCGGTGAACTTGTCTGAGTCGGTCAACATTTGTTTGAACTTGGTTCAGCCCCTGGCAGACGGATCCGCAGTTCAATTGCCCACTACGGCATTGCCCGGATGCATGGTGCAGGCCGACCCACGGGCGCTGGAGCAGGTGCTGATGAATCTGCTCTCCAACGCCATCAAATACAACCGACCGCACGGCGCGGTGTACATCAGTGTGGGTGAAGAAGGCAAGCAAGTGGTGCTGTCTATACGCGACGAAGGTCTGGGCCTGTCAACAGAACAACAAGCGGCCCTTTTCCAGCCATTCAACCGTTTGGGTGCCGAGCGCACCCGCATTGAAGGCAGTGGTTTGGGCCTGGTGATTTCTCGCGACTTGGTGCGGGCCATGGGTGGCGCGTTGACGGTAGAAAGTCAGCTTGGACAAGGGGCAGTCTTCAGTCTGGTTTTGCCACTGGCCAGCGACACTGCGACCAAAGAAACCGCCCCCACTATGGCAAGAGAAAGTCCTGCGCCCCGGGGAGCACCAACCCAGCGATGCGTGCTTTATATCGAAGATGAGCCCATCAATGTGATGTTGATGGAAGAGATTTTCCGCAGGCAACCCAGTTGGACCTTGCTCGCGGCCAGCGATGGCCAGCAAGGCTTGAGGCTGGCGCGAACACATCAACCCGATCTGCTGCTGGTCGACATGAATTTGCCCGACATGAATGGCCTGCAGGTGCTGCAGCAGCTGCGAGCGGACGCCGCGACACGGCATTTGCGCTGCGTGGTGCTGTCGGCCGACGCCCTGCCCGACCAAGTATCGGCGGCGCTGGCTGCCGGTTTCAGCGACTACTGGACCAAACCAATCGACGTGCCCTTGGTCCTCGGCAAGTTGGCACAGTGTTTGGAAAGATAACGTCGGAGGCAAAAAAAGCCGGTGCGTTGCACCGGCCTGTTCCGCAGATTGAATCTGCAACTAAAGGCTTTACTTCAGGTGACCGTTGATCAGCTTGGTCATCTCGAACATCGAGACCTGGGCCTTCTTGAAGATTTCCTTCAGCTTGGCGTCGGCATTGATCATCGTGCGCTTGGCCTTGTCTTGAAGGTCGTTCTTCTTGATGTACTCCCACACCTTCTTGGTCACTTCTGTGCGGGGCACAGGGGTGGATCCAATGATGGCGGCCAAATGGGCGCTAGGGGTCATCGCTTTCATGAATGCCGCATTCGGCGTGCGTTTTTTGGCCGGAGCCTTTTTCGCAGCGACGGTCTTCACTGCCGCTTTTTTGGCCGGTGCAGCTTTCTTGGCAGCAGGAGCTGCTTTCTTAGCCGCCGGAGCTTTCTTCGCTGGAGCCGCCTTCTTGGCCGGTGCCGCTTTCTTCGCAGCGGGTTTAGCCGCTTTCTTTGCAGTTGCCATTTTCAATTTCTCCATCAAGTAAATGGTTGATGTGCCGGGCTGGATGAAGGCCGCATGAGCCTTCGTTTGTTATGCCAGTCACCGTGCGGAGCGAATGGTACTGCGTGCGTTCATGCTTGAGAAGCGTTTTTCATAGGTAAAACCGCTTTTCTTCATAGGTAGAGAGGGCTTTTGTGTCTCTCAGGCGTCATTCGATGTGCTTTGGCAGCACGCCCCTGAGGACGGCGGACTGCAAAACACAAGTGCGCGCGCTGCATCAAACGTCGGCCCACTGGCGCAAAAGGTTGTGGTACGTGCCGGTCAATCCGATGATGGCCGGGTCACTTTCACCGTGCGCTGTGCGCAACTGCATGAGGTGGGCGTCCATCTCGTAGAGCAAGCGCCTGTGCTCGCCGCTGCGCACCATGCTCTCAATCCAAAAAAAGCACGCCAGCCGTTCTCCGCGTGTCACGGGCTCCACGCGGTGCACGCTGGTGCCGGGATAAAGCACCATGTCGCCGGCCGCGAGCTTGACCGCTTTGGTGCCGAAGGTGTCCTCGATGACAAGCTCGCCGCCGTCATAGCTGCCCAGCTCGCTCAAGAACAAAGTGCAGGACAGGTCGGTACGCACACGTTCACCGCTGCCGGGGACATAACGCACGGCGTTGTCAACGTGATTGCCAAAGGCGTTGGTCTGTCCGGCATAACGGTTAAAGAGCGGCGGAAATACTTTTTTGGGCAAAGCGGCCGAGAAAAAAAGCGCATGCCGGTTCAGGGCCGCCAGCACCAGGGCTTGCAGGTGTTGGGTGGTGGCGCCGGATTGTTCCAACTGCTGATTGTTTTTGGCCTGCTTGGATTGCACGCCTGCGGTCACCCGGCCATCGCCCCACGTGGCTTGGGCCAATGCGGAGTGAACCTCACGCAACTCATCACCGTGAAGAACTTGTGGAATGTGCAGCAGCATGGACATCCACCCTCAAAACTTGGCCGCCATCGTCAACTGCAGCGTGCGCGGTTTGCCTGGCACATAGTGACCTCGGTAAAGCGTGTCGGCATAGTGTTTGTCGGTGATGTTGGTGACGTTGAACTTGAAACTGACGTCTTTCATGGTGTATTCCACGAGAAGGTCCGCAGTCGCAAAACCCGGCGCTTTGAACGCCGTGATGCCTTGCGGTGTGTCGCTGCTGCGCAGGTTCAGGCCGCCGCCAATTCGCCACTGGGGCGTGATTTTGTAAGTGGTCCACACGGTGCCGGTGTGTTTGGGCGTGAGACCGGGACGTGCGCCGACCGTCTCTCCGGCAGGCGCAGCCGCCGAGGCTTTGTCCACTTCGGCGTCGGGAATGAAGGCATACGACAAGTAAACCTCCCAGGCGGGGGTGATGCGGCCTGACACGTCCAGCTCCAAACCTGCGGCGTGGCGCTGGCCCGACAGCACGTAATTGCAGGCGTTGACGGAATCAGCGTCACGGTTGCGTTCGTTGTATTTGGTGGTGTGGAAGAGGGCGGCACGCGTGCTGAGATTGCCGCTGGCCGAATCAAGCTTGGCACCCAGCTCCAGGTTGCGGCTGGACTCGGGCGCTACCTTGGCATTGCCGGCGTCGAACTGGTAGGTGTCACCGGACGTATTGAATGAAGTGCCATAGGAGAAGTGGTAGGAGCTCAGCGCCGTGGGTTGGTAGAGCACACCGAACCGTTTGCTCCACAACGAGTCGGTGCGCGACAGCTGGGTCGCAGGTGCCACTGAACACGGATTGGCAGTGTTCTGCGCCACGGCCACATTGGTGTACTGGCCTTCAAAGCGATCCCAGCGCAGGCCCGCCAGCATCTTCCACTTGGGGGCGATTTGCACCAGGTCTTGGAAGTAAATGCCCAGGGCCTTCGCATCAAACGTTCGGTTGACGGAGGTGAGGCGCTGCGCCTCGTCCACCGTGGCACCGTCGTCTGGTGTACCCACACGGGTCACGGGCTTGGTCAGCACCACGCCGGTGGGCAAGGTGGCGGCGAAGTTGCGGAATTCTTCGTGCGCCAGATCAACGCCCGATTGCACGGAGTGCGCCAAACCACCCCACTGAAATTTGCCGCTGTAGTCGCTTTGCAGATAGCGGGTGTCCATGTCTTGAATTTTCAAGTTGGTGCCACGTGTGAGGACGCTGTCAGGCCCGAAGGTGTCGGAGGTGACGGCTCGGCCACCGGGTTGTTGGGCAGCGGGGGCAAACCGAATGGCGCTGGCACGCTGATCGCGCTCATAGCTGCCCGCGCGGAAGGTGGTTTTGAGTTCGCCTTGATTGGTGCCAAAGCGATGCAAATGGCTCAAGGTGCCATAGGTGGTGCCACCCGCGCTGTAGTCACTTTTCATGCCGTAGTAGTTTTGGGGGTCGGTGTTCCACAGGCGGTTGCCGCCCGACGCGCCGGGCGTGATCCAGGGCAGGCCGTAGTGGATGCCGTTGTCGTTGTCCAGGTCATAAAGGCTGGCCAACAACTCATCGCTCGTGCCGATGCCCAGCCGCACACTCGGTGCGATGCCTTTTTTGCGGACTTTCACGCCGTTGTTGTCGGCCTCGGTGCTCATGGCGTTGATGCGAAGTGCAGCGTTCTCGCCAACGCGCAGGTTGAAGTCGCCGCCCAAGCGCCGGTAGTTGCCACTTCCTCCGGTGATGGCCACCTCGTGGCCTTTGTAAATCGTCGGTTCTTTGCTGACCTGGTTCACTGCGCCGCCAGTGGAACCTCTTCCAAACAACATGGAGGCCGAGCCGCGAAGCACCTCCACGCGGTCGTTGTTGAAGGTGTCTCGCTCATAAAAGGCGGGGTCGCGCAAACCATCGATGAAGATGTCGCCCGTGGCTTGCAGCGAGAAGCCACGCAAGCGGATGTCTTCTTCCCCGCCTTCAGCCGCCTGGAAGGAGATGCCGGCGGTGTTGCGCAGGGCATCTTTGAGGGTGTCGAGGTTGCGGTCGTCGATCAACTTTTCAGTGACGACGGTGATCGACTGCGGAATGTCGCGCAGTTCTTGTTGGCCTTTGCCGATGCGGGAATCAACGGCTTGGTAGGTGGACTTGCCCGAGGTCTCGGCTTGGGCCTTGACCTTCACAGGGGCGAGTGTGGCCTCAGCCTGTGCGCGGCTTGTTGGTTCTGTGGCCGTTTGTGCGTACACGGGCGCAACCAAGCACCCCAAACCCACGCCCGCCGCCAAAGCCCCCAGGGGCAAGACCGCCGAGGTGGTGCGGCGAGATTTTTGAAATGCATCAACGGGTGCAAGAGAAGTTGGCTTTTTCATATCAAAACTCAAGGGGTTGTTTCGCGGACAAAAGAGTGGCTGAGAGGGGCTGCAACAGCAGCTCCTCCTGGCGGCGCAAGGGGTGGGGCTGACGGAACTGACGCTTCAGGGTTCGCCAGGCAGGCTCACAAAACCCACCTTGTGCAAACCTGCGTTGGATGCGTCTGCCAAGGTTTGCGCAACTACGCGGTAGGCCACCGCTTGGTCGGCACGCAGGTGCACTTCGGGTTGCGGTTGCTTCAAAGCAGCCGCGCCAAAACGTTCCACCGTCAGTGCGCGGCTGAGGCGCTCGCCGTTCCAGTAGCGCTCGCCTTGCGCATCAATGGCGAACTCAATTTTTTCGACCGGCGCTGTGTTCGTTTGGCTGCTGGCCTGGGGCAGTTCCAGCTTCACCGCATGGGTGAGCAGCGGCGCAGTGACGATGAAGATCACCAGCAGCACCAGCAACACATCGATCAAAGGCACCATGTTGATATCGGCGACAGGTTGTGCGCTGCGGTGCCCATCAAAGCTGGCGAAACTCATGGCAGCGTCTCCTCAAACCTGCGCCGCGCGTGGCGGCAAACGCTGCACCTTGGCGGGCGTTGGCACGCTGTTGGCATCGGTTGTTAACCGCGCACGGCTTGCCGCACCGCCACCCAAGGCATGCCCCATGGCGACCAAGGTGTGCAGCTCGTAGGCGAAGGCATCGAGCTGGGCGGCCAGCACGCGGTTGGATCGGGTGAAAGCGTTGTAGGCCATGACAGCGGGGATGGCCACGGCCAGCCCGAGGCCGGTCATGATGAGGGCCTCGCCCACCGGGCCTGCCACTTTGTCGAGCGTGCCCGCACCAGTCAAACCAATGTTCACCAAGGCTTGGTACACGCCCCAGACCGTGCCGAACAAGCCCACAAAGGGCGCCGTCGCGCCGACCGTGGCCAGTACCGTCAAACCCGCCTCCATGCCCAAGACGATGCCGTCGAGCGTTTTTTTGATGGTGCGGGTGACAAAGTCGCTGGCCGATCCTGCTTCAGCCAAGCGCGAGGCCCCATGCGCCGCGTGATGGGCCTGCGCCTGCAAGGCTTGCTGCGTGAGCAAAGAAAACGGGTCGCGATGACGAGTGGTTTTGAGCTCGTCGGCGACATCGTCGATGGAGGGCGCATTCCAAAAACGCAACAAAAATGCCGCACCACGTTTTTTAGCCAGCCAGCGCTCAACCATGCGCAGCACGATGAGGGTCCATGACAACACCGACATCAGCAACAGCACCACCAACAAGGTGCGGCCCAGCGCGTCGGCGTGCGACAAAAAATGACCCACGCCCAACACAGCGGGTGAAGACGACGTTGCTTGGTTCAGGGTTTCAGGGGTCATCTTGATCGCTCCAACTCAAAGGGGAAAGGAATGCGAGCCCAGCCTGCGGTGGCCTGGCCGTTCTCCGTGTAGGGGACAAAGCGGGCTTGCTGAACTGCGGTGACGGCGGCTTCGTCCAAGCGCACAAAGCCCGAGCTTTGGGCCACTTGCACCGTGCGCGGCAGCCCGGTTTCGTCCACAAACACCCGCACCACCACCGTGCCGGATTCACCCAAACGGCGGGAGGCGGTTGGATAGGTGGGTGTGGGCGGTTCGATGTAACGAACCATGGAAGGTGGGATCAGTTTCGGCGGTGCCGGTTGCAGTGGCGCGAGAGCGATAGGCGACGCATCTGTCGTGGTGGCGGAAGAAAACGCTGTCGTTGCACTTGCCGATCCGCCTTCCTGTGGCGCCTGCAATGGGGCGGGGAGCTCCATGGCGACCATTGGTTTTGCAAGAGGGGGCTGCGTCTGCGCAGCAGCCGACTGCGGCATCGAGACGACCGCACGCTGACGTGCAACAGCGGGTATCGCTTGAGCAGGCACCACGGTGGGCGTGGACAGATCGACCCAACTCACCGACAACGCGGACTGAGCAGGCACAGCCAATGGCGCGGCCTCCACGGTCCGCAAAACCCAAACGCCCCAGGCGTGCAGTGCCAGCACCAGACCCATCACCCACCCTGCAAGCCACGGGCGGGCCATCCAATCAATGTGGGGCCGATGCGCTGCAGCAGCTACAGGATGGGAAAGGGCAATGGAAGGCAAAACGGTCTCCGCCGATCGTGAATGCCGTGATGGCACGGCAAGATGTTGGAGACGCTATTCTATATGAGAACGATTCGCATTTGCAATAGTGGCATATCGGCGTTCTACCTATTGGGGCTTACATGAATTGCGACACCACACACCGTTCGGGCTGAGCCCGTCGAAGCCAGCGCGTGCGTCGATACAGGCCCTTCGACAGGGCGAACGGTGTGGGATGTCATGTTGATGGAAACCGCTGTAAGAGGCTGGTCCGCCTGAGTCTTGCTTGCGTCGAATGCTTCCACAGTTTTTATTGCACCCCACATCGAATCAATCGCTCTCCGCCACCCATTGCCCTTGCTGATAACGCGCGATCCGTTTCGTGGCGCTGGTCGCATCCAACTGAAACAAATGCAGCCACTGCCCGTCCAGCAGTTGTCTCACCAGCGCGTGTTTTTCAATCACCGCGTTCAGCATGGCTTGCGGTGCTTCGATGAACACGGACAAGCGCAGCGGTGTGTGGCGCAAGTGGGTGCCGTCGTGCAGTGACTGCCAGGGCAGGCCGATTCGCAAGTCGCCGCCATTGCCCTCAAACACCCCGAGCCGCCCGCCCACCACGTTGTGCAGCACTTTGTTGCCGCTGCCATAACGGCGGTTGTCCACGGTGCTGGCGTGGTACTGCATGTTGATCCAGTGGGTGACCACCATGGGCGCGGTCATGATGAGTTCCAGCACCTTGCCGCTGCTGTCTTGCTGCCAATCGTAGTCGTGCAGGAAGCTGCGGCCTTGTAAGTTCATGTGCTGGCTGCGGTGGCGCGGTGCCACGATGAAGGCGGCGTTGTTGGCCAGGCCCCATTCGGGGCGGACTTGGGCCCAGTCGTTGGCGCGTTCTTGAACCCGCTGCTGCAGAGCCGCCGTGTCATTCCAAGCCAAACCGAGAGACGGCGCGCGCTCCGCACGAGCCAGTTGGCCCGCTTGCAGGAGCACCGCTTGCAACGCGGCCACATCGGCTTGGTGGCTGCTGGGCACCAGGTCCAGGTCGAACAGTTCGAGCGCATCGGTGGTGGTGTTATGCAGCCCAGCCAAGAAACAAGTACTGGCAGGAATGGTGATGCCGCGTGCGGCCAGGCCGACGCGAATATCGGCATCGTTCAACAAGGACGCCAACACGCGGGCATTGACCTCGCCGGTTTGCCCGCCACAGGCACCGCAGTCCAAGCCCGCCGCGTGCGGGTTGTTGGCGCTTTGGCTGCCGTGGCCGGCCAGCAGCACCAGTCGGGCGAAGTCGCGCGTGAGGCCCATGGCACCCAAGATGCCAGCGGCCATGTCGCAGCGCTGGGCGAGCACAGCCGCCGCTTCTGGGCCTGTGGCTGCGGTTGAATGCGAAGGCAGGCGCGGGCGCATGTGGGCTTGTTGCTGGGCCGACAGCCCCGTTTGTTCGACCGCTGCAGTGTGGCCTCTGCGGGCCAGGCTCTTGCGCAGCAGCTTGGCGCCAGACCACCAGCCACAAGCCTCCACAAAGGAAAAACCTGAACTCGGTTGGCTGCGAAAGTCTTGCCACATCTGCTGCCATTGCAAGGCGTGCTGGCGGCGTTTGAGCAAGGTTCGGCCCAGCGACGGTTCGTCGCAAACCTCGGTGGCACACCAGGCGGGGGCCAACAGCCCTGGCAGTTGCGGGCGCGTCATCGCGGTGCCACTGGGGTTGTAGGCGATGGGCAAGCCAAAAAATCCGGCGAATCCCATCGTTTGCACCTTGGGGCTGCTGGCTTCCAGGGCGCGGCGAAATACCTCGGAGCGCACGTCGATGCAAAACACGGCTTGCACCGCCGCAGGCTCTTGGTGGGGCAAGGATGGCTGCAACAGCCCTTGGCACAGACGCTCTTGGTGGGCGCGCTCCAGGGCGGTTTGCAGCAACCAATCGTTGCGTTGGTTGAAGGGCACGGCGGCTTGTGCCACGGGGCTGGAGGATGCAAAAGCACGGGGTGTCCAACCTAGACCCGGCGCATGAAGAACCCACTCCCAGGCCAAACGAATGGCCAAGAGTTGCAGCAAGGCTTCCTGATCGGCGGGCGCGGGTTGTGGCCCCAAATTGGTTTGCCAGCGCTCGTAAGCGCACCAAGAGGCCCAGCCATTCACGCTGAGCAACAAGGCGGTGTAGTAGTGGGCGCAGGCGGCGTCGGGCACGGCCAGGGCTTGCGTGGCCCAGGCGATCAATGCTTTGGGGCTGGAGGGCAGTTGCTGCACTTTGGCGCGCCAGCCTTTGAAGCCGGTCAACAAAGCAGGCCCCACGTCGTTTTGCGCTTGTTCGCGCCAACTGGCGTACAGGCCCACCTGGCGGTCGGGCGACCAGGCCGCTTGGTTGCGGTCAAAGTAGGCGGCGCAATGCTGGCTGATGTGCTGGGTGAGTACATCGTTCCAGGCCATGGCGTGGGTGAGGTCGCGCTGCGCATCCACGGCGTCGCTCACCAGCGGCAGGCGCTGCGCAGGCCCATCAGCTTGCTGTAGGTGGGTCAGCAAGGCGTCTGCCGACATGCCCAGGCTCTCGAGCGCTGCATCGCCTGCGCTGTGTTGGATGGCCCACTCCAGGTGCCGACGTTCAAACGCGCCCGCTTGCCACTGCGCCAGGTAGTAACTGCGTGGCATCAAGAGCGAGGTGCCCGAGAGTTCTCGCAAACGGGCTGCGGCCACCGCCATCGGCTGCCCCACAAAACCCCAATAAGGGTTCACGGCGATGAACTGATCCAAGGGCCAAGTGGGTGCAATGCGCCCGCAGGCCACGGCCAAGGCCTCTTGTTGTGCGGGGTTGAGCGCGGGCTGGGTATGGGCCGCAGCAGCAGCGTGGGTGGGAGCAGCCATTGGCCTATCGGCAAGAACAGTTGTCATCACAACACTCCAGAAGTGGTTTGGGGCATGGCAGGCACTGGCGAGGTGGTGACCCCAGGGGACAAGCGCAAGGGCCAGACACGCAAGGCCAAGCGGGTGAACCATTCATCCAAGTGCAGCCCAGCGAAAAACCAGGGGTAGAGTTTTTGAGCGAACGCCCCCTGCGGCCGGGCACGGATCACGTTTTGCACCAGAAACAACAGCACAAAACTCGCCGCCACCCACGTCAACAACATGGGGCTGGGCGCGGCCACGGAAGGCCCGCCCATCCACCCATTCAATGCGCCGTTCAGTGCGAAATACAGCAGCGCCAGCAGCAAGGTCAACACGCTACACAGCAGCACGGCAGTGCCGCCGTACCGCCCAGCCTGGGCATTGAACCAAGGCGTCAAGGCCAAGCAGAAAATGCCTGTCAGCACCACCGTGGTTCCGTTGACGGTACTCAAACTGGCGGCCCCCATGTGGGGCGCAAGCGCACCGTTCCAAAGCGCTGCGGCGAGCATGACCACAGCCAAGCCAGCGCACACCGCCAGGGCCGTTGCCCCCACACTTGGCGCAGCGCGCGCTGGCGTCATTCGCTGCAAACGGGCCTGCTCTACGGCACCCCCGGCAGCCAAAAATGCATGCGCTTTGTAGAGCGAGTGCGCCAGCAGGTGCAACAGCGCCAGGCTGTAAGCCCCCAGGCCACACTGCATCAGCATGAAACCCATTTGGGCGCAGGTGGACCAGGCCAGCATCACCTTCACGCTGATGCGCGTCATCATCACCAAGGCCGCCACCACCGCCGTGGTGCTGCCCACCACCACCAGCAAGGTTTGCGCGGCAGGCACCTCCGCCACCAAGGCAGCCAGGCGAATCAGCACCAAACCGCCGAGGTTGACCACCCCCGCATGCAGCAAAGCAGAGACCGGTGTTGGCGCTTCCATCACTTGAATCAACCAGCCATGTACAGGCAGTTGTGCGCACTTCAGAACCGCCGCGATGGCGAACAGCACAGCCGCCACCTGCAGGGCCAGTGGCAGGCCACTGGAGGTTTGGCTCAGGGCCGCCACCTGCACCAACAATTGATCGATCTCCAAGCTGCCCGTGCTGGCACCCACCAAGGCCACAGCCGCCAACAGACACAACTCGGCCACGCGGCTGACCAGGGCTTTTTTGTGGGCCACCAAGAGGGCTTGTGGCCTGTCGGCATAAAAGGTCAGCAAGGCATTCAAGGCCAGGCTGGTGGCGATCCAGGCCAACACCAACACACCCAGGTTGTTGCTCACCACCACGCCGCTCACCGCCGCCAGAGTCCACATCAGGCTGCGCACATAACGCGCCTGCTGCGGCTCACCGGCCAGGTAGGTCTGCGAATAACCAACAATCACCCAGCCCAAAAAACTCACCAGCAGCAATACCGTGCTGGTCACCGCATCAAGCCGAAAACTCAAGCGCAGCTCACCCCAGTGGCCCAGGGACAGAAGTGACCAACCCGGCAGCGTGACGGGCCCGTTCAAGGCCACCCAAAACAAACTGCACAAAGCAGCCGCGATCGCTGCCAAGCTCGCGGCTTGTGCCAGGCGCCAGGCCCACAACAACGACGACACCCAACGACTGCCGAAAGCGGCCAGCCCATAGAGCAGCAAGGGTGCAGCTAGCAAAACGGTTTGAGCGGCTTCGGGGTTTGTCCAAGTGATGGCTTGCAAATTCAAGAGCGTGCTCCCAACAGGTCGTGATGCCCGCACTGTGCCGAGGAAAGCGTCTTCTGTAAAATTCATACTTTGTTAGTAAACGTTCTTTAATACAGAACATTGATGTCCAAACTGAACTTTCACCACCTGCACTACTTCTGGGCCGTGGCCAAAGAGGGCAACCTCACACGGGCCGCAGCGCAACTGCATGTGTCGCAGTCGGCCCTTTCCACCCAGATCAAACAACTGGAAGACCAACTCGGCCAAGCGCTGTTTTCACGCCAAGGGCGCACGCTGGTGCTGACCGAAGCGGGGCATTTGGCGATGAACTACGCCGAAACCATCTTCAACACCGGGCAAGAGTTGATGGCACTGCTGCGCGATGGCCAGCAGCGCAGCAAACAGGTGCTGCGCATAGGCGCAGTCGCCACCTTGTCACGCAACTTTCAAGAAAACTTGGTGCGCCCCCTGCTGGGGCACAGCGACGTGGAGCTTTTGTTGCAGTCGGGCAGCCTGGACGATTTATTGGGCCGCTTGTCGGTGCACAAGCTGGACCTGGTGCTGTCCAATCGGCGGGTGCATAGCGACGCAGAGAACCCCTGGCGCTGTCGGCGCATTGCGCGCCAACCCGTGAGTTTGGTGGGCAAACCGCGCCCCACCGGCAAACCCTTTCGCTGGCCGCGCGATCTGGGCGAACAGCCGCTGCTCCTGCCCAGCCGCGACAGCGACATTCGCAGTGGCTTTGACCAACTGTGTGAGCAAGCGGGCCTGCGTTACACCATCTTGGCCGAGGTGGACGACATGGCCATGCTGCGCCTCTTGGCCCGCGACTCGGCCCGCACCGCTGGCAGCATCGCCCTCATGCCCACCGTGGTGGTGCAAGACGAACTCAAAAGCGGCAAACTCGCCGAGTACTGCGTGGTGCCCGATCTGTTTGAAAGTTTTTACGCCATCACGGTCAAACGCCACTTCGAGCCGCCGCTGCTCACGCAGTTGCTGAAGCGGCGCGAAGCCGATGTGCTGGGTTTGGCGGCGTAGTTTTCTCAGAGTTTCGCCAACACCGGTGGCCCGATGTTGAACGTCGCGCTTTGAATTTTTCCGTGGGCCACTTGGTAAATACAAACCAACTCCACGTGACCTGGTCCTTCGGGAAAGGTGCGGGTGACCTCTTCGTGATCGATCACCACATGACCAATCACCGTGCGGCTGAGTAATTTGGCGAACAAATTGGGTTCAGAAAAGCGCGGCGCTGTACGCGCGCGAATCGCAGCATGACCATCAGCCAACAACTCGCCGCCCAGGGCAAACTGTTTGGCATCTTCAGCATAAGTGGCGAGCCAAGCGTCCAGGTCTTTGGCGTTGTAGGCGTCCAGTTGGCGCTGGACGATGGTTTCGGGGCTGAGGTGGTTGAGCATGAGATTAGAGAACATCAATAGACGGCATCTGGTCGGTAGTGTGTCGCATGGGCGGGTGTGTACTCGGCCAGCGGGCCGGCATGGATGGTCTCCATCGACACTCGCTCGGCGCTGCCGAAGTAGACCTGAACCTGCACAGACGGCAGTGTTGGGTCATCAAGTGCTCGCACCAGCAGGGGCTCACGCGCGTACCAAAGTGGCTCGTCGATTTGTTCCAGCACATCCATCTGGGCCAAGGTGGTGGCATCCACCTCAAACACTTCACCCACCACAAACTCACCCTCACCCGGACGGCTCACCAGCCACGGCACCCGTGTGGGCCCAATCAGGTAAAGCGGATACCTCTGCACCGTCACAAACCTACCCGGCACACGGATGCCGGTATTGATGTGGAAATTCGGGAAACCGGTTTTGAGGGTGCCGTAAACAAAGATCCGTCTGGGGTCTGACTGTTTGGTGGTGGTCATTTTGAGTTTCATTCGTTTGGCACTGCGACCCACTTCAACCGCGCAACCCGCCCATTTTGATGCGCAGCGCCGACTTGGCGCAAGATCAAACCCATTGATGCCACCACCGGCCTGGGCCTGCCCCTGCTCGGTGCGTCTTTCATCAAACTCAGCAACCCCGCCGCCCAGCCTGGGGTGTCGGGAAACTATGGCATCACTTGGCCGCACATGATGACGAAGTGAGGCGCATCAATGCGGCCTCCCATCAAAGCGCTGGCCAAGACAGAGAAAGGCGGCTGACGAAACACTGCGTGCGGCCCGTGAGCGGACAAACAAACGACAACTGCTGCGCCAGCAAGCGCAGCGGGTTGTCGTAGTCCCCAACCAAATCACTGGGCGCGGCAGCCTGCAACACGGGATAAATCCTGTCGCCCACGATGGGTAAACCCAGCGATGACATCTGAATCCGCAATTGGTGTTTGCGACCCGTGAGAGGGTGCAAGCGGTAACGGGCCCATGCGCCCAGAACCTCCAAGCGTTCGATCGCTGTGTGTGCATTGGCTGGCCCCGCCGCCTCACGCATTTGCATGAAGGACTGCGGTTTTTCTTCGAGGCGGCTGTTCACCGTACGCGGAAAACTCAACTCGGGCCGGTAGGGCGCGATTGCTTCGTACTGTTTCTGCACCTGCTGGTTTCTAAACAGCGCGTGGTAGGGGTCGCGCTCTGAGGGTTTGACGCTGAAGGCGACCAAACCGGCTGTCTCCAAGTCAATCCGGTGCAAGGGTGTGAGCTGGGGCAAACCGAGTTTGCGTTTCAGACGCACGAGCAACGTTTCCTGAACAAAACGGCCACCGGGTGTGACGGGCAAAAAATGTGGCTTGTCCGCTACCACCAGGTGTTCGTCTTGGTAGACCACCACCTCGTCAAAGGGAATGCGCGGTTCGGCCTGCACATGGCGAAAGTAATACACCTTGCTGTGAGCGCGGTAGGGCGCATCAGGCGGCAGGGCTTGTTGCGCTTCGTCCAGCACCCAACCGTCGCTCAAGCGCTGGTGCCACTGCGCCATATCCACCTGAGGAAAGCGGTGAACCAAAAATTCCAACACGGTGGCCCAAGGGCCAGGGGGCAAGGCGACGGTGCTGGCGCTGACGCCGTCGCGCTGTAGCGACTGATTCAACCTTACTGTATTCACGACAAACCACCCTCCGTTCACCCTGAGCTTGTCGAAGGGCCTGCACCAAGGTTCGCGCTGGCCTCGACAGACTCTGTCCTATTGATGTTTACCTTATTCACGACAACCTCCAGCCCGTTCGCCCTGAGCCTGTCGAAGGGCCTGCACCGAGGTTCGCGCTGGCTTCGACAGGCTCAGCCCGAACGGTGTCTGGTGTCGCGATTTATGTAAGGCTCAATAAGCCCCGTCGAAAGGCCAGCCCAAACGGCGTGTGTTGTCATGCTTGATGTAGCGCTCAACAGGTTCAGTTCAAGCGGACTCATCCAGCCTTCGCGCCCGCTGCAAGCGCCAAGCGTTGGCGGGGTCGGCCTCGGGTCCATCCCCATAGACCTGCTCTGCCGTGGTGGCGGTCTCGTTCAATTGCGTGTCCAGGGCAATGCGGTTGTCGAAGACAAAACACTCGCCCTTCCAGTCTTTGTCGGCGTCGGGCAGGGCTTGAAAGTAGTTCAGCACGCCGCCGTCCAACTGGTAAACATCCAGCCCCAGGCCATGCTGCATCCAGCCGCCGAGTTTTTCGCAGCGGATGCCGCCGGTGCAGTACATGGCCACCCGCTTGCCCTCGTTTTTCCACTGCTGTGCATGGGCCTGAACGTAGGCGGGAAAGTCTCGGAAGTGGGTGACACCCGGGTCGATGGCCCCTTGAAAGTGGCCGAGCTTGAACTCGAAGCTGTTGCGGTTGTCCAGCAGCACCACATCGTCTTGCGTGATGAACTCGCGCCAGGCCTGCGGGCTCAGCGTGGCACCGCCGGGCGGCAAGTCCACCGCCTCGGGCGGCAGACCCACGGCCACCACTTCGGGCTTGGTGTGCACCTTCATGCGCGCAAATGGGGGCGTGATGCACCGGCTGCTTTTGTAGGGCATGTCCGCAAAACGCGGGTCTTGGGCCAAGGCTTCTTGAAAGGCAGCGACTGCGGTCTCGGACCCCGCAATCACTCCATTGATGCCCTCGCTTGCCACCAAGATGCTGCCCGTGAGCTGGGTGGTCAGGCCACGTAACCATGCTGCAACGGGTTCAGGCTCGTCGAGCTGAACAAAGCGGTAAAACGCGATGTGTGAGAGTGACATGCCGGTCAATCCACCACCTGCACGCCCTTCCAAAAAGCGATGCGTCCTTTGATGTTGGCCGCCGCTTCGCTGGGCTCGGGGTAGAACCACGCTGCGTCGGGGTTCAAGTCACCGTTCACCATGACGCTGTAGTAATGCGCCTGACCCTTCCACGGGCAGCCGGTACGGTGGTTGCTAAAGGTGAAGTATTCGCGCTTGAGGCTGCTTTCGGGAAAGTAGTGGTTGCCTTCCACCACGACGGTGTCGTCACTTTCAGCGATGACGGTGTTATTCCAAACAGCTTTCATGGGGGCTCTCCTGGTTGTTTGCGGGCTCAAGCATAGAGCTTGGCAGCAGACCGCAACCGCTGCGCCACCGCTTGCTGCAAGGCTTTGTTGCCAACGACAGTCACGCTGTCGCCGTGGCGCAGAATGTCCATCAAAATTTCTTGCGGGGCACTGTAGGGCACACGCAGTTCATAGCGGCCCTCGCCTGGTGTTCCATCCAACCAGCGCGATGTTTGCTCGGGGTGCCATTCTTCGTTGGACACCCACTGTGCCGCGTCAGGCTCAAACACCAAGGTCGCCCAGGACACCTTGCTGCCCGCACCACCATAGATGCCATACCCCGCATCCAACTCCGCTTCCAGGTCTTTCACGGCCACATTTCTGGCTTTGGTGGGCCGCAGTTGGGCCTCTTGCACAGCATCGAGCGCAAAGCGGCGCAATGCATCGCTGGTGTGGCACCAAGCGTCCAGGTACCAGGTGTTGCGGTAGTTCACCAGGCGCTGCGGCGAGACCTCACGTTCGCTGGTGCTGCGGTCACTGCGTTTGAAATAACGCAGCCACAGCCGTTGGCGCTGCACCAGCGCGCTGCCCAGCAATTCAAAGTGGCGACTGGGTGAGCGGCGGCGTGCGGTGCCGATGACTTTGACACGGCGCATCAGTTCGCGTGCCTCACTTTCGTCCGTGCCCAGCATGCCTTGCAGTTTATTCATCATGGGTGCCAAGTGGCGGGCCAAGACACCGTCGTCGTCCAAACCGGCCAGCAGCTGGTGCATGGTGAGCAAGGCATGGATCTCGGCTTCGCTGAACCACAGGCCGGGCAGCTCGTGGGTGGCCGCTGCGAAGCCAGTGGTTGACGCCGAGTCGAACGAGTAAGTGTTCTGTGCCCGGTTGTAGGAAATTGGCGCGGCCAAACGCGTGCGCAAGTAGTTCAGGTCGCGTTTCAGGGTGGCAGGCGACACGTTCAGCTCCTGCTGCAGCCCCATAAAACTCACCTGGCCCCGGTTACGCAACAGCAGCTCAATTTTGTAGAAACGTTCAGTGCGGTCCATGGTTGCCTTATCACATCACAGGCTCACCAGGTGAGCCACATGGATGAGAGGATAACGAAAAAAATGAGTGCGGTATTTTGGCAACACTGACTTGTGGCTCACGCTGTGAGCTTGTGGCTCGTCAAACTCTCTTCATGGTCAACCACAAGCAGGAGAACGTCATGAGCCCAGTCGTCCACCACATCACCCCTTTGGCTTTTTTATCCGGCAGCGCCAACCAAGAAGCAGTGCCTGCACACATGGACCCCGTCGGCTTCGAGCTGGGCTGGGACTTTGCCCGCCATGGCGTGACACCCCCCGCCCCCTATGCCACCGAAGCCTCCCCACTGAACCAGGGTTGGACAGCAGGCCAGGTGGCATTCGCGGGCCGCACCCTGTCGGACCGGCCTGCCGTGCTGCAGTGGTTGCAGTTGCGCCTGCACGCCTGGCTGCGGGGTCGCCATGTGGAGTTGTTTCAAATCACGCCCCACTACCTGCGCCAGTTGGCAGTGAGCCACTGCCCCATCACCCGTGTCGAACTGAGTGGCACGGGTGCCCAAGGCGCGTCGGTTGACCGCGTGCGCAACGACGCCGCCTATGCCGCAGGCAACCTGGTGGTGATGAGCCAACGCGCCAACCACAGCAAAGGCGGGCACGACCAAGCACAAGCGTTGGCAAGGGCCCGCCACATTGCAGAAGAAAAATTGGGGGGCGTTGATGGTTTGAATGAAGCCCAGTGGTTGCGCGTGGCCACCCTGTGCAGTTTTGTTGAGCCGCTGAGCCATGAGGCGGCTTGCCGCATTCCGATGCGCGTGCTGCCACCCAAACGCCTGCGGCTCTTTAACCCCGCTCAAGCCCTGCAAGCCTTTGTCAGCCAGCAGCTTTTGCAAGCCGGGTGGAGTCAACGTGTCAGCCGGTTCGAGGCCTTGCTGCCTTCGGAGGACCTGCGCCGCGATTTCAAACGGTTTTTCATGGCCCTGTTGCCACGGGTGATTGAAGCCGGACGGCCCACCCACCCGCTGGGTGTGCGCTGGGCGGTTGAAGATGCGTGGGCCAACCCCGGTGTGCTGGAACGTTGGACCCAGTTCGCACTGCAGCTCAGTCCCGTCCAATGCGAAGCCTTGTTGGTGCAAGCCACCAAAAAGGGGCTGGGCACTTGTTTGCTGGACAAAGCGAATGCGGCACAGGCCACCGAGGGGTGGGCCCTTGCCACCAAAGGTTACTCATCCACAGGCCATGAGACCGAGGGGCCCAGCATGGTGCAGCTTTCTTTACTGGGTTGATCGGTACGGCGCGCCGAATGACCTTCACATACGCATCAGCATGTCCCGGGCGTTTCGGGTTCATAGATGCTCCGCATCCCCTGGCTCTTATTGAGCTTTACATCAATCACGACACCACACACCGTTCGGGCTGCCCCTTCGACGGGCTCAGGACAGGACCTGTCGAAGCCAGCGCGTGCGTCGGTACAGGCCCTTCGACAGGCGAACGGGCTGGAGATTGTCTTGAATAAGGTAAACATCAATAAGCAGGCGTGGCCAAGCAATCAGCCCACCAACTCGTCCAAACGGGTCACGTCTTTGAACACCACATCCTGCGCTAAACCAAAGTGCTTGCGGCCGCACTGAATCTTCAGGTTCTCGCTCTTTCGGCGGTCGCCTTCCACAGTGCTTGATTTTGTTTCGGCCACAAAGTAAATCCGGGTGTCGTTCTCAAACACCACAGCCCAGTCCGGGTTGTAGCCGCCCAGCGGCGTGGAAATTTTGAAGGTACGCGGCAGCTTAAAAAAGAATTTCACCCGTTCATCCACTGTGCAGTCGTGGGCAAACTGGCTTTCGGTGTTGCTATCGCTTAATACACAGGCAAACGCATCACCCACCGCCTCTTTGTTTTCGTTCAAGGGCTGCGCTTGCAGCAACGTTTTTTCAACGGGCGTGGTCAATGCCTCGTTGGCGGGGGGATACACGCTGCTCAGGTAGGTTTCCATGTCTTCGTCCAGCAGACTCATCTCATAGCGCCGACCATTGATCTCGTGGTAACGAATTCCGGCCACCAGCAACTCTTGCAACCCCTGTTGGATCGCTGCAATCGCCGTATCCAAAAATACCTGTGGGTTGACCAGCAACTCCCCCAACCGCCCAGACTTGTCGAGGATGGAAAAAATGGTTGAACGCGACAGGTGCACACGGTTTTGCACATAGGCATACACATCGGGCACCGACACGCCATAGGCCCTTGCGCTTGAATCGCTCACTCCGGTGTTGATCGCATGCACGCCGTCACCCGTCATCAGGATCTTGGCCTTTTGGGCGCGAATCTTGGGTGGGTGTACTTTGGGATATTGATTCAAGTCACCCAAGAGTTCCGCACACTTGGCAATCAGCACGGGCGTATCCAGTTGCACGCTGTAGCGCGTCTGGTAGCTGATCTTGTTCCAGATGGCCTGGAACAAGGCCTCTTCTTCCGCACTCAGCGCTTTGCGTTGGACCCGCGCCTTGGCGCGCGCATTCTTGATGCGGTTGGCAAAGCTCACACCGGTTTCGTCCTCAATCTCTCGCTGCAAGGTTTTCGCAAACACCTCGTAACTCTCGTTTGGAATCACCGTCAACACATTGACCCGCTTGTCCAAAACACGCTCACCGTGTTTGTTCACGCACAGGCGCAGACCACGCCCAATTTCCTGGCGCTTCTTCATGGCGCTCTTGGTTTCATTGAGCGTGCAAATCTGGAACACATTGGGGTTGTCCCAACCCTCACGCAGCGCCGAGTGGCTGAAGATGAATTGCAGCGGCTCGTCTGCACTGAGCAGCCGCTCTTTGTCTTTCATGATGAGCTGGTAGGTACTGTCGTCTTTGGCCGAGCCCTTTTCGGTGCTGTCCACCCACACAGTTTTGGCCTTCGCGCCCTTGCCCTTTTTGTCGCCCGAAAAATAACCATCGTGCACCGCGCTGGCTTCATGGGGAATCAACCCCTTGAATTGCGGCTTGCTGGCGTATTTATTAAACGCCTCTTCAAACCACACACCCAACTTGCCCAAGGTGGCATGGCCATCCTCGTCATAGGCCCGGTAATTGGCCACCTTGTCAATGAAAAACAGGCTCAGCACCTTCACACCAATGGGCTGCACAAACTTGAGCTTGGCAAAGTGGGCGGCCACCGTGCGCTCAATCTGAAAGCGCATCACATCATCGGCCAGTCCGCCTTGGGCCTGGTTCACCTGAATCACACGCCCGCCAGAGAACTCAATTTCGCCCTCGTCCGCCCGAATTTCGTTCAGGATGTACCCGTCCTGGTACACATCGCGCCCGGCTGACTTTTCAAACAAGTCCTCCCCCAGCTTGAGCGTCAGCTCCTTGCGCTTGGGGCCCGTCTTGCCATTCACATCCAGCCGCACCTTGGCCGTCATAACTCGGGCCTTGGCCTCAATACCCACCAGCTCCACAAACGCCTGGTTGTGGTCTTCATCGGCGAGCACGCCGTCCACCTCAATCTGCTTGACCAGCCCCAGGTCATACGCCTGCACCGGGTCGAGCGAATACAGCAGGTTGTAGGGGTTCTTGTGCGTGGCCGAGTAACGCAGCGTGCACAGCGGGTTCAAGTCAAACAATGCCCGACGGCGCACATCGGTCTCAAAGTTTTGCGGCTCATCCACGATGACGATGGGGGAAACGGCCCTGATGTATTCAATGGGCGCAAACGCCCGCTCACCCTTTTGCTTTATGCGGACACTGTCTTTGGCAAAGCTATCAATGTTGATGACCAATACGCTCAACGCATCGCTCTGCGCAAAGTGGCGCAACTCCGTCAGCTTGGTGCTGTCATACAAGATGGGTACGCAGGGCACATTGGCATAGTCCGCTGCAAAGTGGCTGCGGGTGATCTCCAGGTTTTTCATGGTGCCTTCGCGTATGGCCACGCTGGGTACCACCACCACAAACTTCTTGAAGCCGTACACCTTGTTCAACTCGAACATGGTCTTGATGAAGCTGTAGGTCTTGCCCGTGCCGGTTTCCATCTCAATGGTGAGGTTCAGCGGGCAAAACAACTCTTTGCCATTGTCTGAACGAGACTCTGCCAAGGCGGTCGATTGCTCCAGCCCATTGGCCGCTTGCACCGCACGCACATTGGCCAGCAACTGCTCCTCAGACAACTTCAGGGCGTTGCCTATGCTCCCGTCACCCGCATACGCCACGCTGCCCTGCTGTGCCGCCAGCGCAAAGTCGCTCTTGGCCAGCGGCTGGCCGTCAAACACCTTCACCACGGCATCCACCGCCTTCTTTTGGTGGTCCTGGTGGGCAAATTGCAGCTTCATCGTCTCAAGAAAACGCCGGGCCGTTCCCAAGTTTTCTTGACCCCCTCGGGGGGCCTGGCGCGAAGCGACGGGTATGGGGGTGCTCATGTTTATTCCTTGTTGTCTGGCAAGGCCAGCCTGGCCTGCCGCTCGCGCGCCAGTTGCACCACGCGGTGCAACTGCGCTTGCAGCACCTGCACATCGGGCAAGGCGTGCAGGTATTGCGCCACGCGAATGTTGGCGCTGTCCAAGTCCATCAGCTCCACCTGTTCGCGGTCGGCGCTGGCGCACAAGATCAAACCGATGGGCGACGCCTCGCCCTCGGCGCGGTCGTTCTGGTCCAGCCAGCGCAGGTACAACTCCATCTGCCCTTTGTGTGAGGGCGCAAACTTCTCCAGCTTCAGCTCCACCGCCACCAAACGGCGCAAGTGCCGGTGGTAGAACAACAAGTCCAGATAAAAATCGTCCGCCCCCACGCTGATGCGTTTTTGCCGCGCCACAAAGGTAAAACCCGCGCCCAGCTCCAGCAAAAAGCGCTCCATGTCGCGCAAGATGGCGCTCTCTAAATCGCGCTCGCTGTAGCCGTCGGGCAGGCCCAAAAAGTCCAGCTTGTAGGGGTCGCGAAACACCAAGTCGGGTGTCATCTGGCCGCCTTCGCGCAAGTGGCTCAGTTCCTGGGCCATCACGCCCTCTGGCTTTTTGGCAATGGCTGAACGCAAATACAACTGGCTGCCCAGACGCTCGCGCAGGGTGCGCACGCTCCAGCGCTCCACACGGCACATCTCGGCATAAAACTCGCGTTCCAGCGGCTGTTTAAGCGGCAGGATTTCCCGAAAATGACTCCAGCTCAATTGTCGCGACAGTGTCGCGACAATTTGCGCATCAGCAAACACATCTGCGAACTGGATCATGCGCCGAAGGTTTTTTTCGGAAAACCCTCGGCCATACGCCTGCACCAATTGTGTCGACAGCGTCGACACAATCTGCTCGCCATAGTCGGCACGGGTCTCGCCCAGCACCTCGCGGCGAATGCGTTCGCCCACCTGCCAATACAACAAGGTCTGCGCACTGTTGGCCGCGCTGGCCACATGCGCGCGCGCCTGCTCAATGAGCTGGCGTACATCGTTCAACAAAGCGGGGGCGGCCTCACCTGACACAGGCACGGGATTCATCATGGCCCCTTTCAAATCACCGTCAGGCCAATGTCCAGCCCCGCCAGTTCCAGTTGCAAATTAGCCAACTGCTCGTCGGCTTTGTCGCCCACAAAGCATGAATTGAGCAGCACCACCTGTGCAGGCCGGGCATTGACGATTTCGTCTCTCAAAGCCTCGGTGTAGGGCTCAAAACACAGCCACATGGCTTTGTCGTCGGGCAACAGCACCCGGTGCACCGTCGCCCCGGCTACTTGCTTGGGTTGGCTGATGGCGTGCACCCCCAGCGCGCCCAAGCCGTGCTTCAGCAACAACTCGGCCAGCATGGCGGATTGCGCGTCCACTGCATCCGCTCGTCCTGAGCCAGCCCCGCCCGTTCGCCCTGAGCCTGTCGAAGGGCTGCCCTTTTCGGCGCTTTGAAACAAAGCCAACTGCTCGCGCAGCGCATCGTCACTGCCCACATCACTGCGCCATACCTTGAAGTTGGAAGGGGCCAGGGTGAAGTGGGCACAAGCCAGGTCAGCAGTTTTGTCGGGGTGCTCGGCTTTGAGCTTGGTTATCACCTTGTCTATGCGGGCGCGGGTGATGTCGGCAATGCTGCGGTAACCGGCTTTGAGGGCTTCGCTGTTTTCTTCCAGCAATTCGGGCATTTGCACGCTGATGCATTGGCGGGTGCCGCCGTCTTCTGCGTTCAATTCCATCACGGCCTGGGCTGTAGTTCCGCTGCCCGCGAAGAAGTCCAAATAGACGCCATCTACCGCATCACAGAGTTGAATGACATATTTGATAAGTTTTACAGGCTTTGGGGTGTCAAATACATCCTCTGGAATTATTTTGAGCAATTCATACTTGGCCTGCCTGTTGTGGCCGGTTTTTTCCAGATCAATCCAGAGCGAAGATGGCGGAAGACCAAGCATTTCATTTAAGTAGGTTCTTCTTTTTATGGATTGCCCATCTTCTGAATATCTTATTTCGCCATTTTTTATTTTCTCTTCCATCGCCTCTTTAGACCATCTCCAACCGTTTTTTGGCGGACTAATCTCGACTCCGCTTGGTGATGTCAAAGAATATATTAAGTTCTCCCTATAATTTGGGGAATTCAATGGATTGCCATCAAAGTATGGTCCTCTTGGGTCCTTGTCAGGATTTTTAAAGTGGGTTCTTTTTGAAGTATCATCAAGCTTCGCAGGCTCCCATGAAGATGACTTTGAGTAAATTAGAGTGTGATTATGATCAAAGGAAAAAGATTTGGCATCGTTATTGCTGTTATCTTTTGAACGCCAAATTGCATCACAGGCAAAACATTCTGACCCAAACACCTCATCACAAAGCAACTTCAAATTCGCCGCTTCATTGTCATCAATCGAAATAAAAATAACCCCGTCATCCCGCAACAAATTCCGCGCCAAATACAAACGCGGGTACATCATGCTCAGCCAAGCGCTGTGGTATTGACCGCTCTCTTTGCTGTTTTTCTTCCACAAACTTTGTTTGTTCAGATACCCTTCGGCGCTTTTCTCGCCGGTGCGTTTTTGGTATTCGTCCAGGGTTTCTGAATAATCGTCGGGGTAGACAAAGCTGTCGTTGCCGGTGTTGTAGGGCGGGTCGATGTAGATCATCTTCACCTTGCCGTAATAGCTTTTTTGCAGCACGCGCAGCACTTCCAGGTTTTCACCCTCGATGAGCATGTGCTGGGCATTGGCCGGGTTGTTGGTGTTGGGGCCGCAGGGTGTGGCTGCTGGTTTTCTGGATCTCGCGGCGGGCCTCGGTTTTGCCCGCCCAGTTCAGCTCGTAGTGCTCCGCAGGCGCAATGCGTTCTTCGCCCAGCAGTTCTTTGAGTTTTTCAAGGTTGAGCTGGTTGTCGCTCAAAACTTCAGGGGCGGTTTGGCGCAGCAGGGCCAGCAGTTCGGCTTGGCGCTGGGCCAAGGCGTCGGGGCTGTGACCGAGTTCAGTGAGGTTGGTGTTGTTGTTCATGGGTTCTTAGAGGAGCTGTGCGCAGACAAGCGGGGGGGTTACCCAAGTATGGCGGGGCCAGACTTGGGCACAAACATGTACGCGGTATCGACATGTGGAGGAAACGTGTCGCCATTTTCGGTTTTTAGCGACACGTCACACCACGCACCAGCGCGGCTTCGATGGTCTTCCCAGACCCACTTCGTCGGCCAGCACCATGCCATTGCTTAAGGGGTTGTTGAGCGCGAAAAGGGCAGCGTCAATCTGGTGTGGGTTGAGGTCAACGCTGGCATCAAAGAGCGACTGCGCCAGGCGGTCTTCTTCCGACGCTGCGCGGCGGCGTGTCAGCTCCCACGCAAAGTACTTTGCGTGGTGCGATGTCATCCTGGCGGATTGAACATCTACTCCGTATTCAACCGACATGTGCCGCCTCCCGACATGGTTCACCCTTTGAAAACAGCAGTGCCAAATTGCAGAAGGCCGTGCACGTTTCCACCAAAGCTTCCATTAAGCCATGAGTCGGAGGTGACTCGGCCCAGGTTGCGCTGCAGCTCAGTCCCGTCCAACACGAAGCCTTGTTGGTGCAAGCCACCGAGGGCTGGGGGCTGGACACCCGTGGGGGCTCAAGCACCGACCGAGCCGATCCTGGCGCAGCGCGCGGTGCAACTGTCGCTGCGCCAGGATCGGGGGGTGATCGGTCGCCATAAGATGATGAGATTCGATGCCAGAAAAAAAACTTTTCCGGTTTGTCGATCCACGTACCTGTCGCGCATCTTTAAGTTGTGGCGGCAATGTCGCTGTCACCTAACCTCATCCTTTTTTGATACGGAGCCAAACCCCATGGACTACATGCTGATGTTTTTTGAAACCCCCGCCGAGCAGGCCCGCCGCGACGATCCGGAACAGGCGCAGGCCTATTGGGGCGCGTGGACTGCTTATGTCGGGGCCTTGTACGCCACCGGCTGCGTCAAAAGCGGCGAGGGCTTGCAGCTCCCTCGCACAGCAACGCGGTTGACCGTGACGAATGGCAAACGACAAGTTCAGGATGGCCCATTCGCCGACACCCGGGAGCACTTGGGTGGCTTTTTCGTCATCAACGTGCCGTCCTTGGATGCAGCGCTGGAGTGGGCGGCGCGCGCACCCGCCGCATCTGCTGGCCACGTAGAGGTGCGTCCCGTGATGCCACCGCCGTCCGTCTCTTGATGGACGAGGCCACCGAACCCCCAGGCTGGGCCGAGGCGCAGCACGCCGCACGCACGGCCTACGGGCGTTTGGTGGCCTGGTTGGCTTGGCAATGGCGCGACCTGGCGGCAGCACAGGACGCTTTAGGCGAGGCTTTTGTGGCCGCCCTGACGCACTGGCCGCATGAGGGGGTGCCTGCGTCGCCCGAAGCTTGGTTGCTCACCGTGGCCAAACGAGAGTTGCTGATGGAAAGCCGGCACCGCAAGGTGGCGCAAGCCCCTGAGGTGCTGGCCTTGTTTGACATCGAGCCCACGGCAGAAAGCCCGCCCACCATCCCTGACCGTCGTTTGCAGTTGATGTGCGCCTGCGTGCATCCGGCTGTTCCGGAGAGTTTGCACGCGCCACTCATGATGCAAGTGGTGCTGGGCTTGGGGGCGCAGACGATTGCACGCGCTTTTCTGGAATCCCCCAGTGCCATGGCCCAGCGTTTGGTGCGGGCCAAAGCCAAGTTGCGCGAAGCGAATGTCGCGTTTGAAACACCCGAGTCTGACGAGTTGCCGCAGCGTTTGCAGGCCCTGCGCGAGGCACTCTATGGTGCTTACACGGTGGGAAGCAACCTCGCGTCACCGGCACCGGAAGCGGAGCCGGCCTTGTGCGAAGAGGCCTTGTTTTTGGCATCTTTGCTGGCACGTCTGCAACCTCGGGACGCCGAGGCCCATGGTCTGCTGGCATTAATGCTGCATGCGCACGCCCGCCGACCCGGCCAGTTTGACGCAGCCGGTCGTTTTGTTCCGCTCACGCAGCAAGACACCCGGACATGGCACCACGGGTTGTTGCAACAAGGCGAGGCCGCGCTCAACCACGCGGCATCGCTGCGGCAGCCGGGACCGTTCCAGCTTGAAGCGGCCATCCAATCGGCCCACAACCAGCGGGCATTCACGGGCCAAACACCTTGGGGGGCCATCGTTGAGTTGTATGCCCTGCTGGTGGCGCAAACGGGAGGCGTTGGCGCACGCATCGGCCATGCGGTGGCAGTCAGCGAAGCGGGCGACACAACCAAGGCGTTGACGCTTCTTGATGCGCTGCCTGTCGCCAGCGTCGTGTCGCACCAGCCTTATTGGGCCGCACAGGCGCATTTGTTGGCGCGTGCAGGCCTGAGCCAGGAAGCCGCCGCCGCTCGCGAGCGCGCCATGGGTTTGACCGCAGACGAGCGGGTCAGGCGGTTTCTGGCCCAAGCGCCTGCTGACTGAAGGTGACCTTTTGGTTCAAAAGGTTAGGCGAGTAAATAAATCAAACGTTTGATTTATTTGCTACAGTTCGCGGCATGAATCTGCCCACGCCTGAAATTGCCCGCCCCACACGTCAAGATGGCGAGCAGTCGCGTGAACGGCTGTTGCACGCGGCGCTGGCGCTGTTTGCCCAGCATGGGTTCGCCAAGGTGTCGATCCGGGACATTGCCGAAAGTGCGCAAACCAATGTGGCCGCCATCAGCTACTACTTTGGTGACAAAGCGGGGCTCTACCGCGCCGCCTTTTTGGAACCCATGGGCGAGGTGGAGCAAGACATCGCTTTGTTTGCGGGCGACCACTTGACGCTGGACCAGGCGCTGCGCGGCTTCTTCGCTGCCTTCGTGGAGCCATTGCGTCTGGGTGAAGTCTCGCGCCAATGCATGAAGCTGCGCCTGCGGGAAATGCTGGAGCCCACGGGGCTGTGGGAGCAAGAAATCAACCAAGGCATCAAACCCATGCACGATGCTTTGGTGGCGGTGCTGTGCCGCCACTTTGGCTTGGGGCGTGCAGACGACGAATTGCAGCGTTTGGCCATCGCTATTGCCGGTTTGGGTGTGCATTTGCATGTGGGCCGCGACGTCACGGATGCCATCGTCCCCAAACTCAACACCGCCAACCGGGCTTGGGACGTCTGGACCGACCGTTTGGTGCTGTACGCCCTGGCCATGGTGGCCGCCGAATTGCAGCGCCGTGCGCAGGTGCAAGAGGGCAGCAAACCGGCGAGTTGGCTCGCGCGAGTGGCCAACAGCCTGTGCCCCACCCACAGGCGACAAGCTGCAAGCCGCCCACCATCGCCGCGCCGTTCCCTGAAAGATACCCTGCGTGAAGTCAAACAGTCCATTCGCGCCAACACCAAGTAGACGCCCACCTCATGAACGCTTCCTCCGCCTTTCAACCCATGGTCTATGTGCTCGCTGCCGCCATGCTCAGCGGGTGTGCCAGTGGACCCGCTGAAACGCCCCCACGAGCTGACGCTGCGACGGCGCCTGCGGCTTGGTTTGCGCCTTTGCCACACGGTGGCAATACGTCGGACTTGACCACCTGGTGGCAACAGTTCAACGACCCCGTGTTGACCGAGTTCATCGGCCATGCGCAAGCCGCGAGCCCCAGCGTGGCGCAAGCCGCATCGCGCATCGAACAATCGCGTGCCAGCCAAGTAGCGGCCTCAGGCGCTCTGCTGCCCCTGCTTGATGCGCAAGCATCTGGCAGCCGGGGTCGGCAAGATGTGACGATGCCCCTCACCACCACTGGGTCGGTGGGCTTACAAGCCCGCTGGGAGTTGGATGTGTTCGGCGCAGGTCGCGCCGCGCGCAGCGCTGCCGACCTGCGCCTCGCCGGTGCACAGGCGAGTTGGCACGACGCGCGCGTCTTGGTAGCGGCCGAAGTCGCCAACCGCTACATCGGCTTGCGCAGTTGCCTGGCCCAGGTGCGCACGGCCGAGGCCGATTCGTCGTCGCGTACCGAGACGGCCCGCCTGACCGAACTTGCCGCGCGGGCCGGCTTTCAAGCACCTGCAAGTGCTGCTTTGGCGCGTGCCAGCAGTGCCCAAGGTGCCAGCCTGTTGAATTCACAAAGAGCGCGTTGCGATTTGGACATCAAAGCTTTGGTCGCCTTGACGGCCTTGGACGAGCTGGCCCTGCGGCAGCGCCTGGAGCAGCAGCGTTTGCAAGTCGGTGATGCCGTTTGGTTTTCAGTGCCGCAGCCAAGCCAGCTCAACGTCACCCAGGTGCCCGGCCAAGTGCTGGCGCAGCGGCCGGACGTGGCGGCGAGCGAGCGCGAGTGGTTGGCGCGGCAGGCGGATGTCAGCCAGCGCCAAGCACAGCGGCTGCCGCAAATCAGCCTGACGGGCAACATCGGCGCGGCACGTTCGTCGGTTGGGGGTTTCAGCAGCGACGGCACGGTTTGGAGTTTGGGCCCACTGCAGGTCACGATGCCGCTCTTTGATGGCGGCACACGGCGCGCCAATGTCAGCGCAGCGCAAGCCAGCTTGTTGGAGGCCGGCATTTCCTACCGGGCCGCGGTGCGCACAGCGGTGCGTGAAGTCGAAGAGTCGCTGATCAATTTACAAAGCACCTTGGAGCGCGAAACCCTTGCCGTCACCGCAAGCCAAGGTTTCGCCGACTCCTTCAAAGCCACAGAGGCGCGTTACCGCAGCGGCTTGGCCAGTTTGTTTGAACTGGAAGACGCGCGCCGCACGGCGGTGCAGGCCCAAAGCGCCTTGCTCGATTTGCAGCGCGAGCGAAGCCTGGCCTGGATCAGCCTCTACCGCGCTTTGGGTGGCGGTTGGTCCTCGCCAGACGCCCCTGCGACGCCCTTGGCCCAGGCCGCACGTTGATTCACCCACATCCTTCCTCACACGGCAGCACCACCATGCAGTTGACCCGTCCCACCTTGTTCAAAGCCACTGTCGCCATCGCCCTGATCGGTGCGGTCGTTCTCACTTTGCAGGCCGAAGCGGCTGATGAAACCAAAGCGCCTGCAGCAGCCTCATCGGCCAAAGCCGCACTCACGGTCAGCATCACCCAAGCCCAAACCGGCAGCTTTCCACTGCGCATCAGTGCCAACGGTGGCGTCGCCCCCTGGCAAGAAGCCAGCGTTGGCACAGAGGCCAACGGCCTGCGCCTGAACGATGTGAAGGTGAATGTGGGTGATGTGGTTAAGCGCGGGCAAGTGCTGGCCACATTCGCACCCGACACCGTGCAGGCCGAACTGGCGCAAATCCGTGCCAGCGTGGCGGAGGCACAGGCCACACTCGCGGAGGCTGCAGGCAACGCCCAACGCGCCCGCGAGCTGGATGCCAGCGGTGCGCTGAGCGCACAACAAATCAACCAATACCTCACGCTGGAACGCACCGCGCAAGCACGTTTGGATGCGCAAAAAGCGCTTCTACAAACACAACAGTTGCGGCTGCGCCAAACCCAGGTGGTGGCGCCTGACGCGGGCGTCATTTCTTCGCGCAGCGCCACGGTGGGCGCGGTGTTGCCTGCGGGCCAAGAACTGTTCCGTTTGATTCGCCAGGGACGGCTGGAGTGGCGTGGCGAAGTGGCCTCCAGTGACTTGGCCCGCATCCAGCCCGGCTTGACGGTGAACCTGGTGGGCCCCAGCGGCCAGAACGTGGTGGGCAAGGTGCGCATGGTCGCGCCCACCGTGGACCCCAGCACACGCAATGGCTTGGTTTATGTGGACTTGCCCCCACGCAGCGCGGTGCGGGCAGGCATGTTTGCACGCGGCGATTTTGAACTGGGCAGCAGCCCAGGCTTGACCTTGCCGCAAAGTGCAGTGGTACTGCGCGACGGCTTCAGTTACGTCTACACCGTGGGTGGGAACAACAAGGTGTCCCAGGTGAAAGTACAAACCGGCCGCCGGGTGGGCGAGCGGGTTGAAATTGTTGGCGGTTTGAATGCGGCGGCGAGAGTGGTCGCAGCGGGCGCAGGCTTTCTGGGTGATGGCGACACGGTGAAGGTAGTGGAAGCTGCGGCCACGCCTTCCCCCCAAAAGCCCTGATCGCTGTCGCTCCACTGATGTTTTCAAATTCCATAACGAACCTTAGTCCGTTCGCCCTGAGCCTGTCGAAGGGCCGTCGCCTAGAGACACGCAGACTTCGACAAGCTCAGCCCGAACGGTGTTTTTTGTTGCGATAGGCATAAGCCTCCACAGGACACACCATGGCCATCAATGTTTCCGCGTACTCGATACGCAACCCCATCCCGTCGATCCTGCTGTTCCTGATGCTCACGCTGGCGGGCCTGCTGGGCTACTCGTCAATGAAGGTGCAGCAGTTCCCCGACATCGAGCTGCCCACCATCACCGTCACCGCCAGCCTGCCGGGTGCAGCACCGGCGCAAATGGAAACCGAGGTGGCCCGCAAGATTGAAAACTCGGTGGCGACGCTGCAGGGTGTGAAAAACATCTACAGCAAAGTACAGGACGGCACCGCCACCATCACCGTCGAATTCCGGCTGGAGAAGGGGATTCAAGAAGCACTGGACGATGTGCGCGACGCCGTGCAGCGCGTGCGCTCCGATTTGCCCGGCGATTTGCGTGACCCGCAAATCAACAAACTCAGCCTCTCGGGCTCTCCCATCCTCACCTACACGGTGGCGTCCCAACGCATGGACAGCGAGGCCCTGAGCTGGTTCGTGGACAACGAGGTGAACCGCGCACTGCTGGCGGTCAAAGGCGTGGGTGCCATCAGCCGCGTGGGCGGGGTGACACGTGAAGTGCATGTGGAAATAGACCCGGCCAAATTGCTGGCCCTCAATGCCACCGTGGCCGACATCTCCCGCCAGCTGCGCAGCATCCAGCAAGACGCCTCCGGAGGACGGGCCGATTTGGGCGGCGCAGAACAATCCGTGCGCACCATTGCCACCGTTCAAAGCGCCGAACAACTCGCGGCCATGGACATCACGTTGTCGGACGGGCGCCATGTGCGTCTGGGCCAAGTGGCCACCGTGACCGACACCGTGGCCGAAACCCGCAGCACCGCCTTGCTCAATGGCCAGCCCGTGGTGGGCTTTGAAATCACCCGCTCGCGTGGCGCGGGCGAGGTGGAGGTGGCGCAGGGTGTGCGCGCCACACTGGAACAACTCAAGGTCAAACACCCGGACATCACCGTCACCGAGGCGTTCAACTTTGTCGACCCGGTCGAAGAAAACTTCCACGGCTCCATGTGGCTGATGGTGGAGGGCGCTCTCCTGGCCGTGGTGGTGGTGTGGTTTTTCCTGCGCGACTGGCGCGCCACGTTGGTCTCCGCCGTGGCCCTGCCTCTGTCCATCATTCCCACGTTCGCGGCCATGCACTGGGCGGGCTTCACGCTCAACACGGTGACGCTGCTGAGCCTGTCGCTGGTGGTGGGCATCTTGGTGGACGATGCCATCGTCGAGATTGAAAACATCATGCGTCACCTGCGCATGGGCAAATCACCCAAAGAAGCGGCTATGGAGGCTGCGGACGAGATTGGCCTGGCCGTGATTGCCACCACCTTCACCTTGATCGCGGTGTTTCTGCCTACGGCTTTCATGAGTGGCATCGCGGGCAAATTTTTCGTGCAGTTCGGCTGGACCGCCGCCATCGCCGTGTTCTTTTCCCTGGTGGTGGCGCGCATGCTCACGCCGATGATGGCCGCTTACCTGCTGGCCAAACCCAGCCGTGACCATGTGGAGCCAGGCTGGATGAACACCTACATGCGCTGGGCTGCGTGGTGCGTCAAACACCGGCTTTGGACTGTGGCCGCAGCCACGGTGTTCAGTGTGGCGTCCTGCGCACCCTTGTTCGCTGGAAAAATCGCCGGTGGGTTTATTCCGCCGGACGATCTATCGCAAACCCAGGTCTACATTTCTCTGCCACCTGGCAGCACCTACACACAAACCTTGGCGGTGGCGGAACAAGCGCGGTTGGCCATCAAAGACCACCCGCATGTGAAGATGGTTTACACCGCCGTAGGCGGCGGGGCCACGGGCAGTGACCCGTTTGCGGGCGGCGGCGCGGCGGAAGTTCGTAAAGCCACGCTGACCATCAACATGACACCGCGTAAAGAACGGGCTGGCATCAGCAAGCAGCAGGTTGAAGGCGACCTGCGCCAAAGGCTGGCCGAGATCCCGGGCGCGCGCTTCAGCGTGGGTTTTGGTGGCTCCGCCGAGAAATACGTGTTGGTGCTGGCAGGTCAGGATGGTGCGGCTTTGGCGGCACATGCGGCCATCGTCGAACAGGAGCTGCGCACCGTGCCCGGTATTGGCAATGTGACCAGCACCTCCAGCCTGCAGCGGCCTGAACTCGTGGTGCGGCCCGACTTCGCCCGCGCTGCCGACTTGGGCGTGACGTCGGCAGCGATTGCCGACACCTTGCGCATCGCCACGGCAGGCGACTACGACCAAGGCCTGGCCAAACTCAATTTGTCGCAGCGACAAGTGCCCATCGTCGTCAAACTGCCACCCGAAGCCCGGCAAGACCTGGCGCTGATCGAGCGGCTGGCCATCCCTGGCGCACGTGGACCCGTGCCGCTGTCCAATGTGGCCAGCCTGAGCGTGGACAGCGGTCCCGCCCAGATCGACCGCTACAACCGGCAGCGCAATGTGAACTTCGAGGTCGAGCTCAATGGCCAACCTTTGGGTCTGGTGCAACAACGCACCGATGCCCTGCCCAGTTTGCAGAACCTGCCTGCGGGTGTCAGCAAAGCCGCGCTCGGCGACGCCGAGGCCATGAACGAACTGTTTGCGAGTTTCGGCCTGGCCATGCTGACTGGCGTGCTGTGCATCTACATCGTGCTGGTGCTGCTCTTCCATGCCTGGGTGCAGCCAGTGACGATTCTGGCGGCGCTGCTGCTGTCGATTCCCGGTGCCATCTTGGCGCTCTTCCTGACGGGCACCGACCTGACCATGCCCGCCATGATCGGCACCATCATGTTGCTGGGCATCGCCACCAAAAACTCGATTTTGCTGGTGGAGTACGCCATCGTGGCGCGGCGCGACCGGGGACTCAATCGCTGGGACGCGCTGATGGACGCCTGCCACAAACGCGCCCGCCCCATCATCATGACCACCATCGCGATGGGTGCCGGCATGTTGCCGATTGCCCTGGGCTGGGGCACCGACCCGAGCTTTCGCTCCCCGATGGCCATCGTCGTGATTGGCGGCCTCATCACCTCCACCTTCTTGAGCTTGCTGGTAATTCCGGTGCTGTTCACTTATGTGGATGACTTTGTGCAGTGGGTAGCGCGGATGATGGGCGGTCTCTTGAGCCGCAGGGCACCGGCTGCTGCATCGAAAGACAGGCTGTGAACACCCTTCCGGCACTGGTTTCAACCTTGCATCTCTCAGTCGTGAGTTATAGATAGCCTTGGCGGACTGTGGAGCTTCTGGGCGAAGCCAGGCGCGGTGGGCGCCGGGTTCTTGGAGATTCTGGACGCTTGGCCCCGGCGCGGCGACGGGTATTGGACTCACAACAGGCGCCGCATAACCCCATGCCGAGCGAACATTGACCCCCCGCCAACGGAGGGTCTTTATGGCACCCTAGTGGAAACCCTAGGCATTAGGGGTTACCCTTACGCCCGTGCTCACCAAATCCCTGGTGTTCACACAAGCGGCGGTTGAGCCCGGAGGTTTGACCCGCCGCATGGACGAAGCCAAAAGGAAAAGTGCCATGTCTTTAATTTCTATCCTCATCAACCTGGTGTTCACACCAGCCCAAACATCTGCGTACGACGGCGACGCTGCCTACCTGTCTCAATCGGTGGACATGACTGACTTGGAGCGCCGCATGCGTGCGCTGGACCAGCGTCAACCCTTTGGGCCTTTCGGCCTGAATGCTTAAAGCGCGATCAGCGCAATACCACGGCTCACCGTGTAGGCGAGCGATTGCGGCCCGGCAATATGCCCTGAACCGCAGTGGTGGTGGGTGTCGGTAACTCTTCAAATTCCGACACCCACACTGTGTCCCGAAGCAGCGGAACCACGCGTTCGCTGATGCCGGGCATGAGCTCGGTATACACAATCGGCTGGCGCAGCAAAGACAGCACGGCCTCGCGATCCAGCGACAGCTCTCCATAACGGGAGCGGCGCAACCTGACCGTAGGCATGTCTACGTGCAGCAAGCCTTGGTTTTGAAGGTGTTCGACGGCGAGAGACACCCGGTTGGGCGTGAGCATGCCGCCCAAATGGCTCTGGCGAAATTGTCCCAAGGTGGCGCGAATGGGCAGTTTGTCAGCCCCGAGGGCCAGCAGAACCATCAGGACAACCGCGTCGTCATAGCTTTCTAGCCGGTGCAAAAGTTCGATAAAAAGTCGGGTATTGGTCATGGAATAGGCTGGGATCGGTATCGTTGATGGACCCTGCTTTAAGCAGCAGCGGCCGGCAGAAGGTCTTGCCAAAGGGGTTGGAGGCGCAGCTTTTCCGCTTCACCTAAGCGTTCGCTCAGAAGCATGCACTCACGTTGTAATTCGCGCAAGCGTTGTTTCAGTTCTCTGTCGGCCAGCTCCAGCTCAAACCGCTCACTGGGGTTGAGTGCAGCACCTTCCAAGCCCCAACAACCCAAAGCGTTCCAGGCCACCTGAAGGCGCGTCAACCGCGCGATGCCGTTCTCGACGACATCCAGCACCGGCCCGCCGCGACCTTGCTCCTTCAGGGTTTGCGCCAAGTTTTTGGCATGAAGCATGCGCTGTTCAATTTGGCTCAGTGGCAACACGGCGTCGTTGACTGATGGGCCGGACGCGTCTTCAGGCACCTTCTCGCTACTTTGCCGGGCAGCGTCGCATATCAGGGCCACCCAAAGAGGATCGAATTCGCCCGGGACCACACGCAGCGCAAAGCTGGCCCGGGTCAGCGGCGCACGGGGCGACCGCAATATGCCTAAAGTGACCTCAACCACCGCCAGAACCCGCCCCAACTCGGATATCTTGTCACCGACCAAACGCGCCGGATAGCCAGAGCCGTCCAGGCGCTCATGGTGCTCGCCGATGGCTCGGCAAAGCGCGGCAGGATAGTCGGTGGTGGTGCTCAACAGCAGTTGTGCCACTCGGGGATGCACAACCAAGTGTTTGTGTCCGGCCAAATCCAAGGGTCCGCTGTAATCGAGGTAGTTCGATTGGATGTAAACCTCGCCGAGGTCGTGTAGTAAACCCCCGAGCATCGCCGTACGCACATCCACTGCCGGACGATTTCTCGACAACATCATTGCGCCCGCTATCGCCATGGCCGCGACAGCGTGGGGCAAGCTGGATGGCCGCGTTGCCAGTGCAGCGGTCAGCAGCAATTGCGCAACAGAATGCAGCGGAAGCCGCTTGACCTGCTCCAGCAAGGCAGGCGCCCATGGTCGCAACGCCACCGACAGGGGGCTGCTGCTGTCATTCAACCACCCCTCCAGCTGATCGTGCAAACCAAACAACGTGACGCCATCGTCCGCCGTCAAACAGACCTCCAAAGGGTGCTGCAATTTGCGCTCGAGCAAGCGCTGCTGGAGCGCTGCTGAGACCGGCTGGCCCTTGGCCAAGAGTTTCAACCCGCGCACATCGACGATGTCCTGCGAGGCAACAATGGAGTAGGTTTCGCTGGCCTTGACGATGGCATCCAAGGCCTGGGGGTTGGTCTCGTTGCCAGATGCGGTGTCAACCGCAACAGCGCTCATGTACGCGCTCCCAAAACGCCAGCCAACCGTGCACATTGCGCACCGCAACACGATTCAAAAACCAACTCGACGCGAGTCATTAAATTGCTCATAAACCACCAATCCGCTTCAATTTAGTTGTTTCTGGGTGTTTTGGTTGCACAGCTGTGGCTTCGGTAACAAGTTGCTGAACTTGAGGGAATACAGTTTTGCGGCGATAGCCGCAGGCTCGATGGACAGGGACGCGCTGCGTTCGGCGGTCGGGTTTCAAACCGCCCCGTCTTGCGTCCCCTGCACCCGCGCGGATGGTGTCGGGCTTGAGGCCACGGTACGCAAGTCTTGCGCCACGCGGCCCTCCTTGAGCACCACGACTCTGTTGACTGAAGCAATGGTCTCGGGCCTGTGGGCCACGATGACCCGGGTGATGGACAACTCGCGCACGGCTTGGTTGACCAAACGCTCGCGATCCACGTCCAGCGCGCTGGTGGCTTCGTCCAAAAACAAAATTTGCGGTCGCTTGTAAAGCGCACGGGCCAGCAAGATGCGCTGGCGCTGCCCACCAGAAAGACTGCAACCCATGTCACCCACCAGGGTATGCAGGCCCATGGGCATGTCGTCGATCTCGTCTTCGACCGCCGCCAATTGGGCACAGCGGCGCACCCAGTCCAGGTCGGGCTCGGCGTCAAAGAAGCTGATGTTGTCGATCACCGAGCCAGCGAAAAGCACGTCGTCTTGCATCACAGTGCCTATCATGTCGCGCCAAGCACGCAGGCCCAAACGCGACAGCGGTGTACCGTCCACCAAAAGTTCGCCGCCCTGAGGTTCGTGGATGCCCAGCATTACTTTGAGCAAGGTGGTTTTGCCACAGCCCGAAGGGCCGACGATGGCCACCGATTCACCGCGCTCTATGGAAAGCGACAGGTTCTGCAACACGGGCGCTTCACCCTGCGAATACGCAAACGCCACATCGCGCAACTCAAGAATTGCTTGCTCGTTTTTGGTCTGAGCTTTGCAAGCAGGTGCCGCCAGCGGCAGGCCTTGGTTCTCCGGGGCGGTGAGCACAATGTCGGCCAAACGCTCACCCTGCAGCTTGAGCATTTTCAGCTCCACCGCTTTGTCAATCAGCCCGCTGACACGTAATGCGAACTGTTCTTTGTAGGCAAAAAACGCGAACAACATGCCCACTGAGAAACTGCGGTCCAAAACCAAGAGTGCCCCCACCCAGACCACCGCCACGCGCTCCAGGCCAAACACCAATTTGTGAACCACACCCAAGCTCAAGTCCAGTTTGCGTGTGGTGATGTGGGCGTTCATCGCGTCCACCACTTTGTTCATGAACTGGGCTTGACGGTCTTCTTGGCGGTTGTGAAGCTTGATGGCCTGCACACCACGCAGCGATTCCAAAAAATGGGTGTTTTTCTTGGCGTCAAAAACAATGGCTTCTTCTGTGGCCTCGCGCAAGGGCCGAAACAGCACCCACTTTGCCGCCGCGTACAGCAACACCGCCACCAGCGCGATACCACTGAGCAAGGGGCTGTAGATCCACATCATGGCCAAGGTCAGCACCACCAGAAGGCCATCCAACACGGCTTCAATGAAACTGGTGGTGAGGGTTTGCTGAATGTTTTGGACAGCCCCAAACCGCGACATCACATCACCCGCGTGGCGTTTTTCAAACCACGCGACGGGCAAACGCATGAGGTGGGCGAACACATGCCCCAACCACTGCAAGTTCAAATGCGACGACAAATAAAGCACCGCCCAGGAGCGCACCGCGCCGGTGGCCACTTGAATCAGCACCAAGAGGCCAAAACCCAAGCCTAAGGTCACCAGCAAGTCGCGGTCAGCGCTGACCAGCACACCATCCACCACCCACTGCATAAAAAACGGCGAAAGCAGCATGAAGGTTTCAAGCGCCAGCGCCAAGACAAAAATTTGCATCAGCGATCGTTTGAGCCCCGTCACCGGCCCCAGCAACTGGGACAAGGTCACCGTTTGTTTTTCAACCTTTTGCTCGAAACCAGATCCGGGCATCATCTCCAGGGCCACGCCTGTGAAATGTTTGGACACCTCGGCGAAACCCAGTTCACGCACGCCCTGGGCCGGGTCATGTATCACCGCCCGCAGGCCACCACCCAAGCGGGTTTTGATGTCCGTCAGCACCACAAAATGGTTCAAGTCCCAGTGCAAGATGCAGGGGAGCTGCAAACCACGGAGGTGCTCCATTTCCGCACGCAAAGGACGCGCGGTGAGTTGCATATGTTGGCCTATGCGCAACAAGTCCACCATGGTCGCGCCCTTGAGCGACAAGGGGTGGCGTTTGCGCAAAGTGGCCAGGTCGGTTTTCAGGCCATGGTAGGCCGCCACCATGACCAAACAAGCCAAACCGCACTCAGCCGCCTCGGTCTGCAACACCATAGGCGTGCACTGGCGACCAAAACTCAAACGCGAGATCGCATCCATCATGGGATTAGACCCGCCCCGTCATTCTTTGGGAGACGCTCAACAAAGGCTCAAAAATCCATTCGATCAAACGGCGCTTGTCCAGCAGAACGTCGGCATCCAGTTGCATACCAGGCACCAAGGCCTGGGCCTGCCCGTAGGCCTGAACCGATTGGTCTTTGAGTGAGACCGTGATCCGGTAAAGCGGCTCCCGGCGCACATCCTGCGGCAGCGCCAGCGCGCTGATCTCGGCGGCTTGCAGGGGGGTTTTAGAGACCATCAACACCTCACCCGCATGGTGTCCAAACTTTTGGTAGGGATAGGCCTGGTAACGCAACAGCACCGTCTGCTGCGGTCTCAAAAACCCCACCGCGCTCGATGGTGCATAAAGCTGCGCCTGCAACCGACTGTTTTCAGGCACCAGGCTGGCCAAGGCAGCTTCAGGTGTGGCCACTTGGCCCGCTTGCACCGTCAAGCCGCTGACCACACCCGCTTGTGGCGCACGCACCACCACACGTTGGCGGGCAGCAACTTCCGCCGCCTCTTGAGTGAGCTGCGCCAGATCGCGTTCGATCTCGCCCGTGGCCGCTTGGGTTTGTAGGGGCAACGCCGTCAATTGGGCAAGCAGCGCGCTCACCTCACGCTGCTTACCCACACGCTGGCGCTCCACGGCTTGCTGCTGCGCACGCACAGCGAGCACCTCTTCCGCTTTGGCCTGCACCTGCGCGGTCGAAATAAAGTTTTGGGCGAGCAGCCCTTTGTGGCGCTCCAACGCCTCTTGCGCCAGGGCGAGCCGCTGGCGCTGCAAATTCGCCTCGGCGTCTATTTGTGCCAGCTCACGCTGAACGTCGCGCTGTTGTTGCTCCAAGTTGGCTTTTTGAGCGTCCATCAACGCCACGCGTTGGCGTGTGGCTTGTTGCAGGCTTTGTTGACGCGCGTTCAAACCGGCCTGAACCGCTGCTTGGGTGTCGCCCTGCTCTGTGCTGCGGCCAACGGCCAGCACAAACAACACATCCCCTTGCTGTACCCGCTGACCCTCAACGGCGTGGGTTTCCAGCACCGTTCCGGTTTGCGGAGCATGCAAGCGCAACACGCCTTTTTCAGGCACCAACACCCCCACCACCTGCGCCTTGCGGGTGTATTGACCCCAACCCAAAAAAAGTACCACTCCCACCGCCACGAGGACGGCAAGAGTGGCCAAGAGGGAGAGGGACAAGGGCCGGATCAGCTGAATGCCGCCCAGCCAGGTTTGATGTTGGGTAGTGAGCGCTTCCTGGCGGAAGAGGGTTTCCATACTGGTGTTATCACCGGCAATGGCAGATTACCAATTTCCGTTTGGAAAACCTCTCCCACCGCCCACTTGCTGCAGCACCTTCGCATCCAAGGGCTGCGGCTGTTTGCCTTGCTCAGCCTTGGTAGCTTGGCCGGAAGTAGTTGAAACTTTTGCGTTGGGGGCTTGAGGCTTGGGTTGCATCGACTGCTCCTGAATAAAGAAACACCGTGGTTGGTGCGTGTCTTTATTTCAGCGGAGCAGCATCATTTGCATAACTGTCAGCTCTTGCAGTGGCCATCCCCCTGACGGGGGGCGGACACCAATGTCAGCGCAAAAGACCCAGCCGATCAGCACGAACTGCAGCCTGGTGTTTGCTGACACAACCCAATTTATGCATGGCGTTATTTACATGAAAAACGGCTGTGCGTTCGGCAATGCTCAAAATTTTCCCCACCTCCCAGGCCGTTTTGCCCTCCAATGTCCAACGCAATGCTTCCACCTCGCGTTTGGTCAACTCCGGCACGTCAGCGCTGGCTGGTGTCGGCATCAAAATCCTGCTCGCCGCCTCTTGCGCATAAACAGCAAAGAGTTGAAGGTCCGCCACAGTACGACTCAGACGAGCAGAATCACCGGGCAACCGGCCATCCATATCCACACCGAACATGAAGTGCCGCCCTTCGGGCAGATGAAGAGCCATGGCAATTCCGGACTGGTAGCCAAACGCAGCTTGCTCTTCCCACTTGCTGGCCGCCCCCGCCGCTACATAAGTGGCCTGATCCCAAATGATGGGGCGGCCACTCCGTTTGCAATGCTGCATGACAGGGTCTCGCATGCCGCTGCCCTGGGCTTCAAACTTCTCCAAGTATGCAGCGGGCATGTTGTCAACCACGACAAACTCCGATTGCCCGTCGGGTTGATCGTAAATTGATGCGGCTGCGACTGTGGTGAACCCCAGGTGTTGAGCAAAACGAATGACCTCCGCTCGAAATTCCTCTCGGTTTTGTACTTCTAGCACCGTTTGGTATCTGTCTTGAAGCATGTCTACTGCACCCCCGAGGTTTAACAACTACGTGCCGATCTACGAAATCGGTATAGAGAGAATAAGCTGCCCAGGCTGCCGCTTCGACTTCAATGTTTCAAGTCAAACCGACGAAACAACTTACCGAAGAAATGTTTCTCGTTTCGATCCAAGCGTTCCACAAGTGCGGCCGCTGGCAAAACCGCTTTTGCTTCTGGTGAGCCGCAAAGAGCCAACTGGCTTGCGTCGTCTTTGGCTGACGCTGACAGACCGAGCACCAGCTCATTGGATAACGGCGCCCGTCGTGAAATGGTAGGCAACAACACACGGGCCGCAGCCTCTTGGGCGTAGGTCAAAAACACCGTGAAGTCGGCAACTACCCGGGTCAACTCATCAGCATTGCTGGTGAGAGATCGGTCACGATCAACCCCCAAGAAAAAGTGTCGTCCATTGGGCAAATGCAGCGCCATCGCGACACCCGCTCTATAACCAAAAACAGCTTGTTCTTCCCACAGCGATCCTTGGCCCGCCGCTACATACGTCGACTGATTCCAAACCAAAGGCAAACTGGAGCGCTTGCAATATTGCGCCACCGGGTCCTTTCGGTACCGTTCGGGCGAATTCGACAATTCCAAGTAGCCCTGCGGGGTGTTGTCAACCACAACAAACTCTGTTGGCCTTGTCGGATGGTCATAAACGGCAATGGCAGACGCAAGATCGAACCCCGAGCGCCGCGCGAATTTGACCACCTCGCACAGCAACTCGCCTCGGTTGGTGACATGCAACACGGCTTCGCAATGATCCTGAAGAAGCATGGGCTTTCTCCTGTGATTGACCAACACTCAACGCGGTCCATAGCTGTGCAGATAGGAAATCTTCACGCCTGTTACCCCTGACAGTCTGGCATCGGTGGCAGTTCAATTTCACACTGAACCTGCCGATACTGAGTCGTCACTCATTGTGCAGAAAGTGATTCACTCACCATGACCCTTGCCTGGACTGTTACCGCTTGGCCGCCCGTATTGTGGCAGGCTGAACCGCCGCCTCACAAGCAACTCGCTCGTCAATTTGTACATTTAGGGACGCAGATCACTTCGGTGGGCCGAGGGCCCGAGCCCTGCATGGGGCAGACCATTTGGGGCAGCAAACTCGGTGGTGGCGAAGCCGGTGTGGCTTGGGATTGGGTGGACCTGGGCCACGGGGTGGTGGCCATGGCCGACCCTATGGGATTTATCACCAATTTGCACGTGGTCAATGCGCGGGGCGACGAGTTACCAAGCCTCCAGGTGGCGCTGCACATCAATGAGATTGTTCACGAGCTGCCATGGCAGGCCGAGGTTCAGTTGGCCTTGCAGCCCTTGCGGGGGTAAACCGCAGCGGCCAGCGGCTTCGGAATAGCCTGGCTGCAGCCGCTTGAAGTCAAACAGAAAAAAACCACGAGAAGACGAGACACTTTTCTGGCCAAACAGCCAAATCATTCGGAAAAAACTGATGTTCTTTCGCCCAACAGCAGCGCATGCCGTTGGGCATGTTGTGCGATGCGTTGTAACCCGCCTTTGTTGCTGATCTTTCCGATCCCGACGCACCACTCCAGACCGGAACCTCACGGGCGCGGCGCGGGAACGCCCAGCACTTCAATATCGACTGTCAACGTAGGTGAATCATCCAAAGGGCCGAGTTCTTCAATTTCTTTTTGTGTCATGTATATTAACTCAAGATCATCTTTTTTTATAATTAGTTTTTTTGGTATTTCTTTCTCTGGAACATGTACAGACAACAACCCTTGATCTGGAATTCTGCCACATTCGTCGATGATTGGCTCTTTATCGAACAGATAATACGTAATTACTTTATCGTGCCAACCTGTTATTACGTGATATACAAAATAATTTTGGCCGTTTTTTGAAAAATCTTCCAATTTACTTGGCTGATCCATAACAAAGCATGAAGGATTATTAAGTGCATAAATAACGCGAACAGAATAATATAAAAAAATGGATGAAATGATTGCTATCACACATAAAACCACCTTCTTAATAGTTATTTTTGCCAAATCTCACTCCATTCTGCCTTATACCAAAATTTCTTTGCAATCCCAATTTTTTCCATGTGATTGGATAAGCCATCTGGCAAAAGAAGAGGTTTTGGTGACATTGGAATACTTGTGGTGAAATGGCCTTGTTTCGGATCTGAGAAATCAACAAAATCATACAAACTGGCAATGCTCCATTTTGTCAGGAAACCATCTTTTACAAGGCTTGTGCTAGCTTCCAAATGAAAACGATTATCAGCGTAGTGCAATCTTTCATTAATCTGCTCAACCAATAGTGCGCCATCATTTGGGATCAGATGCCCTTGCGTTTCTTGGTTTCTCTTACCTTGAAGCAAATGCGCTGCGAATTTCGACCGCATAAAATCATGATCCGTTGTTTTCACAAGGGCGATGAATTTTCCTTGTTTGTGACGATCCACAATATAAATCTTAAGTGCTTTAATTGCATCAATAACAATGACAGAATCTTTATAAACAGACGCATCTAATTTTACTTCTTTTCCATCACCGTTGACATAGTGATTGGCAAGTTTTGCGGCCTCCCAGTAGCGCTTGAATGAACCACCCCACCAAAAAGATTCATAGAGTTCAATCAAGAACTCTTTTTCATCATCTGTGAATTTCATTCCCGCTTTAGCTTTACAGGCAAGATAATCGATTGTATTCTGCATTAATGCATGACTATCTGTATCTTTTAGATACGCGTGGCCCATGTGCCAAACAGGTGCTGAAGGTATATTCTCTCGTTGCTTCAAACAAATACTGGCTTTCTGCGCGACCTCTTCAGGTGTCCGTTTTTTATTTCCGCCCCGTTTCGGATTGCCCAATTTTTTCTCCAATGAGAGTTACACAAAAAGAGTAACAAACGGTGTTTATTACTTATAGGTCGTTTGATTGTGCCACCGCCGCCCTGCAAGAAAAATGCCCCCGTCAACCGAGGCCTTACAGGTGGCGTGTGGCATACATGTGCTCATGAATCATGCGGGTGGTTGCTACGTAGCTGCTTGAATCGATCAACCCAGCAGTCCGCCCGAGTCTGAACGATTCGGCGCTGCGCAGAATTTTGGGAAGGCCTCTTGCTCCCAGCTTCGCCCGCATTGTGGCGGGCTGAACCGCCGCCTCACAAGCAACTCGCCCGTCAATTTGTACATTTAGGGACGCAGATCACTTCGGTGGGCCGAGGGCCCGAGCCCTGCATGGGGCAGACCATTTGGGGCAGCAAACTCGGTGGTGGCGAAGCCGGTGTGGCTTGGGATTGGGTGGACCTGGGCCACGGGGTGGTGGCCATGGCCGACCCTATGGGATTTATCACCAATTTGCACGTGGTCAATGCGCGGGGCGACGAGTTACCAAGCCTCCAGGTGGCGCTGCACATCAATGAGATTGTTCACGAGCTGCCATGGCAGGCCGAGGTTCAGTTGGCCTTGCAGCCCTTGCGGGGTTAATCCTAGGAGTCAGTAGGACTAATAGACTACCGCGATTCGCCGGCGCGCTGAACGACACTTGGTCGTTGCATTTCGATGTGAGGAATTCCATCTTCCATATAGGGCTCGCCCACCGGCTGGAAACCAAAGGCCTGGTAGAAACGTTCGAGATGGGCCTGGGCAGAAATGCGCAAGGCGCTGCCGCCAAATAAGGTGTTGCACTGCCCCACCGCGCGTTCAACCAACAAACGGCCCCAACCTTGGCCACGCACGGCATCAAGGGTGAGCACGCGGCCAATAGAAGCTTCGGCATATTTCACACCTGGCGGGAACAAACGCGCATAGGCCAAGGGTAGGGTGTGCAAGGGCGACCATGCGGCCAAGTGCCAGGCTTGTTCGTCCAATCCGTCCACATCCAGGTAAATACACTTTTGCTCCACGACAAAAACCGCTTGGCGCGCGGCGTAAATGTGCTGCAGGGCGGTCAGGCTCAGTTCAGCGAAACGGCAGCAATGCCAATGGATGTTTGAAGGGTCTTCTTGCATAGATTGAGTGGGGTTTTCGGTGACACAGCGCAGCCTACACTGCGCAAGTTTCGTTGACACGCAGACCCATGCCATGTTGCCACCATCCATGCGCCAACCTACCCCTGTACGTATCAGCCCCTTGGGGTGGCTATTGGGTTGTGCCTTGGTATTGTTCTGCGCAATCGCAGTGGCGCAATCGTCCGCAGCACCAACCAAAGTGCTTCGGCTGGCTTTTCCGGTGGCAGAGACCGGGTTTGATCCGGCGCAAATCTCCGACCTGTACTCATCGACGATCACGGGGCACATCTTCGAGTCACTGCTGACCTATGACTACCTGGCCAGGCCCGTCAAACTCAAACCGCTCACCGCCACCAGCATGCCCGAGGTGTCTGAAGACTTCACCGTCTACACCGTGCGGCTGCGGCCCGGCATTTTTTTCACGCCCGACCCCGCTTTCAAAGGCCAAGCACGGGAGCTGGTCGCGGCGGACTATGTGTATTCCATCAAACGCATTTTTGACCCGCGCTGGAAAAGCCCCGCCCAGGTGTCTCTGGCCCAAGAGGGCATTGTGGGTTTGCAGGCACTGCTGGACCAGACACTCAAGAGCAAACGCCCGTTCGACTACACACGCGAGGTCGCTGGTCTGAAGGTGCTTGACCGCTACACCTTGCGGTTCCAACTTGAAAAGCCGCGTCCGCGTTTTCTCTACACCTTGGTGAATTTGCCTGCTGTGGCCCATGAGGTGGTCGCGGCTTATGGCGACCGGATCATGCAACACCCGGTGGGCACGGGCCCCTTCATGCTGACGAGTTGGGAGCGTTCGTCGCGCATCGTGCTGTCGCGCAACCCTGGCTTTCGTGAACTGCTGTTCGACGGCGAGCCGGCCTCTGACGATGACGCGGCGAAGGCGATTGCTGAACGGTTGCACGGGCATCGGTTGCCGTTCTTGGACCGTGTCGAGGTTTATGTCATTGACGAAGCACAGCCGCGTTGGTTGGCTTTTCTTAACGGAGAACACCAGCTAATACAGCGTGTTCCCGAGGAGTTCATCGACACAGCTCTGCCCAACAACAAGCTGACACCGGCCTTGGCCAGCCGCGGTCTGCAGGTGCACAGGAATGCGTCACCTGAGGTGGTGTTTACGTTTTTCAACATGAACCACCCCGTGGTTGGGGGCTACAGCCCTGACAAAGTAGCCTTGCGACGCGCCATCGCCTTGGCCTATGACACCCAAACAGAAATCGACCAGGTGCGAAAGCGCCAAGCCTTGATTGCGCAAAGCATCTTGCCCCCCTTGACCTTTGGATACGACCCGAACTTTCGCACCGAGATGAGTCTGTATGACCCGGCGCGGGCCAAAGCCCTGTTGGATGTCTTCGGCTACGTAGACCGTGACGGCGACGGGTGGCGCGATTTGCCCAGCGGTCAGCCCTTGGTACTGGAATTTCACACCCAAGGTGACCAGCGCTCGCGCCAACTCAATGAGCTATGGCGCAAGTACATGAATGCGGTGGGCCTGCGCATCGAGTTCAAGGTGGCATCCTGGCCGGAGCAGCTCAAAACCGCGCGGGCGGGCCGTTTAATGATGTGGGCCGTAGGCAACGGTGCGGAATCACCCGACGCGGACGCTTTCCTCGCCATGGCGCATGGTCCGCAAGCGGGCCAGAGCAACTTTGCGTTTTTTAGCTGGAAAGCTTTTGACGAGCTTTACGACGCCCAAAGCCAGATGGCCGATGGCCCGCAGCGCCTGGCCACGATGCAAGACGCCGCGAAGTTGTTGGTAGCCTACATGCCCTACAAAGTGCACGCACACCGACTGGTGACCGACATGGCCGTAGCACCACTGCGAGGCTACCTGCGTCACCCCTTTAGATTGGACTATTGGCAGTACCTGGATCTACTCCCGGAGAACCCCGGCACTACAACGGCAACTCGGTAAAAAATTTTCCGCCGTGAAAGATCAGAGGCTGGGCATCTGAACGCTGGCTGCAGCGCTCTACTTCGCCCACAAAAATCACGTGGTCGCCTTCTTCGTACTGGCTGCGGTTGAAGCACTCAAACACCGCCAGCGCCCCTTCCAGAATCGGCACACCAAAAGCGCCATCCTGAAACGACACCCCCTCAAAACGGTCCACGTCTTTGCGCGCAAACCGTTCCGCCAAAACCCGTTGATCCGCTGCCAAAATGTGGATGGCATAGTGTGAGCCGCGGCTGAACGCAGGCATGGTGCCCGCGGTCAAGGCCAGGCTCCACAGCACCAAAGGCGGTGCCAATGACACCGAGTTGAAAGAGTTGGCCGTCAGACCCACCGGCTGCCCTTGGGCATCGCGTGCAGTAACGATGGTCACACCTGTGGCGAACCTGCCCAAGGCAGCTCGAAAATCAGGGGTGGAGAAACTAGGGGCTTGGGCACGATGCGGTGGGTTCATCGTCGCATTGTCGGAGATCGAAAGCGCATCGGGGTTCCGATTTGATATGCCCTCACAATGCGTCGAGTCTTGTGCCCTGTGACATGTATTTTGTGAGGAGCCCTGCATGCCCGCGTCTCAGATTTCACCCATTGACCCCATCACCACCATCCGTGAGCACATCCGAACCGTGCCCGATTGGCCGGAAAAAGGCGTGCAGTTTCGGGACATCACACCATTGCTCGCCAACCCCCGCGTCTTTCGTGTATTGATCGACCAGTTCGTGCACCGTTATTTCGACGAAAGACCAGCGGCCATTGCTGGGCTGGATGCACGGGGGTTCATCATCGGCGCCGTGCTGGCGTATGAGCTGAACATTGGTTTCATCCCGATTCGTAAAAAGGGCAAGCTGCCGTTCAACACGGTGCAAGAAAGTTACGAGCTGGAGTACGGCAACGCCACCGTGGAAATCCACACCGACGCCGTCAAGGGGGGTGACCGCGTGGTGTTGATTGACGACCTCATCGCCACTGGAGGCACCATGCTGGCCGGCATGCGGTTGCTGGAGCGCTTGGGTGCCCAGGTGATTGAAGGCGCGGCGATTGTTGATTTGCCGGAGCTGGGCGGCTCGGCCAAATTGCGGGCAGCAGGGCTACCGCTGTTCACGCTGGTGGACTTTGCGGGCCACTGAGCCGTCGAAAGCTCAGACGCAGCTGGCTGATGAGTCTCAACTGAACGGGGTTTGTCGCGTCAAGTTGGCGCGCATGCGTGTGGCCATGACGCCGCCTGCCGCCCGGAGCAACTCCAAAGCCAAGGCCGGTGAGCGTTGCGACAACTCTTCCAAACGCGGGCCGCGCAAGGCCCACACCGTGCACGCTGTCATGGCCTCGACATTGGCCATGCGCAATCCATCACCGAACAAACCGGGCTCACCCACCACAGCACCGGAGCGCAAAATTGCGATGCGACTGCTGCCGGGCGGACCACCCGTCACAAAGACCTGCAAGGTGCCCGCGCCCAAGAAATACAGAGAACGGTCGGTATCGCCTTGTTTGATGAGCAAATCACCGGCACGCAACTCGTGCTTGCTGAGGTAGGTGGCCACGCTGCGCCATTGGTCCAGTGTCAAACGCGCACGAAAGGCGTCGTCTGCATTCAATGTCTGGATCGCTTGAACCAGATCGGTCAGTTCCATCAATTCTCCTGGCGGTCTTCCGCACTTTTTTTGCTGCCATCAATAGTAGAGATTATTCACCGTGCGAGTGACCACGCCAAGCACCCAACCCCGGTGTGCTGTGCCCGCTCGTCGCTCGCAAAGCACCGCTAATCAATGGGTGCCCCCATACCAGACCCGCACTCCCTATTTGCATCAGGCCGCTGGGGATCCTTGGGGTGGAGAAATCCTGGGAACCGCCCGGCAGGGTCTCAAGCGTTGTCTTGCATATACCGTCATTTGCCGATGCAAAACCGGCTGAATATCTCGCCTAGCAAATCGTCCGCCGTGAACACACCCGTGATGACGCTGAGCTGTTGCTGTGCCAAACGCAGTTCTTCGGCGACCAGGTCCAGTGCCGCATTTTCTGCAAGTGCAAGTTGCTGTTGGGCTGAATAGAGGTGGTTTTGAGTTTGGATCAGGGCCAGCACATGCCGCTTGCGAGCGATGAAGAGACCTTCAGGCACGCTGTGCCAACCCGCCATGGTCAAGAGCTGCTCGCGCAGCGCTTGCAGGCCATCGCCTGTTTGGGCAGACAACACCACCGTTGATGCAGGACCGCTTTCAGACAAGCCCTCGGTCGCTTGCCTGGTCTGGGCTGGGTTCACCAAGTCGGATTTGTTCAGTACGTGAATCAGCCGCCCTTCGCGTCTGGCGGATTCTGGAAGTCGATCCATGATGACAGCGTCGTCTCGCTGGTAGTCGACCTGGTGCATGCGACTCAAATCGTGCAGGAAGAGAACTGCATCGGCGTCATGGATGGCTTGCCAGCTTCGAGAAATACCGATGCGCTCCACTTCGTCTTGACTGTCCCTCAAACCTGCGGTGTCCACTACATGCACAGGGACACCTTGGATTTGCAGGGTCTCAGTCACTTTGTCGCGTGTGGTTCCTGCGACAGCGGTGACGATGGCCCGCTCGGCCCCCGCAAGCGCGTTGAGCAATGAGCTTTTGCCCACGTTGGGTTGCCCGGCCAGCACCACGGTCATGCCCTCGCGCAACAACGCGCCTTGTTGGGTCAAGTCCAGCACGCGGGCGACGGCGGCTTGCAGCGTCAGCAGTTGGCCTTGGGCATCGGCTTTTTGTAAAAAGTCGATCTCTTCTTCAGGAAAGTCCAAGGTCGCTTCGACCAATAAACGCAGCCGCACCAAGGCGTCGCGCAAGCGGTGGATTTCTGCGGAGAAACCACCACTGAGTGACCGGCTGGCCGAGCGAGCGGCGGTTTCGGTGCTGGCATCAATCAAGTCGGCGACGGCTTCGGCTTGAGCCAAATCCAATTTGTCGTTGAGAAAAGCACGTTGGGTGAACTCTCCCGGTTCTGCAACACGCAAGCCGATATCTCGCCCCGCCTGTAAACAACGCGCAAGCAGCATTTGCAACACCACGGGCCCACCATGCGCTTGCAACTCCAGAACGTCTTCGCCGGTGTAGGAGTGGGGTGCCGGAAAGTAAAGCGCCAGGCCATGGTCTATGGCCTGGCCTGCGTCGTCCAAGAAGGGAAGGTAGTGCGCCAGACGCGGCGTCAAGGTCCGGCCACACAAGGTATGGGCCAAAGCGGAAAGCGCGGGACCAGAAACACGCACGATGCCCACCGCACCACGACCGGGTGCGGTTGCAATCGCCGCAATGGGGGAGGAGTGTGATGCCAGCATGGCCTCATTCTGGCCGATACCGACAACCAGGCATGTTCTTCAATGCCTGAAGGAAATTGGCGCGGGGGGAGAGGTCGGGGCACCCGCGTGGTGGAGCCGACAGTCTCCGAAACCGTGGTTGCTTCATGGGCTCCGTACGGCGTTGGATGGCCGCACGGGGTTGAAAAAAAACACGGATGTGTCCCCGCAAAGTTGATTGTCGGCCTGTTTTGCCTGACCTTGAGCGCAGCTTTCGTGCGTTATTTGCCCAGCACGCCCAATTGTTTGTTGATGAGGTACTGCTGCGTGATGGACAGGATGTTGTTCGTCAACCAATAGAGCACAAGGCCTGCGGGGAAGAAAAAGAACATGACTGAGAAGATCAACGGCATGATCCACATCAGCTTGGCCTGCATGGGATCGGGTGGCGTGGGGTTGAGCCAGGTTTGCAGCAAGCTGGTGCCCGTCATCAGGAGTGGCAGGATGTAGTACGGATCAATTGCCGAGAGGTCGGTGATCCAACCGAGCCAAGGTGCATTGCGCATCTCCACCGAGGACAGCAACACCCAATACAAAGCAATGAAGAAAGGCATTTGCGCCACGATGGGCAAACAGCCGCCCAAGGGATTAATTTTTTCCTCACGGTAGATGCGCATCATTTCCTGCTGCATCTCTTGGGGCTTGTCCTTGAGCCGCTCGCGCATTTCGGTGATACGCGGACCGACTGCCTTCATCTTCGCCATCGAGCGGTAGGCGCTGGCGTTCAGCCAGTAAAAGGCGATCTTGAGCAACACCACCAAGGCCACGATGGCCCAGCCCCAATTGCCGATGATGTTGTGCAGCTGGGTAAGCAGCCAGAACAAGGGCTTGGCAAGCAGAGTGAACCAACCATAGTCTTTGACCAGCTCCAAACCCGGTGCCAAGGCACTTAGTTTGTTCTCCTCTTGGGGACCGACAAAAAGTCGGGCGTCCAAGGTTTTGGTTTGACCCGCTGCCAATGGGCCCAGCGGCACCAACATGCCGGCGGCATACAAATTGGCCTCGACCTTGCGGGTGAAAAACTCACGTGTGATGGCGGGTGTTGGGGCTGTCCCGCTGGCGGCGCTAGGGTCCAACAACCAAGCCGACGCGAAGTAATGCTGAACCATGGCGACCCAGCCGTTGTCGGCCGAGGTCACATGGCTGGGTTTTTCATCGGCTTTACGCTTTTCAATGCTCTTGAAATCAATCTTGTTGAACTTGGTTTCTGCAGTGTAGAAAGCCGGCCCGGTGAACGTGAAATAAAGGCTGGACTCACCCAGCGGTGGGTTGCCATCGCGCACCAGTTGCAAATAGAGCTGGGGGTTGACCGGCTCGTTGCTGGTGTTAACCACGTCGTGGCGGACATGGACCACATAGTCTGATCGTTTGAACGTGTATGTTTTGACGAGTTTGACGCCGCCGATCTCAGGCGACTCAAATTTGACTTGAAGCTCGTCCTTGTCGGCAGCCAGCGCACGCTCGCCGGGGATCCAATTCATCACCGTGAGGTGGTTGGGCAAAGCCGCGCCACCTGCAGCTGGGATCAATCCAGTTTGTGCCGCGTAGCTGCGTTGTGCGGACTGTTCAAACAACACAACATTCTTGCTGCGGTCGTTCTGGTCCACTTGCTTTAACAACTCCAATCTCACGATGTCACCGCCACGCGCATCAAAAGTGGCTTTGACGACGTCGGTCGAGATTTCGGTTTTGGCCGTGGCTATCACGGCAGCAGTCTGCGCTGGGACAGCACTGGGGCTCGCAGCCGAAGCGGATGCAGCGGTGTTTGCGCTGGGCGTTGGCAACGCGGCACTGCTTGCAACCGCGCTCGGTGGCGCTGAGGCCGCTGTTTTTGCTGGAGCAGGGCTGAACATCGACGGATGCCCGGTGTGTTTTTGCCAGGCGTCCCACAAAAATACCAAGGACATGGAGAACACCACCCAAAGCATGGTGCGGCGGATATCGGTCATGAAGGTGTCTTTTCTGAACTAGTCGGAGTGAATCGGCGAAACAAGCCGGGACGATTTTCTGGTACCGCGTCTATTCCCCCAGCGCACCAAGGGTGACAGCGCAAAAGACGGGTTGCCGCCAGATAGCTGCCCGCTGATGCGCCGTGTTGTTCCAGCGCTTGCAGGGCGTAAACAGAACAAGTGGGCTCAAAACGGCAGGCACTGCCCAACCACGGGCTGAGTAAGAGCCGGTAGGCACGCACCGCCGCCATCAGCAACCGCGCGGGCACACTGAGTGTTTTAGTCATGCGAGGCCCAAAGCCGGTCCGGTGGCACGCCGCAAAAGCTCCACCAGTTCTTGGCGCGCTTCGTGTGCCAGCGCGGTTGATGCTGCGCTCGGATACTGCTTCACGTCGAATGCTGCGCGCAGCCTGAGCACCCACAGCCCGTGAGCCAGTCGGGGCGTCGCATCTTGTTGATCGCGAACGACGGCGCGCATTTGGCGCTTGAGCAACTGGCGGGTAACCGACCGTTTGGCATGTCGTTTAGGCACCACCAAACCAAGCCAAATGTCCTTGCTGGGCAAGGACTGGTTGGACGGGTTCAACAGGGAGTCATCCACAAGCGGCTCTTTGGAGACCGGGTCCGCTGTTGATAACTCCACCAAACTGTGCGTGTCGCTGGCCGGTGGGGCCTGGGTGGCCGACACGGCATAACGGGGCTTGCTGGGCACAGCAGCCAAATGGTGAAGTACAAAGTGCCGGGTTTTTGCGCGGCTGGGTGCAGCCATCACACGCTCGAAGTCCACGGAACGCACGATGCGGCCGATCAAGGCGTTGCCTCGCGGCCTGATGTGGCTTAGACGGCCAGACGTTTGCGGCCTTTGGCGCGACGTGCATTGATGACAGCACGGCCGCCACGCGTCTTCATGCGCACGAGAAAACCGTGGGTGCGGGTGCGGCGAACTTTGGAGGCTTGGTAAGTGCGTTTCATGGTCTATCCTGGAATTGTGAAAATAGGTCTATAAAAAATTCCAACCATGCACCCCCAACGAACTGTGGAATGCGGCACTCGGCTGCTGTCGACTGACTGGCTTGGTTGAACGGCTTCGGTTTTTTCTGCCTGGCACCGCAAGCTGCGATCCGGGAAACCCACTATTACACCAAAAACCCCTTGATTAGTCAAAGACTTGGCTCCAGTTGGCTGAGCCGGCGGGGTGTTGGCGGGGGCAATCAATCTGTGGATAACCCGAAAATTTTCGCCTTTGCGACGTAGAATCCGCACCCGACTAGGGAGACTTTTCCACAAC